>NZ_VXLC01000024.1 GCF_008704205.1 Nocardia colli | reverse complement strand
CGGGTCGGTGTCCGTGTCGCTCTGACTTGGAATAAATTACGCGGCGGAGATCGCTAAGTCAAATCGCCTGCGCAGCGCGGGAATTCGCAGGCCAAGCGGCCCGGCTGCCGAGGACTGCACTACCCGGACGACTCCTGGGTACCACTGCCGCTTATCAGTCCCGCGAACCGCGATGCGCTGATATTGCCGCCGGAGATGACGACGCCGACCCGAGCGCCGGCGAGCTGGACCCGGCCCGCCAGCATCGCGGCGACACCGGCGGCTCCGGTCGGCTCGGCGACGATCTTCATCGTGTCGAACAGAAAGGACATCGCCGCCACCAACTGCTCGTCGGTCACCACGGCGATCTCGTCCACCAGCCTGCGGTTGACCGCGAACGTGAGTTCGCCCGGGATTTCGGCGGCCTGTGCGTCGGCAATGGTGCGTGGCACCGGGATTCGAACCCGGTGACCGGCTTCGAGCGAACGCTTGGTGTCGTCGCCGTCGACGGGTTCGACGCCGATGATCCGGATGCCCGGAGAAAGCGCGGTCGCCGCGGTGGCGCAGCCCGCCATCAGCCCGCCACCGCCGATCGGGGCGAGGAAGGTGGTCAACGGCCCGGTCTCCTCGATGAGCTCCAACGCCACGGTGCCCTGTCCGGCCATCACCCGAAAGTCATCGAACGGCGGAATGGCAGTCAGGCCGCGTTCGGCAGCCAAGGCCTCGCCGAGCGCGGTCCGATCCTGCGTGTACCGGTCATAGAGGACGATCTCGGCCCCATATTCCTTGGTGGCAGCCAGCTTCGAAGCGGGCGCGTCCGCCGGCATCACGATGACTGCCGAGGTGCCCAGCAGCCGTGCGGACAGCGCAACCGCCTGAGCGTGGTTGCCAGACGACCAAGCCACGACGCCGCGCGCGAGCTGTTCGGTAGTCAGTTGAGAGATCGCGTTGTACGCGCCACGGAACTTGAACGCGCCGACCCGCTGGAAATTCTCGCACTTGAGAAATACCTCCGCCCCGACCCGCTCGTTCAGTACCCGGGAGGTAAGCACCGGCGTCCGGTGCGCGACACCGGCCAGGCGGTGCGCCGCCGCGCGCACGTCGTCGATCGTGATATCGCCGGTCACGCTTGGCATTCTGCCATCCCGCGCGCGAGGCAGGCAGTGCTGTCACAGGCCACCCGCCTGCCGGCAAATCGACTGGCGCGCGCTCGCCGCCAGGCACTCTCCCTGAGGCAACCCGAGCACTAACCGAATTCGGATTCGATCCACAACGTCGGTTCTGGCGTGCCGGGCACCGGGTCGCTGTCGCGAGAACGGGTGACCATGACGACGACAACGATGACCGCGATGAGCGCGCAGGCACCGATCACGACCAACCACCTACGAGACAAGGCGTCGATCTCCTCCCAGCAGAGCAGGTTCCGTCCCCACCGGACGCTTTCGGCAGTGGTCGACGACGCACCACAGACGGCCTTGATTGCCGCCGCTCATGGAGTCGATCCGTCCATCGGTGCTGAGTAGCTTTCTCCGGTCAGTATCTGCAGTTCGACTGCGGCACGGCCGGCTGCGGAGGGATCGGGGTTGTTCACGGCTTCCTCGACGAGTTGGTCTCTGCGTGCTTTCCGGCGATGCTCCAGCAGCTCACGGAACAGGGCTGCGAGGGTCTCGTGGTAGGCGTCGTCGTAGTAGACCGGGAAGGTGTTCGACGGTGCCGGCTGGTCGGAGTCCTCGACATCCCAGTCGTATTCGGCGTCGTACAGCCATTGCCGTAGTTGTTCGTCGGTCGGACGTTCGGCCGTCACAAGATCACCCTTCCCAGTACCCGATGCTCGAGTGTCGCAATGATCGTCGTTGATCCTCGGATTCTCCGCTTCCGCGCGAACCCGCCAGGGCCGAGGAGACCGACCACCGACCTCGAAGGGGATCCTGCTGCGCGGCATCCGTCCCTCGTTTTCAGGGGGTGCCGGTGTGGGTATAGCGAGACGAGTCGGGCTGACCGATCTCGACGTCGTTACCATCTACGACTGCGTCGCGACCAGGAGCTCTCGGTCGAACACCAAGCATCTCAACAATCTTCACTGCGGGTAGCCATACGAGCCTGCAGGCACTGGACAGTCGAGCGAGGGATGAGTAGTCGGATTGGTCGCCAGGGTCGATAGTTTCCAGCAACGGCATCGCGGGGTGGGGTTTCCGCTGGCGGTGATCTACAAGTTCGTCGACGATCAGGGTGGGTACCTTGCCGCCTTGATCACCTATTACGCGTTCGTGTCGCTGTTTCCGCTGCTGCTGATTCTGACGACGGTGCTCAGCGTGCTGCTGAAGGCCGACCCGCATCTTCAGCAGCGGATTCTCGATTCGGCGTTGAGTCAGTTTCCGGTGATCGGCGATCAGATCAGCCGGCCGGAACGGCTCAGCGGCGGCACCGCCGGGCTGATCGCCGGAATCGCCGTTGCGGCGTTCGGTGGTCTCGGGGTGTCGGTGGCGATCCAGAACGCGATGAATGTTGCGTGGGCGGTGCCGGTCAACCAGCGGCCGAATCCGTTCATGGTGCGGGTTCGCGGGCTGATCGGACTGCTGATCGTCGGTCCGCTGATCCTCGGATCGACGGTGTTGTCGCAGATCGGCGCCGCGTGGCGGATCGGGTTCGGGTTTGCCTGGCTGGTGTTGCTCGCCTCGGTGGTGGTCAACGCCGGGTTGTTCGCGATGGTGTTCAAATGGGCGACGGTGCGATCCCTGAGCTGGCGGCAGATCGCTCCCGGCGCGGTTGCCGCCGCCGTCGCGTGGCAGTTGTTGCAGCGGTTCGGCTCGCTCTATGTCGGCCAGGTGGTGAGCCAATCCTCGGATACCAACGGGGTGTTCGCGGTGGTGCTCGGCCTCCTGGGGTTTCTCTATCTGGCCTCGTGCTCGGTGGTGCTGTGCGTGGAGATCAACGTCGTGCGGGTCGACCGGCTTTATCCGCGGGCGCTGCTGTCGCCGTTCACCGAGAACGTCAACCTCACCAGCGGGGATCGACGCACTTACACCGATCAGGCACAGGCTCAGCGCAACAAAGACTTCGAGGACATCACCGTCACTTTCGACCAGCCTCCCGAGAAGTAGAACCACCGAACGAGCAGTCAGCCCTCCACCGCAGCGGTCGCAATGTCGCGGCACTCCGGTTGCGGGACAGGCGAACTCGCGACACCGAGTCGAGTGACCTGTCCCAGTCCCCACAGGACCAGCGCGGACAGTGCGTAGCCCGCGCCGATCCAGCAGGCGGCCGGCCACCCCCAATTGCTGTATGCCCAGGTGGTGGTGATCGCGCCGAGCGCGGATCCGAGCGAGTAGAAGGCCATGTAGGCGCCGATGACACTGCTGGCGTGGTCGGGGTGGGCAGCGGTCAGCAGGTGCTGGCTACTGACATGCACTGCCTGGACGGCGAAGTCGAGCACGATGATGCCGATGATGAGCAGCCACAGGGTCGGTTCGGTCCGGGCTATGAGTAGCCATGAGCCGGTGAGTATCACCAGCGCGGTACCGGTAATCGCTTGTGCGCGACCGGAATCCGCCCATCGTCCGGCGCGGGCGGCGCCGAGCGCTCCGGCCAGGCCGACCACACCGAACAGCCCGATCTGCGTGGTGCCGAGGTTCCAGGGATCGGTGCCGAGCGGCAGGGCGAGCCCGCTCCAGAGCGTGCCGAAGGACGCGAACAGGAAGAAGGTGATCAGTCCTCGGTTCAGGAACAAGCGATCGGTGCGGACGAGCCGCCCCATCGATGCCAACACCTGCACGTACTTTGCGCCGGGAGTTCTCGGGTCCGTGTCGAGCGTCGTGCGGACGATGAGGGCCAGCACCACGCAGAGCACGGCAAGCAGCGCGTAGACGACCCGCCAGCCCACGGTGTCACCCAGGACGCCGGCAAGAACACGGACGCCGAGGATTCCGATCACCACACCGGAGGTCACCGCGCCGATATTGCGGCCGCGCTCGTTCGGCACGGAAACGGCGGCGACATAGGCGACAGTCACCTGCACCACGACCGCGAACAGACCCGCGATCGCCAGGCCGATCACCGCGATGGCACCGTTCGGAGCAACCGCCACGATAACGGCGCCCACCGCGGTGAGCATCAGATGCCCGGCGATGAGCCGACGCCGATTCAGCACGTCGCCGAGCGGAACCAGCAGCACGAGACCGGCGAAATAGCCGACCTGCCCGGCAGCGACCAACCAGCCCAGCGACCCGCGCGCCAACCCGAGGCCGCCACCCGCCGCCTGCAATACCGGCTGGATCGCATAGATCGTCGACACAGCCGCCGCGCACACCAGTGCCAGCACGAATCGCTGCGATCTCGTGACGGTCGCCGCCATCGAACCTCCAGAATTAGTAGCAAAATGCAACCATTTGAGCGTAGGGCATAATAGTTTCGAATTGCAACCAATCGGGCGGAGGCGCATGACAACCACACTCGGTTCCGGCCGCGATTGGACCGATCCCACCTGCCCGGTCGCGCGCACCGTCGACCTCGTCGGCGACCGGTGGAGCCTGCTGATCGTGCGTGACGCCATGGACGGCGCGGCGACCTTCACCGACTTCCAGCAGCGGCTCGGGATCGCTCGCAACATCCTCACCGACCGCCTGCGCAAGCTGGTCGACCACGGCATCCTCAGCACGAGCACCGCCCCGGGCGGCAAGCGGCACAGCTACGAACTCACCGCAGCCGGGCAGGACCTGTTCACCGTCGTCGTGGCGTTGCGTCAGTGGGGCGAACGGCACGCGTTCAGCGCCGGTGAACCCCACTCGACCCTCGTCGATCGCGACGGTCGCCCTCTCCCTCGACTACGCACCGAAAATCACGACGGCAAGCACGTCACGGCGGTGAACTCTCGGGTGGAGAAAGTGGGCGCGGCGGGAGATGCGTGATCGCGGGCTACTTGTCGAGCACTCCGCTGACGTAGAGCATGTCGCCCATGCGTAGGTCGTCACCCTTCAGGGGTTGAAGAGCGTTGGTGGCCAACAGGTCTCGGATTGTGATTCCATTCAGCACCCAGCCCCGGTCGGCTAGGTACGGAGCTGCCTCATTGCGCTCGCCGTAATATCGCAGCCGCGCCATGTCGGTATCGAAATTGTTCGCCCGCCAGCGTTCGGAGATGCGGTGCAGGCGTTCCTTCGTCTGGTCTTCCTGACCCGGTTGCGGGTTGGGTTTGCTTTCCGTGGCGACCCGGCTGCCCGGCGCACTGAGCCGAGTGATGGTGTCCAGCAGCCGATCCTGTGCTTCGGGCGGCAGATAGCCCAGCAGGCCCTCGGCGCTCCAGGCGGTCGGCCGCGCCGAGTCGAATCCGGCGGCGCGCAGTGTGGCAGGCCAATCGTCACGCAGATCGACCGCAGCCACCCTCCGGTCGGCGGTCGGCGCAGCGCCCAACTCGGCCAGTGCGCGGGTCTTGAATTCGATGACCGGCGGTTGGTCGACCTCGTACACCACGGTCCAGGCCGGCCAAGACAGCCGGTACGCGCGGGAATCCAACCCCGAGGCCAGGATCACGACCTGAGTGATGCCCGCGTTCGTCGCATCGAGGAAGAACTCGTCGTAGAACTTGGTGCGCACCTTGGCCACATCGATCCACACCTGTTCGACCAAGTCGCCGGGAGGCACCTCGCCGCTGGCCAACTGGGTCAGGAGGTCGACACCGACCGCCCGGACCAGCGGTTCGGCGAACGGGTCGTCGATGAGCGCACGATCCGCGCGGGTCGCGATCGCCCGGGCCGCCGCGGCCATGGTGGCGGTCGCGCCGACGCTGGACGCGAGGTCCCAGGAGTCTCCGTCATGCCTGGTTGAAGTCATGTTCTACCCCCATCTCCGACGACGTGGCGAGGGCGGTCATCAACCGACCTTGCCGGGTAGGCCGACGCTAACATCCGCCACCGACAAAGTGCGTTCGCCGAACCAACGGGTGCGAGGGAAGTGCTGTCGGCCAACCATTTTGGACGTACGACCCCGACACGTCGTATCGGCAAAGCCCCGACCTCGCCTCATGTCCGAAGTCGAATGAGCTTATGGCGCAACTGGTCTTGGACGCGCGGAATGGCCTCGACTTAGTGTCCGGGTATCCACGCCACGGATCCCACCGTCGGCATCGCCGCGCAAGATGCGAGGCGGCACCGATCACCCCCCAGGAGATGACCGCATGCGCGTCACCATTTCACCTGCCACGCAACGAGTTCTGCCGCTGCTCACCGATCCGCCGACCGCTCCCACCGCTCCACACGGCTACCTCGACCTACTCGGCCCGCAACCAGCCGACGACCAAGGCGTCAACACCGGCATCGTGCAGTCGCTGTGGAGCTCACGCATAGGCGCGTCCCTGTTCGACCACGCCGCGACAACCGCCCGGCGCGCCTTCGGCATCCTGCAATCACCGGCCGAACGGCTGCACCTCCAGCCCGGCCACACGGTACTCGACATCGGCTGCGGCCCAGGAGAAATCACCGCCGCACTCGCCCACACCGTGGGTCCGACCGGACTCTCCCTCGGCGTCGACATTTCCGAATCGATGCTCACCCGCGCCGCCCACCAGCACCACGCCGACAACATCGCGTTCCTGCGCGCCGACGCCCAGCGACTCCCCCTGCGCGACAACACCATCGATGCGGTGACCTGCATAGCCGGACTACAACTGATCCCCGATCCGGTCGCCGCGCTGGGCGAGATGATCCGCGTCCTCCGACCAGGCGGCTACCTCGCCGTGCTGGTACCCACCGTGCGCACCGGCCCGCTCGAACTGATCGGACGCTACCTACCCGGTGCCGGCGGTGCACGATTCTTCGGCGCCACCGAAATCGCCGACATCGTAAAGGGTTTCGAACTCGGCGAGGTAGGCACTCGTCGCGTCGGGATGATCCAGTGGACCTACGGTCAGAAGCTCCGCGCTACGAAATGAGGCTCTCCTCCCCGTAACCGCACGCTTCGCTTTGTGCGACGGCGAGCGGCGTAGCGGAGCCACGGCGACCAGGCAATCGAGGTGTCGGCAAACAGGAAACCCAGATCCTTGCGACCGCACCCCCACACCAGGTCGACCTCGCGTGTCGGAGGGTGCCGATACATTGATCGCCGAAGTTGCCCGCCACCATCGAGCTCTGCTCGGCCAGAAGGAGTTCCCGTGAACACACCCACCGCCTTCGCCAACGTCGTCTACCCCACTGCGGATCTGGACGCGAGCGTTACGGCGTTCACGGCGATGCTCGGCGCCGAGCCCGTCTTTCGCACCGAGGACTATGCGATGTACGCGATCGGCCTCGCGCTGTCGGCCAAACCGTGGGTGCGCCATCCGCTGCCGTTCTGGACCGTGGTCGACATCGCGGCGACGCACGCCGCGATGGTGGCCCTCGGTGCCAAGGCGCTGGGCGAGATCGCCGACGGATCGCTCGCCGAGATCGGTACCGCACCGATCGTCAACGGCGATCCGGAGACCGGCATCGTCGATCTACCCGGCAACCGCCTCGCCGTGCTCGAAGCCGTCGACGGAAACCTGATCGCTATCAATCAGCCGGTCGGCTGGTAGCGACTTCCGGACGCCCAGCCGAGGCGGACGTTCGCGAGAATCAGGAGAACAACAGTGGGGAAGCTGCACCGGCCCGGGCGTCCGGAGGATATGCCGGACGCGCGCGTGCTGTGGGCGCGGTGGGCAGCCGTGGCGATCACCACCTTCGACCGCGACGAGGAGCTCGAGCCGCAGCAGCATCGGTCGGGTTATTGGATCGATGACGACGGATTGCACTGGGATGACTGTGGTTGCACGTGGTGGGTGCTGAAGTGGTTCGGTGACGGTCGCGCCGTACTCGTCGGGGAAGACGAATCGAGCAAGGTCAAGTCGTACGAGCCTGCGATCGATCTGCTGGCCGGGGCACCGGAATGGGTTCCGCGGCAATATCTCCAAGGTCTGATCGATGACTACATGGTCGGCTGCATCTATTGGTTCGACGAGGGCGCCTGGCACCGCGCGAGTTACCCGGACGACCTGGCCGACGACGGACTCGACTGCGGCATATCGTCTTTGACGACCCGCGCGGGCGCGGTGGGCGAGATCGCCGAACAGTTGGAGTTCGACGGCAGCGACGACGGACTGCCCGAGTTGTGTGCGCAATTCATCGACGACGCCGAGCGCGGAGTTGTCACCGAGAACGAGCTTCGGTCCTTCGCCGGGGCGATGGTGCGGTTGCTGGTGCAGCACTACCCCGAGGACGATCACGAACCGCGCACCGACGACGACCTCGCCGCCATGTTCGCACTCGCACAGCGCGCCGGCATCGACACCGCCACCTGGACCGGCACTCTCGGCATTCGCAGCTGAACCAGGTCCGCGTGCACCGAACGCATGCTCGGCGACGACCTCGCCGGGTGCGATGACCCAGCCGACGCACGACACCGACGTAGCATTCGGAGCGTGAACGCCATTGCAGCGCGTGTGATGTCAGCCCTCGCCGGCCAGCTCGGCCACCCCCACGGCCTGTTGGGAAAGGTGGTCGCGGTTGTGCTGAATCGCGCCAACCGGCGGGACGCGATCGCGGCGGTCGAGGCTGCGTCGATCACCCCGGGCGAAACCGTCGCCGATATCGGCTTCGGCGGTGGCGCAGGCCTGGGGTTGCTGCTCGGCCGGGCCGGATCGACAGGTGTCGTCTACGGGATCGACATCTCGACAGACATGGTGACCCGCGCCCGATCCCGTTTCCACCGCGAAATCGACTCCAGCAGGTTGCGCCTGCTGGAGGGATCGCTGAACGACCTCCCACTCGACGACAGCAGCCTCGACGCCATCATCACGGTCAACACGATCTACTTCATCGCTGATCTGGACGAGGCATTCGCCGAACTCGCGCGCGTGCTCCGGCCCGCCGGCCGGGCGGTCATCTGCCTCGGCGACCCGGCCGCGATGGCCGAATTGCCGTTCACGCCTTACGGATTCAGACTGCGACCGGTCGCCGAGGTCATCGCCGAACTAGAACGTGCCGGGCTGTCGGTGAACCACCGTGAGGTGCCGGTAGGACTGGTGGCGGGGCACCTGCTGATCGCAAGCCACCCGCCCCGATAGCACCTGTCCAGAGCAGTCACATGAGCGAATTCACCCATCAGGCTTGCTGATTCGACGTTCTCGGCAAAGCTGAACGTCGCGACCGCCGGCGAGCTCAGCCGGGGCGGAGGTTCGTCACCGGCAGGCCGTGCTCGGCGTGCAGGCGCTCGGCGACGAGCGAACGGTGACAGGCCTCCGGATCGCATTCCACGCAGAAGAGCGCGGTCGTCGAGCCGCTCGGCAGGTCGGCCACCAGTGCGGCGAGGTCGTAAGGGTCGAGGATTTCGCGGGTGTAGCGCTCGGCGTACTCGGTCGCCAGCGCGACGCGGTTGCGCTTGCCTACACCTTGACGGTCGTCCTCACGGTACTGGAGGTGACGCAGTTCCGTCGTCGGCGCCAACTCCTTCATGTGTCGATACCCGATACCTGCCCCGGCCAGCGCGCTTTGGAGCCGGGCCGAGTTCGCCCAGGAGTACTCGGGCCCGCGTACGCCGCGGCGTTGGCGCAGGTCCAGCAGCAACTCCACGCCCCCGGTGGCGAGTTCCTCCAGGAAACCTTCGACGGTGAATCCGTAGACACCGATCGTCGCGATACGTCTCATCTCGATACTCCGCACAGCGCGGCGATGGGCTCGGTCGGACCGGCCCACCGCCGCCCCGCTACGGCACGAGTGACGGCTGGTCCGTGGCCCACAGCCACGATCCATCCGGCTGGCGGCGGGCGATCTCGACGGTGACCTCGCCGGTGGTCAGGGTGGATGCGGTCATGGCCAGGTCGCCGCTCACCAGCGCTGGATGCTGTCTGCCGGGCTCGAGCACCGGCGCGGCGGCGACGAACTGCTCGTACACCTTGCGGATCTCTGCGTGTCCGGTCGCGAGGCTGCCGGGCGGGAACGCCAGCACGGCGTCCGGCTCGTACAACGCCACCAGTCCGTCGACGTCGCCCGCGTTGGCTCGCTCGATGAAGAACTTGCCCAGGTCGTTCGGCTCGGTGGCCACTTTCTTGTTGGTCATACTGGTAAGCCTGTCAACGAATCACGACACCTTGTGTCGTGTATTTCTGCAAAGGTTTTCTGTATGCGCGCCGATCGGCTGGTCTCGATGGTGTTGCTGCTGCGCCGGCACGGCCGGCTGTCCGCGGCCGCGCTGGCGCGCGAGCTGGAAGTGTCCACGCGGACGGTGCTGCGCGACATCGAGGCGCTGTCCGCGGCCGGTGTCCCGGTCTACGCGGAACGCGGCCGGCACGGCGGTTTCGCCCTGCTGCCCGGGTTCCGGACCGAGCTCACCGGGCTGAATCACGACGAAGCGCTGGCCCTGCTGGTCGCCGGATCACGGCGCGGTGCACAGGCCTTCGGCCTCGGGTCGGCGCTCGCTTCGGCGGTGCTCAAGGTGGTGGACGCGCTGCCGGAAAGTTATCGGACCACCGCGGCCGACGTGGCCGAGCGATTGCTCATCGACCCGGAGACCGATCTGCTGTCGCGCCGGCTGAGCGCCGAGGAGGTGCCCGGCACCGTGTTGGCCGAGGTCCGGCGCGCGGTGTTCGCCGGGCACAAGTTGCGCATCCAGTACGCGGCGGTGGACCAGAAACCGCAGTGGCGCAAGGTTGATCCGATCGGGCTGGTTACCGTGCGGGATCAGGGATATTTGCTCGCCACGAAATCAGGCGCGGACCGCACCTACCGACTGTCCCGGATCTCGGCGGCCGAGGAACTCGCGGAACCCGCAGAGCGACCGGACCGGGTGAATCTGGAGCAAGCCTGGCAGGAACGCAGCACGCGGTTCCGGTCCGGCGGGGATCAAGTCACCGTGCTGGTGCGGTTGCACCCGGCCCGGCGGGAGGAACTCGTGGGCACCGCGCTGGCGGTTCTCGCCGAGGAGACCGACGCCGACGGCCAGTTGCGGCTCGAGGTCACCTTCCAAGATCCGCGACACGCCGAGTGGGCGCTGTGGCAGCTCGCCACGGACGCGGAAGCCCTTGCGCCGCAATGGTTACGGGCCTCCCTGCGCAACCGCGCCGCTGCCGTCGCCAGTTGTTACGAAGAGTCCTCCTGATTCATAACGCACGCCGATAGACGCAACCGGTCGCTGTGGCCGGAATGTGTTGGCCGCGTGTCGAACCCGGCACCGATCGTTGATGGCGGGCAGCTCGCACGCAACTACTGGGCGCGAAGGCCCAGGGCGTGGAGCCATAAATGGGTGAGGGTTGCCGCAGTGTCGTCGAGCGAGTTTCCGGTCTTCGACGCCTGGTAGAACGCCCGCTCGGTCATCCAGACGAGTGCGGTCGTGACGGCGTGGGCGCCGGTCGGGCTGTCGTTGTCGGAGAGGCCGGCGCGTTCGGCGATGGCGCGGGTGGTGTCGCGGATGGCGGCGACGGCCGAATGCCAGCTCTCGCCGATGGGCTCGACGGTCGGAGCGAGTTCGACGGCGGCACGCATGACATCGCCGTGGTCGCGCCACATGTCGCGGGTCTGGTCGATGCTGCGGCGCAGGGCGACGGCCGGTTCGCCGGAGGAGTCGGCGGCGTCGACTTCCGCGCGGAGGGTGGTCACGGTTCGTTCGACGAGGGCGGCCAGGACCGCGTTCTTCGAGGCGAAATAGAAATAGAACGCGCCCCGGGTGATGCCCACCGCCTTGGTGATCGTCTCGATCGTCATCCGGTCGAAACCGATGGTGTGCAGCTGTTCTTCGGCGGCGTCGAGGATGGCTTGCTCGCGCTGGTCGCCCTTGGTGGGCGCGGTTCGGCGGCGGGTGGTCTCGGGCACCGATCCACTCTACCCCGAGGCAATTATTTTCTACACTATGTCAATTTTTTCTATCGATGTGTAGATTCCGTGGCATGACTGATCGAACAACCGGCAAGACCTTCCTCATCACCGGTGTGAGCTCCGGATTCGGGCAGGCCATCGCAAGCAAGGCAATACAGGACGGCCACCTCGTGGTGGGCACCGTTCGGCGCACCGCCGATGCCGAGGCATTCCGAGCACTGCATGCAGACCGCGCGATCGCACGGATTCTCGATGTCACCGACGACCAGGCGGTCCTGGACACCGTGGGCGACATCGAGTCCACGGTCGGCCCGATCGACGTCGTCATCGCCAATGCCGGGTACGGGCATGAAGGGGTGTTCGAGGAATCACCCATGGCCGAGCTGCGAAACCAGTTCGCGGTCAATGTTTTCGGCGCGGTCGCGACTATTCAGGCGGTGCTGCCGCACATGCGGGCCCGGCATTCAGGGCACATTCTGGGGATCACCTCCATGGGTGGGCTCATGACCGTGCCCGGGCTGGCGTACTACCACGGAAGCAAGTACGCGCTGGAGGGAATCCTCGAGACGCTCGGCAAGGAGGTCGCGGGGTTCGGCATCCAGGTCACGGCCGTCGCGCCCGGGTCGTTCCGCACCGACTGGGCCGGCCGGTCCATGGTCCGCACCGAACGCTCGATCTCGGACTACGACGAGCTGATGGATCCGGTGCGCGCACACCGACAGGCCGCCGATGGCAATCAGCTCGGAGACCCGGAAAAGGCCGCGGCCGCGATACTTTCGGTGATCGAATCCGCAGACCCACCGGCTCACCTCATCCTCGGTTCCGACGCACTACGACTGGTCCGAGCAGGCCGTGCAGCCGTGGACGCCGAGATCGAGAAATGGGCCGACCTCTCGCGCACAACGGACTTCGCCGAGGGTGCCCAACTGCCGGGCTGACGGGGCACTGTGGCTGATCGCCGCTCAACTCCATTCGCCCGCTATCCAGGCACCGGGTTGCCGAAATCGTTTGAGGTAGTGGGTAATAGGGCGAGATTGGGGTGGCATAGGTTGCAGGAGGCGGGAAGCAGGACGGGTATACCGGAGCACAAGCCCGAGTGAGTCGGGCGAGCGTGCCAGGCGGATCGAACAAACAAGCCAGCAAATGGGGTTGCGCGCGCAGGCAGGGGCTGACAAGCAGACCAGGCCAGTGAGCCGGACGGGTCGGGCGAGCGAGCCGCGCGAGTTCGGCGAGCAGGCGCAGGTAAAGGGCAGGCGCGCAGGGGAATTCGCGTTATTGAGGGGTGCGGAGGCCGTTGATGAGGATCGAGAGGAGGCGGGGGGCTCGGGTGTCTAGTTCGGTGTTGTCTAGGCGGGAGAGCCAGCTGATGAGGATGATGATGTCGCGGGCTTCGGCGTCGGGGCGGATGGTGCCGTTGGCGCGGCCGGCGGCGAGGAGGAGTTCTATTGCGTCGCCGATGGGGCCGCGGCTGTGGGCGGCGAGATCCTGCCAGGTGGCGGCTTCGACGGCGGCGAAGATGTCGCGTTTGAGTCGGGCGTAGGTGGCGACTCGGTCGAACCATTCGGCGAGAGCGTCTACTGGCTGGTGGGTTGTCAGGAGGTGCGGGGCCGCTTCGACCAGGGCTTCTACGTCGCGGCGGTAGACCTCGGCGAGGAGGTGCTCGCGAGTCGGGAAGTGCCGGTACAGGGTGCCTTGTCCGATTCCGCAGGCCTTTGCGACGGCGTTGAGTTTCAGTTCGCCTGGCTCGCGGACGAGTTCGCGGGCCGCCTCGAGGATTCGTTCGCGGTTGCGTTGGGCGTCTGAGCGGCGGGTTTCGCCGCCCTTGACAGAAGCGGACACTTGTCCGCTAAGGTCGTCGGGGTAAACGGACATGTGTCCACTCTAGTCGGAGGGCGTTCGATGACCATCGAAGGCAAGGTTGTTGCGATCACTGGCGCCAGTAGCGGAATCGGTGAGGCGACGGCCCGTCATCTCGCCTCGCTCGGCGCGATCGTTGTGCTCGGAGCCCGGCGCACCGATCGGCTGGAGCGGGTGGTGGCGCAGATCGAAGCGGACGGGGGTGTGGCGGTCGCGACGCGCGTGGATGTCACCGATCCGGACGACGTTCGGTCGCTCGTCGGTCTCGCCATCGAGCGTTTCGGGCGACTGGACGTGTTGGTGGGCAATGCCGGGATCAGCAAGATCAGTCCGGTTGCCGATCTGGATGTCGAGGGCTGGTCGGCGATGATCGATGTGAACGTCAAGGGGATCCTGCACGGGATCGCGGCGGCTCTACCGGTTTTCCGCCGTCAGGGCAGTGGTCATCTGGTCACCGTCATCTCGACGTCCGGGCTGAAAATCGTTCCTACGCAAGCGGTGTACGCCGGGACGAAGAACGCGGTCCGCACTCTGCTCGAGGGATTGCGGCAAGAGAGCACCGACGGGGTACTGCGGACGACGTCGATCTCCCCGGGCTACGTCCGTACCGAGCTGATCGATCACGCCGTCGATGATCCGGAGGTGCTCGAGCAGGCCAGGCAGAACATGGCCGAACTCGGCATCGACCCCGCGGCTGTGGCACGGGCCATCGCCTTCGCGATCGACCAACCCGAAGACGTCGAAATCGGCGATCTGACTATCCGGCCGACTCGGCAGAATTGAGTTCTACTTCCGCGCGACCAGTTCGAGGGCGATGTTGTCCGGGTCGCGGAACTCCAGGATGTAGCTGACGCCGATGTCTTTGATGTCCTCGTGCTTCACCTCGCAGGCGTCGAGATGCGCTGCGGCGGTTTCGAGTTCGGCGAGGGATCCGAGGGAGAAGGCGAGATGGTCCAAGCCGACATTGTTCTCGTCGAACGGATCACTCCCCGCAGGCCGCAGCCCGATCAGCCCGTGCTTCATCTGATAAATCACCCCACCATGCAGAAACGCGAGACGCTGCCGTGTCTCCTCATCGGCATCCGCCGGAATCTCCAGCGCCACCGGCCACCCGAAGACCTTCTCGTAGAACGCCCGCGACCGATCGATATCGCACACCGTCAAACGCAGATGAGCAATGGACTCCACAGAGATCGCCATGCGACCGATGCTCGCACACCCCTCCCCTACCCGCCGGTTCGACCCGCACCACCCCACCACCGATCTCGAATGCCCTGAACATCAACAGATCTGGTATAGCCGCCCTCCCCCGATCGGCACCGGCACCCGACCATCCTCCGCCAACGATGAGCAGACATCGAACGAGACATCACGACAGACTCCCCACGGTGCGCCACCGCCATCTCCCGTTCGCGACCAACAGCCACCACGAGCGGGACATCACGACGGACTTACCCGCAATCCGCCACCATCACGTCCCACTCACTGTGAGCGGCAGCCGTGAACGGGACGTCACCGCGGGCATACCCGCAATTCACCACCACCATGTCCCCTTCGAGGTGAGTGGCCGTCACCAACGGGACTTCAATGCGGACCTGCGGCTGCGCGCCTTCTTGAATGAGACATCGGCGACAGGCCACCTCACGCTCCACCGCCATTACACCCCGTTCACACAAACCACCACCCGGCCGCGCACGAACCAGAGACCGAGACAGACCCACCCACCAATCACCACCACCACGTCCCGCTCACGATCAGCAGCCGTCCCGAACGGGACATCACGACGGACTAACCCGCGATCTGCCACCACCATGTCCCTCTCGGGACTAGCGGCCGCAGGTAACGGGACATCATCGTGGACTTCCACACCCTTCGGTGCAGCCATGTCCCGTTCGCACATATGTGTCGCCCGGCGCGCTCGGTCGACGGGCTGGCTCACGACTTTCGACCAGCGAATGTCACGTCGGCGTGCATGCCCAGCTCAACTCCCCCGACGAATCGGGCATCACGACAGGCCTTCTCGCGAGCCGCCACCACCATGTCCCGCTCACGATCAACAGCCACCATCAACGGGACGTCACCGCGGGCCTACTCGCAATCCAGCACCACCAGGTCCCGTTTACGATGAACGGCCGCCGCTAACGGGACATGACTGCGGGCTTCCGCGCAATTCGACACGGCCACGTCCCGTTCGCATGCGCCGATCACTCGGCACCCTCGCCAATGGGACGTCACCGCGGGCCTACTCGCGATTTGCCACTACTGTGTCCCGTTCGTGATGAGCGGTTGCGGTGGACGGGAGTTCAGGGCGGACCTGTCGCGCGCCGGACTAGTCGGCGCGCGGCAGGGACCTGGGTCAGTGGGCGGCGGAGTCCCAGCTGCGGCCGGTGCCTACGGAGACGTCCAGGGGGACGGAGAGGTGGATGGCGGCGGACATTTGTTCCTTGGCGAGGGACTCGAGGGTTTCCTTTTCGCCCTCGGCTACCTCGAAGAGGAGTTCGTCGTGGATTTGGAGGAGCATTTTGGAGCGGAGGCCGGCTTCTTGGATTGCCTTGTGCACGTTGATCATTGCCACCTTGATGATGTCGGCGGCGGTGCCCTGGATGGGGGCGTTGAGCGCCATGCGTTCGGCGGCTTCGCGGCGTTGGCGGTTGCTGGAGTCGAGGTCGGGGAGGTAGCGGCGGCGGCCGAAGAGGGTGGAGGTGTAGCCGACCTTGCGGGCCTGTTCGACCACCTCGTACAGGTAGTCGCGGATGCCGCCGAAACGGTCGAAGTAGACGTCCATCTGTTCTTTGGCCTCGGTGGTGCTGATCTTCAGCTGGGCCGCGAGACCGTAGGAACTCAGACCGTAGGCGAGGCCGTAGGACATGGCCTTGATCCGGCGGCGCAGTTCCGGGGTGACCTCGGCGATCGGGATGTCGAACGCCTTCGACGCGACGAACGTGTGCAGATCTTCGCCGGAGTTGAACGCTTCGATCAGCGCCTCGTCCTCGGAAAGGTGCGCCATGATGCGCATTTCGATCTGGCTGTAGTCCGCGGTCATCAGCGACTGGTAGCCGGCGCCGACGACGAAGGTGTCGCGGATCTGCCGGCCGGTGTCGGTGCGGATCGGGATGTTCTGCAGGTTCGGCTCGGTGGAGGAGAGCCGGCCGGTGGCGGCGATGGTCTGGTTGAACGTGGTGTGGATGCGGCCGTCGTCGGCGACGCACTTCAGCAGGCCGTCGACGGTCACCTTCAGCCGGGTCGCGTCGCGGTGCTCGAGCAGGTGTTGCAGGAACGGGTGCTCGGTCTTCTCGAACAGCGATTCCAGCGCGTCGGCGTCGGTGGTGTAACCGGTCTTGGTGCGCTTGGTCTTCGGCATGTCGAGCTCGTCGAACAGCACGACCTGCAGCTGCTTGGGCGAGCCGAGGTTGATCTGCTTGCCGATCACCTCGTAGGCCGCGTTGGCCGCCTCGGTCACCTTGTCGGCGAACTGGCGTTGCAGCGTCTCCAGCTGATCGGTGTCGACCGCGATGCCCGCGTCTTCCAGGTTGGCGAGGACGCTGAGCAGCGGCAGTTCCATATCCTCCAGCAGCGGAACGGATTCGATCTGCTGGAGTTCGGTGTCGAGGGCGTCGGCGAGGTCGGCGACGGCCCGGGCGCGCAGCATTTCGGTCTGCGCGACCTCGGCGTCGACGGTGTCCTCGTCGTCGAGCAGGGACAGCTGCGGGGTCTCGTCGGTCTCGGCGCGCAGCTCGCGGCGCAGGTAGCGCAGGGAGAGGTCGTCGAGGTTGAAGCTGCGCTGGCCGGGGCGGACCAGGTACGCGGCGAGCGCGGTGTCGCTGGTGAGACCGCCGAGGGTCCAGCCGCGGCCGCGCAGGGCGTGCATGGCGGACTTCGCCTCGTGCAGCGCCTTCGGCACGGCCGGGTCGGCGAGCCAAGCGCCCAGTGCCGCTTCGTCTTCGGGGGTCAGGATCGAGACGTCGATGTAGCCGCTCTCGCCGTCGGCGGCGGCGATGGCGAGCGCGCGCACGTCACCATTGCCGGGTGTGCCGGAGCCGACGATCGAGACGCCCTGCCGGACACCGGCTTTCGCGTGCTCGGCGAGCCAGCCGGCCACCGCGCCGACCTCCAGTGCGCCGCCGCTGATCTCGAAGCCCGCCTCGGCCTCCGGTTCCTTCGGGGCCAGGGTCTCGAACAGCCGGTCCCGCAGCACGCGGAACTCCAGGTCGTCGAAGAGCTGGTGAATCTTGTTGCGGTCCCACGGTTGCTGCGCCAGCTGATCGGGGGTGTAGGGCAGCGGCACGTCGCGGATCATCTCGGTGAGCTGACGGTTCAGCACGACGCTGCTCAGGTTGGCGCGCAGTGCCTCGCCGACCTTGCCCTTCACCTCGTCCACCTTGTCGACCAGGCTGTTCAGGTCGCCGTATTCGCGGATCCACTTGGCCGCGGTCTTCTCCCCCACGCCGGGGATGCCGGGCAGGTTGTCGCTCGGGTCGCCGCGCAGCGCCGCGTAATCCGGGTACTGGGCGGGGGTGAGACCGTACTTCGCGAACACCTCGTCGGGGGTGAAGCGGGTCAGGTCGGAGACGCCCTTGCGCGGGTAGAGCAGCGTCACATTCTCGTCGACCAACTGGATGGCGTCGCGGTCGCCGGAGACGATCAGCACCCGGAAGCCCTGCGCCACGGCCTGCGTGGTGAGCGTGGCGATGAGGTCGTCGGCCTCGAAGCCGTCGATCGCCATCACCGGGATGCCCATCGCGCCGAGCACGTCCTTGGTGAGTTCGACCTGCCCGCGGAACTCGTCCGGTGTCTGCGAACGGTTCGCCTTGTACTCCGGGTACGCCTCGGTGCGGAAGGTCTTCCTGGATACGTCGAACGCCGTCGCGATGTGCGTCGGCTTCTCGTCGCGCAGCAGGTTGATCAGCATCGCGGTGAACCCGTACACCGCGTTGGTGGTCTGCCCCGTCACCGTCTTGAAGTTCTCCGCCGGTAGCGCGAAGAACGCGCGATAGGCAATCGAATGCCCATCCAGCAACAGCAGAGTCGGCCGGTCACCCGACCCGGAATCGCTGGAGCCGGACGCGGTGGCAGGACGCTGAGCAGTCGTGGGTGAACTCACGCCACAGAGTGTAGGGACCAGCACCGACAAGGTGATACGCCGACACCCGCCTCATCCACGTCGGCTGCGAACCACGCCTGTCCGACACACCGCTGCCGGCCGGCGGTACGGCATACGATTCGGCTGCCGTACCGGCCGCAGTGTTACGAGGAGTTCGAAATTCCGATGGTTCGTTCCGCCGAAGTCATGCACGCCTATCTGATCGATCAGGTGAATCTGATGCTGCGCCGACTCGAGATGTATGGCGGTGAACCGGCGCTGTGGACACTGTTCGACCATCTGTTCTTTCTGGAAGACGCCGATAACGGAGTGGCTGACCTGCATGAATCCTGGCGTGCGCGCAACGCTTTCACCCCTACCGGTGTCCAGGGTGCGCTGAAACGTCACCTCCCGGAAGGACTCCGCTCGGCGCTGCCCTCGATGTACGCCGAGGCCGCTCGGCAACGCGGCTGGCTCCGGGTCGACCGGGCACTCACCAGCGCAGAGCACACCACCTTGTGCGGCTCGGTCGAATCGTTCGTCACCACGAACCGCACATTGGCCGACGTGCTCGACGCATTCGGCCAACCCAGCGCGCTGTTCGGCGGCACGAACCCGCGGTGCGAGAAAACGCTGGCCTATGCGACCGACAACAAATCAGACCCGATGGTCTTCTTCCACCTGTGGAACAGCCGCGACGAGTACACCGAACCGATCCTCCTCGCGATCCGCCACGGCGCAGGCCCGTTTGCGGCGTCCTTCGCTTTTACCCCCGAAGGCATCCGACGCCGCCCGACCGAGGATGAATCCTGAGACGGGCGGCGGCCGGATCACAGCAAAGAAGCGACGAGTTCGCGGAGGACGGGGAGGCTGACGGAACCGGAGCCGAGGACCTTGTCGTGGAACGCCTTGATGTCGAACGCGCTGCCGAGGCGTTCGGTGGCGTTGAGCCGTTGGCGGCGGATTTCGAGCTGGCCGATTTTGTAGCCGACGGCTTGGCCTGGCATGCCGATGTAGCGGTCTACCTCGGTGGTGATCTCGGCGATGCCGGCGGGGGCGTTGGCGACCATGAAGTCGATGGCCTGCTGCCTGGTCCAGCCTTTGGCGTGCAGGCCGGTGTCGACGACGAGGCGGCAGGAGCGCAGGGAGTCGCCGGCGAGCATGCCGAGGCGGCCGAGATCGTCCTCGTACAACGACATTTCCTCGGCGAGACGCTCGGTGTAGAGCGCCCAGCCTTCGACGAACGCGGTGTTCGCGTAGGACTGGCGCTGGAAACGCGGCAGATGGTCGAGTTCGTTGGCGATGGTGAGTTGCAGGTGGTGGCCGGGGATGGCCTCGTGGAAGGCGACCGCGGCCGTCTCGAACCGGCCACGACCGGTGGGGTGATAGGTGTTGACGAAGTAGGTGCCGGGGCGGGAACCGTCGGCGGCGGGCGGGAAGTAGTAGGCGGCAGGCGCGTCCGCGGCGAGGAAGTCCGGCATCGCGACGATGTCGCAGGATTCCTTGGGCAGCCGGCCGAACCAGTTGCCCATCTCGGCGTTCGCCGCGGTGAGCGCGTGCCGCGCGTCGAACATGATCTGCTCGCCGTCGACGTAACACAGCGACGGATCGTCGCGCAGCCTGGCGAAGATCGGACCGAGCTCGGCGGTGCCGAACAACCGCTCGCCGACCGTCGCGTACTCCTCGCGCAGCGCCGCGAGTTCGGTCAGGCCGAGCTCGTGGATCTCCTCGGCGCCGAGATCGGGCAGGGTGGTGTGGTAGCGCAGCTGGCGGCGGTAGATGTCCTCGCCGTCGGCGCCGAGCCAGCACAGACCGGGCTGATCGTCGGAGCGGCTCGCGGGCAACAGCTCGTCGAAGAGCACCTCGCGATAGCTCTGGAACGCCGGGCGGATGATATCCCTTGCCACATCGGTCAATTCGGCCCGCCAGAACGCTTCGCCGTCCCAGTCCGGCGGACCGGCGAAGGTGACGAACGGATCCGTGGCAAGGTCCGAGGCCAGGTAGCTGTCGAGCTGGTTCAGCGACCGCTCGAGGGTGATCCGGGGCGGCGTGCGCCCCGCGGCGAGGCCGGCGCGGAACCGTTCGACCGCCTGCCCCAGCATGTCGCCGTACTGCCGGAACCGCAGCACCAGCGCCCGCGCGCTCCCCGGCGTCGGCGCGTTGGTCTGCGGCGCCATCGTCAACAGGTAGGCGTGCACGCCTTCCATCTGATCGGAGGCCAGTTCCACCGGGCGCCATTCCAGCCGGTCGATCACCCCGGTCAGTTCGGTGCGCAGCAGGCTGCGAGTGATTCGATCGGTCTCGTCGAGCTGCTCGGCGTCGAGCGCGTCGACCTTGCCCAGCAACTCGCGCCAGGTCGCGAGCAACCGCTCGTCGGCCGCGGCGGACAGATCCTCGATGCGGTCGTCGAACCGCCGATCGCCGAGCAACGTCGCGTCGCTCGGTTTGGCCTCCAGGAAGGTGTCCCAGTACCGCTCGGCCAGACCTGTCAGCTCATCATGACCATTCATGGTCACGATCATGCCTCGAGGCGGGCCTTGCGGCACTGGGGTTTACACCGTGACTATCCGACGCCGAGGTAGGCCGACTTCACCGACGGATCGGTGAGCAGGTCCCGGCCGGAGCCGGTCTTGGTGACCTCGCCGGTCTCCATGATGTAGGCGCGATCGCTGCGCGAGAGCGCCTGCTGGGCGTTCTGCTCGACCAGCAGCACCGTGGTGCCCTGCTGGTTGATCTCCGAGATGATCCGGAAGATCTGCTGAATGATCATGGGCGCCAAGCCCATCGACGGTTCATCCAGCAACAGCAGCCGCGGCCGGGCCATCAGCGCGCGCCCGATAGCGAGCATCTGCTGCTCGCCGCCGGAGAGCGTGCCGCCGACCTGCTTGCGCCGCTCGGCCATCCGCGGGAACAGCTCGAACACCCAGTCGAGCGTCTTGCTGTACTCCGCCTTCTGCTTGAACGGCCTTCCGTAACAACCCATGTCGAGGTTTTCCTGCACCGTCATGCCGGGGAACACGCCCCGGCCCTCCGGTGCCTGGATCAGGCCTTCGCCCACTCGTTCGTGCGCCTTCATGTGGGTGATGTCGCGACCCTCGAACATGATCTTGCCGCGGGTCAGCGGCAGCAGCCCGGACAACGCCCGCATGGTGGTGGTCTTGCCCGCGCCGTTCGCGCCGAGCAGGGTGACCAGCTCGCCGGCCGCCACGGACAGCGAAATCCCGTGCAGCGCCTGGATTCTGCCGTAGTTGACGACCATGTCGGTGACCTCGAGCAGCGCGTCGGAACTGCCCTTGGTCACGTCGACGGTCTGCTGATCCGGTTCTCTGTGCGATGCCATCGCTGCTCCTACCCGTCCGTCCCGTGCGCGCTTGCCGTCCCCGACTCGGTGCCGTCGTCGGGCACACCGAGATAGGCGGCGATCACCGCGGGGTCCTCCCGGATTTCGGCGGGCAGCCCGTCCGCGATCTTGCGGCCGAACTCCAGCACCACGATCCGGTCGGTCACGCCCATCACCAGGCGCATGTCGTGCTCGATCAGCAGGACGGTGAACCCGTCGTCGCGGATCTTGCGGATCAGATCCATCAGCGCCGACTTCTCGCTCGGATTGAACCCGGCGGCGGGCTCGTCCAGGCAGAGCAGCTTCGGCTCGGTGGCCAGCGCCCTGGCGATCTCCAGGCGACGCTGATCGCCGTAGGACAGGTTGCGCGCCTTCTCCACCGCTTTCGGTGCGATGCCGACGAATTCGAGCAGCGCCATGCCCCGCTCGATCGCGTCGTGCTCCTCGCGCCGATGCCGGGCGGTGCGGAAGATGGCGCCGGGCACCGAGGTCTTGTGCCTGGCGTCGGTGCCGACCACCACATTCTCCAGCGCGGTCATCTCGCCGAAGAGCCGGATGTTCTGGAAGGTGCGCGCGATGCCGAGCCGGGTGATGGCGTTGCGCTTGGTCTTGGTCAGCGGCGCGCCGTCGAAGTACACCGTGCCGGACGCGGGCCGGTAGACACCGGTGATCGCGTTGAAGCAGGTGGTCTTGCCGGCGCCGTTGGGTCCGATGAGGCCGAGGATCTCGCCGCGGCGGATCTCGAAGCTCACCGCGTCCAACGCGGTCAGGCCGCCGAACTTCACGGTCAGGTCCTCGGTACGCAACAGCGGCGCACCGACGGCCGTCTCGATCTCCCGGCTGGAGGCGACGACCTCCGCGACCGTTTCCGCGTCGGCCAGGTCCGGGATCACCGCGGTCAGATCGACCACGCCGGCACTGGGTTCGGTCTCGGGTTCGGCGGCGTAGCCCGCGGCCATGTCCTCGTTGTCGAACAGTGCGCCACCGGCGCCCGGGCCGGTCATCGGGTCGCCCCGATCGCGTCGTCGCCGAACGGCCTGCGCACGGCCTGGTACACCTGACGCCCGTAGGCGAGCAGCTTCTGCCGGACCGGGAGAAGGCCCTGCGGTTTGAAGATCATGACCACCATCAGCGTGATACCGAAGAACAGATACTTGTAGTCGCCGAGCGACTGCGCGCCCGGTTCGTGGAACTTCAGCACGTTGCCGAGCAGGGCGAGCAGCACCACGACCGCAACGACCGACCCGGCCACATAACCCAGTCTGATCGGTCGCTCCTGATCACGAGCCCACCTGCGCCAGAACACGATCAACGCGACGATGACGGCGATGCTGACCACGATCAGCAGCCAGCCGACCGCGGTCTGCCCGACGGCCTGCACCGAGAGCAACCGGTTCGGCAGGTACACGATGATGAACGCGCCGACGATCACGCCGAGCTTGTTGCCCTGCCCGCCGATGACCACCGCGCACAGGAACAGCATCGAGTTGATGATGTTGAACCCGGTCGGGTTGATGAACTGCACCTGACCCGCGTACAGCGCGCCGGAGAGGCCGCCGACCGCGGCGCCGATCATGAACGCCCACAGCTTGAACTTGAACGTCGGCACGCCCATGATCTCGGCCGCGTCCTCGTCCTCGCGGATGGCGACCCAGGCCCGGCCGACTCGGCTGCGCTCCAGGTTGCCGACGATCAGCAGGACGATGATCACCAGGATCATGCCGACCCAGAACCACCAGGTGCCGGCGTTCGCCTTGTCGAAGATGTTGGAGGTCTCCGAGTTTCCGACATTGCCGGAGGAGAACACGCCGTTCTGCTTGTGCTCGGACTCGCCGATGTGCGGGTAGGCGATGCCGGACAGGCCGAGGCTGCCGTTGGTCACGTCGCCGAGGTTGTCGGCGAGCAGCCGGACGATTTCACCGAAGCCGAGCGTCACGATCGCCAGGTAGTCGCCGCGCAAGCGCAGCGTCGGGGTGCCGAGGATCAGGCCGGAGACCGCGGTGACCGCCGCCGCCAGCGGCAGGCAGGCCAGCCAGGCCCAGTCCTCGCTCAGCCAGCCGCCGTCCGTCTGATTCCACGGACTGTTCGGACTGGTGAGCAGGCCGACGGTGTACGCACCGACGGCATAGAAGCCGACATAACCGAGGTCGAGCAGACCCGCCTGTCCGACAACGACATTCAGGCCGACCGCGAGCAGCGCGTACATGGCGAACTGCGCCATCACGCCGCCGAAGCTGGTACCCGGGGTGTCGAGGAACGGCGGCGGGAACAACGGAAGCAAGGCCAGCAGGATGATGGCCGGGATACCGACGGCCCACTGCGCCGGCCGGGACAATCCGCCCCACCAGGACCGCAGGCTGTCGCCGATGCCGTGCATCGGCCGCTCCGGCTTGGTCGGCGGGGTAACGGTTTTCGTGTCA
>NZ_VXLC01000023.1 GCF_008704205.1 Nocardia colli | reverse complement strand
TCCGGCTTGGTCGGCGGGGTAACGGTTTTCGTGTCACTCATGCCTGCACCTCGCTGGCGCTCGGCTCCGGCATGACCGACTGGTCAGCTGTGTTCATTGGGCGTTCGCTTCGCTCACTCATGCTCGCGCCTTCCCGAGGCTCTCACCGAGAATGCCGGTCGGGCGGATCATCAGGACCAGCACGAGCACCACGAACGCGACCACGTCACGCCATTCGGTGCCGAACAGGATCTGACCGTAGTTCTCCGCCAGCCCGAGCAGCAGGCCACCGAGCAGCGCGCCACGCAGGTTGCCGATGCCGCCGAGCACCGCGGCGCTGAACGCCTTGATGCCGAGGATGAACCCGCCCGAGTAGATGATCCCGTTCGGGATCTTGAGCGCGTACAGCAGCGCGGCCGCACCGGCGAGCACGCCGCCGATGAGGAAGGTGAGCATGATGATCCGCTCCCGCGAGACGCCCATCAGCGTCGCGGTATCGGGATCCTGCGCGACCGCCCGGATGCCGCGGCCGAACTTGGTCTGATTGATCAGCAGTTCGGTGGCGATCGCGAGAATGACTGCGGCGCCGATGATCACGAGCGTCACGTTGGTGATGTCCGCGCCACCGATGTTGAACTGCTTGGTCGGCTCCACCAGCATGATCGGCTTCTGCGCGTTGGTGCCGCCCAGGCTCGGCCAGATCTTCGGCAGCACGAAGTGCACCACCTCCTGGATCACGAACGAGGCGCCGATCGCGGTGATGAGAAAGATCAGTGGTTTGGCGCCGCGTCTGCGCAGCGGCCGATAGGCCACGCGCTCCAATCCGACCGCGGCGGCGCCGGATACCGCCATGCCGAAGATCATGGCCAACGCCAGATAGGTAATGGTGAGGATGATGCCCTGGGAGTAGACATCACCGCTGGGCGAGAACCCGAGCAACATCAGCCCGACATACTGGCCGAACAAGCCGAGCATGAATATTTCCGAATGGGCAAAATTGATCAGCCGCAAAACGCCGTAGACCAGGGTGTAGCCCACAGCAACCAGCGCGTAGATCGCACCGTAGGACAATCCGTCGACGGTCAGTCGCCAGAAATCGTGGATCACTCCTTCATAGTTGAAGTCGATTGATCCGCCGGCGAGTTGTACAGCGCCGGTTAATGCCGTTGAAGTCATTTCGCTAATTCGCCCTCATCGATTCGCCCTCATAGATTCGCCCCTAACGACACAGCAGCACGTACTGGGATTCGCGCGAACCCCGGTACGTGCTGCGCGATCGTTCGGGTGGGTTACTTGACCGTGTAGATCCAGATCAACGCGTTGCTCAGTTCGCCGTTGGCGTTCCACTTGTACTGACGCGCGAGGCCGGCACCGTCGTAGGACTTCACGTACGCGAGCAGGTCCGGACGAGTGGCCTTGCCACTGTCGATGCCCTTGGCCAGGATCGTGGCCAAGTCGTAGGCCTCCACCGAGTACACGCCGGACGGCTGGCCGTTGAAGGCCTGGTAATCCTTGGCGAACTTCTCCGGAGCCGGACCACACGGGCAGGTCAGCGTCGCGCCCTTGGCCGCGCTGCCTGCCTGGGACAGGAACTGCGGATCGTTGGTGCCGTCGGGGGCGACGAAGACGCCCTTGAAGCCACCGGACTTCAACTGCTGGGCCAGCGGAGCACCCTCGGCGTAGTAACCGGCGTAGAAGACGGCGTCGGCGTTGGCCGAGGCAATCTTGGTGACCGTGGCAGAGAAGTCCTTGTCACCGGTCTTGATGCTGGACGAGCAGGCGGCGTCGGCTGCGGCGCCGAGACCATCGGTGATGCTCTTCGCCAGGCCGGTGCCGTAGTCGCTGTTGTCCTGGACGACGCAGACCTTCTTGTAGCCCGCGGTGCCGGTCAGGTACTTCGCCACCGACGGACCCTGCACGTCATCGTTGGCCAGGCCGCGGAAGAAGGTGGTCCAGCCGTTCTGGGTCAGCGTGGCATTGGTGGCCGAGGAGGTCACCGAGACCAGGCCCGCGTCGCTGAGGATCTTGCCGGTCGCCTTGGTCTCACCGGAGAACGCCGGGCCGATCAGGCCGATGATCGACTTGTCGTTGACCACCTGCGGGATGACCTGGGTGGCCTTCTGCGGGTCGCCCTCGGTGTCGAACGACTTCAGTTCGATCTTGCAGCCCGCGTTGGCCTTGTTGTGCTGGTCGAGCGCCAGCTTGATGCCCAGCTGAATGTTGATCCCGAGCGCGGCATTCGGGCCCGTCAACGCGCCGGCGAAGGCGATGGTCGTGCCGGCCGGGCAGGTCGCCTTGCCGTCACCGGCAGGGTCGGCGGCCTTGGCCGGGTCCGTCTTCGACACCTCTTTGCCGTTGATGTCTACCTGCGCCACCGGCTGGATGGACAGCCCGGCCGCGCCGCTGGTGCCGGACGTGTCCGTCCCGCCGGTGCTGGTCGATTTGTCACTGCATCCGGTCAGCACCAGCGCGGCGGCAGCGCCGATAGCCAAAACACCTCGCGTCGTACGACTGTGCCATGTCGAACTAAGCACGTTTCACCTCTAAGTCCTGTGCTCCCCCGGGATCACCGAGGAGGCCGACCACGTCGACCCGGTCAGAACTTAGCGTCCATACGTTAGTTCCGCATCACATTCGGATCATGAACGCGACATCGTGTCGAATTTTTGTTCACGATTGCGTTTCACCCGCGTAAAATCCACGCTTAATCAGCTCAGACGGACGCAGTCCTTCGACACGCCGTGCCTGCCACAGGGGTCCGCCCAGCGGACCCGACCGCTCACTTGGGCGCCAAGTTCTCCAGCACGACCTCGGCGACGGCCTTCATCGTAGTCCGGCGATCCATCGCGGTCCGCTGAATCCACTTGAAAGCCTGCGGCTCGGAAAGCCCCTGCGTCTGCATCAGCACGCCCTTGGCCCGCTCCACCAGCTTGCGCGTCTCCAGCCGGTCGGACAGGTTCGCCACCTCGCCCTCCAGCGCGGTGATCTCATGGAAACGGCTCGCCGCCAGCTCGATCGCCGGCACCAGATCCGACTTGGTGAACGGCTTCACCAGATACGCCATCGCTCCCGCGTCCCGGGCCCGCTCCACCAGATCGCGCTGACTGAACGCAGTCAGAATCACCACCGGCGCAACCCGTTTCGACGCGATCTCGGCCGCCGCATCGATACCGTCCCGGCGCGGCATCTTCACATCCATGATCACCAGATCCGGGCGATGCTCCACCGCCAGATCCACCGCCTGCTGGCCGTCGCCGGCCTCACCCACAACCAGATAACCCTCTTCGGTCAGCATCTCGACCAGGTCCATGCGGATGAGCGCCTCATCCTCCGCGACGACAACCCGCTTCGCCCCCGCGTCGCGCTTAGTGCTTGCGCCCCCTGCTGCTGTGCTCATAGGTAGACCCCTCTGGTTCAGATGCCTGTCCCGACACGCCGAAGGGTGGACGTTGGTCCAACAAGTCGACCATCGACCTCACCACCGCGCTATCGAGTGATGTAAAGAGTACCTTTCACTTCGGCATAGAACGCATATACCCAGGGCAAACCGCCCGGCCGCGCGTCACCGGGCAACCGGTTAGGTACCAGCCCGTCCCACCCGCTATCATTTCCTCCCGGTGCGCCGGGTTGGCGGAACTGGCAGACGCGACGGTCTCAAAAACCGTTGTCCGAAAGGACGTGTGGGTTCGAGTCCCACACTCGGCACTCGACAATAGGCAACCCCTGTCCGCAGAACGCGCGGACGGGGGTTGTCTCGTCATTTCTTCCGGGGGTGCAACCCCCGGGCCCCGCTCGGCGGGGCTTCGCCCCCCGAACCCCCTTCCAGTGGTTGCGATCGTGAGGATGTTGGCGGGCGAGGGTATAGCGGTCGCGGGGGTGTTGCGGTCAGCCGCAGGGCTTTGGGCATTGTGGTTTGGCCGCTTCGTTGGGGTCAGGTTGTAGCCGATCGCCAACTTGTCTCGTTGTAATGGATGCCGCGCATCTTCTGATTTCCCGCACGCTTTCTGATCTCCCGCACCCCGACTCGCCGCACTGACACGCGTGCGGATGTCAAAACCCGTGCGGCCGTGACGGTTCCGGGTGGCTTGCCGGGGCGGTGAGCGTTTCGCGGGCGGGTTGCGGCGTTCGAGCTGGTGATGACTCGCGTTTTGGTTCGAATCACGCCGATTCGTTCGCAGTCGAGTAGTATCAGAGCGTCACATGAGTGATGCTGGGCGGTGGGACGCCGTTGCTACCGACGCCCCACCTGATGGGTTTAGCTAGCCCTCATCCAGCGGACCAGCATGAGCGCCCCGGCGACCACGGCAGCTGTTGCAAGCAAGATGCCGTAGTCGACCGGGGCATCGCTCTTTGCCCGGCGATGTTTCGCCATTCCCCATCACCTCCATCCTGGGCGCGGTGTGTGGACCATGTCCACCGCCCCTCGGTTGGAGGTGCCAACACTCTATGTCACGGCACCGACTGAAAATGTTGGACCACAGGGGTTTTCGGCGAATGCTCCGCATTTCTGGCGCAGGTTCCAAAACAGTCCGCTGCCACGTTCCATAACGGACTGCCGCGCGACTCGCAGCGCAAGGGATGCCAGTCCGTACTACGCACTGCAACGAAGACGATGCGGCACCACAGATACGTGTTCTGACGAATACGGCGGCTCCGGCAACAACTCCAACACGACGTACACCGAGCTGCGCGCGGACTAGGCGTGCCTTCGACGGCCTCGTGCACCCGTCCGAGGCCATCGATTCCTACGACTCGAGCGCAGCCGACAGCCCCGGTGATACCGGGCTGCCGGGGTCGGGCCGGTTACACGACGAGCCGATCACCTCGCGGTCTTACCCCGCGTCGGCAGCCAACCGGTGAATGGCGTGTGCGACTCATCGAACTGTTTGACGATCCGTCTCGTATTCACCCGCGTAGGGTGGGCAACTAGAACGCCCAAATCAGCGGAGGTTGCGATGCGGGTGAACAGGGCCACGGTGGATCTGGGTGCGTATCCGGATCTTGTTGTCATCTATCTCGGGATGCGGGTGTGGAAGCCGCGCGGCATCCTGCGGCTGCTCGGGCTGGGGCCGAAACTGTATCGGTCGCACCAGGATCGGCCGGACGGGTTGCTGTCGCACGAGGACGTGATCTGGTCGCTGTTTCCGCCGCACTGGGGAGCCCGGCAGTACTGGCGGGATCTGGACAGCCTGGAGGCGTGGACCCGGTCGGCGCCGCATCGGGATTGGTGGCAGAAGTTCCTGCGGGACTCCGGCGGCACCGGGTTCTGGCACGAGGCGTACTTCATGCGCGGCGGCATCGACGCGATGTACGACGACATGGGCACCACGACGGGGATGACCCGGTTCGCGCCGGTGATCGCCTCGCGCGGGCGGATGTTCTCCACCCGGGGGCGGGTGCACGATCAGCCGTCCAAGGTGGCGCCGGTGGTGGACGAAAAGACTTACTACAGTGGCGAACTCGACTAGCAACCCGATCGTCCCATGATCGGCTGTACAGTCATATCACAAGGCAATCACAACATTGCGTTTCGATGATTGCGCGGCGGGGTAAGTGCACAGGGACACAGTCGAACATGATCAACGGCAAATGCGACGCACACCTCATGTGCGCCGCTATTCGTGTACGGCATCTGACCTGTAGATGAAATATTGGTCTAGACCGTGGGTTTCGGAGGTTTTCGGCCATCGGCGGCGTTATCGAACGTTTACCGTATTCCTATGCACGTCCTGTTCGTCTGCAACGGCAATGTTTGCCGTTCGGTGATTGCCGAGCGCCTCACCCGCGCCCTCGCGGTCGAACACGCCCTGCCGAACCTGACCGCGGAGAGCGCCGGAACCCGTGCCCTGGTGGGCTTCCCGGCCGAGCCGCTGGCCGCGCAGGCGATCGAGGGGCTCGGTGCGGATGCGAGCGGCTTCAAGGCGCGCAGGCTCAAGGACGAGATGGTGGACAGCGCCGATCTGGTGCTGACCATGACCCAGCAGATCCGCGACACGGTGAGCGAGATGGGTTTCGGCGTCGCGGCGCGCACCTTCACCCTCCTGGAAGCGCACCGGATCGCGCATGTGACCGGGGCCCGCTCGATCGCCGAACTGCACCGGGCGCGCAACGATCTGTCGATCGTCGGCCGGGAGAACATCACCGACCCGGTCGGGCTGTCCGAGCAGGCCTACTGCGAGGTCGGCGACCGGATCGCGGAGGCCCTGGTGCCGCTGCTGCTCGCGCTGGCCCCGCACGAGCAGTCGCGGCCGGTGCGGGACGAACGCCCCGGCCTGGTCATCGAACCCGGCGAGGCTTCCCCACCGCTGGCATCCTTTCTGGCGGCGCACCGCATCAGGTAGTCTTTCGACCCAAATACCGCTCTCCGACACAGCAATGCAGAGCTGCTATGTCCATTTCCCGGCCGGACGTATTACACTCCCGCGGACACCAACTTCCACCGTTGCTGGTTCGACACACGACAGGAATAGACATGCCGAAACGCATTTCGGATGTTTCGCTCCATGTGTATGTGACACCGGAAACCCTCGAACGAGTCGTCGAGACCGTACGCGAGGTGGTGGACGACCACCTGCAGGACCGCGAGGTGTTCGCCTGGCGCTTCACGCTCCCGGTGGACACCGACGATCCGACCCACGTCACCCTCGAAACCCAGTGGCGGATGGAGCATCCCGGCGACGAGCCGGGCGAACGCGGCACCTACGAGATCGCGCTGAGCCTGGTCGGCGCGCCTGCCGAGCTCACCGACGCGGACATGGCCGGCCTGGAACAGCAACTGCTACACGGGATCTACGGCGCCGCGCGCACCGAGCCGGGCCAGAACATCCCGTTCTCGATCCGCGCCAGGCAGCGCGCGGACCTCGACGTCGAGCGCGAACGGATCTGACCCCGGAAACGACTGCGCCGCACCGGCTTCCCGACTGCTCGGGAAGCGGATGCGGCGAAGTTCAGCGGATCGGTTACTTGCCCCGCGCGGGGAAGTGCCGAATCAGCCCCTCCTGCACGGTGGTCGCGAGCAGCTCCCCGGAGCGGGAGAAGAAGCGACCGGTCGCCAGCCCACGCGAGCCCGAGGCGACCGGGGACTCGGTGGCGTAGAGCGCCCACTCGTCGAACCGGAACGGCCGGTGGAACCAGATCGAATGGTTCACCGTCGCCGCGACGATCCGGTCCAGCCCCCAGGACAGCCCGTGCGTGGTGATGATCGAGTCCAGCACCGTGGTGTCGGACGAATAACCCAGCGTCGCAACGTGCAGCAGCGGATTGTCGGGCAGCCGCCCGTCGGTGCGCATCCACACCCGATTGTGGTTGAGCCGCTCCCCTGTGCCCTTCATGATCCAGGCCGGGTCGTTGGTGTAGCGCATGTCGATCGGGTGCGGCGCCTTGATGAACATCTCCAGCTTGTCTTCCAAGCCGACGAAGCTCTCCTCGATGCGCGGCAAGGTCTCCGGGTCCGGCACGTCGGGCAGCGGGTGCCCGTGCTCGAGGCCCTTGTGCCAGTCCTGGAACGCCGCGAGCATCACGAACAGCTCTTGATCGTCCTGGAGGGCGGTGACGGTGCGGTTGGCGAACGCGCGGCCGTCTCGGTGCCGGTCCACCCGGTACTCGATCGGCTTCTTCGGATCGCCGCCGCGCACGAAATGCGCGTTGATCGCGTGCACCGGACGGTCACCGACCGTACGGCCCGCCGCGATGATCGCCTGGGCGACCAGCTGGCCGCCGAACGTGCGACTCCACACCTTCTCCGGATGTTGCCCGACGAACACGTCCTCGTCCATCTGCTGCAGGTCGAGCAGACCGAGTAAAACGTCCAGATCAGACTTCCCGGCCGCCGACGAATCGACGACCGACCCTCCAAGAGAGCTGTTCACAGTTAATGATCCTCCTCACCGATGCGATGCACGTGGATCAGGTTGGTGGAACCGACCGTACCCGGCGGGGAGCCGGCCACGATTACCACGAGGTCACCCTTTTGGTATCGCTCCATGGACAGCAGTGCTACATCGACCTGGTGGATCATAGCGTCGGTGGTGTCCACCATCGGCACGATGAAGGTCTCGGTGCCCCAGGTCAGCGCGAGCTGGCTGCGCACCTCCGGCAGCGGGGTGAACGCCAGCAGCGGCAGCGGGGTGTGCAGCCGGGCCAGGCGGCGCACGGTGTCACCGGACTGGGTGAACGCGACCAGCGCCTTGGCGTTGAGCCGCTCGCCGATGTCGCGGGCGGCGTAGGAGATGACCCCGCGCTTGGTCCGCGGCACGTGGGTCAGCGGGGGCACCCTGGTCGATTCGGTCTCCACCGCGTGCACGATGCGCGCCATGGTGCGCACCGTCTCGATCGGCCAGGCGCCGACCGAGGTCTCGCCGGAGAGCATCACCGCGTCGGCGCCGTCGAGCACCGCGTTCGCCACGTCGGAGGCCTCGGCCCGGGTCGGGCGCGAGTTCTCGATCATCGACTCCAGCATCTGGGTCGCCACGATCACCGGCTTGGCGTTCTCCCGAGCCATCTGGATGGCCCGCTTCTGCACGATCGGGACCTGCTCGAGCGGCAGTTCGACGCCGAGGTCACCGCGGGCGACCATGACCGCGTCGAACGCGAGCACGATGGCTTCGAGGTTGTCGATCGCCTCCGGCTTCTCCAGCTTGGCGATCACCGGCACCCGGCGGTTGACCTTGTCCATGATGTCGTGCACGAGCTCGATATCGGACGGGGATCGCACGAAGGACAGCGCGATGAAGTCCACGCCGAGGTTCAGCGCGAATTCCAGGTCCTCGATGTCCTTTTCGGACAGCGCGGGCACCGAGACGTCCATGCCCGGCAGCGAAACGCCCTTGTTGTTGGAGACCGGTCCACCCTCGGTCACCCGGCAGACGACGTCGTTGCCGTCCACCCGGATGACGGTGAGCCCGACCTTGCCGTCGTCGACGAGCAGCCGGTCGCCGGCCTTCGCGTCCTGCGCGAGTTCTTTGTAGGTGGTCGACACTCGATCATGGGTGCCGTCGACCTCGTCGACGGTGATCCTGACCTCTTCGCCCGTCGCCCAGACGGTCTTACCCTCGATGAATCGGCCGAGCCGGATCTTCGGTCCCTGGAGGTCGGCGAGAATGCCGACCGCTCTGCCCAGGTGATCGGAGGCGGCCCGCACCTTCTTGTAGTTCTCTGCGTGATCCGCGTGTTCGCCGTGACTGAAGTTCAGTCGAGCCACGTCCATGCCGCTCTCGACGAGTTCGCGGATACGGTCCTCGGAGGCAGTAGCCGGGCCGAGCGTGCACACAATCTTCGTCCGTCGCATCACGGGTAGAGCCTAGTCCCGACCAGTGCCCGGGGCCGCCTGTGCCCCAGGTGAAAGCTGAGTTAAAAAATGAACCGCGACTTGGTGAAACCTCCAAGTCGTTACGCATTGCGCAACAGCCCTGGCCAGCGCCATCTATTTGAAACAACGGCAATCGAATGTTACTCGTTAGTAGATATTTTCGGTGCCGAATCGCGCAAAAGTGAGTAGCTGGAGCATCGCTGTTTCAGATGTTGCCGCGTCATGGATCGGCGCGGATTGGTGGCCCGGTACGCAAGAACCCCGGCTACCGATCTCGGGGTAGCCGGGGTTCGCGGGAGCAAGGTCGGTCAGGTCGCCACGTGCCTCGCGAGACGCGTCTCCAATCTGGTCTGACCGAAGCCGAGGATCAGGCAGATCACCCAGTAGTAGACCGCCGCGACGCCATAGAGCGCGAAGAAGTCGAACGTCGGCGCGGCCGCCAGCTGCGCGACGCGCAGCAGTTCGGTCACCAGGATGGTGGAGGCCAGCGAGGTGTCCTTCACCAGCGAGATCAACGTGTTCGACAGCGGCGGCACCGCGATGCGGTAGCCCTGCGGCAGGATGATCAGCCGCATCATCTGCGGATACGTCAGGCCGAGGGCCTGCGAGGCCTCCCACTGTCCCTTGGCCACGCTGAGAATGGACGCGCGCACGATCTCCGCGGCATAACCACCGACATTGAGGCTGAACGCGATCACCGCCGCCGGGAACGGGTCGATCACCAGCCCGAACTGCGGCAGCGCGTAGAACACGATGAACAGCTGCACCAGCAGCGGCGTGCCGCGGATGATCGAGATGTAGAACCGGGCGGCCGCGGACAGCGGCCACACCGGCGACATCCGGGCCAGCGCGACGAACAGCGCGATCGCCAAGCCGATGACGAAGCTCACCGCGGTGAGCGGGATGGTCATTTTGAGCGTGGCCTGCAGCATCGGCCACAGGTTGTGCCAGATCAGTTCCCTGGTAGCGGCATCCATGGAGGGCGTCGGCTACTTGCTGACGTCGGTGCCGAAGTACTTGTCCGAGATCTTGGCCAGCGTGCCGTCGGCGCGCAGTTCGGTCAGCGCCTTGTCCACGTCCTTGATCAGCGCGTCGTCCTTGCGGGCGGCGAAGGCCTGCTTGCTGGTCTCGCCGGTCTTGCCGGAGACCTTCACGCCGGTGTCGCCGGTCTTCTTGGTGTATTCGGCGACGGCCAGGGTGTCGTTGACCGTGGCATCGACGCGGCCGTTCTTCAGCAGCTGGATGGCCTGCACGAAGCCCTCCACCGCCTCGACCTTCGCGCCCGCGTTGGTGGCGACCTTGCCCCAGTTGCTGGTCGCGGACTGGGCGCAGGTCTTGCCCTTGAGGTCGGCGAGGGTGGTGATGGCGTTGTTGTCGGCGCGGGTGACGATCACGCCGTCGGAGGTGGTGTACGGGGCGGAGAGCGCGTACTTGTTCTTGCGCTCGTCGTTGATCGTCACCTGGTTGGCGACCAGGTCGAAGCGCTTGGACTCGAGGCCGGCGAAGATCGCGTCCCACGGGGTCTGCACGAACTCGACCTTCTTGCCGAGCTTGTCGCCCACGGCCTGGATCACCTCGATGTCGTAACCGGTGATCTTGCCGTCGGAACCCTGGAAGCTGAACGGGGAGTAGGTGCCTTCGGTGCCGACCTTCAACACGTTCGGATCGCTGCTGCTCCCGCAGGCGGTGAGCCCGGTGGCGGCGACGATGGCGAGCATGGCGGCGGCGAACAGCTTGCGACGCACGGGTTCCCTCTCTTCGGTACGCGGACATCCCACGCACAACACGCAAATCCGGCTCATGCTACGCCGGGACTCATTCGATGGACCCTATATCGATCATGGTGCGCGAAAGGGTTGTACTCGCCGAATTCGAGCGCGCCGCCCCCATTTCTCGGGGCTCTGACCTGCTGTGTCGCCGCCGAGACGGGCACGACCGCGGCCGGAACGAGGAACGGGCACCGCCGGATCGGCGATGCCCGTCGGCTATCGGTGTGCTCAGTCGCGCAGCGGGCGGCCTTCGCTGTCGGGCACCTTGCCGACCAGCATCAGGACGCCGTCGATGATCGGCCAGACGACGCCGAAGCCACACGTCAGCCAGGTGACGGCGATCTGGGCGATGGCGATGCCGGTATGGCCGGTGTAGAAACGGCCGACGCCGAACGCGCCGACGAAGATCTGCAGCAGACCCGCGATCAGCTTCTGCTTGTCCGAGAACGGCGCACCGAACTGGTCACGGCCCCAGGGGGCTTCGGGATCGTTCGGGTTGTAGCCCTGCGGGCCGAAGCCGGCCGGCGGGTAGCCGCCGGGCTGCTGGCCGTAGGGGTTGGGCTGGCCGTACTGCGGCTGCTGGGCGTACGGGTCCGACGGCTGGGCGTAGGGCTGCGAGTCGAACTGCTGCGGCATGGCCGCGGTGTCCTGCGGCTTGTTCAGATCCGGCCCCGTGCCGGGCGGACCGTACTGCGGCCCGCCGAATCCCGGATTGTTCTGCTGGTAGGGGTCGGTCACCAATGTCCTCCTCATTCGTGCTGGGCACCCTCTGCCCGGCATTGATCGATCCGCCGAGCGGGGAGATGCTCGCGACGATCACGAGACATTGTGGTCGGAGCGCTGCGTTTTGTCGCCCCGTAGCGTTCGGCATTCCCCGGGGTTATCGCAGGTGATGCGGCATTGTTATCGGCGGTGGGAAATTCGGAGCAAACCGGCCGGACAGACAGCGGTGCCGCCGCGTAATCCGCGGCGGCACCGTTGTATTCAGGACTTGTCGGAGTCCGTGGATTTCTCCGACGTGCTGGTCACCGCGGTAGTGCTCGCGGTGCCCGGGTCGGTGCTGGTTTCGGCGGTCTTGTCTGCGTCGGAGTCCGTCGCGGAATCGGCGTCCCGGTCCGGCTCGGCGTCCGTTTCGCTGGACTCGTCGGTCTCGAGTGTGTCCGTGGCGGTCGCGCCGTCGGTTTCGGCGGCCGAATCCCGTTCCAGCACAACCGTGTCCGAGGTCGCATTCGCCACGGCCGCCGCATTGGCCGCGCGCACCGCGCCGATCTGCCACGGCCAGGGGCGCTGTTCCTTGCTCGGCTGCAACTGCTCGGCGGTCTCGCGCCCCTTGGTCGCGAACACGAAATAGGCGATGGCCGCGAGGAATACGAGCGCGGAGGTGAACGAGTTGATCCGGATGCCGGCGATCTTGGTCGCCTCGTCGTCACGCATCAGCTCGACGAAGAAACGGCCGAAGCTGTATCCCGCGACGTAGAGCGCGAACAGGCGCCCGTGCCCGATCCGGTAGCGCTTGTCCAGCTGCACCAGCAGCACCACGATCAGCACGTTCCAGATCAGCTCGTACAGGAACGTCGGGTGCACGACCTTGTCCACGACGCCGTTGGAGACGCCGTTCATCGCGTCCGGCTTCAGGTTGTCGTCGTAGCGGAAGAAGATCTCCAGACCCCACGGCAGGTCGGTCTTGCGGCCGTAGAGCTCCTGGTTGAAGTAGTTGCCGAGCCGGCCGATGGCCTGGGCCAGCAGGATCGGCGGGGCGATCGCATCGCCCAACGCGGGCAACGGGATTCGATACACCCGGCAGCCGATCCAGGCGCCGACGCCGCCGAGCAGCACCGCGCCCCAGATGCCGAGGCCGCCGTTCCAGATCTCCAGCGCGGCCTTGGGGTCGCCGTCCGGGCCGAAGTACTTCTGCCAGTCGGTGGCGACGTGATAGAGCCGGCCGCCGACCAAGCCGAACGGCACCGCGAACATCGCGACGTCCAGGATCGCGCCCTGCTGTCCGCCGCGGTCGCGCCAGCGGCGCTCACCCCACCAGATGGCGACGATGATGCCGAGAATGATGCACAGCGCGTAGGCCCGCAGCGGGAATGGGCCGATGTGCCACACGCCCTGCGGGGGGCTGGGTATGTACGCCAGGACTCGTAAGGTCACGGGGCCACCGTAGCGGAGAACCTCATCGGCGATGGAACCACCGCTCCGTGGGGACTGCCGTCAGACCCGGCACCTACGACGCGACGGTCGCCGAACGCACGCCCTCGGCCAGCTCCGCGGTCAGCGCGCGCACCGCGTCCAGGCTCTCGCCCGCGGCGGTCACCAAGGCCGAGCCGACGATGACTCCGTCTGCGTAGGAAGCGATTTCGGCCGCCTGCGCACCCGAGCGGACGCCGAGGCCGACGCCGATCGGGATGTCGGAGTGCGTCCGGATCCGCGCGCACAGCGCGGGCGCCGCGGACGACACCACATCGCGAGCGCCAGTCACGCCCATGGTCGAGGCCGCGTACACGAATCCGCGCGACGCCTCCAGGGTCTTCACCAGACGCTCCTCGGTGGAGGACGGCGCGACCAGGAAGATGCGGTCGAGGTTGTGCGTGGACGAGGCGACGAACCAGTCGTCGGCCTCTTCCGGAATGAGGTTCGGCGTGATGATGCCCGCGCCGCCGGCCCCGGCCAGATCGCGCGCGAAACGGTCGACGCCGTAGGCCAGCACCGGGTTCCAGTAGCTCATCACCACGGCCTGCCCGCCGGCCGAGGTGATCGCCTCGACGACGGAGAACACGTCGCGCACCCGCACGCCGCCGCGCAACGCCTGATCGGCGGCGGCCTGAATGGTCGGGCCGTCCATCACCGGATCGGAGTAGGCGACGCCGACTTCGATGATGTCGCAACCGGATTCGACCATCGCGCGGACGACCTCGATGGAACCGGCCAGGTCGGGGTAACCCGCGGGCAGGTAGCCGATGAGCGCGGCACGCCCTTCACCACGCGCAGCGGCAAAGGTATTCGCAAGACGAGACTGCTGACTCACGACTGCACCTTGCTAACGCCCGCAGTCGACGTCATAGACGCTGTATCCATGGTTCGCTCGCTGCGCTCCCTCACGACTGAACTGCTCCTTCATCGATCAGCCCGAACCAACGCGCCGCCGTATCCATGTCCTTGTCGCCGCGACCGGACAGGTTCACCAGAATGATCGAGCCCGGGCCGAGTTCCTTGCCCAGTTGCAGCGCCCCGGCTACCGCGTGCGCGGACTCGATCGCCGGGATGATGCCCTCGGTGCGGGACAGCAGCAGCAGCGCGTCCATCGCCTCGGTGTCGGTGATCGGGCGGTACTCGGCGCGGCCGATGTCCTTGAGGAAGGCGTGCTCGGGGCCGACGCCCGGGTAGTCCAGACCGGCCGAGATCGAGTGCGACTCGATGGTCTGGCCGTCCTCGTCCTGCAGCAGGTACGAGTAGGCGCCCTGGAACGCGCCGGGCGTGCCGCCGGTGAAAGTGGCCGCGTGCCTGCCGGTTTCGACGCCGTCACCGGCCGCCTCGTAGCCGATCAGCCGGACGTCGGTGTCGTCGAGAAACGGATGGAAGATGCCGATGGCGTTGGAGCCGCCGCCCACGCAGGCGACGACCGCGTCGGGCAGCCTGCCGGTGGATTCCTGCACCTGCACCCTGGCCTCCAGGCCGACGACGCGCTGGAAGTCGCGCACCAGCATGGGGAACGGGTGCGGGCCCGCGGCGGTGCCGAAGCAGTAGTAGGTGTCGTCGGCGTTGCTGACCCAGTCGCGCAGCGCCTCGTTGATCGCGTCCTTGAGCGTCTGCGAGCCGGTGGTCACCGAGATGACCTCGGCGCCGAGCAGCCGCATCCGGGCCACGTTCAACGCCTGCCGCGCGGTGTCGACGGCGCCCATATAGATGACGCAGTCCAGGCCGAGCAGCGCGCAGGCGGTGGCGGTGGCGACGCCGTGCTGGCCCGCGCCGGTTTCCGCGATGACCCGGGTCTTGCCCATGCGCTTGGCCAGCAGGGCTTGGCCGAGCACGTTGTTGATCTTATGAGAACCCGTGTGGTTCAGGTCTTCTCGCTTGAGCAGGATGCGCGCGCCGCCCGCGTGCTCGGCGAGCCGGGTGCATTCGAACACCGGCGACGGACGCCCGGTGTAGTCGCGCTGCAACCGGTCCAGCTCGTTCAGGAAGTCCGGGTCGAGCCGGGACTTCTCGTAGGTCGCGGTGACCTCTTCGATGACCGCCATCAGCGCCTCGGGGACGTGCCTGCCGCCGTAGACGCCGAAGTGGCCGCCGGTGTCGGGCTCGTGCGCGCTGCGGTGGGCGACGCCGTCGCTGGCCTTGGGTAGTTCGGTCACTCCGGTCACCGGCCCCGCCGCGCCGGCTTCGGGCAGGACGGGTGGGTGCCCGCGGTCACCAGCTCGGACACGGCCGCGCGCGGATCACCGCTGGTCACCAGCCCTTCGCCGACGAGCACGGCGTCCGCGCCCGCGCCCGCGTAGGCCAGCAGATCGGCGGTGCCGCGGATGCCGGATTCGGCGATCCGGATGACCTCGGTGGGCAGGCCGGGCGCGATCCGGGCGAACACGTCCCGGTCGACCTCGAGCGTCTTGAGGTTGCGGGCGTTCACGCCGATCACCGAGGCGCCGGCCTCGAGCGCGCGGTCGGCCTCTTCCTCGGTGTGCACCTCGACGAGCGCGGTCATGCCGAGCGATTCGGTGCGGTCGATGAGCGAGGACAGCACGTCCTGCTCCAGCGCCGCGACGATCAGCAGGATCACGTCGGCGCCGTGCGCGCGGGCCTCGTGGATCTGGTACGGCCCGACGACGAAGTCCTTGCGCAGGATCGGGATGTTCACCGTGGCGCGCACCGCGTCCAGGTCCTCCAGGGACCCGTGGAAGCGGCGGCCTTCGGTCAGCACGCTGATGATCCGCGCGCCGCCGTCCTCGTACGCCTTGGCCAGGCTGGCCGGGTCGGGGATGTCGGCGAGTTCGCCCTTGGACGGGCTGGCGCGCTTCACCTCGGCGATGACGCCGATGCCGTCTTCGAGGAGTGCCGCGCGCGCGTCGAGGGGGCTGTTCGCCGCCTTGGCGGCCGCTTTGATCGCCTGGAAATCGAGGAGGGCTTCCCGAGCGGCCACATCCGCGCGGACCCCGTCGAGAATCGAGTCGAGTACCGTCATCTGGCTCGAATCCTTTCTGGGGAGACGGACTTGCTGCCTGAGAATTTCCCCAGGCGCTGTCTCACCGATGCTGACCAAGAATAAATGGACGTACCGGCCGCGTTTGCGCCGGGTCGTGTTGTGGACCAGGCAACCAGTCCGTGCGCAAGGTGTGCACCGCCACAGTTGCCAGGGCCGAATCGCTCAGCGGACACGTCCGCCTGCCTCGTCGGCGTCCGGATCGCCGGTCCGCCCACCGGTGTTCACGGCGTCCTCGGTCGGGTCGGTGCCCGCGTCCAAGGCGTCCCAGAGCACACGTTCGGAGAGCTGGGTCGAACCGGGCTCGGCGCCGGTCTCGTTGCGCTGCTTGGTCACCTCTTCGGTGGCCGCGGCGCGACGGAAAACCGGGTTGTCGTATTTACCGGACATCCGGGCGGTGTCCTGCGGCATCCGGGCGAGTAGTCCGCCCGCCGCGAAGGCCGCGAGCGCGCCGAGCAGGGCGAGCACGGCCGGGAAGATCGAGGTCGTCGCCTCCCCCACCTGTGCCCTGGCCGGGAGTTCGGCCAGCTTGGCGGCGCGTTCGGCGATCTTGCCGGAGTTGGTGAGCAACGCGAAGGCCGGAACCGCGGCGACCGCGGCGATCAACGCGATGACCACGCCCAGCACGCGACGCAACCAGCCTCGCGTGGCCAGTACGGCGGCAATGGACGCCAGCAGCACCAGGGCCAGCGGGGTGAGCGCGCCGAACCAGACGCCGCCGTTGAGCCGGTCGGTGCGGGGTTCGGTGAGGCCGTCGGTGGACGCGACCGTCACCCAGGTCATTCGCGAGGAGGCCCACAGCGCGGCGGCCGCGACGGCCAGGAGGACGAGCGCGCCGACCGGAGACTTACGCCGCGCGGCGGGTTCGGCCGGCTCAGCACCTGCGGTGTCCGGGGTGACAAGGTCGGGATCGGGAGTTTGGTCGCCTTCGCTGGAACCTGCCGTCATGCGTCGTCGCCCTTCGCGCCGTACGCGCGCACCGTCTTCGCCGCGGCGACCGCCTTGAGCACCGCCATCGCTTTATTGCGAGCTTCGACGTCCTCGTACTCGGCGTCGGAATCGGCGACGATGCCCGCGCCCGCCTGGACGTAGGCGGTGCCGTCTTTCAGCAGCGCGGTGCGGATGGCGATCGCGGTGTCCGCGTCACCGGCGAAGTCGAGATAGCCGACGACGCCGCCGTAGACGCCGCGCCGAGTCGGCTCGAGTTCCTCGATGAGTTCCATCGCGCGCACCTTCGGCGCACCGGACAGCGTGCCCGCCGGGAAACAGGCGCGCACCGCGTCGAGCGCGATCTTGCCCGCGGCGAGCCGGCCCGACACCGTCGAAACCAGGTGCATCACATGGCTGTAGCGCTCGATGTGCCGATACTCGGTGACCCGCACGGTGCCCGGCTGGCAGACCCGGCCGAGGTCGTTGCGGCCGAGGTCGACGAGCATCAGGTGCTCGGCGTTCTCCTTCTCGTCGGCCAGCAGGCCCTTCTCCAGCAGCAGGTCGTCCTCTTCGGTGGCCCCGCGCCAGCGGGTGCCCGCGATCGGATGCGTGGTCGCGACCCCGTCTTTCACCGTGACCAGCGATTCCGGGCTGGAGCCGACGATGGAGAACGCGGTGCCGCCGTCGCCGTCCGGGACGTGCAGCAGGTACATGTACGGGCTCGGGTTCGACGCGCGCAGCATCCGATAGAGATCGAGCGGCGCACCGTCGTAGTCCATTTCGAAGCGCTGCGAGAGCACCACCTGGAACGCCTCGCCCGCCTCGATCTCCTTGACCAGGCGGCGCACGCCCGCGCCGAACTCCTCGGTGGTGCGGCGGCGGCGGAACTCCGGCTCGGGCCGATCGAAGACCGACACGGTGGACGCGGCCGGCGCGGCGAGCGCCTCGGTCATCCGGTCCAGCCGGGCGACCGCGTCGTCGTAGGCCTCGTCCACCCGCTCGGCGGTGCCGTTCCAGTTGACCGCGTTGGCGATCAGCGTGATCGCGCCCTCGTGATGGTCGAACGCGGCCAGGTCGGTGGCGAGCAGCAGCACCATTTCGGGCAGTTGCAGATCGTCGTGGGCGTGGTTCGGCAGCCGCTCGATCCGGCGCACCGCGTCGTAGCCGAGGTAGCCGACCATGCCGCCGGTCAGCGGGGGCAGCCCGGGCAGCCGCTCGGTCTTCAGCAGCTCGAGGGTTTCGCGCAGCGCGAGCAGCGGATCGCCGCCCGCGGGCGCGTCCACCGGAATGTTGCCCAGCCAGGCCGCCTCGCCGTCGACCACGGTCAACGCGGACGGACTACCAGCGCCGATGAACGACCAGCGCGACCACGATCGTCCGTTCTCCGCCGACTCGAACAGGAACGTGCCCGCCCGATCGTCGGCCAGCTTGCGGTAGGCGGAGAGCGGAGTTTCGGAGTCCGCCAACACCTTTCGGGTCACCGGGACCACTCGATGCTCCGCGGCCAGCAGATGGAACTGGGCCCGGGTCGTGGTGGTGGGAGTCGACGCGCCTTGCATGGTCACATCATCCCAGGGGGCACCGACACCTCACGCGGCGCACCCCGGGCGGGCCGATACCGACCCGCGCAAGTCACATCCGTCACAAACACGACCGCCCGGTTCTGATGCCCTCGACAGGGCTGTGACGGGCGTCTCTATGCTCGCTCCGTTCCATCTCGCACGCGGTATCCATGATCGAGAGGAGACAACTGATGTACCCCTCGCAACCGGAGGGCAGGCACGCCGCCCCGGGCGGTGCGCCGAGCCAGGCCCCACGGATGGTCGGTCTGCAGTCGAAGGCAGGCCAACAGGGTGCCCCGAACGCACTAGCCACCTTCGTCACCTACGCGAAGGCCCTCGAGTCGCTGGACAGGAATCACTTCCCGGACGAGTACGCCACGCACGCCGACCGGATCAAGGAACTCAAGCCGTTCCTGCGCGCGCACGGCATCCTCGACGTGATGCAGATCAAGAACCCCGAAGTCGCGGCACTGATCGGTATCTAGGACGTAACCACGTCGTCCGTCTTCGGCCCGCGCGTCATCGGCATGCAGACGGAGGTTCGACATGAGCCGGAACGGACCGGTACCGGGTGCGACATGCGCCCGGTACTGTCCCTTTCTATGCAGACAGGACAGCTCGCCCCTCAGTTCGAGCTCCCCGATCAAACCGGCACTCCCCGTTCGCTCGACGCGTTGCTCGCGGACGGCCCGCTGGTCCTCTTCTTCTATCCCGCCGCGAATACCCCGGTGTGCACGGCGGAGGCCTGCCACTTCCGGGACGTGGCCGGCGACTTCGCCGCGCTGGGCGCCTCGTGCGTCGGCATCAGCGCCGACGGCGTCGACACCCAGGCGGGATTCGCCGACAAGCAGGGCCTCGGCTATCCGTTGCTCTCCGATCCCGACGGCACGGTCGCCGCGCAGTTCGGCGTGAAGCGCGGGCTGCTCGGCAAGCTCGCTCCGGTCAAGCGGCAGACCTTCGTCATCGATCCCGACCGCACCGTCCGCAAGATCATCACCGGCGAGCTGCGCGCCAACGTGCACGCCGACGAGGCGCTGAAGTTCCTGCGCGAGCGCGCGCAGTAGGTCCCGGCACGGTCGTACCGGAAACGCCGGGGCGATCACCACGTTTCCGCCCTCGCCCGGCTTACTCTGGGCTCATGACTGCGACCGACGGACAGCTGGAGCAGAAGTCGACCGGGCCCGCCTGGAAGACCTGGGTGGTCGGCGGACTGGCGGTGATCGCCGTCCTGTTCATCGCGTACTTCATCCTGTCCGCGTTCATCCCGCGCTGGTGGGCGCAGCGGATCGCGGAGATGGTCAACGGCAGCTTCGCCAAGGGCATCGGCTGGGGCCTGGTCTTCGGCGGCGTGTGCACGGTCATCCCACTGTTCCTGCTGCTGTTCGCGGTTCGGGTGTGGCGGCGCCGGGGTGGCCGGTTCATGGCCGGTGCGGCCGTCGTGATCGCCGTGCTCGTCGCGATCCCCAATCTGATGACGCTCACCATCGTGCTCGGCGGCAGCAATGCCGCCCATGCCGGGCAGCGGATCCTCGATGTCGACGCGCCCGCCTTCCGCGGCGCCTCGATGGCCGGTGCGATCGCCGCCGCGGCGATCTGGCTGGCGGCCCTCGTGCTGGTCGTCATGCGGTGGTGGCGGCGCCGGCATCCGAAGCAGCGCGGCACCACGACACCGCCCGCGACCACTACCGATAAGGCCATGACCCGGCCCGACGGTTTGTGAGTGAACTCACGCTACTCAGCATCTGCATGACGAGCGAGCGAAGTCGTGGCAAACTTGGCGCCACGGGTGACTGTGAACATGCTTTTCAATAATCGGTAGGCTACCTAACAAAACCACGTCACTTGGCTTGAAAGAAGGCACACAGTGACGAAGTGGCTCGACCCCGTAGAACAACGAGCTTGGCGTGCGATTGTCGCGCTGATGACCCGCCTACCAGGCGCTTTGGATACCCAGCTGCAGCGCGAATCCGGGGTCACCCATTTCGAGTATTGGGTTTTGACTCTGCTGTCCGAGGAACCTGGACATCGCTTACAGATGAGTGACCTCGCCCACAAGGCAAATGCATCGCTATCACGGCTTTCGCACGTCGTATCGAAGCTCGAGCGGATGGGCTGGGCGGAGCGCTCGGCTACCGTCGGGCGCCGTGGCGTGCAGGCGGTACTGACAGACGACGGCTACCACAAGGTGGTCGAGGCGGCCCCCGGATATCTGGATGCGGTGCGCCGCTTCGTCTTCGACGGCCTGGAGCCGGAACAGACCGCCCAGCTGGCGGAGCTGAGCGAGCTACTCGCCGACCATCTCACCGATGCGCTGGGCCGGTCGAGCGGGACGACTCAGGAAGATCCGCCCGCCGAGACCTGATCGGCCAGCAGCACGTCCGTATCGAAACAGGTGTGGGTCCCGGTGTGGCAGGCCGCGCCCTCTTGATCGACGACCAAGAGGATGGTGTCGCCGTCGCAGTCGAGCCGGACCTCGTGCACATACTGAGTGTGACCGGAGGTCTCCCCCTTGACCCAGTACTGCTGGCGCGACCGCGAATAGTACGTGGCCTTACGGGTTTCCAGCGTCCGGGCCAGCGCCTCGTCGTCCATCCACGCGACCATCAGCACGTCGCCGGTGCCGCGCTCCTGCGCGACAGCGGCGACCAATCCGGCGTCGTTGCGCTTGAGCCGGGCGGCGATGGCGGGGTCGAGAGTCATAGCACGGTTATAACAGCCGGACATGGGTGCTATTCCCGGCGGCCCGGTCAGGCGGCGCGATTCAGTTCGCCCAGTAGTTGCCAGGTTCGCTGCTCGTCGGCGGGGGTGCTCAGGTCGGTTTGGCTGAAGACGACGTCGGTGGCGCCGGCCTCGAAGTACTCGGCGACGCGGTCGGCGATGGCTTGTTCGTCGCCGATGACGACCAGATCGGCGGCCCGCGAAGCGCCGGACAGTTCGATGATCCGTTGATAGGAGGGGATGTCGTCGTAGAACGCGGTCGACTGCTCGGCCGCCGCGCGAGCGCCCTCCACATCGGCGGTGACCACCCCCGCGACCATGACCACGATGCGCGGCGCGGAACGGCCCGCTCGCTCAGCGGCTTCGGTGATCGGCGCGACGACGTGTTCGGCCAGCGCCTTCGGGCCGACCAGGAAAGGCAGTGTGCCGTCGGCCAATTCACCGGTGGCCCGCAGCGCCTGCGGCCCCATCGCGGCGACCAGCACCGGCACCGCCGGCTTCGCGCCCGCCACCGCGGCGGGCATCGGCGCGACCGCGGTGAGCAACTCGCCTTGGAAATCGACTGTGCCGGTGTCGAGTACGGCGCGCAGCGCGCTCAAGAACTCACGCAACCGGGCGATCGGCCGGTCGTACGGGACACCGAAGGCGGACTCGGTGAAGGCTCGCGCGCCGAGGGCGAGGCCGAGCGTGAACCGGCCGTGCGTGGCCGCCTGCGCGGTCTGCGCCTGACTGGCGATCAGCAGCGGATGTCGCGCCGGGATCGGAATCGCCGAGGTACCCAGTTCCAGCTCGGGTACCTCCCGCCCCACCGCCGTGGACAGCACGATGCTGTCGTGGCTGAACGTCTGGCCGAACCACAGCGAACTCAACCCCGCCGCAGCGACTTGCCTGCCCGCGGCGACCGCCGCATCCACCGCGTTGTCGGTTTTGTCGAGACGGAAGGGCGACAACGCAATACCGATGCTCATCTCCCCACCAACGCCACCCAGCGCAAGCCACATTCCGCCACGGCCGATTCCCGCCGAGTCCGCCGCACTCCCTCCTGCGCACGATTTCGCAGAGCGCAGACGATTTCGTCAACAAACTCACACGCAGCGAACCATTCGATACGCAACACCCGCCCCTCCCGCTGCTCCGGCACCGGCCGCCACCCCGCCGCCGCGCACACAACCCCATGCCGCGCATGAAATCTCTAGCCAACCCATTCGCAGCGAACAAACTTCTACGCGGCGGGCGAAATCGTGCGCGGCGCACCCGATAACTGCGCACTACCCCGGCCCGCGTATACAACCTCAAAGCGCGTACATCCTCGAGCCGCGCACCAACACTCCAGCCGCGCACCAAATCCCGAGCCGCGCACCAAATCGCTAGCGAATTCGTGCGCGCCGGGCGAAATTGGGCGCGGGCGGGCTAGCGGACGACGATGTTTTCCGCGCGCATCGAGTCCTTCACCTGGCCGATGGTCAGGTCGCCGAAGTGGAACACGCTGGCCGCGAGCACCGCGTCCGCGCCCGCCTGCACGGCCGGGGCGAAGTGCTCGACCGCGCCCGCGCCGCCGCTGGCGATGACCGGAACGGAGACCGCGGCGCGGACGGCGCGGATCATCCGCAGGTCGAAGCCCGCCTTGGTGCCGTCGGCGTCCATCGAGTTGAGCAGGATCTCGCCGACGCCCAATTCGGCTCCGCGGGTGGCCCATTCGACCGCGTCGATGCCGGTGCCGCGCTTGCCGCCGTGCGTGGTGACCTCCCAGCCGGAGGGCGTCGCGGGCTGCCCCTCCGGCACCGTGCGCGCGTCCACGGACAGCACGATGCACTGCGAGCCGAAGCGTTCCGACATCTCGCGCAGCACCTCGGGCCGCGCGATCGCGGCGGTGTTCACCGAAACCTTGTCCGCGCCGGCGCGCAGCAGCCGGTCGACGTCGTCGACCGTGCGCACCCCGCCGCCGACGGTGAGCGGAATGAAGATCTGCTCGGCGGTGCGGGTCACCACGTCGATCATGGTGCCGCGATCGCCGGTGGAGGCGGTGACGTCCAGGAAGGTCAGCTCGTCGGCGCCCTGCGCGTCATAGGTCGCGGCCAGCTCGACGGGATCGCCTGCGTCGCGCAGGTTTTCGAAGTTCACGCCCTTGACCACCCGGCCCGCGTCGACGTCCAGACACGGAATCACGCGTACCGCCAACGTCATTGCCTCACCCTTCCTCCGCGGTCGCCGGATCGGCGACCGTGCAGATCATTTCGAGCAGTTCCTCGTGCACGCCCGGCGCGGCGGCCAGCACCGAGCCCGAGGTGATGGTCCACGGCGCGCCGGCCAGGTCGGTGACCACGCCGCCGGCGGCCCGGATCAGCGCGACGCCCGCGGCGTTGTCCCACGGGTGATGGCCGAACACGATGGCGCCGCCGAGCACCCCGGCCGCGGTGAACGCCAGGTCGATGCCGGTGGATCCGTGCATCCGCACGCGCGAGGAGAGCCGGCTGAGCGGGCCGAGCAGATCGAACCGGAACTGCCCCGGAATCCGGCCTCGCGCATCGACATTGAACGCGCCGAAGCCGATCATCGCCTCGGCCAGCTTGCCGTGCGGCAACGGCGGCAGCGGTTGCCCGTTGAGCTGCACCGGTCCGCCCGTGATCGCGGCATACCGCTGTCCGAGCAGCGGCAGCCAGGTCAGGCCGAGCACCGGCTCGCCCTCGTGCACCAGCGCGAGCAGCATGCCCGAAAGCGGGTGCCCGGACGAGTAATTGAACGTTCCGTCGATCGGATCGAGCACCCACGCGGTGCCGGACACGAGCTGCGGCCCGCCGAATTCCTCACCGTGCACCTTGATTCCGGTGCGCTGCTCGAGCTCGGCGGAGATGGTGCGCTCCAGCTCCAGATCGAGTTCGGTGGCGAAGTCGTTGCGCCCCTTGGTCACCGCGCTCGGCGCGCCGACCCCCTCGATGAAGCGGGAGGTGACCGAGTCCAGGATCTCGCGGGCGACCGCGAGCAGAGCCGATAGGTCCGGGCTCATCTCACCGCGGCCAGCGCCTCGGGCAGCGTGAACCGGCCCGCGTAGAGCGCCTTGCCGACGATCGAACCCTCGACGCCCTCGGGCACCAGTTCGGCGATCGCGATCAGGTCCTCGATGGTGGAGACGCCGCCGGAGGCGATGACCGGGGCGTCGGTGGCGTTGCACACCTCGCGCAGCAGGTCCAGGTTCGGGCCGGTCAGCGTGCCGTCCTTAGTGACGTCGGTGACCACGTAGCGCGAGCAGCCGTCGCGCTCCAGGCGCTCCAGCACCTCCCACAGGTCGCCGCCGTCGCTGACCCAGCCGCGGCCGCGCAGCCGGTAGTCGCCGTCGATGATCCGCACGTCCAGGCCCACCGCGACGCGTTCGCCGTGCTTGGCGATGGCCTTGGCGCACCAGATCGGATCCTCCAGCGCGGCGGTGCCCAGGTTCACCCGGGCGCACCCGGTGGCCAGCGCGGCCTCCAGGGTGTCGTCGTCGCGGATGCCGCCGGACAGCTCCACCTTGACGTCGAGTTCGCCGACCACACCGGCCAGCAGCTCACGATTCGAGCCGCGGCCGAAGGCGGCGTCCAGGTCGACCAGATGGACCCACTCCGCGCCGGCGCGTTGCCATTCCAGGGCGGCATCGCGCGGCGAGCCGTAGTTGGTTTCGCTCCCGGCCTCCCCCTGCACGAGGCGCACGGCCTCTCCATTGGCGACATCGACGGCGGGTAGCAGCACAAGACTCACGACTGCGCCTCGCTGGCGCTCGGCTCCGTCGACGTCTTTGACGCTGTATTGATGGTTCGTTCGCTGCGCTCACTCACGCGACCACCCTAGTGGTTCCGTTCGTCCGGCCCGTCTCCGGCCTGCGCATATAGGAGCTGAATCACCGATCGAGGATTCGGGTGAGCAGACGGACCAGCTCCGCGCGCTCCGCCGGGTCGAGGCCGGACAGTAGTTCGTCCTGCGCGCCGGCCAGTCGCTCGTCCAGCTCGGCGAGATGGGCCGTGCCCGCCTCGGTGATGGTGACGATCTTGCGCCTGCGATCGCCCTCGTCTGGGCTGCGCTCGACGAAGCCGCGGCCGGCCAACTCGTTCACCGTGGCGACGATGTCGCTGCGGTCGATCCGGGTGCGCCGGCCCAGGTCGGCCTGGCTGATCGAGCCGAACTCGCCGAGCGCCGCGAGCAGCGCGTAGTGGTAACGCCGCGAGCCGGTGGCGTTCAGCGCCCGCTCGGTCGCCCGATTGGCGACGAGGGCGACCTGATTGACCAGCCGGGTGGGCAGCGCCCGCAGTCTGGCGGGCGCACCCTCCTGCGAGATCTCCATGGTGCAATCTAACTCTTGTTGGTCGCACCCACAATATGTGAACGGGCGAATCGCGATACGTCCTCGGCGAGGTCTGCCGCTTCGGCGCGGTTGGCGCCGAAGCAGACCGATGACTATCGCGGGTCGAGACCACCCGATCTAGACGACCGCGCCCGTCCGGGCATGGGCTGCCAGCACCCGGCGGCGGTAACAGACCAGGGCCGCTGCCACCGCGAACAGCGCGGTCAGCGCCGCCGCGACGAGGCGCAACCCCTCCCCGATCTGGAATTCCGTTGCGGCCCGTTCGATCTCGGCGAGGGTGTGCTCGTCCCGATCGTCGAACAGGATCGTCGCCCGCGGCCACTCGTACAGCACCGACAGCAGGAACTGCCCGCTGATCAACGAGATCAGCGACAGCCCGGTCCAGCGCAACCCGACCCGATACCGCACCGCCGCCACGAGCGCGAGCACCGCGCATAGCGTCAGCACACCACCGAGCGGTCGCATCACGTCACCGACGCTGACCACGCTCATGAACCGCTGGGACAGTTCCAGCGACTCCGGGACGTCCCGAAAGATGTTGGGATACAACAGCAATGTCTCCGCCGCGGCGGTGCCGAAGACGAAACACGCGACCACGGCGTACCCGGTCAGCACGACCAACGGGACTGTGACGCTCCTCATAGCGGCCTCCTCGGATCGACCATAGATCCACGCCGCCACAAGCGAATCCGGTGGCAACCCCGATATCCCGCGCGGACGAGTCAGGGTCTACCCGGAGGCGGCGCCCACGACCGACGCCGCGGGCAGCCCCCGCGACCGGGGAATCGCCGGTAGTGTCTCGCCACGGCGATCACTCCGGTCGCCGACTCCGCACTCTCCCTAGGGATCTCGTATGTCGCGCTCGACCCTGCCTGCCGTGCTCCTGATTTCGGCTGCCACCTGCACCGCGGTGCTGGCCACCGCGCAGACCGCAGCGGCAGCCCCGCCCGAGGAGGCGCGGCTGGCCGGCTGCGATTTCGGCACCGTCGCAGGGACTTACGACTACGCGCGCTTCGACGACCATGCCGGCAAGATGCTCGACATCACCACCGGCATGTTCCGCGCGGAGTTCGAGGAGGCCCGGCCGACCATTCAGGCCAACGCCGCCGCCAGCCACACCCGCGCGACCGTCGATTCGGTGGACTGCCGGGTCGTCTCCGGTGACGAGGCCCGCGCGGACGTGACCGTCGACGTGGTGCGGACGACCACCAGCGACGAGACCGGCGGCATGCCGAAGACCAACAAGATGTCGCTGCTGATCACCGTCGAGAACGTGAACGGCCGCTGGCTGGTCAACCGGGCCGAAACCCGGTAGTCCGGTTGGGCTTACAGCGACTGCACCCAGTTGTGCAGCAGCTGGGCCCCGGCGTCGCCGGACTTCTCCGGGTGGAACTGGGTCGCCGAGAGCGGCCCGTTCTCCACCGCGGCGAGGAACGGCACGCCGTGCTCGGCCCAGGTCAGCTTGGGTGCGGCGAAATGCTCGCCCGGCGGCAGATCCCAGGTCTGGGCGGCGTAGGAGTGCACGAAGTAGAACCGCGTCTCCTCGTCCAGGCCGGCGAACAGCACGCTGTCCTGCGGCGCCGACACGGTGTTCCAGCCCATGTGCGGCAGCACCGGCGCGGACAGTCGTTCCACCACGCCGGGCCATTCCGCGCAGCCGTCGGTCTCCACGCCGAATTCCACGCCGCGCTCGAACAGGATCTGCATGCCGACGCAGATGCCGAGCACCGGACGACCGCCGGCCAGGCGCTGGCCGATCATTCGCTCGCCCCGCACCGCGCGCAGTCCGGCCATGCAGGCGGCGTACGCGCCGACGCCGGGCACGACCAAACCGTCGGCGGCCAAGGCGATCTCCGGATCGGCGGTCACCTCGACCTTCGCGCCCGAGCGAACCAGCGCGCGCTCGGCCGAGTGCAGGTTGCCCGAGCCGTAATCGAGCAGCGCGACAGACTTCAGTGTCATAGCGTCCCCTTCGTCGAGGGAACGCCGTGCACCCGCGGGTCGAGTTCGACCGCGGCACGCAAAGCCCTTGCCACCGCCTTGAATTCGGCTTCGGTGACGTGGTGCTGGTCGCGGCCGTACAGCACGCGCACGTGCAGCGCGATGCGCGCGTTCAACGCGATCGACTCGAAGACGTGGCGGTTGAGCACGGTGGAGTACGGTGCGCCGGGACCGGATCCGGGGATCACTGCGTGCAGCAGGTGTTCCGGCTCGCCGGTGTGCACGCAGTATGGTCGCCCGGAGACGTCGACCGCGGCGTGCGCCAACGTCTCGTCCATCGGGATGTAGGCGTCACCGAACCGGCGGATGCCGGCCTTGTCCCCCAACGCCTTTCCCAGCGCCTGGCCGAACACGATCGCGGTGTCCTCCACCGTGTGGTGGGCCTCGATCTCGGTGTCGCCCTCGGCCCGCACGGTCAGGTCGAAGCTGGCGTGCGCGCCCAGCGCGGTCAGCATGTGGTCGTAGAACGGGACGCCCGTGGCGATTTCGGTCTTGCCGGAGCCGTCCAGGTCCAGCTCGACCACGATGCTGGACTCTTTGGTGACACGCTCGACCCGCGCGATTCGGTTCATGATTGGTTCCTCCACAGGCGGATTCATCGGGGCGTCACGTCGGTGTGCACCAGAATGCGGCTGACCTTCAGGAGTTCGTCGTTCTCCGCGGCCAGCCCGATGGTGGTGCGCAGGTAGCCGGGGATGCCGACATCGCGGATCAGCACGCCATGATCAAGATACCGCTGCCAGCTCGCGGATGCGTCGGTGAACCGGCCGAACAGCAGGAAATTCGCGTCGCTCGGGATCACGTCGAAGCCGATCTCGGCCAGCGCCGTCGCGACCCGATCACGTTGCGCGGCAAGCTCTGCGACGCTGCCGAGGGTCTCGTCGGCGTGCCGCAGCGCCGCCCGCGCGGCCGCCTGGGTGACCACCGAGAGGTGATACGGCAACCGCACCAGCAGCATCGCGTCGATCACCGCGGGCGCGGCGACCAGGTAGCCCAGCCGGCCGCCGGCGAAGGCGAACGCCTTGCTCATGGTCCTGGTCACCACCAGTTTCGCCGGGAACCGATCGATCAGCGCGAGGGCACTCGGCTGCGCAGAGAACTCCCCGTACGCCTCGTCGACCACCACGATGCCCGGCGCGGCCTCCAGGATCCGCGCGAGATCATCCTGCGGAATGCTGTGTCCGGTCGGGTTGTTCGGGCTGGTCACGAAGACCACGTTCGGCGAGCGCTCCGCGATCGCGGCGACCGCATAGTCGACGTCGAGGGCGAAGTCGGCGTTGCGCTTGGCCTCGATCCATTCGGTGTCGATGCCCTCGGAGATGATCGGGTGCATCGAGTACGACGGCACGAAACCCAGTGCGCTGCGGCCGGGTCCGCCGAACGCCTGCAACAGCTGCTGCAGGATCTCGTTGGAACCGTTTGCCGCCCAGACGTTGTCGGTGTCCACCGCGATACCCGTTTGCCTGGTGAGGTATTCGGCCAGGTCGCCGCGCAGCGCCACCGCGTCCCGGTCCGGGTAGCGGTGCAGGTCGGCGGCGGCGATCCGAATGGACTCGGCGACGTCGTCGATCAGCGCCCGGCTCGGCGGGTGCGGGTTCTCGTTGGTGTTCAGCTGCACCGGCACGGTCAATTGCGGTGCGCCGTAAGGCTTCTTGCCGCGCAGGTTGTCCCGCAGCGGTAGGTCGTCCAGGCTGATGTCCGCGCCCGGCACGGTGGCCTGGCCGGTCATGACAGCGCCTCGAAACGCGCCTGCACGGCCTGGCCGTGGGCGGGCAGGTCCTCGGCGTTGGCCAGCGCTACCACGTGACCGGCCACATCCTTCAACGCCGCCTCGGTGTAGTCCACGACGTGGATGCCGCGCAGGAACGTCTGCACGCTCAAACCCGAAGAGTGCCGGGCACATCCGGCCGTCGGCAGCACATGGTTGGAGCCCGCGCAGTAGTCGCCGAGGCTCACCGGTGCGTACGCGCCGACGAAAATCGCACCGGCACTGCGTACTCGGGCGGCCACGGCGGCGGCGTCGACGGTCTGGATCTCGAGGTGTTCGGCCGCGTAGGCGTTCACCACCCGCAGACCCTGCTCGATGTCGTCGACCAGCACCGTGCCGGACTGCTTGCCGTGCAACGCTTCGGTCACCCGCTCGGCGTGCTTCACCACGGCCATCTGCCGGGTCAGCGCCGCGTCCACCGCGTCCGCGAGGTCCGCGCTGTCGGTGACCAGCACGCTGGCCGCGAGCACGTCGTGCTCGGCCTGGCTGATCAGATCCGCCGCGACGTGCACCGGGTCCGCGGTCGCGTCGGCCAGGATCGCGATCTCGGTCGGCCCGGCCTCGGCGTCGATGCCGACCAGGCCGCGGCACAGCCGCTTGGCCGCGGTGACGTAGATGTTGCCGGGCCCGGTGATCAGATCGACCGGCTCCAGCTGGGCGCCGTCGGTGTCGACGCCGCCGTAGGACAGCAGCGCGACGCCCTGTGCCCCGCCGACCGCCCATACCTCGTCGACGCCGAGCAACTGCGCGGCAGCCAGGATGGTCGGGTGCGGCAGGCCACCGAACTGTGCCTGCGGTGGCGAGGCCACCACCAGCGAGCCCACGCCCGCGGTCTGCGCGGGCACCACGTTCATCACCACGCTGGACGGGTAGACGGCGTTGCCGCCGGGCACATACAGCCCGACCCGCTCGACCGGCACCCAGCGCTCGGTCACCGTGCCGCCGGGGACCACCTCGGTGGTCTTGTCGGTGCGCCGCTGATCGGCGTGCACCTTCCTGGCCCTGGCGATGGACTCCGCCAGCGCCGCGCGCACCGCGGGATCCAGCTCGTCGAGCGCCTTCTCCAGCTCGGCCGCGGGCACCCGCACCGTCGCCGGGCTGATCCCGTCGAACCGCTCGCTGTACTCCTGGGCCGCCGCGACGCCACGATCCCGGATCGCCTCGACCACCGGCCGCACATGATGCAGCACCGAGTCGACGTCGACTCCCCCGCGCGGCAGCGCGGCGCGCAGCTCGGCAACGGAGGGAGTGCGACCGCGCAGATCAACGCGGGCGAGCTCGATGCGGGTAGTCATGTGGTGTCGATCCTTGTCTTCAGCCGAATCCGCAACAGGAAAGTTGCAGCTACCAGCCTATCCGGCCGACGCCAGCCGTTATCCGCACGGTCTGCCCTGTTGCGCCCTGCGTCTCACCGGTAGCGCCCGGGACCGGCGCCGACCAGCTCATCTACCGCGACGAAGGGCGATCAGCAGACGTCGACGCCGGATTCCGCGAAAGTCAGGACAGGTTCGGGAAGCGCGTGTCGCTGTCGATGAGCAGCTTGCCGCCGGAGCTGATCACCCGCAGGACCAGCGGCTTGTCCTGGCCGTCGATGATCAGGCTGTCCAGCTTGATGTCCATCGATCCATCCGCACCGCTGTCGCCGGACTTCCTGATGTTGGTGAAGTTCTCGACCGTGTGCGCGTCCCAGTACTGGCGGAACCCGGTTTCGGTGCCGTAGACCTTCTGCGCCGCCGGCGTCAGGATGGACCACGATCCGCTGGCGTCGTCGTAGAACCGCTTCACCAACGCCGCCGCGGGACCCTCGGTGACCTTGCCATCGCTGGTGGTCTTGCCGGGCGTTCCGGTCGGCGGAGCCGAGCTGGGCCCACCGCTGGCCGCACTCGTCGACGGCGGACCCGCATTCACCGTCGGCGAATTCGAGTCCTTCTGGCTCAACGCACCGATCAGGATCGCGGCCACCGCCACCACCGCGCCGATCGCGGCGCCGATGATGACGGCCTTGCTCTTGCCGCCGGACTTGCGCGGCACCGGGCGCGGCTGGGCCTGCGTGCGGGGATGGGTGGCGGTGTTCGGCTGCGCGGGCCGCCGCGGCGCGTGCTGCGGACGGTGCGCGGGCTGCTGCGGGCGCTGCTGCCGTTCGGCCGGCTGCTGCACCGGCGCGGACACCGCCGACGGGCGCAGGGCACGCGTCGCCGATTCCGGCGCGCCGTTGCGGCGGCGCACGAAAGCCTCACTGGCGGGCACGAATCCGGCGGCCACCGGCGCGGGGCCGGAGTCGGCGAACGCGGCCAGATGGTCGAGGGCGGCCCGCATGGTGGGCCGGTCCTGCGGTTCCGGGCTGAGCAGGTCGAGCAGGAAATCCGTTGCGGGCCCGGCGTTTCGCGGCTCGCTGACCTGACCGTTGGCCGCGGCGTACAGCACCGCGAGCGGGTTGGCGTTCGCGCCGTACGGCGGTTCGCCCTCCAGCGCGTGGAAAAGAGTTGCGCCCAAGGCGAATACGTCCGAGGCGGGCGTCGGGTCCGCGCCCCGCGCCATCTCCGGCGCGAGATAGGCGGCGGTGCCGCAGATCAGCCCGGTCTCGGTGAGCGTGACGTCACCGGCGGCGCGGGAGATGCCGAAGTCGGTGATCTTCACCGTGCCGTGGTCGTCGAGCAGGATGTTGCCCGGCTTCACGTCCCGGTGCACGATGCCCGCGTCGTGCGCGGCGATCAGCGCCGAGGCGACCTGTTCGCCGATCCGCGCGACCTGGGTCAACGGCAGCGGGCCCTGCGCGGACAGCACGCCGGCCAGGCTGTTGGATTTGAGGTATTCCATCACCAGGCAGGGATCACCCTGATGCTCGGTGATGTCGAACACCACAATGGCATTCGGATGCTGGAAACGAGCGGCGTTGCGGGCCTCGCGAATGGCACGCTGGCGCACCACATCACGCTCGGCCTCGGGGAGGCTCGGCTTGATGTGGATCTGCTTGACGGCCACCGAGCGTTGCAGACGCTCGTCGATGGCACGCCAAACAACACCTGTGCCGCCGCTACCAATCCGCTCGACCAGGCGGTAATGCTCCGCGATCAACTGACCGGTATCGATGGCGCCTACTCCGAACCTTCTCGAAATCGTGACATCCCGCATATTGCTTACAGACGCGGTCCGGGGACGAGTGTAGCGGGCCGCGCGACTTCGGTCCGCGCCAGCACGGGCATATTCTCCGCCCACATCGGCGCGCCGCGACTAATGCGCCGCCCGCAGCATCCGTCCGGCCGCGTCCACCGCGGGCCCAGAGCTGTTGGCGTCGTTGATGAATACGGCAAATGCCAGGTCATCGGCGATGCCGACGAACCAGCCGTGCGCGTGCTTGTCGTCGATGAATTCGGCGGTGCCGGTCTTGCCGAGCAAGCCGGGGATGTCGCGCAGCTGAGTCGCGGTTCCGGCGGTGACGGTTTCCCGCATCATGGCCTTGACCTGGTCGGCGACGCTCGCGGGCAACGCGGCCGGCGTCTTGTCCGGTGTGCCCGGTTGACCCTTGACGATCGTCGGCGCGGGCACCGAACCGCGCGCGATGGACGCGGCGACCAGTGCCATACCGAACGGTGTCGCGGTCACCTGGCCCTGCCCGATGGCGGATTCGACCCGCAGCGCGGGGGTGTCCGCGGGCGGCACCTTGCCGGTCACGGTGGTCAGTCCCGGTGTGACGTAGTCGATGCCGAGACCGAGTTGCGCGGCCGCGTTCGTCAGCGCGTCGGCGGGCAGTTTCACCCCGAGCTCGCCCATCGTCGTGTTGCACGAACGCGCGAACGCGGTATGTAGCGGGACTTGTCCGAGGTCGAAATTGTTGTCGTTGGGGATCTTGCGGCCCTCGATGTTCGCGACGCCCGGGCAGGGCAGCACGGTGTCCGGCGTGACCGTGCCCGCTTGCAGCGCGGCCGAGACGGTCACCGTCTTGAACGTCGAACCCGGCGGGTACAGCCCGGTGAGCGCGATCGGCCCCTGTGCGTCGGCGGCGGCGTTCTGCGCGACCGCGACGACATTGCCGGTGGACGGCTGGATCGCGACGATCGCCGCGGGCTGCGGGATCGGCGTCAGCGCCGCCTCGGCCGCCTGTTGCAGGTCGATGTTCAGGGTGGACGCGATATCGGCGGTCGGCTTCGGATCCTGGCCGCCGACGCGCTGGGTGCCGTCGCCGGTCTGCGCGCGCACCGCCCAGCCCGCGTTGTCGTCGGCGTTCTTCTGCCACAGTTCGGCCAGCCCGGACAGGGTCGGCGAGGCGAGCGACTTGTCGTTGGTGAGCAGCCGGGTCTGCGGCGCGAGGGTGACGCCGGGCAGACCGGACAGCTGCGCCTGGATCGGCGCGAGATCGGCGTCGCGCAGGCTGATCGCGGTGACCGGTTTGCCCTGCGCCGCAGCCAGATCCGCCTGCAACGACTGCGCGGTGATGCCGGGCGAGATCGGGCCGAGCAGACCGGCGAGCGCGCCGAGGTCGGCGCCGGGGCTCACGTTGACCAGCGTGACCACCTGCTGGGTCATCAACTCGCCGCCGGTGGAATCGAGGATGCGCGACGGTTGCGGATAGACCGCGCTGTAGCTCAGCGGGCCGGCGGCCAGGCCGGGTGCGACCGTGTCCGGGTTCCACTTGACCTTCCAGCCGTCGCTGTCGTTCGCGGTGCCGGTGGTCGTGTAGGTCCACTCGGACTTGCCGTCCTTGCCCAGCTTCCAGGTGGCGGCCAGCGTGAAGGTGTTCTTGTCGATCGAGCGGACGTCGAAACGGACCTCCTTGCCGAGGCCGTCGTAGAGCTTGCCGAGGGCGTCGGCGGCCTTCGCCGGATCGTCGGTCAGCTTGGCCGCGGCCGCGACATCGTCGCGGTTCAGCGCGTCGGCGAACTGGCCTGCGACCGTGTCCGGCTGGTCCGGACCGGACGAGCAGGCGGCGAGCACGAGCGCGGGTGCGGCGAACAGGACGAGGTAATTCCGGCGGGTACGCACCCAGCCGACTGTATCTGCCGGCCCCGGCGAGGTGAGAGAGGCTACGCCGGGGCGGGCTGGTTCACGCGGTCCGCCAGGAGCCTGTAACCAGGGCGGCGGCGTCGGCTTCGGTGAGGTCGATGGCGAACTCCTCGGACAGGATCTTCGGCAGTTCGCTCGCTTCGATCAGGCGGGTTTCGCTGGTGCCGTCCGGGCGTTCGGTGATCAGCGTGGTGCCGTCGACGGTCAGGTGGATGTCCGGGCCGAAGTGCTGCACGTAAGGGCGGGTGGTGAACGGCGAACGCGGCGAGGTGGCGACGAAGTGGTTGCCGACCGCGAAGTCGATGCGGTACTGCGGGGTGGTCGCGAAGGTGTAGCGGCTGATCCAGCCGTCCTTGCCGAACTGGTGCAGCACCCACAGGTCGCTGTCCAGCTCGCCGCGGGTGTATTCGAGCCGGAACTTCCACTCGCCCGCGGTGAAATCGGTTGTCTCCGTAGAGAGTTCGAACGGTTCGAGCGGGCCGGAGCCGAAGCCGACGTCGCACAGCCAGACTCGGTCGTCGTCATCGGTGGTCACGCGCAGGAGGGCGTGCGTCGCGGGGCGCAGGCCCTCGTCCGCGCCCATCGTGACCCGGGCGCTCAGCGCGGTGATACCGAACCCGAGCCGTTCCAACGCGGCCGCGAACACGCCGACATGCTCATAGCAGTAGCCGCCGCGGCGCTGCCGGATCAGCTTGTTCTGCAACGACTCCAGGTCCAGCAGGATCGGGCGGCCGAGCAGGATCTCCAGGTTCTCGAACGGAATCGAGGTGGTGTGCGCACGCACCACCTTGCGCAGCGTCTCCACCGTCGGCGCCCGCTCGCCGTCGAACCCGATACGCGCCAGGTACCCGTCCAGGTCCAGTTCCGCGCCGTCCCAGTGATACGCCGGATCCGTCGGCTTACCCATTCTCACCCTCACTTCGTCGTCGGTGTCGTCAACATCAACCGCAAGCGGCCGCGATCCTGTTCCCGGATCGAGGTCGATGCGATCAGGCGGCGCACTTGGCGTTCGGTGGGGCGGGCGGTGCGGTGGCGATGCCGTGGGCGACGTCGACGAGGTAGTCGCGATCGGGGCCGTCGGTAGGTTCGGTGCCGAGCAGGAGTCGCTGGACTACGCAACCGCCCTCGAAGAAGGCGGGTCCGACGCTGTGATCGCCGGGGACCACCGCGCCGTACAGGTCGCGGCCGGTGGCGATGGTGTACATCGACGTGGGTTTGCCTGCGGCGAGCAGTCCGGCGCGCATCTCCAGCGTCGTCGGATAGGGCACCACGTTGTCTCCGGTGCCGTGGATCAGGAACGCGCGCCGCACACTCATCCGACCGGCCACCAGCGCGGGCGAACGCTCGGCATAGGCCTGCGGGCAGACAACGGGCGTGCAGCCACCGGCATCGCGTTCGATCTGTGCGGGCAGCACGGGATCGATCACCGCCGAACCCAGCCACATCGTGAAATCATCTGCGGGACCGTAATTGTCGACCCAGTAGTCGAACAATCCGGGCGGGGCGTACGCCGCCGCGAGCCCACTCATGATCCCGCCCTGGCTCCACCCCCACAGCACCGTGCGCGTGATGGAAGGATGCTGATCCTTGTACCACTGAGTGGACGCCACGAGGTCGTGCCAACCGGCCCACAGATTCCACTCACCGGTACGCCACACACTGCTGTCCGAGCGCAGATCCATCGAAAGCACCGGCGCACCGCTCTGCCGGGCAATCGACGTCAGATACCCCGCATAGCTGTCCGACCCGGCATCGTGCCCATGCACCGCGACAACCAGATCCGTCGGCGAAAAGTCCCCCGCCCCACACCGATCCGGCTCATACACCAGCCCCGTCGCATCCTCCCCATCGACGCTGACCGTCACCGCCCGCACCGCCACCTGCGTCTCACACTCCGGCTCAGCCGCAACCGACGGCGCGACCGCAGTAGCCAACCCAACCAACAGCGCACCCACCGCGACCACTACGAATCCACGCCTCATCCTCGAATAATGGCACGCCACCAGCGCGAACCGGCCAAACCAGGCCGGACCCATGCGCCCTACGCCCCGCCGCGTACCCGTCCCACCCCGCACTGCGCATCCGCCGATGCGCGCCACCACTCATATATCGAGGTGCGTCATATGGTCGCCAGTTGATCTTCAGCAGCAACCATTTGACTCCCCTCGATACGCCGGAACGACCTCTTGACTCACCTCGATGTGTGAGAGTGCGGATTCCGCTGTTGGCGTGACGAACTGCTCGATCGGAGGAGGACCGAGCAGCCGCCTGCGATGGCAGCAGTGATCACCACGATGGCGAAGGTGGTTGCGCCGCCGGTCAAACCTATTGCGTCGCTGAGGAAACCGGCACTCAACGGCAGGACGGCCGCGGGCAGGTAGCCGCCGACGTTCTGGGCGGCGTTGGCTTCGGCGAGGCGAGCTGCGGGGACGGTGGCGCTGATCGCGGTGAGGCCGCCGAATTGGCCCAGGCCCTGGCCGATTCCGGCGAGGACGGCGGCCGTTGCGAACAGGGTGAGAGAGGAAAGCTGTAGTGACAGCACCAGGGTCAGCATGCTTACCGTCGTTGCGACCGCGCCACCGAGCAGAATCGTGCGCACCCGCAGGCGGCGCGCGGCGAACTGGATGCCGGTGGCGCCCAGGAACATCACGAAGGCCAGCCCGCCCGCGATCACCCGGTTGGTGGCGCCGAGCAGGTGCGCGAGCAGCGACGGTCCCAGCGACAGCACGAACGAGGTCGAGGTGATCCCCGGCGCGAACACTGCGATGCCGAGCAGCACCGCCGTCCGCCCACCCGGCGCCACCGCGGGAATCCGAATCCACGGCCCGCGCCCACCGGCGCCCTTCGGCAGATCCAGCCGGGCAACCACCACGAAAGCCGAGACGAGCAGCGCGATTTCGACCACGAAGATGGTCACCGTCGGGCCGGGCACGGTCTCCGACAGCACACCGGACAACAGCGGCCCGAACCCCGCGCCCAACACCATCGCCGACGAAGCGGCCAGCGCCGCAAGCCGTTTGCGCTCCGGCCCACCCACATCGGTCACCGCCGCCATCCCCGCGGACACCGCCGCACCCACCGCGATCCCGGTGAGCAACCGCGCAACCGCAAGCACCGCAACCGAACTCGCGGTGGCGAACAGCACACACGCCACCACCGCCAGCGCGATCGCGGGCAACAGCACCGGCTTACGCCCGACCCGATCCGACACCACACCCGCGACCAGCAGCGCACCGAGCAGCCCGACGATGTAGCTGGCGAAGATCACCGTCAGCGTGCCGGCCGAGAACCCGAGCTCGCGCTGCCACACCACGTACAGCGGTGTCGCCGCGTTCGACAGCACGAACACCGCCATGACCGGCCATGCCGCCAGCCACACGAGCCCGTCCCGGTTCACCCGGTGCGCAGTGAGCGTCGCCATCCCAACCTCCACTGGTTCGACTTTTATCGTACCGATACGAACGAAATCGAACTTAGCATCTAGTACGATAAAACCCGTACAGGGCACCCACACCCTCAGGAGTCCCGCGATGCCATCGGCAACCGAAGTCCCCGACACCCGGCTCCCCGAGCCGGACCGTGCCGACCTCCGCCTCGATCACGTCCTCGCCGCGCTCAGCGATCCCTTGCGGCTCACCATGATTCAAAAGCTGCTCACCGAATCCCCCGACACCGACCGCTCCTGCGGCTGGTTCGACATCGACCGCCCGAAATCGACGCTCACCCACCACTTCCGGGTGCTGCGCGAGGCCGGCGTCACCCGCCAGCAGCGCTACGGCCTGGAGCGCCGCAGCAAGGTCCGGATCGACGACCTGGAAGCCCGCTTCCCCGGCCTGCTCGACCTGGTCCGCGCCTGGAAACCGGGGCACTGACGCCGGATCGTTTGTGGCCGGGACTGGTCGGCGCAGGTCTGCTAAATTCCCGGTCATGGCCTTCTTGAACCGCCTGATGTCCAACGCGACCTTGATCAGCAAGCTGATGGACAACGCGCCGAAATGGCAGGCCCAGCTGCTGGCCAAGAAGAACGACCTGCGCGGCGGTTCCTTCCGCGACGCGAGCATGGGCATCTGCGCGCTGGTCGCGGCCGCCGACGGCAGCATCGACCCGGCCGAGCGGATGAAGGTCGCGAACCTGATCGCCGCCGATCAGGTGTTGCAGAACTTCCCGATCGACGACCTGCGCGCCCTGTTCGAGGACAACTGCAACCGCCTGACCAGCGACCCAGCCTTCGGCCGCGCCCACGTGCTGCAACAGATCGGCAAGGCCGCGGGCAAGCCGACCGAGGCCGACGCGGTCGTCCGGATCGGCATCATGATCGGCAACGCGGACGGCAACTTCGACCAGACCGAGATCGCCGCGGTCCGCGAGGCCTGCCAGACCCTGCGCCTGAACCCGCAGGACTACGGCATCTGAACCGCACCGTCGAACGCTAGGATTCGCTGATGCGTTCGATTGATGTGGCTGAGCGACGGGCCCGCCTGGCGGTGCGGCATCGGCTCGCGGCGGCGAACCGGTCCGATCAGGTGGCCGAGATCGTCCGATCGATGGTGGTGCTGCACGCGACCGACCCGGCGACGGTGTTCCTGTCCGTCGGGTCCCGCAGCAACACCCTCGCCCCGCCCGACGTCGAGCAGGCCCTCTACGACGACCGGACGCTGCTGCGCATGCTCGCGATGCGCCGCACCATGTTCATCGCGCCGCTCGACCTGGTCCCGGTCTTGCAGGCGTCGTGCGCGGATGCGTTGGCGCACAAGCAGCGTCGCGCCTACCGCAAGTTCATCGAGCAATCGGGGGCGGTCGAGGGCGACGTGGCGAGCTGGCTGGACGACGTCGAGGCCGAAACGCACGACGCGCTGCTGGCCAGGGGCGCCGCCACCGGCGCACAGCTGAGCAAGGACGTGCCCCGGCTGCGCACCCAAGTGGATCCCGCTCCGGGGAAGTCGTATTCGCGCCCGACCAACATCACCACCTGGGTGCTGGTCACTCTCGGTTGCGAAGGCCGGATCGTGCGCGGCCGCCCGAACGGCAGCTGGGCCAGCAGCCAGTACACCTGGGAGCCCATCGAATCCTGGCTGCCCCAAGGGGTTCCGTCGATGTCGGCCGAACAGGCGCGCGCCGAACTGCTCCGGCAGTGGTTGCACGCCTTCGGCCCGGCCCCGATCACCGACCTCAAGTGGTGGACCGGCTGGGGTCTCGGCGAAGTACGCAAGGCGCTCACCGATCTCGACGTGGTCGAGGTCGACTTGGACGGCGCCACCGGCCTTCTGCTCGCCGACGACGTGGAACCCGTTGCGGCGCCGGAACCTTGGGCCGCGCTGCTGCCCTGCCTCGACCCGACCCCGATGGGCTGGCAGTCCCGCGACTGGTACCTCGGCCCGCACGCACCGGCCCTGTTCGACACCAATGGCAATATCGGACCGACGATTTGGTGGAACGGCCGCATCGTCGGCGGCTGGGGGCAGCGCGGCGACGGCGAAATCGTCTATCGCCTACTGGAAGACGTGGGCGCCGACGCCGTCGCACTGATCGAGGCCGAGGCCGCGCGGACCGCCGAATGGTTCGGCGACGTGCGCGCTATCCCCCGCTTCCGCACCCCGCTGCAACGCGAACTGACCGCCTGATCAGGCCGGGCAGCTCGCACCCGGCGGGAGCGGGGCGGTGTCGACGCCGGTCAGCACGTTGATGACGTAGTCATGGGCCGCCCCATCCAACGGTTCCAGCCCCTCGACCACCCGTTCAACGACGCAGATGCCTTGCTGCCAGGTCGGCCCGACATCGTGCAGACCGGGTTGAATGCTGCCGTCCGGACCCCGCTCAGTCACCACCGTGTACATCGAGTACGGCTTGCCCGCCGCAGCCAGTGCGTTCTTCAGATCGACCGAATGCTGGTACGGCACATCGAAATCGAAGAGTCCGTGGATCAGGAAGGTGCGCTCGGCATTCAGCTTCGGCGCGATGGCGACCAGGGAGCGGTCGGCGTAGGCCTGCGGACACTGCTGCGGTGTGCAGCCGCCCGCGTCGTGCTCGATCTGCGCTCGCTGCGCCGGGAAGAACGCGCTGGTCAAGTTCCAGTAGTCGACGATGTTCGTCGGAGCGAAGGCATCGACCCAGTAGTCGAACAACCCGGCGGGCCCGTACGCCAATGCCAACCCGGCCGTCAGACCGCCTTGACTCCAACCCCACAGCACGGTCTTGCCGACCGACGGATGCTCGCTCTTGAACTGCTGTGTGAGCGCCACCGTGTCCTGCCATCCGGCCCACGGATTGAACTCACCCGGTTTCCACACACTGCCCTCGGCCCGCTGATCCAGCGTCAGCAGCGCGGCTCCGGTGCGCCGAGCCATCCCAGCCATGACGTCGGGATACGAAGCGGCCGTCTCGCTGTACCCGTGCACCGCGACGATAAGACTGCGCGGCGCCAGATCACCCGGACTGCACCGATACGGCTCATAAACCCGCCCGGTCGCCTGCTCACCATCGACAGTCGCCGCCACCGTCCGCACGGCCACGTCCCCAGCACACTCCGGCTCGGCCGACACCGAGGGCGCAACCAGCCACGACGCAACCAACATGGTCACGCTCGACAACAACCACGCAACCGCGCGCCGGCCACCAATCATCGCCGCATAGTACCCAGCAGTGGCAAACACTCGGCTAATAGCCGGAGTCCGCAACGTCCGACTGAAGTCGGCCACATCACAGCTGGTCAAGCCGCACAGGTCGCACCTGGTGGCGCGGCGGGCGCTGTGTCCACCCCGGCCAGCACATCGGTGACGTACTCGCGAGCCGCCCCGTCCAACGGCTCGAGATCCGTGAGCAACCGCTCCACCACACAGGCTCCCTGGAACCAGACCGGACCGATCCAGTGCGTACCGGGCAGCACCGCCCCGTCCGGCCCTCGCCCCGTCACCACCGTGTACATCGAATACGGCTGCCCCGCCGCCGCGAGCGCGTTCTTCAGATCGAGCGAATGCTGGTACGGGACAATCGGATCCGCGGTCCCGTGCACCAGGAACACCCGCTGCGCGCTCATCTTCGCCGCGAGCGCCACCGTGGATCGATCCGCATACGCCTGCGGGCAGACCGCCGGCGTGCAACCACCGGCGTCACGCTCGATCTGCGAGACCTGCGGCAGCCCCAGCGTGTTGCCCGCATTCCAGTAATCGACGGTGTTCGACGGACCCGCGGTATCGACCCAGTAATCGAACAACCCCGCAGGCCCGTACGCCAACGCCAGCCCGCTGGTCATGCCGCCTTGGCTCCACCCCCACAGCACGGTCTTACCGATCGACGGATGCTCGCTCCTGTACCACTGCGCGGTAGCGACCACGTCGTGCCAACCGGCCCAGGGATTCCATTCCCCCGTCTTCCACTGGCTGTCCCCGCCCCGTTGATCGAGCGTCAGCAGCGTCGCTCCACTCCGCTGCGCGTTCGCGGACATCACGTCCGGATAGTCGGACGACTTCTCGTTGAACCCGTGCACCGCAAGGATCAGCCGCGCCGGCGGCAGGTCACCGGGAGTGCACTGATACGGCTCATAGGCCCACCCGTTCGACTGCTCCCCGTCGACCGCGACAGCGATCGGCCGGATGACCACACTTCCAGCACAGTCCGATTCGGCCGCAGCCGACGGCGCACCGACCCACGACACCGCAAGAATTGTCACGATCGACAGCACCGAGGCAAGCAGGCGACACCCGCTGTTCATTACGGCATCGTGGCACGGGTTCACGCAAATGTATTGCGTAACAACGGTAATGCGATCAAGACGAGACAACACACTCGTTGATCGGCACCCGCGATCGTTCCGCTACATGTCCAGGCCCAGGTCCAGCACGCGCACCGAGTGGGTCAACGCGCCGACAGCGAAGTAATCGACACCGGTGCCCGCGTATTCGGCGGCCACCTCGAGGCTGAGCCCGCCGGAGGATTCCAGCTTCGTCTGCGGCGCCACCGCATTGCGGCGTTGCACGGCGGCCTGGGTCTGCCACAGCGGGAAGTTGTCGAGCAGCACGAGTTCCACGTCTTCCGCGAGCACCGCGTCGAGTTGCTCGAGGCTGTCCACCTCGACCTCGCAGGCGATGTCGGGCGCCAGCTCGCGGACGGCCCGCAACGCCTCGACCACCGAACCCGCGGCGACCACATGGTTGTCCTTGATCAGCGCGGCATCACCGAGACCCATCCGGTGGTTCACCCCGCCGCCGACCCGGACCGCGTACTTCTGCAACGCGCGCAGTCCGGGCAGCGTCTTGCGGCTGTCGCGGATCTTGCAGTCCGTCCCCTCGACCGCGTCGACCCAGGCGGCGGTGGCGGTGGCGATGCCGGAGAGATGGCAGACCAGGTTGAGCATGGTGCGTTCGGCGGTGAGCAGGGCGCGAGTGGGGGCGACGACGGTGAGCACGGATTGCCCCGGGGTGACCCGGGTTCCGTCCGCGACGCGGCCGGCGACCTCGTAATTCCCCGCGCCGATCACCTCGTCCAGCACCAGCAGTCCGACGTCGAGCCCGGCCACCGTCCCCGGTTGCCGCGGCACCACGGACGCCTTCACCACCGCGTCGGCGGGCACCGTCGCGGCAGTGGTGATGTCCGGGCCGTAGCGCAGATCCTCGTCGAGCGCGGTCCGGATGAGGGCGAGCACCTCAGCCTTGTCCAACCTACTGTCCAGAGCCATCAATCACTCCTCTATCTACTCGTGCGTGCGACCGGGGTCGAGTGGCACATGGCGGGTTTGCCACCACCATGTGCCCTCGCGACACGGTCGGTTATTGGTCGAGCCGGGGGCGACCGTCCTCGTCCAGCACTACTGACATGCTGTGGCGGAGGCGGTCGTCGGACTCGGGGTGATCGGAACGCGTGTGGCAGCCGCGACTTTCGGTGCGGGCGGAGGCGGCGAGCAGCAAGGTGCGGGCCGTCAGGGTGAGCGCGGCATCCTCGATCGCCTTGATGTTCGCGGCAATATCGGGGCCGGCCACATGCCCGGTCTCACGTTGTGTCACTGCGTCTTTCATGCGCTTGAGCGCCTCGTCCAGCCCCGCGCGGTCCCGCACCACCGAGGCGTGGTCGGTCATCAGTTGCTGCACCACACCGCGATCCGCGCTGTCGACGATCCGGGTGGATACGTCGGTCGCTCGACCGCGCTCACCGAGCCGTTCGGCAGCCGCCGCGCCGACCCGTTCGCCGACGACGAGACCTTCGAGCAAGCTGTTGGACGCCAACCGATTAGCGCCGTGCAGTCCGGTGCGCGCAACCTCGCCCGCGGCATAGAGCCCCGGCACCGCTGTGCGACCGTGCGGGTCGGTCACCACCCCACCGCATTGATAGTGCGCCGCCGGAGCGACCGGAATCAGGTCGGTACCCGGATCGATGCCCGCCGCGCGGCAGGAGGCGGTGATCGTCGGAAACCGTTGCGGGAAACCGTCGATCGCTCGCGCGTCGAGATAGACGTGGTCCGTGCCGAGCGCGCGCATCCGCGCCGCGATGGCCCGCGACACCACATCCCGCGGCGCCAGATCACCACGCGGATGAACCCCGGCGGTCACCGAATCTCCTTCGGAATCCACCAGAATGCCGCCCTCGCCCCGCACCGCCTCGCTGATCAGCGGACGGCGCCCGAGCCCACCCGGCGTGTACAACACCGTCGGATGGAACTGCAAGAACTCCAGATCGGCCACCGCGGCCCCGGCCCACAGCGCCAGCGCGACCCCGTCGGCGGTCGCACCCGGCGGGTTCGTGCTGAGCGCGTAGAGCTGCCCGAGACCACCGGTCGCCAACAGCACCGCCGGCGCGTGCACGACACCGAATCCCTTGTCCGACACCGCTAGAACACCTTGCACACCGGCAGGACCGGTGCGGATCTCACAGGCCGCCGCGCCGAACAGCACCGGCAAACCGGCCGCGTTCAATGCCCGCTGCACCTCCGCGCCGGTGGCGTCGCCGCCCGCGTGGATGATCCGCCGAGTGCTGTGCCCGCCCTCGCGGGTCCGCGAAATCTGCCCGTCCCGGCCGAGATCGAAGACCGCACCGAGGTCGGTCAACGCCGCGACCGCGGCCTGCCCGCCTTCGACGATGGATCGCACGGCGTCCACATCGCACAGTCCGGCGCCGGCCTCGACCGTGTCGTGCACGTGCGATTCGACCGAATCACCTTCCGGCGCAACAACAGCGATCCCGCCCTGGGCGTACTGGGTGGACGTGTCGGTGGCACCGCCCTTGCTGAGCGTCAACACCCGCAGCCCGCGCAGCGAGGCGGTGCGCGCCGCGGTCAGTCCCGCGACGCCACCGCCGATCACCACCAGATCGGCCTCGGTCTCCCAGTCGATCGACACTGGAGTCATTCGCCCGTGCCTCTCTGTGCGTTGCGCAACCGCTGTCCGACCACCGCCGCGAGGGCAGGGGTCGGCGTCATTCACCACCGCCCGGCGTACCGATCTCGATCATTCGCTGCACCGAATTACGGCCGCGCGCCGCGGTTTCCAGGTCGACGTGCACCTCGTCGCGGCCCTCGACCAGGCAGCGCAGCAGCGCCGCGGGGGTGATCATCTTCATGTACTTGCACGAGGCGCGGTCGTTCACGGCCTGGAAGTCGATGCCGGGGGCGGCCTTTCGCAGCTGGTGCAGCATGCCGATCTCGGTGGCGACCAGCACCTGCGTTGCCTGACCGCGCTGCTCGCGCACCTGCTTGGCCGCGTCGATCATGCCGCCGGTGGACAGGATGTGCACCCGCTCGGCCGGGAACGCGCCCTCGCCGGCCAGGTACAACGCCGAAGTGGCGCAACCGCATTCGGGGTGCACGAACAGATCCGCGTCCGGGTGGGTGCGGGCCTGCTCGGTCAGCTCGTCGCCGTTGATACCCGCGTGCACGTGGCATTCGCCGGCCCAGATGTGCATGTTCTCCCGGCCGGTGACCCGCTTGACGTGCGCGCCGAGGAACTGATCCGGCAGGAAGAGCACCTCGCGGTCCGGGTCGATCGAGGCGACCACGTCGACCGCGTTGGACGAGGTGCAGCAGATGTCGGTGAGCGCCTTCACTTCCGCGGTGGTGTTCACATACGACACCACCACCGCGTTCGGGAATTCGGCCTTCCAGGAACGCAAGTCGTCCGCGCTGATGGAATCCGCGAGCGAGCAGCCTGCTCGCTGATCCGGAATCAGGACGGTCTTGGCGGGGCTGAGGATCTTCGCGGTCTCGGCCATGAAGTGCACGCCGCAGAACACGATGGTGTCCTCCGGGGCCTCGGCCGCGATCCGGGACAGCGCCAGCGAGTCGCCGACGTGATCGGCCACGTCCTGGATCTCCGGCAACTGGTAGTTGTGCGCGAGAATCGTCGCGTTTCGTTCGCGGGCCAGTCGCTTGATCTCCTGTGCCCACTCGGGGGTGGCTTCGACACCAGTGAACCCCGACGGCCCGTCGAACACCTGCCCCATCAGCGGAGGCGCCAGTTTCGCACCCATCGTCGCCATGATGGCTCCCTTCGTCGTGCGAACAGCTACTCCGCCGATTCGCACCAAACCAGGTTTTCGACTTATAATCGAAAACGTGGCCCATAGTAGCACCATCCACGAATCGCTCACCGCGGTGTTCCAGGTTCGCCGGTTCCCCGCGAACATCGCCGCAGGTCCGAGCCCTGCCGATGCCGGAAACGAGGTAATCGGTCGGTGCCCACCCGGGCAACGGACCGAATTGGCGGTGCTGCTGTGGGAGCGCGCGCTGGACCCGCAGAAGGGCACCTGGTCGCTGCCTGGCGGCCGTTTGCGCGACGACGAGGACCTCGACACCTCGGCCCGCCGCCAGCTCGCGGAGAAGGTCGATGTGCGCGAGCTGGCGCATCTCGAGCAGTTGTCGGTCTTCAGCGCCCCCGACCGGGTCCCCGCCCCGCGCCGCATCGCCTCGGCCTACCTCGGCTTGGTCCCGCTCACCGCAGACCCGCAGCTACCCGACGACACCGCCTGGCATCCGCTGTCCGCGCTGCCGCGCATGTCCTTCGATCACGGCACCGTCGTCGACCACGCCCGCACCCGCCTGGCCGCCAAACTCTCCTACACCAATATCGCGTTCGCGCTCGCCCCCGCCGACTTCACCATGTCCACGCTGCGCGAAATCTACTGCGCCGCACTCGGTTACGATGTCGACACGACGAACCTGCAACGAGTCCTGTCCCGCCGCAAGGTAATCACCCCCACCGGCAAGACCCGAGCCCCCGGCCGCGCCGGCGGCCGCCCCGCCGCCGTCTACCGCTACACCGACTCCGGCCTCCGCGTCACCGACGAATTCGCCGCCCTGCGCCCACCCTCCTGACCGCAGCGCAGGACTCAAGAATCGACGTTCGCGTTCCGATGCTTACTCCCCCGCCGATACCGCTTCTTGTTAGCCACCGGCTGCGCAGCACTACTGCGCCGCAACGCATCCCGCCGCCGCCAAGCCACCAGATCAGCCCGCTCCCGCCCAACCGCCAGATCCGCCGCCACCTTATCCCCACTCACCGCCACCCCTCCTTCCACCACCCGTCCAACTCAACCCGCCGAACCTACCCCCACCCCCAACACCCCCTCCACCCAATTATTCCGCCCCCACCCCGATCAACCGGAGTGCGTGGCGCGCAACGGAAGCAGCTCAGGCGGTCTTCATCTGGGGTTGTGGGGGTGGGGTCATGGTGCGGGTGAACAGGCGGGCGATGCCCCAGGAGAGCAGCTCGATCAGCCAGAACAGCACCAGGAAGATCTGTACCACGATCGCCGGGATCGCCAGGAACACAACGGAAGGCACGGCGATCAGTGCCCAGGTGATCAGCGCGCCGGGAGTTGCGCCGCGCAGGCCGCTGGCCAAACGCACGGCCGCCCACATCATCCAGCGGCGTGGCACCGTGACGCCCAGTTCACGCAGGCAGCGGCGGAAGATGCCGTCCGCGTCGGCGATGCCCACCGCCTGTGAGCTGCGCAGATAGTCGTGCAGGATGGCGGCGCGGGTGTAGGCGCCGTAGCGCGGCACCAGCCACACGAAAGCCCGCGGCACCGAAGCGAAGTCGGTCCGGAACCCGGCGGGGATCACGAATTCTTGGGAATCACCTTGATAGACGAGCGGTTCGACCACTCGCCAGAACTTGGCGTCGAGTTCCTCGACCACCAGCCCGCTACCGACGAACGCCACGACTCGTTCCTCTCTGAACGCACAGCGTGTCCCACAATTCTAGGCCGGTTTGGTACGCCTGCGCCGTCCCGCGGGCAACGGTTCGGACAACGCGTCAGCGGTGGGGACGAGTCTCCGGCAACGAACCGGAACCGCCCTCGCCGGCCGGTTCGTAACTACCGTAAGGGAGCGGACCGGCGCCCGCTGGGTACGACGCGGCGCCGTACGGGTCGAACGCGCCTGCCGGATCGTAGGTTCCGGCCTCGACGGCGGTGCCGGTGCCGAGATCTTCGGACGGATTCAATGCCGCGAAGAACAGCACCAGCAGCGAGGCGAGCAGCGGCTGCACGATCAAGGCGAGCCAGGTGCCCACCTCCGTCGGCAGTTCGACGATCTGCCCGACCGGCGGATCGTGCGGCCGCGGGTGGTACCACTCGGCGACCTGCTCCCCCAGCCGCGCCATCACCACGGCCCCGATCAGCGAGCCGACCAGCAGGCCGATCTGCAACAGCGGCCCACGCTGACTACGCCACCGCCACGTGGCGACCGCGCTCAGCACTCCGGCCACCGCGCCGAAGCACACGAACATCGCCACCGCGTCGAATTGATGCACGCTCTCGCCGGTCAGCACGGCACCGCGCCCCGGCTCGACCACGAACAGCTGCTCGGTCGGCGCGAGCAGACCCCACCCGATGCCGCCGAGCGCGCTCACCACGATCACCGCGACCGCGACGATCACCGCGCCCCGCAGCGCATTCTTCGACCCGCCCACTAGCGCAGTTCCAGACTGGCCGCGTCGATCACGCCGTGCCGCGAGCACTTGGCCCACCAGCCGTCGGGGCTCACCTGCACGATCATCCGGCGGCCGCACTGCTCGCAGAACCGCGGCGGCTCCAGGCCGAGCGCGGCGGCCGCGGGCACGGCATCCTCGAGGCCGGGCACGATCCGTTTGCCGGTGAACGGGTTGTAGCGCTCGTCCATGTCCATGACCTTACTCATGGGTCTACTCAGAGTGTTTCGTTGAGCGCCTTGATCGGCATCTTCAACTCGCCGAGCAGATCGAGATCCGCCTCGGCGGGCCGACCCAGCGTGGTGAGGTAGTTGCCGACGATGACAGCGTTGACGCCGCCGAGGATGCCCTGCTTGGCGCCGAGGTCGCCGAGGGTGATCTCGCGACCGCCGGCGAACCGAAGGATGGTGCGCGGCAACGCGAGCCGGAACGCGGCGACCGCACGCAGCGCGTCGGCCGCGGGCAGCACCTCGAGGTCACCGAACGGGGTACCGGGACGCGGGTTGAGGAAGTTCAGCGGCACCTCGTCGGGCTCGAGCTCGGCCAGGTTCGCCGCGAATTCCGCACGCTGCTCCAGGGTTTCGCCCATGCCGAGGATGCCGCCGCAGCACACCTCCATGCCCGCCTCACGGACCATGCGCAGCGTGTCCCAGCGCTCTTCCCAGGTGTGCGTGGTGACCACGTTCGGGAAGTGCGAACGCGAGGTCTCCAGGTTGTGGTTGTAGCGGTGCACGCCCATCGCGGCGAGCTGGTCGACCTGGTCCTGGGTGAGCATGCCGAGCGAGCAGGCGACCTGGATGTCGACCTCGTTGCGGATCGCCTCGACGCCGGCCGCGACCTGCGCCATCAGCCGCTCGTCCGGGCCGCGCACCGCGGCGACGATGCAGAACTCGGTGGCGCCGGTCTTCGCGGTCTGCTTAGCGGCCTCGACCAGGCTCGGAATGTCGAGCCAGGCCGCGCGCACCGGCGACTGGAACAGGCCCGACTGCGAGCAGAAGTGGCAGTCCTCCGGGCAGCCGCCGGTCTTGAGGCTGATGATGCCCTCGACCTCGACCTCGGGGCCACACCACTTCATCCGCACGTCGTGCGCCAGGGCCAGCAGTTCTTCGAGATGGTCGTCGCCGAGGCGGAGCACCTCCAGGGTCTGCTCCTGGGTGAGTCCCTCGCCGCGTTCGAGTACTTGCTCGCGGGCGACGGACAGAATGGAGGTGTCGACGGAAGCCTGGGTCACTGCACGAATCCCTTCGGTCGGCCGAGGTGGCCGGGCAACTTGAACGGTGTTCAGGCTAGGGTAGACCCGACAGTGAGTCAAAACACTGTGAGCCGGGTGCGCCGCCGCACAACGGCTCATCCGGGCGTGCGGCGAACACCACGGCGTGCGAGCCGCCACGCCCGAACCGGTAGCCTGCGTAACCACGAAGGCGGCCACCAGCGCCACCCTCGGACGGGAAGGAATTCGGGTGCAACTGCACAGAGCGGACGTGGTCGACGGCGCCATCGCGATCCTCGACCAGTACGGCCTCGCCGACCTCACCATGCGCAGGCTGGCCGGCTCACTGCAGGTGCAACCCGGCGCGCTCTACTGGCACTTCCCCAACAAACAGGCCCTGCTCGGCGCGGTCGCGGACAAGATCCTGCTGCCCATGGAGGACCCGATCGCCGCCACCGAATGGTCCGGTCAGCTCAGCGAATTGGCCCACCGCCTGCGCGACTGCCTGCTCGCCTACCGCGACGGCGCCGAACTCGTCTCCGCCACTTACGCTTCCAGGCTCACCACGAGCAAGGGCCGAGAACGCATGTCCAGCGCCGCGATCCGCGCAGGCATGCCCCGCCCCGAAGCCGACCTGACCTCCTTCACCCTCCTGTACTACGTCCTCGGCCAAACCGTCGACGAGCAGTCCAGAATGCAAATGGACTCCGCCGGCGCCCTCCCCCCCGACGACACCCCCCTCGACGAATCCCCCGACCCCACCGCCCGTTTCGACTTCGGCCTGCAACTCTTCATCGCCGGCGTCCGCCAACTCCTGGGCACCCGCGTCCGCTGAGCAACGCCCGCCGCACACCTCCTGATTTCCCGCACATGGAATCGCATGCAAATCCGTGTGCGGGAAACAAGAAGGTGTGCGGCGGTGCTAGCGCTCCGCGTGCGGGTTCTGGCCGGGGAACCAGCGGTAGATGGCGACCGCCCCGGCGGTTGCCGCGGCGGCGAGCGCGAGCGATGAAATGCTCAGCAGGGCAATGGCACTGATCGCTCCGGCGAGGATCGGGCCGGCGAACATGCCGATGTCGTGGGTCAACCGCCAAGCGCCGAGGAATTCGGCGCGGCGGCCGTCGGGGGCTACGTCGGCGCCGACGGTCATGATCAGACCGTTGCTCACGCCGTTGGCGAGGCCGAGGAGCACGGCGACCGCGCCCATGCCGAGTACCGATGAGGTGAACGGCAGCGCGCCGAATCCGATGGCGAACAACATCATTGCCGGGATACCGGTGGCTCGGCTGCCGCGCCGGTCCAACCAGAGGCCCGCCGGATAGGACATCAGAACGTCTACCGCGCCCGCGATGCCGAACACCAGACTCGTGGTCGACGCGCTCAGTCCGATGTGCGCCGCCCACAACGGGAGTACCGAGACCCTGGCCGCGCGCACGGCGCCCATCAACAACGCCGCGGATCCCAAAGTGCCGAGCACTCCGATGTTTTCGACGACCACAGACCGCAGAGTGTGTCCACTCTTGCCCGAATCCGCACCTTCCGGCGCCGGGATCGCGACCATCGCGGCGCCGGACAACACCGTGGTGACCAGTTGCAACCACAACGCACCGCTCGGCCCCATCGCATGCACCAGCGCGGCACCGAGGAACGGCCCGCAGAAGTACCCGAACCGGTGCGCCCCCGCCAGTGTGGACATCGCCCGGCCGCGGTCCGCCGCCGGCACGACCGCCACGATGTAGGACTGACGCGCCAGCCCCCACACCGCGGCGGCCGCACCGTTGAGCAGCAGACCTACCGCCAGCCACCAAACATTCGGCGCGACAACCGCACACAACACCCCGATCACGCCCAGCACGGAGCCGACCGCGATCGCACCTCGCTCCCCGATCCGGGCCACGATCCGCCCCGCAGGCAGATCCGCCACCACCATGCCGAGCCCGCTCAGTGCGACCAGCACCCCGGCCAGCCCGATCGAGGCCCCGAGATCCAGCGCCCGCAGCGCATACATCGGCGAGGCCGCACCGGCTCCGGTGCCGTACAACGCCATCGGCACGAACACGGTCCAGGTGAGCGACCGCAGCCGAACCGGCTGCCGGGTATCGACTTCCGCGCTCACCGCGCCGCAGCCGAGCAGTGAATCAGTGTGAGACAGTCACTTTCGATGTCCCCGCGACTCACTGGGCCAGGGCCGGTTGACGCGCGGTCCGGCCCGCCGGGCGCGGGAGGCCGAAGTGGTCGCGCAGGGTGGTGCCGGTGTATTCGGTGCGGAACAGGCCGCGCTCTTGCAGGATCGGGACGACGGTCTCGGCGAAAACTTCCAGTCCGCCCGGGTAGTACGGCGGCATCACGTTGAAACCGTCGGCGGCGCCGTTGCGGAACCACTCCTCGATCGTGTCCGCGACCTGCTCGGGCGTTCCGGCGAACACCCGATGTCCGCGCGCACCGGCCAGCTTGTGCAGCAGCCCACGCACCGTCGGCCGCTCCCGCTGCACGATGCCCGCGACGACCTGCAACCGGCTGCGCGCGTTGTCGGTGACATCGCCCGCGTCGTCGAACAGATCCACCGGGACCGCCTCGTCCAGCGGCAGCTGACGCAAACTCTTGCCGACGATGTTCTCCAGCTGGGTCAGACCGTATTCCGGCACGGTGAGTTCGTTGAACTCACGCTCCAGCCGCTTCGCCGCCTCCTCGGTATCGCCGATGAACGGGCTGATGCCGGGCAGGATCTTGACGTGTTCCGGGTTGCGCCCGAAACCCTGTGCCTGCGCTTTGATGTCGGCATAGAACTTCTGCGCGTCCTCGAGCCGCTGATGCGCGGTGAAGATCGCCTCGGCGTATTTGCCTGCGAACGAACGCCCTTCGTTCGACGCCCCCGCCTGCACGAGCACCGGGTAGCCCTGCGGCGTGCGCGGCGCGTTGAAAGGTCCACGCACCTTCAGATGTTCGCCGACGAAGTCGATCGGGTGGATCTTCTCCGGGTCGGCGTACACCCCGCTCTCCTGGTCCAGCAGGATCGCGTCGTCCTCCCAGCTGTCCCACAGCGCGACCACGGCGTCGACGAATTCCCTTGCCCGCGCATAGCGTTCGGCATGATCCGGATGCTTGTCCAACCCGAAGTTGGCGGCAGCCAAGTCGGTTCCGGTGGTGACGATGTTCCAGCCGGCCCGCCCACGCGAGATGTGGTCCAGCGTGGAGAACAGCCGAGCCAGGTTGTACGGCTCGTAGTAGGTGGTCGATGCGGTGGCAATCAGCCCGAGATGCGTTGTCGCCGTGGCGATAGCGGTCAGCAGCGTGATCGGCTCCAGCCCGGAGCCCGCGTTGTGCTTGACGTTGGTGCGCAGCGCGGGGCCGTCGGCGAAGAACACCGCGTCGAGCTTCGCGGCCTCGGCGGTGCGGCCGATCTGCTGGTAGTAGTCGACGTCATAGATGCGCCCGGGCTGGCTGTCGGGATGCCGCCAGGCGGCCTCGTGGTGACCGGACGGGTAGATGAACGCGTTGAGGCTGAGCTGACGCGGGGTACTCATGAGGCTTGCTTCTCTTCTTCGTGACGGCTCGGCAGGTCGGTCGAACCGACGCCGAGGCTGGCGAGCAACAGCGACCGATGCCGGATGAAGCCCGGATCGCTGTGCCTGCGTGGACGTTCCAGATCGATGCGCTGGTCGACGGCGATGCGGCCCTCGTCGAGCACGAGGACGCGATCGGCGAGCAGCACCGCCTCGTCGACGTCGTGGGTGACCAGCAGGACGGCGGGCCGATGCTTGGCGCACAGGTCTTGCAGCAGCGCGTGCATCTTGATCCGGGTGAGCGCGTCGAGCGCGCCGAACGGCTCGTCGGCCAGCAACAGCTCCGGCTCCCGCACCAGCGAACGAGCCAGCGCGACCCGCTGCTGCTCGCCGCCGGAAAGCTGCCTGGGCCAAGCCTTTTCCCGGCCGGCCAGACCGACCTCGGCCAGCGCGGCCCGGCCACGCTCGGCGGCCTTGCTCCCGCTCAGACCGAGGATCACATTGTCGAGCACCCGGATCCACGGCAGCAGCCGCGAATCCTGGAACACCACGGCACGTTCGGCGGGCACGGTCAGCTCGCCCGAACCCGGCACGTCGTAGTCCAGTTCCGCCAGCGCCCGCAGCAACGTGCTCTTGCCCGAGCCGCTCCGGCCGAGCAGGGCAACGAATTCCCCGCGCGCGATGTCGAGGTCGATGTCCTGCAACACGACTCGCTCGCCGAACCCGCGACGCAACTCGCGCGTCCGGACGACGTTCAGTCCCCCAATGTCTGTCGCCATGACAGCGCCTTCCTTTCCACCGCGCGCACGGCGAGATCACCGAAAAGTCCGAGCAGGCCGTAGATCACGAGCCCGACCACGATCACGTCGATCTGCCCGTAGGTGCGGGCCTGCGTCATCAGGTAGCCGATGCCGCTGGTGGCATTCACCTGTTCCACCACGACCAGGGCCAGCCAGGCGATGGTGACCGCGAGGCGAAGTCCGGTGAAGAAGCCGGGCAGCGAGCCGGGCAGCGCGATCCGCCGGATGAAGCCCCAGCGCGAAAGGCCCACCGTCTGAGCGAGTTCCACATACCTGGAGTCGACGCTGCGCAGATAGGCGTGGGTGTTCAGGTAGATCGGGATCGCCACGCTCGTCGTGATGACGAGCAGCTTCATCTCCTCCCCGATGCCGAACCACACGATGAACAGCGGGATCAGCGCGAGCGTCGGAATCGCGCGCTTGATCTGAATCGGCCCGTCCACCAACGCTTCACCGATCCGGCTCAGTCCCGCGACGAGCGCGAGCACCAGACCGACCAGCACACCGATGACCAAGCCGATACCGGCCCGCTGCACCGAGGTGAGCAGATTGGATTGCAGCCTGCCGTCGGCGATCAGGTCACCGGCGGTCGAGGCGACCGTCCACGGCGCGGGCAAGGTCTCCGGATCCAAGGTGCCGGAGGCGGATCCGATGACCCAGGCGAGGATCAGCAGCGTCGGCCCGATGGCGGCGCCGAACGGAATCGGCCGTCCCGGTCCGAGCCACGGCCGGGCCGGCTTGCGCTTGGCCAGCGTCGGCGCGGTGCGGCTTCCGAGCCGGTGAAATACCCCGGCGTCTACCGTCGCCATCAGCGTTCCTTCGGTGCGAACGCGGCGCCGCTCTGGGTGACCGCCTCGGTGATCGCGGCGTCGTAGCGCAGGTCGAAGCCCTTGGCCGCCTGCACCTTCTTCGGCAGTTCACCGGCCTTGTCGATGGCGTCGATGGTGGCCTGCTGGCGGGCGATGAGCTGCTGGTCCAGGTGCGGGAAGGTGAACAGACCGAGCGAATCGACGATGCGCTTGGCATCTTCTGGGCTGACCTTCTGGTTCTCCACGTAGTACTTCCGCGCCCACTCGTCCTGATGGGTGTTGACCCACTGATTGGCGCGGACGAACGCGGCGGCCAGCGCGCGGGTCGCGGCCGCCTTGGCCGGATCCTGGGTCACCGCGCGCCGCGCGTACAGGTAACCGAGGCCGCCATAGATGCCTTCGGTCTGCGAGTCCGGGATCAGCGAGGCGCCCGGAGTCCGCAGCAGCCGGGTGACATTCGGCTCGATCAGCGGGGCGACGTCGACCTGCGCGGTGCGCACGGCGTCGAGGAACTCCGCCAGCTGCAACCGGACCAGTTGCACGTCACCGGTTTTCAGCCCGGCCTTGTCCAGCGCGCGCAGCACCGCCGCCTGCTGGGCGGTGCCCTCGGCGTAGGCGATCTTCTTGCCCTTGAGATCCGCGAGCGTGCTCACCGATTTGCCCGGCGCGACAGCGAGTTTCAGCGCGGCCGGACTGGTTTGATAGGCCGCGACGATCGGTACGTCCTGCCCGGCGATCAGCGCGTGGATCGGCGGGACGTCGCCCACCCACGCCACGTCGGCGGCTTCGGCGCGGAAGGCCTCGAGAATGGCCGGGCCGCCGACGAAATTGGCGAACTCCGCCTTGAACGGCAGCTTGTCCAGCTCGCCGGAGATCCGGAGCACCTGTTGCAGGCGTTCGGACTGGTCTGCGAGGACTAATTTGGTTCCAGCCGGAACTTCAACGGGCAGTGGCGTGTCCGCGGCGACGGGACCGACCGGCTTGTCGTTGTTCGAGCAGCCGGTGAGTCCGAGGGTCGCAACGGCTGCCACGGCGAGCAATGCGGCGGTGGTGCGGCCTGGGCGGCCGAACAAAAACGTGCGTGGTCGGTACATAGACGGATTCAAACAAGACAAAACCGGCCCGAACACCGTTTGTCTCAGCCTGGTTCGAACTGCCCGTCCCGGCGCCCGATGCGGTATCAGCGCGGCGCGGCCGCGACCGCCGTCTCCCGCACCTGCGCCTGATAGCGCTGGATGAACGGCAGGATCTGCTGATCGATGAAGGTGTTGTACTCGACCGGCCGCTGCATCGGGTTGGCGTGCCCGGTGTTTCGCGCGAGCACCACCGACAGTGTGCCATCCACGCCGCCGGACTCCTCGATCAGCACCCGATGCGAGTACTCGACGTCGACCACCCGGTCCCGGTCCGGATCGCGCGGCCGGATGAAAACGATAGCGGGGCGCGGCTTTCCGTCGGCCGGCGCGGCCAGCGCGTGCAGATCGCCCGTCGCGCCGCCGGCCACGATCGCGGTGAACTGCGCCTCGATCAGGCCGTTGCTGGCCGCGTTGCGGGAGAAGATCTTCTCCCGCAACACTTCTCGCAGTACCTCGCCGAGCTTGGCGAAGCGGATGCCGGGCGGGATGCCACCGCCGCCGTCGGACAGGAAACGATCCCGGCGCGCATAGGTTTCCACCGCGAGCCGCAGCAGCCGGCTCTCGCGCGCACCGGGCAGCCAGCGCATCCAGCGCACCATGTCCTCGCCCGCGCCGCGGCTTTCCGGGCGGACCGCGTTCAAGTCGACGGGCGTGCAGTCCAGGATCACGCCGACCAGGCGGCGGTCGCTGTCGAGGTGGATGTGTTTCGCGACCTCCAGCGCGATCACGCCGCCCATGCTGTGCCCGACCAGCACGACGTTCTTCAGCCCGGACAGCTCGGCGGCGCGCACGATCAGGTCGGCGATCACCTTGGTGTCGATACCTTCGTTGTCGTAGCGGATCGCCCACACCACGCCCATTCCGCGCAGCGAGGGCAGCGCGGCGGCGGTCGAGCTGGCGTCCAGGCCGCCGAGGCCGACCATGTCCACCACCACGGTGTCCCAGTTCTTGGGGTCGGCCGGGGCGGCGACGGGCAGGATCGCGGGGTCGGTGCGCGCCAGGCGGGCTTGCTCCGGTTCGACATCGAAGGTCAGGTACTGGGCGAAAACGACGAGTACGGCAGCGAGCAGCACGACCACCCGCAGCACTGCCGACCTGGTCCGGCGCAACGTCTTCCACTCGTGCCACAGGCTGGTGTCCCGTAGCCGGGCTTTGCGTCGCGCGTCGTCCCAGTCCGAGACAGTGGACGGGTGCCGGTCATCGAACGGCGACATCTATCCCACCGTACGTAAGGGTGTGGATGGTCGCCATTCCCCGCACAACCCTGGCGACGGCACTAACCCGACCGACCGGTAGAGTTCCTCCGTCATCCCTGGCAGGTGCGAGAATCCGGTGCGAAACCGGAACGGTCGCGCCACTGTGATCGCCCTCACCGGCGAGAGTCAGACCTCCCCTGCCAGGACAACTCTGGAGAGGCCGCGACTTGCCTGTGGAGCATTACCGATGAGCGAGCGCAGCGAGCGAATCATGTGCCAGCGCGCCTCGGCGCATGCCGGAACCGAGCGCCAGCGAGGTGCAGGCATGAGCCGTGTGCGCTCGGCGCTCATCTTCCCCTTGCTCGGGGTACTGCTGATCTGCGCGATGGTGCTTGCCACCGGGTTCGGGGCGGAGACGCTGCCGGTTTCCTCGGTGGTGGAGGTGCTGCGGCATCGGGTCACCGGGCAGGCGCCTACTGATTTCGGGCTCGACACCATCGTCTGGCAGTTGCGGGTGCCGCGGACGGTGCTGGCGGCGATCGTCGGGGCGGGGTTGGCGTTGGCCGGGGCGGCGATGCAGACGTTGGTGCGGAATCCGCTTGCCGATCCCTATCTGCTCGGGGTGTCTTCGGGGGCTGGTGTGGGGGCGGCCGCGGTCATTACTTCGGGGTTGTTCGCTGGTGCCGGGGTGTGGGCGTTGTCCGGCGGGGCGTTGGCCGGGGCGTTCGTCGCGGCGGGGTTGGTGTTCCTGATCGCGGTCGCGCAGGGTGGGTTGACGCCGTTGCGGTTGGTGCTCACTGGGACGGTGCTCGGATCCGCGTTCGCGGCGTTGAGCAGTTATCTCATCTTTCGTCGGCCGGATCCGGCTGCGGCTCAGTCGGTGTTGTTCTGGTTGCTCGGCAGTCTCGCGGGGGCGGACTGGACGCGAATCGCGTTGCCGCTCAGTGTGGTCGTGGTCGCGGGGGTTGCGCTGCTCGTGGCGAGTGGGTGGCTCGATGCGTTGACCGTCGGTGCGGATACCGCTGCGTCGCTGGGGGTTCCGGTCAAGGAGCTGCGCATCGGACTGTTCCTGTTGCTTGCGGTGCTGGTCGGGGTGCTCGTTGCGGTTTCCGGCGGCATCGGTTTCGTCGGACTGGTCGTCCCGCACGCCGCCCGCCTGCTGGTCGGGCCGCGTCACCGCACGCTGCTGCCCGCCTGCGCTCTCTGCGGGGCGCTGTTCCTCGTCGTCGCCGACGCTGCCACCCGAATCCTGGTTCGCCCCACGGAAATCCCCGTTGGTGTGCTGACCGGGCTCATCGGCGCGCCCGCCTTCCTGATCCTGATGGGGCGTCGGCGTTATCGGTTCGGTGAATCATGAACCTGCGCAACGATCATCGAGCACGACTCGATCGCAGGTCAGACGCAGCACGCGGCAATGGTGCAGCAGTCGAAACGCGAAGCGATGCCGGGGCATTAGAGGTACGCGGGCTCGCGTGCGCTGCCGGCCGACGGACCGTGGTCACCGATGTGACCTTCGCGATCCAGGCCGGCGAGACCATCGGGATCGTCGGCCCGAACGGCACCGGGAAAACCACACTGCTACAGACGCTCGCCGGAGTGCGGCGACCCGTACGCGGCGACGTGATCGCGAACGGGCAAGTCCTGCACCAGATGTCGGCACGCCGCCGAGCACGCACCGTCGCCATGGTGGCGCAGGACGAACGCCCACCCGCCGACCTGCGCGCGGGCGAGGTTGTCGCGCTGGGCCTTACGCCATACCTCCCGCCGTGGGGAGCCGGTTCACCGCACGAACAGCAGGTCGTCCAAGAAGCTCTGGCCACCGTCGACCTCACCGGCTTCGCCGACCGCCCGGTCCACCGCCTCTCCGGCGGCGAACGCCAACGCGTCCTCCTAGCCCGAGCCCTCGTCCAGAACACCCCGATCCTGCTACTGGACGAACCCACCAACCACCTGGACATCACCCACAGCCTCGACCTCCTCGCCAAGACCCGCACACTGAACCGCACCGTCATCATGGCCCTACACGACCTAGCCTTGGCCGACCGCTACTGCGACCGAATCCTGGTGCTACACAACGGCACCGCCCACCCCCTCACCCCACCCCCCGACGCCCTGTCCCCCGAAGTAGTCGACGAGGTCTTCGGCGTCCACGCCCTCCGCATCCCACACCCAAAAACCGGCCACCCCCACCTCCTGATCACCCCCCGCGAGCCCACCCCATGACCCCACCCCCAGCAACCCCCTCCTCCCAATCCACCACAACCAAGTCCCGTCCGACGCACACCCTGCTCGCGAACGGGACACCACAGCGCCCCACTCACAAGTCGACGCGACCATGTCCCGTCTGACGCGCACTCAGCTCACGAACGGGACCGCACGGCGGCCCCACTCGCGATCTGTCGCAGTCCTGTCCCGCTCACTGCGGGCACACCCGGCAAACGGGACTCCGCCGAGCGCCCACTCCCCATCCGTCGCAGCCACATTCGTTAGCAGACCCGTGTCCCGTCGGACGCGCTCCCCACGCGCGAACGGGACACCACAGCGGCCCCACTCGCGATTTGGCGCGGCCATGTCCCGTTCGCGGTCTGCGATGACAGCGAGCGGGACGCCGCCGAGGGCCTACTCACCAACCTGCCGCAGCGACATTCCGTCGGCGCGCATCACAGCGGCGGGATTGCCCGCCATACCTGGCATCACATCGCGTTGCCGCACATACCCTCCGACGCACAACCCACCCGCGAACGGGACACCACGGAACGCCCATCCCAACCCGTCGCAGCCACATTCGTCGGCAGACCCGTCTCCCGTTCGCCGCACACTCCACCCGCGAACGGGACACCACGACAGCCCCACTCACAAGTCGACGCGACCATGTCCCGTCTGACGCGCACTCAGCTCACGAACGGGACCGCACGGCGGCCCCACTCGCGATTTGGCGCAGCCATGTCCCGTTCGCGATCTGCGATGACAGCGAGCGGGACGCCGCCGAGGGCCTACTCACCAACCTGCCGCAACGACATTCCGTCGGCGCGCATCACAGCGGCGGGATTACCCGCCATCCCTGGCATCACATCGCGTTGCCGCACATACCCTCCGACGCACAACCCACCCGCGAACGGGACACCACAGCAGCCCCACTCGCGATCTGGCGCAGTCCTGTCCCTCTTACTGCGGGCACGCCCAGCGAACGGGACTCCACGGAACGTCCACTCCCAATTCGTCGCAGCCACGTTCGTTGGCAGACCTGTGTCCCGTTCGCCGCGCACTCCACCCGCGAAAGGACTTCGGCGTGTACCTACTCGTTTCTGGTCGCCGCCATGGCTCGCACCGATCTCAGGCACCCGACACCGGTGCGAGCGGAACTGCTGCGGGTCTACCCGCGATCCGGCTCAGCCAGTCCTATCCAGTTTCAACACCGCTCGCGAACGGGACACTATGGCGGCCCCACCCGCGATTCGGCGCAGCCATGCCCCGTTCACGGTCGGCACGAGCGGGGGACGGGACTCCACGGCGCCCACTCACAACCTGTCGCAGCCACATTCGTTGGCAGATCCCAGGCACTCGACGCGATTGCGCGCAGGCATCGCGGCGGCCACCACAGCTATGTCCCGTTCGCCGCACACTCCACTCGCGAACGGGACACCACGACAGCCCCACTCGCGATTCGGCGCGGCCATGTCCCGTTTGGCGCGCACTCTGATCGCGAACGGGACACCACGGCGGCCGTACTCGTGATTTGGCGCGGTCATGTCCCGTTTGTGATGGGTGGGGGCGATGAGGGGGACGTCAGTGAGTACCAATCGCTGGCTGGTGTGGCTGGGTCCCGTTGCGGATCAGTAGTTGAACTTGTTGTTACTCGAGAGGCGAATGGATGAAGCACGGTTTGCGCGTGTTGGTGGCGGTTGCGCTGGTGGGGGCGGTGGTTGGGTGTAGTGCGGAGAAGGGGGGTGCTGGGGATATCGCTGTTCGGAATTGTGATGTGGATGTGCGGTTTCCGGCGCCGGCTCAGCGGTTGTTCGTCAATGACGGGAACTTGATTTCGATGGCGTTGGCGCTGGGGGCGCAGGATCAGGTTGTTGCGGTGTCGAGTGTGCAGCGGGATGCGGATACGTTGCGGCGGCACTATGGGCCGGTGGTGGATCAGTTGAAATCTGTTGCGCCGGAATATCCTTCGCGGGAGACCGTGTTGGCGCAGGGGCCCGATGTGATGGTCGCGGGGTGGAGTTACGGGTATGACGAGGCGAAGAATCTGACGCCGGATTCGTTGAGCAAGGCGGGGATTGCCGCGTATACGCTCACCGAGAGTTGCCGTCAGCACAATGGTGAACGGCCGCGCGGGATCGTCGAACCGTGGACCGCGCTACGCGACGACCTCACCAATCTCGGCGCGATCACCGGGCGGGCCGACCGCGCCAAGGAGGTGACCGCCGACCTGGATCAGCGGCTCGCGGCACTGTCGAGTGCACCGCAGGCCGAGCGCAAGCCGACCATCTTCCTGTTCGACAGCGCCACCGACTCGCTCATGTCCAGCGGCAGTTTCGGTGCGCCGCAAGCGATCCTGGATGCCGCTGGCGGGCGCAACGCACTCAGCGACGTGCCCGACACCTGGACCCGGGTCTCCTGGGAGCGCCTCGCCGCCGCCGACCCCGACGCGATCATGTTCGTCGACTACCCGCCGCAAACCTTCGCCCAGAAGGTCGACGCGCTGCGCGCCAAGCCCGGCATCAACCAACTCCGCGCCGTCACCGAGGGCCGCTTCCTCAACCTCCCCTACGCCATGTGGACCAGCGGCCCGCTCAACATCGACGCCGCCGAGCAGATCCGCAAGCAACTAGAACGCTGGAACCTGGTCCCCGCCTCCACAATCCAGCCCAAAGCCGACGACACCATCCGCTGACCGACCTGCCGCACGCCAAATCGCCGGCCGCGCACCAACTTCGCGGCCATCCCGGTGCGCATCGAGCGGAACGTCACCCGAAACAGTGAGGTACGCGTTGCGCCCCTGACTCGTGCCACTGAGTTCCTGCGGCGGGCAGCGTTGACGCTCGACAGCCACCTCAGGGAATGGGGCCGCCCTCCGCGAGGGCGGCAAGCTTGCTGAACGAGATGCGCCAGTCGAGGTTCGTTGTCTTCGGGCGCGACCCCGGCGGGCAGATTCTCGTGCACCGCATCGACATCGGTGCCGCCGTCCGCGTCGATGAGCGTGCAGATAGCGCGGCATTGCGGACGCTGTCCGGCCGTACATTCAACTGAACGGCGACCAGGTCGGAGTGAACCAACTGGGAGCTGCCGTGGTGAACCGGTCCCGGTCCCAAGCACCGGCACCGGCCGGAACGGCGCCGACGAGATCGACACCGGTGACGCGGGGCAGGTCGACGCGATTGCATTCGGCGGCCAGATCGGGTTCGTCGGGCCACGAACCGATCACCAAGCCCGCGCACGGTACGCGCGCCGATTGCAGTGCGCGGGTGGTCAGTTCGGTGTGGTTCAGGGTGCCGAGGCCGGCGGCGGTCACCAGAAGTACCGGTGCGTCGAGTTTTTGGGCGAGGTCGAGAAGAGTGAAGTCGCCGAGTCGGACCAGCAGGCCGCCCGCACCCTCCACCAGGGTGAGGTCCGCGTCGGCGAGTTCGGCTACTCCGGACAGGGTTTCGGCCAGCGTCAGCTCGGGCAGTCCCGCGCGCCGGGCGGCGGTGTCGGGTGCCAGCGGGTCGGGGAAGCGCGCGAGTTCGACGGTGCGGGTGACGCCACTGAGCCGCTCGATCTCGGCGAGATCGCCTGGTTCGGTCAGGGAGACACCGGTTTGGCCCGGTTTGCACACCGCCACCGATCGGCCTTCGGCCATGGCCAGTGCGGCGACGGCCGCGGTGACCACGGTTTTGCCGACCTCCGTGGAAGTTCCGGTCACCAACAGAACACTCATACCGCCACCTCCTGCAACCCACGACCTCCTGCGATCGCCATGTCCTCAATACTCACATGCGCCGGAACCACGCTCGCGGGGACGGTCGGCGTGGTCGAGCCCGTCGCCCAGGATGCCGCGCTACCCATCCTGCACGCTGCCGTCTCGGCTTCGGCCAAGCCCTACTTGGCCGAGTCCCGCGCGATACCCATGTTCTCCGGCCGCACCCCTGTCGGCACTCACGCGCGCACCACATCCAGTCCGCGCGCCTCGACCAGTACCTGGCCGAGAACCGTTGCGATGACGTCGAGTTCGGCCGGAGTCAAGTTGGCACGGGCAGTCAGCCGCAGCCGCGAAGTACCCTCCGGCACCGACGGCGGACGGAAGCAACCGACGTCGAGCCCGCGCGCCCGGCACGCCTGCGCCGCGTCGTAGGCAATCTGCGCCTTACCGAGCACCACCGACACCACCGCCGAATCCGGTACGGGCACAGCCGCAATCCGCGCGATGTCGGCCGCCCGCTCCAGCACCCGGCCCGCCAGTTCCGGTTCGCGACGCAGCACCCGCAGTGCCGCCCGCGCGGCACCGACCGCAGCGGGCGCGAGTCCGGTATCGAAGATGAACGTCCGCGCGGAATCGATCAGATGCGCACGCACCCGCTCACTGCCCAGCACCACTCCGCCTTGTGCAGCAAGGGATTTGGACAACGTCGCAGTAATCACCAAGTCCAGCTCGCCGGCCAAGCCGACCTCGTGCACCAACCCGCGTCCACCGTCACCACGCACCCCGATCCCGTGCGCCTCGTCCACGATCAACACCGCACCCCGCGCCCGGACAACCCGGTGCAACTCGACCAGCGGCGCGAGATCACCATCAGCACTGAACACCGAGTCGGTGAGCACCAGCGCCCGCTCTTCGGTCCGCGCGGCCAGCAGCCGGTCGACCGCGTCGACATCACCGTGCGCGGCAACTTCCACGCGAGCCCGAGAAAGCCTGCACGCGTCCACAAGTGACGCATGGCTGCCGGCATCGGACACCACCAACGCCCCGCGCCCGGCCAACGCCGTGACCACGCCGAGGTTGGCGGCATACCCGGACGCGAACACGAGTCCCGCTTCGGCACCGACGAATTCGGCGAGTTCGGCCTCCAACCGCGCATGCTCGGTGGTGGTTCCGGTGACGAGCCGGGACCCGGTAGACCCGGCGCCCCACCGTCGCACCGCCTCGATCGCGCCGTCGATCACCTCGGGGTGCCGGACCAGCCCGAGGTAGTCGTTGGAGGCGAGGTCGATCGACGGCGACCGCGCCGCCCGGGGACGGAGTTCACGGCGCAGCCCGGCGGCCACCCGCGCGGACGCGCGCTCGTCCAACCAGCTCAATGGATCGGTAGTCACAGCTCCGGAGCATACTTGAACACCGTTCAAGGTGCATATGCCCGGCACCGGCCTCACCCGCCGAACCAGTTCGGCGTATCGAAACGGAACACCTCACCCGGCGTCACCGTGCGCAGATCCTGCTCGAGTTGCGCCAGCCGATCCGCACCCAGCTGACGCGCCCAGCGTGCATGAATCCGGTCGAAGATCTCAGCGGACCGATTCAGCATGTCGAGCGCCCGTTCGGTCAACGTGTAAACCTTGCGCCGCGCATCGTTCGGATCGTGCCCCTGCCGCAGATATCCCAGCCGCTCGAGCGCCTCGATGTGCTTGCCCGCGGCCTGCTTCGAGATCCCGAGGGCACGCCCGAGGTCGGCGGCAGTGCACCCATAAGGCCCACCGACCCGCCCGACAGCCTGGAACACGAACCCGTGCATCGGCCGCAGCTCGGCATGCCCGTGCTCGACCAACTCGGCATGCACCTCATCAATGACCGCGCGAAACCCGAGCAGCATCCGCAGCGGCAGCTCGTACCCACCGGAATCACTTGACATATTGGACAACCTCGTTGACTATATGGACAACTTCATTGTCTATCTTACGGAGCGACCGAGCATGACCGTCATCCAACACACCGAAACCCGTCGCACCGAAACCCCCGGCGGCGTCATGACCACCCTCGCCTCCCCCACACAGGGCGGTAGCTCGCTCGCCCTGTGGCGGGTCGAGGTGCCGGCCGACAAAGCGGGCCCGGTCCACTTCATCGATACCGAACAGATCTGGACCCTCGTCGCCGGCCGCGCGACCATCGACCTGGACGGCACGAAACTCACTGCCGCCGAGGGCGATACGGTCATCCTCCCGGCAAACGTGCTGCGCCAGGTGAGCACCGGCGACGAGGGCTTCACCGCGATCGTCACCGCACCGGCCGGTGCCAAGGCGGGCGTGCCGGGCGGCGACACCCTGGTCGTGCCGCCCTGGATCGCCTGAGCTACACCGCAATTCGAGATTGCGCGGCGACCGCGGCCCGCATTCCGGCGGTGATCGCCGCAACGTCCGCATCAGTGCTGATGAACGGCGGCATGGTGTAGACGAGATTCCGGAACGGCCGCAACCACACCCCGGCGTCGACGGCGGCGTCGGTCGCGGTGCGCATATCCACCGGACGATCGAGTTCGATCACCCCGATCGCACCGAGCACCCGCGCCTCGACGACACCGGGCAGCCCGCGCAACGGCGCGAGCCCCGCCTCGAGCCCGGATTCGATCCGCGCCACCTCGCTCCGCCAATCCCCCGCCGTCAGCAGTTCGAGCGAGGCCACGGCGACCGCGCAGGCCAGCGGGTTGCCCATGAAGGTCGGCCCGTGCATCAAACCGCCGTGTCCCGCGCTGATCGTCTCGGCGATCAGCGTGGTGCACAGTGTGGCGGCCAGGGTGAGGTAACCACCGGTCAATGCCTTGCCGACGCACATCACGTCCGGACCGACCCCGACCTGATCGGCCGCGAAAAACGTTCCGGTGCGGCCGAAACCGGTCGCGATCTCATCGAAGACGAGCAGCACCCCGTGCTCGTCACACAGCCTGCGCAGATCGGTCAGATACCGCGGGTGGTGCCAGCGCATTCCGCCCGCACCCTGCACGATCGGTTCCACGATGACCGCGGCGAGTTCGTCGGCGTGGGCACTGATCATGCGCTCCAGCTCGGCCACATACTCGGCGCGATACTCGCGCGGCGGCATCGGCGCGAACACCTGATCGACCAGCACATCGGTCCACAGCGAATGCATGCCGCCCGTCGGATCACACACGCTCATCGGCGTGAACGTGTCGCCGTGATACCCACCGCGCCAGGTGAGCAGCCGCCGCTTCCCTGGCCGTCCGAGCGCGCGCCAATATTGCAGGCACATCTTCACCGCGACCTCGACCGACACCGAGCCGGAGTCGCACAGGAACACCTTGTCCAGACCAGCCGGAGTCAGCTCGACCAGCAGTCCGGCCAACCGCGCCGCAGGTTCATGGGTGAGCCCGCCGAACATCACGTGGCTCATCCGCTGCGACTGCGCCACCAACGCCGCGTCCAGGACCGGGTGCCGGTAGCCGTGAATCGCCGCCCACCACGAACTCATGCCATCGATGACCTCGCGCCCGTCGGCCAGCGTGAGCCGCGTGCCCGAGGCTTCGGCGACGACCAGCGGCTCCGTCGTCGCGGGAAATCCGCCATAGGGATGCCAGACATGCTTCGCATCGATGGCGGCGATCTCGTCAAGGGTCAGTGCCACAGGAATCCTCGCGGTCGAACAACGGCAGGCTTGAACGCCGTTCAAGTTACCACCGGATCTGCGCACGAAAGATAACCCCGCCGAATTTCGCCACCCGGCGGCCATCCGGAGCTATTCTTTGACTGAGTCAACGATCACCGCACGAATGGAGCCGTCGTGACCACCGTCGCCGCCACGGATATCGCCGCAGTCCGTGAGTTCAACCGCCGCTACACCCGGGTCATCGGCGTGCTCCGCGAAGGCCTGCTGGACAGCGAGTATTCGCTCACCGAGGCCCGAATCCTGTTCGAACTGGCCAACTCCGGGACCGCCGAGGTGGTAACCCTGCGCCAGACACTGGATCTCGACGCCGGATACCTGAGCCGCATCCTGGGCAGCTTCGAGGACGCGGGCCTGGTCCAGCGCAACCGGTCGAGCAGCGACGGCCGCCGCCAAGAGGTGCGACTCACCGTCCGCGGCAAGGAAATCGCCGCGGTCCTGGACCAACGCTCCAGCGCCGAGATCGGCTACCTGCTCAACGCCAAGCCGCCGGCCGCGCGCGCCCGCCTGGTCACCGCCATGCAGACCATCCAGCAGATCCTGGACCACCCGGCCAACGCGGTGGCCGCGCCGCCTTTTCGCATCCGGGAGCCCAAGGCCGGCGACTACGGCTGGGTCATCGAACGGCACGCCCGGCTCTACACCGACGAATACGGTTGGGACGGAACGTATGAGGAACTGATCGTGCGCATCGTCGCCGACTACCTCGCGTCCCACGACGACGAGCGCGAGCACGCCTGGATCGCCGAATCCGGCGGCGAACCGGTGGGCAGCATCTTCTGCGTCGCCGAGAACGACACCACCGCCCGCCTGCGCCTGCTGCTGGTCGAACCCACCGCGCGCGGCCTCGGCATCGGCGCCGCACTGGTCGAGGAGTGCCTGCGCTTCGCCACCGCCGCGGGCTACCGGGAGATGGTGCTGTGGACCAACGACGTCCTCACCTCGGCTCGGCACATCTACAAGCGCGCCGGTTTCGAACTGGCCGAGGAAAGCCCGCACCACAGCTGGGGCGCCGATCTGATCGGCCAGACTTGGCGACGCTCACTCGGGCAGCCCGAATAAGCAACGTCGAAAGACAAGCTGGCGGGCAAAACCACCCGCAACCGAGGGCCCACTCCGCCATTGCTGTGCGATTACCAGGACGGCTACCTGGCCGGTCACCCCGTCCGGCTGCAACGCGCCGTGCTGGGCGGACCGGCCCGCCCGGCCGTCGCGCCGGGCGATCCGACGCGCTGGCTGGACACCTGACCAGCCCCCGTTGACCCGCCCGGTCGGCAACCACCCGCTCCGAGTAATAGCCCGCTGCCGCTAATGTCGTTCCTATGGCTCAGCCCGACGCAGCGTCCGGTGACGCGACACCACTCGGTGTGTGGCCCGGCACCGCTTACCCGCTCGGCGCGACTTACGACGGGGCGGGCACCAACTTCTCGGTGTTCTCCGAGGTTGCCGACGCCGTCGAGTTGTGCCTCATCGACCGGGACGGCACCGAATCCCGGGTGCCGCTCGACGAGGTCGACGGGTACGTGTGGCATGCCTACCTGCCCGCGGTCGGCCCCGGTCAGCGCTACGGGTTCCGGGTGCACGGTCCCTACGATCCGGACCACGGATTACGTTGCGACCCGAGCAAACTGCTGCTCGATCCGTACGGCAAGGCGTTCGACGGCGAATTCGACAACGACCCGTCGCTGTACACGCACGGCCTGGACTCGCTCGGCCACACCATGGCAGGCGTGGTGATCAACCCGTACTTCGACTGGGGCACCGACCGCGCGCCGAACCGCCCGTACCACGAGACGGTGATCTACGAGGCGCACGTCAAAGGCATGACCGCGACCCACCCCGACGTCCCGGAAGAGTTGCGCGGCACCTATTCCGGCATCGCGCACCCGGCGATCATCGAGCACCTGAAAGGCTTGGGCGTCACCGCGATCGAGCTGATGCCGGTGCACCAGTTCCTGCACGACAGCGTGCTGCTCGATCAGGGCCTGCGAAACTACTGGGGCTACAACAGCTTCGGCTACCTCGCCCCGCACAACGAGTACGCCGCGATCAAACGCGCCGACTCCGCGGTGACCGAATTCAAGGCGATGGTGCGCGCACTGCACGCCGAGGACATCGAGGTGATCCTCGACGTGGTCTACAACCACACCGCCGAGGGCAACCATCGCGGGCCGACCATCGGCTTCCGCGGCATCGACAACGCCGCCTACTACCGCGTGCTCGACGAAGACCCTTCGCACTACATGGATTACACCGGCACCGGCAACAGCCTGAACGTGCGGCACCCGCACACCTTGCAGCTGATCATGGACTCGCTGCGCTACTGGGTGCTGGACATGCACGTCGACGGCTTCCGCTTCGACCTGGCCGCCACGCTGGCCCGCGAGCTGCACGACGTCGACCGGCTGTCCACGTTTTTCGATCTGGTGCAACAGGATCCGGTGGTCAGCCAGGTCAAGCTGATCGCGGAACCCTGGGACGTCGGCGAGGGCGGATACCAGGTCGGCAACTTCCCCGGCCTGTGGACCGAGTGGAACGGCAAGTACCGCGACACCGTGCGCGACTACTGGCGCGGCGAGCCGGCCACCTTGGGCGAGTTCGCTTCCCGGCTCACCGGCTCCTCGGATCTGTACGAGGCCACCGGCCGCAGGCCCAGCGCGAGCATCAACTTCATCACCGCGCACGACGGGTTCACCCTGCGGGACCTGGTGTCCTACAACGAGAAACACAACGAGGCCAACGGCGAGGACAACCGCGACGGCGAGAGCTGGAACCGGTCCTGGAACTGCGGGGTCGAGGGCGACACCGACGATCCGCACATCCTGGCGCTGCGGGACAGGCAGAGCCGCAACCTGTTGGCCACGCTGGTGCTCAGCCAGGGCGTGCCGATGCTCGCGCACGGCGACGAGATGGGCCGCACCCAGCACGGCAACAACAACGTCTACTGCCAAGATTCCCCGCTGGCCTGGATGGATTGGTCACTGATGCAGAAGAATTCGGACCTGCTCGAATTCACCCGCAACGTGATCGCGTTGCGCACCGAGCACCCGGTCTTCCGGCGCCGCCGCTTCCTCGACGGCAGGCCGGTGCGCTCGAAGGACCGCGCGCGCGACATCGCCTGGCTCACCCCGGAGGGCGCGGAGATGACCACCGCGGACTGGGACAGCGGCTTCGGCAAGTCGCTCACGGTCTTCCTGAACGGCAAGGGCATTCACGAACCGGACCCGCGCGGCCAGCGGATCACCGACGACTCGTTCCTGCTGTGCTTCAACGCGCACGACGAGGCCATGGACTTCACCCTGCCCAACTCCGACTACGGAACCCAGTGGGCGGTCGCGCTCGACTGCTCGACGCCGACCGGGCTGACCGACGCGAGCTACCCCGCGGCGGCCACCCTGCCGGTCGAATCCCGTTGCCTGCTGGTCCTCCGTCACGCCGGATGACCGGAACACCCATGACCACACCGGAATCCACCGAGACGCACGTGACCGATCCCCTCTCGATGCGCCGCACCCCGGCCAGGCCGACCACGGTCCGCAGCACCTACCGGCTCCAGCTGCGGCCGGACGCACTGACCTTCAGCGACGCCAGGACCATCGCGGAATACCTACAGCAGCTGGGCATTTCGCACCTGTACCTGTCGCCGATCCTCACCGCGGCGCACGGTTCGACGCACGGCTACGACGTCACCGACCCCACCACGGTGTCGGCGGCGCTCGGCGGGCCCGCCGGGCTCAAGGCGCTGTCCGACGAAGTGCGCAGCCGCGGTATGGGTTTGATCGTCGACCTGGTGCCCAACCATGTCGGCGTGGCCGATCCGCGGCAGAACGCGTGGTGGTGGGATGTGCTGCGCAACGGCCGGGAATCCGCCTACGCGCACTACTTCGACATCGACTGGAGCTCGGCCAACGGCGCGGGCGGCCGGCTGGCCCTGCCGGTGTTGCAGAGCGAGAACGACCCGGCCGCACTGACAGTCGATCGGTCCGGCTCCGAACCGATGCTGGCCCTGCACGATCTGCGCTTCCCCATCGCCCAGGGCACCGACGGCGACAACGCGCTGCGCATCCACGACAAACAGCACTACCGCCTGGTGAGCTGGAAGGCAGGCGTGTGCACCTACCGCCGGTTCTTCGCGGTGAGCAGCCTGGCCGCCGTCCGCCAGGAGGACAAAGAGGTCTTCGAAGCCACCCATCGCGAGCTCGCCGCCTGGTGCGAGCACGACCTGATCGACGGCGTCCGCATCGACCATCCGGACGGATTGTCCTATCCCACCGCCTATCTCGCGCGGGTGCGCAGATTGATCGGCCCGAACCGGCTGCTGCTGGTAGAGAAGATCCTGGCCAACCGGGAACCCCTGGACTCGACCCTGCCGGTCGACGGCACCACCGGCTACGACGCGCTGGCCGACCTCGGCGGCGTGCTCATCGACCCGGACGGCGAGCAGGCGCTGACCGAGCTGTCCAAGCAGGTCGCCGGGCACGGCAGCGACCGCTCCTGGATCGGCGAGACCGAGCACCGGATCAAGCGCGCCGTCGCGGAAAGCATTCTGGCGCCGGAGGTTCGGCGCCTCGTCGGGGCGATCAAGCGGGACGCGGGCGCCGAGAGTTTCGACACCATGGCGATGACCAACGCCACCATCGAGGTGCTCGCGTTCATGCCGGTCTACCGGGCCGACTACGCGCCGCTGGCCGGCATGATCGCCGCCGTCATCGCCGAGGTGGAGAAGCGCAACAGCGAACTCACCGCGCCGCTGGCGGTGCTGGTCGCCGCGCTCGCCGCGGACGGCGAGGCGGCGGTGCGGTTCAGCCAGGTCTGCGGCGCGGTCACCGCGAAGGCGGTGGAGGACACCATGTTCTACCAGGCCGCCCGGCTGGTCTCGCTGCAAGAGGTAGGCGGTAATCCGGCCCGGTTCGCGCACTCGCTCAACGAATTCCACCTGTCCAACAGCGAACGCGCGCAGCGCTGGCCCGCCACCATGACCACGCTGTCCACCCACGACACCAAGCGCGGCGAGGACGTGCGCGCCCGCATCGGCGTGCTCTCCCAAGCCGCCGACACGTGGGCGCAGAACGTCGAGTCCTGGGAGGAGTCGACCCCCGGACCGGACGGCGCGACCACATTGTTCCTGTTGCAGAACATGTTCGGCGTCTGGCCGGCCGACGGCCGCCCGGCAGCGTCGGTCCCCGGCCTGCGCGAGCGGCTGCACAAGTTCGCGGAGAAGTCGATTCGCGAGGCCGGCACCAAATCCTCCTGGGAGGAACCGGATTCCGAGTTCGAGACCGCGGTGCACACCTGGATCGACGCGGTGATCGACGGCCCGGTCGGCTCCGAACTCGGCGACCTGGTGCACGAGCTCGCACCGCACGCGTGGTCGGATGCGTTGTCGCAGAAGCTGCTCCAGCTCTGCGGCCCCGGCATCCCGGACATCTATCAAGGGTGCGAGCTGTGGGAGGACTCCCTCGTCGACCCGGACAACCGGCGCCCGGTGGACTTCGCGGTCCGCACCGGCATGCTGCAATCCCTCACCGGCACACCGGCGCTGGACACCACCGGGGCGGCGAAGATGTGGATCGTCGCGTACGCGCTGTGGTTGCGCCGGGAGCGCCCCGACTGCTTCGTCGGCGGCACCTACCTGCCGCTGTTCGCCATCGGCGAGCAGGCCAGCAGGTTGGTGTCCTATGCCAGGGGCCGCGTCGGCGCGGCCCCCGAGGTGATCGTCGCGACCACCAGGCACAGCGTCGACCTCGCCGAAACCGGCTGGGGCGATACGACTCTCGACCTGCCCCAGGGCACCTGGACGGACCGGCTAACCGGCCACACCTTCCAGGGCCGGGCTCGCCTGGAGAAGCTCTTCGGCCGGCTGCCCGTCGCACTGCTGGTGCGCTGAGACCGGGCTGACCTTCTCCAGCAGCTCCTCCGGGAACATCCCGCCGAACCGGGCGCGCCAGCGGCGCAGGTTCGGCGGGCGGTAGTCATCGTTCTCGTTGACCACCGAGGCCAGCCGGATGCCCTGCTCGTGACCGTTGGCCAAGCGCCGCCAGGAGTCCAGGTAGAACCGCGGGCTGCGCGGATGCCGCAGCGTGCGAACCACATTCAGGACCCGGTAGCCGAGGCCGAGCGACGGATGCGGCCGCATGTGCCGTTCCGCGTCCGCGGCCCGGCAGGTCTTGGACAGCTCCTCGAGCCGTTCGCGGTCGAAGGCGAGCCCGACCGACTCGGCCTCGCGCACCATCCAGCGCAGCGTGATGTCGGAGAGCCCGCATTCGGCGTAGCCGCCGCCGATGTCGCTGTGCACGCCCTCGAACCACACCTGCTTGACCCGCTGGAATCCCCTGCGGTACTTCACGTTCGGCTCGACCGGCACCTCCCAGAGGCACGGCTCGAAGTTGCGCCGCCGCTCGTCGATGGCCAGCGCCTGCCGCGCGCAGTGCACACTCGGGGCGAGCTTGACGTCGTGGAACTTGTAGCGCAGCGAGGTCAGTCCGGGCACGCCGAGCGCGCCGACGGTGTCGAAGACCCCGAGGAAGTTGATGATCGGCGCGTTCTTGTGGCAGTTGGCCTTGCGGAAGTCGATCCACTCCTGCGGCGTCGTCCCGTCTTTCGGCGCCACCTGCTGGTGGATGTTCAGCGCCTCCGGGTACTTGCCGTTGATCATGGCCTCGGGCGTCAGGATCCCGATGCGGTCGATCAGGCCGGAGAGGCTGCGCGCGGTGAACGCGCCGCGGCTGAACCCGAAGATGTAGATCTCGTCGCCCGGCTGCCAATTCAGCGCCAGGTGCCAGTACGCGGAGGACAGATTCGCCTCCAGGCCGAGCCCGAAGGCGCCACCCATCAGCCGATCGGACAGGAACCCACGGGCACCGGGCCCCGATACGTAGGTGACCCACTGCGGGATCGTCTCGCCCAGCGGACCGGCCGCGTCGTACCGGATCGTCTGCGCGATCTTGATGATGTTGGATACCGTGCTGCTGGACTCCGCTTTCCACGTTCCGTCACAACATACGACCAGGCGTTTCATGGACCAGATCCTCCCGCCGGGTTCCTGATGAAACCCGCGTACTCGACTACTCGAATCATCGAGCACACGGTAAAAGGTGTTAATGAACAACACCTGTTTCAATCAGGTAGGCCGGTTCGGCCAGGTCGGGCGGGACGATTCAGCCGCTCAGAGCCAGGTGGGATCGCCGAAGACCGCGCCGGAATCGTCGACCTCGGGGGATTTGTAATCGACGTACGCGTATTGCCGGAGAGTAACCGGGCCGGTGCACGAATTCACCTTGATATGGAAATCGCGGAAGCTGAGCTGGATCAACTTGCCGGGAATCATGTCTTTCTCGGCAATTGCTACCTCGCCGACCTCGCCGGGGGCGAGATTCAGGGTGGCGACCGGGTTCGGATTGACGCTCGGCGACTGGCCGATGACGAGGTCGGGCGTCGCACCGAGGGTGCCCGCGCCGATGGTCACCGCGCAGCCGACGTGATAGCCGATCCGGAGCTTGCCCGCCGAGGCTCCCTCGACCTGGCCGTAGCCGATCGAACTGACCAGCGCCTCCCGGGTGGTCCCCATGAAGTTCAACGGCGGAATCCGGTAGATGTACTCCTCCCGGCTGCCGATGGTGAACTTCTTCGCACCGTCGCCCGGCGGGACGAACGACTTCTCGTGCGGGGGCATGCTGATCACCTCGGCAGTCGCGGTCGGCGCGAGGGCAGCAACGGACGCGCAGGTCACGGCGACGCCCGCCAAGGCCTGGACAGTCCTTTTCACATTCGACCCCATAGCCCCAGACCTTAGTAGCCGATGGCTATATCAGCCGGGTGCGACACGGCATAACTGCCGCGCGCTTACCGACCGATGATCGGTCGTCCAGCTGCCCGATACGGTGTGGACATGCTCCAGGGAAGACAAGCCGAACAAGAACACATCGATCGGCTTCTCGCTGCGGCACGCGACGGGCGCAGCAGCGCGCTGGTGCTGCGCGGCGAGCCCGGGATCGGCAAGACGGCGCTGCTGGATTATGCGGCCGCCCAGGGCATTCCGGCGGTGCGCAGCGCGGGCATCGAATCCGAAGCCGAATTGCCCTTCGCCGGACTGCATCTGCTGGTGCGGCCGGGTATCGCATTGCTGGACACCCTGCCCGACCGGCAGCGCGACGCGTTGCGCGGCGCTTTCGGTCTGGCGCAACCGGATCCGGGCGATCGGCTGCTGATCGGCCTCGCGGTGTTGTCGTTGCTGGCCGAGGAGGCGACCGACGGGCCGCTGCTCTGCCTGATCGATGACGCGCACTGGCTCGATCGCGCGACCGCGGAAGCGCTGCTGTTCGCCGCCCGACGGCTGGACGCGGAGGGCGTGGTGATGATCTTCGCGACCCGTCCGGGGGTGGACGTTTTCCCCGCCCCGGGTCTGCCTGAGCTGATCGTGACCGGGCTGCCGCCGGAGGCGGCCGCCGCCCTGGTGGACAGTCGCGACCCTGATTTGTCCCCGGTGCTGCGGTATCGGCTGCTCAGCGAGGCGGGCGGCAATCCGCTGGCCTTACGCGAGCTGCCCGCCGTGCTCGCGGCGGAATCACCTGGCGCAGGAGCGAATCCGCTGCCATTGACGCAGCGGCTCCAGGTCGCGTTCCACGGTCAGGCGAGCAGGCTGCCCGCGCCGACCAGACTGCTGTTGCTGATCGCGGCGGCGGCGAGCAATGCCGACCTCGCCACGGTGCTGCGGGCGGGCGCCGCGCTCGACGCTGAGCTGTCCGATCTGGCGCCGGCCGAAGACGCCGGACTCGTGCACAGCGACGGCCGGACGTTGAGCTTCCGTCATCCGCTGTTGCGTTCGGCGATCTATCAGGGTGCGCCGCTGACTCAGCGCCTCGCTGTCCACCGCGCCCTCGCCGAGGCGCTGACCTCGGACGAAGATGCCGACCTGCGGGCCTGGCACCTTGCTTCGGCGGCAACGGGTCCGGATGAATCCACCGCCGCCGCGCTCGAGGAAACCGCCGACCGCGCTCGGGAACGCAGCGGCTATCACGGTGCCGTCGCCGCCTACGAACGCGCGGCCGGACTGAGCACCGCGGCGACGGATCGGGTGCGCAGGCTGGTGCTCGCCGCCGAGACCGCGGGTGAAACGGGGCTGCCCGATCTAGCCAGGCAGCTCGCCGAACGCGCCGCCGCCCAGACGACCGATCAACTGGTGCTGGCACGCCTCGACCTCGTCCGCGGCGTCGCGGAATTCGGTGCGGGCAAGCCACTTTCGGCGCACCGGTTGCTACTCGGCGCGGCCGCGGCGGTGCGGGCGTCCGAGCCGCCGCGTGCCGCGCGCATCCTCGCTCAAGCGCTGCACACGGCCTGGTACCTCGGTGCGCCGGAGCTGGCCGAGGTGGTCGATTCGCTGACGACGCTCGCGCTGCCGGACAGCGAACCGCTCGCACCGATCGCGCGCTACATGGTCGCGGCGGCCAACGGGCGGTTCACCGTCGACCTGCGCGCGGCGGCGACCGCGGCGCGGAACGCGGGTGCGGACAGTCCGCGGGACCTGGTGCAGCTGTGTGGCATGGGTCTGGTCGTCGGGCAGGACGACCAGGTCGCCGAGCTGGCCGGCGAACTCGTCGCCGAATGCCGCGAGCAGGGCCGGATCGCGCTGCTGCCGACGCTGCTGTTCTTCCGGGCCGAGGCCGAGGCGTTTCTCGGCCGGCCGGGTGAGGGCCGGATCGCCGCGACCGAGGGGTTGCGGATCGCGACCGATCTCGGGCACGGGCAGTGGATCAGTCAGCTGTCCGCCTACCTCGCGTATCTGGCGGCGCTGGAGGGCCGGGCGGAAGACTGCCGGGAACTGGTCGATCGTGCGCTCGCCGAGGAGTTCGGCGGTGGTGCCGCGGCGGGCGCGCCGTGGACACATCTCGCACTCGGTTCACTGGAGCTGGGGCTCGGCAAGGTCGACAGCGCGTTCGCCCGATTGGCCCTGCTGACCGTCGAACCCGCACGTCATCACGTGGCCGGGCGGCGTGCGCTACCCGAACTGATCGAGGCGGCGGTCCGGCTCGGTGATCCGGCCCGCGCGGGCGACGCACTGGACCGGCTGACCGAATGGGCCGAGGTCGCGCAGCAGGAGTGGGTCTCGGCTCTGGCATTCCGGGGCCGGGCCCTGATCGATGACGCGAACGCCGACCAGCACTACCGCGCGGCGCTGCGCCTCGGCGGCCGGCCGTTCGAACAGGCGAGAACCCAACTGCTGTACGGCGAATGGTTGCGTCGCACGCGCCGCAAGGCCGACGCGCGAACTCAGCTGCAACCCGCGCTGGAAGCCTTCGAACGACTCGACGCCAACCCGTGGGCCCAACGAACCCGCACCGAACTCGCGGCGCTCGGCGTCGGCACCGCCGCCCGCCCCGCGCAGGGCGTGCTGGCGGCATTGACGCCGCAGGAACTACAGATCGTCCGATTGGCCGCGCAGGGCATGTCCAATCGGGACATCGCCGCGCAGTTGTTCCTCAGTCCACGCACCGTCGGCCATCACCTGTACAAGGCGTATCCAAAGCTGGGCGTGCTGTCGCGAGGTGAACTCGCGGATCTCCCGCTCGACGCGGACTAGGCGCTGCGGTCGGCCGAACGACGTGCGACGGCCACGCCGACCAGCCAGCGGGCCGCCCCGACTGCTGCGGCGATCAGCACCGCCACCTGCGGCGATCCGGTGATCAGCGCGAGAATCAGGCAGATCACCAGCGCGGCGGCCAGCGCCTCGAGCTTGTACAGCGGCCACGCGCTCCCGGCGATCTCAATGGTCGCGGAGCGGGCCGACGGGTGAACAACTGCCATCTAGTAAGGATATGCGGACAGTGAAGTTCGGTCTACCGAACTTTGGTGTCGCCGGGAACACAGTGGATCCCCGAGACGTTTCCTCGTTCATGCCACTGACAGGAGAATACGAACCGAGTACATCCGACTGGGCCCGCGAGCAAGCCGAGAAGTACGAGAACTCCGGCGGCGCCGAGGGCACCACGATGCAGGGAAAGCCGGTCATCCTGCTGACCACCAAGGGTGCGAAGTCAGGCAAACTGCGTAAGACCCCGTTGATGCGGGTCGAGCACAACGGCGAATACGCGGTGGTCGCCTCGCTGGGCGGCGCACCGAAGCATCCCGTCTGGTACTACAACATCAAGGCCGAACCGCACGTCGAACTGCGCGACGGCACGGAGAACAAGGACTACACCGCCCGCGAGGTCACCGGTGACGAGCGGCAGGTGTGGTGGGACCGGGCCGCCGAGGTCTGGCCGGACTACAACGAGTACACGAAGAAGACAGACCGCGTCATCCCTGTCTTCGTCCTGACTCCGCAGGACTGAGCCCCGGCGTCGGATCATCCGACGCGATGCCGGCTGATTCTGTGCAGCACCGCCACCCGCCGCAGCAGCCCGAAGCGGCGGGTGGCAGCATATTTCGGGTGTCCAATCCGCTTGATGTCATCGACGCACTGTCCAGTTCTCGTCCCGCGCTGAGCGCGGACGAGATCGACGCTGCCGCCAAGCGAATTGCCGAGATTATCGAGCCGACTCCGCTGCAACGCAGCGAGCGGCTATCGCGGCTCACCGGAGCGAACGTCTACTTGAAGCGCGAGGACCTGTCCGCGGTCCGCTCATACAAGTTGCGTGGCGCCTACAACCTGGTGATGCAGCTGACCGCGAGCGAACGCGCCGCCGGCGTGGTCGCGGCCAGCGCGGGCAACCACGCACAGGGCGTGGCGTTCGCCTGCCACGCGATGGGCATCAAGTGCCGCATCTACGTCCCGACCACCACGCCCAAGCAGAAACGCGACCGGATCCGGGTGCACGGCGGCGAATTCGTGCAGCTGATCGCGGTCGGCGAAACCTACGATGCCGCGGCCGCGGCGGCCAGCGACGACGTCGAACGCACCGGCGCGACCATGGTGCCGCCGTTCGACGACGTGCGCACCGCGGCCGGGCAGGGCACCATCGCGCCGGAAATCCTGGAGCAGCTCGGCACCTCCCCCGACCTGGTCGTGGTGCCGGTGGGCGGCGGTGGCTGCCTGGCCGGCGTCGGCACCTACCTGCGCGACCGGTCGCCGCACACCTCGATTCTCGGTGTGGAACCGGCGGGTGCGGCCTCGATGACCGCGGCGCTGGTGGCCGGCGGACCGGTGACGCTGCCGGAGATCGACCCGTTCGTGGACGGCGCCGCAGTGCGCCGGATCGGTCAGGTGCCGTTCGCGGCGATCGCCGGGTTCGGCGGCCGGGTGGTCTCGCACGCCTCGCTGCCGTTACTGACCACCACCGAATCCCCCACCGGGACAAGCTCGTTCCGGATGATGCAGGTCGACGAGGGCGCCATCTGCACGACCATGCTCGACCTGTACCAGAACGAGGGCATCATCGCCGAACCCGCTGGGGCGCTGGCGGTTACGGCGCTGTCCGAGCTCACGGTGCAGCCTGGTTCGACGGTGGTGTGCCTGGTCTCCGGCGGCAACAACGATGTATCGCGCTACGGCGAGATCATCGAGCGCTCGCTGGTGCACCGCGGCCTGAAACACTATTTCCTGGTGGACTTCCCGCAGGAGCCGGGCGCGCTGCGGCGCTTCCTGGACGAGGTGCTCGGGCCGGACGACGACATCACCATGTTCGAGTACGTCAAGCGCAACAACCGCGAAACCGGTTCGGCGCTGGTCGGTATCGAGCTCGGCGCCCCGGATGGGCTGGGCGCGTTGCTGGAACGGATGGCCGAATCGCCGATCCAGTGCGAACGACTCGAACCCGGCTCGCCGGCCTACCGCTATCTGACCTGACCTATGCCGCCGCCTCGCGCGTCTCCTCCAGGGGGATGCGCCGGGTGGCGCGCAGGCAGTTCAGCAGCATCGGCAGCATCCAGAACGCCGCCGACATGTCGTAGGACATCTGGCCGACGGACAGCCGGTTGTGCACGAAGCCGACCGAAAGGCCGAGGCGCGGTTCGGCCCAGCCGAAGGAACCGCCGAGGCCGATGTGGCCGAATCCGGCGTGCGCGCCCGGCATCGGCAGCGAGTGGTAGCCGAGCCGCCAGAGCATGGGCGTGTAGAACAGGGCGTGGTCGAGGCGGTAGGTCTGAATCCGCCGGATCGCCTTGATCGTTCGCGGGCTCAGGTACTGACGGCCGTCTGCCACACCGTCGTTGGCGAGCGCGCCGTACATGGTGGCGAGCGCCGTTGCGGTGCAGACACCGTTGCCGGCGCCGAGTTCGGTATTCAGGATCGGTGGCTGGTCGCCGGCCAGGATGGATTCCAATCCGGGCAGGAACAGGCAGCGGGTAGCCGCGCCCAACGCACCGGGGATCCGGTGGCTGCGGCCCAATATCATTGCGCTGACCGGCTTTCCGATCAGGCTCAGCTGGGAGCCGGCCAGCGGCGCATAGGTGGTCGGGGCGTCCGGCGGCGGTGCGCCGAGGTGGATGCCGTCGATGCCGAGCGGGTCGGCGACCTCGGAACGGAACAGCTCGCCCATGCTGCGGCCGGTGATCGACCGGGCCAGGCCGGCCATCAGCCAGCCGAAGGTGAGCGCGTGATAGGCCGGAACGCCCAGCAGGCGATCGGGTTTCGCGGCGGCCAGGCGCTGTTCCATCAGCTCGTGGTCGAGCACGTCGCCGAGGCCGGTGGCCAGCGGCGCGAGCGCGGACAGGCCCGCGCTGTGCGTCATCGCTTGGCGCACGGTGATTTTCGCCTTGCCGTTGGCGGCGAACTCCGGCCAGTACTCCGCGACCGGAGCGGTGTAATCGATCAGCCCCCGGTCGGCGAGGCGATGGATGACGGTGGCGGTGACGCCCTTCGTCGCGGAGAAGATGATCGACCCGGTGTCCTGGGTCCACGGCGTGCTGCCGCCGGATCCGGTCCAGATGTCGAGCAGCGGCTCGCCGTGCAGGTGCACCGAGAGGGCGCCGCCCGCGCCGCGGCGGTGTCCGAAGGTTCTGGCGAAAGCGCGCACCAGTGGGGCGAATTCGGCGGTGGCCTGGCCACCCATCCCGGTCGGGATCGGCGCTAGATCCCCGGAAGCCTCGTTGCTCATCTTTCTACGGTAATGGCGGCGGTCACACCGGGCAATGGATCTGTCTCGGACAGTTTTCTTTCGTGACTTCCCCGCAACCGGGGTTTTGCTCAGTGGTCGGCGAGGAGCGCGAACGAGTGCGCGGGTAGCGTCGTCGCCGACGGGCCCGAGGTCGGCGGCTCCCAGGACAGCAGCGAGAAGCCGGTGACCGGCACGGTGACCTGGTCTTCGGACAGGTTGCACACCAGTTTCAGCTCGCCGCGATGCACGACGATCCAGCGCGCGTTCTCGTCGTAATCGACCGAGATATGGGTCAGCCACGGGTCGGTGAGTTCGGGTCGCTCGCGGCGCAGGGCCAGCAGTTTCCGGTAGCAGGAATGTAGCCGGATGTGCCGGGATTCTTCGAGTTCGGCCCAGTTCAGCTTCGAGCGCAGGAACGTCTCCGGGTCCTGTGGGTTCGGCACTTCGTCGGTGCTCCAGCCGTGTTCGGCGAATTCGGCCTTGCGGCCGTCCGCGGTGGCGGCCGCGATCACCGGGTCGGTGTGCGAGGTGAAGAACAGGAACGGGGTGTTCGCGCCCCACTCCTCGCCCATGAACAGCATCGGCGTGTACGGCGAGCACAGCACCAGTGCGGCTTTGATCGCCAGTTGGCCGTCGGTGAGATTGGCGCTGGGGCGGTCGCCGATGGCGCGGTTGCCGATCTGGTCATGGTTGCAGGTGTAGGCGAGCAGGGAGCTGGCCGGGATCACCGCGGTGTCGATCGGGCGGCCGTGGGTGCGCGCACGGAAGCTGGAAAACGTTGCGGCGTGGAAGAATCCGTGCGTCAGGGTGTGGGCCAGGCAGCGCAGTGAGCCGAAATCGGCGTAGTAGCCCTGACGTTCACCGGAGACCGCGGTGTGGATCGCGTGGTGCAGGTCGTCGTTCCACTGGCCGGTCAGTCCGTAACCGCCCGCGGCGCGCGGGGTGATCAGTTTCGGGTCGTTCAGGTCGCTCTCCGCGATAAGGGTGAGCGGCCTGCGCACGTGCGCGGCGAGACGCGTTGTCTCGGTGGCGAGTTCGGCGAGTATGTGGTTCGCGGTGCGGTCGACCAGGGCGTGCACGGCGTCGATGCGGAGTGCGTCGATGTGGAAGTCGCGCAGCCAGCGCAAGGCGTTGCCGATGATGTGCCGGCGCACCTCGTCGGAGTCGGGGCCATCCAGATTCAGGCTCTGCCCCCACGTGTTGCGCCCCTCGGTGAGGTAGGGCGCGAAGCGCGGGAGGTAATTCCCGGAGGGGCCGAGATGGTTGTAGACAACGTCCAGCGCCACCGCCAACCCACGCGCATGGCAGGCGTCCACGAACCGCTGCAACCCATCCGGCCCGCCATACGGCTCGTGCACCGCATACCAGAGCACCCCGTCGTAACCCCAGTTATGCGAGCCGTCGAACGCGTTCACCGGCATCAACTCAACGACGGTGACACCGAGATCGACCAGATAGTCGAGCCGCTCGATCGCCGAGTCGAACGTCCCCTCCGGAGTGAAGGTACCGACGTGCATCTCATAGAACACCGCACCGGCCAACTCCCGCCCGGTCCACCCGGAATCCGTCCACACCGACCGATCAAGCCGGTGCACCGCCGACCGCTCATGCACCCCGTCCGGCTGCCGAGCCGACCGCGGATCCGGCAAAACCTTCGGATCATCATCAAGCAAAAACCCATACCGCGCCCCATCAGCAGCAACCACCTCAGCCCGCCACCAACCACCCCCCAACCGCCCCATCGGATGCACAACACCATCCACATCCACCCGCACCCGCTCCACCCGCGGCGCCCACACCTCGAACAAGGTCACCCCGCCAGCATTCCACGGCCCAGGCCTCCCCGCCCCGCAACCCAATCCCCGTAGCCCGGCATCCTCAGCATCCCCGCAGCCGTTCGGCGTGCCCGGCGTCCTCCGGCAATCCCCGGGCGCTCTAGGCGTGCTCGGCGTCCCCCGACGCGCCCGGCGCGCTAGGCATGCTCGGCGTGCTCGGCGTCCCCCGGATACTCGGCGTCCCCGGCGTCCCCCGGCAATCCCCGGCGTGCTCGGCGTCCCCCCGGCGTGCCCGACATCGCTCTGCGTGCCCGACATCGCTCTGCGTGCCTGACGTCCCCCGGCATCCCCGGCACGCTCGGTGTCCCCCTGCTTTGCCTGACGTCCCCTTGTTTGCCCGACGTCGCTCGGCATGCCCGGCGCGCTCGGCGGCCTGCGTGCCCGGCGGCCCTGCGTGCCCGACGTCCTCAGCATGCCCGCGTCCCTGGCGCGCTCGTCGTGCCCCGCGTGCCCGACGTCCCTCCGCGTGCCCGACGTCGCTCGGCGGCCCTGCGTGCCCGGCGTCGCTCTGTGTGCCTGGCGTAACCCGCGTGCTCGACGTCCCCCGCGTGCCCCGGTGTCCCTGACCGTCCCCGGCATGCCCCGCGTGCCCGGCATGCCGCGTCCCCCGGCGCGCTCGACGTGCCCCGCGTTCCCGACGTGCCCGACGTCCCTTGGCGTGCTCGGCGTGCTCGGCGTGCTCGGCGTGCTCGGCGTCGGATGATGCGGGTTGATGCACGGTTGGGATGAGCAGGGGGCGGGGGCTCGTTGTCGCGTGCATCGACAAGCGATCTTCGATGTGTGCGACCCTCGCGCGCCTACTTCCCACGGGGCCACGGGTGCAGCGATGATGTGTGCGGCTCGATTCCACGAGGAGGTCATGCGGTGCGATCGGTGACCAAGCAAACGATGACGGTGACGCGGGCGGTGGTGGGACTGTCGCTGGCCGTGGCGCTCAGCGGCTGTGGTGCCGGCGGCTCGAATGGGGGCGGCCCGAGCAGCGCCGTGCAGCAGCGTCCGAGTGCTTCGGCGGCAACGACTGGCGGCGCTTCGACGGCACCGGCCACGAGTGCGGAACCTGCGGACTCGACCACGGTCCAGTCCGCGGGTTCGACCTACACGGTTCGAAAGGTGGAGGTGCCCAACGGTGTCGGCACCTCCGATGTCGCAGCATCGTTAGAGCTGTCCGGCGGCGATCCGCGGGTCGCCGAGGTCTTCAATCGCGGTGTGCGGACGTACATCCAGGAACAACTGGACGCGGTCAACCACAGCGACGACCCACGCCCACACTCCGTCCACTCCACCGGCAAGCTCTTCTCCACCGACAGCACGATCAGCGAAGTCATCTCCGGCCTGATCAGCTACCAGGGCGAGGCCCACCCGTTCAAGATCCTCGCCACCATCACCACCAACGCCCACACCGCCGCCCCCATCCTGATCGGCGACCTCTTCACCGACCGCCAGTCCGGAATCACCGAACTGGCCGCCGCCACAACCGAAGCAACAAAACAGGTCCATCCCCAATTAGCCGACAGCCCCACCATCACGACCGCGCTACAACCAACAGAAAAGAACTTCGCCAACTGGATCCCCACTCCCACCGGCATCCAGATCTACATAGACACCGGCCTCTACGTCTACGGCTACCCCTGCGTAGAAGTCCCCTGGTCCCGTTTACGCCCAGCACTCGGCCCAACCATGCGACCGGTCGCCGAAAAGGCACCCGACGCACCCCCGAAGGCCTGCACCGGGTTGTAGATCTCCCGGCAGTTTGCGCGGTGCGGTGCCGATGAGCGACCGGGCACAATATGGCCGACAGCCCGCACCGCGGAGCAGACCTCCGGTCAACCAGTCGGCTTCGATGAGCGACTGGCATCGAGCCGCGGTCGACAGCATTCACCACTGTTTCCAATTCACCGGCCCGATCAGCACAGACCCTGTCTCGGCGCTGCGCAAGATCGGTGTCTGCCGCCGATCAGGGTCGGCGAGAGGTTGCGCCTGGTGGCGCGTTGGGGGTGGTGCTGGGAGAGTGGGCTGGTGGGCTTCTATGGAGATCGAGTTGTGCCGCGGATTGTCGATGTGGCGTGTGGGATGCGGTTCAATGAGCCGTTGCGGGAGCGGGTGTGTTCCGGGTTGCGGGGGCGGGTTGTGGAGATCGGGTTCGGGTCTGGGTTGAATGTGCCTTTCTATCCGGCGGCGGTGGATTCGGTCAGTGCGGTCGAGCCTGCTGATCTCGGGTGGAAGTTGGCGAGTGAGCGGGTTGCGGCGTCGAAGGTGCCGGTCGAGCGGGCCGGGCTGGATGGACAGTCACTTCCGTTCGCGGACAACACTTTCGACTCCGCGGTGTCGACCTGGACTCTGTGCACGATCCCCGATGTTGCGACTGCACTCGCCGAGGTCCGCCGAGTGCTCGCTCCCGGCGGAACCCTGCACTTCGTCGAGCACGGCCTCGCCCCGGACCACAAGGTCCAGGTGTGGCAGAACCGCCTGAACCCGATCCAGAAAACCCTCTGCGGCGGCTGCAACCTGAACCGCAACATCCGCGGCCTACTGACCACCGCCGGCTTCGAAATCCAAGACATCGACGTCTTCTACGCTGAAGACGCCCCCCGATTCCTCGCCGCCCAATCTCTCGGCACCGCAGTCTCCCCCTAGCTAACACGCGGTATTGAATGACAACCAGCGGTGCAAGTTCGTTCCGCGACGGTTGCGATCCGAGCCGCGACACCTACGACCCGCCGACAGCTGAGTGACGTCGACCCCCGGCCGTTCGAAGTCGATTTATCGAATGCCCGAGAGCCGACGTGCGACTGGAATCGTCGCAACACAGCAGGTCTCCGCGTCACGGAATGGCCAGCACCAGCTTCAACGCTGTGTTGACCGCCATGATGGTGGCCGGGCACACCGCGCCGAGGAACGTGGTGAACTCGTCTCGATGTAATTGCTGTAGGTCGTCGGTAACGATGTGACCGACGAGCGGATCATCGGTCGATAGCGGCACCATAGTTGGCAAACTCGCATACTTGTCCGTCGTCGTAATGCGGACGGCAAGTATGCGTGGCAGCTGCCGATTCCGGCGATTGTTGGAGACGATCAACCAAGGTTTAGGTCCGTAGCCGCAGTCGGCACTGTAGATCTGACCACGGCTCGGCACGACGAGTGTCATCCGGGCATCACTCGATCGACTTCGTCCGCATACCTGCGGCGCCGCTCCTCAGCCTCGGCCTCATCGTGGATCTCCGGCCAAATCTCGGCGAGCTGTTCATAACCGTCCTCCAGTGCTTGGTCGATCAGCACTTGCGCGCCGATCGACATCAGAACTCGGATGACAGTCGCTTCGGACGCATCGGGGGTCAGGGAGTAACCGAGGTGTGCGGCGAGGGATTCGAACAGCACCCACTCGGCTCCCTTTCGGTCACTGAGCGTCGCGAGGGTGCGTTCCTCCCGCTCAGTGAGGGTCAAGGTGGTTCGTCTGGTCATGCATCAGATTTTACATCGATGCAGATGCGCTATCAAGCATCAGATAGTGATGCACCTGTTCGCATCACCTTCTTTTGAAACGGTCAGTACAAAACTGTGTTAACGTCTTTCGCATGGCACGACCGAGACAGTTCGACGAGGAGCGGGCAGTCGACGCCGCGATGCGCGCGTTCTGGACCGCGGGCTACGAGGCGACCTCGACCCAGGACCTGTGCGACGCAACCGGATTGGGCCGCAGCAGCATCTACAACACCTTCACGAGCAAGCACGACCTGTTCGAGCGGGCATTACGCCGATACATGACCACGAAGAACACCACCACCTTCGCACTACTCGACGGCGACCAGTCCGCGAGGGACAAGATGCGAACCCTCCTGCAACAGGTCGTCGACGCCCCGGACGACGACCCACTCGGCTGCCTGGTCGTCAATTCGATCATCGAACTCGCACCCCGCGATCCGGAAGTGGCCGCGGCGCTGCGCGACGACCAGGAACTACGCCTCGCCGCCCTGACCGAGGTGCTCGAAAGCGGCAGGCGCGCAGGCGAAATCGACAAGACCAAGAATGCCCGCGAGCTGGCGCACTTCATCAACGCCACCATCGGCGGCATGCGCGTAGCCGCCCGCGGCGGCGTCGGCCGCGACGCGCTGCAAGCCATCGCCGCGACCGCACTGAACGCCCTCTGACCCAATCCCCCACGCCGACAGTCTCTTTCCACGTGCCAGTTTTGAACTGAATGATCTAAAACCAGAGAGGTACCCGATGCCGTTCGCCGTCTACATCCTGGGCCTATCCATCTTCGCCCAGGGCACCTCGGAGATGATGCTCTCCGGCCTGCTCACCGAGCTCTCCACCGACCTCGGCGTCACCATTCCCCAAGCCGGACTGCTGATCTCGGCCTTCGCCATCGGCATGCTGATCGGCGCACCGATCCTCGCCGTCACCACCCTGCGCCTCCCCCGCCGCAGCGCACTGCTCGCCTTCCTCGCGGTATTCGTCGGCGCGCACGTCGTCGGCGCGCTGACCTCGGATTACTGGGTGCTGTTCGCGACCAGGGCGGTCGGCGCGTTCGTCTACGCCGGCTTCTGGTCGGTCGCGGCCACCACCGCCATCGGCCTGGTCCCCGCGAACGCCCGCGGCAAGGCGATGAGCATCGTGGCCGGCGGCCTCACCATCGCCACCGTCATCGGCCTGCCCGCGGGTACCGTGATCGGCCAGCATCTCGGCTGGCGCGCCGCGTTCTGGGCGGTCGCGATCATGTCCGTGCTGGCCATGGTCGGCGTGCTCGCCAAGATCCCGGCCGGCCGCGCGGAAACCCAGCCGGATCTCCGAAAAGAACTGCGCAGCATCGCCAATCCCCGCCTGTGGCTGTCCTACAGCACGACCGCGCTCTCCACCGCCGCGCTGATGGTCACCTTCGCCTACCTCGGCGCACTGCTCTCGAAGACGACCGGCCTGAGCGACGGCTGGATCCCGATCGTGCTGGTGGTCTACGGCGTCGGCAGCTTCCTCGGCATCGTGGTCGGCGGCCGCACCGCCGACGCCCACCCGATCCGCACGCTGTACATCGGCTTCACCGGCGTGATCATCACGTCGATCCTGCTGGCCCTCACCGCCGAACACCCCGCCCCGGTCGTCGCCCTCACCTTCCTGCTGGGCGCCTTCGGTTTCGGCACCAACCCCACCCTCAACAGCCGAGTCTTCAACCTGGCCGCCGACGGACCCACCCTCGCCCCGGCCTTCAACGTCTCCTCGTTCAACATCGGCATCACCCTCGGCCCGTGGCTGGGCGGTCTGGCCATCGGCGCCGGCCTCGGCTACTCGTCGGTCGCCTGGATCGGCGCCGCCATCGGCCTGGCCGCCATCGGCACGGTCACTGCGGAGCAACTCCTGAACCGCCGCCCCATCACCGCCCCGCACCACGGCAAACAGCCCGAACTCGTGCACTGAGCACAACCAGAAGATCTCCGGCGGGCCGGCCCCGCCGGAGATTTTCGCGTCGAACAGTCCACCCACAGGATGTTCCCCGAAGCACCACCCGCAGGCACCCCGGCTCGCATACTGACATCGGAAGCGCGCCTTGTGGAAAGGGGTCAGTTAAACGCTGACTGGGCATTGCCCATGCAGGTTCGAATCCTGTCGCTTCCGCCGACACCGAGCCTGGCGGTGCTCAGACCGCCAGGCAACCGGGACCGAGCAGCGCCTTCAGGTCACCCATCAGCGCCGACGACGGCGTAACCCGCAGGCTGTCATCGAGTTTCAGCAGCGTCGTCTTCTCCCGGGCGCCCACGTGCCGGATGTGCACGTCGGCGGTGCCGGGATGCCGGGACAGGATGCGCTTGAACTCGCCGATCTTGTCGGGCGTGCACATCCGGGTCGACATCACCACCGCGAGCGGCTTGGCCACACCGATGGACGACAGATCCGGCACCGCGAGATCGTTGGCGATCAGCGAGATCCGGTCGTCGCGCACCGAGACGCGCGCCTTCACCAGCACCACCGCGTCCTCGACCACGTCCATCCCGTACACCGAGTACGCCTGCGGGAAGAACAGCACCTCGATGCCACCGGCCAGGTCTTCCAGCTGGGCCGAGGCCCAGGCCAGGCCGTTCTTGTTGATCCGCCGGTTCACCGAGGCGAGAATGCCGCCGACGGTCACCTGGGTGCCGTCCTTGATGTCGCCTTCGAGGATCGCCGGGATGTGCGTATCCGATTGCGCCGCAAGCACATGCTCGACGCCGTTGAGCGGATGCCCGGACACGTACAGGCCGAGCATCTCGCGCTCGAGCGCCAGCTTGTGCTTGGACTCCCACTCGTCGTCGGGCACCTTCACGTTGAACACCGACGACACCGACTCGTCCGCGTCCACCCCGCCGAACAGGTCGAACTGCCCGATCGCCTCGGCCTTCTTGGTCGACATCACCGCGTCGATGGCGTCGGAGTGGATCAGCAGCAGCCCCTTGCGCGGGTGCCCCAGCGAGTCGAATCCGCCTGCCTTGATGAGGGATTCGGTGACCTTCTTGGTGCAGGCGATCGCGTCGATCTTGTTCAGATAGTCGGAGAAGTCGGTGAACTTCGACTTCTCCTTGCGCGCGGCGATGATCGAGGACACCACGTTCGCGCCGACGTTGCGCACCGCGCCGAGCCCGAACCGGATGTCCTTGCCGACCGAGGCGAAGTTCAGCTCGGACTCGTTGACGTCCGGCGGCAGCACAGTGATGCCGAGGCGGCGGCAGTCCGAAAGGTAGACCGCGGCCTTGTCCTTGTCGTCACCGACGGAGGTGAGCAGCCCGGCCATGTATTCGCCCGGGTAGTTGGCCTTGAGGTAGGCGGTCCAGAAGGAGACCAGACCGTAGCCGGCGGCGTGCGACTTGTTGAACGCGTAACCGGCGAACGGAAGGATGGTGTCCCACAGCGCCTTCACCGCGGCCTCGGAGAACCCGTTGGCGGTCATGCCCGCGTGGAAGCCCTTGTATTCGGCTTCCAGCACCTCGAGCTTCTTCTTACCCATGGCCTTACGCAGCGCGTCGGCCTTACCCATCGAGTAGGAGGCGACCTTCTGCGCGATGAACATGATCTGCTCTTGGTAGACGATCAGGCCGTAGGTCTCCGAGAGGATGTCCTTGAGCGGTTCCTCGAGCTCGGGATGGATCGGGCTGATCGGCTGCCGGTTGTTCTTGCGGTCGGCGTAGTCGTTGTGCGCGTTCATGCCCATCGGGCCGGGGCGGTACAGCGCGAGCACCGCGACGATGTCGTTGAAGCCGGTCGGCTGCATGCGGCGCAGCAGGTCGCGCATCGGACCACCGTCGAGCTGGAACACGCCGAGCGTGTCACCGCGGGACAGCAATTCGTAGGTGGCCTTGTCGTCCAGCGGCAGCGTGTCCAGGTCGAGATCGATGCCGCGGTTGGCCTTGATGTTCTCCATCGCGTCACCGATGACGGTGAGGTTGCGCAGGCCGAGGAAGTCCATCTTCAGCAGGCCGATGGCCTCACACGACGGGTAGTCCCAGCCGGTGATGATGGCGCCGTCCTGGGCACGCTTCCACACCGGGATGGTGTCGGTGAGCGGCTCGGAGGACATGATCACCGCACAGGCGTGCACGCCTGCGTTGCGGATCAGGCCCTCGAGGCCGCGGGCGGTCTCGTAGATCTTCGCGACATCGGGGTTGCTGCCGATGAGTTCGCGGACCTCGGCGGCTTCTTTGTACCGCTCGTGGTCGGGGTCGGTGATGCCCGCGACCGAGATGTCCTTGGCCATGATCGGCGGCGGCAGCGCCTTGGAGATCTGGTCGGCGATGGCGAAACCGGGCTGGCCGAACAGGACTCGCGCGGAGTCCTTGATCGCGGCCTTGGTCTTGATGGTACCGAAGGTGATCACCTGGGCGACCCGGTCGGTGCCCCACTTCTCGGTGGCGTAGCGGACCATCTCGCCGCGGCGGCGATCGTCGAAGTCGATATCGATATCGGGTGCGGACGGGCGTTCCGGGTTGAGGAACCGCTCGAACAGCAGGCCGTGCGGGATCGGGTCGATGTTGGTGATGCCGAGCGCGTAGGCGACCAGCGAACCGGCCGCCGAACCACGGCCCGGACCGACCCGGATGCCGACCTCTTTCGCGTGCGACACGAGGTCGCCGACGACGAGGAAGTAGGCCGGGAAGCCCTTCTGCTTGATCACGTCGAGCTCGAAGTAGGCGCGGGTGTAGTACTCCTCCGGCACCCCGTCCGGGAACCGGCGGGCCAGACCGCGGTCGACTTCCTTGCGCAGGAAGGAGTTCTGGTCATCGCCCTCGGGCACCGGGAACACCGGCATCCGGTCCTTGAAGGCCCACACGTCGTCGTAGGACTGCACGCGTTCGCCGATGAGCACGGTGTTGTCGCAGGCGCCGGGAACCTCGGCGTCCCACAGCGCGCGCATCTCCTCGGCGGACTTCAGGTAGTAACCGTCACCGTCGAACTTGAACCGGGTGGGGTCGCTGAGCGTCTTGCCGGTCTGAATGCACAGCAGCGCTTCGTGATTGGTCGACTGGTCCTTGGTGACGTAATGGCAGTCGTTGGTCGCGATCGGCGGAATGCCGAGCTTCTGGCCGATCTCGATGAGACCCTCGCGGACCCGGCGTTCGATGGACAGCCCGTGGTCCATGATCTCCAGGAAGAAGTTGTCCTTCCCGAAGATCTCCTGCCACTTGGCCGCGGCCTCCAGCGCCTCGCGGTCGTGGCCGAGGCGCAACCGCGTCTGCACCTCGCCCGACGGGCAGCCGGTGGTCGCGATGATGCCCTCGGCGTACTGCGCGATGATCTCTTCGTCCATACGCGCCCACTTGCCGAGCTGACCCTCCAGCGACGCCAGCGAGGACAGCTTGAACAGGTTGCGCAGCCCGGTCGCGTTCTCCGCGACCATGGTCATGTGGGTGTAGGCGCCGGAGCCGGAGACGTCGTCGCCTTTCTGGCTCGGATCGCCCCACTGCACGCGCTTGGTGTCGAACCGGGAGGCGGGCGCGATGTAGGCCTCGATGCCGATGATCGGCTTGATGCCTGCCTTCTTCGCCGAGTTGTAGAACTCGGAGGCGCCGTACATGTTGCCGTGGTCGGTCATCCCCACCGCGTCCATCCCCAAGCGTTTCGCCTCGGCGAACAGGGGCGAAATCTTAGCCGCACCGTCGAGCATGGAGTACTCGGTGTGGTTGTGCAGGTGAACGAACGATCCGGACGAGGCGGCCAAGACGGTCCTTCCTCCCAAGGTCTCGACGGGGGTTGGCCTAGCGATTCTAGGCACGTCGGTATGACATTTTTTCCGAGGCGCGCGGCGCGCAACGAGACGTCCCAGGAGGGCCCGGCGTGTCGGTGTCGAAGATCACCGGCGCGTCTGGCGAGTCGCCCTAGAGATGTCTGATTTCCGCGAGTGACGTCTGGCGCGGACCGGTTGACCCTACTCTGGCGTGCTCGAGCCATCCGCGGCAGTCGGCCGCGACACTCACGGTCGAGTTTTCTTCCGCCAGACGAATTTCAAACCGGACCAATCATTGTCGAAGGCGGCGACCTTCACGTCCACGACGCCGATCGGCAGCAGCAGCTCCCGCAGATCGTTCTCCGCGATGTCGCTGACGTGGCCGCCGGCCTTGCGCGGCCAGGCGATCCACAGCATGCTGCCGCGCGGCAATCCGGCCGCCAGCGCGGGCGCCTCGGCGGCCAATTCGGCATGCGTGCGATAGAAGACGATCAGGACATCGGGGGTCTCGGTGGCGAGTTCGACCTCGACGGGGAGATCGGGAATCCGCCAGCCCGGCGGGCGGTGCCGCAACGCGAGCCGATGGCCGGGCTTGATGCCCAGCTTCTTCGCCAACGGCGTTCCGGAGTAACCGGCGCTCATGGGTCGACTGTAAATGGCAATGCCCCCGGAATCGAGGGCAGCAAATCGGGGATATCGCCGCGCGGAAGGAGCATAGTCAGGCCATACGACAGACCCGAGTGTGACCGAACCTGCCGAGGTGTTTGATGAATTCGCTCAGAGCACTGTTCGCGATTCCCGCCGTACCCGCCGTCGCGGTGGCCGCCATGGTGGCCACGTCCGCGCCCGCCGCAGCCCAGATCGTCGACCAGTTCGACAGTTTCTATTCGCTCACCGATGGGCTCTGCGTCGCGCAGGTCAGCTCCGCGGTGACCAGCAACGCCTATCCGGAGCACGCGGCGTTCAGCGTGGCGACCACCATGTTCGGCGCCGGTAGCTGCAACCTGGCGCTCACGCTGAACTGGCGCAATGTGGAGACCGGCGAGACCGGGGCATTCACGGTGACCGCGCACGGACCCGGATATTGGGGCAACAGCGGCTATTCCGCGCTGTTCCATCCGGGCATCGGCCGATTCACCGGCACGATGACCGTCGGTGCGGCGCACATCCCCGAGCCGGGCACGGTCGAGTTCCGGGTCGATCCTTACCAGGGATAAGGCGAGTTCGAGGTCAGCGTGGCGAATACGCCGGCGATTCCGCCGCGGACGCGATAATCGGCGGATGAATGCGCTGTCGCCCTATCGGATTCCGGGACCACGATGACGACGACCGTTGTGGCCATGGTCGTCTCGGCGGCGTTGATCGCCGGGGCGCTGGTCATCTGGCCGCGGACCCGGCGAGTGGTGACCACGCCGGCCGAGCGGGCGGTGCATTCGGCGCTGCATACCGCGTCGCTGGCGGCGATTCCGTTGCGGCGCGGGCTCACCGCGCAGTCGGCGCAGGACTCGGCTCCGCATCTGCGCGTGCTCACCGGGGCCGAGGCGCTCGGTGTCGCCGATCCGGACGGCACGCTGCTCGCGTGGGACGGACCGCACGCCGAACTCGCGGAGCACTTCACCGAGGCGGCCAAGCGGGCCGTCGCCGGGGAGCGGCCGGTGCTCGTGTCCGGGCCGGGCAGCGGTGAGCACGCGGGCCGCACGCTCATCGCCCAGCCGCTGCTGATCGACAGCACCGGGGTGGCCGGGGCGATCGGCGTGGTCACCACGGGCCAGCCGGGGCCGGGGTGGCTCGGGGCGGTGGCCGAGGTGGCCAGGTATGCCTGCGGACAGCTCGAATTGGCCGAGCTGGATGCCTCGCGAGCGCGGCTGGACCGCGCCGAGGTCCGGGCGTTGCGGGCCCAGATCAGCCCGCACTTCATTTACAACGCGCTCAACACCATCGCCTCGTTCGTGCGCACCGATCCGGATCGGGCCCGCGAACTGATCCTCGAATTCGCCGACTTCACCCGCTACTCCTTCCGTGCCGCCGGCGAATTCACCGTGCTGGCCGATGAATTGCGCAATATCGAGCGCTACCTCGCCCTCGAACGCGCCCGCTTCGGCGACGCCCTCGACGTGCGCCTGCAAATCGCACCCGAGGTCCTCGGCGTGGTCCTGCCCTTCCTCGCGCTGCAACCCCTCGTCGAAAACGCGGTCCGCCACGGCCTCGCCCGCGCCGCCCGCGGCGGCACGGTCAGCATCACGGCCGCCGACGCGGGCACCGACTGCTTGATCAGCGTCGAGGACGACGGTGTCGGCATGGACCCCGAACTGCTCCGTTCCGGCGCCCTCGACGCCATCGAAACCGGCAGCGGCCCCGCGAGTTCCGGCGAATCGGCACACGTCGGCCTGGCCAACGTGGACGACCGGCTGCGCGCCGCCTTCGGCAACGACTACGGCCTCGTCGTCGAAACCGCTCCGGGCGCGGGCACGAAGGTCTCCCTGCGGGTCCCGAAGTTCCGCGCCGGTATCCAGGCGTGAGGTGGCGGTGGACGTCGAGTCGACGGGGATCGGGGCCGGGCGATCGGGCCGATTGCTTACGATGGAGCGGTTGTGACGCGGACCACCGATAGTGCGGGCGGCACCTTACGGGTGCTCGCTGTCGACGATGAAAAGCCTGCTCTGGACGAGCTGGTGTATCTGTTGCGCGCGCAGCCCGGGGTCGGCGAGATCCACGATGCGGCCGACGCGACCACCGCGTTGCGGGTGTTGCGCGCGCATTCGATCGACGCGGTCTTCCTGGATATCAACATGCCGGGGCTGGACGGAATGGAGCTGGCGGGCATCCTGTCGGAGTTCGCGAACCCGCCCGCGGTGGTCTTCGTGACGGCACACGACGATCGCGCGGTGGCCGCCTACGATCTGGGCGCGGTCGACTATCTGCTGAAGCCGTTGCGCGAGGCGCGGCTGGCCGAGGCGGTGCGCCGGATCGCGTCGACCCGCGGCACCCCGGCCCCGGTTGTCGATGAACCGCAGGCCGATCCGAGTGAGGTCATTCCCGTCGAGCTCGGCGGCGTCACGACGCTGGTGCCCCGGTCGAGCGTCAGCTGGGTGGAGGCGGACGGCGACTACGCGCGCCTGCACACCAGCGCCGGCTCGCACCTGGTGCGGATTCCGTTGTCCGCGTTGGAGTCCCGTTGGCAGGATGCGGGATTTCTGCGCGTGCATCGTTCCTACCTGGTCGCGCTGCGACTGGTGACCGGTCTGCGCACGGTCGGCACCGGAACGGTGGTGTGCCTACGCGCCGACGGCAATACGGCAGCGGTGGAACTACCGGTCAGCCGCAGGCAGGTCCGCGAGCTGAAACAGCGTCTGGTGCACGGCCCGCGGCAACAGTGGACCGGCCAATGACCGGACCGCAGCATCGCCCGGCCAGGCAGCGCGTCGTGCTGTCGGAACGGCGCGGTGCGCGCCGCGTCCGCACCCGGATGGAAGTGGCCGAGCAGACCGAGATCGGCGAGGCGTTGATCGGCGGCTTGATCCGCGCGCAGCTCGGTCTCGCGCTGCGCCTCGGGTTGATCATCGTCGTCGTATTGTGCTCACTGCCCGTACTTTTCGGCATCGGCACCGTCGGCTCGACGGTGGTCTTCGGCCTGCGCCTACCGTGGCTCCTACTCGGCGTCGCCGTCTACCCACTCCTTTACCTCGTCGGACGCCTCTACGTCCGCCTAGCCGAACGCAACGAGCAGGACTTCCTCGACCTGGCCGAGGACTGACGTGAACCGCCGCACCACAACGGATCCCACCGCTATCCGCACTATTCGCCGCGCACCGTCCGTCCCGCCGCGCACAAAACTGTCGGCAATCTCTTGCGCGGCAAACCGAAACGGTCGCGGCACAAACGGATCTGCGCACAAGCCTCGGCGATGGGAGTTGGCCGTTTGCCGCACCGAGCTTTGCTCGACGCGCATAACTTTGCCCCCCGCTGACGAAATAGATGGCGATTTCGTCAGCGGGAGGCCGAACGGTGCGCGGGATGGTGTCGGATGCGCGGTTGCGCGCAGTGGGTTGGTGGCGCATCGAGGGAGGGGGCGGTGACTGCGGGGGCGGTGCCGCTGCTGACTGTGTTCGCGCTGTTGTCTGCCGCGCTCGCGACTGTCGCGATCGGCGCTTACGGGGTTCGGTTGGCGCGCACTACTTCTGACTTCTTGGTTGCCTCGCGCAGTGTCAGGTCCGGGTGGAATGCTGCCGCCATATCTGGTGAATACCTCTCGGCTGCTTCGTTTCTCGGCGTCGCGGGGTTGATCGCGAAGTACGGCGCGGATGCGTTGTGGTACCCGGTTGGGTTCACCGCCGGATACCTGTCGCTGTTGCTGTTCGTCGCCGCGCCACTGCGGCGATCCGGGGCCTACACCGTGCCGGACTTCGCCGAATTCCGTTTGGGCTCGGTGCGATTGCGCAGGCTGGCGGCCACCGTGGTCGTGCTGGTGTGCGCGGTGTATTTGATTCCGCAGTTCCAAGGCGCGGGTTTGACGTTGCATACGCTGCTCGGCGTGCCCGATTGGGTCGGGGCGGCGGCGGTGGGCGCGATCGTGATCGCGAACGTGGCCGGTGGTGGGATGCGGTCGATCACGCTGGTGCAGGCGTTTCAGTACTGGTTGAAGTTGACGGCGGTGACGATTCCGGCGCTGGTGCTGCTCGGGCACTTTCTGGCCGAGGATCAGCAGCTCGGTGCGCCCGCTCCCCCGGTGGTCACCGAGCGCACCGTGGTCGACGTGCGCACCGCGGTGGTGGTGCAGGTCGCTGCGGCACAACAGGTTTCGATCACCGGGACGCTCGACGGCAGTCCGGTGACCGGTCGCGTGGTGTTGCCGCCGGGCCCGCACGCGCTGTCGCCGGGTACCGAGCTGGTGCTGGAGGCGGGCGCGACGGTGCCGGTGGTGGCGGGTGCCCCCGCGAACGGCGCCGAATGGCTGGAGCCGGGCGTCGGTTTCGGCGGCGCGCACCCGACCTATCAGGTGTATTCGCTGATCATCGCGACGTTCCTCGGCACCATGGGCTTGCCGCACGTCCTGGTGCGCTTCTACACGAATCCGGACGGCCGGGCCGCACGCGTGACCGCGGCTGCCGTCATCGGACTCGTCGGTGTGTTCTATCTATTCCCCATCCTGCTAGGGGTTTTCGCGCGGCTCTACGTGCCGCAACTGTTGATCACCGGCACCTCCGACGCGGCGGTCGTACTACTGCCCGCCTCGGTGGTCCTCGGCCTGCCCGGCCAATTGCTGGCCGCCCTCGTCGCGGCGGGCGCGATCGCCGCGTTCCTGTCCACCTCATCCGGACTGCTGGTGAGCATCGCGGGCGTGCTGAGTACCGACATGCTGCGCGGGCGAATTCGCGACTTCCGGGCGGCGGCAGTGGTCGCCGGCGCTGTGCCGCTTACTCTTTCGCTCACGGTGGCCTCGCTCGACCTGTCCCGCACGGTCGGTCTCGCGTTCTCGGTAGCCGCCTCTACCCTGTGCCCGCTGCTCGTCCTCGGCATCTGGTGGCGCGGGCTCACCGCGGCGGGCGCGGGCGCGGGCCTGATCGCGGGCGGACTGGCGGCCGGTGGGGCGACCGTGGTGTCGGTGACCGGCGGCCTGTCCGGCGAGGTAGCCGACGGTTGGCCCGCCGCGCTGATCGGCTATCCGGCGGCAATCAGCGTCCCGCTGGCGTTCGCGGCAATGGTGCTGGTCAGCAAGGTGACCCAGGGTCCGGGCACCCGGCGGGTCGGCCGCATCTTCGTCCGCATGCACGCCCCCGAACGGCTCGGCATGGGCGCCGACCGCGAAGGCACGCTGCGCTCGAAGTGAGCCGTCCGGCCGCGCTCGACGCTCAACCGCTCATCGCGTCACACCGACCGTTCACCGCACAATCGGCCGCCTTCCCGGAGTGACCCACACCACATCATCGTTTCCTCACGCGGGCCTCGATACGGTGCTGAACAAGTAAGCCATGTCACAAGCTAGGACGCCCATGACTAGTACAGAACTCGACGGCACCGCCCCACGGCGCACGCCGAGTGCAGCGGAATTCGTCGAGGTACAGGCCAGCCCGGACTTTCAAGAGTTACGAACTAGGTTGCGCCGCTTCGTATTTCCGATGACCGCCCTGTTCCTGCTCTGGTACCTCAGCTATGTGCTGCTCGGCGCCTACGCGCACGACTTCATGGCGCACAAGGTCTTCGGCAACATCAACCTCGGATTGCTGCTCGGCCTCGGGCAATTCGTTTCCACCTTCGCCATCACCGCGCTCTACGTCCGGTTCGCCAACCGTGAACTGGATCCGCGCGCGGCGGCCATCCGCAACCAGCTCGAGGGAGGCCACGCGTGAGCCACGTCAGCACCTATGCCGCCGCCGCGACGGTCGGCAACCCGACGGCCAACATCGCCATCTTCGCGGTGTTCGTCATCATCACCATGGTCGTGGTCGTGCGAGCCAGCCGCAACAATGCCACCGCCGCCGACTTCTTCACCGGCGGCCGCGGGTTCTCCGGACCGCAGAACGGCATCGCCATCGCTGGCGACTATCTTTCTGCCGCAAGCTTTCTCGGTATCGCCGGCGCCATCGCGGTGTACGGCTACGACGGGTTCCTGTACTCCATCGGGTTCCTGGTCGCCTGGCTCGTCGCCCTGCTGCTGGTCGCCGAAATGCTCCGCAACACCGGCAAATTCACCATGGCCGATGTGCTGAGCTTCCGGCTCAAGCAGGGCCCGGTGCGCACCGCAGCCGCGTTGACCACGCTCGCGGTGTCGCTGTTCTATCTGCTCGCGCAGATGGCCGGCGCCGGTGGCCTGGTCGCGCTGCTGCTCGACATCTCCGACAAGACCGGGCAGTCCGTCGTGATCGCCGTGGTCGGCGTGCTGATGATCGTGTACGTGCTGGTCGGTGGCATGAAGGGCACCACGTGGGTGCAGATCATCAAGGCGGTGCTGCTCATCGCGGGCGCCGCGCTGATGACGGTCATGGTTTTCGCGAAGTTCGGTTTCAACCTGTCCGACATCCTCGGCTCGGCCCAGGAGCATGTCAGCGGGTCCAAGGCCAAGGGCGTGGCCGCCCGGGACGTGCTGGCGCCCGGCGCACAGTACGGCGCCACCGCCACCTCGAAACTGAACTTCCTGTCTCTCGGTCTGGCGCTGGTGCTCGGCACCGCGGGTCTCCCGCACGTGCTGATGCGCTTCTACACCGTGCCGACCGCGAAGGAGGCGCGCCGATCAGTCGTGTGGGCGATCGGGCTGATCGGCGCGTTCTACCTGTTCACCCTGGTGCTCGGCTACGGCGCCGCGGCCATCGTCGGACCGGACCGGATCCTGGCGGCGGCGGGCGGACAGAACTCCGCGGCACCGCTGCTCGCGTTCGAGCTCGGCGGCGTGGTCCTGCTCGGGGTCATCTCGGCGGTCGCGTTCGCCACCATCCTCGCGGTGGTCGCCGGACTGACCATCACCGCGGCGACCTCGTTCGCGCACGACATCTACGCCGGAGTCATCAAGCGCGGCAAGGTCGATGACGCCAAGCAGGTGCGGGTGTCCCGGATCACCGCCGTGGTGATCGGCTTGATCGCGATCGGCCTCGGCATCCTGGCCAACGGGCAGAACATCGCCTTCCTGGTCGCGCTGGCGTTCGCGGTGGCGGCGGCGGCGAACCTGCCGACGATCCTGTACTCGCTGTTCTGGAAGCGGTTCAACACCACCGGCGCGCTGTTCAGCATGTACGGCGGGCTGATCTCGACCATCGTGCTGATCGTGTTCTCGCCGGCCGTGTCCGGTACCGCGTCCTCGATGCTGCCGGGCTCCGATTTCGACTGGTTCCCGCTGTCCAATCCCGGAATCGTGTCCATCCCACTGGCTTTCGTGCTCGGTGTGGTCGGGACGTTCCTCGGCAAGAAGGACGAGAACCCGGCCAAGGCCGCCGAGATGGAGGTCCGTTCGCTGACCGGCGTCGGTGCGGAGAAGGCGGTAGTGCACTGACCGTCAGCCGATAGTCGCCCCAAACTCGAGGGTTTACAGCCCCCTTGTTCTCTCGTTAGGAGATATCGCGTGACCAGCGCAACCACCGATCCCCGCGACACCACTCCGGTGTCCTACCCACCCGGCGATACCTTCGCCGCGACGGCGAATGCCGATGCGGGACTGTATGACCTGGCGGCGGCCGATCGGATGGAGTTCTGGGCCGAGCAGGCGCGGAGGCTGTACTGGGAACAGCCGTGGACGCAGGTTCTGGACTGGAGCGACGCGCCGGTCGCGCAGTGGTTCGTCGGCGGCAAGCTCAATGTCGCCCACAACTGCGTCGACCGGCACGTGCTCGCCGGGCACGGTGACCAGATCGCCATTCACTGGGAAGGCGAGCCCGGCGACTCACGCGATATCTCCTACGAGGAACTTCGAGACGAAGTCTGCAGGGCGGCAAACTATCTGACCGAGCTGGGGTTGCGGGCGGGTGATCGGGTCGCCATCTACATGCCGATGGTGCCCGAGGCCATCGTGTCGATGCTCGCCTGCGCCCGGCTCGGGCTCACCCACTCCGTGGTGTTCGCCGGCTTCTCCCCCACCGCCCTGCGTCAGCGGGTGGACGACGCCGAGGCCCGATTGGTGATCACCACCGACGGGCAGTGGCGGCGCGGGACGGCGGCGCCGCTCAAGGCGGCGGTCGACGAGGCGCTCGGCGGTGCGCCGTCGACGGTCGAGCACGTACTCGTGGTGCGGCGCACCAACATCGACGTGCCGTGGACCGAGGGTCGTGATCTGTGGTGGCACGACACGGTCACCGATGCGTCACCCGAACACGAGGCGCAGGCGTTCGATGCCGAGCATCCGCTGTTCATCCTCTACACGTCCGGAACTACGGGTAAGCCCAAGGGGATCCTGCATACCTCCGGCGGATACCTCACGCAGGCCGCATATACCCACCACAATGTGTTCGATCACAAAGCGGGACAAGACGTTTACTGGTGCACCGCGGACATCGGCTGGGTCACCGGGCACAGCTACATCGTCTATGGGCCGCTCGCCAACCGCACCACGCAGGTGGTCTACGAGGGCACGCCCAACTCACCCGACGAGCACCGGCACTTCCAGATCATCGAAAAGTACAGCGTCAGCATCTATTACACGGCTCCGACGCTGGTGCGCACGTTCATGAAGTGGGGCCGCGAGATCCCCGACGCCCACGATCTGTCCTCGCTCCGCCTGCTCGGCAGCGTCGGCGAGCCGATCAACCCCGAAGCCTGGCGCTGGTACCGGGAAGTCATCGGCGGCAACCGCACGCCGATCGTGGACACCTGGTGGCAGACCGAGACCGGCGCCATCATGATCTCCCCGCTGCCCGGCGTCACCGCGACCAAGCCCGGTGCGGCGATGGCCGCACTGCCGGGTATCTCGGCGAAGGTGGTCGACGACGACGGCGCCGAACTCGACCGTGGCGCAGCCGGATTGCTGGTGCTGGACCAGCCGTGGCCGTCGATGCTGCGCGGCATCTGGGGCGACATGGAGCGCTACCGGGAGACCTATTGGGCCCGATTCGCCGCCGCCGGTTGGTATTTCGCCGGTGACGGCGCCAAGCTCGACGAGGACGGGGACCTCTGGGTGCTCGGCCGGGTGGATGACGTGATGAACGTGTCCGGCCACCGGATCTCCACCGCCGAAGTCGAATCCGCGCTCGTCGGGCACGCGGCGGTCGCCGAGGCGGCGGTGGTCGGGGCCAGCGACGACACCACCGGTCAGGCCATCGTCGCCTTCGTCATCCTCACCGCGGGCGCGACGAACAGCGGCGATCCGCTCGTCACCGAGCTGAAATCAGCGGTCTCGCACGAGATCAGCCCGATCGCCCGGCCCCGGGAAATCCATCTGGTTCCGGAACTGCCGAAGACCCGCAGCGGCAAGATCATGCGCCGGCTGCTGCGCGATGTCGCCGAAGGCCGCGAGCTGGGCGATACCTCTACCTTGGTCGACCCCAAGGTCTTCGAGGCTATCGCCCGCGGGTAACTCCCGCCCCGGAGACGGACCCGGCGACCGCAATGGCGATGAGGGGTCGGGTCCGTCGCCCAGGAAACCCGCGATACGCGGCGGGTGGTTTAGGCTCGTGGTGTGCGAGTCACCGGGCTTCGCCTCTTCGGCGTCTTCCTGCTGCTGGCCGGCTGTCTGCTGGCCGGTGCGCCGGGTGCGCGAGCCCAATTGGACAAGCGCTGCTTCACAAATGAGGCGGGCACCCGGTGCTACTACCTCCATCTGCCGCCCGGCGCGACCGCGGGCAAGCCGCTGATGGTGTATCTGCACGGGTGCGACGATCCGATCGCACACCCGCAGCCGAGCGGCTTCTCGCTCAGGCGGGTCGCCGACGAGATGGATTTCGTGCTCGCGTATCCGATCCAGGACCGCGCGTCGAACAAGGGCCTGTGCTGGAACTGGGACAAGGCCGGGCACCAGAAGCGCGGCGAGGGTGAGCCGTCCATCATCGCGGGCCTCACCGTCGCCCTCACCGACGAGTTCGAGCTCGACCGCTCCCGGGTTTACCTGGGTGGATACTCCGCCGGCGGTGCGATGACCACCAATCTCGGCGCCACCTACCCCGACCTGTACGCGGCGATCGCCCCGATGGCGGGCGCGCCGTATCTGACGAGACTCGAGGCCGGGCCGATCATCGACGCGATGGGCCCGCGCGCCCGCCCGATGCCTGCCTTCTTCCTGCAGACCCTCTTCGACGAGATCAGCAACATCGTCATCGGCCGGACCAACCTTGCCCAATGGCTCGCGGCCGACAACCTGGCCGACCCGGGTTCGGCCCCCGCCGTGCCCACCGACGTCGAGGTCCTCGCCGTCGGCCCGGGTCTGCCGATCCCCCTCACCGTCGAGCACTACGCCGGCCCGCGCGGCTGCGAACTCGCCCAGTTCACCCTCCCCGTGCTCGCCGAACACGCCATCGGCGCCGGGTTCGTGCAGCAGGCACACGGCCTCGAAATCCAGCGGAACCTGATGCGGTTCCTCCTGGCTCACCGCATGCCGCCCCCACACCAAACCTGCTGAAACACCCAGCGCCCCAAGCGCACCTACCCGAGCCAGAGGTTTCCGCAGCGATCGCTCCGGGGTAACCCCACTGCGGCGGACCCGGCCACCGCGGTGTTGAGGGGGGTCGGGTCCGCCGCCAGCGCCTGCGCATTTCGCCCGGCCGATGCTCCTTCACCCGGGTCCCCGTTGTTGTCGGCAGCACTCGCTAGGGGACGAAGGGCGTCGCTTTGCGAGCGGCGCGCAAAGCGATTGCCCACCAGAGGAGTTGGTCCACTAAGGCATTCGTGTCTTCTTCCAGTTCGGGGTCGCGGCGGGGCCAGGTGCCGTCGGCGGCGAAGCGTTGCCACGCTTTGGGAATGGTGAGGGTGCGGCGGATGGGGACGGCGTTGAGCTCGGCGAACACCTGGCGAAGGTGGGCGGCGGCGTGGCCACCTTCGGGATCGCTGCCGTAGCCAATGATGGTGACCGGCTTTGCGGCCCATTCGGTGTCGAACCAGTCGATGGCGTTCTTCACCGAGGCCGGGAAACTGCGGTTGTATTCGGGAGTGACCACGACGAAGGCGTCGGCGGCGGTCAAGCGGGCGCCGAGGGCGCGGACGGCGGCGGGGGCCGGGTCGTCGTGGCCGGTCAGCTGGTCGGGCAGGTCGGCGGTGGCGAGGTCGATGCGGTCCAGGTCCAGGTCGCGGCGGTGCAGGCGGCCGGCGAACCAGTCGGCGACGGTGGGGCCGAACCGGCCCGTGCGGGTGCTGCCGACGATCAGCGCCACACGCAACCGGGTCATCGGGCGTCCCTGACGGGAGCGTCGAGGAAGGCCGGGATCATCGGGAGCAGCAGTTCGGGGCGGTGCACGAGGGTGATGTGGGAGGTGCCCGGGAGGATGGCCAGCTGCGCGTTCGGCAGGCCGGCGGGGGTGTCGCCCATGATGCCGCCGCCGAAGAGGCGGAACATCTCGACCGCGTGCTCGGGGCGGACGATGTCGGAATCGCCGATCACCGTAAGGGTCGGGGCCTTGATCTGGCGCACCGCTTCGACGCGGAATACCGGGCTCGCGTTCTGGTCGTGTTCGGTCACCTTGGCGACCAGACGCGGGAAGTCTTCGGGGCGTGGGGCATTCGTCAGGTAGTCGTTGTGGAACGGTGTGCCGTGCAGTTGTTCGGGTTTCAGCTCGGCCAGACCGTCCATCAGGCCCGGATGCATCGCGCCCGCGTCGAGACCGCCGGCGGCGAGGATCTGCTTGCGCACCAACTCCGGGTGGGTCAGTGAAATCTGCAGGGCGACACCGGCGCCCATGCTGTAGCCGAGGATGTCGGCGCGCTGCACGCCGAGCTGGTGCAGCAAGGCCACGGTGTCCTCGGCCATCTGCGGGGTGCGCAGCGGGCGGTCGATGTCGGCGGTGTGGGCGTGGGCCTGCTGTTCGATCGCGATGATCCGGCGGGTCTTGGCGAGTTCCGGGATGAGCTGGCCGAAGTCGGTGGTGATGCCGGACAGTGCGCCGTGCAGCAGGACCAGTGGGGGTTGCTCGGTCGGGGTGCCGTGTAGTTCGTAGTACATGTGCAGGCCGTTGATATCGGCGTAAGCGCCGGGGTCGGCAGGCTTCGGGTCGGTGGTTCCGCAGCCGGTCAGCAAGGCGGTAGCGGCGAGTGCGGCGGTGGCGAAGACGGTCGCGAGTTTCATGTCGGGGCTCTTTCGGTGGGTTGGTTCTGCGTTGTGAACCACTGTGGCCGGGGTGCCTTCCGGTTTGTTTACGGTGCGTTTCCGCTGCGCAGCGGCATCGCTAAGCTGCCGGTATGCGTTTCGGTGTGCTCGGTCCGTTGATGGTCTGGACGGATTCCGGTACGACCGTGCCGATCCCTGGTGCCAAGGTGCGCGCGTTCCTGGCGGATCTGCTGGTCAACGCCGGGCAACCGGTGTCGGGCGATCGGCTGATCGACGACATCTGGGCCGACGATCCGCCCGGCAATCCGGCGGGCACGCTTGCGGCCAAGGCCTCCCAACTGCGCAGGGCCTTGGCGGATGCCGAACCCGGGGGACGTGATCTGGTGGTCTCGCCGCCACCCGGTTACCGGCTGGCGAGTACCGATCTCGACGCGCTGCAGTTCCGCTCGCTGGTGGCGACCGCGCGGGAGACGGCCGAGCCGCGGGATCGGGCGCGGGTGCTGAGCGAAGCGCTCGGACTGTGGCGCGGGCCCGCGTTCGCGGACTTCCGGGACGCCGCGTTCGCGCAACCGGCCATCGCGCAGTTGACGGAGCAGCGTCTGGTCGCGGTGGAAGAGTTGGCCGAAGCGCGCTTGTCGCTGGGCGAATACGGCGATGTTGCCAGCGAAATCGCCACCATCGTGACCGAACATCCACTGCGCGAACGGCTTCGCGCTGCCCAGCTGCGGGCGCTGTACGGGGCGGGTCGGCAGGCCGAGGCGCTGGATAGTTACGAGGATCTGCGCAGGCAGTTGGCCGACGAGCTCGGCCTCGACCCGAGTCCGGAATTGGTTGCGCTGCAACGGTCGATTCTCGGGCAGGAGCTGGAACTCGCCACGCCGCGGCCGGAAACCGTACTGCGGCGGCGTAGTTCCAACATTCCCGCGCAACGCACCGAACTCATCGGGCGCGCAGCGGATCTCGCCGAGTTGAGCCGCGCTGTCGGTGAGGCCAGGCTCGTCACGCTCACCGGGCCGGGCGGGGTCGGGAAGACCCGGCTCGCGCTCGCCGCCGCGGCCGCATCGACCGACCGATTCCCGCACGGCACCTGGCTGGTCGAATTGGCCCCGCTGCAACCGACCGCGGCCGATGGGGCGACGTTCCTCGTCGAGGCGGTATCGCAGGTGCTCGGCATTCGCGCCACCGACGGCGCCGATCCGACCGAGCTGCTGTGCGAGGTGCTCGCCGAGCAGGAACTGCTGCTGGTACTCGACAACTGCGAACATGTCGTCGAGCACGCCGCCGACCTCGCCGAACTATTCCTCGGCGCGGCGCCGAACCTGCACATCCTGGCCACCAGTCGCGAGCAGCTGCGGCTACCCGGCGAGGACGTCATCGCCGTCGAACCACTCGCGATACCCGCATCCCACGCAAACCTCGCCGACCTCGAACAATCCAGCGCCGTAAAGCTTTTCGTCACCCGCGCCCAGGCCGGCGCCCGAGATTTCGTCCTCGACGCCGAGACTGCCGAACCGGTCGCCACCCTGTGCCGCAGACTGGACGGCATCCCGCTCGCCCTGGAACTGGCCGCAACTCGGGTGCGCGCACTCGGCGTACACGAGATGGTCGCCCGCCTCGACGATCGTTTCCGACTCCTCGCCACCGGCCATCGCGGCGCCCCACCACGTCAGCAGACGCTCACCGCAATGATCGACTGGAGTTGGGAGTTACTCGACGAAACGGAGCGGGCGGTGCTGCGTCGCCTCGCCGTGCACGCGGGCGGGTGCACGCTCGATGCGGCCGAGATCGTCTGCGCTACAGATGGATTCGAGCCGTACAACGTCGCCGCCGAGACGGACGAGTCGTCCGATGCAGGACTACTAGCAGGAAATATGTCCCGCGGCAGCGGGGTCGGCAGCAGCAGCAACGGCAGCGGCAGCGGTGTCGGCAGCGGCGGTGTCGGCGGCAGCGGCAGCGGCGGCGGCAGCGGCAGCGGCAGCGGCGGTGGCAGCGGCAGCGGTGGTGGCGGTGGCGGCGGTGGCGGTGGCGGCGCAGATCCTCTCATCCGATCCGAAGTCGGCCGCTCGCCGCGTGTCGATGAGTCCACTGTTGCCGATGTTGTTGCGCGGCTGGTGGATCGGTCGCTTGTGCATGCCGCGGGGCGGCGGTATCGGTTGCTGGAGTCGGTGGCGGCGTTCAGTCTGGATCGGCTGGTGGAGGCGGGTGAATTCGACGGGGTGCATCGGGCGCATCATCGGTATTACCTGATGCTGGCCGAGCGGGCGGCGCCCGAGTTGCATGGGGCCGATCAGCGGCGATGGTTGCGGCGGTTGGATGTGGAGGGGGCTAATTTGCGGGCGGCGCTGGATGGATTCGTGCGCGCCGGTGCGGCCGATGAGTCCTTGCAGCTGGTCAATGCGCTTGCTTGGTATTGGTTGCTGCGTGGGCGGTTGGCCGAGGCGCGGCGGTGGTTCGATGCCGCGCTCGCGCTGGGTGGTTCGGCGCGGCGACGGGCTCCGGCTCTTGCCTGGCGAGTCGGATTCACTTTCCAACAGGGCGAATTCACCGATGGTGCGACCAGGCGGCGCGAGATCGCGGCCGTGTACGACACCGTCGACGACGCGGCCGGGCGGGCCCGCGCCGAGCTTTTCCTCGCGTTCTCGGCGCTCGAATCGGGCGACCTCCCAGAACTGGAAGCCTTGGTGCACAAGGCACTTCCGGTATGCGAGGAACTCGGCGACCGATGGGGCGTCGCACTCGGACACGTCGCCCTGGCGAAGGCTTCACACAGCCGAGTCGACTTGCCGGCCCTCGAACTCCACGCCCGCGCCGCCGCGCGCCTGTTCGCCGAAATCGATGACCGCTGGGGCAGGCTGCAAGCCGCCGAATGGCTGGGTGGTCTCGCCGAATTGACCGGCGATCTGTCCGGCGCCACCGACATCCACACGGAGGCACTGGGTTTGGCTCAGGAGCTGGAGTTGTGGGGCCAGGTGTGCACCCACCTCTGCTGGCTCGGCTGGATCAGCATGCAGCACACCGAATTCGACCGTGCCCAAACCCTCGGCGACCAGGCCATGCGGGTTGCCGCCGAACATGGTTACGGCCCGGGCCGCCTCTTCGCCTCGGTCGTCCTCGCTTTCACCGCCCGCCGCAACGGCAAACCCGAAGTCGCCGAACATATCCTGCACGAACTCCTGGCCTTCGCCCCCGCCGACGGCGAGGAAACCCCGCTGTTCGTCCCCATGCTCCAGGTCGAACTCAGCTACCTGCTCGAACCCCGCGACCCGGCCGCCGCCCTCGCCATGTCGCTGACCGCCCTCGACGGCGCCCAACGCATCGAAGCCCCGCGCGACACCACCTTCGCCCTGGCCGCCCTGGCCTCGGCCACCGCCGCCCTCGGCCATTTCGACACCGCCGCCCAACTCCTCGGCGCCGCCCACACCATCCGCGAAACCAACGGCATCCCCCTCCTCCCCGCCGAACGCCCAGACATCGACCGCCCAACCACCACCCTCCAAGCCGTCCTGGGCGACCACGCCTTCACCGCCGCCCACACCGCAGGCACCGAACTCACCGTCCCCGAAGCCCGCACCCTCGCCGCCTCGACCCGCACCTGACCATGCGCCCAGCGTGCTCACTGCCTGCTGGACCGGTCAGCAGACGTACCGCTCTGCACTCGAGCTCGCCTTAATGCCGCACCGTGCTCACCAACGCAGATCGTCCGTTGTCTCGGACAATATTTCGCGCAATTCGTCACGTTGATCCGAGGCATCGGGACCGAGGCGATCCAACTCCTGGACCACCTCCGTTGCACGGATCCATCGCTTTCGCCGCATAAGGGCTTCACGCCACGACGATGTCCGCGCGGGCGACACGACACATTCACTCGACACGCCGATATTCGGCTGTCGTGAATGTCCGTTTGAACCGGGGGGTGGGCTGTGCCGTTGACAATGCGAAGAGCGGTGCCGGCGCAGCCTGGGCGGGATCGCTTCGGCTGGAATTTCGACGGCCGGGTATCGAGGAGAACCTATGAAACGTCTTGGGCCTTGGCTCACTCTGGCGGCGGTGGCCGTGTTGGGGATTGTCTTGCTTGTTGTCAATATGTCCAAGGAGACCGAACCGGTGGCGGCTGCGCCGGATTCGCCGGGGGTGACCACGAGTGTGGTGACGACCAGTGCGGTTCCGGCGCCGACTACTGCTGCGCCGCCGCTACAGTTTCCGCCGAAAGCGGACTATGTCGGCAATATTCCGCTGGCGAGCGGTGCGCCGATCACGCTGTCGGTCGCCGTCGCAGGTGACAGGGCGACCGCTTATGCCTGTGATGGCAACAAGGTGGAGTCGTGGTTGCAGGGCAGTGCGACCGGCGGCGCGCTCCAGCTGAGCGGGAAGAACGACGCCAAGCTGGAGGGGCGCTATGACGGCAAGATGGTCGGGGGCACGTTGTGGCTCGGTGAGAAGAAGTGGGAATTCAGTGCCGCACCGGTGCAATCGCCCGCGGGGCTCTATGTCTACAACGAGGGTGGCGCCCGGCAGAGCTGGATCGTCGACGCCAACGGCAATGTCACGGGTGTTCAGCGCGCGCAGGACGGTTCGACCTCCCCGGCTCCCGGCCTGTCCCCCGACGGCACGGCAATCGTCAACGGCAAGAAAATAACCGCGAACAAGGTAAGTGGTGGTGACAGTGTCGGCTGAGCGAGAGACGACGCCCGTCGGACAGCCGAACGCAAAAGCGTTCGCGGCCATAGCGATCCCGCTGCTCATCGGTGCCGCGGTGTCGGTGCTGCTCGGGGTCTACGCCAAAACCCATGAGCCGTCGGCGTTCTCCGTCAATATCGCGGGCTTCTCCGGCCCGCAGGCGGTGAAGGCGTGGCTGGCGACCGTCGCATTCCTGCTGGCGCTGTTCCAATTCGTTTCGGCGCTGGCGATGTACGGCAAACTGCCGGTCCGCGCACCGTCCTGGATCGGCACCGCGCACGTCTGGTCGGGCCGGCTCGCCGTGCTGGTCAGCGTGCCGGTCGCGGTGCACTGCCTGTACGCCTTGGGTTTTCAGCAATACGACACGCGCGTGCTGCTGCATTCCCTGCTGGGCTGCTTCTTCTACGGCGCGTTCGTCGCGAAGATGCTGTTGCTCACCCGAAAAGGGTTGCCGGGCTGGGTGATCCCGGTCGCGGGCGGTCTCGTCCTGGCCGGGCTGACCGGCCTCTGGCTCACCTCGTCGCTCTGGTTCTTCCAGAACAACGGCCTCACCTTCTGATCGGAGATCCATCCATGACCAACGAATCGGTTTTCACCCGCCGCAGCATGGTCGCGGCGGGCGCGGGCGCCGTTGTCGCGACCGCGGCGCTCACCGCCTGCACCACCTACGGCAAGGAAAACGCCGCGCCCGCACCGAATCCCGCACCCGCAGGCAACCCGGCGGGCGCCGATCAGCCGGCCGCGAAGGCACTCGCCAAGACCGCCGATGTCCCGGTGGGCGGCGGCGTGATCGTCGGCGACACGGTAGTGACCCAGCCGAGCGCGGGCACCTTCGTCGGCCTGTCCTCGACCTGCACGCACGCCGGCTGCACGGTCGCGTCGATATCCGGCGGCACGATCAACTGCCCGTGCCACGGCAGCAAGTACAAGCTGGACGGCTCGGTCTCGAACGGTCCGGCGACCAAGCCGCTGGCCGCGAAAACCGTTCGAGTCGTGGGCGATTCGGTGGTACCCGGCTAAGCGAGATGCTCGGCCATCCGCCGGTCCTGATCAAGGCCCCGAAACACCTTGTAGCCGACGTACCTGCGCGGCCGTCAGATCGCTCAGGACCCCGGCCTCGACCGGTTCCGGCGCGGTCACCGCCACCTGTGCCAGCGTGCTGCCGACCTGGACGATCGCGACCGAGGAATGCAACGTCAGCCCGTCACTGCTGGTGCGCACCTGAAAAGCGGTAGCCGCGTCACCGGCCGCCGGCGGGGTCAACCCGCCGACTCGGTAATCGACCGAAATATCGGTGGCGTCCGTGCCGGAGTAATGGGTGCACCGGCGCAGGGTCGCCTGCAATTCCGAAAACGCGGACGCCACCACGTCGTTCGCGTAGCTCGCCGCGTCGATATCAATGCTGGAGAAGTTCGGCCCCGAATACCCGACGGACGCATTGGCGAGCGAGCCCGGCCGCTGCGCAGCCAAGGGAGTAAGGACTTTCGCGCATTCGGCCGGGTCGGTCGGCGAGGCCTGCCCATCGGCGGCCACGTCGGCCCGTGTCGGCAGCGCGGTGAAGTTCGGCGGCAGATTCGTCCCGGTCAGCAACTGGTCACGCAACCGATCGGCATTCGTGATCGGCGCCGCGTTCACCGGCGCTGCGGCCGCGACCGGACCGAGCGACGGCAATGGCGACGATTCCGGAGCCGCCGATTTCGACGATCCACACGCCGCGACCAGCGCGGTGGAAGCAGCGGCCAGCAACAGCCCGACCCCGCGGTTCACTCCGTCCACGACACCTGCGTGTCTATCGTCTGCTCCAGCACGCTCGCACTGCGCGGATCGCGGTAACCCTGATGCCCGCCGACCGTGATGGCCCCGGAAACCGGCAGCGGCAACCCGAGATCGACGGTGATGGTGCCGTTGCCCTGCATGACGTAGTCCTGGATATCGAGTTTGCCCGCGTTGTTGGGCAGGTTCCACACCGCGGACTTGGGCTGCTGGATGACGTCGAGCTCGATGGTCAGCCGGTCGCCGTCGCGCCTGGTCAACGTCGCCGTGGTGGTCTGTTCGAGCGTGACTCCGCCGCTGATCTCCTGCTGCACCGTCCACACCGCGCCCTCGCCGACCGGCTGATCGGGGAACGCGATCGATCGGTAGACCGCTTGATAGAAGGCCTGTTCCAGCGCGGCCCGCGCGGGATTGGAGGTGTCCGGCGACGGCTCGAGCCGCAGCGCGGTGATGGCGCCGAGGTCGCTGAGATCGAATCCGGCGTGCGAACCGCCGGTCTTGGTGAGCGCCTTGGCCAGCGACGGGTCCGGCGTGGTGACGGTGCCCAGCGTCAGGTCGATGCCCTCGGCGTCGGTCTTCGCGGTCATCGGGATGGACAGCGCGGGCGCGGAGAAGTCGCGCGCGGGCTGATCGTTGATCTGCTGGGCGATGCGATGCGAGGTATTCAGCGTCACCTGCTGCACGGTGCCCGCCGGATAGTCGCGGCGCAGCAGCGAGCGCGGCTCGGCGCCGGGGTCGACGATGGTGGTGATCGCGGCCGGGATCGGCACGGTCACGCCCTTGCCGATGCCGAGCGGCTCGGTGCTGTCCGGTTCCGAGCGCGACTCGCTGCCACCGCTGCAACCGGTTCCGAACGCGGTCAGGCCGACCGCGAGCACTATCAGCAGCACACCCGAACGCGCGAACCGAGGGATGTGGGGGGAAGACAACACCGTCACGAGCATCAGGGTACGACCGGTTCCTGAGTGTCAGCTGGGTCTTGCGGGTGACCACCGCACAACGTGTCGGGTAGCTCGAGCGATGATGGTGCGTGTGAGTGATGAGCCGCCGTCCGAGGAGAACCCAGCAAACCACGCCGAGGAGGCGACACCAGCGGCTCCGCCGCAGCGGCTGCGGACCCTACTAATCATCGCGGCCGTCCTGCTCGGACTGGATCTGCTCACCAAATGTCTCGTGGTGGCGAACTTGAAGCCGGGCGAGCCGGTGTCGATCATCGGCGACTTCGCGCGGTTCAGCCTGGTGCGTAATCCCGGCGCCGCCTTCTCGATGGCCACCGGCATGACCTGGCTGCTGACCTTGGTCGCGGCGGCCGTGGTGATCGGGGTGGTGCGCATCGGGCGCACGCTGCGGTCGCTGTGGTGGGCGATCGGGCTCGGCATGGTGCTCGGCGGCGCGCTCGGCAATCTGGTCGACCGGCTGTTCCGGGCGCCGGGGCCGTTGCAGGGGCATGTGGTCGACTTCATCGCGATCGGCTGGTGGCCGGTGTTCAACGTGGCCGACTCGTCGATCGTCTGCGGCGCGATCCTGCTGGTCGTGCTGACCGTGTTCGGCTTCGAGCCGAACGGGACGCGCACCGGACGCGACGAGCCCGACGCCGCCGAGGACGAGGCGACCGAAACCACCGCGAACAAGACCACCAGCGAAGGGAACACTGCATGAGGGAAACACGAACCATGCCCGTTCCCGACGGGCTCGACGGCATGCGCGTGGACGCGGGGCTGTCCCGGCTGCTCGGCCTGTCCCGCACCGCGGTCGCCGCGCTCGCCGAGGAGGGCTCCGTGCAGCTCGACGGCATCGCCGCGGGCAAGTCCGATCGGCTCGCCGCGGGCGCCTGGCTCGAGGTGATCTTCCCGGAACCGAAGCGGGAGCTCTCGATCGAGGTCGCCCCGGTCGAGGGCATGCGGATTCTGTACGCCGACGACGACATCGTCGCGGTGGACAAGCCGGTCGGCGTCGCCGCGCACACCGGTGTCGGCTGGTCCGGGCCGACGGTGATCGGCGGGCTGGCCGCGGCCGGCTACCGGATTTCCACCTCCGGCGCGCACGAGCGGCAGGGCATCGTGCACCGGCTCGACGTGGGCACCTCCGGGGTGATGGTGGTCGCGCAGTCCGAGCACGCCTACACGGTGCTCAAGCGCGCGTTCAAGCAGCGCACCGTGGCCAAGCGGTATCACGCACTGGTGCAAGGACATCCGGATCCGAGCAGCGGCACCATCGACGCCCCGATCGGGCGGGCCCGCGGCAACGACTGGAAGTTCGCGGTCACCGCGGACGGACGGCCCAGCATCACGCACTACGACACCGTCGAGGCGTTCCAAGCGGCGAGCCTGCTCGACATCCACCTGGAAACCGGTCGCACGCACCAGATCCGGGTGCACTTCTCCGCGATCCGGCACCCATGCTGCGGCGACCTCACCTACGGCGCGGACCCGCGGCTGGCCCAGCGCCTCGGCCTGGAACGGCAATGGCTGCATGCCCGTTCGCTCGGCTTCAACCATCCCGCGGACGGTCGCTGGCTGGAGATCACCAGCGAATACCCCGACGATCTGAAGCACGCGCTGGACGTCCTGCGCAATGCCTGACCGGCGGGCGCTGCCCCGCGGCCGGATCGTCCTCGGGGCGGCGGCCGTCGCGCTGGTCGTGTTCATCGTGCTGCTCGGGGTGCTGAACCCGCCGCGCAAGGCGGGGGTGTTCACCGATCGGCTCGGACCGGAGCAGGGCGAGCTGGTCGCGGATTATCTTGCGCGCGCAGGGGACTCGCTGACCGGCACCGACGGCGCCGAGCACTGGGCGCTGGTGTCGTTCACCGAACCGCTGGTGCCGGAACAGATTCCGCCGAACAGCGGTGGCCTGCGGATTTCGCAAGTGCTGTACCAGGTTCCGGTTCCCCGGGTGCAGACTCCGCTGATCGCGGTGCCGGTGCCGGAGGGCGACGAGGCGGCGGTCACCTCCGCGGAATCGGCCGCATGGCTGCTCCCCCGGAGCGCGTCCGACGAACGGGCTACCCGGATCGCCGCGCTCTCCGCCGCTCGCCTGCGCTCCGGGTGCGCCTGCACCGTCGGCCTGGTTGTGCGCGGACCGCTCGACGGCCTCCGGAAGATCGCCTCCCAGAACGGGATCCGCGCGGTCGAAGCGCTGCCCGCCGACGCCGTGGCCGGTCGATTCGGCGTGGTACCGCTACTCCCCGACCAACTCGACGTCGTCCAGCCCGGCCCGAACGACGGACCCGTCCCGGATCAATAATGCCGCGCACCAATTCTCCTGCCGCACATGGATTTGCTAGCTGATTCGTGCGCGGCTGGACAAAGGACGCGCTGCGTCCGGCATCCAGCGTCAGGGGTGTGCTAGCCAGTTGGCGATGTCGGATACGACGGTAGGGTCTACGTGTTGCGGAGTTTGGTAGTCACCGGGGGTCGAGGGGCCGGTACCGGCGAAGAAGAGATGGTCGCACAGGTCGTAGACCCGGATGGTGACATCGGGACGGTCCGTGAGACCGGACCGCCATCCGGCTAGGTCATCGGTGACGGTGACCTGGTAGTCGCGGGCGCCCTGGAGGATCAGTAGTGGTGTCGTGAGCGCCGCTGCGGTCGAGACGGGTTGGTAGGCAAGCAGATCCAGCCAATAAGCGCCGGAGTAGGCGAACGGCAGGTCCGCTCGTGGGGTAGACGGTGACAGCGCCGGGCTGTCCACCACGTCGGCCTGCCGGGTGATCGCCGCGACCGCGGCGTCGGCCTGCGGGCCGGGGTCGAGCCCGGCGAGGTAGCGGATGACCCGCACCGCGGCGCGATGCATGGGCTGGGTATCCCCCGCCATGATCACCAGCCCGGCGACCTCGGGTGCCGCCGCCGCTACCCGCGGCGCGACCTTGCCGCCCATACTGTGGCCGAGGACGTGGATCCGGGCCGGGTCGATGCCGGGGTGCTGCCGGAGCAGGTCCACGGCCGAAACGGCATGTGGCACATATTCGTCGGCCATCGTGAAGTCCGGCCGCTCGGCGAACTGCGGATGCGCGTAGGTCACCTTGTCGAAACGGAGCACCGCTATGCCGCGGCCGGCCAGGCCCCAGGCCAGATCCTTGAACGGCTTGTTCGGACCGCCGGTTTCGTCCCGGTCGAACGGGCCACCGCCATGGAGCAGCACGACGGCGGGCCACGGTCCAGGGCCGTGCGGCACGCTCAGAGTGCCCGGGACCGCGAGTTCGCCTGCGCCTACGGTGATCTCACGTTCCGCGAAGGCGCTCGGGTCGGCATAGTCCGGCGGCGCCCACGCGTTGGCCGTGTCCGCCAGCCGCAGTCCTTGCAGCAGGCCCGCCGCGTCGATAGACATGATCAAGGCGAATTCGCCGCGCTCGCAGGTAACCGGCACGCTCGCGCGAATCAGCTTGTCGCCGAACGGCTCCATCGCGGGCTCGCCGATCGCGGTCACCGCGCCGATCCGGCTGATCTCGGTCAGCCACGCGGCGCGCAGCGAATCCGGCGACACCGCCGCCCGCAACGGCGCACCGAACAGCTCGGCGACCCCCGTGAACTCCCCGTCGCGCAGCAATTCCACGACCCGGACGGCGGTTGGCCCGTCCGATTCCACTACCGTTCTCATGTTTGAGAATGGTATCAGTTGTGAGATCGTTGGGCAATGGACCCTTTGGAGCTGCTGGCGCATCCGGTGCGATTGCGGATCGTGCACGCGATGCGCGGCGGGCGCCTGCTCACCACCGCGCAACTGTGCGAGCGACTGCCCGATACCTCGAAGGCGACCGTCTACCGGCATGTCGAAATGCTCACGGCGGGCGGCATTCTCGAAGTGGCCGAGGAGGAACGGGTACGCGGCGCGGTGCAGCGCCGGTACCGGCTACGGCAGGACCGCGCGAGCGTCGGCCCCGAGGCCGTTCGAGCGCTGACCCCCGACGACCACCGCCGGGTATTCACCGCCGCCATGGCCACCCTGCTCGCCGAGTTCAACGCCTACCTCGATCGCCCGGAAGCCGACCTGACCCGCGACGCCGTCGGCTATCGCCAGTACGCGATCTGGCTCAGCGACGACGAGGTGCTCGAGCTGATCGAGGGCATGCGCGCGGCGATCGTCCCCAAGCTGGGCAACGAGGCGGCGCCCGGCCGCACGCAATACCTGCTGAGCCCCATCCTCTTCCCCATCGAGGATCAGCCCGACGGCGTGACGAGCCCCGCCTCATAGGCGGCGATGACCAGCTGAACCCGGTCCCGGGCAAGGAGTTTGGCGAGAATCCGGCTGACGTGGGTCTTGACGGTCAGCGGGCTGACCGTCAGCGCCTCCGCTATCTCGGCGTTGGTCATGCCGCGGGCGATGCGGACGAGGACATCCAGCTCGCGGTCGGTCAGGATGGCGATCTCCGGGCGCGGCACCGGATCCGGAACCGCGCGGACCCGGGCGATCACGGCGGCGGTCGCGCCCGGCGAGAGCAGCGCGTCGCCCGCGGCGACCGTCCGGATGGCGTCGAGCAGCAGGGCCGGTTTGGCATCCTTGATGAGGAAACCGCTGGCACCCGCGCGCAGCGCCGCGAGCACGTTGTCGTCGGTGTCGTACGTGGTGAGCACCAAAACCCGGACGCCGGCCAGGTTCTCGTCGGCGGCGATCCGGGCGGTGGCGGCGATGCCGTCCAGATCCGGCATGCGGATGTCCATCACGACGACGTCGGCCCGCTCGGTGCGGGCCAGCGCGATCGCGGCACGGCCGGTCGCGGCCTCGCCGACCACCATCATGTCGGGCGCCGAGGCGACCAGCATCGCGAAGGCACTCCGGACGAGTGTTTGATCATCGGCGAGGAGTACCCGAATCATGAGGCGGCACCGGCGAAGTCGTCGCGGCCGGTACCCACGGGCGCGGCGGCATCGGGGAACTTGCCGACCACGCCGGGGCTCGCCTCGCCCCGATCCGCGACCGGCAGGTCGGCGGTGACCGCGAATCCCCCGCTCGTCCCCGCCGCAATCAGCGTCCCGCCGATCGCCTCGGCGCGCTCGGTCATGCCGAGGATGCCGAATCCGGTTGTGGTGTTGCCGATTCCGCGATTCGAGTCGAGTTCTGTTGCCGTGCTGCCGGTTCCGCGTCCGTTGTCGGTGACCCGGATGGTGAGCCGGTCGTCCGCATAGTCGAGACCCACCCGCGCCGCGCTCGCCCCGGAGTGTTTGGCCACGTTGGTCAACGCCTCCTGGACGATCCGGTATCCGACCAGCTCGACCGCGGGCGCGAGCGCACGTACCCGCCCGGTGCGGTCGATCCGCACCGCGACACCCACGGCTTCGATGGGTCCGGCCAGCGCGCCGAGCTGCGCCAGGGTGGGCAGCGGAGCGCGCGGCTCGGCCACCGCGGACCGCAGCACGCCCACGGTGGCGGTGAGTTCGGCTCTGGCGTCCACGCAGGCGTCGGAAATCGTGTCCAGGGCAGCGATCACCGTCGACGGCTCGGCCTTGCGCTCGGCGAGCAGATGAGCGGCGACGCCGGCCTGCACCTGAATGACGGTGATGGTGTGCGCGAGCAGATCGTGCAGATCCCGGGCGATGCGCAGCCGCTCCTCGGTGACCTGACGGCGTGCCTCCTCGTCGCGGGACCGTTCCGCCCGTTCGGCCCGATCCACGATCGCGGCGAGATAGGCGTGCTGGAGGCGTGCGGCCTCACCGGCCACACAGGCGACCAGCACCCACCCGACCGAGTCGATCGCCAGGAACGCGGTGTTCTCGCCGGATTCGGCGGAATAGAAGATGCCGAGCTCGGTCAGCGTGATGACCACGAGGAACACCAGCAGCGTGCGCCGCCGGTTCCCGTAACGAGCGACCGCGAACAGAGCGACCATCGTGGCGGGGATCAGCGCCTCGTGCGGGTAGTCGGACAGGTGGTACACGGCGGCGACCACGAAGTGCGCGGCCAGCACCGCCAGCGGCGCGCGCCGACAGGCCAGCAGCGGCAGCACACCCGCCACGAGCAGCAGCACGCCGAGCGGGTCGAGCGCGGAGTCCCCCGGCATCAGCAGGGCCCAGCCGAATCCCACGACCAGGACCACACCGGTGATCGCGCCGTCGATCCACCATCGCCGCTCCATTCCAGCCATTGTGCGCGGTTTCGCGGCCGCCCACGTACTCCGTGCGGAGTACCTCGAACTGCCCTCCACCGGCCGACGCATTCCCGGTCCGCGCCAGCGACGCTGCATTCGGGACTCGACAGAGGAGAAAAGATGGGGATGCGAACACGCGCGCTGATCGTGCTCGGCCTGTGGCTGGTCGCGTTGCTCGCGCTGGTGCCGCTGGCCGGACAGCTTGATGGCGTGAAGACCGATCGGATGGTGGAATATCTACCCGCATCGGCACAGTCGACCGCGGCCGCCGAGTTGGAAGCGACGTTGCCGGGCGGCTCAGCGAACCTGTTCGTGCTGTCCTACTTCCGGCAGAGCGGATTGACCGACCTGGACCGGTCCGTTGCGGCGCAGCAGTTTTCGGCGCTGTCGGCCGAGTTGACTCCGGGCACCGCCCCTTTGGGCAACCAGCCGACGCTCGCCAAAGACGGCACCGCGCTGCTGTATTCGCTGACGGTCGACGAATCCCGTGGCGAGCCAGGCAAGTACATCAAGGACATACGGAAGAAGGTGGCCGACCACCCGGACGGACTCACCGTGCACGTCACCGGCCCCGCGGCACTCCAGGCCGATTTCGAGGGCAGCTTCGACGGCGTCGACACCCAACTGCTGCTGGTGACCGTGGCGGTCGTGGCCGTGCTGTTGTTGCTCACCTATCGCAGTCCGCTGCTGTGGTTGGCGCCGCTGATCTCGGTGGCGGTGGCCGACGTCGTGTCGATGGCCGCGGTGTACGGGCTGGTGCGCGCGTTCGGCATCACGGTGAGCGATCAGAGCTCGGCGATCCTCACCATTCTGGCGTTCGGCGTCGGCACCGACTACACGCTGCTGATCGTCGCGCGGTATCGCGAAGAGCTGCACCGTCATTCGGCCCCCGGCGCGGCGATGTCCGCGGCGTTGCGCCGGGCGGCCCCGGCCATCATCGCCTCGGCGGCGACGGTGACCGCCGGCCTGCTGTGCCTGCTGGTCGCCGACATGAACAGCACCGCGGGGCTCGGCCCGGTCGGCGCGGCGGCGATCGTCGGCACGCTGGCGGTGATGCTGACGTTCTTTCCCGCGGTGCTCGTGCTGTGCGGCCGCTGGGTGTTCTGGCCGCGCATTCCCCGCCTGCAAGCTGCGGTGGAGCAACGGACCACGTTGTGGGATCGCGTGGGGCAAGCCATCTCTCGTCGCCCCGCTGTGGCGGCCGTGGGGTCTGTCGGCGTGCTCGCGGTACTGACACTCGGGCTGTTCGGTGACACCGGCGCGCTCGGGCAGGCCGATCGTTTCGTCACCGCGCCGGACTCGGTGGCCGGACAGCAACAGATCGCCGCGCACTTCCCGGAGCGCGGCGGCTTGCCGTTGACCGTGTTGGCCCGCAACGAATTCCGGGCGGAGGTCCTGCGGGCGGTGCGCGCCGACCCAGGCGTCGGGTTCGCCGAGGAAGGGCGGGTCGGGCCGGAATACGCGGCGATCACCGCGATCCCGGTGGACGCACCGGATTCGGCGGCCGAGTACGCCACCATCGAACGGCTGCGCGACACCTTGCCGAAGGTCGGCGCGGGCACCCTGGTCGGCGGCCCGAGCGCGATGAATCTCGATGTCGACACCGCCTCCGCGCGGGACAACTGGCGGGTGCTGACGTTGGTGCTGCTGGTGGTGACCGTCATCCTCGGCCTGCTGCTCCGCTCGGTCGTCGCGCCGATCGGGCTGGTGCTGACCGTGCTGCTGTCGTTCGGATCGGCCTTCGGGACAGGCATTTTCGTGTTCGAGCACCTCTTCGGCTTCCACGGGCTCGAGCCGTCGCTGCTGGTGATGACGTTCCTGTTCCTGGTGGCGCTCGGCGTCGACTACAACATCTTCCTGATGAGCCGCGCCCGCGAGGAGACACCGCGGCACGGCACCAGGTACGGGATGCTGCGCAGCCTGTCGGTGACCGGCGGCGTGATCACTTCGGCGGGCGTGGTGCTCGCCGCGACCTTCGCGGTGCTGATGACATTGCCGCTGGTGGCGATGGTCCAGGTCGGGTTCACCGTGGCGTTCGGCGTGCTGCTCGACACGCTGCTGGTGCGGTCGGTGCTGGTGCCCGCGCTGACCGTGCTGGCCGGCGACCTGGTCTGGTGGCCGTCGAAACCGGCCAGGCCACAACAGGATTCGGTGTCGATCCCGCGCGAGCAGGAACCGTCGCCGATATAGGGAGGGGACAGCCCTCCGCCGGGATGATTCATCCCCACTTCATCCCGGCGGAGGACTGACATCACCACGCCGCGCTGTGGTGTGCCGCACCGTGGTGACAGGACACGACTCGGCTGCGCGAATCCTGGTGGTAGCGCGCGTGAGTCGCGGGACTCGGGTCAGTCCGGCAGTGTGACAACCCCATCCAGGTAGCGGCGGCAGCGGCCGACGAGCAGCACGCGCTCACCGGCCAGTTCGCAGCGCAGGCTGCCGCCGCGGCGGGAGAGCTGGCGGGCGGCGAGTTCGGTGCGGCCGAGTTCGTGCGCCCACAGCGGAACCAGTTGGGCGTGCGCCGATCCGGTGACCGGATCCTCGGCCACACCGACGCCGGGCGCGAAGAAGCGCGACACGAAATCGACGGCATCGCCACGCGCGGTGACGATCACTCCGCGCGGCAGCGGCGGGAATGCGGTGAAGATCGGTTCGGCATCGCGGACCTCTTGCTCCGAGGCCACCACGATGACCTCGTCGGTGCCGGTGAACGCACGCACCGGGCGGACGCCGAGCGCAGCTACCAGCACAAGATCGGGTTCCACCTCGGTGGACGGCACGGCGGGCAGGTCGAGCACGAATTCGTCGTCGTCGGTGCGGTCCACGTGCAGCCAGCCGCTGCGGGTGAAGAAGCTCACCCGATCGGCGCCGGGATGCATGTCCGCCAAAATCTGTGCGGCACTGGCCACCGTGGCGTGCCCGCACATGTCGACCTCGACGGCCGGAGTGAACCAGCGCAGGTGGAACGCGGGCCAATCCCCGGGCGGCGCACCGGCCTCCGGCGGTAATTCCGCGGTGTAGAAGGCGGTTTCGGCGAGGTTGTTCTCCTCGGCCAGGTGTTGCAGCAACGAATCCGGGAGCCACGACGAGAGCGGCATCACCGCGGCTGGGTTGCCCGAGAACGGTGCGTCGGCGAACGCGTCGATCTGGTGCAGCAGTACCTCCATATTCGGAGAAGGTACTCCAACACTGAATGGTCGCTTCGCACAAGGCTTCTCGCGGCGCGCCGGGTCAGATGTCCAGTTTGTCGTTTCCCTTCTCGCCGAGCAGCTTCGCGCTCACCCACCACGCGACCTCGACGAGCACGATTCCGACCGCGCCGCAAATGAATGCGGCCGTGGTGAGCCCGACGTCGGACGGATCCAGCTTGAAGAAGTGCCGGGTGAACGGGACGGTGAACAGGAAGATGTAGGCGGCCACCGAGGCCCCGATGAGCACCACCTTCCACCACACATACGGCCTGGCCACGATGGCGAGCACCCACACCGCGATCATGATCAGGGTGATCAGCGCGGTGGTGCCTGCCTGTTCCTTCTGCTGCGCGGTGGCGTCCGGGCCGGCGTAGGCGATCAGGTAGGCGACAAAGGTGGCGACACCGATCACCACGCCGGACGGGATGGCCAAACGCATGACGCGCCGGACGAATCCGCTGCGCGCGCGCTCGTTGTTCGGCGCGAGCGAGAGGATGAACGCCGGGATGCCGATGGTGAACCAGGCGGCGATGGTGACGTGCCGGGGCAGGAACGGATAGCCGATCGGGTCGTAGCCGAAGATCTGCGAGCCGACCCCGGCGATGCCGATCAGGAAGGCCAGCAGCACCGAGTAGACGGTCTTGGTGAGGAACAGATTCGAGACCCGCTCGATGTTGCCGATCACCCGGCGGCCCTCGCCCACCACGTACGGCAGCGTCGCGAACTTGTTGTCCAGCAACACGATCTGCGCGACCGCGCGGGTGGCCGGGCTGCCCGCGCCCATCGCGACGCCGATGTCGGCGTCCTTGAGCGCGAGCACGTCGTTCACGCCGTCGCCGGTCATCGCGACGGTGTGGCCGCGCGACTGGAGGGCGGCGACCATGGCGCGCTTCTGGTCCGGGCGGACCCGGCCGAAGGTGGTCTCGTGGTCGAGCACGTCGGCGAGTTGTTCACGGTCGTCGGGCAATTGGCGCGCGTCGACCGCGTGATCGCCGCCCTGCAGGTCGAGCGAGGCGGCGACCGCGCCGACCGAGACGGCGTTGTCGCCGGAGATCACCTTGATCGAAACGTTCTGGCCGGCAAAGTATTCGAGCGTTTCCTTGGCGTCGGGCCGGACCCGCTGCTCGAGCACGACCAGCGCGGCGGGGTGCACGGTGCCCGGCGCGTCCGCGGCGTCGACCGGGCGATCGCTGCGGGCCAGCAGCAGGATGCGCAGGCCCGAGGAGCCGAGTTCCTCGGCGACCCCGGCCGCGTCGGAGTCCGGGTCGAGCAGCACGTCCGGCGCGCCGAGCAGCCAGTCGCCGTGCTCACCGTAGGAGCAGCCGCTCCATTTCTTGGCCGAGGAGAACGGCGCGACCGCGGTGCGCTGCCAGCCGGGGCCGTCCGGCAGCGCCTCGGCGATGGCCTGCACGCTCGCGTTCGGGCGCGGATCGTCGGCCGCCAGCGCGGCCAGCGCCTGGCGAACGTCGTTGTCCTCGAACGAGTCCAGGGTCTTGATCTCGGACAGGCGCATGCCGTTCTCGGTGAGCGTGCCGGTCTTGTCCGCGCACACCACGTCCACCCGGGCCAGGCCCTCGATGGCGGGCAGCTCCTGCACCAGGCATTGCCGCCGCCCCAGCCGGACCACACCGACCGCGAACGCGACCGAGGTCATCAGCACCAGACCCTCCGGCACCATCGGCACCAGCGCCGCGACCATGCCGCTCACCGCGGGCCGCCAGGACTCCTTGCTGGAGAACAGCTGGTTGTAGATGCTCAGCAGGCCCGCCGGGATCAGCAGGTAGGTGATCACCTTCAAGATCGTGTCGATGCCGCTGCGCAGCTCCGACTTCACCAGGGTGAACTTGCTCGCCTCGTCGGCCAGCTTGGCCGCGTAGGCGTCCTTGCCGACCTTGGTCGCGCGATAGCAGCCGCTGCCGGAGACCACGAAGCTGCCCGACATCACCTCCGCGCCGACCTGCTTGTCCATCGGGTCGGCCTCGCCGGTGAGCAACGACTCATCGATCTCCAGCTGCGCAGCCTCGGCGACCTCACCGTCGACCACGATCTGGTCGCCGGGGCCGAGCTCGATCAGGTCGTCCAGGACCACCTCGCGCGGCGGCACCTCGACGGCCTTGCCGTCGCGGCGCACGGTCGGCTTGGTCTGGCTGACGATGGCCAGCTTGTCCAGGGTGCGCTTGGCCCGGACCTCCTGGATGATGCCGATCGCGCTGTTCGCGATGATCAGCAGGCCGAACATGCCGTCGATGATCGAACCGGTGGCCAGCACCAGGACGAACAGCACGCCGAGCAGGGCGTTGATCCGGGTGAAGACGTTCGCCCGGACGATGTCGCGGACCGAGCGACTGGCTCGGTCCGGCACGTCGTTGGTGAGCCCGTCGCGGCGACGTTGCTCGACCTCCGCCGCGGTGAGTCCGGTGGCGCGCGCTGCCTGCACGGTTGTCGACATGACCGCAAGGCTACGGGAGAAGTAGCGTCGCAAGCGTGCAGCGGAGCAGGTCTATCCCGGGTGTTGCGTTCGGTACGAGCGCGTTCTTCCTCTGGGGTTTGTTCCCCGCGTTCTTCGGGTTGCTGGCGTTCGCCGGGGCGGCCGAGGTGGTCGCGCAGCGGATCCTGTGGACGTTGCTGGTGGTGCTCGCGGTGCTGCTGGTGTCGGGACGGCTGCGCGAGCTGCGCGGGATCGGCGCGCGGACCTGGCGGTTGGCCGCGGTGGCGTCGGCGGCGATCGCGCTCAACTGGGGTGTGTACGTGTACGGCGTCATCTCGGGGCATGTGGTGGAGTGCGCGCTGGGGTACTTCATCAACCCGCTCGTCACGGTGGCATTCGGGGTGTTGATCTTCCGGGAGCGACTGGCTCGGGCGCAGTGGGCCGCGTTGGGGCTCGGTGCCGCCGCGGTGGCGGTGCTCACGGTCGACTACGGGAGACCGCCGGTCATCGCGCTCGTCCTCGCCTGCTCGTTCGCGACGTACGGTCTGGTGAAGAAGGTGGTTCCGCTGGACGCGCTGCGCGGCATCGCGGCGGAGGGGGTGGTGGCCGCGCCGTTCGCGCTGCTCTTCGTGATCGGGCTGGCGGTCACCGGACGCAGCGAATTCGGTTCCAGCCCAGGGCATGCCGCGCTGATGATCGCGACCGGCCCGGTCACGCTGATTCCGCTGCTGCTGTTCTCGGTTGCCGCGCAACGGGTTCCGCTGTCCACCATGGGGCTGTTGCAGTACCTCACTCCGGCCCTCCAGCTGGCCTGGGGCGTGGCGATCGCCCACGAACCCATGCCTGCCTCCCGGTGGGCCGGTTTCGCGCTCATCTGGGCCGCGCTGGCCATCTTCACCGCGCACGCCCTGTTGCGTGCGCGGCGGACCCATCTCGACGCGCGGAGCACCGCGGCAGCCGGATCGGAGCGCGGGTAGGTCCGCGCGCCGGCTACCAGGCCGTGTTGATGTGGCCCGGGGTCCAGGTGCCCCAGCGCTGGGTTTCGTCGACGGTCACCTTGGCCGGCTGCGCGTTGGGATCCAGCGGCAGGTACTGCTCGATCGAGCCCCAGTCACGGTCCCAGTCCTGGTCCAGATACGTGGGCAAAGTCCGCGCGGTGAACAGCATTTGGGTCCAGCCGAGCGGGCCGCCGCCGTCGTGCGCCTGCCACAGGTTGGTGATGGTGGCGCCGTTGCGGTCCGGCAGGATCCGGTAGGTCGGCAGGTCACCGACGCCCGCGTGCGTGGGCGCCAGGTTCTGACAGGGGAAGTGCAGCACCACTTCCCAGTCGAGCAGCACCGGCGTCTTCGAACCGACCACGGCGGTAAGGGTTTTCGTCTGCGGCACGCGCGGCGGGGTCACCGCGAGCCACTGGTCCTTGCCGAGATCCTTGTCGCTGGCCACGATCCGGACGACGTTCGCGTCGCCGGGCAGCTGGTCGAACGGGACGCGCACGTTGCGCCAGGACGGCGACGGGCCGATGTCGATCGGGTCGACGCTGCCGAGTGTGGTTGCGGTGCCGTCGGATCCGGCCCGGCCGTACTCGACGCGCAGATCCTGACCGGGGTGCACGATGCCGTCGCTGTCCACATGCCGGATCCGGCCTGCCACCGCGATCGAGACGATCGGGCCGCGACTTCCGTTGCTGTCCTCGGGAAGCCGATACCAGCCGGAGGTCAGCTCGGCCGGCACCTGCGCGCCGTCACGGTAGCTGCCGAGCACCGGGGTGGTGGCCGGGTCGAGGCCGAAGGGCAGCGGGACATTGCTGCCGTTGATGCCGACCCCCGACGTACCCGCCTCGGAGCCGGGCGATTTCGATCCGGCCTTCGGGTCGGTCGTGTCGTCGGAGCCGGCGCTGGCGACGGAATTCGCCTTGCCCGTGGTGGATTCGACCTCGTCGGAGGTGAGGTCGGTGGCCACGCCGTTCGGCGTGAAGCCGGCGGAGTCGGCGCCGGCCAGCGCGGTCGCGGGGTCGCCGGACAGCGGCTTCAGCACCGACGCGTTGGGATCGGTCTCGATCAGCACCTTGTCGGCGAGGCCACAGCCACCGGCGGTGGCGGCGGACAGGTTCGACTGCGCGAGCGAATACGACGGATACTGTGCCACCGCGGCTTTGGCGAAGGACAGCACCTCGAACAACACCATCGCGGCCGCGACGACGGCCAGCACCGGCACCCGCGCGAACCGGCCGGGCACCGAGCCGGCCCGCGGCTGGGACTCCGGGCGGATGTGGAACCAGGCCGCGACCGCCAGCGCGAGCACCGAGAGTCCCGCGGCGAAGGTGGACAGGCCGAAGCCGACGAAGGTCGGCGGCTTGTCCCACCACGGGATGCCCCAGGCCGAGACGTACCAGTAGCCGTTGGCGCCGACGAAAGTCAGTGCCATGGCGAAGAATACGGCGGCGGCGAACAGCGCGCGGTTGCGCAGCGGGCGCATGACCGCGGGACTGATCGAGACCGCGGTGAGCGCCGCGACGCAGGCGGCCAGGCCAGCGAAGACGCCGAACTGGTGGGTCCACTTCGTCGGGGAGAACATCATCAGCACCATCGCGGCGACGGTGATGCCGACCAGCCGGCGGCCCGGCCCGAGCGCCGTCCCCGGGATGCGCCCGCCCCGGCGCAGCATCGTGACCACGCAGACCGCCAGGCCGAGCAGCAGCATGAACATGCCGAACCGCCTGGTCAGCCAGCCGTCGGCGTTGATCTGCAACAGATACTGATAGCGCAGGAACTCGAAGAACCAGGACTCGCCGGGGCCGATCCGGCCGTGCACGTAGAACATTTCGCGGGCGCCCGCCAGGGTCCGATCCGCGAAGACGACGGTCAGCACCACGGTGCCGGCCGCGAGCACGGGCAGCAGCAGCGCGAGGTAACCGGAGTTCTTCGCCCGCTGCACGAGCACCGCGGTCATGGTGCGCGCGCCGGCGGCAAGCGCGCCGAGACAGATCAGGCCCGAGGGCGCGCAGGTCAGTGTCAGCGCGGCGACGATGATGGCGAGCGCGTAGGGCAGCAGCCGCCGGGTCGCGATGGCCCGTTCGACCGAGGCCCAGGTGAGCACGACGCCAAGGGCCACAAAGGGTTCGGCGCGCAAGCCGTTGTTGTAGGGCATCCAGAACGCGAGGAACACCAGCGCGCTGGTCCACCCGACGATCTTGTTGTCCCGCAACACCGTACCGAGCCGGGGCAGGATCTCCCGGCTGATCACCCACCAGGTGAAAACGCCGACCAGCAAGGTGGGCAACCGAACCCAGGGACTCGCCGAGGACACATGGGTCAGCAACGAGATCATGTCGGTGTACGGGGTGTAGAACGGGCCCTCGTCGACGCTGAACCAGCGGTAGTAGTTCGACATGAAGCCGGAACTCTGCGAGGCGCGCGCCATCCCGAGGATGTAGCCGTCGTCGGAGGTGTTGGCGCCGATGAAGTGCCACACCAGCAGCGTCGCGAACACGACGTAGTCGGCCGGGCGCAACCGCCACCAGCTGGTCGGCAGGAATCGCCGGGTCCGGCGGCCGTCGAGGCTGTCCAAGCGGTACAGCGCGACCAGCGCGACCACGGTGGCCAAGGCGGCCAGCACTATCGCGGCCAGCTTCAGCAGGGTCGGCGACGACGAAAACCGGGAATCCACTTGGACATTCACGTGCAGCCCGGCCGGCGCGGCGCCGGTCAGCTCGCTGAACACGCCGACGACCTGCGGGCGGACGTCGGCGGCGAACTCCTTGTCCGAATCCGCGAGACCCGGCGCGGACACCGTGGTCCGCCCGGTGTTCATCTGGATATCGACCGCACAGGACGAGTCGCGGACCGCGCTCAGCGGCGCGGACCACAGCAGCATGTTGCGCGAGACCACGTCGACCCGCCCCGCGCGATCCGGGGTATCGGCGACGACCTTCGCGACGAACCCGTAGCGCTCCAGGTCGGGCGACTGGCGCGGAATCGTCGACACGACAACGCCGCCCGTATCCGCGAGCGCGCCGAACGCGGCGCACGGGATCTGCGCGGACAGGTTCATCGGCGCGTAGGTGATCAGCGGCGAGGTCACCGACGTCACCGCGGCCGCCTGCGGCCACACCACACTGGATTGGTCCTGCTTGATCGGCAGGAACGGAATCGATACCGCCGCGAGGAGCGCGAGCACCCCGCTGACGATCGCCAGCATGCGGAGCCGACCGGAAGCAGTGCGGCGCTTGCTCGAATCCTGCTGGTCCGCCTGCTTGGCCGGCGGTTGAGCGGATTCACGCACAGCGTCACTGACAGTCACGACGGTGGATGCTAGCGCGAAATCATCGGATGACACAGAGTCCCAGCTAGGTCGTTGCCGCGGTCGGCTCCGCAGAGCCGACCGCGACGGACCCGATCTAGCCGCAGGCGGTGGAGGTCTGGCCCAGGTTGGTCAGCATGGCGCAGGCCCAGGACTTCTGGATCTTCCACTTGCCGTTGTCCGCGACGAACGGCACGTCGACGATGTTCTCCTGGCCGTTCACGATGAACTTGGCCTTGGCGTTGACGCTGTCGCCGAAGCTGGAGACGTCGGTGACCTCGATCTTCACGTCCGCACCCTTGGCCGCCTGGGAGAGGCGGTCCGGCAGCGTCGGGTCGGCCTCGGCACCCTGCACGCCGTCGAGCTTCTCCGACGCCGGAACCGACGGGTCGAGCGCGCGGCCCAGGGCGGTGTTCAGCTCCGCGACGGTCGGGACCGGCGGCAGGTTCGCGGCGCTCGCCGACGCCGACGCCTTGGCGCTGGTCGTGGTCTTGGCGGCGGGCTTGTCCTTGTCGTCGCTGCCGCACGCGGTCATCCCCAGCGCGGCAACCACGGCCAGGCCGGCGATCGCGATGCGTCCAGTCTTACGAAGCTTCAACTGCTCGTCCTTTGCGTTCGAGTAGGTCCGTGTCATGTCCACAAATGGCAGCCTCCACCCGACCGGCGGCGCTGCACGAGCTCCCAGGCTACCGGCCCCGAGGACCACCGCGTGGACCCACACGGGACTGACTGATGTCGTCGGCAGCGAACGTAGCCGGTGGGCTCGGCGATGTCGAGCCGTTCGCCCGCGCGCTCACCGCAGACTGTTCAGCGGATCGGCTCTGGTCAGGCTCGGATCGTCGGCGGGAAAGGTGCGCGCGGGACCGGGTCCGGTGGAACGGGTCTCGAACCGCACGGTCACCACGCCGTAGCCGCCGCCCTGCACCCAGCCGTGGCCGAACTCGGCGTGCTCGACGTCCATGCCCGGATGCCAGAGCGGGCTGGACGGCGCGCTAGCCGACGGCGCGATCACCGGCACCGCGTCCGGTTCGACCTCGGCCGCGTTCTCCCATTCCTCGGCGATCGGCGCCTGATCCAGTTCGGGGAACAGGGATTCCTGTCGCACCGTGGACAATCCGCCGTAGCCGACGCCGACCAGCCGGATCGCCCCGAGCTCGGCCGGGTCGATCGCCGAGCGCTGGGCGGCGGTGGTCAGCGTGACCAGGTCCTCGGTGGCATAGGGCAGGGTGAACGAGCGGGTCACGATGCTCATATCGGATTTGCGCAGCTTGAGCACGACGGTCCGGGCCGCGCGACCGTCCTTGACCAGGCGGCGATACGCGGCCGCGGCCATCTTCTCGATGGCGGGGCGCAACTGGGCCAGGGTGACGATGTCGGTCTCGTAGGTGGTTTCGGCGCTGATCTGTTTGGCCTCGTTGCGCTCGGCGACCGGCCGGTCGTCGATGCCGCGGGCCAGCCGGTGCAGCGCGGCGCCGACGCTGCTGCCCAGGATCGACATGGCCTCGGATTCGGGCAGCGCGGCGAACGCGCCGACCGTCTCGATGCCGAGCGAGCGCAGCTTGTGCTCGGCCACCGGGCCGATCCCCCACAGCTTCCGGACCGGCAGCGCGGCCAGCATCTGCGGCTGCTCGACCGCCGAAACCACCCGTATCCCATCGGGTTTGGCGAGACCGGAGGCGATCTTGGCGAGTTGCTTGCCGGTGCCCGCGCCGACCGAGGCGGTCAGTCCGGTGCGTTCGCGCACGGCGGCGCGCAGGTCCGCGCAGAACTCCTCGACCTGCGCGACCGTCGCGCCGGCCAGCTCGGCAGGCTCGCCGAAGGCCTCGTCGAACGACAGTGTTTCCAGCACCGGAATCCGGCTGCGAAGTGCGTCGAACACCTGCCCGCTCAGCACGCCGTAGACGACGCCGCGCGGCGGCACCACCACCGCGGTGACGCCGACCAGCCTGCGCGCCTGATGCATCGGCATCGCCGAGCGCGCGCCGTAGACCCGCGCCTCGTAACTCGCACCCGCGACGACACCGCGTCCGCCGGTGCCGCCGACGAGCACCGGCCGCCCGCGCAGCGTGGGACGGGTCAGCTGTTCGACGGAGGCGAAGAACGCGTCCATATCAATATGCAGCACCCAGCGCCGGGCCGTGCTCTGCGCATCGGCGCGCACGAAACCCGGTGTGCCGGCAGGCACGTCGCCGATCGGAGCGCTCGGCACGTCGGCGCGGACCGGGTTCGTCCCGTCCCCAGATGCGTCGCCCGGCGCGTCGCCACGCGGCGGGTCGGCGCGCTCGGCCGCCGGCCCGTCGGTGGTCACCGCGCCGCGCGGTTGCGCGCGGGCCGGCGGATGCTGCCCGCTCACCGTGGTTTCGCCGAGGGTTTCCTGGACTTGGGTACCCGCACCGGCAGCACCTCGGCGGTGCGCTGCACGAACTCGCCCAACCAGGCCGTATCCGCCAGCCGCGGTGCGGGCACCCGGTAGTAGTCCTTGGCGCCGGGATACGGTGGCGCCAGCCAGGATTCGTCGGCGTAACCGGTGGCCACGGCGGTGGGTTTGACGAACAGGTGATCGTCGGCGATCAAGGCGACCAGTTTGTCGTCGCAGTACAGGCCGTACTCGCCGAACATCGCCCTGGCTCGCACGTCCAGCGGCTCGAGCTGCTCGAGGATCCCGGCGACCGTGGCCTTGTCTGTACTCACGACCCGAAATCTACGCCCGGACACCGACAGATCCCGGCAGGTCCCGACGCTGGGCGATGACTGCGTACTAGCTGTTGATTTCCTGTAGAGATCAACAGCCCTTGCCCGCCCGCCCGCGCTCCGACCTTGAACGGTCAACCAGCCCACGACCTGGGCGGATATCGCCCGCGGCGGCGCACTACACGGTTTCGGTAAACAGTTGACGAAGCACGGGGACCGGCCTTACCGCCCAGCTTCGTATGTGATGATCGGACCTATGAAGATCCGCAAGGCCGTGATCCCGGCCGCCGGTATCGGTTCCCGGCTCCTCCCGCTGACCAAGGCCATCCCGAAGGAGATGCTGCCGGTCGGCGACAAGCCGGTCATCGAGCACACCGTCCGCGAGCTGGTCGCGTCGGGCATCACCGACATCACCATCGTGGTCAGCAGCGGAAAATCGTTGATCCAGGATCACTTCCGGCCCAACCCGGCCCTGGTGGCGCAGCTACGCGCGGACGGCAAGACGGCCTACGCCGACGCTGTCGAAGAGGTCGGCGACCTGTCCCGGCTCGGCCACATCACCTACCTCGACCAGCACGGCCCCTACGGCAACGGCACCCCGGTGCTGAACGCGGCCCGCAATCTGGGCGACGAGCCGATGCTGGTGCTGTGGCCGGACGACGTGTTCGTCGCCGAGGTCCCGCGCGCGCAGCAGCTGATCGACGCCTACGAGGCGACCGGCGCCCCGGTGCTCGCGCTGATGCCGATGGACCCGGCCGAGTCGCAGCGCTACGGCGTGCCGGTGGTCGCCGACGACCAGGGCAACGGCCTGCTGCGCATCACCGGTCTGCGGGAGAAGCCCAAGCCCGAGGACGCGCCGTCGGACTTCGCCGCGATCGGCGGCTATGTGGTCACGCCCGGCATCATCGACGAGCTGCGCACCCAGACCAAGGCCTGGTACGAGCACCGCTCCGGCGAGGTCTACCTGACCGACGCGATCAACGTGCACGCCGCCGACAACCCGGTCTTCGGCCAGGTGATCCGTGGCAGCTGGTACGACACCGGCAACCCGGCCGACTATCTGGTCGCCCAGTTCGCCTCGGCGCTGGCCAATCCGAAGTACGCCCCGCTGCTGCGCAGCCTGGTCGAGGAGACCCGCTAGAAGCGGCGGATGGCGAAGATGTCGAACTGACGCAGCGGGCTGAGGCCGACCGGCACGCCCCAGTCGTAGGCGTTGAAGATCTGACCGAAGCCGGCGTAGATGCCGACGTGCGAACCGTCGGTGTTCAGTACCACCACGTCGCCCGGTGAGAGGGCGAAGAACGGGACGGGCGCGCCGGCTCTGGCCTGTTCCCAGGTGGTGCGCGGAATGTTGACGCCGACCTGCCGGAACGCCCACTGGACCAGGCCGGAGCAGTCCCAGGTGAACGGGCCGGTGCCGCCCCACTCGTAGGGCTTTCCGGTCTGCGACACCGCGGCGGCCAGCGCACCTACCCCGTGCGAGCTGGGCAGCGGGATCGCGGCGGAACCGGAGGCGGACAGGGATTCGGCGCTGCCGGTCGCGCTGCCGGTGTCCGACCATCCCGGTCCGGCCAGGATGAGCGTCGCGGCGGTGGCTAGGAGGAATCCGAAAGCGATGCGACGCAAGGGTTTTCTGTTCACGTGCTCGTCCCTTCCGGCGGCCCGGCGAGCGGGTCGCCATCCGGCGGTCCCGGCGGACGCCTGGGTCGAGCCGCGTCATCCAGCAGGAGCCGCAATGGCCGCGGCCGGCGCGGCGACGCCGGACACAGCGCGTTTCAGGTAGGACAATCCACGAACTCACTGCTGCCCCAGAAGTACTTCTCTGCAACAGCAGCACCAGGTCCGATTCTGCCGCGAGCCTCGGACCTGCGACAATACTTCAGCTAATTTCTAGCATGTGATCTGCCTCACAGGCATGATCGACACGCTGGAACCCGACGAAACGGCCCTCACGCCTTCGACTCGGCGATCGCGGCCCGAACGAGCGCGCGGGCCGCCCAGCTCATCGTCTCGGTGGCCGCCTCGGGATCGAGCCCGCTGGTATCGCGCGTGGAGACCAGCGCCTCGACGCCGAACACGAGCACGACGGCATTCACCAACCGCTCGAACCGCTCGGCCGAGAGCGTCTCCCGCAGCGGGGCCAGCGCGATCCGCGCCATCTCCAGCCGGGTCACCCCGCGCACCGGAACCCGTTCCGCCTCAGCGACATCCACCTGACTGAACCAGCGGTCGAGGGTCGCACGCAGCACGCCGCGCCAGACCACCTCGTCGGCGAATTGGAAGGCGCAGCACTCACGCACCACCCGCTCGATGCGGTCCTCCACATCCTCGGGCAGGTCACGCAGCAGGTCGGGGAAGCCACCGGCGAACCCGGCCTGCCGGGTGGCCATGTCCGACCACAGCGACTGCGGATTCGGGAAGTAGCGGTAGGCGGTGGCGGTGGAGACCTTCGCGGCCTCGGCGACCTCGGCGATCGACGGCGGGTGACCGTTGCGGGCGAGCTCGAGCGCGGCGGTGATCAAGGCCTCCCTGGTCCGCATCTTCTGATTCGTCGCTCGACCACTATTGAGAATCTCGTCTCGCCGTGAGAAAGTCATCTCACCACGATAGCAGAATCTCACTATTCCGGAGGGCGTGTGATGACCAGAGAAGAGATGGACGAGCTGTTCGAGCGGCACTGTGCGGCCGAGGCGGCCAACGATGTCGACGCGATCATGGCGACCTTGGCCGATGAGGTCGAGCACGACGCGGTCGGCGATCCACAAGGGAACCTGCGCGAGCCGGACGCGATCGCCCAGCGCTACCGCGATCTGTTCGCCGCGATCAGCGAGGACAAGATGGAAAGCGTGCACCGGTACTACGGCGAGGACTTCTTCGTCGACGAATCCGTGTGGCACGGCCGGGCGACCGGCATGCTGCTCGGCGTGCCGGGCAACAATCGGCAGATCAGCTTCCGGATCCTGCACGTCTGCGAGGTTCGCGACCACAAGATCAGCCGGGAGAACGTCTGGCTGGACACCGCCGCGATCATGCAGCAGCTGATGGCGCCGGCCTGATGGGCGCGTACAAGGCGGCCAAGCGCGGGGTCGCGGCGCACCGCTACGAACGGCGCGATCGGCGACAGGACAGCGCCGACGCGTATTGGCTACCGCCGCTGGGCAATTCAGCAGCGGCGGCGCGGCCACAGCCAGGTTCGGTGCGGGGCAAGGGATAACCGCGAGGGCGGGACCGACTGGCCCCGCCCTCGCCGTGTCGAACTATCCGGCCTTGGTGACCTGTGCGCGCACTCCCCCGACCAGCTCGGCGGCGTCGGCGCCCGCTGCACCCAGGGTGAGCGTGGTGGCGAGCACCTCGCCCGCGATCAGGCCGCGATGGGTCTCGGCCCACCCGGCCCGATCGGCGGGCACCTCGAGCACCACGGTGATCCGGTCGGATACGTCCAGCCCCAACGACTTCCGGGTCTCCTGGAGGTCGCGGATGAGGTCGCGGGCCCAGCCCTCGGCCTCCAGTTCCTCGGTCACCACCGAATTCAGCACCACCAGACCGGCATTGCCGGGCAGCGCGGCGGTGGACTCGGGTTCGGCGGCGACCAGGCGCTGGGTGTATTCCTCCGGGAGCAGGGCGATTCCGGCGGCGGTGACGACACCGGCGGCGTCCTCGGACCATTCGCCGGCCTTGACCGCCTTGATCACCGTCTGCACCTGCTTGCCGAGGCGCGGACCGGCGGCCCGGGCGTTCACCACCAGTTCGAAGCGGCCGTGCACGGCGACGTCGGTGGTCAGGTCGACCTTCTTGACGTTGACCTCGTCGGCGATGATGTCGGCGTACGGCGCCAACCGCTCGGCGTCGGCCGCGGCGATGGTGACCTCGGCCAGCGGCAGCCGCACCCGCAGGTTCTGCGCCTTGCGCAGGCTCAGCACCGTCGAGCAGACCACCCTGGCCTCGTCCATCGCGGCGACCAGCTCCGGATCCGCAGGCAGCTCACCGTCTTTCGGCCAGTCGGTCAGGTGCACCGACTCGCCGCCGGTGAGCCCGCGCCAGATCACCTCGGTGATCAGCGGAAGCAGCGGCGCGGCCAGCCGGGTGACCACCTCTAGCACCGTGTGCAGCGTGTCCACCGCATCCGGCTCCTCGCTCCAGAAGCGCGAACGCGACCGGCGCACATACCAATTGGTGAGCGCGTCGGCGAACCCGCGCAGCTCGTCGCAGGCGCCGGCGATGTCGTAGGTCTCGAACGCCTCGGTCATCGTATCCCGGGTCTGCGCGAGCTTGGCCAGGATGTAACGATCGAGCACGTTCGGCGAATCCGTGCGCCAGGTACCGGGTTTCGAGGCGTAGAGCTGCAGGAAGGTCCACGCGTTCCACAGCGGCCGCAGCGCATGGCTGACGCCCTCGCGGATGCCGCGCTCGGTGACGATGAGGTTGCCGCCGCGCAGGATCGGCGAGCTCATCAGGAACCAGCGCATCGCGTCCGAGCCGTCCCGGTCGAACACCTCGTTGACGTTCGGGTAGTTGCCCTTGGACTTGCTCATCTTCAGGCCGTCGTCACCGAGCACGATGCCGTGCGCGACAACGGTTTTGAACGCCGGACTGTCGAACAGCGCGGTCGAGAGCACGTGCAGGTTGTAGAACCAGCCGCGGGTCTGCCCGTTGTACTCGACGATGAAGTCGCCCGGGAAGTGACTGTCGAACCACTCGGTGTTCTCGAACGGGTAGTGCACCTGGGCGAACGGCATGGAGCCGGACTCGAACCAGCAGTCGAGCACCTCGGGCACCCGGCGCATGGTCGAGTTGCCCGTCGGGTCATCGGGATTCGGGCGGGTCAGCTCGTCGATCATCGGCCGGTGCAGATCGGTCGGGCGCACGCCGAAGTCGCGCTCCAGCTCGTCCAGCGAGCCGTAGACGTCGGTGCGCGGGTAGGCCGGATCGTCGGACACCCACACCGGGATCGGGCTGCCCCAGTAGCGGTTACGGCTGATGTTCCAGTCCCGCGCACCCTCCAGCCACTTGCCGAACTGGCCGTCCTTCATGTGCTCGGGCACCCAGGAGATCCGCTGGTTCAGCTCGACCATCCGGTCACGGAACGTGGTGACCGCGACGAACCAGGACGGCACCGCCATGTAGATCAGCGGCTGCCCGGAGCGCCAGCTGTGCGGGTAGGAGTGCTCGATCGTCTCGTGCCGCAACAGCTTTCCGGCGGCCTTGAGGTCCTTGATGATCACCGGGTTGGCGTCGAACACCATCAGGCCCTCGTACGGCGGCACCATCGAGGTGAACTTGCCGCCCTGATCGAGCGGTTGCACGATCTCGATGCCGTTGGCCGTCGCGACGTCCATGTCCTCCTCACCGAATGCCGGTGCGAGGTGCACGATTCCGGTGCCGGAGTCGGTGGTCACGTAGTCGGCGTTCAGCACGCGGTGCGCGCGCGGGTGGCCGGCGAAGAAGTCGAACGGCGGGTCGTAGGCCAGGTCGGTCAGCGCCGCGCCGTCGTACTCGCCGAGCACCTCCGGCTCGTCGCCGAATTCGCGGGTGTAGTGCGACACGCGTTCGGCGGCCAGCAGATAACGCTTGCCGTCGGTGCCGCGCAGGTGCACGTAGCGCACGTCGGGGTGCACGGCGATCGCGAGGTTCGACGGCAGGGTCCACGGGGTGGTGGTCCAGATCAACGCGTTGGCGCCGTCGAGCGCGTGCAGCGGATGGTCGGCCGGCACGCGCAGCGGCATGTCGACGGTGACCGCCGGATCCTGGCGCATCTTGTACGCGTCGTCGAGCCGGGTTTCCTGATTGGACAGCGGTGTCTGCTCGTACCAGCTGTAGGGCAGTACCCGGAAACCTTGGTAGATCAGCCCCTTCTCGTGCAGCGACTTGAACGCCCACATCACCGACTCCATGAAGTCGAGATCGAGTGTCTTGTAGTCGTTGTCGAAGTCGACCCAACGAGCCTGACGCGTCACGTAATCGCGCCATTCGCCGGTGTAGCGGAGCACGGAAGATTTAGTGGCCGCGTTGAATTCGGCGAGCCCCATTGCTTCGATCTGTGATTTGTCCGTGATACCGAGCTGCTTTTCCGCCTCGAGTTCCGCGGGCAATCCGTGACAATCCCAGCCGAAACGCCGGTCGACGCGCTTGCCGCGCATCGTCTGGAAACGCGGGACGAGATCTTTGACGTATCCGGTGAGCAAATGCCCGTAATGCGGCAGCCCGTTCGCAAACGGCGGTCCGTCGTAGAAGACGAACTCCGCTGCCCCGGAACGGTTTTCGATGCTCGCGCGGAAGGTGTCGGCGGCCGCCCATGCGTCTAGCACGCGGCGTTCCATCTCGGGGAACGTCGCTCCGGCACCGAGGTCGACCCTCGGATAGCCGCTGTTGCTGGAAGTTTGGTCCGCCATCGCGGATGCGTCTCCTCGTGCCGTTTCCGTTGGCACGGGGACGATGCCGGCGCCGGTGCGCCGAAACCGCGGTACCACCCCGCTTGCCCGGCCAGAGCAGCCGGACCTCTCATTGTGAGCTGTGACGGGCTCACCCGTTCGGTTCTACTGGGCACCGCCGCACGGGCAGCGGGTGCTGTTCTTCCGAAGGCTCCCCGGTGATGGCCGGATCAACACCATGTTCATGTTTGATTCTAGCCAGTGCGGTCAAACCTGTTTACGGCCCGCCTAGCGTTTCGCGTGGCGGCCCGGCGGAGGCGGAGTCGAATCTTCGTCCGGCTTACCCATAGACAAGGCACTGACCAGCAGGAGCACCGCGCCGAGCACGCACACCAGGATGCAACCCCACGCCCAGATCACCGATCCGGTGGTGAGCGCGGCGACCAGTAGTGCGAAGCCGACGGCGGCAAGAACGAGCGTCAACACGAGCATGGAAACCCCCAACGCATGCCAGGCGGCTCGACAGTTCCTTCAAGTGTATTGAACTGCGGGTAGTGCTCGGTATGAGCGGCTTACTTGCCACCCTTGGCGAACGAGGCCGGCTGCAGGTTGTTGGCCGTGTTGGCGTCGGCAAACGCCTCGCCGCCGTCGACCGGGACCGCCGAGCCGCGGTTCTCCAGCTCCTCGAGCTGCGATTCCAGGTAGGACTTCAGCCGCACCCGGTACTCCCGCTCGAAGGTCTTGAGCTGCTCGATCCGGCTCTCCAGCACGCTGCGCTGCTGGGTGATGGTGGCCATGATCTCGGTGTGCTTGCGCTCGGCATCGGCCTGCAGGGCGTCGGCCTTCTCCTTGGCCTGGCGCAGCTGGTTGTCCGAACGGGACTGCGCGTCCGAGAGCATCGCGTCGGCCTTCTGGCGCGCGTCGGCGATCATCGCCTCGGAGCGGGTGCGGGCATCGCCGACCAGACGCTCGGAGTTTGCCCGGGCGTTCGAGAGCAGGTTTTCCGCCTCGACCTTCGCGTCGCTGGTCAGCCGGTCCGCCATCTCCTGGGCGAGGCTGAGCACCTTGGCGGCCTGCAGATTGGCGTCCGCGCTCGGCGCCTCTTTCGGGGCGGGCGGCGCGGGCATCGGGGCAGGCGGGGCCTGCTGCACCGGCGGCTTGATCGGCTCCGGCGGCGGCGGAGGGGCCTGCTGTACAGGCGGTTTCACGTTGTTCGGGCCGACCGGGCCGCGATTCTTCTTGGCATCGGCCAGTTCCGCGTCGAGTTCGGCGACCCGCTGACGCAGATCGGCGTTTTCCTCGATCAGACGCGAGAGTTCCTGCTCGACGAGATCCAGGAAGGCGTCGACTTCATCCTCGTTGTAGCCGCGCTTCCCGATCGGCGGTTTGCTGAACGCGACGTTGTGCACATCGGCTGGAGTCAGCGGCATGGAAGGATCCCTTCACGCGTCTTTTGGAGATCTAGCAGATCTAGCAAGCTACTTCACGGCCCATTCTGTCACACCGGGGCTACCGGCTGCCCGAGCCTGCCCACGATCGACATCAAGATGAAGACGATGAAAAGCAGGACCATAATCGACAGATCCAGGCGAATTCCCCCCAGTGACACCGGTGGTATCAACCGCCTCAGGAGTTTCACCGGAGGATCGGTGATCGTGAAGATCATCTCGAGGATGATGACCACGACACCGGTGGGACGCCAGTCACGAGCGAAGCTTCGGATGAACTCGACGATCACCCGGCTGATCAGCAACAGCCAGAAGATGAACAGTACGAAGTACAGCACCGCGAACAAGGCCACGAGTTCACTCTGCCGCAAAATCCGCTTTGCGCAAAATGACCGCGCCGCCCCACCTGCGACCGGTCTGCAACACCCCCCAGATCACGACCTTATTTCTGGTTGTAGAAGCCGGTTTCGGCGATGCGACGGCGTTCTTCGGCTGATACGTCGACGTCGGCCGGTGAGAGGAGGAACACCTTCGTAGCAACCTTGTCGAACGAGCCACGCAGCGCGAACGCGAGTCCGGCGGCGAAGTCGACCAGGCGCTTGGCGTCGGCGTTGCTGAGATCGACCAGGTCCATGATCACCGGGTTGCCCTCGCGGAACCGCTCGCCGATGATCCTGGCCTCGCTGTAGTCGCGCGGGCGCAGTGTCGTGATCTTGGACAAGGGGCCTCCGTCCTCGAAGATCCCCGGCCTGCGCGCGGGTGCCGGTTCGGGGCGCACGCGCTCCTCGAGCCGACGCTCCTCGGCGTCGGGATCGACGGCGAGCGCACCGCGGGTGGCACCCCGCAGCGGTGGCAGGCTGCCGCTGCCCCGGAACCGGCCGGAGGACGGCGCGGTCTCGATCCGGGTCGGCCGACGCTGCGATTCGTAGCGGTCCTCGCCGTAGGGCTCGTCCGCGTACTCCTCGCGGCGGGAGACCGGGTAGCCGGCCTTGTACGGCGACTTGTAGGCAGGTTCCGAGTAGTCGGCGTCCTCGCGGTCGAAGCCGTCGGCGGCGTAATGACCAGCGCCGTAACGGTCTTCGGGGTACCGGTCGGCACCGTAGCCGTCCGGGTAGTCACGGGGCCGAGGCCGGCGCGCGACGCGATCGTCGCTCCCTCGTGGGGCGCGATCATCGACATAGTCGTCTTCGTAGTCTTCGAGAGGGACCATGCCGAAGTACGCCTTGAACTTATGCAGCGTGCTCATGACCTGGCCTCGCTGACGCTCGGCGCAGTCATGACCACGATGGTGGCTGCGTCGAGAACTCGCTCGCTGCGCTCGCTCATATTGGTCGACCTTCCTTCGGCCCCGGTGGCGGCCGGGTGTTGAAGTCTTGCTCAGCCCTCGTCTGCCTCAAGCATATGTGTCGAATGTGACTGATGAGGTTTCTTTGCTACGCCGAGGTTATCGGTCGAGCGCCCATCAAGGCGGTACCGACACGCACACAGGTGGAGCCGTGTTCGATGGCAGATTCCAGATCGCCCGACATTCCTGCGGAAAGTTCTGTCGCGCCGGGATGCTCGGCGAGCAGCATGGTGTGCAAAGTCGCAAGTCGCGCAAATGCCGCATCAGACTCAGCCCCCAATGGGGGAATGGCCATCAGACCGGACAGTCGTAATGCCTTGGACCCGGCAACTTGTTCTGCGAGACGGGCTAATTCGGCCGGCGCGACACCGCCGCGCGAGGGGTCGTCATCCAGGCTCACCTGCAACAGGACGCGCACCGGGCCGGTCCGCTCCCCCGCGTCCAGCGCGGTCTGCGCGCCCGTGTCCAGAGCCGTTGCCAGGCGTTCGCTGTCGACCGAGTGCACGGCGTGCGCCCAGCGCGCGACGACCCGTGCCTTGTTGCGTTGCAGGCGACCGATCATGTGCCACTGGACATCCGGGAGTCCTTCGTCACTTTCAGCTCCCTGGCCGACCAAATTTGGCAGTTCTGCCACCTTTGCTGTGGCTTCTTGCTCGCGCGATTCGCCGAACTCGCGCCGGCCAAGGCGATACAGGATCGCCACGTCGGCGGCCGGGAAGAACTTCGTCACGGGGAGTAGACGCACCGAGTCCGGCGCGCGCCCCGCCGCGAGACAGGCCGCGTCGACCCGCTGGAGCAGCGCGGACAGGTTGGTGGCCAGCTCCGCGGTGCGCGCGTCGACCTGGGCCGCAACGGCTTCCGAGCCGGTCATCAGCGCACCTCCGACCAGATCACGCTGCCGAGCCGCCCGGTCGGCGCGCCGCGGCGGTGGCTGAACAGGGTGCGGTCTTCGATGGTGCAGCGCGGGTCGATGGCGACACCGTTGATCCCGGCCTCGATGAGCTGCCTGGCGATGCCGGCGCGCAGGTCGAGCGAGGGCGTCTTGCGCACGGTGGTGGAAGCGCTACCCGGCAGGTGCTTTTCGACGTCGGCACGCATCGCGGCGGGCACCTCGTATTGCCGCCCCGAGGCAGCCGGGCCGAGGAACGCGCCGATGCGGTCGATGCGCGCGCCGATGGACACCATCGCCTCGAGCACCAGCGGCACGATCCCGATCCGCGCGCCGATCCGCCCGGCGTGCACGGCGGCGATGACGCCCGCCTCGTCGTCGGACAGCAGGACCGGCACGCAATCGGCGGTCAGCACCACCAGCGCCAGGCCGGGCACCTTGGTCACCAGGGCGTCGGTGGCCGGCACCGGCTCCTCGCGCGGGCCGTCGATGATCTCGACGTTGCGTCCGTGGATCTGCTCCATCCACACCAGCCGGTCCGGCGTGAGCCCGATCCCCTCGGCCAGCCGATCCCGATTGCGCCGCACCGTCGCCGGATCGTCGCCGACATGATCCCCAAGATTGAACGACTCATAAGGCGGCGCCGAAAACCCACCCGCCCTAGTCGTCGTCACTCGTCGAACGGTCAGCGTAGGGGCAGAAGTCATGCCACCGAGCCTAATAGCGCTCACCACCCCCGACGACCCGCCACCAGGACTACAACACTCCCCCCCACCCCCGCCGGTCAGCACGTCAGCCGCACTACTTCTGATTTCCCGCACCTGGAATCGCATGCAATTTTCGGTGCGGGAAATCAGAAGTAGTGCGGCGGGCATGGGTCGACGGACCGTGTCGGACGACGGGGGCGCTGTTGGTGCGGATCTGGGTTCGCGGGGGTGGAGGCCACGAAGGCCCTGATCCGAAGTGGATCAGGGCCTTCGCGGTTCAGCTTGTTCTGCGCGCTGTCTGGGCGTCACCGTCGCATGAAGGACGGGACGTCGACATCGTCGTCGTCATCGTCGGGCGGCTCGATGTGGGTCCGTGCGTTGTTCGCCACGGTCGGGTCGGCCATCCTGGCCTTCTCGCTGTCCCGGTAACTCGGGACGGCGCCACGGGTCGAGGAGGTCGAGCTCGCGGACGCGGCCGCGATGTCGGTGCTGCGGGCCGCCACCTCGGCGGGACGGCTCTGGCCGATCTCGCCGGCGCGGGCCGATCCGATGGTGCTCCGGCTCGGGTTCTCGAAGGTCCGCCGGGCGGGACCTCCCCCGTCAAAACCCGCGGCGATCACGGTGACGCGCACTTCATCGCCGAGCGAGTCGTCGATCACCGTGCCGAAGATGATGTTGGCCTCGATGTGCGCGGCCTCCTGGACCAGCGACGCGGCCTCGTTGATCTCGAACAGGCCGAGGTCGGAGCCGCCCGCGATGGACAGCAGCACGCCGTGCGCGCCGTCCATGGACGCCTCCAGCAGCGGCGAATTGATCGCCGACTCGGCCGCTTTCACCGATCGGCCCTCGCCGCGCGCCGAGCCGATGCCCATCAGCGCGCTGCCCGCGCCGGACATCACGCTCTTGACGTCGGCGAAGTCGACGTTGATCAGACCCGGGGTGGTGATCAGGTCGGTGATGCCCTGGACACCGTTGAGCAGCACCTCGTCCGCCGAGCGGAATGCGTCCATCAGGCTGACCGCCGCGTCGCCGAGCTGTAGCAGCCGGTCGTTCGGGATCACGATGAGCGTGTCGCAGGACTCGCGCAGCTGACCGATGCCGGTCTCGGCCTGGCCGCCGCGCCGCTTGCCCTCGAAGGAGAACGGGCGGGTGACGACGCCGATGGTCAGCGCGCCGAGCTTGCGGGCGATCTGGGCGACGACCGGGGCGCCACCGGTGCCGGTGCCACCGCCCTCGCCCGCGGTGACGAACACCATGTCGGCGCCCTTGAGCACCTCTTCGATCTCGTCCTTGTGGTCCTCGGCGGCGCGGCGGCCGACCTCGGGGTCGGCGCCGGCTCCGAGACCACGGGTGAGTTCACGGCCGACGTCGAGCTTGACGTCGGCATCGCTCATCAGCAGGGCCTGCGCGTCGGTGTTGACCGCGATGAACTCGACACCTTTGAGGCCCTGTTCGATCATCCGGTTGACGGCATTGACACCGCCGCCGCCGATACCGACGACCTTGATCACGGCAAGGTAGTTGTGCGGGGGCGTCATGGGCTCTCGCCTTCCTTCGATCTAAAGCCTGTCGTTTTCGGATTCGAGACACTCCGCCGTATTCGCCTGAGCGGCTTCACTCAGCGAACCGCCGCTCGGGCAAACCCTAAACCTGAACCATAGGGTTAGCGTTATGTCAAGTATCCGACTGCTGCGGAACGCTATTCGCCGCCGCCGCAATACGCGCGCAGGCGCGCCGAAACAAGAGACAGAATCTTGTGTGATCCCTCTCGTCTCGCAGCGCCGCACGACGTATGGTGAACGGTTGCCCCCCGGCGCTCGGTTCCCGGCGCAAGGGCCGGTGCCGTGAGCGTCAGGCCCGGAAGCGGCAGCTCGCGCGACCTTTCCAGGTCGGCGAACGCCACCCGTCGAATACTGCAATTCGACGCGGGCGCAATGGGTATCGCTCACTTTACCGTGACCAGGTTGGGACTCGACACATCGAACACCGTTCCGGGGCGGGTCAGCAGCGGGAGCACGACCGCCGACTTACGTGCGGCGTCGTTCATGCCGCCCCAGAGTACCGTGCGCCCGTCCTTGAGATTCAGCGAAATATCCGAAATTGACCGTGCCGCAACCTCGTCCACCTGAACCGCCAGCGCGGGCGGCAGCGCGGCAAGCACCCCGACCGCGGCCCTGGTCACCGGCGCGTCACTGGCCGGGCGATCGGTGATCAGCTTGGGCACGCCGATCGGCGCGTCCTCGATCGCGAATTCCACGCTCTCCGCGTCCAGTAGGTGCGCGCCCTGCGGGCTGTCGAAGAACAGCACCGGAGTTCGCTCGACCACGGTCACCCGCACGGTCGACGGGAAGACCCGCTGCACCCGGGCCGTGCGCACCTTCGGAATGCTCGCGACACGCCGGGCGATCGCGGTCGTGTCGATGCGCAACATCGACCGGCCGGAAGGGATTTCGAGAAGGTCGCGCACCTGCTGTTCGGGCACCGCGACCACGCCGTCGATGTCGACGGTGCGCACCGACAGCACCGGCGTGAACCACGCGACGCCGCCGACGATCGCAAGGACGCACACGCCCAGCAATCCCCACAACCGGACCCGCCGCCACCCGTTCGGGCTCAGCCGCGCACCGGCCGAACGCGCCGCGCCGACGCCCTTGTCCCGCACCGACCCGACACCGCGCCTCGATCGCTCGGTCACGGCCTCACCGCCCGTACTGTGGACGCGCCCGTAAACCGTCGAGGATCTGGCTGCCGAGCATGGTCACGTCGCCGGCGCCCATGGTGATCACCACGTCGCCGGGCAGCGCGAGCTTGGCGACCTGACGGCCGACCCGCGACATATCCGGCTGGTAGTGCACGGGTTTGGTGACCGACTGCGCGACCAGCGCGCCGTTCACGCCGGGCAGCGGTTTCTCCCGCGCGCCGTACACGTCGAGCACGACCACCTCGTCGGCCAGGCTCAGCGCGGCGCCGAAGTCCTGCGCGAACGTCGCGGTGCGGCTGTAGAGATGCGGTTGGAAGACCACGATCACCCGGCCCTGGCGGGAGCGGGCGCCATCGCGGGCCTCCTGCTGCACCAGCTCCGCGGCGGCGCCGAGCACGGCGCGCACCTCGGTCGGATGGTGGGCGTAGTCGTCGAAGACGCGCACGCCGTTCTCCCGGCCGGCGAACTGGAACCGGCGGTGCACGCCGCCGAAACCCTCCAGGCCCTGGATGATTTCGTCCACGTCGGCCCCGGTCGCCCGCGCGGCGAGCAACGCGGCCAGCGCGTTCAACGCCATGTGCCGGCCGGGCACGGACAGCCGCAGGGTGCGCGGCGTGGCTTCGTCGTCGAGCTGGAACTGGGCGATGCCGCCGACGTCGCGCGGCTCCCAGCTGTGCAGCCGCACACCGACCGGGACCGGCGCGTCGGCGAGTTCGCCGGAGCCGTAACCCAGGACCCGAATGTTCTTGGCGGCCAGCTTCTCCCCCACCCGCTCGGCGAGCGCGCGCGAACCCGGGTCGTCCAGGCAGACCACCAGCAGGCCGCCGTCGGCGAGCCGGTCGGCGAAATCGTCGAAGACCTGCACATAGGCCTCGTCGGTGCCGAAGTAGTCCAGGTGATCGGATTCGATGTTGGTGACCACCGCGACATCCGGGTCGTATTGCAGCAGCGACCCGTCGCTCTCGTCGGCCTCGGCGACGAAGATGTCCCCGGTGCCGTGGTGGGCGTTGGTGCCCGCCTCGTTCAGCTCGCCGCCGACCGCGAAGGACGGGTCGAAGCCGCAGTGCTGCAACGACACGATCAGCATCGAGGTGGTGGAGGTCTTGCCGTGCGTGCCCGACACCAGCAGCGTGCGATGCCCCTGCATCAGCGAGGCGAGCACGGCCGGGCGCAGCAGCACCGGGATGTCGCGCCGTTTCGCTTCCACCAGTTCGGGATTGGTCTTCGGGATGGCCGCGTAGGTGGTGACCACCACGGTCGGGCCGCCGGGCAGCAGGTCCAGCGCGCTGGCGTCGTGGCCGATGCGCACCTGCGCGCCGCGAGCACGCAGCGCGAGCACGCCGCGGCTCTCCTTGGCGTCCGAGCCGGACACGGCGCCGCCGCGGGACAGCAGGATCCGGGCGATGCCGGACATGCCGGCCCCGCCGATGCCGACCATGTGCACCCGCGCCAGCGACGGCGGCAGGGCCGAGAGATCCTCGTCAGCCACCTGCTACCTCCAGCACGATCCGCGCCACCGCGTCGGCGGCGTCGCGGTGCCCGGCATCGGCCGCGGCGCGGCCCATCTCGATCAGCCGTGCGGAGTCCATGAGCAGCGGAATCACCTCATCGATCACGTATTTCGGCGTCAGCTCCGAATCCGGGACAATCCTGCCGCCGCCCTGTCGGACGACGGGTCTGGCATTGAGTTCTTGTTCGCCGTTGCCGTGTGCCAGCGGCACATAGAACGCGGGCAGGCCGACCGCCGACACCTCGGCGACGGTCATCGCGCCCGAGCGGCAGACCACCGCGTCGGCGGCGGCGTAGGCGAGATCCATCCGGGAAAGATACGGCACCGCGACATACGGTGCGCCCGCACCACTCTCAGTGACCTCGAGGGTGTTCTTGGGTCCGTGCGCGTGCAGCACCGAGATGCCCGCCGCGGCGAGTTGCGGTGCGGCGCCGGACACCGCCTCGTTCAGGCTGCGTGCGCCCTGCGAGCCGCCGAACACCAGCAGCACCGGTCCCTCGGCGGGCAGGCCGAAGTGCGCGCGCGCCTCGGCGCGCAGCGCGGCCCGGTCCAGCGTGGTGATCGAGGCGCGCACCGGAATCCCGACAACCTGCGCCCTGGCCAGGCCCGAATCCGGCACCGCGGCAAGCACGCGCGCGGCGCGCCGGGCGCCGACCTTGTTCGCGATCCCGGCCTTGGCGTTGGCCTCGTGCACCACCACCGGCACCTTGCGCCGGCGGCGCAGCAGCCCCTGCCCTGCGGCGAGGTAGGCGGGCAGCGCGACGTATCCACCGAAACCGACGATCACGTCGGCCTCGACCGCGTCGATCACCGCCCGGGTCCGCGCCACCGACGCCCGGACCCGGCCGGGCAGCCGCAGCAGGTCCGCGGTGGGCTTGCGCGGCAACGGAACCGGCGGGATGAGCTCGAGCGGATAGCCGCGCTCGGGCACCAGCCGGGTCTCCAACCCGCGTTCGGTGCCCAGCGCCGTCACCCGGATCGAATCGTCGAGCCGCCGCAGCGCATCCGCCACCGCGAGGGCGGGTTCGATATGGCCCGCCGTGCCGCCGCCTGCGACGATTACCGAGATCACCTAGATTTTCCTCGTTCTCTTGTGTGGTTGACCGGGTAGCTGGGCTCCCACGCTCGGGTGGCGCGCAGCGAGCTGGTGCCGCGGCTCTCCGGCGAGCGGCGCCGTCCCGGCTCCGGCTGCGGACGCCGCGCGGGCAACGCTTGCCTGCCCGGCCGTGGCGCCTTTCGCTGCGCGGATTTCGCCCGTGCGGCGCTGGCTCGCGCCGGTGAGTACACCTCCGGCTTGGGCAGCCGCAGCAACTTACTGAACCTACCGTCTTGCCCGGCGTGCAGCGCGGAGACGGCCTCCGGTTCGTGCCGGGCCGCGTTGGCGATGATGCCGAACATGAACAGCGTGATGGCCAGCGACGAACCGCCCGCCGACACCAGCGGCAGCTGCAGGCCGGTGACCGGCAGCAGGCCGACCACGTAACCGATGTTGATCAGCGCCTGCCCGGTGATCCAGGTGGTCGCGGTCGCGGTGAGCAACCGCAGGAACGGATCGACCGAGCGGCTGGCGATCCGGATCCCGGTGTAGACGAACAGCGCGAACAGTCCGAGCACCAGGGCACAGCCGAGGAAGCCGAGTTCCTCGCCGATGATGGCGAAGATGAAGTCGTTGTGCGAGTTGGGCAGGTAGCTCCACTTGGCCCGGCTCTGGCCGAGGCCGCGGCCCCAGATGCCGCCGTCGGCGAGCGAGTACAGCGCTTGGCGGGCTTGATAACCGATGCCCTGCGGGTCGTCGCCGGGGTTGAAGAACGCGCGCATGCGGTCGGATCGATAACCGGCCGACAGGGCGAGCACGGCCGCCGCGATCATGCCGGACACCGCGACCGTCACGAACAGCCGCAGCGGCAGCCCGCCGAACCAGAGCAGCGCGGCCAGCACGATGCCCAGCGCGATAGTGGTGGACAGGTTCGGCTCCACCACGACGAGCAGACACACCAGCAGGCCCGCCGGAACCAGCGGCATCAGTATGTCTTTCAGCCCGGCGTGTTCGGAACGGCGCGACGCCAGCAGGTGCGCGCCCCACACCACCAGGGTGACCTTCACGATCTCCGAGGGCTGCACGTTGAACAGGCCCAGGTCGATCCAGCGCCGCGCGCCCTGCACCTTGGAGCCGATGCCGGGAATGAGCACCAGCACCAGACCGAGCACGGACAGCACGAACAGCGGGAACGACCACTGCCGCAACCGGCGCAACGGAATCCGCAGCGCCAGATAGAACAGCACGGTGCCGATCGCGGCGAACATCGCCTGCTGGATGAACAGCGAATACGCCGATCCCCCATCGGCATACGCCTCGACGCTGGACGCGGACAGCACCATCACCAGGCCCAGCACGGTGAGCAGGGTGGCGATGGTGACCACCAGATGAAACGACGCGAGCGGCCGCGCCAGCCAGGCCACGAACCTGGCCCCGGCCCCAGGTTGTTCCTTCCGCCGCGCCGTTTCCGTCATAGCGTCCGCCCGACGTCACCGTCTTCCAGTGCGTGCACCGCGGCCGCGAAACTGCGGCCCCGATGCGTGTAGTCGGCGAACATGTCCAGCGAGGCCGCCGCGGGGGCGAGCAGTACGGCGTCGCCGCGCCGGGCGTACCCGGCCGCGGCCTGAACGGCGCGCGCCATGACGACGTCGGCCTTATCTCTCGACGCGTCACCCATCCCTGCATCGTCTCCCGCGATCAGCTCGATGACCGGGACCTCAGGCGCGTGTCGCGCCAACGCGGCCGCGAATACCGGTGCGTCGGCGCCGATCAGCACCACCGCGACCAGCCGGTCGGCGACCTCCTCGACCAGGTCTTCGATCTGTGCGCCCTTGAGCTGACCGCCGGCCACCCAGACCACCTGCGGGTGCGCCAGGATCGCGGTGCGCGCGGCATGCGGGTTGGTCGCCTTGGAGTCGTCGATGAAGTCGACGCCGCCGACCTCGCGCACGAACGCGGACCGGTGCGGGCCGACCTTGTGCTCGATCAGCCCCTCCCGGATGAACTGCGGCGCCACGTCGATGGCCCTGGTCAGCGCGGACGCGGCGAGCGCGTCCGCGACGCCGGCCGGGCCGGGCGGGCTGATGTCGCCGACCTCGGCCAGGATCGCGGCCTTGGTGAACGCGCGATCGAGCAGCTTGCCGTCCACCACGCCGAGCTCACCGTCGGCGGGCACGCCGATCCGGAAGCCGACGGTGCGCCGGGCCTTCGAGCGACGGGCCAGCGAGGCCGCCACCGGATCGTCGAGCCCGACCACGCCGACCCGGCCGACCAGCGCCCGCGCCTTCGCGGCGGCGTACGCGTCCAGGCCGCCGTGCCAATCCAGGTGATCCTCGGCCACATTGAGCACCACGCCCGCCTCCGGGCGCACCGACGGCGCCCAGTGCAGCTGGAACGAGGACAGCTCGACCGCGAGCACCTGCGGTCCCGGGTTGCGCCGCAACGCATCCAGGATCGGCAGGCCGATGTTGCCGCAGGCGACGCTCGGGATGCCCGCGGCGCGCAGGATGGCGTGCGTCATCTGGGTGGTGGTGGTCTTGCCGTTGGTACCGGTGATCACCAGCCACTTGCGCACGGGTCCGTAGATCCTGGCTTGATCGACCCACCAGGCGAATTCGACGTCACCCCACACCGGGGTGCCCTCGGCCACCGCCGCGGCGAGCACCGGCGAGTCCGGCCGCCAGCCCGGGCTGGTGATCACCAGCGCGAACCGGCTCCAGTCCGTGGTTTCCAGTTCCACGCAGGTGGCGACGTCCAGGCCGAGCCCGGCCGCCTCGGCCAGCGCCGCGGCGCCGCCGTCGGTGACCACCGGGCGCGCGCCGATATCGCGTAGCGGCTCGACCAGCGAGCGTCCCGATATGCCCCAGCCCGCGACGAGAACGTCACGGCCACGCAGGAATTCGAGCATGGGCCCAGGTGATCGCAGGGCCCGAGGAGAATGTTCGACCATCGCTAGTTCACCCGACCGCAGAGAGATATTCGCTGTAGAACAAACCGAGACCGACGGCGGAAGCCATCGCGGCCAAGAGCCAGAACCTGATGATCACCGTAGTCTCGGCCCACTTGCTGAGTTCGAAGTGATGATGGAACGGCGCCATCTTGAACAGCCGGTTGCGCGTGGTGCGGTACACCGCCACCTGCAACACCACCGACAGGGTTTCGGCGACGAACAGCGCGCCGATGACGATCATCAGCAGCTCGGTCCGTGTGGTGATGGACAATCCGGCCAGCATGCCGCCGAGCGCCAGCGAGCCGGTGTCACCCATGAAGATCTTGGCGGGCGCGGCATTCCACCACAGGAAGCCGACGCACGCCGCGGCGCCCGCGGCGCAGACCAGCGCCAGGTCCAGCGGGTCGCGCACGTTGTAACAGCCGACCTCGGCCTTGATCTCGCAGGCGTGGTAGTACTGCCAGAACGTGATGACCACGTAGCCGCCGAGCACCAGGCTCATCGAGCCGGCCGCGAGCCCGTCCAGGCCGTCGGTGAGGTTCACCGCGTTGGACCAGGCGACCACGACCAGGCAGACGAAGACCAGGAACACGACGACGCCCATGGTCACCGTGCTGATGTCGCGCACGTAGGACAGGTGCCTGCTGGCCGGGGTCAGCCCGCTCGCGCCGCGGAACTGCAACGCCAGCACGCCGAAAACGACTGCGGCAGTCAGCTGTCCGAGGTATTTGCCCGCGGCGGTCAGGCCGAGGTTGCGCTGCTTGCGGATCTTGATGAAGTCGTCGACGAAGCCGACACCGCCGAGCGCGGTGGCCAGGCCGAGCACCAGCAGGCCGGACGCCGACGGGCCGTCCGCGCGGTAGCCGATGCCGATCAGGTGCGAGCCCAGGTAACCGGCCCACATGCCGATGATGATGGCGACGCCGCCCATGGTGGGGGTGCCGCGCTTGGCCTGGTGACTGGCCGGGCCGTCGACCCGGATCTCCTGGCCGAAGCCCTGCTTGGCGAACATCTTGATCAGCAGCGGGGTCAGCAGAATCGATACGGCCAGCGCTATCGCGGCCGCGAATAGAATCTGTCTCACTCAACTGCCTCCGTGCTTCCCGTACGTCCGCTGGATGGCTCCGACTTGATCAAGTGTTCGGCGACTTCCCAGAGGCCTACCGACTTCGACGCCTTGACCAGCACCACATCGCCCGCCTCGACTTCGTCGTCGAGCAACGCGATGGCCGCGCCGATGTCGGGCACGAGGATCGACTCCTCGCCCCATGAGCCTTCCATCACCGCTCCCTGATGCATCGCCCGGGACGGCCTTCCGGTGCCGACCACGATCAGCCGGTGCACGTCCAGGCGCACCGCGAGCCGGCCGATCCGGTCGTGTTCGATCACGGATTCTTCCCCGAGCTCGCCCATTTCGCCGAGCACGGCCCAGCTGCGGCGCGGCGTTTCGCCCGCACGCGACATGGTGACCAGGGCTTTGAGCGCGGCGCGGACCGAGTCGGGGTTGGCGTTGTAGGAGTCGTTGACCACGGTCACCCCGGCCGCGGTGGTCTGCACGTCCATCCGGCGGGCGGACGCGGCGCGCGCGCCGGACAGCGACCGCGCGATGGTGTCCAGGTCGGCGCCGCATTCGAGGGCGACCGCCGCCGCGGACAGCGCGTTGCCGACCTGGTGTTCGCCGTGCACCGCCAGCTGAATCGCGATGCTGCCCACCGGCGTATGCAGCGTGAAGCCCGCGCGCGCGGCGTCGTCGAGCCGGATGTCGGTGGCCCGCAGATCGGCGCCCGCGGAGGTGCCGACGGTCACCACCCGGGCGGTGGTGCGCGCCGCCATCGCGGCGACCTGCTGGTCGTCGGCGTTGAGCACGGCCAGCCCGGACGGCGGAAGGGCCTGCACCAGTTCGCCTTTGGTCTTGGCGATCGCCTCGCGGCTGCCGAACTCGCCGAGATGCGCGGTACCGACATTGAGCACGACGCCGATGCTCGGCGGGGTCACCTCGGCGGCCGCCGCGATATGGCCGGGGCCGCGCGCGGACATCTCCAGCACCAGGAAGCGGGTATCGGCGTTGGCGCGCAACGCGGTCCACGGATGGCCGAGCTCGCTGTTGAACGAGCCGGGCGGCGCGACCACGGTGCCGAGCGGCGCGAGCACCGCTGCGAGCAGGTCCTTGGTCGAGGTCTTGCCGGACGAGCCGGTCACCCCGATCACGGTGAGCGTGCCCGCGGCCGTGAGCCGTTGCACGCTGGCGCGGGCCAGGTCGGCGAGCGCGGCCAGCACCGCGGCCCCGGAACCGTCCGAATCACCGGCCAGCGCAACCGAACTCGACGGCACCGAACCGGGGTTCGGCGCGACGACGATGGCGGGCACCCCCACCGGGCGGGCCGCGAGCACCGCGACCGCGCCGGCCGCGACCGCCGTGGCGGCCCAGTCGTGCCCGTCCGCCCTGGTGCCCGGCAGGGCCAGGAACAGATCGCCGGAACCGATTCGGCGCGAATCGAATTCGACCGAACCGGTGACCCGCACCTCCGGGTCGGGGACGTCGTGCAGCGTGCCGCCGACGACGTCCGCGATCTCCCGCAGTGTCATCTCGATCATGAAACCGTCAAGTCCTCCGCGTCCGCGTTGTGCGGACTTCGCTTGTCCAGTGCCGCCGCGAGCACGTCGCGGTCGTCGAAGGGGTGCTTCACACCCCGGATCTCCTGCCCTGCCTCGTGCCCCTTGCCCGCAACCAGTACCACGTCGCCGGGCTGAGCCCAATTCACCGCCGCCGCAATGGCTTCGGCGCGGTCGCCGAGTTCGCGCACCTCGCCGCGTTCGGTCTCGGCCAGCGCACCGGCGCGCAGCGCGGCCCGGATGTCGGCCGGGTCCTCGCTGCGCGGATTGTCGTCGGTGATGATCACCAGGTCGGCGCCGCGGGCGGCTACCGCGCCCATCAGCGGGCGTTTACCCGCGTCCCGGTCGCCACCGGCCCCGACCACCACGGCGAGCCGTCCGGGCGATTCCGGCGCGTCCGCCGCGAGATGTCCACGCAGCGTGGCGATCACCGATTCCAGCGCGGCCGGCTTGTGCGCGTAGTCGACGATCGCGAGGAAGTTCTGCCCGCGCTCCACCCGCTGCATCCGGCCGGGCACGTCGACGGTGGCCAGCGCGGGCGCGGCGATCGACGCCTCGACCCCGGCGGCCGCGCACACGGCGATCGCGAGCAGCCCGTTGGCCACGTTGTAGCGACCCGGAAGCCGCAGTCGCACAGCGATATTGCCGTCCGGTCCGGCCGCGGTGAAGTCCTGTTCGCCGCCGTGCGCGGTGATCGCGCCGTCCAGCGCCCAATCGCCGGTTCCGGTGGTGGACACCGTGATCGGGCCGTCGAGGCCGTCCGCGAGCCGCCTGCCCCACTGGTCGTCGACGCAGATCACCGCGGTCCGCGCGGCGATCGGCGAGGTCGGCTCGAACAGCCTGCGCTTGGCGGCGAAGTAGTCCTCGAAGTCGGCGTGGAAGTCCAGGTGGTCCTGCGACAGGTTGGTGAACCCGCCCACCGCGAAGCGGACGCCGTCCACCCGGCCGAGCGCCAGCGCGTGACTGGACACCTCCATCACCACCGCGTCCACGCCCTGCTCGACCATCAGCGCGAACATCGCGTGCAGCTGCGGCGCCTCCGGCGTGGTCAGCGCGCTCGGCACGCGGCGGCCGCCGATCCGGGTCTCGATCGTGCCGATCAGCGCGGTCGACAGCCCGGCGGCGGCCAGACCGGCCTCCACCAGGTACGAGGTCGTCGTCTTGCCCGAGGTACCGGTGATGCCGACGATGCGCAGCCGTTCACACGGATTGCCGTAGATCAGGGCCGACAACTCCCCGAGCGCCGCACGCGGATTCTCCTTCACCAGCACCGGCACATTCAGCTCCCCGGCCAGCTCGGCGCCCGCCGCGTCGGTGAACACCGCGACCGCGCCGCGTTCGACCGCATCGCGGGCGAACCGGGCGCCATGCGCCTGCGCGCCGGGTAAGGCGGTGAACAGATCACCGGGTCGCACGGCCTGCGACCGCTGCTCGATGCCGGTGACCTGGATCTCCGCGAGGGCGGGACCGATCGCCTCGGCGCCGGTCGACGCCAGCACGGTGGTCAGCGCGGTGGCCGGCGGATCGGCAGGCCGGAGCGCGTGCTGGCTGGGCTGCGCAGGCACATTGCTCCTCTCTGATACGGGCGGGACTGGGACGACGAGTCAGGTTACCGACGGCCGGTCACGGGCAAGCAACGCACCTACCGAACACCTCGCACCGCACGCACGGTATGTCCCACACCGCGCGGACTCAGTCGGCCTGGAGCACAAATCGCTTGGACGGTTCCGGCGACGGTGGGATGCGGTCGCGCTGCAACGCCCAGGAGGCGATGTTGTGGAACAGCGGCGCGGCCGATTGACCGCCGCTGCCGTCGGCGCTGCGGATGGGGTTGTCCAGCATCAGGCCGATGACGTAGCGCGGGTTGTCGGCGGGGGCGATGCCGGCGAAGGTGATGTAGAACGACGAGGTCGAGTAGCACTGGCAGTTGGGGTCGACCTTCTGCGCGGTGCCGGTCTTGCCCGCGATCTGGTAGCCCTCGATCGCGGCGGGCCCGCCGGTGCCGTTCTGGTTGGCGTTCATCGGGTCACGCTGGGTCACCGACTGGAACATCGTGCGCAGCGTCGCGGCGGTCTGCGGGCTCACCACCCGCACTCCGTCGGGCTGCACCTCGTCGGTGCGGGCGCCGTCCGGCGCGATCTTCGCCTTGATGATCCGTGGCGGGATACGCACACCGTCGTTGGCGATGGCCTGGTACATGGCCGTCATCTGCAACGTGGTCATCGAAAGACCCTGGCCGATAGGCAGGTTGGCGAAGGTGCCGCCGGACCACTGATCCCGGGCGGGCACCACGCCGCCGCTCTCGCCCGGCAGGCCGACGCCGGTGCGCTGGCCGAGGCCGAAGCGGTTCACCATGTCGGCGAAGCGATCCTCACCGACCCGCTGGGCGAGCATCAGGGTCCCCACGTTCGAGGACTTACCGAAGATGCCGGTGGTGGTGTACGGCGCCACATCGTGCACCCAAGCGTCGTTGACGGTCACCCCCGCCATCCGGATCTTGCCCGGAACCTGAAGCACCTCATCGGGATTGGTCAGTCCGTACTCGATCGCGGCGGCCGCGGTGATGATCTTGTTCACCGATCCGGGCTCGAACACGTTCGACACCGACGGGTTGCTCATCTCCGCGCTCGCCCACGTCTGCGGGCCCAGCTGCGGATTGAAGGTGTTGTCGTTGGCCATGGACAGGACCTGTCCGGTCTTGGCGTCGAGCACGACCGCCGAGGCCGAGTTGGCGCCGGACATCTCCTTGGCCTGCTGCACCTGCTGCTGCACGTAGTACTGCAAGTCCGAATCCACGGTCAGCTCGACGCCGTGGCCGTTGACCGCGTCCTGCTTGTCTCGCGAGCTGCCGGGAATGACCGCGCCGTCGGAGCCGCGATCGAACGTGTGCGAACCGTCGGTGCCCGCGAGCACCGAGTCCAGCGACGACTCGAGCCCGATCTGGCCGTGTCCGTCCCAGCCGGTGGTGCCGAGAATGTTGGCTGCCAGCGATCCGCCCGGGTGTTCCCTCGGATACTGAGAATCGGCGCCGACCTCGGGATACTGCGTGCGGATATCCGCGGCGATCCGCGGGTCGACGCCGCGCGCCAGGTACACGAACGGTTCGTCACTGCGCAGCTTGGCGAGCAGGTCCGCCTCCGCGGGGCCCGCCTTGCCGAGCTTGTCGTGCACGGTCTTGGCGATGGCCTTCAACCGCTCGTCCGGGTCGGGAGCCTTGCTGTTCTTCGCTTTCGCGTCGGCCAGCTGCTTGCGGACCACGACCGGCTGGAAATTCAGCTGCTTCGCGGCGATGGTGTACGCGAGCGACTTGCCGTTGCGATCGGTGATCGGCCCGCGCACCGCGTAGTCGGGCTCGTGCTGCGTGCGCTGCGTCGCCGCCTGTGCGGAAAGGTTCGGCGCGCCGATGGTCTGAATCCACAACAGCTGCAACGCGACGACACCGAGCGCGATCAGCATGATGATCCGCCCGGCGCCGAGTCGCCTGCGTAGTGGCCGGTCCTTCTTGGGCGGCGCGGAGCGTGGCCGGGCCGACCTGCTCGGACCAGGCTCGCGTCGCCGGCGCGGCGCGGGCCTGGTCTGTGTCACCGCTGGCCCCCGTCAGGAAGCGCTTGCGGCTGTGGGGTTTCCGGCAGTCCCTGCGCGAGATCCGCAGGCGGGTGCGGGGTTTCGGCCTGCGGCGGGGTGGCCTCGGCCGGGGCGGCGGGCACCGGCGGGACCGGGCTGACCGGAACCGGGCTGGCCTGGGCCGCGTTCACCTGAGCGTTCGTCCCGGGGTTGGTACCCGGTGCGGGCGGCAGGGCGGGCGGCGGCGCAGGCGTGGTCGTCACCGGCATCACGCGTTCACCGCGGGCCTGGGCGTTGCCCGCCTGCGGGTTCGGCGGGGTGGTGGGCGAGACATTCAGCGGCGGCACCGGGGGGCCGTCGGCCGGCATCGGCTTGCCGATCACCGTCACGGTGCCGTCCGGGGCGACCACGATGCGGGCCGGGTCCTTGGCCGGAATCATGCCCAATTCCCTTGCGCGAGCGGCCAGGTCGGGCGCGGAGTCCGCGGACTCCACCTCGCGTTGCAGCGCGGCCCGCTCGTCGGCGAGCCGCTTGTTGGTCGCGCGGATGTCGCCGAGCTGGTAGCTGTCCTCCGCGGCGCGGGTGGTCAGCAGCAGCGTGAGTGCGAGACCGCAGCCGAGCAGCGCGATGATCGCCGCGACGAACGGAATCCGCGCGGCCATCACCGACCCCTGCCGGGGCGGCAGATCAGGTGTGTCCGAACGGGTTTCGGCGCGAGTCCGGCGGCGGGCGTAGGCCCGTTGCGCGGCGCCCGATTTCACCCGCTCGGATTCGTGGACCCGGCGGGCGATCCGCCCAGGTGCCTCGACGGTGCGCGTCCGTATGCTCATACTGCCGTCCCCTCGTGAGTCTGTGCGGGACATCCGGCCTCCCTTGTCCAGGCCCCGCACCCGGTCCGCCGGACGAGCTCATCTCTCATCCGGCCTCCTGAATTCGCTCCGCGGCCCGCATCCTTACCGGTGCGGCCCGCGGGTTCTCTTCTATCTCCTCCTCGGTCGCCTTCTCCGCGCCACGGGTCAGCATCCGGAATTCCGGTCCCATGCCGGGCAATTCGACCGGTAGGTCGACGGGGGTGCGGGAGGCCGCGCGCGGCGCGAACTCCTGCTTGACCACCTTGTCCTCGAGTGACTGATACGACATGACGACGATTCGGCCGCCGATCCGCAGCGCATCGAGCGCCGCGGGCAAGGCCGCGCGCAGCGAATCGAGCTCGCGATTGACCTCCACCCGCAGCGCCTGGAACGTGCGCTTGGCCGGATGCCCGCCGGTCCGCCTGGTCGCCGCGGGGATCGCCGCATACAGCAGCTCCACCAGCTCGGCGCTGGTGGTGAACGGCTTCTGCTGGCGGCGGCGCAGCACCTCCGACGCGATCCGGCCCGCAAAGCGTTCCTCGCCATAGGTTTTCAGCACCCGGGCCAGGTCGCCGTGGCTGTAGGTATTGAGCACGTCGGCGGCGGTCGGTCCGGTGGTCGGATCCATCCGCATGTCCAGCGGCGCATCGATGGAGTAGGCGAAGCCGCGCTCGGCCTCGTCCAGCTGCATCGAGGACACGCCGAGGTCCATCAGGATGCCGGAAACCGAGCCCTTGGCCGTCAACCCGGCTTGCGCCAGTGCCTCGGCGATCCCGTCATAACGGGTGTGCACCAGGGTGATTCGATCCGCGAACGGCGCGAGCCGCTCGGTGGCCAGCTTCAGCGCGGCGGTGTCCCGATCGAGACCGACGAGCCGGAGGCCGGGATAGGTACGCAGGAAATGTTCGGCGTGTCCGCCGAGACCGAGGGTCGCGTCGAGATAGACGGCGCCGGGTTCGGTGAGCGCGGGCCCGAGCAACCCGTCGGCTCGCCCGAGCAGAACAGGAACATGGCGGGGGCCGTCCTGCTCACGGTTCACCTCGACCTCCCGGGATCTGCCTCGCTTCGTCGCGCACCGCGGACGGGTCGCCATGTTCGGAGAATGCTTTGCATAAGAAACCGTTGCCGGAGACGAATGCCCCGTGGTCTCTGACCGAACCTCGGCACCTGGCGTCGGGGAAGTACGTCAGGGTCCGCGTCCGGGCAGAGGCCGCGCGGCACTCGTTCGCTCGGGGCTAGAAGATTCCGCCCAGCGACTCGTCTCTCGCTTGCGAGAAGTCCTCCTCGTGCTCGGCGAGGTAGGAGTCCCACGCCTGCTTGTCCCATATTTCGAGGAAGTCGACCGAGCCGGTGACCACGCAATCCCGTTGCAGGTTTGCGTAGCGCCGATGTTCGGCAGACAACACGATCCGGCCCTGTGCGTCCGGACGTTGTTCATCCGTACCAGCCGCTAGAGCCCGGACGAATGCGCGAGCCTGCGGGTTACTTCGAGATGCCGCCGCGGCTCGCCGGGCGAGCGCGGTGAACTCTTCCTTGGGATACACGGCAAGGCTGTGGTCCTGACCCTTCGTGACCATCAACCCTCCCGCCAGATCGTCTCGAAATTTCGCAGGCAACGTGAGTCGCCCCTTGTCGTCCAGCCGAGGTGTGTAGGTACCGAGAAACAACTCGATACCTCCCTAGTCGATCACCTCGATGGTCGGCCTTTCCTGTAGTGCGCGCTCCACATTACCCCACTTTCCCCCACTTTCAATCGAAACTGCCGGTGATCTGGCTCCCGGCCCAGACGATTCCGCAGGTCATCCCAGCTATCACCATGGTGGAGAACTTTTTGCGTGTTCTGCCGACACGCACAGTCCGCATGGACAAAGGCCCGGAAACACCCAGCAAACGCCCAGGTGCCGCGTCACTCGGCCGCGGATGGGGGGAAGTGGGGGATCTTGTGGGGAGATGTGGAGGAAGTGCCGCGCACCCCGCGCGAAGATCACCGACGGTCCGTGGTTATCCACACGCGAGACGGCGACGCCGCACCGGATCGGTGCGGCGTCGCCGTCTGTGTGCAGATATCAGGCTACGAGCGGGTTAATCCTGCTCGAACCGTCGCCGGAATCGGTCCTCCATGCGTTCGGAGAAACCGCCGGACTTACGTTGGCGCCCACGCGGTCCGGCCGTTCCACCGCTCGGACCGCCGGGCGTGGCGTCGCCGCCGGCCCGATCACCCTTCGCCATGCCCTTGGACGTGCCGACCAGCAGCAGTACGCCGGCCGCGAACATGACGATGAATCCGACCAGACTGATGATCGGGAAGCCGCCGGGCTTCACTGGAGCGGCGATGCCGGCGACGAGTAGGAACAGACCAAGGACGAACAAGGCCGCGGCCTGGAGTCTGCGACGACTCGAGGTCGAGCGAAGGCGCCCGCCGCGGACGGACGACGCGAACTTCGGATCCTCAGCATAGAGCGCGCTCTCGATCTGTTCGAGCATGCGCTGCTCGTGCTCGGAGAGTGGCACGGTACCTCCCCCGGCACTAGGCGTGGCTGTCGCCTCCGGGTAGGCGACCTGATAGCCGACCTTGGCGGCTATCTGACACCAATGATACGAGTTCGATCAGGGCCGTACCACCTAGTCGCCCATAACTATGTGGGCGTGCCGCCGGTCACTATCCGGTCATGCCGTTTGTCCACCCCGGTGCGGGGCGCAACCGGGCCGATGCGCTAAGGAGATCTTCGACGTCGTGCAGGAATGCTCCTACCCGCGAATAGAACTCGTCAGCCTCGTCATCGTCGATGTCGCGATCGAGTCCGGCCTCCAGCGCGGCCCTGGTCTCCGACCGTGCGCTGAAGTAATCGGACCACATGACGAACTCGGGCGCGGCGGACTGCAACAGCACCCACGCGTTGCGCGAACGAGCCCGCGGCGCGGCGTCCGCGCCGGTGAGCGCGATCACCGCGCCGGCCCCGCGTAGGGCGGCGATATACGCGGCGCGGAAGCGCTCGCGCGGGTCCCGCTCCCCCGCCGCCTGCATGAGCAGGCCGTCGGCCCGTTGCAGCAGCTTGCCCGCCCGACCGGGCTGTCCCGGATATTCGACCCGACCAGACATCTCGGAGTCCCTCCGCCATCGCTTGCCTGTGGGCCAACACCGCCTTGGTGTGATCGAACAGGCATTCGAACGTTTGAATTGAGTTCGAATATAGAGACACCCACCGACAAACTTCCGCGCCCGCAGTGGACCCGACGAGAGCCATGACCGCCGTCAAGCCAAATCACACCCCCGCACCTGTCGTCGTCGACCTCTCCGTCGCGGCACTGCGCTCCCGGCTGCACGATGCGCTGGCGGTGTATGTCGCGGCGATGGACTATCCGCGCGGCACCGAACACCATCGCGCGCCGATGTGGACCGAGCACACCACCCGCCCCGGCTGGCAGGCCGTCGCCGCGGTGGTGCCCGACGATTCGGGGCACGTCGACCTACGCTCCTCGCCGATCGTGGCGATCGCCTACGGCTACCGCGGCGCCGCGCACCAGTGGTGGCATCAGCAGGTGCACAGCGGGATGCGGCGCTCCGGCTGGCCGGAACATTCGACGCGCGAACTGCTTTCGGACTATTTCGAGCTGACCGAGCTGCACGTGCACCCGTCGGCACAGGGTCTCGGCATCGGCGCCACACTGCTGCAACGGCTGCTGCGCGATCGGCCGGAGCAGGCGGTGCTGCTGTCCACCCCGGAGGTGGCCGGCGAGGACAACCGGGCCTGGCGGCTGTATCGGCGGCAGGAATTCACCGACGTGGTACGGAATTTCGTGTTCGCGGGCGACAATCGGCCGTTCGCCATCCTCGGACGACGGCTGCCGCTGTGACACTGAGCCTTCGGGGTACCGGCGTGAGGGTCACGTGACGGTCGTTGTCGTCGGCTCGGGGCACAACGCGCTGGTCGCCGCCTGCTATCTCGCGCGGGCCGGGCACGCGGTGCAGGTGCTCGAGCGCGACGAGGTGCTCGGCGGGGCGGTGTCGACGGTCGAGCGGTTTCCCGGGCATCTGGTCGATCGCGGGTCGTCGGCGCACATCATGGTGCGGCACACCGGGATCATCGAGGAACTCGAACTCGACCGCTTCGGGCTGCGGTATATCGATTGCGACCCTTGGGGTTTCACGCCGGGTTTCGCGGGACACGCGCCGTTGGTGTTCCATCGCGATCTGGATGCGACCTGTGCGTCGATCGCGGCCGCCTGTGGCGAACGAGATGCCGTGGCGTATCGGCGGTTCGTCGAGGTGTGGGGGCCGCGCAGCGCCAGGGTGATGCGCGCGTTCGGCGGCGGGCCGACGCCGGGACGGTTGCTGCGGTCGTTCTGGGGGCTGGACGCGAAGGACGGCGGGAGCGCGCTGTCGCGGGAGTTCTTGCAGTCCGGGGATGCGTTGCTGGACACGCACTTTCAGGACGAACGGCTCAAGGCCTCGCTGGCCTGGTTCGGTGCGCAGTCCGGTCCCCCGATGTCCGAGCCGGGCACCGCGCCGATGGTGGGGTTCGCCGCGCTGATGCACACGCTGCCGCCCGGTCGTGCGGTCGGCGGCAGCGGCGCGCTGTCCGCGGCGCTGGTGCGGCGGCTGCGTGCCGATGGTGGCGTGGTGACGGCGGGTGACGCGGTGACCGAGTTGCGGCGCGACGGGGACGGCTGGCGGGTGCGCACGGCGTCGGGGCGAAACCTCCACGCCGACACCGTTATCGCGGGCCCGCACGTGCTGACCACGCTGGATCTGTTGCGCGCGGGCGGATTCGACGCCGCCGTGCTCGACGACTGGCGGCGGCGCATTCGGGTCGGGCCGGGCATCGGCATGGTGGTGCGGGTGGCGACCCGGTCGCTGCCGAGTTACCTCGGCAGCTCGGTCGGCGAATCCGCCCGTGGCCTGCAGTTTCTCGTGTCCGACCGGCGGCAGCTCCGGCTCGCGTACGGGGCCGCGTCGGCCGGCGATCTGCCGCCGCGGCCGGTCGTGCTGGCGATGAGTTTCAGCGCGCTGGACCCGAGCATCGCGCCGCCCGGCGAGCATCAGCTCTCGCTGTGGGCGCAGTGGCATCCGTATCGGCTGGCCGACGGCAGCGAGTGGGCCGCGCACGCCGAGCGGGAGGCGGATCGGATCATCGCCGAAGTCGACTCCTACGCACCGGGTTTCGCCGATTCCGTGCTGCGCAGGTTCGTCCAGACCCCGGTCGATCTGGAGCGCGAGATGGGGCTGCTGGGCGGCAATGTGATGCACGTGGAGATGTCGCTGGACCAGATGATGCTGTGGCGGCCGCTGCCGGAACTGTCCGGCCAGCGCGTGCCCGGCGCACCCGGGCTGTACTTGACCGGCGCGTCCACCCACCCGGGCGGCGGCGTCTCCGGCGCGAGCGGCCGCAGCGCCGCCACCCTGGCCCTACGCGACCTGCGCCGCCGCCGATTCCCGCTGCTGCGCAAGCGATGACCACGCAGCCGCACCACTTTCGATTTCCCGCACCGAAATTCGCATGCGATTTTCGGTGCGGGAAATCAGAAGGCGTGCGGCTGTGAGTGGCGCACATGGGACAGTGCGCCGGCTTGCGCCGGTGGGCTTTGCGGTGGCGCTGGTGCTGGTGCAGATCGCGTACCCGCTGACGTCCGGTGATGCGCGGGATCGGGTCACGGTGGCGGTTGTGCTGCTGTCGGCGGGCACGGCGTTGGCGCACGCGACCGCGACGCGTGGGATTCGTTATGCGGCCGGGGTTTTGGTGGTCGTGTCGGGGCTCGGGCTGGCTGCCGAGGTCGTCGGGACCGCGACGGGTGTGCCGTTCGGGTGTTACGACTACGCGGTCGATCGGCTGGGGCCGGCGCTCAGCGGGGTTCCGCTGGTGGTTCCGCTGGCCTGGACCGGTGGGTTGTATCCGATCTGGGTGGTCGCGGGGCTGCTGTCGCGGCGGGCGCTGTCCCGGATCGGCCTGACCGCGGTGGGCGCGGTCGGCTGGGATCTTTTCCTCGACCCGCAGATGGTCGCCGACGGGCAGTGGACGTGGTGCGACACCGACTCCGGACTGCCCGGCCTGCCCGAGATTCCGGTCACGAATTATCTCGGCTGGTTCACGGTGGCGTTGCTCATGGGTACGTTGCTGACCGTCTTGGATCGAGCGGTGCCTGCGTCAGTGGGGCTGGATATCCCGCCGAATCCGTCAGCAGGGCTGGACAAGGTTTCCGCGATATCCGTTCCGGTGGCGGTTTTCCTGTGGACCTGGCTCGGTTCCGCGCTCGCGCACGCCGTGTTTCTCGGGCTGCCGATCTCGGCGTGCTACGGCGGCGTCGGGCTCGCCGTGCTGGGCCTCCCGCTGCTGCGTCACCTGCGCTTTTCCCGCCCGCGACCGGAGCGTGCGGGCTAGCCGGGACACATCGCGCGCCTCGTTCCGCCCGTCGCGTGGGCATCTGGACGGATGGCCTGGCACGATGTCCCCGTGCAGCCGAGTCCCGTCACCACGATGCCCGATGCCCCGGTACTACCGTCGCCGCGGACGCGCCGCCTTGGCGTGCGTGTCGCCGCGGCCGTTCTGCTCGCGGCAATGCTGGTGCCCGTCCTCGCGGGCTGCCTGCGGGTGCAGGTGTCGATGGGTGTTTCGTCCAACGACCGCGTCTCCGGGCGGATCGTCGCCGCGGTGGTGCCCGCCGAACCCAATGACAAGGGCCCGCAGCTGAAGGCGCCGGACTCGCTCGCCGCGAAGGTGCGGGTGGAGTCCTATTCGCAGGATGGGTACGTCGGCAGTCAGGTGTTCTTCGAGGACATGTCGTTCGGCGAGGTCGGCCAGCTCGGTCAGCTGTCCGAGCAAACCCAGGGCATGTTCCAACTGCAGTTCCAGCGGGCCGGCGATCTGGTCAGCCTGACCGGCCGGGTCGACCTGAAATCCGTGCCGCCGCACGGCTCCGATGTGCAGTTCACCATCGCGTTCCCGGCCCGCGTGGCCAAGACCAACGGCAACCGCGAGGGCGACAACATCGTGTCCTGGAAGCTGCCCGCCGGCGACGTCTCCACGCTGCGCGCCGAGGTCAGCTACGCCGACCCGAACACCCGCTCGTTCGCGGGCTGGGCCGGCATCGTCGGCGGCATCACCCTCGCCGTCGCCGCCATCATCGCGGCCATGGCCTACATGGACCGCAACCCGCCCGCGCCCGGCGCGCCCACCGGCCTCTCCTGGAGTCGCTGGTGGAAATCGGTCAAGCAGAACCGCTGAGTTCCGTTCGGCGGGGCACGGTTCGGGCCGGCGCCGGGATCGCGGTGCTGGGCGCGGGGATCGCGCTCTACAACCGGATCACGGTGCGCCAGTTGGCGAATACCGCGACCAGCGTGATCGAGCCGGTCGCGGTGTGCGTACCGGCTCGGGACGAGGCCGCGCGGCTGCCCGGGCTGATCGCGGATCTGCGGGCGCAGCGCGGGGTCGCGCGGATGAGTGTCGTGATTCTCGATGACGCGTCGGGCGATGACACGTTCGCGGCCGCAGTCGAGGCGGCCGGTGACGATCCGCGAATCACGGTGTTGCGCAACGACACCGAACCTCCGTCCGGCTGGACCGGCAAAGCCGCCGCGTGCGCGCGATTGGCCGAATCGGTGGTCGCGCCGGTCCTGGTCTTCGTGGACGCGGATGTGCGGCTGGAACCTGACGCGATCGCGGCGGCGGTCACCGAATTGCGAAAGCGCCGGGTCGCGTTGGTATCTCCGTGGCCGAGGCAACGGGCCGAGTCGCTGACCGAGGCCCTGGTACAGCCGTTGCTGGCTTGGTCGTGGGCGGCGACGCTACCGATCGCACCCGCCAACCGGAGCCTGCGACCGTCGACTTCCGTTGCCTGCGGCCAGTTTCTGGTGTTCGACACCGCCGCATATCGCGCCGTCGGCGGACACTCGGCGGTGGCCGCCAGCGTCACCGAAGACCTCGACCTCGCCCGAACGCTGCGCCGCGCAGGGCAACCCACCGCACTCGTCGCCGCGGGACGCATGGCAAGCACTCGCATGTACGAGAGCGCAGCCGAACTCGACGCCGGATACACCCGATGGCTGTGGTCCGCGTACGGCGGCACCATCGCGGGCGGTGCGGCCGTGGGAACGATTGCCGCCCTGGCCTATTGGGTGCCGCCACTGGCGGCTCTGGGGGGTCGTGGGGCCGTCCGCCGCGCAGGTGTGGCCGGCTATGCGGCCGCCGTCACCGGCAGGCTGCTGGCGCGGTCGCTCGAAACCCGCAGGCTCGGCTCCGCCGATGTCCTTGCGGCACTGGCGCATCCATTCTCCGTAGCCGCCTATCTGACGCTGTGGGCACGTTCCCAGCGCGCCCGGCGGCAGGGCACGCTGCGCTGGAAACACCGCGCGCTCAACACCTGATGCCTCGCTACGGAACCTCGGTGATCCCCACCGTCGGCAGGAAGAAACAGGACTTGCCACCGTTCTCGACGGTGCCGAAGACCGCCGCGAGCACGGTGCCCTGCCCCGTATCGACCGGCACCGCCCGCACGCCGCCCATCGGGAGGGCCGCGAAGAAGAAGTCCTGGATGGCGCGTTCGGCGATGGGGCGCAGGGCGATCGGCACCTCGGCCGGGATCATCGCGCGCAGGATGGTGGACAGCGGGCCCATCGACGCGAGCCCGCCGCGACCACTGGTCACGTTCAGCCAGGCCACCTGCATGCCGGTGGTGTCCGGTCCGTCCTGGTTCAGGCCGTAGGGAACGAAGGTGAACATGGTCTGCCCGGCCTTGACGGCGGACAGGTCGAGTCCGGGGATGGTGACCGACGTCTTGGGCCACGGCCCCGGCACCGCGCCGGCCACGGCCGGGGCCAGACCCAGGGAGTTGCCGTTGAGGCAGTACGCGGCCGCGGTCGGGTAGAGGAACGGCTGCATGCCGAAGGCGCGCAGGCCGTCGATCGCGGCGTTGTAGACGCCGAACAGATCGCCGGGCGCGACGGCGCCGTTCTGCCCGGAACGGTCGGTGACCACCGGCGGGACCGGAGCGGCGGGTGGCGTCGGGACCGCGCCCGCGGTCGGGGCCGCGAGCACCAGCGCGACCGAGCAGATCGCGACAGCGGACAATACGGTCAGACGGCGCGGTACGGCCATGGAGACCTCTTCTCATCGTCGACGCAATCGAAGGCTGACGGTACTCCGGCAAACGCGCTGAACTGGTTGTATTACCCACGGCAAGCTATCGGCGTGTCCCCAGGGCCGCAGTGGCGACGCCCGGATCGCGGGGTCCCCACTCGGCAGCGTGCAGTAGGCCGTATGCTGCTTCCCGGCGGAGCCGCCCGAGTATGTGAGCGCCCGCACCGCGAACGCCGACCGGCACCGATCAGACTGTGCCAGCGCATATCCGGCTATCCGATCTACCCGGCGAACCGGGCCGCGGCAAGATCTACGCTCACGATGATTGCTTCCCTTGCCTAAGGGTTCCCCTGCTGGGCATGATAATTCGGCTCGACCCTGACATCGTCCGTTGTCCGGATCGGCGACAACCATCCAGAGCGACCGAGAGACCTGGCTCGTCGACGTCGCAGCAACCCCCCGGTTCACCGGGTGCGGGTGCTTCCGCCGGGACCGATGGAGGAGAACCGAAGTGCGAATCGCCGCTGCCCGAGGCACCCGTTGGGGCCGCCGACATATCGACCAATGCAAAGTGACGTCCGCGAGCTGTCGGGGCTGACCCGCAGCCAGTTCGTTGCACCCGTCGCTGGCCGGGTGATGTGACCGCGGCCCGATGTGGCGCGGTCTCGTTCGTTCTTCCGAAGGACCACGACCATGAGTGAGCGCAGCGAGCGGCCGAAAGGCACAGCTGCCAATGCAGTCATGACGGAGCCGAGCGCCAGCGAGGCGGAGTCATGAGTGCATCTGTTGCACCCGATGCCGTCGACAAGGCCGCTGTCCATCCCGACCCCCTGCAGGACGACTCTGCCGCGACACCGGCGGATTCCGCGCCGAAGGTGGCCAAGCAGTGGCATCCATGGCGCTGGGTGATCAGCGCCGTCGCGCTTATCCTGCTGGCCCAGTTCGTCCATGGCCTGGTCACCAATCCCGGGTGGGACTGGCCGACGTTCGCCAAGTACATCACCGCGAAGTCGGTGCTGGCCTCGCTGAAGGTGACGCTGGAACTCACCGCCTGGGGCACCGCGCTCGGCTTCCTGCTCGGCACCGCGCTGGCTATCGCGCGGCTGTCGAACAACCCGGTGCTGCGGGTGATCTCGTGGTGCTACATCTGGGCGTTCCGGTCGATTCCGCTCATCGTGCAGCTGCTGTTCTGGTTCAACATCGCCTACCTGTACAACACGCTCTCGGTCGGAATCCCGTTCGGCCCCGCGTTTTTCACCTTCGAGGTGAACGGCGTGATCAGCGGGTTCACCGCGGCGGTGATCGGGCTCGCGCTGCATCAGGCGGCGTACTCGGCCGAGATCATCCGCGCGGGCATCATCTCCGTCGACGCCGGCCAGCTGGAAGCGGCTGCCGCGCTGGGTATTCCGAAGGTGCGCCAGTTCCGCTCGATCGTGGTCCCGCAGGCCATGCGCTCGATCCTGCCGAACGCGACCAACGAGGTGATCAGCCTGTTCAAGGGCACCTCGATCGTGTCGGTGATGGCGATCGCCGAGCTGTTCTACCAGGTCCAGGTGATCTACGGCCGCAACGGCCGGGTGGTGCCGCTGCTGCTGGTCGCCACCGCCTGGTACATCGTGCTCACCACCATTCTGTCGGTGGCGCAGTACTACATCGAGCGTCACTACGCCAAGGGCACCCAGCGCACGCCACCGCCGTCGCCGGTGCAGCGGGCCTGGCAGAAGCTGCGCGAGGTCGCCGAATCCGGTTCCACCGCACCACGAGGAGCGACCCGATGACCGCCGCACTCGCCGTCGAGGTCCGCGGCGTCCGCAAATCCTATGGCGCGCACGAGGTCTTGCGCGGCGTCGACCTGACCGTGCGCTCCGGCGAGGTGGTCACGGTGATCGGCCCGTCCGGTTCGGGCAAGTCCACGCTGCTGCGGGTGGTCAATCACCTGGAGTCGCTGGACGCGGGCACCGTGCACATCGACGGTGAACTGATCGGATATCGGCTGCGCCGCAACACCTTGCACGCGCTGCCCGACCGCGAGGTGCGCAAGCAGCGCTCCCGCATCGGGTTCGTCTTCCAGCAGTTCAACCTGTTCCCGCATCTGACCGTGCTCGACAACGTCACCATCGCACCGCTGTCCGCATCCGGCCCCGGCCGTACATGGGGCAAGCGACGCGACCGCACAGCGGTCGAGGCCGAGGCGCGGGTGCTGCTGGACCGGGTCGGCATCGGCGAGCTGGCCGGCGCCTACCCGCGCAGGCTCTCCGGCGGGCAGCAGCAGCGAGTGGCGATCGCCCGCGCACTTGCCTTGCGCCCCAGGGTGATCCTGTTCGACGAACCGACCTCCGCGCTGGATCCCGAGCTCGTCGGCGAGGTCCTGGATGTGATCCGCGACCTCGCACACGGCGGCACCGCGCTGGTGATCGTCACGCACGAGATCGGCTTCGCCCGCGAAATCGCCGACACCGTGGTGTTTCTCGACGCCGGCGCGATCGTCGAGCAGGGACCGCCCGAGGCCGTCCTCGACCATCCCGAACACCCGCGCACCCGCGCCTTCCTTTCCCGAGTCCGTTGATGAACAGGTATCCGATGAAGCTCTCCGCCCTGGCCACCGCCGCCGCGACCGCGGTCGTACTGCTGGCCACCGGCTGCACCGATCCCGAAGCGGAGTCCGCGGCCCAGCCCGCCGGTGCGATCACCTTCGATCTGTCCGCCGCCCAGACCGGCCGGGTGCGCGCCGCCAAGGTGGACAGCATCGCCGCCGAGGTGCCGCAGGCCATCCGCGATCGCGGCACCCTGGTGGTGACCGGCGCGTCCGGCACCGCGCCGCCGCTGCGGTTCTACGCCAACGACGACAAGACCGTGGTCGGCTCCGAGGTCGATTTCGCCTCGCTGGTCGCCGACGTGCTCGGCCTGAAACTCGATGTGCAGGTGGCGGATTGGTCGCAGAACTTCGTGCGCATCGATTCCGGTGAGGTGGACGCGTTCATCTCCAACGTGACGGTCACCGAGGAGCGCAAGGAGAAGTACGACTTCGCCACCTACCGCAACGACACCGTCGCACTCGAGGTGCCCAAGCAGAGCACCCTCGACTACAAGGACCGGAAAAGCCTGGCGGGCAAGCGGATCGGCGTCGGCACCGGCACCAACCAGGAGCAGCTGCTGGTGAAGTGGAACGAGCAGAACACCGCGGAGAAGCTGCCGCCGATCGACATCGCCTACTTCGACAAGACCAGCGACTACTATCTCGCGCTGGCCTCGCAGCGGCTCGACGCCTACATCGGCCCGAACCCGACCGCGATCTACCACTCCGCCACCGCGAACCAGACCAAGATCCTGGCCACCTTCTCCGGAGCGGGCGACGCGCTGCAAGGCGAGATCGCGGTGCTCACCAAGAAGAACAACGGGCTGATCACCGCGGTCCAGCACGCGCTGAACTACGCCATCGAGCACGGCACCTACCAGCAGGTGATCGATCGGTGGGGCCTGAAGACCGAACAGGTCACCGAGTCGCGGATCAACCCGCCCGGCCTACCGAAGCAGCGGTGAGACATGAAATTCCTACTCTTCACCCTCGTCACCCGGGTGCCGGATCCGAGCACCGGCCGGCTGCCCGGCACCAGAGAACGACTGCTCAACGTCGTCGAACAGGCCAGGCTCGCCGAGGATCTCGGCTATGACGGCTTCGCCGTCGGTGAGCGGCACGAGGATCCGTTCCTGTCCGCCGCACCGCCGGTGATCCTCAGCCACATCGCCGCCGTCACCTCCCGCATCACGCTGTTCACCGCGGTAACCACGCTGAGCCTGCTGGATCCGGTGCGCGCCTTCGAGGACTACTCGACGCTGGACAACCTGTCCGGCGGCCGCCTCGAACTGATCATCGGCAAGGGCAACGGGGCCGCGCAGGCCGAGCTGTTCCACGTCACCACCGACGACCAGTGGGACCGCAATCGCGAAGGCTACGACCTGTTCCGGGCGCTCTGGGACAGCGACAGCGTCACCTGGTCGGGCCGGTTCCGGCCGGAGCTGACCAACGCCAAGGCGCTGCCGCGGCCGTGGCAGCCGAAGATCCGGATCTGGCACGGCAGCGCGACCAGCCGGGATTCGGTGGAACTGGCTGCGCGCCAAGGTGATCCGCTGTTCTCGGCGAACGTCACCAACCCGATCGAGCCGTATGCCGAACTGGTCCGCCACTACCGGGAGCGCTGGGAGTTCTACGGGCACAACCCCGCCGACGCGCTGGTCGGCGCGGGCACGGCGGGCTTCCACGTCGCCCGTAGTTCCCAGCAGGCCTTGGCGACGTACCGCCCGATCTTCGAGGCGCGACTCGCGTTGGCGCGCAAGCTCGGCCTGCCGGTGGTGTTCGAAACCCTGGACGACTTCGTCACCCGCAGTTCAGCTCTGGTCGGCAGCCCGGAGCAGGTCATCGACAAGGTCGGCAGGCAGCACGAGCAGTTCGGCCACGAGGTGATCCACCTGTCCGCCGAGCGCGACGGCCGCCCCGAGATCGACTACCTGGACAGCCTCGCGCTGTTCCAGACCGAGGTGGCGCCGGAACTGCGCCGCCGAATTCCCAGCCGCCCGTTGGCCACCGGCGCCGATGCCGCCGAGCTCGACCCGCGCGACACACCCGTCCGCGCCGAAACTTCTGGAGTTACCTCGTGATTCGCACCCGACACCGAATCGTCGCGCTGGCCGGCGCCCTCGCGGCGGCCACCGCCGTGACCGCCTGCGGCGCCGAGTCGGCCGCGCCCGGCGGCGACGCCGGACCGCCCAAACCGGGCGGCACCCTGCGCTACGGCCTGTCGCAGGCGCCGACCTGCTCGGATCCCGCACAGTCGGGTACCAACCAAACCCTCTATGTGACCCGGCAGATCGTCGATTCGCTGACCGACCAGGATCCGAAGACCGGCGAGCTGAAGCCGTGGCTCGCGCAGAGCTGGGAGGTCACCCCGGACGCGAAGGTGTTCACCTTCCACCTCACCGACGGCGTCACGTTCAGCGACGGCACCGCGTTCACCGCGGACTCGGTGCGGCAGACCTTCGACTCGGTGATCAAGCTCGGCGGGGCGAAGGCGGCACTGGCCTCCAGCTACCTCACCAACTACGTCGGCACCACCGCCGTGGACCGATTGACCGCGCGAGTCGAGTTCAGCAAGCCCAATGCGCAGTTCCTGCAGGCGACTTCGACCACCCAGCTCGGGATCCAGGCCGAGGCCACCACCGCCAAGCCGGCCGAGCAGCGCTGCCTCGGCGACAACATCGCCAGCGGTCCGTTCACCTACGCGAGCTACCGCCAGGACGCGTCGGCGACGCTGGCCAAACGCGCCGGGTACCAGTGGGGTTCGGCGGTGTTCGCGCATCGCGGCGAGGCCTACCTGGACAAGATCGAGTTCACCGTGGTGCCCGAATCCGGCGTGCGCACCGGCAGTCTCGCGTCGGGTCAGCTCGACGCGATCAGCGATGCGCTGCCGCAGGACGCGCCGCAGATCGAGGCGGCCGGCGGGCGGGTGCTGAGCACCGCGAATCCCGGTGTGCCGTTCGGCTTTCAGACCAACGTGACCCGCGGACCGCTGCGCGACCCGGCGGTGCGCCAGGCGCTGCTGCCGGCGATCGACCGGAAGCAGCTGGTGGACACCGTGCTCGGGCCTCAGTTCAAGCCCGCGACCAGTCCCCTGGCCAGCAGCACGCCCGGCTACGCGGATCTCTCGGCGCGGCTGGCCTACGACCCGGCCAAGGCCCGCGGCATTCTCGACCAGGCGGGCTGGGTGCCCGGCGGCGACGGCATCCGGGCGAAGAACGGTGAGCGACTGTCCTTCTCGGTGGTGTTCAGCCAGGTGTTCGGTGGTAATCAAGCGATCATCGAGCTGGTGCAGCAGCAGCTGCGCCAGGTCGGGGTCGAGCTGAAGCTGGATCTGGTGTCGACCGCCGAGCAGACCGCCCGGCAGAACACGAAGGACTTCGACAGCTCCTACGGCAACACCACCCGCGCCGACGGGGACATTCTGCGCACCTCGTTCGGTTTGGAAGGGCGCAATCTCAATGCGCGCGGACCGATTCCTGCGCTCGACGACGCGCTGAACGGGCAGCTGAGCACCGTCGACACCGGTGTGCGCAACGGTCTCGTGCACACCGCGCAGCAGCAGGTGCTCGATGCCGGGCTGCTCATCCCGACGGTGGAGCTGTCCCAGGCCATCGGCGCCGCCAGTACCACCCAGGATCTGAAGTTCGAGGCGTCGGCGCGACTACAGTTCTTCGACACCTGGCTGAGCGGGCGGTAGTCATGGCGCGCTATCTGGCTCTGCGGGTCCTGCAGGCGATCTGGGTGCTCTGGGCCGCGTTCACCATCTCGTTCGTCGTGCTCTACCTGCTGCCCGCCGACCCGATCTCGATCGCGGCCGACGGCGCCGGTGCGGGCACGCCGGTGGACAAGGCCGCCATCGCCGAGTTGCAGGCCCGCTACGGGCTGGATCGTCCGCTGTGGGAACAGTATTGGACCGCGCTCGGGCATGCGGTGCGTGGTGATCTCGGGCACTCGATCGTCACCGGGCAGCCGGTGACCGACGCCATCGGCAGTGCGCTGCCCGGCACGCTCGGATTGGCCGGACTGGCCTTGGTTTTCGCGACCGTCGGCGGCGTGGCACTGGCGTTCGCGTCGACCTATACCCGGCGGCCGTGGCTGCGGACCGCGTTGACCGCGCTCCCCTCGCTCGCGGTGTCGGTGCCGACCTTCTGGACCGGATTGCTGCTGCTGCAACTGTTCTCGTTCAAGTTGCGGCTGACGCCGGCGTTCGGCGGGCACGGGTTCGCGGGTACCGTCTTGCCCGCGTTGACCCTCGCGCTGCCCATCGGCGCGGTGATCGCCCAGGTGCTGGCCTCCGGGCTGGCCTCGACCTGGCGTCAGCCGTACGTCGATGTGGCCCTGGCGAAGGGCGGTTCGCGCTGGTGGGTGCAGCGCAAGCATGTGCTGCGCTCGGCCAGCGTGCCCACCTTCACCATCGCCGGAGTGCTGGTCGGCAACATGCTGGCCGGGTCGGTGGTAGTGGAGACCGTGTTCGCCCGGCAGGGTGTCGGCCGCCTCACCCAGACCGCCGTACTGGCCCAGGACATTCCGGTGGTGCAGGGCATCGTCCTGCTCACCTCGGTCGTCTTCGTCTCCGTGAATCTCGCGGTGGACCTGCTGTATCCGCTGCTCGACCCGCGTATCGCCACGCGGTCGCGGCGGGTGGCGAAGGACGAGGCGGCCGACGATCGAATCGGCGGCACTGCCGAAGGGGTGGCAATTCATGGTTGACGTCATCGACGAGCGGCGCGGCGCGGTGCCCCGCCTGCGCACACCGGCACTGCGGTGGAAATGGTTGCGCGACAACGTGGTTCTGGTGCTGTCCGGTGTGGTGGTGCTGCTCGCCATCGGCTGGGCGCTGTTCCCGTCCGTGTTCGCCGGCGGTGATCCGCTGATCGGCGTGCCCGCGCAGAAGTTCCAAAGCCCCAGTGCGCAGCACTGGTTCGGCACCGACAATCTCGGCCGCGACCTGTACACGCGCATGGTGCACGGCGCCGGGCTCTCGCTGACCGCCACGCTCGCCGCGGTGGGCATCGCGCTGATCACCGGGTCGGTCCTCGGCCTGCTGTCGGGGGCGGTCGGCGGCATCGTCGACGCCGCGGTGATGCGCGTGGTCGATGTGCTGCTGTCGATTCCGGCCCTGCTGCTGTCGCTGGCCCTGGTCACCGCGCTCGGCTTCGGCACCCGGAATGTGGCGATCGCGGTGGGTGTTTCGCTCGTGGCCAACTTCGCGCGCGTGATGCGATCGGAGGTACTGCGGGTACGCCATGAGGTGTTCGTCGAGGCGGCGCACGCCTCCGGGGTCCGCTGGTACACGGTACTGCTGCGGCACGTGCTGCCCAACTCCTACCAGCCGGTGCTCGCGCTGGCCGCGGTCGAGTTCGGCATGGCCGTGCTGTCCATCTCGGCGCTCAGCTTCCTCGGCTACGGCGCGAAACCGCCTACCCCCGAGTGGGGTTCGCTCATCTCCGAGGGGCGCAACTATCTCGCCACCGCCTGGTGGATGACCACCCTCCCCGGCCTGGTCATCGTCGCGGTCGTCGTGGCCGCCCAGCGCCTCGGGCGCGCCGTAGGAAGGAACGAATAGCCATGACCACCACCTCTTCGCCGCGCGCGGAACCGATCGACGCCCCCGCCGAAACCGCGGGGCCGCAAGCGGGCCCGCTGCTGCGGATCGACAACCTGCGCGTGCGCTACCGGTCGGACTCCGGCGACGTCACCGCGTTGGACGGCGTCTCGCTCAGTGTGTCGCGTGGCGAAGTGGTGGCCCTGGTCGGTGAATCCGGTTCGGGCAAGTCCACTCTCGCGCAGGCGGTGATCGGCCTGCTCGGGGCGAACGCCGAGATCAGCGGCGGGACCATCGCGTTCGACGGGCACGTCGTCGACACTCGGTCCGAGCGGGCGTTGCAGCGGTTGCGCGGTGCGCGGATCGGGTTCGTGCCGCAGGATCCCGGCCTGTCGCTGAATCCGGTTCGGCGCGTGGGCGATCAGGTGGCCGAGGCGCTGCTGGTGCACCGGCTCGCGGACAAGCGCTCCGCGCGGGAGCGCGCGATCGAACTGCTTGCCGAGGCGGGCATCGATCGACCCGAACTTCGGGAAGTTCAGTACCCCCATGAACTTTCGGGCGGGCAACGGCAGCGGGTGCTGATCGCGTCCGCGCTGGCCTGCCGGCCGGAGCTGGTGATCGCGGACGAGCCGACCAGCGCGCTGGACGCCACGGTGGCGCGGCGGGTGCTGGATCAGCTGGCGGCCCAGATCGCGGACAAGGGCACCGCAGTGCTGCTGATCACCCACGATCTCGCGGTGGCCGCCGAGCGCGCCGACCGGATCGTGGTGCTGAACAACGGCGAGATCGTGGAGAGCGGGCCGACCGCGACCGTGCTCGCCCAGCCGCGGCATCCGTACACCAAGCGGCTGCTGGCCGCGTCGCCGAGCCTGGCGCCCGCGGGCGCCTACCGGACGCCCAAGCCGCGGGAGGGTGCGCCGCTGCTGGCGCTGCGCGAGGTGCGCAAGCGGTTCCGCGCGCAGGCCGGTGGGTCGGTGACGGCGGTGGCCGGCGTCGGGTTCGAACTCGGCCGTGGCGAAACCCTGTCGCTGGTCGGCGAATCCGGGTCGGGTAAGTCGACGACGGCGCGGATCGCGTTGCGGCTCACCGAACCCGACAGTGGCCGGGTCACCTTCGACGGACACGAGCTCACCCGGGTCCGCGGCACCCGGCTGCGGTTGCTGCGCAAGCGGTTCCAGGTGGTGTACCAAAACCCGTACTCCTCACTGGATCCCCGCTGGCGGGTCGGCACGATCATCGAGGAACCGTTGCGCGCGTACGGCGTCGGTGATCGCGCGGCCAGGCAGGCGCGGGTCGCCGAACTGCTGAAGCAGGTGGCCCTGCCGGAGCACTTCGCGCAGCGCCGCCCCGCGGAACTGTCCGGCGGGCAACGCCAGCGCGTCGCCATCGCCCGGGCCCTCGCCCTGCACCCGGACCTGCTGGTGCTCGACGAACCGGTCTCCGCCCTCGATGCCTCGGTGCAGGCGCAGATCCTGGAGTTGCTGGACCGGCTGCAAACCGAGCTGGCGCTGAGCTATCTGTTCATCTCCCACGACCTCGCGGTGGTCCGCCGGATCAGCGATCACGTCGCCGTCATGCGGCACGGTCGCATCGTCGAATCCGGCCCGACCGCGGCGATTTTCGACAATCCGCAGCACGAGTACACCCGCGAGCTGCTCTCCGCCATCCCCACTCCCGCCGTCGCGAAAGGACCATCCTGATGTCGGACTCGACCTACCGGATACTCGTCCGTTCTGACCGCCCCGCGCACTGCCGCAGCAGGCCGGAGCGCCCGGGCTCGCTGCCCGCGCGGGCGAAGCGCTGGTGGCGCACCCATCTGCACGGGCCCGAGCGCAGCGCCGCCACCGACCTGTGGCAGCACGCGTTCTTCTTCGCGCCGGACGCCGCGGGCGTGCACCCGGCGGCGCGGCAGTGCCTCGATTGGAAGGAAACCTACTGATGGCCGAATCCGACTTCTTCCTGGCGATCGAGCTCGCCGGGACGGGGATTCATCCGGCGTCGTGGCGCCGGGACGACTCGCGGGCCGAGGATCTGTTCACCGGTGCGTACTGGGTCGACGCCGTCACCGCGGCCGAAACGGCCGGTGTGGACGCGGTATTCGTGCCCGACTCGTTCGGGTTGCAGCCCGGTGGGCCCGGGGTCGCGCGCGGCAGGCTCGACGCGGTGGCGATCGCCGCCCGAGTCGCGGCGGCCACCCGGCACATCGGCCTGTTGCCGCAGGGACCCGTGACGCACACCGAGCCGTTCCATCTGGCCAAGGCGATCCAGAGTCTCGATTTCGCCTCGTCCGGGCGCGCCGGTTGGGAGGTCACCGTGTCCGAAGGCGTGGAGCAGGCAAGGGCTTTCGGGCGCAAGGGCGAGCAGGACGTGGCGTCGCTGTGGCACGAGGCGGACGAGGCGATCGAGGTGGTCACCCGGCTGTGGGACAGCTGGGAGGACGGCGCGGAGATCCGCGACGTGCCCACCGGGCGGTTCATCGATCGAGACAAGCTGCACTACATCGACTTCGCCGGGGACAACTTCTCGGTGAAGGGGCCGTCGATCACGCCGCGCTCGCCGCAGGGGCAATCGATCGTCTCGGTCCGGGCGCACGACGACGCGAGCACCGGTGTCGCGGTGCGTCGGGCCGATCTGATCCGGGTCGCCGCAAGCGATCTCGACTCGGCGCGGGTGCTGCGGACGGCGCTGCGCACGGCCGTTCGAGCGGCCGACCGCGATCCGGATTCCGTGCGAGTTCTGCTTGATGTCGAAGTGCATCTGGCCGATTCGGCCGAGGCCGCGCGAGATGAGGTGGCTCAGCTGGATCAGTGGACCGCCGTCACTCCGGCCGGCCTGCGCCACATCGGAACTCCGGCGACCTTGCGCGAATTGCTCGGCTCCATCGACGCTTCCGGCGCGGCCGACGGCGTCGTGCTGCGCCCGCTCGCCGTACCGGCGGCCGTCCGGCGCCTCGCCGCGCTGGACCGGAAGCCACTGTCCGCCAGCACATTGCGAGACCGACTCGGGCTGCCGCGTCCGGTCAGCCGCTACGCAGGTACCACGATCCAGGAGGGCACGCCGTCGTGACCGGCACACCACGCAAGCAGATCCATCTCGCCGCGCACTTCCCCGGCGTCAACAACACCACCGTCTGGGCCGACCCGGCGTCCAAGAGCCAGGTCGATTTCGAGTCGTTCGTGCACTTGGCGAAAACCGCCGAGCGCGGCCTGTTCGACTTCTTCTTCCTCGCCGAGGGACTGCGGCTGCGCGAGCACCTCGGGCGCATCCACGATCTCGACGTGGTCGGCAGGCCGGACACCTTCACCGTGCTCAACGCGCTGGCCGGGGTGACCGACAAGCTCGGCCTCGCGGGCACCATCAACAGCACCTACAACGAGCCGTTCGAGCTGGCCAAGCAGTTCGCCTCGCTGGACCACCTCTCCGGTGGGCGGGCGGCCTGGAATGTGGTCACCTCGTCGGACGCGTTCACCGGCGAGAACTTCCGGCGCGGCGGATATCTCGAACACGCGCAGCGCTACCAGCGGGCCGCCGAGGTGGTCGAGGTGACGCGCAAGCTGTGGGACAGCTGGGCCGCCGACACCCTGGTGGTCGATCGGGCCGCCGGCGTATTCGCCCGGGAGATTCCCGAAACCCGGCATCGCGGTGGCCAATTCGATATCGCCGGACGGTTCGTGCTGCCGCCGAGCCCGCAGGGGCACCCGGTGTTGTTGCAGGCAGGCGATTCCGACGACGGCCGGGAGTTCGGCGCGGCCGCCGCCGACGCGATCTTCACCGTGCACGGCACCCTCGAAGCGGGACAACGGTTCTACGCGGACGTGAAGGGCCGGTTGGCGAAATACGGCCGGACACCGGAGGAGTTGAAGATCCTGCCCGCGGCCACCTTCGTGCTCGGCGACACCGCGCAGGACGCCGAGGACCGCGCCCGCCACATCCGCCGCCAGCAGGTCGGGCCGCAGACCGCCATCGCCTTCCTCGAACAGGTCTGGGGCCGTGACCTTTCCGGCTACGACCCGGACGGACCGCTGCCCGACGTCGAGCCGACCGACAACGTCGCCATCACCCGCGGCCGGGTCCGCCACGCCAAGGACCCGCGCGCGGTCGCCGAAGCCTGGCGGGCCAAGGCGGAGGCCGAAAAGCTCAGCATCCGTGAGCTGATCATCGAGGTCACCGCGCGCCAGCAGTTCGTCGGCACGCCCGCCGCGGTCGCCGAGCAGATCGACACCTACGTCCAGGCCGACGCCAGCGACGGATTCATCCTCGTGCCGCACCTCACCCCGGGCGGACTGGACGAATTCGTCGACCGGGTCGTCCCGGAACTGCAGGAGCGCGGCAGTTTCCGCACCGAATACACCGGCACCACGCTGCGCGACCATCTCGGTCTGCGCCATCCACACCAGCACACCACCGCCCACGAAGGAGCCCGAGCGTCATGACGACCAGCATCAGCACCGTTTTCGAAACCGAGTGGGCGCACTGGCACGACAGCAGAGAGGACCAGCTGCGCGATCCGCTCGGCTTCCTCAGCCTGACCGGATTGCATTGGCTCACCGACCAACCCGAGCGACTGCCGGACGTGCCCGGCACCTGGTGGGTCACCGACGACAAGGTGTTCATCACCGCCCAGCCCGCCGACCGGCTGGAGTTCGACGGCACGCGCATCGCGGGCGTGCAGATCATCAAGCCGGCCGAGGGTGCGCCGGGACTCAGTGTGCTGCAAGAACATCGGGTGCTGGAGGTGATCCGGCGCACCGGTCTGTACGCGGTGCGCGTGCACGATCCGGCCGCGCCGACGCTGTCGAGCTTCGACGGCATTCCCACCTACGCGCCCGATCCGCGCTGGGTGGTGCAGGGGCGGTTCACGCCGTTCGACGAGCAGCGCACGGTGACCACCGGCGCGGTGGTCGACGGACTCGAACATCACCACACCGCTTCCGGCACCATCGAATTCACCATCGGCGAGGCGACCGAGCGAGTCATCGCGTTCGGCGATCCGAACGACCTGCGCCTGCTGTTCACCGACGCGACCAGCGGCATCACCACCTACCCGGCGGCCCGCGCGCTCGCGGTCGGCGCGCCGGACGCGGACGGCACGGTACGCCTCGATTTCAACCGCGCGGCCAATCTGCCGTGCGCCTTCACCGATTTCGCGACCTGCCCGCTCGCGCCCGCGGAGAACCGGCTGCGCGTGGCGATCGAGGCGGGCGAGCAGCATCCACGGCTAGGGAGGAATTCATGACGGTCCCGCTCTCCATCCTCGACCTGTCTCCGGTCAGCGCCGGATCGACGGCGCAGCAGGCGCTGCGCAACACCATCGATCTCGCCCAGCACGCGGAACAGTGGGGCTACCACCGTTATTGGCTCGCCGAGCACCATTTCGTGTCGGTCGCCAGTTCTTCGTCGATCACCCTGATCGGCCTCGTCGCGGCGGCCACCTCGCGAATTCGCGTGGGGTCGGCGGCCGTTCAGGTCGGGCATCACACGTCGGCGTCGATCGTGGAGGCGTTCGGTACGATCGACGCGCTGTACCCCGGCCGCCTCGATCTCGGGCTGGGGCGGTCCGGTCATCGGCGCAGCCAGTACGGCTCGGAGCCGTCGCATCCGAAAGGCAGCCACCCCAAGGTCGATACGGCGACCGGGCGGACCGTGATCAGGGACGGTGTCGTGGTACCGCCGCCGTTCGATCCGGGCCGGGTCGCCGACCGATCGAAGTTCCTCGCCTCGGCCGCGGCGCTCCAGCAGGAGGGAGCGCAGCCGCAGGACTTCGCCGAACAGGTCGACGAGATCCGCGCGCTGCTCGGCGGGCACTTCGTGAGCAAGGACGGGGTTGCGCTGCACGCGGTTCCGGGTGAGGGCGCACAGGTCGACCTGTGGTTGTTCGGCAGCTCCGGGGGCGAAAGTGCCGTGCTGGCAGGCCAACTCGGCTTGCCGTTCGCCGCCGCCTATCACGTGTCGCCCGGCACCGCCCTGGACGCCGTCGAGGCCTACCGCGCCGCGTTCCGCCCCTCCGCGCTGCTGGCCGAGCCCTACGTGGTGGTATCCGCGGACGTGGTCGTCGCCGGTGACGACGCCACCGCCCAGCACCACGCCGCCACCTACGGCCACTGGGTGCACAGCATCCGCAGCGGCGCCGGCGCGGCCGACTACCTCGACCCCGCCACCGCCACTCCGCTCACCCCGGAGCAGCACCGCCTCGTCGCCGACCGCCTCTCCACCCAGTTCGTCGGCTCCCCCAGCACGGTCACCGAACGCCTCGCGGCCCTGCAACGCGTCACCGGTGCCGACGAACTCCTCGTCACCAGCATCACCCACCACCACGCCGACCGCCTGGAGTCCCACCGCCTCCTCGCCGACGCCTGGGGCCTGCGCGCCGCCCGCGCCGCCTGACCGCGCGCACCAATCTGCCTGACGCGCACGAAACTGCCCACAGTTTCGTGCGCGCCAGGCAGATACGCGCGCAGCAGGTGACACAACCACGAGGCGGAGCACGCGCGCCGCCCGATGCACACGACCCCGGCATAAGTTCCGGCCGCGCGCCTTTCAGGCCCGCGCGCACAAAACCGCTGGCAAGTCCGTGCGCGCCAGGCAAAAACGCGCGCCGCAGGCAGAGCGCCGCGGTGGTCAGCGGATGGCGATCGAGTCTGTCGTAGCGCTATGCGTTGGGTACGGTGCCCAGGGTGTTGGGGCGTTCTTGGGCACTACGACATAGTTCCTTCGATCAGGTCAAAACATACAGGCGTGCATGTATATTTCTGGCCGATCAGGAGAGGGAGATGTCGATGTTGATTGCTCCAGCCCGTCGGTGGACCAGGGCGCTTATCGGAGTTCTTGCGCTGCTTGGAGTTTCGCAGGTGGTGGTGGCGCCTGGGGTGCCCGCTGCGCCTGCGGGTGTTGCCGCGTGGACGGCGGTGCACGATGGGCCGCAGCAGTATCCGGGGATGCACATCGATTGGGATGTGCCGATCACCATGAGTGACGGGACGGTGCTGAAGGCGAATGTGTACCGGCCTGCGGACGCGAACGGTCCGGTCAGCACGCCGCTGCCGACGATCGTGAATCTGACGCCCTACACCAAGCTGTTGTCGATGATCGCGCAGACGGGGCTGTCGGTGCCGGTGTTATCCGACGCGATCGTCGGGTTCCTGCGGGACTTCGAGCTGCCCGGCACCCCGCTGGAGGCGCTGACCGATGCGACGCGGGTGGCCGGTGGTGGGTTCGGGCGGGCTTTTGCGGTGGACCCCAACCTGATTCGAAGCGGTTACACCCAGGTCGTGGTCGATGTCCGCGGAACCGGTTTCTCCCAAGGGATCTGGGAGCCGTGGGGGCCGAAGGATCAGCAGGACACCCCGGAGGTGATCGCCTGGGCGGCCGCGCAGCCGTGGTCGGACGGGAAGGTCGGGATGACCGGCGCCTCGTACTCCGCGATCAATCAGGTGCAGGCGGCCGAAAAGCAGCCGCCCGCACTGAAAGCCATCGTGCCGGTGGTGCCGGGCAACGACCTGGTACGCGACATGATCGCCCCCGGCGGAGCGGCCATCGGCATCCTGCTCCCCTACCTGCTCGCGGTGAATGTGGCCAAGTTCGTGCCGGATCTGGTGTCGCTGATGCAGGGCAAGTTCGACATGCAGTGGCTCGCCGACCGGCTGGCCAGTCCGATGTCGTTCATGGACGTCGGAATTCAGACGATGAGCACGGATTCGTTCGATGCGATCCAGCCGCAATTGCAGAGCGTTCTCGACCCCGACAGCCCGATTCGTCAAGCGTGGCTGGGGCATCCCGAGCGCATCACGGTACCGACGCTGGTGATCGGCGGCTGGCACGACAACTTCGCCAACGGTGAACCCCGGATCTACCAAGACATTCCGCTGCCGCCCGGGCAGAAGCAGCTGATCATGGGCAACAGCTACCACGTGAACGCGGGCTTCGACATGCGCGGCAAGGCCGGTGAACCGCCGCGCATCGATGTGTTGCAGCGCGCGTGGTTCGACAAGTGGCTCAAGGGAATCGACAACGGCATCGACGGATACGGGCCGGTGACGATGTGGCAGCAGGGTGCCGGCTGGACGAGCAACGACCAGTTCCCGCGGGCCGAGGCGAGCCATCGCCGGTTGTATCTGTCGGCCGCTCCGAGCGGCACCACGACCACCAGCGTGCACGACGGAACCCTCACGGCCGAGCCGACTTCCGAGCCGACCCGCCTCACCGTCGCGCCCGGTCTGGCCAGCCTCTGCTCGGCCGACGCCGTTCAAGGCACCGCGGGCATCCTCGTCTTCTCCGGCTGCGGCAAAGACGCCAGGGTGCAGGAACTCAGCGGGCTGACCTTCACCAGCCCCCCGGTGGCCGAGCCGACGACGATCTCCGGGCCGATCGCGGTGCACCTGAACACGGTGCACGACGCCACCGACGGCTACTGGACCGCCACACTGAATGATGTTGCCCCGGACGGCCGTTCGGTGACACTGACCACCGGCCAGCTGATGTCCTCGATGCGCGCCATCGACGACGCCAAGAGCCGCCGCTCCCCCGACGGCGCGTACACCGATCCCTTCCCGATGATGTCCCTCGCCGCTCGACAGCCCACCGTCCCCGGTCAGCCCACCCAACTCGACCTAGGCCTCGCCCCCACCGACGCGATACTGCAACCGGGACACCGGCTTCGGATCGACATCTTCGCAGGCAACTACCCCAAGGGCCTCCCCATCCGCCCACTACTGGACGCAACCGAACTCAAACCCCAGCACCTCCAACTGGACCCATCCGAACCCAGCTACGTCAACGTCCCCCTAGCCGGCACCCCCGGCTGGTAACCCCCACAGCCGCACCACTTCTGATTTCCCGCACCGAAAATTGCATGCGATTTTCGGTGCGGGAAATCAAGAGTGGTGCGGCTGTGCGGGCTAGGCGCTGATCGGGGCGGCGGTGACGCCGTAGCCGAGGTTGGTGAGGACCTCGGTGGTCGCCTTGGCGAAGTTCAGGGTGATGAAGTGCAGGCAGGGTGCGCCCTCGTCGATGAGCCGCTGGGCCATCTCCGTGGCGATCTCGATGCCGACCTCGCGCACCGCGGCGTGGTTGGCGTCCGGATCGTCGCCCGCGGCGTTGTTCAGCCGTTCCAAGACCGTGGCCGGCAGCGCGCGACCGCAGAGTTCCTCGGCGCGCGCGACCGTGCGCAGCGAGGTGATCGGCATCAGCTCGGGGATGATCGGCTTGGCGCCCTCGATCGGGTCGAACTCGGCGATCCGGTCGCGCAACCGCAGGTAGTGCTCGACGTCGAAGAACATCTGGGTGATCGAATACTCCGCGCCCGCACGCAGTTTCGCGGCCAGGTAGGCGGTGTCGGAGTCCAGATCGGGCGAGCGGTGGTGGCCCTGCGGGAACGAGGCGACGCCGACGTGGAAGTCGCCGAGATCGCGCACGATGCGCACCAACTCCTCGGCATACGCGACGCCCTCGGGATGCTGCTGCCATTCGCCGAGCGGATCGCCGGGCGGATCGCCGCGCAGCACCAGGATGTTGCGGATCCCCGAATCGGCGTAAGAGCCGACCAGCGAACGCAATTCGGACAGGCTGTGCTCCACGGCGGTGAGATGCGCCACCGGCAGCAGGGTCGTCTGCTGGGCCAGCTCGCCGGTGACCCGCACGGTGCGATCGCGGGTGGATCCGCCCGCGCCGTAGGTCATCGAGACGAACGCCGGATGCATCCGCTCGAATTGGCGCACGGCCCGCCACAACCGGGCCTCGTTGGCGGCGTCGCGCGGCGGATTGAACTCCACCGAGAACGGCACCGAGGTGCTGGAATGGGTCCGCAGACTCTGGACAACGGAAGGGGTGGCCGAGACGTCCGGCTGCGTCCGGGGCGGACCGCCTGGGGTCGAGGGTCCCCGCGCATTGTCGAAAGTCACCGGTTCAGTCTAGTGGTGAGGGGTGGCAGGCCCGAGGGGTCGTACCGACGAGTACGCGTATTCTTCGCAACAAAACCCGTGGCGCCACGCGCCCATCGCCCGCACGACCTTGGAGGCTCCCCTGTCCGCCGGATCCGGTATCCAGACGCCTCACCGCACCTCGGCGGCCGAGCTCATCGCACCGCAGCCGGGCACGCCGGCCTTCGTCGCCGCCGTGGAAGACGCGCTGACCAGGTTCTTCGCCACCCGGCGGGAGCTGGTCGAGCAGCTGGGCCCGGTCTTCGTGGAGGCCGCGGACGCGCTGGAACTGTTCGTGCTGCGCGGCGGCAAGCGCACCCGGCCCGCGTTCGCCTGGACCGGCTGGCTCGGCGCGGGCGGCGACGCCGACGGACCGGACGCCGACGCGGTGCTGACCGCCTGCTCGGCGCTCGAATTGGTGCAGGCCTGCGCGCTGATCCACGACGACATCATCGACTCCTCGCGCACCCGCCGCCGGTTCCCGACCGTGCACGTCGACTTCGAGCAGCGCCACCGCGACCGCGGCTGGACCGGCGACTCCGCGCACTTCGGCGCCAGCGTCGCGATCCTGGTCGGCGATCTGGCGCTGGCCTGGGCCGACGACATGGTGCACGCGTCCGGGCTGGATCCGGCGGCGATCGCCCGGTTCGCGCCGGTGTGGGCGGGCATGCGCACCGAGGTGCTCGGCGGGCAGCTGCTCGACATCCACGGCGAGGCCGGCGCGGACGAATCGGTCGAGGCCGCGCTGCGGATCAACCGGTACAAGACCGCCGCCTACACCGTCGAACGCCCGTTGCACCTGGGTGCGGCCATCGCCGACGCCGACCAGGGTCTGGTCGACGCCTACCGCCTGTTCGGCACCGATATCGGCATCGCCTTCCAGCTGCGTGACGATCTGCTGGGCGTATTCGGCGACCCGGCGGTGACCGGCAAGCCGTCCGGTGACGATCTGCGCGAGGGCAAGCGCACCGTGCTGCTCGCCGAGGCGCTGGCCAGGGCCGACGAGGCCGATCCGGCCGCGGCGAAGCTGCTGCGCACCAGCATCGGCACCGATCTGGACGCGGACGAGGTGGCGAAGCTGCGCGCCGTGATCACCGAACTCGGCGCGGTCGACGAGGTGGAGCGGCGGATCACCGAGCTCACCGAGGCCGGCCTGGCCGCGATCGAAACCAGCACGGCGACACCGGCTTCGAAAGAGCGGTTGCGCGCCATGGCATTGGCGGCGACCAAGCGCGCTGCGTGAGTGCGCATTCGGCGACGCGGGCCGCGAAAAGGGGAAGCTGAATGAAAGACGTTGCCGCACCGGCCGATCGCGCACCTATGCGGGACAGGTCAGTCACGCGCGTGCTGAAAACTGTTGCCGGGCCGACGGATCGGGTCGTTGTAGTCGGTGCCGGACTGGCCGGATTGTCCGCCGCGCTCTATCTCACCGGCGCGGGCCGCACAGTGACCCTGCTCGAACGAGCCGATCATCCGGGCGGACGAGTCGGGCGCTACCAGGGACCGGATTACGAGATCGATTCCGGCGCAACCGTGTTGACGCTGCCCGAGCTGATCACCGACGCGCTCGCCGCGGTCGGGCGGACACCGGAGACCTGTAAACCCGCGCTGCGCATCCAGCAACTCACCCCCAGCTATCACGCCGAGTTCGCCGACGGCGCGTCCCTGCGGGTGTTCGCCGACGCCGACGCGATGGCCGAGGAGGTCGCGCTGGTCTGCGGTCCGGCCGAGGCGCGGCGCTATCGACGGCTGCGGGACTGGCTGGCGCGGATCTACGCCGCCGAGTTCGGCGAGTTCATGGACACCAACTTCGATTCGCCCCTGGACATGGTTCGCGTGCCCGAAAAGCGCCGTGCCCTCCTGGATTTGGTGCGGCTCGGCGGATTCGGCAGGCTCGGTCCGCGGGTGCACCGGATCCTGCGGGATCCGCGGCTGGCCCGGTTGTTCACCTTCCAGGCGCTGTACGCAGGCCTGGCGCCCGCCGAGGCGCTGGCGGTGTACGGCGCGATCCCGCACATGGACACCTCGCTCGGCGTCTACTTCCCCGAAGGCGGGATGCGGGCCATCGCGGCGGCGATGGCCGAGGCGTTCACGGCCGCGGGCGGGACGCTGGAACTCGGCACCGAGGTGACCAGGGTGGACTACGCGGGGCGGCGAGCCGAGCGGGTGCGCACGGCCGACGGTCGCACGTTCGACTGCGATGCCCTGGTGCTGACCGCCGATATCGGATCCATCGAACGCTTCGGCGTGCGTCGCCGCCGCGGATTGCGGGCCGCGCCCTCCGCGGTCGTCGCGCACGGCACCGTCCCAGCCGAAGTAGCGCGCACATGGCCCGTCCAGGCGCATCACACGATCGAATTCGGCGACGCGTGGGACACGACGTTCAAGGAGATCGCGGGGCGCCGCGGTCGATTGATGAGCGACCCGTCGCTATTGCTCACTCGACCCGCCCTCACCGACCCCGGCCTGTTCATCACCCGCGCCGACGGACCGCACGAACCATTCTCGCTGCTGGCTCCCTGCCCCAATCTGGACGCCGCTCCCCTGGATTGGCCCCGGCTCGCGCCCGCATACCTGCGTGAACTGCTCGAAGTGCTGGAAAGCCGCGGTTACACCGGCATTGCCGAGCATTTCACCGTCGACCATCTGGACACGCCACAAACCTGGCTGGATCAAGGCATGCTGGCCGGTACCCCGTTCTCCGCGGCGCACCTCTTCCGGCAAACCGGACCATTTCGTTCGCGCAATTTTCCGCGCTCCAGCGACAATGTAGTTATCGCTGGTTGCGGCACCACGCCGGGCGTTGGGGTACCGACCACCCTGCTGTCCGGAAAACTGGCGGCAACCCGCATTACCGGCTAGCCGCACCCGCTCGAGATGAAACCGCGCGTACCAGCGAGATAGTGTTCCCGGCGACGCCGTAAACTAGGCGCCGACCTATTCACTCGCGGTTGCGACCGCTGACCATTCGGGGGGACCGACACCAGATGGCATCCCCCGAAACGCGCGCCGCAGAGGCCACCTTGACTGAAATCACCGGCCACGCACCGAACACCGCGGCGAAGCGCGAATCGGCCGCCGCCGAGGCACCCGGTGTGCGGTCCTGGATGCGCACCGTCGCGATCTTCCTGCGCAGCCCGGAAGGGCACTCGGCGCTGCTCGGTTTCTACGGCGCGATCATGATCACCTTCGGCGGCTTCGGCGCGGGCAGCACGCGCAAGCGCGACCCGATCCTCGAGGCGCTGCACCTGTCCTGGCTACGGTTCGGCCACGGCTACGCGCTGTCCACGATCGTCATCTGGATCGGCGTGCTGCTGATGATCACCGCGTGGGTGCGACTCGGCCGCACCACGATCGGCCGGGGCGATCGCCTCGACGCCGGCGTGACGCTGAACGAGTTACGGGCCATCGTCGTCATCTGGATCACGCCGCTGCTGTTCGCCGTGCCCATGTTCAGCCAGGACGTCTACTCGTACCTGGCGCAGGGCGCGCTGCTGCGCGATGGTTTCGATCCTTACGTCGTCGGACCGATCGCGAACCCCGGCGTGCTGCTCGACAACGTGAGCCCGGTGTGGAAGACCACCACCGCGCCCTACGGACCGATCTTCCTGCTGCTCGGCCGCGGGATCACCAGTATCACCGGGGACAACGTGGTCGCGGGAACCATCGCGATGCGCCTGGTCATGCTGCCCGGCCTCGCGCTGATGATGTGGGCGGTCCCCTACCTGACCAAACACCTCGGCGGCAAGCCGACCGTGGCGCTGTGGCTGGCGGTGCTCAACCCGCTGGTGCTGATCCACCTCTGGGGTGGCGTGCACAACGAGATGCTGATGGTCGGGCTGATGTGCGCCGGCATCGCGCTGGTGCTGGAACGCCATCACGTCGCGGGCATCGTGGTGGTCGCCATCGGAGTGGCGATCAAGGCGACGGCCGGTATCGCGCTGCCGTTCCTGGTGTGGATCTGGATGCTGCACGAACGCGAGAAGCGCGCCGCCCAGCGGGCCGGACGCGACCCGGCGAACCTCCCGGAGAGCGAGCGGCCGCACGATGCCGCCGAGCCGACCGAGGACATGCCGCACCCGGCGCTGATGTTCGCCAAGATCGCCGGACTCGGGCTCAGCGTGTTCGCGGCGGTGTTCGTGGCCGCCTCGGCCATCGCCGGTGTCGGCATCGGCTGGCTGACCGCGCTGTCCGGGTCGAAGAAGATCATCAACTGGCTCTCGCTGCCGACCATCATGATGCACGCGGTCGGCTGGTTCACCTCGCTCGATTCCGGCAAGGTGCTCACCGTGACCAGGGCGATGTGCGCCTTGGCGCTGGTCGTCGTGCTGGTGTGGGCCTGGTGGCGGTTCCGGCACAGCGAGCGTGAAGCGGTGTTCGGCATCCTGATCGCGTTCGTCGGGATCGTGATCCTGTCACCCGCCGCGCTGCCCTGGTACTACTCGTGGCCGCTGGCGCTGGCCGCCGGGTTCGCCTTGTCGACCACGACATTGATGGTGCTGGTCGGGTTGTGTACCTGGTTGATGCTGGTGTTCCAACCGGACGGATCGATCGGGCTCTACAGCTTCTGGCACGTCGCCCTGGCGACCTTCGCCGCCGTGGTGGCGGCAATGTCACTGCGCAAGGTGGACCCGCTGCGGTTGCGGGCCACGCCGCCGAACCTCGACGCGGCCACCGACGCCCGGCCATGATCGGCGATGCGCCGCGCGTCGCGGGGCAGGCAGAGTTGAGCGTCGCCTATCGCGAATGCAAGCGGATCGCGGCAGCCCATGGGCGCACGTATTTCCTTGCGACTCGGCTGCTTTCGGCCGAGCGGCGACCGGCGGTGCACGCGCTGTACGCATTCGCCCGGATGGTCGACGACATCGTGGACCATGCGGAAACCGATGTGGTGCAGCGTTATCCGGGTCAGGTGCGGGAGCTTTCCGAGCGCGATCGGCCCGACCCGCCCGGGCACGGCCCCGGCGATGAACTGGACCTGATCGAGAAGCAGCTGCGGATCGCGCTGGAGTCACCCGACGCCGCCTGGCCTCTCGGGAACTCCCTGCATGCCGCGAGCCAGGACCGTCGAGGCTTGGTCATGCTTGCGGTCGCCGACACTATTCGCCGCTATGACATTGCCGCCCAACATTTTTGGACATTCCTGGACTCGATGCGGATGGACGTTCCCGGCACTCCCCGCTTTCGCGATCGTTACGCGACGATGGCCGATCTGTGCGAGTACATGAGCGGCTCGGCTGCTGCCATCGGCCTGCAAGTTCTACCGGTGCTGGGCACCGTGGTGCCGATCGCGGAGGCGGAACCTGCTGCGGCGGCGCTCGGCGAGGCGTTCCAGCTGACCAACTTCCTGCGCGATGTCGCGGAAGACCTGGACCGCGGCCGGGTGTACCTACCCGCAGACGAGCTGGCCGCCTTCGGTGTCGACCACGACCTGCTCGTCCACTGCCACCGCACGCGCCGCACGGATCCGCGAGTCCGCCGAGCCCTCGCCCACCTGATCGCGATCAACCGCGACATCTACCGCCGCGCCGAACCCGGCATCGACCTGCTCGAACCACGAGTCCGCCCCGCCATCCGTACAGCGGCCGTCCTCTACGCAAGCATCCTCGACCGCATCGAGTCCACCGACTACGCAGTCTTCAGCCAGCGCGCAGTAGTCCCCCGCCACCAACGCCTAGGCGTAGCGGCGATCCAATTCACCACCGCAGCAGTACCCAACCGAAGGCCCTGACCTGACGTGCAGCTGGGATGCACTGTGCATCGACAGCTCAGAACGGATCTGCCGCGGCTCGGCGGATGACCTCGCGGGCCAGCGGGCCGTGCAGGGCGTCGACCGGCATGCCGGGGAGGCTGTCGTCCTCGGTGAAGATCCATTCCAGGATCTCCTCGTCGGTGTATTTGGCGTCCTTCATCACGGTGATCAGGCCGGGCAGGAACCTGACCACGCCGTCCTGATCGAAGAATCGTTCGGGGACGCTGACCACGCCGTCGCGGCGGACGGCGAGCAGTTGGTGGTCACGCAGCATCTGATGGACGCGGGTCACCACGAGCCCGAGTCTGTCGGCCACCTCGGGCAGCGGCAGCACAGCCACGGACTCCGGAAGGACATCATCACTGCAAGGAAATGCACTCACGCGGATAACGGTAGACGGTCACCCGCAGCAAGTCGTGAGACACCCGGGTGCGTTTGGTCGATACCATCGTGAGGGCCGCACGGGGCGGTCGATCGCTTGTGGGATCAACCGCGAGGGGTGAGAACTTTGTGAAAGCCGGAGGACATCAATTGATCGGCCAGATGCTGGAAGGGCGCTATCGCATCGATGCGCCGATCGCCCGCGGCGGCATGTCGATGGTCTTCCGGGGCGTCGACACCCGTCTGGATCGTCCGGTGGCGATCAAGGTGATGGACCCGAAATTCGCCGGTGACCCGCAGTTTCTCTCCCGATTCGAGTTCGAGGCGCGCGCGGTCGCCAAGCTCAAGCATTCGTCGCTGGTCGCGGTGTACGACCAGGGCGTGGACGGTGAGTATCCGTTCCTGATCATGGAGTTGGTCGAGGGCGGCACGCTGCGCGAGTTGTTGCGCGAGCGCGGCCCGATGCCGCCGCACGCGGTGCGCGCGGTGGCCGAACCGGTGCTCGCGGCGATCGGTGTCGCGCACGCGGCCGGACTGGTGCATCGCGACATCAAGCCGGAGAACGTGCTGATCTCCGACAACGGCGAGGTGAAGATCGCCGACTTCGGCCTGGTCCGCGCGGTGGCGGCGGCGAATACCACCTCGGCCAGCGTGATTCTCGGCACTGCCGCGTACCTGTCCCCCGAACAGGTGACCACCGGCACGGCCGACGCGCGCAGTGACGTCTATTCGTTCGGCGTGCTGATCTTCGAGCTGCTCACCGGGAAGGTGCCGTTCACCGGCGACACGTCGCTGTCGGTCGCGTATCAGCGGATCGAGAACGACGTGCCGAGCCCGAGCCGGTTCATCTCCGGGGTGCCGCAGGAGTTCGACGAGCTGGTCGCCAAGGCGACCGCGCGCGAACCCGCACACCGGTTCTCCGACGCGAACGAGATGGCGGCGGCGCTGCGGCAGATCGGCGCGAAGCTGAACCTGCCGCCGTATCGGGTGCCCGCGCCGCAGGAGTCGGCGGAGCATTTGAGTGCGAGCTATCGGATAGCGACGCCGGCCACCCAGCAGGCCGCGGCGGTGCCGGAGCCGTACACGCCGCCGACCGTGCAGCACACGAAGGTGGTCACCGCGCCGCGGCCCCGGGTCGACTACGGTCCGCCGGACGGCTACGAGCCGCCGCAGCAACCGGTGCGGCAGCAGCACGCGTCGTCGCCGTATCAGGCGTACGCCCCCGATCGGTCCAAGTCGCGCCGGACGACGTGGGTGTGGGTCGCCATTGTGGCGATCCTCACGCTGGTCGTCGGGGTCGGCGGTTGGTGGCTCGGAGTCGGCCGATATTCGCCGGTTCCGGCGATCGCCGGGATGGATTCCGATCGTGCGGTCGCGGCGCTGCGAGATGCCGGGTTCGAGACCGAGCTCCGGCAGAAGGCGTCGGACATCATTCCGGTCGGCGGTGTGGTCGGCAGCGATCCGTCCGCCGGCTCGCGGGTGACCAAGGGGTCGACGGTCGCGGTGCTGGTGTCCAGCGGTAAGCCGAAGGTGCCCGACGTGCAGCCCGGTGATCCGATCACGAAGGTGAACCAGCTGATTCGCGATGCCGGGTTGCAACCGGTGGATTCGGGTGAGATCGGCAACTCCGCGCCGAAAGGAACGCTGGCCAAGGTCGATCCGGGCCCCGGCGTCGTGCTGCCGACGGGCGGACAGGTAAAGGTCTACCGCAGCAAGGGTTCTCAGCCGGTGAAGGTGCCCGATGTGCGCGGAAAGACGACCGACGAGGCGACGAAGATCCTCACCGCCGCCGGTATTGCCGTGCGCGAGAACAGGTCTCAGTTCGACCGCACCATCGAAGCAGATAAGGCGATCGGGACCGATCCCGCCGCCGGCGCGACCGTTCAATCCGGCGACGGCGTCGCCTTGATCGTCTCCAACGCCCTGAAGATGCCCGACGTCCGCGGCTGGACCGTCGCCAACGCCCGGGCCAAGCTGCAATCGCTCGGCGTGCAGGTCGAGGTGAAACAGCTTGTCGCGAGCGACAGTTCACTCATCGTCTCGCAAACCCCGGCCGTCGGCGCCAACATCGAATCGGGCAACACGGTATCCCTGGTCGCCCTGCCTTAGGCACCGACCAAGAACGACCTCGCCGCACCACTCTTGATTTCCCGCACCGAAAATTGCATGCGATTTTCGGTGCGGGAAATCAGAAGTGGTGCGGCTGGGTGATGCTGCTGCCCGGAGGCGCACAGCGGGCCGTCGGCCGAGTCGTGCTCGGGCTGGTTAACGGCTACAAGGAGACTTGCGCGCTTCTGGGACCGAGCGGTGAAAACGCTGGGTCAGCGGAGCATTTCGGCGACCAGGAAGGCCAGCTCCAGCGACTGCTGGGTGTTCAGCCGCGGGTCGCAGGCGGTTTCGTAGCGGCCGGAGAGGTCCAGGTCGGAGATGTCCTGGGCGCCGCCGAGGCATTCGGTGACGTCTTCGCCGGTGAGCTCGATGTGCAGGCCGCCGGGGTGGGTGCCGAGGGCGTGGTGCACCTCGAAGAAGCCCTGGACCTCGTCGACGATGCGGTCGAAGTGGCGGGTCTTGAAACCGGTGGAGGCCTCGTGCGTGTTGCCGTGCATCGGGTCGCACTGCCAGATCACCTGGTGGCCGGTGGCCTGGACCTTCTCGATAATGCGCGGCAGCACGTCGCGGACCTTGCCGTTGCCCATGCGCGAGACGATGGTGAGCCGGCCGGGTTCGTTGTTCGGGTCGAGCCGCTCGACGTACTCCACGGCCATGTCGGGCGTGGTGGTCGGTCCGATCTTCAGGCCGATCGGGTTGGCCAGCAGTTCGGCGAGCGCGATGTGTGCGCCGTCGAGCTGCCTGGTCCGTTCGCCGATCCAGAGGAAGTGCGCGGACAGGTCGTAGAGCACCGGCTCGCCGGCGGCGTTCTCGCTCAGGCGCAGCATGGCGCGCTCATAGTCGAGGACGAGGGCCTCGTGGCTGGCGTAGATGCGGGCCGACTTCAGGCTCGGGTCGTTCACCCGACAGGCGGTCATGAACGCGAGGCCGCGGTCGATCTCCTCGGCCAGCGCCTCGTAGCGGGCGCCGGCGGGCGACTTGGCGACGAAGTCACGGTTCCAGTCGTGCACCTTGTGCAGGTCGGCCATGCCGGCGCCGGTCAGCGCGCGCACCAGGTTCATCGCGGCGCTGGCGTTGGCGTAGGCGCGGACCAGCCGGGACGGGTCGTGCTCGCGCTGTGCGGCGTCGGCGACCAGCGCGTTCACCATGTCGCCGCGGTAGGACTTCAGGCCGAGCGAATCGGTATCGGAGGAACGCGGTTTCGCGTACTGGCCGGCGATGCGCGCGACCTTGACCACCGGCAGGCTGGCGCCGTAGGTGAGCACGACGGCCATCTGCAGCAGGGTGCGGATGTTGCCGCGGATGTGCGGCTCGGTGTTGTCGGCGAACGTCTCGGCGCAGTCGCCGCCCTGCATGAGGAACGCCTCGCCGCGGGCCACCTCGGCGAGCTGCTCGCGCAGGTCCTCCACCTCGGCGGGCACGCAGATCGGCGGCACGCTCTCCAGCACGGTGCGCATCTGCGCGGCCTGTTCTGGATCCCACGACGGCTGCTGTAACGCGGGGCGGGCCAGCGCTTCGTCCAACCGCCTGCGCAACTCGGTAGGCAGCGGAGGCAGTTCCGGCAGGCGATCGATCGGTACGTCGACGGTCCAGTTCACTCGTTCAGAATACGGATGAGTCGGACGTCCGTGGTACCCACCATAGGGGTGTCTCCGGCCACCTCCCCGCGGATCCGAGCCCGGCTGCGAATCCGGCCCCTGTTCCGCTTAGGGTGATTGTTCGGAACGTACGCCTGATCGAACCGGCGCCATACCGAATTGCTGAGGAGTAGACCGATCTCGCTTCGATACTTTTACGACTGCGAATTCATCGAGGACGGGGTCGTCATCGACCTGGTCTCCATCGGTGTCGTGTGCGAGGACGGGCGCGAATATTACGCGGTGTCCACGGAATTCGATCCGGACAAGGCGGGCCCGTGGGTGCGCAGGCACGTGCTGCCGCAGCTGCCCTCGCCGTCCTCGCCGCTGTGGCGTAGCCGCAAGCAGATCCGCGACGACCTGTACAAGTTCCTGGTGCCGCGCTCATCGGTGGTGCCGGAGCTGTGGGCCTGGGTCGGCGCGTACGACCACGTGGCGCTGTGCCAGCTGTGGGGTTCCATGGTCGACCTGCCCACCATCTTCCCCCGCTACACCAACGAGCTGCGCCAGCACTGGGACGCGCACGGCCGCCCCGAGCTGCCCCCGGTCCCCCCGGACGCGCACGACGCGCTCGCCGACGCCCGGCACAACCTGGCCAAGTTCGAGGCCATCGAGGCGTCCCGCCGCAGCGCACCGCGTTTGTAGAAATCTGAATGCGAAGGCCCCGAGTCGAATTGGACTCGGGGCCTTCGCTTTCGCCAACGCGGCAACTGATTTCGCCGACGCCGGGCCGATCCGAAACGCAGAACCCGAACGCAAAGGCCCCGAGCCGGTTTCGACTCGGGGCCTTTGTGTTTCAGCTATCAGTGGTTGTGCTTGCCACCGAGTTCCTTCTCCTGACGCGCCTGCAACACCTTGAGCTGCTTGTGCTCTTCGGCGTGCTCGGTCTCGAAGTGCTGCTCGCTCTCCTGCCACGGGTCCGCCCGCAGGAAGCTGCCGGTGCCGGGCTTGCCGGCCGAGCCGAGCTTGCTCATCTTCTTCGGGACGGTCGCGCCCTGGTACTCCAGCGGGATCGGGTGGCCGTGGTCATCGACCGGGCCGAGCGGCTGGTGCACCTCGATGTACTCACCGTGCGGCAGGCGCTTGATCACGCCGGTCTCGATGCCGTGCTCGAGCACCGCCCGATCGCTGCGCTGCAGGCCGATGCAGAACCGGTAGGCGATGAAGTACGCCAGCGGCGGCACGACCAGGATGCCGATGCGGCCCATCCAGGTGGTCGCGTTCAACGAGATGTCGAACTTCAGCGCGACGATGTCGTTGACGCAGGACAGGGTCAGCACGACGTAGAAGCCGATCGACATGGCGCCGATCGCCGTGCGCACCGGCACGTCGCGCGGACGCTGCAGCAGGTTGTGCCCGGCGGTGTCGCCGGTCAGCCGCTTCTCGATCCACGGGTACATGATCAGCACGGTGAACACCAGGCCCATGATCAGCGCCACCCAGAACACGGCCGGAACCGTGTAGCGACCCAGGTAGAGCTCCCACGGCGGCATCAGACGCGCCAGGCCGTCGGTCCACATCATGTAGAAGTCCGGCTGCGAACCCGCGGAGACCTGAGACGGGTTGTAGGGACCCAGGTTCCAGATCGGGTTGATCTGGAACAGGCCGCCCATGATGCCGACGATGCCGAGGGTGAAGGCGAAGAACGCGCCCTGGTCCGCGGCGAACACCGGGATGATGCGCGCGCCGACCACGTTGTTCTCGGTGCGGCCCGGCCCGGGGAACTGGGTGTGCTTCTGGTACCAGACCAGCGCCACGTGGGCGGCGATCAGGGCCAGGATGATGCCGGGCAGCAGCAGCACGTGCGCGATGTAGAGGCGCGGGATGATGATCGTGCCGGGGAAGTCCCCGCCGAAGATCAGCCAGTGCATCCAGGTGCCGGCGATCGGGATACTCATCGTGATACCGCCGAACGCGGCCCGCAGGCCGGTGCCGGACAGCAGGTCGTCGGGCAGCGAGTAACCGAAGAAGCCCTCGAACATGGCCAGGATCAGCAGCAGCGAGCCGATCACCCAGTTCGCCTCACGCGGCTTGCGGAACGCGCCGGTGAAGAAGATGCGGAACAGGTGCACGATGATCGACGCCGCGAACAGCAGCGCCGCCCAGTGGTGCACCTGGCGGACGAACAGACCGCCACGCACCTCGAAGGTGATGTCGAGCGACGTCTCGTAGGCCCGCGACATGGTGACACCACGCAGCGGCTGGTACGAACCGTTGTAGACGACCTCGGTCATCGACGGATCGAAGAACAGGGTCAGGTAGACACCCGAGAGCAGCAGGATGATGAACGCGTACAGCGCGATCTCACCGAGCAGGAACGACCAGTGGGTCGGGAAGACCTTGTTGATCGACCGCTTCACGAACGCGGCGGCTTGGTACCGCTCGTCCATCTCGTTGGCCTGTGCGGCAGCAGAAGGACTCATGAACGACGCTCCCAATATGCCGGGCCGAGCGGCTCGATGAAGTCGCCGTTGGCGACCAGGTAGCCCTCGGAGTTGACGGTGATCGGCAGCTGCGGCAGTGCGCGAGCGGCGGGACCGAAGACCGGCTTACCCCATTCGGTCGCCAGGAACTGCGACTGGTGGCAGGGGCAGAGGATCTTGTTGGTCTGCGACTCGAACAGCGACGTCGGGCAACCGAGGTGGGTGCAGATCTTCGAGTAGGCGAAGTAGTCGCCGTAGTTGAAGCTCTCCTGGCCCTTACGCTTGATCGCCTTCTGCGCGTCTTCGGTGCGCAGGCGAATCATCATGACCGCGTTGCGGATACCGCGCAGCGACTGGAGCGTGGCGTGCTCGTCGCCGCGCCACTTCTCCTTCCAGGGGAACACCGTCTCCATGCCGCCCGCGTCCATGTCCTCGGGACGGACGAGCACGACGTCCTCCGGGCGACCGGTGTCGCGGCGGATGTAGATGGTCTCGCCCTCGAAGTCCGGGGTCCAGCCGGAGACCCACAGCGGCGACTTCTCCCGCTTGGCCCACGGGTTCTTCACCATGCCGCCGACGAACACCAGCAGCGCGCCGATGCCGAGCACACCGACGCCGGCGCCGGCCGTGCGGGTGATCAGCTTGCGGCGGGCCAGCGTGGAGGTCTCCAGCGCGTCGGTGAGCTCGGCGACCAGGGTGCGGCGCTCGACCTCGGGCGACGGGCCGTCGTGACGGTCCTGGATGGACAGCTCGGCGGGGATGAACATCTTGCGGATCAGCACCACCGCGACGCCGATGACCAGCACCGAGACACCGAAGGTGACACCGACCAGCGGGGTGAACAGCGAGTAGGCGGTGTGGCCTTCCTCGTCGGACGGCTTGAACTTCCACGGCCAGAACAGGTACACACCGACCAGCGCCGCCGCGGCGATGCCGGAGACGGCGAACCAGAACGCGACCGCGCGCTCGGCGCGCTTCTCGGCGCGGGTGCCCGGAACCGGGAACCGCTCGCGCCGGTAGGCGACGTCGACGCCGTCCCGCTCGGTGCCGAGCTTGACCAGCTCGTCGCGCGTCATCGCGTCGAGTTCGGCCTCGGTGTAGTCGCGCTTCACCGCGTGGCTATCGGACTCCGCCACCGCGTGGCCGTCGGAACCGGCGACCACCTCGTGGGATCCGTGGCCCGTGGATTCCTTCGACGGCTCGCCGCCGTCGTGGCCCTCATCCGGCCGACCCATGTCGTTTGGCTCCTTCTCGCTCATGACCGCGACCCGATCCAAATCGCGGCACCGACGACCGTCGTAATACCGATCACCCACATGACCAGGCCCTCGGTCGCGGGACCGAAGCCGCCGAGGTCCCAGCCGCCGGGGGCCTTCTCCTCTTTCGCGTTCATGACGTAGGCGACGATGTCGCGCTTCTCCTCCGGCGACAGCTGCCGGTCGGAGAACTTCGGCATGTTCTGCGGGCCGGTCATCATCGCGTCGTAGATCTGCTGCTCGGAGGCGGGCTCCAGCGGCGGGGCGAACTTACCGGAGGACAGCGCGCCGCCGCGCCCGGTGAAGTTGTGGCAGGACGCGCAGTTCATCCGGAACAGTTCCGAACCGCGGGCAATGTCGTCGCCGCGCAGCGACTCCTGCGCGATCTCGCCGTTCGCGTCGCGGACCACGGTGGGGCCGCCACCGTTGGCCGCCACGTACGCCATCAGCGCGTCGGTCTGGTGCTCGTCGAACTTCGGTGGCTTGCGCTGCGCCTGGGCCTCGTTGCGGGCCATCGGCATGCGACCGGAGGACACCTGGAAGTAGACGGCGGCCTCGCCGACGCCGATGAGGCTCGGGCCACGATCCTGGACACCCTGCAGGTTCGCACCGTGGCAGGTGATGCAGGAGGTGTCGTAGAGCTGGTTACCCTCGCGGATCAGCGCCGAGGAATCCTCGTTCGCGGTCGCCCGCTGCGGGTCCGGCGTCAAGGCCGCGGCCAGGAAGCCCGCACCGACGAGGCCCACCAACAGCGCGAGCCCGCCCGCGATGCGACGGCGAACGCGGCGCTGCCTGCGTGTCTTGCTGGCCTCGCCGTTCCCGTTGCTGGCGGGCTCTGGCGCTGACGGGGGAGATGAACTCATCTGTGTCCCTTTGGAGTAGACGGAACCGACGTGTGCAAAAGACTGGGGTATGCCCGGCTCAGCGGACGAAGTAGATCGTGGCGAACAGGCCGATCCAGACGATGTCGACGAAGTGCCAGTAGTACGAGACGACGATCGCGGCGGTGGCCTGCGCGGGGGTGAACTTACTGACCTTGGTGCGGATCAGCAGGAACACGAACGCGATCAGACCGCCGATGACATGCAAACCGTGGAAGCCGGTGGTGATGTAGAACACCGAGCCGTAGGCGCTGCTCGAGATCGAGGTGCCCTCTCCGACCAGTGCGTGGTACTCGGTGGCCTGACCGGCGACGAACATCGCGCCCATGATCAGGGTGATGACGTACCAGCGGCGCAGGCCGAACACGTCGCCTCGCTCTGCGGCGAACACACCCATCTGGCAGGTGAACGACGACGCGACCAGCACGGCGGTGACCGGCACGGCGAGCTTGAGGTTCAACTCGGTCGGTTCCGGCGGCCAGACGCCGTGCGCCTGTGCGCGCGCGACGAAATACATCGCGAAGAGGCCGGCGAAGAACATCAACTCGCTGGACAGCCAGATGATGGTACCGACGCTGACCATGTTGGGCCGATTCAGCGAGTGCACACGCTGGGTAATGGCCGATCCGGGGGTCCCTACTGCGGTCGTCACGGGGGTAAGTATGACTCGTCGTAGTACGACACAAGTACCCGGGTGCGAAACTTGTGTCCCCGTGTCGGAAAACCCACGGACAGACAGCCTCTCGACCAGGGCTCGGCGTGTTGAGGTCGGGCTGCCCGCGGCGCGGCGGCATCGGTCGGAACGTGTTTACGTGCCGGGTCCGCGTGCCCTCGGGTAGCTGGACCACAGCATGACAGGTGTGCGTAAGTAAAAGCTGAGATGGAGGCGATGTGGCAGCGCGTTTGTGGGGTCGGTTGTTCGGGCGCGGCGGTCCGGCGCCGCTGGATCCGAGCCGGGCCGATCTGGTGGTGGTCGCGTCGAGTTTCGATGACGCCGAGGCGTGTTCGGCGGCGCTGGCGCGGGCGAGCGAGCTGGTGCCGGACGCGGATGCGGTGCTGCGGCATCATCTGCGGATTCCGCCGGGACAGGTCGAGGCCGTGTGTGCGATCGCGGCACAGGACGGGTACGCGCCCGCGCCGCAGGTCGGCGGGCCGGGGACCGACGCGTTGGAGACGGTGATCCTGCAACGGGTGCAGGTGCTGGACGCGCTGCATTGTTCGCAGGAGCGTTCGCGGATGGCCGGGCTGGCGCAGCGGCACGACGGGACCGCGGATGGGTGGGATGCGCTGCAACCGCGGCCGGCGGCCGGACAATCCGGGCCCGCGACCGGGTAGCGGCAGTAAGTTCTCCCGACTCGGCCGGGCGCGGTTTAACGACGGGCTTTGCCCTGACCGGGGGCAGTAAGCTGCTTCGCGACAAACTGGTTGTGAAACCAGGTGACGGGAGAAAGTTAATTCATGAGCGAGCGCAGCGAGCGAATCGTGACACAGCGCGCCGCGCGCGTGACGGAACCGAGCGCCAGCGAGGTGGAGTCATGAGCGTGCGCAGCTGGCCCCAGGTGCTCGGAACCCTCGCCGACGGTGGCGACCTGGCCGCGGACGACACGGCGTGGGCGATGGACGAGATCATGTCGGACAACGCCACTCCGGCTCAGATCGCGGCGTTCGGGGTCGCCATGAAGATCAAGGGGCCGACGCCCGCGGAGCTGACCGGGCTCGCCGCGGGGATGCTCGAACACGCGCGACTGGTGCACATCGACGGTGACGCGGTGGACATCGTCGGGACCGGCGGCGATCGGTCCGGGTCGGTGAACATTTCCACCATGTCCTCGATCGTGGTGGCCGCGGCGGGGGTGCCGGTGGTCAAGCACGGGAACCGCGCGGCCTCGTCGAAGAGCGGCGGGGCGGACGTGCTCGAATCGCTCGGGGTGCGGCTGGCGCTCGGGCCGGAGGCGGTGGCGCGGTGCGTGCGCGAGGTGGGGATCGGGTTCTGTTTCGCGCCGGTGTTCCATCCCGCGCTGCGGTTCGCGGGGGCCGCGCGTAAGGAAATCGGGATTCCGACCGTGTTCAATGTGCTTGGGCCGCTGACGAATCCGGCCCAGCCGCGGGCCGGGCTGGTGGGGTGCGCGTTCGCGGATCTGCTGCCGGTGATCGCGGGGGTGTTCGCCGGGCGGGGCGGGAGTGCGTTGGTTGTTCGGGGGAATGACGGGCTCGACGAGATCACCACGTCCGACACGACCACGGCGTGGGTGGTTTCCGGTGGGCAGATGCGGGAGACGACGATCGATCCGACCCGCCTCGGGATCGCACGCGTCGACCTGGAGGCGCTGCGCGGCGGCGATGCCGAGGTCAACGCGGGCGTGGCGCGAAGCGTGTTCGCCGGAACGAGCGGCGCGGTGCGGGACGCGGTGCTGGTGAACTCGGCGGCAGCCATCGTGGCCTACGACTTGTCCCAGGGGACAGTCGATTTCGCGGCCGACGTGCACGATGCGCTGGCCGGCGCGCTCGAGCGGGCCGCCGAGGCGATCGACTCGGCTAAGGCCGAGGCGCTGCTCGAACGTTGGACGAAGTTGACGGTCACCCTCGGCGACCGCTGAGCCCCATTCCGCTCCCGCGAATGCGTTCGCCGGGCGCGCCCCCAATCGCCGGACACGCACACAATCGCCCGCGATTCCGGCCGCAGCGCAACGAAACGTGCGCGGCGACAAGAGCCGCTGTGCTGTCTCGGCCGCGCACTGCCGACGCGCGCGATGCCAGAAGCGTCGCCGACCGGCGAGCGCACGCATTCGCCAGCCGCGCACCCATTCGCCAGCCGCGCACCCATTCGCCAGCCGCGCACCCATTCGCCAGCCGCGCACGCATTCGCCAGCCGCGCACGCATTCGCCGGACGCGCGCACAATTGCCCGCGATTCCGGCCGCAGCGCAACGAAACGTGCGCGGCGACAAGAGCCGCTGTGCTGTCTCGGCCGCGCACTGCGGGCCCGCGAGCGCAGTGCCGCGCGATGCCAGAAGGGTCGCCGACCAGGCGTGCGCACCTATTCGCCAGGCGCGCACAAAATCGCCCACGATTCCGAGCGCAGCGCAACGAAACGTGCGCGGCGACGACGATCGCTGGGATGCGGGTGCGGGCGGGGCAGTCCGGCCGAGCACAGTTGGCAGGTTCTGCCTGAACTCGTGGCATGGCGATAGCTGACATGCATAAGATATGTTCAGGGAGTTAGCTGACCAGGATCGTCAAGGCACGGCCGACTCGGCACTGGGTGTGCTGAACGGCTTCGACCGGCGAGGAGCACAGCATGGGACGCAGCGTTCGTGCAGTACTCGGGAGTCTTTCGGTGGTCGCCGTGTGCGCCGCCGCTCCGCTGGCTGTGGCCGACGGATGTGGACTGTTCGTCGGCGGGGTGAATTACACCGACCGAAACGGGTGCGTCCTGCTCGGCGAGGATGCGCCGCGCGATTTCCAGAACGATACCGACAGCGTGGTGACGATCTACGCCGACGCCACCTGTGGCGGTATCTCCACCGGGGTCCTCTCGCCGCACGACAACGGCACCTATACCGGGAAGTCGATGATCGTCAGCTGATCCGGCGCACTCCCGGCGAGAACCCCGGCTCCTACCAACGAGGAGCACCACATGAAGCACAGCATTCGTGTAGCACTCGGGGCACTTTCGCTGGTGGCCGTGTGCGTCATCCCGACGGCCGCGGCGGCGGAGGGCGAACTGATCGTCGACGGCACCGACTACGGCGGAACGTCCGGCTGCATCGACCTCGGCCCCAACGCGCCACGCAAGTTCAAGAACAACAGCGACCGGCTGGTGACCATATATATGAACACCCACTGCGTCGGCGCCGCGTCGGGAATCCTGCGCGGTCGCTCGAGCGGCACCTACACCGGCAGTTCGATGTTGCGCAGCTGAACCCTCACTCCCCCAGCGAGAACCCGGCCTCGGTGTCGGCGCTGGCGTAGGACTTGAACGCGATGTGCGTGATGGTCCGCGCGACGCCGGGGACCTTGTCCAGCCGGTTGGTCACCACCTCGGCGATCTGCTCGTGGTCGCGCACCCGCACGATCGCGATCAGGTCCACGTCACCGGCGCAGGAGTACACCTCGGTCACGCCGTCGGTATCCGCAACGGCCTGCGCAGTCTCCGGAATGCGGCCGTTGTCGGCGTCAATCATCACGATCGCGGTAATCATGCGCTCAGCCTAAGCGCTCCACGTACGCATCCTCAGCGGGTTGGGCGTGCGCCGCCGCATCCGCCACCTCCGCCCACCCCACCCACCGCCCCGCCCCATACATCGGCTCCCGATACCCCTCCGTCGTCCGCACTATCCGCACCCCCGCCCGAGCCAACCACCGCGCAACCAACGCCGCCTCCTCCGGCGAGGCCCCCCGCAACGGCGGCACATTCACCGGCACCCAATCCCGCCCGGCGGCGTCGAACCCCGGCAGCGCCTCAGCCGCCACACCAGCCGTCTCACCACCTGCCGCGCGATCAGCCACCCCATCGCCGTCCTCTGCGATGCCAACCGACACAGCGACGTCCAGCTCGCCGACCCTTCTGACAGAGCTACCCGCCATGTCACGGCCGCTGCCGACACCTGCTGCGGTGCCATCGTGCGCGACGTCATGGTTAGTCATGCCGTCGCCGGCCGCGTTGCGGTCCGGCAGCGAATCTTCGAGATTCCCACTGTGATCCGGCGGGATTGCCAGAGGCGTCTCGGCGAAGCGGGCAGGACCCGGCGCGAGGGGCGGTCCGGGGCTAGGAATCGGGATGTCCGTTGCGGTCTGGGCCTGGGCGGGGACGCCGCCTTCGGGGATCACGGTTTCGGCGGCGGCGGCGAGTTGTTCGACCACCGCCATCGGCGGGACTCCGCGGACGGCGTTGCCCGCGGCGGCCAATCGTCCGTAGCGGATGACGGCGAACTCCCAGCCGCCTGCGCCGTCGGGGTGGGCGGCGATCAGTTCGGCGATGCGGGCGACGGCGGCGAGGCGTTGGGTGCGGTGCAGGGCGCGGATTACAGCGGCGGTTCGGTCGCGGAGGCGGGCGGCTGCTTCGAAATGTTGTGCGCGGGAGTGGGTTTCGATGCGGTCGAGCATGGTGCGCAGTGGGGTGTCGGAGTAGCCGGCGAAGAGGGCGCGGACGAGCGCGGGGGCGGGGGCATATTCCTCTGTATTAATAGGAGTGCCGAGGGCGGATGCGGGGCAGCCGCCGACGACCGCGGGCGGGCAGTCGTGCAGGGCGCGGCGGGGCAGGCGGGTACCGCATGTGCGCAGGCCGGTGTATTCGGCGATGATCACCGCGAGTTCGGTGGCGTCGGCGCGAGAGTTGAACGGGCCCAGGGCATCTCGGTTCGGAGTGCGGACGACGGAGAAGCGCGGGAAGGGTTCGTCGGTGAGCGTGATCCACCAGGCGCGCTTGGGGAACTTGGAGCGGCGGTTGTAGGGCGGGGTGTGCGCGACGAGCAGGCGCAGTTCGCGGACACCTGCCTCGAGCGCGTGTGCGCAGACCACATGGTCGACCTGGGTGGCGAGGGAGACCATCTCCTTCATCCGCCCGCGGGTCTCCGAGCCGGTGAAGTAATTGCGTACGCGGCGGCGCAGATTCACCGCGGTGCCGATATAGAGGACCTCGTCGGCGGGCCCGCGGAACAGGTACACCCCGGGACTCGCGGGCAGGTCATTGGCGAGCACCCGCTTGGCACGCTGGCGCGGGGTGACGTCGGGCAGGTAGTCGACGAGCTCGGTGAGGCTGTGCACGCCTTGATTGCCGACCCTGGCGATCAGCGCGTGCAGCACGTCCACGGTCGCGCGCGCGTCGTCCAGCGCCCGGTGCGTCGGTTGCGTGCTCGCGCCGAGCAACTGGGCGAGCGCGCTCAACCGGACCGAGGGCGCCTCGTCCCGCCCGAGCACCCGCCGAGCCAGCTTCACGGTGCACAGCACGGTCGCCACGGGCCACGCCATGTCGTGCGCCGCGGCGGCGGCCCGCAGGAACGCCATGTCGAACCGCGCGTTGTGCGCGACGAGCACCGCGCCCGACGCGAACTCGAGGAACCCGGGCAGCACCGACGCGATGTCCGGCGCCGCATAGACCATCGCCGTGGTGATCCCGGTGACCTGCACGATCGCCGGCGGCACCGCCCGCCCCGGGTTGACCAGGGTGGCGAACTCACCGAGCACCTCGCCGCCGCGCACCTTGACCGCGCCGATCTCGGTGATCGCGTCGCCGCCCGGACTGGTCCCGGTGGTCTCCAGGTCGACGACCACGAAGGTGGTGTCGAACAGGGGCGTGTCGAGGTCGTCGAAGACCAGTTGCCGAGCGACGGCCTTGCGCGGTGCGGGGTCGGACACGGGCTGGAGCGTAGGCGGTGGGTCCGACAAGAACGGAGCGCCCGCGGGCAGGGTTCGGCGTACGCGAAAACCCCAGGAAATGTCTGAATGACACCGTGCGTATTTATGTTTCGGTACCCACGAAATGATCTAGAACGCCAAAAAGTGATGCAGGTCACACTGTCGCATAAAACGTATCAATCGGTCGGGCGTGTCGGCCGACGCGGACGGGCCGCTTCGGGCTCGCTGTGACGGATCACAGTCAATTGGCCGACCGACCAGTGTTCGACCCGCACGTGTCCCCGAGATGAACGTAGCGACCTGGGGAAATGTCCAATCGGTTCACTTCCGGAGCTCGGTCAGCCATGGCATCGCTGACCGGGATAGCGGCCGCGAAGCTCGCCGGCGATCGCCCGTCGTTATCTTTTTGTGATTGTTGGGACATATCTCACACTGATTAAGCGTGAATTCAGACCCGCGCACGCATTTGGCCGGCGGCGGACTTTACAAACCCCCGTGATGTGTTCGTAACCTTTTCGAGACCTCACGGAGTCCGACGCACCAACCCGGTGCGAACGACACGAAGTCCGCGGCACCAGTCAGGGTGCGGCGTCGTGGGGCAGATTGGGAGTACCGCATCATGACGACCAAATCCGTCAAGCGTTCGGCGCAGCGTGCCGTCGCAGCCGGGGCCGTCGGCGCTGCCACCATCGGCGCTTTCCTGCTTCCGGCCGCCCCCGCATCGGCTCAGCCGGTGAACGTCCCCGGCGTCGGCACCTTCGAGGTGCCGAACGAGATCCAGATCCCGCAGGGCATCCCGGGCATCGAACTGCCGGGCCAGGCCCCGCTGCCGTTCGTCGCCCCGAAGCGGACCATCGGCGAGGAAGCCCTCGACGCCGCCATGAGCAAGCTCGGCTCGCCGTACGTGTACGGCGCCGCCGGCCCGAACGCGTTCGACTGCTCCGGCCTGGTCAAGTGGTCCTACGAGCAGGCAGGCCTGGAGCTGCCGCGCACCAGCGGCGCCCAGCTGTCCGCGGGCAGCCCGGTCTCGATGGACGACCTGCAGCCGGGCGACCTGGTGTCGTTCTACGGCGGCGGCCACTCCGGCCTGTACGCCGGCGACGGCAATGTCGTGCACGCGTCCACCGCCGGCACGCCCGTGCAGGTGGCCCCGATCTCCTCGATGCCGGTCGCCGGAGCCCGCCGCTTCTGAGAAACCGCTGGTCGGGCCGTACGTTGCGGCCCGACCTCCGGACGGGCGCTGTGATCATTTCGTTCTCTACTGGACACAGACGCAGGCCGTTCCGTAACCTAATCGAGACCTTCTCGAATTACCCGAGGCTCGCGCAGCGCAAACCTCGTTTTCGATGAGGGTGCTCATCGGTTCAGATCGTCGGTTCCTCAGAGATCGTTTCACGAGAGAGCGGGGCAAGGCAGGCTGTGGCAGCTCACCGGAGACATGGCACGCGACGTCTGGTCGGCGGTGCATTGGCGGCCGGAGTCCTGGCCACCACCGCCCTCTACGGTGGCAACCCGGCCGGAGCCGATCCGGTCGCGCTACCGACCACGGCCACCGAGGCCGTGCAGCGGATGATCGACCTGTCGCGACAGTCCGAGCAGCTCAACCAGCAGGCCCTGGACGCGCAGTCCGATCTGGACGCCAAGCTCGTCATCCAGCACGACGCCGACGCCAAGCTGGCCGCCAGCACCGACATGGTCAACCGCGCCCGCGACGAAGTGCGCAAGTACCAGCCGATCATCGACCGGACCGCGATCGCCGCCTATCAGGGCGCGCGCACCAACCGGTTGTTCGCGGTACTGGTCAGCGATTCCCCGCAGCAGCTGCTCGACCAGATGTCCACGCTGGACGTGCTCGCCGCGCAGACCTCCGCGCAGCTGGATCAGTACAAGGTCGCGACCGACTCCGCCGACAAGGCCGAGACCGTCGCGCGCAGAGCCGCGGACGAGGCCCGCACGGCCTCCGACAAGGCCGACACCGTGCGCGCCGACCTGGAACGCAAACGCAGCGACCTCGGCGGCGCCATCGCCCAGGTGGTGCAGGCGTGGGGTTCGCTGTCCACCAAGGACAAGTCCGCGCTCGCCGGTTCGCCTTTCCCGCCCGGCTTCGACCGCGACACCCTGCTGCAAGGCCTCGTCCCCGGCAGCGGCACCAGCGCGTTGGCCGCCGGCCTAACCCGGATCGGCGACCCCTACGTCTGGGGCGCGACCGGCCCGAACCAGTTCGACTGCTCCGGGCTCGTGCAGTGGGCGTTCAAACAGGTCGGCAAGAACGTGCCGCGCACCAGTTCCGCGCAGGCCACCTACGGCACCCCGGTCGCCAAGGACGACCTGCAACCCGGTGACGTCGTGTTCTTCTACTCCGACATCTCCCACGTGGGCATCTACGCCGGCAACGGACTCATGCTGCACGCCTCCACCTTCGGCGTCCCGGTAGCCGTCGCACCCATGGGCTCGACGCCGTACAACTCCGCTCGGCGATACTGACCAACTATGAATGGACATGACCTGTCCAACCCTTGCCCGGCGAAAGCCCGGCGATGAGTGGCGTGCGCCGGTTGCGGGCGTGGTGGGCGGCTCGGCGGCGGTTCGAGTTCTGCGTGACCGTCGCGATGGTAGTTGCGCTGACCGGTTTCTGCGGAGCCCTGGTCATGCTGCCGAACTCCGCGCTGCCGAAACCGCATGCGGCGCAGGCGACCGCCGAGGTCGCGGGTCAGGCTCCGGCCAGCGATCCGCGGCTGGCCGAGGTGCGGCGCAGCGTCGAACCGTTCGGCCCGATCGTCGCGCACCAGGTGCCGACCGGCGACGGACAACAATCCCTGGTCGTCGGGCATCCGGCCCAGCGCGTCGAAATCGACATCCTGGAACGTGAACTCGGCGCAGCCACCACCGCGGTCAGCGAGGTGTGGGGCAAAGACTGGGCGCAGGCGACCACGGTCGTAGTCGCCTCCTCCCCCTCCGAATTCGCCGGACTCGTGCACGCGGGCAACATGTCCACCGAGGTCGCCGCCGCCTCCGTCGCCGACCCGTTCGCGCCGGGCACCCAACCGACCGGCCAGCGCATCGTGTTCAGCCCCGACGCCGGCCGCCGCCTCGACCCCGAGGGCCTGCGCACCCTGCTCCGCCACGAACTCACCCACATCGCCACCCGCGCCGAAACCCGCGACGGCGCCCCGCTCTGGATGCTCGAGGGTTTCGCCGACTACACCGCGCACCGCGGCCAAGGCCACCGCTTCGCCGACATCGCCCCCACCCTCACCGCCCAGGTCACCCTCCGCAACCTCCCCGGCGACCTACCCGCCGACGACCAATTCAGCGGCCGCAACGCCGCCGCCACCTACGAACAAGCCTGGTCCGTCTGCGCTTTCATCGCCGACAAATACGACCAACCCCGCCTGGTCGAGCTCTACCGCCAAATCGCCGCCGCCCGCCAAAGCCCCGCCACCGAAGACCAGATCCTCCAAAACGTCCTCGGCACCACCCGCACCGACTTCATCGCCAACTGGCGCGATTGGCTATCAACCCAAACAGCCTGAACCCGCACACCCTTTGACATCCGCACGCGTGTCAGCGCGGCAAGTCGATGTGCGGGAAATCAGAGGGTGTGCGGCTGTCGTCACCACGACTCGCAGCCCGCTCGGATGCGCGCCCCGGGACCGGAGACCCGCCGCGCGAAGCAGCAAAAGGGGTGGCCGAGCCACCATCGTCGCCGCACACCACTTGATTTCTCGCACAAGAAATCGCATGCCATTCGCTGTGCGGAAAGTCAGAAGGTGTGCGGCTGTCGTCACCACCTCGAGTGCGCGATCCAAGGGGCGAGAACACGCCGCGCGAGGTAGCGAAACGGCGAACACAGTAGGTTGTCACCATGGCCCGAACTCTGCTGGTGACCAATGATTTCCCGCCGCGGCCGGGTGGTATTCAGTCCTATCTGCATGCCTTGGCCGGTCAGCTCCCGCCGGACGATCTCGTCGTGTACGCCCCGCGCTGGCGCGGCGACAGTCACCTGAAATTCGATGCCAAACAGAAGTTTCAGGTGGTCCGCCACCCCACCACGCTGATGCTGCCGACCCCGCTGGTCATGCGCCGGGCCGCGCGGCTGCTGCGCAGCGAGAAGTGCGACACCGTGTGGTTCGGCGCCGCCGCCCCGCTCGCGCTCATGTCGCCGGTGCTGCGCCGTGCGGGGGCCGAGCGCATTCTGGCCAGCACGCACGGGCACGAGGTCGGCTGGTCCATGCTGCCCGGCGCCAGGCAGGCATTGCGGCAGATCGGCGAGCACACCGACGTGGTCACCTACGTCAGCAAGTACACGCGCGGACGTTTCGCGTCGGCGTTCGGCCGCAACGCCGCGCTGGAGTATCTGCCGCCGGGCGTGGACACCGACGCGTTCCGCCCGGATCCGGCCGCCCGCGCCGAACTGCGCGACCGGTACGGACTGGATGACCGCCCGACCATCCTGTGCCTGTCCCGGCTCGTCCCGCGCAAGGGCCAGGACGCGCTGATCGTCGCCATGCGCGAGATCCGCGACCGGGTTCCCGGCGCGGTCCTGGTCATCGCGGGCGGCGGACCTTACGAGGAGAAACTGCGTCAACTCGCGATCGCCGCGGGCGTCTCCGATGACGTCATCTTCACCGGCCGCGTCCCCTCCGGCGAACTCGCCGCGCACCACACCCTCGCCGACGTCTTCGCCATGCCGTGCCGCACCCGCGGCGCGGGCCTCGACGTCGAAGGGCTCGGCATCGTCTACCTCGAAGCTTCGGCCTCGGGCGTGCCGGTCGTCGCGGGCCGTTCCGGCGGCGCCCCGGAAACGGTCATCGAGGGCGAAACCGGGCGCGTCGTCGACGGCCGCTCGGTCCAGCAGATCACCGATGCCCTGGTAGACATCCTCTCCGACCCCGACGCGGCCGCCCGGATGGGTGCCGCGGGCCGTGCGTTCGTCGAGGACCGCTGGCGCTGGGACACCCACGGCGTCCGGCTCCGGCAGCTCCTGCGGTGATCACCACTGCGGCGTCGGGGCCTCGATCCGATACGCTCTCGAGGTGAGCACAATCCAGGTCGCCGACCAAACCTTCGTGGCCGCGCCAGGGATCGCCGTCGCCGATGTCCTATCGGCACCGAACAACTGGCGCCGCTGGTGGCCAGACCTCACCCTCGTCGTCCGGGAAGACCGCGGTGACAAGGGAATCCGCTGGACGGTGTCCGGCGCGCTGGACGGAACCATGGAAGTGTGGCTGCAACCCATGCTGGACGGGGTGATCGTGCACTACTTCCTGCACGCCGAACCGCAGCCGGCGCTGCCGCCGAACCGGATGGCCGCCGCCAACCGCGCGCGCCGCGTCGCGGGCCGCAACGTGTCCTTCGAACTCAAATCCCGGCTGGAGGCAGGTCGCCCGGCCGGTGTCACACCCGCTCACGCCTCCTGACATTCATTCCAGCGCCGAAGCTGAAAGGAACCGCTGTCCGCCATGGCCGACAGGACCCAGAGGTCGATCATCATCGAGGCCCCGTCGCAGCAGGTGATGTCCGTCATCGCCGACCTGGAGTCCTACCCCGAGTGGGTCTCGGCGGCGAAATCGGTCGAAGTACAGGAAAAGGGACCGGACGGCCGCGTGCGCACCGCGCGATTCGTGCTGGACGCGGGCGTGGTGAAGGACAGCTACGTCCTCTCCTATACCTGGAGCCCGGACAACAAGACGGTCAGCTGGACGCTGGTCAGCGGTGAGCTGCAGAAGGCGCAGAACGGCACCTACGAACTCATCGACCAGCCCGACGGCAACACCGAGGTCGTCTACACGCTGACCGTCGACCTGAACATCCCGATGATCGGCATGTTCAAACGCAAGGCCGAGAAGGTGATCACCGATACCGCGCTGAAAGAACTGAAGAAACGGGTCGAAGGCTGACGACGCACACGACCCGGGTCGAACTGTTCATCGGCAAAGGCGGGGTAGGCAAGACGACGCTGGCGTGCGCCACCGCCATGTCCTACGCCAGGGCGGGTGAGCGCGTGCTGGTGGCGTCGCTGGATCAGGCGCATTCGCTCGGCGACGCGCTCGGCTTCCGTTTTCCGCACGATCCCGGCACGGTAACGGGGATCGCGAACGTCCTGCCCGGCCTCGACGTGATCGAGGTGGATTCGCTTGCGCTGCTGGAGGATCGGTTCCGCGACGTGGTGCGCGTGCTGTCCCCCGGCACCGGGCACGAACACGGCATCGACCTGGCCGCGCTGGACCCGGCCGAGCTGACCGGCCTGCCCGGCGTGCAGGAACTGCTGATGCTGGTCGAGATCACCCAGTTCGCCAACGAGAACGACTGGGATGTGCTCGTCGTCGACTGCCCGCCGTCGGCCGACATGCTGCGCATCATCACCGCGCCCGACACCCTGCTCGGCTATGTCGAACGGATCTGGCCGCCGCACGCGCGGGCGATGAGCACCGTCGGCACCGATCTGCGCCAGGCCATCCTCGCCGCGACCGTCGAACGGATCGTCAAGGCGGTCACCGAGGTCCGCGATCTGCTCGCCGACCATCGGCGCACCGGCGCGCGCCTGATCACCGTCGCCGAGCGGGTGACCCTCGCCGAATCCGAGCGGGTCCGCTCCGCCGCCGCGCTGCTCGGGCTGCGGCTGGACGCGGTGGTGGTCAACAAGGTGCTGCCGCCGACCTCCCCGGTCGACACCGAACACCCCGCCGTGCACTGGTATCTGAACCGGCGCGGCGAACAGCTCGCCGCCATCGCCGAACTGGAACGCTCGATGCCGGGTATCCCGCTGCTGATCGCCCAGCACACCGGTCCGGAGCCGATCGGACTCACCTCGCTCGCGGCGCTGTCCTACGCGGTGGACTCGGGCAGGAACACCGGCGGCACAGGACCTATGCTGAGCGACAGTCCGGCGGAGGTTGACGCGAGTTCCGGCGAACCGGTGGTTCGATGTGAATCAGGCACCGGCCTGCGCGCGATATACACACTGCGGATGCCCCTGCCCGTTGTCGATGCGGCAACGCTGCGACTTGGCCGAGTGGAGGACGATTTGATCGTGGGAGCGGACGGTGTCCGGCGGCGAGTTCGTCTTGCGCCGGTATTGCGGCGGTGCACGGTCGACGGTGCCGAACTCGACGCGGGACAGCTCGTGGTGCGTTTTCGCCCCGATCCCGAGTTATGGCCCGAAGGCAGCGGCGATGAGCGGTGATCGGACGGGCGGGTTCTTCCGGCGTGGAGCCGAAGGCCGGGACGTGAGCGGGGATCGCGCGGGCGGGTTCTTCGGGCGCGGGGGTCAACGGGATGCCGGCCAGGACACGCATGGTGATCTATATACCGGCGATGTCGAGTCGGGCACCAGCGGCGAGCGGAGCCAGGGTGATTCCGGGCGGCACCCCGAGAGCCAGGCAGCGCAGGAGGATCGGACCGACGCCGGCGACCCGCGCGGTTTCCGTTGGCAGGCTGCAAGTCGCGGCGCGCGAAGCACACCGGATGCCGCGGACGAGAGCCCGAGCGATGATCCGGAAACCTCAGGCGCACACGCGGGTGATCGGACCGCGCCCGGTGCGCATGAAGCTACCGGCCGAACGAAAGACGCTGCGGGCGAAGGCGATCCGGACGACGGCCTCGCCGAGTTCGCTGCCGAGTTGAAGTTGCTCGCCGAAGCTGTGCTGGAGCGGGTGGAGCCGGTACTGCGTCAGGCCGCCGACGGACAGGTGGAATGGTCGAGTTGTAGCTGGTGCCCGGTGTGCGCGGCCGCCGCGTTGATGCGCGGTCAGCACCACGAGGTGTTGCAGGCCGTAGCCGATCACGGCACCGCCCTCGTGACCGTGCTCCGCGAAGCCTTGGCCGGCGTACCGGTCGACCCGGTCATGCCCGAGCCCGACGCGCACCAGCACAATCACGGTGTGCCCCAGGATCATTCAGCCGGCGCCGCGAAAGGTGCGGAATCCACTGCCGGACAACACACATCGCGGGCGGGCAAGCGCTCCCGCTATGTCGGCATCCCTGTGACGATCAAGGCATGACGCACCGTATAGCAGGTGCGCGACCGCTGACCGTCGGAATCGACGTCGGCGGCACCAACATTCGCGCATCGGTGATCGATACCAGCGGCGAGGTCCTCGACACCGTCCAGGCGCCGACCCCGCATTCGGCCAAGGCGCTCGAGGACGCGCTCGCCCGCTCCGTGCGTGAGCTGTGCGAACGGCATCCGATCGGCGCGGTCGGCCTGGCCGTCGCCGGATTCATCAACGGCGACCGCTCCACCGTCCGCTTCGCGCCGCATCTGCCCTGGCAGAACACCCCGGTCGCGCAACGGCTCACCGAACGGCTCGAGCTTCCCGTCATCCTCGAGCACGACGCGAATGCCGCCATGTGGGCCGAGTATCGGTTCGGCGCGGCCGCGGGCGGGCACAACGTGGTACTCGTCGCGATCGGCACCGGCATCGGCGCGGCGCTGCTCATCGACGGCAAGCTGTATCGCGGAACCCACGGCGTCGCACCGGAACTCGGACACCTGCAGGTCGTTCCGCAGGGCCGCGCCTGCCCGTGCGGCAAGCACGGCTGCTGGGAAAGGTATTGCAGCGGAACGGCACTCGCCGACACCGCGATCGAAATGCTGGCCACCGACCCGGTCCGGTCCGTGCTCGCCAAGGATGTCTACCGCGATCCGGGTTCACTGACCGGCCGCCGCGTCGCCAACGCCGCACAGGACGGCGACCCCCTGGCGGTGCGCGTGATGGAGGACTTCGCCCGCTGGCTCGGCCTCGGCCTGGCCTTCGTCAGCGACATCTTCGACCCCGACCTGGTCGTCATCGCCGGCGGCGTCAGCAGCTCCGCTCCCCTGTTCCTCGACGAGGCCCGCGAGGAATACGCCCGCTCCGTCACCGGCGCTGGCCACCGCCCGCTCGCCCGCATCCGCACCACCCAACTCGGTGAAGCCGCAGGCATGATCGGCGCCGCCGACCTCGCCCGCGCCGCCCTGATCGAGAGCGAACGCAAGTCCTCCCGAGTAGCCCGCAGCCACTGAGCTGCGGGCCTCGCGGTCGCCCCACTCTGCCGATGCTTCGGCGGTGGATCAAGATCAAGGGGAACTGGTGTCGGTGCCCTCTCGGGCAGATGCCGGCACCAGTTCCCGGTGATCATGAACGCACGAGCCTGCCGGAGGAGCCGGCCCGATTCGAGCCCGGCGTCGTCGATCGCACGTTGCCATCAGAGTTGGCGCTGAAGGCTATGGTTACGCCGCTTCGACGACAGTGCTGCTTGCCCGGAGCGAGTCTCCTTGGTTGATGGCAGTCCAGGCGGCGCCGAGTGCGTCGAATCGCCGCTCGCCGCGGACATCTGGATGAGCGTCTTCGCGGCGGTTGACGTTTCATTTGCTGCGGCAGTGGTATTCAATTCGCGAACGCTTGCTTCGGTCGCCGATGACCCCCATTCCGGTCGCCGAGGAATCTGCTTCCGGTCGCCGATTACGGCGTGTCCGCTTGCTCATGGCAGAGTGTGGTGAGATTCGCCGCTGCGGTTGGATGTGATCTGGATCCAGCGGTAAAGTCGGCAACTGACGCAGGTGCCCGCCTCTATCCCGGTCCCGGGGGAAGGACGTCATGTTCTACTGGCTGCTGAAGTATGTGCTGCTGGGACCGTTCATGCATCTCTACAATCGGCCGACGGTCGAGGGTGTGGAGAACATTCCGGCGGACGGTCCGGCGATCATGGCGGGTAACCACCTCTCCTTCGCGGACTGGTTGTTCGCGCCGCTGCTGAGTCCGCGGCGGATCAACTATCTGGCCAAGGCCGAATACTTCAACACCCCGGGCATCAAGGGCGCGTTCCAGAAGTGGTTCTTCACCACCTCCGGCCAGTTCCCGATCGACCGCACCGGCGCCGACGCGGCCGAGGACGCCCTCAACGCCGCGCGCAAGCTGCTCGATCAGGGCCGCCTCGTCGGCCTGTACCCCGAGGGCACCCGCTCCCCCGACGGCCGCCTGTACAAGGGCAAGACCGGCCTCGCTCGCCTCGCCCTGGAAACCGGCGTCCCCGTCATCCCGGTCGCCGTCATCGGCACCGACGACGTGAGCCCGCCCGGCCCCTTCCGCTGGCGCCGCCGCAAGGTCACCGTCAAGTTCGGCACCCCCATCGACTTCTCCCGCTACGAAGGCATGGGCGGCAACCGCTTCGTCGAACGCGCCGTCACCGACGAGGTCATGTACGAACTCATGCAACTCGGCGGCCAAGAATACGTAGACGTCTACGCCGCCAGCCTCAAAAAGAACGTCCCCACCGGCGAGCCCCGCGAAGCCACCCGCATCCCCCACACCGCCGCCAGCTGAGCGACCCCGACTACCAGGCCGCTCGCAGGCCGGCCGAACACCCCGGCCAGCGAGCGGCCTTCGTCATTCCAAGGGGACACCACCGAGCACCGTCTCGCCCTCCGCCACACCGATGTCCCACCCGACATTCCGACAACCGCCGACCGGGACACCACAGCGCGCCGTCCCGACATCCACCGCAGCCATGTCCCGCCCAGGCACCCAGCCCTTGCCGGATGGGGCCCTGCTGAGCCAGCCCCGCAAATCGCCGCAGCCATGTCCCATCTGCGCGCGTCATCGCCACCGAGTGGGACACCACGGAGCACCCACTCGCGATTCAGCACAACCATGTCCCATCGGCGCGCACCACGTCCACCGAACGGGACAACACAGCGCGCCGTCTCGGCATTTGCCGCTGCCATTGCCGTCTCAAGGGGTACCGAGCTGGCAGGCGATCGCACTCGATTCTGCGCCGCCGCAGGCCGATCCGACGCCTAACGGCGCGCCGTTCGACCGAGCGGGAGACCATCGAGCGTCCACTCGCGATTCAGCGCGGCCATGTCCCATCCGCGCTCGCCGTTGCCGCCGAGCGGGACACCATCGAGCGTCCTCTCGCGATTCGGCACAGCCATGTCCCATCGGCACCCGCCATCTCCACCGTGCGGGACACCACGGAGCGTCTACTCGCGATTCGGCGCAGTCAGGTCCCGCTAGCCATCCTGGGTAGGGCTTTGGGGTGCCGGTTGGGGAATGGCAGAGGCGTTGTCGGGTAATGGTTTCCGGGGTCAGAGGAGGAGGGCTCCGGCGCGTTTGACGGTTTTGATGATGGGGGCGGTTTCGATCGAATTGATGCCTTGTAGTGGGGCGATTCGGTCGGTGAGGTAGGTGCTCAGGTCGGTGGTGTCGCGGCAGTTGATTGCGGCGAGGAGGTTGGTTGAGCCGGTGGTCAGGGCGGCGAAGGCGACTTCGGGGTGGTGGGAGAGGGCTTCGGCTACGTCGACTACGTGGGCGGGTTGGGTGTTGATCCATAGGCGGGCCTCGGTGTGGAAGCCGAGTGCGGCGGGCGGTAGGTCGAGGTGAAGTTGTAGGACGCCCGTTCGGCGCAAGGCGGCTAGGCGGCGCTTCACGGTGGACTCCGACCATCCGGTCACCGCCGTCAACTCCGCGTAGGAGGCGCGGCCGTCCCGATTGAGTGCGTGCAGTAGCGATCGATCGCCGTCGTCCAATTCGACAGGCGCAGCGGAAGTTTCGACAGGTGACGGTTCGAGGAGCACCGCCTGTTCCGGCGAAAGTGCCACCACGCCTTGCCATCCCGACGGCAACGCGAATCCACGCAACACGAGATGCGCCGAAACCGAGACCACCCGACTGGTGCGCGGCAGTTTGTGCAGCAGCAACGCGTCCTGCTCCTGGCTGCTCGCGGCCTGCACGGTGCACGACACCTCGGTGCCGCCGGACAGCAGATACACGAACGAGGTGTCCGCCCGATCGGCCAGCGCTTTGGCCACCGAAGCCGCGGCATCGGGCGTACAACGCACCCGCACCGTCCACGACACATACCCGAGCCGCCGCCCGTTCACCATCCCGACCACCCGCAAGGTGCCGTCCCCACGCAGCTTGCGGTAACGGCGAGCAACCGTGTTCTCCGAAACGCCGAGCACCGAAGCAATGTCGCGGAACGCAGCCCGCCCATCGATATGCAGCGCATGAATCAGCCCACGGTCGACGGAATCCATTGGATCAGGGTAGATCGGTGACAGTATTCGACGTTGCGGTGATCGGCCGCGCCTCGATCACCAGCGTCCCCGATCACGGGCCACACCCCGATCGCGCGGCAACCGACGGGCGATGGCACATCGCGCGACAGCCGCAGGGAGTGCAACCCGCTATGTGCACCAAAGCCGATGAGACCCGTCCCACGCGGACGCTTTCCCCACCTCACCCCGGAAATTCCCCCTGACCGGCGCGAAACTGTCCACCCAGGCCGACCCCGTTACCCAACCGGACCAAACCCGTTCACATTGCGTTGAGATAGCTGGTCCAGGGTGATCCCATGACTGGTTCGATCTCCCGCCGCACCCTGCTGCGCACCTCCGCTCTCGGCCTGGTGGCTGCCCCCGCGCTGGCCGCGTGCTCGTCGAACGACGGGCCGGGCCTGGTCCGGCCGCGGCCGGTGCTGACACACGGTGTCGCGGTGGGCGACCCGCGGACCGACGGCGCGCTGATCTGGGCGCGCGCGGACCGCCCGGCGAAGCTGATCGTGGAGACGGCGTCCACCGAATCGTTCACCAACGCCAAGCGATTCACCGGACCGTTGCTCACCCCGGATTCCGACGGTACCGGCCGGGTGCGGATCAACGGTTTGCCCGCGGGCGAGCAGGTGCACTACCGGGTAACTCTGGAGGGCGACGACGGCGGCAAGTCCGAACCGATCACCGGCGTGTTCCGCACGGTCCCCACCGGCGCGTCCGACATCCGGTTGCAGTGGTCCGGTGACGTGGTCGGCCAGGGTTACGGCATCAACCCGGACCTCGGCGGTATGAAGATCTTCTCCACCATGGCCGCCCGCGACCCGCACCTGTTCCTGCATTCGGGCGATTCCATCTACGCGGACAACCCGGTGAAGGAATCAGTGACACTCCCCGACGGGCGAATCTGGCGCAACATCGTCTCGGAGGCGAAAAGCGCTCCGGCGCAAACCCTCCAGCAGTACCGCGGCGCCTACGCCTACAACCTGACCGACCAGAACTATCTGCGCTTCAATTCCTCGGTCGCACAGGTCGTGCAGTGGGACGACCACGAGACGGTCAACAACTGGTACCCCGGCGGCCTGGTCGCGGAGTCCAAGGGCTACACCGAGCGCAACATGGACGTCCTGGCCACCCGCGCCTGGCAGGCGTTCCACGAGTGGATGCCGGTGGAGCCCAAGGAAGCCGTCGACGGACGCCTCTACCGCAAGATCTCCTACGGCCCGCTGCTCGACATCTTCGTGCTGGACATGCGGACCTACAAGGACACCAACGACGCGAACAACGGCCCCGAGGGTCGCATTTTCGGTCCGGCACAGACGAAGTGGCTGATCGAGGGTCTGCGCGACTCGAAGGCCACCTGGAAGATCGTCGCCAACGATTTGCCGCTCGGCGTGGTCGTCAAGGACGGCGAGCAGCCGAACACCACCGCGTTCGAGGGTCCGGCCAACGCCGATCCCGGCGCGCCGTCCGGCCGCGAAACCGAGATCGCCCAGGTGCTTTCGTCGATCAAGGCGAACAAGGTGACCGACGTGGTGTGGCTGACCGCCGACGTGCACTACACGGCCGCGCACCACTACGCCCCCGAGCGCGCGGCGTTCACCGACTTCGACGGCTTCTGGGAGTTCGTCTCCGGACCGCTCAACGCCGGCGCGTTCGGCCCCAACCCGCTGGACGCGACCTTCGGCCCGGAGGCGGTTTTCGTGCACGCGCCCACGGTGCAGAACAGTTCGCCGCTGGATGCCTTCCAGCATTTCGGCGAGGTGCTGATCGACGGCAAGTCAAGGGAACTGACAGTCAATCTGTGCGATGCGAGCGGATCGGTGCTGTTCAGCCAGCGACTCGAACCGACCGTCCGGTAGCTCTCGAGATCGGGGAGGCGGCGCGGGCCGCGCTGTAGTAGCTTTCGTGCCATGAGCACGCCGCAGTTTGTCTCCGCCGAGGAATACCTACCCCGCGATACGGCGGATGTCGTTCGCACGGTTCGGGATTCACGCGGCCGCGCGGAACCGCTCACCGTGCGCGGCGGCGAGCAACTCGACGATGGACTGACGCTGCCCGCCCAGCCGACGGTGGTGTCGCTGCGCCGGATGAATCAGGTGCTCGACATCAATCTGGGGCGGCGGACGGTGCGCGTGCAGGCGGGCGCCAAGCTGTCCGACATCGATCGGCGGCTCGGCGCGCACGGGCTCGGCCTGCCGATCGTCGGCGACCATCGCGACATCACCGCGGGCGGATTCGCGTCTGTGGGCGGGGTGAGCGCGGCGTCGCACAAGTACGGCATGTTCATCGATCAGGTCGTCGACCTCGAGTACGTCGACAACGACGGACGTATCGGCACCTGCGGGCGCACCCACCATGCCGAGCGGTTCCACCGCATTCTCGGCGCGGGCGGGCGCGCGGGCATCATTACCGCGCTCACCCTCGACGTGATCGACATCGACAAGGACCGCACCTGGCTGACCACCAATGCCGACCGGTTCCTCGACTTCGACTCGTTCGTCGAACACGCCTACGCGGAGATCATGCGGCCCGGCAACGCGGCGTTGCAGGTGGGTCGCTGGGTCGACACCGCACCGTTGAAGGTGGCGCGCCCGGGCGGCGTCGGGCATGTGCAGTTGGGCACCGTGCGTTTCGGCCAGTGGTCGACCCTGCACCCCACCGCACCGACCCGTTCGGTGCGGGCCCGGCGCGAGGTCGGCTCCCGCGCGCGGAAATCGCTGGGCGTCATCGCCTCCGCCGCCAGCGGACCCGCAGGCATGCCGCTGCGCAACGCCGCGGCCGGCGCGGTGCTGTTCGCGCCGAAGGTGCAGACCCTGCGCGACGCCGAATACCTCGCCGACACCGCCCTCAGCTCGTCCGAGCGCGGCCCCGCCTACCGCGTCGGCATCTTCGCGCCCCTGTCCAGCTACACGTCGGTCTTCTACCGCCTGCACGACCTGTTCGCCGGCCACCGCGAGCGCACCGGCTGCTTCACCGTCATCTCCGCCATGACCTACGGCGTCCGCTCCCGCTACCTGCGCTCCGAGTCCGCCGCCCGCGGCCTCTCCCCCGAAGACCACGGCCTCATCACCTTCACCAGCCGCCTCCGCCCCGCCGCCCTCCCCTCAGACCTGTTGCGCGACATAGTCTCCGGCATCGACGAAATCTGCCGCTCGGAAAACGCACTGCGCTACGAGTCGGAGGAGTAGGCGGTTTCCACCGTCCTGACGCGCTGCCCACTCCGGCCAGCGCGTCAGAACCGTCCCCTCGATATCGCCACCGTCCCTCGATATCGCCGAATCCGTACCGTCCCACGCCGAACGGAACGGAACGACACCGTGCGACACGACACCGCACCGCACCGCACCGCACCGCACCGCACCGCACCGCACCGCACCGCACCGCACCGCACCGCACCGCACCGCACCGCACCGCACGGACCAATAGCTCAGCAGCCACCGATGCCCCACTCGACAACGCCCCGCTCAACCTCCCGCCGAACGGACACCACTGCACCAGATCGCTCGGCCGCCACGCTGACGTCCCGCCCGCCAACGCCCCTCACGGCAAACGGGACATCACGCGCTAAGTCACAAGATCGGCCGCGCTGACATCCCGCCCTATAACACCCTCCCGGCGAACGGGACACAGCTGCGTCGAATCCCGAGACAGCCCACGCTGACGTCCCGCCCGATGCCAAGACTCACGTCGAACGGGACATCACCGAGCAAAAGCGCGAGATCAGCCACGGTGAAGTCCCACTCGATGCCGAGACTCACGCCGACCGGGGCATCACTGCGTTAAAGTGCGAGATCGGCCACCGTGGAGTCCCGCTCGACAACGACACTCACGGTGAGCGGGGCATCAGCGCACTTAGATGCAGGACATGACGCTGTGATGTCCTGCCCTGCAAGGAGACTCGGACTGCCGAGAGTCGGATGGTAACGGTGCTGCGCCAAATCGGTAGGTCGCCGGTGAAGTCCCGCCCAACAACAGCTCTCCCACCAAACGGGATATGACTGCATCGAATTGCGGGGCGGGTCACCGTGAAGTCCCACCGCATAACGAGACTCACGGCGAACGGGACACAGCTGCGCCGAATCACGAGACAATCCACGCTGACGTCCCGCCCGATGCCAAGATTCACGCCGAACGGGACATCACCGCGCAACCGAACGCCGAACGGGCCATGATCGCGCCGAATCGCATACCAGCGCATCCTGAAGTCCCGCCCGACAACGACTCTCATCGAACGGGACTCAGCCGCGCCGAATCGCAGGGCTGCGCACGGTCAAGGCCCGCTCGATACCGAGGCTGACGCCGAACGGGACATCACCGCAACGAATCGCGGGGTCGGCGAAGGTGGAGTCCCGCTCGACAACGACGCCCGCCCCGAACTGGACATGGCGACGCCGAGCGGGCATAACGAGGTCCAGCTCGATGAATGCCGGGCGCAGACCTTCTGATTTCTCGCACAGCGAATGGCATGCGATTCTTGTGCGGGAAATCGAGCGGTGTGCGGCTATTGGGGGTGCTTGTAGCCCGTATACCGAACGGGGACATGGCTCGGCCGAATCGCGAGCCAGAGCGCGTTGGTGTACCGCTCGGCGACTATCGGTCCGAGCGGGACATCAGCGGCGCCGCGGTACCGGATTGTAGAGACATACCTGAGTAGTGGTGTGAGCGGTGGTGTGACGCCCATCGGACCAAGAGGCGTTCGATGGGCGTCCACGGTGGGTGAGCGTTAGGCGGAGGCTGCTGCTGCGGCGCTGAGGGGGGTGAGTACTGCGGCGAGGGGGCCGAGGATCGAGCTGCCGGTTCCCGCGATGGAGCTGCCGCCGTCGAGGATCGAGCTGCCGGCTCCGGCGATCGAGCTGCCGCCGTCGAGGGCTGCGCTGCCGGAGGTGAGCGCGGCGCTGCCCGGGCCGAGGATGGAACTGCCGGATTCCAGGCCCTGGGCCAGTGCTGCTCCTACTTTCAGCGCGGCGGTGACGGTGGCCAGCAGGGACGTGAGATCTGTTGCTGGAGCTGCCATTTGGACGCTTTCGGCGGGTGCGGACTTCGCGGTGTCAGCTGAGTCGACGGAGTCGGATTCGGTGCTGCTCGGAGCGGCCGGTTTGCTTGCCGTGGGGGTGAGGGCCGCGCTGCCGGACTGCAGGCTTTCTGCGAACACCGCTCCCGCGTTGAGCGCGGCGCTGATGTTGGTCAAAAGTGCGGTGAGATCGAGTGGCGGAAGCGCGATTTGAGCATTCGGCCTAGCAGCAGTGTCGGCCTGATGGTGAGGGCGGGGCGTGTTCGTCCGGCCGGGCAGCGCCGTCGGCTCGGCCGGCGTGAGCGGCAGTCCGAGTCCGGTCGGGCCCACCTTGTCGCTGGATGGCAGATCAGGTAGTGCATCCGCGTCGATCGTCGGCCGTACCGGCCACGCGTGCCTGCCGACCGTGACCGGCTGCTGCGTGTCCGCGGCCGGTTCGGTGACCGGCGCCAGGGGCGGCAGGTCGGTCATGGTGGCGGTCAGGATCGCCGCTTGATTCTCGGGTGACGGCCCGTGTTCGGTGGCGATACCGGTAGCGATCAGTGCGGTCATCGAGAGCATGGCCAACCGCATCGAACCGAGAGGGTTCCGTCTTGCGTTGTGTTTGCCCATCAGTTGTCGTCCTTAGTAACGAATCGATCGATTCAGTTGTGCCCGCACGTCGGTGTCACCGGATGCGACGAATCGGGCGCGGCTACTCGCGCACGTTCGCCCATGGTCGAGCATGGATTGGGGTGAAGATCGAAAACGTCCGGTGTCCTGAGATGCGGCCATTTCGGATGCCACGCATCGTATCGGACCGATCGTCTCCCGCGCTAGGTTCCGCAGCCGAATCCCGCGCTTTCACAGCCCGATTGCCACCAGGCCGCTGGACAGCAGTTAGATCTTGCCTACTCTCGCGCCGAGATGTTAATGTTATTCAAACGTAATACGAACCGTGGAGTCTGAATTATGCGTCTTTCTCCCGCTCTGATCCGTTCCTTACTTACTTGTCTTGTCATACCAACTTCCGCCGCCTGCCTAGTCGCGCTGAGCCCGGCAGCCCTGGCTGCGCCGCAAGCCCAGTCGGTCGCCGCGGAGGTGGTCAGCCGCACCAACGCCGAACGCGCGAAGACCGGATGCCCCGCCCTGAAGGCCGAAAGTCGCCTAACCCAGGCTGCCCAGGCACACACGGAAGGCATGGCCGCCCGCGGCGTCCTGGACCACAACTCGCCCGAAGGCAGTCCGGGCGACCGCATCAAGGCGGCCGGCTACCGCGCGAGCGCCTGGGCCGAAAATATCGCCTCGGGTCAATCGAGCGCATCCGCCGTGGTCGACGGATGGATGCACAGCGCAGGCCACCGCGCCAATATTCTCAATTGCAGCCTTCGTGATATAGGTGTCGGATTTGCCAAAGGTAGAAATGGCACCCATTATTGGACACAAGACTTTGGTACGTCCAGTGGACAGAACTCGAATCAATCCCCCGGGCGCGCATAGGTAAAGGCTCCGACTAGTCGCAGTTGAATTCAACGGAAATTAGGGCGGGGAAGCCGAATTTCCGGAGCAGCAATTGCGTTTATCGGTAACTGACAACCCAGGTTCTGCGCGCGGAACCGTGACCACTGGTAGCGATAGGCCGACCAGTTGCCAACCTATCGCTATCCGTCATGCCGCACGCCGGGCCATGCCGCCCGTCTGTCGGCACCGGCGGCGTCGTGCGCTATCTGCTGCGGAACTGACGTAACCGACTGGGTGCGTATGGAATTCACCACGCGGGACTATGACGGTGGTCAGCCGAAGTAGAGGTTTCAGCCAACCACGCCATCCCGGATCGACTGCGGGACATCACTCCTCGCTCATACGAGTTCGCCGGCGCATACATCGCGAGTTGAGCAACAGATACGACTAGGGCCGTGGCAATCGGGAATTCCGACTCCAGATGGACACAGAACGGGGAGTTACGACTCCCGTGCCGTCCCGCTCGGCAACCACTGCCGCGACAAGCGGGACATGATCGCACCGAACCGCGAGACAGCTCACACCCACGTCCCACCCGGCAAGCACCCGCACGCCGAACGGGACACGACAGCGGCAAATCGCGGCACCAGGAGCGCTGATGTCCCGCTCGGTGACAAGACACGGCCGGTGCTGCTGGATATGCAGTGCGGCGTGCGCAGGCCACCTCGCCCGCCGGCGCAGAGCTCGGATGGCGGGATGGGAGCCCCCAGACAGCATTTGGCGAACACTCCCATCAAATCGGCGGCAAACTTTATACTGTGACCGGCCGCAGATGGTCGCCAGGTGGTAGCGGCGACGAGCGGCTCGGCGCAGCAGGTGGGTGCCGTGCGTGTGTTCAGCCGTTCACGTGTGAAGGTTGCTGTGCCGATGCCCGAATTTCGTGCTGCCCCGGTGAGATCCGCTGATCGTAAACGTCATCGCCCACCGGAGGGATCGCTGATCGGGCAGCGCGTGCTGATCACCGACGCGTGTTCCGACATCGGCCGGGCCACCGCGAATGTGCTTGCCGCCCAAGGCGCTCAACTGCTGCTGGTCGCGCGCGGCAGCGACGAGCTCATCGCCGCCTGCGCGGAGATCCGCTCGGACGGCGGTGTGGCGGACTGGAATCGCTGCGACATCTCGGCACTCGGCGACGTCGATCAGCTGGTCACCTGGGTGCTCGGCGAGTTCGGCACGGTCGACGTGCTGATCAACACCGCCGGACGCCCCGTGCGCAGACCGGTAACCCAGTCGCTGCACCGATTCCGCGACTACCAGCGCATGATGGCCACCAACTACTTCGGCCCGCTCCGCCTCACCCTCGGCCTACTACCCGCGATGCTGCGCTCCGGCTCGGGCCACGTGATCAACGTCGGCCCCTGGAACGCGAACACCGGCGCCGCACCGAATTTCGCCTCCTACGCCAGCGCCCAGGCCGCCTGGACCACCTTCGGCCAATGCGCCGACGCCGAACTCGCCCCGCACGGCATCCAGGTCACCGCCGTCCACTACCCCGCCTTCCGCACCGACACCGACTCCGCCCACTACAGCGAAGAGTCCACCCTCGAAGCCGACCAAACCGCCCACCGCATCGAATCCGCCATCCACACCCGAGCCCCCCGCCTCGAACCCCGCTTCACCCGCACCCTCTACGCCCTAGCCGGCGTAGCCCCCCGCTCCACCGCCCGCCTCATGCACGCCTTCGGCATCTAGCCCGATCCAGCCCGCCCCACTCGACGCACGCTGCAACCACCTGACGCACGCTGCAACCCGCCTCAAGAGCACACAACCTGCGTCAAGTCAGGCCTCGTACGACGAACCCGCCTGACCGCTGCTGCCATCTGTGCCATGCGAGCCCCCACGCTGCCACACCTCTACGCACTTTCGGACGTAACCTTCGCGTCGGCGGTCCGAGCTGGGATCGGGCATCAGGTCATCGCTCAAAGCGGCGATCCTGGGACGGGTTTCGATCGAGTCGATGCGAGACGGTAGCGAGTCCGTCGGTGTCGCGTTCGCCTCGGCTCACTTTGGAGGGCCCGTGCCCCACTTGACCCGCCCAGCACCCAATTGACGCACGCAGCAACCTGCGTCAGGACCACACAATCACCCAGAAATGTCGAATGCCCCCTCCGCACACAGCGGAGGGGGCATTCGACAACTAACTCAGTGCTTTTCCGGACCCAGGTAGTACTCGAAAACCAAACCCGCAGCCGCGATCAGGATGCAGATGACGCCGAGCCCGATCAACCAGAACTGGAAGAACGCCAGCCCGAGGGCGGTGATGGCGCCGGCTCCGGCCAGGGTGATGGGCCAGAAGCTGCCGGGCGAGAAGAAGCCCAGATCGCCTGCGCCGTCGACGATCTCGGCGTCCTCGTAGTCTTCCGGACGCAGGTCGAGGCGACGTGCGACGAAGCGGAAGTAGGTGCCGATGATCAGCGACAGGCCGGCGGTGAGGACGGTCGCGGTGGTACCCGCCCATTCCACGCCGGTGCGGGACACGCCGGTGAAGTAGCCGTAGACAATCGCGACGATGATGAAGAACACCGTCAGCAGTTCGAAAATCCGCGCTTCGATCTTCATATCAGATCAGTCCCTTACTTTGCCTCGGCCGCGGTCTTGGTCGTGCGCTCGGTGTTGAACGGCCGGGTCGACGTGGCGACCGGCGATTCACCGATGGAGTCGAGCGCTTCGGCGTTGGTCTTGCCCGCCTTGCGCGCGTCCAGGTACTTGGTGAACTTGTCCGGCGAGACCGCGCGCACCTCGAAGTTCATCATCGAGTGGAAGGTGCCGCACATTTCCGCGCAACGGCCGACGAACGCACCTTCCTTCTCGATCTTGGTGATCTGGAAGATGTTGTCCGAGTGGTTTTCCTTCGGGTTCGGCATCACGTCGCGCTTGAACAGGAACTCCGGCACCCAGAAGGCGTGCACCACGTCGGCGGCGGCGAGCTGGAACTCGATCACCTTGTTGGTCGGGAGCACCAGGACCGGCACCTCGGTGCTGGAACCGTAGGTCTCGACGGTGTCGTAGTGCAGGTAGGACAGGATGTCGTTCTCCGGCTTGCCGTGCACCGGGCCCGGCTGCGGGTGACCGTCCTTGGTCCGTTCCTTGTACTCCTCGAGCTGCTCCTGGTTCGACGCCTCACGCGTGGTGTCGATGCCCTTGAACGAGTAGCCGTCCTTGAAGTCCACGTTGCGGTAACCGAACTTCCAGTTCCACTGGAAGGCGGTCACGTCGACCGTGACGTCGGGGTTGTCCACCTTTTCGTGCACGTAGTTCTGCACGACGACGGTGAAGTAAAACAACACCGCGATGATGACGAACGGCACCGCCGTGTAGGTCAGCTCCAGCGGCACGTTGTAGCCGGTCTGCCGGGGGAATTCCGGGGAGTCGGCCTTCTTGCGGTGGAAGGCGACGGTCCAGAAGGTCAGACCCCACACCAGCACGCCCATCAGCAGGGCGGCGACGACCGACCAGGTCCACAGCTCCCGCATCCGGGTGGCCTGCGGCGTGATGCCCGAGGGCCAGCCGAACCGCAGCCAAACATTGTCGATCGAGCAGCCCGAGACGAGCACCGCGGTGATCCCGAGGGACACCGCCAGCCCGGCCCGCCGAAGGATCCGTCCCCGGGCCGGACGTGCCCCGATCTCTTCGCTCGCCTTGTGCGCCACGCTCACGCCTTCCTGGTCGCCACACATTCCGACATTTGCACCGCCTGGGCTGCGACCGCCCGGCGATACGTTCTAAGCACATGTCAGGCCCGTCCCGGGTCGAGCGCGTGCGCCGCCTGAGAATGGCCTGAGTACTACGCAGCGTAGACCAAACGGAGGCCGTCATTGTCGTCGGGTCGCATTCGACACTCCGCCGATCGCGGTCACCAGCGCCTCCGTGATCAAAACCCCTGGACAGGGTGCGCGCGACGCGCGAAGGGGGCGTGTGCGGCATACTCGGACACAACATTTCGGCCGCTGTGCTCACCGCGAGGGCAGGCTCCGGCACGTCCCGGAACGACCACTCGCGGCAGACACCGCGCACCGCCCCCGCAAGACATTCGGACGCGCCGGTTTCCGGCCGCGTCCCGACCGGAGAAACGAGGTTGCCGACGCCGTGTGTGGACTGCTCGGGTTTCTGACATCTGACGAGGCAGCGCCTGGCGTGGTGGAGCAGGTGTACGACGCATTGCACTGCGTGCGCCACCGCGGCCCCGACGAACGCGGCACCTGGCACGACGATCACATGATCTTCGGCTTCAACCGCCTGTCGATCATCGACATCGAACACTCGCACCAGCCGCTGCGCTGGGGTCCGCCGGAGAACCGGGAGCGCTATGCGCTGACCTTCAACGGCGAGATCTACAACTACATCGAGCTGCGCAAAGAGCTGGCCGAGGCGCACGCCGCGGAGTTCGGCGAGGATGCGATCTTCCTGACCGAGGGTGACGGCGAGGCCGTCGTCGCGGCGTTCCACTACTGGGGTCCGGAGGCCGTGCGCAAGCTGCGCGGCATGTTCGCGTTCGCGATCTGGGACACCGAGACCAAGGAACTGTTCCTGGCGCGAGATCCGTTCGGGATCAAGCCGCTGTTCCTGGCCACTGGTGCTCGCGGGACCGCGTTCGGCAGTGAGAAGAAGAGCCTGCTGGAACTTCTGCCCGCACTCGACCTGACCGATGCGCTGGATCCGCGCGCGCTGGAGCACTACACGGTGTTGCAGTACGTGCCGGAGGCGGAGACGCTGCACAAGGACATCCGGCGGCTGGAATCCGGCAGCTACGCGACGGTCGGCCTCGGACAGGCGCCGAAGGTCACGCGATACTTCAACCCGCAGTTCAAGATTCGCCCATTCGCCCCGGGTTCGGAAGCTGCCCGCTACCGCGAGATCGCCGAGGCGATGGAGGATTCCGTCGCCAAGCACATGCGCGCGGACGTCACCGTCGGCTCGTTCCTGTCCGGCGGCATCGACTCCACCGCGGTCGCGGCGCTGGCCATGCGGCACAACCCGAAGCTGATCACCTTCACCAGCTGCTTCGAACGCGAGGGCTACTCGGAGGCCGACGTCGCCGCCGAGACCGCCGCGGCGATCGGCGCCAAGCACGTGATCAAGACCGTCTCCCCCGCCGAGTTCGCCGCCGCGATTCCCGAAATCGTCTGGTACCTCGACGATCCCGTGGCCGACCCGGCGCTGGTGCCGCTGTACTTCGTCGCGAAGGAAGCGCGTAAGCACGTCAAGGTGGTGCTGTCCGGTGAGGGCGCCGACGAGCTGTTCGGCGGCTACACGATCTACCGGGAGCCGTTGTCGCTCAAGCCCTTCGAGTACCTGCCCGGCGGGTTGCGCAGGCTGGCGGGCAAGCTCTCCGAGCGCATTCCGGACGGCACCAGGGGCAAGAGCCTGCTGCATCGCGGCTCGCTCGGCCTGGAGGAGCGCTACTACGGCAACGCGCGCAGCTTCAGCGACGCCCAATTGCGTTCCGTGCTCCGCGAATTCCGCCCCGAGTGGACCCATCAGGACGTGACCGCGCCGATCTACGCGCAGTCACGCGGCTGGGACCCGGTGGCGCGCATGCAGCACCTGGACCTGTTCACCTGGTTGCGCGGCGACATCCTGGTCAAGGCCGACAAGATGACCATGGCCAACTCGCTCGAATTGCGGGTGCCGTTCCTGGATTCCGAGGTGCTGAAGGTCGCCGAGGGGCTGCCGTTCGAGCAGAAGATCACCAAGGAAACCACGAAATACGCACTGCGCCAGGCGCTCGAGGGCATCGTGCCGCCGCACGTGCTGCACCGCGCCAAGCTCGGTTTCCCGGTTCCGCTGCGGCATTGGTTGCGCGGCACCGAACTCTACGACTGGGCCCACCAGCAGATCCTCGAATCGCAGACCGATCACCTGCTGAACAAGACCGCGATCAGCGACATGCTCGTCGCCCACCGCGCCGGCACCTCGGACCACAGCCGCCGGTTGTGGACGCTGCTGGTGTTCATGGTGTGGCACGGGATCTTCGTCGAGGACCGGATCAAGCCGGAGATCCAGGAGCCGGTTTACCCGGTCTCGCTGTAGGTCGACACGAAGTGCCCCTCGCCGAAAGGTTGAGGGGCACTTCGCGTCTGATGACAGAGCAGCTGCGCGGACTCGTTGACGCTGCACCGCTCGAACAGGCACACCAGAACTCACCTTGACCGGCGAACCCGGGCCTGTAGACAGAACACGAAAGTGCCCCTCGGCGAAAAGCGGAGGGGCACTTCACGTTTGCGAATCGAAGCGGCCGTTGGACGCCGCGACGAGTTCCCGGATCGGCCAGCAACGAATTCCGATCGCGTGCATGGGTTCTCACCCCGCGCACGACTACGGCGAACTCGCGCGCACATCTCGCCCACAACAGCATCACATGCGCTGCCGCACAGCAGGTGCGGCAGCGTTCAGGTGAAGCGGATCAGAGCAGCGGCTTGATCTCGGCGGCGGCCTCGGCGCCGTAGGCGCCGGCCAGGCGCTCGAGCGCGGTCTCCTTGTTGAGCGTCCACTCCTGCGTGCCCATGGTCTCCAGGACCAGCACCGCGATGAGCGAACCCAGCTGAGCGGAGCGCTCCAGGCTCAGCCCTGCGGTGTGTCCGGTGAGGAAGCCGGCGCGGAACGCGTCACCGACACCGGTGGGCTCGACCTTCGTGGTCTCCGGGACCACGCCGACGGTCAGCTCGGTGCCGTCCTTATCGACGATCTGCACGCCGTCCGCGCCGAGCGTGGTCACCCGGATGCCGACGCGCTGCGCGATCTCCGCCTCGCTGAGTCCGGTCTTCTGCAGCAGCAGCGCCCACTCGTACTTGTTCGTGAAAAGGTATGCGGCGCCGTCGATCAGCTGCACGGCCTGCTCGCCGTCGAGGCGGGCCAGCTGCTGGGACGGGTCGGCCGCGAACGGGATGCCGAGTTCGCGGCACTGCGCGGTGTGCACCAGCATCGCGTCGGGGTCGTTGGCGCCGACCAGCACCAGGTCCAGCGTGTGCGCCTTGGCGAGCTCGCCGATGGAGATGTCGCGGGCCTCGCTCATCGCGCCCGGGTAGAACGACGCGATCTGCGCCATGTCGTCGTCGGTGGTGCAGACGAAGCGGGCGGTGTGCGCGCGCTCGGAGATCAGTACGCCGGAGCAGTCGACGCCGTGCGATTCGAGCCACTGGCGGTATTCGGCGAAGTCGGCGCCCACGGCACCGACGAGCAGGGGCGTGCGGTTCAAAAGCCCCATGGCGTAGGCGATGTTGCCTGCGACGCCGCCACGGCGGATCTGCAGATCGTCGACGAGGAAGCTGAGCGACACGTGGTCGAGCTGATCAGCCAGCAGTGCGTCACGGAACCGTCCGGGAAAACGCATGAGGTGGTCGGTGGCAATGGACGCGGAAACGGCGATGGACACGAGGCTGGCCCTTCAACGGTAGGCGGCAGGCGGTGCAGACCGGGAACGAGTCCCAGCATCACCGTACCAATGTTGGACGGCGGCTCGGACCCCTCGATAGGGGGGAACCGGTCGGCGAGATGCTCGGCGGCGCGCGATCGTTGGGCCGCGAAGCCGCTCTCCGCGGGTCGCCGGACCGCCCGAATCCTGACGAAATCCGACGCCTTCACACCGCGGTCCGCGGCGGCCGTTCGCCGTTCGATCACGACGCGCCCGGAAACGCGCAAACCCCACGTGCAGACTTCACACGTGGGGCCGGGCTGTTACGCGGTGAACCCGCTTACGACGAGTCGGACGGGTTCGGTCAGTTGAACGAATCGCCGCAGGCGCAGGAGCCGGTGGCGTTCGGGTTGTCGATGGTGAAGCCCTGCTTCTCGATGGTGTCGACGAAGTCGATGGAGGCACCCTGGATGTACGGGGCGCTCATCCGGTCGACGGCCAGCTTGACGCCGCTGAATTCGACAACGATGTCGCCGTCGAGCGAGCGATCGTCGAAGAAGAGCTGGTACCGCAGGCCGGCACAGCCGCCGGGCTGCACGGCGATGCGCAGCGCCAGGTCGTCGCGACCCTCCTGGTCCAGCAGCGCCTTCGCCTTGCTGGCGGCAGCATCGGTCAGCACGGCACCGTGGGTTTCGGTGGCGGTCTCGTTCTGCACAGTCATGAACTCTCCTCGAGGAACCTGTCGTCGACCCGTGAACAGCGCACGGGTCGTGTCGGTCAACACCACTCGGCGGGCTGCTATTCCCCATCTTGCCACCACCGCGCGCGCAGGAACACGCAACCTACGTGACCCGGCACACCTGCGCGAATCGGACCGCATTTCCCGCCGCGTATTCCATCGAATAGCCTGGTCGATGTGAAATTGTTCCGTCGCGGCGAGTCCAGCACCACCGACGCGGCCGCCGATCAGACGGCGGTCGTGGACGGCGGCTCGACCGCGGGCACCACTCGCACGGCGGTCACCGCCACCGCGGGCAAGGGCCGTCCCACTCCGAAACGCCGTGACGCGCAAGGCAAGCGACGCGGCCCGATCGCTCCAGCACCGCTCACCGCGAAGGAGGCCCGCGCCCGGCGCAAGGCCACTCGCGGCAGCAAGGAGGAGCGCAAACAAGCCTCGGCCGAGCGCAAGGCGGCGGTCCAGGATCGGCGCACGCGCATGCTCGCAGGCGAGGACAAGTACCTGCTGCCGCGCGATCAGGGGCCGGTGCGGGCGTTCGTGCGCGACATCGTCGACGGCCGGCGCAATCTGGTCGGGCTGTTCATGCCGATGGCGCTCGTGCTGATCCTGTCGATGTTCGTGGCGCCCGCGCTGCAGACGATCGTCACGCTGGCCATGCTGGTGATGATGTTCTTCATGATCGCCGAGGGATTCCTGCTCGGGCGGATCGTGAACGGGCGGGTCAGGGAGCGTTTCCCGGATTCGGAGGACACCGGGTACAAGCTCGGCTGGTACGCGTTCGTGCGCGCCTCGCAGATCCGGAAGATGCGGGCGCCGAAGCCTCGGGTCAGTCCTGGAGATGCCATCTAGGTTGTGCGCTGCGGTGTGTTCGGCCGGACCGCTGGACGCCCGCGTTAACCGTCCTTGACGGCCCGAAACACCCCGAACATGATTGCGGCCCGGCTCGTGTACTCGAGCCGGGCCGCGGTCGGTTGCGGACACATGCGGATCAGATGTTGGTGGTTCGGCCGTGCATGGCCGACAGATCGGCCTGCATGCGCTGCATATCGCGATCGGTGACGTTGGACGAACCCGCCGGCGCCGAGTAGTGCGCGACCGCTGCGGCGAAGGTGATGATGACTGCCAAGGTGATCAGAAAAGTAATCATGGCAGTAATTTTGCGCTCGATGAGTTCCCGCCGAAAGTGGCTGAACTGACATAGTTCGTAAATATTCAGCCATTACACTGGAGCCATGCTGTCGAAGGTTGCGGTCGTGCTGTCCGAGCGCATGGCCATGTTCGAATTCGGGGTGGTCTGCGAGGTTTTCGGCCTCGACCGGAGCGCCGACGGGTTGCCCGCGTTCGACTTCAAGGTCTGCGGCGCGGAGCCGGGGAAGCCGCTGCACTCCAGCACGCCCGGCATCACGCTGACGCCGGAGTACGGGCTCGAGGAACTGGCGACGGCCGATCTGGTCGCCATTCCGGCCTTCTCGTCCAGGAGCGGGATCGACCCGCGACTCGTGGACGCCGTCCGGGACGCCGCGGCCGCGGGCGCGATCGTGTTGACCGTCTGCTCGGGCGCGTTCCTCGCCGGCGCGGCCGGGCTGCTCGACGGACGCAAATGCACCACGCACTGGACGCACGTCGACGCGCTGGCCGCGCTGTATCCGGAGGCGACCGTCGATCCCGACGTGCTGTTCGTCGACGCGGGCAACCTGATCACCAGCGCGGGCACCGCCGCGGGCATCGACGCCTGCCTGCACCTGGTCCGCCGCGAACTCGGCAGCGCCGTGGCCAACGCGATCGCCCGCCGGATGGTCGTGCCGCCGCAACGCGACGGTGGGCAGCGTCAATTCATCGAACGCCCCGTCGCCACCTGCACCTCCGACAGCCTGATGTCGACCCTCGAATGGATGAACGAGAACCTCGACCTCCCCCACACCATCGAAGACCTGGCCGCCCGCGCAACCATGTCCACTCGCACCTTCGCCCGCCGCTTCGCCGCCGAAACCGGAACCACCCCGGTCAAGTGGCTGACCAACCAGCGCGTCCTACTGACCAAACAGCTACTCGAGGAAACCGACCTCGGACTCGAACAAATCGCCACCCGCGCAGGGTTCGGTTCGGGCGCGTTGCTGCGACACCACTTCCAGCGGTTGGTCGGCATCGCACCCACGGAATACCGCCGTCGCTTCGGCGCGAACCTGGATGCCGTCGAGACACCCGCCTGATACTCACGCAGCACTCGGCCTCGGAACAGGTCGCGCCGAGGCGGTGTTCAATTCCGGCACGCTGCTGCGGCACCCCCTCCAAAGCCAGTCGGCATCGCGCCCACCGAATACCGCCACGGCAACAGGATCTCCGCGAGCGCCGAGACGAGGGTGACGCGCAATTCGCCGGAGGACGCGCGCTTTGCCCGTTGCCGAAGTGGATGGGTCGATGAGGATTGATACCGTGCTGACGTGTCGCACAGTGTCTCGTCCGAGCCGCGCCGGACCCTCGTCCTCGGCGGCGCGAGGTCGGGCAAATCCACCTATGCCGAAGACCTGGCCAAGGCGGCCGGGCCGGTGCGTTATCTCGCGACCTCGATTCCCGACCCTGCCGACCACGACTTCGCGGCCCGCATCGCGACGCACCGCGAGCGCAGGCCCGCCGACTGGGCGGTGATCGAAAGTGCCGACCCGGCGGCTGTTCTCGGCGAACCGGTGGACGGCACCACGCTGATCGATGACATCGGCACCTGGCTCACCGCGCGGATCGACGCGCGCGACGCTTGGGAATCTCCGCGCGGCACGGTCACCCCCGACGCCGACGCCCTCGTCGCCGCGGTGACCGCCTACTCGCGACGCCTGGTCATCGTGAGCCCCGAGGTGGGGATGGGCATCATCCCGGCCACCCGCTCCGGTCGCCTGTTCCGCGACGAGATCGGCACCCTGAACCAGCGCCTTGCCCAAGCCTGCGACGAAGCGTTCCTCGTCGTGGCCGGACTCCCCCTGCGGCTCAAGTGAATCGCCCTGGTCTGTCGGCGGGTTGGGGACGGGTGCTGTGTGCTGCGTGGCCCGCGGCGGGCAAGATTGAGCGGCGTATGAGTGTTTGGACCGCCCTGACCGGAAAGGCTCGATAGTGACACACGGATTTGGACCGGTGACGCCTCCTGACGCACAGGTTCGGGTGGCGGCCGAGCAACGGCAGGCGCAGTTGACCAAACCCGGCGGGTCACTCGGGCGGCTGGAGGAGATCGGCAACTGGGTCGCGGCCTGTCAGGGTGTGTGCCCGCCGAAGCAGTTCGAGCGGGCCAGGGTTGTGGTGTTCGCCGGGGATCACGGCGTTGCGCGGCACGGGGTTTCGGCGTACCCGAGCGAGGTCACCGCGCAGATGGTGGCGAACTTCCTCGGCGGTGGGGCGGCGGTGAATGCGCTTGCCGTGGTCGCTGGTGCGACCGTTCGGGTGGCGGATATTTCGGTCGACGGTGAGACCGATTCGCTCGTCGCCAAGCACAAGGTGCGGCGTTCCAGCGGGTCCATCGACCGCGAGGACGCGTTGACCGTCGAGGAGGTCGAGGCCGCCCTCGCCGCGGGCAAGGCGATCGCCGACGAGGAGATCGACGCGGGCGCCGACGTGCTCATCGCGGGCGACATGGGCATCGGCAACACCACCCCGGCCACCGCCCTCATCGCGACGCTGACCGACACCGAACCCGTTGCCGCCGTTGGGCGCGGCACCGGCGTCGACGATGCGGGCTGGGCGCGCAAGGTCGCCGCGATCCGGGACGCGATGCGCCGGGCGCGTCCGGTCGTCAAGGACCCGGTCGAACTGCTGCGCGTCGCCGCGGGCGCCGACTTCGCCGCCATGGCCGCGTTCCTCGCGCAGGCCGCTGCCCGGCGCACGCCCGTCATCCTGGACGGTGTGGTCGTCACGGCCGCCGCGCTGGTCGCCGAGGATCTGTCCGCAGGCTCGTCGGCCTGGTGGCTGGCCGGCCACCGCTCCACCGAACCCGCCCACAACCTGGCGCTGCAACGCCTCCGCCTCGACCCGCTCCTCGACCTGAACATGCGCCTCGGCGAAGGATCCGGCGCCCTCACCGCCCTCCCCCTCGTCCGCGCCGCCGTCGCCGCCCTGACGGAGATGTCCACGTTCGCGGAAGCAGGCGTGAGCACCGCCGACACCGACTCCGAAATCGCTACGCCCGCAGAGACTCCCCCGGCCGCGCCGGATTTGCGGAAATGAGCGAGCGGCCGTCGGGGCTCGAAGCCAGCACGACCGGGCGTGGCGAGCCCATCGACGGCCGCGGCTATTCCCTTGCCGCACAATGTCTCCCGAGTACGGGATTGCCATCTTCGAATGCACGCGACGCATCCGTCGATGAGATCCCGTCCACGTCGGCGAGCGACCTGCCGACGCTGCTCGACGGCTCCATCGGCGCGGGGCGCAGATCCTTGTCGCTGGGCACGCGCGAGCCGTCCGCAGCGAGCAACCGGCCATCGCTGGTCGAGACCTCCATTGGAGATGCCCACGAACCCATCGGCAGCCACGGCAATCTCCTTGCGGAACAACGTTATTGCGGCCCATACGGTGACCGTCACTCGTCTCATGACTGCCTCGGCAGCACGCTCACCTGGCTCACCGAGCCGGCGGCGGCGCGCTCGACCCTTGCCATCGATCGGGCGATCAACTCCCGACTGAGATGGTCGGCGTCCGATGAACGCGACAACTCACTCGAGCCGGTCGGCGTGCCTATGCCGACGGTGCGTCGGAGTAACCGGCCGTCGCCGGCTGAAACCTCCGCCCGTGATGCCCGCGAATCTGTCGGCAACCGCGTCGATTCGCTTGCGGTACAGCGTGTTTGCGCGGACATCGACGGTGCCTCGCCGCCTCGTGTCAGCTTGGGACTGCCCGGATGAACGGGTTGCGGCTCGCGGTTTCCTGGCTCACGGTTTTGCCGGTGCGTGGGCCGGACAATGTTGACCGGGTTGCGGCGGGGCGGGCAATTGCGTTGGCGCCGTTGGTCGGTGGGCTGCTCGGGGCGGGGGCGGCCGGGCTGCTGTGGGTGTTTGTGTGGGCAGGGGCTAGTTCCGTGCTTGCCGGACTGCTGGTGGTCGCGGCGTTGGCGTTGATCACACGGGGCATGCATCTGGATGGGCTCGCCGACACTATGGACGGGCTCGGCAGTTACGGTCCGCCCGAGCGGGCCAGGCAGATCATGAAGAGCGGCGGCGCGGGCCCGTTCGGGGTAGCCGCCCTCGTGTTCTCCATTGGCATCCAAGCGTTTTCGTTCGCCGCCCTCGCCGAGGCGGACCGCTGGTTCGCCGTAGCCCTCGCCGTCACCGTCGGCCGCGTCGCAGTAGTCCTCGCCTGCCGCAAAGGAATCGACGCCGCCCCCGACGCCAACTTCGGCGCCCTCGTAGCCGGCACCCAACCCCCACTCACCGCCGCCGCCTGGTCCATCGCCGCCCTCGCCGCCGCCGCCCTAACCACCCCCAACCACTGGCAAGGCCCCCTTGCCACCCTCCTCGCCCTGGCCGCCTCAACCATCCTCGTCCGCCACACCGTCCGCCGCTTCGCCGGCCTCTCCGGCGACGCCCTCGGCGCAACCATCGAACTAACCGTCTCCCTAACCGCCGCCACCGTCTCCCTCACCCTCTGACGCCAGGCTCATGCCCAACGGGACACGACAAGGCCGCCACCCACACATTCCGCAACCAAGTCCCATCGATCATGACCCGGCTCGACGAACGGGACATGTCAGCGCACCTTCTCGCACTTCGCCGCAACCATGTCCCGTTGAGCACGGTTCAGCTCGGCAACTGCCCGGGAGCTGGGCCATCGCCCGGGCTTGAAAGTCCGAGCACTACCCAGGGTCAAGTTTGACGGCGTTCGCTTGCCTGCGGCATGAGGATCAGCGCAGTAATCCCTGCTCACCGCGCTGCCTCATTTGCAACGGGTCATGACGGAGCCGCCACCCACGCATCGCCGCAACCAAGTCCCATCGATCATGACCTGGCCCGACCACCGGGACATGACGGCGCACCTGCTCGCACGTCACCACCATCATGTCCCGCGGATCATCGTCCAACCCGACCAACGGGACATCACGGCGGATCTACTCGCACTTCGCCGCTGCCAAGTCCCGTTGATCATGATCCGACCCCGCCAACGGGACATGACGGCGCACCTTGTCGCACTTCGCCGCAGCTGTGTCCCGTTGATCATGGGCCGGCTCGCTGGGCAGTAGGCATTGTTGGGTACTCGAGCAGATCGGCGCTCGAATCTCTGCCGTGCCGACGGGATTTCATGATCAACGGGACATGGTGGCGGCATCGGGCGGGTGAGGTCGGACACTGTGGTCCGTTGATCTTGGTTCGGGGATTGGTGGGCGGATGTCCAGGATTTCGGGGGGCGGGGAGTTGGGCGCAGCAAACTATTTGCGGCTGCGGCGCGCGGATCGTCTGGGTCGGGCAATAAGGTGTGCGGTATGTCTTCTGAGCGCCTGTATTTTCGCCAGCTGTTGTCGGGGAGGGACTACGCCGTCGGCGATCCGATTGCGACGCAGATGCGGAATTTCGCGTATCTGATCGGGGATCAGGAGACGGGCGAGTGCCTGGTGGTCGATCCGGCGTATGCGGCCGGTGATCTGGTCGATATCGCCGAGGGGGACGGGCTACGGCTGACGGGGGTGCTGGCCACCCATCACCATCCGGACCATGTGGGTGGGACGATGCTCGGGTTCACCCTGGGCGGGGTGCGTGAACTGCTCGAAAAGACAAGTGTCCCAGTGCATATCAACGCGCAGGAGCTTTCCTGGGTGGCCAACGTCACCGGCATCGCGCCGAGCGAACTCACCGGCCACGAGCACGGCGACAAGGTGAGCGTCGGTGCCTTCGACATCGAGCTGCTGCACACGCCCGGGCACACGCCGGGCAGCCAATGCTTCCTGTTCGACGACCGGCTCATCGCGGGCGACACCCTGTTCGTCGACGGCTGCGGCCGCACCGACTTCCCGGGCGGCGATTCCGACGAAATGTTCCGCAGCCTGCGCTATTTGGCCGAATTATCCGGCGACCCGGTCGTCTACCCCGGGCACTGGTATTCGCAGGAGCCCTACGCCCCGCTGTCCACTGTCCGGGACAAGAACTATGTGCTGCGCCCCAAGACCCTCGACGAGTGGCACATGTTCATGCCCAGCTGAGTTGGCGCGCACGTAGGCATCGCCGACACGGTGCCGACCCGCTCGAGCACGGACGACGGGTCGGCCATCGTCACACGCCGAGTTAACGGCTCGGGCACTCACCTGAGGCGAGCGCGCAACGCGTCGAGACGGATGGGCCGCAACACGTCGAGGCGAAACCTCAGCACGAGCGGCCGAGCCGAATGACACACCGTGGCGGCAAATCGCGAGCCCCGCCACGGTGCACCACTCACGAACTACATTCCGCGCATCCACCCGTGGATGTCGGCGAACGTACCGCGCTGAATCCCGGTGAGCGTGTCACGCAACGCCATGGTGACCTCGCCGGGCTCGCCGCCACCGATGGTGAACTCTCCGTCGTCGGAGCGGACCCAGCCGACGGGGGTGATCACCGCGGCGGTACCGCACGCGAAAACCTCGGTGATCTCACCGGATTCGGCACCCTTGCGCCATTCCTCGACCGACACCTTGCGCTCTTCGACCTTGAATCCGGAGTCGGCGGCGAGGGTGAGCAGCGAGTCGCGGGTGATGCCGGGGAGCAGCGACCCGGACAGTTCCGGGGTGACCAACCGCGCGTCCGAGCCGGAGCCGAAGACGAAGAACAGGTTGTTGGTGCCCATCTCCTCGACGTAGCGGCGCTCGCACGCGTCCAGCCAGACCACCTGGTCGCAGCCCTTTTCGGTCGCCTCGGCCTGGGCGAGCAGCGACGCGGCGTAGTTGCCCGCGACCTTCGCCTCGCCGGTGCCGCCGGGCGCGGCGCGCACGTACTCGGTCGACAGCCACACCCGCACCGGCTTCACGCCACGCGGGAAGTAAGCGCCGGCCGGGGACGCCATGAGCAGGTACTTGTAGCCGGAAGCGGGCTTCACGCCGAGCCCGGCCTCGGTGGCGAACATGAAGGGGCGCAGGTACAGCGAGTCCTCGCCGCCCGCGGCGGGCACCCAGTCGCGATCCACCTCGAGCAGCTGACGCACGGATTCGATGAACAGTTCCTCGGGCAGCTCGGCCATCGCCATCCGGCGCGCGGACCTGCGGAACCGCGCGGCGTTCGCGTCGATGCGGAAGCAGGCGACGCTGCCGTCGCTGTGCCGGTACGCCTTGAGTCCCTCGAAGATGGCCTGGCCGTAGTGGAAGACCATGGTCGCGGGGTCGAGCGCCAGCGGTCCGTACGGCTCGACGCGCGCGTTGGTCCACTCGCCGTCGGTGTAGTCGATCGAGACCATGTGATCGGTGAAGAACCGCCCGAACCCGGGCGCCGCCAGTACCTCTTGTACCCGCTGCGCCGGGGCGGGCGCGGGATGCGGGACACGGGCAAACTGTGCAGCAACGGTCATGGCCCTGATCCTAACCAAGCCGCTTTCAAGCTTTGCGGCCGATTGCCCCTCGGACCGCAGAACTTCCCGCCACCCCAGCCACTCGCGCACCAATCTGCACCCCGTGTCCCAATTCGCCCCAGGAAATCACACCGTGCAGTACGCACCTTGCGCACTGGGGACCGCGCCACGCCGCGACTTGCCGTACGACACGCCGTGTCGCTGCATTCCGCCGCCAACTGCTCGCGCTGATGCTTACTTCGTGTTCGTCTCCACGAACGGCGGGCGGATGACCTCGCAGCGGAGGCGGCGGCCGCGGACGTCCACCTCGACCTCGGTGCCGGGTTCGATGCCCGCTTCGGTGTCGAGCAGGGCGAGCGCGATGCCGATCTTGAGGCTGGGCGAGAAGGTGCCAGAGGTGGTTTCGCCGACCGGTTCGCCGTCGCGCAGGACGCTCTGGCCTTGGCGCAGCACGCCGCGGTCGAGGGCTTTGAGGCCGAGCAGGGTGCGGCGTGGGCCGGCCGACTTCTCCTGCTCCAGTGCGGCTTTGCCCCAGAACTCGGGCTTCTTCCAGCCGACCGCCCAGCCGGTGCGGGCCTGCACCGGGGAGATCTCCAGGGACAGTTCGTGGCCGTGCAGCGGGTAGCCCATCTCGGTGCGCAGCGTGTCGCGGGCGCCGAGCCCGGCGGCCTGACCGTCGGCGGCCTTCACCTGCGCGACGAGGGCGCGGAACAGCGGCTCGGCGTCGGCCCAGCGGGGCAGCAGCTCGTAGCCGTGCTCGCCGGTGTAGCCGGTGCGGCAGACGCGCACCGGACGGCCGTCCCATTCGGCGTCGGCGTAGGCCATGTATTCCATCTCGGTCGGCAGGCCGAGCGCGGCGAGCACCTCGGTCGAGCGCGGGCCCTGCACGGCGAAGACGCCGTACTCGCGATGCTCGTCGGTCACCGTGATGCCCTCGGGCGCCACCTTCTGCAACTCGGCGACCACCGACGCGGTGTTGGCGGCATTGGGGACCAGGAAGATCTCGTCGTCGCTCACGTAGTAGGCGATCAGGTCGTCGATCACGCCACCGTCGGGCGCGCAGCACAGCGTGTACTGCGCCTTGCCCGGGCGGATCCGGCCGAGGTCATTGGTGAGCGCCGAGTTCACGAATGCCGCCGCGCCCGCACCGCGCACCGTCGCCTTACCCAGATGGCTCACATCGAACAGCCCGACCGTGGTGCGGACCGACTGATGTTCGGCCACCGTCCCCTCGTAAGAGACGGGCATTTCCCACCCGCCGAACGGTGCGAAAGTCGCCCCCAGCTCGACGTGTACACCATGGATAGGGCCTTGCAGCAGGTTCGAGTCGGTCACCCGGCGAGCTTATCCGCCACACCCCCACTCCGGACCCGCTCCCTCACCCCCACCGTCTGATCCCCCAGACGACACCCCTCCCCCACGTCATCGGACCCCATCACCAACCACCATCAAAAACCACCCACCAACCCATCACATCCGGCCCAGCCAGACACTGCCGAGCCGACCGAATGGGCCCCGACGACACCTCCACTCCCACTTCACCGCCACCATGTCCCACTCAGCGAATCGCACGTCGCCGAACGGGACATCACAGCGCCTCTACTCGCACTTTGCCTCGACCACGTCCCTATCGACAGCCTCAACCTGGCGATAGGGACATCACGGCGGTTCCACTCGCACTCCGCCGCAGCCATGTCCACTCAGCGAACCGCACTTCGCCGAAACGGGACATCACGGCGCCATCACTCGCACTTTGCCGCAGCCATGCCCCGATAAGCGACTCACTATCCGGATCCGGCGAACGGGCGTCACGACGTCGCCACACGCTCCTCGCCGCCACCGTGTCCCATTCGGTGCAGTCGTGTCCCACTCGACGGCTCGCGATTCGGCGGCCGGGACATCACGGCGGCAGCACTCGCACTTTGCCGCTGTCATGTCCCGTTCGGCGGCCAACGATCACGCGGCTATCCGGTGGGCCTGTCCGCTGCGCTTGAACTCCAGGCCCGCTTCCTGGCAGCCGCTGGCTAGGCTCAGACGATCTTCCCCATCGAACGGGACCTGACGGCGCTGTCACTGGCATTTCACTACGGCTATGTCCCACTCGGCAATTCACGGTCCGGCGAACGGGACATCAGGGCGACGACACTCGCACTTCGCCGCCACCATGTCCCGATCCACGACTCACTACCCGGCGAACGGGATCTCACGGCGGCGACACTCGCACCTCACCGCTGTCATGTTCCGCTAGGCAATTCACGATCCGGCGAACGGGATCTCACGGCGGCGACACTCGCATTCGCCACCACGTCCCACTCAGCGAACCGCACCTCGCCGAACGGGACATCACAGCACCACCACTCGCACTTTGCCGCCACCATGTCCCGATCGACGACTCACTATCCGGTGAACGGGACGTGGTGGAGGTGGCACTCGCGCTTTGTCTCCGCCGTGTCCCGTTCGACGGTTGCTATCCGCGGAACCACATGGGGCGCAGGGTTGGTCCTCCGTCGGGGAGGTCGTGGGTGGTGGCGGTTTGGGCGAAGCCCATGCGGGTGTAGAGGCGGGCGGAGCGGTCGGTGCTGGATTCGAGGTAGGCGGGGACTGCTGCCGAGGAGGCGGCTTTGGTTTGAGCCGCGAGGATGGCGGCGCCTGCGCCTTTGCCTCGATGTTCGGGGACCGTGACGATCACCTGCAGATACCGGTGGGGGAATTCGCGGGGGTGGGTGCGGCCGAGTAGGTCGCTCACTGTGGCGGCTCGCTGGAGGGCGCGGACGCCGGGGACGGATTCGGCCAGTGCGCGGGCTTCGGCCGCCTCGCGCTCGACGCGGTCCGCGGACGTCACGTGCTGCCAGATCGATATCGCCCAGATTTCCGATTCGGTGCCGGCGATCCAGATCTCGTCGTCGCTCAGCGCGCGGTCGATGAGCGCGGGGACGTACTGCTCGGTGAACTGCTCGATCGGGTGTCCGTCGAGGATCCAAGCCGTCACCACCTCATCGGGGCTGGCGATCGAGAAGGCCTTGATCACCGCATCGCGATCCTGCTTGCTCGCCTGTCGAACCGTGATCTCCATCCGCTGACCCTTTCGTCGTGAACGCTGTGTGCTCTCGCCAAGGTAGGCAGGTCAAATCGATACAGCTAGTATTTCGTCACAACTGTTCGTGTGTCGAAATGGAGGCCGGAATGGCCTGTGGGATCTGTGGGAACGCCCTCGCGCAACCGGCACGCGGCCGCAAACGCCGGTACTGCTCGCGCGCCTGCCAGGCCCGCGCCTACCGCGCCCGCCGCGACGACGTGACCCCTGCACCCCGCACCGCGCGACCGGCCAAACTGACCACGATCGCCATCCTGCGCACCGCCGTCGACCTGGCCGATCGCGACGGCATCGACGCCCTCTCCATGCGCCGCCTGGCCAGCGAACTCGGCGCGGCCACCGCCGGCCTATACCGCTACTTCCCCGATCGCGAGGCCCTGCTCGACGGCATGGCCGAACTGGTACTCGCCGAAATCGGCCCGCCTGCAACCGATCTCACCGACTGGCGGGCCAAGCTCAGCTACGAAGCGCAGGAAGAGTGGCAGCTGTACCAGCGCCACCCGTGGATGCTGCCGATCCTCGCCCGCACCCGCCCGCCGATCGGTCCCGCACTGCTCGACATCCTCGAACGTTCCTTCGCCGCCCTCGACCACCAGGACCTGACCCGCGAACAGATGCTCGCCATCTACCTGTCCTTCTCCGGCTTGGTTCAAGGCCTCGCGCTGCTGACCGGTTCCGAACGCGCCGACCGGCAGCGCGGCAAGCACCCGGAGCGGCCCGCCGACCTCCCCGAGCTGCTCGACCCGGACGTCCGCCCGGTCATGCACCGCCTGTTCTCGACCGGCGAGCCGGGCCCCGACCTGGACTTGGACCGAATCCTCGACACCGGGCTCGCCTTACTCCTCGACGGAATAGCAATCCGACTGCCCAGTAGCCTGAGCCCATGACCGCTGTTGCAGATCGCTCCCTCGGACCGGAGCTCGCCCGTACGCAGACCATCGCCGCGGATACCGATGTCCTCGTCGTCGGCCTCACCTCGTCCGAGAACGGCCCGGCCATCGTGCCCGAGGACCTGTTCGGCGACGTGCTCCCCGCCGACCTCCGCGCGGAACTGCTGGATCAGCTCGGCGCGGTCGGCGCGAAGGGCAAGGCCGAAGAGCTGACCCGGGTGCCCGCCCCGGCCGGGCTGGACGGGGTGACGAGCGTGCTCGCCGTCGGCCTCGGCGCCGCGGACAAGATCGATGCCGAGCAGATCCGCCGTTCGGCCGGTGTCGCCGCGCGCACGTTGTCCGGCACCGAACTGGTGGCGACCACGCTGTCCGGCCTCGACATCGGCGCTGCCGCAGAGGGTTTCTACCTCGGCGCCTACACGTTCACCCCGTTCAAGTCGGACAAGTCCGCACCGAAGCCGGACGAGCGCCCGGTGGCCAGGGTCGAATTCCTGGTCCCCGAAGCGGAATTCGGCGAGGAAGAACTGTTCCGCGCCGAACTGATCGCCGAAGCCATCGCCACCGCAAGGGATTTCGTCAACACCCCGCCCAGCCACCTCTACCCCGCCGAATTCGCCGCCCGCGCGCAGGAATTGGCGGAGGCGGCCGGCCTGGAGGTCGAGGTGCTCGACGAAACCGCCCTGGACGCAGGCGGTTACGGCGGCGTGCTCGGCGTCGGCAAGGGTTCCTCGCGCCCGCCGCGGCTGGTCCGGATCACCTACGCGGGCGGCCCGAAGAAGGTCGCGCTGGTCGGCAAGGGCATCACCTTCGACACCGGCGGCATCTCGATCAAGCCGGCGCAGAACATGGAGAACATGACCTCGGACATGGCCGGCGCCGCCGCGGTCGTGGCCACCGCGCTGCTCGCCGCGCGGCTGAGCCTGCCGGTCACGGTCACCGCGACCGTGCCGATGGCGGAGAACATGCCCTCGTCCACCGCGCAGCGCCCGGGCGACGTGCTCACCCAGTACGGCGGCACCACCGTCGAGGTGATCAACACCGACGCCGAGGGCAGGCTCATCCTGGCCGACGCGATCGTGCGGGCGAGCGAGGACGAGCCCGACTACCTGATCGACGTGGCCACCCTGACCGGCGCGCAGATGGTGGCGCTGGGCACCCGCACCCCCGGCATCATGGGCACCGAGGAGTTCCGCGACCGGGTCGCCGAGATCTCCCGGGCGAACGGCGAGAACGGCTGGGCTATGCCGCTGCCTGCCGAGCTGCGCGCGGACCTGAACTCGAAGATCGCCGACCTGGCCAACGTCGCACCGCACCGCTGGGGCGGCATGCTCTCGGCCGGGCTGTTCCTCAAGGAGTTCGTCCCGGAGGGCGTGCAGTGGGCGCACTTGGACGTCGCGGGCCCGGCCTACAACACCGGCGGCCCGTTCGGCTACATCGGCAAGGGCGGCACCGGCGTCCCGGTCCGCACGCTGATCGCGGTCATCGAGGACATCGCCGGCGAGTGACGCGGATGCGCCGCCCGGAGTGATTCGGGCGGCACACCCTCGCTACCCGGAAGCTGCGGCCCTGGATTCCGCACCCGATTCAGGGACGATTTCCGGCCCGAAAAATCTGGACATCTCCGACACGAAATCGGGTCGCCCGACGGTAGCCAGCGGCTATAGGTCGCGCAGATCTTCCTCGAACGCGCGCTGCCGCTCGATCCGTTTGCGCGCATCGTAGTCGCGCATCCGCTGCGGATATCCGATCTTCGCGACCTCGTAAACCGGAATCCGCAAATCCTTGGCAAGCCGCTGCGCGCCGCGCTCCCCGACGATCCGCCGGGTCCATTCACCGTCGGCTGCGATCAATACGACGGTGACATCCGTCACGGTCGTTTTCGGCTCCAAATAGCCTTCGACGCCGACGTGGGCACGCACCCACTCGGCCAGATAACGGGCATCCTCGCTACCCCCGGAACCCGCACGTAACGCGCTGCCACCCCGGGTCGCGCCGCCCCGGAAACGATCCAGCAAACCCAACGACGCGCACCTCCTTTCGCACCCCGATACCTCGAACGCATCGGTACCTCTATCTTGCCAGCTCTGTGGAGTTCGCCGCCCTTGTGCTACGCGCCGAGCGGACGAGTGCAAGGATGGATCGCGGTACAAGAACCACACAGATCTCCGGTGCCACGCACAATGATCGGTGGCTTTCGGACTCGCGCCGCAACCCGCGACGGGGGTCCGCAGAGAGATCAACTGTTGTAGAAACCCGTCGAGCAGTCAGAGGAGTCAGAGGACATGGCCTTCTCCGTCCAGATGCCAGCTCTTGGTGAGAGCGTCACCGAGGGAACGGTCACCCGGTGGCTGAAGCAGGAAGGAGACACGGTCGAGGTCGACGAGCCGCTGCTCGAGGTCTCCACCGACAAGGTCGACACGGAGATCCCGTCCCCGCAGGCGGGCGTGTTGTCGAAGATCGTCGCCCAAGAAGATGATGTGGTCGAGGTCGGTGGTGAGCTCGGCGTGATCAGCGATGCCGGCGAGGCGCCGGAGCCGAGTTCGGCTCCCGCCCCCGAAGCCGCTGCCGCGCCCGCACAGGAGGCTCCCGCCGAGGAAGCCCCCGCCGCCGAACCCGAGCCTGCCGCTGCGGAAGCCCCGGCGCCCGCCGCCGAGGCCGCGCCCGCGTCGTCCGGTGACGGCACCCCGGTCAAGATGCCCGAGCTGGGCGAGTCGGTCACCGAGGGCACCGTGACCCGGTGGCTCAAGGCCGTCGGCGACGACGTAGCCGTGGACGAGCCGTTGCTCGAGGTCTCCACCGACAAGGTCGACACCGAAATCCCCTCGCCGGTCGCGGGCAAGCTGCTCGAGATCACCGCGCAGGAAGACGATGTCGTCGCTGTGGGTGGACAGCTCGGCGTGATCGGCAGCGGTTCCCCCGCCAAGGCGGCGCCGGCCCCCGCGCCGAAGCCGGAACCCAAGCCCGAGCCCAAGCAGGAAGCGGCGCCCGCGCCGAAGCCGGCTCCCGCACCGGAACCCAAGCCCGCTGCCCCGGCCCCCAAGGCTCCGGCGCCCGCCGCGGCCAAGGCCCCGGCCGAGTCGGACTCCAGCGGCGGCAACGGCGCGACGCCGTACGTCACCCCGCTGGTTCGTAAGCTGGCCGACGAGAACGGCGTCGATCTGTCCGCGCTCACCGGTTCCGGTGTCGGCGGACGCATCCGCAAGCAGGACGTGCTCGCCGCCGCGGAGGCCAAGAAGGCGCCGGCGCCGGCCGCCGCCGCACCGGCCGCGGCTCCCGCAGCGAAGGCACCGGCCGCCCCCGCGGCCGCCAGCGCGAAGCTGGCCCATCTGCGCGGCACCGTGCAGAAGGCGAACCGCATCCGCCAGATCACCGCGACCAAGACCCTGGAATCGCTGCGTACCACCGCTCAGCTGACCCAGGTGCACGAGGCCGACGTGAGCAAGATCGCGGCGCTGCGTGCCCAGGCCAAGGCGGCGTTCAAGGAGCGCGAGGGCGTCAACCTGACGTTCCTGCCGTTCTTCGCCAAGGCCGTCGTCGAGGCGCTCGGCGTGCACCCGAACGTCAACGCCAGCTACGACGATTCGACCAAGGAAGTCACCTACCACGCGGCAGTGCACCTCGGCATCGCCGTCGACACCGAGCAGGGCCTGCTCTCCCCGGTGATCCACAACGCGAGCGACCTGTCGCTGGCCGGCCTGGCTCGCGCCATCGCCGACATCGCCAACCGCGCGCGCAACGGTGGCCTCAAGCCCGACGAGCTGGCCGGTGGCACGTTCACCATCACCAACATCGGCAGCCAGGGCGCCCTGTTCGACACCCCGATCCTGCTTCCGCCGCAGGCGGGCATGCTCGGCACGGGTGCGATCGTCAAGCGCCCGGTGGTGGTCAAGGACGACACCGGCAGCGAGTCCATCGGCGTCCGTTCGATGTGCTACCTGCCGCTGACCTACGACCACCGCCTGATCGACGGCGCGGACGCGGGTCGCTTCCTCACCACGATCCGGCACCGGCTCGAGGAGGCGGCGTTCGAGGCCGACCTCGGGCTCTAACCGTCGTGTGCACATGAAGGTCGTGATCGCCGGCTCGTCCGGGCTGATCGGGACAGCGCTCGTCGCGGCTCTGCGCCGCGACGGGCACGAGGTCGCCCGCCTGGTTCGCCGGCGGGCGGCCGGACCGGACGAGTTCACCTGGGATCCGGTCCGGGCCGAACTGGACGAGCGGGCGTTGCGCGGCGCGGATGCCGTGGTCAACCTGTGCGGTGCGAGCATCGGGCGCCGCCGCTGGAACGGCAGTTTCAAACAGGAATTGCGCGACAGCCGGATCACCCCGACCGACGTGCTGGCCGCGGCGGTCGTCAAGGCAAGCGTGCCGACGCTGCTGAACGCGAGCGGCGTGCACTTCTACGGCGGCGACACCGGCGACCGGGTGGTCGACGAAACCTCCCCCGCCGGTTCAGGTTTCCTCGCCACGCTCTGCCGCGACTGGGAAGCCGCGACCCGCCCGGCCGCCGACGCGGGCGTGCGCACGGTGCTGTTGCGCAGCGCCGTCGTCCTGTCCGGCCAGGGTGGCCTGCTCAACATGCTGCACCCGCTGTACTCGCTCGGCCTCGGCGGACGACTCGGCAGCGGGCGACAATACACGCCGTGGATCTCGATGGCCGACGAGATCGGCGCGATCGTCTTCGCCCTCGGCACCGACACACTTACCGGGCCGCTCAACGTCGTCGGCCCGGCACCGGTCACCAACGCCGAATTCAGCCGGGCCCTCGGCCGCGCCGTGCACCGGCCGACCCCGCTGGTGGTCCCCGCGTTCGCGCTGCGGGCCCTCCTCGGCGAGTTCGCGCAGGAGGCGATCCTGCGCGGACCCAGAGCAATACCCACGGCCCTCGAGGAGGCGGGCTACGAGTTCCAGCACCCGACCATCGGCGCCGCACTGGCCGCGACGGCGGGCCGACCCGGAGACGATCGATGACCGACCAGCTCGACACCCGCCCCGCCACCCTCATCCGGGACGCGCACCGCGACGACCTGCCCGCGATCCTGGTGATCCACAACGCCAACATCGCCACCTCGACCGCGATCTGGGATCTGGAGCAGGTCGAACTCGACGAGCGGGTCGCCTGGTTCGAGGCGCGCACCTCGGCGGGCCTGCCGATCGTGGTCGCCGAGGTCGACGGCGAGGTCGCGGGTTACGCCAGCTACGGCCCGTGGCGGCCGAAGGCGGGTTACCGCTTCACCGTGGAGAATTCGGTGTACGTCGACGACCGGTTCCAACGCCGCGGCATCGCGACCGCCCTGCTCACCGAGCTGCTCGACCGCGCACGCCAGTCCGGTCACGTGCACGCCGTCATCGCCGGCATCGAATCCGGCAACACCGGCTCGATCCTGCTGCACGAACGCTTCGGCTTCCGCGTCATCGGCGAGTTCCCCGAGGTAGGCCACAAGTTCGGCCGCTGGATGGACCTGACCCTCATGCAGCTCACCCTCCCGGTCCACGCCCACTAAACACCGACCGCACCACCCCCGCCGCACCACTTCTGATTTCCCGCACCGAAATTTGCATGCGATTTTCGGTGCGGGAAATCAGAAGTGGTGCGGCTGTCGGCACTTACCGCGCGATTTGCCGCCATCATGGGTCGCTGGGTATCGAATCGTGGGCGTAGTCCGCCCGTTAACCTGTGGCACGCTCCACAGAGCACGGCTGGAATAGATGTGGCCGTCCGGCGTACCGTCGAGCTCGTGAACGACACGCGCACCACGTGGTCCGCCCGATTCGATACGACCCCGATCGTGGTCGAGGATCTCGGACTCATCGACTACCACAGCGCCTGGGAACTGCAGCGGACCATCGCCGCGGAGCGGGCCGAGGGCATCGGATCCGATCGCCTGCTGTTGCTCGAACACCCCTCGGTCTACACCGCGGGCCGCCGGACCGAGACCGAGGATCTGCCCATCGACGGCAGCCCGGTGGTCGAGGTGGACCGCGGCGGCAAGATCACCTGGCACGGCCCCGGCCAGCTGGTCGGGTACCCGATCGTGCGGCTCGCCGAGCCGGTCGACGTCGTGCACTACGTGCGCCGGCTCGAGGAAGCCCTGATCACCGTCTGCACCGACCTCGGCCTGACCTGCGGCCGGATCGAGGGCCGCTCCGGGGTCTGGCTGCCCGCGACCGACGTGTTCGCCGAACGCAAGATCGCCGCGATCGGCGTGCGGGTGCAGCGCGGCGTTGCCCTGCACGGCATCTCGCTCAACTGCAATTCGGCCATGGACGGCTTCCAGGCGATCATCCCGTGCGGCATCCGCGACGCCGGCGTCACCACGCTGTCGCGCGAGTTGGGCCGCGAGGTGACGGTCGATGAGGTCAAGCCGCTCGTCGCCGATGCCATCGCCAGGGCGCTCAATGGCGAACTGCCGGTAACCGCGCACGATATTGCGCGCGTCACACCGGCAGGAGGGGACGCGAGCGCCTGATCCGGTAGGCGTAATGTCGATCAAGTGACCTCAGCTTCAGCACCGGCAGGACGCAAACTGCTACGCATCGAGGCGCGCAACGCGGAGACCCCGATCGAGCGCAAACCTCAATGGATTCGTACCAAGGCCAAGATGGGCCCGGAGTATTCCGAGCTCAAGGGCCTGGTCAAACGCGAGGGCCTGCACACGGTGTGCGAGGAAGCGGGCTGTCCCAACATCTTCGAATGCTGGGAAGACCGGGAGGCCACCTTCCTGATCGGCGGCGAGCAGTGCACCCGCCGCTGCGACTTCTGCCAGATCGACACCGGCAAACCCGCCGCACTCGATCGGGACGAGCCGCGCCGAGTCGCCGAGAGCGTGCAGGCGATGGGCCTGCGCTACTCGACCATCACCGGCGTCGCCCGCGACGATCTGGAAGACGGCGGCGCCTGGCTCTACGCCGAAACCGTGCGCGCCATCAAGCAACTCAACCCGGGCACCGGCGTCGAGCTGCTCATACCCGACTTCAACGCCGTCCCCGAGCAACTGGCCGAGGTGTTCTCCGCGCGCCCGGAGGTGTTGGCACACAACCTGGAAACGGTGCCGCGCATCTTCAAGCGCATCCGCCCCGCCTTCCGCTACGAGCGCTCCCTCTCGGTGCTCACCGCGGCGCGCGAGGCCGGCCTGGTCACCAAGTCCAACCTGATCCTCGGCATGGGCGAGACCCCCGAAGAGGTCACCCAGGCGATGCGCGACCTGCACGAGGCAGGCTGCGACATCCTCACCATCACCCAGTACCTGCGCCCCTCCCCGCGCCACCACCCGGTGGACCGCTGGGTCAAGCCGCAGGAGTTCGTCAACCACTCGAAGATGGCCGAAGAGATCGGTTTCGCCGGTGTGATGGCCGGGCCGCTGGTCCGCTCGTCCTACCGCGCCGGTCGCCTCTACAGCCAGGCGATGGCCCACCACGGCCGCGAAATCGCACCCGCCATGGCGCATCTCGCCGAAGGCGGCGCGGCGTCCCAGGAAGCGTCGTCCGTCCTGGCTCGCTTCGGCAACTGATCGCGGTGTCGCACACGGACCTACCCTCGGGTGGTTCCGTGTGCGACACTTCACCGATCTCGCTCGACCGGGTTCCTTCAGTCGAGCGCCTCGGCTCCAGGCCTACTCCCGCTTGTTCAGCGAGACCGAATCCTCCTGCGCACCAACGCTGGTCCGCTTCCACAGCACCAGCGCGCCGATGGCGGAGCCGATCATGGCGAATCCGACCACCCACAGTCCTGCACGCTGCGTTCCGGTCCAATCCTTCAGCCCACCAGTGATGTACGGCGCGGCGAAACCACTGATGTTGCCGATCGAGTTGATCAGGGCGATGCCGCCCGCGGCGGCGGCACCGGTGAGGAAGGCGCTGGGCAGCGCCCAGAAGGTGGGCAGCGCGGCGAGAACACCGACGGCGCAGACGGTTACGGCGGTCATGGCCGCGATCGGATTCCCGAGGTAGAGCGCCACCGGGATGGCCAATCCGCCGAGCAGCGCGGGAAGCGCTACGTGCCAGGGACGTTCACCGGTCCGGTCACCGTGCCTGCTCCACCACACCATCACGACGGCGCCGATGACATACGGCACCGCGTTGATCAGACCGCGCTGCACCACCGAATAGTGCGTCCCGTACTGCTGCTGGAAGCCGTTGATGATCGTCGGCAGGAAGAAGCCGAGCGCGTAGAGCCCGTAGACGATTCCGCCGTAGACGAGGGCCAGCCCGATGATCCGGGTATCGGTGAGCGCCTTGCGCAACGTCCAGTGCTCGCCCTTCTCCACGGCCGCCTGCTCGGCGGCGAGTTCGGTACTGAGCCACTGCCGTTCGGTGCTAGTCAGCCACTTCGCCTGGGCGGGACTGTCGGTGAGATAGAACCAGGTCACCACGGCGAGCAGCAGCGCCGGCACACCCTCGACGAGGAACATGAATCGCCAGCCGCTGAGCCCGAATACACCGTGCCCGTACTGAATGATCAAGCTGGACATGGTCGAACCGAGCGCGGTGGAGATCGGCACGGCGACCATGAACAGCGCGACGAACTTCGCCCGCTGCTTCTGCGGGAACCAGTACGTGAGGTACAGCAGGATGCCGGGGAAGAACCCCGCCTCCGCCACACCCAGCGCGAATCGCAGGATGTACAGGACGGTTTCGTTGGGCACGAACGCCATGCCGGTCGCGATCACGCCCCAGCTGGCCAGGATCCGGGCGATCCAGCGGCGCGCACCGAACTTGTGCAACGCCAGATTGCTCGGCACCTCCAGCACCAGATAGCCGAGGAAGAAAATCCCCGAGGCGAACCCGAACGCCGTCTCGGTGAGCCCTAGGTCGGCCTTCATCCCGCTGGGCCCGGCGAACCCGATATTGACCCGGTCGAGGTAATTGACGAAATAGAGCAGCCCGAGAAACGGCACCAGGCGAAGCGTGACTTTGCGCAGCGTCGCGCGCGGCACGTCCTGTGTGACAACCATGCCGCACTCTCACCCCGCGAGCACCCGCCGGTCAAGCCCCCAACCGGGGGTCCCCATGTCTCGAATCGACCGGTTCGCCGCCGCGAAGCCGAGTTCGCGCGCGCTCCGGATGCACGTAAGTCATAGCAGGACTGCAAGATTCAGACTCACACCGCCTCCGGATCGGGCCGTCTACGCTGTGCGCATGGCGAAGATCAACGAACGGCTCACCGACATCCCCGGCGTCGCTCCCGGCTTCGGATACGCCCAGGCGGTCACCACCTCCAACGGGCTCGCCCACGTGTCCGGCCAGATCGCGGTGGACGCCGACGGCAACCTGGTCGGCGCGAACGACCTGGCCGCACAGACCAGGCAGGCGCTGACCAACCTGCAGAACATCCTGCACGCCCTCGGCACCGACTGGACCGGCCTGGTCAAGTTCACCTGGTTCGTGACCGACACCAGCAACCTGCAAGAACTCCGCGACGTCCGCGACGAGTTCCTCCGCCCCGCCCTCGGCGACCTGCCCAACCCCGCCAGCTCGCTCATCCAGGTGGCCGGATTGTTCCGCCCCGAGTTCCTGGTCGAGGTAGAGGCTGTGGTCGCGATCGGCTGAGCCCCGCGCTCCTCTCACGACACCGCGCGTCCGACCAGGTACGGACCGGGCAGTCCGTCATATCGGATCTCCCGATCCGGGCACGCGCGGCGACCGCCGGTGGGAAGCTCGAAGGACCGCAGGTGTCGGGGCGCGAGGAAGCGAGACGCACAGTGGACAAGACGAGTGGAACCGTAGGGGGCAACGGCAGAGTGTTTGCGGCCGAGCGGCCGGAACAGATACGAAATGTGGTGCTGGTCGGGCACAGCGGGTCGGGGAAGACGACACTGGTCGAGGCGATGGCGCTGACCACGGGGACGGTGAATCGGGCGGGGCGGGTCGAGGACGGAACCTCACTCTCGGACTACGACGAGATCGAACATCGACAGCACAGATCTGTGCAGTTGTCCGTGGTGCCCCTGGCCTGGTCGGGGATGAAGATCAATCTGCTGGACACTCCCGGGTACGCGGACTTCGTCGGCGAATTGCGGGCCGGCTTGCGCGCGGCGGACGCGGCGCTGTTCGTCATCTCGGCGGCCGAGGGCGCGGAAGGCGTCAGCGGCGCGACCCGGGCGCTGTGGGAGGAATGCGCGGCGGTCGGCATGCCGCGGGCGATCGTGCTCTCGCACCTGGACACCGCGCGGGCCGACTTCGAGGAGATGACCGAGACCTGCCGCACCGTGCTCGGCGGCGGAGTGTCGGAAAACGTTCTGCCGCTGCATCTTCCAGTGTACGGCCCGAAAAGCGCGGACGGTCATCGCCCGGTCACCGGGCTGATCGAGCTGCTGCCGAACTGCGTGGTCGACTACTCCTCCGGGGAGCGGGTGGAGACCGCGCCGACCGCCGAACAGCAGCCGCTGCTGGAGGAGGCGCGCAACCGGCTCATCGAGGGCATCATCGCCGAATCCGAAGACGAAACCCTGATGGACCGCTATCTCGGCGGTGAAGAGATCGACCTCGCCACCCTCGTCACCGATCTCGAACGGGCCGTGGCCAGGGGTAGCTTCCATCCGGTCCTGTTCGGTGCGCCCGCGCCGGAGGGCGCCAAGCAGGGCTTGGGCACCGTCGAGCTGCTCGACCTGATCACCGGCGGCTTCCCGACGCCGTCGGAGCACGTGGTTTCCGCCGTCACCGCCGCGGGCGGCAACACCCGGCGCAATCTCGACTGCGATCCGGACGGCGCGCTCGCCGCGGAAGTTATTCGCACCGCGTCGGATCCGTACGTCGGCCGGGTGTCGCTGGTGCGGGTGTTCTCCGGCACGCTGCGCCCCGACGACACGGTGCACGTCTGCGGGCACGGGCTGGAGGAACGCGGCCACGAGAGTCACGATGTCGACGAGCGGGTCGGCGCGGTCTCCTCGCCGTTCGGCAAGGGGCAGCGCCCGCTCGGCCAGGCCATCGCCGGCGACATCGCTTACGTCACCAAGCTCAGTCGTGCGGAAACCGGCGACACCCTCTCCGGCACCGACAAACCGCTGCTGATCGAGCCGTGGCAGATGCCGGATCCGTTGCTGCCCATCGCGATCACCGCGCACAGCAAGGCCGACGAGGACAAGCTCTCGCAGAGCCTGGCCCGGCTGGCGACCGAGGATCCGGCCGTGCGGCTCGAACACAACGCGCACACTCATCAGCTGGTGCTGTGGTGTCTCGGTGAGGCGCATCGTGATGTCGCGCTGGAGCGGTTGCGGACCCGGTTCGGGGTGCAGGTGGATGTGGTCGAGCATCAGGTCGCGTTGCGAGAGACGTTCGCGGGCAAGGCGAATGGTCGCGGCCGGCATGTGAAGCAGTCCGGCGGGCACGGGCAGTACGCGGTGTGTGAGATCGAGGTCGAGCCGTTGCCCGGTGGGTCGGGGATCGAGTTCGTGGACCGGGTGGTCGGCGGAGTTGTTCCGCGCCAGTTCATTCCGTCGGTAGAGAAGGGGGTGCGCGCGCAGGCGACGCGCGGGGTCGCCGCCGGATATCCGCTCGTGGATGTGCGGGTGACGCTGTTCGACGGGAAGGCGCATTCGGTCGACTCCTCCGATGCCGCGTTCCAGACTGCCGGGGCGCTCGCGTTGCGGGAAGCCGCGGCCAACGCCGGTGTTTCGCTGTTGGAACCGATCGCCGAAGTGTGGGTGGTGGTTTCCGACGACTATGTCGGACCGGTGCTGAGCGACCTGTCCAGTCGGCGCGGGCGCGTTCTCGGCACCGAGCCGCACGGGGTCGGGCGTACCCGAATCCACGCCGAGGTGCCGGAACTCGAACTCAGCCGGTACGCCATCGATCTGCGTTCGCTCTCGCACGGGACCGGCGATTTCACTCGCTCCTACACCCGGCACGAATCGATGCCCGGTCAGCTCGCCGCCACATTGCGGGCGAAAAAGTAGTCCTGACAACGACATCGGGCCCACCCACGGGTAAGTGGATGGGCCCGAATATCTTTCGTTCCTAGGTGACCAGGTTCTTGCGCAGCTTCAAGATGGTGCCCGCGTCCAGGCCGAGTCCCTTGGTCAGGAACTTGCCGAGATCGCCGTAATCCTGCTCCATCTTGTTCACCGCGGCGTCCAGGTATTCGGTCCGGACCTCCTGCAACGGGATCAGCAGATCCGGGTTCTGCATCAGCCCCGCCTGCTGCACCTGCTGGCGCAGGGCGGCGTCCGCGGCGGCGCGGTACTGGTTGGACAGCAGATAGTCCTGCCGCGCAGTGCCTTCCGGCACGCCGACCGCGCGCAGCAGCACGTAGGTCAGCCAGCCGGTGCGATCCTTGCCCGCGGTGCAGTGGTACAGCGTCGCCTTGTCGGTGTTCGCGAGATCCTTCAGCGTCTGCCCGAACGCGGTGCGCGACTCCGGGCGGCTGATGAACGTCGTGTACATGTTCAGCATGATCTGCTCGGCCTTACCGCCGCCGAGCGCCGCCTCCTGCTTCTGCGGATCGCGCGTCTGGATCACCGCCAGCATCTGCTGGAACAGTCCCGTGTCGTCGATCGGCCGCGCCACCGCCTGCGCTCCCGGGATCGGCTTGTCCGCACCGGCGAACTGCACCTCCCCCGGCGTGCGCAGATCGATCACCGTCTTCACCTTCAGCCCCGCCAGCTTCTGCACATCCGCGTCGGTCAACTTCTCCAGCGAATCCGACCGAATCGCCTTGCCCGACTTCGTCTTCTCCCCGTCATAGGTCCGATACCCCCCGATATCCCGGGTATTCACCGCCCCCTGCAAATCGATCTTCCCGCTCGCCGCCGCCAACTCGGCCTCCGGCTGCGCGGTCGCAAGGGGTGGAGCGGTAGTCATCGTCACGGCGAATATCGCCAAAGCCGCAGTTATCAATGAAATTAACGAAATCTTCATGACGCCGGACAGTAGAACCTGTTCCAGTCAGGTATCGGCGTTCGCCCCATCCACCCCACTCACCGGAACATACCCAGCAGTCAACGAGATTCCCCCTGGACACCGGATCCAATCCCCGTAACCTGCCCGTCGCAGCGGAAATACCGGCGCGAATTCCGCCGGATTACGTGATCGAACTATGTCGCGATCAAACGCACGGACGCGCCGCACAACTTGCGCATGTCATCGAGATCACTGGTGAGCATGACCACCGGAACCTGCTGCCGCAGCGCCATTTCCGCGATAACAGCATCGATCGCGTATTTGTGGCCGTGTAATCCGGCGTCGAGCAGCAGTGCCGAGGCAGCCTTTGCGGCCGCATCGTCGACCTGCTCGACACGCAACGCGGACAACAACCAGGCGAGTCTGGCCTTGTCGGTCTTGCGATGGGTTGCCTCGACGATGGTGAGCGCGCTGATCACGACTTCCATGCCGCGAGAACGGGCTTCGGCGACGATCGCGACGACTGCCACGGAATCGTCTATTAGGCGGGACAATCCATCGCAGTCCAGTACCAACGTTCCGTGCTGCCCAGACGTCGGATTGTCGCGCCCAGATTTCAGCTTGCCTCGTGCCACTGGCCCGACTCACCGAGAGCATGATCGAACATGTCCCTGGCCCGCTGCCGTTCCGCCTCGGGCAGCGGCCCATTGCGCCGCTCATGATCGGCGATGTACTCGTCGAGCAGCATTCCCCGCAATTCCCGCTCGACCGCCGACGTGACGAACGACGAGAACTCACGCTTACCCACCCGTCGGCGAATCGCCTCGGCGGTGCCTTCCGGCAACGACAGACTCACCCGCGTCGCGGGGCCTTCGCCGATCCGATGCTCGGGTTCGTCGCTCACGTCACGAGATTATCAATCGAAGTAGGAAACATCAACGCTACGCCGGAAACGGGCAACGGCCCACCCGCGGACGCGGATGGGCCGTTGCCGAACGACTCGGTGTACGAACGACTTACACGTCGTAGTACAGCTCGAACT
>NZ_VXLC01000022.1 GCF_008704205.1 Nocardia colli | reverse complement strand
TGCATCGACCGCGTGAATCCGCCCGAGTAGGCGCCTGCACCAGTTCCCCTTGATCTTGAAATCTGCCGCCTCGCCTACTTCGGGGCGATCGGTTCCTGTAGTTCGGTGACCCAACCGCTCGGGTCCTCGGTGTAGACCAGGGTCACCTCGCGGCTGGGCCCGCTCAACCGGTAACCGTTGTCGTCGACCCAGCGGCCGAGGGCCTGCCAGGGCTCCAGCACCTCGTTCATGCTCCCGCGGTGTACAACCGTGGCAGCCTGGGGAACCGCAGGGAGATCCACAACCGCGAAGTCGTGCCCCTCGGTGGTATCGAGGTTGACCGGCACTGCGGCGTGCGCCAGCACCGAACCGTCCTCGCGCTCGTCGTAGTACGCGATGGCGTACCCGGCGATCGGAATCCTGGCATTCTCCAGCCGTTTGCAGACGTCCTCGAACAGCGGCCCGATCACCGGACCGATCGATTCCGGCTCGAAACTGCCAGCGACAGCGGTCAATTCGGCGACCCGAACCGCCGGGATGGACTTGATCATCACATCATGGACAGACATGGCGCCCTCTTTCTCGATGATGCGGAGCCTCGTTTCGACCTGGACCAGCCGGGCCCGGTCGCCCGCGATGCGCTGCTCCAGCTCGGCTCGGCGCAGGGTCAGCATGCCGCGCAGTTCCGCGCCGCTGACCTGGTCGTCCAGAATCTGGCCGACCTGCTCCAACGTGAAGCCGAGATCCTTCAGTGCGACAAGGCGATTGAGCCGGGCCAACTGCCCGCCGGAGTAGAATCGGTAGCCGCTGCGCTCGTCGACCCGATCCGGGCGCAGCAGCCTGATCGCGTCGTAGTGGCGCAGCATGCGCACCGACACCCGTCCGTGTCTGGCGAAGTCTCCGATGGTGAACATAACGACTCCTGGTCTATGACCTCACACGGTGTCAGGGTCAAGCACGTCAGAATCGGCCGCCGCGACTGATCCGCCGGGAGCCGCTGGAACCGCCGTAAGAGCCGGCGCTCCAGCCGCCCGACCCGGATCGACGGCCGCCGCTCGCCGCTCCGCGCAGCAGCCCGTCGATGAGAATGCCGCCGAGCACGGCACCTGCTTGCGACGATCCCGACACCGGCTGTGCGGTCTCCCAAGCTCGCACACTTGCTTGGGCGGCTTGCAGTGCGCGTCCGGCGAGGTCGGCGGCGGACTGGGCGCTGGTCAGTGCCTGGGCGGGGTCGGCGGCGCTTTGTTGTTGTGCCGCATCGAGATTGCGTTGTGCCTCGGACAGACGCGTGCGGGCCTCGGCGTCGATGCCGCCGCGGCGGGTGGTGATGTAATCCGATGCGGCGCTGACCCGTGCGCGGGCGTCGGTCAGCGCCTGGTCGAGCCTGCGCCGGAGGTCTTCGGCGGCCAGCTTGCGGTCGGTGGCGGCGGCGATGGCCCGGTCCAGGTCGCCGTCGGCGGCTACCGCGTCGTGGAAGGCGTCGAGCGGGTCCGCGGTCGCGGCGGCAGCGGCCTTGTCCAGGATGGTCTGTGCGGTCGCAGTCGCGGCAGCGAGTTCTTGCCCGCCATATCCGGAAAGCTCGGTGGCGGAGGCTATATCGCGACGCAGCTCGTCGAGCACCGCGGGCAGTCCATCGCGGGCCTGCTGAATGTTGGTAGACGCGTTGTCGATTCCGTCGAGCAGCGTGCGCGCCTGACCGACGGCCGCCTCCGCCGAGCGAATCGCGGCGACCGCGCCGCCCTGCTTGCCCACCGGCTGGGTCAACGCCTCGCGCCCCGCGTCGATGTTCTGCTCCGCGAAGGTGATTCGTTCACCCGCCATGGTCACGTTGTCGTGAATCGGGGCGAGCACGCTGGCCGGATGCGCGGCGGTGAGCCGGGACAGTTCCGCCTCGGACGCGGGCAATCGGCCCTTCAACTCGACGAGATCCCTTGTCAGTCCGTCCAATCGGTCGCCGGCATTGATCAGCAGGTTGCGCATGGCGTCGAATTCGGCGACCTGAGCGTCCAGTTCACGGTCCGCGCGCCCGACCGTGCCGATCAGATCGACGAGGAGCGTGCGCTGTTCGTCCGGCGTCTCCGGGATGTCGTCATCAAGTCGCTGCCGGATCGAGAAGGCTTTGGACGCAGCGGCTTTCGCGTTGCCGAGCGCGGTATCGAACGGGAGCGTGGCGGTCGCACCGAACTCGCCGGTCGCCAATTCCAATTCCTCGGCACTGGTCCGGACCGCATTATCGATCTCGACCAGCGCCTCCCGCGAACGCGCATGCAGTGCGTCCAGCGACAGCGCACCCAGCGCGGTGGTGTTATCCGGGTCCACCTCCCGCGCCACCGCGAGTTCGGCCTGCGCCCGGTCCCGTCGCCGCTTGCGCGCGAACAGCACGAAGCCACCTACCACCAGCACGATCAGCACACCGATGACCAGGAGGAACTTGACGTTGACGCCCCCGCCCTGCATCGCCGACTTCACCCCGTCCGCAGCCTCGACGCCGGCGTCCGCCCACCGCCCGTCCCGCAGCGCCGGCTCCACCTCCCGCGTCAGCAGGCTGTTCAACTCGGAATCGCTTACCCCACTGGGCAATTCCCCATAGAACCAATACGAACGATCCTGCGTGGCGACCGCGAGCAACAGATCCCGGCTACCGAACCCGGACTGCGCCGCCGTCCGCTCCGCCCACACCTCCGGCCCCAGCCCGCCGAAATCGCGCACGTAAACCACCCACAACCGCACTTGCTGATCGGCATACAGCTGATCCACCGCCGACTGCACCCGATCGACCTGCCCACCGTTGAGCGCCTTCGCCGAATCGACCACGTAGGTGTCCATCCGCAGCGGCGCCTCCGCGACCCCCGTCGGCGCACCGACCAGCACGGCCCCGGCGAACAACACACCGAGCACCACCCAGGACGTCCAGCGGGCAACACTATTCGGCAGCGACATGGCAAGAATCTATCGCGCGACCCCGCCGGCCGAGCCGAAGACGACAGCCCGGGGCCGTTCGGTTCGCCTGGAAAGCGTGCAGAATGGCAGGGGAGGGCGGCGGTCGATAGCATCGTCGGTGTGATCAACATCGATCGCCCGTATACCGGTCATGTCTCGCCGGGTTCCGATCCGCAGCAGCGTGACGTCTCGGGTGCCAGCATCATCAAGCTGTCCGTCGGTGGCATGGACAACAACTGCTATCTGGTGCAGTGCGCGGCCACCGGCGCGGCCCTGCTCATCGACGCCGCGAACGAGGCCGACCGGGTCGAGGAACTCATCGGCTTCGTCGCGCCGGGCCAGGTCGCGGTGATCGTCACCACGCATCAGCACCCCGACCACTGGCAGGCGCTGAAGCAGACGACCGCGGCCACCGGCGCGCCCACCGCCGCACACGAACTCGACGCCGGCCCGCTCCCGGTCCGCCCCGACCGCCTGCTCGCCGACGGCGACCACATCGCCATCGGCGAGCTGGACCTCGAGGTCATCCACCTGCGCGGCCACACCCCCGGCTCGGTCACCCTCGCCCTCACCGACCGCGACGGCCGGGTCCACCTGTTCACCGGCGACTCCCTGTTCCCCGGCGGCCTCGGCCGCACCACCAGCCCGGCCGACTTCGAGTCGCTCTACCGCGACGTCACCACCAAGCTCTTCGCCCGCTACCCCGACGACACCGTCGTCTACCCCGGCCACGGCGACGACACCACCCTCGGCGCCGAACGTCCGCAGCTGTCCGAGTGGCGGGAACGCGGCTGGTAGCCGGGATTCGCGCCCACCTGACTCGGGTAGATCCCCGAACAACGCGTGCGTCGCGCACCTACTGGCAGACTTGGGGAGTGGATTCGCCAACGATGCGCGCTCGAGCCGATGCGGCGCCCGGTCCCGTCCCGTCGCGAGGGCACGGCGCGGGGGTGTTGCGTTGGCTTCGGCGGCTCTTCATCGGCTCGGTGCTGATGGGGTTGGTGCTGGTCGGCGGGACCGCCTTCCGGGTGTGGCAGGTGGCGCGCATCGACGATTACACGACCGCCGACGCCATCGTGGTGCTCGGTGCCGCGCAATACTCCGGCACCCCGTCGTCGGTGTTCGAGGCGCGACTCGACCAGGCCTATCGGCTGTTCCGGCTCGGAGTGGCGCCGCGGGTGATCACCGTCGGCGGCAAGCAGGAGGGCGACCTCTATACCGAGGCGGCGTCCGGCAAGAACTACTTGCAATCGCGCGGGGTGCCGAGCGACAAGATCCTGGCCGTCGAGACCGGCTCGGACACCTTGCGCAGCATCGAGGCGGTCGCGACGGCCATGCAGGCCCGGGACATGGGCTCCGCGGTGCTGGTCAGCGACCCGTGGCATTCGCTGCGCACCCGCACCATGGCCCGCGACGAGGGCCTCGACGCCTGGACCGCGCCGACCAGGACCGGCCCCGCGGTCTACACCCGGGAGTCGCAGGCGCACGGAATCGCCAGGGAGACAGGCGCTTTGCTCTGGTACCAGCTCACCCATTTCGCAGCGGACTTCCGATATACGGCAGGACAGTAGTGGACGGTTATACCGAGCACGATTGCGAACGACTCGTCGGCGAGCGCGCGAAAACCGCCGGATTGGGCCCGCCGCGCAGTGAATTCGAGACCGGTCATCGCACGGAATTCGCGCGCGATCGGGCCAGGGTGCTGCACTCCGCGGCATTGCGCAGACTTGCCGACAAGACCCAGGTCATGGGCCCGCGTGACGGTGATACTCCGCGTACCCGGCTGACCCATTCGATCGAGGTTGCGCAGATCGGCCGCAGTATTGCCGACGGTCTCGGCTGTGATCCGGATCTGGTCGATTTGGCCGGGCTTGCCCACGACATCGGTCACCCGCCTTACGGCCACAACGGTGAAAAGGCGCTCGACGTATTCGCCGACGCGCACGGTGGTTTCGAGGGCAACGCGCAGAATCTGCGGATCCTCACCCGGCTCGAACCGAAGGTGCTCGACGCCGGCGGTGTCAGCGCGGGGCTGAACCTGACTCGCGCCTCCCTCGATGCGGCGCTCAAATATCCCTGGGGCAGAACGGGTTCCGGTACGAAGTTCGGTGCTTACGATATCGACACCGATCGTCTCGACTGGATTCGCAAGGGTGCGCCGGAGCGTCGCCGCAGCTTGGAATGCCAGATCATGGACTGGTCCGACGACGTCGCGTATTCCGTGCACGACGTCGAGGACGGGGTGATCGCGGGCCGCATCGATCTGCGCGCGCTGGCCGATCCGGTCGAGCAGGAGGCGCTGGCCAGTCTCGGCCGGCACAAGCATTACTCCCTGTCGGCGGACGAACTGGTCGCCGCCGCGCAACGACTATCCGAGCTACCCGTCGTCGCCGCGGTCACCGTCTACGACGGCACCCTCGCCAGTTCGGTTGCGCTCAAACGGCTTACCAGTGAATTGGTCGGTCGGTTCGCCACCGCTGCCATCATCGCGACGCGTGCGACCGCGGGCAGCGACAACCTCTCCCGCTACGGGGCCGACCTCGAGGTTCCGCATGTGGTCGCCGCCGAGGTGGCGGTGCTCAAGACCGTGGCACTGCGCTACGTCATGTCCGACCCTGATCACAAGCTTCGCCAGGCCGCCCAACGCGACCGCATCCATGCCGTCGCCCAGGGCCTGCTTGCGGCCGCGCCACACAGCCTCGACCCGATGCTGTTGCCGTGGTGGGAAGCCGCAACCGACGACACCGCGCGAGTGCGCGTGATCGTGGATCAGATCGCGTCCTACACCGAGAGCAGGCTCGAGCGCGTCGCAGCTGAACTCGGCGCCTGAAGCGCTGTTCGTGCCGCCGACACGATCCTCGCCGGTTGGCGTCGATAACCGCGTTCACTGATTCGCGTCGCGCAATTTCCGCATGATTCGAATCATCGTGGCCGTCTCGGCTGTTGTCAGCACGTCGTAGATGTGTCGCTGCGCCGAGTCGACCGCGAGCGCACCGCGCTTACGCGCCTCGGCCAACCCGGCGTCCGTCAGTGTGACCAGAATGACGCGCCGATCTGTCGGATGCGCCCCACGTGTCACCAACCCACGCTGCTCAGCCGTGTCCAACAGCCGGGTAGTACGAGTGGTGCTGGTAGCCAACGCCTTGGTGATATCCACGGTCCGCAGCGCCCGCTCAGGCGAGCGCGCGAGCCGGAACAGCAGGTCCGAGATCGACGCGTCGACGTCCCCTCCCGGACTCACCTCCGCATCGATCTGCGTGGTCACCGCCAGATAGGCCTCGCGCAGCATCCCGTAACTCTCCCAGCGCGGGTCGCCGAACAGCTTCTCCATCACATCACCCCTTGTGGGATAGTCCCGATCGGGACTATATTCGGGATTGTCCCGATCGGGATTGATCTTCGCACAACGGAGGGATCCGACATGGCCGCGTACGCGCTGTTCGACAACATCGAGGTCACCGATCCGGCCAAGCTGGCCGCCTACGCCGCGCGCGTGCGCGACGTCGTGGAAAAACATGGCGGGCGCTATCTGTCCGTCGGCGGTCGCGTCGAGGTGGTCGAGGGCGATCCGACCCTGACCTACCCGGTACTGATCGAATTCCCCGATCTGGCCGCCGCGCACAGCTGGTTCGACTCACCGGAGTATCAGGAACTCAAGGCGCTGCGCCGGTCCGGCTCGGTCGCCAATGCCAGCTTCTTCGAGAGCGGGCCCTCGGAGTTGGTCGCGGACCGGAGCCAAGGGTGAGGAAGGCGTGCCTCGACGGGTACGCTCAGTGCCGTGGCCGGACGACTCCCAGATCGCGATATCGCGGCGATACGTGACCGCGTCCGCATCGAAGACATTGTGGGGGAGTACGTCGCGCTGAAGCGCGCGGGCGCGGACTCCATGAAGGGCCTGTGCCCGTTCCATGACGAGAAGTCGCCGTCGTTCCACGTGCGGCCGAATCATGGCCTCTTCCACTGCTTCGGCTGCGGTGAGGGCGGCGACGTCTTCGCGTTCCTGCAAAAGATCGACCATGTCGGCTTCGTCGAAGCGGTCGAGCAGATGGCCGACCGGATCGGCTACCAGATCAACTACGAGGGCGGCGGCACCTCGGTGCAGCGCGATCGGGGCACCCGCTCGCGGCTGGTCGCCGCGAACGCCGCCGCGCACGAGTTCTACATGGCGCAGCTGCGTGAGCCCGGCGCCGAGACCGCGCGCAAGTTCCTCACCGACCGCAATTTCGACGCCGCGGCCGCCCAGCAGTTCGGCTGCGGTTACGCGCCCGCGGGGTGGGACACACTCACGAAACACCTGCTGCGCAAGGGTTTCGAGTTCAAGGAGCTGGAAGGCGCGGGCCTGTCCAGGCAGGGCCAGCGCGGCCCGATCGACCGGTTTCATCGGCGGCTGCTCTGGCCGATCCGCAACCTCGGCGGCGATGTCATCGGGTTCGGCGCGCGCAAGCTCTTCGACGACGACACCATGCCCGGCAAGTACATCAACACCCCGGAAACGATCCTGTACAAGAAGTCTCAGGTGCTGTTCGGCCTGGACCTGGCCAAGCGGGACATCGCCAAGGGGCACCAGGCCGTCGTCGTCGAGGGTTATACCGACGTGATGGCCATGCACCTGGCCGGCGTGAAGACCGCCGTCGCGTCCTGCGGCACCGCGTTCGGCGAGGAGCACCTCGCCCTGCTGCGCCGGCTGCTGCTCGACGACAACTTCTGGCGCGGCGAGATCATCTACACCTTCGACGGTGACGCTGCCGGCCAGGCGGCGGCGCTGAAAGCCTTTGCTGGAGACCAGAAACTGGCCGGGCAGACCTACATCGCGATCGCGCCCGACGGGCAGGATCCGTGCGAGCTACGCCAGCACTCCGGCGACGGCGCGGTCCGCGATCTGGTCGCGCGTCGAACCCCGTTGTACGAGTTCGTGATTCGCGGGTTGCTCGCCGACCACAATCTGGATACCGCTGAGGGACAGGTCGAGTCGCTGCGGCGGGCGATTCCGGTGGTCGCGCAGATCAAGGACAACGCGTTGCGCAAGGCGTACGCGACGAAGCTGGCCGGGTGGGTCGGCTGGGACGATATCCAGACCGTGGTCCGCCGGGTCGGTGACGAAGCCAAGCGCAACCGAATGGGCGGCGGTAACGCCGGCGGGCGTCCGGCGCCTGCCGCGCGTCAGGCCGAAGTGGTCGCCGAACGTCCTGCGGCGCGGCCCAATCCGAACGATCCGACGTTGATGCCGCAGCGGCAGGTGCTGGCCGCCGCGTTGCAGTATCCGGCGATGGCCGGGGCGGTGTTCGACTCGCTCGAGGCCGATGCTTTCACTCATCCGGCATACGCGGCGGTGCGGTTGTTGATCTTCGAGGTCGGCGGCACCGGGACCGGACTCGGCGGCGCCGAGTGGGTCAACGCGGTCGCGGACCAGACCGACGATCTGACCATGCGCGCGTTGCTGTCCGAGCTGGCGAACGAGCCGTTGCCGGTGAAGAACGCGGCCGATATCCCGCGGTTCGTGGCCGGAGTGCTGGCGCGGACCCAGGAGGCCTGGGTGGGGCGGCAGATCGCCGAGCTGAAATCGAAGCTGCAACGAGTGTCGTCGACCGAGGAGCCGGACGCGTATATGGCGCTGTTCGGCGATCTGGTGGCGTTGGAGCAGTACCGGAAGAGCCTGCTGACGCAGGCGATGGGCAACCACAACGACTTCGCCACCAGGTCTTAGCGCCGCGGTTGCGCGGGCTCAGCGACGCAACTGATCCTGCGGCACCAGAATCGTGGTGCGCTCGTCCAGCGGCTCCATCGGTTCCAGCCGCGGCTTCGTGCTGAGCTTGTCCGACAGCTTCTGCCTGCCGACCAGCACCAACTTGCGGGTCACCGGGCTTTCCGACAGCGCACGGGTCGCCGCGCTGATCTGCTCGTAGCGAGCCCGCCCGGCCTTGCTGCCGAGTACATACCCGGCCGCCACGCCGATGATCAACCGCAGCATCTCGATGTGCTCCTCCCAGTTGCCTGTTCGCGGCTCTATCCTGCCCGACGCGCGGTGGCCGTGTCGATCCGGATAGGGCTGCGCGGGCGAATTCGGCAACCGTTCCCGCAAAGCACAAGGGGGCGGCCAGAATCGAGCACATGACTGGCCCCTCGCTGACCACCGAGCGCCGGAACGAACTCGCGGCGCTGCTCGATGACGATCGACGACTCCGCACCGAATATCCGAAGGTCGCGGACTATCTGGACACCGCGCCGATGCTGGCCGGCATCGGTGACGCGGGTGCGGACGCGGCGTTCGATCTACGGTTCGTGCACTTCATGACCGGTGGGGAGTCCGCGGATCCGTACTGGGACATCGTCGGGCCGTCGGTGATGGTGGAGGGTGGTCGTCGGGTGGTGAATGGTGGTCGGTCCAACGGGAGCGCTCGTCTGGGGTACGCGCAGACGATCTTGCAGTCCGTATACGCCTACGCGATTCCGTCGCCGGAAACGCTGCGCTGGGTCGCGCGTTTCGCGAACGGAAGACGGGTGCTGGAATTGGGTGCCGGTCGCGGGTATTGGGCGCGGCAGCTCGCGCGGCTGGGAGTCGATGTCGCGGCGTTCGATTCGGCGCCCCCGGACGAGTCCGGGAACCTGTCGTTTCCGGGCGCAGCGGGCCAGCTGGACGTGTGGCAGCGCGTCGGGAATCTCGCCGAGTATGCCGATGAGCCGCACGCCGAGTGCGTGCTTCTCCTGTGCTGGCCGCCCGGCTGGGGCGATCCCATGGCCTCCCGCGCGCTGCACGACTTCGAGCAGGCAGGCGGAAACCGGTTGATCTTCATCGGCGAGCCGAAGGGCGGCAAGACCGGAGACGACCCGTTCTTCGATCAGCTCACCACCGCATGGACGCTGGAAAGCCAAGACCCCGACCATGTTTCGTGGTGGAACCTCGGCGATGTCGCACAGGGGTGGGTCCGCCGGGAGTAGACGGTGTCGGCCTGGTCGGGCCGGAGACCCGACCAGGGATCGGAACCGTGATCAGGCGGCGAGTTCTTCTCGCTTGGCCCGATGCTCCTCACACAGCTGCCGGGTGCTCCGGCGGATCAGCGCCGGGTCCAATCGTTGTGCGAAGGTCAGGTTCTCGTTGCGCCAGCAATCGCCGCATGCGAATTCGCTCATGTCGGCCTCCTAATTCCGTTGCTCAGCGGGGTTGCTGAGGAGTGCCCACTTCGCCACCCGCTCAGCGTCTACGTATTCATACTCGCCCCCGATGGTGGCCATACCGTTACTTCCATGTGAGAACGGTCGAACTCGCCTGGATTCATGAAGCTCTCATCTGGCGTGTTCATCGTTGGCGGCATGGGGTATCTGAGAGATTTCACGTTGGCGGGCGTCGCACTGGTGCTCGGCGCGCTGCTGGTCGGCTGTCGATTCTTGCCGGACGGGCTGCGTCAGTTGGTCGGCAGCTTTCTGCCCTGGCTGCTGGTGCCGACCCTGCTGCTCGCCGTCGTCGCGCTGAGCGTGGGCTCCAAGCTCGGCCTCGCCGCCGTGGTCCCGCCGATCCTGGCCTGGTCACTGATTTTCGTGCCGCAGCTCATCGAGCGTCCCTACGGCGGCGAGTCCGCCGACGCCGTGCGCGTCGCCACGCAGAACCTCGGCGCGACCGGCACCGCCGCCGAATTGATCGACGCCACAGTGATTTCGGTCCAGGAACTCACCGACCGCAACCGCGCTGCGGTCTCCGCGGAACTCGACCCCGCCCACCCGTACGTCGCCACAGTCGGCACCGTAGGCCTCTGGAGCCGCTACCCCCTCGACGACATCGAACGCCTCGACCTGGGCCAAGGATGGGCCCGCGCCCTCCGCGCCCGCATCCACGCACCCGCCGGCGACATCACCGTCTACGCCGTCCACCTCGGCTCCATCCGCTTCGGCGAAACCGCATCCCGCAACCGCACCCTGCGCACCCTCACCGACCTGGTCGGGCGCGACCCCGCCGACCGCCTCCTCGTCCTCGGCGACCTCAACACCGCCTCCACCGACCCCCAACTCACCCCACTCGCCCGTACCCTCCAAGACATCCGCACCGGCCTGGCCTTCACCTGGCCCTCCGACTTCCCCCTAACCCGCCCCGACCACATCCTCGCCCGAGGCTTCACCCCCCTTGACGCCACCGTCCGCCGAACCCCCGGCAGCGACCACCGCGCCGCCACCGCAACCCTCGCCCCCACCCCACAAGTCAGCAGGTAGCGGCGCGATTTGGGCGGGCGGCAGCCCATACGCTAAAGTTTCTCCTCGGCCCGCCTAGCACAGACGGACCGAGGATAGTCCCCTATAGCTCAATTGGCAGAGCAGCCGACTGTTAATCGGCAGGTTTCTGGTTCGAGTCCAGATGGGGGAGCAGTGACCAGGGCGAACGCTACAGTTCGACCCTGGTTTTTTGCTTTCTGGGGTCAGAACGACACGGAAACGACACGCTTTCAGCGCGCCAGGTTGCCCAGAGCGGCGGTGAAGTCGGGTGCTTCGGTGGGTTGGTCGATGTAGTGGCGTTTGGTGACCGAGTCGTTGGCGTGGCCGAGCTGCTGAGCTGCGGCTTGGGGGCCGTACTGCTCGGCGATGAGGGATGCGACGGTCTTGCGGAAGGTCTTGGGGGTGACCCAGGCGAACTTCTCGCCGCGTGCCTGGCGCCACAGGCGGTTGAAGTTGTGGGGATCCCAGATGCCGCCGTCGCGGTTGGGGAAGACCAAGTCCAGCTCGGTCGCGACTGCTTCGGCCTTGACCCTTCTGAGGGTGTCTATGACGAACTGGGGCAGTACGACGGTCCGGTATCCGGAGTCTGTCTTGGTCCATTCCTGGCGGATCAGTCCTTTGCCCTTGATTCGGATGATGGTGCCGGAGAAGGTGATCCGCGCCGGGGTGCTGTCGAGGTCGACATCGGACCAGCGCAGGGCGAGTGCTTCGCCGGGGCGCGGGCCAGTTCCGAGTTCGACGTCGGCGACGTCGAGGACCCTCGGGTTGCGTTTGGGGCCGTAGGTGTAGGCGGGAGCCCCGTCGAGTGGCTCTCCATCGACCCACGCCTGTAGTTGGGCTCGAAGCTCTGTGAGGGTTTCGAGGTCGGCGGCGCGAGGTTTCTGGCGCTTGCGGGGGAGGTCGGCGACTTCGCGGACGGGGTTGCGGTCGATGGCGTCGTGGCGCACGGCCATGCTCATCATCTCGGACAGGATGACGCGCTGCCGCCGGGCCTTCTCCCGGTGGCCATTGAGCACGATGCGTTTGAGGTAAGCGTCGATGCGCGAGGTGGTGGCTTCCCATATCCGCAGGGCGCCGAGCGCCGGCTTGATTTTGACGGTGTCCTTGCTGGCCCGGCGGTCGGTGGAGACGTTGATCTCCATGCGATACAGGTCCAGACTCTGCTCGGTGATGCCCTCCTGCAGGACCTTCTCTGCCAGCCACAAGTCGGCCAAATCGGTGAGCTTCGTATCCCGGGTTATCAAGCGGCCGCGACTCCCGGAGCGCTGGGTGAGCGCCTTGCGGAGGATGTCCTCGGCCTGACCCTTAGTGGGACCGAATTTGTGGACTGGGCGGGTGATTCCGTCGTCGTCTCGGTAGCGCGTGGTGGCGCGCCAGCTTCCGTTCGGCTGCCGCTTGGAGGTGATCCTGCCGTAGGTGCCGATAGGCAGCGATTGTCTGGGCATCACTGTCCTTCCTGGGATCGGTCTGGGTGAGTCAGTGCGTATAGGCGCGTTGTCTGCTTGACGAATAGGAGGCGTTGCCAGCTGGCTGCGAGATTGCTGCTGGTGCGGGGACAAGGTCCAGGCACGAAAAATGCCTCATAGCAGCGACATACGTCAAGGAAGAAATGATTGCTACCGAGTAGCTAGTGGATCTTGTGTTCAGTGATCTCGGCTACGGCCGTGCCGAGGTCGGGTAGGCGGTCGGCGGTGCGAATCCGGCCGTGAATCCTGGACCCTCGGAGGCGCGCTCTTGTCGAGTTGATCCTGTTCCCAGAGGAGCAGATCGCTGAGGCGATACCGGCGATATCGACCGATGCGTGCGTATCTCGGCCCCCGCCCAGCCGATGCCCAGACCGCAAGTGTCTTCTTCGGAATTTTCAGACGAGCGGCCAATTCTTCGGTGCTGAGCCACACGTCATCAGGATTCATTGGGATGTCCTCGGGTGCGAAGGACTCTGTTGTGCGGCATGCTCCGGAAGCTCGCAGCCGAAAGATTTTGATGCCCAAATGATTACAGGCGTGAAGAGTGGCTGACTCGTCAGATGGGCGCGATCGCACCTGTTCAGCGGCGGCTTGGCTGGTAGTCGATCTATTCGATCGTTCGTCAGCTGGGCAGGTGGCCGGGAGATGATTGTGGGCATGACAGGTCGCTTTCTACCCGTCGCACTGATTCTCCCAGGGTCCATGAAACCTGATCTTCGGCCAATGCGCCACAACTAGGTTCACGGACGTTCCGATCTCGAAGGTCAGCTTGGCTGGACCGGTGATCGTGTCCGAGGCAACGTATTGCACCCCGTTCCGGCAGGTGCGTCGAGGACGTCCTGGCGGGGGCCGTCGTTACAACGCCTCCCATTGCCAGGGGCGCGGAACCTGCCCACGTAGGCACGCTATCCGGTGTTTGGCTTGTCGAGCTGCGTTGCCATTGCCTGCCGATTGGGCGACGGCGAACGCGACCCACCGCAGCTCCTGTATGTCGGCGAGGATTCGGAATCCTGGCCACTCGGTGACGTCATCGCCACCGTAAGCGGTGACGAAAGACTGATAGTCGTCGTAGGGCACGCGGTTGAAATCGGTGTAGTCCACACCCAGTTGGGTGAGGTCCCATTCGCGCCGGCCGAGCGACATCTTGTCGAGGTCGAGCACTGTCGGGATGCCTGAGGGTGGCACTACCAGGTTGCCTTGCCAGGCATCGCCGTGAATCACGTAGGGAGAGGGGGTGTTTGGCAAGGAGTAGTACTGGGCGCGTAGGCGGGCGTAGTGCTGGAGCAGCCACGTTCGATCGTCCTGGTCGAGCATGTCTGCGGTGTCGATGCGTTCCTTGAGCCCGGTGAAGGGGTCGTAGGCGGGGAGTTCGAATTCGGTTGGGGGAAGTAGCTCGTGCAGCGCTCGCAGCATTGTGCCCAGCTCGCCTGGCGTCGATGGACGGTGGTCAGGGATCAAGCGCCACCATGTGACGGGGCGGTCGTCGACGACGACCGGTTGCGTCAGTGAGGTTTCGGCCTCGACTGTCGGTATACCGGAATTGTTGAGCCACTGAGAGACTCGCAATTCACGGTCGGCGTCATCGATGCTGCCTGGTTGTCCGATCCGCGCGACGATGTTATCGGCCAACCGGTAGATCGCATGTGATCCGTCTCGAATTAGTTCGGCGTCACGCAGATCGACGCCGCTGACTTCCGCAGCTTTGGCCAGCACCTCGTCTGCCGAGGTGTGCGAGCGTGGCGAACTCATTGATCCGAACCTGATGGTGCGCTGCTGGCGATGGCGTATCGCAGTTCCGCGACTTCGGTCATCCGGCGCCGAGGTGCGGCTGCCGCCGCCAGGGTGCGGAGTTCGTTCTGGATGCGCTGTGAGCGAAAGGCGGTGGCTTGCTGGGTAGCTTGCAGGCCGATGGCGGCGGCTTCTCTCGGGTCATCCAATTGCATTGTCAGCGTGGCTAATCGAGTGAGCGAGAAGGTCCGTGACCGCGGATACTGGGTTCCTTGGAGAGCGACGGCTTCGCGAATCCTTGGTGCTGCCAGGTCGATTCGCTGCCGTGCTTTCGCGACGGGTATCAATGCCTTCCCGGTGCTGCCGAGGTGTTCGGCGGTGTCGTAGTAGCACAGCCAGGGAGCGTCGGTGGCAGGTGTGCGGTTGGCGAAATGCTCGTCAGACTTGGCGACTTCGGTGAGTGCCTCTTGCGCCCGTCCTGTTGCGGCGAGGAACTGGGCGCGCAGTGCGCTGAGCATCGCGCGGGCGGTGGCGGACAGTCGGTCTGACCGGACCTGTGCGAGTTCGATCAAGGACAGCGCCCCGTCGGTGTTGCCGATGTAGGCCATCTTTCGGGCCATGTCCGCCAGCGTGCTCGCGCGCAGTTCCCAGGAGCCGGCGTTGTCGGCACACCACAGCGCTAGTCGGAATCTGCGTTCGGCCGCCGGGTAGTCGCCGATGTCGAAGGCAGCGTAACCGGCAACGCTGCTCAGGTTCCCGATTGCTTCGAGCAGCGCCCGTCGAGTGGCCGGTGCGGAATGCCCGTCGAGCAGCCGGGCGAAGCGGGTGAGTTGCGCGCCTGCGGTGAGACTGGCTGAGCCGCCGCCATGCAGATTCTCGGCCTGAGCAGCCTCGCGCGTGGCGGTCTGCACTTGGCTCACATCCGTCCAGCCCACGCGGCTGACCGGCTTTTCGCCTGTTGAGGTTGATCCGAGATAGGTGGTGGGGATGACGCCCGGATCGAACGGGCTGAACAGATTCACTGCCAGCGTTCCATCGGGAGATTGGGTGTCTTCCCGTCGCTGACGGGAGGGGATGAACCCGAGTTCGCTATCGGTTGCGCTGAGAACGGCGCGGAATGCCTCGCGGTATCGCTCGTTCGGCCATCGGACCACGCCGCGCTCATAGCGAGCGATAGTGCGGGCGTCTAGATCGCAGCGCTGCCGGTGAGTGCGCCACAGGTAGCTGTTGACCGCTTCCGCCAGTTCGGCACGGCACATCGCTCGCCGAGGCTCAACCCTTGACGGTGTCGCCTCGCGTCGCCGTTGTAGATGCACGTTCGGTGGCATGTGCCCCCTTGCCGAGTAACCGGTCGGCTCAGTTTATCCAGCCGCACTCGCATGGAGCGGACGGACGGTGTTCTGCCCCGTAACTTGCCCTCTTGCTGAACCTCGTTGACGACGAATCTAGAAGCTGACCATCACGAGCACCGACTCACCAATCTGGGGGATCCAATGAGATCGTGCGAATCACTTCGAGGCACTATCGGCAGTTCCCTAGCCCCCTGCGTCAGTGCGCCGACGATCGAACCATCTTGGCGCACAAGCAGACTCGTCACTCAATGCCGATCGATGCTTCGAGCTGGTGTCGTTGGACTCGGTCACCAGGCGGTGGATGACCATCTGCCGGGTTTGCTCGCGTCCAGCACAGCCGAGCTTGTTGCTGTCTGTGATGAGAATCCGGAGATCGTTGTCGAACAGAAGCAGCGGTACCAGGTGTCGGGCTACATCGATTTCCGGGAGATGTTGAACGCTGAGCAGCTCGACTTCGTCATCGTTTGCGTTCCGCACGATGTCGGGCGAAGTGTGATCGAGGCCGCCGCGGGGCACGGAGTTCACGTCCTCAAAGAGAAGCCGTTCGCTACCAGTTTGGTCGAGGCCGTCGAACTTGCCGACCTGTGTGAACAGTCCGGCATCCAGTTGATGGTCACGCTGCAGCGCCGCTTCAACCCGATCTACAGCAGCTTTACCCAGCTCGCAGACCAGATCGGGACACCGTTCCTGGTAGACGCTCGCTACACCGTGCACATAGAAGACCCTTCCGATGGCTGGCGCGGCGTCACAGCCAAGGCCGGCGGTGGCTGCGTGATCGATATGGGCTACCACCTGATCGACCTGCTTCTCTGGTATTTCGGTCTACCGGACAGCATCACCGCTGACCTATCGATCAGTGCTCGGCCGGATCGTAGCTATGACGCCGAAGACACTGCGCTCGTTCACTTCTCCTACGGCACCGGCCTGTACGGTTCGCTGCTGTTATCGCGTTTCGTTGGTCCCAAAGCCGAGGAGATCCGGCTGATCGGCTCCGACGGCATCGTCCATCTGGAACGCGGTTGCATTCGCCGGCTGACCAACAGCGGTGAGGTCATCGAATCACTACGGCGCGAGCAAGCCTGGCCATCGGCTGCGGCCTGCCAGATCGACTACTTCCACCGCGTCATCGACGGCACTCGACCGAACCTCAGCAGTCCCGCGGACAACCTGGCCCACATGGCTTTCGTCGCGGCCAGCTACGAGGCCGCGCGTACCCGCACTTCCATCAACCCACAGGAGTTGCTGTGACTTCATCACTGGCTCTTCTCGGCGGCACACCGGTCATTAGTAAAGCGGCTCCGCACTTTTTGTGGCCGCCGCTGACTGAAGCCACCGCTGGCGCGGTGCTCTATCAACTGTGGGATGGCCTCTCCATCTACAACCGCTCCGGCGTGATCGCCGAGCTGGAAGATGCCTTGCAGCGCTACTTCGGCGTACAGTATGCCGTCCTCACCAGCTCCGGCACCGCCGCCCTGTACTCGATGTATGCCGCGTGCGGGATCGGGCCGGGCGACGAAGTCATCGTGCCCGCCTACACCTTCTTCGCCACGGCAACCCCGCTGCTGCACCTCGGTGCGACACCGGTGTTGGCTGACTGCGATGCAAAGGGAAACCTTGATCCGCATGACATAGCGCGACGGATCACCGACCGCACCAAAGCCATTGCGGTCACGCACATGTGGGGAATGCCCGCCCAAATCCAGAGCTTGAAACAGCTCGCCGATACCTACGGTCTGCAACTGTTCGAAGACGCGTCTCACGCTCACGGGGCGAGCGTTGGTGGCCAGAAGGTCGGTACTTTCGGACGTGCTGCTGCGTTCAGCATGAACGGACCCAAGCCCTTGTCCGCGGGCGAAGGCGGCTTCGTGCTGACCGATGACGACGAGGTATATCACCGAGTCCTGATCCATGGGCAATACAACAAGCGCTGCCGTAGCGAGATCCCCGCCGACGGCGAGCTGCACCGCTACGCCGTCACAGGCATGGGCTTAAAGCATCGCATCCATCCGCTGGCCGCTGCGATTGCGCTGGAACAACTTTCGCGTCTGGATGAGTACCTCGATGGTCGTCAGCGCATTGCCGGATACATCGCCGACGAGCTCGACGAGTTGCCGGGCATAACGATTCCGCAGAACGAACTGGGCGTTCAGTCGTCCTGGTACGGGCTCGCTATGCAGTACGACGCCGACTTCTTCGGTGAGGTTCCGGTCGAACGTTTCCATGAGGCGCTGCTGGCTGAGGGGGGCGCCGAGATTGATCGTCCAGGTTCTACGTGTCCGTTGAACCTGCTTCCGCTGTTTCAGGAGCCAGGGCCGTTGTTTCCGGCATTCACCGGCAAACTGGCCTACGCGGCAGGCGACTACCCGCGGGCGGAGGAGATCCATCACGCCACGCTCAAACTGCCGGTCTGGCACGAGGAACAAGATCTGCCGATCGTGGACCGCTACATCGAAGCCATCCGCAAAGTCACCGAACACCACACCGAGTTGAAGGGATAAGGATTGATGATCGAAACCACGCTGCTGGAGACTCTGACCAGCGATGCCGAACGCGACCAGGTACAACAGCTCGTCGTCGGCGCGGTCGTCGCGCACGACGACAAAGTCTTGCTGCTGCAACGACCGGCCGACGATTTCATGGGCGGCATCTGGGAGCTGCCCAGCGGCAAGGTCGATCCCGGCGAAACACTCGATCAGGCGCTCATCCGTGAGGTAAAAGAGGAAACCGGACTCGACATCGCGGGAATCCGAAAGTACTTGGGCGAGTTCGACTATCAATCTGGCAGCGGCAAGAAGAGCCGACAGTTCAACTTCACCGTCGACGTAGTCGATCCCGAGCCGGTCGAGCTCACCGAGCACGACGCCTACACCTGGACCAGTTTGGCCGAAGATCCACCAGTCACCGACGCAGTGAAAGAAGTACTGCATAGGCATCGGGCCGTCTGATTGGGAATGCGGGATGAGTCGGCGGCGGCCTGCCTCGGCAGGAGCGCCAACCCTGCTGACGCGCGCCCAGGCCGAGGCCGCCGCCGTTGGATCCCGCACGAAAGGGATGAGAGATATGCCTGACAGCAAGCTCACGGTTGACCGGATCAGGGAGCGGCTCGAACGCGAAAGACGCTTCGCTCGCGACGTTGGTTGCCCGACCAGCGATTTGCCCGTCGTCGACTACCTACATGCGCCGGTGTGGTCGTGCAGTGCGGATCCGGGGCCGATGACCACTGCGCAGGCGCATAAGGCGATGCAGGTACACCTCGAATGCTCTGTAGACCGATGCCGGGTACGCCGACGTGCCCGCAACACGTTGGTCGACAACGGTCGGATGGTTCTCGACGAACGAGCGGAGGGTGTGCCTGATGCCGAAGCCTGATTGCGCGTGTGGTCCATGGATCAAGTTGTCGCACTGCGGGGTCGGAACATTCGATCCGGCATCGCAAGCCCTGGTCTCGGTTGCCTGCCCGTCGCGGTTCTGTTCAGGCTTGGTTCGGTTGGTCGATGGAAAGATCAGTGCTCATGACGGGTGGATTCCGGGGAGGTGTCCCTGGATCGGTACTCGGGTGGTCGATGATCGCTCTGAGTTCCCATCTGATCAGGTCACGATGGTCAGAAACCCGCACCGATGAAGCTGGCCGTGCCCGTCTCGTTGCGTCAAAGCTCTAGGTCGATGTCGGGTTGCTGGGCGATCAGATCGTCGTCGATGTCGAATCCGTTGTCTTCGTCGGTGCTCAAACCATGCTGCAACTGCTGCTCGATGGCTTGCTGCGCCTCGGAGAGAGTGGCGCGTCGCTGTTGCTCCGTGCGTAGTTCATCGATCTGCCGCTCGTGGCCGGCGACGAGTAGTGATGTGTCGGCGGCGGGAGCAATCCCACTCCATGCTGTGCTGGAGTGGATGGAATCGTCGTGTCCTGGAATTCGGGAGCTGGGCCGTAAAGCATTTCGTCGGTGTCTGCGAAGGCGATACGCAGTTCGAGGTCTGTGATGTGTTGTCGGAGTTGGGCGTCGGTGAGAACGATCAGCGGATTCTGCTCGACTCGATCGGCTGGCGTGACTGTGGTGGCGTGCGGCTGGGATGAGGAGTCAGTGGTGTGCTCGCCGTTGAGTATGTCCAGGGCTGAGTGGTCGATCTCGAGCCGGGACCACAGCGCTGCGGCTGGCATCTCATCGGGTAGTGGGCGGCTGTTGGCGGCGTTGGCGAGTCTGGTTTCGATGTCGATTCCGGCGTGGTGAGCGGCTTCGATCTTGGCGGCGATGCTCGGCCACCACGGGTCGGTGACGACCCGTGGTGCGATCGGTTGCACGACAGGTGCCCACGTGTTGGCCGGCAGCCGTGGGTCACCGAGGACATCGGTGACGCGGGAGTCGAGGAGCCGCTGGTGTTCGCGTTCGAGCACTGTGTGCCGTGGGGGTCCGGTGGGGCGCAGGTCGCGGTCGTCTGTGTGTAGCGAAGCTCGCCACACTGCGAGTTCTTGGACGAGTTGTCGATCCGTGGCGAGGAGTGGGCGTGCCCACGGCGGAGCCGTCGCTGGTGTCCACTCCGCAGCGTCGGCGCGGATCTGTTCGGCGAGGTCGGTGACGATGCGGGCGCGGGCGGCGAGTTGGGTGGTGTCGTGTTCGTCGGGGATTCCGGCGGCCCAGGGGAGTGGTCCGTGTCCGGTGGAGTGGGCGCCGGTGGGGTCCAGGCGCCAGTCGAGGACGGCGGCAGCATCGTCGGCGGTGTCGAGTTCGCGTGCGTTGATCGCGGCGCGCAACTCGGTGATCGGGTCGCGTCCTGAGAGAGCGATCACCGCCAGGTGGTGGCGCAGGACGGGGTAGGCGGGGCAGTCGGTGAGGTGCGTGAGCATTGTCTCGGCGTCGGTGTCGAGGCGCTCCAGTCCTTCGAGACCGAGCGCGTTTTCGGCGGCGACACCGATCGAATCGAGGTAGATATCGAGCGCGCGGCCGATGCGCCGGTATGGGTCAAGCGTGTCACGCAGCATCGAGTGCGCCGACTTTTGCGCACCATCGCGGGCGAAAACGCGCAGCAGAACCTCGACGGCGGTGCGCGGATTGACCGCGGGTTCGGACCAGAACGAGCCTGCTGAACCGTCCAAGGCGGTCGGGACGTAGACGTGGTTGGCGTAGATTCCACGAGTGAGTGCGACGTAAAGCTGTTGCAGCGACTCACGTCCGGTGAGCGCGACGTGACAGGTTTCGGCGGTGATTCCTTGCGCGGAATCGATCGTTGTCGCGTACCCGAGGCGCACATGTTCGCTCACGTAGTCGGCGGGCAGCCGCACGCTGTGGCCTGATTTTCGTTCGGGTGTGTGGTGGATGGCGGTGAGACTGCCGTCGTCATGTACTGCGGTGACGGTCCAGGTGTAGCCGTTTCGGACCCAGTCGCGTTCGCCTAAACGCAGTCTCGGATTGTTGCGCCGGGTTCGGATCGTGTCACCGACTGAGGCATCGAGGCCGTCGCAGAGCCTGGACTGCGCGCCCACAGGGTTGCTGGTGCGAGCGAGGCGATCGGCGCGTGCGCGCGCGTTGAGTTCGGTCACTACGTCATGCGTGGCGGCCAACATGATGGTGTCGCGGCTGGCGAGATAGTCCGCGGTCCAGGCGACGAACGCGTCATTGTGGACCGCACCTTCGTGTCCGGCGTGGATGCGGCCGTTGTCCAGATACCAGCCCAGTGCGGTCGGATCGCCTTCGCGCAGTTGCAGACTCGCGGTCGCTTCAGCACTGGAGGCGAACCGGACGACGTGGGTCAGAGTCAGTGCGGTGTCGGGAGCCGCAGCGTTCATGTTGATGTCGGCGCCGCCGGCTTCGATCGATGCGAGCTGGTGCGGGTCGCCGATACAGCGGATCGTCGCGCCGCGATCGGTGAGAAATCGGAGCAGGCGCAGGCGTTTCCGGTTGCCGATTTTGACGTGCTCGTCGACGATCACCAACGTGTCGGGGCCGATATCGAGGACCCACTGCGGCAACGACGGTGGATACTCACGGTCGAAATGCGGGTTGTTCGGTGCGGGTGTGTGCCGGTGCAGGACGTCGAGAACCTTGTCCACAGTCTCTACCCGCTGCCCAATCGACTCGCCGAGTACCGCCGCCGCGGCCGCGGTCGGGGCGAGCCCGAGGACTTGGCCGCCGCTTGCCGTCCACGCGTCGGCGAGTACTGCCATCGCGGTTGTCTTGCCCGAACCGGCGGGCGCGTTGGTCGTTCGGACCCGGAGGTTCGACGCGGCGAAGCCCTCGATCACGCTGACTTGTCCGGCATTGAGTGGCCGATCCGGATGGGCGGAGTTGTAGTCGGCGACCGCGGCGGCGATGGTTTCGGCGGGAAGTTGGCGGGCGCCGGGCTGGATCGAGAGGTCGATCAGCTGCTGTTCGACCGACAGAATGCGCGCCGAGGTGTAGAGCTGGCGGTCCGCTGAGGTGTAGACGCTGGTGCCGTCGCGGCGCTGCAACACGATCGGAACGGTGCGGAGTTCGGGCTCGTCGGTCAGATCCGGATCCGGTTGGGCGACGGCGTGGGTGGGGGAGATGGTCTCGGCGAGCACGGCCTCGGCGACGTGCTCCCAGTCCTCGCCGGCCACATTTCCGCGGAGCTGGCGTTCGATTTCGGCGCGCAGATTGATGGTCGTCCAGGTAGCGCGGTGTTCGGAAACGACGTCGATGACGCGCTCGGCGGTGCGGGTGATCCAGTGCTCGGTGATCTGCGGGCGGGGCGCACGCAGCGGATTCAACGTCGTATGGACCATGCGCGACAACGATTCTTGACCTCCGAGCACTCGCTCGGCTTCAGCGCGCCAGGCGCTGCGCTGCACGGCAAGAGAGCGCGGAAGGTGCTTGACGGGGCGAGTGTCCAGGGTGGCGCGCTCGGCCAGATTGAACACTTCTCCCGGTGTCGGCTCGCGCCCGTACTGAGTTTGAAACTGCGCCGCGAGCTCATCGAGACGGGTGGTGATCGCGGTATCGCGGCGCGACCAGGCGGTGATCAAGGGTGTTGGGATGCCGAGGATTTCCCGGATCGGGCGTTTGGCGGGGTCTTGGCCGGGGCGTTCGGTGAACTCGACGCCGACGGATCGTTCGAGGTGGTGTTCGAGGCGGGTGTTGTAGATCTCCGAGACCGTCACCATCGCGCGGTAGATCTGGGTGCCGTCGAGAGTGCGCCACTTACCGTCCAGCGTACGTACGCGGTTGGCGATCAGCACGTGAGTGTGCAGGTCCGGATCACCTGCACGGCTGTCGCGGTGAGAAAAGACGGCCGCGACGATCCCCTCGACGTCGACTTGCCGGACCCCGTGGCGACCCAACCGGGTGAAGATCGCATGCTGCTCGAGCCAGCGCAGTGCGTCGCTGATGGCGGCCTGGTGTGCGGCCTCGATCTGCTCGGACACCGCGCGTGGCGCGACCGCCCACAGCACCGACACCGACTTGACCGGGGAGAAGGTGATGTCGAAACCAGCGACCGCGGTGGTGTGCGGGCGCGAGTTCTTCGCCACCCACCCCGACAGTTCCCGCGCATCAACCGGTGCCCGGCCGTAGGTTTCGGTGAACATTTCCGCCGCGACATCGGTCCGGATCTGCGCCCGATCCGCATCGGAAATAGCATCGCCAGGAGGCAAATCGTGCGCGATATTGTGTTCCTCGAACGCCTTCGCGCACCGTTTCCGGAACTCGGAAACATCGGCATAAAGCGGGAACAGACGACCCAATCGGCTCGCCTTGTCGGCGGCGCGGGCGGCGTCCTTGTGCTTCGCTCCGAGTTCCATCTGCTCGCCGTAGACGCGGTCTTCGATCGCCTCGGCGTTCGGATGGCGACCCAGTCCGAACAGGGACTTCATCTGCTCCTCGGTGACTTCCTCACCTGCATGGAGGTCCAGGCCGGCCAACCCGGAGCCGTGCCAGCGCCCCGGTGTCTCACCTTGTGCGGAGTAGTAGTCGGCGAGGCTGGAGCGGCCTCGGGAAGTGACATCGTTCGCGGCGACATTGCGCAGATAGTATTGATACCCATTGCCTGCCACGACTTTATGGATCGTCGCGGTCATACTTCCAGCAAGCACCTCCGCGTGGAATTAGTCCAGGCGTCGGACCCATCTCATTAGTGGCATATCCACCAAACTCCCTGGTCGTTATCGAATCGTTACCCTGGATGCAAGAGGTCTGTTTGCGAGAAAAATGGAGAAAGTGGAGGTGGGTGTTATGTCCAGATGTATGGGCGTAGTCCAGATGTAGGTGGCACGGGAGTGGTGTTGTCTGGTTGCAGTTGATACGTGGGTGTCCTTCGGGAGTTGATTCGAGCTGACACATGGCTGCAAGGTTGCCGACCAGCCAACGGACTACTCCGACCAAAAAATTTCGACCACCAAGAGCCGACGCTGTCGTTGTGATTGTCAAGCGGCGACCAAGGGTACGTCGATGATCGCCACTGGGAGTCGTCCAGCGCTCGACAGACGTAGCCTTCGGCGTTCCGTACCTCGACTGCCGCCTTCGTCGAGAGCTCGGCAACGCCACGCTGGTTTTCGAGACAGTGTCCGTGGGGCCGGGATGACGGGGTACCTTTCAATCAGTTCTAGTGGCGGCAGGGTTACTTTCCTCGGCGGCGGTCCTCCGGGCTCCCTGCATCGTGAGAGGAGCGCAGACGCAATGAGCGAGGAAGCGTCGGGCACCGACCACTCCGCGGCGGCTAGCGTTCTAGGCTATCTCCATCAGACGCGGTGGGGTCTATTGGAACTTCTCAGGTCACGGACCATCGACCCAGGCCGCAGTCTCACTATGGAGATGCACGACGACATCGCGTGGGAACAGGATGGGACGCCAGCCGAGCTGAAGCAGCTGAAACTCCACGTCTCATCATTGCGCAACTTGACTGATGCATCGGACGATATGTGGCGTACGTTGCGGGTCTGGATGGACGCCGGACGACCAGGAGACCCATATGGTCCTCTTCTCACCCTCATCACCAACAGCAGCGCTGGAGCCAGTTCTGCGGCGTCGCTTCTCCGAGCTTCCGGCCGCGACGTTGCAGCCGCGCTTGCTCTGCTCGAAAGCGCTGCGCGTGACTCCAGCTCCAAGGAGACCAAGGCTGCCCGTGAGCAGTTCCTGAAGCTGACGTCCGCCGAACGGTCGACGTTTGTCGGGCGGATCTACGTTGCCGATGAATCTGCGGATCTGGACGGCGTTGGCGAGGAGGTCGCCGACCGACTCCGCCCGGGTGCTCCAACCGAGCAGTTCAATACTTACCTGGACCTGGTCTGGGCTTGGTGGGGGCGCACTTCCATCGCGATGCTCAGCGGGAAGAGGGGGGCCGTGTCGGTGGCGGAGATGCTCAGTACCCTCGAGCGGATCCGCGACCAATTCACCCGGGACAACCTGCCTTCGCTTGTAGAAGCGAACGAAGTCGATCTCGATGTGACACTTGTGCAGCACGACGGCCGAACGTACGTTCACCAATTGAAGATTCTCGAGGTGATGCCCCGCCAGCTGCAAAGGGCGATCCTCGACTACCAGCGGGCCTACCTTCAGGAGACTCGGTGGCTCGATGTGCACCTAGTCGACTACGACGAGTTAGACAGGTTTTCCGAGCGTCTGGTCGAGGAATGGGAGAGGGCATTCGACCATATGTGCTCCGAGTTGCCTCCTGACGCCAGCGACGAGGATAAGCGGGCAGCTGGCCGGCAACTCCTCCACGCACTAGGAGACTCAGCCTTGTCGATCCGCGCTCGATTCCAGGATCCGTTCCACGCACGTGGACGGCGACATGCGCTGGCAGACGCCTCGACGATCGGCTGGCACCCCGATTTTCAGGAGCACCTCTCGCAACTCCTTCAGAACACGTAGAACCCTGACCGCACCCACGATCAGTGCTGATCACATGGATCGTGTAGCACAAACGGATGACATTGCTTTGGAATCGGCCCACGAGTTAAGCACTCATGACAAGGTTCACTGGTATGGGGCAGTGGAGCGAGCGCGCGCCGGCTGTGGCTGACTTGTTGAATCCTGCTTTGATCGCAGCAACGATCGCAGCTGCTGCGACCGAGTACGATCGCCGGGGCGCCGGGCCGATGCCATTCGAGCTGGCGTTCCTTGTGGTCCCACTGGTTCTGCATCGCGACACGCGCAGTTCGCTGCCTGTCCGTATCGATTCCCACCTTGCCACGTGGGTTGCTACACACGAAGTTGTCGCTGCTGGATTTGGTGTGCGAGCGAAGACGCTTGTCGATCCGGTTCGAGAAGGCCTGCGGTTCGGTCTGCGTCACGGAGCGATCGACCTCCACGGGGCAAACATCACAGGTCAGTTGCGGTCGCGAAGACCCGCCGAAATTGGCGACGTCGGAGAGATCGTGAAGAAGGCACGCTTCGTCGGACGGTGGTTCACACAGCTCGAATCATCGGCCACCGCTTTTGCCCTTCTAGGTGTGGAGGTCTAGAGCGGTGCAGTTGGTAGCATTGGCGCTCTACGCGCAAGACGGTCGGCGCCGAGACGTGAGATTCCGGCCCGGGGAACTGAACATCGTTACCGGCGAGTCCAAGACCGGCAAGAGCGCTCTCTTGACGATTACCGAGTTCTGCCTCGGACGCGACGCGTACCTCATCCCCGCTGGGCCTATCGCTGACTACGTCGCTTGGTATGGGTCGCTATGGCAGCTGACCGATGATCCCGACGGGCCAAGGGCCTTCGTGGGGCGGCCCGCACCTCCGAAAGGTCAGGCCTCGACTCAGCGAGCGATGCTTGAGTTTGGTGGAGCGACTATGGATCTGTTGGATTACAACGATCTCATCGAGAACGCGGACAGTGACAGCGTCCGCCGCCAGATCGGCCGTCGAATCGGTATAGCCGAGAACGTCATTGAGTCCCGAGGTGGTGGGGTTGGCCAGGCGCCCTTCGAGGCTCATCTTGGACACGCTGCCTGGCTTTGCCTGCAGGATCAGGACGAGATCGCCAGTCGACACCTGTTGTTTCACCGCCAGGGTGAAAGTCCGGTTGCCCAGCATCTGAAGGACACCATTCCATACTTTCTTGGTGCGGTTCCCGCGGATGCTGCAGCGAAGAAAGCGGCACTCAGGGATGCCAATCGGGCTCAGCGCCGCGCGGAAGCGGCATTCGCCGCTGCTGAACAGGAGGCAAACACGGTCGAGGCCAACCTCCGCGGCCTTCTTGCGGAGGCGTATGCGGCCCAACTCACGGATGAGCATGATCTGACTGAGAGTGTCCAGATCGTTGGTGCCCTTCGAGCCGCAGTTCGTGACCCCCGCGACGACCCTAGTGACCGGAGAGCTATCTATGAAGAACGGGTAGAGGAAGTCTCGTTCGAGCAGCAGGACCGTCGCAGGAGCTTGTTGCGAAGACGCGCTGAACTACGAAGTCAGCTAGGTGACATCATGGATGATCGGGCGCTGCTTCTGGATCGGATCGAATCTGAGCGGGATTTTGCGGGTGCTGTCGAACTTCACGCTGGTCGTCTGACGAGCCTTGAACTTCTGCCCTCTGTCGGAGACGAACCTACGGTTAGGGCCGACTCGTGCCCGGTGTGCGGATCGGGTATGGATGAGCCCGACCCGACGGCGACAGCGATTGCAGGGCGCCTGCAGAGTCTGCGGAGCGAGCTAACGTCTCTTGAAGCTGCCCCTGAGTCCCGCCGGCGGATTATCACTGCCCTCGAAGCTGAAGCTGATCGTTTGCGTCAGGAATTGGCGGCTATGGAGACCGCCCTTGCAGGCCTCGACGCAGCTGACCGGACCCTTCGCACTGAGCGCGACGCGGTGGCGGCAAGGAACTACACCCGCGGACGGGTCGAAGCCCTGCTCGGTGTCCTGACGGCTGGAACCGGAGATTCTCTTGAGCGCCTTCGTCGCAACCTGGATACGGCGAACGCGCGGGTGACTCAACTGCTTGAGGAACTCGATACAGATGTAGACCGGGAGCACTTGCTGTCTCGGCTCAATATCGTCGGTCGCACCATGACCGAATTGGCCAGACGCCTTGGACTCGAGCATGTGGAGGACGGAGTACGTCTTGATCTTGCGAAACTGACTGTGGTGACTGATACAAGCGATGGGCCGTTGCCCCTACAGCGCATCGGTAGCGCGGCGAATTGGATTGGATACCACCTAGCGACGCACCTCGCACTCCATCAATATTTCGTCGAGAATGATCGTCCCGTGCCTCGATTTCTTATGATTGACCAGCCAACGCAGGCTTTCTACCCCTCAGATATCGCGAAGAATGCTGGGGCCGTCGACGATGCAGATCGCGAGGCAGTGCTCGCCATGTTCGTTGTGATGCGCGACGTCGTGAACCAACTGGCTCCGCGAATGCAGATAATTGTGAGCGACCATGTCAACCTCGTTGAAGAGAAATGGTTTCAGGACGCAGTGCGCCACCATTGGCGTGGAGGCGTCCGACTCGTACCGATGGATTGGATCGAAGCCGAAACCGAGCAAATCCCTAGGCCACCCGATCAACGCTAGTGCGATCTTTCTGACGAGCCCGCCGCAGGAGCACACCGTCGAGAAGATCCACGCCTGGCTGCTGAATCTGGGTCATCATCTCGAAGATCGCCGACGAAGACAAGGATGCCCAGCGCCGCGATCCGGTTCGCCGAAATCTGGAGGATTGCGAGTAACCTGCGGCGCAGGATGCTGGACGGTTTAACTTGTGGACCGGTGTACGGGTCGATCGTCGGCATGGCCAATCGGTCGCTAAGCATGACGGTGCGCACGGTCTTCACCGTTTTGACCGGAGCGTTAGCGATGGTCCCCATGGTGATCGTGTGGCAGCTTTTGGCAGCGGTGGCGGTGCGCGCGCTTGGGCATCCGGTGGAGGGTCGGCGTGATGGTTGCCACCGTAGCCCACGTAACGAAGCGGCAATCTGTCCCGAATCGGTTGGGTAACTGGTTTGCTATCTCTGAGGTTGTGCCTTGAGTATTCGCTAACGCCGTCGCCCTGCACGGGAAACGGCGATACGTATCCGCAGATATTTCTATTGCAAATGCAACAAGTTGTTCCCAAAGTCAATTACACGAAAACTATCCTTGCGTCCACCATGGGAGGATGAGCGCGACGCTAGTCGCGCACCTCCTCCGAGCATTATCCAGAATCTCCCTTTGGAATGCACATTCTTAAGAAAGAGCAGATTAACTACGTTAGGCGTGCTGATCCCCGCATCCAGCATGCCCGATGAAATTGCTATCCGAGGCTTCGAATTTGATTCGAGGAACCTTTTGATCAATTCGGGAGCATTAGTAGTTTTAGAATTAATTGGAAGTGCAAATTCGTTCCCCAGCTCGGGATAGTTAATCCGGCAGCGGTGCGCGATGAGCTGCGCCTGGCCAATGCTCTGAGCGAAGATGATCGTCTTACCTACATAGCCATCATCGGCGAGTATTCCTTGTTCCATGAGAATCTTCAAGGCGGCATCTATAAATTCTTCGCTTGCAAGGTGGGTGACCGAATCTTCGATGCTGCCACTTGCTGCCTTTATTTTCACGTTCCGGAACTCGGGGGAAGCTAGATATCCGTCGGCGACGGCATCTCTAAAGCTATATATGCCTGTCGGCTCGCCATTTTTTAGATCGAAAAGCTGGTAGATATCGTTGTCGATTCCATCCGGTGGAGCAGATGTGAAACCTACGAGCAATGCGTCAAAATAGTCGGCAATTGGGTGGTAGCGGCGACTGCGCATCGTTGTCATTTCATTGATGACAATGAGGTCAAAGAACCCGTGGCCATACGGGCTCGGACGATCATCGCCAGCTGATTCAATTTGCGGAATGAGTCTGTGAGGCATTCCGACGAACACATGCGCATCGTTATTGTGTAGACGAGTGTCGCTAGTCACGAGTAAGTCCGGGAGGTGAGTTCGGAATTCGCTCACCGCTTGTTCGGTCATAAGCTGACTGTCCGTGAGATAAAGTATGCGATTGACCCATCCTCCGCGCCGCAGGACGTCTATAAGGGCTAAGCAGGTGCGGAGCTTACCCGTACCAACGGCCATGCTCACTAGGGCGCTGCGACGCCTACCGCTTTCGAAGGCGTCGCACACCCTGCGTACTATTTCTTTCTGATATCCCCGGAGTTCGATGGTTTCATCTATCACAGTATTATTTAGCTCGGTGCGACCTGATCGATCAACGACTCTGCGGCGAATCTCTTCCTTTGAATAGAAGCCAGTTACTTGACGTGGTATTGATGCGAGCTCATCCCATAAGAACACCTCGGTGCCACTGACGCAAAAAAGGGCAGGAATGCGACTATGATGCACCTCGATATATTTGGCATAATCTTGCAATTGCCGGAAAATGAGCGATGGATCCGCATCTCTTGACTTAATCTCAACAAGTGCCAATGGGCTGTGATCGTCGTCCCATAGAATGTAATCAATGAACTGAAATTCTTCATTGCTTAATTTCGGAGAGAGTGCATAATCTCTCGTTATAGACGAGCTATCCGTCCACCCAGACTCCTCTAGGAGCTGTTCGAAGATTTCCCTCGATTCAAGTTCTATGCGACGACCCGGATCGCTGGCGACTGGAAGCTCTGCTTCGATATCAAATAACTTGAATTCGATATGGTCAGATGCTTGTGTGGATGCATGCCCAGGCGCCTGGACTAGTGGTGCGTGTGACTGCAGGGTGTGATCGAAGTTGGTAGTGCTGATTGGGGCGGAAAGGGGCAAAATTGAGTGATCGAAATCAGGTGTTTCGTCCAATCGATCCTCGGGGCTCGAAGAATAGTTACGCGTAAACCACATCATTGCGTGAAACAAATCAACTATGGCAGCGAGGGAATCGTCGGTGGTGATTGTTCCCGTCGTGTGTACTGCCATGGTTCCTTTGCGTCGGATTTCCATTGTCATGGCAAGAACCTCCGAGCCCATCGCGTCCATGACTACGGTGTCCGAAAGGATTGATAAGATGCTGGCGCTCTCCCCCGGCTGGGCCGCCTTCAGGTTTTGATGGAGCCACCTCAGTGCGATCTCCAATGTAGATCGGCTATAGAAACACGATATTCTAGAGTCGCTATAGACGAGACTTTCGGCTGTAGCGGCTTCACGGTACAGATCCGGCCACTCCGCCTGAAGGAACCAGAAGTTGGACCTTTCTGGAAACTGCTGGTCACTCTGAGCTGAGCGCCCCTTCGGGGAGGGTGGGCCAGCAGGCCGATCGTGGAGGGCCCATGACCAGACCGCCGACGCCCTCATGCTTCGCGCCATCGTCAGGTCCACTTGGTTCTCACCTGAGGTCGGTGGTAGCAGGAGCCAGTTGGGGGAAACATCCAAAGCTAGGCCTAGCGCGACAAGATCATCAACATCGACCCGCCGCTGGCCCTTCTCGATCTTTGCCAACGCAGACAGATCGATCGGCCGCCCAAGCTCTGCAAGCCTCGTGGTCAGCGAATTTAGGGTGAGCCCGTGTGCCTGCCTGAGTTCGCGTAGCCGGTGCCCCACCCGGATTCCGGTAGGGCCCATCGCTCCAACCTGCTTCGCCATAGCGTGACCTTAGCTGTAGTTGTCGAAAATCTCCAAGGGTGGTCGACTTGACCAAACCGAGCAAAGGCGGGAGGCTATCGCGGAAGGACGGCGCGTCGGAGCCCGAAATGGCAACGGCCCCTGCGGAAACAGGGGCCGTCCTCGTCACAGCCGCGGATGAGCAGGAAGGACGAGCATGTCAACAGTAGCGGGTCCAGGCGGCGAACTGAACCGCCGGCCTGCCGAGGGTGAGGCCGATGACAGGGAGGGCTTGGTATCGGTCCGGTCGATGGTGATACTGGGGCTTTCGACGCTAGTTGGGCTGTGTGCCGGTGTCGGTGCTGGCGTCGCGGTGGGATCAACGGTCGCGAATCTGCACGGCACGGCCCCAGCGCTAATTGTCGCCGTGGTCTCCGGTTCTGCAACCGCGGTTCTTGCGGGCTTGGGCGCTGCCCGCAACCTTCATGCCCTCGTAGATCGTGCTGGATCCTGACCACGGCATTGAGCTGTGGACGTTGCTGCGGCTGAATCAGTGTCGGATCTGCCGGATACGACCGCTCCGAACCTGGGCCCTCGCCTTCGTCCCTAGGCCCTGGGCCGGTTGCGGCCCATTACGTAGACGATGCGACCGCAGTTCTCCATGCGGATGCGGTGGGCCGCGGTGCCGGTCAATGCGAGCGGAGAGGCAGGACCTGCAACAAGAGCCTCGGTCCGGACGAGATAACAGTGCATTATCTCCGCAGGTCAATTCGTGTGTTTAGCGCGTGTGTCCCCGCTCGGGGCATGACCACATGCACATGACTCGGCGGCATCCCGGCGCCGTGGGCTCGACCGCAGTCACCACGCGGACTTCGGGAGTTTGCATGCTTGTTGCTGGATGTCCGGGGATCTCAGCGTGTCGCTCTGAAACAGCCGAAGGTTGCGTTAGGGGAGTGGGACAACGTTGGTCGAGGTCGGGCCGCCTCGCGTAACGGCCACGCGAGCTTCGAGTTGTAGGTGCTGCCAATCTGGGGGCAGCAGGCCCTCGTCAGTCACTCGACTAGCGACACGGAAACGACACGTTTTCAGCGGGAATTGACCGGTTTCAACGGGATGCGTTGAGGGTCAAGTTCTTACTATCGTTGCAGCTCACGGGCAGTATTGAGAAATCTTGAGAACTCGGAAACACCCCTCACTCACAATCGGCAGGTTTCTGGTTCGAGTCCAGATGGGGGAGCAGTGACCAGGGCGAACGGTAACGTTCGACCCTGGTTTTTTTGCTTTTCAGGGGTAGAACGACACGCTTTCAACGTGCGGTGGACCTTGTCATCAGCAACGGCCTTCATAGCGGTGACGGTGACAGCGATGATCCTCACCGCCCGGCAGTTCAGACCCGATACTGATCCCCGGGAAGCCGCAGCCGTGCTGATTGCGGTGATGCTGGCAGCGGCGCTCGCCATCACACCACCTGCACGACTGAGAGTTCGTCTCTCCGAGCTGCTGGCCCGCTTCTAGCGGGTCGCCGCGTCGGCCGACGAGCCGACGCGCACCCGCACGTCGCCGAAGCGCGTCTCCATCTCCCGCCGAGTCGAGGGTTCCAGCGGTGTCCCCGGCGCGCTGGGGGCGGCGGTCGTCGAGTCTCCCCGGTCGCGGGCTACCCGGCGCGAGGCGGGGTCACGGCTGGCAGACCTTCGCGGCGACGTCAGGGGGTTGGCCCGCATTGATCAGCCGGTTCTCCAGTTCCCGCAGTTTGGGTAGCCGGGACTGCGCGGGCAGCGCCTCGAAGCCGGGAATCGCTTGGGGGATCAGCCGGCGAGCCTGCTCGTAGCTCTCCGGCGACTTGCTCACTTTCAGGACGTCGATCATCTGACGGACCGGGTCCAGTTTCTTGTTCTGTCTAGCGTAAGCAGCGGCCTTGTTCAGCGTCTGCATGATCGAAACGAGATCCGCACTGTACTTCGTCCTGTCTCCGGCACTGTAACCAGCGGCAGCAATGGCTCTGCCGAACTGCTCAGGGTCAGTAGGATTCTGCCAAGCCTTCGAGTATTTCCCCGACCCCAGAACTCGGCTATGGTCGTCGATCGCGTCGGCAACATTGGCGTAACGTCGGAACGGCAGCGTGACCTGATAGGTCTCGGCCCCCGGCTTGATCTCTCCCTCGGCGAATTCTGGGTAATGCCCGTACATTTCGCGCAGCTTTCGCGCCGCGGTTACCGGTTCCGGTGTCGACAGCCATACAACTTTGTCGGGACCGGCTTTGGGATCGCCCTTGACACCGAAATAGCTGGCACTCTTATCCGGCGTCCAGCCGCTTTCGAGGACCATCTGACCAAGCGTGACGAGAGCGGGCACGCCGGTCCGGGACTGGTTGTCGAGGGCTTGCTCGGAGTACTTCACATACACATCGACAGCCTTGCGCTCCCTTGCGAACTTTTGGTTGTCCTCGTCGGTCAGGACCACCCCGACACCAGGTTCGGGAGCCTGCGGCGGTCTAGGCGGTCCAGCGGTCGCCGAAGCGGGCGCTCCGTTGGCGCCGCCATCGCGCAGCGGCTCGTCCTCGTCGAGGCAGGCGACCTGTACCGAACTCTGTCCCGTCACCCGGACGACATCGCCGCTCGACCAATCGTCGGCGGCGCGGTGCGCGTCGTGTTCCATCGCCGATACCGGTGCACTGGTGCAGGGTAGGGCGCGGCTCTGCTGGACGACGTGGGCGAGTTCGTGGGCTAGCACGTGATCGCCGGACGGTGTGCCCGGCCGGTAGGTCCCTTCGCGGAAGACGAGATCGGTGCCAAGGGTATAGGCGCGGGCGCGCATTGCGCGGGCGGAGGTGTCGGCAGCGGGGCCGGTGTGGGTGCGCACATCGCTGAAGTCGTGGCCGAAACGCGATTCCATCGCGGCGCGGATGTGCGGGTCCAGCGGTGTGCCCGGGCCGTCGAGGCCGTTGGCGACGGCGGGGACAGTGGTGAGGTCGATGCCGAAACCCGGTGTGCTGGAATTATGTTCGGGCTCGTGCGCGGATTCGCTTCGCGCCGGTGGCTGCCGCAGGGCGCGGGTTGGTACGCGATGCTGGTTGGCGGGTGTTGTCATGGCGGCGGCTCCGTTCGATTGATCGATGCCAGCTCGGCGATCATCCGCGCGGCAACAGCCTCATCGTGTACGCCGAGGCGGGCGTGACCGCTAGGCAGTCTTCACTTCCACGTGCACTCCGCCGCGCTCAGCGAACCATCTTTGTAACTCGGGGCCGTCGAGCAGCAGGGGCTCGTCGTCACCCACGTCGACCGGCCCGAGGATCGTCCCACGTGCACCCTCGGCGAGGCAGCCGGCGAGGCGCGCCGACGCAAGACTTGTGGTGCCGAAGGTGCATCCGCGCAGATCCGCACCACGAAGGTCGGTGTCCGCGAACAGCACTCGCTGCAGTCGCGCGCCGCCGAGATCCGCGAATCGGAAGTCGGAGCCGTCGAACTCAGCATTCTCCAGATCGGCCTCCCGGAACCTGGCCTCGTGAGCCGTGCAGCCACGTCCCTGGACTTTGCGAAGGTCTGACCGGCTCAAGTCGGCTCTCGAGAGGTTCGTCTCCGCCAACCACGCGGTGTAGAGATCGCTTGCCACCATTGGCACGTCGTTCAACATCGCTTCGCTCAGCTCCGCGCCGAGCAGATCGAGCCCGGACAAGTCGGCGCCGGTGAAGTCGAGGTTCCACCCGTTGAGCAGTGACGCCGTGGTGCGCTCGGCGGCGGCGTCGGATGGCAGGCTGTCGAAGTAGGCCTCGAGGGCTTGTCGCGCAGCAACATCCACTGGCCAGCGGCGTACGTTCTCGCGTGCACGACCGTAGGTTGTCATCGTCCCCAAACTACCTTTCCTCGCCATTGCGGGTTGTTGGCTACCAGCTGCTCGAGCGCGGCGCGACGGGCCGGCGACATCCCGTCAGGATCGATGAGGATCTTCTCGCCGGCGGCCAGATCCTTCTCGATCATGCTCGTGAACTGCGCGTCGGTCTGCGGCTTGAGACGCGCCTTCGCGGGGTTGGGATGGTAACTCGGTGGGGTGTCCGGTGAGCTCTTCACATCCCATCGGTCGCCCACGGCATCGACGAACTCTCCCAGATCTTCGCCCTTCGGCCCCTTCGGCGCGCGGCTGATCGGCCCCGGGATCAGTCCGTCGTGCTCTGCCGCCAGACCGACCGCAGCTTCACGCTTCGACTTTGGGCTGATGGCACCGCTCTTTGCCGGATCTTTCGCCAGGTCGTCGATCCGTTGCTGATATTCCTTGGTGCCGGGTGTGTTGGTAGCGTTCTTGATCTCCTGCTTCGCACCGGTCGTCAGCTCCGGCTCCGTGACAGCCGGATCCTTCGTTTTCGTCGATGGCGGTGCTTCGGTGGGTGTTTTCGTTGATGGTGGTGCTTCGGTCGCTGGTTTCGTGGATGGTGGCGCTTCGGTGGCCGGCTTCGTCGGCACGTGCGATTCTTCGACGACCTTTCCGGCTTTGGCGGCGTCTTCGACCACTGTCTCGGCCTTCTTCAGGCTCAGCACTTCGGCGAGTGGCTCGAGTACCCGTGAACCTTGGACGAACTCCGCGATCCGGGTTCCGAGTGCTGTTGCCCTGAGCGCCTTCGCGGCCGCCGACACCGCCTCCACGCCGATGAACAACAGCGCGATCTCCGCGACGAGATAGCCCACGACCTTCCCGATCGAGTAGCCCTGGTCGTAGGGAGATGCGGTGGCCAGTTCCCGCGCGCGGTCGGCCAGGAATTCGCCTGTTTTCTTCCCCAGTGGCTCCGCGCCGGCCAGCGTCTTCATCGGGAGGTCGGCGAGTTGCTGGGCCGCCTGTTTGAATCCGGTGGGGTCGAGGTACAGCTTCGCGAGCAGCTGGCCGGGCAGCAAGCCGAGGAATACCAAGGCTTTCAGTTGTCCGACCAGGTCCTCCCATACCCCTGCCGGGACCCCCACGGTGAAGCCGAGGCTGAACATCGGGTCGTGGCTGTTGTTCATCGCGGCGTTGATCGCCTCGGCGGCCGCTTTGCCTACCTCCGCTGTCTGGAAACCTTTGCGGAACCTGTCATTCCAGGTGATGATCTGCAGCGCCGGATCGGTTTTCAGCAGATACTGCTCCAAGGTGGGCGGACCGTAGACGGGTTGGTCTTCGTCCTCGCAGGACACCCGTTCGGCGCTCGCGCCGAGAACGCGAACGGGAAGTCCGGCCACGGCGGTGTCGGCGGACGCCCGGGCCGCCTGTTCGAGGGTCGTGGTCGAGTCCTGGCGCGCGCCGGTGTTCGTGCCGCGGGTTTGCTGGACGACGTGGGCGAGTTCGTGGGCGAGCAGGTGGTCGCCTGCGGGGGTGCCGGGCCGGTATGTGCCGTCGCGGAAGACGAGGTCGGTGCCGACGGTGTAGGCGCGGGCGCGCAGGGTGCGGGCGGAGGTGTCGGCGGCGGGGCCGGTGTGGGTGCGCACGGCGCTGAAGTCGTGGCCGAAGCGTGATTCCATCTGGGTGCGGGTGGTGGGGTCCAGTGGTGCGCCGTGGGTTCCGTTGGCCGGGATGGCGGTGAGGTCGATGCCGAAACCTGTTGTGCTGGAGTCATGTTCGGCTCCGCGCGTGGGTTCGCTGCGCGCGGGTGGCCGCCGCAGGGCGCGGGTTTGTGCGCGGTGCTGGTTGGCGGGTGTGGTCATGGCACGACCTGTCCGGGTTCAGGATTGGGGGCAGCGGGCCAGCGATTCGAAGGAGAGTTGCAGGCCCTCGAAGCCGGATTCGGGGCCGACCCAGGCCAGCGGGGCATAGTGGTGTTCGACGCCGTGTGGTGGCACGAAGGTGCGGGTGACGCCGTCGGCGTCGTAGGGCCAGATGATGTCGCCGGTGGCCACGCGGGCGGGGATGGTCCAGTAGTCGCCGACGCGGTAGGTGTGGGGTACGCCGGTTTCGGCGGTGAGGAACTGGATTTCGATACCGTTCTCCAGGGGGATCCAGCCGCTGTCGCCGATCCCTTCCACGACCTGTACCGCGCCGTGGACCAGGGGTGCGGCTTTGCGTTCGCGCTGGTCCCAGCGGCGCACTTTGGCGTGCGGGTGGGCGGCGGGGTCGATGTCGATCTCGCCGGTGGCCGTGGTGGGGTCGAAGGTGAGCAGGTTCCCGTCGACACCGCTGAGCCGGACGCGGGTGCCCGCGACGCCAGCGTATTCGAGGGTGTCCCAGGTCAATTCGACCCAGTCCTCGGCGGCGAAGCCGTGTTTGAGGTCTTTGATCCCGGCCACGTGCAGCCGGTTGCCGAGGGTGCCGGTCCAGGCGGCGGCGACCGATCCGTTCTCGCGCGACCAGACGAACGAGGTCACCGAGTTCTTGACGGCCGGGTCGGCGACGGAGGTGATTTCGACGCGGTAGAGCTGGTTCTCGACGCCGCGGTAGCGGGCGTCGGGCGCGGCCAGGCAGGGGTCGTCGTTGGCGGGTGGGTGTCCGGTCGTCGCTCGCAGCATGGGTGGGTTGCCATGGAGTCCGGCGCGCCACTGCTCGAGCGGGAAGTTCCCGCATTGGGGTTTGTCACCGGGGTATTCGGCGACGCGGACCTGCCAGATGATCTGACGGCGCGAGGTGGTGTCGGGTCCGCCGAGCGCGACCTCGCGGATACGATCGTCCTCGAGGGTGCTGACGTGGCGTTCCCACACATCCAGATACACCACATACGGCGGCTCGGGCAGCCGCGGTGGCGGGGTGATCGCGATCGGGTACGGCTGGTCGGTCCAGTGCACCTTGTCGAGGTCGGCGGGCAGCTCGGCGCGGATCCCGTCGACGTAGTAGATGCCGGCGGTCAATTCGAGATCGCGGTGCCCGTTGCTGATGGGGTGCGGCCCGAAGCCGAGATGTCCGTCGGGCCCGCCGTGCGGGCCGATAAGGTCGGCGGCGAGGCCGCGATGGGCCCCGATCAGAGTGGCCATGGCGGTATTCCAGTCCGATTCGACCAGCACTCGTCCTTGTTGCAGCAGGACGAGACTGTAGTCGGCCGGGTCCGGCGTCAGCCGGGAAAAGTCTCCACGCATCGGAATCTCCTAGTTCGCGATCAGGACGGCAACGTCGGTGTGGGCGGGGGTGAACTGTTCGAGGCGGGCGGTGAGGTTGGCCAGCCGCTGCGGCTGGTACAGGTCGTGCCAGACACCGAGCTCGGATTCGTCGTCGGCGCCGCGCACGATCTCGGGTGCGCAGTCGGTACGCAATTGGGCGTAGCCGGGGGTGCCGTAGCGCAGGTCGGTGAACAGTGGCCGCACCCGATCCCGTTCAGGGGCAAGCAGTTCGGCCTGCTGTGACGGGCTGAGCCCGGACCAGCCGGGCCGGTCGCGGACGGCGGCGTCGACCAGGTCGGGTTGGCAGCGGTGCCTGCGCGGGGTCCGCGATCCCGGCGGCACGTAGCTGTAGCGGAGGCAGCCGATCTGGCGTCGCGCCACCTTCACACATCCCAGGAACAGGGTGTTCTGGGCGAGCGGGATGGCGTGGGTGCCCACGGTGCCGATGACGGTGCAGTCGGTGAACGAGACGGCCGCGTGGGCCAGTGGCCAGTTGGGTGCGCCGACGGCTTCGCGTTCGGGATCGGTGGCGTCGATGACGCTGTCGGCGATCTCAATGGGGGTGGGGTCGGCGGTGACCTCGTCGGCGTAGACCTGGATGGAGCCGATGATGCTGCGCTGCACCGAGATCCGGGCGCTGCACAGATAGATTTCCAGGCTGGGTTCGGCGGGGCGGCGCGGGCTGCAGTCCCCGGCCAGCCCCCATCCCGGCACCAGGGTGCAGTCCCGGATCTGGACCCGTTGCAGCGGGCCCTCCACGTGCATGGGACGTCCGGCGACGAGGATCCCGTCGAGTGTGAAACATCCACCGGGACGGCATTTTTCGCCCTGTTCGGTGTAGACGGTGAGCGCGTCGGGGGCGTTGCGCTGTTTGTCGAGCAGGTAGATCACCGGGCGGGTGCGGTCGGCGGCGCGCAGGGTGAGGCTTTCCCCGTGACGCAGCTCGATGGTGAGCTGTTCGACGTAGACGTCGCTGTCGCGGATTTCGATCACCGCGACCGGCTGCTTGTCGCGCACCTTGTTCCAGGCGTGCAGGGCGTCTTCGATGCTGTCGAGGACGCCGGGTCCGGATTTCTTGGCGACGGCCTGGTAGAAGATCTTCGGCGCGGACTCCGCGGGCTGCTCGCTTTCGACCGCGGGCAGTCGGCGGGGATATTCGCCGCCGCCGATATCGGAGCTGAAACCGTAGTGGTAGGACACCCACACCCCGTGCGGGGGATGGCCGGGTGGGAAGGCCAGCCGCCCGCGTTCGGGATCGATGGCCACGTGGCCCTTGGGCGTGCGGTAGGCCCAGTCGGTGAGGTCGGCGACGATGAATTCGTGCTCCGGCACCGGCTTGCGCTGCACTGTGCCGCGCACGCGTTCGCCGACTTCGACGCTGAAACTGCGTCCGGGACCGTAATAGTCGCGGAATCGGCGCGCCAGCATATGCCGCCGGATCGGGATCGGCAGCCCCAGTTCGCCGCCGGTGCCGGGGTCGGGCAGGGTGAACAGCGGTGCGTCGTTGCCGAGCACGCTGAAGGTGAAACAGCTCGGCCCGACCTCCTCGATGCAAGCCGCGGGCGCGCCGGTGACCGGGTAGGCGCGCAGCCGCCACACGAACACCCCGACCTCGGGGATATTGTGCAACCCTTGTCCCAGCGGCGAATTGATCCGCCGCACATCCACACTGCGGGCCAGGGTGTCGAAGGACCCGCCGAGCCGCAGCAGTTGTTCGACCTGGTGCAGATCGGCCACCGCCCCCCGATCGAGGTGTATGTGGTCGAGGTGCTGGAAGACCGCGAGCTGCCGGTAGAACTCGACCGCTTTCGCGGGCCAGCCCGCTACGTCGGCGGCCAGCTCCTCGAGCAACGCCAGGGTTCCTTTGCGGCGGTGCGCGCGGACGCTGTCGGCGACCTCGCGACGCGGGATCAACGCTCGTACTTGTTCGGGCGCGGCCTGGGCGAGTTCGCCTGCGGCGCTGCCGGGCTGATAGCCGACCAGGTCGCCGAGGTAGGGCACCGCCCAGTCGGCGGCGGTCTCGATGAACCAGTTGTCATAGAGGCCGTCGAGGTCGTCTTCGACGTGGCCGACCTGTTCGCTGATGACCCGCAGCAGATCCCGCAGTGGGAATCCGGCCTGTTCGTCGCGGGCCCGATAGATCGCGGGCACCAGCCGATACAGCTGGTCGCCTCGGTGGGCTGGCAGGGTCATAGCGCCTCCAGGATGCAGGTGTCGGGGGCTGACGGGCTCAGGATCAGCAGTTCGGCGGGCCGGATCCGGCCGAGCCCCGGTGCGGCTTTCGTATCGAACTCGGCCCATGCCGCGGGTACGACCGGTCGCAGGCGCAGTCCGGCGGTCGGATCCGCGGAGATGAGTTCGGTTTCCCCGATCGAATCCAGAATGCTCAGATCGGCGTAGACGACCCCGGGCACGGAGTGGATCGCGGCCAGCACTGCCGCTTGCGCGACGGATCGACCGATATTCCGTGTGCCAGGGCCGAATACGGCCAGCAGCCGGGCGCGGAGGACGGGTTCGACGTCGGCCCACACCCGGTCGGGATCGATGCGCACCTTCGCCGAGACGGCCAGCGCGCGCAGGGTGCGGATCGCGACCTGCACCTCCTGATCCGGGTCGCCGAGTTCGCGCAGCGCGCGCCGCAGATTCGCGGCGAGCGCGGAGGTCGGCGCGATCGGCGCGTCGTCGATGCCGGCGATGGTCACGTGCACGACCAGCCGCCGCCCATCAGAGAGTTCGCGGGCGGTGGCCGCGCCGATTCCGGCGAAGGCGCTGGCGAAATCGGCGTAATCGGAGACCGACACGAGCCGGTCGAGGGCCTGCACGCTGACCGCGGCGTTGCGGCGCACGGTCTCGCGGCGGTCGCGGTCCGTGCCGCCGGTGGCCGGGAGCGGGTTGGTGACCGCGGTGACCCCGAGCAGTTGATCAAGGGGGGTGGCGATGGTTCCCGCGGCGGCGTTACCGGAAAGTCCTATGCCACTGCGGTATTGGGCGCGGATGTTCTCGATGCCGGTGGGTGGGCGGGCCGCGCCGAAGACGACCGCGGTGTTGCCGTCGTCGTCGGTGTCGATGACGTAGCCGCGGTCGTCGCGGCCGATGTCCAGGAGACTGTCGGCCTCGTGCCAGCGCACTTGGTCGACGAACACCTCGAGCGCGGCGCTCGCGCCCGCGCTGGTGGGGGCGGGCAGGTAGGTCAGTGGTGGTTGTTTGAGCGGGTAACGCGCGAATTCCTTGGTGGGGTCACCGGATCCGAGGATCTCGCCGCGGGTTTCGCCGTGTGTGGCGGGGGCGACGTTGCCGTAGATGACCACACTCGAGCGCAGGTAGGTGAATGCCAATGGCGCGGACAGGCGCACGAAGGTGTGCACGGTGTCGCCGGGCAGGTCGATGGTCTCGCAGTAGTATTCGCCGTCGGAGCGGCTACCGCCGCTGTGGCACACCAGTTTGCGGGCGGAATGATGTTCGACCGCGGCGACCATGACCAGTTCCTCGCCGCGTACGCCGGTGGGTCCGGCGTCGTCGGCGTCGGGGTCTTGACCGGCTCGGATGGCGGCGTCGGTGCGTTCACCGGTGACGATCAGCCGGCGGCCCGGGGTCAGTTCCGGGAACAGTCCATCCAATTCCAGTGTGTCACAGGAGATGCCGGGATCGTCGTAGATCATCGACCGTGCGCCGGCATAGAGCTGTGCCCGTGGTGGGCAGCCGATGTCTTTGTGGTCCAGCGATTCCCCGGCGGGGGTGAGTACTTCGGGTTGGGCGAGCACGACGGTGTTGTCGAGTACCTGGTGCAGGGTTTTGGTGTCGCCGCCGTCGGGCCATACCTTGTCCAGGGTGAGTCTGCTGACCTTGGTGGACAGGCCGAGGATATTGGCGGTCACCGTCTCGGTGGCTCTGACTTCGCGGGTGGCGACCGGGACGTTCACCTTCGGGTTGATCAGCACGATGGTGCTGCCCGCGGTGACGGCCGGATAGACGGCATCCAGATCCAGTGTGGTGCCGGGATCGTAGTTCGGCGGATTGATCGTCGGATGGTCTTCGTATTCGGGTTTCGGGTCCGCGTCCGCTTTGTGCGCCTCGCCGCGTTCTTGTGCGTCGCCGCCTCCGCAGACGGGGGGATTCACGGGGAGCTTGATCTCCTTGGGATCGATGTAGCCCGTGATCCTTCCCCCGTCGTAGATCGGGAACTTCGGTGCCGTGGCGCCGAAGAGTATGGCGCTCAACCGCATTCGGGTAATGGTGGAAGGTGAGGAGTTGGCCGCGGTGCTGTGGGCCAGCGCGCTGTCGAGGGTGCCCGCGATCTCGGGGACGAGATCACCGAGCAGCGCGCTGACGCCCGCTTTGTCGGCGCCGAGCAGATCACGCAGGTCGCGCGGGAGATCGGCGGCGTCGGCGGGTGGCACCGACGCCGGTTTGCGCAGTGCGCCGACCAGCAGTTCGAGCCGGGAAGGGGTTTCTCCGTCCTGGATCCGCGCCTCGTCGTCGGTGTGCGCGGCGACAGGTGCGGTGCGCCAGGATCTGGCCAGCGACGGGAGCTTGCGCTGCTTGTCCAGGAGCTTGACCGCGACCGTGGTGAGGCCGGCCGGGGCGTCGACCGCGACGTGGGTGACCTCGTAGATCACCGGCACGTTGCCTGCTTCGACGATGATCCGGTCGCCGTCGCGCAGATCGGTCAGCGCACCCTCGAGCACCAAGTGTTTGGTGTCGCGCAGGGTTTCGGCGATCAGCAGTTGCGGTTGCCTGCGCCGGACGGTCAATGCGCTCAGATTCCCGTATCCGACAACAGGTTCGGCGGTTTCGAAGGTTGCGGGCAGTTGTCCCGGTTCCGGGATCTGCTGGGCTTTGGTGCCCGCCGGGATCGGCACCCGTTGCTTCGGGGTGACTGTGAACGCCAGATACGCCGAGGCCGACAGTCCGGGGCGCGGCCGGTAGCCGACGAGTTCGGCCAGGCGGCGCACCGAAAACTCCTCGGTGGCGGTGCGCAGGAACCCTTCGTTGGCGATGCGTTCGGTGTAGAAGGTGAGCACATCGGCGACGGTGGCCCAGCCGTCGAGCAGCGCCAGGGACAGGTCCGAGGGTTCGCGGGTGGTGAGCGCGGCCAGGGCGGGCACCTCGGAGCTGCCCAGGCGCGCGCGCATGCTGGCCAGGAATTGCGGGTGGGTGCCCACCCGGTAGGTCAAGGCAGGCAGTCCGGGCCGGTTGGCCACCGGCATCGGTGTCGCGACCGCGATTCCGGTGCAGCAGTTATCGCAGCCGCAGGGGTTTGTGCCACATCCAGTGCTCATCGTCCACCTCGCAGATCCAGTCGCAGGATGCCGTGTTCGGGTGCGGCGGGATCGTTGTCCAGCCGCGGGATCTCCATCGGCCGCATCCGCAGTACTCCGTTGTCGGGCAGGTCTTTCGCGTCGGCGGGCACCGTGGACTGGCCGTACCGGCGCAGCCGGGTTACCTCGGCGTTGCCGACTCCGGGCAGCGCGGCGGCGACCGCGACCAGGGTCGATGCGGCGACGTTCGCGCCGAAGGTGACCGCGTCGGGATGGAACATGCCGAGTGTGCCGTCGCCGAGGCGGCGATTACCGAGGCGGGCGTAGAGGATTCGCGCGATATCGGCGCGCCGGTAGCCCTCGTCGACGCAGATCAGCAGGTCGATCTCGAGTCCGATATTGATGGCGGGCCGCACGGCCACGTCGTGGCCGATCCTGCGGTAATGGTCGAGGCGGGTGGCGATGTCGGCGAGCAGATCCGGGCACGGGTCGAACGCCCCGAACGAATCCACCCCGACCCGCATCTCGTACCAGCTGCCGGTCCAGCGTTGTTCGGCGGCGGCGCGCTGCACCCGCGCCGGGAACTCGCGCATGGTGAGTTCGGCGTAGTCGGCGGGGGTGATGGCGCGCTGCCGGTCGCGGTGCATGGCGCGCGGCGCGAACTTCTTGACATCGGTGACCGATTCCGGCGCCGACCCGCCGACGGCGGGCAGCGGATTGTGGATCCGCACCGTCGCACCGTGGACGACGGTGCCGGTCACCAGGTGCCGGATGCTGTCGGGCCCGACATTGCCGACCGGTCCCGCACCGACCCGGTAGTCGGCGTGGAACTTTTCGGTGGCGGCGGGGGCGCGGCCGAGGGTGTCGTCGCCGAAACGCAGGTGCGCGATGGCCTCATCGTCGGTTTCGATCACCAGGTGCCGGTCGCCGGGGCCGCTGTGGAGCAGGTCGGGACGTGGTACCCACACCGCGTCGACTCCGTGGTCGGTGCTGGTCAGTTGTAGTTGCGGCAGTGCGGCCCGCGGATCGGCGGCGGTGATCGCGGCGGCGGGCGCGGCAGGCCCGAACGGTACGCGATAGGACAGCGGAGTGCCGGTGAGCGCGGGCCGGTAGGGCCCCGGCCGCAGCACCGGCGGATCCGGGCAGCCGTCCTGGCACGGTTGCACCCGCGAGACGGTAGGCACCGCGCCGAGTCCTTCGCCGGTGGTTCGGCCGTGATCGGCCAGGATGACATTGCCGCGCACCACACTGACCGGATCCAGCACCACGCACGCCGGCGGCGGCCCGATCGCGGACAGACACAGTGGGAACGGCAGCGCATCCGCAGCGGCCCAGCCGATTTCGACGATCGCGGTGTGGGTGAGCGGATCGGTCTCCCGGCGTACCTCGGTCACGCGCACGGCGTGGCGGTGACTGAGGTCGGCGTCGGCGGCCAGGCCGGTGCCGGGTCCGAGGATCTCTTCGAACACCAGCACATCCCCGGCCGCCAACCCCAGCAGGCTGGCGCCGTCCTTGTCGACGACGTCGACCAGTGTCGCGGCGGTGGTTCCCGCGGGCAGGCAGCAGTCGCTGTCGCCCCAGGTGTAGAAGTGGATGGTGGAGCGGTCGCGCCGGATCGGCTGCGCCAACACCGGTTCGTACCACAGGTACTTGTCGGCCGGAATCCGTTCCAGCGCATCGGGTTTCAGCGTCGAAGGGGCACCGGGCAGCAGTGCGTCGAGGTCGGTGACGAATGCGATCGGCGCGTCCAGATCGTGGGTTGTTTCCACCACGACCCACACCCGGGCGCTGGCGCCTTCGTGCATGCGGTAGTCGACCAGGCGGGCGTGCCTGCGCACCGAGGTCCGCAACCGCGCCGTCGTCAGATATGCCTCGGTCGCGATCGCGTCCTGCCGATAGCTGAGGTGATCACCGACGTAGGCGAGCACCTCGAGCAGCATCACATACATATCCGCGGCGCTGCGTTCGCGCCAGCCGGGGGCCAGGACTGTCATCCGGTCCAGCAGCAGGTCGGTGAAACTCTGGTAATCCTTGGCCAGATACCGGATATCGGGTTGCGGCCACACCGGCGGCGGGCACGGCACCGGCAGGCAGTCCAACTCGGTGGGGCAGTCGACCTTGAAGCTGAACTCGAGCGCGTAGTAGCGGGGGTCGAAGCCGGGATGGCGGGTCGCGGTCGGATACCCGTACGGGTCGGCCTGCACGATCTCGAGCCGGTAGCGGGAGAAATCCCCGGCCCGATCCAGCTCGACGGTGAGGCAGTCGTCGCGTTCGGGATCCTCGTTGGCGCACACCGAGAATCCGGCCACCCGGATATCGGTGATCCGGCGACCGCCGGTGACGCGCAGATTGCCCAGCATCAGATCCGCGGGCGCCTTGTCCAGGAAGTACACCGTCAGATGCCGCTGATCCGGTGACACCTCCAGATAGTCGAGCCCGTTGAGGCGCGGATCGCGGCGAACGAGCCCGCGACGGTGTTCGTCGCGGCAGCGCAGCATGATGGTATCGGTCATGGCGTCCCCACTTCGATGTCCTCGGTGCGCGTCTCGCCGAGGGCGCGCAGCAGATATTCGATGCGCACCAGCAAGGTGGCGTCCTCGCTGATCACCTGCAGGGCCCGCACCTCGATCACGTCACCGAGCCAACGCGCCAGTGCCGTCTGCAAACTCAGCTCGACCGCGGCGGCGACCTCGGGACTGCTGGGTCCGAAGACGTGGCGTTCGAGTCCCGCGCCGAAGTCGGGCCGGTTGACCCGTTCCCCGGGGCGGGTCAGCAGCAGTTGTTCGATCATCTGACGGACATGCGCGGGATAGTCGGCGCTCGCGGTGCGCCCGCGGGTGTCGAATCCGTACGGGTACGCGATATCCACGCGTTCGGTCATAACGCCACCACCCTGGTTTGTGCGGACAGCGGCAGCATCGGCGTGCCCGAGGGCGCGCAGATCGAGGTGCCGCCGAGAATGGCCAGCGGTTGCCCGTTGGAGGTGACCCTGGTGGTGCCGGTGATCCATTGCCCGGTCACGCACGGCCCGTTGGCCGCGATCGGCGGCGGCAACGCGCAGCCGGCGATCAGATACGGCACCGACAGCAGCGTGGTCGGCTGCGCGGATACCGTGACCCGTGGATTCACCGACGCCGGGGTCGCGGTGCCCGCGTGCATGCATTTCACCTGTGCGCCCAGGTGCAGCAGCGGCCCGGGCATCAGGTCACCACCAGTGCGGTCTGGTTGACCGCCACGGTCGGACCGACCATGGTCAGTGTCGCGCCTTTGCCGTTGCTCAGGTAGATCCCCGAGTCGTTGACCACCACCGTCGCCCCGCCGGGACTGCGCAACACGATCCCACCCGACACCGGTGTCGGCGCGGCATCGCTGAGCACCAGCGTGGTCTGCGCCGTGGTCTGCACGACGATGTTCTGTCCCGGCGGGATCGCCGGGGGGACCAACGCCAGCGCGGGTACTTCCGCGGCGCTGCCCCAGAATCCGCCGACCCAGATCGGATAGTCCGGATCGCCTTGTTCGAATTCGATCCACACGCCCGCGCCGATCTGCGGAACCATGAACGTGCCCTGCTGTTTTCCGGCGATCGGCACACACGGCATCGCCCAGCTCGACGGCACCAACCCGAGCACGTCGGGCACCTGGGCGAGCACGCGGCCGCGCTGTTCGGGATCGATATTGTTCAAGACGGTGCCGCGGTATTTGCCGTAATACCGGACCCCCGCCCGATCAGGGCTCGTCATGCGCGCACCTCCGGGACAGTGGAGACCAAGCCGTTGCGGCTCAGGCTGAACGACTGGGTGTAGCTGCCGGGGGAGATCTTGTGGGTGACCCGGGTGACGTAATGCAGTCCGTCGAACGCGGGCCCCACTCCGCGCACCCCGACGAGCTTGCGGGCCTGCAGCACCCGCCCGTAGCGCATCACGTCGAGGGTGCCGGTGCCGGTTACCGCCTCGGCGTAGTCGGCGGCCCTGGCCATGCCGATCAGAATCGCTTGCACCGGAGCGAGTTTGGACAGATTGTCGGCCACCGGCGCCAGATCGGCGACGCTGGTCGGCAGCGGCGGGATCGATCCCAGTGGCGGATTCAGCGGGGTAATCGGCGGGATCGGCACGGGGATCACTACTTTGGTCAATTCGTTGTAGAGGTACACGGTGGGGATCTTGTTCTTCTTCGAGTCGAACCGGAACGACAGCGTCTGCACGTTGGTGTGGGCGTCCATATCGACGTTGAGTGCGGGCTGGGGGACGCCGACCTTGATCCGTGGCCCCCAGTAGGCGACGTTGGTGCCGGGTTTGGGACCGGGGTCGATGTAGAACACGTAGCCGACCTGATCGGCCAGGTATCGGATGTAGGCCAGGTCGGTGCCGCGCTGGCTGGGGATGTTGCCGGTGGGCAGTGGCACGTGCACGAACACGCTGGGCACGATCGCCGGAATCACTCCGAACAGCGCGTATTTGGCCAGTAGCAGCGCCACCCTGGCCTCGGCGGGCATCGCGGGGAACGGAATGCCGCTGAAGTCCTGTTTGTCCATCAGCACGCTGATGTCCTGGCCGATGATCACCAGCCGCGAATGGGTGTCGTCGGTGCCCGCGCCGATCTGGTGATCGACGATCACTCCGTCGGCGAGCACCGTGGATTCACCGTTGACGGTGACCTCGATGATGACCCGCATGAACAGGATCGGGACGCCGCCGGTGATCAGGAACAACGTCTGCAACGGTGACCGATTGCCGAGTGCGAAGTCGAGCTGGAAGCCGGTGCCGTCCTCGGAGGTGGTCACCTCGACCGAGGTCAACGCCTCCATCGCGATCTTCGGCGCCGGAATCGGCACCACCGGCCCGATCATCAGCGATAACTGCACCCGCTCAAGCACCACCGAACCCACCCCCGAATCCGTCGGGCAGCGTGATCCGCAACCGGCGTCCGATCCGCTCGGTTAGTTCATCGGGGCGCACGGCCCGGTTGGCGTCGCACAGTTGCCAGAACTGGGTCGGATCACCGATCGCGGCGGCCGCGATCCGATCGAGCCGATCACCTTCGACGACGGTGTGAGTGCCGATCTGTGCGAGTCGGTCCGGATCCGGGCAGAACCGACGCCGCAGATACGGGTATACCCGCCCGTTCAGGGCGGTATAGGTGGTCACTTGCACGCCGGCGTAGCGGCTCGACGGGGGAAACGGTGCGGGTGGCATGGTTGCTCCCTCCTTATCCGATGGTGGTGATGCCGAGTTGGCTCAACGAGGCCGAACCGGGTGCGGCGAGCCGTTCGGTGGCGCGCAGATGGTTCAGGAAGATCGTCGAACCGGGGTGGTCGTAGGGCAGGTCGTTGACGGTGAGCACCCGCATGGTGAGCGATACCTTGGCCCGGATCGGGTTGAGCGCGGCATCGAAGGCTTCCTCGACGATGGTCAGGCCGGTGACGCGCACCGGGACGATCCGGTGCCTGCTCCACACGAACAAGGTCAGCGGCGCTTCGGCGGGGATGATCTCGAGCGTCCCGGCCCGCGCCAGCGCGTCGTTGTCGCGCAGGGTCGCGAAGGTCGGGTTGATCAGCCCGGTCAGGAACGCCAGCTGCGGGTGCAGCCCGTCGCGCACCGGCCCCGGGTTGGTCGCGGCCGCCGCCATCGCGTCGGTGAGGTCGAATTCGGCCTCGACAGTGTAGGTTTCGGTCGCCGGGCCTTTGAGCCGCAACGCTTCGGAGCGGTCCTGACCGGACGCGCCGGTGGCTTGGGGTTGCAGCGAACGGTTGACCGAATCCGGATTGTATTGCAGCGGGAAGGTCCGCATCGGCCCGCTGGACGGGACGAGGACGATTCCGCCGCTGATCACCCGTGGTGACACCGTCATGGCCGCCCCCCGCCGGACTGCCCGATCGCCTGGGTCGCGGCGGTGGCGATGCCGTCGGCCAGCGCACCGATCCCGTTGCCGGACAAGATGATCGGGGGTGCGGCGACCACCGGCACCGCCATCGCGGCCGGATCCCACCGCGCGGCCCCGGCGGCGAGCCGTGCGGTGATGGCCGCCTCGATCGCCGCCGACAGCCGCCGCCGATCCGCCTGCGATACCGGAAGATCGTGCAGGACAATCCGTTCCACCTCGACACGGATATTCACGCGGGCACCCCCTGCTCGATACGGAAATCGGCCTCGTTGACCGGACGGCTCTGTTTGCGCAGCTGATCGCGCGCTGCGGCGAGCACGTCGGCCATCCCGACCACCCCGCCGTGCGAGGCGGCGCGGAACGCCGCGCCCAGTGCCGCGTCGGTGATCGCGGCCCCGGTCAGCGAAATCCGGGCCAGCCGTGGGTAATCCAACGCACCGACCGGGGTGTCGGCGGGAAACGCGATGCGCCACATGCGTTCCCGATCGGCGACCGCGGGGAACGGGAAGTTCACTACGAACCGCAGCCTGCGCAGGAACGCTCGGTCCACCGCGTCGCGCATGTTCGTGGCCAGGATGGCAAGGCCGCGATAGGTTTCCATCCGCTGCAGCAGGTAGTCGATCTCGATATTGGCGTACCGGTCGTGGGCGTCCTTGACCTCGCTGCGTTTGCCGAAGATGGCATCGCATTCGTCGAAGAACAGGATCGCCTCGCCTGCCTCGCCCCAGTCGAAGATGGTGCGCACGTGTTTGGGTGTCTCACCGACGTATTTGTCCACCACACCGGACAGATCGATCCGGTACAGATCCAAGCCCAGCGCATTGGCCAGCACCTCGGCGGCCATCGTCTTACCGGTCCCGGACTCCCCGGCGAACAACGCGTTGATGCCGAGCCCGCGGTTCATCCGCGCGCCGAAACCCCACTGCGCGTACACCGTTGAGCGGTGCGCGACCTGTTCGGCTATCTGATGCAGCTGATCGAGTTCGGTCTCGGGCAGCACGAGGGTGTCCCAGGTCGCGACCGGGCGCACCCGGGTGGCCAGTTTCTCGAGCCGTGGCCGCAGCGATTGCCGGGCCGCGTTCTGCAGGGCCCGGGTCGCGGCGTCGGGATCGGCGGGTAGTTCAGTGTAGCCGACGATCCGGGCGATCTCGGGGCCGTCGAGCCGGAACTGCTCGGCCAGCACCCCCACTTGTGCCCGCTGCTCGGAACCCAGCGCCCATGTCCACAACTCGTACTGTTCGGTGCCGGTGGGCCGCGCGACTTCCAGGCTCACCGTCGGGGCAGGCATATCCGGGCTCAGGTCCGGCGCACTGGACAGCACCAGCCCGCCGCTGCGGCGCACGAACATCGCCCGCGACTGCCGCAGCGCGGCGTGCTCGTCGGCGCCGTCGTCCTCGAACAGCAACGCCCGTGGCGCCAGCAGGGTTTCGCGATGCCACAGCCGGGCCAGGGTATCGATCTCGGCGACCGGCACCGCGGCCAGCGCCGAGATCCGCACCCGGTACAGCTCGAGCCGCAATGCCGCCGCGATCGCGGCGGCCACCCCGGTGCGGTCGGGTGCGTGCGTGCCGACCACCTGTACCACCGGGAGCTCACCGGTCTGGGCCGCGCGCCCGATCAGGTGCACCGCGGAATCGGCGACCTGCTGCTGGCTCGCCGGCAACGCGGCCCTGGCCGCGACCGGCTCCATCGACATCGCCAGCCGCGCGTCGAGGTGGTGTAAGCCCTTGATCGCGTGCAGGATTCGCTCATCGACCCGCAGCGGTGCACCGGTGGACATCGGTTCGGCCACGGCGCCGACGAGTTGCCAGTAGCGCAGCGGACGCTGCGGGGATCGCACATCCCATGCGGCGTCGTCGAACAGGTCCATCGCCATCGCGAAGCTGGGGCGGGCGCTGCCATAGGCGGCCTCGAGCAGTGCACCGATACCGGTATCCAATTCCGGTGCCGCACACAGCAAGAGCACATTGCGTTCGAATTCGCTCAATCCGAACGCCCGGCGCAACGATTCGAGTTCCGGTTCGCTCTGCTGTGCGGCGGCCGCGAGTTGCTCGGCGGCCTGGGCGATCTCGGCATCCAGCGACGACGCCGGCACCACCGGCATGGCCGGAACGCCCGGCGCGGCCGGAACAACCGGGGCCGGTTCGGTGCGCCCATGCCACCAGCCGCGCGAACGGGCCACTGGCGCGATCACTTCCCGCGGCGCGGCGACAGTGACCGGTGTGTGCCGCTGTACGACGCGGCGCAGCAGCAGCCGCAACCACACCAGCGACAACACCAAATAGTGGTCGTTCGGGTCGAATCCGGACGCGTTCATGAGACCACCACCTGTACTGCCGGATCGAATTCCGGCACCGCCGGCGTGCCGCGGTAGCGGACCGGATCGCTGTCGGCGCCATCGATCCGCAACCGCACCGGGTAGACACCCGCACGCACGTGCGGAAAGACCGCGGTCACCGTGCTGGAGTCGGGGTCGGTCTGGATCGAGGCCGGGACGGCGGCGATCGAACCGAGCAGCACCGACACCTGCTGCCGCTCGGCGATCCGCGGCCGGCATCGCACGTGCACCGTCACCGACCCGGCCGGCACGGCCAGTGGCGAGGTCACGGTGATCGTGGGCCCGAGCCCCATCGGCACGCTGTTGCTCACCACCCGTGGCACGCCCACCCGGTCGGTGACCGCCCGCACCTGGTAGAACCCGGCGACTGGCACCCCGTCGGGCACCCGCACCTGACGCTGCTGATCCCCGCCGTCCAGCGGCGCGGCCACCAGCGGGCTGGTCAACCGCGGATGGCTGAACTCCACCGAGGTCGCCGCCGCCAGGTTCGACCCGAGCAGCCGCGCAGTGGCCCCGGCCGTCGCGATCATCGCCCGCTCCGGCGCCAGCACCGCGGTCAGTACCGCGTCACCGCCGGCGACCGCGCCTGCGCCGCGCCGCAGCACCGGCAGCGGCGTACGCCGGTCGCGCGCACTGTCGATGAGCACCACCGACACCTCGTAGGCGGCCGAGACCCGGTAGCTGGTGGCGAACCCGCTCCACAGTTCGAACATGTCGTGGGTGGACAGCGGCAGCGGTGTGATCCGCAACCGCTCCGGTTGCCGATCCAGCTCGCTGACTGGCTCACCCTGGTTGGCGTCGACGATCTGCTGCCTGCCGAGCAGCGTGTGATCGTGCAGGATACTCATCGCCAACCCGAGCACCCGATGCGCCGACGCCTCATCGGCACCGTAGGTGGTGATCAGGTAGTGCAACGTCAACGGCAAAGGGGGGCCACCGGATTCGCCCGAACGCAGACCCACCGCGTCGCTGTTACGCAACGCCGCCGACATGGGGGCGTTGTAAAGGAACAGATTCAGCTGCTCATCCGAGGCCGCACCGTCACGCGCCTTGTCCAACGGCAACATCGTCACGTTGGGGGTCGCCGCGACCAGCAGAGTCTGCAGGGTCCGGGTCACCGCGGCGATGGCATGTCCGTTACTCATCGCGCACCCCGCTGGCTCAGATAGTCGTCCAACCCGATCACCGCGGACCGCCGACCGGATTCGGCCGGCGCGGCGGCCGGCGTCTGGGTGGCGCGCACCTCGATCCGGCCGATACTCACCTGCACCACCGGTTCGGACACACTGTCGTGGGTCGGCGAGTCCTGTTCGGGGGCGCGCTGATCGATTCGCCGGCCGGTGCGCGAGGTCGCGACCGCGGGCAGCGGTGTGCGGGGCGGTACCAGCGCGCCACGCTCCTTTTCGACCGGGGTGGCAGGCCGGGCCGGTCGCTCGGTCGGCGGCGGTTCGGACGGTATCTCCCGCCGCCGCGTCGCGACCGGCTCATCGGCCGAATCATTATGCGCCACAATCACTGTCGGCCTCTCTCGCGCATCGTGCGCCGGGGCGATCGGCACGGGGGCCGCGGGCCGCAACACCGCCGACGGATCGGTCGTCTCGTCGCGCGCCACCGGCACCCTCGCCGCCTCGCGCTCATCCTGGGCCAGGGCAGGCTGCGCCGGTACCGGGGCACTCGGCCGCAACATCGCCTGCACAGCGGACCGGTCCGCACCGTCGGGCTCGGGTATTCGCCTGTCACGCAATCGGATCCGCGGCACCGGCGCGTCAGGACGCGGGGGAGCGGCGGGACGAGGCGCCGGCGCGGACTCGGACCGCACCGCCTCGCTCACCGTCGGCTCGACCGTCCGCGCACGCACCTGCGGCACGGCCTCGGTATCGATATCGGCCGCCCCCATACCGCCGGGTTCGAACCGGCTCATCGGCCGCGGCCGCAGCCGCGGCGTCTGCGCCCGGCCTGCGGCGACCAACGCCCGCAAACCCCCCGTCATGACGACCGCCGTCCGGTTCCGGCCAGCGACAGATACATCTGCCGCCGCCACGGACTCAGCGCCACGATCGCGTCCTCGCTCCACCCGAATGCCGCCGCCAGCTCCGCGACCTCGCGCAGCACCCGCAGCGCCCAGCGATCGACCTCGTCCCACAGAAACGAGGCGGGATCCAGGGCGAGCCGCACGGTGTCGGCACAGTCCGGACATGCCAACGCCACCTCGAGCACCGCATCCGGATCCGCCTGCGCAATCACCGCGTCCACCGCGTCGGCCACCTCCGCGGGCAACTCCGACACCGACAGTTCTCCCGCGTCCGAGCGCAGCGAGAGCACACAGCGCTCGACCAACCGCCGCGCCGCCTGCTCCACCGGCAGCGCCGCCACCGCGCGCAGATCCCGCCGCGTCGGCAACCGATAGCGCAGCCGAACCGCACCGAGCACCGTCTCGCCATCGTGTTCGGTCGCACCGGAGACCAACTGCGCCAACGGAATCGACGCCTCCAGCGATGCGCCGCATACCGGGCAGTCGGCCACCGTGTCGGCGGCGGCGCCGAACAGCAGCGCCCGCGCCCGCAACAACAACCGATTCAGCTCACCCGGTACGCAGCTATCCAGATCCCGCCCGTCGCCACACATCAGCTCGAGCAGCGGCAGCGCCCGATCCGCCGGATCCGCGCCGAGCCCGGACTCCCACGCGTCCAGCAGCGCGGCCGTCGCGGGCACCCGCAGAGCAGTCGACACAGTCATGTGATCACGCCAGAATCGGCTCGGACGGCTCCACCACGGTCAGATCCCGCTCCCAGCCCTCGTTCTCCAACTTGATGTGCTGAATCGAGATGGCGTTCGCGTTCGCGTCGAAATCGGCGACCGGCTGGAACTCCGACACCCAGCAGCGATAGATCTTGTAGGTCAACGCGACCTGCCCGGCCTCGTTGTACACCTCCAGCAGGATGTCCTTGCGGAAATCGGCCAGCGAGGTCTCCGCACCCAGACCGGCGCCGAAACTCCACACCTTGCTCGCCCACTTCTCGAACTCCGGGTCGTGGGTCACCCCACGCTCCAGGGTGATCGCGTCGAATTCGGTGCGCCCCGGCGACTTACGACTCGTCGACGGATCACCACCGTGCCGGTGCTTCACCACCTCCGTGGTGCGTTTGAGCGCCGACACCTTCGAAATCCCGGCGACATAACGCCCATCCCATTTCACCCGGAACTTGAAGTTCTTGTACGGGTCGAAACGCAATGCGTTGACGGTGAATTCCGCCATGACAGGTCCTCCAAACCTTCAGGTATCAGACTGCGATCTGACCGGCAATCTGCTGCAACTGGACGATCACGAATTCGGCAGGCTTCAACGGCGCGAAACCCACCACGACATGCACGATCCCCTTGTTGATGTCGTCCTGGGTCGTGGTTTCCTTATCGCATTTCACGAAATACGCTTCGGCCGGCGTCTTGCCCTGGAAAGCGCCCTGCCGGAACAAACTCTGCATGAACGCACCGACATTCAGCCGGATCTGCGCCCACAGCGGTTCGTCGTTCGGCTCGAACACCACCCACTGCAAACCCCGATACAGGCTTTCCTCCAGGAACAGCGCCGTGCGCCGCACGGGGACGTACTTGTACTCGTCGCCGATCCGGTCCTGGCCGCGCAACGTGCGCGCCCCCCAGACCACGTTCCCGGGCACCGGGAAGTTCCGCAGCACATTGATGCCCTGCTGATTGAGCGCACCGTTCTCGGCATCGGTCAGCTTGTCGGCCAACCCGACCAGACCGTTCAGCGACGCATCGATACCCGCCGCGGCCTTCCACACGCCACGCTCGGCATCGGTGCGGGCCAGTACACCGGCCAGCGCGCCGCTGCCCGCGAACACCTCGATACTGTTGTTGCGCAAGGGATTGGCCTGCAGCAGCCGTGGATAGAAGACCGCCGCGTTACGGCCGTCCTTACCGAAGTTCCCCACCTTCGCCAGTTCTGTCGCCGGACTCGACACCAGTGTGTCGTGCTGCCATTCCTCCGGCGGATCCACCAGCAGGAACGCACGCCGTTCGATGCAGTACCGCAGGATGTTGCCGTTCACCAACGCATCGGTCAGTGTGGCCTCCTTCTTCCCGAAGACACACACCAGGTTGAACAGATCGATATCCTCGAGCAGATACTTGCCGGTGCGCTTGGCACGGTCACCGTCATAGGCGGCAAGGTCCAGATCCTCGCTGTCATGGCCCTTGTCGGCGGACTCCACCTTCGAGGTCGACACGTCCTCCCAGATCTTCACACCCTCCTGCGGAGGATCCGACTTCACCGGAACCGTCGTCGGCAGCGTCGTCGCTGCGTCGATCACGACGAACGTCGACTCCGCGGCAAGTACCCGATCGATCCGGCGTGCGGTGTCTTTGACCGTCAGGTTGATGAACGTCTCCAACGGCCCCGTCGGCCCCAAACGCACCTGCAGATTGAACAGATCCGTCGGCGCTACACCCAGATCGGCGGCTATTTCGGCATCGACCTTGTCATCGACCCGAGCCAGCAGCTGATCACCCCACGACCCCGGCGACTTCGCGGTCAACCGCACCTTCGACGACTTACCCGCCTCCAGCGAGGCCGCCGGCTTCTTCTCCGGGTCAGGTATCGTCTTCCCCGGGTGAGCCGGATCCGGCTTGGTCGGCGCCTTGTACAGCCGCGCGATCACCGCCTGCGTACCACCGTTGAGGAAGAAATCGCGGATCGCGAACCCCATCGGATACTTCACATCCAGATCGCCGTACTGGCGCACGAAATCGGAATAGGTGAACACGGTGCTCGCCCGATCGGTCGGCCCTTGCGGGGCCTGCCCCAAAAAGGCCGTGATCGACGTGGCGACACCCACAATGGTGCGCACACCACTGGAGATCTCTTCGATATACACACCGGGATAGGAAACTGGAACTGGCATCGGGAAGTCCTTTCGACTGTGCTAAACCAGCGGGTCTTGGTGGCCCAGCACCACCGCGCGAATCTGATCGGGACCGAACTGTTCGAGCCGGCACGGGCAGGGCCGCATCCGATACGTCCATGCCTCCCGCCCGTCGGTGCGCACCCCGAGCACCGTCGGCTCGGTGGGCCGGGACAGCCGGTCGAGCAGGCGGCTCCGCCGGGGATCGGTCACGCCGACGATGACCACGTCGTGGCTCGGCGGCCCGTCGACCGGAAGTTCGAGGGCCGAATCGTCGGAAAGCTGATCGACGCGAACGCTGTCGTCATCGGCGAATGTGTCGGCGATGATGTCAGCGAGCAGCTTCGGTAACTCGATGAGCGCAAGTCGAATGGGCACCGAATAACCATCGCCGCGATCCACCCCTCGGGTAAATGAACCTTCGGATCTATCTTTCGCACACCGGGATTCAGATACTCGCGCCATGCGCACGCCCCCGCGCCACAACCACCGCGTCCGCGCGCCGACGAACTCCCAGCTTCGCCAGCAGGCTGTGGACATGGTTTTTCACCGTCGGAATCCCGATACACAGCTTGTCCGCGATCTCTTTATTGGAGAGGCCTAGTTCCAGCAGATGCAGGATCTGGTTCTCCCGCTCGGTGAGGGCCAGTACCTTTCGCTCCGAACGACCCTGATCCGCGAGCGCCGTGACCCGTCGCATCAATACCGCGGCCACGCGCGGCGAACACAGCGGTTCACCGGCGAGCACACCGGCGATCAGAGCCAGCAGGTCCGCCAGCGACCCCGAACGCAGGTGGTAGCCGCGCACGCCCGCCTCGGCGCACGCGACGATCCCCGCCTCGTCGTCCTCCGACACACCCAGCACGATCAACCTGCTGTCCGGACTGTGCCGTCGCGCCGCCTGCATCACCGCACGGCTGTCGTAGGAGGCCAGATTCAACAGGATCACGTCGGGCGGGCGATGACTCAATGCCCGCGCCATCGACGTCGAATCGTTCGCGGTGCGCACCGATCCGTCCGCGAACTCCCGGGCGACACTCGCCGCGAGCCCCTCGCGATACAACCGGCAATCGTCCACGATCAGCAAGTCCTGACCCGTACTGCCAATACTGTTCATGCCGCCGCTCTCCCCGTGCAGAGGTATCTACATCCGCCGGGGACTCGGGCCCACCGCGCACCCCCTGCCCGGCGCCCACGTCCAGGGCGGGAAACCCGGTGCCTGCGGATCTCGATCGCACGCCGCCCCCAGATTTCATGGTCGACCTCGATCCTCCGTGCGCCGCCCTGCCCTGTACACCGACCGGTCCATTCAGCGAACTGTCCGACACCAGCGCGGGAGGCGACGAATCACGGGAATCGAAGTAAACAGACCGCGAGGCACTCAGCAAGGTCTCGCGAGGCCAGTTGTTGACCGCACCACGGCGATCGTGGGCAGTGGTGGGCTGTGCGCACCTGCAGGTTACGGCCGCCTTAGGGTTCACGAGTCCGAACAATTCGAGGGGATCACAGTGCCGACAACCGAACGATTCGTATTCACCAGCAACGGCGATCAACTGGTCGGGCTGTTGCACCTGCCCGACGGACCGCCGATCGCAGCGGTGGTCACCAGCGGTCCGCTGACTTCGGTGAAGGAACAAGCTGCCGGGGCCTACGCGCGGGCGCTGGCCGCGCGTGGGTTCGCCGTGCTCGCCTTCGATCACCGGACATTCGGTGAGAGCGCAGGGAAGCCCAGGCAGTTCGAGAACGGATTCGGAAAGGCCGAGGACATTCGCAACGCGGTCACCGCGTTGGCGGCTGATGAGCGCACCGCCGGGCTTCCGGTCGCCGCGGTCGGTGTCTGCGCGGGCGCGGGGTATATGGCCCGGGCGGTCGCGGACGATCCGCGCATCCTCGCCTTCGCCGGTGTCGCCGGGTTCTACACCAATCCGTCCGACGCTCCGCCGGATCCGGCGGTAATCAATCGTGGCCGGGAGGCCGAGGCGATCTGGCGCGAAACCGGTGAGTCCGAGACGATTCCGGCTGTCGCGCCCGATGGTGGTGACGTCGGAATGCCGCTGCGCGAGGCGTACGAGTTCTACGGAACCCCGCGTGGCGCGGTCCCGAACTACACCAACGGGTACGCCGTCGCCTCGTTCGCGTACGGGGACTTCGATGCCATGGAGGCCGCCGCCCGCATCGCGGTGCCGTTCGCCATGGTCCATTCCGAAAACGCCCTGGTGCCACCGTTTGCGCGGAAATTCTATGCGACCGTGTCCAGCGAGAAGTCCGAGCTGTGGCTCGAGTCGATCGGCCAGATCGATTTCTACGACGACCCGAACCTGATCAACCCCGCAGCCGATGTGGCCGCGAAACTGTTCCGGAGCGTACTCGGGCGCTGAAATTCGCGACCGCACTCCCGGCCTCGAAGCCGAGTCAGCGGACGACGTCGACGACGAGCGACTTGCCGGGCACCGGGATGCGCAGCAGGTGGGCCCGATCGGCGAGGACGAACCGGTTGGTCAGGTAGTGCAGGTGCTCGGAGAAGTGCGCCCAACCCTCGGCATGGACGGGCACGATCACACTGTCGCCGAGTGTGGCGGAGGCACGGACCGCGGTGCGGCCGTTGAGGGTCAGATCGGAGTCGCCGAAGCGATCGGTATTGGCCGCACCCACATTGAGGATGGCCAGATCGACCCGGCCGATCCTGGCCACGATGCGCTGCACGTAGTCGACCGAGGCGTTGTCGCCGGAGACGTAGACGGTCGGCAGGTTCTCGGCCTGGAGCACGAATCCGGTGACCACGCCGGTCAGGGGCTCACAACCCTCGGGGCCGTGCCGGGCGGGCACCGCCGTGACGGTGACGGCACCGAGCTGCGTCGTCTCCCAATTCGACAGTCCCCGAACGCCTTCCATGCGCGCTGCCGCGTCCGGCGTGGACAGCACGGTCTCGACCGTACCGAGCAGTTCCCGGCCGGAGCGATCGAGGTTGTCCGGGTGCTGGTCGTGGGAAAGCAGCACCACATCCACGGGGCCGATCTCGGTGGCGGGCACCGCGGGTCCGGTCAGCTTGGTGAGGGTGACGCCGCCGCCACCCACGTAGTCGCCCGGCTCGTCGAAGGTGGGGTCGGTCAGCCAGACCAGATCGGCGTAGCGGAATCGGACGGTGGGACCGCCGATGTGCAGCAGTTCCACAGTCGTGTTCTTCATTGGTCTTTCCGTGCGGTCAGGTTCCGGCCGAGGAACTCGCGAATGAGCGAGGCGATTTCCTGGCCGTGGGTTTCCAGCGCGAAGTGGCCGGCGTTCAGCAGATGCAGTTCGGCGTCGGGCAGATCGCGCAGGTATGCGCGAGCGCCGTCGGCGCCGAAGATTTCGTCGTGCTCGCCCCAGGCGATCAGCGTGGGCGGGCGGTACTCGGCGAAGTATTTCTGGAAGTCGGGATAGCCGTCGAGGTTGAACTGGTAGTCCCAGAACAGTTGCAGCTGAATCTCTTTGTTGCCGGGGCGATCCAAGTATGCCTGGTCCAGGGTCCAGGTGTCCGGACTGACGAGCGGCTTCCGGTCCTCGGGGACACCATGCAGGTACTGCCACTTCGTGGCGTCGAGCTCGAGCAGCTTACGCACCGCGGCCTCGTTGGCGGCACGGTCTTTGGCATGCGCGAACAGCACATCCCAGAAGGGGGTGAAGCCTTCGCGATAGGCGTTGCCGGACTGGCTGATCAGTGCGGTGACCCGCTCGGGGTGTCGGGCTGCGATCCGCAGGCCGATGGGCGCGCCGTAATCCTGGATATAGAGCGCGAACTCGTCGATCCCGAGGGCGTCGAGCAGTTCGGCGGTGATCTCGGTGAGTTTGTCGAAGCTGTAGTCGAATTCGCCGACCTGCGGCATAGCGGATTGACCGAAACCGATGTGGTCGGGTGCGATCAGATGATACGTGTCGCCGAGGTCGCGCATGAGGTTGCGGAACATGGCGGAGCTGGACGGGAATCCGTGCAGCAGCACCAGAGTCGGGTTGGCCGGGTCGCCGGCCTCACGGTAGAAGACATCCAAACTCTGGATCTGCACGGTGTGGTGTCGTGTTGTCATTTGCTTTCTCTTTCCATCGAAGGGTGATTGGCTACAGCCCAGGGCCGGGGCGTTGTGCTACTGCGCGGGGACGAGTTCGGCTCGCGGGGTGCGACTCGGCGTCGAAAGTGCCAGGCAGGCCAGGCTGAATAGCACACCGAGCGCGAAATAGCCTCGGTAGCTGTCGGTTTGTGCGTGGATGACGGTGGCGGCGCCCAAGCCGGCCGCGGCCGCGAGTTGGTGGGTGATCCAGGCCGGTGCCAGGGTGCGGCCCATGCGGGCGGGGTCCAAGCCCCGCGACATGACCGCCATGGTCAGCGGGACGATGGGGAACGATGCCGCACCGAACAAGACTGCCGTCGCGACCAGCGCACCGGCGCCGGGGACGAAAGTCGCCAGGACCAATGCGAGCACGCGGACCAGATACAGTGCGCACAAAAGGCTTTCGGGACTGTGTCGGCGCAACAGGCGGGCCATGGCCGCCGAACTCAGGCCCGCGGAGAGCGCAGCCAGAGCTACCAGCCGGCCCGCGTCGGTGACACTCCAGCCGAGTTCGGTCGCGTGTTCGGGCAACATGAGGATCACCACGTAAAGGGTCGCTGCATGTAATCCGAAGACCACCAACAGCTTTCCGCGACCCGCTAGTGAATCCGCGCCACCCGCCGGCCGTCCGGTTCCTGGACAGGTGGGCAGGCGCAGCGCCAGGAAGACGGTCACGGCGAGACCGGCCGCGCCGAGCAGGGCGTAGGTCGGGCGCACTCCGATCGGGTCGAACAGGGTGGTGGCGGCCCAGGGAGTGATCAGTTGCCCGAGATTGATGCCGAGCGCCGCGCGCGAGAGTGCGGGTCCGGCCTGATCGCCGTGCACGCGGCCGAGCAGCGTGGTGACGGTGAGGGTGGACGAGGCTGCGAAGCCGAGTCCGCCGAGCAGCATGTAGGCGGCGATGAATTCCCAAGTCCGGTCCACCACCGAAAGCACCAGGTAGCTGCTCGAGATGAGCGTCAGTCCGCCGACCAGAACGGCTTTTGCGCCGACGCGGTCGAGCAGTCGCCCGATGGGGTGCTGTGCCAGGCCGGTGACGGTCGTGCCGAGGGTCGCCGCGACGGTCATGGCAGCGGCGTCGATACCGTAGTCGGCCGCGGTGGGGGCGAAGAATACGCCCATGGTGAAGTTCAGGCCGAAGGATACGGTCATGGCGGCGAGCCCGGCCCAGGCGATCCGTTCTGGTCGCATAGTGTTGTCTCCCAGGTGAATACGTGATCTGTCAGGTGCTCACCGAGGAATCAGGCCTCGTGCTCGCTCGGCTGATTCGGCACGTCGCGGATGTCCCGGTGGACCTTCCGCGCGAGGGCGGTGAGCAGGTTCTGCAGGAGTTCGATGGTGGCCTCGTCGACCAGGTTGCCGTCATCGTCGAAGCGCTCGTGCGAACGGAAGGCGATCACCTCCGGTTTGACCACGACATCGCTCTCGGTCCACACGAATACCTGACGCAGCGCGAGTTGCGCACGGACAGAACCGAATTGGGTGGGCGCCGCGCCCATGACGGCGATCGGCTTGTGGCGCAGCGGCAGCCCCTCGTTCTTGGTCCAGTCGGTGGAAACCCAGTCGATGGCGTTTTTCAGCACGCCTGGAACCGAATAGTTGAATTCGGGCGTGGCGATGAGCAGGCCATCGGCCTCGGTGATGCGCCGGCGTAGCTCGGCGACCACGGCAGGGCGCTGCGCTGGGTTGTCGAGATCGAAGTCGTAGGGCGGGATTTCGCGCAGGCGTTCGTAGATATCGATCTCGAATCCGGCACTGAATTTCTGGGCTGCACGCAGCAGTGCGGTGTTGTGCGAATCCGCGCGCAGGCTGCCGGAGATGCCGAGGATCTTCGCGGGACTGGTCATGCTATCGGCCTATCGGTCTGGTGGAGGGAACAGGCGAGTTCGCAGCCGTGGGGCTGCTCCTGGGGCGAGGTTTCGTTGTCCACATTCGCCGCAGGTTCGCTCGCATTCATGAATCTATGAGCGCACCGCAGCGGTGGACAGGGACCGTATGCGTCTGGATGGGGACCCCATTCGCAAAACCGACCATCTGGAACTATCTGCCGGTCGCTATGCTCCGCCGATGATGGAAGGCACCATCCCGGCGCGGACCGCCGCGGTGATCCGGGCGACTGCGTTGCACGTTGGCGTAGCCGATGTGCAACTGGCCCACGAAACGGGCCTGGACGCGGCTGATCTCGAAAACGACCTGTTGCGGGTACCCACGCAATCGGTATGGCGGATCTGGGAATTGATCGACGCCACCGCCGGTCCCGGTTCTGGGCTGCTCGCGGCCGCAGAAGCCGATCGAGGCAGGCTGCACGTCTGGGACTACCTGTTCTCCAGCCATGCCACCCTGGCGGAGAGTTTGCGCACGGTGATCGAGTTGCGGGCCGTGGTGACCGATCCCGGGGTCGAGTGGGAACTCGTGCAAGACGGAAGCCTGCTCACCATTCGCACCACGGCGTCCGTCGAACCGGAGCTGGTGCTGGCACCCGTCGAAGAATTCGTGCTCGCGACCATGCTGCGGCGCATGCGCGAGGCCACCCGCCAGCAGTTGGAGCCGGTACGGGTCGCGTTCACCCATCGCGCAAGCGGCCGGTACACGCATCTGGTGGACGGGTTCGGTACTCGCCGTATCGATTTCGGCGCGCCGCATTCCGAGATCACCTTCCTCGACGTCGGCGCTCTGCCCACCGGAGCCGACCCGCACCTGGGGCAGGTGCTGCGCAATTACGCCGCATTGAATCTCGCCGCCGCCCGGCCGGTCTCGAGTTGGCACGACAAACTCCAGGCCGCGGTGACCGCAGCGTTGGCCGAGGGCGACCTCGATCTCGACGGCGTCGCCGGGCGGCTCGCGGTGAGCCCGCGCACCGTGCAGCGCCGCCTCGGCGAGGCCGGGACCAGCTGGCGCGCCACGGTCGACGCCGTACGCCATCGGCGGGCCACCGACTTGTTGCGCGACACTGATCTGCCTGTCCGATCCGTCGCCGCACGCGTCGGCTACACCGACGCCCGCGCGCTGCGCCGCGCCTTCCTCCGCTGGACCGGCCACACGCCGGACGACTTTCGCCGTGCGGCCATCGATCGACCGGCCTGACCGATCGCATACGCCCGGTCGGGGGCGAGTCCGGGGCTCAGCTCCGGCCGTGGCGGCGGCAGATCTCGACGGAATCGTGGATCGTGACGAATATCGTGTCGGAGGCTTGTCCGTCGGCTACCAGCATCACCTGGCCGAGCGATCGTCCTCCCACCACAGGGCCTCGCCAGCTGAACGGGACGTGACGGCGCCCCGATCGGCGTTTCGGCACAGCTGTGTCCCATTCGGCGGTTCGCGGTGATGCGTGGACGGCGTTAGGACCTGTTGAAAGGCAACAGGTCCCGAAGTTGCCTCCGACGCGATCGCGTTCCCCGCCGTACCCTCGAACCCAGTTACCGCAGACGAAGGGATCGACGGGATGGCCGAGGCGGCATACGTCACCATCGCGGAGGACTATGCGCGGCGGATCCGCAACGGGACGCTTCCGGGTGATGCGCAGCTGCCCAGTCATGCTGAGCTGGCGGAGCGACACGGTGTATCGCGTTCGGTGATCCGGCAGGCGATCCAGTTGCTGAGTAATCAACAGCTGGTGCGGACTGTCCCGCGGCGCGGCACCTTCGTCATCGGTCGATCGCCGGTCGCGAAGCCGGAGCCCGTCCCGCTCGACGACGACGTCGACGAAATCCGATCGGTCGCGCATCCGATCCGTCGCGCCCAGCTCGCCGGCAACCTGATCACTCACTACCAACTCCGGATCGCCGAACTCTCCGGCATCCGTCAGACCGCGATCGAAGACGCGCACGATCACGGCATGAGTATCGCCGACATCGGCGAGCGACTCGGGTTGAGCAACGGCCACATCGGCTAGCCCGTTCGGGCGTGCGTAGCGGTCGCTTGGTCGGGTTCGAGAGAAGCATTCGAAGGATCACCGAACGTTTGCTGAAAGATCGCTAGAGCGTATTAAGGGGGCAGTGAGCTGTGCCACTGAATAGAGATGTCAAGGTTTTTCTGCATCAGTAACCCGTAAAGATAATCCGCGGCGGATTAGTGGTCGTAACGCCTCTACCTGCGAGGATATGCGTATCGACGAACTTGTTTGTTGACTCGCCCAGGCACTGCCTCGAGCCTGAGTGCATGAACAGAAACACCAGCTGCGCAGCATTAGCTGCGGTCTACGTATCGACGATCGTGTGTTCGGCGTTCGTCGCAGGCTCGGCCGCCGCCGACCCGCCTCCGTCCGGTTGCACCTCCGACTACGCGGTGCCCAACCAGCTCACGATCACCTGCGAGCCGGGGGCCGGCGTCGGGCAGCACGCGTACATCCGGTGCCGCGACATCGGCGGGATTCTGCACACCCGGATCGGGACCACCGTCGGCTCCAACGGCGGATGGTCCCGCGCGGTCTGCGCGACCGGTGAAAGCGGACCGGTCTAACCCAATCGTCGTTCGGAGAGCTCTGCGCGAGCTCAGCATTCCCAGCCGAATCCGGCTGTGTATTCGCTGCATCACCTGTTCGATCGAAAGGTTCTCCCATGTCTGCAGCCAACGAACGTTCTCGAACAACCAAGCGCGCCGCGAAGCATCGCAAGGTAACCAAACGTAATCGCCGGGGCCTCTACGCGGCGGCCGCGTTCGCATCGCTGGCCACCGTCATGGTGTCGACCGGCCAGGCGTCGGCCGAAGCTCCCGCGTTCCCGCCGATCCCGGCGAACCCGACCGACCTGATCCCCGGCCTGAACTCGGCCGTGCCGGGTCTCGGCGACACAATCAACGGGGCGGTCACCGAATTCGGCGGATCCGTGCCGGACATCGGTGCGGCGGTCCCCGAACTCGGCGATGTCGCGACGAACCTCGGACCGGCCGGACAGAACGCGATCGACCAGGCGCTGAACGCGCTGGACAACGTCACCGCAGGCACCCCGGCCGAAGGCGCGGGCGAGATGATCCGCGGCTTCACCACGCCGCCGGCCACACCGGCTGACCAGCCGCACCCTGCGGGCACGCCGAACGCAGCACCCGGTGCGACCGCTGCCTCCAGTCCGATCGGCTTCGTGCCGTCCTCGGTCACCGAGATGGCCGCCGTCGCCGAGCAGGTCATCAGCACCGGCGTCGACCTGAAGCAACTGGCCGGGTGGGCCGACACGACCTTCCCGAGCGGTCCGCTGCGCGGTCCCGTCGAGGACATGCTCGCGTTCGTCAACGAAGCGATCGAGCAGGCCGGTGCCCGCCGCGACCCGATCGCCTCACCCATCGAGGACCTGATCAGCCAGGCCCGCACCCTCTTCGACTTCCCCAAGGACGGTCCCGACCCCGCGCAAGCGCTGCGCGACCTGCTGAACCCGATGCTCGGCCAGACCGTAGGCGACGGAGATCCGTTGCAGGGCTTGGCCGAAGGCATCCGAAAGCTCATGGCGGACCCGGCAGGCTCGCTGCACGAGGCCCTGCAACCGGTGCTGACCGAAATCCGCAGCATGCTGAACAACGACGGATTGTTCAGTACTCGGCACGCGGCGCTGCCGTTGCTGGCGATTCCGGTGATCGTCACAGTGTTGATCGTCGGTGCGTTGGCGGTCGGTGCGGTGGCACTGCTGGCCGCTCCGCTGATCATCGCGGCGCTGATCGTCGGCGCCATCGTGGTGGCCGCGATCGCCATCCCGGTGCTGGTTATCGGTGCGATCGTGCTGGCTGTCGTCGCTCTGCCGGTCCTGGTGGTGCTCGGCGGCATCGTGCTGGCCGCTGTGGCATTGCCCGCGCTGGCCGTCATCGGCCTCGCCATATTCGGTCTCGCCGGCACGGTGACGCTGGCCGCGCTGGCCCTTGCCGCGGTGGCGACGATCGCGGTGCTGGGATTCGCCGCGCTGGTAGTCGTGCTGGCGATCGGCTGGACCGGAATCCCGGCCTTGATCGCGCTGGCCGCGATCGCTCTGGTCGGCGTGGTCACGCTCGGCGCGTTGGCCTTCGCCGCGGTTGCCGCGCTGACGGTGTTCGCCGTAGTGGAGACGATCGCGCTGGCCGCGCTCGCCCTCGCCGCGCTGATCGTGATCGCCGCGGTGACGTTCGCCGCGCTGGTCGCGGTCTTCGCGCTGGGGTTGCCCACGGCAATCACGCTCGCCGCCATCGCATTCGGTGTCGCGGTCGTGGTCGGCGTGCTTGCGCTTGCGGCCGCGATCGTCTTCGTGGTGCTGGGCTGGACCGGATTGCCCGCGCTGATCGTGATCGGGATCATCGCCGCGGTCGCCGCGATCGTGGTGGGCGCGGGCCTGGTGGCGTCGGTAGTGGTGATCGCCGCGTTCGTGACCGCTCTGGTGGCCACACTCGCGAGCCTCGCCGTCGGTGGCGCGGTCACTCTGGCGGCGCTGGCCTTCGCCGCACTGGTCGTGATCGCCGTGTTCGGCGGACCCGCGCTGCTCGCGTTCGGCGCCTTCGCCGCAGTGGTCACCGCGGTTGCCGTGGCGGCTCTGATCGCACTCGCAGTTCTGGCTGCGCCGTTTGTGCTTGCCGCGTTGGCGATTGCGGCTGTGGTCGGGCTTGGAATCCTTGCCGCGATCGCCGCTCCGTTTGTGCTTGGCGCGTTGGCGATTGCGGCTGTGGTCGGGCTTGGAATCCTTGCCGCGATCGCCGCTCCGTTTGTGCTTGGCGCGTTGGCGATTGCGGCTGTGGTCGGGCTTGGAATCCTTGCCGCGATCGCCGCTCCGTTTGTGCTTGGCGCGTTGGCGATTGCGGCTGTGGTCGGGCTCGGGATCCTTGCCGCGATTGCTGCACCGTTCGTGCTCGGCGCATTGGCAATCGCGGCGGTGGTTGCCGCCGCCGTGATCGCTGCGGTGGTACTTGCTGCGATTGCTGCACCGTTCGTTCTCGGTGCGCTCGCGATCGCGGCAGTCGTCGCAGTCGCCGTTCTGGCCCCGCTTGCGCTGATCGTGTTGGGCGCGTTGGCACTTGGTGCGGTGATCGGCATCGGTGCGCTGATCGCTACCGGTGCCGCGATTCTGACCGCGTTGGTCATCGGCGCAGCCGTGTTGGCGATCGCGGCGGCACCGATTCTGCTCGGACTCGGCGCTGTCGCACTGGCCGTGCTCGCCGGTACCGCGGCGGTCGTGCTCGGTGCGCTCGGATTGGGTCTGGCCGGGGTGGTGACACTCGGTGCGCTGGCTCTGGCCGGCGTGGTGACGACGCTGGTGCTTGCGTTCGCTGCGCTGGCGGTGGTCGTGCTGCTCGGCTGGACCGGCATACCGGCGCTGATCGCGCTTGCCGCTATCGGTGTCGTCGGGGCGATCGTCCTCGGTGCGCTTGCTCTTGCCGCTGTCGTCGCGCTGACCGCGTTCGGCATCGCCAGCACGATCGGCCTGGCCGCGCTGGCCCTGGCCGCCGTGGTCACGGTCATCGCGGCAACTCTCGCGGGATTGGCCACGCTCGGCGCACTCGCGCTGGGCACGGTTGTCACCCTTGCCGTTCTGGCCTTCGCCGCGGTGGCGGTAGTGGTGCTGGCGGGTTGGACCGGATTGCCGGCCCTCCTTGCACTCGGCGCAATCGCGGTCGTCGCAGTGGCCGTGGTGGCCGCCGCTCTGACCGCTGCCGCAGTGGTCGTCGCCAGCCTCACCGTCGGCACCTTGATCGTGCTGGCCGGCTTGGCCTTCGCCGCCTTGGTGGTCACCGCGGTGCTCGGTTCGCCCGTGCTTGCCGCGCTGGCCGGTCTGGCTGCCGCGGTGGCAATCGCCGCTCTCGCAACGCCATTCGTGCTCGGGGCACTCGCAATCGCCGCGTTGGCATTGCCGGTGCTCGGTGCGCTGGCGCTGGCTGTACTCGCCGCACCATTCGTGCTCGGCGCAATCGCGCTGGCTGTGCTCGCAGCTCCGCTCGTGCTCGGCGCTCTGGCAATCGGCGCGGTGCTCGGCGCATTGGCTCTGGCGGCTGCGCCGTTCGTGCTCGGTGCGTTGCTCGTCGCGGGCGCAGTGGCACTCGGTGCGCTGGCACTGGTGGTCGCCCCGATCGTGCTGGGCGCACTCGTCATCGGAGGAGCGGTCGCGCTCGCCGCGCTGGCGGCACCGTTCATTCTCGGCGCACTGGCCCTGGCAGTACTTGCCGCGCCGTTCGTGCTCGGCGCGATCGCGCTGGCACTGCCCGTGCTGATTGCGTTGGGCGCGTTGGCTCTTGGTGCCGCCATCACGGTCGGTGCGCTGCTCGCCGCGGGTGCGGTTGCGCTTACGGCCGTGGCCCTCGTGGCTGCGCCCGTGGTGCTGGCCGTTCTCGCAGTCGGTGCGGTGCTCACAATCGGTGCCTTGCTCGCAGCCGGCGCTATCGCGCTGGCGGCGCTGGCGCTCCCGGTCCTGATCGGGCTTGCCGCGCTGGCACTGCCTGCGCTGATCGTGTTCGGCGCGCTGGCGCTGGGTGCGGTTGCGACGGTTGGTGCGCTGCTGGCCGCGGGTGCGGTCGCCTTTACGGCTCTAGCTCTCGTCGCTGCACCCGTGGTGCTGGCGGTACTTGCCGTGGGTGCTGCGATCGCGTTGGGTGCGCTGCTGACGGTCGGTGCGATCGGA
>NZ_VXLC01000021.1 GCF_008704205.1 Nocardia colli | reverse complement strand
CGCTGGCACTGCCCGTGCTGATTGCGTTGGGCGCGTTGGCTCTTGGTGCCGCCATCACGGTCGGTGCGCTGCTCGCCGCGGGTGCGGTTGCGCTTACGGCCGTGGCCCTCGTGGCTGCGCCCGTGGTGCTGGCCGTTCTCGCAGTCGGTGCGGTGCTCACAATCGGTGCCTTGCTCGCAGCCGGCGCTATCGCGCTGGCGGCGCTGGCGCTCCCGGTCCTGATCGGGCTTGCCGCGCTGGCACTGCCTGCGCTGATCGTGTTCGGCGCGCTGGCGCTGGGTGCGGTTGCGACGGTTGGTGCGCTGCTGGCCGCGGGTGCGGTTGCTTTTGCGGCGCTGGCGCTCCCGGTCCTGATCGGGCTTGCCGCGCTGGCACTGCCTGCGCTGATCGTGTTCGGCGCGCTCGCGCTGGGTGCGGTTGCGACGGTTGGTGCGCTGCTGGCCGCGGGTGCGGTTGCTCTCGCGGCGTTGGGGATCGCGGCGCCGATTGTGTTGACTGTCTTGGCTATTGGTGCGGTCATCGCTCTTGCCGCGCTGGGATTGCCTGCTGCGGCGGTGTTCGGGGCGTTGGCCTTGGCTGCTGTTGCTACGGCAGCGGTGCTCGGGCTGCCTGCGCTTGTCGCGTTCGGCGCGCTGGCTCTCGGCGCGCTGGTCACGCTGGGGCTGCCGGTGGCGATTGGGTTGGGCGCCTTGGCCTTCGGTGCGATTGCGGTGGCTACCGCGCTGGCGCTGCCGGGCTTGATCGCGTTCGGCGCGCTCGCGCTGGCCGTGGCGGTGCCTGCGCTCATCGCGTTCGGTGCGGTTGCGCTGGCCGTGACCGCTGCGACCGCCGCTGTGCTGGGCGCGCTGGCGCTCGGTGCGGTGATCACGACGGCGGTGCTGCTGACCGTCGGTGCGGTGACGCTGGCGACGCTCGCCATCGCGCCGCTGGTGGTCGGAGCCATCGCCGTCGGCGCGGTTGTCGCGCTGCTCGGCGCGGGCGCGGTGGCCGGCCTGGTTGCCCTGGCGCTGGCGGCGTTGCCGCTGCTGGCCCTGGCTACTGCTGTCGCCGTGGCGGTTTCGGTGGCCGTGGCCGCTGCCGTGGTGACCTCGGTGATCGGTCTGCCGCTCCTCGCCTTCGGCGTCCCTGCGGCACTGGCGGCTCTGCTGACCGTCGCTTTGCTGGCGACGCTGCTGGCGGTGGCGGTCCCGGTCGGTGTGGCCGGTGCGCTCGGCGCGGCCGCGCTGGCGGGCCTGGCGTTGGCCGCCGGTGGGGCAGCGCTCGTCGGTGCTCCGCTGCTGCTCGCCGCGGCGGCGACCCTGCTGCTGGCCGGTGTGCTGCCGGTGGTGGTCGTGGTGCCGCTGCTGCTGCTGCTCGCGGTCATCGTGGTGGTGCCGCTGGTCGGGCTGTCGAGCCCGGATGTCAAGTCCTACATCGTTTCCGCGATCCGGGCCTGGCGCGACCAGAACACCCCGCGCGGTGACTCGAACAGCGGGATGACGCCCACCGGAACCCAGTTCCTGGACGACATCCAGGACACCGCGAGCCTCGAGGATCTCATCGCGTCCTTGCAGAAGGCGCTGGCCCCCGCGTCCGCGTCCGCGCCCGCCCCGCACGCCGAGATCCCGCTCGTCGGGAACGCGGCCGCGGACGGACGCACCGCCACCGCGGACGACCGTCGCCTGGTCGCCCTGTCCCTGTGAATCAACCAGAAATCACTGTCCGGCAACACAATACAAAGGAGCTCAACATGATGTCCGATCCCACCAACGTCGACACCGAACTGAACCCCGACTACCCGACCCTGCACCTGGAGTATCTGTACGGCCCGCAGTGGCGCGACGTCGCCCAAATCGTCGAACGCGCAGCACAACTCACCCCGGACGAGCGCGAACGACTCAACACCGCGGCCGGCAACGGCCTGCAAGACGGGTTGTCCACCCTGTCCGCCGGCGCAGGCCTATCCGCGTTGTTCGCCGGCCTCGGCGCCTCCTCGGAGGATTCGCAACCGGCGCAGATCGCCGCCGACACGGCCAGGGAGTTCGGCCGCTCCCGCCACATCCAGATCGCGGGAACCATTGCCGGACAGGCGGTGTCACCGACCTCCGGACCGGGCGCCGACGATCTGGGCGGCCTGCTGAAGTCGCTCACCTCGATCGGCGCACTCGTCGTGGTCAATCGCGCGGTCACCGCGGCGGCCCTCGGCGACCTGGTCGGTCGCGGCAAGTTCACCAGGGAGGTCTACGACGCCCTGATGAAGCCCTGGACCGACACCATCCGCTGACCAGCGACCAGACCCAGGAGGTTCGATCATGTTCGATACCAGGTTCTCCGGCAGCACCGCCGATCCACTCGGCGGACTGCTCGACATCAGTTCGGCCCCGGTCGGCTTCGGCTACTACGAACAGAACGCGACCGACGCCGAAACCATCACCCGCTGCCACGACCGGACCCACGTCGGCCCGATCGGCTGGTGGAACCGGCATCGGCGGCTCGGCCTCGGCGTCGGCATGACGCTGGTGGCCTCGCTGGGCTTCCTGCCCGCGGTGCAGAACGCCATCCTGATGGGTCTGACGTAGGTCGCACAGCACACGTGACGCGCACCGTGCCCTCCACGGTGCGCGTCACGCCGCTGTGGCAATCGCGTCGCAAACCGGAGTTGAAGATGCTGGCTGATACCCTTGTTCTGCCCCTTGAACTGCTGCGCTGCCGTCGATGTCATCGTTCGGCAGCACGACGATTCGAAACGGTCTGGCCATCGCGCAAACACGGCGCATCGTCAGCCCGGCGCGACAATGCCCTGGACACCCGACACCTCGGAGAACATGCGATTGTCCGTTCCGCCGGCCTGTGCAGCCGCCACGCCGACCTCCCCGCGGCGATAGCCGGCTGATGGACGAAGGTCGTCGCAACTTCGCCGTCCGGTTCGGTGAACTGTTCGCCGCCGCGGGCACTCCGCCGGCCAAGTCGGTGGTCCGGGCCGCCAACGCGCGCATCCCGGACGGCGCGGGCAAGGTCACCGCGCAACGAATCAGCGACTGGCGACGCGGCAACCGCACACCGGCCACCTTCATCGCGGTCCGCCCGGTGCTGGAAGTCCTGATCGCCGAGGCCCGCCGCCAAGCCGCCGACAACCCGCGCATCGACCCTTCGCTGCTGGATCTGGTGCGCTGGCACGAGGATTGGAAGGCGGCGAAGGTCGAACCGCCGAGCATCGATATCGGCCGTGAGCCGTACCGCGGTCTGTGGGAGTACCGCGTCGAGGACCGCGACCTGTTCTTCGGCCGTGATGACGCGAAACGGCAACTCCTCGAACTGATTTCGAACGTCGAAACCAGCGACGCGCCGGCCATGGCGGTGCTGCTGGGCCCTTCGGGCGTCGGCAAGTCCTCGCTGCTCGCCGCCGGGCTGCAGGCCGCACCGGGCGCCAGGAGTCCGATCGCCATGACCCCCGGCGACGACCCGATGGCCGCCCTGGAGTCGGCGCTGACGGACCGTCCGGACGGCCACTGCCTGCTGATCGTCGATCGCGGCGAGGAACTGTTCACCCGGTGCGCGAACGAGGCACTGCGCCAACAGTTCCTGACCGCGCTTGCCTCGCTCGCCGCCGCGAACGCCGACGCACCCACCACCGTCGTCCTCGCCTTCGACACCGCGCACCTGCCGGAACTCCTGCGTTACCCGCTGCTGACGATGGTCCTGCGCGACCACGCGATGCTGCTCAATCCGATGACGCCCCAAGAACTTCGCGAGGCGATCGTCCGCCCCGCCGCCGCCACCGGCCTGCGCATCGAAGACACCTTGATCGACACCCTGTTACAGGACCTGGACGCCATCGACGCGCACAGCTCGGTGCGCCTCCCGCTGCTGTCCTTCGCCCTGGCCGCGACCTGGGCCAACCGGCGCGGCCGAACGCTGAGCCTGGAGGCCTACCGCGAAGCCGGCGGAATGGCGAAAGCCTGTGCGGTGGGCGCGGAATCGTTCTGGTCCCGGCTCACCGACCGGCAACGCGATGCCGCACGACACGTGCTGATCACGTTGACGATCATCGGCCCGACCACGATCGTGCGTAACCGGATGCCGGTCGAGCAGCTGATCGAGGAATCCGCGGACCCGGATGCCACCCGGGCCGTCATCGCACGCCTGACCCGAGCGCGAATTGTGGTGCAGCGCAGCGGCGAAGTCGAACTGGTGCACGATCTGCTGCTGACCGGCTGGCCGCGAATGGCCGGATGGCTCGCCGAGGAAAAGGAATTCGCGCCGGCCCGCCAGCGCATCGAGGCGGACGCCCGCGAGTGGGCCCGGCAGGACCGTCCGGTGTCGTTGCTGTACTCCAGGACTCGGCTCGAGGACGCGGCAGCGTGGATGCGCCGCACCGAGTCGCCGAACCTGCTGGCCCGCGAGTTCATCGCGGCGTCCCTGACCCGGCAGCACACGCACACGGTACGCAGGCAGGTGCTCTGGTCCACGGTCGCGGTGCTCGTCGCGCTGGCCCTGGTGCTGTCGGGAGTGATTATCGTGCAACGGGTTTCCGTCGCGCAGGAACACAAGGGCGTAGTGCTCGGCCAGCTCATCGAGCAATCGCAGCGGGTGCAGAACGTCGATCCCGGTCTCTCCACCCAGCTCGCGCTGGCCGCGTATCGACTCAGCCCGGACGATCCGATGGCGCGAGCGCGGCTGCTGGCGACCCAGGTGCTGCCGCTGGATATCGCCTCCACGGTGGCGCACAAGGGTCTCGTGCGCGATCTCGCGCTGAGCTCGGATCGAAAGCTGCTGGCCAGCGCGGGCAGCGACGGCGTCATCCGGCTGTGGGACGTCTCGGACGTGCGGTCCATCACGCCGGCCGGCCCCGAGCTCACCGGTCATCGCGACAACGTCGAATCGGTCGCGTTCAGCCCGGACAACAGCGTGCTCGCCAGCGCGGGTGACGACGGCACCGTCCGGCTCTGGGATGTCCGCGATCCGAAGCAAGCTCGAGCGCTCGGTGAATTCACCAATGGCCCGGCGGTCACCGCGCTCGCCTATCTGCCCGACGGCCGTACAGTGGTCGCAGGCACCGCCGACGGAAGCCTGAGCTTCCTCGATATCACTGTCCCGCAAGCAATTCAGCGCCGCGGGGCACCCGTCGCCGCGCAGACGGGCGCGGTCAAGGTCCTGACGATGGCCCCTGACCGCCCGGTGCTGGCCAGCGCCGGCGGCGACCGAACGGTCCGCCTGTGGTCCGTGGACGACGCCGACCACCCGACGCCGTTGGGCGCGCCGATCGACAGCGAAGGAGCGGTACAGGCCGTCGCCCTCGGCCCGGACGGCCGGCTCGGAACGGGCACCGCGGACGGCGTCATCCAGGTCTGGAACCTCGACGATCAGGGTCAGGCGCAACTCATCGGCAGGCAGCAATCACGTCCCGTGCCCATCACACAGCTGGAATTCTGGCGCAACGGCAAGATGCTCTCCATCGCGGACGCCGGCGGCACCATGCGCGCATTGAACACCACCCGCCGCGATCGAATCACCGCGATCGGACGCGAGATTCACGGCAACAGCGGTTCGGCCCGGTCCTTCGTGATCGTCTCCGACACCCAGCTGGTGACCGCGGGCTCGGACGGCTGGATCCGCACGTGGAGCCATGCGGGAGTGAACGTGCCCGTCGTGTTCGCGGGTGCGCTCAGCTCGGTCGGCTTCGACCGGGCGGGCAAGGTACTGGTCAGCGGACTGCGCGACGGCCAGGTCAACGTATGGGACATCGCCGACCCGTTCGCCGGCCGATCGGTCGCCGAACTGACGGCAGGTCCGCCCGACCGGCATGGCGCGCACGTCGCACTGCGACCGGACGGCGCCCTGCTGGTCGCGGCCGGCGGCGGCGAGGTGCGACTGTGGAATCTGACCGATCCCGCGCGTCCGGCGCCGATCGGCGCGCTTCCGGGGACCCGGCTCAGTGGGCCCGTCGCTTTCGATCCGAGCGGGAAACGACTGCTCACGGGTGTGGACCACCGGTCACTGCGGTTGTGGGACGTCGCCGATCCCGCCCGCGCCCGCGAGCTCGGTCAATTGCCGACCGGACACGACCGCGAACTCGAGAACGCGGTGTTCGCCCCGGACCGCCCGCTGATCGCCGCTGCCGACGACGACTCCCGAATCCACCTGTGGGATGTCACTGATCCGCACAAGCCGGTCGAGACCTCCTTGGAAACGGACGGCGCGAACGTGCGCAGCCTCGTCTTCGCCCCCGGCGGCCGCACCCTGTACGCCGCGGACGACCACGGCATGATTCGCTCCTGGGACGTCACCGACCTGGCCGAGGTCCGTGACCTCGACTCGGTGCGCGCACACTCCGCGGCGGTCCGGACCCTGGCCATCGACCGATCCGGACACCGCCTCGCCACGGGCGGCGACGATCAAACCGCACGCGTGTGGGACATCACCGACGCGTCCGACATCCGATCGGTCGGCCAACCGATCGCGGCAGAGGTCGGCTGGACCTGGTTCCTGCACTTCGACCCCAGCGACGAGTCCCGTCTGCTCGGCATCGGCGACGAACTGTCGGCCCTCTGGTACACCGACCCGGACGTGTTCGCGGACAAACTCTGCGACTCCGCGGCCGCACAAATCGATGCGCGCACGTGGCGCGAGCTCCTGCCGTCCGTCTCCTACATCTCCACCTGCTGACCCGCGAGCCGATCCGGCTAAGTCCGAGGCGAATTCGGCTGACCGATCCAGGGGCGTCGGACCGATGACGGCCACATCTGATTGTGCACGCGCACAGTCTTTCTCGAATTTCACAGTTAGGGAGTGATCGTTCTCTATTATGGGTCGCGATGGGGAACGAGCGGAGGCTGCGACATGTCTGACAGGCGGTTGGACGGCAAGGTAGCGGTGGTGACCGGCGCGGCATCGGGGATCGGGGCGGCAACGGCCATCGAATTCGCCCGTCGCGGCGCGACAGTGGCCCTGGCCGACATCGATGAAGCAGGAATGAAGGAAACGGCAAGCCGGGTGGCCGAACTCGGTGCCGAGGTCAGCACGCATCTGGTCGACGTCGGGAACGAGGACGCGATCTACGCGTTCGCCGACGCCGTCGAAAGACGCTGGGGCAGAGCGGATATCGTGCTCAACAACGCCGGCGTCGCGGTGGTCGGCGACGGCGTCACGATCAGCGACGAAAGCCTGCGCTGGATCGTCGACATCAACTTCTGGGGCGTGGTGCACGGCACCCGGGCGTTCCACCCGATTCTGGAACGAGCCGGCGGCGGCACCATCGTCAATGTGTCGAGCGTGTTCGGGCTGCTCGGGATGCCGTGTCAATCCGCTTACAGTGCAACCAAGTTCGCGGTCCGCGGGTTCACCGAGTCGGTGCGGATGGAACTGCGGCTCGCAGGGTCACCCGTGCGCGTGCTGGCCGTCCACCCGGGTGGGATCCGGACGAATATCGCGCGCTCCACCCGATTCGAGGGCACCGGAGTCGCGCGGGCCGAGTCCGCGGCGGCGAACGTCGAGATGTTCGACCGGATCGCGCGGACCACACCGGAACAGGCCGCCGTCGCGATCGCCGAGGGAATCCGGCGCGGCAAGGCGAAAGTCAGGATCGGCGCCGACGCGGTGGCCATGGATGTGGTCCAACGGTTGTTCCCGGTCGGCTACCAGCGCATCATGCCGGCCGTGGTCAGGTTCGGCCTCCGGCCCGGCGTAGCGTCGAAAACATCATCGGCACAAGGGGAATCATGAGCTTGATCCGTACCGAACAGGACGGTGCCGTCCTGACCGTGTGGCTGGACAACCCGCCCTACAACTTCCTCACCAGCGAGATCATGTCCGCCCTGGCGGATCTGCTCACCTCGCTCGAGCGCGACACCACCACGCGCGCGGTGATCCTCACCAGCGCGGTCGAGGATGTCTTCGTCAGCCACTACGACGTCGCCGAAATCCTCGCGGGCGCTGCGGCTTCCCCGGTCACCCTCACCCGGCGCGCTGCCGCCGCGGCTCTGCACACGAGCCGTGCCGCCGACCGCATCCCCGGCGGGCAGGCGGCGCTGGCCCGCGCCGGAGCCGGCGGTGTCGCGGACCTGCGCCGCTACCACGAGGTCTGCCGCCGAATGCGCAACTCCGACAAGGTATTCGTCGCCGCCCTCAACGGACGCACGCTCGGCGGCGGTTGTGAGCTGGCGCTGTCCTGCGACCTCCGGCTGATGGCCGACGGCCCGTACGAGATCGGCCAGCCCGAGATCCTGGTCGGGATCATCCCAGGCGGCGGTGGCACGCAAATGCTTACACGGGTGCTCGGCGCGGCCCGCGCGCTGGAACTATGCCTGGAAGGCGCCCCGATCACGCCCGCCCGAGCCCACGAGATCGGCCTCGTGCACCGGCTCGTCGCACCGGAAGGCCTGATGGACGAGGCCCGGACCACCGCCGCGCGGCTCGCCCGCAGATCGCCGGTGGCGGTCGCTGCGCTCAAACGCGCCGTCTACGAGGGCGGCTCCGAATCCCTCGAAAAGGGACTGCATGTCGAGCGCACCGGCTTCCTGGAGACGAGCTCGACCGCGACCGCGCAGCACGCGATGCAGCTGTACCTCGACGAGATCCGCGAAGTCGAAAGCAGCGGAAGGGATCTCGCGAGCTTCGTCGCCGAACGACTGCCCCGATGGGTCGAAGGAAGCGTGGCCGACTTCTGAAGCCCTCAATCGGCCGGCTGGGGGAGGAGTAGCGCGAGGCCGACGGCAGCGAGGGGGACGAAGCACAGGGTGGTCAGAACCGCCTGCGGCCCTTGCTGATCGGCGATCAAGCCGAGCACCGGCACGAACAGTCCGCCGGCGCTGACCGCGAGACCGAGCGTCACACCCGCGGCGGTGCCGGGGCGCTTCGGCAGGTAGTCCTGACCCAGCTTGACCAGCACCGCGAACGGAATATTCACGGTCACGCCGGTGAGCACGGCCAGCGCGAGACCGAGCTGCGGACTCGGCACGATACGCAAGGCGGCGAGCGCGGGAATGGCCGCCACACTGCCGATTTGGATGGTCCGCAGCATCCCGATGCGGTCGGCGATGCGACCGCCAAGCAGCGTGCCCGCCACCCCACCGGCCATGAAGGCGGTCAGCGCCGCACCGCCGAGCACTCGTGAACCACCCAGCGAATTGATCCAGTACAGCGCGATGAAGGTGCTCAGACCGAACGAAATAATCGCGCGCACAACGGCAATGGCGGTCAGCACAAGGAACGGAATCCAACGATCACGGCCCGCGGTCGAGGTCGTTGCGTGCGAACCGGTGGTCTGCCGCAACTGGTAGCGCCACAGCAGAAAGCCCATCAGGACCGCCGGCGGTATGAAGAACGCCGTGGCTCCGACACCGTAGGAAACCAGCGCCGGCGTCGCGAGCGCGGGAGCGAGGAAGAACCCGACGCTGCCGCCCGCGGCGAACAGGCTCATCGCCGATGCGCTGTTCCCCGCGTCCCGGCGCGCGTCCCGCCCCGCGGACGGATGGAACGCCGCGACACCGATCCCGGACAGCAGCAGTAAGACCCACACCACGGGATACGCCGGCGCCAGCCCGGACAATCCGGCGCCGAGCCCGGCGATCGCCACCCCGGCGGGCGCGAGCCACAGCAACCGCCACCGATCGGCCAGCAGTCCGAGCACCGGTTGCGGCAGCGAACTACCCAGTGCCGCGGCCAGCGCGAGCCCCGAAGCGGCGACGTAGCTGTAGTGCCGCTCCAGCACGAAGAACGGAATACTCGCCGGCACCAAACCCTGATAGAAATCATCGACCGCGTGCGCAATCACCCAGTACCGCATGCGTTTCCACGCCGAATCCGTGGTCACCACTGTCGCGTCTTCGACACCCGCGCGCACCATCACACTCCTCCGCCTAGTTCCCATCCAGCAGCCTATGGACGGAACGAGGTAGCAGGCTTCCGATAAACTGCCTGATTATGTCGATCTTCAGCCAGGACTCCACCGTGGTGAAGACGCTGGCCGGGGGAGCGCGCATTCATCGGCACCGGCACGCCGACCATCAGGTGGTGTATCCGAGCTCCGGGGTGGCCGAGGTCCGGACCGACGCGGGCAGCTGGATCGCCCCGGCGGACCGGGCGATCTGGATCCCCGCCGGCAGCTGGCACGAACATCACTTCTACGGTCCGACGCGATTCCATACGGTGGGCTTTCCGTCCGGCCTGGCACCCGACTGGACCACGCCGTCGGTACTCGCGGCATTGCCCTTGGTCCGCGAACTCATCATCACCTGCTCGACGGCGCAGGACCTGCCCGACACCGAACTCGTGCTGCTGCGTCAAGTGCTGCTCGATCAACTGCGCCGCAGCCCCGAACAGCCGCTGCGGTTGCCTGCCGCTCGCGACGAGCGTCTCCGAAGAGCTTGCGCGCTGGTCGAATTCGACCTGACCGAGGTGTGGACGCTGGCCGGGCTCGGTCGCAGAGTCGGTGCCGGCGAACGAACACTCACCCGTCTGTTCCGTACAGAACTCGGCATGACCTACCCGCAGTGGCGCACCCAACTGCGTCTGCACAACGCCATGCAATTGCTCGCCGAACAGGTGCCGGTCACCGTCGTCGCGCATCGGTGCGGATGGGCGACCGCCAGCGCGTTCATCGAGGTCTACCGACGCACTCTCGGACATACGCCCGGTGCATTCCGTGCGGACCGGACATGATGTAGTCCGTCCGAATGCCGCAGCGCGCCCCTTCGTGACACCCGCCATAGCGCCTCGGTCGCCTTGTCCATAGGCAGTTAACCGGGAGTTAAAGCTGATCTCAGTAGACTTTTCGACCAAGGGGTCACGGGGGAACTAAAACGTTGGAGCGAGCCTCGCTGGAGGGCCAGGGAGGTTCGTCGTGGATATCGAAGTGGATGACGTGGGCACCAGCACGCTCGACCAGAGTGCCGATAGCGGTCTGCGCAGTATTCGGTTGATCGCGGTACTCGGGGCGCTGTCCGCATTCGGTCCGGTCACCACCGACCTTTACCTGCCCAGCCTGCCGCAAACCGCCGCGGCATTGCACACCTCCCAGTCGGGGGTGCAATCCTCGCTCACCGCCTGCCTCATCGGGCTCGCGTTCGGACAGTTGCTGGTCGGTCCGATCAGTGACGCACGGGGACGGCGCGGACCGTTGGTCGCGGGCATGATGCTGTTCTGCGCCACCTCGCTGTTGTGTGCGATTGCACCGAATGTGCTGGTATTCGACCTGTTCCGGCTGCTGCAAGGGATCGCGGGGGCGGCGGGGATCGTGATCTCGTTCGCCGTCGTGCGCGACGTGTACCACGGTGCCGCGGCCGGTAAGGCCTTCTCGATTCTGCTCGCCGTCAATGGCGTCGCGCCTATCATCGCTCCGGTCGCCGGCGGTCAATTGCTGCGATTCGTCGACTGGCGCGGGGTGTTTCTCGTGCTCGCCGGGCTGGGTGTGGTGTTCCTGGTGCTGGCTTATCGCTGGGTGCCCGAGACCTTGCCGGTCGATCATCGTCGCGGCGGCGGCATCGTGATGATGGGCCACGATATGCGGCAGGTGGTGCGCGACCGATCTTTTGTCGGTTATGCGCTTGTTGTCGGATTGACTTTCGGCGCGATGGTCGCCTATATCTCTGCGTCGTCGTTCGTATTCCAAGAGGTGTATCGGGCGTCGCCGCAATTGTTCAGCGTGTTCTTCGCGATCAACGGGGCGGGAATCCTGGTCGCCAATGCCGCCAACGCGCGGCTGTTGAGTAGGCGCAGTCCGCGCACGCTGCTGGATATCGGTCTGATCGGATCGGCGCTCGGCGGCCTCGCCGTGCTCGTGGTGGTCGCGGTGGGCAGCCTCGGGTTGTGGTTCTTGGTGCCTGCGCTGTTCCTCATGGTGTCCTCGATCGGGTTCATCATGCCGAACGCCGCCGCGCTCGCGCTCGAACCGCACGGCGCGACCGCGGGCAGCGCCTCGGCGGTGCTCGGATGCACACAGTTCCTGTTCGGCGCCGTGGTCGCGCCGCTGGTCGGGCTCGGTGGGGTCAGCGCGGTCCCCATGGGCATTGCCACCGTCACTTTGTGCGCGCTCGCGGTCATCGTTCGAACGGCTTTGTGCCGTACGGTGATTCGCGACCGTGCTGCACACGAGAAGATCGCGGCCTGAACCTACTTCTCGAACTGCGCCCGCTTCCAGTCACCGTACGGCTCGTCGCGCTCCCGCACCGCCTCGCGGAAACCGGCGGTCGCCGAACGCAATTGGAACGCGTAACCTTCCCGCGTGTGCCGGGAGATGCCGTCGAAAACGGTACTGATCATGCCCGAGTTGGCCACCCCCTGCGCCAGCAACGCGCTGTTGAGCGCCAGCTTCGCCATGACGAGCTGATTGATCGGCATCCGCGCGATACGTTCGAGCAGGGCCTCGGTGCGTTCGTCGAGTTCGTCGGCGGGCGTGGATTCCACCGCGAGCCCCCACTCCTCGGCCTGCTTGCCGGACAGGCAATCACCGGTGAACAGCAGTCGCTTCGCCCGCTGATCGCCCAGCCGGTGCGCCCACATGCCCGCCGCCGGAATGCCCCAGACCCGGGTGGGCGGGTAGCCGATCTTGGTGTCGTCGGCACAGATGATCTGGTCGGCGTACAGCGCGATATCGGTGCCGCCCGCGACGGCGAAGCCGTGCAGCTTGGCGACGGTCGGCTTGTTGGCGTGCAGCAAGCTGGAGAAACCCCGGTTGAACCGGCTCATCATCGCGTAGTCGACCATCGGATCCCAGGTACCCCAGGGATTGTGATTGCGGGCCTGGACCACCGGATCCAGCACGGTGCCGGTGGGCGAACTCGCGCCCTCGCCGGGATCGAACGAGCTCTCGGCGAAGATCGACAGGTCGTAGCCGCCGCAGAAACCCTTGCCGCGCCCGGAAACCACCATCACGTGCACGCGCGGATCGAGATCGGCCCGCTCGACGGCGTGGGCGAGCTCGATCGGAGTGTCGGCGGTGATCGCGTTCCCGTGCTCGGGCCGGTTGAAGGTGATCCGTGCGATCCGGCCGGTGACCTCGTAGGTCAGCGTGCGGTAGCTGATCTCCGCCGGGGGCGGCGTGCGGTCGGCCCACGGCGAGTCCGGGGCTTCGGTGAGTCCCTCGTACCACGCGGCCGGGCGGGTGCCGGAATGATTCTCGAAGTCTGACAAGAGGGTTCCTGACTATGTCGGGGCGTGCTTCGCATTGATATTACATACTTGTGTCAGTTGATGAACCACTGTAATACTGGATTATGGCCACCCACGCGGTAACGAACCAAGTTCCCCCGCTCGTCGACTACGACGCCGCCGAGCAGCCGGTGCTGCTCGAGGCGCTGCACCGCGCGGGCGCCGACCACGCGCTCGACGAGCTGCACGAGATCGGCAGGCTGGCGGGCAGCGCCGAAGCCATCGAGCTCGGTGATCTCGCCGAGGCCCATCCACCGACGCTGAAGACGCACGATCGTTATGGCAACCGGGTCGACGAGGTCGTCTACGACCCGAGTTATCACCGATTGATGACGCACGCGGTCGGCTTCGGCCTGCACGCCGCGGTCTGGGCGGACACCCGGCCGAACCCGCATCTGACCCGCGCCGCGAAATTGAGCGTGTGGGGTCCGGTGGACGCGGGTCACGGCTGCCCGATCTCGATGACCTACGCGGTCGTCCCCGCGCTGCGCGTCGCGCCGGAACTTGCCGCGCAATACGAATCCTTGCTCTGTGCAAAGGAATACGACCCGGTGCTGCGCGCGCCGCTGACCAAGCGCGGCCTCATCGCCGGGATGTCGATGACGGAAAAGCAAGGCGGCTCCGATGTTCGGGCCAATACGACCACCGCGACCCGGATGTCCGACGGAACGTACCGGATCACCGGGCACAAGTGGTTCACCTCCGCGCCGATGTCGGACGTATTCCTGGTCCTCGCGCAAGCGCCCGGCGGGCTTTCCTGTTTCTTCGTTCCGCGCGTGCTGCCCGACGGCACCCGCAATACCTTTGCGCTGCAACGGCTCAAGGACAAACTCGGCAATCACTCCAATGCCAGCAGCGAGGTCGAATACGACAACACCGTCGGCTGGCTGGTCGGCGACGAAGGCCGCGGCGTGCCGACCATCATCGAAATGGTCAACCTGACCCGCCTGGATTGCACCATCGGCACCGCGACCGCGATGCGTACCGGCGTCGCCGCTGCCGCCCATCATGCCGCGCACCGCAGCGCATTCGGCGCGACGCTGGCCGATCAGCCGTTGATGCGAAATGTGCTGGCCGATTTGGCGATCGAGGCGGAGGCGGCGACCACGGCGGCGCTGTGGCTGGCCGACCTCACCGACCGGGCGACGGCCGGCGTGGACGGCGCCGACCAGTTGCGCCGAATCTCGTTGGCGGTGAGCAAATACTATGTGTGCAAACGCGGCCCGATCCACGCGGCCGAGGCGCTGGAATGCTTGGGCGGCAACGGTTATGTCGAAGAATCGCGGATGCCGCGGCTGTATCGGGAGGCGCCGTTGATGTCGGTCTGGGAGGGATCGGGCAATGTCGCCGCGCTGGATACGTTGCGCGCGATGGCCAAACAGCCGGAAACCCTCGGCGCCTTTTTCGACGAAGTCAAACGCGCCGCCGGCGCGGACTCGCACCTCGATGCCGCGATCGCGCGGCTCGAACAGCAATTCGGCGACTTCGACACCATCCAGCATCGGGCCCGGCGGATCGTCGGCGATATGGCGCAGGTACTCCAGGCGTCGCTGCTGGTTCGTTACGGTCATCCGGCGGTCGCGGACGCGTTCACCGTCAGCCGGCTCGGCGGCGAACACGGCGATGTTTTCGGCACCCTACCGACAGGTATCGATACCGCCGCGATCATTCAGCGCGCGACCCCCAAGCCGGGTTACTGAAACCGACCGGCCCAGTTCATCGATAGCGATTACACATCCGACGTGACGAGCAGCTGTTCCGCGAATCCCATGAATTCGGTTCGGAACGCCGCGTATTCGGCGCGCAGCCGCAACCCGGGCCAGTCGGCGGGGAGCAACGGATCGGGGAGCAGCGGGTCGTCGAGAATATGCCGCACCGCCGCGGCCGCCACCTCGAACCGCTCCCGCATCGAGGAAGAACTGGCGAACTCACGTAGCAGCCGCTCCGCGTCGCGCGCCCAAAGTTGGGGCGCGAAAAGGGTTTCCGCCAGTTGCACCGGTGAATCCTGCGGCGCGGCGGTGAACACGGAAACTCGCCGGCTGGCATCCGGCCCGAGAACTATCTCGATGTTCGCGGGCCGGGTCCACACACCCTCGCGCAATTCACCGAGCCTGCGGGAGCGCATCGTGTCCCGGAAGGCGGTCCGAGCGGGCGCGTCGTCGCCGACGGCGGTCACCACCGCTAGAAACCATTCGCCGTCCCAGGCTTTCACCACGGGACTCACCGCGGCGTCCTGCCTGCGCTGCCGCTCGATCAATCGGTCGGAGAGCCGATATACACCGTTCGCGCGTTCCAGATCGCCCATGGCGACCATCCGGGTGAGCGCGACCCGCACGGCCGATTGTTGCAGTCCGAGTTCCTCGGCGACCGAAACGATCCAGCTCACCGGCGCTTCGGCCGGATGCGCGCCGAGCAACGCACTCAGAATTGCCGACCGAGCGGTCAGCTTTCGCACGCGCATCGCTACACACCCCGTCCTATCCGAGTCCGCGCCGGTCGAACTCCGGCCGCCGAACCCGGAATTCTACAGACGAACTCGGCTCGCCCTCGCGGTCCCGCCGCCGGACAACGCCTGCCCGAAGTCCGCGGCGACCGCCATGAACTGGCAATATGTCGGGTCGAGGGGACGAATCGACGTAGTTGTGCTAGTTCGCGTTGTTATATGCCGCAACAATGTCGGCCGGGATGCGGCCACGGGTCGATACGTTGTGCCCGTGCTTCCTGGCCCATTCGCGGATCGCGGCAGTTTGCTCGCGATCGGTCGCGGAGGTTGCTTTGCCGGTGCCTTTCCGCTTCAGCCGTCCGGTCTTGCGCGCCTTTTCCGCCCACGGCTCCAGGGTCACGCGCAGCTTGCCCGCGTTCTTGGTGGACAGATCGATCTCGTAGGCCACGCCATCGATCGAAAATTGAACTGTTTCATTCGCTTTCGACTTGCCGTCGTAGTCGTCGACCAGGGTGACGGTGACTTTCTTGGCCATGGGATGCGTCCTTCGCGTAGTCACGAGTAATTGCTCGGAATACTAATACCGTATCGCATCGAACTCGGCGAGGAGAAAAGTACTGTGGCGCAGAACTGCGCGATCAAGTGCTCGGAGCGCTTGCGAGCGCGAATGCGCGAGGCCGCACGCGCATCCGATAGGGGGTACTCAGCGCAGCGATTCTGCGGCGGTCGCGGCTATCGACGAGGCGACCGCGCTCAATGCCGGTGAGTCGAGCCGCCATTGCTGCCAGTACAGCGGGACATCGATGAATGCTTCGCCGTCGATGGCGACCAGCTCGGTGCTTCGAAATTTGTGAGTTTGCAGGTCCGGCAACATTCCCCAGCCCAATCCGAGCCGAACCGCGGCCAGGAATCCGCCCGAAGACGGGACGTAATGCCGCGGCGGATCGAGCGGGTGGCGACTGCGGCGGCGCAGGTGGCGGTCTTGCAGATCGTCTTTGCGGTCGAATAACACCACCGGTGCCGCCGCATATGCCTTGGCGGTCGCGCCGTCCCCGAACCAGGTGCGCGCGAATCGCGGTTCGGCCATCGGCCGATAGCGCATCGCGCCGAGCCGTTCGACCTTGCAGCCCTGCACCGGCGTGGAAGTAGCGGTGATGGCGGCCATGACCGTGCCGTCGCGGAGCAGCCGGGTGGTGTGTTCCTCGTCCTCGCGGTGAATTTCGAAACTGATGCCGGCCGGCGCCGCGGCGAGTGCGGGCAGCACCCAGGTTTCCAGTGAATCGGCGTTGACCGCGATGGGCAGCCGGGCCGGGCGATCGGCGTCGCCGAGTTCGTGCGCGGTGTCGCCGGTGAGCAGTTCGATCTGTCTGGCCAGCCGCAGCACGGCGAGCCCGGATTCGGTGGCGCACACCGGTTTTGTGCGCTGGACCAGGACGCGACCGGCCGCGTCCTCCAGTGCTTTGATCCGCTGGCTGACCGCGGACGGGGTGATCCGCAGGCGCTTGGCCGCGGCATCGAAGGTGCCCTCGGTGACCGCGGCATTCAAGGCGCGGAGCTGATCCAGCTGGAGATCCATATTAAGAAATCGTAATGGTAGTGCAGAATCTTTAGTTTGCCTGGGGATAATGCCGGCCCTAGCGTCGATGGATATGGAAGTCTCCTCGGCCGCCCTGGCGGCCCTGTCCGGACTCGGTTTCGGGCTCTCGCTGATTGTGGCCATCGGGGCGCAGAACGCGTTCGTGCTGCGCCAGGGGGTGCGCGGACAGCACGTCTTCGCGGTGGTCGCGGTGTGCGCGCTGTCGGACATCGTGCTGATCGGCGCGGGCGTCGGCGGATTCGGCGTGGTCGTGCAATCGGCGCCCGAAGTGGTCACGGTGGTGCGGTACGCGGGCGCCGCGTTCCTGCTCGGTTACGCGGTGCTCGCGGCCCGGCGGGCGTTCGCGGCGTCGGCGCTCACCGCCGGATCGACGGGTGCGACCGTCGCGCTCGGTGCCACGATCGCCACCTCGCTCGCCCTGACCTGGTTGAACCCGCACGTCTATCTGGACACGGTGGTGCTGCTCGGCTCCTTCGCCAATACCTACACGAGTCCGGATCGCTGGTTTCTGGGTGCGGGCGCGATGCTCGGCAGCGTTGTCTGGTTCACCGCCCTCGGTTACGGGGCGCGACTGCTCGGTCCGCTGTTCGCGCGTCCCGTCGCTTGGCGGGTACTGGATTCCGGCATTGCCGTGGTGATGACGCTGCTGGCCTTGGGGCTGTTGCTCGCGGGTCCGTCGGTGTGACGTCGAAACCCGTTGGTTTGCACCGCGACCTGCCCGCTCCGGTCCGGTAGACGAGCGAGATCCGCGATCCGACCGCGAAACTGAAATGTTGCCGGCGGGGTGCGGGTGAGTGCTGTTCGGCGAGAACGGGGTTGGCTGCGTCATGGCGTGACGGGAGACACAGCCCGCATCATGTCCCTTGCTGATTGACGGCAGAGGGGCCGGGTATGCGGCGAATGACCGCCCACACCCCTAGTTGGAGGAGTAGTCATGACCAAGCACGACAGCGGACCGCGCGAGGCAGTCGAGGGCGTCGTCGAGGACGTCAAGGGCAAAGCCAAGGAAGCCGCAGGCATCATCACCGGCAACGAAGGCCTGAAGAGCGAGGGCCGCGCCCAGCAGGACAAGGCCGAGTCCGAGCGCGAGGCAGCCAAGAAGGAAGCCGAGGCGGAGAAGGCTCGCGCCGAGGCCACCCTGAACGAGGCTCGCCAGAGCGCCTACGAGAGCGGCAAGGAATCCTGAGTCGCCTGAGCTTTCCGGCGGTGCGGGGACGATCACTTCGTCCCCGCGCCGCCGTTTTACGTTGCGCTGCGGAACATTTGGGCCGCTTCGGCCCACTCGTCGAGGATCCGGCGCCGGCGCTCGGCCATCGCGGCGGCCGGTGAGCCGCCGGAGGTGAGGGCTTCGGTCAGCGCGGCCGCGTCTTCGATGGCGTCGCGCGCGCCGACGCCTGCGGCCGGTGTGATGGCGTGATCCGCGTCGCCGCAAAGGATTACGGGAGTCTGCGGGGGACGTGCTTCGGCCAGCGGCACGGTGCGTGCGTTGGAGACGTGCACGATGTCGGTCGCGGCCAACATGGTCTCGGCGAGTTCCGGGATTGCGGTTGCGCCCGCCAGAATCTGCTTCGTCCAGCCGTCGATCGGCTGAGATCCGATGTCCTGCAACGCGAGTGGCCCGCGCGTGAGGCGAGTGAACCACACCGAGATCTCGTCGTTCCAGAAGTGCCCGAAGGTGCTGACCGGTCGGGCGTCGTCGTCGAGTTGCCGGTGGAAATGCAGGACGGACGGGTCGGTGCTCGGCCGGATCGGCTGGGCGGTGATGCCGTAGATGATGATCTGCCCGGAGTATTCGGCATTGCGCTCGGGTTCGAGGGTGCGCCGGGCGAGGGAGTCGATGCCGTCGGCGGCGATGATCACGTCGTCGGCCGGAACCGGGTCGGGTCCGCTGAAGAGCGTGCCCTCGGTGCTGTCGAGCTCGGTGATGGGGGTGCCGAAGTGGATGTCCGCCGTTGTGTCGGTGGCGAATTCGGTCAGCGCGCGCATGAGATCGGCGCGTAGGTACAGCCGGCGCCCGGTGCGGGTGTCGCTGCGGATCACTCCGGCCCGGTCGGCCGCGCGGAGCTCGGTCAGCTCGTGCGACGCTTTGTGCAGCCGGTCGATGCCGACACCCAATCTGGTCAGCGCGGCATGCGCCCGATCATCCAGTGCCAGAAAATGTCCCGCGCCGACGGCCGGCTGGCTCTCGTAGACCGTGACCGGCCGTTGCTCCCGCGCGAGCGCCCCAGCCAGCAACGTACCCGCGATTCCACCGCCGATGATCGTGACCATGTCCCCACTTTAGGTGCCGCCATCGGGGCGCGGCGGCGTCTCGCGCCCCGATGGTGGGATGATCAGCAGTCGTTCGGTGCGGGGATGCCGCGGAACCGGTCCTCGATCCAGGACACCGCGGCAGGTGCGCCGAGCACCGCGGTGGTCAGGTGGTCCGGGCTCGGAATCAGTTCCGACTGCACCCGTGCGCCGGCCGCACAGTAGCGCCGTACGGTGTTGTCGATCGAGGCCACCGGGATCAGCACGTCCTCCGTCGAACGCCATTGGTAGATCGGCATTTTCGGCACGCCGGCGTAGAGCTCCAGGCTGTTCTCCTCGAGCACCGAGCGCGCGCTCGGGTCGTCGGCCAACGAGGTGGAACTGGCCACATCCAGGACGTTGTGCCCGGCGCCGGCCGCCAGGATCTCGTTGGTGCAGCCGTTGGCGATCTGATCGCGGGTCGCCCGGCCGAAATCGTTGAGGTTGTCGCTGATCGGCAGCCGCGTCGGGTATTCCCGCTCGAGGCCGATGGCCGCCGCCAGCGCCAGCCCGAACGCGGGATGCCTGGAGTAGCCGAGGCCCTCGGTCATCTTCACCAGATTCATCGGGACGCCGCCCTCGGCCGCGCCGACGATATCGAGCTCCGGCGCGTAGGTCGGAGCCAGCGCGGCCGCCCAGCCGGTGGCCATGCCGCCGCCGGAGTAGCCGAACATCGCGACCGGGCTCTTCGCCAGGCCGAGCTCGTTGACCCTGCGGGCCGCGCGAATTCCGTCCAGGGTGATCATGCCGCCCAGCTTGGCCGCGCCGTAGGCGCTGGTCGGGCCGAGATGATCGGGTAGCGCCACCGACCAGCCGCGCAGCAGCACCGTGTTGAGCGCGGGCGCTTCGCGCACAGCGAGATTCGGGTCGCCGGTGTAGAGCACCCGCGAGACCGCGCACTGGGTGCCGAGGCCGTTGATGATGTGCTGGTAGGACAGCAGCGGGCCGCCGGGGGCATGGTTGTGCGGGGTCAGCACCGTGCTGGTGGCCGCGATCGGATTGCCCGCCGAATTGGTGGAGCGGAACTTGATCATCGTGACGGTGGTGCCGGGAAATCCGAGCAGCGGCGGCATCGGGCGCACGGCGAGCACGTCACCGGCGCCGAACCGATCCAGATCGGGCGGCGCCGCGTAGAAGGGGTCGGGGTCCGGCGCGGGATAGATCGGTTGTGCCGCAGCGGTACCCGGCACGACGGCCACGTGTGCGACCGATATCAGCAGGGCGACAACGGCGAGCGCGGGGCGGATGTGTCGAAGCATGGCGATGAGCGACTCCCATTCATCACGACATTCACGGGGGATTGTTGGGCATGCCGAAAGTCGAATAATCCGAAGAGTGGCCGCGAATAGTCGCCCGGCCGGTATTCGGACGAGCGACACGATATGGGACAAAGGGAAAGCCGGGAGGGAGCCGCGCCGTGCGGGGCGGTCGATCGGCGGGCGGCGGCGTGGCATCGCCGCACGGTTGCCGCCGCGCCGGTTACGGTGGTTCGGTGATGCTGCTCGTGATCGGCTTGGTCCTGCTCGGCGTCTTCCTGCTGAGGTTCCGCAGCGACCGGCGACGGCTGAGCAACGGGGTATTTCTGCTGCTCGGACTGGCATTCACCGGTGTGTGGGCGATCGGGTCCGGCGCTCAGGGCGATCTGCCCGTAGTGCTGGCCGGCCTGCTGGTGCTGCTGTCACCACTGCTCGTGCTGGTGCTCGCCGGGTTGCTGATGGTCAACGGCGGGCAGATGATTCGGCGCGAAGGGCTGCGGATCGCGAACCTGCTGCCGCTCGCGCTCGGCGTCGTGCTGCTGGTGCCGTACGTGTTGCTCGCGGTGGCGATTTTCACCGGCGGCATCTGGTCCATCGTGATTCTGACGTCGGGGACCATGGCGGTGAGTTACGTCGGATTCCTGTTCGCCAGCTTCCTGTTGTATTCGATGTTCTACGGCGCGTTGCCCTATCGGCCGGGCATGGACGCGATCGTCGTGCACGGCTCCGGGCTGGTCGGCGCGCGGGTGCCGCCGCTGCTGGCGAGCCGCCTGGATCGGGCCATCGAGGTGTACCGCGCCGAACTCGCGGCGGGGCGGCGGCCGCTGCTGATCACCAGCGGCGGAAAGGGTTCCGACGAGACGGTCTCGGAGGCCTCGGCGATGGCCGGGTACCTCGTCGACCAGGGCGTGCCCGCGGACAGCGTTGTGCTGGAGGACCGTTCGACGACCACGCGGGAAAACCTGCTCTACACCAAGCGATTACTGGGCGAGCGCGGCGAGTCCACCCGAATGGTGCTGGTGACCAGCAACTTCCACATCCTGCGTACGGCGATCCTGGCCCGGCGCCTCGACCTCGATGCCGAGGTGACCGGCGCCAAGACCGCCTTCTACTACCTGCCCTCGGCGATCTTGCGCGAGTTCGCGGCGATCGTGGTCGCCTACAAGTGGATCAACGTGATCGCCTGCCTCGCGTTGATGGCGCTGCCGGTGCTCGCGCTGGTGCTGACCCGCGATCTGCCGCATCACTACGGCGACTGAGGTCTAGTCGAAGGTCTTGTGCGGGACGCCTACGGTGAGGCCGCCGTCGATGATGAATTCGGCGCCGGTCGAATAGGACGATTCGTCGCTGGCCAGGAAGGTGATCAGCGCGGCCACCTCGGACGGGTCGGCGGCGCGGCCCAGCGGGATCTGCAGGAAATCCGCCGGAATGCCCTCGGTCATCGGCGTGGTGATCAGGCCGGGGTGCACCGAGTTGACCCGAATGTTGAACTGCGCCAGCTCGAGTGCCGTCGACTTGGTCAGGCCGCGGACGGCGAATTTGGTCGCGACGTAGCCGTGCAGGCCGGGGCTGCCGCGCAGGCCTTCGACGGAGGAGATGTTGATGATCGAGCCGCCGCCAGCCTCCTTCATCGCGGGTGTGGCGGCCTGCATGCCGAGGAACGTTCCGGTGAGGTTGATGTCGATGATCCGCTGCCACTCGGCCAGTTCGAAGTCGACGAGCAGGTTGCCGTTGGCGATGCCCGCATTGTTGACCAGCACGTTCAGCGATCCGAACCGCTGCACCGCCTCGGCGACCGCGCCCTGCCAGTCGGCCGGCTCGCGCACGTCGAGGTGCACGTAGGCGGCGGCGTCGCCCAGTTCCTTGGCGATCGCGGCGCCCTCGTCGTCGAGCAGGTCGCCGAGGACGACCCGGGCGTCCTCGGCCACCATGGCCTTGGCGTGCGCCGCGCCCATGCCGCGGGCCCCGCCGCTGATCAATGCCACCTTGCCGGTCAACCGCCCCATCGAGGCACCTCCGTCTCTCGTCCGTCCACGCCAACGTACTAGAACACGTTACAGAATTGCGCCGAATCGAGTGTTGGCCTCAGGGTCGATCGTGCCATATCGGGGCCGTGGGGGCGGAAAGTTATTGCGGGTCAGTGTCTTCGGCTGATCGACCCGCCGAAGCGCTGGTCATCGCCACGCTCGCGGCGCGGGAGGCGGTTTCTGATTCCGCGCCGCGAGCACTGTCAGTCTACATTGTCTCAGACAGTGATTCGGGCCTTTTTGATCCGCTGGCCGGGGTGGGTCGTTCGTTTTAGGGTTTCTGGTATGAGCGAGCCCACCGTCTTCACCATGGAATCGCTGCGCAAGGCCGCGGGTACCGACCTCGGCGTGAGCGGCTGGATCGAGATCGGCCAGGAACGGATCACCGCCTTCGCCGAGGCGACCGAGGATCGGCAGTGGATCCACGTCGATCCGGAGCGGGCGGCCGCGGGGCCGTACGGCACCACGATCGCGCACGGATATCTGACCCTGTCGCTGCTCCCGGCGATCATGCGGGAGATCTTCGAAATCTCCGACGCCGGTGCGCGGATCAACTACGGCCTCAACAAGGTTCGGTTCCCGGCGCCGGTGCCGGCCGGTTCGCGCATCCGCGGCCGGGCCACGATCGTCAGTGTCGACGAGGTGCCCGGCGGGCTCCAGGTCGTGATCGCGACGGTCATCGAGGGCGATGGCTCGGACAAGCCCGCCTGCATCGCCGAATCCATCGTCCGCGCCCTCGGCTGAGCACTCGCTGTCGCATCCCGCCGTTGCCGGGCTTCGTGCTGTGGCATCATCGTGTGTAGAACACGTTCTAATTCTGTCCGCGATACGCGGGAGGCGCGATGACGAACTCACGATCCTCGGCGGCGCTGCGGCGCTTCGCCAGGCGAGTGCCGGATAACGCCGAGGTGCCCGGCGGGCGGCTGGTCGAACTGCCCGGGCGCGGACGCACGTATGTGGTCGATACCGGCGGGCCTGCGGATGCGCCGGCGCTGGTCCTGTTGCACGGCACCGGATGTACCGCGTATCTGAACTGGTTTCCGGCGCTGGCGGAGCTGTCCGAGCGCTATCGGGTGATCCTGTTCGATCAGCGCTGGCACGGTCGTGGGATTCGCTCCCCGCGCTTCTCGGTGGATGACTGCGCCGACGACGTGGTCGCGGTGCTCGACGCGCTCGGCGTGGAACAGGCTGTCTGCGCGGGATATTCGCTCGGCGGGGTAGTGAGTCTGGCTGCCGCGCAACGGCATCCGGATCGGGTGAGCGGACTCGTGTTGTGTTCCACGCCGTATCGGTTCCAGGAGAAGTGGCGCGAGCGCGCCTTTCATCGAGTCTTCGGTGCCTTCGCCGACGCGGTCGGACCGTATTCCTTCCGGCGCACCGAGGAATTGGCGGGGCGGCTACCGGAGCTGCCGGAAATCGCCTGGGCGCCGGGCCGATTGGACCGATGGGCGCTCACCGAACTGCGCAGTACCAGCGGCTGGGCGATCACCCAGGTGATCGGCGAGGTCGGCCGATTCGATGCGACGGACTGGCTGTCGACCCTGAAAATGCCGACCGCGGTGGTGATCACGACGCAGGACCGGGCGATCCCGGTCTATCGGCAGTTGGAGATGGCAACCATGATTCCCGGCGCGAGCATTCATCTGCTCAAGGGCGGGCATGCGGCCTGCGTGCTGGAGGCGGATCTGTTCGTGCCCGCGCTGCTCGAGGCCTGCGCGGCGGTCGCCGCGAGATTGTGAGGCACTGTTCGGCGGCAATGGCGAACAGAGCCCGGTGGATCAGCCCAATTTGCGTGCGGCGGCGAGCAATTCGTCCACGACCACGGGCACCGCGTCGGCGAGCTCGCTGATGTCGGGCACCAATTCCTTGCAGGCGATGAAGCCGAAGTCCAGGTCGTCGTTGTTGGAGATCACGGTCACCGTGAGTCCCGCGCCGTGAAAGACCGGACCGAACGGATACATTCCGTCCACCCGCACGCCGAGGAAGTACAGCGGCATCGGCGGGCCCGGCACGTTCGACACCACCAGGTTGTGCACCACCGGATGCCGCTCGGCCAGCTTCAGTGACGAGTACACCCGCGCCGCGAGCTGAAAGGTGTTCGGCGGGGCGTACTTCGACCAGTCCTGGAGGAAGTCCGCGCCGATCAGGTCGTGTTCGGCCTTCGCGCCGCGGTTGTCCTCGGCTACCTGCCGCAGGCGTTCGACCGGATCCGCGATATCGGTGCCGAGCCGGGCGAACAGCGTGGACACCTTGTTGATGCCCGCGGTGTGCCTGGTCGATTCGTGCACCGACACCGGCACCGACGCGACCAGCGAACGGTCCGGCAGTTCGTCGTGCTTCTCCAGGTAGGCGCGCAGCACCCCGGCCACGATGGTCAGCACCACGTCGTTGATCTTCACCCCGAACGCGGACTTGATCTCCTTGATCGCCCCGAGTTCGGCCTCGGTGAACGCGACCGCGCGATGCGGGGTGATGGCCAGGTTGAACGGGGTGCGCGGCGCGGAGAACGGCAACGCCATGCCCGCCTTGTCGGTGCGCCGCCGGTTCGCGAAACCGGCCACCAGACCGAGGGTCTTCGGCACCATGCCGACGATGCCCGCCTTGGTCGGGAACTTGACCACCGCCTTGGCCAGCAGCTGCCAGTCGTTCGGACTCGCCTCCGGCCGCCACTGCGCGGCGGGCGGCGTCTTGGCCGCGTTCGGCTCCAGATCGCACAGGTGCATCATCATGTTCGTGCCGGTGATGCCGTCCACCGCGGCGTGGTGGTACTTGCAGATCACCGCGATCTTGCCGTCGTCGAGGCCCTCGACCACCGACATCTCCCAGAGCGGGCGGTCGCGGTCCATCGGGCGGCTGGCGATGTCGCCGACCAGTTCGGCCAGTTCGCGCCGATCGGCCGGGGCGGCGATGCCGATGCGCCGAATGTGATAGTCCAGGTCGAAGTTCTGATCCTCGACCCAGACCGGGTGATCGAGGTTGAACGGCACCTCGTAGACGCGGCGGCGCATCTGCGGGATCAGGGGTAGCCGCCGGCCGAGTTCGGCCTTGAATTTCTCGAATGAATAGTCCCCTGAGCTGGGATCGAGGATCAGCAGCGCACACACGTGCAGGTGCTGGGTCCCGGTTTCCAAGTAGAGAAAGCTGGCATCCAATCCGGTTAGTCGCTCCATAGCAAAAGCGTACTAGAACGCGTTCTAGTTTTTGGTTGAACGAGCGCGAGGTGGGTCACAGTGATGCGCTCTATTGTCAAGCGGGCTAACGCTATTGAGTGCGGCGCGCACGGCTGTCGTTTGCGCAGTTCGGGCGGCCGGGTGTGCAATATGTGCTGCTACAGATCTTTATGTAACCGAGGGTTTCATGTATGTGTATGATGATTGCTACGGCCATGCAGGAAGGCGCGCGACGACGTAGTCGTGAGAGGAGTACCGATGAAGCTACTTCGTAGAGGTGAGCGACGACCGGACATCGATCCGGGCGAGGTCGCGCTGCACGCACGCAACGTGCAGTTCCAGTGGGCGGATACGCCGCTGCACTGGATGCCCGAGGAGCCGATCGCCTCACACCTGATCAATTCGCTGAATCTGCTGCTGCCCGAGGGCGAGCGCATGTTCTGTGCCACCTACACCGAGGCGCTGCCGTTCGTGAAGGACGACAAGCTGCGCGAGGCCATGCTCGGCTTCATCGGCCAGGAATCCATGCACGCCGAGACGCACGACAAGGTGCTCACCGAGGTGCTCGCCGCGCACGGCATCGACCCGGAACCCTATGTGCGCCAGGCCGAGTACCTGTTCCGCAAGACGCTGGGACCCCGGGCGAACGAGGGCGTCGCGCAGCGGCAGACGCTGGTCGAGCGACTTGCCTTCATCGCCTGCCTGGAACACTTCTTCGCCTATCTCGGCGACTGGGTGCTCAACGCGAACCTGGAGCAGTTCGAGGCCGACCCGCGGATCGCGGATCTGTTCCGCTGGCACGGCGCCGAGGAGGTCGAGCATCGGCATGTCGCGCACGATGTGGCCGTCTACTTCGGTGTCGGCTACGTGCGGCGAGTGGCGATCATGACGCTGGTCTTCCCGATCTTCATCACCCTGGTGGTGCGCGGCACCAAGTTCATGGTGCATCAGGATCCGGAGCTGCCCGACCTCGGTTACCCGCGGCTGATCAAGCGCGTGTTCGGCGCGATGTGGCGCGGCGCGCTGCCCGGCGTGCCGTCGCTGCTGTGGAGTGCGCTGTCGACGATCAAGCCCGGCTACGATCCCGAGTCGGTCGGATCGACCGCGCAAGCGGTGGCTTATCTCGCCAAGTCGCCTGCCGCGCAAGCGATTGCGTCGTGAATCGGGGACAGTGCGGCGTGGGCGGGGTGCGGTGGTGAACCTACGTCCGGTCCCGGAACAGCTGCCCGCCGATCTGTTCGGCAAGCGTGATCAGGATCGGGCCGTGCGGGTGCTCGACGCGGTCGCTTCGGCGCGGCTGAAGTGGACCACCATGATCAACCGGCGCGACCTCTCGCCGCGCGTGGACGACCACCGGCTGGCGCTGGTGGTGACCGAGCGGCGGATCGAGGCGCACGACCAGGACGTGGTGAGCCTGCGGCTGGAGGCGCCGGACCGGCGGGAACTGCCGCCGTGGCGGGCCGGCGCGCACCTGGATCTGGAACTGCCCTCGGGACGGTTGCGGCAGTACTCGCTGTGCGGCGATCCGGCCGACACCCGCGCGTATCGGGTTGCGGTGCGGCGTATTCCGGACGGACTCGGCGGGTCGGTGGAGGTGCACGACGGGTTACCGGTCGGCGCGCCGATCATCGTGCGCGGGCCGCGCAATGCCTTCCCGTTCGCGGTGCCGGGTCACGGATCACCCGCTGCCCGTTTGCATTTCATCGCCGGTGGGATCGGGATCACGCCGATCCTGCCGATGGCGCGATTGGCGCAGCGGCTCGGTATCGACTGGTCGATGGTCTATACCGGGCGCAACCGGGACACCATTCCGTTCCTCGACGAGATCGCCGGATTCGGTGATCGGGTCACCGTGCGCACGGACGACGAGCACGGCCTGCCCGACGCCGCCGCGTTGCTGCCCGGCGTCGCGGCCGACACCGCGGTCTACTGCTGCGGTCCGGTGCCGATGACCAACGCGGTCGCGGCCGCCATTCGCGAAATGCCCGGGGTGGAACTGCATTCCGAGCGGTTCTCGCCGCCGCCGATCGTGAACGGCGTGCCGTTCGAGATCCAGTTCGCCTCCACCGGCGAGGTGATCGAGGTAGCCGCGGATCGCTCCGCGCTCGACACCATCCTGGAGACCCGGCCGGATCGCCCCTACTCGTGCCGCCAAGGCTTCTGCCGCACCTGCAAGGTGCGGGTGCTGTCCGGTGAACCGGAGCATCGCGAAACCGTGCTCACCGCAGCCGAACACGAGGCCGGCGAGATGCTCGTCTGCGTATCCCGTTCGCCCGGTGGGCGACTGGTGCTCGATCTGTAAACCCGACCTCTGGTCAGCAAGGAGAAACCGATGACGACCATCGAACCCCCGGAGCTCGTGGCCGCCGAGCGGACCGTGCGCAACGGCGAATTCGAGCTCGCCGTCTACGAATACGGCGACCCGACCGCGGAAACCGTGGTGCTGGTGCACGGCTGGCCGGACACCAATCACCTCTGGGACGCGGTGGTGCCGTTGCTGGCCCGGCGTTTCCACGTCGTCACCTATGACACCCGCGGGCACGGCCGGTCCACCCGGACCCGGCGCACCGAGGACTTCCGGCTCGACCAGCTCGCGGGCGACTTCTTCGCCGTCGTCGACGCGGTCAGCCCGGACCGGCCGGTGCACGTGCTCGCGCACGACTGGGGTTCGGTGCAGGTGTGGGAGGCGGTGTGCGAGCCGCGCGCGGCCGCGCAGATCGCGTCGTTCACCTCGGTGTCAGGGCCGAACCTCGACCACATCGGGAACTGGATGCGCAACCGGCTGTCCCGGCCGACGCCGCGCAACCTCTGGCAGCCGTTCACCCAGGCGCTGTCCTCGGCCTACACGTTCTTCTTCATGACGCCGGGGCTGCCGCGCGCGGTCTTCGGTCTGCTGGGCACCGAGCAGCGGTGGCAGCGGGTCGTCTCGATCATGAACGAGACGCCGCCGTCGAATGTGACGCTCGGCCCGACCTTCCGGCAGGACATGGTCGACGGCCTGCTGATCTACCGCGCGAACATCGTGCAGCGCTTGCTTTCCCCGCGTGAGCGGCACACCGAGGTGCCGGTGCAGCTGATCGTCGCGGGTCGCGACGTCGCGGTGCGGCCGGCCGGCTACGACGACGAACGCAAATGGGTGCAACGACTCTGGCGGCGCGACGTGCCCGCCGGGCACTGGATGCCGTTCTCGCATCCCGAGCTCTTGGCCACCGCGACCACCGAGCTGATCGACACGGTCAACGGCGCGACGACTCCGCGCGGGTTGCGCCGGGCCGAAGTCGGCCGCAGCGCAAAGCCGTTCGAGGATCAGCTCGTGGTGATCACCGGCGGTGGCAGCGGCATCGGCCGGGAGACAGCGCTGGCCCTTGCTCGGCGTGGCGCCGAAATCGTGTTGTCCGACATCAATCTCGCGTCGGCCAAGGAGACCGCCGAGCTGATCGCCGCCGAACACGGTGTGGCGCATCCGTATCAGCTCGACGTGTCCGATGCGGACGCGGTGACCGCGCACGCCGAGATCGTGCTGGAAAACCATGGTGTGCCGGACATTCTGATCAACAACGCCGGAATCGGCCAGGCCGGTGGATTCTTCGACACCTCCGCCGCGGAGTTCGACCGGGTCATGCGGATCAACCTCGGCGGCGTGCTGAACGGCTGCCGCGCCTTCGGATCCGCCATGGCCGAGCGCGGATTGGGCGGGCACATCGTCAACCTGTCCAGCATGGCCGCCTACAGCCCGCAGCAGGGGTTCAGCGCGTACTCCACCAGCAAGTCGGCGGTGTTCATGTTCTCCGACTGCCTGCGCGCGGAACTGGCCGGGCGCGGGATCTCGGTGCACACCATCTGCCCCGGCATCGTGCACACCAATATCGTTGCCAACACCCGATTCTCGGGCGTCAGCGCCGAAGAGGAGAAGGCCAAGCAGCAGCGCTACGACAACCTCTACCGCAAGCGCAGCTACGGGCCGGAGAAGGTGGCCGAGCAGATCGTGCGGGCCGTGGAGAAGGACCGCAGCATCGTGCCGGTGACGCCGGAAGCCCGGTTGCAGTACCACTTCAGCAGGCTCGCGCCCGCGGTCGGCCGGTTCGTCGCGGCGCGGGTAAAGCTGACCTAGTTGTACTGACCATGGACGTTGGTGACGGCGTGGCGAGCTGACATGGCGAAGACCTCCGAGTGAAGTGAGAGCTGTCTAGGAACTCATTCACCTGCCGGAGGTCTTCGTGTCTCACCGTAATGCCCCGCTCTCGGAGTTGGGTCGGTTGCGTCTTGCTCGTTGTGTCGTCGATGACGGCTGGCCGTTGCGGCGGGCAGCCGAACGGTTCCAGGTCTCGGCGACCACCGCGGCACGCTGGGCAAAGCGCTATCGCCTGCAGGGAGCAGCCGGGATGGCCGATCGGTCCTCACGCCCGCACCACAGCCCGTACCGGACATCGACTCATACCGAGCGTCGCATCATCAAGGTCCGTGTCCTGCGCAGGTGGGGACCCGCACGCATCGCCTACCTGCTCGGTCTGCATCCCTCGACCGTGCACCGGATCCTGACCCGTTATCGGCTGGCGCGGCTGCGCTGGCTCGACCGGGCCACCGCTGAGCCGATACGCCGCTACGAACACCAGGCGCCCGGGGATCTGATCCATATCGATGTCAAAAAGCTCGGCAAGATCCCCGACGGCGGGGGCTGGCGCAAACTAGGACGCACCGCCGGCAACCGAAACTCCCAGGCACACAAGCCAACCGGGCAAACCAACACCTACGGCAATCCGCGTCACGGCTACCACTACCTGCACACCGCCCTCGACGATCATTCCCGCCTCGCCTACACCGAACTACTCGCCGATGAACACAAAGACACCGCCGCCGCGTTCTGGGCCCGCGCCAACGCCTGGTTCGCCAACCACGGCATCACCATCCGAAAAGTATTGACCGACAACGGTTCCTGCTACCGATCCCGCACCTTCGCCGACGCGCTCGGACCGGTCATTCACCAACGCACCCGCCCCTACCGGCCACAAACCAACGGCAAAGTCGAAAGATTCCACCGCACACTCGCCGACGAATGGGCCTACGCACAGCTCTACCGCAGCGACCTCGAACGATGCACAGCCTTCACCACCTGGCTCCACACCTACAATCACCACCGCGGCCACACCGCACTCGCAGGCCACCCACCAGCCAGCCGCGTCACCAACCTCTCAGGTCAGTACACCTAGTCCGCCAGGGTGCGCAGGTCGGCCTCGATGGCCGCGACGCGTTCGGCGTCGACGCCCCACGGGTGTTCGACGCCGACCCTGCGGTCCAGATCCCAGAGCACGCAGGTCTCGCCCGGTTCGGCGACCAGCGCCCAGGCCACCACGGTGCGGCCGAGCTGTTCGCCCATCGAGCCGTGCGAAACCTTCGGCGGCCCGGCGCCTTCCGGGAAATGATGCAGGAAGCGGCCGTAGGCGGCGGCGCAGAACTCGGCGTAGCGCTCGGTGCAGAGGATGAAACCGTGCCAGGCCTCGTCGACCGCATGCGACGGCATGCCGACGACCTGGCCGTCGCGCATGGCCGCGCCGCAGCAGCGCAGCCATTGCCGCAGGCCGGTCTCCACCAGGTCGCGGGGGTGCCACGGGGAGGTCTTGTAGACGGCCTCGGGCAGCTCCAGCGCGGCGACCGCGGCGTTGACCGTCGCGAGGTCGATGTCGCGCGGCCGGGAACTGCGGAAGCGGAAAGACAGCACAGTTCACTGTACGCAAGCACGCTGCGCCGTTACGGTTCATGAATGGCTGATCTCGTCGTTCTGGTGGTCGTGCTGCTGATCGTGGTGCTCGTCTTCGCGACGCCGTTCATCATCATCGGCGTGATCGTCAGGGCTGTGCGCAACACCCGGCGGGTTCCGCCGTATGGGGCTCGGCGCGGGGGTCCTCGGCGGCGGTATGGCGGGGGTTACGACAGTTCGGACCCGTACTGGGCGGCCGGTGCCGCCGGGTTCGCCGATGGTGGCTCGTCGAGTAGCTGTAGCGGGGGCTGGGATCCGGGGCACGGAGGTGGTCATCACCATCACGGTGGTCATCACGACAGTGGAAGCGGTAGTAGCTGCGGGGGCGGGAGCAGCAGCAGTTGCAGTGGCGGAAGCAGTTCCAGTTGCGGTGGCGGGAGCAGTTCCAGCTGTGGCGGCGGGAGCAGCAGTAGCTGTGGCGGCGGAAGCTCCTGAGCTCGGAGTGATTTCGCGGTCGGCATAATCGCTCGACTTGACCTCAACGTTGATTGAGGTTCCATGCTTGGTCCTGTCAGTCGGAACAGGGAAGCGATGGAGGATGGTCATGCGGGCTGTGCAGGCAATGGAATTCGGTGGACCCGACGTGCTCACCGTGCGTGAGGTGGCGGAACCGAGCGCCGGGCCGGGTGAGGTGGTCGTCGACGTGGCCGCCGCCGACGTGATGTTCCTGGACACCCGCTTGCGCAGCGGCTGGGGCGGCGACTACTTCAAGCTGGAGACGCCGTACGTGCCCGGTGGCGCCGTCGCCGGCGTGATCAGCGCGGTGGGCGCCGGGGTCGACGCGGCCTGGATCGGCAAGCGCGTCGCCACCGCGACCGCGGCGAGCAAGATCGGGGGCGGCCAGCCGATCGGTGGTTACGCCGAAAAGGCTTTGGCCAGGGCCGAATCGCTGACCGCGGTGCCGGACGGATTGAGCCTGGCGCAGGCGGTCGCGCTCGCCCACGACGGCAAGACGGCACTCGCGGTATTCGACCGGGCCGCGATCCAGCCGGGGGAGTGGGTGCTGATCACCGCGGCCGGAGGTGGCCTGGGCACCTTGCTGATTCAGCTTGCGCACGCGGCCGGCGCACACGTGATCGCCGCCGCGCGCGGGCACGCCAAGCTGGAACTCGCCGAGCGCCTCGGTGCCGACGCCGTCGTGGACTACTCCGAACCGGGCTGGTCGGACAAGGCTCGTGCGGCGACCGGTGGTGCGGGCGCGAATGTCGTGCTGGATGGCGCGGGTGGTGTGCTGGGCGAGGACGCGCTCGACGCCGCGGCAGACAACAGCCGATTCCTCGGATACGGCGCCTCGGCAGGCGAATTCGCGGCACCGGACGCCGAGGCGACGACGGCGCGCGGCATCACCGTCCTCGGACTCTTCGACATCACCGACGCGAACACCGATTGGGCCGGGCTCGCCGAACGTTCCCTCGCCGAGGCCGCCGCCGGGCGGCTGGAAGTGGTGATCGGCCAAGCCTTTCCGCTCGACGACGCCGAAAGTGCGCACGCCGCCATCGAATCCAGGACCGCGGTCGGGCGCACCCTGCTGACCGTGGGTTCTGCCCGCTGAGACCGTTCGGTTTCAGCCCTGGCGGGCACCCTGGCTCGGCGCTAGGGTGCCCTGGGTGGAGACTCTGATCGTTGTTGGTGTGGTCCTCGTGGTACTGGCCCTGGTCATCGTTGTCGTGCAAATCGCCAGCAGACCCCCGAAAGACGGGAGGCGTTGGGACAGAGATGATCCCGACGACTACGACGAGCACTGGGAGGAGCGCGACGACGACTACCGGGACTGACCGAACTCAGCCGACCGGCGACAGCACGACCACCGGAATGGGCCGCTTGGTCATCTTCTGGTAAGCGCTGTAGCGCCCCTTATTGATTTTGTCGACGATCGCGAACCGGCGAGCGTAATCCGCATCGTCCGGATAAGTCGGCCGCGCGACCACCACTATCGTGCGCCGCCCGATCTGAATCTCACACTCCGGCTTGGCTTTCACGTTCGCCAGCCACCCCGGCGGCCGCGGCGACCCACCATTGGACGCCGTCACCAAATAGTCCGCCCCATCCGTCCCGTACGTCAGCGCCGAGGTCCGCGCCTGCCCCGTCTTGCGCCCCACCGTCCGCAGCAGCAACGTCGGATTCCCGAACAGCACCCGGTGCCCCACCAACCCACCGCTGTTCTCGTACACCCACTGGTGCACCTTCAGCACATTCGCGAACAAACTCGCCATGCTCGACCCTCCAGTACGGTTGCCGGACGCCCAACCCTAACCGCCACCCCGGGTCCAAGTGGTGCAAGCCCCACCCCAGCCGGTAGCATCCCCCACGCCTGCGGTACACCCGCAGAAGCGGGGCGGTAGCTCAGTCGGTTAGAGCCGTGGACTCATAATCCATTGGTCGCGGGTTCGAGCCCCGCCCGCCCCACAACCATCTTCTCGGTCTTCTTTCCTCGGCTTCCCCCGCCGATTCCTGCTTCCGGTCTTCTCCGGTCCGGAAATCTGATTCATAGGTCCTGACCTGCGGGTTCAGTAGGTGAACGGCTGATCTGGCTTGGCGGTACTTCAGTGTTTTCAGTGATGATTGCCGCGCCACAAGGGAGTGGTGGCAGGGGCGCCGCAGGTGGAGGGGATCAGCGGCGGTCCCAGCTTTCCGGGCCGGTGCGCGGGAGTCGATCTCGGAGTTCGGACGGTGGGGTTCGAGCGTGGCGAGATGGGTTGCCGCGGCCTCGGTTTCGGATGGGCTCGACGAGGTGTGATCAGAGGGCAGCCCGGCAGTCGGCGATGCCTTCCGCGGCGCGGGCTTGCTCGGTTCGGTTGTCGGTGTCGGCTGCCACCGTCGACGCCTCGGTGAACACCGTCAGCGCCTCGCCCGGTTTGCCGGATGCCGACAGCGCCCTCGCGAGATTGTTGAGAGTCTCGGCCTCTTTGACCCGATAGCCGATCTCCCGAAACAGGTTCAGAGCTTGCCGAGACAGATCGGCCGCCCGATCGTGATCGCCGGTCTCCAGACAGACCGCGCCGAGATTGGCGAGGGCCTCGGCTTCGCCGATCCGGAACCCGGTCTCGCGGAACAAAATCAGGGCTTGCTGGGAGAGATCGGCGGCCTGCTCGAGGTCGGCTGTCTCCCGACGCACGGTCGCGAGGTTGTTGAGATTGATGGCTTCGCCGAGACGGTGGCCGATTTCTTGGCACACGGCCAGTGCCCGCTGGATCAGGTCGGCGGCCTGCGCGTGATCGCCGATCTCGCGGCGCACGAGCCCGAGGTTGCCGAGGGCGGTGGCTTCACCGCTCGGATTGCCGATCTCCCGGAATAGTGCGGCCGCACGCAGCAGCAGGTCGGTGGCTTCGCCATAGTCTCCGGCTTCGCGGTGCACGCCGCCGAGCATGCTGAGCGCACCTGCTTCCCCGAGGCGGTAGCCGGTCTCCCGGAACACGATCAGGGCTTGCTGGATCAGGTCCGCGGACTGTCGATAGTCGCCGGTGTCTCGATGTAAGCCGCCAAGCCTGGCGAGGGCGTCGGCTTCGCCGATGCGGTGGCCGGTCGCCTGGAACAAGGTCAGGGCCTGCTGGATCAGGTCGGCGGACTGTCGATAGTCGCCGGTGTATCGGTGTAAGCCGCCGAGGGTGATCAGCGTGTTGCCTTCGCCGATGGGGTAGCCGGTCGCGCGGTACAGGGCGAGTGCCTGCCGGAGTAAGTCGGCGGCTTGCTCGTATTCGTACCTCCCGCTTTGCCATTGCACGATAGCGAGGTTGGTGAGTGCGTTCGCTCGGCCGAGATGATTGCCGAGCTGCCCTGCGGCCTCGACGGCGCGTTGATGCAGCTTGTGGGCCGTTGGCCACGGCCCTTCGCGCTCCAGCAGTTCCGCCAGTACCTCGGTCAGCCCGACCATGCGCGCGGGATCGTGGTCGGCGGCGTACTCGAGGCAAGCGAGCAGGTTGGCTCGCTCCATTCGCATCCACGCCAGCGCGCGCCGCTCGTCGTCGAATTCCCGCACCAAGGCACTGGTGCGGCCGGGTGGGTAGTTGCCGTCAGCGGGTCGAGGTCTTCGCGTCAGCCATCGGTCTGCGGCTGCGGCGGTGGCCTGGTAGTAATCCAGTACCCGCTGAACCGCCTCGGTGCTGAGTGGTGCTGCCGCACCGAGAGCACGGACGTATTCACGCACGAGATCGTGCATGCCATAGCGGCCGGGTTTCGTCTCCTCGATCAGGTTGTCCGTGTAAAGAGCGTCGAGTTCGGACCGAGCCTCTGTGAGTGGTATGTCGTTCAGGGCGGCGACGGCATAAGCGTCGAAATCGAGGCCGGGATGCAGCCCGAGCCTGCCGAACAATTGCTGCCGTTGCGGTGGCAGGCTCTCGTACGAGGCCGTGAACGCGGCACGTACCGCGCGCTGGCCTGCGTCGAGTTCACCGAGGCGGTCTTGTGCCGTGCGGAATTCCTCGGCCAAGCCGGCGAGCGTCCACGCCGGATGATGGGCGAGGCGGCCCGCCAATAGCACGATCGCCAGTGGCAGGTATCCGCACAACCGGACGATCTCGGCGACTGCCGCGACGTCGTCGCCTTGCGGATTCCGTTGAGCTAACTGGCAGAACAGGTCGATCGCGTTGTCGGGTTCGAGGGTGTCCAAGGGGAGCGGGAGGGCGTCGTCCAGGGCGACGAGTCGGCGGCGGCTGGTGATGAGCGTGAGACATTCGGGTCCGGCGGGTAGCAAGGGTTCGATCTGGGCGTGGTCTCGGGCGTCGTCGAGAACCAGCAGGATCCGTTTGGCCGCGACGCGGTCACGCCACAGGTCACTGCGGGCAGCAAGAGTGTCCGGGATGTGGCTCGGTGCGATGCCGAGGCCGGTGAGCAGGGTAGCCAGCACGTCGGTGGGATCGGCGGGTGTCTGTCCCGGGGTGTGGGTGTTCAGTTCGACGAAGAATCTGCCGTCGGGAAACCGATCCGTCAGCAGATGTCCCGCCCGGGTGACCAGCGCCGTCTTCCCGACACCAGGCATGCCGTCGATGGTGTGGATGGAGACCACCCGCCCCGGCCCGGCGGCATCGAGTATCCGCTGCACTTCGGCGTCGCGGCCGACGAATGTCGGGACATCGCGTCGCAGTGAGGTCGTCACCGTGGGGCGTACGGGCTGAGCGATGGCGGCCTTCCACACGCGCCGCCACGTAGACCGGTTCGACAAGTCCGCCGGAACGGGACCGGTTGTTTGCCTGGCGAGCGCGATCAGTGTGACCAGTACCGGATCCAGTGCTTCGAATCGGGAGGGCACGTTGCGTCCGCTGCGCCAGTCGCTGATGCGTTGCATCGATGAACGCTGGCTCTGTGCCGGTGTGCGTGCGGCTTTCAGTCGTGCTTCGGTGGTGGCTGCGACTCGTTGCAGGGTGGGATTTCCTGCGGCGTCCCACAGCTCGGCCAACCTGGTCACGAAGAGCGCTCGCGGCGAAGATCCCTCGCCGCCACCTCCGGTCTCGCTGATCTCACCACGCACCGACCCAAGATAATGGCTGGTCCGGCCTTTGACGACGGTCTGGGCGGACGCTGTGTGCGGGAGTTGATCACTGGGGCTCGGGCGGTGTGGGTTCGAGCGTGGCGAGATAGGTTGTCGCGGTATCGGTTTCGGATGCGCCGAGGTGGCGGTAGAGGTCGACGGCTTGGCGAAGGTGGGTGGCGGCGTCTGTGGTTTCACCGAGATCGGCCTGACAGCGGGCGATGCCTTCCAGGGCGCGGGCTTGCTGAATTCGGCTGTCGATGTCTCGGGCTATGGCCAGCGCGTCGGTGAACATTGTCAGCGCGGCACCCGGCTCGCCGGTTGCCGACAGGGCCTTCGCGGTGTTGTTCAGTGCCTCGGTTTCGCCGATGCGATAGCCGATCTTCCGAAACAGGGCCAAAGCTTGGCGGGAGAGGTTGGCGGCCTGTTCATGGTTTCCGGTTTCCTGGTACACGACGCCGAGGTTGGCTAGTGCTTCGGCTTCGCCGATCCGGTAGCCGGTCTCCCGAAACAAGGTCAGCGCACGCCGGGACAGATCGGCGGCCTGCTGATAATCCTTGGTTTCTCGACACACGGTGGCGAGGTTGTTGAGATTGATGGCTTCGCCCGCACGGTGGCCGATTTCCCGAAATCGGTCCAAGGACTGCTGGATCAGGTCGGCGGCCTGCTCGAAATCTCCGGTCTCCCGGCACACGAGGCCGAGGTTGCCGAGGCACCTGGCTTCACCCTTGTGATGGCCGATCTCCTGGAACAACGCCATAGCACGCAGAAGTAAGTCGGTCGCCTGTCCATAGTCTCCGGTCTGGAGGTGCACGGCGCCGAGCATGCTGAGCGCGCCGGCCGTGCCGAGGTGGTAGTCGGTCTTTCGGAACAGGATCAAGGACTGCTGGATCAGGTCGGCGGCCTGCTGATAATCGCCGGTGTCTCGGAGTACCCCACCGAGTCTGATCAGGGTGTCGGCCTCGCCGATGGGGTGGCAGGTCGTCCGATACAGGGCGAGCGCCTGCCGGAGAAGATCGACGGCCTGCTCATGGTTACCGGCGTTGCGGAGTAACCCGCCGAGATTGGCCAGGGTGTCGGCTTCGCCTACCGGTTCGCCGGTCTCCCGGTAGAGGGCGAGGGCCTGCCGGAGCAGGTCGACGGGTTGCTCGAACTTTCCGGTCTGCCACAGCACGATGGCGAGGTCGGTCCGGGCGTTCGCCTCGCCGAGCCGGTCGCCGAGGCGATTCGCCGCCGCGGCCGCGCGCTGGTGCAGCCGCCGGGCCGATGACCACGGCCCTTCGCGCTCCAGCAACGCCGCCAGCACCTCGGTCAACTCGACCATCCGCGCGGGATCGTGGTCGGCGGTGTACTCGATGCAGGCGAGCAAGTTGGCTCGTTCGGTCCGCATCCACGCCAGCGCATGCATCTCGTCGTCGAATTCCCGCGCCAGGGCACCGGTCACGCCGGGGGTGCGGTGGTTGTCGGCCGGGCGGGGCCTGCGGGTCAACCATCGGTCCGCGGCTGCGGCGGTATCCCGGTAGTAGTCGAGCAGTCGCTGAATTGTGTTGGCGGCGTCGATGGACGCCGCTGTCGAGGCGAGGGCGCGGACGTACTCGCGGACCAAGTCGTGTAGGCGGTACCGGCCGGGTGCGCTCTCCTGGATGAGGTTGTCGGTGTAGAGGGCGTCGAGGTGGGTTCGTGCTTCGGTGAGCGGTATGTCGTTCAGTGCGGCTACGGCGTGGGCGTCGAAGTCGGTGCCGGGGTGCAGGCCCAGGGTGCGGAACAACTGTTGTCTGCTGGGTGGCAAGTTGTCATAGGAGGCGGTGAATGCGGCGCGGACTGCGCGTTGGCCGGCGTCGAGTTCGTCGAGCCGGTCTTGGGCGGTACGGAATTCCTCCGCTGAGCCGGCGAGTGTCCAGGCTGGGTGGTGGGCGAGGCGGCCGGCCAGTAGAACGATTGCCAGCGGGAGGTATCCGCATAATCGGACGATTTCGGCGACCGCGGTGATGTCGTCGCCCTGCGGTGTTCGTTGGGCCAAGCGGCAAAACAAGTCGATCGCGCTGTCCGGATCGAGGGTGTCCAGGGGGAGCGGCAGAGCGTCGTCCAGGGCGACGAGTCGGCGGCGGCTAGTGATCAAAGTGAGGCATTCCGGCCCGGCCGGCAGTAAGGGTTCGATCTGGGCGTGGTCTCGGGCGTCGTCGAGGATCAGCAGGATCCGTTTGGCGGATACGCGGTCGCGCCATAGGTCGCGGCGTGCGTGGAGGGAGTCGGGGATGTGGCTGGGTGCGATGCCGAGGCCGGTGAGCAGGGTGGCGAGTACTTCGGTGGGGTCTGCGGGTGTCTGGCCTGGGGTGTGTGAGTTCAGTTCGACGAAGAATCTGCCGTCGGGGAATGTCTCTGACAGGAGGTGTGCGGCGCGGGTGACCAGCGCGGTTTTGCCGACGCCTGGCATGCCGTCGATGGTGTGGATGGAGACCACTCGTCCGGGTCCGGCGGCGTCGAGGATGCGTTGTACTTCGGTGTCGCGTCCGACGAACATCGGAACGTCGCGTCGCAGCGAGGTCAGTACCGCGGGGCGTACGGGTTGTGTGCTGGCCGCTTTCCACAGTCGTCGCCAGGTCGAGCGGTTGGACAAGACCGGGGGGATCGGGCCGGATGTTTGTCGGGCGAGTGCGATCAGTGTGACCAGTACGGGGTCCAGTGCTTCGAATCGGGAGGGCACGTTGCGTCCGCTGCGCCAGTCGCTGATGCGTTGCATCGATGAACGCTGACTCTGTGCCGGTGTGCGCGCGGCTTTCAGCCGTGTCTCGGTGGTGGCCGCGACTCGTTGCAAGGTGGGATTTCCTGCGGCGTCCCACAGCTCGGCCAACCTGGTCACGAAAAGTGCCCGCGGCGAAGAGCCCTCGCCGCCACCGGTCTCGCTAGTCTCGCCACGCACCCCCCACACGATAAGGGCCTCGGCAGGTCGCGGATATGAGCCTGCCTCCCGGGACGACGCTGGACCAGCGGCTAACGCGTCGCGCCCTTTTCCCTGGTCTGCTTGGCCAGTTCCTGCTCGAACTGTTCGGGCGTGAACTTGATCTCGCCCTTCGGGAAGGTTTTGCATCCTTTGGCGGTGACTTTGCCCGGTTGGATGGCGGTGCCGGTCGTGGCCGTCGTGGGTGCGAGTTTGCCGTCGGGGTTGACGCCGCAGAGGTAGTACGGCTCTTTCTTGGTGGCGTCCAGAATGAAGAAGAGGCCGGTGATGTCGCCGTCCTTGGGGGCCTTGTTGGTTGCGGTGCACTTGTCGGCCGTCACCGGGCCGAGGTTGTCGCTGATTTCCTTGCCGGGCTCGATGGTTTTGCATCGGTAACTCGGAGACGTCACGGCGTGCGCGCTGGGCGCGAGAAAGACCAGCGAGGCGACGGTGGTGAGGCCGGCGGCGAGCTGGGCGGGGCGGCTTGGCACTGGGTGGGCCTCGATTCTGTGAGGGTTCCGGCGTGGAACACCCCGCTATTCGGACCCGAGTCGGTCTTTGGATTGGTCGCGTCCGTGATCATCGGCAGACCTCGGCAGAAAAGTGCTCATTCGGTGAGCACTTAAGTGCGGATGATGAGCTTATGGAAAGCATCGACGCAGGTTCTCATCGGTTTTCGACTTCAGCGCAGTGGGAGTCGTGGCTGGCCGACCGGCATGACGACGCGGCGGACGTCTGGCTGGTGATCGCCAAGAAGGGCGCCGAAGGGCTCACGATCGGCGAGGCGCTGGATGTCGCGCTCTGCTTCGGGTGGATCGACAGCCACCGAAAGGCCTTGGACGAGCGGCATTTTCTGCAACGGTACTCACCGCGCCGCGCGAAAAGCCCGTGGTCGCAGCTGAATATGTCGAAGGCCGAGGCATTGATCGCGGCGGGTCGGATGCGGGAACCCGGATATGCGGCGATCGAAGCGGCCGAGGCGGACGGGCGATGGACGGCCGCGAAGGCGCGGACGCCGGGCGCCCGCGCCGCGCGGATCGGGACGTCACTCGCGCGAGTGAGCTGACCGATCGAACGCCGCTTGTGCCCGCTGCGCCAGATCGGCACCGAGCTTGTACCCCTGGGCCGCCAGTTCCTGATGTGCTTGCGGATCACTGGTTTCGGTGCCGTAGAGGATCTCGATCGATGATTCGGCGATCTCGGAATAGTCGGCGATGCCGTGTTGCAGTTGGAGCGAGATCGAGTCCTTGTACCCGCGGCGATCGAAGGTGCGCTGGTTGACTCCCGCCAGGGCGATGAAGTGCAGCTCGTCGATCGCGCTGGGCCCGTTCGGGGAAGGGTTCTCGTAAGCCCAACCGCGGCTGAAGACGCGATCGATCCACCCCTTGGCGAGCGCGGGCATCGACCACCAGTAGACCGGGAACAGCAGCGCGACGACGTCGGCCGATTCGATCAGCTCCTGCTCGCGCCGCACATCCTCGGGCACCTCGCCGACCAGCCGGTGGACCGCGAGATCCGCCGCGCTGAACACCGGATCGAATCCCGATTTGGTCAGGTCATGCGTTGTGGCAGTAGTGTTTCCGTCCGCCTGGATGCCTTGCTCCACCGCGCGGGCGATGGCCCAGGTGGCGGACTCGTGGTCCGGGTGCGCGACCACCAGCAGGACGTTCGGCCGACTCCGTTCGTTCGTCATACGGCCAAGGTAAAGTATGACACTAACGTCAATGTCAAGGAGGAGCCCGCGGTGCGGATCAAGGATTTGAGCGAGCTCACCGGCGCGACCCCGCGGATGCTGCGGCACTACGAGAACGCCGGCGTGCTGACCCCGCAGCGCGATCCGAACGGCTACCGGCATTATCGCCAGGAAGACGTCAAGACGGTGCACGACATCCGCTGCCTGCTCGCCTCCGGCCTGTCCCTGTCCGAGGCCGCCGCGCTGATCCACATCGCCTGCACCGCCCCGCAGAGCGCCACCGACCAGGACCGCGACGATGTGCTGGCGCAGCTCGACGAGCGCACCCGCCAGTTGGACGCGGGCATCGAACGACTCCTCGCCGAAAAAGCGAACATCCTCAAACTCCGCGAAGACGTCATGACCGGGCGTTGACGAAAATTCGCCGCCCTGATCACCGCCGATGTCTCGTAGTGTGGGTTACGGACTGCCCACTTGCCGTGGTCCCGAGCCGTGTCGAACCCGCGGCGACGGATCCCGGCCGAGCCGAGCGCGAGGACCATGTCGGACAACGTCACAGCAGCCAGAACCGGTTTCGACGCGGTGATCGCGGCCGCCGACTACCCGGTGTTCGTCGTGACCGCCCGGGCCGACGGCCGCCAAGCCGGGTGTCTGGTCGGCTTCACCTCACAGGTGAGCATCGAGCCGCCGCGCTTTCTGGTCGGCATCTCCAAGAACAACTTCACCTTCGGCGTCGCGATGGCCGCCGAGCACCTCGCCGTTCATCTGCTCGGCCGCGAACAGTCCTCGCTCGCGGCGCTTTTCGGCGCGGAGACCGGCGACGACATCAACAAGTTCGCGCACTGCAAATGGCAACCGGGCCCGTCGGACTTGCCGATCCTGGCCGCCGCCGCGGGCTGGTTCACCGGCCGCATCCTCGAACGCCACGATCTGGGTGATCATGTCGGCATGCTCATCGCGCCGGAGGAGTCCTCCGCGCCGCCACCGCACACCGAATCGCTGCGCTACGACCTCGTCGCCGATTTGAAGCCGGGACACGTGGCGTAGCTCAGGCCACCTGGGCGGGCCGGTCGTCCAGCGCTTGCGTACGGAGGGTGTTCAACGTCTTGGTCAGAATGCGCGAGACCTGCATCTGCGAAACCCCGAGCTGCTCGGCGATCTGCGCCTGCGTCAGCGATTCGAAGAACCGCATGATCAGCACCTGCCGCTCGCGCTCGGGCAACGCCGCGATCAACGGACGCACCGTCATCGACTGCTCCAGCAGTTCGTAGCACGGTTCCTCGGCACCGAGGCCGGCCACGACGGACAACGTCGCGTTCTCGCCGTCGTCGCGGGTGATGCCCTCGATCGAATTGGTCTGGTACCCGTTACGCGCGATCAACGCCTGGGTGACCTCGCTGAGTTCGACGTCCAGCTCGGCGGCGATCTCCCTGGCATTGGGCACCCGGCCGAGCCGGTTCGTCAACGCCTCGGTGGCCGGCCCGATCAGCTGCTGAATCTCCTTGAGCCGACGCGGAACTCGCACCGCCCAGGTGCGATCCCGGAAGTGCCTGCGCACCTCGCCCATGATCGTCGGCACGGCGAAGGACAGGAACGAACTCCCGCGCGAGACATCGAACCGGTCGACCGCGAGAATCAAACCGACCCTGGCGATTTGATGCAGATCGTCGAAAGCCTCACCGCGGCCGGAGAATTTGCGCGCGATGTGTTCGGCCAGTGGCAGGCACAGCCGGGTTATTTCCTCGCGCAACTCATTCCGGTGCGGATCCTGTGCGGTGAGCGTGGCCATCTTCTCGAACCAAGGCTCGATGTTGTCGTAACTGTCACCGTGCGAACTGCTGCGCCGCGATGTCTCGGTCCGGTCGGCGGTGAACTCACGTTGCATCGGATATACCTCGCTCCCAACTGAATTCGATGGCCGTCGGATATCCACCCGAGTCGAGATCAAACGAATCCTGGAACAACTCGGCCGAATCGGTCAGCACCTGCACCAACTGCCAGCTCAGCGGGTCGCGGCTGACTTCGACATCGCGGGTGGTGACCGCGCTGAGCCGCACGCCGATCCGTCGCTTGTTGTAGGTGAACGCACACCGCAGCGTCGATGCGGGCACCGCGTCGAGCATCAGCGCGGTCGCCGCTTCGCTGAGCACCAGCCGGATGTCCGGGATCGCATCGAGCGTGACATCGGCCATCATGCAGGTCGTATCGGTCAGCGCACGCAGCATCCCCAGCTCGTGCGGTTCCGCGGCCAGTTCGAAGGCCACTCGGTGTGCGACTACGGCCGTTTGGTGTGGTGTCGATGTCTTGGAAACCACCTTCATCATGTTCACCGCCTCCCAACGATTCACTGATGCCATACCCGCGAAGTCTGTGCCCAACCCGATAGCCTGCATCTCGGCGCGGCGGTGTGACTCGTCTTACCCTTCGGATAGGGCACAAGGTCACCGCCGGCAGGGCAGAAGGTCCCCCGCGAACAGGGCCCAAAGACACGAGCGTGCGACCGCCGAGACGGAGCGAAAACCGCAGGTAGGGCGCATACTTACCCGGTGATGGAAACAGGCGCGACGGCCACCGAGGCGGCGACTCACGCGGTCGTCCAGGTGGTCGGTGGCGGCACGCCGCAGGCGACCGGAAGCTTCGGTTTCTGGTTCGCCGATCAACGGTGGCAGTGGTCGGACGAGGTCGCCGTGATGCATGGATACGAGCCCGGGACGGTGACACCGACGACGGAACTGCTGCTCTCGCACAAACATCCGGACGATCGCGCGCAGGTCGCGGAGACGATCGCCAAGTCGCTGCGCAACGCCGAACCGTTCTGTAGCCGGCACCGCATCATCGACACCGCCGGTCAGATGCGCCATGTGATCGTCTTGGGCGACACCATGACCGAGGACGGCAAGGTGATCGGCACCACCGGTTACTACGTCGACCTGACCGAGACTATCGACGAACAGCGCCAAGACCTGCTGGACGGCGCACTGCCGGAACTGTTCGAGGCGCGGGCCGTGATCGAGCAGGCCAAGGGCGTGCTGATGCGGGTATATCGGCTCAACGCCGAGCAGGCGTTCCGGGTGTTGCAGTGGCGCTCGCAGGAAACGAACGTCAAGCTGCGCACGCTGGCTGCGCGGCTCATGGCCGAACTCGACTCACTGCCGCCCGCGCCGCCGCAGGTGCAGACCGCGTTCGACCATCTGCTGCTGACCGTCCACGAGAACACCGGACCGGACTAGCCGTCAGCTCTCCGGTCGCCGGGTGTTGTCTCCGGTGCTGCTCCGGCTGACCTCGTAGCCGAGTAGTCGTTCGGCCTCCTCGATGCCACCCTGGAGGTCGCCGACCGCGTTCATCTTGGACAGGTCCAGTCCGATGGTGACCAGGGTCAGCGCGATCTCCGAGGACAGTCCGGTGATGATCACGCTCGCACCCATCAGTCCCGAGGCGTCGACGGTCTGCACCAGGTGGTTGGCCACGGTGGAGTCGATGGTCGGCACGCCGGTGATGTCGATGACGACGACCTTGGCGCGGTTGGCCCGGATCGCGCGCAGCAGCTGCTCGGTGAGCTGACGGGCCCGCTGCCCGTCGAGCACACCGATGATCGGCAGGATCAGCAGCTGTTCACGCACCTGGAGAACAGGCGTGGACAGCTCACGGATTGCCTCCTGCTGCTGGCGGATGATGCGCTCACGTTCCTCGACGAAGGAGACGCCCACGGTGTTGGCGATCCGGTTGGCGGCGGGTTCGTACGCGTCGAGCACGGCGTTGAGCAGTTGGAAATCGGTCTGATATTTCTCGAACAGCGAGCGGGCCAGCACATCGCGCAGCAGCAGCACGATGCCGAGGACCTCGTCGGTTTCGACGCCGCGCGGAATGATGCGCTCGGACAGGTCGCGCGCGTAATCCTGCAACGCTTCCACCGATCCGGTTTCCAGCACGGCCACGTAGTTGTCATAGACGGAGGTGGCTTCGGAGAACATTTCGTCCGGCGTCATCGCGGTGAGCAACTGCGCCTCGGTGATGCGGCGCGCCCATTCTTCGCGCAGGACGGTGCGATTCTGCCGCAGGTGCTCGACCAGCTCGGAGAGCAGACCCTCGCTGACACCGTTGGAGCTGATCTCAGTCGGGAAAGCAGTAATCGACATCTCGGACAATGCCGCCTCCGGTCCATCCCACGCACTTCGGAATCGCGTGCTCGAAAAATGCAATGGTCGGCCGCTTGCTGGACCGCTCCACCGTCCGCAGGATCGTATACCTATCGTCGGCGTCGGAGCCATCGAAAGGATCTAGGCCCGGTTTCCGGGCGCGGCGACCGGGGTAACCCACTTACCGGTTTCCGTATCTGCTCTCCGCCAGGCGAATTCGGGCAGGGGCGGCTTGGCCGCCGAGCAATTGGCCCACGTCGGTGTCGGTGACCGGATCGCAGTGCAGGTAGGACTCGTCCAGCGGGCGAGGATGCGGCGGCGTCTCCAAGCACACGATTTTGTCCGCGTGGTAAGCCAGCGCGCGCACGATCCGGTGCGGCGCCACCGGGACGGCCAGGACCACCCGGACCGCGCCGCGACGATAGGCGGCGCGGCAGGCGGTTTGCGCGGTGATGCCGGTGGCGACGCTGTCGTCGACAACCAGCGCCGTGCGCCCGTCCAGTTCGGCCGGCGGACTGTGCACACGGAACCGTTGGGACCGGCGGTACAGGCTGGCGCGCTCGTGGGATTCGGTCTCGGCCAGCTCCTCGGCGGTCAGCAGGGCGCTGCGGACGACGACCTCATCGATGATGCGGGTGTCGTCCTCGCTGATCGCGCCGAAGGACAGGTCGGGCCGATAGGGGACGCGGAGCTTGTTGACGACGATCGTGTCGAGCGGCAGTTGCAGGTTAGCGGCGACCTCGCAGGCCACCTGAACGCCGCCGCGGGGGACGCCGAGGACGACCACATCCGGGCCGCGGAAGGCCTGCAACCGATCAGCGAGACGGCGACCCGCGTCGCGCCGGTCGATGAACAGCGAACGCCGATGCGCGCGCTGGTCGGTGTGGGCGCTGGATAAGGCGGAATCATCCATGTCGTCCCCCGAGTATCGAGTGGCGGAATCCGGAGCCGCGCTTCAGGACTCAGGAGGACATCGTCAATTCTACTCGGCAGTACCGATTCCGTCGTCGGTTTGCCGGTGCGCGCCGGCTTGTCGGCCGGCTGGGCCGCCGGCGTCGAGTTCGTGAACTAGGTTGGGGGAGTGGATTACTCACGACCGCCGGTGCTGGCGCGACGACTGGCCCGGTTCGATGAAACGAGGTGAGGCGGGTTTACTGCCGGTGACCGTCTCGATGATCTCCGCGGCCAAATCAGCGACGCGCACATTGCGGCGCTGAGACATGTCGCGCAGCACCTCGAAGGCCGCGTCGCGGTCGCACCGGCGTTCGGCCATCACGATGCCGAGGGCCTGATCGATGGTGGATCGGGAGGCCAGGGTCGCCCGCAGCTGCTCGGTCAGCTTGACCTGCTGGGCGGTATCGGCCGCGACCGTGAGCAGCGTGCCGATGTGCTCGGCGGTCAAGGTGGCGGCTTGTCTGGTCCGGTCGGTGAAGCCGTTCGGCCGGGTCGAGTAGAGCGACAGTGCGCCCAGTGCTTCGCCGTTCACCGAAAGCGGTTGGGCGTACACGGATTTGATGCCGTAGGCGAGTATCCGGGTCGAGTATCCGCCCCAACGGTGCTCCATCGCGACATCGGGCACCGAAACCTGTTGTGCGGTATCGATTGCCTGTAGGCACGGGTCGTAACCCTCGCTGAACCTGGATTCCTCGATGAGCATCTCGTGCGCGCCGATCGAACCGCCGACGATGGTGCCGTGTGCGCGAGTCAAAGTGACCCCCGCCATCGGATGATCCGGCAGCATTCGCGTCACGGTATCGGCGACAGCGCATAGTGATTCGGCGACATCGTCACCGCTCAACAGCAGCGCGGTCAGCTCGGACATGCCCAACGCCAGCTCATCGGCCATGGAATACCCTGACGGTCAACATAATTGGTATCCGTCTTCCACTACCCGACGGGAGATCTCCGCGACGTCGAGGCTGTCGGCGAAGGCGCGTGCGCGCAACATCGCCAGCGCGGTGTCGATATCGCAACCGCAATGCACGGCAACCATGCCGACGGCTTGGTGTACGGCGCCGAAGTAGTCGGCGTCATCGAACAAGGTGCCGTGCGGTGCGTTGTCGTCGGTGGCCCCGTAGGAGGCGAGCAGCACCGTGTTGGCGAGGGCGTCGGCCACCTCCTCGGTGGCCGGCCCGGCGCCGGTGTGGACGCCACCGCGGCTGGTGAACGCGCAGAGGGAGCCGAGCAGGCGGGAAGTGCGCAACGGGACGGCGACCACGGACCGGACGCCGAGTTCGGACAGTGCCGGACCGTACTGGGGCCAGCGTGCGGCCAAGCCGGCGCTGCCCGCGGTGACGAGCTCCCGTCCGTCCAGCGCGTCGTGGGCCGGACCCTCGCCGATCAGCTGCTCGAGATCGTGTGCGGCACGTGCGGTCACGTCCGAGGCCGCGACGAGCAATTCCTCGCCCGTCTGGCCGAACAGGGTGACCGCGGCGCCGTCCATGCCGAGGTGCTGGGCTACTGCGGCCATGAAGACGGGACGGAGCGTGGTCTGGTCGCCGAAATGCCACCGCCGCAGGCGCAGGGCGTGTAATCGATGCAGTCGCGCGCAGGCGAGATGGCGGCTTTCGATACTTCGATACAGCTCCGCCATGCGTTGCCGGAATGCCTGCATTGATTGTTGTTGCGAACTAGTCGCTGCCTCGTATTTCATTGCCACCGCGGCCGCACGAGCGGCGCGCTGTTGCTCAGCGTCGAATTTTCGCCACTCGCGAGCGAATTCCTGGTGAGCGTCCGAGGGTGACCGCACGCTGTCGAGCCTACCGGCTTGCGCCGGTAAATGAGTCAATGACCCTGTATCGAATTAGTTGCCGACTGAACTTCTTCCATGAGCAAGACCACGCCCTCCCGTGTGCCGTCCAGCGGTGAGCAGGTCACCGCGCAGACGATCGACCGTCCGATGCGGTTGACCGCCGGGATCTCCACCGGCGCGCTGCGGCGTCCTGTGTTGAGGCAGGACTGGATGGATTCGTGCAGTGACTGGGCGCGCAGCCCGAAATCCAGTGCCATGAACCCTTGCCGATGCACCTCATCGAAGCGCAGGCCCCACATCTCCTCGGCGCCGCGGTTCCAACTGCGGACCCGCAACTGCTCATCGAGCACGACCACGCCGGCCGCGACACTGGACAGGACGCCCTCGAGGAAGGTGCGGGTCTCGTTCAATTCATCGGTGCGAATCCGCATTTCATCGTTCATCGTCTCCAGCTCTTCGTTGGTGGACTGGAGTTCTTCGTTGGTGGTTTCGAGTTCTTCGTTGGTCGATTGGAGTTCTTCGTTGGTGGTCTCCAATTCCTCGATGCTTGATTGGAGTTCTTCGTTGGTTGTCTCCAATTCTTCGTTGGTCGATTGGAGCTCCTCGTACGCTGTCTCGAGTTCCTCTCTTTTGCCTTTTACTTCGAGCGAGAGCCGCGTGGACACCGTCGTATCGATGAAGCTGACCACGACCCCGACGTCCGAGCCTTCGCTGCCCCATTGCGGTTGGACATCCACGTCGAAATACTGGGGTTCATCCAAGCCGAGTTGACGTTCCGCCGCGTTGACTCTGATGCTGCGGCGCTCGGCCACTGCCTGCTCGATCAGCGAGCGTAATTCGACGGGCCGATAGGAGATCTCCAGTTCGCTCAGCGGCCTGCCGATGTCCTGTGGCGTCAGGCCGAACAGTGTGCGCATCTGGTGGTTGAGGATGGCGACCTTGCCCTCGGTGTCCAGGCCGATCACCCCGAACGGAGCGGCCTCCAAGGCGAGCTCACCGAGTTGGCGTTTCCGGACCAAACCCTGCACCTCCTGGCCGAGGTCGACATCGATTCGCGCCGGGAGCGGCTGGCGCGGCGGCCTGGCCTCGCCGGCCCGGCGCCGGAAGACGCGCTGGCGCATGCTCGTCACCGAGAACCGCCCACCCTCGGAGAGCAGCAGTTCCGCCTTGCCGAGGACGAGGAAGCCACCCTCGCGCAGCGCGAACCGGAATCGGTCCAGGATGTGCGACTGCGTCTCGGCATTGAAGTACATCAACGTGTTTCGGCACACCAGCAGATCGAGCCGGGAGATGGGCGCGTCGCGGGTGATGTCGTGCCTGCCGAAGATCACCCGGCGGCGCAGGTCCGAGCGGAACGCGAACCGGTCGCCGATCGGCTCGAAATACCGGTCCCGGAGCTCCTCGGACAGATGACCGAGCGCCTTCGCCGGATAGATGCCGGAGCGTGCCTCGCGCAGGGCCTCCTCGTCGACATCGGTGCCGTAGAGCTTGACCCGTTTCGTGCACTCCTCGAGGCCGAGCACCTCGGCGAAAGCGATTGCCAGCGAATAGGTTTCCTGGCCGCTCGAACAGCCCGCACTCCAGATCCGGATCTCACTGTCCGGCAAGGTATTCGCGATCAGTTCCGGCAGCACCTCGCGCTGAAGGTATTGCCAGGCCTCCAGGTCGCGGAAGAAGCTGGTGACATTGATCAGGATGGTGTTGAACAGGTTGCGGAATTCATCCGCGTTGCTTTCCAGCAGATCGCGGTAGTCGAGGTAGTCGGCGACCTGAACCTCCTGCATCCGCTTGCGGATACGCCGGGTCAGCGACGTGCGCTTGTAGCCGGTGAAATCGAAGCCACGCGAATCGCGTATGAACAGCAGCAGATCCTCGAGTGCCGGGCTGCCGGTGTCGATGTCTTCACCCGGTGCCGCCATGATCTCCTCGTTCGACTCGGTCATAATGCGCTCTCTATTACCAGGCCTCGGATTACGTCGGCGATCTCGTCAAGTGGCACAACAAGATCCGCGCTGCCGGTCGCCACAGCCGCGTGCGGCATGCCGTTGAATTCCGCGTTGTCGGGATCTTGCACGACTACCGTGCCGCCTCGTGACTTTACTGCGCTGACTCCACTGGCGCCGTCGCGCCCTGTGCCGCTCAGCACGCAAGCGATCGCGCGTGAACCGTATGCGCCGGCCACCGATTCGAACAGCAGGTCGGCCGAGGGCCGGACGAAGTGGACGAGCTCACTGCCGGACAGCGCGAGGATGCCGCGCGGCTCCACCAGCAGGTGGTAGTTCGGTGGCGCGATGTACACGACGCCCGGCTGGACGACGTCGCCCGACTCGGCCAGCTTTACCTGCAATTCGGTTCGGCGCGAGAGCAATTCGGCCAGCACGGTCTTGTGGCGCGGATCGAGGTGCTGAACGATGAGGACGGGGACCGGCAGCGCGGCCGGGAGATCGCCGAGAACTTTGAACAGTGCGGTGATACCGCCCGCCGACGAGGCTATGGCGACGACGGCGTATTGATCATTCGTGGTCATGGTCGAACCGACCAGCCGTGAGATGCACGAGGTCAGCGTAACGCGGTGGCGGTTACCCGCCCAGTGACGGCTGCGGTCCGGCGCGGCGTGGCCGGGGGTCTTATCGCCGTCGCCTGCTGCGTAGTTCACCCATGGGTGCGGTCGCGGTCAAGTCGAGCATCGCCAGGCCGGTCGTGCGGATCATCGAATCGAGGCGGGTGAGGATGTCGACGATGGCGCCACGGTGTTCGTCGAGCTCCGCCGTGGTCAACCCGTCTTGGTCGAAGGCCATGCGGATCGTGTCCAGGCGCAGGCCGGTATCGAACAATTGTCGAACCAGCCGATCGCCCAGCTCGGCGAACTCGGTGGTGTCGTACAGCTGCGCGGTGGTGGGTAGCGGACGCGAGGCCGCGTGCTGGACGCGGTCGCCGCGAGATACGCGGGCCATGATTCCTCCGGGTCCGGTCGCGGACCCGGGGGGCCACACGGTTGGACTCGAGGGATTTTCACCTCGAACTCCACGCCGTATCCCCAGCTCGGAGGGCTGCGTGCGGAATGCCGGCGGTACCGGAACTGACCCGCGGGTGTTTGCGACGGCGCGAGCCGGTTATCCGGCACTCGACTGGCCCGAAAAAGGCAGGTCGGTCGAACCCGATTCGGAAGGGGTTAGACAAGTGAGCACAGCTGACAAGGCCAAGAACAAGGCTGAGGATCTCGCCGGCCAGGCGAAGGAGAAGTTCGGTGACGCCACCGACGACCAGGGCCTGAAGAACGAGGGCAAGGCCGACCAGGTCAAGTCCAACCTCAAGGATGCAGGCGAGAAGATCAAGGATGCCTTCCGCAACTGACCGATAGTTCGGTCGACTGCTGTCGAGCGGGTGTGCGCCCTACCGGGCGCCACCCGCTCGTCCATGTCCGGGGGCGTGCGTAAAAAACGTCGCGAGTTCGCCGAGTCCGGCGATAGGGTGCTGTGGTCTATCGCGTTGATCAGCGACTCGGGAGGATCGGAATGATCGCGGCACGGATGGTGGCAGTCGTTGCGTCGGTGTTCGTCAGTGCGGGATTGCTCGGGGGAGTGGGGCCGGCCGCGGCCGGACCGGCGGCGTGTGCGGCGGGAAATCCGTTGCAGCCCACCGCGGAACTGTTCGCCACCGACAACACCGCGACCATCACCGACCCGCAGGATGAGCGACTGCGTAACCGGCTGGACGGGTTCGAACTGTCCGTCGACGCAATCGCGGTGCAGCACATCGGATTACCCGTCGGCTCGACGTTGGTCAGCGGCGTGTTCTGGTCGGACGAGCGGCAGCAGGCGACCTATGAGCGGTCCCGCGAGTTCCATCTCGCCTGTGTCGACAGCGCCGAGCTCCGGCAGATCGCCGACCAGGTACGTACCCGGTATCAGCAGGAATCGGTGCTGACCTTCCAGCGGCTCGCCGCGAATTCGCCTGGGGTGGATGCCTTTACGGTCACCGTCGCCGGGGTCGACGTGCAGCGGTTCCGGGACTCGCTGGTCGCCGATCCGGTGGCTCGCGAACGGCTCGTCGGCGGTTCGGTCACCGAGGCCGGCACGTTGATTCTCGTGGCCGATGTCGCCGATATGGTGTTGGCGCAACACTTCGTCGCGGGTCTCGGCGGTACCTGGGATGCGGCCGGTGTTCAGTACGGTGATCGCGAATTCGTCAGCGCCTGAATGTTTTCAGTGCTCGATCCGGCTGAGGATGTCGCGTAGCGCGCGCAGTTCGTCGGCGGACAACGCGGTGACCGATTCCGGCGCGGGATCCGGGGTCGCCAGCGCCTTGGCGAGCACCGCGCGACCCGCATCGGTGATGGACACCAGCTTTTGCCGCCGGTTGGTGGGATCGATCTCCCGGACGACGTAACCCTGTTCCTCGAGATCGTTCACCGCGACCGTGGCCGCCGGGGCGTCCATGGCCGCGGCGTGCGCCAGCTGTTTGACCGTCATCGGCCCGGTCCGCAGCCGGCGCAGCACCCGGATCCGGCTGAACGACACCCCGGCCCGCTCGCTCGCGGCCCGCCGCCACGGGTCGCGCGAATACATCACGATGCGGGTGAGCAGGGCCCACACCTCGTCGGGGGTGGGATTGTCATGCGGCATGAACGGGCACTTTCTGTTCCAGTAGCGGGGCGACGCGGTCACTGGACCGCTTGGCCCACGGCGTGTTCGCGACTACGCCGAGTATGGCGACGCCCGCGGTGAACACCGCGATCACCCACCACAGTCCCGCGCCGGCCAGCGCGCCGCACAGCGCGACACCGATGCTGACACCGACCTGGCGGCTGGTCGAGGCCACCGCCGACGCGGCGCCCGCCCGATCCAGCGGCATCCCGCTGACCGCGGTGGTGGTGATCGGCGCGTTCACCGCGCCGAATCCGATCCCGAAGAGCGCGAACATGATCACCAGTGCCCACACCGGGGTATGCGCGTCGAGTGTGGTGAGCAGGACGGCGGCCAGCGTCATCATCATGCCCGCGCCGATCAGCGACGGCTTGGTCCCGACCCGGCCGACCAGGCGACCGGACAGCGGCGAGACGATCACCACGGCGACGGCCATCGCCAGATACAGCAGACCCGTGTGCACCGCCGTGTAGTGCCGCACGTTCTGCAGATACAGCGAGCAGCTGAACAGGAACGCGCCGAGCGCGGCGAAGGAGAAGATGGCGATCACCGTCGCCGAGGCGAACGGCACGCTGCGGAAGAACCGCAGATCGATGAAGGGATCCACACGGCGCGACTCGTAGTAGACGAACGCGGCCAGCGCGAGCGCCGAGACCACGAAGATCAGCGGCATCCGTTCGATCAGCCCGAACACCGTGGTGAACAGGAACACCACCGCGAGCACCTGCCCGATCGGGTCGATGCCGCGGAACGTCGCCGACTTCGACTCCGGCACGAACAGCACGGTGAACACCAGCGCGATCAGGCAGATCGGCAGGTTGATCCAGAACACCGACGGCCAGCCGAGCGCATCGATCAGCACGCCGCCGACCGTCGGCCCGAGAGCCATCGAGATGCCGACCACCGCACCCCAGACACCGATCGCGCGGGCGCGTTCCATCCGTCCGGTGAACACCGTGGTGATGATCGACATCGCCACCGGATTGAGCATCGAGCCGCCGATCGCCTGCAAGAACCGGGCGCCGATCAAGATCTCGATGGACGGCGCGAGGCTGCACAGCAGCGACCCGATCGCGAAGGTGACCAGCCCGATCCGGAACACCCGCCGCCGCCCGAACCGGTCCGCGGTGGCCCCCGCCAGCATCAACAGGCTGGCCAGCGTGAGCGTGTAGACGTCGACGATCCACTGCAACCGGGACAGCGGCGCGTCCAGATCGGTCTGGATCGCGGGTATCGCCACATTCACGATCGTCGAGTCCATCGAGACGATCAGCAGGCTGAGGCAACAGGTGGCCAGCACGAGCGTTTTACGCCGCGCGGTCATCTCCGGAACGGTTGTAATCACACAACTATTGTGTAGTTACAACTGTTCCGAACGCAAGGGCTGTGACCTGAGTCGCACGACCGGCTGGCGGCCGGATCCCTCGGCGCTCGGGTAGGGACTGCCCTAACCTGTACGTTCGTAGGTCCGGAATAGGGAGTCGCGGTGGGTGCTGCACTGGTCAAAGGGCAGAACGGGGCGCTGGCGCAGCCGCGGGTGGTGGTGTCGGTGCGCAGCGCGGCGGCGGTCGATGTGTCGGCGTTGCTGGTGACCGCGGCGGGCACGGTGCGCTCGGATGCCGACTTCGTGTTCTTCAATCAGCCCGAGGCTCCCGGGGTTGTGCTGCGGTCTGGGGTGCTGGAGGTTTCGTTCGCTGAAGTGCCGACGGAGATCGCGCAGTTGCGGGCGGTGGTCACGTTGGATGATCCGGGCGTTACGTTCGGCCGGTTCGCCGCGCCGGTGGCTACGGTGGCCGATGCGTCCGGAAATGCGTTGTACGAGTACCGGATCGAGGGTCTCGGCAGTGAGTCCGTGGTGATTGCACTCGAGTTGTACCGGCGGGGTGCCGAGTGGAAAGTGCGGGCGGTGGGGCAGGGATACGCCGGCGGATTCGCCGATCTGGTCACCGATCATGGTGTGCGCGTGGACGATACGCCCGAAACTGCGGCACCGCAGCCTGTCTCGATGCCGTCCGGATCGGATCTCCAGGTGCGCACCGTCCCCGGCGAGGCCGCGCTCTCGTTCGAGAAGCGGGAGAAACTGGACTTGCGCAAGCGCGCCGTCGCCAAGGTGCTGATCAGCAAGGACGCCTTCGGAATTCGTGCCCGCGTGGTGCTGGTGATCGACAAGACCGGCAGCATGCTCAAGCAGTATCGCAACCAGGTGGTGCATCGCGTGGTGCAGCGGATGGTCCCGGTGGCAACCCAATTGGACGACAACGGCGCACTCGAGGCGTACCTCTATGCCCTCTCGTTCGCCAAGCTGCCCGACATCACCGTGGAGCGCAGCGACGAATGGGCGCAGACCTTTCTGCATCTCAGTGGCACCCACGCGGGCATCGACTACACCCGAATCGGCGGCCGCAACGACGAATTGCCGATCATGCGCGACATCATGGCGTCGCTGCGCCCCGGCGACGGTCCGACGCTGATCCTGTTCTTCACCGATGGCGGCTTCGCGAACAAGCGCGAGATCGCCGCGCTCATGCGCGAGGCCTCGCACCTGCCCGCCTTCTGGCAGTTCATCGGACTCGGCCGGGCCAATTACGGCCTGCTGCGCTCGCTCGACGAGATGACCGACCGAATCGTCGACAACGCGGGCTTTTTCGCACTCGACGACATCGATCGGGTCGACGACGGCGAGCTGTACGCCCGCCTGCTCGGGGAATTCCCGGACTGGCTGCGAGCCGCCAAGGCCGCAGGCATCCTGCGCTGAGCCGCAACGGATTTCAGTCCTCGGGGAGCTGCTCCATCGCCCACCTGGCCCACTCTTCGTTCATCGCGTAGAAGCGTTCGCCCCACTCCATCGCGATGCGGCCGTACCGGGAGAAGTCGTTGTCGTCCCAGTCGATGGTCTCTTTGAGTGCGAGTAGTTCCTTGTGCCCCTTGCCGGATGTGTTCGCGATGCCGTCCAGATAGTCGGCGGCCTGCGCCTGCGACACCACGCCGAGGAAGAAGACGCGCAGCAGCGTCTCGTTGCGGATCACCCGTTTCGGCCTGGTGTCGGTGAGCCAGTGTCGCAGCTCCGTGAGGCCGGCCTCGGTGATCGTGTATTCCTTACGGCCGCGCGGGCCTTCGTCGGACACGGCGATCAGGTCGGCCTCGGCGAGCTTGCCCAGCTCGGTATAGATCTGGCTCTGTGTCGCGGACCAGACATTGGCCAGCGAGAACTTGAACCGCTGCAGCAGGTCGTATCCGCTGGCCGGGCGGTCGGCCAGCAGTCCGAGCATGGCGTACCGGAGACTCATGCCCCTCACTCTACATTCCACTATTGACAGGTCGAACTCGGAGACTCTAGTTTTGACATGTCACAACTGGAACGTCGCGGTAACGCGAGTCGAGGAGCTTCGGACATGTCGTACCTGCGCACTTTCGCCCCCTGGATCGTCTACGCGATCATTCCGGCCGCGCATTGGCAGTGGGCCGCGTTGATCGCGCTGCTGCTGTCGGTGGTCGAGGTGACCCGTCAACTCCGGGCCGGCCGTACCCTCGACGCCCTGATGATCGACCTCGGATCGCTGGTCTTCTTCGCGGCGCTGACCGTGCTCGCCTTCGCCGATCCGAACACCGCCCTGCATCCCTACAGCCCCGCGTTGTCCTCGGGTGTGCTCGCCCTGATCGCGCTCTTCTCGCTGGCCGTGCGTAAGCCGTTCACCCTCGGTATCGCGAAACAGTCCGCCCCGAAAGAGCTTTGGGACAATCCGGTGTTCATCCGGACCGCCTACGTGCTCACCTCGGTCTGGGCCGCGAGCTTCACCATCGGCTGCGTCGTGCTGACCGTGCTCGCGCACGCCGACTCGACCCTGCGGACCATCGCGCAGGTCCTGGCCTTCGTGATCCCGGTGGTCTTCACCATCCGCTACGTCGCCTACATCCAGTCCAAGGCGCCGGCCGGCGCCGAAGCCTGACCAGATCGGTTGTCTCCCATGACCACTTCAGCCCCCTATCTCGCCGGCAACTTCGCCCCCGTCACCGAGGAACTGACCGCGCACGACCTCCCGGTCACCGGCCAGATCCCGCCCGAGCTCACCGGCTGGTACCTGCGCAACGGCCCCAACCCGCACGCCGCGGCCGCCCGGCACTGGTTCGCCGGCGACGGCATGGTGCACGGGGTGCGGATCGAGAACGGCCGCGCGGTCTCCTACCGCAATCGCTGGGTCCGCACCTCGACCTTCACCGACGGGGCCCGCAGTTACGGCGAAACCGGCGAGCGGACCTTCACCGCCGGCGTCGCCAACACCCACGTCATCCGGCACGCGGGACGCACCCTGGCGTTGGTCGAAACGTCCTACCCCTACGAATTGACCCGCGAGCTGGACACCGTCGGCCCTTACGATTTCGACGGCAAGCTGCGCACCGCGATGACCGCGCACCCCAAGACCTGCCCGGTCACCGGCGAACTGCACTTCTTCGGCTACGAGGTGGTCGGCGAGCCCTTCCTGACCTACCACCGCGCCGACGCCGACGGCAACCTGCTGCTCAGCCGTCCCATCGATGTGCCGGCCGCGACGATGCAGCACGACTTCAACCTGACCGCCGAGCATGTCGTATTCATGGATCTGCCGGTCGTTTTCGACCTGGCCAGCGCGGCCGCCGGCGACGGCATGCCGTTCCGCTGGAGCGACGACTACCAGGCCCGACTCGGCGTGCTGCGGCGTGACGACCCGTTCGGCGAGGTCCGCTGGTTCCCGATCGACCCCTGCTACGTCTTCCACTCGCTCAACGCCTATGACGAACCGGGCAAGATCGTGCTGTACGTGATGCGCTACCCGGAGTTGTGGCGCGGAACGTCGGACGGCTTCGACAAGTCGACCCTGTGGCGCTGGACCATCGATCTCACCGCCGGCACCGTCACCGAGGATCAGCTGGACGATCGCAACGCCGAGTTCCCGCGGGTGGACGATCGCCTGGTCGGCCTGAATTCCCGTTTCGGACATGCCGCGGTGTCCGGCGATTCCGGTGCCCTTATCCGCTATGACCTGCATACGGGCGGTCAGACCGCGCACGAGTTCGGCCCCGGCAAGATCCCCGGCGAGGCTGCTTTCGCCCCTGCCGACCAGAACCCGGGCGGCCCCGGCTATCTCATGACCTACGTCTACAACGCGGAGACCGACCGCAGCGATCTGACCATCCTGAATGCCGACGACGTGGCCGCCGAATCGGTCGCCACGATCCACCTTCCACGCCGTGTCCCGTTCGGGTTCCACGGAAGTTGGCTCGCGGACCGGTAGTTCGACGCACGGCCGCGGCGGTCAGCTACCGCTGCGGCCGTTTCGCGCGCGTTGACCAGCGAATTCGGGTAGGTCAGCCGATGACGGCGTTCATGATGGTGCCCGCGCTGGTGGCGACGACACCGCCGATCATGGCTCCCGCCACCATCTTCGGGGAGTCGAGTCCGCCGCCGGTCCACTTCTCCCACGCGAACTTGCCGCCCGCGTAGATGATGGCGGTGATGCCCGCCAAGAGGACGAACCAGGTGAAGTAGCGGACCAGTTGGAGGAACTTGTCCGAGATCGGCGGAGCCTCGGGGCTGGGGTTGCCGATCTGAGCAAGCAGTGTGTCGTGCACGGCGAGCAGGATCATCGTGGTCAGCTCATTCTGGATTCGGGACAGGGCAAGATTCGCTGACTGCGATGGTATCGGTTTGTTCGCTGCAATGCAGTCGGGTCGGTGCAGCGCAGTGAAGTTCGGTGTCGCTGTGCCCTTGCCGGGGTTGCCATCCGTCGGGATGATGGGTGGGGCGGGGTGCTCGATGACCCGGTCGCCGCGCGCCGCCGGTCCGTCGGCGGGTGTCGCTTACTACCGCTTGGGGGCGATTGCGCAGGAGCCGTGTGGTTATGCACACGGCGGTCACGCGGCAGTCCGCGTGCCAGTATCCTCATCCAAGATCGAATTCATCGGTGGTTGAACAACTTTCGCGTGGCAGCTCGGCGGCGGTGAAGTTGTAGTGAAGCGTAGGGAGCAGACGGTGAGCATCATTTTGACGTCGATCGGGGACAGCTTCACGACGTTGGCGCAGGTGAGCAACCCGACCCCGGAAGCGCCGCCGTTGTCGGACAAGCTGTTACAGATGGTCCGCTACCTCACCTGGTTCGCGCTGCTCTCGGGAATCCTCGCGATCATCTTCGCCGGCGGCAAGTTCGCCTGGGAGAAGTGGCAGGGTGGCGCGCTGCAATCGCCGAAGATGATCGCCGGAGCCATGATCGGCGGCGTCATCGCGACCAGCGCGGGCACCATCATGAACGCCGTACTGGGCACCTGAGCCGTACGCGGCAAACGTTTGGCTATACTCCTGCGCGGATCTCTCGCAATGTCCGATCGGATCGGAAGCAGGAGAAAGACCTATGAGCGAGACCGACGGCGGAGTGTCGCGCCGGACCATGTTCGGCTTGGCGGCAACCGCGGCGGCGTCCGCGCTCGGGTTGACGGCGTGCGGCGATGCCGACGAGACATCGGCCTCGCCCACCACCGCGGCGCTCAGCAGCACCGAGTCGATCGCCAAGGACGCCTACATCTTCGGCTTTCCGCTGGTGCTGATGGACGTCACCAGGGCGGCCGCCGAGGCGAGCGCCCCGGCCAATCGGTTCCAGCACGCCGCGGCGCTGCCGACGCCCGCGCGCCGGGATGTGGTGCGGCTCAACCTGGATACGCTGTATTCGTCCGCGTGGCTCGATCTGCGCGCCGAGCCGATGGTGTTGCAGGTACCGGCCATGGACGGCGGACGGTACTGGTTGATGCAGCTGCTCGACGCGTGGTCGAACACCGTGCACAACCCGAGCAGCGTTCGGCCGCAAGCGAAGTCGGGCGCTCCGTTCACCTACGCGATCGTCGGGCCCGGCTGGTCCGGCACGCTGCCCGAGGATGTCACCGCGTTGCCTATGCCGACGCCGACGGTGTGGCTGCTCGGCCGGATCCAGGTAAACGGCGCGGACGACCTGCCCGCGGTGCACGCGCTCCAGCGGCAGTTGCAGCTGGTACCGCTGAGCGACTGGACCGCGGGTCGACCGGTGTCGCCTACTCCACCTGCGCCGCAAGCTGATTCGACGCCACCGGCCAAGCAGGTCGCCGACCTGGACGCGCGGGCCTTCTTCGACCGGATGTCCGCGCTGCTGACGATCAACCCGCCCGCCCCCGACGACGCGGCCGCGATGAAACGTTTCGCCACGATCGGCCTGACGCCGGGCGGCAAGCTCGCCGGGCTCTCCGATCGCGAGCTCGGCTCCGCGGTCAGCACTGCGCGGCAACAGATTCCGGTCTACCTCGATCCGAAGTCGGTGAACGAGAACGGCTGGACCTTCGATCCCGCCATCGGCGCCTACGGCACCAACTATCTGCAACGGGCCGGCGTCGCGTGGAAAGGGTTGGGCGCCAACCTGCCTCAGGACGCGATCTATCCGACGTTGTTCGCGACGGCAGGCGCCAACGGCAGCACCGGGAGGTTCCGGCTGCACTTCCCGGCGGGGCAGTTGCCGCCGGTCGACGCCTTCTGGTCACTGACCGCCTACGACGCCGACAGCTATCTGATGCCCAACCCGGCGGGGATCTATGCGATCGGCCATCAAGTGCCGGTGGTGCCCAACCCCGACGGATCCGTCGATCTCGCGGTCCAGCACGCCGACCCCGGTCCGGCCGTGCCGCCGGGCAATTGGCTGCCCATCCCGGAGTCCGGACAGTTCTCCCTCACCATGCGGCTGTACGCACCGAAAGACGAAGCGATCCAGGGACGTTGGCAACCACCGCCGCTGACGCCGGTGTCCTGAGGTCAGTCGCCCGCCCACGTCCAGTGCGGCACTTCACGGATCGGATGTAGTTCCGCGTCAGTTGTCGCGTGCGAGTTCTGCTGGGCTACTTTCGCTCCGAACGCGACGTGTTCGAAAACCGCCTGGCGGAAGTCCGGGTTCTCGAAAAGTCCGGCCTCCTCGAAACTTTCCAGGTACGCCGCGACGAAGCGTTCCCGTTGTTCGTCGGTGATGGCCAGGCCGCGGTGCACCGCGATGAGGTGATCGAAACCCAGCTCACGGCTGAATTGCTCAGGTCCGCCGAATGATTCGGAGGTGAACCAGGTGAGATGGTCGACATGATCCGGCCGCCGCTCGGTGAACAGGGTCTTCAGCACCGGGTCGGCGAGCGCCTTGTCATAGAACGCCGCCTCGACGCGATGCAGCACCTCGGCGCCGCCGACGTGCTCGTACATACTGGGCATGGAACCTCCCGAACAGGTGCGGGTACTCCACACCATTACATGCCCATCTTTCGGCGAAGGAGCGCGATTCCGGACGACTCGGGTTTCGCTCGGGGTGGAATTCCACATCGACATCCCGCAGGCCGAACTCGATGACCTGCACGCGCGACTGGCGAACACCCGCTGGCCCACAGAGCTGCCCGAGGTCGGCTGGAGCCGTGGCGTTCCGGTCGACTACCTGAAGGGGCTCGCCGACTACTGGCGGTCCGGATTCGATTGGCGGGCACAGGAATCCCGGCTCAACGCACACCCGCAGTTCGTCACCGATGTGGACGGCCAGAACATCCACTTCCTGCACGTGCGCTCGCCCGAACCGGACGCGACACCGCTGCTGCTTCTGCACGGCTGGCCGGGCGGAGTCGCCGACTTCCTCGACGTGATCGGCCCGCTGTCGGACCCGGGTGCACACGGCGGCGATCCGGACGACGCTTTCCACCTGGTGATTCCGTCGCTGCCCGGCTTCGGCTTCTCGGTTCCGCTGGCCGGACCGGGCATGAGCGCGGCGAAAATGGCTAGGGCACTGAGTCAAGTGATGGCCAGGCTCGGGTACGACCGATACGGAGTGCACGGGTACGACACCGGGGCGTGGGTCGCGCCGCAGGTGGGCAAGCAGGACACGGAGCGGGTCGTCGGCGTGCACGTCAACGGGCTGCTTACCTTCCCGATGGGGATCGAAGGGGAGATGGACGGTCTGCCCGAGGACAGCATCGATCGCGATCGGATACTGCTCGAGGTGTCGCTGTACTGACTGACCGGGACCGCGGGTTCGGCGGCGCAGATCTACTACGAGGAGATCTCGGCGAACGACTGGAGTTCGGCCGAGGAAGCAACTGAGCAAATCCGAAGGCAACTGGGGTGTCGAAGCGGCGGATGGCAACCCCGACTGGGCGACGCGCTCGACTGTGCCGACCGGTGTGCTGGTCTCCGCCCATGACGTGCCCATCCGCCGCTGGGCCGAACGCGATCACCACATCGTGCACTGGACTGAACTCGGTCGCGGCGGGCATTTCCTATCGATGGAAGATCCGCAGGCGGTAGTCGACGACCTGCGCGTATTCTTCGGCAAACTCGGGTGAGCCGGGCACCCGCGCGCCCAGCCGGACGGGGCTGGGCACGCGGACGTCCATCGAGCGGAATCAAGTAAACGGGTTTTACTAAACACTGTTCACCGACCCCGGTTCTGTGGTTCCATCGTTTCTGGAACGTGTTCCACACAATGTTGTGAGGTCTGCAGTCCAGACCGGTAGGAGATAGCCCCGTGACCGTGACCACGCCCGCGATTCCCGCAGGATTCGACTTCACCGACCCCGACGTGCTCGCCAGCCGACTGCCCGTGCAGGAGTTCGCCGAGCTGCGCCGCACCGCCCCCGTCTGGTGGTGCGCCCAATCCGGCCGGGCCAGCGGCTTCGACGACGGCGGCTACTGGGTCGTGTCCAAGCTCGACCACATCAAAGAGATCTCCAAGCACCCGGAGCTGTTCTCCTCGCACGAGAACGGGTCGATCATCCGGTTCAACGAGGAGGTCACCCCGGAGCAGATCGGCATGCTCAGCGACATGCTGCTGATCAACCTCGATCCGCCCAAGCACACCAAGGTCCGCCGGATCATCTCCAAGGGCTTCACCCCGCGCGCGATCGAGAGCCTGCGCGCCGCGCTCACCGAGCGGGCGGCAAAGATCGTGCACGAGGCGAAGAAGAACGGCAGCGGCGACTTCGTCGAGCAGGTCGCCTGCGAACTGCCGTTGCAGGCGATCGCCGAGCTGATCGGCATCCCGCAGGAGGATCGCAAGAAGATCTTCGACTGGTCCAACCAGATGATCTCCTACGACGATCCGGAATTCGAGGGCGATCACCAGGTGGCCACCGCCGAGGTGATGGGCTACGCCTGGAACATGGCCGAGGACCGGCGCAAGTGCCCGGCCGACGACATCGTCACCCAGCTGGTCAACGCCGACATCGACGGCGAGGGCCTGGCCTCCGACGAATTCGCCTTCTTCGTCATCCTGCTCTCGGTGGCCGGCAACGAGACCACCCGCAACTCGATCACCCACGGCATGAAGGCCTTCGTGGACAACCCCGAGCAGTGGGAGCTGTACAAGGAGCAGCGCCCGCGCACCGCGCCCGACGAGATCGTCCGCTGGGCCACCCCGGTGAATGCCTTCCAGCGCACCGCGACCCAGGACCTCGAGCTCGGCGGCCAGCAGATCAAGAAGGGCCAGCGGATCGGGCTGTTCTACGGCTCGGCCAACTTCGACGAGGAAGCGTTCCAGGATCCGTTCAGCTTCGACGTGCTGCGCAACCCCAACCCGCACGTCGGCTTCGGCGGCACCGGCACGCACTACTGCGTCGGCGCGAACCTGGCCCGGTTGCAGATCGATCTGATGTTCAACGCCATCGCCGACGCCATGCCGAACCTGCGCCAGGTCGCCGAACCGGTGCGGTTGCGTTCCGGCTGGTTGAACGGCATCAAGCGGTGGGATGTCGAATACGCTTGAATCACAGGATGAGTAACCCCAAACCCCGGGGCCGCTCGCCGATCGTGACCGACGCTGAGATCCGGCGGGTGGCCAGGACGCTGCTAGTCGACCATGGACAAGCAGCCGTGAGCCTGCGCGCGATCGCGCGCGAGCTCGGCATCACCGCACCCGCGCTGTACCGCTATTACGGGTCGCTGGACGACCTGTTGGAACGGCTGCGCCTGGAGTTCTGTGCCGACCTCGCCGACGAGTTGTCCGCCGAGATCGCGACGCTGCCGGACGACGGCGTGGTCCAGTTCTTCGCCATCTGCAAGGGCTTTCGCCGCTGGGCGCTGGCGCACACCAGGGAATTCACCCTGGTGTTCGCCTCGCCCGGCGGCGGCGAGGCCCGCGCGCTGCGCCGATTCGACGAACCCTTCGGCCGGATCTTCCTCGCCGCCGCGGGCCGGCTGCTGGCCAACTACGACATCGTCACCCCGCCCACCGACGTCATCCCGCCGGAGCTGCGCGAAGACCTCGTGCACTTCCAGACCGAGCTGCTCGCGGCGCTGTCGGAGACCGGGCAGAAGTTCCCGGCGGAGAAGCTCGATCTGGGGGTGATGTACCTGATGATCCAGATGTGGGCGCGGTTGTACGGGCACGTCACGCTGGAGGTCTTCGGCAACTACCCGGTTCCGCTGTCGAACCCGGAGATCCTGTTCGACGCGATGCTGGTCGACCTCGGTCACACCGCGGGCCTGCTGATCGAGTAGACCCGGGTCAGATCCGCGCGCCCTTCGCGCGGTTGCACGCGCGGCACAGGATTTGCAGGTTCGTCGCGCTGGTCGCGCCGCCGCGGCTGAGCGGGATGATGTGGTCGAACTCCAGGTAGTGGCTGTCGCCGCATTCGACGCATTTGCCGCCGTCGCGTTGCCACACTTCGGCTTTCACCTCCTGCGGGATGCTGCGGGTGTCGAGCTGGCCCGGCGTGAGGATCAGCCGCTTGGCCACTCGAAGCGCGCCCTCCAGCGCGGCGGCGACGTAGTCCGGGTCGCTGACGGTGAAGCTGGCGCCGCCGCGCGCCGAGGTGGCCGCGAGCACCACCGTGTTCTGCTCGGTGTGCACGGAAACGACACGCGACCATGGCAATTCGGTGCCCGTGCCGTCGCCGACGAAGCGCAGCTTCTTGTTGCTGACGATCAACCGGCCCTCGGTGAGCCGCGGCCCGCGGGCCAGTTGCCGGACGTGTACCGCGGGCAGATCGAGGTGCACCTTCTCCTCGGGATCCAGATGCAGGCCCGGTGTCCGCACCACCGGTAGATCGCCGGCGCGCAGCCGGGACAGGGTGCGGCCGCGATGCATTCGCCGGCGCAGGTCTTCGATCAGCGGACCGTCCAGCGCCAGTTCGGCGACGGCGTGCTCGAAGGCGGCCAGCTCGGCCTGCTCGACCTCGCCGTCGGCGAAGGTGAACGTGACCAACCGCTCCACATAGCTGAGCGCCCCGTCGCGCAGCGCCGCCCGGCCCACGTTCTCGTCGATTCGCTGATACCGCAACGACGCCCACAGCGAGGCCCATTCGGGGCCGCGCGGCCCGTGCACGGTGAGCACCCGCCAGGCCTGGGTGTGCCAGTGGGTCAGGAACTCCTCGATCTCCAGCGCACACGACTCGCACGGGGCCAGACCGCCGAACAGCTTGCGGCGCCGGAGGTTTCCGCATCGGTCACAGTGCCGGTCGCGCGGCTGCTGCCGGTGGTGGGTGGCGCTGGTCCATTCGGTGCCGTCCCACCAGCGCAGGCGGGCCGGGTTCTCCGGGTCCGAATGCCAGTCGGCCAGCTCGGGATTCGGCGGTGGGGGCGGTGGCGGCACCGGGTCGGCGAGGCGGCGGCCGAGATCGATCGGTCGCTGGTGGGGGCGGTGGTCGATCAGATCTGTTTGCCGCAGCCGCGGATTCGTCACGGCGCTCTGGTCGATTGCACCGTCGTCGACGGGCAGGCGCTCCAGCGTCGGGGGTTGTGTCGGCCGCCCGCCGAACGGATTCGCCGGATGCTGCGCGCGCGGCTGCTCGTCGACGCTGACCCCGAATTCGGTGACCAGACCGGGCAATCCGGTGGACCACCCCTGCGCGATGGCCCGGAATCGCCACTGTCCGTCGCGCCGATAGAACTCACCGAACATCAGCGCGGTGACCGGATCGGCGTCCTCGATGGCGAACCCGGCCATCGGGCCGTGCGCATCGTGGATGGTGAGCGACAAGCCGGTGATATCGCCGAAGGTCCCGTCGTCGACCGAGCCGGTGATCACGATCCGGTCCACGTCCGCCTCGGTGCGCGGCAGCGACACGCTGAGCCGGGCGGTCCGCGGCGCGGGCTCCTGATCGAGGATCACCGCCTGGGAAACGTGGCGCGGGGCGTTGTAGAAGACCAGATCGCGATCCGTGCGCACCGTCCCGGACTCGCCCAGCAAGAGGGCATGCGCGTCCACCGTGTGGTCCGACCGCCACGAAACAACCACGGCAAGAAGGGATGTCGGTACCGCTGCGTTGGCGCCTTTGCTGAGTTTCATCGTGACCGAACTATGCCACGACCCACCGACACGCCGAATCCGCCGACCCCTCCACTCGGCGGGCCGTGCCGCATAACGGCCGGATTCGCCGGGGTCAGCGAGCGACGCGGTCCGTCGCCGCCCGCAATGTGGCGGCGGCCTTGAGCACCATCTCGTGGTACTCGTCCTCGGCGTCGGAGTCGAGCACGATCGCCCCGCCCGCGCCGATCCGCCAGCGCCCGGCGTAGCGCACGGCGGTGCGGATGACGATGTTGAGATCGGCGGTGCCGCCGAGCCCGAGGAAGCCGATGGTGCCCGAGTAGATGCCGCGCGCCTCGGTCTCCAGCTCGTCGATGATCTCCATGGTGCGCAACTTCGGCGCGCCGGTCATCGAGCCGCCGGGGAAACACGCACGCAGGCAGTCGATCACGCCGACGCCGGGGCGCAGCGTGCCGCGCACGGTGGACACCAGCTGGTGCATGGTCATGTACGACTCGATGGCCATCAGCTTCGGCACGTGCACGCTGCCGATCTCGCAGACCCGGCCGAGATCGTTGCGCAGCAGGTCGACGATCATCAGGTTCTCGGCCCTGGTCTTCGGGCTGTCGGCCAGTTCGCGGGCCAGCCGTTCGTCCTCGGCGGGCGTGCCGCCGCGCGCGGCGGTGCCCTTGATCGGCTTGCTCTCCACCGTGCGGCTCCGGTCGACCTTCAGGAAGCGTTCCGGTGAGGAGCAGGCGATTTCGAGGTCGTCGAAGCGCAGGAAGGCCGCGTAGGGGGCCGGGTTGCAGCGCCGCAGTGTGCGATAGAAGTCGAGGCCGCCGTCCTCGGCGGCGGGCACGGTCACGCTGTCGGTGAGGCAGATTTCGTAGGATTCCCCGGCCAGCAGCCGTTCCCGGCAGATCGCGATGTCGGCGAGATAGCGTTCCCGGCCGCGGGTCAGCAGCGGCTCGACCGCCTCGCCGTCCGACGGCATCTCCAGGGTCGGTGGATTCGCCCAGGTGGGAAGGGTTTCCAGGGTTTCGCCGGTGTCGCGCAGCCAGTCGGCGCCCGCGCGCAGCGAGTCCGCCGTCGAATCCGTCAGGGACAGTAGATGAGTGCGGCCGCCGACGTGATCGACCACCACGATCCGGTCGGCGAAGATCCATTGCGCGTCCGGGGTCGGCGCCCGATGGGCGGACGGCCCGCCGCAGTCGGCCTTCACCTCGTACCCCAGGTAGCCGACGTACCCGCCCGCGAAATCGAAAGGCAGATCGGGCAGTTCGAGCTGGCGCAGCCGTAACTCGGCGGCCAGATAATCCAGGATCCCGCCGGCGACGACGCGCCGATTCCCGTCCGACGATTCGACGGTCACCTCGCCCGTGCCGACCCGGTAACGCACCACCTCGGCCAGCGGTCCGCTCGCGTCACCCAGGAACGAGAACCGGTCCAGTCCCGGCTCGACGTGCTCGCTGTCGAGCCAGAAAGCGGTGGGGGAGTTGCCATACAGCCGCACGAACGCGCTCTCGGTATCGATCGCGCGGTCGAGCACCGCGTGCTGGAGCTGCCAATGCCGCGGCGCACCGCCGTAGCGATCCAGGATGTCGGGCCGGGCGGTACCGGTCAGCAGGTCGCTGCCCAGCGCGCCGAATTGCTCGACCAGGGCGGGGAACTGCTCGTGGGTCAACGTCGAGGTGGTGGATTGGGTTGCCGCGGAACGCGATTGCGCGACGGTGACGGGCCGCAGCCGCATGGTCACCGGATCCACTCGCTGCGTGGCGGTCTCCCGGACGGTCGCCCGGGCCCGGTGTGCCGCAGTGAGTTTCGCAAAGTTGCGCAGCAGCGCGGCGCCGCACTCGCTGGCGATCGACTCGGGGTGGAACTGCACGCCCCACTGTGGCCGGGTGCGATGCCGCACCCCCATGATCACGCCGTCGGCGGCCGTCGCGGTGACCTCCAGGCTGTCCGGCAGCGGCTGCTCGGCCGCGAGCGAGTGGTAGCGCACGGCGGTGAAGCCCTGGGGCAGGCCCGCGAACAGGTCCCGATCGTCGTGTTCGATCCGGTCCAGGTAGCCGTGCCGTGCGGCCGGCGCGACGGAAACGGTCCCGCCCGCGGCGACCACGATGCCCTGGTGCCCGAGGCACACGCCGAGCAGCGGCAGGGCCGTCTCGCGGATCACCGCGGCCGAGATGCCGGCATCGCGCGCGACGTCCGGCCGACCGGGTCCGGGGGAGATGACGATGTTGTCGAAGCGGGCCAATTCCAGCTCGCCGGCCTCGTCGTTGCGCACGACAGTCGGCTCGATGCCGTTCACCTCGCTGATCAGCTGATACAGGTTATAGGTGAACGAGTCGTAATTGTCGATCAACAACGTGCGCATGGTGCTCGAAACCCTACGCCGCCCAGGTTGGGCCCAACTGTTGTCCAGTGCCCTCAGTTCGGTTCGGCGGGTGGTGCACAATGTGGGACATGTCTGTTGCGCAACCAGTCGGCGTCGATCCGGCACTCGTCGATTTCGCCCTCGTCGGCAAGTGGATGGATGAGCAGGGCTTGCCCGCAGGGGAATTCGAGGACGTGACCGCCCTCGGCGGCGGGACGCAGAACGTCATGCTGCGCTTCGGTCGCGGCGGCGCGGACTACGTGCTGCGCCGCGGCCCGAAGCATCTGCGCGCCAAGAGCAACGACGTGATCCGCCGCGAGGCCCGCCTGCTCGCCGCGATCAACGGCACCGACGTGCGTGCGCCGCGGGTGATCGCGGCCTGCCCCGACGACTCGGTGATCGGCGCCGTCTTCTATCTGATGGAGCCGATCGACGGCTTCAACCCGGCCAACGAGCTGCCGGAGCTGCACGCGGGCGATCCGGCCGTGCGCAAGGCGATGGGCCTGTCCGCGGTCGAGGCCATCGCCCGGCTCGGCGCGCTCGATTATCAGGCCCTCGGCCTGGCCGACTACGGCAAGCCGGACGGCTTCCTGGAGCGGCAGGTCCCGCGCTGGCTCGGCGAGCTGGAGTCGTACTCGGCCAACGAGGGCTACCCCGGCCCGCAGATCCCCGGCGTCGAACGGACCGGCGAATGGCTGGACCGCAATCGGCCCGCGCAGTGGACGCCCGGCATCCTGCACGGCGACTGCCATCTCGCGAACATGATGTTCGCCTACGACGGCCCGCAGGTCGCGGCGATGGTCGACTGGGAGATGTCCACCATCGGCGATCCGCTGCTCGACCTCGGCTGGCAGATCGCGACCAGGCCGGAACCGGGCACCACCGGTGCGGCGCTGGTCGGCAAGCTCGGCGCCGCGGGCGGGCTGCCGACGCCGGAGGAGATGGTGGCGCACTACGGGCAGTTCTCCGATCGCGACCTCAGCGCCGTCCCCTGGTACACCGTGCTGGCCTGTTTCAAGCTCGGCATCGTGCTGGAGGGGACGCATGCACGCGCCTTCGCGGGCAAGGCGCCCAAGCAGGTCGGCGACTTCCTGCACGCGATCACGCTGGAGTTGTTCGAGCGCGCGCACCGACTGATGGAGTGATTTGTCGGAATGTTGCCGACAGTTGGCTGAATATCCGTGGCCGGTGATATCCAGCCAGGTTAGGTTTGCCGCATGCCGATCGTTCCTGATGTGAAGAACTGGACCTGGGTGCTCGAACGTGCCTGTGCCGATTGCGGTTTCGACCCCGCCGCGACCGGCTACGCGGATGTTCCGGTGCTGACCCGGGACACCGCGACGCGGTTCGCCGAGGTGCTCGCCCGGCCCGATGTCCGGGTCCGTCCGGACGACGCGACCTGGTCGCCGCTGGAGTACGGCGCGCACGTGCGCGACGTGTGCCGCCTCTTCGATCACCGCCTCGCGCAGATCCTGCGCGGCACGCCGGACGGCACGGTTCCGCGCTTCGCGAACTGGGATCAAGACGAGACGGCCGTGGCCGACCGCTACGACCGGCAGGACCCGGCGCGGGTCGCTACCGAACTCGCCGGCGCGGCCGAGACCATCGCGCGCGCCTTCGAGTCCGTCCCGCTCGATCGGCGCGGCCTGCGTGGCGAGCGCAGCGACGGCGCGGACTTCACCGTCGACTCGTTCGCGCTCTACTTCATCCACGATCTGGTCCACCACGTGCACGACGTGCGTGGCTGATATTCGCGCCCAAGACTAGAACGTGTTCCGAACCCTCGAGTGCCGATACCGCTCAATTTCCAACTCGGTACTAGAACGCGTTCCACTTTTGGCTTAGTGTGGGTGCAGTCACATATAAGCACGTGCATGCGAGAGGGTCGACAGGAATGAAGACGAAGGGCGCGATCCTGTGGGGGATCGACCAACCATGGTCGGTAGAAGAGATCGAGGTCGGCGATCCGGTCTCCGGCGAGGTGCAGATCCGGCTGGAAACGGCCGGCATGTGCCATTCGGATCATCACATCGTGACCGGCGCGACGCCGATGCCCGCGTTCCCGGTGATGGGCGGGCACGAGGGCGCGGGCGTGATCACCAAGCTCGGGCCGAACTGCCCCGCCGACCTGGCCGTGGGCGACCACGTCATCCTGTCGTTCATTCCCGCGTGCGGGCGCTGTCCGTCCTGCGTGAGCGGCAACATGGCGCTGTGCGACCTGGGCGCGGGCCTGCTGATGGGCCAGGCGATCAGCGACGGCACCTACCGGATCCAGGCGCGCGGGGAGAACGTCATCCCGATGTGCCTGCTTGGCACGTTCTCGCCGTACATGACGGTGCATCACACCTCGGTCGTGAAGATCGACCCGAGCATCCCGTTCGAGGTCGCCTGCCTGGTCGGCTGTGGCGTGCCCACCGGCTTCGGCTCGGCCACCCATGTCGCGCAGGTCGAGCCCGGTGAGACCGTGGTGATCGCGGGCATCGGCGGCGTCGGCATGAGCGCGCTGCAGGGCGCGGTGCTCTCCGGCGCGTCGAAAGTCGTTGCCATCGACCCGAATCCGTGGAAGCGCGAGCAGGCGCAGAAGTTCGGCGCCACGCACACCTACGAGAGCATGGCCGCGGCGATCATGCCGCTGCTGGAGGCGACCGAGGGCCGGATGGCCGAGAAGGTCATCCTCACCATGGGCGAAATGCACGGCGACTACGTCGAAGAGGGCCTGATCCTGACCGCCAAGGCGGGCACGCTCGTGGTCACCTCGATGGGCCGGATGGACGCCGGCGACGTCAAGATGAACAGCTTCCTGCTGTCCATGTTGCAGAAGACGGTGAAGGGCACCATCTTCGGCGGCGGCAACGCCCGCCAGGACGCCCCGAACCTGCTCCGCCTGTACAAGGCCGGTCAGCTCAACCTCGACGATATGGTGACCCGCACCTACGCGCTCGAGGAAATCAACCAGGGCTACCAGGACATGCTGGACGGCAAGAACATTCGCGGCATCATCAAGTACACCGAAGCCGACTGGTAACCGAGCGTGTTCGTGACCTGGCCCGGCCAGGTCACGAATGCAGTTCGGCCAGAATGTCTTTGGGGTGGGTGGGCGGCAGGCCCTCGATGCGGACATCGATGAAGCGCACTGAGCGCTGCTGGTCGAGGATGAGCGTCGTGGGATGGGGGAGCTCCCACTCGCCGTCGGAATTGCGACTGCCGACCGCGTAGCCGGCCAGCTCGATCGCGTCCATGGTCTTCGGGTCCGCGAAGTGGGCGATGCCGAGCGTGCGGGCGATCACGTTGCCCGCGTCGGTCAGCAGCGGGAAGGTCAAGTTGTTCAACACCCTGGTGTACTGCGATCCGTCGGGGAGTTGGGGACTGATCGCGACCAGATTCACGCCGCGCCGGGACAGTTCGGGCAGGAGTTCCCGCTCGTATCGGCGCAAGGATTCGGTGCAGCGCTGCGACCAGGCGCCGCGGTAGAAGATCAGCACAGCCGGGCCGTGCGCGACGATGTCGTCGAGCGTGACCCGCTGGCAGGCGTCATCGACCATGGCGAAGGCGGGCACGGTGTAGCCGAGCGGGACCGAGTTCTCCGTGACGATCACGGCACTGCGAATGTGCGTCTGGCTGAGCTCGGCGATCGCTTCGTCGATCTCGACCAGGCGGTCCCGGATCGGGGGCAGCCGGTCGTATCCATAGCGACCACTTGACATCAGAAATCCTCACCGCTGATCGACATCGAGACGTCGATCATGATGCCGCCTACCGTGATGACGGCGTAGACCCATTAGTTGTGGGCCTTCAGGAGCGGGCGGCGAGGGTGGCCGCGATCTGCGCGATGAGCTCGTACGGGATCGGCTTGGTCAGCGGGAACTTCAGCGTTCCCTTGCCCGCCCGATAGGGTTCCACGGCGCGATTGAAGGCCTTGTCGCCGTCCGGGATCGGATAGACGCTGATGTGTTTCTTCCAGCCGGCGAAATGGACGGTGTTGTGGCCGTTCACCTTGAAGGTCGGAATGTCGTAGCTGATCGCCTCGGTCGCCTCCGGCAGGGCGCGCTGAATGGTGTGCCGGATTTCCTCGAGGATGCCGCGCACGTCTTCGGGAAACGCGGCGATGTATGTGTCGACGGTGGTGGGCTGCTCTGCCACGAGGTCCCTCGATTCCGTGCTCGAGTGGTGATTCGAATCGCTGAAGCGGGTGGAGCATCGTCAGTGTAAGCAGGACTGCCGCTCGGTCACAGCTTCTTCTGATACCAGCACTCGGCGTACATCTGGTCGTTGTGTGGTGGCGACTCCGCGTATCCGAGCCGGGCATACAGGGCCCGGGCCTCGACCAGGTCGCGGCGGGTGTCGAGGACGATTCGCGCGGCGCCGAGGGTGCGCGCGTGCTGTTCGGCGGCGGTGCCGAGAAGTTCCGCCCCGCCTTTTCCGCGCATAGCCGGGAGGACGAATACGCGGCTGAGTTCCGCCGTCGTATCGTCGAGCAGGCGCACGCCGGCCGTTCCCGCGGGTTCACCCGCATATCGAGCGACCAGCAATACGCCACGAGGCGGCGTGAATTCGGCCCCCGTGGCCGCCGCGATCTCGCGCTCGAGCTCCGCCGGATCGGTCGAACGTCCCTCGTGGACCTGATACCACCGGTCACTGACTTCGGTGTAGTAGGCCCGCCACAACATAACGGCGTCCGCCGAGTCGAAGCACTCAGCACTAACGGCCCACCCACCCGTAGCAGTCATCGCGTCAGGTTATCGGCGACGACACCTGCCCGCCGCGCACCGATCGTCTCCGTGCGCCCGAAATCGCTGACGATCTCATGCGCGCCCGGCCATTGTGTGCGCGGCGTGCGCGTGATGCGCAGCGATCTGACTCAAAGCGTCTGGTATGACGGGCAGGGGCGGCCGCTATTCGGCACGGAGAGAGGGGCGTTGGTGCTGCGTGCGACGAAACTGGGCACCGTGTGGACCGTCGAACGAGACATTTCTGGTGACGGCTCCCTGGTGTATCCGATGCGGGACCCGAGCGATTTCATCCTGAGCGGCCGGGATTGGGCCGCAGGCATGCACGGGACGGACCTACCCGCCTCCGCGCAACACCACTGGTACATCTCGCGCGGGTTCATGTCGGTCCGGGTCACGTCGAAGAACGGCCAGACCGTGCGGCAGCAGCTCGCCTTGGTGGGACCGTACGAGGATCTCTGTGTGGCGCTGAGTAATTAGCCCGCGCTGCGGAGCAGGGCTTCGCGGAGGTTGCGGCTGCGGACGTCGTCCAGGACGGCAAGGCCGAGGCGGTTCATCGTGTAGCCGAAGCCGAGACCCGTTGTGGGGTCGGCGAATCCGAAGGAGCCGCCGAGTCCGGTGGTGCCGTAGGCGCGCTTGTCCGAGCCGAAGCGGAACTCGCCGCCGGACTTGCGGAAGCCGAGGTGGTAGCGAGTCTTGATGTGCAGCACCAGATCTCCGGCGGGGACATCGTCGGCGGTGTCCGCGGCGGCCAGCCGGTCGAGCAGGGTGTCGTCGATCGGGAGGACGCCCGTGCGGCCTGCCGCGGCACCGTAGACGCGGGCCAGCGATCGGGCGTTGCCGACACCGTTGGAGCCGGGCAGCTCCACCTCGAGGAATTCGCGTCGCGTCGCCCGCGCGGGACTGCCGGTGCGCGGATTGGTCAGGGCGGCATAGGCGAACCCGCGCTTGGCGGCGATCTCGGCGCCGATGCGCAGCGGGAAGTCGCGCTCGTAGCGCAGCGCGTCCAAGCCGCGGGTGGCGGCCATGGTGGCGATGCGTTCCAGCCCTTGCTCGGCGGGCAGGCCGATGAAGAAATCCAGGCCGAGCGGTTTCGCGATGTCCTCGGCGAAGATTCGGCCGAGCGTGCGGTGCTGCGGGTCGACCCGGCGCAGCAGCTCGCCCTGATAGAGACCCAGGGTGATCGCGTGATAACCGTGCCGGGTGCCCGGCTTCCATGCGGGCTTCTGCGCGGCCAGGATCGGCGCGAGCCCGTCCAGATCCGCGACCTGACTCAGCCGCACCACCGAATCGAGGCCGGACAGTCCGGCCTGATGGTCGATCAGCTGCCGCACGGTGACCGCGCCCTTGCCGTGCGCGGCGAACTCCGGCCAGTACTTCGCCACCGGCTCCGCGTAATCGAGCAGCCCCTTCGACACCGCCGACGCGACCGTGAACGCCGCCAGCCCCTTCGTCGAGGAGAACACCGGGACGATCGTGTCCCGCTCCCACGGCAGCGTCCGGCGCCGATCGCGGTGACCGGCCCACAGATCCACCACCGCCCGATCGCCCGCGTACACCGCGACCGCGGCACCGATCTCGCCGTGCTGGGCGAAGTTGCGCCGGAAAGCGTCGGCGACGGGCCCGAAGCCGGACTCGACCTCGCCGTGGATCGTTAGCTGTTCACTCATGGTGTTTCGATGGTAACGGCGTTCTTCTCGTACGCTCGCTGAGTGGGCGCACTCGAGCAGATCAAGGAATGGCCGGTTCGGCACGCCGCGGCGGCGGTCGTCGTCCGGGACGGGGAGACGGTGACCGAGGGCGACCTCGACCGGGTGTTCCCGCTGGCGTCGGTGACCAAGCCGCTGGTGGCCTATGCGGTGCTCGTCGCGGTGGAGGAGGGGGCGGTCGAACTCGATCAGCCCGCCGGCCCGCCCGGCTCGACCGTGCGGCACCTGCTCGCGCACACCTCCGGACTCGCCTTCGACACCACCGAGATCCAGGCCGCGCCCGGCACCCGCCGCATCTACTCCAGCGCCGGATTCGAGGTGCTCGCGAGTTTTGTCACCGAACAGACCGGGATCGCGTTCGACGAATATCTGCACGACGCGGTGTTCGAGCCACTCGGCATGAAAGGTTCGATTCTGGCCGGGCCCGCGGGTCACGCCGGGCGATCCACCGCCGCCGATCTGACGCGTTTCGCGGCGGAATTGCTGGACCCGCGGTTGATCTCCGCGCAGACCCACGCCGAGGCGACCTCCATCCAATTTCCCGGGCTCAATGGGGTGCTGCCCGGTTACGGGTCGCAGCGCCCCAATGACTGGGGTCTGGGTTTCGAGATTCGGGACGGGAAGACTCCGCATTGGACGGGTAGCGCCAATTCGGGGGAAACGTATGGTCATTTCGGGCAATCCGGCACGTTTTTGTGGGTTGACCCCGCGTCGTCGTTGGCGTGTCTCGTATTGACCGACCAGAATTTCGGCGACTGGGCGAGAGCGGCCTGGCCGCCCCTCAGTGATGCCGTTATTGCGGAGGCGACAATCCCACGCAACACGGCGGTGAAGTAACACACGTAACATCGGGCACTCCAGTACACTCAGGCAACACCAGCAGACGGGCTCGTTGGGGAAGACGTCCCCCGTCGACGCTGGAGGTGTTAGTAGTGCGCGCATCGAGTCAGTTCGCGGACGTGACGGCGGGTGTGGTGTACATCCACTCGTCGCCCGCTGCGGTGTGCCCGCACGTCGAATGGGCGCTCGCCTCCGCACTCGGCTCGACCGCCAAGCTGCGCTGGACCGCCCAACCCGCCGACGGCCAACTGCGCGCAACCAGTGAATGGCTGGGCCCGGTCGGCACCGCCGCGCGGATTGCCCAATCCCTGCGCTCCTGGCCGGTGCTGCGGTTCGAGGTGACCGAGGATCCCAGCGAGGGAGTCGACGGCGAACGTTATTGTTTCGTGCCCGGACTCGGGCTCTGGCACGGTTCCACGAGTGCCAACGGTGATGTCACCCTCGGTGAGATGCGGTTGCGGGCAATGTTGCAGGCCGCGGGGGAACTCGGGAAGTACAACACCTATGACCTGGCCGCCGAGATCGATCGGGCGCTCGGGACGCCGTGGGACGAAGATCTGGAGATCTATCGGTACGGGACCGAATCGGGGGCCGAGGTGACCTGGTTGCGGCGGGACGTGGGTTAGTCCGCAACTCCCCGCTTTGCCGATGTCTACTGCACTACAATCCCTTTCGGCCTAGTGAACGCAGGTCGGCAGGGGGTTGCACGTGCCTGAAGAGGTCCCGTCCGGAATCGCGCTCGGTCTGATCGGGGATGTGCTGTGTTCGGTCGCGCGGACGAGTCGGCCGTGGGACCTGGAGATCGACACGATCGTGGTGTCTTTGGGCAGCAGTCTCGGAAACTTGGGGCGGGCACTGGAAGGCCGATTCCCGGACGCGGCTTGGGATTCCATTCGATTCGACGAGATCCGCGCCGATGCTCCGGCCGTACTGGAGTTGTCGGGGAATTCGTCGAGTGCTGTCACGCATCTGCAGCGGGCGATCCTGGCCACTCCGCGGGATCAGGTCGGTGACCTCGGCGAAATCACCGAGGACTCCTTGCGTCTCGTTGCCAAGAGCGCCGCCGCCGCCGCCGCGGCGCATGGGTCGAGGGCGCTCGGGTTCCCGTTGCTGGGCACCGGTGCGATGGCCCAACCCGCGGACGGCATCGCGGCCGTGCTCGTGCCCGCCGTCCTGGATGCGGTGCAGGCGCTGCCGAGCGAGCACCCGGATTTCCTCGTCTTCGTGTGTCGGACAACCGAAGACGAGGAACTGATCAACCGGGAGTTCACCCGCTATCTGCAACAGGGCGGATCGGAGCTGGCCGGCGGAACCGCCCGCGATCTGGTCGACCCCAACGAGGGACTCCCACTCTCCAGCGACCAACTGGGCTTCGCTCCCTACGTCAGCATGCTGGCGACCGTAATCGCCGACAAGACAACACCTTTGCCGCTGTCCATCGGCGTCTTCGGCGAATGGGGCTCGGGCAAGAGCACTTTCATGGCGATGCTGCGCGACAGAGTGACCATACTCGCCGGATCGGACGGCACTCGATATTGCGAACAAGTCGCGCAAATCGGTTTCAACGCATGGCATTACGCGGATACCAACCTGTGGGCGAGTCTCGGCGACGAGATCTTCCGGCAGCTCGCCGGACCGGCCTTCGACCCGAAGGAGCACGCGAAGCAGATCCGCTCCGAACTGGCCGAGCGGCTCGACCAGCGAGATCAGCTGGAATTCGTGACGGAGCAGGCCGGGGTGACCGCGGCTCGCCTACAGGCCGACGTGGACCGGGCGATCGCCAAACGACGAACCACGGCAGCCGATCTCATGACGGCGCTGCGGGCATCGCCGGTGTTCGGCAGCCGGGTCGGTCAGCTGTGGAGTCAGCTGGGCGTCGACGATCAGGTGGAACAGACGCAGCTGTTCACCGCCCAATTGCACGGCACCTTGACCGAGGCGGCTCAGCTGCGGCGCGGGGCGTATGACCGCTGGGGCCGCTTGTCGTTGGCGGTCGCGGTCGTGCTGCTGTTGTCCGGCGTGGTGGTGGCGATGGTGGCGCCGGTGGTCCGCGAGTGGGTGGCTCCGGTCGCCGCCACGGTGGCGGTCTTCAGCAGCATGGGGATCGGGCTACTTGCCCGCACCCGTGCGGGACTGCGGAATCTGCGCGAGGTCACCGAGGACGTGCAGTCCCAGTTGAGCCAGGCGACCCGGGGCTCGGCCGTCGAGGAACTGGCCGACAAGCTCGCCGAACTGCGCACGGCCGAGGCCGAACAGCGGGTCGCCCAGGCCCAACTCGACGACGTGGTCGCGCACGTCGGCGAGCTCGGCCGGCAGCTGGCACAGCTAGCGCCCGGCAGACGGTTGTACTCGTTCCTCGCCGATCGCGCGCAAGGGAACTCTTACTCCGGAAATCTGGGCCTGGTTTCGACAATCCGTAAGGACCTCGCGCAACTCGTTCAGTTGATGGAGGAATGGCGCAAGAATCCGGAGGAATGGGCTGGTACCCAATGCCCTGCGGACCGAATCGTTTTGTACATAGATGATCTCGACCGCTGCCGTCCGGACCAGGTTGTCGCCGTTTTGCAGGCAGTCCATCTCCTACTGGCGTTCAAGTTGTTCGTAGTCGTCGTCGGCGTCGACCCGAGGTGGTTGCTGCGTTCGCTGCGCAGTCAGTACGCGGACCTGTTGCATGACGGAATGGCCGATGACTGGCATACGCCCGAGGATTACCTGGAGAAGATCCTCAATATCCCGCTCGCCCTGCCCGCCATGTCGGAAGGAAGTCTCGGCCGACTGCTCCGATCGATCGATCAGGATCCCGGCGATATTCCGCCCCCGCCCGAACAAGTAGTGGCCCAGGCGAATACCCGCAGGCAACTCCTGCCCAATTCCACGAACCGCGTGTACAACGAGGGCGGTTTCACCATCATCGAGCCCGGATCCGAGGTCGACACCCAGCCGCGAGCCACCCCAGCCCCACCGAGGCCGCTCACCGAACCCGAACTGGCCCTGCTGACTTCACTGGATCTCCTGATCGAAACCCCACGCGAAGCCAAACGCCTCTTCAACCTCTACCGCATGGTGCGCGCCACCCGCGACCTCTCCGAGGCCTCCCGATTCCTCGGCACCGACGGCCACCCCGGCGAATACCAGGCCGTCGTCCTGCTGCTCGGCCTGCTCACCGCGCACGCCCGCCTGCTCGGCGGCGTCCTCGATACCGCACCGGACCCCGTCAACGGCGTCGAAGGCGGAATCGCCCACCGCTCACCCGACACCTCCTGGACCCAGTTCGTGCACGATCTCGAACCTCGCCGCACGGACTCGACCTGGTCCAACCGGGTAGTCGGACCGTTCCCGAATCCCCATCTCCCGCACTGGAATCGACTCCACCGAGGTCTGAGCAAACTCTCGGAAACCGTCGACCTGCAAGACCTCACCGCCCTCCAAGCCTGGCTCCCTCGAATCCGCCGCTTCTCCTACGTCCTCATGACCGGCGAGACCGCCTGACGGTCGGTTGATTTCAGCGGAGATCGGTGGAGAGGGCTCGGCTCACCTCGGTGAGGAGCGGGACGGCCCGGTCTACCAGCTGTTCGGACATGCGGCCTACCGGGCCGGAGATGGAAATGGCCAGGTGAGCGGGCGCTTGGGGGACGGCGACGGCTACGCAGCGGACGCCTAGTTCTTGTTCGCCGTCGTCGATGGCGTAGCCGTTGCGGGCCGCGGTTTCCAGTTGGCGGGTGAATTCTTCGGGGTCGGTGATGGTGTGCTCGGTGTAGCGGGGCATCCCGTTGCGCTGCAACAGGTCTCGGGTTCGTTCGGCGGGCATGCCGGCGAGCAGGGCTTTGCCTACCGCGGTGCAGTGGGGGAGGACCCGGCGGCCGACTTCGGTGAACATGCGCATCGAATGGCGGGACGGGACCTGGGCGACGTAGACGATCTGGTCGCCGTCGAGCATGGCCATGTTGGCGGACTCGCCGAGTTCGTCGACGAGTCGTGCCAGGTGCGGGCGGGCGCGCAGGCCCAGCATGTGCGCGGAGCTCTCGCCGAGCTTGATCAGCTTCGGGCCGAGGACGTATTGGCGCGACGGTTCCTGCCGCAGGTAGCCGAGGTCGACGAGCGTGCGGACCAAGCGGTGGATGGTGGGCAGCGGCAGGCCGGAGGCGGTGGCGAGCTGCGAGAGTCCCATCATGCCGCCCTCGTCGGCCATGGTCTCGAGCAGGCCGAACGCACGCTCGATCGACTGGACGCCGCCGGTGCGTCCCTTGGTTTCGTTCGCTGCGGTCACTGCCTGCCTCCATGTTTCCGGATGGTGGAAGCCTACCGGCGGTGATCGACCGGCACTTTCCTTGACCAGGTCAGAGCCTGCTCTTAAGCTATTCCGTATATCAGAATAGTTTTTCCGCATTGTGGAATTAAATCTGGAGGGATCCATGAGTCATTCACTCCGATACGAGGTCAACTGCTCGATCCTGTTCACCGAGCTGCCCCTGCTCGAACGTCCGGCGGCGGTACGGCAGGCCGGATTCGACGCGGTGGAGTTCTGGTGGCCGTTCGACCGCGCGGTGCCCGGCGACAAGGAGGTCGATGCCTTCGTCGCCGCCGTCGAGGACGCGGGAGTGTCGTTGGTGGGCTTGAACTTTGCCGCCGGTGACATGCCGGGCGGCGACCGTGGGCTGCTGTCCTGGCCCGCCCGCTCCGCGGAGTTCCGGGACAACATCGACGTCACCATCGGTATCGGCGAGCGTCTCGGCTGCCGGGCGTTCAACGCGCTCTACGGGAATCGGACCGCGGAGAACACCGCCGTCGAGCAGGACGAGGTGGCGACCGAAAACCTCGCGCGCGCAGCCGAAGCCGCCGCCCGCATCGACGGCGTCGTGCTGGTCGAGCCGGTGAGCGGCGCGGATCGCTATCCGCTGCGGACCGCCGCCGACGCGCTCGCTGTCCTCGATCGCGTGCAAACATCTACGGGCGCAACGAATCTGGGATTGCTCGCGGATCTGTACCACCTCGCGGTCAACGGTGACGACGTGGACAAGGTCATCGCCGAGCACACCGCCCGCATCGCACACGTGCAGATCGCCGACAGCCCCGGCCGGAATCAGCCCGGTACCGGCGAACTCCCGTTGCAGCGTCAGCTCACCGAACTCGAGACCCGCGGATACCGCGGCTGGGTCGGACTCGAATACAAACCGTCCGTGGCCTCGGCCGACAGCTTCGACTGGCTGCCGCGCGAGCGCCGCACGACCGCGTAAACCATTGTCGACGAACGACTTCAGGGATCACAGATGACCACTATCGCTTTCATCGGCCTGGGCATAATGGGCAGCCCGATGGCCGTCCACCTGGCCAAGGCGGGCCACACCGTCACCGCCTACAACCGCACCGTCGCCAAAGCCGCACCGCTCGTCGACGCGGGCGGCCGCGCCGCCACCTCGATCGCCGACGCGGTGCATCGCGCCGAGGTGATCTGCGTGATGGTGCCCGATTCGCCCGACGTCAAGGCCGTGCTGGCCGGCGAGAAGGGCGTGTTCGACAGCGCCGAACCCGGCGCGCTGATCATCGACTTCTCCAGTATCCGGCTCGATGTCACCGTCGAGCTCGCGAAACAGGCTGTCGCGCGGGGCTTCCGGATGCTCGACGCACCGGTGTCCGGCGGGGAGAAGGGCGCGGTCGACGCCGCGTTGTCCATCATGGTCGGTGGTGACGCCGCGGACTTCGAAGCGGCGCAACCGATCTTCGACGCGGTCGGCAAAACCGTTGTGCACGTCGGCCCCAGCGGCTCGGGGCAGACGGTCAAGGCGGCCAACCAGCTGATCGTCGCCGCCAACATGCAGGCGCTCGCCGAGGCCGTGATCTTCCTCGAGGCGTATGGCGTCGACACCGAGGCGGCCCTGCGCGTGCTCGGCGGCGGCCTGGCCGGTTCGAAGGTGCTGGACCAGAAGCAGGGCAACATGCTGTCCCGCTCGTTCAAGCCCGGATTCCGAATCGACCTGCACCACAAGGACATGGGCATCGTGACCGCCGCCGCGCGCGAGGCCGGGGTGGTGGTGCCGATCGGTTCGCTGGTCGAGCAGTTGATGGCCTCCGCCAGGGCGATCGGTGACGGCGGACTCGACCACAGTGCCCTGCTGCGCGGGGTGGAGCGCCTGAGCGGGCGTGCGGACAAGGAGAACTGACGATGGCACGGATGCGTACCGCGGACGCCGCGGTGTTGATTCTCGAAAAGGAAGGCGCGACACAGGCGTTCGGACTGCCTGGGGCGGCGATCAATCCGTTCTACAGCGCGATGCGGGCGCATGGCGGGATCAAGCATGTGCTGGCCCGGCACGTCGAGGCCGCTTCGCACATGGCGGAGGGTTATACGCGTGCTGCCGCCGGCAACATCGGTGTGTGCATCGGTACTTCGGGCCCGGCCGGCACCGACATGATCACCGGGTTGTATTCGGCGAGTGCGGATTCCATTCCGATCCTGTGCATCACCGGGCAGGCGCCGGTGGCCAAGCTGCACAAGGAAGACTTCCAGGCTGTCGATATCGCGTCTATCGCTGGGCCGGTGGCCAAGTGGGCGGTGACTGTTCTGGAGCCCGCGCAGGTGCCGGGCACCTTTCAGAAGGCGTTTCAGCTGATGCGTGAGGGCCGGCCGGGGCCGGTGCTGATCGATCTGCCGATCGATGTGCAGCTCGCCGAAATCGAGTTCGACATCGACACTTACGAGCCGTTGCAGGTGCATCGGCCCGCTGCGACTCGGGCGCAGGCGGAGAAGGCTATTGCCATGTTGAACGCGGCCGAGCGTCCGCTCATCGTGGCGGGCGGTGGCATCGTCAACGCTGACGCTGCGGGCTTGTTGGTCGAATTCGCTGAGCTGACCGGCGTTCCGGTGGTGCCGACGCTGATGGGGTGGGGCACGATCCCCGACGATCACCCGCTGTATGCGGGCATGGTCGGGCTGCAAACCTCGCACCCCTACGGCAACGCGACGATGCTGGAGTCCGATTTCGTTCTCGGCATCGGTAATCGATGGGCCAACCGACACACGGGTGGGGTCGAGACTTATACCAAGGACCGGACTTTCGTGCATGTCGACATCGAGCCGACGCAGATCGGGCGGGTCTTCGCTCCGGATTTCGGCATCACCTCCGATGCCGGTGCCGCGCTGAGGGTGTTCATCGAGGCCGCGCGCGAGCTGGCGGCGGCTGGGAAACTGTCCGACCGTAGCGATTGGGCCGGGCAGGTGCGTGCACGAAAGCAGTTGAGTCAGCGCAAGACTCACTTCGACAATGTGCCGATCAAACCGCAGCGGGTCTACGAGGAGATGAACCGGGCCTTCGGTCCGGACACTCGCTACGTCAGCACCATCGGCCTGTCGCAGATCCAAGCCGCGCAGATGCTGCACGTCTACCGTCCGCGGCACTGGATCAACGCAGGGCAGGCCGGTCCGCTGGGCTGGACCTTGCCCGCGGCGCTCGGCGTCGCCACGGCTGACCCGGACTCCACCGTGGTCGCGCTGTCCGGCGACTACGACTTCCAGTTCCTCATCGAGGAATTGGCCGTCGGCGCCCAGTTCGGTATCCCGTATATCCATGTGCTGGTGAACAACTCGTATCTCGGGCTGATCCGTCAGGCCCAACGAGCGTTCAGCATGGACTATTATGTGCAGCTCGACTTCGACAACATCAACAGCCCCGAGGTCGGCGGCTACGGCGTCGACCACGTCAAGGTCGTCGAGGGCTTGGGCTGCAAGGCAATTCGAGTCTTCGAGCCGGACGGCATCGGCCCCGCATTGGAGGATGCGAAGAAGCTGCTCGCCGAACATCGAGTCCCGGTGGTTGTGGAATGCATCCTCGAGCGCGTCACGAACGTGTCCATGGGCTTGGAAATCGACAACATCGTCGAATTCGAGGAACTGGCCCAAACCGCCGCGGACGCCCCCACCGCGACCGCACTGCTGGACTGAGGACGCAATGACCAGAGTCCTCATCGCACCCGACAAGTTCAAGGGTTCGATGACCGCCGCCCAGGTCGGCGCGGCCGTCGCGGCAGGTATCCGACAGGTCCTGCCGCATGCGTCGGTGACCGTCGTACCTGTCGCGGACGGCGGCGACGGCACCGTCGCCGCCGCCCTGGCAGCCGGTTTCGAGGCGATTCCGGTGACCGCCACTGGCCCGACCGGAGAACCGGTCGACACCACCTACGCACGTCGCGACAACCTCGCCGTCGTAGAACTGGCGGACGTATCCGGCCTGCTCCGCCTACCCGGCGGCACATTCGCCCCGATGTCGGCAACCAGCCGTGGAACCGGCGAGGTCATCGCCGCAGCCATCGACGCGGGCTGCCGCCGAGTGGTGCTCGGCATCGGCGGCAGCGCAGGTACCGACGGCGGCGCAGGACTGGCGCGCGCCCTCGGCGCCCGCCTACTCGACGCCGACGGCAGCGAAATCGGCGACGGCGGTGCGGCTTTGGCAGAAATAGCGACAATCGACCTGACGGCCCTACGCAACCGAATGGCCGACGTCGAGATCACCATCGCCTGCGACGTAGATAACCCCCTCACCGGACCACGCGGTGCGGCAACCGTTTATGGCCCTCAGAAGGGCGCGGATGACACCCAGATAGCCGCACTCGACGGTGCTTTAGCCCATTGGGCCGACGTCGTCACCGCAACCACCGGCACCGACCACCGAGAGACCCCCGGAGCCGGCGCCGCCGGAGGAGTCGGCTTCGCCGCCGTAGCAATACTCGACGCCACATTGGCCCCCGGCATCGAATTGATCCTGAACTTAGCCGACTTCGCCAACCACCTCACTGACACAGACCTGGTCATAACCGGCGAAGGCACCCTCGACGAACAAACCCTGCACGGCAAAACCCCCGCCGGCGTGGCCACCGCCGCCCTGACAGCAGGCATCCCAGTGATAGCAGTCTGTGGCCGAAACACACTGCCCGAAACCCGATTACAGTCCGCCGGCTTCAAAGCCGCCTATTCACTACTAGCAATCGAGCCTGACATCAACCGCTGTTTCACCGAGGGTGAGGAACTACTGAAACACCTAGGCACCCACATCGCCAAGCACCACCTAACCCAAACAACTACCGCCCCACACCCAGCGCTGAACCACGCAACTCACTGAGCGCCAACCCCGTCCGCCTCTCGGGCGCTGATACGTCTCCGGTTCTGTCCCGCTCGACACACGGAGGTGTCTGGAACGGGACCTGGCGGAGCATCCACGCGCTAGCGACCGCAGTGTGGTCCCGTTCGGTGAGAAGCGATCGTGGAGTCACCGCTGGAACGAATCATTGGCGTGCACGCCGTCGACCACAACTTGGCCGATCACCCCGCCCGCCGGCTGATGCCCCCAGCAACAGCCGCACCAGTTCTGATGTCCCGCACAGCGAATCGCCGCCCTGACACGCGTGCGTGTGTCAGAAGGCGTGCGGGTGTGGTGGGTAAGGGTTCGAGGCTGGTTAGCCGAGGCGGGCGGTGAGGGTGGTTGCGGCTGCGTTTACTGCTGCGCCGAATATGGGTTCGGTTTCTTCGGTTAGGCGGCTGAAGGGGACGTTTACGCTGAGGCTGGCGACTGGGGTGCCGTTTTCGCCCAGTACTACTGCGGCGACTGCTCCAACGTCGGAGCGCCATTCGCCGCGGTTGACCGCGTAGCCCGTTTCCCGGATCACGGCCAGTTCGGCACGTAAGTCGTCCGGGTCGGTGACGGTCGTGTCGGTGTAGCGCGGTAATTCGGCGACGAGGAGTTGGCGGACGAACTCCGGATTGCTGTGCGCGAGAACCGCTTTCCCGTTGGCGGAGGCATGCATGGGGAGCGAGTGGCCGAGCGCCATGTTGGTGCGCACCGGTTTGTCGGTCTCCAAGCGCTCGATCAGCACCATTTTGCTGTCTTCGGGCACGGTCAGGTGGATGGTTTCTTCGGTCTGCCGCCGCAGGTTCTCCATGATCGGCAGGGCGACTCCGCGCAGCCCGAGATCCCCGCCGGCGCGACTGCCGACCGCCAGCGCCTTCGTGGTCAGCGCCCATCGCGTCACCTCGCCGGACGCAGGCCGAATCCATCCGGCCTCATCCAGCGTCAGCAACGCGCGCTGCACCGAACTCTTCGGCATCTCCAGCACCCGCGCCAGCTCACCGACGCCGATCGGCTGTCGCGCCGCGACCTCCTCCAGCACGCGGAGCGTATTCAGAACGTTTCGCAAGGTATTGACTCCTTCATCACACATCCCTACCCTTGCTGCACCTTTTCACGGCACAGTGTGCCATATCACGGCACGGAATGGAACCGATGTAATGACCGCTCACAGTGGACGGCATTTCCTGCAAATCCCCGGCCCGACCAACGTCCCGGACCGGGTGCTGCGTGCCATCGCGCAACCGACCATCGACCACCGCGGACCCGACTTCGCCGAACTCGCCTTGGACCTGCGCGAGCGGGTGAAACCGGTGTTCGGCACCGGCGGCCCGGTCGTCATCTACCCCTCGTCCGGCACCGGCGCGTGGGAGGCGGCGCTGGTCAACACGCTCTCGCCCGGCGATCGCGTGCTCGCCTTCGAAACCGGTCACTTCGCCAGCTTGTGGCGCGACATGGCGCAACGCCTCGGTCTGGTCGTCGATTTCGTGCCCGGGGATTGGCGCCGGGGCGTCGACGCCGCGGTCGTCGCCGAGCGGCTCGCCGCCGACAAGGGCCACGGCATCGCGGCGGTCATGGTCGTGCACAACGAGACCTCGACCGGCGTCACCAGCCGCATCCCGGAGATCCGGGCCGCCATCGACGAGGCCGATCATCCCGCGCTGCTGCTGGTCGACACGATCTCGTCGCTGGGTTCGATCGACTACCGGCACGACGACTGGGGCGTCGACGTCACCGTCGGCTGCTCGCAGAAGGGTCTCATGCTCCCACCGGGCTTGGGCTTCAACGCAATCAGCGACAAGGCGCTCGCGCTCGCACCGACGGCGCGGCTGGCCAAGTCCTACTGGGACTGGACGCCGATCCTCGACGCGAACGAGCACGGTTTCTACCCGTACACCCCCGCCACCAACCTCCTCTACGGCCTCCGCGAAGCGTTGCAGCTCCTCGAAGAAGAGGGATTGCGCAACGTCTTCGCCCGGCACAGCCGGCACGCCGCCGCCACCAGGGCGGCCGTCCGCGGCTGGGGCCTCGAGGTGCTGTGCGTCAACGAGCGGGAGTACTCCAGCTCGCTGACCGCCGTGCTGCTCGGCGCGGAGCACGACGCGGACAAGGTGCGCCGAATCATCTTGGACCGCTTCGACATGTCGCTCGGCACCGGTCTCGGCAAGCTGTCCGGGCGGGTGTTCCGGATCGGACATCTCGGCGACCTGAACGACCTGACCCTCGCCGGCACCCTCTCCGGCGTGCAGATGGGTCTCGAACTGGCCGGCGTGAACGTCGACCCCAACGGCTTGCAAGCCGCACTGTCGGTGTTACGCGCCGAGTGAAATACCCTCCGGTGCAGCCGGATACAGCCCATTCCAACTGAATTCTCTCGCTCCCCGCTGGGCAAGTCGTAAGCCCCCGCCGTGCAACGGCGTTGGGCCGCAAAGACAGATCCGCCAGATCGGCGCCTCACCGCGATACCGGCCTCCTGATCTCGACCCCTCGATGCTCCGCCCCGAGTGACTCTCCCGATGCTCCGCCACGAGCCGGGATCCGCAATACGCCGACGCTTTTCGTCGGCCACCTACGAGGAGGTAGGTCGTTGTCCGAGCGAACTTCCCCAGCCCGACGCCTGTCCGAAATGAAGCGGTGGACCTATATTCTGCCGGTCGTCGTCTTCATCTACGTCATCTGTTATATCGACCGAACCAACATCAGTTTCGCGCTGCCGCACCTCGAGACCGACATGGGACTCACCAAAGCTCAGCAGGGTCTGGCGAGCGGCATTTTCTTCTGGGGTTATCTGCTGTTGCAGATTCCCGGCGGGTATATGGCCGAAAGATGGAGTGCCAGACAGTGGATCGCGATCCTGATGGTGCTGTGGAGCGTGGCCGCGATGGCGCAAGGCCTCACCAATTCCGTCGGTCAGTTGTTGATCGCGCGTTTCCTGCTCGGGGTCGCCGAGGGCGGTGTGCAGCCGGCGCTGATGGCGACCATCCGCTCCTGGTTCCCGTTCGCCGAACGCGGCCGGGCCTACGCGATCTTCAAGCTGTACACGCCGATCGCGGCCATCGTCGCGGCGCCGTTCTCCGGCATCATCCTGACCTATTTCGACTGGCGCTGGATGTTCATCATTCAGGGCGGTGCGCCGCTGGTCGTCGGGCTCATCGCCTGGCTGGCGGTAGTTCGCGATACGCCGGCCAAGGCGGGTTGGCTGTCGGCGGCCGAGCGGGACTACATCGAGCGTTCCCGGCTCGAGGAAGGTGAGCCGCTCGAGCATCACGGAACGTTCAAAGCCGCGTTCAAGAGCAAGATCGTCTGGCATTTCGCGCTGATCTACACCTGTACGCAGATGGGCTTGCTCGGGCTCACGCTGTGGCTGCCCAGCGTGCTCAAGAAGGCCTTCCATACCGATTTGAAGGTGGGGCTCGTCGCCATGCTGCCGCAGATCGCGGCGGGTATCGCGATCATTCTCGTCGGACGGTCGGTGGACCGCCGTGGTGGGCATATCGCGCATATGGCGCTGGTGCTCGGGTCCGCGGCGATCATTCTCGGCGGCGCGAGTCTTGTTTCGCCGGAACAGAAGTGGGTGGTGCTCGGGGCGATGATCCTGGGCACGGCGGCGTCGATCGCCTGGTATGGGCCGTTCTGGGCGACGGTCACCAAGCTGGTTCCGGTCGCCGCGGCCGGCGCGGGGTTGGGGCTCATCAACGGGGTCGGCAATCTGGGCAGCTTCTTCGGGCCGTACATCGGTGGCTGGCTCAGTGACCTCAGCGGTGGCGGGTACGCGCTCACGCAGGCGTTCTTCGGCGGGATCTTCGGTGTCGCCGGGTTGCTCGTACTGACCTTGCGAAAGAAGTTGCGCGAGGCCACGAGTCAGGAGGCGGTACCGCCGAAACCTGCTCTGCCAGAGGGGAAACCGATTGTCATCTCGAAATCGGTGCAGGCGGAAGCAAACCCGGCCACGGATCCCGCTCCGCTCGTCTAACCGCTGTGGCGGCCGATTCGCTGGTCGGATCGGCCGCCCAGGCTGTCGGAATTGCCAAGGATCAGAAGGACTCTCATGAACCTATCCACGACCGACCCCGATCTATCGACCGTCGCCGCACGTCTGGAAGACGCGCTCCGCGCCACGATGGACGGTGAGGTCGCCTTCGACGATTACAGCCGGCATATCTTCGCCCGCGACGCGAGCATGTACTCGATAACTCCACTGGGCGTTGCGTTTCCGCGGCATGCCGACGATGTCGCCGCCGCGGTGCGGGCCGCCGGTGAACTCGGCGTGCCGATCGTGGCGCGCGGAGCCGGGACAAGCCTGGCCGGACAGACCGTTGGTCCGGGCCTGGTGCTGGACCTTTCGCGGTACATGAACCGAATCGTGGAGATCGATCCCGAGGCCCGCACCGCACTGGTGGAGGTCGGCGTGGTGCAGGACCAACTCAATCAGGCCGCGGCCGCACACGGGTTGATGTTCGGGCCGGACACCTCGACCAGCAACCGGGCCACCATCGGCGGGATGATCGGAAACAACTCCGCGGGAAGCGGTTCCAGGACCTACGGCATGACGATCGATCACGTGCGGGCGCTGGATGTGGTGCTCTCCGACGGTTCGCGTGCCCGGCTCGAACCCGTCGACGAGATCGAACGAAAGCGGCGGGCGACGGCACAGACGCTGGAAGGGCGCATCTACCAAGCGCTTCCGGAGTTGGTCATCGCGGAGGAAGCGGCAATCAGGGCGGGGATGCCGACGTTCTGGCGGCGCGCCTGCGGCTACCGGCTGGACCGGCTGATGGGTTTCGGCGCGGACAAGCCGTTCGATCTGGCGAAGTTCGTGGTCGGCGCGGAGGGCACGCTGGTGGTCGCCACACACGCGCTGGTCGACCTCGTGCCCAAGCCGGCCCGCACGGTATACGCGGTGGGGCACTTCACCGATACCGTGAGCGCCATCGCGGCGACCGCGGACGCGCTCAGTTGCGAACCGCATCAGGTCGAGTTGATGGACCGGACGATCCTGGAGTTGTCCCGGCAGAAGATCGAGTACGCCGAGCTCGGCAACATCCTCGTCGGCGATCCCGGTGCGCTGCTTTTCGTTTCGTTCAGCGGGGACGACGAGGCGCGGCTGATCGCCGACCTGGACCGGCTCGAGCTGCTGTGGCGGCAGAACGGGCACGGCTATCACACGCTGCGGGCCATCACCTCCGCCGATCAGACCGCGCTGCTCAAGGTCCGCAAGTCCAGCCTCGGCCTGCTGATGGCGGCGGGGGAGGGCACCCGGCGGCCGCTCGCGTTCGTGGAGGACACCGCGGTCGATCCGGCGCATCTGGCCGAATACACCAAGCGGTTCAAGGAGATTCTCGACGAACACGAACTGGAGGCGGGGTTCTACGGGCACTGCTCGGTCGGCTGCCTGCACATCCGCCCGTTCGTGGATCTGACCGAGCCGAGCGAGGTGATCAAGATGCGTACGGTCGCCGAGGCGGTCAAGGATCTCGTCGCCGAGTACGGCGGGGTGAACTCCAGCGAACACGGTGATGGTCTCGCGCGCAGCGAGTTCAACCGGGAGATCTTCGGTGATGAGCTGTACGAGGCGATGCGAAAGGTCAAGCGGCTCTTCGATCCCGACAACATCATGAACCCGGGCAAGATCGTCGACGCGCCACCGATGACCGACAATCTGCGCGACCGTGATTCGTTGCCGCCCGCGCCACCCTTGACGACCGCGTTGAAGTTCGAGGTGGTCGGCGGGATGCGGGGTGCGGCGGACCGGTGCATGAACATCGGGTTGTGCCGCAAGTCGACTTCGGGGGTGATGTGCCCGTCGTACATCGCCACCAAGAACGAGGAACATGCCACGCGCGGACGGGCCAACGCGCTGGTGAAGGCGTTGTCCGAACCGGATCCGCATGCCGCGCTCGGTGGTGAGCGGTTGCACGAGATTCTCGATCTGTGCTTGATGTGCAAGGCGTGTAAGAGCGAGTGCCCGATGAGTGTGGATATGGCGTCGCTCAAGGCCGAGACGCTTTCGCATCATCATGAGATACACGGAACACCTTTGCGTTCAAGGGCGTTCGGATCGATTCGGCTGCTGAATCGAATCGGGTCGGCGACTGCGCCGTTGTCGAATCTGCCGGGGCGCAACGGATTCGCGCGTCGGATGATGGACCGCACGCTCGGCATCACTGCTGCCCGTCCGCTTCCGGTGTTTCAACGAGTCAATCTGCTTCGGTGGTTCCGTCGTAGAGATGTCGTGGCGGTCCAGGCGCCGCTGGGCACGGTCAACTGGCTCGCCGACTCGTTCACCACCTTCACCGAGCCGCACATCGGCGCTGCGGCAATCGAATTGCTGGAACGCTCCGGGTGGCGGGTCGAGCTGGCGAGTGGCGGGTGCTGTGGTCGGTCGAGTATGTCCAAGGGGCTGCTCGATGACGCGAAGAAGAAAGCTTCGACACTGGTCCGTTCGCTGTCCGAAGGCACCGAACCCGGCTCACCGATCGTCGGCTGTGAACCGTCGTGCCTGTTCATGTTGCGCGACGAACATGTTGCGCTGCTGCCGGATTCGGCTCCGGTGCGCGCGGTCGCGGAGCGGGTCAGGCAGGTGGAGGAGCTGCTGGTCGAAGCGATCGACGCGGGACGGTTGACGCTGCGCGCGGATTCCCCGCTCGCGGGCCGGCGCATCATGTTCCATGGTCATTGCCATCAAAAGGCCGAGGTCGGCACGGCGGCGACCATGGCGCTGCTGCGTCGGATTCCGGGCGTGGAGGTCATGGAGATCGACTCCGGATGCTGTGGAATGGCCGGCTCGTTCGGGTTCGAATCCGAGCACTACGACATGTCGATGACCGTCGGCGGTGACCGGCTGTTCCCGGCCCTCGCCGAGGAACCGGAGGACACCATCGTCGCCGCGACCGGTGTGTCCTGCCGTCAGCAGATCTTCCACGGCGCCGGCCGTACCGCGTGGCATCCCGTCGAGCTGGTGCGCGAAGCGCTGGCCGGACCCGAATAGGAGAGTTATGCGTATCGTCCGCTATTCACTCGACGGACGGACCGGGTGCGGTGCGTTGGTCGGCGACGTCGTGCACGACCTGCTCGACGTAGAGCTCGGAGCGGTGGTGGGAAGGCTTTCGGAGGTAACGCTTCTCGCGCCGTGCGAGCCGCGCACGATCGTCTGCGCGGGCAGTAACTACGCCGGGCAGATCATCGAGAAAGGCAGGCCCTGGCCGCAACAGCCCTCGCTGTTCCTCAAGTCTCCCAACGCTATTACCGGCATGGATGCTTCGATTCTCCGTCCTGCGGAGGTCGAGCGTCTGGAGTACGAAGGCGAACTGGCCGTTGTCATCGGCCGCACCGCCCAGAACGTATCCGCCGACCGTGCATCAGATTTCATCCTCGGCTACACCTGCGCCAATGACGTAACCGCCGACGATTGGCGAGCCGACGGCCAATGGGCCCGCGCCAAAAGCGCGGATACCTTCTGTCCCTTGGGCCCTTGGATCGAAACTGAAATCCCCGACCCCTCGGCTCTGCACATCACCACGCGGGTAGCCGGCGAAATCGTCCAATCCGCCCCCACTTCCGACATGGTCTTCGGCGTAGGAGACCTACTGTCTTACGTCACCCGCTGGATCACCCTCCTACCCGGCGACGTTCTACTCACCGGCAGCCCCGCCGGCGTCGGGCCAATGGCCCCCGGTGACACCGTCGAAGTCGAGATCTCCGGCATCGGCACGCTCCGTAACAAGGTCACGGACCGAAGCGACCGCGCCCGGCCGGTCGGCGGCCGTGCGTCCGCCCGGACAGGAGCCCGCCCTTATCGACGTTGAGATCGAAATAAACAGGGCGGCAAGCGATTTCTCTCGATGGTTGCGCTCAGTTCAGATGCTTCGGAACCATTCCGTCAGGACGGCGAAGTCCTCGTCCTCGAGGCCACGGGAGGCTTCCACCGGGTGGAGAAGTGCTCGGCCCGCATAGGTCGAGGCAACCCAGTCTCGATCGGATTCGGTGATCTCGTCGTCGACCCAGGCGAACGGGCGTCCGGCGGCCCAGTCCACCAAAGTCCTGGTCTTCCAATGCAATCCGAACCACTGATCCTCGCGCAGCTGTTCGTCGGACGGATCGGGCCAAGTGACCACCGGGAGTTGCGGTAGTCCGATTCGTGGTGCGATCTCGGCATTCGCGTCGTCTTCCCAGGTTGTGGCCCAGACCAGCGCGCAAGGCAGCGCCATCAACCGAAGCCCGACCGTCGGGCGCAGGCGCGCTAAGTGCTCGGTCGGGCCGGGTGGTCCGGGCCGCGTGCCTGCGCCGAACGGGAGTAGCGGCCCGTCGACATCGAGGAAGAGCAGGGGGAGCTCTTCGTGGTCAGTCACCGGTCGAACGATATCGGCTGGTGGCTCTGAATGTGCTGCTGCGCGAACTGGTTCGATGTCGAAGGTGGCGCCGACTTCGGCCAAGGCGGTGGGGATGTGGAGGTAGCACTGTTCGGACTGAGCGGCCAGGTCGCCTTCGCCGATGGTGTCCCAGGAGACCTGACCGGCGAGGAAGATCAGCTTCGAGCCGGGACAAGCCTTTCGCGAGCGGTCGACAAGATGCGCGAGTGGACCCAGCGGTACCTCGAGACTTCTCGGCACCGCTTCGTCGCCTGCCCCGCGGTCGTTTGCCCGGTCGGCGGGGTAGCGGACAGGTGATGTCCGCTTCTCCAGGCAGTATGGAGCTATGCCGAAAACTTCCGCGCGACTGCTGGCGTTGCTCTCGCTGCTTCAGGCGCGGCGGGACTGGCCGGGTGCGCTGCTGGCCGAACGGTTGGATATCAGTCCGCGGACCGTCCGCCGCGACGTCGATCGGCTGCGTGAGCTGGGTTATCCGATCGCGGCCGTCAAAGGGCCGGACGGTGGGTATCGGCTCGAGGCCGGAACGGAACTGCCGCCGTTGCTGTTCGATGACGAGCAGGCGGTGGCGATCGCCGTCGCGTTGCAGATCGCCAGTACCGCCGGCGCCGGCATCGAGGAGGGTGCGGCGCGTGCGCTGAATACCGTTCGACAGGTCATGCCCGCGCGGTTGCGGCGGCGGATCGATATCGTGCAGGTCACCGCCGTCGAGCAGTCGAATCCGCAGGTAGACAGCACTGTGCTGATGACACTCAGCGCCGCCGTGCACGCCGGCGAAGTGCTGCGTTTCGACTACGCCTCATCGGCTGGGGACGCGCCACCGCGCCGAGTGGAGCCGCACCACCTCGTCACCTGGGGCGGGCGCTGGTACCTCGTCGCCTGGGATCTCGATCGCGCGGACTGGCGCACCTTCCGCGCCGACCGCATCACGCCCCGCATCCCCACCGGCCCCCGCTTCACCCCGCGTGACCTGCCCGGCGGTGACGTGACCGCCTTCGTAGCCGCCAGGTTTCGCGGCTCCGAGAACTCGGCCGACTGGCCCTGCCGCGGCGAGGTCATCCTCGACCTCCCCGCCGCGATCGTCGCCGGTTTCACGCACGACGGAGTCGTGGAGGAGGTCGCCCCGGACCGCTGCCGACTCATCCTCGGCTCATGGTCGTGGCCCAGCCTGGCCGCGGCGATCGGCAGGTTCGACGCCGACATCGAGGTCGTAGGCCCACCCGAACTGGCCGCCGCCTTCGCTCACCTGTCCCGCCGCTATGCCGCCGCCGCCCGCGGACCGTCGGGCCGAGCGTAGGTCGGCCACGTTCACTTCAAATCGGAGAACCGCACGTCGTGGGCCACCGCGGTCACATGAAGACCATCGGGTCCCGGCTGGATCGACGTCAGCCGGGCACCGAGCGGCAGCCGCTGCAACGGCACCGTGAAGGTGAGCGTCTGGCGCAGCATCGCCACCGAAATCGTCGGTCCGCCGGCCGCGGACTGGACCGAAACCGGCGTGACCTCGATACCGTCCTCGACCGGCGCGACAGTGACCACGACCGTCCCCGGCACCGGGATACCCTCCATCGAGAATGTCCCGGTGACCCGCAGCCCGTCCGGCGCAGCCGACATGGACTCCACACCCGACGGCGCGAACCCCTGCACGGTGTCGTAGGGAACCACGGCCGTCGCCGTCGCCGTAGCCGCGACCAGGTTCGATGTGCGGTTGTTGAGCAGATCGCTCAGCGGCGCGGACACGTCGGCCAACTTCACATCGAGGTTGCGCACAGTGACCTTCTGCTCGCTCCACTCACCGACCCGAATATCGATATCGCGATACTTCCCATCGACCGCCTGGGTCAAAAACGGAAACCCGCGAATATCCACACTCGGCCGCTGCGCCAGCTGATAGTCCGCCGCAATCTTGCGCCCGATCTCGTTCTGCGCCATCACCACAGCAACCCGATCGCCCACCACCAGCCCAATCGCCAGCACAACGACCAATATCAACAATCCACGCATACACTCACCAGCTCAGCCATCCCACCATCATGCTGTGAAACACCGCCGCCCGGTGCCCACCGCGCCTACGAACGGCGCTCGGGATCACCGACGTAGCCGACCATCGCGCGACTATTGGTGCCACTGCCCTGCGGTCGTATCGTCCAGTCGACTATCCATCGAGCGGGAGCCCGTGAGTACATCCAGCTGTAGGTCAACTGCACACACCGCCGGGCCGCCAGCACTTCGCAGGAGATCTCATCGATCGATGAGGCCGGGGTGGTAAATCGAAACCGGGTTCCGACCGAGGCGGTGAATCCGGTCGGCCGAAGTAGCCACTGCTCCAGTAGGTCCGGGTCTGTCAGCGCGCGCCATACGGTGGGTAGGTCACGCTCAACTGTCCTGGCCCTCCTTGAGTTTCGCCTCCATCTCCGCGGCGAGTAGAGGTCTTTCGGCCTCCATCTTCTGCACATAGGTAACCGCATCACCGAGGGTTCTCAGGCTCGCCAGGTCCTCGTCGGGGATTTTCACGCTGTACTTGTCCTCGAGTTGTACAGCGATCTCCACGAGGGACAACGAATCGATATCCAGGTCGTCGACGAAGGATTTCTCGATCGTCACCTCGGCGGCCTCGATGCCGGTCACCTCCTCGATGATCTCTGCGATGCCGGCGACGATCTCTTCCTGCGTAGTTGCCACGAATCTCCCTAACTCGACGTGCGTGCGTTGCTTGCCCGGCGAACTCGTCGCACGAGTCCGATCCGCCATGCGATTACGCTAGGAGCTCCACCGGGGTGGAGGTTCAACAAGTTGTGACAGGTGACACACAGGCAAGCGCGCTGGTAAGCATCGGAAAGTTGGCGCGCAGCACCGGGATCGCGGTGCGCACGATCCGGTTCTATTGCGACGAAGGCATTCTGGAATCCCGCCGCACCGCAGGCGGGCATCGGATGTTCGACGCCGACAGCGCCACTGAAAGGTTGCTGCTGGTGCGGCGTTTGCGTGCGCTGGGCCTCGGGCTGAGCTCGATCACCGATGTGTTGCAAGGAGATCGGTCTATCGCCGAGGTCGTAGCCGCCGAAAGTGCGCGGGTGGACATCGAATTCAGGTCATTGGCTTGGCGGCGGGCGTCATTGCGGGCAGTCGAGACAGCTGCCCCTCCGCAACGGGCCGAGCGACTCGCGCTGCTGGCTGCCGCGCAGGACGGTGCTATCGCACACGATGGCCTCGTGCGATTCTGGCGCCGCGTCCTCGCGCCGATACCTCGGTGCGACACCGAAGGCTGGGTGGTGTGGAATGTCCCGGAACCGCCCATGGACCCGTCCGTCGACGAGGTCGTCGCCTACGCCGAGCTGTCCGCCCTGGTTACCGATCCTGAAATGAACAGTGCTGTGCGACAACAATTCTGGCGAAGTCAGCCGAATCGAATCCGCGACGGGCGACAACTGTACGCCGACATGGCCGACGTAATGGCGGATGTGGTGCCCCTGGTCTCGGCAGGTGTGCGGCCGCACAGTGGCAGCGAACTCGACCGATTCGTCAACGCTCACGCCAAAGCTCGCGGAGAACGCGATTCTCCGCGTTTCCGCAAGCAATTGCTGATCAACGCAACCGACACCGATCGTCGAATTCATCGTTACTGGGCTCTGACCGGTCAATTCCTCGGAACGCGTATCACCGTGGGGCAAGCCCATAACTGGGTGTACAACGCTTTGGCCCAATTCGTTCCGGGACGGTGAACGTTTCGGTGGCGTCGTCGACGCGTAGGGCGGTCGGTGATGAAGCCTGAGTCCTTATCAGAGGTTGTCGAGTTCGACGGCGGTTGCGTCGGCGGCCGGTTGGCAGTTGTCCGGGAGGTGGTTCAGTAGGAGTTCGACGGCGTCTGTGGGAGTAGTCGCCTGGCCGATGGGGGATCGGGGTCTGGGGCTGATGACTTGGTAGGTCCCGTCGGAGCGGGGGATGATCGCGGGGAGGTCGTGGGTGAAGGGGAATCGGGTGCAGCGACTCAGGTGCAATGTCTCGTGGCTGGTGTAGGGGAACAGCATTCGTAGTCGCGGTTGGGCGTAGGCCGCCTCGATCAGGTCGTGGTCGATGTGGGGAGCCTGGGTTCGGCGGTAGAGGTTCCACTTGGTTTCGATGGGATCGCCTTGTTCGTAGGCTTCGGTGAGTTCGCTGAACCGGATAAATGGCGCGGTGGCTTGTAGTTCGCGCAGGCGAGATCCGTTCTGCCAGTGGCTGATCGCCGCGGCCGAGACGGCCAAGTCAGTAGTTGCGCCGTTGGCCATCATGACGCCTCGTTCCCAGAACTCCATGATGAACCAGCGCTCTTTGCTGCCCAGGACGGTGGTCACATGCCTACGGTCGTCTCCGACGATCGCGGCGCAGTCCCACCAGCCGGGAGAGTTGGTCAGTGACGCGGTGAGCGAACGGCCGGTGTGGTCGAACTCGGCTTGCATCGCGGCCTGCAAGCTTCCGGCCGCAGCGACCTCCGGATAGAGACGCGCGATGTGTGGCCGCGGTGGTCGAGGCATGACTTCCATTGTGCCTTCGGCTCGATCTCGGGGATTCGGTCGAACGGGTTGTGGCTTGGCGCAACATGTTCGACCGAATCGCCGGACTCGACGTCAAACTTCAGACGGGGTCGACACAGGCGTTGGGCTCAGTGCCGAAACCGCGTCGGCGGGGGACAGGTCATCGGGTGCGTTAGTGGCGGTGCGGGATTTGGGGCCGCGAGCGCGCCCACGTCCGCGCGGCGCCCAGAGCGGTCACGTTCGGGTAGGGGGCAGTTCGGGAATACATTGGTTCGAGTGATGGACGGACTGTGCACTTGTCGGCTCGACGCGGCGGCTTTGCGTGGATTCCTGATGGATTGTTTCGAGGTTCCCGCGTCGGAGATCTTCGTCGGCCACCGTGATCAGGTGGACGAGCTGCTGCGAGATGTGCAGCGCGCGGGCCCTTTCGCGGTCTTCTGCACTTATGCGGATGTCGGTGGTGACTTCTGTTCGAGCTTCTCGATCGGTGCCGGCGAGCGGGTGGCCGAACTCGCGGGGATCGACGGCGAGGGCCTCGCCGGGGCGCTGGCCGGATTCTCGGGCGGCGGTGTTCTCTGCGGCTTCGGTACAGAGCCGGAGCCGTGGTTGTGGACTCTCGTTGGGCCGGAAGGGAATCGAGAGCTTGTCCATCTCGACGAAGACAACGAAGGCTTCACCTGTTCTTGCCAGTACCTGCACCGCGTGGTTATTTGATGAATGACCTTGTGCAGCAATAGGTCTCACCGCTCGAATGGGGTCAGAGGCCGAGAAGGAACTCGTTGACCGCCTTGGCGAATCCGTCCGGATCGTTGGCGTAGATGAAGTGGTCGGTGTCGAGTTCGACCATGCGGGTGTTCGGTCGGCGTTCGATCATCGCCTCGGCCTGTTCCCGCGCAACCACGCCTTGGGTGGCGCGGATGAGCAGTGCGGGGCAGGTGCTGGCCAGCCAGTCGGCCCAATGATCGCCGTGCACTTGGTCTTCGGAGTCCACGATGTCGCGGGGACGGAACGGCAGGCTCCAGCTGCCGTCGGCGCGCTCGCGGACCAGGCCGCCGAATATGGCGGCCATCGGCCCCAGGCCGTCGACGAGTTCCTGGCGGGTGGGCGCCTCGTAGCGCAGGGACAGCACGAACTGGAGTGGGTTCTGGCCGTCGAGGCCGAGGCTGGCCGCGCCGTCGGCGTCGATGAACGCCTCGACCCGCTCGGGATGGCGGGCCGCGAACTGGTAGGCGTTGATGCCGCCGAGTGAATGCCCGACCAGCACAACACGTTCCAGGCCGAGGTGGTCGAGCAACGCGGCGATGTCGGCGAGGTAGCCGGCCCGGGAGTAGTCGGCGGCGCGATCGGAGAAGCCGTGTCCGCGTTGGTCGAGTGCGATCAACCGCGAGCCGGGCGCCAGCCGCTCGGCGAGTCCGCTGAAGCTCTCGGCGTCGGACATGTGGCCGTGCAGCGCGAGCACGGGGCGTCCGGTGCCGCCGAAATCCAGGTAGGAGAGGGTGCGGCCGTCGATGGCGAAAGTGGCGCGGGTGGTGGTCATTTCGGTCTCCTTCAGTTGCTGACAAGAAGAACCTAACTCAGTTGAGACAAATGTGCAAGACATTTGTGCAAGACGCTTGTGCTCACGATCGGAACGGGTGCGCGCGTACCCATAGCGCCTGGTGAAGGGGATTTATCGGTTCAGGGCGTGGAACCACCGAGCCCCGCTCAGTAGGAATACTCATGATCCGAGCCAGGATCCGGTGAACACTCGAAGCCGTAAGCACGACCCGAGCATGGGAGGGGAGCGGTGATGAGTGGGATGCGCAGGTGGGCCGTGGTTACTGCGGCGGCGATTCTGGTAGTTCAGGTGGTCGATATCGTGGCCCGGTTCCTCGTAGAACCCGGTTGGATCTTCGCCTTCCTGTTCGTCTTCGGCGCACCGCTGTGGCTGGTGAGCTTCGGGCTCCTGGGCTGGATGGCGCGCGGAATATCCTTGTCCAGCAGCGCTTTCGCCGCCGCGACAAAGTTGCGGCAGGCCATCGTCCTGACCCTGGTGTGGAGCTACCTGCTCGGCCTGACGATCTTCTGCTGGTTCATGTCCGACGGCGGCGACGCCGACGACTGGCAGTCACCCGCCGGCCGCCTCCTCGGGGTCGACGGCTACAACAGCCGTACACCCGACTACCTGAACCAGGCGCAAGCCCTCGCCATGCCCGCCCTGGGTCTGGGCTTCCTCGCCCTTTTCACCGCGTCGATTGTCTACGCGACAATCAGCATTCCTGCCCGAGCGACCGAACCCGCGGTCCCTGTCGACCAGGACGCTGCGCAGTAAGCGGCCCCGTAATGGTTGGCCCAGCATCTCGGCAGGACGGGATGTTCACCCGCACAGTGCGTGGCTGAGCAGCCCGCCGAGATCCGCATCGGCCACGGTGCCGGTGTAGGAAAAGGTAACTGCCCGACCGGAAGACGTCGCACCGGCGACGGCGGTGAAACCGGGGACTCCGCCGACATTGCCGACAAACTGTGCGCCGCAAGGTAGTTGGGCATACCCGACGCCGAGCCCATAGGACATGCCGTCACCATTCCCCATGTCGACACCGTCGAGCATCTGCCGCAGTTGAGCCTGCGGCACAACCTGTTCGGCCAGCAACGCGGTGAAGAAGCGGTTCAAGTCGGCACCGGTGCTGACCAAAGCACCCGACGTCCACGGCATGGACGGCTCGATCTGCGTCTGGTCCGTCACGATGCCATCGACGGTTCCGTAACCGGTCAAATGCGGTTCGCGCAGACCGGTTTCACCGGTGGCGGGCAGGTAGGTATCCGAAAGGCCCAGCGGAGTGAGGATTCGGTCGCGCAGCTCATCGGCATACCGATGCCCGGTCACCGCCTCGATCAGCATCCCCGCGACGAGGTAATTGATGTTCGCGTACTCGAATCGGGCGCCGGGAGCGAACGTCGCCGGATGCTGCAACGCGAGAGCGACCTCCTGCGCGGGCGTGTAGGTGCGCCCGGCACGCGCCGCCGTGTACTCGTTCAACCCCTCCGGTTCGACCGGCTCGGGCAGCCCGCTTCGATGACCCAGGATCTGACGGACAGTGATGGCTCGCCCATCGATGCCGTCACCGACGAGCAGACCGGGCAGGTACGTGTCCACCGACCGATCGAGATCGACCCGCCGTTCGGCCGCCAACTGCAACACGATCGCCGCGGTAAAGGTTTTGGTGACGCTGCCGATCCGGACATATTCCGGACGATCGGCACGGATCGCGGTCCCAGCAGCAGTATCGGCGAGACCTGCGGTCAGCACGGTCGTCTCCCCGTTCGCGGTAACCGTCGCAAGCACCCCAACCGCACCGGAACGCAGCAACCCATCGAGATCACGCACCACATCCGCCCGCCCACCATCCGCCGGCCGCGCCCCCGCCTCGACCGCGTCCGCCCCACATCCGGCCACCAGCACCGCCGCCACAAAAATCGAAAGAGCAAAGCCAGGAATACGCATGCCCCGACGTTAAGAACCCCACCCCCGCCAACACATTGAACTGTGGTACTACACCCCCTCGCACCGGAGTACCAGACCAGCACGCCATCGCGGGCACTCAGCGAGGCATGACCTGGTGGATGGAATCGCTGATCCATTTCGACCCGCTGGGGTTGTCGTTGGAGATCGTGGATGCCGGGCCGCCGCGGATCGACTAGTAAGCAGTCAGCGCGAACTGCGCTGTCCGGCTTCTGCGGCGATGGCCTCGGCGGCCGGCCATTGGGTGCTGATGGCGGTCAGTTCGGTGACCTCGTCGAGCAGGCTGTCGGCGGCGGAGAGGGCGAAGTAGCGGCCGCCGGTCGGTGGGTTGCCGCGTGCCTTGGCGTCGCGGGCGCGGACGAGCAGGACGGCGCGGTTCAGTGCGTCGTGGGCGGGGCCGGTCGGTGCGGTCCCTGCGATCGCGGCGTCGATCTCGGGTGGGTGCGGTGTCGCGTAGCGGGCCAGGTCCAGGATGCTGTCCCGGATCTCGATGACGGTGCGGTGTAGCAGATATCGGTTGGGTTGCGCGCCGTGCGGTACGGGGCTGTGGTGCACGATCTCCGGGCACGCGGCGGTCAGTTCGGCCCAGAGCGGGCGCAGCGCTCTGCGATGGCGGGTCAGATCGTTGACGGCGCACCGGCTGCGTGCCGCGGCGACGATGGCGATCAAGGTCAACCCCATGCAGAGCAGGAGATCGAAGAACACCCCGTTGCGATCGATCATGGCCTGGGTGTCGGTGAACGAGTTGCGCGACCCGGCGATCCGGATGGTCGCCGCCACCATGGTGGCGGCCACCCGGACGAGTACCGCGATGCCGCACAGGAAGATCGCCACGTACACCGCCGACTCCCGGCGCCCGACCCGGTTGCGCAGTTCGGCCGTGGCCGCCTGAATGATGAGGACGGCCATCGCCGTTCCGATCGGCACCGTGCACAGCCAGTAGCCGAACTGCGCCCATCCGGTGCGTTCGAAGATCGTGCCGTCGCCGGCGCCGAATGCGCTGAAACACAGCGCGGCCACGCTGAATACGACGGCCATGCCGTAGGCGACGCGCGGCGACCGGGTGCGATGCAGCAGCGCCGCCCCGATGAGCAGCCCGCCCGCGTAGCCGACGTTGAAACCGACGGCACCGAGTTCGAGAATCAGCTGTTCGGTGAGCCACCCGCCGGAGAGCTCGCTGACCAGGCGAGACACCGTGGGTTCCCGGGTTGCCGCGGTGGCGACGAGACAGCCGAAGGCGATGGTGACCTGCCGGTCGAGGCCGGTGCTGAGCAAGCCGACGAGCCGGCCGGCGAACAACACGAAGGCGGCGATCACGATGGGCAGCGTTACCGCCGTCGGAAGCATCGAGGTCATCGTTGCGCGCGCGACTCAGCGCCGGAAGACCAAGCGGCCGAGCACCGAGCGCGGCCGCTCGACCTCCACGTCCGACATGAGCATGGAGGCGAACAGTTCGGCCTGGTTCTCGTCGATATCGTCGTAATCGCTGCGCGCGAGCACGCGCAGCACGCTGTCGACGTCCAGGTCGGGAAACAGCGTCGCGAGCGTCCGGCGCTGGGCGCCCACCGACACGAAGCCGGCGTGATCGAGCAACAGATGGGCGATCTCGTGCATCACGATGTGATCGGTGTGATAGCCGGTGCTGGCCGCGTCGTAGGCGATGACGAAATCGTCGGCGCGCTCGACGACGAGTCCGCACGGAAAGCCGCCCGTGGTCAGGTCCTGCCGGGGCACGATCAGAATCGGCTTGCCGACCCGTTCCGCCACGCGCGCGACAAAGGCAGCCAGATTCCACGGCCGCGGAACGTCGAGCGAATCCGCCAGCTTTCGGACTTGTTCGACCGCGGGGTCGACACCGGCGCGTCGGAACATGGAGCCATCTTCGCCGCCGATGGTCCGGATTGTCCAGGGGAGCGGTCTGCCGTTCGGCTGCCGGAAATCGCCGGTGGCGGCATAATGGTCCGGCTTCCCGCCACCGGCCGACCGGCAGATCCCGCGGTCGGCTCGCCGGGTGAGGCAAGATTCGGGCATGAAGGTAATCCTCTTCGGGGCGACGGGCATGATCGGGCAAGGGGTGCTCGCCGAGTGCCTCCGCCACGAGCGGGTGACGCAGGTGCTCGCGGTCGGGCGCAGCTCGCTGGGGTTCACGAACGCCAAGCTGCGCGAGCTGATTCAGCCTGACCCGAGCGATCTTTCAGCGATCGCGGGCGAGCCGGGGAACTCAACGACAATCGGGAGATCGGTCGCGCGATGATCGCCGTCGCGGCTTCCGGGTCGGAAACCCGGGTGCTGAAGCCGCGCGACATCACCGCGCGAGCGACGCCGTAGCCGGTGAACCGCGTCGGATCACCGAGCGAAACCTGCTGGTGCCGAGGCCGATACGGACGTCTCGGAACACTGCGGGCCGATTCCTTGTTGAATGATCTCGGAACCATTCCCGATCGGAAGGCCGCGATGACCGACGATGCCAGTTCGCTGACCACCGAGGACCTGGAGTTCCTCCGCCGTCCGCTGCACGGGTTCCTCTCCGTGGCCACGGCGCCGCTTCCGCCGCAGCCGCGCCCGGTGTGGTTCGAGGCTACCGACGACGGCACCATCCAATTGTTCACCGCCCCCGACTCGCTCAAGGTGCGGCGCTTGCAGCGCGACGACCGCGCCTCGATCGTCGTTGCCGCCCCGGTGGACGAACGCGAGCGTTGGGTGTCGGTCGCCGGTCGTGTCACGGTGGAAACCGATGGCGCACATGACCTCTGCACGAGACTGGCCGAACGCTACTGGGATCTGAACGACCCCACCCGCGCCGACGACCTCGCGGAAATTCTTGCCACGGAACAGGTTCGCCTCGTCATCCACCCGGACAAGGTCAGCCGCTTCACGTACTGACCTTCGCGCCAACCGATTCCAGCGCTGCCCATCCGCGAGGCCGGTCGGCGACGGTCCAGACTTAGCCGCGGTTCGCGAGATAGATACTTGGGGATTGACCGGTGACGCGATGGAACGCGTCGCTGAAGGCGCCGGGTTTGCGGTAGCCGACGGCGCGGGCGGTGGCGCCGACGGACGAGCCCCGGGCGAGGTGGGTGAGCGCCGCCCGGATGCGGACCTGAGTTCGCCAGCGAGCGAACGTCATTCCGGTTTCGCCGGCGAACAGGCGGGTGAGGGTGCGCACCCCGGCACCGACCTCGTGCCCCCAGGCGGCGAGGTCGCGCTGGTCGGCCGGGTGGGCGATGAGCAGGTCGGCGATGGTCCGGAGGCGCGGGTCGGTCGGCAGCGGCACGTGCACGCTCGTGCTGGTGGTGGGTTCGATCAGGTCGAGCAGCACGGTTTCGATGTGGGTTCGCGTGTGGTGCGGGTCCGGGTGGCTGTGCAGGTAGGTGATCAGCTCGCGGATCAAGGGGCTGATCAGCACGCCGGTGGGTTCGTCCCAGGCGATCGGGCAGCAGGCGTCGATGGCGACGGTGCAGGCGTCGCCGGCGTGCAGGACGTCTACCGCGTGCGGCGTAGTGGCGGGTATCCAGAGTCCGTGGGTCGGCGGGACGAGCCAGTCCCGGCTGTCGGTGCGCACGGTAACGGTCGCGCTCGTCGCCCACACGGTCAGGTGATGCGGGTGCTCGTGGTAGGCCAGCCGGGTGCTCCGTTCGACCTGGGTCCGGATCACCACGGGGAGTGGAAGTCCTTCGCCCGCAGTCAGATCCGGTGAGTTGTCGGTGTTCATCCGATCCTTCCTGATCGCCGAAGGTTGGCCGTTTCGCGGCGGTGGTTGGCCACCTGCCGCCAGCAAGCCATATTAGCCTTGCCTTACTAACCGGCGTGAAGGAGATTCGATCATGACCGACGACACCCACCGCCCCATTCTCGACCCCGTGGTCAACGCCGTCATCGGCAAACTCGCTGCGGCGCAACAGTATCCGACCGACGATCAGCGCCACGGGCGCGAGCGGGATCCGCACGCCTACAGCGAGTACGGCTTCTCCATCTCTCCGGACCAGGGCGACCTGCTCTATCTGCTGTGCCGCGGACTCCGCGCGACCCGGGTCGTCGAGTTCGCGACCTCGGTCGGCATGTCGACGCTCTACTTCGCCGCCGCCATGCGGGACAACGGGGGCGGCACGGTGATCGGATCGGAGATCGTGCCCGCCAAGGTCGCCACCGCCCGGCGCAACCTCGCCGAGGCCGGGCTCGCCGACTACGCCGAGATCCGCGAGGGTGACGCGCGGACCACGCTGCGCGACCTCGGCGGTCCGGTCGACCTTGCGCTGATCGATGGCTGGCTCGGCGTCGAGCCGTCGCTCGCGCGCGAGCTGATCGAGATCATCGCGCCGCAGTTGCGCGTCGGCGGGTACGTCGTGAACGACAATGCCGAACCCGATTTCCTTGCCTACGTTCGTGATCCGGCCAACGGCTTCTTATCGGTCACGCTGCCGCTGCACGGCGGGACCGAACTCTGCGTCAAAGTCGGCGAACGCGCGGTAGGGGAGTGACGATGAGCAATCTCAGCGGAAAGGTCGCAGTGGTCACCGGCGGGAGCCGGGGTATCGGCAGAGGTATCGCCGAGCGCCTGGCTCGCGATGGCGCCCTGGTCGGCGTGCATTACGGCAGCAACGAGGCAGCGGCCAAGGAGACCGTTGCGGCCATTGCCGAGGCCGGTGGCCGGGCGTTCATCGTGGGCGCCGAACTGGGTGTCGCCGGCGACGTGGACACGTTCATGGCCGGGCTGGCGGCCGGACTCCAGGAGCACGGGGAATCGGGGATCGACATCCTGGTCCACAATGCCGGGCTCAACATCATGGGACGGTCGATCGAGGAGCAAACTCCCGAGGAGTTCGATCGGATGATCGCGGTCAACGTCAAAGCGCCGTTCTTTCTCACCCAGCGGTTGTTGCCGCTGCTGCGCGATGGTGGCCGGATCGTGAATATCTCGTCGGTGTCCACCCGGATCGCCTCGGTTCATGGAATCGGATATCCGCTCACCAAGGGCGCGCTCGACGTGTTCAGTCACTCGTTGGCCAAATACCTTGGGCCACGGGGGATTACCGTCAATGCGGTCGGCGTCGGGTACACCCGCACCGATATGACCGCCGCGGTGCTGGCCGATCCGGCGAACGTGGAACGCAACGTCAGCGCGACCGCGCTGGGTCGACTGGGGCAGGTCCCCGACATCGCCGATGCCGTCGCTTTTCTTGCCTCCGACGACGCTCGCTGGGTTACCGGTACCAAGCTCGATGTCAGCGGCGGAGTGAACCTGTAGCTCGCCGATCTCGATGTCAGCCGGGGTGTCAGGTGCGTGTCAGTGCGGTGTCAGCGGGCTCGGACAAAGTTGTGTACATCGAACAAAACGACCGGCACCAACCCGGTGCCACAACCGATTTCGAGGAGTACGCGACATGTCCATCACCATCACCCTGACCGACCAGGACAAGAGCACCCTGCGCACCGCCGCTTACGGAGCCGTCGCGCTGATGGCCGCCGCCGGCGCGCCGCACAAGGGCATCTCGCAGGGGTCGATCGCACTGACCTCCGCGACCGGGCTGGTCGGGCACGTGCTCTCGGCCAAGTCGAAAGACATTCAGCTGCCGGGTAAGTCGGTGGCCGAGCTGGCCGAGGGGGTGCTGCCCGCGCTGACCGCGGGCATGCAGTTGCTCGGTAAGCAGTCTCCGGTCGAGGCGGGCAACTTCCGCGACACCGTCCTGGTCGCGATCGAAGCCGCCCAGTTCGGCAAGGGGCAGGTGAGCCCTGCGGTGGCCGCGATGGCTCGCAAGATCACCGCGGCCCTCGACGCCTGACGAATGAGTTTCCGGCACAGCGCAATCGGCCGCGGGTCCGCTCTGGATCCCGCGGCCGGACAGCGCGCGGCACTCCCGCCGCGGGCTGCGCTTGTCAATCGGAGCATTGTTCCGTATATTCGGAACAGTGCTCCGATTAGTGGGCATGCCCGCCGGAATCTACGCGTCCACCTGTGGACGCGGCGCTCATCACGTTCGAAGGGAACCCCCATGCCCGCACCCGCCCCGAGTGCCGTCCCCGCCTTGACCACTCCGATCATCAGCATCAAGCCGGTCGTCCTCTCCGCGCCGGACCGAGGCGACGACCTGCAAGTTCGCGTTTCGGCACCGGTCTCCGGCACCGACCTCCCGGTCGTCGTCCTCGCCCACGGCTTCAGCAAGTCGATGGCCTCCTACGACCCGCTGGTCGATTTCTGGGCGGGCAACGGGTTCGTTGTCATCCAGCCGACGTTCCTCGATTCGCGCACGCTCGCCCTCACCCCCGCCGACCCCAGGTACCCGGACATCTGGCGCACTCGCGTGCACGACGTCGTGCATGTGCTCGACCAACTCGATCACATCGTCGCCGCCATCCCGGGCCTCGCCGAGCGCATCGATCGCGACCGCATCGCCGTCGCCGGACACTCCTGGGGCGGGCAGACCGTCAGCATGTTGCTCGGCGCGCGCGTCCTCGACGCCGACGGGCGGCCCGGTCCCGACCTGACCGACACCCGCGTGAAAGCCGGTGTGCTGCTTGCCACTACCGGCATCGGCGGCGGCGACCTCACCCCGTTCGCGGTGGAGAACTTCTCCTTCATGAATCCCGACTTCGACGGGCTGACCACGCCGACCCTGGTGGTCGCAGGGGATCACGACCAGTCCTTGCTCTCGACGCGCGGCCCCGACTGGTTCACCGACGTCTACACCTACAGTCCCGGCGCGCAAAGCCTGCTCACCTTGTTCGGCGCCGAACATTCACTGGGTGGAATCCACGCTTACGACGCCAAGGACACCACCGACGAGAGCCCGGACCGCGTCTCCCTGATCCGGCGGGCTTCGTGGGCCTATCTGCGCAGTGCCCTAGGGATCGACGAAACAGGCTGGAAGCAGTTCCAATCCGATCTCGCCCGATCCGCCGCTCCGATCGCGCGCATCGATACCAAGTAGGAGCTACCGACGGTTCGTCGCTGCGCGGCGCACGTCGGGATCGGGATCGGTAGCCAAACAGGCCAACAGGAGCCGGGCTTCGGTGCCGCGATATCGGTGCAACGCCCACGCGAGCGCGTAGCGGACCTCGGAGTCGGCGTGGTCGACGAGGCCCGCGACGTCGTCGATATCGCCACGACTACGCCGACCCAGGCCGTAGAGCGCGAGGACCACGTCGTCATCGCTGGTCGCGTTCCGTAATTGTTCCAGCAGTTGAGGTTTCGTGAGCTCCGGCGGGTCGGTGTCGAATCGGCGGCGCATAACGGCGGCCTTGTATTCTCCGCGCCCCAGGCATGCGGGGCACACGCAAGGCCGCCGGCCGTGCGCGTTCGGTTGATACCGCCAGCCCGTCACCTGCCGCACCTGCCGAACTCGGTGTAGCTCGGTGGGAGCGATCGAACGCGGTATGACGATCTGGTATCCGCGCGGGTCCTCGGCGTGCAGGATCACCGAAACAGCTTCGGCCGCAGTCATTTCCGCACCAGCGTCCGAATAATGCCCGACCTGAACGAGTTCGTTGTCGGGCACCCGGAAATGGACGGCGACGATCAATCGCTGTCCGCCGCGGCGCAACTCACGCAACCACTGATGCGACAGCACATAGGACGGCATGACCGGCATGCAGAACACCCCGCGCCGCCATCCGGACGCGGCGATGCCCGCCCGGCGGATTCGGCGGGCGTTCTTCTCGGGTGTCAGGTGCACGAGCATGGCCACGAGGCAACCGTAGCGATCCCGCGGCGGTGGCGGGTAAGGGTTTTCGCCGGAGGCGGCGTCAGGCGAGGCTCGGGGATTCTCCCGAGGGCAGCGCGGCAGGCAGCGTGTCGAACACGGCGAGCATTCCGTCGAGCCCGGTCACCTCGATCGGCCGCCGCACCTGCGGCGAGGCGACCACCCGCAAACTGCCCTTCGTGAGCTGGTCCAAGGCGAGCAGCAGCACGCTGAGCCCGGCGGACCCGAAGAAACTCACCCCCGAAAGATCGACCACGAGCACCGCCGGCGACCGCTGCAGCGCATCCTCGACCCCGGATTGCAGCTGTGGCGCCGATACCGCATCGACCTCGCCGACGACGGTCAGTACCGCTGCCGATTCCGCCCAGTCCAGGCGTATCTGCAACGCGCGCGACTCGGCGCTCATCGCGCCACCATCGGCACGACGTATTCGCTGACCACGGCCTCGGGGTCGTCCACATGGGTGTGCCGCCCGGCGTAGCTACAGGGAACTGCGGCCATGGCATACCTCCTCGCACAATTTGTTTCGAATGGTGGACCGGGCGGGTCCGATGGCCGGACCCGCCCGGAGCGCCGGGGCTCTCGTCAGCTTCATCGTCATCTAATCAGATAACCTATGCCGGTTGGCATAGATTTGTTGTAGCACTCTCGACATCTGAACGCAAGTGGCTAGAATAGAAAACCTGATCGGTACGCACAGATGAGGAGAGCGATGCAGCAGGACCCCCAGCCAGGATCACATCTGCCCGAACCGAGCCAAGCTGTGTACGGCATCTCGGTGGCCGCCGACCTCGCCGGGATCGGCGTGCAAACGCTTCGGCTCTACGAACGCCACGGCCTGCTCACCCCCGCCCGCAGCGACGGCGGCACCCGCCGCTACAGCGGCGACGACATCGCCCGCCTCCAGCGGATCGCGGCCCTCGCCGCGTCCGGAGTGAACCTCGCCGGCATCGGCCGCATTCTCGATCTCGAAGACACCAACGCCACCCTGCACACCGACAACGACCGCCTCCGCGACGACAACACCGCCCTGCGCACCAACGGTCGAACTCCGGAGTGAGACATCCGGCGGCAGCGCTGGTGTGGGTCAGGGGAGCAGGTCGCCGGACTCTGCGTCGTAGCGGAGGACGCGGTCGGGTTGGGGGATAACCCAGCCGTCGGTGCCCAAGGCGGGCTCCGCTGCCTCGGGGACGATGACGCCTACGGTGAATCCGTCGGCCTCTACGGTGACGAGGGAAGTCGCGCCGAGGTGTTCGACTGTGGATACGGTGCCGTGTAGGGCGTCGTCCACCGCCGTGGCGGAGAAGCTCAGGTATTCCGGGCGGGCTCCCCAGATGACGGACGGTTCCAGTCCGACCAGTTCGCCGGGGATCAGGTTCATGGGGGTGGAGCCGATGAAGTTGGCGACGAAAGTGTCTGCGGGCCTGCGGAATACCTCGCGCGCGGTGCCCAGCTGGCGGATCTTGCCGTGGGACATCACAGCGATCCGATCGGCGAGGGCCAGCGCCTCGGCTTGATCGTGGGTGACGAACACCGTGGTCACGCCGAGTTCGTGTTGCAGCTTCTTCAGGAAGGTGCGGGCTTCCAGGCGCAGGCGAGCATCGAGGTTGGAGAGAGGCTCGTCGAACAGGAAAACTTTGGGATGACAGGCCATTGCGCGCGCCAGGGCTACCCGTTGCTGTTGGCCGCCGGACAGCTCGGCGGGGCGGCGTTCCATCAATCCCTGTAGCGACAGCTGGTCTCCGGTCTCGGTCGCCTTCGCCGCGCGGGTACGTCTGTCGGTGCCGCGCACTTTCAGCGGGTAGGCGATGTTGTCGACCACGGTCATATGCGGGAACAGCGCGTAGTCCTGGAACACCATGGCCACGTCGCGCCGGCCGGGAGACAGCCGGGTGACGTCCCTGTCGTCGATCCGAATCTGGCCGCTGGTCGGGGTTTCCAGGCCGGCGATGGTGCGCAGCAGCGTGGTCTTGCCGCATCCGGAAGGGCCGAGCAGCGCGAAGAATTCACCGTCGTGGATCGTGAAGCTCAGGGCGTCAAGGGCTTTCACGTCGCCGGGAAAGACCTTGGTGAGGTCGGCCAGATCGATCTGCGCCATCTAGGACTTGATCCCTCCGTGGAGCCGGAAGCCGTAGCGCCGGTTGACGAACAGGTACATCAGCACGACCGGGATCGAGTACAGCAGCGAGAAGGCGGAGATCGGGCCGAGTTGTGCGCCGCCGCCCTCGTCGTAGAAGGTGCGCACGACCACCGCGGCCGGTTGCTTGTCCTGGTCGCGCAGCAGCAGGAACGGAACCAGGTAGCTGCCCCACACATTCACCACGGTCCACACCGCGATCGTCGCCAATCCGGGCCGGGCGAGCGGCACCACGATGTCGCGCAGGATGCGCAACGGCCCCGCGCCGAACACCCGCGCCGACTCCTCATAGGATCGGGGCACCGAGTCCATGAAGTCCTTCAGGATGAAGATCGCCGCGGGTAGCAGCCCGCCGGACAGCACCAGCACGACACCGAATTCCTGGTCCAGCAACCCGATCTTCCAGATCATCAGGAAGATCGGCACCATCGCCGCGGTGCCGGTGACCACACTGGACAGCAGTAACAGCAAGTACAGCAAGGCATCTCGGCCGGGAATCCGGACGCGGGACAGCGCGTACGCCGCCAGCGCCGCGCTGGAAACCACGAGCACCATGCAGAAGAACGACAGCAGCACGGAGTTCCACAACGAGCCCATGGTGAGGTCGTTCTCGAACAGCGCCGAAAAATGTTGCAATGTGGGCTTTTTCGGCAGCCTCGGCGCGTATCCGGGGTTGGCGTCGAACGGTGCGGAGGCAAGCCACAGCATCGGCAGCACGAAGAATCCGGTCACCACCGCGACGAAGGTATAGAACCCGATCCGCCCGACGATCTGTCGTGGATTCATCGCGTCCTCCGCCGCAGCAGTCGCAGATAGAACAGTGCGAGCACCAGATTGATCAGCAGCATCAGCACCGACGCGGCGGCGCCGTAACCCAGTGCCCCGTCGTCGATTCCCTGCCGGTACAGGAAGATCGGCAAGGTCTCGCTGCGATGATTCGGCTCGCCCCGGGTGAGCAGGTACGGGGTGAAGTCGTTGAAGGTCCACAGACTGATCAGCAACGTGTTGGTCAGGACGTGCCCGCGCAGGTGCGGAAACAACACGTCCCGCAGGATCTGCGGGCCGGAAGCGCCCGCGAGCCGGGCGGTTTCGAGGTGTGAGGGCGGCACCGTGGACAGCGCCGCCGAGTACAGCAGCATCGAGAACGCGGTACCGCGCCAGATGTTGAACACGATGATGACGGCCAGCGGCTGATGGATCATCCACGCGTATCCGGGAGTGTTCAGCAGCCGGTTGGCGGTGCCTTCGTCGCGGTCGAGCATCGCGATCCACAGCACCGCGACGACGCTGGCGGGCAGGATCCAGGCAAGCAGCACAAGGCTTTCCACCACCGCCCGAACCCAGCGGGCGGCGGTGCGCATCGACCAGGCCAGCGTGAACCCGAGGCAGTTCTGCCCGACGATGGCCGAACCGAACACGAACAGCAGCGTGATCCACACGCTGTTGCCGAACAGCGGATCCTTCAGCGCCTTCGCGTAATTGTCCAGTCCCACAAAGGAAACGTCCACCGACGTCCGCCCGGACACGGTGAGGTCGGTCAGCCCGATCCACAGCAACCACAGCGCCGGGAACACCAGGAACGCCGCGATCAGCAGCAGCGCCGGCGTGACGAACGCACTCGCCCGCCAGCGCCCCAACCCGGTGACGTCGGTGTCGGATCCGCCCTTCGGTACCTCGGTGATGACGGGTTCAGTCACCGGCTACCTTGTCCTTGCCGACCGCCTCCTCCGCCGCTTTGCCATACGCCGCAGCGGCATCCGCCGTGCTCTTACCGGTGACCACATCCAGCGTTGCCTGTGCCAGCGCCTTCGAGACCTTGGTGTACTCCGGCAGCGCGGGCCGCAACGACGTGATCGGCAGGATCTGCTCGGACACGAAGGTCAGCATCGGATCTTCGCCCAGGGCATCGGCATTCACGTCCTGCCGCGCGGTGATCCGTGGCCCGCCGCCGGCGATCAGCGCGCTGAACGCCTCCGGCGAGTTCATGAATTGCAGCAGCTCCCAGGCCATTTCGACGTGTTTGCTCTTCGGGTTGATCACCCGCCCGCCGCCACCGGACACGCTCACGAAGTCCTGGTTGTTCAGTCCGGTCCCCGGTGTGGCCGCGGGGATCTTCGCCCAGCCCACCTGGGTGTCCCGGTCGGCCATGGGAAAGCTGCCGCCGCGCGGATTCAGCACTCCGCGCCAGAAGTAGTCGCTTTCCAACAGGATTCCCACCTGGCCCTTGGCGAACTTCTCGAAGCTCTTCTCCCGGCCCTTCGCGTCCTGCTGCAATTCGGCGTCGCCGAGCTGCTCGCCATACAACGCGCGGTAGAAGTCCAGCACCTTACGGAGTTTCGCGGTGTTGCCGACCCACTTCCCGTTCTCGAACAGGTTGCTGCCCGTGCCGGCCAGCAAGGGCAGCACGCCCTGCGTGGTGGTCGCTTCGCCGAAGCTGGTGCCCGCATTCAGCTGCACCGGAGTAATTCCGGGCACTGCCTTCAGCTTTCGCCCGGCCTCCAGCACCTGATCCCAACTGGTCGGCTGCCAGTCCGCCGGCATGCCCGCCTGCTGGAACAGCTTGCGGTTGAAGAACAGCACCCGTCCGTCGGTCTCCTGCGGGATGCCGTACTGCGTGCCGTTGTAGGAGGTCAACCGCTGCACGGTTTCCGGGATGTGCTGCCAGCCGTCCCACGCCTTGACCCGGTCCGCGCCGACCAGCTCGTCGAGCGGCTTGATCTGCTCGCCTTCGGCGAACTCACCGACCCAGATCCCGTCCAGCGACACCACATCGGCCCCGGTGCCGGTCTTCAGATCCTTGGCGATCCGGCTCTTGTAGTCCTCGTCCGGGACCCCGGTCGCCTGGAACTTCACCTGCACGGTGACGCCCTTGGCCTGCTGCTGCGCCACGAACTTCGGGATGACCCAGTCTTCGATCCATTTCGCCTCGGCCGCGTTCTTCCCGCCCGCCGAGTTGATCGCGTTCGCGGTGATCGTCACCGTGTCCCCACCGCTGTCCGACCCGCACGCCGCCCCTCCCACCAAGAGCGAGCTGACGCTCACCACCGCCGCGAACAACCGCCAGTTCGACGCCATGGATTCCTCCTGCAAGGCAAATCAATACTTACTGTGCCGGAGAATTCACCGCGCTGTCGCAGAATGGGTGCAGTTCGATGATCATGCCCACGATCCGATCGGAGCCACCGCTATGCACGATGACCGTCGGTTGATCGAGAGCCGCCTCGGGCGGGTCCTGTCGGAGCGGATCGCGCCGGCCATCTATCCGGAGTCGGTGCCGCTCACCGCGGGAATCTGGGTGGCGCCGGATGAGCCGGTGCCGGTCGCCGAAGGGTTGGCCGCGCCGCGGACGCCGGTCGGGCCCGGTGCGCAATGGGGTGCGCCGTGGGGGACGAGCTGGCTCACCGTCGAGGGGACGGTGCCCACCGAGTGGGCGGGTAAGACGGTCGAGGCGATCATCGATATCGGTTTCGATCCGAACATGACCGGTTTCCAGTGCGAAGGGCTGGTCTATCGGCCGGACGGATCGCCGGTGAAAGGACTGCATCCGCGTAGCCAGTGGGTGCGGGTCGCGGCGCCGGCGGTTGGCGGAGAACAGGTGCTGCTGCACGTCGAAGCGGCCTCGAACCCGGTCATTCCGTTCTTCGCGCCGACCGCACTCGGGGACAAGCTCACCGCCGGTTCCGACCCGCAATACCGTTTGGGCCGAATGGATCTCGTGGTGTTCGACGAGGAGGTCTGGCAGTTGGTGCTGGATCTCGAGGTGCTCGGCGAGCTGATGCACGAGATGCCGGAGGACCCGGCTCGGCGTTACGACATCGTGCGGGCGATCGAGCGCGCGCTCGACGCGATCGACCTACAGAACGTCAATGCCACCGCGGCGGCGGCGCGGGCCTGCCTGGTCGAGGTGCTGGCCAAGCCGGCGATTCCGTCCGCGCACACGATCTCGGCCGTCGGGCATGCGCATATCGACTCGGCGTGGCTGTGGCCGCTGCGGGAGACGGTGCGCAAGGTCGCGCGCACCACCGCGAACATGGCCGCGTTGCTGGCCGAGGAATCCGAGTTCGTCTTCACGATGTCCCAAGCGGCGCAATACGACTTCATCAAGCAGCATCGGCCGGAGGTGTACGCGAAGGTCAAGGCGGCGGTCGCGGCGGGACGGTTCGTGCCGGCCGGCGGCATGTGGGTCGAGGCGGACACGAATATGCCCGGCTCCGAGGCGATGGCGCGGCAGTTCGTGCACGGTAAGCGGTTCTTCCTGGCGGAGTTCGGGGTCGAGAACGAGGAGGCTTGGCTGCCCGACACGTTCGGCTTCGCGGCCGGGCTGCCGCAGATCATCAAGGCGGCCGGAAGCAAATGGCTACTGACACAGAAGATTTCCTGGAGTCAGATCAATCAGTTCCCGCACCACACGTTCCTGTGGGAAGGGGTCGACGGGACGCGGATCTTCACCCACTTTCCGCCGGTCGACACCTACAACTGCTCGATGCAGGGGCGTGAGATCGCGCATGCCGCACGGAATTTCAAGGAGAAGGGGCGGGCGTCGATGTCGCTGGCGCCGACCGGGTATGGCGATGGCGGCGGTGGGACGACGCGGGAGATGGTCGCCAAGGCGGCCAGGATGAAGAACCTCGAGGGTTCGCCGAAGGTGGTGTGGGACAAGCCTGCCGACTTCTTCGCCAAGGCCGAGGCGGAGTACGAGAACCCGCCGGTGTGGGTGGGGGAGCTGTACCTGGAGTTGCATCGTGCGACGCTGACCAGTCAGGCGAAGACGAAGCAGGGGAATCGGCGCAGCGAGCACCTGTTGCGGGAAGCCGAATTGTGGGCCGCGACCGCCGCGGTTCGGAAGGGCGTCGAGTATCCGTACGCGGCGCTGGATCGGATCTGGAAGACGGTGCTGCTGAACCAGTTCCATGACATTCTGCCCGGATCGTCCATCGCCTGGGTGTATCGAGAAGCTGAGCAGACGTACGCCGAAGTGGCCCGAGAACTTACGGCGATCATCGAGCGGTCCCAATGGGCGCTCGGCGGTGAGCAGGAGGGGCCGAACGTCTTCAATCCGGCACCGCACACGTGGCGTTCGGTGCCGGCCGGTGCTGCCGGTCCGGAGGACTCGGGCGATCCGTGCTCGGTGACCGAGCGCACGGATGGTGGATTCGTCCTCGACAACGGTCTGCTGCGGGTCGAGGTCGATGCGCGCGGACTCGTCGTGTCGCTGTTCGAGGTCGAGCAGCAGCGCGAGACCCTGCCGCCGGGTTCGACCGCGAATCTGCTTCAGCTGCACCCTGATCTGCCCAACTCGTGGGATGCCTGGGATGTCGACATCTTCTACCGCAACCGCGTCACCGACCTCGTCGAAGTGGACTCCATTGCCGCAGAACCGGATTCGAGCAGGATCCGGATCCGCCGCTCGTTCGGGTCCTCCACGGTCGAACAGACCCTGACGTTGCGGTCGGGCGCACACAGCCTGGACATCGACACCACCGTCGACTGGCACGAAACCGAGAAGTTTCTCAAACTCGCCTTCCCCCTGGACATCCACGCCGACCGCTACGCCTCCGAGACCCAATTCGGCCACCTGTACCGCCCCACCCACACCAACACCAGCTGGGAATACGCGAAGTTCGAAGCCTGCAATCATCGCTTCGTCCACTTCGCCGAACCAGGGTGGGGCGTGGCACTCGTCAACGACTCCACCTACGGCCACGACGTCACCCGCACCATCCGCCCCGACGGCGGAACAACGACGACCGTACGTGCGTCACTGCTCCGCGCCCCCCGCTTCCCCGACCCCCAAACCGACCACGGCGCCCACCACTTCCGCCACTCCCTGATCCCTGGCGCCACCATCGGCGACGCGGTCCGCGCCGGCTACCGCATCAACCTCACCCCGCTGCGTCCGGGCGTAGCCGAACCCGTCGCGCCACTTTTCACCATCGACAACGACGCCATAGTCACCAGCGCCGTCAAACTCGCCGACGACGCCACCGGCGACCTCATCCTCCGCGTCTACGAATCCCACGGCGGCCGAGCCTCAGCCCTGATAACCCCCGACTTCGACTTCACCGAATTCCAGGTCTGCGACCTACTGGAGCGACCGATAGACGACACCCCTGCCATCCAGGAAGGCACAGGAGTCCGCTTGCGACTGCGGTCATTCCAGCTCGTCACCCTCCGGTTCGTCCGTGCGTCTGAACCCGCCGCCGGTGAGATCTATGTAGCGGAGGAGGGTTCGCGTGAGTGAGCCACCGGACAAGCCGGTGGCTCGCTGAGATCTTGCTCGGCGAAATGGGTTTCGCAGAGGTGGAGGCGGCGGGCGTCGAGGACCATCCAGGTGCCGAGGATTAGTTGGGTGGTGCCGCGCCAGACGTCTTCGAAGCGGTCTCGGGCTTGTAGGGCGGTGAGGGTGGTGCGGATCCGAGCTGGGGATGGGGGGTTGGTGGTGGAGAGGAGGAGGCAGGGGGCTCGGTGGGGGATGGAGCGGGTGTGGGAGACGGAGGAGCGGAGGTGGTGGTGGGACAGGACTGTTCGGGTTACGGCGCGCATTGCTATCGGGGAGAGGCGCCAGGCTGGGCAGGGGCGGTTGGCGGCTACGCCGAACGGGATGTGGTGGGTGTCTTTGGGGCGGTGGGTGGTCCAGCGGTCGGGGTTGAAGCGGTCGGGGTCGGTGTGGCCGGTGCGTTCGAATTCCTGGTAGTTGAAGCAGAGGACCGTTCCGGTGGGGATGGTGGTGCCGTTCCCGATGTTTATGTCGGCGGTGGTGATTCGGTGGGCGATGCCGAAAAGGGGGAATTGGCGCAGGGTTTCGTCGAGTACGTGGTCCAGGTATTGGGTGTTCGGCTCGGCGAGGAGACGGTCTTGGACGTCTTGGTGCTGGGCGATCGCCAGTAGCAGGTGGGCCATGCCTTCGGACATCTGGACGACGGCGGTGTTGAAGAATGCGCCTTGCAGGTAGTGGGCGCGTTCGCGGCGGTTCAGCGAGCTGGGTAATTGGTGCGGTACGTCGCCGGCGTCGATTCGGTCCAGCAGGTAGCGGGTCAGCCGGTCGCGGCGGCGCATGTGGCGCAGGCCGGTGCATTTCAGTGAGGTGACCACGTCGTCGGCGTTGCCGACGATGAGGGCTCGGGCGTCCGGCGGGCAGGGTTCGCGAAAGACCAACTCGTAGAAGAACTCTGCCCAGATAGGCATCATCAGGTCGCGTAGTCGGACCAGGGTCAGTGGCCGGCGGGGGAGTTCGTCGAGTACTCGGCGGGCGCAGCGGTCCGCGAGGTGCTCGATTTCAGGGGTGGGAAGGGACAGTACCGCGCGGGTGGTGCGGGCCGCCTCGTCGTAGCGCGGGCCGTCCTCGAGGTGTTCCTGGTGTACTTCGGGACCAGGGGCGAGCCAGTACCAGAACAGGTCCGACAGCGCGGCTCCTCGGCTGCGTCCGTTCGCTGCTGGGTCCGAGTACAGCCGCAGGAACAGGTCGGGGCCGCCGCGTTCGCCGGGGAGGGTTATCTCGTTGCTGCCGTTGACTTTCGCGAATATCCACACCCGCAGGGCCACTACTGCCCTCGGCAACCAGCGCGACACCGCCCACAGTGCGCCTGCGGCCGCCAGCAGCGACATCGATCGTCTCAAGACCTCGCCGCCCCTCGTACGGTGACCAGGTCCGCGTTCAGGTCGGACAGATCGGCCACTCCGCACATGGTCAACGTGTGCTCGAACTCCGAACGCAGTGTGTCCAGCACGTCCGTCACCCCTTTGTCGCCGCCAACGGTCAAGCCCCACAACACCGGCCGCCCCACGCCGACCGCGGTGGCGCCGAGGGCCAAGGCCAGCACCACATCCGAGCCGCGCCGGACCCCGCCGTCGAGGTACACCGGAATCCGCCCGGCCACCGCCGCACTGATCGCGGGCAGCGCATCCAGGGTCGCGGACGCGGGATCGAGTTGGCGCCCACCATGATTGGACACGACGATCGCGTCGGCTCCGTGCTCCACCGCCAGGCGCGCGTCCTCGGGGTGCAGAATCCCTTTGAGTACAACCGGAAGCCGGGTGAGTTCGCGAAGGCGACGCAGGTGTTCCCAGGTGAATTCGGCCGACATCGCGATCGACCGGAGCCCGTTTCCGGTCGTGCCCGGCAAGCCGCGCATGTTCTCCGCGTACATCCCCGCCGGCAGGTCGTGGAAGCCGTGGAGGTCCTCCCGGAACCTGCGGCTGCGCACCGGGGAGTCGACGGTCACCACCAGCGCCGTGCAGCCTGCTCGTTCGCCCCGCCGGACCAGTTCCTCGGTCACCTCGGGCTCCGGGTGCAGGTACAGCTGGAACCACACGCGCGCGTCGCGGTCGATCTCCCGGGCGGCCGCGGTCACCTCGCCGATGGGCACCGTCCCGGCCATGCTGGCGATCATGACGAGACCGGCTGCCGCCACACCTCGCGCGGTGGCTCGCTCCCCGTCCGGATGGGCCAATCGGTGAAACGCGGTGGGGCACACGAACACCGGCATGCTGCTCGGATCGCCCAGTAGATCGATCGCGCTGGACCGGCCGGTGGTGTCGCGTAAAACCCTGGGCAGCAACGCGAGCCGCCGGAACGCGTGCTCGTTGTCGGCCAGGGTGATCTCGTCACCCGCGCCGCCGGCGAAGTAGTCGTAGTGCGCGGGGTCGAGCAGTTCCCGCGCCCGCTGCTCCAGCGCGGACAGCGGGCTGCGGCCCGCCTCCGCGGCGCGCAAATGCTCCGAGGTCATCGCGACGGCTCCGGCGCGGGCAGCGCCGTCTCGAGGAAGTCGAAAAGCGGCTTGCGATGCACTGTTTCGTGCACCCACTCGTTCTCGAGATTCTCCGTGATGTGATGTTCGGCGACCTGCTCGCCGTCCCGGTACTGCCGCAACACCGGATGCAGATAACGGCCATCCAAAGCGTTCTCGGCGTCGGACTGCGCGATCCGCTTGGCGTTGATATCGAACGGGTCGACTCGGTCGTGGTCTTTGCCGTACTCCAATGTGATCACGAAGTAGGTGTCCACCTCGCCCAGCGACCCCGCCGTGATCGCGTCCGCAACGTAGTCCACCGGCAGCTCTTCCCAATACCGGGCCGCCCCATCGCGAGTCAGCGTGACGACATCGCCGAGGAACCCGAACAACTGCCACAACGCCGAAGTCCGGTTGACCCGCGCGAGGATCGCCTCACCGACATCATCGGCGGTCCCGGCCAGCTCGCGGTTCGGCCATTCCCGCGCATGCTCGCGTTGCTCCAGAATCCGATGCAATGACCTTGTCCCATAACGGAACCCATGGATGAACGCACTGGTCGACTTCTTGAAATCCCGTACCTGGGTGATCGTGCCCGCGAAGTACAACCCGGGCACATTGACCGACTCCCACGCCGACGTCTGCGCCGGGAAGCGATCGTTGATCGCCAGTTCCGGCCGGCACTCCGGCGCGAAAATCGAAGCGTCGAAACGGAACCCGGTCGCCACGATCACCCGGTCGTAGCGGATGTCCTTGGTCACCTCGTCGGCCCGGGAGAAGCTCACCGTCACCAGGTACGACGAGTCCGACTGCCGGGCAATGTCGATGACATTGCCGTCCAGGATCGCGTTCTGCGACTTCAGCTGATAGGTATCCAGGAAGTTGTTGTTGACCGCGCGCAGATGGCCGAGGAAGTGCGACTGCCAGGCCAGCCGGATGGAATGCGGGCCGGCGACGTGGATGACGGCGGTGGTCTCGATCAGGTTGTCGGCGGTCTCGAAGGCGGAGTTGCCTTTTCCGATGATCAGCACCCGCTGGTCGGTGAAATCCGCTGGGTCCACGGACACTTCGGTGTACAGCTCGGCGGTCTCGATGCCAGGGATCTCCGGGACATAGGGTTTCGAGACCCCGGTCGCCATGATCAGCCGTCGCGCGCGCAGCACGTTGCCGTGCTGATCGACGGCCTCGAATGCGTCGGGTCGGCTGATCCGTTCGATCCGGGTGTCGTACCGGACCGAAAGCTCGTGTCGTGCAGCGAAATCGCCGAGGTAGCGGACCATATCGTCGGCGGCGGGGAAGAAGCGCGGGGTGTATTCCTTGAACAGTGGCCCGGGCAGCAGTGAGTTCCAGTCCATCCGCATGTTCAGCTCGGGATCGTCCCACCCGGTGTGCACCTTGTTGATGGAGATCAGCTGCCGATGCCGGGGATACCGGCTGAAGAACGTGCCGGCCGCCGCTCCGGCCTCGACGATCAGGTAATCGCGACCGGCCGCCTGTAAATGGTGGCCCATCTGGAGACCGGCCGGACCCGCGCCGATGATCAGGTAGTCGAGCTCTGCCAAGGTCTCCTCCAAATGTCGTGATCTACCGTGGATATAGCTCCAGCAAGGCCTTTTTGTCCGGCTTGCCGCTTGCCGCGATCGGGGCGTCCGGCACCACCGTGTACGTCTGCGGCACGCTCGATTCGCCGAGTTCCGCGCGGACCAGGGCGGACAGCGCGGTGGAGTCTGGGGAGTGTCCGGCGCGCGGGACGACGAAGGCGTGTACCGCTTCGCCGCGACGGTCGTCGGGCGCCCCGACGACGTATGCCTGGTCCACATCCGGATGTCCGGCGAGTACGCGCTCGATCGGGCCGGCGTACACCGGCAGCGCGTCGACGATGATCACGTCGCGCGCCCGTCCGGTCAGGTAGAGGTATCCGTCATCGAGGTAGCCCAGGTCGCGGGTGCGCATCCAGCCGTCGACGAGCACGTCGGCCGTCTCGGCGGGGTCGCCGAAGTACTCCGACATCATGTAGTCGTTGCGGACGTAGATTTCGCCGTCGCGGATGTCCACGCGCACTCCGGGCAGCGGACGCCCGACCGAGGTGAGCACGCCGCTGCCGATGTCCTGCGGGGTCAGCGCGGCCAGTCCGCCGGTCTCGGTCTGTCCGTAAGCCTGGTGCACCACCGGACCCAGTACCTCGACCGCCTCTGCGAGCCGGTGCGCGGCCAGCGGCGACCCGGCGACCACCATGGCCCGCAGGCTGCCGGTGTCCATCGGCTCGGCGCGCAGATCATCCAGCATCTGATAGAGCCGGGGCACGTTCATGATCGTGGCGGTGATCCGCAGCCGCTCGATCACCTCGGGAAACAGTTGCGCACCAACGGGTTCCGGGATCACCGCGGTGCCACCGCCGAGCAGGCACAGCGCGAGGTAATCCTGCACGACCGCGCTGGCGAGCGTGCCGAACAGCAGATAACGGTCGAAGCAGGCAGCCAACTCCGCGGTGTCCGGGCTCCACGTCGAATTACCCCAGGACCAATGCGCGGACATCGCCCCATAGGTCTGCGCACAGCCCTTGGGGAGCCCGGTGGTGCCGCTGGTGTAAGACACCCGCGCGATGTCACTCGCCCGCGCCTCGATTGTCAACGACTGCGCCGGCCCGCGCAGCAACGCCGCCACCCGCTGGTCATCCAGGACGGCGTCCACGCCATTACTCAGCACATGCCGCTGCTGACGTTCACTGAGCCCGGGCCGCACCCCGATCACCCGGCAACCGAGCGTGTACGCCGCAAGATACGCGGCCAACGACTCGGCGCTCACATCCACGACCATGGCCACGCCGGACCCCGGCCCGAGCCCCGACCTACGCAATCCGCCGGCGATGGTGCCCATCATCGCGAGCAACTGCCCCCGGGTGACCTCCCGCGCGCCGTGCTCGACCACGACTTTCTCCGGAGTGGCACGCAATGCCTGAACGATCGACCCCGGAAAGCTCACCGGACCGATGATAGTGATTCCGCCCTCGAGATACTTTGAGTTTCAACAAGTTTGGCCGTTACGCCAAAGCGGCGGATGCGAGGCATTGCGCTCGGCAAGTTCGATCCCATCCAAGTATCTGCCGGGAACGAATATGTCATCGAGCCGCCCGGGTATCGCCGATGGTGCGCACGGCTCGGGTGCAAGTCGGCGGATTCATGACGATCGCGGCAGACATGGACGGGAGGTGTGTTGACCAGATCATCGAGCGTTTCCGACACGGTGTCGCCGGCCGGTGCGGCGGCGATACCGCTGAGTGCCGTGGAGCATCTGTTCCTCGAGTACCTACGCCCTTCCGAACATTTGCAGATCGGTGGTCTGCTCCGGCTCACCGGGCCGCCACCGGACCTGGCCGATGTCCGCGAAGTCGTGTTGGCCAGGCTACCCGCCTGGCCGAACCTGTCCTCGGTCGTGTCGGACACCCGGCCGCCTTGCTGGGTGCCTGCGACGACCATCGATCTGGCGGATCAGGTGCGGGAATGGTTGTGCGCGCCGGGAACCGAGCTACGGGCCGCCGTCGAACAGATCATGGCGTTGCCGCTGGCACGCAATCGGCCGCTGTGGGAACTATGGATCGTCCACGGCGCCGAGATCGATGAGTGGACAGCCGTATTGAAGGCGCACCACACGGTGGTCGACGGGACTTCCATCATTCGCCTCGGCCAGCATCTGCTGTCTGCTGCCGGGCCATCGGCTCCGGTCTCGGCAACGACCGCGACAAGGCCGGCGGTGGAGCGCGCTCGTCGATGGTCGCTGGTGCGCGGCTCGATGCGCTACCTCGGCCGCCTGCTTCCCCTTGCTCGATCGCCGTTTATCCCGTGCGCAGAAACCGGAGACCGCCGGTTCGCCTGGGCCTGCGTCGACCGGGAGCTCATGCACTCGATCGCGCATCACCACGGAGTGACCGTCAACGACGTGTTTCTTGCCGCATTCGCCGGCGCGCTGCGGGCCTGGCCGGACACACCCTGGCGGCACGGCCGGCCGCAGCCGGTGTGGACGCTTGTACCGGTGGACCTGCGTCCTAGGTCGGGTGAACACGCCAATGGCAACAGTGTGGCGAATTTACGAATTCGGCTGCCCTGTGCTGAACCGGATCCGCTCCGACGCCTCGCCGGAATTGCCGCATCCACGCACAGTGCCGCAAGCGCTGATCATGTCGCGGTCAGCGGTGCCGCGCAACGATCATTTCCCAAGTGGCTCATCCTGGCGATGGCTCGACTGCTGTTCTCCGGATCGCACATCTCGATAGTTGCCAGCAATATGCCCGGGCTGGAGGAACCAGCGACGTTCGCCGGAGGTGTCGGGTCGGAATTCATCGCTCTGGGGCCTCTGATACCCGGACACCGGCTGGGCGCCTTTCTCGTCAGTAGTCACGATCAATTCAGCATCTCGGTCGTGACCGATGATTCACTGCCCGACGGTCGAGGACTTGCTGACCTCTGGGTCCGCGCCGTCCTGGAACTGGCTGCGCTGAGGACCGAATCCGGCGGGTGAACCAGGCCGACGCGCTTCGATCGCACGGTTCAATCGCACCCGGACAACCCGAGGAGTAGGACATTGCGTACCCGTTTCGAATCGATCGGTGTCTACACGCCGACTGCCGTTCGATCCACCCAGGAGGTATTGGCCGAGCTGGACATGAGCCGGACGCCAGATTTGCAGCGTCTCACCGGGGTGGGTAATCGGCATGTTTACGATTCCGATCCCGAGCATTACGAGTCATCGTTCGTGCTGGCCTTGCGGGCGATCGATGACTGCCTACAACACTCCGACTACTGCGCCGGCGAACTCGACGCCATCATCTCGACCTCCATCACTCACTCCTCCGGCCCGGGAATCATCAGTGCCGCACCGTCTTTCGCGCTCATGCTGCGCAACGAGATCGGCGCCGCCAACGCGCTGTATTTCGACGTCTCCAATGCCTGCGCTGGGATGTTGACCGGAGTGATGTTGCTGGATCGCATGATCAAAGCAGGTGTGATCCGAAACGGCTTGGTGGTCAGCGGTGAACAGATCACGCCCATCGCGGAGACCGCTGCCCGGGAGATGACCCAGCCCATCGATCCGCAGTTCGCCGCGCTGACCGTTGGCGACGCCGGTGCCGCGGTAATAGTCGACGATCGTGGTGACGATGACGATGAAATCCATTACATCGACCTGATGACGATCGCCGGCGGCGCGGAGTACTGCATGGGCATGCCGAGCGACAAGACGGCCGGCATAGCGATGTATACCGACAGCCGTTCTTTGGCCAGCGAACTCCATTTTTCTCAGTTCATCACCAGGTGTGCAGACTTCCTGACGGAGAACGAGCGTACGTGGGACGGTGAGAAGTTCGACTACTGGATTCACCATCAATTCTCCAGCCGTTCCATCGGGCAGATCTGCCGGCTCGCCGAGCGCCGGTTCGGCACCACGATGCCACCGGCGCTGAATGTGCTGGAGGAGTACGGCAACACCGCCTCCACGTCTCATTTCCTGGTGCTGCACGAATATCTGGCGCAGCAGCGAATTCCGAAAGGATCGAAGGTAGCGTTGATGCCCTTTGCCTCTGGTGTGGTGTCCGGAATGCTCGCCGCAACCATCTCGCGATTGGTGGCCTGAAGCCATGACTGTCACCATCGTCTCGGCTGCGGCCTGCGTCGATACCGATACCGGTAGCTACTTCGAACTGGCGACCCGCGCGGGCGCTGCGTGTTTGCGCACGGCCGGGATCGGTGTGGATCAAATCCACATCGTGGTCAATATCGGTGTCTATCGTGACCACAACATCGTCGAGCCTGCGGTCGCCGCGTTGTTGCAGAAGCGGCTGGGCATCGGGCTGGATTATCGGACCGGTCGCACACCGGCGTTCGCGTTCGATCTCATGAACGGCGGCACCGGCCTGATGCCCGCGTTGCTGTCCACCCAATGTCTGCTCGGCTCCGGCACCCTCGACTATGCCCTCGTGCTCGCCGGCGACTGCCACCCCTCCACGGAACGCCTGGTCGCCGGTTTCCCCTACGCCACAACTAGTGCCGCCCTGCTGCTGCGAACCAATAGTGAAGCCGGCGGGTTCGGGCATCCGCACACCAGCGAACCGGTGGCAGCGGTGCAGCCGACGGCCTGGTTGGACCTGAAAGAGGCCGGGGCACATGGTCGCTCGTCGGGTACCTGGCGCACCGGGGGTGGCGATCCGGTATCCGCCGCCGCCGAGGTTGTCCAGAAGTGCCTCGCCGACGAGGGCCTCGACCGCACCGACCTGATCGACCGCAGGGCGGTACTGCTCGCTCCCGCGCCGGTTCCAGGGTTCGCCGACCTGCTCGCCGCCCGGCTCGATGTCCCAGCCGCTGCGATCGCCGGGCTCGATCCGGCCCTGGGTGATCCGCACACTGCCGCTCCCGTGCACGCCTATCTGGCCGCGGCCGAGGCAGGTCGGCTCGATACCGCGGACACGGTGATATTCCTCGCGGCCGACGACACCTGTGCCGCTGCCATGGCATACCGGCCGCGATGAGCAAGCCGGAAAGATTCCGGACCGGCGTAATGGATCTCGGATTGCACTCGCGGATCACGCCCGACCTGACCTTGCGTGTGCATCGATGGACAGCCAATGCGGCGCAAGCCGATTCGCTCTTCATCCCGGATCATCTGACCGGGCTGCTGCCGAGTTCCATCTGGGCGCCGGAGCATGTGGGTGCGGCGCGTCTGATTCCGCGGATCGATGCGCATTACGACCCATGGACGGCGCTCGGTTATGTGGCGGCCCAGAACACCCTGCGCCGGTTGCGACTCGGCGTCGGGGTCACCGACGCCGGCCGACGCAATCCCGCGGTCACCGCGCAGTCCGCGGCTTCGTTGCATCTGCTGAGCCGAGGCCGGGCGATCCTCGGCATCGGCCCCGGAGAGCGCGAGAACAACGAGCCGTACGGGGTGAACTGGCAGTCACCGGTGGCCAGATTCGAGGAGGCGATGGCAACCATCCGACTGCTGTGGGACTCGAACGGCACACCGGTCAGCCGGGACTCGGCGTACTTCCCGCTGCACAAGGCCGTTTTCGAGATCCCGCCGTATCGGGGCACCCGCCCGGAGATCTGGATCGGCGCGCACGGTCCGCGGATGTTGCGTGCGGTCGGCCGCTACGCCGACGCCTGGTTCCCCGCCTATCCGCAACCGGCGGCCGAATACGGGCGTCGTCTGGACCAGGTGCGGGCCGCGGCGTCCGATGTCGGGCGTGATCCGCTGGCCCTGACCCCGGCGGTCATGCTGTTCGTGATCACCGGACTCGGTCACGCACAGATCGAGGAGGCCGTGGAGTCGGTCGCGGCGCGCGCGTGCGCACTGTGCGCACCGGCCGAACTGTGGGAACGCCACGGCGCGCAACATCCACTGGGCGCGACGTTTTCCGGAATCCAGGATCTGCTGCCGCAGCTCTTGGATCGCGACACGGTGCTGTCCTATGTCGAAAAGGTGACCAGCGCGATGGTGCGCGACTGCTGTGTCGTCGGCACACCGAGTGAGATTCGAGATCAGGTGGCCGTATGGCGTGATCACGGCCTGCGCTACGCGGTTCTGGCGAACGTGAGCTCGTTCCACCCGAACCTCGCTCGCGGGCTGGCGGCCAACCTGCCGTTTCTCCGAGCAGTGCGGATGCTCAACGCGTTGTGAGCGCAGCAGGGCCGATGCGGCACAGCCTATTCCGGCTCGGTGACCTCGCCCTCCGGTGTGTACATGTCCGCGCGGACGGCGTTGCGGGGGATGGAATCGGTCATGCGCAGTGGCTCCTGGAACGGCTCGAGTGGGGCAGTGTCATTGCGGGGCATGAAGTCGGCGCGCAACAGTCTGCTTCGCGGTTCCGCGTCGATGGAGTCGTGCAGGGCGGGGCGGTAGCCCTCCCTGGAGCGCGCGACGGCGTCCCGCCTGGTGGGGCGCAACACTTCTCGGGGGCGCAATGCTGCCTGCTCGTTCTCCTCGAACGTTTTCGCCGAATCCCGCAGGTTCTTCGCGTTGTCCTGGAAGACACCGACGAGGCTGGACAGCGAGGAGAACGTGCCGTCGCGATTCTTCTTGTAGCCCTTCTCCCCGTCGGCGAATTTCTCTCCGGCGTGGTCGTGCCCCCACGGCTCGCCTTTGCTCTCCGAGGCGGACTTCAACCGGTCCAGCACCTTTTTGGCGCGATCGGCGACATCGTCGAATTCGGTTGCCGCGCGGCGCAGCCCTTCGGGCTTGATCTCGACGGGTTTACTCATCGTGCTCCTTCGGTCGATCGGGGTAGCATTTCCAGGTGCTTATTGCTCGGTCATCCGTTGAATGCCAGCTCTATATGGATCTGCACGCCTGCTCCTGCGGCGAGACGAAATTCGAAGCCGAACATGTGCTGCGAGAGGACCAGGAGGGGCGCCTGCTCGCCGTCTACGCGGGTAGTTGTGCGCTGTGCGGTCTGCCCCGGCAGTTCACGTTCGAGCTGGACGAGGCCATCCCGCCGTCGCCGCCCGCATTCGGCGGTCCCACTGCCTCGCGGATCATCTGTCCCGGTGAATTCCTGCTGGTCGCCGAGCAGGCCGCCGCGTCGGTGGCATTGGTGCCTGCGGCCGGCGCCGCACCGGATCAGGGCGACCGCGATCGGCTCTCGGTGGCTACCGCCGTCGAGGCCGTGGCGGAAGTCCTGAAGTTCATCCCCGGCTCGATGGATGCCGTCCCCGAGGACGCGTTCATCTCGGCGGTCGGTCGCGCCGCTTACGCCCGCGAGCCAGGGCGATTCACTCGCGCGCGGCTCGAGGCGACCGCGAGCGCCTACCGCGAGGCGCTGTCTTCGCGTCTCTAGTTCCCGACCGGTGAACGTGCTGCGCATCAAGGTGTTTCCGACCGGCGCAGCAGTTGGACTCGGTCACCCCACGGCACGATGACGCTGCCGTCCGGGGCGACGGCGCAGCTGGAAATGCTGCCGGTCCCGGTGCTGGTTTCGGCGATCAGCCGCCCGTCGCGTGGATCCCACATCCGCAGCCAGTTCCGGCCGGCCGCTTGCACATCACCGCCGCCGACCAGCACGACCGGCCCGGTCGCGGTCTGCCCCCAGACGATCGCCTCGATCCGGCCGGGGCAGGCGATCGTCATCCGCTCCCGTCGCTCGGCGAGATCCCACAGGCTCAGGCCCTCGCCGCCCGCCATGATCGCGACCGCGCGTCCGTCCAGGACACCCGCGGCCATCGGTTCGGCCACCGAGTTGCCGGTGAGCAGGATGGGTTCGTCCAGACTCGCACCGGTTCGGACATCCCAGGTCGTGAGCTGTGATTCCGAGTCGTCCGGATCCAGCAGCGGCCGCGCGGAATAGGTCGACCCCACGACTGCTACCGGGCGATCACCCTGTTCGACGACGGCGACCGAGTCGGTGAAGCCGCCGTGCCACAGCGAGTGGATGGAATGCGCGGTCGCGATATCCCACACCTCGACCGATCCGGAGCTGACCGGCACCTCGTACACCGACGAGGTCGCACCGGCGCCGCGGCCGATGAGCAGCAGCTCGCCCGCCGCGACCACCGCCGCCGCGCGACCGTGCAGTTCGGCGACCGGCTTTCCGAATGGTTCACCGCTGGTCAGGTCCCACGCTTGGATGCGGCCCGCGACGTCACCGGTCACCGCGATCGGATTCCCGTCGAGCTGCCCGACCGTCAGCTGCACCAGGGTCGAATTCTCTTGCATGACTGGAACACTCGACCGGATCAGCTGCGCACCGGAGGTCAGGTCCCACGCGGCCAGCGTGGTCCCCGCCACGGCGATCGCCACTGGCCGCGCGGCTATCTCGGCCCAGGCGACGGCCCGTACCCACTTGTCCGGTTCGTCGATCGCCGCCGTCCGCCATACCTGCACGAAGGGCGCGGTCATGGTTCGTTGCCCATCCTGTCGTCTCCCGTCGTCGGTTACATCGTTCACGAGAAGGCCCGGCCGCCGCCGCGTCGCCACGCCGCATAGTGGGTGGCCTGAATGGCGGAGGCGACGTAGCCGCCGTCGAAGTTCCCGCCTTCCGGCGGCGCATCCCGGTTCGACGCGGTTTGCGCGGCGAGGCCGGGTTGCTGGCGCGCCAGCGCGTAGCGAGAGTCGTTGGTACGCCATGCGGTCCCGGAATCCGTCGCGGGTAGCGGCGGGACGGGTCCGGATCCGGGCCGGAAGAGTTGCCCGCCGGGGAAGAAACGGGAGGCCGCGCCGGTGACATCGATGTCGCGGCCGTCGACGGTGATGCGATAGCCGAGGTACTGACCGTCGCTGTCGAACAGCATCTGCCCCGACACCGAGTTCGGGTCGTGTCTGATCGCGGCGTCCACCAGGTCGGCGACGGCCGGCGGCACCGAGTTACGGGTGCCGAGCGAGGCGATGACGCCGTCACCTTCGAAGCCGGCGACGGAGAACGTGGTGCCTTGGGCGCCGGTGTTCTTTTCGATGCCGGTGATGTTCATCGTCCGGTCGAACGACATCGTCAGTCGTCCGGTTGCGCCGGGGTTGGGCCACGCGCCGTTCACCTGTTGGCTGGCGGCAGTCGGGTTTTCATGGTCGTAGCCGAGGTCGTGGGTGCCGCGTACTTCTTTCCACTGGGTGTTGTCGGCGAGTCCGGGTGGTGCGTTGCGGCCGATCATGGTGAATTTCGCGTCGGTGCTGAGTTTGAGCATGTTCTCGACGCCGCTGATGCCGGTGCCGCCGGTGCCGGCCACGATCCAGTGCTTGGCCAGGTCGGGTTTAACGCCTTTGAGGTTGGCTTCGTCGCCGGAGAGGATCTGGCCGGGGTGGTCTTTGCGCAACGTTTCCCAGTTGCTGAGTGAATCCAGCGCGTGGTTGAGGTTGTCGCTCAGTGTGGAGCGGTCGACGCCGGTTGCCTCCAGGATGTCCACTGTTGTGACCGCAGAAGCGGGATCGCGCCAGGACAGTGCTTCGATCTGGGACTTCGCGGCGGTGGCGGCCGGCGTGTTGAGCGCGCCCAATTCTTTTGCGGCCGTGTCGAATGTCCCGTGCATGCCGCCGACCTCGCGGGTGCCGGGGATGATCTCGGGCGGGAAGCCGGTGGCGATGACCGGAATGCCTTGGACTTCCACCGTGAGTGGCGTCGAACGATCCAGTGGGGTGATGTCGGCGAGCAGCTTTCCGTTCTCCATCCGGAAGGTCGCTCTGCCGTCGACCACCGGTCCTTGGGCGGCGATGGTGTCTTCCCAGTAGCGGACCGCGTCGAGCGGCACACGGGCGCCGGGGCGGCCTTCGCCGACGAACTGGTAGGGGTCGCCGAGCCCGGTCTGGCGGAGATTGCGCAATTGGTCTGCGGTTTGGGCGATTCGGTCGCCGTTGTCGGACTGCCATCGTCCGCGGTCGTCGATCAGCAAGGCTTTCGGGTCGCGGGCGGCGAGTGCGGCGCCGCCGCCTGCTTCGATGACCGACAGCTTCGGGTAGTCGCCGCCCGCGGCCTGCGCACGCAGATCGGCGAGGGTGGTCACGCTGCGTTCTGCCCGTTGCTGAGTGCTCTGGTCGGCGAGGGTCAGCGTCTGTTCGGGGGTGGCTCGTTCTCCGTCGAACGCTATCGGGCGCTCGAAAGCCGGCCGCAGGGCCGCCCGATGGGCATCGAACGCCGCTTGGTCCAGCCCCGCCTGGCGCTGAATGGAACGCAGTAGGCGCTGGTCGTTGGTCGACAGCTGGTCCCGGTTGCCGCCGGCGTCGTCGAGTAGATGCTGCACCTGGTCACGCCCGGCGGGGGCAGACTCGAGGTGATCCAGCACCAGGGTCCTGCGCTGTTCGGCGCCCGGTGTGCCCTCGCGCAGGCCCAGATGCTCGACCAATGCCATGGTTTCGCGGTGCAACTCGTTGTATCGGGTTCGGTCTTCGGGGGTCCGGTCAGCCGGGCCGGGCAGCTCGTCGAGTTGCTGGCCGAGCACTCGAAGTTCCTGGATGCGACCGGTGTCGTGCGGGGTGAGTGCGGGTTCGTCGGTTGGTCCGCCGGGGCGCAGGACGCCTTCGCTGGGGCCGAAAGCGTCGAGTTTGTCGACGATGTAGCGCTTGCGGTCGGCGACGATCTCGCCGATCTCGTGGGCTAGTGCGCGCGGTATGTGTTTGGTGGAGATCCGGTCGGAGATCTGGATGACGTGCTCGCCCTTGTCGTGGTTGAGGATCGAGCGGGCCGCGGTGTCATCGCCGATGCGCTGGGTCTCGACGCGCACCTTGAAGCTGCTTTGATCGTTTCCGTAGATACCGCTGGTGTCGGTGATGCGGTATATCCCTTTTGCCGTTTCGCCTGCTTCGGGGGGATCGATCCGCAGGCCGCCGTGGCCATCGATCGCACCGTGCAGTGCGCCGTCGATTCGGCCGCGGACCTGGTCGACGTGGCTGGTCGACGGCGGTTCGACGTGACCGTGGAAATCCGAACCCGGCACGGCCGCTGCGGTAATGACGTTCGTCCCGTCCGCGTCGTTACGCCGCCATGCCGCATAGTGGGTGGCCTGGGTCGCACTGGCGACGTAGCCACCGTCGAAGTTTCCGCCCTCGGGTGGGGCGTCCCGGTTCGAGGCGGTCTGTGCGGCGAAGCCGGGTTGCGAGCCAGATAGTGCGTATCGGGAATCCTGTGTGCTCCAAATCGTCCCGGGATTCACCGCGGGCAGCGGGGGGAAATCGCCGGTTCCGGGCTTGAACAGCTGACCGCCGGGGAAGAAGCGCGAGGCCGCGCCGGTGACGTCGATGTCGCGTCCGTCGACAGTGATCCGGTAACCGAGGTATTGGCCGTCGTTGTCGAAAAGCATTCGAGCGGATACCGAATTCGGGTCGCGCTTGATCGCCGTGTCCACCAGGTCGGCGATGGCGGGCGGCACCGAATTACGGGTGCCGAGCGAGGCGATGACGCCGTCGCCTTCGAATCCGGCGACCGCGAAACGAGATCCGGGGCGTTCTTCGATTCCGGTGATGTTCATGGTCCGGTCGAATGCCATGGTCAATCGGCCGGTCGCGCCGGGGTTGGGCCACGCGCCGTTGATCTGCTTGCTGGCGGCGGTCGGATTGTTCGCGTCGAAGCCGAGGTCGTGCTGGCCTCGGACTTCCTTCCACTGCGTGTTGTCCGCAAGTCCGGGCGGTGCGTTGCGGCCGATCATGGTGAATTTCGCGTTGTCGCTGAGTTTGAGCATGTTCTCGACGCCGCTGATGCCGGTGCCGCCGGTGCCGGCCACGATCCATTCACCTGCGCGATCGGGTTGGACGCCTTTCAGGTTGGCTTCATCGCCGGAGAGGATCCGGCCGGGGTGGTTGTCGCGCAACGACTTCCAGTTGTCGATCGCACCCAGGGAATCCCGGGTGGGCTTGGACAGCACGGAATGATCGATACCGTTGTCCGTCAGGATCTTCAAGGCCTCGCCCGCCGAGGCCGGGTCCCGCCAGGAGAGGGCTTGGATCTGTGCCTTCGCCGCCGCGGCACTCGAGGTGGTGATGTCGCCCAGTTCCTTTGCGGCCGTGTCGAATGTCCCGTGCATGCCGCCGATGCCGCGGGCGATGCCGGGGATGATCTCGGGCGGGAAGCCGGTGGCGATGACCGGTACGCCTTGAACGTCCACGGTGATCGGCGGGGTGCCGTCGAGCGGGGTGATGTCGGCGAGCAGCTTTCCGTTCTCCAGCCGGAATGCCGTTCTGCCGTTTACCACCGGGCCTTGGGCGGCGATGGTGTCTTCCCAATAGCGGACCGCGTCGAGCGGCACACGGGCGTCGGGATGGCCTTCGCCGACGAACTGGTAGGGGTCGCCGAGTCCGGTTTGGCGGAGATTGCGCAGCTGGTCGGCGGTTTGAGCGATGCGGTCGCCGTTGTCGGATTGCCACCGGCCGTGGTCATCGATCAGTAAGGCTTTCGGATCGCGTGCGGCGAGCGCCGCTCCGCCGCCTGCCTCGATGATCGACAGCTTCGGATGCTCGCCCTGCGGTGCGGCGGCCGCTTGCGTGCGCAGCTCGGCGAGGGTTTGCACGCTGCGCTGGGCGCGTTGCTGAGTGCTCTGGTCGGCGAGTGCCAGCGTTTGTTCGGGGGTGGCTCGTTTGCCGTCGAACGCGATGGGCCGCTCGAAGGCGGGTCGCAGAGCGTCTCGATGGGCCTCGAACCTGGCTCGGTCGTCGGTGGCCCGGTCCTGAATGCGTTGCAGGAGTTGCTGATCCTCGGATGGCAGTCGATTCGGCTCGCGGCCCGCGTCGTCGAGCAGGTTGCGCACGTGCTCACTGCCGGAGGCGGAGCGGTCGAGCTGGTCGAGCACCAGGGTTCTGCGTTCCGGGGCGCCCGGTGTGCCCTCGCGCAGACCCAAGTGGTCGATCAGTGCCATCGCTTCACCGCGCAGGGCGTTGCGTTCTGATTGTTGCGTGGCCGGCAGGCGGTTGAGTTCGTCGCCGAGTACCCGGAGTTCTTGGATGCGGCCGGCGTCGTGGGGTGTGAGCGCGGGTTCATCGATCGGTCCGCCGGGGCGCAGAACGCCTTCATCGGGACCGAAGGAATCGAGTTTGTCTACGATGTAGCGTTTCCGGTCGGCGACGATTTCGCCGATCTCGTGGGCCAGTGCGCGCGGTATGTGTTTGGTGGAAATGCGGTCGGAGATCTGGATGACGTGCTGGCCCTTGTCGTGGTTGAGGATCGAGCGGGCCGCGGTGTCGTCGCCGATGCGCTGCGTTTCGACCCGTACCTCGAAGCTGTGTCTATCGCTGCCGTAGACACCGCTGGTATCGGTGATGCGATACCGTCCCCGGTTCACGTCGATCGGGTCGACCCGCAAACCGCCGTGACCGTCGACCGCGCTGTGCAGCGCGTTGTCGACTTGGCCGTGGATCTGGTCGACGTGATCGGTGGCCGGTGCTTCGACGTGGCCGTGGAATTCCGAACCCGGCACGGCCGCAGCGGTAATGGTGTTCGACGCGTCGGTACCGTCGATGCGTCGCCATGCCGCGTAATGGGTGGCCTGGGTGGCGGAGGCGACGTAGCCGCCGTCGAAGTTTCCGCCTTCGGGTGGGGCGTCCCGGTTCGAGGCGGTCTGTGCGGCGAAGCCGGGTTGCGGGCGCGCCAGCGCGTAGCGAGAGTCGGTGGTACTCCACACTTTTCCGGGATTGGCGACGGGAAGCGGTGGGACGTCGCCGGTTCCGGGCCTGAAGAGTTGCCCGCCGGGGAAGAAGCGGGACGCCGCGCCGGTGACGTCGATGTCGCGGCCGTCGACGGTGATGCGGTAGCCGAGGTATTGGCCGTCGTTGTCGAAAAGCATTCGCGCGGATACCGAATTCGGGTCGCGTTTGATCGCGGTGTCCACGAGGTCGGCGACCGCGGGCGGTACCGAGTTGCGGGTGCCGAGTGAGGCGATGACGCCGTCGCCTTCGTGCGGGCCGACGGAGAATCGAGTGCCCTGCGGGCCGGTGCTTTCCTCGATTCCGGTGATGTTCATGTTCCGGTCGAATGCCATGGTCAGTCGGCCGGTTGCGGTGGGGTTGGGCCAACTGCCGTCGGAATTCTGCTTGCTGGCGGCGGTCGGATTGTTCGCGTCGAAGCCGAGGTCGTGCTGGCCTCGGACTTCCTTCCACTGCGTGTTGTCCGCAAGTCCGGGCGGTGCGTTGCGGCCGATCATGGTGAATTTCGCGTTGTCGCTGAGTTTGAGCATGTTCTCGACGCCGCTGATGCCGGTGCCGCCGGTGCCGGCCACGATCCAGCGGTTGGCGCGGTCAGGGTCGACGCCGGCCAGGTTGGCTTCGTCGCCGGAGAGGATCTGGCCGGGATGGTTGTCGCGCAACGACTTCCAGTTGCTGAGTGAATCCAGCGCATGGTTGACGTTCTTGGACAGCGCGGAGCGGTCGATGCTGTTGTCCGACAGGATCTTCAAGGCCTTGTCCGCGGACGCGGGATCGCGCCAGGACAGTGCCTCGATCTGCGTCTTGGCGGCTGTGGCACCAGGCGTGTTGAGCGCGCCCAATTCCTGTGCGGCCGTGTCGAATGTCCCGTGCATTCCGCCGACCTCGCGGGTGCCGGGGATGATCTCGGGCGGGAAGCCGGTGGCGATGACCGGGATCCCCTCGACCTCCACGGTGACGTGCGGGCTGCCGTCGAGCGGGTTGATGTCGGCGAGCAACTTCCCGCCTTCCATGCGGAAGCTCGCCTTGCCATCGACCACGGGTCCTTGGGACGCGATCGAGTCTTCCCAATAGCGGACCGCGTCGAGCGGCACGCGGGCGTCCGGCCGGCCTTCGCCGACGAACTGGTACGGATCGCCGAGTCCGGTCTGGCGGAGATTGCGCAATTGGTCTGCGGTTTGGGCGATTCGGTCGCCGTTGTCGGACTGCCACCGGCCGCGGTCGTCGATCAGCAACGCTTTCGGATCGCGGGCGGCGAGCGCGGCGCCGCCGCCTGCTTCGATGACCGACAGCTTCGGGTAGTCGCCCCCCGCCGCCTGTTCGCGCAGGCCCGCGAGGGTCTGCACGCTGCGTTTCGCACGTGCGCTGGTGCTCTCGTCGGCCAGCTCCCGAGTTCGCTCCGGGCTGATCTTTCCGCCCTCGTCCGCGATGGGCCGATCGAAGACGGGTTGCAGCTCGGCCCGATGCGTGTCGAACGCGGACTGGTCCACCCCAGCCTGGCGTTGAATGGAACGCAGCAGGCGCTGGTCGTTCGAGGAGAGCTGATTTCGGTTGCCGCCGGCGTCGTCGAGTAGCTGGCGCACCTGGTCGCGCCCGGTCGGAGAGGACTGGAGGTGGTCGTTGATCAAGGTTCTGCGGTCACCGGCACCCGGCGTGCCGTCGCGTAGGCCCAAGTGCTCGACCAGCGCCATTGCTTCGCGGTGCAGTTCGTCGTATCGGGTGCGGTCCTCGGGTCTCCGGTTGGCCGGGTCGGGGAGCGCCTCGAGTTGCTGGCCGAGTATCCGGAGTTCTTGGATGCGACCGGCGTCGTGCGGGGTGAGCGCGGGTTCGTCGGTCGGCCCGCCCGGGCGCAACACACCTTCGTCAGGGCCGAAAGCATCGAGCTTATCGATGATGTAGCGCTGGCGGTCGGCGACGATCTCGCCGATCTCGTGCGCCAGGGCACGGGGCACGTGCTTGTCGGAGATCCGATCGGAGATCTGGATGACGTGCTGGCCCTTATCGTGGTTGAGAATCGAACGGGCCGCGGTGTCGTCACCGATACGCTGGGTCTCGACCCGAACCTCGAAGCTGTGCTGATCGTTGCTGTAGACACCGCTGGTATCGGTGATGCGATACCGTCCCCGGTTCACGTCGATCGGGTCGACCCGCAAACCGCCGTGACCGTCGACCGCGCTGCGCAGCGCGCCGTCGACCTGGGCCCGCACCTGATCGACGTGACCGACGGTCGGGGCTTCCAGATGGCCGCGGAAATCCGAGCCCGGCACCGCGGCCGCGGTGATCGGGTTGAGCTGATCGGGTGCGTGATGGCGGCTGCTGCCGTCGGCGGATTCGCCGCCACGGCCCGACCGGATCGGCGCGGGATCCGTTGTGCTGCTGCGTGGTTCGGGTGCTTGGCCGAACTCGTTGCCGAACAGCCGGTGCCCGGTGCCGGACGGACGCGAAGGCCGATCGTCCGCGCCGGAATCGCGCTGCGGGTGCGGTTGCGAACCATCGTGCGGTATAGCGGTCGCCGGACGCGAATCGCCTGTGTAGGAACGAATGTCGGGGCCACTCGACGGATGCGCGGTGGCCGTGGGCGTGGCGGAATGGTTAGCGCCCGCGGTGGTGTCCGGACCATAGAGCCCATGCGCGCCGGCACCGCTCATATTGAGCGCACCGAACTTGGTCAGGTGTTTCAGGTCGATGGCGACGATGCCGCCGCGGCGGGGGATGGTGGAATCCGGCGGATCGACCCGGCCGGGATCGGGAACCCAATTGCCGCCCGGAGCTTTTCGCTCCGTAGTGCCGTCCGCGTGGGTCCCGTACTGTGTTCCGTCGGATGTTTGCCAGACTCTGCTGCCTTTGGCGGCAGAGACCTGGTCCAACGAGCCGTTCGGGTACTCGACCCGCCGGGTGCCGTCGGGGCCCATGCTGTAGGTGACGCCGTTCGGATCCCGGCGGGACTCGATTCCGTCGGGCCGGATCGTGTAAGTGGTGCCGTCCGGATCCGTGCGGGTCCGGACGCCGTTGGCATCGGTGGTGTAGCCGGGTCCGCCTGGGGCGAGCCGGTATTCGATGCCATCCGCCGGCGGGAACGCGAGATTGCGATCGAACGGGTTGTCCAGCAGGATCTTGGCCGGTCGGCCGTTGCCGTCGCGTTCGACGGAAATCACCGCGTAGGTATGGCTGCCGACCAGGCCCGGTACCTCGGTGACGTTTTCGTGGCTCTGACCGAACCGGCGCGTATCGAGCGTCACGGTCGTGCCGCGCCGCAACGCGTAATCGATGCGATCGGCGACCGCCGCGCCCGCGACGTCGCTCGGCAGCGTGCTCGTCTCCGGCCTGCTCGGGTTCACCGCGCCGTAATAGTTTGTCAGGGCGGCTTTCTCGGCGTCTGCCCCGTTGGGATACCGGTCGTCGAGATAGCTACGGAAGCCAGGGGCGGACGTGAGGTCGTGGCTCTGCTGAAACTGGTTCCATCCGGCGGTCCTGGCCGCGGGGTCGTTCGGATGGGCCGCCATCAGCCCCTGCCAGGTCGAGGAGTGCAGAGCGACGGCGCGAGCATGCCAATCGTCGTAGCTATCGGCGATCCGGCGGACGAATTCGGGGTCGACCCTGGGCGGCGTGTTGTTCGGGAGTCCGGCGCGCGCCCGGTCCTGCTTGATGGTTTCCGACACCAGGTCGTGCAGGGTGTCCATGTCGAATCGGAGCGGGTTCAGCAGGCCTATGTCACCGATGCTGCGGACCGGTTGTGGCCGGAAACCGCCCTCGGGATGGTAGAAGCCCTGGCTGAGGTGTTCGGCCGCTACCGGGGACAACCCGAAGGTGGTGAAGCCGTGGTAGCCGTTGCCGTGGTTGAATCGCTGGGCGTAAGCCTTCTCGATCATGCTGACCCACAACGGATCTCCGGGCTCATGGCCGACGAAGTATCCGCTGTGCGTGCCCGGCTGGACGTAGACGCTCTTCTCCACGCGCACCCATTCCAGGGCGCCGCCGTCGCGGAATCGAACGCTGACCGTGCCGTCGCCGTGGTCGCGCAGCTGGACGACGATCGATTGCGGGTCGCCGTCGGCCTTCGCCTTCAGGTTGCCGAGCAGGAAGCAGTCGCCGGCGTCGCCCTGGCGTACATCACGGGGGTGCGGCCCATTCGGCCCGAACAGCGGGTCCTGGTGGCGCTGCTCGAGCACCGGCAGCTTCGGCAGCACGGTCTCGGGGGCGGCAACCCGGATCCAGTCGGGACTGGTGGGAAACTTGATCTGCCGCCACACTCCCTCGCCGGGTTTCGCCACGATAGTGCCCTCGTATGGCACATCGAACGGAGCCATCTTGTGGGTGATGTTGTCGTAGCCCATGAATCGGACGCCGCCGCGCACCAGGTTCACCGATAGCGTGCCCGGTTGCCCGGCCGGACCGGGCTGGAACGTGAAACCCCGCGTCATCACTTCGGGAATATCGACCCGTCCGGTCGGTAGCTGAACCGCGTACGAAGGCCCGTCGAAGGGCGATTCGAAGCGGGTCGCCGGCGCGGAAAACTTGAGCGGCAGCTCGTGGGCCTTGCCGCTGTCCAAGACGAGGGTGAACACGTCACCGCCGAAGATGTCCGTCTGCCGGGGCACCGTGACCGGCACGCCGGGCGTCGGCAGGAGCTCTTCGCGCCGCTCCCGGGTCAAGTTCTCGAAGCGGTCACCGGTGGCCAGCGGCGGCGGCTCGAGTCCGGTCTGATCGAACTGGGGGCGCGGCGTATGGGTCACGCCGTCGACCTCGGATGCGAGCTTGGTGCCCAGGTCTTCGCCGAAATAAGTGTTGTCGGAATCGCGCAGACCGCCGCGGGGGTGGGGTGCGCCGGTAGGTTGTTGCGCCAGTGCCGAATTCGGTTCGTCGAGCGGTGTGCGCCGTGACTCGGGTTCGAAGTTCCCGAATTCGTTGGGCCGCTGCTGGATCGGCTCGGCAACGTGGAAGTGACCGCCGGCCTCGTCGACGCGGACCAGGATGTGCTCGGGGCGGTCCTGCGGGCCGAAGTGCATTTTCGTGCCGTCGTGGTCAACCACCACGAGGTGCAGGCCGAGGGCGTCGGCACCCTCGGGGATGAGGAAGTCGCCCAGTTCGTTGTTGTAGTGACCCGGCTGGGACAGATCGTCGAGCTGCCGATCGAACGCCTCCGAGCGCTCGAAATCGTATTCCCACTGGCGGAATTCCCGCTCGGCGAGTAGCTGGGCGCGCGACGGATGGTCGGGCTGGCCCCGCAGCGTGGTGTCGATCCGGGTGATCTCTGCCGCGGCCTCCCGGAAGTCCGCGGAATTGGGGACGAACTTGTCCAGCAGCTGGTCTTTCCTGGCCCGCAGCACACCGACGAACTCCCGGCGGATGTCGTGATGCCCGAGTCCGCGGGTCTGGCCGGTCGCCTGGTCTATCGCGCGGAACAGGCAGTCGCCGTCGGCCGGGATGCGCTCGAGGCGGTGGCCGGGCAGCGCGGCCACTTGCTGCGGGGTGGGGTTGAAGTCGTCGTGGGGGACGAATTCGAGTCCTGCGGGCGGCTTTTCGTTGAACGGCTGTGGCTGCGGGCGCTGCTCGGGTGAGATCGAGTCCGACGGATGCGGTATCTGGTCTTCGCGTTTCGGCGGCGGGAAGTCGCCCGAGTCGCGGGGTGATCCGAGCGGAGCCTCGGGGCCCTCGGCCGCGCGCGAGCCCTGCGGAGTTTCCGTGGAAGTCGCAGGTTCCCTGTGGGTTTCGAGCGAGGACTCGGGCCGCCTCGGGGTTGCCGGGTGATCCTGGGGACCCTGCGCCGGTTCGACCTGGCGGAATTGCGATTCGGGGGTGACCGCCGACGACGTCGATGCGCGTTGATTGTTCGGGATCGGGTCGGTGCGCACGCCTGCGGTGATCGGCGGCTTGGCGGAGCCGTCGCCTACCGAGGAGATGCTGGGGCGGGGCGACTGCGGCGGCGACTGGACCGAGGACTTGTCGGTGACCGACGGCGGCGGGACCGGTGCCTCGCTCCGCAACGACGTGACCGGCGCCTGAGTGGTACTGCCCGGCGGCACCGTGCTGTTTCCGGTAATCGACTGTGCGGGCGGTGTTTCCGGACGGAATCCCCCGTTCGACTGCGCCGGAGACTGTGGCGCAGGCGATTCCGGGAGGTTCTCGACACGCGACGACTGCGGCAGCGGTGAGCCCGCCGACGCATCGTTGCGCAGCTGCTCCGCGGACCCCTGCGAGTGTGTGGTCGATCCCGTCGAATTGTTCGAGTTGCCTTCGAGGTTCGACGTCGCCGCGGAGTGGGTCTGTGACGTCGTTTGTGGCGCAGGAGAATCCGTGGACTGCGCGTGCACCGGCTGCGGTTGAGAGGTGCTCGAATTGGGGTCGATCCCGGTGCGTGTCGCGGGCTGCTGGGTCGACTGTCCCTCGACGTGGGATGACGTGGCGGACTGCGGCGCGGGCGCGGAGCCGTTGGATCGCCCTGAGCCGGAGTTGGATTGCGACTGGTTGCTGGACTGGGACTGGTTGTTCGACTGTGGCCGGTCGGTCGACTGCGGCCGGTCGGTGGACCTCGACGAGCCATTGTTCTGTTGCGAGCCGTTGTTCTGCTGCGCGGCCGAGTTGTTGGTCTCGGTCCTGCCGTTCGTCTCCGCCGTGTTCGTCCGGCCGTTCCGGGCCGTCGAATCATTGTGCGTGGTAGCGGAATTCGCAGGCGCGGTACTCGACCGGTCGCTCGTCGAATGCACCGACGGCGAGCGGTGGTTCCCGCTGTCGCCGTCGTACAGCGAAGAGGCGCGCGAAGATCCGCCATCCCCCTCGTTGACCTCGACGACCCGCGGTTCCGGCCGTTCGTGACTGCCGTCGGCGCCGACCGGCGGCGGGGCGGACAGCCCGGTGTAGCCCCCCTTGGCCATCCCGATCGACTGCGCGTGCCCGGCGACACCGTGCACGCCACCGACCAGACCACCGCCGACACCGCCGAGGATCGCGGCCGGATCGAACTCCCATTGACCGGTGAACACACCGTTGGCGACAATGCCCGCCCCCGCGCCGACCACACCCGCGGGGATGCCCGCGCCGATCGCGATGCCGCCGGCTTTCCACCAGGTCATCGAGTCGTGGCCGACCCAATTGCCGAGACGTTTACCGATCATGCTGCCGACCGGCGCCGCGACCGCACCCGAGATACCGCCGACGGCCCCGGAGATGACCATCTGTTTGACGTCGAAGCTGTCCCGATGCCCCTTGCCCATCTGAATGCCCTGGGCCAGGGCGTCCGCGCCCAAGCCGATGGCCGCCTGCTCGACGCCGGTGATCGCGGCCAGCTTCCACATCGGCATCTGCGCGAGGCGGGTGGCCCGGTTGGCCAGGAAGGTGACCAGCCGCTGGCCGATGAGCTGACACACGCCGGCCGCCTCGGCCTCCATGGCGGGCACCGCCCACGCACCCCAGAGCGTGGCCAGCGCGTAGGCGATCTCCGCGGCCAGGATGGCCAGGGTGATGATGATCTGGAGCTTCGCGTACTCGGTCTGGGTGCCGCATTGGCGCACCGACTCGCCCAGCTGCTTGAGCTGTTCGGCCAGCTTGTCGACGGACTGATCGCCGGCGAAGAACTGGTCGAACTGTTTCTTCATCTTGTCCGCGCCGTCGCCGGAGTAGCTCACCTGCGCGGTGTTACACGCGACGTGCAGCGCCTCGATGAGGTCGTGCAGGTCCGTGGACGCCGATTTCCAATCGTCGCCGAGCGCGAAGAGCGCGTCCTCGTCGCCTTTCGGCCAGGACGCGCCGGCGAGATAGCTGAGCCATTGCAGGCCCTCGGGCATCTCGATGCTCATGGATCAGGCCAGGGCTGGTTCAGCGGTCGTTGTCACGTGCAGACGGGGGATCGAAGGAGGCCCGCTGCGGTTCCGGGACACGGGTTTTCAGGTCCGGCAGGCCGGCGACCATCTCGGAGAGGCTGGGCAGCTGCGATCGGGTCCGCTGGATAGGCGCGATCAACTCGCCGGCCAGCCGGGCCACCTCCATCGCGGCCTCCTGGGTCGCGTCGGTGACGGCGTCGGCGATCTCGTCGTAGTCCAGTTCGTCGATGTCGTCGGCGAATCGGGTCTCGATCACGACGCCGTCGGCGTTGACGGTGATCTGCACCCGGCCCTTGGCCGCCGTGGCGGTCGCGGTGAGCTCGACCCGCTGCCGCTGCGCCTCGGCGATCGAGCGAATGTGCAGATTGACCGTATCGAGCAGGTCTGCTAGATCACCCTTGGCCCGGTCGTTGTCCACGTCGAATTCTCCTGCTGCCCGACGAAATTCGGAACCTGCGATGCCTCCGCATCGATTCCCCGCTGAACGTTACCGTGCCTAATCGGCTTGGATAATCTGCGATTATCAAATACTTATGCCGAGATTATGTCTCGCATTATGCATGGCTTATCTGTGGCGTGTTGAATCTTATTGTGCGGCAGCTGTGCTCGGTGCGGCGTTGCGAAGCGAGCTCGAACTACGAGGTGGAGGCTTCTGGTGGCGAACGAACGACTGAAGGCCGACGCCGCGATGATGCTGGAAGCCTTGCATGAGCAAATGCTCGGTATTGCCAAAATCCAACGGGATCGTTCCCGGCTCACCGCCACCGCCACCGCGTGCGACAAGCGCATCACCGTGACCGTCAATGCCGACGGCATTCTCATCGACACCAAGTTCGCCGACGACATCGGCGACCTCACCCACACCGAGATCGCCGAGGCGATGACCGAGGTGGTGCAGGAGGCCGCCCGGCGGGTCACCCAGCAGGCCGGCCTGCTCATGGAACCGTTGCGCGAGCGCAAGTCCCAACTGCCGAAGCTGTCCGATCTCATCGAGGACGCGCCGGACCTCGGATCCGCGATGCCGGTCGCGCCGCCCGCGTCGTTCGCGCCGCCGAACTCGCCGGAACGCCGATACGACGAGGACACCCGCTTCGGTGATGCGCACAGATTCGGCGGACGACGGTCGATGGTCAGCGGCAACGACGACTGAGTTCGCGCCGAGATGGGACTGTATCTACCACCTGAGCTGCGCTGGCTGGGGTGGATCGCGGGCGGTGCGTGGCCGGATGGCGACGAGACCGAGGTCTGGCATGTCTCGGACGCCTTCAAAGATGCGGGCTCGGCGCTGAGCAAACTGACGCCGGATATCGAGGACGTCAAACGCATGACCATGGCCGCCTACCCCGAGGGGGCGGGCGGCGAGAAGATGGGCGCGCTGTTCGATCAGATGATCACCGGCGATCAGTCGATGGAATCGCTGGCGAAGTTCATGGACCAGATCTCCGACGCCGTCTTCGATTTCGGCACCCAGATCGAGGCCGCGAAGCTGATGACGATCGTCTCGCTCATCGCGCTGGCCATCGAGATCGCCTGGGCCTGGATGTTCCCGCCGACCGCGCCGGCCGTCGAGGCGGCCGAGACCGCGGCCACCCAATCCATCCTGCGCCGGCTGGAATTGCAACTCCAGGAACGGATCCTGGCGAAGGTGCTGTCGGTGTTCGGCGAGAAGTTCGCCAACCTCAGCAAGAGCTACCTGCTGAAGATCCTCGAAGCCATGTTCATCTCCGGTGCCATGGACGCGAGCGTGCAGCTCGGGCAGATGGCCGCCGGGCACCGGAAGCATTTCGACGGCAAGGAGTTCGGGGTCTCGGTGCTGTCCTCCGGGCTCGGTTCGCCGTTCGGGCGCATCGCGGCCGACGGGATCGGCAAGTTCACCGGAAAGCTGCTCGGCGACAAGATCTCCAACCCGTGGGTCCGCGCCGGGAACGGGATGGTCGTCGGCATCGGCTCCAGCCCGTTCGGGGCCGCGGTCGGCGGTCTCGGCGCGGTCATGATCACCGGCGATTGGGAGGGGACCTTCGGTAACCCGGCCAGCTGGGTCGGCGGTGCGGCGCGCGGCGGGATCGCGGGCGGCGTCAAGGGTTACGTCGGGATTCACGGATACAACAACCGGAACGGCTTCGAGGTTCCGTGGGGGTCGAACAAGGACGGGTCGGCGAACTTCACCGGAAAGGGCGGGTTCTCGTTCGACCCGGGGCGCAACGGAGCCAACGGCACGCACAACGGCTTCGACGGTGAGCACGCCACGAACCGGCCGGGGAACTTCGGCACGAACGGATCCGCGGGGAGCAACCGGGCGATCACCTTCGATGAGTCCGGCACGGGATCGCGTGGCGGCGGCCGGGATACGTCGCCCTCGACCTTTCCGACCCGGACCAACGAGTCGAACAACCACGGTGAATCGACCAACGGCGGAAACTCGCGTAACGGGTCGAGCACCGGGGACGGCACCGGCGGGAACAGGTCCGAGCACAGCACGACGAACGGGCAGAACAGTTCGTCGCCGGGCGGTGGGGGCGGCCGCGAAGGAAACTCGCCGCCGCTGAACACCGCTGGGGGGAGCGGGAATTCGCGCGACGTGAACGGTTCGACGTCGAATCAGGGCGGTTCGACGACGAACAACCAGTCCACCAATGGGCAGCAGTCCACGTCGAACCAGCCCGGCAGCACGCAGCAGCGACCCCCGGTAACCACGAATTCGGCTGCTGGAAACGGCAATTCGTCCAACGCCGGCAGTTCGGCCGACCGTGCCGATGGCGGAGGCAAGGACACGCGTACGACCTCCGGGAACGACGGTTCGGCGCAGTACCAACGCTCGCCGGCGCCGCAACCGTCCGCCGGTGATGCGCAGCCGCCGGTGCGCTCGACCACGCCCGAATCGAATGTCACTGCGGGACAGTCGCAACGACCGCCGGGCTCGGAGTCGAACCCCGCCGGTGCACCGCCGCAGCAGCGGGTGCCCGGTGCGGAGACGAATCCGGCTGGTGGGTCGTCGCAGCGTGGTGCTGGTTCGGAGGCGAGCCCGGCTGGTGGGTCGTCGCAGCGTGGTGCTGGTTCGGAGGCGAGCCCGGCTGGTGGGTCGTCGCAGCGTGGTGCCGGTTCGGAGTCGAATCCGGCGAGCTCGCCGCCGCAGCGCGGGGCGGGCTCGGAGTCGCCGACCGGGCCGCAGCAACGTCCGTCGGTGCCGAATTCCGGCGCGGGCGACGGAACTTCGTCGCAGCAACGTCCGCCGGCGAACGAGTCGAACTCGAATCCCTCGGGTCGGCCGCGTTCGTCGGTGCCGGAGCCCGGCTCGACCAATGCGGGGCAGCAGCCGCCACAACGGATCGCCGCGTCGAATTCGGGTGGTACACCGCCGCCGTCGCGTTCGTCGGTGCCGGAGTCGAACAACGTTTCCTCGTCGTCGAACGCCCGGGGCGAACACGACGCGGGTGCGCCGCCACCGCGCGAGCAGCGGCTGCTGCCGCCACCCGAGGGACACCAGCCACCGCCGCGGGCGGCCACGCCGCCGGGACAGCACGACCCGAGCGGGCCGCAGGGCGCGGTGCAGACCGGCCGCGGCGGCTGGACCCACGAGGAGCACCGCGCGGGGAATCCGAACTGGATTCGCAACGAGCGCGGCGAGGTCCTGGTCACCTCACCCGACGGCACCCGGCACCTGGTGGACCGCGACGGGAACATCACCATCGGGCGTCCCGGCGATCCGACGGCGGTCCGCATCCGCCCCGACGGCGCCACCGAATTCGTGCCGAACTCCGCCAATCACCCCGCGGCACAACCGGGTCCGCGAGCCGGCGGTTCGACCGGGCCCGATCGGGAGTTCGGTTTCGGCCGGCCCGACGGCACCCGGCACACGGTGCTGCCCGACGGCTCGGTGCAGACCAGGTCCCCGGACGGCTCGACGACGACCATCCAGCGCAACGGTGCGACGGACTTCCGCTCGGCCTCCGGCGATCGGACGCAGCGCGACCCGGACGGCACCACCATCCACACACCGCCGGACGGGCCGACCACGGTCACCAGGCCCGACGGCAGCACGCACGTCGTGCCGAACGACCGCGCGGGCTGGGAGCGCAGGGCCGACGGCTCCTTCGTCGTCACCTCGCCGGATGGCACCAAGCACGTGATCGACCCGGACGGCACCATCGTGGTGAGCCGCCCCGGCGATCCGCAGGCCATCCGGATCGCCCCCGATCAGTCGATCGCGTTCGTCGCACCCGACGGCTCCGGCGCGGCACCGCGTCCCGAGGGTGCGGCGGGCAGGGACACCGGCGTGCGCTCGCCGTCGTTCAACCGGCCGGAGCGCATTTCGCACACCGTGCTGCCCGACGGCTCGGTGCAGACCAAGTCGCCGGACGACTGGACCACGACGGTCAAGCCCAACGGCGCAACCGAATTCACCTCACCCACCGGCGACAAGACCATCTCGAAGCCGGACGGCACCGTGGTCGAGTCCGGGCCGGGCAAGCCCAACGTCATCACCGGCATCGACGGGACCAAGCAGACCGCCGAGCACAACGGCGCGGTCACGGTCGAAAACCCGGACGGCACCAAGCATGTCGTGTTCGACACCGCGAACAACCAGGGCGGCGGTCGATCTCAGCATCCCGACGGGACCGTCGTACACAGCGACCTGAAGGGCACGCTCGACTTCAGCGCGCGCGATCGCCTCGCGGGCTTCCCGCAGGACGGTCCGCGCAAGCACGGCATCATCCAGATGGATCGGCCGGACGGGACCGGGTTCGAGTCGACGCCCAAGGGCAGCAAGGTGTTCGACTCCGACGGCACCACCTACGAATCGGGCTCGCGCGGATCCGTGCGGATCACCTCGCCGAACGGCGAGACCGAGGTCCGGAAGGTGACCGAGCCGATCGAACTGTCCAACGGAGGGCAGGTGGAGCGGACCTCCGACGGCTTCCGCGTCACCCATCCGGACGGTTCGACCTCCGAAATCGGTTCGCGCGGTGCGAAGGTCACCGATGCCGACGGCGTCGTGCGCGGGACTCGGCCGGACGGCACGACTTTCGTCACCGAGCCGGACGGCACCGTGCGCGAGGTACGCCCGGACGGGGCCGTGCGGATCACCGCACCGGACGGAACCTCCTGGGGTAGCAGGCCGGACGGCACCACCTGGAAGGTCGACGAGAGCGGAAAGATTTACGTCTCCCACCCCGACGGGACCGACGCGCCGCCGCCGCCACCCCTGCGCAAGAACTCCTGGGTCGACGGCAGCGACGAGACGACCAAGACGCGGCCGCGGCGCGTGCCGGAGATCGGTCCGCTGCCGGGCGCGTACCACGCGCCGCAGGCGCCGGAGCTCGACGATTGGATTCCGCCGGGATACGGAAAGGATGTAGACGGGAACGATTGGGAGCCACCGGATCCCGATCTCTTCGACGACTACCAAGGGTATTGGGGCCCCGGCGGGGAGTACCACTACTACTACGGCAACGGTGATGGTTCCGATGGCGACTATCGGGACTCGGGCGACGATCGTGATTCCGGGCAGGGCAACGACTCCGGTGGTCCGGGCGTCGGTGACGACTCGGGTCAGGGTGGTGGGTCCGATGGCGTCGGTGGAAACGACTACCGCGATTCCGGTGGCGCGGACGGCTCCGACGATGCCGATCAAGGTGGTAGCCGCGACGATACCGGTGCGGACCAAGCGGATTCGGCCGAGGACGACCAGACGGATCAGTCGGCGGACCAGCAGCCGCAACAGCCGGACCCGGCGGAGCTGGCGAACCTGTTGCAGAACCTGCACGCCGCGGATGGGATCCCGCCACCGGAGGACGGCGGCGCGTCCACGCCGTCGAGCGAGGGCGGGCAGTCGCCGGACTTCACCCGCCTCGCCGAATCGGGCGATGGTTCGTCGCGGAGTGTGCCGCCGCCCCCGGACCTGTCCGGGTTGCGCGGAATGCTGAATCAGTTGGGTGAGCAGGCCTCCGGCGGTTCGGGCGGGCAAGGTGCCCAGACCGGTATGGGGAGCAACTCCGGCTCATCGAATGATGCGCCCGGCAGTTCAGGGTCGCCGAATCCACAGCGTGACGCCAAATTGCCTGGGGTCGAGCACAATCCGGGCGCGCCGGAGACGCGTAACCGGCCGGATACTTCGGGCGCCGGCAACCACTCGGGTGGTCAAGGCTCTGAGAGTCGTTCGGGTGGTGAAGGTTCGGAGAATCGCCCAGACGGTCGAGGTGCCGAGAACCGTCCTGGCGGTCAAGGTTCGGATAACCGCGCGGATGGTCAGAACTCTGCCAACGGCTCCGGCGGTCAGGGCTCCGGAGGTCACGCGGGTGGCCCGGGTACCACGGATCAGTCGCATGCTCCTGGCGCCGAGAATCGTTCGGATACACCGGGCTCCGGCGAGCGACCGGGCGATCCGAGGCCCGGGGAACGGCAGGGCTCCGGGGACCATCCGGGCGGCCAAGACACCGGTGACCGGCACGGCGCCCAGGACGACTCGTCCAGGCCGGGGACAACGAAAATCCCAGAGCAGCACGGAAACTCGTCGCATCCCGGCACTGCCGGAACCCAGCACCCGTCCACACCGGGCCGGCCACCCGCGATGCCGCAAGACGGCCACCAGCCGGGCGGGTCGTCCTCGCCCGGTGGCACGCCGCCGCCGGGCGCCGCACCGCCGCCCAGCGCCCCGCCCCCCGCGGGGCAATCCGCGCCCGGAGCGAAACCGAAGCCACCACGCCGAGATCGCAAGAAGAACGACAAGCCACGAAAGACACCGAAATCAATGCTGATGCCTTCGCCGTCCGAGGCACCCGAACGAGCCGGACCCGACGAATCCGTCGATGTCCCTTTTGCTTTGGGAGCTTCGAACCAGGAACCCGAACCGGATAGCACAGCGCGATCGACCACGAGGAGAAGCGCAGATGGCTGACGAGCCGAAGAAGATCGACGACACGACCAAGACCTCGGCCAACGACTGGAAAGACCTGCATTCCAAGGCCGAGAACGGCACGTTGTCATTCGACACCGTTAAATTCGATCCCAAGGTCGTGCTCGCAGCCGCCAATCTGTGCCACGACATGATCGGAAAACTGAAGTGGTATCAGGACTTCATCAACAATAACAAAATGGCCAGCATGGACGATTGGTCCGACGAGACGGGCGGCATCCAGCTCACGCACCGATTCAATCAAAAGGGTCAAGACGTCCTGACCGCGATGGACACCATGAAAAAAATCATGGAGGACATGGGGGACACGTTCATCATCGCGGGCAAGAAATATCGCGACGCCGACGGTAAGTCGGCCGAGGGGATCGACAAGGTGGGCGACATGGGCAAGGTCGATCCCATGAAGCCGAAGAGCGAACCGCCGAAGGAGCCGCATCTTTCGAATACCAACAGCAACCCGGACAAGCTGAAACCGCCCACCGGCGTCGATCCCGGCCAGCCGATCAGCGTCGAGGACGGCAGCGGCTGGGGCTGGGATCGGTTTCACACCTTCGGCCGCTCGTTGATCGGGCACGATTGGCGGACGTATGAGGCCGGTACCCGCTACAACTGGATCAGCGGACAGCTCAGCGGAGATCTCACCGATCTGAACGGCGCGCTGAAGCGCGTGACGTCCGAGATGTGGACCGGCCAGGGTGCGGACCAGGCCACCAAGGCGATTCAGCGATTCACCGAAAGCTCGATCACCTTCTCCAACAGCCTGATCAACCTCGGCAACGATCTGCTGTACTGCTCGAAGTGGCTGAACTACACGTTCAACAAGACTCCGGAGAAGACCTGGGACAATACCTACGCTTCGGATTGCGTTAAGCGGGACCGGCTCGGCGATTACCGGGGCCGGTACAAGGACACCTATCTGCCGGGTATCGAGGGCGCGGTCGCCGCGATGCCGCTGATCGCCGTGACCGGCACCGTCGCCGCACCGCCGCCCAAGGACGACGGCAAGGGTGACAACAAGGGCGACGGCAAGGGCGACAATAAAGGTGACGGCAAGGGCGATAACAAAGGTGACGGCAAGGGCGGCGACAACAATATCGATAAGAACAGTCCCGATTACAAAGCCGGTTATAAGGACGGTTACAAGCAGGGTCTGGAAGACGGTGGCGGTAAGGGCGACGGCAAAGGTGACGGGAACGGCGACGGCAAGGGCGACAGTAAGGGCAACGGCAACGGGCAAAGCTACGGCGGACCCGGCGGTGGCAGCAGCGGCAGCGGTAACCCGGGCGGCGTAGACAAGAACAGCCCCAACTACAAGGGCGGCTACGACGACGGTCACAAGCAAGGCCTCGGCGACAGCAAGGCCGGCAGCGGCGGGCAGAGCGGTGGCTCGGGTCCGGGCGGTAGCTCCGGTTCGAAAGGCGGCCCCGGTTCGAGCGGCAGCGGTTCGCCCGGCCCGAACACGCAGATACCCGACCTGTCCAATCTCGGCGCGAGCGACCCTGAGCGCAAATCGCCCGCGCCGAGCGGCAGCGTCGGCGGGCCCGGCCTCGGTTCCAGCGGCGGACCGGGCGGCGGTTCCAGCGGCAACCCCACCGGTAAGCCCATCGGCGGACCAGGCTCCGCCTCACCCGGCCAGAAGATCAGCCCGCCGCCCATCCCGGGGCCGGGCAAGCCGGGCGGCAGCCCCGCCCCTGGCTCGCCCGAGGATCTGCTCAGCAAGCTCCTGCACGGCGAGAACCCGCTGAAGGATCTGAACCCGGAGGCGCTGAAGAAGATCGGGTCGGACCTGCTCGGCGGTCTGAGCCCGGATCTGCTGAAGAACATGAGTCCGGAGGCCTTGCAGAAGCTGGGCGCCGATCTGCTGCAAGGGTTGAGCCCGGACGAACTGAAGAAGCTGGGCTCCGACATCCTCGGCGGCATGAGCCCGGAACAGCTGAAGAACCTCAGCCCGGAAACGCTGAAGAACCTCAGCCCGGACGTGCTCAAGAACCTCAGCCCCGAAACGCTGAAGAACCTCAATCCGGAAGCACTGCGGAACCTGAGCCCGGACACCATGCGCGATCTCGGACGCAGCATCGCCCAGACCCCCGGCGGCGGGGACCTGCTCAAGCTGCTGACCGACGGATTGAACGGGCTCACCACGACGATCGGCGACGTGGTCAAGACCGGAACCGAGGCGCTTGCCGGTCTGGCGCACAACGGGGCGCTCGGCATCCCCGGCCTCGGCGAACTCCAGCACATGGAGATGGCCGGCGGCAGCGCAGCGCCGACGGATCTCGCGTCCGCGCTCAAGCACGCGGCCGGACTCCCCTCCGGGCCCGGTGGTCCAGGCGGGCCAGGCGGACCCGGCGGATCGCACCCGCCACTGACCACCCTGTCCGGCGGCCCGGTCGAATCGTCGAAGTTGTTCCCGCGGGCAGCAATTCAGGGCATCTCCGAGGGGCATCAGGTACAGACTGCGCAGGCCGGAGCCGCTCCGGGGCCGATGGGTCCCGGCCCTGGCCCAGGCGCGCAGGGTAGCGGGGAGTACAAGCGGCCCAAATACCTCGACTCGGTGACCAATCTGGATAGCGCCCTCGGGCCCGACATCGAGCGGTCGAAGCCGGTGATCGAGCCGTGACGCAGCAGTGGAAGTTCACCGCGCTCGAATTCATCGTCCTGTGTGAGCAGTACCGCGACGGTTCGCTGCCGACGCCGTTCCTGTTCGTCACCGACGAGGTGGTCATGGCCGACGAGCTGGAACGGCGTAAGCGGGTGGTCCGGGCCGACCTGCAGCGTCGGCTCGGCGGCTCGTTCGACGGTGCGATCGAGGTGCTGACCGCGCCCGAACTGTTTGTGCGCGTGCGCAGTTGGGACGAGCAAGCGGAAAGCAATTTGGCCAAGCAGTACCACCTGCACGCGGCGCGGGCCGGCGCGCACGGCTACCTCTTCGAACAGGCGCCCGGCCTGATCACCTACGACACCCCGGCGTTCACCGTCACCGAGTGCGATCCGCGCGCGCTCGCCGGCGCGGTGGTCGCCTCGCTCCCGCCGGTGGAAGCCGGTCGGCTGCCGGACATTCCGGTGATCACCGATCCGGCCGAGCACGAGGTGCCGACCTGGGGCAGCAGCTATGTCCGGGACGAGCGGGAGGATTCGCCGGTCTACCAGACCCAGCAGTTCTTCCAGCGCCGTGCCGATTGCACCGGATCGATCATCGTGGTGCAGGGGCGGTCGAAGTACGGTCCGCGCGGCATCCACGAGACGAAGATGATGTGGCGCGACGTGGTCGACGACGGCCGGTATGTGATGTCGCTCGACGAAGCGCCGGTCGCGGTCGCCACCAGTCGCCGCCAACTCGCCGATCGGATCCAGCGCGATATCGACAATCTGATGCAGCGCCTCGAAACGCATTGGGAGGCCGGGCGTCCCGACGACCGATACTGACCGTACGAGCACGAAACAGGAGGCGACGCCATGTCCGCAGAACGCAGGATCGAGGTGGACACCACGCGATTGCGCGGTGCCGCGGCCAAGATGGAGGAGGTCGGCAAGAAGACCGAGGACATCATGGCTACGCTGCGGAACAACTTGCAGGCCAAGGGGTTTCCGTTCGGCACCGACGACTACGGGGACAAGTTCACCCAGGGCGACAAGGGTTACACCAAGTCCGCGGAGAACCTGCTGACCGGCGGTGACAACATGACCGATTCGGCGAAGAAGTTCAGCAAGGGCATGAATGGCGCCGCGGACAAGATGGACAACATGGATTCCGGGAATTCGTGAGGAGTGGCTGACTAGATGACCGATCCACAACCGCACCCTCCGGCCGAGGCCGGAGCGCTGCCGGACGTCGCCTTCCGGCTCGGCGGCCTCGGCTCGGCGGCGGCGCCCGCGGTGCCTGATCTGCCTGTGCCGCAACCGGAGCCGGAGCCCGAACCGGAACCGGTCGCGACCGAGCCGACGGTCGAAGATCAGGCCATCGAACTGGCCCAGCGGATCGCGCAGGAGCTGGCGGTCGCCGGTCCGGAGGGCTGGCGGCGGCTGGCGGCGGTCTTCGCACTCACCGTCGCGGGTGGGATGCGGACCGCCGTCTACTTCGACGAGGCCGATGGGGCGGCGCGGATCGAGCCGTCGGACGAGATCATGGAACTGGTCCGGTGGCAGCGCGAGGTCTCGGCCCCGCTCGGTGACGGACCATGGTGGCGGCTGACCATGCAGTTCGATGTCAGCGGCCGGCTCGAGCTGGACTACGACTACGGCGACGAGCCGTTCCCGGACGAGCATCTGCTGGTGCCCGAGGCGTATCTGGCCGATCTCGAGGCGTTTCCGCGCCAGCGGTTGCCGATGTGGCTGGCCGCCTACATCGGTCACGACAATCGGCAGTGGCGTTCGCCGCAGCAGGCCGCCGCGCAGACCCGGGCCGACCAGCAAGCCGGTGTCGTCGCCATGCGGTCGGTGGACGATTTTCCGGTGCTGCCCGTGCTGTGGGCGCGCTGGGCGACGATCGCCGCCGCGTTCGTCGCCGTCGGTTCGGAATGGGGTCCGCGAATCCAGCCCGCGCTCGGCGTGTTCGAGGGCTCGGCGCGCAGCGGGTCCACGCTGTACGTGCTGCCCGGTGGCCGGGCGATTCTGTCCGGCGGGGTGTGGAACGCGCCGGAACTGGATGCGGCCTACAACGACGGCACGCCGCATCCGGAGCTGTACGCGGGCGCGCCGGAGTGGGTGGCCAACCAGGTGCTCAACCCGCGAGCGGCCCGCGGGCTGATGTCGTTCTGTTACTGGTGGGAGGACAACAGCTGGTATCGCGGGGACTCGCCGTCCGCGGACCTGCTCAGTCCCGCCGTGCCCGGCATCTGGACCGACGAGACCGTGGTCGACGTGGTGTGCGGCGTGCTGAGTGACCAGCCGAGCGAGGAATTGCGCACCGCCGCGGCGACTCTGGTGGCCGCCGCGGAGGCCGGCGTGGTCACCCGTGACACCCTGGCCGCCCTGTTCACCGACCCGAACGACGACATCGACAGTGCCCTGTATCAGCTGTCGCTGGCCGGGTTGGTGACCAAGGTTCCGGCGGCGCAGGCGGAGGATCACGCGCCGTCGCATTGATGTGACCTCCATCACATCCGTTTGAGTGTGCCGTACCGGCATGGTCTCTGCTGAGTAGTGACTGAAATCCTTGTTGCTCGGCTGGATTCGAATGTGAGGGATTCGTTTGGCACCGCAGCAGTGTTCGGGTATTGACGGGGCGGGGCCCGGAGAACTACGACTACGCATGTTGGGGCCGGTCGAGGTGTGGCTGGGGGATCATCATCTCGACATCGCAGCGCCGCAGCTGCTGGCCGTGCTGGCCATGCTCGCGGCCGAGCCCGGGTCCACGCTGTCGACGACGCAGCTGGCCGCGCGCCTGTGGGCCGACCGGCCGCCGAAAACGGCGGCCAGCGTGCTGCGCAACCACGTGCTCGTGCTGCGCAGGCTGTTCGACGCGCACGGGCACCCGGGCGCCGGCGGCGAGTGGCTCGCTTCGACGCGTGGCGGGTATCGGCTCGACCTGCCGGTCGAGTTCGACGTCGTCGCGGTCGAGGAACTGATCGCGGCCGCCGAATCCGACCGCCGCTCGGGTGCGCTCGACGAGGCGGACGCCAAGCTGACCGCGGCGCAGCAGCTGTGGCGCGGGGATCCGCTGATCGGGCTGCCCGGACCGTGGGCCGAAGGCGAGCGTGCCCGGCTGAGCAGGCTGCGCTTGGCCCTGTACGAAGTCGGGGTCACCGTCGCGCTGGATACAGGACGGTATTCGGCCGCCGTCGCGGAGTCGGAGGCGCTCATCGCCGCCGACCCGCACTGCGAACGCTGGTACGAACTGCTGATGCTCGCGCTGCACCGCGGCGGGCGACGCGTCGAGGCGCTCGACGTATATCGGAACGCGCGCCGGGTGCTGGCCGACGAACTCGGTCTCGAGCCCGGCCCGCAACTGGCCCGGCTGCATCAGCAGATCCTGTCGGCCGAGACGCCGGAGCCGGACGAACCCGCTGAGCTACCCACTGCCGCAATGGATTCCGGTCCCCGCCGAGTCCCGGCGCAGCTACCGCCCGACCTCGCCGACTTCGTCGGCCGCGAGGACGTGGCGCACGAACTGGCCGAGGTCTTGGCCGCCGACTCCGACCATCGCCCGGTGATCGCGATCACCGGGCTGGGCGGCGTCGGAAAGACCACGCTCGCAGTGCATCTCGCGCATCGCGCGCGCAAGCACTATCCGGACGGCGCGTTGTATCTCGATCTCGGTGGGCTGGACGAACATCCGCGCTCGACCGACATGCTGCTGGCGGTCGCGTTCCGCTCGTTCGGCATCGAGGCGGGTGAGCTGCCGTCGGACCTGGCGGAGCGAACAGCGTTGTGGCGCAACACCGTTGCGGGCAAGCGCATTCTGCTGGTGTTCGACAACGCGCGTGATGTCGAACAGCTCGCCCCGCTGCTGCCCGGCTCCGGCACGGCGGCGGTGCTGGTCACCAGCCGGTCGAGTCTGGCGGAACTGTTCGATGCGCGGCTGGTCCCGCTGGATGTGCTGACCACGGACGAGGCGTGGTCGCTACTGGGGCGGATGGTGTCGGTGCGGCGGCTGCGGGACGAGCCCGACGCGGCCGACGCCATCCTGCGCGCGTGCGGGTATCTACCGGTCTCGCTGCGCATCGTCGGCGCGCGGCTCGCGAGCAGGCCGACCTGGCGGCTCGCCGCGGTCGCCGAGCGACTGGCCGACGAGCACGGCCGGCTGGCCGAACTCTCGGTCGGCAACACGAGTGTGGAGCTCGTGTTCCGGGCGAGTTACCGCCTGCTGAGCCCCGACGTTGCCCGGGTTTTCGTGCTCGCCGCGTTCTCCGACGCACCCGATCTGTCGGTCGCCGCGGTGGCCGCGCTGATCGACCGGGATCGGGCCGAGGCCGAGCGGCTGTGTGAAACTCTGGTCGATCTGGGCATGTTGCAGACGCCGGAGCGGAGTCGCTATCGGTACCACGATCTGCTGCGGCTGTTCGCGCGCGGCGTGGCGGATCCGGAGCAGCAGGAGGAATGGTCGGATGCCCTGCGCAGGCTGATCGATTTCTATCTGGCCAGCGCGAAAAACATTGTGGAACTGCGTGATCCGGGCGTCGGCACCGACTACTACGCCGCGACCTGCGTGGCCGGGCAGTCGTTCACCGACGAACGGCAGTGTGCCGCGTGGGCGAAGGCGGAACGGTTCGGGCTGGTTGCCCTCTATCGGCAGGTGGCCGACGTTCCCGACGCCCGAACCCGCACGCTCGCAGTCGATCTCGCGCTGTCCCTCGCCGTGGGTGGTGACGCGGGCGAGCACCTGCCGCAGGTGGCGAACGTGCTGGAGAAGTTGAGCCGGGCCGCCGAGCAGGACGGCGATCAACAGACCATGGGCCGTGCGCAACTGGCCGCCGCGGTCGCCAGGTTGGTCGGCATGGGTGATCTGGGCGCCGCGCGTGTCCTGCGGAACGTGGGTGCGCTGCTGCGGGACCTGGGCGACCTGGCCGGCGCGGTGCTCGCCGAGCAGATGCTCGGCACCGCCATGGCCTACCAGGAGAACGTGGACGTCGCCGCCGAACACTTCCGGCGGGCCATCGAACTGGGACGCGAAGGCGGCAACCAGTGGAGCGAAGGCATGGGCTGGGCGACCCTCGCCCGCACCTACTGTGACGCTCGGCGCTGGCCGGAGGCCGCCGAATCCGCCGAACACGCCCTGTGCATCGCGCGACTGGTCGGCAGCCTTCGACTCGAGTCGATGGCCCTGCACGAGCTCGGCTTCGCGACCCTGCACCGCGGCGACCCCGTGACTGCCAGACAGCTGTGCGAGCAGGCGCTCGAGGTAGCCCGCCGCGACGGGCGCCGGCATCAGGAGGGTTGGGCGCTGGCCAGATTGGCCGAGGTCGCGCTCTACAGCGGCGACGCGGAGGCGGCGGTCCCGATCGCCGCGGAGTCCGTGCGTGCGCTCACCGAGGTCTCCGCCACCGTGCGCCGCCTACGCGCAATGCGGGTCTACGGCCGCGCGCTGACCGCCGTCGGCCGCACCGAAGAGGCCGAACCGATCCTGCGCAAGGTCGCGCAACTGAGCAAACGCATCGGACTGGTCGCCCCCGACATGTCCTCGCCCCGCCCGGTCAACGGTTCCCCCTCAGCCCTACTCGCGCTGTCGCGAGGCAAGTAGACCGCAGGGCAAGCAAACACCCAGCGCCACAGCGATATACGACATATTTCTCAGTGGAGGGAGGTGCTCCCGATCGCTATGCTGCGCTCGGTGCGCTACTGCACCGTGAGCGCGGTTACAACGGGAGGAAGCTCATGCCGAGTGCCCAACGTCCGATTGTCCGGGTGTGGAGCGGACACGTGCCGGCCGATCAGGCAGAGCCCTTCCACGAGTACCTCTTGGCCAACGCGGTCGCCGAGATGCGCGACATCGAGGGCTTCCGCGAGGCGACCGTGCTGCACCGGGCGGACGGCGACCGTGTGCACATCACGCTGATGACGACCTGGGCAGATGCGGAAGCCATCCGGCGATATGCCGGTGCCGAGACGGGTGCTGCCCGTAGCTATCCCGACGACGAGCACTTCGGACTGGTTCCCGACGCGCACGTCGACCACTTCGAGCTGGCCTATCGGCTCGCCGAGCCGACGACGTCTCCGAGCCCGGCGAAGCCGATCGATATCCGCCAACCCGAGGATCTGGACCGGCCGGAAACCTATAGCCACGTCATCGTGGCGACCGGCTCCCGCACGGTGTTCATCGCCGGGCAGATGTCCGACGACCGCGACGGCAACCTGGTCGATTCCGGCGACCTGGCGGCTCAGGCTCGGCGGGTCTTCGGCAATCTCGGTCGCGCGCTCGCCGCCGCCGGCGCCCGGCCGGACCAGGTCGCCAAGATCACGATCTACGTCGTCGGTCACCGCCCGGAGTATCTGCCCCTGATCGAAGCGGCCAGGCGCGAACTCTTCGGCGAGCACAAGCCGACGGACGTCCTGCTCGGCGTCGAAACCCTTGCCGCGCCGGGCTACTTGATCGAGGTCGATGCCATCGCGGTCCTCGATTGACCGGCTGAACCCCGTCACTTGACCTTCACGCGGGCGCTGGAATTGGCCGACCAAGGATTTCGCGTCGTGTGGGACTCGGTACGCCAAACAGGGTTTCCTTAGGGAACTCAGAGTGCTACGTTCATGGAGTCTCTTGAAGGAACTTTGAAAGGTTTGCCGCGATGAGCGAGGACTTCAGCGCCGACGGGGTGTCGATCGACCAGACCGATGCCGAACGTCGCACCCTTGATCCCGAAGTGCGTCGAGTGCTCGATGGGGCACCGCACGCGCACCTCGCCAGCCTCCTTCCCGACGGTTCGCCCCATGCCGTCCCGGTGTATGTCGGGACCGACGGCGACTATGTCGTCATCCTCACCGGTCCCGGGAGTCGCAAGGCCCGGAACCTGCGTCGCGACCCGCGCGTTGCCCTCTCGATGACGCCTGCGGACAACCTGTTTCAGCCGGTGATCATCCGCGGCAAGGTCGTCGAGTGGGTGGACGGTGACGCTGCCTGGCCGATCATCGATCGCCTCGCGATGAAGTACACCGGCAATCCGTACTCGCGCGACCTCGACCGAGTTGTCGCCCGCATCGCACCCGACTATCAGAGTGCCGGCTGAAACCCGCCGGTGCTCTCGCGGATCTCGAGTGTGAACGGGATCTGAATGTCTTGGACGGCAAAGGTTTCGGTGCCGCGACGGCGGAGTAGCTCGATCGCCGTCTGCGCGATGGCGGTCTTGTCCGGGGCGATGGTGGTCAGCGACGGGATGCTGAACGCGCTCTCCTCGGTGTTGTCGAAACCGACGATCGCCACGTCTTCGGGAATCCGCAGGCCGCGTTCGGCGACCCTGCGCATCGCGCCGAGGGCGAGCAGGTCGTTGAAGCAGAAGACGGCGTCGGGTGGGTCCGGCAGATCCAGCAGGTGGTCCATGGCCTCGGCGCCGTCGCGCCGGTGATACTCCAGCGCCGTCACGATCAACTCGCCGCGTTCGGGAATCCCGTTCTCGGCCAGCGCTTCCCGATAGCCGATGAGGCGCAGGGCGGCGGTGCCGCGATGCGGGTTGTGGCCGATGGCGGCGATGCGGCGGCGACCGATCCGGGCCAGGTGACCGACCGCGGTGCGGGCGGCGCGCACGTTGTCGATCGCTACGTGGTCGATCGGCACGTCGACGGCGTGCTCGCCGAGCAGCACCAGCGGCACCGCGGGGGACAGCTCCGCGAAGTCCGCGGCCTCGAGCGCCTGCGGGCTGAGGATCGCTCCATCGATCAGGTAGGGGCCCATCGAAGAGAGGGCGGCGCGTTCCTGCCCCCGGACGCCCTGGGTCTGTTCGATCAGCACACCCCACTCGTGCTGGTGGGCGGCGGTGATGACCAGGCCGGTCAGCTCGGCGAAGTACGGGATGCTCAGCTCCGGCACCACCAGCGCGATGAACCCGGTCCGCCCGCGCCGCAGATTGCGCGCACCGCGGTGCGGCCGATAGCCGGTCGCCTCCAGCGCGGCCAGCACCTTGCGCCGGTTCTCCGGTTTGACGAAGTCGTACCCGTTGACCACGTTCGATACCGTCTTGATGGAGACGCCGGCAAGCGTCGCAACATCTTTGAGCGTGGCGGCCACTGCGCTGCTCCTCCTCGCCCTCGGCCCGATCCGCGGAAACCGAACTTCAACGGATTTCTCCAAACTACTTACAACGTTGTTCCAACGTTGTAAAACTCATCTAACGCCTCGCACGGCAGCGAGGATCGGGTCGCGCTCCGGCCCTCGACGGGGTGCCCTGAAGGAGTTACCGATGCCCGTCACCAAGACCCATGCGATCGTCGTCGCGATCACCACCGCGGTTGGCCTCACCCTGTCCGGATGTGCGAAATCCGAGACGGATTCGTCCGCGCCGACCGGGGCCGGTCCCGCGGCCTCCGCGGCCGCGACCCAGCCGAGCGGGCAGTCGACCTGCACTCTCGCCCAGACCGGCTATCCGAAGATCGACCCGAAGACGGCGAAAATCGGCTTCTCCCAATCGGAGAAGGAGGCCAACCCGTTCCGGATCACCGAGACCGCGTCGATCAAGGAACAGGCTGCCGCGCTGGGCATTCCGTCCGGCAACCTGCTCGTCACCAACGCCCAGAGCGATCTGAACAAGCAGATCAGCGATATCAAGTCGCTGCTCGACCAGGGCGTGCAGGCGCTGATCGTGGCCCCGCTGAACTCCGACGGCCTGCAACCGGCGCTGGACGCGGCCAAGGCCAAGCGGGTGCCGGTCATCACCGTGGACCGCAAGGTCACCTCCCAACCCTGCACGGACTACCTGACTTTCATCGGCTCCGACTTCGTCGAGCAGGGCAAGCGCGCGGCCGATCAGATGATCCGGGTCACCGGCGGCCAGGGCAAGATCGCGATCCTGCTCGGCTCGTCCGGCAACAACGTGACCACCGACCGGACCAAGGGTTTCAAGGACCGGCTGGCCGGCACGCCCGGCCTGACCATCGTCGCCGAGCAGACCGGCGACTTCGACCGGTCCAAGGGCCTGTCGGTGATGGAGCAGCTGTTGCAGAGCCACCCGGACATCACCGCCGTCTACGCCGAGAACGACGAGATGGGCATCGGCGCGGTCAACGCGATCAAGGGCGCGGGCAAGAAGCCCGGAACCGACATCAAGATCGTCTCGGTGGACGGCACGCACAATGCGGTGCAGCTCATCGTCGACGGTTCGTACAACGCGGTCATCGAGTCGAATCCGCGCTTCGGGCCGCTGGCGTTCCAGACGTTGCAGCAGTTCCAGGACGGCGCCGCCATCCCCGCGACGGTGATCATCTCCGATGACGAGTACGACGAGACGAATGCCGCCGCGAAGGCGGCCAACTCGTATTGATCGCGCCGGCAAGCAGGTTCCGATGATCGAACCGGTCCTCGAGGTCGTCGAGGCGCGCAAAGAGTTCGGCGGCACTCGCGCGCTCGACGGCGTGTCCTTCACCCTGCGCCCGGGTGAGGTGCATGCGCTGGTCGGAGAGAACGGCGCGGGCAAATCCACCCTGATCAAGGCGTTGACCGGCGTCTATCAGCTCGACGGCGGCGAGCTGCGCTATCGCGGCGAACCCGCCGTGTTCCCGACCCCGCTGCACGCGCAACGAGCGGGCATCTCCACCATCTACCAAGAGGTCGATCTCATCCCGATGATGAGCATCGCGCACAACGTCTTCCTGGGGCGCGAACCGCGAAATCGGTTGGGGCTCATCGACCAACGGCGGATGTACCGGATGGCGGCCGAGCTGCTCGCCGGATACGGCATCGCCGACGACGTCCGCCGGCCGCTGCGCAGCCTCGGGGTCGGCGCGCAGCAGATGGTCGCGCTGGCCCGCGCGGTGTCGATCGACGCGCGGGTGGTCATCATGGATGAGCCGACCTCGGCGCTGGAACCGCGCGAGGTGGAGACGCTGTTCGCGGTGATCGAGCGCCTGCACGAACGCGAGATCGCGGTGGTCTACGTGAGCCACCGACTCGATGAGCTCTACCGAATCTGCAACCGGGTCACTGTTTTACGCGACGGCAAGCTGGTGCACACCGGGCCGCTGGCCGAACTCGAGCGGCTGCCGCTGATCGCCATGATGCTCGGCCGCGATATCGGCGAGATCAAGGCGCATGGCGCGACCAACTTCGCCGACGATCGGCATGCCGCGGCCGAGCAGGTGCTGCGCGCCGAGGATCTGGTCAGCAGGCATCGGCTGGCCGGTGTGTCGGTGTCCGCGCGGGCGGGTGAGATCGTCGGTCTGGCCGGGCTTTTGGGCTCTGGACGCAGCGAGACGGCGCGGGCCGTTTTCGGTGCGCTGCGGTTGGATCGCGGCACGGTCGTCGTCGGCGGGCAGACCGTTCGATCCGGCAGCACGCCCGCGGCGATCGCGGCCGGGATCGCCATGCTGGCCGAGGACCGCCGGGCGGACGGGATCATCCCGGAACTCTCGGTCCGGGAGAACATCGTGCTGGCGGCGTTGCCGCGGCTGTCCCGGTTCGGACTGGTGAGCCGTGCGCAGCAGGATCGGATCGTCGACACGTTCATCACCCGGTTGCGGATCAAGGTGGCCGGGCCGGAGCAGAAGGTGTCCGAACTCTCGGGTGGCAATCAGCAGAAGGTGATGCTGGCGCGCTGGTTGTGCTTGCAGCCCAAGCTGTTACTGCTGGACGAGCCGACCCGCGGCATCGATGTCGGCGCCAAGCTCGAGGTGCAGGCGCTGATCGATGAGCTCGCCGACGCGGGGCTGGCCGTCGTGCTCATCTCCTCGGAGTTGGAGGAGTTGCTCGACGGCGCCGACCGGCTGCTCATCCTGCGTGACGGCGCGACCGTCGGCGAACTCGTCGGCGATCAGCTCACCGAGGCCAACGTGCTGGCCGCGCTCGCCGAGGCGCCGGATACCGTCGAAGACGAAGGGGCGACCCATGATTGAGCAGGTGGCGGTCCGGCGGCCGCCCGCCTGGCGGGGCCGGGCCACGGTTTGGTTACAGGCCTACGGCGTGTATGCCGCCCTCGGCGGGCTGATCTTGTTCAATCTGGTGGCCACGTCGAACTTCTTGACGCTCACCAACTTACGCACCCAGCTGCTGCAGGCCGCCCCGGTGATCATCGTCGCGCTCGGCATGGCGCTGGTGATCGGGACCGAGGGCATCGACCTGTCCGTCGGCGCGGTGATGGCGCTGGCCGCCGCCATGATCCCGCAATACCTCGGCTACGGGCCCGCGGCGGCGGTGCTGGTGGCGCTGCTGATCGGCCTGGCGGCAGGGGTGTTCAACGGAATTCTGGTGGCGCGCATCGGTATTCAACCCATCATTGCCACGTTGGCATTGCTGGTCGGTGGGCGTGGACTGGCGCTGGTGATCGCGAACGGGCAGCTCGTCGACATCAAGAACGCGTCCTTCCTCACCCTCGGCTCCGGTGATCTCCTCGGCGTGCCGATCAGCGTGCTGATCGCGGCAGTGCTCGCGGTCGGCACCGGAATACTCATTCGCCGCACGACATTCGGCCGCCAGCTGGTGGCGATCGGCGGCAACCGATCCGCGAGCGAGCTGGCGGGGCTGCCGGTCCGGCGGGTGCTCGTCACCGTCTATGCGATCTGCGGCGTGTTCGCCGGGCTGGCCGGGGTGCTGGCCACCGCCCGGCTGCACGCCAGCGATCCGGCCGATATCGGCCTGCTCATGGAACTTTCGGCCATCACCGCGGTCGTTGTCGGCGGCACGCCATTGACCGGCGGCAAGGTCCGGGTGGTCGGCACCGTGGCCGGTGCGCTGCTCATGCAATTGGTGCTGGCCACGCTCATCAAGCATGATCTGCCGTCCTCGACCGCGCAGATGGTGCAGGCGGTCATCATCGTCGCGGCCGTGTATGTCGCGCGCGAGCGGAACAGCCGATGAGCGCGCGGCTGCTGCTCGAATTTTTGCAGAAGCAGCCCGCCGCGGTGGTTTTCGTCGTGGTGGCCGGAGTCGCCTGGGTGACGTTGCCGCATTTCGGCAGCGTGACCAATATGCGCGATCTGGCGATGCAGAGTTCGTTCCTCGCGGTGATCGCACTCGGGATGACCTTCGTGATCATCTCCGGGGGTATCGACCTGTCGGCCGGGTCGGTGTATGCGCTCGGCGGGGTGCTGGCCGCGTACGGGTCGCAGTGGGGGTTCGTGGCTGCGCTGCTGTTGCCGCTCGCGGTGTGCGGCCTGATCGGGATGATCAACGGCCTGCTGGTGGCGCGGACCGGGATGGCGCCGTTCATCGTTACCCTGGCTACCTTGCTCTTTGCCCGCGGGCTGTTGCTTGCCATCACTGACGAGGGCGCGACCACGTACAAGATCGAGCGTGGGCAGGCGTTTCTGGAGATCGGCCGGGGGACGCTGTTCGGCATCGGTTACCCGGTCTATCTCACGCTGATCCTGTTCGCGGCCGGTGCGGTGCTGTTGCGCCGGACGGCGTTCGGTCAGGTTGTTTTCGCGACCGGCGGGTCCGAACGGTCCGCCGTGCTTATGGGCCTGCCGGTGATCCGCACGAAAATCATGGTTTATACGCTCAGCGGGCTACTTGCCGGCTTCGCCGGCGCGATGACCGCGGCCTATCTGGAATCCGGGGTCACCGTGATCGGCGTGGGCACCGAGCTGGACGCGATCGCCGCGGTGGTGATCGGGGGAACGCTGCTCACCGGCGGGGTCGGCACGGTGATCGGCACCATCTTCGGCGTCCTGTTGCGCAACGTCATCCAGGACATCATCAATGAAATCGGCACCCTGGACAGCAACTATCAGTCGGTGGTCAGCGGTGCTTTCCTGCTCGTGGTGGTCGTGCTGCAGCGGCTGCTGGGGTACGTGCGCCGAGAGTGAGACCGCCGGACACAAATCGCGCGGCTACCGGCCGTGAGCTGCTCTCCTGATTGCTGGGTAACATCTAGCAAATTAAATCCGATAAGACATCTGACCGGATTGGATCACTGTTAGGAGACTGCAATGGACGTGAATAATCCCGAAGGCGCGCTCGTCTGGCTGGCCATCCTCTCGCCACTGATCGTCATCGGCGGGGCGTATGCGCTCATCAGCGGAATCGGCCGGGCGCTCGGAATCGGTTGATCGGCTCTGCGTGGTCGACGACGACCACGCGGGGGATACCCCTATAACCCCCTACCCGTTGCCCCGCGACGATGCTCGCGGTGGCGGCGGGTAGGGAGTGGTGCGCCGGCGCGGCCGGGCCGGACCTGCGCTTTTCGATAAATGCTGTTCCTGCGCAGCATGTTTCAGGTCGCGATGGCAGCCGATTGATGCCGACGGCCCGCCGAAAACGTGTGGCAGGGTGATCGGCTATGAAAACGATCCTGATCACGGGGGCGACGTCGGGTATCGGTCTCGCAGCGGCACGACAGTGCGCCGCAGGAGGTGATCGGCTGGTTCTCGTCGGACGGAATCCGCGCAAACTGGCCGATGCGGCGTCCGCGGTGCGGGCGGCCGGGGCGGGCGGCGTGGACACCTTCGAATGTGACTTCGCTTCGCAGGTTGCCATCCGTCAGCTCGCCAAAAATGTGCTGGCGCAATATGACCGGCTGGATGTGCTGGCCAACAATGCGGGCGGTTATCACAAGCAGCGCACCGAGACCGCGGACGGCATCGAGGCCACGTTCGGCGTCAATCACCTCGGCGGCTTCCTGCTCACCGAACTACTCATCGACCTGCTGGTGCGCAGCGCGCCCTCGCGGATCCTGTTCACGGCGTCGGTACTGCATTTCGGCGCCACCCTGGACTTCGATGACCTCGGCTTCGAGCATGGGTACTCGGGCGAAAAGGCCTATAGCCGATCGAAGTTGGCAAATATCCTGTACGCCAGGGCATTGGCGCGCCGGGTCGAGGGCACCGGCGTGACGGTCAACGCCTTTCATCCCGGCGCGGTGGAAAGCGGGATCTGGGATTCCCTGCCGTGGTACGGGCAGCCGCTGATCGCACTGGCCAAGCGGCTGTTCATGATTCCCGTCGAGGAAGGCGGGCGGGCGCTGAGTTATCTCGCGACCGACCCGGAGATCGCCGGGGTCACCGGCACCTATTTCCAGAAGAACCGCATCAAGATTCCGTCGCGTCGTGCACAGGACGACGCGCTCGGGCAGCGGTTGTGCGAGGTGAGCGCGTCCATGGTCGAGCCATAGGCGCGGTCGCCGTACACCATGTTCGTCCTCGACTGATCTGCAGGAGGCAGGGGTTATGCAGCGCACGCGTTTCGAGTCGATCGGCTCGTACACGCCGGAAACCATCCGTTCCACCGAGGAATTGATCGACAGTCTGGCGGTGCCGAGGTCGCTGGATCTGGAACGGATAACGGGGATCCGGAATCGGCGGGTCTACGACGCGCATCCGGACCGCTATGAATCGTCGTTCGAATTGGCGCTGCGAGCCATCGACGATTGCCTGAGCCATTCCGACTACGCCGCGGACGAGCTCGACATCGTCATCTCGGCATCCATCACCCGCACCCGGGGTAAGGAAATCTTTTGCTACGCACCGGCGTTCGCGCTGATGCTCGGCAATGCGATCGGCGCGACCGCGGCCCGGCATTTCGATGTGTCGAACGCGTGCGCGGGGATGCTGACCGGGGTGCTGGTGCTGGACCGGATGATCAAGGCTGGAGTAGTGCGCAACGGTCTGGTGGTGAGCGGCGAACAGATCACGCCGATCGCGGAGACCGCGGTGCGGGAGATCAGCAAACCGTACGATCCGCAATTCGCGGCGCTGACCGTCGGCGACGCGGCGGTGGCCGTGGTGCTCGACGATCGCGGCGACGACCACGACGAAATCCATTACGTCGAATTGCTGACCGCCGCCGAAGGGGCCGAGCACTGCCTCGGTATGCCGAGCGACCAGGCGTCCGGGATCGCGCTCTACACCGACAACCGGGCCATGCAGAACGAGGGCCGGTATATGCAGGCGATCCACCGCATCGACACGTTCTTGCAGGAGACCGGGCGCACCTGGGCGGGCGAGAAATTCGACTACTGGATCCACCACCAGTTCAGCGCGCCGGTCATCGACTACCTCGGGCACCTGACCGAGCAGCATTTCGGCACCCCGATGCCGCAGGCCTTGAATGTGTTGCGCGACTTCGGCAATACGGCGTCGACCTCGCATTTCCTGGTGCTGCACGAGCATCTCGCGCAGCAGAAGATTCCCCAAGGATCGAAGATCCTGATGATTCCCGCGGCTTCCGGGCTCGTCTCCGGTCATCTGGCCGCGACTATTTCGCGTCTGGAGGCGTGAGTTATGGGTACTACGATTGTCGCGGCCGCGACCAACACCGATCTCGACACCGGCAGCTATTTCGAGCTGGCCGCGCGTGCGGTGCGCAGCTGCCTGGCCGGTTCGGATGTTTCCGTGGACGAGGTCGGCATGTTGATCAATGTCGGTGTCTTCCGCGATTACAACATTTCCGAGCCGGCGGTGTCCGCGCTGATCCAGAAACGGATCGGTCTCGGCCTGGAATACCAGCCCGGCCGGGTGCCCGCGTTCTCCTTCGACCTGATGCACGGCGCCACCGGTCTGTTGCACGCCATCAATACCGCGGACTGCTTCCTGGCCACCGGTGACGTGGAGTACGCGCTGGTCGTGGCCGGGGACACCCATCCGTCCACCGAGCGCTACGTCGCGGGGTTCCCGTACACGCCTGGGGCGGCCGCGTTGCTGCTCGGTGGGTCGCCCACGGCTGGGGGCTTCTGCCCGCTGCATACTCGCGAGACTGCCGGACCGGCCGACCCTTCGGCCTGGGTAGACCTGGGTGCGGCGGGCCCGAACGGCCGCTCGGCCATGCGCGTTCAGCACCGCGCGGAGGATCCGATCGAGCTCGCGGCCGCCGCCGTCCGGGCCTGCGTGGCGGACGAGGGCCTGGACGAGGATGATTTCGCCGAGGGGCACGCGGTGTTGCTCGCGCCGGCGCCGACCGTGGGATTCGCGGCCCGGCTGGCCGAAACCTTGCGGTTCCGAACGGAATCGGTGGTCGGTGTCGCACCCGCGGTCGGCGATCCGTACACGGCCGCGCCGGTGCACGCGTATCTGAACGCGCGCGAATCCGGTGTGCTCGAGACCGCCGACTCGGTGCTGTTCCTGGCCGCCGACGATGCCGCGGCCGCCTGTCTCGCCTATCACCCGCAGTCGGCGGCGGTCGCCACGGTGGGCGCGGGTGGTGCGGTGCGAAAGTCGTTGATGTAACTCGCATTCCGTCGTCGGTGTCGGAATCGTCGCGGCGATCTTGTTACCTGGATCCGATGACAGGCCGCAGTCGGCGACCTACGCTATGGGCACCGGCTGGATCAATGGGGCAACCGGATACGCCCCTGCTGCGACGACGCCGCATCTACAGCGCACCCCTTCGATGGTGCCCGTCACAGTCGGGTACACCTCGTCGATGAAGGGGGCTCAGGTTATGCACCAGCAGATCTCGTCACAGGGTGAGAAGTGGTCGACGCTCCATCGATCCGGGGTCGGCCAGGCGATGGCCGTGCTCGGCGGCGCGAGCACGGTCGGCCTGGTCGCGGAACTGCTCGATGCCGACGAGGCGGTGGTGCGCGCGGCCGTCCGGCAGCTCGCCGCCGGGGCATCCGTGCGGGCGCTCTTCGACGATGTCGACCTCGCCGAACGGATCCTGCGCGACACTCCGGCGCAGGTTCGCCGGGAACTGCACGCGCGGGCGGCGAATCTGTTACACGACAAGGGGTTTCCGCCGTCCGCGGTGGCCGACCAGTTGGTTGCGGCCGGGGCCGCCGACCATTCGTGGGCTGCGGTGGTGCTGCTCACCGCCGCGGCTGAGGCGTTGGCGAACGATCAGATCGACCGCGCGGTAGCTCGGCTGGAGCTGGCCTATCGGGCGACGCGTGACCCGGCGGATCGCGCCACCATCGCGATCCGGCTGGTGCGGGCCGAATGGCGGAGCAGTCCGTCGAATCGGACCCGGAACTACACGCGGATGCGCGCGGCCGTCCGGGCCGGCCGGGTGCCTGCCTCGGGCCTGCCCGCCGTCGTCATGTTCCTGCTCTGGCACGGTCAGACCCAGCACGCGGATCAGGCGCTCGGACAACTGGATTGCGGTTCGCTCGACGAGGTCGCGCCGAAGGTCGACTTCCTGTGTGCGTGGCTGCGGTCCGCGCATCCGCCGCACGCGCAACGGCATCCGCGACTGCTGACCGCCCGCGCGCGGCGGCATTCGGCGGTGGCGATGCAGCTGTCCCCGCATCTGCTCGGCGCGGAGCTGCTGACCAGCCTGTTCACCGGGTGGCCGCAAGCCGAGACCGTCACTCTGGCACAGCGTTTGCTCACCGGCCATCGGCTCGCGCCGGGCACCGTGGAAACGCTTGCGGCAGCGGTGCATTGCCTGATCTACACCGATCAGCTCGATGTCGCGGCGGCCTGGTGCGACTCGTTGCTGGCCGAGGCGGAGGCGCGGCGGGCCCCGACCTGGCAGTCGATCTTCACCGGCTTGCGCGCGGAAACCATGCTGCGCAAGGGCAATGCGCGGGCCGCGGCCGAGGACGCGGTGTTCGCGTTGAATCATGTTCCGGCCGAACAGCTCGGGGTCTGGATCGGGACGCCGATCGCGGCGCTGGTGCGCGCGCTCACGCTGGCGGGCAAGCATGCAGGCGCCGAGGCGCAACTCCGAAGACCGGTGCCCCGCGCCCTGTTCGAGTCCCGCTTCGGCCTGCCCTACCTGCACGCGCGCGGCCACCACTACCTCGCCGTCGACAACGCCGACGAGGCGCTGCGCACCTTCCGCCGCTGCGGGCACCTGATGCGCCGCTGGCAGATGGACTTTCCCTGGCTGGTCGCGTGGCGCAACGACGTCGCCGCCGCCCATCTCGCGCTCGGCGAGCACGGGCACGCGCGTGCCGTGGCCAACCGTCATCTCGATCTGCTCGGCGCCGCGAGCCAGCATCGCACCGGCGGCGTATCGCTGCGCATGCTCGCCGCCACCGCCGACCGTTACCAGCGCGTCCGATTACTCCGCGCGGCCACCGCGATCGCCCGATCCGGCGGCTGCGACCTCGAATTGGCCACGGCTCTAGGCGAACTCGGCGCCGCTCACCGTGCCGTCGGCGATCACGACAAGGCTCGGGTGCTCATCCGCGAGGCGATCCGGCTAGCCGAGTCCTGCGGGGCCGACACTCTCCTGCGCGACCTCCTCGGCGACCGCGCACAACGCCCACGGCCCAGTCCCCGCCTACGCCCCCACCCCAACGCCCTCGACACCCTCAGCCCCGCCGAACGCCGAGTAGCCGAACTAGCCGCCCACGGCAAACGCAACCGCGACATCGCCGCCACCCTCGACATCACCACCAGCACCGTCGAACAACACCTCACCCGCGTCTACCGCAAACTGGAAATAGCCCGCCGCACCGAACTGACCTTCGTCTTCACCCCCACCGGCCCATCCGTCTCCGCGACCGGATAGTCCGGTCGCTTCGACACGATAAACCTGGTGAAAGTTGATTGACGGTGATCGTCACCGCACGTCACCTGAGCACCGCCAGTATCAAGGCACGTTTCGCCGAGGTCGGCGGTCGTCTGCACATCGCCGAGACATTCAGCCGGTCAACCGGTTTCGCCGGGATCAAGGCGGCGAGTACCGATATCGGCGTGCGTGACGACCACCTGCGCTCCTGGCCTTCCTCCACACCGAGCGGTTCCTGGTGACCAGCCTCACCGGCAACAGTTTCGCCAACCGGCAGCGACACCTGGCTGATAGCGGGCGAAGTCAGCTACGGCGGTTGTGACCCCGCCTCGTGCGGCAGTGCTAGCTGCTACTCGCTGGAGTCGGTGAGCTGAAGTCTGGTGCGGACATTCGTGACGTGGGGGCGTTGCAGCGGCCAGCGCAGCGCGATGACCGACAGGATGTCGTCGATGAGAGGGAGGTCTGCCTGTAGGGACGCTGGGATCGGCGGGTCGACGAGCTTTCCGAGGTTGTTGAGCAGCAGGCTGCATTCTGTCTCATCCAGGGCACCGACCTCATCGGCGACGATTTGGATTTGGTCGCGGTCGCCGAATCGATACGCGGTCATGCGTACATCGCGGCCGAAATCGGGATCGTCGCCGAAATCTTCGACCAAAGCCGGGGTTCTGGCCCGTGCAAGGGACTCATCCGACCGCACCAGCGAGTCGATGGCATACCGGCGAACCGGTACGTATTCATCGTCGTCACGCACACAATCGAGTAGTTCCTGCACTCCGTGCCCAGGGTAGTTCCCCAGCGCCTCGGCGACCGATGCACGAACCAGCCACGATTCGTCGGTCCGCAACATCCCGGCGAGCCGATCGGCGGCGGGCTCGTAATGTACTGTGCAGAAGGCTTCGGCGGCCTCGGACCGCACCATTTCCTCTGGATCGGCCAGCATCGACTCGATCAGTGGACCAACTGTGGAAGCCTGGCCCACACCCAGAAATCCGATCGCGCGAACCGCCTCGCCGCGCACCCCCTCGTCGCCGGTCCGCAACAGCGGCAGAATCTCCGGAATCCGGGCCCCGTCGCCCACCTTGATCGCCTCGATCAACGCATTGAACTGCAACCCGGACTCACCGGACGCCAGCGCCGAAGTCAGCGACACCTCCTGTGGTTCGTCACCATCCACAACCGCTCCTCACGAGAATCATCGCGCTATCGGCCTCCGCCGCCGCTCGAATGGCGGCAGTCGTACTGCTTCTGCGTCTTCTTGATGCGTTGCAACCGTTTGCCGTCTCCGCTGGCCGCGTCATGAAGCTTGGCAAGAGCCTCACATTCGGTCAGTCGCTCCTTGCTCATCAGATCACGCATTTCGTTCTCGATCCCAGTATCGGCGACGCGCTGTTTGCCGCCTTTCGCCATCTCCGCGACGAACACACCGGCTACACCCGTGGCAACCAATGCCGCAATTTCCTGGAGCGACTTCTGGATATCCAGTGGGGAAGCGGCGTTCACCGCAGCCGCTACGCCGACACCGGCCTCCAGCACCTGGAAAAGGCGACAGACTTCCCAGAGCTTGCGAATCCGGGTGGCAGCGGCAGTAACTGCGGCTGCCCCGGCTGCGGTGCCCGCAGCGGCCTCGGCTTCGGCGGGGCCGAGTGTGGCCAGGCCCACCGTCAAGATCTCGGTCAGGGCGATCGTTGCCACCGTCCCGAGCGCGATCCAGAACAGGTCGTTCATCAGGCTGTTGACGTGTGTATCCAGATCCGACCGAAATGCCACCAGATTCGTGTGGTGGTCGCTCACCGATCCGGACAGCGATAGCGATACCGATGCGACTGCTGCTGCACCGTTGGAGAGCGTGGTGAGGTGTGCTTCGACATCGGCGAGGTCAGGTGCTTTGGTCTGCGCTCCGTGGAAATCTGCAATGATCGCTTTGATATCTGCAGCTGCGTTCTTTACCGCTGCCGAGTCGGCGAACGCCTTCCACGTGTCTGCGGCGGAGCTCAAGCGATCACGGTCGCCATTGGGCACCGTGTAACCGATCTGCGTTAGCAATCCGGGAACGCTGGTGTCGAGGCCTTGGGCAGATCCGCCGAATGACGATGGCGGTGGTTCGATGTCATTCTGGAACGTCACGCCCTGCGGAACATGAAATGGCGGAGTGGGTGCCGCCCCTTTCGCCGGATCGGGGTTGGCGTTCCAGTTCGACTGGGCCCAGTTGCTTCCCGCGACGTTCAGAATATTCGAGAAGTTTGCGAGCGCATTGGACAGTGTGGCGCAGGTACTGAGCAGGTCCGTCGTGTTTTCGTCGTAGCTCGAGGACCAATGAACGACCTTGTCATAGTTGCCTGCCATCTGACCGGTGGTTTGCAGGCCATTCCACAGCTTCGAAAACGCGGTGAGCAGTGCGCTGTTCACCTTCGCGCATTTCGTGGCGGCGTCGTAGTAAGTCTGTGGATCGACGTCGATCCCCATCTAGGACCCACTCCGCATCATCTTGGTGTTGGTGTCCGCGGCCTCGGTGTACGCAGTGTGCGCGGATTTGGCAGCATCACTCATGTCTCGGATGCCGTCAGTGAATTCCCGTGCTCCCTCGATCCACTGCTCATGGGCCTCCGAATATGCCTGTGCGGCAACTCCTTCCCATCCGGTACCACGCAGGGTTGCTATCTTGTCGTCGATTTCATCGAGATGTTCGGCGATGAAACCAGCGAGACCGGACAGCCGAGCTATGATCTGCTCGAGCTCTTGAAGGTCGACAGTGAATTGGTCGGTCATTGCACTGGTGGCAGGTTGAGGCTGGACGCCGACAACGCGTCGGCATTGGACTGGTCGCGGTGCTGGTATGTGTCAGCCGTGACGCCGAGTTTCTCGGCGAGTCCCGTCAGTGCGTCGATGATCTGCTCGCCGCCCGTGTTGATCTCATTCCAGCCGGTGCTGAACCCGGTGGATGCGACACCAGTCCAACTTCCGGTCGTCAGGGCCTCGACATCACGCGCGACGTTGCCGAGCGCGCCCTTGAGCGTATCGGCGAGGGCATAGACGTAAGTGCCGACTTGTCGGACGTCATCTGGAACGACCGACAACGGTTGACCGGAGCCAGGCGTCCCCCTACATCGGCCGGGAGAGGTCGTGGATTTCGTGGAGGAGTGCTTTCAGGAGGCGGGTGGGGAGGTCGTCGCCGAAGCGGGTGGTGTCGGCGGTGACGTGGACGCTTAGGCCGTGGCCGCGGCGGTCGTCCAGGAGTTCGACGCGGACGGGGAGGCTGGTGTGGTCGCGCATGTCTTCTTCGGCGGCGATGAGGCCGGCGGCGAGGAGTTCGTCGCGGGGGTGGAAGTGGACGTAGTTGAACATGACGTCGTAGGGGTCGCCGCCGAGTAGTTTGCGGACCTCGGAGTGCGGGAAGCGGCGGTGGGCCAGGAGCCGGTTCTCGGCGTCGAACGCCCGGCGGGCCGCGTCTTGCCAGTCGCGGCCGGACAGTTCGAGGCGCAGCGGTAATTGGTTGAGGAACAGGCCGAGGGTGACGTCGGACCCGGCGCGTTCCGGGCGACCGTTGAGCAACAGCCCGACCACCGGGGTGTCGGTGTGCCAGACCGTGCCGATCGCGGCGCAATTGGCGGCCAGCAGCAGGCTTTTCAGCGGCAGGCCCCACTGCGCGGACAACTCCTCGAGCCGCCGGGCGTCGTCGGCGGGCACGGCGGCACTCACCTTGCGATGCACCGGGATTCCGGTACCGGGCTCCGGATCGGGGATGGTGCCGAGTAGTTCCCGGAACAGGTCCGCGGAGTCGGTTGCCTGGATGGCTTCGCGTTCGAGCCGGATGAACTCCGAATACGGCACCGGCTCCGGGAATTCCGGCGGTTGGCCGTCGAGCAGGCCGGCGTAGGTGCGGACGAGTTCGTTGCAGAACACCGCCTCACTCCAGCCGTCCAGGATCGCGTGATGGAACGAGTAGGACAGTGCGAAGGTCTGTGCGCCGGTGGCAGCGGCGTGCACGCGGACCAGCGGCGCGGTCTCCGGATCGAACGGCTGGCCGAGATCGGCCATGATCTGTTCGTAGCGTTGGGTTTTCACCGTGTCGTCGAGTTCTTGGTGATCAGCGGTGGTGAGCGGAATCGGCGCGGACCGCTGCACCAGCTGCATCGGCTCGCTGAAGTTGGCCAGGTCGAATCGCATGCGCAGCACCGGATGTCGTGCGGACAGCAGATCCAGCGCTTGCCGCAGCACCGCGGGATCCAGCGGGCGTTGCACTGTGCGAGAGACGACGTCGAGATAGAACGCCCCGTCACTCATGAGACTTTCGTGGATGAGCCCGAGTTGCAGCCGCGCCGCCGGATAAGCCTGTTCGACATCATCGGGCAGCCGCGCGCGATCCAGCAGCGACAGCAGATCATCGGCACCGGCCGGGGCCGCGGCGGCGGTGCCGAGTGCCGCGCAGGCCCCGCGCGGGGTCGGATTGCGGAACAGGTCGATCAGGGTCAGCGCCAGCCCCTGCTCCTGCGCCGCGCCGAGCACTTTGAGCGCGAGCAGGGAATCGCCACCGAGAGAGAAGAAGTCGTCGTCCGGGCCGACGTGGTCGACCTGCAACACCTCCTGCCAGATGGTGGCGAAGACCTCTTCGGGTGCCGCAATGCTGTCGTTCATCGAGGAATCCTTCCGTAGCGTGGTCACAACCGCCCCAATTCCGCCGCGGTGACTGTGCAGGTTCGTGCCGGTGCGTCCGGCGTGGCCGGAAAGTCGAATCGGTAGCGCAGGGTCGACTCGACTTGCTTTGCGATGACGGCCAATTCGCCGATGTCGTGCGCCTCGCCCATCACGATGTCCATCTCCCTGGTCTCCACCCCGCCCGGCAGCGGGGTGCCGGGCCGGACATACGGCCGGTGCAGGGTGACGCCGGACAGCGCCTTGATGTCGTCCACGCCTTCGATGGCGACCAGGGTCGCGGCCTGGCGCGGTGCGGGATGGAACAGTTGGTAGTAGGCCCGTCCCCGGTAAACCGGTGGCAGGCTGACCGATTCGCCGATCGCGACGCGACCTGCCAGCTCGATCAGATCCAATCCCAGTGCGCGCCGGGCGAGTTCGTTGATGCCGCCGCCGAGCCGGCCGTTGACCTCGATCAGCCGCGGGCCCTGCGGGGTGAGCTTGACCTCGGTGTGGGTGAGGCCGGTGACCACGCCGAGCGCCTCGACGGCCTGCCGGGCCAGCGCGCGCACCTGCTCGTCCTCGTCCGGGGTGAGCGGCGACGGCCAGAACCGGCCGGTCTCGCGGAACGGCGGCACCATCGGAAACTTGCCGGTGACAGCCAGATCCCGGATCTCGCCGTGCTGTACGACGCTCTCGATCGAGACGTAGTCGCCGAACGGTGCGCAGTCGCGGCCGACCAGATACTCCTCGAGCACGAGCGTGCCCCCGGCGACCAGGCCGGGCCGGGACTGCGCCAGCAGCGCCCGGGTCAGCTCGAGTCCGGTGTCCGCGTCGTCGATGTAGAAGGTGTTGCGGCTGCCGCCGCCGTGCACCGGTTTGAGCACGGCGGGGAGTCCGGTCGCGGCGACGGCAGCCGGCCAGTCGGATTCCGCATCGATGCGGTGACAGCGCACGGCGTCGACACCCGCGTGCCGCAACGCTTCTCGCTGCTCCCACTTGTCGGTCAGCGCGGCGAAGGTCGGTCGGTCGTGGAACGGCAGTCCGAGCGCGTCGGCCAGTTCGACCGCGAGACCGAGTCCGCGTTCGGTGTAGGTGACCACGCCGTCCGGCTTGTGCGCGCGCACCGCGTCGGCGGCGAGCGCGACCGAGTCCGCCCACAGCACCGAACCGAATTGGGACAGTAGGGGTTCCATCGTGCGGGTGTGCTCGTTCGGCTCGGCGACGAAGACACAGTTCGCCCACCCCGCCAGCCCGACGGCGATATCGCCGGGGTGCGCGGCGCCCTCGTCGTACGCGACCACCAGGGTCGGACGCGCGCCGCTCATAGCTCGATGACCGTGACGGCCCGGCCCGCGTCCGGGACGGCGGCGGTGGGTCCGTCCAGCGCGGCAGCCAGATCGGCGATGCAGGCGTGCGCGTAGATCTGCGCGATGACCAGCGCCGGATAGTGCCGCCGCAGGCGCGCGAACACGGTCAGCGCCTTGAACGAATCCCCGCCGATCTCCATGAACCGCTCGTCCCGCCCGATATCGGCGCGGCCGAGCACCTCGCTCCACAGCCGGGCGATCAGCTGCTCGGTCGGGGTGCGCGGCGGATCCGTCGCGCGGATCGGATCTGGATCGGCGAGCGCGTGCAGCGCGGTGAAGTCGGCTTTGCCGTTCGGGGTGACGGGAATGTGTGGCACCGGCACGATCCGGCTCGGCACCAGCGCCGATGGCAGCGTGGCGCGCAACGCTCGAATCAGTTCCGCGGGTTGCACATTGCCGACTACATAGGCGACCAGTTCGAGCGGCTGCTGTGGTTGCGCGCGTTCGCCGGTGACGACCGCCTGCCGTACGCCGGGCGAATCCAGCAGTGCGACTTCGACTTCCCCCGGTTCGACCCGATTGCCGCGGATCTTGATCTGCCGGTCGGCGCGACCCAGGTAGTCGAGCGTGCCGTCGGGTTCACGGATCACCAGGTCGTCGGTGCAGTAGAACCGGTCACCGGAGTCATCGAGCCGGAGGAATTTGGCGTCGGTGCGCGCGGGGTCACCGAGGTAGCCCAGGGCCACGCACTCGCCACCGAGGTACAGGGTGCCGGGGGTGCCGTCCGGCACCGGGCCGAGGTCGTCGTCGAGGACGACGCCGCGCACGCCGTTGAGCGGCGTGCCGACCGGGACCCGGGGGCGATCCGCGTCCGCACCGGAGACGCGGTGCATGGTCGCCAGGATGGTGGCCTCGGACGGGCCATATCCGTTGTGCACCTCCAGGTCTGGGCGCACCCGCAGGATCGCGGCGGCCAGGCGCGGCGGAAACGCCTCGCCCGCGACCACCAGTACGCGCTTCGGCAGCAGCGCGGCGAGATCACCCTCGGCGGCCAGAGCCTCGAGCTGGGACGGGGTATAGGTGAGGCAATCGACGGGATGCGCGGCCAGATCCGCGGCAAGCGCGATCGGATCGAGTGTTGTGTCCCTGGGATATACGTCGAGCCTGGCGCCGGACAGCAGTGCGCCGTAGACCGACACCTTGCCGAGGTCGGCGGCGAAAGTCGTAGCGAGACCGAAGCTTTCCATCGATGGGAGACTCACTCGCTCCCAGAACGCCGCGCAGTAGTTGAGCAACGCGCGATGCGATACTTGGACCGCTTTAGGCGTTCCGGTCGAGCCGGACGTGCACACCAGGTAGGCGACGTCGTCGCGATCGAGTCCCGGTGCGATGTCGAGGATTTCGGTCGGATACTCGTCATCCAGAACGTGTACTGGCAGGGCGTCCGCAGGGAGCCGGGGCCGGTTTCGGGCATCGGTGAGCACGGCCCGCGCCCGGGTGGTGTCGAGCAGCGCGCGCAGTCGAGGCTCGGGATCGGTCGCCTCGAGGTGGACGTACGCAGCGCCGACGGCCCACGCGCCGAGTACGCCGGCCATGCAGCGCACGGATCGATCCATCAGTGTGGCAACAACATCGCCGCGGCCGATGCCTTCGCGGCGCAGCCAGGCGGCCACCGCGCCGGCATGGGCGGCGAGTTCGCGGTAGTTGAGTTGGAAATCGTCCTGCCGCAGGGCGGGACGATCCGGTAGATCGGCGGCGAGGCGTACGAAGGCGTGCGCGGCGGTCGGGGACTGTCGTAAGGCGACAGACGTTGTCGACATAAGAAACTCGATTCGTTGCGGAGAAAGTCAGTGCGACGCGGGAGCCGGGCGAGCGCTCTCGATCAGCTCGGCCAGCGCGGCGACGGTCGGGGTGCGGAAGTAGGTCTTGAGCGAGAGCTGGACCGCGAAGCGGTCTTCCAGCGCGGTGAACAGGCGCAGCGCGGTGTGGCTGGTCCAGTTGTCCAGCTCGTCGAATCGGCGCTCACCGGTGATCGCCTCGGGCGGCAGGTCGGTGACCGTGGAAATCATCTGGGCGAGTTCGGTATTCAGATCAGGCATGGGGCTTCATCGATTCGTCGGTGTGGATCGAGATCCACGCTGGGGACAGGGCCGGACGCGGGTCGAGGTGCAGGACGAGGCGCTGGGTACCGTCGGGATCCTGCTGGGCTGCAACAAAACCAGCGTCGGCGAGGAATTTCTCGGCCGGTCCGTTGCGGCCGGTGTCGCGGAAGGCCGCTTCGAGCCGCGGCACGCCGGTCGCGGCCGCTTCGTCGATCACGGTTTGTAGCACCGCGAACTCGATGCCGCGCGCGAATACCCGGCAGCTCATCACCGCGTTCTCGATGAGCCAATGGTCGGTGTGCTTGGCGATCCACAGCGCCCCGACGATGCCCTCGCGACCGAACCGATCGCCGACCTCGAACCCGAGCACCGCATGGTCGGTGGAGTCGGCCATGCGGCCGGACTGCTGGGCCGAATGGGCGCGCCCGACCAGATTGAATTGATTTGTGCGGCCGCCGAGTTGCACGATGCGCGGCAGCAGATACTCGTCGGCGCGGCGGACGGTGACCTCGATGCCGAGTTCGCTCAGATAGCCGTCGAGCGCGGAGTGCCCGCGCGTCCACTCCTGCCGGTGCACCCTGGCTCGGTAGAGCTCGGTGCGCTCCCGATCGGTGTCGGTCGTCGTCAGCACGGTGAAGTGATCGCCGGCCAGCAGCGCGCCGAGGTGCCCGGCCGGATCTCCGGTCATCGGCACGACCGTGACCTGCGGCAGGGAGCGGGCGACGAGCTGACACTCGAACGGCGAGTCGTCGGCGAAGACCAGGCTGTCGAGTCCGAGGTTCAGCTCGGCGGCGAGCGCCGCCAGGTTTCCGTCCTTGGGTTCCCAGTTCGCCTTGATCGCGACGAAATCCTCGGCGTGGACCAGCATTTCGGGATGCTCGGCGAGCACCTGCGCCACCAGGTCCGGATCGTTCTTGCTGGCCACCGCGAGCAGCACGCCCTGATCGCGCAGCCCGAGCGCCGCCCGTTGCAGCTCGGTGTAGGCATTGCCCGGATACAGCGAACCCAGCTCGATGTTCTCCGGCCCGTCGTCGCCGAGCACGCCGCCCCACAGGGTGTTGTCCAAATCGAGGACCAGGCACTTCTTCGATCGGCCGGTCAGTGCGCTCGCGTAGGCGGCGACCTGGCCGGCGAAGAGTTGCTCGACCGCGGGCGACCAGGCCATGCTGCCGAAGCGGTAGAGGCGGTCGTCGCGCAGCGGGACGGCGGCGTCGGTGAGCAGCATTTCCAGGTCGAGCACGCCGACGCCGTCGATGCGGTCGGCGAGTTCGAGCAGACCGCTGTTGAGTTCGCGCCAGGCCCGGCCGAGTCGTGCGCGTGAGCGGTAGGCGTTGACGGTTCGCCAGCGCGGTTGCGGGAGCGGCACGGTGTGCACGAGAACTGTTCCGGCAGTGCGGGTCGCGAAGTCCGACAGTGCCGCTCCGAACAGGTCGAGGCGCTGGTCCAGAAGTTCGCGAACGGCGTCGAGGTCGGCGGTGTCGGCCTCGCGGGGGAGGAACAGCTCCTCATGGATCGGGCACACCGTGAGATCGGGTGCAGACTGCGCCAGTTGCGAATTCGGATCGCTGAGCTGCATGAGCAGCTGATCCGGTGGGACCAGCTGGAATTCGCCGTCGATGCCCGCCGCGAGCAGCGAAATGCGCAGCAGCGGAAGCACATTGTCGGCGGTGAAGGAGGAGGCGACGGCTACTCGCAGCGGGTAGGGCTTCGTGCCGGGACTGGTCACCAGCGTGGGATCGATGCGTCCGAGCAGCCGGCCCGCCTCCCGTGCGGTGCCGAGGTCGGGGGTGTGTGCCAGCGCGGCGGCCAGCGTGGGATCGGGTTCGGCGCCCGGCTCGGTCAGCCGCCGGGCGCGGTCGAGTAGGTCGTTCACGACCGTCCTCTCTTTCGTTGTCGATCAGATGCGGAGCAGGGTGCAGGCCCAGTGCATGCCGGTGCCCATGCTCAGCAGGGCGACGGTGTCGCTGGCGACGAGTTCGCCGGTGGCCAGCAGCCGCTCCAGGCTCAGGAGTTGATCGGCCGGGCCGAAATGGCCGTGGTCGCTGGCTATTTCGAGGTTCGTGCGGTCGAGCGGGATGCCGAGCGCCTTGGCCAGATCGGCGAAGGCGCCGGCGTTGTCGTGCAGGTACAGCACCCGTTCGATCGAACCGATCGCGACATCGGCACTCGCGCAAGCGCGTTCGACGACGTCACGATTTCGGGTGTGTATTCGATCGACGAACGCCAATGCGGCGCTGCCATTTCCGTCGAAGAAGGTGTCCATACGGTCGATCAGTGGGGGGATGGTGGGCCGCTCGGTACCGGTGAACGGTTGCGCGGCGCCGCCTGCCTCCATCCGCATGAAGTCCGCGTAGCGGCCGTCGGTGACGACCTCCGTCGCCAGCCATCGGCACGACGGGTGGTCGCGCCGCAGGACCGCCGCCGCAGCGCCGTCCGAACTCAGCGAGGTGCTCGTTTCAGTTCGGTCCCAATAGGTTTCGGCGATGCGGTTGGCGGCGATGACCAGCGCGGTCCGATATCGAGGGTGGGTGGCGAACTTGCCGGCGACGACGTCGAAGGCCGCTACACCGCCGCCGCAGGCCTGACTGAGCAGCATCGCCTCCGCATGCCGGGCGTCGAGGCGGCCTGTCACCGCGGCGGCGGCGTCCCAGTACAGGTACTCGGCGATATCGGTGATCGCCAGGATCACCAGATCGACCTCACCGGCCTCGACGCCGGCGCGCCGCAAGGCGGTCTCTCCGGCCCTGACGGCCAGGTCGGTCAGGCCGACCTCCTCCGGTGCGCGATGCAGGCGGCGATAGCCCCACTGCCGCACCTTCGCGTCGTCGGTGATGCCGTTGGCCGCCAGCTCGTCGAGCGGGACCGGCGTGCCCAGCGCATAACCGATCGCCATGATTCCCAATGACATTCGTCGTCCCTCCGCTGCGGCTAGCGCACGCCGTTGATGTCCTCGGTGCTGACCGCGAACCGGCCGGTCGCCCACGCGAGCGCGCGCCCGAACTGGTCGAAGCTGGTGCGATTGATGTTGTCCAGGTTGTCGCAGGCCTGGTGGTAGCAGCGGTCGAGCATCTCGCCTTCGACGCCGCCGAACATCTGCACCCAATCGGCCTTCTTGACCGTGTCGGCGCCGCCGTTGACGCCGCCCGCCGCAATGCCCGCGTCGATGAACGGGGAATGGTCGGAGCGGCCGTCCAGGATCAGTCCGACGGTCGGCAGATTCCGCTCGGCGAAGTATCCGTTGATCAGGGCCGAGATCTGGTCGGAGCCGGCCGGTCCCGAACCGTTGGCGGTCTTGCCGTTGTAGACCTGACGGGCGAAGTTGGGTGAGCCGATCATTTCCGCGTTCAGATACAGCGCGGTGTTCTTGCGCTGCTCGGGGGAGAGCCGATCGACGTAGAACTGCGAGCCTGCGAGGCCCTTCTCTTCGGCGGCCCACCAGGCGAAACGCACCTTGTTGCGGACCTGATCGCGGTACGGGGCCAGCCGCAGCGCCGTCTCCAGGTTCACCGCGGCGACGGAGCCGTTGTCGTTGATGCCGGGTCCGGTATCGACGGAGTCCAGGTGCGCGCCCACCACGATCATGTTGTCCGCGCGGCCGGTTGGGGTGTCGGCGATCAAATTGAAGGTGTTGGTCTGGATTTCGGCGCCGCGCAGGTCGAGGGTGAGCTGCACGGGGCCGGCCGTGACCTCGCCGATCAACTGCTCGGCTTCACCGCGGGACAGGGTCGCGGTGGGGATGCGGGCATCGGCGGGCGGGACCATCCGGTAGCGCAGATTGAGCGTCGGGTTCGGGGTGTCGCCGTTCATCAACATGGCTGCCGCGCCGACTTCGGCGGCCACCAGCTGCTTTTGGGTTATGAAGCAGTCGCCCACCCGGACCAGCACGATCTTGCCGCGCACATCGGTATTCGCGTAATCGTCTGCGCTGCAACCGGTGTCCTTGCCGGTGGGCAGGCTCAACGCGGCGTTGAGGCCGCCGTTCGGGGTGGGGCGGGAGAATCGGGCGATCACCGGGTGCAGCGGGCGGGCCTGCGGTGCGGTCACCGAACCGGTCTCGGACTGAATGTCGTAGTCGGGGAAGCTGAATTGCTGCCGCGTCACCTGGTATCCGGCGGCGGTGAGCCGCGCGGCGAGATACTGGGCACTCGCCTCGTAGGCGGGCGAGCCGGACAGGCGGTTCCCGCCGAGGGCCATGGTCAGGCCGGAGATCGCGGTGAGGTGCTGCCAGGCGCCGTCGCCGGAGACCTCGTTCGCGAGCCGGTCGGCGAGTGCGCGATCCCCGGGGTCCGCGGCGGCGGAGATGGCCTGTGCGCCGAGCAGCGCCGCGGCCGTCAGCACGACGATGCCTTTCAAGGCGAAGTGATTGCGCCGCAGCCGGATTCGGCCTGACAGTATCCTCATCTGGTAACTCCTGTTTCCTGGTGAATCATTGGTGCGGGCGTGGCCGAGGCCGTGCCGAAGGCTTCTGCGAGCGCGAGAATTCGTTCGGGGGTGAACAATTCGCCGCTGTAGCGCCACTGCACGCGGACCTGGTCGGCGACGAGCATGGGGTAGACCTCGATCGCGCAGGGTCTGGGCATGTTGTCGGGGCGGTCCTGGCCGACGAGGTCGTTGTCGGCGTTGGTGAGTGCTTTGGTCGGGTCTTTCTCTGCGGACAGGAATTCGGGGGTGCCCCAGAAGGAGAACTGCACAGCCGGGGTGCCGACCTGGTCAAGGGCGGCACGTACGGCTGCGTCTGGGTGGAATCGGCGGAGAGGCTCGAAGTCGAAGCCGCGCCCGGGGATCGAGCGGAGCTGCGAGGCGACGAAGGCGGCGTGGTCGGCGGGGGTGCGGCGGCCGGGGAGGCCGAGGGCGAACGGGTAGGTGGTGTTGAAGTAGCCGACGGTGCGGCCGAGGTCCAGGTCGTCGAACAGGTCCTCGCGGCCGTGGCCGACGAGTTGGATGGCTATTTCGCCGCCGCGTACGTCGAGCCACCGCTGTAGGGCGGCGCCGAGGGTGGCCAGGAGTTGTTCGGCTCGGCTGAGGCCGGGAACCTGTTCCGGGGCTCGGAATTCGGTGACCAGTTCGCCGGTGTTGCCCTCGACGCCGAACGACTCGTGGTCGGCGAGACGTAGTTGGGTGGCGTCGCCCCAGGAGCGGTCCAGCCAGTAGCTGGCGTCGAAGGTGGCCGGGTTGGTGCGGACCAGGTTTGCCAGTCGTCGGGCCCAGTCGAAGTAGCTGGAGCTCGGTGGGGGGAGTTCGGCGGTGTTCGTTCCGTCGAGTAGGGCCGAAAGGTCTTCCGTCACAACGTTCCACGAGTAGAGGTCGACCATCGTGTGGTGGATCACCAGCACGAGTTGGTCGTCTTGGCTCGCTGGGGTGCGGAAGACGCCGGCTCGGCAGACGGGGCCATCGGACAGGCTCAGTGTGCGGTGCAGTTCGGTTGCCGCGTTGTGCACCCGGTTCGGTAGATCGGCGGGATCTGCTGTGGTGAGGTCGAATTCGGTGACTTCGGGTAGTGCGCCGTCGGGTAGCAACTGCCATTTGTCATCGACGGTGCGCAGTCGGGCGCGTAGGGCGGGGTGGCGGTGCGCCAGGTCTCGTACGCCGCGCTCGACGATTTCGGTATCCGTGTGGTGTCGCAAGGTGTAGCGCACGCCGTGGTTCCAGTGATCCGGGGTAGGTACGCCGCGGGCGAGGAATTCCAGCTGTGGTGGGGTCGGGTCGGCCGCGGTGTGCTCGTCCGGCTGGACCGGGGGAGTCGCGCCGGAATCGGTTTCGGCTCGGATGCTTTCGCGCTCGGCGATGGTAGCGGCGACAGCGGCGATCGTCCGGAGTTGGAGGATGTAGCGCGGGCGCAAGGCGATTCCGTTGGTGCCCGCGTCGGCGGCGATGGCGATTGCGGAGATCGAGTCGCCGCCCAGGTCGAAGAAGTCGTCGTCGATCCCGATCCGGTCGCGGTGCAGATAGTGGGACCACATCGCGCATAGTCGTTGCTGTAGAGCGGTATCCGGTGCGGCGAATGCGGCGGTCGTCTGGGTGGTGTTGGCCTGTGCCGGCCGACGACGAGGCGTTGGCGCGATGCCGATCGACAGGGTGTGTACCGGTGTGTCCGGTGCCAGTGATGTCAGGCGGTCCAGCAATGTTTGGTATGCGTCGGCCCAGGCGCGAATCGTGCTGGCGCGGAACATCGTCGGGTCGTATTGGAGGCGGCACCGCAGTTGGCTGCCGTATTCCAGGACGGTGACCGCGATCGGGAACGCGGCGCCACCCTGTCCGACGTCGAGCAGTTCTACCGCCGGGCCGTCGGAACCCAAGCGCTGCAACGGTTCTACATCGCTGGTGACGGTGAACATGGTTGACGCCAGTGGGTCCGCGGAGTTGGGGCGCGCCAATCGCCGGAGGCGGTCGGTGGGCAGGTCCTGATGGTCGAGCGCGCGTAGCGAGGCGGTGCGGACCGCGGTGAGCAAAGCGGTGATCGACTGCTCGGGCTGCACCGTCGTTCGCACGACCAAGGTGGTGGCGTAGTTGCCGACCACCGGTTCATCGATGGGTTTGCGTCCGGCGGCCGGGAATGCCACACAAACGTCCTGCTCGCCGGTGATCTGGCGGAGCAGTGTCATCCAGGCCGCCAAGAGCACGGTGTTGAGGGAACAGCGCTCGCGCCGGGAGAGTTCGCGCAGTCGTGTGGCGCGATCGCTGTCGATCGGCAGCACAAGTTCGCCTGTGCCGTCGGACATTTCGCTTGTCACCTGATCAGGCGGCAAGGGCACATAGGGTGCGCCGGACAGATATCCCGACCAGAAGTCGATCAGGTCGGCTCCCGCCGGCCCGTCCAGGAGCGCTTGCTGATCGGCGACGTAGTCGACATAGCGGCGCTCCGGCATGGGCAGCGCGCTCGGATCGCCGCCCAATTCAGCGAACAGCAGACCCCACGACCAGCCGTCGACGAACAAGTGGTGAAAGATCGGCAGCAGGACCTGCTGCTCACCGTCGCGAAACTTGGCGCGCACCAGAAGATATCGACTCGACGGACCATAGGGCGACAGTGGTTCGGCGACGACCTCCCGCAGTCGATCCAGCAGTTCCGCGCGGCCCTCGGCCGCGGCGACACCGGTCAGATCGACCACCCTCTCGGTGAGCAGCACCTGCGCCTCATCAACAGGCGTGACCACCTGCCTGGGGCCGTCGACGGTGTCGACAATCCGCGCGCGCAGCATCGGATGCCGCGCAACAACGCCCCGCAGGCGCTCGGTGAGCGCCGCACTGTCCACCTCGCCGTCGACCAGCAAAGCAGCAGGCACGTTGTAGGCACCGGTGTCGGGATCGAGCCGATCGGCAGCCCAAATCGCCAGCTGCTGCCCGGACAACGGTCCTTCGTCAGCCCGCGAGCCGCCCGCCGACGAGACAGCTGTCGGCCCGTCGTGAGTCCGCCCGTCATACGCTGCGGTCAATGGGTCGATCGTGGTGTCCGGCTCATCATGAGCCTGCCCGCGGCTGGTTGCTGTGGACCCGTCCGGGGCCGGCGTTGCGTTTGCGCCGTCCTGCGTAGTGGCGGAAGGGGTTTCACCGACCAATTCGGCGACTGCGGCGGCGGTTTCGCCCAGATCCTGATAGTCGTACAGGTCGAGGACGCCGAGGTCGGTGCCGAACCGCTCGTTGATTCGAGCGACCCACTGTGCCCCGTTGAGCGAAGTACCGCCGACGTCGAAGAAGTCGTCCTCGGCTTGCAGCCCCGGCTCCTTGAGCACCTGCCTGGCCAGCTCGATCACTATCTCCACCACGGAGTGGTGGGGTGGAAGGGCGGTTGATGCATCGGCGGCCGCGGCGCGTGATGTGCCGTCCGCGAGCGGCGGGTTGTCGATGTGTGTCGTGCCATCGGCGACTAGTGCGGTGCCGCTGAGGGTAGTGGTGGAAGGGGCTTCACCTACCAACTCCGCTACTGCCGCAGCGGTCTCGCCCAGATCCTGATAGTCGTACAGGTCCAGCACGCCGAGATCGGTGCCGAACCGCTCGTTGATCCGGGCGACCCATTGCGCCCCATTGAGGGAGGTGCCGCCGACGTCGAAGAAGTCGTCTTCGGGTTGTAGTCCCGGCTCTTTGAGCACTTCTCTCGCCAGCGCGATCACGACCTCGGCGACCGAGAGTGCCGAGTGTTGTGATGCGTCCGAAGCCGTAGTGGTGGCTGTGTTCGTCGACGGAGCTGCGGTGGTGGTCGGTACACGCTTGGGGGCGGTGTCGGTGAACGATGCGTCGTCAGCCACTGTGCCGATGACAGGCGATGCGGCGCTGGACGCGGGTGTGGCGGTGGATGGCGCACCGGCGGATGTTGCGCCGACTGTAGGTGTCGGGGGTGTGGCGACGGTAGGCCAGCAGTGCACTTCGGCCATCGGGGCTACTGGGAGTTCGAGTCGGCGGTGTAGTGGTTGGCCTAGCGCGCCGCGCCAATTCAGCTGGTGCCCTGCGAGATACAGGCGGCGGAGTGCGTCGGCTGGAGTTGAGGCGATTGCGATGGACGGGTGATCGGACAGCAGTGTCGATAGCTCGGTGCCTGGGGCTGGATCGATGATGACCGGGTTGGCGGGCAGGCTGGACATGGCCTTGGTGAGGGCGTCGGCTCTTGGTGGGCGGGGCGCGACGATTTCGGCGGCGAGGGCGGTTGGCAGGTCTTCGTCGCCACCGGCAACTCGGGCTGCGGTCGCGCCGATTCCATGGGTGAGCAGTAGGTCTGGTTTGACTCCAGCGTCGGTGAGGACTTGGTGTGTGCCGATCAGCCAGATCAGTCCGCGTTGTGCAGGTGTCCAGTCTGTCTCTGCCACATGAGCTTTGGCGCTGGCGATGATGCGGGCGAAGGCCGGGAATGCGTCGGCGGTGGCTTGCAGCTGGTCGGCGGGTGCATCGGTGATATCGCCGAGGGCGACGACTACGGGGGTGGGATCCGGTGGTCCTTGCTGGTTGCCGGACGGTGCCGTCAAGGTGTCGGCTAGCTGCTCCAGGAGGTCCTTCGCATCGTGCACCAACCAGGCGTGTCGGTGCGCGAAATGCTCACGGCCCACGGACAATACGGCCGCGGCGGTGGTGAGATCGAACGAACTCGGATCGGCGGCGATCTGGTCGTGCAGGGCTTGCGCCTGGGCGCGCAGGCCGGCGCTGTTGCGGGCTGAGAGCACGATGACGTGGGCTCCGGACGACGTCGCGCTCGCGGATTCTGTCGGCTCCGGTGCCTGCACGATCATGTGTGCGTTGGTGCCGCTCAGCCCGAAGCTGCTGATGGCGGCGTAACGCGTGTCGCCGGTCCACTGCTCAGCGCGATCGGCGATGTGCAGCGGCGCACCGTCTATGTCCAGCAACGGATTCGGCTGTTCAAGGTGTGCGGTCGGGAAGATCTCACCGGCTCGGAACTGCGCGAGAATGCGGACCAGTCCGGCGAACGCGGCCATGCTGCCGAGATGACCGACGTTCGCCTTGATCGAGGAGACGGCGGGTCCAGCGCTGTCGAGCTGACCGGCGTACGCGTCGAGCAGTCCCTGGATCTCGATCGGGTCGCCGATCTTGGTGCCGGTGCCGTGCGCCTCGACGTATCCGATTGCGGCAGCCGATATTTCCGCGTCACGCAGGGCCGCGGTGATGACCTCGGTCTGGGCCTGCGGACTCGGCGCGGTGAGCCCCGCGCCGCGCCGCGCGTCCTGATTAACCGCACTGCCGCGGAGGATCGCGTGCACCGTGTCGCCGTCGCGCAGGGCGGCGTCGAGCGGCTTGACCAGGACGAAACCGCCGCCTTCGCCGTAGGTGGTGCCGTCGGCGCTCGCGTCGAACGGTCGGCACCGATCCACCGGGGAGAGCACGCCCATGCCGTCGGCGCTGCGCTGCGGTAGTGCACCGAGGACCAGCTCGTAGCCGCCGACCAGCGCCAGATCGCTTTCGCCCCGGGCGAGTTTCCAGCGCGCCTCGTGCAGCGCGACCAGGAAGGACGAGCACGCGGTGTCCACCACCTGCGCCGCGCCGCGCAGATCCAGGTGATACGCGATGCGCCCGGCGGCGTAGGCGTGCAGGCTGCCGGTCTTGGCCTGGCCGCTGTGCCGTTCCTCGGCAGGCAGTAGGTCGGACAGGCTCGGATGCGGAGCGCCGTACCCGCCGACCAGCACCGCGGTATTCGTCCCGGCCAACTCCGCGGGCGCGTAGCCCGCATGCCCGATCGTGCGGCACGCGAGTTGCAGCATGCGCCGCTGCCGCGGGTCGATCAGCTCGGCTTCGGCCTTGGCCAGGCCGAAGTAGCGGTAGTCGAATCCGGTGATGTCGTCGATCCAGCCGCCGTCCCGGTCGGTCGCGGACCGGGCCACGCCGGTGGCCTCGGCCCGCTCGTCCGGGAAGCGGTGCATGGCGTCCCGGCCGTGGCGCAGCAGCGTGGTCAGCGCGGCCCAGTCGGGACAGCCGGGTAGTTCGAAGGCGACGCCGATCACGGCGATTGCCGCTGCGTCCTCGCGGGTTTTCATAGCCGTGTCGTTTCTTTCTCGGTGGTCATCGCCCGGACCTCGGGCAGCGCGATGATCGCCAGGTTGACCACCGCGACCAGCGCCGCCATGGTCAGCAGCGGGACAGCGTTGCCGACGGCCGCGGCGATCGGGGCGGCCACGGACATGCCGAGCGGGCGGGCGGCCAAGGACAGCAGGACGTCGTAGGAATCGGCGCGGGCCAGCGCTTCCGGCGGGAACTCGCGCTGCATCGTGGTCTGCCACACCGTGTTCAGCAGCCCGACGCCGAGCATGGCGGCACCGTAGGCGAGGGCGTCTACCCAATTCGGTAGCAGCGCGGCGAAGCTGATCATCGGCAGGGCGAACAGCGTCCCGCACAACGAGGTCAGCACCAGCGGACGCCGCGCCCGCAGCCGGGGCGCGACCAGCGAGCCGATCACCAACCCGGCCATCCCGGCCTGATAGATCAGCACCCAGGACACCTCGCCGCCCAGCGAGTGCACGGCGATCAGCGGGCCGAGCGTCATGAGCACGCCCGCAGCGAGATTCGAGACGCCGTGACCGATCAGGTTGGACCAGAACCACGCTCGGCTGCGTACCTCGAGCCAGCCGTCGGCCAGCTGCCGGAAGAACGTCACCGGATGCTCGATCGCCGGCTTGGGTGCGATCCGGAGTCCGCCGAGGGTGCATGCGGCCACCGCGAACAGCACGGCCGTGGCGATGAATGTCCAACCCGCGCCGACGGTTACGGTCAGCACGCCGGCCACGCCGGGTCCGGCGACCAGGGTGACGCCGCGGACCACGCCGAGATAGCTGTTGGCCTGCAACCGATGTGCCTGCGGCACCGTCGCGAAGACCAGGGGCGACATTGTCGGCATGCCGAAGGCGATGCCGATGCCGGTGATCGCCGAGAGGATCACCAGATCGGTGATTCTTACTACGCCGCAAAGCAATTCGATGCCGATGCCGAGCTGTGCGAGCCCGCGGGTCAGGTCCGCGGCGAACGCCACCTTCTGCGGCGGGTATCGATCGGCGAGCACGCCGCCGATCGGCAGTAATACCAACTGCGGCAACATCTCTGCCGCGAGCACGATGCCCAGGTCGCTGCCCCGGCCGGTGGCGTCGAGCACCGCGAGGGTGAGCGCCATCGGCACCAGGGCGGTGGCCAGGAAGGACAACGTGCGACCGAGCAGCAGGCGGCCGAAACCGGGTACCTGCGCCATGGTTTTCAGCATTGGCACGTCCCGTGCGCATGCGCGAACGGTTCGGAAAGATGTTCCAGCAAGGGTTCCGGCGCACTGAGGAAGTCGTAGTGACCGCCCTCCACCACCGGGAACCGGACGTCGGCCGAATAGTGTTGCCAGCCACGCAGTTCCGCCGCGGTGACCTCCGGATCCGCGGACCAGTGCAGCACGGTGATCGGGAACGGCACCTCGATCGGCGCGGACCTGCGATAGACCCGATTGGCGGTCAGATCCTCGTGCAGGATGGCCAGGCCCAGCTCGATCAACTGCGGGTGCACCAGCCCGCCGCGGGTGGCGGTGAGGAATTCCAGTTCCGCGCGCAGTTCGTCGTCGGACATGTCCAGGAACCGGTCGTGCGGGCAGTCGTGCGGCGCGACCTGCGCGGAGACGAACAGCTGCCGCGGCGTTGGGAGCCCGCGTTCGGCCAGCAGCCGCGCGGTTTCGAAGGCGGGCAGCGCGCCGGCGCAGTGGCCGAAGAAGGCGAACGGCCGATCCAGGTACGGCAGCAGCTGGTCCACCAAGATCTCGGCCAGATCCGCATATGTGCCGTAATGCCGTTCCCGGAGCCGGTTTTCGCGTCCGGGCAGTTGGATGGAGCAGACCTCGATGCCGCCGATGCGGCGCGGCCACTGGTTGAACATGGACCCGCCGACTCCGGAGTACGGGAAGCAGAAGATCCGGGCGGTCGCGTCGTCGTCGGGTAGGCGGAGCAGCCAGCGGGTCAGGGGTGTGGTGTCGCGGAGGGTGGTATCTGAAGTCACTGAGTTACATCCCTTCGTTGAAGTGCCGGCTTTCGCCGGACTGGTTCATCGGGGTCCGGATCAGGAAGTGCGTCATCCCGGCAATGAAGACGGAGGCCAGGTGTTGCGGCGGCGCCACCGGCTCGACGCCGGTGTACCGCCCGAACAACTCTTCGAACAGCACTCGAAAGGTCAACCGCGCCAACGGTGCGCCGAGACAGTAGTGCGGTCCGTGGCCGAAGGCGATGTGGCGGTTGTCGGTTCGGGTGACGTCGAAACGGTACGGGTCGGCGAACACCGATTCGTCGCGATTCGCCGATCCGATCCAGACGGCGACCGCCTCACCCGCCTCGACCAGCCCGCCACTCAGCTCGGTGTCGGCGCTCGCGTAGCGCAGGAAGCTGTTGGCGGGCGAGGTCCAGCGCAGCCCCTCCTCGACGAGCCTGGGGATCAGCGCGGGATCGGCGCGCACGGCCGCCCATTGGTCCGGGTGCTCGCTGAGTGCGAGCAGGGTGCCGCTGACCGTGTGCGGGGTGGTGGCGTTGGCGCCGAGCAGCAGGCTGTAGCAGTTGTAGATGACCTCTTCGTCGGTGAGCGGTGCGCCGCCGGCGTCCATGCTCACCATGTGCCCGAGCAGATCGGCGGTGGGCTCGCTGTTGCGGAGCCGCTTGACCTGCCCCGCGAAATACTCGAACAGCTGGTGGTGGGCGATGGCCAGGGTGGCGAACCCGTTGCGGACCTGGAACTCCGGGTCCTCCGGTGCGGCGGCCATCGCGGTCCACTTGACCAGGTTGTCCCAGTCGGCTTCCGGGACGCCGAGCAGTGCCCCGGCCACGGTCATCGGCAGTTCGTACGCCTGCTGCGCGACATCCCACGCCTCACCGGCCGAGGCCGGCGCCAGAAACCGTTGCACCACAGCGCGAATCCGGTCCTGCCACGCGGCGATCGTGCGCACCGAGAGCTTCGGTTGCAGCGGTCTGCGTAGCTCGGAATGCCTTGGCGGATCGGTGGATACGAGCATCTTGCCGGCCGAGATGTCGCCGTGCCCGAGTTGGGTGAGCACGCTGCCGCGTTCGGAGGTGAAGGCGCGATGGTCGCCGAGCACCCGGCAGGCATCCGCATGCCGGGTGACCGACCGGAACGACCGTCCATCGGGCAGCACCTGGCGATGCAGCGGTGCGTCGGCGCGCATGGCCGCCCACACCGGATGCGGATCGCCGGTGGCGAAGAAATGAGGGTCGAACAGGTTGATCTGCGTCAGGTCGACGGCCGCGCGCACGTCGGTGCTGATTTTCACGCGGAAGGCCGTCCCTGCTCGACAGCCGTGGCCAGACCGGCGGGGGTCGGATCGAGATAGAAGGTGACCGGGGAGACGGCGACGCCGTACTCGCGTTCGAGGTCGGCGGTGATCCGGACGCCGAGCAGCGAATGGCCGCCGAGCTCGAAGAAGTCGTCGTCCGCGCCGATGCCCGCGATGCCGAAATGGTCACTCCAGAGCGTGGTTACGGCCGTTTCCATCGCGGTGCACGGCTCGCGATAGGCGGTGGTCAGCTGGGGGCGTTCGGTGGGCTGGTCGGCGGCCAGGGCTTTCCGATCGATCTTGCCGTTGGCGGTCAGCGGCAGGGCGTCGACGATCCGGATCAGCGTGGGGACCGCGTACGACGGGAGCGTTTCGGTGAGGGTGCGGCGGACGTCCAGGGTGGACAGGGTGTGGTCCGGTTCGCCGACCAGCCACGCGGACAGGCGTTTTCCGCCGCCGCGCTGGTCCTGCGGTACGACCGCGAGTTCAGCGACGCCGGGCAGAGCGGCGATCGCCGCCTCGACCTCACCGAGTTCGATGCGGAACCCGCGGATCTTGACCTGCTGGTCGGCTCGGCCCAGGTAGTCGAGAGCGCCGTTCGATCGGCGTTGGACCAGATCGCCGGTGCGGTACATGCGCTGGCCGGGGATTTCGGCGGCCGGATCGGCGACGAAGGTCGCCGCCGTGAGCGCGGGGTCTCGCCAATATCCCTGTGCCAGACCGGTTCCCGCCGCGTACAACTCACCGTTAGAGACCGGCGTGAGGTGGGTGTCGAGCACCCGGACCGCGGTGCCCCGGATCGGGCGGCCGATCGGAATCGGACCGGACGGTTCGTCGGTAATTGCGTGACAACAAGTGAAGGTGGTGTTCTCGGTTGGTCCGTAGCCGTTGATCACCGTGGTGCCGGTGAGGGTGGCCACGGCCCGCCGGACGTGCGCGGGGGACAGGACGTCGCCGCCGGCGAGCAGATAGCGCAGGCCGCTGAGTTCGTCCAGACCGGCGTCGGTGACCTGCTGGAACAGGCCTGCGGTCAACCACAGGACGGTCACTCGGTAGTGGCCGACGAGTTTGGTCAGGTCGCTGATCGAGAGTTCCGCGGCCGGTGCGAGGACGAGTTGGGCGCCGTTGAGCAGGGCTCCCCAGATCTCCAAAGTCGAGGCGTCGAACGCGATCGGGGCGAACTGGAGGAAGACGTCGTCGGGTGTTACCGCGATGAAGTCGGTATCGACCACCAGGCGTGCTACCGCCTGATGGGGGACGCACACGCCCTTGGGCGTGCCGGTGGAGCCGGAGGTGTAGGCGAGATAGGCCGGGTGCAGGCCGGTGATGGTGACGGGTGCGGGCGGGCCGTCCGGCCGGTCCGTGTCCAGCGATACCGCGGTGAGGTCCGCAGGTAGGTCCCGCGTCTGTCCGTCGTGGGTCAAGACGATCTTCGCGTTCGATCGGTGCAGGACGAGTTCGCGGCGCGGGCGCGGCGAGCGTTCGTCGAGTGCGAGGTAGCCGGCACCCGCTTTAAGAATCGCGAGCAGGCCGACGACGGTGGTAATCCGGCGGCAGGCGTCAATTGCGACGATGTCGCCCGGGTGTACGCCGGACGCTTGCAGATGTCGGGCCAGCGCGTCGGATCGCCGGTCGAGTTCGGCGTAGCTGAGCTGGCCGCCGTCGCCGATAACCGCTACCCGTTCCGGGTGCTGTTTCGCCAGCAATGTAAATCGTTCGCCGATGACCGGCGGGGATGTAAGAGCGTGTTCGTTCACAGTCAGCCTCACAATCCCGGGGATCGCCCGAGACTTTCGCACAGAGAAATCTCACCGGGTGTGGAAAGTCTAATAAACCCGGTGCTGGATATTTGCGGACGGCTCGACCAAAGATGGCGGCCGTGACCTTCCGCAAGGTTTGCCGACGTCAGCCTAGGGCGATGTAGGACGACGTCAGAACGGGTGGAGTTCGGCATATGCGCTGGTAGCGCAGCCGAAATGAGTCAGGTTTAGGACTGTCCGAACCGCGGTGCCTCGACCGGCACCGGAATGTTGCGTCCGGAAAGTCCGTGCATATCTCACCCCCAGTGAGTGCTTGGTGTTCCCCTTATTCCGAGTGGAATCATTACAGTCGATCTTACAAAGTTGCGGCAACCGAATTCACATGTGACTTGCATCACATGGTGATAACAGGCAATAGATCCTTCATTTTTGCCGGAATAACACCCTGGACATATAAGTCGGAATAAACTCTTACAAGACCGTAGTTTTCGGGGGTAATGTTGACATGTCTTCTACATAGGCGACTGGTCGGTATCTTATACGGGTGAAAACGGAGGATTTCGACCGATTAATTGCGGGGGCGGCGAACCGATCAGCGTTCTGATCGGGAATCCGGGCGCCCACCCGAAGCCTCGATCGCGCGAGACCTACGGGCAGGGCCGACCGCTCGGGGAGCGTAACGAGGCAGTGGTGGCGCCGAGCAGTTCCGCCGATCGCGGTTTGCGGCAGTCGTTCCGGCTGGTCGCGAGCGCCGCCTGATTGAAGGCTCTGATCCGGGCGTTCTCCCGGGATTCGCGCCAGACAAGCCGCCCGTCCAGCGGTGGTGCGTCGTCGATGGGCAGGTAGGTGATGCGCGGGTGGGCGCGGTAGCAGGAACCCTCGTCGCCGAGGATGAACCCGCCCTCGCCCGCCCCGACCAGCGCGGTGGCTTCCTGAAAAGTGTTGGCGGTCTTGCCGTGCCGGATCGGCCGGCCGTCGGGCGTGCGCGTCGGCACCCGATCCTCGGCGACCGCCGGCGGGGTCGAGCCGGGTGCGCCGATCAGCGTGATGCCGGCCAGATCGTTCAGAGATACGGAGTCGCGGGCGGCCAGCGGGTGACCGTTCGGGATGGCGAGCAGGCGCGGGAGGCGGCGCAGGACCGGGCCGACGCCGAGGCCGGTCCCGTCCACGGGGTGGAACAGGAACACCATCTCGACCAGGTCGGCGCGCAGCGCGGAGGTGCCCTCGTACAGCGGCAGTTCCCGGATTCGGACCTCGGCGCCGGGATGGTCGTCGGCGAACCGGTCGGCCGCCTCCAGCAAGAAGGTGCTGGCGCCCGCGCCGACGAAGCCGATCTCGAGTACGCCGGGCACGCCCCGGCCCGCGGTGGTCGCGCGCTCGACGGCGAGTTGGATCAGATCGTGGCCGGGGCGCAGGTCGTTGAGGAACTGCCGGCCCACCGGGGTCAATGTCACCCGGCGGCTGGTGCGTTCGAACAGCGGGGCGCCGATGCGGCGTTCGAGCGACCGGATCGTCTGGCTCACCCGTCCGGTCGAAACCTTCAGTCGCTCAGCGGATTTGCCGAAATGCAGCTCGTCGGCCAGCGTCAGGAAGGCCTCGATCTCGTACCGCTCCATCGCTGCTCCGTCTCGCTCGTTGCGGTGCCCGCCGTCTCGAGGGCTCCACTAACTACCGCCGGGGCGGGCGATTTGTTCCTTCCGGTCGATCGTTGAGCGGGGGTAAACGCCGGTTGATCGATACGTCATTGTTCCCGGAACTCGTGTTCTGAATCCTTGATCAGGCAGTTCAACGATCGACATCTGGAGCACGAGCTTGAATCTCTCCCGCACGGCCACCGCACTTTCGCTGATCGGTGCCGCGTTCATCATCTATGTCGGCATCAGTTACGTGTTGACGCCGACGTCCATGGCCCCGCAATTCGGGCTGCCCGAATGGCCGCAGGGGGATGCGGTTGCCTTCTTGAACCTCAAGGGCATTCGCGATATCACGAGCGGGTTGGTCATCCTCGCCTTGCTCGCGGTTCGGCAGCGATTCGCGCTGGGTGTCGTCACCCTCGTCATCGCGCTGAACCCGTTGGGCGACACGGTGACTGTGCTCTGTTATTCGGGGTCGACGGCGACCGCGCTCGGCGTGCACGGGCTGACCGCGGTTCTGGTCGCGCTCACCGGTGGGCTGTTGCTGCGCGAGCAGAGTGTGCGGCGGATCTCCGGTCAGCCGGCGGTTGCCGGGGCGTCGCAGTGAAAGCGGCGCGCGCGGCCACCCTGGTTGTGGCCGCGGTTCTGGCCGGTTTGATGGCGGGGTTGTTCGCCGGGTTCGCCTACTCCGTGATGCCTGCCCTGCGGCGTAGTAGCGACGGTGTTTTCGTCGAGGTCATGCAGAACATCAATGTGGTCATCGTGAACCCGCTGTTCATGGTCTTGTTCATGGGCGGGCTGGTGGCCGCGGTGGCTGCCGTACTGACGAATTGGCGGCCCGGATCCGCGGCGGTGCGCAATTGGGCGGTCGCCGGGTTCTTTTGCTATCTGCTGATGTTCGCGATAACGACCGGTATCAGCGTTCCGCTCAACGACAAGCTGGCGGCCGCGGGCGACCCCGCGCAGATCGCCGATCTGGCCGCGGTGCGGGCGCAGTTCGAGGGACCGTGGGTGGCTTGGAACATTGCTCGCGCGGTCGCGAGTGTCGGTGCGCTGGGCTGCTTTGCGGTGGCGCTGTTACGTTTTCGGCGTGGGGCGCTGTGAAGAAGGTCTATTACGCGGCGCACGCCTACATGATCGTCGGGGTTATCAGTGGTTTGGTATATCGCGAACTCACCAAGTGGTACGACTTCACCGGTGACACCCAACTCGGGGTCGTGCACACACATCTGCTCGCGCTCGGGATGCTGTTCCATCTGATCGTGCTGGCGTTGGCGAAAGTATTCGACCTAGGCGGCAGACTCTTCGACTGGTTCTTCTGGGTGTACAACGCAGGGCTGGCACTGACCGTCGCGGTGATGACCGTGCACGGTGTGCAGACTGTCGTCGGTGCCGACACCAGTGTCGTGATCTCCGGCATTGCCGGACTCGGGCACATCGTGTTGACCGTGGGTCTGATTCTGTTCTTCGTCGGTCTCGGCAAAAGAGTACCGAGCTAGCTGGTCCACAGCGGGCGCATCGCGGGGAAGGTAGTCCGCACTGTCGGCCGACCGACGTTGCGCCGCAGCAGTTTCGAGCAGTGTCTGAATGAATGCGCAGACCCTGGTGGAATCTCCGTTCTTCGGCCAGATCAGGCCGTATTCGATGGGCGGAGCGTCGCGGAACGGAACGAACGCGACACCCGGGCGAGCGTGATATCGAAGACCGCGCAAAGCCACCGGGGAAACGCCGCGCCCGGTTGCGACGTAGGAAGGTATTTCGGACCAGTACGTGGCGGTCGGTCCCTGGGCGATCGGCCGCCCCGAAGGGGTGCGGGTGGGGAGATGGAAATCCAGCCAGTACGCGGGGATATCGCCGCGCAGGGACACCAATGGAGCGTCCGCGAGATCCTCCAATGACACGGTTTCCAAGCCGGCGAACGGATGCTGCGTCGGCACCATGAGCGCGCGCGGTTCGGCGAAAATCACCGGGCCGACCGTGAGATCCGGCTCGTAGATAGGGAATTCGCTGATCTGCAGATCGAACTCGCCCGAGCGGAGCCGGCCGAGCGGATCACCGAGCTGTATTTCGTGAACCTCGATCGCACAGGCCGGATTACGCTCCTGGAAGGTTTCGACGGCGAGACCGAGCAGGTCGGCCACCCACGGTGTGGAATATCCGACGTGCAGCGTGCCCGTGACGCCGCGGCCGAATTCGATCGCCCGGGATATTGCCAACTGGACGCTTTCATATGCCGGCCGCAACTCATCCCGGAGTTGCCGTCCGGCGGCGGTGAGTACGACATGGCGGCTGGTGCGACCGAACAACGGCACGCCGATCCGCTGCTCCAGCTTCTTGATCGTCTGACTGACCCGCCCCGGCGACAAACCCAGGCGTTCGGCGGTTCGCCGGAAGTGCAGTTCCTCCGCCAGGGTCAGGAAAGTCTCGATTTCGTGCCGCTCGATCGCCGTGCTCCTCGACTGCATTGGAAAATTTGAGCAAGCGATCATCGCACGTCAGGGAGATCCTTCGAGAAATTGTGGCTAACGCACTCGCCGTTTCTAGACGAGTTGGTCCAGGGCGATTTCGAAGGCGGTGCTGGCCAGGTTTGTGGTGAGGTCGGAACGGGAGTGGCAGCGGTCGAGGGCGGTGGCGATGGTGGTGGAGATGTCGCCGAAGATGGCCTCGTCCGAGACTTCGACGTCGCCTTGCATCAGGAGTGCGAAGGCGCGGGCCATGCCGCAGTTGGCGATGAAGTCCGGTACTACGGCGACGCTCTTGTCGGCGTGTTCGTAGATCGGGCCGTAGAAGATCTCGGAGTCCGCGAAGGGCACGTTTGCGCCGCTGGCGATCACCTGCAAACCGTTCGCTGTCAGCCGGTCGATCTGGTCGTGGGTGACCAGACGCGATGCCGCGCACGGGAGGAATACTTCCGCACCGAGATTCCAGATGCGGTCGTTGATTTCGTCGAACGGCAGGGCGCCGTCGGCGTGCAGCGCGTTACCTTGCTTGGCCAAGAACAACTCTCGGGTTTCTTCGAGGGTGTAGCCGGCCGGATTCAGGACACCGCCGTCGCGGTCGATGATGCCGACGATCCGGGCTCCTGCTTGCGCCGCGTAATAGGCGGCGGCCGCGCCGACATTTCCCCAGCCCTGGACGATCACCCGTTTCCCGGCGATGTCGCCGCCGTAGATCCGGTAGAAATGGCGGACCGATTCGGCGACGCCCCAGCCCGTGATCAAGTCCGCGACAGTGTATTTGCCATTCGGATCAGGGGTGAAGCGCAGATCCTCGACCACCTTCGCCACCCCGAGTCGAAGCTGGCCGACCCGCTGGACGAGTTCACGATCGTCGGCGCCGTAGTGTCCGTTGACCACACCTTGCTGCGGATGCCACAGCCCGTAACTCTCGGTGATTGGCACAACCTCGGCCATTTCGTCGACATTGAGATCGCCGCCGGTGCCGTAATACGCCTTCAGCAATGGTGCGACCGCCCGATACCACCGGCTGAGCACCTCGCCTTTGCGGGGATCGCGCGGGTCGAAATCGATCCCCGATTTCGCGCCGCCGATCGCCGGCCCGGACACGGTGAACTTGATTTCCATGGTCTTGGCCAGCGACTCGACCTCATTGCGATCGAGTCCGCGGCGCATCCGGGTTCCGCCACCGGCCGCCCCGCCGCGCAACGAGTTGATCACTACCCAGCCCTTCGCGCTGGTCTCGGAGTCCTGCCACTCGAAGACGATCTCGGGGGCCTTCTCCTCGAACTGGGAAAGTAGGTTCTTCATCTGCGTGTTCCTCACCGTCCGGAATGTGCCGTCGATCAAAGGGGCAGGGCGGCAACCCAACTCGAGCGTGGGCCGGGCCGAACGGCACCCGTTGTGTCAGCAACTGTGAATTCCCGATGATTTCCGCGCAACCTGCCTAGTGTCTGCGGGACAACCTGCACAGAATGCCTGCCGTAACCGCACTCCGGCGAGACAAGATGCCTAGCTATGCGACCGCATGTCGAGCCGCCCAGGGACTCAGATCACCTTGAATGCCAGAAGTCCTCTGGCGCAACCTGGAGCTGACCCGTCGAGCACGGCATGGACGAAAGGCGATCGAAGCGTGAACACCGAGGGGACGACCTTGAAGGTCGTTCGGTACAACTCGTCGGAGGCACTGCGGTACGCGGACGAGATCAAGGCGATCTACCTCGCCGCACACCAGCGTCAGCAGGGCAACCCGTGGTACAGCCCGGCGAAGTTCTGGGAACGACTCGAAGACCTGTACGCCCCGATCCCCGGTTTCGAGCTCGCCGCCGGATGGCGGGACGGCCACCTCGTCGGCTACGCATTCGGCACCCCCTATCAGTGGTCGGCGGAAGTCAGAGACAAAGCGGCGCAAGTCTTTCCGGAACTCGTTGCGGAAATCGCGGACGCACCGGTCTACATCTTCCGAGAGTTCTCCGTTCATCCGGACCATCAGCGCCAGGGTTACGGGCGAATCATTCACGACGCTGCCCTCGCCGAACGTCCGGAGCGGCTCGCATACCTGATGGTGCGGGTCGAGAACCCGGCGAGGGCGAACTATGTGTCGTGGGGGTGGCAGGCCATCGGACAAGCCCGACCTCTTGCTGATTGGCCGTTGATGGACGAGATGGCGAAACCGCTGCCCGCTACGAGCAACTAGTCTCGGCGGGCCATCAGGGCGATTGGGATGAGCGCCCCGGCGGGATTGCAGTGCGGAACTCGCGCGCCTGGCTCTGGCTGCTGCGGCAGGATAGGTCGCACACTGGAGTCTCGAATCGCGTTCTCGCCCACATCGTCCAGAGGATCGGCATGCAGTTTCCCCTCACCGTCAACGACTTTCTCGACCGCGCGGTCACCGTGTATCCCCAGCGCGTGGCGATTGTCGATGAGCCGGATCAGCCCGCCGCCTCCTGGGGCGAGATCACCTATGCCCAGCTGAACGAGCGTGCTCGAGCCCAGGCCGCGGGGCTCGATCAGCTCGGCGTGCCGGTGGGTGCGCGCGTCGCGGTGGTCTCGCAGAACTCCGCGCGCCTGCTCAGTTGTTTCTTCGGCGTCAGCGGGTGGGGACGGGTGCTGGTGCCGATCAACTTTCGGCTGGGTGCGGAGGAAATCGCCTATATCGTTGAGCATTCCGGGGCCGAGGTGCTGCTGGTCGATCCGGCGTTGAAGGTCGTGGTCGACCAGGTCGACTGTCGGAGGACGTTCGTCTTCGGCGAAGACGACGACCGGATCTGGTCCGGCGCCGGGCAACCGCGCGAATGGGCGGAGGCCTCGGAGTCTGCGACGGCGACGATCAACTACACCTCGGGCACGACCTCGCGCCCCAAAGGGGTGCAGATGACGCACCGCAATCTCTGGCTCAACGCCACGGTGTTCGGCTGGCAGTCCGGGGTCAACGACCGTGACGTGTATCTGCACACCCTGCCGATGTTCCATGCCAACGGCTGGGGTCAACCGTTCGCGGCCACCGCGATGGGCGTCGAACAGGTCGTCATCCGCCAGATCGACGGCGCCGAGATCTTGCGTCGCATCGATCGGCACGGCGTCACCTACCTGTGCGCGGCACCGGCCGTGGTCACCGCGGTCCTGGACGCGGCCCGCGAGTGGGACGGTCCGATTCCCGGACGCGATCGTGTGCGCGCCATCGTGGCGGGCGCGCCGCCGCCCACCCGGGTCATCGAACAGGTGCGCAGTGAACTCGGCTGGGAGTTCATCCAGATCTACGGCCTCACCGAAACCGCTCCGCTGCTGACGATGTCGCGGATGCGCAGTGAATGGGACGAGCTGCCGCCGGGGCAGCAGGCGCGCCTGCTCGGACGTGCGGGCGCGCCGGCGCTGGGCGTGCGGGTGCGGATCGACCCGACGGGGGAGATCCTGGCCCAGTCCAACCACAACCTGCTCGGCTACTGGGACAACCCGCAGGCCACCGCGGAGTCCCAGGCCGGCAACTGGTTCCACACCGGCGACGGCGGGACCTTCGCCGACGGGTACCTGACGATCACCGACCGCAAGAAGGACGTGATCATCACCGGCGGGGAGAACGTGTCCTCCATCGAGGTCGAAGACGCGTTGCTGCTGCACGACGCGGTCCGTGAGGCCGCGGTCATCGGCATCCCGGACGAGAAGTGGGGCGAACTGGTTACCGCCCTGATCGTCACCGCGAGCCCGGTCACCGCGGAAGAGCTGATCGCCCACTGCCGCACGCACCTGGCCGGCTACAAGTGCCCCAAACGCATCGAATTCCGTACCGAACTTGCGCGCACCGCGACCGGGAAGCTCCAGAAGTTCAAACTGCGTCAGCAATTCGCGACCGGCGAAGACCACTGACCGGAAGGTGCCGCTCGCGTGCATCCCTCCAACCAAATAATCGACGCCACAACGGCTTCCATTCGAGTCGACGGTTCGCGTTCGAACGACGCCACCAGCCCCGGGTCTGCCACGTAGGCCTGGAGTTCGGCGAGATCGACCTCTTTGGCGAGCGTCGCGTACCCGAGCAGGCACGCGACGTGGCGTCGAGGATTTGGTCGTCCTCAGTAATAGGCCCGTGTTCCTGGGCGAGGCACCGGGATCTGGAGCGGGCCGTTGGCGAGCCAGGCGCCGGCGGGCCAGACCGTGGGCGCGAGCCGGGACGCGATCGCGCGTTTCAGCTTGGTCGCCGGGTCCGAACCACGCATCACCCGAAGGGCTTTCGAGGAGATGTCGCGATTGCGCAGGCCCCAGTTCCGGCTGTCCTCGGCGCAGCGTTCGATCAGCTTGCGCCGCCGGATCAGGTCCTCGGTCGCCGAGGCGTCGGCGATGGCGTCGGCCGCGTCGGTCGCGTCGAAGACACCGGAATTGAGGCCGCGCCCGCCCCATGGCGCGAACAGGTGTGCCGCCTCGCCGACCAGTAGGACCCGTCGATGAGTGTCGGTGTAGGAGTCGGCGACGACCTGATGGAAGCGGTAGGTCGACACCCACTGGACGTGCTCGCCGTACCAGGGGCCGACGACTGTCGAAACCCATTCGCGCACACCGCCGGAGCTCGCCAAGGCGGCCACGTCGTCGTCGGGCAGGCACTGCAGGTCGACTCGCATGCCGGTGGCGAACGGCATGTGCATGACGTTGCGTCCGCCGAGGTCGGGGTTGTTGTAGTGGAAATAGCCTGCCAGCGGGGTCGATCCGTCGGGGTGCTCGTCGACGTCGACGATGATGAACGGCGTCGGATCGGTGACGCCGTCCATCGAGACGCCGATCGCTTTGCGCACAACCGACCGCGCGCCGTCGGCGCCGATCACATAGGGCGTCGTGATCTGTTCGCCGGACGACAGGGTGACGGTGACGTCGTCGGGGGTGCTGTCGACGCCGTCGACCGTTGCGTCCCAACGGAATTCGACACCGTGCGCGACGCACTCGGCGAGGATGATCTGCTCGGTGGTGCGCTGCGGCAGGCTGCTCGCGAGCCGGGTCAGATTCTTGTTGTGCTGGCTGAAGATTCGGCGACCACCATAGAAGGCGTCATAGCCGGTCGGGCTGATTCCGGCCTCGGCGATCTGCCTGCGGAGCCCGGGCCGGATCCGATTGAGGCGCTGCAAGGTCGGGAACATCAAGGCGATCGCCCGGCTGCCGGGGCGTACGCGATCCCGCGGTTCGGCTTCGACCACCAGCACCCGTAGACCGCGCCGGGCCAGCGCCAACGCGGCGACCAGACCGACCGGGCCTGCGCCGACGACTACGCAGGGCTGACCGTTTGACGGTTGATTCCCCATGGCGACCTTCCGAGCTTAAGTACGCTGTCGTAGCTACGGTATCGTACTTATATCGCTGATGGGCTGGAAGGTGTGCTGATGCCATCCGTCCGGTCGTTATCCGGCTACCTTGCTCGGAATGGATTCTCCGTCATCGTGGGGTCCGGTCGGGGGTTGCGGACCGGCGGTCGAGCCTGAGCTGGGAGCGCAGTTCTCTCGGCGTCACGGAAACCTCGGTCAGGCGATCCACGGCCGCTCGGTTTATCGCCGACAACGAGGTGCGGATATCGGACTGTCCCGAGAGCTCGCGGAGTTTCGTATCCAACCGCGCCTGATACTCGGTGCGGCGCTGCCTGCCGGGCGCGGCCAATCTCTGGATCTCCAGCGAAACCAGTTCTGCCCATTCACTTTCCAGGCTTGGTGCGATGTCGGGTGGTGGTTCCCGGCTGTCATATCGCGATTCGAGGTTGCGCAGCACGACTGCGGCCACGGAAACGGAATGGTTCTTGATGGTCGCCAGATTGAAACCGAAGGCGCCGATGCGGCCGTTCCGGACTATCTCGTCGCCTTCCCGCGGAGCTCCCACCGCGGAGATCGCTCCGGACTTGCGGCCATCGGCCATGAGCAAGGCGCCGGATTCGTCTACCTCCACCCCTCTCTTGGTCTTTCGGTGCGGAACGGCCAGCCCTTCGGCGAGGAGACGTTGCCAAAGCCGGGATGGCACCTCGGTATAGTCGAATTCGCGTCCGAAGTTGGAGATGACCAGATCCGCGGCCAGGGTTCGGTGCGACCCGCTTCCGGAGATCGTCAGCGACACGCGATCTTCCGCGAGCGGACGCAAGTCCGTGACCCGGCCGGTGATCACCTGGACCTGGCCGCTCACCCGGTGAGCGGAATCCACGATCGCGGTGGTGTACGACATCGCACTGACCCGCAGAATGGCGATACGACTTCCGTACTTTGCCAAGAGGGTACGCAAGTCTTCGCCGGAGACGTTCTGGATTATCTCGGGCAGACATGCTTCCCAAGATTTCGCGATGCGCTCCGAAATTACCGCGGGATCCACTTCGGGATGCTGACTGGCGACGAAAAGGCAGGCCCGGAGCCACTCGGCCTCGAGCTGACCGGCGAGCGTCTCGCTGCCACGCTCGACGTCGATATCGGGTGCCGGGATGTCCAGAACGCCATGCCGGTGGTCGGCTGGATATGTTCGGGGGGTCAGGCTGGACGGCGAAATCATGTAGATCGTGCCGGTGTGCCCTTGCCGGAGGAGCAGGGCGGCGAAATCGTAGGCGCTGAGCATTGTGCCGATAATCGCGACGACGGCATGCGGCGGTAGGGTCCGGATTCGTTCGACGCCCTCGCCGGAGTACGGCAGTCGGATGTAGGACGGGTGGTCGAACACGGCTTCGGCGTAGCGCGGGTGGCGCAGTTCGGGTCCGGTGGCGAGAATTATGTGGTCGGCATCGAGGGCCGTCGATCCGGGATCGGGTTCTTCGCCTGACCAGGACAGGTTTTCGATGACGGCGGTGACGCCGTCGGCGGTCGGGGTCAGGTCGACCATTTCACCGTTCGCCTCGCGCAGGACAACGCCGGCACACGCTTCCTCGGCGGCTTCGGCCAGCCGTTGGCCTAGGTAATCCGCATATAGCCGGCGCGGAGCCGGATCCGATTCGAAGAATTCGACGCCCCGCCACTCCACGGACCACGCGGACCGGTCGGCTTCTTTGTTGGCCCAATTCAAGAAGTCATCGACATCCTCACGGAAAGCCGACATCCTGCCCGCCTGGATGTTGAAGACGTGGCTCCACGGATTTCCCGCCGCGTGATACGCGACTCCGGCGTGCCGGTGTTCCTGCTGTCGTTCGAGTAGAACAATGTCGACAGGCTCCGTGGCGAACCGCAGAAGCCGTATGGCTGTGGCGGTACCTGCCAGGCCTGCGCCGACCACGACGATTCGCCGAGATCGTTGCGGAGACTTCACTTTCCGTACCCCTCGATAGCTTGGAATAGCGAACAACCCGACTACGGTAATCCCTTATACGCGGCCCCTGAGTGGTATCGGCCGAACGAACTACACCGATCGTCCGACGTACTGCATACGCAGTACTCGGGAACAGCCTTCATCTGCACGACGCGGACTACGGAGTCGGGCCACCAGCATGGGGGCATGGCGAAATTCCTCTACCGGCTGGGCCGGTTCGCGTTCGAGCGGCGGCGGCTCGTGGTTGTGGTCTGGTTGGGGGTCATGGCGGCCTTGGTGGTCGGTGCGGTCAACGCGCCGACTCCGCCGCCGGATACCTTCTCGATTCCGGGCACCGAATCCCAGCGGGCCTTCGACCTGCTCGGTGAACGGTTCCCCGGCACCAAATCCGATGGGGCACAGGCTCGTATCGTGTTCGTGGCGCCCGCGGGGGAGCAGATCAGTGCGCAACCGGTCCGGGACTCGGTCGAGAAGATCCTGTCCGATGTGGCCGGTGGCACGCAGGTGAAAGGCGTGCTGGACCCGTTCCAGACCGGGGCGGTGAGCAAGGACGGCACGACCGCCTATGCGACCGTCAGCTACGGCGAGTCCACCCAGAACCTCACCGATGCCACCAAGACCACGCTCACCGACGCGATCGACACGGGTAAGGCCTCGGGAGTCACCGTGGAGATCGGCGGGTCGGCGCTGATGGCCGAGCCGGAAATGGGCGGCGCCACCGAAGCCATCGGAATCGCCATCGCCGCAGTGGTTTTGATGATTACCTTCGGTGCGTTCGCGGCCGCGGGACTGCCGTTGCTGACCGCGTTGATCGGGATCGGTGTCGGCATCGCCGCCATTGTGGCGATCGGGCTGTCCACGACGACCACCACGCTGGCGATGATGCTTGGGCTCGCGGTGGGTATCGATTACGCGTTGTTCATCGTCTCCCGGTACCGCACCGAGCGTGCCGAGGGATACGGCGCCGAGGACGCGGCGGGCAGAGCCGTCGGCACCGCTGGTTCCGCGGTGGTTTTCGCCGGACTCACCGTCGTCATCGCGCTGGCCGGGCTCGCCGTCGTCGGCATTCCTGCCCTCACCACGATGGGCTTGGCCGCCGCGGGCACTGTCGCGGTCGCCGTCACGATCGCGTTGACGCTGTTGCCCGCGCTGCTCGGATTCTTCCAACGGGCGGTCATGCCACGGGCGTTCCGCCAGCGCGTACCTGCTGATCCGAAGGTTCGGCTCACCGGAAACGACCAGGCGGACAACCCGATTCAGGCCAAGGCCAATATGGGTACGCGCTGGGCCGAAATGGTCGTGCGCCGTCCGGTCGTGGTGTTGCTGATCGGCCTGATCGGACTGGGAGTTCTGGCGTTGCCGGTGCGGAGCCTCGAACTCGGCCTGCCGGGCGACGAATCGCAGCCGACCTCGACAACCCAGCGTCGCGCCTATGACGCGCTCGCCGAGGGGTTCGGTCCCGGCTTCAACGGCCCGCTCACCGTCGTGGTGGACGTCAAAAGCGGTGTCGCGGACCCGAAGTCCGCGGTGGAGCAAGCGACGAAGGACCTGACTGCCACCCCGGGGGTGGTGTCGGTCTCGCCCGCGACGTTCAACCAGACCAGCGACGCCGCCGTGCTCACCGTGGTGCCCGCCACCGGCCCGTCGTCCACCGCCACCAAAGACCTGGTCCAGACGCTGCGCGGCGAGGCGGGCGAGCTGAAAACCGCGACCGGTGCGACCATGCTGGTCACCGGTGCCACCGCGATGAACATCGATGTCTCGCAGAAGTTGTCCGACGCACTGCTGCCGTACCTCGCCATCGTGGTCGGGCTGGCGATCCTGCTGTTGATGATCGTGTTCCGCTCGATCGCGGTGCCGATCAAGGCGGCCCTGGGATTCCTGCTCTCGGTGGGCGCGGCCTTCGGGGTGATCGTGGCCGTCTTCCAGTGGGGATGGCTGGCGAACCTGATCGGTGTGCAGCAGACCGGACCGGTGATGAGCATGATGCCGATCTTCCTGATCGGTGTGGTGTTCGGACTCGCGATGGACTACGAGGTCTTCCTCGTCACCCGGATGCGGGAAGCCTTCGCGCACGGCGAGAGCGCTCGCGAGGCCATCGTCACCGGGTTCCGGCACAGCGCGCGGGTGGTGACCGCGGCGGCGGCGATCATGATCGCGGTGTTCGCCGGGTTCGTCGGCGGCGGCGAACCGATGATCAAGATGATGGGACTGGGGCTCGCGTCGGCGGTGTTCTTCGACGCGTTCGTCGTCCGGATGACCCTGGTCCCCGCCGTACTCGCGTTGCTCGGCGACAAGGCGTGGTGGCTACCCCGGTGGTTGGCGAAGGTCCTGCCGAATGTGGACGTCGAGGGGGAAAGCCTCCAGCGGCTCGAGCCCGCGCAACCGGATCGGCAACCCGAATCCGCCCGCGTCTGAAACACAATCCGCCGGTCGGCCGTCCCCTCGGGGGCGGCCCATCGGTGCGTCTGTGACCAGCAGATTAGTGTGCAGTAGTAGGGAGGAGTACCCATGACCGCCGCTTGGTCCCAATGGCCGCGCCGACACCAGCAAGCCTTCGACGTGATCCTCGCCGTGCTGCTGTGCGCGCTGGCCACCTACGCCAGCCGGGTCGTCGTGGGGCACGACGGGGGCGGGCCGATGGTGTTGCGCCCGATGTCGCCCACGGTCTTCGTCCTGTCGGCAGTGGCATCGCTCGCCCTGCTGGGGCGGCGCCGGTTTCCGCGCGCGGTGCTGCTGATCACCACCGCCTGCGCTATCGCGATCGGCGCGTGCGGATTCGAACTGTCGATCATCACTGCGGGCGCGGCGTTCGTCGCGGGATACTCGTTCGCGTTGCAGTGGCCCAATTACTGCAATGGTAAAGCCGCCCAACTGTTCTCGGGCGCGGCGCTGCTGCTGACCTCGCTGCTCGGCTCTTTCCTGCCGCTGCTCACCGGCGGGCGGATCAGTCTCATCGCCGGTGTCCTGGTCGCGTCCGCGTTCGCCGACGCCGGACGCAGCCGGCGGGATTACCTGGCGGCCCTGCATGCCCGAGCGGAGCTGGCCGAACGCACCCGCGAAGAAGAAGCGCGGCTGCGGGTCAGCGAGGAACGACTCCGGATCGCGCGCGAGTTGCACGACATCGTCGCCCACCACATGGCCCTCGCGCACGCCCAAGCCTCCACTGCGGCATACCTTTTGCGCATCCAGCCCGACCAGGTGCAGGACATGCTCGATCAACTTGCCGACACCACCTCCGGGGCGCTGCGCGAACTCAAGGCAAGCGTGGGACTGCTGCGCGAGACCGACGCGGCCGCCCCGCTCGAACCGACCCCGGGCCTGGCGCAACTCGCCGACCTGTTGACCTCGTTCGAACGCGCCGGCCTGACCGTGTCGCTGTCGATCACCGGGCTGCCGCGTCCGCTCTCGCCGGGCGCGGACCTGACCGCCTACCGGATCATCCAGGAAGCACTCACTAATGTCACCAAACATGCCGACGCCGCCACGGCCACGGTGCGGCTCGTCTACTCCCGGCTGCTACTGACCATCAGCGTGACCGACGACGGGGGCGAACATTCGCCACCTGTGCCCGGCGACAGCCCGAGCTACGGCTTGATCGGAATGAACGAGCGAGCCATCTCGGTCGGCGGCAATCTGCACGCCGGGCACCGCCCCGGCGGTGGCTTCGAAGTCACCACCGAACTGCCCCTCGAGCCCCCGAAATCCCTTGACCACGAGGACAAGACCGCATGACCATCCGGGTACTCCTGGCCGACGACCAAGCCCTGCTCACCGGGACCTTCCGCATCCTGATCGACTCCACCGACGACCTCGAGGTCGTCGGCGTCGCCGGAAACGGCCGCGAGGCAATCGAATTGGCCCGCACGATCGAGCCCGACGTGGTGGTCATGGACATCCGCATGCCCGAGGTCGACGGCCTCGCCGCCACCCGGGAGATCTGCGCCGACCCCGCGCTGCAGCGGACCCGCGTACTTATCCTCACCACCTTCGAACTCGATGAATATGTGGCACAGGCACTTCGGGCCGGAGCCAGCGGATTCCTCGGCAAAGACGTCCGCCCCGAAGAACTGCTGGACGCGATCCGGTCCGTCGCCTCGGGCGAGGCGCTGCTGTCTCCGACCGCGACCCGAACCTTGATCGCCCGCTACCTCGCCCAGCCCGAAAGCCGAATCGGCACCGGCGACAACCTCGGCGTCCTCACCACCCGCGAACGCGAAGTCGTGGTCCTGGTCGCCGCGGGACTGTCCAATGACGAGATCGCCGAGAAGATGTACGTCAGCCCGCTCACCATCCGCACCCACGTGCAACGAGCGATGGCGAAGCTCGACGTCCAGAACCGCGCCCAGCTGGTCGTGATCGCCTTCCAATCGGGACTGGTCCGCATCGAAACACCCCCGCAGGGGCGCTAGCTACCCGCTGCTGGGCCGGACTCGGTAGGTGTGCCGGCGTGTTGGCTCGCCGGTCGGCCGCGGACGAGGTCGCCGATCGCGAGCAGCACGGACAGGATCGCGACGGTCACCAGCACAAGCAGCGCTTTGATACAGCCCCAGGGCTCATGCAGGGCGGCGAATGGTGGAGGTGTCTGATTCGTCATGCGGGTTCCGGGACAACCTGCTGCAGGTTCGCGGCCACGACGTTCCGCAGGTGGGCGACTCGCTCAGGCCGATGATGCCGTTCGGAGTAGGCGAATTCGATGTTCAGCCTGCCGTGGAAGGTGTAGACGAAGTAGCTCAACTCCGGCACCGGGGCGGACGTGGCGAATCCACGGAAATCGTTGATACGCATGCCTTCCGGTGATGCCAGTGTGGGTACCACACCCCAGTTGGTGATGGTGTTCACGGCGATTTCCCTGGTATCGCTTTGCATGACGTAGGCGGCCGCGTGCATGGCCGCGAGGGCGGTACCGCTTTCGATGCCGTGCACGATCTGCGCCTTGATCTCCTTGCCGAGGATGTGCAGATCGGAGTTGGTCGTGCAGGCGGTGACGGTGGGCGCGAAGCCGAGTGCGTTGGTCGCGTCGGCGGGCCGGGCCGGTGGTTGCAGGTGCGGCCGCAGGTCCACGGCATGACCGATGAGCATGGGCAGTTCGGTTTCGACTGCGGTATCCGGTGTTTCGGCGATCGTCGCCCGTTCGGCCCGGACGATGGCGGCGCTGAGCAGCGCGTGCACGGTCGTGCCGAGTGCTCGCGCATGCTGGACCAGCCGGCCGGTCTCGTTCTCGGACAACGTGATCCGCTCGCCGGGCGCGAGGCGGCGGCCGGGGCCGTCGAGGGTCTCCGAGTCGGCGAAGCTGTACACCCGCCCCGGATCGGGCAGGGCCGGATCGGGCAGCGTGACCCCGCGGTCGGCGAGTAGATACTCGAGGCTGCGCGGGTAGATCGGCGTCGGATCGAGCAGTGCGGCACCCGTGCTCAGTGCCGCGGCGGTGCGCCAGAAGTCCGCGAGCAGCGCGAATCCCATGTGCGCGTCGTTGATGGCGTGGCAGACCCGGAGGCAGACGGCCGCGGTCTGCCCGGTCTGCACGATCTCCAGCTTTGCCAGTTCCCGTGCGGGATCGAGCGGTATCGCTCCGTTGCGCAGCCAGTCGGACAGGGAGCCGTGGACGGTCTCGGTCACCACGGTGCCTGCGTCGTCGTCCGGAATGCGGAGCAGACATTCACCGTCCGCGAGCGCGATGGTTCCGGTGAGCATCGGGTATCGCCGGGCGGTCAGCTCGAATGCCAATTGCAGCAACGCGCTGTCGATCTCGCCCTCGCAGACGGTCACATAACAGACCGTGAACTGCTTCGGCACGAAGCCTTCATCCATCTTTCCGAGTCGGTACTGCATGTCTGCTCCTGGCGTAGGGCACACGAATACTCATGCGCTGTAGAAGATTTGGCTCCCGAACGGGGAGCCGGGCGGATGGCCCGGGAGAAATCTTCGGCAGCGCGCTCGAGCGCCCGTTGAGCTGAGCATGAACGCGCAGGTGAACCGGCTAGATTCGCTGGTTTCCGGCGGTCGCCAGCGCGATGGCGTCGGCGACCGAGTCCGAGGGCGGGGGCGTCAGGCCGATTCGCGCGTAGAACTCGTCGAGCCGGCCGCGGACTTCCCGCGCCTCGTCCATCCGGCCCTGGCCCGCGAGTGCCGCCGCCTGGAATTGCAGGGCCTGGCCGCGCCGGATCGGGTCGGCGGCCTCGGCGAGCACCGCGGCGGCCTCCGCCGCAGCCGCTTCGGCCACGTCGAACCGACGGTCGTGCAGGGCGACCTGTGCCAGCCGGTACAACGCCCATCCCAGGTGCAGCCGCCGGCCGTGGGCCCGTGCCGCGTGCACGCCCTCCGTGCACAGCGACATCGCCCGTTCCGGGTCGTGGTCACGGATCAGCGCGACCCGCGCGAGCTGAGCCAAGGACAGCGAATCAAAGCTCGCGCCGCCGAGCTCAGCGGCCAATCGCAGTGCGCGCCCGGCGGTTTCGACGACGCGATCCCATTGCGCGGCATCGCCGTACCGGTCGGCGAGGGTGGCGCACGCCCAGCCCTCCCACGACGCGTCGCCCAGATCGCGGAACAGTTCGACCGCCGCGGCCATGTGCACGATCGCGTCCTCGTCCCGGCCGGTACTCCACGCGGCGGCGCCGAGCAGATGTTCGGCGAAGCCCATCAGCAAGCGATTCCCGGTCGGCCGGAGCAGGTTCCTGGCCCGCTCGAGCACGGTGGCGGCTTCGGCGCCCCGGCCCAGATCCAGAGCGAGCACCAGGCCGAGTGCCAGGCGTGCCCGGATCTCGATGTCCGGGTCGTCGCGTTGTTCGGCGACGGCGAGCAGTTGCCGCAGCGCATGCGCCAACTCCCCGGACTGGGCCGAGTTGTCGATGGTCTCGCTGATCAGCATCGCCACATCGACGCTCGACGGCACCAGGCCGGGGTGGTCGGCGGCGATCTGGCGGTGCAGGGCGATCAGGCCCGCGCGCTCGGTGTCCAGCCAGGCCTGCGCCTGCGCCGCCGACCGGATCGGCTCGCCGCCGTGCTCGGTCGCCGGGACATAGTCGAGGCGATGTCCCGGGTAACGTTGGCGGACAATTGTTTTCGCGGACGCGAGATGGTAGTCGAGCAGCCGTGTGAGTACTTGTTCGCGATCGCCGCGCGCCTCCATTGTGCGGGCGAACAACCGCAGCAGATCGTGATAGCTGTAGCGATCGGCTGCGGTCGATTGCAGCAGCCCGAGATCGACCAAGGACTCGCAGACATCCGTCGCGACGGCGGGGGAGACCCCGAGAATCGCGGCTGCCGCTGCGAGCGACAGGTCCGGCAGCGCGGGGATGGCCAACCGCACGAACGCCCGCGCGGTCGCCGGATCCAGCTGCCGGTAGCCGAAGGCGAAGCTGGCATCCACGGCCAGATCGCCACATCGCAACTCCGGCAGCCGGCGCTGCTCGTCGGCCAGGCGTCCCGCGACCGTGGCGATACTCCATTGCGGGCGTGCGGCCAGCCGGGCGCCGATGACCCGGATCGCCAACGGCAGCCTGCCGCACGCGGTGACGACGGCCTGGGCGGCCTCGGGTTCGGCCGCTGTCCGCTGCTCGCCGATGATGTGCCCCAACAGGTTTCGTGCTTCGACGTCGGGCAGTACGTCCAGCCGCCGGATGGTCGCGTCGGCCAGCGGCAGGACCGCACGACTGGTGATCAGCACTGCGCAGCCGCCGCCACCCGGCAGCAGCGGGGTCACCTGATCCAGTCCACTTGCGTTGTCGAGCACCATCAATACCCGCCGATCGGCGAGCAGCGTGCGCAGCAGCCCGGCCCGCTCGGGACCGGTGGACGGCAGGTCGCCATCGAGCACCCCGAGGGTGCGCAGGAATACGCCGAGCACTGCCACCGGATCTGCGGGGCGGTCATCCATTCCGTGCAGGTCCGCATAGAGCTGACCGTCGGGGAAGTGGTCCCGGACCAAGTGGGCGACATGTGTCGCGAGGGTGGTCTTTCCGACCCCGCCCATGCCGATGACGATCGCTATGGGAGTCGAAAACCCGGTGGGAGTGAGTATCTCGCACAGCTCGCGCACCACTGCTTCGCGGCCGGTGAAGTCGGCGACATCTCTGGGGAGCTGGGCCGGGCGCACGCTCGCGCCGAGATCGAGAGATATCCCTTGCGTCGATGGGCGGGATTCGGCTCTGCTCAGCTCGGGGTCGTCATCGAGGATGCGCTGATGCAGCTCGGCCAGTTCGGGACCGGGTTCGATACCGAGCTCCTCGATGAGCAATCGGCGAGTGTCGGCATAGACCGACAGCGCCTCGCTGCGCCGCCTGCAGTGATACAGCGCGGTCATCCACAGCCCGCGAAGCCGCTCGCGCAGCGGGAATTCGGCACTGAGCGCGGCCAATTCGCCGGTCACCTGTTCGTGGCGGCCCATCCGGAGGTCCATCTCCAGCCGAGCCTCCAGTAAGGCCGTGTGCAGCTCCGACAACCGCCGTCGCTGACCGGCGGCCGCCGGACCGGGCACACCGGCGAGGGCTTCTCCTTGCCACAGTTCGAGCGCTCGGCCGAGAAGTTCCCGAGCCTGCGCGAAATCGGCTGCCGCACGGGCATTCTCGGCGGTGCGGGCCAGCTCCTCGGCCTGCTGGACATCGACCGCGGCGCGCGGAATGCGCAGTTCGTATCCATCGCCCACCGACACGAGAACCGAAGACCGGGTGTGTGGAGCGCGGTCGGGCTCGACCAGCTGACGCAGCAACCGCACGTGCGAACGCAGCGAGGCAACGGCATCACCGGGAAGTTCATCACCCCATACCGCGTCGACCAGTTGCGCTGCGGACAGCGGTGTGCCGGCCGCGAACAGCAACGCGGTCAGCACCGCCTGGGTGCGGGGGCGTGCCAAAGGCAGGATGAGGTCACCGCGGCGGATCGTGACCCGGCCCAGCATGGTGAATCTCAGTGCCGCGGGGTCCATCGGCCTCTCTTTCTCGCACAGCTCGATTCATCCTACAAACCGCGTGGTATGCCCGGCCTGCGGTGGTGATCGAACGAATGCCGCCTCAAGGGCCTGGCCGCCCGACCTCCAATAGACCCGAGGCCGTGAACTTTCGGACGAGGTCGGAGTCGGTGATGACCTCGAGAAACTTCTCCACCTGAACTGACTTGTCGCGCGCGTGCACGGTCAAGTCCCGGCGAATCGGACGCGCCAGTCGGATGATGGACAGCAGCCTGGACGATCCGTGTAGTGCCATTTTCGGCACCAGTGCGACGCCGACGCCGTGCTCGACGAGGTTCAGCGCGGTGGTGACGTCGGGTGCGCGGACGACGAATCGGGCGTGCACGCCGGCCCGGCCCGCCTCGCGCGAAACGATGTCGGTGAGATCGGAATTCGCGCCGCAGCGGATCCAGGGCGCCTCGACCAGTTGTTTCCACGAGCCGTCGAAGCTGCTGCGCTGGCCGGGATGACAGACGACGACGAGCTCTTCCTGGCCCAAACGGTGCATCACCCGCGAGCTGGACTGCTCGAGCGGGCCGACGGCGAGGTCGAGCGCGCCCTCGGTCAGCGCCGCGCTGAGCTCGCGGAGGTCGTTGAACGCCCGGACCTCGACGTTGTCCATGTGTTGCTGGTGGCGCAAACGGTAGATGAGCGGCGGCAGCAGTTTGTGGGCGATGGTCGGGGTGGTGCCGACGGTCATCATGCCCTCGCCGAACGTTTGCCCCATGGCGATCGCTTGCTGGGCGGACTCGACGACGATCGAGGCCTGAGCGAAGAACTCCCGCCCGAACTTGGTGAGTCTCGACCGGCGTGAGCGGGGATCGAACACCTTCTGGCCGAGGGTGGATTCCAGTGCGTCGATCTGCTGTGACATCGCCGACGGTGTTATCCCGAATCGCCTGGCCGCGGCCGACAGCGAGCCGAGTTGTACCGCGCTCACGAAGTAGTCGAACTGGCGCAGCGTGATCGTGTTGGAAGTCAGTAAAGGGCAGTCAGACATCGGCAACCTTTGTCCACAGCCGTCGGCTCATTCGCGGCGCCGTCGGTCCGGTCACTCGAGGGGTGCGAGGGTCCACGAGCGTGCGTCTCCGTCCCGCCGGACCCTCAGCTCCGGCATTCGTTCCGCGGGCCGTCGGCCTTGGGTTTTGCCTGGTCACGGCGAACTGCGGCGCAGATCGAACGCAACGGAAACACTGTCGTACCTAAACAGTGGAGGACTGTATCTCTCATTGCCTCGGCGCGCAATAGGGGCTGCCGTCAACCTGCGCGTATCTCGGATACGCTGCCTTCGATGACTGCGCGCAACTCCGCCTCCGCCACCCGCCTACCTCCTGGGCGGCACAAACTCGCGCGCGACACCGTCATCACCTCCCAGATTCAGCGACTGCATCGCGCCGCGTTCGAGCAGATCGCGGCCCACGGCTACCACGGCACCTCCGTCGCCGCGATCGTCGCCGCCGCCGGAGTCTCCCGGCGCACCTTCTACGAGTTCTTCACCAACAAACAGGACTGTTTCCGCGCCGCCTGCGACTACTTCGTCGCCACCCTCGACACCGAACTCCGCACCCGCGCGGAATCGCTGGACACCCGCCACTGGCGCACGCTCGTCCACGACTCCCTCGAGCTGTATCTGACCGCGCTCGCCGACAACCCGGCCATCGCTCAGGCACTACACGTGGAAACTCTCGTCGCCGGCCGCGAACTCGCCGAGCAACGAGCCCAGGTCCAAGCGATCCTGGCCGACCGTATGCGCCGCGCCCACCAGCTCGCCCGCCGGCAACAACCCGCACTCCCTGCCCGGCCCGACGAGACCTTCGATTTCATCATCGGCGGTATCGATGACCGCGTCCGCCACTGCCTGCAAACCCGCGGCGCCGCCGGTTTGCCGACACTTCTGCCGTTGCTCAATACCGCCACACTCGACCTGTTCGGCGCCACCGAACATTTGTGAATCCGGACGGATCAGTAAGGCGGTCTCGGCAGTCGCGTCGAATCCGGGTCGCGGAGTAGATAATTGCCGCTGCCGACGACGTCGTGGTGCTGATGGTCGGCCGGGCACAGTCCCGAGGCGCCGGGAGTGGCGCCGTTGTAGTACAGGCCGAAACATTTACGGCACCAACGCCAATTGGTATTACCGCCAGGCGCGTCTCGATTGGTGATGTCTTCCAGCCGGTAGTTGCCGGATCCCCAGGAAGTATGGCCGGGAAGGCGATCGGGTGAAGGACACACCCCGAATCCGCCATTTCCTTGGAACCACAGCCCTTGGCAGTTCCGGCACCAGAACCAGTCGGATTGGCCCTGGCCACCATCCGGGGTTTCCTTCAAGATGAAGTCGCCGGTTCCGTCGTCGTGGTGGCCACCGTCCAAGATGTCGCCTGCCGGACAACCGCCGCGGGTGCCGTTGCCCGAGAACCAGAGGCCACTGCAGCGTCCGCATCGTCGCCATAGGCGCTGGGTGGCCGAAGCGGGCGCGGCGTTCTCGATCAGCAAAGGTGCTGCGACAGCGGCTATTCCGACGCCGACCGCGAGACGCAGCAAGTTGCGCCGCGGCGTGAGTGACACATCGCTGGTCGTCATCGGATCCACGTTCCTCCCCGGACAGCGGATTCATCGGAGGCGTTCCTCCGTGCTCGATGGTAACGCCAAAAACGCTGGAGCACAGTGCTTTCGGCGCTGTTTCGACTGGTCAGGGGCATTGACGGCAGGACGTCGGGCCCGAATCTCGCTACGTCAGGGTGACGGGGATATCGGTGAGTCTGACCTCGGTGCTCCCGTCGGCGCTGTACAGATCCCAGGTGACGTCGACGGTGGCGGGGCCGAGCTGGTAGGGGAACGTGACCGGTGCCGCGATGTCGCTGGTGTACGGGTGCGCGGCGCCGTCACAGGTCAACATCCCCCGCCCGCCGGGCGCGTCCCCCTGGACCTCGCCTTGCCTCAAGTAGCCGAACCTGGCGCTGTTTACCCGACCGACGGCGGTGCAGGTGTAGGTGCCGGTGATCTGCGCGCTGCCGTCGTCTTTGAGGTGCTGTTTGTTGTCGACCGTGAGCTTCAAGGTCGGGTCCGCCATGGCAGGGCCGGCCAGAATGGCGGTGCCGGCAAGCGTCGCCGCCGTGGCGACAGCCAGTTTCATGATCCAATTAGTGGCCCGCCATCCGGCGGTGCCAAGACACTCGGCCATAACACGACTTCCTTTGCATCGGATAGGAATTCAAGGTCGTCCGAGCACGCCAGGCCTCGTCTCCGGCTTGCTTCCCGGGCGTTCTGCAACCGTAGCAATATGACTGGGCGAATTGTTCCCCAGTTCTGTTCACTACCAGGCCAATACCTGGTTCGCATGATTGATTACGATGCCCGCCAGTCACACCGATCTAGTCCTCGATCGAATCCCCAGACGGCTCGGCACGTGGGGGAGTGACGACTCGGTAAGGTTGCGGCCGGATCAGATCTGGTGACCAGAACTGTTGTGTACAAAGGATTTACGGACCCTTTGTGCGCTTGGGCAGCCGTCCGCCTCGTGGTAGGCGACATTGATGCTCAAGACACCCTTCATCTGTTCGCCCTCGGAGCTTGCCTCGTTCAATTTGGCTCGCGAGAAGTCGAAGCTCGACGGAATAATGCGCGGGTACCACCTCGTCATCAAGAACGAGTACTGGCCCGGGTTCGGATCACCACCACCCTGCTGCCGGGGTGGTCAGTCATTCAAAAGGTTGCCTGACAGCACTTCTCAACGCGGTGGTGTCGATTGCTCCCTATGGCGTCGACAACATCGGTTGAGAACGTCCTAGGCCGTTCGGGGCTCCAGATGTGTCTGCCGCTCGCGGCTCGGAATATGATCGACAGCACTTGGGATGACACAGTCAGAACATGTCTCGGTCTGCTCGGGCATCGCAACAACCGGGACGTGGTGCGATCGTCGTGGTGTCGTGGGCGCTTGTAGCTGTCGGTGTGCTCACCTATGATGGCTGTCGGCCGCGACGCGGGCCTGAATCGGAGCCGAACTTCCGCCCACACCGGATAAGGCATTGACGATCAAAGGGTCTCTGACTCGACTCACCGAACGACTCGCCATTTGGTGGGAAGGTGTGGGTCTCCCGCTGGAAAGTGACGAATCGTCATGACGAAAAACAAGGCACGTAAACGTGAAAATCGACGGCGTGCCGCAGCTTTGGGCATCTCTTATACGCGGGCCCATTTCACCAGGCCAGATTTTGCTGCGGCAGGTCGAAGGATGGCTCAGGTGCCACCGGATTTCAGAGTTCCCAGAGGAGTCAAACAAGCGCTCGTGAGGCTCCGTATCCAGTACACCGGTGAACCTCTGTCCGCTGCTAATGCCGGCACAGGACGGGACGGATCACTCGGTCTGGATATGTGTTCATCCAGACAACGCACGCTTCGGGCGATATTGGCACTCGGGCTGTTCAATCGTGGCTACCACGATGTAGCGCCTGCCGCTGACTGGGGATTGCACACGGTCCTTGCCTATTCGGTGACGATGTCGCCACAGCACAATCGCCTGGTCATCATTACGGACACCCCACACAATGTTGCGCAGTACTTCTTCGACGCTGGGCTCGGGTTCCGGTTGGAGGAGTATCCAGATAACGGGGTATACGTGTGCCAGCACTTGCCGACGGGCGCGCAGCTCGTCATCGCCATTGACGCATCGTGGAAACGTCGAGTATCTCGGGGGCGACCGATGGGCTATCAGGGCATCGACGTGCCGCTGAGTGAACACGAACGCCAGCGACTCGAATCGATCCCCGACATGTCCTCAGATGCGGAGAAGCTGCTCGCGGGTCTCACCTGCCGTGCCGACTCCAGAGACCCGGATTCGAAATGGGCTCTGGGAAATTGGTTCTATGACCCTCTCGAAACCCCATCCTCAGCGCGAGACCGCCTGGGCAGTTACGACAGAACTCTCTGGGGCGCATCAAACAGGTGGACCATCCGCCTGAAGGACTTGCCCCACATCGACGATATCGCTCAGTCACTTACTGCTAATCGAGTCGGGATACCTGGCGCGACGTGGCGCGACCTTGGCGACCATATTGTCGTAAGCCTAGGCCGCGCGACACTCGCCATCTACGGACCGCGTCGAACACCTGTGCCGTCGAGCTCCGCAGCCCAACCCATCGCTTCAGATCAAGGCGGTGCCTGATGAACTGGGAATCGGCATCGCTCCTGATACTCGCGGCATTCGGCTGCCTAACCCTCGCGCTTACGCAGATCGGTGAGGTTTTGGCGAAGCTGCCCCCGATCATTCGTGCGTGGCATGAGGTGCGGTTTGCGCTCCGGTCGAGCCCCTCCGAGGGGGAGAGCGAGCATCTGTCACCTGGTCCCGATTGATTCCTTGGAAAGTGTCGTCGCTGTGAGCAGGATGGTTCAGCGCTGCGGCATTAAGTCGGGGTGACTGGGTTTGGGCAGTGGGCGTTCCTCTCGATGTCGCGGCGGCGCACAGCGCGGAGGAGTTCGTTGTCAACGTCCGCGAGCCACGCCTCGTCGTCTTGGTAGGACAGTGTGGCGAAAACGATGAGGGGCAGGTTCAGGAGCCAGTTTTTTGTCAGCCTGCTGAACGACGGGAACCGGCCCTCATCCGGAGTGATCGCACGCAGGTCGAAGAGTGCTTTCCCGACGGTGGTGTGAACCACGGCCTGGATGATTACTCGGTTGAGGAAAGATGCTGTGAGCCAGGCGAGTACGGCGACTGCGCCGACCAATGGAACACGTCCGTTGCCCGCGACGACCACAGCGGCCGCTGCTCCGACCTGCAAGGACCAGTCGACCACGAGCGCGAGTGTTCGACGGAGTCTCCGCGTTGATGGGTAGCACGGATCATTCTTGGCGCCGTGCGGAACTGGCTTGAGAGCAGGCCCGACGGCGGACCATCTTTGACGAAAGGCGTCTTCGGGATACTGGTGAAACTCATTGGGGCGCCGCAGGTTTGCTGCTGCCGGCATCGGCTGGTCAGAGTTATCGGATGGGTATGCGGAGTTTGGCATCGTACATCCCTGACTTATCGGCGTATCGAGCGTCGCCGTCGTTCTGTCGGTGATCTCCGTTCATGCCGCCCCCGTCACGGGTCGAGCGACGACATCGTGCGCCTCTCGGCTCTCACGAACCCCAGAGTGGTAACCATCGCCAGAAGCATGTCCTGAAAGCGTGGGCCATCGTCGGTAGAGGTGTCAGCCATTGCAAGTTACGTCGTGAAGAGCTGAATGTGGACGTAGCGGGTTGTTGTGTCTCGTTCGTCGACAGTGACGGATCGGCTGACGTATTTTCCGCCTGGGCGCTGGATACGGTCCCCGGTCTCTAGGAGTGAGGGTGAGGTTTCTAACGGTGGTCCTGCGATGGTTCTCTCCGTGACTGCGAAAGTCTTGGTCAGCGGGGCTGCAAAGTTGGAGGCAGTAAGCAGTTGTGTGAGTCCTTGTTGATCAGTGCGTAGCGCGAGTTGGTACCGGGTGTCCAGTGCGCTGTCGGTGTGGGCAGCCAGAACGGTGACGTTGTCAGGGATGACGACTCCACCGAATTCGATAGCTTCCCTGGTGATGTCAGCAACCGACGTGGTCGAGGTTCCGGTTGGCCGTGAGTCGTTGCCCCGCTGGTCATTACCGCAGCCGGTGACACCGACAGTGACGGCAACAAGGCTGACCAGTCCTACTGCCCGGACTCTATCCATCGGGTGCCTCATCGGGTGGGATCGTTCCTTTCGCCGTCTCGCCGGACCAGCTGGTCCGCAACCAGTTCATCGCACCAGGCATGTTTGTGCCGTGACGAAATCGTTGATGCCGAGCACAACGATCCGCTGGCCGATCTCTTGCGCCCGTTCCTGATCCGCTACGAGAGGTGCCAGATAGTCGGCGGGCCTGATCCCGATAGCCGTAGTCCGTTGTACCGGGTTACACCAGTAGCCGTACCAGCCGGGGTCGCAGGTTGTCCGCCGACAGCTACCGTTGCCTGTGCGAGGGCGGCAGCATGCTGGTCACAATCAAGCTTGAAGCCTGCGAGCTTGGACGAACCGACCGCGGAATCGACCACTGAATCCCCCTCCGAGTGTTCGCATTCGACGCTAGCACGCCCCAAATGCGCTGTGGTGGTAGGAGACCCGGTCCAAACCGTCACGCCGCCCCCGAACGCTGCGTCAGTGCTCGCACTATGAGTGCTCGGGCAGTCGTTGTAGGCGGCGGGCGGCCTGTTCGGTGAAGACCCCGCAGCCGTCGGCACTCAGTCCCGACCACCGGGAGGGGCCGGGCCCGTTTCGGGTCTGGCGTGCGGGGGATGGGGTCCGGGGGGCGAAGCCCGCCGGGCGGGGCGTGGGGGTTGCACCCCCACAAACAGATGGAGCGAATCCCGCGAGCGCTTTCCGCGAGCAGGATTCGCCGATGAGCGAAGTGGGCGCAGAGGGGTTCGAACCCCCGACCGCTGGTGTGTAAAACCAGAACACTGCATCGGAGTCGGTCGCAGTTTCGACCAGCGACAGTTCCTGTGTTCATTTGTGCAGGCCAGGACTTTTCGAACAATTTCGATCCCGCCACCAGCCGACAGATCATGCCAGTTTGGGACACCTGTCTGCCCCACAATCTGCCCCACTTCCGCTGCTTGTCTGCCCCACGTACAGTTGCACCGTATCCAGCCTGGCCGGATCGACAACCAGGTGAGCGAGCGTGGGGGCAGGGAGGAGGGCGAGAAATGGGTTGGGCGGAGAAACTTCCTAGCGGGCGGTACCGCGGTGTCTACCGCGATGCGTTCGGAAAGAAGCGAAGTGCCGGGATCTTCACGAACAAGGACGTCGCCAAGCGAAAGGCCACCGCGAAGGAAGACGCGCAGCGGGAGAGCCCGACGCGTCCGGTTCCTGCGATGACCTGGAATGAGTGGCTTCCCAAGTGGAGGGCGCTGCGGGCCGTCGAGGAGGGTACGCAGAAGATCGACGACGGGCGGATTGGTAAGCACCTGACCCCACGATGGGGGCACGAGCTTCTGAAAGATATCGAGCAGCAGGACGTTCAGGAGTGGGTTGCGGATCTGCGCGGGGTTATGGCGCCGACCACTGTCGAGAAGTGCTACCACCTTCTCAGCGGTTCCTTGAAGGCTGCTCGCAAAGCGAAGCTGATCACCGACAATCCGTGCCATGACATCGATCTACCGAAGGCTGGTCCCTCCCCTGAGCGGTTCCTTGAGGACGACGAGTTCGTCGCTTTGCGTGAGCCGCTCGAAGAATTGGATCAGTTGATCGTCGACGTGCTGGTCGGGACCGGGATGAGGATGGGTGAGGCGCAGGGGCTGCACAAGGAGCATATCGACCTCAAGCGGAAGACGATTTCGATCGAGTGGGCATGGGACAAAGCAGTCCGGCGATTGAAGCCGCCGAAGGACCACGAGAAGCGGGTGATCCCGATCGGCGACTCGTTGACGAGGATTCTGGCAGTGGTCATCAAGCGGGACGGGCTTGGCGAACCTGCGCCGGTGCGGTATGTGGCCGGCCGGTCAGTGCGGAGTGGTTTGCTGCTCGCGCATGTCGACCATCGGCCCTTCGACGCTGATAACTTCGGCAAACGATTCCAGGCAGCGTCGCGGGTGGCGTGGGTGGGCGAGGATGACGAGAAGCGGCGGTTAGGAAAGGTGCGCCCTCACGATCTACGGCATACGTACGCGGGCCGGCTTGTGCGGGCCGGGGTGCCTATCCAGCAGGTTCAGAAGCTGCTAGGGCATGCGTCGCTCCGGACGACCCAGCGCTACGCGAGCCTGGCTGACAGCCAGTGGGAAAGTGTCCGTAGCGTGCTTGGTTAGTGCTCCGCCGGTTCGAGGCCGCACCAAGTTGCCTGCTCACTACACTCGCGACATGGAGTGTTTGGCGGCGTGGGCAGAAGACCTGGTGCGCACTCGACTCGCGTCATCCCTACCGCGTCGATGGGCGCACGTTCAAGGTGTCGCCCGGCGGGCCTGGTTGGCCGCTGGTGTGGTCGACAACGCGGACACGCTGGTTGCCGCGGCCTGGCTTCACGACATCGGGTACGCACCCGAATTGACCCGGACGGGCTTCGCTCCTGTTGACGGAGCCGAGTTCCTGCATGGCGAAGGTGTGTCCGATCGTCAGTGTGCGCTTGTCGCGAATCACTCATGTGCGTGTGTCGAAACGCGCCGGCGCGGTATTGAACTGAAGTGGGTTGACGAGAACACGACGGCGCAGGAGCGGATCCGTGAGGTTCGTTCAAGGTACGGGGACGAGCACGTCGTGTTCTTGTCGCTACAGGAGTCGGCACCAACGCTGCTCGCGGCAGTGTTGAGGACCGATGAACGACTGGCGAGGGGTGCGTCCAGGTCCGCTGTCTCGTGAAGATCATGCGTTGCCACTGGGTTACAGGACGAGAGCGAGGCCAATCATGGGATGGTTCTTCGACTTCTGGCATTGGTGGACGACCGCACGGGTCGCGTCGGCGGCCGCCGCGGCGGGCGGAGTGATGGCTGTCGTTACCGGCAGCACCGCTGTCCGCTCGCTACGACACAATCGTAAGGCCACCCATCGAGCCACTCGGCCAATGATGGTTGCGACGCTGAAACCTACGAGCGCAATGTCCGCTGGCCTGGAGATCGCGAATGTCGGCCAGTCGATAGCCCGGGTGGTCGAGGTGACCTTCGATCCTCCACTGCCTACGCACGAGCAAACGCCTGATGGAGAAAACAGCATCATTCCGCTCGTGCGTCGCCGCTTCTCGACACCCATCGACGCGTGGGCTCCGGGCTATATTGCACGGAGCGAATTTCTGGTCCTCGGCAATGAACAAGACGAGCAAGGCCGTCACATGAACATTGACGGCATCCCGCGCGAGACCGCGGTCCTATTTACCTACGTGGACGATGACGGGAATGCGTACACCGACCGAATGTCCCTTGACCCCACGCTGATTGAGGGAGAGACGTGGTCGGTGCAAAACCGCAGCAAAGGCGGCGACCACACAACCCTGCACGACGGGGCGCCCTGGCTGGGATGATGCGCACGAACGAAATGTGTGCAGTACATGCCGGCCGGGGACGCCCGACGAGGGCTGGCGTCAAGCTTGTGCAGCCGTCTCGGGATGACCAGTGCTCCAGCCGTTGGCGATCGCCATTTGTAGTGCATCGGCTCGTTCGTTGATGAGACTCATCCGAGCAGTCCATTCGCCTTCGTGATTGTGCTCTTGCTTGGCCGTTTCCTGGCCTGGCCACTTCCGATACAGAAGGCCGACCTCCTCGTTGAAGAAGCCCGTGGCCAGGAGGCTGGCGGCGATAATCATCCCCGTGTCGTCCGACCCAGGAATCCCCATCCAACCTCCTATAGCGACGACGAGGGAGCGACGAATGCACACGGTTGTCGGATGGACGGGAAGCCTGAAATTGTGACTGCGCCAATGGTCGAGCACCACGCCAGGAAGGAGCTTGCCGTGTGGCGGGTCATTATCGAACCCTACGGTCGTCCCGTCAGGCAACAGGTCCAGCAGACGCGATGTCGTCCACGCGATGTCGTCGCCGGACATGAGGGTCTCGATGTCTCGTATCAAGACGCCCGGCGTAAGGATGTCGTCGGCATCCAGATTCTTTATGAGTTCGCCCCTGGAGTTGGCGAGCGCGAGGTTTCTGGTAAGTGCGACGCCGCCACGCCGGCCAGTGTGAAACCGGATCCGATCGTCGGCTCTCCCCAGAATCGCTTGTGCGGCGCCGGTGTCTCCATCTTCTTGTAGGACCCACTCGAGCGACCAACCGTCGGGAAGCCTCTGCGCCAGGACTGACTCGCAGGCCGCCTTTAAATGATCCGGGTCCGGGTTGTAGACCGGTGTAATCACCGAAATTAGTCGGTCCATGTTTAGCTCCATCGGCTCAGCTTGGTGGTGTATACGAGTTCGCTTCGATCGCCGGGAAGGACAATGTCGGCAACCTCGACGACGCGGCCGGTCACATCGATCGAGGTCCTTCGGAGATCAAAGACTGCCACGCCCGTTGTCGGGATGCCCAACTCTTCGGCCTCGCTGCCGTTAGGCATGCGCGTGTGCACCTCCTCAGTGATACTCGCTAGCTCGATTCCGATTGTTGACAGTTGGTGCTGCGTGCCACCTGGCCATGGCTCGTTGTCGTCTTCGAGAAGATCGGGGTTGGCTTCGGCCACTTCGTAAACGAGGTATGAGCAGACCAAGCTGAAAGGCGAGTCCTCGGTGCGGTATTGGGTTCGATAGTTCCTCTGGAGGAGCTTTGTGCCGGCGGCTATAGCGAAAGCGTCCGCCAGGTCGTCGGTTGCCTCCGTAGTGGTGTAGTGGGCGCTGAATGCCAGATCCGGCATAGAGAGGCCGGTGTCGTATTCGGTTGCGCCGGTTGACCGGCGAACGGTCTCCGGCTCCCGCACACGATTCTTTTCCCACTGGTGCCGCTCGTCAGTGCGCCGGACCTTGATCCGAGGCGTTCGAACGTAGGTGCCGACGCCGTGCCTCGCTTCAATTAGGCCCTCATGGCGGAGAACAGCCAACGCCTGGCGAACGGTAGGCACGCTGACTCTGAACTCCTCAGTCAAAGCAGCTTCGCCAGGCACGCGATCGCCAGGGCTTAGCTCCCTCGACAAGATCCTCTGCCTGAGGTCGTCAGCGATTAGCTCGTACTTCGCGGGCATCGTGTCCTCTTCCTCGTCGGGGCGCCGAACTCATCTTAAGTCCTCCTTAGGTCTTGACTCTGCGCGGGTATGTCCTCATGATCTCTATATGTCAGTCCTATAGAGGACATGATGACACAAGGAGAGGTTCGACCTCCTTGACGCCATAGGGAAGGACTCCAGATGACACAGCGACACACAGTTCCGCTGCCTCAGCAGCTGATCACGATGCGTGAGGCGGCGCGCCAGCTCGGGCTGAGCGTTCGAACGCTGGAACGTCTCATCTCGACAGGCGACTTGAAGGCCTACAAGGTGGGCGCACGGTCGGTTCGAGTTGACCCGCAGGATCTGAGTGGCCTCGTGCGCCCGATCTTGGTTGCGGGCGGTGACGCGTGATGCGCGCCCGGACGTTTGGTGCGGCGATCGCGATGGTGGCGGTCGGGTACCTGGTACTGACTAACCCCGCGATTGTCGGGTTCACCGTGATGTTGGTTGGCGCGCTTGCGCTCTGGCGGTCGAGTCGCCGGTGGGGGGTTCGGCGATGAGCGTGAACGAGCCGCAGCATGATCCGGCGGATCTGCTGGACGAGCTGGATTCGATCTTGCGTGAGCAGGAGTTGCTGCGTCAGCGGACGTTGGCGTTGGCGGCCCGCTATCGGTCGCTGGAAGCTCACGCATCCCGGTTCGACAAGCCAGGCAAGTACGAAGGGCTGCCTGCGGAGTATGGGCACATCAATGTCGAGTACGCGGCGATCCGGCTGGTCGACTCCACCCGGGAGGTGTCGGGTGCGGTGACCTATCACCTGCTGCCAGCGCGGGAGCTCGCGGAGAAGGTCCGGGAGTATCCGCGGTCCGAACGTGAGCAGGTCGAGCAGCCTCGGGTTGATCGGGGGCGGTCGCGGTGAGCGGGGAGTGGCGAGATGCCCCGATCCAGCATGTGCAGCACGTGACCTACGTCGACCGCGGCCGGGGTCATACCCCGTTGCATTCGATGGCCGGCCCGGAGTTCACCGGTGCTGGTGCGGTATACGCGCCGATCGGCTTGTTGCCGCCGATGCTGCGGCTGGCCGCGTTCGGGTTGCTGCTGCTGATCGCGATGGGCGGGTGCACTGCGGCGTGGGTGGACTACCAGCAGTACACGCCGTCGCCGAAGATCTGCCGGTCGGTGAATGCTGGTGTGCCGATTGAGCGTCCGGGTTCGTGCGTACCGGCGTCGCAGCTGCCGGGGGTGGCGCGATGACCGCGCCGGCGGACGATCGGGACAGCTTGCTGGCGGAGTTCCGCCGGTTGGCGACGGTCGAGGATGTGCTGTCCGATATCGACGGTGCCGCGTGGGAGTCGATGGAGCGTAAGGACTTCGCTGACTCGACGGCGGAGATCGGCAAGCTTGACCAGATCCGATCCGCCCGCAGAGTTGTGCACGAGGAGACGAGTCGGGCACGCAACCGCTACCTCGATGCCTTTTACGGCAAGGACGGTGCCGACGAGCTCCGTGCTGCGGTGCAAACCGAGCTGCGGACTCGCGGAATCCGGCGGTCACGATGAGCAGATTCCTCGACCCCGACGGTGAACGGCACGGGTTGCCGACCTGGCCATGGGGTCTGGCGCCGCAGCATCTGCGGACCCGCCGCCAGCTCGCCCGCGAGGGACAGCGGCCCGGTGGCGAGTACGAGGCGCAGGTGCTGCGGGCGCGGGGCGGATCACGTGGCCCGTTGAAGGCGTACCTGTACGACGCGGATTCGGCTGTGCCGAAACGAGTTCCGACGGACGCGCAGCTGGAGGCGTTGCAGCTGGCGCGGTGGGAACGGTCGGCGACCGCGTGTGAACGCCGGGGGATCGATGCCGCCGATATGCGCGAGGTCATCGAGCAGGCGCGTGCCGATATCACCGCTCGCCGCTCAGTCAAGCGCGGTGTGGGAAGGGAGCGAAACCGATGAACCACAACACGAACAAGTCCGGGGTCCGATCTGATCGGCACCCGAATCTGGAGATCGAGTACTGCGATCAGATCGTGGCCGGCATGCGTGCGGCGGGGATGGGGTACCAGGAGATCGCCCGCACGCTGAATATTCGGGCTCGCCGGGTCGAGGCGACGCTGGGTGAGGTCGCCGCCTTACATGCGCGTCAGCTCAGTCAGAACGAGATCGCCCGCCGGGTCGGGCTGCCCCGCAGCACGGTGCAGGACCTGCTGCGCAACCCGAAGGAAGCTCGTTCGACGCCACGGAAAACCCTTGCCCTGGCCGGTATTTCGGAGATGCACGCGATGCAGCTCGACGTGCTCGGCTGGTTTCTGGGCATGGAACGTAACCACGTGTACAGCTTGGCCAAGCAGCTGCACAACGACGGCCTCATCCACGAACTCGCCGATGTGCAGGCGGGGGAGAAGTGGGTGGTCCCGACCCGGGTGACCGCGGCTCGCTATCTGGGATGGCGGCCCGCGGACTGGCATCCACCGTTGGCGTTGGCCGAGCACTACCGGGCGGTGGCCCAAGCGCGGGTGATGCTCGTCGGCTCCGACCGGGCGCTGTGGGTCTCGGAGCGGGTGTTGCGGCACCGGATCGGCAAGACCGCCGGCCCCAACGGCAAACGCACCACGGGGGAGCCGCCGGTGTCCTCGGGGCGTACGCCGCTGCTGGGTTACCCGCATGTGCACGACGGCCGGTTCCTCGGGGTGGTGGAAGGCCAGCACGGCTGGTGGGCCTTAGAGGTCGAGTTGTCCAAGAAGGACCCCGAGCACATGGATATCGCGTTGAAGGGCGCTATCCGTGCCGCCCGCGACGCGACGGAGGAATCCATGGTCGGGGTGCTGTATCTGTGCCGGACCCCGGCGGTGATCGACAACGTCAACGCGGCATCGGAACGGCTGCCGGACAACGAATTCGGTGAGCGGCTGGCGCTGGATCTGGTGATCCGCGACTTCGACCGCACGTGGGAGAAGTTCCTCACCCGTTACGGCGCGATGCGCGAGGCCGCCAAGGCGCGCAGTTCGAATCGCCGCCGCCGCACCCTCATTCACCTCTCTCAGGAAGCGTCATGAGCAGCCAGAACTGCAAACCTGTCCTCACTCCCGCCGACTGCGACCCGCTCGGCACCGCGACCGCGCCACCACCGCCGGCGCCGGTGACTGTCGAGCAGGCGCCGCCTCCGATCGAGGTGCATCCGGTCAAACCCCCGATCCAACAGCTCGACGGCATCGACCTGCCGGATCTGAGCGTCGCGGTCCATCACGCCGGTACCGCGGTGACAGCGGGGCTGGTGCTCATGGTCATGCTGGTTTTGATCGTGGCGGTGGCGACCTATTGGCCGCTCTCGGCGCACCGGCTGCGGAACTTCGCTATCGCCTCGCTGTTGCTGCCCGCCGCCTCGGTCGCGGCTGGTGGGTCGTGGACGACGCCGTTGTCGCTGTTGTGGTCCGGCGCCGAACGTGTCACCGACGGTGACTGGTCCGGGGTGCGGATGATGCTCGCGCTCGGTGCGCCGTTCGCGGCGGTGACCGCGACCTATGTGCGGGCGAAGTTCGTGCACAAGGTCCGCACGGTCGGGTTGAAGAACCTCGGCCGCACCGAACGCGTGAGTGAGGCGATGCTGGCGCGGCAGTTCGCCCGCGCCGCCAAAACCGCCCAGCACGGTGCCCCCTTCACTGTGGCCGAGGGTGTCGTGCTCGGTCCGTTGGCGAACCGGACGACTTCGGAGACGCCGGGGTTGTGGCGTGGGCTGACCGCGCGCCATGAGCAGTGGATGGTGATCCCGCACCGCCAGGCCCGCCGGCATTTGGCGGCGGTCGCGACCACCGGTGGCGGCAAGACCGAGCTGATCAAACGCTATTACGCCGGGATGCTCGACTACGAGTGGAGCGCCTGGCAGCGCTGGACGGATGTCCCCGGCATGCGGGGGCGGTACTCGCGCCCGCTTCAGGTGATCATCTCGTGCAAGGGCGGGCGCGATGATCTGGAACTCGGTCGCGAGATCCGGGAGATCGCCCTGCGCAAGGGAATCGAGCCGCATCGGATCGCGGTGGTGGTGCCCGGCGGGGACCGGCTCGAGCTGTGGGCCAACACCTCCGCCCGTGACCAGCGTGCCGCGGTCGGGGATCTGCTCAACGCCGGCGAGGCCACCACCAGCGAGGGCCAGCATTTCGACGAGATGCGCCGCCGCATCGTGTCGCTGGTGTGCGGGGCGCCGGTCGGGCCGCCGCAGTCCTCGACCGAATTCCTTGCCCGCCTGGACAAAGCCGTGTTGCTGGATGCGTGGGGTGGTGATCCGAGCGTCAAACGGATGCTCGACGCGATGCAGGAGGAGAAGGTTCCCCAGCTCGACGACGCGCTGATCAAGGCGTCGAACCTGTTCGAGCTGCTTCAGGACCAGTCCGGGCAGATGGTCTTCGACGGCGGCAAGGACCTCGACGACCTCGACGTGCTGTATGTGACCGTGCCCGGTTTGGACAAGGACGCCGCCCGCGCCCAGGTCGCCGCCATCTTGCGGATGGTGATGCAGCGCGCCGGCCGCACCGCCAAGGACCAGCGGCGCTCGGTGACGCTGGTTATCGACGAAATCTCCGCTCTCACAACCGCGAAGGGCACGATCGGGCTCACCGATGTGTGCGAACGAGGCCGCTCCCAGGGTGTGGCGCTGCTGTTCGCCGCCCAATCCCAGGAAGGCCTCGCCCCGGACGAGTGGTCGCTGAACCGGCTGCTCAAGGCGTGCGCGGGCGGGCTGATCCTGGGCTACAACGAGAACGCCGGCGACCTGTGCAAGCACGTCGGTTCCCTGCGCTCGATGCTGCCGTCGCGTCATCTGATCAAGGGGCAGCGCCACGGCGACGAGGGCCAGGTCTCGGTCGGGGAGAAATGGCTCGTCGACCCCGACGTGCTGCGCCAGCTCGACACCGGCGAATTCGTCTACGCCCGCGGCCGCCGCGCCGACTGGGGCCACGTCGTGCGAGTCGACCGTGACGAACTCACCCCGCTTCCCGGCACCCCCGCCGCAGCTGCGGCTCGCGGCCGTGAAGCCGCAGGCAAGCCGCTCATCTCTGGTGACACCGCCGTCGCCTGATCTGTCCATCCCGAAACCTGTTGAAAGGCAAACAATCTGATGCGCATCATCCGTGACAACAACCCTCACGACGACGAATCCGACGACGACCGGACACCGAACGAGCCGGGCTCTCCGGTCGAGTCGCGGGAGCCGAAGGCGATCGGTGACATCCTCGCCGCCGAGTTCGCCGACTACCTCGCCGACGTCGTCGCCAACGTCCCCGAACCAGTCGACCCCGACACTGTCCCCGCGCCACCGCGACCGGCGTTGCGGCTGGTCACCCCCGTCGCCGGCGGCCCTGACACCGGGGACTGGGACAAGCCGTTCACCGTCGAAAACGCTGTCGAGGCGGCGCGCACCGCGCGGCGCCGGGTCGTACGTGTCGCGGCCGGCGGCTCCGCTGTTGTGGTCACCGCCGGGGTGCTCGCGGGCTGGGGTGAACCGCTGATCGTGACCGGCCCACTCGCGGTCTACGGGACCGGCTGGCTGGCCTACCTGTGGTGGAACGCCGCCCTACGCCCCTCGATCGGCCAGGTCCTGAGCGCCCTGACCGGGGCGATCCGTAGCGCGTTCGCGGTCGTGCTCACCACCCTCGCCGGACTTGCCCACGGCCTGATCGACCGCGTCGATACCGCCCGCACCCGGCACGAGACCACCCGCACCTCACCCGCCGCGCCCTCGGCATAAGAGAAAGGTCAATCATCATGGAACCCAATATCATTCGCTCGGTCCTCCTCGGGATCGCTCTCGGTGCCGGCATGTTCGCTGCACTGTTCGTCTGGGGCGAGTACGACCCGTGGAACACCCTCGCCGGGCACCTGGCCAAGCGTCGGCTAACCCCGGGCGAGCGCGCCGAGCTGGAACGGCTGAACCTCGAACGCCGCGCCCGCGACACCCTGTACCACGCTTTGAGCGAGCAGGACCAGCGCGAGCGCGACGAGCATGCGGCCCTGGTCGCCGCAGGGTTCAACCCGGACCTGCTCAACACACCCGAACAGGTGCACAGCCCGCGCGATTTGGACCTCGCGGGGCTGGTCGCCGAGATCGAGCACGCCGAGCACTCCTACCGCCACGCCGACCACACACTGCTGTATCCGCATCGCGAAGCCCTGTTCCAGGAGTTCACCCGCCGCAACGGATGGCAAGCCCGCGCGAGGCTGTCGCGGACGGACCAGCTCCGACTCGATATCGCCTTCGACCGCGTCGTCACCACCCGCAACCAGCCCTTCGACGACGCCGATGCGCCGATCACCACGGCCTACGGCTCGTACCCACACCCGGGCTTCACCGGCCCCGACCCCGCCGGCCGCGGCACCGAGATCGAGGGATGAGCGGCGATGCCTGACCACAACGACGAATCCGTCCTGCCGATCCCGTCGGACCTGTACCTGGAGGTGGGAGAGGTCCAGGACCAGCTGGCCGAGCTTCAGAGCAAGCTGCTCGACCTCCAGCACCGCTACTACGAACTGAGCCGCGCGCCCCGATCCCTGGATGTCGACACCCTCGGCGAACCAATCAGTCCGCTTCATGCCGCCCAGCTCACGGAGAACTGGTTGTCCAGTGCCGACAGCAACCTGTGGCGCGCCAGTGAACAGCTCGCCCGAGCACGCGCCTACGCCGGCCGGTTGAAGCTCACCGACCACGCCTGCGAACAGCGCGAACACCAGCTGACGCAGCGCCGGCCACCGATCGACCGCACCCGATAGCCCTCAAATCCGTTACCTCCGAGAGGAATACAGACATGACTGACCGTAGTCCCGAAGACGAACTGATCGCCGAAGCGGTGAAGTTCGGCCGCTCGTTTCAGCACATGCTGCGCGCCCACGCCCAAGCCGCACACTGGCTGGAACGGCGCCGCATCCGCAAGCAGATCAGTCTCGCGTTGCGCGAGCAGCGCCGCGCCGAGCAGACCATGCGTGATCATCAACTGGGCTGGACTCAGCAGATGGTCGAGCGCTACCGCGTGCACGCCGCCACCGTCGCCGAGCGTGCGGAGAACCCGAACATCGATCACGCACGTCGGCACCGTGATTCACAGATTCTGGCCGAGCATTCGGACTACCTCCGCTCGAAGATCCTCGACAATTCCCGGTTGACGCTCACCGAGCGGGGCATCGCTCTGGACGGGCTCGACGCGGCCACGGTGTTCCCGCACCTGAAGACCGGCCGGTTGTTCGACCGCGCCCACAAGGTGAAAGGCATTGATGCCCTGCACTATCGGGCGCTGGTCGCCCGGGAGAAGACCGGCCAGGTGCATCGTGGCCGCGAGATCGCACCCGACCAAGACCAGGGCCGCGTGGTGCCGCGGGTACGCCGGCCCGAGCGGTTCGCCGCACAGCTGACGTGGTCGGATCCGCGGGGCTGGGTGTGGAGCGAGTTCGGCTCGGCCAGAACTGAAGACGGCGCCGCGCAGTGGGTCCACGACAACATCGCACGCTCGGACTGGACCTCGGGCACGACCGTCGAGCTGAACATCACCGACACCCACGACCAGAGCGTGTCGCCCTACCGCGACTACGGCGAACCCCGCGAGGTCACGGGAAACCTGCTCGCCTACACCGACGCTCGGGACCGGAGCATCAGCCGTGACGCCGCCGCGGTGACCGCGCAGGACCGACGGTTCACGACCATCGTGCGCTATCACGCACCGGGTGATCTCGACGCCGATCAGATCTCGGTGCTGCGCGGGTTTCACGACGACCGGGAAACCTCTGCACGCTGGGTGCACGACACCGTGGGGTCCCTCGACATCGAGCCCCGCACGAGGGTGACTGCGACGTTGTGGGACAAGGACGCCGTCCAGCCCAGCCACGTCGCCGCCGGTACACCCAGCGATGTCATCGAGGACATCCGTCAACGCTGGTACCGCTACGCCGCGCAGATCAGCTACACCCCCCAGGGCGGGGACCGGGCGGTGCACGAAACCCGCGGCCACCCCAGCGAGGCCGAATGCGCGGACTGGACCCGCGCTCAGCTCGACGCGATCCGGCCCGCACCGGGAACCCTCGTGCAGGTCGGCATCTACGACGGCGACCGCGGCGACCACGATCCGGTATTCCGTACCGAGGGCCCGATCGGGATGGTGAGCGACGAGATCGACGCGCTGCGCGCACAGCACGCACACCGCAATCGTGGAGAGCAGACGCGCCCGGCCGAGTCGTCGGCCGCCGCCGGCGTCGACAACTCCAGGATCGCGCAGATCGAACGCCAGCTCACCGACATGGCCGCCGATCGGGACCGGCTCGCCTCCCGGGTCGAAATTCTTCAGCGCGGCTTGGATGCGGTCACCGCCGACCGTGACGAGGTCAAACGGTGCCTGGGAAGCGCCGATGCCCGGATCGAGGAGTTGAAGAACCGGAACCTGCGCCTGGCCAACGAGATCGACGAGCTCCGTGAGCGCCCCACGGTGGAACAGGTCGCCGCGGAACGTGACCGGTACAAAGGCGAACGCGATGAGGCGGTCGCCAAGTTGGTGCGGTCGACTCCCGAGCCGGACCGTTACGGCAGCCGTTCGCGTAGCTCCAACGGCAGCGAGCATCCCAGCGGTGATCGCCCAGCGACCCCGAACCGCGAGGACAGCGACGCGGATCGGTTTCGCGACGCCCGCGCGTCCCATGAGGAGGCGCGACGCGATTTCGACAACCTCGTGCGCCAGAACATGACCGACGCTCTCACCGACCGTTACTCGGAGGTAATCCGCCGTCAGGTTCAGGCGATCGAGGATCGAGGCCGCCCGATCGGGGCACCCCAGGCCGCCGAATTCGTGCGCTGGTGGGCCAACGGTGGCGCCGAGGAGTACTGGGCCGAAAAACGCTCCCGCGATCAGTCTCAGCCTGAACCCGCCGACCAGCGCGAGAACACCCAGCCCTGGCGAGCCGAAGACCTCGACACCCCACGCCAGCGCATCACCCAGCCGGAACGCAACGGCAAGCGCCGCAACGGGATCGAACGGAGCCGGTGACATGGAACACGAACACGAAGACGCCATGCGCACCGACTTCGCCGAACTTGTCCGGCTGCGCGATGAAGTTGTTCACGCCGAGGTATCGGATTGCCCCGACACCGAGGTGGAGGCTCTCGACGACCAGCGACACACCCTCGACCAGCGCTGGACGAACGGGCCGCACTCCGAAGCGTGGCAACACTTGTGCGCCGCTTACACCAATTGGGAGCAAGACCCCGAGGGAGTGCGCCGGTTCCTGGCGTGGACCGAGCACTACCGCGAGATCGGCTACGAGCAGCTCACCGCGGTCGAGCGGCGCAACATCGAGCAGGCCCGTGAGCTGTCGGGCAACACCTTCCACGTCGACTACGAACGCAACGCACCGGATGCAGCCCGGTTCACCCCGGAAGTGCCGGTACCGGCGTTCGGCCCAGCTCGTCGGCGCATCGAGCGGGGGCGGTGAGGATGCACCGCGAGCACGAGGAAGCGATGCGTGAGGCGTTCACCGAACTCGATCGCCTCACCAACATGGCGTATCGGCCCCAGGCCAGTGAAGCCGATATCAACCGGCTCTACACCGAGGGCGCTGCGATCGATCAGGGCTGGCATTACGGCCCGCATCAGCAGGAATGGGAGTTCCTGAAATCGGTTCGCAGCCAATGGGAATGCGAACCCGACAGTGTGCGCCACGCGCTGCGGCATTCCCTCGGTGCATCAGGTGGCGGGTTGGACGCGGTGCAGCGGCGCAGCATCGAACAAGCCCGCATCCTGTCCTGCCAGGCAGTGCGTCCCGAGATCGAGCGGGGCCGGTGACACGATGGGAACCCAATCCGGGCACGGGAATTCCGCTGCTAAGGCCTGCGGCCGATGCGATCGGGTCAAACCGCCATTGCGACGCGGTTTGTGCGGGGCGTGTTACGAACGGACGCGAGAGCGCAACAAGGCCTACGGCCGATGGGACCCGGACCGAGCCCCCGCTGAACCCGTACGCGAGCACGTCGCCCGGCTGAGCGAGGCCGGCCTGAGTCACCGTCGGCTCGTCGAGCTCGCCGGTCTGCATCGATCGGTGCTGGGTCACCTGCTGCGCGGCGGTACGGAATCGCCACCGCAGCAGTGGGTTTCCCACGCCACCGCCGAGCGGATCTTGGCGGTGCCGGTGCCGGAATCAGTGGTCGAGGTCGCCGCCGACGGTGCTCCGGTGCCGTTGGTAGGCGCGCAGCGCCGGTTGCGGGCGTTGGTTGCCGATGGCTGGCCGCAAGCTCGGTTGGCTCACGAACTCGGCATGCGTCCCAGCAACATGGGGCCGCTCATGCACGGCGACCGGCCGATCACCGCGGGCCGGTATCGCGACGTGGTCGAGCTCTTCGCGCGGATGCAACTCACACCAGGACCGTCCCAGCGTGCCCGTGATTACGGGCGCGCACACCGTTGGGCGCGGTCGTGGCAGTGGGACGAAGACACCATCGACGACCCGAATGCCAGTCCGCAGCGCTATTACCACGACCGCAAGAAGACGCCACGCCCCGAACTGGGCTGGGCAGTGCAGGCCCTCACAGCTGCACCTTCGCACACCCACGACGGCTACGCCGTCACCGAACTCGCGGTGCCCGTGCGCCGCCGGATCGAAAGGACCCGCTGAGATGAATCCCGAGCACGAAGAAGCTATGCGGCGAGACTTCGCCCGGTTCGCCGAGCTCAGTGCCGCCGCCGACCGCGCCCGTGCCGGAGTGGAGCGGCCCCGGATCCTGCGCGCACGTAACGCGATCGGTCAGCGGTGGGAGGACGGGCCGCACGCCGATCAGTGGCGATACCTCGAGATGGCGCACTGGCAGTGGGCGAACAACCCTGCTGCGCTGGCGCGCAGCCTCGACCGACTCGACCGCGGCGAGCCTGCCTGGTTCGAGCGTGGCCTGACCGACGTGCAGCACCGCAGCCTCGTCCAAGTCCACGACGCCATCACGACCACACCAATCCGGGACCGCCGCACACCCGCCGCCGTCACAGCGGTCGAGCAGGCGCGCCCGCACCGGATCGAAAGGACCCACTGACATGGACCACAACACCGAGCAGCACTCGCCGAGCGACGCCGAAATCGACGCGGCGGCACGCGAACTCAGGGCAGCAATCGCGATCAAGACTTCGGAGCTGGCCGATGGTCTCCTTCACCGTCCGCAGTGGGGAAGCACCGAATGGGAACGGGAGTGGAGCCAGCGCGACACTCCGGAAGGGCAGGCGCGCTCGGCGCAGTGGCATGTGACGAAGATCCGTATCGAGCGTGCCGCCGATGTCGACCCGCTCGGCAACGTGATCAACGCCCGCGTTTTCGGTGCCGGCTGGGATCAGATCGGTGCCGCGTACGGGATCAGTGCTACCGAAGCGGAGTCTCGCTGGGATCAACAGGCCACCGGCTACGCCGACTACCTCGAAACGATCCCCGTGCAGGCGAACCCGCAACCGGTGCAACAGAATCCGGCGCCGGTTCAGGATCGGCCGCGTCCTCGGATCGAGCGGAGTCGCTGACATGGAACGCGAACACGAAGAAGCCATGCGGCGAGACTTCGCGCGATTCGATCGTCTGAGTGCCGCTGCCGCCCACGCCCGCGGAGGAGACGAACAGTCTCGGATTGTGTGCGCGCGCAATGAGATCAGTCAACTGTGGAAGTCCGGTCCGCACGCCGAGCACTGGCACTACCTCGACGCCGCCCACGACGATTGGCAGCGCCGCCCCGAGACCATGGACCGGTTCCTGGACGGCGTCGACGAGGACCGCGCGGTCGGCTACTTCGTCGGCGTGACCGAGGTCGAGTACCGCAGCCAGCTCCAGGCCCGCGACCTCACCGCGGCGGAACGTGATCGCAGGCAGGAACGACCGCCGCAGCAGCGAGCGCGGTAGCCATGGCGCAGCACCAGCCCGCCGGGCCGTCCTATCACCTGATCACCACCGCGTTGAAACGCACGATGGGCCCTGGACACGGCACCCATGATCCGACTCGGTGGACGAACTATTTGTGTCCTGTCCATGAGGGCGACGGCCGCCCGCACACCCCGAGCCTGGGCGTGCGGTATGACCCGGAGCAGGGCAAGACGATCGTGCGCTGCTGGGCCACCTGCGACGACGAGAAAGTCCTCGCACGACTGCCACATCCGACCGAGAACCGGCAGCTGGGCGTGCGGGACATGTTCGACCGGCTGCCCGAACGCCGCCGCGAACCTGGCGCGTCCGGTGCCGGTGGTGGTCAGGGTCCGCGACGGGCGGGGGTGGTGTCGCCAGTGGAGCAGGCGATCCTGGCCGCACGGTTACCGATCCTGAGCAAACCCGACCTGGGTGTGCAGACCGGGGTTCCGGAGAAGGTCGATGCCTACCTCTACCGGTGGCCCGACGGGCACGTCGAGGGCGCGGTGATCCGGGTACACACCCCGCACGAGCACGGCACGAAGAAGTCGTTCTATCAACGGCGTTGGACCGGAACCCAGTGGGAGGACGCCGGTTTCGCGCCGATCCCGTTCCAGCTCTCCGATATCCGTGAAGGCCTCGACACCGGTCGCGAGATCTACGTGTGCGAGGGCGAAAAGGATGTGCAGCGCGCGAACCGGGCCGGACTGATAGCGACCTGCAACGTCGGCGGCGCCGGGTCCTGGACTCCGGAGCATGCGCGTTGGCTGGCCGGTGCCGGCCGGGTGGTTGTGGTCGCCGACCGTGACCGTCCCGGTTACCGGCACGCCGCCAAGGTCGCCGACACCTTGGCCGGGCGGGTGGGGGAGGTGCGGGTGATGCAAGCCCGCGGCGGCAAAGACCTCTCCGACCACCTCGACGCCGGATACGAGGTGTCCGAACTCGACCCCGTCCCCTACCTCGACCGGCCGCATCCCCCGCAGCAGGACAGATTTCGCGACCCGGCCATGAGCCGGGCGCGGACTCGTGGCCGCTAAATCCACCAGAACCGAAGGGACACAACCACCATGACCTCCCCCAACTCCGCCGCGATCTATCAGCGGGCCAGCGAGCTGTGTCGCGCGATGGTCGCCGCGACCACGGTTGCGAACAACCCGGAACTGGCCTACCCGGACACGACAGCACCCACCGACCTGGCGCGCCGGGAGGTCTCCGCGGAGATCACCTATTACGAATTCCTCGCCGCGCACCGGACCGTGCTGGGCGCCCGCCCGGAGTTCCGCGTCGAGTACGGCGTGCTCGATGACCTCGCGGCCGAAAACATCACCATCACCGACCTGTTCACCGGCACCGGTGATCCCGAAGACCGTGACCGGCGCCGCACCCGTTGACCGGGGACGGTCCGAATCGAAAGGAGCTTCGACATCATGACAACGAATCTGCTCGACGACCAGTCGACCCGTCGGCCGATGAAGGCGTGGCCGGTGCTGCTGCTGGCGCTGCCGGCGTTCGTGGCGATCTGGTCCGGCTGGGTGGGGTTGGGGGAGCTGACCGGGTTCGGTCCGGTCCGGCCGCTGCCCGGTATCGCCGACGCGTTCACCCTCAATACCGCGATCACGTTGCCGATCGGGATGGAGACCTACGCCTCCTACGCACTGTATGTGTGGCTGGGCCACCGGATCCGTGCCGCGGGGACCCGCCGGTATGCGAAATGGTCCGCGTTCGGCAGTCTGGCCCTCGGCGCGGTCGGACAGATCGCCTATCACCTCATGCAGTCCGCGGGAGTCCGGACCGCGCCCTGGCCGGTGACCGTGCTCGTGGCGTGCCTGCCCGTCGCCGTGCTCGGCATGGGCGCCGCGCTGGCCCACATGATCCTGCGCGAGCAACACCACCCGGCACCCACCGGCGAAGACGCACCAGCAACCGCAGGAGGTGTTGCACACCAGGCGCATCCGGACCAGAACGAGCACGAGGCACCCGCCCCGCGCACCCCCGACACTGCACCGCCGAATGCACCAGCCGCGAGCGGCAGCACACCCGGTGGTGCATCGCGCACCACCGGTGCACCACTGCGTCGACCGGGGCCGGTGCGCACGCACCGGCGTGTTGCACGCACACCCCGACACGGCCACTCGACCCGATCCATCAGCCCACGCGCACACCGAACCGAACTGGCCATCGCGCCAGCTCACAACCCGTCGACACCAGCACCGGAGCCCGTCGGAGCGAAGACCGAGCAGCCACTACCGGCCGATCGTGACGCCCTGATCCACGAACTCAGCGGCAGGGGCATGTCGTCGCGGCAGATCGCTCCGCTCATCGGCGTCGCGCACACCACGATCACCCGCGTACTGAACCAGTCCAAGACTGCACCGGCGGATGCACCACCCGCGAGCCGTGTGCTGGCCGATGCACCACCCGCACCGGCGCCGGTGCACACCGCGTCTCGGCATCCCGGGCTCCAGGTCGTCCACGCACCAGACGACGAGCCGATCGACGTGATCGACGCCGAACTGGTAGAGGACACCGAACCCTCGGACATCGAGCAGCAGACCGGTCGGAGTCGCGTGCGATGACCGGGATCGAGTGGACCGAGACAACCTGGAACCCGGTCACCGGCTGCGACCGGATCAGCGCGGGCTGCGATCACTGCTACGCGCTATCGATGGCGAAACGGCTGAAAGCCATGGGCGCCGCCAAATACCAGGCAGACGGCGACCCCCGCACCTCCGGGCCCGGGTTCGGGGTGACGATTCACCCAGCGGCACTCGACATTCCGGCACGCTGGCGCAGCCCACGGCTGGTGTTCGTGAACTCGATGTCGGACCTGTTCCATGCCCGTGTCCCGGAGTCGTTCGTCCGGGAGGTGTTCGCGGTGATCGCTTCGACGCCGCAGCACACCTACCAGATATTGACCAAGCGACCGCTGCGGATGCGGCGAATGACGGAGCGGGACTTGGTGTTTCCGCCGAACCTGTGGGTCGGTGTGTCGGTCGAGGACCAGGCCAGCACCGCGCGGATCACCCACTTGCGGGCCGTTCCCGCCGCGGTGCGGTTCCTGTCGTGCGAGCCACTGCTGGGACCGGTCGACCTCGACCTGCATTTGTTCCCGGACAGATGCCCTGAGGGGTGCGGATGCCGACGTCCCGATGACGCTGACCGCAACGAATGTGGCTGCGGCGGTCGGTGTTCGAGCTGGCGACCCGATCCGGCCGTGGATTGGGTGATCGCCGGCGGCGAGTCCGGCTCCGGCGCCCGCGCAATGCACCCGGACTGGGTGCGCGACCTGCGCGACCAATGCGTCGACGCCGGCGTGCCGTTCTTCTTCAAACAGTGGGGCGGACGAACACCCAAACAGCACGGCCGCACCCTCGACGGACAGATCTGGAACCAAATGCCCACCACCTGATCCCGACCCGCCGACCCGAATCCAGGCCCGCCAGGCACCCGCCAGGCGGGCCTTTTCGTGTGCTCAGACGCCCACTCCTGCCGGGACTCGGACGGGACAATGACGGGACTTGGACGGGACAATGACGGGAAAACCAAGTCCCGTCCAAGTCCCGGCAGGTAGACGCTCAAACTACGTTTGAGCTGGGTGTTTCGCGCCGCCCTCTGTCCCTGCCCGGCTGACACTCTCTATGGCTTCGCTGTTCATAGAGAGTGTCAGCCGGGCAGGGACAGAGGACAACACAAAACACAAAGAACAAGAGATCAAAAGACAAGGGAGACAAGAGAAGGACCAAAAGAGGAAAAGAGACCACAAAGGAGGGGGTTGGGAGCGGGGTCAGGTTGGGAGCGGACGTTACGTCTAGAGCTGCGCCACCAGAGGTGGCGTGTTCGCGGCCAAGGCGCGCTCAGTGCGGGGGCGAGCAGGGTGCGAACGTAGCGGTCAAGAGCACGCGAGTTCGCAGGGACGAGGCTCCCGGCGAGGCGGCCGCACCTTTGTGAAGGCGTCGCGGATGGGACCACAAAACCAGGGTGGGGCCCAGTTGATGCGCATGCGTCAAGTAATTCAGATGGAGGCCATGTGATGCATATGCATCACATCGTTGTAGCGGGATCGCACTGGTCCGACCGCCGAAACATGCTGCTAATCAAGGGTTTTCGCGGTAGAATTGACGCATAGGCATCACAAGCCCGGAGCTTGTGATCACCCGGGGTATCTGGAACAACCACCCGGCGCGGCGGCTGCCGGCGTCCTCGACATCGCATCACCCCATTCAGGGGCGGAGCTGTCGATGTTCGACCGAGGCACGCAGATCTATGGGAGGAGACGAGGGTGAATGCGTTCGCTGGAACTGTTGTCACCACGATCGAAACGGTGTGGGCGGCGATCCGCCAACGCCATCCCGACGTGCCCGACGTGGTGGTCGCGATGGCCGCCGGATCGGTCGGGTCCGGCCGGGGTGTTCGGCTCGGACAGTTCGGACCCGATCGCTGGCAGCGCGGCGAACAGTGGATGCCGGAATTGTTCGTCGGGGGAGAAGGATTCGCCCAGGGCGCCCACGATGTCTTGGCCACGATGCTGCACGAGGCCGCCCACGGCGTCGCCCGCGCCCGCGGCATCCAGGACACCAGCCGCGCCGGCACCTACCACAACGCCCGATTCCAAGGCATCGCACAGGAACTCGGCCTGTCGGTGACCCGCGAACCCCACCGCGGCTGGTCGGCAACAACCCTGCCCGACGCCACCGCAACCCAGTACCGCAGCCAGATCGCCGCCCTGACCGGGGTGCTGATCGCGCGCCGCCGCTCCGAACACGAACCCCCTCCCCACGACCTGTTGGCTCCGGGTGACGACGCGGACGCCACCAACGACGAAAAGGAGCGTGAACGCGCCCCACGCAGCGGCCGAGCCCTGGTCTGTGCCTGTGATCCGGTGCGGCGGGTCCGCGCCGCGCAACGCACGATCACCGCCGGCCGGATCTTCTGCGGATTCTGCAACGAACAATTCCGAATCGCCCCGACAACCCAGGACGCGTGATGCATATGCCTCAACAACAGAATCCACACACCGGCGACCCCGACCAGGTGCTGACCTGCCAGTGCTCACCACCCCGGCACATCGAGGCCGACGAGACCACGATCGAACGCGGTACGATTGTCTGCGGGATTTGCGCGCAGCCCTTCACCACCCAGGGCTAGCTTGACGCATAAGCCTCAATCCGAAACGACTCGAGGGCTCGTTCGGCCGGATAGAGACCAAATCCGTTCGTGCGCACCGAAACCCAGGTTTGTGTCATACCCGTTCGCTACCGTGATAGGTGGTTGACGTTCACGTTGCTCTGGGGGTGAGGATGGCCGGGCCGGATCGGAAAAACCCGTGCTATGCGCTGGAGATGGATGCCGCGCTGGGCCGCTACGACGAGTACATCGACATCCGCGACCCAGGTGTGTTCGCAACGTGGCAGAAGACCTCGGGGCTGCGGTGCCTGGTCTGCCAGCATCCGGTAACGGTCTACCACTCAAGTGCGAAGAACCCGTTCGTGCGCCACGGCAAAGGCTTTGGGGTCACCGGTGATCGCGCCCTGAGGACGTCGGCGCGCGAGACGTTCTTGCACTTCCGGCTCAAACATTGGGTGTGCGCGGAACTGCGGGTGCTCGGCTCCGAGGACGCCCGGGTGGAAACCCACCTCGAGGCCCGCACGCCGGATGTGTTCGGCCACCTGCACGGGCGCGGATTCGCCGTCGAGGTCCAATGGTCGCGACTCGACCACTCCGACGCGCAAGCACGCACCCGGGATCTGCTCGCCGAGGGCGCCGACGAAGTGCTGTGGCTCACCCGCCCGTGCTCCTGGGCCGAGAAGCTGCCAGTCCTGGGCATCACCTCGTTCAACCCTGCTGGCGACGACTACGAAGCCCACACCGGATTTCTCACCTACCGCCCGCGCGCCGGCCTGCGACCCGCCCACATCTCGGTCCGTGCCTTCCTGCGTGACTGGATCGCTGGCGACCGGCTGGCATGGGCGCACCCGGACCACAAGAAAGGAGGGTGGGCCACCGTGACCGACTGGCAGCAACACACCAAAGCCCAAGCCGAGGAAATCGCGGCCAAGAAACGCCAACTCGCCGCGGCACTCACCGAACGCGACGACCTGCGTGCCAAATTCGAGACCGCCTGCAACTCGCTGCGCACCACCGCGGACAAACTCACCCGCCAAACCACCGCGGCCGAGCAAGCCCTCACCTACCGCAAACAGCTCGAAGCCAAAATCACCAGTCAAAACGCCGAACTCCACCGGGCCGACCAGAGCATCAAGACCGCCGAGCGGGAGCGGTCGGCCGCTCAGCAGAAGATGACCGACCTGACCGACCGGCTCGCCGAACAAGCCACCCAGCTCAACCTCCGCGCTGCTGCGATCTTCGCTTTGATAGGTCTTTGCCTCGCCCTGGTCTTCGTGGTCCTGCTCACCTGAGGTTTCTCATACCGAATTACCGAGGCCGGAACCTGTGCCGGAACCGAGAGCCGTTCGGGCACAATCGAACTGATCATTCGAAGGAGTTAGGACGCGCAATGCGCACCAACATGTACGAGGCGCCGTGCGCCGATTGCCGCCGCTGGGTGGGCAAGGCCGACTCGCGTGCCTAGATCGCCGCTTCAGCACTCAACCAGACCCCACTAACGCTCTAAACCGCAGCCTCTACGGGGAACAAGAACGACGTAGTCTGTTTCGACTGCCTCTATACCTACTACGGCATTGGACACGGCTATCTCCGCCCACTACCCGACAACACCTGACCGCTTCGCGATGCTGCTAGACCGCGCCGAGGATGAGACCGGCCATGGTGGTCAGTACGCCGCATATCGCTACAGTCAGGTCCTTTACTGCGTGGATTTCGAGATCTGACTTGAAGCCGGCTAACGCGTTCGCAACGGCGGCGTCGACGTCGGCCTGTGTCAGCCGCGGTGCCGCGGCGATGGCGGTCATCCTCTGCTCTGTGGTGTGGAGATCGCGCCGAATCTCGTTGACTGCGTCGAGCAGCCGGTAGACCTTTTCGTCAATGACCGCAGTAGCTGGGAAACCGTCCTGTTTCAGTACTGTCGCGGTGTCGGTGACGGTAATCGTGTCGGAGGCCTGGATCGTGGTTACGGTAGTGCGGCCGAGGATTCGCGCTTGCCAACCGCGCGCGTGATCTATGAACGCTTGCCAGGAGGCTGCTAGCCGCTTGGCTGCTTTCTCCCACGCGATCCCCAGGCCGATGACGGTGATGCCGGTCCCGGCGAGCTCCATGATCTTGCCGATGTGACCGAAAGACATCCCGGCGCCTCGGAGGACGAAAAAGCACGCGACGGACAGAACCACGCCGCCGAACGTGACAGCTTTTGCCATGTCAGAGGAGCTTACGGTGCCTCACTTTGTGCCAGGGTCGACGGAGAGGTCAAGTACATTTTCGGCGACATCACCCGCCCGATACGCTTCTCTGCATGTCTACGCTGGGCTGTCCGATTGTTGCTGGTAAACAGTCCCTGACCTGGGCAGGCCCGTCCTGATCTGGTCTTCCTGGCGGAGGTTGGCGTGAGTGCGGACATTTGGTTGTCATCATGTTGTGACGGTCCGCAAGTGCCTTCCGGTGGTGGGGGAACTGTAATGTGCCTCAGGCGAAGTGTTGCGTTGCGTGTACGCAATTGCATTGGAGAACCGGAATGCGGCGTGGTGTCCTGGTGAGGGTGCTCGACGTTCAGCTGCCGTTGTCACTTCTCACATCTGGCTACATCTCGTGAGCTATGCAAGGCTAAGGACCGTTACCGTATAAGCGTCCTGTAAGGGGCGAAGTGCTCGGGCCGGCAGTTGGTAGCTGACGACCCGAGCGCTCCGATCACTGCGGCGAGTTTGGCTTCCTATCCGCTATCGCTCGCAGTGGCAGGGTAGACAGCCTGGTGATGGCTGCCAGGCTGTCTCTGCCTGTCAGGGAGCAGAACGCTGAGATGGCGTCGAGTCCCATGGCGAGAGCCTTGCAGTATCGTCGAGCTGTTTCCTGCCGGTTGGGGGGAGTGGGTTGTTCCTCGTCCCCAGCCGTGTCCGGTACGTCGGACGGATCCACTGGACCTCCTTACTGCCCAGCTACCGACGGGGTCGGTAGCTGTGGCCGCCGACGTGTTTCGGCGGCCGGCCCAGGTGCCCTTTCGCGGGGAAAGGGGTTGCAGCAAGGAAATGCGGGTGGATCGATTCACGCAGGCCGAACTAGGCGACAGTGAAGAGCTGGGCTTCGACGTGTCCGCCGGTTAGCTCGCCCTGTCAGGCCGTTGCTGAGACCTGTAGCGAATTCGCGACTTTCGTACCGGTCGTTCGCCTACCGCGCCGAGCCGGCCGTCGGGGGCGAACTGGATTCATCGCAGGGCGGTCCGAGCCTGTCGGCGGGTGCCAACACCGCCGATGGGACAGTGACGTGCGCCGCGCCGAATAGTCGGTAAGCGGCGACTAGTCGATCGTGCAGTCGGTGGACACGCGGAATTCCCGCGGGCTCGTTCGGGGACGAGGCTGCGGTGGCGACGCGCAGTGTCGCAACGCTCATGGGGGACTCCGGTGTTCGGTTTCGCGCTGGACATTTCGTGGAGCGGGTGCCGTTGCCCGCGTTGCGGGTGCTGGCGGCGCCGGCAGGTGTAGGCCGTTTGGTGTGGTCCTACCCTTGCTCCCCGTGGCCGGGGGTGCTGGCCGTGGGAAGCTCGACGGGACAAGCCTGGCATTAAACAGGGACAGAATGCTCACGTTTGGTGTCCACGCACAAGTCCTACTGGCCAGTATTTTAGTTCGGTCGTACAAGAATCCTCGCCGACATCGATGGCTGAGCCGATTTTTTGCTGAGGTAGACGGTGGCTACCGTTCGGTAAGATTTAGGCCTTTCGTTCACATTGTTCGTTATCTAATCGTTATCTGACTTGCTTGGTTACTCACGGGTACAACCCTTGGACCGGGTGGTAAGTGGATCGACCACAATCCGCGCCCAACTTCAATTTTGGTACACGCTCCGTTGCGCTATCGTTACAGAAGTCTCCTACTCGTCAGTAGTGCATCAACTCTCGTGAGCATCAGATCGGCGCGCAGCCGAAGCGCTCGAATGTGCGTTCGGTAAGGAAGGCGCAGCTGAGCGGTAGACGAGGCGCGACCCTCCTTGGCTCTAGCGCGGGGCAGTCGTGCCGGTGTCTGAGGCAGTTGATTCGGGGGTGAAGGGTGCCTCGGTCTTCGCCGGGGCCTGTGGAATTCATCTGGTGCCATGCCGCGCCGGCCCGGGCACGTGACCCCTGGCCCGCTCTCCAGATGGCTCTATCGGAGGGGCTTTGCAAACCCGGCTAGTCGATCGGGCGCAGCGTCGGATTCGCCGGATTCGGCCATGATCGCGATCGGATCCACGTTCAAAGCCTCGGCGACCTTGTGAGCGTTCGGGCGCGTGCAGGCGCGGAGTCCGCGCTCGATGTTGGCTAGATGCGACGCGCTGATCCCGATCTGTCGCGCGAGGTCGCGGCGGCTGACCCCGGACCTTTCGCGGAGTGCCCGGATGGTTGCTCCGACCCTCACCTGGTCCTGCGACGATTGCATGTGCGCATCGTAGCCAGTAATTGGCAGCGTTTGCCAGCATGAATAGGAATCCTGTGCCATTGGAGCGATCTAGCAAGGTCACCGCATGGTCTAAGCACGTGAACTTATTCTTTGGTCACCCTGACTAAGGGTGGCATCATGTGCCTATGAGCGCGGGCAAGGACTGGAAGCGTTTGGCAGATCGTGTGGTCTCCCGCCGCGAGGAGCTCTCGTTGCATACTCGCCAGGACTTGGCCGATGCGACCGGTTTGAGCTACCGGCTCCTGGGTGACCTCGAACGGGGGGTCCGAGGGATGTCCGAAGGAACCTTGGCGCTGGTCGAGCAAGCATTGGGGTGGTCGCCTGGCAGTGCTCACCGAATCTTGAACGGTGGTGACCCCCTCGTCATTCGCGAGTCGGTGACCAAGGGGCATCCTGTACGGCCAAGTGAGTGGAACGACAGTCGGAAACTGGGATCGGCGGTTCGCGCGATGGCTGATGCCTACAAGCTTGCCGCTGAAATATCGGAGGCAGGCGATGGGGCAACGGGTGACCGGCTGTTGGAAATTCTTGGTGACATTGCCCAGTCGCTGACGGTCAATTCGGCGACACGCGGAGAATTTTCGATTGAATCGTTCCATCCGGATACTCAGCCTATAGCGGCCTATCGTGAGGTGCATCCAACAATCTCAACAATGGTTCTCGGTAGAAACATGAGAAGGTTGCGTGAGACCGCAGGGATGACCCCCGAGCAAGTGAGTGCGCGAACGTTCCTCACTACGTACAGCATCCACCTTTTGGAGCTCGGTAAGGCGGTATTCAGCAGTGATTCTTTGAGCGATCTACTCAATGCATATAAGCTGAACGATCCGGGTTTGAGGCAGGAACTCTTCAGGATCGCCGAGGACGCCAGCCATCCGGGGTGGTGGGCCCGCTATACCGAAATCATGCCAGCATGGTTCAAGAGCTATATCAGTCTTGAGCAGTGCGCCAGGATAATTCGAACACACGAGGCGCAGTTCGTACCCGGGCTCTTGCAGACCGCAGCCTACGCGCGGGCAGTAATCGGTACTCTGGGCCTCGATACGGAGCGGCGCGTAGAAATGCGTATTGAGCGCCAAAAGATGCTGTCGGTGAAGAATGCTCCTAAGTTGTGGGCAGTTATCGATGAGAGTGCGTTGCGTCGACAGGTTGGTGGGCCCGAAGTTCTGCGTGGGCAGATCGAACACCTCATCGAAGCGGCAAAAATGGATAACATCGTAATCCAAATTCTTCCGACGAAGCGTGTGGCAAACGAAATCGCCGAGTCTTTCAGCTTGCTGCGGTTCAATGAGAAAGAACTTCCTGATCTCGTTTATATCGAGCAATTGACGAGCGCTCTGTATATGGAAGGAAAGCGGGATGTACAACCCTACACCGCTCTAATGGACAGGCTGTGTGTGATGTCCTACACGCCCGAACAGTCCACAAACTTTCTCTATCAGCTGCGCGACCAGTACTCGGGCCTGGCGGCAGCTTCGTCAGGGACTATCAAAAAAGGTGCCTGATTTGTGTTCAGGGAGTATCGCTGCCCCTGCTCCCTTTCGGCGTCGCTTTGTGCTGGGCTCCGGCGAACCCTCTCGAAGGTGAGGTCGCTCTAGCGCAGCTGGTCCCGTGCAACCCGCTGCGGCACAGACGATGAGACCGACACCGCGTCGGCGCCGCCCGCAACCCCGTGAAATCCACCACGCACTGCACCTCGACCATCCTCAGTCCACGGCGTCCGGCACTGAATGATCTCGGAGGGGACGGTTTCGGCCAGTAACCCCCGGCACCCTCCAGTCAATGGCCCGTTGCTCGAACCAGGCATTCGCGATCTTACTTGCGCGCGCACGGTCTTCTTCGGCCTGCGGTTGACCTGTAAGAGAGGGCTCGCATCGCGGTGCGGGGTGCAGGTCAGGACTGATTGTCATACTCAATTCGACGTCACTTCTCTGGGGGGGTCACCGAGGTACGGCCTGGGGTTTGGGCAGTTCAGCGGTGGTCCGCTGACGGAGGCCATGCACGACAGCTGTCGTGCATGTGTTCTCAGGTCGAGCTCCCGGCATCTCCGAGAACTTCGCCGGCACCGCGGCGGACGCACCCTCATGCCGATTACACGACGTTCAGCGAGATCTCGGAGGCCGCGAACCGGACCAGTACGGCAGGTGATACTGGTGGGCTCGCGAAATCAACTACCGCGAATTGACGGTGCCCAACCGTGGTGGTGCGGAGGTGTCTGCGGCGTAGTGTCCAGGTTGCGGTGACCTGAGCTGGAACGTTGTTGCAGATCAACAGCTGCGCGCACGTTCTCGGGACAAGACCAGTCGAAAGATCCTTCTTTACACTAGTTTTCACGCTTTACAGGATTGCCAGGGGAGGAACATGTGACCGCAGGTAACCCGCCGGTGCCCTCTCCGGATCCAACCCCTCCTCCACCAGCCCCACCCACCCCGTCGTTCTCGCGGATCCAGCGGATAGGCCGGGTGCTGCACACGATCTTCACCTGGCCTGGCTGGACCACGTTCACCGCATCAGTCACTGCACTGGCCGCGGTGGCGGCGCTGTATTTCACGGGCCAGACACTCCGTGCCACCAACAACCAGAACAGTTCAGCGCGTGACTCAGCTATCACCGAACGGTTCGCCAAAGCGACCGAGCAGCTCAGTTCCGACAAACTCAACTCTCGGGTAGCGGGTGTCTACTTGCTGGGGCGACTGGCTCGCGATTCCGCTGACGATCGAACAGCAGTCGTGGACGTACTCTCGGCGTTTGTGCGGACCAGCTCCCCGCTCGAGAAATGTAACGGCCGTCCACGAGCTCTTTTTGACTTACAGGCCGATATCCAAGCGGTACTGACGGTGCTCAGCAGGCTGCCGCCGTCGGCGCTGTTCAGGACGGATCTTTCCCGAATATGCTTGGCCGGAGCGAACCTCAGAGACGGCAGCCTGGCGGGGGTGAACTTCTTCGGGTCGGATCTGACGGACAGTGTGTTCGACCACGTGGATCTGACCAGGGCCGAGCTGTCGAACGCCAACCTGACTCGGGTGGGGTTCGGTAACACCACGTTGGTCTGGGCGCACCTCGATTTCACGAACCTGACCGAGGCGGAGTTTGCCGGCGTACAGGTCGACTGGGTGAGCTTCGCTGGCGCGAACGTGGCGGGAGCCAAGCTTCGACAGGCGTGGGGTCTGGAGGCCGATATGTTCCCCCGGGATCCCGGCGGACTGCTGGTGTATTGCGACAGCAAAACCAGGTGGCCACCAAACTTCAATGTGCCCCCCTGCCGATCCGAACCCTGACCAGCTATAAACCCCCTGGCTACAGCAAGCGATAGTGCGCGCACATGCCGCTTATCGAGCGGTAGCGGACAACTCCGGACAACTCCGCCGCCGAACGGAACCACCGACGCGGCTAGGCCCGTCAAAGAAGCATGGCCGAATTCGACGCCGACCCGTGGGATGGGTACACCCCCGAGGGTCTGTTGAGTCAATGCCAGATGTGGCAAGAGTGGATGGACGGAACGTACTTCACCGCCGTTCGCCCGCCGGACTGGAAGCCCTGGCCCGACGAGCCCAGCTGAGCCTGTCGCACACCCCCAGAGAACCGTTGCAGAACAAGCCTATGGATCAGCAGATGCAACAATGCGCTACAGGTTGAGGACCCCTAGAGAACGGCAAACTCGGGGCCGCGGTTCCTGCGGCGGCTCGGTTGTCCGGCCGGTGTCCCCCGTCGGCAAGACCCGGACTTCCGAGGCGTAAGCACACAGCTACCTACTGCGAGCGGGCGGGTTGTCGCGGGGCGACAGCGCTCGCGCCACTGTCCACTGCCGGGTTTCGACGCGCCCCTGCCCATCCGCGGTCGAGATGGCGAAGCCCACCAGGCCGATCCAGGAGCCGTCGGTGCATTGTGCCCAGGCGTAGAGCAGTCCGGGAACGGTGCTCGTGCAGTCGAGGCCGGCGCATCTCTCGCCAGTCGGTAGCTGTTGCACTGTTCATTGACGCGCGATATAAGCGGCATGACAGTGCATCGAGGGCGCGCCTACGACAATGGCAAAGCGGGCCGCAGCTGTCCGTCCCTGGGCAACCGCTCAAAGTGGTGGTGAGGCGTTCCCCTGTCCCGGGAGATTCGATACCCGCAATTCGCACGATTTCTACAGCCGTACTGTGCGATCCTTGCTACGTCGATCGCGTCAGATGCCTTGCGCAGCAAAGTATCTGACGATACCCGCAATTCGCAGGAGTGAGACATGACAGAAATCCAGAGTCGTTGAACACGCGAGGCCCGGCCAAGGTCTCGATGCCTCCGGCCGAAAGCAGTGAACTGTTGGTGATTTCGGCTGCCGCCGTATTGCCGGAGGCAGTGGGCGAACTTACCGTTCAGATTACGGACGGGGTTCCTGAGCTGGTACTCACCGGAGGTCCTGTTTTCCCGCAGAACCTTACGGTCCTGGACGCTTCGGGCAGGCGGATCGCTACCTACGTGGTGACACCTCAGGCTGTTCCAGAGGTGGAAAGTTGGATCGTCGAAAGCGACCGTCTTCGCGACGTCTCGGAGCTCTACGACGGGCTCCACATTCAAATCGACGTCTCGCCCTATATCGGGTAGGACGTTAGGCGAGGGTCACGCACCCATGCGGACACTGATCGCCGGTCGGACTCCCGCGAAGCGACATGCACAGCGGCCCGTTCCCGAATTGCCCGGGGACGGGCCGCTGTTTGCTGTGCGGCATGCGGCATGCGGCATGCGGCATGCGGCATGCGGCATGCGGCATGCGGCATGCGGCATGCGGCATGCGGCATGCGGCATAGAACAGTCGCCGGTTGCTGTGAAGGTGGCATGCGCCCGGTTCCTGATGGTTGCGCAAGTGACGGCAGTGCTGCGTCACGCGTGTCCGATCCAGAATCTCTTTGGCGGTTGTGGTGATGGCCCATCCAAGGTTGGGGCCGTCTCGAATGACTGGAGTTGTCGAGTTCGATTCGCACGCTGGCCCTCTGGGTCAGACCGAGCCAAGGGAGATCGTATGCGCAAGGTTTTGAACCGTCGCCTGCGCCGTAACGGGATTGTCGATGTCATCACTCGCCGCGTTTGTGTGTGTCTAGGCGCATTTGTCGTCGCCGGATTCAGTATGGCTGCCCCTCTGGCCATGGCCGCGCCCTCGCCGGTGGACTCAGCTATTGCGTGGGGCCCCGAGCAGCCGTGCCTGGAGACCAGCACCGGCGAAATCTCAGCTCGAGCATGCCCAGCGAACCAGGAGTACAAGATTTGTGGGCCGAAGTGCGAACCAACAGTCGCGAACCCGAATCCTGACTGCGAAGACTCTGGGTGCGTGAAAGGGTGCTTCTGCAAGAAGGGATACATCCGGGACAAGCCGAACGGCAAATGCATCCCCAAGGACGATGCACAGAACGACGAATAATCGCTGCTGGCATCCTGAGGATCTCGCGCCGAACGCGAACTTTCGGAAAACGTGCCGGCCGGCAGATCTGCGTGTTTAGCAACCGGTCGGCCCGTTCCCCCACGACGGGCCAGCCCGACGCCCTCAATTCGGCATGTGCGGACACCAGAACGGCCCGAGTTGCCTCGGGCCGTTGATCTTCCGCAGGGTGGCGTCAGGCCGCGTCGAACGCGCGGGTCGCGGCATTATCGTGTGTTTGTCCGTTGTGGGGTGGTTCGGTGAGGGTCGCCGGTCGGGCGTATCCGGTGGGTCAGCGGTGCTGGATGGCGCGGTGGGTGAAGGTGGGTGAGGTGCCCGGGCTGAGTAGCGCGCCGGTGAGTTCGCTGGAGGGGAAGAACTGGAGGAATCGCGGATCTTGCTGGGAGGCATCGGCAATGGTTTTTTCGATGACGAGTGAGTTGTATTGCTCGTAGGTGGTTTCGAGAGTGTTCGCATTGAGGATGACCTCGTGCCCCCAGGATTTCGCCGCGCGGGACAGGCCCGGGATGCGGGAGTGCTGCGGTGTGAGGCATTCGGTGGCGATGGCGTTTTCGCTGATGGCCCAGAGGCCGGTGTCGGTGTTGAGTATCAGTGATTGGTTGCCCTTGGCGTGGCCGGGTGTGTTGATCAGTGCGACGCCGGGGCCGAGCAGCACGCTGCCGTCGAGGGGCAGGATCTTTTCCGGTGGCAGGTCGAGGAAGGTCCGTGGCTGATACCAGGGGCGCTGGAATGGGTGCAGGTCCGCCATCGCCGTCAATTCCGCACGCTGAGCGAGCAGCTTGGCGTTGGGGAAGGCCGCGGCCACCGGCCGGTCCGGGCTGATGTCGGTCTGGGGGCGGGTGGTGCCCAGCCAGCGCCGCACGTCCTGGGTGTGTAGGTGATCGAAGGCCAGGTAGTCGACCTCGGCGGGGTCGAGGCCGGCTTTGCGGCAGGCGGTCAGCACATCGGAGTGTTCGGAGACGAACAGGTTACGCAGCGGACCCGGCACCATCTTGTCGAGTTCGGCGAAATATGGTGTGTAGGAGTCGAGTTCGTGATCGCTGGGCTCGAACAGCAGTGTTCGGGGGGTGCTGTCGGATTCGGTCCAGCGCACGATGAGCATACGGTTGCTGATGGTGAGGAACGGTGTCGGGCTGATCGCGGCCCGGAACAGCCCGTAGCGGGTCGGATACGGCAGCGAGATCAGGTCATGGGTGCGTACCGAGTCCGGGGTGCCGGTTGCGGCGAACTCGCGCCGGAAATCCAGTGCGGCACTGCGGCATGCGCGCAACCGGGGGCCGAAGCCGCCGGGCGCGGTGAGGGCTTTGTCGAAGGTGTCGATGCGGGGGAATGGTGCGGTCGTTGCCGGTCGCGGAATGGCGATCGGTTCGGTGGTGAGACGTTCGGCGATACTCACTGCGGTTTCCTAAGGTGGCGGTGGGGAGCGACCGGTCAGAGGATCCGTGGACGGATACGAGTCATGGTGAACAGCGGCGTCAGCGGGCGCACGGGGATCGGCGGCATCCACACACCCAGCAGGTCCACGCGGTGCAGTCGCGCCTCGAGTACCCGGCCGATGCCCATCTGATCGATCGGATCACGTTCGGAGCCATGGACTTCCAGCGTGAAGTCTTCGATTCGCCGCACCTCGACCACGCTCTCGCGTGGAGTGAAGGCCACCAGCCAGGACGGGAAGACCCCACCGAGGCCGACGACGTTGCGGTGCGGGCGGGCCAGGATCGGCGGCGGATCGGTGATGACCTCGCCGAGCCGCCCGCTCATGGTGAGCAGCTTGTGCCCGCGCCGGGTTGCCTGGCAACGGATCTCGGTGTCGGTAACGGTCCAGTCGACCTCACCGAGTTTCTTCGGGTAGCCGAGCAGTTCACGGCCGATGATCAGCGCCACGTCGTCGTCGAGAATCATCCATGGGCAATGGATTCCGGTGCCCTGCACGGTCTTGACGTGCACGAACAGACCTGCTTCGTGGTAGCCCGGGGACTGGAAGTTGTTGTCCGGAAAACAAGCCGTGAACAGGTCCGCGCGGGCAGGCTCGGTGAGCCGCACTCCTGCGGGCAGCCACTGCTTCATCCGCTCGGGGTCGACTTCGACTGTGGCACTGAAGTAGTGCGCGTCACGGTAGAGGCTGTGGCGCGGATCGGCCAGCGCCAGTACACGGCGCAGATCCGCGCCGAGCGAGCGCCCCATGGTGCGGATGGCGGGTTCCCAGCCCATGGTCACTGGACCTTTCGGTAGACGGTGCGCAGGATCGGGCCGATCAGCGCGCGGGGGGTGTACTGGCCGCCGAGGGTCTGTGCCTTGGCGAAAACTCCGGGGACTACCCGGCGGCGACCGGCGGCCAGGCCCGCGATCGCTTCGGCGGCCGCGTGTTCCGCGCTCACCCACAACGGGGCCGGGATCAGGCGATCCACGTTCGGAATCTCGGCGACCTCGGCGTATTCGGTGCGCACCGGACCGGGCGCGAGCAGCGTGCACCCCACACCGGTGCCGGCGAGTTCGCCGTGCAGCGATTCGGCGAGGGTGTTGGCGAAGGCTTTGGACGCGGCGTAGGTGGCGTTGTGCGGGCTGGGCTGGTTGCCCGCGGTGGAGCCGGTGATCAGGATCGCGCCCGCGTCGCGCGCCACCATGCCGGGCAGCACGGCGAGCGTGAGATCGTGTACTGCCACCGAATTAAGCTCGACCTGCCGCCGTTCGCGGGCCGGGTCGGCGGCGGCGAGTTCGCCGTAGGTGGCGAACCCGGCGTTGTTACACAGCACCGCGATAGTGCGAGTGGTGAGTTCGTCGCACAGTGTCGCGCGGGCGTCCCGGTCGGCCAGGTCGACCGCGCGGATCTCGGCCTCGACGCCGTAGCGGCCGGCGAGCCGGCCGGCCAGCTCACGCAGCCGGTCCTCGCGCCGCGCCACCAGGATCAGTGAATACCCTTGCCGGGCAAGGTTTTCAGCGAGTGCGGTGCCGATGCCGGATGAAGCTCCGGTGATGACGGCGCGGGCATCGGGAGTAGGTTCGGGCAGGCTCATGGCTCTCCTCGGTGATCAGAACTGGGTGAGCGCGCGGGCGGTCACGGCGGCGCCGGCGGCGGCGAGGGTGCGCAACGCGCCCGGCCCGCCGACATGCTTCTCGCCTGCGGCGATGCGACGGAAATTCGCTGCGTGCCAAGCGATTTGGAGGTAGGAGTTGATCGGGTCCGCGCCGGGCAGCGGGATGCGTGGCGCGCCCGGCGACGTCTGCGGCTCGGTGGCTCCGGCGAGCAGCTCTGCCGCGATATCGGGGCGCACGGCGAACGGGCGGCCGAGTCCGATCACATCGACCGCGCCATCGGCGAGCACGTCGTTCATGAAGTCGAGGGTGCGGATACCGCCGGTGAGCATGAGCGGCATCGCCGAACGAGCGCGCAGCTCCTGGGCGTACCGCAGGAAATACGCTTCACGCTCGCGGGTGCTGTCGGCCACGACACCGGTCATCGCCGGTGCCTCGTAGTTGCCGCCGGATATCTCCAGCAGATCGACCCCGGCCTGCTCCAAAGCGAGTGCGACATCGCGGGATTCACTCTCCTGCAGCCCGTTGCGCTGGAAGTCGGCCGAGTTCAGCTTCACCGACAGCAGAGCGCCGGGGCCGATCGCCTTGCGCACCTCCGCCACCACCTCGAGCAGCAACCGGCGCCGGTTGGCAGGGGTGCCGCCGTAGCGATCCGAACGCTGATTGGCGATCGGTGAGAGGAACTGCGAGAGCAGGTAGCCGTGCGCGGCATGCACCTGAACACCGGCAAAGCCCGCGCTCACGGCGAGGTCGGCGGTGCGGGCGTAGCGGCGGCGCAGCTCGGCGATATCTGTCGTGCTCAGTTCCCGCGGCTTACGCAAGTTGAAGCCGACCGCCTGCGGGCGCAGCGGTGACGGGCCGACCGGGCGGCGGTGCAGCGGTCCGACCGCGACGCGCCCGGGGTGATTGATCTGCATGACCATGACCGCGCCCGCGCGCGATCCGGCCCGTGCCCAGTTGCCGACGGCCTCGAGGTGCCGATCGTCTTCGAGGGTCACGTTGCGTGGTTCGACATAGGCGCGGCGGTCGATCATGACGTTTCCGGTGATCAGCAGCCCCGCACCGCCGCGGCCCCAGGCGCTGTAGAGGCGGGTCAAGGTCTGGCTGGGCGAGCCGTCGACCTGGGCGAGCTGCTCACTCATCGCGGCCTTGGCCAGGCGATTGGGCAAAATGACACCGCACGGCAGCGCCAGTGGGCTGCCGACGGCGACGAGGCGCGTGGTGCGGTTCGTGGGAGGCATGAGCGGGACTCCTGTTGGTGGGATGGGTGATTGGAGGTCAGGCGATACGGCGGGCGGCGGCGAGCAGAGGGCGCAACACACTGCCGGGTAGGCCACGTACTGCGGGCGGTGTTTGCGGCTGCGCCGCTTCAGGTTTCGCCTCGGCAGCGGTGCCGAGGAGCAGCCCACGCAGCATGGACAGCTGGGTCATGGTCCGCACCAGCCAGCGCCCGCGTAGCACTTCCCAGCGCAATTCCGGTCCGCCCGCGAGGATTTCGCTCGACGGCTCGGTGATACGTGCGTACAGATCACCGACCGGCGTCGGCATCCGCTGCTGCAACAACGCGGCCTCGGCCAGCAGCCTGGAGCTGTTCATCAGCAGCATGCCCGCGCCCGAGCGCGGCGCGACCAGCCCGGCGAAGCACAGATTGGCCAGCCCCGGCGCGAAGGTGTGCGCGATCAGCCTCGGCTGTCGTTTCTCCCACTCGAGCAGCCCGTCACGCAGGAACGGAAAGGTGGTCCGGAACCCGGTCGCCCACACGACGGTGTCGTACTCACCGCTGCTGCCATCGACGAAATGCACTGCGCGCCCGTCGAACCGGGTGATCTCCGGCCGCACGGCGATACGGCCGTGCTTGAGAAAATACGGCAGCTGCTGATTGACCACCAGATCCTGATCGAAGATCCGATGCGTGGGCTTGTTCAGTCCGAAGCTGCGATAGCTCCCCATGCCCAGGGCGACGATCGAGCGAAATATCGCCTCCTGCACCAGTTTCGGCACCGGCACCGAACCGACGTCGAACTTGGCGCTCGGGACGCCGAGCACATACTTCGGGATGAACCAATAGCTGCGGCGCAGCGAGATCTCCGAATTCCCGAAGCTCAGCGCCGCTTCCACCGCGAGGTCGCAACCGGAATTCCCGGCACCGACCACCAGCACACGGGGACCGGACAGATCGGCGGGCCGCTTGTAGTCCTTGGAGTGGATCTGCCTACCGGTGAATTCGCCCGGATATGACGGAACGTTGAGGTCCCAATAGTGCCCGTTGGCGACGACGACACCGGTGTACTCACGCACCTCGCCGTTCGCGAACCCGACCCGCCACCCGGCCAGTCCCGAATCATCGAGCGGCGCGACGTCGGTCACCAGCGCGCCGAACTCGATCCGATGATCCAGCCCGAATTCCGCAGCGAATGAACGCAGGTAGTCGCACATCTGCGCGGCACTGGGGAAGTCGGGATATTCCTCGGGCATCGGATAGTCCGGATACCCGGTCACATCCTTGGAGCTGATCAGATACGTCGAGTCGTAAACCCCGTGCGACCAGTTACCGCCGATGGCATCGGTGGCCTCGACGTGGTCGTAATCCAGACCCAGATCCGCATACGCCTTCGCCACCGCCAATCCGGTGTACCCGGCCCCGATGATGCAGTATCGACGCGTCATTGCGACCTCCCATCAAAAGCTACAGTCGCTGTAGCTACACTGAGTGTAGTATTTGCGGAGCGCGGGCACGATGTCAAGTAGCCCCCTGGACGAAAGAGGTGAATCGCGATCATGGCCGAACGGCGAAACCGCGCCTACGCACCGCGAATGGCCCCCGAACAGCGGCGCGAACAACTCCTCGACGCCGTGCTGCGCGTGATCGTGCAGCACGGCGTGCACAAGGTGTCCATCGACACCGTCGCGAAGGAAGCCGGCGTCAGCCGCCCCGTCGTCTACGGCGTATTCGACGACTCCGCGCAGCTCCTGCGCGCCTCCCTCGACCGCGAGGAGACCGCGGCCCTGACCCAGATGGCGGAGGCCGTGCCACTGGCCTCCGGCGACCCGGTCCAGGCCATGACCGAAAGCCTCGAACACTTCCTCACCGCGATCCGGTCCGCTCCCGACCGATGGCGAGCCATCTTTCTCATCGCCGACGCCAGCACACCCACCTTCCGGCGCCGCCTCGACAACGGCCGACAGGCGTTCATCGCCGCGCTCGCAGCCTTCGTCCGAGCCGCGACACCACCCGAACGACTCCCCGACGTCGATGTCGAACTGACCGCCCGGACCATGTACGCCCTGTTCTGGGAAGCGGGCCGCCTAGTTCTGGCCGACCCCGAAACCTACCCCCCGCAACGGATTCGAGACTTCGCCAACACCCTCATACCCGCCCTACCGGCCTTCAACGACACGAGCCCGTCGCGATGACAGGCCGAGGCAATCCCTCCGTACCCCACCCGAGCTGCATCCCGCTCTCGCGGTCGTCGAACTCCAGTACACCTGACTCGCAACACACTGACCTGCGAACCTTCCCGGTCGAGCACCAAGCCGATGCACCCACCCGTCGTGCTGCGCCCGTCGCAAACCGAAGACAACTGCCGACGTCCACTAGGACGCCGAGTCTGGACTGAACGGGCTGAAATCGGCAAGACCGGATATTGAGAGGCGCTGCCAGCCAACCAAATTGGACGCCCGGACATCGCTCGCTCAGCGGCATGTGCGGACATCCGGACTCATCAAACCTGCTGGTGATCGCTGAACCTGGGGAAAGGGTTCGACGCGACTCGGGAACACCGCTCCCACATGCTCGCTCTGGCAATCCTTCTACTGGGCTGACGCACCGGTGGACCAATGCCCCCGCCGTGTAGTGAGGTCTGCTGCCGTATCCAACACGCACCGATCCGGAACGGCTCGAGCCTCGAATAACCAGCTGGAATAGTTTCGGCTGGTTGGATCGTGCCGGAGCACGAGCGGCCGGGCCAGGTGCGAAATATGCACAACGACGACGGAAGGCTACCCATGACGCGTCACAACATGTCCGGCAAACTCCTGCGGCTGGGCGCGCGAGGAGTCCTCGCCTGCGTCGCGGCCACCATCGCTCTCGGGCCAGTACAGGCCACGATCGCGAATGCCGCGCCCGGCAGCCCGAAAGACCTGATCATCAAGTCCCAATCCAACAAGCGCCAGTACCTCCTCACCGGTCTGACTGTCCACGAAGCGACCGACGCCGCTGAAGCCTGCAAGACATGGGGCGGCAAACTGGCGGAGTGGGACACGGTGCCTGAGAAGGCGCGGGACAAGCTGTTGAACGCATTGAAGGTCAACGCGGAGACCACCTTTATCGCCCCACACGCAGATGAGGCAGCACGGATCATGTCTGTTGACTCAGAAGGGAATATGACCTTCGATAACCTTGCCGAACACGAGGAGGGTGCTCGTGCGCTGTGTGAGAAGCCACTCGGCTGACAGAACACCAATCATCCACTGATGCCGGGGCCCGGCGACGGACTGTAATCGGCTATGAGCGGACACAGCAGCGGCCCCGAGATGCCCCGGGGCCGTTGATCTTCGGCTAGGTCACGCTGGCCGCTTCGAACCGCGCGGGAAGCGGCAGAAGACCTCCGATCGTGCTAAC
>NZ_VXLC01000020.1 GCF_008704205.1 Nocardia colli | reverse complement strand
CATCGACCGCGTGAATCCGCCCGAGAGACCACCAGCACCAGTTCCCCCTCGATCCCGCACCTCTACTCACGTGGCGCGAACCGCGCACACCGGACCAGTCGCGCGGTTGCCCACGATGCTGTGCACCAGACAACCCACACCGCCGCGCAGATGCACGCTGCCGCGCACCAAATCGCAAGCCGCGCACCACATCGCTGACTGAAAGATGCGCGGCACACGAAAACACACGCAGCCCACCACTCGTGGCTCCGGATCAGCCGCGCTCAGCTACGTGCCGTGCGCCGCGTATGGGTCATGCAGCCGCGCATGAAGTTGTTGACTGAACTGCGCGCGGGGTGCCGAAATGCGCGCGGCCAGTGGCACATCCCAATCGGCTCCAGACCAGCCGATGCCAACCCACGGGTCGAGGCGACGCGCAGATCGCGCACTGTCATGCAACTCTGCTAGCCGAATCGTGCGGGTCGCACGAAACTGTACCCCGCAGCCAGGCACGAACCCTCGGCCCGAGCAAACGCTGGCGGTTGCGCACGGCTCAGGTCTGCGCGCGCACGGTCCAGCTGGCCGAGCAAGATGTATACAGCCGCGCATGAATTTGATGGCTGAATCGTGCGCCGATCGCCGAAATGCGCGCGGCCAATGCCACAGCACGGGTCGAGGTGACGCGTGGATCCCGCACCGTCGTGCAATCCGCTGGACGATTCGTGCGCAGCGCACAAACCATGCGCAGCCCGATGCCAGCCCCGCGTGTCACATCGGCGCAAAGGAACACCGCCGCGCACGGTAGAGCTGGCCGCGCACGATATTGATGGCTGGATCGTGCGCGGCTCGTAGAACTGTGCGCGGCGGCCGGTCAGGGTTTGCGGAGGGCGGCCATGAACATGGCGTCGGTGCCGTGGCGGTGGGGCCAGAGTTGGGCGGTGGGGCCGTCACCGAGGTCGGTGACGCCGGGGAGGAGTTCCCGGGTGTCGAGTTGTTCGGCGCCGAGGCGGCGGACGGCGTCGGCTACCACCACGACGGTTTCCTGGAGGTGGGGGGAGCAGGTGGAGTACAGGAGGACGCCGCCGGGGCGCAGGAGATCCCATGCGGCGGTGAGCAATTCGCGTTGCAAGGTGACGAGTTCGGCGACGTCGGCGGGGGTGCGGCGCCAGCGGGCCTCCGGGCGACGGCGGAGGGCGCCGAGGCCGGTGCACGGTGCGTCGACCAGGATGCGGTCGTAGCCGGGGGTCAGTCCGCTGGCGCGGCCGTCGGTGACGTGGATGTCGACGGGCAGGCCCTGTACGGATTTGCGGACGAGTTCGGCGCGGTGTTCGGCGGGTTCGACGGCGTCGAGGCGGAAGCCATCGATCGCGGCAAGGGTGCCGAGCAGGGCCGCCTTGCCGCCCGGGCCGGCGCACAAATCCAGCCAGCGGCCGCCGTCCGGGCCGTTCAACGGGGCGCGGGTCAGTGCGAGCGCGACGAGTTGACTGCCTTCGTCCTGCACGCCGGCCATGCCGTCACGGACCGGTTCGAGTTTGCCGGGGTCGCCGCCGTCCAGGTAGACCGCGTACGGCGACCAGCGGCCCTCTTCGCCGCCGGTGACCAGCGCCAATTCCTCCGCGGTGATTTCCCCGGGCCGCGCGACCAGGTGGACCGCGGGCCGCGCGTCATCGGCAGCCAGCGCGTCGTGCAGTTCACCCGCCCGCGCACCGAGCGCGTCGGCGAACGCTTGCGCGATCCACACCGGATGCGCGAACTCGAACGCCAGCCGCCCCACCGGATCCTTCGGCGCGAGCAGCTCGACCCACTCCTCGACCGTCTTCTCCCCCGCGCGCCGCAGCACCGCGTTCACGAATCCCGCTTTACCCGCACCGAATTCGGCCCGAGCGAGCGCCACCGACGTATCGACCGCCGCATGCGCCCCGATCCGAGTCCGCAACAGCTGATACACGCCCAGCCGCATGACATCCAGCAACGGCCCATCGATATCCGCGATCGGCCGCCCCGCCCCGGCTTCGATCACCGCGTCGAGCAGCCCGCGCGAACGGCAAGCCCCATACGCGAGTTCGGTCGCCAGCGCCGCATCCCGCCCACTGATCCGCCGCTCCCGAAGCAGCCCGGGCAGTACAAGATTCGCGTACGCGTCGCGCTCACGCACCGCCCGCAAAACGTCCCGCGCCACAAGCCGAGGCGCGTCGACGGGATCGTTGGCAGTAGGACGTCCCCCCGCAGCAGATCCCCGATCCTTCGACCCACCACCACGTTTCGCCGATGCAGCCGCACGATCCGCCGAACGCGAACCACCATGCGCCGCTCCCCCGCCGCGACCGGCCGACCGGCCAGCGCTATTTCCCGCACCACGATTCGCCGATTCCGCACCCCGCCCGACATCCGACCGCGAACCACCCTGCGCCGACCCGCCGCGCCCGGAATGCGTGCTACCGGAATTCGAAGACCCCGCACCACGCGTCGGGCGGTCGCCACCCGCTTGCCCCGTTCCCCTACGACCGGAGTCCGACCGTGGGCCGCCTTCATTCGATCGCGGCGCCGATTGGCCTGCGCCGGTTCCCGCGCTGCTCTTCGCCGATTCGGCACCTCGCGCAAAGTCTGCACGTCCGGCCGACCGCGAACCACCCTGCGCCGACTCACCGCCGCGCGCCACTGCCGACCGGCCCGCGTCATCAGCCGTGCGCGGACGCCCCTGCCACGCACCGCCACGACCGGAGTCCGACCGTGCCCCACCGTCATTCGATCGCGGCGCTGACCGGCCAGCGCTAGTTCCTGTACCACTCTTCGCGGATTCGGCACCCCGCCCGACGTCCGAACGTCCAGCAGACCGCGAACCACCCTGCGCCGACTCACCGCCGCGCGCCACTGCCGACCGGCCCGTGCCATCGGCCGAGCGGGGACGGCCCTGCGTCGACCCACCCCGACTCGACTCCGGACGGCCCGCGGCGGATCCGCCCGAGTTCGATGAGGCCGCGCGACGCACCGGACGCTCACTCGACTCGTCAGACCGGTTCCACTTCGCTTGTGCGGGGCGCTGATTCGAGCCTGCGGGCCGCCCGCGCGAGTCGTCGCGCCGTGGAGTGGACTGGCGCGCGGAGTCTCCCGCACGCGCACTGTTCGTTCGAGCACCCGTGTTTCCGCGTCCCGACTCCGTACCACTCGATCGCGACGAATCACGAGACTCGTTGCCGCGCTTGCGCTCCGGGGGCGTCATGCGACCACCGACCCCTGGGCGAAACCGGCAGCCCGGTCGAATAGCGAATCCGTGTACCGTGCCGTCATGCTCCACCGCTCTCGTTGAGGTCGCGGCGCTCGGCCACGGACATAAGGACTGCGACCGCCTTCGGCCACGGAGGGGGCCTGCTGTCCGCACCGAAGGACAGCCATCCGATCGGGCCGCGTGTGCGACACGTAGACGGAGTCCCAGCACCCCGACTTTCGCTGCACAGCCGTCACATAGTTCGGCCGATCGACCAGCGGCACGCCACCGCGCATGGCGGCAAAGACGTTCTGCGACAACGGCATAGCGGACTCGCCGCAGACAGACGTTCGCTCCGCCAAGACCTGACGGGCGCGACGATCGAGGATCGTCACTCGACCACCGCGCCGGGCTGCAAGCGTGCGCCGCGGGCCCAGTCGAGGGCGGCCATCATGCGTTTGCCTTGTGGCTGAACCTGGTCCAGGCGGATCGCGGTGGTCGCGGTGCCGACGAAGACGCCGGATTTGCGGACCTCGATGGTCCGGGGCGGCAGCTCCTCTTCGACCAACTCGACGGGGCCGAGCTTCAGGCGATTGCCGTCGACCTCGGTCCACGCGCCGGGGGCGGGGGTGACGGCGCGGATGCGGCGGGCGATGGCGAGCGCGGGCAGGTCCCAGCGGATGTGCGCGGCGTCGGCGGTGATCTTGGGGGCGTGCGAGACGCCATCGGTGGACTGCGGAACCGCTTGCAGGGAACCGTCTTCCACGCCGTCGAGGGTCGCCTCGAGCAGTTGGGCGCCGCTGATCGAAAGCCGTTCGAGCAGTCCGCCGGCGGTGTCGGTGACGGCGATCTTCTCGGTCACCATGCCGAACACCGGACCGGTGTCGAGCCCCGCCTCGATCTGGAAGGTGGACGCGCCGGTCATCTCGTCCCCCGCGTCGATCGCGGCCTGCACCGGCGCCGCGCCGCGCCAGGCGGGCAACAGCGAGAAGTGCAGGTTGATCCAGCCGAAGCGCGGGATGTCCAGGACCCGCTGCGGCAGGAGCGCGCCATAGGCGACGACCGGGCAGCAGTCCGGAGCCAGCGCGGTGAGCTCTTCGATGAACTCGGGCTCGGCGGGCCGCCGCGGCGTCAGCACCGGAATCCCGTGCTCGTCGGCCAGCAGCCCGACCGGCGACCGGGTCACCTTGCGCCCGCGACCGGCCACCGCGTCCGGCCTGGTCACCACGGCGATCACCTCGTGCCGCCCGGATTCGATCAACCGCCGCAGCGACGGCACGGCCGGCTCCGGCGTGCCCGCGAAAACGATGCGCATCAACGACCCCGTCCGAACGGACCGGCCTGGCCCGTTCCACTCACCGACCGTGACGGCCGCGCCGTCACGCCCGCACTGAACCAATCGGATTCACGGATGGTCCGCATCGCGTCCTTGCGCGCCGCGGGGTCCAGCCGATCGATGAACAACACGCCGTCGAGATGATCGGTCTCGTGCTGCACGCAGCGTGCCAACAGCCCTTCGGCACTGAATTCGACCGGCGCACCGTGCATGTCGACGCCGCGCGCCCGCACCCGCAGCGCCCGCCGGGTGTCGTAGCGCACCCCGGGAATCGATAGGCAGCCCTCGGGTCCGACCTGCTCCTCGTCGCCGGCCACTTCCCACTGCGGGTTCACCAGGTGCCCCGCCGCGTCATGAGTGTCGTACACGAAAACACGCAACCCCACTCCGATCTGCGGTGCGGCCATACCGACGCCACCATCGTCGTGCATGGTGTCGGTCAGGTCGGTCACCAGCTGCTGAAGGTCCCGGTCGAACGCGGTGACCTCCGCCGCGCGGGCGCGCAGAACGGGATCGCCGAACAGGCGAACAGGCTGAATGGTCACGGCAAACTCCCGGAAGCGGACGAACACGGTCGTCTCATTCTAGTGAGACGACCGAATGTCCCCGATCCACCAGCCCGAAGCTGGTAGAACTCCAGTGCGGTCGGACGGGGTGCGTTGTCCTCCGTCCGGCCGCCCTGCCTACGAGTTACCGGCGATGATCACTTCGGGGATGCCGGTGCCGAGCATCACCGGACGGCAGACCGGGGCCGGGGTGGTCGGATCCAGCACGTTGAGCAGCAGTTGCTGCACGAACGGGTCGTAGACCATGTGGAAGTGCCCGGTCAGGTCGATCGGGCAGCGATCCTGCAGGGAGATGTTCTCCGCGCCGGGGCCGCGCAGCGCGATATTGCTGTTCGGCTGGATCATCTCGTCGACCTTGCTGCCGATGGTCGTGTACATCGGGCCGGGCACGGTGTCACCGCCGGCATTGAGCGCGGTCATGACCTCCGAGCCCTGCGCCTGCTGCACCGCGGCGAGCGAGGTCACCCGCGCGAACGCCTGCAACCCGCCCGGCACCGCCTGCACGACGGGCACCAGTCCGTACATCACCCCGCCGTAGCTCGGCGACGCCAGGCCGACCCACTTGCCGACCTTCGGCGCGCCGCCGAGCTTGTTGGTGTAGAACCGGGTGACCGAGGCGCCCTGGGAGAATCCGACCAGGTCGACCTGGGTGGCGCCAGTGGCGGCCAGTACTCGGTCGACGAAGTCGCCGATCTGGTACGAGCTGAGCACCACGTCCTCGGTGCCGTAGCTGTCCGCCCCCGGGCTACCGCCGTAATTGAGCGCGAAGACGCAGAATCCGGCGGCGGCGAGCTGTGGCGCGATGGCCGAATAGTCCGAGTAGGCGCTGGAATCCGTGCCGTGCGCGAGCACCACCGGCCGCGGGTGGGCGGCGTTCGGCTTGCAGTCGAAGTTGTTGGTGCCCAACGGAACCGCGTTCTTGTGGGTCTTCAGATAAGCTGCCGCACCGAGGTGATCGGTCTGCGGCGGGCCGGGCTGGGTGGGGATCTCGGGCGGGCGGTAGCCGGAGGGCGCGCCCTGCGCCGCACCGGTGCCGAGCATCGCTACCACGGCGAGTGCGGCGACCAGCACCGCCTTACCCAAGTGTGAAATTCCCCAAACCCACAAACCCCGAAACTGTCGCATCTCACAATGATCTACTGAACCCGCCCCAAATGCGCGCTCCAGCGCGGTGTTTCACACCCCGTTACTTTTCGGGGGTCTCGTCTTCGGCCAGGATTCGGTAGAGCGACTTCCTGGTCTCGGTGAGCAGCTCCGCCGCCTTGGCCGCCTGTGCGGGCGTGCCCGCCGCCGCGACCTGGGCGACCGCGCCCATCAGCTGACCGACGAGTTCACGCAGGTCGATGGCCTGCGCGCCGACGTCTTCCTTGACGTCCGCCCACGGGTCGCCCAGCTCGTCCTTGTGTTCGGCGACGTAGGCGGTGCCCGTTTCGGTCAGCTGAGCCGTCTTGCGCCCGGCGACCTTCTCGATGAGGACCAGGCCCTCGTCTTCCAGCTGGGCCAGCGCGGGGTAGATGGACCCCGGGCTCGGACGCCAGACGTCGTCGCTGCGCTCGCGGATCTGCTGGATCAGTTCGTAGCCGTGCATCGGGCGCTCGGTGAGCAGCAGCAGGACCGCCGCTCGCACGTCGCCGCGCCGGCCACGTCCGCCGCGGCCTCGACCGCGACCGAAGTGCGGTCCGAAGCCCGGCCCGAAACCTGGGCCGAAGCCCGGTCCGAAGTCGGGACCGTGTCCGTGCCGTCCGCCGCGGCGGAACCGCTGACGGGGGTCGAAGTCCTCGCCGCCGTGACGCTGCCACGGGCCGCGCCGGCCGAATTCGCGTTGTTCTTGGTGTTCCATGATGGCCTCCTCAGGCTCTCGTGTTCGTTTCATGTTGTCGACGATATATCGGCAATGCATCGAACGCAAGGGTCAATTTTTCGATTCCCGGAGACCTGGGGGTTCACGGCACGAGCGAGTCGATCCAGCGCCCGAGCCGGTCCCCCTCCGTCACCATCAGCTCGGGGTCGCGGAAGGTGTTGGTGAGCAACGAGATTCCCTGATAGGCGGCGATCAGAGCGACGGCGAGGTCGCGCGCGTCGGTGCGGCCCATGGCTTCGAATTGACTCTCGGCCCAGTCGACGAGCCGGCGCATGACGTCGGCGAGTTCGCGGTCGAGACCATCGGCGCGCTTGTCGAGTTCGGTGGCGAGGGTGCCCGAGGGGCAGCCGAATCGGGCGGCCGTTTCGCGTTCGCCGACCCAGCCGCCGATCAGCGCTTTGAGGCGATCTTGCGGGGTGGGCAGCTGGTCGAGCATGGCGATGAGTTCGTCGAGCGTCTGGTCGTGGGCGCCGATTGCGGCGCGGACCAGCTGGTCTTTGGTTTTGAAGTAGTAGTAGACGTTGCCGACCGGGACGTCGGCGGCGTGGGCGATGTCGGCGATGGTGGTCTTCTCGACGCCTTGTTCGTGGAACACGCGGGCCGCCGCCGCGCCCAGGCGCTCGCGTTTACCACCCTTCGGGCGTTCTGCAGATTCTGAGTTAGTCATGTAACTCACTATAGACACGCTGCGGGTTCGTCCGATACGTTCTTGTTAGTCAGCCAACTAACTTAAATGGAGATGAAGAAGATGATCGTGGTTACCGGGGCAACTGGAAACATCGGCGCGCACCTCGTGCGGGGCTTGGCCGAGGCGGGTCAGGAGGTCACTGCGGTGTCGCGGGGTAACAAGGAAGTCGCGTGGCCAGAGGGAGTGCGTTCGGTGGTCGCCGATCTGGGCGATCCGGGCAGCCTCGCCCCTGCCGTGGCGGGTGCCGATGCGTTGTTCCTGCTCATCACCGGTGAGCAACTGGTGAGTGGGCCGGATCCGGAGCGAGTGCTGGAGGTCGTGCGGGCCGCGGGTGTTCGGCGGGTGGTGTTCGTGTCGTCGCAAGGGGTGGTGACCAGGGCCGATGCGGAGGGTTATGCGCGGTTGATCGCCTTCGAGGAGGCGATCCGGCGGTCCGGGTTGGAGTGGACCATTCTGCGGCCTGCCGGTTTCTATGCGAATACGTATGCGTGGGCGGAATCCGTGCGTGCCGAACGGACGGTCGCGGCACCCTTCGGGGCGATCGGGTTGCCGTCCGTCGACCCCGCCGATATCGCCGCGGTCGCGGCCGCCGCGTTGTCCGAGGACGGGCATGCCGGGCAGATCTACACCCTCACCGGGCCGTCGTTGAGCACGCCGCAGGAGCAGGCGGCGGCGATCGGCGCGGCGCTGGAAGTACCGGTGCGGTTCGTGGAATTGACTCGGGCGCAGGCACATACGGGGATGGCGCAGTTCATGCCCGAGTCCGTGGTCGAGCACACGCTGTCGATTCTCGGCGAGCCGACGGCCGCCGAGCAGGAGATCAGTCCGGATGTCGAGCGGGTGCTGGGCCGGGGGCCCGCGAGTTATGCCGAATGGGCGCAACGTAATCGGGCCGTGTTCGCCTGAGCATTAATGGGCAGTGGATGCCATGCGGTAGCGCCTGATCAGCGGGATCACGTGCCCGGATCAGGTCGCCGACTATCGGCTCGCCGACATTGCGCCGTACGGGAAGCCGGCCCGGTCGGCGAGGTAGACGAGGCCACCTGGTCGGCAAGGTCGCCGCACTGGCCGACGAATTGGGTTGCAGCGCGCCCGCTTATCCCGCGTGGTCGAAGAGTCGAATGTGCTGCTCGCCCTGGCGATCCCGGACATCGATGCCCAGTTCGAGCAGTTCCTCGTCGAGTTCGGCTACGTCGAGCGGCTTTTCGTCGGCGAGCGCGCGGCGCCGGGCTCGCAGGATGGTGTCGACGGCCTTCCCGGTTTCGGGGCGGCCGTCGGCCCAGCGGAAGTAGTCCGCGCCGAATGGGTCGTTCCGGTCGAGCCAGGGGTAGCCGTGGGTGCGGAAGGCGTTCTCGATGTCGGTGCGGTTCAGGTCGTTCGCGCCGAATCGGGCAAGGCGGCGCTTGTTCCGATCGGTGAGCACCAGGTCGGCGTCCTCACGGAACACGGCGGCGACGTGCTTGCGCGGTACATGTTGTGCGCGCGCTTCTTTCACCAGTTCGACGTGGTCGTCGGCGACGGTGAGGACCAGGCTTTCCGCGCTGCCGATCCCGAAAAGCACGCCGCCCGCGATGGTTCCGATGACGGTGGTGGCGAGCACCAGCCACACCGTCGGCACGCTCATCGCCAGTTTCAGCGGACCGGGGCTGCCGTCGAAGGTTTCGGTCATCCAGTGGCCGACCGGATGCACGGCGAATCCGATGCCGCAGCCGATGGCAAGGCCGCCTGCCGCGAACAGCCAGGCCCACATCGTGGAAATGCGCAGCACGGTGGGTGCCGAGACGTTGGTCATGGGTGCTCCGTTTCGATCGGTCGCAGCAGCCGGGACACGGTCGCGCGCACCAGCGGGCGCGGGTCGTGCGGGTGGTCCGGGTCCGCGTTGAGAAATGCGCCGTCGATGACGGCGAGGATCCAGCGCGCGGTTTCCCCCGGCTCGAATCCTGGGTCGAATTGCCCGGTGCGGAGGCCGCGCCCGAGCAGGGTGGTGAGCGCGTCGGCGCTGAGTCGCGCGTCCGCCAGCACGATCGTCGCCAGTTCCTCGTCGTGGCCGAGGCGGCGCAGCAGTTCGAACATCAGGCCGGGGGCCGACGGGTCCAAGGCCTCGCCGGCCAGTGCGTCGACGATGTCGAGAATGGCGGCGAGGCAATCGGTTCGGTCGATGTGGCGGGCGAAGAGTTCGGTGTGTTCGGGAATGGACAGCTCGAAGATCGACCGGAAGACGGCAGCTTTGTCCTTGAAGTAGTAGAAGACGCTGCCCGAACTCAGGCCGGCGGCGCGGGCGATCTGGGTGGCCGTGGTGCGTTCGTAGCCGTGCGTGGCGAACTGCTCGGCGGCGGCCATAGTGATGGCGCGGCGGCGTTCGGCGACGCGATTCGGATCCACGGTACGGGCCATGCGCCGATCGTATCATTAACTGATCGGCCAGTTAAAGAATTATTCGGTCTCGTTCGGGCGGCTGAGACGTACTGCGATCGACCTCCGGCGACTAGAAGACCGGGGTGGTGCGCGCGCTCAACTCGCACTTGTTGCCGAAGGCTTTTCGCCAGTCGACCTGCTTGCCCTGCCAGGTGCCGGTCACCGAGGCGTCGACCGGCTCGAAGACCTGGATGCAGGCGGTGGTGGGATCGCCGGGGAGCTTGTCGAAGTCGCCACCCACCGCGGCCAACGCCGCGCAGGCCGCTTCCGCCTTGGGGTGATCGCCGCCGGTCGGCTCGCAGGTGAGCGTGACGTGCGTCGGCGCCGAGCCCGGAGCCGCCGGCGTGACGGTCAACGTCAGGTTGGTCTTCGGCGACTCGGCGTCGTCGTCCGAACAGGCCGCCAACCCGAGCGCGACGACCACAAGGCACGCGGTCGCTAGGGTGCGGCGGAGCGAAGAGGTCGTCATCCGTCCACTCAATCACGACGCCGAGGACGTTTCCGATAACTTCTGGCTAACTCGCCGTACGACACGCGGCAGCATCGATGATTCTGGCCCGAAACCAGGTGCAGTCGATGGCGTTCCGCACTGCCGCGGGCCTGCCGCAGTCGCACTCAGGCGGCTCGAACCGGCGGCAAACGTGGCCTGGTCAGCCGCTATCGACCGAATCGATGTGAAACTCGGGAATCGATGTCCGCGCCGTCAGGTCCCGATAGCGGCGAGGGTTATCGCAGAGCGGGACATGGCGGCGCAGCTACCCGCGATTTCCAGCTGCCATGTCCCATTGGTCGTGAGAGTTGTCATCGAGCGGGACATGAGGGCGTGGCTACTCGATCTTTCGCGCTGACATGTCCCGTTGGCCGAGAGGTTGTTGTCGAGTGGGACGTGGCAGCTCGGCGATTTGTAGTTCCCTGCTGTGTGTCACGCCTGGGTCGGGCTGGCCGCGCTGCGGAGCGTAGAGAGGGCGGGTGCCACGGATCGATTGAGCGCGATTGTGAGGCAACGGCTTGCAAGCACTGTCAGCGTTACACCGCAGGCGTCCAACCCGGATCAACCGATGTCGACCGGGTCGATCTGGACGCGGAGCGGGGCGTCGGAGCGGTGGGTGCTGCGGATGGCTTGGGCGGCGGTGAGGGCGCGGGCGAGGGCGGCGCCGGACTTGCGGTCTACGCGCAGCAGGATTCGTTCGACCTCGGCGGGGGTGTCGCCGGAGGAGAAGGGTTTGCGGGCGCCGTCGGGCAGGGGTACCGGGCCGAGTACCTCGACGTCGGCGGGAAGTTCTGTGGCGGAGAGCAATTCGGCGATGGAGTCGGAGGTGCCGTCGACCGCGGCTATGCGCACGGCGGGCGGGAAGCCGACCTCGGCGCGGGCGGCGAGTTCGTTGCGGGCGTGCCAGACCGGGTCCCAGCGGAGCATGGCCTGCACGGTGGGAATCGCGGCTTCGGCCATCACGATGACCTGGCCGCGCGAACGCACCAGGGTCGCGGCGGTCATCCAGCGGCGCAGCGTGTCCTCGGACGCGCGCAGGTCGGCGCGGCTGAGCAGGGCCCAGCTGTCGAGCAGCAGAGCAACTCCGTAGCCACCGGGCAGCACCGGTTCCGCGCCGACGGTCGCGACCACCACCTGCGGGCCCGGTTCCACCGTGTCGAGCATCGCGCCGCCGCCGGAGCCGCGGATCGGCACGCCGGGGAACGCGCGGCCGAGTTCCTCCGCGGTGCGGCTCGCGCCGATCACCACGGCCCGCAGCGCCCGCGAACCGCAGGACGAGCAGCGGAACGCCGCCTCGGTGATGCCACACCAGCGACAGGCCGGGCTGTGCGCGGCGTCGCCTTGCGAATCATTGTGCCGCGCACGACCGTCCGGCAATGCGAGCGGTCCGTTGCAGTGCCGGCATCGGGCAGGGGTCCGGCATTTCGCGCAGGCCAGCGACGGGACATACCCGCGCCGCGGCACCTGCACGAGCACGCCCGCGCCTTCCTTCAGCGCCGCCCGCGCGGCCGCAAACGCGACGCCGGGAATCCGGACCGCCTTGGCGACCGGATCCCGCTCCATCGCGAGATCGGTGTCGCCCGGCACGCTGATCCGCGGCGCGGCGTCCCGCACCACGGCCCGGTCGGCGACAAGGTCGTGCGCCCAACCGGTTTCGACGATCGCCTGGACCTCCGCCGTGCGCGCGAAACCGGCCGCGACGAATGCCGCCCCGGTCTCGTGCGAACGCAGCATCGCCACCTCCCGCGCATGCGGATACGGCGACCGCGGCTCGGCGTAGGTGTCGTCCCCGTCGTCCCAAATCGCGATCAGCCCAAGGTCTTTCGCCGGTGCGAACACCGCACTCCGCGTCCCCACCACGACCTTCGCCGTCCCCCGCAGCACCGCCAGCCACCGCCGATACCGCGCCGCAGGACCCAACCCCGCGGACAACCCGACCGCCGAATCCCCCAGCAGCCGATCACATTCCGTCAGCACCCGATCCAGATCCCGCTGATCCGGCACCATCAAGATCGCGCTCTGCCCCCGCCCGACCACCGCCCCCGCCAACTCCGCCAACCGCCGAGGCCAGTCCTCCCCCGGCAACGCCTGCCAAGCCGCCCGCGGCCCCTTCCCCGCTTCGAGCGCCGTCAGGAACGCCGCACCATGGATGTATCGGCCCCAAGGCCCATGATCGACGGGGGCAGCCGCGCCGTCGTCCGATTCCGCCGCCGAAACAGCCTGGCTGCCATCCGATTCCGCCACAGAAGCGGCTCCGCCACCATTCCCCGGGCCGGCCACGGACGCGTCACTGCCGGCGCCTGCACCTGACGCCCCACTCGCGCCGTCTGCGGAATCCGAGACTCGCCGACCGATGTCCGCTCCGCCGGCCCGGCTCCCGCCCGCCGCCGACTCCGACGCTTGCGCCCCATCCCCCGCGGCT
>NZ_VXLC01000002.1 GCF_008704205.1 Nocardia colli | reverse complement strand
ACCCTGCCCGATAATCTCCTCGACCTGGCTGCGCACGCCCTCGAGCGAAATGCCGAGCGACTCCAGCGACTTCGCCGCGACACCCTCACCCTCATGAATCAGCCCCAGCAGGATGTGCTCGGTACCGATGTAGTTGTGGTTGAGCATCCGGGCCTCTTCCTGGGCCAGGACAACGACACGCCTCGCGCGGTCGGTGAACCTCTCGAACATCGCTCCCTCACTCTCCTGCTTCCGACATTCTGGCAACAGACGCCGCAGTGTGCTGTGTAACAACCGTGGGCGTCAGCCTGCCATGAAGCCCGGGGGTCGTGGCCCCCGCCTTCCACTCTAGTTGGCAGGAGATGCTGCCGCCGCCAGTCCACCCTATTGGCGACCAGCGTCAGCACGGTCATTCACTCATAACGTGAGCATTGCATGATTCGTTTCCGAAATGGGTTTTGCCCTCAGCGAACACCGCTGCCGTGCCGGATGACCGTTCGCCCGGGTGCTACCCCGTGAAGGGCGGGATGAAACCGCACGGCACCTCACGGGGGTGTTCGGGATCGAGCGCGTTGAGCACGTAGGCCGCCGCGCGGGGGCTGCCCGCGATGCCCGCGTGTTCGGAAAAGTCCTGGGCACAGCCGTCCTGGACAACGATGTTGGTCACGTCGGGCCCGGGCGGCAGGCCCGCCGTGTAGGGCACCACGAGTTCGTCCAGGCGGGTGGCGATATTGGTGTAGGTGACCGCCGGGTGGTAGACGCCGTCCGCGTTCAGCGCCCGGAGGAAGTCCGAGCCGGCCACGACCTGCCGGCAGGCCTGGCACAGCGAGCCGACCAGCGCGTCGAACGCAGGCCCGGCGCCGAGCCGCTGACTGAACGCCGCGATTTCGCCCGCGCCCGCGACGTCCGAGCCGAGCCAGGGCGGCGCGATGGCGACCAGTTTGTCCACCTTGGCCGCGCCGCCGAGCCGCTTGACGAAGTAATTGCCGATGAAATTGCCCTGCGAGTGACCGACGATGTCGACCCGCGCGGCGCCGGTCGCGGCCAGCACCCGGTCGACGAAGGCGGCGAACTGCGGCGCGCTCTGCTCCATCGGCAGCATGCCGCCGATGGCTGAAATCGGCCAGGGCAGGTCGTAGGCGCCGTAGGTCATCGAGTACACGCAGTAGCCCTGATTGGCCAGCAGCGGGGCGTACACACCCCAATTCGTCTGTGCTCCACCGCCGGTGCCGTGCGCGAGCACCACCGGGCTGGGGTGGGCGGCGCTCGGACGACAGGACCAGTCGTTGGCGCCGGGCAGCGAACCGCCCGGATTCGCCAGTTCGTTCGGGATACCGGCGAAGAAGTTGTAGTCCACCGGATATTGCTCGGCCTGGGCCGGCGCCGAGGCGAGGGCGCACAGCGCGGCGAACAGGACGACGAGAAGCGAAAAGCCTGGAACACGCTGCACAGTAGCCTCCAAATCTGGAACGTGTTCCAGAAAGCTACCGTGCGGCGTGTCCCAGGCGCGGTCGAGTCGCGAAACTGGTTGCGGCCGTTGCGGTCTAGCCCTGCCGGTAGGCGGGGGCGCCCGGCTGGCCGGGGAACTGCCCCTGCGCCACCTGCGGCCCGGGGGCCGCGGCGCTCGCCTTGCCCTGCTGGATGCCGGAGACGAACAGCGCGCCGCAGAGCACCAGGAAGGCCAGCGTGTGCAGCACCGCGCGGACGATGTTCCAGCGCACCCAGGTGGCCTCGAAGTCGGCCCGGACCTTGGCCAGGTCGGCGATCTGCGCCGGATCGCCCGCGGCGGCCAGCTGATCGTTCAACGGCACGTTCAGACCGGAGGTGACGGCGAACGCGATGATGTTGATGACCAGGCCGACGCCGATCCAGATCAGCGTGGTGCGCTGGTCCTTACCCAGATGCAGCGCCGCGGCCAGAATCGAGAACCCGACGGTGCCCATGAACCCGATCATGAACACCGGGTTGATGATGACCACGTTGATCTTCTGCATCACGTCGATCATGGTGCGATCGTCGGTCTGATTCAGCGCGGGCATCACCGAGTTCGCGTAGCCGTAGAACAGGCCCGCGATCAGTCCGGTGGCCAGTGTGGCCGCGACCAGGGCGGCCAGGCGTGCGGCGGTCATAATTCCTCCTGAATGAAACCCGACCGGAGCCCTCATCGCTCCGGTTCGACGTGTCTAAGTCAAGCCGGTTTCGACACGGCTCTCCATGGCCGAGACACTCGGCCGACTAAGCGATCGTCTACGCGCGGGTCACAGATCCCGGTCGGAGATGAGCCCGCTCTGAATCGCCAGGAAGGCCAGGCGGACTCGTTTCGCGTTCTGCGGCAGGTCTTCGACGCCGAACTTGGCGAACAGCGCGCGCAGATGCGTCTTGATCGCGTCGACGCTGAGGAACAATTCCTCGGCGATCTGCTGATTGGAGGCGGGCGTCGCGAAGGCCGCGCCGTTCTTGTACGGGCGGCACAGCGCGATCAGCACCGAACGCTGAGTTTCGGTGAGCGAGCGGAAACTCGGCGGCACCGTTCCGCTGGACACCCGGGTGATGTCGTCGGCGACGCCGCCGAAATCGTGGAAGGACACCCGCGAGGTGCCGACCCGGATGACGTCGCCGGCCATCAGCCTGCGCCGGCCGACCAGCCGGTCGCCGTTGACGAAAGTGCCGTTGCGCGAAAGGCCGTCGTCCACGATGGTCCACTGCGCGCCGAGATATTCGATCGCGGCGTGCAGCCTCGACACCTCGGCGTCCCAGGGCAGCGCGAGATCGGCCTGCGGCGAGCGCCCGATGGTCACGCGCTCGCGATCGGCGCTGAGCATGAGTTCCTGCTGACGACCCGTGTCATCTTGGAATCGCAAAAATGATCCGACGAATCCAGTCACTGCGCTGATACCCCGTCTCTCCATACCGCCAGTGACCGTCGCACGTTTCCATGGTGCCGCGTCCTGGAACCACGAGCAAGATCGATCCGCGCGCCACTTCGAGCAGCGTGTCATCCCGCCGCGCGGTTATATCAGCAGCCTATGAGCCGCCGGACAAAGAGAAAACCGCCGCCCCGGCGTCGCACGATTCGCTGGGACGGCGGCTGAAAAATATGAAACTAACCCTTCGCGGCCTTGTTGTACGCGTCGGTGATGTCGGCGGAGATACGTCCCCGCGCGGACACCTTGTGTCCATTACGACGAGCCCACTCGCGAATTGCTGCACTTTGTTCGCGGTCGATGGAGACCCGGCTCTTCGGGGCGCCCGTCGCGGTCGCGGCGGCCTTGACCCGGCGACGGCCACTGACCCGACGCGCGCTCGAAACCCACTCCTCCAGCCCGTCACGCAGCTTCGCGGCATTCGCCGACGACAGGTCGATCTCGTATGAAACACCGTCGATCGCAAACTCGATGGTCTCGTCCGCGATGGACTCCCCATCGACATCGTCGATCAGGCTAACGGTGACCTTCTTTGCCATGAGATGAACGTCCTCTCGAAATCGTGCGACCCGCATACTAGGCCGATTACCCGAGGCAAGAATACCTCGAATTCCAAATTTTCCAAGACGAGGCCGAGATTTTGCAATCAGCTGGTCAGCGAGTGACCGGTCGCACAATTGGGAACAGTATTGTTTCCCGGATTCCGAGACCCGTCAACGCCATCAACAGACGATCGATTCCCATACCTGTACCGGTGGTCGGCGGCATGCCGTGCTCCATCGCGGCAAGGAAGTCCTCGTCCAGCGCCATCGCTTCGTCGTCGCCTTGCGCGGCCAGTCGAGCCTGATCCACGAAGCGCTCACGCTGGATCACCGGATCCACCAACTCCGAATAGCCAGTAGCCAACTCGAAGCCACGGACATAGAGATCCCACTTCTCGGTGACCCCGGCCTTGGTCCGATGCTGCCGGGTGAGCGGTGAGGTCTCCACCGGGAAGTCACGCACGAAAGTCGGTGCGTACAGCTTGTCGCCGTACTGGTGTTCCCACAGTTCCTCGACGAGTTTGCCGTGGCCATAGCCCTTGCCGTCGGGAATTTCCAGACCGACCCGATCGGCGAGCGCACGCAATTCCTCGACGGAAGTTTCCGGTGTCACGGAGACGCCGAGGGCGTCGGAGAGCGACGGGTACATCTCGACCGTCGACCACTCCCCGCGCAGGTCGTATTCCGTGCCGTCGGCCAGGGTGACCACCTGGGTGCCGAACACCTCCTGGGCGACTTCCTGGACCAATTCCCGGGTCATCCGGGCGGAGTCGTCGTAGGTGCCGTACGCCTCGTACGTTTCCAGCATCGCGAACTCGGGAGAATGCGTGGAGTCCGAGCCTTCGTTGCGGAAGTTCCGGTTGATCTCGAAGACCTGCTCCAGCCCGCCGACCACGCAGCGCTTCAGGAACAGCTCCGGCGCGATTCGCAGGTAGAGATCGATATCCAGGGCATTGGAATGGGTGACGAACGGCCGGGCCGCGGCGCCGCCGTGCAGCGTCTGCAGCATCGGCGTCTCCACCTCGAGGAAGCCGCGCCGTTCCAGCGCATTGCGCATGGCACGCACCACCGCGATGCGCGTCCTGGCCATTTCCCTGGCCTCCGGGCGCACGATCAGATCGACATAGCGCTGCCGGACCCGGGACTCCTCGTTCATCTCCTTGTGCGCCACCGGCAGCGGCCGCAGCGACTTGGCCGCCATGAACCAGGAATCGGCCATGACGCTCAATTCACCGGTGCGCGAGGAGATCACCTCGCCGTGCACGAAAACGAAGTCGCCGAGGTCGACATCGGACTTCCAGGCCGCGAGCGCGTCGGCGCCGACACCGTTCAGGCTGATCATCGCCTGCAGCTTGGTGCCGTCACCCTCCTGCAGCGTCGCGAAACACAACTTGCCGGTATTACGCATGAATATGACGCGACCAGCGACACCCGCCTGCAACCCGGTCTGGGTGTCGGCGGCCAGATCCGGATATGCGGCGCGAATTTCGGCGAGGGTATGCGTGCGCGGCACGACGACGGGATAGGCGTCACCGCCGTCGGCCAGCAACCGCTCCCGCTTCTCCTTGCGAATCCGTATCTGCTCCGGGGCATCGTCGGCGTCGGGCGCCACGGCAGGCCGCGAATCGGATGCGGGATCGCTGGACGAGGAAGTGTCGCTGGTGCTCACATCCAACAACCCTAGCGTGCACCGGAAATCGTTTTGCGGCCCGCCCGGCCTACTTCCCGGAGTAACGAATCGGTCTCGGCCCGGCCCGGTGTTGTTCGCCGGATTTGCGCGGTCCACTATCCGCGGAAATAGCGGGCATGCATCGATCCGGACGCGAAACCGCTTGTGCGCCCGGATCTTTCGAGATGGAAGTGATGTAGGGTAATTACAGCGAGGCGAGCGAGTCGACCTCGCGGGCGAAGTGCGGCGCCCGGATTCCGATGTGCAGCAGACCGGCCGCCTTCAACGCGTGGAAGCCGCCGATCAGATCGGTCGCCCGGTGCAGCCCGAGTTGCTGCAGCGCCGCCGCGGCGAGGCTGGAGGTATAGCCCTCGGAGCAGGCGACGATCCATTCCACATCGTGATCGGTGGCCAGGGCCAAGCGCGCCGAACTGGTCGGATCGAGCCGCCATTCCAGCACATTCCGCTCGATCACCAGGGCGCCGGGCAACGCGCCCTCACGCACCCGCTGCGCCTGCGGGCGGATGTCCACCAGAATCGCGCCTCGGGCGAGCGCCTGCGGCAATTCGAAGGCATAGATGCGGTTCAGCTGGGCCCGCGCGTTGTCGAGCATCTGATCGATGGTCAAACGGGTCATTACATATCACCTTCGGGCTGGTCGGTGAGAACGGTTCGGGTGCGCCGCAGGGTTCCGTGGCCGGTGACCTCGTAATAGGACATGGCGGTGAGCGGCGGTGAATAGGCGTGCACGCTGAGCGTCGGTTCGAGCAGTGCGGGGTCGATCGACTCGGTGGCGCTGTCGGCCACGGACTGCGCCGGGGCCCGCATTACATCGTGCACCCAGCCGATCGGAAAGGACGCTTGATCGCCCGCGTCGAGGACGCGGCGGCGTAGTTCGGTGCCGTTCCAGCGGAATTCCGAAAGGGCCCCGCTGAGCACGGTCAACGCGCCGAGCGAGCCGGCGTGGTCGTGCAGTTCGGTGGATTTTCCCGGCGTCCAGCTGATCAGCCAGACATCTACTTCGTCGTCGGTGAGCAGCCGGGCCGCCCACCGTTCATCGGCGGGCCACATTCCATTGGCGGGCAGCAGATGGTCATACCGCCCGGCCAGTACGTCCTCGGCGCCTTCGTCGGTCAGCCGCAATAAATCGGCAGGACGCAGGCGAGTCGGCAATGCGGAGGCCACGGCGCGTTCGAGCGGCGGGATAGCTGAATAAGCGTCCCGGGCTGCGGAAAGGGAAAGAACGGAAGAACGCATGAGCGAATCTCCAGGAGGTCGCGAACGGTCGAGGGCGGTAGTCAGCCTCGATCGGTCGAGGCTTGGTCAGCCTCGACAACACTCCTGGGTGCGCACGCGGAAATACACAGCGGTGAGTGTATCAGCATCCGGCACTGGGGAGGCAAGCGCCGATGGGTGCGACAAATCCGACATGGCGAGAATCAGACAGTGCCCTTGCGACGCTGGTTTCGCTCGTATACGAGACGCAAACCGGTCAGCGTGAGGTACGGGTCGTGATCGTCGATGGTCTCCGATTCCGGCACGATCAGCGCCGCGGTCGGGCCGGTCGCAACCACCGCGACATCATTGCCGGAAAATGCCTCGAACTCGTCGCGAATCCGATCGATCAGCCCGTCCACCATCCCGGCGAAACCGAAAACCGCGCCGGACTGCATGGCTTCCATACTGTTCTTCCCCAGTACCGAACGCGGCCGCGCCAGCTCGACCCGGCGCAGCGCACTGCGCTCCACCAGGGCTTCGGTGGCGATCTCCACGCCGGGCGCGATGATTCCGCCGAGGAACTCACCCTTGGCCGAGACCAGGTCGACACAGACCGCGGTGCCGAAATCGATCACGATGGCCGGCGAATTGTAGTGCTGATAGGCGGCCAGGCAGTTCACGATCCGGTCCGCGCCGACCTCTTTCGGGTTATCCACCAGCAGCGGAATTCCGGTGCGCACGCCGGGTTCCACCAGCACGTGCGGCACGTGGCCCCAATATTGGCTCAGCATCGTGCGCAGTTCACGCAGCACCGGCGGCACCGTGGCCAGCCCGGAAACTCCGACCACCTGGTCGAGTTGCGGGCCGACCAGGCCGCGCACCTGCATCGCGAATTCGTCCGCGGTCAGCAGCGGATTGGTGTGAATTCGCCAGTGCCGCACCAGTTTCGAATGCGCGCCGGTACCCGAGGAAAGGCCGAGCACGATATTCGTATTGCGGACATCGATGGTCAGCAGCATGTCAGGCGAGCGAGAGTGAGCGCGGCGAGGTGAGCCCGGAGCCTTCCGGCGCGTGCGCCGGATCGGAGCCGAGTTCGACCGGACGATTGCGCTCGTCGACGAAAACGACCTTCGGATCGTATTCCGCGATTTCCTGCTCGTTCAGCTGGCCGTAGGCGATCAGAATGACCAGATCGCCGGGGTGGACCAGATGCGCGGCGGCGCCGTTGATGCCGATCACGCCGGAGCCGCGGGCGCCCGCGATGACATAGGTCTCCAGGCGCGCGCCGTTGTCGATGTCGACGATGCAGACCTGCTCGCCCTCCAGCAGATCGGCGGCGTCCAGGAGATCCTGGTCCACCGTCACCGAGCCGACGTAGTGCAGGTCGGCGTGGGTCACGGTGGCGCGGTGGATCTTCGACTTCATCATGGTGCGCAGCATTGCGTCGCCCTTTCGTTGGTTCGTCGCCTATACGGGCTGGGAGGTCCGCTGGACGGAGGCGTTGGGGTGGCCGTCGATCGGCGCGCCGAGGGTGACGGCGACATTGTCGATCAGCCGGGTGGGGCCGACCCTGGCGGCGACCAGCAGCCGGGCGTTGCCGGTCTCCGGCGCGGGACCGAGGTTGGTGGAACGCAATTCGAGGTAGTCGACATCGACGCCGGGCACGGCGGCCAGCACCTGGCGGGCCGCCTCGACCACCGCCTCTGGTCCGAGGCCACCCGCGTGCTTGCCCGCGGCCAGCGCCGCGGACAGGCCGAGCGCCGATTCCCGCTGTGCCGCATCGAGAAACCGGTTCCGCGAGGACATGGCCAGGCCGTCGTGCTCGCGCACGGTGGCCACCGGCTTGATCTTCACGTCGAAGTTCAGGTCCCGGACCAGCTGCCGGATCAGCGTGAGCTGCTGGTAATCCTTCTCGCCGAAGTACACCTCGGTCGGGCGGGCGATCTGCAGCAGTTTGGCGACCACGGTCAGCATGCCGGCGAAATGCGTTGGCCGGCTTGCCCCTTCGAGCTCGGCGCCGATCGGGCCCGGCTGCACGGTGGTGCGCGGGCCGTCCGGGTACATATCGGCGACGCTCGGCGCGAACACCAGCCCGACGCCCTCCGCGCGCAGCAGCTCCACGTCGGAGTCCAGGGTGCGCGGGTATTTGTCCAGGTCTTCGTTCGCGGCGAACTGCAACGGATTCACGAAGATCGAGACGATCACGACCTGGTTGTTGCGCTTGGCCAGCCGGACGATCTCCAGGTGACCCTCGTGCAGCGCACCCATGGTCGGTACCAGCGCGACGGTGCGGCCGACGCTGCGCAAGGCATTCGACACCTGGGTGATCACGGCGGGATCGTGGTGCACGGTCAGCTCACCGGGCTGGTAGGCGGCACGTAATTTCGGATCGAACATCAGCGCCCTTTCAGCAGCTCGATGACGGCGGGATTGGTGCCTGCGCGTTCGGCGGTGCGCAGCGACAGCGCGCGATAGCCCTCGGCCAGGCGGGGATCGACGGATTCCAGTGCGGTCAGGTGCGCGGCGACGGCGTTCGCGTCGCCGCGGGCGACCGGACCGGTCAGCGCGGATTGCCCGCGGCGCAGGGCGTTGTCCAGCGCCGCGGAGGCGAGCGGGGCGAGCAGTCGCTCGGCCAGTCCGTTCGGCTGGTCGTCGACGATCTGCTGCCCGAGCAGGCCGGGCCCCTCCAGCGCGACCCGAAGTGCGGCAACAGCATCCACGATCAGTGTGACCAGATGATTGCTGCCGTGCGCGAGCGCCGCGTGATAGAGCGCGCGGTTCTGCTCGAGCACCCGGACCGGCTCGCCGCCCATCTCGATCACCAGCGCCTGCGCGATGGCGTAACCGATCTCGTCGGCGGCGGTGATGCCGAAGCACGCGTTGCCCAGCCGGGTGAGGTCTTCGTCGTGGCCGGTGAAGGTCATCGCCGGATGAATGGCCAGCGGCATGGCGCCGATCTCGGCCAGCGGGGCGAGCACGCCGACCCCGTTGGCGCCGGAGGTGTGCGCGACGATCGTGCCCGGCCGGACCACCTTCGCGCCGGCCAGGCCGCGGGCCAGACCGGCCAGCTCGGTGTCGGGCACGGCGAGTAGCAGCAGCTCACTGCGGGCGGCCACGTCCTCGACCGGCAGGATCTCGGAGTCGGGCAGCCGGGTCTGCGCGCGCCGGACCGAGGCGTCGGAGATCGCGGAGACGCCGAACACCACGTGGCCGACGCGTTCGAGCGCCGCGCCCAGGGCGGAGCCGACGCGGCCCGCCGAGACGATGCCGACGGTCAACCGGGCGGGCGCCAGATCGCCGCCCACCACCGATTGGGGGTCGTTCGAAACGGGGTAGCCGGAAGCCGCGTCGTCGTCAGAATTCACGCTGCTCGAGGTCAACGGTGTCCTCTCGATTTCGTTCCAGTCCCGCCGTGCGGGTACCGGACGTACGGCATCGAGAATATCGGCCCGATGTTTGCCAGTGCCACGGCCCTGGGCAGTGATTTACGACGCAGTGTCTCATTCACCCGCTCCTGCGCCGTCTCATTCACCCGCTCCTGCGCCGGACCACAGTCAGCGTCGGTCGCGACTCTTCTCCTCCGATTGCAGGTTGGCCATGATCTCGGCGACCGAGAGCCGGCGTTCGGGCGTATCCGAATCCGCGTCGGCCTCGGCCCGGCGGCGCCGGCGCGAGCTGGCCGTGCCGACCGTGGGGCCCTCCGTCGTCGGCCAGGCCGAGGGGCGGGTCGACTGGTAGGTCGGCTTGGGGGCCGGCCGGGGCGCGGGGGGCGTCGGCTGGATGACCGGGCCCTCGGTGAAGGCGTCGGCCCAGCCGGAACCGGACCGCTCCGGATCGCCGTCGCGCACGTCGGTCAGGTCGATGTCGGTGACCTCGGCGTCGGTCTCGTCGTCGTCCAGCGAGACCGCGGAGGTCTCGGCGGTGACCGGGTCGTCGAAGGGGCTGGCGAAGAGCGGCGGCTCCGGATGGTCGGGCACGAACACCGGGGTCACACTGCTGCGCGGTTGCTGGTTCGACGGCACGGACCACGGTCCGGCATTCGCGGAGCTATTGTTCGCCGGATCGCCGACCGCGCTGGTCAGCTCTTGAATCCGGGTCGCGTCGGCGCGCAGGGCGGGCCGATCCATCGGCAGGTCGCCGTCGAACAGGCGCTGCAGGCTCGTCCGGAGCACGGTCAGTTCGGCGCGCAACGCGGCCAGTTCGGTGGCGTCGGCGCCGACTTCCTCACGCACCCGCGCCTCGATGCCGAGCTCGAATTCGCGCCGGGCGGTGACCTCCCGCTCGAGCTGCAACTCGTACACGGTCTGCAGATCGCGAACCTTGGCCTTGTCGATCGTCGCTTCCTTGCGATACCTAGTCGCAGCTAATGCGCCGATGACCGCCGCCCACAGGGCCGCTACCAAACCGATCCGGACGAACTGCAAGCTGTTGCTGAAGACCAGGAAAACGCTGGCAACCAGTCCGAGCAGAATCAATACGCCGATGAACAATTTTCCCGCGTCGTCCCGCCGTCGACGGGAAGTGCTGGTACGGGAGGGTGAAACCATGCAAGCCAGGGTAGCTTGATCGACTCCGTGCGCCCACAACTCGGTGCGGCAATTCCGAAGGCGATATTTGCTATGTGGTTGCCGGATCGTCAGTCGGGTCCTCGGGAGCCCGGCAGCAATACTCGAGCCACAGGGCCGCAGCAACCAAAGCCACCCCAGCCAGCATCCCGACGATCGCGCCCGGACTGTCCGCCGCGGCCGCGCCGAGCGTGCCGCGCTGCGGGAAGACCCAGCAGAGGAAACCGAGCCACACGCCTGCGGCGATCGAACCGACCTGCAGCGACGCCTTCGCCAGCGCGACCGCGCGGGCCGCGGTGATCGGGTGCAGCTGATGCCTGCCGTTGCCCAGCTGGTTGTCGCTAACCCTGGCCCGGATGACGAACCCGAGCACCGCCTCGAGCGCGGCCACCGGATACAGCGACGCCCCCGCGTAGGTGGAGATCGGCGGAAAATTGTTGTACGCCATCCGGGTCGCGACCCACGCGACGATGGCGGCGATCACCACGTTCGCGGCGAGGTCCAGGATGCGCGTGGGTTTCAGCTGCACGACGCCGAACCTTCGGCGGCCGGCGACAGGGTCAGCTCGGTGCGTTGCACGCCGAGGCGTTCGGCGGCGGGCAGTTCGTCGAGCAGGTCGGTGATCGCCTGCGCCCGGCCGTCGAGCTCGAGCACCGCGTCCGGTTCCACGTCCAGCCAGGGAATCAGCACGAACGCGCGCCGATGCGCCTGCGGATGCGGCAACGTCAGTTCCGGGTCGGCGCTGCTGATCGGCACCAGCTCGCCGTGCATCCGCTGCGCACACCAGATCACGTCGACGTCGAGTGTCCGTGCGCCCCAGCGGACTTCGCGGACCCGGTCGGCGGCCTGTTCGAGCCGCTGGCCGCGGCGCAGCCAGTCGGTACAGCCGAGCTCCGGATCATCCACCAGGACAACGGCATTGAGGTAGTCGTCTTGTTCGACACCACCCCACGGCGGGGTCGAGTACACCGGCGACACGGCGACGACCCGGTCGCCGAATCCGTCCACCACGCTGCGCAGATGCGCCAGCCGGTCCCCCAGGTTGGAACCGATCGACAGCACGGCGCGGGTCATAGCGGCTCCCTGCGGTGCCGCGAGGTGACCACCCGGACGTCCGCGAAGGTGTGCGGGATCGGCGCGGACGGCTTGTGCACGACCACCTCGACCGAGGTGATGCGCGGATCGGCCATCACGTCGTCGGCGATCTCCGAGGCCACGGTCTCGATGAGGTTGCGCGGTGGACCCTGGATGATGCGCACGGCGTTCTCGGCGAGTTCGCCGTAATGCGCGGTGGCGAGGATGTCGTCGGCGGCCGCCGCTGCGGAGAAGTCCAGCCACACGGTGAGATCGACGACGAATTCCTGGCCGTCGCGGCGTTCGTGATCGAACACGCCGTGATGGCCGTAGGCACGCAGCCCGCGCAGCTCGATGCGGTCGGCGCCGCGCTGGACCGCCGAATTCGCCTGCGCCGCGGACTGATCGGCGGTGACGGGGGTCGGGTTCATCGGTGCGCTCCTTGCGACGGGATCGGCAGGCCGGCGCGGTGCCGGGCGGCGGCCTGCCAGGCGTCGGTCACGGTGATGGCGTCCAGCGAGGCGCGCACGTCGTGCACCCGCACGCCCCACGCGCCGTGCATGGCGACCAGCGCCGAGACGGTCGCGGTGGCGGTTTCCCGGCCGTCGGGCGGGCGCGGGCCGGAGTCGTCGGCGAGCAACGCGCCGAGGAAGCGTTTGCGGGAGGCGCCGATCAGGATCGGCAGTCCCTGGCCGATCAGCTCGGGCAGCGCGCCGAGCAGATCCCAGTTGTGTTCGGCGTTCTTGGCGAAGCCGAGGCCGGGGTCGAGAATCAGGCGGGACGGGTCGACGCCGGCGGCCACGGCCAGGTCGACCTGGGTGGTCAGCTCGGCGAGCACCTCGGCGACCACGTCGTCGTAGTGGTCGGCCGGGCCGGTGTGCCGGTAGTCGGCGCCCGCGCGCCAGTGCATGAGGATCCACGGGACATCGGCGGCGGCAACGACTTTCACCATGTCCGGGTCGGCGCGGCCGCCGGACACGTCGTTCACCACCGAGACGCCGGCCGCGAGCGCGGCCTCGGCCACGCTCGCCCGCATGGTGTCGACGCTGGTCGGCACGCCCGCCGCGACCAGGCCGCGGATCACCGGAACCACCCGCGCGGCTTCGGTTTCGGGGTCGATGCGCACCGCGCCCGGCCTGGTCGATTCGCCGCCGATGTCGACGATGTCGGCGCCGTCGGCATACAGCTCGATGCCGTGCGCGACGGCGAGTTCGGGGTCGAGGTAGCGACCGCCGTCGGAGAACGAATCACTGGTGACGTTGACGACGCCCATCACCACACAGGAGCGACCGCCACGCGCGAAGCTGCTCCCACCTGCGGTCATGTGATCCTCGTTCACTTCCGAAGAATGAGATCGAGCGCCTCGGAGCGCGACGACGGGCTCGATTGCAACAGGCCGCGCACCGCCGAGGTGGTGGTGCTCGCGCCCGGCTTGCGGATGCCGCGCATGGCCATGCACAGGTGCTCGGCCTCGATCACCACGATGGCGCCGCGCGGGTCCAGCTTGCGCATCACCGCGTCGGCGATCTGACTGGTCAGCCGCTCCTGCACCTGCGGGCGCTTGGCGTAGAGATCGACGACGCGGGCCAGCTTGGACAGCCCGGTGACCCGGCCGTGCTTGCCCGGGATGTAGCCGACGTGCGCGACACCGTGGAACGACACCAGGTGATGTTCACAGGTGGAGTACATCGGGATGTCGCGGACCAGCACCAATTCCTGATGCCCCTCGTCGAACGTGGTGTTCAGCACCGCGTCCGGCTCGACGTAGAGCCCGGCGAACATCTCACGGTAGGCGCGGGCGACGCGGGCGGGCGTGTCGAGCAGCCCGGGGCGGTCCGGATCCTCGCCGACCGCGAGCAGCAATTCGCGCACCGCGGCTTCGGCCCTGGCTTGGTCGAACGGCTGACCGGTCTCCAGCGCGACGAGTTCTTTTTTGCTCACGCCGTTGCCGGAACCGTTCTCGTCAACACCGTCCGAATCGGCGAGCGCGTGGCCGCCGATGTGATTGTTGGCCGACAATCGAGGACACCTCCAAAAATCTCGGGTCCCGGCAATCACTCGGCACCCCGATGGTCGAGCCTAATCGTCACTGCGCACGGTGCGAGCAAGCGGCCCGGAGGCGGAGGCTCGCGTGACCACGCAGGTCACGCGAGCCCCCAGCCCGACTAGCTCAGTGCCGGCCGTTGTTCGGCCGGTCCCACTCGCCGTTGTCGCCCTCACCGTTCGGATTCGGGCGACCCGGCTCTTCGTATCCGGGATGCTCGCCGTAGTTGCCGCGGTCGTAACCACCCTCCGGCTGGGCGCCCTGCGGACCCCAGGCCGGCTGGTAACCCTGGTTCGGCTGCGGCTCAGTCCAGCCACTCGGCTGACCCGGCTGCTGCTGCTCGTCCCGCGGCGGCCAGCCGGGGGCCGACCAGCCGGCCGGAGCGCCGTAGTCCGGCCGCGAGCCGTGCGTGCCGCCGCGCTGCGGGTAACCGCCCTGCGCGGGGCCCTGCGGCGCCGGGTAGCCGGTCGCGGGCTGCGCCGGGTAGCCGTACTGCGGCGGCGCGTCGTAGGCGCCGGTGTCGGGGTAGCCGTTGGCGGGCTGGTTCTCCCGGGCAACGCCGGCGGGCAGCGGCGCCGGGATCTGCTCCGGCGGCGGCCACGGCTCGCCGCGCTCCAGCGCCAGCTCGCCCGGGGTCTTCACCGGCGGCTTGTTCGACGGCACGCGATCACCGAAATCGTTGAACGCGGTGATCCGCGGCCGCTTCTGCACCGACGCGAGCAGGGTCTCGAGCTCCTTGCGGTGCAAGGTCTCCTTCTCCAGCAGCGCCGTCGCCAGCACGTCGAGCACGTCGCGGTACTCGTTGAGGATGGCCCACGCCTCGGTGTGTGCGGCCTCGATCAGGTTGCGCACCTCCTCGTCGATGGCGCCGGCGACCTCGTGCGAGTAATCCGAGGCCTGTCCCATCGAGCGGCCGAGGAACGGATCCCCGGCCTCCTGGCCGTAGCGCACCGCGCCGAGGCGCGAGCTCATGCCGTACTCGGTCACCATCGCGCGAGCGATCTTGGTGGCCTGGTCGATATCGGAGGACGCGCCGGTGGTCGGCTCGTGGAACACCAGTTCCTCGGCCGCGCGGCCGCCCATCGCCATCACCAGGCGGGCGATCATCTCCGAGCGGGTCATCAGGCCCTTGTCGTCCTCGGGCACCGTCATGGCGTGGCCGCCGGTGCGGCCGCGGGCCAGGATGGTGACCTTGTAGACGGGCTCGATGTCCGGCATCGCCCAGGCGGCCAGGGTGTGGCCGCCCTCGTGGTAGGCGGTGATCTTCTTCTCGTGCTCGCTGATGATCCGGCTCTTGCGGCGCGGGCCGCCGACCACGCGGTCCACCGACTCCTCGAGCGAGTCGCCGGTGATGACGGCGCCGTTCTCCCTGGCGGTGAGCAGCGCGGCCTCGTTGATCACGTTGGCCAGGTCGGCGCCGGACATGCCGACGGTCCGCTTGGCCAGGCCGTCGAGGTCGGCGTCGGGCGAGATCGGCTTGCCCTGCGAGTGCACCCGCAGGATGGCGCGACGGCCGGCCAGGTCGGGGTTGCCGACCGGGATCTGCCGGTCGAACCGGCCGGGACGCAGCAGCGCGGGGTCGAGGATGTCGGGGCGGTTGGTCGCCGCGATCAGGATGACGCCGGTGCGATCGCCGAAGCCGTCCATCTCGACCAGCAGCTGGTTCAGCGTCTGCTCACGTTCGTCGTGGCCACCGCCGAGGCCGGCGCCGCGCTGGCGGCCGACCGCGTCGATCTCGTCGACGAAGATGATGCAGGGGCTGTTCTGCTTGGCCTGTTCGAACAGGTCGCGGACGCGCGACGCGCCGACACCGACGAACATCTCGACGAAGTCCGAGCCGGAGATGGTGAAGAACGGCACACCCGCCTCGCCGGCCACGGCGCGCGCGAGCAGCGTCTTACCGGTTCCGGGCGGGCCATAGAGCAGCACGCCCTTCGGGATCTTGGCGCCGAGGGCCTGGTAGCGCACCGGGTTCTGGAGGAAGTCCTTGATCTCGTAGAGCTCTTCGACCGCCTCGTCGGCGCCGGCCACATCGCTGAACGTGGTCTTCGGCATGTCCTTGGACAGCTGTTTGGCCTTCGACTTGCCGAAGCCCATCATGCCGCCGCGACCACCGCCCTGCATGCGGGCCATGACGAAGACGAACAGGCCGAGCAGGATGATCATCGGCAGCACGAACAGCAGGATCTGGGTGAGCCAGCTGTCCTGCTTGACCACGGTGTTATAGGTCGCGCCGGAATTCTTCACAGCGTCGAAGACCTGTCCGGAACTCGCGCTGCCGCCGGGGTATTTGGCGATGATCTTGCTCTGGCCACCGGTCGCATCGTTGCCGTTTTTCAGCTCGATGCGCAGTTGCTGTTCACGATCATCGATCTGAACATTCTTGACGTTGCTCTTGTCGTTCAGCTGGCTCAATGCGACGGACGTATCGACGCTCTTCCAGCCGCGCGTGTCGTTGCCGAAATAGCTGAACGCATAGATCACGAGCAAGATGCCCGAGACTATGGCCAGGGTGCGAAACACAGTCTTGCGGTTCATAGAGCGTCGGCCGGTCCGGCCAGTCCTTTCCGGTGTCTCCGGTTCGTGCTAGCGATGCGTCGGGCGCGTCCGGCTCCGGGAGGGTTCGGATGCGGACATGCCACGTTACCGCGTACGGTCTAGTCGATACATCGCGCAGTTCGGCTGCAGGTGCAGTTAAAGGGGTAAACGGCCAAGGGACCTCGGTGGTTCCCGAAGACCCCGGTCCGGGTTACTCCAAGTGGTCACAATCATGGCATGTTCGGCCTATCGTGAGCGACGACACAACACCGCAGTGCGAGCGACGGGCACGGAGACGGTAGCTTGCGTAAACAGATAAAGGCCCCGCGAGCACCGTAAACCCAACAGAGCGCAGGGGGTATGGACATAGTTGAGCTACGGACACCCACAGCGATAGTGCGTCACGGCCGCGGGCGGTTGATCGTCTTGCGTCCTGGCTCCGATGGCGAGCGGGTGCTCGACGTCCCGATCTCGGATCTGTTGAAGGTCCGGTTGAATCGACGCGCCGACGACGCGGTTGTCATCGAGATATATCTGAGATACCCCACTCCCGTGCTGACCGGCGTGCCCGCCGACCGCACCCCGCTGCCCGTGCTGATCGCCGAGCACGACGTGCCGGCCGCGACCGAGATCGTCGACCGGATCAACGGCCAGATCCTGGCCACCCAGCGCATCGACGTGGCCGCCCCCGACCTGAACCCGCCCGCCCCGACCTGGGGCAAGTCCGGCCCGACCCGGGCCGACGTGGACCGCGCCGTGCGCCGGATGGCGCCGCACCGCGAGGCGAAGCCGGCCATCGCCGCGCTGCACAGATACGTCACGCCCGACGAATACGTGCTGGAAACCGCGATCGCCGTCGCGCGTCCGCCCGCGGGCACCGGTCCCGGCCTGCTCGCCGCGACCACCGGGCGGCTGCTGTTCATCTCGATCGGCACCGGCGCCCGCTACGCGCACGAACTGCCCATCCCGGCCGTGCTGTGGGCCCGCAACACCGACGGCACGCCGACGATGGCGGGCGAGATCGGCGCGCCCCGCAGCGAGACCGGCATGGACGTGCACGACGGCAACATCACCCTGCACTTCACCGGCAACGATCGCGCCGACACCGAACGGGTCACCCTGGCGGTGAACTTCGCGGTGCGCCGCGATTCCGCCGACGGCGGCGCGGGCCCGGCTGATCCCGGTGTGGCCCAGCTGTATTCGGAATGGGAACTGCTGGTCGAGCGGCACTCGCTCGGCATGGTCGACGACGCGCAGTTCCAGCGCTACGGCCGCGGCATCCTGCGTTCCCTGCCGGACGGCGGCTAGCTCAGCAGACAGCTAGCCGCCGTCCAGCAGGGAGCTTCAGGCCTGCACCACCGGCGGCACCGTCAGGCTGATCCGCCGCCACGGGCTGGTCGGCCGCATCCACAGCCGCAGCAGTTCCATCCGGCGGTCGACGCCGCCGTTCTTCAGTTCGGCCAGGTCCTCGCATGCCTGCCAGTAGGTCCAGCCGGTCAGGTAGGCGTCGCCGAACTGGCGCCAGTTGCGGTACTTGGCCTGCGCGATGGGCAGCGCGCGGGCCAGATAGTCCCAGGCCAGGTCGGCGTCGAGATATCCGGCGGTGAAGGCCATCCGCGCGACCGCGACCACCCGGGCCAGATCCCACGCGTGGATATCGCTGGGCAACGGCCGGGCCAGATGATCGGTGAAGCCGATCTTGATCGCCTGCGACCAGATGTCGTAGTCGCGGACCAGCGCCTCCGGGTTGTCCATGCCGCGGAACGATCCGACCTGCCGCAGGAACGCGCGGTGCCGGTCGGCGCGCTCGCCGAAGCGGTCCCGCTCGCTGGCGTTGATCGAGGCCATCACCAGCGGATGGACCAGCGCGTACAACGGCGCGTGCATGCCGTCGAGCAGCTGTTCCATCGAGGCCTGCGCCTCGGTCGCGTCGGTGATGCCCCAGGCGCCGGTGAGCGTGTCGATGGCGAGCTCGCGGCGGTCGCCGAGCGGATGCTCGCGCTCCGGGCCGAGCAGCAGCGCGTCGTGGAAGGCGTCCCAGCGGGCGGAGTAGAAGGCGCCGAGCGCGAGGGCGCGCAGTTCGTCGTCGGCGACCGCCGCGCCGGACCAGTGGTCCTCTTCGCGCTGATCCAGTTCCTCGTACGGGAAGGTTGTCAACGTGGGTACACCGCGGGCAGGCATGACCCCGATTGTTCACCATGGATCTTGGAAGAGCCTGTGTAATGCGACGAATTCTGCGTGTCCCCGCAAGCGCGGCGGAGTTCGGAGATTTTCTTGCCCTGCCGCATACCGTGCTGGAGAGCTACTGTGCTCGCATGAGTAGTAACATCACCCTCCTTCGCGGCCTGGAGCCTGCCCCGACCGAGCAGGAAATCTATGCTGCCGCACTGCAGTACGTGCGCACGGTCGGTGGTGTGTCCGGCCTGAGCTCCACGACCAAGGTCGCCGTCGACAAGGCCGTCGCGGCCATCGCCGCGGCCACCACCCAGCTACTCGCGGATCTACCCGATCGCCCGGTCACCGCGGCGTCCGACTGATCGCTCGCGCGCCGGTTCAGGGCAGCGCGTCCACCCCGTAGGCGGCGACGCAGGCCAGCGCGACCTCCAGCGGCAAGCTGCGCTGCTCGATCGGATGACCGAGCAGTTCCTCGATTCGCTGGATCCGGTATCGCACCGTGTTCTTGTGCACCCCAAGCAGTTTGGCCGTGGCCTCCGGGCTGCGATGGCTTTTCAGATAGGCGTGCAATGTCGCGCGCAAGCGCGCCGCGTTCGGGTCCGAGCCGGACAGCGTGCGCAATTCCCGGCCGATCAGGCCGCGCATGGCCGCGTCGTCCGCGCCGGCCAGGTAGGCGATCTCCACCTCGCGATAACCGATGACCCGCGCCGTCGTGGCCGGGCCACGCTCGGCCACCTGCCGGGCGGCGACCGCCTCGCGATGACTCTGCCGGAATCCGGCGACCTGCCCGGCGGGTACGCCGAAGGCGATGCGGACCGGTGATTCGACCAGCCCGGCGGCGACCCGCTCCAGCGCGCCGGGCTCCTGCTCGATCCGGGCCGCGTCGGCGCTCGGCAGGTCGTCCAGTCCGGCCCAGGCCCACATGCCGCTCGAACCGGACGCGACGGTGAGCACCCTGGCGGTGCCGAGTTCGGCCGCCACCCTGGTCGCGACGCGCTCCAGCAGGCCGGCGATTTCGTCGTCCCCGCTGCCGGATTCGCGCTCGTCGGTCCACAGCACGAAGGCGATGTGCCGCTGCCCGAGCCGGTAACCGAGCCGCGCCGAGGCCTGGTCCAGGTCGAGCTCGTCCCCGGCCAGCAGCGCGCGAACGGTCTCGGTGCGCCGGTTCAACGCGGCCCGCAGGACCCGCTCGCGCTCTTCCATATAGGTGTCGGTGAGCAATTCGACCGACAGGCTGACCCACTTGGTCGCCCGCTCGAACAGCCGCAGCATCACCGCCCGCTCGATCTCCTGCGGCGCGGGGCGCTGATCGATGGTGTCGGTCATGTAGTCGAGCACGGCTTCCATGCCGACGTGATAGGTCCGCAGCAGCATGCGCAGTTCGAAGCCGCGCCGGGCGATGGTTCGTGCGAAGGTGTGCGCCTCTTCGGGTAGCGCGTATTCGAAAGTGTCGCTGGTGATTCCGCTCAGCATCACCCTGGCGTGCGCGCGGGTGCTGGCGGCCAGGTCGCGGCGCATGTCCCGGTCGGCGAGCTCCGGGACGCGGGCGATGATCGCGCTGTCGAGCCGGTCCACGATCTGCTCGAGCTGCTCGGTGCGCATCGTCTCGTAGACGTACTCCGCCAGCCAGTCGCGGACCACTTCACTGTTGGGCCCGATGCGTTCCGGTGATGCGGCGGTCACGACTCCTCCGAATTGTTCTCCGAGCACAAATATGAGCGTATCCATTGACAAATAGAGCCAAGAAACTCACCAACCATTGTGTCACGATCATAGTTCAGTGGTCTGTTTCACAATCAGCCATTGCGGTTCACAGCACAACGTCAGTGGGAGAACAGCGTGACCAATACCGACCCAGCGCCCGCGGCGGCGAAGAAGGCACCGGCCCGGAAGACGGCCGCGAAGAAGGCACCGGCGCAGCAGGCCGCGCAGCCGGTGGCCGACGCCCCCGCCACCCTCGAGGTGCGCAATCCCGGCACCGGCGCGCTGGTCGGGACGGTGCCCGTCACCAGCGCGGACGAGGTCGCCGCCAAGGTCCGCGAGCTGCGGCTGTTCCAGCCGGAGTGGGAGGCCATCGGCCCGGACGGCCGCAAGGAATGGCTGCTGAAGTTCCAGGACTGGCTGATCGACAACACCGACACCCTGGCCGACGTGGTGCAGTCCGAGACCGGCAAGCCGCGCGTCGACTCGCTGATCGATCCGGCCTTCGCGACCGACCTGGTCGGCTACTACGCCCGCCGCGCCGCGAAGTTCCTCGCCGACGACCACCCGTCCCCGCACAGCCCGCTGGCCCGGGTGAAGAAGCTGACCACGGTGTACAAGCCGTACCCGGTCGTCGGCGTGATCACCCCGTGGAACTTCCCGCTGGCCATGCCCGCACTGGACGTGATCCCCGCGCTGGCCGCGGGCGCCGCGGTGCTGCTGAAGCCGTCCGAGGTGACCCCGCTGTCCGCGCTCGAAATGGCCAGGGGCTGGGCCGAGATCGGCGCCCCGCCGGTCTTCGCCGTGGTCACCGGCGCGGGCGCGACCGGCGGTGCGGTGGTCGAGCACACCGACTACATCCAGTTCACCGGCTCGACCGCGACCGGCCGCAAGATCGCCGTGGCCTGCGCCGAGCGGATGGTCCCGTACAGCCTGGAACTCGGCGGCAAGGATCCGGCCATCGTGCTGGCCGACGCCGACCTGGACCGGGCCGCGCACGGCATCGCGTTCGGCGGCATGTTCAACTCCGGCCAGGTGTGTATCTCGGTGGAGCGGGTCTACGTCGAGGCGCCGGTCTACGACGAGTTCGTGGCCAAGCTGACCGCGAACGTCAAGGCGTTGCGTCAGGGCATCGACGGCCGCGAGTCCAAGCACGATGTCGGCGCGCTGGCCAACGAGAACCAGACGAACATCGTGCAGCGCCACGTCGACGAGGCCGTCGCGGCTGGCGCGAAGGTGCTCACCGGCGGCAAGCGGGCCGGGTTCGGCACCGCGTTCGAGCCGACCGTGCTGGTCGACGTCGATCACACCATGTCCTGCATCACCGAGGAGACCTTCGGGCCGACGCTGCCGGTGCTGAAGGTGGCCGACGAGGCGGAAGCCGTTCGGCTGGCCAATGATTCGATCTACGGCCTGTCCGCGTCGGTGTGGACCGGCGACAAGGACCGCGGCGAGCGGATCGCCCGGCAGCTGAACGCGGGCGCGGTGAACATCAACGACGTCTTCAGCAACCTGTTCAACTTCGCGCTGCCGATGGGCGGCTGGGGCCAGTCCGGCGTCGGCGCGCGCTGGGGCGGCGCGAACGGCGTCCGCAAGTACTGCCGCCAGCAGGCGATCACCGCGCCGATGCTGCCGACCCAGGACAAGGAGCTGTTCTGGTACCCGTACTCGATGCCGAAGCTGCTCTTCGCCCTCGGCGCTATGCGTGCCGCCGGCGCCCGCGGCCTGCGCCGCATCGACCTGCCCGCCGTGCTGAAACTCAAGGGAGACAACAAGTGACGGACACTTCGAAGATTCGCGGCAAGGTCGTCGTCATCACCGGCGGCGCCCGCGGCATCGGCCTGGCTACCGCCACCGCCTTGCAGGCGCTGGGCGCCAAGATCGCCATCGGCGACATCGACGAAGCCACCGTCAAGGAGTCCGGTACCGCCCGCGGCTTCGAGCTCTACGGCAAGCTCGACGTCACCGATCCGGCCTCGTTCGAGAGCTTCCTCGACGAGGTCGAGCGCTCGGTCGGCCCGATCGACGTGCTGGTCAACAACGCGGGCATCATGCCGACCGGCAAGCTGGTCGACGAGCCGGACCAGATCACCCGGCGCATCCTCGACATCAATGTCTACGGTGTAATTCTCGGCTCCAAACTGGGTTTGGCCCGGATGCTGCCGCGCAAGCGCGGGCACGTCATCAACATCGCCTCGCTGGCCGGCGAGACGCACATCCCCGGCCTGGCTACCTACAACGCGAGCAAGCACGCGGTGCTCGGCTTCACCGACACGCTGCGCGAGGAGTACCGCGATTCCGGCGTGCGGTTCTCCTCGGTGCTGCCCACGCTGACCAACACCGAGCTCGGCGCCGGCGTCACCGCGCCGAAGCTGCTGCGCCCGGCCGAGCCGGAGGAGATCGCGGACGCGATCGTCGGGTTGATCGTCGCGCCGAAGTCGAAGGTCCGGGTGACCGCGGTCGCGGGGATCATCTCGCAGGTGGTCGGGCTGCTGCCGGACGTGGTCGGGGACGGCATCGCCCGGGCGCTCGGCGCGGGCCACGCGTTCCTCGACGACGTCGATGTGGCCAAGCGCAAGGCGTATGAGGATCGGGCGCGCAGCGTCTAGATCGGTATCGCGCGGCGGGCGCTGCGGTCGGGGATTCATCCCGGCCGCAGCGCCTTTTTGCGTGTCCGGCGAGTGTCCGGGAAGCGATTTGACCGGCAATACAAACCCAATTGTGACGAAAATCACTATAGAGGGGGCAAATGACCGCCCGTCGGCCATAAGGGGGTGTCCAGCGGCCGCTCGGCAATCGCGGAGACGGCCGATTCCAGCTCAGCTAACAGCTCGCCGGCGAACATCGTTGCTGGTCACGCGCCCAACTACATTCGACCAGCCCGATCGGCGGTCGCATGCCAAAGATTCGCGGAGTCGATGGTGCGTCCTACCATCACAAGCAATATGCTGTCCCTAACAAACCTGTAGAACGTTTTGGTACCCGTATCCGAACTTTCTGGCCTGATAAGGCTGGAAATTCAGGACTGATTCTGATAGCAAGGGGCTATGGACCCGCATTTGCGCGACCTGCGGTATTTCGTCGCCGTCGCTGAGGAACTGCACTTCACCAACGCCGCTCAGCGGCTGCACATCGCTCAACCCACCCTGTCTCGTCAGATCCGTCAGCTGGAACGCCAGCTCGACGTGGTCCTGTTCGACCGCAACCAGCGCAGCGTGGCCTTGACCGTGGCGGGCAAGGAACTGCTCGAGGGCGCACGCAAGATCCTGGAGCTCTGGGAGGTCACCAACGTCTCCCTGCAGGAGGCGGGCGAGGTGCTGCGCGTCGGCATCCAATCCGCGCTCGGCCGTGGGTTGTTGAACGACCTGGAAAGCGCGAGCGGTCATCGGCTCGCGCTGCACGCGGCCTCGTGGACCGATCCGTCCAGCGGCCTGTCCGGACGGCAGGCGGATCTGTCGCTGGTGTGGCTGCCGCTGCCCGACCCGAACCGTTACCGCTGGCAGGTGCTGCGCACCGAGCCGCGCTGGGTGCTGCTGCCGGAGAACCATCCGCTGGCCGATCGGGAGATCATCGAGTTCGCCGATCTGCTCGACGAGCCGTTCATCGCGCTGCCCACCGAAGCCGGTGCGGTGCGCGACTTCTGGCTCGGCAACGACGCGCGCAACGGACGGCAGCCGAAGATCGGCGCCGAGGCGGCGACCCCCGAGGACAAGCTGGAGGCGGTCAGCCTCGGCCTGGGTGTCTGCCTGCTCGCCGAGAACAACGTGCCGATGTACCGCTGGCCCGGTCTCACCGCGCGACCGGTGGCCGGCCTCGCGCCGTGCGAACTGGCCGTCGCGTGGCGGGCCGACGACCAGCGCCCGACCATCCTCGAATTCGCCGGCCGCGCGGTCGACGGCGGGTTCTCGGTCCAGCAGCCGCAACCCGCCGTCAGCGCCTGATCAGTTGATCGTGCGCCGCCACGGGTGCAGCGACTCCAGTTGCGCGGACAACCGCAGCAGGCTGGATTCGCTGCCCGGCGGACCGGCGAGCTGCGCCGCGACCGGCGTCCCGACATCGGGATGCATGCCCATCGGGATGGACGCGGCGGGCCAGCCGACCAGGTTCCACAGCGGGGTGAACGGGGAAAACCGGGCGGTGGCAAGCACATTCGCCAACCAGCCACGGTGATGCCAGGCCCGCGCCTTGGGCGGCGGGCAGGCGAGCGTGGGGGTGATCACCACGTCGTAGCGTTCGAAGTATTCGAGCAGGCGCGCCTCGACCCGGTCGATCTGGGCCGGTCGCACCAGGCGTAGTCGCTGCACCAGGCGGCCGAGCGCGAGGTGGCGGCGGGTGCGCGGTTGCAGGCGGTCGGGGTGCGGTAGCGCGGCGGCGTCGCGGGCGCCAACGGCCAACCAGCGCAAGCAGATCGACAACATCGCGTCGCCGTAGGGCAAGGTGGTCGGCTCGACCAGATGACCCGCCGCGGCGGCGACCGAGGCCGCGGTGCGCGCGGCATTGGTCCAGTGCCGGTCGACCGGGAAGCAGCGGAGCGGCGAAGCCACGGCTAGGCCGATGCGTAGTCGGCCGGGCGGCTCCACCTCGGCTAGGTCCGGCCGGGCGGCCAGCACCGATAGCGCGAGCGCCGCGTCGCCGACTGTCGTTGCGAGCACACCATTTTCGAACATGCCCGACCACGAGTCGACGCCGATCTCCGCGGGCACCGTGTAGCGGCCCGGCTTGATGCCGTACACCCCGCAGCAGGCCGCGGGCACCCGGATCGAACCGAGCCCGTCGTTGCCGTGCGCGATCGGCACCAGCCCGGCGGCGACCGCGGCGGCCGCGCCGCCGGACGAGCCGCCCGCGCTGCGCGCGACATTCCACGGATTGCCGGTGATCCGCTCCGGGGTATCGGTGGTTCCCCACAAACCGAGTTCCGGCACCGTGGTGAGGCCGACGACCACCGCGCCCGCGGCGCGCAGCCTGCGCACCACCGCGTGATCGTCGGCGACCGGACGCGCGTCGGTGGCCGCCGAGCCCGACCGCATGGTCTCGCCCGCCACCGCGATGTTGTGCTTGATCGCGATCGGCACCCCGGCCAGCGGCAGCACGTCGAGATCGGCGCGCTGCTCCAGCGCGGCCGCCTCGGCTCTGGCCTTCTCGGTGCGAATGACGCTGAAGGCATTGGTGTTCCGGTGTTCGGCCACGATCCGGGCCATGGTCGTCTCGACCACCTCCGTCGCGGTCAGCGAACCCTCGCGCACGCCCGCCGCGATGGTCGCGGCCGGCCCGCGCGCGGGCTCCTTGTCGGCCGGGTCGGCGGGGATTTGGTCGTTCGCGCCCAGCGGACTATCTTGAGCGGGCGCACTCGCTTCGGTGTTCGATCGAACAGGTGGCGCGCCGACTATCTCCGCGTCCGCCACCGCTGTGGCTTTGATCTGCATGTGCTGGTCGTCCCCCGTCGCATCGTTGTCGAATTCGGGTGATCGCTCTCAAGCCGCAAGTTATCATTCCGAATACTGCTCGGGGGACGATGGCGTCGGGTGTGGCGGAATTTCTCCGCGACATCCACAGACCGACCAGTGCGGATTCTTCGGTGTCCGCCGAAGCCACTAGGTCCGAGAATGAGTGCCGACTCCGATAGAAGTTCCGAATCCACCACTGGTTTCGACCCGGGTGCTGGTTTTGGCCAGCTCCCGACACGGGCCGAATTCAGTGTTGTCGCAGCCTTCTCCGCCGCCTGGGAAGACGCCGCCTACGAATCCGCGGGCCCGCCCGAGATCGCCGAGTTCCTGCCCGACGCGCATACCCTGCGCACCGCGGCGCTGCTCGAGCTGATCCGCGTCGACCTGCGGCATCGCTGGCTGCGCCGGACCGTGCTCGGCGCGAACCCGGGTCCGGACACCCGGAAACGGCTCACCGAATACTGCGCCGAGTTTCCCGAACTTCAGCCCGGAAGTATCCCCGCCGGGCTGGTGTACGAGGAGTTCGTCATCCGCAGGCACAGCGGCGAACGCGTCGATCCGCGCGAATGTCTGCGCGAATATCCACACCAGGCGAGCGAACTGCGCGCGCTGCTGAACGCCGACGATGTCGATCAGAGCACCCGCCGGGCGGCGCTCGAGGATTCCACGCTGACCGCGCTCGCGCGCACCAGAGCCGCCTTCGTGGATAACGAATTGAACCGAACCACCGAGTCGACTCGTGGTTCAGAAGTGACCCGAGCGACCACAACTGATCTGACGGGAACGGCGACAGCCATTCCCACTACGATCGGCACCGGACCGGGCCGCCTCGACGCGCTCGATCGCATCGAAATCGGCCAGCGGATCGATGATTTCGATCTACTCACCGGGCTGGGCAGCGGCGCGTTCGCGCGCGTGTTCCTGGCCCGGCAGCGCTCGCTGCAACGGCTGGTCGCGGTCAAGATCTCCACCGACCACGGCACCGAGCCGCAGACCCTGGCCCAGCTCGATCACGACTACATCGTGCGGGTCTTCGACCAGCGGGTGCTCGACGAGGGCACCGGGGCCGCACGCCGGCTGCGGCTGCTCTACATGCAGTTCCTGCCCGGCGGCACGCTGCTCGGCGTGCTGCGCTGGGTACGCGCCACCCCGCCCGCCGAACGCAGCGGCCAGCTGCTGCTCGACGCCGTCGACGCGGCGATGGAGGAGAAGGGCGAGATCCGGCCGACCGATTCCAGCGTGCGCGCCGAGATCGCCGCGCTCAGCTGGCCGGAAACCGTGGCGTGGCTGGGCCGCAGGCTGGCCGAGGCGCTGGACTACGCCTCGGCGCACGGCGTGCTGCACCGCGACGTGAAACCGGCCAACGTGCTGCTGACCGCCGAGGCGGTGCCGAAGCTGGCCGACTTCAACATCAGCTTCAGCCGCAACGTCGAGGGCACCAGTCCGGTGTCCTACTTCGGCGGCTCGCTGGCGTATATGTCGCCGGAGCAGCTGGAGGCCTGTCATCCCGGATTCGGCCGCAGCGCCGCCGATCTGGACACCCGCGCGGACATCTATTCGCTCGGGGTGGTGCTGTGGGAACTGCTCACCGGGGCGAAACCGTTCGACGACAGCACCGCAGGCGCCGACGACCACGGCGACGACACGACCCTGGAGGCCATGCTGGAGCGGCGCAGCTCCGGCGTGGATGCCGCTGCGCTGGAACGGGTTCCGCCCGACTGCCCGGCGGCGCTGCGGCGAGTGTTGCTGAGCTGCCTGTCGCCGGAGCGGACGAACCGCTGGGCAAACGGGTCGGTGCTGGCCCGGCAGCTGGAGCTGTGCCTGGATCCGCGCGCCCGCGAACTCGTCGATCCCGCGCCGACCAGTTGGCGGCTGCGCCTGCGGCCGTGGCTGGTGCTGGTCACGCTGCTGTCGGTCGGGCTGCCGAATGTGCTTGCCTCGCTGTACAACATCCAGCACAACCAGCACCTGATCATCAGCAGGCTGAACGAGGACGCCCAGCACAGCTTCGTGGTGATCACCGGCGTGGTGAACGCGGTGTTCTTCCCCGCGGGCATCGCGATCGTGGTGTACATGTCGCGGTCGCTGCTGACGGTCCCGCGCGGGCTACGCAAGGGACGACGATACGACCCGGAGACGCTGCGCCATGCCCGGCGCGACGCCCTGCTGCTCGGGGATCGCGCTGTCGCCGTGGCGTTTTCGCTGTGGGTGCTGTCCGGCATCACCTTCCCGCTCACCCTGCAACTGGTGACCGGCGACCTGCCCGCGCGGGCGATCGTGCACTTCCTCGCGTCCCTGGTGGTGTGCGGGGCGATCGCGGTGGCGTATCCGTTCTTCCTGCTGACGTTCTACATGGTGCGCTGCATCTATCCGCTGTTCCTCCGGCACGGCGACATCAGCCCGGCGGACGCCGTCTGGTTGCGCGGGCTGGACCGCCGGTGCAACGGATATCTCGCGGTCGCGGCGTCGGTGCCGCTGCTCGCGGTGGCGGGCGTGACCTTCCTGCCGCCGCCGGACATTCCGCTGGTGATCTTCGCGGTCCGGGTGCTGTGCGCGGGCGGCATCCTCGCGTTCGTCGGCTCCTACCTGCTGTTCCGTGCGCTGGAGGCGGATCTGCGCGCACTGGAGCGCGTCGTCGCGCCGGAGTCGGCCGGACCGAATACCGTTGCGGCGGTGTCCGAACTCGACGTGGCCGAGCCTGCCGTGGAGACCCGCACGTGAGCTCCCCGCGCGCCGATGCCGTCGCGCGGTTCGCCGCCGAGTGGCAACGCTGCCTGCGGGCCGACTCGTTCGCGCCGCCGCGCCTGGCGGATTACGTGCCCGACGGCGCCCAGGTGCGGCTCGCGGTGCTGGCCGATCTGCTGCGCATCGATCTGCGCGAGCGCTGGGCCATGGCCGCCGAGCTGGGCAAGCGGATCGCCGAGTACCGCAAGGAATTTCCGGAGGTCGAGCACAGTCCCGAACTGGCCGACCTGCTCTGCGAAGAGTTCCTGGCCCGCCGCCGGCATGCCCCGCTGGCCATCGACGAGTTCGTCGCCGAGTACCCCGACCTCGCCGGCGAGGTGCGCGAACGGCTCGCCGCGTTCGGCATCGACGACAGCACCGCCGACTTCGGCACGGCGGAATCGACCGAAGCCATTGCCGCACTGGCCGATCTGGCTCCCGGACGGCAGATCGACGACTTCGACCTGATCACCGATCTCGGCACCGGGATGCTCGGCCGCGTCTTCCTGGCCAGGCAGCGCTCCATGCAACGGCTTGTCGCGGTGCGGCTTTCGGCGGGGCGGGCGACCGCGCCGCACACGATGGCGCAGCTCGATCACGCGCACATCGTCCGCGTCTTCGATCAGCGACTGCTCAGCACCGGCCCGGTTCAGGATTTCGATGCCGACGACGCGTTCGACTGGGAGACAGACGATTCCGTCCGCGACACCGGCGACCGGCCACAACGAACCGTCCGCGCCCGGCCGCCCGGTTTCCACAGCTTGGAGCGGACGGTCCCGGACGAAGCCACGATCGCAGGCCCCGGCCGCGACGATGCCCCCGCCATCACCGCGCCACGCAACCTCGCTCCAGCCGACACCGCGCGTGTCGACTCCCCCGATGACGCCACCGTTGCCAGTCCGCTGGACACCGATGACACCGCCGTCAACAGCGCTCCCCTGGACCAGACCGGCGCTGCGACGGTCGCCAGTCCGCGTGCCCGCAGCACCGATTTCCCGCGCCCCACGCGAACACAGGCGCTGCCCGGCGCACGCGTGCCCCGCGACAGCAACGCGACTGCCGATCCCGGCCGCTCGCTCCTCGGTGCTGCCGCGCCGCGCCTGGTCTACATGCAGTACCTGCCCGGCGGCACCGCGATCGGCGTCCTCGCCCAGCGGCGCACCGGCCCCGAATCCGACGGCGGCGCACTGCTGTTGCGCGCCATCGATGCCGCGATGGAGGCGAAAGGCGAGATCCGGCCGTCGGATTCGAGCGTGCGGTCCGAGATCGCCACGCTCAGCTGGCCGGAAACGGTGGCCTGGGTGGGCAGGCGGCTGGCCGACGCGCTGGATTACGCGGAGCACCACGGGGTTCTGCATCACGACCTCAAGCCCGCGAACGTGCTGTTCACCGCGGAAGGCATTCCGAAGCTGGCCGATTTCGCGTTGAGCGAGTCGGGCCCGCGCCCGGCCGCGGTGAATCCGGCTCAGCACGAGGATGATTCACTGCCTTACCGATCACCGGAGCAACTGGCCCGGCTGCTCGATCCGGCCCTGCCCGCGCCGGGCACCCGCAGCGACATCTACTCGCTGGGCGTGTTGCTGTGGGAAATGCTCACGGGCGCAAGCCCGTTCGAGGACACCCGGCAGACAGGCGATACCCCGGCCGAGACGCACGCGCGCATGCTCGACGTCCGCCGCGCCGGAGTCACCGAAACCGCGCTCGCCCAGCTACCAGCCGACACCCCGGCCGCCCTGCGCCGAGTGCTCCTCGACTGCCTGCACGCCGACCCGAAACGCCGCTGGCGCAACGGCGCCGAGCTGGCCGGGCAACTCGACCTCTGCCTCGATGCCCGCGCCCGCAACCTGGCCGATCCGCCGCCGACCAGCCTGGCCCACCGGGCCCGCGGCTGGCTGATCCCGTTCGCGGCCCTCTGCATCGGTGTGCCGAACGTGCTCGCGAGCTGGTACAACATCCAGCTGAACCAGTCCCTGATCATCGATCGGATGTCGGCCGACGATCAGGCCAAGTTCGCCACGGTCGGACTGGTCAACAATCTGATCGCCTTCCCGGTCGCGGCGATACTGCTGATCTTCCTCACCCGCCGGCCGCTGACCATCGGCTTCCGCCTGGCCCGCGGCCGCGAGTATTCCGCGCGCACGCTGGCGAAGGCCCGCCGCGACACCCTGCTGATGGGCGACTGGGCGGTGTTGGTGCCCTTCGGTTTCTGGCTCGCCGCGGGCGTGATCTGGCCGCTCGGACTGGCTTTCACCGGCGTCGACCTGCCGCCGAAGACGTTCCTGCATTTCTTTGCGGCACAGGTGGTTTGCGCCGCCATCGCGCTGGCCTATCCGTTCTTCCCGATCATGGTCTACGCCGTCCGGTCGGTGTATCCACAGTTGCTGGTGCGCGGCGGAATCGGGCCCGGCGACGAGCGCCAGCTGCGAAACCTGGCCCGGCGCGGCAACTTCTACCTCGGCGTCGCGGCCTCGGTGCCGCTGCTCGGGGTGGCGGGGGCGACCTTCGTCGATGCCGGCGATCTGGAGTTGGTGATCGTTCCGGTGCGCTTGCTCAGCGTGGGTGGCATCCTGGCATTTGTGGTTACCTACCGGTTGTTCCGCTGGCTAGAGGCCGACCTGCTGGCGCTCGCGCGGGCCATCCCGCAGCGGAAGCGATGACCTCGCCGCGCCCGCTCGGGCGGCTGGTGAGCCTGTCGCACGTGCACGATCCGGCGACCACGCCGCTGTACCCGGACGATCCGGAGTTCCGCACCGACATCGTCGCGACGGTCGCCAACGACGGCTACTACCTGCGCTATATCCAGCAGGGCGAGCACACTGGAACCCATTGGGGCGCACCGATCCACTTCCATTCCGACGGCCTGGCCGCCGACGAGCTCGACCTGGACGATCTGCTGCTGCCCGCGGTGAAGGTCGACCTGCGCGATCAGTGCGCCCGCGACCGGGACTACGCGATCACCGTCGCCGATCTGAAGCAGTGGGAGGGCAGGCACGGCCGAATCCCGAACGGCGCGGCGGTGATCGCCTGGACCGGCTGGGACGCCAAATGGGGCACACCGGAATTCATCGGCACGGCCGAATCCGCCGACCACCAACCGGGATTCGCGGTGGAGACGATCGAGTGGCTGCTGCGCACCGGCCGGCTCGGCCATCGCGGCGCGCTCGGCATCGACACCTTCGGCCCCGACCTGGGCACCGACCAGACCTACGCGGTCTCCAGGCTGCTCTACGGCGAGCACCGGATCAGCCTGGAGTGCCTGGCCAATCTGGCCGCGATCCCCGCGACCGGCGCCTGGATCCTGGTCGGCAGCCCGCTCTATCGCAGCGGTTCCGGCTCCCCCGCAACGATTTTCGGGATCCTGCCGGACCGCTAGGAGTAGACCTTCGGGTCCAGCGTGCCGATGTAGGGCAGGTCGCGGTAGCGCTCGGCGTAGTCGAGGCCGTAGCCGACGACGAACTCGTTCGGGATGTCGAAGCCCACGTGCGCGACGTCGACGTGGGTGCGCAGCGCGTCCGGCTTACGCAGCAGCGTGACCACCTCGAGCGAGGCGGGGTTGCGCGTGGACAGGTTGCGCTTGAGCCAGGACAGGGTCAGCCCCGAGTCGATGATGTCCTCGACGATCAGCACATTGCGCCCGGCAATGTCCTTGTCCAGGTCTTTCATGATGCGGACCACGCCGGAGGACGAGGTGGACGACCCGTACGACGAGACGGCCATGAACTCCATCTGGGTCGGGATCGACAACGCCTTGGCCAGGTCGGTCATGAAGAAGATCGCACCCTTGAGCACTCCGACCAGCAGCAGGTCGCCCTCGGGGGCGTCGGCGGGATAGCGCTTGGCGATGAGCTCGGCGAGCTCCTTCGTCTTGGCGGCGATCTCTTCCTGGGTGATCAGAACAGACGCGATGTCGTCCCCGTACACGTCAGCTGTTCCCTTCTGGTTTTCGCTCCCGGACGGCCGATCCATTATGTGTCATCGACCGCTGCGCAGACGCAGTAACACTGGCGGCGTTCCCTGGCCCTGCGTGGTCACGCTTCGCTACCGTCTCCGGGCCTGACGCTCACGCCGCAGTGTCAGCCTGCCATGTTCGCGCGCCGCGACCAACCTGCTCCCCGCCCGGCCGCCGCCGACCGCGACGCCGCCCTGCCCGCGCCAGTCGGTGATCAGCTCGTCGACCGCGTGTAAATGCTTGCCGGTCAGCGCTTTCGCCCCGCCGGCGAGCAGCCAGGCCCGGATCGCCCGGCGGCGCAGCGCGGCCGGCGCAGTGGCGAGCGTCTCGATCGAGAGGGTCGCGCCATCACTCGCGGTGTGCAGCAGCTCACCCGCGAGTGCGTCGAGCACCGCACCGTCCTCGCGCAGTTGCCCGGCGGTTCGCGCGAGCGCGCCGGCGACCCCGCCGCCGAGCACGTCCTCCAGCAACGGCAGCACCTCGGTGCGCAGCCGAACCCTGGTGAACTCGGGTGATGTGTTGTGCGGGTCCTCGTACGGCGGCACATCCACGTCCGCGCACAGCTGCCGGGTCACCGCCCGGCGCACCCCGAGCAGCGGGCGGCCCCATGGCTCGGCCCATTCGGTCATCCCGTGAATGGACCGTCCGCCGGACCCGCGGGCCAATCCGAGTAATACGGTTTCCGCCTGATCGTCGAGGGTGTGCCCGAGCAGGACCGGCAGCCCGTCTCGCGCTTCGTCCAAGGCCGTGTATCGAGCCCTGCGCGCCGCCGCCTCAAGCCCGCCGTCGCCGTCGACCTCGACCGGGATCACCCGGGCGGAGCGGCAGCCGAGCGCCAGCGCGGCCGCTGCGGCATCGGCGGCGACCACATCGGAGCCCGCCTGCAATTGATGGTCGACGACCAACGCGTCGACCGCGCCCACCTCGACAACAGCCGCGGCAGTAAGTGCCAATGAATCCGCTCCGCCGGACAGCCCGACCGCGACGGCAGTCCCGGCATCCCCGCTCGGCACATGGCCGGCAACCCAGTCCCGCACAGCGCGCCGCACCTCCAGCACCGCCGCCGTCTCCGGCAACCGCCGCGGCGCACCCACCCGCCAACGCGAAACCATAACCGGAGCCTACCGACGCCCAAGCGACGCAACTCGCACCCCGGCGCGCACAGGTTGTACCGGTGCGCACAGAATCGCAAACCAATCCATGCGCAGCCCACCAACCCGTGCGCAGCCCACCAACCCATGCGCAGCCCACCAACCCGTGCGCAGCCGCGCAATCCATGCCAATGCGGTGCACCCACCGGCCAACCCAACTCGCCGTCCGGTGCGCACAGATTGTGCAGGCGCGCACGAAATCGCCCGCCGATCCGTGCGCGGCACGCCAATCCGTGCGCGGCCGGCCAATTCGTGCGCGGCCGACCGAGTCGTGGGCCCTCGAGCGGGGGCGGGGAGTCAGCCGAGGACTCGGGTGACCCAGAGTTCCGGGCGTTCGATTTCGTCTGTGCGGGGCAGGGTTTCGGCGTTCGTCCAGATAGTGTTGAACCGTTCCATGCCGACCCGGCCGACGACGTCGTCCACGAACGCTTTGCCGCGGACGTACTGCGCGACCTTCGCATCGACACCGAGCAGCGCCCGCATGATCCGCTGCAACGGGTTCGTCGGGCGCTTGCGCCGCTGGTCGAACGCGGACCGGATCTGCTCGACCGAGGGCACCACCGCCGGGCCGACCGCGTCCATCACATGATCGGCGTGCCCTTCCAGCAGCGTGCCGAGCATCAGCAACCGGTCCAGCGCCTCGCGCTGCGGCGGCGCCTGGGTGGCCCGCAGCAGACCGACCACGCCGCGCGCGGCCGGATCGTCGGGACGGCTGCCGCGGCGGCGATCGCGCACCTCGTCGAGCAACCGGGACAGCATCTCGTTGAGCGGCTCGTCGCCGACCTCGCCGAGCACCTCGACATTGGACCGCATGTAGTCGGCCAGCCAGGGCGCGGAGGAGAACTGCACCCGGTGGGTCACCTCGTGCAGGCAGACCCAGAGCCGGAAGTCGCTCGGCGAGACGCCGAGTGCGCGTTCGACCGCCATGATGTTCGGCGCGACCAGCAGCAGCGTGCCGTCCGGCCCGGTGAACGGGTCGTACTGGCCGAGGATCGCGGTGGACAGGAAGGCGAGCATCGCGCCCGCCTGCACGCCGGCCGGTTTGCCTTGCAGCAGACCACGATCACCGGTGTCGGCGCCGGTGCCGGTCAGCTGGCCCATCGAGTCGGCGGCCGCGGCGATCCAGCCGGGCCGGTCGACGATCCGGGCGGCGGGCACCGGCTGGTCGTCGAGCAGCATGCTCACCTCGCGGACCGGTCCCTCCGCGCGCACGGACGCCTCCGCCAATTCGGCGACCACCTGCTCGGCGGAGAAACGCGAGGTCCGCGGCCCGGACGGCACCAGGGCCGCGCCGGTCTTCGCGGCCAGTTTCCAGTCGACGGCACCGGAGAACCCCGATCGGCTCTTGGACTGCTCGACCACCCCGTTGCCGGCGGGCACGACTGAACCCGAGCCGGTATCAGCTGGGTCGGAACTTTCTCCGTGCATTGTCAACCACCCGTCACGAGCATCCACAGTTGCGTAGCGTGCCTGCGATCGCATCCAATGCCGGTCTGCTCACCTCCGGCGGTCGATCGTTCGACATCAACGCGAAGGTCAGCACCCGCCCATCGGCGTCGAGCACATACCCGACCAACGCGCTGGACACCGACAGAGTTCCGGTCTTGGCCCGGACGAACCCCGCGCCCTGCCGATTGCGTTCGACATAGCGGCTGGTCAGCGACCCGGTCGCGCCCGCGATCGGCAGGTCGTCGAGCAGTGGCGCCAAAGTCGATGCGAGGCGGTCGTTCTCGGGCCTGGCCTTGGTGCCGGCCGGTTGCACCGCGGTCGACGCGTTCGGCTTGGCCGCGGTCGCGACCACCCGGTCCAGCAGTTTGGCCGGGATGCGGTCGTCCACCGACAGGCCGCTGTTGTCCTGCATGTCCAGCCCGGCCAGGTCGAAACCGGCCTTGCCGAGCGCGGTGCGGACCGCGTCGACCGCGCCGGCGAACGAGGCCTCGCCGCCGTTCGCCACGGAGATCTCCCGCCCGACCGCCTCGGCGAGAATGTTGTCGGAGTAGACCATCATGTCGCGCAGGCGGTCGCGCAGCGGCGCGGATTCCACGCTCGCCACTTCGGCCGCGCCAGGCGCCGCATTGCCGATCCGCACGCGGGCCGGATCGAGACCGAGCTCGGTGGCCAGCCTGCGCCCGGCGTCGAGCGCGGGCGTCGGGGTGCGCGGCGAGTACTCGACCAGCGGCTGCAACCGGCCGCCGTCGATCATCACCGACTCCATCGGCGCGATCGAGCCGTCGTGGATGTCGACCGGATCCCAGCCCTTGGCCATGCTCGGCCCGGGGTAGGCGGAGGTGTCGACCACGATCGTGTCGATGCTGCGGCCGGAGTTCTTGATCTGGGTCACCAGATCCGACACCCGCGCGGCATTCGGGTAGTAGCCCTTGCCCTCCGGCTCCGCGGTCAGCGTCGGATCGCCGCCGCCGACCAGCACCAGCTCGTTCGGCGCGGCCCCGGCGACCACCTTGGTGATCAGCCGGTGGTTGTCCGGCAGCGTGAGCAGCGCGGCGGCCGTGGTCAGGATCTTCGCGGTCGAGGACGGGATCATCGGCCGGGTCGGATCGCCGCTCCACAGCACCGTCGCGCTGTCGGCGTCGGTGACCTGCCCGGAGAACGAGCCCAGATCGGGATTGCCGATGACCGGCGCGAGCGCGGCGGCGATGCCGGCCGGGCTCGGCGCGGGCGCGTTCGAGGGCGCCGGAACGACCTGTGGGAACGGCCGGACCGGCGCCGGCGGCGCGGCCGTGGTCAGCCCGCCGTGCCGGAATTCGTCGGTCCACGGCTTCACCGTGAGCAGTACGCCGCCACCCGCCGCGAGGACGACGGCGAGCGTCACGCCGAGTCCGATCCAGATGTTGCGGCGCCGCCGGGCAGCCAAGCCACCGATGTTCTTACCAACCACAGCCCGCAGCTCTCCTCGACTGATTTCCGCAGCAGCCGCCTGCCGCACCCATGTCCCCGCCGACCACACTATCCTCGTTGCGCAACCGTTCCCCCGAACAACCTGGCGAGTCGGCAGTCGTGACTGCTCATGCTCATAGATGCACCGAAGGAGATGGCGTGGAGTTCGACGTCACCATCGAGATCCCCAAGGGCTCTCGGAACAAGTACGAGGTCGATCACGAGACCGGACGGGTCCGGCTCGACCGGCACCTCTACACCTCCATGGTCTACCCCGCCGACTACGGCTACATCGAGAACACCCTCGGCGAGGACGGTGACCCGCTGGACGCGCTGGTCCTGCTGCCCGAGTCGGTGTTCCCCGGCTGCCTCATCGAGGTGCGCCCGGTGGCGATGTACAAGATGGTCGACGAGGCAGGCGGCGACGACAAGGTGCTGTGCGTGCCGGCCGGCGACCCGCGCTGGGACCACATCCAGGACCTGAAGGATGTGCCCGAGTTCGAGCTGGCCGCGATCAAGCACTTCTTCGAGCGCTATAAGGATCTCGAGCCCGGCAAGTACGTCAAGGGCTCGGAGTGGGTCGGCCGCGCCGAGGCCGAGACGGAGATCACCGCCTCGATCCAGCGGCTGAAGGACAACGGCGGCCACTGAGCCGTACGGCCTGGAAAGCGGGAAGTCCTTCGGGCTTCCCGCTTTTCGCGTGCTATCCGGCGGCGCGCCGCTGATTGCGTTCGGCGATCACCTGGTCCAGGTGTTCCCCGAGCAGCGCGAGGATCGGCGCCTCCACCTCGCCGTCGAGCCGTTCGTGGGTGAAGTGCGCGTCCTCCATCGGCGCGAAAGCCTCTGCCGCCGAACGGTATACGCAGTAGGCCTGATGGGTCCGGCCGAGCGCCTGCAGGATCAGCCCGTGCATCACCAGCACCCGGGCCCGCGACAGCGGCCCGATGGCGCGGTTGAGCATCCGCACCGCCGCCTCGGCGATCGGCTCCGCCTGTTCCAGCTGCCCGGCCATCATGTGCACGTGCGCCAGCCGCGCCAGCGCCCAGCCTTCGCGCAGTTCCACCCCGCTGAGCCGGGCCAGTCGCAGCGACTCGCGGCACAGCTCGATCGCCTGCGCGTGGTCGCCCTGGAAGCCGCGGCTCACGCCCAGCTCGTGCGTCGCCATCGCCTCCAGTGCGGCGTTGCCGATCTTCGCGGCCAGCGTCTTCGCCTCGGTCGCCCGGTCCTGGGACTCGGCGAATTTGCCTGCGTCGGACAGGGTTTTGGCCATATGCACCAGACTGGCGCATTCGACCGCCGGATCCTCGACCCGCCGGGCCAGGCGGATCGCGCGTTCGGCGTGCCCGAGCGAGGCCGCGGTTTCGGTGCCCATCCTGGTCGAGGAGGCGAGCAGCTGCGCAGCGAACGCGGTCAGCCGCACGTCGTCCGCCGAGTCGGGGGTGAGCGAGAGCGCGATGCGCTGATGATCGCGGCCCTGGCGCAGCGTGCCGAGCGAATAGCTGTAGATCGCGCCGAGCGTCACCCGGATCCGGCATTCGACCCGGCGGTCACCCGCCCGCAGGGCCGCGCCGAGCAGCTTGTCCAGCGCCCGGGACAGCTCCTGGCAGTGCGGCCCGCCATCGATCAATTCCGCGGTGGCCCAGGCGATGTCGGCGGCCGGCGCGAGCGCGGCGCCGCCCACCCGCGCGGTCTGTTCGTAGAGCGAGATCAGGTTCGGTCGCTCGACATCGAGCCAGTACTGCGCGGCGATGGTGTCCCGGAACGAGAGTCCTTCGGCCACCGTTGATCCCAGATGTTCCGGTAGCCGCGACCCCGGATTACACACCGCCATCAGGTTTTTCATGGTGGCGAGATAGAAGTCGAGCAGGCGGACCAGCGCGCCGGACACCGGCTCGCCGGCATCCGGGCCGAGGTGCAGTTCGCGGGCGAACAGCCGGGGCAGATCGTGATAGGTGTAGCGCCCGGACGCGCTGGTCTCCATCAGGTTCAGATCGACCAGCGACTCGCAGAGTTCCTCGACCAGGATCCGGTCCGAGCCGAGGATCGCGGCCGCGCCGTCCAGCGAGATCTCCGCGACCTCCGGCACCGCCAGCATCCGGAATGCCCTGGCCTGTGCGCAATCGAGCTGGTCGTAGCTGAGCCGGAACGCCGCCTCCACGGCGAGGTCGCCGCTGCGCAGCGTGCCCAGCCGCTGCTTCTCGTCCGCCAGCCGCTCGGCCAGGCTGGCGACGCTCCAGTTGGGCCGGGCCGCCAATCGCGCGCCGATGATCCGGACGGCGAGCGGCAGCCCGCCGCACGCGTCGAGCACGCTGTCCACCGCGGCCGACTCGGTGCCGATCCGGCGCAGCCCGGCGATCCCGGCGAGCAGCGTGCGCGCCTCCACCCGCTCCAGCACATCGAGCCGGACCCCGAGAATGCCGACCACGCACGGCAATTCGGGCATGGACGAACGACTGGTGATCAACACCGCGGAGCCGGGCGTGCCGGGGATCAGCGGGGTGACCTGATCGACGTCGCGGGCGTTGTCCAGCACGACGAGCATCCGCTTGCCGTCGAGGAAGCTGCGGAACTGGGCCGAGCGCTCGGCCAGCGTCGGCGCGATCTCGCCCTCCGGAATGCCCAGGGCGCGCAGGAAATCGCCGAGGGTGTCCGCGGCCGGGGTTCCCGACTGCCCGGCCGGGCCGCGGGCCTGCGCGAAGCCGCGCATGTCGACGTGCAACTGCCCGTCCGGGAACTGCTCGCGCACCCGATGCCCGACGTGCACCGCGAGCGCGCTCTTGCCGATCCCGCCCATGCCGGCGATCACGCACACCGGCACCGCGAAACCGTCTGCCCGGGTGAGCCATTCGCTGATCTGCCGGACCGTGTCGGCCCGGCCGGTGAAGTCGACGACGTCGGCGGGCAACTGGGCGACCCGGCCGACCGTGCGCCGCGGCGGGCGCACGCTGACCCCCGCGTTGTCGGTATCGCGCTGGGGCACCCTAAGATCCGCGCGCAGGATGCGCTGGTGCAGTTCGGCGAGCTGCTGACCGGGCTCGATGCCGAGCCGTTCGATCAGCACCTTGCGGGTGTCGGCGTACACCGCGAGCGCCTCGGCCTGCCTGCCCGCGTGGTACAGCGCGGTCATCAGCAGGCCGCGGATCTGCTCACGCATCGGGTGCTCGCCGCACAGCGGGGTCAGTTCGGCGATCACCTCGGGGTAGCGGCCCAGGCGCAGGTCCAGCTCGATTCGCTGCTCCAGCAACGCGATTCGCCGTTCGACCAGCTGGGTGCGCTGCCGCTCGGCGTAGGGGCCGGGCAGCCCGGCCAGCGGCGTGCCGGACCAGAGCCGCAGCGCGGCGTCGAGCCGTTCGCGGGCCCGCTCGACCGTGTGCTCCGGCTCGGTGCCGATCCGCTCCGGCTGCACGTCGAGCAGCATGTCCTCGACCTGCTCCACATCGACCACGCCGGGGGCCAGCCGCAGCGCGTAGCCGCCGCCGAACCCGACCAGCACCGTGGCGGCCGCTCCGGTCGGCCGGTCCGGCTCCAGCGCCCGGCGCAGGTGCAGGATGTGGTTGCGCAGCGCGCCGATCGCGCTCGGCGTCGGATGCTCGCCCCAGACGCCGTCGATCAGTTCGGGCACCGTCGCCGAACGTCCGCTGCGCAGCAACAGGGCCGCCAGCAAGGCTCTGCGCTGTTTGGAGCCCAGATCGAGCTCCAGCTCGTCGCGCCACGCACGCACCTCGCCGAGTACCGCGAACTTCAGCATTCGGTCCTCTCTCTCTGACCGTCGATCGTTCAACGATGAACGTAGACAATCGTCGGACGTCTCGACGACCAGCCCCGCGCGAAGTCACCGATGAGCCACTGCCGATCCGACGTCGTCGTTCAGACATCCAAGCAATGGATTCATGAGGTTTTCATGACAACTAACTGATCGGGCGCTGGTATAGGGCACGGGAGCGGACATCGGACCAGGCCGGATGTCCACCCTCGATGGGTCGAGATCGGTTGTAGATGTACAGATCCCGGTCACCGTATGTTTGCACGCGCTCCGGGCGGCGGCCACCGCGCTCGGCGAATCACCGCCGGTTGGTGGTGCTAGCACCACCAACCGTCCCCAGTAGGCCCTACCCCGGATTCGGGTGCGCGTGGCATGGGCCGGACGGCCGCCGATTCCTAGGCTCGAAACCGTCGGGGACGCACCCATGCCTTCCGGCTCGAACAGGAGGAAATCACTGCTCATGAACCCATTTCGCCGTAACTGCGGGAAAGCGGTCCTTTCGGCCGCGATGGTCGGTGCGGTACTCGCCGTATCCGCGTGTGGCGGTGACACTTCGGACCCCACGCCGAAGGATTCGGCGAAGCCGGCACCGGCTGCGGTCGCCACCGCGATGGACGACGTGGTGCGCACCGGAACGCCCGGCGTGCAGGTGGTGATCGACGGCCAGGGTGGCCATCGCACCTTCACCGCGGGCGCGGGCAACCTGGACACCCGCGCGCCGTTCCCCGAGGACGGTCGCGTCCGGATCGGCAGCAACACGAAGACATTCGTGGCGACGGTGATCATGCAGCTGGTCGCCGAGGGCAAGGTCGAGCTGGACGCGCCGATCGAACGCTACCTGCCCGGCCTGGTGCAGGGCAGCGGCAACGACGGCAATCGGATCTCGGTGCGCCAGCTGTTGCAGCACACCAGCGGCCTGCCGGACTACCTCGGGCACGGCTCCGCGGACGGCGTGGTCAAGGACCATTCCGAGCAGCTGAACCCGGACGACGAGGCGCTGCGCTGGCAGCATTTCGAGATGGCCGAACTGGTCCGCCGGGCGATGACCGCGCCGCCGAACTTCGAACCCGGCGCGAAATCGGTCTACACCAACACCAACTACCTGATCGCCGGCCTGCTCATCGAGCGGGTGACCGGGCATCCGGCCGCCGAGGAGATCGGCCGCCGGATCATCGAACCGCTCGGCCTGCGCGACACCTATGTGCCGGCGGCGCGCGAAACGACCATCCGCGGCTCGCATCCCCAGGGCTACCACCTGCTCGGCGGCAAGTCGGTCGACTTCACCGATCTCGACCCGTCCTGGGGCGGCACGGCCGGCGACATGGTCGCCACGCCGACCGACCTGAACCGGTTCTTCACCGCGTTGCTGACCGGAAAGCTGCTGGCCCCAGCACAATTGGCGGAGATGCAGCGCACCGTGCCGTTCGATCGGATGCCGGGCGCCGAGTACGGTCTCGCGCTCATCCATCGGACCACGCCGTGCGGCAAAGAGGTGTGGGGCCACGGCGGCAGCATTCCCGGCTTCGAGACGCGCAACGGCGTGACCGCCGACGGCACCGCGGTCACTGTCACCGTGAATCAGCTGCCGACCTCCGAGGAGACCGCCGACGCGGTCAACCGGGTGCTCGACGCCGCGCTCTGCTCCGCCTGACCCACCGCGCCGATATCGGTTGCGGCCGAACGACATCGAAGGATCATCAGTGAAACGCACACGAGCGCTGACGGCCGTCCTGGCCTCGGTCACCAGCCTGGTGGCCGGCGCCGGATTGATCGGCTGCGCGGGGCCCGCCGCGAAGGCGGAACCGCCCGCGCTGGACCGCTTCTACAGTCAGCAGCTGGACTGGAAGGCATGCGGCGAACCCCAATTGGACGGGGCGGGTGCGCAGTGCGCCGATGTCACCGTGCCGCTGAATTACGCTGAGCCGCAAGGCCCCACCCTCACCGTGGCGATCTCCCGGCTGGCCGCCACCGATCCCGCGCAGAAGCGCGGCGTCATGCTGTCCAACCCGGGTGGGCCGGGCGGCGCTGGCCTGGACTTCATGGTCACCGTCAGCAAGGCGATGACGCCCGAGGTGCGGGCCCGCTACGACCTGATCGGCATGGACCCGCGCGGCGTCGGCCGCTCCTCCCCCGTGCAGTGCCGCTGGCCCCGCGGCATCGGCCTGCAATCGGCGGGCGTCGACGCGGCGAGCTTCGCCGAATCCGTGGCGATGCAAGGCGAACTGGCCGCCCGCTGCGCCACCACGGAGGCGGCCCGGCTGCCCTACATCACCACCCGCAACACCGCGCGCGACATGGACGTCATCCGCGGCATCTTCGGCGAGGAGCGAATCAACTTCTACGGCACCTCTTATGGCACCTACCTGGGCGCGGTGTTCACCCAGATGTTCCCCGAGCGCAGCGACCGGATCGTGCTGGACAGCGCGGCCGATCCGGACAACTACGGGACGGTCGGCATGATGCAGGCGATGGGGCCGCCCAACGAGGCCGCGCTCGACCTGTGGGCGGACTGGGTCGCCGCGCGCGACGGCGAATACCATTTCGGCACCAGCCGGGCCCAGGTTCGCGGCGCGGTGCAGGACTTGATTCGCCGGGGCGCGGACAAGCCGATCCGGTTGGGCGAGTACGAGGTCGACGATCACTGGATACCGCTGGTGCTGTTCGTCGGGCTGGATGCCCCGAACCAGTACGAGATGCTGGCCGGGCAGATCCGCAAGATCGCCGATGCCGCCGACGGCAAGCCGGTCGATGTCGACCCGACCCTGGATGCCACCCTCGGATACGCGTTGAAGGCACGGCCGCAAGACAATTCGTCCCAGATGGCGATCCTGTGCGGCGACGTGGCCGCCCCGCGCGATCCCGGATTCTATTGGCGCAACATCGAAGCCGCGCGGGCCGCGCAACCGGTGTTCGGCGCGTTCAGCAATAACATCACCCCGTGCGCGTTCTGGGCCCCGCCCGCCGAACCCGCCACCGTGGTGCGGAATTCGGTACCCGCCCTGATCGTGCAGTCCACCGGTGACACCCGGACCGCCTACGCGGGCGCGGTCGCCATGCACCACGACCTGAGCGCGTCGCGCATGGTCACGTTGCAGGATGTCCCGATCCACTGGATCTTCGGGCGCTACCAGAACTCCTGCACCTACGCGGCGGTGAACACCTACTTCCGCGACGGCACGCTGCCCGCCGCCGACCTCACCTGCCAGGCGGACTAGACCCGGCGTGAAGGCCTGAGCCCCAACGGGTTCAGGCCTTCACGCGTTCAGATAGGCGAGTACGGCCAGCACCCGGCGGTGCCCGACATCCTCGGTGGACAGTCCGAGCTTGGCGAAGATGCTCCGAATGTGTTTGTGCACAGCGCCTTCGCTGACCACCATCCGCTCGGCGATGGTCGCGTTGTTGTGCCCCTCCGCCATCAGGGCGAGCACCTCGCGTTCGCGCGCGGTCAATGCCGCCAGCGGATCGTCGGACTTGCGCCGCACCAGCAGCTGCGAGATCACCTCGGGGTCCATCGCGGTGCCGCCCGCGGCGACCCGGCGCAGCGAATCGAGGAAGCGATCGACCTTGCCGACCCGCTCCTTGAGCAGATAGCCCACCCCGCCCGCGCCGTCACCGAGCAGTTCGGCGGCGTAGCTGTCCTCCACCCAGGACGACAGCACCAGCACCGGCAGGCCGGGATGGATCTTGCGGGCGCGGACCGCCGCGCGCAAACCGTCGTCGGTGAACGTCGGCGGCAATCGGATGTCGACGACCACCGCGTCCGGCCGGTCCGCGGTCACCGCGGCGAGGAAATCGTCCGCGTTGTCCACCGCGGCGACCACCTCGATGCCCGCGGTGCTCAGCAAGAGCACGAGACCCTCCCGCAGGAGGGCGTCGTCCTCGGCGATCATGACCCGCACGGCAGCTCCACCCGCAACACAGTAGGGCCACCGGGCGGACTGGTCAGCACCATGCTGCCGTCGAGCGCCTCGGCCCGGCGCCGGATGCCGGCCAGGCCGCCGCCGTAGGTTTCCACGGCGCCGCCGACGCCGTCGTCGCGGATCTCGATCCGCAGCAGTTCCGGCGGGCCGCCGATGGTCAGCGAAAGGCCTTCGGCGCCGGAATGTTTGGTGGCATTGGTGAGCGCCTCGGTGATGACGAAATAGGCCGCGGCCTCGACCGCCGCTGGCCGCCTGCCGATCTCGCTCGAGTCGAGCACACACGGGATCGGACTGCGCGCGGCGATCGCCGAGATGGCGCTCACCAGGCCTCGATCCGAAAGCACCGGTGGATACACGTTGCGCACCACGTCACGCAGTTCGGCGAGCGCGGCCGTCGCGGTGTCCTGCGCCTTGCGCACCAGCCCCTGCGCCGCCTCGGGATCCTGGTCACGCAGCTGATCGGCCAGGCCGAGTTGCATGATCACCGCCGCGATCCTGGCCTGCGCGCCGTCGTGCAGGTCGCGCTCGATCCGGCGCAGCTCCGCGCCGTGCGCGTCCAGCGCGGCGGCCCTGGTGGCGGTCAGCGCGGCGACCCGGTCGGCGAGCACGGTGCCCTCGGCGGGTCCGAGCAGGGTCCGGGCCAGCAGCGCCTGCCAGCGCGCGACGAGCGGGATCTGCAAGGCCAGTAAGCCGACCAGGATCCCGATGAGGAAACTCAACGCCGCCCGCGGCCAGGAGTCGACCTCGAATCCATAACTGGTCAGCTCGCCCGGCGGAACACGCTGCCAAATCACCGGGGTGGCCAACTGAACGAGTGCGCTGATCGGCAGCGCGACAGCGAAGAGCCCGACATAGATTCCGGTCAGCGTATGCGCGACCAGCCAGGCGAAATCCCGGCGATTCGCCGGATCGGTGAACACCGCCGTCACCCGCTGCCGCAGCCCACCCGTCAGCGGCCGATAGGCCTCGATGATCGGCTCACCGAGTCGCTTTGCCGCCCTGCGGCGTTCGAACCCCACGAGCGGCCGGACCAACCGGACCGCCTCGGGCAGCGCGGGGATCCCCACGCCGATCAAGCAGAACGCGGCGACCAGCAGCAGGCCGATCACCGCGAACATGGCGAGCACCGACGTCGCGGCGCCGACCGCCAGGTACCCGATCGCACCAGGCAGGTGCCGTAATCGATCGCGCAACGCGCGCAGGGCCACCATCACCCTGGTCATGCTGTCAGAACGGCAGGCGGGTGCGCCCGCACGGTCGCCGCCGCGCCCGAGTCCCTCATCGACCCGGGCGCGGCGGGACCGGGTTCGGTCACGCCGAACCGGAACCGTCCGTCGATCTCCCCGCAGCGCCGTCGCGGTGGCCGCTGCCGTTCGGCGGGCTCACCGCCTCGCCGCCGCCGAGCAGCAGCCCAGCCTGATCCACCACCCGCGCCTCGGCGTCGAGTACCGAATTCGACTCGTCGGCGGCCGCGTCCTTGGCCGCCTGGATGCCGCTGACCATGCGCAGCGGCACCTCCCGCCAGAACAGCACCAGGATCAGCGCGAGCAACGCGATCCCGGTCGCGGACAGGAACACCGTCGACATGGACTCGGCGAAGCCGACCTTGAACGGGCGGGCCAGATCCGGGCTCAGCTGCTGGATCACCGAGCTGTCCTTGAGCACCGAACCCGCGGCCGAAGTGTCCTGCGCGAGCAGGCCTTTCGCCAGCGCGGCATCGGCGGGGTTGCTGCTCTGCGCACCCTCGACCACCGCGTGCTGGAACTGCGGATCGGCTGCCGCACTGCGCATCTCGTCGGAGATGTTCGGGGTCAGCTGGGCGAACAGGATGGACAGGAACACCGCGACACCGAGCGTGCCGCCGATCTGCCGGAAGAACGTCGCGGCCGCGGTGGACACGCCCATGTCCTTGGGCGGCAACGCGTTCTGCAACGCCAGGGTGAGCGGCTGCATCAGATTGCCGAGCCCGAAACCGGTGCACGCCATGAAGATCATCGCGAGCCACAGCGGGGTGTCGGCGGTCAGGAAGTGCAGCAGGAACAGGCCCAGCGTCAGCATGCTCGCGCCGATGATGGTGAAGCTGCGGTAGCGGCCGGTCCGCGAGATCAGCTGGCCGGACACGACCGAACCGGTCATCAGGCCGAGCACCATGGGCAGCATCTGCAGACCCGCCATTGTCGGGCTGGCCCCGCGCACCACCTGCAGGTACTGCGGCAGCAGCGAGATGCCGCCGAACATGCCCGCGCCGACCACGAACGAGATCACCACGCCGAGCGCGAAGGTCTTGTTCTTGAAGATCCGCAGCGGGATCAGCGCGGCGTCGCGCAGCGCCTTCTCGACGAACACGAAGCCGATCACCCCGAGCACGCCGATCACGTAGCAGGCGATGGAACGCCCACTGGCCCAACCCCATTCGCGCCCCTGCTCGGCCACGATGAGCAGCGGGACCAGGCCGACCGCGAGGACGAACACGCCCCACCAGTCCACCCGGTCGGTGGAATGCGGCCGCTTCGGCAGCTTGAGCACCCGGTACACCACCGCGAGCGCGATCAGGCCGATCGGCACGTTCACCAGGAACACCCAGCGCCAGCCGCTGACCCCGAGGATGGTGTCCTGCCCGGCCAGCACGCCGCCCAGGACCGGGCCGATCACGCTGGAGGTGCCGAACACGGCCAGGAAGTAACCCTGGTACTTGGCCCGCTCGCGCGGCCCGACGATGTCGCCGAGGATGGTCAGCGCCAGCGACATCAGGCCGCCGGCGCCGATGCCCTGCACGGCGCGGAACGCCGCGAGCTGATACATCGACTGGGCCATCGTGCACAGCAGCGAGCCGACGATGAAGATCGCGATGGCCAGCATGAAGAACTGCTTGCGGCCGAACATGTCGGACAACTTGCCGTACAGCGGCGTCGCCAGCGTCGCGGTGATCAGGTAGGCGGTGGTCGCCCACGCCTGCAACGAGTAGCCGTCCAGGTCGTCGGCGATGGTGCGGATCGCGGTGGACACGATCGTCTGGTCCAGCGCTGCGAGCAGCATCCCGAGCATCAGCCCGCTCAGGATCACCAGAATCTGACGGTGGGTGAACGCGGGTGGCGCCTCCACCTTCTCAGCGGTAGTCACGACTGCGCCTCGCTAACGCTCGGCTCCGTCGTGCCTACGGCGGCTGTGTCTTCGGTTCGCTCGCGTAGCTCGCTCACGTGTTCTCCGTCCCAGTAAAGGTCTGATCCCAATTGCGGCGCATCGCGGCGATCATCTCGGGTCTGGTGCGCTCGAAGTCGTCGACGAACTGCCGGAGCAGTTCGGCGAACTCGGCCCGGGATTGCGGCGCCCATTCGGCCATCACCCGGGACAGGTTCTCGTTGCGCCGCCTGCGGACTTCTTCGGCGACCGTCCGGCCACGTTCCGTCACGACCAGCACCGTGGCCCGGCCGTCCGCCGGGTCGGCCTGCCGCTCGACCAATTCCTTGGCGACCAGCTGTGCCACCTGGCGGCTCACCGTCGACGCGTCCGAATGCAACGCACCGGCCAGTGCGCCCGAGCGCATCGGGCCGTCACAGCACAGCCGGAGCAGCGTGCCGTATGCCGCGGGATCGAGACCGTCCTTGGTCCACGTGCCGATCTGGGCCGCGGTGCGGTCACGGATTCGCTGCAATCGGGAAAGCTGCATCGCGATCGTGTCGACCGTTTGCTCGTCCAAACCCAAACCTTTGCTTGCATCAATCAATTAGTTGCGCGATGCAAGTATGCGGACGAGCCTCCTACTGGGGCAAGTGATATACCGAGCTTTACCTGCCCTTGAACTCCGGTGCCCGCTTCTCGAACACCGCTTTGAGCGCCTCGGCGAGGTCTTCCGACGGCAGGAACGCGGAGTTCCACGCGGACACGTAGCGCAGCCCCGCGGCCACCTCGTCCTTGTTCCGCTGATCCAGCACGTCCTTCACACCCTGTACCACCAGCGGCGGATTGACGGCGATCTCGCGTGCCGTGGCGTGTGCCGCGTCCAGTACCGCTTCCTGGTCCTCGAACACGTCGCTGACCAGGCCGATCTTCTCCGCCCGCGCCGCGTCGATGTCCTTGCCGGTGTAGGCGAGTTCGCGCAGCTGGCCCTCGCCGATGATGCCGGGCAGCCGCTGCAACGAGCCGATGTCGGCGACGATGGCGACCCGCGCCTCGCGCAGGCTGAACTTCGCGTCCGCGCTCGCGTAGCGGATGTCCACGGCGGCGATCAGGTCCAGCCCGCCGCCGATGCACCAGCCGGAGATCGCCGCGATCACCGGCTTGCGGCAGTCCGCCACCGCGGTCACCGCGGCCTGCATCTTGCGCAGCTCCACCAGGAACTCGGTGCGCGGCGCGGCCTGCGCCCGGTCGGCCATCAGCGGGCCGAACGTGCCGGCCATGGCCGGCAGATCCAGGCCGTAGGAGAAATGCTTGCCCGAACCGGTGAGCACGATCGCGCGCACCTCGGCGTCGGTGTCGAGCTCCTGGAAGATCTCCGGCAGCTCCCGCCAGAAATCCGGGCCCATCGCATTGCCCTTGCCGGGACCGGTCAACGTCACCTGCGCGACGTGGTCCTTCGTTTCTACGGTGAACGCCTGCCAATCAGTCATTCTTACAGCGTATCGAGGATGCTGGACGCCGATACTCCGCATCCCGGAAATAGGCCTGGACCAGGTGCGTCCGCTTCGTGCAGACCCGGCCGGCCCGTTCGGGTTCGCGTCGCGACGCACAATCGCGCCCCATGTAAACGCTGCGCAAAATCGGTGCGGCGCACTAGGTCCCAGCTCGTCCGCGAGCGGATCATGGAGACCGTCAGCAAACCTCGTTCATAGATTCGGAGGCGATCATGCTGATGTATCAAGGAATCGGCCTCGACCGGTTCAACGAAATCTCCCGGGCCCGTGCGATTCACGCGCTCTTCGCCTGCTGCGCCAATGTCACCTGGGCCGCCGTGCTCGCCGACGCCCGGCCGTATTCGGATCGGGACGCGCTGCTGGCCACGGCCGATGTCGAGTTGCTCGCGCTGTCCCAGGGCGATCTGGATCGGGCGCTCGAAGCGGTTGTGCACGAACAGGTCTCGGGCGGCAGCGTGACCGAGCTGGCGCAGATCACGCGGACGCGCATCGCGCAGATGCTCGGGCCGAGTGAGGGTTACCCGGAATACTGACGCATTCGCCGAGTAGCCCGGCGCACCATCCGCAATCGCTCTACTCTGGTGGCATGCGCAGGTCGACATTGCCACCGATCGCCTGCCGAGTCGCGGACACCCTCATCGCCCGAGGCCATCACGGTGTCATCGTGACCCAGCCGGCACCAACCCCCACCGTCGCGGATGCCGCCCGAACCCTCGGTGTCGAAGTGGGCGCCATCACCAGCTCCGTGGTGTTCCTGCTGGACGAGGACCCGGTGCTGCTGCTGGTCTCCGGCGCCCACGAGGTAGACCTGGAGTCCACCGGCAAACGCCTCGAAGGCACCCTCACCCACGCCCCCGCCGACATGATCCGCGAGGTCACCGGCCAACCGCTCGGCGGCGTAGCCCCGGTCGGCCACCCCACCAACCTCCCCACCTGGGTGGACACCGCCCTGTCCAACCATCGCGAGGTATGGGCCGCGGGCGGGCACCCGAACACCGTCTTCCGCACGTCATTTCACGAGCTGGTCCGGATCACGGCAGGTCTCCCGATAGACGTCGACTGATCTCGCAAGAACATGGGTAACTCCCCGGGCACGGGCTAACTCGACACCAATATCTCCGCCGGTCGCCGACGCCGCTGTCGATGCACCTAGATCTGGCCTGAATACGCGGAGAGGCGGCGGAGCGTAGTTTTGGACTGGTGACCGAAGCAGAACGGCCCGCCACGGATTTCCAGATCCCCGATGATCTGAGCGGGATCACCGCCGAGCAATTCCGCGCGTCCATGCGCCACTACCCGGCCGGCGTCACCGTCGTCACACTGAACTCCCCGAACGGCCCGATCGGTTTCACCGCGACCTCGTTCGCGTCCCTGTCGCTGGCCCCGCCGCTGGTCTCGTTCAACATCGCGCACACCTCATCCAGCCTCACCGCCCTGCTGGACGCCGACTCCGTCGTCATCCACTTCCTCGGCGAACACCAGCACGACCTGGCCCAGCGCTTCGCCCGCACCGCCGCCGACCGCTTCACCGACCGCTCCCTCTGGACCACCCTCGACACCGGCGAGCCCGTCCTGCACGGCACCCCCATCTGGCTCCGCGCCACCATTCACCAACTGATCCCCTTGGGCGACCACACCCTCGTCGTCGGCCTGGTAACCCGAGTCCACGACAACACCAACGATTCCCCCGCCGCCGCCCCTCTCCTCTACTACAACGGCCGCTACCACCGCCCCACCAAACTCGGCGACTGAACAGCACTTTCGACGGCGGGCGACCGCGGCCGGGTGTCTAGCCGATGAGGCAGGGGGCGGCGCCGGTGGGGGCTTCGGAGGTGAAGGGGCGGGTTTCGGGGGTGGGGTTCCAGAGGCCTTGGGTGGTGGCGTAGTTCCAGGACGGGCCGGTGTGGACGAGGGTGGCGATGGCTTGGACGAGGCGGTCTACGTCGGCGGGGGTGGTGCCGAGGCCGATGCTGGCGCGGAGGGCGCCGTCGAGGTCGAGGCGGGCGAGCAGGGGGTGGGCGCAGAAGCGGCCGTCGCGGACGCCGATGCCGTGCTCGGCGGAGAGGTAGGCGGCGACGTGGCCGGGGACGAATCCGTCCAGGGTGAAGGCGACGATGCCGACGGTGTCGGGGGCGTCGGACCAGATGCGCAGCAGGTTGACGCCGGGGATGGCGGCGAGACCGGCGCGGAGTCGATCGGCGAGCTGATGTTCGGTGGCGGCGAGGGTTTCCGCATCGATCGCACAGAGCGCGTCACAGGCGGCGGCGAGCGCGGCGGCGCCGAGCACGTTGGGCGAACCGCCCTCGTGCCGCTGCGGCGCGGGCGCCCACTCGGCCCCGGCGGTAGTCACCTCACGGACCGCGCCGCCGCCGGCCAGGTACGGCTCCGCGCGGTCGAGCCAGTCGCGACGGCCGACCAGCACGCCGGCGCCGAACGGCGCGTACAGCTTGTGTCCGGAGAACGCGAGGTAGTCGATACCGGTGTCGCGCAGGCTGATTCGCCGGTGCGGCGCGAGCTGAGCCGCGTCGACCAGGATGCGGGCGCCGCACTGGTGCGCGATGGTGGCCAGGCGCTCGAGCGGCAGCACCTCGCCGGTGACATTGGACGCGCCGGTCACCGCGAGCAGCGCGGCGGGCTTGCTGCACAGCTCGGCGACCAGCCGCCCGATGGTCTCCTCGACCGTCGCCGCGGCCTGCACGACGCGGCGGCCGTGCCTGGTCCAGGGCAGGAAGTTGGCGTGATGCTCGATGTCGAGCACCACGGTGTCGCCGGGCACGCAGGACGCGAGCAGGTTCAGCGAGTCGGTGGTGTTGCGGGTGAACACGACGACCTGGTCGTCGGCCGCGTCGAGGAAGCGCGTCACCGAACCGCGGGCGGCCTCGTAGCACTCGGTGGAGATCCGCGAGGCGTAGCCGGCGCCGCGGTGGACGCTCGCGTAGAACGGCAGCAGCTGCTGAATCCGGTCGGTGACCTGGGCCAGGGCCGGCGCGCTCGCGGCGTAGTCGAAGTTGGCGTAGGCGGTGGTCCCCCCCTGGACCAGCGGCACCTGGAGGTCGTCACCGGAAACCCGGGCGAGGGGGGCACAGTCCTGGGTCACAACAGCAGTCATCACGAATTCCCGTCGGCTCTGGGACCCGGGATCAAGAGATTCGTCGAGTCCGCGCTTGCCGCACCCGGTCGGGCGTCGGCCTGGTCGTCACCCGGAGCACCCCACCGCGGAGGAGGGTTGCCGACCAGCAAGCCGGGGCTGAACGCTGGTACTCATGACCTGAACCGAGATTGGCAGACGGTCCCCCGCGCTGTCAACCATGACTTCGTCGCGTGTGTCGGCGGTCGATAAAGCCGTTGCCAATTCGCCCGGCATGGGTTCACATTCGTGGGGTGTCACTTTCGCTGCTGATCAGCTTCATCGGCCTGTGCGTCCTGCTGGCGCTGACGCCGGGGCCGGATTCGTTCCTCGTGCTGCGGTTCTCGCTGGTGGACGCGCGACCGGGGATCGCCGCCGCGATCGGGTCGGCGCTGGGCGGGATCCTGTGGGCGGTGGTGGTCGCCGCGGGTGTCGCCGCGCTGCTGGAGCAGTCCGCCACCGCGTACCGCATGCTGAAGCTGATCGGCGGAATCTACTTGGTGTACTTGGGTATTCGCGCGCTGCTCGATCAGCGGCGGCAGCGCCGGGCGGCCCGGGAATCCGGCGCCGCCGAGGACCTGCCGGCCGCCGCGCGCGGCACCCGCACCTCGGTTCGCTCGGCGTTCACCGCGGGCGTCGTCTCGTGCATGTTCAACCCGAAGGTCGGCCTGTTCTACCTCGCCGTGCTGCCCCAGTTCCTGACCGAGGTCACCTTCGCCAACACGCTCGCGCTCGGCGCGGTCGAATCGTCGATCGCCGCGGTAGCGATGGTGCTCCTGGCCCTGGCGGCCTCCCGCGCGGTCGCGCTGCTGCGCCGCCCGAAGCTCCGGGATCGGCTCGAACAGATCAGCGCCGCCATCCTGGCCACCCTCGGCCTCGGCACCGCCGCCTCCGCGGCCTGAGCCGATCCGCCCCGAAACGCCCTGAGCTGCAAGATCACCAAGCTCATGTGGGGAATCACACCGCGCTGACCGGACCGGCGCAGCGACCGCCCGGCGAACCCGCCGCGCGGCCCGTCCACCAGGCATTGCTTCGGCGTGCCCGGCAGAAATCGCCACGACCTGCAACAACCCGGCCTGCCGTCGAGCCGTAGGCAACCGCGCCGGTGAACAACAAACGTCGACAACCCCGAGTACCGTGGACAACTGGTCACCACAGTGTTTGCCAACTGGTAACCCAGCTATGACACAAACAACATCAGGGAAGTGCGAGGCAGGTCGAATGGGAGGTGGGCAGGGCGTCATGCTCCAACCACAGGTTGATGCGACGGTTGATCCCCTGCTCCGGACCGCGCACACGCCACCGGCCCGGACCCTCGTCGACATCCTGACCGCGACCGCGCTGACCCACCCCGACGCCCCCGCCATCGACGACGGCCAGGTGGTGCTCAGCTACCTCGAACTCGTCGTCGAGATCGAGAAGACCATGGCCCGGCTCGCCAACGCGGGCGTGCGGCCGGGCGACCGGGTCGGCGTGCGGATGCCGTCCGGCTCGCGGGAGCTCTACCTGACCATCCTCGCCGTCCTGTACGCGGGCGCGGCGTATGTGCCGGTCGACGCCGACGACCCGGACGAACGAGCCCAGCTGGTCTTCGGCGAGGCGCAGGTCACCGCGATCGTCACCGGCGCGGGCATCGAGACGACACCGGCGGGCATCCGGGCCACCGCGGACAACCCGGCCGACGCGAGCAAGAGTACGCTGCCGACCCCCGCCGACGACGCCTGGATCATCTTCACCTCCGGCTCCACCGGAACGCCGAAAGGTGTTGCGGTGACTCATCGCAACGCCGCCGCGTTCGTGGACGCCGAGGCCAATCTGTTCCTGCCGAACGCCCCGATCGGCCCGGGCGACCGGGTGCTGGCCGGGCTCTCGGTCGCCTTCGACGCCTCCTGCGAGGAGATGTGGCTGGCCTGGCGCAACGGCGCCTGCCTGGTCCCCGCCCCGCGTGACCTGGTGCGCACCGGCGCCGACCTCGGCCCCTGGCTGGTCCGCCGGGAGATCAGCATCGTGTCCACCGTGCCGACGCTGGCCGCGACCTGGCCCGCCGAGGCGCTGGACGCGGTCCGGCTGCTGATCTTCGGCGGTGAGGCGGTGCCGCCGGAACTCGCGGAACGCCTTGCCGGAAACGGGGATACGGATCGCGAGGTCTGGAATACCTACGGCCCCACCGAGGCAACGGTCGTCGCCTGCGCCGCGCTGCTGGACGGCTCCTGGCCGATCCGGATCGGCCTGCCGCTCGACGGCTGGGACCTGGTGGTGATCGACGCGGCCGGAAACCCGGTGGGCGAGGGCGAATCCGGCGAACTGGTGATCGGCGGCGTCGGCCTGGCCCGCTACCTCGATCCGGCGAAGGACGCGGAGAAGTACGCGCCGCTGCCCTCGGTCGGCTGGGAGCGCGCCTATCGCAGCGGCGATCTGGTCCGCAACGACAGCGCCGGCCTGGTGTTCCTCGGCCGCGCCGACGACCAGATCAAGCTCGGCGGCCGCCGCATCGAACTCGGCGAGATCGACAACGCGCTGCAACACCTGCCCGGCGTCACCGGCGCGGCCGCCGCGATCCGAACGACCAAGGCGGGCAACAAGATCCTGGTCGGCTACCTCACCGGACCGGGCCCCGACTTCGATACCAAGGCGGCCAGAGCCCAACTCGCCGAACAACTTCCGTCCCCGCTGGTCCCCCGGCTCGCGATCGTCGACGAACTGCCCACCCGCACCTCGGGCAAGGTCGACCGCAACGCGCTGCCGTGGCCGCTGCCGAACAGCACCGAGGACGACAACGACAACGATCTCACCGGCACCGCGCAATGGGTTGCGCAGCTGTGGGATTCGGTGCTTGGCGGCGAGGTCACCGATCTCGACGCCGACTTCTTCGACCTGGGCGGCGGCTCGCTCTCGGCGGCCCAGATGGTCACCGCGCTGCGTGCGCGTTATCCGCAGATCACCGTCGCCGACCTCTACGACCATCCCCGCCTCGGCGCGCTGGTGGAACTGCTGGAGCAGAGCACACCGGCCGTCGCCGTCGAGGAACGCGTCGTACAACCGACGCCGCGACGCGCACAGTGGACGCAGGTCCTCGCCACCATCCCGCTCACCACGCTCACCGGCCTGCAATGGCTCACCTGGCTGGCGATCGTCGGCAATGTCGCGGGCTGGTCCGGCTCGCTGCCGTGGCTGCCGCACCTGTCCTGGTGGTGGACCCTGGCGGCGTTCCTGCTCTTCATCTCCCCGCCCGGCCGGATGGCGATCTGCGTGGCCGGTGCCCGGGTGCTGCTGCGCGGGGTCGAACCCGGCCGGTATCCGCGCGGCGGCGCGGTGCACCTGCGGCTGTGGGCCGCGGTGCGCCTGTCCGAGGCCAGCGGTGCCGAAAACCTTTCCGGCGCACCGTGGATGGTGCCGTTCGCCCGGGCGCTCGGCGCGAAGATCGGCAAGGGCGTCGACCTGCACACGCTGCCGCCGGTGACCGGCATGCTCGAACTGGGCGACGGGTGCAGCGTGGAACCCGAGGTGGACCTGTCCGGTTACTGGATCGACGGCGACGTCGTGCACATCGGCCCGGTCACCGTCGGACCGGGCGCGGTGGTCGGCTCCCGCTCGATCCTGTTGCCCGGCACCAGGATCGGCAAGAACGCCGAGGTCGCCCCCGGCTCCGCGGTCGCAGGCAAGGTCAAGGCCGAGCAGGAGTGGGCGGGCTCGCCCGCCGCGAAAATCGGTAAGGCACAGCACCGCTGGCCCGGGCACACGCCCGACCGGGCGGCGCACTGGGTGGCGATCTTCGGCGTCACCTCGATGGCGCTGGCCGCGGTGCCCATCCTCGGGCTCGGCGCGGGCGGGCTGTTCATCGCCTGGTTCATCCGCGATACCCGCACGCTCGCGGGCGGTTTGGGCCGCGCGTTCGCGATCCTGCCGGTCGCGACGCTGCTCAGTCTCGCGGTCTACGCGGCGATCACCATCATCCTGGTGCGGCTGCTCAGCTTCCGGTTGCGCGAGGGTTATCACCCCGTGCGCAGCCGGACGGGATGGCAGGTCTGGTCCACCGAGCGCCTGCTCGATTCCGCGCGCACCTTCCTGTTCCCGCTGTACGCGAGCCTGCTGACGCCGATCTGGCTGCGCCTGCTCGGCGCGAAGATCGGCCAGGGCGTCGAGGCGTCGACCGTGCTGCTGCTGCCCAAGTTCACCACCGTGGCCGACGGCGCGTTCCTGGCCGACGACACCATGATCGCCAGCTACGAACTCGGCGGCGGCTGGCTGCGCATCGGCGAGGCGAAGGTCGGCAAGCGCGCGTTCCTCGGCAACTCGGGCATGACCGCGCCCGGTCGCCGGGTGCCGAAAAACGGTCTGGTCGCGGTCCTTTCGGCCGCGCCGTCCAAGTCCAAGGCGGGCTCGTCCTGGCTGGGCAGCCCGCCGGTCCGATTGCGCCGCGCGCCGGAAAGCTCGGACACCGCACGCACTTTCGATCCGCCGCCGAAGCTGCGGATCGCCCGCGCCGTCGTCGAGACCTGCCGCCTGTTCCCGGTGCTGGTCACCTTCGCCATCGGGCTGGGTGTGCTGTTCACCCTCGCCTGGCTCGCGCAGAGCCTCGGTCACCTGCCCGCCGCGCTGCTCAGCGGTGTGGTGCTGCTGGCCGCCGGCGCGATCGCGGGCGCGAGCTCGGTGGCCGCGAAGTGGCTGCTGGTCGGCCGGATCGGCGCCGAGGAACATCCGCTGTGGAGCTCGTTCGTCTGGCGCAACGAGGTCTCCGACACCTTCGTGGAAACCGTTGCCGCGCCGTGGTTCGCGCGCGCCGCGACGGGTACTCCGGTGCTGAACCTGTGGCTTCGCGGACTCGGTGCCAAGATCGGCCGCGGGGTATGGTGCGAGTCCTATTGGCTACCGGAGGCGGACCTGGTGACACTCGGTGACGGCGCGACCGTGGAACGCGGCTGCGTCGTGCAGACCCATCTGTTCCACGACCGCATCATGTCCATGGACACGGTCACCCTCGGGGCCGGCGCCACCCTCGGCCCGCACTGCGTCGCCCTGCCCGCCTCGACCATCGGCGAGGGCGCGACCATCGGCCCCGCCTCGCTGGTGATGCGCGGCGACACCGTTCCCCCGTCCACTCGCTGGTGGGGCAACCCGATCGCGCCTTGGTTCGGAGGCGACCCGGGAGCGGCCCGCTGATGCCGGGGAAGTTCTACGAAGCGCCGATCGACGAATACCTGCCGCAGAACGGAAATCGGGGCTACCGGGTATCGCGGTACGAGCTCGACCTCACCTACAAGGTCACCGGCAACCGGCTGGCCGGTCGCGCCGAGATCACCGCGGTGACCACCGCCGTGCAGCCGCGCTTCGCGCTCGATCTGTCCCAGGCGCTCACCGTGGCCAAGGTGTTCGTCAACGGCGCCAAGGCCGCGAAATACACCCACCAGCGCGGCAAATTGGTGATCACCCCACAGCAGCGGATTCCGGCGGGCGGCGTGCTCTCGCTGGTCGTGCAGTACGGCGGCATCCCGCGCCCGGTGCGCGGACCGTGGGGCGCGGTCGGCTGGGAGGAACTCACCGAGGGCGCGCTGGTGGCCAGCCAGCCGAACGGCGCGGCGTCCTGGTTCCCGTGCGACGACCATCCGAGTTCCAAAGCCAGCTACCGGATTTCGATCACCACCGACAGTCCGTACTACGCGCTGGCCAACGGCACACTGCTGCGCAAGCAGGTCAAGGCCAGCCAGACCACCTGGGTGTACGAACAGGCCGAACCGATGGCGACCTATCTGGCGACCATCCAGATCGGGCCGTATCAGAAGCACCGCATCGTGTCCCCGGCCAACTCGGTGCCCATGCACGCCGTGGCCCCGGTCCGGTTGCGCGCCAACTTCGAACACGACTTCGCCCGGCAGCCGCAGATGATGGAGGTCTTCAGCGAGCGGTTCGGGCCGTACCCGTTCGAGGGCTACACCGTGGTCGTCACCGACGACGAGCTGGAGATCCCGATCGAGGCGCAGGGCATCTCCATCTTCGGCGCCAACCACTGCGACGGCAGGCGCGGCGCCGAACGACTGGTCGCGCACGAGCTGGCACACCAGTGGTTCGGCAACAGCCTGACCATCCGGCAGTGGCGCGACATCTGGCTACACGAGGGCTTCGCCTGTTACGCCGAGTGGATCTGGTCCGAGGAGGCGGGCGGGCCGACGGCCGATCAGCTGGCCCGCGCGGCCCGGCACAATCTGTCCAGGCAGCCGCAGGACATCGCGGTCGGCGACCCGGGCCCGCAGCACATGTTCGACGATCGGGTGTACAAGCGCGGTGCGCTCACGTTGCACGCGTTGCGCCTGGAGCTGGGCGATCTGGGTTTCTACGATCTGTTGCGGGAGTGGACGATTCGCTACCGGCACGGCTCGGTGAGTACCGAGGAGTTCACCGATCTGGCCGGGCATTACAGCCGGATTCCGTTGCGGCCGCTGTGGGACAGCTGGCTGGTCGGCAAGCCGCTGCCGCAACTCCCGCCGTCCGCGGCGTAGGTCAGAACACCAGGTAGCGCGACGCGAGTTCTTCGACGAGGGGGTCGTCGTCGGGGACGCTGTTGAGCGCCTCGAGATCGGATTCGACCGAGAGCTGACGGGTGTCGTCGTGTTCGGTGTCCGGCACACCATCCTCCGCGAGCTGGCGCAGTAGCTTCGCGCGGACCCGGTCCTTCAAGGAATCGCTCATGGGTGCAGCTTGCCCGGTTCGCGGCGGCGGAATCGTCTCGGCACGCCGGGCCTGATCACACCGGGGCGAGCCAGGTTCCCCACGGGGTGTTGCGCAGCACGGTGTAGACGGTCAGCAGCGCGAAGAAGGTCCACATCGTGGCGCGGCTGATCGACGGCAGGCGCATCCGCTGACCGCGCCAGGCGCGCAGGGTCCAGTCGGTTATCCACAGGACGAACGCGAGCACCAGCGGAACCGCAAGCAGGTTGCTGTGCAACGAATCCAGCAGGTGGCCGTCGGTCAGGTTGTGGATCGCCCGCATGCCGCCGCAGCCGGGGCACCAGAATCCGGTCAGCGCGTAGACCGGGCAGACACCGTAGGAGCCTTCGACGTGCGGGTCGCGTACGTGCAGCAGCACGCCGATCCCGATGCCCACGCCGGCCACCAGCAGCGGAACTCCTACGCCACGCAGACCCTGCCTGGTCGGGGGCGCTGATTGCTGGTGCGCCGCCGGTTCCGGTGCGACGTGCGTGCTGTCCACAGCACCAACGGTAACTGCGTGCCGCCGGTCACCGCCACAGGTCCTACTCGGGCTGGGCGAAGCGCAGGGTGTTGCCGGACGGATCGATCAGCTCGAAGCCGAGTCCGCCCGGGCCGGCCTCGGGCGGCCCCGGTTTGGCGTAGCGGTATTCCTTCTTCGTCAGCTCGGCGTACCACGCCTTGACGTCGGCGACGGCCAACCACACGACTGTGCCCGGGGTCCCGTCACCGTGGTGCTCGCTGAGGTGTAGTTCCGCCGCGCCCCGGGAGACCTGCGCGTACAGCGGGAAGTCGTCGCCGAACCGGTGCTCCCAGTCGACGGTGAAACCCAGGTAGTCGCGATAGAACTCGTATGCCCGCGCGACGTCGAACATGCGCAGGACGGGGATGGGTGCTGCGAAGCCGATCTCGTCGGAAGCCACCCCACGATCATCGCACCGGGGTCCGACAAGATCGAATATATTTGCTATTTGCGCAGGTAGAGTATGATTTCCGCTGTGGACGCCGCTGGTTCTGCCAGGCTCGACGGATTCACGGTCAACGCGACTCGCAAGCTCGAATTCGGGCATGTGGGGCACTGGTCCGCACCCGGGCATCGCGATCTCGACGATGGCAGCCAGCGAATGGTCGCGGTCGAGATCGATCCCGGCGACGGCTCCTCGGTCGTGGTGTTCGTCCGCGCACCCAACCGCAGCGACGTGCCGAACGACTTCCATCCGGACGATCAGGTGTGCCTGGTGATCCCCGAGGTGATCGCCGCGCTCTACCCCGCCGACTGAGCGGGCGCGCGGAAACCGTTACTGGATCGCCACTTTCGCGGGCTAACGCGCTCCCGCGCCGTTGGCGATGAAGACAGCAGAGGCCTGCTCCGGACGTTAATTCTTTGTGAAAACAGACAGTGTCACTGCACCGAATTCCGGGTATTCAAGCCTACGAGCCAGAAGTTCCGCTGCGGCGCGCTTGCACTAGCAAGCACTCAGCTTGCACTGTACTGTGGCGGCAGACACAAAGGAGTGCCCGATGCTGGTGAAGTCGATGAAGACTTTGGCGGACGCGCGTAATGGCGCCCTGACCGCCGGTTACCGTGCCGGATTGCGATCACGCACCTTCCGGACCGCGTCGTTGAACGCTCCCACAGCTCCCCTGGAAATCATCCCGGTCACCACCGTGGACGGCGCCCGCCTGCGGGTGCACGCGTACGGCCCCGCCGACGGCGAGGTGATCGTGCTGATCCACGGCTGGAGCTGCAGCATCGAGTACTGGAACCCGCAGATCAACGCGTTCGCCGACCGGTATCGGGTGGTCTGCTACGACCAGCGCGGGCACGGCGCCAGCGAGCTCGGCCGGCGCATGCCGAGCCGGGACACCCTGGCCGACGACCTGTCCGCGGTCCTCGACGCCACCCTGCGCCCCGGCCAGCGCGCCGTGCTCGCCGGCCACAGCATGGGCGGAATCACCGTGCAGGCGTGGGCGGCTCGCTATCCCGAGCAGGTCACCCGCCGCGCCTCCGCCGCCATCCTGCTGAACACCACCGCGGGTAACATCCGCTACGACACCGACCTGCTCCCGCTGCTGAACAAGCAGCTCACCGTGCAGAACAAGCCGGTCACCGTGCTCGGTGCCCCGCTGCGCCTGCCGACCTTCGTCTCCGAGACCGTGCTGACCAGCCCGGTCCCGCTGCCCGGCGGCTGGCTGGTCGGCGCGGTGCTCAAGGACCGGGTGATGAGCAAGCACGCCAGCGCCGACGAGGTGAACTTCGCCCTCGGCATCGTCCGCTCCTGTCGCCCGCTGGCCCGCGGCAAGCACGCCGCCGCCCTGGCCGACCTCGACGTCAGCGACGGCGCGGCACACCTGACCATCCCCACCACGGTCATCTCCGGCAGCTTCGACCGGCTGCTGCCGGAGCGGATGGCCCGCCGGATCGCCGACACCCTGTCCCGCACCGGCCACCTCGCCGCGTACCACAGCTGGCCCACCGGCCATCTCGGCAATATCGAGGCCGCCGACCGCTTCAACGCCGAACTCGAGCTGGTCGCCCAGCAGGCCACGGTCCGCACGGCCGTCGCGGGCTGACCCCCGAACGTTCTCCTGGGCCGGTCAACGGCGCCCGGCCCAGGAGCAACACCCACGCACCGATGAGTTCCCCGCCGCGCGATCGTCCTTACTGCTGAGCACGCAATCCCCCTCAGCAGAAGAGGTTTCGCGAATGTTGATCATCGCCGGTTACGCCGAAGTCGACCCCGCCCAGCGCGACGCGTACGTCAGCGCGTTCCAGGACCTGCTCAGCCGCAGCCGATCCGCCCCCGGCTGCCTCGACTGCGCCATCACCGCCGATCCCGTCGACCCGGACCGGGTGAACGTGTACGAACGCTGGGACACCCCGGAAAATCTCGAAGCCTGGCGCGCGGTGGCCGATGCCCCCGCCCTCGACATCACCATCAAGAACACCTACGTCATGAAGTACACCGTCACCGACGAGCGTCCGCCGTTCGACTGAGTCGGCGCTGTCGTCTGAACAACTGTCGCCTGAACAGCGGATATCCGCCGATCGATCCCGATGGGATCGTGTTCAACGTACATTCCCCAAACATTTTGTTAAGGAAATACGTTGAGTACTTCAGGTTTTCGACTTCTCGGCATTCGCACGGCAGCAACGGCGGTTGTCCTGGCGGCAGCGGTGACCACGGCGGTGGCCGCGGGCGTGTCCGCGGCTCCGCCGTCGGGCAGCAGCGGCAGCGGAAGTGGCAGCAGCGGTGGCGGACCCGGCAGCAGCGGCAGCGGTAGCGGACCCGGCACCCCGGCCCCGCCGACCCAGCAGTGCAACCAATCGACCCAGGCCGGCGGCCCCGGCGTCACCAACACGATGCACCAGCTCGGCCGCCCCGGCCCGGCCTCCTTCGTCCTGTCCTACGAAACCTTCAACATCCCCGACCAGATCGAGGTCTTCTACCAGGGCGCCCGCGTCCACAACACCGGCTACATCGGCGACGACATCAACGAGGGCACCGGCTCAGCCGTGATCAACATCCCGCCCGGCACCGCAACCGCCGTCCTCGTCCGCGTCACCGGCCCCGGCGGCACCGACTGGAACTACACCGTCCACTGCCCCCGCTGACCCGCTTCTATCGAACGGGACATGGTGGCGACCGCTGCGGCGTGTCAGAGCCACCATGTCCCGTTGGACGGGCTAGGTCAGAATTCGAGCTCGGTCCATGGGATGGCGATCGAGAACGGGAACTCGATCTCGATGCCCGCCTCGTCGGCGTGGGTCCATTCGCCGGCCAGCAGGTAGTTGTTCGTGCGTAGCGGGTGCACGCCGTCCGGCAGATGCCCGTGCCCCGACTCCAGCGCGTAGGCACGGACGGTCGCAATGGCACTCGACTCGGGTGCCAACCTGACCTCCCAGTACCAAGGGATCCCGGCACCGGCGTACCGGCCTTTCTTGGCCTCGACGTCGGTCTGCGTGTTGGACGGGGACAACACTTCACCGACCAACAGGACATCTGCGGCGCGTACATCTTGGTACGCAGATTCCAGACAGCGGTGAACCAGGAAGTCCGGCGTCAAGAAGTTGGACTTCCCGTTGGCACCCAAGAAGACATTGGTCTCTAGATTGACCTGCCAGCAATGCTCCGGGCTCTCGGACATGACCTTCCACGCGCAACGCTCGATGGAATTCGTCAAACGGCGCATGAAGGTCTGATGTTCGGCAGGCCCACGACGGACCCAAACCACTCGGCCGTCCCATAGCTCGATCTGCTCGGCGATCTGCTCGGGAAGGCGCTGCAATTCCTCCCAGGTCATGAACTCAGGGAGGTCCGGCCGCTCGATGCTCGGGAGAGACATGCCGCAATAATAGTGGTGCAACTGCCCGCCTAACCAGGGAGTTTGCTCGCAAGGTCATCGAACGGGACATGGTGGCGGCCGCTGCGGCGTGTCTGCGCCATCATGTCCCGTTGGGCGGGCTGGCGGTGGTTAGTCCAGGGTGGTGAGTTTGTTGGTGAGGACGGCGCGTTCTCGGTCGTTGCCGCACAGGGTGATTGCTCGGGTTAGTTCGGTGCGGGCTTCGGCGTTTCGGCCCAGTTGGATCAGGAGTTCGCCGCGTACGCTCGGGAGCAGGTGGGTGCTGGAAAGTTCTGGGGTGGAGGATAATTCGTCGACGATCGGGAGGGCGGCGGCTGGTCCCTGTGCCATCGAGACCGCGACCGCGCGGTTGAGGTCGACCACCGGGGAAGGGGCTAGTCGGCCGAGGGCTTCGTACAGCAGCACTATGCGTTCCCACGCGGTTTCCTCGACTGACGGTGCGACAGCGTGACATTCGGCGATCGCGGCCTGTAGGCCGTAAGCGCCGAGACCTCGCCCGACTCGCACGGCGCGGTCCAAAGCCGCACGGCCACGGCGGATCGCGGCGCGATCCCAGCGTCGGCGGTCCTGGTCCGCCAGTAGGACCGGGTGTCCGTCCGGTCCGGTGCGGGCGGGAAAGCGCGCCGCGGTCAGTTCCAACAGCGCCAGAAGTCCTTGTGCCTCAGGCTCGTTCGGCACCAACCGGGCGAGCACCCGGGCCAGGCGCTGCGCCTCGCCCGCGAGCTCGGACCGGATCAGTTCGCTGCCGGAACTGGCCGAGGATCCTTCGGTGAAGATCAGATAGACCACGTTGAGCACCGAGCCGAGCCGCTCGCTCCGCTCCTGCGCGGACGGCACCTCGAACCGCACCCTGGCCGCGGCCAGCGTCTTCTTCGCCCGGGTGATGCGCGCCTGCACGGTCGCCGTCGGCACCAGGCAGGCCTTGGCGATCTCGTCGCTGGTCAGGCCGCCGACGACGCGCAGTGTGAGCGCGACCCGGGCGTCCCGGGACAGCGTCGGGTGGCAGGAGATGAACATCAGCGCGAGGATGTCGTCATCGATTTGATCCGGATCCCACAGCACGTCACCGGCCGCCGGAGGCTCGGCCGGTTCGCTACCCGACACGGCGCCGCCTTCACTCAAGTTGTGGGCAAGGGCCGTGTACCGGTCGTCGAGGGCCGAGCGCCGCCGAAACGCGTCGATGGCGCGCCGCCGGCCGACGGTGAGCAGCCAGCCCGCGGGATTGTTCGGCACCCCGTCGCGCGGCCAGGTCACCAGCGCTTCGGCGAGTGCCTCCTGCGCGAGGTCCTCGGCGAGCGAGAAATCGCCGGTGTAGCGCGCCAGCGCGCCGACAATCCGCGCGGATTCGATCCGCCAGACGGCAGCGACGGCCTCACGACCGGTGTGCTCGGCCATCGCCCGCCGTCCCGGTCAGAGCTGGCCGGTGGCTTCGCGCCACTCCCGCTCCTTCTTGACCCACTCGTTGTCCTGCGGGAATTCCTCGATCGAGGCGACCCGCCGGATCTCGGTCTTGAATCCCGGCGCGGCCATCGGCATCCGCTTGGCCCACTCGATCGCCTCCTCCTTCGACGCCACGTTGAGAATGTAGAAGCCGCCGAACAACTCCTTGGTCTCACCGTAAGGGCCGTCGGTGACGATCGGCTGCTCGGCAGAGTAATCGACCACCACGCCCTCGGCCGGATCCGTGAGCCCCTCCGCCGCGAGCAGCACCCCGGCCCGGATCAGCTCCTCGTTGAACTGCCCCACGATTTCCAGCATCTTCTCGAAGTCGACCTCACCCATCCCGGCGTAGGCCTCGTCCGTCGCGCGCATCACCAGCATGTACTTCATGGTTTGTCTCCTCGGTTCATCCGGATCCCTGCTGGACCCTTTCACCCTTAGGTCGAACGGGGGTGACCGAAGATCGACACGCCCTCGAACTTTCTTTTTTCGTGGATCGAACGAGACATGGCAGCGACCGCTGAGGCCTGAATCCACCGCTGTGCGACGAGCCCTGCCGCCGGCGAGCAATGTGAGCTACCGCACAACGCCCGGAGGGAACCGACCGGCCGAGTGCCGCATCTAATCCTGTAGTAGCGCAAGGAATTTGATTGCGTCACTCCGATGGGGGCACCGGTCACGTCGGGCAAATTCGAAGGGTGGGAACCGAATTGAAGTACTCCGCAAAGTCTGCCGCTGCCGCGTTCACCGTGCTCGCCGCACTCTCGATCGGGTCGGTGGTCGAGGCGCAGCTGGCCAGCGCCGCGCCCACGAGCATCGTGGTGGCGCAGAAGGCGCCGCAGGGCGCGCAACTGTCGGCCGCGGAGCAGGAAGCCGTCGATAACAAGAACGCCGGCCGCCCGTACGACCGGGCCGCGTACAACAGCGCGATGCAGAAGATCAAGCAGGCCGAAAAGTACGATGGCGACCGGAACAAGCAGAAGCGCGGCCGCAAGTAGTTCGAGCAGAACCATAGGGGACCTTCATGACATCGACCGACTACCAGGCACTGCACTTCTCCCAGGCGAACCCCGCCGGCCCCGGCCAAGGGGACGTGCCGGCACTGCTGCGCACCATCGCGTCCACGATCGAAACCCTCGGCCCGATCACGGTGGCGGACCTGATCCTGCACACCGAGGTCACCGCGGACGGTGACTGGCCGTCGATCACGGTCTACTACAGCAAGAACGACGCGGAGTAACGACGAGCAACCCCTGCATGCGAATCCGCATGCAATCCGCATGCAGGGGTTATCGAACCGGGGGTCCGCGACGCGACGAGCGAGCACGCCGACGCGTAGCTCCGGGATCGGGCGCCCCGGATCCGACATTCGGCCCGTGCCATTGGCTCGCCTCGCTCGCGATGCCCGAGCGCCCCGATGGCGACAGATCTTGGCGGCCAGGCCATCTCGCTATGGCAGTCAGAGCCCTTCAGGCGCATCCTGTGTAGTGCACGGAGTGGGCGGGCGTGGCCGGCATGCGGGGTTCTGGCCGGCGAGGAGGAGTGCATGGAAAGCACACCGAGCAGGACGGCGATGTTTGCGGCCGTGTCACGTGGATTATTTCGCCTGGAGACGGCGTCGCCGTGGGTACTGGACGATGCGCTGGCACTGGTGCTCGTCGGCCCGGTATGGCAGCAGCTGCGCGACCGGTTCGATCCGCTGTTCCCCGACCCGGTCCGCCGCGAGTCCCGCGCGGCTGTCTGCACCCGCAGCCGGTACGCCGAGGACCGGCTGGCTGCCGGCGCCTTCACCCAGTACGTGATCCTCGGCGCGGGCCTCGACTCGTTCGCGTGGCGGCGGCCAGATCTGCTCGGCTCGCTGACGATGTTCGAGATCGATCACCCGGCCTCCCAGGCCTGGAAGCTCGAGCGGGTCCGGGAGCTCGGCCTGCCGCTCAGCGACTCACAAGTATTCGTGCCGGTTGATCTCGAGGCCCAATCTATTCAGGATGCGCTGGGCCCGGCCGGATTCGACTGGGCACAGCCGGCGATGTTCAGCTGGACGGGCGTCGCCCCCTATCTGACGGCACAGGCGATCGAGTCGACGTTGCGCACGATCGCGACGGCTGCTCCCGGGTCCGAGGTGGTGTTCTCCTACCGGGCCGAGGACTCTGCGCTCGATGACAGGGGAACGGAATTCGCCCGTATCTATACGCCGATCGCAGCTTCCGTCGGCGAGCCGCTTCAGCCTGGCTGGCCGGCATCGGAGATCGAGCGGCTGATCAGCCGCTGCGGGCTGAAGGTCGTGGACCACCCCACATGTGCCGACCTCCAGCAGCGGTACTTCACCGGCCGTACCGATGGCCTGCGGCCCTATACCTTCGAGACCCTGGTGGCCGCGCAGGTCACCTGAGCGCGCGTAGGCCAAGTCGGCAACTTCAGGATGTGATCCTGCGATGACCCAGCGGCGCCACATGGCACGCGGCCGGGTGCATCACGCGACGGCTGATGCCTTGAACCGTGCGGTAAGTGATCCCACCTGATCAGCGGGCGTTGAGTGACTTAGTTGGGAGTTCAGCCAGATAGGTGGAACTCCGGTGAGGGCCGAAATCGGCCCTACCTGGGGTATGGAGCCGCCTGCGAGAATCGAACTCGCGACCTTTTCATTACGAGTGAAGCGCTCTACCGACTGAGCTAAGGCGGCGTGCCTTTCGGCGTGGCGAGTCTATCGTCTCGGGGGCTGGATCGCGAAAACGGGTGGTCATCGGGGGCTGGGTCAGGTGGTTTGGGCGGCGGTCAACGCGGCGGCCAGGGCGGCCAGGGCGAAGCGTGGTTTGACGTTGACGTCGAGGGCTTCGCGGCAGGCCAGGACGGCGTCGATGGATTTGAGCAGGCCCTCGGGGCGGACGCGGTCGGCCAGGTCGTGGATCTGGTCGGACAGGTCGGGGTGGGTGAGGGCCACGCCGGAGCCGTTGCGGGCGGCGCCGAAGCGGACGGCGAGGGCGTCGCGGTAGACGCCGGCCACGTCGATGAGGGCACGGTCGAGCGAGTCGCGGCCGGTTCGGGTGGCGCGGGATTTCTGGCGGCGTTCCAGATCTTTCAATACGCCGGCCGAACCACGGGTGGCGCCCGCAGCGCCTTTACCGGTGCCGCCCGCGCCCATCGCGGTCGCCAGTTCCTCGCGTTCGCGGTCGTCGCGGCCGGCGCTCATCTGTTTGGCTTCGTCGTCGGCTGCCTTGACCAGTTCGTCGGCGGCGGCATAGGCGGCGCCGGGTTTCGAGGCGGCGGCGACCAAAGCCAGTGCGCGTTGGCGACGTTCGCGCGCCTCCGCGTCGGTGGCCAGGCGGCGGGCCCGGCCGACGTGTCCGCCGCTGATCGAGGCGGCCCAGTTCGCGGTCTTCTCGTCGAGGTTGTCGCGTTCGCGCAGCACCCGTGCGATGGCCGGCACCGAGGGGGTCACCAGGTGCACGTGCCGGCAGCGCGAACGCAGGGTCACCGAGATGTCCTCGGGGTCGACCGACGGCGCGCACAGCAGGAACACCGTCCGGTCCGGCGGCTCCTCGACCACCTTCAGCAGCACGTTGCCCGCGGCCTCGGTCAAGCGGTCGGCGTCCTCGATGACGACCACCTGCCAGCGGCCGGTGCTCGGCCTGCGCGAGGCGATCTGCACGATCTCGCGCATCTCCTTGGTGCTGATGCTCAGCCCCTCCGGAATCACCCGGCGCACGTCACCGTGTGTGCCCGCCATGGTGGTGGTGCAGGCATGGCAGTGCCCGCAGCCGGGCGTGCCGGGATCGGTGCACTGGAGCGCGGCCGCAAAGCACAGTGCCGCAACGGATCTGCCCGATCCGGGTGGCCCGGTGAACAGCCACGAGTGCGTCATCGCGCCCTGGACGACCTCCGCGCGGGCCGCGACCGAGGCAGTCGTGAGCGCGGACTCGACCGCCTCCTGGCCGACCAATCGATCGAAGACTCCTGCCACGCCGTACACCCTAGCGGCCCGCACCGACACGGATCGCCCGGTCGGGGTCCGGGCGACGCGCGGACCGGTATTGACCGGGCCGCCGGCCGGGCGGATCCTCGAGAAGGAGGTGGAATCACCGTGAGAATCCTGTTGATCACCGGCGATGCGGCCGAAGACCTCGAGGTCATGTACCCGTATCAGCGTCTGCTCGAAGAGGGCCATGAGGTGCACATCGCGGCCCCGGCCGTGAAGAAGTTGCAGTTCGTGGTGCACGACTTCGTCGACGGCTTCGATACCTATACCGAAAAGCTCGGGCACAGCTGGCCGGCCGACGTCGCGTTCGCCGATGTCGACCCGGCCACCTACGACGCGCTGGTGGTGCCGGGTGGCCGAGCGCCGGAGTACCTGCGCAACAACCCCGACTGCCAGCGCCTGGCCCGGCACTTCGCGGAGGCGGGCAAACCCATCGCCGCGCTATGTCACGGACCGCTGATCCTCGCTGCCGCAGGCATTTTGGTCGGCCGTTCGTGCAGCGCGTACCCGGCGCTGGCGCCGGACATCGAGGCGGCCGGGGGCAAGTTCGTGGACAGCGAGGCCTATGTCGACGAGAACATCGTCACCGGCCGCGCCTGGCCCGATCACCCGGCCTGGATGCGCGAATTCCTCAGGGTGCTGGGCAAATAGCGCGGTTCACGCGATCCGCGAGTAGGTGCTGTTCGCGCCGTCGAGTTCTTCGCGGATGATGTCGGCGTGCCCGGAATGGTGTGCGATCTCCCGCAGGATGTGCAGCAGCGTGTAGCGCACGGTCCACCAGATCCGCTCCGGCGACCAGGGAGCGGTCGGCGTCGGGACCGAGGTGTCGAGGCTGTCCACCGTGCGGATGAGTTCCGCCGTCGCCGCCGCGACCTCGTCCCATTCGGCGAGCAACCCCGCGACCGTCTCACCCTCGGCCATCACGTACTCGCCGTCGAACTGCGCGGGATCGAGTGCCGCGGTCTCGTCCCGCTCGACGAGCACCGTGGTCCAGTGCCGCTCGCAGCTGATCAGGTGATGCAGGAGCCCGCCGAGGGTGAGTTCGCTGGCGGTGGTGCGCCGGCGTGCCTGCTCATCGTCGATGCCGCGCACCGTGATTCGGAACAGATCGCGCTGGTTGGCGAGGATGCTGATCAGGTCTTCGCGTTCCTGGTCGGCCATGGGTGGATCCTTTCGCAGGTCGAGCATTCGGACCGTAGATTACGGCCGTCCGCCCGACCCGCGAACTCAGGAGTTCCCGACGCCGGTCTTCTTCGCCGCCGTCTTCTGCGCGGCGGTCTTCTTGGCGACCGTCTTGGTCGTCGTCGACTTGCTCGCGGTGGCCTTCTTGGCCGCGGTTTTCTTCGCCGCGGTCTTCTTCGCGGGCGCCTTCTTGGCCGCCGCCTTCTTCTTCACCGGTCCGCGCGCACGTCGATCCGCGAGCAACTCCATCGCCCGCTCCGGGGTGATGGACTCGATCTCGTCGCCCTTGCGCAGGGTGGCGTTGGTCTCGCCGTCGGTGACGTACGGACCGAACCGTCCGTCCTTGATCACCATCGGCTGACCGGAGGCGGAGTCGTTGCCGAGCTCGCGCAGCGGCGCCGTGGCCGAGGCCTGCCGTCCGCGCCGCTTCGGCTCGGCGTAGATCTTCAGCGCCTCGTCGAGGGTGACGTCGAAGATCTGATCCTCGCTGGTGAGCGAGCGAGAATCGGTGCCCTTCTTCAGGTATGGGCCGTAACGGCCGTTCTGCGCGGTGATCTCCTCGCCGGAGGCCGGGTCCGCGCCGACCACGCGCGGCAACGACAGCAGCTTGAGCGCGTCGTCGAGCGTGACGCTCGCCAGTTCCATCGACTTGAACAGCGACCCGGTGCGCGGCTTGGGCGCGGCCGCCTTCTTCGCCGTCTTCTTGGCGGGCGCCGGGGTCTCCTCGGCGGCCGGTTCGGGCAGCACCTCGGTGACGTACGGGCCGAAACGTCCTTCCTTGGCGACGATTTCGTGCCCGGACGCCGGATCGATACCGAGTGAGCGACCTTCCTGCGGCGTCGAGAACAGCTTCTCGGCGACCTCGATGGTCAGCTCGTCCGGCGGCAGATCGTCGGGCAGGTTGGCCCGCTGCGAGATCGAATTGCCTTCGGGGTCATCGGGATTGATGACCATTCGCTCCAGGTACGGCCCGTACCGGCCGACCCTGACGACCACGTCGCGGCCTTCGTCGTCGGCAAAGAGCTTGATGGAGTTGACTTCTCGCGCATCGATGTCGTCGAGGCGCTCGCCGACCATCTTCTTCAGGCCGCCGGAGCGCGCGACCGAACCCTCGACACCGGTCTCGCCGCCGAAATAGAAGCTGGACAGCCAACTTCCGCGCTGCTCACGACCGCCGGCGATGGCGTCGAGGTCGTCCTCCATGCCCGCGGTGAAGTCGAAGTCGACCAGCCGGCCGAAATGCTCCTCCAGCAAACCGATTACGGCGAACGCCACCCACGACGGCACCAGCGCGCTACCGCGCTTGTACACATAGCCGCGGTCGAGAATCGTCTTGATGATCGACGCGTAGGTCGACGGACGGCCGATGCCGAGTTCTTCGAGCGTCTTGATCAGCGACGCTTCGGTGTATCGCGCGGGCGGATTCGTGCTGTGCCCATCGGGATTCAGCTCGACCGCGGTGACGCCCTGGCCCTCGGCCAGCGCGGGCAGCCGGGATTCGGCGTCGTCGGATTGACCGCCCGCCTCCTCGTCCACACTCTCCACGTAGGCCTTGAGGAAGCCGGCGAAGGTGATGGTGCGGCCCGAGGCGGAGAACACGCATTCCTCGCCGGTGGTGGCGGTGCCGGTGATGCGCAACGTCAGCGTGGTGCCCCTGGCGTCGGCCATCTGCGAGGCGACCGTGCGCTGCCAGATCATCTCGTAGAGCCGGAACTCGTCGTTGTCCAGCCGCGCGTGCAACTGACCAGGGGTGGCGAAGGTGTCGCCGGCCGGGCGGATCGCCTCGTGGGCCTCCTGCGCGTTCTTCACCTTGCGGGTGTATTGCCGCGGGGTCGGGTGCACATACTCGGCGCCGTACAACTGAGTCGCCTGCGACCGGGCCGCGGCGATCGCCGACTCGGACAGCGTGGTCGAGTCGGTACGCATATAGGTGATGTAGCCGTTTTCATACAGCCGCTGCGCGACCCGCATCGTGCGCTCGGAGTTGAAGCGCAGTTTGCGCCCGGCCTCCTGCTGCAGCGTCGAGGTCATGAACGGCGGATACGGCTTGCGGGTGTACGGCTTGGCCTCCGCGGAGGAGACCACCAGATCGGCGCCGTCGAGCGCCTGCGCCAACCGGCGGGCATAGCCCTCGTCCAGCACGACCACGCCGGACGCGGTCTTGAGCTGACCGTCCGAGCTGAAGTCGCGACCGGTCGCGACGCGCGCGCCGGCGACATTCACCAGCCGCGCACCGAAGGTCCGCGGGTTGCTCGTGTCGCCGTCTTCGCCGGGGCCCGCGTCGAGCTTCGCGGCGATATCCCAGTATTCGGCCGACCGGAAGGCCATCCGTTCGCGCTCGCGCTGCACGATCACCCTGGTGGCGACCGACTGCACGCGACCGGCGGAGAGCCGGGGCATGACCTTCTTCCACAGCACCGGACTGACTTCATAGCCGTAGAGCCGGTCCAGGATGCGGCGGGTCTCCTGCGCGTCGACCAGATCGTTGTCCAGGTCTCGCGTGTCGGCCGCGGCCGCCTGAATGGCCGGCTCGGTGATCTCGTGGAAGACCATGCGCCGGACCGGGACCTTGGGCTTGAGCGTTTCCAGGAGGTGCCAGGCGATCGCCTCGCCCTCCCGGTCGGGGTCGGTGGCGAGGTAGAGCTCGTCGGCGTCCTTCAGCAAGCTCTTGAGCTCGGCGACCTTGGCCTTCTTATCGGGGCTCACCACATAGATGGCCTCGAAGTCGTGGTCCACGTCGACGCCGAGGCGCGCCCAGGACTCACCCTTGTATTTGGCGGGAACGTCCGCCGCCCCACGTGGCAAGTCCCGGATATGTCCCACCGAGGCCTCGACCGTGTAGTTACGGCCTAGGTAGGGCGCGATTTTTCGGGCTTTGGTTGGGGACTCGACGATCACGAGACGACGCAGGGGACGGCCCTGGTCGGCTGCACCGCGGTCTCGTGTTGCCACCGGCGAATACACCTTTCCTGTCGACCCGCGTCGGCGCTTTTCGGCGCTGTGCGCGGCTGGGGCAAGCGGGGACGACGGCTGGGCGTCGCCACCAGACACGTTTATACCTTGACGCTACGTGTGGTCGAGTGCTTGCGACTTGAACCACAGAGCGTACGCGCGTCACTGCGACTCAGTATGCCTTGTGTTCAGGCCCCGGCTGTGCCACGGCGTGTTCACCAGCGTCGAACCCGAGTCGCCTGGGTGTGTCTTTGCCCTAGATATAGCTCGTCCCCCACCCCCGGGTTACCGGCGGTGAGGGACGAGAGTTGGATTGCGTCGCTCAGCTGAGCGCGCGAACTCCGGTGGCCTGCGGGCCCTTGGTGCCCTGGCCGACCTCGAACTCGACCTTCTGGTTCTCTTCGAGGGTGCGGAAGCCCGACCCCTGAATTTCGGAGTAGTGGACGAAGACGTCAGCGGAGCCGTCCTCGGGCGCGATGAAGCCGAACCCCTTCTCCGCGTTGAACCACTTCACAGTTCCCTGTGCCATTCTGTTCCTTCTCTTTTCTTACCGGAACGGCGGACAACTGGGTTCGTCCACCGGGCCCGTTCCGACCGCTGTACTGTTGGTTCCCCCTGCAGGAAAGCACCAAGCACACCGTTCGCAACATCGATCCTGCTGACGGTTTGGACTTTGGATCCGACCCTCGAACACAGAAGCTTGCGACCAGGAACCAGTGAACCATGTCTTCGAGCAATTCAACAGTCGAGTTACCGACAATTTGCAAAAAAGTTGATCTTGCGAATGCGCAGGTGAGGGACACAATGCCAGAATCCAGACTTGAGGTTCGTTTGCCTCCCGATAACCGAGTGCGCGTATGGCAAACAGCCTGTGACCCAGGTCGCTATTTGGTATCGAATTGGCAGGTAGGGCTTCCTACTCGCGCACGTTTCACACTTTCTCAGCGTGTCGCGGCGCGCGCCGCATGAATCCGGCGAACTCGACCGCACGGACAACGCCGGACAACGGCCTCGGCTACGGGACATCGTTGCTGAATCGTGTCCTAGCCGGTGACCCTGCCGACGACCCCCGGCTGACCCATGTCGTAGAGCTACCGGCACGCGCCGCCGAGGTCACCACCTGGCCCGATTGGACATCGGCAGAAGTGATCTCGGCATTACAGGACACCGGAGTCGACGCGCCGTGGAGTCATCAGACCCGCACCGCCGACCTCGCCCACGGCGGCGCGCACGTCGTGGTCAGCACCGGGACCGCGTCCGGCAAGTCGATGGGTTATCAACTGCCGGTATTGACCGCGTTGCGCGAGGATCCGCGCGCCACGGCTATTTATCTGTCACCGACCAAAGCGCTCGGCGCCGATCAGCTGCGGGCCGTCGGCGCGCTGACCCACGAGGGACCGCTGCGCGATATTCATCCAGCAACCTATGACGGCGATACGCCGGCCGAGATCAGGCAGTGGGTGCGGGCCAACGCACGCTGGGTTTTCACCAATCCCGACATGCTGCATGTGGGGATCCTGCGCTCGCATCAGCGCTGGGCCCGGGTGCTGCGCAGGTTGCAGTACGTGGTGGTGGACGAATGCCATGCCTATCGCGGGGTTTTCGGTTCGCACGTGGCGCTGGTGCTGCGCAGGTTGCGGCGGATCGCCGCACGGTACGGAGCCGATCCGGTGTTCGTGCTGTGCTCGGCGACCACCGCCGAGCCCGCGGCCGCTGCCTCGCGGCTGATCGGGGCGCCGTGCGTCGCGGTCACCGAGGACGGGTCGCCACAGGGGCCGCGCACCGTCGCGCTGTGGGAGCCGCCCCTGCTCACCACAGTGACCGGGGAAAACGGTGCACCGGTCCGGCGAGCGGCCACCACGGAGGCCGCCCGGATCATGGCGGACCTGGTGGTGGAGGGCGCGCGGACGCTGACTTTCGTGCGGTCGCGGCGCGGGGCCGAACTGACCGCGATGGATGCGCGGCGGCTGCTCAGCGAGGTCGATCCGGACCTGGCCGAGCGGGTTGCCGCCTATCGGGCCGGGTATCTCGCGGAGGATCGGCGGGCGCTGGAGACGGCGTTGTCGGATGGTTCGTTGCTCGGGGCGGCGACTACCAACGCGCTCGAGCTCGGGGTGGATATCGCGGGGCTCGATGCGGTGGTGATCTGCGGTTTTCCCGGGACGGTCGCGTCGTTCTGGCAGCAGGCCGGGCGGGCAGGGCGACGCACGCAGGGGTCGTTGGTGCTGCTCGTAGCTCGGGACGATCCGCTGGATACCTATCTTGTGCATCATCCGGAAGCGTTGCTGGACAAGCCGGTCGAGGCGACCATCACCGATCCGCGCAACCCTTATGTGCTGGGCCCGCAATTGCTCTGTGCCGCCTTGGAACTGCCGCTCACCGACGCGGAGGTGGACGAGCTCGGCGCGCTCGAGGTGCTCACCGGGCTGGCCGAGAAAGGGCTGATCAGGCGGCGGGTGGGGGCCGAGGACCGCGGGCGCTGGTACGTGACCGCCGAGACGCAGCCGCACGACGCCGTGGATGTGCGCGGCGGGATCGGTACGCCGGTGGCCATTGTCGATGGGGAGACGGGCCGATTGCTCGGCACGGCCGATGCCGGGCGGGCGCCGGCGACGTTGCATCAGGGGGCGGTGCATCTGCATCAAGGGGAGACCTTTGTGGTCGATGAGCTGGAGCTCGAGGACGGTGTCGCGTTCGTGCACGCCGCTGAGCCGGGGTGGACCACCAGTGCCCGATCGGTCACCTCGATCGCCATCGACGAGTTGACCGAGCAGCGCGTTCACGGCCGGGTGATGACGGCGCTGGCGCAGGTCAGGGTGACCAGTCAGGTGGTCGGGTATCTGCGCACGCTGGTCAGCGGCGAGGTGCTCGACCTGGTCGAACTCGATATGCCCGAGCACACGCTGGTGACCAGGGCGGTGCTGTACACGGTCAGTCCGGAGTTGTTGGCGCTGGCCGGGATCGACGCGGCGGACGTGCCGGGCGCGCTGCATGCCGCCGAGCATGCGGCGATCGGGCTGTTGCCGCTGGTGGCGACCTGTGATCGCTGGGATATCGGCGGAGTCTCCACCGCCGAGCATCCGGATACCGGACTGCCGACGGTGTTCGTCTATGACGGTCAGCCGGGTGGTGCGGGGTTCGCCGAGCGCGGGTTCGCCCAGCTGCAGCGCTGGCTCTCGGCGACCCTCGCGGTGATCGAGTCGTGCGGGTGCGCGGCGGGCTGCCCGTCCTGCGTGCAGTCGCCGAAGTGCGGGAACGGGAACCATCCGCTCGACAAGGCCTGCGCCGCACGATTACTCACCGCGGTGCTGGCCGAGCTGTCCGTCCGGTGACGTCGTCGAGCTCGGTTCGTGACGGGGCCGAGCTCGACGCGTGACCGGATATCGACCTGACCTGCGCGGACCGGGTGACGGCGGCGGGCAGTATGCCTGGACGTCGGTCCAGGAGCGGTGGTCGAATAAAGAGGAATTTATTCAGGTTAACTGCGCTATTGCCACATCGCCGCCTGCGTACATGCGCATTCATTAGATACTTTATCCGCGCGCCTGCGGACAATTGTGCCGTCTGAAATTAAACGGCCAGGGCAATTGCCGATTTCCGCTACTCGGGACAACGACAACGGGACGCGTCCGCACTTAGGTTTCTCTCAGTCTTCAACGGGTCCGGCCCGTGCCACTGCGCGCACCATGCCGACGACTAACAGACTCATTGGTACATTCCTGTTAACAATCACAGTGGCATCCCACTCTGCGACTTCGCACTCTTGCATGCGCGTTCCCATCCGGCGTGCGACTTCACCCGCCGCCGCGCATCCCGCATCAGCCCCTTCGGTCAATGCACCCGCCGCCGCGAGTGCCGCCAAGTCCGCGGCGGCCTGCGCCTGATGCCGGGTTACAACCACCACACCCACCTGCCCGATCATCAGCGTTGCCACGATGAGTCCGGCCAGCGCGAGGCACGCGAACACCGTCGCCGCTCCGTCGTCAGCCCGCAGGTTCGGCGCGAGACCATGACCGGCTCCCGGGCCGGAGCCAGAGCCGGAGCCGGGGCCGCGGTCGGACCCGAAGTCGGGGCCGGAGCC
>NZ_VXLC01000019.1 GCF_008704205.1 Nocardia colli | reverse complement strand
GCCGGCCCGGCTCCCGCCCGCCGCCGACTCCGACGCTTGCGCCCCATCCCCCGCGGCTGCCGCCTGACCCCGGCTTACGGCCGACTGCAAGACCGACGCCGACGAGCCCGCGCCGCGCGCCCTATCGGCTGCACCTGCCGCTCCGCTCAAGTCCGGCGGCGACTCCGAGCCTGGCGTCCCATCTCCCCCGGCTGCCGTCTGACCCCGGCTTACGGCCGACCGCGAGACCGACGCCGACGAGCCCGCGCCACCAACCGGAGACCCGATGACAGGCGCCGCGCCCGCTTCCGCGCCGCGCACCCTATCGGCTGCACCCGCTGCCACACTCGAGTCCGGCGGCGACTCCGAGCCTGGCGTCTCACCTCCCGCGGCTGCCGACCGACCCGGTGCTCCCTCAGACTCGGCGAGGAGCCGCTCCTCGCCCACGCGTGTCGCACTGTTCGCCGCGGCCGCCGGATCGGCGGGGACCGAATCTGCCTCGGCAGTCGAAGGCGCTGGCTTCGGGCGACCTGATGAGTCGGTGGATGACGCGGATGTGTTCTCTTGCACCTCTGCTGGATTCGAAGTATCCGCCGCAGTGTTTGTGGTGAGACTCTCATCGACTGCACGACCAGGCGGCACCGAATCTGTGTCGATATCAATGGAATCGATATCCGGAGACGACGAGTCAGGCAATGGGATCGACTGGTCGGCGCTATCTCTACCTGGTACTTTCACCGAGTCGGCCTGCGCCGCAGCGGGATCTGCTGCGTCAGATACAGCGTCTTTGGCAAGACTCTCGTCAACTACACGTCGCTGCGTCGCTGAATCGACGTCGCCACCAACGGAATCGGCATTCGAATACAATGTGTCCGGCGACCGGCCCGACTGGTCGGCACTGTTTGTGTCGGATGATGCAGGCGAGTCAGATTGTGGCACTTCGGAATCCGCCGCTAGCGCTCCGCCAGAAACGGACGACTCTCTATCGATTGTCGGATCGAGTCCGACTGAGTCAGTGTCGGATTCAGTGGAATCTGCGGTCGAGAATGCCGATTTCGCCGGGTTTGCCGGCGCACTTACGCCGTGCGGCGTGGTTGAGACATGTTGTGCCGCAGCAGGGCCCGTTGTAGCTGGTTCGGGGCCCGAGTCGGGCGGTGCCGAATCGGCTTCGACGCCAGCGGAATCGGCCGCAGATGGTGGCTCGACCCGCAGTGGAGCGTTAACGGTCGCGCCTTTTTTCCGCTTTGCCGGACTCGGCGCGGCCGAAGTCTCCTCCGTCGAGTCCTCGTCTTCCGCATCGCCTTCGGCGGACTTCTTCTTCGCCCCACCGGTCTCCGTCCGCGCATGCCGCGGCGGGATAGCCAGTCGCAGCACATCGGCACGAGTTCCGGCGTAACGAGCAGCCACCGCGGTGGCTAGCTTAACGATCTCAGGCGTCAGTACCTGCTCGGCGGAGACGACTCGCTCGAGTTTCACCAGCTTGCCGCTGTGCTCACTGTGCGTGAGGCGCTCGAGCAGATACCCGTCGACCAGACGACCCGCGAACCGGACGCGCACCCGCACGCCGGGCTGCGCGATCGCATCCAGCTCGGGCGGCACCAGGTAATCGAAGTCGCGGTCCAGGTGGGCCGGAGACAGCAACGGGAGCACCCGAGCTATCGGGTGCTCCACGGCTGCGGGGCCCGCGGGCGGGACCCCCGGTATGGCGGGGGTGCCCGCCGCGGGTTTTTTCACTCGGTGTGGTCGGGCCTACAGGCCGACTGCGGCGCGCAACTTGTCCGCGCGATCCGTGTGCTCCCAAGGCAGGTCGACGTCGGTGCGGCCGAAGTGGCCGTACGCGGCGGTCGGTGCGTAGATCGGGCGCAGCAGGTCGAGGTCGCGGATGATCGCGCCGGGGCGCAGGTCGAAGACCTCGGAGATGGCGGCGGAGATGCGGGCCGGGTCGACCTTCTCGGTGCCGAAGGTCTCCACGAACAGGCCGACCGGTGCGGACTTGCCGATCGCGTAGGCCACCTGGACCTCGACGCGCTCGGACAGGCCGGCCGCGACGACGTTCTTGGCGACCCAGCGCATGGCGTACGCGGCCGAGCGGTCCACCTTCGACGGATCCTTACCGGAGAACGCGCCGCCACCGTGGCGGGCCATGCCGCCGTAGGTGTCGACGATGATCTTGCGTCCGGTCAGGCCCGCGTCACCCATCGGGCCGCCGAGCACGAACTTGCCGGTCGGGTTGACCAGCAGCCGGATGTTCGAGGTGTCCAGCGAGGGCAGCTCGAGATCGGCGATGACGGCCTCGACGACCTTTTCCCGGATGTCCGGCGCGAGCAGGTTGTCCAGGTCGATGTCGGCGGCGTGCTGGGTGGAGATGACCACGGTGTCGAGCCGGACCGGGCGGTCACCCTCGTATTCGATGGTGACCTGGGTCTTGCCGTCGGGCCGCAGGTACGGCAGCACGCCGGACTTGCGCACCTCGGTGAGCCGGCGCGAGAGCCGGTGCGCGAGCGCGATCGGCAGCGGCATGAGCTCGGGGGTGTCGGTGGTCGCGTAGCCGAACATCAGGCCCTGATCGCCTGCGCCCTGCTTCTCGATCTCGTCGTCGGACCCGCCGACGCGCGCCTCGTGCGAGGTGTCGACGCCCTGCGCGATGTCGGGCGACTGCGCGCCGATCGCGATGTTGACGCCACAGGAGTTCCCGTCGAAACCCTTTGCCGAGGAGTCGTATCCGATTTCCAGGACCTTTTCCCGGACGATCTTGGGAATGTCGGCGTAGGCACTGGTGGTGACCTCACCCGCGACGTGGACCTGACCGGTCGTCACGAGGGTTTCCACGGCGACGCGGCTGCGCGGGTCTTCCGTGAGTAACGCGTCGAGGATGGAATCGCTGATGGCGTCACAGATCTTGTCCGGGTGACCTTCGGTCACGGACTCACTGGTGAATAGCCGGCTGCCGGACGTGCGCACAGTTGTTCCCTCTCCCTCAACGGGTATTCGTCTCGGTTTGCGACAGTAACGCGAGACCGTTACCGCGCAACCCTTCATTCCAGACTATGGCAAACCACCGACATCCCGTGGGCCAAGAGACCACTATCTCAGACAGTTCGTCCGATTAGTCCCCCTGGGCACCGCGGAACCGATGGTTGATTACTGGGTCAGTATCCCAGTCACGCAATATATTTCAGCTCAAGAGCGGCCCGAGCGCGTCGAGCACCCGGCTGGCGAGCAACGCCTTCGACCCGTGATCGAGCGACTGTTCGGTACCGTCCGCACCGAGCAGCCAGCCGTTGTTGGTGTCGACCTCGAACGCCTTGCCCTCGCCGACCGCGTTGACCACGAGCAGGTCACAGCCCTTGCGCGCCAGCTTGGCCCGCGCGTAGGTGAGCACGTCGCCGTGCTCGTCCCCGGTCTCGGCGGCGAAGCCGACGATCGCGGTGCCGGCCAGCTGCCCGTCGCGCCGCTGCTGCACCAGACCGGCCAGGATGTCGGTGGTCTTGGTCAGCGCGATGACGTCGGGTTCGCCGGCGCCCTTCTTGATCTTGGCCGCGGCCACGTCGGTGGGCCGGAAATCCGCCACCGCCGCCGCCATGATCACCGCGTCCGCGCCGATGGCGTGCTTGTCGACCGCGGTCTTGAGCTGCTCGGCGGTGGTGATGTGCACCAGGTCGACGGCCGCGGGCGCGGCCATCTCGATCGTGTTGCCCGCGATGAGCGTGACGTGCGCGCCGCGCTGGGCCGCGACCCGGGCCAGGGCGTAACCCTGCTTGCCGGAGCTGCGGTTGCCGAGGAAACGCACCGGATCCAGCGGTTCCCTGGTGCCGCCCGCGGTGATGACCACCCGGCGACCTTCGAGGTCACGCGGTATGGCGTCGGCGCGTTCGAGCAGCAGCGTCGCGAGGCCGAAGATCTCCTCGGGCTCGGGCAACCGGCCGGGACCGGTATCGGTGCCGGTGAGCCGGCCCGACGCGGGTTCCATCACGATCGCACCGTGCGCGCGCAGCGTCGCGACATTGGCGACGGTCGCCGGATGCTCCCACATCTCGGTGTGCATCGCGGGCGCGAACAGGATCGGACATCGGGCCGTCAGCAAGGTGGCGGTGAGCAGGTCATCGGCGCGGCCCTGGGCCGCGCGCGCCATCAGGTCGGCGGTCGCCGGGGCGATGACCACGAGGTCCGCCTCCTGGCCCAGCCGGACATGCGGCACCTCGGGCACGTCGGTGAACACGTCGGTGTGCACCGGGTTCCCGGACAATGCCTCGAAGGTCGCCTTACCGACGAATTGCAGCGCCGACTCGGTGGGGATCACCCTGACCTGGTGTCCGGTCTCGGTGAACCGCCGGACCAGCGAGCAGGCCTTGTAGGCGGCGATCCCTCCGCCGACACCGACGACGATCCGTGTGGTCACTACGCCTCCGGCCTAGTTGTTGTCACAGCTCCGCCTCGCTGACGCTCGGCTCCACTGTGCCAACCGGCGGCTGTGTTCTTGGTTCTCTCGCTGCGCTCGCTCACGGCACGCGCCCCGGGCGACTACTCGCCTTCGGCGTGCTCGAGCAGGTCGGAGTGGATCTCGCGCATGGCGACCGAGAGGGGCTTTTCCTGCAGGCCCGGCTCGACCAGCGGGCCGACGTACTCGAGGATGCCGTCGCCGAGCTGGTTGTAGTAGTCGTTGATCTGACGCGCCCGCTTGGCCGCGTAGATGACCAGGGCGTACTTGGACGAGGTGCGCTCCAGCAGCTCATCGATCGGGGGGTTGGTGAGGCCGATCGGGGTGTCGTATGCGGGAACGACTTTGCTGTCTGCACTGCTCACTGAGGGGGCTCCTGCGCGTGGAAGGTTATGAACTCGAATTTGTGCTAACGAACAACGATACCAACTGCTCACAGGCAGTAGTCACCTCGTCGTTCACGATGACGATGTCGAACTCGTCACAGGCCGCCAATTCGGTCCTGGCGGTTTCCAGCCTGCGCTCGATCACTTCCGGTGATTCGGTGCCGCGCGAGGTGAGCCTGGAGACCAGTTCGTCCCAGCTGGGCGGGGCGAGGAAGGCGAGGATCGCTTCCGGAATGGCCTTGCGTACCGACCGCGCGCCTTCTAGATCGACCTCGACCAGTACGGGCAGACCCTCTGCGAGGGCGGCCCGTACCGGTGCGGCCGGGGTGCCCGAACGTTGCAAACCACCGTGTATATCAGCCCACTCGAGTAGTTCGCCCGCCGTGATCATGGCGTCGAACTCTTCCCTGGACACGAATCGATAGTCGAGACCGTCGACTTCTCCGGGCCTAGGCGCCCGGGTCGTCGCCGACACACTGAAGATCAGGTGCGGCAGTCGCTCGCGGACACAACGGACCACGGTCGACTTTCCGACGGCCGAGGGGCCGACCAGTACTACCAGTCGACCCTTCCGCGTATGTTCGACCACCCTCGTTATCAGGCGTCGAAGTCGAACCGGGCGAGCAGCGCCTTGCGCTGCCGATCGCCGAGTCCGCGCAGACGCCGGGTGGGGGCGATCTCCAGTTCACTCATGATTTCGGCTGCCTTGACCTTGCCCACCTTCGGCAGGGCCTCCAGCAGCGCCGACACCTTCATCTTGCCGAGAATCTCATCGGATTCGGCATCGGTGAGGACCTGCTTCAGGTTGGTGCCGCCTCGCTTCAGGCGCTCCTTGAGCTCCGCCCGAGCGCGGCGAGCGGCAGCCGCCTTCTCCAAAGCAGCGGCGCGCTGCTCGTCAGTCAGCTGGGGAAGGGCCACGGTTCCTCCGTCTCATCGTTCATTGCATCAACTCCTGCCGGTAACCCGGCAGTCTCAGCGACCGTACCCACGGCATCCGCAGATTGCGAACCCACCCCCCAGGTCAGCGCATGATTCCGGATGCCGTAGACGCGAGAGCGGCGCGATCCGCACTGCTCCTCTGTCGCTGCGCAGATCGTACCGCCGAAATCACGAAATGCCTCCTCAGCAGGGAGTTTTCATGATTGACACAGGTTAGCGGGAGGGTTGCTATGACGTGACATGTGCCGCCAGCAAACCCACCCCGGCCCGACCAGGAAGTTTCTCGGAATTTCCCGCGTGTCGCGTTGTCTTTCAGCGTGTCGTGGACCACAAACAGGTCGAACGACCGATTCAGGTCGACCCGGGGCCGATCGATTGTCGATCTGCACCGCCGGGTTTGTCGACCTGCACTGATGAAATCGCGATTCTGCGCCGATCCGGGCCCGTCGACCATGCCGCTGCACCTGCGGACCGGGAAACGGGCGTAGCAGGGCACCCAGGCCCCGCTACGGGCCACATGCACGCGTGCACATGACCGCACACGCGGCCGGAAACGACCCGAGACCGGCGCGCTCGCGCCGGTCTCGGTCGTTATTTCTGCAGGAACGCGAACGTCTCCTGGAGTTCGCTCAGGCTGTCGCGCAGCGCCGGAACCTCCGGCCCGGCACGGAGCACCTCGCGCGAAGCGGTCGGTATCGCGGCCGCCAGCATCGACTCCGGGACCAGGTCACGGACGTTTTCCGGGCCGCCGCCCTGGGCGCCGACGCCGGGCATCAGGATCGGCCCGTTGAGCGCGGACAGGTCCGGCGCCTCGGTCAGGGTCGCGCCGATCACCACGCCGACCGAGCCGAATTCCGCGCCCGCATTGCCCGCGGCGGCCTGGTCGACCATCGTTTGCGCGATGCTGCGGCCGTCCCCGGTGACCACCCGTTGCAGTTGCGCCCCTTCGGGATTCGAGGTCGCCGCGAGCACGAACACGCCCCGGTGGTTGGCCGCGGCCAGATCCAAAGCCGGTGCCAGCGAACCGAATCCGAGATACGGCGAGACCGTCACCGCGTCCGCGCCGAGCGGCCCGTCGCCGAGCCAGGCGTGCGCGTAGGCGTCCATGGTGGAGCCGATATCGCCGCGCTTGGCGTCGGCGAGCACCAGGGTGCCCGAGGCGCGCAGCACCTCGATCGTGCGCTCCAGCACCGCGATTCCGGCCGAGCCGTAGGTCTCGAAGAACGCGACCTGCGGCTTCACCAGCGCGACGCGGCCGTCGAACGCCTCGACGCAGATCTCCGCGAACTGCTCCAGGCCGTCGGCGTCGGCGGTCAAGCCCCACGACTCCAGCAGGCCCGGATGCGGATCGATGCCCACGCACACGGGGCCGAAATGCCCCATGGCGTGCTGCAATCGAGCGCCGAAGCTCTTCATCCCGTCGCCTCCGTCCGGCTCACCCACGCAGCACCGAGTGCAGCTCTTGCAGCGAGCGCACCCCGATCCCGCCGTTGATGCTCGCCTCGATGCCCTGCACCGCGGCGGCCGCGCCCTGCACCGTGGTGATGCACGGGATGTTCACACCGACCGCGGCACTGCGGATTTCGTAGCCGTCCACGCGCGGGCCCGAGTTGCCGTACGGAGTGTTGAACACCATGTCGATCTCGCCGTCGCGGATCTGCTCGACGATCGTGGGCTGCGGCACATCGCCGTTGCCGTCCACCGACTCCGGCTCCGAGTGCTTGCGCACCCGCTCGCACGGAATCCCGTTGCGGCGCAACATCTCCGCCGTGCCCTCGGTGGCCAGGATGCGGAAGCCCAAGTCGTGCAGGCGCTTGACCGGGAAGACCATGGCGCGCTTGTCCCGGTTCGCGATCGAGACGAACACGGTGCCCTCGGTGGGCAGCGAACCGTAGGCGGCGGTCTGGCTCTTGGCGAAGGCGGTGCCGAAGTCGGCGTCGATGCCCATCACCTCGCCGGTGGACTTCATCTCCGGGGAGAGCAGCGAATCCACGCCGGTGCCGTCGGCCTTGCGGAACCGGTGGAACGGCAGCACGGCCTCCTTCACCGCGACCGGAGCGTCGAGCGGGACGTGCCCGCCGTCGCCCTCGCCCGGCAGCATGCCTTCCTTGCGCAGGTCGGCGATGGTGGCGCCGAGCATGATTCGCGCGGCCGCCTTGGCCAGCGGCACCGCGGTGGCCTTGGACACGAACGGAACCGTCCGGCTGGCCCGGGGATTCGCCTCGAGCACGTACAGCACGTCGTCCTTGAGCGCGTACTGCACGTTGAGCAGGCCCTTGACCCCGATGCCCTTGGCCAGCGCGACGGTCGAGCGGCGCACCGCCTCGATGTCGCTGCGGCCCAGGGTGATCGGCGGCAGCGCGCAGGCCGAGTCGCCGGAGTGGATGCCGGCCTCTTCGATGTGTTCCATCACGCCGCCGAGGTAGACCTCGTCGCCGTCGCACAGCGCGTCGACGTCGATCTCGATGGCGTCTTCCAGGAACCGGTCGACCAGCACCGGATGCTCGGGGCTGAGCTCGGTGGCCCGGGAGATGTAGCCCTCCAGCGAGTTCTCGTCATAGACGATCTCCATGCCGCGCCCGCCGAGCACGTAGGACGGGCGGACCAGCACCGGGTAGCCGATGCTCGCGGCGATCTTCTTGGCCTGCGCGAAGGTGGTCGCGGTGCCGTACTTCGGCGCGGGCAGCCCGGCCGCGACCAGCACGTCGCCGAATTCGCCGCGGTCCTCGGCCAGGTCGATGGCGGCGGCGCTGGTGCCGACCACCGGGACGCCGGCGTCGGTGAGCCGCTGCGCCAGGCCGAGCGGGGTCTGCCCGCCCAGCTGCACGATGACCCCGATGACGTTGCCGGACTCGCTTTCCGCGTGGAACACCTCGAGCACGTCCTCGAAGGTGAGCGGCTCGAAGTAGAGCCGGTCGGCGGTGTCGTAGTCGGTGGAGACGGTCTCCGGGTTGCAGTTGACCATCACCGTCTCGTACCCGGCCTGCGACAGCGTCTGCGCCGCATGCACACACGAGTAGTCGAACTCGATGCCCTGGCCGATCCGGTTCGGGCCGGAGCCCAGGATGATCACCTTGTCCCGCTCACGCTGCGGGGCGACCTCGGATTCCGCGGCGGGATCGAGCTCGTAGGTGGAGTAGTGGTACGGGGTCTTGGCCTCGAACTCGGCGGCGCAGGTGTCGACCGTCTTGAACACCGGGCGGACGCTGAGCCGGTGCCGCAGCGCGCGAACCCCGGTCTCCCCCGCCAACTCCGGGCGCAGCGCGGCGATCTGACCGTCGGACAGGCCGTAGTGCTTGGACCGGCGCAGCAGCGTTCCGTCCAGCACGGGCGCGTCCATGATCTCCTGGCGCAGCTCCACCAGACCGGCGACCTCGGCGACGAACCACGGGTCGATTCCCGAAGCGGCGGCGACGTCTTCGATGCTCGCGCCGAGCCGCAGCGCGCGCTCGACCTGATAGATGCGGCCCTCGATGGGCGTACGCAGGTCTTCCAGGATCGCTTCGACGTCGGTCCATTTGCCGTCGGCCTGGGTCCAGAAGCCGGCCGCCTTCGTCTCCAGCGAACGCAGCACCTTGCCGAGCGCCTCGGCGAAGTTGCGTCCCAGCGACATTGCCTCGCCGACCGACTTCATCGTGGTGGTCAGCGTCGGGTCGGCGCCGGGGAACTTCTCGAACGCGAACCGCGGCGCCTTGACCACCACGTAGTCCAGCGTCGGCTCGAAGCAGGCCGGCGTCTCCTTGGTGATGTCGTTGACGATCTCGTCCAGCGTGTAGCCGATGGCCAGCTTGGCGGCGATCTTGGCGATCGGGAAACCCGTTGCCTTGGAAGCCAATGCGGACGAGCGCGAGACGCGCGGGTTCATCTCGATGACGATCAGGCGGCCGTCGGCCGGGTCCACCGCGAACTGGATGTTGCAGCCGCCGGTGTCGACGCCGACCTCGCGCAGGATGGCGATGCCGAGGTCGCGCATCTTCTGGTACTCGCGGTCGGTGAGCGTCATCGCCGGGGCGACGGTCATCGAGTCGCCGGTGTGCACGCCCATCGGGTCGACGTTCTCGATCGAGCAGACGATGACCACGTTGTCGCTGCGGTCGCGCATCAGCTCGAGCTCGAATTCCTTCCAGCCCAGGATGGATTCCTCGATGAGCACGTTCGCGGTCGGTGAGGCGGACAGGCCGCCGCCGGCGATGCGATCGAGATCCTCGTCGTTGTAGGCCATTCCGGAGCCGAGGCCGCCCATGGTGAACGAAGGCCGCACCACCACAGGGAAACCCAGCTCGCGAACCGTGTCGCGGACCTCGTCCATCGTGTAACAGACGCGGGAGCGGGCACTTTCGCCGCCGACCTTGGCGACGATGTCCTTGAACTTCTGCCGGTCCTCACCGCGCTGGATGGCGTCGAAGTCGGCGCCGATCATCTCGACGTTGTACTTCTCCAGCACCCCGTTCTCGTGCAGCGCGACCGCGGTGTTCAGCGCGGTCTGCCCGCCGAGGGTGGCCAGGATGGCGTCCGGGCGCTCCTTGGCGATGACCTTCTCGACGAACTCCGCCGTGATCGGCTCCACGTAGGTGGCGTCGGCGAACTCGGGGTCGGTCATGATGGTCGCCGGGTTGGAGTTCACCAGCGAAACCCGCAGGCCCTCGGCCCGCAGGACCCGGCACGCCTGGGTGCCGGAGTAATCGAACTCGCAGGCCTGGCCGATGACGATCGGGCCCGAGCCGATCACCAGGATGTGCTTCAGATCGGTGCGGCGGGGCATCAGGCTCCTTCCATGAGACCGGCGAAACGGTCGAAGAGATAAGCAGCGTCGTGGGGTCCGGCGGCGGCTTCCGGGTGGTACTGCACCGAGAACGCGCGGCCGTCGATCAGGCGCACGCCCTCGACCGTGCCGTCGTTGGCGCAGACGTGGCTGACCTCGGCCTTGCCGAACGGGGTGTCGAACTGCTCGCCCTGCTCGCCTTCCAGCGCGAACCCGTGGTTCTGCGCGGTGATCGCGATCCGGCCGGTGCCGTGCTCGATCACCGGGACGTTGATGCCGCGGTGACCGAACTTCATCTTGTACGTCTTACGGCCGAGCGCGCGGCCGAGGATCTGGTTGCCGAAGCAGATGCCGAACAGCGGCAGCCCGCGCTCGAGCACACCCTGGGTCAGCGCGACCGCGCCGTCCTGGGTGGCCGGGTCGCCGGGGCCGTTGGACAGGAAGACCCCGTTCGGGTTCAGCGCCAGGATCTGGTCGATCGAGGTGTTCGACGGGACCACGTGCACCCGCATGCCGCGCTCGGCGAACATGCGCGGGGTGTTGGTCTTGATGCCGAGGTCGACCGCGACCACGGTGAAGCGGGGGTCGCCGGTGGGCTCGATGGTGTAGACCGAGTCGGTGCTCACCTCGTCGGCCAGGTCGGCGCCGAGCATGGACGGCTGGCCGGTGACCCGGCCGAGCAGCTCGTCGGTGCCGGCCAGGGCCGCGCCGGAGAAGATGCCCGCCTTCATCGAGCCGCGGGTGCGCAGGTGGCGCACCAGCGCGCGGGTGTCGATGCCCGCGATGCCGACGATGTCTTGGCGCTGCATCGCCTCGGGCAGCGTGCCGGTGGCGCGCCAGTTGGAGGCGCGGCGCGCGGGATCGCGCACCACATAACCGGCCACCCAGATCTTGCCGGACTCGTCGTCCTCGTCGTTCCAGCCGGTGTTGCCGATCTGCGGCGCCGCGGCGACCACGATCTGGCGGTGGTAGCTGGGGTCGGTGAGGGTCTCCTGGTACCCGGTCATCGCGGTGCAGAACACCGCCTCACCGAGCGTCTGGCCCACGGCGCCGTAGGCCGAGCCGCGGAATACCCGGCCGTCCTCCAGCACCAGAGCTGCGTCTTGTCCCGTCATCCCTCGTCGTCTCCCGTCGTCGTGCTGGTGTCCGCCTGGAGGCCCCGCGTCCAAGCCGGGTACACCGACTTGTCGTCACCCCGGAAACCGGTATCTATCTCGGTCCCGGTGGGCAGCTTCCAGCGAACTACCAGCACACCATCTTCTGTCATTACTTTGCCCGCATGCCCGCGCTCGGTGCGCACCGCGGTGATGGACTCCTGCGGGATCCAGATCACCGTCGCCCCGTCGCGCTCGAGCAGGATTCCCCGTTCGAACCGCGTGAGTTCGGCCGTAGCGCGGAAACCCAAGTCGCCCACCGCGATCCGGTCCTGCCAGCTGGGCGCCATGGTGCTGCCGAGATACAGTCCGGTGGTCGGCTCGAGCACCTGAGCGCCGAGGTCGGCGGGCACCACCGGCAGTTCACCGATGCCGGCCGCTTGGCGCGCGGCCCGGTTCTGCCAGCCCCGGTACATCAGCCAGAGGCACACGACGAACAGCGCGGCCAGCCCGATTACCCACAGCGTTCTCTCCACTTACGGACCTCCTGTGTCCAATCGGCGGCGCTCACGGGGCCCTGCGTGTGCGCCTTTACATCCGCAGCTCGACCGGTGACGGCCCTCCTGTTGTGCCTCCGTGCCCGTCGCTCGCACCGCGGGGTTACCCACCGGCCTTGCCCTCGCGGGCGGTTACCCGGCCCCTGAGCAACGTCGTTGTCACTCGGGCCGGGAACGTCATGTCCTCGAACGGCGTGTTGTTCGAGATGCTGGCCAGCTCGTTGGCGCGCACCGTCCAGCCTGCCTCGGGGTCGACCAGCGTCAGGTTCGCCGGCTCGCCGACCTCGATCGGCCTGCCGTGCTCGTCGAGCCCGACGATCGCGGCGGGCTGCTCGCTCATCACCCGGGCGACGCCGCGCCAGTCCAGCAGGCCGGGTTCGACCATGGTCTGCACGATGATCGACAGCGCGGTCTCCAGGCCGAGCATGCCGGGGCGGGCCGCGGCGAATTCGCAGCACTTGTCCTGTTCGGCGTGCGGGGCGTGGTCGGTGGCGACGCAGTCGATGATCCCGTCGGCCAGGGCCTGGCGCAGTGCGGCGGCGTCGGAGGCCTCGCGCAGCGGCGGGTTGACCTTGTTCACCGCGTCGTAGGTCTCCAGGCGCGAGTCGTCCAGCAGCAGGTGATGCGGGGTGACCTCGGCGGTGATCGAGATGCCTTGCGCCTTGGCCCATTTCACCAGCTCGACGGTGCCGGCCGTCGACGCGTGGCAGATGTGCACGCGCGCACCGGCATCGCGGGCGAGGATGGCGTCGCGGGCGACGATGGACTCCTCCGCGGCCCGCGGCCAGCCGGCCAGGCCGAGCCGGGCCGCGGTCGGACCCTCGTGCGCGACCGCGCCTTTGGTGAGCCGGGGCTCCTCCGCGTGCTGGGCGATGAGCACGCCGAGGGTGTTCGCGTATTCCAGCGCGCGGCGCATGAGCAGCGGGTCGTAGACGCAATGGCCGTCGTCGGAGAACATCCGCACCGCGCCGACACCGCTTGCCATGGTGCCCATTTCGGCGAGCTGCTTGCCTTCGAGACCGACGGTGACCGCGCCGACCGGGTAGACATCGACCAGGCCGACCTCCTGCCCGCGCCGCCACACGTGGTCGGTGACGACCACCGAGTCGGCGACCGGGCTGGTGTTGGCCATCGCGAACACCGCCGTGTATCCGCCCAATGCGGCTGCGGCGGAACCGGATTCGATGGTCTCGGTGTCTTCCCGGCCGGGCTCGCGCAGGTGCGTGTGCAGGTCGACGAAGCCGGGCAGCAGGATCTGGCCGTGCGCGTCGATGATCTCCGCGTCGTCGGCGCTGAGACCGGCGCCGATCTCCCGGATCACCCCGTCGGCGATCAGCACGTCGACCGGTTCGCCCTCACCGTAGATCCGGGCGCCCTTGATCAGAATGTCGCTCATGCCACCGCCTCCTGTGTACCGACCAGCAGCCGGAACAGGACGGCCATGCGCATGTGTACTCCGTTCGTCACCTGTTGCAAGATCGCGGCCTGCGCGGAATCGGCTACCGGCGAGGCGATTTCCATGCCGCGCAGCATCGGGCCGGGATGCAGGACCGCCGCGTGTTCGGACAGCAGGGCGAGCCTGCGTTCGGACAGTCCGTAGTTGATCGAGTATTCGCGGGGCGACGGGAAGAAGCCGCCGTTCATCCGCTCGGCCTGCACGCGCAGCATCATCACCGCGTCGGCGCCGGGCAATTCCGCGTCCATCGAGTGCGCGATCCGGGCCGGCCAGGCGTCGACGCCGACCGGCAGCAGGGTGCGCGGGGCGACCAGCACCACCTCGGCGCCGAGCGTGTTCAGCAGGAAGACGTTCGAGCGGGCGACCCGGCTGTGCAGGATGTCGCCGACGATGACGACCCGCTTGCCCTCGATGTCGCCGAGCCGCTGACGCAGGGTCAGCGCGTCGAGCAGCGCCTGGGTGGGGTGCTCGTGCGTGCCGTCGCCGGCGTTGATGATGGCCGGGCCGGAGCGACCGGACGAGACCGCCCAGGCGTCCAGCCAGCGCGCGATCTGGTGTGCCGCACCGGAAGCCGGGTGCCGCACGATCAGCGCGTCGGCACCCGCGGCGTGCAGGGTGAGCGCGGTGTCGCGCAGGGATTCGCCCTTGGAGACCGAGGAGCTGCTGGCGCTGACGTTGATCACGTCGGCGCTCATCCACTTGCCCGCGACCTCGAACGAGACCCTGGTGCGGGTGGAGTTCTCGTAGAAGACGGTCATCACGGTGCGGCCGCGCAGGGTCGGCAGTTTGTGTACCTCGCGGCCGAGGAGGGCCTGCTCGAAACGTTCGGCCTCGTCCAGCAACTCCGTCGCAGTAGCGCGATCCAAATCGCTAACCGTAAGCAGATGCCTCACAACTCCACCTCGCTGGCGCTCGGCTCCGTCGTTCGGCACAGGGCCGCTGTGTTTTTGGTTCGCTCGCTGCGCTCGCTCACGCTTCAGCCTCCTGACGCAGGTAAACGCCGTCGCGGCCGTCGTGTTCGGTGAGCAGGACCGAGATGTCTTCGGCGCGCGAGGTGGGCACGTTCTTGCCCACGTAGTCGGCCCGGATCGGGAGTTCGCGGTGACCGCGGTCGATCAGCACCGCGAGTTGCACGGCGCGCGGGCGGCCGAGGTCGCGCAGGCCGTCCAGCGCGGAGCGCACGGTGCGGCCGGAGAAGAGGACGTCGTCGATCAGTACGACCAGTGCGTCCTCGATGCCGCCCTCGGGGACCGAGGTGCGCTCCAGCGGACGGTGCGGCCGGGTGCGCAGGTCGTCGCGGTAGAGGGTGATGTCGAGCGAACCGAGGGCCGGGCGGACGCCGGAGAATTCCTCGATCTTGTCCGTGAGCCGCGCCGCCAGGGAGGTGCCGCGGGTAGGAATGCCGAGGAGTACGACGCGCGGATTACCCGGCTCGCCCGCGTCCAGCGCGGTCTTCTCGATGATCTGGTGCGCGATCCGCGCGATGGTCCGACTGACATCGGAAGCCGACAACAGCTCCCGCCCCGCCTCCACCCCCTCGGGGGTGTGTCGCTGCGATGTTTCGGCAGCGCCGGACTTGGCGGCCCGTTCGGGCACGGCCATGCCGACCTCCTTCCCCGCCTCACCGGACGGTCCGTTAAAGGATGTCTTACGGCAAGCAGCGTAACAGCGGTCGCAACCGGGCCTTCACCAGGTGTTGCGCGCTGTGAGCCGGGCCACGAGCGGCGGGGGGAGAGCGCGCATCACCGGCGTGTGCTGCGCGCGACTTCCACCGCGGGGTATCAGTCCCGCACGGCGACGATCAGGCCGACACCGGGATTGTGCTCGGCGGCGGGACGGGCGAACGGCGCGACGAGTTCGGCCCAGTCGCGGAAGGTGGTGTGCCAGCCGTGGTCTCGAAGCCACCGCTCGGCATCGGGCCCCAGTCCTCCGGGTCGGCGTTCCCCTTCCTCCCCCGCCCGGACCAGCCGCCGGAGTTCGCGGTATTCCGTACGGTTTTCGTCGACCGCGAACCGGATAAGGCCGAAACGACTTCCCGGAGCGGAGAGTTCGGACAAGGTCTCGCCGAGGCGCAGGGCGTCCGCGCGCGGCAGGTACGCGAGCACACCCTCGTCGACCCAGCACGTCGGGAGCTCCGGCCGGAAACCGTTCGCACGCAAGGCGGTTGCCCAATCCGCGCGCAGGTCGACGGCGACGGCGCTGCGGTCACAGGTCGGCACCGCCCGCACACCGGCCAGGATCGGCTCCTTGAACGCGAAGAGCTCCGGCAGGTCGAGTTCGAAGAACCGGATATCGGCCGGCAGCCCCATTCGGTATGCCCGCGTATCCAATCCCGCGCCGAGCACCACGACCTGCCGGCACCGCTGCGCCACCGCCTCGGCCACCTGGTCGTCGACCAGCCGGACGGAAACGGTCCGCCCTTCGAAGAACGCGGCGGCCAACGCTTCCAGCCGGGTCCACCGCTGCTCGCCGTCCTCGGTCGCGTGGAAACCGCGGCGCGCGGCCTCGACGAAAACCCGCGCCAGCGGATCGTCGTACAACCGATCCGCCCGCTCGGATTCCAGCACCCGGACCACGGCGACGCCGATCGCAGTCATCGCGACCCCCGCCATCGGTACTTCCGGTTTCGTTTCGGCCATCGTCCACTCCCTTTCTCCGAACTTTACTTGCCGCCCGGCTAGCTAATTGGGCTCGGCAGTGACGCTAGGCTTTACCTAGCCGGTCGTCAAGCAAAAGGAGCGTCATGGATCGCCGTCGCAGCGATATGCGCGAACGAATCCGTTCGGTGGCGATGGAGTTGTTCTCCGAGCGCGGCTACGAGAAAACCTCACTGCGCGAGATCGCCGAGCAGCTCGACGTGACCAAAGCCGCGCTCTACTACCACTTCCGCACCAAAGAGGACATCGTCGTCAGCCTGTCCGACGACCTGCGGCGCGGCATCGACGAGATCGTCACCTGGGCCGAGGCGACACCGCCGAGCCAGCAGCGGGCGCGCGAAATCCTCGACCGCTACGGCGAGCTGCTGCACGGCATCGGGCGCGGGATGGTGCGCTTCATGGCCGAAAACCAGCCCGCGTTCCGGGAACTCGGGATCAACGTGGGACTGCGTTATCAGTTCAAGGTGCTTGCCGATCTGATGACCGAACCCGACCGGACGCCGCAGGCCGTCTTTCACGCGCGCCAAGCACTGCTGACGATCAGCTGGAGCACGGCCATGATGGGCGATCTGCCGCTGAGCGACGACGAGTGCTACGCGGCGTCGGCCGAGATCGCGCGGGACATCCTCGCCAGGAACTGACCGCCACGTCCGTTTGCCGCTAGCACATACGTTCGATTGCGGGTAGATTCGCTGCCATGTCGACACCGCTGCAGGGCTCACTGCTCGACGGGTTCGGTGATACCGAATTCGGGTCGCTTCGTGCCGCGCGCCGCACGGTCCTCGAGCACGGGGCCTGGGTGGATGTGCTGCCCGGCTGGTTGTCCGGCGCCGACGCGCTGTTCGAGCGGCTGGTCGACGACGTGCCGTGGCAGGCCGAGCGGCGGCCGATGTACGACCGGGTGGTGGACGTGCCGCGGTTGCTGAAGTTCTACGCGGAGCACGAGCCGCTGCCCGATCCGATACTGGCGGACGCGCGCGAGGCGTTGAGCGAGCACTATCGGCGCGAACTCGGTGAGTCGTTTCGGACGGCCGGGCTCTGCTACTACCGCGACGGACAGGACAGTGTCGCGTGGCACGGGGACAACTTCGGGCGCGGGGCGACGCAGGACACGATGATCGCGATCGTCTCGATCGGTGCGCCGCGGGCGCTGTTGCTGCGGCCGCGTGGTGGCGGGGAAAGTATTCGCTACCAGGTCGGGCACGGCGATCTGCTGGTGATGGGCGGGTCCTGCCAGCGCACCTGGGAGCATGCGGTGCCGAAGACGCGCAAGCCGACCGGGCCGCGGATCAGCATCCAGTTCCGTCCGCGCGGCGTTCGCTGAACGACGGTCGCTCCCCGCGGGATGCGCGCCCTCGAGATCGAACTGTGAGCCAGGCGATACGGATCGACCTTGACCAGAACCATTGTTGAGGTTGGAAGCTGAAGAGCATGAGCGCAAAGACATTTCAGCCGCCGGTGGTCGGCGACACGTCCGTCGACCACACCGCGGATATCGCGGCCATCAAGCAGATCATCGGCAATGTCGAGACTGCTTACAACACCAACGACGCCGAACTGATGACCGCCGATTTCACCGCGAACGCCGCCGTCGTCAACGCGGTCGGCGCGCTGATGACCGGTCGCGACGCTTTGCTCGAAGCGAATCGACGCGGCCTGGCCGGCTTCCTGAAGAACGAGTACGTCCGCTACGAAGTCACCGACATCACCTTCCTCCGCCCCGACGTCGCCTTCGCCCACAAGGTCGCCCGCGCCACCGACGCCGAAGGCGAACTGATCGACCTCGACCACGCGATGATCGCCCTCTACGTCCTGATCAAGGAAAACGGCCGCTGGTGGACCGCCGCCAGGCAGAACACCTTGATCCCCCAAGCCGAATAACCGCACGTCCAATGCCCCAGCGCCGCAACATCTCCGAGGGGTGCGGCGCTAAGCCGTTGGACAAGTGATCATGGGGAACTGGTACCGGAAGGTTCCCGGCCGATACCAGTTCCCCATGATCTCGATACCGGAACGGTCGCGTCAGTTCGGCGCGGGCTCGGCGAGGCGGGGGAGCCTGTTGCGGCGCATTGCGGCGGCTTGGGACCAGATGGCGTGTTCGGTTTCTGCGGTGATCGGGCCGCGGTGGGTGGAGCCCAGGAGGTTGGTGCGGGCGCGGCGGGCGGTGGTGACCCGGCTGCGGTAGTGGCGGAAGATTTGGACTTCGCCGTTGTTTTCGGGGTAGTCGAGGTAGTGGTAGTCCATCCCGCAGTAGGCGTAGGTACCCAGGGTGGCGAGGCTTTGCGCCATTTCACGGAGTTGGTCGGCGGCGCCGAAAATGGTGATGAGGCCGCCGATTCGATCGATGCGGAGCCAGCCGGTGGGCGGGGGCGTGTAGTCGGTGGAGCGTTCGCCGAAATCTTTGGCGCGCCACGCCTCGAGCTCCGCGACCGCGTGGTTCAACCCGAAGGTCTGCCAGCGCACGGTGCCCGCAGGACGATCCCGCAACGGCAGCCGGCGGCGCAGCGCCGTCGCGGCCGCACGGGTGAACACCGTCAGCTCGGACGGGACCAGCACGATCGGGTCGGACGGCGCACCGTCGAACGGATTCGAATCCAGGTGCGCCGGATCGATCACGACGATCGTCCCCGGCCGCCGCTGATACGCCAGCCCCCACATCAGCCGCGCGAGCACCCGCGCCCCGCGCCAGTCGGACAGCACATGCCAGGTATCGTGAAAACGGTTGGTGGAGAAGCGGAAATCGCTGCCGGGTCGCAGGGTGACAACGGTGTACACCCGTCCGTCGAGCACCATCGTGCGCCGATGCAGTTTCAGCATCTCGTCGCTGGCCGAACCGGGTCGCGGCCGTTTGTGTTGCGCGGCCACGTTCACCTCCGATTCCTGCCTCGCGTGGCATTCAGGACACCACGGCCGGGCAATACCGGGCAACGGATTTTCCAGGCGACGCCGACGGCGCGTCGCCGTTAGATTGACTGCATGAGCAATCCTGGGGCGGGAGTCCTGTCCGTGATGCCGCTGCATACGATCAGCGAGGTCTACGGCGAGGCCGGTCTGCGCGAACGATTACTGCTGGAAATCGCGGACCTGCCGGACGTCGCCCGGGTCACCGCGGCCCTCGACCTGGCCACGGAATTACATCGCGACGATCGCTACGGCCGCGAACCGTACCTCAATCACCTACTGCGAGTGGCGATCCGGATCATCAGCCACTACAAGGTCGCGGACAGCGATCTGGTCGTCGCAGGTCTGCTGCACGATTCGGTGGAGGACCATCCGGCGGAATTGGCGGGCGATCGGCCGGGAACCCCCACCGAGGCCGCCCTCGCCGAACTCGCCGACCGTTTCGGCGAACGCGTCGCCGAACTGGTCGCGGCCGTCACCAATCCGGAACCGGACCCGTCGATAGACCGGCACCTGCAATACCGCGAGCACGTCGCCGCCGACCTCGAGCACGCCCCGTGGGCCAGGATCATCAAGCTGTCCGACTTCACCGACAACGGCGTCGGCATCCTTTACGCGACCGGTCCGGTCATGCACAAGCTAGCCACCAAGTACCGCCCGCTCACCGCCATCTACCGCGATCTGGTCACCCGCGCCGACACGCCGCTGGCCGACGACGTCAAACAGCACATCCTCGATCAACTCGACAGTGCGGACGAACGATTCGAGGCCATCCTCGACGACGACTGACCGGCGGTCGTCCTTTCGTATGACATCTGATCGACATCCCGGTCCGCGGGGTCGAACGAGCGCGCGCCGATGGCATCGTGGTGCGCATGCGACTTCGACGAACCGGCGACATCCTGCTGGCCGCGGGAATCCTGGTGTTCGTCGCCGCGATAGTGACGCTGATCTGGACGGGGCACACCGCGCTGCGCTACTCCGCCGACAACGACGACACCGTGCCGCTGTGGGTGATCTGCCTGACGGTGTTCGGCGGGCTGGCGGTCGCCTGGCTGGTGCCGCCGAAGCGGGACGACGAACTGTTGCCGAGCGATCCGCGAACGACGCGTCAGGCGTGGTGGTTGTTCGCGCTCGGCCTCGCCTTCGCCGTCGGCTACTACCTCTCCCCTGGCGGCGATACCTGGTTTCTCGGACTGAAACTCGCTCTGCTGCTTGCCATTCCACTGTTGTTCCGATTGGTCTCGTGGCGCGAATGGTATCGGGTGGACACCCGCGGTCGATGGCTTCGTCCCATGCCCGCGGTGCTTGTCTTCCTGGCGTTGTTCACGCTGTTCGGACATGAATACACCGGCGCGCGACCAGATCTGATCGCCCTTCTCGCGGTGTTCGTTCTGAACGCGATGCTGGAGGAGATCTTCTACCGAGTCTGGCTCCAGACCCGGTTGGAGGCGAGCTACGGTCGCTGGCCCGCCATCGTGCTGAGCGCGTTGCTGTACGCGGCGTGGCACGTAACCATCCACGGCGGCAACGGTTTCGGCATCGACCTCGCCACCACCCTCGTCCACCTCGGCGGCTACGGCCTCTTCCTCGGCTACCTGTGGTCGCGATATCGAAATCCCTGGCTGCTCTTCCTCGTTCACGGGATCATCAACGCGCCGATTCCGATGCTTGCCGCAATGTGGTGACGGCTCAGTCGCTTTCAGGGCGTGCGCAGTACCGATTCGACCAGTTCGCGCACCGCGTCGAGCAGCCGATCGGTCTCGCCGGAACGCACCATCCTTTGCACCAGCTCGCCGCCGATCGCGCTGAGCAGCAGTCTGCCCACCACTTCGGCGTCGAGATCGGGCCGCGCCGCACGCAGTAGCGCGGTGATGTGGTTGTCCCAGAACGCGTGGAACTCCCCGGTGCGCGGATGCGGCGGCTCCGTGCGGTACGCGACCATGAGCTCCGAGTTCGCGATCACCAGCCGCGTCATCGCGTCGAAGTAGGCGAGCAGCCGCGCACCGGCCAGCGCGCCGGGCCCCAACGGCGGCGGACCGTTCGTGATCGCGTCCATCAGCGTGAGCGCGCTCTCCTCGACCAGCTCGTGCAGCAGCCCGGCACGGTTGCCGAAGCGGTGAAAGATGGTGCCCTTCCCGACCCCCGCCGCGGCGGCGACCCGGTCCATGGTGATCGCCTCGGCGCCGTGTTCGGCGAGCAGCGCGGTCGTCGCGTCGAGAATCGCCCGCCGATTGCGCGCGGCGTCGGCCCGTTCCTTCGGACGCCCGTCGGTCATCGCACCCGCTTTCGTTGACAACTTGACCGCCGGTCCATATCGTTGCGGAAGCAACTGGACCAGCAGTCAACTTATGGAGTTCATGATGAAGGCAATCGTAATGACGGCGACCGGTGGCCCCGAGGTACTGGTCCTGCAGGAGGTCCCGGAGCCGCAGCCCGGGCCGGCCGACGTGGTGATCCGCGCCGAGGCGATCCCCGTCCTGTTCCCGGAGACCAAGCTGCGCTCCGGCGAGTTCCCGCTCGGCGTCGAGCCGCCGCTGGTCTTCGGCTTCCAGGCGGTGGGAGTGGTGACCGAGGTGGGCGCGGACGTCGATCCGGCGCTGCTCGGCCGCCGAGTTGCGGTGGCCACCATGGGTTTCGGCGCATACGCCGAATACGTCAGCGCACCAGCCGATTCCGTCACCCCGATCCCAGACGGCCTGTCCTCGGTGGACGCGGCCGCGGTCCTGATGAGTGGCTCGGTGGCCCTCCCCTTGCTGGAAACCGCCGCCCTCACCGGCACCGAAACGGTCCTGATCGAGGCCGCCGCAACCGGAATCGGCAGCTACCTCACCCAGCTCGCCAAGGAGTACGGCGCGGCCCGCATCATCGCCACCGCAGGCGGTCCCGCGAAGATCGAACAGGCCCGCAAACTCGGCGCCGACGAGGTCATCGACCACAACAACCCCGACTGGCCCACCCACCTCCGCGAAACCCTCAGCGGCACAACCCTCGACGTAGTCTTCGACGCCATCGGCGGCCCCACCGCTCTCGACCTCCTCGACACCATGACACCCCTACGCGGCCGAATGCTCAGCTACGGCTGGCTCTCCGGCACCCCCGCCCAACTCTCCGCCACCGACCTCATCACCCGCGGCCTAACCCTCACCGGCTGCGCCGGCCCCACCTGGCTAGCCCGAGTAGCCGAAGCCCGCCCCACCACCCTCACCCAAGCCGCCACCGGCACCCTCACCCCCTCGATCGAAGCCGTCCTCCCCCTCGACCAAGCCGCCCACGCCCACCAACAAATCGAAGCCCGCACCCCACTAGGCAAGTACATCCTCCAGCCAAACCCCACCGACTAACCAAACACCCAGCCGCGCACCGAATCCCAACCCACACGACACCGCCACCTGCTTCGTACGCACCGGCACCGACCACGCCCGGCACAGCTCGGCACCACCCATCGCGGCCCAGAGCCGTGCGGCGCACTGCAATCCGGTACACGACACCAGACCGCTAGCTGCGTGCGCGAACCGGTTCAATTCATCCGCTGCGGTGCGGCCCGGCCGCCGACTCCTGCCGGGGCGCACTGCGCAGCCCGCGACCGCCTAGACACTCTGCCGCGCAACAACTCTCCGCACGATTGAAGCTGCCGCACACCTTCTGATCTGCCGCAGATCGAATCGCATGCCATTTGGTGTGCGGCAGGTCAGAAGGTGTGCGGCTGGGTGGGTCAGGATGGGCGGCGGGCGAAGGTGGGGGCGTGTTCGGGGCGGATGCCGCGGGCTACCAGGAATGGGGGGACGCTGCGGAGGATCGGTATTCGACGGAGGATGCGGACCGGGAAGGGGGCCTGGGGGGAGTTGGCGATGTTGATGCCGCCTTCTAGGGCGGGGCGGATGACGCGGGTGTGCAGAATGCGTTGCATGCCTTGGGTTACCGCAGTGGGGAGGGTGCGGCGGCGTTGGACCTCGGCCAGGTCGCGAGTGCTGACGGTGTGCGAGAGGAGCGGGGCGGCAAGGATTCTCGCGGCGGCGACGGCGTCTTGCACGGCCAGGTTGATGCCGACGCCACCGACCGGGGACATGGCGTGCGCGGCGTCGCCGATGCAGAGCAGTCCGCCGGTGTACCAGGTGGTCAGGCGGTCGAGCTGGACGTCGAGCAGTTTCACCTCGTCCCAGCTGGTGAGGGTGTCGACGCGGTCTTTCAACCACGGCGCGGAATCGGCCATGGTGCGCATGATCTCGCCGACCGGTCCGCGCCGCGCCACCTCGTCGGCGCCCTTGGCGATGAGGGTGGCGCACTGCCAGTAGTCGCCGCGGTCGAGTAGCACCGCGGCCCGGTGCGCGGCGACGATCGGTACCGCGCCCGCGGGGTCGATCTCGGTGCGCGGCAAGCGGAACCACCACACATCCATCGGCGTCGGCCAGCTCCGTGTCGCCAGTTCCGCGGCGCCGCGCAGCACCGAACCACGCCCGTCACAGGCAACGGTGAGATCGGCACGGATCTCGCCGCTCGCACCGTCTGCGGTCCGATAGCTGACCCCGGCGACTTTGCCGTCGGACCAAACCAGATCGGTCGCTTCGGTTTTCATCCGCAGATGGAAGCTCGGCTCTTGTTCAGCGGCGCGCGCGAGCAGGTCGAGCAGGTCCCACTGCGGCACCATGGCGATGTACTTGTGCTTGCCGGGAAGATCTTTCAACGAGACGAAGGTCTGCAACCCGTTGGCGGTCGCCAGCTGCACCTGATCCAGTTTGCGCGCACCCAGTTTCGCGAATTCCGCACCCAACCCGAGCTCGTCGAGCAGGTCCAAGGTCGTGGGATGCACTGTGTCACCACGGAAGTCGCGCAGGAAGTCCTTGTGTTTCTCCAGCACGGTCACGTCGACCCCGGCGCGGGCGAGCAGCAATCCGAGGATCATTCCGGCGGGACCACCCCCGACCACCAAGCATGTCGTCTGTTCCATCGACTGCCCTCCTCGGTCACTGTGCCGCAGCAGGTATCGCCAGTACTAAGAATTCTACGCTTGTTGAATTCTACGCCCGCCTACCGTGTACTGGGCCGAGATCGGCTGTCCCGAGCCGGAATCCGGAACAGCCCAGGCCTCCACCACTCGCGAAATGCCTGGATCAGGAAGCAGTGTCCTGCCGCAGAACGAAGACATACGGCTCAGCCAGCCCGCGCATATCCATCACGCCGAGCAGCGTCTGCTCGTCGACCCGCCGGAAGTGATCGATGATCGGCAGCTGGTCGTAGATCATCGCGGCACTGACCACTCCGCGATACTCCACATTCCGCAAACGCGCTGTCGGCCTCTGCGTTTGGAACGCGAACCGCAGATAGCCGAGCGCCTTCTTACTCGCCCGCACGCCGGCCATCGGAATCCGCCCCGCGAGCCCGAGCGGCACTCGACGCGGATCGACCGGAAAGACAACCCCATCGACGGCGAACAGCAACGGATGCACGGTATCCGGGTCATCGAACTGCTTGCCATACCAGCCCGACGCGACCAGCACCCCCGCGAACGGATGCCCGGTATCGAGTTCATCGCCCCGCCAGCGCCCGGTCGTGATCTCGGCGACCGGAACCGCGGGCAAGCTGTCGAACAACGCCAACGCCTGCTCCGCCGTGCAGCGCCGAGCCCGCAGCGCCGCCAGCTCAGCCGCGCCCGACCCGCTCGTCTCCACCATGCTCGATCTCCTCGCTGAGGCAACAGTGCAACAACGACACTATCTCTATCTCAGCACCTCGGCCCGGCGCACCCGTCCCACTGCACAAATCGCCCTGCACCTCGCCTGCGCCAGCTCCTAGAACGGCGCATCCAAAGGCAGCTGCGCCACCTCCGCCAGGTACGGGTCCAGTTCGCCGGATTCGAATCGGGACATGCCGATCACGTGCCAGAACTGGCCCGCCGTGTTCCCTTCGAACTTGTAGCGGCCGTCGGGAGCCAAGGCCGCCCAGCCTTCCGGCAGGCCCAGCAGCTCCGCGCGGATGGTCGGCGCGGTGTCCGCATCCGGATAGTCGCCGCCGGGAACCGACCAGAGGATGGTGTTGCCGTCGTCGCCTCCGCTGGCGAGCAGCCGGCCGGACGGATGAAAGGCCAGCGACCAGACCTGTCGCTTGTGGCCCTCCATGGTGTGCAGGTGACGCCCCGTGGCCATGTCCCACAGGCGAACCACCAGGTCCTCACCGCCGGTGGCGAGGATCCCGCTCTGCGGGTCGACCGCCGCCGCCCACAGCCGCCCGGTGTGCCGGGTGAGCTCGTGCAGGCTCGCGCCGGACTCGACCTCCCAGATCCGCACCGTCATGTCCCAGGAGACGCTGGCCAGCCGGTCACCGTTGAAGACCACCGCGTACACCCGGTCGCGGTGACCGGTGAATTCGCGCAGCAGCCTGCCGGATTCGACGTCCCACAGCCGGACCACGGAATCGTCGCAGCCGGTGGCCATCAGCGAGCCGTCCTCGTTGAACTCGATGGACCGCACCCGCCCGTGATGCTCCGCGCACACCATGTGCAGCGCGCCGGTGGTGCGCGACCAGATGATGACCGTGTCGTCATCGTTCGCCGTCGCCACGTATTGATCGGTGGGATCGAAGGCGATCGCCCAGACCGGCGCGGCCTCGACATTGATGTGCCGCTGGAACATTCCGGTATCGAGGTTGAGCAGGCTCAACCGGCCGTCGTTGCCGACCACCGCGAGCTGCTGCGGTTGTTTCCGGCTGAACAGCGCCGACTCGAACGTGACCAGCCGGTCCTCGCTGCCAACGAGACGTCGAATCTGCTTGGCCGTAACCGGATCCCACAGCCGTACCACGCCGTCGTTACCACCGGCGGCCAACAGCGTGCCGTCCGCGTTGAACGTCACCGACCGCACCTGCCGACCGTGCCCCGTGAGCACATGCCGGCACGCACCCGATACGGGATCCCAGAGCCGCGTGGTGAATTGGTCGTCGGTGACCGCGAGCTGCCCGCCGTCCGGCCGGAACGCGAACGGCCAGATCGATCCGGTGTGCGCGGTGATCCGGTGCCGCAGTTCGCCGGTCGCGCTGTCGCGCAGGCAGAGCAGGCCGGCGCTGTCGCCCGAGGCGAGCAGATCGCCGCTGGGATCGAAGACCACCCAGTAGAGGGCGGCGTTGTGATCGGACGGCGCGTACTTCGCCTCCCCGGTCTCGACATCCCAGATGCGCAGTCCCCCATCGGTATCCCCGCTGGCCAGCAGCGGCAGCCGAGGATGGAAGGCCAGCGTGTACACCCGCCCGGTGTGGCCGGGCAGTTGCCGGATCAGCTCGCACCGCACCGGATCCCACAGCGCCACCATGCCGCGGACATCGCCGACCGCCAGCAGATCCCCCGCCGGATTGAACACGACCCGGAACACGGCCCCGCTCGCGCCGACGAATTCGCCTCGCTCGCGCCCGCTTTCGACGTCCCACAGCCGAACCACCCCGTCGCGGTAGGCCGCGGCGACGACGCCCTCGTGAATTGCCAAGCTGAAGATCAGCTCTCGGCTACCATTGGCGGGCGCGCATTCGTGCAGCAGGTCACCGCTCGGCAGCGACCACAGCCGCAGCATCCCCTGCGCGTCGCCGGTGGCCAGCAGATCACCCGTGCGGTTCAGCGTGACCGGCCACGGCCATTCGCTGTGCCCGTGCAGGATTCGGCGCAGTTCGCCGGTCTCGACATCCCAGATGCCGACGGTGCCGTCGCTGGAACCACTGACCAGCACGGTATCGGTGTAGGCGATCGCGAACGAACGATTGCGATGCCCCTGCAAGGTACGCAGCGGCAGCCCGGTTTCGGTGTCGCAGATCAGCACTCCGCCGTCGTCGCTGCCGATGGCCAGGGTGCCGCCGTCGGGGCTGTAGGCCAGTGGCTGCGGCAGTCTGCCGTGCCGAGCGTGGAACCCGTGCCGGACTCCGATGGAGGCCGGGGCGAATTCGGTTCTCGCCACCGAACCGGGCACCCACGCCGCACCGCGCAGATCGGTGCCCGCCGGGGTACCGATGACGTCGAGCAGCGCCGCGCGCTCCCAGCGGCTTCCGGTGGCGCGGGTCCCGGTCAGATCCGTGTGAGCCAACCGCGCCCTGGTGAAATCGGCGTCGGTCAGGTCCGCGCCGACCAGGCTCGCCTCGTCCAACCGCGCACCGACCAGCCGAGCGCCGTGCAGCACCGCACGATCCAGGTTCACCCCGACCAACCGCGCGCCGGTCAGATCCGCACCAGTCAGGTCGACCTGCTGCATGTCGCGATAGGACAGATCCTCGCCGATCAGGATCGCGCCGCGCAGATCGGCGGTCGGCGCGGTCCGCAGCCGGGTGGTGAGCCGAATCGCGTTGGTCCGCGAGACCTCGTCGGCGGCCGGGTCGTCCAGCACACCGTCGGCCCAGATGCGCGCGATCCGGACATCGGCGAGGTCGCAGAGGAAGTCGATGGACAGCTGGGACAGCGGCGCGTGCGCGAGCTGCGGCGGCGCGGCGATGCCCGCGGCGAACTGCTCGGCGATGTGGTTGGCCACCAACCATTCCGGCACCGACGAGTGGATGAACCCGAACAGGTTGTCCTCGGTCCGAACCAGCAGACTGCCGGAGCCGATGGCGTGCGCGGACTGCTGCACCGACATCCGGTTGGCCCCGGTCATCTCCACCAAACTCTGTGCCACCTCGGTCAATTCGGCCAGCCGCAGATACGGCTCGCCGGTCTCCCAGATGCGCAACGCGAATTCGGTGACCGCGAGCCACAATTCGTGCAGGCCGAGCCCGGGCAGCGAACCCGCGGTCGCCGCGGTGCGATCCGTCTCGTAGGACAACCAGGATTCGAGAATCTCCCGGTACAGCCCGGCCGCGCCGACGGCCTGTTGCGCGCCCGCCGCGGCCCGCAACCGCCGCTCGTCCAGGTCGGCGATGAAGCTGAGCATGCGCGGATTCTGGGCCAGCCCGAGCAGATCCTCGATCCCGGTGATCAGCCGCATCCTGGCGTCGGCGCGGTGCACGTCGCCGCCGTAGCGGTTGGTGAGGAAGGCGTGCACCTGGGCCGGCGCGAAGTCTTCGATATTGAGGATCTGCCGGTCCTGAAGCAGCCCGACCCGCTCCCCCAGCGCGGTGAGCACCTGGGCCCGCGACTCGAAATGCTGTGTGCGGCTTGCCACCACGATCTTCGCCTTGCCGACCGCCGCCTGCAGCAGCGTTTCCAGGTGGTCGGCGGCGAATTCGTAGCTGATCCGGGTGACGAGTTCGTCGAAGCCGTCGAACAGCAGCACCACCCGGCCCTCGCGGAGCATGTAGCGCAACGCTTTCAGGTCGATCCGGTCCTCGCCGTGATTGGCCAGGTGCGCGGCGACCAGGGCGTCCACCGAATGGGTCTTGTCCAGCGTGCGCAGGTCGATCAGGATCGGGATCAGCACGGGCATGGATTCGGTGATGCGCCGGGCCAATTCGTGCAGCGCGAAGGTCTTGCCGCGCCCGAAATCGCCGAGCACCAGGACGAATCGGCCGTGATCGGCGGCGACCAGGCGGAGCAATTCGGCGACGAGATCGTCGTGGACGGATTGATCGCCGTGTTCGAGCGCCCGGAAGCGTTGCGGCACATAAAGATCCGGCGGATAACGCCGGTCGGTGCGCAACCGCTCGACCTGCTTGGCGAGGTAGTCCTCCAGATCGAGCAGGCCCTGGAATTCGGTGAAGCTGCGCACCCGCAGGCCGTGGCTGGCGGCCTCGTCGCGCAGCGAACGCGGCGGCGGCGCACCCCGATAGACCAGCTCCGAGCCGTATTCCGGGTCCAGGCCGAGGAATTCCTCGACCACCTGCCTGGTCATATCGCCGACGTGCACGCCGACCCGCCACTGTGCGGTCACGTCGTCGCGCTGATGGGTAATGAACAGATGCGGCGGCTCGGACTCGACACGGCGAATCCTGGCCTCCGGATACCGGGTCTCGCACACCTCGGCGACCCGCTCCAGCAGGCGGCCGTGCGGGTCGACAATGGCGGGGGTCTCGGTGACCGGATCGTCGGGTTCATCGGGACCGGTCAGCTCGGGCAACGTGTTCGAGGCCAGTGCCGCAACCGCATTCGCCCACGGCGCGGTCAGCCGCGCGGTGGGTTCCGCGGATTGTGCTGCGGTGGCGGAATATCGGGAGAGGCCCTCGGTGGTCAGGTGGATGATCTCGTCGCGCCCCGCGGCGCCCGCGGGGATGACCGGCAGCCTGCCGTCGAGCCGATCCAGGTGCGGCCCACCGGGACCCGGTCCGTGCAGCAGCAGATTCAACCGGCCGCCGAGCAGTCGCGACAACGTGTCCGCGTCCCGCAGCAGAGCCGGATCACGCGGCGAAGCGGCCGGACCGGGCAGCGGGTCGTGCCGGACCACACCGAGCCGCAACCAGCCGTTCTCCTCGAACGGACGCAGACGCTCGGCGAACCACGCCGCCTGAGGTTCGCCGATCCGCCCGTAATCGTCGTCCGGCAGGTGCGTCGCGGCCATGGTCGAGTTCAAACCCGCGACCACCACCCGCAATTCGGGAATCGGGAACAGCGTCCACGGCTGCCCGACATCGAACACCAGATGGTCGAGCCCCTGATACAACTCGGCGAACAGCCGCGCGTACTGCTCCAGCTTGGGGAAGTACGGCGGCTGCGGTTTACGGTCGCGCGCTTCACAATTCAGGAAGTAGGCGTGACACGCGACCTTGGAGACGTCGTGGTTGCCGGGCACCACGATCAGCCGGTCGGGTTCGAGTCCGAGCAGCACGCGCAGCCCGGTCAGGAAGGTCAGCGCCTCGTCCACCTCGCGCGGGCGGCCGGATTCGGTCAGATCGCCGGTCACCACGATCAAATCGGGTTTCGGCACACCCTGCCCGACCAGCTGGGTCACGTTCGCATAGATCCGCGCCTGCAACTCGCGCGCGGTACTCGGCTCGTCGGACGCGAACAAGCCGCGACCGAACCGCGGACCGGCCACGTGCAGCACGCTCACCCCGGAGCGGTGCTCGTCGCGCTGCGTGCCGCCCGGAAACGCCGGTGCCGCAACGGGAGTGCGCCGGTTCAGCGGAGACTCGACGGGCCCCGCCTGCTCCTCGTCGCCGTAGCGGTCCGGTAGCGCGCCGGTCCCGAGTTCGTTCGGGAATCGCGGTTCCTGCTGCGGTTTGCCTCGACCGGCGAGCAGGTGCCGCACCCGTTCCATGAGGATGCGCCGGGCTTCCTCGTCGGTCGGCACGTCCACCAGATCGATGTAGGTGAGGGTGGCGAGCAGCCCCTCCAGCGCGCAGTCGGCGATCCGGATCGGCAGCAGCTTGCCCGGATCGGTGCGGAACGCGGCCTGCCATTCCATTGTCCCGTAACGCGATTGGAGGTAGTTATCGGAGAGCACCGCGAGCACCACGGCCGAATCGCGCACGCCGCGATCCATGAAGTCGATGAAGTTGGTGCCCGGCACGAAGTCCCAGGCCTGGATCAGGGTGCGATAGCCGGCGCTCTCCAGTTGCCAGGCGAGCCAGGTCGCCCACCGCTCGTCCGCCGGGGAATAGCTGATGAAGAAGTCCCGTGCCCGCCCGCCCTGCTGTGTCACGCCCCCAGTATGGCCTAGGCCAATAACATGGCAGGCGTGCCAGAACAGGTCGACTCCGCCGAACGGAACTCCCCGCCGAGCGCCACCACGCCCCGCTGGGGGTTGAGTGTGCTGGACTGGGTCCGCATCGGGCTGCTGCTCGCCGGGCTGTTGTGCGTGCTCACGGGCCTGCTGCCGCGCGCAGAGGCGGCCGACAACATGCGCCGGATCGGGCCGCTGCTGCTGTTCCTTGGCAGCGTGATCGTGCTGGCCGAGCTGACCCGGCAGGCCAAGGTGTTCGACGTGATCGCGCACCGGCTGGCCATTCTCGGGCGGGGTTACTATCCGGCGCTGTTCGTGCTGTGCGTGTTGTTCGCGTCGGCGACCACGATCCTGTTGAACCTCGACACGACGGCGGTGTTGATCACCCCGGTCATGCTCGCGCTGGCGGTGCCCGCGCGGATCCCGCCGCTGCCGCTGGCCATGACCACCGTCTGGCTCGCCAATACCGCCAGCCTGCTGCTGCCGGTGTCGAACCTGACCAATCTGCTTGCCGCCGACCGGGTTGCGCTGACCGCGACCGAGTTCGCCGCGAAAATGTGGGCGCCTCAGCTCGTTTCGCTCGTGGCGACGATGCTGTGCCTCTGGGTCTGGTACTGGCGGCGCGGACGGCGCGACACCGACCGCTACCTGCCGCCGGAGCCGGTCCGGCCGGAGAACTCGAAAGAGCGGGTGCTGCTCTACACCACGGCGGCCGCCTGCCTGCTGTTCATCGTCGCGATTCCGTTCGTCGGCAACCGGATCGGCATCGCCGCGACCGTCGCCGCCGCCATCGCGGTGCTCGCGTTCGCCGTCTTCGACCGTTCATCGCTGCGGTTCGCGCTGATCCCCTGGCGGCTCTTGGTTTTCGTCGTCGGCCTGTTCCTGGTGGTGCCCACGCTCGGCCGGCTCGGCCTCTCCGATCTGATGCACACGCTGATCGGCTCCGATTCCGGTGCGGCAGGCGCGTTCCGGGCGGCCGGCGCGGGCGCCACGCTGTCGAACATCGCCAACAATCTGCCCGCCTACACCGCGGGCGAGGCGGTCGTGCCGCCGGAAAACCACAACCAGCTCTTGGCCTTGCTCATCGGCACCAACATCGGCCCGATCGTCACCCCGTGGGCCTCCCTCGCGACCCTGCTCTGCCTGGAGTTCTGCCGCACCCACGGCGTGCGCGTTCCGATGCTCCGATTTGTGCTGACCGGCCTGGGACTCGCCGTAATCGGCACTACCGGCGCGGTCGCGGCGCTGCTTATCATCGGATAAGGCCGTGCGGGAGGGGAACAACAAATGGATAAAGTCGAATTCACCGTCACGAATGTGTTCGACATCAGTGGACGCGGCGTCGTGATGGTGGCGGGCACGCTGACGTCCGGCGTCATCGAGGCAGGCGACGTCCTCTACGACTCGGTCACCGGCGAACGAGTTACCGTGGCAGGCTTGGAATTTCACGGCGGCCGCAAACTCGACGAACACGTACTGGTCGTGCCCGCCGGCGAGGCCGACCGCGTCCGCATCGATCAGCACCTGACCAGCGAACGCCCCGACGACGGCCTCACCAGAACCCCCCGCCTGCTGCGCATCCTGGACGACGCCCCCGACATCGCCAAGGCCCAAGGACACGACTACGTCGGCGTCGAACACCTGATGCTGGCCATCCTCGCCGACCCCGACGCCGTACCGACCCAGCATCTCCGCAAGCTGGGCCTGGACCCGGACAATATCGCTCAGACGTTGAAGGAATACGTCAGCGGGATAGCCGGTCGCACCGAACCTCCGGCGTCAGCCGGGTAGACCGGTAACGGTGACGCCGGCCGCGGATTTCACCAAAAGTGTCAGGTCCGACATCATTTCGGCGCTGCCCGCGATGAAATCTACTTCGCCCACCGGTAATTCGAGGCGCTCGTCGAGTGCGGCGCCCTCGAAATCCGTGATGTGCATGCCGGATTCGCGGGCCAGGAGCGCACCGGCGGGGAGGTCGACGAGACCGGCGCGGTAGCCGACGAAGCCGTCGATGTCGCCGTTGCTCAGCATGACCCAGCACAGCAGGGGTGACCAGAGTTGAATCAGGCGGCGGGAAGCCGATTCCAGGGTGAGGCGCAGGGCGCGGGCGGCGGGGTCGGCGCGGGTGACCGGGTAGCCCTGAAGCCACGCCAGGACCGGCGCGGAGGCGGCGGGACGGTGCGTCGGGTGCCACAGCGGGCCGTTCGGGCCGTGCGCGCCGCGACCGCGGACGGCGGTCCAGGTGCGGTCGGCGATCGGCTCGTGCACCACGCCGAGGACCGGGGTTCCGTTGTGGCACAGTGCGATACCGACCGTGCACACCGGCAGGCCGATGGCGATGTTGTTGGTGCCGTCGAGCGGATCGATGACCCAGCACCAGGTGTCGTCGGCGCTGTCCAGGGCACCGGATTCCTCGGCGAGGATGCGATGGCCGGGGAAGGCGCGGCGGACGTGGCGCAGGATGATGTCCTCGGCCTGGAGGTCCAGGTCGGTGACCACGTCCCCGGTCGGGTCCTTGGCGTGGACGGTCAGCGCCCCGAGCAGCCCGGCGCGGATCGCGCGACCCGCTTCGACCGCCGCCGCGACCGCCACCCCGGCCGCGCGGTCGAGCAGGGTGTCCGGCAGTACCTGGTTCATTACGTCGCCCGCTCGCATCGGTTCTCCAGTTGCTCCGGCAGGGGTTGATCCCGCAGATGGGCGAGCACGGTGTGCGCCGCGCCCCGGGTTTCGCTGGGCGTGCAGAGAGTTCGGTGCACCCAGTGGTCGGTGGTGGCGAGCGTGCCCAGGGACAGGTCGGGGCGGCCGAGGTTGTCTTCGCCCAGGACCACGGTTGCCGCTTCGCCGCGCACGTCGGACACGTGAAAAGCGCCGTGCGGCAAGGTATATACCTCGCCGGTGTGGAAATCCTCGCGCGAACGGGTCCGGTAGGTCACCAGTCGCTGCGTCGCGCGCACCAGATCGCCGTCCGCCGCGCTCTGGATCTCGAACATGCGATGCGTGGGATGCACGGGGGCGCTGAGGATTTCGATGATCTCGTTGCCGACCGTGCCGTACAGCACGGTGCTGAGCAGGTCCCAGCTGTGCGCGTGCACCTTCGAGGTGGTCGGATCGGCGCGCACGCCGTCGGTCCAGACGTGCACGCAGATGCCGAGCCCGTCACCGCGCCAGACCGGAAAACACAAGAAGCCCAACGGATGTCGGACTGCAAGCAGGTCCGAATCACCGTCCACGACGTCGGCGAGGACGTCGCGGGCCCAGCCACGCACCGCGGCTCCGGTGTTATCGGAGCCGATCAGCGTGCGTAAGCGGGCGTACTCGTTCACTAATACGGGTTCCTCGGTTGTAGCGCGCGCCGCACGATGTCGGCGACGTCGCGATCGGTGAACGCGGCCGGTAGGTCCAGCGACAGGGCCTGGAACAGGCCGCGCACCTGATCGACGCTCGGTTCGTCGGACAGCGGCAGTTCCTCGCTGCGGCTCAACGGAACCTGGCGGGTCTGCTTGAAACTGGCGACGAGTTCGCGATTGAAATCGCGGTAATAGGGCTTGTCCCGCTCGAACATCAGCGCCGGGGTGTTCGGATTGTCCTGGGTGACAATGACGCAACTGGACGACAGGTCCCAGCGGAACGTCGTCATCACCGTCGACAGGCCCACGTCGATGGTCAGGAAGGTGAACCGCTGCCGGTACCAGCAGGCGGCCAGCACGGTCGCGAACGCTTCCTTGCGGGTGCGTTCGGTGGTCCACATCTCCCCGGTGCGGTCGGCCTCGGGCGAGAGCGAGGAACGGAACTGCGCGTAGGTCTTGCACAGCGGTTCGTTGGTCGGGTCGAGGATCTCCAATTGGATACGCAGCGGGCGTTGTTCGCGCCGGGCGTTCTCCACGCACTCGCGCAGCGTCACCGCGCGGATGTAAGTTCCGGTGCCGCCCTTGAAGATCCACTGTTCGGTGCCGCGCCGGGCGAGGGTGTGCGCGTGCCCGATCTCCGGACCGTAGAGCAGCTGTACCGAATTCGCGTCGCGCATCGCCTTGGACGACAGGTGCCGGTCGCGCAGCAGCGTGGTCGCGAGCAACGCGAGAACCAGCAGCACCGCCGCGTTCACGTTGTCGACGCTGATCACGTCCAGGACCGCCAGCAAGCCGACCACCACGGCGAGTACCAACGCGACCACACCATCGACGTTGTTACGCAACCAGATCAGCAACCGCGCCATGCGGCCCTCCCCTCTGTTCCCCCCAGGATAGAGGCAGCCGGACAACCGAAGCGAAGGAAAACAGGAAGTCCCGAGGCCGACGACGGTGGTCCAGCCCACATCCTGACGCCTTGACCTCGAGCGCGGTTGAGGAACCACGATGGGAACCGGTCGTCGAACTACCCATTCGACGGCAGCAAACCCTTGCGCTCCCGCCGGTTCCCGTACACCCCCGGTGGGAGCGCAAGGACCCAAGCCGCACGCTTCTTGATTTCCCGCACCGAAAATCGCATCCGAATCTCGGTGCGGGAAATCAGAAGCCGTGCGTGTGCGCCAAAGACACAACCGCACACCTGCTGATTTCGCGCATACCTAATCGCATGCGATTCGGTGTGCGGCACATCAGGAGGTGTGCGGCTGGGGTCGAGTTCAGTTCGGGGTGGTGGATTCCCACTCGTAGACCGTGACGTCCGAGGAACCGGTGGTGTGCACCGGGTCGGCGAACGCGAGTTCCCGTGCGGCGTCGAGGTTTTCGGCGGCGATGAAGTACGCGCCACCCGTTCCGTCGGTGAAGCGCGCGCTCTCCACCAGCTGACCGCGCTCGCTCAGCTGCTGCAAGAAGTCCTTGTGCGGCTGGAGCACGGCGGCATCGAAGTTCGGCGTGCGCATCGCCAGCACCAGGAACTTCTTCACGCGTCGGCCTCCGGGCGCGCCGCCCGGGTCGCGGCCGCGGCGGCCCGGACCTGCGGGGCGACCAGCACGACCTGGCCGAGCACGCCGTTCACGAACGACGGGGAGTCGTCGGTGGACAGCTCCTTGGCCAGTTCGACCGCCTCGTCCACCGCGACGACCGGCGGAACATCGTTGGCGTGGAACAACTCCCACACCGCGATCCGCAGGATGGCACGGTCGACGGCGGGCAGCCGGGACAGCTCCCAGTCCTTGAGGTAGGACTCGATGGTGCCGTCCACCCGGTCGAGGTCGTCGGCGACGCCCTCGACCAGCGTGTGCGTGTAGGCGTGCACCGGCGCGACGGCCTGATCACGGGTCGCCAGATCGACCCGCTCGTCGAGCAGGTCGGCGGGGTCGACGTCGCGGGCCTCCGCCTCGAAGAGCAGGTCGACAGCCCGGCGGCGGGCTTTGTGCCGCGTGCCGAGCTTCTTGAAGGACTTCTTGTCTACCGGCTGTTCAGCCACAGTCACCATTATCTCAGTCGCTGTCTCGATTAGCGGTAGGAGCGGGCTCTGCGTGGTTACGCTGCGCTACCGCCTCCGAGCCTGACGCTCCTACCGCGGGAAGGGCGATCAGGCGTTGACTCGGCCGAGGTAGCTGCCATCACGCGAATCGATGCGCAGCTTGTCGCCGGTGTTGATGAACAGCGGGACCTGCACCTCGGCGCCGGTCTCCAGGGTGGCGGGCTTGGTGCCGCCGGTGGAGCGGTCGCCCTGCAGGCCGATATCGGTGTGCTGGACCTCGAGCTCGACGGTGACCGGGAGCTCGACGTAGAGCGGCGCGCCCTCGTGCGTGGCGACCTGCACGGTCATGTTCTCCAGCAGGAAGCGCGCGCCGGGGCCGATGGTCGCCTCGGAGATGGAGATCTGGTCGAAGGTGTCGCCGTCCATGAAGACGAAGTCCGAACCGTCGTGGTACAGGTAGGTCATGTCGCGGCGGTCGACCGTCGCGGTCTCCACCTTGACGCCCGCGTTGAACGTCTTGTCGACGACCTTGCCGGACAGCACGTTCTTCAGCTTGGTCCGCACGAACGCGGGGCCCTTGCCCGGCTTGACGTGCTGGAATTCGATGATCTGCTGGAGCTGACCGTCGATCTTCAGCACAAGGCCGTTCTTGAAGTCGCTGGTGTCCGCCACTGTCCTCGGATCTCCTAGTTCGTAAACAACATGTTGGTCAACCGGCGTCATTCGACGACGGTCAGGTCTTTGCTGGTGTTGGTGAGCAACTCCGGGCCCCCTTCGCGCACCACGAGCGTGTCCTCGATCCGGACTCCGCCGCGGCCGGGAAAGTACACACCGGGTTCGACGGTCACCGCCACGCCAGCAAGAAGTGTACCGGTTCCGTTTTTGGCGATGCCCGGCGCTTCGTGGATCTGCAATCCGACCCCGTGGCCGAGGCCGTGCACGAAGAGTTTGCCGTGCCCGGCGGCCTCGATCACCGAGCGCGAGGCCGCGTCCACCGCACTGACCTCGACGCCCGGGCGCAGGGCTTCGCGTCCGGCGCGCTGCGAGGCTTCGACCAGCGCGTACACCTCGCGCTGCCAGTCGCTCGGCGGGCCGAGCACGAAGGTGCGGGTCATGTCCGAGTGGTAGCCGCCGATCATCGCGCCGAAGTCGAGTTTGACGAAATCGCCGATGGCGAGCACCGCGTCGGTCGGCCGATGATGCGGGACAGCCGAATTCACGCCGGCGGCCACGATGGTCTCGAACGACACCGCGTCCGCGCCGTGCTCGAACATGGCCCACTCCAGGTCCCTGGCGACCTGCTTCTCGGTGCGGCCCGGACGCAGCAGGCCGCGTTCGAGCAGGGTGGCGAGGCCGTCGTCGCCCGCGGCGCAGGCCGCCCGGAGCTGGGCCACCTCGTAGGCGTCCTTGACCATGCGCAGCTGTTCGACCAGGCCGGGGGTGGCGACGAACTCCAGTCCGGTGCATTGGTCGACGAAGCCGCGGTGCTGGTCGACGGTGACGATGTGGCTCTCGTAGCCGACCCGGCCGAGCTGCCATTCGCCGGCCAGCTCGATGACCCGGCGGGCGGTGGCCTTGGCGATCTCGGCGCGCAGGTCCGGGACCTGCTCGGCGACCTGGGTCTGGTACCGGCCGTCGGTGCCGATCACCGTGCGCTCCTCGGCGTTGCGCATGTCCCACGAATGCACGAGTAGCGCCGCGTTGGATCCGGTGAACCCGGTGAGGTACCGGAGATTCACCAGGTCGGTGACCAGCAGGGCGTCCACCCCGTTTTCCACCAGCAGGCTCCGCAGCGCGCCACGCCGCGCGGCGTAGTCGGGGGCTTGGCCCGCGTGATCAGCACACATGGTTCAAAGCTACCGTCGACACGCCGTATAGCCGCATACAACACGTGTACTGGTCGCTGCGGGCGCGCCGACCTGCTGCCGGCGATCTTGATGTCGATCACGGAATGCCGTTGGCGCTCATCGATTTCCGTACCGGACGGGCTGCGGAGAGCGGTTGTTCACATGTCGGAAAGCTGTCCACAATCCGGCGGAGCGGGGTTGTGCCTGGCCACGATCGGACAAGAGTGGACGGCATGCCGATCCTCGCCTTCGCCGCCCTCCTCACGTGGTGTGTTGTGTTGAGCGTCATCGATTTTCGACAGTTGCGGTTGCCGAATCCGCTGACCGGAGGGGGTGCGGTCGCGGTGTTCGGATATGCGCTGTCCACAGGTCGATGCACAGCCGCGGTGCTGGGTGCGGTGCTGCTCGCGGCGCCGTATCTGCTGGTGCACCTGGCGCTACCGGCGGCGTTCGGTGCCGGAGATGTGAAGCTCGCGATCGGGTTGGGCGCGGCGGCCGGACTCGGCGGCGGACAGGTCTGGGTGTGGTCGGCGTTGGCTGCGCCGTTGCTCACCGCCTGCGCCGGAGTTGCGGTGATCGGGCTACGTCGAACTCGAGCTCCCACCGAAACGACCCGCCGAATCGCGATGCCGCATGGGCCGGCAATGTGTCTCGCGACGGTGTGCGCGCTGGTCGCGGGCAGCGCCCGAGGATGATCTGCGCAGGTATGCGCGCTGGCCATCGTTTGCTCGATGAGGTGCGGGTTCGGCCGTCGTCACGGGCCGGACGCGGTTCGCGAACGCGAGCGCACGCCGCGCACGCGGACGGCGGCGGGCCGAACGTGCTGGCCATCACTGCGGGCCGCGTGCCTGAGCAGCCGCGCCGACATGGGAAGATGGACGACGTGTTGCGCTGGATAACTGCCGGAGAATCCCACGGTCCCGCTCTCGTCACCATCCTCGAGGGCATGGTGGCCGGTGTCGAGGTCACGTCCGACGAGATCTCCGCGCAGTTGGCGCGCCGCAGGCTCGGGTACGGCCGCGGCGCCAGGATGAAGTTCGAGGCCGACAAGGTGACCGTCGTCGGCGGTGTCCGGCACGGCCGCACCATGGGCGGCCCGGTCGCCATCGAGGTCGCCAACTCCGAGTGGCCGAAGTGGACGACGGTCATGTCCGCCGACCCGGTCGACCCGGACGAGCTCGCCGAGCTGGCCCGCAACGCCCCGCTCACCCGGCCGCGGCCCGGGCACGCCGACTACTCCGGCATGCTCAAATACGACTTCGACGACGCCCGCAACGTGCTCGAGCGGGCCAGCGCCCGGGAGACCGCGGCGCGCGTCGCCGCCGGCACCGTGGCGCGGAACTTCCTCCGGCAGGCTTTCGGCGTCGAGGTGATCTCGCACGTCGTCTCCATCGGCACCGCGCAGAACACCACCGGTGTCGTGCCGTCGGCCGGCGATCTCGCCGCGATCGACGAGAGCCCGGTGCGCTCGTTCGACAAGGACGCCGAGGCGGCGATGATCGCCGAGATCGAGGCGGCCAAGAAGGACGGCGACACGCTCGGCGGCGTCGTCGAGGTGGTCATCGAGGGTCTGCCGGTCGGGCTCGGCTCGTTCACCAGCGGCGAGAACCGCCTCGACTCACGGCTCGCGGGCGCGCTCATGGGCATTCAGGCGATCAAGGGTGTCGAGGTCGGCGACGGGTTCGAGACCGCGCGCCGCCGGGGCAGCCAGGCGCACGACGAGATGAAGCCCGGCACCGACGGCGTGCTGCGCTCCACCAACCGGGCCGGCGGCCTGGAGGGTGGCATGACCAATGGCGAAGCGCTGCGCGTGCGCGCCGCGATGAAGCCGATCTCGACCGTGCCGCGCGCGCTCGCGACCGTCGACATGACCACCGGCGAAGAAGCCGTCGCCATCCACCAGCGCTCCGACGTGTGTGCCGTGCCCGCCGCGGGCGTGGTCGCCGAATCGATGGTGGCGCTGGTCGTCGCGCAGGCCGCGCTGGAGAAGTTCGGTGGCGACTCGCTCGGCGAGACCCTGGAGAACATCACCAGCTACGTCAAGCGGATCAGCGCCCGCCCGCACAACGCGCCCGCTGACCCAAGCACGCCATGATCGTGCAGACCGATCCGCGCGCACCGCGCGTGGTGCTGGTCGGGCCGCCGGGTGCGGGGAAAACGACGATCGGCCGCAAGCTCGCCAAGGAACTCGGCGTCGAGCTGTACGACACCGACGCGGGCATCGAGCGCGAGACCGGTCGCACCATTCCGGAAATCTTCGCCGCCGACGGCGAACCCGAATTCCGCAAGATCGAGGAGCGGGTGGTGCGCCGCGCGATCCTGGCCGAGCGCGGCGTCGTCTCGCTCGGCGGCGGTGCCGTGCTGTCCAAGGACACCAGGGCGCTGCTGCGCGGCCGCACCGTCGTCTACCTGGAAATCAGTGTGGGCGAAGGGCTTCGCCGGACCGGGGCGAGTACCAATCGGCCGTTGCTCAACGGGGCCGATCCCGCGACCAAGTACCGCGAGCTGATGCGCAAACGGCGGCCGCTGTATCGCGAGGTCGCCACGGTTAGGGTGCGCACCGATGGTCGCAGCCCTGGGCGCGTCGTGAAGATGGTGCTCGCCAAACTCGGCTTCGAGTCCGCGAATCCGGACACCGGGACAGATGTCGACTGCTCGAATCTGTCCGAGACCACAGACGCGCCGACCACCACGGCCGGTGAGGGCGCCGGAACCCCTCAAGGCAGCAGCCGATCTCGGGCCCGTCGCCGGGCGCGAGCGCGGGCTGCCGCGCGTCGGCGAGAAGCAGCCGAGGCGGCCGGCGAGCAGACGCCGTCGGCTCCGATGGGGAAGTCCGCCGCGAATGCGGGTGGTCGAAGCTGGCGCACGCGTCGTGCCGAGGCGCACGCCGCCGGGAACTCGGCGGCGAACGACGCAGCGGCTGACGAAACCACGGTCGACGAAACCACAGCGGCGAAGTCCGCCGACAGCGCCAACCCCACTGGTCGCTGGCGCACTCGCCGTGCTGCCGCCCCAGACGACACCGACGCAGCAGCAGAGCCGGACGGCACCGAAGAGTCCAGCAAAGGTCCGCGATCGAGCGGACGTGCCCGCCGCGCCCGTGCCCGGCGAGCCCGCGTGCGCGCCCGCAAAATCCAAGAAGCACAAACAGAATCGGAGCAGCAGACGTGAGCGAGCGTAGCGAGCGAACCACAGACACAGCACCGTCAGGCGCAGTCGTGACTGAGCCTTATCGTCTCGAAGTTCGTACCGCCGATCCGTACCCGGTGATCATCGGCCGTGGACTGCTCGGTGAGCTCGTCGAGGCGGTCAGCGGTGCGACGAGTGGCGTGCGGACGGTCGCGATCTTCCATCAGCCGCCGCTCGCCGAGACCGCCGAGGTGGTGCGGAAGGCGCTGGCCGACACCGGCATCGACGCGCACCGCATCGAGATCCCGGACGCCGAGGCGGGCAAGGAACTCGCGGTCGCCGGCTTCTGCTGGGAGGTGCTCGGCCGAATCGGCCTGACCCGCAACGATGTCGTGGTGAGCCTCGGCGGCGGCGCCGCCACCGACCTGGCCGGTTTCGTGGCCGCCACCTGGATGCGCGGCGTGCAGATCGTGCACGTGCCGACCACGCTGCTGGCCATGGTCGACGCGGCCGTCGGCGGCAAGACCGGCATCAACACCGAGGCGGGCAAGAACCTGGTCGGCTGCTTCCATGAGCCGGCCGCCGTGCTGGTCGATCTGGCCACGCTGGAAACCGTGCCGCGCAACGAGATCGTGGCCGGCATGGCCGAGATCATCAAGGCCGGGTTCATCGCCGACCCGGTCATCCTCGACCTGGTGGAACGCGACCCGCAGGCTGCCATCGACCCCACCGGCGATGTGCTGCCCGAGCTGATCCGGCGCGCGATCCAGGTGAAGGCCGACGTCGTCGCCGCCGACCTCAAAGAGGCCAGCCTGCGCGAGATCCTCAACTACGGCCACACCCTCGGTCACGCCATCGAGCGCCGCGAGCGCTACCGCTGGCGCCACGGCGCCGCCGTTTCGGTCGGCCTGGTCTTCGCCGCCGAACTCGGCCGTCTCGCCGGCCGCCTGGACGACGCCACCGCCGACCGGCACCGCTCGGTCCTGGAAAGCGTCGGCCTGCCGACCACCTACGACGCCGACGCCCTCCCCCAACTCCTCGACACCATGCAAACCGACAAGAAAACCCGCTCCGGCGTCCTACGCTTCGTCATCCTCGACGGCCTCGCCAAACCCGGCCGCCTCGAAGGCCCCGACCCCACCCTCCTCGCCGCCGCCTACTCCGCCATCCTCCGCGAAGGCACCCCAAGCACCGGCATCCTCCTGTAGAACACGACCCACCCGCGCCCCAATCCGCATGCCGCGCACCAATTCACGGACGATTCCGTGCGCGGCACACCGAACCACACGCAGGACCCCACCACCAGTCCGCAATACGAGCGAACGCTCACCGCGCCCCAATCCGCATGCCGCGCACCAATTCACGGACGATTCCGTGCGCGGCACACCGAACCACACGCAGGACCCGACCATCCGGGGCGCAACACCAGCAAACACCCCACCGCGCACCAAACCCCCAGACGCGCACCAATTCACGGACGATTCCGTGCGCGGCACACCGAACCACGCGCAGGACCCGACCATCCGGGGCGCAACACCAGCGAACTCCCAGCCGCGCACCATTTCTTCAGGCGACACACCGACCGCTTTCGTCGCCGACTGGTTCGCCGCGATCGCGCACGACATCGCCGATAACTTCGGCGCGAGTAGCAGGCCGGTGGTGGCGCGGACAAGCCGCCGACTGGATTCTTCGGCGAGCAATCCGCGCACCAATTCGCTGACGATTCCGTGGGCCGCATGCCGAGTCGCGCAGAGGTACAGCCACCCCGGCGGCGATGCGCACGAATTCACGGGCGGTTCCGTGCGCGACGGCCAACTCCATGCGTAGCGACCTGCTTGATGCGGCGGCCCACCTCTTATGCGCCAGACGGAGCATCGAATCGTGATGCGGCGGTGGGGTTCTGTGTGCGGACAGCAGAAGCGGCGCGCCCCCGACCCGAGGCGCGCCGCTTCTTGTGCGCAAGGTTCGGCCAGTACACCGCCCTGGCCGACCCACGCGCACGGCCAGTTGATCAGCGGTTCAGCACAGGCGTGTCCAGCGCCGTTCGCCGCGCCTCGAGCCCTGCCTGCCGGCTGGCCATCACTGCTCTGCGCGAGCCGAGAGACTGCGTCCGACGCTCCGAACGCCTCGTGAACAGGACCGCCGCGTACTTGCGCGCACGGACCTCAGCAGCACGATGCCGGAGTGCTGCAGCACAGGCCGTTCTCGTACGTCAGGCGATCGCGCCGCCCGCTGATGTCGGGCTACCGCTGGAACGTCAGGGCTGCGGGATCCAGTAGTCGTACCGATCGTTGTCCCAGCGCGCGACGCACACCCCGTCCTTGTTCCAGTTCGGGCCTTCCTTCTGGCAGTACCCCAGCGAAACGTTCGACACCGAGGGCAGGCAGACGAAGTTCCAGTGCGGCTGGTTCGACGCACAGCCGTTGTCCTGCGCGGCCGCTTGCCCGCCGAACACCACTGCGGACGCGGCAATCGCCATCGCGGCGGCCGCACCAACTCGAATCATCATCACAATGTCCCCTCCCGTTGAAATGCATTGGATAGCAACAGGATATCGATGGGACGGTCAGCAAACGACCAGACAGCGGCAGGTTGGCAGAGTGCAGTGCGAGTTGGCAGTCACCCTCGATGGTAGTCCGTGCACGCATCGAGGACCGGACAGCAGAAACGGCGCACCCCGTGATCGGAGTGCGCCGTTTCGCGAAAGGTCAGGCAGGGGTGTGTACGGCGGGAGCCGACTGCTTGTTGTGCGAGCGGTCCGCCAGGATCCGGCCGAGCCCGACGCCGATCAGCGCCGGAATGAAGATCAGCAGGACGATGAACGCCGCACCCGCGGTGAGCTCGAAGAGGATCCCGTTGTCGCCGAGGTCGAACTTGGGCAGCCAGTCGATGATCCACGCGCCGAGCCCGCTGCCGACGCCACCCGCCGCGGCAGCCTTGAGCCACAGCAGGGTCAGGTCGGTGCCGCGCTCCGGGTCGGGCTGAGCCGAGCGGTCCTTGCGTCCGTCCAGCACACCCCAGTACAGGACGGCGGCCACGATCAGGACGAGGCTGAACACCCGCATCCAGACCCCGTGGGTCGGCCAGTTCACCATCGCGAACCCGAGCACGGCACGCAGGAGGACGACCAGCGCACCGAGCACGACGGCCCGCAACACCCAAGCATTCATGCCGACCACCATAACCCTGCGCATCGCCGAACCAAACTAGAACCGGTATCAGTTTCTGGACGAGGCCGCTCCCCTGCCACACCAGGCGGAATCGCAGGCCACCGAGGAGGTCGAATCGCCCGGCCCGGTCGCGAAGTCCGCCGGACCGACCCGGCCGACCCGCTCAGGCCGAATCCGCCAGCGCCGCCGCCATTTCCGCACGCGGGGCCGGCCGGCCGGTGAACTGCTCCACTTGCCCGTACGCCTGGTTCAGCAACATCTGCAATCCGCTGACCACCGTGTGCCCGGCCCGCGACACGGCTTCAGCCAGCGGCGTCGGCCATGGGTTGTAGATCGCGTCGAGCACCACGGGTGCCGTCGCGACCGCATCGGCGACCACCGCCGCCGCCTCGGCCGGAATCGTGCTGACCACGGCACCGGCCCGCTCACAGAGACCGGCGATCGCGGCCGGATCGAAACTGGTCACCGCCGCGTTCATGCCGAGCCGCTCCGCGAGATCCAGTGCGCTGCTCGCCCGTCCGGCATCGCGCGCGATCACGGTCACCGTCTTCGCCCCGAGCTCGGACAACGCGAGCAGCGCAGGCCGCGCGGTCCCACCGGCACCGAGCACCACCGCCTCGTCCACATCCGTGACCCCGCCACCCCGCAACGCGCCGAGCACACCGTCCACATCGGTGCAGTCGGCCTTCCATCCGCCCTCGCCTCGGACCAGCGTGTTGGCCGAACCGACCAGCACCGCCCGCTCGGTCCGCTCGTCGGCGTAGGCCAGCGCGGCCTCCTTGCCCGGCATGGTCACCGACAGCCCGACCCACTCCGGCCCGAGCCCGTCGACCAGCCCGGGCAGCTGCTCGCCCGTGCATTCGATCCGCTCGTAGCTCCAGTCGAGCCCGAGCGCGCGATACGCGGCCAGATGCAGCTGCGGCGAGCGGGAGTGCGCGATGGGCTTGCCCAGCACCGCCGCCTTGCGTTCAGCGGCCACTGTCCAGGATTCCGCTCGCCTGGGCCTGCTGGATGTAGCGCTGGTGCTGCTTGTAGTCGTCGGTGAACAGGGTGGTGCCCTGCTTGTCGACGGTGACGAAGTACAACCACGACCCCGCTTCCGGATTCTCCATGGCGCGCAACGCGTTCAGCGACGGCGCGGAGATCGGCGTGGCGGGCAGGCCGGTCTTCGCGTAGGTGTTCCACGGGGTCTCCGCGGCGCGGTCGGCGTCGGTGGTCTGCACCTCGGTGCGGTCCAGCGCGTAGTTCACCGTCGAGTCGAATTGCAGCATCTGCGGGACCCGGAGCCGGTTCACGATCACCCGCGCGACCTTGCCCATGTCCTGCGGCTTGGCCTCGCGTTCGACCAGCGACGCGGCGATCAGCGTCTGGTACGGCGTCAGCTTGGTCTCGCCGCCGGACTGCAACAACCCGGTGGACTCGTAGCTCTTGGCGCTGGCCGACACGACCTGGCGCAGCATCTGCTCCGGCGTGCCGCTCGGGTCGAAATCCAAAGTGCCCGCGGCGATCAGGCCCTCGAGCTGCCTGGTCCGGTCCGGGCAGTCCTTGACCCCCTGCGCGGCCCAGGCGGGCACGCCGAGCGCGGCCAGGTCGACGTTCGCGCCCGCGGCGTCGAGTTGTTCGTAGGTGACGCACTTCTGGGTGGGGCCGGTGCCGATGCAGCTGGCCGCCGCCATCATGCGGTAGATGCCGTCGGTGCGCCGGCCGGAGCCGCCGACCTCGTACTGGTCGTGCAGCAGCCGTCCCTCGGGGATGACCAGGTTCCCGACCCGCGCTTGCTTACCGAGCAGCTGGGTGACCGCCTGCGCGGCGGGAATCTTGCTGGGGATCGCGTAGAAGCCCGGCTGCACCGAGTTCATGTTCGAATTCCGCACGGCCGCTTCGAAGAACGCGCCCGTGCTGGCGACCACGCCGCGGTCCTTCATGGTCGCGGCGATCTGCTGCGAGGTGTCCCCGTCGTGCACCTGCACGACGACCAGCGGTCCCGGCTGTCCGCCGGCCGCGTAGTCCTCGGGGCTGCCGAGCGACTTGATCAGCTTCATCCCCGCGAACACCGCGGCGCCCGCGAACAGCAGCACGAAGACACCGGCGACCAACCACAGCGTGCGCCGGCGACGCTTGCGCTCTTTGGCTTTCCGCGAGGCGGCCCTGGAGCGCCTGCTGCGCTGCGGGCTCTTCGACCGGCGCCGCCCCTCGGGCTCGTCGTCGTCATCGACCGGCTCCCGGCGGCCGACCCGCGGGCGCGGTGCGTCGCGCCGCTCCCTGGACCGTGGCGCCGGGGCCGGCGGCGGCTGGTCGTCCATGTCGTCGGTGTAGCGCGGGATGACCGTCGTGTCGTCATCGTAGTCGTCCCAGTCGTCCTGCTCACGGCCGACCACGCGGTTCGTCTTGCCCCGGTTGTCTCTGCTGTTCTGCCCACCCCAGGCTCGGTCGTCACGCCGGTAACGCCGATCAGCTTCGCGCTGTCGGAACCGTTCCTCGGCCCGCGCCCATCGATCCGTCATGCGTCGTCCTCGGACGACGCATGACGCACCGCTTCAACCGACCTCAACACCGCACTCCGTTCGTCCAACCATCCTTGCAGGATCGAGACGGCCGCCGCCTGATCGATCACTTGCCGCTGGCCACGCGCGCGAACTCCACTGTCCCGCAATGCACGTGCAGCTGACACCGTAGTCAAACGTTCGTCGGAAAGTCGTATAGGTACCGGCGACACGGCGGCCCGCAACTCGTCGGCGAATGCGGTGGCAATGGTAGCGGCAGTGCCCTTCTCCCCGCGCAATGTTCGCGGCAGACCCACGATCACCTCGACTGCCTCGTACTCCCGCACAATTTCAGCAATTCTGGCGATATCGGGCGCTGGGCCGACCGAGCGCTTGTTCGGCTTCGCGCGCGGCACGGTTTCCACGGGCGTGGCGAGGACGCCGTCGGGGTCGCTCGAGGCGACGCCGATCCGGACACTGCCGACATCGACGGCAATTCGCCGGCCGCGGCCGGGATCGGTGTCGGGAGTGGGCCGATCGGTGCCATGCTGAGCCGCCGAAGAAACAGCGGGTTCGACCGACCCACCCGTCACCCGGGCACGACCCGCATCGGCGTCAAAGTGGGGCCGGTCGGTGCCCAGCGACACCGACCTCTCGGAACTATCGGGGTCCGCCATCACCCGGCCAGTTCGGCCACCCGCGCACGGACGGCGGCGAGACCGGTAGGAATGCCCGACGGATCCGAACCAGCACCCTGCGCCATCTCCGGCTTACCGCCACCGCGTCCCGCGATGCTCGGACCGAACGCGCCGACCAGATCGCCGGCCTTGAACCCGAGTTCCTGCGCACCCTTGTTCACGGTCACCACGAACGGCACCTTGCCGTCGGCATTGCCGAGCAGCACCACCACGGCGGGCAGCGTGCCGAACCGGCCACGGATGTCGGTGGCCAGCGTGCGCAGATCACCGGCGGGCACGCCCTCGGGCGCGGCGACGGCGACCAGCAGCACGCTGCCGATCCGCTCGGCCTCCTCGACGAACTTGCCCGCCGAGGACAGCACCGCGGCCATCTTGGTGCGCTCGAGTTCCTTCTCGGCCACCTTCAACCGGTCGACCAGCTGCTCGACCCGCGCCGGCACCTCGTCCGAGGGCACCTTCAGCGAGGACGCCAGACCGGCCAGCAGCGCGCGCTCCTTGGCCAGGTACTTGTACGAGTCGAGGCCGACGAACGCCTCCACGCGCCGGATGCCGGACCCGACCGACGACTCGCCGAGCACGGTGATCGGGCCGATCTGCGAGGAATGCTGCACGTGCGTACCACCGCACAGCTCCATCGAGAACGGTCCGCCGATCTCCACCACGCGCACCTCGTCGCCGTAGTTCTCGCCGAACAGGGCCATCGCGCCCATTTCCTTGGCCTTGGTCAGGTCGGTGACGAACGTGTTCACCGGGAAGTCCGCGCCGACCGCGTCGTTGGACACGGCCTCGATCTCGGACTTCTGCTGCTCGGAGAGCTGGCCCTGCCAGTTGAAGTCGAAGCGCAGGTAGCCCGGCTTGTTCATGGAACCCGCCTGCACCGCGTTCGGGCCGAGGATCTGCCGCAGCGCGGCATGCACCATGTGCGTGCCGGAGTGGCCCTGGGTGGCGCCCCGGCGCCAGGCCGGATCCGCTTGCGCGAGAACGACATCGCCCTCGGTGACCTGGCCCTGCTCGACGGTGGACTTGTGCACCCAGACCTTCTTGGCGATCTTCTGCACGTCGTTGACCCGCAGCTTCAGCCCGTTCGCGGTGATCGAACCGCGGTCGGCGATCTGGCCACCGGACTCGGCGTAGAGCGGGCTGCGATCCAGGATCACCTCGACGTCTTGGCCGACCGTGGCGACCGGCACCCGGACGCCGTCGGCGATCAAGGCAAGCACGTGCGCCTCGGAGGTCAGCTCGTCGAAACCGGTGAACTCGGTGGCGCCGCGATCGACGAGTTCCTTGTAGACGGTCAGGTCGGCGTGCGCGTGCTTGCGCGCCTGCGCGTCGTCCTTGGCCCGCTTGCGCTGCTCGGCCATCAGCGAACGGAAGCCGTCCTCGTCCACCGAGAGGCCCGCCTCGGCGGCCATCTCCAGGGTGAGGTCGATCGGGAAGCCGTAGGTGTCGTGCAGGGTGAAGGCGTCGGTGCCGGCAATCGTGTTGCTGCCCTTGGCTTTCACGGCGGCGGCGGTGTTGTCGAACAGGGTGGAGCCGGTGTTCAGCGTCTTCAGGAACGCCGTCTCCTCGCCCACCGCGACCGTCTCGATGCGCCGGAAATCGGTGGCGAGCTCCGGGTAGGACGGCGACATCAGGTCGCTGACCACCTTCATGAACTCGCCCATCACCGGCTTCTCCGCGCCGAGCAGGCGGGCCGAGCGCACGATCCGGCGCAGCAGGCGGCGCAGCACGTAGCCGCGGCCGTCGTTGCCCGGGTTGACGCCGTCGGCGATCAGCATGGCGCCGGTGCGCGCGTGGTCGGCGATCACCCGGAACCGCACGTCGTCCTCGTGCGTGACCCCGTACGACCGGCCGGTCAGTTCCTCGGCCTTGTCGATGATCGGGCGCAGCAGATCGGTCTCGTAGACGTTGTCCACGCCCTGCAACAGGAACGCGACGCGCTCGACGCCCATGCCGGTGTCGATGTTCTTCTTCGGCAGCGGGCCGAGGATCTCGAAGTCGTCCTTGCTGGTGCCCGCGCCACGCTCGTTCTGCATGAACACGAGATTCCAGATCTCGATGTAGCGATCCTCGTCGGCCTCCGGGCCGCCCTCGATGCCGTACTCCGGGCCGCGGTCGTAGTAGATCTCCGAGCACGGGCCGCACGGGCCGGGGATGCCCATCGACCAGTAGTTGTCGGCCATGCCGCGGCGCTGGATCCGCTCGGCGGGCACGCCCATCGACAGCCAGATCTGCTCGGCCTCATCGTCGTCGAGGTAGACGGTGGCCCAGAGCTTTTCCGGGTCGAAGCCGTAGCCGCCGTCCTCGACGCTGTTGGTCAGCAGCGACCAGGCGAAGGTGATCGCCTCGCGCTTGAAGTAGTCGCCGAAGCTGAAGTTGCCGGCCATCTGGAAGAAGGTGTTGTGCCGGGTGGTGATGCCGACATTCTCGATGTCACCCGTGCGCACACACTTCTGCACGCTCGTCGCGGTCGCATACGGAGGCGTCTGCTGACCGAGGAAGAACGGGACGAACTGGACCATGCCTGCGTTGACGAACAGCAGGTTCGGGTCGGCCAGGATCAACGAGGCACTCGGTACCTCGGTATGGCCGGCACGGACGAAATGGTCCAGGAAGCGCCGTCGAATCTCGTGGGTCTGCACAGATATCCAGCCTACCGGTGCGGTGCACATGGTTTTTCATCGAGTCGGGTGGTGTGGGACACGGGCGGTGCCGCGCCCGACCTGATCGATTGTCCAGCAGGAGCGGGTTGCGAGTGGCAGTCGCTGCTGTCCACGTTCAGTTGGCGGACTGTGGACTTATTCGGCCGCGGCCGGCGTGCGCGGATGCTTCGGTGTCCAGCTAGACAATCGGGCCAGCGGGCGCAGTGTGCACCTCCATCAACGGCAACTCGCGCCCAGGAATCGACCCGGAGTCGACCGTGCCGATTCTGCTCGCGCCCATCGCGCGGTAGAACGGTTCGGCGTTCGGATCCGCCTCGATGAGCAACCGATCGAAACCGGCGCGACGAGCGGTCTCGATCGCATGCCGGAACAGTGCGGTACCGACTCCCGTGCCGATGGCCTCCGGCGCGACGAACAGCATTCCCAGTTCACCCGCGGGGCCGGTGCCCTCGATGGTCACGAACCCGACGATCGCACCGCCGAGCTCGGCCACGGCGGTGCGTCGAACCGCTACCTCGTCTGGAGTGAGGGTCAGCTCGGATCTGAACAAGTCGAGAAGTTGTTCGCTGTAGCCCCAGAAACCTTTGGACCGCAACGCAAGACCGCTGAGCAGCGTCGCTTCATCCGGCCGCCCGGGCCTGATCACGATAGCCATATCGCCAGTCTTACGGATTCCGGCCGTCGGCCCCGATCCCCGGTGTACGCAGACGTAGGGAGAGCCCAGTTCCCGCGAACAATCCAGCGCAAACGGCGGCGCTTCGGCCTGGTCGGGGCAGCGGCGGCGCTGCCCCGTCGCCGCCCATGCCCACGAAATGTCCGGCTGGTGCCGTCGATCACGAACCAGCCCCACACCGAACGGGACATGTCGGCGGAACAATCGGACTAATCGCTCCGTCATGTCCCGCCGGCTCAATGCCGTAATGGCGAGCGGGACAATGGGGTGGTGACACGCCGCAAGTTGCTCCGGCATGTCCCGTTCGACTTGCCCATCCGCGGGCTGTGCCTCGGGTAGTCATCAGATACTGCGTCCGTGGGGGCGCGGAAAGTACAGCTAGGTGTTACTGATGGGCTGGCGCAACCGAGCCGCATGGACCGACGTTGCTCGTATTGTCACCCGATCTTGGATGTTCGCGGCGTGAGCTAGTGCCTCGTCCAGGAAGGTCGGTGCGCTTATCGGTGGCTCCGCCCGGCCGGCAAGCGGAGGAGGCGCTTGGACCGGGGTTGTGTCGGCGGCGACAACGCGGCCGGGGGCGCCGAGGAACGTGCCGAACTCTCCTGGACAAGGCGTTACTTGCCGCGGATGATTCGGCGCAACTTGTCTACCCGCGGGCCGACTTCGCGTTCGTTGCCGTGGTCGGTGGGTTGGTAGTAGTTCACGCCGACCAGTTCGTCCGGTGGGTATTGCTGGGCGAGGACGCCGTCCTTGTTGTCGTGCGGGTACCTGTAGCCCTGGGCGTTGCCGAGTTTGGCTGCGCCCGCGTAGTGGCCGTCGCGCAGATGCGGTGGGACCGCGCCTGCCTTGCCTGCCGCGACGTCGGCCATGGCGGCGCCCAGTGCGGCGATCACGGCGCCGGATTTCGGGGCGCTCGCGAGATGAATTGTGGCTTGCGCCAATGCGAGACGAGCCTCGGGGAGGCCGACCAGCTGGACCACCTGTGCGGCGGCGGTGGCGGTTTGCAACGCCATCGGGTCGGCCATGCCGATGTCTTCGCTCGCGTGGATCATCAGCCTGCGGGCGATGAAGCGCGGGTCCTCGCCCGCGGTGAGCATCCTGGCCAGGTAGTGCAGCGCGGCGTCGACGTCGGAGCCGCGGATGGATTTGATGAACGCGCTGATCACGTCGTAGTGCTGGTCGCCGGCCCGGTCGTAGCGGACCGCGGCCTTGTCGACGCTGGCCTCTACGAGTTCGACGCCGACGGTTCCGTCCAGCGACGATTCGGCCGACGCCTCCAACGCGGTGAGCGCGCGCCGGGCGTCACCGCCCGCGATCCGGATGATGTGATCGAGCGCCTCGTCCGACACCGTGTACTGGTCGTCCAGCCCACGTTTGTCGTGGATCGCGCGCAGCAGCACCTGCCGGATGTCGTCCTCGGTCAGCGATTGCAGTTGCAGCACCAGCGACCGCGACAGCAGCGGCGACACCACGGAAAACGACGGATTCTCGGTGGTCGCCCCGACCAGCAGCACGATCCGGTTCTCCACCGCGGCGAGCAACGCGTCCTGCTGCGTCTTGGAGAACCGATGCACCTCGTCGATGAACAACACGGTCTGCTCGCCCGCCGACAGCCTGCGCCGCGCGACATCAATAACCGCGCGCACCTCCTTCACCCCCGCCGACAACGCCGACAGCGCCTCGAATCGCCGCCCCGTCGAATGCGAAATCAACGAGGCAAGCGTCGTCTTCCCGGTCCCCGGCGGCCCGTACAGCAACACCGAAGCCGCCCCCGCCCCCTCGACCAACCGCCGCAACGGCGCCCCCGCCCCCAGCAAATGCTGCTGCCCCACCACCTCATCCAACGAAGCCGGCCGCATCCGCACCGCCAACGGCGCCCCCGCATCCCGGCGCACCACCGTATCGATGCTGTGCTCCGCAGGCACGGACTCTCCGGGCACGTCGAACAAGCCATCGCTCACACCCGCCAACGTTACCCAGCCCCACCGACAACCCCGAACCCCTACACCCCGCGCCCCTCAGTCGACCCAACCAACAACCAGCCAATCAATCCACCCGCCAACCACCAACCCGCCAACCAGCGGTCGCCCACCAAGTGCGGCGCGAGCCACCTACCCACCACCGCCGAGCACCGAGCACCGAGCACCGAGCACCGAGCACCGAGCACCGAGCACCGAGCACCGAGCACCGAGCACCGAGCACTATCCGCTACCAAGCCCCACCGGCCACAGCAACGCGGTCACCGAACAGGACATAACGGCGGAGACACACCGAACGAACCTCCACCACGCCCCGCACCACCACCCAACCCGCGTCACCTAGCCACCGAACGGGACGTCACAGCGGTGACACGCCGAATGCACCACCATCATGTCCCGGTGGACGACCCGGCCCGGGGCGCTGCAGCCACTGAGCGGGACATAGCGGCGATGACATCCCCGGTCCAACTGCCACCACGTCACATCCGGCTCGATGACCAGCTCGGCCTGATCGCTCAGCGGACATGACAATGACGAACCGCCGAGTCAGGCCGCCATCAGCCTCCATCAGGTCCCGTTGGATCATTCGTGAAGGGTGATGCAGTCGCCGAACGGGACATGGTCGCGGCGAATGGGCCGCCATCAGCTCCCGCTCGACGAGCCGAGTCCCTGGGCTCCGGCCAACTCATCGCGTGCGGGTTGCGTCGCGAGCCACCTACGCGCCACCGCCCAATCCTGCCTCAAGCCCACTCGACTGCCCAACCAAGGCGATGCGGGCACTGAACGGGACACAGCGGCGACCACACGTTGAGCGAACCTCCACCATGCTCCGCACGACCACCAGACCAGCGCGATGCGATCACCGATCGGGACGTAGCAGCGGTGACACGCCAGGACGGGCCGTCACCACGTCCCGTTGGAAGATTGAGATAAGGCGATGCAGCCACCGAGCGGGACACAGTGGCAGTGACACGCCGAGGGGACCTCCATCAGGTCCCGTTGGACCATCCGAACAGGGCGATGTAGTGGCCGAAGGAACATGGCGGCGGTGACATGGTGGATGGGCCGCGGTCAGGTTCGTTCGCGAATCGGGGACCTTGGATTGGCCGGTCGGTAGTTGTGAGGTCTGGTGGGCGGGGTTCGGCGAGCCGATTTGCGCGTTGCGGGTGGATCGGATGGGATCAGTAGTCGTGGCTGAAAACGTGGTCGTTTCAGATTCTTCGGTTGGGCCCTTCGGGCGGCGGACGCTGCTGAAGGGTGGGGCGGTTGCGACGGCGACTGCGTTGTTGACCGTTGCTCCGGCGCGGGCGGCGGGTGGGGTGTTTCGACATGGGGTGGCGTCGGGGGATCCATTGCCGGGCGGGGTGATTCTGTGGACTCGGATCACGGTGTCCGAGGAGGCGGCCCCTGGGTCGGGGGTCGGGGAATCGGCAAGTGTGCGTTGGGAAGTCGCGGAGGACGAGGGGTTCGGTTCGGTTGCGGCTTCCGGGAACCTCACGGCGACAGAGGCTTCCGATCACACGGTGAAGGTCGATGTGACGGGGCTCGCGCCGGGGACTGTCTACTTCTATCGGTTCACGGCGCTCGGGGAGACGTCCGCGGTTGCCCGGACTCGGACCGCGCCGGCGATCTCCGATTCACCGGAGCGGCTGCGCTTGGGCATCGTGTCCTGCGCGAACTGGGAAGCCGGCTACTTCGGCGCGTACCGCCATCTGGCCGCGCGCACCGATCTCGATGCCATCGTGCACCTCGGCGACTACATCTACGAGTACGGCCGCGGCAAGTACGGCGGGCGCAACGGCACGGTGCGTCCGCATGAGCCGGCGAACGAGACGGTCAGCCTGGCAGATTATCGAATTCGCCACGCGCAGTACAAGACCGACCCGGATCTGCTGAATCTGCATGCCCGCCAACCGTTCATCTGCACCTGGGACGACCACGAATCCGCGGACAACTCCTGGTCCGGCGGCGCGAACAATCACGACCCGGCCACCGAGGGCGACTGGCAGGATCGCCGGGCCGCGTCCACGCAGGCCTATCTGGAGTGGATGCCGGTGCGCGCGCAGGGATCTGGCGCAGATGTGCAGATCTATCGCCGGCTCCGTTTCGGCACCCTCGCCGAACTGTCCATGCTGGATCTGCGCAGCTACCGCGACCAGGAGGCGAAGCCGGGCGCGGGCTGGCGCGAGGCGGACAACCCGGCGCGCACCATCACCGGCAAAGGCCAAATGGATTGGCTCACCGCCGGATTGGCGTCCGCACCGGTGCGCTGGAAACTGGTCGGCAACTCGGTGATGATCGCGCCGCTCGTCTTCCCGCCGCTCGAACCGGCCACCACCGCGGCGATCACCACCGCCCTCGGCGTGCCGCAGTCCGGCCTCACCGTCAACGGCGATCAGTGGGACGGCTACACCGCGGACCGGCAGCGCCTGTTCCGCGCGATCACCGAGCAGCAGGTCTCCGACGTGGTGTTCCTGACCGGCGACATCCACTCCTCGTGGGCCGCCGACCTGCCCATCGACACCGCCAACTACCCGGCGGGCCCCACCGCCGGCGCCGAGTTCGTCGTCCCATCGATCACCTCGACCAGCATCGGCGACATGCTGAAGCTCAACTCGGCACCGATCGCGGAGTCGATCAAGGGCGTCAACCGACACTTCCGCTACGTCGAACTCGACTCACACGGCTACGGCGTACTCGAGGTCACTCCGGAGCAAACCCAGATGGACTGGTTCTACCTGATCGACGTCACAGACCCGAATTCCGCTGTCCGCCACGCCACTTCACTCGCCGTCCGCTCCGGCGGCCGCCTCGAACCACGCCCAGCACCCGTGAGCTGACAACACGTTCGACCGGACGCCCGCCTCAAATCGCGCTCCGCCCTGGAGAACTGAAGCGACACAGCCTCACCGAAACACCCCGGCCTACGCCCGACCCGACGAAACATCGCAGGAGCCAGCCCGCCACAAGCGACATGCGACGCCCACGAACCAACAACACGTCCACCGGGCTCCGCACCTCAAACCACGCTCCGCCTTACGGAACTGACACGACACTCAACCTGGCCGACGCAACCCGACCCGATGAACCAACGAAACATTCGCAAGCGCCAGGCCGCAACAATCCACACGCGACGCCCGTGAGCTGACAACACGTTCAATCAGGCCGCGCGTCTCAAACCGCGCTCCGCCCTATGGAACTGACGCGATATTCAACCTCGCCGAGGCAGCTCGAGCGCGGCCCGACACCGGTGAGCTGGCGGGCGGCGTTCGAGTGGGCCGGCACCCCCGAGTCACACCCGACACCGTCGAGTCACGCTTGCCATCAACGAACGCCTCCGGCGTCCAGAAGAGCCGGGACACCGGTCTAGCCCGGTACCTCGAGGCAACACAAACCGACGAAGCATTCAAGAGACGCGCGGCCGCCGGGTCGAGCGAGACCCGGGGAGACCGCCGCATCGACGCCGCGGCCAAGAAACTCGGTGCAGCGGCGCCGGAGCGCGCCGACATCGGCGACGCCTCGCCTGCACCGGTCAACGGACTCAGCGTTCACAGAAGAGCAGGCAATACGACCAAGCCCGCGTCGGCCAACGGACAGCGTTCACAACGAGCGGGCACTCCGACGATGCCTGCGTCAACCAACGGACAACGTTCACGCGGGCCGGGCACTCTTACCCACGCCAGGCCCGCGTGAACCGACGGGGCGGTTACGACCCGCCACCCCCGCAGCCTCCACCTCCACCGCCGCAACCACCGCCACCGCCGCAGCTGCCGCCGTGACCATGACCTCCATGGCCATGGCCGCTATCGCCACCGCCACCGATTATCCCGATGCTGCCCAAGGCCCAGCCGCCGTTTTCGCTCGAGCGGCGCTTCTTGCGGCTTCGCGGACTGCTGATCTGCGCGGTCAGCACGCCGCCGGACTGCCGAGCACGAGTCATCCGGTCGACATCCTTACGAAGCGACCGTCGATGTAGGACGAACGCCGCCAGCACCGCAGCGACGACAACGACCGCGATGACTACCGATAGCACAACACTCATCGTGACCACCCCTCTCCAACCCCGTGGTCTGAACCCTCCAGCGTACTGGTGACCGCCGCCGACCACTGCCCCCGATTTCAGGGTCCCGATGATTTTCCGGCGCACCCGCACACCTTCTGACAAACGCACGCGTGTCAGCGCGGCAAGCCGGTGTGCGGGGAATCAAAAGATGTGCGGCAGCAACCTAGTTGAACGCATAACCACCAGCGGAACTGTCAGCCGAACTGAAATACCTTCAGCCCACCTGAAAACACGCCTCTGCATTATCCACCCACCGCAAACACAGCAGCAGACAAAAACTTTCAGGCAACATCAAGCGAACGAATTCCGCCGACCGGCGAATTCTATTCCGACCAGCGCTCTTCCAGCATCGCCGACACATCCTCGGCAAAGTCTCCGACGATGTCGTCGCCGGTGCACCGAGCATCCTCGGCCAACGCCGCCCACCGATTGATCAGCGCCTCCGACCGAGGCACCGACAACCCGTGCTCGCGCGCCGCGGCGATGCGTGCGTGGTCCGCGGGCAGGAACCAGTAGGTGGACAACCAGACCCAGATCAGCCGGGCCTCGAGGATCCGCTCGGACATCACCTCGTCGTCGGCCAGCGCCGGCCACACGCCCACGACCTCGGAGCGCCACGCCTCGACCATCTGCCTGGCCCGTTCCCGGGACAGCTCGAAGTCGCACAGGCACCCGGGGAACGACACCAGCGCATAGGCGATGTCCAGGGTGGCGTCGCGGAACCCACCCCACTCGTAGTCGAGGAACCGCGCGCCTTCCTCGTTGAGAATGACGTTGTCGGGGCACAGATCCGACGGACTGAACGCCCGGAACCGTCCGGCAGAGAACAGCCGGTTACCGCGCACGATCCGTTCGGCGATCTCGCCGGGCACCTCGATGCCGAGCTCGCGCTGCAACAGTCCGGGCACCTCGGCGATCGCGGATTCGGCCTGCTGAGCGATGCCGTCCACCCGATGCACCACGTCGACCCGACGCAGCAGCGCAACGAAATCCGCCTCGCGGCCGACCGTCGCGGCATGCATCCGGCCGAGCGCCTGCGCGAACGCCATCATCCCGTTGCGGGTGGCCGGCTCGGCGCCGGACTGCAACATCTGGGTGAGCAGCGAGTTCTCGCCGAGGTCGCTGAGGATCAGCAAACGCTCGGGCAGGCTGTGTGCGATCAGATACGCACCGGGCCGCTGTTCGCGGCTCAAGGCGGTGGTGAACTGATAGGACACCGCTTCACGAAGGAACGCGGAGTCGATGCTGGCGACTCCGGGTGCGAGACCGCCCGTGGTGCGGTCATGTGAGTGTCCGCGAACTTGTTTCACGATCAAGGTCCGCGGCAACGAGAAGGCGTTTTCCGCAACACGCACACGGAGAACCGTCGTTCTACCACTACCGCTGAGTTCGATCGGATCGCTCAGCTTTACCGGAGCACCCATTCGCTTTGTGAGCAACTGTTGCGCTGCGGACACGACTTCGGCGGCGCGTTCGGCCAATAGTGCGGTCATCGCCCTTCAAGTTACTCGCATCAGGTCACTTCTAGCGAGCGGATACACAACCTTTCCGCGTCGTTCGGCGTGTCTCCCTCGAGGTTACGGGACGGGCGGCCGTTGCTTGACACGATTGCACCCGTCAGGTTTTCTCATCGTCAACTGCTCTGCGCCACACCGCAAACCAGTTGAGTGGAAAGGTCTATGGCATGACCGGCACACCGCCTCCCCCGCCCACCGAATCAGCTGGCAACGCTCCCGCCCCCGGAGACGACGAACAGCACCCGGCGCGGCCAGGCCAGCACGAGAGTCACACTCCACAAGCACCGGACCCCGGCACCGGACCGGGTCGGCACGAGATGGCCGGTTCGGCCGGATACCCGCAGTTCGAGGGCCCGGGCGCGGCACAGTACGGCAACGAGCCGGTCGAGCCACCGCCGCCGGTAGCACCCTCGCAGCAATCGGCGCAGCCGGGTTACGCGGCGCAGCCAGGGTATTCGCCGCAGCCTGGTACTGCGGCCCAGCCCGGGCACTCGCCACAGCCCGGTACCGCAGCCCAGCCCGGGTACTCGCCACAGCCCGGTGCCGCGGCCCAGCCCGGGTACTCGCCGCAACCCGGCTCAGCGCAGTCCGAATACGCACCCCAACCCGGGTACTCCAACCAGCCCGGCACTGCCGCCCAACCCGGTTACTCGACTCCGCCCAGTTACGGTCCGCCAGGAACAGGTCCGGCCACACCCGGCGGTATGCCGCAAGGCAACATGCCGCCGGGATCGATGCCGCCACAAGGAAACATGCCGTACGGTTCGGTACCGCCGCAATACACCGAACCTGGGCAACCGACCTACGGCTACCAGCAAGCCGCCACCGCCCCCGGCACCCTCGATGTCGGTCAAGCGCTCAGCTACGGCTGGGAAAAGTTCCGCCGCAACCCCGGACCATGGATGGGCGTGATCGCCGCCGGCCTGGTCATCTACCTCGGCTTCGTGCTCGTCGTGCAACTCACCGACCCGACGACGATGCTCCCGCTGCTGCTGATCTTCCTCGCCGTACTGGCTGCTGTCTGGTTGCTACAGGCCGCGATGGTGCGCGGCGCACTGTACGAAACCGACGGCAACAAACCGCATTTCGGCTCGTACTTCCGGTTCGTGAACGCGGGCAATGTGCTGATCACCGCGCTGCTGGCGTTCGTCCTGACCTTCCTCGGGTCGGCGGTCTGCATCCTGCCCGGACTGGTCATCGGCATCCTGTGCATGTTCGCGCTGCACTTCGTCGTCGATCAGAACGAGGGTCCGTTCGAGGCGCTGAAATCCAGTGCAACCCTGGTGGTCACGAACGTGTGGCCGGTCCTGTTGCTCGCGCTCGCTGTCCTTTTCGTCACTTTTGTCGGAGCTCTGCTGTGCGGACTCGGACTGCTGGTCGCCGGACCGGTCGCGGTCATGGCGGTCACCTACGCCTACCGCACCCTGACCGGAGGACCGGTCTCGCAGATCTGATGTGTCCTATTCGTCCGCGAGCGAACGCATTCCGACCCACCGCTTGAACCGCGCCACCGGCCCGGCCTCGCTGCCTGCGCGAGGCCGGAGTTCGAGCACGATCACCCCGGCCACGATGATCCCGGCCAGGTTCACCGCGAGCTGACCCGCGGACATGAACGCGATATGCCACTGCCCCAAAGTGGCCGCGACAACGGCGAATCCGGCCGCGGGCACGGTCGTCACCGAGATGAAAACCCCGATCAGCGCCGCCGACTTCGCCGTGACCAGCGAGAGCATGCCCGCCGCGCCCGCCAGCAGCGCGACGACCAGCGAGAACGGCCCGACCTCATAGATGAAGTCGACGTTCTTGACGCTCTCCACCCCGTTCAGCGTGATCCAGCCGAGCTGCTCCCACACCAGCGTCGCCGCCAGCGTGACCAGCATCGCCACCGGGAACCCGACGGCCAGCGCGATCGCCGACCGCCGCGCGAGCCGAAAGTCCCGGCGCACCAACCCGACCGCGAACGCGGCCAGCGGTCCGAACTCCGGCCCGACGACCATCGCGCCGACGATGGTCACCGGCGAATCGGTGGCAACACCGATCGCGGCCAGTAGACAGGCGATCGCGAGGAACGCCAGGAAGGTCGAATTGAGCGTCGACTCCTCGTGCACCTGCGCGAGCAGTTCGTCCCACACCACCGCGTCGGTCGGATCGCCGGGCGCCGCCTCGACCGCCCGATCCCCCGCCTCGGACAGCACCGTCTCCACCGGTCCGAGCGTGATGCCGCCGGTCTTGCAGATGCCGAGCGCGGTCAACTGCTCCAGCACCTCGTTGGCCGCCTCGCGCGCGACGTCGGCCTGGATCAGATCGCCGGCGGGCGCCAGCGCGACGCCGCGAGCCAGGGTCACATGCGTGGCCCCTGGGTTCGCGGCGAGCACGGCCAGCACCGCGCCGGTCGTGTCCGGCGGGCTGATCATGCGCAGATGCAGCAACGGATCCCCTTGTGGTCAGTGCCGCCCGGCGCGGGTCGACGGATCGGAACTGTCCGAAAGGTACCGTTCGTCCGGCTATTCGGCCGGCTTCGCCTCGCCCTTGTCACCCTTGTCGTCCTTCGACGCGGGCTTCGGGTACAGGCCGGCTTCCTTGCGCTGCTGCTCGGTGATCGGTGCGGGCGCGTCGGTCAGCGGGTCGACGCCGCCGCCGGTCTTCGGGAACGCGATCACCTCGCGGATCGAGTCCAGCCCGGCCAGCAGCGCGACGATCCGGTCCCAGCCGAACGCGATGCCGCCGTGCGGCGGTGCGCCGAAAGCGAAGGCGTCCAACAGGAATCCGAACTTCTCCTGCGCCTCCTCCTGGCTGATCCCCATCACCTTGAACACGCGTTCCTGCACATCGCGGCGGTGGATACGGATGCTGCCGCCGCCGATCTCGTTGCCGTTGCAGACGATGTCGTAGGCGTAGGCGAGCGCGGAACCCGGGTCGGTGTCGAACGTGTCGACCGACTCCGGCTTCGGCGAGGTGAACGCGTGGTGCACCGCCGTCCACGCCGAATGACCAAGCGCCACATCGCCGCTCGCGGTCGCCTCGGCGGCAGGCTCGAACATCGGCGCGTCCACGATCCACACGAACGACCAAGCGTTCTCGTCGATCAAGCCGACCTTGCGGGCGATCTCGGCGCGCGCGGCGCCGAGCAGCCCGCGCTGCGCCTTCGCCGGACCGGCCGCGAAGAACACGCAGTCGCCCGGCACCGCGCCGACGTGCTTGGCCAGCCCGTCGCGCTCGGCGTCGGTCAGGTTCTTGGCGACCGGGCCGCCGAGCGTGCCGTCCTCCTGGATCAGCACGTAGGCCAGACCCTTGGCGCCGCGCTGCTTGGCCCACTCCTGCCAGGCGTCGAGCTGCCGGCGCGGCTGGCTCGCGCCACCCGGCATGACGACCGCGCCGACGTACTCGGCCTGGAACACCCGGAACGGGGTGTCCTTGAAGTACTCCGCGCACTCGGTGATCTCGATGCCGAAGCGCAGGTCCGGCTTGTCGGAACCGAAGCGGCGCATGGCTTCCGCGTAGGTCATGTGCGGAATCGGGGTCGGGATGTCGTAGCCGATCAGCTTCCACAGCCCGGTCAGGATCTGCTCCGCGAGCAGGATCACGTCGTCCTGGCGGACGAAGCTCATCTCGATGTCGAGCTGGGTGAACTCCGGCTGACGGTCGGCGCGGAAGTCCTCGTCGCGGTAGCAGCGCGCGATCTGGTAGTAGCGCTCGATGCCGCCGACCATCAGCAGCTGCTTGAACAGCTGCGGGCTCTGCGGCAGCGCATAGAAGCTGCCGGGCTGCAAGCGGGCGGGCACCAGGAAGTCGCGGGCGCCCTCCGGGGTCGAGCGGGTCAGCGTCGGCGTCTCCACCTCGACGAACTCGTGGTTCGCCAGCACCTCGCGGGCCGCGGCGTTCGCCTTGGAGCGCAGCCGGATCGCGTGCGCCGGGCCTTCGCGGCGCAGATCCAGATAGCGATACTTCAGCCGGGCCTCTTCGCCGGGCTGCTCGTCCAGCTGGAACGGCAGCGGCGCGCTCTCGTTCAGCACCTCGAGCTCGGTGACGTTCACCTCGATGGTGCCGGTCGGCAGATCCGGGTTTTCGTTGCCGTCCGGTCGCAGCTCCACCACGCCGGTCACCCGCACGCAGTACTCCGCGCGCAGCCGGTGCGCCTGCTCGGCCGGCTCGCCCTCGCGGAACACCGCCTGCGACACTCCCGACGCGTCGCGCAGATCGATGAAGATCACGCCACCGTGGTCACGCCGCCTGGCCACCCATCCGGTGAGGGTCACGGTCTGACCGGCATGCTCGCTTCGCAGCGAACCAGCCAAGTGGGTGCGCAGCACAAGGTTCCTTTCGACGACTCCGGCACCGGCGCGATATGACCAGGTGCGGTCCCATCGTAGTGAGACACATCCGCCGAGTGGAAACCGATGTCGCCACACCCGTGCGAAGCTGTATCGGCGGGGTATGTCCGAGCCGTAGCGACAATCAGAAAGCGACGACGATGACCTTCAACGAGGGCATGCAGATCGACCCGGATGCGGTCAGTTCCGGTGGCGGTCCCGGCAGGGGTGGAAAGATCGCGTTGGGCGGCGGAGCGGGCGGACTCATCGTTCTGGTGCTGGCCTTGCTGCTCGGCGGCGACCCCGGTTCCCTGCTCGGCGATCTCACCGGCTCCGAGAACCAGCAGTCCCAACCAGCGGAGGGCACACCCTCGCATTGCAAGACCGGCGCGGACGCCAACAAGTACGCCGACTGCCGGGTGGCGCTCACCACACAGAGCCTCAACTCGGTCTGGTCGGGCGAATTCAACAAGCAGACCGGACGCCAGTACGCCAAACCCAGCGTGCGGTTGTTCTCCGGCGCCATCTCCACCGGGTGCGGCAACGCGACCAGCGACGTCGGGCCGTTCTACTGCCCGCCCGACCGAACCGGCTACTTCGACGTCACCTTCTTCCAGGAGCTGGTGGATCGATTCGGTTCCAGCGGTGGACCGCTGGCCCAGGAATACGTGGTCGCCCACGAGATCGGCCACCACATCCAGAACCTGCTCGGCGATATCGGTCGCGCACAACGTGATCCGCGCGGTCCCGAGTCCGGCGCCGTGCGCACCGAACTGCAAGCAGACTGCTACGCCGGCATCTGGGCCCACTTCGCCGACAAGACGCCCTCCCCCGGCGGCGGCCAACCGTTCCTGAAGCCGTTGTCCGAGAACGACATCCGCGACGCCCTGTCCGCCGCCTCCGCGGTCGGCGACGACCGCATCCAGAAGGCGTCCCAAGGCCGGGTCAATCCGGAAGCCTGGACCCACGGTTCCTCCGAACAACGACAGAAGTGGTTCCTCACCGGCTACCAGACCGGCCAGGTCAAGGCCTGTGACACCTACTCCGCCCAGAACCTGGACGCCCCACCCGCCCTGCGCCGCTGAAAGCCGCTGCCGCACTGAGCTGATCGGCGACGCTACGCCGGATCGCGCGACGCAGTTCCGCGGCGACCATCGCGGTCGTCATCGAACCGCGCCATAATCGACATGACCGCGCGCCGAACCGTTCCCGGGTTCGGCGCGCTGCCATGAGATTCGGCGAATCGCTGGTGCCGCAGTGGGCACGGATAGCAGGAGAGTGGATTGATGCGAGGAACGAAAGCGGCACTGCTGGTTGCTATTTTGGCGGTCGCGGTCGGTGCGGGCACCGCGACCGCCGATCCGGCCGATCAGCCGGCTGCGCACGGGCCGGTTTCCTCGCCCATGGCGTTGCTGACGCTGACCACCATTCCGAACGGATGGCAGACGCGGGTGGATCTGCGGCCGCAGTTGGAGGTGTCCGGGGACGGGCATGCGGTGAAGCTGCCCGATGCTATTGCCGCGGAACGGAATCCGGAGAACCTGCCGAAGCGGGTCAACGGTCACATCCCGCCCGAGGTGCTGGCCGCCGCCCTGACCGAGACCAGGGCCCTCGCCACCGTCGATTTCGGCATGCCCACCATCACCGACCAGGGCAGCCAAATCATCGACCTCATGCCCCAATCCGCCGAAGAGAACGCCCACCTGATCGTCTACGCCCCCGAATCCACCGAGGGCCTAGCCCCCGACCAACAAGCCGCCCGCAAACGCTTCACCGACCTCTACCGCAAACTCCTCGACGCATTCGTCCAGGACGTCTGACAGCGCACCCCGACAGAAGCATCGAGCCGAGTCATATGGTCGCTGTCGAAGATCAACTAACGACCATTTGACTCGACTCGATGAATGCCCCACTGCCACAGCACTACTCGCCGGCCGCCCAGTTCACGCCCCACACCGGCGATAGTCCGCGCCGTGTCGCACTTCGCACTAGCAGCCGCACGCCTTCTGATGCCCCGCACCCCGACTCGCCGCACTAACACGCGTGCGGATGTCAAAAGGAGTGCGGCTGTGGACAGCAGAGAGCCCGGCTCGGGCGGAGTTTCGTGCTCGGGCCGGGCTCACTGGACGATCGTTAGAACTGGTCCTGTTCGTAGTCGGACGTGACGATCTCGTCGGAGTGAGTTGCGCCGATGACGTCGGGGGTGGACTCGCCGAGGGGGCCGGTGAGGTCGTCGTTGCCGGTGGCGCTTTGGTAGGGCTGCACGGTGCGGGAGTGTTCGTCTTCGTTGCGGCCCTGGCCGGCGGCACCGGCGCCGCCGCCCATGAAGCTGTTGCCTGCGCCCGCACCCGCGGTGGTGGTGCTGGGTGCGCCGGCGGTGCCGGGGCCGAAGGCGGTGCTGCCGGGGACGCCGCTGATCGGACGGACCGGCATGCTGGTGCCGGGCAGGGCGGTCGTCTTGGGCACCGACGGGATGCTCGGGGTGCCAGTGCCGGTACGGCTCGGGGTACCGCTGCCGGTCCGGCTCGGGCTGCCGGGCACACCGACGGGACTGCCGTGGTTGGTCGTGCTCGGGCTGCCGGTGTTGAGCGCCGACGCCGTGGTGGTCGAGTTCGGCGACCCGGTGGTCGACGAGTTGAGGCCCGCGGCCTGGGTCGCGGTGTCCTGCGCGGTCGACTGGGCCTGCTCCAGGATCGGCTGGCCCACGTTCTGCGCGAGCGCCTGCGCGACCTCCTGCGGCGCGGGTCCGCCACCGGGCGCGACCAACTGCTGCACCATGCCGCTCAGCTCGCCGGTCTTGCCCGCCAGATCACCGCGGGTGGCGTTGACGATGCCGACCGCCTGACCGAGGTGCTCGGTCGCCGACGCCATCAGCGTGGCCTGAGCGGGCGGGGTCAGGATCACCGGCGCCATCGCGGTCGCCTGGGTGGCGAACGACGATGCGACGGTGAGCAATTGCGCGTTGCCCTGCTGCACCACCGCGGCGGCCTTCTGGGTGAGGTCGGAGATGTCGATGCCGCGCTTGCTGGTTTCCTGGCCTTCGACATTGTTCTGCTGGCTGGTGGCCTGCGCGTTGCGCGCGGCCTGGCTCTGCCACAGCTGCTCGACGGTGGTCATGCTGCCCTTGCCCACCTGCATGGCCATGTCGATGATCTTGGATGACGAGCTCAGAATGGCAGTCGGGTCGAGCGCGCCGATGACGCCGGTGCCGAAGCTGCTGAGCAGATCGAGGATCGGCTTCATCAGCAGATCGACGCCGGGCAGCGCGGGGACCGAAACGCCCTGCATGAGCGCCGCGACCGGATCGGCGGGCAGCGCGGGCAACGAGGTCGGGATGGCGGCCTGGGCCTGGCTGATCGCGGCGGCGACCGTGCTCGGCGCCGAGCCGACGGCACCGTTCAGCACCCCGGTCGCCTGGTCGAGCGCCTGGTTCACCGGCGCCGCGACGTGTTGCAGCGCGGAGTGCGTGTCCCCGAGCAGCGCCGAGACATCGGACGGGACACCGGAGATGCTCTGCGCGTCCGGTGACGGATTGCCGTTCAGACCCGGCAGGCCGCCCGGCGCGCCCATCGCGTTGTGCTGATCGTCGCTGATCCGCTTGGACAGCACGAAGTCCGGCGGCTCGATCGGCGGCAGATCCTCGGGCACCTGCCCGAGCGGCACGTCGAGCACCGCCGAGTTCTGCGTCGCGTCGAGCACGGCCTGCTGCCCGATCGCCACGTTCTGATCGGCGGAGTGCGCCATCGCGAGTTCTTCGGGTGCGATCACCCCCGTATCGAGTGGCTTCATACGACGCCGCCGATCTGGTTGCCGATGGCATTGAGCGCGCCGGCGCCGGACCAGTCGGCCGCGTCGTAGGCCGCGGCGGCGCTGAACGCCGACTCGGAGAGCTTGTTGTACTTGGCCGAAAGATCGTTGATGTCCTTGGCCTGCAGCACCTGTGCCGCGGCGAACATCGCCAGGTAATCCGCCCCGATCAAACCGAACACCGGCACCAAGGCCGAGACGTTCTTGACCGCGTCGAAATTACCTGCCCCCGCAAGATCACCGGCGATGCCCGCGTTCGTGGCGGCGAACGCCCGGACCGCGTCGGTCTCTACCGAGAGATCACTCATCGAGTTGCCCCCCAAATCGTCGTGCACATCAGTGTCGTGAACTTCTTCGTCGTCACCGTCTGCCCATTGCCGAACGGCATGACCGCTACGGATGGGCCCAATATAGCGGACGGTACCGGCAACTTTCGAGCCCAGCGCGACGTTCACAGAGGGAATACCTGAGGTTGGCAGGGGGAATCGAAAGGAACTGGAACGTGTTGCAAATTAGAACAAGTTCTATATTCTCGATGCCATGAAGGTCGCAGTGACCGGCGCAGCCGGCTACCTTGGCACGAATCTGCTCCGCCTGCTCGTCGCGCGCGGCCACGAAGTCACCGCCATAGATCGAGTGGTGCCACAGACGGCCGCCGAGCCGAACGTCACCTGGGTGAGCGGGAACGTGCTCGATCCGGCGTCGATGCGCGCCGCGCTCGACGGCGCCGAGATCGTGTACCACCTGGTCGCGCTGATCACCCTCGCCGAAAAGCACGACCTGGCCTGGAAGGTGAACACCGAGGGCGTCCGGGTGGTCGCCGGGGCCGCGCTCGAGGTCGGCGCGCGACGCATGGTGCACGCCAGCTCGATCCACGCGTTCAACCAGTACACCTGCGGCGGCAATATCAATGAGAGCGCCCCGCGCTCGACCGATTCCGCGCTCCCCGTCTACGACCGCTCCAAGTGGGCAGGCGAGATCGAGCTGCGCAAGGTGATCGACCAGGGCTTGGACGCGGTGCTGTGCAACCCCACCGGCGTGTTCGGCCCCCTCGACTACAGCAAGCCGCTCTCCCGCATCAACCGCACGTTGAAAGACGCCGCGCAGGGCCGCATTCCGGCGATGATCGGCGGCGGCTTCGACCTGGTCGACGTGCGCGACGTCGCCCAGGGCCTGATCCTGGCCTCGGAACGCGGCCGCACCGGCGAGAACTACCTGCTCGGCGGCGAGATGATCTCGATGCTCGACCTCTGCCGACTCGCTGCCAATCACGGCGGCAAGCGCGGCCCGCGATTCTCCATCTCCCCCAAGCTCGTGGCCGGCGTGATCCCGGTGCTCGCGCCGATCGGCAAGCTGCTCAAGTCCGACATCGTCTCCAAAGCCGCACTCGGCGCGCTGATCTCGGCCCCGGTCGTGGATCACGGCAAGGCCGAGCGCGAGCTCGACTACCGCCCGCGGCCCACCGATGAAACCGTCCGCGACCTGGTCGCCTTCTTCGCCGACCCGACCCCTGCCACCCCGGACACCCGGCAGATCGCCTGACCTCCTCGACCAGCACCCGACGCGACTAGCCAAGTTTGCCTAGTCGTCCACCGGGTGCTACTTTTCGGTCAGCTAGTCAAATTTGGCTAGCTGAGAGTGAGAGGCTGGGCAAAATGGCAGGCGAAGTGACGACGCCGATATTGCCGTGCAATTCGATCGATGAGGTCGCCGATTTCTATCGGATGCTCGGATTCGAACAGACCTACTATCAGACGCGTCCGAACCCCTATGTGGCGATGCGACGCGAGGACATCAACCTGCATTTCAACGGGATCCCGGGGTTCGACCCGGCCGATTCCTACGGAACGTGCATAGTGGCCGTCCCCGACACCGGCGCGCTGTTCGCCTCGTTCGCCGAGGGAATGCGCGCGGTGCACGGCAAGCTACTGGTCACGGGCACGCCCCGGATGACCCGGCCGCGCAAGCGGAAGAACGCGGACAACCTGGCCGGCTTCGTTGTGGTCGATCCAGGCGGCAACTGGATTCGGTTCTTCCCACAGACCCCGGTACCGACCGAGGAAGAAGCGGACCGCGGCAGGCTCCGCAAGTCCCTCGACAACGCGGTCGTCCTGGGAGATTCGAAAGGCGACAATGCCCAGGGTGCCAAGATTCTCGATGGCGCGCTGGCGCGGGAGTCGCACAGCGCGACGACAATCGACCTCGTCGACGCCCTCACCTACCGTGCCGAGCTGGCCGTACGCCTGAACGACCCCGAACTCGCCCACCAACTGCTCGACCGCGTTCGCGCGATCCCGCTGACCGAGACCGACCGCGACGCCCTCGCCGACGCGCTATCCAATGCCGAAGAACTACAACGGATTTCCACCGACTGAAAGGACCCCATGTCTGCGGTTCGCCTCCTCGTACTCGGCGCCGTCCGGCGCCGCGACCGCGCCCACGGCTACCAGGTCCGCGCAGACCTGGAGTCCTGGGGCGCCCACGAGTGGGCGAACCTGAAATCCGGCTCCATCTACCACGCGCTCAAAGCCATGACCGCCGAGGAACTTCTGCTCGCCCACGAAACCACTCCGAGCACCACCGGCGGACCGCCACGCATCGAATACGAGACCACCGACGCCGGCGACCAGGCCTATTTCGGCCTGCTCCGCACCGCCCTCTCCCAACGCGACCCACGATTGGACGTGCTCGCCGCCGCCGTCGGCCTCATCGACGATCTCCCCCGCGCCGAAGCCATCGCCCTGCTCCGGCAGCGCGCCGACGCCATGGAGGTGTGGCGAGCGGCCGTCACCGTCGACCTCCCGCCCGGCACCGACCTCGACACCTGGGGACCGGTCGGCGAGGTCCTCGGCCTATGGCTGCACACCGCCGACACCCGCGCCGAGTGGACGCAGCGCCTGCTGCGCCGGCTCGAGGCAGGCGCGTTCGAGATGGCCGACGACAAACCCGGACGTGATCGATAGCGCTTGGCGTTTTCTTGTCAACAGGCGTCGTTTTCGCCACTAGTGTCGCTCACGGCGATTGCCGAAGAATCGCTGATGTCCCGAGAAACGAGGAGATCAGCATGAACGCACCCGAAGCAACCGCAATCGAAGAAATGCTCCAGGACTATTTCGACGTGCTCTACACGCAGAACATGGACCTGTTCGATCGGGTATTCCACCCGTCGGCCGTGCTCTACTCCGCGCAGGACGGCGTTGTCGTAGTACGTCCGCGCGAAGAGTACCGCGAGCTGATGCGGGCGCGCCGATCACCGGAACAGAACCGCGCACCACGCAACGATGCGGTCCTCACCATCGACACGCTCTCGCCGGAAATGGCAATGGCGAAGGTGCGGCTGCGGCTCAACGACAACATCATGGTCGATTACCTGAACCTGCTACTGGTCGAAGGTCATTGGATGATCGTGGCCAAGCTCTATCACCGCGAGGGAACCGCCCCGGACGTGCGGTAACCCAAGCGTGGCGCACACCGGACCCATCCCTCGCCGCGATTAGCCTTGGACAATGCTGCGCACGATCGCCGCCGTTCTGGTCGAGGATTTCACCCCGTTCGAGCTGGGTGTGGTCTGCGAGGTTTTCGGCGTGGACCGGACGAGCGAGGGCGGCCCGGCGTTCGATTTCCGGGTATGTGGCGAACGCCCCGGCGAACCCCTGCAGTGCGACCAAGGTTTCGCCGTCGTGCCGTCGGCGGGATTGACCGGACTGATCGATGCCGATCTGGTGATCGTCCCGGCGGCCGCGGTGCGGGGCGATTACGCACCGGCCGTCCTCGACGCATTGCGGGCCGCGGCAGCGAACCGGAACACCACGCTGCTGTCGGTGTGCAGCGGCGCCTACCTGCTCGGTGCTGCCGGTTTGCTGGATGGCCGCCGATGCACCACGCACTGGCGCTACATCGAGGATTTCCAGCGGCGGTTCCCGCGGGCGGACGTCGATCCGGACGTGCTGTTCGTCGATGACGGATCGATCGTCACCAGCGCGGGCACCGCGGCGGGCATCGATGCCTGCCTGCATCTCGTCCGGCGCGAAATAGGCTCCGCCGCAGCGAATCTGATCGCCCGGCGGATGGTCGTCGCGCCACATCGGGAGGGCGGGCAGCGCCAGTTCATCGAACAGCCGGTGCCGGTGACCGCCGGCACCAGCCTGCAACCGGTGCTCGACGACATCCTCGACGACCTGACCGTCGAACACACCGTCCCCGAACTCGCCCGCCGGGCCAGCATGTCGACCCGCACGCTGCTGCGCCGCTTCACCGCCGAAACCGGCACCACCCCGCACCGCTGGCTCACCCTGCAACGCATCCGCCACGCCCAGCACCTACTCGAGGACACGACCCTCGACGTCGAACAGATCGCTCGCGCAACCGGAATGGGCACCGGACCCCTACTGCGTCACCACTTCCGCCGCATCGTCGGGGTGACACCCACGGAATATCGCGCCACCTTCGCCGCCCGAACCACCGACCCGGGACCTGATCGCCACGACGGGCTCAGCTGACGCCGAAATTTACCCGTTACCTTCAGTAGCATTAAATGCTTCGGTATGCCACGCTGCAATAGCAATGCCGCAAACCATGGGAGGTGCATGGTCAATGACGACCGATATCTCTGCTCGCCGGACCGAGCCGGGCCGAATCATCGAATTCCGCCGGGCCGGGCTGGTTTTCCCGGTCCGCGATACCGGACCGATCACCGGAGAACCGGTGCTGCTGTTGCACGGCTGGCCACAGGATTCACGCAGTTGGAACCAGGTCGCGGAGCTGCTGAATCAGGCCGGGTACCGGACATTCGCACCCGCTCTGCGTGGCGCGAGTGCGACCGCGGCTCCCCGCTGGCGCTGGTCGTATCGACTCGATGAACTGGCTGCCGACGTACTGTCGATGATCGACCAGATCGGGCAGCCGACGCATCTGGTCGGCCACGACTGGGGCGCGGTCGCCGCATGGACGGCAGCCATCGCCGGACAAGCCCGAGTGCGATCGCTGTCGGCGCTGTCAGTACCGCATCCCGGCGCGTTCGCCCAGTCGATGCTCACCAGCAGGCAGGCACTGGCGTCCTGGTACATGTACTTCTTCCAGCTACCCGTGATTCCCGAACTGGCGGTGCGCACCGGACTGTTCCCCCGCCTGCTGCGGCACACCGGCCAGTCCGCCGAAGTGGCGCAACGCGACAGCGCTCGCGTACGCGACAGAGTGATCGCCCGCGGCGGCCTGAACTGGTATCGCGGAATGCTGTTCTCCTCGCCGCGGATGCTGCGCGGCCGGGTCGCCGCCCCGGTGCTACAGGTGTGGAGCGACGGTGACACCGCGGTTCTCGCCACCGCACACAAACTGACCCGCCGCTACGCCGACGGCCCCTTCCGGCTCGAGGTACTGCCCGACGTGTCGCACTGGATCCCCGAGGAAGCCCCGGAGCCGGCGAGTCGGCTCCTCGTCGAGCATTTCGCCGCCGTCAGCCGCGGCACACAAGCGTCTTGACGATCGGCAAACCAGCTTTGCCGCACCCGCAAACCCCGGGCACAGTAGCCGTATGAAAAACGAGTTCGACACCGTGCTGGCCGCCGTCGGGCCACGACTACGCCGGTTGAGACGCAGCAGCGGAACCACCTTGACCGCCTTGTCGCAGAGCACCGCCATTCCGATCAGCACGCTGTCGCGGCTCGAATCCGGGCAGCGCAACCCCGGCCTCGGGCTGCTGTTGCGGCTGGCGAAGGCCTATCGGCTGCCGCTCGACGAACTCGTCGGCGCCCCGGCCACCGGCGATCCCCGGGTCTACCCACAGCCGTTCAGCCGCAACGGAATGACCGTCATCCCGCTGGCCCGCAACCCCGGCGGACTCCAGGTGTTCAAGCAGGTCCTGCCGGCCGGCCCGAACGATCTCGAACCCGCACCCCGCTCCCACGGCGGATACCACTGGCTCTACGTGCTCAGCGGCCGGCTCCGCGCCGTACTCGGCGATCAGGACCTCGTGCTCAACGCCGGTGAAGTCGCCGAATTCGACACCGAGCTGCCGCACTGGTTCGGCAACGCCGACACCGAGCCGGTCGAATTCCTCAGCATCCTCGGCCCCCAGGGCAAGCGCCTGCGCACCAGAGCCCGCTACCGAACCACCTGACGGCTCGCGCCGATCAGGCACCGAAAGCGGTGATCCGCGCCGGAACCACGCGCACGATCCACCGCTGCACCTCCGCGGACTCCGGCGGTGGCAACTCCCCCACATACTTCCGGGACAAACGCACCGGAAGTTGCTTGCCCGGATCCGCCACCAACTCGGCGGTCCCCGCGAGGTCGATCGCCCGGTAGGGATCCTCGGAGTCCAGCACGGTCACACTGACCCGCGGATCGCGCGCGAGATTGCGACCCTTCCGCCGCTGCGCGGTCGTCGAGAACACCAGAGCGTCATCATCTCGATCGACCCAGATCACCGACGTATGCGGTGACCCGTCCGCGTTCACCGTGGCAACCACCGCAAAGTTCTTGCCATCCAACATGTTTCGCACGTGCTCAGGAAGTTCACCCACCACCTGAAACCTACCCGTGCCGGGTATCGGCGCTAATGGCCGAAACGCTCATGTTCATATCCCGATCGCTCAAACCGCCCTTACCTCGACGAGATTCCGGCGCAGCAGAATGCTGTCTTGCGTCAACCCGATGGCAGGCAGCGATGGTGAGTCAGGTTGCGTCGGGGCCGCCCCTGAGCCCGCACCGATGTGCGCCCGATCTCCCAAATCTTTTAGCCTGGAAGGGGTTTCACCTCCCCGGCGGGGGCGCGCGATTCCACTGGCCTGCTCGACTCGACGCGGAACTCGGGTCCACAGACGACCGGTAATCGGCGTAAGACGTTCTGTAGCACTAGTCCGTGCTGACTGTAGTCAGTACGAGTGAGCGGTATCGCCGCTGGGCGGCGAACTCCGGCGCGAGAACGGCTGTAGGACAGAAGCAGTCGCGTCGCCAGTTTGAGATCAACAACGCCGGGTATCAGCTGGTCGATCACAGATTCTCGCACCAGCGCAGCCGATCGGATGCGATGCGAGAGCACCACGGTTAGGAGTTCGTCATTATTACGTTGGGTGTCGTCTTGCTGCTTCTCGGTTTCCTGCTCGGGATCCCGATCCTGTGGACATTGGGCATTGTCGCCCTGGTGGTCGGTGCGGCCCTGGCCTTGTTCGGCGCGCTGGGACGACCGGTAGCAGGCCGGGCTCATTACTTCTAGCCAGGCAGGCTTCGATATCGAAGCGGTGGGGGCGGGCCGAAACCGGCCCGCCCCCACCGGTTTCCGGTCCCGCGAGAATTCGACTTCCCCGAGTTCTCCCCCGCTCGCCCTGAAAAGACCCCGGTCGGTGCGCAGGTCGTCCAGACCCAGGACATGCTCGGCTTCGGCAACGGCGAGCTGAAGACATTTCAATCACACTCGGGCCGTAGCTCTTTTCTTGAGCGAACGATCCAGATACGTTACGTTGGAACCGTGGCGAGGACCCGTGAGTTCGACACCGAGGCGGCGGTGGGCCGTGCGATGGAGCTGTTCTGGTCGCGCGGCTACGAGGCGACCTCGGTGCGTGACCTGACCGAGCACTTGGGGATCGGGCAGGGGTCGCTGTATGCCGCGTTCGGCGATAAGGACGGTCTGTACCGGGCCGCCCTGGAGCACTACCGCAGCACCCTCGCGGCGGCCGCGCTGCGCAGCCTCGAGGAGGGGGCGGACGCCCGCTCGGCGATCCGCATGATGCTGATCGAGCGGATCCGCATCGCCGTCGACCATGACGGCCGTGGCTGCCTGGTAGTCAACGCCGCCTGTGAGCGACTGCCCGCGGATCCGTCGCTCCGGCGCATCGTACGCGACGTGCAGGACGCCAGCCGAGACGCGCTCACAGAGGTGCTGAAGGTCGCGATAGCACGGGGTGAGATTGCGGCGCAGCATGATCCGCACACCCTCGCCGCCTTCCTCGTCACCTTTCTCAACGGACTGCTGGTCTCCTCGAAGATCACGCCGGATGTCCACGCCCTCGAACCCCTCGTGGAGGTTGCCCTGGTCGCCCTCGGCTGACTTTTCCATGCCCGCAATCTGTATCAGATGATCCAGAAAAGGCGTCGGCTCCCAGGCCGACGCGTAGTACACCAGGAAGTTGGAACACATGATGTTCGACCATGCCGGAACGCCCGTCCGCACGGGACGAGCCGCCGTGAACGGAACGAGTCTGCACTACCGCACCGCCGGTTCTGGCCCGCCTGTCGTGCTCCTGCACGGCGTGCCCAAGACCGGCTACCACTGGCGCCACCTCGTCCCGAAGCTGACGCCCCACTACACCGTCGTCGTGCCGGACCTGCGCGGTCTCGGCGACTCCGCCCGCCCGCCGGACGGCTACGATTCCGCGACGATGAGCGACGACATCGCCGAACTGATGGCCCACCTCGGACACGAGACCTATGCCGTGGCGGGCGAGGATTGGGGAGCGGTGATCGGCTACCAACTAGCCGCTCGTCACCGCGACCGCGTCAGCGCTCTCGTATTCGCCGAGGCACTGTTCCCCGGGTTCGGCTTCGAGGAACACACCGCCCTCACCCCCGAAAACGTCTCCACCGGCATGCATCTGTGGCATCTAGGCTTCTACTTCCAGCCCGACGTACCCGAAATGCTGATCGCCGGACACGAACGCGAGCTGATCACCTACATGATCAAGTTCGAGCGCAGCCACCCCGACACCGCCACCACCGATGCGGTCGAGGAATACGTGCGCTGCTACTCCATGCCCGGCGGCATCCGCGCGATGCTCTCGATCTACCGGGCGATGCTCGTCGACGCCGAACAGAACCGGCAAGCCGCACAGAAGAAACTTGACATCCCGGTCCTGGCGCTCGGCGGATCCGCGTTCATCGGCGACCGCAACGAATCCCAGATGCGACTCATGGCCCATGACGTCACCGGATACGTGTTCAATGCCGGACACGACCTCGCCGAGGAAGTGCCGGACAAGATGGCCGACGTCGTCCTGCCGTTCCTGACCGCGCACCGGTAACCGACGCCCGGCCGTCGATCCGAAGCGGCCCCCGGCAAGCCGAGGAGCCTCGTGGCTGCGTAGAACGATCCAGTTCCGCGCCGCCATGAGGTCCGGACGCTCCCGGCAACAGCCGTCGACACCCGGCCACCACGGTGACAGATTGCGCATCAGCCGAACATATGTTCGACTGGATCGGTGCGGTGGCAAAGCCAAACCCTCGACGCCGACGACGGCGCGCTGCCCGGGCTCACCCGGGCGGGTTTGACGCGCACCGTGCAGACCCCCGAGTTCGAGGGCATCACCTTCCACGAGGTGCTGTGTAAAAGCGCGCTGAACAAGATCCCGGAGAGCTCGACCATGCCGTTCGGCTGGACGATCAATCCGATGCGCGGCTGCTCACACGCCTGCCGCTACTGCTTCGCCCGCCCCACCCACGAATACCTGGATCTGGACGCGGGCAAGGACTTCGATTCGCAGATCGTGGTGAAGACGAACATCGCCGCCGTGCTGCGCAAGGAACTGCGCCGGCGCTCCTGGCATCGGGAGCCGGTCGCGCTCGGCACCAACACCGATCCCTACCAGCGGGCCGAGGGGCGATACCGGTTGATGCCGGGGATCATTCGCGCGCTGGCCGATTCGGGCACCCCGTTCTCCATCCTGACCAAAGGCACCCTGCTGCGCCGGGACCTGCCGCTGCTCACCCTGGCCGCGCGGGAAGTGCGGGTGAGCGTCGCGGTGTCGATCGCGATCTTCGATATGGACCTGCACCGCAGCCTCGAAACCGGCACTCCGTCCCCGAAGGCCCGGCTGGAGATGGTGCGCGCGCTCACCGACGCGGGCTTCGACGTGAATGTCCTGGTCGCGCCGGTGATTCCGTATCTCACCGACAGCAAGGCCCACCTCGACGAACTGTTCGGCGCGATCGCCGCCGCCGGCGCGCACTCGGCCGTCGCCTTCCCGATGCACCTGCGCGGCAGCACCCGCGGCTGGTTCCTCGGCTGGCTCGCCGAGCAGCATCCGGCGCTGGTCCGGCGCTACCGGCAGCTCTACGGTCGTGGCGCTTATGTGACGCCGGAGTACTCGGCCTGGCTACGCGGCCGCCTCGATCCGCTGCTCGAGCGACACGCCCTGAAACGGGAAATACCGGCCGAACCGGAGTCACCACCGGAAAGTCCGCACGCGGCCGACCCGCAGCTGGCATTGTTCGGCTGACGCCTGGAACCTCGGTTGAAACTGCATGCAGTACCAGTAAACCTCGCATATCGGGCGGACGCACCGTGCAGTGCGGAGTAGGTTGGCGAATGGCACCCCTCTCATCGACGAGGAAGTGAAGCAGGCAGATGGTTTCGCACCACAACGATGTCGGTTCAGCTCAAAACGGTACCGACGCAGCGAAATTGGAAAAGGTAGTCATTCGGTTCGCCGGAGACTCCGGGGACGGCATGCAGCTGACCGGTGATCGCTTCACCCACGAAGCGGCCGCGTTCGGCAACGACCTGGCCACCCAGCCCAACTTCCCCGCCGAGATCCGGGCGCCACAGGGCACGCTGCCTGGTGTTTCGTCGTTCCAGATCCAGATCGCCGACTACGACATCCTCACCGCGGGCGATCAGCCGGACGTGCTGGTCGCGATGAATCCGGCCGCCCTCAAGGCGAATCTGGAGGATCTGCCGCGCGGCGCCACGATCATCGTGAACACCGACGAGTTCACCAAGCGCAACCTGACCAAGGTCGGCTACGCGGCGGATCCGCTCGACGACGGCACGCTGTCGGATTTCGTGCTGCACCGCGTCCAGATGACCTCGCTCACCATGGGCGCCACCGAATCCACCGGCGTCGGTAAGAAGGACGGCCAGCGGGCGAAGAACATGTTCGCGCTCGGCCTGCTGTCCTGGATGTACGGGCGGCCGATCGGCGGCACCGAGAAGTTCATGCGGGAGAAGTTCGCGGCCAAACCGGATATCGCCGAGGCCAACGTGCTGGCGTTCCGTGCCGGCTGGAATTACGGCGAGACCACCGAAAGTTTCGCCACCACATACGAAATCGCGCCCGCGAAGCTCCCGCCGGGCACCTACCGGCAGATCACCGGGAACACCGCGCTCGCGTACGGACTGGTCGCGGCGGGTCAGCTCGCCGGGCTGCCGGTGTTCCTCGGCACCTACCCGATCACCCCGGCCTCGGACATCCTGCACGAGCTGAGCAAGCACAAGAACTTCGGCGTCACCACCTTCCAGGCCGAGGACGAGATCGCCGGAATCGGTGCGGCACTGGGTGCTTCGCTCGGCGGGGCGCTCGGCGTCACCAGCACGTCCGGGCCGGGGCTCGCGCTGAAGAGCGAAACCATCGGCCTCGCGGTGATGACCGAACTGCCGCTGCTGGTGATCGATGTGCAACGCGGCGGGCCGTCGACCGGCCTGCCGACCAAGACCGAGCAGGCTGATCTGTTGCAGGCGCTGTACGGGCGCAATGGTGAATCGCCGGTCGCCGTGCTCGCGCCGCGCTCCCCCGCCGATTGCTTCGCCACGGCGGTCGAGGCGGCCCGGATCGCGCTCACCTATCGCACGCCGGTGCTGCTGCTGTCCGACGGTTCGATCGCGAATGGTTCGGAGCCGTGGTCGATTCCGCAGGTCACCGAACTCGCGCCGATCGAGCCGGCGTTCGAGCCCGGCGGCGACGATGCGGATCCATTCCAGCCGTATGCCCGCGACCCGGAAACCCTGGCTCGGCCGCTCGCCGTGCCGGGCACCAAGGGACGCGCGCACCGGATCGGCGGGCTGGAAAAGGCCGACGGCAGCGGCAACATCTCCTACGAACCGGCCAATCACGAACTGATGGTCCGGTTGCGGCAGGCCAAGATCGACGGGATCAGCGTGCCCGACCTCGAGGTCGACGACCCGGACGGACGGGCCGAACTGCTGATCATCGGCTGGGGCAGCTCGTACGGGCCGATCGGTGAGGCGTGCCGGCGGGCGCGCCGCCGCGGGGTGCCGGTCGCGCAGGCGCATCTGCGGCATCTGAATCCGTTGCCCGCCAACCTCGGTGCGGTGTTGCGCCGGTATCGCACGGTGGTCGCGCCGGAGATGAACGGCGGCCAGCTCGCGCTGCTGTTGCGCGGGAAGTACCTGGTCGATGTGCGGCCGTGGACGAAGATCGCGGGCACCGCGTTCTCCGCGCAGGAACTCGTCGGGGTGATCGACGCCGCGCTGGACGGCTCGATCGAGGAGATGGAACAGGACAAGGCCTTCGCCGCCCGAGCGCGGGCCACATACGTCAGCACTGGGGGCACCGAATGACCATCGTGGAAACCTCACTCGTCGGCACCGATCTCGGCCTCACCGGACTGTCCGGAGTACCGGCCGCGGACGGGCCGCAGAAGGTGAAGGAGTTCACCACCGATCAGGAGGTGCGCTGGTGCCCCGGCTGCGGTGACTACGTGATCCTGGCGACCGTGCGCGGCTTCCTCGCCGAGCTCGGATTGCGCCGGGAGAACCTGATGTTCGTCTCCGGGATCGGCTGCTCGAGCCGCTTCCCGTATTACCTCGAGGCGTACGGCATCCACTCCATCCACGGTCGCGCGCCCGCCATCGCCACCGGGCTCGCCGTGACCCGTCCCGACCTGTCCGTCTGGGTGGTGACCGGGGACGGCGACGCGCTGTCCATCGGCGGCAACCACCTGATCCACGCGCTGCGCCGCAACGTGAACATGACGATCCTGCTGTTCAACAACCGGATCTACGGGCTCACCAAGGGGCAATACTCGCCGACCTCGGAGGAAGGCAAGGTCACCAAGTCGACCCCGATGGGTTCGGTGGACCACCCGTTCAACACGCTGTCCATCGCACTCGGCGCCGAAGCCACCTTCGCCGCACGGGCTTTGGACTCCGACCGGGCCGGCCTGACCGAGGTGCTGCGCGCCGCCGCCGAACACCGCGGCACCTCGTTCGTCGAAATCCTGCAGGACTGCCCGATCTTCAACGACGGCTCCTTCGACGCCCTGCGCCGCGACAACGCCGCCGCCCACCTCGTCCCGCTGCACCACGGCCAACCCATCCGATTCGGCGCCGACAACGAATTCGCCGTCGTCCAAAGCGGTTTCGGCCTCGAGGTAGTCCCCGCCGACACCGTCCCCGAATCCGACATAGTCACCCACGACGCCTACACCGACAACCCCGAATACGCCTACGCCCTCTCCCGCCTCTCCGACCAGGCCCTGAACCACGTAGTCACCGGCATCTTCCGCAGCGTCACCCGCCCCACCTACGACGACGGCGTCCGAGCCCAGACCACAACCGCCCGGGAACGCAAACCAGTAACCCAGGACTCCCTCCAGTCCCTACTCACCGGGCAAGAAACCTGGACGGTCAGCTAGACCTGAATCACCTAGCCCGACACCAACTTCCGCTCCGTCCCATCAAGCGGAACACAATGGAGGCAAAGCAAGCACCGCCATGCCCCACTCGGCAGCGAAGCAGCACTCGAACGGGACCTGACGGCGACAAAGTACGAGTAGGCCCGCCACCATGTCCCACTCAGCGGAGAAGCAAACGTCGAACGGGACATGACAGCGACAAAGTACGAGTAGGCCCGCCACCATGTCCCACTCAGCGGAGAAGCAAACGTCGAACGGGACATGACAGCGACAAAGTACGAGTAGGCCCGCCCTCATGTCCCGCTCGACCGAAAGACGAACGCCGAACGGGACCTGAGGGCAGCAAACGATTACTAGGCCACCGGCATCTGCCGTCGCCCAGAAATCAAAGCACCCAACCGACTTAGGTGCACCTAGCTGACGCCAGCAATGCACCGAACGGGACACGGTGGCGGCAACGTACGAGGCCGCCCACCGTCAGGTCCCAACCGGCGGAGAAGTAGATACCGAGCGGGACCTGACAGTGGCGTTACTCGCGTTTCTCCGCTGTTAGGTCCCGTTCGGTGAAGACGAGAGCGCCGAATGGGACATGGCGGTGGCGAACGACGAGTGGGCTGCTCGGCCTGTACTGGTCGGCGAGAAATCAAGGCGCCCAGCCGAACTGAGGGCAGGCAGCTGCCACCAGCAATACGCGAACGGGGCAAGGTGGCGGCAAACGTCGAATCGGCCCACCACCACGTCCCACTCGACGGAGAAGCAAACGCCGAACGGGACCTGTTAGCGGCGGTGCTCGCGTTTTGCCGCTGCCAGGTCCCGTTCGGTGAAGACGTGCGTGTCGAGTGGGACGTGGCGGTGACGACGTGCGAGTGGCACTGCTGTCAGGTCCCGCTGGGGAAGGTCAGGCGCGCTTGGCGAAGCCGAGATCTATTACGGCGTCGCGTTCTTGGGTCAGTTCGGTGATGCTGGCGTCGATGCGGGTGCGGGCGAAGTCGTCGATGGGGAGGTCGGGGACGATGGTGTAGGTGCCGTTGGTGCAGGTGACGGGGAATGAGCTGATCAGGCCCTCGGGGACGCCGTAGGAGCCGTCGGAGGGGACGGCCATCGAGACCCAGTCGCCGGGGGCGGTGCCGCGGACCCAGTCGTGGATGTGGTCGAGGGCGGCGCTGGCCGCGCTGGCGGCGGAGGAGGCGCCGCGGGCCTGGATGATGGCGGTGCCGCGCTGCTGGACGGTGGGGATGAAGTCGTCGGTCAGCCAGGCCGGGTCATCGATGCGGTCGAGGGCTGGTTGGCCGGCGATGGTCGCGTGCGCGATATCCGGGAATTGGGTCGCGGAGTGGTTGCCCCAGATGGCAACTCGGGCGATGTCCGCTGCCGGCGCGCCGGTCTTCTTGGCCAGTTGCGCGATCGCGCGATTGTGGTCGAGGCGGGTCATCGCGGTGAACCGTTCGGCCGGGACGTCGGGTGCGTTGTTCATCGCGATGAACGCGTTCGTGTTGGCCGGGTTGCCGACCACGAGCACCTTCACGTCATCGGCGGCACTCGCGTTGATCGCCGCGCCCTGCTCGGTGAAGATCGTTCCGTTGGCGGCCAGCAGATCCGACCGTTCCATCCCCGCCGTGCGCGGCCGCGCGCCGACCAGCACCGCGACGTTCGCGCCCGAAAACCCTTCCCACGGATCAGCACTGATGTCGATGGACTCCAGTAGCGGAAACGCCCCGTCCTCCAGCTCCATCGCCACGCCCTCCAGCGAGGCCACCGCCGCCGGAATCTCCAGCAACCGCAACCGCACCGGCGTATCCGCACCGAGCATCGCCCCGGACGCGATCCGGAACAGCAGCCCATAGGCGATCTGCCCCGCCCCTCCGGTCACGGCAACGGTCACAGGCGCGGTCCGAGCGGTGCTCACGACTAACTCCTCAGCAGTAGACGGGCTCTCGAACTTTCACCCTAACGACTCGCACCGCCCCCGAAACCACACGGTGAGCAACACGACAGTCACCCCCGCAAACTCCACCCCGCTCCGTCCTCGCACGGACGAATCCGTCCGCACTTCATGTGCGGGCAGCGGCAACCCACGCGGCGACACCGCAGACGAACCAGCGGCCACCCGGGCGCATCGACGACCGCGCAGCCACACCTCACACACACGAAGTCGCCCACGCACACCCAACTGCCGGCGATCCGCACGCGAACAACAAACACGCACAACGGTGCGACACCTCAAACGCACCAACAACCACCCGCACACGCCGACTACCGCGCACCAATACACCTCACACACGAACTGACGCAAAATCGCGCGTGATAAGGCAGCAGAGACTCAAAGCATCCAGCCGGACCAAGGCACCTAGCTGCCTCTATCGGCGCGACGCCGAACAGTGCCAAACAAGGATGTGACCTGCGCGTCGACGGTTCGCGTCGAACTGCCCCGGCGGACCGCGATCGCGCTATTGGTCCAGCCCGCCGCGGCCAGGATCGCAACTTCCCCTTCCGCGGGCGAGAGCGACGTCCACACATCCTCCGCCCTGGGCCGACACAGCGACAGCGAGCCGAGAGCGAACGACTGCAGCTCGCCGCGCTCCGGCCGGAGCCCGAACCCCTGCTTTCAGCTGCCGCGTAAGCGGTTTCGCCGACTACCGCGCGCACCGCGGTGACCACCTTCACCGTCTCCACGGAATATGAACAGGCCCACCCCCACATCCCACTCGGCGAAGGAGTAAGCACCGAGTGGGACCTGAAGGTGGCGCTACTCGCGATTTGTCACCGTCAAGTCCCGTTCGGTGAAGATGTGAGTGCCGGGTGGGACATGGCGGTGTGCACGACGGCGTGACGCCTCAGATGAGTGGCGAGGCGCGCGGATGCCGGAGCTGATCGCGTACACCATTGCCCAAGGCCGCGCTCGACTCGTTCACCAGCGTGCTGGCCAAGCAGGTCGGCGCGCGCGGGATCACGGTGAACGCGGTGGCCCCGGCATCATCGACACCGACATACCAGACCTTCGACTTCGGCGCGACGATCGCGTCCGCGATGCCCTCGGTGATGACCACGAGCAGCGGGATCTCCGCGTCGATCGCCTCGATGATGGCGTCCTTGGCGGACTTCGGCGGCACGAACGCGATGGAGACGTCGGCGCCGGACTCCTTGATCGCCTCGGCGACGGTGCCGTACACCGGCAGCTCGACCGCGTTGCCGTCCTTGTCGGTGTCTCCTCCGGCTCGGACGGGCAGCAGCGAACGCGGGCCGCCTGAACAATGCCGAGACGGTGGCGAAGGTGACCGAGATGTCCCGGTCAAACAGCTCGGCCGGCCCGCCGAGTTCCGTATGGACTGGCATAGACGAGTTGGTCTCGCGCACATGGCATGTCGGTGCTGTCGCGCGTGCTGGTGCGCGGCGGCGTTTAGGTGAGGGCGGCTACTTCGCGGTCGGTCAGGACTACCGGGGAGACGGCGTCTTTGGTGCGGGCCATTTGGACGGCGCGGTAGAGGGGGCGGTCGGGGAGGCCGGCGTCGCGGGCTTCGGCGCGGAGTTGGTGGACCAGAAGGGCGGAGACCGAAACCGCGGCGGCGAGCTGGCTGGCAGCGAGGGCGTCAGCCAGGCGGCGCAGGCCGAGTAGGTGCATCTCGCGGCCGCTGCCCGCGTCGGTGTACATGGCGAGCGGGATGATCTGGGAGATCTCGCCCGCGGTGACGCGCAGGACGATCCGGCTGAGCCGCGCGGGGAAGATGAGGACCTCGACGCCGGTCGCCGCGGACACCTCCACCTGCCGCTCACCGAACAGCCGGCGCGCGTGAATCATGGTGCCCGCCATCCACATTCGCCGACGCCGCAATGCGAACGCGTAGCCGACGGTGGGCGCGCCGACAACCACTCCGATGGCCACCGCGATCGGCCAGCTGACCACGGTCGCCGCGAGCAACGCGGAGCCGATCCCGATCCCGGCCGCAGCCAGCGCCAGCCTGCGCAGCATCGGCGCATACATTTCGGGCGCGACCAGATCCAGTCCGACCGGCGGATCCATGTGCTGCTCACCAGAATTCGACACCGGCCCACCTCTCCGCGACATCAGCGCGACGCCGTGCGCGCAGTCACGTTACCCCCACACCCCCACTCGGGTACCCCCTTCGGAAACGTTGCCGCCGTTCCGTATTGCCGCCGCACCCCACCGACCTCGGCCGACCGACACCCGAATAGCGCCCCAGCACCTCCCCCTGATCCCAACCAGCGACCAATTCGCCGAGCAGCACCACCATCACATCCCGTGAATCATAACCAACGGCCACCCACGGGACGTCACCACGCAATCCCCCCCGACACCACCACCGAGCCCGCTGACCACCACCAACGGGACACCCCGAGTAACGCCACCATCAAGTCCCACCGATCACGACCAACAGCCACCAACGGGACCTCACCGAGCGACACGCCGGGTAGCGCCACCATCAGGTCCCGTTGAGCGAGACCAGCGGCCTGCCGTGAGTAATTGGCTTGCCGCTCGGGGGGATTCCGCGTCGGGTCACCGTCCGCAATGCATTCCGATGGCTTAACCGGTCGCCATCGGAGCTGCCAGCGGGCAGTCGCCAACGATCCGGCCGACGCCCCGACCGTTAGACCCCGAGCGCCTCGCGAATCGCACCTACCGCTTCGGCGATCGGGATCTGGCGCTGTTCCCCGGTTGCCATTTCCTTCACACCGATCGTCTCCTCGGTAAGATCGCGGTCCCCGAGCACCAGGGTGAACTTCGCGCCGGACCGGTCGGCCGCTTTCATCGCGCCCTTCACGCCGCGCCCGCCGTAGGCCAGATCGACGCTGATCCCTGCCGCGCGCAATTGCGCGGCGAGCACCACGAGCCGCTGTTTGGCCGCGTCTCCCAGCGGCACCCCGAACACCTCGCAGCGCGCGGCCTCGCCTGCCGTCTTTCCTTCGGCCTGCAGCGCCAGCACCGTCCGGTCGACCCCGAGCCCGAATCCGATGCCGGACAACGGTTGTCCGCCGAGCTGCGCCATCAGCCCGTCGTAACGCCCGCCACCGCCGATGCCGGATTGCGCGCCGAGCCCGTCGTGCACGAACTCGAACGTGGTCTTGGTGTAGTAGTCGAGCCCGCGCACCATCCGCGGATTCACCACGTACGGCACGCCGAGCGCGTCCAGGTACCCGAGCACCTGCTCGAAGTGCGTCTTCGCCGATTCGGAGAGGTGATCGATCATCAGCGGCGCGTCCGCGGTCATGTCGCGCACCTCGGCCCGCTTGTCGTCGAGCACGCGCAGCGGGTTGATCTCGGCCCGGCGCTTGGTCTCCTCGTCGAGCGGCAACTTGAACAGGAACTCCTGCAGCAGTTCCCGATACTGCGGGCGGCAGGTGTCGTCGCCGAGCGAGGTCAGCTCCAGCCGGAACCCGTCCAGCCCGAGCCCGCGGAACCCCGCGTCGGCGATCGCGATCACCTCGGCGTCCAGCGCGGGGTCGTCCACGCCGATCGCCTCGATGCCGACCTGCTGTAGCTGCCGGTACCGACCGGCCTGAGGTCGCTCGTAACGGAAGAACGGCCCGTTGTAGACCAACTTCACCGGAAGCTGCCCGCGATCGAGCCCGTGCTCGATGACGGCCCGCATCACCCCGGCGGTCCCCTCGGGGCGCAACGTGACGCTGCGATCGCCGCGATCGGGGAAGGTGTACATCTCCTTGCTCACCACGTCGGTCGACTCGCCGACGCCGCGGGCGAACAGCCCGGTGTCCTCGAAGACCGGCAGCTCGATATGTCCGTATCCGGCCAGTCGGGCGGCGCGGATCAGTCCGTCACGCACCGCGACGAATTCGGCCGAGCCGGGCGGGACGTAGTCCGGAACCCCCTTCGGGGCGGAAAAGCTGCTGGTCTTGGTCACGGTGGTCCAGTTTTCCCCACCACGCCCCCGCAAGTCCAACCGGTTACGCCTACCTCCCCACATGGGCCCGTTCCTGCCCGTTATGCGCGATTCCGGTCACCTGTGAGGCGCACCGCTCTCAGGAAGTGCAGGGCAGTCTCAGGAATAAATGGCAGACTCTCATGCCGTAACAACCGGACACGGGAGGAACGTGGTAGTGCCGAGCAACGAACAGCGGCGAGCAGCGGCGAAACGCAAGTTGGAGCGCCAGCTCGCCAACCGGGCCGAGCGCGCACGCAGGCGCAAGCAACTCACGATCGCCGGGTCGGTGCTCGGTGTTGTCGTTTTGGTCGCGGCGATATCCGGGGTCTACTTCCTGACCAAGGGCGACGACAGCGGCTCCGATGCCAAGGACGCGACGAATTCGAGCAGCGCACCGTCGGCGGCGGCCCCGCCCGCCGCGGCGGCCAAGCCCGCGCTGGTCAACTGCGTCTACAAGGACAGCCAGAAGCCGGCCGACAAGCCGGCGACCAAGCCGGCCAAGGCCGACGGCATCCCGACCACCGGCAACGACGCGAAGGTCAGCGTCAGCATGGAGACCAATCAGGGTCCGATCGGCTTGACCCTGAACAACGCCGAATCACCCTGCACGGTGAACAGTTTCGTCAGTCTGGCGGCGCAGAAGTTCTTCGACGGCACCAGCTGCCATCGGATGACCGCCAGCGACGGCCTGAAGGTGCTGCAGTGCGGTGACCCGACCGCGAGCGGCATGGGCGGGCCGGGCTACGAGTTCGACAACGAGTACCCGACCGATCAGCTCGACGCCAACGATCCGATGGCGGCGCAGAAGCCGATCGCGTACAAGCGCGGCACGCTGGCCATGGCGAACGCGGGACCGGGCACCAATGGCAGCCAGTTCTTCGTCGTCTACGGCGATTCGCAGCTGCCGCCGAACTACACCATCTTCGGCACGGTCGACGACAACAGCATGAGCACCCTGGACAAGATCGCGAAGAACGGCCAGGACAACTCGAACGGCCCCGGCGACGGCAAGCCGAGCCAGCCGGTCGACATCCAGTCGGTCCGGATCGACTGAGACCGCGAAAACCGTTCGGGCCCCGCATCGATCGCCGGTGCGGGGCCCGACACGTGTCGCGCCGGGCAAGGGGACCCTAATCCTCCGGTTAGGGTTGGCTCAGACCGGAGATCCTCCGGCGAGTTACCGAGACTGTCGGAATTGTGCGATATATGCTGATAAGCGGCACAGCCGTACGGTTGCGGCGATGCTTTCTCGGGTAACCTCGAAACACGGAGTTCGCGTAGCGTGGCAACCCCTCTGACGGGCGACCCCCGAGCAAGGGAATGCGACGACACGAGTTCTCCCGGTGTCCACGTTTGCAGCCGGGGCATCGTCGGACGGACTACAGTCCCCTGGCGTTGTCCAGACGAAGCACCACAACATCCATAGTGATCACTGCAGCATCGGGGAGCAGCCATGTCCGAGGAACTGGACGACATCGGCCGCGAGACAGCGGCCATGATGAGGACTATGTTGCAGCTTGCGACGCTGGTCGCACTGCGGACCCGCGAGCGTGGTCAAAAAGAAGCCGAGGCGCGCGTCAAGGTCACCGAGGCCAGGATGAAAGAGGCCCGCGAGATGCAAATCCGCGAGGCCCGCGACTCCAAGGCCAAGGACCCGCGCAACACCGAACTGGCCCGGATGATCGAGAAGCCGATCCCGGAACGCGGTGTGTCGCTGGAGAAAGACCGCTTCACCGCCCAGGCCGAGGCGACCCGCATGGCAGGCATCGCCGCCGCGGCACAAGCCAAGCCGCCGGTGCTGCAGTACGACTCCCCCGAACGGCGCATGGCGATCGCCGCGCACCTGGCGAAGATGGGTGTCGCGCCCGAACTCGCCGCGGTACGCATGTTGATCGAGGTAGGCCAGGCCCAGCCCCCGATCGAGGCGGTTCGCACCCGTCCCGAGGAGGCGCCCGCGGTGACCAGGGCCCGCGAACAAGAGTCGCGCGGACTGGAACGCACCCGCTAGCAGCATAAAGAAACGCCCGCTTATCAAGCGGGCGTTTACTTTTCGTACCGCGAGCTACATCCGGAAGTCGCCGATCGTCGGGTCGCCGAACATCCCGTGCTGCGGCGACTTCAACGGCAGCGGGCTGAGCATGTCCTTGTGCCCGTTGCGCACGCTGCAGTACTTGAACGGCCCCTTGGGATCGAACAGCTTGGCCATGTGCGGATCCGCGTGATCGAGGAACCACACGCTCAATCCCGTTGCCCCGTCGAGCCGGAAGTGCTCCCAGGCCCGCCACATCGCGTCCAGCCGGGCGATCGCCTCGGCGTGCTGCCACCACTCCGGGCACCACACCGTGTCGCTGAGATCGGTGACCTGACGCCGGTACACCAGGCTCAGGTAGTTCTCGACGAACTCCACCACACTCGCGTAGATCATCGGTTGCTGCTGTTGCTCAGTCATGACCGAACCTCATTCGGCTCCGTAACGACCAGAAGTGTTGCGTCCGAGGCTCGCTCGCTGCGCCCACTCACAGTGGCCTGACCTCCTCGATCTTCCCGTACTCCGGCGGCGGGGTGCCCTTGCTCAGCGAGGGCGTGCCCGGCATCAGGTCACCGATCTCCGTCTTGCGCTGCGGATCATGGTGCGAGATGGACTTCGTCACCTCGGCAGCGTACTCGCCCTCCCACCAGGGAACCGTGCGAACCAGCACCGGCGGCGCGCCGGATGGGAAGACGATCACCCGTCCGCGCGGCAACTGGGCCAGCGCCTGCACACTGAACGTCTTCGACGAGCCGAGCGAACGCGAATAGCTCTTGCCGCCTGAGGATTCCGACACCGACGCGGAGACGACCTCGTAGTCGCCGATCGCCTCGGACCGCTCGCGCAGGAAGTTCGTATCGTCCACGCCGCTGCCGAGCACCTTGATGTTCGCGGCGGCCCACAGCGCGTTCATGCCCGGCTCGCCCCAGCAGCGCACGCCCTGCGCCCAGGACTGCAGCACGGTCATCACCACGATGCCGCGCGAGCCGAAGTGGCTGTACTGCTTGGGCAGATCCTTCCAGCGCACCACGTTGGCGGCCTCGTCCAGCACGGCGAGCAGCGGGATCGGCAGCCGGCCGCCGAGCGACTGCGAGGCCTTGCGCATGGCCACGTCGATCACGGCCTCGGTGAGCGCGCTGACCAGCGGCGCGGCCGACCCGCGGCCCTCCAGCGACAGGCTGTACAGGGTGCCGTTGCGTTCGATGAACTCCAGCTCGTCGAACTCCCGGCGATCCCCGCCGCGGGTGATCCACGGGTGCACGTTGGACAGCTTGAGGCAGCGGATCATCTTCTTGGCGGTGCCGAAAATGCCACTGCGGGTACGCAAGTCGGCGTTGTACTGGGACGCCAGACCGGAGGCCGTGTAGTGGTGGCGCGCCGCGCGCAGCAGTTCGATGGGCTCGGTGTCACCGGGGTTGGTCACCCATTCCCACACCTGCACGATCGGCCGGCTGCCGTTGCGATCGCCGACGGCCGCGGCCAGGAACAGCCCGGCGAGCAGGTCCTCGGCTTCCGGATCGAAGAACGCGTCGGTCTTGGCGTCGGAACCGTCGTCGCCGTCGGCGAAGTGCCCGGCCAACCGGGCGGCCCGCATCTCACAACCCTCGACCCGGGCGTTGACCCAGGCCAGTGGATCCCAGAACCAGGTCGCCTCCTCGCCGGCGACGCCCTGCGGGTCGAAGACGAAGGTGGGACTGCCCTTGGCCTCGCGCACATCTCGGGTCGCGTCCACCACGTCACGCTTGTTCGAGGTGGCCAGCACCGGGCCGATCGCGGTGAGGATCGCCGGGATCACCCGCGAGGTCGACTTGCCCTGCCGCGGGCCCCAGATGTCGAGGTGCAGATCCTCGTAGGAGCCGTACAGCATCTCGCCGTCCGCGATCCCGATGCCGATCGGCACGCCGGGCACATCCTCGCTACCCAGTCGCACGCCGAGCTGAGTGGCCTTCGCCCGCACGCCCTTCGCGGTGAGATGCGCGATGGCGCCGCCCTGGCCCATGACGTCGGCCTTGTCGTCGACCGGCAGCCTGCCCACCGTCTTGCGCTTGGCCAGCCGCTTGCGCACGACCACCCAGGCCACCACGGCCACGACCACGAGCAGCACGATCACCGTGGACGCACGGGGCCAATGCAGCTTGCCCTTGATCAGATCCACGACGATGGCGATCGGGTTGATCGGGATCGACTGCGGAGTCACCGCCAGCATGTTGCCGAGGTGCAGCGAAATCCAGAGCGTGGCCACGACCGCGATACCGGCGTACAGCATGATCATGGTCGTGTCCGGTCCGACCGCGGCCGGATCCTTCACCACCTTCTTCGCCATGGCTGCCTCCTACTTTCGGTACGGGAAATGTCTTGGTGTTCAGCGGAACGCGTCGAGCCGCCAGCCGTCGGGCGTGCGCACCACGGTGGCGATGACCGTCGCGGGCGGCAGCGGTTCCTTGCGCCCGTTCGGGTAGACCACGGTCTGCTCGATGCCGATCTTGAACTGCTGCAGGTTCGGATCGCCGCCGCTGGGCGCCTTCTCGCCGGAGGCGAAGGTGAACGCCTGGACGTTCGCCTTGGCGGTGGCCCAATCCGCCCACTGCAACGTCGTCTTCGGCGTCTCCAGCCCGGTCGGTGAGCCGTCCAGCAGGCGAATCAAGCTGGGGCCCAGCCATTTCCGAGCGCGCGCCAGCGAGGCGCCCTGGTTCTCGGTGGCCGGCTGCCAGGTGTAGATCTCCTTCAGCGCGGCCACCGCGACGCCGTCGGGCGTGACCGGATCGGGTGCGGGCACACCCTCGAGCAATCGGGTCGTTGACGTGGCCGGGTGCGCCCCACCGGATCCCGCGTCCTCGCGGTCCCCGCGACCGCAGGCCGCGCCCAGCATCGCGACGCTCACCACCAGCATCACCACCAGTTTCGCGCGTACCTTCGCTTTGTCTTTCCAGGCTAGCCGCACAGACCGACACATCGGGAGTCTCTGTGTCGCGTGTTCGGAACGGGTGCTCACAGAACCCTCCTCGCCCGCGCGTCGCCCGGCACCTGCACCTCACCGACACCGCCGCCACCACGGGTGCCGGGCACCGCCTGGATCATCCGTCCGTTGCCCGAGTAGATGCCGACCTGCGCGGGACCGCGAGGCCCGAAGGCGCTGAACACCAGGTCCCCCTCCTGAATCTTGCCCATCGGCACCTCGACGCCGGATTCCCACTGCTGTTCGGCGGTGCGCGGCAACGTCACCGAGCCGGACGAGGCCGCGAAGACCGCGGCGGAGGTCAGACCCGGCCCGTCCATGCCGCCGCCGCTCGGCCCCTGCGGACCGCCGCCACCCCACACGTACGGCTGCCCGAGCCAGTCGTGCGCGGCCTCTACGATCTGGTTACCGCCGCCACCCTCCTTCGGGTCGAACCGCCCGAGCGCGCCGGGCGCGCGGTACTGCGCCTCCATGGCGAGGATGTTCGCCACGTAGGGCTGGGTCTCGGACAGATGCGCGGCAACCTGATTCGGCATGCCGCCGGACGCGAGCACCGCGCCCTCGCCGGCGTTGTAGGCGGCCAGGGTCAACGCGGTGACGTCGCCCCGCACCTTGCCCTCGGACTCCCATTGCATGATCTTGTGCGCGATGGCGCACATGTAGCGGCCCTGTCCGATGATCGCGTCGCCGTCGTCCCACAGGCTCGCGGTGCCGTTGCCGTCGGCGTCGATCACGTAGGGCTGCCCGTCATCCGGGTTCACGCTGACCGCGGTGCTGGGCAGGAACTGCGCCAAACCCTGCGCGCCCGCGGGCGACGTAGCGCCGCGACGGAAACCGGACTCCTGCTTGCCCTGCGCGGCGAGCAGCGACGGGGTGATCTGCGGGCAGAGGGAACCCGCACGGCGATACCAGATTTCGAGTTCCGGCGGCACCTTGCCCGCGGCCAGCGCGCCGCCCGCGCTGCCGAAGCCACGGCTGCATCGCGGATCGTTGGAAAAGGCTTGCGCGCCACCGACATCGGGGGTCGGCGCGCCGTCCAGCCACGGCACCGGGTCGATCTGGCGGCCGCCGGTGAACCGGCCGCCGGGCACGATCTCGAAATGCAGGTGCGGGCCGCTGGATTCGCCCGCGGAGCCGACCTGCGCGATCGGCTGGCCCGCGGTCACGGAGTCGCCGACGCGCACATGCACCCCGGAGTCCCACATGTGGCCGTAGACGGCGGAGTAGGCGCGGCCGTTGGTGTCCACCGAGTCGACGACCACCCAGTTGCCGAAACCCGACGCGGGACCGGCGGCTACGACGCGGCCGTCGGAGACCGAGTAGATGGTGGTGCCGTCGGTGGCGGCGAGGTCGACGCCGAGGTGGGTGCCGCCGCGCGCGCCGAAAACGTCGGACACCGTGAAGGTTCCGGCGGCCAGCGGCAGCGTACGCCGGATCGGTCCGGCTCCCGCGGCCAAGGACGGCGCACCGGAGCTGGTCGGATTCGCTTGCGGCCCAGCCGGTGCCGCGCCTGCCGCCGGACTCGCCTTGGTGCCGAACGGAAACTCGGTCGGCGGCGCCGACGTCCCGGAGGGAGTCGCGCGCGGATCCCCCGGCGGATAGCCGCCCAATGGCGGCAGGTTCGACTGCGTGCCGAGCAGCCCGGAACCTTCACACGGGTCGTCGACCGAGGGCAGCACGATCACCACCACCAGGGTCATCAGCGCGAGCACCGCGCCGAGCGCTCCCCACAGCAGCGCCTTCCCGGTCACCGCTGCCTCGCCGGGCCCGGCCCTCCGCGCCCGGGCAGGAAAGGATTCACTGGCCGCGCCGGGATTCGTTGAGGGTGTCGGCCAGGGTGCGGTTCATCTCCGCGGCGGCCGCCAATTGCTGTTGTAGCAGCGCCACTTTGCGACGCAGCGCGGACGCGTCCATCCGCTCCAGGCTCGGGCCCTCGGCCGCGCGCACCCAGTTGCGCACCGAGTTCGTGTGCACGCCGATCTGTTCGGCGACCACCCGGCATGCCTCCGACTCGCTGCTCATCTGCGCGGTGAGCGCGACGACCTGCTGGACGGCGGCCTGGCGCACCTCCGGCGACACCCGGCGGTAGGAGCGGTGCGGCATCATCCGACGCACCTCCCCGCGCGGCGGTGCATCGATAACCCGCTTCTCGGCTGATCTCTCATGCGGCGCTCCCGCTCGGCGAATCCGTCCCTCGGGCAGTCGATTCGGTGAACTCGCTGAACCGCTGGTTGGTGTCGTGAATACCGCTCTCCTTCTCCGAGAGCGTGAACTCCATGTGGAACGGAATGCCCGGCCGGCGGTCCTCACCGATCTTCAGCAGGAACTTGCCGGTGCCCGGCGGCGACGGCCGTTGCTGCCCCGGTTTGAGGGCCTCACCGGTCAGCGCCTGCGGCGCGGACCAGCCGGTGACCATCTGTTCCTCGGCGGAGGTGAACGGCACGATGCTGTCGAGCCGCTTGACCTCCTCGCCGGGCAACGCGCCGAAGATCTTGGCGCGCGCGCGTTCCAGGAAGCCGAGCGCCTTGGCGATGGCGGCTTCCGAGCCGAGGGCCTGCAAGTCCTTGATGGTGTGGCTGATCATGATCAGCGAGGTGGCGATGCCACGCTGCAAGCGGGTCAGCTCGTCCACCCGGTCGACCATGAAGTCGCCGAGGCCGAGCACCTGCCACAGCTCGTCCATCACCACCTGGAAGTAGCGCTGCGGGCCGAGATCGGCGTCGGACAGCACGTGCGCGGCCTCGACCGAGGCGAACCCGTCGGCCCAGCAGGCCAGCATGACCGCGGCTTTGAGCTTCTTGTCCCCGGTCGGGATGTGCGAGACGTCGATGCAGACCGCGACCGCGCCGGTGTCGATCGGCACCGAGGTCTGCCCGTTGAAGATCGCGCCGAACGGGCCCTGGGTGAGCGCGCGCAGCGAGCGCCGCAGGTTCTTGATCGCGTTGTTGTATTCCTCGGGGTCGTCGGCGCCCGCGTCGAGCATCAGTTCCTCACCGCCGGCCACGATCACCTCCAGCAGGTGCTCCATGATCGGCGGCTGGTCCGGCGTGTAGCCGCTGCCCGGCTGGTAGAGGATGCGCAGCGCGGTCGCGATGAGCGTCTCCTCGTAGTCGCGCACCCGCGCGCCGCGGACCAGTTCGACCAGACCGGCGATCAGCGTCACCTGCCGCGCCCGCAGATCCTGCAACACCTGAATCTGCAGCGCCGGATGGTCATCCAGCCGCGGCACCACGGCGCCGAGCACGCCCGCGGCGAGCGGGTTGAGCTTGCCGTGGCCGTAACCGAGGTCGATCACCTGGCCGCCGACCAGCTCGACCATCTTGCGGTAGTCCGGCTTCACGTCGGCCAGGATCAGCGGCGTGATGCCCTGCGCGATGCCGCCGAGCACGATCCGGCGCACCAGCGAGGACTTGCCGAAACCGTTGAGGCCCAGCACGAACAGGCTCGGCGCGGTGATGAAGCTGCCGCGCATGAACCAGTTCATCGGGTCGAAGCAGACCGGCGCGCCGGTGTGCAGGTGCGAGCCGAGCGGGGTGCCGATCAGTGGCGCGCCGGCGCCGACCGACCACGGCCACAGGCCGGCGACCTGCGCTGTGGTGGCACGGTATTCGACCGGACGGCCGACCACGTTCATCCGGCCGCCGCCCTCCCCCGCGTAGCCGCGATCGGTGAGCTGGGCTGTGCTGCGGTCGAATCCGTCCTCGAAGACCTGTTCGGCGCGGGCGGCGTAGTTGCGCCTGCGGATGTCGTCGGTGCGAATCCGGAACTGCGCGAACGCCGCCCGCAGGCCGGTCTGCTCGCGGACGATCATCTCCAGCTTGGCCCGGGTCACCTCGTCGAGCAGCGGCGGGCCCGAGGTCTTGCGCCGGTCGGCCTTCGCCTTGGCGCGCAGCGCCGCCTTGTCCATCACCGGCGTGCCCATGGCCCGGTCGGCGGTGTAGTCGGTCTTGGTGGGGCGCTGCGGATTACGGCCGGCCCGCGAACCGTTGCGGTCCTGCACACCGCGCTCCGGCCTGCCGTTGCGGGTGGCCTTCCCGCCGCGCGGATCCGGCTGCTGGCCCGACCGCGACCGTTCGCCGCGCGCCGGACGTTCGCCGTCGCGCGCCCGGGCGGAGCGGGCCGCGTCGCCGCGCGCCCGGTCCGAACTGCGTTCGCCCCGGCCGTTTTCGGCGCGTGACCGATCCGGACGCGACCCGTCGGCGGCGCGAGCGCTCTCCGCCCGGGCCCGGCGTTCGGCCGCCGCCCGCGCGCGGTCCCGCTCGGACATCTCGTCCAGTCCCGACCGGTCGTCGCCCGTCACCCGCGCCGCGCCCCTGCCGAATCGCCGTGCGCGGTCCGGCATCTCCTCGAGGCCGGAGCGTTCGCGCACGCCGCGGCGACCGCGCTCGGGGCGTTCCCCCCACTCGTCGTCGTCGCGTCGCCAGGCCGCGGGCTCGTCGCGATCGCGTACGGGTGGCTCGTGGTCACGTGCCATGTATTACTCACCCCGCCAGTGCCTTCGGAATTGTCGCGTGCTCCGGCAGGATCACCCCGCAACCGAGCGAGGCCGCGAAGGCCGCCGCCTGGTAGCGGTAGCACCGCCGGATCTTCAACCGCGCCTGCGTGGACAGGTCGCGCGTGATGGCTTCGATACGCGGCAGATCGCCGCGCAGGGGCTCGGTGATGGTCACCAACGCCCCGAAGCGGGTCACACCGTGACCCCGGGCTTGCTCCTCACGGGCCTGCTGGGTGGCGCCCACCCGCAGGGTCGCCGCCGCGGACACCACACCGCGTTCGCTCTGCTGGGCCACCAGCGCGTTCTTGAAGTCGTCGTCGACGATCTCGGCGGCGTCGGCGGCCGAGTGCGGCCGGTACACGATGGCGATGCGCTTGCGCGGCACTTCGGGATTGGGCGCGAGCAGCCGTTGCAGCACCCGCTCGTCCACCGCGCCCTCGGGGGCGGCGTCCATCTCCCAGGTGACCGAGCGGCCACCGTCGTGCACGAAGTGGTCCCACTTCTCGTCGTGCGAGACCGGGCCCGCGTCCGCCCAATCCAGGCCGTGGCCCTCGGGCTCGCTCGACGCGACCTCCAGGTCCGCCTGCGAGGCCGGGTCGTAGCTGCGCCGGATGAACGAGATGACCTCGTCCGCCGACATCGGCTGGGCGCGCACGCCCGCCTCGGCCAGCGCCGCGCAGATACCGGGCAGCCGGCGGCCGATCTCGACCGCTTCTTCGGCCGGGTTCTTGCGCCGCTCGGCGGTGGTGGCCTTGAACGTGATCGCCACGCGCGGCAGCAGCTGCACCCGCTCCTGCGGCAGTTCGGTGGCGAGCTCGTACATCACCTGCTGCGCCAGCTCCGGCGCCTCCGGCCGGGTGATGGTGGAAACCTCGGTGAGCAAACGGTTTCCGGTCTCCGGCACGGTGTCGATCACCGGAACCACCGCGACGATGTCACTGGTCTGGCCGACCGAGGCGAGGAACGTGCCCCAGGCCGACACCCAGCGGTCGATCACCGGCTGATCCACGGCCTCGTGGCCTTGCGGCCAGGCCCGCAGCACGACCGTGTACTGGGCGAACTGCGGCAGATGGATCATGCCGAAGCTGTAACCGCCCGCGTCGATGCCCTCGTAGAGCTTCGACGGCGCGAGCAGTCCCGGCAGCCGGGTGACGCCGCCCGGGATCCGGGAGAACCGGCCACCCCGGTACACGTGCTCGCCGTTCTTGCGCGAGCGCATCCAGTTGAACATCATCAATCCCGTCTCGTAGCCCGAGCGGCCCCCGGTCCGCCACACCAGTGGAACCATGATCACGACGCCGGTGACTCCGACGATCAAACCCCATTTGAAGCCGCCGACCATCGCGGTGATCAGCGCCGTGATCACCACCACGAAGCCGATCACGGTCTCTTCCCAGCGCAGGCCGAAAAGTCCTGCGCTGCGGGGCTTCTGCCACAGCCCGTACGAGCGACGCTCGTAGGTATCGTTCGTCGTCATCGTCATCGCGGAATGGTGCTCCTCCCGAGGTCGGGCGAGCGATTCGCCCAACGGTCACCGGCCACATCACCCATTGCCTGGTCCGCACGGTTCAGGCTGCTCGTCGCGGCCCGCGCCGCACCGATCCGCCCCGCCGCCCGGGTCGCACCGGACGGTACTCCGGCCGCGCCCTGCGGCCCGGAGGCGCGCGGTGCCGCACCACCGGCCGGACCGCCGCCACCGCGCGGCGGCGTCGGCCGCGGGGCGCCGCTGCCGCGTCCGCCCGCGCCGCCCGGCGGGCGTGGACCCGCGCCGCTGCCGCCGACGTAGCCCGGAGCGCCCGAGGCCGCAGTGCCTTTCACGCCAACGGCTTTGGTGCCCATGGCGCCCAAGCCCGCGACGGCGAGCAAGGTGCCGCCGGTCGCGGTCAAACCGGAACCGCCGCTACCGACGATCGCGACCGCGGGCGTGACCAACCGCATCAGCGCGGGCAGCACGAACGCGACGCTGCACAGCAGCACGATCGCGACCAGCATGCGTTGCGCCTGTTCACCATCCGGCAAACCGTTGGTGCTGGTCAGCGAATCCACATGGCCCGCAGTGGTGAACGCGATCATGTAGACGATCGCGGCCACCGGTTTCCACAGCATGAACGCGATGATCCAGCCGATCAGCTTCTGGTAGGACTGTTTTCCGACGTTCATCCCGGACGCGGCCGCCGCCAGCGGCAGCACCCCGGCCGCGATGATCAGCAACCCCTGCCGGACGATGGCCAGCACGATCTGCGCGAGCGCGCCGAGCAATCCGACGATCGCGATGATCAGCACCAGGCCCGGCGAAAACGCCTGCAGCTTACTGGTTTTCACCATCAGCTCGGCCAGGTCCTTGGCGTTTCCGTTGGTCGAGTCGTTGATGATCCACTCGGAGAACCGATCCGAGGCCTGGGTGCCCGCGACGATCACCGCGCCGAGCATCCACGAACTGAACACCACCCTGGCGAACATCCGGAACGATTCGGCGGCCTCGTTCATCGTGGCCCCGCGTCTGGCCTCGGCCAAGCGCGCGCCGGAAAGGATCACCGATGCTATCAAGAGCAATATCTGTGCCTGATAGGTGTATTCGTTGATCTTCGTGAACAGCGAACCGCCGTCGCTGGCCGCCTCGTTGGGCACCTTCATCCAGAAGGTGAGCGCCAGGATGATGGCCTCGCCGAGGCCGTTCATCAGCGAGTCGACCACCTTGCCGAAGGTCGAGTCCCACGCCTTGTCCTTGACCGCGGTGGCCGCCTGACCCGGATGCGAGGCGGCGTTGCCTGCCTTGCACGCGGCGGAGGCGGCGTCACCGAGGGAGATGCCGGGCAGGCCGACGTTGTCGAGCGTGTCGTGGATCTCGTTGCACGTCTCGTCGAAGCCGTACTGCTGTCCGTAGGCCACGGTCGGCGTCGCCATCATCACCGTGAAGATGACCGCGAAGATCGTGAGTAGTCGCCTCACCATTGTCTGCACCCCTCGCTGCTCCGCAGGTCGGCCATCAAGGTCTCGTCGTGCCCTGCTCATCGTGCTCACCATTTCGTCCACCCGCCCAGCGATTCGACGTACTCCGTTTGTGCGGTATTGGACGTCGATGGCTTGAGGCGCCAGTCGCCGGCATCCCAGACCATGACCAGGCGGATCGCCGCCCATAACTGTTTGCCGTCGACCACCGGCCCGCGCGAGGCGAGCCGGACGATGGCCAGATCGTCGGCGTAGTCGTCGACCTTGAACGCGTCCGAGGCGACGAAGTATTTGGTGACCCGCTCCGGCTGCTGCTCGGGCAGCTTGTTGCTGCCGAGCGCCTTGTCGTAGGCGGCGATCTGCTGGGCCGAGACGCGCACCTGCGTCACGTACAGGTCGCGGTCGGCCGGACGGGCGTTGAGCCGGTAGGTGATCTGCGCCGCGGCCAGCACCGCGCCCTGCGGCGTGTGCGAATAGCCGACGGCCAGACCGTCTTCGATGCGCGTCGGGCCGTCCGAGGTGGAGAACGGCACGGACGCGCCGTAGACCCGCTGCCAGCCGTGCGTCGCGGTGGTGCCCTCCGGTGCCGCGGTCAGCCAGTCGCCGTCGGACGGCTTGCGCTGCCGCGTCGGATCCTGCGGAAGCGGTTGCCCGGCAGCGTTGTTCGGCACGTCGACGCGCCGGCCGAGGATGTCCACCTCGGGGGCGGCGAAGCCGGTACCGCCGGACGACTCGGCGGGCGCGGGCCCACTGGCCGCCGGACTGCTGTCGTCCCGGCTGATGTAGACGACGATTCCCACGATCACGATGAGCGCCAGCACGGCTGCGGACGCGACAGCACCGAAGGAGACGCGATCACGCGCGTAAGACCCCTTCTCGGTCACTTCGGTGCCTCCAATTTCACTGAGTCATCAGGTATTACGTCGATCGCGTCGATAGGTCTGTCGGTGGCGCCCGGATCGGGCAGGCGTAAGCGCCAGTCCTGGCCGAACCATTCGACGGTGGTGTGATTCACCGCCTTGGAGTTGTCCGAGTACTCGGTGTGCACGTCGACCGTGCTGCGCTGGTCGGTGTAGCCGGTGACCTTGTAGCCGAGCACGCGCGGCGCGTAGTCGGGGCTCGCCGGTCCGCTGATCGACAGCTGGATCCGGTTCACCGCCCACTCGTCCTTCGCGGGGCCCGGAACCACTTCCCGCGCGGCCACTTTCGCCCATTGGCTGTCCGCGGCCACCGCCAGGCGCACCGCATGGGTGATCGCCGCGACGCCGGCTCCACGCGGCGAATGCTCGAAACCCGTTGCGGCGCCGTCGGCGGTCGACTTGGGCCCCTGGTCGGTCTGCGGCAGCGGCACGCCTTGGAACGGCTGCCACCGCACCCCGGTCGGCGCCGCCGACAGGTCGGGTCCGGTGCGCCCGTCGCCACCGCCGCAGCCGACTGCCGCGATCAGCACCATCGCGCCGAGCGCGCCCACGGTCCCCCTGCCCTCGCTCATGTCGGCAGGAAAGCCAGCGCGATTCCCGACGCTGTGCTCGCCACTATCGCCCCGAGCAGGCTCATCAGCACGCCGTGCGAGGCGTCGTTCATCGCGAGGTCGCTGCGGAAGGCGATCCACAGCTTGCCCGCGGAGACGATCATCCAGGCCAGACACACCAGCAGGACGAACCACAGCAGCCAGTTCAGCAGCTGCATCAGCGGTTCCAGCACCTCGGACGGCATCTGTTTGTAGGCCAGCAGCTCGGCTGCCGACGCGCGCACGGTAGATATGTCGGACATCAGGTTCCAATAACGGCGTTCATGATGGTGCCGGCGCTGGTCGCGACGACGCCGCCGATCATGGCGCCGGCCACCATCTTCGGCGATTCGAGCCCGCCACCCGTCCACTTCTCCCACGCGAACTTGCCGCCCGCGTAGGTGATTCCGCAGATACCGGACAGCAGCACGAACCAGGTCAGGTAGCGCACCAGCTGCAGGATCTTCTCCGAGCCCGGGGGTGCCTCGGGCGTCGGATTACCGACCTGCGCGAGTACGGTGCCGTACGTGTCCTGCACGGCGAGGAGAATCATGCTCATCGGGTGCCTTTCTCGAAAGTAGTCGATTCGTCGCCGATTCGATGCGGACGTTCACTGATCGGGTGGCTTTCTACTTGCCCGGTCCTGCGCCGGATCGCCGAGTTGCGCCTCCTCCAGTGCCGTTCGAGCCGCCGCGACGATGTCGGCGCCGAGCTCCCGGACATCGAGCGGTACCTCTTCCAAGGGGTCGATCTTGCGTTTCTTCGGTGGCAGCGGGTCACCGGGCGCCCAGACCGGCAGCTTCTCCGGTTCTACCAGCGTCCATTCCTCATACCACGGGACCTGCCACAGCTGCCCGGCCAGCGAGCCGACCACCTCGCGGTAGCGGCGGATCTCCGGGGGCAGCCGGCCGGGGCGCGCGGCGACGGTGATCAGGCCGAGCACCTCACACGATCCGGCGAACCCCGAATGATGTTGGCGCAGTAAGTCATGTGCGCGGGTGAGGCCCGCGATGGTCTCGCGCGCCACCAGTACGACGAACGGGGATTCGCGGTCGTAGACGCCCGGCCAGCGGCGGCTCGAATCCGCCGCCGGCGCAAGCACATGCGCGAGGCTACTGGCTCCGGCGCCGCCGTGCACACCCATCACCCACACCAGCGGTGCGCGGCCGACCCCGGGCACCGGACGGTCCCAGATGGGGGCGCGGCGCGACTCCGGCGGGGCGACGACGCCCGCGGGCGCGGATTCGGTCTGACGGCGAAACTTCATGGCGGCCGTCATGATGCCACCCCGGCCAGCAGGCGCCCATACGCCCGGCGCGTATCGAGGGACAGCGACGCGTGCCGGACCAGCTCACCCCTGGCCAGGTGCGGGTCGTAGGGAATCTCGCGGATGTCGCGCACCCAGCCGGACAGGTGCTCGCGCAAATGCTCGGCTACGCCGGACTCGGTGCCCGGATGCTGGTGCGAGACAACGATTGTCGTGTCGCCGACGATGCCGCCGCCCTGCCCCTCGGTGGAGTCGCCGAACTGGTCGTCGAGCCATTCCAGGGTGACCCGCAATCGGTTCGCGGCGTCGGCGCGCGCCGGAATGGCAAGCACCAGAGCAACATCCGCGTCATCGAGCAGCGGGCGCAGCTGCCGTCCGGCAATCGGGTTGCCGCCGTCGTAGACCGCGGTGAAGCCGGAGTCGTACACCGCCCGCGCCACCGTGAGGTAGGTCGCCCGCCGGCGCAGCGGCGCGGAATCGCGCCACAGTAAACCGATTCCGGAGGTGGCCCGGGACAGGCACTCCTTCAGCGGCGCCGGTTCGTCGTCGCCGCGCCCGTACAGCCACGATTGCAGGCTGATCGGGTGCAGGTGTTCGTCCGCGCCGCGCAGCGCGAGATCGCTGCCCGCGGCCGTCGCGTCCACCGCGACGGTCGGGGTACCCGCCATGCCGAGCTCGCCCGCGATCCCCAGCGCCGTCGTGGTGGTGCCCGCACCACCGCAGCCGCCGACCACCAGGATGGGCCGCTGTAAGGGTTGTTCCGCGCCGGAACCGCTGCCCTTGCCGCGCCGCAATCGCACCACCGGAGCCTTGGAGCGCGCAGGCCGGCCCGACGATTCGCCCTCGGGCGCCTCGTCGAGCCAGCGGCTCCAGTCCTCTCCCATCGCTTCCTGCTCTCCTCTATCCGGCCGCGATGCCCGTGATCAGGGTGCGGCCGTCGATCACCGCGGTGGTGACCGTCTGCTTGTTGTACGTGGCGGGCACGCCGCCGGGGCGGTACTCGGTGACCTCCACCGAGTACCGATTGTCCGAGATGGTCACGATCCGCACGCAGTGCGTGGTGCCGACCGGGATGGTATCGATGCCGCGCTGAATCGTCTGCGCGGGTGAGACATTGGCCTCCGGCGCGACAACCTGCCGGACCTGTTCACCGGAGCGCTCGACGTAGTACGCGTACTGGAACGCCAGGATAGCGTCGGGACCCGTTGTGGTGCCGCCGGTTTCGGCGCCGCGCACGGTCGTCGCGGTGCGCTCGGTCGGGCACGGGCCGGTCGTGCGGTAGGTGGTCACGCCGGCCTGCGACTTGCCGCGCAGGCTGTCGGTGCTCACGCCCGCCTGGGCGTTGCTCGCGGGCAACTGCATCGAGGCCCAGCTGACCGGCGGTCGCGGGGCCGCGGACCGCGAATTCGAGGAGTGCAGCAGGAACAGCACGCCCGCCGCCGCGGCGCCGAGCAACAGCACCGCGATGACGAGTACAACGAACACGCGACCGCGCCGGGAGTAACGCGCGCGCGCCTCCAGACGCAAGGCGCTGGACGAGCGCGGTCGCGGCTCGTCCAGCGGGTCGTCGTAGTCCTCGTCGTCGGGCCAGGGGAAACGCACCAGATCCGCGTCCCGCGGGGTGTAGTCGTCGTCGGGGCCGGGCGCCCGGCCTACCCAGTCCGACCAGCCGCCGGTGAATTCGCTGCGCTGCGGTAGGTCGGCGGGGACCTCCGGCTGCGGCTCGTCCCGGATGTAGTGCGGATACCGAGCCGGTCCGTCCTCGTCGAGCGGCACCGAGCCCGCGGCGCTCGGCGGCACCGGCGCGGTCTCCGGCTCCAACGCGGCATACCAACGGGACAGCTCTTTGTACGACTTCAACATTCCCCCATTCCCGCTGCGCGAGGCACATAGCTCATCGTCGGACCCTCTCGGCGATCAGTTCGTGGAGAACGGGTAGGTGTTGGGTGTGCCGGGTCGATCGGTGGGCGGAATCGACGTCGCGCCGCCGGATGAGGCGCCTTCGGCTCCTGTCCCGAACGGAAATTGTCCCGTACCGGAAGAATTCGGCGTAGTCGACGCGCCGGATTGCTCGCCGAAGAATCCCGTCGGCGGCTTGTCCGCGCCACCCACCGGCCTGCTGTTCGCGCCGAATTTACCGGCGATGTCGTGCGCGATCGCGGCGAACCAGTCGGCGACGAACGCGGTCGGCGTGTCGCCGTTGGCGGCGACCGTCGCGGTGTTGTAGGCGCCGTGCCGCTGGATGGTGTCCCAATACCGCACCCAGGTGGCGGTGTTCAGCAATTCGCGGTTGTCGGTGATGTTCTGTACGACCGCGTCGAACGCCTGGGTGACCAGGCGGACGCCGGTGGTCGGCGGGACGAGCTGGGCGACCGCGCCGATCAACTTGGTGCCCAGCGACAGCAGCGCGGCGGGCGGGTTCGACAGGCCCGCGCTGGCCAGTTCGGCGATGGTCGCCGGGTTGATCACCGTCTTGACGACGGTGACGACCGCGTTCAGGCCGATCATGCCGACCTTCAGCAGCGCCTGTAGCGCGGCGGGAAGGTCGAGGGGGGTACGCGGGTCGGCGGCGTCGGCGAGGCGCTGGGAGATCGACTTCTTGGGCGAGATGGCCAGCGTCGCGAGCGAGTTGCCCTGGATGTCCTCGTTGGCGACCTTGGTCGCGGTCTTGATCGAGGTGTACGCCAGCGCCTGCGCGATGGAGACCAGCGAGGCGATCGGGTCGCCGCCGCTCAGCTTGGACTGGCCGACGACGTTGGTGACCGCCTTGAGGATCGGCGCGCCCGACGGCGCGTCACAGGCGAGATCGCCGGCCGCACAGAAACTGGCCACCCGGCCGGTGAGTGCGCCGAAGTTGGCCGCCCGGTCCCGATCCGGGCCGATGCCGCCGCCGTTCGCGGGGACCTGCGGCAGCGCGGCGATCGACGCGAGCTGGTCGCCCGCGGTGCCGGGCGCCGGGTCCGGTGACTCCTTGCCCGGCGAGCCGGGGAACAGCGGCGCGCCCGGGTTGCGGGTCGGATCGGCGAACAGTGCGACCGCAGCGACCTTTTCGGCAGGCAGCACGCCCTGCCCCTGCCCGATCTCCTGCGCGAACATCGACGCGACGTGTGCGCCCTGCGAATAGCCGACCACCGCGAACCGGGTGTCCGCACAGCGGTCGGCGACGGCCTTGGCCATCGTGCGCAGCCGGGTCAGGCCGCCGGTCACCGATTCGGAGTACGGCGCCGCGCCGCCGGCGGTCGCGCCGCCGAAGCCGGATTCGTAAGGCACGTAGGCGCGATCGACCAGGCCGGGATCGGTGGCCTTGGCCAGCATCGGCCGGAAGACGGTGGACAGCATGCCGGTGTCGGTGGACGGTGCGGCATCCGGTGACGATTCCCCGGTGCCCTGAATCCCCAAGGCGTACAATGCCGGACACGCGCTGAGCGCGATATTGGTCGAGGGGCCTGCGGGATTCGGCGGACCGGCCACGGCGGTGCCCGCCATAGCCACCGTCACGGCGAGTGCTGTCAGCACCCCCGTGACTCTTGCCGCACAATTAGTCATAGCGATCCGCAATCAATCCGTGTTGCCGCAGTTACCCTCAACGCCATGAAACGCAATAGACCGTAACAGATTCCGACTATTGCCGGGGCGTCGCCGAAAACTTTCCATGAACTGCCGAAACGGGTTTCACACATTCCCGCGTGCCGAGCAACCCAGCCCGGCAACTTTCCGATGGTCTGAAAACGAGAGCAACCGACCGGCGACCCACAGGTCACGCGAAATCCCTACCGGGACTCCACCTTCCGTTCGCCCGAAGGCTTCGGCATTCATGCAGATATCTCAGTCTTCGCGGATGGTTCGCCGAGAGGTTGCTAGGCGCACGACAATTGACACGTCAAGGGGAGATGACCTTGCCGGACTATTTCAGGTAAGCCCGGACATTCGTCGGTTATGCGGCGGAGGTGACGCGGTAGACGTCATAGACGCCTTCCACATTCCGGACCACATTCAGCAGATGCCCGAGGTGCTTCGGGTCGCCCATCTCGAAGGTGAACTTACTGATCGCGACCCGGTCGCCGTGCGTGGCGACGGACGCGGACAGGATGTTCACCTTCTCGTCGGCCAGCACCTTCGTCACGTCGGAGAGCAGGCGGGTGCGATCGAGCGCCTCGATCTGGATGGCCACCAGGAACACCGACGACGGGGACGGCGCCCAGGACACCTCGATGATGCGTTCGGCCTGATCCCGCAGCGATCCGGCGTTGGTGCAGTCGGTGCGGTGCACGCTGACCGCGCCGCCGCGGGTCACGAAGCCCATGATCTCGTCACCGGGCACCGGGGTGCAGCACTTGGCCAGCTTGGCCACGGTGCCGGACGCGCCGGGGATCAGCACGCCGGCGTCGCCGGTGGTGCGCTGCCGGTTCGGCGTGGTGGACGGAGTCGACCGCTCGGCCAGCTCGTTCTCCACGTCGCCGATGCCGCCGAGCTGCGCCATCAGTCGCTGCACCACGTGGTGCGCGGAGACCTGGTGCTCGCCGACCGCGGTGTAGAGGGTGGAGATGTCGGTGTAGTGCAGTTCGTGCGCGACCGCGGTCATCGCGTCCACGCTCATCAACCGCTGCAACGGCAGCCCGACCCGGCGGACCTCCTTGGAGATCTGCTCCTTGCCGTTCTCCAGGGCTTCCTCGCGGCGCTCCTTGGCGAACCACTGCCGGATCTTGGCCTTGGCGCGCGGCGAGACGACGAAGTTCTGCCAGTCCCGGCTCGGTCCGGCGTTCTGCGCCTTCGAGGTGAACACCTCGACGACCTCACCGTTCTCCAGCTGCCGTTCCAGCGCGACCAGGCGCCCGTTCACCCGGGCGCCGATGCACTTGTGCCCGACCTCGGTGTGCACTGCGTAGGCGAAATCGACCGGGGTCGACTTCTGCGGCAGCGTGATCACGTCACCCTTCGGGGTGAACACGAAGATCTCCGGCGACTTCAGGTCGAAGCGCAGCGACTCCAGGAACTCGGCCGGATCGGCCGCCTCCCGCTGCCAGTCGAGCAGCTGGCGCATCCACGCCATGTCGTCGACCTCGGTGGAGTCGTTCGAGTGCTTGCCCCGGGTCTCCTTGTAGCGCCAGTGCGCGGCGATGCCGAACTCGGCGGTGCGGTGCATGTCCTGGGTGCGGATCTGCACCTCCAGCGGCTTGCCGTCCGGACCGACCACGGTGGTGTGCAGCGACTGGTAGACGCCGTAGCGCGGCTGCGCGATGTAGTCCTTGAACCGGCCCGCCATCGGCTGCCACAGCGAGTGCACGACGCCGACGGCCGCGTAGCAGTCGCGCACCTCGTCGCAGAGGATGCGGATGCCGACCAGGTCGTGGATATCGTCGAAGTCCTTACCCTTGACGATCATCTTCTGGTAGATCGACCAGTAGTGCTTCGGGCGGCCCTCGACGATCGCGTTGATCCGTGATGCCGCAAGGGTATTCACGATTTCCGCACGCACCTTGGCCAGGTACGTGTCGCGCGACGGCGCCCGATCGGCGACCAGGCGCACGATCTCGTCGTACTTCTTCGGGTGCAGGATGGCGAAGGCGAGGTCCTCGAGTTCCCACTTGACCGTCGCCATGCCGAGCCGATGGGCAAGCGGCGCAATGACTTCGAGGGTTTCCTTGGCCTTCTTCGCTTGCTTCTCCGGCGGCAGGAAGCGCATCGTGCGCATGTTGTGCAGGCGGTCGGCGACCTTGATCACCAGCACCCGCGGATCACGCGCCATCGCGATGATCATCTTGCGGATCGTCTCGGCCTCGGCGGCCGCGCCGAGGTTGACCTTGTCCAGCTTGGTCACGCCGTCGACCAGGTGCGCGACCTCGGCGCCGAAGTCCAGGGTGAGCTGCTCGAGCGAGTAGCCGGTGTCCTCGACGGTGTCGTGCAGCAGCGCCGCGACCAGCGTGGTGGTGTCCATGCCGAGCTCGGCCAGGATGTTGGCCACCGCGAGCGGGTGCGTGATGTACGGGTCGCCGGACTTGCGGAACTGGTGCTTGTGCCGTTCGTCGGCCACGTCGAACGCGCGCTGCAACAGCGTCAGGTTCGCCTTCGGGTACAGCTCGCGGTGCACGCTGGCCAGCGGTTCGAGCACCGGCTTGACCGCGGCGATGCCGCGCTGACCGGTCATCCGGCGGGCGAGCCGCGCCCGGACCCGGCGAGAGGCGGAGGTCGGCACGGCGGCGGAGGTACCCGGCTGACGCGCAGGCGTGCCATTGCTCGCCGGCTTGCTCTCCTTCGACTGCTCTCCCCCGGTGGCGGCACCGTTCGACTGCGGGGCGTCGTCCGATTGCTCGACATTCGCCTCGCCCAAGTGCTGAGTCATGCCACCACCTCTCAGTGCCCGATTCCGGCGCTCACGGTCCCTCCGTGGATACGCAGGCAACCGCCTCCGGGCCTGTCGTTCGCGCCGCGTGCCTCGATCGAACCACCCTATCCGACCGCTGCAACCGCCCAGACCACCAACTTTAGTCCCGGCCGCGCGCCGGCGTCCGGCGCGCGGTTGCGGCGGGCGTCCTGCGGGTTCTGCGGCCGGGATGGCGCTGGGTTCGCTGGGGCTTTCCGAGGCGTAGGGGAAAGCCTGACAGATCAGGCGTCGATGTGGGGGCGTTGTGGTGATCTAGCGGATGGTGGAAGGCGAGGCCGGCTCCCGGTTGATCATCGATTGGCCGTCGAAGTCCGGACTGGCCGGGACGTGCAGCAGATCGACGATGGTCGGGGTGATGTCGACCAGGGTGTAGCGGGAGGTGGTATCGCCCGCGCTGAAGTCGGGTCCGCGGGCGATGACGAAATTGGTTGTCTCGTCCGGGGATTGGCCGCCGTGGCCGCCCTTGGGCCGGTGGCCGTGGTCGGCGGTGACCAGGATGGTCCAGCGTTCGGCCGGGTTGGCCTTGGCCCGGGCGTCGACGGCGGCGGTGATGCGGCCGACCTGTTCGTCGATGCGGCGGACCGCGTCGAGGTACTCGTCGGAGGCCGCGCCGTCGCTGTGACCCGCGTGATCGACCTGGTCGAGGTGGGTGAAGAGGAAGTCGGGGGCGAACTTGCCGATCGCGGCGACCACGGCGGTGGCGGTGGCCGCGTCGGTCTTGGCCTCGTCCGGGTCGTCGGGGACCGGCGGGGTGGAGACGACCACGTCGGCGCGGGGATCGCCGCTGCCGGACATGGTGGCGATCTGATCCCAGGTGGCGATGGAGTGGGTCTTGCGGGCCGGGTCGGCGCGCTCGATCTGGGTGAAGACCGTCGGGTACTTCGCGAACGGGGCGGCGGTGAAATTGTTGTCCTTGATGCCGTGCTTGCGGTCCCAGACGCCGGTCAGCACGGTCGCCCAGGACGGGCCGGAGATGGTGATGTGCGGGGCGATCGAGGAGCGGCTGAGCATGCCCTCGGCGCCGAGCCGCATCAGGTTCGGCGCCTTGACCTGGAGGACCTTGTCGTACATCAGGCCGTCGAGGCCGATCAGGACCACCTTGTCGACGCGGGTGTCGGCCTGCGCGCCGCCTGCCGCAACGGTCATGGGCAGGACGGTAACAGCTATGACGGCAAGCGCTTTCGAGAAGAACCGGAGCCTGCTCGTCCTCGATCGCGCTGCGTCCGAACGGCCGGTGACGCCCGCATCGCGTCGCCCGCCATGCCGATGATTCGCTCGCTTGCCGCGCTCGCTCATAGTCCGAACCATGCGGGGCCGGGCGGGCCGGTGGAAGCCCGCCACGGCACTGTTCATGGACGTTTCATCGGTCGAGCCATCGCCGGTTGCCTCGCTGAACGCGGGCTGAACTCTCGATAGCCAGAAGCTATGTCAGCAGCTCACGGCGGGGTGGCGGGCGGGTGAACGGCAGATTGCGGTTGACACCCCGGCGCCGATGTGGCTGGCTGACGCCATGCCAGCCGAGTCCGCGCAGCCGAGCATCCGGATCGCCGCCGTCGCCGATACGCACATGCGCGATGCCGTCGCGGGGCGGTTTCGACCCGAACTGCTGCGGGTGGACGAGCATGCCGATGTGCTGCTGCTGGCCGGGGATCTCACCGAGGGCGGCAGGTTGGCCGAGGCGGATCTGCTCTGCGCCGAAATCGCTGATCTGCCAGTGCCGGTCGTCGCGGTGCTCGGGAATCACGATCATGATCACAAGCTGGGGTTCCGAATCTCGGCTCAGCTCAGCGGTATCGGGGTGCACATGCTCGAAGGGACCGCGATCACCTTGGAGCTGAACGGAATTCAGCTCGGGATCGCCGGTGTGATGGGCGGTAGTGGTGGATTCCCTGGCTATCCGGGGACTCCCGATGAAGGAACCGAAGAGCATCGGGCGCGGATGCGGCGAGGGCCGCTCGATGCGTTGCTGCTGCGTCAGGCCTTGGACACCCTGGAGACCGAGATCCGCGTCGCGTTGATGCACTTCTCCCCCGTCGTCGACACGCTGATCGGCGAGCCGCCGAAGATCTTTCCCGGGCTCGGTTGCCATGCGCTCGGTGATGCTGTGGATGCGGGGCGTGCGTCGCTCGCGGTGCACGGGCATGCGCATGGGGGGACCGAAATCGGTTGTACGGCAGGTGGAGTGCCGGTGCGCAATGTTTCGTATCCGGTGATCGGGCGGCCGTATGCGGTCTACGACCTCATTCCGGTGCAGTCGGCCTGAGCGCACTGTCCGCTCATGCCCGGTCGGGCAGACGCGACACCGCGCGGCGAAGGGTTGTAGGGCCGGACCAGGTCGGTACCTTCACTGCATGACCGTCGCCCGCTCCCTGCTGCTGTTTGCCCTGGCCGCCGTCGCCGAGATCGGTGGGGCCTGGCTGGTGTGGCAGGGCTGGCGAGAGCATCGCGGCATCCTCTGGATCGCGGCGGGCATCGTGGCGCTCGGGGCGTACGGATTCGTCGCCACCTTCCAGCCGGACCCGAACTTCGGGCGCATCCTCGCGGCCTACGGGGGCGTGTTCGTCGCGGGCTCGCTCGCTTGGGGGATGCTCGTCGACAAGTTCCACCCCGACCGCTGGGACTATCTCGGCGCGGGGATATGCCTCGTCGGAGTCGCCATCATCATGTACGCGCCGCGACGCTGAGTGGTGCTGCTCGAAGAGATCGCGATCGTGTTCCAGAACGTCTACCTGAGCGATAGCGTTCTCCCGCATCGGGATTCGGGCGGAAAATCGGGATGGCCGACGAGGTTTTCAACGTTACCTTCATCACTACCGTCATCGAACAATCTCGCGAGGAGCCCCCGTGGCACAGGACAGCCAGCCCATCACCGACACCCAGCGCGCCGCGGCAGCCGCCTTCCGGGCACTGCACAAACAAGGCATCTTCGTGTTGCCGAACGCGTGGGACGCGGTCAGTGCGGCGGTGATCGCGGCGGCGGGCGCACCCGCGATCGCGACGACGAGCGCGGCCGTTGCCTGGTCGCTCGGCACTGGTGACGGGGAGCAGCTCACCAGGGAGGACGCGATCGGCGTCATCCGCCGGATCGCCGCCGTCGTCGATGTGCCCGTGACGGCGGACATCGAAGGCGGCTACGGCGCCACACCGGAAGATGTCGCCACCACCGTCGTCGCCGCGATCACCGCCGGCGCCGTCGGCGTGAACCTCGAAGACTCCACCGTCCCGGGCGGCCCCCTGTTCGACACCGCCGCCCAGGCCGACCGCTTGCGCGCGGCCCGCACCGCCGCACACGAGGCCGGCCTGCCCGAACTGGTGATCAACGCCCGCACCGACGTCTACCTGTTCGGCATCGGCGCACCGGAAGACCGCTTCGACGACGTCCTCACCCGAGCCGCCGCCTACGCCGAGGCCGGCGCCGACAGCCTCTTCGTCCCCGGCCTCCTCGACCTCCCCACCCTCACCGACCTGGCCGGCAAGTCCCCGCTGCCGATCAACGTGATGGCCGGCGCCGGCGCCCCTTCCGTCGCCGACCTCGCCGCAACCGGCGTCCGCCGAGTAAGCGTCGGCTCCGCGGTAGCCCAAGCCGCCTACAAACTCGCCGAAACCGCAACCACCGAACTCCTCGAACACGGCACCTACACGTCCCTGGAACCCGCCCTCGACTTCGGCACCGTCCAATCCCTCCTCACCCACTGACCCACTGCCCTAGGCCGCACCCGTGCCATAACGCTGCGGGTGCGGCCTCGATAAATGACGCTGTCGCGCAGTACTTTTCGGCTAGTCGTCCGCGCCGAAAGCCCATACTGCGGCGGGTCTGCCGGTGGCTTTGACGCGGCGGCGTTCGGTGGTGCGGGTCAGGCCGGGGAGGGCGGCGAGGGTGCGGTTGAGGTTGGCGGGGTCGGGGCGGGTGCCTGCGAGGGTTGTTGTGGCTGCGACTGCTCTGGTGGCGGGGAATTCGTCGCCGAGCAGGGCCTGGGTGAAGGCGAGGTCCTTCCAGAGCAGTCCGGTGAGCAGGCCGCGGGATGCATCGATGATGCGGTTGTGGTCGAACGCCAGCTCGGGGACCTCGTCGAAACCGACCCAGTGCGCGGGTCCTTCGTGCGGGCCGACCACCGCCCACATCGCGATCGACAGCGTCGGTCCGCGCGGATCGCGATTGGGTTCGTCGAAGGTCACCAGCTGACCCACCGCACCGATCGCCGCCTCCGGCACCCCGAGTTTCGTATGCACCGCCCGCCGCGCCGCCCCCACCAGCCGCTCCCCGCGCCCGAGCAGCACCCCCGGCAGCGCCAACTGCCCGGTGAACGGCGCCATCGCGCGCGGCGCGATCCCCACGCTCACTCCGGCGTCGTCGCCCCAGAACCGCAACGCCACCACATCCACCGACACAACGGATTGCTCCACGCGCACCAATCCTGCCGCACCCGGCCGGTCCGGTCGCGCACCGGTGCCCTCGATGGGTTGCCCATCAGCGATGGTCAGGAGCAACAGACGCCTCACGCGACGGCGGCGGCAGTGCTGGTCGGTGTGCGGTGGGTTCGGGTGGGGCCGTTCGAGGTCAGGACAACTGGTGTGTCGAGTGTTTGTGCCAGCCATGGGGGCACGTCGTCCGGCATTTCGGTGAGGATCGGGCGGGCGGTGGTCAGTAGGTCGGTGAGGCGTTGCTGGTGGTCTAGGTCCTGCCAAGTGCCCGGTGACAGGTGATCGATCACGCCTTCGTCGGTGGCGTATCCCGTTGCCGCGTAGTGCGTTCCGGGAGTGTCCAGGTGGGTCAGGGCCAGGCCGTCGATGCCGCCGGCGGCGGCGATGGCGTAGCGCAGGAGGATCGGGTCCAGGTGGCCGAGGCGGAAGTCGCCTTGGTAGCGGCCGGTGGTGTTGTGTGGCTCCGGGTAGGTGAGGTCGGGGTCCTCGGTGGGTAGCGGGCCTGCGCCGTGGCGGGTCATGTAGGTGCGGGTGACGCCGAGAACGTAACCGGCCGTGCCGATTTCGGCGAGCATGGCGCGGGCGTTGCGCGGTTCCACGGTGGACCAGGTGGTGTGCGGATGGAAGCCGCGCCATTCGTCGAGCAGAACCCCTTGGGCACCTTCGAAAACCAGGCGACCGCGCCGGGCGAACCGGGCGAGCTGCTCGCCGCCGACGATGCGGACGGCGGCGGCGAACTCCTGGTACATGTCGATCAGGACGTCGATCGGCTCATAGCGGTGCTCGCTCGGGGCGATCAGCGCACCGTAGTGAGCGGCGAGCGCCTGGAGCTTGTCCCGAAGAACCTTGGGGCGCAGGCAATCCGCCACGGTCGGCGCATCGTGTTCCAGCGCGTACCACGCCGTCTCACCGATCCCCCGTCCACAGGAACCGTGCCGCGAGGAACCCCTCGCGTCCTCGCGGGCACGGTTCGCGGCGATGTGGATCGGTGTGGTGAGCAACGCCCTGCCGTCGATGTGCAACAGCGCCAACGGATCCGGCACCCCGAGCACGGCCAGCTGCCGAGCCTCCCCCGCCAGCGCGATCGGCTCGACCAGCACATGCCGTGAAAGCAGCGTCGGCACACCGGAAAAGGTCCCCGACCCGAACTGCGCGAAGGTGTGATGCCGGCCGTCGGCGATCACGTTGTGCGCCGCCTGCGCACCGCCGTTGAACCGCACCACGGCCGAGACATCCAGCCCCGCGTCCGCGGAGCACAGCCAATCGACCGTCGCGCCCTTCCCGGCATCCCCGAAGCCGAGATCGACTACCACGATGTGCGACCGAAACACGATGCGCTCCTTCCTATCTCAATCAACTCCAGCTATCGCACCCGCAGATGCAGGCCGCCGGTTCAACCGCCCTCCCCGGCAGCTTTGCCCGAGACCGACAGCAACGGCATGGTCAGCTGCGACCACTGGGCAGGGCCCGCATCCGCCGGCTCTTGACCCCCAACGCCTTCCCCACGGAGTTCGCCTCGGCCGCCGACCCCACATCGCGCAGATCCGCGAGCCCGGCATCCACGTCCACCCGCCCCTCCGCCAAACCGACTGTCAGCGCAATGAGTTCGCACACAGCGGCCGGATCGTCGAGCTTCAGAAAGCTCTGCCCCAGCAGATCGCGCCAGTGATCGGCGATCTCCGGATCGTCGTAGTAGCTCGACTGGTTCGGCAGGATGTAGTAGATGTTCCAGCGTTCGGCGAGCTCGCGGTAGATCGACTCCACCGAAACATCCCGGCGCACCGGATCACCGATGACACTGCGGATGTGCCGCGAGGCGAGCTTCGGCTTGTTCAGCTCGTCGCCGATCAGGAACAGGTAGCCCTTCTTGTTCCGCTTCTCCCACGCGTCGGTGACGATGTGGGTCGCCATGAAATAGGCAGCCAGTTCATAACTTTCGGACTTCTGCCCGCCTCCGCCGCCTTCGAGCAGGATGGCGCGCAGCTGCTCGTCCATCCGGTTGTCCGACTCGAACTGCCCGACCTGCAACGGAACTCGGTCGGTGTCGGCATCGCCGATGGCGCCGAACAGGATCTGCGGATCGTCCGCATATCCCTTGCGCTGCAACAGCCCGTGCAGCTTGCCCAGCTTCTGCTGCATGATCCGCGGCACCCGCCCCATCGAACCGGTGACGTCGAACAGCACCGCGATGGGCAGCGAGTTGCCGTGGTCGGCCGAATCTCGGCATTCGCGCACGTCAACCCCCAGCGGATCGAGGGTCGGGTGCGCCTGCCAGTCTTCGTACGGCACCGCCTGCAGCTCGGCGGTGTAGCCGAAATCGTCGAGGCCACGGCTGGCCCGGAAGGTCTTCGCCGCCCGGTAGGCGGTGTCGTCCCAATTTCCGTATCCCATGTGATCACTTCCTCTCGTGAACTGGTTTTAGTGTATGCGACTAAAACTCCGACCGTCAAGGAACTCCCTCGGCAAAACCCGTTCCCTGGCAAGATCGGAGCGGTGGAGCTCCTACAGCGCAATCCGACCGAAGGCGTCTACGCCGCCACCGACGACTATGTGCACGCGATGGAGGTCCGAGGCGCCGAACGACTGCTATTCGTCTCGGGCACAATGGGTCTCGATCCGGACGGCAAGCCGGCCGCGACCCTGACCGAACAACTCGAACGGATCTGGTCGAACCTGCGAGCCATCCTCGCGTCGGCGAATATGACCGTCGACAACATCGTCCGGCTCACCAGCTATCTGCGCGACGCCTCCGACGCCGAGGCGAACGCCGCGGCCCGGGTGGCGGCGCTGGGCGGGCGCGCCGTGCCGACCACCGCGATCGTGGTGCAGACCCTGGACAACGACTGGCTGGTCGAGATCGAGGTCGTCGCCGCGGGCTGACCTGGGAATGCCGCGCGGGCCGCGGGCGTTGGCTGGACTCGACATCATCGAACGTCGAGGAGAATCCCATGCCGCCGACCGTGACCGTTTACGGCGCCTACGGCCATACCGGCCGCTTCATCGTGGCCGAGCTGGCCCGTCGCGGCTGGACGCCGATTCTGTCCGGCCGCAACACATCTCGGCTACACGAGGTTGCCGCCGACTATCCGGGAGCGACGGTCCGCCCGGCCGCGGTCGATGACCCCGAAGCCCTGGATCGCGCTGTCGCGGACAGCGTCGCGGTGATCAATGCGGCCGGACCGTTCGGTGACACCGTGTCGCCGCTCGTCGAAGCCGCACTCCGCGCGCGCATCCACTACCTCGATGTCTCCGCCGAGGTCGAGGTCGTCGCGAAAACCGTTGCCACATACCAAGATCAAGCGGCAGACGCGGGCATCATCATCGCGCCCGCCGTCGCCTTCTACGGCGGTCTCGGCGACCTCCTCGCTACCGCCGCCCTGGCCGACCTCGCGATGGCGGACGAAATCCATCTCGCCTTCGCCCTCGACAGCTGGATCCCCACCGAGGGCACCCGGGCGGCGGGCCGCGCCTCTCGCGGCCGCCGCAACGGAAAGCGACTCGTCTACACCGACGGCGAACTCGCCCTGCGCGACGACGAGGCGCCGATCACCGACTGGACCTTCCCGGCCCCGTTCGGAAAACAAACTGTCGTAGGCGATTTCACCACCGCGGACAGCGTCACCATCCCCCGCCACGTGAAAACCGCTGCCCTGCATACCTATATGACCACGGCCCCGCTGGCCGACCTCGCCTCCACCGACGACCTCGCCGCGCAACCCGCCGACGAACTCGGCCGCTCGGCCCAGCAATTCCTGATCGAGGTGGTGATCCGATCCGGCTTCACCGAGCGCCGCGCCGTCGTCGCCGGCCGCGACATCTACGCGGTCAGCGCACCGATCGTGGTAGAAGCGCTGGCGCACATCACGTCCGGGACCTACTCCGGACTTCTCACCGCGGGCCAGATCGGGGCGCCGGGCGAGGTGCTGCGCGCCCTGCTCCCCGTGCATCTCGATCGGCTGGAGATCAACGAAGGCTAGGCCGGAAAATCGCGGGCTCGCACCGATGACCGCGGTTTAGGATCGCGGCCATGGACGACATCTCCCAGCGGCCGACCGTGCTCGCCGTCGAAGCCGCCCTGCGCGCCGCCGGGGTCACCCCGCGGGTCCGGGTCCTCCCGGAGACCGCCCCGACGGCAATCGCCGCGGCCGAACAACTCGGCTGCCCGGTGGCCGCGATCGCCAACAGCCTCGTCTTCGACGCCGAGGGCGCGCCGCTGCTGGTCCTCACCAGCGGCGCGCACCGGGTGGACACGGGCAAGGTCGCCGCGCAGCTCGGCCTCGCCGAGCTGTCGCGCGCCAGTGCCGAGTTCGTCCGCACGCACACCGGCCAGGCCATCGGCGGTGTCGCCCCGCTCGGGCATCCCGCGCCGATCCGGACGTTGATCGACGAAACGCTGGCCGATCAGGCGGAGATCTGGGCCGCGGCCGGACATCCGCACACGGTCTTCCCGACCACCTTCCAGGAGTTGGTCGCGGCGACCGGCGCCGAGCCCGTCGCGGTCAACTGACCAGCCTCAGCTCGGCGCCACCATGTGATCGCCGACGAGCATCGTCCCCGGGCCGCGCTGCCCACCCGGCCCCTGATGAAACCGCACGTTGTCCGCGGTCAGCGCGGACCCGCACTCCCGGCACACCACCACACCGGCGGTGACCTTCCCACAGTCCTCGTGCACGACCAACGCGGGCGGCCCCTCGGGCCCGGCGAGCCAGTTGTCCCCCCAGGCGACAATCATCGTCAGAACGGGATACAGGTCCCGCCCTTTGGCCGTGAGCAGATACTCGTGCCGAACCGGATTCGACTGGTACACACGGGTTTCCACGATGCCATGCGCCTGCAATGCCGCCAGCCGGGCGGTGAGCACATTCGAGGCGATGCCGAGGTCCCGCCGCAGGTCCTCGAACCGGGTCAACCCGACGAACAGATCCCGCAGGATGAGCGGCGTCCACCGCTCACCGACCGCGTCGAGGGTGCGCGCGATCGAGCAGACGATGTCGGACAAAGCAGCTTTGGGCACGCACCCATCGTAGTCCATTGCTTTTTGCAACGGACTACGGCTAGGTTCGGTGCCATGCATCCGGAAGAAACGGCCACCGACTCGGTAGCCAAGTTCTGCGCGGCGACCACGGCCGCCGATTTCGACGCGTTGATGGAAACCCTCACCCCCGATGCCACATTGGTCTCCCCGCTGTCCGGCCGATTGGTCTTCCGCGGCAAGGACGATCTGCGCATCCTTCTCACCACCGCATACGGCGGACTGGCCAACCTGCGCTGGACCGAACAGATCGGCGACGGCAGGCGACGCGTACTGCTCGCCGAGGCCAACGTCGGACCGTTCCGCCTGACCGAGGCCCTCGTCCTCGAACTCGCCGAAGACGGCCGCATCCGCGGGTTGAATCCCCACTTGCGCCCGTGGCTCACCCTCACCGCCCTCGCGGTCTGGCTCGCTCCCGGCCTGCTCAGGCACCCCGGCGTGCTCCGAAGGGCGATGCGTGGAGCCGCCGCGCCGTAAACTGCGCCCATGGACCCGTTGACGCGGATCCGCGCGATCTGCCTGGATCTACCGGAGTGCAGCGAACGGCTCAGCCACGGCTGCCCGACCTTCTTCGTGCGCACGAAGACCTCGTTCGTCAAGTACATCCCCGGCGGATACAACGAACCCGGACCGACCATGTGGTGCCCAGCGCCCGAGGGCGTGCAGGCCGAACTGGTCGACTCGGAACCCGAACGATTCTTCGTCCCGCCCTACGTCGGCCACAGCGGGTGGATCGGCGTCCGCTTGGACGCCGATCCGGACTGGACCGAGTTCGCCGAGATCATCCATGACGCCTACCGCAAGGTCGCGCCGAAAAAGCTCGTCGCCGAACTCGATTAGGCCCTATCCCGTCAAAGTCTCGGTCAGACCGTCTGCGGTCAGCTCGACCCGCCGAGTGAGACCGATGTCGTCGAGGAAGCGGGGGTCGTGGCTCACCACGACCAACGCCCCCTCGAAACTGGCCAGCGCCTGCGTGAGGTGCTCGAGACTCGGCAGGTCGAGGTTGTTGGTCGGCTCGTCGAGCAGCAACAACTTCGGCGCCGGGTCGGCCAGCAGCAGCATGGCCAGTGCCGCCCGCAGCCGTTCGCCACCGGACAGCGCCGCGACCGCCACGTCGGCGTCGCTGCCCCGAAACAGGAAGCGGGCCAACTGGGCTCGGATCTGTTCCAGTGACGCGTGCGGCGCCGTCGACGCCACGTTCTCGAACACCGACCGCTGCTCGTCGAAGATGTCGAGGCGTTGCGGCAGCATCCGCCACGGCACCTTCGGACCGGCCGCCGAGATCCGTTGCAGCAGCGTCGTTTTGCCGATGCCGTTGCGCCCGGTCAGGGCGATCCGTTCCGGCCCGCTGATCCGCAGCGAAACCGTCGGCCCGCAGGCCAACTCGACCTCGTCCAGGTCGATGACGTCCTGTCCGGGGTAGAGCCGGGTATCGGGCAGATCGACCCGGATCTCCCGATCGTCGCGCAACAGTTCCTGCGCCTGCTGGAGGTGGTCCTTGGCCGTCTCCAGCTTGCCGATGTGGTTGTTGCGCAGCTTGCCCGCGGCCACCTGAGCCTGCCGTTTGCGTTCGGCCATAATGATTTTCGGTTCCCGCTTGGTGTCCCACATCTTCTGCCCGTAGCGCTGCCTGCGGTCCAGCTTGATCCGCGTCTCGACGAGTTCGCGCGCCTGCTTGCGCACATCGCTGCGCGCGTCGCGGATGGCCGCCTTGGCCGCTGCCTGCTCGGCCTCGATGATCCGCTCGTACTCGCTGAAATTGCCGCCGAACATGCGCAGTTCGCCCTGGCGCAGCTCCGCGATGGCGCCCATCCGCTCCAGCAGCTCACGGTCGTGGCTGACCGTGAGCACGGTGCCGGAGAATTGCGCGACCACGTCGTAAAGCCGTTCGCGGGCAAGCCGATCCAGGTTGTTCGTCGGTTCGTCCAGCAGCAGGATGTCCGGTTCGGCCAGCAATTCGGCGACCAGTCCGAGCAGCGTGGTCTCGCCGCCGGAGAGGGTCTCCAGTCGGCGATCCAGCTGTTCGGCGGAGTCGGCGACGTAGTGCAGGCCGAGCCGGCCGAGCAGGGCGATGGCCCGCTCCTCGACGTCCCAGCGGTGACCGACGAGTTCGAAATCGGACTCGTCGGCGCCGCCGGATTCGATGCGGTGCAAGGCTTTCCGGATGTCGGCGATGCCGAGCACGGCGTCGACCCGCTGGCCCGCGGCGAGACCGAGGTCTTGGCGCAGGTAGCCGAGATGGCCGGTGACCGTGATCGAACCGACGGCCGGGGTGAGCTCGCGGGCGATCAGCCGCAGCAGCGTGGATTTGCCCGCACCATTGCTGCCGACCAGGCCGACATGCCCGGGGCCGAGGACGCCGTTGAGCCCGTCGAACACAGGTGTGCCGTCCGGCCAGGCGAAGGTGAGATCGGAAAATGACAGATTTGCCATGATGACTCCAGAGGTCGCTCAGAAAACGCGGTGCGCGACAGCGGACCGCCCGAGTGGCTACCTCATGAAATCAACGTTAGGGCTCCGATCAACGGGAACAAGACCCGTCTAGATTAACCACACCTGCGCCGCGGTCGCCAGTGATATTTGGATCACACCAGCTCGCAACCGCTTTCCGGGCTACCCCGCCCCGATCACCGCGGCGATCTCCGGGGTCAGCGGATAGGGCCGCTCCACCGGGAGCGCCCGGGCTGCGGCGTCGAGTTTCCCCTCCGCCACCAACCGCCCGATCCGCTGCGCCTCGGCGGTCACATCGCGGATGCCGGTGACCCATCGATCGACGTAGAGCCCTACCGCCGGACCGCCGAGCCCGACCTGTAGCGACCGATGCGCCAGCGGCCGGTGGTGCAGGTCGCGCTCCGGATCCCATTGGATCCGGACCGGACTCACCCGCAACCGGTCCATCCACACCTGCCGATCCGAATACATCTCCGGCACATAGTGACTCAGGCAGGACTGCCACAGCGCCCACTCGAATCCGCTGCGCGTGATCGACACCGCGAGCACCCGCTCCTGCCCCGGTTTACTCGCCCACCCGCAGCGATACATCATCCATAGAAACGAAGGCTTGATCCACGTCATCCGGTCCCGTTTGAACGGGTCGACGAAAGTTCCTGCGGCAACGGCCGCTTCGGCGATCTCCACCGGATATGCCTGATAGACAACCACGGTCGCCGTGTCGTAGTCAGCTCTGACCTGCCGCATCGGCGGCGCAACACTCACGCGCAGATCCTTGCAGTCCGATCCCCGGCTGCCAACGCGATTCGCGCTATCGGGACGAGGCTCCGGAAAACGTCCGGTTCAGCCGTTGGTGAAGGTGAGGCTGGTGGCGTCGTAGCGGGTGCCGGCGATCTGTTCGCGCGGGGCGGCGGCCTCGATGGCGGCCAGGTCGGCGGCGGACAGGTCGATGGTCAGGGCCGCGAGGTTTTCCTCGAGGTACTGCTTGCGGCGGGTGCCGGGGATGGGCACGACGTTGTCGCCGCGGTGCTGGACCCAGGCGAGGGCGAGCTGGCCCGCGGTGACGCCCTTGGCCGCGGCCAGTTCGTTCAGCTTCGCGACGATCGCCAGGTTGCGTTCGAGGTTGCCGTCGGCGAAACGCGGTTGGGTGCGGCGGACGTCGTTGTCGGCCAGACCCTCGACGGAGTTGTATTTGCCGGTCAGGAAACCGCGGCCGAGCGGGGAGAACGGGACGATGCCGATGCCGAGTTCGCGGCAGACCGGGGCGATCTCGGCCTCCAGATCGCGGGTCCACAGCGACCATTCGCTCTGCAACGCGGCGATCGGGTGCACGGCGTGCGCGCGGCGGATGGTCTGCGCGCCGGCCTCGGACAGGCCGAGGTGGCGGACCTTGCCGGCCTGTACCAGTTCGGCCATCGCGCCGACGGTCTCCTCGATCGGCACCTGCGGGTCGACCCGGTGCTGGTAGTAGAGGTCGATGTGGTCGACGCCGAGGCGGCGCAGCGACGCGTCGCAGGCCTGGTGCACGTAGGCGGCGTCGCCACGGATGTGGGTCGGCTCCCCCAGTTTGTTGGCGAAACCGAACTTCGTGGCCAGGACGACTTCGTCGCGGCGGCCGGCGATGGCCTTGCCGAGCAGTTCCTCGTTGTGCCCGGCGCCGTAGAAGTCGGCGGTGTCCAGCAAACTCACGCCGAGGTCGAGGGCGTGCCGCAGCGTCTCGATCGACTGCGCGTCGTCCGCGTCCCCGTATCCGTGACTCATGCCCATGCAGCCCAGGCCCTGCGCGGAAACCGCGAGCTCACCGAGGTGCCGGGTGGGGACGTTGATCATGTTGTGCCTCCTGAGATTCGGACTTGCTACGGACAACGCTAGGAGTTGGAGCGCACTCCATGTCAAGCGATGATCTTTGTGGCTATCGGGAGGCATCCGGACCGGAGAATTTGTCGGTGCGTGGGGATAGCGTGTCCGCATGGTCGCATCTCGGGACATTCGGTTGAATGACGGGCGAATCGTGCGCGCGTACGACAGCGAGCACGGCGGTGGCGCGGGAGTTCTTGTGTGGCATCATGGTTCGCCGCAGACGGGCGTGCTACTGGACCCGCTGCTGGAGGCTGCGAACGCACGCGGAATCCGACTGCTGTCGTACGGCCGACCTGGTTATGGGGGTTCCACTCGACTCCCCGGGCGAGATGTCGCGTCGGCGGCACACGACGTCGAGCAGATGGCCGATGCGCTGGGTATCGAGCAATTCGCGGTAATGGGCGCATCGGGCGGCGGGCCGCATGCGCTCGCCTGCGCTGCCGAACTACCTGACCGGGTCACGGGGGTAGTCAGTCTGGCCGGGATCGCGCCGTTCACCGAGGAGTTCGACTGGTTCGCGGGCATGGTGGCGCCCGGCGGGCTGAAAGCCGCGATGAACGGGGCGGAGGCCAGAGCGAAGTTCGCGGAGACCGACGAATTCGACATGGACAGTTTCACTTCCGCGGATTTCGAGGCGCTGTCCGGAGAGTGGGCAAGCCTCGGCGCGGATGCGCAGCGCGCCGGCGAAGCCGGCAGCGACGGGCTGGTCGATGACGATGTCGCGTTCGTCAGTCCGTGGGGCATCGAACCGAGCGCCATCACCGCACCGGTGCTACTGGTCCAGGGCGGACAGGATCGCGTCGTCCCGCCCGCGCACGCCGACTGGCTGCGGCAACGACTTCCCAAGGCGCAGTTGTGGAGTCGGCCGGACGACGGGCACGTCTCCGTCCTGCGCGCGTGCGCGGACGCCATGGACTGGCTGCGCGGAAACTCGTGACACCTAAACGCCGCGCGGGCAATACGATGCTGTCGCATGATCGATAAGACGGAAGTACTGACCGGACGTCAGGTCCTCTGGCAGGTCCAGGAGACCGCGGGATTCGAGTCGGCCTGGATCGACCTGGACGGGTTGCGGCTACACGGTGAGGGCCGGGCGGTCGGTCAACTCCCGGAACCGTATTGGCTGACCTACACCCTCGACACCGATGCGGACGCCGTCACCGAGCGACTACAGATCACCTGTGTCACCGCGACCGAACACCGTCAGCTGGATCTGCGGCGCGCGGACGGCGTCTGGACGGTCGACGGGGAGCCGCGCTCGGACCTCGCCGACGCGCGGGACTGCGACCTCGCGTGCTCGCCGCTGACCAACACCATGCCCATCATTCGCACCGGACTGCACCGGCATCCGGGGACCGCCGAGTTCCTGATGGCGTTCGTCGAGGTGCCGACGCTGCGGGTGGTCCCGTCCAAGCAGACCTACACCCATCTCAGCCTGGCCGAGGACGGGTCCGATATCCGTTACGCCTCAGGAAGTTTCACCAGCGATCTGCACATCGACGAGGACGGTCTGGTCCTGGTGTACCCGACCTTGGCCCGCCGGGTGCCGCCCAAGACGACCGTCACGGATGGCGAACGCCAGCGCGGGCCGGGCTCCGCTCGGCCCGACGCCTGACCGCTACCGCCGGTGGCGGCCCGCCATGGTCGCGGGATGGGTCAGCGGGACGAACTGCCCGGTGGACGGATCTATTCTGTGCGGCGACAGATAGCGCGGATCGTCGGAAGTCGCCACCGCGAGATGCGCCGCGTCATCGTGGTACTTCGCCGCACTCTGCTTGGCCGCTTCGATGGCCTCGGCTTCGTCGGTGCGTTGCGCGCCGCGGAAGACGGTGACCGAATGCAGGTGCCGGATCTGGCCGGTCTTCGGCTCGTACAGCGCCACCACCAGCGTCGACTCGACCGCGGGCGCCGATCCGGCGCTCGACCACTGGGTTTCGTTCATGACACGCGCCCCCAGAAGCAGTAGTTGAAGGTCACGGCCGCGCTGATGTTGGAGACCCGCATCTCCCAGGATGCGCCGGTCAGCTTGTTCCGGCCGAAGACATGGGTCGCGTCGACCGTGTCGATGTCCGGGAAGGTGTCGGTGCGCGGTACTCCGGCGTCGTCGATGAAGGTGACCTTGGTGAATCCGGCGTCCACGTGCGACTTGTCGTCGAACTCGTAGAAGTCGGCGAGATTCATTTCGGCCAGCGTCGACGTCGGCGGGAATCGGTGCTCCCCGGAGTGCGAGAAGCTGTCCGAGCCGGTGGTCCAGGCCCAGGTCTGGCGTAGCGCTTGTCCGTCCATTAACTCCACCTCGTTTCCGTTTGCGGATGACTCGATAAGCGTGCCGCCGGGAACTGGAGCGGTCATACGTAGCGGACTACTCGATTTCTCTTCGGTCTACCTATCGACGCAGGTAGGGCGGTTATCTAGTCACCAGGTGACCGGAAGGTTCGGCACACCGTGGACGCCGAGGGTGTTCGCGCGGGTGCGGATCTCGTCAGCCGGTATCGCAAGACGCAAGGTCGGGAACCGTGTCGTCAAAGCGGTTAGCGCCGTGCGGAGTTCGACCCGGGCCAGCTGCTGACCGAGGCACTGATGCGGGCCGTGGCCGAAACCCAGGTGCCCCACCGCATTACGCCGGAGGTCGAGGCTGTCGGGCTGGTCGAATACGGTCGGGTCGCGATCGGCGGCCTGGAGCGAAAGGGCTACCGTCTCACCGGCTTTGATCACCCGATCGGCCAGTGCGACATCCACCAGAGCCGAACGGGTCGCGGTGTGGGCGACGGTCAGGTAGCGCAGCAGTTCCTCGATTGCCCGATCGGCGAGGTCGGGGTCGCCGCGCAACGCGGCCAGCTGCTCTGGGTGGGACAGGAGCGCGAAAGCGCCGAGGGCCAGCATGTTCGCGGTGGTGTCGAAGCCGGCGATCAGCAGCAGTACGCCCACACCGGCGAGCTCGAGATCCGTGAGATCGGTGCCGGTCAGATCGCTGAGCAGGTCGTCGGTCGGTGCGGCGCGTTTGGCGACGACCAGGTCGCGCAGGTATTCCTGGGCTTCCTCGAAGGTGCTGAGGCCCTGTTCGAGACGCTCGTCCGGTGCCAGCGCGGGATCGTTGAACTTGGTGACCAGATCGGCGACCAGGCGCTGAAATCGGGCTCGATCGGTTTCGGGCACTCCGAGTAGTTCGCAGATCGTCAGCGCCGGAACCGGATACGCGAACGAGGTCACCAAATCCACTGGACCACCGGCTCGTTCGATCGCATCGAGGTGCCAGGTGCTGATCTGCGCTATTCGCTCGGTGAGCAGCCGCATCCGCCGGACAGTGAACTTGCCCGCCAACAACTTTCGATAACGCGTGTGCTCGGGTGCGTCGAGGTTGAGGAAATTTCCGGGTGGAGCCGGCGGGAGCGGACCGAGATCCACCAGCGGGGAGTGCAGGAGTTCGGCGCGTGCGCTGAAGCGCGGATCGGCCAGGATCGCGCGCACCGTGGCATGGCCGGTCGCCAGCCAGCCGTGGTGGCCGTCCGGAAACACCATGCGGGTCAATGAATTTCGTTCGCGGATCCGCGCGAACTCGACCGGCGGATCGAAAGGGCAGCCCGCGGGGCGGGTGACAGGCAGCGACGAGAGGGTGGTCTGCGGCTCGGTCATGACGTTCCTTCTGACGCACGAGTTTCAGTAGAGGCCGAACGCTAGGTTGCGTTCAGTGATCACTCAACAGAGTTCGCGCGGCAATACCCGTTTGCCGCAGGTAGATTCGGTTTCATCCGTGCAATGACCTTGCCGTCGAACGCACACGCCAGTAACCCGGCATGCAATGAGCTGCAGCTGAACGCACACCGAAGGAGAACCGCACGATGCCGGGAGGCCGACTCACCCTGCCCGAACGCGAGTGCATCGCCGCCGCACTGGCCGAAGGACTCGGCTACACGCAGATCGCCCGCCAACTAGACCGCCCCGCCTCTACGATCAGCCGCGAGGTAACCCGCAACGGCGGTCCCGGCCGTTATCGCGCAGACCGAGCCCATCGCGCCACCGTCGCACGCGCCCGCCGAAGCAAAGCCGCCACCCCACCGACTACCTCCGCCGGATTCCCCGCCGACAATGAAGCCCTCAGCGAGTTCGCCACCCACTTCACCGACTTGCTCGTCTACGACGGCATGCCCCGAATGCAAGCCCGCGTACTGACCGCCCTGCATCTCACCGATTCCGGCAGCCTCACCGCCGCCGAACTGGTCCACCAACTAGCGGTCAGCCCCGCCTCGATCTCCACCGCAGTAAACGCCCTGGAAGAACGCGACCTGATCCGCCGCGACCGCACCACCCACCGCCGCAACCACTACTACATCGACAACAACACCTGGCACCGCACCACCCTCAACCTCGCCCGCGCCGCCCAAGCAAAAGTCGAAACCGCCCACCGCGGCGCCCAACTCCTCGGACCGACCACCCCCGCCGGCGCCCGCCTGACCGAAATAGCCCAATACCTCGACTATCTCGGCACACAAATGGTCCAAGTCGTCGAACGCTGGCACAGTCGCTGAACAAGGCCCGAATCGCGAGTGCCGCGCCATAAACCAAGGCAACCTAGCCGGCAGCCGCTTTCCCGTCGAAGTCGCAGGCGGCGGCCTGAACCTCGGCAGCTCGCGCGCCCGAGTATCTCGAGCCCGGATCGATAACAGCTAGCTGTCGAGCAAAGAGGAGACCTCAGCCGCAGCTGCCTGTCCTCCGCGACCCGGGAACATCAGACCTTGACGATGGAGGTCACAGGGTAGTGCCCTTGGCGTGCGCGGCCGTCCAGGAAAGTCAGTTCGAGGACTACGGCGGCGGCGATCACCTCGGCGCCGGCCTGGGTGAAGAGGTCGGCTGCGGCGGCCAGGGTGCCGCCGGTGGCGAGCACGTCGTCGAGCAGGAGGATGCGTTTGCCGGCGAGCGGGACGCCGTCGGCGGGGATCTCCAAGGCGGCGGTGCCGTATTCGAGCTGGTATTCGCGGGTGATGACGGGCGGGGGCAGCTTGCCTGCCTTGCGGACGGCGAGGACGCCGGTGCCGAGGCTGGCGGCCACCGCGGCGCCGATGAGGAAGCCGCGGGCGTCGACGCCGGCGACGAGGTCGGCGTCGGGGCCGCAGGAGGCGAGGCAGTCGACGACGGTGCGGAAGCCTTCGGCATCGGCGAAGACGGGTGTGAGGTCGGCGAAACGGACTCCGGGAGTGGGGAAGTCGTCGCGCCAGCGGGTCAGACGCTCGACCGCTTCGGCCGCCCGGCCGGTCCGATCGGCGGCTAGCTCGTCGGATTCGATCGCCGCGTGCTTACTCATCGACACCTCTCCATCATCACAACACCACAAGCACCTGTCACCGCTTCAGCACCCAGCGGTCCATGTTCCACCCTGACCCCGCCTGGTTCGGCGCAGCTATCCCGTTCTGCAGACCGGCGCCGAACGCGATGGTGCGCGGCGAGGCGAACAGGGGGATGCTCGGCAACTCCGCCCACAGCAGGTTTTCGGCCTCGGTGAGCAGATTCAGCTGTGTGGTCGAGTTGTCGTCGGCCGCAAGCTGATCGGTGATGGAATCGTAGCGGCCGTTACCGAATCGGCCGAAATTGATCCCGCTACTACCGCGCAACGCACTGGTCGCCGCGACCCCGGACAGCGATCCGGCCGGCCCCGGCGCGGACGCGGTGCTACCCAGGACGGCGTCGACTTTGCCCTCGGTGAGCTGCGACGGCGTGAAATCGGGGGCTCCGGCGTCGACGATGTTGATGCCCGCGGGTTTACAGGCCTCCGTGATCATCGCCACGGTCTGCGCGCGTCGATCATCAGGACGCAGATAGCCGATGCGCACGGTCGGATTGTTCGCCCGCGACGCGGCGACCGCCTGGGTCGCGCCGCCGACATCACCACCGTTGAACTTGCCCGCGGCACCGATCACCGACGGGTAGTACAGCGAATCCTGTTGCACGATATGCGCGTTCAACGGCCCCGAGCCGAGCCCCTCCTTGGGCGCGTCCGGCACCTTGCCGAGCTTGTCGAACAGCGCCTGCCGCGGCACGCACAGCGCGAGCGCCCGGCGCATGTCCACCGAGCCGAACACTCCCCCGGTCGCCAGCACCAGCTGCTCGACGCCGCGGCCCGCCACGTTGCGCACCTGGAAACCATCCAGGTTCAGGTCTTTCACCGATCCGGTGCCGACGTCGACCACACCCGCGGCGCTGTCCCTGACCTTGGACTTCAGATCGATGTTCTTGGGCCACACCATGATCCGGCCGGTCGCGGGCTTGTTCCCCCACCACCGCTCGTTCGCGACCAGGACCAAACCGTCCTTGTCGCTGAAGGATTCGATCCGGTACGGCCCGGACGACGGGAACTTGGTCAGGTCGAGGTTGCCCCCGGCGAAGTTCCAGCCGGTGTTCCAGAAGTCGGAGATCCGGCCGAGCCCGCCCGGGTCGCCGGTTTGCAAGGCGGACACCACATTCGGCACGTTCGCCACCCGCGCGGCGACGTGCGCGGGCATCAGCTCGCCGGCGGTGAACAGGTTGCGCCACGCCGAGTAGTGCCGGCCCGGCCGGAACACCACGGTGGCGTCGCGCGAACCGGGCTGGCAGTCGACCCGCTCGATGTCGGCGTAGCCGGCGATGCTCGCCGCGTCGAACAGCGGAACCTGGCCTCGGTCACCGGGTTTGGTGAACCGGCCGCTGCGCGCGGCCCAGGCCAGCACCAGATCGTCGCACGCGGTCGGCACCCCGTCGGAGTACACACCGTCCGGGTTGAGCCGGTACTGGATGGTCTGCACCTCGCCGGGGACCTCTTTGGCGGTGCCGAAGTCGGTGTCGGCGACCTGCTGACCGTCCGGTCCGGTGTAGTAGAACCCGGTCACCACCCGGCTGAACACCGCGGTCGATCCGGTGCTCGCGCCGAGCGTGCTGCCGCCGTTGTAACTGGCGATGGTGGCATCGACGGCGTAACCGATGGACGGCACCTGGTTCTTGCTCGAGCACCCGACCACCAACCCGGCGGCCAGGGTGCTCGCGGCCAGCACTCCGATCAGACGTATCGCTCGGCTATCCGGCTTGCGCATGAAACCCCTTGCCTGTGTGTCAGTTCCGCCGCTTCTGCCGTTTCCCGCTGGGGCGCGCGCCCGGCCGGGGCGCCTGCCCCGGTTCCCGCGAGCGGCGCGGTTCGTCGCCGTAGCGACCGGTCGCGGCGGTCGCGCGGCGCTCGGCCTCGACTCCCGCACGCGCGCTGGCGACGCCGGCCCGCTTGGCCTTGATCTTGTCGGTGTGCCGCGCGACCGGGCCCCACCGCTCCTTGATCGACACCAGCAGCGGCGTCGCGAAGAAGATCGAGGAGTAGGTGCCGACCAGCAGGCCGACCAGCTGCACCAGCGCCAGGTCCTTGAGCGTGCCGACGCCGAGCATCCAGACCGCGATCACCATCAGGCCGACGATCGGCAGGATGCCGATGAGGGCGGTGTTGATCGAGCGCATCAGGGTCTGGTTCACCGCGAGGTTGGCCTGCTCGCCGTAGGTGCGGCGGTTCAAATGCAGAATGCCCCTGGTGTTTTCCTCGACCTTGTCGAACACGACCACCGAGTCGTAGAGCGAGAAGCCGAGGATGGTCAGGATGCCGATCACGGTCGCCGGGCTCACCTCGAAGCCGACGAGCGAGTACACGCCCGCCGTCACGGTGACGTCGAAGACCAGGGCGGCCAGCGCGGCGATCGCCATGTGCGGTTCGAAGCGCACCGCGATGTAGACGGCGACCAGGACCAGGAACACCGCCAGCGCGATGAGTGCCTTACGGGTGATCTGGCTACCCCAGGTCTCGCTGACGTCGGAGGCGCTGATCGCGGCGCGGCTCGGGTTGCCGTCCTTGCCCTTGGGCTGGAACTTGGTGAACAGCGCGTTGTTCAGCGTGTCCACCTGATCCCGGTTCAGCGCTTCGGAGCGGATCAGGATGGTGGCGTTGCCGCCGCTGCCGACGGTCTGCACCGACACCGGATCGGAGCCGATCGCGGAACGGTAGACCTCCTCGACCTGGCTGGTACTCGCACCTTGGGCCGGGAACTGGATCCGCGAACCACCCTCGAAGTCGATCCCGAAGTTGAAGCCGCGGAAGATCATGCTGCCCAACGAGATCAGGATGATCGCGGCGGTGATCAGGTACCACATCCGGCGCTTGCCGATGACGTCGATGGCGCCGGTGCCGGTGTAGAGGCGGTTGAAGAAGCCGTGCTTGGGCTGCTCGGTCACCGCGGCGAACACGTCCGTGGTCTCGGCCGGGTTCGGGGTGCGCGACGTGCTCGTGTGGTTGGTCATCTCGTTCACGCCTTCCCGAGTGCGGCCTCGGCCGCCTTACGCTCGCGCGCGACCTGCTGGATCGCGCCGAGCCCGTTGACCGACGGCTTGGCCCAGTAGTTCGTGCGCGAGGCGAGCAACACCAGCGGCGAGGTCACCAGGAACACCACGACGACGTCGAGGATGGTGGTGAGGCCGAGGGTGAACGCGAAGCCCTTCACCTGGCCGACCGCGAGGATGTAGAGCACCGCGGCGGCGATGAAGCTGACCGCGTTGCCGGACAGAATCGTCCGGCGGGCGCGCTGCCAGCCGCGCGGGGCGGCAGAACGGAAACTGCGGCCCTCGCGCATCTCGTCCTTGATGCGTTCGAAGAACACCACGAACGAGTCGGCGGTCATACCGATACCGATGATCAGACCGGCGATGCCGGCCAGGTCGAGGGTGAACCCGATCCATCTGCCGAGCAGCACCATGATGCCGTACACCGCGAGACCCGAAGCCACCAGAGAGAATCCGGTGACGAACCCGAGCATCCGGTAGTAGGCGAGGCAGTAGAGCAAGACCACGGCCAGGCCGACCGCGCCGGCGAGCAGACCCGCCTTCAGCGAGGACAGCCCCAGCGTCGCCGACACCGTCTCGGCCTCGGAGGTCTGGAACGACAGCGGCAGCGAGCCGTACTTCAGCGTGTTCGCCAGTTCCTTCGCCGACGCGGCGGTGAAGTTGCCGGAGATCTGGGTGCGGCCACCCTGCTGCGGTCCCTGCTGCACGGTCGGCGCGCTGACCACCTTGGTGTCGAGCACGAAGGCGACCCGCTTGTAGACGTACTCGCCGGTGAGCTGGGCCCACGCGTCGCTACCGCCGGACTTGAACTCGAGGTAGACCTCGTGTCGCGCCTGCTGGGTGTTCAGGCCCGAGCTGGCGGACTTGATCTCCTGGCCGTCGATGCGGCTCTTGTCCAGCAGCAGGATCTCCTGGCCGTCGGTGGAGCAGGCGACCAGCGGCAGGTTCGGATCGTCGTTGCCCTGCAACGGGTCCGGCTTGTTGCAGTCCAGCGTGGCCATCGCGGCCTGCTGGATGGTCGGGTCGGCGCTCTGCCGGATGGTCTTGGCGTCCTGGATGTCCTTGGTCGCCTGTTCCTGCGGCGTGAGGTTCGGGTCCGCGGGCGGCTGCGTAGGTCCCTGTGCGGGGAACACGCGCTGCTGCGGAGCCGGATCGACGGTCTCGCCACCCGAGGCGGGAGCACCTACCGAAGGCGCACCGTTGGCGGCGGGCGGTGCGTCACCCGGCGGAGCAGGCGGAACCGCACCCGGCGGGGTCGCACCCGGCGCGGGCTGCTGGCCACGCTGCGCGGCGGGCACGGCGTTGAGCACCGGACGGATGTACAGCTTGGCGGTGGTCGCCAGCGCGCGCGCCTGCTGCCCGTCGTCGCCAGGCACCGTGATCACCAGGTTGTCACCGTCGATGATGACCTCGGACCCGGCCACACCGAGACCGTTGACCCGGTTCTCGATGATGTCCTGCGCCTTTTTCAGGCTGTCCTGGTTCGGCTTGCCGCCGTCCGGCGTTCGGGCGGTCAGCGTGACCCGGGTACCACCCTGGAGGTCGATGCCGAGCCGTGGGGTCGAGGATTTGTCACCGGTGAAGAACACCAGCGCATAGATCACGGCCAGCAGCGCGGCGTAGACGCCGAGCAGCCGGAGCGGATGCGCCGATCCCTGGGAAGGTGGCACAGTACGTCATCTCCTAGGCGGGAAGTCGAACATGGAACAGGCAGGCACACACCGGCGACGCCGGTGCGGGCGGTAGTGGCGTGCGCCACGGGGCCCGCGAATCGGACACCGTCGCGCGCCGGCCGAGGGCCGTGGTCGCGGCGGCATCCGGCGCGCGGGCACACCGGGGGACGATCAGTCCTTGGTGAGCCGGGTCTCGGTCTGCGCGGCGGATTCCTCGACCGCGTCGGCCACGTGTGCGCCGTTGGCGTCGGCGGCCGGCTCGACGGCGATCGTGTCGGCATCGGCCTCGTCGGCAACCGTCTCGGTGTCGACGCGGACCTCGCGGATGGCCGCGCGCAGCCACGTCGTGACGACCTCCTCGGCGATCTCGAGATCAACCGTGGTGTCGTCGAGATCGACGACGGTGCCGTACAGCCCCGACGTGGTGATGACCTGGTCGCCCGCCTTGAGGGTGTCCTGCATCTCCGTGACCTTGGCGGCTTCCCGCTTCTGGCGGCGGACGCCGAGGAACATCGGCACGAGCAGGGCTACCAGCAGCAGCGGAAACAGAAGTTCCATCGTCGAAGTCAGTCCCTAGTCTTGTGGGTGGGATGGGTATGTACCCAGACAGTCTGCCAGTTCATGTCTCCGTCGCCACACCGGCACACCTGCTGGGGAGCGCCGATGTGCCCGCGAGCCATATCGCACGGCGAATCGTAGACGGCCACCGGCGTCCGAAAGGCCCGGTCGGTTTGCCCGGAAATTCTTCGGCGGGAAACCCGTCCGTAACGAATTCCGTTGCCTTACAGTAGGAATCGCAGGGAATTCATCAGCGCAGGACGTCCCGACGGCGTGGCCGGGGAGCCTGATCTACGCACGAACTCAGCGATCTTCGAGACGTGTCCCGGGACCTTCTGTGCCTACACAAAGGGGACGATGATGGCCAAGGAAGCCAGAATCGACGTCAAAACTCTCTTGCAGAAAGCGGCGGGGGACCTTTCCGCGCCGGAACTCTACGACCTGGCCCGCAGCGCCGAATCGGGACCGTGGTTCGCCACCCCGGACGCCCGCAACGGCGAGCCCGCGCGGCGCCCGGAGTTCGAGTGGCCGCTCGTTTCCGAGCATTCCTACCTGGGGAAATACGGCAAGGGCACGGCGGCGGTGCATCTGGGGAACGGGCACGAGCGCCTGGTGAATCCGATGATCTTCGCCGACGGGTTCAACTACGGTGCCAGCGACCTCGACGGTCTGTGGCAGTGGTTCAACCACCCCTATTCCGACGCGGGTGAGCGCTTGTTCGACCAGTTGCTCGCCGCGGGCATCGACATCGTGTTGCTCGGATTCGACGCCCGGCACGACTACATCCAGGTCAACGCGGGGGTGGCGCGGGCCTGCATCAACAAGGTGATGGCCGAGCAGCAGGGCACAACACCGCTGATCACGGGCGGGGTGAGCATGGGCGGCCTGATCACCCGGTACGCGCTCGCCGCGATGGAGAAGGACGACGAGGACCATCGGACCGGGACCTATCTGTCCTGGGATTCCCCACACAACGGGGCGTGGATTCCGCTGATCCTGCAGCAGATGGCCTATTTCTTCGAGTTCTTCGAGACGCTCACGCCCGGTAAAGCGAGCAAGGCCAGCCTGATTCGCAGCCCCGCGGCGCAGCAGCTGTTGTGGGCGTGGGTGGAGGACGCGCGGTATTCGGGTCCGGTCGCTACCGCGTCGCCGTTACGGGCCCAATTCGTCCAGGAGCTGGCCGATCTGGGCGGATTCCCGCAGCGGCCGGTGCGGCTGGGCGTCGCGAACGGGCGTGGTGACGGGCAGGGGCCCGCGTTACCGGCCGGGGAGGTCGTGTTCGACAAGAAGTTCCTCGGCGGGCTGGTCGGCAGCGCGACCGCGCGGTATCAGCCGGCGTTCGGGGACAAACAGCCGATCGGCGGCATGCACCTCGGGCTGACCTCACGCACCTCGACCACCAGCGCGGTGGCGCCGTTCGACGGCGCGCCCGGCGGCATGCTGGATTCGTTCGGCCAGGTCGCGACCACGCTCGGCATCGACCTGGAGGAGGCCAAGCGCTGGAGCTGCTTCGTCCCGTCGGTCAGCGCGATCGCGCTGGACTTCGACCCGATGAGCTGGGAGGTCGAGCTGGACAAGGATCTGCGCAAGGTGACCGCCGAGCACACGGCGCTCACCGAATTCTGTTGCAACGCAACCAATACCGAACACTCGGTGGTGACGCCGACGCTCGCGGAATGGGTGCTGCGCAAGATCGCCAAGTAGCGGCGCGCGCGAGCCCCGCCGGAATCGTTCCGGCGGGGCTGGCGCAACGGGGCGTCAGAGGTCAGGCGGACTTTCCGTAGACGTAATCGTCGAGCGGGAAGCTGACCGCCTCGCGGTGCGCGTTGAGCGTGCTGGTCGGGCGCAGCAGCGCGGCCTCGCCGTGCGGGTTGAAGTAGTAGCTGCGCGCGGTGGAGCAGTCGCCGCCGTAGAAGACCGAGGTGCCGAGCTTGCCGGTGACCCGATCGAGGAAGCCTGCGTTCGCCTCCTCGGTCACCTCGAAGGTGTGCTCGCCGCGGCGGAACAGCTCGGTGAAGAGCCGTCCCATGTGCTTCATCTGCGCCTCGATGGTGGTGAAGTAGGAAAGGCCGCTGTAGGAGTACGGGCTGTTGAGGCTGAGGAAGTTCGGGAACTTCGGCACGGTGATGCCCTCGTAGGCCTGGAACCGGTTGTCCCGCCAGAACTTTCCGAGGTTGACCCCGTCGCGGCCGATGATCTCGATGGCCGGGAAGTTCACGTCCCACAGGTTGAAGCCGGTAGCCAGGATCAGCGTGTCGATCTCGGTCTTGTGCCCGTCGGCGGTGACGATGCCGTCGGCCTCGATATGGTCGATCGAGTTCGTCTCCAGGCGCACGTGCGGCTGGTTGAACGAGCGGAAGTAGGTGTTGGAGAAGGTGGGGCGCTTGCAGCCGAAGTCGTAGTGCGGGGTGAGCTGCTTGCGGGTTTCCTTGTCCCGCACCGAGGTCCGCAGGTGCGCCTTGGCGAGCAGGCTCGCGGCCTTGTTCAGCGGCTTGGCCTGGGTGTAGTGCAGCACGCCGACCACCATGAGCGCCTCGAGCAGGCTGGTGTTGAACAGCCGCGCGGCCTTCTGGGTGGCGGGCACCCGGTCGAACAGCTTCTGCACCGGCTTCGGGATGGCGGTGTCGATCTTCGGCACCACCCAGATCGGGGTGCGCTGGAAGACGGTGAGCGCCTGCGCCTGCTTGGCCACCTCGGGCACCAGCTGCACGGCCGTCGCGCCGGTGCCGATGATCGCCGCCTTACGACCGGTCAGGTCGAAATCGTCCTCCCACGCGGTGGTGTGGATGATCTTGCCGGCGAACGAGTCGATGCCGGGGAACGGCGGGGTGTAGGGCTGGGACAGGAAGCCCGTCGCGGTGAGCAGGTAACGGCCCGTGAGGGTTTCACCGCCCGCGACCGACACCACCCAGTGCTGATGCTCCTCGTCCCAGCGGGCGCCGTCGACCACGGTGCCGAAGCGCATGCGGCGGCGCAGGCCGTACTTGTCCGCGATGTGGCCTGCGTACTTCTTCAGCTCCGCGCCCGGCGCGAACAGTCGCGTCCAATACGGGTTGGGCTCGAAGGAATACGAGTAGGTGACCGAGGCGATGTCGACCGCGAGGCCGGGGTAATGGTTGACGTGCCAGGTGCCGCCGAGATCGCTCTCGCGATCGAGGATGACGTAGTTGCTCAGGCCGAGCCGATCGAGCTCGATGCCCGCCCCCATGCCACCGAATCCCGCACCGACCACGACCGCGTCGTACTGAGGCGCCACTCCGAACCTCCAGGTATGTGAACCGTTTATCACAGAATGACACATCATTCCGTTTGTGACGACTGTATCATCGGTGGCGTGACGAAGCCATTGACGCGTGCCGAGCGGCGCAAAGCCGAGCTCCGCCAGGAAATCATCGACACCGCCTTCGTCTGCTTCTCGGAGAAGGGCTATCACGGCACCGGCATCGCCGATATCGCCGGTCACCTGGGCATCGGGCACGGCACCTTCTACCGGTACTTCAGCAACAAGCGCGACATCATCGACCACGTCATCGATGATTTGTCCGCCAAGATCATCGACACCCTCGGCACCGAGAACGCGCCCGACGCGGCCACCACGCTGGACGAATACCGGGCGCAGACCGACCGGATCGGGCAGGCGCTGACGCACATCCTGATGGACGACCGCCGGGTCGCGCAGCTGCTGCTGGTGCACGCGCCCGGCATCGACGAGGAACTCACCGCGCGCCTCTACGGCCTGCTCGACATGGCCGACGCGCTCACCGCCGGATATCTCGACCACGGCGTCGAACTCGGTTATCTGCGAGCGGATCTGGACACGGTCAACACCGCGCGGGCGGTCACCGGCATGCTGCTGGCCGGCATCGTGCACGGCCTGCGCGACACCGACGAGGGGTCCATCCAGGGTCTCAACGAGGCCATTCGGCGGCTGCTGATCGATGGCGTCCGCAAGGATTGAGCAAATCGATAAGCCCCCTGACGGCGTCGGCGGCGTTAAGGTGTGGGAACAGTTCCGACGAGTCCGCCAGGGGGCGCTCGTGGTCGCAAGAGACCAGGGAGTACGAAAAACGCACATTCCGCCGGCCCGGCGCGTGGGGCCTGACAGAATGTCGCCCGTGACCCCCGAGGATGTGAGCCGAATCAGTTTCGCGACACCACCATTCGGGCAGCGTGGTTATCACGCGGACGAGGTGGACGCATTCCTCGACCTCGTCGCCGCGACGATGGCCGGGCGCGGTTCGCTCGCGGCCGACGATCTGCGGCACGTCACCTTCGATGCGCCGCGACCCGGCGCGCGCGGGTATCGGGCGGATCAGGTCGACGAGTATCTGGATCAGGTGCGCGTCGAACTGGAGATCCGCCAGCGTGGAGCGCGGCCGACCCCGGCAGGCAACGGGCATTCGATCCTGACCCCGGATGACGTGCAGCGCATGCGATTCACCTATGCGCCGGTCGGTCGGCGCGGATATCACGAAGACGAGGTCGACGCATTCCTCGACCTGGTCGCGGCAACCCTCGCGCACGGCGGACCGGGCAGCCTGACCGTCGCAGACGTACGCTCGGTGCGCTTCAGCGGAGCACGGCTCGGCACCCGCGGATATCAGGGCGACGAGGTCGACGCATTCATGGACCTGGTCGTCGCGGCATTGCAGCACGCCGAACACCAACACCACCGCTGGACCCTGCACCGCGACGTCGGCGAGTAACGCTGCACTGCTGGACAGTTCGTCGATGCATCTCCACCCACCCAGCAGGTATGTGACACCGACAGCCGCACCACTTCTGACCTCCCGCACACCAACTCGCCGCCCTGACACGCGTGCGTATGTCAAAAGGCGTGCGGCGCAGCGGCAGCCCAATCGAGGCGAGTCATATGGTCGCTAGTTGATCTTCGATCGCCACCATTTGACTCGACTCGATGCTTACTCGAGCAGGTCGAGGGTGGGTTGGGGGTTGTGGCTGCGGACTTCTATGGAGCCGAAGACGAGGTCGGGTGGGGGGACCAGGCCGAGGTGTTCCCAGGCGGCGGCGGTGGCTACGCGGCCACGGGGGGTGCGGGCAACCATGCCGGCGCGGACGAGGAATGGTTCGCAGACCTCTTCGACGGTGGCGGCCTCCTCCCCTACGGCGACCGCGAGGGTGGAGACGCCGACGGGGCCGCCGCCGAAACTGCGGACCAGTGCGGCCAAGACGGAACGGTCGAGACGGTCGAGGCCGAGCACGTCGACGTCGTACACCTCGAGCGCGGCCTGCGCGATGGGCAGGGTGATCATGCCGTCGGCGCGGACCTCTGCGTAGTCGCGGACGCGGCGGAGGAGGCGGTTCGCGATACGCGGCGTGCCCCGGGAGCGGCCGGCGATCTCGGCGGCGGCTTCGCGATCGATCTGCACGCCGAGGATCTGGGCCGAGCGCAGAATGATCAGCAGCAGTTCGGCGGGATCGTAGAAGTCCATGTGCCCGGTGAAGCCGAAGCGATCACGCAGCGGGCCGGTGAGCGCTCCGGACCTGGTCGTCGCGCCGACCAGGGTGAACGGGGCGATATCGAGCGGAATCGAGGTCGCGCCGGGGCCTTTGCCGACGACCACGTCGACGCGGAAGTCCTCCATCGCGAGGTAGAGCATTTCCTCGGCGGGCCGCGCGATGCGGTGGATCTCGTCGATGAACAACACGTCGCCGTCGACCAGGTTGCTGAGCATGGCCGCGAGATCGCCGGCGCGTTCCAGCGCGGGGCCGGAGGTGATGCGCAGCGCGGTGCCGAGTTCGCCCGCGATGATCATCGCCATGCTGGTCTTGCCGAGGCCGGGCGGGCCGGACAGCAGCACGTGATCCGGTGTGCCGCCGCGCTGTTTGGCGCCGCGCAACACCAGCGCGAGTTGCTCGCGCACCCGCGGCTGACCGATGAAGTCGTCCAGCGACTTCGGCCGCAGGCTGGCCTCGATCTCGCCGTCGGATTTCAAAAGGCTTGGCGTGACCTGGGATTCGTCCGGTTCTTCGTCGTATTCCATGCCGAACTACCGATTCCGGCCGAGCAGGTTGAGCGCGGCGCGCAGCCCGACGGAGGTGTCGGCGGCGGGCTGTTCGGCCAGGACGGAGTCGATGGCCTGCTCGGCCTGCTTGAGCGGGAATCCGAGGCCGGTGAGCGCCTCGACGACCTGCTCACGCACCGGCGTGATGACCGGGATGGGCGTGCTGCCGGGCGGACCGGATTGCACCGGAACGAGATTCACCTTGTCCCGCAGCTCGACCACCATGCGTTCGGCGCCACGCTTGCCGATGCCGGGCACCCGGGTGAGCGCGGCGACGTTGCTTTCGGCGAGCGCCTTGCGCAGCGCCTCGGGTTCGAGCACCGCGAGCACCGCCATGGCCAGGCGTGGGCCGACGCCGGACACCGTTTGCAGCAGACCGAACAGGTCGCGCGCTTCGGTGTCGGCGAAGCCGAACAGCGTCATCGAGTCCTCGCGGACGATCATCGCGGTGTAGAGCCGGGTTTCCTCGCCGCGGGTCAGCGTGGACAGCGTCGCGGGGGTGACATTGAGCCGGTAGCCGATGCCGGCCGCTTCGATCACCGTGTGGTCGAGGGCGATTTCCAGCACCTCACCGCGAACCGACGCGATCACCTCTTTACCGCCTTCCGTTGTTCGGCAAGCCGTTCCGCGTACTTGCGTTGCGCCTCGGCCGCTTGGGCCTCGGCCTTGGCCATCCGCTCGATCAGCGGCGCCCGCCAACAATGGCAGATGGCCAGGGCGAGCGCATCCGCCGCGTCCGCCGGTTTCGGCGCGACCTGTAGTCCTAGTATTCGGGTGACCATGGCCGTGACCTGCGCCTTGTCCGCGGTGCCGTTCCCGGTGACCGCGGCCTTCACCTCGCTGGGCGTGTGGAACGCGACCGGTATGCCGCGGCGCGCGGCGGCCAGCGCGATCACCCCGCCGGCCTGCGCGGTGCCCATCGCGGTACGCACATTGTGCTGGGCGAAGACCCGTTCGATCGCGACGGCCCCCGGTTTGTGCGTGTCCAGCCACAATTCGGCGGCATCGGAAACCTGGAGTAGGCGCTGCGCGAGATCCATGTCGGGCGGGGTACGCACGACGTCGACGGCGATGGCGGTCACCTTCCGGCCGATACCGCCCTCGACGATGCTGAGGCCGCACCGGGTGAGACCGGGGTCGACACCCATCACCCGCACGAAATCCCCTCTCGCAGACACGAACAACTGTTCGAGAGTTTAGCGGAGGATGGGGGTCGCACGGTCCAGCGACACGGGGTGGCTCGGTCACGTCAGGCGGCGTCCCCGCGTGTTTCAGGGCGTGCCGGGAAGCCCGAGTAGCTCCGGATTCTTGGCGCGCGCTGCCCACTCGCGTGCCGGATCGGTGACGAGGCGGCGGGCGCGGAGGTCCAGTAGGCCGCTGACGTTGGTCACGGTGGCGGCCACTTCTCCGTCGGCGCGGGTCAGGATCTGTTCGACGCGGTAGGTCTTGCCGGTCCCCCACAGCCAATGGCAGGACACGTCGACCGCGTCGCCGCCGCGTAGTTCCTTGTGGAATTTGATCGTCGTCTCGAGATTGACCGGTCCGAATCCATCCGCGATCAACTCGTCGACCGAGATGCCCGCCGCCTGCACGCAGGCGAAACGGGAGTGGTCGGCGAACTGGTGATACGCAGCGCCGGTGACGTGCAACTGCGGATCCAGGTCGGACACACGGACTTCGATACGCGTACTGAAGGGCACGGGGCCGACTATGCCAGCGCCCACCGACAAGTTCCGGCACCCAGGTTGCCTGGAGCCGATTCACAGGGTGTCTCGAGGAACGGTGTCGACAATGCCGTACGTGTCTGCCCTTGGAGTGCCGTTTGCCGCGCCCGCGATCCCGGCGCCACCGCCGGCCCCGCAGTTGCCGTCGGCGAATCTGAATCCGAACTACCAGAACACCTTTCATCACGGGATCTCCCTGTTGCACGGATGGCTGCCGCTGACCGTCGAACTCGTCGCGGTGGCGCTGCTGCTGATCGCCGTCGCGCGCGGAACGCGGCGGTGGTGGGTGATTCAGGTGCCGGTGTGCGTGCTGATCGGCGTGGTCGGGGCGCTGGTCGCGCGGTGGTACGTGTCGAATCAGGGGCTGGCGTCGGATCCCGCGCCCGCGTTGCTGTGGGCGTGCATCGGCGGGACCGTGGGTGCGCTGGCCGTTGCGTTGCTCGGCTGGCGGGGCGCGCGGTGGTGGCGGCGCGGGGTGGCGTTGCTCGCTATTCCGTTGGCGCTGCTCAGTACCGGGATCGTGCTCAATCAGTGGGTCGGCTACTACCCCACCGTGCAGGCCGCGTGGGGTGCGGTGACCGCCGGTCCGCTGCCACACCAGACCGATCTCGACGCGCTGGACGGACTGCGCAACACCGACGTCCAGACGGGCAAGGTCGTGCCGGTCCGAATTCCCGACTCGGGCAGCGGTTTTCCGCATCGCACCGAATACGTCTACCTGCCGCCGGCCTGGTTCGCCGGGCCGAAGCCGCCCACGTTGCCGGTGGTGATGATGATCGGCGGCGAGTTCAACACGCCCGCGGACTGGATGCGCAGCGGGCAGATCATGCCTGCGGTCGACCAGTTCACCGCCGCCAACGGGGGCCGCGCGCCGATCCTCGTGTTCGTCGACTCCAGCGGCAGTTTCAACAACGACACCGAGTGTGTGAACGGCCCGCGCGGTGACGCCGCCGACCATCTGACCCGGGATGTGCCGAGCTATCTCGAATCCGAGTTCAGCGCGTCCGCCGATCCCGCGCAGTGGGCGGTGGTCGGCTGGTCCATGGGCGGCACCTGCGCCGTCGACCTGGCCGTCATGCACCCCGAACTGATCCGCACCTTCGTCGACATCGCCGGCGACATCGGCCCCGTCTCCGGCACCAAGGACCAGACCATCGCCCGCCTCTTCGGCGGCAACGCCGATCAGTGGGCCGCCTTCGACCCTATGACCGTCATGTCCACGCACGGCCAATACCCCGGCACCGCAGGCCTTTTCGACGACCTCACCCCACCCCAACGCCGCGGCAACGCCGCACCCCACGCCAACCGTCCCCCGGCCGAGGACGACGACACCGCAGGCATGGGCGGCCACGACGGCATCATGGACACCGGCGAGGTCGGCGCCGCCGAAAAACTCTGCAACCAAGGCCGCGAGGTAGGCATCGACTGCACCATCCACACCACCCAAGGCGGCCACACCTGGCAATTCGCCTCCGCCGCCTTCACCTCATCCCTCCCCTGGATCACCGCCCGCCTAGGCCTCCCGGTCCCCGCCACCCCCTGACCCGCCAACGGGACACCACGGAGCCCCCACTCGCACTTTGCCTCCGCCAAGTCCCGTTGATCATGGTCTGACCTGGTATTCGCCCGTCGGCGGATCATCAGGCCGGCAGCGTGATTCGACCTCAGGCGGGGGTGAGGGTGCCGGTGAAGGTGCGGCGGTAGGCCTGGGGGGAGACGCCGATGGCTTCGTGCAGGTGCTGGCGGAGGGAGGTGCCGGTGGCGAAGCCGACTTCGCCGGCGATGCGGTCGACGGTCATGTCGGTCGATTCGAGGAGGTGGCGGGCGCGGAAGAGGCGCTGCTGGATGAGCCAGCGGCCGGGGCTCATGCCGACCTCCTCGCTGAAGCGGCGGGCGAAGGTGCGCTTGCTCATTCGCGCGCTGGCGGCGAGCTCGTCGACGGTGATCGGTAGGTGGAGGTTCTCCAGGGCCCATTGGCGGGCGGCGGCGGTGCCGGCCGAGGTGGCCGGCGGGACGGGCTGCTCGATGTATTGGGCCTGGCCGCCGTCGCGCCACGGCGGCATGACGCAGCGCCGGGCGACCGCATTGGCGACAGCACTGCCGTGATCGCGGCGCACGATGTGCAGGCACACGTCGATGCCGGCCGCGGCGCCCGCGGAGGTGAGTACGTCATCGTCGTCGACGTAGAGCACGTCGGGATCGAGCCGAACTCGTGGGAAGGTACGCCGGAAAAGTTCGGCCTCACGCCAATGCGTAGTCGCGGGGCGGCCATCGAGCAGACCCGCGGCCGCCGCTACGAACGACCCGGTGCAGATGCCGACGAGCCGTGCCTCGGGCCGGATCCGGGCGAGCGCATCCCTTACCGGCTGAGGCAGGTCACCGCCGAGGGTCATCCGAATGTCGCAGGCGGGCAGGATCACCGTGTCCGCGGTGTCGAGAATGCTGCTGTCGTGCGCGACCGCGATCGAGTAATCCGCGACGGTGCGCACCGGCTGACCGTCGAGCGAACAGGTGCGGATCTCGTAACGACCGTCCGCACTGCCGAATACCCGGTTCGGGATGCCGAGTTCGAAGGGATAGACCCCGTCCAACGCGAGCACCACAACACGATGAGCCTTCATGGCACGATCATATCGAAGAATGGCAATCGTGCCATTTCCCCACCCGGGACAACCCGGAAAACTCGACGCAATGAACGAAACCATGCGTGCGATCAGTCAGAACACCCTCGGCGGCACGGAGGTCCTCACCGAGGTGCAACTCCCCCGACCCGTTCCCGGTCCGGGCGAGATCCTGGTCCGGGTGCGCGCGGCCGGACTCAACCCGACCGACTGGAAGCACCGGGCCAACGGCGGCTTCCTCCCCGCACCGCCGTTCGTCCTCGGCTGGGACGCGTCCGGCGAGGTCGTCGAGACCGGCGTCGGCGTGGCCCTGTTCCAGCCCGGCGACGAGGTCTTCGGCATGCTGCCCTACCCGTACGGGCATGGCGCACTGGCCGAGTACGTCGTCGGTCCGGCGCGCGCCTTCGCCCGCAAGCCCGCGGGCCTGGATCACGTGCAGGCCGCCGCGATCCCACTCGCCGCACTCACCGCCTGGCAGGCACTGGTCGACACCGCCGGCCTGCAAGCCGGACAACGGGTCTTGATTCACGCGGCGGCGGGCGGCGTCGGCCACTTCGCCGTCCAGATCGCCAAGGCCCGTGGCGCGTACGTGATCGGCACGGCCAGCGCGCCCAATCACGAGTTCCTGCGCGGCATCGGCGCGGACGAGGCGATCGACTACCACACGACCGATGTCGCCGAGACGGTCCGCGACGTGGACGTGGTGCTGGATTCGATCACCGACGACAACAGCGTCCGCTCGCTGCGCACGCTGCGCCCGGGCGGCGTGCTGGTCACGTTGCGCCCGATGGGCGAGGTCGACCTCGCGGCCGAGGCGAGCGAGCTCGGCGTGCGCGCGCTGCGCATGCTGGTGGAGGACGACCACGCCGGCATGGTCGCGCTGGCGGGGCTCGTCGAATCCGGCGAGTTGTGTCCGACGATCGCGGGCACCTTCCCGTTGGCGGACGCCGCGAAGGCGCACGCGTTGGGCGAGACCGGCCGTACCGTCGGCAAACTAGTTGTCACTGTGCCCTGACACCGAAACTTTTTCCGCGCGGCGCTTCGGTGAATCCACGAAATCGAGACGGTCACGCTTCTACCATCCGATGATGAGCACTGTTGTGAAGGCTGTCCTCGAGGGCGGGCCGAAAGACATGCCCGCGCGTATCGTTCCCATCACCCCGCCGGGGATCGAACTGAAAGTCCCGTTCAAGGGTGGTTACGAGCACTTCAAGGTGACCCGCAAGGAGAAGGACACCCCGGAGGGGCGGTTGCGTGTGTACGAATGGTCCAGCCGGACCGAGCTCCCGAAGTGACGCGCGAATAATCGTCCTGTGCGGCCGGTCGGATCATCGACCGGCCGCCTTCTCCTGGGCCGCCCAGGGAACTGCGGGCAACCCATGGACAAAAGCGTAACCACTTGGTTACGCTTTCCGGGTGGACGAAGTGGCGAGCGCGATCGCCGATCCAGTGCGGCGGGAGATCCTGACGCTGCTGCGCGGGACCCGGCTCACCGCGGGTGAGATCGCCGGGCAGTTCGAGATCAGCAGGCCCGCGATCAGCAGACACCTGCGGGTGCTGCGCGAAAGCGGGCTGGTCCATGACGAACTCATCGGCAGGCAGCGGTATTACGTGCTCGATCCGGCACCGCTCACCGAACTCGCCGACTGGATCGCGCGCTTCGACACCAGCACCGCGTGGGAGCACCGGCTCGACGCACTCGAAACCGAGGTCTACCGGACGCGTCGGGAACACCGCGCCGCGCCGGCCGACCGGAACCCGAAGGAGAACACCGGATGACCCTGCGCCCCACCGGCCGCCTGGACCGCACCGACGGAAAGCGCGACCTGATCCTGACCCGGACCTATCGCGCGCCGATCGCGGACGTGTGGGCCAGCGTCACCGAATCCGACCGCACCGCACGCTGGTTCGGCCCATGGGAGGGCGAGCCGGGCACCGGCCGGAACATCAGGGTCCAGATGGTGCACGAAGAGGGCACACCCTGGTGCAACGCGCACATCGATGCGTGCGAACCACCGACCCGACTCGCGATCACCACCAAGGACAGCTACGGCAGCTGGCACCTGGAGGTGGTGCTCACCGAAACCGACGGCGTCACCGAACTCGTCTTCACCCACCATCTCGAGCCCGACGTCCCGATCGCCGAGGTCGGCCCCGGCTGGGAGTACTACCTGGACGCACTCGGGGCGGCCCGCGACAACACGGACCGCCCCGAGTGGGACAACTACTACCCCTTCATGAAGGAGTACTACGAAACGTTGCCGGACTAGTCGTCCAGCTGCGCCAGGATCTCGTCGGAGATGTCGACGTTCGTGTAGACGTTCTGCACGTCGTCGCTGTCTTCGAGCGCGTCCACCAACTTGATCACCTTGCGCGCGCCGTCGGCGTCGACCTCGACCGACACCGACGGCTGGAAGCCGGATTCGGCGGAGTCGTAATCGATCTCGGCGGCCTGCAACGCCTTGCGCACCGGGATCAGGTCGCTCGGGTCGCTGATGATCTCGAACGAATCACCGAGGTCGTTGACCTCCTCGGCGCCCGCGTCGAGCACGGCCATCAGGACGTCGTCCTCGGACAGGCCGTTCTTGTCCAGCGTCACGACGCCCTTGCGGTGGAACAGGTACGACACCGAACCCGGGTCGGCCATGTTGCCGCCGTTGCGAGTCATCGCCACCCGGACCTCGCCCGCGGCTCGGTTGCGGTTGTCGGTCAAGCACTCGATCAGCACCGCGACACCATTGGGGCCGTAGCCCTCGTACATAATGGTCTGCCAGTCGGCGCCGCCGGCTTCTTCACCGCCGCCGCGCTTGCGGGCCCGCTCGATGTTGTCGTTGGGCACCGACGACTTCTTCGCCTTCTGGATGGCGTCGTAGAGCGTCGGGTTGCCGCCGGGGTCACTGCCACCCGTGCGGGCCGCCACCTCGATGTTCTTGATCAACTTGGCGAAGAGCTTGCCACGCTTGGCGTCGATCCCCGCCTTCTTGTGCTTGGTGGTGGCCCATTTGGAGTGGCCGCTCATTCCCTACTTCCTTCAGGTCGATGGCACGTTTGGTGGTGTGTACCGTACCGGCCCGGCCGGACGAACAACTTCTCCAGCCTACTCGGCCGGTCGCGGCGGTCTGAACGGCGCGTGAACTACGCGTCCCGGACCAGGTCCACGAACATCCGGTGCACGCGCAGATCGCCGGTGACCTCCGGGTGGAACGACGTCGCCAGCACGTTGCCTTGTCGCACTGCCACAATGCGGCCGGCGAAGGGTCCGTCGGGCACCGTCGCGAGCACCTCGACGCCGTCGCCGGCCCGCTCCACCCAGGGCGCCCGGATGAACACCGCGCGCATCGGCCCGTCGTCCAGTCCGCTGAAGTCCAGGTCGACCTCGAAGGAGTCGACCTGACGGCCGAAGGCGTTGCGGCGCACCGTCATATCGATGCCGGACAGGTGCTGCGCGTCCGGGCGGGTGTCGAGCACCTCGTCGGCCAGCAGGATCATGCCGGCGCAGGAACCGAAGGCGGGCATGCCATCTCGCAGTCGCGCGCGCAACGGTTCGAGCAGTTCGAAGACTTCCAGGAGCTTGCTGATGGCGGTCGATTCACCGCCGGGCAGGACCAGCGCGTCGACCGCGGCCAGCTCGGCGGCGCGCCGGACCAGCACGGGTTCGGCGCCGCAGTGCGCGAGTGCCGCGATGTGTTCGCGCACGTCACCTTGCAGGGCCAGCACGCCGATGGTGGGGGCCTGCGCGAGGTCGGCGGCGGCGGGTGCGGCGACCGGGGAAGCGTTCACGTCGGAAAGTTTACGAGCCGTCGCGGTGTGGGCCTGCTCACGGTCTCCGTCAGGGTTCCGTCAACGGGAGGGTCCCGCCGCGCGAAACGGGTCGACACTCTGAGGGTGATAGCTGTGTTGCCGCGTAAGGTCCCCGCGCCGCGCGGAGGGGCGAATGGTGTCCGGGCCCGCAAGGGGCTGACCGTGCCGACCGGATTGGCGGGGCTTTCCCTCGACGCGATGGCGTCGGTTTCCTACGGTCCCGAGGCGATCGTGCTGGTGCTGGCCACCGCGGGCGGGGCCGGGCTCGGGCTGACGCTGCCGGTGACGCTGGCCATCGCGGCCTTGCTCGCGGTGCTGGTCGCCTCGTATCGGCAGGTGATCGCGGCGTTCCCGAACGGTGGCGGGGCCTACGCGGTGGCCAAGGCACACCTCGGGCATCGGACCAGTTTGACCGCCGCGGCCTCGTTGATCATCGATTACGTGCTGAACGTCGCGGTCTCGATCGCGGCCGGTGTCGCCGCGTTGACCTCGGCGTTTCCGGCGTTGCTGCCGTACACGGTGTGGTTGTGCGTGGCGATCCTGGTGGGCATCACGGCGTTGAATCTGCTCGGGATCACCGAGAGTGCCCGGGCGTTCATGGTGCCGACCGTGGTGTTCGTCGCGGGGATTTGCACGGTGATCGTCGCGGGGCTGGTGCGGTCCGAGCCGGCGAGCGTCAGCCAGGGGGCCGCGACGGTGCTGGACGTGCACACCGTCGGAGTTCTGTTGCTGCTCAAGGCTTTCTCCAGCGGGTGTGCCGCGTTGACCGGCGTGGAGGCGATCGCGAACGCGGTGCCCAGCTTCGAAGCGCCGAAAGTTGTTCGCGCGCAACGAGCCGAGGTGGCGCTGGGGGCGTTGCTCGGAGTCATGTTGATCGGGCTCGCGCTGTTGATCGAGAAGTTCGAGGTGCATCCGATCGACGGCACGACGGTGCTGTCGCAGCTGACCGAAGCCGCGCTCGGGCACGGAATCGGTTACTACGTGGTGCAATTCGCGACCGTCGTGTTGCTTGCGCTGGCCGCCAACACCTCCTACGGCGGGCTGCCGACGCTCACCAAGATTCTCGCCGACGACAACTGCCTGCCGCACCGGTTCGCGGTCAGTTCGCCGCGGCAGGTGTATCGCTACGGCGTGCTGACGCTGGCTCTCGCGGCGGGCGTACTGCTGATCGGCGCGAACGGCAATATGAACGCGCTGGTTCCGCTGTTCGCGATCGGGGTGTTCGTCGGGTTCACCATCGCGCAGGTCGGCATGGTGCGGCATTGGTTGCTGGCCAAGACATCTGGCTGGCGATGGCGGATGGCGCTCAACGGATTCGGCGCGCTGCTCACCTTCATCGCCGCGATCGTCACTACCGCAATGAAATTCACCGAGGGCGCCTGGCTGATCGTGTTGATCCTGCCCGTGCTGGTGGTCGGGATGGAACGCATTCGCGACACCTACGGCAAGATCGGCGCGTTCCGGCGTTCGGACGAGGTCCCGCCGCCGCCGCGACCGCGGGACGCCGTCATCGTGGTGCCGGTGTCCGAGGTGTCCGACCTGAGCTGCGAGGCGTTGTCCGCGGCGTTGTCGATCGGCAAAGACGTTGTCGCGGTGCATGTTTGCCTGCCCGGCGAGTCGGTCAAGGCGTTCACCAAGGCGTGGGAGGCGTGGCATCCCGAGGTGCGGCTGGTGCTGCTCGAAGACAGCGACGCCACCGTCGGCGGGCCGGTCGCGCGCTACGTGCGGGACAACTTCGCGGGACGGCGCAAGGTCGTCGTCATCGCCGAGGTCGACCCGCCGGTCGGCTGGAACCGGGTGCTGCCCAGCCATCGCAGCGATGAACTCGAACGCGTGCTGCGCCGTATGACCGACACAGTGGTCTGCCACCTGCGTGTCCAGGTGGGCTAAAGCCTGAGCGAATTCAGGCGGCCGCGGTGGTGTGCGTCGGCCACACGCACACCACTGCGGTCGACAAAATCATTCGCGGAGGTTGCGGATGAGGCCTTCCTGGACCACGGCCGCGACGAGCTGACCTTCGCGGTTGAAGATCTTTCCGCCGGTGAGCGCGCGGCCGAAGCCCGCGGACGGTGACGCCTGGTCGTAGAGCAGCCAGTCGTCGGCGCGGAACGGGCGCAGGAACCACATCGCGTGATCGAGGGACGCGTTCTGGGTCTGCTCGTCGGGGTGGATCACCTTCGACGAACCGAGCAACGTCATGTCGCTCATGTAGGCCAGCGTGCAGACGTGGAACAGCGGGTCGTCGGGCAGCGGGTGCCGGTAGCGGAACCACACCTGCTGCTGGGAGACCACGCCGTCGCGGCGGGCCACCTGGTCCTGCGGGACCGTGCGGATGTCCCAGTGCTCCCACTCGCGCATCGCCCACAGGCGTTCCGGGCTCAACGTGGTGCTCGCGTCCGGGAGTTCGTCCGGCGGCTGTACCGGCGGCATCTCGTCCTGATGCTCCGGACCCTGGTCGCCGGTGTGGAACGACGCGGACATCGTGAAGATCGCCTGACCGTCCTGCACACCGGTCACCCGGCGGGTACAGAACGAGCGGCCGTCTCTGATCCGTTCGACGAGATACACCGTCGGCTGGTCCGGGTTGCCCGGGCGCAGGAAGTATCCGTGCAGCGAATGCACCTGATACCGCTGCTCGACCGTGCGCACCGCCGACACCAGCGCCTGGCCGGCAACCTGTCCGCCGAACGTGCGCGGAAGCTGAGTCTTCGTGGACGCCCCACGGAAGATGTCGCGCTCGAGCCGCTCTATCTCCAGCGCCTCTTCGATTGTCGCCATGGGCTGAGATTAACTCGCCACGCCGTTCGGGTCGTCCTCGGCCGTCGGGTGATCGGCCAGCAATGCGAATCCGGTCCCGGTCGGTGCGCGACCCGCTCCATCTACCTTCGCGGATGCCGCCGACAGGGGGCGTCCCCATGGTTTGCTCTGATTGACCGGTGCCACAGTTCGTTCCGATCACCCAGGACGCTCTCGTCGAACGTCTCGTCGAGCGTGTCCGCGCCCTGCCTGGCCATCGGGTGATCGCCATCGACGGTGCCGATGCGGCCCGTCCCCTCGACCTCGCCCACCGGACCGCCGCCGCGATGCGTGACACCGGCAGGCCCGCCGAGGTGGTCTCGCTGCACGATTACGTCCGCCCGGCATCACTGCGCGTGGAGTTCGGCCGCGACGACCTCTCCTATCGCACCGCCTGGTTCGACTACGAGGCGCTCCGCCGCGAGGTCATCGACGCCCTGCACAAAGAAGGGCGCTGGCTCCCCGCTCTGTGGGACGAGGCCACCGACCGCTCAGCCCGCGCCACCATCCGCCCGGCCGCCGCCGACACCGTCCTTCTCGTCGCCGGCCCCATGCTGCTCGACCACTACCTCGAGTTCGACCTGTCCGTCCGCCTCGACATGTCCGAACCAGCCCTCCGCCGCACCACTCCCCCCGAAGACCACTGGACCATCCCAGCCCTGCTCGACACCGAAACCTCCACCACCCCAACCTTCTTCGCCCGCTGGGACCACCCCGACCGCCCAGCCCTCCGCCTCACCGACTAGCCCCTCCCCTCCTTGCTTCTTTTGTCCCGCGGCATTCCCGACACCTACCGATTAGACAGATAAATGCGCATATCAACGTAACCAGATGTATCAGTGCGGGAAACGACCACACCTGCCGCCCCATGTCCCGCTCGAGGCCTACCTCAATACCATTGCTCGCCAAGCGGGCCGCAAGGTGGATGGCCCCCACGCCGTGCCGCCACCACATGCCATTCGCCGACGAGACGCGCTCGCCGCCGCCACGTCCCGTTCGGCGTTCACCTTTCCGCCGAACGGGACATGACGGCGGGCCTACTCGCACTTTGCCGCCACCATGTCCCGCTCAGGATCATCCTTACCGCCGAGCGGGACATGACGGCGGGGCCACTCGCGCTTTGCCGCCACCATGTCCCGCCGACCATCGCTAATGTGACCGAATGGGGAGCGAATGCGCCATCTGCGCCAAACATCAGGGCATCGGACCACTCGTAGGCCCGGTGATCTTCGAAAACGACCTGATCATCGTCACCCACCGCCCCCTCGACCAGGCCTCCCCCATCCCCGGCTACCTCTTCATAGAAACCCGCCGCCACACCCCCACCCTCGCCACCCTGACCGACCCCGAAGCAGCAGCCGTCGGCACAGCAGTAACCCGCGCCGCCCAAGCCCTGCAAAAAGAACTAACCCCCGAACACGTCTTCTCCGCCATCACCGGCCGCACAGTCCCCCACTTCCACCAACACATCTTCGCCCGCCCCCTCGGCACCCCACCAACCATCCCCTGGACCGACGTCGACTCCTGGCCCGACTCCCCCCGAACCACCCCCACCGCCCTAAACACCCTGTGCGCCCGCCTATCCACCCACTTCCCCCGTCAGTAAGCGACACACCATAGCGGCCCGCTCCCGACATTCGCCTCCGCCACGTCCCGCTCGGCGTGGACCTGTCCACCGAACGGGACATAGAGGCGGACCTACTCGCACTTTGCCACTGCCATGTCCCGCTCAGGGGCATCCTTGCTGCCGAGCGGGACGTGGCCGCGGGCGCACTCGCGCTTTGCCGCCGCCACGACTCGCCCGAGGTCTACCCGAATATCGTTGCTCGCCAAGCGGAACGCGAGATGGATGGCTCCCAGGCCGTGCCGCCACCACACGCCACTCGCCGACAAGACGAGGCGCTGCCCGCCGCCACGTCCCGTTCAGCGTTCACCTTTCCGCCGAACGGGACATGACGGCACGGCCACTCGCACTTTGCCGCCACCATGTCCCGCTCGGGTCGCCGCCGCTGAGCGGTACGCGGCTGCGAGCGCACTCGCGCTTTGCCGCCACCATGACTTGCTCAGGTCTACCTGAATACCGTTGCTCGCCACAGCGGGACGCGAGGTGGATGGCTCCCAGGCTGTGCCGCCACCACGTGCCACTCGCCGACGAGACGAGGCGCTGCCCGCCGCCACGTCCCGTTCAGCGTTCACCTTTCCGCCGAACGGGACATGACGGCAGGGCCACTCGCACTTTGCC
>NZ_VXLC01000018.1 GCF_008704205.1 Nocardia colli | reverse complement strand
CTCGCCGACAAGACGAGGCGCTGCCCGCCGCCACGTCCCGTTCAGCGTTCACCTTTCCGCCGAACGGGACATGACGGCACGGCCACTCGCACTTTGCCGCCACCATGTCCCGCTCGGGTCGCCGCCGCTGAGCGGTACGCGGCTGCGAGCGCACTCGCGCTTTGCCGCCACCATGACTTGCTCAGGTCTACCTGAATACCGTTGCTCGCCACAGCGGGACGCGAGGTGGATGGCTCCCAGGCTGTGCCGCCACCACGTGCCACTCGCCGACGAGACGAGGCGCTGCCCGCCGCCACGTCCCGTTCAGCGTTCACCTTTCCGCCGAACGGGACATGACGGCAGGGCCACTCGCACTTTGCCGCTGCCAGGTCCCGTTCAGGATCTTCCTCGCCGCCGAACGGGACGCGGCTGCGGGCTTATCCGCGGTTCGCTGCGGCTGTGGCCGGGTCGGGGTCTATCTGGCTAGTTGCTCGCAGAGAGAGATGCGAGGTGGATAACCTCTCGCGTTTGTCGACAGCACGGGCCGCTGGCGGGGCTAGACGAGGCGGTGGCCGCCGTCGGCGTGGAGGACGGTGCCGGTGATGAAAGGGTTGTGCATCAGGGCGAGCATGGCTTGGGCTATTTCGGTGGGGTGGCCGATGCGGCCTATGGGGAGGCGGGCGGAGAGTTGTTGGTGGCGTTCGGATTTGGCGGGGCCGGCGATGGTGTCCCAGATCGGGGTGTCGATCCAGCCCGGGGAGATGACGTTGACTCGGGTGGGGCCGAGTTCGACCGCCAGGGCGTAGGCAAGGGATTCGAGGGCGCCGTTGGCGGCGGCGACGATCGAGGAGCCGGGGCTGGGGCGGTAGGCGGCGATGCCGGAGGTGAAGGTGAGGGAGCCGCCGGGGGTGATGCGGGCGTGTTTGGCCAGGAGGGCGGGGCCGATGAGCTTGGCGGCCAAGGTCTTTCGTGCCAGTTCGACGTCGAAAGACGCGATCGGCTGATACACGCCCTCGGCGTAGACCGCGGTGGTCACCACGTGGTCGACCGGGCCCACCTCGGTGAACAGTCGCTCGATATCGGTCTCGCTGGTGATGTCAGTGACGAGCGAACGCACCTTGCCCGGCCCCTCGGGCAAAGTGCGTTCGGCTGCGGCGAGCCGCTCGGCGGAGCGGCTGGCGATGATGACCTCCGCGCCCTCCGTCACGAGCGCGGCGGCCAACGCCAAACCCATGCCGGAGCTGCCGCCGACGATGACGACCCGTTCTGCTGTGGTGCTATCTGTCATGCCTCCACCCGACCATCGCACCGGTCGAGTGTCCATGTCGCACTATCGAATTCGTGTTAGTGCAGGGCTAACACCACAGGTCGGGCGCACCACACCGCACGCGGCCATCCGAAAAATCGAGGCGAGTCGAATGGTCGCCAGTTGATCTTCAACAGCAACCTTTCGACTCGCCTCGATCACCCCTCGTCGGCGAGTGGGCAGGTCAGGCGGCGCAGGCCGGGGACTGCTGGTTGAGGTTGGCGAGCGCACCGCAGGCCCAAGACTTCTGGACCTTCCACTTGCCGCCGTCGAGCACGAACGGCACATCGACCACGTTCTCCTGGCCATTGACGGTGAATTTCCCTTGGGCGCTTACGGATTCACCGAAGACGGTAACCCCGGTGATCTCGGCCTTGGCGTCCGCCTGCTTGAACGCCTCGGCAAGCCGGTTGGGCAGATCCGGATCGGCCTCGATGCCCTGCACCAGGTCCAGCTTCTCCGCCCTCGGCACCGACGGGTCCAGCGCCTTTTGCAGCAGCGCGTTCAACTCCGCGACGGTCGGCGGAGCGGGCGTGTTGGCGTTGGCAGTCGTGCTGGTCGAAGTGCGGGGCGGCTTCGGCGAATCCGACTTGTCATCGCTACCGCAGGCCGTCAGGCCCAGTGCGGCAACCACGGCCAAGCCGGCAATCGCCATGCGTCCGGTCTTACGAAGCTTCAACTGCTCGTCCTAACATTCGGCTGATACATCGACGGTGATGCGGCACGAACAACCAGCGCAGTGGTCGACAGGCATCGAAACGTCAAGCTACCCAGCACAATTGTGAGAACAGTAAGACGACGGTGAGGTCCGGAGAAGAGTCCGCCCGACGCGGTCAGATCTGATCGGCAGGTGCTTGCCACTCCGGGCTGGCGGCCAGTACCTCGACAAGGGCGCGCACGGCCGGGTTTCGGGTAGGTACGCGCCAGATGGCGGCGTAGGTGACCGCTATGGGGCCGCCGCGGAGTGGGCGCCAGGCGAGGCCGGGGTGGGTGGCGGGGCGGGAGGTGCTGAGGCCGATGGTGGCGGGGCGGGAAGGGAGGACGGCGAGCATTTGGGCGTGGCCCATGGCGCTGTCGCTGAGTCGGACTCGGGCGCCTCTGGCGTGCAGGGTGTGGAGGAGTTCATCGTGGAGGCCGGGGGCGGACTCTCTGGCGAACAGGATCAGTTCTTGGTCAGTGAGGTCGTTGGGGTCGATTTCGGCGGAGTTCGCGAATGGGTGGGTCGAGGACATGAGTATGCCGAGTTCGTCGCGGGCGATCGGCTGCTGGGCGAAGCGGTCAGGTAGGGCGACCGGGGTGCGGACGAGGGCCAGGTCGACCTCGTCGTCATCGAGCAGTCGGACTTGGTCTGCAGTCGTTCCCCCGGTGAGCACCGTTCGAGTGCCGGCCGGCAGCAATTCCTCGATTCGTGAAGGGAGCCAAGGGGGTACGCCGTTCAGCAATCCGAACCGAAGCACCGGCGCACCCGCGGCAGAGGCCCGCCGCGTCTCCCGCACCGCCGCATCCACCGACCGCAACACCTCACGACCGGTCCGCAACAACACCTCCCCCGCCGCCGTCAGCTCGACCCGCGGGTCCCGGTTGAGCAACGCCCCGCCCATCTCCCGCTCCAGCACCTTGATCTGCTGACTGAGCGTCGGCGTGGAAATGAACAACCGCTCCGCCGCCCGCCGGAAATGCAACTCCTCCGCCAAAACAACGAAGTACCGCAACTGCCGCAATTCCACGATCGCCCCGTTCACGTCAAACGGGACATGATGGCCGGCTCCGCTGCCACCACCATGTCCCGTTTGCTCGGACAAACTCAAACCGCCGCGCGGGGCGGGAATTCACCAGCCGCGCTCGGCCAGCCGGTGATCGACCGGCAGCTCCTCGACGTTGATGCCGACCATCGCCTCGCCCAGTCCACGCGAAACCTTCGCGAGCACATCGGGGTCGTCGTGGAAGGTGGTCGCCTTGACGATCGCGGCGGCCCGCTCGGCGGGGTTGCCGGACTTGAAGATGCCGGAGCCGACGAAGACGCCTTCGGCGCCGAGCTGCATCATCATCGCGGCGTCGGCGGGGGTGGCGATGCCGCCGGCGGTGAACAGCACGACGGGCAGCTTGCCGGTCTCGGCGACCTCGCGGACCAGCTCGTAGGGCGCCTGCAGCTCCTTGGCGGCGACGAACAGCTCGTCAGCGGGCAGCGCGGACAGCCGGCGGATCTCGCCGCGGATCTTGCGCATGTGCGTGGTGGCGTTGGAGACGTCGCCGGTGCCGGCCTCGCCCTTGGAGCGAATCATGGCCGCGCCCTCGGTGATTCGGCGCAGCGCCTCACCGAGGTTGGTGGCGCCGCAGACGAAGGGAACGGTGAAGTTCCACTTCTCGATGTGGTTGGCGTAATCGGCGGGGGTGAGCACCTCGGACTCGTCGACGTAGTCGACGCCGAGGCTCTGCAGGATCTGCGCCTCCACGAAGTGGCCGATGCGCGCCTTCGCCATGACCGGGATGGAGACGGCGGAGATGATGCCGTCGATCATGTCCGGGTCGCTCATCCGGGACACGCCGCCCTGCGCGCGGATGTCGGCGGGCACCCGCTCGAGCGCCATCACCGCGACCGCGCCGGCGTCTTCGGCGATCTTGGCCTGGTCGGCGGTGACCACATCCATGATCACCCCGCCCTTCAGCATCTCGGCCATGCCGCGCTTCACGCGGGCGGTGCCGATGGTCTGGGTGGTCTCGGGCGTCGTCACGGCAAACTCCTGGGTCATCTGCGCCAATCGGGGTCGCAAGGGATTGAATCGACCCAATTCTAGGCGGGCCACCCAGGCCACTTGATAGCCAGTCGGAGATGACTGGCCTTGTCACCTACCTGGGGCTCTGTCCGTCGGCGTGCCGTACTGGACCGGTCGCCCGGGCCACGGGAACGGATTCGCCGGGCAGCGGGGCGGATTCACCGTCCCCGCTAACTTCCGGCGGCGATTCAGAGCGGGCCGACCACCAGCAACTGTGCCCAGTACTCGGCGGCGGCGGGACCGATGAGCGGCAGCAGGAAATCGAACAACAGGTAGGACATGTACTACGTACCTCCGCACACCGAGCATTTCCCCCCACGACGCGTGGGGGCCGCGGCACCGATATCGAGTGCCTTGCGAAAAGCACTACCCAGCCCGCGGCGATCCAGACGCGACCGTAGCACGATCGTGAAACACATCACATCCACGTCAGCGGATCGAGCGGACCTCGGGGTGCGCGACGCCGGACGCGGCCGCGGCGGCTTCGGGCAGGAGCTGATCGAGGTTGTACGGGTAGACGGTTTCGCCGGAGCGATCCAGCTGGACGATGTCGTCGACGGTGCACCATTTGCTGCCGGTGATCGAGCGGCGTTCGATGGTGGTCAGGTTGGTGGCCTGCGGCTCGTAGCCAGGCACCCGCAGAGCGAAGAACAGCTCTTCGGAGCGGATCAGGTCGCCGTCGAACGGGAACACCGCGACGCGACGCCAGATCGGGCCGCGCAGGCTGTCCGGGTCGGCCTTGTGCCCGGTCTCCTCGTACAGCTCGCGAACGGCGGCGTCACGCAGCGACTCCCCCGGATCCACGCCACCGCCGACGGTGAACCAGAACGAGATGTCCGGCGTCTTCGGGTCGTTGCCCCGCATCAGCAGCGTGCGGTCCTGCTCGTCGAACAGCACGATGCGCGCGGTGGTGCGGGTGGTGTCGACGGTGAGCCCGGTGGACGCGGCCGGATTGGCCCGCTCGGTGATCTCGAAGTAGGTGGGCAGCGGCGCGGTGCCGCCGAGGTGCAGGATGCGCACCGACCGCCGGGTGCGCAGCGCGAGGGTGTCGCGCACTGCGTCGTTGTGGAAGCGGCGCGCGATGAGCACCCGCGCCTCCGCGTCGGCCAGCTCGGCCACCATCTGCGGGCGCAACTTTTCGATATCGATCGTCGACAGCGCCCCGGAGAGCTGGTTTTCCACGGTCTCCCGATCGGCTCTGGCGACGCGCTCGGCCCGATCGGCCAGCAGCGCAAGCACTTTGCCCTGATCGGCCAGCGCCGGATCGGCCACCGGATCGGCGATCGCCATCGCGACCGAACGGGCGACCACCGCACGACGGGCCAGCGCCGCGTCCAGCGCCTGCCAGGACTGGTCGGAGCGCACATGCAGCCGGTCGAGCCGGTTGGCGGTCGAATAAGCCCAGATGCCGATCGCGACGACGACCGCCGCGATCAGCGCGAGAACGAGAACCGTTGTGGCGGAGAAGGTGATCATCCGGCGGCCCGCACCCTGGTGTCGCCGACGGTCACCGTCTCGTACACCCGCAGGATCTGCTCGGCCACCACCGGCCAGTCATACTCGCCGACCACCTGGGTCGCGGTCTCCACCAGCGCCGCCCGGAGACTGTCGTCGGTGAGCACCTCGTCGATGGCCCGCGCCAGCGCCGCCGAATCACCCACCGGCACCAGCGCACCCGCCGTGCCGTCGCGCAGCACCCGCCGAAAGGCGTCCAATTCGCTTGCCACCACGGCGGTTCCGGCCGCCATCGCCTCGATCAGGATGATGCCGAAGCTCTCGCCGCCGAGATTGGGCGCGACGTACACGTCCGCGCTGCGCATCGCCGAGGCCTTCTCCGCGTCCGACACCTGGCCGAGGAAGCGCAGGTGCCCCGCCAGCGGCCCGGCCTCGCGGTGCAGCCGCTCCTCGTCCCCACGCCCGACGATGAGGATCTCCAGATCCTGGTGCTTGCGCACCAGCTCGGGCAGCGCGCCGAGCAGCACGTCCATTCCCTTGCGCGGCTCGTCGTAGCGGCCGAGGAACAGCACGGTCTTGCCCGCCCGCGGATAGCCGGGCAGCATCGGCGCCCGCGCGAACGCGGGCACGTCGACCCCGTTGGGAATCTCCACCGCGTCGGACCCGAGCGCCTCCACCTGCCAGCGCCGCGCCAGCTCAGAGACGGCGATCCGGCCGCTGATCTTCTCGTGATACGGCCGCAGCACGCCCTGAAAGGTGCTGAGGATCAACGACTTCGTGGTCGAGGTGTGAAAGGTGGCGACGATCGGCCCCTCGGCGATCTTCAGCGCGAGCATCGACAGGCTCGGCGCGTTCGGCTCGTGGATGTGCAGCACGTCGAAATCGTTGCCGTCGATCCACCGGCGAATCCTGGTGTAGGCCATGGGCCCGAAGGACAGTCGCGCGACCGATCCGTTGTACGGAATCGCGACCGCGCGCCCGGCCGACACCACGAAATCGGGCAGCTGCGTTTCCTCCGACGCGGGCGCGAGCACGCTCACCCGGTGCCCGCGTTCGATGAAAACCCGCGCCAGCTCGACCACATGCGCTTGCACCCCGCCGGGGACGTCGAACGAGTACGGGCAGACCATGCCGATCTTCATGGGGCCCCGTCCGAATGAGCCGGCGTATCAACCGGATCCGTGCCGGCCCTGTCCAGATGTGGCTGCGCGGCCGCGATCCGGGCCAGCCGCTCCGCGGACAGGTCGCTTTCCCACATCGGTTGCAGCATGTGCCAATCCGCCGGGTGCGCAGCGATATTCGCCGCGAACCGGTCCGCCAGTTCCTGCGTGGCCACCGCGACCCCGTTCGAAACATCAATGGGCGGTTCGACTTTCATCCCCCAGCCCTCGGAGCCGGCGCCGGTGAACCAGGTGTGCACGGGCAGCAGCGGCGCGCCGGTCTCGATGGCCAGCTTGGCCGCACCGGCGGGCAGCCAGGTGCGCTCACCGAAGAAGGTGACCGGCACCCCCCGGCCGGTCAGGTCGCGCTCCCCCATCAGGCAGATCGCCTTGTTCTCCCGCAACCGCTTCGCCAGCTGCACGAACGGCGGCTGATCGCCACCGGTCAGCGGCACGACTTCGAAGCCGAGGCTTTCCCGATAGGCGAGGAACCGCTTGTACAGCGATTCCGGCTTCAACCGCTCCGCGACGGTCGCGAAGGTGCCGTGGTTCTGCACCAGCCACACCCCGGCCATGTCCCAGTTCCCCGAGTGCGGCAGCACCAGGATGGCGCCGCGGCCGGCCGCCAGCGCCGCCTCCAGATGCGACTTCCCTTCCAGGACAAGCTCACCGATCGCCCGGTGATCCATCGACGGCAGCCGGAACGCCTCGCGCCAGTACCGCGCGTAGGACCGGACACTGGCCTGGATCAACTCGTCCGGCACGTCCGCGGGCGTGCCGCCGATTACCCGAGCGAGATTGCGCCGCAGCTGATTCGGCTCACCACCGGCCCGGAACGCCCGGTTCGCCTTGCCCGCGACCCGATCGGCGCCGGCATCGAACAGCCGCCGCGCCGTCGGCTCGGGCAGCGCCCGCACCAGCCGCCAGCCCGCCGCGTAACCGGCGTCGCTCAACCGTTCCCCGATACTCATGACCATTGCCCCGTTTCCCGCACCACACCACCACGATATGGCGGTCTCACGTCGCGTTCGCCGTTCCGGCCGTAGGGTTTTCCGGCGCGGTCGGCTTGGCCAGCGGGATCACGTCGCGCGCGCCCGGCGAGCTGCGCACCGCGAGGATCCGCTGGAACACCGTGACGATGCTGAGCACCGCGAGTATCCACATCGCGACATGCACCGCGTAGGTGAGCCAGTCCAGGCCCCAGTACCCGCCGATGCCGGTGAACCCGGCCCCGACCAGCACGATGATCAGCCGATCCGGCCGCTCGATGATCCCGCCGTCGGCGGACAACCCGCTCGCCTCGGCCCGCGCCTTCGCGTACGAGATCACCTGCGAGGTCACCAGCACCACCAGCGTCGCGGCGAACAACGGCTTGTGCTGCTCGTGATAGACCGCCCACCAGGCCAATCCGCCGAAGATCGCCCCGTCGGCCATCCGGTCGCAGGTGGCGTCGAGCACCGCGCCGTACCTCGTGCCGCCGCCGCGCGCCCGGGCCATCGCGCCGTCGAGCATGTCGAACATGACGAACAACCAGATCACCATGGTCCCCCAGAACAGATGTCCGGTCGGGAACAGGGTGACCGCGGCGGCGATCGACGCGGTGGTGCCGATGACCGTCACCGCATCCGGCGTGAGCCCGGTGCTCACCAGCGCTTTGCCCAGCGGCGCAGTCGCTTTGGCAAACGTATCGCGGCCGAAGAAGCTCAGCACCTCTAGTCGACTTCCTTCCAGGCTGCCGACAGCAGCGCCCTCGTCTCGCGTAGCAGCTGTGGCATGACCTTCGCGCCGCCGACCACGGTGATGAAGTTCGCGTCGCCGCCCCAGCGCGGGACGATGTGCTGGTGCAGGTGGTCGGCGAGCGAACCACCGGCCACGCCACCGAGATTCAGGCCGACGTTGAAGCCGTGCGGCCGCGACACCTGCTTCATCACCCGGATCGCCTGCTGGGTGAACGCCATCAGCTCGGCGCCCTCGGCAGGCGTGAGGTCCTCGAGGTTGGCCACCTTGCGGTAGGGCACCACCATCATGTGGCCGGGGTTGTACGGGTACAGGTTCAGCACCGCGTACACCAGCTCACCGCGCGCGATGACCAGGCCGTCCTCGTCGGACATCTTCGGGATGTCGGTGAACGGATGCCCGGTCGAGGCGGGGTCGGTCGAGGCCGCCTCCGCGATGTAGGACATCCGGTACGGCGTCCACAGCCGTTGCAGCCGATCGGGTTCGCCCGCGCCGCGATCGACGATGCTGCCCTGATCGGCGTCATTCAGCTCGGAGAGGCCGTCCGCCGCCGTGCGATCACTCATTGCGCACCCTTGATCTCGAAGCCCTCCGCGGTCGGCGAAGCGTTCTCCCGATTCGCGATCCATGCCACGATGGTGGCGACCGCGTCGGCGACCGGCACCCCGTTCACCTGGGTGCCGTCGCGGAACCGGAAGCTCACCGCGCCGGCGTTCACGTCCCGCTCGCCGGCCAGCAGCATGAACGGCACCTTCTGCGCGGTGTTGTTGAAGATCTTCTTCTGCATCCGGTCGTCGCTGCGGTCGACCTGCGCCCGCACGCCCGCGTCGTGCAGCAGCTCGATCACCCGATCCAAGTGCGGCGCAAAGGCTTCCGCGACCGGGATGCCGACCGCTTGGACCGGCGCGAGCCAGGCCGGGAAGGCGCCGGCGTAGTGCTCGGTGAGCACGCCGAAGAAGCGTTCGATGGAGCCGAACAGCGCGCGGTGGATCATCACCGGCCGCTGCTTGGTGCCGTCGGAGGCGGTGTATTCGAGGTTGAACCGTTCCGGCAGGTTGAAGTCCAGCTGGATGGTCGACATCTGCCAGGTGCGCCCGAGCGCGTCCTTGACCTGCACGGAGATCTTCGGCCCGTAGAACGCCGCGCCGCCCGGATCCGGCACCAGCTCGAGGCCGGAGGCCGAGGCCACCTTGGACAGGGTCTCGGTCGCCTCTTCCCACAGCTCGTCCGAGCCGACGAACTTGACCGGGTCCTTGGTCGACAGCTCCAGGTAGAAGTCGTCGAGGCCGTAGTCCTTCAGCAGCGCCAGCACGAATTGCAGGGTGCTGGTGAGCTCGGCGTGCATCTGCTCTTTGGTGCAGTAGATGTGCGCGTCGTCCTGGGTCATGCCGCGCACCCGGGTCAGGCCGTGCACCACGCCGGACTTCTCGTAGCGGTACACCGAGCCGAACTCGAACAGGCGCAACGGCAGTTCCCGGTAGGACCGCCCGCGCGCCCGGAAGATCAGGTTGTGCATCGGGCAGTTCATCGGCTTGACGTAGTAGTCCTGGCCGGGCTTGCGGACGGTGCCGTCCTCGTTCAGCTCGGCGTCGAGGTGCATCGCCGGGAACATGCCGTCCTGGTACCAGTCCAGGTGGCCGGAGACCTCGAACAGGTGCCCCTTGGTGATGTGCGGGGTGTTGACGAACTCGTAGCCCGCGGCCACATGCCTGCGCCGCGAGTACTCCTCCATCTCCTTGCGGATGATGCCGCCCTTGGGGTGGAACACCGGCAGGCCGGAGCCGAGCTCGTCGGGGAAGCTGAACAGGTCCAGCTCCAGGCCGAGCTTGCGGTGATCGCGGCGTTCGGCCTCGGCCAGCAGGTGCAGGTACTCGTCGAGCGCCTCCTGCGACTCCCAGGCGGTGCCGTAGATGCGCTGCAGGTCCTCGCGGTTCTGATCGCCGCGCCAGTAGGCGGCGGAGCTGCGGGTCAGCTTGAACGCGGGAATGAACTTGGTGGTCGGGATGTGCGGGCCGCGACACAGATCGCCCCAGAGCCGGTCGCCGGTGCGCGGGTCCAGGTTGTCGTAGATGGTCAGCTCTTTGCCGCCGACCTCCATGACCTCCGGATCGTCGATGCCGGACTTGTCGCCGATCAGCTCCAGCTTGAACAGCTCCTTGGCCAGCTCGACCCGGGCCTCCTCGACCTCGACCACGCGCCGCGAAAAGCGCTGCGCGCCTTTGACGATCTTCTTCATCCGGGATTCCAGCTTGGCCAGATCCTCCGGGGTGAACGGCTTGTCGACCTGGAAGTCGTAGTAGAAGCCGTCCTTGATCGGCGGGCCGATGCCGAGCTTGGCCTCCGGGAACTCCTGCTGCACCGCCTGGGCCAGCACGTGCGCGGCGGAGTGCCGGATGACGCTGCGGCCGTCCTCGGTGTCGGCGGCGACCGCCTCCACCTCGACGTCGGTGTCCGGGGTCCAGGACAGGTCCTTGAGCCCCTCGGCGTCGCGCACGACGACGATGGTGTCCGGGCCCTTGGTCGGCAGCCCGGCCTCGCGCACCGCGGCGCCCGCCGTCGTCCCGGCCGGCACCCGGACGAGGGCGGCAGGGGCATTGCGGGCTGAGGTGGTCACGGCGGTGCTCTCCTTGGAGTTTCTCGGGTGCGGGGACATCCCCGCGGATCATGCCCAGGACAGCGGCTGCCCCGGCGCGACCATGCTATCGGCATGCCCACCCCCACGCGCACGCTCGCCCGCCTCTCCGGGTATTCAGGCCCGATTCAGGTGCGTGCGGAGTGACGTTGGCGACCGGCTGTGGGGTGGTGGATAAGTCAGCCTGTACCCGGTGAGTTACCCATGTGCTTGCGAAATCAGTGGTCAGTTCATGCGAAAACGGTGGTCGCCTGATGAATCTACGGTCGTCGGTCAGGTGTCCGCAGCCAGTTTTTCCAGCATTGCCTCGCGTTCGGCGGATGGGCGTTTCGGGCAGCTGGTGCACATTTCGCAGTTGGGGACCTCGTAGACGAGGCAGCAGGAGATGCGTTTGACGAAGGTGCGGCCGCCGATCTCGACGAAACGGGGGGTGGGGAGTTTGCCGCCGATCTCGGTCGCCAGTCGGGCGCCCGCGTCTGGGGAGCCGGCGTCGAGGGCGCGGTTGCCGACCGCGTCGGCGACGATCGCCCACAGCGACGGCACGCCCGCGCCGGAGACCTCCGCGACCGGACCGATCACGGCCGCAAGGGTTTCCCGCAACGCCGCGCCCGGCTCGACGGCTTCGTCGGGCTCGGCCAGCACGTGGATGCGCTCCACGCCGCCGTCCGGGCGGACCTCGCAGTCGAAGTGGTCGAGTACCGGCTCGACCGCCCGCTCGTCCCGGGCGTACGCGCGCGCGATCTGCTCGACCAGCGCGGAGGCGACCATGCACCACCACAGCGTGCCCGCGATACGCGGTGACGTGGTCCCCCACGAATGACCCATCTCGGCGATCCGCGCCGCCAGCCAGTCCGGCTGCGTCAACGTTCGCCCGGGAACCGTGTTCACCACTTCAGGGGACTGCGTAACCATTGCCACTCGACTCCGATCCAGCTGCCGACCATCCCGAACGTGCCCAATATCCATAGTGTCGCGACAACCAGCGCAAAGGTAGCGCCCGCCGCGAACACGCGCATGGCGGCACCCCGTGCGGAATACCACGCCATACCCTGCCGGTACTTGTCCCGCAGCCAGCCGAGTGCCCGTTGTGCCCAGGCGAATTCGGTGGCCAGGACGCCCAGTCCGGCGAACACGATCGCCCAGCCGGGTCCGGGGTAGGGAATCGTGACGATTCCGACGACGAGCACCGCGGTGCCGACCAACGCGACCCCGGCCCGATAGGCGAAGTTCAGCGTAGGGCGCGCGGCAATGCGGGCCCGGAAGGCGCGCCAACCCGTCCGCGTCGATCTTGTCTCCAGGTCAGACGTCACCTGTTCCAGCGTACGAGACCGACCGGTCCGGCCCAGGTCGCAGCAGCCGAGCCCGCCCGAACCGGACAGTTCGGGCGGGCTCGGCGGTCAGCGCTCAGACGAGTTCGGGCGTGACCCGATGCCCCGCCTCGTCCTCGATGTGCGCCAGTCCGTGCTCGGTGACCTCGATGACCCGCGCGCTGGCGATGTCGAAGAACAGGCCCGACACCGTCACGCCGCGCTCGGCGACCGCCGCCCGGACTGCGGGGTGCCGTTGCAGGTTTTCCAGCTGCACGGCCACGTTCACCATGCTCAGCTGGTCGACCTCGCCGAAGCCCGCCCGGGCGGCCGCGATGGCCACCGGGTGTCCGTGCCGGACCCGGTCCAGGCTCGGATGCGCGTGCGCGAGCCACTTGTCGATTTCCGGACCGGCCTGGGCGCCGGAGTGCAACGCCTTCATGGCGCCGCACGAGGAGTGGCCGCAGACCACGATGGACCGGACGTTCAGCTCCTCGAGGGCGAAGACCAGCGCGGCATCCACCGACGGATCACCAACGGCCGGAACCAGATTGCCCACATTGCGCACGGTGAACAGGTCACCCGGCCCGCTGTTGGTGATCATGTTCGGCACGATCCGCGAGTCCGCGCAGGTGAGGAAGAACGAATCCGGATCCTGGCTGTCCCGCAGCTCGTCCAGGTGCGGCCGGACGACGTGCGCGTGGCTGCGGTGGTAAGCGGCCACGCCGGCCGCGATCGGGTCGGCGTGTTCGTCGCGCCGCCACGGGCCGAGGATGTCGGTCCACACCGCGCGCCCGAAGCTGCGCGAAGGCGGGCCAGCCGTCGCGTAGGCCATCCGCGCACTGCCGATCTCCACGAAATCGACGCTGCCGCCGCCGTTTTCCTGCTGCCGCACCCACTCCTCGATCGCCTCGAAGGCGGCGTGATCGAGGAAGTCGACGGTCATCTCGACGGTGACGTCGGCGTCGGCAGGCACCTTCGCGAATTCCGCGGACAGCTTCGGCAGCGCGAGGAACGTGCAGGAGCCGTCGATGGTGATCATCCAGCGCTGCGAACCCGGAATCTGCCTGGCGCTGATCGCGACTCGCACCACCCGCCACAGCAGCAGCGCGAAGGCCAGCGCGAGGCCGATCAGCACGCCCTCCAGCAGGTTCAGGAACACCACCGCCGCCACGGTGACCGCGTAGACCAGCAGATCGCCGGTGCGCCGGGCCATCCGGATGTGCGCCAGCTTGACCAGCTGGATGCCGATCACGATCAGCAGACCGGCCAGCGCCGCCTTCGGAATCTGTTGCACCACACCGGCCAACGCCACCGAGAACACCAGGATCCAGACGCCGTGCAGCACCGCCGACGCGCGGCTGCGCGCGCCCGCCTGCACGTTGGTCGCGCTGCGCACGATCACGCCGGTGACCGGCAGGCCACCCAGCAGGCCGGACAGCACGTTTGCCGAGCCTTGACCGATCAGCTCACGGTCGAAATTGGTGCGCTTACCCGAGTGCATCTTGTCCACGGCCACCGCGGACAGCAGGCTCTCCACGCTGGCGATCAACGCGATGGTGATGATCATGATGACCACCGCCGACCAGTCGCCGCGCGGCAGCTCCGGCAGGCCGATCGCGTCGAACAGCGAGCCGTTCAACACGATTCGCTCGGCACCGGTGGGCAACACCATGGCGAGTATCGTCGCCACGAACACCGCGACCAGCGGGCCGGGGACGGCCCGCACCTTGGCTGGCACATACTTCCAGCCGAGCATGATGGCGATCACCACCGCGCCGAGGAACGCGTCGCCGCCGTGCAGCGACATCAGCTGCTGAGGTAGCTGGGTGAGGTTCTTCCACGCCGAACTGTGCGACGAACCGCCCAGCAGCACGTGAATCTGTTGCAGCGCAATGGTGATGCCGATGCCGGCCAGCATCGCGTGCACCACGACCGGCGCGACCGCCAGCGCGGCGCGGGCAATCCGGCTCAGCCCGAACAGGATTTGCAGCACACCGGCCGCGACGGCGATGAAACAGGTTACTTTCCAACCGAATTGGTTGATCGACTCGGCGACGACCACGGTGAGCCCGGCCGCCGGGCCGCTCACCTGAAGAACGGAGCCGCCAAGCAGGCCGGCGACGATGCCACCGATCACGGCGGCGATGAGACCGGCGGCGACGGGCGCGCCGGAGGCGAGGGCGATGCCGAGGGACAGCGGCAGCGCGACCAGGAAGACCACGATGGAAGCGGGCACATCGTGGCGGAGGACGGATTGCAGACGATCGGACAGGGATCCGGGACCAGGACCCTTGTCCGCCGAACCAGGCGGTGTAATCGGGGGGGCCAAATCGTTCTCGATGACCATGACTATCTCCTTCGCCGAACTCGGCACAACGGCCGAGGTCGGTTGACGATCAACATGTCCAGCAGGGCACACGACCGCGAACCGGCATCTCGCGGTGAAGCAGTACTCGACGCACCAGTGGGTCGAGTTGTAAACCTCAGCAAGGCTATTAGTAAAGACTAAGCAAAGCCTGAGAATCGTGCTAACTGCGCGTTAACACGAGGTCAGGCCTGCCTGTCGAGGCGCCGACGCGGCGCCGGGACCGTCGCGGCGGTTAAACCGGCTCTGCGGCGACACGGCGGCCCTCGTCGTCGAACTCTGCGATGCCGTCCACGGTCACCTCGATCACCCTGGCCGTGGCGATGTCGAAGAACAGCCCGGACACCGCGACGCCCCGCTCCTCGACGCCCTGCCGCACCGCCGGGTGCGCGTGCAGGGTCTCCAATTGCAGCGCCACGTTCACCATGCCCAGCTGGTCCACCTCGCCGAAGCCGGCCAGCGCGGCGGCCTCGGCGACCGGGTGCCCGAGACGGAACCGGTCGAGGCTGGGCCGCGCGTGCGCTAGCCAGTCGCCCAGTCCGGGCCCGGTCTGCACCTCGCGGTACAGCGCCTCCATCGCGCCGCAGCCGGAGTGGCCGCACACCACGACCGCGCGCACGTCCAGCTTCTCCAGCGCGTAGATCAGCGCGGCCTCGACCGACACGTCGCTGCCCGCGGTGGGGACCAGATTGCCCACGTTGCGGACGGTGAACAGGTCGCCGGGCCCGCTGTTGGTGATGACGTTCGGCACGATCCGGGCGTCGGCGCAGGTCAGGAAGAACGAGTCGGCGTCGGGCCGGTGCCGCAGCCCGTCCAGGTGCGGGCGCATCAGGTGCGCGTGGCTGCGGTGGTAGGCCGCGATGCCCGCCGCGATCGGGTCCTCCCGGATGCCGGTGCGCCGCCACGGGCTGATCGCCTGGTCCAGGACCTGCCTGGAGTGTCCCCGCTCCGGCGGGCCCGCCAGCGCGCGGGCCATCCGCGCGCTGCCGATCTCCACGAATTCGACGGTGCCGCCTTCGGATTCGTGGTGCGCCGCCCATTCGGTGATCCGCTCGTAGGACGCGTGATCGAGGAAGTCGACCGTCATCTCCATCGTGACCGCCACTCCCGCCGGAACTTTCGCCAGTTCCGCGGACAGCCTGGGCAGCGCGAGGAACGTGCAGGTGCCGTCGATGGACACCACCCAGCGCCGCGCGCTCGCCACCGGCTCGGCGGTGATCGTCACCCGGACCACCCGCCACAGCAGCAGCGCGAACGACAGCGCGAGCCCGATCACCATGCCCACCAACAGGTTCAGGAACACCACGCTCAGCACCGTCGCGACGTAGACGTACAGATCACCGGTGCGCCGCGCGAGCCGGATGTGCGCCAGCTTCACCAGCTGCACCCCGATCAGGATGAGCAGCCCGGCCAGCGCCGCCTTCGGGATCTGCTGCACCAGCCCGGCCAGCGCGACCGCGAACAGCAGCACCCAGATACCGTGCATGATGGTCGACGCCTTGGACCGCGCACCCGCCTGCGCGTTGGTGATACTGCGCACGATCACCGCTGCCACCGGCAGGCCGCCGAGCAGACCGGAGACCATGTTGGCCGAGCCCTGGCCGATCAGTTCGCGATCGAGGTCGGTCGAGGTTCCCGGGCGCAGCTTGTCCACGGCGACCGCCGAGAGCAGGGTCTCCACGCTGCCGATCAGCGCGATGGTCACCACGGTGATCACGATCGCGGTCCAGCCGCCGGCCGGAATCGAGGGCAGTCCGATCGAGTCGAGCGGCGAGCCGTTCAGCACCAGCCGCTCGACATGGGTGGGCAGCGCCAGCGACAGCACCGTCGCGATCACCACCGCGACCAGCGGTCCCGGCACCGCGCGGACCTGGCGCGGCAGGAACTTCCAGGCAATCAGGATGACGATCACCACGAGACCGATCACCAGGTCGCCGCGATGCACCGACATCAGCTGACGCGGCAACTGGACCAGGCTGTCGAACGAGGAGCTCTGCGACGTGCCACCGAGCAGCACATGCACCTGTTGCAGCGCGATGATCACGCCGATCCCGGCCAGCAGGCCGTGCACCACCACGGGCGCGATCGCGAGCGCGCCGCGCGCGATCCGGCTCAAGCCGAACAGGATCTGTACGGCACCGGCGCAGACGGTGATGAAACACGTCGCGGCCCAGCCGAATTGGTGCACGCTCGCGGCGACGACCACGGTGAGGCTCGCGGTCGGCCCGGTCACCTGCACCGCCGACCCGCCGACCAGCCCCGCGACCACGCCGCCGGCCACCGCGGCGATCAGACCGGCGGCGACGGGCGCGCCGGAGGCGACCGCGACGCCGAGGGACAGCGGGAGCGCGACCAGGAAAACCACGATCGAGGCGGGCAGATCGTGGCGGCCGACAGCGGCCAGGCGTTCGGGTAAAGCAAAGTGGCGCAGCGACGTCCGTGGTGCGGAATCGGTGTCGGTGGACATATTTCTCCTTCGCCGGGCGGACGTGGACCGTCCCGGTTCATCGGTGGAACATGTACTGGCATCGAAAGCGAGCGGCGGGCGTAGCTCAACCGCTCGAGAGCGGCGACCCGGTTGACTCGAAGGTCTGGCTAATAGTAAAGACTTCGCAAAGCATTTGGAAAGGTTTCAGGTAGAATCGACACAACCGTCACCGAATTGTGATCCAGATCACTACCGTCTGGCAAGGGGCAGCTACTTCAGGTACCAGGCGATCAGGCGTTCGAGCAGGCCAAGATCGCAGGCCTCATCCGGGACGGTGAGCACCGATTCGAGGTTGCTGCGATCGAACTCGATCCGTTCCAGCAGGTACTTGCCGGTGTAGGCCATGCGGGTGGCGACGGCGCGGTCCAGTGCGGTGAGGGAGCCGTCGTCCCATTCTTCCGGGGTGACGGGACGCAGGGTCATGCCGAGGCCGGCGCCGATCATGCGGACCGTCTCGTCCGCCGGAACGCCGATGCGGTCGGTCAGGTTGACGATCCGCGGCAGCTGGTCGGCCTCGGCAAGTCCCAGCAACCACTCCACCGTCGTGTCGATGGGCACGAGGTTGAGCGTCGCCCCGTCGGTCACCTGCACGGCCGCGTCACCGCCGGGGAATCGGCGGGCGACTCGTTTCATGTTCGACATGAAGTTGTAGATGCCGAAATCCGAAGTGGTGTGGGCGGTTTTGGACGAACCGACCACCTGGCCGAGGCGGAACACCGCACCGTCGATGTTGTGCTCCCGGAGGAAATCGCGGAAGACCAGCTCGCCGCCGCATTTGGTCGCCTCGTAGACGGTGCGGTACTGCGTGGCGTCCGTGGGCGGCAGCCAGGTCTCCGCGCTGGGCGTGTCCGATACCCCGCCGACGTAGGCGGTGCTGATCAGGAAGAACCTCGAGCCCGGCCGGGAGTGTTTGACGAACAGTCGCAGCGCCCGCTCGGTTCCCCGGGTGTTCACATCCTGAAGGAGCGCCGGGCGATTGGGCGAGAGGTCGACCGCGGCGGCGAAATGCCAGAAATCGCAGGGCTCGGAGAAGATGGTGGCGGCTTCGAAGTCGTTGATGCCCAGGTATTCCTGAGTGAGTTCGCAGTCGTAGGTCTCGAGTTCGGTGATGTCGGGCGGCGTCTCCCCGTCGATGATCGTCGCCGATTCGAGCGCCTCGGGAACGCGGGTCCGCGCTCCTCTGGCCAGCGCCTTCACCCGAATGCCGCGCTCGAGCAGCGCGCAGATCGTATTACTGGCCACGTAGCCGTTCGCGCCGTCCACCACGGCCACTCTCGAATGCCCCATCAGATGCTCCACATGTCGCGGTCGAAGCGGCGGTCGATGGTGCCGGCCAGCCGGCGCAGGGCGACGCCGGGATCCTGCGCGGCCTCGACGCACAGGTCGACCACGCTCGCGCACATGGCGGCGGCCAGTTCGTCGTTCCATAAGCGCTGTGCCGCATTGAAAGTCATGGCCATCGCCTCCTGGGTTCCCTTGATCGTGAGCATGCCGTCGATCGGCAGCACGTTGCCCACCGAGGTCGCGCGCAGCGCGTAATCCGCGGCGACGCAATCGGGTCCGAACAGCGACTCCCCCACCGAGGCCTTCGGCACATTCAGCATCTGCACCGGGAACAGGGCGCTGTGCGGGTCGATCAGGGCGACGGACAGGTCCGGGCAGTCCTCCAGCACCTCGATGAAGGGATACCACTGAAATCGGTAGGCCTGCAAGCAGTTCTGCTTGAACGACGCGACAAGATCGGCGAAGGACAGCTCCGGCGTCCAGCGGAACGCGACCATGAACGGATTGAAGAGCATGGCCACCGACTCGTGGAATCGCGGATCCTTCCGGCCGTGACTGAAGGTCGGCATGAGGTATGCGGCCGAGCCGCTGAGCTGTCCGAGGATGAAGCCGTACGCGGCGGCGATCACCATGAACGGTGTCGCGCGCAGCTTTCCGGCCAGGGCGCGCACCGCGGTGAATTCCGCGGACTCCCATCGACGGTCGCCGCGGCAGGTGATCGCCCGGTCGTCCGGCGACGCCTTCGCGGCGATCTGCAGAATCTCCAGGGAGCCGAGGTATTCCGGCCAGAACGCGCGGGCCGCGTCCGCCTCCGGTGACTCCAGCGCGGCCAGTTCGTCCAGCACCAGCCGGCCGTAACGCACCGCGGGTGGTTCCGGTTCGGTTTCCAGTCCGGCGGCGGCCCGATAGAACCGCCCGATATCGCGTTTCAGCACTTCCAGGGACCATGCGTCGGCGACGCTGTGGTGCACCGTCACCTGGAGTAGCCGCCGATCCGGCGCCCGCTCGAGCAGCAGCACGCGGACCAGCGGCGGACAGGTGAGGTCGAACGGAGAGTTGTTGTGCTCGACCAGTTTTGCCGCGATCTCCGGCGCATCCCAGGATCCCGCAGCGACCTGCTCGACCGTCGTGTCCGGTTCGATGTCGGACCCGATGACCTGCTCGTCCATGCCACGTCCGCGGACGATGGCGACGCGCAGCGCGTCATGCCGTTCGACAGTCCGGGCAATCGCGTCGAACAGGCGATTGCGGTCCAGTGGCCCGTCGACAGTGAGCCGGAAGGAGATGTTGAACGCCTCCGCCGCCCCGCCGGGCCGGATCGATTCGAGGAAATCCAGCAGATGCTGCCCCGGCGTCAAGGGCAGCCGCCCGATCGATTCCGTCGGGTTCATTGCGAGCCTTGATGCAGGAACTGTTGTGCGGCAACGGCATATGTCAGCGCATATCGCTTGAGGTCACGCACTTCCACGTACTCGTCGGCCATGTGCGCGATCCACTTGCCGCCCGGCCCGTACACCACGCTCGCGACGTTGCCGAAATGGGTCAGGATGGTGCCGTCGGTGGTACCCGGCACGCCACCGAGCACCGGCCGGACACCGTTGACCAGCTCGTGCGCGCCGACCAAGGACGTGACAAGTGCTGTGTCCGAACCGGTTTCGACCCAGGGTCGATCATCGATCACCGTGATCGTGACGCCGATCTCGCCCTCGCGGGCGGCGGTGTCGATGCACTCGCCGATCCGCTTGAGCAACATCTCGTGATCCACCCCGGGGACGGTGCGCACATCCAGGTAGAGCGAGCTCGTCCCGCAGATCACGTTCATCTGATCCGCGGTTCCGGCCTGGACCACCGTCGGCGTGATGGAGGGTGCGCCGAGCTCCGGCGTAGTGCCCACCTCCGCGATCAGCTTGCGTTCGAGTGCCTCCAGCCCCAGCACCACCCTGGCCATGGCGGGCAACGTGTTCCGGCCCTGAAACGGCATCGCGCCGTGACTCATCACGCCGGTGAACTCCACCCGTACCCGGATCGCGCCCTTCGAAATCGGGCACACCTCATCGCCTTCCGGCTCGCAGCAGATCACCCCGTCGACGTCGCGGACGAAACCCTGGGCCACCGCCGCTTTCGCGCCGGTCATCATGCCCTCTTCGTCGCACAGCAGGAGCAGCCGGATCCGACCCGGGAACGGACCGGACAGCTGCAACGCCCGTGCGCCGTAAAGCATCGCCGCGACACCGGATTTCATGTCGGCGGAGCCGCGCCCGTAGAGCTTTCCGTCGCGGATCTCGCCGCCGTACGGGTCTACGGTCCACTGGCCGGGATCGCCTTCGGTCACCACGTCCAGATGACCTTCGAAGGCCAGGGTCGGGCCCGCGCCACCGCCGCCGGTCAACGTCACCACGATGTTCGGACGACCGCCGGCATCGAAAAACTCAGCGCGCCAACCCCATTCCTCGATCTTGGCGAGCAGGAAGGCGGCTACGGCACGCTCGCCGCGGCCTTCCTCGCCCAAGGCATGGGTCCGCACGAGCTGCTGTGTGAACTCGATGAGTTCCTGCTCGTCGATTCCGGCATCCAGCGACGCGATGTCCACGGTGTGACCCCCAGAAGTCAGGTTTGTCCATGCTACGGCGCGACCGGTATCTCCGGGCTAGATCCGGGTCCGTTGTGTCTTGATCCACGACATCGCCTGCCGCAGCCCGGTGACCTCGCCCGCCTCCGTCGCGACGCTCGTACCGAAGGTGCCGTTGTCATCGATCTGCCCGAGCGCCAACAACTGTCGCCGAATCTCGGCCGCCTCGTCCGGGCCCGCGCCGCCGTCGTCGAGCCACTCGTCCAGCGGCCGGAAACTGGTGGTCCGGTGGCCTTCGACGATGTCGAGCGAGTTGTCCAGCAGCAGGTCGATGAGCTGGCGCTCGGTGAGCGTGCACGCGTGCCCGGGGTCGCGCAGGCGCTGTAGCTCCTCGAACCGGGCATGCGCGGCGCCGGAGAGGCCGGTGACGTTGTCCGCGATGATGACGTGCCCGCCCGGCCGGACCACCCGCGCCATCTCGGCCACCACGATGTCGGGTCGTCGCACGTGGTGCAGGGCGCGCGTGCACATGACGAGATCGAAGGTGTCGTCCGCGAACGGCAGCTCCTCGACCAGGCCGACCACCAGCTGCACGCCGCTGACCCCGTCGTTGGCGCGCGCCTGCTGGAGCATCTGCACCGAGGAGTCGATGCCGACGATCTTCGCCCGCACACCCACTTTCGCGGCGACGGCGGCCGCGGCGGCGGTCCCGGTGGCGACATCGAGGGCGCGTTCGAAGGCCAGCGGACGGATCATCTCGGCCAGCAGTTCCACGTCCAGGCGGCGCGCCTGCCCGCCCGCGTACGCCTGCGCGATTGTCGCGAACCTCAACTGGTTTCGGGAAACCTGCTCGCGGTAGCCATCGGTCATCTGTCGCACCTTCGGCGCCGTAAGTTCCGGCAATGCCACGGAACTGGTGGACGGCGAACTCGGATATTCGCCGATATTCAACCGCCCTACGGTACCGTGTATTCACGCAAAAAGCCGCGTCCGTACACCGGGGGGACATCATCGGGACTGCCCGGTTCGTGGTCGCCACGGCGACCGGCCGGCGGTGCCCGAGATGTTGCCGGAGTCCGTATCACGGTGCCCTGCGGTAGTTCTCGTTTTCGTGGGAGGCAGGTGGTCGATGGACGCCGCCCAGGTCCGGGTCAGCACCCTGCTGCTCGACTCGCCGCGCACGATCGTCGGCGTGCGCGCCGCCGAGGTCGCCGCCGACGTGGTGGCCGCCGCGGCCCGGATGCGGGTCCCCCGCGTGCTCGTGATCGCGGGCGCCGGCTTCGCACTCCGCAGTTGGTCCGAACCGCTGCTGGCGGCATTGCGGACATTCCCGCTGCACGTCGTGACCCAATCCGGCTTGCCGACACCCGAATCCGTGGCGCGGCTCGCGCACGCGGTGCGGGCACATCGCGCCGACGTGGTCGTCACGATCGGCGGCGGCAGCGTCATGGATGCGGGCAAAGCCGCTGCGGCACTGTCGGTCAGCGCCGATCCCACTCCCCAGTTGGTGGTGCGGATGTGCGAAGACGAGGTGGGCACCGAGGACGTACCGCCGATCATCGCCCTGCCGACAACGCCGGGGACCGGCGCGGAAGCGACACCGTTCGCCACGATCTGGCATCGCGATCAAGGCCGCAAACTCTCCCTGCGCGGGTCCGCGCTCCAGCCGGTGACGGCGATTCTCGACCCCGACCTGCTCATCGGCCTGCCCGAGGCCCACCTCGTCAGCTGCCTGCTGGACACCCTTGCGCAGGGCTTGGAGGGCGCGTGGTCGATCCGGGCCGACGAGCGGTCCGAATGGCTGGGCGCGGCCGCGTGGTCGCTGCTGGCCGAGCTGCTCGACGAGCCGCACACCGGCTTGGGATCGGCGCAACGGCACGCCGCCCTGCTCGCCGGGCACTTCGCCGGACGCGCCATCGCGATCGCGGGAACCACTGTGTGCCATGCCATCTCGTACCCGCTGACCTTGCGCTACGGACTGAGCCACGGCCATGCCTGCGGGCTCACGCTGGCATCGGTGCTGCGCTACAACGCGCTCGTCGGCGACGACTGCACCGATCCGCGCGGCGCCGCTCGGGTGCACGGCGCGATCGATCAGGTGGTGCAGGCGGCTGGCGTCGGAACTATCGACGAGCTGGCCCGGAATATCGAGGCGCTGGTGCGATCGCCCGCATTGCCACCGGCCCCCGACATTCGCCACGACGCGACTCGGATCGCCACCGAGGCACTCGCTTACGACCGCGCGGGAAACAATCCCCGCCGCGTCGACGGAGAGGGCCTGACGCGCCTATTGGCCGGGACCGCGGAGAGAGACTATGCGCGTTGACAATTACAAGCTCATGCACTGGCTGAACACCAGGAAAATGACGACCGGCCAGGTGGCCGAAGCCGTCGGCCTGGACCACGGGCAGTTCGAGAAACTGCTGTCGGTGACCGACGAGTGGCCGGACGAACTCGCCGACGCGTTGGCCCGAGCACTCCAGATCACCCCGGAGCAGCTGGTCGCAAGCGGTCGCGCCGATCTGACCGTGCTGCTCCGCACCGCCCAGGAACTGCGCGACACCCGGCGCCCCATTCAGCGCGACGGCATTCATTTCTACAACTACTACACAATGGCGGCGCCGCAGGGCGCGGTCGCGCCGGTCATTCTCGACATCCGCTGCCCCGCTGATCGATTGCCCGCCTTGAACAATGGGCACCTGGAACCCGCCATCACCATCAATCTCGGGCCCGGCGATATCCACGGGCGGTGGGGCGAGGAACTCGGCGAAGCGACGTGGCAGGTGATCAGCGCCAATCCGGACGAGGACAATTGGATCGTCGGCGACTCCTATGTCGAACCGTCCTATTGCCCGCATACCTACTCGCTGGCCTCCGACGCCTCGGCTCGAATCGTTTCCTACACCGGTCAGTCCGCACTCGCCGGGCTCATCGAAGACGTCAACGACTGGTCCGATCCGGCCGCGCACGCGATGCTCGGCTGGCTCGACGAAAGCCTGACGCCGCAGAAGGTGGCCACCCTGCTGCTTTCGCGCCGCGGGCACACCATCGAGTCGGCCGCCGAAGCACTGGGTATCCGGGCAAGCGACCTGATCGCGGCGCTCGACGAGGGCGCGCTCGACCAATTGCGTGACCTGGGAACAACACTCGGCTTCGACTACCGGCTACTGCTCCGCCCCGCGACCCGGCACGACGCCGTGGGCAAGACCTTCAAGGACATCGCGCAGTGCCGCAAGGAAATCCGCGACTTCCAGGGCTACCGGGTCACCTCGCTGGCGTCCGCCCCGCACCTGCCCGATCTCACCGGACTCTTCCTGCTCGTGGCCGGCCAGGACGGCGCGAACCTCTGCGAACCGGCCGAATCCCATTACCTGGTGACCGCCGGCTCGCCCACCCTGCACTGGACCGATGCCGCTGGGCAGGAGAGACATTCGGAGCTGGAGGTCGACGCGTCGGCCTGGGTCGCGCCGTTCGTGACGCATCGATGGTCCGGCGACGGCGCACTGATCAAGCTCGGCTCCGGACGACATCTCGGCTACCTCGACCTGTACGAGCTCACCAATACCTATGCCGCGGTGTCGACTGTGCGGCGCGGCCGCCGCGACAGTCGCGGCTGGGGTTACGACTCTTGAGAAACACCTTGCGTCACAACGGGAGACAAGATTGCGCGTCGTCTACACCGATCCCGCCTGGGCATTCGACGCCCAAGGGCAGCCGGATCTCGCTCTGGCCGATATCGAACGCTCGGTGTTCGGCACCGATATCGACCTGAGCCTGGGCCTGTTCGACGGTCGATACAAGGTGCGGGGTAAGGACTTTCACGACCATGTGCGGGGCGCCGATGCCTTGGTGATCTATCGCTGTCAGGTGACCCAGGAACTCCTCGAGGCGATCGAGCCGACCTGCCGGGTCATCGCCCGCAGCGGTGTCGGCATCGACAACTTGAACGCACCGCTGCTGGGCGGCACCGGGATCGTCTCGTTCAACGTCCCCGACTACTGCGTCGACGAGGTCAGCACCCACACTTTGGCTCTGCTGCTCGCGCTGGAACGCAAGGTCTGCACGCAGGACCGCCTCGTCAAGACCAACCAGTGGAACATCCACGCGGGCGGAGTCCCGCGACGAGTGTCGGCCTGCACCGCGGGCATCATCGGATTCGGCCGCATCGGCCGGGCGACCGCGCGCAAGCTACAGGCGTTCTACCAGACGATCATCGCCTACGACCCCTACGTGTCGGCCGACCTCATGGCCGGGTACGGCGTAACCGCCGCAACGGATTTGGCCGAACTGTTCGGCACCGCGGACGCGGTGGTGATCCACGCGGCGCTGACCGACGAGACCGACCGGCTCATCGATGCCGCCGCCCTCGCCGCTGTCCGGCCGGGCGCCCTGCTGGTCAATACCGCCAGAGGTCGGCTGGTCGACCCGGCCGCCGTGCTCGAAGCGCTCGAGGCGGGCCGGCTCGGCGGTTTCGGCTCGGACGTGTTCACGCCCGAGGACCCCAACGACGACCCGACTGCCCGCAAGCTGCTGAACAGGGAGGACGTGGTGGTCTCCGCACACCGCGCGTTCCTCTCGATCGAATCCGAACGCAGTTGCCGGCGCCGGGTCGCCGAGGGTGTCGCCAGTGTCCTGGCCGGCGGGCCGCCGCCCGCCGCAGGCAGAGTGACCTGATCCGAGAGGCAGTGCGCGTGATAGAGAACTTCCCTGTTCAGACGGGATCACCAGCCGAGTTTTCGGCCGGCCTGCGGTTGCGCGGGCTGCTCGCCGAACCCGAGCCGACATACCTGATGGGCGCACACGACGGCCTGAGCGCGCGCATCGCGGCCGAGGCCGGGTTCGCCGGCATCTGGGCGTCCGGCCTGTGTATGTCGACCGTCCTGGGCGCCCGGGACAGCGACGAGGTGTCCTGGGGCGAGCTGCTCGATCTCGCCGCCCGGCTGGTCGACGGCGGCGTCCCGGTCCTCGTGGACGGCGACACCGGCTACGGCAACTTCAACACCGCGCGGCGCTTCGCCGCCCGCGCCGAGCAGATCGGCGCGGCGGGGATATCCATGGAGGACAAGGTCTTTCCGAAGATGAACTCCTACTTCGGCGACAGTCACCCGCTGGCGCCGATCGGCGACATGTGCACCAAGATCGCGGCCTGCCGGGACCAGGTCGGCGCCGAGTTCGTGCTCGTCGCCCGCACCGAGGCGCTGATCGCCGGCGCCGGGCAGGCCGAGGCGCTGCGGCGGGCCGAGGCGTATCGGCAGGCCGGCGCCGATGCCATCTTCATTCACTCGCGCAAGCAGACCATCGATGAGATCGCCGAGTTCACCGCGGAATGGGCGGCGCGGCTGCCGCTGGTGATCGCGCCGACGACCTATCACACGGTCCCCAGGGAAACCTTCGCCGAACTCGGCATCGCCGCGGTGATCTGGGCCAACCAGGCGATGCGGGCCTCGGTCGCGGCGATGCGGCAGGTGTGCCGGGCGATGCTGCTCGACGGCGCGGCCGCGGTGGAGCCGACCATCGCCTCGCTCGCGGAAGTGTTCGCGCTCATGGGTTATCCGCAGCTCGAGGTCGACGAGGCGCACTACATCGAGCTGGCGCGAAAGTGGGTGGATTCGTGATCGACGCCGACGATCTGCTCGGCGGGCTGATCGCGCGCGGGGTCCTCGACGTGGTCGGGGTGCCGTGTTCGTATCTGACGCCGATCATCAACCGGGTGGCGTCCGGTTCGGCGGCCGGGTATCTGCCGGTGACGCACGAGGGTGAGGCGGTGGCGATCGCCGCGGGCTGCTGGCTGGCCGGCGCCACGGCGTGCGTGATGGGGCAGAACTCGGGGCTCGGCAATATGGTCAATCCGCTGACCTCGCTCAACTATCCCGGGCGAATTCCGGTGCCGCTGATCATCAGTTGGCGTGGGGAACCGGGTCGTCCGGATGAACCGCAGCACGAGCTGATGGGGGCGATCATGCCCGGGTTGCTGGAATTGATGCGGGTCGGTCATGCGGTGATACCCGACGAGCCCGCCGAGGTCGATGCGTGCCTGGCCGGTGGCTGGGCCGAAATGGACCGGGAGCAGCAGCCTTTCGCGTTCATTCTGCGCGACGGGGTGATGGTCGCGCAGCAGCTCGAGGAGCCGTCGCTTGCTGCCGCCGTGATTCCGGCGGTTACTCGCTCCCCCAGAACTCGTGTTGCGCCAACGCGTTCGGCGGCGCTGGAGGCACTGGTCGGATCGCTCGACGATTCCGCTGCCGTGGTGTCCACCACGGGCAAGGCCAGCCGTGAGCTCTACACGATTGCCGATCGGCCACAGCACTTCTATCTGGTCGGTGCGATGGGGTCGGCGAGCGCCGTCGGCCTGGGCGTCGCGCGGCACACCCGCCGATCTGTGGTCGTGATCGATGGCGACGGCGCGGCGCTCATGCGGCTCGGCACGTTGGCGGCCGTCGGCGCCCATGGCGGGCCGAACCTGATACATGTGTTGCTGGACAACGGGGTTCACGATTCGACCGGCGGGCAGCAGAGCCTCGCGGCACAGGTCGACTTCCCGGCGGTGGCGCGGGCCTGCGGATACGCTCGGGTGTACGACTGCGCGGATCTGGCCGAATTCACCGAGGTCATCAAGGTCGCGCAGGTCGAGGCCGGGCCGACGTTCGTCTATCTGACGATTCGACCGGGCTCGATCGCCGAGCTGGGCCGGCCCGCGGTCTCACCGGCCGAAGTAGCAAGGCGGTTCCGGGATTTCGTGACAGGAGTCGATCATGTTTCGTGATGGCGCGGTCCAACCCTCGTCCGACGAACTCACCGTGTGTAATCCGTGGAACGGAGAGACCGTCGGTGTGGTCGCGCGCGACACCGTCGCCCAGCTGGACGAGGCGATACAGGGTGTTCGAGCCGCTTGGCGACCGCTGCGACCGGACCGGCGGGCGGCGATCCTCGGCCAGGCCGCCCGGCTGATCCGTGCGCGGTCCGGAGAGCTGGCCGAACTGATCTCCCGGGAGTCCGGCGTGTGTATCGCCGAAACCCGCAAGGAGACAGAACGAGCCGCGGCCAACCTGATTGTCGCGGCGACCGAGACCGAGCGGTTGCGGGGGGAGAGCATTCCGGTGCCGGGTCAGGATCGGCTGGCGCTCACCAAGTTCGAGCCGATCGGGATCGTCGCGGCGATTACGCCGTTCAACCGGCCGCTCAATCAGGTGGTCGTGAAGGTGGCCCCCGGTGTGGCCGCCGGCTGTGCGGTCGTGCTGAAACCCTCGGAGAAGACGCCACTTACGGCGCTCGCCTTCGCCGAAATCCTCCTGGAAGCAGGGCTGCCCGCCGAAAACCTGGTCGTCACAACGGGTGCGCCCGGCGTGCTCGGTCCGGCGCTGGCCGGGCATCCGGACATCGACATGGTCACCTTCACCGGCTCCGTGCACACGGGGCGGGCGGTATCCGTTGCGGCCGCGGGCAAGAAGATCCTGTTGGAGCTGGGCGGGAACGATCCGCTGATCGTCCTGCCGGATGCCGATCTCGCGCTGGCGGTGCAATTGGCGGGCCAGGGTGCCTTCGCCACCGCCGGACAGTCGTGTCGCGGGATCAAGCGGGTCATCGTCGTCGGCGCGGCGGCCGACGACCTCGTCGCCAGGCTGGTCGAGGCGGCTCGGCACAAACAGGCCGGGGATCCCCTCGATCCGGCGACCGACGTCGGGCCGCTGGTCAGCGAGGAGGCGGCGATCACCGTCGAACGGCGGATCGGTGACGCGGTGGCCGCGAATGCGAAACTCCTGCTCGGCGGGGACCGGCGCGGTCCGCTCATCACCCCCGCCGTCCTTGATAACGTGCCTGCCGACGCCGAATTGGTGGTCGAGGAGACGTTCGGTCCGGTCGCCCCGGTGATCCGGGTGGCCGACACCGCGGCGGCGATCCGGGTCGCGAACAGCACGCGATACGGGTTGCAGGCCGGGGTGATCACCGCGGACGTGGCCGAATTCACCGAGATCGCCGCCGCGCTGCGGGTCGGCGCCGTAAACCTCAATGCGGGACCACATTTCGACTCACCACACATCCCGTTCGGCGGGGTGAAGTCCAGCGGGATCGGCCGCGAGGGCATCCCCTACTCGATTCGGGAGATGAGCACCGTCAAGACCATCACGCTGCCCTACCCACTACATCAAGGTTAGGACGAACCCATGACCGCGGAACCCGCATCGCCCGACTACCAGGCCCTGTTCCGGCTCGACGGGAAACGCATCCTCGTGATCGGCGCGGGCAGCGGCATCGGCCGCGAATCGGCCCTGGCCCTCGGGGCGCTCGGCGCCGAAGTGACGTGTGCCGACATCGATCTCGCCACGGCCGAGGAGACCGCGAAGCTGGCCGGACCGCTGGCCGCCGCTATCCAGTTGGATGTGCGGGACGCGGTGGCCGTCGACGCGGCCGCCGCGGCGCTGCCGGAACTCGACGTGCTCGTGTTCACCACCGGGCGCAATGTGCGCAAGCGGCTGCTCGATTACGCGGTGGACGAGTTCGACGCCGTCGTCGACCTGAATCTGCGCGGCGCCTTCCATATGCTTCGCGCGTTCGGCCGGGGAATGGTCGCGCGCGGGAGCGGTTCGATCGTGGGGATGTCATCGATCCGGGCGATCACCGTGGAGCCCGGGCAGGCCGTCTACGCGGCGACCAAAGCCGGTCTGCTCCAGCTGATTCGCGGGGCCGCCGCCGAGTTCGGTCCGGCCGGGGTCCGGGTGAACGCGGTCGCGCCGGGCGTGGTGCGCACGCCGCTGACCGATCCGATCTTCGACGTGCCGGAGTGGCAGCAGGCCTACGCGGACAAGAGTGCGCTCGGCCGGTGGGCGCAGCCGAGTGAAATCGCCGGGGCGGTCGCGTTTTTGGCCTCCGACGCGTCCAGCTTCGTCACCGGGACGATGCTGACCGTCGACGGCGGGTGGACCGCCGTCGACGGGCGCTACGAACCACCGCGCTAGGCCCGCGGCGAATCGACCAGCAGGACCGCGTCGTTCACGAACGTGCCCATGTCGGGCGCCTCGAACAAGAGGTTCATCGGGACCTCTACGCCGAATTCCTTCCGTAGTGCGGACATCAGCTCGCCGGCGAGCAGGGAGTCGCCGCCCAGCTCGTAGAAGTTCGCGGCCGGTTCGGTATATCCCGCGCCGCATACCTGCCCCACGATGCCCCAGATACGTTCCTGCACAATCGCTCTCCTAGTCTGCTCGGCGCAGCTTGCCGGCGGCGGTCCGGCGCACGTCGGCGACGATCTCGATCGCTCGCGGTGTCTGAGCTCTGGTCAGTTGCTCGCGGCAGCTGCGCCACAGCTCGGCGGAGATCTGTTCCGGGTCACCGCTGTTCAGGCTGACCGCGGCATGCACTACCTCGCCCAGCGCGGGGTCGGGCATGGCGCGAACGCGGACGTCGCGGACGGCGGGATGGTGGTCCAGGACCCGTTCGATGTCGCGGGGGAAGACCTTGACGCCGCCGACGTTGATGGCGTCGTCCTTGCGGCTCACCAGCGTGACGTAGCCCTCGGCGTCCATCGAGGCGAGGTCGCCGACGCTGAAATGCCCGTCTACTTCGTCCAGTTTCGGCCCGGAGCCGATGTAGGCCGGCTGGGTGGCGTTGTCGTCGGTCATGAACAGCTCGCCGGTCTGCCCGACCGGGACCTCCTGAAGGAAGTCGTCCAGGATTCGCACCGAACAATGGATCGGACGGCCGACGGATCCGGGATGTCGCAGCCATTCGTCGCCGCGGATGCTGAGCACGCCGATCCGTTCGACGCTGCCGTATTCCTCGTACACCCTGGATGGTTCGATCAGTTCCAGCCACCGGCGTTTCACCGATTCCGGACATCGCGCCGCGGTGTGCACGACCAGCCGCAGCGACGAGAACGGCTGCCTGTTCATGCGACTCGCTTCGATGAGCGTGCTCATCTGGGCGGGCACGGTCCGAAGTACCGCTACCCGTTCGGATTCGAGCAGATCGAGGAACAACTTGGGTGAGGCGTTGCCGGGGATGACGATGCGGTGGCCCAGCGCGAGACCGTGATAGAGCGCGCCGAAACCCGCGTGGTAGAGCGGAAGTCCGATGATCTGGGTCTGGCCGTAGGCCATTCCCCGTTCCTTCTCCTTGCTGCTGAGTGGTCCGGAGTCCGCGTACTCCCAGGGGCGGTTCCGGATGATGAGTTTGGCCACACCGGTGGTTCCGCCGGACAGCGAAATCGATCTCGGGATTCCGTCCGGCGGTAGTTCGGTGGGGACGTTCATGTCGTGTGCAGCGATCAGGGCCAGGTCGTTTCCCTCGACCACCCAGCCGCGGGAATAGCGTTCGACGATGCCGGATTTCACGTCCTCCGACCAGCGGTGGTCCACCGGGAGGACGGCGGCGCCGACCTCCCACAGCGCGAGCGTCGCGATGACGTGGCCGATTCCGGGCGGCAAGGCGACCGCGGCCAGGTCACCCGGGCGTAAACCGTTGCGCCGATAGGCTTCCGCTTGCTCGCGTGACTTGATCACGAGGTCGTGCCAGGTGATCTCCTCGCCGGCGGTGAAGCCGCGCACCGTGACGGCGCATTCCCGCGGCCGCTCGGCTGCCGTGCGCGCGATCAGAGCACAGATCGAGACGGTCATGCGGTCATCCCTCGGTGCGGACGTATTCGTCGGCGATGGACAGGGTTTCGTCGAGCAGGGCCATCCCCTCGTGGATTTCCGCCTCCTCGATGATCAGCGGCGGGCAGATCAGGATGATGTTCCAGTGGGTGAGCAGGTACAGGCCCTTGCGGAAGGCCGCGGCCGTCAGCCTCGACATCGGTTCGGCGGCAGCGGCATCGGGGTTGTACGGGACCAGCGGTTCCTTGGTTTCGCGGTCGACGACCAGTTCGATGCCCCAGAAACAACCGCTGCCGCGGATATCGCCGATCGACGGATGCCGTTCGGCCAGCTTGCGCAGCTCCGTTTCGATCAGTGGGCCCAGCCGGTTCGAGCGTTCGATCAGCCGTTCTTTCTGATAGACGCCCAGCACCGCCACGGCCGCCGCGCAGCCGACCGGATGGGCGCTGTGGGTCAGGCCGTAGGGGAAGACCGAGTCCTGGAGCCAGCCGGAGAGCCGGTCGCTCACGGCGACCGCGGCCAGCGGCACGTAGCCGGCGGTGAGACCCTTTGCGCACGTGATGATGTCGGGAACCACGTTCCACCGGTCGCAGGCGAACCAGCTTCCGGTGCGGCCGAATCCGGTCATCACCTCGTCGAAGATCAGCAGGATTCCGTGCTCGGTGCACACCTCGCGGATCGCCTCGAGATATCCGTCGGGCGGGACGATCACGCCGTTGATGCCGGTGATCGGCTCGATGATCACCGCCGCGACGTTCTCGGCGCCTTCGTACTGGAGCAGCTCACGCAGATGCGGTGCGCCCGTGCACACCGGGCACGGCGTGGGATGCCCTGCGGGACAACGGTATGTGTAGGGGTCCAGCATGCGGACCACGCCCGGCAGGCCCGGCTCGCCCACCCAGCGGCGTGGTTCGCCGGTCAGGGTGAGCGCGCCCGCCGTGCTGCCGTGGTACGAGCGGTAACGCGCGATGACCTTGCTCCGGCCGGTGTAGGCGCGAGCCAGCCGGATCGCGGCCTCGTTCGCCTCGGTTCCGCTGCACGCGAAGAAGAACGAGTTGAGGTCGCCCGGCGTGACTTCGGCGAGCCGGTCCGCCAGTTCCTCGACGATCTCGATATCCCACGGGCGGCCGAGGGTCGCCATGCTGGCCACCTGCTTCTGCACCGCCTCCTGCACCTCGGTGCGGCTGTGTCCCAGGTTGGCGTTGACCAGCTGGGAACCGAAGTCGAGATAGGAGTGTCCCGCGGCGTCGAAGAATCGGCAGCCGTCGCCGCCGACGATCCGCGGTGGCGGTTGTACCCCCTGCCGCGACCATGACTGTATTACCCGCCCCTTTGACTCTGCCATTGGCGAGACACCTCCCGAATTACCTTGGTACTACTCGATTCCGACCTCAGCGAATGGCGACGCGACGCTGCGTACCCGGGTCGAAGGCGAAGGTCGCGATGACCGAAAGGACGCAGGCCCAACCGGTCAGCACGAGGATGTTCGGCACGATGCTCGACAACCCGCCGTTGTCCGCCAGCACCCGCTTCATCCCGTCGACCGCCCAGTACTGCGGGGTCAGCGGGGCGAGCGGGCGGTCCCAGGCCGGCATCAGGCGGACCGGCACGACGGCGCCGCCGACCGCGCCCATGCCGAGAACCACCAGCTGGCACAGGTTTTGCATGGCGGAGACGTTGCGGGTGAGCGAGACCAGTACCAGGCCGAGGGAAATGGCGGTCCAGGCGATGGCCAGAATCAGCACGGTCAGTGCGAGCAGCGATCCGTTGATCGTGCCGCCGAACAGGAACCGTCCGGTGACGATCAACAGCGCCATCTGCACCGCGGAGAGAACGAAGTACGGGATCGCGAGCTGGATCGCCATCATGCCGCGGGACAGGCCGCTGGTACGCACCAAACTCCATGCGCCCGAGGCATGTTCGCGGTAATGCGAGGTGCCCATGAACATCATGACGTAGAAGCCGAACATGATGGTGAAGCCGGGGACCGTCTGGTTCGCACCCGCGCTGCCGGTGATACCGGAGAAGGCGTCGCTCAGCAGGGCCTGCATCAGCAACGGTGCGGCGAAGAGGAAGACGAACAGGGTGGGGTCCTGACGCCAGGTGGCCAGCTCTTTTCGGGCGAAGGCCCAGGTGATCGTCATGATGTCGCCGATCCGGGCTGCTCGATGGCGTGCAGGAACGCGTTTTCCAGGGAGATCGGGACCAAGCGCACGTCCTTGATCGGGACGTGGCTCTCGTCGAGGACCCGCACCACGGCGGGGAGAATCTCCACTTCGTGCGCGGCCACCCTGATGCGCCTGCCGTGCACTGTTATTCCGGTGTCCGGTAGCGCGTCGCGCAGCAGTGTCAGCACCGCCGAGGTCTCGTCGCTGACGATCTCGCAGTAGGGGTTGCCGTATTCGGCGACAAAGCTTTTCACGTCGGCGGTGACGATGATCGAGCCGGAATCGAGCACACCTATTCGGTCGCAAAGGATTTCGGCTTCTTCCAGATGGTGGGTGGTGTACAGGATCGTCGAGCCCTCGCCGCGCATCTCCCGGAGCAGGTTGTGGATGGCGTGGCGGGAATCGATGTCGACACCCGTGCTCGGTTCGTCGAGGACCATCAGCGGTGGTGAATGGACGATGCCCATGCCGATCGAGAGCCGGCGGCGCTCGCCGCCGGACAGCTGCGCGCCGCCCCGGTCGGCGATCTGGCTGAGGCCCAGCCGTTCCATCACCTCCGCCGCTCTGTGTTGCGCGGTGGCGTGGGACAGGCCGCGGATGACCGCGGAGAAGCGGAGGTTCTGCCAGACCGTCATGGCCAGGTAGACCGTATTGTCCTGCGGGACATAGCCGATGTGGCGGCGGACCTTCCGGCCGTGCTTGCGCACGTCGGTGCCGAATACCTGGACCCGGCCCGCGGTCGGTTTGACCAGTCCGCAAATGATGTCCAGCGCCGTGGATTTGCCGGCGCCGTTGCGGCCGAGGAGGCCGAAGATCTCGCCGCGGCCGATCGCCAGGCTCATCTCGTTCAGGGCGCGGACCGAGCCGTATCGCTTGCACAGTCCGTCCACCGAGACGACCGGTTCGTCGGTTATCTCCATGACTGTCTCTCCACGATCGAGCGGACCAGATCGCGGTAGTGGACCGCCCGGCCGTAGCGCTGCGTCATCAGGACCGCGCCGACGCCGCTGGGGACGTGGTAGACGAAACTGGTTGCGGCGCGGCCGAGCCAGCCGACGGTGCGTGCGTTCGGGTCCAGGGCCGCCCAGGTCGGGTCGCTGCTCGGGACGTGCAGGCCGTAGGAGAAGCCGTAGCCCTTGCCCGGGATGTAGTCCGGGCCGGTGCCGGCCAGCGGGCCGATCTGATCGATGAAGAGTTCCTTGGTGATCGGTCCCAAAGCTGGGATCGACAGGTGGCCGTCACGGTCGGGGGTGATGGCGCAGAGCAGCTCGGCGAAGTCGCCGACGGTTGAATAGGCGCCGGAACCAGCCGAGAGCCAGGCCGGGGTTTTCTGGTGTGCCACAAGCCCGTTCGGTGTTCCTTCGGCGAGCGGTTCGGCGACGCGGTCCGGTGCTTGGACGCTGAATCCGGTGTCGCGCAAGCCGAGTGGGCGGCAGACTCGCTGATCGATGATCGCGTCCAGGGGGCGGTTGTCCGCGATTTCGAGGATGCGGCCGAGGACGTCCATGGACATGCCGTATTCCCAGACGGTTCCGGGGTCGGCGGCGAGGGGCTGCCGGGCGAGGTTCCGCACGGCATCATCCAGTGTGTATGTGCCGGTGCGGTGTTCGTACTTCTGGACCTTCGCTGCCGCGTAGTACGGCTTGATGTTCTCCGAGGAGTGGTAGCCGCCGCCGATGCCCGCGGTCTGGCGCATCAGGTCCCGGACCGTCAGCGGACGGCTCGGCGGTCGCACCGTGCCGTCGTGCACGCTCGTGTCCGCGAAGCAGGGCAGCCATTCGGCGACCGGGTCGTCCAATCGGAGCCGATCCTCCGCCACCATCGTGAGCGTCGCCAGCGCGGTGAAGACCTTTGTCATGGAATAGATCCGGAAGATGGCGTCGGCCGGCATCGGACGCTCGCCGCTCGCGTCGAGGTCACCGATCGCTTGCAGATCGATCAGCGACCCGTTCTCCGTAACCGCAACCACCACGCCCGGTATCCGGCGCGCTTCCACGTCGGCCGACACGGCCTTCAGCAGCTCGGTAATCATGTCCATCGTCGTCTCCCGCGCCCCCCAGTGCATCCCGCTGCCCCCAGCCGCGGGCTAAACCTCCATGTTGTCGATCAGGCGTGTACTCCCAACCCACACGGCGACCACGAGACGGTTACCGGGTTCGGCCGCACGAACCGGGTCGAGCGTCTCGCGGTCCACCAGCTCTAAATATTCGATCCGCTGCACACCCGCTCGCGTTAACGCCTGACGTCCCTCGGCGAGCACCGCGTCGACCGACGCTCGCTCGCCCCGCAGTTGCGTCGTGAGCTCCGACAGGATCCGGAAGATCGACGCGGCGACCGGCCGCTGATCAACCGTCAGATAGACATTCCTGGACGAAAGCGCCAGCCCGTCCGGCTCCCGCACCGTCGGCACCGCCCGCACCGCCATCGGCAATCCCAGATCCCGGACCAGCGCCCGCATCACCACCAACTGCTGAAAGTCCTTCTCCCCCAAATAAACCGCGGTAGGCGCCAGGAAGATCAAGATCTTCCCCAGCTCCGTGGTGACCCCCGCGAAATGCGTAGGCCGCCCCACCCCGCACAGCACATTCGACAGCCGCGGCACCGCGATCGTCAGCCCGAACCCCGCCGGAAACAGTTCCTCCGCCGAAGGCAACCAGGCAATATCCGCCTCCGCCTTCTCCAGAAGTCCCAGATCCCGCTCCTCGTCCCGCGGATACGTCTCGAAGTCCTCATCCGCCCCGAACTGCAGCGGATTCACGAAAACCGAGGCCACCACCACGTCATCGAGCCCCCTGGCCGCCCGCACCAACGCCAGATGCCCGTCATGCAGCGCCCCCATGGTCGGCACATACCCGACACTCCTCCCCCGCCCCCGCGCCTCCTCCAGCGCACGCCGAAGCTCCTCCCCACTCCTGACCACAATCATCGCGTCGATCCCTCAGCAGTACGACACGCGACAACCGCCGCCATCAACGTGCGAAACCCCCCACGGTCTATACACCCCGCGATCCTAACAAGCAGGTTTCGCTCGCGCTCTCGAATCCGCGCTACTCAGAAGGGTTTTCGGACATCCTCCGGGCGTTGTGATCGTGGACGGCTCTATTGTCTCGGAAAACCAGCCGGATGAAGGTCTCGACGTGGTGGCGGATGTCGTCGCGGGCGTTCGCGCGGTCCTCGGCTGTGGCGTCGGCGTGCAGGTGCAGGATTCGGGTCAGGCCGATGAGGCCGGTGAAGGACATTGCGAGGTCTTCCGGGGTGGCGAGGTCTGCTGGGATCAGGCCGGCGGTGATCCAGCGGTCGAACAGGAGGCGCACCGGGGTTCGCATGGCCGAGAGCGCTTCGCGGAGGGCGGGGCTGTGCAGGAGGCCGTCCCTAGCCATCACGCTGATCAGTAGCCGGGCGTTGTCGGTCTCCCATTCGTCCAGGGCGGCGCGGATGAGTTCGCGCAGGTATTGCGGGGGGTCGGTGTCGATGAGGGTGGCGGCGGCGTCGCTCATCGCGTCGAGTGGGTTCTTGGGGCCGAGGGCGGCGAGCGCGGCATCGAATATCGCTTGCTTGCTGGGGAAGTGTGCGTAGAGCACGCTCTCGCTCAATCCGACCTCGCGCGCGATGGACCGGATCGAGGTCCCCGCGTAGCCGTTGCGGGCGAACAGTTGCAGGGCGGCGTTCAGCAGTGCGGCCTTGGTATCGCCTGCGTCCGTCTTTCGCGGCCGCCCCGGCCCACGCCGTGGTGTTGTCATCGGGCTTCCACGCCTCCTTCTCCGGGTATACAATTAATCGAACGATCGCTTATTTTACTCCGAGAAGGAGAAGCGCATGACCATCGACTCGCGTACTCATACCAATCCACCCCCTCCCTACGTGGAACCAACTGCCTACGGCTATCTCTACCTGGGATTCCGGGCCGACCCGCCGCGCCGGATTCCGCTCGTGCCACGCAGTTCCCGACGCCGGCAAGTGCTGCGCCGGTGCCAGGAAGTGACTCGCCGGCTGCGGGCGATGGATCAGGTGGTCTCGGCGAGGGCCTACCGGGCGGTGGCGATCCAGCCTTCCCCGGTGAGCCCGCGCTTCGACGTGATCGTCCTGATCGAGACCACCACACCGGACACCGTTGCGGCAGTACAGATTACGCCCGAGGTCCAGCAGCTGGGCGCCGACTTCGTCATGCCCGCCCGCAACATCAGGCGCCTCGGTGACATCGACCGCTCCCCCTCGGGCACCTTCCTGTTCAACCACTTCACCGCCGACGACCCCGATCGCGCGTTGCGGTACTTCGACTCCGTCGCGGGCTGGTTCAGCCGCGACGCCAAGGTGGACGACATCGCGCTCCTCGGACCACTCGAGGATGCCCCGTACGTTTTCATCAATCAGGTACGCCTCCCCGGAACCCTGGCGGCATTCATCCTCGCCCTGCTGGGACCCAACTTCCGCAACTCGGTCTACCGGAAAATGCGCGCGAATCGCGTCGGCTTCGCGTCCATCATCTGCAAACCGGTCTGACGCGGCACCGCGTGCCGTGGTGTTCGATCCGGTCGCGGTGTTCCGCTCGCAGAACGGCGCGTTCAGCGAGTCCTCGGCGGAGTCGTCGTTATGGATGGCGCGCTGACCCGGAAGCTCAATCGACTGGCGGATCAAGTCATGGCCGGTACGTGGTTCGGTCCATAGGCTCCGCTCATGCCGAGACGCCTCATCGCTCGTTTCAACCGCGTCGTGACCAATCCGATCGTGCGCGTGACGGCGGGAAAGCTGCCGCCGTACACCGTGATTCACCACAGCGGACGCCGTTCGGGGCGCATGTTCGACACGCCGGTGTTCGGCAGCTACCGAGACGGTGTACTGCTGGTCCCTTTGTTCTACGGCGAGCGGACCGACTGGGTACGTAACCTTCTGGCGGCCGGCGGCGGTCTGGCGACATACCGCCGCCGCACCCATGAGCTGGTCACGCCGCAGGTGATCGACGCGACGCGGGCGACCGAATTCCCTTTTCCCGCAAGTATTTACACGCGCCTGGTGCCGGTCCTGGTAGCTGATGTGATCGAGCGCTGATCAGCAGACGGCCACTGGCGTCGCTACCGATGAAAACAAACCTTCGAGCTCATCGGCGTACAGCACCTGGCCATAGCGCGGAAAGATCCGCTCGACCAGCGCGTTGTGCACGTGCACGTCGCTGTCGGCGGTGCAGTCGCGCAGCACGATCACCCGGTAGTCCCGGTCGAAGGCGTCGAGCAGCGTGGCCAGCACCACCCCGCTCGTCGCGACCCCGGCGAGCACGACGGTGGTGATCTCCCGGCTGCGCAGAATGCGATCCAGGTCCGTGGCGCCGAACGCGCTGACCCGGCTCTTGGTGATGACGAACTCCTGACCCACCGGCGTCAGTTCGGGATGAATCGCGGCGTCCGGCCCGCCGACGACCATCCGCCCGGACTCGGGCACACCGGCGAACGCGGTGTTCCACCGCGCCAGGTCGGGATATCCGGGCCGGAACCCGACAACGACGTGGCCGACCTGAATATCGGCGCGGCGGGCGACGGCGAGCACCAGCCGCGTCGTGACGGCCGCCTCGTAAGCGTCCGGCGGCATCTGTTCCAGCAGTCCGAGCTGGAAATCCATGGACAGCAACAGGGTTCGCGCCGCGCGATACCTCGATTCACGCATGCCACTCCATTCCGAGCGCCGTGGCCGCGGGCAAATCTGTCGGCGCGACTTTGCTCATTGTCAGCCGTGATTACGTCAATATTAGCGTTATGCTAGTAAATCTGCCGGACGGGGATCCGCCAGACCTTGCTCGCAGTAGATCACGGACGTTGCTCGGCGTCGGTCGTCGACGCCCCCGCGAGCCGCGCGCCTGACTCCGGATGTCAATCCCGTGGCGAATCGTGTCGAGACCTGCGGGGGCACAACAACTTACCGTCAAGTAGGGAGCCCGCGCGGCGACCGCCCCGCCCCCGAGAGGTACCGACAATATGACGACGGATTCCGATCTGATCCGCGGTGAACGCGACGGCCACACCCTCATCATCGGGATGAACCGTCCCGCCAAACGCAATGCGTTCGACGCCGCGATGACCGCCGAGCTGGACCGCGCCCTCAACGAATTCGAGGACGATCCAGAACTCCGGGTCGCCATCGTCACCGGTGGCGACGAAAGGTTCTCCGCGGGAACGGATCTGAGCACGGGACCGGGCGCCGCCACGGCGCGCGGCGGCGAATACGGCGTGATCCGCAGGCGACGCCGCAAGCCCCTGATCGCCGCCGTCGAGGGATACGCGCTCGGCGGCGGCATGGAGATCGTGCTCGCCTGCGATCTGGTGGTCGCCGCGCACACCGCCACCTTCGGACTCCCCGAGCCACGACGCGGCGTGATCGCCACGTGCGGCGGGCTGTTCCGGACCCAGCGGGCACTTCCGCTGAATGTCGCGAAAGAGCTGCTGCTCACCGGCGAACCACTCGGCGCCGAACGCGCGTGGCACCTCGGCTTCGTGAATGTGCTGACCGCGCCGGGCGACACCTTGGACGCCGCGCTAGAATTGGCCGAACGGATCTGCCGCAACGCGCCGATCTCGGTCCAGGAGAGCCTGACCGCCCTCGAGCGCATCAATTCCGCCGACGACGAGACAGCCTGGCGGATCACCCACGACGCGATGACCGCCGTCCTCGCGTCCAAGGACACCATGGAGGGCATCACCGCGTTCTTCGAGCGCCGTGAACCCCGGTGGAGCGGCAGGTGAATCCACCTCGCGGCACCAGCAGGCGCGAGCAGATGAAATCCGCGTGAATGCTTCGGCAATTTCCAGATGAAATTATCAGACGACGCGACATGCCGTGCGCAGCAACTGATTTCACACATAGCGACGAACTCCGCAACAGCGGCGGCGGCTCACCCCCTCGGCACATAAGTGCTCGTCAACGCCCCGAAAGGGCGGGCCGGCAGTTCCGTTCGAAATCAACGGAACGGGGCGCACCGATCGTTTATCCGAACGAATCATCGGTGAACTGATCGCATGCGATCTAGCGTCCGGCGAATGCCGAATGGAATGGTCTAGACCATGAGACCGCACCGCAAATCGAAGTCCTCGCGCTGGATCACCGCCACCGCGATCGCCCCGATCGCCGCTACCTTGCTGGTAGCCGGTCCCGCCACCGGCGCACCCGGATTGCCCGGCACCGGGTCATCCGGCTCGAACACCAAAGTGGTGGTCATCGGGCTCGACGGCACCATGTACAAGAAGATCGTCGAAGCCAAAGCGCCCAACCTGCTCGCACTGTCCGAGCAGGGCACCCTGGCCCAGTCCTCGATCGCCCCGCACACCACCATTTCCGGCCCGTCGTGGGCCACCGTGCTCACCGGCGTGTGGGACACCAAGCACGGCATCAAGAACAACAACTTCGACGCCACCCCGTTCGCCAAGTACCCCACCGTCTTCACCCAACTCGAAACCGCCAAGCCGGAATTGACGACCGAGTCCATCGCGACCTGGGGTCCCATCGCCACCATCGCGGGGAGCGGCGATCCGCACGCCGACGTCAACATCGCGACCGCGGCGCAACCGGACGATCCGGACGAATCCAAGATCGACGCGGCCACCGCCGACGCCAGTGCCGCCGCCATCGCCAAGGACGCCCCGGACTTCCTGTTCACCCATCTCGACCAGGTCGACGAGGCAGGCCACAGCCACGGCGGCGCCTCGCGGGAATACCTGGACGCCGTCACCCGGGTGGACCAGCAGGTCGGCAAGATCGTCGCCGCCGTCGACGCCCGCGCCGCCGCCAACCCTAAGGAGAAGTGGCAGATCATCGTCACCGCCGATCACGGCCACCGCCCCACCGGTGGTCACGGCGGCCAATCCGCCGACGAGACAGCCAATTTCGTCATCGCCCGCGGCTCGTCGTTCAAACCCGGTGCGAAGACCAAGAACTCGCTCGTCGACATCACCCCCACCGCCGTCGCGCTGCTGGGTGTTCCGGCCAGCAAGGACTTCGACGGCACGTCGATGATCAACGCGGACTGACGTTCCCCGGCGCCCTCGGCTCATCCAGAGCCGGGGGCGCCGGCGTGCGCGGCGAGATCCTACGCATCGATCGGTCGCGCCTCGGTGCGCGTAGCCCCCGGTTACCCCGTCATCTGCCGTGCCTTGTCGAGGTAGATCAATGGGGCGGCGACTGCGGCGAGGGCGGCTCCGATCAGGCATAGCGTGGTGAGAGCGGCGCCGTGCGTCAATGTCGCGGCCGCGAGCACGGGAGTGCAGCTGATGCCCAGCTGGAACGCCGACACCGTCGTCGCCCCGGCAAGGGTCGGCGCATCGGCGGCTATCGCGAACACCCGGCCGTACAGAGCGGGATTGAGCAGGAACGCGGCGATCCCGAGCAGGAACACCGCAGGCACGACCAACCAGGCATGCGCCATCACCACCGCCAGGACGACGGACAGGAGCACGACCGCACACGTCCCGGTCAGCAGCGCCAGGTGCGGGCGCCGGTCCGAGATCCGGCCACCGATGGACAGACCGACCAAAGCGCCGACGCCGAAGAGCGCGAGGACGGCCGGAATCCACGCTGCCGGAACCGAAGTGATGTCGGCGAGCATGGCGGCCAGGTAATTGAATGTGATCATGTAGGCCGCGGTGGTCAGGATGGTGATCGCGTAGACGCACCAGAGCCTCGGCCTGCGCATCGTCGCCAGCTCGCGCACCACGTCCGGTCCGCCGTGGCGCTCCGGATCTCTTGCGGCAGTGGGTATTCCGATAAAGCAACCGGCGATCCCGACGAGCGTCAGCACCACCACGGCCCAGAATCCACCACGCCATCCGGTGAAATGACTCAACAGGGTTCCGGCGGGCCCGCCGGCGATCATGGCGACGCTGAGGCCACTGACGACAACACCGGACGCACGGGCATTGCGGTCCGGGCTCACCAAGCTGATCGCGGTCACCGACGCGACTGCGAAGAAGCCCGCATAGGCGACACCGGAGATCACCCTGGTGGCCAGTAGCACTTGATAGTTCCCGAGCAGACCGGCCGCGATGCTCACGGCAAAGACGCCCTGCGTCGCCATCAGGGCGGAACGTCGCGGCCACCGCAGGCTGAGCACAGCCAACGGCGGGCCGCCGAATACGACGCCCAGCGCGAACGCGGTGATGAGCATTCCGGCCGAGGACAGCGGAACGTCGAGGTCGGCGGCGACCTCGGGGAGCACACCAGCCAGCAAGAACTCCGCGGTTCCCATCGCGAACAAGCTGAAGCCCAACAGGTATACCCCGACGGGCATTCGGTCCGTGCGGCTGTTCGGAATCACTTGCGTATCCGTTTGATTCATATCGGATCACCTCCGAGACGAGCATTGGGGCAACCGCGCGATATCAGCAAAGAACGTTGCCGATTCCGGGACAGATCGGTTGACTGGCTCGTATGGATGATCAACCGAGCGTCGGCGCCGTGATCGAGCAGATACCGGCACGGCTGCGGCGCGCCCGCGAGCAGAAAGGCTCGACCCTGGCCGACTTGGCTCGCGTCACCGGGCTGTCGACCAGCACGCTGTCGCGGCTCGAGTCCGGGCAGCGCAAGCCGAGCCTGGAATTACTCCTGCCGATCACGGTGGCACTCGGCATCCCGCTCGACGAGATCGTCGCCGCACCCCGGATCGTCGATCCCCGGGTGCCGCAGGAACCCACCAGCAAGGACGGCCGCGTCCTGATCCCGCTGTCGCGCCACCAAGGACATCCGCGCGCCTTCAAAATGGTCATCCCCGCCCACGACGAAGAGCCCTACCTGCGCACCCACGAAGGCTACGAATGGCTCTACGTATTGCGCGGACGCCTGCGCGTACGACTCGGCGACCACGATTTCATCCTGGGCGCCGGCGAAGCCGCCGAGTTCGACTGCCAGGTCCCGCACTGGTTCGGCGCCGCGGGACGCGGCAACGTCGAAGTCCTCAGCCTGTTCGGAAAACACGGCGAGCGAATCCACGTCCGCGCCAGAACCACCCACAGCCGCTGACCTACCTGCGAATCCCGACTGCTAGGGCTCGGGCACTTCCTCGGCGCGCTTCACGTGATTCGAATCTGTCGCGGGTGACGGTTCGGCGGGGTCGAGGGGTCCGCGGCGGTGGGCCGGGAATGCGCGCTCCAGCCACATTCCGGCCATGGCGGAGGTCACGATGGATAGGACGACGATGCTGGTGAAGAATTTCTCGTTGATGAGGCCTGCGGACAGAGTGACGGTCGCCAGGACGATGCCGGGGCCGCCGCGAGCGTTCAAAGCGACTGCGAAGTTCTTCGCGTCGCGGTTCGTCTCGCCCACCGCGCGGGCTGCGGCCCACACACTGAACGCTTTCACCGCTGTCGCCGTCAGGAAGAAGATGACGAAGAATACGATGTCGAAATTGCGTGCCAGGTCGAGCTGCATACCGACACCGGCGAAATAGATGGGAATGAAAAACGCGAGCGAAAACTGCTTGATCGTGTCCCCCGCGCGCACGCCCGGCGCCGGCTCCGCGTCCGGGCGGTCCAGGGGCGTGCCGGCGTCGGAGGAGGCGATCCCGGCCAGCAGCGCACCGAAGACGGCATTGATCCCGAGGAAGACGCAGGCCAGGACCACCGCGATGGCGAATACCAGCCGGAACGCGACGGGATTGCCCTTTTCCATGAGGTTCGCCCGGCTCGTGGCCAACCGGTGGAACACCTGTTTGCCGGCCAGCAGCAAGACGCCGATGAACAGCAGACTGACGACCACCTGATAGGTAATCGCGGCGGCGCCGTCCAGTTCGAGCCATGCGGCGAACCCGAACGTTTGACCGTTCTTTGTCTGGACCAGCGCGAACGTCACGGCGAGCGCGACATACAGCACGACATCCTCGAGCAACGCCACCGCGAGGACGATCCGGGCAAAGCTGGTATTCAGTAGACCGAGATCCAGCATGATCCGCGAAATGACCGGAATGCTGGTGACCGCGAAGGCAATTCCGAAGATGAGCGCGAAGGTGGCCCTGGTCCCGTGTGAGCCCGAATAGTCGTCGTGATCGAGCGCGAGCCCGGCCGCGACGCCGAGCACCATCGGGATGATCAACCCCGCCGCGGCAAGCGCGGCAACCGTTCGCTGCCTGCCCGGGTTGCGGTAGGTCACGACCTCGCGCCCAGCCAGGAACATCAGCAGGAGCAGTCCGAATTCATTGAGCACCTGTAGCCCGGAGTGCACGGTGCCGGTGGCCGGAAACAGGTGACCTGCCACGCCGGGCGCCACCGCCCCGAACACGGTCGGCCCCAGGAGCAGTCCGCCCAGGATCTCGCCGATGACGGGCGGTTGGCGCAGTCTCGCACACAATTGCGCGCCGACGTGCGCGGAGATCAGGATAATAGCAAGTGCGACAAAGAGATTGGCGAACTCATTCCGGGTAAGCGACATACGGCGCTCCTTGGTCGGGTGTCAATGGAGCCGAGTGACCTCCGGCGGCGAATCCTTCAGCCCCCGCTGCAGAGCGGGCCAAGGCCGGCTCGCGATCCGACGAGTCGCCGTGCCCGCGAGGACGAAAGCCGCGGCAACGGGGAACCAGGCCACGGCGCCCCACACCGCGAGCAGCGACACGATGCCCGGACCGACCGAATGTTGCACGCCGACACCGATACTGAACACCGCGAGATGCGCACCGCGCTCGGCACTCGGCGCGTGCTCGTAGGACAGTTCCCAGGCCCCGGCGACCTGTAGCGACTCCCCTACGGTCAACGCGACCACGCCGACGACGAGGGCGCCGGCACCGGCAACGGGTGCGAGCACGGCAACGGCCGCGAAGCAGGCGCACGCCACGGCCAGCAGCACCCCGGCAGCCTGCTCGGCGCGAGCCGCGCCCCGGATGGTGGCCGCCCACCGGCTCAGCCTGCGCTGCAGCACCACCACCAGCACGGTATTCAGCACATACAGCGGTGGCAGCACCGCCGCGGGGAGCCGAGTTTGGTTGAGCACGTACAGCGGCAGGGCCAGCTGAAGGATGGTGTCGTGCATCAGCAGCACGACGTTGAGCCCGGCGAGGGCGAGGTAGCGCGGACGGACGCGGCGGCGGGGCGGAGCGTCCGCCGGGGTCCGCGGCGCGCAGGCATTCGGTATGCCGGACAACAGAATTCCGGCCAGCGCGAAGGAGACCGCGTTGCCGACCGGCAGCACGTTGTAGGCCGTGGTGGTGCCGACCGCGATCGCCGTGCTGGTTATCAATCCGCCGAGCGCGAAGCCGCCGTTGCGCACCGCCCGGACGTAACCCATGGTCTCGCTGCGTCTTTCGGTGCCGACGGTGGCGCCCACCATCGCCTGGAACGCGGGCGAGGCCAGCCGGTCCAGCACGGTCACCACCGTGATCAACCCGATGAACTCGGCTACGTTGCCGACGAAGAGGAACAGCGGATAGAGCAGCGCGTGGGCGAAGTGGGTGATCCGCAGGACGCGCTGATAGCCGAAGCGATCGGACAGCATGCCGAGCGGCGTCACGGCGGCGAGCGCCACGGCGCCCGCGACGGCCAGACCACCCGCGATAGTGGCGATGCTCAACCCGAGCCGCTGACTGAAATACACTGCGGCACCCGAGGCGAACACGCCGGTACCGACCGCGTCCGCCAAGGCGGAACCGGCGATCCGTCCTGCGCCCACCGGCGGCAGGACCACCGCTCGCCACGCCTGCCCGCGCGTCACGGCGCCAGCACGACTTCCAGTCGCTGTGCCGCCAGTTCTGCTGCGGCAGCGGCGGATTCGACATCGTCGGCGAGCGAGGTGCAGTAGGCGACCCGGTCGTCCGAGTCGCGCATCGGCACCACCAGTGGAGCGCCGGGTTCCTTGAGCAGCGTGCAGCCGGTCACGCCCGCCATCGCGGCGGCTTCGTCGACATGATCCACCCGGAGCAAGCGACCGGAGGCGGGCGGAACCTGGTATCGAATCGCGCCGGCCCGCGATGCGCGACCGGGTTCGGCGAGCATCGCGTCGAGTACCGGCAGCACCTGTTCGCCCAGCGACTGCCGCACCGCCAGCTCGACCAGATCGATACCCGTCGCCGCGTGCAGCAACTGCGGAAGCTGATCCCCGCCGGCACGGGTGTGCGTCTCCACGATCCGCGGCCCGGCAACCGTCCGGATCAGCTCGGTATGCGTTGGGCCGTAAGAGATCCCGAGCGCATCCAAAACGGAGCGTACATAGCGGGCCACCGGCTCGTCCGTGGCCGTCGCCGCGCGGATCACGTGCCCGATCTCCACGAAACCGGCGTCCTTGAGCTTGCGGGTGATCCCGACGATCCGATGCACGCCCCCTTCGGAGAACGCCTCCACGCTGACCTCGTCGCCGTCGAGATATCGCTCGACCAACTGGTCACCGTCCACCTGCGACAGCGCGGCGGGCAACTCGGCCGCGGTCGAAACCCGGACAATGCGCTCACTGCCGGATCCGCTGCGCGGCTTGAGGATCAGCGGCAATCCGTGCTCGTCGGCGAAATGCTCGAGATCCTGCGCCGTTTCGACCGCGGCAGCCGGCGTGTCGTCGATTCCGCACGCCCGAAGCCGTTGCCGCATCAGCGTTTTGTCGTATACCCGGGCAATGACCTCCGGGGTGTGAAAGGGCAGGCCCAGCGCGGCCGCGATCGCCGCCGCTCGATGCTGGTCGTATTCGCCGAACGCGCCCACCGCATGCATCGGCTCCAGTTCGTGTACGCGCCGAGCGAGCGCGACCCATTCGGCGGTGGTGGCCGAGTCGTCGAGCGCGATGACCCGGGTGCACAGGCCGGAGTGGCGGATTCGGTGCAGTCGCGGCACCGCGACCATCGTGGTGATCCGCAGCTCCGGTCGCCGGTCCCGGAGAACCGGTGCGACATCGCGGGCGCCGCCGATCAGCAGGAAATGCCGGATCATCACGACATCCCGGTGGACACGGTGACGCTCGCGAACAGGCGCCGCAGCCAGCTCTCCAGCTCGTCGGGATCGGGGCCGGCGATCATGCCCGCGAACGCGAGATGCTCAGGCTCGTAACCGGGATCGGTCGTGGTCGGCGCGCCTTGCGGGTGAATCCGGTGCGTCACCAGCATCGGATCGGTGAGCAGTTCCGGTGGCACCTCGACCGAAACCGGCGCCCCCGCATAAACGTGCCCGGGAAACAGGAAGTCGCCGTAGTAGAGCTGGGGCGCGGGCTCGGCGATCAGATCGGTCGCCAACTCGCCGCGCACGTCCGTGGCCATATCGACGGTGTGCAGGTGGACGCCGCTGCGCCGGGACAGCATCTCGCCGAGGTGCCCGCCCCCACCACGCGCGGCGACCTCCAGGAACGCCGGGCCGTGCGCGGTCAGGATCGCCTCCAGGTGGAAGGTCAGGGTCTGGCCGCCGAGGGCGCGCACACACCTGCACGCCCATGCCGCGAGGTCCGCATCCTCGTATTGGACAGTCCCGGAGGGCAGTCCGTTCTCGTAGTCCAAGCAGGTGCCTACGTATCGAGCGACCTGTACCGCCACCGGCTCGCCCCGGAACAGGAATCCGTCGATGGCGCACACCGGTCCGTCGAGATACTCCTCGATCTCGTACCGTTCGGTGAAAGCGGGCTCGCGGCCACGCTCGGCGATCAGCGTGCGCGCGCTGTCGTAGTCATCGCAGACCACGATCCCCCGGCTGGCATTCGCATCCCGCGGCTTGACGACCACTTTGCCGGACCACGGAATTCGTTCCGGCAGCGCCGTGGCCGGGAACCACCGCGGCACCCGGATCCCCGCCGCGGCCAGGATTTCCTTCATGACGACCTTGTCCCGGAAGCGCAGCGCCGCCGCAGGACGCATGCCCGGGATGCCGAACTCCTCGCGCAGCTGGGCCGCGGGCATGATCAGCAACTCGCGCCGGGCGAAGAGCCGATCGAACGGCGCCCGCTCGCGCATCCACGGCCGCAGCTGATCGACAACCGGCCGATCGGAGGTCAATTCGTGCTTTCCGCAACGGATTTCGGCCGGAATGTTGCCGAGGCGGTCGGCGGTGCCCGCGTAGACGACGTCGTGCTCGTCGTGGTCGAAGGCCCGCGCGTAACCCATACGCTCGAACTTGCTCTCGTGCAGCACCAGGATTTTCATGCCGGGCTCAGCCAGGGCAGGGAGCAGGTCTTGACGGTGGTGTAGTTCCGCATTGCCTCGACGACTCCTTCTTTGTCTCCGAGTCCTGAATCCTTGAGTCCGCCGAACGGCATCGACTCCAGCCGGTACCCAGGCACTTCCGCGATATTGACGTTTCCGGCGTGCAAGCCGGTGACGAAACCGAAGGCGCGGTTCAGGTCGCGGGTGAGCACACTGGCCGACAGCGCGTACCGGCAGGAGTTGGCGATCCGGATGGCCTCGGCGTCGTCGGCGAACCGCACGATCGGCGCCACCGGGCCGAAGACCTCCTCGGTGACCAGCGACATGTCCGGCGTCACCGGCTCGACGACGGTCGGTGCGTAGTGTGCGCCGTTCCGCGTTCCGCCACAGGCGATTTCGGCGCCCGCCCGGACCGCGCCGGCCACGGTAGCTTCGATACGCGTCGCCGAAGCCTCGTCGATTACCGTGCCGATATCGGTTTCCGGGTCGAGCGGATCGCCGGTCCGCCAGCGCCGGGTCTGCGCCACCAGCAACGCGGTGAACTCCGCCGCGACGGAGTCCTGCACGAGCACCCGCTTGATCGCGGTGCAGCGCTGCCCCGAATTCCCGTACGCGCCACGGGCGACGAGTTCGGCCGCCACCGCCAGATCGGTGTCGTCGCAGACGATCGCCGGATCGATCCCGCCGAGTTCGAGGATCACCCGGCGGTATCCGGCGCGGTCGGCGATGCGCTTGCCGACCGTGCTGCTGCCGGTGAACGCGATCATGCTCACCCGCGGGTCGTCCAGCAGCGCCGCACCGAGATCGGCCGGGTCGCCGGTGACCACCTGGAGCATTTCCGGCGGCAGCCCGGCCGCGTAGAGCGTGTCGGCGAATAGCAACGCCGAAAGCGGGGTCTTCTCCGACGGTTTGAGCACCACCCGGTTGCCGCTGGCGACCGCCGGAACCACCTTGTGCGCCACCTGGTTCAGCGGATGGTTGAACGGCGTGATCGCGCAGATCACCCCGAGCAACGGCTCGGTGAGGGTGAAAATCTTTCGCGCGCCGCCGCTTTCGGTGACATCGCCGGGATAGACGCCGCCGCGCTCGGCGAGCACCTGATTCGCCGCGCACTGCAGCACGTCGCAGGTGCGCCGTACCTCGTGCCGGGTATCGCGCAGGCACAGGCCCGACTCCAGGGTGATCAGCCGGGCGAATTCGTTCGCCCGGCCCTCGATCAGTTCCCGGGCCCGCACCAGAATCCTATGCCGCTCATACCGACTGAGCGTCGACCGGAATCCCGCGGCGAAAGCCAAGGCCTGCCCGACGTCGGCGGCGGTTGCCCGCCCGACGATCCCGATCACCTCCCCGGTATGCGGGTAGCGGACCTCGATCGCGGCGGCACAGGCCGGCCGTTTACCGCCGATCCGTGGCCCCTCCTCGCGAACGGCCAGTACTTCAGTGCTCATACCATCAACTCCACCAAGCGTTCACAGGCCGCCGGATCGCCCGTTTCGAGAATCGTCTCCAGCGGTACACCGAGCCGGTCGGCGAGGGAGCGCGTGTTCTGCTTGAGGCTGCCGATCCGCAGCGGCGGGCTGCCGAGCGCGTCGAGCCGCCGCAGTCCGTCACACGCGCCCATCGCGTCATTGGTCATCAGCACGCACGCGGCCTGCAGTTCGGCCATGACCTCCAGCGCCTCGGGCGCCCTGGCCTCCAGGAGGTCGCCGCCGATCTCGACGACGACGAGGCCGGCGCGGTCGGCGCAGTGAGTGATCAACGTGCGCAACATCGCCCGGAATCGTCCGGCCTCGACGCCGTAGGTCGAGGGCATGCCCGCGTCCACGAAATCGGTGACCACGTCGTAGTTCGCGTCGCGATAGTGCAGGCGGTCGCGGGCCCGCCCGGTCCCGCACGCCTTGATCGCGGCGATGCGCAGCTCCGGCCGGCATCGTTTCGCGGCGAGCGCGAGCTGACAGACCAGGGTCGTCTTGCCCACCTCGGCGGAGGTGCCGCAGACGAACAGCACCGGCGTGCGCACCGGCGCCGGCCCGGTGTCGATGATCGGAATCACCGGCGTGTCAGCGATATTCGTGATCCGGCCGTTGCCGGGAAAACCGACGACCTCCACCGGCAGTGCCCGCGAACCGTAGTACGCGGGCACCGCGACACAGCTGGCGACCAGCCCGCCCTGCGCGACCAGGTCCAGCCGGTCTCCGGTGGCCAGCGGCCGGTCCGGGACCTCGCCGACCAGGTTCGTGCCGGAGCGGCGGGTGCCGAGCAGCGCGACGAACACGTCGCCGGGGTAAAGGCGCACCGCGGCGCCGGTTTCGTCTTCGACGTGGTCGTAGGCGCCCTTGCCGTCCAGGCAGCGCACCAGGACGAGATCGCCGTCGCGCGGTGCGGAATTCACCGGGGCCAGCTTCTCCCGGCCGTCGAGCAGTGCCGGTGCATTGCGCACGCACGAGCAGATCAGCTTGACGACCTCGCCGGCCACCTTCGGTCGCAATGCGTTCATCTCGGCACTAGTCCAGCGCTACCAGTTGGACGGACGAAACATTGCGCTGCTCAACCCCTTTGAGCGAGGCGACGGCCTGGTCGAGCGAGCCGACCGCCGCGTCGGCGTCGCGCTTGCCGAGCATGGCATCGAGCTCGCCCTGCAGGCGCGCGCACGCGGCAGCGAGATCCTCCGGGGCGGGTGTTTGTTCGGTCATTGCCTTTTCTCCATTCATTCGACGGTGACGCTCCACAGCTCGCGGGGGTTGATCGCGTCACCCCGCGTGCCGACGATGTTGCGGCGGCCGTGCGCCATTCGGTTGTTGTCGATCAGCAGCAGATCGCCCGAATCCATCGGGAAGACCGCTTGGAAAGCCGGGTCGGCCGCGTTGGTGACGAGGTAATCGATGGCTTCGGCGTAGGCGTCGAAGTCCTCGATGTCCGCCTTCAGGCCGGGCAGTTTCTCGGTGATGTCCTGCTTCAGCCGGACACCGACGTCGTAGGCGTCGGCGGCGTCGGGCAGCGGGTAGCACAGCGGGATATCGGTGTTCTCCTCGCGAACGTTGTTGGCCGCGAACGTGATCGGCGTCGTGGTGAGCCGATCGAAGTGCCGGGCGAAGGTCTCGCCGTCGCGCTCGGCCAGGCGGCTGAACAGCTGCCGCCAGCTCAGCACCAGTGATTCGCCGCGCTGGCCCTCAGCGGTGTCCCGCCAGCCCGGGTCGACCATCAGCATGGCGAAACAAGCCGGCCGTGGAGTACGCCAGGACCGCGCCGAGTGCGGGCGCAACTCCCCCTCCGAGTAGTGCACGGACTTGCGCGTGTACTGTCCCGGCGGCTTGAACTTGACGCGGTTGATCTGTGGATGCGGATCGTCGTCTGCCAGTTCGCTGCGCGAGGAGTAGTTGTCCAGCGGTGTGCCGAAACCGCGCAGGAACTCGAGATACTTCCCCGGCTCGGTGGGGAAGCCGCGGACCAGGCAGACGCGGTGGCGGTTCAGCACCTCGCGCGCGGCGGCAACGACGTCGGCGACGCTCCGGCCGGCCGCGGGCACGCCCGCGCCGAGGATGGTCGCACTCGAGATCTCGGTGGGTGACTGTTCAAGCATTTTCGCGTTCCTTTCGTGCGTGCAGCAAAGTGGTGGCCAGTGCGACGCGGGTCAGTTGACCGGCGTCCGGGCGTTCGATCCGCTCGCCGAGCAGGCGCGCGGCCGTGCTCGAATGTCCCTGGCGGAGCAGCAGATCGGCGAGCTCGACCGCCACCTCCTCCTGCGCGTCGTTACCGGCCAGGCTCTGCCGGTACAGCACCTCCGCCAGAGCGGCGTCGCCGAGCTCGCGATCGGTGAGCCGGGCCAGCCTGCCGAGCGTGTACGGATGATTCGGGCGGCCGGCCAGCGCGCGCAGCATCAGCCTGCGCGCCTCCTCCGGGTCGTTGTGCTGCCGCCATACCAGCAGCGCGTAGTTGCACAGCGTCCGCGGGTGCTGCGGGTCGAGTTCCAGCGCACGCCGATACCGCTGCTCGGCGTATTCCGGGTCGGCATGTTTGTGCAGTGCGGACAGCGCGAAGTTGCTGTGTGCGCGGGCATGCCGGGTGCTCGCCGGAACCGGTTGCCCCGCTTTGCGTTTGATGTCGTCCGGCGCCCAATGGGTCTGCTCGGTCCACAGCGCGAGCAACCGGTAGTCGTCGGCGTGCTCGGGGAAGCGCGCGCGCATCTCCGCGAGCCCGATCGGGTCCGGGCGGTCCGGCAGATAGCCGAAGCGCTCCATCGTCTCCCATTCGGACAGCGTGATGAGCTCTTCGAGTTCGGCCGGATACTCCGGGCGGGTGGTCGTAGCGTTGACCGCCGGGCCGCGGCTCAGCACGGATTCGTCGAAATCTTCACCGATGGTGCGCAGGAACTTCGCGAAGTCTTCCGCCAGTCTCTCCTGATGCCCGATGAAGTCGATCTGCGCCTCCGGCGGGCCGACGTAGGACCGGTAGATATTGCCGAGCGCCCCGGGAAGCACGGAAACGGCCTTCCGGATGAAGGTTTCGAAGTCCTCGCTCGCGCAGTGCTCGTCCAGCGGGTATTGCGGCCGCCAGCCCTTTTCCATCCGGTAGGCCCAATACGAGCGATACCACTCGATCGGGCTGCGGACGAACGCGCCGACGCACGAGTACTGCGCGCGGTCATAGGACGCGAGCAGATCGTGGTCGCGCATCGCGGGATCGCCGAGGTATTCGACCTCGATCCCGAGTTCGCCGAGCTTCGATCGGATCCAGGTGCTCCCCGTTTTGGGGACGAGGAGAAGTAATGCGTTGCTACGGACGAACCGAATAGCCATCTGAGCCTCCTTCGGCTGCGGCGAAATGGTCGGTGAGGTGGGTGCGGAACCGGAGCGCCAGATCGGGCAGCCGGTCCTTCGGCCGGGGCGGCTTCGCCCCGACGCCGGGTCGGACGAGGCAGTGCACGAGCACGCACCCGTCCTGATATGCCACGGCTTCCCGCAGCGCGGCGGCTACGGCGTCGCGCCCGTCACAGCGCCAGGCCGCCCGGTAGCCGCAGGCCAGCGCCGCCGCAGCGAAGTCGACGCCGGCCCCGTTGGTGCGCTGACCGCCGGTGGATTCGTGGCGGCCGTTGTCCAGCACCACGTGCAGAAACGGCGTGCGGACGTGGCGGGCCACGGTGGCCAGCGAGCCCATTCGCATCAGCAGCGCGCCGTCGCCGTCGAGCACGGTCACCGGCGACCCGGTGATCGCGATCCCGGCGCCGAGCGCGGGCGCACAGCCCATCGAGCCGACGAGATAGAAATGGTTGTCCCGGTCGTCGAGGCCGTACAGCTCCCGCGACGTATAGCCGGTCGTCGCGACCGTCGGGCGCGAGATGCCCAGTGCGAGCCAACTTTCGAGTACCTCGGCCCGGGTCGGCCGCGGGCCGCCGCGCAACTCGCGCCCGGCCGCGCCCGGAAGTGGCTCGGGCGCAACCACTTCGCAGGCCGGCACGGCGTTGTCGAACACCCCCTTTTCCAGTACGAAGGCCGTCGAGAGTCGTTGTTCGCAACGATCGGCCGCGTGGGCCAGCTGCCGGGCGGCGGTAGCCTGCGCGGCGGACAGGTCTTCGGTACGAATTTCGATCAGTCGCAACAGATCCGGCGTGATCCGGCCCATCAGTGCGTGCTGCGGCTCGTCGGTGCCCGCCGGCCATCCCCGGCGCGAGACGCCGAGCAGTACCGGGATCTCGAACGGCTGGGTGAGCGAGGTCAGGGGATTGACCATATTGCCGAGACCCGAGTTCTGCGCGAGCACCAGGCCACGCGAACCGGCCAGCCAGGCGCCTGCCGCCAACGCCACCGCTTCGCCTTCGGAGGTGGCCGGAAAGTACGGCCGTGTCCCGTCTTCGAGCATCGAATACAGGCCCGAGATGTATGAGCAGGGCACGCCGGTGATGCAGCCGATCCGATGCTGGTCGAGTTCGTTCAGAAACCAGGCGGGATTCAGCATGGCGCCTCCTGCTGTTCGAGGGTGGCCGCGGCGTTCGGCGTACGAAGCAGCCGCATACTCGTCGACCCCGGTCGGTTCGGGCGATCGTCCGTGCCGCCGCGCTGTCCGGCGAGGAAGCCGGCGATCAATTCGTCTCTGGCGCGCTGGTTTTCGGCGCCGACGATTTCGTGCCCCTCGTCCGGGAAGAGCGCCAGCGTCGCGTCCCGGCCGGAGCGGGCCAGCGCGAGAAACATCCGGCTCGACATCTCGACCGGTACCCGCGCGTCGTTGGCACCATGCACCAGCAGCACCGGGCACCGCACGGTGGCGGCGTTGCCGACCGGCGAATGCCGCGCCAGTCGACGTCGCTGCTCGCTCAGCCCCGGGTCGCCGATGCGGCGGCGGACCATCGGCGCCGCCGTGCGCCACGCCGCGGGCAGGTTCGTGACGAAGTCCACCAGGTCGGTGAGCGGCGACAGCGCGACGACGCAGCGGAAGGCCCGGGTCGACGTGGCGGCGAGCTGCAACACGGCGTAGCCGCCATAGCTGCCGCCGACCAGGGCGATGCGCGCGGGATCGGCGTAGCCGCGCCGGATCGCCCAGTCCAGGGTGTCTTCCAGGTCGTCCTGCATGGTCGCGCCCCACTGCCCGTCGGCCGCGTTCACCCAGCCGGCGCCGAAGCCGATCGAGCCGCGAAAGTTGGGCTCCAGCACCAAGAATCCCTGCTCGGCCAGCCAGGACCGCCGGGAGTCGAACTCCCAGCCGGTGCGGCGCCAAGGTCCGCCGTGGACGAGCAGCACGGTGGGTTTCGCCCGGTCACCGTCGCGGGGCCCGGACAGGTAGGTGATCGCGCGTTCCCCGGTCCGCAGCGGCACGTCGACCGCGCGACAGAAGATCCGTGCGCGCCGCCGGGCCGGTCGTGCTTGCATCAGCGGCCACAGCTCGTCCACGGCGGGCTGGTAGCCGAAGTATTCCGCGTCCGCATCGGCCCGGTGCCGCGCGAGCAACCAATAGCGGTCGCCCAGTTGACGTTCGAGAAGCACCGGCTCCGTGCCGAGGCGGCGCCGCAACGCGCGCAGCGGCCGTTCCAGATGCGGTGCGAGCGCCACCATGCGCCGCCGGAACCGTTGCACCTCCAGGTATTCCGGGCACCCTGTCGACGGCTCGGCGAGGACGCGCAGAACATCGGCACGCTCGACGGAAAAGACGGTCCGCTCGTGCGACGCCGGCGCACCCGCGCGGCAGCGCAACGCGACCAGACGGGTACCCGTATCACCCTCGGGCAGCAGGAAATACGCGAGCTCGCCGTCGGCGGAGAAGTGGCTGAACCGGGTGATCAGCGCGGCCTCGTGCGGTATCCGGAGGAACAGCCGCCGGGCCGCTCGATCGTGCCAGAGATCGCGGGATCCGTCCTGGTTCACCGTCTCGATCAGCCGCGGCCGGAAGTCCTCGTCGAAGTAGCATGCCGCGTACCCGGTGTTCCGCAACACGCCGGTGCGCTCGCCGGTGCGCAGATCGAGGACCTCGTAGTCGTGGTGCTCCGGGTCCCGCGCGTTCGTCGCGAGGAGTAGCTCCGCCGGACGCCGCGCACTGAGGCCCGCGATTCGAAGCTGTGCGCCCGAATCCCGTGCCGCCACAGTCCATTCCCCGTCGCACAGCCGGTGCAGCGACCACTCTTCGCTACCCGAGGCATCCGCGACGGCCAGCCCGATTCCGGGCAGGTGGGTCCAGCTGAACGCGCGCACCCGGTCCGGCGCACCCGCGACCCGTGCCTCGACGCGGCGGCGCGCAACGTCGAACAACACCAGCCGCGGCGCCGCGTGACCGCTCGACAGCCAGGCGATCCGGCTCCCGTCCGGACTCATGGTCGGCGGTCCGTTCAGCTCCCCGACGCTCATCGCGTGACCGCCCGATCGTGCACTGCCGCAATCATGTCGAGCACCGCGTCGTCATGCGGCGGGCGCGGCACCGTCAGGCGAATGCCGACCGGGAAGTCGGCGGGGTAACCGGAGAGGTCGTGTAGCAGCCGGACCGGATAGCCGATCTCGGCGAGGCAGGCCGCCAGCGCGCCGGCCAGCGGCGTCTCCAGGCACAGGTAGTTCGACTGCGACGGCCACACCCGAAGATTCGGGATCCCGCCCAGCACGGCGATCATTCGATCCCTGGATTTCCTTGCCGCAGAAATACTTTCGACGACACTGTCCGGGTAGGCGAGCAGGTGACTCGCCGCGCGCTGCGCGATACCGGACACCGCGTTCGGAATCAGCGGGATGGTCGCGCCCGCTTCGAACGCGGCCGAGGCGGCGAACCCGATCCGCAGGTTCGCCAGACCCCATGCCTTCGAGAACGTCCGCACCACATACAGATTCGGATACTCGCGGATCAGGCTCAGCGCCGAGAAGTCGGCGAAATCCGCGTACACCTCATCGAGCACGACCACGCCCCGCGCCCGCTCGAGCAGCGTGCTGATGGTGGCCGGGGAAAACTGATAGCCCAGCGGATTTCGCGGTGACGAGAGAGAAATGACCGCCTCGGGCTGGATCAGATAGGGCTCGAGGGCGGGCAGCAGTTCCTCGGGTTCACGCACCGATACCGCCACCCGCCGCCAGCCCGCCTGCGCGCAAATCGTCGCGGTGAGATGGAATCCGGGCGCGACGTCGACCACCAGCCCGCGATAGTGCTTGCGCAGCAGGACCTCGATCAGCTGCGTGGCCCCGGCCGCCACCCGGACCGAGCCGTCGGGTAACCCGAAGTACCGCGCGCAGGCCGCGGCCACCGCGGTACACCAGGTTTCGTCCTTGGTTGTCAGATCGACCGTGCCGAGCGCCGTCGCGATCTGCGCCGCGTGCGCGACCGGGTCGAGGAACTGGCTGCCGGTCCAGGTGAGATCCACGGTCACCGGAATCTCCGCTTCTTGCCGCCCGGCGGGGTGATCCGCGCGCACAGCTCGAACTCGACCTCCTGATCCGGCAGTAGTTCGTCCACCGCCGCCCGCAGGTTGCGGCGCAAGGCTTCCGGTTCCGGGTACCCGGCGTCCGGCATCCAGCGCAGCAGCGCGCCGTCCTGCTTGGCGACGATCTGGAAGTCGCCCATGCCGGGCAGCGAGCCGAACCGCTCGGTCAGTTCCTGGGTCTTCAGCCTGCGGGTGCCGAAGCGCAGCGTGCGCGGTTCCCGTCCCCACAGGCGCAGGAGTCGCTGACTGCCGTCGGCGTCGGTGTCCAGTTCGGCCCGGTCGCCCGTGCGGTAGCGGAGGAAAACCGTGTCGCGGTAGATCAGGTTGGTCAGCACCAGCTCACCGACGCCCGTGTCGCGCACGACGCCGTCATCGGTCAGCACCTCGAGCCGCACGTTCGACGAGAACACCTGATGGCAGTCCGCGCCCGGCCGAGTCGCCGCGATCAGCCCGCCTTCGGTGGACGCCAGCGCGTCTACCACGGGCGCGCCGTAGTAGTCGGTGAGCCGGGCCCGGTCGTCGGCGTGCAGCGGCTCGCCGCTGACCAGCACCAGCCGTGGCGACCACGGCGGACTGGCGATGCCCTGGGCGAGCAGCGCGGCCCGCAGATCGAGCAGATATGTCGCTTTGCCGTACAGGATTTCCGCGGGCAGGCCGGCGAAACTGTGCGCCGCCCTGGCCGACAGATCCAGCTGAATTCGTGCGTAGAGACCGTAATTCAGGGCAGGCAGCGGTCGGACGAAGTTGTCCCGGCCCGGCTTGTTGCTGACGAACAGCACGCCGAGCTCACCGCCGCGGAAACCTTCGGGCGGCACCCCCGCGACCGCGCAGATCTGACTGAAGAAGTGGTAGTTGACCGCGTACCAGGACGCGCCGTCCAGCGCGACGGTCATCGGATTGCCGGTGGTGCCGCTGGAGGTCAGACGGTAGGACCCGGTCGAAGCGCCGGAGGTGAACGCGGCGACGTCGTTCTGGTAGGCCCGCCGATCCACCAACGGCAGGTCCGAAAGCTGCTGTGCATCAACGTCTGCGTAGTAGGGCACGGTGGCTCGCGCATGGGCGAGCAGGCCGGCCGCAGGGTCCGCCGGCGGCGGTTGCGCCACCGACCAGGCCTGGTGCAGACGGATGACGTCCTCGACCGATTCCGCGGCCTTGCTTCGAGCGGCGTTGCGCGCCGCGAGTTCTCGGGCCGGCGGCACGTATCGGCCGTAGCGCGCCTTGGCGCTGTCCAGCTCGGCATTGTTCGCAAGCTCGAATACCCGGGACAGATCGGCGATGCCGGCCTCGAGGCCCAGCATGGTCTTGCGCTCCGCCAGCTCACCGCACAGCTGTTGCATGGCGATGATCGCCGCGCGCAGGCTCTGATTCGCCCAGATCGCGACCGATACCCCCGCCTCTTCGAGCACCGTCGCCTGGACGTCGGAGTACTTGGTCGGCACGACGGCGACCGGCACCCGGCCGTCCCATTCGGCCATGAAGGCCAGGATTTCATCGGGGACAGTCTTTTTCGAGTGGATCAGCACCGCGTCGGCGCCGGACTCGGCATACAGTCCGCAGCGATCGATCGCCTCGGCGCGCGACTGTCCGGCTACCAGCGCTTCGCACCGCGCGACCAGGAAGACGTCGGCCGCCGTGTCCTTCGCGGCCTTCAACCGGCCGCAGAACTCGCCGGGCTCGGCGAGCACCTGTCCGGAAGCCAGGAAGGAATTGGCCTTCGGAAAAAGCTTGTCCTCGATACAGGCGCCGCCGACGCCGATCCGCCGTAGCCTGCGGACGGCGAGACGTACATTGTTGAAGTCACCGTATCCGGTATCCATGTCCACCAGCGCCGGTACAGCAATTCGGTCGGAGAGCATTTCGATGCGCTCCATGACCTGCGTCCAGGACAGCTCGTTGGAGTCCCGCAGCCCATTGATCGCGGAAAGGCCGAGCCCGGAGACCCACACGCCGGGAAAGCCGGCGTCCTGTGCAATTTGCGCAGAAACCGCGTCGTGTGCGCCCATTAGAAAATCGAGACCGGCGCGCTCGAATAGGCTCTCCAGAGCACGTTCTTTCTCCATCACACCTCCATACCCCAGATGTGAGGTCAGCTGATACATCCCCCTATAAAGACGATCATGCGCGAAATAAGGTGATCATCGCCGAACGATGATCAGTTTCCCGCCGCTTAACCTCGCGTTCAACCAAGCATCCTCCGATCCATCCAAATGTCAACCGACCGAACCACATTGCCGGAACGCGGACCAGCCCCTTCGGCCGATCACGATCAAGTGACACAGGTATTCACGCCGAGGCCCCCGGAAAATGGGGCATGACACCCGCTACCAGCAGCTACGCGATCTAACAACATCCGGAGCCCGGTTTCGATCATGATAATGCGCGAATCGGAACAAAGCTTCCGTTTGCAACTATGTCAAATTCAGGACATCTGGACCGACTGGGGAAACACGGGTGCCAATCCGCGCCGACCCGTGGTAAAACGTTTGACAACACCTCGGGGGTGCCCGGCACCGGAACTGATCGAGTCACACACCGGTCGCACGTGGAGATCGACAAGGGGACATCAATGACCTTGAAGTACGAATTGTCGTACGCTCAACGCCTGGAAGCCGAAGCGGTACATATCTTCCGCGAAGTGGTGGCAACACTGCGCCGCCCCGCGCTTCTATTCTCCGGCGGTAAGGACTCCATGGTCATGCTGCACGTCGCGCGGAAAGCGTTCTGGCCGGCGCCGCTGCCGTTTCCGGTGCTGCACGTCGATACCGGACACAATTTCCCCGAAATCCTCGCCTTCCGCGACGAAATCGTCGCCCGCTACGGTGTCCGGTTACTGGTTGTCCGGGTGCAGGACGATATCGACGCGGGCCGGATCGTGGAGTCGAGCGGACCGCAGCCAGGCCGCAACCGGTTTCAGGCCGTAACGCTGCTCCGGGCAATCACCGAGCATCGGTTCGACGCACTGTTCGGCGGCGCCCGGCGCGACGAGGAAAAGGCGCGCGCGAAAGAACGGGTGTTCAGCTTCCGCGATGAAACCGGCCAGTGGCAGCCGCGCAACCAGCGACCCGAAGTCTGGGATCTCTACAACGGCAAATGCCGAGCGAGCGAACATATCCGCGCCTTTCCCTTGTCCAACTGGGCGGAACACGATATTTGGTGTTACATCCGCGACGAAGACGTCCCGCTGCCCACCCTGTACTACGCACACCGGCGCCCGGTGGTTCAACGCGACGGAATGCTGCTGCCGCACACTCGGTTTCTCCCGCTACTGCCCGGTGAATCCGCGGCCGATGCCACGGTGCGCTTCCGCACGGTCGGCGACGCCACCTGCACCGGATGCGTGCGTTCGACGGCCACGACACCCGGCGAGGTGGTCACCGAACTGCAAACCAGCAGGCTCAGCGAGCGCGGCGCGACCCGAGCCGACGATCGCATCTCCGACACCGGGATGGAAGACCGCAAGCGAGAGGGCTACTTCTGATGTCGGATCTGCTGCGCCTGGCCACCGTCGGCAGCGTCGACGATGGGAAATCGACGCTCATCGGTCGTCTCCTCTACGACTCCAAGGCCATCCTCGACGACCGGCTCGCGGCGCTGGAACAGGACGGGATAGCGCACGGCCGGGACGTCCCGGATCTGGCCCTGCTCACCGACGGTCTGCGGGCCGAACGCGAGCAAGGCATCACCATCGATGTCGCCTACCACTATTTCGCCACGCCGCGGCGCCGGTTCATTCTCGCCGATACGCCGGGTCACGTGCAGTACACGCGGAACATGGTCACCGGCGCATCCACCGCCGACCTGGCGCTGGTCCTGGTGGACGCCCGCAACGGCATGACCGAGCAGTCGCACCGGCACGCGTTCATCGCGAGCCTGCTCGGGGTGCCGCATTTCGTGCTGTGCGTCAACAAGATGGATCTGGTCGGCTGGTCGCAGGCGCGGTTCGAGGAGATCCGCGCCGAATTCACCCGGTTCGCCGCCAGACTCGACATCCACGACCTCACCTTCGTTCCGGTGTCCGCGCTGCACGGCGACAATGTGGTGCAGCCGAGCCTCGAAATGCCTTGGTACGAAGGGACTTCGCTGCTGCACCACCTCGAGGAGATCCACGTGGCGTCGGACCGGAACCTGATCGACGCCCGGTTCCCGGTGCAGTACGTCATCCGCGCGCGCCGGCGAACCGGCGACTTCCGCGGGTACGCGGGCACCATCCGCGGCGGCGTTTTCCGGCGCGGCGACGAGATACTGGCGCTGCCGTCGCGCAAGGTCAGCCGGATCGAGGCGATCTTCGGTCCCGGCGGCGTCCCGCAGGACGAGGCCTTCACCCAGCAGGCCGTGGTGTTGCAGCTGACCGACGAGATCGACGTCGCACGCGGCGACCTGCTCTGCCGCTCCGGCAACCGGCCGCAGACCGCGCAAGACCTCGACGCCATGGTTTGCTGGCTGTCGGACGAGTCGACCCTCGCCGAGAACGGCACCTACACGCTGCGGCAGACCACGACCACTACCAGGTCCTGGGTCCGGCGGATCGACTACCGGCTCGACATCACCACCCTGCACCGGGACGACGCGGCTACTTCATTGGGGCTCAACGAGATCGGTCGCGTGCGCCTGCATACCTCGACGCCGCTGCTGTTCGACGCCTACCGCCGCAACCGGGACACCGGCGGCTTCATCCTGGTCGACGAGAACACCGACAACACCGTCGCCGCGGGCATGATCATCGGCCCCGCGGCCACCGCGGGCAACGTCGTGTGGCACGCCGGCGAGGTGCGGCGCGAAGAACGGACCGGCGCGGGCGCGACGGTGTGGTTGACCGGGCTCTCCGGCGCCGGAAAGTCCAGCATCGCCGTCGCTTTGGAGCAGGCGCTGGTCCGCAGCGGCCGGCCCGCGTATGTGCTCGACGGCGACAACCTGAGCCACGGGCTCAACGCCGATCTCGGTTTCGGCGCCGACGCCAGGGCCGAAAACGTCCGCCGCACCGGGGAAGTCGCGCGGCTGTTCGCCGACGCGGGCGTGGTCGCGATCGTCTCGCTGATCAGCCCCTACCGTGCCGATCGAGATCGCGTCCGGGCGCAGCACATTGCGGCCGGGCTGCCGTTCGTCGAGGTATTCGTCGATACGCCACTCGACATCTGCGAAGCCCGTGACCCGAAAGGTATGTACGCCAAGGCGCGCGCCGGCGAGATCAGCGGATTCACCGGCGTGGACGGCCGTTACGAAGCACCGCTGCGCGCGGATCTCGTGCTCCGCCCCGAAGACGGCGACCCGGTGGAACTGGCCGCGCGCCTGCTCGGCGCGCTCAACGACCGCTCCGCCTGAACACGACCAGATGCAGCACCGCGACCGCCAGACCCACTGCCGCGACACCGGCCCACAGCACGGTCCGCCCGGCTGTGGCGAACAGCAGCTGTCCGACCGGCGCGCCGGCGGCCAACCCGAGATTCCACATGAACCCGTAAGCCCCTTGGTAGGCGCCGATTTCGCCCTCGGGCGAGCGCGCGGCCATGAAATCCGCGGCCAGCGGCACCTGCATGATCTCGCCCACCGTCCAGACCGCCACCGTGACCGCGTACCACCCCGGATTGTCCGCGAAAACGGTTGCCCCCAAGCCGAGTGCGATCAACGCTGCCGATGCGGCCGCGGCCGGCCCGAACGGCATCCGGGCTACCGCAGGCGTAATAACCGGCTGGAGTACCACCACCAGCACCCCGCTGAGCGAAAGCACCAGGCCCAGTTCCGTCGGCGTCAACCCCTGCGCGGTCATGTCCAGCGGCAGCGCACCCTGCTTTTGCATGTAGAGGCAGGACAGCACCAACGTCGCCACCAGAAACCACGCGACGAAGGGGTCGGTATACGGCGCGCGGATGCCGCGAATGACCCCTGCGCCAGCGGATTTCGCGGTACCGGGCGCCTCGGGCAGGCCCGCGGCGAGCACAGCGAACAGCGCCGATGTGACCGCGCCGAGCACGAAGACGCCCGGCGGCCAGAACTGCACCAGGGGCCCGGCGACCAGCGGGGAAAGCGAGCTGCCGATGTTGCGCGACCAATAGAGCCGCCCGTAGCCGGTGATCTGCGCGTCGGCGGCCACCAGTGTGGGCACCATCGCGTTGGCCGCGGGCCGCGGCACCGAGGCGCACGCGGTACTGAGCAGCACCAGCGCGGTCACCGCGACGACGCCGCGAACTCCGGGCAGCACGGCGCAGGCCAGGATGCCGACGGCTTGCGAATACACGATCGTCTTGCGCGGTCCGTAGCGGTCGGCGAGCACGCCCCCGGCCAGCGACGCCACCGTCTGCCCCACCCCGCTCGCCGCCACCACGGCGACGATCCCCACGCTGCCCAGGTGGGTGACGCTCGCGTAGAGCACCACGAACGGCGGCGTCGGCATACCCAGTCGATTGAGCAGGATCCCGGCCCACAGCAACCGGAACGCCCGCGGCCCCGCGTCGCTCACCGGCAGCACCCGCACCCTGCCCAGTATGCCCAACCGCACTACCGAGCCCGGCGTAAGGACACAGACATGACAACTTCCTTCCTCGATCGCGCCCACGCCGTCTTACGCGACGCCCCGGTGGTGGACGGCCACAACGATCTGCCGTCGGCCATGCGAACCAAGGCCGGTTACGATCTCGATGCCGTCGATCTGTCGGCGGATCAAAGCGCACTGCTGCACACCGATCTCGATCGCCTCCGCGCCGGCGGCGTCGGCGGGCAGTTCTGGTCGGTATACGTCCCTTGCCATTTGGCCGGCGACGCCGCCGTCAGTGCCACCCTCGAGCAGATCGACTTCGTCCGGACGATGGTCGCGCGGTTCCCCGACCGGCTGCAATTGGCTTGCACCGCAGACGAAATGGAGTCCGCGCGCGCCGCGGGCCGGATCGCCTCGCTGATCGGCGCCGAGGGCGGCCACAGCATCAACTGCTCCCTCGCGACCCTGCGCGCCCTGCATCGACTCGGCGTCCGATATATGACACTCACCCACAACGAGAATGTGCCGTGGGCGGATTCGGCCACCGACGAACCAAAAGCGGGTGGCCTGACCGCATTCGGAGCGGAGGTGGTCCGGGAAATGAACCGCGTCGGCATGCTGGTCGACCTGTCGCACGTCTCCACCGACACCATGCGCGCGGCGCTGGCGGTTTCCGAAGCGCCCGTGCTGTTCTCGCACTCCTGCGCCCGCGCCATCTGCGACCACCCACGCAACATCCCCGACGATGTCTTGGCCGCCCTGCCCGCCAACGGCGGCCTGGCGATGGCCTCCTTCGTCGGCTATTTCCTGCTGCCCGCCGCCAAAGCCTGGGCCGAGCAGGCCGACGAAAACGGCCGCGCGCACGGCTTCCACCGCTTGGACCGCGGGCCAGAGGCGACGGCGTGCCGTCAGAAATACCAGACCACACACCCGCGCCCGCGGGTGACCGTTTCGCACGTCGCCGACCACCTCGATCACATGCGCGAGGTAGTCGGCATCGACCACATCGGCCTCGGCGGCGACTTCGACGGCACCAACTACCTCCCCACCGACCTGCCCGACGTCGCCGGCTATCCGAACCTCATCGCCGAACTGCTGCGTCGCGGCTGGTCCGCACCCGATATCGGAAAACTCACCTGGCACAACGCCGTTCGCGTCCTCCGCGACGCCGAATCCGTCGCCGCCGACCTCCAACGCCACCGCCGGCCCGGCATCGCCACCATCGACCAACTCGACAGTGACGCAGGCTCACCGAAGGATTCCGGCTAGACGTTGTCGGGCGAACGACTTCGCCGATACCGACGTTGCCGCCTCGGATCACGGGGAAACACCCAGTCGTGTTGCAAGCCAGTTCATTTCGGTCCGTAACCCCGCCGACCACACGGCCCAGCTGTGCTCGCCGGGTAGCTCTCGTGCCCGGATCTGCATACCCGCCGCAGCAGCCGCCGCGGCGACCGCTGTCTGTGCCGATCGGGCCGCGCTGTCGCCCGTTCCGGTAACCAGCACACCCGCGGAATCCGGGTAACGGCGGGTTCGGAGCAGAGTCATCGGGTTGACCCGCTCGAAGGCGGCGGTGTCGGCGCCGAAGGCTGCTTTGACGGTTTGATGACGATCGCCGAGGGAGGGCTCCGCGTCGCCGGACAATCCGAGGAAGGTGGGGTAGGCGCCGGGATAGTTGGTGGCCATCTGCAGGGCACAGGTTCCGCCGTACGATATTCCGCCGATCGCCCAGCGCCGCGGATCCGCGTCCACCTGGAGCTTCCCGATCACCCAGGCCCGCAGATCGACGGCCAGGTAAGTGGCGACATTGCCCAGGCGGGAGTCCAGGCACAAGGGATTGCTCCAGGTCCCGCCGGTCGCATCAGCCACGACCACGACGGGTGCGAGACCGCCGTGCGTCGCGGCGTAGGCATCCATCGTTTGGCTCAGGCGGCCACCGTTGAACCAGTCGATCGGGCTCCCCGGCTGCCCGGACAGCAGGACCAGCACCGGCAGCAATGGCCGCGGAGTGGCGAAATATGCTGGGGGAAGATATATCTCGGCAGGGCGCGCGACGAACCGAGAGACCGGTCCGGGCACCACGGCACGCACGACTCGACCGTTCGCCGGCAGCCCGCCCGGTGGCGACCACACCGAATCCAACGGCCATCCTGTCACCGGCTCGGCCTGCCCGGACGGTACGGCGGTGAGACTGATGCGATTGTCCCCGCCGAGTCCCAGCGCATCCTCGACGGTGGGATACGCGGCAAATACGAGATTGACCTGGACCGCGGACGCCAGCACCAGCGCGGCCGCCGCGACGAGCGACAATGCCTTTGCCCGCCACAGGCGTGTGCCGTGGATCCTCGGCGGCAACAGGGTGATCGTCCAGACGGCCAGACCGAACCACAGATACACCGGCCGCGGCAGCGTGTCCGGGAAAGGGCGCCACCAACGCTCCACCACGACATACATTGCCAGCGCCGCCGACAACGCCAACCAGGACGATCGCACCCCTGCCCGGCCGAGCGATCGGCGGCCGGCGCCGCCGATCAGCCACAGCGCTCCGGCGAGGCCGAACGCCGACAGCATCCACGGCAACGGCCCTGACAACAGTGACAGTTCGGCGGTCGACTTCATCGTGCTCGAAATCCTCGGCTGATCCGGACAGCGCAAACGCCACTGGCAAGTGGCAGTCAAACAGGAATCGGCAATCCGGACAAGCCGACCGAGCGTCGGCCGAGTCTCGATTCGGCGAGGTCAGCGGTCGAGAAAGGCGGCCAGGCCGCCGAGTTCTTCACTGGCGATGAACACCGACCGCACGTTGAGGATGGCTTCCTCCACGTGGGACGTGCAGCCCCACGCCGCGTCGCCCCACGAATCGGCGATCTTGAGTTCGGCCGGCTCAGTGCACCCCTCGGGACCACCGAGCTGGCAGAGCTCCGGATGCGGCGCCGCGGCCTGCGCGGCCGCCGCATTGCGCATCCTGGCGGCAAGTTCCGCGGCGGCCTCGGCGCGCTGCTCGGCCTCCGCGCGCAGCTTGCCTTCCGCGTGGAGGGCTTGGGTCAGCTCGTCGAGGGCCGCCTCGGCGCGCGCTTCGGCGGCCACTTTCGCCTCCTCGATATGGTGGCGTTCGATGGCCAGCGACGCAGTGTCGGCGAAGACCCGGGCCAGGGCGAAGTCGCTGTCCTGCGGGACGCGCGGACTGCGGTGATACATCGCGAAGGTGCCCAGCAGGCTGCCGTCGCGGGCCAGGATCGGTGTCGACCAGCACGCGGCCAGGCCTGCCCGACCGGCCAGTTCGCGGAAGTCGTCCCAGAACGGATCGGTGCCGATGTCGGTGACGATGACCGGTTCCCGGCGGTGCGCGGCGGTGCCGCACGAGCCGACACCCTCCCCGGTGGCGATCCCATCGATGGCCTCGTTGTAGAACTCGGGCAGGCTCGGCGCGGCGCCATGCCGCAGATGCCGGCCGTCGTGATCCGCGAGCAGCACGGAGACGAGCACCTGCTCCGGCGCGAGATCTTCGATGCAGCGCGCCATCCCGTCCAGCACCTCGGCCAAGGGCGCCTGGCGGGCGATCTGCTCCACCAAGGCACGCTGTTCGATCATCAGCCGCTGGGCATGCCTGATCTGAGTGGTCTCCACGCCGATCATCCGGGTCCCGATCACGGCCCCTACGCCGTCGCGGCGGGGCTCGTAGGTGAAGTCGAAGAAACCCTCCCGCACCGGCTCACCTCCGTCCAGCACGACGAGAACATCACGGCCAGTGCAGGACTCACCAGTGCGATAGACCTGGTCCAGCATCGCGATAACACCCTGATCGACCAGCGCGGGAGCAATCTCGGCGAGCGCGAGCCCGGTGTGGGCACCCGCTTCACCCATCGCGACCGAGAACGCCGGATTCGCGGTCTCCAGCACATGCTCCGGCCCCGCGAACGCGGCGAAAACCGCACGGGACTGCCCGAACAATGCCCGCAGATCCCGCTCCATCGGGTACTCGGCGTCAGCCCGAACCTCACCTGTCGCCTGCCGGCCGGGTATCACCGTCATGTTGTGGCTCGCCTCCCATTACGGATATGTCGAATGATCACCCGGACGTCGATGGGAACCAAACCTAGGCGAAACGCTACCCGGCGAACGACGCGCACCGCGCACGGGTGAGAAGACCCAGGTGTTCTCCGCGAGGCGGCGAACCTGCCACCAGCCCTGAACGGGGTCGAGGTTGAAGCAAGCCCGGAAACAAAGAAACACCGCCCAATGCAGGGACGGTGTTTCGAATAAGACCTCTATGGTGGTCCCAGCTGGTTTCGAACCAGCGACCTTCCGCGTGTGAGGCGGACGCTCTCCCGCTGAGCTATGGGACCTGAACTCATGCCACATGGTGGCGGGCCGGGGGGCGGGTTGGTGCCCTCCGAACGAGATGGAACATTAGCATGCGGCACCGGCGGTTCACCAAATCGCCACCCGGACAGGGGTGGAACGTGGTGGGCGGCAGGCTGTCTCGGCGGGACGGGCGCGGGGCGGTCCGCTCCCCTGCCGGCCGTGTCCAGGCAAGCCCGGAATCCCCCGAACCACACCGGCCACCTCCGCCACTCTGGCAACCTCGTCGATTTCCCCCGTTCTACCAGCGGATTTGTAGCTTTCACCGGGCGTCCGCTAATGTTCTGTCTCGCACCACGGAGGCCACAACGGCCACCGAGATGCAGAATGCGGATGTAGCGCAGTGGTAGCGCATCACCTTGCCAAGGTGAGGGTCGCGGGTTCGAATCCCGTCATCCGCTCGGAAGAGGTAGGGCCAGGCGAAATTAGTTTAGCCGTCCCCCTTCGCACGGTGGAGTGGCCGAGTGGTGAGGCAACGGCCTGCAAAGCCGTGCACACGGGTTCGATTCCCGTCTCCACCTCGCGCGATTAGCTCAGCGGGAGAGCGCTTCCCTGACACGGAAGAGGTCACTGGTTCAATCCCAGTATCGCGCACCACCGTAATACCAGGTCAGGCCCCCTTTCGAGGGGGCCTTTCTTGTTGTCGTGCCAGAACGACTCATTGGTGCCGTACGCACGTTCTCGCAGTTTCGAGCAGTCGCACGATGACCTTGCCACTGCTGACGCGCCCAGTGTCGGCGAACCTGTGGGCGAATGATGACCTTCCCGATTGGCCGGACGCGGATGATTCCGCGAGCCGACGGACGTGACGCCGGTAATGTATTTGCGTGGCCGCCAGGGGGATTCCAGCAAACGGCATGTCGGGATGGAGTATCCGTATTCGGAAACTTCGCCCCTTCCCGAGGCGCAGCCGGACGGTGTGGCTTGGTGCGGGTGCTGCGATCGGTGGATCGGTCGGGTTCGGTGCTGCGGTTCTACTGAACCTTTCAGCTGGACTTACCCAGCCGGTGGCCACGTTTTTGGCCGGTGCTGGGGCGCTCTCTGCCGGGATCCTGGCATACACGAACGGACAACGAAGCCGGGAGCAGTCCGAACTCCATCACCAGGCGGACATGGAACGTGAACGTGAACGACACGATGCGGACACTCGCCGTGCGCGCGAGTCCACGTTGCGCGATCGGTATACGGCGGTGACCGCGCAGATAGCACACGATTCGGCGGCGATCCGGCAAGCAGGCGTCTATGCGTTGACCGCGCTCGCAGACGACTGGCACGCGTTCGGACAGGATGAGGAGCGCCAGGTCTGCATCAACCTTCTGCAGTGGTATCTGCGGGTTCCCTTTCCTGACGCGTCGTCAGCGGCCGATCTGCCAGAGCGTGAGATACGACAAACCATCGTCGGCATCATCACCGAACGTCGGCGACGCCGACCGGAGGATCCCAAGTCGTGGGCTACCGGCGTCTTCACCCTGAAGCAAGCATCACTGCCCAATTGCGATCTCCGGATCGACCTTTCCGGAACCAACCTGACCGGCGCCGACCTGACGAACGCGAATCTGTCCAATACCAAACTCGCCGGCGTGAGCCTGACCCGCGCGTGTCTGACCGGTGCGAATCTGTCGTTCGTCAACCTGAACAGCGAAGATCTGGCCTTCGCGAACATGACCGGCGCGAACATGATCTATGCGGATTTGGCCGGCGCGCGACTGACCGGCGTAGACATGACCGGCGCCGACCTTCACTTCGCGAATCTGACCGATGCCACCTTGCACAACGCAAATCTGTCCGAGTCGAACCTGAGCGACGCAAAACTGACCCGCGCGATATTGAGCCACGCACGACTGACCGGCTCGGACATGAGCGGCACAAACCTCGCCAATACAGACCTGACGAGCGTGGACATGACCGGAACAAACCTGGCCGACGCAGACTTGACCGGCGCGACCATGACCCACGCGGACCTGACCAACACCGACCTAACCGGCGCGACCATGACCCACGCGAATCTCGTCGGCGCGAATCTTACCGGCGCGGGACTGACTGGCGCCGACTTGACCGACGTGATCACCTCGAACTCCACAGTGTGGCCGGCAGGATTCACTCCCCCGGTCTGACGCAGCGCCAATATCAGCCCCGGGAATTGCGGTGCCTGACTATCGTTTTCAGATCTATGGTCGGCGCAACGGCGGAAATTGCTGCGCTGGCTGGTGATTTCGGGTCGCGGAGGCGGCGCGAAATCGCGCAGACTGGGGGGATGGGGACACATGAGTTGGAGGCTCGGCCGCGGTGGCGGGCGACTGGGGACTCGCGGTTTCCGGTGGCTGCGTTGGTGGAGGGGCGGTGGTGGGTGTTGCGGATGAACTGTTTTCCGGATCATGCGTTGTGGACGTTGTTTGTCGATGGGGTGGTTCGGTTCGATATCGATGATGTGCCGGCGGCGTGGGGGCGGCCGTTGGATGGGTCGGCGCCGGTTTTGGAATCCGGTATGGCCCAGGAGGTTTTGGGGCCCGTCGAGCAACTGGGGGCGTATGGGAGTGAAGTCGGGCGGCCCTGTGATGATCCGTTTTGTTGTGGGTGACGGGCTAGACGTCGAGGAAGCGGACGTCCTTGGCGTTGTGGGTGATGAAGGTGCGGCGGGCTTCTACGTCTTCGCCCATGAGGATGCTGAAGAGTTCGTCGGCTGCGGCGGCGTCTTCGAGGGTTACTCGGCGGAGGACGCGGACGGAGGGGTCCATGGTGGTTTCCCAGAGTTCTTTGGGGTTCATTTCGCCTAGGCCTTTGTAGCGTTGGACGCCGTCGTCGCGGTTGATTTTCTGGCCGGCGGCCAGGCCCTCGGCGAGGAGGGTGTCGCGCTGGCGGTCGGAGTAGGCGAAGTCAGGGTCGCTGCGCTGCCATTTGAGTTTGTAGAGGGGTGGCTGGGCCAGGTAGACGTGGCCGTTCTCGATGAGGGGGCGCATGAACCGGAACAGCAGGGTGAGGAGCAGGGTGGCGATGTGCTGGCCGTCGACGTCGGCGTCGGCCATCAGGACGATCTTGTGATAGCGGAGCTTGGCGAGGTCGAACTCGTCGTGGATGCCGGTGCCGAAGGCGGTGATGATCGCTTGGACTTCGGCGTTCTTCAAAACCCGGTCTATGCGCGCCTTTTCGACGTTGATGATTTTTCCGCGCAGCGGCAGGATCGCCTGATACATGGAGTCGCGGCCGGATTTGGCGGAGCCGCCGGCGGAATCGCCCTCGACGATGTAGATCTCGGACTTGCGCGGGTCTTTGGATCGGCAGTCGGCGAGCTTGCCGGGTAGTCCGCCGAGGTCGTTGGCGCCCTTGCGGCGGACGAGTTCGCGGGCCTTGCGGGCGGCGGTGCGCGCCTGGGCGGACGAGACCGCCTTGGTGACAATGGTTTTGGCGTCGGCGGGATTGGCTTCGAACCAGTGGGCAAGGTGCTCGTTGCAGGTTCGCTGGACGAATGAGCGGACCTCCGTGTTGCCGAGTTTGATTTTGGTCTGGGCTTCGAACTGCGGTTCGGCGAGGCGCACGCTCACGATGGCGGTGAGGCCCTCGCGGATGTCGTCGCCGGTGAGGTTGCTGTCCTTCTCCTTCAGCAGCTTCTTGTCCTTGGCGTATTTGTTGACCACCGAGGTCAGCGCCGCACGGAAGCCCTCCTCGTGGGTGCCGCCGTCGTGGGTGTTGATGGTGTTGGCGAAGCTGTGCACCGACTCGGAATAACCCGAGTTCCACTGCATGGCGACCTCGAGGTCGTGGCCGGGGCCCGCGCCGGTGAACGAGACGATCGAGTTGTGGATCGGCTGCTTGGTCCGATTGATGTGGCGCACAAAGTCTTCCAGCCCACCCGGGTAGTGATAGGTGTATGTCCGGTCTTCGGCAGTGTCCGGCGCCTCGACCCGCTCATCGGTCAGGACGATGGTCAGGCCCTTGTTCAGGAACGCCATCTCCTGCATGCGCCGCGCGACGGTGTCGAGGTTGAACGTGGTCGTCTCGAAGATGTCCGGGTCCGGCCAGAACCGCGTGGTGTTGCCGGTTCGCTTCGTCGGCGCACCGCGCACCAGTTCCTCGGGCTTGGCCCGCAGGTAGTTCTGGGTCCAGTGGTAGCCGTCGCGGTCGATCTCCAGCTCGATCCGGGTCGACAGGGCGTTCACCACGGACAACCCGACGCCGTGCAGCCCGCCGGCCACCGCGTAGGTCTCGGAATCGAACTTGCCGCCGGCATGCAGCTGGGTCATCACGACTTCGACGGTCGGTATCCCGGTCTCGTGCATCTCGACCGGGATACCGCGGCCGTCGTCGGCCACCTCGACACCGCCGTCGGCCAGCAGCGTGACGCCGATCCGGGTGGCATAGCCGGCCATCGCCTCGTCGACGGAGTTGTCCACGATCTCCCGGACGAGATGGTGCAGGCCGCGCTCATTGGTGGAGCCGATGTACATGCTCGGGCGCTTACGGACCGCGTCCAGCCCCTCGAGGACCGTGACCGACCCGGCGTCGTAGACCTGTTCGGTCGTCTGCTTCCTCGAACCGGGCGAGGTGGATTTTCTGGTTGCCACTGGTCGGAAGACCTCCCCGCTTACTGATCTTCGACGTAGCGGCATACACACAGAAGGGCCCAGGGGTGGTGTTGCCGAGAAGTACGGGTCCTCGCGCGTGCTGCGCGCTACGCGCCGAAGGATTCGCCGCTAGTTACATTTCCATCATAGCCACAAGCGGTTCTTCGATGTCCATTCCGAGCGGCTAGAGTCTCCACAGACGTACCAGAAACCATCAATTCGATCCCCCCTATTAGAACTCCACTACCAGACGCCTCAGGGGCGCGCTAGGCACCAAGCGAAGGAAATCAGCTGATCTAACGAAGACCAGCACGACATGACACGTCAACTACAAGCCCACGGAGGTTGCGACAGGGCCGACAACCCATCAGCCCCGAAATGCCGAACACCCCCTGCCGACGATCACGCAGATCGACAACAGGGGGTGCAGGCACCCGACGATGGACCTAGATCATGGCCGCCGGAGTGGCAGAGACCAGCCCTCCATCGATGAGCAGGTCTTGCCCGTTGATGTACGCACCCTCATCCGAGGCAAGGAACGCCACCGCGGCAGCGACCTCCTCCGACGTACCGATCCGCCCCGCGGCCACGGTGGCAACCGCCGCGGCCTGGATCTCTGCCGAAGCTTCCGCCTCGAACGCCGGCGTCGCCGTGTAGCCCGGACTCACCGAGTTCACTCGAATCCGCTTGGGCGCCAGCTCAGCCGCCAACGTGCGCGCCAGATTCTGCACGGCCGCCTTGCTCGCCGAGTAGAGCGCCGCACCCGGACTCCCCCGGTGCAGCGCGAACGACGCATTGATCACGATCGCCCCGTGCTCGGCCAACAACGGCAACGTCTTCTGAATGGTGAAGAACGCCGCCTTGAAGTTGATGTCGATCACCCGGTAGAACTCTTCCTCGGTCACGTCGGTGAGCTGCTGAAACGCCCCGACGCCCGCATTGGCGAACACCACATCCAGCCGGCCGAACCGCTCCCCGATCGCCGCGGTCAACGCATCGAGATCGGCGAGATTCGCGGCGTCCCCGGCCACCGCGAGCACCCGGTCCCCGCCGCCCAGCTCCTCGACCGCGGCGTCGAGCCGAGCCTTGTCCCGTCCCGTGATGACCACCCGGCCACCCTCGTCGAGCAGGCGGCGCGCGGTCGCCAACCCCATCCCGCTGGTGCCGCCGGTGATGAGGGCGATCTTGTCGTCGAATCGGGAACTGCTAGCGCGCATTTGGGGCGACCTTTCATGACAGTTGAACTGTTCAAAGACTTACGTACAGTTCGACTGTTTGTCAACAGTCGCGCTATCCTGGTCGCTGTGATGACGGCACATCCCGAGCGGGCGCAGATCCAGCTGGCGAACGTGCTCTCCGCGGTCGGAAATCCGCTGCGGCTGTGCATTGTTCGCGTCCTGGCCGACGGGTGCGAGCACACCTGCGGCTCGATCGTGGACGGCGTGCCCAAGTCGAACCTGACCCACCACTACCGCGTGCTGCGCGACGCCGGAATCATCTGGCAGCGGGTCTCCGGCCGCGAGACGCTGCAATCGCTGCGCCGCGAAGACCTCGACGCCCGGTTCCCCGGCCTGCTCGACTCGCTGATCGCCGCGGCCCGCAGCGAGGCCGGGGAGCCGGTCCCCGCCAAAGCCTGAACAAACCCGGAAAAAGCGGTAATCACGTGAATATCGCACCGGCGCAGCCGATTTGATATTTGCGCATGGAATTATTCACTTACACTCGCCTGTGTGACCATCCCCACAGAGCTGATCGGTAGCATCCCACGTCCCCAAGAGTTGCAAGCCGCGATGGCGGCCCACGGTGCAGGCGAGATCGATGACGCCGCGTTCGCCGAGGTGCAGCAACGGGCTGTCAGTGACACCATTCGCCGGTTAGAGGACACCGGGTCGCCGGTCGTCACTGACGGCGAGCAGAGCAAACCCAGTTTTGTCACGTATCCGATCGCCGGGTCGAGCCAGCTCGCGCCGGCCGGTGCGGTGATCCCGTTCGCCGACGGGCATCAGCGGCAGTTACCGGTGCTGACCGGCGGGCCGTTCCGGTATCAAGCGCACGCTGTCGACTACCTGAAGGCGGCGCAGGCGCTGGCGAACGTGCCGGTGAAGCAGGCGGTGATCGCGCCGTCGGCGATGAGCCTGCTGTACCCGAGCGAGCCCATCGACGGCTATCCGCGGGAGGCCTTCCTCACCGACCTGATCAACGAGGCCGAGGCCGACATCCGCAGCTGCCTCGACGCCGGCGCGCAGAGCGTGCAGCTCGACTTCACCGAGGGCAGGCTGTCGCTGAAGCTCGATCCGAGCGGCGGCGTGCTCGACCAGTTCATCGAGCTGAACAACCTGGTGCTCGAACGGTTCTCGGCCGAAGAGCGGGCGAAGATCGGGGTGCACACCTGCCCCGGCGGCGATCAGGACTCCACGCACAGCCTCGATGTCGACTACACCGGGCTGCTGCCGAAGATGTTGCAGCTGAAGGCGGGCAACTTCTACGTCCAGCTGGCCAGCGAGCCGGACCCGGAGAAGGTGCTCGCGGTCATCGCCGAGTATCTGCCCGCGGACGCGCGCATCTTCGTCGGCGTCATCGACCCGATCGATCCGCGCGTCGAGACGCCGGAAGAGGTGCGCGACCGGGTGCTGGCTGCGGCCAGGCACCTGCCCGTCGACCGCCTGGGCACCTGCGATGACTGCGGGTTCTCCCCCTTCGCCGACGACACCTCGACCTCGCGGGAGACGGCCTTCGCCAAGATCAAGGCGCGGCTCGAGGGCACCGCGCTGGCTGCCGAGCAACTGGGCGTCTGACACGAGCGGCCCCCTGGACCCGGTCGGTGCGGCGGAAATGTCGGTGGTCGGCATTAGGCTGAGCCGCACAGGAAACCGAGCCAGGGGGTCGCAGCGTGACGGTTAGCCGGGAGGTCGAGGCACCCGCCGCGGCGGACGGGACGGACCCCGAGCTACTCGATCTACAGGACGATATTTCGTTCGGGCTCGAGGAAGTCAACGAGTTACTGGCCGAACTGATCGCGTTGCAGGCCGATCGCAAGGCCAAGGACGGGGAGATCCTGTCCTATCGGCTCGGCGTCACCGGCGAGCAACCGGAGACGCTGGCCAAGATCGGCGCGCGCTACGACCTGTCCCGCGACCGGATCCGGCAGCTGCACACCAAGGCCGTGAGCCAGCTGATTCGCAATGCCCAGCTGAGCGGGCATCGGGCGGCGAGTGCGTTCGCCGAGCGCTATCCGATCGGCGCGCGCGACCAGCAACTGGTCCGGACGTTGCTGGTCGAGACCTATGCCACCGACACCGACATCGCGGCAAACGAGTTGTCGTACTTGAAGTTACGGCTGGCCGGCCACGCCGCCGAGGACGCGAAACGCGTCGCGGGCTTCGTCACGCAACGGATCGCGGCCTGGCAGAAGAAGACGAACCGGCGGCTGGCCAAGCTGCGCGACGCCGAACCGCGGGCGACGAGTCAGCTGAATCCATGGCTGGGACAAGTGGATTGGCCCGGATCCGGAACCCCGGACGCGCTACCCCTGACCTCCGCCCGCACGGTCGACAGCGACGACGACGGCCGCGGGCACTTCTACCTCGACAAGGTCGGCCGCGACGTCCCGTTCGACTCCGGCCTGGAAGCCCGCCTGCTGTGGATCCTCAACGCGAGCGACCTGGTCGACTCGTTCCAGGAACAACCGGCCGCCGTCGGCTACGACCTGGACGGCACCGAACAGCTCGCCTACCCGAGCATCGCCGCCCGGCTCACCGACGGCCGGGTCGTGCTGATCGATGTCCAGCCGCTCGGACACGTTGCCTTCCACGTCAATCGAGCCAAGGCCGCCGCGGGCCGTGCCTACGCGCACGGCAAGAACTGGGGCTGGCTCGTCTGGACCGGCAGCCTCATCGGCCTCCCCGATCTGCTCGCCCGCAAGGTCGATGCGACCAGTGCAGCGAAACTGACCGAGCTGGTCGAGCACGGACCGGCGCCGTGGTCGGCGATCCGTCAGGTCCGCGACGACACCGGCCTCGAGCTGCTCGACTTCATCGCCCTGGTGCTGCGCAACGAATGGCGTTGGGACCGTGGCCCGTTCCGGCTCAGCGCACCACCATCGCGCCCGCGAGGAACGTGACGATCAGCATCATCGCGCAGCAGGTCACCAGCTGCCAGTGATTGATGGTCTGTTGCAGATGCTTGATCGTGTTGCGCAGCGAGGTGTCGACCCGGCTGTGGTCATCGATCTTGCGGCGCGCCTGCGCGAGTGAATCGGCCCGCTCCTGCGCCTCCTGCTCGGCGCGTTCCAGCCGGGCGGTCAGCTTCATCAGGTGTTTCTGCTTGTCCCGCACGGATTTCCGGGACAGGGCCAGCGTCGTGCGCTGGTTGACCAGCTCCTGACGCTGCCGGGCGATGATCATCGCCTGCGTTTTCGTGTGGTGCTCCCAGTCGGCCACGGCGGCCCAACCTCCTGTCGTCACATCACGATATCCCCAGACGATGTCGCCGGTGACCCAGCCGGCGAGGAAGTCACGCAGCTCCAGCGGGCGCCTGCGCGGCGAGGCCACCGCGCTGTGCTCGGTGTCCAGCACACCGGTCACCGTCTGGTAATCGCATGCGGGCGGGGCGAAATCGGCGACGCCGAGCGCGTGCAGATGATCGACCCAGTAGCCGGGCGGGCACAGCCACAGCACGTCCTCGATGCCGGCCTTGCGCAGCCGATCCGTATGTTCCTGCGCGAGCGGACGTTCCAGCGCGCCGCTGCGCACCTCGATGACGAACTCGCGCTCACCCTTGCGCCAATAGATGTCGACCGGCAGCCCATCCACCCGTCGATCCACCTCGGCCACGTCCGCGCCGTTCGCCAGCAGCCGGCCGCACACCCAATACTTCAACCGCCGCATATCCCATTGCGCCGCGTCGCATTCCGGACACTTACAGCCGTATCCGCCGGTGCGCCTGCGGGCCCTGCCCGCGCCGTCCGCTATACCCAACTCGGCGAGCATCGCCTGGCGACCGCAGGCGATCTCCGCCCGCTGCTTCGTTCTCACGCGACCACTCCCCTGCCCAAACCACCGCAGGCCTGGCGACCTACGCCATAGATCAAGAGTGCGTCAGACTCGCGCTCCTCGCCAGTCCTCTTTACCCCGCGCCCGGGTGCGCCACACCGGCAGATTTCCGGTCCAACACCTGGTGTGGGCTGTGCCACAAGGAAATTCGCCGCAGTAGGCGGCCACAACGACACGCATATGTCGGCGGATTGACAGTAGCCGCCATCCTGCGACGCCGCCGTGCAACGCGCCCATGTGCGCCGTCGCACGCTCCTCGGGGCGTCACCGGAGCGCGATAACGTTTAGGCTACGACGGGATGCGCCTCGCTGGGGTGCCAATTCGTAAGCAGATCTGTTCCGGACAAACCGGATCGTGCCGACCTCGCCTGCATCGGTACGAAACGGCCCGCCTACGCTGCTTCGATCAGATCCAAGGGAGGCCGGTACGTAGCCGGTTTTCGTAGGCCGCGTATTTCCAACTGGGCGGATAGAATCGTCCGGCCCGGTGCGAGCTGGGCCGATACGGGGAAGTGGGTACTGGATGGAGCACGGTCAAGAGACCGGCGAGTCGATCGGCGCGATGCTGTCGAGCATCGCGGCGGTTCTCCGTGAGGTCAGCGACAAACTGGACGCCGTGGCGGCCCGGGTCGACGGTGTGGACACCGTCAGCGCCGTCAGCATTGTTCCCGCTGACCACAGCATCGAGGCGCGACTGGCCAAGCTCGAGGCGTGGGCTTTCCGTGCCGGGCAGGACATTTCGGGCATCGACGGGCGACTGGAGCAGGTCGAATCCGGCGGTGCGCCGTCGCCTGCCGCGGCGTCGCACGCCGCGCCGGAGACCGCCGAGCGTCCGCTGCCGCGCGCCGCGTCCCGCCGCAACTCCGTCAACTCCGTACCCGCCGAGCAGGTCGTGCAGCGCGAATCCGCCTCCGCCACGACCACTCCCACCGCCCGGGAGAGCATCGGCAGCTCGCACGATCTGGTCCAGCCCGCCCGCGACACCACCTCGACGGCCAGGGAGAACGCCGCGGCGACCAGGGAGAGCGTCTCCCGGCGCTACGACTCCACCCCGCGCGATACCGCGCCGGCCCGGGATTCCGCCGCGCACGAGGCGAACTCGGTGCCGCAGCGCAGCTTCAGTACCCCGCGCGAACCTGTGCCGTACGAGCCCACCCCGGCGCCCGCGCCGAACTTCACCGCCCCGACCCCGCGCGAACCGAGCCCGGCCCAGTCGGCGAACTTCACCGCGCCGACGCCCCGGGAACCGCTACCGGTCCGGCAGTCGAGCTTCACCGCGCCGCGCGAACCGGCCGGCTCCTCATACCAGAACTTCACCAGCCCGCACGAGAATTCGTACGAGAGCATGATTCCCTCGGCACCGGACAGCGCCGACTACAGCCGCGGCACGAACGGCGCGAAACCGGAGACCAACGGCTCCTCGCTGACCGGCGCGCACCGCGCCGACGAGGACCTGATCCCGGTCGACAACTCCCACGTCGACAAGCTGCAGGCGATGCTGGACGAGCTGAAGAAGACCGCGGCGGCCCCGCTCGGTCGCTCCGACGTCTTCGGACCGCCTGCGACAGATCTGAACTCGACCACCTACGCACCCGAGCGCAGCACCGAGACGCCGCGCGACTACCGGCTCTCCAGCCCGCCGAAGTAGGGTCCGCTGATCGGCTCGCACGTCGGCGATGCGCGAGCAGGCACGCAGCCGCACGCTTTTTGATTTCCCGCACCGAGATTTGCATGCAAATCTCGGTGCGGGAAATCAAAAGGCGTGCGGCGCGTCAGAAGGTGTGCAGATGTGTCGATCGGGTGGCCCCGCTCATGTCTTCCGACTGATCAGGTTCTCGATATCGGGGTACCTGCCGACCCGAAATGCTGCGCGACGACGCGTCCAGCGGCTCAAGCGGGGTCCGTCGAGCGGCTCAGGATCGTCGCGATCAGCTCGCGCAGCCAGCGATGCCCGCTGTCGGCGGTGTTGCGCGGGTGCCAGGCCAGGCCGATCGCGACCTCGGGCAGCGGCAGCGGAATCTCGAACGCGCACAACCCCAGTGCGGGCAGGGCGGACCTGCTCAACAGCGCGGGCGCGGGACAGATCAGGTCGCTGCCGTGTACGGCGAACAGCGCGGTGGTCAGGTTCGGCACCGTGGCGACCACCCGGCGGGTGCGGCCGTGCAGGGCGAGGCGGTCGTCGATCGGCCCGCGCGCGTGACCATTGCGCGAAATGCTCAGATGCGCGGCGGCCGCGAACCTTGCGACCGTCACCCGCTCGGTGACCAGTGGATGATCGGCCGCGGCGATGCCGATCATCCGATCGCCGAGCACGCGCCGCACGGTCGTCTCCGGATCGCCGTGATCGAGGACGCCGATCTCGATGTCGACGCGTCCGTCGCGCAGCGCCGCTGTGCCCTCGAGCGTGTCGGGCAGGAAGCGCAGCGTCACTCCGGGCGCCTCGGCGCGCACGGCGGCCAGCAGCGGCCCGGCCAGCTCGGTGAGCACCATGTCCCCCGCCTGCACCGCGAAGTTCCGCTTCAGCGCACCGGGATCGATCGCGCCGCGCGGCGTCAGCAGCGCGCGGCCCTGCTCCACCAGAGTGCCGACCTCGTACCGCAATTCCAGCGCGCGCGGCGTCGGCACCAGGTTGCGGCCGGCCCGCACCAGCAGCGGGTCGTCCAGCGCCTCGCGCAGTTTGGCCAGCGTGCGGCTCATGGCCGGCGCGGAGGTGTGCAGCCGTTCGGCTGCCCGGGTGACGCTGTTCGTCTCCAGTAGCGCGTCCAATGCCACCAGCAGATTCATGTCCAACGCCTCCACCTCTGGATTATCGCCAGCGGAAGCGGAGTTTGCCAGCATTTCGCTGGTGATAATCCCTCGGCGCGTCTCGACGCTGTGGGCGGCGTCTACCCCGGCGACTCGAATTCGCTTATTTGCCTTGCGAACCGTGCAGCAGATCGCCAGGCATGCCGGTGCTCAGGTCGTGCGACGGCGGCACGCCGAGGTCCGGCGGTCGGGGTGCGCCGAGGCTCGGGCCGGGCGCGGCGACGTCGGCATGCTCGATCACCGGGTGCGCCGGCGGCGCGGGGTTGGTGGACTCGTGCTTGGTGGTGAGCCCGCGGTAGGACTCCGGGCGAACGGTCCGGAACCACTGAGCGATCCGCGTGTGCAGCGGCAGCCGGAACTTCAGGTCGGCCAGCATGTCGTCGATGTTGCGGATGGAGAAGGGCGTGATCACCGTGCCGTGCGCGTGGTGGCCACGGGTGCGCTCCTCGGTCCAGCGCAGCCGGACGTCGATCTGCTCGGTCGCCTCGTCGCGCGGCGGCAGATCGATCTGACCGGCCAGCAGCGCGGCGGTCCAGTGCGCGCCGACCTCGGCGTTGAGCGTGCTGATCACCGACGAGTTGTAGCCGGCGAAGGTCAGATTCGGCACGTCGAGCGGCAGGATCTGCCGGTGCAGGCGGAAGTTGCCGTGCTCGTCGGTGAGCCTGCGCTGCACGTACGGGGTCAGGAACGGCACCCGCTGCTGGAAACCGGTGGCGCAGACGACGATGTCGGCCGGGATGACGTGGCCGTTGGCCAGCTGCACCGCGGGCATCTCGCCGCCACCGCCGCGCATTTCGGTGATGGCGGTGTCGCGCTGCACCACGATCCGGCCGTTGGCGACCTGCTCGTAGAAGTTCTCAGTGGCGAGGCTGACCGTGCTCTCGGCGATCTGCTCGAACCGGCCCTCCGGCACCAAGCCGAGTTCGCGCAGGTTCATGTGCTTGGTGGCGAGTTCCTGGATCAGGTCGAGATTGCTGATCCGGAACGAACTTCCGGGACCGTCGAGGAAGCGGTCCATCCGGCCCGGTTCCCTGTGGTGGAAGTGCGCCTCGCCGAAGCGGGTCAGCATCAGGCGCTCGTAGTCGATGACCTTGGCCATCTTGCGCGGCATCTTCCACAGCAGGCGGCGCGCCACCACGGTGGTCGAACCCGCGACGTCGCTCACCGCCTCGGCGATGTCACAGGCGGACTTGCCGTAACCGACGACGACGACGGACTTGCCGCGCACCGCCTCGACATCCAGGAACTCCGACACGTGCCCCATCTGGCCGCCCGCGGCACGGAACAGTTCGATGCCGCGGAAGTCCGGGATCGCGGGCTCGCTGAACACCCCGTTCGCGATGACCAGGTGATCACAGGACGTGCGATGTATACCGCCCTGATCACGAATCTCCAGCAGCCAGCCGCTGTCCACCGGGTCCGCGGCAACCACCTCGGTGTTGAGCCGCAGGTGGTCGCGCAGGCCGAAGTGGTCGGCGTAGGCGGCCAGATACGCCTGCATCTGTTCGCCGTCGAGCACCTTCGGGTAATCCGAGGGCATCGGGAAGTCGGAGAAGTGATAGGTGTTCTTGGAATTCTGGGTTCGCAGCCCCGGGTACCTGCGGGTCGCACTCCACACGCCACCGACATCGGGCGCACGGTCGAAGATCTCGACCGGAAAACCCTTCTGGATCAGCACTTTCGCGCAGGCAAGACCTGCGATACCCGCACCAACGATCGCGATGCGGTTTCCGCTCGTCATGCGCAGGAGATTACGTCGCTTACGGGCCACAGCAAAGTCGGTTGCTCTAATCGGCGATTCGATTCAGCACCTGGACGCCGGCCGGGCGCACCTGGGCGCCGGTCGAATGCGCCGGCCCGGCAGCCGGATCGACCGGCAGATCGAGCAGTCCGCGGATCAGGATGCTCCCCCGCCAGCGCAGTTCGTCCGCGTCGACGGCCAGGCGCAGGTCGGGGAAGCGCGCGACGAGGCGGGTCAGGGCGATGCGGGCCTCCAGCCGGGCCAGGCCGGCGCCGAGGCAGTAGTGGATGCCGTGACCGAAGGCGATGTGGTTGGCCGGGCGGTCCGGATCGAAGGTCGCCGGATCGGTGAAATGACGTTCGTCACGATTGGCCGAGGCGAGCGCGACCAGGACCAGTTCGCCCGCGGGGATTTCGGTGCCGCCGAGGGTGATCGGGGCGTTGGTGTAGCGCAGCGTCGCGACGTTCACCGGGCCGTTGTGCCGCAGCACCTCTTCGACCAGCGGCGCGACGGTGTCGGGGTCCTCGCGCAGCGCGTGGTAGCGCGGCGGGTCGGTCAGCAGGGTGAGCACGGTGTTGCCGATCAGGTTGACCGTGGTCTCGTGCCCGGCGACCAGGATCAGGAACACCATCGAGATCAGTTCGTCGTGACTGAGCCGATCGCCGTCCTCGGTCGCGGTCAGCAGGTGCGAGATGAGGTCGTCGCCGAGACCGCGTTCCCGGCGCAGTTCCACCAGCCGGTCGAAGTAATCGACGAGGGCATCGGTCGCGGCCCGCATGGCCTGCGGCTCCGACATCGAGACGTCGACCACGGCGGCGGACCACTCGCGGAACTGCGCGCGGTCCTCGACCGGCACGCCGATCAGCTCACAGATCACCGTGATGGGCAGCGGAAAGGCGTACTCCTCCAGCAGATCCACCGGTTCGGCCGGGTCGGCGGCCGCGATCCGGTCGAGCAGTTCGTCCGCGATGGCCGTCACCCGGGACGCGAGCGCCTCCATCCTGGCCGGCGCGAACGCCGGAGTGACCAGTTTGCGCAGGCGCGAGTGCCGCGGCGGGTCGGCGTTGAGCAGGTGGTGGCTCAATCGCTGGTTGGCCGCGGTGACCCCGCTGTCGCCCGCGGCGCTCTGCCTGGCTTTCGCCCCGGTCTCGGTGCTCGGGTCCTTGCGGATGTCGCTGTGCCGCAGCACCGCCTTGACGGCGTCGTAGTCCACGACCAGCCAGGCGCGCACGCCGTTGGGCAGGCGGATCTGGTGCACCGGACCGTCCGCACGCAGCTGCTGATAGAAGGCATACGGCGTATGAAAGAACTCCGCTGGTAGCTGTTTCATCTACGCCGGCCTCCCCGTTTCGCGAATGTCGTTGCGGCTGTTCGATGGTGACACGTGCCCCTATTCGCGGACGGCGAATGTAGCCACCGCCGTCCGCCCGATCGCGATCGCCGATCGCCGCACACCTTCTGATTTCCCGCACATGGATTCGCATGCAATTCCGTGTGCGGGAAATCAGAAGGTGTGCGGCGTAGCGCGTGGTGTGCGCCCGTTCGATTCGGCGCGCGCGACCTCTTGTACCCCGCTACCCTGCGCAGATGAGTTCGATCGCGCCTGTCCTGCGGGGCGCCCGGATCGCGAACTCGTTCGCGTTCGGGTTGCAGGGGTTCTTCTTCGCCGTGGTGTTGACCCAGTTGCCGCAGCAGAAGGACAAGTTCGGGCTGTCCGACGAGTTGATCGTCGGGTCGGTGGTGCTGGTGTCGCTGCTGGCCGGCGGCGGGAGTGTGGCCGCGGAGCGGTTGGCGTTGCGCTGGTCGAGCCGGGTGACGGTGCGGATCGGGCTGTTGCTGATCGCGATCACCGGGACCGCGGTGGCGTTCGCGCCGAACACGGCGGTGCTGATGATCGGGCTCAGTTGCTATGGGATCGCGGTCGGCATCGTCGACGCGAGCACCAATATGCAGGCGGTGTTCATTCAGCACGGGTACGGGAAGTTCGTGCTGTCGTCGTTCTATGCGGCGTGGAGTGCGGGGTCGATCATCGGCGCGCTGTTCGTGTCGGGGTGCGAGGCGCTGGAGGTGACGCTGCGCGAGTCGTTGCTCGGGGCGGCGGGAATCGTGCTCGTTGTCGGGTTGCTGCTCGGGCCGCGGCTGCTGGGAACCCAGGAGGCCGAGGCAGGTCCGGCCGAGGACGTTGTCGAACCGCCGCCGGTCGCTTTCCGTGCGTATCTGGTGTTCGGCATCGCGATGGCGTTGGTGTTCGCGATCGACCTGGCCGTCGGCAACTGGTCTGCGCTGTATCTGACCGACGATCTGCTGGCCAGTTCGGCGACCGCGGCGCTGGCGCTGGCCGCTTATCAGGGAACGTCACTCGTCGCGCGGCTCACCGGCGATCTGTTCGTGCGCCGATTCGGGCCGCGACGCGTGGTGCGGACGGCGGCCGCGATCGGGGTGGTCGGGCTGGCGATCGTGATCGCCGCGCCCGGGCCGATCGTGGCGATCGTCGGCTTCCTGATCGCCGGCGTCGGCATGCCGGTGATCGCGCCGCTGTGCTTCAGCGAGGCCGGAAACCTGACCAGCGGACGCGGGCTGGACGCGCTCATCGCGCGCCTGAATCTGTTCAACTACGCGGGCACCTTGGTCGGCGGCGGGGTGGTCGGCGCGGTCGCGGCGGGCTTCGGCCATCGGATCGGCTTCGTCATCCCGCTGGTGTTCGCGGCGGCGTTGATCGGGCTGGCGCGGGTGTTCCACACCCGGCCGGATGCGGACAAACATCCCACCTCTCCCGGTGATCATGCTCTACTGGATTCATGAGCAACATCCCAGTCACCGTCGACCGGGCCGGTCTGTGGGACGCCGAAGAACTCAGTGACGTTGCGGCGGCGACCTTTCCGCTCGCCTGCCCACCGGAGGCGACCGCCGACGATATCGACATCTTCATCACCGAGGCGTTATCCGGCGAACGGTTCGGCGAGTACCTGAGCGATCCGGCCGTGACCGTGCTCAAAGCCGTTGCGGGCGACGAGATCGTCGGCTACGCCATGCTCATCGAGGGCGACCCGGCGGATCCGGCGGTCGCCACGGCGGTGGGGCTGCGGCCGGTGGTGGAGATCAACAAGATGTATGTGGTGCCGGGGCATCACGGCACCGGAGTGTCGACCGCGCTGATGTACGCCTGCCTGGAGCGCGCCCGCGAGGGCAAGTTTGCTGGGGTGTGGCTCGGTGTCAACCAGGAGAACGCGCGGGCTGTGCGGTTCTACCGCAAACACGGGTTCAGCACGGTCGGCACCAAGACCAACACTGTCGGTAACCAACGGCACGATGACTATCTGATGCGATTGTCTATTTGACGAAATCGACCAGCCCGCTGTGGAAACTCGGCGCGATCACGGCCATCAGGTGGTCGCCGGGCACCACGTGCAGCGTTCCGTTCGGCAGCGCGTCGGCGAGGCGTTCGGGTTCGGCGGCGAACGGATCGTTGTCACCGGCCAGCACCAGCGTCGGCACCGTGACCTCGGACAGACCGCTGATCGGCCGGGAATCGAGACCGGTCGCGACCGCCTGAATCGCCTGCCGGTCCGCGTGCACGGCGTCCGCGAGGATCCGGAACATCATCGCGGTCGGCGGCGCGCCCTCGTTGTCGTCACCCATCGCGGTCTGCAGATCGGTCAGCTCGACGACCCGGCGATCGACGCCGCCGCAGTCCAGCACCCCGGAACCCACTCCGCCGATGGCCAATCGCTCGACCCGCTCGTCCGCCGCGGCGACCAGCAGCGAGATGATCGCGCCCATCGAATACCCCACCTGCACAACCCGATCGAACCCGAGCTCGTCGTACAGCGCGCGTACGTCCTTGGCCATGAACTCCCACGAGTACTGCGCCGCGTCGTGCGGCTTGGCCGAACGTCCGTGCCCACGCGCGTCCAGCGACACCACGGTGCGCCCGGCCGCCTGCAAGGCGCCGACCACACCCGTGCTCATCCAGTTCGCGTTGGTATCCGCGACCACGCCGTGCTGCAACACGACGGGAACGCCCGCGCCCTCCCACACCCGATAGTTGAGTTCCAGGCCGTCCCACGTCTTGAACTTCGTCATGACCGGATCGTAGTGCCCAGCTCCGAGTTGACTTGTTCTGAGTGTTCAGTATTTACTGAACATATCGTTCCTTGCAGAACAATCAGCACTCAGGAGCCTGTCATGACCGCCGCGATCCGCACCCAAGGACTGACCAAGCATTACGGCAAGCACGTCGCCATCACCGACCTCGATCTAGAGGTGCAGCCCGGTGAGGTGTTCGGCTTCCTCGGCCCCAATGGCGCGGGCAAGTCCACTGCCATCCGCATTCTGCTCGACCTGATCCGTCCCACCGCGGGTCGCGTCGAGGTGCTCGGTGTCGATCCGCGCGCGGGCGGGGCGGAGCTACGCCAGCGGATCGGTTATCTGCCAGGCGAATTGGCGATCGAGGGGCGCAATACCGCGCGAGATCTGTTGCGCTTCCTCGCCGATCAGCGCGGCACGGTGCCGGCCGGGCGGATCAACGAGCTCGCCGAGCTGCTCGATCTGGACCTGTCCCGCAAGGTCGGCGCGATGTCCAAGGGCAACAAGCAGAAGGTCGGCATCATCGCCGCGTTCATGCACCGGCCCGACCTGCTGATCCTGGACGAACCGACCTCCGGGCTGGATCCGCTTCTGCAGCAACGGTTCATGGATCTGGTGCTCGAGGCGAAGGGCAACGGGCAGACCGTGTTCATGTCCTCGCACGTGCTCAGCGAGGTGCAGCAGACTGCCGATCGCGCGGTCATCATGCGTGCCGGGCAGCTGCTCGGCACGGAGAACGTGGACGATCTGCGCCGCCGCTCGCCGCGCTCGGTCGAGCTGGTGTTCGGCGCGGACGTGTTCCCCGACGACTTCGCCCGGCTGCCCGGCGTACGGGATCTGCACGTGGACGGAAAGACGTTGCGCTGCACCACCGAAGGCGAGGTCGACGAGCTGTTCAAGACCGCGGCCAAATACCAGCTGGTGAGCGTGCTGTCGACCGAGCCGGACCTCGAGCAGATCTTCTTCAGCCTGTACGGCCGCTGACCACCCTCGAATCACTCATCCGCACAGGAGAACTCGATATGACTCGCTCGGTTTTCACCCAGACCCTGAAGGAACAGCGGCGCGGGCTTATCGGCTGGTCGATCGGCATGGCGATCGTGCCGCTGATGTATCTGCCTTCCTATCAGACGCTCAAGGAGCAGGGCTCGCTCGACATCAAGCAGAACCGGATGTACGAGGCGATGGGCCTGAGCGACTTCGCCAGCGCCGCAGGCTATCTCAACTCTACGATCTTCTCGCTGATGGGCCTGTCGCTGCTGCTCATCTTCGCGGTGACCTTCGCGACCCGGTCGGTGACCCAGGAGGAGAACGGCATGCTCGATCTGCTGCTGGCGCAGCCGATCAGCCGAATGAACCTGCTGGCCCAGCGATGGGCGGCGCTCACGGTGCAGACCGCGGTGGTCACCGCCGTGCTCACGCTGAGCGTGCTGGCCGGGGCGAGCGCGGGCACGATGGACGTCCCCACCGGGCACATCCTGGCCGCGAGCACCGGGCTCGGGCTGCTGGTCCTCGCCGTCGGCACGATCACCCTGCTGCTCGGCGCGATCACCGGAAAGCGTTCGCTGACACTGGGACTCGCGTCGCTGGTGGCGGTGGCAGGGTACCTGGCCAACAATCTCGGCGGCATGTTCGACGGCGGCGCGTGGTTGCGCAAGTTGTCGCCGTTCTACTACGCGAACGGTAGTTCGCCGCTGGTGAACGGATGGAACGGTCTGCACCTGGCCGTCCTGATCGTCCTCGCCGCCGTGGCGTTCGTCCTCGCGCTGGGCGCATTCGAACGCCGCGACCTCGCGGTCTGACCGTCGATTTACCGAAATCCGTACTACCGAAGGGATACTCGGTCCATGAGCTCCACGGACGACATCGCCCCCACCCCGGAACAGCTGGCCTTCGTGGAGGATTTCGCGCTGGTCCTGGAGCGCATGGGCCTGGTCCGGATGACCGGCCGCGCCGCGGGCTGGCTGCTCGTCGCCGACCCGCCGGAACAGACCTTCGGCCAGATCGCCGACGCGCTGCAAGCCTCCAAGGGCTCCATCTCCAGCGCGCTCAAGGCGCTCGTCACCATGCGCTGGGTGGACAAGATCTCCAAGCCGGGCGACCGCAAGGACTACTACTCCATCCGCCCCGGCATCCTGCCCGAACTCACCCGCCAGCAAAGCGGCATGTACGCCGACCTCACCGCCATGACCTCCCGCGGCCTGGCCCTCTACGACGACCCCGCCGGTCCCCAGGCCGCCCGCGTCCGCGAGATGCACGAATTCTTCGTCTGGATGGGCAAGGAACTACCCGCCCTGATCGACCGCTGGTACGCGGAGCAGCGCGCCTGAGTCAGGCGAGCAGCTTGGTTTTCAGGGCGGCGAGGTCGGCGTCGGTGAGCTTCAGGCCGTCGCGGACGTAGTTGTCGAAGCTGCCGTAGGTCTGGTTCGCCTGGTCGAAGGCGGCGTCGAGCCAGGGCTGTTGGACGCCGTTGATCGGGTCGTTGGGGTTGGCGTTGCGGTACTGGTTGGACAGCAGGTAGTCCTGGTTGACCGTGTCACGGTCGACGCCGAGCAGGGTGAGCAGGACGGCGGCGGTCCAGCCGGTGCGGTCCTTGCCCGCGGTGCAGTGGAACAGCACCGCGCCATCGGTATTGATGATGTCGTGCAGCACCGACGCGAACGCTTGGTCGGCGCCGGGGGCGGTGATGAACGCGCGGTAGAGGCTGTCGCCGCCGGTGAGGGTGGTGGCCATGACCTCGGGCGGGGCCTGGCCGATGACGTCGTCCCAGTTCGCGGTCGCGCCGGCGGGCACCTTGTCCGGGCCGAGTGCGCGTTCGTAGATCGTGCGCAGGTCGTCGACGACGCGGACTTGGCGGCCGGTCAGTTCGGCGAGGTCGGCGGGGGTCGCGTTGTTCAGTTGACCGGTGCGGTAGACGAGTCCGGTGCGAACCGTCTTGCCCGTGCCGGTCCGGTATCCGCCGAGGTCACGAGCATTCTGCACGCCCTGCAGGTTCAGCGAACGGTCGAACGCGGCGGCCGAGGCGGCCGGCGGTTCGGCCAGCGCGGCGCCGGTCACCGGACCGAAGGCGACGGCAAGCCCGGCGGCCAGCGCGATCGGGGTGCGAAGCGAGCGGGTCATGCGAGTGCTCCAATCATCGATTCCACAAACCAGGGAGGTTTACGCGGGGACCTCGAAGCGCGACAGCGCGAGCAGGCGGGAGATCGCCCGCAGATACTTCTTGCGGTACCCGCCGTCGAGCATCTCCTGGGAGAAGATCTGATCCAGCTTGGCGCCGGAAACGGTGACCGGAATGCTCGCGTCGTAGAGCCGGTCGGCCAGCACGACCACGCGCAACGCCACGGCCTGATCGGTGACCGGATGCACGTTCGCGATGAACACCGACGACACCCCGGCGATCAGCGCGCCGAACTTCGACGGGTGCAAGGTGCTCAGATGCTTCAGCAGCTCGTCGAAGTCGTCGAGCGTGGAACCCGGTGTGGCAGCGGCCCGTTCGGTCAGCACGGCCGAGGAGGTCGGCTCCGGCGCCGGCGGCAGGTCGCGGTGCCGGTAGTCCGGGCCGTCGACCCGCACCGGCTCGAAGATCGAACCGAGCTTCTTGATCTCGCGCAGGAAATCCTGTGCGGCGAACCGACCTTCGCCCAACTGACCCGGCAGCGTGTTCGAGGTCGCCGCGATCGACACGCCCTTCGCGGACAGCTCGGTCAGCAGCCGCGAGACCAGCATGGTGTCGCCCGGATCGTCGAGCTCGAACTCGTCGATGCACAGCACGCTGTTCGCCGACAGCCGCTCCACCGCGCTGGTGAAGCCAAGGGCGCCAACGAGATTGGTTACCTCGCCGAAGGTGCCGAACGATTTGGGCGCGGGTGCGCTGTGGAAGATGGAGGCGAGCAGGTGGGTCTTGCCGACGCCGAACCCGCCGTCGAGGTACAGCCCCGCCCCGGACACCTGCTTCTTCTTGCCGAACAGGCTCTTCTTGTTCACCGCCTGATGGATCTTCGCGACCTCGCCGGTGAACTCCTCGGCCTTCTTCACCGCCGCGGCCTGGCTCGGCTCCTTGGGGTCGGGAATGTAGGAGCCGAAGCTGACCTCGTCGAACATCGGCGGGGGCACCATCTGGGCGACGAGCTGGTCGGCCGGAACCTCAGGGTGGCGGTCGACGAGGCGTTCTTGCATGTGCGAAGCCTAATGACGTGGTGAGATCTACCTTCATGCAGCGTATCCACAATGCGATCCAGCTCACAGACCTGAGACCGGGCGATCTGGCCGAGTTATACGCCTACCCGGCCGAACTGCGCGAACCGTTCGTCCGCGCGAATTTCGTGTCCAGCATCGACGGCGGCGCAACCAGCGACGGGCAGTCCGAGGGCCTCGGCACGCCCGCCGACAAAGCCGTCTTCCTGATGCTGCGCGAACTGGCCGACGTGGTGCTGGTCGGCGCGGGCACGGTCCGTTCGGAGAACTACGGCGGCGCCCGGACCGATCCGGCGTACCGGCGCGCGCTGCACGAGCGCGGCATCGGCGGCCACCCGGATGGCGCCGCGCCGCCGATCGCCGTCGTCACCGCGAGCGCGGCGATCGATCTGGGCGCCCGGCTGCTCACCGACACGACGGTCCCGCCGTTGATCATCACCACGACCACCGCCCCTGCCGACCGCAAGCAACAACTGACCGACGCCGGCGCGGACGTGATCGAGGCGGGCGACGTCGCGGTGACCCCGAAGGCCCTGCTGCGCGTGCTCGGCGAACGCGGATTGCTGCGCGTGCTGTGCGAGGGCGGCCCCCATCTGTTCGGCGAGCTGCTGGCCGCCGACGCGGTCGACGAGCTGTGCCTGACCACCGCGCCCCTGCTGGTCGGCGGCACGGCCCGGCGAATTTCGCTGTCCGCGCACGAGTTCCACCGCCCCATGTCCCGCGCGCATATCCTGCTCGACGACGACGGCACGATGCTGACCCGATGGGCCCGTGCATGAAACAACTGCCCGAACCTGGCAGGCTGTAGCGCATGCGCTGGACTCGGGCCGTCGTGCTGGCCGCGACACTCTCGATCATGATCGCCGGATGCGGGGCGGGACCCTCCGACCGTCCCGGCGTCGCCGTCGAGCGCCAACGGGTCGGCGGCGTCGCCCCGACCTCGGTCGCTCCGGCCCCGCCGCCCACCGCGGAACTGCCGAAGACGGACCTGGCGTGGAAGGACTGCACCACGCCGACGCTGGATCTGCTCGGTCTCGGCCCGGCCCCCGCCGGCCTGGTGCTCGACTGCGCGGAGTACACCACCCCGATCGACGCGAGCGGCGGCGTGCTCGGCAACTTCCGCGCCGCGGCGATGCGCGCCCGGCTGCCGCAGACCCCCGCGGACGCCGCGCCGATGATCCTCACCTCCGGCACCGACCGCTCCTCCACCGCCACCCTCGCCGGGCTGGCCGCCGGACCGGCGAGCGCGCTGCTGGCCGCGCGCCCGATCGTCGCGGTGGACCGGCGCGGCATCGGCAGCTCGCAGCCGATCGACTGCCTGCCGCCCGAGGTGCGCAAGGGCCTGGCCGACAACGCCCAATTCGGTCCCGGCGCAACCGATCCGGTCGAGGCGATGACCACGTTCAGCCAGGACGGCACCATCGCCTGCCGCGACTTCCTGCAGCCCTACGAGGGCGCGTTCGACGCCCAGCACGCCGCCGACGACATCGAGCAGCTGCGCAGGCAGTGGCAGGTCGAGCACGTCGCGCTGCTCGGGTCCGGCAACGGCGCGAAGGTCGCGCTCAGTTACGCGCGCAAGTACGGCGATCATCTGGCCCGGCTCGTCGTCGACTCCCCCGAGGCGGTCGGCGCGGACTCGATCACCAGGGCCGAGCAGCAATTGGAGGGCGCGGAGGCGGCGTTGACCGCGTTCGCCCAGCGCTGCACCGGGGTGAGCTGTTCGCTCGGCCCAAATCCGCGCGCCGCGATCACCGATCTGGTGACCCGCGCCGGCGCCGGTGGGCTGGGCGATGTCTCGGCCAACGCGCTGCTCACCGCGATCTCCGGGTTCCTCGGCAGCCCGCGGGCCGACCAAGCCAATCGGGTCAAGGAACTCGCCGACGCGCTGTCGGCGGCCGGACGTGGCGATCGTGGCGCGCTCGGCAATCTGATCCAGCGTGAGTCCGCGGCGACCGGCGGCGACGGTCAATTCGTCAACCGCTGCACCGACACTCAGCAGCCGCCCACGCCGACCAAGGCCAAGGAACTGATGGGCACCTGGGGCGCGAAGTACCCGGTGTTCGGCAAGAACACGGCGATCGGGCTGATGGAATGCGCGGCCTGGCCGGTGTCCACCGCGCCGCCGATGCCGGACAAGCTCAGCATTCCGGTGCTGGTGCTCGGCGGGATCGCCGATCCGGTGGTCGGCAATGCCGGGCAGGCCTCGGTCGCCGGGGCGCTCGGCACGGCCGGGGCGCGGCATGCCGGACTCACCTGGCAGGGCTGGGGTCATCCGGTGTCCACGCACTCGCCGTGTGCGCAACGCGCTCTGGTCGACTATCTGAAGGACGCGAAGCTGCCCGCCGACGGGACGGTCTGCCCGGCCTGATCCGGACGCCCGAACAGTGCCTCTAGCGGCGCGTCGAACAGGTCCGCACAACCGCGAGAACGTGATCCGGTGTACCGTGCCCCAGTGTTACTTCGACAGCTCGAGCCCCGCACTGCTCGCACCACCGCCGAGGTGATCAAGTTCGCACTCTGGCCCTTCGCGGTCATGACTGTGCTGAACCGGGTTTTCATCAAGGCTGTCAATGGTTTCATCACCGACGACTTCCGGCCCGTGTACCAGGCCTCGCTCGATTTCCTCAACGGGCGACCGGTGTACACGGCCAACTTCGACTCGGTCGACCCGCACTACCTCTACTACCCGAGCGGCACGCTGCTCATCGCGCCGGTGGCGTGGGTGCACGACTACGAGAAAGCCCGCTGGCTGTTCATCCTGCTGAACGCGGCCGCGATCATCCTCGCCTGGTACCTGCTGCTGCGGCTGTTCCGGTTCACCGTGAATTCGGTTGTCGCGCCGGTGCTGCTGTTCGCCATGTTCATGTCGGAGACGGTCACCAACACGCTGGTCTTCACCAACGTCAACGGGTGCATCCTGCTGGCCGAGCTGCTGTTCCTGCATCTGCTGCTCAAGCGCCGAGACCTCTGGGCGGGTGTGGCGCTCGGGTTGAGTATCGCGGTGAAACCGACGCTGGCGCCGCTACTGCTGATCGCGCTGGTGCGCGGGCAGTGGAAGGTGTTCATCACCGCGCTCGGCGTGCCGATCGTGCTGACCGCGATCGCCTGGCCGATGTCGAAGGATCCGGAGAAGTTCTTCAGCCACACCGCGCCCTACCTGTTCGAGACGCGCGACTACTTCAACAGCGCGATCGCCGGCAACGGCGAGTACTACGGGGTGGCGCCGTGGCTGGTCTGGTTCATGCGACTGGGCATGGGCGTGCTGGTCGCCATCTCGCTGTGGTTGCTGTGGCGCTATTACCGCGAGGACGAGCTGTTCTTCGTCTGCACCTCCTCCGGTGTGCTGCTCACCGCGATGTTCCTGCTGCCCTCGCTGGGCCAGATGTACTACTCGATGATGCTGTTCCCGTTCCTGATGACGGTGGTGCTGCGCAATTCGGTGCTGCGCAACTGGCCGGCCTGGCTGGCGGTGTTCGGGTTCATGAGTTACGACAAGTGGCTCTCCGATCGCTGGCAGCACATCGGCCGCGACGTCGAGTACCTGCGCATCACCTTCGGGTGGGGGCTGCTGCTGGTCGTCATCTTCTGCGTGCTCGGCGATCGGTACCTGGCCGCCAAGCGCGAGGGACGGCTCGAGTTCGGCATCGACCCGACCTGGCTCGAGCCGGTCCCGGCCGCGGCCGATTCGCCCAGTTCGTCGAACGGTTCCGCGCCGACCGTGGCGAAACCTATTAGCGTGGAGTGATGAGTTCCGAAGCCGATACGTCCCTGCCCGCGCCGCGGATCCAGCTGACGCCCCAGGAATGGCGCCTCAAGCTGAACCCCGAGGAGTACGCGGTGCTGCGCGAGGCCGCGACCGAACGTCCCTTCGTCGGCGAATACACCGACACCAAGACCGACGGCGTCTACGAATGCCGGGCCTGCGGAGCCGAATTGTTCCGCAGCACCGAGAAATTCGACTCCCACTGCGGCTGGCCCTCGTTCTTCGACCCGGCCGCGTCCGAAGCGGTGATCCTCAAAACCGACGACACCCTCGGCATGCACCGAGTAGAGGTCCTGTGCGCCAACTGCCACAGCCACCTCGGGCACGTCTTCGAGGGCGAGGGTTACAACACCCCCACCGACAAGCGGTACTGCATCAACTCCATCTCGTTGCGGTTGCAGCCTGCTGAGGGTTCGGCCAGCTAGCACACGGGAGCCGTTGACGTCGGTTTATTACGCTGAGCATCCCGTCGATGTGACCCCGATCATATCGACAGACTTTACTCGTGCTTTACCCTAAGAAGGCAGGCAGATTACGTCGATCGAAGGATGCTCCCAATGAACGATCTGATCAAGACCCTCGCGCAGGACGCCAACTGGGACAAGTGGGTGGCCGCCAACTCCGAATCCGGAACCAAGGACGGCTGCATCTCCAAGGCGGGTTGTATTTCCAAGGCGGGCTGCATCTCCTAGTCGCGGTCACGGGGCCGAGCAGGCTTCCGGCTCGGCCTCATCCGACTCAGGACCACCATGACCGCCACCTCCGCGACCCGTCCCTTGCCCGCCGCTTTCGTCGAAGCGACCCGCGACATCCCGTTCTATCGGGACTACGCGGCGGCGAACGCGTACCCGATCATCACCAAAGCCGATCTGGCCGAAACGTTTCCGGATTCCTTCATGACTCCCCGGGTCACCGAAGCGCTGACCTCCGGTGCCGCGCAATATGTCTGGTCCACCGGGACCAATCATGCCCGGATGCCGCTCATCCGGCCCCCGCTGTTCCTGCTGAAGTCCTATTACACGGTCTGGCGCGATCATCCGGAGATCGGCGACACCTTCGCGGCCGGCGCGCCCCGCGTTTCGGTCACCACGCGGCTGGCCACCGATCACGTGGCCCGGGTCAACGAGGCCAAAGGCGGTGCGCCGGGCGATCTCGCGCGCCGCAGGCTCGATGACCGTACCGTTTACGTCAACCAGCACCTGGATCCCGCGCTCTGGTCACCGGACGCGGTCACCACCATGCTCACCGAGATCGCCGCCGTGCAGAGCGAAACCGATTACCGCCGTTACCATCTCGATTGCTCGTCGTACCACGCCGCCCATCTGCTGCTGGCCGCGGGGCAACGATTCCCGCAGCCGGTCAGCACGATTCACGGCTACGAGTTCACCCCGCGCAACGTGCGCCGCTTCCTCACCGAGCGACTCGACTGCCCCGTCGTCGAACTGTTCGGCAGCACCGAACTGGGCTATCTGTACTACGGCGATCGGCACGGGCGCTACCACCCGCACCTGGACGAGATGACGGTCGAACTCGAACCGATACCGGACACCCGCGGCATCCACAGCCTCGTCGTCTCCAGTATCCGCAACCCGTACATGCCGTTGCTGCGCTACAACACCGGCGACTGCGTGCACACCAGCGACGGTTCGGCCGACCCGAGCCGCATCGTGCGCTTCTGCGGGCGCGAGAAGGAGCTGCTGGTCACCGACACCGCGATCACCTCGCAGGCCGAACTCGACGACGTCATCGCGACGATTTGCCACGAGGTGTTCGTCTACCAACTCTCGGTGGAACACGCGTCCGCCGAACTCGCCTACACGACCTTCGACGGCGCGCCGCTCGACCGGACGGCGTCCGACGAACTCGCCGCCGCCACAACACGATTGACCGGCCTGCCGGTCACCGTTCGACACCGCAAGCACATACCGATCGGCAAGTCGGGCAAGTACGCCTGGCTGGTCCGCGGAGGGAGCACGCGATGAACGACCACAACGTCCTCGGCGATCTGTACGAAGAAACGGTCCGTTATGTGCGCGACCACAACCAGGTGGACGAGCCCACCGCCCGCATCCAGGTACGTGAGGCGGTGCGCTATCTGACCCTGGTGTCCGCGCACCGCGAGCAACTCGCCGGGCTGTTCCTGCCGGTCGAGCAGGCGATCGACGAGGTGTGGCACTACCTCATCCTGCAGACCCGCGAGTACGCCGATCTATGCGAGAACCGTTTGCCCGGTGGGCATTTCATCGATCATCGGTCCATCTCCTACGACGCCTACGGGGAGCGGCAGCCGTCCCGGGAGGCGATGATCGAACAGTTCCTGCGCTGGATTCCGTTGTACTGCGCCCGATTCGGCGCGTTCGACGCCGAAGGCGGCCGATGGTGGACCATGGTGCGGTTCCTGCACGAGGACATGGGTCACAGCCTCGCGGAGATCTCCGCGCTAGCGCCCGCCGACGCGTCGAGCTGACCGCACCGCCGCCGCGATCACCAGGATCGCCAGTCCGATCTGCACGATCAGCACCGTCACCATCCCGGCCGGTTCACCGGACGTGCGGACCACGATACCGAACACCGTCCCCAGCACAGCCGCGCCCGTGGCGATCGACACCTGCTGCGCGGTGAGCAGCACGCCGCCCCCGACGCCGGCGAACCCCGCAGGCACCAGCGACAGCATGTGCGCGTTCATCGTGCCCAGCGTGATCCCCTGCCCGGTGCCGATCAACAGCATCGCCACGCACATCAACAGAATGGACGCGCTGTGCACGCCGACCGCCATGCTCGCCAGGCCGACGGCCTGGATCGACGCGCCGAGCGCGATGGCGCCGACCCCCAGCCTGCTGCGGATGCGCGGCACCGCGAACGAGGAAAACAGGAAGCCCACCGCCATCGGCGCGGTCAGCAGCCCGGCGATCAGCGGCGCGTGGCCGAGGCCCTCCTGCAAGGTCTGCGGCAGCGCGTAGAGAAATCCGCCCGCGCCCGCGAAGAAGGGCAGCATCAGTGCCAATGCCCACCGCAGCTCGGGGTCGGCGAACATCCCCGGCGGAATCACGGTCGGCTTTCCCGTTGCGGCACAGCGCCGTTGGTGCGCCACCCAGACCAGCCCGACGGCGACGGTGAATACCGCGAGGGCGATGGTGAACGGGCCGAGAACCGTCGACATCGCCGTGGTCAGCAAGAACGCGAGCACGGTGAGCGACAGCAGTGCACCGCCGCGACCGTCGATGTACTGGTCGATGTTCGGTTCGGTGTCGGGCACCAGCCTTGGCAGCAGAATGAGCCCGAGCACGCCGAACGGGATGTTGATCAGAAACAGCCACCGCCACGCGTCCGGTCCGCCGACCAGATCGAGCAGCGCGCTGCCACCGATGAGACCGACCAGTGCCGATACACCGCTCATCGACGAATACCAGCTGATCGCCCGATCGCGGCGCGCGCCCGCGTGCGCGGTGACCAGCCCGAGCACCTGCGGCATCACGAACCCCGCGGCCAGGCCCTGCACAATGCGCCCGCCGACCAGCACCTCGAAAACCGGTGCCGCAGCACAGATTCCCGACGCGGCCACGAATCCCGCCGTCGCCCAGAACAGGATCCGGCGCCGCCCGAAACGGTCGCCGACCCGCCCGCCGACGATCAGCAGCGAACCGAAACCCGCGAGATAACCCACCAGCACCAGACTCAGCACGGCAGAGCCCTGCTCGATGCCGAAGTCACGCCGGATGCCCGGCAGCGCGACCCCCGCGATGAACGTGTCCATCATCGGAACGAACGCGCACGCCAGGATCAGCACGATCCCCGGAACGCGCAACGACAGTTCGCTGCTGGACGAGAAGCTCCGTCGCGTGATCATCGTCGCCCGGCACGCACCTCGGCCGCGGCCGCCACCATCTGGTCGGCCACACCCAGGAACTGCTCGAGCCAGGCACACCAACCGGTCACTCGCCCGACTCTACCGCCCGCTCAATCAGGCCGGTCGCCCATCGGTCCGCCCACCGTCGGCTATCTCCGCGCAGGACCGGCAGATCCGTCTGGGTTTGCCGTGACAAGCACACGCTGCCTGTGACAGCCCGATTCCGGGCCCGTCGTTCGACGGAACTGCCCATCAGTCGGTTTCCGGCTCGCCGGTGTCGTCGGCGTAGTGTCCGTGCGGTTCCGCATTGGCGTCGGCTTCTCGCTCCTCAGACTCCACCGGGTGGCGTAGGTGGTCGGTGAGGGCGATCAGTAGTCGATAGTTCGGAATGTGTTCCAGCGCTGCGCCATTCAGTGGGTGCCAGGCTTCGTCGACCGTGATGCCCAAACGGCCGGATTGGGCGCGTACCTCCTCGATTCTGGGCCAGGCGACGGGTGGGCCGTCGGTGGAGATGCCGATGGCGGAGAGGTGGATCGGGCCGAACGCGAGGGTTTGGCCGGCGACGAGTTCTGCTGCGGCAGAGGCGAAGCATGCCTTGACAATGTGATCCTGGATTGCTGGTGCCCACCTCTGTGGGTCCAGATACCCTCCGTGATGCCAGAATTCGGTCTCGACGTATCCGGCGAGCGGAAAGCGCTGTCCCGCAATGTCGGTGAGGGCGCAGTGGTAAACCACGGGCCGGTTGGACTTGCCACGGTAGACCTTGGCCGGATGCGCCAAGGCGTACATATAGGCGAGGGTGGTGCCATAGCGTGCGGCCCGGATTGTGCCATCCGCCTCCACTGCCACAAGGCCATGCGCATACAGCGTCAACTGCGCATTCGGGTCGACAGACCGAGACCGGTAGCGAAGCAGCGGCGGCAAACCCAGAACAAGGAGCAATAGCGGCGCTGACAGCACAACCGCAGCTATGCCGATCAAATACACCCATACTCCGCAAACGATGACCGTGATGGTGCTCACCAGCACGTAACCACGCCAGGGAACCGGTGGCATCCGCCACGGATACGTCGCGACCGGTTCCCCGAGATCCGCTCCGGCAGCGACTGTTTCGAGTTCGGCCTGCACAGCAGGCGGATCGTTCGAATCGGGCACGACTCCTCCTCCATGTCGTGCCACTCGACGCTACCGTCGCCCGTCGCGCGATACAGCGGATCGACCGACCCGGCCGAAGCACCGGAGGTCGGTCCGCGGCGGCACCTTCAGTAATGTGGATCGTTCACCGGCGAGCACGTCGGCCGGACGAGAGAACTGACTGGACATGAGCGACGAGCAACACATCCTCACTCCTGGCGAAACCTGCTGGCAGATCGCCCAGGCGGATCGACTGGCGTGCATCATCGATGCGGCGGACTATTTCCGCCACGCCAAGTCCGCGATGTTGCAGGCGCGCAAGCGGATCGTGCTGATCGGCTGGGATTTCGATACCCGGATCAAGTTCGAACCGCAGGAAAAGACCCTCGACGGGCCGAATCGGCTGGGCAAGTTCCTGTCCTGGCTGCCGAAGCAGCGACCGGATCTCGACATCTATCTGCTGAAGTGGAATGTCGGCGCGTTCGCCGCGATCAGCCGCGGGATGACCCCGATCTTCGTGGTCAATTGGATGACCGACCGGCGGTTGCACTTCGAGATGGACGGGGCGCACCCGCTCGGTTCCGCGCACCATCAGAAGATCGTGGTGATCGATGACGCGCTCGCGTTCTGCGGCGGCATCGACATGACCGTCGACCGCTGGGACACCAGCGACCACCAGGACGACAACCACTACCGCACCGAGCCCAACGGCAACCGGTACGGGCCGTGGCACGACGCGACCACCGCGGTCGACGGCGACGCGGCGAAGGCGATCGGCGAATTGGCCAGGGCCCGCTGGAAGGCGGCGACCGGAGAGCAGCTGGCCGCGGTCGACGAGATCGCCGGGGACACACCGTGGCCCGAAGGTCTGGAGCCGACGATGCGGTCCGTCGATGTCGGTATCGCGCGAACGTTCCCCGAGCTCGCCGATCGCGCCGAGGTCCGGGAGATCGAGGCGCTGTATCTGGCGGCGATCGCGGGCGCCACGAAGTCGCTGTACATCGAAAGCCAGTACCTGGCCTCGCGCACCCTCGCCGAGGCGATCGCGGCCCGGCTGGGCGAACCGGACGGACCGGAGATCGTGCTCGTGCTGCCGCGGCATGCCGACGGCTGGCTCGAGCAGCAGGCGATGGACGGAGCTCGCCGCCGCCTGTTACATCTGTTGTGGAAGGCCGACACCCAGAACCGGCTCGGCGTCTATTACCCCGTGACCGACGCCGGCGCGCCGATCTACGTGCACGCCAAGGTGCTGGTGATGGACGATCGCCTGCTGCGGGTCGGATCCTCGAACCTCAACAATCGCTCGATGGGCTTCGACACCGAATGCGATCTGGCCGTCGAGGTCACTCCCGCCACCGCGGACGGTGACCTGCTGCGGGAAACCATCCTCGGCATCCGGCGCCGCCTCATCTGTGAGCACCTCGACGCCGACCCCGCGAAGTTCGACGCCACCCTCACCGAGACCTCCTCGCTGCTGCGCACCGTCGAAGCCTTGCGCGGCGACGGCCGAACCCTGGTGCGGTTCGAGCCGGCCACCGTCGAGGACGAGGACAGCCCGTTGGCCGAGAACGAACTGATGGACCCCGAACGCACCCCACCGAGCCTGTGGGACTACCCATTGCTGAGCCGGGGCATTCGCAGGCTGAAGGCCGCACGGTGACGGTCCGCTGAACCGTGCCGAAAGGAATGTCGTGCAACGTTCCCTCGCCGCCCAGGTCAACGCCAACCGGGTCGCGATCGCGCTGATGGCACTGGTCGCAATCCTGTTCGCCGCAGCGCCGATCGGATACAACGCGCTGTTCCTGGCGAACTCACGACTCGCGACCGGCACCGCGGTCGAACGCGGACAGGAACTCAGCGACAACACCAAGGGCAGTCGTCCCGACGGCACCGCCGCGGTCATCGAGTTCACCACCGCGGCCGGGAAAACGGTCCGGTTCGACGGCGGCTCGGCCTCGCGGTATGCCGCTGTCGGCGATCAGGTCCAGGTCCGCTACGACCCTGACGACCCCGACCATGCGATGGTCGATGAGGCCTTCCTCTTCGTCCGGCTCACCTACCTGCCCTTGGCCGTCGCCGCCCTAGGCATAGCTGTGCTGCTGGCTGTCGCTTGGACCACGCTGCCCGCCACGATCCGGCGAACCGGCAACGAATCCTGAGATCCTCCGGTTGCCGGGCTCGTTCTCCCTGCGCTCGCACCCCTCGGACAGCGCAGGGAGGAATCCGCCGTCGGCACTGGACCGAAGGGTACGTTTCCCCGCACCTACCCGCACGCCCCGAAAAGCCGGGGCTTGCCGGTTAGTTGCTAGCCGAGTCGGGAGTCGGCGGGGTAGACCTGGATGTCGCGGGTCGCGAGCATCGGGATCACCTGGGCGAGACCGATGCTGTGGAAGTGTTCGGTCTCGCGGTGGGCGGCGAAAGCATCGGCGTCGGTGTACTTTTCGATGCTGACGAACCGCTCCGGGTGCTCCGACGAACGGAACACCTCGTATTCGAGGCAGCCCGGTTCGGTTTTGCTGGCGTCGGAGAGCAGGCGCAGGCGGCGCTCCAGTTCGTCGGCGTCCGCAGGGGTCGCCGATACGCGCGCGACAACGACAAGGTTGGTCATCGATCTGCTTTCGGTATCGCTCAGGGCAGGGCGTTGATGAGCTTGTCCAGCTCGACGCGGGGGCCGGTGAAGAAGGGGACCTCTTCGCGGACGTGCAGGCGGGCCTCGGTGGCGCGCAGGTCGCGCATGAGGTCGACGATGCGGTGCAGTTCGGGAGCCTCGAAGGCGAGGATCCACTCGTAGTCGCCGAGGGCGAACGAGCTGACCGTGTTCGCGCGCACGTCCGGGTAGCCGCGGGCGGCCTTGCCGTGATCGGCGAGCATCTTGCGGCGCTCCTCGTCGGGCAGCAGGTACCACTCGTAGGAGCGGACGAACGGGTACACGCAGATGTAGTTGCCCGGGTCCTCGCCCGCCAGGAAGGCAGGCACGTGACTCTTGTTGAACTCCGCGGGACGATGCAGCGCCACGTTGCTCCACACGGGAGCGCTCGCGCGGCCCAGCTCGGTGGTGCGGCGGAAGTCCGCGTAGGCGGCCTGCAAGTCCTCGACCCGTTCGGCGTGCGTCCAGATCATGAAGTCGGCGTCGGCGCGCATCCCCGCGACGTCGTACACGCCGCGAACCACCACGTCACGATCCGCGAGCCCCTCGAAGAACGCCCGCGCCTCCTTGATCGCCGCCGCCCGGTCCTCCCCCAGCACCCCCGGCTGCACCTGGAACACCGAGAACATCAGGTAGCGAATGGTCGAGTTGAGTTCCTGATAATCGAGTCGCGCCATGCGTCCTATCGTGCCACTCGGGGGGAGGTGAAGGTTTCGCGGTGGGGGTGGTGCGCGTCTCCTCGGATGATCGCGGTCGTCGCCTATCGCGAAGGCAGCAGCCGATGCGAGCACAGCGCATACGATCGGGTCGCACTCACGGTGGCGGATCAGCCCGTTCGGCACACTCCACCGCGCGGCAAACCGAGCCCGGCGACTCGCACCTGCCGACTGTGCGCACGATCGACTTCGAATTAGCTTGTGACAGTGGCAAATGTGGCAGGCGTCCGTTCGCCATACGGCGCGCGCGACCACGTCGCGATCGCAGAGTTGACACTGCAAGAGCGAGCCGGCTTGCGGCCGGGGGCATCACCCGACGCGAAATGAGCGGTGATCCAATGCCGTTCGGAGACGCGGTGCGGGCGAATCAGGTTGCGGTTGTGGCGATGTGGCGGGCGGCGGTGTTGGCGGAAGCTACGCAGGCGGGGACGCCGACGCCGTGCAGGTAGGCGCCGGCGAGGGCCAGGCCGTCGATGGCGGCGACCGCTTGTTCGATAGCGGCGATGCGGTTGGTATGGCCGGGCGCGTATTGGGCCAGACCGCCGCGCCAGCGTTGGACGACGGCGGAGATCGGGTCGATGGGGACGCCGGTAACGGTGGACAAATCTTCGGCGGCGGCGGTGATCAGGTCGGCGTCGGACCAGGAGAGGGTGGAGTCGTCGCCGAACTTGCCGAATGAGGCACGGACCAAAGCCGTTTCGCGCTCGGCCAGGTGGGTCCACTTGCGACTGGACAGGGTGAACGCCTTGGCGCGCAAGGGCTCTCCGGTAGCGACCAGGACGCCCGAGTTCTGCGGAAGCGCGGTGTCGCGCGGAAGAGCAAGTGCGACAACGACGGACGAGGACAACTCGATTCCGGCCAGTGCCGCGGCGGCGTCCGGGGCGACCGTGCCGAGCAGTCGGGCGGTCACCGGTGCGGGCGTGGCGAGCACTACCGCGTCGACCGCGCCGATCGGATCGACGACCCAGCCACGCAACCCACGGGCGAGGCGAGTGGCCGGGGTCGCGGTGACGAACTTCGCACCGGAGCGCGCCGCCAACGCCTCCAGCAGCACCTGATATCCGTCCCGGAGCCCACCGAATACCGGTGCGCTCGACGGCGGCGGCAGCGCGACGGACACCGCGTGCGTGAGGCTGGGCGCACCATCGTCCAACGCGGCGGCCAACGTCGGCAGCGCCGCGCGCACCCCGATCGAGCGCGAACTACCCGCGTACACCCCACCGAGCAACGGATCCACACTCCGCTCGGCGACCTGCGCCCCGAACCGGTCCGCGATCAGCCGATACACGTCGACATCCGCGCCAGGTTCCCAGGCCAGCGGCCGCCGCGACTCCCCCGCGATCCGCTCGACCGTCTCCGCGTCGACCAGCCCGCGCATCGACTCGGCATCCGCCGGAATCCCCATCAACGTCCGCTCGGGCATCGCATGCGCGACCCCACCCGACCACACCACCGGCCGTAGCCCCGCCGGCGTCACCAACTGCGTCTCGAGCCCCATCTCCCGCAGCAATTCCGGCACCTCGGGCCGCCGCCCGACAAACGCCTCCGCCCCGAGATCCAAAGGCTCCCCGGCCACTTCACCGGTATAGAGAATCCCACCCACCCGGTCGGCCCGATCCAACACCAGAATGTCGGCCTCGGACCCCAGCAACACCCGCAACCGATACGCAGCAACCAGCCCGCTTATCCCACCACCGACCACCGCGATCCGCATGCCGTCGACGGTATCCCCCACCCCCACCCGCCCCGCGACCGGTCCACTCCCCTGGGCGCGCCGAACTCGACACGAACGGAGTAACCAAGATCAGAGGGAATTGGTGCAGGTATCGGTCGAGAAGCAAACTGCACCAATTCCCGGTGATCATTCGTCCAGTTGTCGGCACGCGATGACTCTCGTCCGCGCACGACTCGCAGCCGCAGGCGAGTCGGCCTCGCGCCGCCGGAGGCTGCCGCCGACCACGAACGCCCCACCATCAAAGGTCCGCACTCCCTCTCTGGATCCGCACCGGCTTTAGCGCCCAATTCCGAGTGCAAATCCCGAGAGGGGGTGCGGATTTCGACTATTTCGCGTTACGGCGACTCGCGGCCGGGTGTCGCTCGTAGGTATTCGGTTGCCGACATGCGCGGATCACGAACACCATCCCCGGCCCGCTGCTGTACCGGATGGATGCGACCGTGCGTGCCGATACGATGACCGCCTCCTCGACGAAGTGCGCACGCGGGGTCAGGTTGTGCCGCTGATGATGAGGTCTGCGTGGGCTCGGGTGTTGTCGGCGGCGAAGTGGGTGTCTTCGTCGGCCATCCACTGTTCCCATAGCGGTAGGGCGGAGGTGCCGTCGCGTTCGAGGCCGCGGGTCAAGCGGAGCGAGCGCGGGGTGTCGACCCAGATGGAGAGTGACAGGCGCGGGCGGACGGCGGCGCGGGAAGAGGAGACGCCCTCCAGGACCACCACTCCGCCTGGCGCAATCTCGTGCCATTCGGCCAGACCTCGCTGATCCCAGTCGTAGCGCTGGTATCGAGCGAGCGCATCGCGACCGAGGGGTTCAAGCACCTCGGTTTCCAATCGCGGCCACCAGTTCAAGGTGTTGTCCCACGAGGCGAAGCTGTCGGTCGGCACGACGGGCGCGTCGAACTCGCGCGCGAGTTGTGCGGCGAGCGTTGACTTTCCGGCACCGCCGGGCCCATCGATCGCGACCAGCTTGGTCGAACCGAGCTGCGGTTCACTCGCCCGCACCCGAGCGACGATCTCCGCGAGCACTACAGTTCGTGCACCAATTCGACCAGTGCGGTCAGCACACCCGGGTCGGTATCCGGAAGGACGCCGTGGCCCAGGTTGAAGATGTGTCCCTTGGCGCCCAACGTGATTGCTTCGTCCGCCTCGGCCGCGATCCGCCGAGCTTCGGCTTCGACCGCGGCCGAGCCGGCGAAGAGCACGGCGGGGTCGAGGTTGCCCTGCAACGCTTTTCCGGGGCCGACCCGGCGCACGGCGTCGGTGAGCGGCACGCGCCAGTCCACGCCGACCACGTCGGCGCCGGCCTCGCCCATCGCGCCGAGCAGTTCGCCGGTGCCGACGCCGAAGTGGATGCGCGGCACGCCCGCGGCGGCGACCTCGGCGAAGACCCGTTCGGAGTGCGGCAGTACGAACCGCCGGTAGTCGGCGAGGGAGAGCGCGCCGGCCCACGAGTCGAACAGCTGCACGGCGTCGACGCCGGCGTCGAGCTGCGCCTGGAGGAAGACGATGGTGATGTCGGTGAGCGCGCCGAGCAGCGCGTGCCACGTCTGCGGGTCGGCGTACATCATCGCCTTGGTGCGTTCGTGGTTCTTGCTCGGTCCGCCCTCGACCAGGTACGACGCCAGGGTGAACGGCGCACCCGCGAACCCGATCAGCGGCGTCTCACCGAGCGCGTCGACCAGCAGCCGCACCCCGTCGGTGACCGCGCCCACTTCCTCCGGCCGCAGCCGCGGCAGCGCGCGCACATCGTCGACCGTGCGCACCGGCGACGCGATGACCGGCCCGACGCCGGGCACGATGTCGAGGTCGATCCCCGCGGCCTTCAACGGAACGACGATGTCGGAGAACAGGATCGCCGCATCCACCCCGTGCCTGCGGATCGGTTGCAACGTGATCTCGCACACCAGCTCCGGATCGAAGCACGACTCCAGCATGCCCACGCCCTTGCGCAGCTCGCGGTACTCGGGCAACGACCGTCCGGCTTGCCGCATGAACCACACCGGGCGCCGGCTCGGCGTCGCGCCGGTGGCGGCGGCCAAGAACGGGACATCGGTCAGGCGGCGGCGAGTATTAGTGCTCATCGCTGCCCATCGTAAAGGGGCCGCCATCCAGCGATCGCCAGGCCGGGCGCGGGCGGGAAGGACGACACCATCCTGGCCCACTTCTGTCGGCGAACCCACCGAACGGAAACACCCGCCCCGGCAACGCCGACGGCCGACTGCCGCCCATCCAATCGTTGGGTCGCTGGCCTGAATGAATCCCGTCCACGAGCACTCGATTTGTCGATCCCTTGCTCGCCCGCACCACCCCGCCAGTCGCACTGCCGACAACAGACACCGCGCACTCCACTCGGCTGCGTATCGCTTCGACACCGACTTCATACGGCCCCGCTCCGTGTTCGACTGTCGCTTGGACTGTGTCAAGCCTCTGGATGGGTGGGGCGCGTTGCGCAAAGTCCGACTCGCGACCCGTTCACTCTGCCGGGCGAGGGCTCAGCCAGACGACGCACACCTGCCCGCAGCGCGTGGGCCTGCGAACAGTCTCCATTCGCCGCCCTCTCATCGAGCTCCGAAGAACGCGACACGCCGATGTGCGCGGCGCGCGCAATCTTGCGAAGGCCCGCGGACGCGGCCGCAATACAGCGGCGCGCCTCCGACTGTGCCGGGTGCACAAGGTCTACCGTCCCCTTCGTGACACCGCTCGACTTCCGCGACGGCGCCGCAGCGACCGAGGGACCACATGGCGAGCCAGCTCAATTTCGCGCCGCGGTCGAGGCGATGGGCACCGCAACCGTGCACCCTCGGATCGAGCTCGCGCCGATCCGGCCGCCGCAACGTCTGGCGCCCTACTCTTACGCACTCGGTGCCGAGGTAAAACATCCGGAAACCGGTGTCGTGCCGGTCGATTCGGACGGCGACGCGTTCGGCAGACTGATCCTGCTGCACGACCCGGACGGTGACGACGCCTGGCATGGCACCCTGCGGCTGGTCGCCTACATCCAGGCCGACATCGATGCCGCGCTGGCCACCGACCCGCTGCTACCGGAGGTGGCGTGGAGCTGGCTGGTCGACGCGCTGGAGTCGCGGTCGGAACCGTTCACCGCGCTCGGCGGCACTGTGACCTCGACCAGTTCGGTGCGCTACGGCGACATCGCCGGCCCGCCGCGCGCCCACCAGCTCGAACTACGCGCGTCCTGGACCGCGATCACCAACGACATGCGCCCGCACGTGGAAGGTTTCTGCGAAGTCCTCGCCTACGCGGCGGGTCTCCCACCGGCCGGTATCACCGAATTGCAGATGCGCCCGGACCTGTCGAACGATCAGCGGTAGCCGGATCGGCGAGCGCGGGAAGACCAGCGGGCGACCCGGCGTTCCATTCAGCGAAAGCATCCGTCGATTCCGCTGTGGTTCTCCCGCCCGACACACGGAAGCCCGATAGGACGACGACCGCCCCGGCACTGCACGTAAAGTTCAACAACATGTCCGTACCCGACGAATCCGAACCCCCCGGCGCGCCACCCCTGCTCGCGCCCGTGGATGGCGTGCCTCCGGTACTGGACACCGCCGCTGAAATCGCCGCGGCTGCTGCTCGTCTCGCCGCGGGCACCGGCCCGCTGGCCGTCGATGCCGAACGCGCCTCGGGTTTCCGGTATTCGGCGCGCGCCTATCTGATTCAGCTGCGCCGCAACGGGGCGGGCACGTTCCTGATCGATCCGATTCCGGTCGCGGACGCGCTCGAACCACTGGCCGAGGCGATCAACGACCTCGAGTGGGTGTTGCATTCGGCGGACCAGGATCTACCGGGTCTGGCCGAAGTCGGGCTGCGGCCGAAGCGGCTCTTCGATACCGAATTGGGCGGTCGGCTGGCCGGTTTCGAACGCGTCGGCCTGGCCGCGATGGTCGAGAATCTGCTGGGGCACGCGCTACGCAAAGGGCACGGCGCGGCCGACTGGTCGACCCGCCCGTTGCCCGACGAATGGCTGAATTACGCGGCGCTGGACGTCGAACTGCTGCTGGAATTGCGCGACGCGGTCGCCGCCGACCTCAAGGCGCAGGGCAAAACCGATTGGGCGGCACAGGAATTCGAGCACGTCCGGACCGCCGAGCCGCCCGCGCCGAAAGCGGACCGGTGGCGGCGCACCTCCGGCATCCACAATCTACGCCGGACCAGGCAGCTGGCCGTGGTCCGCGAGCTATGGACCACCCGCGATTCCCTCGCCCGCGCTCGCGATGTCGCGCCCGCGCGGATTCTGCCGGACGCCGCGATCATCGCGGCCGTGACCGCTGATCCGAAGACCATCGCGCAGTTGCGCGCGCTGCCGGTGTTCGGTGGACCGCGTCAGCGCCGCTATTCGCGGGAGTGGCTGGCCGCCGTCGACCGCGGCCGGACCCTGCCGGACAGTGACCTACCCCCGCTGACCCAGCCGTTCGACGGACCGCCCCCGGTGAACCGCTGGGAACGCCGCGACCCGGCCGCCGCCGCCCGGTTGACCCGCGCGCGGACCGCGATGGGCGAGCTGTCCACCGAGCATTCGATCCCCGTCGAGAACCTGCTCTCCCCCGACCTGGTCCGCCGCCTGTGCTGGGACGGACTGCCGGATTACGACCGCGTCCCCGACTCCCCCGACGACTTGGCCGCCGCTATCGACGGCTTCCTGAAGTCGGGCGGGGCCAGGCCCTGGCAGCGTGAACTGGCCGTGCCGCACCTGACCGTGGCGCTGACGCCGAAGCCCGCCGAATAGTTCAGGCCGCCAGGTTTTCCTGCGTCTGCTTGAAGGTGCGCAGGCCCTCGTCCATGCCGGCGCCGAACGCGTCCGCGAGTTCCGCGGGCAGCACGTCGTGGATCCAGACGAAACGACTGTGCCCGTCGCCGTGCGGGTGGACCTGCATGGTGGCGTTGTTGTGCTCGGGGGTCACGCTGCCGCCGATGATCGAGTAGACGAAGCGGCGCTCGTCGTCGTCGATCGTGATGAGTCGTTCGCGCAGCGTCGTCCCGTTGGCGAACTCGACCACGCGGGTGTCCGAGGCGACGAGTTTGCTCTCGACGGCGTAACCGGGCGCCATGCGGACCGGGCCGGCCTCGAAATCGCGGATGATCGCCCAGATGCGCTCGGCGGGGACCTGGACGATGAGCTCTTTCTTGACCGTTGCCATCAGGAGACTCCTTGTGCGAATGGGGTTCAGCCGTATCTGGCTAACTAGTGTGAGCTGAACGATAGTTAGCTAACTATCCATAGTCAATAGGTAGTTATGATGGTGTCGTGCCCAGTGATATCGATTTGCAGCGCATCGTGGATTTCGTCAACACGCGGCGCGCGGACGGCGATGAGCTCGGCACGCCCGAACAGTTGACGAGCTGGCTACGGATGCACGACCTGCTCCCCGAATCCGCGCAGGCCGATGCCGACGATCGCGAGCGCGCCGTTTGGTTGCGGGAAGGTCTGCGCGCACTCCTTGCCGAGAACAATGCCGAACCCGTCACCAGCCCACGGCCGGACGGTCTCGATCCCACTGCGCGAACACAACTCGTGACGCTCACCGCCGCGCTGCCACTGCGCCTCGACGTGAGCAGCATTCCGCCGCGCCTGGTCCCGCAATCAAGCGAGCCGATCGATCACGCGCTCACCATCTTGCTCGCCGACGTCGCGACCGCCGTCTCCGCAGGCACCTGGCCGCGGCTCAAAGCGTGCCGAGAACCGAGCTGCCGCTGGGCTTTTTATGATCAGTCACGCAACCACGGTCGCACCTGGTGCTCGATGAATGTGTGCGGGAACCGTGTCAAAGTCCGTGCCTCGCAACGGAGACGGACCACGCGATAAGGGAAGATGCTCGGCGGAAGGCACTTCCGCCAGCGGCCGACAAGCCATCGACATCGACATCGACATCGACATCGACATCGACATCGACATCGACATCGACATCGACATCGACATCGACATCGAGCAGACCGGACGCAGGTGCCTCCGGCCATCTCCATGAGCGAGTTGAGACTGCCCGCTGAAACTCGTTCGGCAGCAGAGACTTACTTCGAGTCTTTGATACCGAAGTCGTAGGCCGCTTCGAGCCAGCCCTCGTTCACCACGTGCTCGATGACCGACTCGTCCAGGACGCGGATCTGGTGCGTCCACTTGCCCGGATACGTTTCCTGCACGCCGAGGATCAGCGGGTCCGCCACCGGTTTGCGCAGGTCGAGGGTGAGCATGAGGGCATCTTCCGGGACCTTCTTCGCCCGCGGAATCGGCCATAACCACGCGAACTTTCGGTCCGCGCCGAAGGAGACCTGGCTTTTGGTGACCGCGGTGGTGATCGCGCCGAGGGCCTCGATGTGCGGTGCGAGCCGGCGGAACAGGCGCAGCGCGTCCGGGCGTTCGGCGAACAGATTTTCGACCGTGTGCTCGTCCATCCTTGCCATTATTGCCGAAACAGGCGCTCGGACACCGCCGCTTGGAAGTGCGGGCAGGTGGTGAAGTCGGCGTGGTCGCAGGCGAGGGCGTGCTCGATCAGGTCGAGCGAAGCCTGCGCGGTGGCGATCCGCGCCTGCAATTCGTCCCGCTGCCGGGTGAGCACGGCCGAGCGGTCAGGTGTGGTGAGCATCGTGTGGATGTCGTCGAGGGTGAACCCAGCCTCCTTGGCGCGCTGGATCACCGCGACGCGGAAGATGTCGTCCTCGCGATAGCGCCGACGCCCGGCCGAATCTCGTTGCGGGGTCAGCAGTCCCACGGATTCCCAGTGCCGCAGCACGTGCGTGGCCAGGCCGAATCGGGCGGCCGCCGCGCCGATGCCGGTCACCGCGTCGCTTGACTTCATGTCAACATTAAGTCGGACGATGGCCGGCATGTCCACACTGATCCAGCGCCTCGACGCCGTCGACGCCGCGCCCGGAGCCGCCGAACTCCGCGCCCATTCCTACGACCTGCTGCACTTGAGCCGTGGAGCCTCCGTGATCGATATCGGCTGCGGTTCCGGCCGCGCAGTCGCCGAACTGGCTGACCAGGGCGCGGTCCCGATAGGCATCGATCCGAGCGACCAGATGATCACTGCCGCCCGAACACGCTGGCCCGCAATGGACTTCCGCCTCGGCACCGCGAAAAACCTTCCCCTACCCGATGAATCAGTCACCGCCTACCGAGCCGACAAGGTCTTCCACGAAATCGCCGACCCCGCAGCAGCATTGGCCGAAGCCCGCCGAGTCCTCACCCCAGGCGGCCGAATCGTCCTCCTCGGCCAGGACTGGGACGCCCTCATCATCGACTCCGACGACCCGGAAACCACCCGCACCGTCCTCCACGCCCGCGCCGCCACCATCACCAACCCCCGCTCCGCCCGCACCTACCGAAACCTGCTGCTATCCAGCGATTTCCACGATGTCACCATCGAAGCGCGCACTCCGATCTTCACCGGCGACCTAATGCTCCCGATGCTGAAGGGTCTCGCCGACGCAGCAGTCGCCACTGAGAAGCTCCCCCAGGAACGCGGCGACATCTGGATCGCAGAGCAGACCACCAGAGCCCAATCGAACCGACTCCTCGTGGCGGTACCGCTGTTCATCGCCGCCGCGTCGAGACCATGAGGTGGCGGCGAACGGGGCATGACGGAGGCCGGTCTCGCATTTGGCTCAACGCTGTCCCGTTGGTGTGCCCGATCTGGCGTCCAGCGCCGAAGTGGTTGACTGCGGGGGTGATCGAGTACGAGGTGTTGCGGGTTTTCTGTGGGGCTGATGGTCGGTATGGCAATGAGCTCGGGGTGGTCCGGGATGGGGGTGCTGTTCCAGAGGAGGCTGAGCGGCAGGCGTTCGCTGGGGAGTTGGGGTTCAGCGAGACTGTGTTTGTTGATGATGCTGAGCGGGGTGTCATCGATATCTACACGCCGACGGTTCGACTGCCGTTCGCCGGGCATCCGTGTGTCGGGTCGGCATGGCTGCTCGACGTGCCCGGTCTGGTTACACAGGCTGGTGTCGTCACGACTCGCAGCGATGGTGAGTTCACCTGGATTGCGGCACGGGCCGAGTGGGCACCCGGGCGCACGCTGCGCCAGTACGACTCCGCGGAAGAGGTTGACGCGCTGGCAGTTCCGGAAGCAGGCGAATGGATCTATGCCTGGGCCTGGCAGAACGAGTCCGCCGGTCAGGTCAGGGCCCGCGCATTCCCGGGGCGCGGCGACGGCATCGATGAGGATGAGGCGACCGGAGCGGCCGCGCTGCTCCTCACCGCCGATCTCAGCCGCCCGCTGCACATTTCGCAGGGCCGCGGCTCACAGATCGTGACGAGTCCACAGGCGGGCGGACTGATCGAGGTCGGCGGACGGGTTCAACGCGTGCCCGAGCACCAATTCACCCAGTGACCCGAATCCACCACGGCGTCCTGCAACTCACCGTGCCGCGAGCCAACCACCGATCCGCCGGGCGATATCCGGCGCGGTCAACCCGAGTTCCGTGTGCACCGCACCGCGCGACGCGTGATCCAGGAACTGCTGTGGCACACCGAGATCGCGGGTCGGGATGTCGAGCCCGGAGTTGCGCAACCGCGCGGACACGGTCGAGCCGATACCGCCGTGCAGTCCACCATCTTCCAAAGTCACTACGAGCCGGTAGTTTTCGGCCAGCTTGACCAGGGTGTCGGACACCGGAAGCACCCAGCGCGGATCGATCACGGTGACCGAAACCCCTTCGGTCTCCAGCAGATCCGCGGCCTGCAAGGCAACCTCGGCGAACGAGCCGACGGCAACCAGCAGCACGTCACCGCGCACCGCCTGCACCGAACCGCCACCCTCCAGCGCCAGTTCCTCACCGGCGTTGGCGGCGAGCCGCAGCACATCGACCCCGTCGAGCCGCTCGACCGCCGAAATATCGTCGGCGACACTGCCTTTGGGGAACCTGATCGCGGTCGGCCCGTCGTTGACGGCCAGCGCCTCCGCCAGTTCCTCCCGCAACGTCGCCGCATCGCGCGGCGCCGCCACCCGGATCCCGGGGATGATCCCGAGCACGGACAGATCCCACATGCCGTTGTGGCTGGCGCCGTCCGGCCCGGTGATGCCGGAACGATCCAGCACCACGGTCACCGGCTGCTTCAGCAACGCGACATCCATCAGCAACTGATCGAACGCCCGATTGAGGAACGTCGAGTAGATCGCCACCACCGGATGCATCCCGCCGAGCGCGAGCCCGGCCGCCGACGTCATCGCATGCTGCTCGGCGATCCCGACGTCGAACATCCGCTCCGGGAACCGCTCGCCGAACGCCGCGAGCCCGGTCGGCCCGGGCATGGCCGCGGTGATCGCGACGATGTCGTCGCGCTTCTCGGCCTGCGCGATGAGCTCCTGGGAGAACACCGACGTCCAGCCGAGCGCCTTCGGCCCGCCGACCGGAACACCGGTGAGCGGATCGATCGGATCGCACGCATGCATCTGATCGGCGATGTGGTTCTCGGCCGGCGCGTACCCGTGACCCTTTTGCGTCACCGCGTGCACCACGACCGGCCCGCCGAAGTCCTTGGCCCGGCGCAGCGCCGATTCCAGCGCGACGATGTCGTGCCCGTCGACCGGGCCGACGTACTTCATCCCGAGGTCGCTGAACAGCTCCTGCGGGCTGACCGCGTCCTTTATCCCGGCCTTCACCGCGTGCATCATCGAGTACGCCGACTCGCCGACCCGCGGGATGCTCTTCAGGATCCGCTTCCCGGCGTCGAGCGCGTGCTCGTAGGCGGGCTGGGTGCGCAGCGCGGTCAACCGGTCGGCCAGGCCGCCGATGGTCGGCGCGTAGGAGCGGCCGTTGTCGTTGACCACGATCACCACCGGCCGGTCCGGCGCGCCCGCGATGTTGTTGAGCGCCTCCCAGCACATGCCGCCGGTGAGCGCGCCGTCGCCGACCACCGCGACCACGTGCCGGTCCTGGCCGGTCAGCGCGAACGCCTTGGCCAGGCCGTCGGCGTAGGACAGCGACGCGGAGGCGTGCGAGGACTCCACCCAGTCGTGCGCGCTCTCGCTGCGGCTCGGGTAGCCGGACAGGCCGCCCTGCCTGCGTAGCGTGTCGAACTCGTCCTTGCGGCCGGTCAGGATCTTGTGCACGTAGGCCTGGTGGCCGGTGTCGAAGATCAACGGGTCGGCCGGCGAATCGAAGATCCGGTGCAGGGCGATGGTCAGCTCGACCACACCCAGATTCGGGCCGAGGTGCCCGCCGGTCACGGCGACCTTCTGCACGAGGAATTCACGGATTTCGTCCGCCAGCTCACGCAGTTGCTGCGCGGTGAGCGGTCGAAGATCTTCGGGCGTGTCGACCCGGGAAAGCACTCCCACCTGAACTCGCTCCCTCCGGATAGCGCATCTGATCCGATCAGTCTACGGAGCGGCGGTCAGTGCCTACGAACGAGAACCGAACTGCCGCACCTGGCAACGACCACCACCAGCCGACATCAGGCCGAAATGTGAGCCTCGGCATACCGTACTCGGCCTAGAGTGATCGTGTGGCCCAGGCCGGAGAGGCGATCGCGCGGACAATCGAATCGGGCGTCGTGTCCAGGATCGTCAACGACGTCTATCAGCTGTGCCGACCGGACGATTCCGGTACGCTGGCCGACTACATTCCGGAACTCGCTGCGGCGCAGCCGGATTCGTTCGCCTTGTGTCTGGCGACCGCGGACGGGCGGATCTACGGCACCGGCGACCTGGACGTCTCGTTCACCATCCAGTCGATCTCCAAGCCGTTCACCTACGCGCTCGCGCTCGCCGATCGCGGCACCGAGTTCGTGGACGCGCGCATCGATGTGGAGCCGTCCGGGGAGGCGTTCAACGAGATCAGCCTGGATCCGGTGACCGAGCGCCCGCGCAACCCGATGATCAACGCGGGCGCGATCACGGCGGCGTCGCTGATCACCGGGAGCGATCCGGTCGAGCGCTTCGAGCGCATCCGGCGCTGCTATTCACGCTTCGCCGGGCGCGAACTGAGCATGAACGAGGCGGTGTACGCGTCCGAGGCGCGCACCGGGTTCCGCAATCGCGCGATCGGGTACATGCTGCGCTCGTTCGGCATCATCGACTCCGACCCGGACGAGGCGGTCGACCGCTACTTCCGGCAGTGCTCGCTCGACGTGACCTGCCGCGACCTCGCGCTGATGGCGGCGACCCTGGCCAACAACGGCCGCAACCCGGTGACCAGGGAACGTGCGCTGTCCACGGCGCTGACCGAGCGGGTGCTCAGCGTGATGACCACCTGCGGCATGTACAACGCGGCCGGCGACTGGGTGACCAGCGTCGGGCTGCCGGCGAAGAGCGGGGTGGGCGGCGGCATCGTCGCGGTGCTGCCCGGCCAGATCGGCATCGCGGTCTACTCCCCGCGGCTGGACGCGCACGGCAACAGCGTGCGCGGCGTCGCGGCCTGCCGTGAGCTGTCGCAGCGGCTGGAACTGCACTTTCTGCACGTCACGCGGGCGGCGCGAACGGCAATCCGGGCCGGGTACTCGGTGGCCGAGGTGCCGTCACGGCTGCGCCGGACCATCGACGAGATCGCGGTGCTGGCCGAGCACGGGCATCGGGCGCGGGTCTACGAACTGCACGGAGACCTGCTGTTCGCCGGCGCGGAGAGCGCGGTGCGGACCATCGAGGCGCAGGCAGGCGAGCTGGAAGCGCTCGTGGTCGATCTGCGCCGGGTCGGTGAGGTGAGCGCGATCGCGGTGCGGATGATCGATGACTTGCAGACCGAGCTCGCGGCGATCGGTGTGCGGGTCGCGCTGGTCGATCCCGATGCCAAACTCGGGCACGTGGTGTCCAGCCTGGATCCGGACGATCCGCGCGGGCGGGTGTTCATCGATCGCGACACCGCGACCGAATGGTGCGAGGACATCGTGCTCGACCAGCATCGGCCCGGCGACGAACCGGTGTGCACGTCGATCGCGATCGAGGATCATCCCGCGCTCGCCGCGCTCGAGGACGGTGATCGGCTGCAGTTGGCCAAGGAGTTCGAAGTGCGCACGTTCGCGCGCGGTGAGGTGATCGCGCGGCGCGGGAGTGCGCGATCGGGGCTGTATCTGATCCTCGAAGGGCGGGTGCGAATCACCTTCGAGGGCAGCGACAGTCGGACGCATCGGCTGGTGAGTTTGTCCTCGGGGATGTCGTTCGGGGAGATTCCGATGCTGGTGGGGACGCCGTTCGTGAACGAGGCGCGGGCGGAGTCGGGGGTGCGGGTGGCGGTGTTGAAACCTGCGCGTTTCGATCAGCTGACGTCGCGGGCGCCGCAATTGAAGCTGGCGTTGCTCGAGCGATTGGCGGCGGGGGCGTATGCGCAGATGGACGCGGCGGTGCGCGCGATCGCGGTGCGTGGAGGTGATTACTGAGCGGTTTGCGCGCCGTCCCGCCACTACGGGAGGGCAAGGTAACGAACTTCTCTCCGCGGGGACGATTGACCGCTGTCCGCCGTTGACCACATGAAGCGAGACTCACCGTCGACAGATCAGAGGAGCATGCCGTGAACGAGAAGTCCGAGTCCGCTGCCGCGGGCACCGTCACCATTTTCGGCAGCGGTACCGCGCGGGCGACGCCGGATTTGATGCGCGTCACGATTTCGGTCGAGTGCCGGGCGGGCAAGGTCGCGCTGGCCTACAGCAAGGCCGGCGAGCGGGTTGCCGCTGTCACTCGCTCGCTGCGGTCCGATGGGGTCGAGGGGAAAGATATCGCCACCAGCGGGTTGTCCGTGCACACCGAGACTGTGTGGACCGAAGGTCAGGGCAATCGCATCACCGGGTATCTCGCGAGCACGTCGTTGACGATCGCGATGCGGAACCTCGCCGACGATGCCGATCCGGGGCCCGCGACGATCATCGCGCACGCGGTCGACGCGGGCGGTGATGATGTCCGGCTCGGTGGGCTGAATCTCACGTTCGCCGACCAGGAGTCGCTGCTCGTCGAGGCTCGGGATGCGGCGTGGGAAAACGCCGTCGCCAAGGCGGAACAGTTCGCGGCGCGGGCCGGGCGGACGCTCGGCGCGGTGTTGGAGATCACCGAAAGCACCTCCAGCGCACCGCCTTCCTTTCCACGGGTGAAGGCGATGTCGATCGCGATGGATGCGTATGGGGCCGCGCCGGTTCCAGTCGAGTTGGGTGAGAGTGAGATCTCGGCGGACATTCGGGTTACTTGGCAGATGGATTAGGTGTAGGTAGCGAAACTCGGTGCGGCTCAGCATGTTGGGCACGATCCAACATGCTCGGCTCGGCTCCACACGTTCGATCCGCCCAGCATGTTCGACGCGGATCACCATGTTCGATGCGCACTCTGCACGCTCGACCCGGCCCTGCATGTTCAGCGCGGCCCTGCATGTCCGGCCTTCCCCCGCATGTTCGACCCGCCCCCGCATGTCCGATGCGCCCTGCATGTTCGATGCGAGGCCACCATGTTCGATGTGGGTCCTGCATTCTCGGCGCAGCCCCACACGCTCGGTGCGGCCCTGCATTCTCGGCGCGGGCCAGCATGTTCGACACGACCCCACATGCTCGGCCCGGCCCCGCAAAGCTCGAATCGCCCAGCATGCTCGATGCAGGCCCTGCACGCTCGACCCGGCCCTGCATGTTCAGCGCGGCCCCGCATGTTCGATGCGGGTCCTGCATGCTCGGCGCAGTCCTACATGCTCGGTGCGGCCCTGCATTCTCAGCGCAGGCCAGCATGTTCAACACGACCCCACATGCTCGGCCCGGCCGCAAAAGCTCGAATCGCCCAGCATGTTCGGTGCAGGCCCTGCACGCTCGCGCCGACCCTGCATGCTCGGCGCGGCCCGGCAGTGTTCGATTCGCACAGCATGTTCGATGCGGGTCCTGCATGCTCGGCGCAGTCCCACACGCTCGGCGCGGCCCCGCGCGCTCGACACGAACCCACACGCTCGACGCGGCGACCTCTCAGCGGAATTGATTCCTGTCTGAGCACGCCGGCATCGACCAGTGCTCTGCGCGATGTCGGCCGGAAGCCGCGTTGCCGGGCGGGTCGGCGGCTGCATTGTCACGCGCGGTGGCCGAGGCCTTCGACCAGGTGGATCACGGAGTCGGCGCCTGCTTGCCGGTCTTTCGAAATCTCCAGGTACTCCAGTGATTCCGCCCACGCGCGGAACGCGGTCTCGTCGGGGAACGACAGGAGAACCACTTTCTGCCGGTCGCTGGTGCCCTCGATGAGCTGCGGTGACTCGTCGGCGGCGAGCAATGTGCCTGCGTGGCGGGTGAATACGTCGAGGAAGCGGGCCTGGTAGCGGTCGTAGGCGGCGCGATCGGTGAACTTCAGCTGGGCGATCACATAGACGGTCATGGGGCGACTCCAAAACTCGAGCAAGAACTTTCGGCATCGATGGAACCGGGTCGGCCTGCCCTGCGTCCGAATAGGTAAGGCAGCACGCCGTCCTAAGGATGTCGGATGATCGCTCGTCGCAACGATTTCGTTCTGTTCCTGTTCGTCGCGGTCGCTGCGGGCTGGGTGCTGGCGTCCGGGCCGTGGATCGATGGGGAGGGGTTGCAGTCCGCTCTGTGGCTGCATACGGGGGCTGCGCTGATGATGTTCTCCCCCGCCCTCGGGGTGCTGGCGGTGTGGCGGTATCGGCGACTATCTTGGCCTGCGCTGTTGACGCAGAACGGGTTACGGCTCGGTGCTCGGCCTCGGTTGACGGTGTGGCTCATGGTGGTCGCCTGGGTGGGGACGCCGTTGTTCCTGTGGCTGGCGTTCGGGTTGAGTGTGGTGTTCGGCGTGTATGTCTTCGAGTTCCAGAGTGGCGAGACCGTGGCGGCGGTCATTGTCGACGCTGTCACTGTTGCCACCCTCGGCACCTTGCCGTTCGCACTCGGTGAGGAACTCGGGTGGCGCGGGTGGTTGCTGCCGCAGCTCAACAACCGGCTCGGGATCACCGGCGGAATCGTTGCCACCGGGGTGATCTGGGCGTTGTGGCATGCGCCGCTGACGTTGCTCGGGTACAACTATCCGAACCTCGGGGCCTGGGCCGCCGTGGCGTTCATCGGGTTCTGCGTGCCGTTCGGAGCGATCCTCGGATGGTTGCGGATGTACACCGGAAGTATCTGGCCGTGTGCCATCGCGCATGCCGCGTTCAATGGAAGCGCGATGCTGTTCGGGTTGTTCAACTCCGCTGAGCACGAGGTGAATCCGCTGTACGCCGGATACGGGTTCGTCGGCTGGGGTGTCCTCACCGCAATCGCGGCATTGCTCTTCACCTGGTTCCCGGTCCGCCAGGTTCGAGCCAAGACGGAAGCATTTGTGCCACCGGCACACTCGTGGCCATCGTTCGGCTAACCCGCCGCAAGCTGTTGCGACAGGCGCAATCTCGCGTCGATGGCCCGATGCCGATGCCATTGACGAGAGCCCGATCTATCAGTCAGTTGACCGACCTTCGCTCCCCGCTTCGCGGTCAGAATCGGCCGCTGCCGGCACTGCCACTGATGGCCTACCGGCCGGAAACGCTCGATGCACCAGCGAGTCGTCGCAACGCGCTGGCCCGACCAGGCCGCTATCTCCGATCGATCCGTGCGGTGCGACATCCGGCCGTCGGAAACCTCGACGTGTGTCGGCTGAAAACCTCTGCGGCCAAGGCAATCTGACGCCGAGGATTCGTGGTGGCGCGATGCCGAGGAATCGAGCGCGACCGATAACGTCCGATTTTACCGTCTGGGTTCTGGCCCGCGGCCACGCCCGCCGGCTGATAGGCGTTCATGATCTCGCTGGCCGCGAGCACCGGCCACTGCGCGACACCGAGGCCGTTCTTCAGCAACCAGTCCACGCCGTTCTTCACCGCGCCACCCACCACAGAGAAGAACATGTCCAGCGGCGGAGTGCCCGCGAACCCGGCGGGGTCTCGCGATCCGACCACCGTCACACGAGCAGTACTGAATCGCGATCCGGCAAGTGTGGTCCGCGCAGCACTTATATTGAGATGTCGGTGGCAGCGCAGTCGCCGGTTAGGGGTTTCGTATGTCGTTCGTGCTTGTCGACACGCCGCGACCACACATCGCGCTGGTCACGCTCAATCGGCCCGAGCGCATGAACGCCATGGCCTTCGATGTGATGATCCCGTTGCGCGAGGCGCTCGAAGAAGTGAGCGCCGACAACGACATTCGGGTCGTGGTGCTGACCGGTGCGGGGCAGGGGTTCTGCTCCGGCGCCGACCTACAGAACGCGGGCAAGGTGCCGAATGTCGAGGGGCTCACCACCACCAGCATCGCGCGTCGCTCGATGGACCTGCTGAACGACGTGATGCTGGCGCTGCGGCGGATGAACCAGCCGGTGATCGGCGCGATCAACGGCGCCGCGATCGGCGGCGGCTTCTGCCTCAGCATGGTCACCGACATGCGAATCGCGGCCGAGGAGGCCTACTTTCGCGCGGCCGGCATCAACAACGGCCTCACCTCCACCGAACTCGGCATCAGCTACCTGCTCCCCCGCGCCATCGGCTCCTCCCGCGCCTTCGAGATCATGCTCTCCGGCCGCGACGTCGACGCACTCGAAGCCGAACGCATCGGCCTCGTCTCCCGCACCGTCCCCGCCGCCAAACTCCTCGACACCTGCTACGACATCGCCGACCGCATCATCAGCTTCAGCCGCGTCGGCACCGAACTCACCAAACGCATGCTCTGGAGCGGCATGGAAGCCGGCGGCTTCGAATCCCACATGCAACACGAAGGAACCGCCCAACTCTACGTCCGCCTGACCACCGAAAACTTCGACGAAGCCATCCGCGCCCGCCGAGACCGCCGCCCCCCAACCTACGAAGACTGACCGGCCGCCCGCACCCGGCCAATCCCCGCACCGCAGCACGCGCCACGTCGCTCCGCTAAGTCATGGCCTGACACATCGACTCCGGAGCCACGGCCTTTCCTGCACCCGGAATCGCATACGAAACCAAGTGCGCCAACTCAGGACTCGTACGGCCATACCGACCGCCGTACCACTGGCGTCGAACCCCGTGCCGTCGATCCAACACCCGCCGCACCCACCGCGTTTCCCTGACCAGGAATCGCATGTAAATCCAGGCGCACCAACTCAAAAGGCCTGCGACAACAGCCCTCCCAGCACCCCGCGCGCCAGTCGACCACGCGAAGCGCAACAGCCGCACACGCCGTTATTTCCCGCATACCGATTCGCATGTAATTCGGTATGCGGGAAATCAAATAGTGTGCAGCTGCTGGCCCATTGACCCGGTCCACCCAGGGACAGCAGCACCCCCGCAGCCCTCGAGTACTCCTCCTCGCCAGACGGGAATTCACGGAACACCCACTCGCGTTCCACCACACTGACATCCCACTAAACGAACAACGCGCTGCCGATCGGGACAGCACCGAGGGCTCACTCGCACTTCGGCTCCACCACGTCCCACCAAGCGAACTACGCGTCGCCGAACGGGACGCCACCGAGGGCTTGCACGTGGTCCGTCCTCACCCGTGTCCCGCTCGGCAAAACAGCGTCGCGCTGGAAAGTCATGAAGCGCGAATCAGTCGAAGCGCCGACCCATCGCCAGACTCCATCCGCCGAACCGCGCCCAGCAACCTCGATCACCGTCGCAGTGGCCAAACGGGACATCACGGCAGCTGCACTCGTGCTCTGCCGTCACCGTGTTCCGTTCGGCGAACAACCCAGAGCGTCGAACGGGACAGCATTGAGCGCCTACCCGCACTTCGACACGGCCACGCCCCGCTCGGCGAACGATGTTGCGCGGAAGGGGCGAGACAGCGCGAATCAGTCGAAGCGATGCCCTACCAACAGATTCCATCCGCTGTACCGTGCCCAGCAGACCTCGGCCGCCACGACAGTTGTCGAGCGGGACGCCACCGAGAGCTCACTCGCACTTCGGCACCACCATGTCCCATTCGGCGAACGATGTCGAGCCGACGGACGTGCAGCTCGAATGGGTCGAAGACGACGCCCTGCCGACACATTTCACCCGCCGGAACTCGCTCAGCAGACGTCGGTCGTGCTCGTCGTTGCCGAACGGGACATCTCGGTGCGCTCACTCGCAGTCGCCTCCCGCCATGTCTCGCTCGGCGAACACTCGGCGTCGAACGGGACGCCACCGAGGGCCTACTCGCGCTTCGGCACCACCACGTCCCACTCGCTGAACAACACGGCATCGAACGGGACATCACCGTGGGCTCACTCGCACTTCGGCGCTGCCATGTCCCGTTCGGCGAACAGCGCGTTGCCGGACGGGACGTTGGCGAGGGGCTACTCGGGTTTCGGCTCCGCCACGTCCCGGTCGGTGGGTTAGGGAGTTGGGCGTTCGAGTAGGGCTATGCATTCGACGTGGTGGGTGCCGGGGAAGGCGTCGAAGGCTCGGAGGGTGGTCAGGTGGTAGCCGGCGGAGTGGTAGAGGCCTAGGTCTCGGGCGAAAGCGGCTGGGTCGCAGCCTATGTGGATTATGCGGAGGGGGCCGGTTGTGGTGATTGCGGCTATTACTTCTTTGCCTGCGCCGGCTCGTGGGGGGTCGAGGACGATGGTGTCGGGGGCTGCGCCGCCTACGCGTTCGGTTACCCAGCGTTCTACTCGTTGGGCGTGCAGGTCGAGCCACGGGAGGTCGCGGAGGGCGGCGGTGCCGTCGGCTACTGCTGGGCGGGCGGACTCTACGGCCAGGATCGCGCCGGTCTGGCCGACCTGGTCGGCGAGGCGGGCGGCGAAAACGCCTGCGCCGCTGTACAAGTCCCAGGCCAGAGCGCCGGGGTGCAGGCAGGACCATTCGGCGATCAGGTCCGAATAACATTGTGCGGCACCGTGATGGGCCTGCCAGAAGCCGGTTGCGGAGACCTCCCAGCGGCGGCCCGCGACGTACTCGACTGCGCGGCCGGTTCCGGAGATCACCCATTCGTCGCGTGCCGCATGCGTCGCCGCTCGGCGAGCCGAAGCATTGCGCCGCTCCCCGGCCTGCGGTGCCTCCAGCCGACCATTGTCGTCGTACCGTGGCTCCGCGCGCTCATCCGGACTGCGGCCATCGCCCTGTTCTGGACCGCCGCGGGCGGTGCCGCCACGCCAGACGCCACCGATCTCGCCGGGGCGGCGACGGTGGGCGCGGTCGGTGACGCCGGGTGCGTCGTCGGTGCCGGGTTTGCCGCTCGGGCGGCGGCGGTTGTCGCGGTCGGTTCCGCTGCGCGGATCGCTGCCGCGGGTGGCGCCGGTGCGGTCGTCTCGTCCGCGCACTCCCTGGTCTTCGGTGCGAGGCTCGCGGCCATGGTTGCCGTCGCGGGCGGGGTCGGTGCCGGGGCGGGGTCGGTCAGATCGGCCGCGGTCGTCGCGGTGTGCACCGGGGCGACGGTCGGTCCGATCGGCGCGGCCACGGCGGTCACGGCCGGTGCGGCGGTCGGCGGGTTCGGCTCGTTGCCATTCGCGGTCGCCACGGGACTTTCGGCGGTCGCCGTCAACCGCTGGGGCCAGTTCGATGATGTGGCGGACGCCGTCGCCGTCGACGGCGATCACCAAATCGGCACCGGGCGTCCACAATCGGTCCGCGACACCGTCGAGAGCGCCTGGAACCGGTTGGGGGCAGCGGAGATCGGTGATGACCTCGGTGCTGCGGTAACCGTGAACGCCCGCGCGGCCTTCGGCGTCGACGGCCAATCGGATGCGGGTGCGCCAGCCGGTGGTGGTGTCGCCTGCACCGGTGATCGGTTCGACAACAACCTCGCGGTCGATGCCGGCGACGCGACGCAGTTGTTCGGCGACGACCGAAGCCTTCAGCGCCCGTTGGGCTTTCGGAGTGGCATAAGAGAAGTCGCAGCACCCCGCGCCGCCAGGGCCGGAGACCGGACAGGTCGCGGGAACGCGGTCCGGCGACGGCTCCAGGATCTCGATCGCGTCGGCGCGACAGAACGACCCACCACGATCCTCGGTAACCCGCACCCGAACCAGCTCACCCGGCAACCCGTGCCGAACGAACACCACGCGCCCCTCATGCCTGCCCACACAGAACCCACCATGCCCGGGCGGACCCAACCGCACCTCGAAAGTCGTATCGCGCCAATCGGTCATGCCCGCCCCTCGCAGACACTCGGCAAACGGAATGCAGTTCGCGGCCTCATGAGCGGTCGTCATAACCGCGGCGCACCGCACCCGGCGCGTTGACCATGCCCGGTGTGCGGGCTCGGGTGGACGAACTCAACTGCCACGGAACGCTGGTCACCATTACGCCGGGTTCGAAGAGCAGGCGGCCTTTGAGTCGTAGCGCACTTTGGTTGTGTAGCACTTGTTCCCACCAGTGGCCGACTACGTACTCGGGGATGAAGACGGTGACTACGTCGCGGGGTGAGTCCTTGCGCACTCGCTTCACGTAGTCCAGGACGGGCTTGGTGATTTCGCGGTAGGGGGATTCGATCACCTTGAGCGGCACGGTGACGTCGCTCTTTTCCCACTCGCGCACCAGTGCCCGGGTGTCGGCCTCGTCGACGTTGACGGTGATCGCCTCCAGGGTGTCCGGGCGGGTGGCGCGGGCGTAGGCGAGGGCGCGGCGGGTGGGCAGGTGCAGCTTGGAGACCAGCACGATGGAGTGCGAGCGGCTGGGCAGCACGCCGTCCCACTCCTGCTCCTCCAGCTCGCGCGACACCGAATCGTAGTGCCGGCGAATCATTTTCATCACGATGAAGATCGCCACCATGGTGCAGATGGCGATGTAGGCACCGGCGAAGAACTTGGTGATGAGCACGATGATCAGCACGGTGCCGGTGGCGGTGAGGCCGACGGCGTTGATCACCCGGGATCGCTTCATCCGCGACCGCTGCGCCGGATCGGTCTCGGTGCGCAGCAACCGGGTCCAGTGCCGCAGCATGCCGGTCTGGCTGAGCACGAAGGAGACGAACACGCCGACGATGTAGAGCTGGATCAGCTTGGTCACCTCGGCGCCGAACAGCACGACGAACGCGATGGCCGCACCGGACAGGAACAGGATGCCGTTGCTGAACGCGAGCCGATCGCCGCGGGTGTGCAGCTGCCGGGGCAGGTAACGGTCCTGCGCCAGAATCGAACCGAGCACCGGGAAGCCGTTGAACGCGGTGTTCGCGGCGAGCACGAGGATCAGCGCGGTCACCGTGGTGATGAAGAAGAACCCGATCGGGAAACCGTGGAAGACGGTCTCGGCGAGCTGCGCGATCAGCGTCTTCTGGTGGTAGCCGGGCGGCGCGCCGATCAGGTCGGCGTCGTTGTGCGCGTAGACGACGCCGATCTTCTGGGCCAGGATGATGATGCCCATCAGCAGCACGATGGCGATGGTGCCGAGCATCAGCAGGGTGGTGGCGGCGTTGCGCGACTTCGGCTTCCGGAACGCGGGCACGCCGTTGCTGATCGCCTCGACACCGGTCAGCGCGGCGCAACCGGAGGAGAACGAGCGGGCGATCAAAAAGGCGAAGGCGAGTCCGTACAGGTGCTCGTCCTCCGCCTTCAGTCCGAATCCCGCCGATTCGGCCTGTAGGTCGTCGCCGAGGATGAAGATGCGGAACAGCCCCCAGCCGAGCATGACGAACATGCCGACGATGAACGCGTAGGTCGGGATGGCGAACGTGGTCCCCGACTCGCGGATGCCGCGCAGATTGATCGCGGTGAGGATGGCGATGGCGACGACGGCGAAGAGCACCTTGTGCGTCGCGACGAACGGAATCGCCGAGCCGATATTGGACGCGGCCGAGGAGATCGACACCGCCACCGTGAGCACGTAGTCGACGAGCAACGCGCTGCCGACGGTCAACCCGGCGTTGGGCCCGAGGTTGGTCGTCGCGACCTCGTAGTCACCGCCGCCGGACGGGTAGGCGTGCACGTTTTGCCGATAGCTTGCTACGACCACGGCCATGACCAGCGCGACGGCTAATCCGACCCAGGGGGCATAGACATAGGCGGAGATGCCGGCCGCGGACAACACCAGGAAGATTTCTTCCGGCGCGTAGGCGACCGAGGACATCGCATCGGAGGCGAACACCGGAAGGGCGATGCGCTTCGGCAGCAGGGTATGGCCAAGCGAATCACTACGGAAAGGCCTGCCCAGCAGCATTCGTTTCGCTGCCGTCGTCAACTTGGACACTGGAGCGAGCATAGGCGCACGCGAGGGTGGTCGCGCGCGTGGCTCGCAGGTTTGGCCACGCGGCGGAGGGGGAACGTGGCCGATGGAATGGTTCGGCAGGTACCGTTCGATCGGACAATTAGCAGAACGAACGCTTGGTTCCAGGAACGAGGGTGCACGGGTGTACGTAGTGATCATGGGTTGTGGGCGCGTCGGCTCGGCGCTGGCTCGTGCCCTGGTCCGGGTCGGCCACGAGGTCACCGTGATCGACCGGGACCCGGCCGCCTTCCTGCGTCTGGGCCAGGACTTCGCCGGCGAGCGGGTGACCGGCGTCGGCTTCGACCGAGATGTGCTGGTACGCGCCGGAATCGAGCGCGCCGACGCGTTCGCCGCGGTCTCCTCCGGGGACAATTCCAACATCATCTCCGCGCGGGTGGCCCGGGAGATGTTCAGCGTCGAGCGGGTGGTCGCGCGCATCTACGACGCGAAGCGCGCCGCGGTCTACGAGCGGCTCGGCATCCCGACCATCGCCACCGTGCCCTGGACCACCGACCGGTTCCTGCGCGCGCTGATCGGCGACAACAGCACCACCACCTGGCGCGACCCCACCGGCACGGTTGCTGTGACGCAGCTGACGCTGCACGAGGACTGGTATGGCCGGACCGTGCGCGATCTGGAGCGCGAGGTGAGCGTGCGGGTCGCGTTCATCATCCGCTTCGGCCAGGGCCTGCTGCCGGACAGCAAGACCATCGTGCAGGCCGACGACGTCGTCTATGTCGCCGCCACCTCCGGTTCCGTGGGTGAGGCCATCGCATTGGCAGGCAAGCCCCCCGTGAGCGAGGACTGAACATGAAAGTGGCCATCGCCGGGGCCGGCGCCGTCGGCCGATCCATCGCCAGGGAGTTGCTGCGCGGTGGACACAACGTCATGCTGCTGGAACGCCAGCTCGATCACATCGAGCCGGAGGCGATACCGGACGCGGTCTGGGTGCACGCCGACGCCTGCGAGCTGGCGCTGCTCGAGGACGCCGGACTGGAAACGTACGAGGTGGTCATCGCGGCCACCGGCGACGACAAAGCCAATCTGGTGCACAGCCTGCTCGCCAAGACCGAGTTCGGCGTGCGCCGCGTGGTGGCGCGGGTGAACGATCCGCGCAACGAGTGGCTGTTCGACTCGTCCTGGGGTGTGGACGTCGCGGTGTCCACGCCACGCCTGCTCGCCTCGCTCGTCGAGGAGGCGGTCACGGTCGGCGATCTGGTGCGGCTGATGACGCTGCGGCAGGGTCAGGCCAATCTGGTGGAGATCACCCTGCCCGGCGACACCGGACTGGCCGGAAAGCCGGTGCGCACCCTCACCCTGCCGCGCGACGCCGCCCTGGTGACGATTCTGCGCGGCGGCCGGGTGATCGTGCCGCAACCGGATGATCCGTTCGAGGGCGACGACGAACTGCTGTTCGTGACCTCGGTGGAGGCCGAAGAGGACCTCCGGGTCGAACTGGCCAACCATGGCATCAAGCCTTGACTCCCCGACAGGGCTGATGCGCGGCGGTCGAGCCTAGGCGACCTTCAGTTCCGCGCGCAGCTTGTTCAGCGCGCGATGCTGCATCACCCGGACGACGCCGGGGCTGGTGCCGATCGCCTCGGCGGTCTGCGCCGCCGACCAGCCGAGCACGATGCGCATGACCAGCACCTCGCGATGGGCGGGGGCGAGGATCTTCATGAGCTCCTTGGTGGCCGCGCGGCGTTCGAGCGCGAGCGCCCACTCCTCCGGGCCTGCCTCGGTGGACGCGGTGTCCGGCATCTCCGCCATCGGGTAGGTGGGGTGCTGCTGGGAGCGGCGGAACGCGTCGGCCACCTTGTTCGAGGCGATGCCGTAGACGAAGGCGAGGAACGACTTGCCCTGATCCCGGTAGCGCGGGATGGCGTTGACCGTGGCGATCAGGATCTCCTGCACCACGTCGTCGGCGGTGACCTGCAGGTGCGCCGTATTACCAAGGCGCGCACCGCAATACCGGCGAACCAGCGGATGCACGACGCGGACGATCTCGGTGACGGCGTTGCGGTCGCCCGCGGCGGCGGGGCCGATCAACTTGTCCAGTTCGGCCGCCACCCGGCGGCTCTCCGACAGGGCCGGATTGTGGTTCTTCGACAATGCTGCGGTGTTGTGCTCGGTAGCCACGTCCGAGTCCTTTCCTACGATCGTGCGCTGTTTTTCCTACGCAACGATCGTCTGATGAACTCGGGCTTGTCTCCAGGCACCCCAGGGTGGGTAACCCCCCACCTCGGCGGTGGGAGTTACACCACCCCAAGGGGTTTTCGCGGGCAGCACCCGCGGGGTTAACGCGCTACGCGGCCTCGGCCACGGCGGTCTTGGTGGGCATGTGCCCCGCCCGCCGCACGGCCCACACGGTGACCGCCAGCGCGACCGCGGTGAGCGGCCAGCCCATGGCGATGCGGGTGAACGCGAGCCAGCCGGTGCGGTCGGTGTCGTAGAGCTGCGACTGCACCAGGTAGCGGGCGCCGAAGACGAGCACCCAGGTGGACGTGGCCAGGTAGTACAGGCGCTGCACGCGGCGATCACTGCGCCAGTCGGTGCCGTGCCCGTTCAGCACGCCCCAGATGACGCCGACCAGCGGCCAGCGCACCAGCATCGAGATCAGGAACACGCCCGCGTAGACCAGGCTGGTGTAGATGCCGAACAGGAAGAAGCCCTTGGCCTCCCCCATCCGGTAGGCGATGAACGCGCAGATGCCGACGCCGAGGAAACCGGAGATGGCCGGCTGGATGGGACTGCGCCGGATCAGACGCCAGACCAGGATCAGTGCGGCCACGCCGAGCGCGGCCCAGATCGCCGCGGTCAGCCCGGCGAAACTGTTCACGGGGACGAAGACGACAACCGGAACGGTCGAATAGATCAGGCCGCTGAAACCGCCCAACTGCTCGAGCAACGTCTGCTCGGCCGCTACCTCTTCAGGGTCCAGAGCCTCGGTGGGCTCGAGCTGTTCGGTCGAGGGGGTCTGTTCGCCCGTGGGGGCGTTGTCGTTGCTCGATGGCATACGTCAGCTGTTCCCGCGCAGTTCGTAGTAGGGGTTGTAGATCACCTTGCGGCCGTCTCGATCTCCGACGCGACCGCGAACCAAGATACGCCGTCCCGGTTCGATACCGGGGATGCGCCGACGGCCGATCCATACCAGGGTGATGGCATCGGTTCCGTCGAAGAATTCCGCTTGCACAGTAGCGCCCGCGGACTTCGAACACGCTTCGACACTGCGCAGCTTACCGAGCATCGTGGCTTCGTCGCCGCGGCGACACTCCGACGCACGGCACGCTCCGGAAGCCTCCGATTTCTCGGCAAGCTCCTCGGCGTCCAACTGGTCGAGATCCTCGGTCAGTCTGCGGCCCAGACGTCGAAAATACCCTGAGGCAGCGGATGACATTTCGCACGCTCTCCTGCATAGAGCAGACAGTGTGGATCGCACACCATCGTGGATTCTCAGCACGACCGGCGGTGGACGTACACCCGCCACTGTAGATGCACCAGCACACCCCCGCTACGCTCGGACCGGTGTTCGACTCCCCACACTCCGTGTCGGCCGCCCACGTCGTCGTGGCGCTGCCGGGAACCGGATCCGACGCGGATTTCGCTCGTCGCGCGTTCGAACCCGCTTGCCGAGCGCGCCGTCTGGACGTGGTGGCGGTGCAGCCGGACCCGCAGGGGGTGGTCGCGAGTTATCGGGCCGCGCTCGACACGGCGGCCGCGGCGGGACCGATTGTTGTGGCGGGAATCTCGTTGGGCGCGGCGGTCGCGATCGAGTGGGCGGCCGAGCGTCCGGAATCGACGATCGGCGTGATCGCCGCGCTGCCCGGGTGGACCGGGCCGGACACCTCCGCCTGCCCCGCCGCGTTGAGCGCGTCGGTGACCGCGGCGCAGTTGCGAGCCGACGGGTTGGACGCGGTGCTCGAGCGGATGCAGGCCAGCAGCCCGCAGTGGCTCGCCGACGCGCTCACCCGGTCGTGGCGGTCACAGTGGCCGAATCTGCCTGCGGCACTGGAGGAAGCGGCGCACTACAAGTGGCCGGGGACCGAACAGCTCGGCACCCTCGAGGTTCCGGTGGCCGTGGTGACCGCGGTCGACGACCCGGTGCACCCGTTCGCGATCGCCGAGGAATGGGCGGCGCTGATCCCGCGGTCCGCGATCCGCCGGATCACCCTCGCCGAACTCGGCGCGGATCCGGCGATCCTCGGACACACGGGATTTGCCGCGCTCGGTTAGTTCAGGCCGAGCTGCTGCATGGCGGAACCATCGGCGCCGCGGCGCGGTCCCTCCGGCATCCGCGGCGGTGCGGCCTGCGGGGCCGCCGCCTGCGCGGCCGCCTGCTGTTGTTGCGCGTCGGCCTGCGCCTGATGCGCCGCGGCCAGCTGTTCGGCCAGTTCCTGGGGCAGCACCACGGGTAGTGGCTCACGCACGGGCAACGGATCGTCGCCGCGCCGGATCACGGTCTCGCGCAAGATCGCCCGGGCCGCCGCGACCAGCGGGCTGCCGTCGTTGGACGCGCCCGACGGGCCCGCCGCGACCAGCCGGACCATCCAGCGCGGCCCGTCCACCCCGATGAAGCGCAGGTCCGCGCCCTCGGTGATGGCGAGCAGCTCACGACCCCAGGGCCCGGTTTCCACCGCGACCCGCGCGCCGTCGTTGCGCAGCGAATCGGCGAGATCCGCGGCCACCGTGCGCCATTGGCCGGCCGACTTCGGCGCCGCGTACGCGGCGACCGTAAGCCGGCCGTGCTCGGTGGCCAGGTGCACCGCCTGCGGCGTGCCGTCGGGGGTCATCTCGACCTGCAACTGCCCGCCCTGCGGCACCGGCAGGATCACCGAGCCGAGATCGAGTCGCTGATCGGTGACCTGCTCGAGCAGCTCGGACACCTCGGTGAAGTCGTACGGACCCGACTTGCCCGCCCCGGCGTCGCGGTAGTCGCCCGCGACGATCGGGTGTTCGTCGGTGTCGTAGTCGTCTTCGTCGTACTCGTCGACCTCGTCGTAGTCGTCGTCCAGATACTGGTCGTCGTCGACGGATCTCTTCTTGCCGAAAATTCCCATCACGCCTCCTTGGCGGCAGCCTGGCCGGCCTCGGCCAGGCTCGCGTGACCACCGCTGGACCCGTAACCGCCCGCACCGCGCGCGGTTTCGTCGAGCGTCTCGACCTCGACGAAGTCGACCAGTTCCACCCGCTGCACCAGCAGCTGCGCGATCCGGTCGCCGCGGCGCAGCTCGATCGGCGTGCGCAGGTCGTGGTTGATCAGGCACACCTTGATCTCGCCGCGGTAGCCGGCGTCGACCGTGCCGGGGGTGTTCACCACGGACAGCCCGGTTTTGGCCGCCAGGCCCGAGCGCGGATGGATGAGCCCGACCGTGCCGACCGGTAGCGCCACGGCGACACCGGTGCCGACGAGCACCCGCTCCCCTGGTTCCAGGATGACGTCTTCGGTGGTGCACAGGTCCACGCCGGCGTCGCCGTGATGGGCGCGCGCGGGCATGGGGATGCCGGGATCCAGCCGCAGCAGAGGTATCGGTGAAAGGGCGGTCACGTTGGTCGAGCCTACGCGTTGACCAGTCCCTGCCGTGAATTAGTGTTGAGTCGTGTCGGACCAGCCCAACCCCGTGAAGATGGACGAGAACCAGCAGAGCCTGCCGCCGTACCGCGAGCGCCTGTGGGTGCCGCTGTGGTGGTGGCCGGTGGCGTTCGCCATCACCGGGCTGCTGGCCGCCGAAATCCATATGGGCGCACCGGGATTGCGGGCCTGGCTGCCGTATGTGCTGCTGTTCCCGATACCGGTGTGGGTGCTGCTGTGGCTGAGCCGCCACCGCGTCGAGGTCATGCCGGACGCGTCGGGCACGCCCGAGCTCCGCGCCGACCGCGCTCACCTGCCGGTGAATTTCGTCGCCCGTGCGGCCGTCGTCGCCCGCACGGCGAAGAGTGCGGCGCTGGGTCGTCAGCTCGACCCCGCCGCCTATGTGCAGCATCGGCCGTGGATCGGTCCGATGGTGCTCCTCGTGCTCGACGACCCGGACGATCCGACGCCGTACTGGTTGGTCAGTACGCGTCGCCCGGAACGGGTCCTAGCCGCGCTGGGGCTGCCCAGCGCGGGCTGATCACCTCGAGCTAACTCAAGCCGCGCAGTCCATGCAGATCAGCTGACCACCCTTCTCGCTGGCCAGCCTGCTCCGGTGGTGCACGAGGAAGCAGCTGGAACAGGTGAACTCGTCGGCCTGCTTCGGGATCACCCGAACGCTCAGCACTTCCTCGGACAGGTCCGCGCCGGGAAGCTCGAACGACTCCGCGGTATCGGATTCGTCGATATCCACGACGGCGGACTGTGCCTCGTTACGACGAGCCTTCAGCTCCTCCAGCGAATCTTCCGACACATCGTCGGTTTCGGTACGCCTAGGTGCGTCATAGTCGGTTGCCATGTCGTCTTCCCCTCGTCCTTACTACATATATCCCGGACCGGATTGCTCACACCGATTCCTGCTGGAACCGCTGTGACTCGCACCGCCCCGCCGGTGGTGCACGTCACACGTACACCGCTCACCCATCAGGTCGGATCGGGCTGATCCACTCCGGATAGCGCTCGGTAAACGCAGGACATGCCCTACTTGTTCCCGCGACCGACCACCAATTTCGCCACCGGCGATTCGATCTGGGCCGCCAGACAATAGCGGACCCCAGCACAAAAGTCGCAATCAAAACACAGACGATTCGAAACTGACGGGTAATCGACACCGTCCGTCGAACTCCCCGAGACCTTCCGCGACCTGATCGCCCCCTAGACGGCCTGCCGTCGCCGGGTATCGCCACCTTTTCGTAGAGTGTGCTGGTGGTTTCACTGATCACCGAAGGCCGCCCCGTGGATTCCCAGGGCAGGCCCTTCCTCCGACGGCGCCCGCAGCCCTGGCTGATCATGCTCGGCATCGTCACGCTGATCTGCACGATCGTGTGGGTCAAGGCGTTGACGACGACCGAGCACGACACCAGCGCGATGGCCTGCAACTCGCCGAGCCCCGCCACCGAGCCGGGCGCTCAACCAGCGGCAACGCTCGGGCAGCGGGTCGGCGCGAGCCGGCTGCAGGACGTGGAACCCGCGCCGCTCGCGGCCAGCCGGGTGCGCGTGCTCAACGCGAACAACCAGCGCGGCCAGGCCGCGCACGTCGCGGCGCAGTTCGGTGACCTCGGGTTCGCCAGCGCGCCGGGAACGCAGTACGGCAACGATTCGGTATACGTCAACGGCGATCTGGAGTGCACCGGGCAGATCCGGTTCGGCGTGAACGGCCGCCCGGCCGCCGCGTCGGTGCAGCTGGTGGTGCCGTGCGCCGAGCTGATCGAGGATCAGCGGGCCGACGAGACGGTCGACATGGTGCTCGGTTCGCTGTTCCGCGACATCCGCCCGAGCAACGACGCCGAGGAGGTGCTGCGGTCGCTGAAGAACCCGGCGCCCGGCAACAGCACCTCGATCGACATCAAGCTGCTCGAGGCCGCCAGGCAAGCTCGCTGTTAGCTGGACGCGGAAAGCCCGATCGGCGCTTGATGGCACCGATCGGGCTTTTTCTTGTCCAGCGACCCGCCTAGCGGTCCGGAATCGGCTCCGTCGCACCGACTCGATCCAGCAGCGCGAACAGTTCCTCCGCGATGCCGGGGGCCGCGGCGATCACCAGATCGCCGGCCTCGCCCGGTGCGGTGGCGGGCGGCAGCGTGAGCAACGCGCCCGCCTCGGCCGCGATCAACGCGCCCGCGCCCCAGTCCCACGCGTTGAGGCCGTGCTCGAAGTAGGCATCCACCCGGCCCGCCGCGACGTGGCACAGGTCGAGCGCGGCCGCGCCGAAGCGACGAATGTCACGCACCTGCGGCAGGATCTCGCCGATCAGCTGCGCCTGCCGGGTCCGCCGATGCTTGCCGTAGGCAAAACCGGTGGCCACCAACGACATCGAGACGGTCTCGACCGGCGTGCAGCGCAGGTGCTCGACCGCGCCCTCGGCGTCCACCCGGATCGCGCCGAGCCCGAGCCCGGCGCTGTAGGTGGCCCGCCGGGCGACGTCGACCACCGCGCCGGCCACCGGGCGGCCGCCGCGCATCGCGGCCACCGAGACCGCGTAGCCGGGGATCCCATACAGGAAATTCACCGTGCCGTCGATTGGGTCTACTACCCAGTGCACGACGTCGGCCGCGGAGTCGGCCAGACTGCCGCCGCCCTCCTCGCCGAGGATGGGGTCGCCGGGGCGCTGCTCGGCGAGCAGGCCGCGGATCAGCTCCTCGGTTTCGGTGTCCACGATGGTCACCGGGTCGGTCGGATGGGCCTTGGCCTGCACCGCGCCCTCGGCGGGTCCACTGGCCTGACCGAAGACCTCGGGGCGGCGGGCACGGACGTGCGCCGCGGCGGTTTCGGCGAGGTCGACCGCGACTCTGCGCAGTTCAGCCTCGTCGCCGCGGGCGACGATGATCTCGGAGGTGTAGTCGGACACGGGCGATGAGGTTTCCGGCACGCTCCCCATCGCATCACAGATCCTCGGGAACGCGCAGCATCGATCGCGCATTACTCTTGTCGTGCACGACACAACGCCGTCGTCGGGCACACCACCGCATCGCCGCTCGCGGCCGGGGTGAAGCCTTGTGCATCGGTGTTGTGCTCCACACCGGCCAGCACAGGAACGAGGGCTCAGTCATGTCCGCTCGGGGGCACGCATTCGGCATCGATATCGGCGGCAGCGGCGTCAAGGGTGGCGCGGTGGATCTGGCGACCGGTGAGCTGGTCCACGAACGAATCAAGATCGCGACACCACAGCCGTCGACCCCGCAGGCGGTCGCCGACGCGGTGGCAAAGCTGGTCGCACAAGCCGATTGGGACGGCCCGGTCGGCATCACCCTGCCGTCGGTCATCCTGGACGGGGTCGCGCGCACCGCGGCCAACATCGACAAGGCCTGGGTCGGCACGGACGCCAGGAAGCTGTTCTCCGACACCCTCGACGGGCGCGAGGTGACGGTGCTCAACGACGCGGACGCGGCGGGCCTGGCCGAGGATCGCTACGGCGCGGCAAAGGATTTCGCCGGACTGGTGCTGCTGCTGACCTTCGGCACCGGCATCGGCTCGGCCCTGCTCTACCACGGCACCCTGGTGGCCAACAGCGAACTCGGCCACCTCGAGGTCGGCGGGATGGAGACCGAGCATCGCGCCGCCGCCTCGATCAAGGACCGCGACGGGCTGAGCTTCGAGCAGTGGGCCGCCGAGGTGAGCACGGTGCTGATCGGCCTGGAGAATCTGTTCTGGCCGAAGGTGTTCGTCGCCGGCGGCGGCATCAGCCGCGACGCCGACCAGTGGATCCCGTTGCTCACCAACCGAACCCAGGTGATCCCGGCGCATCTGCGCAACACCGCGGGCATCGTCGGCGCGGCCATGGCGATCGACGCGGGCATCGCGCCGTGATCAGGTCCGGCAACCCGCCGACGCGACGCCGACAGACGGTATAACGTGGGTGGATACAGCCAATCAACGCTTCACCGGTCTCGTCATGCGGCAACCAGCTGAGCTTGCGAAGCGCCGCCTCATGCATGGTGGCCATAGGTACCCTGGTTAGATCGTTACAATGGAACGTGCCCGGTGTTGAACCGGTGAAACCCGACCGGCCTTCCGCCGGTGAAACCCGACAGACCGCTCCGCCGGAAGACCACTCTGGCGTGACGCCGCACGAGACCGTCACGAAAGGGCGTACGTGGTAGCCACGAATACCCGTCAGACCGCCGATTCGGCCGAGGCCGATTCCGCAGATGTAACCGAAGCACGGCCGGTCCGTAAGGCGGCTGCCGCGAAGAAGGCTCCGGCGAAGAAGGCCGCTGCCAAGAAGGCGCCTGCGAAGAAGGCCGGTGCCAAGGCGCCCGCCAAGAAGGCTGCCACCAAGAAGGTGGGAGCCGACGGCGAGCCAGGCCCCGATGACGCGGGCGACGACGAGTCGCTCGACGTCGCCGACCTCGGCGATCTCGAGGTCTCCGAGGACGACCTGACCGAAGACGCCGAGGACCTGGTCGTCGAGGAGGTCGCCGAAGCCGCCGAGGAGGAGGTCGAACCGACCGCCGCCGACAAGGCCTCCGGCGACTTCGTCTGGGACGAAGAGGAATCCGAGGCACTCCGGCAGGCGCGCAAGGACGCGGAGCTCACCGCGTCCGCCGACTCGGTGCGGGCGTACCTCAAGCAGATCGGCAAGGTCGCGCTGCTCAACGCCGAAGAGGAGGTCGAACTCGCCAAGCGGATCGAGGCCGGCCTCTACGCGGCGGAGAAGGTGCGCGAGTTCACCGAGCAGGGCGAGAAGCTGCCGGTCGCGATGCGCCGCGACTACACCTGGATCGTCCGCGACGGCAACCGCGCCAAGAACCATCTGCTGGAAGCCAACCTGCGCCTGGTGGTCTCGCTGGCCAAGCGCTACACCGGCCGCGGCATGGCGTTCCTCGATCTGATCCAGGAGGGCAACCTGGGTCTGATCCGCGCCGTCGAGAAGTTCGACTACACCAAGGGCTACAAGTTCTCCACGTACGCCACCTGGTGGATCCGGCAGGCGATCACCCGCGCCATGGCCGACCAGGCCCGCACCATCCGTATCCCGGTGCACATGGTCGAGGTCATCAACAAGCTCGGTCGCATCCAGCGCGAACTGCTCCAGGACCTGGGCCGCGAGCCCACCCCGGAGGAGCTCGCCAAGGAAATGGACATCACGCCGGAGAAGGTGCTGGAGATCCAGCAGTACGCGCGTGAGCCCATCTCGCTGGACCAGACCATCGGCGACGAGGGCGACAGCCAGCTCGGTGACTTCATCGAGGACTCCGAAGCCGTTGTCGCCGTGGACGCGGTGAGCTTCACCCTGCTGCAGGATCAGTTGCAGTCGGTGCTGGAGACGCTGTCCGAGCGCGAGGCGGGCGTGGTCCGGCTGCGCTTCGGCCTCACCGACGGCCAGCCGCGCACGCTCGACGAGATCGGCCAGGTGTACGGGGTCACCCGCGAACGCATCCGGCAGATCGAGTCCAAGACCATGAGCAAGCTGCGCCACCCCAGCCGCTCGCAGGTGCTGCGCGACTACCTGGATTAGGTCGTTTCGAGGCCCGCATTCGTTGCGCCGCTACTGTTTTCAGCGGCCCGGCGGATGCGGGCCTTGTCGTTTCCCGACACGCACGCGGGGTCGGCTTCGGCGGGGTCCGGCGAGGTAGACGGCGTGGCGACCGCTATTGTGGCGGTGCTACATCGTCTCGTTTCTCTTGCTTGGTCCGGCTCCACCCTGATCATTCCTGGAGGACAAAGTGCGTGTTCTGCGTTCCCTGTTCGTCGCCGTCGCGATCACTGCCGTGCTGGCCGTGGTCGGTTTTGTCGTTCGGGCGCAGGCCGCGCCCGCGCCGACCCCCTCGGTGAGCCAGGTCGAGGTCACCGATTCCGAAGAGAAACTGGTCAAGCAGGCCGCCGCGCGCGCGAAGAGCGCTGCCGCACGCGCCGACGCCGCGATGAAAGCCTCACGTAGCCACGGCGCGTGAGTTCATTCGCCGGTGATCGAGATGATCTCGCCGGTACCGAGCTCGTCGGCGCGTGAGGTGTCCTTGAGGTCGACCCCCGAGCGGCCGAGGACGCGCGCGCCGGAGACCAAGCCCGCGACCACCTTCGCCGCCTGCCGGTAGCCGAGGCCTTCCGGCGGGTGAATGTTGGAGATGCAGTTCCGATCGGCGTCCGTGCGACCTGGGTGGGGTAAATGGGTCAGGTAGATGCCGAGGCTGTCGGCCACCGACAGGCCGGGGCGTTCACCGATCAGCACGACCACCGTGGCCACACCCATCGCCGCGGCGATGTGGTCGCCGAGGGCGACCCTGGCCTGGGTGGCGATCACCGGGGCGGCGAGTGTGTAGCGGGGTGCGAGTTCCTCGATCAGGGCGGCCAGCGTCGCGGGGCCGTGGTCGGTGAGGGCGCGCGGGGACAGTCCGTCGGCCAGGACGAATCCGATCTCGGCGGGACGGTGCGGTACATCGGACAAATCGGACTTGGTTGCGGGATCGGGGGATTCGGCGGGCAGGCGGCCGAGGTCGGGGCGGCGGAGATACTCGGCGCGGTCGGTTGCCCGGCTGCGCACGTGCACGGGTTCGCCGAGGCCGAGGGCGGTGATCCGCTCCCCCAGTGCGGGTACGTCCAACGGGAGATGGACTGCGTCGCGCGCCGCCGCGTGCGCGGCGCGGAATTCCAGTACCCGCTTGGTGGGCAGCGCGTCGCCGGTGCGGCCGAGGCCGATCCTCGATTGTGTACTGCGCCGGAGGTCCTGCCAGAACTGATGTGCCGCAGCACTTTCGGATCTGCCCGCGCGCTCCGACCGGCCCCTATCGGTCTCGGTGTCCGATTCATCCAGCGCCGCAACCACTTCCAGCTTGGTGCTCCTTCGCTTCATCAGGCACCGGCCAATGCGCGCAGCGGCGACGCGAGCGGTTCCACCGGCAGTACCCGGCCCGCCGCGTCGATCATGCCGAGCCCGGACAGCCAGGACTCGAATTCCGGTGCGGGACGCAGGTTCAGGACGCGCCGCGCGTACAGCGCGTCGTGGAAGCTCAGACTCTGGTAGCCGAGCATCACGTCGTCGGCACCGGGGACGGCGATGACGAACGCGCAACCGGCCGCACCCAACAGCGTCAGCAACGTATCCATGTCGTCCTGGTCGGCTTCGGCGTGATTGGTGTAGCACACGTCCACACCCATGGGCAGCCCGAGCAGCTTGCCGCAGAAGTGGTCTTCCAGCCCGGCGCGGATGATCTGCTTGCCGTCGTAGAGATACTCCGGGCCGATGAAACCGACGACCGTATTGACCAGCAGCGGGTCCAGATCACGCGCCACCGCGTAGGCCCGGGCCTCCAGGGTCTGCTGATCGACCGGCTTGCCGCCGGTGCCGAAATGCGCACCCGCCGACAACGCCGAACCCTGTCCCGTTTCCAGATACATCACGTTGTCGCCGACGGTGCCGCGACGCAACGACCGGCCGGCCTCGTTGCCCTCGCGCAGCAACGAAATATTCACGCCGAAGCCGGCATTCGCGCCCTCGGTGCCCGCGACCGACTGGAACACCAGATCGACCGGCGCACCCGCCTCGATCAGGCCGATGGTCGTGGTCACGTGCGAGAGCACACACGATTGAGTGGGGATGTCGAAGCGGACCCGCACCTCGTCCAGCAGGCTCAGCAGGTCGGCGGTGGCCTGCGGCGAATCGGTCGCCGGGTTGATCCCGATCACCGCGTCGCCGCAGCCGAGCAGCAGCCCGTCGAGGGTGGCGGCGGCGATGCCGCGCGGGTCGTCGGTGGGATGGTTCGGCTGCAACCGGGTGGCCAGCGTGCCGGGCAGGCCGACGGTGGTGCGGAAGCCCGCGGTGACCACGGCGGCCCGGGCGACCGCGATCAGATCCTGGTTGCGCATGATCTTGCTGACCGCGGCCACCATCTCCGGGGTGAGTCCGGGCGATACCGCGCGCAGGACGGCCGCGGCACCGGCGCCGGCCGCGACGGACAGCAGCCAGTCCCGCAGTCCGCCGACGGTCAGATGCGAAATCGGTTGGAACGCAACCCGATCGTGGGTGTCGATGATCAGCCGGGTGACCTCGTCGGTCTCGTACGGCACCACCGGCTCGTCCAGGAACCGGGTCAGCGGCACCTCCGCCAGCGCCCACTGGGCGGCCGCCCGCTCGGCATCCGAACTCGCCGCGCAGCCCGCCAGTTCGTCGCCGCTGCGCAGCGGGGTGGCCTTGGCGAGCAGTTCGACCAGTCCGTCGAACCGGTAGGTGACTCCGCCGAGTTGCTGTGTGTAACAGGTCATTCCAGCTCCTCCTCGGCCTTGGCCAACATGGCGAATTCCTCATCCGGCGAGTTGGCCACCAGCCGATGCCTGCTGTAGAGCCCGAAGTAGGCCATGAACGCGCAGAACGCGACCAGCGTCCAGGTCGCCGCCACCGGATCGACCAGGAACGTGGCAATCACTGCGGCACAGGCGATCACGAGCGCGAACGCGGTGGTCGCGATGCCACCCGGCGTGCGGTACGGGCGCGGCATGTTCGGCTCGCGGACCCGGAGCACGATGTGGCTCACCATCATCAGCACGTAGCTGAGTGCCGCGCCGAACACGGCCATGTTCAACAGCATCGCGCCCTTGCCGGTCAGCGACAGCGCGAAACCGATGACGCCGGGCACGATCAGCGCGAGCACCGGCGCCTTGCGCGCGTTGGTCACCGACAGGCTCGTCGGCAGATAACCCGCCCGCGAGAGCGCGAAAGTCTGGCGGGAGTAGGCGTACACGATGGAGAAGAAGCTGGCGACCAGCCCGGCGAGCCCGATGTAGTTCACCAGTTTCGCCGCCCCGCTGTCGCCGAGCGCCTCGACCAGCGGATTGCCCGAGGTCGAAATGGCTTGCGCACCAAGCGCTCCGGTGGCCAGGAAGAGCACGGCCGCGCCGGTGACGATCAGCACCAGCATCGCGCTGATGATCCCCTTGGGCACGTTCTTCTCCGGTTCCCGCGCCTCCTCGGCGGCCAGCGGCACGCCCTCGACGGCCAGGAAGAACCAGATGGCGAACGGCACCGCGGCCCAGATCCCGAACACGCCGAACGGCAGGAACGAGGAACTACCAACGGCATTCGGGTCCGCCGGGATATCGGTCAGGTTGCCCGTCTCGAACAGACCCCACGCGGACACCGCGAACACCAGCAGCCCGACCAGCGCGATCGCGGTGATCACGAACATCGCCTTGAGCGCCTCCCCCGCCCCGGTCAGATGCACCCCGATGAACAACGCGTACACCGCCAGATACACCCACCAGCCGTCGGTGATCCCGAACAGGTTCAGCGATTCGACGTACCCGCCGATGAACGTCGCGATGGCCGCGGGCGCGATCGCGTATTCGAGCAATACCGCTGTGCCCGTGGCGAATCCGCCCCACGGTCCGAGCGCGCGCCGGGCGAAGGTGTAACCGCCACCCGCCGCGGGCAAGGCCGCCGACAGCTCCGCCATGCCGAGGACCATCGCCAGGTACATGCCCGCGATCAGCACGGTCGCGATGAGCAGGCCGCCGAAACCGCCCTGCGCGATGCCGCTGTTCCAGCCCGCGTAGTCACCGGAGATCACATAGCTGACCCCGAGCCCGGCCAGCAGCACCCAGCCCGCCGTGCCCGAACGCAACGTCCGCTTGGCCAGATAGTCCGTCCCGGCGGCACCGGTCACCTGCACATCCTCGATCGTCATAGGCGCTACGCACTCCTCGTCCACATACCGTTTGGTCGGTGGACCAATTCTTGGGAGTGTTTGTTGCCCGGGTGTGAAACGACGTTACGGACGCGGTGTCGCCACCGGTGACACAGCGCACACACAGGCGGGTCGCAGGGTCGCTCACAGGCGGACACGGCACACTTGGTCGGTGATTGCCTCCGCCCCGGTCCGGTTTCGGTCACCCTGGACGCAGACCATCGATCTCCGCACCGAAGCCCGCGTCGTCTGGGACTGGCTGCGCCGTCCCGGGTTGGCGCACCGGGTGCTGCCCGCGATCCGCGAGCACCTGGGCGCGGCGCCGGCCAGCACCGCCTACGCGTTCACCGTGTTCGTCACCTGGTGGACGCTGCGCGGGGTCGGCGACTCGGTCGAACGCCGGCTGATCTTCTCCGCGTCGACCAACCTCTACAACATGCGGCACAACCCGGTGCAGGTGCTGGTCGCCTCGGCGTTCTGGACCGACGGCGGCTTCCCGTGGACCACCATCGCCGGCTTCCTGATCGTGATGGCCTACGCGGAACGCTGGCTGGGCACCACCCGCTGGATCATCCTGTTCGCCACCGGGCACATCGGCGCGACGCTGCTCACCGTCACCGGCATCTCGCACGCGATCGACCGCGGCGTCATCCCCCGGGTGGTGGCGGTCGCCGCGGATGTCGGCACCAGCTACGGCTTTTCGGCGGTGCTCGCCGCGCTGACCTTCCGGTTCCGCGGCCTGGTCCGGCTGCTGTGGGCGGGCACGCTCATCCTGACCCTGGTCGCGGCGCTCTGGATCGGTCCGACGTTCACCGACTACGGCCACCTGTGCGCGTGCCTGATCGGCCTCGCCGTCGGCGGGCTCGCGACCGTGGTCGGCCGCTGGGTGGAGAAGAAGACCGCGGCCAAACCCGAGCCCGCGGCCACGCTCACGGAGTGACGGGGGCGGGCTTCACCCGGCGCTGCACCACTCCGACGACCGGCTCGACGACGCGCGCCGCGATCGGGCCGAGGATGGCCATCAGCAGCACGTAGGCCGAGGCCAGCGCCGCCAGCTGCTTGTCGACGCCGCCCATGGTCACCGCCAATCCCGCGATGACGATGGAGAATTCGCCGCGCGCGACCAGCGCCGCACCGGCCCGGGCCCGGCCCATCGGCCGGATGCCCTGCCTGCTGGCCGCCCACCAGCCGGTGCCGAGCTTGGTCAGCATGGTGATCACGGCCAGCGCGATCGCCCAGCCGAGCACCGGCGGGATGGCGCGCGGGTCGGTGGTGAGCCCGAACGCGACGAAGAAGATCGCGGCGAACAGATCGCGCAGCGGTTCCAGCAGTTTCGCCGCCTCGTGCGCGGTCGAGCCGGAGATGGCGATGCCGAGCAGGAACGCCCCGACCGCCGCGGACACGTTCAGCGCCGAGGCGACGCCGGCCACCAGCAGCGCCGCGCCGAGCAGCTTCAGCAGGAACACCTCGTTATCCGAGCTGTCCACGATGGCCGAGACGTAGCGGCCGTAGCGCAGCGCGACCACCAGCACGACCGTGATCGCGGTGAGCGCGATCGCCAGCGATTTCGCGCCGCTGGCGAAGCTCAGCCCGGCCAGGATCGTGGTGAGGATCGGCAGATAGACCGCCATCGCCAGGTCCTCGAACACCAGGATCGACAGGATCACCGGGGTCTCGCGGTTACCGAGCCGGCCGAGGTCGTTGAGCACCTTCGCGACGATGCCCGAGGACGAGATGTAGGTGACGCCGCCCATGGTGACCGCGCCGACCGCGCCCCAGCCGAGGATCAGCGCCACGATCACGCCCGGCGTCGCGTTGGCCACGATGTCGACCAGGCCGGCCGCCCACGACCGGCGCAGGCCGGTCATCAGTTCCGGCGCGGTGTATTCCAGGCCGAGCAGCAACAACAGCAGCACCACGCCGATTTCGCCGGCGATGTGGCCGAATTCGTTGGCGGCGCTGAGCGAGATGATGCCGCCCTGGCCGAACGCGAGGCCGCCGATCAGGTAGAGCGGAATGGGAGACATGCCGAAGCGACCAGCCACGCGCCCGAAGGTGCCGAGGACAAACAGAATCGCTCCGAGCTCGACTAGGGCGAGCGCGGTTCCAGTCATCGGTTTCAGCCGTGCGTGAGAATCTTGGCGGCGGCGTCCAAGCCGTCCGGGGTACCGACGACGACGAGCACATCGCCTGAGGTGAAGGTGAAGTCCGGCCCGGGTGAGGGATGCAGCTGGCCGGCCCGCATCACCGCGACGATCGACACCTTGGTGCGGGTGCGCATCGCGGTCTCGCCGAGTGTGCGTCCCTCGTAGGGCGATTCGTCGGCGATCGGCAGCTGCCGGGTGGTGATGCCCGGCAGGTCACTGTGTTCGTCGTTCAGCTTCGCGACCAGCTGCGGCGCGCCGAGCAGGTTGGCCAGGACGGCGGCCTCGTCGGTGCTCAGCGGGATCTGCGCGGCGCAGGCGTCGGGATCGTCCATCTTGGAGACGATGAGGTCGATGTCGCCATCGCGATGCGCGACCACACCGATCCGGCGGCCGGAGCGCACCTCGAAGTCTTTGCGGACTCCGATCCCGGGAAGGGCTGTCACGTCGACATTCACCCGTTCAGATTAGACCGATGTCCGATTCACTCCGCCGCGCGGTCATCACTTCGGCGGATGGCGCCTGGTCAGGGCTGTGCTGAGATGGAGGCGTGCGGCAATGGTCGGAGCTTCCCGGGACGGCGCGCGACGCGCTGGGCACGCTGCTGTCGTTCGCCGCGGGCGCCGGGCTCTACGCGGCGAATCTGTACGCGCTGATCGATCGCGGGACCGACGTGCCGATGTCGACGCGGCTGCTGGTGTTCGCCCCGCTGTGCCTGTTGACCATGTTGCGTCGCCGAATGCCGGTGACCGCCATGGTCATCGGGCTGGTGCCGCTGTTCATCGATCTGCACCTCGGCCCGTCGGTGCCGGTGTGGATCCTCTACGGCGACCTGATCTACGCCGCCGTGCTGTATTCGGAGCGGCGGATGTCACGGATCACGATGGTGGTCTGGTCGGTGTTCTCCGGATTGGTGGTGATCCTGACCCTGGTCCGCACCGGCGACCTGCGCGCGGTCTCGATCGCCCTGGTCGTGGTGTTCGCGTTCATCGCGACGCCGCTGTGGTGGGCCAACTCGGTGCGCACGCACAAGGAGATCGCGGGCGCCGAACGCGCTCGCGCACAGGCGCTCACCTTGGTCTCCGAGCTCGACCGGCGCGCCGCCATCGCCGACGAACGCACCACCATGGCGCGCGACCTGCACGACGTGATCGCCGGGCACCTCTCGGCCATCGCGATCCAGTCCGAGGCCGCGCTGGGCGTGCTGGCCCGCAAGGACGCCGATCCGGCGGTCACCGGGATCATGCAGTCCATCCGGACCAACAGCGTCAGCGCGTTGCAGGAGATGCGCACCATGATCGGGCTGCTGCGCAGCGACGGCGACGGGGTGGACGAGGTGGCCGCGCCGCGCCGGCTGGCGCAGCTGTCCATCCTGGTCGAGGCCGCCCGCGCGGCCGGGATCAGCGTGCGGGTGCGCGAAACCCTCGACGGCACCGAACTTCCCAGCGCGGTCGATCAAGCCGCGTACCGCATCGTTCAGGAGGCATTGACCAACGCCATGAAACACGCACCGGGACAACAGGTCGACATCGAAGTGGGCACGCGGGACGCGGAACTGCGGGTGCTGGTGCGCAACCCGATGGCTCCGGTCGCGTTGCGGCGCTCGGAGAACGGCGAGCCGCACCGCGGCCTGATCAACATGCGTGAGCGCGCCGCCGCGCTCGGCGGAAACTTCACCGCCGGACCGGATTCCGGCCGCTGGGAAGTGCTCGCCCAACTGCCGCTCAGCGCGAGTCCGGCATGACCATCCGGGTACTGATCGCCGACGATCACGCCGCCATTCGCGCCGGACTGCGGATGATCCTCGACGCCGAGGACGACCTCGAGGTGGTCGGCGAGGCGGCCGACGGTGACGTCGCGGTCGCGCAGGCCAAGGCGCTGCGGCCGCATGTGGTGCTGATGGACGTGCGCATGCCCGGAGTCGACGGGATCACCGCGACCGAGCGGATCACCGCCGACGAACTGGCCAAGGTGCTGATCCTGACCACGTTCGATCTGGACGAGTACGTCTTCCGGACCTTGCGCGCCGGGGCGTCGGGGTTCGTGCTGAAGTCGTCGTCGGGCCAGGCGCTGATCGACGCCGTCCGCAAGGTCGCCGCCGGGGACGGCGTGCTCGCGCCGGAGGTGACCAGAGCCGTGATCACCGCGTTCGCGGCGACGAATACCGATGCGGCCGAACCGGAACCGAACGGGTTCGGCGACCTCACCGAGCGCGAACGCGAGGTGCTCGACTGTCTCGGCGACGGGCTGTCCAACGCGCAGATCGCCGGTCGCCTGTTCATCGGCGAGACGACGGTGAAGACGCACGTGTCCCGGGTGCTGACGAAACTCGGTGTGCGGTCGCGGGTTCAGGCCGCCATCGTGGCGCGCGAGGTCCGCGACCGCTGACTCACTTGGCGAGCGGCGCGAACACGCCGTCCGGACCGGGCTGGAACTCCTCGACCGCGATCACCGCGCCGGTCGGCAGCGGGCCGTACAGATGCGGGAACAGCATCGATTCCGGGTCGGTCGGCACGCCCGGCTCCCACTTCACCGGCGCGCCCAGCCGGGCCGGATCGAGCCGGAGCAGCACCAGGTCACGCCGTCCGGAGAAGAGCCGGTTGGCGGGCAGATGGGCCTGCTGCGGGCTGGACAGGTGGATGAACCCCACCTCGTCCAGCGACGACGCGCGATACTCGCCCGTTTGCCGGGCGGAAAGCCACTCGCCCAAAGTGCATATGTGAACAAGCGTGTGAGTGTCGTGGGTCACGGGTAATCTCCCGGTAGACAACTGGATCGGCCTGTTCGAGGTGGTGACCAAACGGAGTTCGTAGCGTGACCTGGAATGTTCGCCAGTAGCGAAATCCCTGGTCGTGTTATCGAAAACACACTGAATCACTCACGGGAACAAAGCCCCCGTCCCGAACGTCTGACAGAGTAGTCATACCACTGCTGGGAAGTAGCGGTAGCGAGCCCGCGGAGTGACCACGGGCCCCACACCAGGCGAACGGTCTGTGAACCGGGAGCCAGGACGGAGGAGTCATGCCAGGAACCCTGACTAGCACCCCACTGACCGCGGTCGATCGTTGCGACCGCTGCGGAGCGGCAGCACGAGTGCGCGCCGTTCTTCCCGCAGGTGGCGAGTTGCTCTTCTGCCAGCACCACGCGAACGAACACATGGATCGACTGCGTGAGCTGGAAGCCGTGATCGACACGGAATCCGCTCCCGCTATCTGACCAACTCCTCGCGTCCTGAGATAACAACATCCGACAACAGAAAACCGTTTACCGCAGCGGGCGATCCTCGGATCGCCCGCTGCCGGTGTGTTCAGGGGTTTTCCGGTCCCCCAGGATCCCGTCCAGCAGGCGGTTCAGGCCGTAGTCGAAGGCGTCGTCCGGGTCCGCGGGGGCCTGGTACAGCTCGCCGGCCGCCTGCCCGACCCGGGACGACAGCGGAAACAGACTGGACGGCATGGCCTGAGTGAGCAAGGGGCCGTGCACCTCCCACCACTGCTGGTCGGTCATCGCCTGCGTGTCCCGCTGCGCGCCGACCGCGACCCGCGCGTTGCCGGTGGCGAATTCGGACAAAACGGCGATCACCCGATCCAGCTCGACATCCGGCAGCCCGATGCCGTCGATGGCCGCGAGCTGCCGTTCGTAGCGCCGCATTCGACCGGGGCCGATCACCTGACGCCACAGCGACACTTCCAGCAGCCACGGATGGGCGATCAGCTCAGCGCGCGTCTGGCGGGCAATGGCGGCCATCCGCTCGCGCACCGGTAGATCCGCCGGGATCGGGGTGTCCTCGTCGGCCACCGCGTCGACCATCAGCACGGTCAGCGCGTCCTTGCTGGGCACGTAGGTGTACAGGCTCATCGGGCGTAAGCCCAGTTCGGCGGCCACCGCGCGAATGGACACCTTCGCGTAACCGTCGCGATCCGCGAGCGCCACCGCCGCGTCGACCACCGCGTCCACACTGACCGCCGGCTTCGGTCCGCGGGCGCCCGGTCGCGGCGGGAGTTCGTGCCGCCACAGCAGGCTCACCAACTGTTTTGCCTGCTCAGCGACGGATTCGTCGGGCAAGGGACTCCTCGGAACAAACTCGGTACTCTGTACGTTATTCAAGATACTTCGTACACCCTACGCCGATGGAGGGGTTCGCTCTGCCCAGCACACAGGCCACCTATCTGCCCGACCGTCACATGTTCGCCCTGTGGACATGGACCGGGGAGCACACCGGGCCCGCGCCCGCCACGCTCGGCGATCGGGAGACCCTCGCCCTTGCCGTGCCCACCGGTTTCGACGGGGCGATCGAGGTCGTCCCGGTCGACTGCGCGTTGATCGATCCGGCGGCGTTCGCGGCGCTCGAGCTCGCCGACGCGGGAGCGTCGATTCGCCTGTTGCGGACGGCGCTGCATGCGGAATCCGGTGCCACGGCAGGCGAACAACTGCCGATCGCGGCGCACGCCGTGCCCAACGCGGCGGGCACCTCGATCGTGTCCGCCGAACACACGATCCGGGTGCTGGCCGAGACCCAGGCGGCGGCAACGGAATTGCGCTCGACGCTGAAAGCCGATCTGCGGCCGTATCAGGTGCGCGGGGTCAGCTGGCTGCGGGAAACCGTCGCGGCGTACGGAGGGGCCGTCCTGGCCGACGAGATGGGCCTCGGAAAGACGGTGCAGACCATCGGGTTTCTGCTCGGGCGGGCAGGCGACGGTCCGCAGCTCGTCGTGTGCCCGACGTCGCTGGTCGGCAACTGGGCGCACGAGATCGATCGTTTCGCGCCCGGACTGCGCGTGGTCGTCTGGCGTGGCGGCGAAATCGACGCCGGGGCCGGGACGGTCGTCGTCGCCGGGTACCCCACGGTGCGGATCCACCGGCAGCACCTGGACGAACGGCGGTGGACGACGGCGGTTTTCGACGAGGCGCAGGCACTCAAGAATCCGGGCACCCAGCTGTCCAAGGCCGCGCGGTCGCTCGACGCCGAGGTGCGGGTCGCGCTGACCGGTACACCGGTGGAGAACCATCTCGAAGAGCTGTGGGCGCTGCTGAACTTGGTGACGCCCAAGCTGTTCGGGCACAAGACGCAGTTCCGGCGGCGGTTCGTCCGGCCGATCCAGGAGGGGTCGACGGCCGCGGCGGCGCGGCTGCAAGACGCCATCGAACCCGTTGTCCTGGTGCGCAAGAAGGCGCAGGTCGCCGCGTCCCTTCCGGCGAAGATCCACACCGACCTGCTGTGCGACCTCACCGGCGAACAGGAAGACCTCTACGACAAGCTGCTCGATCGCGCCATCGACGACGGGTTCGGCACCGGCATCGACCGCCAGAGCCGGGTGCTCGCGGCGCTGACCGCGCTCAAACAGGTCTGCAACCACCCGGGCCTGGTCACCGGCGAGCTCACCGAGCTCGCGGGGCGCTCCGGCAAGTTGGACCTGTGCACCGACATCCTGGCCAACAACCTCGAAATGAATGCCCCGACACTGGTTTTCACCCAGTACCGGCAGACCGGCGAGCTGCTGGTCCGGCATCTCGCCGAGCAGTTCGGGGTCACGGCGCCGTTCTTCCACGGCGGGCTGAACCAGGCCGAGCGCGCGGCCATCGTATCCGGATTCCAGGCCGAGGACGGGCCGCCCGTGCTGATCCTCAGCCTGCGCGCCGCGGGCACCGGCCTCACGCTGACCCGCGCCGCGGACGTCATCCACTTCGACCGCTGGTGGAATCCGGCGGTCGAGGCGCAGGCCTCGGACCGGGCGCACCGGATCGGCCAGACCCGCACGGTCACCGTCACCACGCTCACCTCGACCACCTCCGTCGAGGAGCACATCGCCCGCATGCACGATCGCAAGTCGGCGCTCTCGGATCTCGGCGACTCGGCGGGCATCGCCGCACTCGCCCGTCTCGATGACGATCAGCTCGTCGAGATCTTGCGCCGCCAGAGGGAGAACTGATGCCGGACAATGAATTCGGTTATACCAGGTGGGGCAAGGACTGGGTTCGGCTCGCGGAACCGCTGAAGCAGACCAAGCCCGAGCCGCTGCTCCCCCGCGCGCGGTCGATCGCACGCAACCACGGGGTGCAGGCCACGATCGAGGGGCGGATCGTGCGCGCCACCATCCATCGCGGGAGCGAGGCGTCGGTGATCCATCTGGAGGTCGCGCCGTTGACCCGGGCCGCGATCACCGCGATCGGCGAGGTCATTCCGGATACCAGCGTGCTCACCGACGACATGCATCGGGCCGTGCTCGACGCGGGCCACACGATCGCACCGGTGCTGGCCGGCACGGACTGCTCGTGCAAGGCGCGCACGGCACGGTGCCTGCATGTGCTGGCCGCGTTCTACGACATGGCGTGGCGGGTGGACGAGAATCCGCGGCTCGCGTTGGAGATTCAAGGGTTTTTCCAAGCGGCACAGGATGATTCGCCCGCGCCCGTGGAGGAGCCGCGGTGGGTGCCGATCAACACCTTCGATCCCGCCGATTATTTCGGCGACCTGGCGTCGGCCTGATCAGTCGGGGCGACGGGCACGGAAGCGGAAACTGGTTGCGCCGGTTTCGATTTCGACATCGGCGAAACCTACGCGGGTGAGGCGGGCGACGGCGTCCTCCGGTGGCACCGGGACGCACGTGTCGCCGACATGCATCAGCCGGAAGATGCGGCTGTCCAGGCCGTCGCTGCCCGCGAACACGCCGCCGGGACGCAGGACGCGCAACGCTTCGGCGAACAACGCGTCCTGCTCCGCGGGCGTGGGCACGTGATGCAGCATGGTGAAGCACACCACCGAGTCGAATTCCTTTACCGGGAAAGGCATGTCGGTGCCGTCGCCCTCCACCACCGTCATCACCGATCCGTGCCGGGTGCGCAACCGGGCGGCCAGGCCGGGGTCGATCTCGACGCCGGTGAGGGTGGTCGTCCGGTCGAGCAACGCGCGCACGTTCGCGCCGTAACCCGGACCGATCTCGAGCGCGGACCCGCCGAGCTCGAGGCCGGACAACGCCCACGGCACGATCTTCGTCGCGCTGGTGCGTTCCCACATCGCCGAGCGGCAGCAGAATCGGTGGAAGATGTTCATCGCCATGCCCATGACGCTAAGAGCGGACGGCCATGACCGCGACGAGCTACGGTGACATATTGTGTCGCGAAACGGCCATCCGTCCGTCCAGCCCGACCCGCCCGGTTCCACCGCGATGGTCCTCGGCGCCGGGGTGCTGCCCGCCGGCTACTGGTTCGACCTGCACGAGCATCCGCAACACCAGATCGCCTGGGCCGCACGAGGAGTCATCGCGGTCGAGGTCGGCGACAACCGCTGGGTGCTACCGCCGACCCGCGCCCTGTGGATCCCCGGCGGCATCGCGCACCGCACCGGCAGCGCGGAGGGCGCCGAGATGCGCGGCATCTACGTCGACCCCGAGCGCTGCCCCGTCGCCTTCTCCGCACCGACGATCATCCGCGTCACCCGCCTGCTGCACGAACTCTTCGACCACCTCGGCGCCCCCGGCACCTCGTCCGACCGCCGCGAACGCGCCGAATCCGTCGTCTTCGACCTGGTCGAACCGGTCGACGTCATCCCGATCGGCGCCCACACCCCCACCGACCCGCGCGCCAGACAGGTCGCCGACGCCCTCACCACCGACCCCGCCGACTCCCGCACCCTCACCGAATTCGCCACCGCCGTCGCCACCAGCCCCCGCACGCTGGCCCGACTCTTCCTCGCCGAAACCGGAATCACCTTCGGCCAGTGGCGAACCCAGATCCGCCTCACCGCGTCGCTGCCCTTGCTGGCCGCCGGCCTCCCCATCGCCCGCATCGCCGGCCGGGTCGGCTACGCCACCCCCAGCGCCTACGTAGCCGCCTTCCGCCGCGCGGTGGGCGTCTCCCCCGGCAAATACTTCACCGGCTGACTAGGCGTTGGTGCCGCCGTCTACGGTGAGGATCGAGCCGGTGATGTTGCGACCGGTCTCGCCGGCGAGAAACGCGACCGTCGCGGCCATGTCTTCGGGCTCGGCGAAGCGGCCGAGGGCGGTCAGGCCGACCTGCAGGTCGTAGTGGCCGCCGTCGACCGGGTTCATGTCGGTCACGGTGGAACCCGGCTGGAGCAGGTTCACCGTGATGTCGCGCGGGCCGAGTTCACGGGCGAGCGCCTTGGTGAATCCGTTCAGCGCCGACTTGCTCAGGTTGTAGAGCGAGAGTCCGGCGAAGGAGGCGTTCTCGGACAGGTTGCTGCCGATGCTGACGATCCGGCCGCCGCCGGTCATGTGCGCCACCGCGGCCTGCGCGCCGACGAACGCGGCGCGCGCGTGGATGTTCAGCGCGCGGTCGATCTCGTCGAGGGTGAATTCCTCGAACGGCTTGGCCGGGAAGATGCCCGCGTTGTTCACCAGGATGTCCAGCCGGCCCAGGTCGCCCGCGGCCTGGTTCACCGCGCGCACCACGTCACCGGCGTCGGCACTGTCCGCCCGGATCGCCACCGCACGGCGGCCGCGCGATTCGATCTCCGCGACCACGGATTTCGCCTGGACCTCGGCGTTCTGGTAGGTGATCGCCACGTCCGCGCCGTCGGCCGCCAGCTTTCGCGCGATCGCCGCCCCGATTCCGCGGCTGCCGCCGGTCACCAGTGCCACCTTGCCCGTGAGATCCGACATCGGTCCTCCTCAAATTCTGTGTCGATCAGTACATAAATAGCTAAGCGCATCGACCGCGATCGCGTCAAGGGGTATATTTAACGATCGACACAGAAAGGACCGACCATGGCCGATCGGGGACGACCGCGCGCTTTCGACCGCACGGACGCGTTGCGCCGCGCCATGGAGGTGTTCTGGGAGCACGGCTACGAGGGCTCGTCGATGAGCGACCTCACCTCCGCCATGGGCATCAACTCCCCCAGCCTGTACGCCGCGTTCGGCGGCAAGGAGGCGCTGTTCCGCGAGGCGATCGGCCTGTACGGGAAGACCGACGGCGGATACACCGCGCGCGCGTTGCGGGAAGAACCGACGGCGCGGCAGGCGATCGATGCGATGTTGCGGGACAACGCGATCGCCTACACCGTCGAGGACAAACCGCACGGCTGCATGGTCGTGCTGGCCGGCTCGACCTACACCACGCGCAGCGAAAGCATCCGCGATTTCCTGGTCGAAAAGCGCAGGGAGACAATCGAAGAGGTCCGTCAGCGGCTGGATCGCGGAGTCACCGAAGGTGATCTGCCCGCGGACACCAACACCCCCGGGCTGGCCCACTTCTACACCACGGTGCTCTACGGCCTGTCGATCCAAGCGCGCGACGGCGCCTCGCTGGCGGAGCTGACGCAATCGATCGACTGCGCGATGGCCGCCTGGCCGACCACCGCCTGATCCGCCGGTCCCACAAGACACCCACACAATCGAACCGGGTCGGCCCGACCCGCGATTGGGACATCAAGGTGCCCCCACACGGCCGATCCCACAGCCACGTCCCGCCGGATGTCGACGCTGTCGGCGAACGGGACATGACAGCGCCTGCACTCGCTCGATGCCGCAGCCATGCCCCGTCCAGCGTCAGCGACGTGTCCGAGCGGGACATCAGGGTGCGGCCACTCGACCGATCCCACCACCACGCCCCGCCGGATGTCGACGTTGTCGGCGAACGGGACATGACAGCGCCTGCACTCGCTCGATGCCGCAACCGTGTCCCGTCCGGTGTCGGCGACGTGTCCGAGCGGGACATGATGGCGTGGCGGTCGGCAGCGCGTCGACAACGCGTGACTATGGCGACACCGGCTCTCGATCGGCGAAGTCGTTCGCCAACTCCATCCGGTTGCGGGCTGCGACTCGCTGTAATTACATCCGGCGCAGCGCCGCGATCCGCTCCTCCAACTGATCCGCTGTCGCCAAAGCCGTAGGCGGCCCGCCACATTCGCGGCGGAGCTCACCGTGGATCACGCCGTGCGGCTTGCTGGTCCGATGGTGATGCATGGCGACCAAGCTGTTGAGCTCACGGCGCAACTCACCCAATCGGTCAGCGGTAGCCACCCGTTCGGCCGAACTCGCCACCTGCGGACCGGGTTCGGCGGCCGCCGATTCACCACGGTCGGCGATCTGCTTGGTCTGCCGCTCCCGCAGCAACGCCCGCATCTGGTCGGCATCGAGCAGACCCGGGATGCCGAGATAGTCGGCCTCCTCGTCGCTACCCGCGAAAGTCGCTGTGCCGAAGGATGATCCGTCGTAGATCACCTGATCGAGTTCGGCATCGGCGGCCAGCGCGACGAAGGACTTCTCCTCCTCGCCCGGCTCGTCCTGCTGCTTGTTCGCGTCGATCAGCAGTTCGTCGTCGAGCCCGTCCTTTTCCCGATGCGGCTTGCCGATGACGTGGTCGCGCTGCAACTCCAGCTGCGCGGCCAGATCCAAAAGCACCGGCACCGAAGGTAGGAACACGCTCGCGGTCTCGCCGGGCTTACGGGCACGCACGAACCGCCCGATGGCCTGCGCGAAGTACAGCGGCGTCGAGGCGCTGGTCGCGTAGACACCGACCGCGAGGCGCGGCACGTCGACGCCCTCGGACACCATGCGCACCGCGACCATCCACGGCTCGGTGCTCGCGCCGAACTGTTCGATCCGATCCGAGGAGGTCGGTTCGTCGGACAGCACCAGCGCCGGCTTGGTGCCCGAAATGTGTTCCAGCAGTTCGGCGTAGTCGCGCGCCCGCTCCTGGTCGGTGGCGATCACCAGGCCGCCCGCGTCCGGCATGCCCGAACTGCGCAACTGCCGCAGTCGCATGTCCGCGGCACGCAACACGGCCGAGATCCAGTCGCCGGCCGGGTCGAGCGCGGTGCGCCAGGCCCGAGCGGTCTGTTCGGCGTTGAGCGGCTCGCCGAGGCGTGCGGTGTGCTCCTCACCCGCGCTGTCGCGCCAGTGCGCCTCGCCGGAATAGGCGAGGAAGACCACCGGCCGGACGACGCCGTCGGCGAGCGCCTCGGAGTAACCGTAGGCGTGGTCGGCGCGCGAGCGCGGGAAACCCGACTCGTCGGGTTCGTAGGTGATGAACGGGATCTGGCTGTCGTCACTGCGGAACGGGGTTCCGGTGAGCGCGAGCCGGCGGGTCGCGTCGCCGAACGCCTCGGCGGTCGCCTCACCCCAGCTCTTCGCGTCGCCCGCGTGGTGGATCTCGTCCAGAATGACCAGTGTCCGGCGGTTTTCGGTGCGCACCCGATGCCTGGACGGATGCGAGGCGACCTGGGCGTAGGTGACGACGACACCGTGATAGTCGCCGGACGTGCCGCCGGTCGCGTTGGAGAACCGCGAATCCAGCTGGATGCCCGAGCGCGCCGCGGAGTGCGCCCACTGATGCTTGAGGTGCTCGGTCGGCGCGACGACGGTGATCTGATCCACGGTGCGATCGGCGAGCAGCTCGGCGGCCACCCGCAGCGCGAACGTGGTCTTACCGGCGCCCGGCGTCGCCACCGCGAGGAAGTCGCGTGGTTTGGACGCGAGGTACTTGGTCAACGCCCGGCGCTGCCAGGCACGCAGCGAACCGCCGCTCGATGTACCGGAGCTGTTCGGCGTCCCCGACGCATCGGGTCTAACCGAATCGCCCGGTGTCTCCGCTTTTCCCGCCACAGCGGCGCCACCCGACCCAGTCACCCAGTCGACCTTACTGGCCCGGCACGGCGTGTTGCTAAACCGACGCGGCGTGGGCGATGGGCATCACATGTTCAACTACCGACACGCCGGAGTTCACCGATTGCCCGACGACACGTCGCCCCCGGAATCCGGTGCGGGGACGCCCGGTGCGCGATGCTGTAGTCACGATGACCGACCAGAACGCCTTGCCGAGCGACCCGCTGCGGACCGACATACCGTCGCTCAGCGGGGGCATCGCCGCGCGCGAATTGACCTTCGGTCAACGGTTGACCATCCGGGCGCGTCGCGCGCGCCGCAATACCGTCAAACTCGCGGTGCGGGTCGCGGTGAAGGCCTGGGATGATTCGATCTTCGCCAAATCCGCGGCCGCCGCGTTCTGGCAGACGCTCTCGCTCGCGCCGCTGCTGCTCGGCGTACTCGGCAGCCTCGGCTATGTCGGCACCTGGTTCGGGCCGGACACCGTGCAGATCGTCGAATCCAAGATCATCTCGTTCAGCCGGGACCTGTTCAGCTCGAGCGTGGTGTCGGATCTGATCGAACCGACCGTCAAGGATGTGCTCGGCAAGGGGCGCGGCGCGGTCGTCTCGGTGGGTTTCGTGCTGTCGCTGTGGGCCGGGTCGTCGGCGATGGCGACGTTCGTCGATTCGATCGTCGAGGCGCACGATCAGCAGGACCTGCGACATCCGGTGTGGCAGCGGATCTTCGCGCTGCTGCTGTATGTCGCGTTCCTGGTCGCGTCGGTGTTCATCCTGCCGCTGGTGGCGCTCGGGCCCGCGCTGATCGGGCGGGTGCTGCCCGCGCCGTGGCGGGCGACCGGGTTGCAGCTGCTGGATTTCTTCTACTACCCCGGCGTCGGGTTGCTGCTGATCATCGTGCTGACCACGTTGTACAAGCTGGCGCTGCACACCTCGCTGCCCTGGCACCGGCTCTTCGGCGGGGCGCTGGTCGCGGCCGTGTTCTTCATCGCGGCCAGCGAGGTGCTGCGACGATATCTGGCCTGGGTCACCCAGACCGGCGTGAGTTACGGCGCACTCGCGACGCCGATCGCGTTCCTGCTGTTCACGTATTTTCTCGGGTTCGCGGTGATCCTCGGCGCGGAGTTCAACGCCGCGGTGCAGGAGTTCTGGCCCGCGCGCGCGACCCGGATGGAGCAGGTCAAGGAGTGGATCGCCAACCAGTTGACCGGGGACTCGTCCGATGCGGAGGCAGAAACCACCGAGACGACGGAGAAGTCTCCGCCGTCATCGTCGGACACACCCGATCGACCGCGCGCGGCGTCCTAGCCGGACGCCGGCTCAATCGCCCTTTTTGAGCCCGTCGTAGACCTTCTTGCAGTCCGGGCAGACCGGCGAACCGGGCTTGGGCGAGCGCGTCACCGGAAAGACCTCACCGCACAGCGCGACGACATGGGTGCCCATGACGGCGCTCTCCGCGATCCGGTCCTTCTTGACGTAGTGGAAGAACTTGGGGGTGTCGTCGCTCGTCGACTCGTCGGTGGTCGAATCGGGGCGAACCATGGTGTCGGTGCTCACGGATTCCATGATGCCGCATCCGCGCCGGCGGTGACCGATCACGGTCCGGTGTCCGCCTGACCACGCTGTGTGCGCTGCTGCTCCGACAGTGGAAGACTCGGAGGCATGCAGCAGCACGGCGACTCCCCCAATGCCGACGACATCGGCCGTGGTGAGCGCCCGGACGTGACGATGCCGCCGGCTTCCGCTGGCTCCGCCGGATACTTCCCCGGCGCCGACGACAAGCATCCCGTCCTGATCACCGAGGCCCAGCCGTCGCTCGAAGATCAGCATCGCTCCCGGGTCCGCCGCTACACCATCATCATGGCCTTCCGCATCCCCTGCCTGGTCCTGGCCGCGATCGCCTACAGCACCTTCCACAGCGCCCTCCTCGCCATCCTCATCATCGCCGTCTCCATCCCACTCCCCTGGATAGCGGTCCTCATCGCCAACGACCGCCCACCCCGCCGCAAAGACGAACCCAGCCGCTGGGACGAACGCCGCACCGCGATCGAAGCCCGCTCCCACAAATCCATCGACGGCTGACAGCTCCGTACGCCCAACGGGACCTGGCGTCGAACGCGGATCCATCCACCATGTCCCACTCGTGAACGGCTCATGCCTCCAACGGGACACGACGGCGACATCAAACGAGAAGCCCCTCATCGATGTCCCGCTCGCGACCAACTCCCATGTCCAACGGGACGCAACCGAGATATCGCCCGAGTGCAGCCACCATCATGTCCCGCTCGCCGACAGCGCCAACCTCCAACGGGTCATCACGGTGGAATTGGCCGAGTAGTTACGCCCTCACGTCCCGTTCGCGAATCGGGCTGGCATGAAACGGAACATTGCTGAGGGGTCGAGCGCGCGTAGGTGCTCTCGCGTAGGTGCTCTGCTGTGTTCCCTCGCGACGAACTCGGGCGCCGTCGGAAAATCAATGAGCGTCCGCACCATCGCGTACCGCTCGCGCGCTGCACCAGCGGCCAACGGGACATAGTCGCGGCAACGGTCGAGTAGCCCTGGCCTCATGTCCCTCTCGCGCAACGGGTTAACGCCCAACGGGGCACGACCGAACCATCACTCGGATGGACGCGCCGGCGATGTCCTCGCACGAATCAAACCGGGGGCAGACGAAACATGGTGGCGGCAACGGTCGATTAGATCCATGTTCATGTCCCGTTCGCTAATCAGGCTGGCATCCAGCGGGACACGGTAGAAACTTCGAGCGAATAGCTCTCGGTCCCGTTCGCGAACAACTCTGGCACGCAACGGGACATAGCCGCAGCCTCGACCAATAGCCGCTTGGCCATGTCCCACTCACGAGCACGAACGGCCTGCGGGACATGCGAGCGGAATCAACCGAGAGGACCCGCCTCGATGTCCCGCTCGCGCCCAGGGTTAACGCCGAACGGGACGCTACCGAGCCATCGGACGCGAGCAGCCACCAGCACGTCCCGCTCGTCGACAGCACCAGCGTCGAACGGGACCTGGCGGCGGAACTGGTCGAGTGGGACCCGCCTCATGTCCCGTTCGCGAAGAAAGTTGACGCTCAACGGGACACGGCGGAAACAGCGCAGATGAGGGGCCGTCTAGGCCCGCTCGTTGACAGCATCGACATCGAACTGAACCCGTTGGTGGAATCGGCGAGTGAATCCTCTCTCATGTCCCACTCGCGAACGACGCCATCGTTCAACGGGGCATAGCGGTGGAGTCGGCCGGGTAGCGCGCCCTCTCGTCCCGCCCACGAATCATCTGCGGGTTCAGGTCACGCTGGCGCACGTTATCGGTCGGGACCGAGCGCGGTCACCGGGAATCGCGCGGACACAGCCAGGTCTTCGAACAGGACGTGACCGCCCATGCCCACGGGACATGACGGCGGAATCGGGCGAGTAGGTCCGGCCTGCGGTCCCGTTCGCAAACAGTGTTGGCGCTCAACGGGACACGGCTGAGGCAGCGGGTGGGTGGAGGCTCTGCCAGGTCCCGTTGGTGGGGTGACGAGTTGTTGGGGTCAGGCCTTGCGGCGGATGAAGGCGGACATGACGGCGGCGGTGGCGCAGAGGGCGCCGGCCAGGTACCAGGCGAGGTCGTAGGTGCCCTGGATGTCGCGGATCACGCCGGCGCCGGTGGCGGCTATGGCGGAGCCGATCTGGTGGGACGCGAAGACCCAGCCGAAGGCCACGGGGCCGTCGTTGCCGAAGAGTTCGCGGCAGAGCATGACGGTCGGCGGGACCGTGGCCACCCAGTCGAGGCCGTAGAAGATGATGAAGACCCACAGGCTCGGCTGGGTGTGCGGGCCGAGCAGCGACGGCAGGATCAGCAGGGACAGGCCGCGTAGGACGTAGTAGCCGACGAGCAGGTAGCGCGGGTCGATGCGGTCGGTCAGCCAACCGGAGGCGATGGTGCCGGCCACGTCGAAGATGCCGACCACGGCCAGCAGGCTCGCGGCGGCGGTCGGCGGCATGCCGTGATCGTGTGCGGCGCTGACAAAGTGGGTGCCGACCAATCCGTTGGTGGACGCGCCGCAGACCGCGAATCCTCCTGCCAGCAACCAGAATCCGGGCGTCCGCGCGATCTTGGCCAGCACGGTGAGCGCGCGCGTCGCGCCGACCGTCGCCGGTGTCCGGACACCGACCACGCTGCCCGGCTCCGCGCCGTACGCGGTGACTCCGACATCGCTCGGGAAATCGCGAATGAACAGCAGTACCAACGGAACAACGGCCAACGCCGTCCCCGCGACGATCAGCGACGGCAGCCGCCAGCCGTGCTCGTGCGCCAGCATCGACACCAGCGGCAGGAACACCAGCTGACCGGTCGCACCCGCCGCGGTGAGCACCCCGGTCACCAGTCCGCGCTGCCGCACGAACCACCGTCCGGTGATGGTCGCCACGAACGGCATCGACATCGAGCCCACGCCGACGCCGACCAACAGCCCCCAGGTCATCATCAGATGCCACGGCTGCGTCATGCACACGGTCAGCCCGGCACCCGCGGCAACCAGCACCAGCGCACCCGACACCACCTTGCGGATGCCGAACCGATCCATCAACGCCGCCGCGAACGGCGAAATCAGCCCGTACAACAGCAGATTCAGCGAAACCGCCGCCCCGATCGTCCCGTGCGACCAGCCGAACTCCTCGTGCAGCGGATCCATCAGCACGCTGGGCACCGAGCGGAACGCCGCGGCCCCGAGCAACGCGATGAACCCGACCCCCGCGACGATCCACGCCGGATGCAGCCTGGTCACGGTGTTGTTCGAGGGAACACTCGGCGGCGTCTGCAGTTCGGTCACCCGCTGAGCGTGCCGGAAAACCGCGCACCCAACGAGTGGCCGGAATGCCACAAACCACCAAGATCGTGCCAGCGCGGCCGACACGCCAATACGCTCGACACCGCGCGCGGCGTTCCCTATCGTGTCTCGAGGCACTAGACAGGAGTGAACATGATTCGGTGGATCTGGGCCTTCCTGGACCGCCCCGCACAGCGTTTCGACGACTGCGCGAAGTTCTGGTCCACCATCACCGGTACCGAACTGTCCGCGCGCCGTGGCGAACACGACGAATTCCTCACGCTGCTCCCCGATCCCGCGCGTTTCGCCGCGGCGGGGGTGAAGATGCAGTCGGTCACCGGGCTCGGCGGCGTCCATCTGGACCTCGACGTCGACCACATCCCGACCGCCGTGCGCACCGCGCTCGACCTGGGCGCCGACCTGGTCGCGAACCACCCCGACTACGCCGTCCTGCGCTCCCCCGGCGGCCAAACCTTTTGTCTCACACCGAGTGGCCGCGCCAAAGGCACCCCCGCGCCCGCCGTCGCCGCCCCTGACGGCACCCTCAGCCGGCTCGACCAGGTCTGCCTCGACATCGGCCCCACCGACCACGCCACCGAGACCGAATTCTGGAAGTCGTTGACCGGCTGGAACTTCCAGCAAGGCCGCCTCCCGGAATTCGCCCGCCTGCGCGCCACCGAGTCCCTGCCGATCCAGCTCCTGCTGCAACGCCTCGACGAAGACCGCCCCACCAGCGCCCACATCGACCTGTCGTCCTCCGACATCGCCGCCACCGCCGCCTGGCACGAAACCCTCGGCGCCACAGTGACAGAACGCTTCGAACACTGGATCGTCATGAGTGACCCCGCCGACGCCACCTACTGCGTCACCGCCCGCGACCCGCAGGGCGTCTGACCGCGAGCAGGCCTTGTCGGCGTGAATATGGTTCGGCACCAACCATATTCGCCTGAGCGATCGAGTTGTCGGGCAGGCCGCTAACTCGCTGGAGCGTCGACGGTCGAGACCGCCGATCAACGAGCCCAGTCGAGTGAATAGCCGCTGACCCGTGTGACACGGCGAACACCTGGCAAGTGTGGATCGGTGGCGGTGGCAGAGTACCGATGTGCCTACTAACCGATCTACGACCACCGGATCCCTGCTCACCGCGCTCTGCCCCGATCTGCGGACGGCGCTGACCCGGGTCGGGTATGACGCCGACACGCTGCTGGAGGTGCTCGGCGAGGACGTGCACGCGGCGTTGGGGCGGTCGGAGCCGGTGCCGGTGCGCCGAGCCGCGCGGGATGCGGGGGAACTGGGCACGTTGATTCGGTTGCTCCTGCTCGGAGACCCGTTGCCGGAGCGGGATGTCGCCGCGGCGCTGGTGCCGGTGGATCTCGAGCGGGCGGTGGCGGCGGGCCTGCTGGAGCGGGACGGGGACATGGTTCGGGCGGCGCTCGATCTGCGTCCGCTGGATGCCGGAGCGGGAACTCGCTGGGTCCTGTCCGATCTCGACGACTCGATGCGCCGGCGCGCGCTCACCGAAGATCACGTGCTCGGCGTCGGCCATGCCTCACTTTCGCTGCTGCGCGCGACACCGACCCGCAAGGTCGGTTCCGTGCTCGACCTCGGCACCGGCTGCGGCGTACAAGCCGTGCACGCCGCGTCGTATGCGAACACCGTGACCGCGACCGACGTCAACACCCGCGCGCTGTGGCTCGCCGAAGCAACCGCCGCGCTCAACGGACTCGACATCGAACTCCTCGAAGGCTCCTGGTTCGAGCCCGTCGCCGGACGCCGTTTCGATCAGGTCGTGGCGAACCCGCCGTTCGTCGTCGGCCCGGCCAGGATCGAGCACACCTACCGCGATTCCGGCCTCGCCCTCGACGGCGCCAGCGAGTTGGTCATCGGGCAGGCGGCAGACCTGCTCGCCCCCGGCGGAACCGCGGCGATGCTCGCGGCCTGGGTGCACGTCGACGGTGAGGACTGGCGGCATCGCGTGTCGTCCTGGTTGCCCGCGCACGGCGTCGACGCCTGGGTAGTACAGCGCGACGTCGCCGACCCCGCCCTCTATGTCGGCACCTGGTTGCGCGACGCCGGCCTCGATCCACGCGACCCGGTCGCCCAGGCCCGCGCCGAACAATGGCTCGACGCGTTCACCGAGGCCGACGTCGAGGGCATCGGCTTCGGCTTCGTCTACCTGCGCGCCATCGACGCCCCGACCGAACTGCTCGCCGAGGACCTCACCCACGGTTTCGACGATCCGCTCGGCGACGAGGCCACCCGCTACTTCGACCGCTCGGCCTGGTTGCGCGCCGTCGCCGGCGACGAAAAACTCGCCTGGACTTCACGTTTCGTGGTCGACCCGGCCACCGCGCTGGAACGCGTATCGTTGCCCGGCCCCGACGGCTGGGCGCAGCAGGTGGCCCGCGTGCACCGCGGCGACGGACCCCGCTGGCAGCACGAGGTGGACGAGACAACGATCTCTCTGCTGGCGGGAATGCGGGCCGATGGGCTCCCGTTATACGAGTTGATCGAACTGCTGGCGGTTGCCCAAGGATCTGACGAGGTGACCCCGGAGTTTGCGGCCGACGCGCTGTCCGTGGTGGCCGGATTGGTCCGCCACGGACTGGTACGCCCCGTGTAATTCCGGCAATCGCGGGTAGGTCGGTGCAGGCACCGGACAACAGGCGCGTTCCACGTCTGAGACCTTCTCAGGAACTTCTCAGACGAGAGTGATGAAAACCGCACGTCAGAGCGGTTTATCTGAGCCGAGACGGGGAACTTTCTCTCTGTCGGGTCCGTTGTTCGGAGTGAGACACCACCGACAGGAGGCAAGTCATGACAAGCCCCGCCACCACTCGTGTGCGCATCAGCGATCAGGACCTCGACGCCCAGAGCCCCGCAGCCGACCTGGTACGCGTGTACCTGAACGGGATCGGCCGCACCGCACTGCTCACGGCCGCCGACGAGGTCGAGCTGGCCAAGCGTATCGAGGCGGGCCTCTACGCCCAGAACCTGTTGGAGACCGGCAAACGCTTGTCGGCCACCCGCAAACGGGATCTGGCGCAAATCGTCCGCGAGGGTCAAGCCGCGCGGTCGCACCTGCTGGAAGCCAACCTCCGCCTTGTGGTCTCGCTCGCCAAGCGCTACACCGGCCGCGGCATGCCGCTGCTGGATCTCATCCAGGAAGGCAACCTGGGTCTGATCCGCGCCATGGAGAAGTTCGACTACGCCAAGGGCTTCAAGTTCTCCACCTACGCCACCTGGTGGATCCGTCAGGCCATCACCCGTGGCATGGCCGATCAGAGCCGCACCATCCGGCTGCCCGTCCACCTGGTCGAACAGGTGAACAAGCTGGCCAGGATCAAGCGTGAGCTGCACCAGCAGCTCGGCCGCGAAGCCACCGACGCGGAACTGGCCAACGAGTCCGGCATCCCGGTCGAGAAGATCTCCGATCTGCTCGATCACAGCCGCGACCCGGTAAGCCTGGACATGCCGGTCGGCAACGACGAAGAGGCGCCGCTCGGCGACTTCATCGAGGACTCCGAGGCCACCTCGGCCGAGTCCGCGGTGATCGCCGGACTGCTGCACCACGACGTCCGCAGCGTCCTGGCCACCCTCGACGAGCGCGAGCAGCAGGTCATCCGCCTGCGCTTCGGTCTCGACGACGGCCAGCCGCGCACCCTCGACCAGATCGGCAAGCTGTTCGGCCTGTCCCGCGAGCGGGTCCGGCAGATCGAGCGCGAGGTCATGTCGAAGCTGCGCAAGGGCGAGCGGGCCGACCGCCTCCGCGCCTACGCCAGCTGATCCCCTCCCGTGCCGGAACACCCCGGCACCTTCATGACGCCGGACCATTCCCCAGACAGGTCCGGCGTGCGACTCGGTGACCTTCGGGGTCACCTGCCAACGCCGGCCGGTGCCGCGCTCTCCGCCCCCTCCGGGAGCCGCGAACCGGTCGGCGTGAATCCTGCCTGATCCGCCGATGCGATCGGCGCGACGAACTCTGGGCACGTATTCCGAGGGCCTGACGGCTCCGTGAAGCGTCAACAATGCCATCGGCCAACCTTTGGCCCTCCCCGACGCTCACATTGGGTGCAGGGGACTCCGCAGGCGACAACGCATTCCGCGAAGTCTCGGTCAGTGCGATTGCGCGCCCACGCAGTTCGTGCGCGGTTCGATCGTGTGAGTCGGTACCAATCGGCGGTCAGTTCTCGCCGTAGAACTCCGCAAGAGTCGTGAACGCGGCCTTCGGCTCCCAGGGCATATCCGGGTAGGCGTGCCCGTAGCCGGTTTCGAAGACCTTGACGATGCCATAGCTGGCCAGGTCCAGGTCGTTGTGCGGGTCCCCGTCGGGGCGATGCACGTGGTCGTAGAGGGCGAACAGGAAAACGAAGGTCGCGTCGATACCCTCGGTGTCGAACACCTCCAGTAGCTCGCGGAGATACGTCGCCTGGCCTTCCTCATCGCGGACGTACTCGCCGGTGAGACGAACCGGGCCGCGCGAGTCGTACTCGACGATCTCCAACCCTTGCGCGCCGCGATCACCCGCACCGAGGTACGTAGCCGCGCCGAATTCGGTGATGGCAACCGGCTTTTCCTGTGCCGTCAAGGTGCGGACACCGTCGCGGAACTGGCCGGCGACCTCCGCCGAGCGGTAGAGATCGACGGACACGATGTCGAACAGCGACCACTCGACGCGTTCGAACTGGATCGACGCGTAGGTGACCGGGCCGCCGAACCGCTCCCGAACCAGCGCAACAGCTTTCGCGAGCACGTCGTTGACGGCCGCGCCGGCCGCGAGGATCCGATCGCCCCGCCCCTCGGATCGCAGCAGCAGTTCGAGTCGCTCCTCGACCGTGTCTCCGGGCAAGAACCCCTTGCCCATCAGGCTCAATTCCGCGCCGGTGACGAACACGACCTCGGCTCCGCGCCCCCGGATCCGCTCGGCCCGCTCCGCGCAGTCGGCGAACAGAGTCAGCATCTCGTCCGCGGTCGACTCCAGCGGGTACGGCGAAAACCACACCGCCAGACCGAGATCGGCCGCATAGGCCGCCGCGAGTTCCAGCCGCTCCGAGTCGCCGCCGATGATGCGGACCGCGTTGCAGTGCAGATGGTCGCGGATGACGCGCAGTTCGCGCTCGACCATTACGGGGTCGAAGTGCGCGCGAGAAGACGTGCCGTCGCGGAGAAAACCGGTGTCGTAGCTGATGCCCTTGATTCGCATGAGTAATGCCCTTTCGACGTTTAAGGTACGTTTAGTACCGTAATTACTAGTCCATTGAGCAGTCAATATAAATATTTAGGGTACGATCCATCTAGACATTCCCGGTCAAACAGAGAGAGGGAGCATGCGGCAGGCCGATGCCTCGCAACCAAACGCACAGCCGATCCGGCAGCCGGATCCGAAACGCCTGGCAGCACGGCAAACCGGCACACAACAGCAGGCAGCTCGGCAACCAGACACAGAGCAGTTGGACGCACCCCAACCAGCGGGTCAACCGGCACGGCAGCCCGAAACCCAACAATCGGCAACGCAGCGAGCTGGTACGCCACCGCAGGCGGCTCAGCGGACCGGCACGCGATCGCCGGCAACTGAGCTACCAGGCGCACAGCAGCCGGCAGCTCAGCCCACGCGGCGACGGGGTGCTGCCTTGGAGGACGCGATCCTGCGCGCCGCCGCAGACGAGCTGACCGAATCCGGGTACGCCGGCCTGACCATGGACAAGGTCGCCGCCCGCGCAGGCACCAACAAGAACGCCCTGTACCGACGCTGGCCGAACCGCCTCGCCCTGGGCATCGCCGCCTACCGCCAACTGACCACCGCGGTGCACGCACCCGACACCGGCGACCTGCGCACCGACGCCCTCGAACTGCTACGCGGCGCCAACCGCCACTGGAGCTCCCCGCTCGGCGCGATCCTGCGCGAACTGATGGCAGCAGCCGGCGGAGCCTCGGAACTCTCGGCGCAACTCCCCGATCAATCCGCCGACAGCACCGCCGCCCTCTGGCTCACCGTGCTCGGCCGCGCCGTCGCCCGCGGCGAATGCGCACCCGAAGCCCTGCACCCCCGCGTCGCCACGGTGGCAATCGTCTTGCTGCGCAACGAATTCGTCACCCGAGGCGTCCCAACAGCCCCCGACAACGTGCTCGTCGAAATCATCGACGAGGTCTACCTGCCACTCGTACGACAACGCGGATCGACCCCGAACTAATTCACCCATCCAGTGAGTTTCGCTCGCAAGCTCAACCGGCCAACACCGCAGCTCGAGGGACGAGACCGGTCTCAACGCCGCTCGGTCCGAGCCGATTCGACTCCGTGAAGAGGATTTCCGCCACGTCGACGGCCGCGAGCACAGCCCGGAAGCGGCCCGCACGGCTCCCCAGTCAGCCGAGCCGACGCGGGGCACGTGTCGAAGCGACTCGGTTCGGAACCAATTCGACCCCCGCGCGCACAAGATCTCCATCACGCCGCAGCAAGCACACGCACGCCGAAAGTGAACCCGCGGCTCCAACAGCCGAGACGGCGCGGGCCGGTGTCGAAGAGACTCGGGTTCGCGGCCGATTCGACCCGGCGCGCACAAGGCCTCCGCCAGGCGGATGGAGGCACACGCCGGAAGCGAACCCCGCGCGGCTCCAACAAGTCAGCCGAGGCGGCGGGGGCCGGTGTCGAAGCGGCTGGGTTCGGGGCCGATTCGGCCTCGGGCGTAGAGGATTTCGGCGGAGTTGGTGGAGGCGAGGACTGGGTCGAAGGAGAGTTCGCGCATTTCTGGTAGGTCGTCGAAGAGGGCTGAGATGCGTTGGGCCAGTTCGGCCAACGCTGCCTTGTCGACGCGGGGGCTGGCGGGGGTGCCGGAAAGCAACGGGGCGGCGCGGGGGGCGTCGATGAGCGCGGTTGCTTCGTCGGCGGTGAGCGGGAGGGCTCGGTAGGCGCGGTCGCCCAGGAGTTCGATGATCAGCCCGGAGAGACCGAATTCGATGACCGAGCCGAAGGACGGGTCGTCTTGGACGCGCAGGACGCAGCCGACACCCTTGGTCGCCATTTTCTGAATGTGCAGGACCGGGTCGCCGCACAGTTCGGCCAGGTCGGCGTAACCCTGGCGCACGGCTTCCGGCCGCCACAGGTCCAGGCGGACGCCGGTGAGATCCGGTCGGCGCCGCCACATTTCGCCGGTCGCCTTCGCGGCGACGGGGTAGCCGAGTTCCTCGGCCGCGGCGACCGCTTCGTCGGCGTTGCGTACCTCACGGAACTCGACCACCGAAATGCCGTAGCAGTCGAGCAGTTCGACGGTTTCCAGGTCGGTGAGCCGGCGGCCGCCCGATTCGGCGATCCACTGGGCGACCAAGCGCCGCGCGCGTTCGGTGTCGATTCCGTTGGGGCGCAGCACCTGTGACACCGGCCGGGTCCGCCATTCCGCGTAACGCCGGACCCGAGCCAATGCTCGCGCGGCCCGCTCCGGATCGGGGTACGAGGGAATCGACCCGCGCACCGCCGAAGCGCCCACGCCACGGACGGACAGCAGATTCGGAATGCCTTGCTCGGCAACGAAAGTGGTCAGAATCGGCTTGTTCGCGTCGGGCACCTCCGCCGCGGCGGCACGGATCGCGTCGGCGAAACCCGCCATCGGCAACGGCACCGGTGGCGCGAAAACCACCAGCACGGAATCGATGTCGTCCGAACGCAGCGCTGCGACCGTGGCGTCAAGGTAAGCGCCCGGGGTCGCCTGCGGGCCCAGATTCACCGGGTCGCCGACATCCAGTCCCTCACTCTGTGCCGCGTCGACGGCCAGCCAATTCAGCGCCGCACTGTTACCGACGACTGCCAACCGAGAGCCGCCGGGCAGCGGCTGATATCCGAGCAGCGCAGCGCAGTCGAACAACTCCGAGATCGAGTCGACCTGCACAATTCCCGCCTGCGCGAACAGGTCTCGCACGATCGAGCGATCCATATCACCGGCCGGTTGAGCCGCATGCCTGCCGCTGCTGACCGCGACGATCGGCTTGGTCCGGGCCACCCGGCGCGCGATCCGGGAGAACTTGCGCGGGTTACCGAAACTCTCCAGATACAGCAGGACGACGTCGGTGTCCGGGTCGGTATCCCAGTACTGGAGCAGGTCATTGCCGGACACATCGGCACGGTCACCCGCCGAGACGAATGTCGACAGACCGAGATTCCTGGCCGCGGCCTCCCCGAGGATCGCCGCACCCAACGGCCCGGACTGACAGAAGAATCCGATCCGCCCGCGACCGGGCAGCAGCGACGCCAACGTCGCATTGAGCGCGACCGACGGATCGGTATTCGCGATACCGAGCGCGCTCGGCCCGACCACCCGCATCCCGTGCCCTCGTGCGGCGGCGACCAATTCGCGTTCGGCCTCCCCGCCACCGACACCGGTCGTGTCGAATCCGGCGGTGAGCACCACAAGTCCCTTGACGCCCTTGGCCATACAGTCGTCGAGCACCGAGCCGATGGCCTCCGGCGGCACCGCGACCACCGCGAGATCGACCTCGTCCGGAATCTCGCGCACCGTCGCGTACGCCCGCACCCCGCGCACCGAGTGCCGATTGGGATTCACCGGGAACACCGGCCCTTGGAACACCCCGGACAGCAGGTTGTTCAGCACCGCGCCACCCACCCGGCCCGCGCTCGGCGTCGCACCGATCACCGCCACCGATCGCGGGGTGAGCAGATTGCCCACGCTGCGCGCCTCGGAAGCGCGCTCCCGCGAATCACGCACGGAGAGCAGGGCTTCGGACGGATCGATGGCGAATTCCAGATGCAGCACCGACCCGTCCCGGCTGCGCTCGACCTGGTAGCCCGCGTCCCGGAACACCGTCACCATCGTGGTGTTCTCGGCGAGCACCTCGGCGACGAAGGTCTCGATCTTGTTCTCCGCGGCGGCACCGGCCAAGTGCTCCAACAGAATCGAGCCGAGCCCGCGCCCCTGATGCCCGTCGGCCACCACGAACGCGACCTCCGCGGACCGCCGGCCGACCCGGTCGAGCCCCTCGTAGCGGCCCACCGCGATGATCGCGGTGCCGAGCACCAGCACCAGGCCGACCCGGTCGTGATAGTCGACGTGCGTGGTCCGATACAGGTCCTTCGGCGAAATCCGCGGGTACGGACCGAAATAGCGCAGATACCGGGTGCGGTCGGACAGCGCCGCGTGGAATTCCTGCAACGCGTCCGCGTCGTCGGGCGTGATCGGCCGCAGCCGGACCACGCCGCCGTCGGAGGCGAGCACGTCGGCGAACCAGTGCTGCGGCGGGGGCGGCGGCACGGCCGGGGTGTCCGGAGTGTCTACGGGGTCAGTCACGAGGGTCCTCCGGGTCCAGGCCGAGCAGTCCGAAACTCGCTCGGCGGGTGGCCAGCACGGCCGTGTCGATGGCGCGTTGGGCGCGGTCCTCCCGCGCGTCCCCAGTCTCCCCCGTGCCGCCCGGCCCATCCCACCGGCGGTAGGCGATGTCGCCGCCGTCACCCATGGTGCGCGGCGGATCCACCTGCGGGACCTCCGCCCGCACCCGATCGAGCCAGTCCTGCGGGATCACGGTTTCGGGTGCGATGGTGCGGTCCAGCGCGGTGGCGAGCAGATGTGTCCAGGCCCGCGGCACCACCCGGACCAGGCCGTATCCGCCGCCGCCGACGGCGAGCCAGCGACCTTCGGCGTATTCGTCGGCGAGGTCGCGCATCGCGCGGAAGGCGGCGCGCTGACCGTCCACCGTGAGTTCGAGATCTGCCAGGGGATCCTCGCGATGGGTATCCACCCCGCATTGGCTGACCACGATCTGCGGACGGAACGCCGCGACCGCGCCGGGCACCACCGCGTGAAAACCGCGCAGCCACTGTGCGTCTCGGGTGCCGGGCAGCATCGGCAGGTTGATCGCGGTGCCCTCGGCGGCGCCCATGCCGGTCTCCTCCGGCCAGCCGGTATTCGGCCACAGCGTCGCCGGGTGCTGATGCAGTGAGACGGTGAGCACCCGCGGGTCGGCGTAGAACGCCCGCTGCACGCCGTCGCCGTGATGCACGTCGACGTCGAGGTAGGCGATCCGGTCGAAGCCGTGGTCCAGCAGCCAGGAGATGGCCACCGCCGCATCGTTGTACACACAGAACCCGGCCGCCGAGTCCGCCATCGCGTGATGCATGCCACCGCCGATGCTGACCGCGCGCCGGGTCCGGCCCTCGGCGATCTCCCGCGCGGCCGCCAGCGTGCCGCCGACGATCACCGAAGCGGCCTGATGCATGCCGGGGAACACCGGATTGTCCGAGGACCCCAGGCCGTACGGCGGCGCCTGCGGCGATCCGGCCGGTGGCGTGGCGTGCTCGACCGCATCGATGTAGTCGGCGGTGTGAATGCGCAGCAGGTCCGCCCGATCGGCCGCGGCGGGTGCCAATAACTCGACACCGTCGAGTAATCCGAGACTTTCGGCGAGCGCCATGGTGAACTTCAGGCGCGCCGGTTTCATCGGATGCTCCGGGGTCCAGGTGTAGTCGAGAAACCGGTCGGTCCAGACGACGGTTCCGCGGCTGCGTTGTTCGCCGGGTGGCGCCGGGTGTTCCCTGCGCGGTGCAGTGGCCATGGTCGCAACGCTACGCGGGAAGGTACGGACCCCGTCGAACGTTGCTATGCAGTAGAAATACAGAGAAGAGCGATCGCGGCGGCAAGCCGTGCGCCGACCGGAATCCCGCATTGCCGCGCACCGCGCGGCGCGACACCGTCCGGCGCAGGGCCGTGTCGGTGTGCGTAGGTAGAATTCGTGCCGACGAAGGGGTAACAGGTGAAAGATCTGGTCGACACCACGGAGATGTATCTCCGTACCATCTACGACCTCAAGGAGGAGGGCGTGGTGCCCCTGCGCGCTCGCATCGCCGAGCGCCTCGAACAGAGTGGACCGACGGTGAGCCAAACTGTCGCGCGGATGGAGCGCGACGGTCTGCTGCTGGTCGCCGGAGACCGGCATCTCGAGCTCACCGAGAAGGGCCGCGGCATGGCGGTCGCCGTGATGCGCAAGCACCGGCTCGCCGAACGCCTGCTCGTCGACATCATCGGCCTGGACTGGCAGAACGTGCACGCCGAGGCCTGCCGCTGGGAACACGTGATGAGCGAGGACGTGGAGCGGCGCCTGGTCGAGGTGCTCAACCACCCGACCACCTCCCCCTACGGCAACCCCATCCCCGGCCTGGACGAGCTCGGCATCGTGGCGCAGAACCACGCCGAGGAGACCCTGGTCCGGCTCTCGGATCTGCCGCACGGTCAGGTGCACGCGGTAGTCGTGCGCCGGCTCGCCGAGCACATCCAGACCGATCCCGAGGTCATCGGCCAGCTGCGGGAAGCGGGCGTCGTGCCCGACGCGCGCGTCACGGTCGAGAACAAGCCGGGTTCGGTGGTCATCACCGTGCCGGGTCACGACGGTTTCGAGCTGTCGGACGAAATGGCCCACGCCGTCCAGGTGAAGCTGGTCTGACGGGTGAAACTTCTCGTCACGGGTGGCGCCGGCTACGTCGGCGGCGTGTGCGCGCAGGTGCTGCTCGAAGAGGGTCATGAGGTCGTCGTCGTTGACGATCTGTCCACCGGCAACGCCGACGGCGTGCCGTCCGGAGCCCGGTTCGTCGAGGGCGACATCGCGCAGGCCGCGACCGCGCTGCTGGGCGCCGAATCCTTCGACGGTGTCCTGCATTTCGCGGCGCAGTCGCTGGTCGGCGAGTCGGTGCAGCAGCCGGAGAAGTACTGGCACGGCAATGTGGTGAAGACCTTCGAGCTGCTGGAGGCGATGCGCCACGCGGGCACGCCACGGCTGGTGTTCTCCTCCACCGCGGCCGTGTACGGCGAACCCGAACAGGTGCCGATCACCGAGGACGCGCCGACCCGGCCGACCAACCCGTACGGTGCGTCGAAGCTCGCCATCGATCACGCCATCACCTCCTACTCGATCGCGCACGGACTGGCGGCGACCAGCCTGCGCTACTTCAATGTCGCCGGCGCCTACGGTGGCCTCGGCGAAAACCGGGTGGTGGAAACACATCTCATCCCGCTGGTGCTGCAGGTCGCGCTCGGGCACCGCAAGGCGATTTCGGTGTTCGGCACCGACTGGCCGACCCCGGACGGCACCGCGGTCCGCGACTACATCCACATCCGCGACCTCGCCCAGGCCCACCTGCTGGCCCTGGCCACCTCCGAGCCCGGCACGCACCGCGTCTACAACCTCGGCAGCGGCACCGGTTTCTCGGTCCGCCAGGTGATCTCGGCCTGCGAACGCGTCACCGGCCTCCCCATCACCGCCCAGGATGCCCCGCGCCGCCCCGGCGACCCGGCCACCCTGATCGCCTCCAGCGCCCGCGCCATCGCCGACCTCGGCTGGCACCCCGAACACAACGACCTCGACGAAATCGTCTCCGACGCCTGGACATTCCTCCAGACCCTCGGCGACCGCGCCCACAGCGCCCACTGAGGTTCCACGTCTCCGGTTGACCGGGGCGGCACGGCTTTCACGCCGCCCGCCCCGGCCATTCAGTAATCCACAGGCTCTACTGCACTCACTGCCGCCGAGCGCAGGCTCGCTCAGGTGTCCAATTCCTCGACCACTCGGCGTTCACAGGACATTCCGCACCGGCCCGACCGGCCCCTCCAACCTGTGTTGGCACTGACATTGGCGATCCCAGACTCCCCGTTGCAGCACGCCGCCGAGAGACTGATCAGAACGCGCACACCGCTTGTTCACGCTGAACGCCGAGTACCGCCCCGACTGACAACTTCCGCTGAGAGGCGACGGACTGCCGCTGTCTTGCACGCGACGCTGCCCGTCACCCTTCGAACTCTGCTGGCATTGTCATGGTCGATCCGATCCTCGCTCGACCGCACCAAACAAAAACGCGGTCAGGACACGCACACCGACGACTTGTTCACGCTGACCGCCGAATACCTTCTCAATTGACGGCTTTCGGTTCCGATGAGGCAACGCACGGCCGCTGTCACGCACGCGGGGCGGCCCGTCATCCCCTTCGAACTCCGTTGGCACCAAACAGGATTGCTGGCAGGCGTGAGCTTTGCTATTCCCTCGCCACTGGACGGGAGAGATCGACGCGCGCCCCGTGCCGACGCGCGATTCATGGTGCGGGAGAGCCCAGGTCGATGCCGAGGTCGGCGGCGGTGTCGTGGCCGCTGCGGGCGAGGCGGCGGAGTTGATCGGGGCGCATGCCGACCATGAGTGAGGCCTCCAGCAAGGTGGCGAGTGGGTGGTCGGGGTCGGCGTCCAGGGCTGCTTCGAGGGCTATGCCGGCGAGGGGGCCGTCGCCGCGGACGTAGGCGCTGTAGCCGAGCAGTGACGCGGCTTCGGCGCGGTCGCGACCGGTCAGGGCGCGGGTGAGGGCGGCCCACAGGCCCTCGGCGGCTACGGCGTGGTCGCCGACGGCGAGCGCGAACATGGCGTCGCGGACGGCTCGGTCGCGCAGGGCGGCAGCGAGTTCCGCGAGTTCGGGGACCATGAGCTGGACACCGGACTCGGTGTTCGCGATCTGCCACAGCACGTAGTCCAGGGCCTGCCTGCTGTAGTCGCTCGGATCGCCGCGGCGCACCGCCCGCGCGTACCGGTCGCGAGCTACCGACAGCGCGCCATCCAGGATCGCCGCCACCTGATCGCGCACCTCGACATCCTCGGCCACCAATGCGGTCAGCTCGGAGCGCGAGCCACGAATTTGCCTGCCGTCGAGGACATGCGACAGCGCCACCGACGAGGCGGACGGATCCGGCACCGTCCCCTGCCGATCCGGGCCGACCAGACTCCACCACGGCTGCTCCGGCTCGATCGCGCGCACCGCCCAGGCACCGGTCAACGCGATCTCGTGGGTGGCGAGCCGCCGATCCAGCGCGTCGATCAGCACCTCGAATCGCCCGGTGCCACACCGTTCCCCGGTCTCCGCGCGCCGCGGCGATTCCACCGCCCGATCATCGACCACCACCACGAGCACCTCGGCGATGTCATCGTGCGCACAGATCTGCAGCACACACTGCGCCACCATCCCCGCCCGCAGCCGCCGCCCACCGTTCTGATCCAGATCGAACCGCACCACCGCGTCGATGATCGACCCGGCACCCCGCCCCGAAGACCGCAACACCAGCACGACCAGCGAACGCTCCGGCGGGAACCCGATCATCGCCGGCACCGCCGCGATCACCTCCCCCGGTTCATCCACGCACACAGCACAATCCGGCGCATCCGCATCGAAGGGCGGCGCCTGATCCGCACAGACAAGCACCCGCCCACGATCGCCCACACCGTACGCACCACCCGCGACACTGAAATCCGCATCGCCGGACTCGTCGAATTCCTCGTCATCGAGGAACTCGTCCGCATCGTCGCGCTCCCTGTTCGCGGCCACCTCGGTGCCGCCGCGAGCGATCTCCCCCAGCGTGCCGATCTCCTCGGGCAGCACATCATCCGGATGCATCGCACTGCCCGGCTTCACGGAATCGCCGAGTCGCACCACATCACCTGACCGCAACACGTCATCCTCCGACGTCACCGGGCGTCCCGGCTGCGCAGCGTCCTCCAACTGCCGACCCCGATCGGGGTTCGCCGTTTCGTCCAAGCGCCCTGCGCGATCCAGGTCACCTGTTTCGTCTGGCCGCCCAGCGCCAGCCAGGTACGCCGTTTCATCCAGCCGCCCTGCGCCATCTGGGTGCGCCATTTCGTCCAGCGGCACTGCCCGATCCAGATGCGCCGTTTTATCCGGACGCACTGCTCGGTCCGGCCGCACAACATCTTCGGCACGCACCATTTCGTCCGACTGCTCCGCAGCGTCTGCCGCTACGGAGCCGGCAGAAGGCACCTGGCGCGCTGTCCGCACCGTGTCTTCCTGTGGGCCCGCAGAATTGGATTGCGCACGATCACCGGATCGAAGGAACTGGCACGATCGCAAGGCGGTAGCGAGGCTCACCGGCGCGCGAGAGGTCCGCTTGCCGCTGAGCAGCGACGGACGGGAGCAGAAGAGTTCGTCCTGAGCCTGAGTCGCGCTATCGGACGAGGAATCGGCCTGTGCGTCAGCAGGACCGGAGGAATGTGGGTTCGCGGGAGTGGTCATGGCGTCGAGAGTGCCCGCTCATCCCGCCGCGCCCGCCACGCTGACCAGGCGATTCACCCACCCTGTGGAATTCTCGGCTGCTGTGGACAAACCGTCTTCAGCAGCTCTTCTCCAACGCTGGAGCTGGCTGGAGCTGTCAGCCAGGCTTGCTACCGTACCCGGCCGACTACCCCTTCTGAACCCGCTGCACAGCCGTCGTGAACAGCTGATCCATCGCCGTCATATCCGGCTCAGCGCCTGAAAAAGACATATACGTCACAGTGATTCGCACATCACCCACCTGCCCGGCCAACGTCCGCATCGCCTGCTTCAACCCGGCCCCACCGACATCCGGCTGCACAGTCCGCCGAAACGCCACCGTGTCGTCCGCGTCGATCGGCGGCGCCGGATCCAGCTCGGTCGTCACGGTCGTCATCGCCGCACCCCGGCTCACCTGCACCGACCCGCACTGCTTCAGCTGACTCCGCAGCACCGCGAGCGGCTGCGCGGTCCGCGTCAATTCCACCGTGATCGTCGCCCGCGCAGCATCATCGGTCCCGACCGCGATCGCCGTCTTGTCCGCGCCGAACTCCTGCTGCGGCGGCACACAACGCTCCGGTTGCACCCGCCCACCCCGCCCGATCCCGGTCAAATCCCCCGCCGCCTGCGCCGCCGCCTCGGCGGGCAACACCACCGCCGCATACCGAGCGGGAAACTGCCCGGGTTCCACCAGCAACGCCGGCAACGCCGCACCGACGTGCCGCGAAACCACGGTCTGCTCCCCCGCGACCGGATGCCCGTCTACTGTCGACCCGCACCCGGCGAGCAGCGCGAAACACGCTGCGGACATGGCGATGCCCGCCCCCTTGCGCGCCGAATCCGCCACAGTCACCCACCCCACTGTGCCAAACTCCCGATGCCCGCCCGCGATGCCACGCCGCCGCACCGGGAATGCGCGGGGCGCCGACGCTGTTGCCTCGTCGTATGGGTCGGTGTCCGGCCGTGCGCGGTGGCTGTCACCCACATGGGGGACAATGGACCTGGTTCCCGTCTCGGACGCTGCTCGTCTCGAATGACTTCGGTGTCGAGGACCGAGCAACACCCGTGCCGGCGGAACCGCGCAGGAAGGAGCACGCGATGGACCACGAGTCGCGAATGTACGAACTGGAGTTTCCCGCTCCGCAGCTGTCGTCCGACGACGGCGAGGGTCCCGTTCTGGTGCACGGACTCGAGGGCTTCACCGATGCCGGGCATGCGGTGCGGCTCGCGACGACGCACCTGCGCGAGAGCCTGGAGAGCGAACTGGTCGCCTCGTTCGACGTGGACGAGCTGCTGGACTACCGCTCGCGCCGCCCTTTGATGACGTTCAAGACCGATCACTTCTCCGAGTACGCCGAGCCCGAGCTCAACCTGTGGGCGCTGCGCGACACGGCGGGCACCCCGTTCCTGCTGCTCGCGGGCATCGAACCGGACCTGCGCTGGGAGAAGTTCACCACTGCGGTACGGCTGCTCGCCGAGCAACTCGGCGTGCGCCGCAGCATCGGCCTCAGCGCCATCCCGATGGCGATCCCGCACACCCGTCCACTCGGCGTCACCGCGCATTCGTCGGACAGCGACCTGATCGCCGAGCATCAGCGCTGGCCCGGCGAACTCCAGGTGCCCGGCAGCGCGTCGTCGCTGCTGGAATACCGGATGGCGCAGCACGGTCAGGAGTCCGTGGGCTTCTCGGTGCACGTGCCGCACTACTTGGCGCAGACCGCGTACCCCGAGGCAGCGCAGACCCTGCTGGAGAACGTCGCCGACAACGCAGGCCTGGAGATCCCGCTGGCCGCGCTCGGCGAGGCGGCGGCCAGGGTCCGCGAACAGGTCAACGAGCACATCGCCGGAAACTCCGAGGTGGAGACGGTCGTGCACGCGCTGGAACGCCAGTACGACAGCTTCGTCAGCGCGCAGGAACGCCAGTCGAGCCTGCTCGTCGGCGACGGCGAGCTGCCCAGCGGTGACGAGCTGGGCGCCGAATTCGAACGCTTCCTGGCCGAGCAGGGTGGCTATGAGGGCGAAACCGGCCCGGAGACAGGCGAGCAGCGGTAACAACCCTGCGGGCGCCAGCCCGTAGGGTGTTCGGAGTGGATCTGACCGAGCTGCTGGAGATACCGGGAACCGACGCCGACGCCCTGTACGAGTCCTTCGGGGCGTGGGCCGCGGAGCAGGGCACCCCGCTGTATCCGGCGCAGGACGAGGCGCTATTGGAGTTAGCGTCCGGGTCCAACGTCATCCTGGCGACGCCGACGGGTTCGGGTAAGTCGCTGGTCGCGGTCGGCGCGCACCTCATCGCGCTGGCCCAGGGCAAGCGCACCTACTACACCGCCCCGATCAAGGCGCTGGTCAGCGAGAAGTTCTTCGCCCTGTGCGAGGTGTTCGGCGCCGACAAGGTCGGAATGGTGACCGGCGACGCCGCGGTCAACGCGGACGCGCCCATCATCTGCGCCACCGCCGAAATCCTGGCCAACCTCGCGTTGCGCGAGGGCTCGGCCGCCGACGTCGGCCAGGTCGTGATGGACGAATTCCACTTCTACGCCGACCCCGATCGCGGCTGGGCCTGGCAGGTCCCGCTCATCGAACTCCCCCGTGCGCAATTCCTGCTCATGTCGGCTACCCTCGGCGAGGTCGACTTCTTCGCCGAGGACATGCGCCGCCGCACCGGCCGCCCGTCGGCGATCGTCGCGGGCACCGAACGCCCGGTCCCGCTGACCTTCTCCTACGCCCGCACTCCCATCACCGAAACCCTGGAAGAACTCGTCACCACCCACCAGGCCCCGGTCTACGTGGTGCATTTCACCCAGGCCGCCGCGCTCGAGCGCGCCCAGGCGCTGACCAGCGTGAATTTCGCCACTCGGGCCGAAAAGGACGCCATCGCCACGGCTTTGGGCGAATTCCGGTTCGCCTCCGGCTTCGGCAAGACGCTCTCGCGGCTGATCCGGCACGGCATCGGCGTGCATCACGCGGGCATGCTGCCGAAGTACCGGCGGCTGGTCGAACGCCTCGCCCAAGAGGGCCTGCTGAAGGTCGTCTGCGGCACCGACACCCTCGGCGTCGGCATCAACGTCCCCATCCGCACGGTGCTGCTCACCGGCCTGACCAAGTACGACGGCGTGCGCACCCGCCGGCTGAAAGCCCGTGAGTTCCACCAGATCTCGGGCCGGGCCGGGCGCGCGGGTTACGACACGATGGGCACCGTCGTCGTGCAGGCGCCCGAGCACGAGGTGGAGAACACCCGCCTGCTCGCCAAGGCCGGCGACGACCCGAAGAAGCAGCGAAAGGTGGTGCGCCGCAAGCCGCCCGAGGGTTTCGTCTCGTGGAGCGAGGAGACCTTCGACCGCCTGGTCGCCGCGCAACCCGAGCCGATGGTGTCGCGCTTCAATGTGACGAACTCCATGCTGCTCAACGTGATTGCCCGTCCGGGCAACTGCTTCGACGCCATGCGCCACCTGCTCGAGGACAACCACGAGCCGCGGCCGGCCCAGCGCAAGCACATCCTGCGCGCCATCCGCCTCTACCGCGCGCTGCGCGACGCCGGCGTGGTCCAGCAGCTCGACGAACCCGACGCGCAAGGCCGCCGCGCCCGCCTCACCGTCGACCTGCAACGCGACTTCGCCCTCGACCAGCCGCTGTCGCCGTTCGCCCTGGCCGCCTTCGAACTGCTCGACAAAGACGCGCCCGGCTATACCCTCGATGTGGTGTCCCTCATCGAATCGACCCTGGAGGATCCGCGCCAGCTGCTGATGGCTCAGCAGCATAAGGCGCGCGGCGTGGCGATCAATGAGATGAAGGCCGACGGCATCGAGTACGACGAGCGGATGGAACTGCTCGAAGAGGTCACCTGGCCCAAGCCCCTGGCCGAGCTGATCGAGCCCGCCTTCGAGACCTACCGCGCCGGCCATCCGTGGGTGTCGGAGTTCGCGCCGTCGCCCAAGTCCGTGGTGCGCGACATGATCGACCGCTCGATGACCTTCGCCGAGCTGATCTCGTTCTACGAGCTGGCCCGCTCCGAGGGCGTCGTGCTGCGCTACCTCGCCGACGCCTACCGCGCGCTGCGCCGCACCGTGCCGGACTCCGCGCGCACCGAGGAACTCGACGACATCACCGAGTGGCTCGGCGAACTGGTCCGCCAGGTCGACTCGAGCCTGCTCGACGAGTGGGAGCAGCTCACCAACCCCGGCGCGGAGATCGACGCCGACCAGCTCGCCTTCGGCGCCGAGACGGTGCGCCCCATCTCGGCCAACGAGCGCGCGTTCCGGGTGATGATCCGCAACACCATGTTCCGCCGGGTCGAGCTGGCCTCGCTGCGCCGCTGGGACCTGCTGGCCGACATGGGCACCGGGCCGGACTGGGAGACCGATCTGGCCCCGTATTTCGACGAGTACGAGCGCATCGGCATCGGCCAGGACGCGCGCGGACCGCAACTGTTCCAGATCGAACGAAGACCCGGTTTCTGGCAGGTGCGTCAGGTTCTCGACGACCCGGCGGGCGACCACGGCTGGTCGATCGTCGGCGTGGTGGACCTGGTCGAGTCCGATGCCGCCGGTGAGGTCGTCTTCGACGAAATCACGGTGTCCGCAGGCTGACCGCACCGCCCGCCCCACCCGAATCACTACAGAATCCATACAGGTCAGCGGCTATCTCCGGCCCGTCAGCGGGTGCTTCGCTGGGGTGCCGCCGACACGAGGTTTGACGGATTCGTTTCTGGGTAGGGGCCGCTGATACTCTCTCCGCTGCTGCCCAAGCGAAAGATCAACTATGCCCGAATCACCGTTTCTTGTCATCTATCCCGAGCGAGTGCGTGCGAACTTCCACGCGCTCCATGCCGCCATGCCCGCGGCAAGGATCCGCTTCGCGGTCAAGGCAAGTCCGGTGCCGGAGATCATCCGAGCCCTCGACGAGGAAGGCGCCGAGTTCGATGTCGCCAGCATCGGCGAGATCGAGCTGTGCCTCGCGCTCGGCGTCGAGCCGGACACGCTCTGCTACGGCAACCCGATCAAGAAGGCCGCCGACATCGCCCGCGCCTACGCGCTCGGCGTGCGCCGGTACGCCTTCGACACCGAGGACGACCTGCTGCGCATCGTGGAGCACGCGCCGGGCTCGGAGGTCGAATGCCGGTTCCTCGCTTCGGCTCCCGAGTCGCGCACCCCGTTCGGCACCAAGTTCGGCTGCACGCCGGGCGAGGCGTTCCGGCTGCTGGTGCGGGCGCGTGATCTGGGGCTGATCGTCGGCGGGCCGTACTTCCACGTCGGGTCCCAGCAGCTCGATCCGGACGCCTGGCGGATCGGCATCGAGCAGGCGGGCCGGATCGTGGAAGCATTGGCCGACAAGGACATTCACGTCCCTTCGGTGAATATCGGTGGCGGACTGCCGATCGCGTACGCCGATCCGGCGCCCGCCCTCGCCGAGATCGCGACGGTGATCAACGCCGCCGCGACCGAATTCCTGCCCGGGACCGCCGGATTGGTGGTCGAACCCGGCCGCGCGCTGGTCGGTTCCGCGGGCATCATCCACGCCGAAGTCATCGGCGTGCGCATCGCGCCGGACGCCCGGCGCTGGGTGTATCTCGACATCGGCCGCTACAACGGAATGGCCGAGACCGAGAACGAGTACATCGCCTATCGATTCGTCACGGATCGCGACGGTGACCCTGTCGACGAGGCAGTGGTGGCCGGTCCGACCTGCGACGGAGACGATGTACTGTATCAACGCACGCGAGTCCTCCTACCGACCACGTTGCGAGCCGGTGATCGCATCCAGATCCTCGACACCGGCGCCTATACCGCGAGTTATTCGTCGGTGTCCTTCAATGGTTTTCCGCCCTTGACCGTTCATGTCTCGGGCGCTGAGCGAGAGTGAGTTTGCCCATGACGGCGGATTTCACCGGCTGGCACGTGCTGGCCGAGTTCGGTGGTGTCGACGCGACCCTTTGCGACGACCTCGAACGACTCGAATCGGCGTTGCGTGAGTCTTTGATCGCGGCGGGCGTCACCATCTGCGATGTCGTACACAAGAAGTTCGATCCGCAGGGGGTGACTGTCCTCGCGCTGTTGTCGGAGTCTCACGCCTCGATTCACACCTATCCGGAGTCCGGCGACATCTTTGTCGACGTCTTCACCTGCGGCAGTATCGGCGCAGGCGCGTCGAAAGCTGTCGAGCACCTACGGGACCGGTTGTCTCCCAAGGATGTTCGAATGCAGGTCATCCGCCGCGGGCACGGCTCGCAGCGCATCGAAGAACCCGTGGGCGCGGGCCTGACCCGCATCTGGGATCTGCACGAGATCATCGTCGACACCCGTACTCCGTTCCAGCACATGGTGATCGCGCGCACCGAGCAGGGCATCAGCCTGTTCTCCGACGACGATCGCCAGTCCACGGAGTTCTCCCAGGTGACCTACCACGAGGCGATGATGGTCCCCGCCTTCGCGCTGGCCGAGAAGCTGGAGAAGGTGCTCATCATCGGTTCCGGTGAGGGCGTGGCCAGTCAGATGTCAGTCGAGGCCGGCGCGTCGCTGGTCGATCACGTCGACATCGATCAGCTCGAGGTCGAGCTGTGCGCCGAGCACCTGCCCTACGGCTACACCACCGACGAGCTGACCGCGGCGGTCAAGGGCGAGGGCCCGATCAAGGTGCACTACGCCGACGGCTGGGACTTCCTGGCCGAGGCCGCCGAGGCGGGCACCCGCTACGACGTCATCGTGATCGACCTGCCGGACGAGCGAGTCGAAGACGCGCAGCACAACCGCCTCTACGAGTCGGAGTTCCTGTCCCGATGTCGGGCGCTGCTCGCCCCCGGCGGCGTGCTGAGCGCCCAGGCGGGCTGCGCGACCATGTGGCGCAACGAGACGTTGAAGCGTTCCTGGAACCGCTTCCACGAGCAGTTCGACACGGTCGTGCAGTACGGCAGCGACGAGCACGAATGGACGTTCCTGTTCGGCCGCAACGAGCGGATGGACGATCCGGTGCAGGCGATGACCGATCGTCTGGTCACGCTGCCCTACCGTCCGGAAACCGTCGACGCCCGCGCCCTCGTGCGCGGCGCGATCGAACCGTACGCCCTGCGCGTGTAGTACCAACCACGCCGGCCCCCAAGCGTTTTCGCTTGGGGGCCGGCGTGTTTCGCAGGTCAGGATTGCCTGCGGTAGTCCTCGACGTTGAGGCCACCTACGCCCCAGTTGGTGAGATCGACCTCGTCGATGACCACGTAGGTGGTGGCCGGGTCCTTGTCGAGGACTTCCTGGAGCAGGTCGGTGACGCCTTTGATCAAGCGCGCCTTCTGTTCCCGGGTGACGCCTTCGTCGGTGACCTTGATGTTGACGTACGGCATCAGGCGGCCCGCCCCGAGATGAAGCCGCCGTCGACGGGGAAGATGTGGCCGGTGGTGAACTCGGCGTCCGCGAGATACAGGACGGCTGCGGTGGTTTCGGACACCTCGCCGATGCGGTTCAGCAAAGCCAGTCGGCCGGAAGCGGTTTCGTCGCCGTCGCCGAACAGCGGGGTGCGGATGATGCCGGGAGCGACGGCGTTGACCCGGATGCCGTCGGCCGCGAGTTCCGCGGCGAGACTGGTGGTCAGCGCGTGCACGCCGCCCTTGCTGACCAGTGCCGCGGAGGCGGGCAGCCCGGCCAGCGCGTGGTTGATGAGCACCGTGCCGATGTTCACGATGCTGCCGCCGGCGCCCTGCTGCTTCAGCTGGCGCACCACCGCCTGCGTGGTGAAGTACGTGCCCTTGAGGTTGCCGTTCAAGTAGCTGTCGAGGTCCGCCTCGGTGACGTCCACGAACGGCTTGGCGCCGAAGATTCCCGCGTTGTTCACCAGCACGTCCACACCGCCGAACCGCTCGACCGCCGCGTTCACCAGCGCAGAACCCGTTGCGGGAGCGCCGATATCGCCCGCGAACGTAGCGACCCGCGCAGGCGTACCGAGCGCCGCGGCCACGTCGGCCAGCTTGCTCGCGTCGCGTCCGTTGAGCACCACGTTGTCCCCGCGTTCCACGAAAGCGCGGGCGATATCCTGCCCGATCCCGCTGGAGGATCCGGTCACGATCACCGTCTTCGTCATATGCTTCTCCTTCTGTTGATACGACCGGTCGTCTTGGAATGGTCATGAAAAATGACTGAATTAAAAAGACCAGCTCAGGGCAGGAAGTAGTCCCCCAGTAAACGATCCAGACACTTGTTCAGCGGCGCCAGCGTCCGGTCGATCTTCATCCGGATCACCGCCCCCTCCCACGATTCGAGCAGCAGATCCGCCAGGTCGGTCGCATCGATGTCGCTACGAATCATCCCGAGCCCCTGCGCTTCTCGCAGCTGCTCGGCCACCCGGTCCCGCCACGCACCCCACGCGCTCGACAACGACTCCCGCAGCAGCTCACTACCTTCCAGCTCGCCGCCCAGATTCGCGATCAAGCATCCGCCGGTGAACTCCGCCGCGACGAACTCGTCCATCAGCCGCCCGAAGAACGCCCGCAACCCGCTCACCGGATCCGGCGCCGCCCCGAACGCCTCGGTCAAATTCCGCTGCACGCACAGCGAATGATGCTCGATCACCGCCCGCCCGAAGCTCTCCTTGCTGTCGAAGTAGTTGTAGAACGACCCCTTGGGCACGCCGACCTTGTCCAGGACCTGCTTGATCCCGGTCCCGTGATACCCACTCGCCAAGAAGCCGGCAGCCCCCTCCTCCACCAGAAGCTGCCGAGTGTCCCCACTCCGTCGCGGTCGCGCCATACGCTCAATATACGACCGGTCGTCTACAAACGCCAATCCAGCCCGTCACCAGCCGCGGAGCGAGGGCCGTACGTCTCGCTAGAGCCCGCGCCGCCCGCCAACTACTGGACAGATGATCACGAGGAGCTGATGTCGGCAAAACGCGAGAAGCCAACAGCACCAGTTCCCTCTCACCAAATCACTGGGCCGTACTACTCCCCGCAAAGGGCGCGGGGATTCGAGGTCGGCCACCGGCTACAGCCCACGCCGCCATTCGGCGCACTGGGTGACGAAGTGCGGGAGGTGGTCGATGGCGAAGTGGTCAGGGTGCCAATCATCTTGCGCGACAGGGGCAGTCCAGATGTATGTCCAGGCCGGATCCGCGGAGGAAGCCAATGGGATTGGGCGGAGATCGTATTGATCGTCTTCGAAGGCGTCGAGGATTTCCCACTCCTCGGCGGTGAGGCCGTCGAGAGTCAGGCCGCGCGCCAGAGCGCTCGACTCCGGGACCAGGCCCGGGTACCGGAGACCGGGTAGCGCCGCGACTCGCCAGCCCGATGCCGTGGCGGCTCGACGTTGCGGCACGCGGCCGATCAATACTTCCAGCACCTCCGGGAATTGCAGCGTGCCGTAGACGAACAACGAATACCCTTGCGCCGCACACTGTTCCCATCGCCTCGTCGACGGCTCCATTCGCAGCTCCTCCGATCAACACACCTGCGCCGGACCATCATCGCAAGATCGACGCCGAAACCGCCTGACGCCCAACGTCTCCTACACCGGACGCTTGGTGCGAATGATCGCGGCGAGGTATTCGTAATCCTCCGCGCGGGCGGTCGAGGTGCGGTACGCGAGGCCGATGGTACGACCCGGCGCAGGAGTAGCAAAGTGCGCGGTATCCAGTGTGCCCCGGGCAGTTTCGGACGCGACGGCCATTTCCGGAATGAGCGTCACGCCGAGACCGCCTGCGACGCACTGCACTATGGTCGCCAGCGAGGCAGCGCGGGTATCACCGACCGCGGCGGGATGAACCTCGGCAGAGCGGCATAGATCCAAGGCTTGGTCGCGTAGGCAGTGCCCCTCGTCGAGCAGCAACAGCGGCAGCGAGTCGAGCACGGACGGAGCCAGATCGGTGCGACCGGCCAGCTCGTGCCCGCGCGGGGTCACCAGCACGAATTCCTCGGTGTACAGCGGGATCTCGACCAAGCCGGGTACCTCGGTCGGCAACGCGAGCAGCGCCACATCGAGCACACCGGTGCGCAGCCCGTCCAGCAGTCGCGCGGTCTGGTCCTCGATGACCTGCGGGTGTAGCGCGGGTAACTTCTTCCGCAACTCGGGAAGAAGACCCGGCAGCACATACGGAGCAACCGTCGGAATGATGCCCATCCGCAACGTGCCGCCGAGGCCGTCACCGTTCGCCGACGCGACGAAACGGTCCGCCGCCTCGAGCGTCGCCATGGCCTTGGGCAGCAACCGCATCCCCGCCGCGGTGACGAGCACCCGCCGCGTGCTTCGCTCGATCAGTTGCAGTCCGAGCCCGTGTTCAAGTGCCGCGAGCGCCTGCGATAGCGTGGGTTGGCTCACACTGAGCCGCGCTGCGGCAGTGCCGAAGTGGCGGTATTCCGCGACCGCCACGAACGCACGCAGCTGTGACAGGGTCGGCTGATAAGTCTGATCGGTCACGGCTATCAGTGTAGTGCGACTGATCACCTTTACCTTTCAGCAGCCCTTCGGCAAGATCGCAAGTGAGCTTTTCTGCTTTTCTGCACAGTGCTAGCAAACCCATCACAGAACTGAGGAGATTAGGCATGGCCTTGCTGACCATCGGCGACCAATTCCCGGCATACAACCTCACCGCTGTCATCGGTGGTGATCTGTCGAAGGTCGACGCTCAGCAGCCTGACGACTACTTCACCACGATCACCAGCGACGATCACGCGGGCAAGTGGCGGATCGTCTTCTTCTGGCCGAAGGACTTCACCTTCGTGTGCCCGACCGAGATCGCCGCGTTCGGCAAGCTCAACGAGGAATTCGCGGATCGTGACGCGCAGGTGCTCGGCGCCTCGGTCGACAACGAGTTCGTGCACTTCCAGTGGCGCGCCCAGCACGAGGACCTGAAGACCCTGCCCTTCCCGATCCTGTCCGACCTCAAGCGCGAATTGGCCGCTGCCACCGGCGTTCTCAACGCCGACGGCGTCGCCGACCGCGCGACCTTCATCGTCGACCCGAACAACGAGGTGCAGTTCGTCTCGGTCACCGCGGGTTCGGTCGGCCGCAACGTCGACGAGGTGCTGCGGGTGCTCGACGCGCTGCAGTCCGACGAGCTGTGCGCCTGCAACTGGAAGAAGGGCGACCCGACCATCAACGCGGGCGAACTGCTCGCCGCGAGCGTCTGACCGCAGAAGCGCTGCGCCACTAGATGATCGACCCTGAATTGACTGTTCCCCGCGTCGGCGGGGATGACCCGAGGATAGAGATACATGAGCATTGAGAACCTGAAGAACTCCCTCCCCGAGTACGCCAAGGACCTCAAGCTCAATCTGTCATCGCTCGCGCGCACCACGGTGCTGAACGAACAGCAGCTGTGGGGCACCCTGCTGGCGTCGGCGGCCGCGACCCGGTCGGCGACCACGCTGCGCGAGATCGCCGAGGAGGCCGCGGATGTGCTGTCCGAGCAGGCGTACAACGCCGCGCTCGGCGCCGCCTCGATCATGGGCATGAACAATGTGTTCTACCGGGGCAAGGCATTCCTCGGCGGACGCTACGACGACCTGCGGGCCGGTCTGCGCATGCAGATCATCGGTACCCCGGGGGTCGACAAGGCCGATTTCGAGCTGTGGTCGTTCGCGGTGTCCTCGATCAACGGCTGCGGGCACTGCCTGGAGGCGCACGAGCACACGCTGCGCGAAGCGGGCGTGTCCCGTGAGGTGATCTTCGAGTCGCTGCGCGCGGCCGCGATCGTCGCCGGTGTCGGCCAGGCTGTGCAGTCCACCGAGACGCTGGCCGCCGCGGCGGTCTGAGCAACCCCGTGCAGAGGCCGCCGACGGTCCGGTCAACGGACCGTCGGCGGCCTTTGCCGTACCCCGCCGACCAGCGACGACGCCGCGATCAACGCGGAGTGTGGGCTACGCGACAGCCCCGTATCGGACCTGACTAGTAGGCTCGGCAACCATGGGCACACAGGTTGACGTGGTGCGAGTATTCACCGATTCCGCCGGACGTTTCGGCAATGAACTGGGCATCGCGCGGGCCGCGGACGTGCCCGAGGCCGAGCACCAAGCACTCGCGGCGAAGGCCGGCTACAGCGAGACCGTCGTGGTCGAAGACCCGGTCGACGAGGTCGCGCGGGTACGGATCTACACCCCCGCCGTCGAGCTGCCGTTCGCCGGACACCCGTCGGTGGGCACCGCGTGGTGGTTCGCCGAACGCGGCATCCCGGTGCGCCGGCTGACCGTCCCGGCCGGCCCGGTGGCGGTCGAGCTGACCGAGGGCCTCACCTGGATCACCGCACGCGGTGAATGGGCGCCCGACTTCACCTTCCACCAGATCGAAGACCTCGACGAACTGGCCAACCTGCGACCCGACGATTTCACCGGCGGCCCGCACTACTTCTGGGCCTGGACCGATCAGAACCGCGGCGCCCTGCGCTCGCGAATGTTCGCCCCCACGTTGGGCATCGCCGAGGACGAGGCGACCGGCGCGGCCGCCGTCGCCATCACCGCACTACTACGCCGCGGCCTGGTCATCACGCAGGGCAAGGGCTCCCAGCTCTTCACCGCCTGGGACTCCGACGGCTGGGTCCGCCTCGGCGGCCGCGTGGTCGCCGACCAATCAGTGGAGATCTGAACGCACCGACGCTCAGGGCAAGAGCACCCCGGCGATCGGATCGGTGGTCGGCGCCTTGGATCCGCCGGACGGTTCGACCGTGAGCGCCAACGTCTCCCCCGACTCGAACGACATCACGAACGGCCTTGCCACCGAGGGTAATTCGGTGAACACCCCGGCCGACTGCGGCACCGGCTGCGCGCCGGCAGGCACCAGCCACGCCTGATACACCCGCCCGGACGGCGGCGCGGCCACCCCGTCGAACGCCATCGTCGCCAGTCGCTGCTGCGCCGAGAACTCCACCACCACGCTGCCGCCGCCGACGACCGGCTTGGACAGCGTCCGCGCATCCGGTTGCCGGTGCACCTGTTCCGCCCCGGGCACCGAGGCGGGCTGCGTACCGATCCGGTCGGCGACCAGCCCGCCGCCGATCACCAGGCAGGCCGCCGCGGCCACCGGCACCACCCATCGCATCCGCCGCTGCCACGCGGACGGCAGCCGGTCGCGCCCGTCGTCGGGCAGCGCCGCCAGAATCCGCGCCTCCAGCTCCGGCGGCGGCGCGTGCGCATCGAGTTCCGCGACCCGCGCCATCACCTCGTGCATCCGCTCGACCGTCTCCGAGAATGCTTGCCGCACAGCCGGATCGGCCTTCGCCAGCCGTTCCTCGATATGCCGGCGTTCGATATCCCCCACCGCGTCGAGCGCGCACGGGTACGCCAGGTCGAGCAGTTCCGCGTCGGGTCGCGGGAGTTCGTCAGCCATCGGCGCCTTCTACGGACAAGCACTTCTCCAGTCTCTTCAGCCCATCGCGAATGCGGGTCTTGATGGTCGGCAGCGGCACCGATAGATGGTCTGCGACTTCACGGTACGTCCGCCCGCTGTAGTAGGCGAGTGCGATCGCCTCACGCTGGGTGGACGTGAGCGCGCCCAGGCAGCCGAGGACCTCTTGCTCCTCCATCCGCTGCGTCACCGATTCGGCGACGACGTCGTGATCGCGGCCGCCGTGCGAGTGGGCGTAGGCCAGGTCGCGGCCCGCGGAGGCGGCCTCCGCGCGCACCCGGTCGACCGCGCGGCGGTGCGCGAGCATCATCAGCCAGCCGATCGGGCTGGCCAGCGCGGAGTCGTACTGGTCGGCGGTCGACCACACCTGGAGGTACACCTCCTGGGCGACTTCCTCCGCGGCGGCGTGGCTGCGCAGAATTCGCACGGCGAGCCCGAAGACCCGCGGGCTGGTGCATCGATAGAACTCGGTGAACGCGGCCCGATCGCCGGCGCCGGTTTCCGCGAGCAGGATGACGAGCCGGCGGGCGGCCAGCGCGGCGCGTTTTCGATCGAGTTCGCTGGGCAGCGGGCACCGGCGTAACAGGTCATCGTCCGCCTCGCCTACCGCCTCGCCGGGCCGATGGGCTATCGCGAAACCGTGCTTCGTCATCGCCGAATACCTGCCTGCATAGACAGGGGTTCGGTATGCACTACCTCACGGATTGGTCTGCGGCACCGGTCAACCCGAAACTGCCGCGATCAACATGTATGCGGTACCCAGGTCCATCACCACGTGCGGCACCATCCCCGCGCGTTGCCGAGGCCCGGTCAACGCCGCGACACACCCACCCGAGCGTAGGAGAACACCCAGGTAGCCCGGCGTGTCGACGAACGGACGGCCGACCGCGAGCGCGACCACCAACGCGTCTGCGGCGAACAGCGCGGCCAGCCCGAGCGCCGGAATCGGGGCGGGACCGCCGGAATGTCCGGACATCGCGTGCCCGGACATGGCATACAGCATGGCGGCGGCGGTTACCGCGTGGTAGCCCAGTGGCACGAGCCGCTCCGCCGGCGGCCGATCGGCCGCGCTGTGCCGCTCCAGGATTCGACTCGTCAACAGAGCCGCGAAGACCACGACCATCGCGGTGAGCACGCCGCGCACGGCCAGCGGGCTCGCCGCCGCCGGAAAGATCAGCATCGCGAGCATCACCAAACACATGATCAGGTGCGCGGCGTCGGATTCGTGATATCCGGCGATCGGCACCGAGCCTCCCGGAGCCGAATCTCCTTGCCGCCGAATCCGATCCGCCGAACCGGAACCTACCGATTCGGCACCCTCCACCAGTCGAGCGGGCGCCACCAGCCGCCCGAGCACGATCGCCCCCGCGACCAGGAACGCCGCCACCACCGACCACCGCAATGCGGGGTACTCCTGCACGAACTGCGCCACACCCCACCACCTCTCGTCGCGGCGACCGTGGACCTGCCCGTTCTATGCTCGCACCCGTCAACGACAGGGGTGCCCTTTTCGCCGGGCCCGCACGCTCAGTGCGGCACCGTCTGCCGGTAGCGGTCGACGGCCGAGCGGGCGAATCGCCCAGGCGACACGCCGCGCCACTGCTTGAACGCGTTCGAAAAGCTCGGCGCGCCCGAATATCCCATCCGGAAGGCGACGTCCTCGACGGTCAGTCCGGTCGAGAGCAGTTCCTCGGCGAGGGTGCCGAAGGTTTCCGCGCAGAGCTGACGGTAGGACGTGCCCTCCTCGGACAACCGGCGGCGCATGGTGCGCAGGCTCATGTGCAACCCGGCCGCGACGTCTTCCTGACTGAGCCTGCCGTTCATCTGATGCATCAGCATCGACCGCACCGATCCGGCCACGCCTTGCCGCAGTCCGCGCCGTTGCAGCAGGTCGTCGCACTGCTCCTCGAACAGTTGCGCGGTGAGCGGGCTCGCCTGCGGCATCGGCTCGTCGATACCGGTGGCGTCGAAGATCGCGGTCTGTAGTTCCGCGGAGTCGCTGCTCGGGATCTCGAATTGCTCGAAAATCGGTGCCAGCCTGGGCAGTAGCCCGCCGGCCACCTCGACGCGCACCACCGGCGGCGGCACGCCGAACACCAGGAACCAGTTCGTCAGCAGTGCGGACACGTCGCGTTCGGCGAGAAAGCCGCGCAGGTCTTCGGGCAGTTCGCGGTCGTCGCCGTAGAGCCAGATCTCCTCGCCCCGGTAGACGTGCCAGGCGCGGGAGAACGAGGTCATCAGGCTGAAGTAGCGCATGGCGACGTCGATGGCCTGCCGCATCGTCGGGCTGCTGAGCACGGCCAGCGCGAACACGCCGAGGGTGGTGATGTGCGTGCGGGTACCGGCTTCCAGGCCTAAGCCGGGCTTGTCGTCGAGCAGTGTGACGAGATTGCGGACGATCCCGAGTTCCTGCGCGGCGGTGATCTCCGCTCCGGGCGTCTTCAGCACGCGTGGATCCAGCTCTGTGCCACGCAGGCACTGGTTTTGCGTGAGACCGTGATCCTCTCCCAGCTCGACAAGGATCACCGCGTGTGTCACCGACCGCCGCCACTCCCATGAGGCCACTCGTCCATCGTTGCTTGCTATGGCCGAATTGCGCAAGGTTTCTGGCCGGAGATCGTAAGTTCCGCTCTCCCAAGGGGTTCGGACCATCGAACAAACCGTCCGACCGGTTCGATCTGCACCGCTTGGCCGGATTGCGCAATGCCCTGACCCGATATCGCATGGAGGGCCGTCCAGCGACAATCTAGCGTTTGAACGAGACAAAGGCAGGCGAAAACATATGTCTCGGAAGACACTCGCTGGCAAACGGGTCGCGATCACCGGGGGTGCGCACGGCATCGGACGCGAGACCGCGCTGGCGTTCCTGGTGGAGGGGGCCGATGTCGTCATCGGCGACGTGGACGTGGGCGCGGTGCGCGCGGCCGCCGATCAACTCGCCAGAGCCCACGGCGGCACGGTGCTCGGGCTGGCGCTCGACATCACCGACAGCGCGCGGTTCGGCAGTTTCCTGACCTGTGCCGAACGCAAACTCGGCGGCCTGGACGTGGTGGTGAACGCGGCCGACGTCATGCCGTCGGGGCCGTTCCTCGCGGAGTCGGAGGCCGAGTCGGATCTGCAGATCGATGTCAATCTGCGCGCGGTGATCATCGGAACCCGTTTGGCGGCAGAACGATTCGTCAGCCAGGGGCACGGGCAGATCGTCAACATCGGCACCGCGGCCGGGGTGACCGCGGCGCTCGGCGTCGCGGTGTACTGCGCGACCAAGCACGGCGTGGTCGGTCTCGGTGCGGCGCTGGATCAGGAGCTGTCCGGCCGGGGCGTGATCGTCAGCACGGTCGCGTCGGGCTCGCTCGCGGATCAGGAGGCGGTCGCCGACGCGGTCATCGATTGCGTCCTGCATCGGCGCGGCGGCCTGATCAGCGTGCCACCGGCCAGCGGCCTGCGGGCCGCGCTGCGTCCGCCGGGTGGGTTCCTGCGGCGCATGTTCGCCCGTGACGGGCAGCGCTGATCACAGCTCGCGCAGCACGCGTTTGAGCACCTTCCCGGTCGGGTTGCGCGGCAGTTCATCGATGAACAAGACATCGCGCGGCACCTTGAAGCGAGCCAGATGCGCCTTGACGTGCTCGCGCACCTCGTCCTCGATGAGCGAATGCCCTTCCCGCACAACGATTACCGCGCGCAGCCGTTGCCCGTAGCGTTCGTCGGGCACGCCGAACGCGCTCACCTCCTCGACCGCCGGATGCGCGGCGAGCAGTTCCTCGACCTCGTTGGGGAAGACGTTCTCGCCGCCGGAGACGATCATGTCGTCGTCGCGTCCGTCGATGAAAAGCCTTCCCGCACTGTCGAAGTGGCCGACATCCCCGGTGGACATCAGGTTGCCGACGCGGACCTTGTCGCCGCCGCCGGTGTACCCCTCGAACTGGAAGTTGTTGCCGACGAAGATCCTTCCGGTCTGCCCCGTCGGCAGCTCCGCACCGTTCTCGTCGAGGATCTTCACCGTCGCGCTCGCCGCCGGGCGACCCACACATCCCGGCTCGACGGCCAGGTCAGCGGGGGTGGCGATGGTCGCGTAGGCCACCTCGGTGGAGCCGTACAGGTTGTAGACCACGGGACCGAACGCGTCGGTCGCCTTGACACACAACTCGGCACCGAGCTGCGACCCGGCGACGAAGATGATCCGCAGCGCGGAGAAGTCATGTCCCGCACGAGCTTCCGGCCCCAGATCGAGCATCCGCTGCAACATCACCGGCACGGCCACCAAGGCGGTGACCCGATTGCGATCCAAGCTGTCCAGCGCGGCCCGCGGGTCGAAGCGGCGCCGGAGCACCAGCGTCGAACCGAAACCCAGCGCGATGAACACATGCGCGAAGCCGAGCGTGTGGAACAGCGGCGCGGGGCATTCGGTGATCTCGCGGGCCCGGAACGGCACCTTGTCGAGGATCGCGCCGAGCGGGGCCAGCGAGGTCGGCTCGCGGCGCGGGGCGCCCTTCGGCGTGCCGGTCGTGCCGCTGGTCAGCAGGACCACCTTCGCGGTGGTGGTGGCGCGCCGCGGGGTGGTGCGGGCCGCGCCGGCGATCAGATTGTCCAGGGTGTCGACGCCGGGCTGCTCGGCCCAGGCGCGATAGCGGCCGCGCGGTGGGGTGAGATCGCCGAGCACGTCGGCGAATTCCTCGTCGAACACCAGCAGATCGGCGCCCTCCCTGGCCACCACTTCACGCAGCTGCGGGCCCGCGAAATCGGTGTTGAGCAGCACGATTCGAGCACCGCACTTGGCCGCGCCGAATACCGCGCAGTGGAAGCCGCGATGGTTGCGGGCCAGGATCGCCACGACCTCGCCGTCGCGCAGACCGCGCGCCCGCCAGGCGTTGGCCAGCGCGCTGGTGCGGTCGTCGAGTTCACGGAAGGTGAGCGAGCCCAGTTCGTCGATGATCGCCATGCGATCCCGGTAGCGCTGGGCCGCGAGCGTGGCGATCGCGCCGAGCATGCCGAATCGATAGGCCGCCGCGCCGATCTTGGCCAGCCGATCCGGCCGTTCCGGGGTCACCAGCCCCGCGCGCACCGCCAGTGCGGCGTAATAGGTTTCGTCGGCGGCGCGGCGGGCAATGCCCGCTGCCAGCGTGGTGACCTTGGCGAGCTTCATGATTCATACCCCCTGGCCGGACAACGGTGTCCGCCGAGCAAGTGCGGGCAGGTGCCCTCTCAGTAAAGCCTGTTCGATCGGAATCCGTCGAGTGCGCGCTCACCCACGGAGGAATGCATCATGGACGGATGCTTAGAAATACCGACCAGTCCGCTACCGCGGACGTCCCGGTCACCGCCGCGAAGCCGAACCTGCGCATCGTCGTCGACGACCTCTCCGGACCGGAGATCGCCGTCCTGCTCACCGAGCACGTGGCCGAACTGGCCAGGCACTCCCCCGCCGACAGCATGCACGCCCTGGACCTCGACGCCCTGCGCCGGCCGGAGATCACCTTCTGGAGCGGGTGGGACGGCGACACCCTGGCCGGCTGCGCCGCGCTCAAACGCCTGGACAACGAGCACGCCGAGATCAAGTCCATGCGCACCGCCGCGACGCACAAACGCCGCGGCGTCGCCTCGATCCTGTTGCGCCACTTGCTCACCGAGGCGAAGGCGCGCGGATATCGACGGATGAGCCTGGAAACGGGCACGCCCGAGTTCTTCATCCCCGCCCAAAAGCTGTACGCCGCACACGGTTTCGAGTTCTGCGAACCCTTCGGCGACTACGCCCCCGACCCGTACAGCCACTTCATGACGCGCCCCCTCTGAGCCGCACGCCGTGCGCCGCACCACTTCTGATTTCCCGCACCGAGATTCGCATGCAATTCTCGGTGCGGGAAATCAAAAGGCGTGCCGGAAATCAAAAGGCGTGCGGGAATCAGCCGAGCGCGCGGGTGAAGCCCTCGACGAGCTCGTCGACCTGCTCGTCGGTCATCACGAACGACGGCGAGATCTGCATCGCGCCCTGGCCTGCCGCGCGGCTCGAAACACCGTGGGCGCGCAACGTTTTCACCATCGGCAGGCCCTCGGCGGGATCGACCAGCTGAACCGCGGCGACCGCGCCGAGCCCGCTGCGCACCTCCGCGACGCGCGGGTGCTCGGCCAGCGGCGCGAGCTTGGCGTGCAGCGTGGCCTCCAGCCGGGCCGCCTCGTCCAAGAGGTTCTCCCGCTCGACGATGTCGAGGTTGGCCAGCGCGGCCGCGGCGGCGCCCGCGTGCCCGCCGTAGGTGTAGCCGTGCCGCCACCAGACGCCGCCGGCGAAGAACGGTTCGGCGATGTGCGGCGCGATGAACACGGCGCCCATCGGAACGTACCCGGAGGTGAGGCCCTTAGCCGTGGTCATCAGGTCCGGCTCCAGGTCGAAGCGGGACGAGGCGAACCACGATCCGCCGATCCGGCCGAAGCCGGTGACGACCTCGTCGACCACGAACAGGATCTCGTGCTCGCGGCAGATGCGGCGCACCTCGGCGAGGTAGCCGTCCGGCGGCAGGTAGATGCCGCCCGCGCCGATGATCGGCTCACAGAAGAACGCGGCGATGCGGTCGGCGCCGATCTCCTCGATCAGAGCGAGCAGCGACTTGGGGTCGTCCCATTCGATGGTCCGCGCGTCGGCCATGAACTCGCCGTAGCCCTCGCGGTTGACCGGGATGCCGGCCAGCGCGGTGCCCGCGACGTGCATGCCGTGGTAAGCCTTCTGCCGGCCGACCACGATCGTCTTGTCCGGCTTGCCGAGCTCGTGCCAGTAGCGGCGGGCCAGCTTGGCGGCGGTGTCCACCGAGTCCGAGCCGCCGGAGGTGAAGAAGATCTTGCTGCCCGGCACCGGCGCCATCGCCGAGAGCCGCTCGGCGAGCTGCTGGGTGGCCGGTTCGGTGAAGTCGCCGAAGTTGGAGTAGTGCGCGATCCGGCGCAGCTGCGCGGCGACCGCGTCGGCGATCTCGCCGCGGCCGTGGCCGACGTTGGTGAACCAGAGCCCGGCCGTCGCGTCCAGGTAGCGGTTGTCGTCGGCGTCGTAGATGTAGGCGCCCTCGCCCCGGGCGACGACGAACGCGCCGTCCCGCTCGACCGCACCCATGTCGGCAAATCCATGCCATAGCGAGTTCATGTGTCCACCTTTACCGGAGGAAGGTGTCGCCCTCCGAATCGCGCCGCTAGGGCTACCTGCTCATCAATCCCCGTAAAACCGGCCTCACCAGGCCGAATGCCATCGTGCCCGATGACCCGTATGGCCATCAACACGTCTCCGCGAGCAGCGAATGGGACCTGGCCGCGGCAAACATCGAGACGCGCCTCGGTGAGGTCCCGTTCGGCGAGGTCATGGCGTGCGACGGCGGGCCAGCCCGCCGACGGCCGCTATGGCCACGGCCAGGAGGGTGAAGACAGCGGTGAGGACGATCAAGCCGATGGCCAGTGAGACGTAGCCCTGCTGCCGGGGATCCAGGAACGGATACGGGTACCAATCGACGATCGGGCCGCGAATGAGGGTGTAGATGCCGTAGATCAACGGGTAGATCAGCCACAGGCTGACCAGGCGCGGCGACAGGGTCAGCCGCTGCCGGGCCGGTACCAGCACCCAGTCCGCGACCAGCACGATCGGCATCACCCGATGCAGGATGTCGTTGATCCAGCGATCGGTGAGCATCACATCGATATTGGCCAGCAGCACCGCGTACACCACGCCGGTGATGAGCAGATACAGCGCGCTCGCGCCGCGCAGCACCTCCCAGCGATGACTGTCCGGGTCGCGCAGACCGCCGATCAGCAGCACCAGCACGGCGAGCACATTCGATTGAATGGTGAAGTAGCTGAAGTAGTTTCCGGTGGAGAACGCCGTCTCGTGCAGATTGCGCAGCGGGATCCACACCAGCGCGACGACGCCGAGCACACCGAAGGCGATCCGCAGACCGCGATACACCCAAGCCGTGCCCGATTCGGCGTCCATCGCCCGATCTTCGCATATCAACCCCGGTTGACCCGGGAAATCGGACAGTCCGCACACTGTCGGCAACCCGGTCGGGCCGCCTGACGGAAATACCAGTTGCCGCCCTTCGCTACGCTTATGAATGCAATGACCAGGACAGCTGACACCGGCCCCCGCGAGCTCCGCACCCGCCTGGCGAATCTCTCCCTCCGCGACGAATACCGGCTACGCCGCCGGCTCGATCGGGCGCGTGGTGGCGACCTCGGCGAGGTCGAGGCCGAGATCGCCGCGGCCGAGCTCCGCATCGACGCGCGCCGGGCCGCCGTGCCGGAGATCCGCTACCCCGAGCAGCTGCCGGTCACCCAGCGCCGCGAGGACATCGCTGCGGCCATCGCCGAGCATCAGGTGGTGATCGTGGCCGGCGAGACCGGCTCCGGCAAGACCACCCAGATCCCGAAGATCTGCCTGGAACTCGGGCGCGGCATCCGCGGCACCATCGGGCACACCCAGCCGCGCCGGCTGGCCGCGCGCACCGTCGCCGAACGCATCGCCGAGGAGCTCGGCACCGAACTGGGCGACGTCGTCGGCTACACGGTCCGGTTCACCGACCACGCCTCCGACCGCACGCTCATCAAGCTGATGACCGACGGCATCCTGCTCGCCGAGATCCAGCGCGACCGGCTGCTGCGCCGCTACGACACGATCATCATCGACGAGGCGCACGAACGCAGTCTCAATATCGACTTCCTGCTCGGCTACCTCAAACAGCTGCTGCCGCGCCGGCCCGATCTCAAGGTGATCATCACCTCGGCGACCATCGACCCGGAGCTGTTCGCCCGGCACTTCGCCGACGAGAACGGCACTCCCGCACCGATTGTCGAGGTGTCCGGCCGGTCCTATCCGGTGGAGTTGCGCTATCGGCCGCTGTCGCTGGAGCTGCCCGGCGCCGACGACGAAGACGACGAGGACACCCGGGTGGTCGACCGCGACCCGGTGGACGCCATCGGCGACGCGGTCGCCGAGCTGTTCGACGAGGGCGACGGGGACGTGCTCGTGTTCCTGTCCGGCGAACGCGAAATCCGCGACACCGCCGATGCTTTGCGCGATCTGAAACTGCCGCGCACCGAGATCGTGCCGCTCTACGCACGCCTGTCCAGCGCCGAACAGCATCGGGTGTTCGCCTCGCACACCGGTCGCCGGGTGGTGCTGGCCACCAACGTCGCGGAGACCTCGCTGACCGTGCCGGGCATCCGGTACGTGGTCGACCCTGGGACAGCACGCATTTCGCGCTATTCGATGCGCACCAAGGTGCAGCGGCTGCCGATCGAACCCGTCTCCCAGGCTTCGGCGCGGCAGCGGGCCGGTCGCTGTGGCCGTGTAGCCGACGGCATCTGCATCCGGCTGTACTCCGAGGACGACTTCGAATCGCGGCCCGCGTTCACCGAACCGGAGATCCTGCGCACCAACCTGGCCGCCGTCATCTTGCAGATGACCTCGCTCGGGCTGGGCGATATCGAGAACTTCCCGTTCGTGGAGGCGCCGGACAAGCGGGCGATCCGCGACGGCATCGCGCTGCTGGAAGAGCTCGGCGCACTGGGCCGCCGGACAGGCAACGACCCAGAATCCGACGCCGGACTCACACTCACCCCGATCGGGCGCGACATGGCGCAACTCCCGGTCGATCCGCGCATGGCCCGCATGCTGGTCGAGGCGCACGGCAGCGGAAATCTGGCCGAGGTGCTGATCATCGTTGCGGCACTGTCGATTCAGGACGTGCGCGAACGCCCCGCCGACAACCAGCAAGCCGCCGACACCAGACACGCACGATTCATCGTCGAAGGCTCGGACTTCCTGGCCTACCTGCGCCTCTGGGACTACCTGAACGAGCAACGAAAGTCGCTGTCATCCAACCAGTTCCGCCGCATGTGCCGCGAGGAATTCCTGCACTACCTGCGCATCAGGGAATGGCAGGACCTGCACGGCCAGCTGCGCACCATCACCAGGGGACTCGGCTGGTCGGCCGACGGCGGGCCGGGCCGCTCCGACGAAGCAGACGACCCGACGCGCGCATCGGAGCAGCCAGGCCGTGGTTCGCGCCGTGGCCGCGGACGCCGCAACAACGCACCAGACAGACAGCCCGGCTCACAGCAGGCCACCGAAGATGGCGCTCGCCGTACGCTGTCGGCCGAAGGGCAACGGACTGGCGAAGGCACCCGAGGCGGGGCCTCGGCCGGGAGAGCTGGCCAGCAGGACGCCAACGCGTCTCGCGGCGGTCGAGCCGGTGGCTCGAAGCGCGGGCGCGGGCAGGCGGCTGGTGGCTCGGCGGTCGAATCCGATGACATGCCTTGGGATTCCGTCGGCATTCATCAGGCTCTGCTCGCGGGCATGCTGTCGCATATCGGGCTGCGGGAGGCGGAGTCGCGGGAGTTCCTCGGGGCGCGCAACGCGAAGTTCATGATCTTCCCTGGCTCGTCGCTGGCGAAGAAGCCGCCGCGCTGGGTGATGGCGGCGGAGCTGGTCGAGACGTCGCGGCTGTGGGGGCGGATGGCGGCCAAGGTGGAGCCGGAGTGGGCCGAGCGGCTGGCCGGGGATCTGGTGAAACGCACCTACTCCGAACCACATTGGTCGGCCAAACGCGGCGCGGCCAGTGCCTACGAGCGCGTCACCCTGTACGGCATCCCGCTGGTGACCGGCCGGCAGGTGGACTACGGCCGGATCGATCCGGAGCTGTCGCGCGAACTGTTCATCAGACACGCACTCGTGCAGGGCGAATGGCAGACCCGCCACGACTTCTTCCACCGCAACCGCGAATTGATCGATGACGTCGCCGATCTGGAGCACCGCGCCCGCCGCCGCGACATCCTGGTCGACGACGAGGTGCTGTTCGAGTTCTACGACAAGCGCCTGCCCGCCGACATCGTGTCCGTGCGGCATTTCGACAGCTGGTGGAAGAGCGCGCGCCGCAAAGACCCGGCCCTGCTGGACTTCTCGACCTCGACGGTGGTCAATGCGGGCACCGCGGCGCTGGATCCGTCCGCGTTCCCCGATGCCTGGCGACAGGGCGAACTCAGCTTCCCGCTCACCTATCAGTTCGAACCCGGCAACGAGGAAGACGGTGTCACCGTCCGCATCCCGGTCGAGCAGCTGGCCCATGTGCGGGCCGTCGGCTTCGACTGGCTGGTGCCGGGCATGCGCGACGAGCTGGCCGCGGCGTTGATCAAGACGCTGCCGAAGGCGTTGCGGCGCAGCGTCGTTCCGGCCCCGGACTTCGCGGCAGCGGCACTGGCGGCCCTCACCCCGCGCGCGGAACCACTGCGCATCGGGCTGGCGCGGGAACTGTCCCGCCTCGGGTCGATCACCATCGACCCGACCGACCTGGACACTGCCGCACTACCGGTTCATCTGCGGATGACCTTCGCGGCCGTCGACACCGCAGGAAAGGTGCTGGCCCGGGGCAAAAGCCTCCCAGCGCTGAAAACCCAACTGGCCGAACAGGTTGCCGCGTCGGTCGCCCGCGCGACCGCGGGCGCCGAACGAGCACCCGCAGTGACATGGACGTCGGAATCGCTCGGCACGGTGGAGCCGACGGTCCGCCGCGAGGTCGCCGGGCAAACCGTGACCGGCTATCCCGCACTCGTCCCCGAGGGCGACGGCGTGGCCGTCCGGGTGCTCAGTTCCCCTGCCGCACAAGCCACCGCGATGCGCGCCGGCACCCGCACGCTAGTGCTGAACGCGCTGCCGACCTCGGTCCGCGCGGTCACGTCGAGCCTGCGTCCCACGGATCGTCTTGCGCTGACCCAGAATCCGTACGGCTCGCTGGACGCGCTGATCGAGGACTGCCGCGCCGCGGCCGCCGACGAGCTCATCGCCGCCGCGGGCGGACCGGTACACAACCCGGACGATTTCACCGCACTGGTCGCCGAGATCCGCCCCGGCTTCGTCTCCGCTGTGGCCCAACTGGTCCGCTTGGTCGTGCCGATTCTGGCTGAGGCACACCGGGTTTCGGCGGCCCTGGCCGAGACCTCCGAACACGACATCGCCGACGACGTACGCGACCAACTCGACAACCTCGTCTTCCGCGGCTTCGTCTCCGAATGGGGCAGCACCCGGTTACGCGAACTCCCCCGATACCTGCAGGCCGCCGTCGTCCGTCTGGAGACGCTGCCCGGCTCGGCAGTCCGCGACCGGCAGGGCATGATCGAACTCGACCGAGCCCTCACCGCCTACGACCGCCTGGTCAACTCCCTGCCGGAGAACCGCCGCAACGCCCCGGCCGTCACCGAGATCTGGTGGATGATCGAAGAGTTCCGGATCAGCCTGTTCGCCCAGAAGCTCGGCACCCCATACCCGGTGTCCGTCAAGCGCATCGAACGCGCGATCGCCGCTGTCCGCCGCTGACCGCTTATTCGACCGCGACCGCCGCGGCCTCGCGCGCGCTGCGCATCTCCTGGATCTCGCGCTCGAAATCCGCTGCGGAAGTGAAGGACCGGTAGACGGAGGCGAACCGGAGGTAGGCGACCTCGTCGAGATCGCGCAGCGGACCGAGGATGGCCAGGCCCACCTCGTGGCTGGGCACCTCGGGGGAACCCTTGGCGCGCACGGCGTCTTCCACCTTCTGCGCGAGCAGGTTCAGTGCGTCGTCGTCGACCTCGCGGCCCTGGCAGGCGCGACGCACGCCGCGGATGACTTTTTCCCGGCTGAACGGTTCGGTGACGCCGCTGCGTTTGACCACGGACAGGATCGCGGTTTCTACCGTGCTGAACCGCCGCCCACAGTGCGGGCACGCGCGGCGGCGGCGGATGGCCGCGCCTTCGTCGGCCTCGCGCGAGTCCACCACCCGGGAGTCGGGGTGTCGGCAGTACGGGCAATGCATCCGGGAGATCCTTCGTCGATGCGCGCGCTCGCGGCCGGCCCGGCAACCGATCGGGGTGACCGTCCCGGCGAGCACGTGTACAGGGGCCTAGACCCCGGCACCAGGTAAACCTCAGGCGATATGCGGAATACCTGCATAGCACTTCGAGGATACCCGTCCGGGTACTCGGGTTGTCCCACTCACCCTTTACCGGTGGGCGATGCCCCCGCAATCGCCGCGTCCGGCCGGACTATTCGACGACCTGCCACTGCGAGGTCAGGTCCGCGATGAGCTCGGGCAGCCGCGGAATCAGGCGGCCACGGGCGAGTTTGTTCCAGAACGACTCGCCGAGCACGGCGGGCCCGAGCGCGGGATTCAGTTCCATATCGATATGGCGCGGGACCAGGTCGCCGGTGATGTAGGTCCAGCGGGTGTCGCGATCGGCCCAGTTGAAGTCGGGCAGCGGCGTGCGCAGGGCCAGGGTGCGGCCGCCGAGGTCAGCGCGGACGGTGGCCGGGGCGAACACGCCTGGGGCACGGACGCCGGGCACGGCGGGTTTGCCTGCGATGGTGCTCACATAGGTGAGAACACGGCCGATCGGGGCGCGCCCGGACGAGGTCGCGTCCCACTGATCGGCGATCACCCGATTCTGCTCGCGGTCGGTCATCCGGATCAGCGCGTCGATATTGCCGTCGCGGGTGCCCGCGGCGATGGACTGCCACGCGGTGTGGATGTCGGTGTCGAGCACGCCCGCGTCGTACATCTCGTCGATGCCCCGCATGCCCAGCGCGACGTACGCCTCGTGCATCGGGACCAGGTCGGTGAAGATGTGCTTCTGCATGATCATCAGCCGGGTCTGGTACCAGGCGACGTCCTCGGCGGTGAGCCGTGAGCCCTCGGCGGCCAGCAGGCGGATGTCGGCGGGTAGTTCGCGCACCAGTTCCGGTGGGGTGCCGCGCAACAGGTCGGCCACCGCGTTGCCGAGTTGATGGATGCCCGGCACGTCGAGCACCACGCCGACGTCGCTCATGTCGAAGAAGCCGGAGGCGAACGAGCCGCCCGCGATGCCGGCCAGCCCGGCCCAGTAGAACTCCGGGTGCTGGGTCGTGAGCCGCAGATAGTTGACGTACACCTGGCTGAACGTGCGCTCGTTGGCGTGCACGCCGCGCGCCGGGTCCCAGGCCGCGAGGTCGATGGCGGCGTTACGGGTCGCGACGACCAGCCAGTACTGATGCAGCAGGGTCGCGTACCGGCGGGGTGGCACGCCGTCGGCGCGGGCTTCGTCGAGGGCCGTGGCCAGGGTCGATTCGTCCAGCGGGAGAGCCGGATTCAGGCCGCCGCCGCCCGCGCCGTCACCGTTGACCGACGGCAGGTCCAGATACTGCGCGTAAACGGGTGCCGCCTGGGCCGCCGGGATCGAGGCGAACCCGAAGACGAGACACAGGGCGAGCCCGAGGATTCGGGCGAGCAGCCGGGTAGGGCGTGCGGGGGCGAGATGCGTCATTGCTAGCTGTCCCGAACTCGTCGATGGGCCAAGGTCGTGTCTGGCAAAGATCCTTGCCAGATCACGTTTTCAGCACACTAGCAACATGTTCTAGTCGACGATCAACAAATTCGGTCACTTCGCGATCGGCCGGCAAGTCGGGCGTCGAGCCCGCTACTCGACAAGATTCACGAGGCGGATGGGGGCTACGAGCAGACCCCCGCGATCAGCGCGGCGCGATATCACCTTGCGGCAGCACACTTCCGGGCACAACGTCGACAGGCGCCGACTGACCGTCGACCACCGCGGGCACCGTACTCGTCGAGGTGTCGCCACCCCAGTCCCCTGCCCGCAGGTGCGCCAGCGTGATGAGCGCGACCACCACGAACGCACTCATCAGCGCGGCCACCGCCAGCACGGCGAATCCCACCTGCGCCTGCTCGACCAGCTCACCCGGATGCGCGCCGCTGGGCTTGCGCACGGTCGAAGTGCGTGTGCCACGGTCGTATACGACCACCCCGCCACCGGGCCGCGCGTTGCGCGGACGCCGGTCGACGGTGGATCGATGGGTGGAATCCAGTGTCCGCGTGCGCAAGGTGCCCCGATGCACCCGCGGGACCGTTTCGAAGGCGAGATCTATCTCCGCCGCACCGATCTCGCGCGGGTCGACCACGCGAGTATCGATCTCACGGACGTCGTCGACCCGGGGCGCGAGCTCCGCACCGGTCGTACCGATTTCCGTGTTGATGTCGCTGATCGCAGTGCTCATCGGACAAACCTCCGTGGTGGGTGCTCCGTCTGTGTTCGAGCTGGGGTGTTCGAGCTGGGCGGACCGGTCGGGCTGGTCGGTACCGCTGTTCAGTGCCGCTTTTCGATGCATTGTTCGCTCAGGTGTTCGAAGAACTGATGTTCGATTTCTACCACGTGCCACCGACAATGTCAGCAGGAAACGCCCGACACTCTCGAACAGATGTTTGAAACATCGGCTCGACCGGACTAGATTCGAAAGACGAAATTCAGGACAGGCCATGCACAGATATGCCGGGCGGCGGATCAGCCCGGACACAGCAAGGAAGGGCGGTTGCGGTGAGGCACACAGACGACACGGGCGTAGAGAGCGAAGGCGGCGTCGACACGGCGGTTACCGAAGCGGATCTCACCGTGCGTCAACGCAAAGTGCTGGACGTGATCCGGTCTTCGGTGAGCGAGCGCGGGTACCCGCCCAGCATCCGCGAGATCGGCGACGCCGTCGGGCTGACCTCCACCTCCTCGGTGGCGCATCAGCTGCGCGCGCTGGAGCGCAAGGGCTTTCTGCGACGCGACCCGAATCGTCCACGCGCCGTGGACGTCCGCGGCCTCGACGAGGTAGGGCGCGCGGTCACCAGCCTGCACGCCGCCGCGGTGGACGAATCCGACAGCGCCGCAGTCGATCCGAGCCGGCCGACGCCGACGTTCGTGCCGGTCCTCGGCCGGATCGCCGCCGGTGGCCCGATCCTGGCCGAGCAGGCGGTCGAGGACGTGTTCCCGCTGCCGCGTGAACTGGTCGGCGAGGGTTCGCTGTTCCTGCTGAAGGTCGTCGGCCAGTCGATGATCGACGCGGCGATCTGCGACGGCGACTGGGTGGTGGTGCGGCAGCAGAACGTCGCCGACAACGGGGACATCGTCGCCGCCATGATCGACGGCGAGGCCACGGTGAAGACGTTCAAGCGCACCGGTAAGGATGTCTGGCTGATGCCGCACAATCCGGTGTTCGAACCGATTCCCGGCAATGACGCACAGGTGCTCGGCAAGGTCGTCACGGTGATCCGCAAGATCTAGCCGAGCTCGACACACGAACGGCCGCACGGTGATCCGGGCGGCCGTTCGCGCGTCCGCGGCGTTCACAGCACATTGCCAGCGAGCGCCCAGCGCCTTCACCGCTGCGCCGGTCATGCTCCTGCAGTGACCACGATCAGCGCCGACCCGGCCCTGCCCGATGCGACCGACACCGCCGACACTCCCGAACCGACGGGCTTGCCACCGGCCCGCCGCTGGGAACGGGTGGGACTCGTCGCGCTCCTGATCGGCACCGCCGCCGCCTACCTATGGCACATCACCGTCAACGGCATGGGCAACAACTTCTACGCCGCCGCCACCTGGGCGGGCTCCCGCGACTGGAAGGCGTTGCTGTTCGGCTCCCTCGATCCCGGCAACTTCATCACCGTCGACAAGCCGCCCGTCTCCCAGTGGGTAATGGGGCTGTCCGGTCAGCTGTTCGGCTTCAGCAGCGCGAGCATGCTGATCCCGCAGGCGTTGATGGCCGTCGGCGCCGTCGCGCTGACCTACGCCGCGGTCACCCGCGCGACCGACAGCCGCGGCGCCGGACTGCTCGCCGGGGGGGTGCTGGCCGCTACCCCGGTGGTGGCGTTGATGTTCCGGTTCAACAACCCCGACGCCGTGATGGTGCTGCTCATGACCGCCGGTGCGTACTGCACCATTCGAGCGCTGAAGCACGCGAGCCCGCGCTGGCTGATGCTGGCCGGGGTCGCGCTCGGTTTCGCGTTTCTGGCCAAGATGCTCGAAGGGTTGATGGTGCTGCCCGCGTTGGGTATCGCCTACCTCATCGTCGCCCCGACTACACTGCGGAATCGGTTGTGGCACTTGACCGGTGCTGCCGCGGCACTGATCGTCTCGTCCGGATGGTATGTGCTGCTTACTATTTTGTGGCCTGCTTCGTCACGTCCATACCTGGCCGGGTCGACCAATAACACCTTTATGGATTTAGTGTTGGGCTACAACGGATTCGCGCGTTTCCTCGGTCAGAATCATCGAGGCGGCGGCAATCGCTTCGAACTGCCGCCCGGTTACGAAATGCCGCGCAATCTCGGCGGTGGCGGTTTCGGCGGGTTCGGTGGCTTCGGCGGATCGGGGCATTGGAAGCTGTTCACCGGTGAGATCGGCTTCGAGATCTCCTGGTTGTTGCCCGCCGCCCTGTTGGCGTTCGTCGTCGTATTGGTTTCTCGGTGGCGCGCGCCGCGCACCGACCAAATTCGTGGTGCGGCATTGGTTTTCGGCCTGTGGTTGATCATCGATGGGATCGCGTTCACCACCATGAAGGGCGGCATGCACGCCTACTACACACTGGCCATCGGCCCGGCGGTGGCGGGGATGTTCGCCATCGGCGTGCACGAGGTCTGGCGGCGGCGCTCTGAGGTATTCGGTCGAATCGGTTCCGCCGCAATGATTCTCGCGACCGGGGTCTGGGCCTTCGTACTGCTGAACCGGAATGCCGACTGGCTGCCGTGGTTGCGCTGGACCTTGCTCGCGGTATCAGTGCTCGCCGCCCTCGGGCTGCTCGCCACCGCCTTCCCTGCCGTGTCCCGTCGACTGCGCGCCCGGGCCACATCGGTGCTGGTTATCGCGGGCCTGCTGGCTGGACTCGGCGGAACCACCGCCTACGCGGCCGCCACGTTGCCCCAGGAACACACGGGCGGAGGTCCGTCCGTAGGACCGGCGAGACCCGAAAAGCCCGGCCCCGCGAACCAAATGCGCCGCGCCGTCACCGCATTCCTCGACGGCTCCACCGAACCCCAGGTATCCGAGCTGCTCCGCAACACCACAACCAAATGGTCTGCCGCCGTCGACCGCTCCTCCACCGCCGCCGGCCTGGAACTCGACAGCCGCACCCCCGTAATCGCCATCGGCGGCTTCACCTCCGACGACCCGGTCCCCACCCTCCCCGACTTCGAACACCTCGTCACCACCCACCAGGTGACCTACTACCTCGCCCAGGAAGTACAACTCCCCGACTCCTGGAAGGTCGCGGACCAACCCGGAATCATCCCCGACCCCGGCCAACCGACAACCGCACCCAACCAGCCGCCGACCAAACCCGGCCTGTGGCGGCCATCCGGAAACAAGGAGATCGCCGATTGGGTCGCCGCCCACTATGACTCGGTCCACATCGGCAACGTCGCCGTCTACGACCTCACCACCCCCACCCACCCCTGACCCGCACGCCTGCGCCAAAACGGGCTCAGTTCACCAGAGAGACTGCAGACCTCGGCACCAGGAGCCCACTGTCTCGCCGCAGCGGTGCCCCCCACGATCAACGGGACATGCCGGTGCGCGCACTCGCACTTTGCCGCCCGCATGTCCCGTTGGTCATCAGCCAGAATTGTGTCGGTGGGCGGTGGAATAGTGGGTGCGTGGCTAGTTGGCGCGATTTCGAAAACGAGGCTCCGGAGCTGGCGGCGGCGGTGAAGCGGCGGTTCGAGCTACACGAGAGTCATGTGCTGGCAACGATTCGGCGCGACGGGTCGCCGCGGGTCAGCGGTTCGGAAGTGGCGTTCCACGGCGCGGACCTGGTCTTCGGATCCATGCCCAACGCGCAGAAAGTACGAGACCTTCGGCGGGACGGTCGCTGTGCGATTCATGCGCACCCGTCCGAGGGCGACGCCAAAGTGTCCGGCGTCGCTATCGAACTGACCGATCCGGCGGACCGGGCAGCGGCCGGCGCGGACCCCACCGGCGAAGACCACGCCTTCCGCCTCGACCTCACCGCCGCCGTGCTCACCAGCGTGGACCAGGAGCAACAACTACTGATCGTCGAGGTCTGGCACCCCGGCCAAGGCGTGCAGGTCACCAAACGCCGCTAGCCGCAGCATCTGATCTCGATACTCAGTGCACGATCAAGATCAGGGAACCGAAGTCGGCATTCGTCGAGAGGCGCATTTACCCCAGTCCCCCTGATCATGAACCACCCCACGCTCAAGGATGGAGACGACGGTTTTCGAAGCGGGACTCCCTTTCTGGGCACCCCGCAGAGGTGCGGACCCGGAGAAGGAGCGCACATCCCGCCCCCTCGAGGCCAGCGCTACCTAACGAGCGCCGACTTCACACCCAACGGGACATGAACGCGGCAAAGCACGAGTAGAACCACCAGCATGTCCCACTCACCGACCACGCCCACACCCAACGGGACATCGCCGCGGCAAAGCACGAGTAGAGCCGCCCCCATGTCCCACTCACCGACCACGTTCACGATCAACGGGACATCGCTGCGGCAACGCGCGAGTAAGGCCGCTGTCATAACCCGCTCGTGTTCATGGTCAACGGGATTTGGTCGCGGAAGTGTGTGAGTGGAGCTTTCACCGTGTCCGTTGGTGGCTCTTATGCTTCTTCTGGATGCTTAACTGGGGTGCGAGGCTCGGGAGAGGGATACGCTCTTCGAGCGGCCGTCCGGAAACGGGAAAATCGCCGATTGGGTTGCTGCCCAGTGCGACTCGGGCAACATCGGAAAAGTCACGGTCTACGACCTGACGAGGCCGACATACTGACCTCGGCGGGCCATCACCGGCCGACTGGCTGTGGTGCGGATCCTGGGGCGTGGATACGCTGGTTGAACATGACGACTAATCACGATGCGGGGCCTACACACGCCGACCTGGCTGCGCATGTCGCACGCTGGGTCGAGTTGTTCAATGCGCGTGATCTTGCTGCGCTCGACGTGCTCTATGAACCTGACGCTGTTGTGGTCCCCCAACCCGGGCATCCGGTCACCGGAGCCGATCGCTCCGCTGCCCTGGCCGACTTCATGGGTTTGGGCGTCCCCATGAAAGCCGCACTGCGCCAAGCAGTTGTCGCAAATGACATCGCGCTGCTCGTGATCGACTGGTCCTTGACAGGCACCGGTCCCGACGGACGCGAGATCGATTTGGGCGGAACTGCGACCGATATTGTCCGACGCGGCGCCGACGGGCAGTGGCGCTACGTCATCGACAATCCCTCAGGTGTCGCGAGCTGACGGTCCGGCCAGCCGCTCGTTGGTTACCTGAAGTTGACGAGCGGTGCTGGCCTGGAGGTTTCGGAGCTGGCTGGGGTTCAACCGGCCACACAGGCGACCCCAGTGCACGGCGACCTGATCGCCGGGGGTCACGTCGGGGACGGCCGAGTAGCCGTCGGTCCAGATTTCGGCGTGCTGGTTTGTGGGTTCCGCCATGCTCAATGCGTGTCCGTCCCAAACCAATTCGCTCCGGCTCAGCGTGATATCGGTTCCCACGCAGTCGATTACGGTGCCCCAGGAGATGCGACAGCCGTCGAGGACCTGTACCGGATGGTTGCTCTTCCCCTTGCCGAGCAACCGGGTCCATGGGTACACGCCGAGTACATGGAAGCAGTGGTTGGCGGCCGCCTCGCCGGCGAGGTCAGCGGTCAGATGGGTCCAGTAGTGGCCGGCCAGTGGACCGATGACGGCGAGTAGCTCGGCCGTGAACACATCGGGGTCGAGGTCGGCGCACACTCCGCCGCCGAGCCAATACGACTCGACGAGACGGCGATCCAGCGGATCGGCGATTCCGGTGAGCCTGGACATCACCCGCAAGTAGGGCCAGGCGCCGGAGAACTGCTTGGCCACTGCACGCACATCGGCCTCGGTGCCGCCGCGTAGCGCGACGGCCTCGGGCGGGCCGCAGAACCCGAGCCGGTTCGGCGCGTAGGCGTACCTGGCGAAGATCTCCGTACCACTCTCGACCCGCTCGATCGCGGACTCCTCTCGCAACGCGTTCGATTCCCCTCTATCTCACCAGGTCCGGAGGCACCTCCCCGCGAGGAGATCGACAGCGCGAGTGCCACCGCGACAGCTCCGGGGCGACCGCTCGCCCCAGCTATCGACGCCGAGTCACCGGGCGACCTTGGCTCAACAGATTCGGGGCAACTGCTCCCCCGCCGGGAGATCGACCACGCGGGTGCCGCCCAGCGCGGTCCGCGCGACCACCATGCCGGGGTGTTCCACGACGCAGACGCCGATGGCGGCGGCCCGGGAGCCGAGCGGATGCTCGCGCATCGCGGCCAGCACCATGTCCGCTTCCTCCGGTGCGACGAAGGCGACCAACTTGCCCTCGTTCGCGACGTACATCGGGTCGAGCCCGAGCAGACCGCACGCGTCACGCACGGCGGCGGGCACCGGTAGCTTCCGTTCATCCAGTGCCACACCGACTTTCGCGGCCCGTGCGATCTCGTTGAGCGTGGCCGACACGCCACCCCGGGTGGGGTCACGCATGACGTGCAGGTCCGCGCCCGTGGCGAGCATCGCGGCAACCAGGCCGTTCAGCGGCGCGGTGTCGCTGCACACGGTGGTGCCGAATTCGAGCCCTTCGCGACAGCTCATCACCGCCACGCCATGCACGCCGATGTCGCCGCTGACGATCACCACGTCACCGGGTCGCGCCCGCTGCGGCCGGATGTCGACGCCCTCGTCCACGAGCCCGATACCCGCGGTGTTGATGAAAATGCCGTCGCCGTGCCCGGAATCGACCACCTTGGTGTCGCCGGTGACCAGGGTGACGCCGGCCGCGAGCGCCGCCGTGCCGACCGCCTTGGCGACCTGCGCGATGTCGGCGAGCGCGGTGCCCTCCTCCAGGATGAACGCGGTGGACAGCACCATCGGGCGCGCACCGGACATCGCGAGGTCGTTGACCGTGCCGTTCACCGCGAGGTCGCCGATCGAGCCGCCGGGGAAGATCAGCGGTTTCACCACGAACGAGTCGGTGGAGAACGCGAGCCGCACGCCGCCGAGGGTGACCACCGCGGAATCGCCGAGCCCGGCGTCCGCGGCGGCGCCGAAGGCGGGCAGGAACAGGTGCTCGATCAGCTCGCCGGACATCGCGCCGCCACCGCCGTGGCCCATCACGATGTTGGGCGAGTCCCGCAGCGGCATCGGGCAGACCCAGCTCTCCATGTCGATGGTCGCCCCGTTGACGACCGTCTCGTCAGGCATGAGCCACCTCCGCGGGCAAGTCCAGACGCCGGTACAGGTAGTAGGCCGCGCACGCGCCCTCGGAGGAAACCATGGTGGCGCCCAATGGGTTCCGTGGCGTGCACTCCTTGCCGAACGCGGCGCACTCGTGCGGTTTGATCAGGCCTTGCAGCACCTCGCCGGAACGGCAGATCGAGGATTCGTCGGTGTGCATGTCGCTGACGGAGTACCGCAGCTCGGCGTCGTAGTCCTGATAGCGCTCGGACAGCTTCCATCCGCTCTGCGGGATCATGCCGATGCCGCGCCAGGCCCGGTCGGTCACGTCGAAGACGTCGCGCAGCATCGCCCGCGCGGCCGGGTTACCCGCCGCCTGCACCGCGCGCGGATAGGCGTTCTCCAGTTCGAATTTGCCCGCCTCGAGCTGAATCACCGTGCGGCGGATGCCTTCCAGGATGTCGAGCGGCTCGAAACCGGTAACCACCATCGGCACTTTGTATTTCGCGGCCAGCGGCGGATATTCCTCAGTGCCCATCACGCTGCACACGTGTCCGGCGGCGAGGAACGCCTGCACCCGGCAGCTCGGCGATTCCATGATCGCCGCGATCGCGGGCGGCACCAGCACGTGCGAGACGAGCAGCGAGAAGTTCTCGATGCCAAGGCGTTTGGCTTGGTAAACGGTCATCGCGTTGGCCGGAGCGGTGGTTTCGAAGCCGATGCCGAAGAACACCACCTGGCGGTCGGGGTTGTCCCGGGCGATGTTCAGCGCGTCCAGCGGCGAGTAGACCACGCGCACGTCGCCGCCCTCGCTCTTCACGTGGAACAGGTCCTTCGAACTGCCCGGCACACGCAGCATGTCGCCGAACGAGCAGAAGATCACCCCGGGGCGGGCGGCGATCGCCAGCGCCTTGTCGATCACCTCGAGCGGGGTGACGCACACCGGACAGCCGGGACCGTGGATCATCTCGATCTCGTTCGGCAGCAGTTGGTCGATGCCGTGCCGGATGATCGAATGCGTCTGCCCGCCACAGACTTCCATGATCGCCCAGCGCCGCGTGGTCACCGCGCGGATCTGGTCGAGCAGCTTCGCGGCCAGGTCCGGATTGCTGAACTCGTCGAGATACTTCATGACGTCACCTCTGAATCTGGTTGGGCTGGTGCGGTGGGATCGGCGAGACCGGCCTGTTTGGCCGCGAGCGCGAAGCCGTCGCCGAATTCCTCGTTGAGTACGCCGAGGCGTTCGAATTCGGCCAGCGTCGCCAGCGCCGATTCCTCGTCCAGGCGCTGGATGGCGAAGCCGACGTGGACCACCACGTAGTCGCCGATCGCGGCGTCCGGGATGTATTCCAGGCACACGTCTTTGTGCACGCCGCCGAAGTCGACGGTCGACATCAGGGTGCCGTCACGTTCCTGCAGGTCGAGCACCTTTCCTGGTACGGCCAGGCACATGGTTGGACTCCTTTCCTCATCCCGCGCTGACCGCGAGTAGCTGCCCGAACGCGAGCCCGCCGTCGTTGGGCGGCAGCCTGCGGTGGGAAATGACGTGAAAGCCGTTGTCCTGCAACAGGCCGCGTGCGCGGGAGAGCAGCAGGGCATTCTGGAAGACGCCGCCGGAGAGGGCGACCGGGGTCGACGGTGTCGAATAGGCCACCGCCAGTTCGAGAATCAGGTGTGCGACCGCGTCGTGGAAGCGAGCGCCGATCACAGAGGCCGGAACGCCTTGTGCCGCATCCGCTATGACCGCGGCGAGAACCGGAGCCGGGTCGAGCAGCGCGGGCTCGTCGGTCGCTATCTCGAATCGGTACCCAGCCTCGTCCGATACGCCGCGCGCCAGCCCTTCGAGCTCGATCGCCGCCTGCGCCTCGTAGTCCACCACGTGCCGGACACCGGCCAGCGACGACACCGCGTCGAACAATCTGCCCATGCTGGAGGTCGGCACGCAGCCGAGACCGGTCTCGAATTGATGTCTCAGCACGGCACGTTCGGCCGGCGGGCAGGCCCGCACCGACGGTATCGAATCCGACCATTCGATACCCGCCGCCCACAGGTGTGCCAGCGCCATCCGATACGGACGATGCACGCTCACGTCACCACCCGCCAACGGCGCGTACTTCAGACGCGCCAACCGCCGGAAACCCTTGTATCCCGCGGCAAGTACCTCGCCACCCCACACCGCGCCATCCGGGCCGAACCCGGTGCCGTCGAACGCGATGCCGAGAACCGTTGCCGCCGCGCCTAATCCGTGCTCCCCCATCACCGACGCGATGTGCGCGTGATGGTGCTGCACCAGACGCACCGGCCGGTCCCCCGCATTGCGCTGCGCCCATGCGGTGGACCGGTAGCGCGGGTGCGCATCGGCGACGATCTGGATCGGCTCGACGCCGGTCAGCTGCTCGAGGTGATGTTCTGCGTCACCGAACGCACGAAGCGTGGCGAGGTCGTCCATGTCCCCGATGTGCTGGCTCAGCCACGCATACCGCCCATCCGCCACCGCACAGGTGTTCTTCAGATCGGCACCGACAGCTAGCGTCGGAGGCATCGGGATGGGCAGCGCCAGCGGCAACGGCGCATAGCCACGCGAGCGGCGCACGGGCAGCTCGATCCCGTCGACCAGCCGAACCACTGAATCGTCACAAGGGACGAGAATGCGCCGGTTATGTGAAAGCCAGCCATCCGCGAGACCGGTAAGCCTGATTCGCGCATCCTCATCGTCATAGCAAATCGGTTCCCCACCAAGGTTTCCCGAAGTCATGACCAGCACCCGCGGCCCCGGCGAATCCCCGGGCAGCCCGAACAGCAGCAGATGCAACGGCGCGTAGGCGATCATGACGCCCAGATCTGGATTGCCCGGCGCTACCGAGGCCGCAGGGAGCACGCCGCTGCCCATCACGCCGAGCTGACCGTCCGCTGCCCTGACGTGCGCTGCGCCAACGGGCGCGGCGATTTCAGCGTCCCCGGACAGCTCAAACGGTGCGTCGAACACCGCATCGCTTTTCAGGTCCGCGGCGAGACCGGTGGACGGCTGCGGGCAGACCATGGCTGAAGGCTCACTGGACTGCGTGTGTCCCACGCCGTGGGGCCCCGGAACCATGGGGCTGTCGCGCTCGGTGGTCGCCTCCCGCGCTGTCGCCGATGCTGTGGTCGACCCAGTGATCCTCGCTCGCCGGGACAGCCCGACGGATTCGGCGAGCCTGGCGTCTCCGTCCGATTCCAGCGTGAGGTCGGTGAACGGTGCAGGCTGGGCCATACCTGGAGGCTCAGTGCGCAACGTGGACCCTACGCCGCGGGCGTCCGGAACTGCGCGCCCCTCCCGCACAGGGTCGGCGCTGCCCGCGACGCCGATCCGGACGTCGGGCCGACGGTGCACCGGCCGGCCCGTCTCAGCCAAGCCGACGGGCACAGCCGGACCGACGGCCTCAGCCAGACCTACGGGCACAGCCAGACCGACGGGCCCGGCCGATTCGAGCCGTGCCGACTGCTGGGTGGACTCGGACCCTGGCCGCGCCGGCGAAATCGACTCTGTGCCGATTTCGGTAGGCAGGCGACCTGCCGTGGACCAGTTGTCAACCGTCTGCGAGTTGTCTACCGTCTGCGAGTCATCTGCCGCCCGCGAGGTGCCTGCCGCCGGAGCGGAACTCGCGACATCACGGCGAGCCAAGAGCACGATTGGTCTCGCCGGGCTCGTGAGTAGGGCAGCGGCTGCGGCGTCCACCTCGACTATCGCGCGAGCCGTATCCAAGTCGGGCACCATTAGCGCGAATGGCTTGTCGCCGCGCTGCTTTCGTTTACGCAGTTCGGCGACGGCGGCCTCATTGGTTGCGTCGCAAGCGAGGTGGTAGCCGCCGATACCTTTGACGGCGAGGATGCCGCCGTCGCGCAACAGGTTTCGGGCGGCGGTCAGTGGATCACCGGGGCCGGTGTAGGCGAGGGCGGGGCCGCAGTCGGGGCAGGCGATCGGTTGTGCGTGGAAGCGCCGGTCGGTGGGGTCGGCGTATTCGGCGGCGCATCGGGCGCACATCGGGAAGTCGGCCATCGAGGTGTGGGGGCGGTCGTAGGGCAGGGCCGCGATGATGGTGAAGCGGGGGCCGCAGTTGGTGCAGTTGATGAAGGGGTGGCGATGGCGGCGGTTCGCGGGGTCGGCGAGTTCGCGGGCGCAGTCGGCGCAGATGGCGACATCCGGCGAGGCCAGGGTGCGGCCGGCGCCGTCGCGGGTGGTGTCTGCGATGTGGAAGCCGGTGCCGCCGCGCAGGGGAATGGTCTCCGATTCGACCGATTCGACCACGGCGAGCGGCGGCGGGTTCTCCCGCATGCGGCGGACGAACTCGTCCAGATCGGCCGGTGCGCCTTCGATTTCGACGATCACGCCGGAACTGTCGTTCGACACCCGTCCGGACAGCGCCAGCTCCGCGGCGGTGGTGTAGACGAAGGGCCGGAAGCCGACCCCCTGCACCACGCCGCGCACCACCACCTTGCGCCGCGACCGGTGCGCGGTCATGGTTCTTCACCGCTCCCGAGCATGCGCAACCCGGACAGCGCCGCCGCCGCGCCGGCCTCGTCGGTCTTCTCCAGCACGAAGCCCATGTGGATGATCACCCAGTCGCCGGGCCGCGCCGGATCGTCCTCCAGCAGACCGATATTCACCTTCCGCTTCTCACCCTGGACATCGACCAGCGCGATCTGATTGTGGTAGCCGTCGAGGATTTCGACGACCCGGCCGGGAATGCCGAGGCACATCGGTCACTCCTCCTCTCGACCCGCGGATGGCGGTTCATTACGCGACGACGCCGCGGATTCGGCGTTCGCCGACAACGTGACGTCCGCTGCGGACAAGACGCCCGGTGCGAGCCTGATGTTCGATGCGGACAGGCCATCCACGGCAGCAGGTTCGGGGCCGCGAGATGCCGCGGTCGAGTCCGGCGACAAGCTCCCGAGCACCTCGGCGACCGCCGAGATCGCCGTATCCACCGCGGCGGCAACGGGTTCGGACAACCCCATGCCCTCTTCGACGGTCTCGACCTGGCAACCGACCACGTACGTCGGCGGCAGCGTGCCGCCCAGCGCGCGAACACTGGCGAACACCGCCTCCGGATTCATCGCGTGCGCATCGAGATTCGCGGCGCCGGCGCCATCCGGCTCGGCCTGGAACACCCGAACGCTGCCCGGCGCACCACGATTCGGCACCGCATCGATCAGTACCAGCGCATCCCACCCGTCGAGCAGGTCATACGCCAGATGCATCCCGCGAATCCCGTAATCGACCACGCGCACCGCGGGATCGGGGTGGCGCGGCAACCGCCGCACCACTTCCGGTCCGAACCCGTCGTCGCCGAGGAAGATATTGCCGATCCCCGCGACCAGCACCGTCGTCGTCAGATCACCCCTGATCCTCGGTCGGCGCGGTCGCCCCGCCGACATCCGCGCCGCCGACGTCGCCGGTGGCGGTCTCCTCCGGATCGTTGGCTTCGGTCTTGCGGCCCTCGTACGGCGGGATCGGCGCCTCGGCATCCGAACCGGCTGTCTCGTTGGTGAATTCCACCTGCCGCCCGGGGTCGCTGCCCTCGGCCGAGGTCGTCTCCTCGTGCCCGATATCGCCCGCCGGTCGGTCCGCCGGACCGGCCGCGACCGCATCGGCGCCGGTATCGCGCGAGCCCGGCTCGCCGCGCTCGGACTGGGGTTCTTCGCGCTGATCAGGGTCGGTCATGACGTTCTCCTCAGTGCTACATATGACGAATCTTCAGGTACCGCCGCAAATCCGGTATCGAGCGAATGCCGATGTATGCGGCGCCGAGGACGATCACCGCGACGACTGCGGTCGCAATAATTCCGACGATCTCCATATCGGGCCTTCCTTCTACTTTTCTGGGCTGGCGAGTGGTTCGATTTCATCCGGCGCGAAATACAGGTAGCGGCCGTACCATTCGTGCAGATCCGCCGCCGGGTCGTCCTCGATGACGACGCCGACGTGGGCGTGCCCGTCGACGTCCTCGTGCACCGAGGTGACGCGGGCGACCTTGCCGTCGAAGAACAGGTCCTGCGCGTCGGCCCGCCGCGCGGGGTGTAGCCGCACCCGGCTGCCCTTGTGCACCCGCACCCCGGCGATCGATACCGCATCGGACTCTGGTCGAACGGCGTTGTCGGCCAGCGGATCCCACCAGTCGACGCCCTCGGGGATCTCCGGAATCAGTTGCGCCTGACCGAGATGCGGGTCGCGCAGCACACCGTGCAGCTGCTGCATCGACTCCGGCGTCATGGCGTCGCAGCGGTCGATGATCTGGGCTGCCCGCGCGTCGGTGGCGCGGGCCTGCGCCTTCTCCTCGTCGGTCATGGTCATCACCCGCAGCGTGAGGATCTCGTCGATCTCGGTGGAGTCGAACAGCGGGCCCTCGCTCTGCTCGGCGATCTCCGGGTGGTCGTAGAGGATGATCGGCGAGATCAGCAGCAGGCTGTGGTCGCCGGGCGGTCCGGCGAGCACCGGGAAGCAGCGGTCGCGCACGCAGCGGGCCGCGGCCTCGGCCGCGTCCGCCGGTGGTTCGAGCAGCGAAATGAACTGTCCGTCGGTTACTTCGGCGATGATGTGCGCGCCGATCAGCGATCGGGCGATGGCGTCCCGCTGGTCCGTCGCCGCCGGGCCGACATTGCGGACCAGCACCGAGAGCCGGACGTAGCCGGCGTCGTGTTCGACGGAGAGTTCGAGTTCCGCCTCGAGTGCGAGCCGGGTACGCACCAGACGGCCGGCGAGGTTCCCCTTCGAGCTCGTGATGTCCTCGATGTCGGTGCCACCGCCCACCTGCGCCGGCCATGTTCCCGCGGCGAGCGGCACCGGACCGATCACGATTTCGCGTTCGGTGGCCTCGTCCCAGGCGATCCACGACTGAGCACCGACGGTCAGCTCCGCAGTCCGTACTCCGTCGCGGTCCTCGACTGCCCGCCGCTGCAATTGCAGGAACCGGACCGTCAGGGTGATCGCCGTGTCGGGAATCGCGTCGATCAGGCACTGCGCCGAGATACTCGATTCCTCGCCGAGCCCGGCCGAGGCCGCTCCCTCTGGGCCGATCACACCGAACTGCCAGCGCGACTGGTTCTTTCGCGAACTCGCCCGATAGGGATACAGCAGATAACCCTCGTACAGCACCGCGTCGGCGACGGCGCGTGCCCTGGCCCTGGTCTCGTCGGTCATGGCTGCACCTCGCCGCCGTTCGACGTCTGCTCGGTACACCGCGCCAGCAGCTGATTCACCGCGTCGTCGAACCCGAGCATGCCGTGTCCGGACTTGTACGCGGCCAACGCATCCAGGGTCTCCCTGCGCAACCGCACCCACCCGGAGTTCGGATAGTGCGCGGCCATCACGTCGCGCCACACCGAGATCGGCATGTCGAACTTGTCCTCGCGATCCCACGGAATCTGCTGGATGCCGAAACCCGTTGTCCCTTTGAGGAATACCGTCCCGCTGAACAGGAACAGCAACGGCACGCTGCCTTCCCGCAACGCGTGCAGATACTTGGACCCGGTCACCTCGAAGTCGTAGGTGACCGGCATCGGCAGATCCACCTCGGACCCGCCGTGGAATCCGCGAATCATGGTGGCGCAGTGCATCCAGAGAAAGGTCCGCTGGGTGTCGCGCCAGCGTTCCCGCGGACCGAACAGGTCGGCCAGACCCGAACCCTCCTCCTCGGAGTACCGGCGGCGGTGCGGCTCGATGCGCACCTGCGCGCGCAACGCGATCGCGTGCACGGGTTCCTCGGCGAGCGAGGCGATCCCGATGCGCGCGGTCAGATTCGGCGCAACGGCAAAGGGTTCCGGCTGCACGTCGAGAACCGCGAAGGTCATCGAGTTGACCGGACTCATCACGCACCGCCCGCAGGGGCCGGTCGCGCCCGTGCCGACACCGCGGCGAAGAACTGATCGAGGTAGTCGTGCACGTCGCGGCCGCCGTCGAATCCCCGCCACAGCGTGCGCATTCGGCCGACGAACTCGTAACAGGTGTCGATCGGCAGCAGCAGGCACGTCGCCTCGCCGGTGCCGCGTTCGGGCACCCGGATGAGCAGCGCCTCCACATCCGGTGCCAGCACGCTCAATTCGGGATGCCGCTCCAGCACCGCCTGCCATTCGGCCAGCGGCAGTTCGGATTCGGTGGCGCCGGCCGGTCCCGGATAGAACGCGACGGTCCGGTCCAGCGCGGAGTTGCGGAAGAAGAAGGCAAGGCCCACCGGGATTTCCAGCGCGTCCCACTCCCCCTGACTGATGGTGAAGTCCGGGAAATGCAGGTAGCGGTCCGGTACCGCGCGATAGCGCAGCTGAGCGCCCTGATCGGTGAACAGCAGATAGCACCCGCGACAGGTGCACATCAGTTGCCTGCCTTCGACATTCACCACATGCTGATGCTCGTCGGCGATCGGCTCGGCACACATCTCGCACCGCTCGCCGACCGGCGTCACGGGTGGGCGGTCGGCGGTGATGCGCTGCAAGGCGCGAAACGGTGAGGTCATCCGCTCACCCCCACCGGCACGGCCACCGACAGTTCCCCGGAACGCACCAGCACGGGCAGCGGTTCGAGATGTCCGTCGCCGTCCACGCGCGCGCCGGCCCGCACGGCATCGAAATGCGCGAGGCAGTTCGGACAGCGCAGCACCGCGTCACCGACCGGATAACCGACCCGCCGATGCAGCGCGGCGCCGGCCAGCGAGCGGTCGCAGCTCGGGCAGTGATCCCGGTAGGCGAACAGGTTGTCGCCCACCCGGCAGGCCAGCACGACCAGCCCGGCGATCGCGAATCCCCCCACCTCCCCGGGTCGAAGTTCCCCGAGTTCCGGTACGGCGAACCAGTTTCCGGCGGGTTGGCCGGACTGCTGGCCGTTGGCGTGCACCCGGGAGAACAGCGAGTCGGCGGAGATCACGCCCGCCGATTCGGCGGGCGGCTGCGCCACTTCGATGGACACGATCTCGGGTGCGGCCGCCCGCACCGCGTCCTCGACCGCGAGTTCCAAGGTCACCGACGACGACGGGCACGTCTTGCAGCTGCCCGACAACTCGAGCCGCACCACCCCGTCCTCGACGCCGAGCAACGCCACGTCCCCACCGTGCGACCCGAGGTAGGGCCGCACGGTGTCGAGCGCCGTCCGCACTCTGGTGTGCACGTCGTGCGGATGCAATCCGTGCACGAGGAGCAGGCTGGCGACCAGATCGTCGCGCGCCAGCCGCTCGATCGCGCCGGCGTCGTTGCCGAGCAGCCGCAGCACGCGCTGCAACCCCGCGCCGTACAGATCCGCGACCTCGCGTACCAGATTCTCGGCGCGCTCACGGGCCATGGCACCACCGGCCGAACTCGCGTCCAGCAGGGTCTCGATCCGGTCACCCGCTGTCCGCCAGCGGGTTTCGTCATCGAGTGCGGTGTCTGGTTGGCCTCCCGGGCGATCGTCCACTGTCATCTCTTCCGACCCCTCCGCTCGACCGGGCCTCACTCCGCGGTCAGCGTTTGCGTCGGTGAGTGCAGTTTCTCCAGCGTCTTGCCCTCGCCGAGGTACATGTGCACGCCGCAGGGCAGGCAGGGATCGAAGCTGCGCACGGTGCGCATGATGTCGATGCCCTTGAAGTGCTCGCGATCGTTCTCCTCGAAGATCGGCTGACCCTGCACCGCGTCCTCGTACGGGCCCGGTGTGCCGTAGCTGTCGCGCGGATTGGCGTTCCACGGCGTCGGCGGATACGGGTGGTAGTTCGCGATCTTGCCGTCCCGGATCACCATGTGATGCGACAGCACGCCGCGCACCGCCTCGGTGAAGCCGCAGCCGATGCCCTCGTCGGGCACCTCGAACTTCTCCCAGGTCTTGGTGTGGCCGGCCCGGATCTCCTCCAGCGCCTTCTCCGCGAAATGCAATGCGCACGCGGCGGCGTAGGCCTGGAAGTAGGTGCGGGCCCGATTGCGTTCGATCGTGTTGCTGCCGTGCACCGGGATGTGCCATTCGAAGCTGACCGGTCCCTTCAGCGCGGTCTTCGGCAGGTTGATCTGCACGCTGTGCCCGGTCGACTTCACGTAGCCGATGTCGACCAGCCCGGCCAGCGCGGTCGGCCACAGGCGGGCGAGCGGTCCGCCGCCGGTGTCGAGCGCGAGATGGTCCTTGCCGTCGAACCAGCGCGGCGACATGACCCAGCTGTACTTGTCGTCCATGTCGCGCTTCTGCGGCCTGGGGTTCGTGTGCTGATTCCAGGGATGCCGGCGGTCCACCGGATTGCCCAGCGGATCGGCCTTGACGAACATCTCCTGATCGGTCCAGTCGTCGTAATACGAACTGCCCAAAAGGATTCGGATGCCGAGGTTGATGTCGACCAGCGACGTGGTGACCAGTCTGCCGTCGACGACGACACCCGGGGTCACGAACATCTTGCGGCCCCACTCGGCCATGTCCTTGTAGTTGAAGTTGCACACGTCGGGGTCTTGGAACGAACCCCAGCAGCCGAGCAGGGTGCGGCGCAGGCCGACCTGTTCGTAACCGGGCAGCGCCTCGTAGAAGAAGTCGAACAGGTCGTCGTGCATCGGCACGACCTTCTTCATGAACTCGACGTAGCGCATCAGCCGGGACATGTAGTCGGTCATCAGCTGAATCGTCGCGACCGTGCCGACGCCGCCGGGATACAGCGTGGACGGATGCACGTGCCTGCCTTCCATCAGGCAGAACATCTCGCGCGTATACCGGCTGACCTGCAAGGCTTCCCGATAGAACTCGCCGGTGAACGGGTTGAGCGCCCGCATGATGTCGGCGATGGTCCGATAGCCGTGGTCGTTGGAGTGCGGCGCGAGGGTCTTCTCCGCCATGGCCAGCACGCCGGGATTGGTCTCGGCGACCATCCGTTCGCAGAAATCGACGCCGACCAGGTTCTCTTGGAAGATGTTGTGGTCGAACATGTACTCGGCGGCCTCGCCGAGATTGACGATCCACTCGCCGAGGGCGGGCGGCTTCACCCCGTACGCCATGTTCTGGCAGTAGCAGGAGCAGGTCGCGTGGTTGTCACCGCAGATGCCGCAGATGCGGCTGGTGATGAAGTGCGCGTCGCGTGGATCCTTGCCCTTCATGAAGATCGAGTAGCCGCGGAAGATCGACGAAGTGCTGTGGCACTCGACGACTTCCCGGTTCTCGAAGTCGATCTTGGTGTAGATACCCAGGCTGCCGACGATGCGCGTGATCGGATCCCAGGCCATCTCGACGAGGCTGTTGGGTTCGATCTTCTTGTGCGACGGCTCGGGAACGATGGCAGTCATCGAAGATCCTCCTACCAGGTGCGAGTCGCGCCAGTTGTCAGCTTCTCGCCCTTGTGCCGCCAGCGCGGCTCTTGGTCGACCGTGCGGCCGGTGATGTGTCGGAGGCTGCGGATCACGGATCCGTAGAGCCCGGAGGCGGCGGAGGAGAGCTTCCCGCCGGGTGGTTCGTCCATGAACGGCATGAACTTGTCGGGGAAGCCGGGCATGGTGCAGCCGATGCAGATGCCGCCCACATTCGGGCAGCCGCCGACACCATTGATCCAACCGCGTTTGGGCACATTGCATTTGACGACCGGGCCCCAACAGCCCAGTTTGACAATGCATTTCGGCGACCCGTATTCGGTCGCGAAATCGCCCTGCTCGTAATAGCCTGCGCGGTCGCAACCTTCGTGCACGGTCGCGCCGAACAGCCACTTGGGCCGCAGTGCCTCGTCGAGCGGGATCATCGGGGCCTGGCCGGTGGCCATATAGAGCAGGTAGGTGAGCGTCTCGGAGAGGTTGTCCGGTTGAATCGGGCAGCCCGGCACGCAGACGATCGGAATGCCGGCCTTGCTCTTCCAGTCCCAGCCGAGATAGTCGGGCACGCCCATCGCACCGGTCGGGTTGCCGGCCATCGCGTGGATGCCGCCGTAGGTGGCGCAGGTGCCGACCGCGACTATCGCGGTCGCCTTGGGCGCCAAGCGATCCAGCCACTCGCTGGTGGTCATCGGCTGGCCCGTCGCGGGGTTGTTGCCGAAACCACACCAATAGCCTTCGTCGTGCAAATTCTCGTTAGGTATCGAACCCTCTACGACCAGCACAAAGGGTTCCAGTTCGCCTCTATCGGCTTTGAAAAACCACTCCAGGAAGTCGTCGGCCCCACCGTTCGGGCCGCACTCGAAATCGATCAGCGGCCAGTGCACCGCAATTTTGGGGAGCCCGGGTAGGGCGCCCAAGGCGATCTCTTCGATACTTGGCTGGGTGGCGGCGGTTAGTGCTACCGAGTCACCATCGCAACTCAGACCCGCGTTGATCCAGAGCACATGGATCAGAGTCTCTTCGGCGCGCACTGCTTCTTGAGTTGGCATCTAGCTGCCACCTTCCACAGCGGATCATCGGGTTTGCGGTCTCTCTGGGCTTGAAGACACATCATCCGAATGTGATCCTGATCACGTTATTTTAGACCCTACTTGACAGCATCCTCAAGGCTGGCCGATTTCAGAGGACGACGTTGCTCCAAAAGCCAGGAGTACCAGCGATCCACGCCGTGACCTGTGGTTACCGACAGCGGCAGGATCTCGACACCGGGATTCACCGCCCTGGCAAACTCGCCGCACTTGTCCAGATCGAAGTCGACATAAGGCAGCAGATCGATCTTGTTGATCAGCACCAACTCGGCGGCCGCGAACATGTGCGGATACTTCAGCGGTTTGTCCGTGCCCTCGGTCACCGAGATAACCACGACCTTGCTGCGCTCGCCGAGATCGAACAGTGCCGGGCAGACCAGATTTCCGACATTTTCGATGAACAACAAGGTGCCGCGCGCCGGGTCCAGGGTTTCCAGCGCGCGGTGCATCATCTCCGCGTCCAGGTGGCAACCGGCGCCGGTATTGATCTGCACGACCTTGCAGCCGGTCGCCTGGATGCGCTCGGCGTCCAGCAGGGTCGCCTGATCGCCTTCGATCACCGCCACCGGCAACTCGCCGAGCTCGCGGATGGTCCGCTCGAGCAGCGTGGTCTTGCCCGCGCCCGGCGAGCTCATCATGTTGAGCGCGAGGATGTCGCGCTCGGCCAGCCACTCCCGATTGTGTTGTGCCAGTTCGTCGTTCTTGGCGAGCACCTTCAGTTCCAGGCTGACCGTCTCGGTGCGGGGCAGGTGTACGTGATCGGCGCCCGGGCCGTGGTGATGATCATGGCCGTGCTCGTGGTCGTGCTCATGATCACCGTGCTGGTGGTGTTCGTGCGGGACGCGGATCACGGCTGCCGCGTCGTCGCCACATCCACAGGTTGCGCACATGCTTCGCTCACTTCCATCGACCGGATGCGAAGGTCGCGCCCGGAAAGGATCTCGACATCAGCGCTCCCGCAACGACACAGCACAATCGGATCGGCCAAGCCGAATTCGGCGCCGCAAGACCGGCATTCGCCGGTGCCGAGTATTTGCTCGATGACGAGTCGCGCCCCTTCCGCGACCGTCCCCTCGGCGGCGAGTTCGAAACAGAATTGCATCGCGTCGGGTACTACCGCACATAACGCGCCGACCTCGACGGTGACGCTGTGTACGGTCCGGCCTGCCGCGTACTCGCACACGGCGTCGATGACACTCTGGGTAATGGCCATTTCGTGCATCGCGGTTCTCGGATCATCGAGTAGGAACCCCTTTCGAGGCTACCTCCGCGCGCGCGGGCATCGTGGCCGAATCAGTTCGCTTGTCCCGTTCGGGTGGCGACGATTCCGGCGAGAATGACGCGCAGGCCGTAGTCGAACTCGGCGTCGAAGTCCGCTGTGAAAAGGTCGTCTACCATTTTTGCGGCCAGCGGGAATCGGACAGCATCCAGGACCGTTTCGATTCGGTCCGGACGGTAGGGATTGCTGTCGTATTCCGCGCCACCGCGGGCTTGTTCCTCGATCACGAAGCCGACCGTGTAATGCAGCAAGATCGGAAAGACGCGGGCCGCCTCGGGGAGGGCGAAGCCGGCGTCCTCCAGCGTGCGCAGCGTCAATTCCACTGTGCGCCACATTGCTTCGTCGTCGACATAGGTGCCGGCGAGCACGTTCGCGCCGTCGCGGTAGCGCAACATCGAGCGGCGCAGCCGGGCGGCGAGCCCGATCGTCCAATCCTGCCAGGACTCACCCCGCCGCGGCGCCTCGACGCCGTCGATCGCGGCGATGAAGACGGTACGTGCCATCGCGTCGAGCAGTTCGCGCTTGTTCTTCACGTGCCAGTAGAGCGCGGGGGCTTGCACGTCGAGCGCGGCGGCGACCTTGCGCATGGTCAGGCCGTCGAGGCCGACCTCGTCGAGCAGGTCGAGCGCCGCCTGGGCGATGACCTGGGAATCGAGCTTCACGTGCCGCCTCCTGTCGGGAATCTCTTGACAGTTTAACAACGTTCACGTCTACTTAACATCGTTAAGGGATTTAACGTTGTTAAGGAGAGCGTCATGGAGACCACCGAGGTTGTTATCGCAGGTGGCGGGCCTACCGGGCTGATGCTGGCCGGCGAGCTGCGGCTCGCCGGAGTCGACGTCGTGCTGCTCGACGGGCTGCCCGCGCGCACCGGCGAATCGCGGGCCGGCGGCATCCACGCCCGCACCATGGAGATCTTCGATCAGCGCGGACTGCTCGACGATCTGCTGCCGCAGGGGCGGGTGCTGCCCGGCGGGCACTTCGGTGCGCTGATGATGAACTTCGGCGATTTCGACACCCGGTACCCGTTCATGCTCGCGGTGCTGCAATCGGTGGTCGAACGCGAACTCGACCGGCGTGCAACCGAATTGGGTGCGCCGGTGCGGTGGGGATCACCGGTGGCCGGGTTCCGGCAGGACGCGACGGGGATCGATGTCGAGGTCGGCGGGCCCGACGGTCCCCGCACGATTCGCGCCGCCTACCTGGTCGGCTGCGACGGCGGGCGCAGCGCGGTGCGCAAGCTGGCCGGCATCGGCTTCCCCGGCACCGACGCGACCGCGACCGGCATGCTGGCCGATGTCGAACTGACCGATCCGCCGGAGGCGCAGTTCTTCGGCCGGCGGCGCGGGGCCGGCGACTACTCCGTGGTCCAGTTCGAGCCCGGCTGGTATCGGCTGGTCGTGCAGCGGCACGACCTCGTTCTGCCGCGCGGATCGACGCTCACGTTCGAGGAGTTCCGGGCCAACTACCTCGAGATCGCCGGCACCGATTTCGGCATGCACAGCCCGCGCTGGGTGACCCACTACGGGGACGCGGCACGGCAGGCCGAGCACTACCGCAACGGTCGTGTTTTCCTCGCCGGAGATGCCGCACACATCCACTACCCCGCGGGCGGGCAGGGACAGAACTTGTCGGTGCAGGACGCGGTCAACCTCGGCTGGAAGTTGGCAATCGCGTTGCGCACCAATTCATCCGAGATACTCGACACCTACGAGTCGGAACGGCACCCGGTCGGCGCGCGCGTCCTGAACAACACCCGAGCGCAGACCGCGTTGCAGCGGCCCGGCGCGCACATGGAAGCCCTGCGCGACGTCATGGGCGATCTGATCGACATGGACGCGGTCCGGCAACGACTCGGCCTGATGATCACCGGCCTGGACATCCGCTACGACACCAAGGGCGACCATCCCCTGTCCGGACGACGAGTGCCCGACGGACACCTCAGCACCGCCGACGGCGACACCCGAGTATTCGAACTACTGCGCCCAGGCCACCCAATTCTGTTGCGCCTCAATGGAAACCAAGTCCCTTTGCCCACCGGATGGCAGAACCGCATCGACGTGATCGACGCCCGCACCCACGACAACCACTGGGCCGTCCCCGCCGTTGGCACCATCGCAGTCCCCGCCGCCATCCTCATCCGACCCGACGGCTACGCAGCCTGGGTCACCGACGAGCCCAGCGACAACGGCCTCCTGGAAGCACTGACCACCTGGTTCGGCCCAGCCTCCTGAGCCGGCACCGAACGGGACAAACCGGAGCATCCACTCGACATTCGCCGCCGTAAGGTCCCGGTCGATGTACGTTCGGCGTCGGAGATGCGCGGAAGCAACATGCGCGTCCGAGCCGGGGGTCAGGCCAGCGATGACGGCCCGGCGACGCACTGATCACCTGGTTCGGCCCAGCGTCCTGAGCTGGCGGCGAGCGGGACATGACGGAGCGCCCACCCGACATTCGCCTCCTTCACGTCCCGTTCGACGTGACTGGGAGCGGCCTGGCGGCCTGGTCATTCGGCGAGCGGGGCGTGGCGGAGCGTCTACTCGACATATGCCTCCGCCATGTCCCGCTGGGCGCGTGAGTGGGGTGGGGTGGGACCTGGCGGGATTGGGTTGGTATCTCACGGATGGTGGGGTGGGGGCGTTTTCAGGGTGTGAGTATGCAGCGGAGGTTGTCTGGGGTTCACGCGTCTCGATTGGCTGAGCGCGGTTGGGGGTCTGCTGGGTGGGGGAATGGGCGGCCGTCGCCTCGGTTGCGGAATCTAGGGTTGTTGACTTCGGGGCCAGCGCCCCTGCCGCACACCGATGCGGAGCTCGAGCGTCTGCTGGTGATGTTGCAGCAACAGGGTCGGAATGGGACGACCGTCAGCATTGGGCACAGCCGGGATGCGAACTCTGTCGCTGCCGCGGAGGCTTTTGCTTCGGCGTGGCGTGCGCGTGGGTGCCGCGTGTCGGCTGTGGTGGATTGGCCGGAGGACGCGGCATCTTGGTTGCGGCAGGCGCGGCGCCTCACTGCCGGGGAGCCCGACGCGTGGGTAATTGCCGCTGCGGTCGAGGGTTTCGTTCAGTTGAGCCGACGGCTCGTGCACTCCACGCAGTGGACCGCGCGGCGCACGTTCGCGTTCGCGGCGCTGGCCGATGCCAGGTGCGGCGCGCTCGCGGGCCCCGGAGTCCTGGACGGACTGCGGGGCGCAACCAGCGAAGGTGCGGGTTGGGCAATCTCCGGCAACGAGGTGGTTCTCGTCGCCGAGTGATTACCCGGTCTGGTCGTCGATGGTGGCGACGGAGGCGTTCTTCTGTACCGACTCGATGCCGTTCTTCGCCGCGGCCTTGCTCTCATAGGCTTGGCTCGCGGCGATGACCTCACCGTTCGGCGCTTTGAGTCGCCACCGGGTCTTCGCGGCCTTGTCCGTGTACAGCTCGAATTTCGCGGCCATCACTAACCTCGTCTTTCGTTCGACCGGATAACACCTGTCCCAAGCGGGATAACCGATCGATGCCCGCTCAATCGCCGTAGCGATCATTCGGCAAAGCCGACGGTCAGGTGCTACCGACCGCCTCGTGCTGGATCGATTCCTCGGCGTGCGTGGCGCCGATCCAGTGCAGCAGGTCGTGAATCGTGTCGTCGGCGAGGCGGTAGCGGACGATGCGGCCGTGCTTCGAACTGGCCACCCACCCTTGATGACGGAGCAGGCGCAGGGCGTGCGAGACGGCGGTGCCGGACATGCCGACCGCCGCGGCGAGATCACTGACGCTGATATCGGGCGCGTGATGCAGGCACACCAGGAGCCGGAGCCGGTTGGCGTCGGAAAGCAGTTCGAAGCGGCCGGCCCAGTGCTCGATGCCGGCGATGTCCAAACCCGATGCGGCACGGCCTGCGTGATCGGGGTCCAGCGGGATGCTCACTGCCACATGTCCACTCTGCCGGTCCTGGGCGCATACGACCAGTGCTTGCGATATCAGAACATCTGTTCAGTTGATCAGATATCGCGCGTATCGTCTTCAGGGGTGAGCAGCAGCACCACCCAGGCCATGCACATGAGCGACGGCATCGTGAACGCGCCGACCTCGTTGATCTTCGCGGTGATCGCGGTCGCGGGCCTCGGATTCGCCGGCTGGCGGGCGCGCGCCGAACTGGACGAGCGGGCCGCGCCGATGGCCGGACTGGTGGCCGCGTTCATCTTCGCGGTGCAGATGGTGAACTTCCCGATCATGCCCGGGGTGAGCGGGCACCTGCTGGGCGGTGCGCTCGCCGCGATCCTGGTCGGGCCGTACGTCGGCGCGTTGTGCGTGGCGATTGTGCTTGTGGTTCAAGCGCTTCTGTTCGCCGACGGCGGGTTGACCGCGCTCGGGACGAACATCACCAACATGTCGCTGATCGGCGTGACCGTCGGATATACGGTCGCTCGTCTGGTCCTGCCGGTGCTGTCCCGGCGCCGGGCGGATGCGGGAATCGGGATCGTCGGATTCGTCGCCGCCTTCGTCGGAACTGTCGGTGCCGCAATGGGGTTCGTGATCGAGTACGCGATCGGTGGCGCTGCGGGTTCGACCGTCGGGGCGGTCGCCGGGTACATGCTGGTCACGCACGCGTTGATCGGTGTCGGCGAAGGGATCATCACCGCGATCACGCTCATCGCCGTGGTGAATGCGCGACCCGATCTCGTTTACCTACTACGGGTTACCGGTCAGCGCCGTACGGCCGCGACACCGCTGCGGCCCAGGTTGTCGATGACCGGGTTCTTGTTCGCGTTCGCCGCGGTGGCCGTGCTCGTCGCGGGACTGCTGTCCTACGTGGCGAGTTCGCAGCCGGACGGGCTCGACGCCACCACCCAGCGCGGCTGCACGGCCGTTCAGGTGGACGGCGCCGAACAACTCCAGGGTGACTGCATCGCCAAGAACGCCACGGAACACCACCTCGCGAAATCGCCGCTGGCCGGGTACACGATCGATGGCGACGACAAACTCACCGGCGTGGCAGGCATTCTCGGGGTGGCCGCCGCGTTCGCGGTGTTGTTCGCGGTGGTGAACCTGATCCGCACGGGACGACGCAAGCATCCGGCCGCTCAGTCGGAGTCGGCGTAAGTGACCGTTACCAGCCATCGCCTGTATCTGCCGGGAAGTTCACCGGCGCATCGGGTTCCGGCCGAGGTGAAGATCGTGTGCGCGGTGCTCACGGTGTTCGCCGTCGTGGCGACGCCGCGGGAGTTGTTCTGGCCGTTCGGTTGCTACGCGCTCGGGTTGGTCGCGCTGTGGCGGTGGGCGGGTATTCCGCTGCGCTGGATCGGGCCGCGGCTGCTCATCGAACTGCCTTTCGTCGTGCTGGCGGTGCTGCTGCCGTTCGCGGCGGGTGAGCCGAGGACGACGTTTCTCGGGTTGTCGCTGTCGACGACCGGACTGTATGCGGCGTGGGGAATTGTGGCGAAAGGGACTATCGGCGTGGGGGTTTCGTTGACGTTGGCCGCCACGACGAGCGTGCGTGAACTGCCGGGTGGACTGACCAGGCTGCGGGTTCCCGGCATGATCGTCACGATTGTCGTGCTGATGCTCCGTTACGTCGACGTGCTCCTGGAAGAGGCGGCGCGGATGCGGCTGGCGCGGATCTCCCGCGGCGACGATCCGCGCACCCTCCGCCAAGCGGGCGCGACCGCACGTGGCGCGGGCACCCTGTTCCTGCGTTCCTACGAACGCGGTGAGCGAGTTCATCTGGCGATGCTGTCGCGCGGGTTCGACGGCGCCGTACCGGATTTCGGCACGCTGCCCGCGACCCGAACCCAGTGGCTGCTCGGCTGCGTACCCGCTGCTGTCGCGATCTGCGTCTGCCTGACCGCGTGGGTGCTCCGATGACCGATCTCGCCACGCCCGCAGTACGTCTGGTCGACCTGACCTTCGCCTATCCCGACGGAACCGGCGCGCTACACGGGGTGAATCTCGATATCCAGCCCGGCGAACGGGTCGCCGTCCTCGGTCCCAACGGCGCCGGAAAATCCACCCTCATGCTGCATTTGAACGGCGTGCTCACCGCGGAATCCGGCGAGGTGCACATCGGCGGAACCTTGTTGGACCGCAGCACCGTTCGCACCATCCGGCAACGCGTCGGCCTCGTCTTCCAAGACCCCGACGATCAACTGTTCATGCCGACCGTCGAACAGGACGTCGCCTTCGGACCCGCCAATTTCGGCGTTCGCGGCGACCAGCTCAACGAAAACGTCCGCGACGCCCTCGCCGCCGTCGGCATGTCCGACCGAGCCGACCGCTCCCCCACCCAGCTCTCCGTCGGCGAACGCCGCCGCGCCGCCTTGGCCACCGTCCTGGCCTGCCGCCCAGAGGTACTCGTCCTGGACGAGCCGGCCGCCAACCTCGACCCCGTCGCCCGCCGCGAACTCGCCGACGTCCTGACCGCCCTCCCCACCACAATCCTGATGGTCACGCACGATCTCCCCTACGCCCAGCGCATCTGCGACCGCGTCGTCATCCTCGACGGCGGCCGCATCGTCGCGAACGGACCGACGGACGAAATACTCGACGACACAGCACTTCTCGCCAAACACCGGCTGAGCTGACCGCGACCGATCGCCCGCCGTGGCCGTCGATTACGTTGACCGCATGAGTGATATCCAGATCTCGACCGCACTCCATGCCACGGCCGAACTCGCACAGGAGCTGAACGCGCTGGTCCGCCAGCTCTCGAAGACGGCAGCGCCGCTCACCGTCGACGCGCTCGCCGAACTCATCGAATCCGATTCCGCGACACTGCTCCTCGCCGAGACCGACGCGCGCCTGGTCGGCACCCTCACGCTCATCACCTACGCGATCCCGACCGGCATCCGCGCCCGAATCGAAGACGTCGTCGTCGACGAGTCTGCCCGGGGCAAGGGCGTCGCGCTCGAACTCACCAACACCGCAGTCGAACTCGCCCGCAAGGCCGGCGCCCGCACGGTCGATCTGACGTCGCGACCGTCCCGCGAAGCGGCGAACCGCCTCTACCAACGCGCAGGCTTCACGCCCCGCGACTCCCTCACCTACCGTCTACCCCTCGAGCAGAACTGACTCCCGCTGAGCGCTCGCCGGCGTAGGCGCGGACTCCGGGTGGCGGTGCAGGCCTTTGCGCTCGTAGAACGAGGTCGCCGCATACCCGAGTACAAGCGCGAGGATCAGCCCGACGCCCATCATCGTCCAGGCTCGGAACAGCCCGGCGTCACCGGAAGCGTTGAAGTACAGGATCGCTCGAACGCCTCCGGTGAGTTGCCGCATGGGTTCGAACACGCTGAGGTGCCGATAGAACGCGGGCACGGTCTCCAGCGGAATCGTGCCGCCGGACGACGGGATCGCCAGCGCGATGAAGACGAAGGTGGACACGAACATGCCAGGCGTACCGAAGGTCGCCAGGATCGACAGGCAGCTGATGCCGACCGCGACGATGCCGAAGTAGGAGAACACCCACAGCAGGGGCAGGTGGCCGGCGTCCATGCCGAGCACGGCGATGGACGCGATCATGATCAACGTGGCCATCGGCACGGCCAGCCCGGCCATCAATCCCCAAGCGGTGTACAGGGTATGGCGACGGTCGATGGGCGCCTTGGGTCCGTGACTGTGCCACGGGCCCAGGTCGCTCGGCGCGAAACCCAAGCCGGAGTCGACGAGACCGTTCAAGACGTTCGCGCCGATGAATCCGCACATCACCAGCAGCAGCGTGTAGAAGAAGGCGGTCATGCCCAGGCCGCTGTTCTCGCTGAGCGCGTGGCCGACGTCGGTGCGGATCGAGATCGGATCGGCGAGCAGGTACTGCTGGTCCACGGTCAGCGTTTGGTGCTGCCGGGCGACCGTGGTCAGCTGATCACCCAGGCGGGCAGAGGCGGTATGGGCGGCCTGCTGGGCGACGCTCGACGCCAGGGATGACGCGAGGCTGCCCGCGGCAGGGTTGGTCAGGATGGTGACCGCCGGGTGCTGTCCGGCTTGCCGGGCCGGATCACCAAGGGCGAGAACCGAAGACGTGAAGTCGGCCGGCACGACGAGAGCGCCGTAGAGCTTGCCCTCGGCCATCTCGTCGCGGGCTTGCTGCTCGGTGAGCTGTTTCCAGGCCACCTTGCCATCGGTGGACGCGGCGGTGATGCCGTCGGTGATCCGCTGCCCGATATTCAACCGGCCATCGGCCTGGGCCGCGCCGGCGTCCGAATTCACCAGCCCGACCGGCAACTCGTGCATCGCTGCCCGCGGGTTCACGATCGCACCCATGTACGCCAGGGAAAGCAGGAAGGCGAAGACGCTGAGGATGACGCCTGCGGGCACCCACATCTTGCGCGAGCGCAGTACCTGACGTGCGGTGACGCGGACGGCGTCAGCCTGCGGTTTTTCGGTCATCGGCTTCTTTCCCCATGATTGGATACTTGAACTATCCAATGTAGGATAGCTGCACTATCCAACGAGGACCATCGGGTCTTCGTCACACCCGCGGAGGTACGCACCGTGAAGCTGTCGGAACTGAGCGAGCGGTCGGGCGTGCCGATCGCGAGCATCAAGTTCTATCGACGGGAAGGACTGCTGCCCCCGGGTCGCTCGCTGCGCGCGACCACAGCGGACTACGACGAGGGACACCTGCGCCGGCTCGAATTGATCCGGGCGATGACCCGATTCGGCGGCCTCCCGGTCGCCGCGGTTCGCGATGTCCTTGCGGCACTGGACGAACCGCACAGTCCGGCGGAGGTGCTGGGCATCGTGGATTACGCCATGCCCACCGATCTACCCGAGGGCGCGGCCTCGGTACCGGACGAGGACGGTCCGGTGTGGGCGGCGGAATTGGTCGAGCGGATGGGGTGGGACGTCTCGGAGCAATCGCCGCACCGGGCGGCGCTCGACGAGCGGATGCGTGCGCTACAGCGCCTCGACATGGACTGGGACATCGAGGAATTGCTGCCGTACGCGCAGCTGGCGGAATCGGTGGCGCGGCTCGACGCCACACACATGCAGCAGCTCGGCGACAACGTGACCCTGGCCGAACGCGCGGTGGTCTTCAGCGCGTTGTTCGGGCCGGTGCTGGCCTTGTTGCGTCGGCTCGCGCACGAGAATCAAGCCCGGCAGCGCAGCGATACACCTTCGGGCACTTGAGGATTGCTGAACGTCGGCGTCGGCGAATGACCAGAGGTGGCGCGCGGCGTCATCGGCCGCGCGCCACCTCATCGTCGAAACAGCTTGCGATCAGGACAGTTTCAGCGAACGCCCGATGATTTCCTTCATGATCTCGGTGGTGCCGCCGTAGATCGTCTGGACGCGAGCGTCCATGTACGCCTTGGCAATCGGGTATTCCTTCATGTAGCCGTAGCCGCCGTGCAGCTGCAGGCAGCGGTCGATCAGCTCGACCTGCTCCTCGGTGCTCCACCACTTCGCCATGGCGGCGTCCTCGACGGAGAGCTTGCCGCGGTTGAGGTCCTCGATGAAGCGGTCGACCAGGACGCGCACGGCGGTGGTCTTGGTGGCGAGTTCGGCGAGGACGAAACGGGTGTTCTGGAAGGTGCCGATCGGCTTGCCGAATGCCTTGCGGTCGCGGACGTACTGAATGGTCATGTCCAGGCAGGCCTCCATCGCGGCGGCGGCCATCACGGCGATGGACAGGCGCTCCTGCGGGAGGTTCTGCATCAGGTGGATGAAGCCCTGCCCCTCCTGACCGAGCAGGTTGGCGGCGGGCACCCGGACATCGGTGAAGCTCAACTCGGCGGTGTCCTGCGCCTTGAGGCCGAGCTTGTCCAGGTTGCGGCCGCGTTCGAAGCCGGGCATGCCGCGCTCGACGACGAGCAGGCTGAAGCCCATCGCGCCCTTCTCCGGGTCGGTCTGCGCGACCACGATGACGATGTCGGAGTTGATGCCGTTGGTGATGAAGGTCTTGGAGCCGTTGAGCACCCAGTCGTCGCCGTCGCGGACCGCGCGGGTCTTGATGCCCTGGAGGTCGGAGCCGGTGCCGGGCTCGGTCATGGCGATCGCGGTGATGATCTCGCCGGAACAGAAGCCGGGCAGCCAGCGCTGCTTCTGCTCCTCGTTGGCCAGCTCGGACAGGTACGGGGCGATCACATCGTTGTGCAGGGCGAAACCGAGCCCGGAGTACTGGCCGCGCACCGATTCCTCGGCCACGATGGCGTTGTAGCGGAAATCCTTGACCCCGCCGCCGCCATATTCCTCCGGCATGGCCATACCGAGGAAGCCCTGCTTGCCCGCCTCGAGCCAGACCTCGCGGTCGACAATCCCCTGCTCTTCCCACTTCGCGTGGTTCGGCGCGACGTGCTGATCGAGAAACTTGCGGAACGACTCCCGGAACAGATCATGCTCGGGTTCGAACAGTGTGCGCTCCACACCAACCTCCTAGTGACCACACCGGCCGGTCCACACCGACCCGTCGTTGTCTCATACGGTACCCGGAATGAGAATCGCAGTTCACTTCTGGGGCGTAATCGTCTGCTAACCAGGCCCTGCGGCGGGGTGCGCGGAAGAAGATCGAGATTCTCGACAAACCGCGGCGGAACCGGCCGTGTCCTCGACCACACAATTCCGTCGCCGTGTTAACCCGCTGTCCAACTTTTGGTGAACATCAGCATGCGACCGTTGCGCAATGGCGGCGACCCTCATCGCGACGGCTCCGACCGGTTCCGTTGCCTCATCCCCCAGTCCGACAGCTCTGCCCCCGGCGCGTCCGGTGGAACGTGCCGGGCTGGCCGTGCTGTTGCTCGGAACCGCGATCGCGTACCTGTGGCACATCAGCGTGAACGGCATGGGCAACAACTTCTACGCGGGTGCGGCCTGGGCTGGGTCGCGGGACTGGAAGGCGTTACTGTTCGGGTCGCTGGATCCGGGCAACTTCATCACGGTGGACAAGCCGCCGGTCTCGCAGTGGGTGATGGGGCTGTCCGGGCAGCTGTTCGGGTTCAGCAGTGCGAGCATGCTGGTGCCGCAGGCGTTGATGGCGGTGGGGGCGGTGGGGTTGACGTATGCGGCGGTGACGCGGGCGACGCTCAGCCGGGGTGCGGGGTTGCTGGCCGGGCTGGTGCTGGCGGCAACTCCGGTGGTGGCGTTGATGTTTCGGTTCAACAATCCGGACGCGGTGTTGGTGTTGCTGATGACGGCGGGCGGGTATTGCACGATCCGGGCGTTGGAGCGGGCGGACGGGCGTTGGTTGATGTTGGCGGGGGTGGCGCTGGGGTTCGCGTTTTTGGCGAAGTTGCTCGAAGGGTTGATGGTGTTGCCCGCGTTGGGTGTCACTTATTTGATTGTTGCGCCGACTTCGTTACGTAATCGGTTGTGGCACTTGGTTGGTGCGGCTGCGGCGCTGGTTGTTTCCGCGGGTTGGTATGTGTTGCTGACCATTTTGTGGCCTGAGTCGTCGCGGCCTTATCTCGCGGGGTCGGCGGACAACTCGTTCATGGATTCAGTGTTGGGCTACAACGGTTTTGGCCGGTTCCTCGGTAATACGCCGGCGACTGGTCAGATCGCGCTACCGGCCGGGTATCAAACGCCGCCGGGGTTGTTGCAGAGTTTCAATGATTTCGGGTCGCCGGGTCTTGGTCGATTGTTCGTCGGGGAGAGTGGGTTCGAGATCTCGTGGCTGGTGCCGGCTGCGCTGTTGGCGTTCGTGGTGGTGCTGGCGTCGCGGTGGAATGCACCGCGTACTGATCAAATACGTGGGGCGGCATTGGTTTTCGGGTTGTGGCTGATCACCATGGGTGGGGCGTTCAGTGCGATGAAGGCGATCGAGCATTCCTATTACACGCTGACTCTCGCGCCCGCTGCGGCCGGGATGCTCGCGGTTGGCGTGTACGAGCTGTGGCGACGGCGGGACGAGCTGTTCGGCAAGCTCGGGGCGGCCGCGTTGATCCTGACCATGGGATTGTGGTCTTTGGTTGTGCTGCAACGTAATTCGGACTGGATGCCGTGGTTGCGCTGGACTGTCGCGGCGGTGGCGGTGGTCGCTGCGCTCGGAGTCCTGGTGACCGTGGTCCCGGTTCCGGCGGGGTGGCGTGCCGCGCGGACCAGGGTGACCGCGGTTCTGCTGGTCGTCGGAGTGCTCGCCGGACTCGGCGGATCGACGGCCTATGCGGCGGCCACCTTGCCGCAGGCGCATACCGGCCGCAGTCCCGTCGTCGGTCCGGCCAAGCCCGTCGAGACCGGCATCGCCGCCCTGATCCACCGCCAAACCCAGAACTTCGCCGACGGCGGCGCCTTCACCAACCCGCAACTCGTCACGATGCTGATGAGCAGCACGACCAGATGGTCCGCCGCGGTCGATCGCGGCTCGATCGCCGCCGCCCTCGAATTGGCCAGCCGCACACCGGTAATCGCCATCGGCGGATTCGCGGCCGAAGACCCGGCACCAACGCTAGAGGAGTTCCAGCACATCGTGGCCGATCATGAGTTGACCTACTACCTGGTCCAGGAGATGCAACTCCCCGCCTCCTGGAAAACCGGCGGCCAACCCGCCCCAACCACCCCCGAAACCCCCTGGCAGGTAACCGGAAAACCCGAAATCGCCACCTGGGTCAGCCACCACTACACCGCCACCCACATAGGCAACATCGCCGTCTACGACCTAACCCCCCACCCCAACTAACCCTCAACCCGCACCACTTCTGATTTCCCGCACCGAAATTCGCATGCAATTCTCGGTGCGGGAAATCAAAAGTGGTGCGGCGACGTCACTACGGCCCATGCGCACTCGCCAGGACGAGCGTTGAGCTCGGCGCGACGGACTGCGTGCGCAAATCCGCTGGATGCCAGTAGCGGAGGTGGCGAAGGCAGGCGCTCGCCAAGCCTGGTTGTCAGCTCGACGCGAGGGACAGACTTGCTGCGCAAGCCGCTGGATGCCAGCGGCGGAGGCGATCGAGGTAAGCCCTTCGCCAGGTCAGATCGTCAGCTCGACGTGGAGGACGGGCCACACATGTAACCCGCCGACGATGTCAGTGGCGGAGGCGGGCTCGGACGAAGAGCGTACGGCCTGCGCAAATCCGCTGGATGTCAGCGGCGGAGGCGGCCGAGGTATCCGCTCGCCAGAACAGATAGTCAGCTCGGCGCAGGCGAACCGCCCGCACACATCCGCCGAACGCCACCAGCCAACGCAGGCGCTCCCCCGGGTCAGGAAGCCAGCTCAGCGGGAGGAACAGACCACCCACACATCCGCCGATTGCCAGTGGCGGAGGCAGGCGCTCGCCAAGCCTGGTTGTCAGCTCGACGCGAGGGACAGACGGACTGCGCAAGCCCGCTGGATGTCAGCGGCGGAGGCGGTCGAGGTTGCCGCTCGCCAGGTCAGGTTGCCAGCTCGGCGCGGAGGACGGACCGCCCGAACACATCCGCTGAGCGCCAGCAGCCGAGGCAGGCACTCTTCACGTCAGGTGGCCAGCTCAGCGGGGGGCAGGCTACCCACACATCCGCCGATTGCTAGTGGCAGACGCTCGCCAGGTCAGGCTGTCAGCTCGGTGCGAGGGACGGACCGACCGCACAATCCCGCCCGATGTCAGCGGCGGAGGCGGTCGCGTACGCGGCCGAGGAGGGTGCGGCCGGAGTCGTGGTCGCGTTCGGTGAAGAGGAATTTCAGTTCCTCCTCCAGTGCCTTGCGGACTACGTCGCGCAATTCCTTTGCGGCCGTGGTGATGTCGTCGGCGTCGCGCCAGGGGGCCGGGTCGATCGGGGTGCCGGCGGAGAAGTAGAAGCGTTCGGGGCGTGGGAGGACGGTGGGGCCGAGGCCGCGGAGCAGTGGGGGTGTCAGTTCGGGGTTCATGCCGAGGGCTTGGACGGTCCAGCGCAGAGGGCGCAGCAGTGGGTGGTCGCCGTCGATCACGATGTCGTAGGCGTCGTCTACGCCGATCATCGCGACCGGCACGATCGGCGCGCCCGCTTCGATCGCCATTCGCGCGAAGCCGGTGCGGCCCTCCCACTTGAGCAGGTACTTCTCGTTTTTGCGGCGTACCGCCTCGCGACCGCCGCCGGGGAAAACGATGACGGCCTCGCCGCGCTTCAGCAGGGCCAGGCAGTTGCCGCGGGTGCCGCGGACCGCGCCGTAGCGATGCAGGAAGTGCCGCACGCCGGGGACCGCGATCAGCACGTTCTCGGCGAGCCCGCGAATCAGCCGGCCACGCCGGCGCAGCACCTCGGGCAGCAGCAGCGGGGCGTCGATGCCGCCCATCAGATTGTGATTGCCGACGAGCAGCACGGGCCCATCGGTCGGGATGTTGTCGAGTCCGTAGAACCGCGGACTCGTCCACGCCCGCAGCGGCGACAGCAGCGCCTCGATTACCCGAAGATCGCTGTCGGTCAGCGAAACCGCCAGCGGAGCCCCGTCACTGAGCGCAGGCTTGTCGAGCACCAGCGCACCAGACGCCTTGCCTGCGGAATCGGCCGAACCCGAACGGTCGTGCGACATACATCCCTCCTGATGTCGCCCCGAACGATACCGTAACGAAATCCACTGTGCCGCATCACATGTGAGCGCCGACACAGTCCACTCGGTCTGCTATGAAGTTACCGATCTTCCCCACCCTCGAAAACCACCCCCAGCCTGCCCCGCACCATTCCTCCCCCACCGCACGAATTTGCTGCCAATTTCACCCGCTCCAACACAACCTTTGCGCGCAGCGTGACTCATGCGCGCCAACCAGGGGCAACCGGAGCAGACCGGTTTTCCCTGCCGCACCTCAGCGAGCCAGCCAATGAACCCGAGCCAACACTGGTCCAAGCCGAGGAGCAAAGAATTCCCGCCGGACCACCTCCAAGTTCTCACCCAAGACCACACCGCCGACACCGGCGTTGACACCGCGATCACCCGAGCTCACGGCCTCGAAGTGCCCATGGACGGCACAGCCACAATCGAGGTCAGATACCTCTGACCCCACACCTGCCCCGCGCAGCCGCTGAGCGGGACATAGCTGCGGCATAGTGCGAGTGAGCCCTCGGCCAGGTCCCGTTCGATACTTCGTTCGGTGCGTGGTCCGCTAGATGCCGGTTGCGCGGCCACATGGTGCAACCCACACGGCCTACTCACCCCAACCACGCTCGACAGGCGAAGCCGTATCCGCCGAACGGGACATGGTTCCGCCGAAGCGCGGGAAACCCTCAGCCGAGTCCCGCTCGACGGCAGCGAACTCACCGAACGGGACATGTCTGTGCCGAAATGCGAGTCAAGCCTCAGCTAGGTCCCGTTCGACGGTAGAGAGCTCGCCGAGCGGGACATGGTTGCGGCGAGGGCCGAGTGAGTGGTCAGGCAGGTCCCGGTCGACGGCCGGAGCTTGTCGGGTGGGACCTGGCTGGGGTTGACGTGTGGACAGAGTCCGGGTGGGTCAAGGGGCGGTGTGGCCGTTGGTTTCGGGGGTGGCGGAGCCGCCGGCGTGGGCGTATTCGGAGAGGGCCGCGGCGAGGGAGTGCGGGACTCGGGCGTGGACTCGGGTGCCGCCTTCCTCGTGGGTGGAGTCGATGATGCGGCCGTCGGCGTGGATGCGGGCGAGGAGGTCGCCTCGGCTGTAGGGCAGCAGGATGCTGATTTCGGCGTCGAGGCCGCCGAGTACCTCGGCGAGGCGGTCGCGCAGGGCGTCGATGCCGAGATCGGCGCGGACCGAGACGTAGGCCGCGTCGGGGAGCTGGCCGCGGAGGCGGGTGAGGGCCATGGGATCGAGGGCGTCGATCTTGTTGACCACCAGCAGTTCCGGCGGGGCGGGGGTGCCCTGTTCCTTGATCACGTCGGTGATCACCTCGCGGACCGCCTTGATCTGCTCGGCGGGCAGCGCGTCGGAGCCGTCGACCACGTGCAGCAGCAGGTCGGCGCCGGTGACCTCCTCCAGCGTCGACCGGAACGCCTCGACCAGCTGGGTCGGCAGGTGCCGGACGAAACCGACGGTGTCGGTGAAGACGACCTCGCGGCCGTCGTCGAGATCGGCGCGCCGGGTGGTCGGATCCAGGGTGGCGAACAGCGCGTCCTGCACCAGGAGTCCGGCGCCGGTGAGCGCGTTCATCAGGCTGGACTTGCCCGCGTTGGTGTAGCCGACGATCGCGACGGACGGGATGCCGCTGGAGTTGCGGCGGGCCCGCATGGTGTCGCGCGCGGTCTTCATTTCACGAATCTCGCGGCGCAGCTTGGCCATCCGCTCACGGATGCGCCGACGATCGGTTTCGATCTTCGTCTCACCGGGACCACGAAGACCCACACCACCGTTGCTGCCGGCGCGACCACCGGCCTGCCGGGACATGGACTCACCCCAGCCGCGCAGTCGCGGCAGCATGTATTCCATCTGCGCGAGCGCGACCTGCGCCTTGCCCTCGCGGGAGGTGGCGTGCTGGGCGAAGATGTCCAAGATCAGCGCGGTCCGGTCGATCACCTTGACCTTGACTACCTTCTCCAGCGCGGTCAGCTGCGCGGGAGTCAATTCACCGTCGCAGATGACGGTGTCGGCGCCGGTTTCGAGCACCACGGCCCGCAGCTCTTCGGCCTTGCCGGAACCGATGTAGGTGGCCGGGTCCGGCTTGTCGCGGCGCTGGATCAGCCCTTCGAGCACCTCGGAACCGGCGGTCTCGGCGAGCGCGGCCAGTTCGGTCATGCTCGCGTCGGCCTGCGCGGCGCTGCCCGTGGTCCACACCCCGACCAGCACGACCCGTTCCAGGCGCAGCTGCCGGTACTCGACCTCGGTGATGTCGGTGAGTTCGGTGGACAGCCCGGCGATGCGACGCAGCGAGCTGCGTTCGTCGAGCTGCATCTCGCCGACCGTGGGCTCGGCGGACGTCCAGCCGCCGGAGCGCTTCATCCGCGCGGCGTGCTCGGCGACGACATCGCCGGTGACGGCGTCGTCGTCCCCAGCGCCGTCAGCGGCAGCGTCGAGCTGGATGTCGTCATCGGCCGTCTCGGTGAAGTCGTCGGCCGGAGTGAATTCGTACGTCTTGGATTTCGTCATTCAACCTCATCGATTGCTACTCGGACCGGTAGAAAAACCGCTCCCCGGTAAGCAGATCGACATCATCGTTGGCACTTGGTTGTGTGCCGGTGTCCCCTCAGATTACGCCCATCACGGTTCCGTACCGCTGGACCGCGGTCAAGCGAGTTTCGCCGCCGACCCGCCTACTACGCTCGGCATTGAGCATTTATGCAGTTCAGCTATGTCTCCCGAAGCGCCCGAGCCCCGCCCTGCCTCGTCCGATGACAGAGCACCTAGAGCGATCCGAGGTGCTGCCACCAGCCCTCGGCGATAGTGCCCGATGCGACGAGGACCGAGGGGCCGCGCAGCCAGGCGGTGCCGTTGGCGAGGCCGACGGTGACCTCACCGCCGGGGATGCGGACGCGGACTTCGCCGGTGTCGGTGGCGATGTCGAATCCTTCGCGGGCCAGGGCCGCTGCGGCTGCGGCGACGGTTCCGGTTCCGCAGGAACGGGTTTCGCCTACGCCGCGTTCGTAGACGCGCATGTCGACGGAGCCGTCGGCGAGGGCGGTCACGATTTCCACGTTGACGCCGTGTGGGAAGAGGTCGGGGTCGTAGCCGGGAGGCACGGTGAGGTCGAGTTTGGCCAGGGCGTCGGCGGACAGGTCGGGGACGACGCAGGCCAGGTGCGGGTTGCCGACGTCGATGCCGATGCCGGAGTAGGCCCAGCCCTCGACGGTGGCGGTGGATTCGCCCAGTTCGCGCACGGTGCCCATGTCCACGGTGACCATGTCGACCGTGACGTCACCGTCGACCGCACCGGCGGAATGCACGACCACCGGGCGTCCGCCGGCCCGGCTGCCGACGACGAATTCGTGCGCGGTCTCCAGACCGGAAGACACCAGGTAGTGAGCGAAAACGCGAACCCCGTTGCCGCACATCTCGGCGATCGAACCGTCGGCGTTGCGGTAGTCCATGAACCAGTCGGTCTCGCTCACCGCAGGCGGCAGCTCGGACAGCACCCCGGCCGCGCGCAACGCGCCGGCTCGCGCGACCCGCAGCACACCATCGGCCCCGAGACCGCGCTGCCGATCGCACAGCGCGCTGATCCGCTCGGCGGTCAGCTCCAGCTGAACCTCGAGGTCGGGCAGCACCACGAAGTCGTTCTGGGTGCCGTGCCCTTTGGTGAACGCGATATCCGACACGTGCGTGTTCTCCCTAACTGCTCGTCATTTGGCAAACGTCCGGCGCTGCCGGGAAATTTCGTAGAGCGCGACGGCCGCGGCCGAGGGCGCGCCGAGCGAACTCGCGGTGCCGCCCATCGGGATGTGCACCATGTCGTCGCAGGCGTCCTGCCAGGCGGCGCTCATTCCGCTGGTCTCGTTGCCGACGACGAGGATGGTGGCCTCGGTGAAGTCGTGATCGTAGGCCGCGCGCGGGCCGTTCTCGTCGGTGCCGACGATCCGGGTCGGAATGCCGCGCTGCACCTGCCGGTCCCGGAACTCCAGAACCTGGGCGGCGCCGGCCGCACGCAGCACCGGCATCGCGAACAACGACCCGGTGGACGCGCGCACAGCCTGCGGGTCGTACTGGTCGGCGCCGTGTCCCGTGACGATCACGCCGCTGGCGCCGAACGCGTCGGCCGATCGGATCAGCGTGCCGAGGTTGCCCGGCGAGTTCGGCCGGTCGAACACGACGACCACGGGCGCGTCCTCGCCCGGCTCCCCCGGCTCGAACGTGTCCAGTTCCTGCTGCCGCGACACCGCGACCGCCACCAATTCCGGTATGCCGCCGACCTTTTCACCGAGCTCGGCCATCAGCTCCGGCACCAGGCCGACCTGCGGCACGTCGCTGGTGTCGAGCACCTCCCTGGCCCAACCGGACAGATCGGGAGTCCCGAGGCGATAGAGCAGCGTCTCCAACGGCCAGTCGTTGGCCACGGCCTGGGTGATCGGGCGCACGCCCTGCACCAGGAAGCGTCCGTCCCGATGACGTTTGGTCCGGTTGTTCAGATACGCCTGCCACACCTGGACCGAGGCATTGCGGGTGCTCACACGTCGGGTCACTGCGGAGTCCGTTCTTTCTCGTCGAGCAGGGCGAGCGCGGTCGCCACCAGATCGGGGGCGGCGCCGTCCACCCAGTGCACCCGGGGGTCGCGCCGGAACCACGAGCGCTGCCGTCGAACGTAGCGCCGGGTACCGATGAGGGTGCGTTCTCGCGCGTGCTTCAAGTCGTATTCGTTGTCGAGGTAGGACAGGACTTGTGCGTATCCGATGGCGCGCCGGGCGGTGACGCCGTCGCGCAGTCCATGGTCGAGCAAAGCGCGGACCTCGTCGACGAGTCCGGCGGCGAACATCAGCTCGGTGCGGCGTTCGATCCGCTCGTCCAAGGCGGCGGTGTCGCGGTCGACGCCGATGATCACGGTGCCCCAGCGCGGCGTGCCGATCTCGGGCGCGGACGCGGCGAACGGCTGACCGGTGAGTTCGACGACCTCGAGCGCGCGCACCATGCGCCGCCCGTCGGTGGGCAGGATGGTGGCCGCCGCGGCCGGATCGGCGGCCTGCAACGCCGCGTGCACCGCATCGACCCCGCCCTCGGCGAGCACGGCTTCCCAGCGGGCGCGCACGACCGGGTCGGTGGCCGGGAACTCCCACTTGTCCAGCAGCGCTTGCACATACATCATCGAGCCGCCGACGATCACCGGGACGCGGCCGCGCGCCATGATCTCGACCACGTCCGCGCTCGCCGCGGACTGGTACGCGGCGACGGTCGCGGTTTCGGTCACGTCGAGCACATCGAGTTGATGATGCGGAATGTCACGCCGCTCTTCGACGGTGAGTTTCGCGGTGCCGACATCCATGCCGCGGTAGAGCTGCATCGCGTCGATGTTGACGATCTCGCCGCCGAGTCGTTCGGCCAGGTCGAGGCCGAGATTCGATTTGCCGGTCGCGGTAGGACCGACGACGGCGATCGGGGTGATGCCTGGATCGCTCACGCGGACTCCGCCGGTCGCCACAGACTCACGTCATAACCGACGCCGAACGGAGCGTCCTGATAGAACGTCTCGACCACCGGATCGACGTCGAACAGCCCGGCCAGCACCTGATAGGCAGCCCGGCCGGACATCACCAATTCCGCACACAGGCCGGGATCCAGCGCTCGTAATCCGGCCCGGTCTCCTGTGGCCAGCGCGCGGTCCAGCTCGTCCTGCACGCCGGCTGCCCGCTCGTCGAGATATCCGGGCGCCTTCAACGACAACGTCGCGGCACCGTCGGCGATAACAAGCACCCCGTGCCGTTCGTCCGAATTGTCCAATTCTGCACGCAATTTCGCGCCGAGCTCGAAGCAACAAGCCACCGGAGTGTCCTCAGCCACAATGCGAACCTCGGCACTCACCGCCGGCGCCACCTGTCCCCGCAACCACCCAGCGATCAACACCGGCAGCGGATGCTGGGGATCCGGCTCAGCCGTAGCGTCCGGCGAAAGCGCGACCCGCACGTCCGCGCCGAACCCGCGGAACGTACCAACCGCCTCGGGACCGAACACCTGGTCGGCGGCCCCGGTGCCGATCACTGTCCAGCGGTCTGTCACTCCCGCAAGCCTTTCCGCGGCAGCCAGCACGGCCGCCCGCAGCACCGCGCGCGGATCGTCGAGCCGGCCGGGAATCGCGCCCGTCACACCGCCGCAGAGCTCGGGCACCAGGATCGGCGGCGACGGGACCAGGGCGGCAATCGAGAACACGGGTTAACCGTAACCGTTCCGCGCGACGCCCTTACGCACCGCGGGTACCGCCCGGGTTCGAGTGTCTCTGCCGCAAAGCTGGTCGAGATTGATACTGTTCGATGAGCTACAACCCAGGTCATCAGGGGTTGCAATCCCCGAGATTCCTGCACGTGAAGGCCTGGGTCGATGGTCACAAGCGCTCGGACCGGGTTCAATGGGATGAGCTAGGGCGTAACCAGGCAGCCGTGACGCGCGGCAGGGACGAGGAGCAATGACCGACAGCAACGGAACCGCGAAAGCCAGCCCCGGCGCGATGCCGCGCTCTTCCGGTGCCCCGAAACCCGGCGGCTCGGTCCAACCTCCCAAGCCGCACGCGACGCCGGGCCAGACTCAGCATCCGCATCCCGTGGTGCCCACCACCTCCGATCCCAGCGCCTGGGGCCGGGTCGACGACGACGGCACCGCCTGGGTGAAGACCGCCGACGGCGAACGCCAGGTCGGCTCCTGGCAGGCCGGGGACGCCGCCGAGGGGCTGGCCCACTTCGGCCGCCGGTTCGACGACCTGGCCACCGAGGTCGCGCTCCTGGAAGCCCGCCTCGCGGCCGGCGCGGACGCGCGCAAGACCAAGGCCGCCGCCGTCGCCCTCGCCGAATCGCTGCCCACCGCCGCCGTCATCGGCGATATCGACGGGCTGACCAAGCGCCTGGCCGCGATCGCCGAACACTCCGAAGAGGCTGCCGCGCAGGCCAAGGAGGAGAAGGACAAGGCGCGCCACGAGCACACCGAGCGCAAGGAAACGCTGTGCGCCGAGGCGGAGAAGATCGCCGCCGAATCCACCCAGTGGAAGGCCGCGGGCGATCGGCTGCGCGAGATCCTCGACGAGTGGAAGTCGATCCGCGGCGTGGACCGCAAGGTCGACGACGCGTTGTGGAAGCGCTACTCCAAGGCCCGGGAGGCGTTCAACCGCAGGCGCGGCGCGCACTTCGCCGAGCTCGACCGGGAACGCGCGTCGGCGAAGACGCGCAAGGAAGAGCTGTGCGTGCGCGCCGAGGAACTGTCCGGCTCGACCGACTGGGTCGGCACCGCGGGCATCTTCCGCGACCTGCTCGCCGAATGGAAGGCCGCGGGCCGCGCGCCGCGCGAGGCCGACGAGGCGCTGTGGCGGCGGTTCAAGAGCGCACAGGACGTGTTCTTCGCCGCCCGCAATGCCGCGGTCACCGAACGCGACGCCGAGTTCGACACGAACGCCGCCGCCAAGGAAGAACTGCTGACGGCCTACGAGCACATCGACCCGGCCAACGGCCTGGAGGCCGCCCGCGCGTCGCTGCGGGAATTGCAGGACAAGTGGGACGCCATCGGCAAGGTTCCGCGCGAACGCATGCAGGAGCTGGAAGGCAAGCTGCGCGCTATCGAGAAGCGGGTCCGCGACGCGGTCGACGCGCAGTGGCGGCGCACCGACCCGGAGGCGATGGCGCGGGCAGCCCAATTCCGTGAGCGGGTAGCGCAATTCGAGGAGCAGGCTGCCAAGGCTCAGGCCGCGGGTAAGGCTCGCGATGCGGAGAAGGCGCTGGAGCAGGCCAAGCAGTGGCGGGAGTGGGCCGAGGCGGCGGAGGGCGCGGTCACCAACCGCTGACGTCGACCCGCTGAGGGCGGCGGCACCGATCGCTGAAAGCCGCACACTCCTTGATGTGTCGCATACCGAATTGCATGCGATTCGGTATGCGCCTCGTCAGGAGGTGTGCGGCTGCCGGTATCCGCACGCGCGTCTGTCGATTGGCGGAGTCCAGCACGCGAATCGACATAGACCCGCCTCAGGAAGTTGTACCGCTACTTCACTTTTCGCCGGTGAGGCGACGACGGTCGCGCTCCTCGGCGGCGATCGACGCATTGCGGCGCTGCTCTTCCGCCGCCAGCTGCAGCGCGGTGCGACTCCACACCACGCGAATCCAGTGGAACGTCAACACGATCGCGGCAATGGTGCCCAAGATGAGGCCGATGGCCGGTCCGGCACCGTGGTAGTTGTTGATGCCGGGCGTCTGCCGGTGCCAGATCGAGAAGACACCGAACACGCTGGTGATAGCCGTGCCCGCGACCGCGATCCACGCCAGGAACCACCGCCGCGTCATCAGCGCGAGCGTCGAGAACCCGACGCCGAAAACGACCAGGAACCAGACGAAGATCCGCGACGGCAGCCCGATGTGCTCCATCCGCGCCGCCTCGGTACCGAGCAGCACGTCGAACCCGCGCGCACCGCCGGCGTGCGGCAGCACCAGCGAGAGCAGCAGTACGAACACCGCGCCGGCCACCACCATGGCGCGCACGCCGGGATCGATCTCGCCGGCGATGCGTCGTTCCACCGCATCGAGATCATCGCGGAACTGCTCGAAGTTGCTGCTCTCGACCGAGTTCACTGAACCCTCGTTTCGTTCGGCTGGTTCGTGGTTCGCTGCTGTGCCCGCGTCCACTGTGCCATCACCGGGTTCGTTCGCCGCGGCCGACCCACTACCGCCGGTAGTAGGTTTGTGGTCGGGTTCCGCGCCACCGGCCACGAAGCCGTCGTCGCCAGGCTTGTCGTTCATGCGCCGCAACCGGTCGAACAGCCTGCGGCCGCGACCGGTTCCGGCGCGGGCGCGCCGATGCGGGGCAGCCCGAGGCCGACACCGATCGGCTCGGTCTTCGGGGTGACGCCGCGTTCGTGCGCGTCACCCGCGGTGGTGCGCCGATGCGACTTGATCGGCGAGTCGGCGATCAGGTGATGCGGCGCGGCCTCGGTGATGTCGACGGTGACGATGTCGCCGGGACGGATCGACTCCGGCGTGCCGTCCGGCCGGAAATGCACCAGCCTGCCGTCGCGGGCGCGACCGCTCATCCGCGCGGTGGCGGCGTTCTTCTTGCCCGCCCCGTCGGCGACCAGCAGTTCGACCTCGGTACCGATCAGCGCCCGATTCGCGTCCAGCGAGACTTCCTCCTGCAACGCGATGAGCCGCATATAGCGTTCCTGCACAACGGCTTTCGGCAGCTGATCGGGCATGTCCGCAGCCGGCGTACCCGGTCGCTTGGAGTACTGGAAGGTGTACGCGCTGGTGAACCGCGCCTGCCGGACCACGTCCAGGGTCTCCTGGAAATCCTCCTCGGTCTCCCCCGGGAACCCGACGATGATGTCGGTGGTGATCGCCGCGTGCGGCATCACCGCCCGCACCTTCTCGATGATGCCCAGGAAGCGTGCCTTGCGGTAGGAGCGGCGCATCGACTTGAGCACCTTGTCCGAACCGGACTGCAACGGCATGTGCAGCTGCGGGCAGATGTTCGGCGTCTCGGCCATCGCCTCGATCACGTCGTCGGTGAACTCGGCCGGGTGCGGCGAGGTGAAGCGCACGCGCTCGAGTCCGTCGATGCCGCCGCACGCCCGCAACAGCTTGGCGAACGCGCCGCGGTCGCGCGTCTCCTCCGGGTCGGCGAACGAGGCGCCGTAGGCGTTCACGTTCTGCCCGAGCAGCGTCACCTCCAGCACACCCTGGTCGACCAGCGCCTGCACCTCGGCGAGGACGTCACCGGGACGGCGGTCGACCTCTTTGCCGCGCAGCGACGGAACGATGCAGAAGGTGCAGGTGTTGTTGCAACCCACCGAGATCGACACCCAGCCCGAGTACGCGGACTCGCGCTTGGCCGGCAGGCTCGACGGGAACGCCTCCAGCGACTCCAGGATCTCCACCTGCGCCTCGGCGTTGTGCCGCGCGCGTTCCAGCAGGACCGGTAGCGAGCCGATGTTGTGTGTGCCGAACACCACATCCACCCACGGCGCCTTGCGCACGACCGTGCCGCGGTCCTTCTGCGCCAGGCAGCCGCCGACGGCGATCTGCATGCCCGGCTGGTCGGCCTTGATCGACGCCAGATGACCGAGGGTGCCGTACAGCTTGTTGTCCGCGTTCTCGCGCACCGCGCAGGTGTTGAGCACGACCAGGTCGGCCGTCGCCCCCGGCGCGGCCTTCACGTAACCCGCGTCCTCCAGGAGTCCGGACAAGCGTTCGGAATCGTGCACGTTCATCTGGCAGCCGAAGGTGCGTACCTCGTAGCTGCGCGAGCCGTCAGTGGGGAGTTGGGTGGGGTTCAACACTGCCTGTCCGATCGAATCCACGCGTCCAGAGTACGGGCAGCGGCAACCCCAATTTTAGGGGCATCGGCCTCGGGAACGCGCCGCCAAACGGCGGCACGTTTGGCGTCGGCCCGCTCACTTACGGCATCGGGTGTCGCAGCACACACCCTTGCTGATCAGGCACGCTGCGTCGCGGTCGCGCCCGCCCAGGCGTTCGACGATCGCGATTCGGACGAACCGGACGAGCGCGTTAACGGGACGTGTCAGCTCGGCGCGGCAAAACGGTGTGTCGCCGAAACTCGGGCAAATCCACATTTTGCCTTTACAGTCTTGGACCATGACCGACGACGCCGCCGCGCCCGATACAACCGGGAACGCTTCAACCGGGGACGCCAGCGCCGCCAGCGCGCCGATGATCTCGATGCGCAACGTGCAAAAGCACTTCGGTGACCTACACGTCCTGCGCGATATCGACCTGGAAGTCCCCAAAGGACAGGTAGTCATTGTTCTCGGGCCCTCCGGTTCCGGGAAATCGACGCTGTGCCGCACTATCAATCGCCTCGAACCCATCGACTCCGGTGACATCGCCATCGACGGTGTCCCCCTGCCCGCCGAAGGCCGCGGACTCGCCGCGCTGCGCGCCGACGTCGGCATGGTTTTCCAATCGTTCAACCTCTTCGCGCACAAGACGATCGTCGAGAACGTCATGCTCGCGCCGATGAAGGTCCGCAAGATCAAGAAGGACGCGGCGCGCACGCACGCCATGGAACTGCTGAACCGGGTCGGCATCGCCAATCAGGCGGACAAGTACCCGGCCCAGCTCTCCGGTGGCCAGCAGCAGCGCGTCGCCATCGCCCGCGCACTGGCGATGAACCCCAAGGTGATGCTGTTCGACGAGCCGACCTCGGCACTGGACCCGGAAATGGTCCAGGAAGTGCTCGACGTGATGGTCTCGCTGGCCAAGGACGGGATGACCATGCTGGTGGTCACCCACGAGATGGGCTTCGCCCGTCGCGCGGGCAACCGGGTCCTGTTCATGGCCGACGGCCAGGTGGTGGAGGACGCCGAACCAGAGGTCTTCTTCACCGCGCCGAAGTCCGATCGTGCCAAGGACTTCCTCGGCAAGATATTGAGCCACTGAAACATAGAGATCGACCCGCTGCGCCCGTGCCGAACATTTGGACGGCCTTGTTCCAAGACCACGGCCAGCAAACCCATGAGAGGGAGAAGGAAACTCGATGAGGATCAACCGTGCCCTGCGACTCGGAGTCGGCGCGATCGCGCTGACCGTCGTCGCCGCGACCGCCACCGCGTGTGGCGGCGGTGACAGCAAGTCCGCCCTGGATCACGCCAAGGACGGCAAGCTCACCATCGGCATCAAGTTCGACCAGCCCGGCCTCGGGCTGCGCAACAAGGACGGGTCCTACAGCGGCTTCGACGTCGAGGTCGCCAAGTACGTGGCCGGCAAGCTCGGCGTGAAGCCGGAAGGCATCACCTTCAAGGAGTCGCCGTCCGCCCAGCGCGAGACGCTGATCGAGAACGGTCAGGTCGACTACGTCGTGGCCAGCTACTCGATCAACGACGCCCGCAAGCAGAAGGTCGACTTCGCCGGCCCGTACTACGTTGCGGGACAGTCGTTCCTGGTGCGTGCGGACAACACCGACATCGGCAGCCCGGAGTCGCTGAAGGGCAAGAAGGTCTGCTCGGTGAAGGGCTCCACGCCCGCGCAGAACATCGACAAGAACTTCAAGGACACCCAGCTGCAGGCCAACGACACCTACTCGCTGTGCCTCGAGGGCCTGCGCGCCGGCTCGTGGGACGCGGTGACCACCGATGACATCATCCTGGCCGGCTACGCGGCGCAGAGCACCGGTGCGTTCAAGGTCGTCGGCAAGCCGTTCACCACGGAGAACTACGGCATCGGCCTGAAGAAGGGCGACAAGGAGCTCCGCGACAAGGTCAACGACGCGATCGAGGCGATGTTCGCCGACGGTTCCTGGAAGAAGGCGTTCGACGCGAGCGTCGGCGGATCCGGATACCAGGCGCCGGCCCCGCCGAAGGTCGACCGGTACTGAGTTCTACCCCGCACGGGTGGCCCGATCTCACCGGGCCGGGCCACCCGCCGCACTCCCCCTGACAATCGAGACCCGATGGGAGGGACACGTACGCCGTGTTCGACCTGATCTCGAGGTATGACGATCAAATCCTCGACGCCTTCTGGGTGACCATCAAACTGACCGTCCTTTCGGCGGTCGGCGCGCTGATCCTGGGCACTTTAGTCGCCGCGCTGCGTGTGTCCCCCGTACCGATCGCCCGCGCGGTAGGCACCGCCTACGTCACCATTTTCCGCAACACCCCGCTCACGCTGATCATCGTCTTCATGTCGCTGGGCCTCTACACCACGATGGGCTGGAAGCTCGCCGGCGAGGGACCGGATTCGGTCGCGCAGAACAACTTCCGCTACGCCATCGTCGGTCTCAGCATCTACACCGCGGCGTTCGTCTGTGAATCCCTGCGCTCCGGCATCAACACCGTCGCCATGGGCCAGTCCGAGGCGGGTCGCTCGCTCGGCCTGACCTTCGGCCAGAATCTGCGGCTCATCGTGCTGCCGCAGGCGTTCCGGGCAGTCATCGCCCCGCTCGGCAGCGTGCTCATCGCGTTGACCAAGAACACCACGATCGCCTCCGCGATCGGCGTGGTCGAGGCCGCGTTCTTGATGGCCGACATCAACGAGAACGCCGCAGACGTCATCTCCGTCGGCGCCATCTTCGCCCTCGGGTTCGTCATCCTGACTCTGCCGACCGGCCTGCTCTTCGGCTGGCTCGCCAAACGATTCGAGGTCGCACGATGACTGCTGCGCCTTCGGTGCTGTTCGACGCACCAGGCCCCCGCGGACGCCTTCGGCACCATATCTATTCGGTCGTCGTTGTTGTCGTCGTCGCATCCTTCCTCTGGGTGCTCTACAGCGGCTTCGCCGACAAGGGACAGTTCACCGCCGAGAAGTGGAAGCCGTTCCTCGACCTGCAGGTCTGGCAGACGTATCTGCTGCCCGGCCTGAAGGGCACCGTCGTCGCGGCGCTGCTGTCGATCGTGTTCGCGCTCGTGATCGGCATGATCTTCGGCATTCTGCGATTGTCCGAACATCGCCTGGTGCGATTGGTCGCGGGCACGATCGTCGAAGTGGCGCGAGCCATTCCGGTGCTGATCCTGATGATCTTCCTGTTCTTCACGTTCGCGAAGTATCAGGTGTTCAAATCCGATGATCTGGCGCTGGCCGCCGTGGTGATCGCGCTGACCATCTACAACGGTTCGGTCGTCGCGGAGATCGTGCGAGCGGGCATTCGTTCGCTGCCGAAGGGGCAGACCGAGGCCGCGGTGGCCTTGGGTATGCGCAAGAACCAGCTGATGCGGCTGATCCTGCTGCCGCAGGCGATCACCGCCATGCTGCCCGCGTTGATCTCCCAAATGGTTGTCGCGCTGAAGGATTCGGCGCTCGGCTACCAGATCACCTACGTCGAGATCGTTCGCTCCAGCCAGCAGCTCGGCTCGGCCGAACAGAACACGATCCCCAGCCTCATGGTGATCGCCGTCGTCATGGTCGTGCTCAACAGCGCCCTGACCCAGGTCGCTACGCGACTGGAGCGGCGACTGCGCGCACGCAAGAAGGGCAAGGGTGGCGGCGCCGTACTCGGGGCGGAATCGGTACTCACCGATGCCGCACCCGGAATGGACCTCACCAAGAAGTAACAGCTCGACCCCGACGCGATGCGGCGGTGCCTTGGACGCGGTGATCCGCTCCAGCGCACCGCCGTTCGCGTTTGATGGCGTGGGTCGTTGCAGGTCGGAGTGCCCGATTAGGCGTTTTGGAACCCTGCAAAATCCGATGGAACCGATCGCAGCTCTGGTGCGTCAAAACCTCTGGAAGAAGAAATCAGAGGGGGGCGCGGACAGGCGGGGGCTGTCCAAGTCATGTTCGTTGCCAAATGCGATCATCCATCGAAGGTAGAACTATGCGGTATACCAGTTCAGTTCGCAAACAACCGTCCGTGACCACAAGAGTGACATCAGGCGCCTTGACAGTTGCCTGCATGGGGGCACTGGTGGCAGCGCTCAGCACCGGGGTCGCCTCCGCAAGACCGGAAAACTGCAACGACACAATCGATTTCAGGAAGATCTCGGTGACCACGGTATGTAGTTCCGGCTCGGGACAGCACCGCGCGGTAGCGGTGTGCGAAGACGCCGGCACGGGCGAACGGTCGTTTCAATACGGGAAGTGGGAAAACGCGACCACCGTATCGAGGGCATTCTGCCAAGGCGCACAGTACGTGTCCTCGAGCGGCCTCGACACGAAGAACTAAGGGGGATAACACATGCGAATCAAATACATCGCCATTGCCGGCCTCTTCGCCGTCACTTCGGTCGCGCAAATTCTGGGCTCAGCAGCTGCCACTGCGGACGCCCCGGCAAATTGCACATCTAAATTGGTCGGGCGAGGTGCCATCGCCTTTTGCACAAGCCCGAACGGCGGGAGCTATCGCGCGACCGTGGATTGCATGAGCTTCGACGGCACACAGATAATCCCGCGCACTGCGCCGAACTGGGTACGGGACGGCCAATCTCTGGTGATCTGCCCCGAATTCACCATCGAGTCCAAGGCTGGAATACAGACCAGGGACTCCTGACAAACGTCCGTTACGCCATGCGGTCGCCGGAGGCATCCGACCGGGAACCGCCAGGGCGGATGCTGCGGTCATTGGATGCGGTAACTCGCTCCAGCGCACCGCGTTTTGGGTTGCGGAGACTACGGCGATGTTTGGTCGGGTAGGCGTGCACCTGTGGCGCCGGGCCCTCTGACGAGGGGCGGTGGGATTGGGGGCGGGTGGGGTGTCGGAGGGGGCGGCTACCATCGCGGGGGTGCGGGTTGGGCGAGCGGTTTCCGGGGTCCTGGCGTTTGTGGTGCTGCTTGGTGTTGTGGTGGGGACGGTGTGGGAGCAGCAGCCGCATGGGTATCGGGGGGAGTCGGTGGCTCAGGATGTTTTCAGTGCTGAGCGGGCGTTTCGGGTGGTGCGGGAGATTGCGCAGCGGCCGCATCCGGTGGGGACCGTGGAGCATGATCGGGTTCGGGATGTTTTGGTCGGTGCGTTGCGGGGGCTCGGGTTGGATACCGAGATTCAGGATGGGGTCGGGCGGTATCCGGGGTCGCTGCGGCGGGATGTGGTGGGGATGGCGCGGGTGGCGAACATCGTTGCCCGGATGCCGGGGACGGATTCGACGGGAACGGTTTTTCTGACGGCGCATTATGATTCCGTCGCTTCGGGGCCCGGCGCGAATGACGACGGGGTCGGGGTGGCGGCGGTGCTGGAGGCGGTGCGGGCGCTGCGGGCCGGCGGCAGCACGTTGCGCAATGACGTGGTGGTGCTGCTGACCGATGCGGAGGAGACGGGGCTGCTCGGGGCGGAGGCGTTTGTCGCGTCAGGCAAGGACGGCCGGGACAACGGGGTGGTCGTCAACCACGAGGCGCGTGGGGCGGGCGGGCCGGTGTTGTTGTGGCGGACCACTCATCCCGACGGCGCGCTGGTCGATGCCGTCGAAAAGGTCGCGCCGTATCCGAATACGGACTCGTTGACCACGACGCTGGCGGGCGCGCAGACGGGGAGCAATACCGACTTCGCGTCGTTCGAGCCGGGCGGGCTGCGGGTGCTCGACTGGGCCTACGCCGGTCGTAGCGCCTACTACCACAACATCTTCGACGACCCGGCACACGTGGATCTGGCGACAGTGCAGCAGATGGGCGACAACAGTCTCGCGCTGGTCAAGGAGTTCGGCGGTAAGGATCTCAGGACGAAGGACGACGCCGATCGTTCGTTTTTCCAGCTGCCGTTCGGAATGCTCGTCGTGCTGCCATTCTGGGTGATCATGGCGCTCGCAGCGGTCACCGTCTTAGCCGTCGGATGGCTCAGCCGGCACCTTCGACGCGCCGGCGAGACGAGTCTGCGAAAGATATTCGGTTCCGCCGCAACAGCTTTGGTCCCCGCGCCGCTGGCGACAGGTGCGGTGTACGGGCTGTGGGAAGTGGTGAAGCTGATCCGGCCGGAATATCGGCCGCTGTTCGTCGATCCCTATCGGCCCGAGTTCTACTATGTATCGATCCTCGTGCTGTCCGCCGCGGTACTCCTCGCCTGGTACGCAATCGCGCGGCGACTCTTCGGCGCCACCGCCGCCATGGCCGGACTGCTGTGCTGCCTGGCGGTTCTGGGCGGAATCCTCGCGATCGTCGCGCCGGCCACCGCGCATGTGCTGGTCGTGCCCACCTTGGGCGCGACGGTCGGAGTGGCTGCCACCTTCGCGGTGCCCGAGCGCTGGCGGCTGCCGGTGCTGACCGTCTTCCTGATACCGGCGGCGGTATTCCTCGGCAGCGCAACGTGGCCGGCGTTGCAGACCGGCATCACCACCGCCCCGTTCCTGGTCGCGCCCGCAGTGGTGCTGCTCGGCGGGCTCCTCCTGCTGACCCTGACCCAGGCGTGGCCGGATCGGCGCGGCTGGGCGATTCCGTCGACCGCGTTCGTCGTCGCCGTCGCGCTGGCCGCCGCCGGGCTGGCGGTGGACCGTTTCGACGATCAGCATCCGCTCACATCGCAGCTCGTGTACGCACTCGACGCCGACCGCAACGAGGCCCTGTGGCTGTCACGGGACTCCCCCGATCGGTGGACCCGCAACTTCGTCGGCGAGGGCGCGCCGAGCCGGCCGTTCGCTCAGCTCTGGCCGACCACCACCGCCAGCGGACCCGCGACGGCCGCGAAACTCTCGCCGCCGACTGCCGAAATACTGTCCGACACAACCGAATCCGGACAACGCACGGTACATCTGCGTCTGCGCACCACGCGCGCCGCCACGAGCATCGCTCTGCGCTACGAGACGGCACCGACCGCCCTGCGAGTAGCCGGTCGCGACCTGACCCCGGTGCCGAAAACGGGTTTCCAGTTCTATGCCCCCGCACCCGACGGAATCGACGTCCAACTGGTCGCGCCGGCCGGACCCCTGTCACTCCAGCTGGTCGACTACACCTGGCTCCCCGACTCCGGCATCCCGTCTTATCGAAATCCCCCGGGCGACATCTACTTCCGGCAGGACAGCGCGGGCGCGGTCTTCGTCACCATTCCGGGGTTGTGAGATCTCGCGGCCCTATCCGTCCAGTTCGCTCAGCACCTGCAAGATCAAACCCCGGGCCTCCCGGCCATAGACGGCCGCACCCTTGAGCACCTCGAACATCCGGGCATACAACGCGCACTCGGCCGGCTGGGTGACCTGAATACCCGCGGTCGGCGTCTCGAGCGCGACCATCGCGTCGTCGAAGATCCAGAATCCGGTGGAACCGACCGCCTCGCGCTCGGTCATGAGCGGAATGATGCCGAGCGAGATGTTCGGCATCGACATCAACTCCAGCAGCCGGCCCAGTTGTCCCGCTTGGACTTCCGCCGTGCCGAACCAGGTGCGCAGCGCCTGCTCCTCCAGCACTGCGACGAACCGTTTGCCGCCGCGATGCAGCACGCGCTGCCGATCCATGCGGACGGCGACAGCTTCCTCGAGATCGTTGGGTGTCTCGAGGAAGCGGATCCAGAACGACAGCATGGCCGCCGTGTACTCCGCCGTCTGGAACAGACCGGGGATTACGTTGTGCTCGTAGATGCGGAACACCTTCGTCGCCTGATATCGCTCGGGCGTGTGCGCGCCGAGCACGCGCTTCATGCCGGCCCGGCTCTGCCGCCGGTATTCGAGGTAGGCCGAATCGACCGCGCGCAACGTCGCCACCAGGTCGAGCTCCTGATCGACGGCGGCGCAGACCCGGCACCAGGCGCTGATGTCACGATCGGTCGGGAACTGCACGCCGTTCTCGATCTTGGACACTCGAGTGAAATGCTGGCCGGTCTCCGCGCCGAGCTGACGGATGGTGATACCGGCGGCTTTGCGAATGTCCCGCAGCCGGTTACCGAGGGCCCGTCGGGCCTCCTGCGCGGAACTAGCTGGGCCGGTAGTCACGGTGCGGTATGGACAGCGGCCACACGGCCTCGAAGGCGGTGCGGCACAGCTGAATATCGTGCGGGTCGAGGGAGGTGACCTGGTCGGTGGCCACGCCGCTGCCCGCGTAGTGGAGGAAGATCACGAGCCGGTTGTCCAGCAGGTAGAAATCGTTGCCGGGTATGGCGACCGAGGACGTCCGGCGCCGGGGCACCCAGCGGATATCCTCGCCGGCCTCGACCATCGGCGCGGCGATGCTGTGCGACCAACGCTGATAGTCGCTCAGCGGTTCGGACACAATTCTGGCCCGGCGCACCGATCGGCCCGCCGACACGTGGTCGCGAACCGTTGCGCACCAGTCTTGCAACCAGACCAGGTCGTCGGGCTCGCCGGCCGTCCACTGCGCGATATGCGGCAGCTCGACCGCCGTGCTGTAGGTGTCCCGAGTCTCCAGATGCACTGACTCCACCACGAACTCGCCCAGTAATCGCTCGAACTCTTCATAGGCTATCGATGCCACGGTCTCCCTTCCTGAAGAACTGAATCATTCGGTCCGGGATCTCCACACAGGTTTCGCCCTGCGGAATGTTCATGTGGGCAAGTGCTTCGGGGTCGGTGACTACCCATCCCTGGACGATCCACGAATCTCGGTCGGTGCGATACACCGTGGGCGAACCGTTCGGATTCGAGCCCGGATCTTCGCCGATAAAAGTCAGACGCATCGTTGACCCCTTGTCCTGGGATGTTGCGAACTGTTGCCCCGAGCCCGTCGATTGTCTCGCCCTGCCGGACCACCGGTCAAGGGCCGGTTTGCTGGTCAAGTGATCGAATAAGCATGTGGTGCAGGGAAATCCGGGAAGGTTCCAGCCAGGAACCCGCCCCGCCAATGTCCGCAACTTTTCGCAACATGCTGTCCATTCGGTGCCGGCCACTTCTAATCTCGGAGGTTGCACGCCAGACGGTAACCAAGGAGAGGGCAACTGGGGATGTGGGGACGGCCTACGGCGATCGGGTACCTGCGCCGCGATGTGTCGGGGGTGTCGCAGGTCTGGGACGAGACGCAGATTCGCAGTGTGGCAAAGAGACTCGGGTATGAGCTGACCAAGATCGTGGTGTTCGGCGCGCAGACCGAGCAGCCGGTGCGGCAGCTGCTGAACGCGATCGAGCGGGTGGGGGCGGACGCCGTCGTCATGCCGAATCTCGCGCATCTCGCCGACGAGCTGGACCGGGTGGTGCGGGTGTGCGACGTGATCACGGTAAATCCGGAGAACACCTACGCGCGCTGGGTTCTGCCAGTGGACCGGTGGCCTGCGCCCGGGACCACGGAAGAGGCAAGGCCCCTCGACGAAACGGGCAGCGAGCAGCGCCCGGACGGGCTCGAACGCCTGGACTGATGTCAAGCGGGCTGGAGCTGGCCGACGGGACGACCCTGCCGGTGATCGGTATCCAGTCGCGACTTCGACGATGTGCGGCGCGGCGGCGGGCAGTTCATCGATCATCGCCGGGGTGCAACAGGAATGCAGGGAATCCTGACCGGGTCGTCATTGGTTGCTCCGGTGGTGGTACCACCTGGTCAGCGCGATCGCGGCGACAATCCAGTTGATGACCACCAGGATCACCAGGATCCAATCGAGGGGCGATGCGGTGCCGCGGAATACGTCGATCAGGGGATTGATGCCCAAGACGGTGATGACGGTGGTCATCAGAACGAAATAGGTATCGACTCGCGGGATGGCAAAGAACTTGCTCATGGCATCGCTCCCACTGGTAGGGGTGAACACGACCTCGGTGAGGCGTCGACCAGCCGGAGAACGCCTCGTTCGAAACGGTGCCTAATCCTGTTCCAGATCTGACGTGTCGAACTCCGCTCGAGCCAGTTCGGTTTTGACCACGGTGAAGGCCGTCGACTGGTTGTATCCGCGGCGGGCGAGCATGCCGACCAGTCGGCGGATCGTCTTCTCGCGGTCGAGTCCGGACGGGATGCTGCGGAGTTTGCGGCGGACGAGTTCGCGGGCGCGGTCTTCCTCGTCGTCGGAGCTGATCGCGTCGAGGGCGGCCTCGGCGTCGGATTGGGCGACGCCCTTGCGGCGAAGTTCCTGGGCGAGTGCCTGTTTGCCCTTGCCGGAGAAGGTGTGCCGGGCGTGTACCCACTCTTCGGCGAAGGCCGCGTCGTTGATCAGGCCGACCTCGGTGAGCCGGTCGAGGGCGCGGTCGGTGATCTCGACGCTGTAGCCCTTGGTCGCCAAGCGCTGGGCGAGTTCGGCCCGGCTGCGGGCGCGGACGGCGAGCAGGCGAAGACATGCCTCCTTCGCCTGCTCGACCGTCCCGCCTGGCGGGGTGAGCTCCGGAGAGCGGCCACCCCGCTCGGATCCGGCCGCCACCGGATCCGCCCATCGGCCTTCGGCATGTTCGGAATCAGCCGACTGGGAGTCTGTGCGCCGGGACGACTTTCGTCGTCCGCGGCCGGACCCAGCCGAACGCGCCCGCTGCGGATCGGACGCGCTCGACCGAGTTCCCAACGTGTCCGATTCGGCCGAACCACCTTCGGCCGACCGGACTCGTCCGGGGTCCTGTTCGCCGGGCCAAGATCCGAGTGGATCGGTGGAGGCACCAGAGGCGGACAGGAGTTCATGAAGCCGACGGCGCATCTCCTGCACCGGCTCGGACCGCGACTCATCGGGCGCGGTCCGGCGCGGCTGGGGCGAGCGTCGGCCGTTCATCGGATCAGAAATCGGCGGGGACCTCGGTGCCCGCGTCCGCGGTCACGTCGGCGCCGATGCCGAGCTTCTCCTTGATCTTCTTCTCGATCTCGTCGCGGATGTCGGTGTTCTCCAGCAGGAACTTGCGGGCGTTCTCCTTGCCCTGGCCCAGCTGGTCGCCCTCGTAGGTGTACCAGGAGCCGGACTTGCGCACGAAGCCGTGCTCGACACCCATGTCGATGAGCGAGCCCTCCTTGGAGATGCCGTGGCCGTAGAGGATGTCGAACTCGGCCTGCTTGAACGGCGGGCTGACCTTGTTCTTGACCACCTTCACCCGGGTACGGTTGCCGACCGCGTCGGTGCCGTCCTTAAGGGTTTCGATGCGGCGCACGTCGAGGCGGACCGAGGCGTAGAACTTCAACGCCTTACCGCCCGTGGTGGTTTCGGGGGAACCGAACATCACGCCGATCTTCTCGCGCAGCTGGTTGATGAAGATGGCGGTGGTGTTGGAGTTGCTCAACGCACCGGTCATCTTGCGCAGCGCCTGGCTCATCAGGCGAGCCTGCAGGCCGACGTGGCTGTCACCCATCTCACCCTCGATCTCGGCGCGCGGCACCAGCGCGGCCACCGAGTCGATGACGATGATGTCGATGGCGCCGGAACGCACCAGCATGTCGGCGATTTCGAGCGCCTGCTCACCGGTGTCGGGCTGCGAGACGAGCAGCGCGTCGGTGTCGACGCCCAGCTTCTTCGCGTAATCCGGGTCGAGCGCGTGCTCGGCGTCGATGAACGCGGCGACGCCGCCTGCCGCCTGGGCATTGGCCACCGCGTGCAGCGCGACCGTGGTCTTACCCGAGGATTCCGGGCCGTAGACCTCGACGATGCGGCCGCGCGGCAGGCCGCCGATGCCGAGCGCCACGTCCAGCGAGATGGAGCCGGTCGGGATCACCGCGAGGGGCTGACGTACTTCCTCACCGAGACGCATGACCGCGCCCTTGCCGAAGTTCTTCTCGACCTGAGCGAGTGCGAGTTCGAGAGCCTTGTCGCGGTCGTACGCCTGTGGTGCCATGTCTTGATCCCCTTTTCGACGGGTAAGTCTCTGCTGTGGTTGGCGCCAACATTAGAGGGCGGCACCGACAAGTTCTGACGGCAAGATTAGACGAACACGTGTTCGAGTCAAGCGACGCGGCCGGTTCTGCCGCTCCGAGTTTCCGGCCGGACTGGTGTGCGCAGCTCAGCGCCTTCGGCAGCCGGCGGTGAGCCGCAGGTCAGGTTAGCCGGGTGTCCGGCACGTTATCCGGGTGCGCCCGAAATCCGTATTCGACCTGGGTCAACGCACCAGCGATACCCGGTCGCTGTGCAGCAGCGTCTGCGCCTGCTTGAGCACGCGCAACGAGGGGGTGACCTCGAAATCGGTGATGCCGTCCAGCGGGCCCAGGCGCTCGGTGATGTAGCGATAGAGGTGGGGCGTGTCGCGGCAGACGATCGATGCCATCAGGTTGGTCGGGCCGGTGGTCGCGGCCGCGAACACGATCTCCGGGTGGTTCACCATCGCCCGGCCCACCGCGTCCAGATCGGCCGGGCGGACCCGTAGCCACAGCGCCCCGCGCACGCCGTAGCCCATGCGTTCGATCGCGAAGTCGAGGTCGAAATACAGCACGCCGGACTGGACCAGCTCGGCCATTCGGCGCGCGGCTCGCGGTGCGGTCCAACCGGTTTCGGCCGCGATCTGGGCGTACGGCGCGCGGCCGTCGCGACCGAGCAGCGCGAGCATCTTCTCGTCCTCGGGCGTCAGATCCGGTGGGATATCAGGTCCGGCGCCCGCCTGCCGGGAACGCTGCGGCCCCAGCTCACGCAGCTGTTCTTCGGTGAACAGGTGGCTGAAGCGCGGCCATTCCTCGTCGGCTTCGAAGCGGTGCATCACCTCGTGCGCGGTCACCTCGCGCACCTGACTGGCCCGCGGCAAGGTGTGCAGCAGCAATGCGTCACGACGTTCGAGGGAGCGTGGCCGGCTCACGCAGGTCACCTCGGAGCCGGTGGACAGCAGCGTGACCCAGCTCAAATCCGGGAATCTGGCCAGTGATTCGGCCAATCCCAGCGCCTTGTCCGGGGTCGATTTGATGCGCAGCACCCAGCGCGCGTGCCCGAGCGGGACCGCGTTCACCTGCCCGGAGACGTGCGTGATGCCGCGCTCGCGCAGCGAACGGTAGCGGCGCGCGACGGTCTGCTCGGAGACGTCGAGGACGGCGCCGAGCTTGGCGAACGGGATCCGGGCGTCGTGCACCAGCGCGTGCAGGATCTGCCGATCGAGAACGTCCAGCGCGGAGGATTCCGGAGCATCATCGTGCTGCATAGGAGGAATCTAACGCGAGAGCCCATCCGACTAGGGCGATACGTTCGATTGCCGCACGCTTGGCGTCGATATCGTTCGATTCCGCCGTGGAGGCACCCGTGAAGAAATGGCTCCCCCTGTTCGCTGCGTGTCTCGGCACGCTGATGCTGCTCATCGACGTCACCATCGTGAATGTCGCGTTGCCTGACATCGCGGCCGATCTGCATGCCGGGTTGTCCAGCCTGCAATGGGTGGTGGACGGGTACGCGCTGGCTTTGGCAGCGCTGCTGCTCGTGCTCGGTTCGCTTGCCGATCGGGTCGGCGCGAAACGCGCCTACCTTGCCGGTCTGGTCTTGTTCGCGCTCGCTTCGCTCGGTTGCGGGATTGCCGACACCTCGTCGAATCTCATTGCGGCGCGGGTAGTTCAGGGCATCGGCGGCGCGGCCATGTTCGCGACCACGCTGTCGCTGCTGCATTCGACCTACACCGGGCGCGACCGCGGCATCGCGTTCGGCGTCTGGGGCGCGGTGTCCGGTGCGGCGGCCGGCATCGGGGTGGTGCTGGGTGGCGTGCTGACCGAGGCGTTGTCCTGGCGGTGGATCTTCCTCGTCAATCTGCCGATCGCGGTGCTGGCAATCGCGTTGACCGTCAGCGTGTTTCCGGCGTCGGTGCGGCGGGCGGACAAGGCCGTCGACGTGCCCGGCATGCTCGCCTTCGCCACCGCGGCGACCGCGCTCACCTACGGCGTCATTCGTGGCGGTGAGCATGGCTGGTCGGACGGCCGGGCGGTGACCGCGCTGGTAGTGGGCGCCGCCGCGGTAGCGATCTTCGCCATCGTCGAAACTCGCAGCGCCGCACCGATGTTCCCGCTGGCGCTACTGCGCAATCGCGACTTCGGCGCGACGCTGCTCGGGGCAAGCGGGCAGACGTTCGCGGCTTTCGCCTGCACTCCCCTGGTTTCACTGTGGTTGCAGCAGCAGTTGCGGATGACTCCGCTGCACGCAGGCCTGGCCCTGCTGCCGATGGCCGCGACGGCGTTCCTGGTCGCCGGGGTGTTCGGCCGGCTGATGCATGACGTCGCGCCGAAGTGGACCATCGGCGCGGGGCTGGTGGTGGTCGGTATCGGCACGGGGCTGCTGACCGTGGTCGATGCCGGATCATCTTGGGCGGCAATCGTTCCCGGGTTCGTGGTGATCGGTGCGGGGATCGGGATCAACGCGCCCGCGCTGGTGTCGGTGGGCATGGCGGCGGTGCCGCCGCAGCAGGGTGGCACGGCGGCGGGCGCGGTGAATACGGCCCGGCAGCTCGGTCTCGCCCTCGGAGTCGCGGTGCTGGGCACGGTGTTTCGCGGTGTATCGGACGCCGACCAGCCGATGACGCTGCCGCACTTCGTCACCGGCCTCGACGCCGCCTTCACGGTCGCCGCAGCTGTCGGCATCGTCTTCGGCGTGACCGCCTACGCCCTGCTCCACCACCAGCGCCCCGCCGCAGCACCGGACAACACCCAACAGAAAGTCGCCACAGCCTGACCCCCCACCGCGCTCCACCTGACGCCGCGCATCAATTCTCCCCACGCGCACGTATTCGCTAGCAATATCCTGCGCGCCATAACAATTGATGCGCGGCCAGCACACCATCCGGCTCCACGCCGCACTCTGCCGCCGTCATGTCCCGTTCGCAGCGCAAGTCCGGAGAGTGGCTACTGCTGGGGCAGGACCGAATCGTCGCCTGGTTCGCGGGGGGCGTGGATGCGGCGGGCGGATTCGGGGATGCGGACGTCGTTGATGCTGGCTTCGCGGCGCGACATCAGGCCGTCGGGGGCGAATTCCCATTGTTCGTTGCCGTAGCTGCGCCACCATTGGCCGGATTCGTCGTGCCATTCGTATTGGAAGCGCACGGCGATGCGGTTGCCCTCGAAGGCCCAGAGGTCCTTGCGGAGGGCGTAGCCGTTCTCCGAAGCCCATTTGCGGGTGAGGAATTCGATGATGGCGGCGCGGCCGGTGAAGAACTCGTCGCGGTTACGCCACACCGAGTCCTCGGTGTAGGCGGCGGCGACCTTCTCCGGATCGCGGGTGTTCCAGGCGTTTTCGGCGGCGAGCACCTTGACTTTGGCGGATTCGAGATCGAACGGTGGCACTGGGGGTCGCACGGACGACTCCTTTTCTCTGGTGACTCAGGGGTTGACGGGGGAAAGCTCGGGCGGACCCCAGCGCAGCGGGCCCGCGCCGGCGCGTTCGACGACCTCGGTGACGGTGAAGTCGATCGAGCATTGCGCACCGGTGGTGAAAGTTTCCGGCGCCCAGGTCAACTCGGCGGTTCCGGTGAGCTGGAGGGTGCCGCCGGTGGTCCAGTCCGGGACGAGGATGCCACAGCGCGGGTTCACCTCGATGTTCCCGAGGGTCATGAACATCGAGTTGCCCCGATAGTCGGGCCAGCGCAGGCGGGTCGGCGAAAGTACCTGCAGGAAGCCGGGGTTACCGCCGCGATGGGAGGCGTCGGCATTGCCCTCGGCGTCGGCGGTGGCGACGAAGAACGCGTCGGCCGCGGTGATCGCCGCCTGCTGACGGGCATCGAGTTCGGTACTGCGTCGCGGCAGCGGCGGCTCGAGGTCCGGGTGATAGGACTCGATGTGCCTGCGGGTGATGTACTTCGGGCAGTTCGCGTAGACCTGTTCGGTGGCGATGCGCAGGCCGCCGCCCGCGGCCGTCGCGGCGCCGTTGATCCGCATCCGCCGGCGACGCTGCGGTTGCAGCGCGATCATGCCGATCCGGGCCGGATGAGTCAGCGCCTCCCGCAACGGATCTCCCGCCGTGGGCTGTGTGTCGACGGCGATGGTGTCCGCGTCGACGGCGTGCATGAAGCCCGGCGGCCCGACCAGTTCGCTCGCCCACAGCCGGCCCGCGTCGTCGGCGGCCGCGATCACCACCATCGGCTGCTCGGCCAGGAAAGACGCGGCGACGGCCGGGATATCGGCGCGGATCGACCGGCCGACCCGGTCGGCGATGTCGGCCTGCCCCATCCGCTGCTGGACGGCGAGTTCACCGGAATGAAAGGGCGCCATCGCAAATACTCCCGTCGGGCGAGGTGATCCGTTCAACAACGCTGCGGCTCAGAAGAATCCACAGGTCGGGGCCTCGCCGCTGGGCGCGGGTGCGGACTCGGCGCCGCTCGGCGCGTAGACCTCGAGCCGGATCCCGTCGGGGTCGGTGAAGAAGATGCCGCCGGACGTGGCGCCTTCGCCGTGCGCGACGACGCCGTCGTGGAGGATCTGCACCGACTGCTCGCGCAGAGCCGCCTCGACCGCGCGCACCTGATCGAGGGAGTCGACCTGGAACGAAAGATGGTGCAGGCCCGGCGTTTCGACGGAGAACGAGCCCGCGCTCTGCTGCCACAGCGTCAGCGAGAGCTTGCCGCCCGCGCCGAGGAACGCCCATTTCCGCTCGCCGTCGGTGCTCGCGGTGAGCTGCTCGAATCCCAGTGCGCGACTATAGAAATCGACCGAGCGCTCCAGGTCGGAGACGTTCAAGCCGATGTGCCCGGTGGCGAGCTGGGGTGCGGCGACCGTGGTCATGTGATCCTCCTCGACAGGCGAAACCGTCTTTAGCGGTTTAACTGGTTAGACGATAACCGCGACTCGATCCCGCAGTCAACCTGTAAACTGACTTTGAACGGTTAGAGACGCGCCTGTTGCCTCGACCACCAGAAGGAGCTCGATACCCTCAGTCATGCACGATCCACGCCCCCACCTCGGCGAACCGCTGTCACTCGACCTGCTGGACACGCGGTGGAACCAGCATGGACAGCCGCAGGACCTGCTCACCGATGTGGCAGGTCTGGGCATCTGGCTGGCCTCGGCGGGGCTGACCGACCGTGCGACCGCCGACGAAGCGACCCTCACCGCGATCCTGACGGCGCGCACCGCCATCTACGACGTGGTGCAGAGCGCAACACACTCAGCACTGAACGAGGTGCTCGAGCACGGACGAATCCGGCGCACCCTCACCGACGCCGGCCCCGAGAACGTCATCGACGTCCCCGACATCACCTGGCTGCCCGCCTGGTTGGCGGCCGACAACCTGCTCCACCTGCTCGCCGAGGCCCCGGACCGCATCCGCCAGTGCGCGCACCCCGACTGCGTGCTGTTCTTCTACGACACCTCGAAAAACGGCACCCGGCGCTGGCATTCGATGGCGACCTGCGGCAACCGCACCAAGGCGGCCCGGCACTACGCGAAGAAGCCTTGAGCCTCAGAACAATTCGTCGAGCAGGCGGTAGTACTCCAGGCGCCGGGGATCCGGTTCGGCGAGACCGTAAGCGGTGAAGAAGGCGGTCACCTCGGCTTCGCCGAAGTCGTCGCGCAGGTCACGCACGGCCAGAGCCAGGTCGCGATAGCGGTCGGCGACGCCGAGCGCGCCGACATCGAGCAGGATCGAGCCTTCGAGCACGTTCGGCGGGGTGAAGTCGCCGTGCGCCACGACCAGATCCTCCGGGTCCGGACGCTCGGCAATCAGTTGCGCCAGAACATCTTCCGGGGTGATCTCGCGATTCTCTTCCTCGAAGTCGTCGAGATCGACCAACCCCTCGATCACCTGGCGGCGCGCCTGCGCCAGCACCACGTCGAGCCGCCCGTCGAACGGGCATTCGGCGACCGGAATGCCGTGCAGCCGGCGCAGCAGCTCACCCATGACCGCGCCGACCGAGGCGTCACCCGATCCCGCGTCGTCTCGTGCGGCCAGGCTCGACGCGCCCGCATCGGCCAGCACCAGCACGTCACCGTCGAACACGAGGATCTCCGGCAGCCGAATTCCCCGGTCGCGCAACCAGTTCAGGCGCTCGTGCTCCACCACGGCCTTCGGCCCCCGCTTGACCCAGTACGCCTCGTTGACGAACGCGACGCCGCCGCTTTGCCCTTCGTGCTCGTCCGACCAGGTCGGCTCCGTGCCGAGCAGCGCGGCGACCTTCGGCGGCAACGGAATCGGCAGCGCGGCCAGCCGCTCCAGCGCGACCCGGGTGGATTCGATCTGCTCGGAATCGCCCTCGGCCGTGCGCAAGTCGAGAGCCTCGCGCAGCAGCGCGTGCGCCTCGGTCAGCTGATCCTGTTCGGCCAGCGCCTTACCGAGGTGTTGCACGGCGAACGACAGCACGTCCGGCGCGGCCACTCGCGCGTGCTCGACGGCGCGGCGGTACAGCGTCTCGGCGGTGAACGCGTCGCCCTGATAGCGGTAGACGTCGCCGAGGTTGATCCACACCGTGATCCGGCGCTCCTCGGTGTCCACGAGTTCCAGCGCCCGGTCGAGCAGATCGAGGGCCTGGTCGTAGCGCCCGAGCAGCATCGCCTCGATCCCGGTCTGCCGATATCCGGCGAAGTCGACCGGCTCGGCCTTCGCCAGCCGCGCGGCCAGCCGTTCCGGGTCGACCGGAATCATCCGCTCCCGCTCGTCGAACCGATACAGCGGACCGTCCCGATCCACCGCCTGGCCCGGCACGCTCACCACCGTCCCCGCGGCACGTCGAACTCCGAGCAGAGCGCCCGCCACACGTCGCGCGGATCGACCCCCGCTTCGATGGCATCGGACCCCGTCCGCCCCAATGACGGGATCACGTGATCGGCCAGCAGGGCATCGCCCCGTGCCGACCCGAATTCGGTATGCAACAGCTCCTGGAACTCCGTCAATCGCACCGCACCCAACATACCCGCACCCCGCCCCGCTACTCGCCGACGGTTGCCGTGCGGAGCAGCGACCACGCGGCTTCCCCGTTGCACCACCGGCTCGAGGTTTCCCGCGCGGCGTAGGCGTAATGGCCGGCACACGGGGTAAGGCGCTAACCCGCCCGGACCGTGTCGAGGACCTGATGGCAGAGCCGGATCGGGTCGGCTACTTCCGTGGCGGTCGAAGCCGCTTGTTTCGCGGCCGTAGCGAAGGTCGGTGTGGCAAGGATTTCCACGACGGCGGCGCGAACCGCGGCGGGGGTCAAGGGGCGGACGAGGAGTGAGCTGCCTTGGCGGACGGCCCGATTGGCGAGTTCCCATTGGTCGCCGCCGCCGGGAACGGTGACGATCGGGACCGCGGCGGAGAGGGACTTGGCGAGCAGGCCGTGGCCGCCGCCGCCGACTACTACCGCGGCGTGGGTGAGGAGCTCGTCTTGGCGGCCCAGACCTGCTGTGGCCCAAGGGGGCAGGTCGGCGGGCGGCGGGTCGAGGGTCGAGATGGCCACGCGGACATCGGCTCCCGCGAGGGCGTCGAGGACCGTTTCGACCATGCCGGTCACGCCGGTGTGGGCGGTGGAGGGGGCGACCATCACCAAGGGGGCGTCGCCCGGTGGGGGCGCCAGGATCGAGTCGGTCGGTTCCCAGAAGAGGGGGCCGATGACGTGGGCGTTGTCCGGCCAGTCGGGGCGCGGCACCTCCAGCGCGGGGAGGGTGGCGATCAGGCGGGCGGCGGGGCCGGGGTCGGTGGCGGGCAGGCCGATGCCTTCGCGAGCGTGTTCGCGTTGACGCAGACCGTTGCGGATGTCCCGCGCGGTCATGGTGCGCAGCACGCCGTCGCGCATCCGGCCGCGCAACCCTTCACCGGGTGCGAGGCCACTCCCGATGGGCGGCAAGGCCTTCGACGGTAGATAGAGCGGATGCGGGGACAGCTCCACCCAGGGCACACCGAGGCGTTCCGCGGCCAGGCCGCCGCCCGCGGTCAGCACATCGGAGACGACCAGCTCCGGCAGCATGGCGCCGAGGTCGGGCATGATCTCGGTGGAGATGTGCGCGGCGCGTTCGTGGATGCGCTGGCCGGCGTCGGTGTCGTCGTCGGCGGGGCGGGGAGCCAGGCCCTTGAGCCGGCGCACGCCGATGCCCGCGTCCCGCGCCGCCTCGAACCAGCGCGGGGCCGTGAACAGCACCGGCTCGTCACCGGCGGCCAGGAAACGCAAGCACAACGCGATGGCGGGAAACGCATGTCCCGGATCGGGTCCCGCGACTACGGCTACTCGCATCCGCATAGCGTGCCACACCGCCCGACGGCTCGGTCACACCCATGTCCCGCGTCTTCACCTGCTCGTCAGCTGAACTTCACGTGACCTCCGGCGCGCACCGCGATATGGTCTAGACCAATTGATGTCGGAGAGGGAGCGATCGTGCGGGTGTCCACGGTGGACGAATTGATGGTGCTGCTGGCCGACGGCGAGGACGTCTGGGACATGCCGGATCGCAGCGGCGATCCGGTCGACATCCTCGACCACGACCGGCAGTGCGCGGAACTGCTGCGGCAGCGGTATCCGCAGGACGAGGAGTTGCAGGTCGCGGGACTGGTGCACGACATCGGCCACCAGCTCGTGCCCGGTGACGACGCAGGTCACGGCAGGCACGGCGCGGACGCGATCCGCGAGCTGCTCGGTGCGCGCGTTGCCCGCCTGGTCGAGCTGCATGTCGTCGCGAAACGCTATCTGGCAGCGACGGATTCGGCGCACACCGAGGGCCTGTCCCCGTCCAGCCAACGCACCCTGATCGCGCAGGGCGGCCCGATGAACGCCGCGGAAGTCACCGAGTTCCGCAGCGACCCGGACTTCGAAGCCGCCCTTGCCCTGCGCCGCGCCGACGACGCGGGCAAAGTCGTCGGCCTCACCGTCGCCCCCCTCGACTCCTGGCTCCCCGTCATTCGGCGTGTCGCCGCGCGATGAGCGCTCAATCAAGATCATGGGGAACTGGTGCAGGCATCGCCCGAGGCGGATTCACGCGGTCGATGCA
>NZ_VXLC01000017.1 GCF_008704205.1 Nocardia colli | reverse complement strand
CATCCACCCCTTGAACCCAAGCGAGAGGACACTTGCACCAGTTCCCTGTCACCGTTATCGCGACAGACTTTCCGTCATCGTGGCCAGCGGGTCCTGGTTCGCTGAGCGGCAACGCATCTCGATGCGGGACTCGGTGGGCTCAGCTGAAGTAGTACAGCTCGAACCCGACGGCGCGCTCGGCGGGGAAGCCTTCGATCGGCCCGGTCCCTCGATCCACGATGGCGCGGACCTGATCCGCCACCGGTTCCGAGCTGAGCACCTCGAGATAGCGGCGATGTTCAGCCAAGGAAGCCTTTGCCTGGTCGATGTGCGCGCTGACGTCGACGGCGTGAGTCATGGTGGGGCCCACCACTGCTCCCCACCGCGGCGACCATGGCACGTCGGTCAGCTCGGGGAAGATCCACTCGTTACCGGCGTCGGAAATGGCGTCCAGCGCAGCGCGGCCGACGGCACGATGATCGGCGCTGTTGGCGAAACCCGGACCCCAGGTGTCACCGAAGTTGAAGAGCACCACCAGTTCTGGTTGATGCCGACGGATCGCGGCGGCCAAATCGCGGCGCAGCGCCAACGACTCCTCGACCCGGCCATCCGGATATCCGAGGAACTCGACCTGTTGCACCCCAACGGCTTTGGCGGAGGCGATCTCCTCCCCCTGGCGCACCGGACCGGATTCCGCGGGCGGCAGTCCGGCGATCCCCGCCTCACCGCTGGTGACCAGGACGTAGCGAATGTCCTTGCCCTGTCCCGTCCACCGCGCCACCGCCGCGGCGGCACCGTATTCGATGTCGTCGGGATGCGCGACGATCACGATTCCGCGCTGCCAATCCTCCGGCATCTGCTCCACTGACCGACCCCTTTCCTAGTCCTCGGGCAAAAGCCTAGAGGGCCGGGTTCAGGGCACCGGTAGCAGTGCAAAGGGGCCGTACGCTTCCCCTCATCGGGGAGCGCACGGCCCCTGACCGAACGGCTCGCGACTTCGCTCGCGCCTCCCGGTGGCATCCCGGCCACACCTGGATCCGTCCGGCAACCGCCCGCACGGCCGCGCAGCGCTACCCGGCGCGCGCCTGCCGCTCCGCAGGCGGAAGCTACAGCTTGCTGACCGAGTTGTCCGAGCCCGACACCGCCTTATACAGCAGGTACAGCCCGAACACGATGGCGCTGATCACCAGGATCGGGAACAGCCCCTTGATCAGCGCACCGATGATGGCCAACGCGATCCAGGCGACCGCGACGATACCGATAATCTTCCACAACATGTGCCAGCCTCCGAGGGTCTGAGCGAACCGTCTCCCACGATCCGACAGGTTCTACTCTGACAGCTGAGCGACGATAAATCACCAGGTCAGCAACAATATCCGGGGAAGATCAGGGTGAACCCTGACTAGCTACCAGTCGTGGGGAGTACGTCCGTCGCGGCGCCCTCGGCGATCAGTTCGGCCGCGACCTTGGTCGCGATCCGGATGAACGCCGCGACCAGCGGACGGTCCTCCCCCGCGCGGCAGGCGACGGCCAGCACCGAGGGTGCGACATCGAGCAGCGGCCGGGTGATCACGCCCGACCACGGGAAGAAGCGGGACACCGAGGCGACCGAGACCGCGACCGCCTGACCGCTGCCGACCGCGGCCAGCAGATCCTCGAGCGTGGCCACCTCGGCGCCGATGGTCGCCGGACCGTCGCGATAGTCGGCCAGGGTCATGAAGTCGCGGGCCGCGAGGTCGCGGTTGTCGGTCCACCACGCGAACGGCTGCACAGCCATTTCCGCGGGCGGGACCGCGGTGGCTGCCGCGAACGGGTGATCGGCGGGCAGCAGGGCGATCCGCTCCTCGGCCAGCAGCGGCGTCACGTCGAGCCCGTCCGGCGCGGGCAGCCAGATCAGCCCGACATCCGAGGCGCCGACCAGCACGCCCGCGCTCGCGTCGTCGAAGCCGACCTTCCCGACGGTCACCGCGACGTGCGGATACTCGGTGGCGAAGGCGCGCAGCACCCGGGGCGTGAGGTCCAGCCCGGTGACGCCGCGGATGCCGACGATCAGCTCGGTGCGCTGACCGGACTCCGTGTCGCGGGTGTCGGCGATCGCCGCGCCGACGGTGTCCAGGATGTCGGGCACCCGGGCCAGCAGCGTGCGGCCGGCGTCGGTGAGCGTTACCTGACGGCTGTTGCGCTGGAAAAGCGTCGCGCCGATGCGGGTTTCGAGCTGCTTGATCTGATTGCTCAACGCCTGCTGGGTCAGGTGCAGCCGGGCCGCCGCCCGGGTGAAGTTCAGCTCGGTCGCCAATACGTGGAACGCACGCAGGTGCCGGAATTCCACATCCACAACTGTGGATTGTAGATCCGACAGCCGATCGGTGTTTCCGTTCCGGGCGCCGCGGATCGAGCATGGTCACAGCGGGTTATTCGAATCGAGGAGTGCCACCTTGCCGGAACAGCGTCAGGAACTCGGGCCGCACCAGCCGATCGCGGAGTGGGCGCTCGGCTGCCTGATGATCTGGCATCAGCGCGCCGAGACCACGGGCGGGGTGCTGGCGCTGGCCGAGGTGGTGCTGGCGCGGGGTGACGAGCCGCCGGTGCATCTGCATTCGCGGGAGGACGAGTTGTGCTTCGTGCTCGACGGTGAGCTCACCGTGCATCGCGGACTGGCCCGCGTCCAGGCCGGGCCGGGCAGCTCGGTGTGGCTGCCGCGCGGGATTCCGCACGGGTTCGCGGTGCATACCGCGACGGCGCGGGTGCTGCACCACTATCTGCCGGCGGGTGTGGAGCGGGCGCATCGGGCGTTCGGTACCGCGGCCACCGAGCTGGTGCTGCCGCCCGCCGATGCCCGGCGTCCGTCGAGCGTGGAGGTGGAGGCGGAATTCGCGCGCTACGGGGTCACCGTCGTCGGCCCCGCGCCGTCGAAGCGGAAGGAGGAGCGAGAATGACTGTGCCGCAAGGCATTGTCTATTCGGCCCCGGTCCCTGATCGGGGGTACGCACAGGTGCGCGTTCTCGGGCCGGTGTCGGTGACCGACGGGACGCGGACGATCGGGGTGGACCGTCCGCTGGAGCGGGCAGTGCTGGTTCGGCTCGCGCTCGCGGGCGGAGTTCCGGTTCCGGATCGGCGGCTGGCGGCCGATCTGTGGGGTGACGGCGAGCTGTCGCGGCCGGTCGAACGATTGCGTGTGGTGGTGTCCCGGTTGCGAACGGCGTTGGGGCCCTACGGCGCAACGGTATTGCGCACTCCGGCGGGGTATCGGACGACGATGGTCGCCGGCGATCTGCTCGCCGCGGAATCGATTGCGGACCGAATGCATGCCGCGCAGCGGGCCGGTCGATACACCGAGGCCTGGGCGGCGGCCGACGAAGCGCGGCGGCTCTGGCGGGGACCGGCGCTGGCCGATCTGCTGTGGGCGCCGTATGCGGCGGTGGAGGCGGCGCGGCTGGATGCGTGGCGGCTCGAATTGACCGTCGCCGGACTGGAAGCCGCGCTACGGCTCGGCTCCGGGCTCGAATGTCTGAGGGAGATGGGTATTTTGGCGGGCGAACATCCGCTGCACGAACCGCTGGCCCGGCTGCATGCGCTGGCTCTCTATCGGGCGGGCAGACAGGTCGATGCGCTCGATCGGCTGCGCGGCTTACGGTCAACGCTCGCCGCACAATTCGGTGCGGTGATCGCGCCGGAGACCGTGGAGCTCGAGGTGCGCATCCTGCGGCACGATCCGGGTCTGCATCCGGCTCCGCGGGCGGTAAAGCCGAGCAGCCCAGCGCATTCGACCGTTCGGCGGATCATCCGATACCGCGACGTGGCGACCTCGGCGCATCGGTTCCGACGGCCCGAGCCGGGCTTCTGATCGGGGTGAGGATCAGATCGACCCTGATCCTCACCCCGTCATATCAATCGAGGACTCGACGGTCATCGACGACGCGGGTCGCGCCGATCGCCGTCCACGCCTTCGGTTTCGATCCGCTCCTTGCGCACCGTGTCGGTCACGGTCTGCTCGTCCTGGACCTCGTCGACGGCAAGGCGGACGCGCTCGACCGGCACCGTCTCCTTCTGCACCATCACCCGCTCCTCGTGCAGGGTGACCTCCGCCTCCTGCTCGCCGATGTCGGCGCGGCCCATCTGCGCGCGGTCGGTGATCGGCTCGCGCTCGATCCGGACCTCCTCGTGCGTGGTCGGCACGGTGACGGTCTGCTCCTCGGTCACCACGTACTTGTGCAGCCGCGCGTGGCCGACCTCCTCGTTCTGCTTGTTGACCGCCAGGCGCTCCTCGGAACGCACCATGCCCTGGTCGTCGGCGCGACGACCCTGGTCAGCAGAGAGACGAGTCTGCTCATCGGGGCGGCGGCCGCCGCGCATCTGCTGCTTGCCGCCCATGTCCATGCCGGCCCGGTTCGGGTCGATGTGGTAGTGGTCGAACAGTTCGCGCTCGGCTTCGGGGCTGATCAGACCGTCGTGCTCGAGATGCGGCGCGGTCTTCACCTCCTCCTTCTCCACGCGCACCTGCAGCGCCTCCGGGTCATGGCGTAGCTGCGCGCCGGCCAGCGGGACCAGCGAGTCGCCGCTGAACATTCCGGTGGTCACCGACACCCAGGTCGGGGCGCCGGAGGTGTTGTCGACGTAGATCCGCTTGACCTTGCCAATCTTGTCGCCTTCCGGCGAGTACACAGCGCTTCCGATGAGTTCTTCCAGCATTCCGGTCATGATTCGATTCCTCCGCGTGCGTTCGATGAGAGTGATTCAGGCACTTGCTCGGCGATCGGACGGGTCGAGATCCTCGGCGATTCGCTGCGTTTGCCGCGAGCGTCGGACCGGATCGTCGACGTCGCCCCAGGCCAGATATCTGCGGATATCCAGACGTTGCGTGTCCTGGTCGATCGCGGATTTTCGGTAGGCAATATCAAGCATCGGTCTGCTCCTGCCCTTGTACTGAATGTTCCCGGTCCCAGTGATGAAATCGGGCCGATCAGCTACATGAAGGCAACTACCCGGCGTGATCTACACCAAACGCCCAGTCTGTGAAATCGGCCACGGACCGGGCGATGTGTCGCGGGCGAGCAGTACGGCCGCGCGAAAGTTGGTGTTCCGGACGGCCGCGCCGCCTATTACGCTTCGCGAAAGGCTTGGGTTCTGCGTCTCCCGGCCGCGCGGTCGGTCAGTGTACGGTTGTACTCTGATCTTGCGCGCAGCTTTCCGGATAGCCGCAGTCAGGAAGGGATGGTCGGCTTATGTACACACGTTGTTCGGCACACACTCATACACTGAATCCCACGTGACGGTCGGTGGCTGATGGAAAACGAACTCGCACAAGAACTGGCCGCGGCGGCTCGTCGCCACGGCGGAGCGATCGCCGGAATCGTCGGCGGCGCGGCCCGCAAAGCCTCCTGGGAGGTGCTCGACCTGATGGCCGAAGGCCGCGAACTGGTCAACGCCGCCCTACGCGCCCGAGCCGAGGAACTACGGCGCAAGGACACCCTGCGCTGAATCAGCACCGGTAGCGCGCGATTCGCCGGTAACCCGTGTCGACTGTTCGGCGGATACACCGAACTCCGCCGAACAGCGACGATGAATCCATGAGCGATGCCTCGACGCCCGACTACCCGGTATCGCAGCATCGGGATTCGCCGTGCCTACCCCTGAGCGACCCGGTCCCCCGGTACCTGGCGAAACAGTATCTGGGCCCGCCATTCGCACCCCCGCAGAACATCACGCCGGAATACCCCGCGCCACCGCTCCCGGATCCGTCCGTGCGGCGAACAGCCGCGCCGAATATCGTAAAACTCACGGCCACAGCACTTCTCGTGCTACTGGTGGCCGTCCTCGTGCGCCGGATCCGCCGACTGCTGACGCGGGCCCGGTCGACAACACCTCAGCTGCGGCACCGGGCATAACGGCATGTCTGGACCCGCCATGCATCACCGCATCCCGATCACCCTCATGCCCGGCGAAACACTGCGACTCTCGACTCGGTTCAGCCCGTACGTGATCCTGACCCACCTGACGATCACACTCGTGGTGACCGATCGCCGGGTGGTAGTGCGGCGGCCGAACACCATCTTCGCGGTGATTCCGCGCGGCTTTCTCGAGCAGGCCACACCACTCGCCCAGGTCAGCGAGATCGCCACAGGTGCGGCAGTATCGACGCCACATCTCTTCTTCGGGACCGGATCCTTGCTGGCCGGGCTGCTTTCACTGTTCGGTGTGCTGGTTCCGGACGTGGCAGGCAGATTCGTCGGATTGGTGCTGTTGGGGATATCGGCGTATCTGTTGCTGACTTCGATGCACACCGGCATCTGGGTGCGCAATCACGGCGGTGGCGTCTTGCGTGCGCCCGCCGGACACAAGGAGCGCCGCTTGGTCGATGAGGCCCGAAAATGCCTCGATGCATCGCTCTTCGGCGATGCCGCGACCGTAAGTAGTTCGGCGACAACGACTTCCGCGAAGCCACCGGCAATTCTCGCGGCCACCCAGTCGAACCCGCGACGCGGCTTTGTGCCGAACTCACCGACCAGCCATTCCGCTAGCGCAGCGACGTCCGCACCCGATGTCCGGCCGGACGCCGTGCGGGCCGCGGATCCGCAGAGCTCGCCGGCGGCGTTGCGCGAAATCGCCCAGCGGTGGCCGGGATTGCGTGCTGTGGTCGCGGCGAATCCTGCTGCGAATCCGGGGTTGCTGGCCTGGCTCGGTCAACTCGGTGATCCCGATGTGGATGCGGCGCTAGGCGGACGGACGTAGACCGATGACCGTCTGTCCGGCAACCTCCTCCCGCCGGACAGGCCAAGGGCCACCTTCTGTCGACCGGCTGCAGTCGACGGAAGGTGGCCCGCACCGTATTCGGGCGACCGCTCAGTACTGTCCTGGCTGGGAGATCGGGACCTGCTGGTCGGCGACCTCGGTGAGGGCTTGCGCCCAGCCGTCGAGGCGGTCGGCGGCGTGCCGGAGATCGGCGACGATGGCGTCGAAATTGTGCCGGAGGACGGCGCTTTCGGGGACCGCGAGGATGCGGCCCGCGGCGGCGACCACCTGTTCGTATTCGATGACGCCGGTGTCGAGGCGGCCGAGGGCGAACTGGAGATTGTCGGTGAGGGCGTCCGCCGCAGGGGATTTGGCGCGACCCATGGCGCCGAGGGCCTGTTCCATGGCGGTGACGTCGGCGGCGAGGGCGTGCAGCGCGGCGGAACCGGAGCCTGCGGTTTCGAGCATGTCGGTGAGTTCGTCGTCGGGCAGGCGGTTGCCGCGGGCGATCTGTGCGCCGAGGCCGTGCAGCGCCCGTTCGGCGCGGACCAGCCGGGCGATGGGTCCGCGCGCCCGGGACCACATCGGTGGCTGCTTGCGCGGAACGAACGTGGCCTGCGGTAGTGGCGCGCCGCGCAACCGCAGGTAGCGGCGCGCGCTGAGCGCGGTGCCGGTGACCAGCGCGACCGCGCCGCCGCCGAGCACCACCACGATCCAGGCGGGGGCGGAGATGACCACGAGCCCAACGGCTCCCGCGGTGGTGAGGCCGGAGGCGGTGCCGAGCTGGAAGCTGCGGCGGCGGACCCGGCGCCGGCGGCGCAGTTCTCGCTCGCGCGGATCGGCCCAGCGGCGCACCGCGACGAGCGCGTGCTCGCCGACCTCGCGCAAACTGTCGGGCAGGCTTCCCGGTTGCGGCGCGAGCGCGGCCTGCGCCCGCACGATCGCCGCATCGCGCCTGCGGCCCGGAAGCGACTTATCCCGAGTCATGCCATCTCTCCCACTGCTAGCGCGGATCGGACCAGCACGGTCCCGGCGCGGCCGACGGCCGGCCCGCCGGGCACCCGTGCAGTGTCTGCCAGTGAACCATCCACCACCGACAAAGTCCTTGCCGAGCTTCCGACCGTTACTGCTGTGCGGCCTGGCCCTTGTTCATCTGCGGCTGCGCCGGATTGGCCTGGGCCGGTGCGGGATTGACGGCGGGCTGCGCCGCGCCACCCGCGGGCAGCTGGTCGCCGCGCATCGACGCGCGGATCTGCTCGAGCTTGCTGTGCCCGGCCATCTGGATGCTGGCCTGCTGCACCTCCAGCATGCGTCCCTGCACGGTGTTCTGCGCGAGCTCGGCGGAACCGAGCGCGTTGGCGTAGCGGCGCTCGATCTTCTCCCGCACCGCGTCCAGGCTCGGGGTGGTGCCCGGCGCGGACAGCGTCGAGTCCATCTGCTGCAGCGACGCGGAGACCTGCTCCTGCATCTTGGCCTGCTCCAGCTGGCTGAGCAGCTTGGTGCGCTCGGCGACCTTCTGCTGCAGCAGCATCGCGTTCTGCTCGACTGCCTTCTTGGCCTGGGTGGCCGCCTGCAGCGACTGGTCGTGCAGCACCTTCAGGTCCTCGACCGACTGCTCGGCGGTGACCAGCTGCGCGGCGAACGCCTCGGCGGCGTTGGTGTACTGAATCGCCTTCTCGGTGTCGCCCGCGTTGGCGGCCTGATCGGCGAGCGTGACCGCCTGGCGCGCGTTGGCATTGAGCTTCTCGACCTCGTCGAGCTGCCGGTTCAGCTTCATCTCCAGCTGACGCTGGTTGCCGATGACCGATGCGGCCTGCTGCGAGAGGGCCTGATGCTGGCGCTGAGCTTCCTCGATAGCCTGCTGAATCTGGACCTTCGGATCCGCATGCTCCTCGATCTTCGAATCGAAGAGGGCCATCAGGTATTTCCAGGCCTTGACGAACGGATTAGCCATCGATTGATCCCGCCTCCATCTGACGTGCCGCGCCCTCGACGCGGCTCCAGTGCGCGACCGTCACGCACTCGATATGTGCCTATCCTCCACCATGCGGCCGCTGGGCCGGGTATACCCGGCCCAACCGACGCCTAGTGAGAATCTATCCGCTTTGGGCGCCGGTCCGCAGCGTTGCCGCAGTGGCCACCTGTCGCTGGGTGTCACATGCCCTTCACCAGGACCAGCATGTCGGCCTTGGGTGCGGGAATGACGATTCGGGTGTCCATGGCCAGCGGCAGCGGACGACCGCCCGCACCGGCCACCGACAGGCTGGCACTCGCGGGCGCGAGCGCGGGCTCGACGGCGGGTGCGTCCGCGGCCGGCGCGGCCTCGGCGGGAGCGCTGGTCTGCTCCGCGTCGACCGGCAGCGGCGCGGCCGCGGCGTCGGCCGGGGTGCGCGTGGGCAGCCCGTCGGCGCCGGCCATGATCGTGCTCACGTCCCAGAGCACCCGGGACAGCGGCACGTCGAGGGCCGCGCAAATGGCGGCCAGTAACTCACTGGAGGCTTCTTTGCGGCCCCGCTCGACCTCGGAGAGATAGCCCAGGCTCACGCGCGCCGAGGTGGACACCTCGCGCAGGGTCCGGCTCTGGGCGAGACGAGCACGCCGCAGACTGTCCCCGATGGCCTCTCGCAGCAGCGTCATCTCGTTCTCCTTCGCTCCCTGTCAGGGGACCTGCATGACACTCACGAGTGCCACGCACGCCGTTCTTTCTGGCACAACGTCGGGCATGGGCCGGTTGGTTCCCGCCCGGCACAAATCACTCACCTTGCCCGTCCTGCCCGGCCGGACGCTGATCCGGCCGTCGTACACAGCGCAGCAACTCGCGCACCGCGGTGTGCGCCGCACTGATCCTGATCGTCCAACGGTCACCGACGAGTTTCAACCGCATCACCTCGGTGTGCCCCGGACCGGCCAGACCGAGGAAAACCGTGCCGACCGCATGTCCGTCCTGCGCGTCGGGCCCGGCCACACCGGTCAGTGCCACTCCCCAGTCTGCCCCGCAATTCGTTCGCGCGCCGACTGCCAGTTGTTCGGCGGTGCTGGCGGCGACCGGACCTTCCGTCTCCAGTACTTCGGAGCTGACGCCGGCCAGGCTGTGTTTGAGATCTGTGGCGTACACCACGAGTCCGCCGCGCAGCACGGCGCTGGCGCCCGGAACACCGGCGATGGTCGCGGACAGCAGCCCGGCGGTGAGGGATTCGGCGGTCGCGACGGTCTGCCCGGCCGCGGTCAGCGCGTGTACGAGATCGGCGACCGGTGCATCGGCGGTCAACGGATCGGCCGACACCGACGACGTCGCGGTCATGCGCCGCGCGTTCGGCCCGGCCCGCCCGCGAACCACACCCGCATCGCCTGGCCGACATAGTCGAGGCCGGTGAGCACGGTCAGCGCGACGGCCACATACATCAGCCACATGCCCGCGCTCGCGAGCCAGCCGCCCAACGGCAGCAGCAGGACCGCGATGGCGAGGGACTGCACCAGGGTTTTCAGCTTGCCGCCGCGTCCGGCGGGAATCACGCCGCGGCGCACCACGGCCAGTCGCAGCAGGGTCACGCCGATCTCGCGACCGCAGATGACCAGGGTGATCCACCAGGCCAGATCGCCCAGCACGGACAAACCGATCACCGCGGAACCGATCAGCGCCTTGTCCGCGATCGGATCGGCGAGCTTGCCGAAGTCGGTGACCAGGCCGTATTTGCGCGCCAGTTGCCCGTCGAAACGATCGGTGATCGCGGCGATACCGAACAGGGCGGCCGCGATGATCCGCCAGGCCGGGTCGTGCCCGCCGTCGACGAACAGCGCGACCACGAACAGCGGGACCAGCGCGATCCGCAGCATGGTCAGGATGTTCGCGATATTCATCAGCGGCACGACAGGTTCGGCATGCGGCGCGACGATGCCGGATCGGATCGGACTGGCCCCAGTCCAACGCCGCTCGATCTCTTCCGGCTGGGCGCTCATCGACACTCCAGACTCAACACGGCACGACGATGACCAGCGCCGGCCCGGCGCGCGTCATGCCTGACCCACTGCGGTGAGCGGGACGACTGGATGTGCGGCACACGTTCAGCCTATCGGTAACCCACCCGACTACTCTGCACCCCATGAACTCTCGGGGACCACTAGGTGGTTCGACCAGCGACGCACATCCGGGCGTGCCTCTCGGCGCGAACAGCTCCGCACTGGTCGTCCGACGCGCGCGAACCTCCGACGTGCCCGAGATCAAACGCCTCGTCGATGTCTACGCCGGCCGGATACTGCTGGAAAAGAACCTGGTCACGCTCTATGAGGCAGTGCAGGAATTCTGGGTGGCCGAGCTGGACGGCCGGGTCGTCGGCTGCGGGGCGCTGCACGTGCTGTGGGCCGATCTCGGCGAGGTGCGCACGGTCGCGGTGCATCCGGATGTCAAGGGCAGCGGCGTCGGCCGGGTCGTGGTGGAGCATCTGATCGCGGTGGCCCGCGAGCTGGAACTGCGGCGGGTGTTCGTGCTGACCTTCGAGGTGGAGTTCTTCGCGCGGCACGGTTTCGCCGAGATCGAGGGAACGCCGGTGACGGCCGAGGTGTACGCGGAGATGTGCCGGTCCTACGACACCGGCGTCGCGGAGTTCCTCGACCTGAGCTACGTGAAGCCGAACACGCTCGGCAATACTCGGATGCTGCTCACTCTCTGACAGGAAGCGATTCACTCGTGCCGATATTCGCCGTTCACTACACCTACTCCGAGGCCACGGTCCCGGGCCGGGATACCCATCGCCCGGCGCACCGCGGCTGGCTCGCCGATCAGCTCGCGGCGGGCGCCCTGCTGACCAGCGGACCGTACCCGGACGGATCCGGCGCGCTGCTGCTGTTCCAGGCCGCGGACGCGGATGCGCTGAACGCGTTGCTCGTGGTGGACCCGTTCGCCCAGGAGCGGCTGATCGATGGCGTGCGCGTCGTCGAATGGCTGCCGGTGCTGGGCGCTTTCGCGTCCTGAACCTGCCACCCGCTCGCCCGTCCTGATTCCCCTTTTGCCGGTTCTTCCTGCGGGGAATCAGGCGGCGAGGCCGGGTACCCTGCCGAAGACAGCTAACTTCCGGCGACACACCGTGCGCGATACGGACATACCCCCTACCACAGCGGCAGACTCGCGGCCATGCGCACATACGTAGCGGTTTTCGCGTCGACGGCTGCCACCGCTGGCCTGTTGTACGCGTACCTGGGCGTACCGGACAAATCGGACCCAGCAACTTCCTCGTCGGCCCGCCCGCTGACCCAGCCCGGCGTCGCCGACCCGGTGCTGTACCGCGACGCCGACGGCTATTACTTCCAGACGGCGGACCGGCAGATCACCTGCGGCATCCTCGATCAGCCGAACGGCCAGCCGCGCCGGACCGCGGGTTGCCAGGGCGCGACCGGTCCCGCGCCGCCGCACATGCAGAAATGCTGGAGCACCGATCCGGCGGCCGCGGCCGTGGCGGTCGGCGCGGACGCCGGATACCTCTGCGTGAATCAGGGCTTCTACACCGGGCCGCAGCTCGCGGCCGGCCCGGTGCTGCCCGCCGGATCCACCCTGCACGCGCATGGATTCACCTGCCGCGCCGACACTTTCAGCGTCACCTGCAGCAATGATGAAGACGGGCACGGGTTCGAGATCGCGCCGGACAGCAACCGGGTGTTCTGAGCGTTCGCGCCCCGCTCAGTCCGATCGAGCGCGGGAGCGGGTACGCAGCAGGCTGGCGACCGTCGCGACGACCAGGATGCCGATGATCACACTGAGCGAGACCCCGGTGGAGATTTCCGGCACGCTGACGTGTTCGCCGCCGTTGATGAACGGCAGCGTGTTCTCGTGCAACGCGTGCAGCACCAGCTTCACGCCGATGAACGCGAGGATCGCGGACAGGCCGTAGGACAGATAGACCAGACGATCGAGGAGTCCACCGATCAGGAAGTACAACTGCCGTAAACCCATGAGCGCGAACGCGTTTGCGGTGAATACCAGGTACGGCTCGCTCGTCAGACCGTAGATCGCCGGGATCGAGTCCAGGGCGAACAGCAGGTCGGCGAAGCCGATCGCCAGCAACGCCAGCAGCAGCGGGGTCACCACGCGGCGTCCGTCGATCCGGGTGACCAGCTTGTCGCCGTCGTAGCTGTCGGTGGTCGGCAGTATCCGTTTGGCCAGCGCGACGACCCGGCTGTCGCGCTTCTCCTCGTGCTCGGCCTCGTGGCCGCTCTCGGTGACCAGCTTGATCGCGGTGTAGATCAGGAACAGGCCGAACAGATAGAACACCCAGCTGAAGGCGCTGATCGCGGCCGCGCCGACGGCGATGAACACCCCGCGCATCACCAGCGCGATCACGATGCCGATCAGCAGCGCCTTCTGCTGATACATCCGCGGCACCGCGAAGGTCGACATGATGATGAGGAAGATGAACAGGTTGTCCACCGAGAGCGCCTTCTCGGTGACGAAGCCCGCGTAGTACTCCCCCGCGAATGTCGAACCCCACCGCCAGGCGACGAAACCGCCGAAGGCCAGGGCGATTCCGATGTAGACCGCGGACCAGAATCCGGACTCGCGGAAGGTCGGTTCGTGCGGGGTGCGCACATGGGCGAAGAAGTCGAAGACGAACAAGCCGAGGATCACCACGCAGGTGATCACCCATTCGAGAGCGGTTACCTGCATGCGGTGCGTCGATCGGTAGCGAAGGTCATGGCGTCCATCATGCCCGATTTGTCCGTTCTAGTCGGCTAGCGGTGTGGTTGCTGACCATAATTTCACATGCGCGCGCCGCGGCGTCCGTGCCAGAGTGACGTCCGTGACCGACGACTACCTCCGCCTCAACCGGGCCAACTGGGACGAGCGCGCACCCGTGCACGCCGCATCGCGCGACTACGCGGTGCAGCGGTTCCTCACCGAACCGGACTTTCTCAGCGAGGTCGTCCGGTTCGATCGGCCGCTGCTCGGCGACATCGACGGGCTGCGCGGGGTGCACCTGCAATGCCACATCGGCACCGACACCCTCTCGCTGGCTCGGCTCGGCGCGACCATGACCGGGCTCGACTTCTCCCCCGCGTCGCTGGCGCAGGCGCGGTTGCTGGCCGAAAAGGCCGGGGCAGGTATCGATTTCGTCGAATCGAACGTCTACGACGCGGTATCCGCCCTCGGCGGAGCGCAATTCGACCTGGTGTACACGGGAATCGGTGCGCTGTGCTGGCTTCCGAGCATCGAGCGCTGGGCACGGACCGTCGCCGGGCTCTTACGACCGGGTGGACAGCTGTTCATCCGGGACAGCCATCCGATGCTGTGCACGATCGATGAAACCCACACGGAGCGACTGGTTGTCGGCTACCCGTACTTCGAAACGCCGGAGCCGATGGTGTTTTCCGACGGCGGCACCTACGTCGAGACCGACGCCGAGTTCGTCCAGACCACGACCCACGAATGGAACCACGGGTTCGGCGAGATCGTGACCGCGCTGCTGCGCGCCGGCCTCTCGATCACCGGGCTGACCGAGCATCGAAGCGTGCCGTGGGAGGCGTTGCCCGGGAAGATGACGCGCGGCGAGGGTGACGAATGGCACCTCACGGAACACCCCGAGCGGTTGCCGCTCAGCTTCACGGTGCAGGCGCGCAAACCGCCCGGCGCGTCCTGACCGAAAGGCTCGCGGGCTCGGTACAGAATGCCCCTCATGCAAATCCGAGGAGCTCGTATCGCTGTGGTGCCCTGCGCCGTCGCGCTGGCGTTGCTGGCCGGGTGTGGCAATGACGACAAGGGTTCGGACGCGCCGACGACCCGCAGCTCGGCGCCGCCGAGTGCAGCCGTGACCAGTTCTCCGGTCGTGCCCACGACCCCGGCGCCGACCTCCCCGGCCGCGCCCACCACGACGCGTGGTCCCGTCTCCGGTCCAGTCGATCCGGCGCAGTACCGGCAGTCGATGGGGTACTACTTCCAGTCGCCGAGCGGGTCGTTCCTCTGCGCGATCCTCGATCAGCCGATCGATGACAACGCCCAAGCCGGTTGCCAGGGAGCGACTTCCCCAGTGCCCGCACAGTTCAAGGACTGCTGGAGCAAGCACCCGCAGGCGAGCGCGCTCACCGTCGGCACGCACTCCGAAGCGCTCTGCTTGAACCAGGGCGTGTTCGTCGGCGCGCCGACCGACGGCGGCAACCGTGGCGGCGGCCGGGTGCTGCCGTACGGTGGGATGCTCACCGTGGGAGCGTTCACCTGTGACTCCGCCGAGAGCGGAGTGACCTGCACGAACGACACCACCGGTGCCGGGTTCAAGATCTCACGGGAGTCCAACCGAACCTTCTGAGTGGAAAATTCGGTTCCCATCGCGAAATCCGGATGTTAACGTCGGTACCAACAAAACACACGACCAGGAAGGCGAAGACGATGACCGGGACCCAGCAGCGACAGATGTCGCGCCGCGGTGCCTGGCAGTCGTGCGCCCATGTCGTGCTATCGACGGTCGCCTATCGACGGCTGACCGTCCGGAGCGGCCCCTGATTCGTGTCTTCTCATAGACCCGAGAAAGGGGTCACTCCGCGGCAAACGCCAAGGGGTGACCCCTTTCTCGTGCATACGGACGTAGCTCAACGCCGAAGAGCAGCGACCTCCGAAACCGCCGGTTGTGGGTTGGAGTCCCGCCGTCCGTGCTCGACAACTGAATAGCGACGATGCGCGGCAGCATGCCCGAGCGGCCGAAGGGAATCCTCCTGCTGCCACCGTGTTTCACATCCGTGTAGCTCAGTGGAAGAGCGGCACCCTCCGAAGGTGCAGGTCGGTGGTTCGACTCCACTCACGGATACGAAACCCGATCCCTCGTAGCCCAATCGGTAGAGGCACCGGACCTAGATTCCGGGAGGTGCGAGTTCGAATCTCGCCGAGGGAACCCGCTTTCCGGCCCCACCCGGGGCCCCGTGCCCGTAGCTCAGCGGAGAGAGCGCCTGCCTACGAAGCAGGAGGTCGGAGGTTCAAATCCTTCCGGGCACACCAACTTACGAGGTCGCCGACCGATGGCCTCCTTTCCTCCTCCTCGAAGCTTGGCAAGCTTCCCGAGGCTTGGCGAGGGTCGGTTGCACGAAGGTCGCGTCAGCGAATGGTGTTGGACGGCAGCTGATTTCAGACTCGACTGTTTCCGCCCGGCCGATGGCCGTTTCGTAGATCTGCGGCGTGGCCGCTTCGCTCAGCACGCACGGCGTGCAATACCGGACGTGGTCAGCATTCGCTGCCGCAGTGGGGCCAACCAGCGCTCAGTCGATCAGTGCGAATCCCTGCGCTCGATAATCGACATGCCTGCACCAGTCCCGAGATACCACCAGCCATGCGGTGGATCAGCAGCCAGCTTTCCATCCAGCAACCCGATAAACCCATCGGCCACCTCGAGGATTCGGTCCACTCCAACACCATCGGGTGTGCGCGAGAAACCATCCGAGACTGCCAAATTGGCAAGAATTATCCACTGCCGCAATCGTTCGACGGGCACACTTCCTCCCGCCAGCGCGGCACGGCGAGCGCGCTGAGCGATCCCGCGCACCCGCTCGCGATGCGCCACCACCGGCAACCGCATCGTCACCCCTATATCGGCAAGTGCCGAGCCACGGCGCCAATCCTCAACGAGGTCGCTCAGCCAAGCTTCCGCCCGGCCGACGTCTCCGGCCGCCTCGACCAGATATGCCAGCCACACATCCAGCGCATCGTCGACCGCCCAAAATCCGCGATCATCGATTTCGACGAACTTGGTTCGGCTCATCCAGCAATCATCCCAACAGTTCCGGCGCGGCGCAGTACGCAGGCACGATGGTGCTTCGTTCCGGGAGGTAGGGAAGCTCTGCGACGATATCTGGGGCCGTGACCGGAAAGCGCCTCGAAAGTTATACCGGTTCGAAGCGCACTCCGTTGAATTCGCGATCCGCTTGGGCGATCGCATCGTCAATTGTCGCGTGCCAAGTGTCCGTCAGGACGACCCAATCCTCGTCGCAATAGAAGAGGTAGAACTCTCCCGTCGTACCGGCATACCTTGCGATGGCAAGCCCGGCAACGTCGGCTCCGGGGTCACCGATTGCGGAGTGCTGTGTGACGCCAGTCGCGGACGTATCTCGAGTGAGGGCAGACACCACAACTGTTGCACCATCAAGCTCTTTCGGAGGCCTGCGGTCTTTCATCGAGGTACCTCACGGAGGATCCAACCCTCAGCGTCGATGAGATCCGAAGTCACCGCTGAATTCTAGGGCTGCGCTTCTCGACGGCTGTGGTTGACCCGATCATCGACATGAGCGCGTTCGGCTTCCCGGGTATCAGCCACCCAGCACCACTGGTTGCGGTGCCCTGTCGCACAGGGCTTCACGTGGAGATCGTGACGTAGAGTGCGGTTCCAGGGGGACAAGCCAGTACCGCCATCGGGTGCGACGACCCGGGCAGATCTGCTTCCCGCTCTGAAGGCCGCCGACACGACCGCGCGGCCATGGCTGAATCGAGGTCGGCTTCCACGTGGAGACCGCAACGAATTCCGCTGTCGCAGTGACGTCCCCGTCGCCTGACGCGGCGACGACCCGCGACATGTCACGCTCGGCGCGCCTGCAGTCCTATAGCACCGTCTCGACGGCCCTGGCGCTGCGCAGTGATCACGCGTTGTGCGAGCTCGTGGATGCGGCCGCGCCGCTGGGCGTCGGTATCGGCGGGAAGACGGCGCTGCTGGAGGTCGCCGGAACACCGGTCTTCGTGAAGCGAGTGCCCCTCACCGACCTGGAACAGCGGCCCGAGCACCTACGATCCACGGCGAACCTGTTCGACCTACCGCAGTTCTACCACTACGGCGTCGGCCTCATCGGTGGGGCGGGCTTCGGGGCCTGGCGCGAGCTCGCCGTGCACACCATGACCACGAACTGGGTGCTCGCCGACGAGCACCCAGGCTTCCCACTGGTGTACCACTGGCGGGTGCTGCCGGACACGACGCCACTGCCGACCGAACTCGCCGACATCGACCACGCCGTCGACTACTGGGACGGCCACCCTGACGTGCGCCACCGGATCGAGGCCCTGCGGGACTCTTCGGCCAGCATCGCGCTGTTCCTGGAATACATCCCACAGAACCTGCACCAGTGGCTGAACGCCCGGATCGAGGCAGGCGGCGAAGCTGCCGACCACGCCTGCGCCATGGTGGAGCGCGAACTGGCCGCCGGCACCGAGTTCATGAACAACCGTGGGCTGCTGCACCTCGACGCGCACTTCCACAACATCCTGACCGACGGTCGACGCCTCTACTTCGGCGACTACGGCCTCACGCTCTCCTGCGGGTTCGACCTCTCGCCGGAGGAGGCCGCGTTCTTCGACCGGAACCAAAGCTACGACCGCGGTTTCACTTCCACCTATCTGGTGAAGTGGTTGATCACCGCCCTCTACGGACTGGAAAGCCGGGAGACACGAGCCGCGATGGTGCGCACGATCGCCGAGGGCGAAGTGCCGCAGGGCATCTCCGAAACGGCCGCCACCATCCTCATTCGGCACGCGCCGATTGCCGCAGCGACGTCAGCGTTCACGCGCGCGTTCCAGCAGGAGAGCCGGAGCACCCCATATCCGGACCAGGAGATCTGCCGACTCCTGGACCTCCCAAGTCATTCAGGGCCCGAGCGTTAAACGACCCGCCGCACATTGCTGGGGATCGCAGACAGCCTGAATATCTATCGCAAAATCCGCACGACATGAAGGCCGGAGGTTCGAATCCTCTCTGGCACAATAACTTAGGACTAGCCGAGCAGATCACAAGCAGTGGGGCCTCGCCCGTGCATCAGTGCAGCCTCCGACCAGATCCACAGTGCCGCCGGGCCGGCCGGAACCGTTGTCGCACTGAGTCGGTCGGCCCAGCGGAACACGCGCGCGAGTGGGGACATCAGGCGGCCTTCAGCGGGCCGGCGAAGGACTTGCGCAGCGAGGACGGCCCGATCAGGGGTAGCAATGCGGCCAGTAGCTTGCCCTTGATTGCCTGCGGGGTGCGGGTCAGTTCGACTTCCACGCGGCTGCCGGTTGACTCGGGGGTCGCGTGGAAGGTCCAGCCGCCGCCTGTGCCGAAGAGCTTTGAATTGAGTGTGGTGATGGTGACGGTGTGGGTGGATGGGTTCCACTGGTAGCGGGCTCGCTCCCAGGCGGCGGCGGTGCCCTCGGTGACCTCGGCCCAGGTGTCGCCGCGGTCGTGCACGACGAAGTGCTCGGCGTCGATGGACGGCCACTGGTCGGGGCGGGTGGGGCCGAAATCGGTGAGTACCCGCACGACCTCGGCGGGAGTCAGTGTGGAGGAGAAGTGGAAACGAACGGTAGCCATGGGAATACCTTCGCCAGCACGGGCCGGTCGGCGAATCTGTCAGATGACGCTGGGTTGACGTATTCGCGGTTCAGATAGGGTCGCGACGGGTCGGAGATGTCACCGGAGGACCCGGAGAAGGGATGCCGCACGATGCCGATGGTCGGACGAGACGCCGAGCTGAAGGCTCTGGCCGCGCTGTTGGACGGGCCCGCCGAGCAGAGCGGGATCCTGATCGAGGGCGAGCCGGGGATCGGGAAGTCGGCGCTGGTCGAGGCGGCGGTCGCCGCCGCGGCGGTCGCGGGGCTGCGGGTGCTGCGCGCCGCCGGTATCGAGGCCGAGCGGAATCTGCCGTACGCCGGGCTACATCGTCTGGTCTACCCCTTGCGCCGTGGATTCGACGCTCTGCCCGCGCGTCAGGCCGAGGCGCTGACCACCGCTTTGGGCATGTCGGACGCTTCGGGAGATCCGAGCCTCTACCTGGTGGGCCTGGCCGCATTGACCGTGCTGGCCGACGCGGCCGCCGACCGGCCGCTGCTCGTCGTCGCCGAGGACGTGCACTGGCTCGACCCGGCCAGTGCCGACGTGCTCGCCTTCGTCGCGCGCCGCATCGAGGCCGAACCGCTCGTCCTGGTCGGCACCCTGCGCGACGGCAGTACCTCACCGCTGTGCGACGCCGGACTGACCGCCATGCGGCTGGACGGGCTGTCCGAGGACGAAGCGACCGCGCTGCTCGACAGCTCCGCGGCGGACTTGCCCGCAGCGGTCCGGCAGCGGGTGCGGACGGAGGCGCGGGGAAACCCGCTCGCACTGATCGAACTCCCCACGGCGGCAGCCGAACTCGCTGAGCCGACCGCGGCACTGCCGTTGACCGAACGACTGGAACGCGCGTTCTCGGCGCGCGGCGCCACACTGCCCGCGCATAGCCGCTACGCATTGTTGGTCGCTGCCGTCAACGACAGCGACTCCCTCGCCGAAACACTCACCGCCACCAGCATTCTCCTCGGTCAACCGGTCGAGCCGGAGATCCTCGCGCCCGCCGCCACAGCTCGACTGATCGAAATCGGTGCCAGCACAGTGACATTCCGGCACCCGCTGATGCGGTCGGCGCTCGCGGCGACCGCAACCGCCGACGATCTCCGCCGGGCGCACCTCGCGCTCGCCGAGGTACTCGACGCCCTGCCGAATCGCCAGGTCTGGCATCGCGCGGCCGGCACCATAGGCCCCGACGAAAAGGTGGCGACCGAACTCGAAACGACCGCGGAACAGGCGAGACACCGGGTCGGCGCGGTCGCAGCGCTGGAACGGGCCGCGGCCCTCAGCACCACGCCCGACCTCCGTGCCGATCGTCTGCTCCGTGCGGCCGAACTGGCGGTCGACTCCGGTCGCCGCGACACTGCCGAACGCTTGGTCGACGTCGCCCGCGAGCTCGCATTGGCCCCGCGGCACGAGGCTACCGCCAACTGGCTGCTCAGCGGATTCGACGATGGCATGCGCGAAAGCCCTTCGCGGATAGCCGAACTGGCCGCGACAGCGGGCTCCGTCGCGGCCGACGGGTACACCGACGCCGCGATGCGCATCCTGTGGGGTGCGGCCATGCGGTGCTTCTGGATCGAACCCGGACCCGGCACCCGCCGCGCACTCCTCGCGGTCGCCGACGCGCTCCCGATCCCCGGCGACGACCCGCGCATGGTCGCGGTGCAGGCGTATGTGGCTCCGTTCGAACGCGGCGACCAGGTCCTGCGCCACCTCCGCGCACTGGTCTCGACCACCGGCCGCGACCCGGAGGTGGACCGTTTCCTCGGCAGCGCGTCACTTCAGGTCGGCGCCTTCGACCTGGCTGCAGACTTCTCCACCGCCGCCGCCCCCGGACTGCGCGCCGCCGGACGACTAGGGCTGCTGCCCCGCGCGCTCACGGTCCAAGCCTGGAGCCTGGCCCGGCTCGGCGATCTCACCGCCGCCGCATCGGCTGCCACCGAGGCGGCCGCCTTCGCCGACGAGACCGGCCAGCCGTTCATGCACGGACTCGCCCTCGCGGTGCAGGCCGAAATCGCCGCGCTGCGTGGGGATTACCCGCAGGCGACGACGCTGACGGCGGAGGCGGAGCGGATCGGGCTGGCCGCGGGCGCGCGTCCGGTGCTGGCCACGGTCCAGCTCACCCGCGGACTCATCGCGCTCGGCGAGGGCCGGTTCGATGACGCGTTCGCCGACCTGAGCCGCATCCACGATTCGCGCGATCCGGCCCATTCGCCGTTCCTGCGCGGGTACTTCCTGGTCGAGCACGCCGAAGCGGCGGTGCGCGCCGGACAGTCCGACGCGATGCAGAAGTTGCTGCGCGACCTGGAACCCGCGGCCGCGCTGACCCCGTCACCCGCGCTGCACATCGGAATGCGTTACGCGCAGGCCGTTTTCGCTAACGAGGCCGCCGACGAGCGATTCACCGCCGCGCTGGCGGCCGATCTCGGCCGGTGGCCAGCCGAGCGCGGCCGGCTACACTTGGCCTACGGCGAGTGGTTGCGCCGGCAGCGCCGGGTCGTCGAATCCCGGACCCATTTGCGCACGGCCAGAGAGACTTTCGACGCCCTCGGCTTCGCCGCCTGGAGCGAGCGGGCCCGCGTGGAACTACGCGGTGCCGGCGAATCGAGCCCGGACCGCAGCCTGGACGCCCGCGACCGGCTCACCCCACACGAGCTGAGCATCGCGCAACTGGCGGCGCAGGGACTGACCAACCGGGAGATCGGGCAACGGCTGTATCTGTCGCATCGGACCGTCAGCACCCACCTGCACCGGATCTTCCCGAAGCTCGGCATCAGTGCGCGCGGCGACTTGGCCGCGCTGTTGCCGACCTCCGACGACCCGAACCCGTAGTCACCACTTGTCCCCGCGCGGCTGACCGACACTGATTACGTCATCCGACGCTCGCGGTGGCTCTCGTGCGCTGCCTAGCGTCGGTACCAGCGGTGACAAACGTCGCCGCGCATCCGCCGAGAACCGACAGCAGGAGCGCGAATGGACATCAGCAGACGATTTTTCGGTGGCGCGCTGGCGGTCGGCGCGGCGGCCGCATTGGGCGCCTGCGCCACCGACTCCACCACGCCCGCGACCACGACGCCGGGACCGGACCTGCGGGCGGGCTCCGGGGCCAACACCACGCTGGGCCCGATCAAACAGATCGACGCCGGAGTGCTCACTGTCGGATACGCCGAATTCGGTCCCAGCACCGGGCAACCCGTGATTCTGCTGCACGGCTGGCCCTACGACCCCTATAGCTACGCCGACGTCGGACCGCTGCTCGCGGCCGCCGGATACCGGGTAATCGTCCCGTTCCTACGCGGTTACGGCTCGACCACCTTCCGGTCCGCCGAGACCGTCCGCAACGGCCAGCAGACGGCGATCGCCCGCGACATCGTCGACTTCATGGACGCGCTGCACATCGACCAAGCCGTTCTCGGCGGATTCGACTGGGGCGCAAGAACAGTCGACATCATCGCCACCTTGTGGCCGCAGCGTTGCAAGGCGATCGTCGCGGTGAGCGGATACATCGTCACCCAGCAGGCGGCGCAGCAGCAGCCGCTGTCGCCGGAAGCCGAACTCGGCTGGTGGTATCAGTACTATTTCGCCACCGAACGCGGCCGCCTCGGCTACACCCGCAACCGGCACGATTTCAACAAGCTGATCTGGCAACGCGCTTCTCCCCAATGGCATTTCGACGACGCCACCTATGACCGCAGCGCGGCCGCCTTCGACAATCCCGACCATGTCGACATCGTCATCCACAACTACCGGTGGCGGCTGAGCCTGGCGCCCGGCGAGCCGCAATACGACGCCTACGAGCAGCAGCTCGCCGCCGGACCGGCCATCACCGTGCCCGCCATCACCATCGGCAGCGATTTCGACGGGGCGGCCAAGGACGGAAAACCCTACCGCGGCAAGTACTCCGGCAAATACGAGCACCGCGTGCTCGACGGCATCGGGCACAACGTCCCGCAAGAAGCGCCGCATCCGTTCGCGCAGGCGATCATCGACGCCGATCACCTGTGAGCGCTGGGGCCGGTGACACAGCACCGGCCCCAGCGTCCGGCTACAGGTAAGCGCGTTGCCGGATACCGCCGCCGGACTCGAGTTCGAGCACGGTGTCGACGCCGATCCGGCGCAGGAACGGATAGTCGTGACTGACCACCATAATCGCGCCGCGATAGTCGGCCAGCGCGTCGACGAGTTGGTCGACGCTGGCGATGTCGAGGTTGTTGGTGGGCTCGTCGAGGATCAGCACCTGCGCCGGTGGATCGGCGAGAAGCAAGCGCGCCAACGAGACTCGGAATCGCTCGCCGCCGGACAGCGTCGAGACGGGCCGCTCGACGCTGTCACCGCGCAGGAGTAGCCGGGCCAGCTGGTTGCGGATCGTGGCGGGCGGGGTGGCGGCGGCGACCGCGTGCACGTTGTCGAGCGCGCCGGCCTGCTCGTCCAGGTCATCGAGGCGTTGCGGGAGATAGCCCACCCGGTCGGTGTACAGCGTGCCCCGTTCCGGGTCGCGACCGTGGATCAGGTTCTCGATCAGCGTCGTCTTCCCCGCGCCGTTACGGCCGATCAGGGCGACGCGCTCCGGACCTTGGATGACGACGCCGCGATCGCCGTCGCGCAGTTCCGCGATGCGGCGGCTGCGCGGCACATCCGGGTCCGGCAGTTCGAGATGGATGTGTTCCTCGCGGCGCACCCGTGCCGCTGCGGATGCCAGCGCATCTTGGGCCGCAACGACTTTCGCGTCCAGCGTGGTGCGCATCGCTCCGGCCGAAGCCTGTGCCTTGCTGGCGCGGTTGCCCGCCAGGATTCGCGGAATGCCGCCGTTCTGCTGGGTGTTGCGCCCCGTGCGTTCGCGTCTGGCGAGTTTGGTCTCGGCCTCGATGCGTTGTCGTTTCTCGACTTTCAACGCCTGCTCGGCGGTGCGGGCCGCCTGCGCGGCCGCCGCCTGTTCCTGCTCGATGTGGCGCTGCCAGTCGCTGTACGGACCGCCGAACACGTCGAGAGTCGTGCCGTGCAGTTCCGCGGTGGCGTCCATGCGCTCGAGCAGTTCCAGATCGTGGCTGACCACCACCAGCGTGCCGGGCCAGGTATCCACGAATTCGGCCAGCTGGGAACGGGTTTCGCGATCGAGGTTGTTGGTCGGCTCGTCGAGCAGGGTGATCGGCGTGCGCTGCACCCGCAGGCCGGTGATCGCGATGAGCACCGCCTCGCCGCCGGAGATCTCCCCCACCTTCCGATCCAGATCGGCTGCGCTGAAACCTATTTCGTCCAGCGCCTCGTCGGCGCGGGCCTCGATGTCCCAGTCGTCGCCGATCGTGTCGAAGTGCCGCTCCGCGCTGTCGCCGGATTCGATCGCCCGCAGCGCCGCGAGAATGTCGGCGATGCCGAGCAATTGGGCGATGGTGGCGTCGCGGCCGAGGGTGAGTGTCTGCGGTAGGTAGCCCACCGCACCGGTGGTTTCGATACGTCCGGACGTCGGGGTGAGGATTCCGGCGATCAGGCGCAGCAGCGTCGATTTGCCCGCACCGTTGCGGCCGACCAGACCGGTTCGCCCGGTGGTAAGGGCGCCGTCGACTCCGGCAAGCGCGACGGTGCCGTCGGGCCATTCGAACGTCAACTGCTGCAAGGTGATCGCGGATTGCGTGGATATAGACATGGTTCGTCGACTCTTTCCTGCTCGCGAACGAGCGGGCCGCAAGTTTCGCGCCGCGGGCGCGGAGACCGTGGGCGCGGGTGATTTCGGAACTTCGCGGAAGCAGACGGAGGCGAAACAGGCGCAGGCACCAAGAAACTCAGGCCGTCCCCGATTCGGGACGCCGAGCAGAATGTGCAATCAATACGCCGCCCCCGACTGGGCGGCTACAGTCTGTCGACTTCCTCCATGATCACCCGATCACCCTAACATTCGGCTCGATTCCGCAGGCGAGGCAGACGGCGAGCTCCACGGACCGCTCGTCAGTGGGCGGTGTCGCGCGCGGCCTGCTCGATCACGTCGGCGACGGCCTCGGGCTGGGATACGGCGACCGAGTGCGACGCGGCGATCTCGGTGACGTGCGCCCGGGCCCGCTCGGCCATGAACCGCTGCGCCGCGACGGGGATGTTGAGGTCCTGCGTGGTGATCACGTCCCAGCTGGGCTTGCCGGTCCAGGCGGCGACCGTGGCCTTCTCCTCCAGTGCGGCCTGCGCGATCGGGCGCTGGGCCGCGGCCGCCAGCGCGGCGCGGTCGGCGGGCACGTCGGCGGCGAACTGGGCGCGGAACTTGTCGCGCTGGATGTAGAGATCGGTGCCGGCGCTGCCGTCCGGACCGGTGAACGGGACCGGGTCGAGCGTGCCGGGCAGCGTGGTGCCGGGGAACTTACCGGTCAGCTCGAGCGCGGTCTCGCCGGGCGCGGGCAGGAACGCCGCGACGTACACCAATGCCCGCACCTGATCGCTGCCGGCCGCGGCGGTGCTGATGACCGAGCCGCCGTAGGAGTGCCCGACCAGCACGACGGGTCCGTCGATATGACTGATCAGTCCCCGTAGCGTGGCGGCGTCGGCGACCGGGCCGCGCAGCGGATTGGCCGCCGCGACAACGGGATACCGATCCTTGCGGAGCTTGTCGATGACGTCGTTCCAGCTCGACCCGTCGGCGAACGCGCCGTGCACCAGCACGACGGTCGGCCTCGGCGCGTCCTCGGTCGGCCCGGCGTGCGTGGTGCTCGCGGTGCAGGCGACGGCGAGGCTGCCCGCGGCCACCGCGGCGGTGATCGCCGCGACCGCCCGGGCAGCGCGCCGGCTATGGGGACGTCGGATGCCGACCATGTGGTTGTTCCTTCCGCGAACCAGTGGGATTGACGGCTTCCACTGTGCGTCGGCCGCTCCCACCGCCACATCTGTCAACTGACGCCGACTATGACGTAGTCGGCCGGGTTTCCCCGGGACCGATTGGTACCTCAGTGTCGCTGAGCGCGGATGGCGGCGAGAGCCTCACCGGCAGTGGCGACCGAGACGCCGAGCAGGACCAAGTCCTTGATCAGAAACCCGCCGCCCGACCCGAGGAACGGGAAACCGTAGCCGGGCTGCCAGACGCCGGGGGCGCTGAGCATGAAGCTCAGGGTGGTCAGGAACAGGATTACGGCGCCGGCGCTGCCGATAAGGCCGACGCGCGGGGCGAAGCGCCCTGCCGCGATCGACAGCCCGATCGCGATTTCCACGACGCCGAGGACCGCCGAGAGGGCGTTCACGCTCAGCAGGTCGTAGAGCCAGGACATCAGCGGCGAACTGGCCACCAGCGGCTGAATGCCCTGCGCCTCGAAGGAGAAGAACTTCATCGCGCCGATCCAGAGGATGACCAGCGCCAAGCCATAACGGCTCAGCGCGGCCCCGATCGTCGGCACTGCGGCTACTCGATCGAACGTCGAGGTCCGGGTGATGGTTGCCATGACATGCTCCTTGCTTTCAGTGATAGCGCCGGGTTTCACTCGTAAAGTGACCGGCTAACTCGGAACACTGGTCATTGTGACCCGCAGCACCGTGACCGGTCAAGTGGTTACACTGGTCTCATGACGATGGAGGGTCGGCCCGAACCGGTGCAGCAACTGGTGGCGTTCATCAACACCCGGCACTGCCCCGACGGCGACGACGTGCTTGCCGACGGGCGAGCTCCGGGCTGGCTGGCCACCTGGCTCGGGCGCGACGACGCAGAACTGTCCGTCGAGCCGGATGCGCTACTGGCACTGCGGAATCTGCGCGAGGGCATGCGCGAGCTGGCCGCGGCCAACAACGGGCAGCAGTCCGACACCGACGTGATCCAAGGCGCGGCAACGGTTTTGGCGTCCGCGCCGGTGATCCTGCAACTCGGCGACAATCAGCAGGGCCCGCACCTGGTCGCCGATTCCGCCGCGGATCCGGCACGGCACGCCGTCGCCGCCGTGGCGCAGTCCTACCTCACCGTCCGCGCCTCCGGCGACTGGGCCAGGGTCAAATCCTGCGCCGCGGCCGACTGCCGCTGGGTCTACTTCGACACTTCACGCAACCGCTCACGCCGCTGGTGCGACATGACCAACTGCGGCAATCGGGCCAAGAATCGCACCTGGCGCGAACGGGTGCGCTCCGGCGAGCACGCCGACTGATCCACTTGCCGCCGTGCGGGATTCCCTTACTCCGACTCCTCCGGCGGCGGCTCCTCGCCACCACCACGGATGGTCCACAGCAGACCATCCAATTCGTCGGGCTTGATGAGAACGTCGCGAGCCTTGGAACCTTCGCTGGGGCCGACGACGCCGCGGGTTTCCATGAGATCCATGAGGCGGCCGGCCTTGGCGAAGCCGACGCGGAGTTTGCGTTGCAGCATGGACGTGGAGCCGAATTGGGAGGTGACGACCAGTTCGACGGCTTGGATGAAAACGTCGAGGTCGTCGCCGATGTCGGGGTCGACGTCCTTCTTCTCGCCCTGCTTGGCCGCGGTGACGCCCTCTTGGTATTCGGGCTCGGCCTGGTTCTTGGCGAAGTCGACGACGGCATGGATTTCTTCGTCGCTGATGAACGCGCCTTGCAGACGGGTCGGCTTGTTCGCGCCCATGGGCAGGAACAGTCCGTCGCCCATGCCGATCAGTTTCTCGGCGCCGGGCTGATCCAGGATGACCCGCGAGTCGGTCAACGACGACGTGGCGAAGGCCAATCGGGACGGCACGTTGGTCTTGATCAGGCCGGTGACCACGTCGACCGACGGGCGCTGGGTGGCCAGCACCAGGTGAATGCCTGCGGCGCGGGCCTTCTGGGTGATCCGCACGATCGCGTCCTCGACGTCGCGGGGCGCGGTCATCATCAGGTCGGCGAGCTCGTCGACGATGGCGAGGATGTACGGGTAGGGCCGGTACACCCGTTCGCTGCCGAGCGGCGCGGTGATCGCGCCGGACTTGACCTTCTTGTTGAAGTCGTCGATGTGGCGAACCTTGTTGGCCTGCATGTCCTGGTAGCGCTGCTCCATCTCCTCGACCAGCCAGGTCAGCGCGGCGGCCGCCTTCTTCGGCTGGGTGATGATGGGCGTGATCAGGTGCGGAATGCCCTCGTACGGCGTGAGTTCCACCATCTTCGGGTCGATCAGGATCATCCGGACCTCGTCCGGCGTGGCCCGGTGCAGCAGTGAGACCAGCATCGAGTTCACGAAACTCGACTTACCCGAACCGGTGGAGCCGGCGACCAGCAGGTGCGGCATCTTGGCCAGGTTCGCGGCGAGGTAGTCGCCCTCGATGTTCTTGCCGAGCCCGATCACCAACGGGTGGTGGTCGTTTCGGGTCGACGGCGCCTTGAGCACGTCGGCGAGGCGGACCAGTTCGCGATCGGAGTTGGGCACCTCGATGCCGACGGCGGACTTGCCGGGGATCGGCGCGAGCAGCCGAACATTCTCCGTGGCAACGGCATACGCGATATTGCGGGCCAGCGCGGTGATCTTCTCGACCTTCACGCCGGGTCCGAGTTCCACCTCGTAGCGGGTGACCGTCGGGCCGCGCACGAAACCGGTGACCGCGGCGTCGATCTTGAACTGCACCAGCACCTCGGTGATCGCCTCGATCATCGATTCGTTGGCGGCACTGCGCTTCTTGGGCGGGTCGCCGTCGGTCAGCAGGGACATCGGCGGCAGCACGTAGTCGCCCTCGACCTCGCGATCGGCGACGAATTCGAGCTGCTTGGGCGGCGGCGGGGTCTGGTCCTCGACCTTCGGGACCGGGCGCTGCTTCTTCGGTTTCGGCTTGGCGGCAGGCTCTTCCGTCGCGATCGGCTTGGCGTCCTGCAACGGCGGCTCGCCGATCACCTCGGTCACCGCGTCGGGATCGCCGAACTCGTCGGGCGGGTAGTTCTCCACCGGCGTGCGACCGCGGCGCTTGGCCTTGGCGGAGTGCAGCGGGAACCCGTCGGCGTCGTATTTGGCCGGGTCGTACCCGTATTCGCCCTCGTACTCACCGTATTCGTCGCCACCGCTGCCGGTGCCGAAGTACTCCCGCAGTCGAGCGGGCACCTCGCGCACCGTCGTGCCGGTCAGCAGCAGCACACCGAAGACGATGGCCAGCAACAGAATCGGCACCGACAGCCACGCGGTGAGCCCGTTGGTGAGCGGCCCGCCCACCACGAAACCGACGAAACCCGCTGCGCGCGAACGCCCGTGCGGATCGGTCGGCGCGCCGGCGATGACGTGCCACAGCCCGAGCACCGGCAGGCCGACCAGCAGCCCGCCGAGCACCAGCCGCGGCCGGATCTCCGGATGCGCCTCGGTCCGCATCAGAACGACGGCGATCCCGGTGGCCACGAACGGTAGTCCGGCCGAGGCCGAGCCGGACACGGCCCGGATGGCTTCGCCCACCCAGTGCCCCACCGGACCGCCTGCCGAGAGCCACACCGCGGCCGCGATCACCGCGCTCAACGCGATCAGGGCCAGCGCGATGCCGTCGCGACGATGGCCGTGCTCGATCTCCCCCGCCTTGCTCAGCGTCCGCGTGGTGGCGCCGAGGCCGCGCGCGAGCATGTTCCAGCCGCTGCTGATGCCGCGGCTCAGCACCGCGAGCGGCGCGGTGTTCGACTTGCGCCGAACCGGCCTGCGCGCGGGTGGGCGGCGGGCCCGAGGGGTCGTCGTGGTGCGGGGCGTTGCCGAACGAGACCGAGCCGCCGTGGTCCGTCCCCGCGCCGATCCCGCCCGCGCCCGAGTAGTCGTCGTGGTGCTGCGGGACTTACCTGCCATGGACCCAGGCTAGCCGCAAACGCCCCTCACAGACCATCCGCAACACTGGTATCGCACGTCTCATCAGTGCCCAACTGTGCAGATGCCCAGGTCGCCGATGATCCGACAGCGCACGCCCCCAGAGGCCGATCCTGCGTGTCGAACCCGACCGGTCGGGCCTGAAGCGTGGCGAGCAAACCGTCTGTTCGGGCAAGCCGCGACCGGCCTGCCCGGTGAGCGAACAGTCAGACGGAGCGATCCAGCGTCAAAACGGCCTGCACGGCCTCGGGAGTGCCGGTGGTCTCGATCCGAACCTCGTTCCGCCCGAACGAGTGCAGCAGCAGCTCCGACGGTGCCCCGGTCAGCACCACTTCCTCGCCCGATTTCGACCGAACGACCGCACGGCGCTCGTCCAGCGTTTCCAGCACGACCTGCACCGGCGAATTCCGGTAGGACCGTCGCGCCATCCGCCGGACCAGCTGCCAGTACCGGTCCTCGTCCACCTGCGACAGCGCACGCGGCTCCCAGCCGGGACTGCCGCGCCGCACGTCCTCGTGGTGCACGAACATCTCGGTCAGATTCGCGATCGCGTCGATCGGCCGCAGCGGCGACCACCACGGCGGCCCGGTCCGGACCAGTTCCAGCAGCTCGGGGAAGGGCCGGCTCGCCGTTTTGGCCTGCACGCCGTCGAGATACCCGGCGAACGGCTTCAGCATGATGCCCGGCGCGGCATCCGGGCGCCGCTCGCGAACCACCAAGTGCGCGGCGAGGTCTCGCACCGTCCAGGTGCCACACAGCGTCGGCGCCTCCGGCCCGACCGCGGTCATGGTCTCGACGAGCTTCTGACGTTCCCGCTGCGCGATGCTCACCCCCTGAACATACCGACCAGCGCGGGGATGCCCACCCCGGCGTCGCGGACATCGACACGCGAGACCCCCGAATTCTTGGGTAGCGCAATGAGTGTTCGCTATGTACCTTGTCACTCGGTCCATCGGGTCGTGGGCCTAAATACAAGAAGGGCAAATTCCCTGTGAAGAAGTTTATGACTGGTGCAGCCGTCGTGGCCGCCGCAGGTTGCGCGCTGGCTATCAGCGCGCCTGCCGCGCAAGCCAAGGCGTACAACTACGGCGCGATCGCACTGTCCACCTCCACCGGACTGATCGGGTACTCCTACGACTACCCCGATTCCGGTTCCGCGCAGGCGCGGGCGGTCCGCAGCTGCGGCGCGAGCGATTGCGAGACGGTGGTCTGGTTCGCCAACGGCTGTGGGGCGGTGGCCTATTCGAGCCGGACCGGCGACTACAGCTGGGGTTACGCCGCGTCGCGCAGCGGCGCGCAGAGCAAGGCACGGGCGAACAACTCCTCCGACGCCTACATCGTGCACTGGAACTGCACATCCAACCACGGCTGATGTCCGCGAATCGATTCAGGGGAAACATCGTGAAACACCGCACTTTCCGGACCGCCGTGGCCGTCGTGCTGACCGCCGCCGCGTGCACGCTCACCGCCTGCGCCTCCGGCGACAAGGAGTCCTCGTCGCCGAGCACCACCGCCAACGCCGACACCAAGCCCGGCGAGCTGCAGGGCGGAAGTGACAAGGGCGACAAGGAGACCGGCTCCGCGCCGACCACCCCGTCCTCGCCGGCCCTGGCCAAGCCTTCGACCCAGCAGCTGAACGACCGCCTGACCAAGGCGTTCGATCCGAACGTGCCGAACAAGGAGAAGATCAGCTGGATCCAGGCCGCCGAGCAGGATCCGTACCTGGTCGCCAACCTGGTCGACGCCGCCAAGAAGCAGGGCGTCAAGGTCGAGATCACCAAGGTGAACGACCCCACCGACGGCAAGCTGAAGGCCGACGCGAAGGTCACCATCAACGGCTCCCCGGTCGACGGCGCGTTCGTCTCGTTCGTCTCCGAGGGCGGCGAGTGGAAGGTCGACCACACCTTCGCCTGCAACATCGTCAAGAGCGCGAAGATCGATTCCGCGGCTTGCGAGGAATGAGCTAGCCCAAACGAAAAGCGCCGGAGGCCAATGGCTTCCGGCGCTTTTCGGTGTTCGGAGTCAGACGCCGATCACCGTGGGCACGATCATCGGACGACGACGGTAGGTGTCGGCGACCCAGCGACCCACGACGCGCCGCACGCTCTGCGCGATCCGATGGATATCGGTGACGCCCTCGGTCGCCAGCCGCTGCAACTCCGCCTCGACCAGTTCGGCCGCGTCGGACAGCGCCGTCGGATCGTCGGAGAAACCGCGTCCGCTGACCTCCGGCGCGCTCACCGCCTTGCCGGTGGTCTCGTCGATCGCGACGGTGATCGAGATGAAACCACCCTCGCCGAGCACCAGCCGGTCCGACAGCGTCGATTCGCCGACGTCGCCGACCGAGAGGCCGTCGACGTACACGTGCCCGACCGGCACCCGCCCGACGATCGAGGCGATGCCGTCGACCAGGTCGACCACGACGCCGTCCTCGGCGAGCATGACCCGGTCCTCCGGCACGCCGGTGGCGATGGCCAGCGCGGCGTTGGCGCGCAGGTGCCGCCATTCGCCGTGCACGGGCATCGCATTGGTCGGGCGCACCGCGTTGTACAGGTACAGCAGCTCGCCCGCGGACGCGTGCCCGGAGACGTGCACCTTGGCGTTCTGCTGGGTGATCACCGTGGCGCCGAGCCGGGCCAGGCCGTTCACCACCGCGAACACCGAGTTCTCGTTGCCCGGGATGAGCGAGGACGCCAGCACCACGAGATCGTCCTCGCGGATGTTGATCTGGCGGTGATCACCGCGCGCCATCCGGGACAGCGCCGAGAGCGGCTCGCCCTGCGAACCGGTCGAGATCAGCACCAAGCGATCGCCGGGCAGGGTCGCGGCCTGGTCGAGGTCCACGACCACGCTCTCCGGCACGGTCAGGTAGCCGAGATCCTGCGCGATCTGCATATTGCGGACCATCGAACGACCGACGAAGCAGATCCGCCGGTTGTACTTCTGGGCCACGTCGACGACCTGCTGGATGCGGTGCACATGGCTGGCGAACGAGGCGACGATCACCCGGTTGCGCGCCTTGCCGATCACCGTGTCGAGCACGCCGCCGATTTCGCGTTCCGGCGTGACGAAGCCGGGCACCTCGGCGTTGGTGGAGTCCACCAGGAACAGGTCGACGCCCTCGTCGCCGAGCCGGGAGAAACCGGCCAGGTCGGTGAGGCGGCCGTCCAGCGGCAGCTGGTCGAGCTTGATGTCACCGGTGTGCAGCACGACGCCCGCGGGGGTGCGGATGGCGACGGCGAGCGCGTCCGGGATGGAGTGGTTGACCGCGAAGTACTCGCAGTCGAACGGGCCGTGGTTGGTGTGCTGGCCCTCGATGACCTCGATCAGCTTCGGCTGCTGGCGGTGCTCCCGGCACTTCGCCGCGACCAGCGCGAGGGTGAACTTGGAACCGACCACCGGAATGTCGGCGCGCAGCCGCAGCAGGAACGGGACCGCGCCGATGTGATCCTCGTGACCGTGCGTGAGCACGACCGCGACCACGTCGTTGATCCGGTGCTCGATCGGCCGGAAGTCGGGCAGGATCAGGTCGACGCCAGGCTGCTGGTCCTCGGGGAACAGCACGCCGCAGTCGACGATGAGCAGCTTGCCGCCGTACTCGAAAACGGTCATGTTGCGGCCGATTTCGCCGATGCCGCCGAGCGCGAAGATGCGCAGGCCGTTCTTGGCCAGCTTCGGCGGGGCGCCGAGGCGATCGTGCGCGAGCGCCGCGGCGCGCGGATCCTGTTGCGGCGCGGACTGTTCGCCGCGTCCACGACCGGACTGCTGGCGGCCGCCGCGACCGGACTTGCGGGCCTGCTGGCCGTTTTGCGGCGCTTCGGCGCGCGGGGCGCTCTGCTTGGCCGGCGCGGACTTCTTCGCCGCCGACTTGCGCGGCTGCGTGGTCTTCACCGCGGCGGGCTCGGACGTGGTCGCCGGGGGCGGCACCTCCGCCTGCACGGCGACTTCGGGCTGGGCCACAGGCTTTTCGACCCGCTTGGGCTGCTCGGCCGGGGCCGGCGGCGGCGGGCCCGCGGTGCGGGAGGCAGTCCGCCGGGGACGACGTGCGACAGGCTCAGTCATGCCTGCACCTCGCTGGCGCTCGGTTCCGGCCTGACTGGCGTCGCTGTGTCGATGATTCGCTCGCTGCGCTCCCTCATCGGCACCTCTATGCACTGGTTATTTAGCTCGCTCTGCTGTGTGGTGATTCGCTCGCTCCGCTCTCTCATCCGAGCACCCCCGCTGCCCGTAGATCGGCAGCAAGGAACTCGAGTTGTTCAGGGTTCGGCATCAACTGCGGCAACCGCGGCTCACCCGCGTCGACCCCGAGCAGGCGGAGGCCGCCTTTGCTCATCGCGACACCGCCCAAACGGAACATCGCGGAGTTCAATGGCACCAGGCCGGCGTTGATCTCGCGGGCGCGGGCGACCGCGCCCGCGGTGTAGGCAGTGAGCAGCTCACGCAGCCGCTCGGGGACGAGATGTCCGATGACGCTGATGAATCCGGTCGCGCCGATCGACAGCCAGGGCAGGTTCAGCGTGTCGTCGCCGGAGTAGAAGGCCAGGTCGGTGTTCGCGATCAGGTCCGCGCCGGCGTTCAGGTCGCCCTTGGCGTCCTTCACCGCGACGATGCGCGGATGCTCGGCCAGGCGGCGGATGGTGTCGCTGGCGATCGGCACCACCGAGCGCGGCGGAATGTCGTAAAGGGTGACCGGCAGGTCGGTAGCGTCGGCGACCGCGGTGAAGTGCGCGAGCAGGCCCTCCTGCGAGGGACGCGAGTAGTACGGCGTCACCACCAGCAGGCCGTGCGCGCCGGCTCGCTGGGCGTTGCGGGCCAGTTCGATGGAATGCGCGGTGTCGTAGGTGCCCGCGCCCGCGATCACGGTCGCCCGGCTGCCGACGGCGTCGACGACGGCGCGGAGCAGGTCCGCCTTTTCCTGTTCGGTGGTGGTCGGCGACTCGCCGGTGGTGCCGGAGATCGCGAGCAGGTCGACACCGCGATCGACCAGGCGGGCCGCGAGCGCGACCCCGGCATCGACGTCGAGCTTGCCGTCGGCACTGAAGGGGGTCACCATCGCGACACCGACCGTGCCGGACGCGCGCAGCTCGTTCTGCGTCGATTCACCGTTCGTCATGGTCAGAAAGGCTACCCGGTCGAAGGAACGCCCTCGACACCGTCGCCACCGAATCGACCGGCCGGTTCGGCGCGTGGTCACCCACGACATGACCGTGATGTCATTCCCGTCCTTGCGTGACATCAAATATGACGCCACACTGATGTCATGGATCTGAACAAGTACACCGCCCGCCTGCGCGAGGACCTGATCGCGGCCGCCGCCCTCGGCGACGAGAAGACCCAGGCCACCGCGGCGGCGCTGGCCGCGGCGACGGAGAGCTCGGCCCGATTGGTGCTACTTTCCGCGCTGTCCGACCTCGCCGCCGAACTCAGCACCGAACTGGGTGACCGCACGGTGCACCTCTCCTTCGACGGCACCGAGGCCAAGGTCGACCTGCGCAAGAAGTCGTCCGCGGACGACCATCCGACCTTCGACGAGATGACCGGCGACATCAGCCGCGTCACCCTGCGACTGGTCGAAACCCTGAAGTCCAAGGCCGAAGAGGCTGCCGCACAGAGCAACCAGTCGCTGAACTCCTGGTTGTCCGGTGCGGTCTCGGGTGCCCTGCGCGACCAGATGCGCGGCTACGGGCAGAAACGTGACGTCTGATCAGAGGAACGGGGCGAGATTGCCCTTGGAGCCGATGACCACCTTGTCCAGTTCGAGCCAGTCGGCCATCTCACGCAACGACTCGGTGAGCGCGTGCGCGGTGGCGGGGGTGTCGTAGCCGGGTTCTGCGAAGGCTGCGGGGACCGAGAGCCGGCCTGCGGCGCGTTCGGCGCGCAGATCGACCCGGCCGACCAGCTCGCCGTTCAACAGGAACGGGAAGACGTAATAACCGTGCACCCGTTTGGGTTCCGGCGTATAGATCTCCAGCCGGTAGTGGAAGTCGAAGAGTCGTTCGGTGCGGGCGCGGAAGAAGATCAGCGGGTCGAACGGGCACAGCAGAGCCGCGCCTTCGACGCGGCGCGGGATCGGCGTGCCCTCGCGCAGGTAGGCGGGTTTGTCCCAGCCGTCGACCTGGACCTGGTGTAGCTCGCCCGCATCGATGAGATCGGCGATGGCCGGTTCGGTCTGGCTGCGCTGCAGCCGGTAGTAGTCGCGCAGGTCGGTCTCGGTGCCGATGCCGTGCGCGGTGGCCGCGCGCAGCATCAGTTCACGGATCGCGTCCTCCTCGGAAACGGTGCGCGCCAAGATATCCGGCGGGATCACCCGTTCGGCCAGGTCGTAGTACCGGGCGAAGCTGACCCGCTTGTCGATCGACAGCGCACCGGCGGCGAACAGCTGCTCGCAGATCGTCTTGGTGTCGCTGAGGTTCCACCAGGAACCGCCGCCGCGCGGCTTGTCCAGTTCCAGATGCCGTTCGACGTCGCCTGCGGTGCACGGACCGACCTCGGTGAGCACATCCAGAATGTCGTTGCCCAGGGTGGGATTACGCTCGACCACCTTGGTAGCGGCCGACCAGCGGCCGTTCTCGAACCGCCGCATCCGCCAGCGCATCAGCGGCCAGTCCTCGACCGGGATCAGCGCGGCCTCGTGCGCCCAGTACTCCACCAGCCGCCGCGGCCGCCGCGCGTTGTGGCTCCACGCCGCGTCCTCCAGCAGCGACCGGTCGTAGGCGCCGATCCGGCTGAATACCGGCGCGTAGTGCGCCCGCACCACCGCCGACACCGAATCCAATTGCAGCAGTTGCGTTTTCTCCACCACGCCGAGCACCGAGCGCCGGGTGGCGCGTGCCGGTTTCCGCGCCGTGAAACCCTGCGCCGCCAACGCGATCCGCCGCGCCGCCGCGACACTGAACTTCCGCATCCCTGCAATATGCCACGGGGGTCCGACAAGCTCTGCCGCGCCGGTCTAAGTGGAGATCTTGATGCTTCCGGCGGCGTCGATCTCGGTGCGGCGGTCCTGGTCGGGGGCGTTGGCCAGGACGGTGGCGAGGATGCGGCGGCCCATGGGCAGCACCCGGACGGTGACCGAGCCCGCGTTGGCGGCGTCCAATTCCTTTGTCGCGGCTTCGATTACCTGCTGACGGACCCAGCGGGGCACGCCGGCGAAACCGCCGTCGTCGAGCAGCACCACCTCGACGCCGCGCGAACGCGCGCCGCGGGCGGCGCTGCTGAGTTCGTCGGTGACCAGTTGCGGGGCACGCAGACCGTCGCGCAGTTCGGCTTCGAGTAATCGGCACTGTTCGCGTTCGGTGGCGGTGAGTTCGACGCCGTCGGCTATGCGTTCCAGGATCGGCCTGGCCACCTTGTCCAGGCGGGCCAGCTGGCGATCGCGTTCGCCGTTCTCCGCGGCCATGGTGGCCTCGGCGGCGGCGCGCATCGTCGACTCCTCGCGCAGCAACCGCAACGAGCGTTGCGTCGGCCGCATGATCACCGCGAACAGCGAGACACCGGCGACCGTGGCGATCGGCACGATCGAGCCGGCGATCACCTCGCCGCGCAGCCCGTTCACCACGCCGACGGTCGCGATCACGGCCGCGACGCCACCGACCCCGAGCCACGCCGCGCCCAATCGGCCGCGCAGCACGAGCACCGCGAGCACATAGGACGACGCGAACGCGGTCCACACCTGCTTGGACCAGCCGTGTTCGGCCTCGAACGAGGTGAGCGCGGTGGCCAGCGGTCCGGACGCGGCCACGAAGATCGTGGCCGGCAGCGGCAGCGGATCGACCGGGATGACCAGCACCAGCACGCCGGCCGCGGCCAGCAGCACCAAGGCGGTCACCGCCGCGATCAGCGGCGAATCGCCGAAGTTGCGAACCATATACAGCACGATGGTCGCCTGCAGGATGAGCAGGAACAGCCCGGCCGCCGGATCCCGCAGTCCGAGCAGATCGCGCAGCCCGAATTCGGTATCCGGGTCAGCCATCGCTACCCCACACCAGCGTCACCGTGGTGCCCTCGCCGGGCTGCGACTCCACGAAACCCGCGCCGCCGGCCAGCTGACGCATCCGGCCGAGGATGCTCACCGAGATGCCGAGGCGGTCGGCTGGCACCACACCCAGATCGAAACCCGCACCGTCATCGCGGAATACGACCCGGATGCCGCCGGCGCTGATGGTCACCGTGACGGTGCGCTGCACCTCCCGGCCGGGCACGGTCGCGTGGCGCAGGCTGTTGCGCACCGCTTCGGTGAGCGCGGCGGCGATGGTGCCCGCGGCGTCCACCGGCAGGCGCAGGTCGTCGAATCCGGACCAGCGCCGCGCGGTGAAGCGGATGCCGGGGTTGACCTCGTGCACCGCCGAACGCAGGAACCCGGTGGCGGACTGCGCGTCCAGCCGATTCGGTTCGACGTCGCCGACCCGGCATTCGTCGAGTTGTTCCAGCGTCCGCTCGGCCTGTCTGCGCAGCACCGGCGAGTCGGTGCCCGCCCGGGACGCGTCGAGCAGCGTGGACAGCACCGCGTCGTGGATCAGCGCGGCGAAACGTGCGCGTTCCCGATCACGAGCCGCGGCGCCGGCCACCGCCGCCGCACGCCTGCTCTCGATCGCCGACTCCCGGTCCACCCGGTCGGCGGCGGCCTTCGCGTAGATGGCGCACCACAGGAACAGCGCGCACAGTCCGGCCGCGCGAACGAAATCGCCGGCCCACACCACGGGCGTCGAGTCCGGCAGCACGAAGGCATTGGCGAACGCCGACAGCGCCGCACCGATCACCAGGTAGATCACCGCGAACAGCGGCCGCCAGGCCAGCACGGCCGCGAGCACGCCGAGCGCGAGCACCCGATACAGCCACACCGAGGAGGCCTCGGGCATCGGATCCGGATACGCGAACGGGATCACCGCCATCGCGGCGAGGAAACTCACCGCCGCCGCACCCGAAACCAGTTGGATCAGTTGCCGGCTCGACGCGATCGACACCGCGGCCAGCACCGGGAACAACCCGAACGCCAAGACCACCGTGAGGATCGTCCAGCCGCCCGCGATCAGCCGGCTCTGGTCGGCGATCTCCGGCAGTTCCACCACCGCGACGATCACGCCGGCGATCCCGATCGCCAACCCGAAGCGACGCAGAATTCGATCGGACGCGCCCTCGTACCCACTCTGTTTGGACACCGGAGCCGCACCCCTGCGCCAACGGCTCGGGGCGATGCGCTCGAGTGACACAGTAGGGGTCGGGGTGTCCAGCATGCTGGACGCAGTCATCCGCGTGGATGCCGCTCGGGCACCGGAAGCCATCCGTCCTCCACTGCCCGCTTGTACAGGTCGGTCTTGGTCGGCGCCGGGCGGCCCGCGTCGGCGTACTTCTGCCGGATGCGACCGAGGTAGTCGTTGACCGTCTGTTCGGACAGACCGGTCAATCGCGCTACCCGGGAAGCCTTCTCGCCGGACGCGTACAGCGTGAGCACCTCTTCCTGACGCGGGCTGAGCCCGACGTCGGACAGCTGCGGGTCGCCGTCGATGGCGGCGGCCCAGTCGGTGGTCACCACCTGTTCGCCGGAACCCGCGCGGCGCACGGCGGCGACCACGGTCTGCACGTCCTCGGACTTGCGCACCACGCCGAGCACACCGGCCCGCGCGGCGGACCGCACGAGGAACGCGTTGTCCGCGCCGGTGAAGATCAGTACCTCGATGCCACGGTCACGCAGGGCGCGCACGTTGTCCTCGGGCGTCGACCCGTCGGCCAGGCGCAGGTCGAGCACGACCAGATCCAGTTGCGGTAGATCCTGAGCGGCGGCCAATAACTCGGGCACCGTGCCTGCGGTCAGCACCAGGTCCAGATCGGGTTCGGGCGCGAGCATTGCGGCCAGTCCGATCGCTACTGATTCGTGGTCTTCGACCACTCCGATCCGGCGCGGTGCGTTATTGCCCCCTTCGGCCAACGTCACCTGAAATCTCCATTCCCGAGCAAACTCGTCACATCCCCACCGCAACAACGTTCTGTCAGTATGCCGGGCCGAAGCACCGAATGGTCAGACACCAGAAATCGGGGCCGTCCCTAAATCCCAACCGGCAGAGATTGTCACTGCCAGCTATTTCGGGGACAAAAACTGTCAGTCGCCCATTAGTTGCGCGGCAATGGTCGCACCGAGCTCCCAGCAGCGCTGGATGTCGTCCTTGGTGGGTGGGCCGGACACGATGACCGGTGCGGCCGACTGTTGCCAGCCGAGGCCCGTGGTGACCCGTTCCACCCCGCGTTCGGCGCCCTCGGTGCCCTCGTTGCCGTGCAAGTAGAAACCGAAGGGCCGACCGGTGGTGGAGTCGAGACAAGGATAGTAGAAGGTGTCGAAGGCGTGCTTCAGCGCACCCGACATGTAGCCGAGATTCGCCGGGCTACCGAGCAGATATCCGTTGGCGGCCAACACATCCGAGGCGGTGACCGCGAGCGCCGCGCGGCGCACGACCTGCACGCCTTCGATCTCCGGATCGTTCGCGCCGGAGACCACCGCCTCGAACATGGCCTGCATGTGCGGGGACGGCGTGTGATGGATGATCAGCAGCTGCGCCACACGACGAGCTTAGGCTTCGGACGCGAAGTATTCCGCCACCGGTCTCGGCCGTCGGCCGATGCCGACCGTGAAATATCTTCGGACGTGAGCGAATTCACCAGATGACCGGCTCGCGCCCGATCGATTCGGCCGGCGACACGCCACGAACGTCGTAGTTGAAACCGTCACTACCGCGTCGAGTCGGCTAGTCGGTGAAATCTGCGGCCATCAGTGTTCGTAGAAACAGCGCAAATTGAGACGCGCGCCGCGCACCCCGTTCAGCGCGCTTGGTCGCGTTCGAGTTTTTCCAACGCGACGGCGCGGCGCATGGTGGCGCGGGCGCGGGTGCGGTCGCCGGCGTAGTCGTAGGCGCGGGCGAGGCGATAGGAGACCCGCCAGTTGTCCGGGTCTGCTTCCCATTCGGTTTTGACCTGGGCGAACAGTTCGTCGGCCGCGTCGCGTTCGATGCGGCCGGAGGGGCGGTGCGGCAGCTCGGAGACGTCGAGCTCGCCGCCCTCCTCGTGCATGCGCCGGGCTAGGCGCTGATGCGCCAGCGCGGCCTGCACGGTGGCGGCGACGACCCAGACGCCGACGAACGGCAGGATCAGCACGCCGATGCCGATCAGGATCGCCGCGACCCCGCCGGTGCCGATGAGACTGAACGCGATTCGGCCGAGCAGCAGGAAGTAGAAGCCGAGCACGAGGACCAGGACCGCGAGAAACGCGACGACCTTGACCACGTCCCGGTTCTGCTTGGCCCCGTCCGCGGCGGGGTCGGCGCCGTTCACGCCCGCACCTCGATGTGCTCGCTCACAGGTCGAGGAAGGGGTCGAGGCCGACGGTGAGGCCGGGGCGCTTGGCGATCTCGCGCACGCCGAGCAGCACGCCAGGGGCGAAGGAGGACCGGTCGATCGAGTCGTGCCGGATGGTGAGCGTCTCGCCCTGGGTGCCGAACAGCACCTCTTGGTGCGCGACCAGGCCGGCCAGGCGCACCGAGTGCACCCGCACGCCGTCGACGTCCGCGCCGCGCGCGCCGTCGAGTTCGGTGGTGGTGGCGTCGGGGCTGCGGCCGACACCGGCCTGCTCGCGGGCGGCGGCGATCAGGCCGGCGGTGCGGTAGGCGGTGCCGGAGGGCGCGTCGGCCTTGTTCGGGTGGTGCAGCTCGATGACCTCGACCGATTCGAAGAACCGGGCGGCCTGCTCGGCGAAGCGCATGGACAGCACCGCGCCGATGGCGAAGTTCGGCGCGATCAGCACGCCGGTGCCGGGGCTGCCGGCCAGCCAGCCGCGCACCTCGTCGAGCCGGGCGGCGTCGAAGCCGGTGGTGCCGACGACCGCGTGGATGCCGTTCTGCACCAGGAACTTCAGGTTCGCCATCACCACGTCTGGGTGGGTGAAGTCGACGACGACCTGCGCGTTCGCCACGGTGAACGCGTCGAGCGAGTCTTCCTTATCGACGGCGGCGACCAGTTCCAGATCGGCCGCCGCGTCTACCGCCGCACAGATGGCCTGTCCGACTTTGCCGCGCGCTCCGAGCACTCCGACCCGTGTGGTCACCGCACCTCCTCTTTCCGCTTTCGTCGGTGCCAGCCTATCGACCGGGCCGGGGCGGCGGTCTGCTGACCTCCATGATTTACATTGCTACATGCGCATGTTTGCGCATCGCCGATATCTCCCCTACCGTCACGGTCGTGGCGTCGATTCGGGAACGGGCAGCGATCTTCCTCGGTCAGCACGACCGCAAGAAACTCGATGCCGGACAACACAGTTGGCGCTACTACGCCGGCGGGGACGGCGATCCGGTGCTGCTGCTCGGCGGCGGTTCGGGGATCGGTATCGGCTGGCTCGATCTGGCGCCCGCGCTGACGCCGCGGTTCCGGACCATCGCGCCCGACTATCCGTCGAGTGCCGGTTCCTGTGCCGAGTTGGTCGACGGTCTGGTCGCGGCGCTCGATGCGGAGGGGGTCGATCGGGCGCATGTGGTCGGGCAGTCGGCGGGCGGCATGTTCGCGGAGCTACTTTCGCGGCGCGTGCCGGATCGGGTTCGGTCGCTTACCTTGTCGAGCACCGGGCTGTACGGGGCGGAGGATGTCGACCGGCTGCGGATGCGGGTCGAGACCACCTTGGCGACGCCGTGGCCGCAGACGCAGGAGGCGATTCGTACCGCGTTGCGGAGCACCTGGCAGGACTCCGAGGACGCGGAGTTCTGGATCGAGCAGGTGGTGACGGCCGGCGACGCGGCGGGCAGCGCCGGTGCCGCCAATTCCTATCGGCTGCTGCTCGAACTCGCCGAGGGCGTCGACGAGCTGATGCGGGGTCCCGCCTGGGCCGGACCCACGCTGCTCTTCCGCGCGGACGACGATCCGCTGATCACCACCACCCACGCCGGGCGCCTGCGCGCGCTGCACCCGGACTGCGATTTCCGTACGTTTCCCGACGGCGGGCACTCCCTGCTGATCAGCCGGACCGCCGACTACATCGGCACCGTGACGGATTTTCTCGTGCACCCCGACTAGTCACGCCATGGGCATACCACCGGCACTCCGGTCGGTACAAAGTGTTTGACGTTGCGCGTAACAATTTCGAGCCCATGTGATTCCGCGGTTGCGGCGATCAGCGCATCCGCCGCTTCAACGGGATTTCCGCTCCCCTCGGTTCGCGCCACCATCCGACCCCAGGCCTGCGCGACTACCCCATCCACCGATAGGAGGCGCCCCTCGAACCGGTCGATCAGCGACTCTGTCAGCCAATCCACCAGTCGCTGCTTCTTCGGTGAGTCCGCCATCTTCTCAATGCCCTTACGGATTTCTCCGAGGGTGATGACGCTGAGATGAAGCCGATCCTCGTCAGCGGTGTGGAGCCACAGACTCAGACCAGGATCGGGCCGGGGCTTCATCCATTCCGATACCGCACTCGTATCGAGCAGATAGCTCCTCACAGTTCGACGTCGCGTACATCCAGATGGATGCGTTCGATCTCGACACCGGAATCACGCAGCGGCGACGCCGCGAAAAACTCCGCGAGACTCCCCTGCCTGTTTGCCTTCTGCCGCCATTCATCGATGTGTACAACGACGGCGACCTCTCGCCCGTGCTTGCTGATCACCTGCGGTCCCTCCCGTTCTACCTTGTCGATCAACTCGGACAACCTGGCCTTCGCGTCGGCAAGGGGCCATGCGATATCAGGTCGCTCCGACCGCTTTCTGGCCATCTGATCACCCGTTTCGACCACTTTGACTACTCTGGTCACTTCAGACTAGCTAGCGGATCGCCTCGGCGCCAGCCATATTCGCGGCCATCTTTTCCAGCACCCGCATGGTCTCGGCGAACTGCTCGTCGGTGATGCCCTCGGCCAGCTGCCGGCGGCGCGCGCCGATCCGGATCCAGGCCTGGTCGTGCACCTCCCGGCCCGCGTCGGTCAGTGCGAGCGTGCCCCGTTCGTCGACGACCAGCCCCCTGGCGGCGACCGCCGCGAGTTCGGCGTCCCACTCCGCCGGGTCGGTCAAGAACGCGTCGAGCGCGGCGTAAAGCTCGGCCGACCGCTGCGGGCCGCCGGACAACGAGTGCAGGATCTGCCAGTGCCTGCGGCTGAGCTCGCCGGCGGCGAGATCCTCGTCGAACCGCTCGGTGATCAGTCGATCGAGTGCGACGAGCCAGTAACCGATGTGGCGTCGTACGGCCATTGTTCCTCCAAAAGCATGCATCTAGACAACTACATGTAATATGACATGCAGTGTCGGTGAATGGAAGAGCGCGACAAAGAGAAGGCCAGCGATGACGGAGCACGACGCGATCACCGAAGCCGTCGAAGCGGCGATGATCCGGATCCGGCGCAGACAGACCCGAGGGGCGCTGGCCGGCGACTCGCCGATCCCGGTGGCGCTGCATCGCGTCCTGGACGCGGTCGCCGCCACCGAATCCCCCACAGTCACCGCCCTTGCCCCCGCGCTGGGCGTCGATCAGCCGCGGGCCAGTCGCCTTGTCGCGCAGGCTGTTTCGCACGGACTGCTGGAACGCGTCGCCGACCAGCACGACGGACGCCGCGCCGTGCTCCGCCTCACCGGCGACGGGCAGCAGGCGATGGCGGCCGCGCGCACCGGGCGCCGCACGGCGATGGCGGCCGCGATGGCGGACTGGACCGCGACCGAACGCGCCGAATTCGCGCGCCTGCTGGAACGTTTCGTCGACGCGATGGACGCGCACTGACCACCCGGGTCAGTCGAAGACGATCACCTGTCGCAGCGCATGACCGGCGGCGAGTTCGTCCATGGCATGGTTGATTTCGTCCAGGCCGATATGCGCGGACACCAAACGCTCGACCGGCAGCCTGCCTTCGCGCCACATACCGACATAGGTAGGAATGTCGCGAGCAGGCACAGCCGAGCCCAGATAGCTGCCGACGATCGAACGCCCTTGCGCGACAAGCGCAAGCGGCGAAATGCTCGCCCGCGCGTCGGGCGCGGGCAGCCCGACGGTCACCGTGGTGCCACCGGGCGCCGTTGCCGCGACGGCGGTTTCGAAGGCGCGGATGTTGCCCGCGGCCTCGACCACGATCTCCGCCTGCACACCCAGCTCGGCCACCTGCGCCGGCGTGTAAGCCGCGGTAGCGCCCAGTTCCGTTGCCAAGGTGAGCTTTTCCGGAACCGTATCCACGGCGATGACCTCCCGGCCGTCCGCCGCCAACGACACCGCGACCAGCACCGCCGCCATGCCGACCCCGCCGAGCCCGACCACCATGATCCGGTCCCCCGGCCCCGGCTTCGCCGAATTCAGCAGCGCGCCACCACCGGTCAGCACCGCGCACCCGAGCACCGCCGCCACCTCGGGCGGCACGTCGTCGTCCACCGGAACCACCGATCGGCGGTCCACCACCGCGTGGGTCGCGAAGGCGGACACCCCCAGATGATGGTGCACCGCATGGCCGTCGCGCGTCAGCCGGCGCCCACCGCCGAGCAGTTCGCCCGCATTGTTGGCGACACTGCCCGGAATGCACGGCGTCCGGCCGTCGGTCGCACAGCCGGCGCATTCACCGCAGCGCGGCAGGAAGGTCATCACCACGCGCTGCCCGACCGCGAGATCGCTACCGCCGGGACCGATCGCCTCGACCCGTCCCGCCGCCTCGTGCCCGAGCAGCATCGGCACCGGCCGCACCCGATTACCGTCGACCACCGACAGGTCCGAATGGCACAGCCCGGCCGCTTCGATCCGGACCAGCAGCTCACCCGCCCCGGGCTCGCCGAGCTCCAGCTCACCCACACTGATCGGCGCCGATTCGGCGAACGGCACGGGCGCCGCGATCCGCTCCAGGACCGCCCCACGAATCTTCATTCCGCCGACGCTACCGTCCGCACTGTCCCAGGCACAGGGGGCGGCGGCTACCGCACCCGTTCCGCCACCGTGGTCGCTCGGTGGAGCAGCCACTCCAGCGGTCCGCGGCGGAAGAAGCGGCTCCAGCAGTAGGCGAACATCATGATGATCGCGCTCAGGCCGAGCAGGACCGGGAGCGAACCGGCCGGGAGCACGTCGAAGCCGAGGATGGCGATCGCGACAACGTGGAATACGTACGCGGTCAACGACATACTGCCGACCGCGATCAGCGGGGTGGCCATCTTCGAGAACTGCCGAGATCCGTCGCACGCGGCCAGGCAAGCGATCAGAACAATAAGCGCGACACCGGTATTCGCGACGATCGACAGCGTGGTCTCGCTGTGCGGCATCGCCCCCAGCTGGTATCGCCAGCCCGCCGGATCCTCCGCCATGTCGGACCACCACGGCGCGTACATGATTCCCGGCCGCTCCCGCACGCCCGGCGCGACCCGCAGTGCCAGCGCGGAGCCGCCGTAGCCCAGCACCGCGAGACCGACGCCGGTCCACGCCAGACGAACACGAATCAGGTTGGCGGCCAGGTCGAGTCGCGCCACCGCCATGCCCGCGAACACGAACGGCATCCAGCTCAACGCCGGATAGTTACCCGTGACCAGCAGCCCGACGATCCCGTCACCACTGCCGATCGGATCGCCCCGGCTCCCCGACCAGGCGAGCGGATCGAATCGATCGACCGCATCGGCCCAGCCGAGATCCCTCGACACCAGGAACACGAGCTGCGGCAGCACCAGCGCACTCACCGCCGCGAGCACCGCCAACGCGCCCGCCCGCAACCGCGCGAACGGCAACGCCAGCAGGAAGTACATCCCGTAGTAGGCCAGGATCACCTCCACCTTCGTCCCGGTCGCGGTCAGCGCGGTACCGATCACCAGCAGAATCCCCGCCCGAATCAGGATCTTGACCCGCGCCTGCCGTCCCGCCTGTCCCACCTTCGGCACCCGCCGCCCGGTGATCAGCAGAATCGAGAACCCCGCCAGAAACGCGAACAGCGCCGAGGACCGCCCATGGGTGAGCTCCATGACGAACCCCTCGACCCCGCCCTCCCGCGGATCCGGCCCCACATGCGCCGCGTACATCCCGAGCACCGCGAGCCCGCGCGCCAGATCCACCCCGAGCAACCGCGCACCGGCCCGCACCGCGGCGCCCGCACCCGCTTCACTGGCCAGAGACGGACGACCGATCTCGGCATCGATCGATGCCGGAGTTCCGTTGTGTGCCATACCTTCAGCGTCGAGAACGCCCGATTCATCCGGTATCCGGCACGCGTCCGGATGATCTCCGCCCAGCGGCGGGCGGTGACCCGCCGACCGGCTGGACCATCCCCGCCGGTCGGCCGTCGCACCCGCCTCGCCGACGGGCCGGCGCCTGGGCGGGATCTAGGCTCACGTGCAGGAACAGGCCTGGGCGAAGGAGGTGTGGCGGGTGATTCGGGTGGTCGTCGTCGATGACGAGGCGCTGGTGCGGTCCGGTTTCGAGATGATCCTGAATGCGGCCGCCGACATCGAGGTGGTCGCGACGGCGACCGGGGCGGAAGCGGTCCAGGCGGTGACGGCGGCGCGACCGGACGTCGTGCTGCTCGACATCCGGATGCCCGATGTCGACGGGCTGACCGTGCTGCGACAGTTGCGCGCCGCGCCCGACCCGCCCGTGGTCGCGATGCTGACGACGTTCGACACCGACGACTACATCCTGTCCGCATTGCGTTCCGGCGCAGCGGGTTTCGTGCTCAAGGACACCGAACCCGAGCAGCTCGCCCAGCTGACCCGCACCCTCGCCGCGGGCGGCGTCGTGCTGTCCCCCAAAGCCTCGGCGGCCCTGTTGCGCAACGCCGAACCGGCCACCGCCGCGGGCATCGACGCCGACGCCGCGCGCGTCGAACGGCTCACCGGGCGGGAGCGCGCGGTGCTGGTGCTGATCGCCGCCGGCCTGTCGAACGCCGAGATCGGCCAGCAGATCCACCTGAGCGTGGGCACGGTGAAGGACCACGTCAGCGCCATCTTCACGAAATTGCGGGTGACCAGCCGGGTGCAGGCCGCGTTGCTGGCACAGCGAGCCGGTCTGCTGCCGTGAACCGGTTCCCGGCGTGGCTGATCGACCTGGCGCTCGTCGCGATCGCCGTGGCCGACGTGCTCGTCGACGGCGGCGTCAGCACCCGGCTCGAGCTCGCCGCCGCGGTTCTGGCCTGCGCCGCGTTGCTGCTGCGCCGCCGCTTCCCGTTGCTGACCTTCGTCCTGACGCTTCCCGTGAGCTGGATGCTCGATATCCTCGTCGCCCCCGCGGTCGCGCTGTACACGCTGGCCGAACGCACGAGCAACCGCGCGCTGCTGTGGGCGGCCGTGCTCGCCACCTCGATCGCCGCGTCCGCCCCGTGGCCGCTCGGCGACGCGTTCGACCAGCGCGGCGCGCTCGTCTCCTTCGCCTATTCGCTGGCCTGGGCGGGCGCACCGGCATTGCTCGGGCAGCTCGTGCGAACCCGCCGCGACCTCTCCGAACGGTTGGTCGAGATCGAGGAGGCGCGCGATCACGAACGCCAGCTGCATGCCCAAGCCGTCCTGGCCCGTGAACGCGCGCAGATCGGCCGCGAGATGCACGACGTCGTCGCCCATCAGGTCAGCCTGATCGCCGTGCGCGCGGGCGCGCTGCAGGTGGCGGCCACCGATCCCGACGCGGCCGACGCCGCCCGCACCATCCGCCGGCTCAGCGTCGACACCCTCGACGAGCTCCGCCACATGGTCACGCTGCTGCGCGCCGCGGGCGGTCAGAGCACCGAGCTCACGCCCCAGCCGACGCTCGCCGATCTGCGAAAGCTGCTCGACTCCAGCGGGATTCCGGTCGAGCTGCACGGCGAACTACCCGACGACCTGTCCGCGCCCGGCCAGCGCACCATCTATCGCACCGTGCAGGAAGCCCTCACCAACGTCCGCAAGCACGCGCCCGGCGCGACCGCGACCATCGAGCTGTGGCACGACAGCGACCACTTCGGCGTCACCGTCACCAACACCAGGTCGACCCGTCCCGCGGTGGCGCTGCCCAGCTCCCGGCACGGGCTGGTCGGCCTGGCCGAACGGGCCGAATTACTCGGCGGCACCTTCGAGTCCGGCCCGACCGCCGACGGTGGCTATCGCGCGGCCCTGTGCCTGCCCCGTTGAACTGAATCATGGCCTGTGTCACTGGATACTGGCGAAATCCATGGGACGTTTGCTAGCGTCGTTGCTCGTGACGGTGCTCCCGTTGGCCGCCTTGTACCGAGCCCGGGGTCGGGACCGTCACGGCACAAGGAGAAATTCCCCTGTCAGTACAGTTCGATCACACCATTGTCGGTTGCCGGGATAATCGCGTGACCGCCGAATTCTGGGCAGACATCCTCGGCACGGAACTGGGGGCCGAATGGGGCCCGTTCATTCCACTGCCGCTGGACAACTCGGTAACCTTCGATTTCGCGAACGTGCCACCGCACGTCACAGAAATCTCGCCCCAGCACTACGCATTCCTGATCTCCGAACCCGAATTCGACGTGGCCTACGCCAAGATCCAGCGCTACCAACTGGAGCACTGGGCCGACCCACGTCAACAGGGCGTCAACCAGATCAATCACAATGACGGCGGCCGCGGCGTCTACTTCCTGGACCCCAACGGCCACTTCATGGAATTGATCACCGTCCCGTACGGTGGCTGGCCGAGTTAAATGATCTGGGGCGGCATCTATCCAGATGCCGCCCCTCGGGCATACCGACTGATCACTCCGAATTGTCACCCACGGTGACGATTTCTCCGGTCGTGGTTTGTTTTTCGAGTTGGGCATGGCGGAGCGCCCGAATGAGTACCCTTGACGTACTCCGAAAGGCCTTGCGGGGATTCGCACTTTGCGACTCTTTTATCGAAACTCGCGCCGATGGCGCGAGATACAGGACTGCGAGTAAATCCATGCCTATCGCCCTGCAGAATCTGATCGTGCTCGGGGACAGTCTGTCCGACGTCGGAAACAAACGCGAGGCCCCGACCGGGTTGTTCGCGCGCGCCATCAAAGCGATGCGCACCAACGAGATCGGCCGCTACAGCGACGGAAAGAACTGGACCGACTTCCTGATCGAGTGGGCAGGCGCGGATCCGCTGGTCCAGTCCACCAAGGAGCTCACCGAGCAGGCCACCGAATACCATCGCAGCCTGACCAAGCACTCGATGCTGCTGAAAACCGACGTCGACTCGAATCCGCCGGTGCGCTATGCCAATTACGCCGAGGGCGGCGCGATCGCGGGCTCGGACTGGAGTCCCAAGGCCGGCGCGCTCGGCTACCTGAAGACGCAGGTCGCGCAGTACATCAAGGCCCGAAAAGCGTTGGGCGACCAGTACACCGGCGACACCATGCACATCATCTGGATCGGGCTGAACGACATCGTCACCGCCGAACGCGCCGAGGGCAACGTCATGACCTCCGCGGACGGCGTGTTCGAGGTTCCGCGCGGGATGAAGGACAAGGCGGGCACCGGCATCACGCCCGTGGTCGCGGAGATCAAGGGCCTGGTCGACAGCATCGCCAACGCCTTCCCCGGCCCGCCCGATCGCAACCACTTCATGCTGATCGATCTGCCCAGCCCGACCGTCTCGATCCGGTTCCAGGATCAGATCGCCGACGGCAAACGCAAACAGGTGGACCAGTTCTCGGCCAACACCGCCCGGTTCAACGAGGTGCTCGACTACTTCGCCCAGCACTGGCCGATGACCGCCAAGGACCCACAGCCGGGCGCCGCGCAGAACCACGTGACGCTGGTGCGGATGTGCGACTGGATGACCTACGTCGCGGACAACGCGAAGGCATTCGACCTCACCGGATTCGCCCAGCTGCACGGCGTCTCGGTGCCGTATCTCGGCGAGAAGGACACGGTCGAGCCGGCCATCCGCCGCTGCCTCACCACCAGCGATCTGGCCCATCCCACCCAGGCGGTGTACGAACTGATCGCCCGGAAGATCGCCGACGATCTGCTGAAGGGTTACACGCTGGGACGACTGAACGCGCAGTCCTGGACCAGGATTCGACCGTACGCGGACGTGTAACCGTTACTCGGGCAGCTCCGGCGGCCATGGGTTCGGTTTGACATTGGCCGGCTTGCGGGTCGGGATGTCGTCCCAGTCGAAGTGGGTACCGACCCAGGCCGTCGGCCGGTCGAAGGTGATCTCGGCGGCGTTGAACCGGGCGTCGACGAACGAGATATCGCCGAAGAAGTCGCCCTCGCTGAAATCGACGGAGCGGCCGGCGAAGGTGGTGCCCGCGAAGGTGGTCTTGCCGTGGAATTCGGCTCGGCTGAAGTCGGTTTCGCGGGTACCCCGATTGCGCATGCGCGCGGGAGCGCCGATCCGGGTCTCGTCGAAGGCGACGGTGCCTGCCTCGAACTGGGCTCCCGAGAAGGTGATTCGCGGGCTGGAGATGTCCGCGCCGGTGAAGGCGAGGTGCTGACCGTCCAGCGTGGCGCATTCGAACGAGGTGAGGTCGGCGTGGAACTTGGTGTCCTGGAACGAAGTTCGCTTCCCGGTGGTACGGATACCGGCGAAGGTCGTGCGTGGGCCGACGAAAACGGCCTGCTCGAAGGACACCGAGCCGTCGAACCGCGCGCCGTCGAAGGTGGTGCCGTACTCGGCACGTGCGACCTTTTCCGGCCGGGTCGAACCGAACTGCGCATGGTCGAACAACACGGGTCCGCCGTCGAAGGTCGCCTCCCGGAAGCTGACCTGTGGACCGGCGAAGGTCGCGTGTTCGAAGGTGGTGCGGCCGCTGAATACCGCACGGGCGAACGAGGTCTTCCGCCCGGCGAACACCGCGTGCCGGAAGTCGGCGCGTTCGATGACCGCGTTGTTGAAGGTGAAGTCGCAGTCCGACCAGGAGACGTCGGCCGACCGCTGCAGGTGATCGGCGATCACCTGCACGATGGTGCGGCGCACCTCCCGATCGTTCTGCCGGAACTGGTAGACGCGTTCGACCTTCAGGCCTGATTCGTCGACCGTTTCCGCCTGGGACACGAGGTGGTTCGCGCCGGCCATCGGGTCATAGGGCAGTCGGAGATAAGCGCAGAGCACGTCGACACACTGCTGGCGCCGGCTCGTCGATCGGAACTCGTCGGCGATCCCGGTCATCGCGTAGACGCCCGCGATCCGCACCGCCACATCCGAATCGCCCAGCTGTCGCGAGGCAGCGCCGAACAATTCGGCGAAGCGTCCGCGTTCGAGGTCGCGCTGCCGCCGGTAGGCCACCACCAACGCGACGGCGCCACCGACGCCGGCCGCCACCGCCAACGCGATCTTGGTCAGGTCCAGCTGATTCGGCGTCTCCGCCTTCGCCCCGAGCGCCAGCCACAGCAGCCACCAGGTGAGCGCCGCGATGCCGAGGCCGCAGACAACCGCTACCAGCACCGCAAGCAGTAACGCCGCGCGGTGCAGTCGGTCGCCCAACCTCCCCCATCGCATTAGCGCATGGTAGCCGCATTGCCGCCGGTCGACTACCGGACAAGATCGGCTATCGGTGCGCCCCAGACCCTTTCAAATGTCCTCTATCCACACGGGGCACACCGCGCGACTCGTTGGCGTCGGGTGGCGCATGCCGGACACCGATCGGCCGTCGCGTCGCTGGACTGCGCGGGCGTTCCGCTCGAGTAGTCTGCGGAGATGTCTGCTTCCGATTCGCTCGATCCGGTGGCCGAAGTCGAGGCCGTGCACGCGCTGCTCGCCACCTGGTTGGGGACCGATGCCGAGCCGGAGGTGCTCGAGCGTTTCGCCGCGACTCAGCACGACACGATGTCCATGGTGACCACCGACGGCACGCGCATGAGCCGCTCCGAGCTGCTGTCCGGCCTGCGGCGCGCGCGCAACGCCCGGCCCGGTCTCGATATCGAGATCTCCGAGGTGGAGGTGCTGTTCGCCGAGGGGAACGTGACCGTCGTCCGTTTCATGGAGCGGCATCACTTCGACGGCAAACACGCCGACCGCTGGACGACCGCGGTCCTGACCGCCGAGGGCCTCCCGCCGCGCTACAGCTGGCGGGTGCTGCACGAGACCGAGGCTCCCGGCGACTAGAACCGCGGCCGCTTCGGTTGCGGGCAGAGATACCCGGCGCTGCCGCACGTCGACATTGATGTCGTGATCAGCCACGAGCACGCCGCGAACGAACTGTCGAGCCGCGCACAATATCGCTAGCAGTTCTCGGCGCGCCCAGCCGGTTTGCGCGCGGCAGGCCGCTTTAGGCGCAGCGGGTCGCTTTGCACGCGGCGGGCCAGTTGTGGGTGGCGGGCCCAAGGCGCGGCTCGGCTCGGCGCACTCGGCGTACGAATCCTTCGGGTGCGCGCGGAATTGCTGGCTACTTCAGGCGCGGCGGATCGATGCGTGCGCAGCGGGCTGATGTGGGTGCGGGAGGGTGGTTCAGGGTGCGGCGGGCAACATTCGCGAAGGCTTGCTCGGTCTCGCGCATTCGTTCTTTCCAAGCCGGAGAACGGGATTCGTGAGTACCGTCCGAATATGGCAAATGATGTGTTGGTGCTGGGGGCGGGCGTGATCGGGCTGACCACCGCGGTCTGCCTGGCAGAGGAGGGCCATCGGGTCCGGGTCTGGGCGGAGCGGCCGCCCGAGCGGACGACGTCGGCCGTGGCGAGCGGGTTGTGGGGACCCGGGAGTACGCCACGGGATTTGGCGTGGAGCCGAGTGACCTTCGCCGAATTCACCGAGCTGGCCGAGGATCCCGCGTCCGGCCTGCATTTCGAACGCGGACTTCAGGTTTCGAGCAACTGGCCCGAACCGCCTTCCTGGGTCGAAGATTTGACCGACGTACAGATGTGCACACCCAGCGAACTGCCCGAGGGTATGCGGTTCGGCTTCTGGTGCACGGCCCCGCTGATCGATCTGCCCCGCTACCTGCACTACCTGACCGATCGCCTTACCGCACAAGGCATCACGATCGAGCAGCGAACCGTGCACGACCTCGCCGAGCCCGCGGCCGCCGCACCTGTCGTGGTGAACTGCACCGGCGTAGCGGCGGGCAAACTCGCCGACGACGACGCCGTACAACCGGTGCGCGGGCAGCACGTCATCGTCCGAAACCCCGGCATCGAGGACTTCTACGTCGAACTCGGCGGCGAAACCGAATGGGCCGGCTTCTTCCCGCACGGCGACCGCCTCATCCTCGGCGGCGTCCGCCAGCACGGGCAGTGGAGCCTGGACCCGGATCCCGAAATCGCCGACCAGATCCTGCGCCGCTGCATCGCCGTCGAACCGAAACTCGCGACCGCCGAAGTGGTCGGCCACGAAGTCGGCCTGCGCCCGGGCCGCACCGAGGTCCGCCTCGACGAGGAGCGCATCGGCGAGTCCCGGGTGGTGCACAACTACGGCCACGACGGCCAGGGCGTCAGTCTGTCCTGGGGCAGCGCCCGCGAGGTCGCGGGCATGCTCGCCGACTGATCACCCGGCGCCGAGCCGATCGGCCGCCGGAAGCGGCTGCGCCTGAGCCATTTCCAGATCGAGCAGGCGTTCCGCTCGGGGCACGACGAAGGTGCGGTTGACGAACAGCCACAGGCCCACCAGGACGATCAGCGGCAGGCCGGAAACCAGCGACGACTCTCCGGCCTCGTCGGCCGAGTAGCTGTAGACCACGACGACCCGCAATATCGCATCGACCAGCAGCACCACACCCAATGTCGCGGTGACGAAGCGGTAGATCGTTCGGAAGCGCGCAGATTTCAGCCAGGTTCGGTCGAAACCGTCGGCGCGCAGCGGGTCTCCCTTCGCGGCAACGGGTTTGAGTGCGTCGCGCATGAAGGGGTGGTCCGTCCAGGTGCTGGCCAGGATGACGATGCCGGCGACGGCGATGTACAACGAACTGCGCGCCAGCACGAAACGCGCGTCGCCGCTGATCGAGGTCAGCACGATGCCGGCCACGACTTCGGCGAGCACCAGGACGGCGAATCGGTCGATCGGATGTGTCCGGTTGCCCCGCAATCGCGTTCGCGCGAGATCACCGAGGACGATCAGCCCGGCGACGACCGTGCCCGCCACCATGCTCGTCGTATCGCCGAACCCGCTGAAGTAGCACCCGAGGAGCACCGCGGTGGACACCGCGGTCAGGGCCAGGGCGAAGCGCCACCGGAATTCCCCGGTCTGCAACCCGCCGCCGATGGCCTTGGCGGCCAGCAACGTCCCGCCGAGCGACAACCGGATCGTGGCCGGCAATCCCGTCGGCGCGAGCAGCGCGAACACCACCGTCGGCAGCAGCAGATCAACGGCCGTGTTGGCGACCATCAGAACCAGCCACCCGGCCTTCTTCCGCTTGTCGATCGTGCCGTGCATGGACACTCACCCCGTTCCCTCGAAATATCTCAGGAGATAATCCTCTTAGTTACTAAGATAACGAGAGACTAAGGTATGTTGGAGGCATGACGCAAGAGGTGCCAGCGGACCCGACCCTCCTCGGCCGCGAATTCGCGTCGGCGATGGTGAACTTCCATGCCGCGACCGGCAAGCTGCTCGGCCTCAGCGCGGTCGAGCGCAAGTGCATGGACACGCTGCGCATCCTCGGTCCGGTATCGGCCGGCACCATCGCCGAGCACACCGGCTTGACCACCGGCGCGGTCACCGGTTTGGTGGATCGGCTGGAGAAGGCCGGCTACGCGAAACGCACCCGCGACCCGCTCGACCGGCGCAAAGTGCTCGTGGAGCTCGTACCCAACGAGCGAGTCGACGGACTATTGGCCGCGGTTTTCGTCCCGTTCGGCACGGAAATGGCCGATCTGATGGCCAGGTACTCCCCCGCGGAGTTGCAGGCGATCCGCGACTGGATCGATCGCACCACCGACATTCTGGTGCAGAACACCCAGCGAATCTCCGCCCCCGACTTCGAGCCTACGTCGGAGCACTGAGTCACCCTGCGGCAGAACAGAACTCGCCGCTCAGCTGTTGTCCGACAGGCGATACCAGGTGCGCGCGGCATCGAACGCGTTGCCGCCACCGATAATTGTTGTCCGCGTGGGGAAGACGGTTAGAACGGCCCGTCTCAACCAGTTTCGAACCCGTCTCACGCAACGGGGACCAGGTTTTCGAAGAGCGGATGACGGGATTTGAACCCGCGACCCTCACCTTGGCAAGGTGATGCGCTACCACTGCGCTACATCCGCATTCGCACCTCGGGTGACTCCGTGATGCGAGATAGAACTTTAGCTGATCGACGGCGGAAAATGCCAATCCGTGCTCAGGCCGCCGATTCGACGGCCGTCCGGGTGCGGCGCAGGCCGAGGCCGGCGGCGGTCAGGCAGGCCAGCGAGACGACCACGACGAACCAGGGGAACACCGTGCTCAGCCCCCAGGTGGTGGCGGCCCAACCGGCCAGGATGGTCGGCAGCGCCATCGCCGTGTAGGCGAGCAGGTAGTACGCCGACATGGTCTCGCCCCGCTTGTGCTGCGGGACCACCTCGGACAGGTGGCGCAGCGAGCCGCCGAAGCCGAGTCCGAATGTGGCGCCGAGCAATACGCCGGCCAGCAACACCACGACCCAGTTGCCGGTGTGCAGCGCGGGCACGGTGAGCAGCAGCGCGATCGCCATCCCGGTGTCGCCGCCGATGGCCGCGCGCCGGGCCGGGATCTTGGTGGCGAACAGCTGCGAGGTGGCGCCGGCCAGCGCGGTCGACGCGACCACCGCGCCGCCGAAAACCAGGTTGTGGATGCCGGTTTCGGCCGAGGCCAGCGACGGGTACAGCGACAGCAGCACGCCGAGCACCGACCAGGCCGCCATCACGCCGAGCGCGGAGAACCAGAAGTCGCCGCGAATCTCCGGCGGCACAGCGGGTTTCGCGATCCGGATGCGACCGGCGATGCGCCCGGTGTGCGGTTCCTCCAGCGCGATGACGCCGATGCCGATGACCAGGCAGACCACGGTGATGACCACGTACGGCGTGCGCAACGGATGCGGCGCGTACTGCGCGAGCAGGGCCGAACCCAGAATCGCCACGGCCATACCGACATTGAACGCGACCCCGGTGAGCTGGCCGGATCGCGCGCCGTGCTTGGGCCGCAGATCCAGCAGCGCGGCCGCACCGGCGACCACCGTCGCACCGACCGCGAAGCCGTGCAACGCGCGCGCCACCAACAGCATCACCACGTTGTCGGCGAGCAGGAACACGGCCAGCCCTGCGATCATCGTCACAAAAGCGCCGAGCAGCACCGGCTTACGGCCGACCACATCGGAGATCTTGCCGGACACCAGCACCGCGCCCAGCGCCGCGAACGCGTAGACGGCGAACACGAAAGTCGTGGTGAGCGGCGAGAAATGCCACTCCTTCTGATACATGCCGTAGAGCGGGGCCGGCACTCCGGACACACCGAGCGCCACTCCGCCTGCGGCCAGCACGAGCCCGTAGGCCCAGCGCTGTGATGTCCGCTCGTCCGCGGCGGGCACCGCGATCGTCGCTGCCATCGAATCTCCGATCAGGTAAGTTTGATAATGATCGAACCGCATACGACGGTACAGCTAGTTTGACGATCATCAAACCCCGGAGTGAGGTAGATCATGACCGAAGCTAAGGAGGCGGCGGCCGACGCCCCGCCGGTGGCCGCGTTGTCCACCGTGCTCGGCGCGATCCAGGACCCCATCCGCCTGGAGATGGTGCGCCGCCTGAGCAACGCGGGCGTCGCGGTGCGCTGCAACGAGCTCTACGAGGTGATCAACAAATCGACCGCGACGCACCACTTCAAGATCCTGCGCGAGGCGGGCGTGATCGAGCGGGTGATCGTGGACGGCCAGATCTGGCAGCGCCTGCGCGCGCGAGATCTCGAATCCGCGCTGCCCGGCGTGGTTTCCGCGGTGGTCGAGGCGGCCAACCGGGCGAGCGCGGAGTAGGTCAGCCCTCGACCAACCGGCGCACCGCGGCGGGCAGTTCGCGAGTTCGCTTGTACGGTCCGGCGATCGACGCCGCGAAGGGCCGCGACAGCAGCGTGTTCGCGATGGCGCAGACCTCGTCGGTGGTGACCGCGTCGATCCGCGCCAGCGTTTCCGACACGCTGCGATGGTTGCCGTAGCTGAGTTCGCTGCGGCCGATGCGGTTCATCCGGGACGCGGAATCCTCCAGGCCGAGCACCAGGCCACCGCGCAGCGAGCCCTTGGCCCGCGCGCATTCGGCGTCGGTGATGCCGTTGGCCGCAACCTCTTCCAGCACCCCGCGGGCCAAAGTGGCGACCTTGCCGAGGTTTTCCGGCTGGCAGCCGATGTAGACCGAGAACGCGCCGGTGTCGGCGAAGGTGTCCACGCTGGAGTACACCGAGTAGGCGAGTCCGCGTTCTTCCCGAATCCGTTGGAACAGACGCGAACTCAGCCCGCCGCCGACCACGGTGTTGAGCACCGAGAGCGGCCAGCGCCGCTCCCCCTCGTGCCGCCCGAAGGCGCGCACGCCGAACGCCAGGTGCGCCTGCTCGCTGTCGCGATGACTCCAGTGCAGTTCGGGATCGCCGGCCGGGCGGAACTTGCCCTCCCGGCGCTTGGCCGGGGTAGCGGCCGGATCGAGCCGATTCTCGAACGCGCGGTGCACCAGCTCCACCGTGTGCTCGTGTTCGACATTGCCCGCGACCGCGACGACCATCCGGTCCGGCCGGTAGCGGCGCAGGTGGAAGCCGCGCAGCTGGGCCGCGTGCATCGACTCGATGGATTCGATGGAGCCGATCACCGGCCGGCCGATCGGATGATCACCGAACAGGGCGGACAGGAACGCGTCGCCGACCAGGTCTTCCGGGTCGTCGTCGCGCATGGCGATCTCTTCGAGCACCACCTGGCGTTCCAGGTCGACGTCCTCGGCCCGGCACAGCCCGTTGAGCACCACGTCGGAGACCAGATCCACGGCCAGCGGCAGGTCCTCGTCGAGCACGTGCGCGTAGTAGCAGGTCTGCTCCTTCGCGGTGAACGCGTTGAGCTCGCCGCCGACGGCGTCCATCGCCTGCGCGATGTCCAGCGCCGTGCGCGTGGGGGTCGCCTTGAACAGCAGATGTTCGAGGAAGTGCGCCGCACCGGCGACGGTGGGGCCTTCATCGCGCGAGCCGACGCCCACCCAGACGCCGATCGAGGCCGAGCGCACGCCGGGGACATGTTCGGTCACCACGCGCAGTCCGCCGGGTAGCACGGTGCGTTGAACGCCGGGATCGGTCATGTTGGCTCGCAGCTCCAGTGACGAACCCCCCTGCTCGCGTCGGAGCAGAGGGGCTGTCGTCTTCTTCGTCGTCACAAAGACAAGTACTACTCGGTCGCTGCCGCGCCCGCATCAACGGTCTCGGCTTCGGCCGGCTCTTCGGCGTTCTCCTCGACCGGGACCAGCGAGATCTTGCCGCGGTTGTCGATATCGGCGATCTCGACGCGCAGCTTGTCGCCGACGTTCACCACGTCTTCGACCTTGGCGACGCGCTTGCCGTTGCCGAGCTTGGAGATGTGCACCAGGCCGTCACGGCCGGGCAGCAGCGAGACGAACGCGCCGAAGGCGGTGGTCTTGACGACCGTGCCCAGGAAGCGCTCGCCGACCTTCGGCAGCTGCGGGTTCGCGATGGCATTGATCTGGTCGATCGCCGCCTGCGCCGCGGGGCCGTTGGTCGCACCGACGTAGACCGTGCCGTCATCCTCGATCGAGATGTTGGCGCCGGTCTCCTCGGTGATCTGGTTGATCACCTTGCCCTTGGGCCCGATCACCTCGCCGATCTTGTCGACCGGGATCTTGATCGCGGTGACCCGCGGGGCGTACTGGCTCATCTCGTCCGGGGTGTCGATGGCCTCGGCCATGACCTCCAGGATGGCGGTGCGGGCGTCGTGCGCCTGGCTCAGCGCGCCGGCCAGCACCTGCGAGGGGATGCCGTCGAGCTTAGTGTCGAGCTGCAGCGCGGTGACGAAGTCCCGGGTGCCGGCGACCTTGAAGTCCATGTCGCCGAAGGCATCCTCGGCGCCCAGGATGTCGGTGAGGGCGACGTAGCGCACCTCGTCCTCACCCTTGTCGTTCGTGATCGTGTCGGACACCAGGCCCATGGCGATGCCGGCGACCGGCGCCTTCAGCGGCACACCGGCGTTGAGCAGCGACAGGGTCGAGGCGCAGACCGAGCCCATCGAGGTGGAACCGTTGGAGGACAACGCCTCCGACACCTGACGGATGGCGTACGGGAACTCTTCCTGGCTCGGCAGCACCGGCATCAGGGCCCGCTCGGCGAGCGCGCCGTGGCCGATCTCGCGACGCTTCGGCGAGCCGACGCGGCCGGTCTCACCGGTGGAGTACGGCGGGAAGTTGTAGTGGTGCATGTAGCGCTTGCTGGTCTCCGGGCCGAGCGAGTCGACCTGCTGGGCCATCTTCACCATGTCGAGGGTGGTGACGCCGAGGATCTGCGTCTCGCCCCGCTCGAACAGCGCCGAGCCGTGCGCCCGCGGCACCACGGCGACCTCGGCGGACAGCGCGCGGATGTCCGCGAGACCGCGGCCGTCGATGCGGAAGCCGTCGGTCAGGATGCGCTGGCGGACCAGCTTCTTGGTGACCGAGCGGAACGCGGCGCCCAGTTCCTTCTCGCGGCCGACGAAGTCGTCGCCGAGCCGGGACAGCACGTCGAGCTTGATCTCGTCGATCTTGGCTTCGCGCTCCTGCTTGTCCGCGATCGAGAGCGCCTCGCCGAGCTCACGCTTCGAGGTGCCTTCGACGGCCTCGAACACATCGGCCTCGTACGGCGGGAACAGCGCGAACTCACCGGTCGGCTTGGCGGCCAGCTCGGCGAGGTCGGCCTGCGCCTTGCACAGGCGGGCGATGAACGGCTTGGCGGCCTCGAGGCCCTCGGCCACGACGGCCTCGGTCGGCGCCTGCGCGCCACCGTCGATCAGCGCGATGACCTTGTCGGTGGCCTCGGCCTCGACCATCATGATCGCGACGTCACCGGACTCGACCACGCGACCCGCGACGACCATGTCGAACACGGCGCCCTCGAGCTGCTCGACGGTCGGGAACGCGACCCACTGGCCGTCGATCAGCGCGACGCGCACGCCGCCGACCGGGCCGGAGAACGGCAGGCCGGCGATCTGGGTGGACGCGGACGCGGCGTTGATCGCCACCACGTCGTACAGGTCGTTCGGGTCCAGGCTCATGATCGTGACGACGACCTGGATCTCGTTGCGCAGGCCGTCGACGAAGGACGGGCGCAGCGGGCGGTCGATCAGGCGGCAGGTCAGGATCGCGTCGGTGGAGGGGCGGCCCTCGCGACGGAAGAACGAGCCGGGGATGCGGCCCGCGGCGTACATGCGCTCTTCGACGTCGACCGTCAGCGGGAAGAAGTCGAACTGGTCCTTCGGGTGCTTGCCCGCGGAGGTGGCGGACAGCAGCATGGTCTCGTCGTCCAGGTAGGCCACGACCGCGCCGGCGGCCTGCCGGGCCAGGCGTCCGGTCTCGAAGCGGACGGTGCGGGTGCCGTAGCTGCCGTTGTCGATCAGCGCGACGGATTCGAACACACCGGGCTCGACCTCTACGGCCGAGGACTTGCGTTCAGTTGTTTCGGTCATTCTCTTCTCTCAACCTCTCGTCTTCGCCGGATCAAGCGCCATCTGGCGCGATCCGGCTCTTCGTCAGCCGTACCTGGTACGGACGCGCGGCAACCATCCTGGCTGCGGCCCGAGCACCCGGCCGAATCCCCTTGGATCGCGGCGACGCGGAGGCGGTCATCGATCGAAGCCCGCCGGCGGTGTTTGCCCTGCCGGGAGGCCACTACCGAAGACCGACGCCACGCAGGCGGGTGCTTACGGCTGTGCAATGTCGTCATACACGAATAGCCAACGGGGAGATTGTACGTCTCCCCGTTGGCCGGGTCTGCGGCTACCTCGGGTAACCGGCGTGTGGAGCGATCAGCGGCGCAGGCCGAGACGCTCGATCAACGTACGGTAGCGCTGGATGTCGTTGGCGGCCAGGTACTTCGACAGCCGACGACGACGGCCGATCAGCGCGAGCAGGCCGTGCCGGGTGTGGTGATCGTGCTTGTGCACCTTGAGGTGCTCGGTGAGGTCGGAGATCCGCTTCGACAGCATCGCGATCTGGGCTTCCGGCGAGCCGGTGTCCTTCTCGTGCAGGCCGTATTCCTTGAGAATCGCCGACTTCTGTTCGGTGGTCAGGGCCATGAGGCATCCACTCTCTATTTCAGTACCGCGCTCGAATTTCCGGTTACCCGGGCCGGGTGCCGCCGCGGACCGCAGCAAACCCGAGGATCCACTTTACCGGATCGAATTCGGCGGACCGAATCGGGCTAGCGGTCGTCCACGGCGATGAGGATTTTGCGCGCGTTTTCCACGTCGCGGCCCATGTGCTCGATGAGTTCGTCGACCGAGTCGAATTTGCGCTGGCCGCGGACGTGATCGACGAAATCGACCGCGACGTGCTGACCGTAGAGGTCGGCCTCGCCGTCGAGCACGTACGCCTCGACCGTGCGGGCGCGGCCGGAGAACGTGGGATTGGTGCCGACCGAGATGGCGGCCATCGCGCGCTCGCCCGGGGTGACGGTGCCGATGGTCGGGCCGGGGCCCAGCACGGTGAACCAGCCCGCGTACACGCCGTCGGCCGGGATCGCGGCGTGCATCGGCGGCGCCACGTTCGCGGTCGGGAAGCCGAGCTGACGGCCGCGGCCGTCGCCGTGCACCACCACGCCCTCGACCCGGTGCGGCCGGCCGAGCGCCTCGGCGGCAGCAGCCATGTCGCCCGCGTCCACGCAGGCGCGGATGTAGGTGGAGGAGAAGGTGACCGCGTGTTCGCCGAGCAGCTTCACGCCGTCGACCTCGAAGCCCCAGCGGGTGCCGAGCTCACGCATGGTGTCGATGGTGCCCGCGGCCTTCTTGCCGAAGGTGAAGTTGTCGCCGACCACGACCTCGGCCACGTGCAACCGCTCGACCAGCAGGTCGTGCACGTAGCGCGCGGGGGTCAGCTTCATGAAGGCCTGGGTGAACGGCATCACGCAGAACACGTCGATGCCCAGTTCCTCGGCCAGTTCCGCGCGCCGGGTCAGGGTGGTCAGCTGCGCCGGATGCGAGCCGGGCCGGACCACCTCCATCGGGTGCGGATCGAAGGTCATCAGCACCGCGGGAACGCCGCGCGCGGCCGCCGATTTCACCGCCCGGCTGATCAGCTGCGCGTGTCCGCGGTGCACTCCGTCGAACACGCCGATCGTGAGTACGCATCGACCCCAGTCCGCTGGCACGTCGTCCAGTCCACGCCATCTCTGCACAGTCGGCAGCTTATATCCCGCAGCTGAACGGAGTTCGACCGAAGTCCGTGATGTCACACGCGGCTTCCGGAGTTGTGTACGGGTGGTGAATCCCTGGTTCCACTGTGCGGCGAGCTGTGTCTTTCGGCATTCATGTGCTTAAGCTCGAGTATGTGCCCGGTAAACGAGACATCGCCACCCGCCGTGAGCTAGCCGACGCTGCCGCGCCGAGACAAGCCACCGGCGGCACCGCGACGATCGCGCCGGTGCTCTCCTCGGTTGCCCAGGACTATCTGAAGGTGATCTGGACCGCCCAGGAGTGGTCGCAGGAGAAGGTGTCGACCAAGCTGCTCGCCGAACGCATCGGGGTTTCCGCGTCCACCGTGTCCGAGGCCGTGCGCAAGCTCGCCGATCAGGGGCTGGTCGAGCACGCCCGCTACGGATCGATCACGCTGACCGACGGCGGCCGCCGGGCCGCGATCGCGATGGTGCGCAGGCATCGGCTGATCGAGACGTTCCTGGTGAACGAGCTCGGCTACGGCTGGGACGAGGTGCACGACGAGGCCGAGGTGCTCGAGCACGCGGTCTCCGAACTGCTGATGGCGCGCATCGACGCCAAACTCGGCTACCCCGACCGGGATCCGCACGGCGATCCGATTCCGTCGGTCGACGGTGCGGTGCCGACGCCGCCGGCCCGTCAGCTCAGCGACTTCGGCGCGGGCGAGTCCGGCCGGGTCGCGCGCATCTCCGACTCGGATCCGGACATGCTGCGCTACTTCGACTCCGTCGGCATCGCCTTGGACACCGCCATCACGGTGGTGGAGCGGCGAGATTTCGCCGGCACCATCGCGATTCGCATCGGCACCGCCGAAACCCCTACCGACCTGGGTAGTCCCGCCGCCGAGGCGATCTGGCTCACCGCCTGAGGGTGCGGTTCACCACCTGAGCGCGCGGCACCTGAGCACCGCGCGACTCGCGTCGAGCTCGACCGTCAGCGCGATTCGGCGCCGACCGGATCCACCAATTCAGCTGCGCGGCTTGCGATGGCCGTGGCGAGATCCGTGGTTGTCGCGGTACCGCCGAGGTCCGGAGTCAGGACCTCGCCTGCGCCGAGCACGTCGCAGACGGCACGGTCCACCGCCGCGGCCGCGGCGTGTTCGCCGAGCTGGTCGAGCAGCATCGCGCCCGCGAGAATCTGCGCGACCGGGTTCGCGATGCCCTGACCGGCGATGTCGGGTGCGCTGCCGTGTACCGCCTCGAACATCGACGGCGCGGTGCCCGCCGGATTGATGTTGCCGGACGGGGCCAGCCCGAGCCCGCCGGTCACCGCGGCGGCGAGGTCGGACAGGATGTCGCCGAACAGGTTCGAGCCGACGATCACGTCGAGCCGGTCCGGGTGCAGCACGATCTCCGCGGCCAGCGCGTCGACGTGCATCTGCCGGGTCTGCACGTCGGGGTATTCGCCGGCGATGCGGTCGAACACGCTGTCCCAGTACGGCATCGAGTGGATCAGGCCGTTCGACTTGGTGGCCGAGCACAGCTTGCCGCCGCGTTCGCGGGCCCGGTCGAACGCGTAGCGGATGATCCGTTCGCAGCCGACCCGGGTGAATACCGACTCCTGGAGCACGAATTCGTCGTCCCGGCCGGGGTTGTGTTTGCCGCCGATCTCGGAGTATTCGCCTTCGGAGTTCTCCCGCACGATGAGAATGTCGAGGTCTTGGGCGGTCCGGTCGCGCAGCGCCGACTCGGTGCCCGGCAGCAGCCGGACCGGGCGCAGGTTGACGTACTGACCGAACGCGCGCCGCAACGGAATCAGCAGGCCCCACAGCGAAACATGGTCGGGCACACCGGGAAAGCCGACGGCGCCGAGCAGGATCGCGTCGAAGCCGGCCAGCAGCTCGGGGCCGTCCGCGGGCATCATCTCGCCGGTGCGCAGGTAATTCGCGCAGGACCAATCGAATTCGGTCCATTCGAGGCCGGGCAGCACGGTATCGAGCACCGTGACCGCCGCCGCGGTGACGTCGACGCCGATGCCGTCGCCGGGGATGGTCGCGATGCGGTACTTGCGTTCGCTCACAGGCGCACTCCGATGTATTTGGTCTCGAGGAACTCGTCGATGCCGGTCGTACCGCCCTCGCGGCCGAGGCCGGATTCCTTCACACCGCCGAAGGGTGCGGCGGGGTTGGACACGACGCCCTGGTTGAGCCCGACCATGCCGGTCTCCAAGGCCTCGCAGACCCGCAGCCCGCGCCGGAGGTGCTCGGTGAAAACATAGCCGACCAGGCCGTACGGGGTGTTGTTGGCGCGGGCGATCACCTCGGCCTCGGTGTCGAACGCGGCGATCGACGCGACCGGCCCGAAGATCTCGGTGTGACACATCTGGGCGTCGTCGGGCACGCCGGTCAGCACGGTCGCGGGATAGAAGTTGCCCGGACCGTCGATCGCGGCGCCGCCGGTCAATACCCGCGCGCCGCGGCGGCACGCGTCGGCGACCAACTCGCTGACCTTGGTCACCGCGTCGGCGTCGATGAGCGGGCCGACGACCACGCCGGGCTCGGTGCCCCGCCCCATCGGCAGGGCCGCCATCCGGGTGGCGAGCTTGTCCGCGAACTCGTCGGCGACGGTGCGCTGCACGAAGATTCGGTTGGCCGCGGTGCAGGCCTGGCCGATGTTGCGCATCTTCGCCGCGAGCGCGCCCTCGACGGCCTCGTCCAGGTCCGCGTCGTCGAACACGATGAAGGCCGCGTTGCCGCCCAGTTCCATCGAGGTGCGCATCACCGTCTGCGCGCATTGTTCGAGCAGTCGCTTGCCGACCGCGGTCGAGCCGGTGAAGGACAGCTTGCGCGAGCGGGTGTCCAGGATGAGCGGCGTCATCAGCGCACCCGGGTCGGCGGTGGTGAGCACGTTGACCACCCCGCGCGGGGCCCCCGCGCGATCGAGGATGTCCGCGAGCGCGAGCATCGACAAAGGTGTCTGCTCAGCGGGTTTCACCACGCAGGTGCAGCCGGCGGCGAGCGCGGGCGCGATCTTGCGGGCGCCCATGGCCATCGGGAAATTCCACGGCGTGATCAGCAGGCTGGGGCCGACCGGTTGTTTGGTCACCAGGAACCGCGCGCCGCCCGCAGGTGCGGGCATATAGCCGCCGTCGAGGCGCACGGCCTCTTCGGCGAACCAGCGGAAAAACTCAGCGGCATAGGCGATTTCACCGCGCGCCTCGGCGATCGGCTTGCCCATCTCCAAAGTCATGACGAGCGCGAGCCGGTCGGTGTCGTCGAGCAGCGCGTGGTGCGCCCGCATGAGCAGATCGGCGCGCTCCCTGGGCGGGGTCGCGGCCCACGCGGATTGGGCGGCGTGCGCGGCGGCCAGCGCGGCTGAGCCGTCCTGCGGGCGCGCGTCGGCGACCGCGCACAGCGGCAGGCCGGTGGCCGGATCCAGCACGGGTAGTTCGGCATTCGTCTCGCACCACTGGCCGTCGATATACAGACCCGTTGGCACAGTGTCGATTACGGCTCGTTCCGCGGCGGACAAGGTCTCGGTGAGCATCGGCGCCGGACTCCTTTCACTGGCCGGACGCGACCGCGGGCTATTGCTGCGGCCACCATCGCCATGTTATGCATATTGTCAACAATCCGACAATAGACAATCTGCGGATGTTGCGCGCGCACCACTTCCCTGGAGGCGATCACCATGACCGAACTTTCGCCCGTTCTGCGGCAGGCCACCCCGGTGACCGTCGACCACGGAACCGGCTGCTACCTCTATGGCACCGACGGGCGCCGCTATCTCGACTTCACCGCAGGCATCGGCGTCACCAGCACCGGCCACTGCCATCCCCGGGTGGTCGCGGCGGCACAGGCGCAGGTGGCCAGCCTGATCCACGGGCAATACACGACCGTCATGCACCGGCCGATGCTCCAGCTCATCGAACGCCTCGGCACGGTATTGCCGGAGGGCCTGGACACACTGTTCTTCGCCAACTCCGGCAGCGAGGCGATCGAGGCGGCGCTGCGGCTCGCGCGCCAGGCCACCGGACGGCCGAATGTCGTTGTCTTCCATGGCGGTTTCCACGGCCGCACGGTCGCGGCGGCGACCATGACGACCTCGGGCACCCGCTTCTCCGCCGGATTCAGTCCGCTCATGTCGGGGGTGCACGTGGCACCGTTCCCGACCGCGTACCGCTACGGCTGGACCGAGGAGGAGGCCACCTCGTTCGCCCTGCGCGAGCTGGACTACCTGTTCGCCACCATCACCTCGCCGGCGGAAACCGCCGCGTTCGTGGTCGAGCCGATGCTCGGCGAGGGCGGCTACATCCCCGGCAACACCGCGTTCTTCCACGGACTGCGCGAACGCGCCGATCGGCACGGCATCCTGCTGATCATCGACGAGATCCAGACCGGGTTCGGTCGCACCGGAAAGTTCTTCGGGCATCAGCACTTCGGGGTGCGGCCGGACATCATCACCATCGCGAAGGGCCTCGCCAGCGGGTTCCCGCTGTCCGGCATCGCCGCCTCGCGCGAGCTGATGGCCAAGGCCTGGCCGGGCTCGCAGGGCGGCACCTACGGCGGCAACGCCGTGGCCTGTGCGGCGGCGGTGGCGACCCTCGAGGTCATCGAATCCGAGCACCTGGTGGACAACGCCGCCGCACGCGGCGAACAACTGCTGACCGGGCTGCGCGCGAGCGCCACCAAGGCGATCGGCGACGTGCGCGGCCTCGGACTGCTGGCCGGTGCCGAATTCACCACCGCGACAGGCGAACCCGACACCGAGACGGCCGGTGCCGCGCAACGGCTCGCGGTCGGGAAGGGATTGCTGCTGCTCACCTGCGGCGCGCACATGAACGTGGTGCGGATGATTCCGCCGCTGATCGTGACCGATACTCAGATCGAGGACGCGCTCGCGATCTGGACCGAAGTGCTGGCCGAGCTCTAGCCACGGACACAGCGGCCGGGGGCTCGCCCGGCCGCTGCCACACTCCCCCGACCGACGACCAGAAAGCAGAAACCGATGGCCCGCTACCTCACCATCACCCTGACCAAGGCCGCCGTCACCTGCCGCGCCCGGCTGCTCGACGCGGAGGCCCCGCGCACCTGCGCGGCGGTGTGGGACGCACTGCCGCAGGAAGGGGACGCGTTCCACGCCAAGTACGCCCGCAACGAGGTGTACACGCTGGTCCCCCGCATCGGCGCGGCCCCGCACCGGGAGAACCCGACCGTCACGCCGATCCCCGGCGACGTCTGCCTGTTCGACTTCGAGGCGTGGGAGATCGGCAATCCCGCTTACGGTTACGAGCCCGGCTCGACCGCGCACCACGATCAGGGCGCGACCGACCTCGCGATCTTCTACGGCCGCAACAACTTACTGATCAACGGCGACATGGGCTGGGTGCCCGGCAACGTGTTCGCGACCATCGAAGAGGGCCTGGCCGATATCGCCGCCGCCTGCAATGAGCTGTGGCTGCACGGAGTCTCGGGCGAGACGCTGTCATTCGCCCGCGCCTGACCAGAACCCCGCGCACCAATTCCCCTCCCGCGCACCAATTCGCTAACGAACTCGTACGCACCGCCACGAAACGCGCGCGCCATCGATGGCCCGGCGCTATCGGGTCGGCGGTGGTCCTAGTTCAGGGTGCCAGAACGTATTCGGCGTAGCGGGCGAGCGCGAGGACCAGGTCGTCGGAGTGGCGCGGGCCGATGATCTGCATGCCGACCGGTAGGCCGTCCTCGGTCGTGCCGACCGGGATGCTGATCGCCGGCTGCTGAGTCATGTTGAACGGGTAGGTGAACGGCGTCCACTGCGGCCAGCTGGTCAGGCCGCTGCCGGGCGGCACGTTGTGGCCCGCCTCGAAGGCGGTGATCGGCATCGTCGGCGTGATCAGCACGTCGTAGGCGGTGTGGAAGGCGCCCATGGTGATGCCGATCTCGGCGGCCACGTTGCGGGCGTCGAGATAGTCGACGGCGCGGACCGCATCGCCCTGTTCCCAGACCTCGCGCAGAGCCGGATCCACCCGCTCGCGTGATCCCGCGGGGAACTTCGACAGCATGGTGGCCGCGCCTGCCGCCCAGAGCAGTTCGAACGCCTCGCGCGGATCGGCGAAGCCGGGATCCGCCGCGACGACGCGTAATTCGGCGTCGGCGAGCTTGCGCATCGCCGCGTCGACCAGTTCGGCGACCTCGGGATCGACCGTGGCGTAACCGAGCGTCGGCGAGTAGGCGACGGTCAGTCCGCGGACCTCGCGCACCACCTGTCCGCGGAACGTGGTCAGGGTCGGCGCGAGGCCGGTCGGATCGCGCGGGTCGGGCAGCGACAGGATGTCCATCAGCAGCGCGGCGTCCTCGACGGTCCTGGTCATCGGTCCCGCGTGCGCGAGCGGACCGAACGGGCTCGCCGGATACAGCGGAATCCGGCCGTGCGTCGGCTTGAACCCGACGATGCCGCAGAACGCCGCCGGAATGCGAATGCTGCCACCGCCGTCGGTGCCGACCGAGACCGGTCCCATGCCGCCCGCGACGGCCGCCGCGCTGCCGCCGGACGAGCCGCCCGCAGTCGTCGCCGGGTCGACGGGGTTGCGGGTGATGCCGGTCAGCGGGCTGTCCGTGACCGCCTTCCAGGCGATCTCCGGCGTCGTCGTCTTGCCGAGGAACACCATGCCGTCCTCGCGCAGCCGGGCCGCGACCGGGCTGTCCACGGTCCACGGTCCGGCCGGATCCACCGACGTGGAACCGCGTCTGGTCGGCCAGCCCTCGGTGAGGAAGATGTCCTTGATCGAGATCGGCACGCCGTCGAGCAGACCGCGGGCGTGCCCGGAATGCCAGCGCGCCTCGGAGTCCTTGGCCTGCACCAGCGCTCGGTCGGGGTCGACCAGGCAGTACGCGTTCACGTCCGGATCGCGGGTCGCGATGGCGTCCAGCACGGCCTCGGTCGCCTCGACGGGTGACAGAGCGCCCGCCGCGTAGGCCGAGACCAGTTGCACGGCAGTCATCGCCGCAGGTTCGGTCGGAATGTTGATGTCGGGGTAGCTCATCGATGGGCTCCTTCAGCCGGGCACGTACCCCAGCTCCTTGTCGACCACGTTCTGCAATGGCCGGCCGGCGATCCAGTTGTCGAAGTTCTCGGCGAACGCGCTGACGATCTCGCTCCGCCAGCCGATGAAATCGCCCGAATTGTGCGGTGTGATCGACACGTTCGGCAGATCCCACAGCGGATGGTCGGGCGGCAGCGGCTCGGGGTCGACCACATCGAGCGCGGCCCCGGCGATCGATCCGGCGGCGAGTGCGGCCACCAGATCGTCGGTAACTACGAGTTCCCCACGTCCGACATTGACAAACCTCGCATGTGGCTTCATCGCCGCGAATTCTCTGGCGCCGAACATATTCCGGGTCTGCGGCGTCAGCGGGGCGATCGCCACCACGTAGTCGGCCGACGGTAGCTCGGCGTAGAGATCGGTGCCGACCGAGCCGAAATCGGGGTCCGCCGAACGCATTCGGCGGCCGACCGCGCGAATGTTCATCCCGGCCGCGCGCAGCAGTCGCGCGATGGCGCGCCCGATCGAACCGGTGCCGACGATCAGCACGGTGCTGCCCGCGACCCGTTCGTTCTCCCGATGCTCCCACTCGTGGCGCAGCTGCCTGCGCATCGATCCGGGCAGGTCCTTGGCGAAACCGAGGATCTGCCCGAGCACGTATTCCGCTATGGCCGTGTCGAACAGGCCGCGCGTGTTGGTGACCACGACGTCGCTGGCCCGCAGTTCGGGGAACATCGCCGGGTCCACCCCGGTCGATCCCATGTGCAACCATTGCAGCCGGTCGGCCGATGGCCACGCGCCGGGGATCGCGCGGGTCAGAAAGTCGTAGACGAACAGCACGTCGGCACCGCGCAGCGCGGTCGCCAGACCGGTTGCCTCGGTGTAGCGCACCGTTGCCCGCGCTGCCACGGCGGCCATCAGATCCGCCTCGGGCACGCGGTCACTGTGCAGGACGGTGACAATGGGGCCCGTTTCCACATTGACACAGTAAGATCGCATCGTATGATTGTCAACAATCCGACTCTGTTCGGAGGTCCAGCCAGCTGAGTGCGAGAGGGGCCGTAGTGGAACTCAGCTTCCCGGATATCGAGGGCCCCGTCGCACAACGGGGCATCGGCATCATCGCTCCGTTCGACCTCGCGCTCGAACGTGAGCTCTGGCGTTGGGCGCCGATGGAGGTCAGCCTCCATCTCGCCCGAACGCCCTATGAACCGGTACCGGTCTCGTTGGCGATGGCCGAATTGGTGTCCAATCCGGCGCATTTGACCACCGCCACCCGCGACGTGCTGCACGTCGAACCGGAAGTGGTTGCGTACCTGTGCACTTCGGGCAGCTTCATCAAGGGCCTGGAGTACGAGCGATCGTTGCGCGAAACGATCTGCGCGGCAGGGGCATTGGATGCGGTCACGACGTCGGGGGCGCTGATCGAGGCGATCCGGCATCTGGATATCAGCCGGGTCTCGGTGCTCACCCCGTACGACGAGATCCTGACCGACAAGTTGCACGACTTCCTCGGCGAGGCAGGCTGTTCCGTCATCCGCTCCGACCATCTCGGGCTCGGCGGCGGCATCTGGAAGGTCAACTACCGCACCATCGCCGAACGCATTGTCGGCGCGGACGATCCGGCCGCCCAGGCCATCTTCGTCAGCTGCACCAACCTGCCCACCTACGACGTGATCGAACCGCTGGAACAGGCCCTCGGCAAACCCGTGCTCACCGCGAACCAGCTCACCATGTGGGCCTGTCTCGGCCGGATGAAGCTGCCAATGATGGGCCCGGGCAAGTGGCTACTGAACGTCTTCTGATCGGGAGAACACCACACATGCGCACACCCACCATCGGTTTCATCTACCCGGATCACGCGGCCGAGGACGACTACCCGCTGGCCGCCGCCGCGCTCGGCGCCGGTCTGCCGGTGGCGCACATCTACGGCACCGATCTGCACGCCATCCCCGAGCTGCTGGATCTGGGTAGCCCGGACAAGCTGCGGCACGGGGCCGAACTGCTCGCGCCGCACCAGCCCGAGGCCGTCGTATGGGCTTGTACCTCAGGCAGTTTCGTCTACGGGCCGCGCGGCGCGCGCGATCAGGTCGACGCGTTGGCCACCGCCGCGGGGGTGCCCGCGACCAGCACCAGCCTCGCCTTCGTGGACGCGGTGCGCGCGCTCGGCGTACGGACCGTCGCGGTCGCGGCCAGCTACCCGGACGATGTCGCCGAGCTGTTCGTCGAATTCCTGGCCGACGCCGGGATCACGGTGGTCTCGATGCGCAGCGCGGGCATCGACACCGCCGCCGAGGTCGGCACCCTGACCGCCGAGCAGGTCCGGCAGCTCGCCGTGGCCAACGATCATCCCGACGCCGAGGCGCTGCTCATCCCCGACACGGCCATGCATACGCTTGCCGTGTTGCCGGAGCTCGAGGCCGCCCTCGGCAAGCCGGTGCTCACCGCCAACCAGGTCACCATCTGGGCGGGGCTGCGACTGGCCGGCGCCGCCGTGACCTGCCCGGCCCTCGGCACCCTGTTCACAGAAAGGCACGCACATGCCGCTCGTTGAGATCGAGCCGGTCAGCAGGCAATCCACGGCCGAGGTGATCGCCGACCGGCTGCGCGAGGCGATCATGCGCGGCAGCTTCGCCCCCGGCGATCAGCTCGGCGAGGCCGACCTCGCGGCCCGCTTCGACGTGTCCCGCGGGCCGGTCCGCGAGGCGATGCAGCGCTTGGTCTCCGAGGGCCTGCTGCACAGCATCCGCCATCGCGGCATCTTCGTCATCGACCTCACCCTCGACGACGTCGTCGACATCTACCAGGCCAGGACCGCCATCGAAGGCGGTGCGCTGGAACTGATCCTGGACGGCCGCCGCGAGATCGCCTACGCGGCGCTCGGTGACAGCGTCACCCGGATGTGCGCGGCCGCCGAAATCGGCGATGCCGCAGCACTTTCCGACGCCGACCAAGCGTTCCACGTCGCGCTGGTCGACAGCGCGGGCAGCCCCCGCCTGGCTCGCGCCGCCCGCACCCTGCTCATCGAGACGCGAATGTGCTTGGGCGCCTTGCAGACAACCAATCCAGACCTGAACGAACAAGCCCGCGAGCATGTCGACCTCCGCACCGCCATCGGCGCCGGACCGCCCGCCCGCGCGCGCAAGCTGCTGATCGACCACATGCGGGATGCGGTCCGCGCCATCGCCGCCCAGCGCAGTCAGCCGGTCGAGCGGAACGCGGTGTGAGTGGTCAGCAGGTGAAGTACGGCTGGAATCGAGCGACCAGATACTGACCTATCGCCGACCAGGACCAGCTGGTTAACACCGTCAAGCCGACAATTACACCGAACGGGACATCAAGGCGGCCGAATCGGCGTGTCACCACCACCAGGTCCCGCTCGCCGAACCTCGGCTCAGCGGGCGAGGAAGTCCAGCAGGGAACGGAATTCGGAGAGGGAGAGGTAGCCGTCGTTGTCCTGGTCGGCGGCGGCCAGGAGGGTTTCGGCCGACTCTTCAATGCGTCCCTCGCCGACGTGGCGGATGAGGGATTCGAGTTCCTCGACCGAGATCCGGCCGTCCTGATTCACGTCGAAGACCTGGAAGGCGGCGTCGGCGTCGGTGACCTCGATCCGGCCACCCACCAGCGCGGCATCGAATTCCGCTCGGGAGATCAGGAAGTCGCCGTTGGTGTCGGCGGCGGCGACCATCCGCTCGACGGCATCGTCATCCACGTCGAGGCCGAGCGCCCGAATACCCGCGGTGATGTCCGCGACCGAGACGAGCCCGTCCCCGTCGGTATCCCACAGCTCGAATGTATCGACCGGCCGCTCACCCATAACCCGCTACCTCTCACTGCCGCACCTTCGAACGGCCATCCCACACTGTACGGATTCCGTTGCCGCCGAGCAGCTCCGCCATTTCGCGCCCCGAACGGGACGTAACCGCGGCGGTCGGCGGCTAGGCCGCACGGATGGAATCGCCGAGGCGCCGTAACCAGAATTCGATCGTGGTCGTGAGGATGCTGCTCAACCGATCGGCCCCCACCACCCCGGACACCCGGCCGGCGGCCAGCCCGATGCCGGTCCCCAGCACACCGTGCACCGCGTCCTCCAGCAATTGCCCGCTGACGTCCGCGTTCTCGGGCAGATGATCGAGCATCAGCACCCGCCCGGACTCCACGAACCGCTGGCAGGCCTCGGCCGCGCGGGCCTGCGAGGCCGGGTCCCGGAGCAGGCTGATGCCGTATTCGGCCACCAGAATCAGCGGTGCGTCGTCGGTCATCACCTGGTTGTCCCACCAGTCCGCGATGGCGTCGAGGCGCTGCTCGAGCGTGCCGTCGGTGCCGGCGATCGCGTTGGCGAGCCGGGACAGCCGAGCGGTCCCCCAGCTGCGCAACACCTCAAGGCACAGCGCCTCTTTGCTGTCGAAATTGCTGTAGACCGCGCCGATGGTCCGGCCGGCCTCGGCGGCGATCGCGGCCAGCGAGGTCGCGTGGTAGCCGTTGGCGTAGAACAGGCGTTCCGCGGCGGCGATCAGCTCGTCCCGCGTCAGAGCCTGGCTTTCGGCCCTGGTCAGCACCCTACGAGCGGCCACTCTTCCTCCGTTGTCGATTGTCCGCGGGCGGTGGGTGGAACGTACGCACTGTGCATTCCAGGTACTGACATTATCTGGATTCGTGCATATGACCAGATGCTAGGTCCGCCGCGCGAGCACGTGCCCGATCCGGGTGACCGGTTCGTCGCCGTAGATCCACTCGCGGGCGATCCGGTGCCAGTTGCCGGTGGCCACCAATTGTCCGAGGACACCGAAGGTCAGGAAGTCCGCCCGGCGGGAGAAGACATGCTCGGGCGGCAGCAGTTGCCGGCGCATGGCGCTGTGCTCGGCCAGGCGTGGGTCGAGCGCGGTCAGCAGGGCGCCGGTGGCGAGGTCAGGGGTGATGGTGAGTTCCTCGTCGGCCAGGTTCCATTCCGAAGCGGCCCAGACGTATTCGAGGCATTGCGCAGGATCGACGTCGGTCTCGTCGGACAGGATGCCGCGCTCGACGAACAAGGCGTAGAGGTCCTCGGCGCGATGCTCGGCCGCCGCGCGGGCCACCTGCCGCTCGAATTCGATGTGGGCGGGGGCCATCCGGTTGTAGAGACCGAAATCGATGAATCCGACTCGCCCGTCGGCGGCGAGCAGGATGTTGCCCGGGTGCGGGTCGCCGCAGAATTCGCCGCGGTAGAACAGCGAGCCGATATAGAAGCGGTAGATCAGTTCACCGATGTGGTCGCGGTCCGCGTCCGGCAGGGTTTGCATGTGCGCGAACGGCTTCGAGGGCAGGTACTCGGTCACCAGGATCCGGTCCGAGCAGTGTTCGAGCACGCTGTCGGGCACGACGATGAACGGATGGTCGCGGTACTGGGCGGCGACCAGGTGCTGGGTCTGGGCCTCGCGCCGGTAGTCGAGCTCCGATTCCAGGTTCCGGGCGATCTCGTCGACCAGCGCTCCGCCGCTGAGCGCGGGCCACATCGACTTCCACAGTTTGGCGAACAGCGCCAGATTGCGCAGGTCGGCCCGGACCGCACGCTCGACACCCGGGTACTGCACCTTGACCGCCACCTCGCGACCATCGCGCAGCACCGCTCGATACACCTGACCGATCGATGCCGCGGCGATGGGCTCCTCGTCGAAATCCCGGAATGTCGTACTCAGCGAGCCGCATTCGGCTTCGAGGACCGTGCGCATGCTCGCGAACGGCACGATGGAAGCCTGGTCGCACAGGGCCGCCAGTTTGGCGCGGAAGCGCTGCCGATGTGATTCGGGGACCAGATCCAGATCGATGACCGAGAGCATCTGCCCGAGTTTCATGGCCGCGCCCTTCATGTTGCCGAGCACATCGACCAACTGCTCGGCGGCGTCCAGGCTCGAGCGCTGCGCCAGCACCGCGCGCGCGTGTTCCGAACGGCCGATCATCGACAGCTTGGCGGTCGCGCCCCTGGCCGCCTGCCCGGCCGCGAGCATGCCGAGCTTGCGGCCCCTGGTCACCCGATTGCGCGGAACCCGCTCGGCCATCGGCTTGCCCTCGACTTTCTAGTGCGTGTCCGGCTCCGGTCGCGATCTCGCCGCGGCCAGACGGCGCAGCGCGGATCTGCGGCGCTCGGTGGTCGCGGCTCGGTCGAGGGTTTCCGGGTCGGACAGTTCCTCGGTCAGCTCTCGCACTATGTCATCCGGCAGGTACCCGACGATATCGAGTAGCTCGGCGACGGCGTCCGCGGCGCGGAGGTGCCCGCAGATTCGCGCGAGATCCTGCGGTTTGCCAGACTCGAACAGCAGGGCGCTCATGGGCGCCGCGAACTCGGCATCGATGCGGCCGAGCAGCGACACGGTGGCCACCAGTACTTCTCGATCGCCCGCCGCCCCGGCGGCGACCAACCGCGCCCGACGCTGCGGGGACACCATCCGGATGATCGTGTTCAGGATCTCCGTGCGCGCCACCATCGCCCCGGTGCGCACGATCGCCGCGTCGTCTTGGACGTGCCGTTCGAACTCCCGGATCAGCTCCTCGGTGGCATGTTCGACGAACCGCGCCGCCGTGATGTAGTCGCGGCGGCGCAGCAATTCGTCCGCCGCCGGCACCAGCAGGGTGAACGGCAGTTTCGGCGCGAAGACCGGAATCAGCCGGGGATCGACATAGGGCGCCGCGTCGGCGAGATAGGCCGGCGGCAACCGGCCGATCAGGCTCGCGGCCCGATGCTGATGGTCCATGCCGACGGCTCCCCCGCCGCGGCCGGCCACCTCGGGCGGGATCGCCTTGACCGCGACCGTGGCGGCCACCGCGTCCGGCACCAGCGGCGCCAGCCGGCTGACCCTGGTGAATACCGTTGCCAGGGAATCGAACATGACGTCCGACATGCTTTTGCGCAGCGCTTCGACCCGGTCCGCGCCGAGCCGCTCGAGATAGCCCAGTGTCGCGGGTTCGACGTCGAGCAGCTGGGCCAGCATCGTGATCTGCGCGCGCGTCCGGAAATCGGCCATGTCCCACTCACTTTCCGAACAGAATCGAACGCGCCGGGATCCGGATGAGGCGGGGCAGGATCTGCAACGCGTCATCGATGGCCCGATCGAGGCTGCGCCGCTGGGCGATTCGGGCCTGACGCAACAAGGTCAGCAATTGCTCTGCCTCCTCCTGGGTGAGCAGCTCCAAGACATCGTCGATGCCGCCCAACTCGGCGCGCAGTGCCGATCGGTGATCGTGCGCCGACGCGCTATCTGCTTGCGGCCGAGCCCTATTCACGATGGAAGGCAATCGATGCGGGCACCCGGCGAGCGGCCACGCGCGCGGCGCTCCCGGCGCGCTCGAGGGTGGGCACGGAACAGATCCAGCGCAACAGACCGGGCGAGAGCCGATGCAGTACCCAGGCGAGGGTGGCGTCGAAATTCACCGGCACGATGGCGAGATCGAAGCGGATGGCGCGTTGCACGGCGCGCGCCACCAGGTCCGGGGTCGCGAAGCTGTATCGCGACTGGGCATCGGCGAAGTCGGTCCGGAACTCGTCGGTCGCGGCCGAGCCGGCGCCGACCAGGGTGGCATTGGCCGCGAGCTGCGTCCGGGTCACCCCGGGACATACCGCGCTGACCCCGATGTGCTTGGGCGCCAGCTCGACTCGCAACGACTCCGCGATCATCACCGCGGCGGACTTGGAGACCGAATAGGACGGCGCCACCCGGTTCGGGGTCCACGCGGCGCCCGAGGCAATCACGACGATGTGGCCCGGTTGACCGCGCTCCACCATTTTCGCGCCGATGATCCGGCTGCCGTGCACGACGCCGAACACGTTGATCGACATGATCTTTTCCCAGTCCTGCGGACTCTGGTCGAGGAACGCGCCGGCGAGGGCGATGCCGGCGTTGTTGACCAGAATGTCCGGCACGCCGAACCGGGCGATCACCGTGTCCGCGACCTCGTACCACTGTTCGGGGTCGCGCACGTCGAGTGCGTAGGCCTGACAGGTGCCGACGGCCAGCTTTGCCGTCTGCTCCGCGGCCGCGAGATCGATATCGGTCGCGATGACGATGTCGCCGGCCGCGGCCTGGCGCAGCGCGATCGCCCGGCCGATACCGCTGCCCGCGCCGGTCACCACTACGACCCGTCCGTACTTGTCGGCCACCGGGCCGCTGAACGGAAGTCTCACCATGATTGCTCCACTTCGGTCGAAGGTATTGGCACGCCGGCTATTTCGCGGCCGTGCGCACCGGCTTGGACCGGGCGCCGTTGCTGCCTGCCGCGGAATCCCGCTGGGCCGCTTGGGGAATGGCGCGGAACGTGTAGTCCGCGCGCGGGTCGAAGCGCGCACTGTGGTCCCACAGTGAGTCGCGGAATCCCCGGGACGGACGCAGGATCGGCGCCTCACCCCGCTGGTTGAAGAAGTAGCTGCGGACGTTGTGCCGCTTCAACTGTCGTTCGACGAGATATTCCTCCGCGATCTGCGTGAACGGGCTCGTCGCCATCAACTAATGCCACGCGTCGTGCGCCGCCTGCGTGACCTCGGCGACCTGTTCACCGTTGGACCGGGCCGCCGCGATCACCCGCGCCGCGTGCAGCGCGGAGCTCTCCATCATGCTCACCCAGGTGACGCCGTTCCACCCGTACGGACCGTAGAGGAACCAGCGATTGGGCAGCTTGGGGATCGTCACGCCGGCGTAGGCCTGCATGCCGTTGGCGCGATAGAACTCACCGAGGTCGAAGCCGTCGCGCCCGCGGACCGCGCCGATCGGGAACGACTCCGGGTCCGATGCGACGGTGAAACCAGTGGCCAGCACGATCATGTCGTAACCGCGTTCCGCGCCGTCGGCGGTGCGGATACCGGCCGCGGTGAAGCGTTCGATCGGGGTGGTCAGCAATGCCGCGTCGGCCCGGCTGAAGGTTTGCAGGAACCCGCGGCCGAACGTCGGCATGTTGGCCATCAGGCCGTGCCGTGGCACCAGCGCCCGCCGCGCGGCCGAATCCTTCACCTGCAAGCGCAGATACGCGCGGTACGCGGTGCGCAGCACGCTCTCCAGGCCGGTAATCAGGGCTAGCGCAGCGCGTTTCGGAATATGCTCGGCCGCGACGACCAGCGCTTGGTAGACATACCAGTTGGCCATGTAGGCCAGGACGTGGAACCGTTCCGAGCGCATCAGCCGACTGCCGATACGGCCGAAGGCGAAGTCCGGCTTGGGAAAACACCACGTCGCGGTGCGCTGGTAGACGTCGAGGTGGGCCACCTCCGCCGCGATCGACGGCACGATCTGCATCGAGCTCGCTCCGGTACCGATCACGGCGACCCGCTTGCCGCGGTAGTCGAAGGAGTGGTCCCAGCCGGCCGAGAGCATCAGCTTGCCCGCGTACTTGTCCACGTCGGGGATGCCGGAGTTGGATCGCGGCTCGAGGAAGAAACCCGTCGCGTTGAGGACGTAGCGGGCGGTCAAGGTCTCGCCACCGGTCAGATGTATTGACCAGTAACCATTTTCGTCGTCCCAGACCTCGCGTTCCACCGAGACGCCGAACCGCGCCCGCTCGTAGAGCCCGTGCTCACGCGCGACCCGCTGGCAGTACTCGCGCACCTCGTCGCCGGGCGCGAACACCCGCGACCATCGGTTCGGCGCGAACGTGAATTCGTAGGACGTGGACGGCACGTCGAGCGCGACACCGGGGTAGGTGTTCGCGATCCACGTCCCGCTGAAATCGCTTCGCCGATCGAGGATCACGAAGTCGTCGATCCCGGCCCGCCGAAGCTGGCACCCGGCGGCGATGCCGCCCACGCCCGCTCCGATCACCACGGCTTCGACCTCGGGTTCGGTGACTGCCCGCTTCCTAGTGCTCGCGCTCAATGTCGTGACTCCATCGTCGATCCCGGCTCGCCGTCGATGTGGTCGACGGGATGCGCCCTTGCACCGACTATTTCACATGATCCAACTATTTGAATAGCCTCACTATCCGAATAGTCATAAAATCTGTATGGTTTTTCACGACCCCACCGGCCGCCGAGGGCCGTCGGGAGCTCGAGAGGAGATTCCGCGATGTCGCAAGTCTTTGCCCGCAGGTCTTTGTCCAGCCGGCACTCCGCGGCGCCATCGGCGACACCGCCTCGGCTCGGCCGGCTGGCGTCGGCCATGACGAGACCGGCCTGGATCAAAGGCTGGTACGCGCTGGTCGGCGCGGTCTGCCTGGTAATCGTCGGGCTGACCTTGCTGATCCTCGTCAACGTCATGCCGGAGGGTTCGGACGTGGCAGGCACCGTCGATTTCTATGCGCGGCACAACACGCTCCTGCGCGGGGTTTCGGCCTTTCTCGCGCTGCTGTTCCTGGCCGGGGCCATCTGGTCCGGGGCGTTCATCGGCACGCTCTGGGCCGCGGATACCAGCCGCAATCGCGTGTACACGTGGACCGCGATCTTCAGCGAAGTTCTGGTGCTCGGCCTGTTCTTCGTCGAAGCCGGGTTGTTCGCGGGCACCGTTCTGCTGTCCGGGAATTCACCCGACTCGGTCATCCACGCGTTGCATGTCTGCGTGCTCGTCTCCGCCGCGTTGCTCGGGCCCGTCTGGGTTCCGTTCGCGGTGGCGGCCCTGCTGATCTCGCGCCGATCCGGGCTGTTCCCCGGCTGGTTGAACACGTTGTGCGTGGTGGTGGTCGTGATCGACTTGTGCACGCTCACCGGGGTTTTCACGCTTTCCGGTCCGCTCAACGGGGAGAACGGACTCATCGGAGCGCTCGCGGGCGTGCTCAGCCCGGTCGTGTGGGTCGGCGGCGTCGTCGCCTGGGAGGTCGTCGAATGGGCCCAGTACCGCGCCGATTCGACGAATTGACTTGCGCGCCAACATGACTGACTCAGTATCGGAGAGAACCGCTATGACGAAGAAGATTCGCCACCCGCAATACGAGGTCGCCGTGATCGGCGCCGGACCCGGGGGCATCGCCGCCGGAGCGAAGCTGCGGATGAGCGGGATCGACGACATCGTGATCCTCGAACGCGCCGACGATGTCGGCGGCAGCTGGCAGGAGAATCGCTACCCCGGCATCGCCGTCGACGTGCCGTCGACCACCTATCAGTACTCGTTTGCCCGCAACCCCAACTGGTCTCGCTTCTTCGCCCACGGACCCGAGGTGCAGCAGTATCACGCCGACGTCGCGCGTCGCTATGGCCTCTACGAGAAGACTCGCTTCAACTCCAACGTGGAGCGCGAGGAGTGGGACGACACCGGAAAGTTCTGGGTGCTGCACCTCGACAACGACTCCATCGTCACCGCCCGATTCTTGATCAGTGCGATCGGCGCGTTCGTCCGGCCCAAGGAAGACGCCGGACTGCCCGGCGCGGATTCGTTCCAGGGCAAGATCCAACGGCCGACCGCGTGGGACTACGACTACGACATGGCGGGCAAGTCGGTCGGCATCATCGGCACCGGGGCGAGCGCTGTGCAGATCATCCCCGCGATCGCGGCAACGATGGGCAGCCTCGAGGTCTTTCAGCGCACGCCGGTCTGGTCGGTGCCGAAGCCGGACTTCGTTGTGCCGAAAGCGATGCAGGCGGCCTTGGCAGTTCCCGGGGTGTCCGCGGCGATCAACGGTGTCGCCTTCGTGGTCGTGGATCTGTTGCTGCGCTTGGTGTCCAAGACGCCGATTCGAATCTTCCGTCCCGTCGCCGACAAGTTCGACGCAGGAATGATCGCCGGATATCGGTGGTACGTCCGGCATGTGGTCGAGGACGCGGAGACCGCCGCGAAGTTGAGCCCCGACTTCGGTGTGCTGGCGAAGCGGCCGACCATGTCGACCGGGTATCTGACCGCGTACAACCGGGACAACGTCACGCTGATCACCGATCCGATCGCGGAGATCACGCCGACCGGGATCCGGACCCGCGACGGTGTGCTGCACGAGCTCGATGTGCTCATCCTCGCCACCGGATACGAGGTCTTCTCCGACCCCGAAACCTATGTGCCCGGCACGATCGTCGGCCGCGACGGGTTCGACCTCGCCGAGTTCTATCGAGACGAGGGGCTGCAGGCCTATCAAAGCGTGTCGGTGCCCGGTCTGCCGAATAGATGGACGCTGGTGGGTCCCTATTCGTGGAGCGGCACGAGCTGGCATGCCTTCGTGGAGACGACCGCCGATCACGCTGTCCGCGCGATCACCGAGACCCGCCGACGCGGCGCGGACGTGTGCGAGGTCCGCAAGGAGGCGGCCGACGAGTATCACCGCAAGGTGCACAAGCAGGCCGAAGGGGTTCGCTACTACCTGTGTGAGCTCAATGGGCATGTGCCGACCTACTATCGAAACTCGCAGGGCGACAGCACTTATATTCGGCCGGAGAGCTTCTTCGCGGCCAGGCGGCGAACTCGCCGGTTTCCGCTCGATGACTATCGTTACGAGACGACGGGTTCGACGTCTTCCGTTCCGGCGGTGCAGTCCTCGGCGGCACCGATCGCGCAAAGCCGATGAACGCGGACAGGTCCCACCTTCGGGTGGCCCCGATCGACTCCCCCGTGCCGGGCCGCCCGCTCCAGGTCGAAATCGCAAGCCGCGCAAGCCTGCGCATGCGGATCGCGCACGCGGCGCTGCGGGCGACGGTCCGTCCGGTTGTCGATCGATTCTTCGCCGTCGCCGAACACGGCCCGGTGCGCGGGAACCGGGCCTTTCGGGTCGCCAATTACGCCGAGTTGCTGGCCGCGCCGTTGATCGCGCCGCGCGGTACGCGACGACATGCGGTGGATTTCGACGAGTTCCGCGCCGAATGGTTGTGGCACCGAGGCGATCCGGGGCCCGAGGCGATCGACCGCGGCGCGATTCTGTATTTCCACGGTGGGGCGTTCGTTGCCGGTGGGCTGATCAGTCACCGCAGGCTCGCGGCGCGGATTGCTCGCGCCGCCGGGTGCTCGTTGCTGAACGTGGACTATCGGCAGCTTCCGCGTGCCCACTTTCTCGACAGCATCGATGACGCGGTGACGGCCTACCGGTACCTGCTCGATCGAGGTTTCGCCGCACAGCGGATCGTGTTCGCTGGAGACTCGGCGGGCGGTGGCGTCGCCTTCGCAGCCGCGCTCGCCGCGCGGGAGCGTGGTCTGCCGATGCCGGGCGGTATCGCGGCGATCGCGCCGTTCGCCGACCTCGACTCCACCGCTCGCCGGGCGCATCCCAACGAGCGCCGGGACGCCGTGCTCTCGGCGTATGCGCTGTCGGTACCCGGACGCGTCGGCTTCGCGCGGGACGGGCGGGTCGATCCGGGGTGGTCGCCGGTGAATCACGAATTCACCGGGATGCCAACGACTTTGATTCAGGTCAGCAATACCGAGGTGTTGCTTGCCGATGCGGAGTTGCTCGCTGCCCGGTGTGTGGAGGCGGGGGTGCCGCTGACGATGCAGATCTGGGACAACGCGATTCATGTCTTTCAGGCGGGGGCGGACCTGCTTCCGGAAGCGCGGACGGCGATCGCCGAGATCGGTCGGTTCGTCCGGCGGATCACGCGATAGACGGTGCCGCTTGTCCCGCCGGTTCGGATCAGGCGAAGGTCGGGGTCGCGGCCGTTGTTGTGGCGGTGCGTTTTTCGTCGGCGGTGGCGAGCCAAAGGTAGATCGGCGGGAGGGCGACCTCGAGGGCGGTGAGGACGATCTGGAACCAGTGCGGCCAGCCGTAGACGGCCACCGAGATGAAGCGGCCGACGGCGCCGAGCAGGAAGATGCCCGCGAGCCAGCGGATGACGGTCGCGGGGATCGGGGTCTGGCGGGCGGCCCAGATCCAGACCACGCCGTAGCCGAGGAAGATGGCGCCGAAGAACCGGGTCTGACTGTCGGCGGTGACGCCGGACGAGCCCATGTCCGGGATGCCGTCAATGCCGGCCGCCAGGTGAAAGATGCCGATCCCGACGCAGGCGACACCCATGACCAGGGAGAGCCATCTGAGTGCGGTTGCCATGGTATTCCTCCGCAGGTGTGCGACGAATCATGCTGGCGGGCAGCGGGTTTCCCACTCGAACCACCGGCCGCAGGCAAGTTGACGGTTGTCTACTAAATGACCCTACGACGCTTAGTAGACAGACGTCAACTAGAGTTTCGGAATGAGCACTCGCCGACGCCTATCCCCCGACGAGCGCCGCCGGGTGCTGCTGGAGGCAGGCGCGCGACTGTTCGCCGAGCGTGCATACGACGCGGTACTGATGGAGGACGTCGCAGCAGCCGCAGGCGTATCACGGGCCCTGCTCTACCGCCATTTCCCGAGCAAGCGCGACCTGTTCGCCGGGGTATACGAGCAGGCAGCAGAACAGCTGCTGATCGCCACCCCGCTCGACAACGGCAAGCCGCTCGCCGAGCAACTGACCGCCGGACTGGACACCCACTTCGACTACTTCGAGGCAAACGCCAACAGCGTGCTGGCAGCGAACCGAGTCCTCGCCGGCGATCCCACCATCCAAGCCATCATCGCCGGCGAACTCGGCGAACTCCGCCGCCGACTCCTCGACGCCCTAGGCCTCGAAGGAACCCTCCGAACCCAAGTCTCCTCGATCCTCCTGAGCTGGCTCACCTTCGTCCGCGTACTGACCGTCGAATGGCTGGAAAACCACCACTATTCACGCGCCGAACTCCTCGACATCACCATCGGCTCACTACTCGGCGCCCTACACCCCGTCCTCGGCCCCGACTTCCCACCGAGCGCCACACCGCAGTAGATACCGCTTTGTCCGACCCGCCCGCATGCCCGAGCGCAAGGCCGGCAGGGACTCACGCCCGCCGAACATTTGCGACTTACAGGTTCGACCGGCGGACGACCATCACGGAGGCGACGCGCTTACCACGATCCTGAGCACGACGACACGAACATCCATGCCAGCACAGCGCAGACCCTGGGCAGGTAACTCGTTGTGCTGTAGCGCTTTCCGTCCCGCCGAACCCTACGGCCTACAGGTTTGACGGGCGGACGACCATGACCGAGGCGGCGCGCTTGCCGCTTTCTTGGAGGAGCGCTATGGCTCGGCCGTCGGGGGCGAGGGCGGCGTAGACGCCGGGGAGGCCGATGGGGGCCAGCCAGCGGCCGTTGCGTAGGTCGTCTACCTGGGATTCGTCTATTTCGCGGTGCGGGAAGGCGGTTCGGACCGCCGCGTCCATGTCGAGGCTGAGGAGGGCGGTGTCGGATTCGGCGGCTTCGGCCAATTCGCCCAGGGTGCGGGCGTGTTCGAGGGTGAACGGGCCGACTCGGGTGCGGCGCAATGCGGTGAGGTGGCCACCGACGCCGAGCGCGGCGCCGAGGTCGCGGGCCAGGGCGCGGACGTAGGTGCCGGAGGTGCATTCGACTACCACGTCGAGGTCGACGAATTCGCCGTCCGGGACGTCGCGGCGGGTCAGGATGTCGAAGCGGGACACCGTGACCGGGCGCGCGGCCAGCTGGACCTCTTCGCCGGCGCGGTGGCGGGCGTAGGCGCGTTCGCCGTTCACCTTGATCGCGCTGACGGTGGCCGGGACCTGGTCGATGTCGCCGGTGAGTTTTGTTGTCTGCGTGGCGATCTCGTCGTCGGTGAGGTGCAGGGCGGGGGTGGTCGAGAGCACCTCGCCCTCGGCGTCGTCGGTGCTGGTGGCCTGGCCGAGGCGGATGGTCGCGGTGTAGGCCTTGGTGGTGAGGGTGAGCAGGCCGAGCAGCTTGGTGGCCCGTTCCACGCCGAGCACGAGCACGCCGGTCGCCATCGGGTCGAGGGTGCCCGCGTGCCCGACCTTCTTGGTGCGCAACAGCTTCCGGCAGCGCGCGACCACGTCGTGACTGGTGAGGCCGCTGTCCTTGTCGACGATCAGCAGCCCGCCGAGACCGTCCATCAGCCGTGCACGATCGCGGTGAGGATGAACCCGTCGGCGATCAGCCACCGGCCGTCGAACGACAGCAACGGCACCCCACCGTCATTGGTCTGGCCCGGCACCAGCAGCTCGCTGTGGAACGTGCCGTGGCCGGAATCGCCGGTGCTGTCCTGGATGTCGAAGGTGATGTGCGCGTCCTCGAAGCCGAGCCAGCGCGAGGTCAGCGGGAACCACGCCTTGTAGGTCGCCTCCTTGGCGCAGAACAGCAGCCGATCCAGGTGCAGCGCGGAACCGGTGGCCTGCAACCACTCCCGCTCCGGCGGCAAGCTCACCGAATCGAGGATGCCCTCGGGCAGCGTCGCGTGCGGCTCGGCATCGATGCCGACCGAGCGGAAGCGCAGCTTGTGCGCTAGCGCCGCGGCCCGATAGCCGTCGCAGTGCGTCATGCTGCCGACGATGCCGCGCGGCCAGATCGGCGCGCCCCGCTCGCCCTTGCCGATCGCGACTGGCGGCTCACCGAGCTCGGCCAGCGCCAACCGCGCGCAATGCCGGGCACCGATGAAGTCCCGGCGACGCTTCTCCACCGCCTTCGCGATGAGATGCTCCTCCGCCGGATGCGCCTTCAGGTCCTCCGGATACTCCAGCAGCTCAGCCGACGCGACACCCGCGGGCAAAATTGTCTCGATCATCACCACCGAGCCTAGACGAGCCGCACACGAAGATCGCAGCCGCGGGCTCGGTCAGACGCCTCGGCGGCGCTCGGCTTTGGCGCGCATTTCCTCGGCGGCGGCCTTCATTTCCGGGGTCACCTGGAAGTGGCCGCCCCACTCGTTGAGTGAGCCGGGCGGGTAGACCGGGGCGGGGAGGATTTGGCGGAGGAGGCGTTCGGGGAGGCCGCGGCGCTGCCATTCGCGGGGGTAGCCGAGGGACACCTCTTCGAAGCGGACGCCGTCGTAGGTGGAGGTGCGCGGGATGTGCAGGTGGCCGTAGACGGAGCAGACCACGTTGTAGCGGGTGTGCCAGTCGGCGGTCAGTTCGGTGCCGCACCAGAGCGCGAACTCCGGGTAGAACAGCACGTCGGTAGGCTGCCGGACCATCGGGAAGTGGTTGATCATCACGATCGGCGTGCCCTCGGGCAGCGCGTCCAGCTTGCGCTGGGTGACCTGCACGCGGGCGTGGCACCAGGCATCCCTGGTCAGGTACGGATCCGGGGAGAGCAGGTATTCGTCGGTGGCCACCACGTTGCGGTCCCGCGCGATGGCGAGCCCCTCCGCCTTGGTGGTGGCGCCCTTCGGCAGGAACGAATAGTCGTAGAGCAGGAACATCGGCGCCAGCGTCACCGGGCCGCCGTACTGTTCGGCGCCCGCGCCTTCCCAGACCGGGAACGGGTCCTCCGGGGTCAGCACGTCCAGGTCGCGGCAGATCGATACGAGGTAGTCGTAGCGTGCGACACCGGTCATCTGCACCGGGTCCTTCGCCGTCGTCCACAGCTCGTGATTGCCGGGCACCCAGATCACCTTGGCGAACCGGCCGCGCAGCAGCTCCAGCGCCCACCGGACGTCGTCGGTCTTCTCCCCCACGTCCCCGGCCACGATCAGCCAGTCCTCCGGTGAGTCGGCATGAATCTGCTCGACCACCGGCCGATTCCCCTGGTGCCCGACGTGAATGTCGCTCACCGCCATCAACTTGGGTATCACCACACCTACCTTGGCACACTCGAGCCGGTTCGCGCCCGGCACCCCGCCGGGAAAGGAACACCCGGGGGCGTTCGCACGCAATGTGCGCTACGCATGAGGAACCCCTCGGGCGCGCGCCCAAACCGAAATGAGGCAATTATCTCGGAACCCGCAACCCGGTGGATCTGCGCGCGCGACCCGGTAGGTTGACCGAACATGATCGCACGCAACACTTTCCGAGGGATTGTCGTGGCATCATCGGCTGCGGCAGCCGGCTTCGCCATTCCAGGTCTCGCCGGGGCAACCATCAGTCCGCCGAGCAGCGCGACATTGCAGGTCGCCGGGGAGACCTTGACCGCGACGCCGACCCGGATCAGCACCGACCTCGCCGGCGGCACCGTGCAGTGCACGCTGCTGGTCGACGGCAATCCGGCGCAGAACACGCTGTCCCCCAGGCAGCCCGCGCCGGCCGACTTCACGCTGACCCGCCGGCTGGCCGAGGGCGAGCATCTGGCCCTGACCTACTGCGCCGACTTCCCCGCCGATTCCGATACGCCGAGCTCGTACCCGACGCTGGCCTGCGCCAAGGTGACGGTGCCTGTCGGCTTGGTGGAGCAACTGCCGAACGACGCCTGCTTCCTGACCAACAGCTGACCTCGTCATCCGACGGCCTTGACCGGCCCCGGAACCTCGGCGCCGATCTGCGCCCAACGGCCGGACCAGGCCCGCCAGGACACGGCGACCAGGCGCAGCACCATGAAAGCGACCAGGCCGGACCAGATTCCGGCGATCCCCCAGTCGAAGGCCAGCGACAGCCAGATCGCGGGGAGGAACCCGAGCAGGGCCGAGCCGAGCGTGGTGGTGCGCAGGTAGGCGGCATCGCCCGCGCCGAGCAGAACCCCGTCGAGGGCGAAGACGACGCCGGCGACCGGGATGATGCAGACGAAGAACCACCAGGTGACGTGCGTGCGGTCCAGCACGGCGGGGTCGTCGGTGAACAGCCTCGGGATCAAACCGGCGCCTGCGGCGAAGCACGCGGCGAGGCCGAGGGCGAAGATTTCCGACCAGCCGGTGACCCGCTTGGCCAGCGCGCGGGCACCTGGTGCATCGCCCGCGCCTAGCGCGGCACCGACCAGGGTTTGCGCGGCGATGGCCAGTGAATCCAGGGCCAGCGCAAGGAAATTCCACAATTGCAGCACCAGCTGATGCGCGGCGACCGAGGCCGCGCCGAACCGGGCGGCGACCGCGGCGGCCGAGACGAAGCACGCCTGGAAGGCGAGGCTGCGCACGATCAGGTCCCGCCCGAGGACCAGCTGGGCGCGCATCACCAGCCACTGCGGCGCAAGCGAAACCCGCTCCCGGACAAGCGCATTCAGGAACAACCCGGCCATCACCAGCTGGCCCGCCACGTTCGCGACGGCGGAACCGGGTAGCTCCATCCGCGGCGCACCGAGCAACCCGTGCACCAGCACCGGACACAGCACACCCGAAACAATCAGCCCGGCAACAACATAGATGAGCGGACGACGAGTCTCCTGCACCCCGCGCAACCACCCGTTGCCCGCCATGGAGATCAGGATCAACGGCACCCCGAACAGCGCGATCCGCACCCATTCCAGCGCCTCGTCGGCGATCTCCCCACCGCCGGCGATCGCACCGGTCAACGGCACCGCGAAGACCTGAACCAGCACCAGGATCAATACACCGACCGAGATGGCCAGCCAGGTCGCCTGCACCCCCTCGGCCACCGCGCCGCGCTCATCACCCGCACCGTGCTTGCGCGCGGCCCGCGCGGTGGTGCCGTAGGACAGGAAGGTCAGCTGCGAGCTGGTCTGCGCCAGAATCAATCCGCCCACCGCGAGCCCGGCCAGCGCGAGCGCCCCGAGCCGCCCGACCACCGCGAGATCGAACAGCAGATAGATCGGCTCCGCGACGAGCACACCGAGCGTCGGCACCGCGATCCGCAGTATCCGCCCCGGCCCGACCTCCGCCGCCGGGTCGACCATCGCCCCGGTGGCAACCGTCGACGGCGCCGCACCCTCCGCCGGGTCACCCTCGGTCGGCGACTCGCCACTCATGAAACCTCCCTCACCACAACGCATCCAGCGCACCGGACAGCCCGATCGAATCGCGGCACCCGCATACTCGGCAACGTGCCTGGCACCGCCACCCGGCGCGGCAACTACTCCCGTTACCCTGCCACGAGGCACCGACAGACCAGCGCCTTCACACACCCCGTCACTGCTCGCACACCAAATAAACAGCGCGACGCGGCAGCAATATGCCATCGGCTTCAGTCGACCGCGGAGCACCGATCGAGCAGTCCAGGACCGGTTGTACGAGATACCTGACCCCTCAGCGCTAACCCCGCATGAGGCAACGACTGGATGCGTAGGGCACTGCGCGGCGACGACCGACAGCGCTCAGCCCAAGGCGGCGAGCAAGGTGGCAACCAGGTCGTCGGCAGCCCCGTACGCCGTGTAGCCAGCGGCAAAGCGATGCCCACCGCCCCCGAGCGCCGTCGCTACCTCGGCAACGTCCACTCCGTCATCCGCGCCGGGCCGACTGTCGCGCGCACGCAACGACACCGTCCATCGATCGGTGCCGATCCCGGATTCCTTGAATACCGCGGCGATTCCGGCTTCGGACGTCGTGCGGACGATGTCGATGACGCTCTCCGCCTCTTCGGAACTCACCTCGGCGATGTCGTCGAGCCGCACGAACGCGTACACCAGCCCGATGCCTCCGCGCACGCCCGGCACCAGCTGCGCGGTCGCGAGCACGCGGGACAGCATGGTCAACCACCCGAACGGATGGGTGTCCAGCAAGGTCCTGGCGATCTCGCCGCCGTCGATCCCGGTGGCCAACAACCGCTCGGCCAGCTCGTGGGTGCCGGGCCGAACCCAGCGGAACGACCCGGTATCGGTCACCAGCCCCGCGTAAAGGCAGTGTGCTACTTCGAGATCGATCGGCACACCCCACGCATCGAGCAACCGCACGATCAGGCTGGTCGTCGATTCCGCCCCGGCATCGACCAGATTGATCGACCCGAAACGGTCATTGGATCGATGATGATCGATCACCAAAGTCGTTGCGGCCCCGGCGATTCGGTCGGCGAGCGCGCCGAGCCGCCCGACGCTGCCGCAATCGACCGCGATCAGCAGATCGACCGACGCGGGCACCTCCGCGGGCGGCACCAGATGGTGCACGCCCGGCAGCGACCGCATCGACTCGGGCAACTCCGCCGGCTCGGCGAACGACACCCAGACCGGAATCCCCCGCCGGTGCAAGACCAGCGCGAGCGCGAGACCACTGCCGACGGTGTCGGCGTCCGGTTGTACATGGCAGACGATGGTGACCGAGCGGGCGGCGTTCAACGCCTCGACCGCAGATTCGAGGTCGACCGCGTCCCGCATTGTCGTCATCGTCTACCGCAGGTCACTCGGTGTCGTCGCGTTCGACCTTGTACGGGTCGGCGTCGCCGGCGTGCCTGGCGTTGGCGGCGACCTTGGCCACCTCTTCGTCCGCGGCCCTGGCCCGTGCCAGCAGCTCTTCCATGTCCTTGGCGGCTTCGGGCACCTTGTCGAGCACGAACGCCAGGGTCGGCGTGAACTTCACGCCGGTGCCCGCGCCCACCTTCGAGCGCAGTACCCCCTTGGCCTTCTCCAGGCCCGCCGCAGCGCCGGCATAGTCCGGTTCGGCGTCCAAGGTTTCGCCCAGCACCGTGTAGTACACCGTCGCGTCGCGCAGATCGCCGGTGACCTTGGCATCGGTGATGGTCACGAAACCCAGCCGCGGATCCTTGATCTCGTACTCGATCGCGGTGGCCACGATCGAGGAGATCCGCTTGGCGAGTCGGCGTGCCCTGGCTTGATCCACCATGGCTGAACCTTCCTCACTAGATAGTTAGTCTTCGGGTCCGAAGATCCTGCGGCGCACTGCCAGCAACTGTAACTCCGGACGTGCCGCGACGTGCCGCTCACAACGGTCGAGTACCTCGGTCAGGTGTTCCATACCGGAACTGACCAGGGCAACTCCCAGCAGTGAGCGACGATGGCGGTCTTGTTCGCCGCCCTCGGCGGCACTCACGCCGAAGCGCTGCAATTCGGCCAGGATCGGCCGGATCACCGAACGCTTCTCTTTCAGTGAGTGCACGTCTCCGAGGAGAAGGTCGAACTCGAGTGCCCCCAGGAACAACTACGCACCTCTTTGGTCAAAAGGCCCGAGCTTTCGAGAGCTCGTCCCGCACGTCACGCCGGGCGGACGGCCCGGCGTGACGTGCGGTCGGAGAACTCAGTCGCGCGGCTTTTCGCGCAGCTCGTAGGCCTGGATGATGTCGCCTTCCTTGATGTCGTTGTAGGTCAACGTCAAACCGCATTCGAAGCCCTCACGGACCTCGGTGACGTCGTCCTTTTCCCGCTTCAAGGAAGAGATCGTGACGGTTTCGGCGATCACCACGTTGTCGCGGAGCAAGCGCGCCTTGGCGTTGCGCTTGACCGAACCCTCGAGCACCATGCAGCCGGCGATGTTGCCGACCTTCGACGAACGGAAGATCGCGCGGATCTCCGCCCGGCCCAGGTCGACCTCTTCGTAGATCGGCTTGAGCATGCCCTTGAGGGCCTTCTCGATCTCGTCGATGGCCTGGTAGATCACCGAGTAGTACCGGATGTCCACGCCTTCGCGGTTGGCCAGCTCGGTGGCCTTGCCCTCGGCCCGGACGTTGAACCCGATGATGATCGCGTTCGACGCCGACGCCAGGTTGACGTTGGTCTCGGTGACGCCACCGACACCGCGGTCGATGACCCGCAGCCGAACCTCGTCGTCGATCTGGATACCGAGCAGCGCCTCTTCGAGGGCCTCGACGGTACCGGAGTTGTCGCCCTTGAGGATCAGGTTGAGCTCCGAAGTCTCCTTCAGTGCGGCATCGAGATCTTCCAGGCTGATCCGCTTGCGGCTGCGTGCGGCCAGCGCGTTGCGCTTGCGTGCGTTGCGGCGGTCGGCGATCTGGCGAGCGATCCGGTCTTCGTCGACAACCAGGAGGTTGTCACCGGCGCCCGGCACCGACGTGAAGCCGATGACCTGGACCGGCCGCGACGGGAGTGCCGCGATGACATCCTCGCCGTGCTCGTCGACCATGCGCCGGACGCGACCGTAGGCGTCGCCCGCCACGATCGAGTCGCCGACGCGCAGCGTGCCGCGCTGGATGAGCACGGTCGCCACCGGGCCACGGCCGCGGTCGAGGTGGGCCTCGATGGCCACACCCTGCGCGTCCATGTCCGGGTTCGCCCGCAGGTCAAGTGCCGCGTCCGCGGTGAGCAGGACGGCCTCGAGGAGCGCATCGATGTTGATGTTCTCCCGCGCGGAGATGTCGACGAACATGGTGTCGCCACCGTATTCCTCGGCCACCAGGTTGTATTCGGTCAGCTGCTGCCGGATCTTGTCCGGGTTCGCGCCTTCCTTGTCGATCTTGTTGACCGCCACCACGATCGGCACGTCGGCCGCCTGCGCGTGGTTGATCGCCTCCACCGTCTGCGGCATGACGCCGTCGTCGGCGGCGACCACCAGGATCGCGATATCGGTGGCCTTCGCGCCACGGGCACGCATGGCGGTGAACGCCTCGTGACCCGGGGTGTCGATGAAGGTGATCAGGCGATCGTTCTCGCCGAGGTGGGTCATCACCTGGTAGGCGCCGATGTGCTGGGTGATACCGCCGGCCTCGCCCTCACGGACGTTGGCCTTACGGATCGTGTCCAGCAGTCGGGTCTTACCGTGGTCGACGTGACCCATGACGGTCACCACCGGCGGACGCTGCTCGAGATCGTCCTCACCGCCGGCATCCTCGCCGTAGGTCAGGTCGAACGATTCCAGCAGCTCGCGGTCCTCGTCCTCCGGGCTGACCACGTGCACGACGTAGTTCATCTCGCTGCCGAGCAGCTCGAGCGTCTCGTCGTTCACCGACTGGGTAGCGGTGACCATTTCGCCGAGGTTGAACAAGGCTTGTACCAAGGCAGCCGGGTTCGCGTCGATCTTCTCCGCGAAGTCCGAGAGCGAGGCGCCGCGGGCGAGGCGGATGATCTCGCCGTTGCCGCGGGGCAGCCGCACGCCGCCGATGGCGGGAGCTTGCATGCTCTCGTACTCGGCGCGCTTCGCCCGCTTCGACTTACGGCCACGACGCGGTGCGCCACCGGGACGACCGAACGCGCCGGCCGCGCCGCCACGACCACCGGGACCACCCGGACGACCGCCGCCACCGCCACCGGGGCGACCGCGGAAACCACCGGGAGCGCCACCGGCACCGGGAGCACCCGTGCCTGCACCTGCGCCACCACCGGGAGCGCCGCCGCCGCGGTAACCACCGCCACCGCCGCCGCCACCGGGACGACCTGCGCCGCCACCGCCGCCGGGACGACCGCCGGGTCCACCCGGACGACCGGCGCCGGGTCCACCGGCACCGCCCGGACGTGCCGCACGAGACGGCATCGCACCCGGGTTAGGCCGGGGCGGCATCGAGCCGGGGCTCGGCCGCGGTCCGCCGGGACGGGGACCGCCCTGGCCGGGCGCGGGACGGGAGCCGCCCTGCGCCGGAGTACCCGGACGCGGCGAACCCTGAGCCGGGCCGGGACGGGGACCGCCCTGGGCCGGACCCGGACGCGGGCCACCCTGGCCGGGGGCCGGACGCGGCGCGGGACGCTCGGGCGCCGAGGAGTACGGATTGTTGCCGACCCGCGGGGTCTTCGGACCCGGACGCGGACCCGAACCACCCGGACGCGGCGAACCCTGTGCCGGGGCGGCACCGGGACGCTGCTGCTGACCCGGACGCGCGGCATTCGGCGTCGGGCGCGGCCCGGCCGGTGCGGCGGGCGCGGAGCTCGCGGGGGTTTCGGTGGCGGCCGCGGCGGCAGGGGCCGGCGCGACTTCCTGGGCGGCGGCCGGCTTGGGCGCCGGAGCCGGGGTCGGACGTGCTGCGGGGCCCGGCTTCACGGCCGGTCCCTCGCTGGTCCGCGGGGCTTCGCGGACGGTTTCCTGCTGTGCTGCCGCGGCCGGGGCGGGCGCGGGAGCCGGCGGACGCGGTCCCGGACGGGGACCGTTTCCTGCGGGCTTCGCGGCCGGACGGGCCGACGAGGACGGGCCGGGGCGTGATCCCGACTTGGTGCCGTTCGCGGGGGCTGATTTGGATGCGAACGACTCACGCAGACGGCGCGCGACGGGAGCTTCCACCGTCGAGGACGCCGACTTCACGAACTCGCCCTGCTCCTTGAGCTGTGCGAGTAGTTCCTTGCTGGTGACACCGAGTTCTTTGGCCAACTCGTGCACGCGGGCCTTGCCTGCCACTGCTCTCCTCACTGAGAGGTCGAGCAGGTGCACCCGTTGTTCAGGGACGGGGCCCGCACGACCTCGGGTTATCTCCGATGGACGTTCATCGTTGGTGCTTCACGGTGTGCTCATGAGTGCTCGTGCCTGTTCTCGAGGTACTTCTCCAGGGCTGAGATATCCAGATTTCCGGACACTCTTAGTGCTCTGCCGAATGCTCGGCGCCGTTCTGCCGCGGTCAGACAAGCCGAGACGGGGTGCAACCAGGCACCCCGTCCGGGAAGTCTGCGCCGCGGATCGGGAAGGATCGTGACGGAATTCGGGCCGTTTCCGGTAACCGTTTCCCGTGCGACGATCCGTAACAGATCGGCGGCCAACTCGCGCTTCCGGCATCCGATACAGGTCCGAATCGGTTGCGCGTGCTGAACCTGTGTCCACTCTACCGCCGACCCGGTCGGATCAACGAACCGCTCCCCTGCGGAAGTTACCAACATGTCATCCCGACGGTCCGATTCCCGACCCGTGATGTCCAACGGACGGTGTGCCGCGTCGGTTCCGGTCAACTCCGGTGCGCCTCCGTCCGCACCGAGCCGCCGCCCATGTCCGGGGCGGCGTCGCTGCGGATATCGATCCGCCAGCCGGTCAGCCGGGCGGCCAGGCGGGCGTTCTGCCCCTCCTTGCCGATGGCCAGCGAGAGCTGGAAGTCCGGCACCACGACCCGCGCGGCGCGCGCCTCGGGATCGACGATGGTGACCGACACCACTTTCGACGGCGAGAGCGCGTTGCCGACGAAGGTCGCCGGATCCTCGGCGTAATCGATGATGTCGATCTTCTCGCCGGCCAGCTCGCTCATCACGTTGCGCACCCGCTGCCCCATCGGGCCGATGCAGGCGCCCTTGGCGTTGACCCCGGACACGGTGCTGCGCACCGCGATCTTGGAGCGGTGCCCGGCCTCGCGCGCCACCGCGACGATTTCCACCGAGCCGTCGGCGATTTCGGGTACCTCGAGCGCGAACAGCCGGCGCACCAGATTGGGATGGGTGCGCGAGAGGGTGATCTGCGGGCCGCGCGGACCGCGGGAGACGCCGACGACGTAACACTTGATCCGGTCACCGTGCTCGTAGGTCTCGCCGGGCACCTGCTCGGCCGGCGGGATCAGGCCCTCCGCGCCGTTGATCTCGCTGCCGATGCGGACCACGATGGTGCCGCGGGCGTTGGCTCTGGCATCGCGCTGCACCACGCCGCCGACGATGTCGCCCTCGTGCGTGGAGAACTCGCCGAAGGACTTCTCGTTCTCGGCGTCGCGCAGCCGCTGCAACACCACCTGGCGGGCGGTGGTCGCCGCGATCCGGCCGAAACCCTCTGGGGTGTCGTCCCATTCGGAGACCATGTTGCCGTCGGCGTCCAGCTCGCGCGCCATCACCCGGACCGTGCCGGTCTTCTGGTTGATGTCGATGCGCGCGTTGGGCTGGTGCCCCTCGGTGTGCCGGTAGGCGGTGAGCAGCGCCGACTCGATCGCGGAGATCACGGTCTCGATCGAGATCCCCTTGTCGGCGACGATCGCGCGCAGGGCTTCGATTTCGATGTTCATTCCACGGTCCCTTCGGTCGGCGAATCGGACGCTGTTACTGATTCGGGTAGTAATGGTGTTGATCCTCGAACATCCGCGGCGTCGACCGCCGGCTCGTCATCTTGCTGGCCAGGTACCGGGCGACCGGGGATGATGCCCCCGGCGAGTTCCAGCTCTTTCGCGCCCGGCTTGGAGAACTCCACCTGCACGACCGCCTCGGCGATATCGGCGAGCGGGACGTGCACCACATGTGGTTTGTGCTTGCCACCGAGCACCAGCGCCACTGTCTCGCCGCTGAGCTCACCCACCCTGGCTTCGAACTTCGCCGCACCGCCCGGCTCGGGAGCGGGCGCCCCGTCGCGCAGCAGGACGCGAACCTTGCGCCCGCGCGCGCGACGCCAGTGCCGGTCCGCGCTGAGCGGACGGTCCACGCCCGGTGTGGTGACTTCTAGAAGATACGGCGTCTCGCCGAAATCGTTTGCCTCGTCCAGCAACTCCGACAGTTCGGTGCTGAGCGTGGCGATGGTGTCCAAATCGGAAGGCCCGTCGCTGTCGACGGTCACCTTCACTCGAGCCTGCGCCTCCGCATGCTTACCGGTCGTCGAGATCTCGACGCCCTCGAGGTCGAATCCTCGGCGTTCGACGAGCCCGGCGATCAGCTGGCTCAGCCTTTCCTCGGTCGGCATCGGCATATGGGGCGGCTCCTGGTTCAGTTGTGACGGCGGTCGGAATTACTTATACCGAGGGTCTAGCGTAACGCGCCCAGAGAGTGTAAAGGACCAACGGGCAGCCACTACGCTCGCCACACGATGCCTCGTCCGGAGCAGTCCCGGGAATCTGGCACGATGGTGCCGTGCCTATCCGCCTTCCCGCGCAGCCGATCGTCCTGTGCACCTCCGGCATCCCGTCCGACCGGCACGGTTCCCGGTTCACCGTGGACCGTCGCAGCATGTTACGGCTGGCCGGTGGCGGCGCGGTCGGCGCCTTGACCATCGGCGCACTGGCCGGCTGCGGCACCGAGGACAAGGTGTACGAACCGGATCCGCTTGCCGCCCAAGAGGTTCAGGCCCGCACCGACGCCGCCGCGGCGACCGCGGCCATCGCCTTGACCCCGCAGCGGCACAGCGCGTTGACCGCGATCGCGGCCGAAAGGACCGCGCACGCAGACGCTTTGAAGGCGGAGATCGATCGATTGATCGGTGTCTACGGCGACGGTACGAAGCCGGTGCACCGCACCCGGGAGAACGGTCCGGGACAGTCCTCGGGTCCGTCCGCGGTGGCCTCCGGCACGGCGATCCCACCCAGCCCGCCCCCGGCGGTCGACGCGCTACGCGCGCAGCTCACCAAGTCGCGCCAGTCGGCCGCCGATCTGGCCCGCGGCCAGTCCGGTTACCGGGCGGGGCTGCTCGCCTCGATCAGCGCGGCCTGCGCCGTTCAGGCGGGAGTGTTGCTGGCATGACCGATACCGAACGCCAGGCGCTGCTGGACGCGCTGCGCGCCGAATACGGTGCGGTGTACGCCTACGGTGTGATCGCCGCCTACGCCTCGGCCGAACGCGGCCGTCTGGTCGCGGAAAGCACTGCCGCGCACCGGGCCCGCCGCGACGCCACCATCGATGCGCTCACCTCGGCAGGCGTCACCGCGCCGCCGCCGGACGCCGCCTACACGATGCCGTTCCCGGTCAACGACCCGATCCCGGCGGCCCGGCTGGCCGCGACGGTCGAGACCGACACCGCGGTGGCCTGGCGCTCGGTGGTCGAACGCGGCGACACCGAGAACGTCCGCCGCATGGGCGTCGACGCGCTCACCGAAAGCGCTGTGCGCCTTGCCACTTGGCAGTCGATCCTGGGGACCAACCCGCCGACGATCGCCTTCCCCGGCAAAACCTGACCCCAGCTATCCGAAAAAGGCCGGTCCCGCAATCGTTGCGGGACCGGCCTTTTCGTAGTGCTGGCTACGGGCGCATCTCGTACGCACCGTCGTACGACGCGACCTCGGCCCAGATCCGGTCGAAGCGCGGACGGTCGGCCACCGGCGGGCGCAACGCCGAGGCGGCCCAGCCCTGCTGATCCGGGGTGGCGGACGGCTTGCCGTAGAGCGTGGTGGCGTAGGTGTTGAAGTCGCGGATCTGGAAGTCGAAGATCTGGTCGAGCAGATCGCGGTCCAGGCCGGTGAGCGCCGCCTGCTCCAGGATCAGCTGTCCGTAGACCACCAGGGAGAACAGGTGGCCGATGGTCAGCATGAAGTCCAGGTCCTTCTGCTGATCGGCGCTGGGGGCCGCGGTGCTCAGCAGCGTGCGCAGCGCCTGGGCCTGCTCGAAGAAGCGGCCGACGTTCGGGATGTCGGCGTGCTTCGCATACGCCGGGGTCCAGTCGGCGAACTGCACCTTGCCCGCGCCGCGGGCCGGGCCCTGATGCCAGAAGAACTCGTCGTCGGCGGCGTCCTGACGGGTGCCGACCTCCGGGTACTCCTTCGGGTTGAACAGGTAGTTCGGCATGAACTTCAGGATCTGCCCGACGTTCACGTGCACCGTGCCCTCGAGCCGGGGCAGCGTGTTGATCAGCCGGGCCACCTCGGCGAAGTAGGTGTTCTTCTCGAATCCCTTGGCCGCCAGCACATCCAGCAGCAGCGTCATCACGGTCTCGCCCTCGGAGGTCACCTTGGACTTCGTCATCGGGTTGAACAGCAGGTAGCGCCGGTCCTGCAGGCTCGCGCTGCGGAAGTAGTCCACGGCCCGGTCGCTGAACAGCTTCATCGCCACGATGCGCGCGTAGGCGTCGACGAAATTCGTTCGTACGTGCGGGAACTCGGTGACCGGGTTGCCGTAGAGGATGCGGTTGTTGGCGTGCGTGATCGCCTCGTAGAACGAGTGCTCGACCATGCCGATGCCGCCGTGGCAGAGATTGAACTTGCCGACGTTGACCGTGTTCAGCGCGGCGGAGAACGCCTCGGGTCCGGTGTGCAGGATGTCCGCGGCGCGCACCGGGTAGTTCTCCAGCCGGAAGGTGCTCACGTACATCTGCTGGTGCACGACATTGCCCAGCAGCCGGTAGTTCTCGTGCCTGCTGTCCGCGGCGAACCAGACGTAACCGTCCGCGCCATCGATGTCGGCGCGCCGGGAGAACACCGACACCATGCTCGCCACATTGCCGTTGCCGATGTAGTACTTCTCGCCGTTGGCGCGGAACAGGATTCCGGCCTCGGCGTCGGCGCTGCCCGGCTCGCTCGGGGTCAGCACGAGGTCGGTGTTGTAGATGTCGGCGCCGTGCTCGCGCTCGGACAGCCCGAACGCCATCACCTGGCCCTCGGCCAGGTCCGCGGCCGCGCGCCGCTTGGCTTCCTCGTTGTCGCTCTGCCAGATCGGGCCGAGGCCGAGGATGGTCACCTGCTCGGCGTACCAGTAGGCCAGGCCGTAGAAGCCGAAGATCTCGGACAGGGCCGCGTTGCGGGCCGCGTCCCAGCGCCGGTTCTCGTCGCCGTCGGCGTAGGCGGCCGGGGTCAGGAAGGTCGCGAACAGCTTCTCCTTCGCGACGAAGTCCAGGAAGTCCGCCGTCCACACCGCGTCCGCGTCGTCGGCCAGCAACTGCTGCTTACCCCGCGACTCGAACCACTCGACGGTCGCGCGCAGCAGCCGCCGGGTCTCGGCGTCGAACTGCTGCGGGTCGTAGGTGGCCGGGTTGAACAACAACGCGTCGGTGCTCGTCATGCCGTTAACTTACCAGCGGGTAATCGCACGCCGGAGCGGGTCTGTCGTACCTCACACGGCAAATCTCGCCTACGCGACCGTAGGTCCGCCGGTCTGTTCCGGTGCGAAAACAGCGCGGCCCCGATGGGCTGTCCATCGGGGCCGCGCCGCTGTGTCGATGACTAGCCGCGAACCTTCGCGACCACGGCGTCGACGGCCGAGTCGGCGGGGATCTCGTCGGCTGCGCCGGTGAAGCGATCGCGCAGTTCCACCTTGCCCTCGGCCCAGCCGCGGCCGACCACGAGAACCAGTGGCATGCCGAGCAATTCGGCGTCCTTGAACTTCACCCCGGGAGAGGCGGTGCGGTCGTCGAAGAGGACGTCCAGACCCTGGGCGTGCAGGCCGGCCACGACCTCCTCGGCACCTGCGCGGGCCGCCTCGTCCTTGTTCGCGATGACGACGTGCACGTCGAACGGCGCGACCTCGGCGGGCCAGCGCAGGCCCTTGTCGTCGTGCTGCTGCTCGGCGATCACCGCGACCATCCGGGATACGCCGAGACCATAGGAGCCCATGGTCAGGCGCACCGGCTTGCCGTTCTCGCCGAGCACGTCGACGTCGAACGCGTTGGTGTACTTCTGGCCGAGCTGGAAGATGTGGCCGATCTCGATGCCGCGCGAGGCGACCAGCACGCCCCGGCCGTCCGGCGAGGGATCGCCGTCGCGGACCTCGGCGGCCTCGATGGTGCCGTCGGGGGTGAAGTCGCGCCCGGCGACCAGGCCGACGACGTGCTTGCCCGGCGCGTCGGCGCCGGTGATCCACGCGGTGCCGGTGCCGACGCGCGGATCGACCAGGAAGCGAACACCGTTGGCCTGCAACGCCTTCGGCCCGATGTAGCCCTTCACCAGGAACGGATTGGCGGCGAAGTCGGCCTCGGTGAGCAACTCGACCTCGGCCGGCTCGACCGAGGAACCGAGGCGCTTGTCGTCGACCTCGCGGTCGCCGGGGATGCCGATGCCGACGATCTCTTCCTTGCCGTCCGGGTGGCGCAGTTTCACCATGACGTTCTTCAGCGTGTCGGCCGCGGTGACCGGACGGCCGAACTGCTCCGCGATCCCGGCGCCGTTGGCCCAGTCGACCAGCGTCGCGATGGTGGGGGCGTCCGGGGTGTCGTGCACGACCGCCTCGGCCAGTCCGTCCAGCGGCAGCGGCGCGGGCGCGGGGGTGACCACGGCCTCCACGTTGGCCGCGTAACCGGACTCGACGCAGCGCACGTAGGTGTCCTCGCCTGACGGGCTGTCGGCCAAGAACTCCTCGGACGCGCTGCCTCCCATCGCACCGGAGGTGGCCGCCACGATGACGTACTGGACCTGCAACCGGTCGAAGATCCGCTGGTACGCCTCGCGGTGCGCGTTGTAGCTGGTCTTGAGGCCGTCCTCGTCCAGGTCGAACGAGTAGGAGTCCTTCATGATGAACTCGCGGCCACGCAGGATGCCCGCGCGCGGACGCTCCTCGTCGCGGTACTTGTCCTTGATCTGGTACAGGATGACCGGCAGGTCCTTGTACGAGTTGTATTCGCCCTTCACGGTGAGCGCGAACAGTTCCTCGTGCGTCGGGCCGAGCAGGTAGTCCGCGCCCTTGCGGTCCTGGAGGCGGAACAGGTTGTCGCCGTACTCGGTCCAGCGATTGGTGGTCTCGTACGGCTCGCGCGGCAGCAGCGCCGGCAGCGAGATCTCCTGGGCGCCGATCGCGTCCATCTCTTCGCGCACGACTTCCTCGACCCGGCGCAGCACCCGCAGGCCGAGCGGCAGCCAGGAGTAGACGCCCGGCGCGATGCGCCGCACGTATCCGGCGCGGACGAGCAGTTTGTGGCTGGGCACCTCGGCGTCGGCGGGATCGTCGCGCAGGGTACGCAGGAAAAGTCGAGAGAGGCGGGTGATCACGGATGCACAGGGTAGTCGCTGGCCCGGCGATGGTCACAGCGCATTACCGTTATCGCTCGTGCTGGTGCTGCTGCCTCCCTCCGAAACCAAGTCCGACGGTGGTACGGACGTTCCGCTGGACCTCGACGCGCTGTCGATGCCGCAGCTCACAGCGGTGCGCGACCGGCTCATCGACGAGGTGACCAAGCTGGCCACCGACCCGGACGCCAGTCGCGCCGTGCTGGATCTCGGCAAGGGGGCTGACCTGGAGATCGCACGCAATGCGGCCCTGCGGACCTCGCCGACACGCCCGGCGCTGGAGCGCTATACCGGGGTGCTCTACGACGCGCTGGACGCGCGTTCGTTCACCAAGGTGCAGCGCGCGAAGGCGTATGCGCGGCTCGGTATCGGGTCGGCGTTGTTCGGTGCGGTGCGGGCGAGTGATCCGATTCCCGCCTATCGGCTGTCCGGCGGATCGAAACTGCCCGGTCTGCCGACGCTTTCGGCGGTCTGGCGGGAGTCGCTGCCCGAGGCGCTGCTCGCCGAGGCGGCGGGTGAGCTGGTCGTGGATCTGCGGTCCGGGGTCTATCAGCAGCTCGGTCGCGTTCCGGGTGCGGTCACCGCCAATGTCCTGACCGAGCATCCTGATGGTTCGCGGACCGTGGTGAGTCACTTCAACAAGCATCACAAGGGGCTACTGGCCCGCGCTCTCGTCCTGTCTCGCGCCGAGCCCACCGATGTTCGCGGACTCGCCCGGGTGGCTGCCAAATCCGGCCTGAAGACCGAAATTGCTTCTCCCACTGAGTTGTTGATTCTGACCTGAGCGTTCGAGGTCAGGTCGTCGGCGCGGTGAGTTCCGTCAGTTCTCGCTGGAGGTTCGCGCGGGCAGCGGCCTCGTAACGCGTTCTGGCAGTGGGCGTTCGGAACAATCGCGACTGCTGAGCCAGTCCCTGAAGTACCGCCGCGCGTCCGGCCCGGAACAGCGCATCGGGCACATGCCCGTACTCCGCCCTGACCGCGGCGGTGTACGCGGCATAACCGGGTTCGTCGGCGGCGAGTACGGCAAGGTCCGCATCACACAGGACACCGCCGTTGCGGTCGTCGTCGGCCGGATCGTGGGTCGCCGTGAGACGCACCAGCCTGGCGACCTCGCCGACGAGTTCCGGTGCCACACCGAGGGATTCGAGCACCTCCTCGGCCAGCACCGCGCTCTGCTCTTCGTTGTCCGCACGGTCCACGGCGTAAACGGCGTCGTGAAAGAACGCCGCATACCGAACCGCGTCGGCATCGTCGGCGTCTCCGGCCAGCTCATCGATGACCGGCAACATCGCGGCCAGGTGATCGACCGTGTGATACCGCCGATGCGGCTCCTGATACCGCCGGATCAGGTCGTCCCCGACCGCCGCGGCCTCCGCCCCCGCCAATGCCGCCCACCGCTCGCGCAGGCCCGTCTCCGTCGATGTCCCCATCGGCACAGTCTGACGAACCGCGCCGCCGCCGACAATGCCCCGGCCCCTGTGCCATACAGCACAGCGCCGAACCGGCCCGCGGAAAATAAGATGCGCCGACCCAACCCCGGTCCGTACCGTGGCATCCGAGCTCGGGGTTACCGGAACGGGAGGATTCGGTGGCCTCGAGCCGAATGTCGGTGCACCGTGCGGGAATTGCGCGGCGGGGAGGTAGAGATGACGAAACTGAATCAGATCATTGCGGTCGAGAAGGGCATCAAGAGCGGTGCCCTGCGCGAGCTGGCCGAGGCGCACGGTTCGTTGCAGAAGGCGCCGCTGCTGGCCGGTCTCGCGCGCACCTATCAGCCGAAAGACGAAGAGGGCGAGCAGCTTCCGTCGGAGTCCACCCGGGTGCAGGTGAAGTCCGAGGAGGTGCTGCGGCAGACGGCGGCGACGCTCACCCGCCTGTTCGACGTCACCGCGACCAAGGACTGGGCCAACACCGCGGCCAAGGCCGATGTGACGGTGGACGGCGAGGTGCTGCTGCGCGACGTGCCGGTCTCCTACCTGCTGTTCCTGGAGAAGCAGCTGGCCGAGCTGCACACCTTCGTGAAGAAGCTGCCGGTGCTGGACGCGGCCGAGGTGTGGTCGTTCGACGATTCGTCCGACACCTGGCGCACCGACGCCGTGCGCACCATGCGCACGAAGAAGGTGCCGCGCAACCACGTGAAGGCCGAGGCGACCGAGAAGCACCCGGCCCAGGTGGAGGTGTACTACGAGGACATCTCCGTCGGTTACTGGACGCTGGTGCGCTTCTCCGGCGCGCTGCCGGCCCGGCGGATCAACGAACTGGCCGTGCGAGTCGAAAAGCTCCAGCGGGCAGTGCAGTTCGCGCGTGAAGAGGCGAACGGGACCGAGGTCACCGACCGCAAGACCGGTGACGTGATCTTCGGGTACCTCTTCCGCTGACCCCGGCGCGGGGCCGACCGCCATCGGCCCCGCGCCCCACAGACTCCCCCGCCGCGTGCGGGGGAAGCGCAAGGAGCGCAAAACTCAATCTGAAGCCAAAGCTGAATCACACGGCGTCAGTAGGGGTTCGAGTCCCCTTCCGGGCATCCAGGCCCGGGTGGCCCAACTGGTAGAGGCAACCGTGGTCAACCTCAGACTCTCGCTCCAGCACGAGTATTCGCCGCCGAACACCCCGGGATGAGGAAAGGACATGCCCGCGACGAGATGCCGGTTCAACTCCGGTCTTCCGCGCCCATGCGGAGGTGGTCTAACCGTATGACACGTCGCTAACCTGAAGCTCATCCGATCCCGACGCCGGGGTGTGCGAATTGGGCGGCATTCTGAAACCCGGGAGCAGGCTACGCTCCCGGGTTTCGCATATCCGTCAGCGCTGCGCGGCGGCCAGCAGGGCGCGAATCTTCGCGGCGTCGGCGGGCGCACCGGCGTTCTCCCAGAACGGAAGTGCCGACGCGTACGCGTCCGCGTAGACCGGCGTGTTCACCTGGAAGCGCCAGCTCTCGCTCAACGGGCCGACGTCGACGGTGTCGTAGCCGAGTACGTCGAGCAGTTGTGCCGCAGCGGCTTTCGCGTCCGCGTCGTCGCCGGCGATCGGCAGCGCCGTGCGATCCGGCGAGCCGATCGGGCGGGCCAGCTGACCGAGGTGGGCGAAGTAGATGTTGTTGAACGCCTTCACGACCTTCGAGGTCGGCAGCTGCTTTTGCAGCAATTCGCCGGTCGTCGTGGACCCGTCCTCGACCTCGGGGAACGTGCCGTCCCGGTCCGGGTAGTAGTTGTTCGTGTCGATCACGACCTTGCCCGCCAGCGGCGCCACCGGCACCTGCCGGTAGTTGCGCAGCGGCACGGTCACCACCACGATGTCCCCCGCCGCGGCCGCCTCGTCGGCGGTCACCGCCCGGGCCCGGGGGCCGAGCTCCGCGACCAGATCAGCCAGGGTTTCCGGACCACGCGAGTTGCTCAGCACTACGTCCAGTCCGGCGGCGATGGCGAGCCGCGCCACCGTGCTGCCGATGTTCCCGCTACCGATCAATCCAAGGGTTGTCATACGCCGTCAAACGCGCCCGTGACCTCGGATGTTCCCAAAACGGACACGGGCGACGGCGGCGCGTGAGCGACGTCACGCGCGAGTGTTCAGGGCAGATCGGCATTGGCGGTGAGGTCGCGGATCAGCAGCGCGGCGTGCAGCGACGTGCGCGACTCGCCGTCCTCGAGGTCGACGGCGAGGATGCGCTCGATGCGGGCGAGCCGGTCGTAGAGCGTCGGCCTGCTGATGCTGAGCCGGCGCGCGAGTTCGGTCTTGTTGCCGGCCAGGTCGAGGAACTGGCGCAGGGTGCGGGTCAGGTCGGCGGTGTGCCGAATGTCGTAGCGCAGCAACGCACTCAGCTCGGTCTCGGCGAAACGTTGCACGCCCGGTTCGTTGCGGATCAACGAGAGCAGGCCGCGCAGCCGCACATCGCCGCTGCGGTAGAACGCCCGCGGCGCCGAAGTCTTCAGGGACAGCGCGACTTCCGCGACGTGCGCGGCGTGCGGCAGTTCGTGCGCGGTGTCGAGCAGCGAATCCGATTCCGCGCCGACGCCGATCACCACCCGCTCGACGCCGTCCACGCGACGCACCTCGCCGGTGATCGCCGTGCAGGCGGCGGTCAGGCTGTGGTCGAGATCGCCGGACCGGGGCAGCGCCAGAATCATGCCGACCCGGTCACCCTGGTCGGCGGCGGCCAGCGCGGTCAGTTTCGCCAAGCCCAGGCCGTGCGTGACGGCGTCGAGGATCCCGGCGGCCCGGCGTTGCTTGGCGACCGGGTCGGTCTCCGCGACCGCGGCGACGTCGATGGCCAGCGGTACATAGGCGGCGCGGCGCGCCAGACCCAGCGCGGCCGCGCGCGCCACCGCGTCCCGCTCGTCCAGCACGCGACCGTTGACCAGGTCGTCGATGAGCCCGGTCTGTGCCTGCCGATGCAGGCCGAAGCGGTCCTTCTCGATCATCCGGTGCAGGGTCAGAGTCTGCGCGGCCCGCTCGAGCACCATCCTGGCGCGGGCGGTCGGCACGTCGTTGGCGGGCAGGATCAGCCGACCCCACCGCTGCGTATGCGGTCCGACGGCCACCGCGTCCCAGCCGTCGGGCAGCAGCCGCGAGGTGGTCTCCCAGTCGTCCAGCAGCGTCGAGGTGGACGCGTGCCGGGCGGTGAGCGTCAGCACCCGATGCGATAAATCCTCCAGCACCACCGACGAATCCAGCATGCCCGCAGCGGTTTTCACGATTTCGGCGAGCGACGCGCGGCGCACGCTGAGGTCGGTGAACGTCTCGTGCACGGTGCGCGCGAATTCGAGTTCGGCGTACTGCTCGGCCACGATGACCCGGTGCACCGCCTCGGTGATCTCGACGAACCGGGTGATCTTATGCAGCACGATCACCGGCAGGTCCAGCGCGTCGGCGGTCGCGGCCACCACCGGCGCGAGTTGCGGCACGTAGCCGCCCAGCTCGATGACCAGCCCGGCCACCCCGGCAGCGGCCAGCGCGGTCAGATATCCGGCCGTCGCGATGTCGCCGTGGCTCATCGCCTGTCCGGTGGTGAGAATCAGTTCCCCGCCGACCAGCAGCTGCGCCACATCGGCCACGTCGCTGACGTGCACCCAGCGCACCGGCCGATCCAGCGATCCACCCGCCACGACCTGCGGCTCGCCGGCGCAGACCACCGGCATCGCCAGCACATCGGCCACGGAGGGAAGCACCGACGAATCGTAATACGAAATCCGAAATCACGTACAGATCGTCGGCCCATCCAGAAAGGTTGATGCCGCAGAGTAGTACCCAGGAGGCGTCCATCCGCCGACGCACCGCGACGCTCACGGATCGAATCGAGGAGAAATGCAGACAATCGCGCACTGGCTCGACGGCAAGGCTTTCGCAGGCACCAGCGAGACGACCGCGCCGGTGACCAATCCGGCGACCGGGGTGGTGACCGGACAGGTCGCGCTCGCGAATGTCGCGGACACCCGCGCCGCGATCGACGCCGCGGCCGATGCCTTCCCGGCCTGGCGCGACGCCTCGCTGGCGCGGCGCACGCAGGTCCTGTTCCGGTTCCGTGAGCTGCTGAACGAGCGCAAGGAAGACCTGGCGAAGCTGATCACCGCCGAGCACGGCAAGGTGCTGGCCGACGCCATGGGCGAGGTGAGCCGCGGCCTGGAGGTCGTCGAATTCGCTTGCGGCGTACCGCATCTGCTCAAGGGCGGGTACACCGAGAACGCGTCGACGAAGGTGGACATCTTCTCCATCCGGCAGCCGCTGGGCCCGGTCGCGGTGATCTCGCCGTTCAACTTCCCGGCGATGGTGCCGATGTGGTTCTTCCCGCTGGCCATCGCCGCGGGAAACACGGTGGTGCTCAAGCCGAGTGAGAAGGATCCGTCGGCGTCGCTGTGGCTGGCCGAGCTGTGGGACGAGGCCGGTTTGCCCGCAGGCGTGTTCAACGTGGTGCAGGGCGACAAGGTCGCGGTCGACGAGCTGCTGGACAACCCGGCGATCAAGGCGGTCTCGTTCGTCGGCTCGACCCCGATCGCGAAGTACGTCTATCAGCGCGGCACCACCGCGGGCAAGCGGGTGCAGGCGCTCGGCGGCGCGAAGAACCACATGGTGGTGCTGCCGGACGCCGATCTGGACCTGGCCGCTGACGCCGCGGTGAACGCCGGATTCGGTTCCGCGGGTGAGCGATGCATGGCGATCAGCGTCGTAGTCGCGGTCGGCGACGCGGCCGACGAACTGGTCGGCAAGATCACCGAGCGGGCCACCACGATCAAGACCGGCGACGGCACCCGCGGCACCGACATGGGCCCGCTGGTCACCCGGGCGCACCGGGACAAGGTCGCCGAATACATCGCGGCGGGCGAATCCGCCGGCGCCAGTGTGGTTCTCGACGGACGCGGCATCGAAGCCGACGGCGCGGCGGACGGATTCTGGCTCGGGCCGACAATTCTCGATCATGTCGACGCCGAGATGAGCGTCTACAACGACGAGATCTTCGGTCCCGTCCTGTCGGTGGTGCGGGTGGACAGCTACGACGACGCGCTCGCGCTGATCAACGCCAACCCCTACGGCAACGGCACCGCCATCTTCACCAACGACGGCGGCGCGGCCCGGCGCTTCCACAACGAGGTGGAGGTCGGCATGGTCGGCATCAACGTGCCGATCCCGGTGCCCATGTCCTACTACAGCTTCGGCGGCTGGAAGAACTCGCTGTTCGGCGACTCGCACGCGCACGGCGCCGACGGCGTGCACTTCTTCACCCGGGGTAAGGCGGTCACGACGCGCTGGCTCGATCCGAGCCACGGCGGGATCAACCTCGGCTTCCCCGAGAACAAATAGCCACCGCCCCGCGACCAAGTAACCCACAATCCCAGCGACGCAGGAGAACTCGCCGATGACCCTCCCGAACGGATTGACACCGGAGACCGCCCGCGCGGCCGCCGAACGCGCGTACGAGCTCGACCGCCGCCACGTCTTCCACTCCTGGTCCGCCCAGGCGAACCTGAACCCGATGACGATCAGCGCCGCCCAGGGCTGTTACGTCTGGGACGGGGAGGGCAACCGGCTGCTCGACTTCTCCTCCCAGATGGTGAACACCAACATCGGCCATCAACACCCGAAAGTCGTTGCGGCGATCCAGGAACAGGCTGCCAAGCTGTGCACCGTGGCGCCGCCACACGTCAACGACGCCCGCTCGGAGGCGGCCCGGCTGATCGCCGAGCGGACCCCCGGCGAGCTGAACAAGATCTTCTTCACCAACGGCGGCGCCGAGGCGGTCGAGCACGCGGTGCGGATGGCCCGGCTGCACACCGGCCGCTACAAGGTGCTGGCCCGGTATCGCTCGTATCACGGCGGCACCGAGACCGCGGTCAACCTGACCGGCGATCCGCGGCGCTGGGCCAACGATCACGGCAACGCCGGCGTGGTGCACTTCTTCGGCCCGTTCCTCTACCGCACGCAATTCCACTCGACCGACGAAACCCAGGAAACCGAGCGCGCTTTGGCGCATCTCGAGCAGACCATCGCGTTCGAGGGGCCGAACACCATCGCGGCGATCGTGCTCGAATCCATCCCCGGCACAGCGGGAATCATGATTCCGCCGCCGGGTTACCTGGCGGGCGTGCGGGCGCTGTGCGACAAGTACGGCATCATCTTCATCGCCGACGAGGTGATGTCGGGGTTCGGGCGGACCGGAAAGTGGTTCGCGATAGAGCATTTCGAGGGCGTCGTCCCCGATCTGATCACCTTCGCCAAGGGCGTGAACTCCGGCTACGTGCCGCTCGGCGGGGTGGCGATCAGCCCGGCGATCGCCGCGACGTTCGATGACCGGCCGTACCCGGGCGGGCTCACCTACTCGGGTCATCCGCTGGCCACGGCCGCCGCGGTCGCGACGATCAACGCGATGGCTGACGAACGGATCATCGAGAACGCCGCCGATATCGGCGCCCGGGTCCTCGGTCCCGGGCTGCGGGAGATCGCCGAGCGGCACCCGAGCATCGGCGAGGTGCGCGGCACCGGGGTGTTCTGGGCGCTGGAACTGGTCCGCGATCGGGCGACGCGCGAACCGCTCGCGCCGTACGGCGGCACGAGTCCGGCGATGAACGAGGTCGTCGCGGCGTGCAAGGCCGCGGGGCTGCTGATGTTCGTCAACTTCAACCGGCTGCATGTGGTGCCGCCGTGCATTGTCAGCGAAGCCGAGGCCAAGGAGGGCCTGGCCATCCTGGACAACACGCTCGCGGTCGCCGACCGGCACGCTTCCTGACCACTGCTCGGCGACAGCCCGGAATGCCGTTGGCTTCCGGGCTGTTCCATTTGTGCGTGACCGATACCACTGAGCTTTCCGAAGATCTGAAGAAGTATCTGGACGAGTCCAACGTGTTCGCGACGGTGGCGACGACCAACCCGAACGGCCAGCCGCACCTCACCGTCATCTGGCTCGAACGCGACGGCGACGACCTGCTGTTCTCCACCACCACCGATCGCCAGCAGGGCAAGAACCTGGCCCGAGATCCGCGGATCACCATCATGATCAACCCGCCGGAGAACCCGTACACCTACGCCGAGATCCGCGGCACCGCCACACTCACCCCGGACCCGGACAAGACGCTGCCGAACAAGCTGTCGGAGAAGTACACCGGGCAGAAGTACCTGGACTTCAACCCCGCCTCGGTCAACGACGGGCCGCGCGTCATCGTGCGGGTGACGCCGAGCAAGGTCGCCGGTCGCCTCTGAAGAACCGGGCCCGGCAGGTTCAGGCCTGCTGGGCCTCTTCCTGCGCGTGCTGCGCCTGCGCGAGCTGGGCCGGCGTGAACCGCAGGGTCAACGCGACCAGCCCGGCCACGAACGCGACGATCGCGCACACGAACAGCACCAGCGTGTAACCGCTGCCGAGCGCGGCGACCTCGGTCGCGTTCATCTCGGTCACCTTGCCGGTCCGCCCGCCGAGCGAGAGCGTGCGCGAGGCCGCGATCGGGGTGAGCAGGCCGATGGCCACCGGCGTCGCCAGGTTCATGAACATCTGCCCCACCGCCGACAGCGGCCCGATGTTCTCCGCGGACACCCCGACCAGCACGCACAGCGGCGCGAGCACCATCGCCATGCCGACGCCGAAGCCGATCACCACGAGCAGCGGCAGCAGCGTGGTCGGGTACGCCACGTCGCCGTCGAGCGTCGAGCCGAACAGCAGGCCGATGCCGAGCACGACCGCCGCCCCGGCCAGCAGCCAGCGCGGCGCGAACAGCATGGCGAGCTTGGAGGCCAGCGCGCCGCCGATGCCGATGCCGATGGTGAACGGGATGGCCGCGACGCCGGCCTGCAGCGGGCTGTAGCCGATGACGTTCTGCAAGAACTGAGCGACGAAGAAGGTCATCGCGCCGAGCACGCCGCCGGCCAGGAAGATCAGCAGGAAGGTCGCGACCCGGTCGCGGCTGTCGAACAGCGACCACGGCAGCAGCGGATCGTCGACCTGGCGCTCCATCAGCACGAACACCACCAGCAGCAGCACGCCGCCGATCAGCGCGCCGATGATGAACGGGTTGTCCCAGCCCATCTCGGGTCCCTCGGTCGCGCCGAACACGATGGCCGCGCAGGCGAGCGTGCCGAGGATCGCGCCGCGCACGTCCAGCGGCGAGCGGTGATGCGCGGTGTCGGCCAGCTTGTAGATCGCGCCGACGATGATCAGCACGCCGATCGGCACGTTGATCAGGAAGATCCAGCGCCAGGACACCTGGGTCAGCGCGCCGCCGACCACCAGGCCGCCGACCGAGCCGATGCCGACCATCGAGCCGACGATCGCGATCGCCTGGTTGCGCGCCTTGCCGGGCGCGAAAGTCGTTGCTACGAGGGCGAATGCGGTCGGGGCCGCGATCGCCGCGCCCGCGCCCTGAATCGCCCGGGCGGCCAGCAGCATGCCCTCGTTCTGCGCCAGCCCGCACAGCAGCGAGGCGAAGGTGAACAGCGCGACGCCGATGATCAGCATCCGCTTGCGCCCGAACGCGTCGCCGAGCCGGCCGCCGAGCAGCATCAGCCCGGCGAAGGTCAGGCCGTAGGAGGTCACCGTCCACGCGCTACCCGCGCTGGACAGCCCCATCTCCTCCTGCAACCGGGGCAGCGCGAAGATCACCACGGTGCCGTCCAGCACCACCATCAGTTGCAGCCCGCTCAGCACAAGGATGGCGAGCCCGAAGGCCCGCTGCTTCATCGGATACTGCATCGTCGCAGCGGGATTCTCGAGCACAGTGAGCCACTGTACTGACCCGGGCCCTTCACGCGGTATCGGCGGCCCGCCGAGCTTCAGCTGTCCGCGGAGAAACCTGCGGTGGGGCCGATGACCACGATGGCGGGCGGGCGGATGGCTTCCTCCTTGACCCGGGCGGCGACGGTGCCGAGGTCGGCGCGCAGGACGCGCTGGGTGCGCATGGTGCCTTCCTGGATGACCGTGGCCGGGGTGGTCGCGGCGCGGCCGTTCTCGATGAGGACCGTGGCGAACTGCTCGATGCGTTCGACGGCCATCATCAGGACGATGGTGCCGCGGAGGCGGGCGAGGGCGGGCCAGTCGACCAGCGAGTCCGGGTGATCAGGGGCGACATGGCCGCTGACCACGACGAATTCGTGGGTGACGCCGCGATGGGTCACCGGAATGCCCGCGGCCGCGGGGACCGAGATCGGACTGGTGATGCCGGGGACCACGGTGACCGGGATGCCCGCGTCGACGCAGGCCTCGAGTTCTTCGAAACCGCGGCCGAAGACATAGGGATCGCCGCCCTTGAGCCGGACGACGAACTTGCCGGCCTTGGCACCCTCGATGAGCGCGGCATTGATCGCGTCCTGGGCCATCGCCCGCCCGTACGGGATCTTCGCCGCGTCGATCACCTCGACGTCGGGGCCGAGTTCGGCCAGCAGTTCCGGCGGCGCGAGCCGGTCGGCGACCACCAGGTTCGCCCGCCCGAGCAGCCGACGGCCGCGCACCGTGATCAGGTCCGGGTCGCCGGGCCCGCCGCCGACCAGCGCGACACCCGGCGTGATCGGCGTCGAATCATCGGTCACCACACCGGATTGCAGCGCCTCGAGCAGCGCGTTGCGCACCGCGGCCGAGCGGCGGTGCTGCCCGCCGGCCAGCACGCCGAGGGTCATGCCGTCATAACGAGCAGTGGCCGGCGTGACCGCGGTGCCGAGCCGGGCGATGTCGGCCCGCACGCAGAAGATGCGGCGACGAGTGGCTTCTTCGACCACGGCCGCGTTGGTCTCCGGCTCGTCGGTGCAGGCGATCGCATACCAAGCGCCATCCAGGTCGCCCTCCGCATAAGGCCGCAGCGTGACGGTGATCTGCCCGGAGGTCGCCATCCCCTCGACCGCCGGCGTCACCTCGCGACTGATCACGTGCACGTCCGCGCCGGACGCGATCAGCAGCCCGAGCCTGCGCTGCGCCACCGTCCCGCCCCCGACCACGACGACGCGGCGCCCGTCGAGATCGAGCCCGACCAGATAGTTCGGGTCGCCCTCATTGGACGCGGCGGTCGCGGATACCGCCTGGTCGGCGGTGTGGTCTGACGTGTTCGGCACAGTTTTCGAGCCTACGGCCTGGCTCCGGCGCCACGGCAATCGACTCGGGTCGCCGCTGGTACGCGGCTCGCGGCGGCCGCAAAAGCGATACTCGACCAGCGGAAAACGGCCGAGGCCCGGGTTAGGCGACCATGATCGTTCCTATACTCGGGCGCATGAACCGCTGGAGCCGGACAGTGCAATTGGTGGTCGCTTCGATAGCTCTGGCGTGGGTGCCGGCCACGGCCGGTGTGGCGCAGGCCGATCCGGCACCGTATGTACCGACGCAGGGGGTCGAGTCGAAGTATTTTCAGCCGGGTCCGGCGGCGGTGACCGAGAAGCTGGGGTTCGGGTGTTGCGACTCCACCGGGGCGAAGTTCGATGTCTGGTATCCGGCGGACCTCGGGGCTACCCGGCATCCGATCGTGGTGTGGGGTGACGGGACCAGTGCGGTGCCGAGCCAATATGTCTATCTGCTGCGGCATTTGGCGTCGTGGGGGTTCGTCGTGATCGGCACCGAGAACCAGAACACCGGGTCGGGGGCCGATATTCGGAAGTCGCTGGATTATCTGCTGGCGCAGGACGGCGATCCGGCGAGCGTGTTCTACGGGAAGCTGGACAAGGCGGCGGTCGGTGCGATGGGGCATTCGCAAGGCGCGTCCGGGGTGCTGAACGCGCTGCGCGATGCGGGCGGGGCGATCAAAACCGCGGTGCCGCTGGAGCTTCCGGCGCAGCACTTCTGCTCCAATTCGACCTCCTGTGCCGATACTCGTTCGCTGACAACGGGTTCGGTATTCCTGGTGAACGGGTCGGCCGACGGGCTCATCTCGCCCTCACAGCAGTTGCTGCCGTGGCAGGCGGAGGGGTTGCAGTCGAATCAGGCGTACTACGAGGCGACTCCGGCGAATCTGGCGAAGGCGTGGGGCACGCTCAACGGCCCGAATCACAACGACGTGCAGGGACAGCCGGACTGCGCGGGCGCATCCGTGCCGTGCACGACCGGGGTGTACGGCTATCTCGGATATCCGACGGCCTGGCTGATGGCGCAGTTGCGCGGCGACACCGCCGCCCAGGACGCCTTCCGGCCGGGCGGTGAGTTCAGCACGCCGTCGCCGAATTGGAGCAACCAGGTCAGCGCCGTCGCCGGATAAGCCGGGGGTGGGCGAATTGTCCGTCGCACGGTAGCTACTGACGTACGGTTCGTCCGTTGCCCGCAGGCCCGGCACGGACGAGTGTTCATACATGGCTTTGACCGATGACACGCCGCTGGCGTCCGAATACGCCGACCGCGTCATCGCGGTGGAACCGGGCGGCAACGAGCACATCCCCGACGACGCCCGGCACGGCAAGCCGCGCCAGCTGTTCTGGACCTGGATGTCGCCGAACCTGGAATTCGCCACCATCTTCATCGGCGTGCTGTCGGTCACCGCGTTCGGGATGAACTTCTGGCAGGCCACGCTCGGGCTCGCGGTCGGCGTCGGGCTCGGCGCCGCAGCGCATTACGTGCTGTCGGCGCGCGGACCCGCGCACGGCGTGCCGCAGATGGTGTTGGGGCGCTTGGCCTTCGGGTATCGAGGTAACGCGCTGCCCGCTGCGTTCATGTCGATCATGTGCGGGGTCGGCTGGTTCGCCACCAACAGTGTGAGCGGCGCGTTCGCGTTGAGCACGCTGACCGGGATGTCGAAGCTCACCGCGCTGATCCTGATCGTGCTGGTGCAGACCGGGTTTGCCGCGTTCGGCCACAACCTGGTGCACGCGTTCGAGCGGTTCGTGTTCCCGGTGCTCGCGGTGGTGTTCCTGGTGGTCACCGTCGTCATCTTCAGCAAGGCCGACCTCGGTGCTGCCGCACCGTCCGGCGGCGTCGGCGGGATCGGCGGATTCCTGCTGACCGTCGGCACCGCGTTCGGCTATGCGGGCGGCTGGAATCCCTACGCGGCGGACTACTCCCGCTACCTGCCCAAGACGGTGTCGCGGGTTGCCACCGGCGGCTATGCCGGGGCTGGGCTGTTCGTCTCTTGTTTGTGGTTGTCTGCACTCGGTGCCGCCTCGGCCACCATCGTCGGCTCGGTGCAGGGCAGCCCGACGGACGTGTTCACCGCCAATCTGCCTGGCGTGCTGGCGAATCTGACCCTGCTCGCCATCGCGCTCGGCGCGGTCGCGGCCAATGCGCTGAATGTGTATTCCGGCGCAATGGCATTCGTGACGATCGGGATCAAGCTGCCGATCCGCACGCAGCGGGCCGTCGTCTCGATCTGCTTCGGCGCCATCGGTTTCCTGGTCGCGTGGTGGGCGCTGCCCGACGCCGCCGCCAGCTACGAGGCGTTCCTACTGATCGTCGCGTACTGGATCGGCCCCTGGCTGGGCGTGATGTTCGTCGACCAATACCTGCGCCGCGGCCGCAAGATCGACGACCTCCTCTACAACCGGTCCTACACCAATTGGCCTGGCGTAGTGGCCTTCCTACTCGCTCTGGCGATCTCGGTCCTCTTGTTCTCCAACCAGGCCAAGTTCACCGGCTACCTCGTCCGCCAACTTCCCGACCTCGGCGACATCACTTTCTTCGTCGGCTTCGTTCTCGCCGCAGCGGCCTACTTCGTACTCGGCCGGCGCAGCGCCGCTGACTGAGTGCAGACCGCCGCGCGACAGGTCAAGGGGTCGCGAGGCGGTGGGCGCACAGGGCGAGCAGCAGTGTGCCGGTCAGCGCCGGTGCGGCCGGGTCGTAGCCGAGGAGGTCGCGGATGCGGTCGAGGCGCTGGTAGAGGGATTGACGGCCGATGTGCAGGGTGGTGGCGCAGCGGGTGGGGCTGGCGCCGTGGCGGAGGTAGACCTCGAGTGTGCGGGTGAGATTGCTGTGATGGGTTGTGTCCCAGGCGATCAGCGGGGCGATCGTCGTGGCGATCAGGCGGGTGCGTTCGGTGGCGGGGAGGGATTCGACGACGAGTTCGGTGGCCAGTTCGCGGCAGGTGGAGATGGGGCTGCCTGCGAGCCAGTCGCGGCGGTGACGGGTGGCCAGGCGGAGCGCGGAACGGGTGGCTTCGAGTGAGCCGGTGAGTGCGGCGGAGGTGAAGTCGCAGGGGTCGCCGACTACCAGGGTGACGCCATCGATGCTGTTGGTGGTGAACGCGTTTCGCAGCATTCGGACCGTTTCACCGACCGGATCGGCGGTCGCCTGGTCCAGCGAGAGCACCCCGTAGGTGGTGGCGTGCACCTCGGCGACCAGGCCCGGCCGGCCGAGTTCCTTTGCCGCGGTGTCGATCAGCCGGGTCGCGATGCGCGCATCGGGTGCGTCGACCGCCACCGGCACCAGCGTGCGTCCGGCCAGCGCGGTCACGCCCGCGGCCGCGGCGCGCACCTTCAGATCGGCCTGGCGAATCGCCTTGCCGTCCAGCAGATCCGCGAGGAGCGTGGTCGCCGCGAGCTGTGGCCGTCCGGTCGGAGCGCCCGAATTCGCCAGCGCGAGGCCGAGACTCGGCGCGGACTGGTCGAGGACGACGGCCAGCGTCGTGCTGTCCAGGGACGAGCCCGGCCCGGCGGTGAGCGTCCCCAGGGTGTTCTCCTTGGCCCGAATCGAGGCGGCCGCGACGGCCGATTCGACTGCGGCCCAAGCCGATCGATCATCGTCGACGCCGTGCGCGGCGATCAACGCACCGTTGCCGCTCGTCACGATCAGCGCGCAACCGGTGACCTGACCGATCCTGGCCAGCAGTTGTGCGAGACCGTTCCCGGCCGCCAGCTCCCCGGTCAGATCGCGCGCCAGTTCGTTGAGCAACCGCAGCGAACGCACCTCCCGCGAAACGATCTCGGTATTCGCCGCACGACACAGATCGATGAACGGCACCACACTGCGCAACGCGATCAGCGGCAGGCTGTGCCGCGACGCCTCCGCCACCATGTCCGGCGGGATGGCGTCGAAGGTGCGGCCCAGTTCGAAGGCGACGCCGGCCACCCCGCGCCCGGCGATCTCCCGCAGGTAGTGCCGCCGCATCCCCGCGTCCACCCCGGTCAGCCCGAGACCGGTGGTGAGCAGCAGTTCCCCACCGGACAGCAGCGGGCTGATCTCGTAGATCTCGCTCGAATGCACCCACCGCACCGACCGCCGAAGTGCGCTGTGACCGGCCAAGACGAGCGGATCGGCCGCGACGAACTGATCGTCGAGCAACTCGCGCACGGTGGGCAACATACGGTCATCCTGTCATCCGCGGGCGGGGACCGGGCAGACGATCTGTACGTTGCGGCCGGAACGGTTCCCTTGGAGGCTGGACCCATGACGCAGGCTATATCGGCACGACAACTGCTCGAGGTGGCATACGACGAGGCCCAGCTCGGCCTCGCCGAGGGCGGCATCCCGATCGGCGCCGCGCTGTTCGCCGCCGACGGCACCCTGCTCGGCCGCGGCCACAACCGCCGCGTGCAGTCCGGCGATCCCAGCATCCACGCCGAAACCGACGCCTTCCGCGCCGCCGGCCGCCGGCGCGACTACGGTTCGACGATCATGGTGACCACGCTGTCGCCGTGCTGGTATTGCAGCGGGCTGGTCCGCCAGTTCGGCATCGGCGCGGTCATCGTCGGCGAATCGCAGACCTTCCACGGCGGCCACGACTGGCTGGCCGAGCACGGCGTCGCGGTGACCGTGCTCGAGGACGATCGGTGCGTCGAGATGATGACCAAGTTCATCACCGAGAACCCGGCGCTCTGGAACGAGGACATCGGGGTCGCGGACGAAATAGAAGCACGCTGAGCAGGGCCCTGATCGTTGGCACGGCGACCCGCCCCGAGGCGCCACCGCACGCGTCCGGTCGAAGAACGGGAGCGCGCCGACCCGATCGGGCCGGCGCCGGCAGAGAGAGTGAGACGCAGTGAACGCGATCGCATCGATCGACCTGTCCCGGTGGCGTAGCGGCGGCTCGGCCGCGGCCGAGGTCGAGCGCGAGGTGGACGAGGGGTTGCGGCGCGCCGGATTCCTGCTGGTCCACGGGCATGGGGTGCCGGAGGGTCTGGCCGGTTCGGTGCGGGCGGCCGCCCGGCGCTTCTTCGCGCTGCCGGACGCGGTGAAGGAACGCTATGCCGTCACGGTCGGCGGGCGCGGGTGGATCGGACCGGGCAAGGAGGCCAACGGTTATGCCGAGGGCACCGAGACGCCGCCCGATCTGAAGGAGACCTTCGCCGTCGGCGCGGACACCGCCACGGGTGATCGCCGGATCGATGACGTCTGGTTCCTGCCCAATGTCTGGCCGGACGAGGTGATCGAGCTGCGCGAATTACTCACCGCCTACACCGACGCCGTACACACCCTGTCCGACGAACTGCTCGCGCTCTTCGCGGCGGCACTTCACCTGCCCGCCAACCCTTTCCAGGATCTGGCGAGCCGCCCCACCTGGACCTGCAACATCAACCACTACCCACCGATGACCGTGGTCGGCACCCCGGAACCCGGCCAGTTCCGGATCGGCCCGCACACCGATTTCGGCACCGTCACCGTCCTGGACCGCGAGCCCGGCGCCGGCGGATTACAGGTTTACACCGAGGCGGAAGGCTGGGCCGACGCACCCTACGATCCCGCCGCCCTGACGGTGAATATCGGTGACCTGCTTGCCTATTGGAGCGGCGAACGCTGGCCCTCCGGCCGGCATCGGGTGCTCCCCCCGCAAGCCGAAGCCCCCGAGGAAGACCTCGTCTCCCTCATCTACTTCTACGAACTCGACCACGACGCAGTAGTAACCCCGCTCGAACCACCGATAGGACGAGTAACCGGCCACCCTCCCGTCGTCTCCGCCGACTTCCTCCGCACCCGCCTCGACGCCATCACCATCGGCTGACCACAGCCGCACGCCTCCTGATTTCCCGCACCGAGAATCGCATGCGATTTTCGGTGCGGGAAATCAGAAGTGGTGCGGCTGTGTGGGTCAGCTGAAGTGGGGGTAGTCCTGGATCCACTTGAACTTGGTGCCGCGCAGGGGGAATGAGTTCAGGTCGAGCTGTTCGAGTGAGAGTGTGACGTGGTGGCCGTTCAGTTGGCCGTCCAAGGTCAATCGGTTCGGTGCGGGCTGCGTGTAGGTGAACGAGGCGATCTGGGTCGGCTGCGGCTGGGCGATCTGGCCGGGCAAGGCTTCACCTGTCGCCTGGGACACCGTGAGGGTGTGTGCCTGGCTGTCGACCGTGCCGACGGCCGGCACCAGCGTGCCGTCCATTTTCTGATAGTTCATCCCGCCGATGTCGAAAACTACTCGCTGCCAACGGTTCTGGTCGGTGGTCAGCGGAGCGAGCGGCTGGCCGTCCTGGTTGAACTCCGACACCGTCCAGATCCCGTACAGCTCGGGCTTTTCCGCGCCGCCACTTTGCCTCCAGAATTCCAGGTCTTGTTGCACCTGGCCGAGCAGCACCCACCCGCCGAGCACGATCTGCACACCGACCGCGATCAACCGGAGGCGACGCGATCGGAACGGCTCGGGCTGTATCGCAGGCTCCGAGGAGCGCTGCAACACAAGCACATTCGCCAGGCGACGGGCCTGCGGCGCGAGCAGCACCAGCGAGATCAGCATGAGGTGACCGGCCAGAATCTTCACCGGCACATCGAAGGTCATGTTCAGGATGAACACCTGCAGCATGCTCACCAGGCTGATCATCGCGCCCAGCGTCGCGGTTCGCGGCACGAACAGCAGCAGACCGCCGAGCACCTCCGCCGAGCCGAGCAGGATCTCGTAGACCGGCGAGCTGCCGACCTGCATCCAGAGCACCGCCGCCGGGGTGAAGTCGCCGTACTGGGTGAGCAGGGTGGCCAGCGGCGGCTCCGGCATCTGCGACGGAATGACCTTGGCCATGCCGTAGAACAGCATCTGCCCGCCCAGGCAGAGCCGCAGGAAGAGCAGGAACCAGGCGTTGAGCCGCTGGTAGTTCGGGCGGTGGCGATCCAGCACCGTCCACAGCGCCGTCACCACCAAGGCGACGACCAGGATGCAGAACAGGAACACCCAGATGACCGCCTGGTCGCCGCTGCCCGAATCCAAGTGCAACTCGACGTCCGCGCCGAAGACGTGCTGTCCGACCCACTCCCAGATCGGACTCAGCGGATACAGAAACCCATTGATCGCGCGCTCGGGGAACTTCGGGCCGAACAGCCCCGAATACACGAACAGGAACTGCGGAAAGATCAGGCAGAACAGCCCGAAATAGGTGAAGCAGAACCGGAATGCGATGCGGGTCGGCAAATTCCATCGCGTGTCCGGGCGAACAGCGGAGGCTTCCGTGTCCCTATCGACCGACACCGTTCTGACAGCACTCAAAACGAACCCCTCAATCCGAAAACCTCCGCGTGGGGCCAACGGTATTGCGGCGAGGAGTCACCGACCTCCAGGAAATCCCCGGTCTTTCCCTAGGTAATCAGTCGTACGTGCTACCCACACCCAGGCCGTCGTGCCAGCCCGGGCAGCACCGAGTACTCGCATGTCAAGGCCCGGTTCCGGCCAGTGAGCGGGTTCGGGAACCTCGATCGTTTTCCACCCACGGGCCGACTGGAACGCGTTACTGTCGCGTATCGCGGCGGACCGCCGTCGATGTGGGCTGTGCCGAGGCGGGCCCGCGTTTCATGGCGTCAGGAGGACAACGATGGCCGAAGATCCGGATCCCGCCAAGCGGCAGCAGCTGACCGTCAGCGAGCGCGATCTCGACGTGCTCGCCGAGGATCTGGCGCGCTGGCTGGATTCGCGCGTCTCCGCGGATCATCCGCCGAAGGTCTCCGGGCTGTCCCGGCCGCAGTCGGGCGGTATGTCGAGCACCTCCATCCTGTTCGACGCCGAATGGAGTGTCGACGGGCGGCAGGAGCGCGGGTCGTTCGTGGCCAGGATGGCGCCGGAGGACGGCTCGTTCCCGGTGTTCGAGACCTACGATCTGGCCACCCAGTACAAGGTGATGGCCGGCGTCGCCGAGGCCACCGACGTGCCGGTGCCCGGCCTGTGCTGGCTGGAAGAGGACGAGAAGGCGCTCGGCACACCGTTTTTCGTGATGAAGCGGGTCGACGGCCGGGTGCCGACGGACAACCCGCCGTACGTGTTCATCGGCTGGCTGTTCGACGCGACCGCCGAGGAACGCGCGCGGCTCACCGCGAACACCGTCGAGGTGATCGCGAAGGTGCACGCCATCCCGGATCCGGCGATCCGCTTCCCGGCGTTGCGCGGTCCGGGGCAGTCGCTGCGCAGGCATGTCGAGGCGCAAAAGGCGTGGTATCGCTGGGCGCTCGCCGACGACGGCTACGAGATCCCGCTGCTGGAGCGGACTTTCGCCTGGCTCGACGACAACTGGCCGACTGATCCGGGACCCGACGTGCTCAGCTGGGGCGACGCCCGCCCCGGCAACATCATCTTCGACGAATTCGATCCCGCCGCCGTATTGGACTGGGAGATGGCCGCATTGGGGCCGCGCGAGCTGGACGTCGCCTGGGTGATCTTCATCCACCGGTTCTTCCAGGACATCGCCACCCGATTCGACCAGCCGGGCCTGCCCGACTTCCTGCGCCGCGCCGACGTGGTCGCGAAATACGAAGAGCTGACCGGTCATACGGTCCAGAACCTGGATTGGCACATCATCTACGCCGCGCTGCGGCACGGCATCGTGATGGCCAGGGTGAAGCGCCGGATGATCCATTTCGGCGAGGACACCGACACCCCCGACCGGGACGACTATGTCATGCATCGAGCGAGCCTGGAACGGCTGCTCGATGGAACCTACGAGTGGGATTGAGATCCGCCATGCCAGTTCCGTTGGACGAGTACCCGATTCACCAGACCGGTCTATCGCTGGCCCGGGTGGCCAGCACCGACCGTAACTTCTACGACCGCAGCTATTTCAACGGTCACAACCGCGACGGCGGCACCTTCTTCATCACCGGCTTCGGCGTCTACCCGAACCTCGGGGTGACCGACGCCTACGCGCTGGTCCGCCGCGGCGACGTGCAGCGCAGCGTGCGCTTCTCCGACGCGCTCGGTGACCGCAGCCTGGAGCAGCGGGTCGGCGGTTATCGGATCGAGGTGGTCGAGCCGCTGCAACGGATCCGGGTGATCTGCGAGCACGACGACCTGTCCTTCGACCTCACCTGGGAGGGCGCCTTCCCGACCGTGCAGGAGCAGCCGCATCTGATCCTGGCCGGCAATCGGCCGATCATCCAGGCGTCGCGGTTCGCCCAGCTCGGCTCGTGGGCCGGGACGCTGACCGTCGACGGCGACGACATCACCGTCGACCCGGCGGTGTGGACCGGCACCCGGGATCGGTCCTGGGGCATCCGGCCGGTCGGCGAGAGCGAACCGCCCGGGCGGGTGGCCAGCGAGCCGGCCGGCGGCTTCTGGTGGATGTACGTGCCGCTGCGATTCGACGATTTCGCGGTCGTCGTCATCGTGCAGGAGGACCCGGACGGGACCCGCACGCTGAACGACGCCGTGCGGATCTGGCCGGACGGGCACACCGAGCAGCTCGGCTGGCCGCGCATCTCGATCGATTACCGTTCCGGCACCAGGATTCCCGTCGGCGCTCGGCTGGAATTGACCACGCCGGACGGTAAGCCGCTGGAGATCGAGGTGACCACGGGCACCAATGTGCCGTTGCACGTCGGGTGCGGTTACGGCGGCGATCCGGACTGGCAGCACGGGCAGTGGAAGGGTCGCGACTGGTCGTTGTCCAGCGTGTACGACCTCACCGACCCGGGCATCGTCGCCCGCACGCCTTACGGCGTGATCGACCATGTGGCGCGTGCGCGGTGCGGTGACGCCGAGGGTTGGGGGCTGTTCGAACACGCCAGCCTGGGCCGGCATGACCCGACCGGCTTCGCCGACTGGGGTTCGGTCGCGCCGTAGGTCAGAACGCCGGGCGGGCCAGTTCTGGGCGCTTGCTGTAGTCGGTCAGGCCGATCACATTGCCCCACGGATCGGCGAGCTCCACGCTCCAGCCGGTCGCGACTTCGAAGGGCGCGGTGAGCATTTCGACACCGCGCTCTTCGATTTCCGCCGCGGCGGCCCGGGCGTCGGGCACCTCCAGCCAGACCCGCATCGCGGGCGGCCCGCCCTGGCCGGCCGCCGGATCGAACATCGCCATGATGCCCGGCGTTTCCGCCGCGACACCGAAGAGTGCGATGCCGCGCTCGGGCACGGTGAAGCGCAGCGAGAGCCCGAGCCGGTTCGCGTAGAAGTCCACTGCCACGGCCAGATCCCCCACGGGAACCAGCACGTTGTCGATCCCTCGGATATCCACTCCGTCATCAAACCACTCGTGACCGCCGCATCACCTGGTTCCGGGTGGAGGTGACCGCCGGAGCGGTAATTCCGGTACGAGTCGATGGATGCGCCGCTCAGCCCGGGATACGCCGTGCCGCAGCGATAACGATGCCGTGCACGGTGCGTTTGGGAACCACCAGAACGCCGCCGCCCGCGGCGAGGATGGCGGCCGCCTCGGCGACGCTCGCCGTGCCCACCGCGGCTACCGTCCGCGAATCCGGGTTCGGCACAGCCACTTCCGCTAATTCAGCGGCGCTGAAGATGCGAATCGGCACGCCGAGCACGGCCGCCGCATCGATCAATCCCGGCTCTGCGGCACGTCGATCGATGGTCGCCAAGCACTCGACTTGATTGAAGGCCAGCACTTTACGCACCACCACCACGATGCGGTCAGCGGAAGTCCCGGGCCGCAGCCCCAGGCCGATAATCAGGTCAGGCACTGGTCACCTTCATGCTCAGCAGAGCGGAGAGTCGCGTCAACGGCTGGCACGAGTACCCGCGTACTCGGTCGCGGCCGCTACGAAACGGGTTGTGGCTTCGGGGTTTCCGGCTGGGTGGGTGTGCAGGTAGGAGGCATGGACGCGGTGGACGAGCGCGCCCTCTCGGGCCGGTGCGCCGTCGCTGCCACGCCACGCCCAGGCGGGGGCCGCGGCGGCGGCTGTGGTCAGGCGGGTTCGATGGAACTCGTGGCCGCGGACGCGTTCGCCGGCTCGCCACAGCGGGGAATCGGCCAGCGCCACCGCATCTCGGTAGCCGAGGGTCAGACGGGGGCCGAACTCGGCGTCGGCGTCGATCACGCCGGCCATGGGATGTCCATCGAGCGAGCGGGTCAGGTACAGCAATCCCGCGCATTCCGCGTGCACGGGCATACCGCGCCGAGCCTGCTCCGCCACTGCGGTCAGCAGCGCGGTATTCGCCGCCAGTTCCGCCGCATGCTCCTCCGGAAAACCACCAGGGAGCACCAAACCCGCGGTCCCGCTGGGTAACTCGTCGCGCAGCGGATCGAACACAGCCACCTGGGCGCCTGCGGCCAGCAGCAGCTCGCGATGCTCGGCATATCCGAAAGTGAACGCCGGACCACCCGCCATCGCGATCAACGGGCCGGAACCCGCGAACGCGTCGGACTCACCCCGCGCAACTTCTGCCGGACTCCACACCGGTCCGGCCGCGTTCGACCGAGTCAGCGCTGCGATCGTCGGACCACTCGCCATTGCACGGCCGGAGCTCGCGGTCACGTTCTCGGCCGAGACATCCTCGCCCCGCGCAGCTTCCGCTGGATCCCACGCAGGCCCATTCGCGGTCGACCGGGCCAGTCCCGCGATCGCGGACAGATCTACATGGGCGGCAACCAGATCCGTCATCGCCGACACTGCGGCGGTCGCGGCAGCCCCGTGCTCCACGGCGGGGATCAACCCGAGATGCCGTGAAGGCACCTCCAATTCGGTCATCCGCGGCAGCGAGCCGAGCACCGGCAATCCGACCCGATCACAGGCCGCACGGAGCACCTGATCGTGGCGTTCGCTGCCGACCCGGTTCAGAATCACTCCACCGAGCCGAATACCGCTGTCGAAGGTGGCGAACCCGTGCAGCAGGGCAGCCAAACTCTGACTGTGCCCGCGAGCGTCGACCACCAAAACGACCGGCGCGCCGAGCAGACTCGCGACCTGCGCGGTAGAACCCTCCGCGACCGGCCCGGCATGGTTCTCATCGATGCGCCCATCGAACAGCCCCATGACCCCCTCGACCACCGCGAGATCGCAATCCAGCGCACCGTGCCGATACAGCGGCACAACCCGTTCCGCACCGACGAGCACCGGATCGAGATTGCGCCCAGGCCGCCCCGCCGCCAACCCGTGATACCCCGGATCGATGTAATCCGGCCCTACCTTGAACGGCGCCACCCGATGACCAACCCGCCGCAGCGCCCCGATCAATCCCGTTGCCACCGTAGTCTTCCCGCTCCCGGAAGCAGGCGCGGCAATCACCACCGCAGGCACACCCGCGCTCACCGGTCACCCCGAGAGAGATTGCGGGAGTTCACCATTCGATGCCGCGCTGGCCTTTGCGGCCCGCGTCCATGGGGTGCTTGAGCTTGGTCATCTCGGTGACGAGGTCGGCGGCGTCGATGAGTGCCTGGGGTGCGTCGCGGCCGGTGATGACGACGTGCTGGTTGCCGGGGCGGGTGCTCAGCGTCTCGACGACCTCGTCGATGTCGACCCATCCCCATTTCAGTGGATAGGTGAACTCGTCGAGGACGTAGAAGCGGTGCTGTTCGTCCTTCAGGCGACGGGCGATCTCCTGCCACCCGGCGAGCGCGGCGGCGGCGTGGTCCTCGTCGCTGCCCTGCTTACGGGTCCAAGACCATCCTTCACCCATCTTGTGCCATTCGACCGCGCCGCCGGTCCCGGTCTCCTCGTGCAGGGTGCCGAGGGTGCGGAAGGCCGCCTCCTCCCCCACCTTCCACTTGGCGCTCTTCACGAACTGGAACACCGCGACATCGAAACCCTGGTTCCAGGCCCGCAGCGCCATGCCGAACGCCGCGGTCGACTTGCCCTTGCCCGGCCCCGTGTGCACGGCGAGCACCGGCTGATTGCGCCGCTGCCGCGTGGTGAGGCCGTCGTCGGGCACGGTCTCCGGAACACCCTTAGGCATCGAATCTCCTTGTCAGTCCACGACTCATCATCAAGCCGCGCGCACCGACGCCGAACCGGGCCGCCCGGATCCGGCGCGCACCACGTCGGCGACCGAATCACCGGTCAGCTCAGCAAGTCTCAGATATCCGCCGCGCAGTTCGCGCGCCAGTTCGGCGGCGAGACCGAGCCGGATCATCCCGCGCTCGCAGTCGACCACGATCGAGGTGACCCCGTCGTTGGCGAGGCGAGCGGCGGCCGCGCGGGCCCGCGGCAGCGGATCGACACCGCCGGTGGCGCGACCGTCGGTGAGCAGCACCAGCATCGGACGGCGGCGCGGGTCCCGGACCCGTTCGCGCAGCACGATTTCGCGCGCCTTCACCAGTCCGGCGGCCAGCGGCGTCTTACCGCCGGTGCGCATCGCGGACAGCCGGCGCACGGCGATATCGACCGAAGACGTCGGCGGCAGTACGAGTTCGGCGTCCTGCCCACGCACCGTGATGACCGCGACCTTGTCGCGCCGCTGGTACGAATCACGCAGCAGGGTGACGACCGCGCCGGTGACGGCCGAGAGCCGATCCCTGGACGCCATCGACCCGGACGCGTCGACCACGAAGACGACCAGATTGCCTTCGCGCCCTTCGCGATTCGCGCCGCGCAGATCCTCGGCGGCCAGCTTCAGCGGACCGTCGCCCCGGCCACGCGACCGCTGATGCGGTGCGGCGGCGAAGACGGTGCCGAGCAGGTGCAGACCGGTCGAGGTATCGGCGCTGGGCCGAACGACCCGGCCGTGCCGCGACTCCGCCCGGGAGCGACGGCCGGGCGCACCTTCGCCGATACCGGGCACTTCCCAGCGCGGCGGCGTCGCAGCGGCGGAAGCCGGTGTGCCACTGCGACCTTCGCGGGCGCTGGGCCGCTGCCCGTCGCCGGGGCCGTCGGGCGGCGAGTCCGGGTCATCATCCGGATCGGAATCACTCTCACCGGCCGGCTGGGATGCGTCAGGCGTCGACCGATCACCGTCGCCCGGTTCCTCGGGCGACTCGCGCGACTCGAATTCGTCTGTCTCGCTAGGCGACTGAGCCTCGCGCTCCACTTCCCCGGCGGCATCGCGCATCGCTTCGTCGAGCTGGTCCTCGCTGATCCCCGGCTCATCGAACGGATCGCGCCGACGCCGATGCGGCAGTGCGAGTTCCGCGGCGATCCGCACGTCCTCCTCGGTGACCGCGTCCGCACCACGCCACGCGGCGTGCGCGGTCGCGGTCCGCGCGACCACCAGGTCCGCGCGCATGCCGTCCACGTCGAAGGCGGCGCACAGCGCGGCAATTCGGCGCAGCTCCCCGTCGTCGAGCCCGACCTCGGCGACCCGATCCCGCGCACCGAGGATGCGCTCGGCGACCGCTCGATCTTCGGCGGCATAGCTTTCGGCGAATCCGGCCGGATCGGCCTCGTAGTCCAGCCGCCGCCGCACCACCGACATGCGCACGTCCACGTTCCGCGAGGCGGCCACGTCGACGGTGAGCCCGAACCGGTCCAGCAGCTGCGGACGCAGCTCGCCCTCCTCCGGATTCATGGTGCCGACCAGCACGAAACGCGCCGGATGCGAATGCGAGACACCGTCGCGTTCGATGTGCACCCGCCCCATCGCCGCGGCATCGAGCAGCACGTCGACCAGGTGGTCGTGCAGCAGATTGACCTCGTCGACGTAGAGCACGCCATGATGCGCGGCCGCCAGCAGACCCGGCCGGAACGCCTGTTCTCCGTCGCGCAGCACCCGTTCCAGATCCAGCGAGCCGACCACCCGATCCTCGGTCGCACCAACCGGCAGTTCCACCAGTCGTGCGGGGCGCGCGCCGGTCTCGTCGACGACCGGCGGCAGCAGCTGCGCCAGCGCGCGCACGACGGTCGACTTCGCGGTGCCCTTCTCACCGCGCACCAGCACACCGCCGATGCCGGGGTGCACCGCGCACAGAATCAACGCCAGTTGCAGCCGCTCCTGACCGACCACGGCGGAGAACGGAAAACCCACCTCGAGGTCAGTGCCCGGACGCGTACGTGATCCGGTCAACGAGTGAGGCGACGGCACAGTTTCGGCATGGGACAACGACACGCCCCAACTCTATGCGCGCTCGCCCGGCCTGCCGACGCTGCCCTGCGGATCGCGTCACCCCGCGCAGACACCACCGCCCTCGTCGCTTGTCGGCGACGAGGGCGGCAGCCGATCAACGGCTCGACGATCACCCCTTGCGCATCGGAATGTGCAGGATCCCGTCTTCGTCGAATTCCTCGCCGTCGGGCTTGAATCCGTGCTTGGCGTACATGTCGACCAGGTAGGTCTGCGCGTTCAGCCGCACGGTCGCCGAGCCGACCTCGGCGAGCGCGGCCTGCAGCAGGCGCGTGGTGTAGCCGTGGCCGCGGGCCGGCGCGACGGTGCAGAGCCGGCCGATGCGGAAGGATTTCACCCCGTCCTCGTGCTCCTCCAGCAGCCGCAGCGTGGCGATCACCTCGCCCTCGTCATCGAGCCAGAAGTGCCGGGTCTCCGGCAGCAGGTCCAGCCCGTCCAATTCCGGATACGCGCACTTCTGCTCGACGACAAAGACTTCGACGCGAAGTTTCAACAGCTGATAGAGGGTGGCGTTGTCGAGATCCAACGCCCATGACCGTTTGAGAGCAACCGTTGACATCATCGCCTGTTGCTATCACACCTAGCGGTTTGCCGCGACCCCCGCGTGCTTTGGCGTGTTATCTGTGCCACCCGTGAGGTTCAGCGTCTTGGACGTCCAATCCCACACTTCGTGGAACAACGCCTGATCCTCGGACAGCTTCACGCCGAGTGAGGGAATCATCTCCTTGAGCTTCGGCGTCCACCCGGCGTACTCGGCCGGGAAGCAGCGCTGCATGACGTCGAGCATGGCGGTGACGCCCGTCGACGCGCCCGGGGAAGCGCCGAGCAGACCGGCGATGGAGCCGTCGGCCGCGGCGACCACGGCGGTGCCGAATTCGAGCACGCCGCCCGCGCCCTTGCGCCGGATCACCTGCACGCGCTGGCCCGCGGTGATCAGCTCCCAGTCCCGGCCGTCGGCGCGCGGGATGAACTCCTTGAGCGTGTCCACCTTGCCCGCCTCGGACTTGAGCAGCTCACTGACCAGGTACTTGGTCAGGCCGAGCTCGGTGACGCCGACGCCGAGCAGGGAGAACAGGTTGTTCGGCTTGACCGACTTGAACAGGTCGGTGAGCTTGCCCTCCTTGAGGAACTTCGGCGTCCAGCCCGCGTACGGGCCGAACAGCAGGCCGGGCACGCCCTTGATCACGCGAGTGTCCAAGTGCGGCACCGACATCGGCGGCGCGCCGACCGCGGCCTTGCCGTACACCTTGGCCTCGTGCTGCTGGATCAGCTCCGGGTTGGTGCAGCGGAAGAACTGACCGCTGACCGGGAAGCCGCCGAAGCCGTCGATCTCCTTGATGCCGGACTTCTGCAGCAGCGGCAGCGCGCCGCCGCCCGCGCCGACGAAGACGAATTTGCTGATGAGCGTGCGGGTTTCGCGGGTACGCAGGTTGCGCACCTTGACCAGCCAGGAGCCGTCGGACTGCTTGGCCAGGTCGCGCACCTCGTGGCCGAAGGCCAGGTCCGCGCCGCTGGCGCCGAGGTAGGCGAGCAGTTCCTTGGTGAGCGAGCCGAAGTCGATGTCGGTGCCGCCGTCGGTCCAGTTCAGCGCGACCGGATCGGAGAAGTCGCGGCCGCGGGCCATCAGCGGCAGGCGGCGGGCGAATTCGTCCGGGCTGTCGATGAACTCCATGCCCTCGAACAACGGGTGCGGCGACAGCGCCTCGTAGCGCTTGCGCAGGTACTCGACGTTGTCCGCGCCGTGCACGAAGCTCACGTGCGGGATCGGGTTGATGAACCGGGACGGGTCACCGAGAACGTTGTTCTCCACGGCGTAGGACCAGAACTGGCGCGACACCTGGAACCGCTCGTTGATGTCGACGGCCTTGCTGATGTCCACCGAGCCGTCGGCGTTCTGCGGGCTGTAGTTCAGCTCGCACAGCGCGGAGTGGCCGGTGCCCGCGTTGTTCCACGGGTCGCTGCTCTCCGCCGACGCGGCGTCGAGCCGCTCGAACAGGGAGATCGACCAATCGGGCTGCAACTGGCGCAGCAGTGCACCGAGGGTGGCACTCATGATGCCGGCGCCGATGAGTACAACATCGGTCTTTTCAGTCATGGCAGCGTTCGGCACGGCTAGATCGACTTCCTTGTCCTTCTACGCGGGCCCACCGGGCGGGTGGACCTGCCTGGGCACGGTGCTTGCGAGATATTGCCTCGGTCCGGGTTCCTAAACCATGGCGGGAGTTAGGTTACCCGCCGTTCACCTAGCCCCAATTGTGCACCTCACCACGTCGATCCCCCGCGCCGAACCCGCCGAATGTGACCTAGATTGTGTATGTGACAAAGGAAACTTCACTCGCCGCTCCGAAATCCGACACCCAGGGCGATGGCCAGTGGAAAGCCGATGTCCTCGGCGAGAACTACCAGCAGCGCACGCTGCCGCTCGGCACCGATCCGGACGGCGAAGGCGAGGCCGTGGCCACGTTGGTGCGCTATCTGCCCGGCGGAAAAGTCGAGGCCGGCGCGGGCGCCGTGCTGTATGTGCACGGGTTCACCGACTACTTCTTCCAAGAACATCTCGCGGAGCATTTCGCGGCACAGGGGTACCAGTTCTACGCACTCGATCTGCGTAAATGCGGACGGTCGCTGCGCGAGGGACAGACACCGCATTATGTGACCGATCTCGCACTGTATGACGCGGAGTTGAACGAGGCATTGCGAATCGTGCGGGCGGAGACCGGAGCGCCCGTCGTGCTGAACGCGCATTCCACCGGCGGGCTGATCCTGCCGCTGTGGCTGGACCGGCTCAACCGCGCACGCGGCACGGCGGCGTCCGGGGTCGCCGGCCTCGTGCTCAACAGCCCCTGGTTCGATCTGCAAGGCCCGTCCTACTACCGGACCGTCGGAACGCCGATCATCAAGGGGCTCGGCCGATTTCGGAAGATGTTCGAGCTGCCGAGCGGCAAGGTCAGCACCTACGGCGACAGCCTGCATCAGAGCGTGGCCGGCGAATGGGACTACAACCTGGACTGGAAACCGCTGCACGGCTTCCCGGTTCGGCTCGGCTGGCTGCGGGCGATCCGCAACGGGCACGCGAAACTGCACGGCGGGCTCGACATCGGGGTGCCGTCGCTGATCCTGCGTTCCCGGATAACGAAGTTCGCCCGCCGCTACGGCCCCGCCGTGGACGTGGCCGACGCGGTATTGGACGTCAAGCAGATTCAGCGCTGGTCCGGCTGCCTCGGCGACCGCACCAACATCGTGCCGATCGACGGCGCGAAGCACGACGTGTTCCTGTCCTCGGCCGAGCCGCTCGCGCACGCGTTCGCCGAACTCGACAGCTGGCTCGAATGGCTGACGCTCTACCGAGCCGAAGCCGCCTCACCAAGTGCTGGTGCGTAGCACGATCTCCGTGGCCAGCTCGTGGTCGGCCTCGGTCGCCACATTGGTGACGTCGATGTCGACCACGCGGAACTCGCCGTAGACGAAGCGGCCGGACGCGTCGGCCACCGAGCGCGGCAGGTTCTTGGTCACCAGCACCGTGGTCGGCAATTCGACTGGACGGACTGTGGCGTCGGCGACGGTGCCGTCCGTGCCCGGAGCGGCCGGATGGCCGTGATCGGCCACCACGAGGCTGATGAAGCGCCCGAATCCGGCCGCGCAGGCCCGCCACGCCAGTTCCGCGCCGGTGCCGCGCGCGGCCACGTTCGCCCAGGGCACGCCGATCTGATCCAGGATCGCGGTGACGCCCGCGGCGTCGAGCCCGTCGATCGACTCCAGCACCACCGTGCGCAGATCAGAATTGTGCAATCGAGCACATACCTGGTCGTAGACGTCCGCCGGGTCGTTCGCGTCGGGCAGCAACAGCACGCTGTGCCGGGATTCCGGGCCGTCTACCCGCACGGTCCATGCCCGATCGCCCACCGTGATCTGCCGAGATTTCATGCCGAATGACGCTACACGGGTCTCCTGAACGAGGCCCGGTCTTCGTCAGGCCAATAACCGCATTCCGGCACGTTCACCGGCGTTGTGATCGAAGGTGACGGTGAGGTCGCAGCCGGCCTCCTGACCGAGCTGCTGGATCAGCGCGTCGGCGAAGTCCGCGCCGTCGGCGGCCTGGCGCAGCGCCTGACGCACGGTGTCGGCGCGTTCGACCACGATCTCGGTCGAGTCGAGCAGGCCGAGCAGCACGTCGGTGACCGCCTCGGGGTCCTGCTTGTAGCCGCGGCGCAGCACCCAGTGGATCTCCGCGAGCACGATCATCGTCACGTAACCGGGGCGGCTCTCGCTGAGGCCGTCGATCACCTGATTGGCGCGCGCGGACTGCTCCGGATCGTCCTGGGTGAGGTAGCGGATCAGCACATTGGCGTCCAGACCGATCATTTCTGCTTGCCTTCCACGACGTTGCCGGTGATCGCCTCGTTCATCTGCTCGAGGCCGATCGGCGAGCCGGACCAGCCGACTATTCCCTTGAGCGACTTGATGGTCCGGGTTTCCGGGACCAGTTCGTAGGTGCCGTTGACGGTGGGCACGAAGGCGACCCGGACCCCGGCCCGCAGGCCCATGGCGACCCGGACGTCGATCGGGATGGTGATCTGTCCCTTGCTCGTCACGGTCGCGGACACCACGTTTCCCGCCCTGCCGCTGGACTTCTTGTCTGCCACTTCATTCACCGACCCGTGCTACTCCCACGCCCATCGCCCCGCGCGCCTTACCCGGAGCCGAATTCCTTACTGAAAGGTAAGGGGCGAGGTACGTCGCGTCAACAGTTCAGCTACGCGAGCTTGCCGAAGTGGGGAGCGCCTGGGTTGCCAGGGTGGGCAGATCCAGGGGTGCGCCGTCGGTGAGCAGGCGCTCGAGCCCGTCCAGATCGAGGTGATTCTCGACGAGGTCGGCGAGCAGGTCGAGCTGGTTCGCACGCACGGTGGCGACGGAAGTGTCTTCGGCGGCAACGAAACCCGTGCGCCCGGCCGCGGCGGCCACCGAACGCAGCCAGGTGCGGCGGAATTCGTCGGATTCGAGCAGGCCGTGCAGGTGGGTGCCCCAGAGGGCTTCGCGGACACTGCCTTCCGGTTCGCCGTCGAGGTCGAGCCAGGCCGGGTGGCCGTTGCCGATCACCCGGCCGTGGTGGATCTCGTAGCCGTGCACCGGGATTCCCGTGGTGTCGTGACCGCTGGTGCGGCGCAACACCTTCGGATCGGCGAATTCGATCTCCAGGTCGAGCAGGCCGAGTCCGTCGACCGGGCCGGCGCCGGACTCGATCGGGTCGATGATCCGGGTGCCGAGCATCTGGTATCCGCCGCAGATGCCGAGGATCGGGCGGCCCGCCGCGGCCCGGGCGCGCAGCACGTCGGCGATTCCGGTGCGGCGCAACCACTCCAGGTCCGACACGGTCGCCTTGCTGCCGGGCAGCACCACGAGGTCGGCCTCGGCCAGGCGGGACGGCTCGCTCGCCCAGCGCACCGAAACGCCCGGCTCACAGGCCAGCGCCTCGATGTCGGTGGAGTTGGAGATGCGGGGCAGCCGGATGGCGGCGACGGTGAGCCACTCGGTGCCGACCGGTGGGCGCGGGCGGCCGACCGGTGCGTCGGCGAGGGTGCTCAGCGAGTCCTCGGCGTCGATCCAGAGGTCGTCGGTGTACGGGAGCACGCCGAGGGTGGGGCGGCCGGTCAGCTCGGTCAATCGGTCCAGGCCGGGGCGGAGCAGTTCGACGTCGCCGCGGAACTTGTTGATCACGAAACCGGAGATCAGTTGCTGGTCTTCGGGTTCCAGGATGGCGACGGTGCCGAAGAGGTGCGCCAGCACGCCGCCGCGATCGATGTCGCCGACCAGCAGCACCGGGAGCCGGGCGGGTTGCGCGAGGCCCATGTTCGCCAGATCCGTTGCGCGCAGATTGATTTCGGCGGGCGATCCGGCGCCCTCGCAGATCACCACGTCGAATTCGGCGCGCAGCGAGGCGAGTTCATCGGCGACCACCTCGCGCAGCCGCTGCCGATGCTGGAAGTAGTCCCGCGCGCCGACCGTGCCGACCGCCTTGCCGCGCACCACCAGCTGCGACCGCCGATCGCTGCCCGGCTTCAGCAGCACCGGGTTGAATCGCACGCTCGGTTCGAGCCCGCACGCCTGCGCCTGCAACGCCTGCGCGCGGCCGATCTCCCCGCCGTCCAGGGTGACGACGGAGTTGTTCGACATGTTCTGCGCCTTGAACGGCGCCACCCGCACCCCGCGCCGCGCCAGCATCCGGCAGATGCCCGCCACCACAACGCTTTTGCCCGCGTCCGACGTGGTCCCCGCGACGAGTAGCGCGCCCTTCACCACGCAGCCCAGA
>NZ_VXLC01000016.1 GCF_008704205.1 Nocardia colli | reverse complement strand
GCGTCCGACGTGGTCCCCGCGACGAGTAGCGCGCCCTTCACCACGCAGCCCAGACGCCGCACACCTCTTGATTTCCCGCACACGGATTCGCATGCGATTCGGTATGCGGGAAATCAGGGGGTGTGCGGCTCACGGGAGGGTGAGGATTTCCGCGCCGGTGTCGGTGACCACCAGGGTGTGCTCGAACTGGGCGGTCCACTTGCGGTCCTTGGTGACCACGGTCCAGCCGTCGTCCCAGATCTCGTAGTCGATGCCGCCGAGGTTGATCATCGGCTCGATGGTGAAGGTCATGCCCGGTTCGATGATCGACTCGATGGCGGGCTGGTCGTAATGCAGGATCACCAGGCCGCTGTGGAACGTCGGGCCGACGCCGTGCCCGGTGAAGTCGCGGACCACGCCGTAGCCGAATCGGTTCGCGTAGGACTCGATGACCCGCCCGATGACGTTCAGCGCCCGGCCCGGCCGGACCGCCTTGATCGCCCGCAGGGTGGCCTCTTCGGTCCGTTCGACCAGCAGCCGGACGTCCTCGTCCACGTCGCCGGCCAGGTAGGTCTTGTTCGTGTCGCCGTGCACGCCGTGGATGTAGGCGGTGACGTCGATGTTGACGATGTCGCCGTCCTCGATCACCGTCGAGTCCGGAATCCCGTGGCAGATGACCTCGTTCAGCGAGGTGCAGCAGGACTTCGGAAATCCCTTGTAGCCCAGCGTCGACGGGTACGCGCCGTGGTCGCACATGTACTCGTGCGCGATCCGGTCCAGCTCGTCGGTCGTCACGCCCGGCGCGACCGCCTTGCCCGCCTCTTCCAGCGCCTGCGCCGCGATCTTGCTCGCGATCCGCATCTTGTCGATCGTCTCCGCCGTCTGCACCCAGGGCTCGCGACCCTCGTTGACGGTCTTCTTCCACGCATACTCCGGGCGCTCGATCGTGCGCGGAACCTCGCGGGTGGGTGACTGGGTGCCGGGTACGAGCGGCTTGCGAGTGCGGACAGACATAGCGAACAGCCTAATCGGCCCCGCTCCCCCGCGCTCCAGCGCCAGACCTTCCCGCGGCCGGAGGCCTGCGTGGAATACCTACGGACCGTGGTCCGTTTAAGCTGTTGGTTGACATAGACACTACTGAAGGAAGAGGCTCGACCGTGGAATTGGGACTCACGACGTTCGCCGAGCTGTATCCGGCCGGGGACCGGCCTGCGCCGAGTGCGGCCGAGCGGTTGCGCGAGGTGGTCGAGGAAGCTGTCGCCACCGAGCAGGCCGGACTCGCCGTCTATGGCGTCGGGGAACATCATCGCAAGGATTTCGCCGCTTCCTCGCCGGCCGTTGTGCTGGCGGCGATCGCGGCGCGGACCGAGAAGATTCAGCTGACCAGTGCGGTTACCGTACTCAGCTCGGATGATCCGGTACGGGTGTACCAGGATTTCTCGACTTTGGACGGCCTGTCCAACGGTCGCGCGGAGCTGATGGCGGGGCGCGGGTCGTTCACCGAGAGCTTCCCGCTGTTCGGCTACGACCTCAGCGACTACGACGAACTCTTCGAGGAGAAGCTGGCCCTGCTGCTGCACCTGCGCGAGGACGAGCCGGTCACCTGGAACGGCAAGTTCCGCGCGCCGCTGCGCAACGCGACCGTCTACCCGCGCACCGACAACCGCCCGCTGCCGGTGTGGATCGCGGTCGGCGGCTCCCCCGAATCCGTCGTCCGCGCCGGACTTCTCGGCCTCCCGCTGGCCATCGCGATCATCGGCGGACAGCCGGCCCGGTTCAAGCCGCTGGTCGATCTGTACCACCGCGCCCTCGCCGAGGGTGGTCACGAGAAGCAGCCGGTGGCGGTGCACGCGCACGGCTACATCGCCGACACCGAGGAAGAGGCCATCGCCGACTTCTACGAGCCCTACGCCCGAGCCATGAGCGTCATCGGCCGCGAGCGCGGCTGGGGCCCGATGACCCGCGCCCAGTTCGACGGACTCCGCTCGAAGGAAGGTTCGCTGTTCGTCGGCAATCCCGACTACGTCGCGGAAAAGATCGCCGACATCCGCGACACCCTCAGCCTGGACCGGTTCATGCTGCATACCAGCGTCGGCACCCTGCCGCACGAAAAGGTGCTGCACAACATCGAATTGCTCGGCGCGAAGGTCGCACCACAGGTCGGCTGAGTGAAACTCATGGCGCCGCGCAGACATTGGCGACCCGCGCACGAAATCGTCAGCGATTTCATGCGCGGCGGGCCAATCCGTGCGCGGCGGGCCAGTCCATGCGCGCCAGGCAAACCTGTGCGCTGCGGCGCGGATGCACCCAAGGAAGCCGTGGCCGCGCACGTCGTCACGCCACGCGCGCGAAATCGCTGACGATTCCGTGCGCAGCCGGCGATACGACGCGCAGCACGTGAACCTGTGCGTGGGACGCTTGCCACGGTGGACAGGTCAGCGCGTTCGGAGCCAGGCGTGGAACTGCGCATTGTCGAATTCTTTGCCCGCTAACGCCGGGGCCGTGCCGGAGGAGATCACGGTGACATTGGTTCGCGTCCAGGCGAGCCATGTGTGGGTCGGATAGTCGAGCAGCAGCCGGGCGTCGGCCGCTCGAGGTCGGCTTGTCTCCTCCACTCCCGTTGCCATGGCCCGCGGACGATAGGGCGGCGACGGTTCCAACTGCACCGTATCGGCGGCATCGCGGCCGGCGAGAAGAACCGGCACCGCGATGTAGGACTCGATCCCGGCGTGCTCGAGCGTGGGATCACCACCGGATGACGGATCGGTCGCGTATACCGTGACCGGTGCGCCGTCTCGCCGAAGTGCCACGGCCCCAGCATCATTCGACGCATCCGACGATCGCAGGAACGATCCCGCGAGACGCTGCGCCGCCGGAGTATCGATCGCGTGGTCGATCACACTGCCGGCCGGCTCGCTCGCCCACGCCGGCGCACCTTGATCTGCACACCCGGCCAGACCGATAACCAGCAGCCCGACCGCGCAACGCAGGACCGGCCCGCTCATCGGGGTGCGATGCCGTAATCCTCGCCGAACCACGTCCAGTCCGAATTCCGGGTGTACGAGTCGATCGACTGCGTGACGCTGCGCCGCGAGGACGGCCAGGGGTCCCCGTAGGTGATGGTGCCCGCATCCACGTCGAAGCCGTAGATCACCTGTGCGTGCCCGCCACCGGCCGCCCACGCGATGCCGGTGAGGACCGGCCGATCGGCCGAGATCTCCTCTACGACCTTGGTCATCGACAAGGGCGCGCCGACGGCCGCGGTGAAACCGATCCCCCGAAAAGCCGAGGCGATCTGTTCGAGCGAGGCCTCTTCATTAGGGCAGGCGCCTTCGGCGCTCACGCCGTGTACCAGTGCGCAGTACTGATTCTGACTGATCGGCCGGTGCAGATAGGTGGCTATCGATGAGCCGTCGGCCGCCCAGCACCACTGATCCGCGCTCTGCGCCTGCTGGAGATACGGCAGGGTCTGCGCGCCGAAAACAGCGACGCGCGGTTCCGGAACCCGCGGCAGATTCGGCGTCACCGTCAACCCATAGGAATGCCCGGCCGCAGGCCGATCGGAACCCGGGTCGGCGACCGCGGATCCGTGCAGCGCCAAGGCGAGGAACATCGCGACCGGACCGCCCAACAGCTTCCATTTTCGCGCCATGCCTCATCCTTCCGAGCGGAAATACCATGGCACGCTACATATCCGCACTGTCGGCCGCAATAAGGTCGCGCCGAAATACCGGAAGAATGGGCGACTTGGGCGAATTTACTTGCGGGACACCGCCGTTAACCATGACTTAAATGAATCACGGTGACTTTTATATTGTCGCCGCCGAAATCCCGTGGAACACTCCCTGTTCAGTTCACTGATCATTCCATCCGGAAGTGATGGATCATGGGGGCTCAGCAGGAGGAACCTTGCACTATTCGCGCTTGTCCACCGCTTTCGTATCCGCCCTGGGAATCGGCCTCGCGGTGTCCGTCACCGCCCATGCCGCCCCGGACGAACCCGCTCCGCAGATCAAACACCATGCGTTCGGCCTCGACCGCGCGGCCGCGCACGACAGCCTCGGCCGGGACACCACCGTCGGTTCGGCGCTGCCGGTTCAGCTGGGCGCCATCGGCGCACCACCGGCCACATATTCGTTGCGCCAGTACGCATTACCCGCAGGCGATCAAGGTCCGGTCGGGTCTTGCGTCACCTGGGCGACCGGTTATACCGGGTACGGGGTACTGATGAACGAGCAGCAGATCGCCGGTGATCCGATGGCTCCCATGTTCATCTACGCGCAGATCGCGCAGGGCAATGATCAAGGCACCTACGCCGGCGTCGCGCTGCCGCTGGAACAACAGCAGGGAATCGACACCAAAGCCGACTACTGGCAGGGCGATTTCGACTACACCACCCAGCCCGACGCCAAGGAACGCGCGAACGCCGTCCATTACAAACTCTCCGGCGCACTGGATCTCACCAAGGGCGATATCGTCACCAACATCAAGAAGGCGATCGCCTCCGGCCTGCCGGTCCCCTTCGGCTTCGACGCCAGGGAAAGCTTCGAAAACCTCGACAGCACCAACAACAACTACAACCCGTCACCCCGCGAGAAAATCCTCGGCGGCCACGAGGTCACCATCGTCGCCTACGACGCGAAAGGCGTGACGGTCGAGAATTCCTGGGGCCCGAACTGGGGCAAAAACGGCTTCTTCACCGCCCCTTGGTCCTTCATCACCAGCGCTGACGTGAACGAAATCCACTCGATGGGCCGCCTGCTTCCGGCCTGAGTTATTTGGTGAGGTGGGCTTCGAAGGCGATCCGGTCGCCGCGGTAGAGGCCGCGGACACGTTCGATCGGGTCGCCGTCGGCGTCCAGGCTGCGGCGGTGCAGGAGCAGAAGCGGTAGGGCCGTGGTGCATTCGAGGAGGGCGGCCTCGCGCGGGGAGGCGAGGACCGTTTCGATGCGCTCGGTGGCGCGGCCGAAGATGACGCCGGAGCCGCGCACCGCGGCGTATAGCGACGTGGTGGGGTCGTAGGTGGTGCGCAGGTTCGCGAAACGGTGCAGCGGGAGGAAGGTACTCTCCAGGCCGATGCGTTCGCCGTCGGCGAGTAGCACTCGTTCGAGGTGCATCACCGAAGTGCCCACGGGGACAGCGAGATCGCGCGCCGTGTCGGCGTCGGCTGGGACGTCGTCCCAGCTGACCAGCAGGCGGCCGGGGACGCGGCCGTAACTGATCGCGCCCTCGGTGTAGGAGCGAAGCGACAAGGGCTGCACCATCTTCGGGCGCGAGACCACGGTGCCGCGGCCCTGGCGGCGAATTCGGCCTTCCACCAGCAGGTCTCGCAGCGCCTGCCGGACGGTCTCACGCGCCACCTCGAAGCGGACCGCCAGATCGCGTTCCGACGGCACCGGATCGCCCTCGGCCAGATCGTCGAGGATCGCCTCCAGCTCGGTGCGCACGCGATACGACTTCGGCAGCCGGTCGGGCAGCGCGAATTCGGCTCGCCCGCCGGGCATCTCGTCGGGCGCCACCACGGCGCCGACCCCGTCCACCTCCGTTGCTTCCATGTGGCACAGCATACCCACAATTGGTCTATACCAATTGTTAACCTGGCGTTTGCGCAGGAAACACCCGTTGGTCTAGACCAATGTGCACCATAGGTCCCATGCGATTGGTCATCATCGGAGGTGGAATCCTCGGCACCGCCCACGCCCTGGCCGCGGTCCGCCGCGGTCACGAGGTCGTGCAGTTGGAGCGGGAGACCGAGGCCCGCGGCGCCACGGTACGCAACTTCGGCCTGGTGTGGGTCTCCGGGCGCTCGGCCGCCGAACTGGAGCTGACGCTGCGCTCGCGGGAGCTGTGGGAGGAGATCGGCGGCCAGGTCCCCGGCGTCGGATTCCGCGCGGCCGGGTCGATCACGCTGGTCCGCACCCCCGTCGAGCTGGCCGTCGCCGAGGCCGCAGCGGCCGGCCCGTCGGCCGAAGCCCGCGGGTTCGAGTTGCTCGAACCCGACCAGGTGCGTGCGCTCAACCCCGCGCTGCGCGGGAAATTCTTTGCCGGACTGCACTGTTCGACGGACGCCGCGGTCGAGTCGCGGCAGGCGCTGCCCGCGTTGCGCGCCTACCTGGCGGCCACCGGTCGCTACACCTTCCACGCAGGCACCGAGGCCAGGTCGGTCACCGACACCGCCGCGGGCGCGACCGTGCTGGACGACCAGGGCCGCCGCTTCGACGCCGACCTGGTGCTGGCTTGCCCCGGCGCGGCGCACGGCGGCCTGACCCGTGAGCTGGTCGACCACCTCCCGGTCCACCGGGTCCGGTTGCAGATGATGCAGACCGCCCCGCTCGGCGAACCGCTCACCACCGCCATCGCCGACGGCGACAGTTTCCGCTACTACCCCGGCTTCGCGGGTGAGCAGGTGGACACGCTGAATCGTGAACAGTCCCAATCGGCTACCGCCGCCGAGCACAAGATGCAGCTGCTCTGCGTGCAGCGCCTGCACGGCGGTCTCACCATCGGCGACACCCACGAATACGACGAGCCGTTCGCGTTCGACGTGGACGAGGCCCCCTACGAACACCTCACCGCGGTGACCGAGGAACTGCTCGGACGCAAACTGCCGCAGGTGGTTCGGCGCTGGGCCGGCGTGTACAGCCAGAGCCTCGACCCGACCGCGATCGTCACCCGCGCGCCGGCGGGCGAGCACACGTGGGTGATCACCGGCCCCGGCGGCCGCGGCATGACCCTTGGCCCCGCGCTCGGCGAGGAAACCGCCGACCTGCTGAACCTTTAAGGAATCACGTTGTCGAACAACATCATTCAACTCGCCGTGCTCGACATGGCGGGCACCACCGTGGCCGACGGCGGCCTGGTTCTGCGCGCCTTCGACGTCGCCGCGACGGCGGCCGGCATCGAAGCCGAAGGGCCGCAACGCGAACAGGCCCGCAAGTACGTGCTCGACACGATGGGCCAGTCCAAGATCGCCGTCTTCCGCGCGCTGCTCGACGACGAAGACCGCGCCCAGGCAGCCAACGCGGCCTTCGAGCGCGCCTACGAGGCGCTGATCGACGAGGTCGACATCACCCCGATTCCCGGTGCCGCCGAGGCCATCGGCAAGCTGCGCGGCGCGGGCGTCAAGGTCGCACTCACCACCGGCTTCAGCCGGAGCACCCAGGACCGCCTGCTGAACGCGCTGGACTGGAAGGACATCGCCGACCTCACCCTGGCCCCGTCCGACGCCGGGCGCGGCCGCCCCTACCCCGACCTGGTCCTCACCGCGCTGCTGCGGCTGCACGCCGACGCCGTGGATCGCGTTGCGGTGCTGGGCGATACGACCAGCGACGTCGCCACCGGCCTGGCCGCGGGCGCCCGGATCGTCGCGGGCACGCTCACCGGCGCGCACGACGAGGCGCAGCTGCGCGCGGCGGGCGCCACCCATGTGGTGCCGTCGGTGGTCGAGTTCGCCGAAGTGGTTCTCGCCGAGCACAACTGACCCCCGTCGGCGGCTGGGTGCCGCCGGCGGTCCATCCACTCCTTCGACTCCGACACTCCTCACGAACCGAAAGTTGTAGTCATCGTGCGTACTTCGTACAAGCCGGTCAAGCTGGCACGCACCCTCGCCCGCACCACTCTGCTCGTCGCCACCGCGACCGCCGTCGCGGCCACGGCGGCCTGCGGCGGCACCGGTACCGAGAGCGCCAGCGGCAAGACCGTCACGGTCTACTCCGCCGACGGCGTCGGCCCCTGGTACCAGACCCAGTTCGCGGCGTTCCAGAAGGAGACCGGGATCGCGGTCAACCTGGTCGAGGCGGGCTCCGGCGAGGTCGTCAACCGGGTCGACAAGGAGCAGGCCAACCCGCAGGCCGACGTGGTCGTCACGCTGCCGCCGTTCATCCAGAAGGCGAAAGCCAGTGGGCTGCTCCAGGACAGCGGCGTCGACACCAGCGCGGTACCGGCGGCCGACAAGGACCCCGAGGGCAAGTTCGTCACGCTGGCCAACAACTACCTGTGCTTCATCGCCAACCCGTCGGTGGACGCCTCCGCGCTCAAGTGGGACGACCTGCTGAAGCCGGAATTCAAAGGCAAGCTGCAGTATTCGACCCCCGGCCAGGCCGGCGACGGCACCGCCGTGCTGATCCTGCTGCAGAAGCTGCTCGGCAAGCAGGGCGCGCTGGACTACCTGAACAAGTTGCAGGCCAACAATGTCGGGCCGTCCTCGTCCACCGGCAAGCTGCAGGCCAAGGTGGACAAGGGCGAGCTGACCGTCGCCAACGGTGACGTGCAGATGAACCTGACCACCATCAAGGACAAGGGCTCGAAGTTCAACGTCTTCTTCCCGGCCACCGCCGACGGCAAGAAGTCGACCGTCGCGGTCCCCTACGTGATGGGCCTGGCCAAGGGCGCGCCGCACAAGCCGGAGGCGACCAAGCTGATGACCTTCCTGCTCTCCGCCGAGGCGCAGAAGACGCTGGGCCCGGACGCTTTCGCGGTGCCGGCCCGCGCGGAACTGCGCGACGCCCCGGCCACCGGATCGGGCCCGTCGCCGAGCGCGGCGCTCAAGGGTGTCGAGCTGCTGCCGGTCGATTGGAACAAGGTGCTCACCGACCTGGACGGCGACCTGGCCGCCTACCAGAAGGCCACCGGTAGCTGAAACGCCGTCCACCACTAAGGGAGTCGACATGTCCACCGGTGACGCGCTCACGAAGTCATCCACCACTGCCCCGCCCCGAACCCCCGCCACCGAACCGGCGATCGTGTTCGACCGGGTCGGCGTCAGCTACCGCAGCGGCCGCAAAACCACTGTCGCGCTGGCCGATTTCACGCTGCGCGTCGCCGCGGGCGAGACCGTCGCCCTGCTCGGACCGAGCGGCTCCGGCAAGTCGACCGCGCTCAAGGCCCTGGCCGGCTTCGTCCGGCCGACCTCGGGCGCGGTCCGGCTGGCCGGGCGCGACGTCACCGACCTGTCCCCCGCCAAGCGCGGGATCGGCGTGGTCGTGCAGTCCTACGCGCTCTTCCCGCACATGAGCGTGCACGGCAATGTCGCCTTCGGGCTGAAGTCACATCGGGTGCCGCGCAACGAGATCGGCGCCCGGGTGACCGAGGCGCTGGCAATGGTCGGCATGGGCGCGTATGCCAAGCGGCTGCCGCGCGAGCTGTCCGGCGGTCAGCAGCAGCGGGTGGCGATCGCCAGGGCGCTGGCGATCCGGCCCAAGGTGCTGCTGCTCGACGAGCCGCTCGCCGCGCTGGACGCGCAGTTGCGTCAGTCCATGCTCGGTGAGTTGCAGGAGTTGCGAAAGGCGTTGCCGGACACGGCGATGCTGTACGTGACACACGATCAGTCCGAGGCGCTCGCGCTGGCCGACCGGATCGCGGTCATGTGTGACGCGCACCTGGTCGATATCGACACCGCGGAGAACCTGTGGCGGCGACCGCCCAGCGACTTCACCGCGGCGTTCTTGGGCGGGGCGAACCTGCTGCCCTGCACGGTGAATCGCCTGTCGGGCGGCTCGGCGCTGGTCACCGTCGGCACCCAAACCCTCCGCGCCGAGGCACCCACCCCCGGTGTCGGCCAGGAGAATTGGGTTCTCGACTCCCCCGCGCTGCTGTGCGTACGTCCGCACACCGTGCGGATCGGCGCGACCTCCGAGCGAGACGCATTGCGCGGCACGGTGATCTCCGCCGTCTGGCGCGGTGCGTCCACCCGGCTCACCGTGGCAGTCGACGGCTTGGCCGACGAAGTCACGGCCGACGTCCCCGGCCAGGTCGACACCGCCATCGGCGCCGTGGTCGGCGTCCGCTTCCCCGACCCCGCCGGCGTCCTCATCCCCCGCGCGGTCGGCCGCACCACCCCCATCGAGGTCCCGCAATGACGCGCAACGAAGATTCGCGCACACCTGCTGATTTCCCGCATACGCAATCGCATGCGATTCGGTGTGCGGGAAATCAAGGGGTGTGCGGCGAGCTGGAGGGTGGCCGGGGATGAGCGCGCCTGCGGTGCTCGAGCCGATTGCGGCGGCCGAGCCGTCGAGCCGGCCTGGGCGGCAACGTAACTGGAAGCCGGTGGTGTGGAGTCTGCCGCCGATGCTGGTGGTCTTGTTCATCGCCGTGTATCCGATCATCCGGGTGCTCGCGGAGTCCACGGTGACCCCGGCCGGCCGCGGGACCTCGGTCTGGTCGCAGGTACTGGGGTCGGAGTCGTTCCGGGATGCGTTGTGGCGCACCGTGTTCATCGCGGTCAGCTCGGTCGCGGGTTGTCTGGTGCTCGGCACGTTCCTGGCGATCGTGCTGGCGTTCGTGCCGTTTCCCGGATCGCAGGTGGTCGGCCGGCTCATCGATACCGTGCTGACGCTGCCGTCGTTCCTCATCACGCTGGCCTTCACGTTCCTCTACGGAACGGCAGGTGCGGTGAACGCGCTGATCTCCCGCATCACCGGGAACAACGAACCGGTCCTGAACTTCCTGAGTACTCCGCTGGGCGTAATCCTCGCCGAGATCACCTTTTTCACGCCGTTCGTCGTGCGCCCGCTTCTCGCCGCGTTCGCCCAACTCCCGCGCGAACAACTCGACGTGGCAGCCAGTCTCGGCGCCTCGCCGTGGCGAGTACTGCGCCAGGTCGTGCTCCCCGAGGCATGGCCCGCGCTCGCGGCCGGCGGCAGCCTCGTATTGCTGTTGACGCTCAACGAGTTCGGCATCGTCCTGTTCACCGGCGCCAAGGGCGTGATCACGCTGCCCGCGCTGATCTACACCCGGGGCATCGTCACCTTCGACCTGCCCGGCGCCGCGGTGCTCGCCTCGGTGCAGGTGCTGCTCTCGCTCACGCTGTACATCGGGTACCGGCTGATCTTCGCCCGGTTCACCGCCCGGAAGGAGAACTGACGCGATGCTGATGTGGACCAAGCGCGGCCGGGGCCTGGTGCTCGCCGCCTTCGCGCTCGTCGTGTTCGTGGTGTTCGTCGCGCCGATCGCCACCGTCATCGCGGCCGCGTTCGCCGGTCACTGGACCGGCCCGCTGCCCTCCGACCTGGGCTTCGCCAGCTTCGACCGCGCGCTGTCCGGTGAGCAGGCGGCCAGTCTGTCGGTGAGCCTCCAAACCGCGTTGCTGGCCGGCGCCGTCTCGCTGATCCTCGGCACCTGGGCGGCACTGGCCGCTCGGGAGGCGCCCGGCTGGTGGCGGCGCTGCACCGACGCGGTGTTCCATCTGCCGGTCGCGGTCCCGTCGGTGGCCATCGGCCTCGGCGTGCTGATCGCGTTCAACGAGCGGCCGGTGCTGCTCGGCGGCACCAAATGGATTGTCATCCTTGCGCATTCGGTGCTCGTGCTGGCCTACGCGTTCAGCGCGGTCGCGGCCGCGCTCGACCGCCTCGATCCCGGCTACCGCGAGGCCGCCGAATCGCTCGGCGCGAGCCCGGTCCGCGTTCTCTGCCAGGTCACGCTGCCGCTGCTGCTGCCCGCGCTCGGCGCGGCCGCCGGTCTCGCCGTTGCCCTGTCCATGGGCGAGCTCGGCGCGACCATCATGGTCTATCCGGCCACCTGGAAGACGCTGCCGGTCGGCATCTTCGCCCAGACCGACCGCGGCGAGGTCTTCGACGCCGCCGCGAGCACCACCCTGCTGGTCCTGGTCACTCTCGTCGCGCTGATCCTGCTGGGTCGCCTGCGCAGCCGCGCCGCCCTGCGCTGACCCCGCGTGTTCTCGACGGTCGAGGCGGGCGCTCCCGTCTCGACCTAGGATGACTTCGTGTCAGCACTTCCCCTCATCTTCACCGCGGGCTGGGCGAGCGGCGTCAACGCCTACGCCGTGGTGCTGCTGCTCGGCCTGTTCGGCCGCACCGGCCTGTCCGACTCGGTGCCCGACGCCCTGCAACGCACCGACGTGCTGATCGCCGCCGCGGTGCTGTTCCTGATCGAGGCGGTCGCGGACAAGATTCCGTACCTCGATTCGTTCTGGGACGCGCTGCACACCGTGGTCCGCCCCGCCGCGGGCGCGGTCGTCGCGGCATTGCTTGCGGGACAAGACGGTTCGCTGCCCGAGCTGGCGGCGGGCGCGGTCGGCGGCGCGAGCGCGCTGGCCAGCCACCTGGTCAAGGCGGGCACCCGGATGGCGATCAACACCTCGCCGGAACCGGTGACCAACATCGTGACCAGCACCGCCGAGGACGTCTCGGTCGCGGGCATCGTCACCCTGGCCATCTTCCACCCGCTGCTCGCGGCCATCGTCGCGGGCGTGCTGCTGGTGACCGGGTTGATCCTGGTGTCCTTCCTCGCCACCCGCATCCGCCGCTATCTGCGCCGCCGCAGACAGCGCCGGGAGGCCCGCGCCGCCGCCGCGACCTGAGCGCGGCGGGTCGAATGCGGGCCGCGGATTCGATCTCGGTCCGGCGAAACCCGGTGTGCGCGACATATCCTCACAACGACCACGGGGGATTCCTCCGCTTCAGAGGGAAGGTTGGCGGTCGAACAATGGCATCACCGGCGACGAAGCTAGTGAAGGACATCGAGCCGTTGTCCGCGCCGCAGCGGCGCCGGGCCATCGCGACGGTCGCGTTGCGGTTGGCCGGCACGGGCGAGCTCACCGCGCTGCTGACCGATCTGGCCGGGCGCGGGCGCTACGAGCGGGTCCTCTCGATTCATCTGGCCGCGATCGCCGCCGACCGCGATCACCTTGTCGGCCAACTGGATTCGGCCGGACAGGAGTTCGTCTCGCGGGCGGTCGTCGCGCTGGTCCGGCTCGGGGTCGAGCCACGGTTGCTGGTCGAGCGGTTGCCACGGATGGCGCACCGGACGCGACGCGTGCTCTATCGCGCGGTCGGCCGGCGCGCGCACGACCCGGGTCTGGCCGACGCCCTGCTGCCCGAGGTGCGCCGGCTGTTCGGCGATGCCGAGGCGGCGCGCATCCTCCCGTATTGCTCGACCCGGCTGGTCACCGAGTACCTGCCCGAGTTCGCCTACGCGGCACCGAACTGGCAAACGTTGGCCCGCAGGCACACCGAGGCCGTACTCGACTATCTGACCGACCTCGCGACGCAGGCGGGCGAGTCGGACTGGCCCGAGCTGTGGCCGCGCATCGCCACCGGCTCGAGTACTTTCGCGATCCACGACCCGGACCGGCTGCTCGCGCTCGCCGCGCAGGCGGTAACGCACCAGCAGATCTACGGTCTGGGCGCGATCGCGGGCAGATTGGCTCGCCACGATCCCGAGGCCGTCGTCGAGCTGATCCTGCATCCGAGCGGCCGGGGCAACTGCCTGGCGGGGCGCGCGGTGTTCACCGCGTTGCGCGAGCTACCCGACGATCGATTGATCGCCGTCTGCGCCGCGTATTCCAGCTATCACCGGCGGCAATTCCTGCATTCGCTGCCGCCGAGCCGACGCACCGAACTGGTGCGGCAGGTGTTCATCCGCCCCGGCGTCGACGCCGCACTGGTCGATCTCGATGCGCTCGACAGCCTGCCCCGGCACGACCGAGCGACGCTTGCCCGCGAATTGCTCTCGCGCCAAGGCGGATCCGCTGACCGGCGGATTCGGGAGCGGCTGATCGCCCGGCTCTCCTGGGAGGAGGCCGAACCCGTCCTGCACGAAAGCATCCGCCGGCCGACCGCCGACGAGCGGGTGGAGGCGTATCCGCTGCTGGTGGTCGCGGCGGTCGGCAGCCGCGATCCCGACGTGGTCGGCACGCTGCTCGAATCGCTGCGGCGGCTGCGCAACGAGCAGGACCCGGTGCGGCGCACCGCTTTACAGGCGGTCACCGAGATCCCGCCGACCCTGCTGCGTCCCGCGCACCTGCCCGCGCTGGAAATCCTGGCGACCGACGCGCTGCAAGCCCGCGATCGATCGAGCATGACCACCGGCGCGATCGGCACACTGGCGCGCACCCTGCTGGTGCACGGCGCTCGCATCGACGATCCGGCCTGCACGGAGTCGGCGCTGCGGCTGATCGAAAGCCTTGCGGCGCAGGCCAGCTCGATCCCGCTGCGCGACGTGGACCGCAATCTCCCCCGCGGCGCGGAACATCGACTGTTCGCGGCACTGCACCGGCGACTGGACAGCGACGCGATCCGTGACGAGTGGACGCTGACCCTCGCCCTGGCCAACGGCCTGAACAAGCGCGCGTGGAAGGTCGGCGCCTTGCAGCAGTTGCTGCTGCGGGCCTGCGGCGCGCGCAACGATTCCGTGATCCACACCGCGGTGGACCTGGTGCTGGCCAACCCGATCACCCGCGACGAGCACCTGGCCGTCCTGCTGAACCGGGACCGCTCGATGATCTCGCTAACCCGGGTGCAGCACGTGATCGCCACGCGCCGAACGGATCTGCTCGACCTGGTGCTCAACGGGGCCACCCCCGGCCGGTTCATCGCGCCGAAAGTGCGTCTGGTGCCGGAGTTCTCGGCGGGCTTCGACGGGTGGACGCCGCGCCAGATCGAGCTGTACGCGCGGGCGCTCACCGGACTGATCCGGTCGAAGGACTCCTCGCTGTGGGAAAAGACCTGGGCGGTGCGGCGATTGGGTCGCCTGCCGGGCAGCTTCGCGCGCCTGGTCGGCTATACCGATCATGCCGAACTCACAGTGGCCGAGGCGGCGCTCACCGCGCTCGGGCGCAGTGCCGACGCCGAGGCCGCGATCGGCGTGCTCGGACGCTACGTGGATTCGGATCGGGCGCGAGTCGCGGTGAGCGGCATCGCTTCCCGCGCCCGGAGCATCGCGCCGGATCGGCTCGCGGGCGCGCTCACCCCGCTGCTGGATTCGCCGAAGATCACCTCGCTGAAGGAGGGGGTGCGGCTGCTCGCCGCGCTGCATGTGCCGCAGGCGCTGGCCACCATCCGGGCGATCTGGGACCGGCCGAATCAGCATCGCGACGTCAAACGCGCGGTCGTCTTCGCCTGTCGCTGGCTGCTCGACCACGACGAGGCATGGCAGATTCTCGCCGACGCGACCCAGGACCCGGCGGTGGCCGGTGAGGCGCTGAATCTCGCGCCCGCGCTGCTGGCGATTCCGCAGCGTCGCCGGATGGCCGAGCTGGTGCGGGAGATGGCCGGCGGCACCGACGTCCAGCTGGCCACCGAGGCGATGCGGGTGCTCAGCGCCTGGCAGCGCTGGGCGCCCGCGGACACCGGCGACATGCTGGTGCGCCGGCTCGCCGATCTCGGCGAGGCCGGGCTGTGGCGGCAGGCCGCGCGGGTGCTGGTCGGCGGCGCCTTCCGCGCGGAGGTGCCGGCCGCGGTGGATCGGCTGCTGGCCGCCGAGGACGTCGTTCTTCCCGGTCGTGACCTACCAGCCCGGCAACGGCTTTCGACGCTGCTCGAAAGTCTCGAGCAGGCGGCCGCGCGGTCGGAGGCGGCGCGGGCGACGGCGGTCGCGGTGGCCGAGCGGCTCTCCGGCGAGACGCAGTGGCGGCGATTTGCCATCGATCTGCTGCTCGCCCAGATCCGTTGGGCCGATACGGCATCGAGCGTGCGGGCGATCCAGCAGGCGTGCGGGCTGGCCCGGGGCGCGATGGTGGTGTACCCCGCTGAGCAGTTGCGGACGCGGCTGGCGCGGACCGGGCAGATGGTCGATGCCGACACCATGACGACGGTCGCACGAGATCTGTCCACGGACGTCGACAGTGCGACCGCGTTGGCCGCGCTGGCGTTGATCGCGCAGTGCGGCAATCACTTCGGCTGGACGCCGACCTGGGTGGAACTACTCGCCAGAATGCGTACGCACGGACAGAGCAACGTGCGCGTGATGGCGCACGAAATCTTCACCGTCGCGGAATGAGGTGCGGCACCGGACGCGGTGCGGTGAATTTCTCAGCGGGCGTGCCGCGCCAGTCGACCACGCGGCACGCCGGGCGGGGCGCCCCGTTGCGCCCGCCGTCACTGGGCAGGCGACGTATCGTCCATAGGGGGTCACTGGTCGGATGACACCCCTGGGACATCGCCCTCGAGCAAGCGACGCTGTCGGGGCAGTGTCACTATCGCGGGATATTCCGTCGATCGGAAATGATCACTGCTCTGGCAAACGGCGGCGGCCACCGGCCACGTCGGTTACCAAATCAGTGTACCCATCGACAAGTTCTGCCAGGTGGTACCAATGTTTATGGGTATTGTCGCTGCGCGCGCCCTCGACGTCAATGACCTGATTCGCGTCCACCCAACTGCGCGCCATCCGGTCCACCACCGCCCCAAGGCTTTCCGTGTGCAGCGAGGCGCCGTTGCGATGCTGCGGAATCTCCTTGCCGATCCAATCGTTGATGTCGTCGACGAGTTCACTTCGGCGACAGTCGATTTCGACGATCAGCGCGGAATCGCGCACCTGCTGCCTACGCGCGTGCAGCTCGGCGAGGGCATGGGCGGAGCGCAGCATTTCGCGATCTTGAAAACGGCGTCCCTGGAATGCACACAACAATTGCGGAGCTGTCGGCAGTACCCCCACTGTCGGCGCACTCATATCTGCACCCCGAGTTCGCCCGACACCAACGCGCTTTGTACCAACATAATTGGCTCTCGATTCGGTTATCCCGGTCATCGGATCGGTTGTTCACAACTAGGCTAGCTGGATCATGCACTTACTGATGCAAGAACGCAAGAGTGCGTCTGCATTGCTGCATCTCCTCTGTAAACGTCGCTTCGGACACCCGGTTCCGTAGCCGGACAACCGCTTCAACAGCGCACGAGCGGCAGCGTCGCCGATGACCTCGGGCGATGCGCGAGTCGACTTCCCCTGCCGGAATCAGACTTGGGAACAGTGTGTCTCGATGGCGGATCCGCCTGCGCCGGAAAGGATGCCGGACGGTTGCTCATCACCACCATAGACCACGATATCCGCCGTAATACGTGTCAAGGCCGGTTGCGAACCGCGCCCGAGTCCGATTGCTCCCGGTCAGCGCATGCGGGTGAAGGTGGCGTAGTGATCGCCGGTGTACCAGGCGGACTTGTCGTTTCCGGTGACGATGCGCTCGGCATCGCGGCTCTGGCCCGGCTTCTTGATATTGACGTCCCACTCCTGATACGCGATCCGGCGTCCCGCCGAATCCGTGCCGGGCAGCGTCCCCTCCCGATTCGACCAGGTCCCACCGCCTTTGGTGCCGGACCCGTCGTTCGGCGGCCAGGTGCCCGCGTCGATCCGGGCGAGGGTGTCCCAGGCGCGTTGCGGGATCGCGGCGCTGACCAGCGTGACCGAGTCCGCGGCCACCGGGCGCGGCGACTGCTCCCCCGTCGACAGTCCGAAGACCAGCGCCAAGGCCGCCACCAGCACGGCGAGAATGTGCACGAACCGCTTCGAGGTCGAGCCCGCCCCAGTCATACCGCGTGAACCTACGTGCCCAAGTCGAACTCCAGGTTTCGGCAGGTTTCCGATCCGGAAAACGTTGGCGACTACCCGCGTTCGGACATCCGGCAGCGCAGCAGGTAGTCGAGTTGCTCCGCGGCCCGGTCGAGCGGGGTGACCGAGCGGGTGGCGATGGACATGACGACGGCGCCTTCGATCGCGGCCACCACCGTCGTCGCCATTGATCGCGCCACCTCCGCCGTGAGCCCCTCGGCGGTCAACTGCTCGGCGATCAGGACTTCCCATTCGGCGAACGCCTCGGCGGCGATAGCCGGCGCCGCGGGCACCTCCGAGCCGGACAGCGCGGCCGCGACCACCGGGCACCCCGCGGTGAAGTCGGCGGCCACCAGCGTGTCCTTCCACATCCGGACGAAGCTCGCGAGCCGCGTCGCCGAACTGCCGTCCTCCTCGGTGGCGGTGATGGCCCCGGCCATCACCTGGCCGGCCGTCCGGGTCGCCTCCTCGATCAGCTGCTGTTTGCCGCGCGGGAAGTTCTGGTAGATCGACCGGCGGGCGGTATTGCTGTGCGCGAGCAGCTCGGTCATGCCGGTGCCCGCGACGCCATTGCGCCGGATCAGGTCGATCGCACCCATGATGAGCCGTTCACGGGGCCGCATCGTCATAGTCGCAGCTTACCCATCTCCTTCTTGCGATAGACCGATCATTCTACTACCGTGAGAGCACGCGTGACCCGCCGTAACGGTAATGCGCTGCCGATCAGGCCGTGGCCGGCCCGGATCCGCGCGGTCGCCGATCTCGAACACAGTGCGCGACAGAAGGACTCACCGATGACAACGCTCGCCGATCCACTCCCGCTGCCGTGCGGCCAGGTCCTGTCGAACCGGCTGATGAAGTCGGCCTTGAGCGAAGGCCTCGGCAACCCGGTGAACGCGCCTGACCAGCGGCTGACCCGGCTCTACACGCGCTGGGGCGCGGGCGGTTACGGCCTGGTCGTCACCGGGAACGTGATGGTCGACCGCGGCCACCTCGGGGAGCCCGGCAATGTCGTGGTCGACGACGAGCGCGACCTCGACGCGCTGACCGCATGGGCCAAGGCCACCCACGACGGCGGTGCGCCGATCTGGATGCAGATCAATCACCCCGGCCGGCAGGCCAATCCGCTGGCCACCCGGACCCGGCCGGTCGCGCCCTCGGCGATCGCGCCGAAGATCCCCGGCATGCCGACCCCGCGGGCGCTCACCGACGCCGAGATCGAGGCCGTCATCGACCGCTACGCGGCCACCGCGCGGATCGCCGAGATCGCCGGATTCGACGGCGTGCAGATCCACGGCGCGCACGGATACCTGGTGTCGCAATTCCTTTCACCGCTGGCCAATCAGCGCACCGATCGCTGGGGCGGCACTCCCGAGCGGCGCATGCGCTTCGCCGTGGAGGTGGTCCGGCGGATTCGCGACGCGGTCGCCCCGCGCTTCGCCGTCGCGATCAAGCTCAACTCCGCCGACTTCCAGCGCGGCGGATTCACCGAGGACGAGTCCCGCGGGGTCGTCGAGCGGCTCTCCACCGAGGGCCTCGATCTGATCGAAATCAGCGGCGGCAGCTACGAATCGCCCGCCATGATGGGCCGCAAGGACGCACCGGCGGCGAGCACTCTCGCCCGCGAGGCCTACTTCCTCGACTACGCGCGCACCGTCCGTGCCGCGGCCGGCGACCTGCCCCTAGCCGTCACCGGCGGCTTCCGGTCCCGCACCGCGATGGCCGAGGCGGTCGGCTCCGGCGACTGCGACGTAATCGGCATCGGCCGCCCGACCTGTCTCACCCCGGACGCCGCCGATGCGGTGCTCACCGGCCGCGACGAACGCCTCCGCAGCGCGGGCATCGCCATGGGTCTGCGCGGCCCACTGTCCGCTGTCACCAGCCTCCGCTCGCTGGACGGCGCCCTCGACCTGCAATGGCATACCGACCAGCTGCACCGCCTCGGCGCGGGGGCGGATCCCGACCCCACCCGCCCGTGGTGGAAGACCACCGTGTCCATGCTCGGCCGCAACGGCCTCGACGCCTTCCGGCACAAGCGCGGCTGACCGGGTTCGGGAATCTGCCAGTTCGGAACCGGAAACCTTGGACCTCACCAGGATAGGAAGCGGTACTCTTTCGTCCTACGAACGGCGCCTTCGCCGCAGGCGGGACCGAAGGGATGTTGTCATGGCAGGCAAGCGCACCGTCCTGACCGTGCGATTGCGCCGGTTGGCCGCGATGTTGCACGAAATGCGTGAGCACGCCGGACTCAGCAAAGAGGAGGTGAGCGCGCAGACCGGGATCAACGTGACCACGTTGTACCGGATCGAGACGGCCCAGGCGCGGCCGCAGCGGCGCACCCTCCAGGCGATGCTCGACCTGTACGGCGTGACCGAGGAGCAGCGCGAGGACGCGATGGAGCTGCTGTCGGACGCGCTGAAGCCGGGCATGTCGCGGGCGTACGAAGGCAGCGTGTCGGAGGTGTACGCGGCGTACATCAACTTCGAGGCCGAGGCGTTGTCCGCGCGGCACTACCAGACCTCCACCATCCCAGGGCTTTTGCAGACGATGGAGTACGCGACGGCGGTGATCGACACGTCGATGCCGAAGGTCGAGGCGGCGATCATGGAGGATCGGGCGCGCGCCAGGATGGACCGGGCCGCGAATCTGACCAAGGAAGAGCCGCTCGAACTGTGGGTCGTGATGGACGAGGCGGCGATTCGGCGCACCGTCGGCGGACCAGCCGTGATGCACGGGCAGTTGGATCGGCTGCTGCAAGAAACCAAGCGCAAGAACGTGATCCTGCAAATCCTGCCGTTCGACGCGGGCGCGCATCCCGGCATGGCGGGTTCGTTCACGCTGCTGGACTTCCACGATCCGGCCGACCCGGAGCTGGTGTACGTGGAGGGCATCGCGGGTGACGAGCTGATCGAGGGACATCCCGAAATACGGCGCTTCGGCGTCATTTTCGACCAGTTGCGCGCGATGGCGCTGAGCCCGCGCGACTCCGCGGAGATGATCATGGACGCCGCTTCGCGGATGGGTCGTTAAGCCCGGCTGGCCCGGCGGTATCCGACGGCGGCCGGCACCGCGAACACCACGATCGCGCCGACCGACCAGGTCACGGTCGCCAGCAGTGGGGCGCGAACCGCCCCGCCGAGCGACAGTCCGCGCATGGCATCGATCGCGTAGGTCATCGGCTGGTGCGCGACAATCGGTTTCGCCCAAGCCGGGTACGCGGTCAGCGGCACGAAGCCGGTGCTGAAGAACATCATGATCGACGACCCGAGCGAAACCGCCTCCACCAAGGCCGTTTTCGCGCTGAACACTGCGACGGCGGTGACCAGGGTCGCGAACCCGAGCCCGTACAGCAGCGGCACCCCGAACAGCGCGATCCCGGCGAGCACTCCCTGTTCGAACCGGAACCCGAGCACCATGCCCACCGCGAACAACACCATGGTGCACAACAGAATCCGCACCCCTTCGGCCACGATCCGCGAGGCCAGTCCGGACGCGCGATGTACCGGCAGCACCCACAACCGGGCAAGCAGGCCCTGATCGCGTTCCCGGCCGAGCGTGATCGCGCCGGCCAGCGACCCCGACATCACCCCGACCAGCGCCACCATCGGCACCGACCCGTACAACGCGCTCGCCCCGGAGAAGGTCGAAATCTGCTTGCCGAGCACGGTATTCAACACGATCAGCAGTAACGCCGGAAATACCAGCGACTGCACCATCGTCAGCGGGTCACGCCACCAGCGCAATAACAGTCGCCGCGTCTGAATGACGGTCTGCGGCACCAGCAGCCGCCAGGTCTCGGTCCGGCCGTGCACCGAAGGCAGATTCGCGGCCCGATCGCCGGTCGTCGTCATTGCGACCTCCGCACGGCCACCACCACGCCCAGCGCACCGAACACCACGAGAATTCCTACCGCCCAAGCCAAGCCGGGCCCGAGTACCGGCCACCCGACGACGCCCGCATTGCCGGTCGAATCACCGACCAGCGCACGCATTCCGTACACGAACTGCGACACCGGTTGATTGCGCGCGAAACCCTGCAACCACGAAGGGAATTGACTCGCGGGCGCGAGACCCGTCGACACCAGGCCGAGGATCAACTGCGGAAAGATGAGCACCTGCGTGATCGCCTCCGGACTCCGCACGAGGCTGCCGATCAGGTCCGCGCCCACGCACAGCGCCAACGCCACCAGCACCGCGAACCCCAGGAATCCCGCTGTCTCCCAGGCGCTTCCGTAGAACCGGACGCCGATCACCCGGCCGCACAGCATCGCCACCGCCAACGAGATCACCGCGCGATACATGGCCGCGGTGATCCGGGCCGCCAGCGGCGCCGCCGCGGGCATCGGCATGGAACCGAATCGCACGGTGAGCCCGTCCTTGGCGTCGCTGGCCGCGCGGAACGCGGCCGAGGTCGCGCAGAACGCCACCGCCTGCATCACGATCATCGGCATGAGGAACTGCGCGTAACTGCTGAGCCCGTGCCCGTACACGCTCATGACCAGGTTCAACGGCACGTAGAACCCGAGGGTGAACACGGTCGGCGCGACCACCGCGGTCACCAGTTCGCCGTTGCGCCAGGACGGCCGGATCAGGCGGCAGGTCAGCACCCACCATTGGGCGACCGCCCCGGTCCGCGGGCGCGACGGCACCGTCAGCAGGCTCATCTGCACGCTCTCATCCTGCGGATATCCCCGCCGGTTTGCCGGGAACCGGCGGTTGCCCGCATGTCGTGGGCGGCTGTCCTAGGAGATACCGATACAGCGGGCGATTCGGTTCATCGGCCGGCGGATTTGCCCCGCGGATGCACGGCAGTCGACTAATTTCGGACGATTCGGGTACTTCATCCATCTGTTGCGAAACATCGGGGAGGGACCGCATGGCCGACGTCACCACACCGCGGGAAGCAGAGCCGGAGCTGAAGCGGGTGATGGGGCCGTGGCTGCTGCTGCTGTTCATCATCGGCGACATCCTCGGCTCCTCGGTCTACGCGCTCACCGGGAAGGTGGCGCACGAGGTGGGCGGCGCGGTGTGGGCGCCGTTCGTGGTGTCCTTCCTGGTCGCGCTGGTCACCGCGATGAGTTACCTGGAGCTGGTCACCAAATATCCGAATGCCGCAGGGGCCGCGCTCTATACGCACAAGGCGTTCGGCATCCAGTTCCTCACGTTCATGGTCGCGTTCGCGGTGATGTGCTCCGGGATCACCTCCGCCTCGACGGCGTCCCGGGCGTTCGCGGCCAACTTCGCCGAGGCGTTCAACCTGGATATCGGCACCGGTTTCGTGGTCACGGTGATCGCGCTGGCCTTCATGGCGGTGATCGCGGTGATCAATCTGCGCGGGGTGAGCGAGGGCGTCAAGCTGAACGTGGTGCTCACCTGCGTCGAGCTGACCGGTCTGCTGATCGTCATCGGGATCGGCTGCTGGGCGCTCGGCGCGGGCGACGGCGACTTCGGCCGGATCACCGAATTCGACACCGGCGACCGGACCGCCGTCGGCGGCGTCATCGCCGCTACCACGCTGGCGTTCTACGCGATGGTCGGTTTCGAGGACTCGGTGAACATGGCCGAGGAGTGCAAGCAGCCGAGCCGGATCTTCCCGAAGGTGCTGCTGGCCGGGCTCACCGTGACCGTCATTGTTTATGTGCTGGTGTCGATCACCGCGGTCGCGCTGGTGCCGGTGCCCGAACTCAGTCAGGGCGACACGCCGTTGCTGCAGGTGGTGCGGGTGGGTTGGCCGTCGTTCCCGACGCATGTCTTCGCCTACATCAGCATGATCGCCGTCGCGAACACCGCGCTCATCAACATGTTGATGGCCAGTCGCCTGCTCTACGGTATGGCCAAGCAAGGGGTGTTGCCGCAGGCGCTCGGGCGGGTTCATTCCGGTCGGCGCACGCCCTACATTGCGATCTTGTTCACCACGCTGCTCGCGTTGGCGCTGATCGCGTTCGTCAGCGAGGTGCCCGAACTCGGCGGCACGACGGCTCTGTTGCTGCTCGCGGTGTTCACCATCGTGAATGTCACCGTGCTGGTGTTGCGCCGGGATCGAGTGGAGCACGAGCACTTCCACACGCCGACCGCGTTACCGGTGATCGGCGCGCTGACCTGCGGGTTCCTGGTGACGCCGTGGACCGATCGCAATCCGCAGCAGTACACCATCGCGGGCATCCTGCTCGCCATCGGCGTCGTGCTGTGGGCGGTGAATCAGCTGCTGATCCGGTACCTGCACGCCGAGCCAGCCGCGGCGGAACCGCCCGCCGAATAGCGGAACCTGTTCCTGGACAGTGCACCAGCTCACGCCGGGTTCGTCCGGATCGTTGGTGACTAGTGCCGACCCTGTGAGTAATGTGTGCCGGGATGACCAGCATGGAAGCTCGTTTCGGTGACGCGACCCGAACCGTGCCCCTCCCCAATCCGTGGAACCTCACCGCCTACCTCGCCGCCGTTGCCGCGCATCGTGGCCGCTCCATCAGCCTGCACACCGCGCCCAAGGCACTGTTGAACGAGATCGGTTGTGGCGGAGGCGGTTTGTGGGTCGCGCGTAAACACGACGACCTCGTCATCTACGACGCGGGCGCGACCGATCGCAATGCCGATCACATCATCCTGCACGAGGTGGGGCACATGCTGCTCGGGCACGGCACCCAGGAGGCGGATCGCTCCGCGCCGGTGCCGCCCGCGCTGACGCTGATGCTGCCGTCGATTTCGCCGCAGTCGGTCGAGCATGTGCTCGGGCGCAGCGAATTCGGGGTCGACCGGGAGCGGGAGGCGGAGGTGTTCGCCGATATGACCATGGTCTATGCCACGTTGCCGCAGCGGAGGAGCCGGTCGTTCCGGCTGTTCGGGCGTAAGTGAGTCACCAGTGGTCGTACGGGTCGTCGGGTAATCGGCGGATGCCGTTGCGCAGGTCGTCGATGAGGTCCTGGTAGCCGTCGGCCATTTCCTCGATCTGCACCCAGGCGTCGTAGAAGACCGCCTCCGGGGCGAAGGCCAGACCGGCGAATGCCTGTGCGGTCATGCCTGCGAGCCGGTCCACCAATCTGCCGACGGTTTCGGTGTGTTCGGGGGCCGCGATCTCCGGGACCGGAGTCGCCAGCGTGACCCAGCGATCGATGGTCCGCACCAGGTGCGTGCGACGACGATCGATCTTCACCGCCTCGACGGCCGGGGTGCGTTCGCGCGCGAGGTGCAGCTGGGCCAGTTCGCCCGCCGCCTCCAGCATCGGGTGGTCCGCGTGCGGGAAGCCGCGGAAAGCGGCAAGCAGGAGGTCCTTGCCGGGCAGCCGCCGGTCATAGCCCATCGCGTTGCCCCCACCCGGCCGTGCGTTGATACGCCCCGCCCCTCGGGTGGTGACGAACCCCGCGCTGTTGCCGCAGCACAAACCGCACCTGGCACACATCGATAGCGTGAACGAGACTTCCCCCCTTCACTTCGATTTCACCCACTTCCGTTCGTCCGACACGCACTGGTCAGCCACCTCCCCGCCGGTACGCCGCCCCGAAATTCCGCTGCGGCAAACCTGGAGTGACCACACCTTAATCTGCCACTCGGAAGTAATCACCTGCGGCTATGCCCAGCGCACCCGTCGGCGCAACCAATCCCGGGCGAGCCGGGCAAATCGCGCCTGATGCGCCCGGAGATGCGGCGAACCCGGCGGCGGCGGTCGCCGGGAGTTGACTGCCCAGTACCCGGCCAGCCCGCACACGAACGAATCGATCGCCGCCGGCTCGACGTCCTCGGTGACCGGATGGCCGGCGATGATCGCCTCCGGGTCGACGCCGCACTCCTCGAAATACGGTGCGAGCAATACCAGATCGATCCAGGCCGCGCCTCGGCATGCCCAGGCCCAATCGACAATGACGACTTCACCATTCGCCCGCCGCACCATATTCCCCGGGCTCAAATCCGCGTGCAGCAACGTCTCCCCTGGCGCACTCACCGACCACCCGGTCTCCAACTCCGCCAGCCGATCCAGATTCCGGGCCGACCACTCATCCAGATCCGCGGGCGCACCGGACTCCGCGAACCCCCGCCACCCGGCGAACGCAGTCGCCAACTCCGCCTCGATCGTCGGCACATCCGGCAACGGACTCGGCGTCAACAGCTCGGCCAGTTGCCCGACAGTCCGCAGCACGTCCGCCAGCTCGCCGGGCTCCGCCAACCGCGGCCGCGTCCCCTCGACATCCTCGAATCCCGCGACGAACCAGCCCGCTACCTCCACCCCGAACCGGCATCGCGCCGCAGGCGCCACCTCCGGCAACCGCCCTGCCGCATCGGCCTCCCGCCGATACATCCGCGCCAGCTCGTCCTCTCCCCGAATGGCTTTCACAAACGCCCGCGACCCGTCGTTCAACCACAACCGAGCCGCCATCCCATGACTGAACCCACCCCGCTGCCCCTCCACCCGAACCACCGCACTGCCGAGCCGCCCCGCGATACCAGCGCGCACCGCACCCGGCAGCTGATCCCACTCGATCCGACAGGCAGTGTCCTCGTAGTCGACCATGCCCTCATCCTCAGACCTGGGCTCATACGACTCCACCGATTAATCCGGCCGTCCCAGCACTTGCGACCCGGACTTGCCGCAACTCGGCTGGGCGATGCCAGCCGACGAGGGTGAGCAATCCGCCGAACGGGACGTAGCGGAGAGCGCTCTCGCACTTGTACGCAACCAGGTCCCGCACGACGCGGCGATGGCTGCCGAGCGGGACATGACAGAGGGTGCTCTCGCATTTCCGCGCAGCCATGTCCCGCTCGTCGCGGTGCCCGCTCGGTGGAACTGCTGAGGCGGGCATCGGTGAAGCGCTGCTTGCGGGTCGGGTCGTTCCGGCGCAACCGGTCCGTCGGTCGGGCGCTCGTCAACCGCCGAGCGGGACATAGTGGAGGGTGCTCTCGCACTTGTACGCAACCATGTCCCACTCGATGAGGCCGTAGCTGCCGGGCGGGACATGGTGGAGGCTGCTCTCGCATTTCCGCGCAGCTATGTCCCGCTCGACGAGGCGGTGGCTGGCGAGTGGGACGTGGTGCGGGACATCGGCGTTGCTGTGCTGCGGTCGGTGTTACTCGCGGCCGGTTGGGGCGGAGGGGCGGGGGGTGGTGTCTTGGGTTTGGATTGCTGCTTCGATTTCGTCTACTGCGGTGCGGATCATTGTGCGGTAAGGGGATTCGGGGAGGGTGTGGAGTTTGGCTCGGGCGGCGGTCAGTTCGCGTTGGGCGGCGGTGAAGGAGCTGAGTCTGCGGTAGTTGTCGGCGAGGTTGAGGTGCAGGGACGGGTAGAAGCCTTGGACATCGAGGGTGGGCTCGAATTCCTGGGCGCGGGCGTTGGTCAGGGAGTCGGCGGCGTCCAAGGCGCGGATGTCCCAGGTGAGGGCTTCGGCGGCGTCGTCGTGGAGGTCGGCGAGATAGTGGGCGAGGGTGCAGCGGTGAAGTGGATCGCCTTGTGGGCCAAAGGAATTCCAGAGGGCGAGCAGGGACTCGCGGGCGGCGTCGGGTCGGCCTTCGTGTCCGAGGGCGACGGCGCGCGTGATCGCAGTCATGGTGTCGTCGGTCATGGCGTCGGGTCCTATCCGTTGGTCGGCTGCCGGGCCGGCATGGCCAGGGTGGTGAGGTCGCCGTCAGTAGCGGAGCGAATGACGACGGGGTGACCGGCGGCGGCGATGTCGAGCATGAGATCTGGGCCCAACGCGGTGTTTATCGCGGGGAGCAGTGTGGTGACTTCGAAGAAAAGGTCGATTCCGGAGCCGGTGACCGTGGCGGGGAGGCGACTGCCGGACACTGTCAGTCCGGTCGGGCTTACCTCGAATCGCACCGTGGGCGAGGCGCTTTCGAGGACTTGGAGCAACGGTGCGCGGGCCGTCAGCACGCGGGTCCGAACCGGCTGCAAGCCGGACAGCACCGCTCGATAGTCGGGGAACGGTTCATCGATCACTCGGCAACGCCGCTCGCTACCGTCACCGACGATCAGCAACCCCTGATCCGTTGGGGCAGCGATGATTTCGTCCAGACCGCGAAGCCATTCGATAACCGGAGCGAGTTCGCCACCGTCGACGACCAGCGACCAATCGCCGCCTTGCCGATCCCGAGACACGACGGTCCGAGTCGTGAGCCGGTAGCGATCAGTGGCAGTGAGCGTCACCGAATTCCCACTCGCCTCCAGCAGAATGCCCGCGAGAACGGGTATTTCGCGATTGCCCGCCGCCGCGACCCGCACTTGCTCGAACGCCTCCGCCAGCAGCCCGGCCGGCAACGCAACCCGGTCGTCCAGCGAAAGCGTCTGCTTGATCGACCCGGCCACGACCGCAGCCGCCGACGCCCGCCGCCTCAGCTCACCGACATGCGCATCCAGCACCTGCTCCGCCCGCCCGATATCGCCGGACAAGATCTCCGAGATCGACTCGAGTGGCACCTCGATCGCGCGCAGCCGGCGAATCATCACCGCGCGTTCCCGCTGGTCCTCGGTGTAATACCGATACCCCGTGAGCGGATCGACCCGGGCAGGCGTCAGCAACCCGCAGTCGTCGTAGAACCGCAACGCACTCGCCGTGAGCCCACTCGCTCGCGCCAGCACGCCTATCGTGATCAACCCATCGGACTCTGCCATCCGGCCATCATGAAGTCTCAGGTAGGCGGAAGGTCAACCCGCTCAGCTGTCCGGTTCGGTGAGCGACGCTTCCCACCGCCGCGACCACGCCCACACGCCTTCCAGCGCGGTGCCGAGTTCTGTTCCCGCACTGGTGAGTTCGTAGGACTTGTCCGCGTTCTTCACGATCAGCCCGGCGCCCTGCAGGTGCTGCAACCGCACCGAAAGCATGCTGGAGGAGCAGTTGTCCATCCGCCGGCGCAGCTCGAGGAACCCGAGCCGTCCGGGCGCCAGCTCCCACAGCACGCGCAGAATCCACCGCTGTCCCAGCAGTTCCATCGCGGCCAGTACCGGCGCGTTCGCCGGATCGCTCCGGCCGTTGGGCGGCTTCGCCCCGCTTGCACTTCTCATTTAGAACTACCATAGTGATTCTGATTTAGAAGCAATCCGCCGGGCCGACGGTCCGCCATCGAGAGGGAAACGTGGGTCATCCAGCCGGACAGCGAGTCGTTCTGATCACCGGTGCCTCCCGCGGCATCGGCGCCGAAACCGCGCGCATCCTCGCCGCCCGCGGCGACCACGTGATCATCAACTACCGGGAAAAGCTCAAGCGCGCCAAGACAATCGCCGACGAGATCATCGCCGCCGGCGGCAGCGCCTCGACCGCGGGCGCCGACATCGCCGACGAGACCTCCGCCCGCACCCTCATCGAAACCGCCGTCGCGCAGTTCGGCCGGCTGGACGTCCTCGTGCTCAACGCCTCCGGCGGCCTCGAACGCAATGCCGCACCCGACTACGCCATGTCGATCAACCGCGACGCCCAGACTCGCCTGGTCGAACTGGCCGTCCCACACATGCCGTCCGGCTCCCGCATTGTCTTCGTCACCAGCCACCAGGCCCACTTCCACGGCCGCAAACCCGTCCCCGCCGACTACGAGCCCATCGCCGCGAGCAAACGCGCCGGTGAAGACGCCCTGCGCGCCATGATCCCCACTCTCGCCACACGTGGAATCACCCTGCACACCGTCTCCGGCGACATGATCGACGGCACCATCATCGTCCAGCTCCTCGAACGCCGAAACCCCGCCGCCGTCTCCGCCCGCCGCGACAACGCCCCACTCCCCACCATCCCCGAATTCGCCACCGCCGTAGCCGAAGCCACCACCAGCCCCACCGAATCCGGCCACACCGTCTACATCGGCGGCCCGGACTACCTCACCGCCCCCTCGCACTGACCGCCCGAACGAGAGCTCACCGGCAGACTCCGCCCCGACCCGATCCGCAAGCAACTCCCCACCGACGTCCCACCCGACAGCCCCACTTCGCCGAGCGGGACATAGCTACGCGAAAGTACGAGAGCACCCTCGGTCATGCCCCACTCGACACCTACCGCCTCATCGAGCGGGACTTGGCCGCGTCGAAACGCGAGAACGGACTCCGTCATGTCCCGTTGGGCGAATGCTGGGCCTCGGCGGACCGGCGAAGCCCGCGGCTGTATCCGGCTCCGGTCCAGACAGTGGGGATCCGCGGCGGGCCGCCGACCGGTTTCATCGATCGGCAGTTTCTGGCGACGAGTTCTGGGCACGGGAAGCCGGTGGAAATGCTGAGTGCGGCAGCAGGATCGCGCTGCTGCGCCGGAGCTGGCGCGCCTGCCCGGGTGGTGGCGTCGGATCCTCTCCGGCGCCCGGAGGAACATCACTGCGGCGGTGAGCAGTCGCGACACGCCGTTCGTGTCGACCCGGCTGATCGCGTTTCTCCGAACCTATCGCGGGCGTGGGTGTACGGCCCAACAACTCGCTGGCGAACGTGCCTATGCCAGAGTGATAGTGGCGTGGGGAAGATCTTCGATAAATCCTGTACCAGCTACTTCGGTGCCTTCGGGTCCGCTGACTCCCCCAGTGGAAAAGCGCATACCCAAGCAAGTTCGGCGAACCAAACGCCATGCTTACCGTTTAGGCGATGCTAACCTTAGCGCCAACAGATTTCGGCGGTATACGAACACCCCGGGAACCAACAAGGTTTAGGCTGTGCGCCGTGGTCGAACCCCAACCCTCCATCGCACCCCATCCCGATATCGCCCCCTTGGCTCCACTGCTCGGCACCTGGCGCGGCGACGGGCACGGCGAATATCCGACCATCCAGTCGTTCGATTACCTGGAGGAAATCCGATTCGGCCATCTCGGCCGCCCGTTCCTCACCTATCGGCAGCGCACCCGGGCCGCCGACGGCAGTCGCCCGATGCACGCCGAAACCGGTTATCTGCGCTGCCCGAGCCCGGACCGGGTGGAATTGATCTTGGCGCACCCCACCGGAATCACCGAAATATGTGAGGGCGCATTGAATGCCGCCGACGGTGCACTGCACATGGAATTCGACTCCACCAGCATCGGCCGCTCCAGCACCGCGAAACTCGTTACTGCCCTGGGTCGCACCTTTCAATTGAAGGGCGACACCATCGATTACACGCTGCGCATGGCGGCGGTCGGCGAGCCGCTGCAACACCACCTCGCCGCCACCCTGCGCCGGGCCGACTGAAAAGCGCTATGCGCCCAGGCCGTTCATGGCCAGTTCGAGGAACCGCCGCCAATCACCGCTGCCAGTGCGGATAGTCGCGGATAAGGCACCGACCAGCATGTACACGTCGGCGACTGTCGCATCGGCCCGGATGGTGCCGGCGGCGCGACCGTCGTCGAGCAGATCACGCACGGCCGCTTCGAGTTCCACCCTCGCCTCGCCCCGCGGTTCGGTCTCCGAAGTCCCTCTCGCAGCCTCGATGGCCGCGGACAACCCGCGGTCGCTCGCCAGCACCTCGCCGACCCGCACGAGATAGACCTCCACCCCGCGCTCCGGCACCCGGCGACATTCCGTGCGCGCGTATTCGGCCAGCTCGGCAAACCGCTGCTCGGCCGCCGCCTCGACCAGCGCTCGACGCGTGGGGAAGTGCCGATACACCGTACCGACCCCGACCCCGGCCGCCTTCGCGAGTTCGGGCATCTGCACCTCGTCGCCGCGCTCGGCGAACAACGCACGCGCGGTTTCCAGCACCCGCTCCCGGTTGCGCCGGGCATCGGTACGCCCAGTTCGGTTGGGCGGCAACGGGGTTGACAATGCGACACTCCTCGGCGCTAATTGAAACGGAAGCGGATTCCGGTTCCATTATTGCATCCAGGAAGGTAGCCCGCCAATGCCCAAGGACAGATTCCTCTTCCTCGACCCCACCGAGGCCCGCCCCGGCCGGGTATCACTGCCGCCCGCGTTCGCGGTCAAGACGATGACCGCCGACACCGAGGGACGGTTTTCCCTACTCGAAGTGGTTGTCGCCCGGCCGATTCCGCGCCATATCCACGATGCGGCCGACGAGTGCATATACGTGCTGGACGGCGAACTGGGCATCGAATTCGATGACCGCAGCTATACCGCCGGAAAGGGCTGCTTCACCCTGCTCCCCCGCGGCGTGCCGCACGCCCTGCATCCGGTCTCGACCCCTCCGCCCCGCGTCCTGCAGATCTCGTCGCCCGGCGGCTGGGAGCACTACCTCGAAGACCTCTTCGAAGCCGGACCCGCGGTGCTCACCGACGGTCGCCTGGACCCCGCGAAGATCAACCCGATCGCCGCCGCCTACGACATCCGCTACGAAGTGCGGACCTAGCGCACAGTCGCACTCCGGCAAGATCGGACACCCTCCGTTCCCGCCGGGCAGGATCCGGAACATTACCTGACCGAATGGCGCGTTCCCTGGAGTTGTTTTCGTATTCGGCGAATTCCGCGAAATTACCCACCCACGCGGAGGTAGTCTCTCCGAGATTCGTCCGAAATGTGACCTGAGACACTTTCTTGCTGCACAGTGTGGTCAGCCACTCGAGCTTGTTCGGTGAATCGATCCCGGTTTACGGTTCCGAAGTCAGCAAACTTTCAGAAAACAATGTGCGGGTAATCCCTGCGCGGACCAGCTAGAACCCTTCCCCCGTCGACACCCCTGACCTGAGGGAGCCGGACAATGAAGCGTTCCACTACAATTCTGGCCAGCGTGGCCATCATCCTCGGCGGCGCCGCGACCGTCCAGATCCTCGACGGCGGCGACGCCGGCGCCGTGATCATGGACCACACCGCCTCGACCAGCAATCCGTCCGCACCGGACGACGCGGCTCAGTAACCCGGTGGCAGCGCGGCGATCATGTCGCGCGTGACCGCGACCGCGTTGTCGGAGCTGCCACCCTTGACCAATAACGTCGCAAACGCGATATCCCCGCGATAACCGACGAACCACGAGTGCGACCCACCGTCGACCTCGGCCTCACCGGTTTTCCCGTACACCTCACCCTGATCGGCGATCCGCTCGGCGGTGCCGCCGGTGACCACCCTGCGCATCATCGCCCGCAGCCCGGTGATCACCTGCGGCGCGGGGGCGGGCGCCGCCTCGTCGACCGTCGTGGCGCGCCCGGCGATCAGGTACGGAACCGGCACCGAGCCGTGCGCGACGGTGGCCGCCATCAGTGCCATGCCGAGCGGGCTGACCACCACCTTGCCCTGGCCGATGCCGTCCTCGGTACGCTGGATCAGCTCGTCCGACGGCGGCACCGAGCCGGTGAACGTCGGCAGCCCCGCCACCGTATAGCCCGGTCCCACACCGAGTTTCGCGGCGGCGTTGTGCAACGCGTCGCCCGGCAGCCGGCTCGCCACATTGGCGAACGCGGTGTTGCAGGACCGCTCGTAGGCGGTGATCATCGGCGCGTCACCGATGGTGAACAGGTTGTAGTTGGGAATCGTGCGGTCCCCGATGGTGATTCGGCTCGGGCAGGGCAGCACCGTGTCCGGCGTCGCGAGGCCGGTGGACATCGCCGCGGCCGCGGTCACCGTCTTGAACACCGAACCCGGCGGATACTGGCCGATGGTCGCGACCGGCCCGTCCCGATCGGCCGCCTTGTTCTGCGCGATGGCCAGGATCGCGCCGGTCGACGGGCGCAGCGCCACCATCATCGTCTGCTCTTCGCGCAGGTCGACGGCGCGTTGCGCGGCGTTCTGCACGTTGCGATCCACGCTGAGCGAGAACGACGGGGCCGGCTGCGACGGCACCTCGGTGAGCACGTCGGTGTCGGCGCCGTTCGCGTTCATGGTGACCACGCTCCAGCCCGCCTTGCCGTCCACCTCGGCGATCACCGTCTTGCGGATCTGCGCGAGCAGGTCCGGCGCGAACGCGCGATCGGTGGGCACCAGGTCCCACTCCGAAGTGACCACGACCCCGGGCAGGCCGATGACATCGGTACTCACCTGGTCGAATTCGCTCTCGTTGAGCATCGCGACGGTGTACGCGCCCTTGGCGGCCAGCGCCGCGTCCCGGACGGATTCGGGGGTCAACTCCGGATCGAACGGGCTCAGCGCAGCCGACAGCGAGGTGGCGACCGCGCCGGGGTCGGCGGCATCGGTCGCGGTGAACGCGACCCGGGACACCTTGCCCGGCACCAGCACATCGCTGCCGGCCTGCTCGTTCACTCGCGCACGGGGCGCCGGGTTGGCGCGCAACGACATCGTCTGGGTGTCGCCGAGCTTGGGGTGGATGTTCGACGAGGTCCAGCGCACCTTCCAGCGACCGCCGCTGCGACCCATCTGCAACTGCCCGGTGTAGCGCCAGGTCCGGTCCTTGGGCAGCTGCCACTCGTAGGTGTAGTCGACGGTCGCGGTGTCGCCGGAGACCCTGGCCGAGCCGGTACTCGCTTTCAGCTTTTCCGCCTGCAAGTGGTCCCAGGCGGAATTCAGTGCGGCACTGGCCTTTTCGGGTTGATTGGTGAAGCTCGCGGCGGCCGTCAGGTCGTGCTTCGCGAATGCCTCGACGAAGTCGTCGGCGGCAGGCACCGGCCCCTGCGGACCGCGTGCGCAACCGGCCGCGGGCACGGCGAGCAGCGCGACAGCCAGCGTGACGATGAGCGGTTTCCGCAGCGATTCAATCCTGGTCGACATCGGCACCGATGGTAATAGCCAATGTTGAGCAAACCTCCGCGCCGCTCCGTGTTGCATTCCACTGAAACAGCTTTCAGCCTGACCGGAGTCAGTCGAGCAGGATGGTGGAGAAGGTGGCGATCTGCCGGAAGCCGACCCGGCTGTAGGCGCGGCGCGCGACTTCGTTGTAGTCGTTCACGTACAGGCTCGCGGTGCGCCCGGAGGCGACCACCGCGTTGGCGATGGCGGCCGTGCCCGCGGTGCCGAGCCCGGTACCACGGTGTTCGGGATGCACCCAGACGCCCTGGATCTGGCCGGTGCGCCGGGACAACGACCCGACCTCGGCCTTGAACACGACCTCGCCGTCCTCGAAACGTGCCCAGGCACGGCCGGATTCGATCAGGCTCTGAATGCGGCGACGGTAGCCGCGGCCACCGTCGCCCGCGCGCGGATCCACGCCGACTTCCTCGATGAACATGGCGATCGCGGCGCTGAGGTAGCGGTCGAGTTCGTCCGGGCGCACGCGGCGGACATGCGGATCGGGCGTGGCCAGCGGCGGTTGCGCGAGCGCGAGCAGCGGCTGTTCGCCGCGCAGTTCCCGCTCCGGACCCCAGTGGCCGGACAGCATCTCCCACAGCGGTAACGCCAGCTCACGGCGTCCCACCACCGACGACGCGATCCGCGGCCACCGTAGCGCCCGGTCCGCGAACGCCCGCAGCGCGTCGTGATCGCCACGCAACGGAACCAGGTTCGCGCCGGAGAAACACAGCGACTCCGCGGGACCGCCGCGGCTCCACAGCTCACCCTGCCCACAGCGCGAGCTGTCCAAGCCGAATTCCTGCAGCCGGGCGGCGACCATGCACGAGGCCACCGGATCGGCATCCAGCACTCGGAGGACCTGTCCCAGGTCCCGGTTCGCGAGCTGACGCGCGGGAACGTACTTCGCCCTACGCGTCGGCTCCAGCAGACTCCGCACGTTGCTAGCCTGCCACGAAAATCGACGATGTGGTACGGCTATGCCGAACGCAACAGTTCGTGATGTGTTCACCTGAACCAGGCGAAGTCCGGCTACCCACCGGCGGCGGCGTCAGCCGACCGTGACGACCGGCTCACCGGCGCCCGCGTCCACGCCCATTTGCTCGGCGATGCGCAGCGCCTCTTCGATCAGGGTCTCCACGATCATCGCCTCCGGCACGGTCTTGATGACCTCGCCCTTGACGAAAATCTGTCCCTTACCGTTACCGGACGCGACGCCCAGATCCGCCTCACGCGCCTCGCCGGGCCCGTTCACCACGCAGCCCATCACGGCGACCCGCAACGGCACCTCCATGCCCTCCAAACCGGCACTGACCGCGTTCGCGAGGCTGTACACGTCCACCTGGGCGCGACCACACGACGGGCAGGACACGATCTCGAGCTTGCGCGGGCGCAGGTTCAGCGATTGCAGGATCTGATCGCCGACCTTGATCTCCTCGGCCGGCGGCGCGGACAGCGAGACCCGGATGGTGTCGCCGATGCCCTCGGACAGCAGCGCGCCGAAGGCCACCGCGGACTTGATCGTGCCCTGGAACGCCGGACCGGCCTCGGTCACGCCGAGATGCAGCGGATAGTCGCTGCGCGCGGCCAGCTGCCGGTAGGCCTCCACCATGATCACCGGGTCGTTGTGCTTGACCGAGATCTTGATGTCGCCGAACCCGTGGTCCTCGAACAGGCTCGCCTCCCAGAGCGCGGACTCGACCAGCGCCTCCGGGGTGGCCTTGCCGTACTTCTCCAGCATCCGCTTGTCCAGCGAACCGGCGTTGACGCCGATCCGGATCGGGATGCCCGCGGCGGCCGCCGCCTTCGCGACCTCGCCGACCCGGCCGTCGAATTCCTTGATGTTGCCCGGGTTCACCCGCACCGCGGCACAACCGGCATCGATGGCCGCGAAGATGTAGCGGGGCTGGAAGTGGATGTCGGCGATGACCGGGATCTGGCTCTTGCGCGCGATCGTCGCCAGCGCGTCCGCGTCTTCCTGACGCGGGCACGCCACCCGGACGATGTCGCAGCCGGAAGCGGTGAGCTCGGCGATCTGCTGCAGCGTGGCGTTGATGTCGTGAGTCTTGGTGGTGGTCATCGACTGCACGGAGATCGGATGATCACTTCCGACCCCGACATTGCCCACCTTCAACTGGCGGGTCTTGCGTCGAGGAGCGAGAACGGCCGCAGGAGCGGCGGGCATCCCCAATCCGATTGTGCTGGTCACTTTCGGCTGCCTACTTTCGTACGTACATTGTGGGCCGTTCGCTTTCCGAGCTTAGTCGCGCACGCCGAACCCACCCTGTGACGCCCACGACAAACGTGCTGTCCCCCAAGTGCCGGCGACAGGGTACCGCGTCCGTGCGAAATCAGAACAACTTGATCGGATTGACGATGTCGGCGACCAAGGTGAGCACCATGTAGGCGCCGCCGATCACCACCGCGACATAGGTCAGCGGCAGCAGTTTCAGATAGTCCACCGGGCCGCCGGGGGCCAGGCCCTTCCAGCCGCGGATGGTGTTGCGGACCTTCTCGTACAGCACCACCGCCATGTGCCCGCCGTCCAGCGGCAGCAGCGGCAGGATGTTGAACGCGCCGAGGAAGAAGTTCAGGCTGGCCAGGACCAGGATGAATACGCCCCACAGCCCGCGTTCGGCGGTCTCGCCGCCGATCTTGCTCGCGCCGTAGACGCTGACCGGGGTTTCCGGGTCGCGCTCGCCGCCGGTCACCGCGGACCACAGCGCGGTCACCTTCTGCGGCAGCTGGGCCAGCGATTGGAAGGTGCGCACGAACATGTCGCCGGTGAACGAGGCCGATGCCGGGATGGCGCTCAGCACGTTGTATTTTACCGGCCCATAGATGTCCGGGCTGACTCCGACCGCACCGACCTCGCGACCGGCGCCGCCGCCCTCGGGATAACGCATGACACGCTCTGGGGTGACCGGGATGGTGATGGTCTTGCCGTCGCGCTCGACGGTGTAGGTGAACGGGCCGTTCTGCTTCTGGGTTTCGACCTGGAAGTCCTTCCAGGTCGCCACCTTCACGTCGTTGACCGACTTGACGATGTCGCCGCGTTGCAGACCCGCGCGCTGCGCCGGACCCGGGCCCGAGCACGGCTGGATGCTGCCATCCGGATTCTGCTGCGACGCACAGCTCATGTTGCCGAGCGCGGTGGCCGGCGGCTGGTCGAACCGGGGCAGGCCCCAGCCGATGGCCAGGAAGACCACCAGGATGAAACCGAGCAGGAAGTTCATCGCGATGCCGCCGGACATCACGACCATCCGCTTCCAGGTTTCCTGGCGGTACATCGCGCGGTCGATTTCTTCCGGCGCGAGCTCGTCCAGGGCGGTCATGCCCGCGATGTCGCAGAACCCGCCGAGCGGGAGCGCCTTGAGGCCGTACTCGGTCTCACCGCGCCGGAACGAGAACACCTTCGGCCCGAAACCGATGAAGTACCGCCGCACCTTCATGCCGGTGGCCTGGGCGGTCCACATGTGCCCGCATTCGTGCAGCGCGATCGAAATCGTGATGCCTAGCGCGAACAGCACGAACCCCAACGCGTAGACCATGTGTTTAGCAGCCCTCCTGCATAGCGCAGCTCGCCTCGATGAAGTGCGACCGCCGGATCGGCCGCCCACAAACCTGGCCCGCACATCCCGTCACGGCCGCGAGCACCCCGACCACAGTAACCGGACACCGCGCGGCACTACGTGTTCAGTGTGCCAGGTGGTGGTCGCCAGGCGAGTCCGGCGCTTTCCCGGTGCCGGGAGCGGACCATATGCCCGGCTCACCACATCGCGCGGCGCATGGCGGCGGCTCTCGCGTTATGCCGCCGTGCCCTGCGCCGCTCGACGAGGTCGTTCAGGCGTGCACGCGGGATCGGGCGAAATCGCGGGCCCAGGAGTCGGCGGCCAATACTTCTTCGAGCGAATCCGGTTCGGTGCGCCACTGGTCGGCGGCCTCGATCGCGGCGGCCACCGTGCGGACGATGTCGGGGAAGCGGATGGCGCCGTCCAGGAAGGCTTGCACCGCAACCTCATTGGCGGCGTTGTAGACGGCGGTGACGCTGCCGCCCGCTTCGCCGGCCCGGCGGGCCAGCTCGATCGCCGGGAAGACCTCGTTGTCGACCGGCTCGAAGGTCCAGGTGGCGGCGGTGCCGAAGTCGCAGGCCAGGGCCGCGCCGGGGACCCGATCGGGCCAGCCCAGGGCCAGTGCGATGGGCAGTTTCATGTCCGGCGGGCTGGCCTGGGCGAGGGTGGAGCCGTCGGTGAAGGTGACCATCGAGTGCACGATCGACTGCGGGTGCACGGTGACGTCGATGCGGTCGTAGGGAATGCCGAACAGCAGGTGCGTCTCGATCAGCTCCAGGCCCTTGTTCACCAGCGAGGCCGAGTTCAGCGTGTTCATCGGGCCCATGGACCAGGTCGGATGGGTCTTGGCCTCAGCGGGATTCACCGATTCCAGCATCTCGGCGGTCCAGCCGCGGAACGGGCCGCCGGACGCGGTGAGCACCAGCCGGTCCACCTCCTCGGCGCGACCGCCGCGCAGGCACTGGGCCAGCGCCGAATGCTCGGAATCGACCGGGACGATCTGGCCGGGCGCGGCGGCGCGAGTCACCAAAGAACCACCCGCGACCAGCGATTCCTTGTTCGCCAGCGCGAGCCGGGTACCCGATTGCAGGGTGGCCAGGGTCGGTTCCAGGCCGAGCGAGCCGACCAGCGCGTTCAGCACGACATCAGCCTCGGTGCGGCGCACGAGTTCGGTCGCCGCGTCCGGGCCGGCCAGCGGAATGTCGAGCTGCTGGGCCGCTTTCGGATCGGCGACCGCGACATTGCGCGTCCCGGTGGCCGCGATCTGCGCGGCGAGTAGCTCGGTATTGCCGCCGCGCGCGGCCAGGCCGACCACCTCGAACCGGTCGGGGTTGGCGGCGATCACCTCGAGCGCTTGGGTACCGATGGATCCGGTACTGCCGAGGAGCAGGACTCTCACGATGTCGGACACAGGTTCATTGTGGCGCACAAGAAAGTACGAAGAACCGGCGTGGCCCGACTTACAACGACGCACCGTCGTATGTCACGATATCGAGCAGCAGTCCATCCCGAACCAGCTAAGGAGCGAATCGTGGCCGCCACGGAACTCGAACCCGCCAGCACCGAGCGCGGCATCGTCACTCACGTGGACACCGCCGAGGTTCCCTCCGCCGCATGGGGATGGAGCGGCGAGTCGCCCCGCACCTTCCGCATCGCCGGCTGGATCGTCGCATTGGTCCTGGTTGCGATGGTGATCGGCAACCACAAGGGCCACGTCGAGGACATCTACCTCATCGGTTTCGCCGCCGCCATCGTCGGCATCCTGGTCCGGGACTCGTTCCTGCGCCGCAAGCCACGCTAGCCGACCTGGGCGGAATGCCCTGATAGGTATTGGCTTTCGCTGGGCGAGTACGGCCAAGTACGGTGTGCGTCGAGAGGTCCGCGACTCGGTTGAGTCGCGGACCTTCGCTGACCAGATCGTGAGGACGCTATGCCCAAGATTTTCGCCGCCGCGCTGCTGACCGCCAGTGCCGTCGGTTCGTTGATACTGCTGCCCGCCGCCACGGCGCACGCTCAGTCCGAGACCTGCGCCCGCGCCGTCGACGCGATCAACAAGGCGGTCGCCGGATCCCCCAACGGCATTCTGGAAGACCCGGTCGCTCAGGCATTGCACGTGACCCTGCTGTCCATCGCCGCGAGCGGTGGCGAGCGGGCCGAGAAGGACGTCATCATCGGGTACGCCAACGCGCTGGCCGACGACAACATCACCGACTTGGACCCGGCCACCAACGAACTCAACCGCGTATGCGGGGCCAATAGCTGAGTTTCGCCCCCTGTCGAGCGGGACATCACTGCGGGCTTACTCGTGTTTTGCCGCAGTCGTCTCCCGCTCGACGGGCCGGATCAGTTCGCACTGCCCGTTTGTGCAGGAACGCTGCAGCCGGCCCCTCGATATCGTTTGCAGCAATCCGATCGCCCAGCAGGTGGGGCAGCCGCGGAGTGCGACGAAGCCGAGCGGAGCGAGCAGCAGACTCGCCGCTCCTGCCCACGGCAGCAGTGCGAACGCGCCGATCAGGGCGCCGAATCCGACAACGCCGCGGATCAGATGTCGCGGTACCGAACTGCTCGCGAAGGTCTGTTCGTTCATTCGCGACCGTCCCAGCCGTCGCGCAACGAGCACTGCACGGCCGAACGAGCCCGGTGCAGCCGCGATTTCATCGCCGCCGTGCTGAGACCGAGCCGCTCGGCCACTATTCGCCCGCCGAGGCCCTGGATATCTCGCATAATCAGGACCTGTCGCTGATCCAGCGGCAAGGCCGCGATGGCCGACGCCACCCGCTCGGCCTCCAACCGACGCATCGCCTCGTCCTCCGCCGATACCGTCGAGACGTCCGGTATCGGCTCACCTCGGCGCGCCAATTGCCTTACCTGGCGCAGGCATTCGTTGCGGACGATCCGAAACATCCACGAGGCCAACGCTCCTGACGCCCGCAGCGTGCCGATCTTGCGATACAAGATGATCAGCGCCTCCTGCGCCGCGTCTTCCGCGTCTTCGGCAGTGGCACACAGTGAGAACGCGAACCGCCTGATGTGCGGATGCGTCCCCGACACCAGCGCGGTGAGCGACTCCACATCGCCCGCGCGCGCCGCCGCCACCAACTGCTCGTCGGGCCAGCTCATTTCGAACTCCGGCGACGCAGCACGGCAATGCTGCATGCACAAACAAGCAGTACGGCAACAACAATCGCGGTAATGATCACGACAACCTCCCGAGTTCCGGCCGACGTCGTCGCCGGCACGGACATGAGAGGGGCAGACACGGCAAAAGGATTCACCCAGGGCTAGCGGCCTCGGCGCTTCGCCGGCTTCTTCTTCGCGGCCGTATTCCGTGCCGGGTTCGGTCGGCCGGTCCGCTTCACCGGTGACTTCTTCTGCGGCTCAGGGCTTTTGGCGCGGGCGGACGGCGAACGAGAACTGCGTTCGGACCGTCCGCGGACCACGCCCACGAAATCCTCGACCAGATCGCTGGTCCGATCCGTCGGCCAGGCCAAGGCGATCTCCGTGTCGGCGACATCGGTCACCGTCCGGTACACCAGGTCGCGCCGGGCATGCAGCCGGGCGATCGAGTGCGGGACCACCGCGACACCCACGCCGGCCGCGACCAGCTCGATGGCGCCCTCGACCGCATCGATATCGGACGCGTCCTGCATCCGCTCGTCCGCCAGGTCCGCCATGCTGACCTGCTCGAACACCGAGATCGGATGATCCTTCGGCACCACCACCACCGGCAGCTCCCGATACAGCGGAATCGCGCTCATCCCGTCCCGATCGATCGGCAGCCGGACGAAGCACAGCTCGACCCGCCCCTCGCGCAGCGCCACTTCCTGCTCGCCCATCGGCACCCCCACCACCTCTAGCGGCGTATCCGGAAAACGTTCACTCCAGATCCGCGTCCACTTCGACACCGTCACCCCCGGCACGAACCCCACCCGCAATGCCGCAGGGCCGTCCGGTCGCTCCTCGACCGCTGCCGCCGCTGCCCGCGCGATCAACTCCCGCGCCTCCCCCAGCAACGCCTCGCCGTCCGCGGTCAACTGGGTCGGCTGCGCCCCCGGCACGAACAGCTTCGTCCCCAGCTCCCCCTCCAGATCGATCACCGTCTGGCTCAACCGCTGCCGCGAAATATTCAATCCCTTCGCCGCCCGCGCGAAATGCAACTCCTCGGCAACCGCGACAAACCACCGCAGGTGCGCGACATCGATCGACTCGAACCGGCTCATGCCAGGAACCATATCGTCACCGGATACGCTGTTTCAGTGAGCCCGGACCCGAACCCTCAGCTGATGAAGCCCCTGACCGCAGCCAACAAGCTCGGCATCTACCTCCCCGCGGCCCCCGAATCCTTCCGCAACACCCCGCTCTCCCGCGCCGACCTCGACGCCCTCCGCACCAACCCCCCGGAGTGGCTCACCGAACTCCGCCGCACCGGCCCCTTCCCCCGCGACGTCACCGCCCGCAAACTCGGCGTCTCCAACTCCGGCCTCTCCCGCGCCGAAGTCTCCGACGCCCTGACCGCCGACGAAATCGCCACCCTCCTCGCCGACCCCCCACAATGGTTGATCCGCGAGCGCGAAAACTACGCCGAGGTCGTCAAGGAAAACGAGCGAATCGCCACCAAGGAAGCCGAGCGCCGCGCCGCCACCAACCGCCCCGCCAAGAACCGCACGTAGCGTTTCCCGCTGGCCTCACATACCGCTGACGAACTCGCGGTAGAGAAACTTCTGGTGCAGGCTCTCCAAGGTTCCGGAATACCGCCGGAAGGGAACCATGGCGAGCCGAAGCGGCCGGGTGATCGGTATCCCCGGCCCGACCAGCTCCGCGACCGATGCGGCGGCCTCGATCAGGGTGGTCTCCGTCTCGTTCGGTTCGGCCGATTCGAGACCCAATCGTCTGAGTAGTTGATCGCGGACGCCTTCCACGTCGAGTTCTAGGCGACGCGCTTCTTCTTCGGTGTCGCAGCGAGACAGCGCTCGACGGAAATCGACTGCACGCGAGCGGTATTCGTCGATGCGGCCGCAGATCATCTGCAGCCATCGCTCATCGGTAAACCGTCCGCGGTCGCGCAGTGACCACAATCGCCCGCCCAGCAGCGGCAATTGGTATTCCAGCATTTGCAGGCGACGCCCCTGCCGGGCCCCGGCGACCTTGCGAATCTCACTGGGTATCCCGCGGACCGCCGAAATCACTTCCTCGATCGCGCTCTCCGCGACGCCATCGTCGAAGAGGTCGAACATCACCGAGAAGTCGCGGCGCAACGGATGTGGAGTGTAGGCAACACTTTTCACCTTCGCCCGCGCCGAGTAGCGCAGCGATCGCACCAGTGTCGCGATCAGCCACAGCTGTTGTTCGCTGTCCGCGATCAAACTACGGAATTGTCCCTCCATAGCGAACGACGACGCACGCGCCCATTGGCCGAACGGGTCGAGTTCCACTCCATCGGCGCCGCTGATCCGGGCGCGGTGATGACCTTCGATCCGCACGTTCTCCCACTGGTAGTCCGCCCAAGCCGCGATATTCGCCAACATCCGTTGCCCACCGCCGCGCTCCTGCACCTCGCGATCGGCGCGGCGGGTCTTGTCGATGAACCGCAGCATGGTCTCGACGCCGGTGGTTTTGAGCGTCTCCATAGCGGTGTGCTCGGCGGTGACCAAGGCTGCCTCTTCACCGGGGTCGATCGACATCGGCACGGCGATTCGCAGATCGAAGAGATGGCGAAGGATTCGAGGAAAGTCGCCGTAGTCGGCAGGAATCGGGTTCAGCTTGGTCGGGTGCGGGACGAGCACCTCATCGAAGTAGATCAGTGACTGGACGAGTTCCGCATAGCACTGCTGCGCAAAGGGATCGCGAGGCCGGGATGGGGAGCTGTGATTTTGGGAGAGGATGAACTCCTCGGCGCTGATGAACGTCGTGATGTCCACCATGACACGATTCGACATCAACCACTCCGGGACTCGGCGAGCAACTCGACGAACCAACGCACGCAATTCGGGTCGCCGGCAATCGTTTCGGGGAAGATCGGCTCGCGTTGGTTCAAGAACTCCTCGGCGAGCGGCAATGGGGTGATCCCGCGGCCATCGGTGGCTGTGCGACCCATCGCTGTCGCCAGTCCGATGCCTGCGACTCCGTCCCATACTTTCTGGTTGGGGCGATAGAACAGGTCGAACTGGGATTCCGGAGCCTGCGTCCAGGCGGACAGGTCGACACAGGTTCTGACCATGTCGAGGGTTTGGGATGTGGTGCGGATCTTCATGAGGCAACCGGCGTCGGCGAGATCGATTTCGAACTTCCGGGCGCTGGCGTTCTTGCTTCGTGTCACCGACGCGCGTCTCGGTGACATTGTCGGACTGAGAGGCTTGGCCGTCTGGCCGTTCACCGTGACTTCTCCCGACCAGTGAATCGTTATCGGTGAGCGGTCGACGCCCAATTCGGGAGCGAGAACGTAGGCCGCAGTCGGTACGCCGCCTTCGAGAAGGCATACGACACTGCAGAATTCGCGTCCGTGAGGTGCGACGAACTCGCTCGTGCCGTCGATCGGATCGATGATCCAGGTCGGCTCACCCGCACTGGGTAACTCCGCCTCGTCTTCTTCCGCAACGAATCGCGACCCGGGGAAATGCCGCCCGATGGTCTCGATGATGGCCGTCTGGGTGGCGAGGTCGGCCTCGGACAGCAGCGTGTTGTCAGCTTTCGTGTCGACCTGTAGCGACGCGAGATTACGACGGTATCGGCGGAGCAACGGCAGCAGCTGCTCGTCCAGTGCCTTCCACAACGATCCGACGTCCCGCAACGCGCCCTCCCCGCACAGTGTTGTCCGTCGAGCGTAGCGGCTCTCGACGTCTCTGAGGTCGTAACCTGCGGGTCCGATTCAGTTCTCCAGCACCCGAGACACAGTCGGATCCCTCGTCTGCCTCACCGCGATGTCAGCCATTGTTTGAACTGGTTCGAGTCGAACTCTTTTCCGTTCAGGGTGGGGTTTGTGCTGGATGAGATTGTGGTGATTCGGGTTTGGGTCCAGGCGAACCAGGTGTGGGTGGGGTAGTCGAGGAGGAGGCGGGCGTTGGTGGGGAGGGATTGGGCGGCTTGGGATTCTTCGGTTCCGGTGGCGATGGCTTGGGGGGTATGGGGTGGGGTTGGGGTTAGTTGGATTGTGTCGGGGGTGGTTCGGGGGGTGATTGTTGCGGGGACGGCGATGTAGGAGGGGGTGCCGGCGTTTTGCAGGGGGGATCGGGGGTCGGTCGCGAAATTCGGGTTGGTTGCGTAGATCAGGATTTGGGTGCCGTTGCGGTGGAGTGGGTGTGGGGTTTCGGTGGTGAGGGGTGGGTGCTGGGATCGGAGGAATGAAGCGGCCAGTCGGGTTGCCTCGGGGGAATCGAGGATTCGATCGATCGTTTCGGCGTCGGGGGTGGGTGCCCAGCTGGTGTCGGCGATTGCCGGGGTGTGGGGTGCTGCGGCGCAACCGGAAATTGCCAGTGCGGCGGCGAGCAAGAGTGCTGCGGTGGGCCGGCTCATTTCTTTTTCGATATTCCGTAATCTTCGCCGAACCAAGCCCATTCGGGGTTTTGGGTATATGACGTGAGGGTCCGGGTGACGATTCGCTGGGACGTCGGCCAGGGGTCGCCGTAGGTCACGGTGCCGTTGTCTGCGTCGTAGCCGTACATGACCTGGGCGTGCCCGCCGCCCGCGGTCCAGGCTATTCCGGTGAGGATGGGCCGATTAGCCGAGATCTCGGCGGCGATTCTGGTCATGGAGAACGGGGAACCGACCGATGCGTTGAAGCCGATCTTCTGGAATGCGGCGGCGATCTCCTCGAGCGAGGCGCTCTCGTTGGCACACTGTTTACCCTGCGCGGTGGCGTGCACGAGTTTGCAGTAGTCGGCCTGCGCGATTCGGTGACCGAGGTAGGTGGATATCGCGGCACCGTCTGCGGCCCAGCACCATTGATTCCACTCCTGCACTTGTTGCGCGTAGGGAAGTGTTTTCGCGCCGACGACGGCAACCCGGGGTTCGATGACGCCGGGTAGCCCGTGGGTGACCTTCAGTCCGGTCGGGCGCGCGGTGAAATCCTTTCCAGGAGAGAGCGGTTCGGCGATGGACGCACCATGGCCGAACAACAGGATCACCACTGTCGCGGCGATTGTCCAGGCATGAAGTTTTCTTCGCGGCAGCACGAGGGCACCCACTTTCGGGTTGCTGAATTTCAGGAAAAACTACGCCGCGACTTCCGACAGCAGCAAGTGGGGAACGTCCCCAATCCGAAACACGATAACAACACCCAATGCTGTTGCCGCACTGATGTTTTGCGAGGAGCATTCGCAAGTAGCAACGGAGAGCCCGGGCTGTTCAACAGTTCAACAATTTCGGCGTCCGATGCACATCGGGCAACTGCCCTAAATCGACAAAACGGACAAATCAACCAGGAGTTGTCATGCGTTATTCAATTCTGCCTGCCGCAGTGGCATTCGCGGTGGGTATCGGACTCGTCTCGGTGGGAATCGCCCAAGCCGATCCGCCCACCGCGGGCCCCGAACTCAAGCACCATTCCTTCGGCTTCGATGTGCAAGCGGCGAAGGCCAATCAGGACAAAGACACCAGCACCGGTTTCGCGCTGCCGGTGCGGGTCGGCTCCGCCGTCGCGCCGCCGTCCTACTCGCTCAAGCAGTTCGCGGCGCCGGCCGGCGACCAGGGGCCGGTCGGGTCGTGTGTGGCCTGGGCGACCGGTTACACCGGCTACGGCGTGCTGATGAACGAGCAGGGCATCACCGGCGGCCCGATGGCCCCGATGTACATCTACGCGCAGATCGCGAAGGGCAATGACCAGGGCACCTGGGCGGGCGTCGCGCTACCGATGGAGCGCAGCCAGGGCATCGACACCAAATCCCACTACTGGCAGGGCGATTTCGACTACACCACCCAGCCCGATGCGTCGGAGCGCGCGAATGCCGCGCACTACAAGCTTTCCGGCGCACAGGATCTGGATTCCGGCGATCGCGTGACCAACATCAAGAATGCGATCTCGGCCGGTCTGCCGGTCCCGATCGGATTCGAGGTCAGGCAGAGCTTCATGAACCTGAGCAAGAGCAACTCCCGCTACAACCCGTCGCGCAACGAGCGCACGGTCGGTGGCCATGAGGTGACGATCGTCGGATACGACCAGAATGGCGTCACCATCCAGAATTCCTGGGGAGCGAGTTGGGGTGACAACGGATTCTTCACCGCGCCGTGGTCCTTCATCACCGGCGGCGACGTCGATGAAATTCACTCGATGGGACGACTTGTCACCGGATGATCTATCACGTCATGTGTAGTGCGAAGTCCTGATTCCTGCCGGCCGCGCCGCCGGCCGGAATCAGGCATTTTCCGACGATTGCACCTCCTGCAATCTGCGCCGCGTCTACCCCTTCGGAACTGGGGAAAAACGGCGCTGACCAGCCGCGCTCCCCACTCTGGCACTGGGGATGCGGACGTCGCCGAACATGTCATGATTCAAACGGTTGGCCGGACTCGGCGGCACCCCCATCGGCCGGGTCAACCATCAGCACAATATATTTCGGTTCTCGTTCGCCTACGATCTTCGGGCCATCGCCGCGCGCACAGAAATGTCGCGGTGAACGATTCGCTGACCTTTATGCGATTCCGTTCATCGGGGACCGATCCAACGTCCCCATAGGGAGGACCCCATGCGAACGGCGAAATCTACCGGGCTCGTCGCAATGGTCGCGAGTCTATTGATCGGCATAGCCGCGGTGTTGGTGGGATTCACCAACGCACCGGCCCAGACCGCGGCCGCGGCTCCCCCGACGTCCGGCGGTGTCAAAATCGGCTACTACAACCAATGGTCGGTCTACGAAAACGCCTTCTACCTCAAGAACGTCGACACCTCGGGGATGGCGGGCAAGCTCGACTACATGATGTACGCGTTCGCGAACATCCATCCCACCGATCTGACCTGCTTCGAGGCGAACAAGGCGGCCAGCCAGGACGAGAACAACCCGAATGCCGGTGACGGCGCGGGTGATTCGTTCGCCGACTACGGCAAGTCATTCGGCGCGGGGATCAGCGTCGACGGCACCGCCGACGCCTGGAACGACCCGATCGTCGGCAACTTCAAGCAGATCAAGCAGCTGAAGGCGAAGCACCCGAACCTCAAGGTGCTCTTGTCGATCGGCGGCTGGACGTACTCGAAGTTCTTCTCCGACATCTCCGCGACCGATGCCTCGCGCAAGAAGTTCGCGTCCTCGTGCATCGACATGTTCATCAAGGGCAACCTGCCCAAGGCCGACGGTTACGGCGGCCCGGGCACCGGCAAGGGCGTGTTCGACGGTCTCGACCTGGACTGGGAGTATCCCGGTGGCGGCGGCCATCTCGGCAACCACGCCTCACCGGCCGACCGGGCCAACTTCACCTTGCTGACCGCCGAGTTGCGCAAGCAGCTGGACGCGCAAGGCCTGGTGGACAACAAGCGCTACTCGCTGACCGCGGCCGTGGCAGCGGGACAGGACAAGATCCGCAACTACGAGACCGACAAGCTCGGCAACTACCTCGACCTGGTCAACGTCATGACCTATGACATGCACGGCGCGTGGGATGCCAAGGGCCCGACCAACTTCCAGGATCCGATCTACAGTCGGCCGGACGACCCGATGAACCCGGTGCCGCCGGGCAACGCGAAGTACAACATCGATGAGGCGATCACCGCGTGGACCACGGGTGACAGTTCCTACGGCATCCCCGGTGGTTTCCCGCCGACCAAGCTGACCATCGGCTATCCGTTCTACTACCGCGGCTGGACGGGTGTGCAGCCCGGCAACAAGAATGGGCTGTTCCAACCCGCCACGGGTCCGGCGCCGGGCGGACCGTCCTCCGGCAACGTCCCTGGCATCCGGATGTACAAGGAACTGGCCGGCGTCGTCGACAATCCGTCCCGCACGTTCTACGACCCGGTAGCGCAGGCCGCCTACTTCTACGACGGCACCAACTTCTGGGGCGGCGACTCGCTGCAATCCATCCAGGCCAAGTCGGATTACCTGCACTGCAAGGGACTCGGCGGCGCGATGATGTACTCGCTGGAGAACCTGGACGCGGCCTCGACACTGTTCAACCAGGTGGTCAAGACCGTGAACGGCAGCGCCTCCACGTGCACGCCGCCGACCACCACACCGACGACTCCGCCCACCTCCACGACGACGACCACGACAACCACCACCACGACAGTTCCGCCGACCACGACAACCACCACGCCACCCACCGGAAACGGTGTGGTCAACGGTGATTTCGAAGCCGGCTCACTGTCCCCGTGGTCCTGCGCGGGCAACCTCGGCACCCTCGTCACCAGCCCGGTGCACGGCGGCAAGGGCGCCCTCACCGCGGCGGCGAGCAGCGGCGATACCGCCCAGTGCGCGCAGGAGATCACCGTCGAGCCGAATCGCGCGTACACGCTGTCTGCGTGGGTGAACGGCAACTACGTCTACCTCGGCGTCACCGGTTCGGGCACCACCGACACGTCCACCTGGACGCCGGGTACCGGCGGTGCGTACCAGCAACTTTCGACCAAGTTCAGCACCGGTGCCTCGACCACGAAGGTCACCGTATGGGTGCACGGCTGGTACGGCCAAGGGTCGTACAGCGTGGATGACATCACGCTGAAGTAGAAAGCTGGAAGGTGAAGGTGGGCTTCGTTTTACGAGGCCCACCTTTGCCGTGTCACAGTTCGCTGCCGTCCAGCGGCCGGTGCGCGAGCCACCGCGCGGTCGAATGCGAGGTCGCGCACCACAGTGCGGTGAGTGAAAACACCGGCACCGGACCGAAAATCGCCAGACCGGAGTAGTCGCGGTCGATGAGCACCGCGCCTACCGCAGCCAAGCCGGCGAGTGTGACGATCGCCGAACCGATTGCGACTGCCAGCCTTCCGCCGCGTTTTCGAAACAGTAGTGCCAAGGCCCCGCCGATCAGCAGCGCCGATAGTGCGGTGACAGCGGCCGCTATGGCGATCATTTCCGTCGCCGCGTCGGTGCCATGCCCGCTGGTCAACTCGATCACCGCGCCGACCGCGGGCACTTCGGCGATCAGGCCGAACAGCAACGCAAGGACAGCGGCGGTCTTGGCTGTGCGACCCGACGGCGGTGGCGGATCGGCCACCGGCGACATCTGTCCCGGATACACCGATGCCCCAACCGGATTCGAGTGTTGATTCAGCATCGTCGGAGCAGTGCGGCGTCGTGGATCGATGTCGACGGCGGGGGACGGCTCGGGTCGCGTGTTGTACACGGTCGGTGCCGTCCGATACCCCGTGACAACAGGTCGGCCGGACAACGCGTCTCTCGCCGCTTCCGCGAATTCGCTACAGCTGGCGAATCTTTCGTGCCGTTGCTTGGCCATCGCGCGGCCGATGACCTCGTCGAGCGATGCCGGTAGGTCGGGTCGTCGCTCGCTGAGCCGTGGGACCGGTTTGGTGATGTGCCCGGCGACGATTTGACCCGGGTTGGTTGCGGGGTAAGGGGTCTGTCCGGCCAGCAAGGTGAAGAGCGTGCAGGCCAGTGAATATTGGTCGGCGCGATGATCCACTTGTTCGCCGGACAATTGTTCCGGCGACGCGTAAGCGAGGGTGGCGGTGAATGTTCCGGTGGCGGTCAGCTTGGTGTCGGCGTCGAGCAACCGGGCGATACCGAAATCGGTGAGGATCGCGCGCGGCCCATGCCCGGATTTCGATTCGGCGAGCAGGATGTTCGCGGGCTTGATGTCCCGATGCAGGACTCCGCGGCCATGGGCATAGTCGAGCGCGTCCGCCGTGTCTGCGACAATCTGCACGACGTGTCCCGGAGGCGCCGCACGGGGATCCAGCCGCGCGGCATCGGTGCCGGCGATGTACTGCATGGAGATCCAGAGGTGCCCGTCCTGGGTGCCGCGGTCATACACCCCGACGATTCCGGGATGATCCAGGCGCGCAACAACATTGGCTTCCAATTCGAAGCGCCGCCGCAATTCCTCGTCCTCGGACACCGCGCGGTTCAGCAGCTTGAGCGCGACCAGGCGCGGCAGCCGCGGATGCCGGGCCCGATAAACCGTACCCATCCCGCCTTGGCCGAGCACACCCTCGACGAGATAACCGGCGAACGAGTCCCCCACCCCAAGCACCACGCCCCCTTCCCATCGAGCATTCGGATCGAGGCAGCATAACCCGTGTCCGATTCGGGGTGGCCGAACTGATCATGGACTATCCAGAATGCTTGTTCCTCGAATCACTCGCTCCTGGGACCGTCCGCTGAGGGCAAGCCGTCGAGTCGGTCATCGACCGCTCGACCCTGTGGTTTCGCGATGGCACAACCCAGGAGTTCGATCTCGTCATCGGCGCGGACGGCGCCTGGTCACGGGTCCGGCCGGCGCTGTCCGCCGCTGTCCCCACGCGCACCGGCAGCACCCTCATCGAAACCTTCCTCGACGACGCCGACACCCGTCACCCCGCGTTGGCACGACTGATCGGCGACGGCACGCTCATCGCCAAGTCCGGCCGCACAATGCTGTCCGCGCAACGCAACAGCGGCGGCCACATCCGCGTCTATGCCGGGTTGCAGATTCCGCACGACTGGTACATCGCCGCGGGTCTGGAACTCGAAGACACTACGGCCGTGCGGGAGTACCTGCTGACCGCGTTCGACGGCTGGCACGACCGCCTGCTCGACCTATTCCGTTGCAGCGATGGCGGATTCGTCAACCGTCCGCTGTTCGTCCTGCCCGTCGGACACACCTGGGACCACCACCCCGGCCGCACGCTGCTCGGCGACGCCGCCCACCTCATGCCCCCGTTCGGCATCGGCGCCAACCTTGCCATGCTCGACGGCACCGACCTCGCCGCGGCCATCGCCACCCACCCCACCCTCGATGACGCGGTCCGCGCGTACGAATCCGTCATGCTGCCCCGCTCCACCGCGGCCGCCCAGGCCTGCGCCGACCTGGACCGGATCATGGCCTCGGGCGAGCCGATCGACGTCGACGGAGTGCGCAGACACCTCAACGAACGACTCCTGCGACCGCAGGTGGAACGCTCGTGACGCCACCCTGGGTGGTGATCTGCTCCACCTCGGTGGCCGGGGCTCAGCACTCGGGGTCCTGATGTCGGCGGCCGGGATGCCGGAAAGTTGGACGTGTCACCGCCAGCGAATCCGGAGCCTCCGATGCCGAACTCCAGCACCCTCGTCACCTCGGCCGAACGCCGTGCCACGGTTTCGACCGAAGACGGTGTGGCGCTGGCGGTTCGCGAATACGGGCCGCGCAACGCGGAGCTCACTGTCGTCCTCCTGCACGGACATTGCTTGCGCACCGAGTCCTGGACCTACGTGCGGGACGCGCTGCTTCGCCAGTACAGCGGGGCTCGGGTGGTCTGCTACGACCATCGGGGTCATGGCGATTCGGCCGCGGCAGCTCGGCAGACCTACAATCTCGAGCAGCTCGGCCACGATCTGCGCGACGTGCTCGATTCCGTCGCCCCCAGAGGTCCGGTTATTCTCGTCGGTCACTCGATGGGCGGCATGGCCGTGCTCACCTACGTCGGTCAGCGGCCGCACGAAATCGGTTCGCGGATAGTCGGTGTCGGGCTCATCGCGACGGCGGCGAGCGGGCTGGCCGACGCGGGGTTCGGACGGCTGCTGCGTAACCCGGTCGTTTCGGTGTTCCAGGCGGCGGTGCGGCGGGCTCCGGTGCTGATGCAGCACGCGAAGCTGTTGGCCTGCAAGGTTTTCGCCCCGGTCATCCGGATGGCGGAGTTCGGCGATCGCAAGGTCAGTCCGCGGGTGCTCGCGCTGGCCAACGCGATGCACAACGAGACGCCGATCGTCACCATGGCGAGTTTCTTGAGCGGCTTCATGAGCTACGACCGGACCGACGCGCTCGCGGTGCTGTCGAAGATCCCGACGCTGGTGCTGTGCGGTTCCGCCGACCTGATGACGCCGGCTTCGCATTCCGTCGCGATGGCTGCCGCGGTCGAGTACGCGGATTTCGTCATGGTCGAGGGCGCAGGGCATTCGGTGATCATGGAGCAGCCCGGGCGGGTGGCCGAGGCTGTCGCTCGTCTGCTGACGCGCGCGGGTGGTACCGGTCAGCGCCGGGTCGCCCACCTCACGCTCGTCGCATAGAACGGACGCGTGGCCACAGCTGTGGCCACGCGTCCGTTAGACGTTCGGGTCTAGGAGTACTTGCCCTGCAACGCAATTACGAAGCCGCCGGCGCCGTTGGCGTCCGTTCCGGTGTCGAGGACCTTGTCGTCCAGGAACGCGGCGGCCTCCCGATCCAGGAAGATTCGCGAGCCCTCGGCGGTTAGGACCTGGTCTTGCTCGGCCGGAATGGCGGCCACTTCGAGCTGTAGGGTTTCGGCGCCGTCCGCGGTGGAGATGCGTAGACCGGCCTCATCCGGCGCGCCTTCCGCGGACGTGATGTTGCGGACGACCTCGATGGCGGTGGGGGTGAGCATCAGCATGTATTCGTTCCTTCCCGCTGTCGTGGCAGCCCGCCAAGTGCTGGCGAGCTGCGGTTCCGCCGACCGGCCGTCTGCGCGATATCCGCGCCGACGACCAGTATCGGCGTTCTCCAAGGGGTAGCCACATGCTGCTTCGCGAAACTACTTTTCTCGGCGTGATGGCTGTTCACGCTGGTCAGAGGCGAATTGTGACGCTTACCGCATCCGTTCAGCTAGCGGTCAGCGGCCGGAGCTGACAATCGCGCGCTACGCGGAGCGATTACCGGAACCGCCCAGCGACTTGGCCCACTGGAACACCAGCAGCACCGGCAGGATGAACGCCTGGAAGAACATCCAGTACGAGCCGCCTTCGAAGAGGAAGGCGAGATAGATGCCGTAGCCCACGAACAGGGTGCCGAAGACGGCGTTGAGGATTTGGCCCACATTGCCCTGGGATTTAGCGAAGGACAAGGCGAGCATCGCCAAGCCGCTCACCAGCAGTAGGACCACGTACCACGAGAACTGCGGGTCGGCGTCGAAGTCGAGATTCACGGATTTCCCCCATCAACGTTTTTGTCGAACACAGAGTTCGGCGCTGCCGAACGGCCCCCCCGAACGTGCGAATCGTGCCACTGCCGTTGAGCGACCGCAAGTTGTGGGAGCGCGATATCGCCGGTGTCGATCGAATTCCGTGAATTTTCAACTCTTTTCAGCTACGGAGCACCGACTGCGCGGGCGGGCCCGAAGTTGCCGCGGGGCAGGCACCGTTGGCGGACGCTCCATGCCCCGAGCCGTGGATCTTATTGCGTCGATTCGATTTTCGCGGCGAGCGAAACTACCGCGCGCAGTTCCGCAGCGGCGTCGAGGAACGCGGCGGAGCGGGTGGCGATACTGGCGTCGCGGGCGGCGAGGGCGGAGTGCAGGTCTTCGGATCGGTTTACGCTCCGCAAGTCCGGCATCACAGTGCGTAGGTGCGCGATCGGGTAGCCCGCTTTTCGGAGTTGATGGACGATGCGGGCGTCGCGGACCTGATTCGGCGGGTAGTGCCGGGCTCCCTGTTGCGTGTGGTTGCGCTCCGGGATGACCAAACCTTCTGCGTCCCAATGCCGCAACGTCGAGGGGCGGATGCCGAGCGCGTCGGCCAGTTCGGCGATGCTCATCGAGTCGGAGCTGTGCACGTCATCGATCGGTTCGAGGGAGATCGACGCTGCGGCCTGCTTGGCGTGTCCGAGTTCGATTCGCTCGGTGTGCAACCGTGCGTGTGCCGCGTCGAGTAAGGCCAGAGCGTCGGGGATCGGGCCGTTGTGGAACGCTCGAAGGATCCGCTTGGCCTCGGTCGGGCCCGCGCCGGCCGCGAGTGCTCGATAGGCCAGCGCCGAGTGCAGGTGGATGTCCCCGTAGATCCGGTGACCGGTCGCGGTGCGCGTCGCTGGCGGCAACACGCCGGCCCGTTCGAGATTGCGTACCTGCTGGACCGAGTAGCCCGCGGATCGTGCGATGTCGACCGTGCGCTTCATCTGCGATTTGAGGTTTGTCAATCAAATCTCCTCGTGAATGCATGCCAAGTCCACACAAGCACTTGAATGAGACGCTGGAACCTATGACCATAGACGAGATCATCGACTTCGTGGCCGGCCTCGACGGCGTTCTCACCCTCAGCCCAACCGCGGGAACCGAATGGCCGGAGATCAGCTGGGGCGACACCTTCTTCTACTACTCCCCCGATGGAGTGGTCCCCACCAAGACCCAGCCCTTCGCGACGATCGTCACGAAGGACTACCCCGGTGAACCGAGCTCGGATCTGAACCGCCCCAACGCTTTCCGAGTCAACATCGCCGCCGGGAAAGAAGCGTTCATCGAATGGACCGGCCACCCACCACGACAGCAGGCCATCGACGTGGACTACAGCGTCACCGACACCGTCCTCCCGCACCCCACCTACAGCTCCGCCGGCTGGCTCGCCGTGGTCGATCCCGGCACCCGTACCGGGACAACGACACGTGAGCTGCTCCACACGGCCTACGACCGCGCCCGTTCCCGCTACGAGCGCCATTCCGGATCGGAGTCGCGCTGAACAGACCGAGTTGGACACGCCGGCATGCCCGCTCAGCAGCCTTGATGTGCCTCAGCTAACACTCAGCTAGTCTTGCCTCGCGCGACTCGCCGACTTACCTTTGAGGCATATCTTCATGCGGGATAGCTATCGTCAGCGGGACCGCGAGGCGTCCATGACGTCCCGCGACTTGTCCGACAACCCCGTTCTGATGCGCGGTGCCGCCGTGCCAGCAGGCCGAATCGAAGGCAGTGTGCGCATGAATGTTTCGACCAAATTCGTTGCCGTGTCAGTGTTGACGGCAGCGATCGTGGCAGGTTCGCTGAGCACGGCACAGGCCGACCCCGAGCCGGCCGGCCTGCACTACACCGCGCAGGCCCTCGGCGGCTCGATGGTCTTCTCCACCGACTCCGGCTCCCTCGACACCGCCGACGACAAGCTCGAGATCCGCGACGACAGCGGTAACCTGATGGCGGCGTTCCCGCTCGGCTACTACCGGGACAACCAGCGTTTTCCGATCGCCGCCCGAATCGACGGCAACACCGCGACATTGACGCCGAGCGTGGACCCCGCCAGCGCGACACCGGCGCCCGGCACCACCGACCAGTTGAACGACATCGCCCTGGACCCGATGTCCCCCGCCTTCGGCGCCGCACTGTCGACCTTCTCCACCATCGTCGGCATCGGCACCGCACTGGGCACGATCATCGGCACCCTCGTCGGCGCCACCCTCGGCTGCCTGCTCGGCGGCCTCCTCGTCGGCGGCGCCGCCACCATCCCCACCTTCGGCGCCCTCACCATCCCCGGCTTCCTCGGCGGCTGCATAGTCACCGCCATCCCCGGCGCCGCCCTAGGCGCAATCGTCGGCACCATCGTCTTCGGCGTCCCCGCAATCATCATCGGCGGGATCTTCCTCGGTGGAGCATTGGCCGGTTAAGCCAGCTCGGGCACGCAGAAACCGAATGCGGCTCACGGTCATCGCACTCGTAAGGCGGTAATACGCCAGCCATCGGCGCGATGCGGGCGATGCGGGCGGCGAGCGCGAAACGACGGTGGCCTCGGGCGTAAGCGGCGAAGAGCTCTATTGCGGAATCGTCGATCATTGCGACGTGTGATGCGTGCGTGGGCGGCCGCTGACAGGTTGGCAGACCGATCAGTCGAGACGGCGACGAACCTCCGCTGCGAAGCCCGAGACGCCGGAGCGATCAAGCACATCGAGAAGTCCCTCGATGTGCTTGGGTGGCCGCTTGTGCTCGGCCACTTGTTTACGCAGCAGCCGGATTACCTGCCCAGGAGCCAAGTCCAATACGTCCAACAGGAATTCGTCGGGGTGCAACAACTCCGGAAAGCCGTCACCGATAGGCCGCACCTTGAAGTCTCTGAGATTGAAAGTGAGCAGCACATCCGCGTTCCCTTGCAATGCCGCAGCCAGGACGTGCCGGTCCTTCGGATGATTCTCCATCCTCTCGACGAGCTCTTCGTACCCGCTGACCATTGCATCCGGGAAGAATCCCGTCAGAGTGCCGATCAAGCGATCGACCTGCATCGACGTGGTCTCATCATTACCGTTTCGGACTGCGAGATTCCGTCTGAGTTCCGCCAGAATCTCAGCAGACCATAGCGGCTGAACCAGATCGGCCTCCGCCAGACGCAGCACGCAGTCGCGCAAATGGCCCGGATACAGAACGCAGGTGTCGAGAAAGACTCGTTGCATCAGTCATGCCGTCGCAGCGGTTCCGACGGAACATCGTCATAGAGTTCTAGGTCCTCAGAGATCCTCGTCAACTCGGACAGACCGGCAGCTCGCTCGGCGCGCCGATACTCACGAAACGCCAGCACGTCAGAGAGGCGAACACGACGATGCCGACCCGGGCGGGTGAACGGGATTTCCTCGGCATCCAGCAGTTTCACAAAGGTTGGCCTGCTCATTCCCAGAAGTTCGGCCGCTTCCTGCGTCGTCAGCGTGGTGTGCAGCGGGGCGACCGTTACTGCTTTACCTTCGGCGAGGGCCAGCGCCAACAGCCGAAGGCCCTCGAAGAGCTCGGCGGGCAAGGCCACTACCTCGCCCTGCGCCGACCGCAGGATGGTTGCTTCGACAGGTGCCGGCGTCGAGTCAAGGAACCGCCGAACCTCGGCAAGCTGGTCCGGGTGCTCAGGCAAGAGCGTGCGCTCACTCAGCGTATCGGTCACAACAGCCTCCCTCGTAGGTATCCATTGTGCCCTATTTTCGAATAAATCGAAAACAGCCAGGTGAGGGGACTGATTGCGATCCCGTGCTCAGGGTGCCGAGCGGAGGGCGGCTCTGGCGATTGCTTCGCGGGTGTCGTTCAACTCGGTTGGTGAGAGTTCGATGGGGCGGTGGGTGAAGGCGTTGTCTTCGATGGTGGTCGGTGCTTGGCCCGCCGAGCGGGTGAGATCTTGGAGCCAGTCCGTCATGTTCAGCAGGGCCGCTGAGGCTTCGGTGCCCGCGTCTAGCAGCTGGTGCTGCTCGAAACTTTCGGAGAGGGACTGGAACGCCTTCATCACGTCTGCGGGTGGACCCGGGTCGGTCATGGTCAGTATCTTGGCCATCCGGTTGTTCCAGTTTTCCCAGCGCCAATCGCGCCAGTGCTCGGCGATCGCATCCAGGACACTGGAATTGTTGTCGAATGCCCACCAGGCACCGCACTTCTGCGCGGGGTCGAGATGGAGGCCGTAGGGCGGCAGGGTGGGCAAACGGTCGGCCCGCTTCCAACCCGCGATGACCTCGACCAGTGCAGGTCCCTGCTCCAGTAAATGCATCAAATCGATGGCGGGCGTGTACAACCGGGGCTTGCCGGGAGCAACAACCGTGACAATGCATTGCGGCCAACGCCCGGTGCAATAGTCGATCAGGTCCCGTTCTTGGAATTCTGCCCATTGGATAGACCAATTCGGCCAGGTTTCCCGCATCGTCTCGAAGACAGCGCAGCGAATCGCGTCTTCCTTACACGCGCTGGAGTGCCACAACAACATCCGGCTGTCGACATCGATCACCGCCACCGCTTCGAGGTCGTAAATCCAGTTCTCGACCTCTTCCTGCGCAGTAGCGAACCGCAATGCGCTCAGCGCTCCCGGCAAAAGATCCAGGTGTAACGCTCGAGCACCCCAATGGGTATAGAACTTCCGTTGTGTCCCTGCGTCGATGACTACGATCTCAGCTCGCGACCCCATGCGAGCACACTAAGCGCCCAGCCACTCAATCCAGTTGCGAATGAACCTGTTCTAAACGGGAGCATCGGGACGGCGGCCGGACTGCGGTTCGATGCATGGTGAAATGCGGTCACAGCACTCGGAGGGCGGTCATGCGCCAGTGATCGGCGCGGGTGCGGGCGATGTGTGCGGCGAGGGCGAAATGGCGGTGGCCTCGGTCGTACGCGGCGCACAGTTCCGCGGCGTCACTGTTGACCATCACTACGTTGACTCGGGTCAGTACTGCGGTGCCTAATGCGCGGCCGGGCACGTAATCGCCCGCGACCAAGGTGCGAATCGCTGAGACCACCGGCGGTTCTGCTATGGCGTCGAGGTGGGCGATCGGTCGGCGGTGATCGAGAACCTCAAGGGCGATTCGTAACGCTCCGTGAGCGAATTCCCTTGCCGCGCTGTCTGGTTCGGCGATCGACGGTGACCCGATGTACCCAGCGTGCAGCAGGCGACGCGGACCTGATCTTCCTGACCGCCGAGACTGCTCGTCGCGCAGTGCCGGTCGATGATCGCCGGACGGCCAACTCGCAGACGAGGCCACCCCCGCACATTGCCGAAGAGCAGCCCCTGCAGTTTCGGTACTCGGCGCTGCCGGTGGCGCCACAAAGCTATCCACGTCATATCCCCCTCGGTTCCCGTCGCGTCCCCCGCGATCGCGACAGCATTCCACGCACACCGAACCCTGTCCACCAACCAAGCGACCACTCTTGTCAGGTCCCGCCCCTGGGCCGAAAGGTCATGAATCCCACGTCATGTTCGGGCGTTCTTCCAGCTTGTGCGCTGACGCGTCGCACTCCCCTCTCCGTCGGCACCGCCGGCAGGCAATCACGGATTGTCAGGTACCAACTCCCGACCGCGCGCACCGTGCATGGGATCAGACGTACCGCCTGCACCCGAAAAATTCGCGGCAGGCATCCAATCCCTTGCTAATGTTGTTGAGCAGCAGCATGATCGGTTGCGGACTACCAACTGTGGTGCCCGATCGCGAACCGCTGGGTCATACGTCGAGAGAGGTGGATTGTGGCCAATCCCGAAGTGCCCGAAGGGATCGACCTGGGCAGGCCCAGCATCGCGCGGGCCTACGACGCAGTGTTGGGCGGCAAGGACAACTACGACGTCGATCAAGAAGTGGCTGATCGACTTCGGGAGACCATGCCCCAGATCGGCGAACTCGCTTGGTACAACCGGGCAATCCTCGGCCGCGGTGTGCGGTACCTGACCGGCGAGGCCGGGATCCGGCAGTTCCTGGATCTCGGTGCGGGATTGCCGACCATGGAGAACACCCACCAGGTCGCCCAGCGCGTCGACCCGCAAGCACGGGTGGTCTATGTCGACATCGACCCGATCGTGTTGGCGCACGGGCGAGCTCTGCTGGCCACCAATGGACTCACCGACGTGGAAACTGCTGATCTGCGCGACTCGGCGGCGGTGCTGGGCGCACCCCGCGTCCGGAAACTGATCGACTTCACCGAGCCGGTGGCGGTGATGCTGGTGGGCATGCTGCATCACCTGCACGACGACGAGGACCCGAAGGGCATCGTCGACGCGTACATGAGTGCGGTGCCGTCGGGAAGCTACCTGTTCCTGACCCATTTCTGCGATTCGGGTCCCGAGGCCCGCGAGCTCGAGAAGACGTTCCTCACCTTCCTCGGCACCGGCCGCTTCCGCACGCACGACGAAGTCGCAGCGTTGTTCGCCGGCCTCGAAATGGTCGACCCCGGCTTGGTTTACCTGCCGCAGTGGCGCCCGGACCGCATCGTCCGCGATAAGCTGACCATCGCCGAACGCCTCATGATCGGCGCAATCGCTCGCAAACCCTGACTCCGGCCGCGTTACCCAGCGCACCGCGCGTCCAACACGCGGTGCGTGCCACCGATCGTCGACGCCGGAGTTACGGCAGGGCTTCGAGGAGTTTGTTCAGCACGGTCGCCGTCTCCTCCGGCGGCCGGGCATAGGCCGCACTCAGGACATCCATCAGCTGCCGGTAGTGCTGCAGATCCGATCTCTTGTCCAGATAGAGTGCGCCGGTGAGCTGTTCGAGGTAGACGATGTCGGGCAGCTCGGATTCGGGGAAGCGAAGCATGCTGAACGAGCCGCCTTCGGCCGGAGTCGGACCTGCCGTCTCCGGCAACACCTGCAGCGTGATGTTCGGCCGCTCGATCAGTTCGAGCAGATGCTCCAGCTGATCGCGGGCAATTCGCGGATCCGGAGGTTGCCGGCGCAGCACGTGCTCGTCGACGACCGCCCACACCGACGGTGCGTCCGGTTCGCGAGTCAGGATCCGCTGCCGTCGCATCCGCATGTCGACCAGGCGCTGCGCTTCCTGCGCCGAGTCGAGACCGAAGATGTATCGGGCGTAGTCGGCAGTCTGGAAAAGGCCTGGGATGTAATGGGTTTCGTAGATTCGGATCCGCTGGGCGGCCTGCTCCAGGCCGACGTAGGTCTCGAACCATGAGGGGAGCACGTCACTGTAGCGGTGCCACCAGCCGGGCTGGTTCGCCTGCTGGGCCAAGTCCAGAAAGCGCTCACGCTCGTCCAGGTCGAGCACGCCGTACAAGGTGAGCAAGTCCCCCATGTCGCGTTCTTTGAACCCGGTCTGCCCCAGCTCCATCCGCGTGATCTTGGTTTCGGACGCCCGCAACGCCTCGCCGGCGACGCGCCGACTGATATTGCGCTCTTCCCGAAGCTTGCGCAGTTGGCCGCCGAGCGCGATCCGCAAAACCGTTGGGCCCCTTGCAGCTGAAAGTTCCGCTACCGCAGGATTTGCATGTTCCGGCCTGACTGCCATCAAGTCGTCTCCGATGTTGTATCGCCGCCGATGTGCGTGGGGAGCCACGTCCCAGTAGCCACACCAACGAAATACTTTACCGCATCAGGCCATCGAAGCACCCGTTCTTGATCGCCCCGACGAACGCATCGAACTCCGCACGGGCGAACGTCAGCACCGCTCCCCGTGGGTGCCGCGAATTGCGCACTCCGATCCGATCTGCCGAAAGCTGTGCCACCTCAACGCAATTGCCGTGCGGGCCACTGTATGAACTCTTCCGCCAGACGATTTCGCTCGAAGGTAGCTCGTGCGCCGCAATTCTCTCCGACATGACACTCTCGACTTTCTGGTTAACGCCGCTCACCAATCAATGTACACGCCAACGCACGTGCAGATGTACGTGCGTTCGCAGCTGCAGGCGCAGGTGCCGTTGCATCTGCGCGCCAGGTCTGAAACACTGTGATCGCCCAATAGCCCCGTTCGGGGCATGCAGCGTGAGCAGCCGAACGCTGTTGCACCACAGAAGGACACGCATGGATCGTCTCGACGAACAGGCGGCCGAATCGCCTCCTGCCCCGGAGACCGATGTCGATCCGCTGGTGCGCTGCCGCCGAGTGGTAGTGCCGGCGCATCCCCGAGCGTGGCCGAGCCACTCCGAGCGCGAGAACTGCGCCACTTATGCTGGCGGACAAGCGAATTCGGATTCCGCATCGACAAACACGAAGGCCTCGACCGGCCGGTCGAGTGCCTGCGCGCTGGCGCCCCGCAGGTCGGCGCACGAATCTTCCCGATGCCGGGGTGGCGTTTCCCCCGGCATCGGGAAGCATCACCGCCGAGGGGAATTGCGATGAGACGCAGAGGGCTACGCACGACCACAACGGCCGATGGCCGCAAAGCCGCTGACTGGCAGCTGATTCGGCGCCGACCCTGGATTCTGCGGATAACGCTGTTCAGTGACCCCGGCCCCGCCGTCGAATGGCCGGACAAGCCGCTGCCGCTGGCCCAGCCCGGAACGATCGTCTTCGACAGCGACACATCCTCGCTGGATCTCGCCGACGCGCGCGAGAAGCTGCCGCAGCATCAAGACTTGTGGAACGCCGTGCAGCACGAGTTCTGGACAACCCTGTTCGATTCCAGCGAGCTCCACGCGGCCGCTGGCGACGCGTAGTGAATCCGGCTGTAGCAGAAACTGTTCCGCGCCACGGGATGATCATCGGTATCGCGAATCTGCGCCTATCAGGCTGATCGTCGCCCTACTAAACCCCGAACCGGGAACTACCCTTCGGCTGCCAACTGTCCGCAGGCGGCGGCGATTTCTTGGCCGCGGGTGTCGCGGACGGTGCACGGAACACCCTGCGCATTGACGCGCCGGACGAACTCCGCCTCAACGGGTTTCGGGCTGGCGTCCCACTTGCTGCCAGGAGTGGGGTTCAGCGGAATCACGTTGACATGCACGCGCGAACCCAGCGCCTTGTGCAGTTTCTGGCCGAGCATGTCCGCGCGCCAAGGCTGGTCGTTGATGTCGCGGATCAGCGCGTACTCGATGGACACGCGGCGACCGGATTTGTCGGCGTAGTAGCGGGCGGCGTCGAGGACTTCGGCGATCGGCCAGCGGTTGTTGACCGGGACCAAGGTGTCACGGAGTTCGTCGTCGGGGGTGTGCAGGGAGACGGCGAGGGTGACGGAGAGGTCTTCGTCGGCCAGTTTGCGGATCGCAGGAGCCAAGCCGACGGTGGAGACGACGACGTTGCGCTGGGAGATACCGAAACCGTCCGGCGACGGGGAGGTGATGCGGCGAACCGCGGCGACCACCCGCTTGTAGTTGGCCAGGGGTTCACCCATGCCCATGAAGACGATGTTGGACAGTCGGCCGGGGCCGCCGGCGACCTCACCATCGCGCATCGCAGCCGCCGCGGCGCGCACCTGATCAACGATCTCAGCGGTAGACAGGTTACGGTTCAACCCACCCTGGCCGGTCGCACAGAACGGGCACGCCATCCCGCAACCCGCCTGGCTGGAGATGCAGAGGGTAGCGCGGTCCGGGTAGCGCATGAGCACGCTCTCCAGCAGGGTGCCGTCACCCGCACGCCACAACGTCTTCCGCGTCTCGCCCGCATCGCACGCGACGTGCTTGACCACCGACATGAGCGGCGGGAACAGCGCCTCGCCGATCTTTTCGCGCACCGGCGCGGGCAGATCCGTCATCAGTTCCGGGTCGGCCTGCAGCCTGCCGTAGTACTGGCGGGCGATTTGGTCGGCGCGGAACTTGGGCAGTCCCAGCTCCTCGACGGCCGCCCGCCTGCCCTCGGCGTCGAGGTCGGCGAGGTGCCGGGGCGGCATGCCACGGCGCGGAGCATCGAAAACGAGGGGCAGGGAGACGGTCATAGTTCCGCCATTCTCCCATCTGGGCGAATGTGCCGCACACCCGCCCGTGCTCCGGGGGCCCGACATGACCAGTTCGTTGCAAGGAAATACGTGTAACTGCCATAGCAGTGGGCAATGATCGGGATATGTCCACCAATGCTGACCACCTGTCGGATCCCGATCCAGCCTTCCCGGACGAGCCGATGACCAAGACTCCCCCGGCGACCAACCCGCCCGCCGCCACCGCCCCGCCTGCCGCCCCCGCCGCCAAGCATCGCCAGTCACTGTCCTCCCGGGCCGGCAACACCTGGGTCGGGCTGATCGCGGGCGCACTGATCCTGATCGTCCTGCTGGTCTTCATCCTGCAGAACCTCGACCAGGTCCAGGTCGGCCTCTTCTTCTGGCACTTCTCCCTGCCCCTCGGCGTCGCAGTCCTGCTGTCGGTGATCGGCGGCGCACTGGTAATGGCCCTCGTCGGCGGCGTCCGCATCCTCCAACTGCGCCGCGCCGCGAAGAAGTAGGCGTAGCGAGGTCCGAATTCGCGCCGAGTAGCCGGGGTGTGGGCTGGTCAGAGGAGGGTGGAGAGGACCAGCCAGGAGACGAAGGCGGAGGGGAGCATGGAGTCGAGGCGGTCCATGATGCCGCCGTGGCCGGGGAGCAGGGTGCCCATGTCCTTGATGCCGAGTTCGCGCTTGATCTGGGATTCGATCAGGTCGCCGCAGGTGGCGACGAGGACGAGGCCGACGCCGAGGACGACGCCGATCATCGAGTTGGCGTCGAGCAGCAAAGTGACGGTGAGCAGGCCGCCGATGACGCTGAAGACGAGCGAGCCGCCGAAACCCTCCCAGGACTTCTTCGGGCTGATCGACGGCACCATCGGATGCCTGCCGAACAACACCCCGGCGACATAACCGCCGACGTCGGAGCAGACGACCAGGATCATGAAGGTCAGCACCCGCAGGTTGCCGTCGGGTTCGAGCAGCAGCAGCGTCGCGAACGAGGCGAGCAGCGGGATCCAGGCCAGGGTGAAGATGGCAATGGCGGTGTCGCGCAGGAAGTTTCGCGGCGCGGTTTGCAGCCCGTGGTCGAAGAGCCGCCACACCATGCAGGTCAGCGCGGTCGCGGCGAACGCGCCCGCGACACCGCTCGCGCCGTACGGCCAGCCGAGCCAGAACACGGCCTGACCACCGACAATGAGCGGAATCCGGGGCACCAGGACGTCGGCCTCGCGAAGCCGCTTGGCGACCTCCCAGGTGGCGACGCCCACCGCGACGCCGACAACACCGATGAACACCTTCGGCACGAACAGCAGAATCGCGATCAGGGACAACCCGAGCCCGAACCCGACGGCGAGCGCAGCGGGCAGGTTCCGTCCCGCACGCGAACCGGTCGGCGGGGTCGCGGCGAGCACCGCGTTCGGACCGTGCGCCTCCGGGTCGTGCTCGGCCGCCGAGACGGCCGGAACCGTCTGCGCGGTCGCGGCCGACGCCCACGCGGCACCGTCGGCGGCCGGAGCGTCGTGCACGGACGCCGCAGCCGAGGCTAACGGCTCGTGACCCGATGCTCCCGCATCGCGCACGTGCTCCTGCCTCGTATCAGCTGTGCCGTTCACCGGCCTCGGCTCCTCAGCCGCACCGGTCGCGGCGGCGTTCTCGGCCACGATTGTCCCGTCGCTCAACTCGTCGTTCCGTTCGTCCCCCGCCCGGGCGGGCCTGCTGCGTCGATCGGCGGCGCGCCGCCGGCGGCGTCAGACCTCGAGCAGTTCAGCTTCTTTGTGTTTGACCAGTTCGTCGATCTGGCCGACATATCTGGCGGTGGTCTTGTCGAGGTCCTTCTCGGCACGCCCGACCTCGTCCTCACCCGCCTCTCCATCCTTCTGGATGCGCGAGAGTTCGTCCATGGCTTTGCGGCGGACATTGCGGATCGACACCTTGGCGTCCTCCCCCTTGCCCTTGGCCTGCTTGGCCAGCTCGCGGCGACGCTCCTCGGTCAGCTGCGGCACCGAAATGCGAATGATGTCACCGTTGTTGGTGGGGTTGACGCCGAGATCGGAGTTGCGGATCGCGGTTTCGATCGCGCCGAGCTGCGCCTGCTCGTACGGCTTGATCACGACCATGCGCGGCTCCGGCACCGTGATGCTGGACATCTGGGTAATGGGGGTCAGCGAGCCGTAGTAGTCCACGACGATCCGAGTGAACATCCCCGGGTTGGCGCGTCCGGTGCGGATGCCCGCGAGATCGTCCTTCGCTACCGTGACAGCCTTTTCCATCTTCTCCTCGGCGTCGAAGAGCGCTTCTTCAATCACGACCGTTTCCTCCACAGCGTCGTCATCGTCATGATCCGCGGGTCGCGGGGTCAGGACCGAACCAATGTGCCGATCTTCTCACCGGCGACCGCTCGGGCGATATTGCCCTTGGTCAACAAATTGAACACCAGCATCGGCATCTGGTTGTCCATACAGAGGCTGAAGGCCGTCGCGTCGGCGACCTTGAGCCCCTTCTCGATGACCTCTTTGTGGGTGATCTCGGAGTACATGGTGGCGTCTTCGTCGACCTTGGGATCGGCGGTGAACACGCCGTCGACCGCCTTGGCCATCAGCACCACCTCGGCGCCGATCTCCAGGGCGCGCTGGGCGGCCGTGGTGTCGGTGGAGAAGTAGGGCATGCCCATGCCGGCCCCGAAGATGACCACGCGGCCCTTCTCCAGGTGACGCTTGGCGCGCAGCGGCAGGTACGGCTCGGCGACCTGACCCATGGTGATCGCGGTCTGCACCCGGGTCTCGATCCCCTGCTTCTGCAAAAAGTCTTGCAGCGCAAGGCTGTTCATCACGGTGCCGAGCATGCCCATGTAGTCCGAGCGGGCGCGTTCCATGCCGCGCTCCTCCAGCTCGGCGCCGCGGAAGAAGTTGCCGCCGCCGATCACCACGGCCACCTGCACGCCGGTCGCGACGACCTCGGCGATCTGCTCGGCGACCGTCTCCACCACGTCGGGGTCGAGCCCGACACGGCCGCCGCCGAACATCTCGCCACCTAGCTTGAGAAGCACCCGGCGATATCCTGGGCGATCGATCCCCGGGTCCGTCATGGGTGTTCTTCTCCTTCGGCGGTCAACGTTGTTCTCGGCAGGCAAGTGCGTCACAGAATTCGGCAGCTCGGAAAGGCTCCTCAACACGGAGCGGCCCCTATCCTGCCCTATGCGTGTTCTGCGGCATAAGAAGACCCCCCGTCAACCGGCAAATCGGTCGACAGGGGGTCTGCTCGCTATGGTGCTGTGAGTGCGGCTAGACCCGGTCCCGCGGGTGCGCACCGGCCTCGGCCGGAGCGCTCGCGGGGCGCGATCAGTTGGCGCCGACCTCGAAGCGGGCGAAGCGGGTCACGGTGACCCCGGCCTCGTCCAGCAGGGCCTTGACGGTCTTCTTCGAATCAGTGACCGACGACTGCTCGAGCAGCACGACGTCCTTGAAGAAGCCGTTGACCCGGCCCTCGGTGATCTTCGGCAGCGCGGCTTCGGGCTTGCCCTCTTCGCGCGCGGTCTGCTCGGCGATGCGGCGCTCGTTCTCCACGATGTCGGCCGGAACCTCGTCGCGGGTCACGTACTTCGCCTTGAGCGCGGCAACCTGCATGGCGGCGGCACGCGCGGCGTCGGCCGCCGCGTCACCCTCGCCCTGGTACTCGATCAGCACGCCGACAGCCGGCGGCAGATCCGAGGCACGCTTGTGCAGGTAGGTGGCGACCGGGCCGTCGAGCGAGATGACGCGACGCAGCTCGAGCTTCTCGCCGATCTTCGCGGCGAGCGCCTGCACGGCCTCGTCGGCGGTCTGGCCGCCGAGGTCGATGGCCTTGAGCGCGTCCAGGTCGGCGGGCTTGGCAGCCGCGGCGGCAGCCACGATCTGGTCGGCCAGCGCCTGGAACTCCGCGTTCTTCGCGACGAAGTCGGTCTCGGAGTTGATCTCGACCATGACGCCGCCCTTGGCGGTGACCAGGCCCTCGGCGGTGGTGCGCTCGGCACGCTTGCCGACGTCCTTGGCGCCCTTGATGCGCAGGATCTCGACGGCCTTCTCGAAATCGCCGTCGGTCTCGGCCAGCGCGTTCTTACAGTCCATCATCCCGGAGCCGGTGAGCTCCCGGAGCCGCTTCACGTCGGCGGCGGTGTAGTTCGCCATCGGTGGCGAGCCTCCTTCGGAGAAAGTGCTTGAGTACTGGGCAGCGGTGATCACCATCGCACGCGTTGGTGATCACCGCTGGAACAGCGAGTTACGAGACTCAGGCCTCGGCCGGGGTCTCCACCGGAGCGGCCTCGGCGGCAGCCTCGACGGGGGCTTCAGCCGGGGTCTCGGCCGGGGCGTCGGCGGCGGGTGCGGCCGAAGCGAGCAGCTCCTGCTCCCACTCGGCCAGCGGCTCGCCCGCGCCGGCTTCCGGCTTGTCGTCACCGGAGGACAGGCCGGCCCGCGCCTGCACACCCTCGGCCACCGCGGAGGCGACGACCTTGGTCAGCAGCGCGGCGGAACGGATCGCGTCGTCGTTACCCGGGATCGGGTAGTCGACCAGGTCGGGGTCGCAGTTGGTATCCAGGATCGCGATGACCGGGATGTTCAGCTTGCGCGCCTCGCCGACGGCGATGTGCTCCTTGTTGGTGTCGACGACCCAGATGGCCGAGGGCACCTTGGCCATGTCGCGGATACCGCCGAGGGTGCGGTCCAGCTTGTTCATCTCACGCGTGAGCATGAGGATTTCCTTCTTGGTGCGACCCTCGAAGCCACCGGTCTGCTCCATGGCCTCGAGCTCCTTGAGGCGCTGCAGGCGCTTGTGCACGGTGGAGAAGTTGGTGAGCATGCCACCCAGCCAGCGCTGGTTGACGTAGGGCATCCCGACGCGAGTCGCCTCGGCCGCGATCGACTCCTGGGCCTGCTTCTTGGTGCCGACGAAGAGAACGGTGCCACCGTGGGCGACAGTCTCCTTGACGAACTCGTAGGCCTTGTCGATGTAGGTCAGCGTCTGCTGCAGGTCGATGATGTAGATGCCGTTGCGGTCGGTGAAGATGAACCGCTTCATCTTCGGGTTCCAGCGCCGTGTCTGGTGCCCGAAGTGCGCGCCGCTGTCAAGCAGCTGCTTCATTGTTACGACAGCCATAGCTCCCGTATCTCTCTTTCATTTGCCGGTTGACGCAACGAATCGGTGACTCGTTGCCCTGGCGCCTCCGAATCGTCGGACCCGACCGCGAGGGTGGGGACCAGCCGACGACTCCCTGCTCCGCACAGGCTCTGCCGCGAACCGAAAAACGATGAACTCGATTCGAACAGCGCCGTTGCGAACAAGCACGGGGTGGCGCGCGAAGTCGGTCCATGCACGCACAGACCGCTCGATCAGTCTACGGGGTAGGGGGCTCAGCTTCTAAATCGGCCTGTCAGGGGGTACGCGAGGGTGGTTGCGGCAGGTGGAACGAGGGATGTCCACAGTCGAGAAAGTTGTCCACAATCGGGGTGGTGGGGGTTCCGCGGGCGGGCCGGGCGGATGAGGCTTCATGGCATGCCTTCGAATCCGATTTCATCGATGATGACGCTGGTCATACCGCTTTTCTTCGCGCTTGCCGTGTTGACGGCGCCGCCGGTCGCGGCGGATGCGCAATCGGCGGTGGGGCCGGAGCCCGCGGGTTCGATCGGCGGGCTGCGGAGCGAACCCGTGCTCGGGGCGTGCACGGGTTCGTTCTGCGGGTTGGTGCGTCCGGCGCCGTTGCGGGTGCCAGCCGGAGTTTCTCCGCTCGATCCCGAGTTCTGTGAATATGTCGGTCCCGCACCGTTTTTCATGTCGCCGAGCGATTCCGAGTTCTGCGGGCTCGTTTCGCCGGCTCCGCTGGCGTTGCCGTCGGTGGCGATCCGGTGATGCCTTGTGATGCTCGGCGCACGTTCGAATCTCTGGGCCGTTCTCGTCGGATTCGCACTGGTGCTGACCGGTTCGGAACCAGTAGCGATGGCCGCGCCCGCCGGCGACTTCGGCTGGCCGTTGCAGCCGCGGCCGACGGTGGTGCGACGGTTCGACAAGCCCGCGCAGGATTGGCTGCCGGGGCATCGGGGGGTCGATCTGGCCGGCACGTCCGGGCAGGCGGTGCTGGCAGCCGGAGACGGGATCGTGGTGTTCGCGGGGACGGTGGCCGACAAGCAGGTGGTGTCGATCGATCATCCGGGTGGGCTGCGGACGACCTACGAGCCGGTGCACGCCGAGGTTTCGGTCGGGCGGCGGGTCGCGCGGGGCACCAGGATCGGCACGCTGGAAGCCGGGCACGAGGGTTGCGGGACGTGCCTGCACTGGGGACTGCGGAGCGAGGGCGGTGGCCGGCGACGCCGGGAGTACCTGGATCCGTTGCGGTTACTGCACCTTGCTCCGCTACGGCTGAAGCCGGTCGCACCGCCCTGAGTCGCCTGCGGCTCTTCGCTGTTCACCGGCGCTGCGCGCCGCCTCGACACGGATCACGCCGAGACGAGTGGCGGTCCGCGCGCGGCGCGCGGAGTGTCGAAACAGACGCTGCGGATTGCTTCCCAATGGCGCCGGGCGCGGGTGAAGATCGGGAGATGGAGCAAGCGCCGGGCGATCCGCCGTTCACGTATTCGGAAGTCGGGGCGACGACCAGTGAATTGCCGGAGGGGTATCACCGGTTTCGGCTTCGCCGCCGGATCGGGCATGGGCGGGCGTTGTTCGAGCATGCCGGGGCGGCGATTCTGGACTATCGGATGCAGAAGGGCACCGGGATCTTTCACGATGCGTCGACCGTGCAGGCCGAGCCCGGTACGCGTTTGACGGTGCGGCTCGGAGTCGGGCCGTTGGCGATCATCGCGCCGTGCCGAGTGGTGTACGTGCTCGCCGCGCCGAACCAGCGCGGGTTCGCCTACGGGACATTGCCGGGGCATCCGGAGATCGGTGAGGAACTGTTCGCGGTCGAGTACGACCCGGCCGACGAGTCGGTGTACGGCCTCGTGACCGCGTTCTCGCGGCCCGGGACCTGGTACACCAAGCTCGGCGGGCCGGTGGTGCGCGTCATCCAGCGATTCATCGCCGGGCGGTACATCAAGACGCTGCCCACGTCGGTGTAAATCGGGCGTTCTGAATAGCGGTGTCCGTCAAGCGGATACGGCACTCGACGGACACCGTCGGATCGCTACTTCCTTCGACCTAGAGCAGGTCGGTCAGCGCCTTGGCCTGCGCGCGCAAGTCCTCGGCATGTTCCGTGCGCCCGTGCCCGTCGTACTCGTCGGCGACGGTGTGGCGTTCGGCGATTTCGGCGCGCACGATCTGTTCGATGTCGCCCTCGGTCAGCTCGCGGCGCGCGACCTCGGCGACCCCGAGGCCGACCGCGCTGCTCTCCACCGCACCCGCCCGCTGCTCACCGACGTCGACCGCCTCCGCGTTGTCGACGGCGCCCAAGGTGGACCGCAGGGCCGTGATCGCCTGCCGGTCGCGGGACTTCATCGCAACGGTCAGCGCGGCGCGCATGCGCTCGCGCAGGGGTAGCCGATCGGTCGAGGGTTCGGTTGACATGTGCACCACCGTAGGGAGGGTCGGTTTCGGAGTCGAACAGTTTTCGTCGGGCGGCGGACTATCCGAGCGTTCCGCGCGGCGTGACGATGGTGAAATCCGGGTCCGGCGAATCGAATACGCCGACGAGCTCGGCCAGCTTGGTGACGTCGCCGTCGATCAGGATGTCGCCCGCGGCGGCCGCGACCCCGAAATCCTCACCCGCCAGCAGCACCCGCATGAGCGTCGCCTTGCTCAGCGTGAAGACCGCGTCCGGTTCCGGCAGCGGCACCCCGTCCGGCCGGTCGTAGTGGGTCAGCCGTCCGTTGCGCAGTTCGAGGCGGTGCACGCGATCCTCGTCGCTGATCTGCCAATCCGCGACGACCCGCTGATTCCACGCCTTCGGACCGTCGACGCGCAACGCCATGGCATCGAAGACCTGCTCCACGGTCAGCGCGGCCAGCATGGTGGGCGCGTTGGCCTTGGTCGGCGTACCGAACGAGCCGTAGCGCAGTTCGTAGGCGCCGCTGAGATAGAAGTTGCGCCAGGTGGCGTTCTCCGCGCCGTAGCCGAGTTGCTCGAATGTGCTGGCCTGCAACGCTTTCGCCGCGTCGTTGGTGGGATCGGCGTAGATCACGTAGTTGAGTACCTGGGCCACCCACCGGTAGTCGCCCGCGTCGTAGGACTTGCGCGCCTTGCGCAGCACTTCCTCGGCGCCGCCCATGAACTCCACATGCCGCATGGCGGATTCGACCGGCGGATGCTCCCACAGGTGCGCCGGATTGCCGTCGAACCAGCCCATGTACCGCTGATAGATAGCCTTGACGTTGTGGCTGACCGACCCGTAATACCCGTGCGTGTGCCAGCTACCCTCGACGGCCGACGGCAGGGTGATCATCTCGGCGATCTCCGCGCCGACGTAGCCCTGGTTCAGCAGGCGCAAGGTCTGATCGTTCAGGTATCCGTATAGGTCACGTTGCAGCGCAAGGAATTCCACCAGCCGGTCGGTCCCCCAGGTGGGCCAGTGGTGGGAGGCGAACACCACATCGGACCGGCGCGCGTACAGGTTGATCGCCTCGGTCAGGTACTTCGCCCAGACGTGCGGATCGCGCACCAGTGCTCCGCGCAGGGTGAGCAGGTTGTGCAGTGTGTGCGTGGCGTTCTCGGCCATACACAGGGCGCGGTGGTCCGGGAAGTAGAAGTTCATCTCGGCGGGTGCCTCAGTGCCGGGGGTGACCTGGAAGACGATCCGGATCCCGTCGACCGTCTCCTCCTGCCCGGTCTCGGTGATGTCGACCGTCGGCGGAATCAGAGTCACGGTGCCGACCGAGGTGGTCTGGCCTAGCCCCGCACCCACCGCGCCGAGCGGCCCGCGCGGCAGCACGGCGCCGTACATGTACCCGGCCCGGCGCGACATCGCGGTGCCCGCGTACACGTTCTCGGCCACAGCGTGTTCCAGGAACCCGGCCGGTGCGATCACCGGACAACGTCCTGCCGCAACGTCTTCGGTGGTGGTCACCCCCATCGCGCCACCGAAATGGTCGACGTGCGAATGGGTATAGATGAGCCCGATCACCGGACGATCCCCGCGATGCGCCCGATACAGCGCGAGCCCGGCGGCGGCGGTCTCCGCGGAAATCAGCGGATCGATCACCAGCACACCGGTTTTGCCCTCGACCAGCGTCATGTTGGACAGGTCGAGCCCGCGAATCTGATAGATCCCCTCGGTGACCTCGAACAGCCCCTGCTTGGTGACCAGCCCGGCCTGCCGCCACAGACTGGGATTGACCGAGGCGGGACAGGATTCGCGCAGAAAGTCGTAGGAGTCGTTGTCCCACACCACGGTTCCGTCGGCGGCGGTCACCACACCGGGCTCCAGCGCGGCGATGAACCCGCGCTCGGCGTCCGCGAGATCGGCAGTGTCGGCGAACGGCAGCGCGGCGGCGGAACGCTGCTGCTCCGCGACGATGAAATCGCTCGGCTCGGTCGCTGTGCTCATGCCCGCGCCGCGCTGGCGCTCGACTCCGGCATGCACTGATCGTTCGCTCATGTCATCCTCCTAGGAGTCGGTGCAAAGTTGCTGTGCCGGTGGGGATCTAGGGCCACGGATCGGTGAGCTCGATAACGGCCGCGAGACTCGCGACGGCCACCACCACCACAGCCGCCGCGCCGACGACGAATCCGCCGTGGCCGTGGCGGCCCTCGCGCAGGCTGCGGTTGCGCAGGTAACTCAGGCCGGCCAGCGCCGCCATGGCGATCGCCGCGCCGATCGGCGCGATCAACGCGGGACGCCACCCGCTGGTCACGGCATGGTTCAGGAACAGTGCGCCGGTGATCATCGAGGCGACCGCCGTGCGCCGCCACGCCAGGGCGGTGCGCTCCGCGGCGAGCCCGGCGCGGCTCATCGCAGCAACACCGCGACACCGGCCAGCACCGAAACGACGGCGATGCCCGCGGACAGGATCGGCACCAGCACGGTGTCGGGCAGCGGCCGCCCCTGCCGCATCGCCACCCCCACCCGCCGCCAATGCGCGTACGCACCAACCGCGATGACCACCGCGAGCACGAGACAACTCAGCGCGAGCACCCGCCGAACGCCGCCCATCCGGAACGGCTGCACCAACGTGTGCACCGCGACACCACCGGCGAGCAGGCCGAGCGACGTACGCATCCACGCGAGGAACGTGCGCTCATTGGCCAGCGTGAACCGGTAGTCGACCTCTTCTTCCCCGTCCTCCGACTCGGCGTCGGGGCTCGGCAGCGTCATGCCGCCCCGGCTCGGGCGGTGGATTTCTCGCGCACCCACAGCCAGGTCAGCGCGAGCAGGACGACCAGCGCGGGCTTGCCGAAGACCAGGGCGAAGGTGCCGAGCAGGACGACCTTGTCGGCCAGATAGAGCGGAACCATCACCGCCACGTGCGCCGCCCAGAACACGAACCAAGCGAGGGTGATTCGGCGATGCAGCCGCAGCCGGGCCGCGCGGTCGGCGGGCTCGGCAGGCTCGAGCCGGATCTTGCGGGTCACGGTGTAGCTCAGCGGCTTGCCGGTGAGCAGTGTCGCACCGAACAGCACGGTCATCACGACGCTCAACGCTACTTCCGGCAGATAGAAACCGCGCCCCTCGCCGGTGATCTCGACGAACAGCGAGAACACCAGGATCACCAGCACCGCGCCCGCCACCACCCGCACCGAATCGCCGCGTATCAGCCGCACCGCGCCCAGCGCGACGGCGATCAGGATCGCGACGAAGACACCGACCTCGGCGCCGGCCACGGAATAGGCGATCAGAAAGCCGATCGCGGGAGCGGCTCCATCGAGCAGGTGCTGCGGTCCGTGCATCGCACGGAACTTCCCCCACATCTCCGCGACCACACCGCGTGATTCCGCCAGGCCGTCGCCTGGATCCAGCTGCCGGCGCTGGTCGTCGGAATTCACGGGCACCTCTCCCATACAGGTCGGCTTCGTGTCGCGAGCAAACAGCCCGCTACGTCACCCTAACCGGCCATCCTGGGGGCGTCCACGAACCGCGCGGGCCGTGATCATGCGGTTACTCGAGGAGGTGTTCCCGCTGGTTGTAGCTGTAACTACACGGTGATTGCGTCTTCGAAGGTCATCGTCAGACGGGAGATGGTGGAGGTCATGACGGCGCGGCGCGGGAGGCGCAGCGAGCGCAGTTCGTCGGCGATGGGGTGCTCGCCGAGGGCGAGGGTGGCGCCGCCGGGGCGGGCCCGCATGCCGGATGGTTCCATTCGCCATGGCGTGCATCGGGTGACGCCGTCGATGTGCGAGTAGGCGTCGAACGAGGAGGCGGTGTTTCGGCGTTGCGGTGTGGAAATGCCCTGTTGAACAGTCAGATCGACGATGAGCTTGCCGTCCTGACGCAGCGCGCCGTGGCGCGGTCCGGCGTCGTGGCGCACGGTGAAATCGGCAAGTTCCTTGGGGAATCCCCAGATTCCGCGACCGGCGGCGAGGGTGAAGTCGCCGTCCACCGGCAGGCGATGGATGAAGACTCCGGCCCGGTTCGTCGCCAAGGCACGGAGGTCGCCGAAACGAACGGCCGGGTCGGCGGTGTGGTGCCGGACCATGAACGAGACGCCGAACTCGTTGTACGGGCCGAGATCACCGTCGACGTACTCGACGAAAACGAGCGAACACATCGCGCGGCCGCCCGGAAGTCGCAGAACATGTAGTCCGGAGTAGTCGATGAGTTCCTGCGCGGCACCGGCGGGAACCAGATAGCTCGCCATGAACGCGTGCGCGAGCCGGATGCGAACCGGCATGCGAACTTCCTGGCCGAGGACGGTGTGGGTGCTCACGCGAACGCCTTCCCGTGCACCCACGCCGGAATCGTTGAGGTACACCACGTCTCCGGGCCATGCATGCTCCGTCGACAAACTAGAACTCGTTTCAGTTTATCAAGACAGGTCGGCGTCGGCGTCCCTATCCTCCGATCGTTCCCCCGCCCCCTCGGGCAGCCGGTGCTCCAGACCGTCCAGCAGGCACAGCAAGCCGAAATCGAACGCCATCGCCCGCGCCGCGTCGGGGGTGACCGGCGAGAGCGCCCGATAGTCCGACAACATGTCCGGATAGTCCCCGGCCACCTCTTCCATCATCTGCACGATGGACTCCCGGTTGATATCGACATCGCCATACGTCTTGGCCCACGCGATCTCCGGGGTCACGATCCCGAGCACGTAGGACATCACCGTGCCGCTGGCGAGATAGATATCGATGCCACGGAAGCCCGCGCAGATGTAGGCGCGGCGCAGCCGATCGGTGAGCCGCAACGCATTCGGCCCCATGCTGGGCAATTGACCGATCAGCGAGGCGCTCCAACCGTGCGCGCGCAGCGTGTCGCGGAAGTTGTAGGCGAACGTCGTCAGCACTTCCCGCCAGGACGCGTCGTCCGACTCCGGGACCTCGACCATGCCCCAGAACTCGTCGAGCACCAATTCCAGTAGCTCGTCCTTGTTGGCGACATACCAGTAGAGGCTGGTGGCGCCCGCGTCGAGCTTGGCGCCGATCTTGCGCATGCTCAGCGCATCGAGCCCCTCGGCGTCGAGGAGATCGACGGCCGCGCCGACGATGTGGTCCAGGCGTAACCCCGACGCCTTCGGTTGCCGGGGTTCGCGGAGCCATACCGAGTCGAACTGCTTGGTCACGGGCCAATCTTATATTGGTTCGCACACTGTGCGAGTTCATCGTACGCTGTTCGAGTGGAATCGAACGTTGTACGAGACCCTCGCCGCTGGTGGATTCTGGGGGTCCTTTGCCTGTCCTTGCTGGTGCTGATGCTCGACAGCACTGTGCTCAACCTCGCTATCCCGTCGCTGATTCGTGAGCTCGGGGCCACGCCGTCGGACGTGCAGTGGATCCTGGACGGCTACGTGCTGGTCTTCGCCGGACTGCTGCTCACCGCGGGCAGCCTGTCCGACCGATTCGGCAGGCGGCGGATGCTGATCTACGGCCTGGCCGTGTTCGGCGTGGCCTCGCTGGCCGCGGTGCTGGCCACCGAGCCGTGGCACGTCGTCGCCGCGCGGGTGCTGATGGGCGTCGGCGGTTCGCTGCTGATGCCCTCGACCATCTCCATCCTGATGACCACCTTCGCCGAGGACGAACGGCGCAAGGCGATGGCCGCCTGGTCCACCGTCTCGATGGTGGGCATCGTCGCCGGGCCGACGCTGGGTGGTCTACTGCTGCAGCACTATTGGTGGGGATCAGTGTTCCTGCTGAACATCCCGGTCGCGGCGCTCGCCATCGTCGCGGCACTGGTGCTGATGCCGGAAACCACCGGCGAGCAGCGGCCGGTCGACCTGGTCGGCGTGCTGTTGTCCATCGTCGCGCTCGTCTCCACGGTCTACGTGATCATCGAGCGCGAGTGGAACATCGGCATGATCGCGCTGGCCGTGCTGACCGCGATCGGGTTCGTGGTGTGGGAGAGCCGGTCCGCGCATCCGATGCTGCCGCTGGCGGTGTTCCGCAACCGGGACTTCACCGGCACTGCGCTCACGCTGCTGCTGATGGTGTTCGGGATGGGCGCGGTGATGCTGATGCTCACCCAGTACCTGCAGTTCGTGCTCGGTTATGGGCCGATGAAGGCCGGGTTGGCGCTGCTCCCCTATGCCGTGGCCGCCGCGGTGTGCAACGGGCTCGGCGCGACCTTGGGCAAGAAGCTCACCAACAAGACGCTCATCGTGTCGGGTCTGCTGATCATGGGTGGGGCGTTCGCGATTCTTGCCGTCAGCGAGAGTTACCTGTGGATCCTGGTCAGCATGCTGGTCATGGGCGTCGGCGGCGGGTTGGCCGGCCCGGCCGCGTATGCCGCGATCATGAGCGCCATTCCGCTCGAACATGCCGGCGTCGGTTCGGCGATGAACGACACGTTGCAGCAGGTCGGCATGGCGATCAGCATCGCCATCCTGGGCAGCGTGCTGGCTGGCGTGTTCACCGAGCAGATGCCGGCGGATGTCCCCGAGGCGGCGCGCGAATCCATCGGCGCCGCATTCCAACTCGGGTTCGCCGAGCCGGCGAAGGTGGCGTTCACCGCGGCCATGTCGACGGGTTCGTGGATCAGCGCCGGGTTCTGCGTCGCGGCCGCGTTGCTCGGTGTGACGCTGCTTCGGGCGCGGCGGACACCTGCGGCTGATCAGCCGCAGGAGCCTGTGGTCGAGGTCGGCTAGGGAACGGAGGCGTCGTCTCTCCATGCGGTCGGAGAGGCGGCGTCACTGGGCGTAACTCACTGTTCCGGCCCGATTGCTTCGAAGCTCAGGCTGCGGATCGCCTTTGTCGCGCAGACGAACAACGATTCGTCCTGGCGACGCCCGGAATGCTGCGACTGGTTGTTCGTCGGAAGGCGGGACATGACTGACCGCAGTACCGCGCAGGCACCGGAGGGGCGAACCCGTAGACGGTTGCCGCCGAGACCTTTTGCGGGTTAGACATCGGACGCGCGGCGAGTCGAGGGCGGACCGCTTCGTGCGCGGCCCCTGCTTGCCTCAAGCGCGGGGATGTGCCTGGTCGTGGACCTTCTTGAGCCGTTCGATCGACACGTGGGTGTAGAGCTGGGTGGTGGCCATGCTGGCGTGGCCGAGGAGTTCTTGGACGACGCGGAGGTCGGCGCCGCCCTCCAGGAGGTGGGTGGCGGCGGTGTGGCGTAGGCCGTGCGGGCCCATGTCGGGGGCGCCGGGGATGGAGGAGACCACTTCGTGCACAACGGTTCTGGCTTGGCGTTGGTCGAGGCGTTTGCCGCGGCGGCCGAGTAGCAGGGCGCGGCCGGAGTCCGCCGTGGCGAAGGCGGCGCGGCCGTGCTGGAGCCAGTTACCGATCGCCTCGTCGGCGGGGATGCCGAAGGGGGCCGAGCGTTCCTTGTTGCCTTTGCCGAGCACGCGGACCACTCGGCGTTCGCGGTCGACATCGTCGATGTCGAGGCCGCACAGCTCGCTGACTCGAATTCCGGTGGAGTACAACAGCTCCACGATCAACCGGTCCCGCAGTGCCATCGGATCATGCTGTGCGGCGCCGGATTCGGCGGCGTCCATGGCGCCGAGCGCCTGCTGGCGGCCGAGCACGGCCGGTAGCACCCGGTGCGCCTTGGGGGAACCGAGCCGCAGTCCTGGATCGACGGTCAGCCGTCCGGTCTGGGTGAGCCAGGCGGTGAAGGTGCGGGCCGAGGAGGCCCGCCGCGCCATCGTGGTCCGCGCCACGCCGGCCTGGGACTGCTGGGCGAGCCAGGAGCGCAGCAGCAGCAGATCCAGTTCGCGCACCGCGGAATCCGCCGACCTGGCGTACAGGTGGGCCAGCAGCGAACGCGCGTCGCCGAGGTAGGCGCGCACCGTGTGCGCCGACCGGTTCCGGCCGAGCCGCAGGTGCCTGCTGTACTCGGCCAGCAGCGCTTCCAGGTCCTCGGGCAGTTCTTCCATCTCACCACCGTCCTTACCGTTGTCTCGGTTGGCAAGCCACCGCGCCGCTCACAGGTCGTCGGGCAGCACTCGGAAGGCCTCGGCACCGGTCAGTGGCCGGATCGCGCGAAAATCCTTGCGGTCTAGGGTCAGGATCACGTCGGTCTCGTATTCGGCTGCCAGCACGACGTTTACCGCGTCGGTGAGGTCGAGTCGTAGATCGGCGTATCGGTCTTGCACTCTGCGCGCCTTGCGCAGGTGGTCGCTCGGCAGCGCCGGTACCGCGACGCGGCCGAGCGGTTCCTGGGCGAGCAGCCAATCGTTGAGGACGCCTACCGTCTGCCGGTCGAAGTCCCGGGTCACGATGTGTTCGATCTCGAGCAGTACTAGCGGGCAGACGACCGTCAGCGACGCTGCGGCCAGTGCGGCGCGGGCGCCTTCGTGTTCCGAGTGATCGGTGTCGAAGGCGGCGACCAGGGCGGAAGTGTCGCCGATGACGATCAACTGTTCCGCCGCACGATCTCCTCGTGGACCACCTGATTCATTTCCTCGGCTGTCCGCGACCTGCCGGAGCTGATCGTCGGGATGTCCCAGTTGTCGGTCCAGCGTTTTGTGCGCAGTGCGGCGATGTGGAATGCCTCGCGGAAAATCTCGGACTCGGGCCTGCCCTCCCGCGCGGCGGCCGCCTTGATGAGGGCCAAGTCCTCTTCGTCGACCATTACTGTCGTCTTTTTCAGCATGGGGGTTATGGTACCTGCACCATACATTTGTGTCAGCTTTCTTTTGGGGGGTGGGTGGCATCGGTCAGGTGTCCTCGGGGTGGCGGCGGGTGGTCGGTTTCCGGTACCAGCCGCCTTCGTTCGTGCCGACGAACTCCGCGAGCTCGAGGGCGGGCAGGGCCGCGCGAACGGCGTGCAGGGTCAGGCCGGACTGCTGGGCCAGTTCACGGGGCGTGCGCGAACCGATCTTCGGGAGAGCAGCGAAGACGAGGGCTTCGTCACCGGACAGCGAATCCTCGGGGCCGCCGGCCGAATCGGGCAGCGGCAAACGCAGCGGCCCGGCCTCGTCGATGACCTCCGCTGCTCGCGTGACGAGCAATGCCTCGCCTTCGCGAATCATCCGGTGACAGCCGACGGAGGCCGCCGAGGTGACCGGGCCGGGGACGGCCAGCGCCGGACGGCCGAGGCGCCGTGCCCATTTCACCGTGTTGCGCGCCCCGCTGCGCAATCCCGCCTCGACGACCAGCACGCCGTCGGCCAGGGCGGCGACGAGCCGGTTCCGCGCCAGGAACTGGTGTTTGTGCGCGGTGGTGCCGGGCGGGTATTCGCTGACCACCAGCCCGGTTTCGGCGATCTCGGCCAGCAGCCGATCGTGCTCTGCCGGATACGGACGGTCGACGCCGCAGGCCAGCACCGCGATGGTGGAGCCGCCGACGGCCAACGCCGCGCGATGCGCCATCCCGTCGATCCCGAAGGCCGCGCCGGACACGATCGTCCAGCCCTGGGCCGCGAGATCGCTCGCGATCTCACCGGTGACCTGGTTCCCGTACCCGGTGCTGCACCGCGCGCCGACGACCGCGAGCGCGCGGTCGCTCGATTCCAGCAGCGACCGCGGACCGCGCACCCACAGCACCAGCGGTACCGCACCGTCCCGGTCACGACCCGCGTCGAGCTGAGTGAGACCCAGCAGTCGCCACGCGGGCCACTCCGGATCGTCGGGCGTCACCACCCGTCCACCGATCCGCTCGATCAGCTCCAGATCCCGTGCCGCCGAGTCCGTTCCGCGCCGCTGCTCGGTCGGTCCGCGAAGCGACTGCGGCAGCTCACACTCGCGTACCGCGCGCGCCGCCTCGATCACTCCCACCGACTCGATCAAGGCCGAGAGCGCCGCACACGGCCCCGCCACCACCCGGGACAGATACACCCACGCCAGCCGTCGCTCGTAGGCGTCGAGATCGAAGGCCTCGGAGCAGCTTCCAGCCGATAGCACTGGGAGCTCGATGTCCCCGTCGTCCGTAGGAGATGGCACGGACTCCGCGTCGACGCCCGCGCTCATTGCGCACCTCGCTGCCGAAAGTTCAACGCCGCCAGCACATCCTGCGCGGTCGGCAACTCCGCGCCGCGCAGATCAGTGATCGTCCACGCGACTCGGATGGCCCGGTCCGCACCGCGCGCGGACATCCGCCCGAGCCGCAACGCCGTCTCGACCGGCGCGATCGCCTCGTGCGGCAGCCGGAACTTCTGACGCAGAATATGGCCCGGCACTTCGGCATTGGTCAGCCAGCCGTACTCCTGCCAGCGCCGCACCGCCGCCTGCCGCGCCACCGCGACCCGATCGCGCACCACCGCACTGCTTTCGGCCTTGTCGGTGTTGAACGCGGCCCCGGACTGACCGTGCATCCGCACCCAGATGTCGATGCGATCCATCAGCGGCCCGGACAGTTTCCCGAGATAGCGCCGCCGGGCAAGCGGCGCGCAGATGCAGTCGACGTCCCGGGCCGGCGCGCACGGGCACGGATTGGCCGCCAGGACGAGTTGAAATCGCGCCGGATACCGGGCCACGCCGTCACGGCGCGCGATGCGAACTTCGCCCTCCTCCAACGGAGTTCGCATCGCCTCCAGCACCTTGGTGCCGATCTCCGCACATTCGTCGAGAAACAGCACACCGCGATGCGCCCGGCTCACCGCACCCGGTCGTGCGGTGCCCGAGCCGCCGCCGACCATGGCGGTCACCGACGTCGAATGATGCGGCGCGACGAACGGGGGCATCGTGATCAGCGGGTGGTCACCGGACAACACGCCCGCCATCGAGTGGATGGCGGTCACCTCCAGTGACTCGGACTCCGACAGCGGCGGCAACAGCCCCGGAAGCCGTTGCGCCAACATCGTTTTCCCGATCCCGGGCGGACCGGTGAGCAGCAGATGATGCCCACCCGCCGCGGCGACCTCCAACGCCCAGCGCGCCTCGTCCTGCCCGACCACCTCACTCAGATCACCGCCGGACCGCACCGGTTCCGGCATCCGCCCGGTCGGTTCGGGAAGCGAGCCTTCCCCACGCAACCAGGCCACCACCGTGCGCAGGCTCGGCGCGCCGAAAACATCTATCCCATCGACCAATCCGGCCTCGGCCAGCGCCGATTCCGGCACCACGACCGCAGGCCATCCCGCATTACGGGCAGCGATCACCGCGGGCAAGATGCCGCGCACCCGACGAACCCGCCCGTCCAACGCGAGTTCACCGAGCAACACCGTCTTCGCGAGCCGCTCGGACGGAACCGCACCCGACGCGTCGAGTACCGAAATCGCCAGGGCCAGATCGTAAACGCTGCCGATCTTGGGCAACGTCGCCGGCGAGAGCGCCAGAATCACCCGCCCGTCCGGCCACTTCTCCCCCGAGTTCGCCACCGCCGAGCGAACCCGATTCCGCGATTCCTGCAGTGCCGTATCCGGCAACCCGACCAGGTGCACCGCGGGTAACCCCTGCCCGATGTCGGCCTCGATCTCGACCATCAGCCCGTCCACCCCGGTGACCGCGACCGAATGCGCCCGGCCGAGGGCCATCAGAACACCGCCTTGAGGTGATCGATGACCGGCTCGTGCCCGCGGGCCAGCAGCACGGAGACGACGTCGAACCGGATCTGCCGCCACGGACCGTCTTGCTCGGCCAGCCACAGCAGCGAGAGCCGCCGGATCCGCTGCTGTTTGATGAAGGTGACCGACTCGGCCGGTATCCCGAACCCGAGCCCCGACCGGGTTTTGACCTCCACGAACGCGGTGACCCCGGCGTCCCGGACGATCATGTCCAGTTCACCGTATTTGCATCGCCAGTTCCTGCTGACGATCTCGATCCCCGCTGTCTCGAGGAACTGTGCCGCCAGTTCTTCCCCACGCGCGCCGAGCGCCCTTTTATCCGTCACCCGGCCAATGTGCCCGGCGGCGCACCTCGGCCTCGGCCGCCGAACTGGGCGAATACCGGCCCTGGGGATAACCGGGTCGCTGTGGAGAACCCGGGGACGCAGCTAGCCGAAACCACCGAACTGTCGGTGGACCGTGCTACTACTCCGGCAGGCGCAGGTCCGGCTTCTCCAGCTCTTCGATGTTGACGTCCTTGAAGGTGATCACGCGGACGTGCTTGACGAACCGGGCCGGACGGTACATGTCCCACACCCAGGCATCGCTCATCCGAACCTCGAAATACACCTCACCGTCGGCGTTCTGCGGGCGCAACTCCACGGAGTTGGCCAGGTAGAAGCGGCGCTCGGTCTCCACCACGTACGAGAACTGACCGACGATGTCTTTGTACTCCCGGTACAGCGAGAGCTCCATCTCGGTTTCGTACTTCTCGAGGTCCTCGGCACTCATCGGGTGGGACGTCCTCCTTCTCGCCGCGCTGCGTCGTGTGCTGACATCATCGCGCATGGGTAGCGCCGGTAGCCACTCGGCTATCCGGACGCCCGTCTTGGAACTCATCGGACATCATCGGGGTCTCCTCGCCGGAGAGCATCGCATCCGCCGCTTCGGCCACCGCCGAGACCGGTCGCAGGCCCTCGACCTCGCGCACGTTGCGCCAGGAGCGGCGGTGCTCGTCGCTGGGCCCGAGCCGGCGCAAGGCGGCGAGGTGGTCGGGCGTGTTGTAGCCCTTGTGGCCGGCGAAACCGTAACCGGGGAACCGTTCGTCGAGATCGACCATCATCCGGTCCCTGGTGACCTTCGCCAGGATGCTGGCGGCGGCAATGCAGGCCGCGGCCGCGTCACCGCCGATCACCGGCAGCGACGGCGCGGGGATGCCGGGCACCCGGAAGCCGTCGGTCAGTACGTATCCCGGCGTCTCGCCGAGCCCGGCGACCGCGCGGCGCATGCCCTCGATATTGGCGACGTGGATGCCGATCGAGTCGATCTCCCAGGCCGGGATCACCACGACGTTCCAGGCCAGCGACAACCGGATGATCACCGGGTACAGCTCTTCCCGGACCGCCTCGGTGAGCTTCTTGGAGTCGTCGAGCCCGGCCAGCTTGTCGTAGGCCTTGGGCGCGAGCAGGCAGGCCGCGACGACCAGGGGCCCCGCGCACGGTCCGCGGCCCGCCTCGTCGACGCCGGCGACCGGGCCGAGCCCGCTGCGGATCAACGCCGCTTCGAGCGTGCGTAATCCACCCGCCTTTCGCATCACCACGCGCGGCGGCCACCCATTGCTCTGTACCACTCGGCTCTGCCCCACCGTCCAATTATGCTGCGGCCGCTGATGATCAGTTCGCTTGGGCGTTCTCTGAGCGGACCGGACCGATCCGGCTGGGCGGCCAGATCTTGAACACGGCCTTGCCGCGGACGTTGTCCACCGGGACCGTGCCTTGCAGCTCATCGGTGATGTGGGCGCGCGAATCGGCGGACTCGTTGCGGTTGTCGCCCATCACCCACAGATGCCCCTCGGGCACCTTGACCGGCTTGAACTCGCGTCCGCCGCCGGGGCCGTAGGGCTGACCGGGGACGTACGGGAGCAGGTAGCGCGCGTACGGCTCGTCCAGCGGTTTGCCGTCGACCAGCACCCGGCCCTGCGCGTCGCAGCATTGCACCGTCTGACCGCCGACCGCGATCACCCGCTTCACCAGATCGTTCTCGTCGGGCGGCACCAGGCCGAAGAAGGAGAAGAAGTTCTGCACGCCGCGGGCGACGGCGTTGTCCGAACGGATCGACTGGTAGTGCGTGTTCCAGGACGGCGGGCCGACGAACACGACCACGTCACCGGGCTTGGGATCACCCCAGTAGTAGCTGAGTTTCTGCACGTAGATGCGGTCGCCCGTGCACCCGGCGCAGCCGTGCAGCGTGGTTTCCATCGACTGCGACGGAATCACGTAGGGGCGTCCGACGAAGGTGACCATCAGCGCGGCGATCACCGCCGCGATGACGACGAGAATCGGCAGCTCCTGCCAGAACGGCCGCTGCTTCTTCTCGCGGCGCCGCCTGCTGCGCCGCACCCGCTCGTCGTCCGAATCGGACACCGACACCGACCCACTTTCGTCTGCCACGCCGAACAGATTAGCCCGGCACCCTGAGACTCGGCTGACGCCAGGCGATCGGCGTCACACTATTTCGATTGCGGGTCCTGCGATCGCACCGGCCCGATCCGGTTCGGCGGCCAGATCTTGAACACCGCTTTGCCCCGGACGTTGTCGGCCGGGACGGTGCCGTGCAGCTCGTCGGTGATGTGTGCGCGCGAGTCGCGCGAGTTGTTGCGGTTGTCGCCCATCACCCACAGCGAACCCTCTGGTACCTTGACCGGCGCGAACTCGCGACCGCCGCCGGCGCCGAAGGGCTGGCCCGGCTTGTACGGGAGGGTGTAGCGGGCGTACGGCTCGTCCAGCGGCTTGCCGTCGACCAGGACTCGACCCTGCGGGTCGCAGCACTGCACGGTCTGACCGCCGACCGCGACCACGCGCTTGACCAAGTCGTTCTCGTCCGGCGGCACGATGCCGAAGAACGAGAAGAAGTTCTGTACTCCGCGGACGACGGTGTTGCGCGAACGCGTCGACTGGAACGTGTCGTTCCAGGACGGCGGCCCGACGAACACGACGACGTCGCCCGGCTGCGGATCACCCCAGTAATAGCTCAGTTTCTGCACGTAGATGCGGTCGCCCGTGCATCCGGCACAGCCGTGCAACGTGGTCTCCATCGACTCCGACGGAATCAGATACGGACGCCCCACGAAGTTGACCATCAACGCGGCGATGACCGCGGCGATCACGATGAGGATCGGCAGTTCCTGCCAGAACGGCCGCTGCTTCTTCGCCCGCCGCCACCTGCCGCGACGCCCTCCCCCGTGGTCGGCCGATTCCGTCGAGGACGCGCTGTGGTCTGTCACACCGAAAACAGTAGCCCGGCAGCGGAACTGAGTTCCGCGGCCGGGCTACCAGACGCTCTGTCGTGCGAAAAGCTAGATCAGCGCTTTTCCTTGATCTTGGCGGCCTTGCCGCGCAGATCGCGCAGGTAGTACAGCTTGGCGCGGCGGACGTCACCACGGGTGACGACCTCGATGTGGTCGATGTTCGGGGTGTGCACCGGGAAGGTGCGCTCCACGCCGACACCGAACGACACCTTGCGGACCGTGAAGGTCTCGCGGATGCCACCACCCTGGCGTCGGATGACGACGCCCTTGAAGACCTGGATGCGCTCCTTCGAGCCTTCGATGACCTTTACGTGCACATTGAGGGTGTCGCCCGGCCGGAAGTCGGGGACGTCGCTGCGCAGCGACTTCTCGTCGACGAAGTCAAGGGTGTTCATTTCCATCCTTATGGGTTCGCGCGAACAGAGGACCCTGGCGGCACTTCGCGTGCTCGGCCGGTTCATGCTCCGATTCAAGGGGATGCGCCTGGTGCACAACTCGCCCAGGGCAACCTGAGTATTGTGCCAGATCAGCGGGTCGCCGGAAAAATCGGCCCCCGGATCAGGCCGGCGCCTCGGGTACCGCGAAGAGGCGGACGCTCATCGGTTGCGCGCCCTCGGGGGCGTCCTCCCGGGCGGCGCCGTACCGGGCGAGCAACGCCTTGTACTCCGCGACGAACGCTACCACCTGGTCTTTTGTCATGTAGGTTCCGGTGCGCTGCACCTGCGCCCAGCCGTCCGGGCCCGCCCATTCGCGCACCGCCCGCAGGTAGAGCTCGATGTCGCGTCCGGACTTCAGCCGGCCGAGATGTTCGGCGGCCGCGTACTCGGCCGGCTCCATGCTCGCCGGATCGGGCGTGGTGTGTTCGAACGGCAGCGACTTCCACCAGCGCTCGCGACCCGTCGACTTCTCCGCGATCTCGGTGATGAGGCCGAGTTCGGCCAGCTTGCGCAGGTGGTAGCTGGTGCTGCCGGTGCTCTCGTCGAGCACCTCGGCCAGGGTCGCCGAGTTCGCTTCGCCGTGTTTGCCCAGGTAGTCGAGGATTCGGCCGCGCAGCGGGTGGGCGAGCGTGCGGTAGAGCGCGGTGCGCTCGGCGCTGGTCATGTCGTCGCTTCTGCGCGGTGCCATGGGCCGAAGGATAGCAAACGTTTCTTTGCAAAGAAATGTTTGCAAAGAGATCTTTGCGGACGTAGCGTGGCCGTCATGCGAATGACAGCTCTCCTCCCTTCTCGAACCCGATCGGTCCGCGACCAGGCGCGCTGGTTGATCGCGGCCGGCGCGCTCGCGCTCGTGCCGTGGGCCGCGATTCTCTGGAATACGTTGCCCAGTACCGCGCACGTGCGGAACTGGTCGTCGGCGTGGGTCGGCCTGGATCTTTTCCTGGCCGCCGGGTGCGGATTGACCACGGGGTTGTTGCGCCGCAACGACTCCCGGGCGCGACTGGTGGCGTCGGCGGTGGCCGGTGCGGCGGTCATCGACCTGTGGTTCGACCTGGTGACCGCCGACCCCGGAGCGCCGCTGGCGCAGGCGATGCTCTGTGCGATCGCCGAGACCGCGTTGATCGCCGCGTGCATGCACGTTGCGCTGGCACCGGACGACGCCGTCGCACCACCCTCGCGGCGAATTGCCTTTCAGCCCTGAATGTTTCGAGCGGCGCGATGCAACACCGAGGCCAGTCTCTCGTTTTCCGCCGCGTTGAAGGCGAAGGCGGCTCGGCGGCGGGTGTAGCCGTAGGCCAGGCCGCTGTGCGGGTCGGCGAAGCCGTCGGAACCGGCGGCGCCGGTGTGGCCGAAGGCATTTGCGCCGAGGAACGGATAGCCGAGACCCTTGGCTTCGAACCCGACCAGGTAGGGCGCGTTGTCGCCGCGGACCAAGTCGCGACCGGAAGTCTGGACGGTCGTGAACACGGCGAGCGTATCGGGCTTCAATAGTGCTGCACGGCCGTTGATTTCGGACATCGCCGCCGCATACATCGTCGCCAAGCCACGCGCGCTGCCCACACCGCCCATCGAGGCGGGGCCGTTCGCTCGCAGATCAGCATTGTTGGGCAGGGAAAGCACATCGTCCGGGGTGAATCCGGTGGCGTTGAGATTGTACGAGATACCCGGAATGCTATGGGGACCAGGTGAGTTCGCTTCGAATGCCGTTCGCATCTCCGACGTGGCCGACCACGGCAGGATCTCCAGATACCGATCCTCCAGTGCCGCAGGCAATCCGAGATAGAGGTCCAGATCGTAAGGGACCCTGATGCGTTCCTCGAACAGCTCCTGGATCGAACTGCCCGTCAGGCGGCGAATCGCCTCGCCGACGATGGCGAAGGTGACGAACCCGCCGTAGCCCTGCACGACTCCCGGCCGGAAGAACGGGCGCTGACCGGCGACGCGTCGCGCGATGAGCCGGTCGTCGGCGAGTTCGGCCAGGGTGAAGCCACCGTCTACCCCGATCACGCCGGACTTGTTGGTGAGTACCTGCCGCAAGGTGATCGTGACCTTGCCCGCGTCGGCGAACTCCGGCCAGTAGGCCGCGACGGGCCGGTCCAGGTCGAGCATTCCGTCCTGCACCAGTAGTGCCACGACCAGCGTCGCCGCACCTTTGGTCGAGGAGAGCAGGCCGGTCAGCGTTTCGCCGGTCACCTGCGGACCAGCCCAGAGGTCGACCACGGGTCGGCCGTGCACGAAAGCGGCCACCTGCGAACCGGATTCGCCGTTCTCCTCGGCCACGACCTCGGCGAACTCGTCGCGCACCGCTTCGAATCCCGGTGCGACAGTGCCCTGTACGTCGTTCATGGTTGTCCTCCTTGCCCGGTCTCAGGCTGCCGAACGACGCAACAGCGCCAGTGGATTACGCCGGCCGCTGGGTGGCCGCAACCCCCAGGACGCCAGGCTGAGCCCGGCGAACACCAACGGACCGATCGCGGCTTTCGACTCGTCACCGGCCGCGAGATGCGATACTGCCGCACCGCCGTAGACGAAAGTCAGTCCGGCATAAGCCCATTCCTCGGCGCGCGGATGGCCGGGCAGCACGATCGCGGCCACCGCCGCTGCTTTGGCGACGCCGAGCATGGTCGCGAAATACATCGGATATTCGAGCCGATCGAAAACCTCACGGACATAGGGAATCCGGGCGACATCCCAATAGGAGCCGACCACCGATTCGGTGAGCACGACCCCGGTGGCTCCCAGGTAGGCAACGCGCCGTGCGAGGTCCTTCTTACCGGTGTTCATGACTCGTTCCTTCCGTCGTAGTTGCCTCTCTGACGGAGCGGGCGGCGAAGAGGTAACAGGCCGCGAGTTGTCACATCGTGCGCCCGCGATTCGTCATCACTGTGGGACGACAACGCGGAGGAGACCACGTGGACGAATACCTGGCCGACCGGTTCGAGACGCATCGCGCGCATCTGGTCGCGGTGGCCTACCGGATGCTCGGGTCGCCGGCCGAGGCCGAGGACGCCGTGCAGGAGGCGTGGTTGCGGTTGGCCCGCACCGATACCGACGGCATCAAGAATCTCGGCGGCTGGCTGACCACCACCGTGAGCCGGGTGTGCCTGGACGTGTTGCGCTCGCGCCGAGCGCGCCGGGAGGACTCGTTCGAGGAGCAGCTGCCCGACCCGGTGGTCCGCCTCGACGACGGCACCGATCCGGAACAGCAGGCGCTGCTCGCGGATTCGGTCGGCATCGCGCTGCTGGTGGTGCTCGAGTCGCTGAATCCGGCCGAGCGGCTCGCGTTCGTGCTGCACGACATGTTCGCCCTGCCGTACGACCAGATCGCGCCGATCCTCGGCAAGACGCCCGGCGCCGCGAAGATGATCGCGAGCCGTGCGCGCCGTCGCGTCCAGGGCGGTACCCCGAGGCTGGACCCGGACCTCCCCCGCCAGCGTCGGGCCGTCACCGCGTTCCTCGCCGCCGCCCGCGACGGCGACTTCGACGCGCTGCTGTCCCTGCTCGACCCCGATGTGGTGCTGCGCGCCGACGCGGGCGTGGGTGGCATCCAGGTGATCCGGGGTGCGTCCGCCGTCGCCGGACTACTGGACACATTCCACCGGTTCGCCAGCCAATACGATGTCATGCATGCCGTGGTCAATGGCGTTGCGGGCCTGCTGAGTACGGCCGACGGCAGCCCGATGTCCGTCATCGCCTTCAGCGTCGCCGACGACAAGATCACCGCGATCGACTTGCTCGCCGACCGAACTCGCCTTGCCACCCTCCCCCTTCCGACCCCCTAACGCGCGCCACCCACCACAACGCGCACGAAATCGCGGGCGATCCCACGCGCGTCGCATAGCGAGCCAATCCCTGCGCAGCGAGCCACTCGCACACAAGGTCCGACGCCCACCGGACCGACAGCCGCTCTAGTTTGTCTCCTACCGCGCACCGTTTCGATCGCCGCGCACGTAATCGTCAGCGAATTCGCGCGCCGCGCACCGAACGATGCGCAGCAAGACAACTCGATCCACGCACACGAGCCCCGGCCGCCGCGCACTTGTTCGCTCGCCGCGCGCAGAATCGTTAGCGAATTCGCGCGCAGTGCACCGATCGGCGCGCGCGGCAGGACAATTCATGTGCGGGCGGCCCGATGCGTGCGCGAGCGTCGATGACCGTGGTGGTGCGGTGATCCGCTACATGTCGCCGACACGCTTCACCGGGCCAGTTGGCGCACGGGCTCCCGGCCGGCGCGCACCGCTTCGCTGGCAGCGCACGGAATTGCCGGTGAATTCGCGCGCAATGCACCGAACGATGCGCGGCAGCACAACTCGCGCGCGGCGGGTCGCTCAGTCGCGGTCCGGGGTGTTGGCTACCGGTTCGGGTTCGTGGTCCGACGGGAACAGGGAGAGGTGGTGGCGGTGGGGTGCCGGTGGGGCGGGGACGACGGTGCGCGTCAGCTCGGCCTCGGTGGCGGTGCGGACGTGTTCGACATCCGGTTTACCCGCGACCAGGTCCTGCACGAAGATCTTGGCGCGGATGACCGGGCGGCGGTAGCGCCGCTCGCGGACGATCGCTCGATACATCAGCCGACGCCGATCCGAATACCGCCAGCGAGCCCAGGGCGCGCCGGGCCGACTCAACCGCAACGCGCCGACGAACAGCAGCGGCAGGAAGAACATCCCGAACAACCCGGTCCAGATCTTCCCCTTGGCGATGACGATCGCGGCGAGCGCGAGGTTCACCACCGCGAAGAAGACGACGAACACCCGGACTTCGATGCTCGGGTCGCTACGGAAGTCGTTGATGTCGAGCAACCACAGCGGATGAAACCCCAGCAGCAGCAACCCGGTGACCGCGAGCGCGACGAACACCGCGTCCACCGAGGTCCGCCCCTGCTCTTCCCAGTACACATCGCGCAGATAGAAGATCAGCGCGAATTCGTCCAGGGTCAGCGCCGCACCGACCCCGAACAACGCGGCGAGCACGGAGGCCGTGGTGACGTCGGCGGTCTGGTACAGGGTGACCATGCCGACGCCGGACACCAGCACGAGGATCACCCCGAACACCATGTGGTGGATGTGTACTCCACCGGACCGCACGTTCCCCGGCCACCAGCGCACCTGCTTGCGGATCATCCGGACGCTGAGCCGGATCAACAGGAAGCCGACGATGAACCCTAGAAGGAAGCACAGCAGCGGCAGCCGGCCCTGCGCGATCACATCCTCACTGAGCCATCGTCGCATGGCCGCCTGAAACCTCCGTCTGACCTACTGTCCGAAACCTGCCCGGCGCAGAGCGTCCGCCATCGATCCGCTCGGTGCGGGAGCGTTGCGGCGCTGGTTGCCGCCGCCGCGGTTCTGACCTTGACTCTGATTGCGCTGTCCTTGATTGCGGCCCTGCTGGTTCTTACCCTGACCATTCTGCCGGTCCGGCGCGCCGCCCTTGCGGTCACCTTGACCACGCTGGCGGTTCTCGCCCCGCTCGCCCTTCACCGCGGGCCCCGGCTCGTCGTCCAGGCGCAGCGACAGACCGATGCGCTGACGCGCCACGTCCACCTCGAGCACTTTCACCTTGACCACGTCGCCGGTGTTCACCACCTCGCGCGGATCCTTGACGAAGTTGTGCGACATCGCCGAAACGTGCACGAGTCCGTCCTGGTGCACGCCGATATCGACGAACGCGCCGAACGCCGCGACGTTCGTGACGACGCCTTCGAGCACCATGCCGGGTTCGAGGTCGGCGACCTTCTCCACGCCTGCGGCGAATTCCGCGGTCTTGAACTCCGGTCGCGGGTCGCGGCCCGGCTTCTCCAGTTCGGTAATGATGTCGGTGACGGTCGGCACGCCGAAGCGTTCGTCGGTGAACTCGTCGGCCCGCAGCGCGCGCAGCACGGTGGTGTTGCCGATGACCTCGGTGATGTCGCGGCCGGTGGATTCCATGATCCGGCGGACCACCGGGTACGCCTCGGGGTGCACGGAGGAGGTGTCCAGCGGATCGTCGCCACCGCGGATCCGCAGGAAGCCCGCGCACTGCTCGAACGCCTTCGGCCCGAGCCGCGGCACCTCCAGCAGCGCGGTCCGGCTGCGGAACGGGCCGTTCTGATCGCGGTGCGCCACAATGCTTTCCGCGACCGAGCCGGCGATGCCGGACACCCGCGAGAGCAGCGGCACCGAGGCCGTGTTGACGTCGACGCCGACCGCGTTCACCGCGTCCTCGACCACCGCGCCCAGCGAACGGGCGAGCAGCGTCTCGGACACGTCGTGCTGGTACTGGCCGACGCCGATCGACTTCGGATCGATCTTCACCAGCTCGGCGAGCGGATCCTGGAGCCGGCGCGCGATGGACACCGCGCCGCGCAGCGACACGTCCATGTCCGGCAGTTCCTGGGTGGCGTACGCGGAAGCGGAGTACACCGAGGCGCCCGCCTCGGACACCACGATCTTGGTCGGCTTGTTCTCCGGAATGCGCGAGATCAGTTCGGCGGCAAGGGCATCGGTCTCGCGCGAGGCGGTGCCGTTGCCGATGGCGATGAGTTCCACGCCGAACCGGGCGACCAGCGCGCCGAGCACCGCGAGGGACTTCTCGGTCTGGCCCTGCGGCTTGTGCGGGTAGATCACCTCGGTGGCGACCGCCTTGCCGGTGGCGTCGACGACGGCCACCTTCACGCCGGTCCGGTAGCCCGGGTCGAGGCCCATCGTGGTGCGGGTACCGGCGGGCGCGGCGAGCAGCAGGTCGCGCAGGTTCGCCGCGAACACGTCGACCGCGTCCTTCTCCGCCGCCTGCCGCAGCCGCATCCTGGTGTCGATGCCGAGGCTCACTTGCAGTTTGGTCCGCCAAGCCCAGCGCACGGTGTCCAGCAGCCAGGTGTCGGCGGCGCGGCCCTTGTCGGCGATGTTGAACTTGATCGCGATCCGGCCCTCGTAGATGGACCGTTCACCCGGTTCGAGCTCTTCGGTGTCCGGCTCCAGATGCAGCGACAGCACGTCTTCCTTCTCGCCGCGCAGCAGCGCGAGGATGCGGTGCGAGGGCAGCTTGGTGAACGGCTCGTCGAACTCGAAGTAGTCGGCGAACTTGGCGCCCGCTTCCTCCTTGCCCGGGCGCACCGTCGACTTGACCTGACCGCGGTTCCACATCAGCTCGCGCAGCTCACCGACCAGGTCGGCGTCCTCGGCGAAGCGTTCGACCAGGATCGACCGCGCGCCGTCGAGCTGCTCGGCGTTGTACTGCGCGGGATCGGTGGTCGGGTCGTTGATCAGGGCGTCGGCGACCGGCTCGTGACCCGCCTCGCGCGCGATCTGCGCCTTGGTGCGCCGCTTCGGCTTGTACGGCAGGTAGATGTCCTCGAGCCGGGCCTTGGTCTCGGCGAGCATGATCTGCTGGTGCAGCGCGTCGTCGAGTTTGCCCTGGCCACGGATGGATTCGAGGATCGCGCCCCGGCGCTCGTCGAGTTCGCGGAGGTAGTGCAGACGCTCGTCCAGGAGGCGCAGCTGCGCGTCGTCGAGACCGCCGGTGACCTCCTTGCGGTATCGCGCGATGAACGGCACGGTCGAGCCGCCGTCGATCAGCTCGACGGCCGCACGCACCTGGCTCTCCCGCACCGCGAGCTCGTCGGCGATGCGACGGTTCACGCTGGCTTGACTCGCGACGCCGGAGGACGTCGCGGGTGGGAGCACGGCGGGGTCGGACTCTGCACTTACAGTCTCGGGCGCTGTCGTCACGTCCGGAGACACTACCGGGACCGCCCGACAAGGGGCCCACACCCGGCGGAACCGGGTCGCGCGTGCCGCATCATCCGCTGGTCCGACCGGTCCGGCCATCCGTACCTCCGGACGCGCCGAACCCGGCCGAGCACGCTCGACCGGGTTCGGTAGTTCTTACGCATGTGCCGAATCGCCTACTACAGGACCAGTTCCGGGCTGTAGACAGGGCTGAACGTCTGACCGTTCTTGGTGACGGCGGTGAAGCTGACATACCGATGCCCCGGCTTGGCGAACACCGCGTCCACCGTCAACGGCGGGGAGGGATACCGTCCGTTGAAGCACGGAAACGGGCCGCTGGTCGCGACCTGCTCATTGGTGCCCCCGTTGGCCAACGCGTCTTTATCCACGACCGTCACGACCATCGTGCAATTCTTTTCGTTGATGGAATCATTTTTGATATTGAGTCCACCGAATGCCCGCGGCACTCCGTTCTCCGCATAAATGCACGATTCCACTTCCGCGGAACCATCACTGGTCAGAAAAAGACCCGAGCAACTGTACGGGCTGCCCGGCTGAGCGACGGCGGCCGGTGCCAAGACGAGAAGTGGTGCGGCACTGGCGATAACACAAGACACGACACGTGAAAACGAACCGATTTGCATGTAAGACCTTTCGCGACCAGATAAACCAGATCCCCGACGAAATGACCTTGTCCCACCCTAGGTGGGACGCCAACGGGTCACATGCCGCCAGTAATCGGGGCACCCGATGTCAGGTCTCGTCGACCAGCCCCAGGAGTGCCCGGGACAGTTCGCGCATTTCGGCCTTGCGGATCTTCCCGGTGACGGTCATCGGGAAATCGTCCACCACGTGCACGTAGCGCGGGATCTTGAAGTGCGCGAGCTTCCCCTCACAGAACTCGCGAACCGCAGTGGCGTCCAACGCGGTCGCGCCGTCACGCATCCGTACCCAGGCCATCAACTCCTCGCCGTACTTCGGGTCGGGCACACCGATCACCTGGGCGTCCAGGATGTCGGGGTGGGTGTAGAGGAACTCCTCGATCTCGCGCGGGTAGACGTTCTCGCCGCCGCGGATGACCATGTCCTTGATCCGGCCGGTGATCGCCAGGTAGCCGTCGTTGTCCATCACGCCGATGTCGCCGGTGTGCATCCAGCGGGCGGTGTCGATCGCCTCGGTGGTCTTGGCCCGGTCGTTCCAGTAGCCGAGCATCACCGAGTAGCCGCGGGTGCAGAGTTCACCCGGCTCGCCGCGCGGCACCGTGAGACCCGATGCGGGGTCGACGATCTTGACCTCGAGGTGCGGGCCGACCCGGCCGACGGTGGCGGTGCGCCGGTCGATGCCGTCGTCGCGGCGGGTCTGGGTGGAGACCGGCGAGGTCTCGGTCATGCCGTAGCAGATGCACACCTCGTGCATGCCCATCCGGTCGATCACCCGCTTCATCACCTCGACCGGGCAGGGCGAGCCGGCCATGATCCCGGTGCGCAGGCTGGACAGATCCGGTGTGGCGGAATCCAATTCGGTGAGCAACGCGATGAACATGGTCGGCACGCCGTAGAGCGAGGTGCAGCGCTCGGACTCGACCGCGGCCAGCGTCGCGGCCGGGTCGAAGGCCGGCGCCGGAATCACCACCGCCGCACCGTGACTCGTGCCGGCCAGGTTGCCCATGACCATGCCGAAGCAGTGATAGAACGGCACCGGCACGCAGATCCGGTCCTGTTCGGAGTAGCCGCACAGTTCGCCGACGAAGAAGCCGTTGTTCAGGATGTTGTGATGGCTCAGCGTGGCACCCTTGGGGAAACCCGTTGTGCCCGAGGTGTATTGGATGTTGATCGGATCGTCGATGGACAACTCGGCCGCGAACCCGGCCAAGCGTTCCGCGTCGATCGCCGTGCGCGCCAACTCATCCCAGTCCGAAGTGCCCAGCACCAGCACCTGCTCCAGCGCCGGGCAGTTCGGCCGGACCTCCTCGATCATCGCGACGTAGTTCGACGTCTTGAACTCCGCCGCCGCGACGAGCATCCGCACACCCGACTGGCGCAGCACGTACTCCAGTTCGCTGGTGCGGTACGCGGGGTTGATGTTGACCAGGATCGCGCCGATCTTCGCCGTCGCATACTGCACGAAGAACCACTCCGCGCAGTTCGGCGCCCAGATGCCGACCCGGTCGCCCTTGCCGATGCCGCGCGCGGCCAGGCCGGTGGCCAGCGCGTCGATCGCGGCACCGAGTTCGCGGTAGGTCCAGCGCCGGTCGGAAGCCTTGTCCACCAACGCTTCCCGATCCGGGAAGGCGGCCACGGCGCGATCGAGATTGCCGCCGATGGTGTCGCCCAGCAGCGGGGTGTCCGAGGTGCCTGACGCGTAGCTCGGGTCCGACATCACCGGTTTCCCTTCTGCCGCAGCACGAATCGCTGCACCTTGCCGCTCGGCGTCTTCGGCAGCTCGGTCACGAAGTGCACCGTGCGCGGGTAGGCGTGCGCGGCGAACTTCTTCTTCACCAGCTCTTGCAACTCGGCCTCCAACGCGGTGCCGATCCGGGAACCGTCGCGCAACACCACGAACGCCTCCAGCACCTCGCCGCGCAGTTCGTCCGGCATGCCGACCACGGCCGCCTCGGCGACCAGATCGTGTAGCACCAGCACGCTCTCCACCTCGAACGGGCCGATCCGGTAACCGGCCATGATGATCACGTCGTCGTCGCGAGCGGAGAAGCGGAAGCAACCGTTCTCGTCCTGCGAGCCGGCGTCGCCGGTGATGTACCAGCGGCCATCGGGGGTATAGCGCTGGGCGGTGCGTTCGGGGGCGTCGAGGTAGCCGAGGAACCACATCAGCGGACTGTTCTGGGTATCGATGGCGACCCGGCCGAGCTCACCGATCGGCGCGACCGTGTCCGCGTTGTCGGACAGCACCGCGCAGGTCCAGCCGGGCAGCGCGCGGCCCATCGAGCCGGCCGGGACGTCGGCGTCGAGCGCCTCGTGCCAGGAATTGCAGATCAGCATGCCGTGCTCGGTCTGCCCGTAGTGGTCGCGCACCGCGACGCCGAAGTGCTCCAGCGACCAGGCGACGACCTCGGGCGTCAGCGGTTCACCGGCGGAGGACGCGCGCCGCAGCGGGTGGTGCAGCGCCGGCGCGTTCGGGTCCGAGCGCAGCGCGCGGTACACCGTCGGGGCGGCGGTGAAGTTGGTGACGCCGAACCGATCGAGCACCTGCCAGGTGAGCGTCGGCGAGAACGGCGCGTGCAACAGGATGCTGCGGATGCCGCTGCCCAGCGGGGCCATGATCGCCCAGTACAGGCCGTAGGCCCAGCCGGGATCGGCCGCGTTCCAGAAGACGTCGTCGGGGCGGACGTCCAGCGCGAACTCCTGATAGGCCTGGAACGCCGCGATCGCGCGCAACGGAATCGGCACGCCCTTCGGGGTTCCGGTGGTGCCGCTGGTGAACAGCTCGACCATCAGTCCGTCCCCGCCGACCGCCACCGCCGGCGGGGTCGGCGCGTGGTCGGCGTGCACGTCCACCATGCCCAGCGTGCCCTCGGGTGAATCGCCGCTGACGATGACCTGCCACGGCGCGTCGGCGGGCATGTCGGGACCGGCGGCCAGCTTCGGCGCCTGGTCGGCGTCGGCGATGACGATCGACGTGCCGCTCGCTTCCAGCCGGAACGCGATGGCCGGCGGCGCGAACGCGGTGAACAGCGGAACGTGCACCGCGCCGAGCCGCCAGATCCCGAGCAGCGCCACCACCAGATCGGTCGACTTCGCCATCAGGGTCGCGACCCGGTCGCCCTGCTTGATCCCGAGTTCGGCCAGCCCGATGGCGAATCGGGTCGACCGTTCCCGCAGTTCGCCGTAGGTGAGGTCGATCGAGGACAGGTCCCGCTCGACGATCGTGAACGCGATCGCGCCCGCCGGGTGCCGGTCGCACAGCAGCTCCGCCGCGGACGCCTCGGGGCGGTCGTACATGTCCAGCAGTTCGCGCACCCGGGGTTTCAGGTCGGTACCCATCTCGCCACTCCTCATCGTGATCCAGCTCACCCAATAGGATGTGGGTCACACCGAGTTCGCTACTACCCCCGAAAAGGGGTGAGTCCCATGACCCACACCGCACTGCTGCGTCCGCGCGATGCCGATGCGTTGCGCGCCGAAATCCGCTGGGTGGCGAGCGCGGCCGGGGTGCCGGTGACGTTCGGCGGCGAAGTGCACGACGATGCGCTGCTGCTGTCGGAGTTCGTCGGCACGCTGACCAACGGGCTACGCGGCCTGACCGTGCTGCGCACCTCCGGCCTGGGCGGTCGCGTGATCGATTCCGGGCGGCCCGCCTCGGTCACCGATTACGTCAATACCTCTTCCATCACCCATCACTACGACGGACCGGTCTCGGGCGAGGGACTCCGGTCGATCGTCGCCGTGCCGGTGGTCGTGGACAAACGCTCCCGCGCGGTCCTCTACGCCGCTACCCGCAGCGCGAGTCCGGTCGGCGACCGCACCGCCGATCTGGTCATGCAGGCCGGTCGCCGGCTCGCCGGGGAGATCGGCATCCGGGACGAGGTGGACCGTCGGCTGCGGCTGCTCGAGGCGGCCAGGCCCACGCCGGAGGGGGTGCCCGCGGTATCGGAGGAGTTGCGCGACATTCACGCCGAGCTTCGCGGCATGGCTCGTTCCGCGGGCGACGATCTGCTTCGCACACGCCTGCACACCGTCTGCGAACGGCTTATCCGAGTCATGGTCGGCGACCCCCTGCCCGATGCGCCGCACCTGTCCCGTCGAGAGCTGGACGTGCTGTCCCAGATCGCGCTCGGGTGTTCCAATCAGGAAGCCGCCCAACGTCTTTCACTCAGCGCGGAGACGGTCAAGAGCTACCTGCGCAACGCTATGACCAAGCTGGACGCGCACTCGCGCCACGAGGCAGTGGTCGCGGCTCGCCGGCACGGGTTGCTCCCATGAAGCCGCACGCCTTTTGATTTCTCGCACCGAGAATCGCATGCGATCTCAGGTGCGGGAAATCAAAAGGCGTGCGTGTGGTCAGCGATCCGCGTCGGGGAGGAGGTCGGGGCGGCGGGCGAGGGTGCGGGCGAGGGATTGCTCGTGACGCCAGGCGGCGACCTTCGCGTGGTCGCCGGAGAGGAGCACCGGGGGGACCTCGAGCTCGCGCCAGGTGACCGGCCGGGTGTAACTGGGGCCTTCGAGGAGGCCGTCGGAGAACGAATCCTCTTGGTGCGATTGCTGATTGCCCAAAACACCGGGCAGAAGGCGGACCACGGCTTCGGTCATGACGAGGACGGCCGCCTCGCCACCGATCAGGACGTAGTCGCCGATGCTGACCTCTTCGACGCGAACGCGCCGGGCCGCGTCGTCGAAGACGCGCTGGTCGATGCCTTCATAACGCCCGCAGGCGAACACGAGGTGATCCTCGGTGGCCCAGCGCTGTGCGGTTTCCTGCGTGAACGGCACACCGGCAGGCGTGGGGACGACGAGCAGCGCGTCGTCCGGGCAGACCTCGTCGAGCGCATCGCCCCAGATGGTCGGCTTCATGACCATGCCGGGTCCCCCGCCGTACGGCGAGTCGTCGACGGACTTGTGCACGTCGTGCGTCCAACCCCGCAGATCGTGCACGTCGACGGAGATCAAACCTTTGTCGATTGCCTTGCCCAGCAACGCGGTTCGCAGCGGCTCGAGATATTCCGGAAAGATCGTGACCACATCGAGTTTCACGGCGACCTCATTCCGGATCGAGGAGTCCTTCGGGCGGATCGATGACGATCAGCCGGTCCGCGAGCGAGACGGTGGGCACGATGGCGGTGACGAACGGGATCAGGATCTCCCGGCCGTCGTCGGCGGCTTTCACCGAAAGCAGTTCTCCCGCAGCGGAATGCAGCACTTCGCGCACGGTGCCGACCACGGTTTCGTCGAGCAGCCGAACGGTCAGGCCCTCGAGTTCGTGGTCGTAATACTCGTCCGGGTCGTCGCCGGGCGGCAGGTCGTCGCTGTCCACCACGAACAGCGTGCCGCGCAAGGCGTCGGCCGCGTCCCGGGAGGCGACGCCGGCGAGAAACACCAGAAGCCGGCCCGAGTGCTCTCGGGCCGACTCCACGGTGAAATCGCGGACTTCCGTGGATCGCGCCAGTCGCCCGCGCAGCGTGCTGCCCGGCGCGAACCGGGCCTCCGGCTCATCGGTGCGGATCTCTACGACCAGTTCACCGCGCACGCCGTGCGACTTGGCGACCCGTCCTACGACAAGTTCCATCTACTGGTCGGTGTCGACCACGTCGACCCGGATACCCCGGCCGCCGATGCCGGCGACGAGGGTGCGCAGTGCGGTCGCGGTACGACCGCCGCGACCGATCACCTTGCCCAGGTCGTCGGGGTGCACGTGCACCTCGACGGTGCGTCCGCGGCGGCCGGTGATCAGCTCGACGCGGACGTCATCGGGATTCGCGACGATGCCGCGAACAAGATGTTCGACCGCATCGGCGACGACTGCACTCATTACTCGGCGGCCTCAGCGGCGGGCGCCTCGGCGGCCTCTTCCTTCTTGGCGGCCTTCTTCTTCGGGGTGGTGGCATCGCCGGTGGGGGCGTTGTCCGCGGCGGCCAGCGCGGCGTTGAACAGGTCCAGCTTGGACGCCTTCTCGGCCTTGACCTTCAGCGTGCCCTCGGCGCCCGGCAGACCCTTGAACTTCTGCCAGTCACCGGTGATCTCCAGCAGACGCTGGACGGGCTCGGTCGGCTGCGCGCCGACACCCAGCCAGTACTGAGCGCGCTCGGAATCGATCTCGATGAGCGACGGCTCTTCCTTCGGGTGGTACAGGCCGATGGACTCGATGGCCCGGCCGTCCCGGCGGGTCCGCGCGTCGGCGACGACGATGCGGTACTGGGGGTTGCGGATCTTGCCCAAGCGGGTGAGCTTGATGCGAACAGCCATGCTTGTTCTGCCTCTTTCGTAGTCTGGTCACGGCGCAATTCAGCGACCCGCACGGTCTGCGAGCCCGGTTTAGCGCATGGAGTGTGTGACCGCCGCGCGGTACGTAACCGGAGACGGGCTGACACTTGTCCGGAAGGACGGTTGTTCATTCTGCCAGACGGGCGGCGTTCACCTGAAATCGCGTCGCCGATCCGGTTGCGAACCGGCGTCGCGCGGCTATAAACGAGGCATGGGGATCTTCCGCCGTGACCGGCGCAAGCAGAGCACCACTCGAGAGACCTTGGGTGAGGTCGGTTCGGAAATCGCGGGCGAGGTTGTCGTCACGGGGGTGTTCCGCGCGCTGCGCGGGATCGTCCACGCGATCTTGCACGCCTTCGCTTGAGCGCTATGAACTGCGGTAACGCAGCAGAACCACCCCGGAGGCGAACGGGCGCGTCTCGACGAGTCGCAGCGCCGGAATCCGCAGGGCATCGGTGAACAATCGCCGGCCCTTGCCCTCGACCACCGGATAGACGAACAGCCGGTACTCGTCGACCAGGTCGGTGGCGGCGAGTGCGTGGACCAGCTGGACACGACGTATTTCGCCGACTCGTTCAGGTGCTCGGTGACGCCGGTGGTGTCGTCGCTCTGCTTCGGCCAGTACCCGCGCATCTCCTCGAACGAGACCCGGAAACCTCTGTGGGAGAAGACGCGACGGGTAGGCCGAATTCATCGGTCCGGGCAGAACTCCTAACCGGACGGGGCCGCGGCGGTGAGGGCGCGGGTCTTCGTCCACGGGCCGCCCCACCACAGCTGCCAGCCGAGCGAACGGGCGGTGAGGGTTTGGGCGCCGTTGGCCGTGAGGGTGGTCTCGTATTCGCCGGTCCGGCCGATATCGACCAGCACGAGATGCCCGCCGGGACGCAGCACGCGCAGCGCCTCACGCACCGCGGCGGCCCGGCCCGCGGACGCTTTGATGTTGTGAATCGCCAGACTCGAGACGATCACGTCGAATTCGTCGTTGCGGAACGGCAGCGCGGTCATGTTGCCGGTGTGCAATTCGATTCGGTCGGCGACGTTTTCGGCGACCGCGTTGCGTTCGGTGGTGGCCATGTTGTTGCCCGACTGGTCCACCGAACGCCACAGGTCGATGCCCACCGCGCGCCCCTCCGGCAGCCGCTTCGCCGCGGCGAGCAGCACCGCGCCCCGGCCGCACCCCAGATCGAGCAGCCGCTCGTCCCCGCGTAATCCGAGATCGTCGAGCAGCGCGTCCCACGCGCGGAACTTGCCGCGGCGGGTCGCGTGCAGGAACAGCCCGAACTGCGCGGCCATGACCAGGCCGACCAGCAAGGTCAGCCACGCCGGAATCATGTTGCCGACCAGTGCGTTTGCCACCGCGGCGAGCAGGAAGCCGACCGCGAGGACACCGAGCATGAGCATGACGGGGGGCGCGTCGAAGCCGTAGGACGCGCGCCGTGATGTGGTCGTCGTCACAAGGCCGATTCTATCGAGCGTTGAAGTTTTCGCGCCCCAACAGTTTTCAGGGCTTCGACGATCATCGGACCAGCGGCGCGAGGGTACGTCCGGCGAGATCGACCGCGCCGGGCTGATGCCCGTTGGTGACCATGTTGACGATGATGCCCTGCACACCGTGATCGAGGACCCGGGTCTGCAACTGTTCGGCTACCTCATCGGGCGAGCCGACGAACTGGCGATCGGCGATGCTCTGCGCACGTTCCTCGGCGGACAGCGCGTCCACGTCGACCCCGATGCCGCGCAGCAGATCCCGCTGTTCCTTGCGCGCCTGATCGCCGTCCTCGTCGACCATCAGGAAGCACAGGTAGCTGACCTCCAGGGTCGACGGATCGCGGCCGACCTCGGCGCACCGCTGGTGCAGCGCCGCCATCTTCTTCGGCAGTTCCGAGGCGTTGCAGATGATGTTGAGGTGGTCGGCGAAGCGGGCGGCCAGCGCGAACGTCTTCTTCTCCCCCGACCCGCCGAGCAGGATGGGCAGGTCGTCGCGCAGCCGAGGCTCGTTGATCGCGTTGTCGGTGTGGTACCACTTGCCGTCGAAGGTGACGGGCTCGCCGCGCAGCATCGGCTGGATGATCTGCAACGCCTCGTCGAGCCGCTCGAAACGATCGGTGAAGGTGCCGAATTCGAAGCCGTAGGACTGGTGCTCGAGCTCGAACCACCCCGCGCCGATGCCCAGCACCGCGCGGCCCGCGCTGACCAGGTCGAGCGTGGTGACGGTCTTCGCGGTCAGCGCCGGATTGCGATAGGTATTGCCGGTCACCAACGCGGACAACTGAATTCGCTCGGTGGACGCGGCGATGCCGGACAGCGCGGTGTATGCCTCCAGCATCGGATCGCCCGGTTCACCGAGCCCCGGCAGCTGATAGAAATGATCCATCACGAACACGGTGTCGAACCCCGCCGCCTCAGCCTCCCTGGCCTGCGCGACCACCGTGGGGAACAGCTCGGAAACCGGCTGTCCATAACTGAAGTTGGGCATCTGATAACCGAGACGAATGCTCATACCGCCCGACGATACGCGCGCCCGCCGAGCGCTCACCCATGCGCACCACCGTATGCAAGACCTGCACCCGCATTCGGGATCCGCCCGAGAATTGGGCCCACAGCCGGTGCGGATCTCGAACGTGGGCGCGCATCCCGGGTATGGGCGCGAACCCCGACCGTTAGCGCGAACCGCCGACGTGGGGCGCGGATCTTCAGCGGTGGCCGGTGACCGGATCGCGGTGGGCGTAGAGGCGGCCGCGGAGGATTACGGCGTACGGGGTATTCAGGATTTCCGGATTGGTGCGTGGGTCTTCTTGGTAGACAACGAAATCGGCGGGGGCGCCGGGTTCGATGCCGGGGCGGCCCAGCCAGGTTCGGGCGTTCCAGGAGGCGGCGCCCAGGGCGTCGTGGGTGGACAGGCCCGCGGCGCCGAGGGCGGTGATCTCGTCGGCGATACGGCCGTGGCGGATGGAACCGCCCGCATCGGTGCCGGCGAAGATGGGGACGCCCGCGTCGTGCGCGTTGGCGACGGTGCTGCGGACGCGGCGGTGCAGGTCGCGCATGTGCGCGGCGTAGGTCGGGAATTTGCCTGCGCTGTCGGCGATTTCGGGGAAGGTGTCGATGTTGACCAGGGTCGGTACCAGGGCGGTGCCGTGTTCGACCATCATCTCGATGGTGTCGTCGGTGAGGCCGGTGCCGTGTTCGAGGCAGTCGATGCCCGCGTCGATCAGGCCGGGCAGGGCGTCCTCGCCGAAGACGTGGGCGGTGACCCGGGCGCCGTTGGCGTGCGCGGCGTCGATGGCCTCTTTGAGGATGGCGTCGCTCCAGAGCGGGCGCAGGTCGCCGACGGAGCGGTCGATCCAGTCGCCGACGATCTTCACCCAGCCGTCGCCGAAGCGGGCCTGTTCGGCGACGATCTCCGGCAGGTCGCGCTCGTCGTCGAGCTCGATGCCCAGCTCGCGGATGTAGCGGCGCGGGCGGGCGATGTGGCGGCCCGCGCGGATGATGCGCGGCAGTTCCGCATGGTCATCGATGAACCGGGTGTCGATCGGCGAACCGGCGTCGCGCAGCAGCAGCGCACCCGCATCCCGCTCGGTCTCGGCCTGCGCGATGGCCCCGTCCCGATCCTCGTCTCCCCCGCCGTACCGGATCCCGACATGGCAGTGCGCATCGACCAGCCCCGGCACGATCCACCCTGTGCGACACAGCGTTTCGGCCCCCGGCACCGGCTCGAACGACACCAGCCCATCCCGCACCCAAACATCGCGAACATCCTCTCCGGGGAGAACCACCCCTCGCAGATGCACAGCAACCTCCTGGACGTCGTCGGCTGCCTCCAACCTAACGCCCATCCCCCCGACCGTCACGCACCGCCCGGCACCCCCACCACGCCGCGCACCGCCTCCCCCGCCGCACCCAAAACATCTAGCAAATCCGCGCGCACCAGAACACAACAAGCGCGAACCACAGCCGACGGCTCACCCTCAGCGGACTCGCCTCCGACCAGGGGTGACACCGTCGCGTTCCCGCACCGCAGCAGGTCGACCGCCACGCCGCGCACCAACTTCCCGGCCGCGCACAATCCAGCTAGCGAATTCGCGCGCACCCACACACAACACGCGCGAGGAACCCACCGCGCGGCAGTACACGGCCCGCTCCACCACGACCGGCCGCGTCCTCGGACGCAGCAAGAAAGGTCACCACATCGCGCACCCACTCCCCCGCCGCGCACAATCCAGCTAGCGAATCCGCGCGCAGCAGAACACAACGTGCGCAGGCCTCGGTGGCCGCGGGCTGGTCAGCTTCGACGAGCGTGGCGTCGCTTCGTCCTCGGCACAGCCCCGCATAGCGGCAGGCCGCCACCTGCCGCGCACGGGATCCGCGTGCGGGCACGAGACAGTCGGCGAATTCGTGCGCGGCGGAACACGGTATGCGCGGGAACTCGGAGGCGGTGGACTAGTCGGCGGAGACCATGACGATGTCGTTGCGTTCCCGGCAGACTTCGCGCACGGCGGTTAGGCCGGCGGCGATGGCTGGTTGGGCGGCGCTGCCGCGGCGGATGCAGATGATGTGGCGGCGGGTGGGGGCTGAGTCGCCGTGCAGGGGGACGCGGACGACTGCGTGGTCGGTGGGGAGGGTGGCGAGGCGGGGGATGAGGCTGACGCCGAAGCCGTGGGCGACCATGGCGGAGATGCCGAGCCAGTCGACGCCGCGGTGGTTGATGCGGGGCTGGAAGCCGGCGGCGGCGCAGGCGCCGAGCAGTAAGTGGCAGTGGGCGACCCGGGCCGGGGCGCCGACCCAGGGTTCCTCGGCGGCCTCGGTCAGGGTGACGCTGCGGCATTCGGCGAGCCGGTGACCGACCGGGACCAGCAGGTCTTGGGGCTCGTCGATCAGCTGATGTTGTTCGAAGCGGGGGTCGTCGAGGGCGGGGCCGCCGGGGGCCGGGATCAGCACGCCGATGTCGCTGTCGCCGCTGAGCAGCAGGTCGAAGCAGTGTCTGCTCTCGTCCTCGTTCATCTCGACCGTCAGCAGCGGGTTGGCGTCGCGCAGCCGGGCGGCCGCGGGGGCGACCAGCGCGACGAGGGCCGTCGGCATGGCGGTGATCCGGAGCACGCCGGTGATGCCGGTGCGGTGGGCGGCGAGTTCGGCCTTGGCCCGTTCGGCTTGGGCGAACAGTTCGTCGGCGTGCCGGAGCAGGGTGTGCGCGGCGGAGGTCAGGCGGACCCGGCGGCCGACCTGCTCGAGCAGTTGCACGTCCAAATCCTTTGCGAGCAAACGCAATTGCTGCGACACCGTGGAGGGGGTGAGGTGCAGCGCGGTGGCCGCGGCGGTCACCGTTCCGTGTTCCCGCAACATCCGCAGGGTGTGCAGGCGAGGGTCGATCATGCATAGATTCAACACGATCTGGTGCGAAATCTTTCGCTGGATTCGAACATAATCTGCGGCGACCATTCCAGACATGACCACTTTCGCGACGCCGCCGACCGAATCCATTGCACATCGCGGCTGCCGGCAGTGCGGCGCGGCCGATCACGGCACCACCGTTTCGCGCCACCGCACCTCGGAAGGCACGATCGTCTACACCCGCTGCCCATGCGGCGCCGTGAACGTCTGGCTCGAGCCAACCACTCGACGCCGCGTCGTATCTTGACCGCAGCGCACGAAATCGACTGCCGCGTACAGAACTTCCTGCCGCGCACGAAATTGCGGGCGGGTCCGTGCGCGAGACGACAGAACGTGCGCGGGGCCGTGAACGAACGCCGCCCCGCACCGGCGATTGGTGCGGGGCGGGTTCGAAAAGCCTTACTTCTTCGGGAACTTCAGCTTCGACAGGTCGAAACCTTCGAGGCCCGGCGGCAACTGGTCCAAACCGGCGGGCATATTCGAGATGTCCGGCATTCCGGCCGGCAACCCGGGCATTCCCGCGGGCATCCCGGGCAACCCACCGCGCACCTTCGGCGGCGTGGGTCCGCGCCCACCCTTCTTCCCCTTCTTGCCCTTTTTGTTGTTGCTCCGGCGGGACCCGGGCATGCCCATCTGCCTGCCCATCATCGCCATCATCTTCTTGGCTTCGAAGAACCGGTCGACGAGCTGGTTGACCTCGGAGACCTGCACGCCGGAGCCGTTCGCGATGCGCAAGCGGCGTGAAGCGTTGATGATCTTCGGGTTGTCCCGCTCGGCAGGCGTCATGCCGCGGATGATGGCCTGCACCCGGTCCAGCGACTTGTCGTCGACGGCGGCGAGCGCGTCCTTCATCTGCCCGGCGCCGGGGAGCATGCCGAGCAGGTTGCCGATCGGGCCCATCTTGCGGATGGCGAGCATCTGATCGAGGAAGTCCTCGAGCGTCATCTCGCCGCTGCCGATCTTGCGGGCGGCTTCCTCGGCCTGTTCCTGGTCGTAGATCTGCTCGGCCTGCTCGATCAGGCTGAGCACGTCGCCCATGCCGAGGATGCGGCTGGCCATCCGGTCCGGGTGGAAGACGTCGAAGTCCTCGAGCTTCTCACCGGTGGAGGCGAACATGATCGGCGCGCCGGTCACCTCGCGCACCGACAGCGCCGCACCACCGCGGGCGTCGCCGTCGAGCTTGGTGAGCACGACGCCGGTGAAGCCGACGCCGTCGCGGAAGGCCTGCGCGGTGGCGACCGCGTCCTGACCGATCATCGCGTCGAGCACGAACAGCGTCTCGTCCGGCTGCACGGCGTCGCGGATGCCGGCGGCCTGGCGCATCAGTTCTTCGTCGATGCCGAGGCGACCGGCCGTGTCGACGATGACCACGTCGTACTGCTTGCTGCGGGCCTCTTCGATGCCGCCGCGGGCGACCTCGACCGGGTCGGCCGCGGAGACGCCGAGGGCGTTCTCGCCGCCGCCGATGGAGGTGCCGCCGTGCGGCGCGAACACGGGCACGCCCGCGCGCTCGCCGACCACCTGGAGCTGGGTGACCGCGCCGGGACGCTGCAGGTCGCAGGCCACCAGCAACGGCTGATGTCCTTGTCCCTTCAGCCATTTGGCGAGCTTGCCTGCGAGGGTGGTCTTACCGGCGCCTTGCAGACCGGCGAGCATGACCACGGTCGGCGGGTTCTTGGCCAGGGTCAGCCGGCGTGTCTCGCCGCCGAGGATGCCGACGAGTTCCTCGTTGACGATCTTGACGACCTGCTGCGCCGGATTCAGCGCCGCGGAGACCTCGGCGCCCTTGGCGCGCTCCTTGATCCGGGCGATGAAACCGCGCACCACGGGCAGCGCGACGTCGGCTTCGAGCAGGGCTAGCCGGATCTCCCGGCAGGTGGCGTCGATGTCGGCCGGTGACAGACGCCCCTTACCACGCAGATCCTTGAGGGCACCGGTAAGCCGGTCGGACAGGGATTCGAACACCGATCGCGCTCCTGATCTCGGGGGACGTCAATTGCCTCCCAGGGTAATGGGATAGCCGACCTGTCCGCGCATGGGGATGAACGCGCAGGAAAGCGACCGGGCCATTTCGCTCCCGGTCGCCGGATTTCCCACGCTGTACAGCAGATCTTATTCGAGCGAACGTCGCCGCGGTTTGGCCGTCTTGCGATAGTCGTGATTTTCCTTGGCCACCATGTAGACCGCCTCGCGGGCGGTCAATCCCAGCTCGAGCGCCAGGTCGTCGAGGATGGCCCATTCCGTGGTGGTGGGGATGCGCGAGTTGGCGACCGTGGAGGCGATGGTCATGGCGGTCACTGCCTGTTGTCCGGTCAAGGTCCGACCCGGTAGCCAGGAAACGACCCAGAGATCCCCGCCGACGCACCGCGCCATGTGCGTGGTCTCGTCGCTCGTCATCATCGACGCCGAAACAACTTCAATTGCCACCGACGTGCTCCCCTCATGCTAGCGATAGCCAGACGCTCTGATACTAGAACGTGAGGGAGCCTCGAGATATGGGTTCCAGCAAATCATGTGCAACAGATTGGTTACTCGGTAGCGAAGGTCAGGAACCGATGATCTCCGGTCCGGGCATGCCCGCTTCCGGCTTCTTCGGCGCCGGGCGCGGCACGACCGCCAGGATCGCCTTTTCGAGGTCGGCCCGGCGGTCCGGGCTGTCCGCGGAACCGAGGTCGAGGCAGAAGGTGTCGACGACGGCCGAGCCCATGGTCACCACCTTGGCCCAGCGGATATCGGCGCCGGAGTCCTCGAGCGCGGCGGCGAGCCGGCTGAGCACGCCGATCCGATCCTCGGCGCGCAGTTCGAGCAGCACCTGCCCCGGTACCGAGGTGCCGGACCAGAGCACGCGCGGCTGCGCCTGCGCGAACTGGCTCGGCCCGATGCCGCCCGCTTCCCGTTCGCGCTTCGCGAGCACGCTGGGCACGTCCAGGTCACCGGCGATGGCGCGGATCAGTTCCTGGCGCAACAGTCCGGCATCCGGCGGGTCACCGAACTTCGGCGACACCACGAAAGTGTCGATGGCGGAATCGCCTTCGACGCCGAGCGAGGCCGAGAGCACCCGCAGCGAGTGCAGCGCGAGTACCCCGGCGGCGTCGGAGAGCAGGCCCGCGGCGTCGGGCGCGATCACGGTGACCGTGTAGGTGTACTTGCCCTCCCCCGGCTTCAATTCGACGTGCACGCCGCCCGCCTTGGCCTTGGCGACGAGTTCCGGCGCGATCGGCTCCGGCGTCGGCAATTCGCCGCCGGCCATGACCAGACGGCAGCGCCGGACGAGGTCGCCGATCAGCGAGGCCTTCCAGTCACCCCACACGCCGGGGCCGGTGGCGAGCGAATCCGCTTCGGCCAGGGTGTGCAGGAGTTCCAGGAGTTCCGGATCGCCGCCGAGCGTGTCGACGACGTGCTGGACCGTGGCGGGGTCGGCGAGGTCGCGCCGGGTCGCGGTATCCGGGAGCAGCAGATGATGCCGGACGATCGCGCTGAGGGTGCGTACGTCCGAGGGCCAGAGGCCGAGCCGGCGGCCGATATGGGTGGCCAGTTCGGCCCCGACCACGCTGTGGTCGCCGGCCCGTCCCTTGCCGATGTCGTGCAGCAGCGCACCGAGCGCCAGCAGGTCCGGCCGGGCCACGCGGGTGCTCATCGCGCTGGCGTAGGACACCGTCTCCATCAGATGGCGATCGACGGTCCAGGTGTGCAGGGCGTCGCGCGGCGGCAGGTCGCGCACGGCGCCCCATTCCGGAAGTAGCCTGCCCCACAAGCCCGTTCGGTCCAGCGCCTCGATCGCGTCGATGGCGCCGCGGCCCGCACCGAGCAGCACCAGCAGGTCGTTGAGCGCGTCCTTGGGCCAAGGTTCGCGCAGCTCGGGCGCGTCCTCGGATAGTCGATTGAGCGTGGTGGCCGACATCGGCAGCCCGGTCTGTGCCGATGCGGCCGCCACCCGGAGGATGAGGCCGGGGTCGCGCTGCGGCCGCGCGTCCCTGGCCAGCACCACCTCCCCCGCGTGCTCGACCACCCCCTCATCGAGTGGTCGACGCACCGGCATGCGGCGCAGGCGGGCCAGTCCGCGCCGCGGCAAAGCGTTTGCCGCGGTACGCAATCCGACATCCACCGAGTAGCTCACCGTCCGCGCGGAATCGCTCAGCGTGCGGGCCAGATCGAAGCGATCGCCGACCCGCAGCGCCGCGCCGATCTCGTCGGCATCCTGAGCCCGCAGCTGGTCACGGGCGCGGCCCGCGACCCGGTGCAACTCCGTGCGAACATCCAGCAATCGCCGATGTGCTTGTTTCAGGCCACCTCCGGGCACCTCCGGACCGAGTCCCGGCATGGCATCGGTCAATTGGGCGATGGCCAGCGCGTCGAGCAACTGGATGTCGCGCAGCCCGCCGCGCCCGTTCTTCAGATCGGGTTCGGCGCGATGCGCGATCTCGCCGCTGCGCTGCCAGCGCGCCTCGGCCTGGGCGATCAGCTCGTCGAACCGGGACCGGATCCCGGTCCGCCACTCCCGGCGCACCCCGCCGATCAGCAGGTTGCTCAGGTCCTGGTCGCCGACGATGTGCCTGGCCTCGAGCATGCCGAGCGCGGCGATCAGGTCGTCGGACGCCACCCGCAGCGCCTGCGGGACGGTCCGCACGCTGTGGTCGAGCTTGATGTGGGCGTCCCACAGCGGGTACCAGAGCTGGTCGGCGACCTCGGCGACCCTGGCCGGGTCGACGTCGTCGTGCAGCAGCACCAGATCCAGATCGGAGTACGGGAGCATTTCCCCGCGCCCGAGTCCGCCGACCGCGACCACGGCGAGGCCGCTGTCCCTGGTGATGCCGAGCTCGGTGCCCTTGCTGGTGAGCCACAGCTCATAGAGATCGACCAGGGCCTGTCGTAAGGATTCGGCGTCGAGCCGTGGGTTGCGTGGCATGCCGCCGTCGAGCAATTGCGTTCGAGCGCGGACCAGGTCGGCCGCCCCATTGGATACCTTGCCGCCGTTGACTTCGCCGTGCTCGCTGACCACAACCCACCACCCATCCATACGCTGCGGCCCCGCCCCGACCGGTGCTCCGGTAGGAGGCGGGGCCGCCGCTCGATCGATATTCGTTACAGAGCGTCGGTACCGCGTTCGCCGGTCCGCACTCGGATGATCGTGTCGACCGGAGTCACCCAGACCTTGCCGTCACCGATCTTGCCGGTGCGGGAGGCCTCGACGATCACCTCGACGACCTTGTCCACGGACGCGTCGTCGACGACCACCTCGACCCGAACCTTGGGCACGAAATCCACGGAGTACTCCGCACCGCGGTAGACCTCGGTGTGGCCCTTCTGGCGGCCGTAACCCTGCACCTCGCTGACAGTCATGCCGAGCACGCCCGCCTGCTCGAGCCCGGTCTTGACGTCCTCGAGTGTGAACGGTTTGACGATTGCGGTGATCAGTTTCATGTTCGTCATGCCTCCTTGACGGCCGAACGTGCCGTGCTGCCCAGCGCGGCGAAATCGTAGGCGGTTTCCGCGTGCTCGGACTCGTCCAAGCCCACTGCCTCGGCTTCGTCGCTGACTCGCAGCCCAATGGTGAACTTCACGATATAGGCAATGATCAGGCTGGCGATGAAGGAGAAGGCAAGTACCGCACCGGCACCCACCGCCTGCCGCCACAGCTGATCGATGCCGCCGCCGTAGAACAGGCCGGTCTTGCCCGCGCCCGCCTCCGGCGTGGCGACCAGGCCGACCATCAAGGTGCCGACGATGCCGCCGACCAGGTGGACGCCGACCACGTCGAGCGAGTCGTCGAAGCCGAACTTGAACTTCAGACCCACCGCGAGGGCGCACAGCACGCCGGCCACCACGCCGATGACCAGCGCGCCGAGCACGTTGACCGAGGAGCAGGACGGGGTGATGGCGACCAGACCAGCGACAACACCCGAGGCCGCGCCGAGCGAGGTCGGCTTGCCGTCGCGGAACTTCTCCACCAGCAGCCAGCCGAGCATGCCCGCGCAGGTCGCGAAGGTGGTGGTGATGAAGGTCGAACCGGCCAGGCCGCCCGAGGTCACCGCGGAACCCGCGTTGAAGCCGAACCAGCCGAACCACAGCAGACCGGCGCCGAGCATGACGAACGGCAGGTTGTGCGGGCGGAACGCGGTGGTCGGCCAGCCCTTGCGCTTACCGAGCACCAGCACCAGCGCGAGACCGGCCGCACCGGCGTTGATGTGCACCGCGGTGCCACCGGCGAAGTCGACCGCGAGCAGCTTGTTCGCGATCCAGCCGCCCTCGTGCACGACGGTGCCGTCCGCGTCCTTCACGTCGAAGTCGAAGACCCAGTGCGCGACCGGGAAGTAGACCACCGTGGCCCAGATGCCCGCGAAGAGCAGCCAGGAGCCGAACTTGAGGCGGTCGGCGACCGCACCCGAGATGAGGGCAACCGTGATGATGGCGAACATCAGCTGGAAGGCGACGAACACGCTCATCGGAATGGTGCCGGCGAGCGGAATGTTCACCGCCGCCGTGGTGACCGCGCCGCTGGCGTCCTTGACCTCGGCAACCGAGTTGCCACCGATCAGACCCTTCAGTCCGAAGAACTGCGCGGGGTCACCGATCACGCCGAACTTGTTGTCGCCGAATGCCGTCGAGTATCCGTACAGCGACCACAGGACGCCGATCAATCCCATGGCACTGACACTCATCATGATCATGTTCAGCACGTTCTTCGAACGGACCATGCCGCCGTAGAAAAATGCCAGACCGGGCGTCATCAACAACACAAGTGCTGAACTCGCCAGCATCCATGCGGTGTCACCAGTGTCCGGTGCACCGGTAAGGGGAAAAGCCACCTTGAAGTCCTCCTCATCTCGGGCCCTGCCGACTCCGGCAAATGGACCTGCACAGAAGGGTCCTCACTCGGTGTTTCATCCACAGAGCTGGCGTGTTTCACCTGCGTGAACGGATGGGCCAGTTGTGTTGCTTCCACGTTTCGTGGTTTACACCGCGACTTTCCGAGCTGATCGGAGGCTAGCTTCGGACAAAAGGGATATGCGGTTACCGACGAGTAGAGCTAGCAAACATTCCGTTTGCGGTGCCTTTCACCGCAAACACAACGGATGCCGCAGCGAATTCCGCGACGCACTCGAGCGACTCGATAATTCGTCCCATCTAATGCGGATTTCGCACCGATCCGAATATCGACTCAGCCGAGCAGTGCGTCCACGAACGCGCCCGGCTCGAACGGCGCCAGATCATCGGCGCCCTCGCCGAGGCCGACCAGCTTCACCGGCACGCCCAGCTCGTGCTGCACCTGGAAGACGATGCCGCCCTTGGCCGTTCCGTCGAGCTTGGTGAGCACCACGCCGGTGATGTCGACCACCTCGGCGAACACCCGCGCCTGCGTCAGGCCGTTCTGGCCGACCGTGGCGTCGAGCACCAGCAGGACCTCGTCGACGGCGGCCTTCTTCTCTACTACCCGCTTGACCTTGCCCAGCTCGTCCATGAGGCCGGTCTTGGTGTGCAGGCGGCCCGCGGTGTCGATCATCACCACGTCCACGCCGCGCTCGATGCCCGCGCTCACCGCGTCGAAGGCGACAGCGGCGGGGTCGGCGGCCTCCTTGCCGCGGATGGTGTCGGCGCCGACCCGCTCACCCCAGGTCTGCAACTGGTCGGCGGCGGCGGCACGGAAGGTGTCGGCCGCGCCGAGCAACACGCGGCGGCCGTCGGCGACCAGCACGCGGGCGAGTTTGCCGGTGGTGGTGGTCTTTCCGGTGCCGTTGACGCCGACGACCAGCAGGATCGACGGATGGTCGGCGTGCGGCAGGGCGCGGATCGAGCGGTCGAGTTCCGGGCGCAGCGCCTCGATCAGCACGTCGCGCAGGACCGCGCGGGCGTCGTCGGTGGTGCGGACGCTGCGCGAGGCCATCTCCTGGCGCAGTCGCGCCACCACCGCGGCGGTGCTCGCGGTGCCGAGGTCGGCGAGGACCAGGGTGTCCTCCACCTCTTCCCAGGACTCGTCGTCCAGGTCGCCGCCGCCGAGCAGGCCGAGCAAGCTCTTCCCGACCGCGTTCTGCGAGCGGGACAGGCGGCCGCGCAGGCGGACCAGGCGGCCGGCGGTGGGGTCGATGTCCTCGAGCGGTACGGGGGTTTCGGCGCCGGCGGCGGTGTCGGGGGCTCCGGTCGGAGCGAGGTCGGTTCCGCTGAGAGGCGTGGGCGTTCCGGCCGGGGTTGTGCCCGTGGTCGGCGCGATGCCCGGCTCGGCAGGCGCATCCGGCTCGGCGGCCGCGGTGTCGGATGCGGTCGGCGCTGCGCCGGATTCCGCCGGTGCGGTGGTCGATTCGGCGACGTCCGCAGTCGTGCCGGTCTCTATCGACTCGGCTGTGTCCGTTCCCGCGGACGCAGTCGCTACGTCCGCGGCGGATTCGGCCTCCGGCGGCTCGACGACATCGGTCTCCGGCAGCGCGACATTCGTGATCCCGCGCTTCGGCGCGTCCCGCGGGATGGCCGCGTCGTCACCGACGTGCGGCTGCCCGTCGGTGTCGGTGCGCTCGATCGGCTGCGGTTCCTTCGTCGCGGTCCCGCCCTGACTGAAGCTGAATCCGCCCGACGCCGAGTATCCACCCGACTTGTCGGTCAGCTCTTTGTCGGCGGGTGGCGGCGTCAGCGATACCCGGGAGCGCTTGTACCGGACAAATCCGACAACAAGCACCACCAGCAGTAAAGCGGCGGCGACGGCGATCAGGATCCAGGCTGCGGAACTCACGCGCCCATCCTTGCAGAACCGAGCGGCCTGCTTTACCACGCCGCCCCGGGGCCGAGACACAACCCCCGAGATTTCTTGTCCTGCGGAACTTCTCGCGAGGTGGCAATAGGATCGGCGACGTGACCGATCGAAACGTGCTTGGGGGGCCGCTGGAAGAGTGCGGCACCGATCCTCTCACCGGCTTCTACCGGGACGGCTGCTGCAGCACCGGGCCGGAGGATCTCGGTAGCCACACCGTGTGCACCGTCGTCACGGCCGAATTCCTGGAACACCAGGCGTCCATCGGCAACGATCTGAGTACGCCGCGCCCGGAGAACAACTTCCCGGGGCTACAACCAGGAGACCGGTGGTGCGTGGTGGCCGTGCGGTGGCTGCATGCGCATGAGGACGGTGTCGCCGCACCCGTGGTGCTGGCCGCAACGCACGAAAACGCCCTGGAAGTGATCTCGATGGACATCCTGCGTAAATACGCCGTGGACGTGCCCAACGACGTGAGTGACCTGCTGTAATACCGCCCATCGCCCGGCGGCAGCCCGCGCCGTGCGCCCGCGGCTGCCGACCGGACCTGTCCCGGATACGTCCGGTTTCGACCCACGGCGCTTTTGCGCCATTCCATCTCGTCCTCGCACAATGCGATTCAGATCACGCTGCCGCCGAACCCTTCATGATCATCGGGACATGACGGCGGCGACTCGCGGTTGCTGCCGCCACCAGGTCCCGTTGATCATGATCGCCGGGCCGCGGCGCGTTGGCGGTGCGCCTTCTGGCGGCAGGCGGGCGAGCAGTAGCGGGCGCGACGGCCGGTTCCGGTGTGCCGGACTGTCGCTTCGCAGACCGGGCAACGATGCTCGCCGGTTTCGTTACGATCCGAGGATTCGTTACGAGCATCCGCGCCGACGATACGATTCGTTACGCCCGGTGTGGCGCGCATAGCGTCGAGGACAATCGCTGCCGCGCGATCGATCCGTCCCGTGGATTGCTGAAGCCGTTGGATGGCAACGCATCCGGTGAATATCGCCAGGACATCGGCCACTTCGATATCGGCGCGCACCGTGCCCTGCCGCTGCGCGGCGAGCAGTAGTCCACCCAGCGCTTTGTGGAAACGCGCTCCGGCGCTCATCAGCAAGGCACGCGGCCAGCCATCGTCGGATTGCATCAGCTCGCACAACGCCTCGTTGCCTGGCGTCGACGCCACCACCTCGGTGCAGAAGCCGAAGAACGCCGCACCTGGATCCGGGGCATCGAGATGATCCGCCGCCAGCTTCGCCAGCCGATCGACGCGCTGCTGCATAACCGCTTCCAGCAGATCGAATTTCGTCGGGAAGTGCCGGTAGACGGTGCCCGCGCCGACCCCAGCCCGGCGGGCCACCTCGGCCAGCGAGACCGATGGTCCGTGCTCGGCGAACGCCCGCTGGGCGGCGGCCAGCACCAGCGCGCGATTGCGCCGGGCGTCGGCTCGCGCCGCGGTGCCGGGTGCGGCGTCGACTGCTGCGGTCATTTCGTTACGCCCTCCTCTTGCCTGACCTGGTGAACCGGGTCAGTGCACCCGTATGGTCCGAAATACGGGTTGCCCGACCCGATTCTATCGACAGAGAAGGCACGCATGTCCCCTCAGCACAACCTCGTCCTCGTCACCGGCGCCACCGGCAAGCAGGGCGGCGCGACCGCCCGCAGGCTGCTGGCCGACGGCCGGGCGGTGCGGGCGCTGGTCCGCGATCCGCACGCGCCCGCCGCGCGGGCCCTGGCCGCCGCGGGTGCGGAACTCGCGGTCGGCGACTTCGACGCCCCCGGCACCCTGCCCGCCGCACTCGCCGGTGCCACAGCACTTTTCGCGGTGCCGCCGGCCGCGCACGGCCCGCAGGGCTGGGATGTCGATCTCGAAGCGCAGCGCGGCACGGCCCTCGTCGACGCGGCCCGCAAAGCCGGCGTCGAACAGATCGTGTTCACCGGCATCGCCTCGTTCAGCGGCGACAACACCTGGGGCGCCAGCGGCAAGCACCGCATCGAGGAGGCGATCGCGGCCAGTGGCGCCCGCTACACCCTGCTGCGCCCGGTGCGCTTCATGGAGAACTATCTGATGCGCGGCTTCCCGGTCGACGGCATCGTCGACGGCGTGCACCGGCACCTGTTTCCCGCCGATCAGCCGATGAAAGTCATCGCGTTGGCGGACATCGCCGACATCGCGGCCCTGGCCTTCGCCGATCCGGATCGCCTGCACGGCAAGACCCTCGAACTCGCGGGCGACGCATTGACGCCACCGACCGCGGCCGCGGCGATCAGCGAAGCCACCGGCCACCCGGTCAGCTATCAGGAACTCGACGAGGCGGCCGCCGCCGAACTCGGCGACTCGATCGCACACACCTGGCGACTGATGCGCGCGACCGGTGGTTGGCGCGCCGACATCGCCGCCGTCCGCGAGATCCACCCGGGCCTGCGCACGTTCGACACCTGGCTGGCCGAAACCGGTGCCGCCCAGATCAAGTCGCTGCTCGACAGCGACCAGGTACCCACCCCGCACTAACACCCGCACCACTCTTGATTTCCCGCACCGAAATTCGCATGCAATTCTCGGTGCGGGAAATCAAATATGGTGCGGCGAGCTCAGCTGGCGGCGCTTACCGGGGCCGGGGCGACGTTCTGCCCGCGCATGCGCTGCGAGATGACCTGGGTGATGCCGTCGCCGCGCATGCTGACGCCGTACAGGGCGTCGGCGATCTCCATCGTCGGCTTCTGGTGGGTGATGACGATCAGCTGGCTCTTCTCCCGCAGCTGCTCGAACAGGCCGATCAGCCGGCGCAGGTTGGTGTCGTCCAGCGCGGCCTCGACCTCGTCCATCACATAGAACGGGGACGGGCGGGCGCGGAAAATGGCGACCAGCAAAGCCACTGCGGTGAGCGACTTCTCGCCGCCGGAGAGCAGCGAGAGCCGCTTGACCTTCTTGCCCGGCGGCCTGGCCTCCACCTCGATGCCGGTGGTGAGCATGTCGGACGGGTCGGTGAGGATCAGGCGGCCCTCGCCGCCCGGGAACAGTTTCGCGAAGACGCCGACGAACTCCCGTTCGACGTCCTCCCACGCCTCGGTGAACACCTGCAAGATCCGCGCGTCCACCTCGGCGACCACCTCCAGGAGGTCCTTGCGCGCGCTCTTGACGTCTTCGAGCTGGGTGGCCAGGAAGTTGTAGCGCTCCTCGAGCGCCGCGAACTCCTCCAGCGCAAGCGGATTCACCTTGCCGAGGGTGGTGAGGTCCTTCTCGGCGCGTTTGGCGCGGCGTTCCTGAGTGGGCCGGTCGTACGGCATCGGCGCGGGTGCGGTGACCTGTTCGCCGCGCTCCTTGGCCTGCTCGTACTCCTGCCATTCCAGGTCGGTCGGCGGCAGCGGCACGTCGGGGCCGTACTCGGCGATCAGGTCGTTGAGCGCGATGCCGAACTGCTCGGAGATGGTGGTCTCCAGCTGTTCGATGCGCAGCGCCGCTTGGGCTTTCGCCACTTCGTCGCGGTGCACCGCGTCGGTCAGCTGGGCCAGCTGCGTGGACAGCGCGCGCACCCGCTCCTTGACCTGCTCGACCTGCGCGGCGGCTTCACCGCGCCGGCGGACCAGGTCGTCGCGGCGGGTACCCGCCTCGGCGACAACCTTTTCCAGCTCTGCGGCGACGCGCGCGCCGGATTCGGCCACGGCCGCAGCGACTTCGGCGGCCTTCTTGCGCGAGGCCTGCGCGCGTTCGGCGCGGGCTCGGGTCTCGCGTTCGGCGCGCGCGGCCCGGCGCAGCGAATCCGCCTTGCCCCGAACCGATTCCGCGCGTTCCTCGGCGGTGCGCACCGAAAGCCGCGCCTCCACCTCCATCGAGCGCGCCTCGGCCAGCGCGGCGGCGGCCTCCTCGCGTTCGCGGCCCGCGGTCTCGGTGCCCGCGGAGGTGCCGTCGGAGTCGATCTCGGACTGTTCGAGTTCGGCGTTGCGCAGCCGGTCCTCGATCTCGGCCAGCGAGGTGAGCGCTTCCTCGCGGCTCGCCTCGGTCTCCGTGCGCTGGGCCAGCAGCCGCTCGCTGTCGCCCTGCGCGGTGCGGGCGGTGTGGCCGAGCCGTCCGAGCCGGTCGTAGATGGCGACCAGCGACTGGTCGGATTCGTGCAGCGCGAGCAGCGCCTGGTCGACGGCGTCCTTGCGATCGGTCTGTTCGGCCAGCGCGCCGGACAGCGCCGCCTCGAGTTCCTCGGCCCGGCGCTGCGCCGCGACCAGGTCGGTCTTGGCGCCGTCGATGTCGGCCTGGATCTCCAGCTGGCTCGGCGCGCGGTCGGAACCGCCGAGCAGCCAACCGGATCCGGTGAGGTCGCCGTCGCGGGTGACCACGCGGATGTCCGGCCGGGCGGTGACGACTGCCCGGGCGGCGGCCAGGTCGTCGACCACGGCGATGCCCGCGGTGAGTGCGGTGATCGCGCCGCGCATGGTGTCCGGGCACTCGACCACGTCGGTCAGCCAGCGCGCGGCGCTTGGCAGCGAGCCGAGTTGCGGTCGGCTGCCGCCGTCGGCGCCGAAGACCAGTGCGGCACGTCCGCCGTCGGCGTCCTTCAACGCGCGGATCGCGTCGTGCGCCGATTCGCCGGTGTCCGCCGCGACGGCATCGGCGAGCGGGCCGAGCGCGGCGGCGACCGCTGCTTCGAATCCGCCGTGCACGCGCAACAGTCCGGACAGCGGGCCGAGCAGACCCTGCGACCGATGCTCGACCAGCCAGGCGGCACCGTCGCGGCGAGCCAGGCCCATGCCGAGCGCCTCGATCCGCGCCGACAGCGACGCGACGCGCTTGCTCGCCTCGCGGTCCTGCTCGCGCAGCTCGGTCACCCGCTGGTCGGCCAGCGCCAGCGCCTGCACCGCGTGCTCGTGCTGCGCGTCCAGGCCCGCCTCGCCGGCGTCCAGCTCGCTGAGTTCGGTCTGCACCGTGTCGAATTCGGCCTGCGCGGCGTCGCCGCGCTGCCTGGCGTCGGCGATCGAGGTGGTCAGGCGGGCGATCTCGCCGTCGTATGACTGTGCGCGGGTGCGCAATGTGTCGACCTTGCCGACCAGTCGGGCCACGCCTTCGCGGCGGTCCGCGATCGCGCGCACGGCGGCCAGGTGCGCCTGCTCGGCGGCCTTGGCCGACTGCTCGCGTTCGGCGAGTGCGTCGCGCGCGGCTTCGAGGGTCTCGGTCGCGATCTCGACCGCCTCGCGCAGCTCGGCCTCCTCGGCCTCCACTCGCTCGGCTTCGGCCTCGAGCTGATCCGGGTCACGTCCGCTGCCGACCGGGGTCTCGGTGTCGAGGTGCCGGGCGCGGTCCTGGGCGATGCGGATGGTGGCGTTGACCCGTTCGGCCAGCGCGGAGAGCTGGAACCAGATCTGCGCGGCGGCCTCGGCGCTGGGCGTCAGCCGGGACAGCTGGAATTCCTGCTGCGCCAGTGCGGCATTGGCGGCGTCGAGTTCGCTCTGCACGTTGATGTGCTGCTCGCGGGCGTAGGCCTCCTTGCTCTGCTGGCTCTCCAGCTCGCCGCGCCGGGTGACCAGGTCGTCGGCGGCCAGGCGCATCCGCGCGTCACGCAGGTCGGCCTGCACGGTCTGCGCGCGGCGGGCCACCTCGGCCTGCCGGCCGAGCGGCTTGAGCTGGCGGCGCAGTTCGGTGGTGAGGTCGGTGAGGCGAGCGAGATTGGCCTGCATGGCGTCGAGCTTGCGCACCGCCTTCTCTTTGCGCTTGCGGTGCTTGAGCACGCCCGCGGCCTCTTCGATGAACGCGCGGCGATCCTCCGGGCGCGATTCCAGAATGGCCGAGAGCTGACCCTGACCGACGATGACATGCATCTCGCGGCCGATGCCGGAGTCGCTGAGCAGCTCCTGCACATCCATCAGCCGGCAGGAACTGCCGTTGATCTCGTATTCACCGGCGCCGTCGCGGAACATCCGCCGGGTGATGGACACCTCGGCGTAGTCGATCGGCAGCGCGCCGTCGGAGTTGTCGATGGTGAGGGTGACCTCGGCGCGGCCGAGCGCGGCCCGGCCCGCGGTGCCCGCGAAGATCACGTCCTGCATCTTGCCGCCGCGCAGCGCCTTCGCGCCCTGCTCGCCCATGACCCAGGTCAGCGCGTCCACCACGTTGGACTTGCCGGATCCGTTCGGACCGACCACACACGTGATACCCGGTTCCAATCGCAGCGTCGTCGCGGACGCGAAGGACTTGAAGCCCTTCAACGTCAGGCTCTTGAGATGCAAGTTCGACGACCTTTCCGTTTCCGATTGGCGGCCTTCGTCGGTTCGGCAAGCTGCCCATCGCGCACACCGTTCAGGTTCTGCCTGGTCAGCAGACGCGGGCGACCAGCCATGGTATCCGTCGGGTGTCGAATACCCCCAACGCGGGACAGGCCCCCGTGACCGAGCGGTGCTTCGGCGACACACGTAGGTTATCGAGTCATCCCGCAATCCCGGGTATTTCGATGTGCCCGAGGTTTGCCGGACGCGTACTCAGTGTCTACCGCACCCGATCCCGTGCCGCGACCGACGCGCCCACCGCACGCAGGACGATAGCGCGCCCGGACAGGGCGTGCAGATGCTCGCAGGTAACGAACTCGGGCATCTTCATCGACCTCAACGGAACCGTTACACCAATAGACCGACGGACTCGCCGCACGCCCTGCCGCCCGGCGACGTCGCCGCATACGATCCATGCTGATTCGCCAGCGGGAATGTTTGGAGCGCCACAGGATGCCAGCCCCAGCCGGGACCTACACGGCGTTCCGGCTTGCCCGAATCGCGGCGCTGGTCGGCGGCAGTCTGCTGTTTCTCTACGCGTGTGAAAACAGCAAGAGCGCGGTGCTCGCGGACAAGTGGGTCGAGGTCGCGATCGCGGGTGGGTTGTTGGCCGCCGGGTTGGGGGTGGCCTGGTTCGAGGTCAAGCTGATCGACTATCCCGATGACGACGACGAGCCGGAGGTTCGCGCGCGGCGAGCCCCGGAGGTACCGGCGGTCGCGCGCCGGGACCGCGGCGCGCAAGCCCTCGACCTGGTGCGCAAGAGCCGGTGGATATCCGGCCTGATCCGCGGCGACGACGAACCCGCTGCCGATCGTGTTGGCAGCCGGGAGTTCCTGGTCGAATCCGAGGGTTGGTCGATGCGCGCGAAGATCGCCCGCTCCGGTGATCTGATCTTCCACGGGCACGATCTCGGCGGCACCTACCCGCCGTACGAATGGATGTGGGTCTTCCATCCCGACACCTTCCCGACGATCCTCGAAGCGCTCGGGGACGACGAAGGGGACATTCTCGAACTGCTCGAAGAGGTTGTCCCGCAGTTGGATCGGCACGGACGGCATGATCCGGGCGCCTGGCTGCGTTCCCATGACATTCCCGCGACCTACCGCGAGAAGGGTGTCAGCGCCACTCAGCAAACCCGCGAACTCCCGGTCATGCAGCCCGGCCTCCCCCGCCCGACACCTCGGCGCGAGCAGCCCCTTTCGGCTCGATCACACCGAAAAGAGCTGCCGTCCAAGCGCTCCCAGCGCGAGCGGCGCAATGCCGAACCCCTCGACGAAGAGTCGTCGCCCATCCCCGCCGTGCCTACGCGTTCGCGGCGCGATCCGGTCACCTCGGGACGATCCCGACACGCGGACTCCGCAGCGGCCCAGTCGCCTTACGACGAACCGGAGCCAGCACGCTCACGACGAGATCCGATCTCGCGGCCTCGGTCTCGATACGACGATGCCGAACCTGCACAGTCGCCCTATGACGAGCCCGAATCGGCACGCTCACGGCGAGACTCGGTCTCGCGCGGCCGGTCTCGATACGACGCAGAATCCGCGTACTCGCCCAACGAAGGGCCCGCACCCGCACGACGAGACTCGGTCGCGCCCGCCGGATTCCGGCGCGCGGACGCCGAACCGACCCGGACGGATTACGAAGATTCAGGACCAGCGCGTTCGGGACGTCGTCCGATCGAACCTGTGCGGACGCCATATGTGGATTTGGAATCTGCACGCGTGCACTGGCCTTCCGCCGAACCGGCGCGTTCGGCGCCGGACAGTGCCGCCGCAACTCGGCACTCATACGAAGAGCCCGCGCCTGGCTGGGCGCCACACGAGGCACCGGATCCTGTACGCGCCCAACAGGAATACGGCGCGGCTCGGTCGGAGTACGAAGACTTCGGGGCAACTCGATCGGCTTACGCAGAACCGGCGCAGCCGCAGTGGGAGGACGATCCGGCACCGCAGTATGCGGACCCCGCACCACACTGGCCGGTTCGAGGTGACAGCGCGCGGCCCCCGCTCGAGCGGCGCAGACGGTCTCAGCCCGCGGAGCCGGCCGGCGAGTGGCCGGGTCACGCCGAGCCTGCGCAAGTGCCCTACGAGGATCCGGCGGAGGTGTGGGCTCGACGCCAGCGGCTCGACGCCATCCAGGCGCAACTGGAGCAACGCTCGCCGGAGCCGCCCGCGTACCGCCGGGAAGCCGCACAGCCGCATTATGATTCGCGCCTCGGCGACCCCGAGCTGCCGCTACAGCGCAGAGGCAGTTCGGCGGTTCCCCACGATTACGCGGAAGCGGGCCGGTACGAACAACTTTCGCCGCCCGGGCAGCGACCCGCACCGACCGCCGAGCCGTCCTGGCCCGAGCGGTCCATGCCGCGTCAGCGGCAGGCACCTCCCCCGCCGAGGCCGCGCGACGAATACCCCCGGCCGTGGGACGACGAGCCCGACGAGTACAACCCGCCCGCCCGCCGCCGCCCCCGGTCGAGCCCGCCGCCGAATCCGGGCGGCCGCCACGCGTCATCGCACAGCGCTACCCCGCCCTGGCCGTAAGCCGTTGCCGGCCAACGCATCCTCAGCCCAGGTGGCGTGAGTACTTGCCGGATTCGAACCCGGTCAGCATCCGGAACACCAGCACCGCACCCCACGGCCCGATCACCCAGATCGGCCACGGGTAGGTGAATTCGCCGACGCTGAGCGAGATCGCGCCCCAGATGAACAGGACGAGCACGCTCACCCCGAGCCAGCTGGTGCCTTCGATCTTCTGCCAGATCGGGATGCGCGACCGCGAATCAGCTTTGCCGGCAGGTGCTTTCGGCAGCTTCGGCAGGTCCGAGAGCACCAGCTGCAAATCGTCGGTGGTGGTGGTCGCGTACACCTGAGCGGTGCGCTGGTCGTATTCGGCGAGGTCGATCCGCCCATCCTCCATGTGCCGGGCGAGCAGGCGCACCACCTTCTCGCGTTCGGCGTTCGAGGCGCGGGTACCGGTCGAGATTTCCATCTGAAGTTCCTTGTCGACGGTTCCACCCTCCATAGTGGAATATAACCTAAAGAATGCACCCTCCATTGTGGAATGTCAACCCCTCGACCGGCCGAGCAGACCCGGCGCTGGTGTCGCCACCGCGGGCGCGGCAGTATGGACGGTGCTCAGCTCGCGGGCGCTCCGGTTCCGCGTCGACGAAATCTCCCAGGAGGCATAGGTGTCGGAAACCGTGCGCGGTGTCATCGCCCGTAGCAAGGGTGCGCCGGTCGAGATCGTCGACGTGGTGATTCCCGATCCCGGTGCACACGACGTGATCGTGCGGGTGCAGGCCTGCGGCGTCTGCCACACCGATCTGCACTACCGCGAGGGCGGCATCAACGACGAGTTCCCGTTCCTGCTCGGGCACGAGGCCGCGGGCATCGTGGAAACCGTCGGCGACGCGGTCACGCACGTCGAGGTCGGCGATTTCGTGGTGCTGAACTGGCGCGCCGTGTGCGGCGAATGCCGGGCGTGTAAGCGCGGCCGCCCCTGGTACTGCTTCGCGAGCCACAACGCGAGCAAGAAGATGACCCTCACCGACGGCACCGAGCTGAGCCCGGCGCTTGGCATCGGCGCGTTCGTCGACAAGACGCTGGTGCACGAAGGACAGTGCACCAAGGTCGATCCCGCCGCCGACCCCGCGGTGGCCGGGCTGCTCGGCTGCGGCGTGATGGCGGGCATCGGCGCGGCCATGAACACCGGCAACGTGTCCCGGGGCGACACCGTCGCGGTGCTCGGCTGCGGTGGCGTCGGCGACGCCGCCATCGCCGGCGCGCGGCTGGCCGGTGCGAAGACCATCATCGCAGTCGACCGGGACGCCCGGAAGCTGGCCTGGGCCACCGACTTCGGCGCGACCCACACCATCGACGCGACCGCCGAGGACGTGGTCGAGAAGATCCAGGAGTACACCGACGGCTTCGGCGCCGACGTGGTCATCGAGGCGGTCGGCCGCCCGGAAACCTGGAAGCAGGCGTTCTACGCCCGCGATCTGGCCGGCACCGTGGTCCTGGTCGGCGTGCCCACGCCGGACATGACCATCGAGATGCCGCTGATCGATCTGTTCTCCCGCGGCGGCGCGCTGAAGTCCTCCTGGTACGGCGACTGCCTGCCCGAGCGCGACTTCCCGATGCTGGTCGACCTGCACCTGCAAGGTCGGCTGCCGCTGGAACGCTTTGTCACCGAACGCATTTCGCTCGACGAAGTCGAAGCATCGTTCACCGCGATGCACGCCGGCGAGGTACTCCGCTCGGTGGTGGTCCGGTGAAGATCGATCGCGTAGTCACCTCCGGCACCTTCTCCCTCGACGGCGGCACCTGGGACGTCGACAACAACGTCTGGCTGCTCGGCGACGACCAGGACGTCCTCGTCATCGATGCGGCGCACGACGCGGACGCGATCGCCGAGGCGGTCGGCTCTCGCAACGTCGTCGCGATCCTGTGCACCCACGGCCACAACGACCACGTCACCGTCGCACCGGAATTGAGCACCCGCCTCGACGCCCCGATCCTGCTGCACCCGGCCGACGATCCGCTCTGGCGGATGACCCACCCCGACGTCGACTACCGGTCGCTCGCCGATACCCCTCGAATCACCGTGGGCGGCACCGACATCGACATCCTGCACACCCCCGGGCACTCCCCCGGCTCGGTATCCCTGCACCTCCCCGAGGCCGCCGCGCTCTTTACCGGCGACACCCTCTTCTCCGGCGGTCCCGGCGCCACCGGCCGCTCCTACTCCGACTTCGGCACCATCATCGATTCCATCCGCGATCGCCTGCTCACCCTCCCGGACGAAACCACCGTGCACACCGGCCACGGCGACACCACGACCATCGGCGCCGAAAAGCCTTCGCTCGCCGACTGGATCGCCCGCGGCCACTAAATCCCTTGCGGTCACGCGCGGTGCCGTTGCTATGGTGTCGCGCGTGACTTCTCCAGAGGCGTCCAGACTCTAGCCACCTGTCGAACGACCAGGTGGCGTCCCCTCGCCATTCGCGAAACGACCTGCCCGCCAGGTCGTTCGACTCTGCGCGTCGCCCCGTTGCGGGCGATATCAGCTCCGCCTCCTCTCCGCTGTCGCGTGCTGCGCCGGAGGGGTGGCTCGGTGTCGAACAGAGTCTGGAGTCTTTGTATGCCTGTTGTCATTTTCGTCTTGGGTCTCGCCGTATTCGCCCAGGGCACCTCGGAATTCATGCTGTCCGGGCTCATCGAGCCCATCGCCGCCGACATCGGGGTGTCCCTCGGTTCGGCCGGGTTACTGACCTCGCTGTTCGCCGTCGGAATGATCATCGGCGCGCCGCTGATGGCGATGACCGCCGGTCGCTGGCCCGCCCGGCACGCCTTGACCGGATGCCTGTCGTTGTTCATCGCCGCCCACGTCGTCGGCGCGCTCACCACGACATTCGCGGTCCTCCTCGCCACCCGGGTGGTCGCCGCGGTGGCCAACGCCGGGTTCCTCGCGGTCGCCCTCGCCGCCCTGCCCACCCTCGCCGGCCCGCACCGCGTCGGCCGCGCCACCTCGATCATCCTGTCCGGCGTGACCCTGGCCTGCATCGCCGGCGTCCCCGCCGGAGCCTTCCTCGGCCAAACCCTCGGCTGGCGCTCGGCATTCTGGGCGGTCGTCGTGGTGAGTGTCCCTGCGCTGGTGGGTACTTGGCTTCTGGTCCGACCGATGCCACGGACGCAGCGATCAGCCGGCGGCTCCCTCTGGGCCGAATGGCGGGCGCTAGGCCTGCCGCGGGTCCGGGTCGCGCTGATCCTCGGCGGTTTCGTGAACGCGGCAACCTTCGCCACCTTCACCTACCTGGCCGTCATCACCACCGACATCGGCGGAGCCGCACCGGCTTGGACCCCAATAGTGCTGGCCCTGTTCGGAATCGGATCATTCCTCGGCGTCACCCTCGGCGGCCGCTACACCGACCGCCACGCACACATCATCGTCACCGCCGGATCCATTGCGCTACCACTCATTTGGACCATCACAGCACTGATCGCCCACTCCCTACCCGGCATCCTGATCATGACCACCATCGCCGGCGCCACCGCATTCGCCGTCGGCTCCACCTGGATCAGCCTGATAGTCACCGCCGCAACCCCCACCGCCCCGCACCTGAGCGGCGCCTTCGCCACCACCGCACTGAACATCGGCGCCGCCACCGGCCCAGCCCTAGCCGCCCTAGCCATCACCACAACCGAAACCCCCACCTCCGCCCCATGGACCAGCACAGCCCTAGCCGCAACCGCCCTCACAATCGCCACCCTCACCCGCCACCACTGGACCCCCGCCACCAGGAACCCGATTCCCATTCCGACTCGATCGCCGACGGCAGGTGAGATGCGTGGCACGCGGGGTGATGTTCGATGAACAGGGCTGTGGTCTGCGACATTGTCACCCCCACCGGTTATCGTGAAAACCATGGCCGCCCCACATTCCCACCCGGCAAACACCCCCGTGCCCGCCGCGGAACCCAAAGCGCTGCGGGCGGCCCTCACCCCCGCACTACGCGCCGAATTCGACCGCGAATGGGATCTGGTCCTCGAACAGGCCAAGGAATCCCACACCCTCGAAGACGTCCACGCGCTGCTCAACAAATGGCAGCACACCGCCGTCATGGAGCTCCGCGAGCCAGGCTCCTATCAACGGATGCTCGACAAAGCCGCGCGGATCCAAGCCGACGGCGGCCGCACGACGGATGTGTCGATCGACGACGTCCGCGTGCTGCTGGCGCACCGGTTGCAGGCAGGTTGAGGTACCACGCCACGTGTACCTCATCGTCCCCGACACCGACACAACCGAACAGATCGCCGCACTTCCCACCGAGGTGCTACGCGAATTCGCCGAGATCCTCAGCGTCCTCGAGCTGACGCCGTGGGCAGGCCAACCGCAAAACGCCGACAACCCCGATGGGGCGGTCCGGCGCTGGACATTTGGGCCTGCCCACGCCGGACAGCTGGTCTATCTCATCGACGACCGCGCACGAGAGGTACACCTGCTCATGGTGCAGTGGTTCGGCACCCTCGGCGACCAGCCATGACCGCCGGTTGATCGACGAGACGCCTACAGGATCGCGAAGGCTACTACGAGGCCGAGGGCGAAGTGGGCGGCGGCTACTACCAGGACTTCGGTGGTGTAGGTGTCGGCGTGCAGGGCGGCGCCGATGTCGATGCCGAGGGCTTTTTCGATGACGCGGACCGAGACGACCTGGGCAATGATGCCTACGAGGCCGAAGACGAGGGCGGCGATGAGGCCTTCGGAGAGCTTGCCGCCGGTGCCGACCGCGAGGATGGCGAGGACGACGATGAAGGCCATGCTGATCATGCCCGCGGCGGTGACGATGATCGCGTTGGGCTTGCCCGCGACGACCAGCGCGCGCAGCTTGCCCGGCGTGGTCAGGTCGATGGCGTAGAACCCGACGAGCATGAGCACCAGACCGATGAGGGCGTAGAGGATGATCGCTCCCACGCCCTCGCCGAGCGAGCTCCAGTACCCCGATTCGAGGGCGACGGTGGTCATCATGGTCCTTCCGGGGTGTTTTGGGCGATGCGGTGCGGGACGAAGGCGGAGCCGTCGTCGGTGATCAGTCCGGCGGTCTCCCGGATGCCGAGTCCGGCGGCGGTGTCGCCGACGATCCAGGCGCCGAGCACGGGGCGCATGTCGTCGAATTCCGGTAGTGGATCCAGCAATTGGTAGACGTAGCCCTCTTCGCCGTAGATGCCTCCGGTGGCGGTTTCCAGGCCGGCGCCGACGATGGTCATGTTGGCGCCCTCGCGGCCGAGCTTCGGCTTGCGAATGTATTCGGTGAGCTCGTTGGGCTGATCCAGGTACGCGGGCAACAGATTCGGATGTCCCGGGTACATCTCCCACAGCACCGCGAGGATCGCCTTGTTGCTGAGCAACGTCTTCCACAGCGGTTCGATCCACATGGTCTGCGGCAGGCTGCCGACGACCCGCTTGCCGAAGTCGTCGTCGAGCGCCCACTCCCACGGGTAGAGCTTGAAGATGGCCTCGATCGGCGCCTCGGCCAGATCGACGAAACGTTCCAGCTCCGTATCGAATCCGACCTCTTCGATCGGCAACGCGATGGTGTCGAACCCGGCCTCGGCCGCGGTCTCCTGCATGTACGCGGTGGTGACGTTGTCCTCACCGGTCGCGTCCGCGCCGGACCAGCTGAAGTGCAGCTGCGCGGTCGGCAGGATGTCGCGCAGCTCGGTCCAGCGCTCGACCAGCTTCTCGTGCAACGAATTCCACTGATCGCCGCCGGGGTAGAGCGCGGTCAGCCAGTGCCACTGCACAATTGCCGCCTCCAGCAGTGAGGTCGGCGTATCCGCGTTGTACTCCAGCAGTTTCGCCGGTCGACGCGCGTCGTAGCGCAGGTCGAACCGCCCGTAGACGTAAGGGTCACTGCGCCGCCAGGATTCGGCGATCGGGCCCCAACTCCATTCGGGCAGACCGAAATCCTTGAACCGCCCGGTGAGCACGACATGTTCGACGGCGTTGAGGCACATCGAATGCAACAGCTCGACATCGGCTTCGAGCGCGAGGATTTCGTCCATCTCGAACTCGTAGTACACCGACTCGTCCCAGTACGGACGCGGCTGACCGCCGGCGTCGCGGCCGGGCACACCGTAGACCAGGCCCTGACTCTCGGTGATCTGCTGCCAATCCGGCCGGGGCGTACTGCGCACTCGCCGCACTAGGACCCTCCGCCGGTGCTCTTGCTGCCGAGCCCGCCACGCTGAATCGTGGTGCCGCTCTTCGTCTTTATCTCCGCGCTCTTGGGTTTCACCGTGGTGCCGCCGGTCGGCGGCTTGCCGATGGTGGGGGTGCCGCCGTAGTAGTAGCGGTACTGCGGGCCGCCGCCGAGGATGATCAGGCCGGGGTTGATGCCGCCGTCGCTGACGAAGCCCCGCCGCCCGTCGCCGCAATAGCTGTCGTCGACGACGATGTCCTGACCGTTCTCGGTCTTCACACACGACGCGGTGACCTTGTCCGGCGCGCTGATCGCCCGATAGGCGAGATAGCCGCCGCCGACCAGCGCCGCGACGCCGACGATCGCGACCCCGCCGATCATCACCCGCTTGCGCGTGCGCTTCTTCGCCACGTCGGCCGCGGCCGCCGCCTGCTGCGCTTCCTCGGCCCGCTTGCGCGCCTTGTCCCTGGCCCGCGCCTCGGCCACGGTCGGGGGGCGCGGCTGGGTGATGCCGGGTTCCTGCCGCTGCACGCTGCCGCGCCGCGGCGGATCTGCTCGGGGTGCTTCCGGAGAGACAGCCGGCGCGGCCGGATGGTCGGCGGCGGACTCGGCCGGACCACCGGCCTGCGGGGCGGGCGCACCGGACGGTTGCTCCGCCGCGCCGCCGGTTCCGTTCCCCGGACGCTCGTCACCGGGATCGTTCGTGCTCACAGTCGAGTCCTCGTCCTATCCCGGCCCACCGCTACCGCTCCTCGAATCCGGTCATATCACCCCGCGCGGGCTCCCAGCTTTCCACAACCAAGGTCACCCGACCAGGTGTATCTCCGGAACGTAGCAGTTCCAGCAACCGCGCGCAGTCGTCTCGCGGCCCCTCCGCGACGACGTGCACCCGCCCGTCGCGCGCGTTCGTGGCATGCCCGCTCAACCCGAGTTCCAAGGCGCGCGACCGCGTCCACCAGCGGAATCCCACGCCCTGGACGCGGCCGTGCACCCATGCGCTCAGCCGGGATAGCTCAGCGTCCTGGCCCATCAGGCCTCGATATCGAAGGACAAAGTCACCTTCGTCCCCGCCTCCAGCGTCCGGCCGACCGTGCACGCCTTGTCGATGGCGCGCTGCACGGTAACCAGCAAACGCTCCCGTGCCTCCTGGTCCAGTTCGCTGAGATCGAGCTGGAACGTCTCGTCCAGCTGCGGGTACAGCTCGTTCTCCCGGTCCGCGTCGCCGGCCACCCGAATGGTCGCGTCGAAGGAGTCGCCGAGCTTGCGTGCGATGGAGAAGTCGGCGCTCAATCCGGAGCAACCGGCCAGCGCGATCTTCAGTAACTCGCCGGGGGTGAAAGCGCCCGGCACGCCCTGCGACGCGATCAAGACTTCGGCGCCGCGCGAGCTGCGACCGGTGTACGCCCGCGTCCCGGTGCGCTCGACCCAGAGTTCGGTCGGTTGTGATGCCGCGGTCGCGGGTGTCTGTTCAGCCATGGGTCGATCCTGCCATTTCTCGTCGGAAGTCCGCTCACGCCTGCCAACACGGCGCGGGCGGTCGGGCATTCCGGCGGGCGGGGCGATCACGGCCACTCACTCCTGGAACCGGTAGCCCATCCCCGCCTCGGTCAGCAGGTGCTTGGGGTGTGACGGATCGTCCTCGAGTTTGCGCCGCAGCTGGGCCAGATAGACGCGCAGGTAATGGGTTTCGGTCGCGTAGGACGGTCCCCACACCTCGCGCAGCAGTTCCTTGCGCCCGACCAGCTTGCCCTTGTTGCGCACGAGCATCTCGAGCATGCCCCACTCGGTGGGCGTGAGGTGCACCGTCTCGTCGTTCTTGGTCACCTTCTTGGCGGCCAGGTCGACGGTGAACGACGAGGTCACCACCACCGGGTCGGAGGAGTCGGTGTCGGCGGCGCCGCGCCGGACCGCGGCGCGCAGCCGGGCCAGCAGTTCGTCCATGCCGAACGGCTTGGTGACGTAGTCGTCCGCGCCGGCGTCGAGGGCCTCGACCTTGTCCGCGGAGTCGGTGCGCGCGGAGAGCACGATCACCGGCGCCGAGGTCCAGCCGCGCAGCCCGGCCAGCACCTCGATGCCGTCGATGTCGGGCAGCCCGAGATCGAGGATGACCACGTCGGGGTGCTTGTCGGCGGCCGCACGCAGCGCGGCGCCGCCGGTTCCCGCGGTGATCACCTCGTAGCCGCGGACCGACAGATTGATCCGCAGCGCGCGCACGATCTGCGGTTCGTCGTCGACCACCAGCACCTTGATCGCCGGGGCATCCTGCTTCTTGTCGGTCATCACGGCTTCCTGTGTGGTCCGGGGCTGCGGTGCTCCCACTGTCGATGTGTCCATCATCAGCTGCTCGCTTCCGTTTCGTCGGCAGGCAGGTCCACGATCATGGTCAATCCTCCGCCAGGTGTCGGTTCAGCGTGCACGGTGCCACCCATCGCCTCGACGAAACCGCGCACCACGGACAGGCCGAGCCCGACCCCGGTGGTGTTGTCGCGATCGCCGAGCCGCTGGAACGGCTCGAAGAGTTGTTCCTCGGTGCCCGGCGGCACGCCGGGACCGACGTCGACGACCGCGATCGAGATGCGGTCGTTCTCGCGTTCGGCGGTGACCCGAACGGGCGTGTCACGGGTCGCGTGCCGGAGTGCGTTATCGATCAGGTTGGCCACGACGCGTTCCAGCAGTCCGGCGTCCGCGCGCACGGAGACGTCACCGACCTCGACCTTCACCCGATCCATCGCCGCGCGCCGCAACCCGCGCGCGCCCATGCCGACGCTGACCAGCGCCCGGTGCACCACCTCGTCCATGTACACCCGTTGCAGCTGCGGTTTCACCACGCCGACGGCCAGCCGGGACGAGTCGAGCAGGTTGCCGACCAGCGCGGTCAGCTGATCTACCGATTCCTCGATGGTCTCCAGCAATTCGGTGGTGTCCTCGGCGGAGAACTCGATGTCGTCGCTGCGCAGGCTGGACACCGCGGCCTTGGCCCCGGCCAGCGGGGTGCGCAGGTCGTGGCTCACCGCGGACAGCAGCGCCCGGCGCAACCGGTCCGCCTCGAGCAGCGCGGCGGCGGCGCTGGCCTCCTCGGCGAGCCGGGATTGCCGGACCAGCCCGGCCGCCTGGTTGGCGACCGCGTTGAGCACCGGCCGGTCGGCCGCGGCCAGCGGACGCCCGGCCAGCAGCAACAGGCTCGACGCGTCCCCGGCCTGGATCACCGTCTCGGCGTCGGCGGCGCGCTCCGGCGGGTTCTGGCCCACCGCCGCGACCACCTGCTCGCCGCACAGCATGCCGACCGCGCGCAGGCCGTAGGTCTCCCGGACCTGTTCCAGCAGATTGGGCAGGTCCGCGCCGTGCAGCACGGCACCGGCGAACAGGGTCAGCAGTTCGGCCTGCTGCGAGGCCTTGCGCGCCTGCCGGGTCAGCTTCGCGGCCACGTCGACCAGCGCCGCCACCGCGACCGCGACAAACAGCAGCACCACCACCGTGACGAAGCTGTCCGGCTCGGCGATGGTCAGGCTGTAGCGCGGATCGGCGAAGAACCAGTTCAGCAGCAGCCCGGACAGCAGCGCCGAAAAGGCCGCGGGGACAATGCCGCCGAGCAACGCGACCGCGACGACGCCGATGAAGAACACCGCGCTGAGCCCGCCGAGCTGGAGGTATCCGTCCAGGAACGCGACGCCGAGCCCGCACACCGCCGACGGCACCAGCACCGCCGCGAGCCAGGCCCGGATGGGCTGGCGCGGCATGAGCGAACCCTTGCGCAGGCCACGATGGGCTTCCTCGTGCGTGACCATGTGCACGTCGATCTTGCCCGACTGCTGCACCACCGTGGAGCCGATGCCCTCGTCGACCATCCGCGCCCACCGCGAGCGGCGCGACGTGCCCAGCACCAGCTGGGTCGCGTTCACCTCGCGGGCGAATTCCAGCAGCGCGGTCGGCACGTTGTCGCCGGTGATGGTGTGCAGCGAGGCGTCCAAACTGCCTGCCAGTTCCCGCAATCGGTTCAACCGTTCGGTCGACACACCGGCCAACCCGTCGCCGCGCACGACGTGCACCAGGACCAGTTCGGCGCTGGCCTTGCTCGCGATGCGGCTGGCCCGGCGCACCACCGTCTCCGACTCCGGTCCCCCGGTCACCGCGACGACGACCCGCTCGCGGGCCTCCCACAGATCGGTGATCTTGTGATCGGCCCGGTACTTCGAGAGCGCGGCGTCGACCTGATCGGCCAGCCACAGCAGCGCCAATTCCCTTAGTGCGGTGAGGTTTCCGGGACGGAAGTAGTTGCGCAGCGCAGCGTCCACCTTGTCCGCCGCGTACACGTTGCCGTGGGACAGCCTGCGCCGCAACGCTTCCGGGGTCAGATCGACCAGCTCGACCTGATCCGCGCCGCGCACGATGGCGTCCGGCACGGTCTCGCGCTGCTGGATGCCGGTGATCTGCTCGACCACATCGTTGAGGCTTTCCAGGTGCTGCACGTTCACCGTGGAGATCACGTCGATGCCCGCGTCGAGGAGTTCTTCGACGTCCTGCCAACGCTTTTCGTGCTTGCCGCCGGGCGCGTTGGTGTGTGCCAGCTCGTCGACCAGCGCCACCGTCGGATGCCGGCGCAACACCGCCTCGACGTCGAGCTCGGGCAGCTCGGTGCCGCGGTACTCCACCAGCTTCGGTGGAATCCGCTCGATGCCCTCCAGCAGGGCGGCGGTCTTGGCCCGCCCGTGGGTTTCGACTACCGCGGCCACCACGTCACGGCCGCGCTCGATCCGCCGGTGGGCCTCGCCGAGCATGGCGTAGGTCTTGCCGACACCCGGCGCGGCACCGAGGTAGATCCGGAGTTGCCCGCGTTTCACTCGTTCATCATTGCGCGTCGCGAGCCCTGATCCGAGTACCCCGCGGACGTATCGGCGCGGTGCGCCCGATCCTCAGGCATCGAACGACGCCCGATCGGCGGTGCGCCAAGCAGGCACCCGGTCGTCCTCGACAACGCTCTGCACGCGCCGGTCCTCGCCTCTCGCCCCCAGCGCGCGGATGACCAGCGCGCAACATACGAATCCGACGATGACGGCAACGGCGACAGCCGACATTTCGATCCTCTCTCCAACCGATACGAACAACCGGTTGCGCTGGAGGTGGTCCGCCTGGCCGGCCCTCCACTACTACCCCTGCATATGAAGATCGCGCCGATCTTTACGGTGTGTTGACGGTTCCGCCGCACTCTTTGACGGCATCCTTTCAGCTATCCGAAGCCGGGGTGTAAACGAAACGCAAAGGCAACCATTCGCCGCGCAAAGGAGTCGTAAACAACCTCGGCTAGCGCCTGAGAGAAGACTTGACTCGCCAAGGCGCGCTCCACAACACGAGCGCTTGATGGAGGTTGGTTAATCATGTCTGTCGTGGTGTTCACGGTGCTCACCGTGGCGATCTTCGCCCTGCTGGGGCTGATCCAGCGAGGGGTGGAGAAGCTGTGATCGCGAACCTGATCGGTTTGGTTCTCGCCATCTCCGTCGCGGTGTACATGGTCGCGGCGCTGCTTTTCCCCGAGAGGTTCTAGGTGAACACGACTACGGCGGGGATCGCGTTCATCGCGTCCCTGATCATCGCGCTCGCCCTGGTGCATGTGCCGCTCGGCGACTACATGTACCGGGTTTACAACAACACCAAGCATTCGCGCGCGGAGCGCGTTCTGTACAAGGCCATCGGCGTTCAGCCGGAAGTGGAACAGACCTGGGGCGTGTATGCCCGCAGTGTGCTGGCGTTCTCGGCGGTCAGCATTCTGTTCCTCTTCTTCCTGCAGCTGCTCCAGGGCAAGCTGCCGCTGCACCTGAACGATCCCGGCACCGAGATGACCCCGGCGCTGGCCTGGGACACCGCGGTCAGCTTCGTGACGAACACGAACTGGCAGAACTACTCCGGTGAGTCGACCCAGGGCCACCTGGTGCAGATGGCCGGGCTCGCGGTGCAGAACTTCGTCTCCGCCGCCGTCGGCATGGCCGTCGCGGTCGCGCTGGTGCGCGGGTTCGCCCGCAGGCACACCGGCGATCTCGGCAACTTCTGGGTCGACCTGGTGCGCGGCACCCTCCGCATCCTGCTGCCGATCGCGTTCGTGTTCGCGATCGTGCTGGTCGCGGGCGGCGTGATCCAGAACTTCCACCTGCACGACCAGGTCGCGCAGACGCTGAACGGCACCGAGCAGACCATCACCGGCGGCCCGGTGGCCAGCCAGGAGGTGATCAAGGAGCTCGGCACCAACGGCGGCGGCTTCTACAACGCCAACTCCTCGCACCCGTTCGAGAACCCCACCACCTGGACCAACTGGATCGAGATCTTCCTGATCCTGATCGTCAGCTTCTCCCTGCCGCGCACCTTCGGCCGGATGGTCGGCAGCAAGAAGCAGGGCGTGGCCATCGCCGCGGTGATGGGCACGATCGCGCTGATCAGTGTGACGCTGAGCAATGTCTTCCAGCTCGCGCATCACGGCACCGTGCCGACCGCGATCGGCGCGTCCATGGAGGGCGTCGAAACCCGTTTCGGCGTAGCCGATTCCGCGACCTTCTCCGGCGCGACCACGCTGACCTCCACCGGCGCGGTCAACTCGTTCCACGACTCCTACACCAGCCTCGGCGGCATGATGACGATGTTCAACATGCAGCTCGGCGAAGTGGCGCCGGGCGGAACGGGTTCCGGGCTCTACGGCATGCTCATCCTCGCGGTGATCACCGTGTTCGTCGCGGGCCTGATGGTCGGGCGCACACCGGAATACCTCGGCAAGAAGATCACGCCGCGCGAAATCAAGCTCGCCGCTTCCTATTTCCTGGTCAGCCCGCTGATCGTGTTGATCGGCACCGCGATCGCGATGGCCATGCCCGGGCAGCGCGCCTCGATGGCCAACACGGGACCGCACGGGCTCTCGGAAGTGTTGTACGCCTTCACTTCCGCGGCGAACAACAACGGCTCCGCGTTCGCCGGCCTGTCCGGCAACACCGAGTGGTATAACACCGCGCTCGGCCTCGCGATGGTCTTCGGCCGGTTCCTGCCGATCATCTTCGTGCTCGCGCTCGCCGGTTCGCTGGCCAAGCAGGGCAACACCCCCGAGTCGATCGGCACACTGCCGACGCACCGGCCGCAGTTCATCGGCATGGTCGTCGGCACCACCGTGATCCTGGTCGCGCTCACCTTCCTGCCCGCACTCGCGCTCGGGCCGCTCGCTGAAGGAATCCACTGAAATGACCAGTCCCACTACCGAAGTCACTGTTCCGGACGAGTTCAACGAGTCGAAGAGGCAGCTGGCGCAGAAGTCCGGCCGGGTACCGCGCGGTGCGCTCGATCCGAAGATGCTGCTGACCTCGCTGCCCGACGCGGTGCGCAAGCTGGACCCGCGCACCATGTGGCGCAATCCGGTGATGTTCATCGTCGAGCTCGGCGCCGTCTGGTCCACCGTGCTCGCGATCGCCGATCCCACCTTCTTCGCCTGGGCGATCGTGGTGTGGCTGTGGCTCACCGTGATCTTCGCCAATCTCGCCGAAGCCGTGGCCGAGGGCCGCGGCAAGGCGCAGGCGGACACGTTGCGCAAGGCCAAGACCGACACCGTCGCACGGCGTTTGGTGAATTGGACGCCCGGCGGTCAGGTCGTCGAGGAGGGTGTCGCCGCACCGGAACTGCAACGCGGCGACCACGTCGTGGTCGAGGCCGGACAGGTCATCCCCGGTGACGGCGATGTCGTGGAAGGCATTGCCTCCGTGGACGAATCGGCGATCACCGGCGAATCCGCGCCGGTGATCCGGGAATCCGGCGGTGACCGCTCCGCGGTGACCGGCGGCACCACGGTGCTGTCCGACCGGATCGTCGTCAAGATCACCCAGGAGCCCGGCAAGAGCTTCATCGACAAGATGATCGCCCTGGTCGAGGGCGCGAGCAGGCAGAAGACGCCGAACGAGATCGCGCTCAACATCCTGCTCGCCTCGCTGACCATCATCTTCGTCTTCGCGGTGGTCACCCTGCAGCCGCTGGCGATCTTCTCCAAGGCGAACAACCCTGGCGTGCCGGACACTTCGGCGCTGGACGTCAACGGCATCACCGGGATCGTCATGGTCTCGCTGCTGGTGTGCCTCATCCCGACCACCATCGGCGCGCTGCTCTCGGCCATCGGCATCGCCGGCATGGACCGGCTCGTGCAGCGCAACGTGCTCGCCATGTCCGGCCGCGCGGTCGAGGCGGCCGGCGACGTGAACACGCTGCTGCTGGACAAGACCGGCACCATCACCCTCGGCAATCGCCAAGCCTCGGAATTCGTTCCGATGCCCGGCATTTCGGCCGACGAGCTGGCCGACGCGGCGCAGCTGTCCAGCCTCGCCGACGAGACGCCCGAGGGACGCTCCATCGTCGTGTACGCCAAACAGGCGTTCAACAAGCGCGAGCGCACGCCCGGCGAGCTGAAGGGCGCGACCTGGGTGGAGTTCACCGCGCAGACCCGGATGTCGGGCGTCGACCTGCACGACGGGCACCAGCTGCGCAAGGGTGCGGCCAGCGCGGTCATCGAATGGGTTCGCGCACAGGGCGGCAACGTGCCCAGCGAGGCCGGCGTGACCGTCGACGGCGTCTCCGCCTCCGGTGGCACGCCGCTGGTGGTCGGCGAGGTCAGCGACGGCACCGCGCGGCTGCTCGGCGTCATCCACCTCAAGGACGTGGTCAAGCAGGGCATGCGGGAGCGCTTCGACGAGATGCGCCGGATGGGCATCCGCACCGTCATGATCACCGGCGACAATCCGTTGACCGCCAAGGCGATCGCCGACGAGGCGGGCGTGGACGACTTCCTCGCCGAGGCCACGCCGGAGGACAAGCTGGCGCTGATCAAGAAGGAGCAGGACGGCGGCCGGCTGGTCGCGATGACCGGCGACGGCACCAACGACGCACCGGCGCTGGCCCAGGCCGACGTGGGGGTCGCGATGAACACCGGCACCTCGGCGGCCAAAGAGGCCGGCAACATGGTCGACCTGGATTCCGATCCGACCAAGCTGATCGAGATCGTGGAGATCGGCAAGCAGCTGCTCATCACCCGCGGTGCGCTGACCACGTTCTCCATCGCCAACGACATCGCCAAGTACTTCGCCATCCTGCCCGCGCTGTTCATCGCGCTGTTCCCCGGGCTGGACGCGCTGAACATCATGCGGCTGCACAGCCCGCAGTCGGCGATCCTGTCCGCGGTCATCTTCAACGCGATCATCATCGTGGCGCTGATCCCGCTGTCGCTGCGCGGGGTGAACTACACGCCGTCCAACGCGTCGAAGTTGTTGAGCCGCAACCTGTTGATCTACGGCCTCGGCGGCATCATCGCGCCGTTCATCGGCATCAAGATCATCGACCTCGTCGTCCAACTCCTCCCTGGGATGTCCTGACATGCAGTTTTCAACTTGGATCCGGCAGCACTTCGCCGCGTTGCGGGCGCTGCTCGTGCTCACCGTGATCACCGGAATCGTCTATCCCCTGGCGGTTTTCGCGGTCGCTCAGATACCCGGCCTGCACGACAAGGCGGACGGCTCGTTGATCACGGTCGACGGAAAGACGGTGGGCTCCAGGCTGATCGGGCAGTCCTTCACCGATCCGGACGGCAAGGCGCTGGTGCAGTACTTCCAGAGCAGGCCGTCCGCGGCGGGCAGCTCCGGCTACGACCCGATGGCCACCGCGGCCAGCAACCTCGGCCCGGAAAGCATCGTGGATACGCTCGATGCCGATCCGGCCAAGGTGAAGCTGAGCCTGCTGTCCACCGTGTGCGGGCGCAGCAAGGAGGTCGGCGACCGTGAGGGGGTCGACGGCGCCCGCCCGTTCTGCACCAAAGATGGTGTCGGCGCGGTGCTCTCGGTGATCGGGCCGCGCGACGCCACCGGTGAGGTCTCGCATCCCACCCAGGTGGTGAGCGTCAACGAGGCGTGCCCGGCGACGCCGTTCCTGTCCACCTACAAGGGTGTTCAGGTCGAGTGCGCCAAGCCCGGCGAGGACTACTCGGCCGGACGGATCGTCCCGATCTTCGGTGATGCCTCCGTCGACACCCCGGTGCCTACCGATGCAGTCACCGCGAGTGGTAGCGGGTTGGACCCGCACATCTCGCCCAGGTACGCGGACCTCCAGATCGCGCGAGTTGCCATGGCCCGCAACATCTCTGCGGATCAGGTGCGGGCACTCGTGGACGCGCACACCAGCGGTCGCGACCTCGGTTTCCTCGGCGAACCGCGGGTCAACGTAGTCCAGCTGAACCTCGATCTCGACCAGAAGTACCCGCTCCGCGGGTGAGCTGAGCAAGTCCGACGAGGGCCGGTGACGTCACGTCACCGGCCCTCGCTGGTTTCGAAGCTCCGAGAACTCGGTCGACCGGCCGTGATGCGCCGCTGAACAGTAATTCAGGCGTCGTCCTTCTCGGGGCGGGGGCCCAGTGGGAGCAACGGGGCGTGCGGGACCAGGCAGAACGGGTGGCCGGCGGGGTCGAGGAGCACCCGCCAGGTGTTCGGATCCGGTTGGACCTCGGCGACGCGGGCGCCCAGCTCCACGGCCGCCTTCTGCGCGTCCTCGATGTTGTCGACCTTGAGTTCGAAATGGATGTTGTTCGGGGTGTCGCCGCCAGGCCAGGTCGGCGGCCGATAGTCGGGTACCTTCAGCGCGCACAGCGACCCCCGTTCGGTCTGCACTACGGCCAAATCATCTGCACGATAAACGATCTCCCCTCCGAGCAACGCGGCCCAGAACACCGCCAGCTCCTCCTTGTCGGCACAGTTCAAAGTGATCAGACTCAACTGAGCGATAGCCACGTCTCGATCGTACGACCGCGACGGAGGGCTACACCAAGGTCGGCCGCCACCGGGTCCGCTCACCGGACCGGACGCCCGGCGCGTATTCAGTCCTCGTCCGCCGCGTTCTTCGACCGCAGCGCGGCGCGTTCGGCATCGACGCGGGCAGCACGACGTTCCCGGCTCCCCGCCGTACGCCTGCTCTGCGGCACGACCGGCTCCCACCGCCGCGGCCCAGCCGATTCCACGTCACTCAGGTCGATCGACCGGACGAATTGCACCAGCATCAAGACCGGCAGGATGAACACCGCCCGAACGGGACATGACCGTGCGACCACTCGCACTTCTCCGCCGCCATGTCCCGTTCGGTAAGGGGGTCAGCGGTATTCGGGGTTTTCGAAGTCGAAGCGGCAGCCGGCGTCCCATTCGGAGCGTTGGTTGCCGTGGGCGGGGATGCCGTTGGCGTCCTTGAGCATTCGGGCGAAGTGCAGGAGGTTCCAGGTCATGAAGGTGGTGTTGCGGTTGGTGAAGTCGTTGGCGGGGCCGCCGGAGTCGGGGTCGAGGTAGGAGGGGCCGGGGCCGACCTCGCCGATCCAGCCCGCGTCGGCCTGCGGCGGGATGGTGTAGCCGAGGTGCTGGAGGCTGTAGAGGACGTTCATGGCGCAGTGTTTGACGCCGTCCTCGTTGCCGGTGATCAGGCAGCCGCCGACCCGGCCGTAGTAGGCGTATTGGCCGCGGTCGTTGAGGATCGAGGAGTTCGCGTAGAGCCGTTCGATGACCTGTTTGGTGACGGAACTGTTGTCGCCCAGCCAGATCGGGCCGGCGATCACCAGGATGTCGGCGGCCATCACCTGGCGTTGCAGTGCGGGCCATTCGTCGGTGGGCCAGCCGTGTTCGGTCATGTCCGGCCACACGCCGAAGGCGATGTCGTGGTCGACCGCGCGAATGTGGGAGACCTGCACGCCGTTCTTTTCCATGATGCGGGCGCTGATATCGATGAGGCCCTGGGTGTTGCTGACTTCCGGCGAACGTTTGAGCGTGCAGTTGATGAACACTGCGCGCAGGTCGTCGTAGGTGGTCATGGTGTGCTCCTCGGGGTTTCGGCGCGGGATCGGTGATGGTCGGCGAGTCTTACTGCCGCGGCGGCGATTACCAGTGCCCAGATCAGGATGAGCGCCACGGCGAGACCGAGTGGGTAGTTCCGGTCGAGGACCGTCGGGTTGTCCGGCATGGCGTGTCCGCGATCGATGACGGGGGCGGCGATCGCGACCAGCACCACCGTGCATACCGCCCCGCAGGCCATCGGTCCCCACCAGGTTCCGGGCAGAATGCGGCGAGCGGTCACGCCGACGGCGGCACAGAGCGGGGCGAATACCCCGTCGTGCAACAGGATTCCGGCGGCGAACCACAGTGCGACCGACCACAGGTCGGCGCGCGGGAAGTCGAGCAGCAAGGAGATGCCGTACCAGCCGAGCCACAGCCCGGCCAGTAGTAGCAGGATTCTGATCGCGTTCATGCGTGTGCCTCGATCGTCGAAAGCCATTTCGTTTGCAGTACTCCGGGACGGCTCGGCGCGATCAGCCGGCACGGGTAGCCGTGGTCGACGTCGAGCGTTTCACCGTTCAAGGCGAGCGCCACCAGCGTGTCCGGGTCCACGACATGCCGTTGCGGCAGAACCGAACCGGCATAGATGCCACTGGTCTCCAAGGAACGGAAGCGCACGTCGCCACCGGGATAGGACCCGACGGCGGCAAGCAGATCCCGCAACCGAACGCCGGACCAGTCGGCAGACGCACTCCACCCTTCGACACAAGCGATCGGCAGCCGAGCATGCACCTGCGGCATAGCCAGCAGTTCGTCCCGGCTGAAGCTGCGCCGCCGATCCCCGACCGCCACGGTCAGCCGATAATCCGCAGCCCGCGCCAACTCGACCACACCCGCCGCCTTGGCCGACCGATTGACCGGAACCCCTTGCGGCCCTTCCCCACTACGCGGCGCAAGCACCGCCGCCCAACGCAGAAACGGAACAGTCTGACCAGCAACCGCCAACCCCGTCACACCCGCCGAAACCCACGCCGCGGTCAGCACCGTCCGCCGCGAAACATGCCTCCGCCCAGCGCCATCGACACGATTACCGACGTAGCGATGCGCACCGCGCGAAACACGAGCACCGACCACATCGGTGGCTGCGGCCGCGTCGTAGGCGACGGCTGTGTCGCCAACCGCGGCCATGCCGCCAGAGGCACCCGTATCGCCTAAGGCAGCCATGTCGCCAGGGGCGGCCTTATTGCCAGCAGCGGCCGTGCCGTCAGCCTCGCCCATGTCGCCAGCCGCACTCGTGTCGCCAGCCGCGCCCGTATCGCCTAAGGCGGCCATGTCACCACGGGCGGCCGTATTGCCTGCAGCGCCCGTGCCGTCAGCCGCGGCCGTGCCGCCAGCAGCACCAGTATCGCCAGAGGCGGCCGTGTCGCCAGCGGCACCAGTATCGCCAGCGGCACCCGTATCGCCAGAGGCGGCCGTACCGTCAGCAGCGGCCGTGCCATCAGCAGCACCCGCGCCGCCAGCAGCACCCGCATCGCCAGCAGCACCCGCATCGCCAGCAGCACCCATGCCGCCAGAGGCGGCCGTGTCGCCAGCGGCACCAGTATCGCCAGCAGCGCCTGTGCCGCCAGCGGCATCCGTATCGCCAGGGGCGGCCGTATTGCCTGCAGCGGCCGCGTCGCCAGCAGCGCCCGCATCGCCAGCAGCGCCCGCGCCGCCAGCAGCGCCCATGTCGCCAGCGGCACCCGTGTCGCCAGCAGCGCCTGTGCCGGCAGCGGCATCCGTATCGCCAGGAGCGGCCGTATTGCCTGCAGCGGCCGCGTCGCCAGCAGCGCCCATGTCGCCAGCGGCACCCGTGCCGCCAGCAGCGCCTGTGCCGCCAGCGGCATCCGTATCGCCAGGGGCGCCCGTATCGCCTGCGGCGGCCGTGTCGCCAGGGGCGGCCGTATTGCCTGCAGCGGCCGTGCCGTCAGCGGCACCCACATCACCAGGGGCATCCGCGGCACCCGCGTCGCCAGCGGCGGCGGCCATACTGCCGACCGCGGCCGTGTGGGCGATAGCGTTGGCGTTGACGTCGTGGTTGGTTGTGGCAGTGGCGGTCTCGTCGCCGTCGGGGGCGGCCGTGGCGGCGACGGTGGTCCTTGCGGTGCCTGCGGCGGTGGTGGCAGTGGTGTTGCCGTTGATGGTGGCGGTGGCGTCGGCCCGGTCCGAGTCGAGTGGGCGGGTTAACGCGTCTCGGATTATCGGGAGTTTTACTGCCAGGTGGACTGCCAGTGCGCCTATTGCGACGAAGGCCATTGCGTAGTGGGCGGCGGGGAAGAAGAACTTCCAGGGGTAGTACTGGGCGATGTTCAGGAGGCCGGTGGACAGTTCGAAGATGATCGCGCCGACCAGGAGGGCGATCGATCCGCGCTCCAGCATGCGCAGTGGTGAGCCGATCACGGGGCGCTGGAACAGTTTCGGGTAGACCGCCCACAGCTTCACCAGCAGTAGTGGTATCGCGGATACGCCCGAGATGACGTGCAGGCCTTGGGTGAGGCGGTACAGCCATACCGGGTGGGCGGGCCACCAGAACCAGGTCGGCGGGTGTTGGATCCAGTGGCTCAGCAGGCCGGTGACGAAGCAGATCAGGATGGCCGAGCCGAGCGCGATGCCCACCCGGCTGGCCACCTCGGGGCCACGGGCGTCGGATACGTGGAACCACCGTGCCGCGGAAGTCCTGCTGCGCTCGATGGTTTCGTGCAAGCTCATCGGACACCACCGAAGGTAGCCGGGCGACCGAACGCAACACGGCCGGTCATGCGATCACCGCCGCAGCGCGATGGCGGCGCAGCCAGGCGATGTGCCTGCCGCCGACCTCGGCGGTGTTCAGCACCCGGAACCCGCTGGCGTGCGCGAGATATTCCGCGTGATCGATCCCCACCGAGGCCCACGGAAACCAGGACCCGACTCGTGACCGGGACTCCAGCCGCATCTGCCGGGTCACCGAACCGCTACCGGGACGCCCGAATTCGACGATCGCCAGGCCATTCGGCGCGAGCAGTTCCGCGGTGCGCGCGAGGATCCGCCTCGGGTCGCCGCCGATCCCGATGTTGCCGTCGGCCAGCAGTGCGTACGACCACCGACCCGCGCCCGGCAACGGCCCGAACAGATCCCGCCGCAACGCGGGCGCACCACGAAACCTGGTGATAGCCACCGCCGTTGGCGAGATATCTACGCCGAGCGCAAGCACCCCGCGTTGCAGCAGGGCCGCGACCAGTCGTCCGGGTCCGCAACCCAGATCTAAAGTCGGCCCGTCGCAGCAGCGAGTGAGCGCCCGATCGGCCCCACTGTCACCGCCGGCGAGCCCGAGCCATCGCCGGGTCGGCAACCGGTGCCGGGTGCCGTCCGCCGCACGCATCCAACATCTTTCACCGGCCAGCGCACGATCGAAGATGTCGAAATCCGCGCCGATCATCGCCACACCAGCCCGTGCTCGCGTCGGTTATTTACCGCATCCACGCAGGCAAGGCCGCCGACAATGCGCACCCGACGCACAAACCCAGCTGAGGCGGCCCACTCGGTCGCAGCACCAATCCCTGGTCGCGTAACGGCGTCGCAAACTGTCCTGATCACACCAGACCATGCGCGCGGCGGGCGGCCGCTGTTCCGCCGCGACGACTGGACTGCCCCACGCTGAACACGACCCGCGAAACCCATGGGATCCAGGCAATTCATCGCAGCACCAACCCGCGGTCGCGTAGCTCGTCGAAGGTGCGGGCGAAGCGGCCGCTGGACTCCGCGGCTACTCGCAACGCATCGGCAAAGGTGTCGACGTCGCTGAACTGCGGCAGAAGATCGACCCGATATCCGCAGTCCTGCACTGCCTTCCGAGTGAGCGCCCCGGTCCGATCGGTAGACATCGGAACGTCGGCGAGTACCCGGGCAGGCTGTGCACTCGGTAGACCGAGCGCCCACCAGCCGCCGTCGTCCGCCGGACCGAGCAGTGCGGTCTCCCCCTCGACGAGTTCGACCGCGGCCGCCGTCAGCACCTCCGACCCGATCTGCGGTGTGTCCATGCCGATCTGGAGAACCGGTGCACCGAACCTTGCGGCGTCGGCATGGGCGTTGGCGAGCCGCGCACCGAAGCCGTCGCCACGCTGCGGGATCACCTCGAATTGAGCCAGCGCGGTAGACAATTCACGACTGCACTCGGCGGCTGCCAGGTCTCCGGTGAACGCGACCACCCGATGGGCGACGTCGCTACGCAGCACCGAATCGAGGGTGTCGAGCAGTGCCGCGGCGGCCACCCGCGCGGCTTCCCGCGGCGTCAACGGCGGGGTCAATCGAGTCTTGGCGAACCCGGCGATCGGCGCCTTGGCGATCACCAACAGCGTTGCGGCACAGGGACTCATCGCAGCACCGCCAGGAAATCCTTGGTGGCCCGCGCCGTCCCGATCCAGGACCCCGAAACCTTCGACACTCCCCCGGCTCGTGGCCGATAGGCGATGTCCCGCTCGACCACCTGCCAACCGGCGCCCGCGGCACCGACGAGCAGCTCGAGCGGATACCCGGAACGCAGGTGCAGCGGCCCGAGCGACAGCATCCGCCCGCGCCGCGCCACTCGCATCGCGCCGATATCGTGCACGGGCAGACCGTATTTGCGCCGCAGCCGACGAGCGATCAGCAGATTGCCGAGCCGCGCGTGCCAAGGCCAGACCCCGGCGCGCGTCGGGCGTCGGCGTCCGACCGCGAGATCGGCTCCGCCACGGACCAATTCGACCAGGCGGGGCAGCTCGCCGGGATCCATCGATCCGTCCCCGTCGAGCACCGCGACCAGGTCGGTGCGCGCCGCCGCGATGCCCGTTTGGACCGCGGCGCCGTAGCCCGGTCTGCCCTCGTGCACCACCGTGGCGCCACGAGCGCGGGCGACGGCCGCCGTCTGGTCGGTCGATCCGTTGTCCACGACCAGCGCGTGGTACCCCGCGGGGATGGCGGCAAGCACATCGGGCAACGCATCAGCTTCGTCTCGGCACGGAATCACCACGGTCACTCCGTCCGGATCACCCTGGGTTCGAGTCACGAGAATGACGCTAAGCCGTCGGAGTCCCCGCACGGCCGAAAAACCTGTGACGAAACAGTGACGTCGTCAGAAAAAGCGGTCGGAACAGCGGTAACCGCCCGATGGTCCACCTATCGTGATAGCCGTGCATGACGTCTCCGAGGTCGCAGCCCAGCCGCGTGTCCGTGTCCGCGGTGACCTGATCAGTGCCGGCCTCGCCGCCACACTGGTCGCGACAGCGTTCATCATCCCGAGAATCGCCAGTGCGCAATGGACCAGCAAACTCTATGCGGCCGCCGCGCCGATCTTCGGTTCCTGGGTTCCGCACATCGGCTGGGGCACCGGTCCTGCCATCGTCATCGCGGCCTTCATTGCCGTGCAAGGTCCGGCGCTGGCCCAACGGTTGACCTGGCGGCGGCTGCTGGCGCTGGCGTGGGTCACCGCGGTCGGCTGGACGTTCGCGCTGGCCATGGTCGACGGCTGGCATCGCGGCTTCACCGACCGGTTCAAAGATCCGAACGAATACCTGCACGAGGTCGGCGGCGTCACCGACATCGGCGCGATGCTGCGCGGATTCTCCGATCGCATCCTCGATTTCCAGCCGGACTCGTGGACCACCCACGTATCCGGACATCCGCCGGGCGCACTGCTGTTCTTCGTGCTGCTGGATCGTATCGGTCTCGGTGGCAGTACCTGGGCGGCCTTGGCCTGCATGCTGATCGGCACCAGCGCGGTGGTCGCGGTGGCGGTCGCGCTGCGCGCGCTCGGCGCCGAGGATCGGGCGCGAGCCGCCCTACCGTTTCTGACCCTGGCGCCCGCCGCGGTCTGGATCGCCGTCTCCGCCGACGCGATGTTCGCCGGCGTCACCGCGTGGGCGGTCGCATTGCTCGCGCTCGCCGCTCGGCCCGCGGGCAGTCAGGTCGCGGCGGTCGCGGCGGGGATGCTGTTCGCCTTCGGCATCTACCTCAGTTATGGATTGACGTTGATGGCGATACCCGCGGTGGCCGTCCTGATCGCGGGCCGGACCGTCCGGCCGCTGCTGCCCGCGCTGGCCGGCGCTTTGGTGGTCGTCGCTGCCTTCACACTGTCCGGATTCTGGTGGCTCGACGGCTATCACCTGGTGGTAGAACGCTATTACCAAGGCGTCGCCAAGAATCGGTCGTACGCGTATTGGTGGTGGGGCAATCTCGCCGCGACGGTCTGTGCGGTCGGCCTCGCGACCGCCGCTGCGCTGCATCGCGCGGTGTCCCCGCGGGTGCTGCGCACCCTCGATCCGGCGGCGCTGCTCGTGGCCGCGGCCCTGTGCGCGATCCTGGCCGCGGACATCAGCGGGCTGAGTAAGGCGGAAACCGAACGCATCTGGTTACCGTTCGATATGTGGCTGCTCGCCGCCACCGCGTTCCTACCCCGGTCCACCGCCCGCGGCTGGCTCGCGGTGCAGGGCCTCGGCACCCTGGTGCTGGCCCACTCGATCCTGACGAATTGGTGAAACGATGACCATCCTGATCGCCGACGACGATCCCGTCGTCCGGGACGTGGTGCGGCGCTACCTCGAACGCGACGGGCTGACCGTCCGCGAAACCGCCGACGGCCCAGCCACTTTGGCCGCATTGGCGGACACGGACGAGCAGATCGACCTGGCCGTGCTCGACGTGATGATGCCCGCGCCGGACGGCATCGAGATCTGCCGCGCGATCCGCTCGGGGCCGCGCCCGCAGACGCCGGTCATCCTGCTCACCGCGCTCGGCGACGAGGACGACCGAGTACTCGGGCTGGAGGCGGGCGCCGACGACTACGTCACCAAGCCGTTCAGCCCCCGCGAGCTCGCGCTGCGGGTCGCGTCGGTGCTGCGGCGCGCGCAGGTGGTGCGCGACGACGCGCCACCGGCGTTGCGCGACGGCGCGATCGAGGTGCGGCCCGCTTTCCGGCTCGCGCTGGTGGACGGCGCTCCGGTGGACCTCACGCCCCGCGAGTTCGATCTGCTGGTCTTCCTGCTCCAGCATCCGCAGCAGGTGTTCAGCCGCGAGCAGTTGCTCGCCCAGGTGTGGGGCTGGGACTTCGGCGACCTGTCCACGGTCACCGTGCACATCAAGCGATTACGCGCGAAACTCGGCGCCCGCCACCGCATCGAAACGGTGTGGGGTCGCGGATACGCCTGGGCGCGAACCGAACCGGGAAACGGAGCCGTCGATGCCTGAGGACACCACCCAGCTGATCCTGTACTCGCTGGCCTGCTCGCTGCCGGTGGTGCTGATCGGCGCGGTGATCCTGCGCGCCACCAGTAATCGCTCGGTGACCACGAGTATGGCTGTGCTGGTGCTGATTCCGACGCTGTCCACCCTCGCGGGCGTCATCGGCGTCAGTGGCCTGATGTTCACCGAGCAGCTCCAGCGCACCGCGGTGGTGCTCGGTATCGTCGCGGCGGTCACTGTGCCCGCCGCGGTCCTGCTCGGCCGCGAGCAGGCGCGAAAGATGGTCTGGGAGAAACAGATCCGTGAGCAGGAACGGGCGTCGGAAAAGTCACGGCGTGAGCTGGTCGCCTGGGTGAGCCACGATCTGCGTACCCCGTTGGCGGGGATTCGGGCGATGGCCGAGGCGCTGTCGGACGGTGTGGTCAGCGGGCAGGCCGACGTGGCCTCCTATGCCGAGCAGATCGGTATCGAGACCAACCGGCTCTCCCGGATGGTCGACGACCTGTTCGAGATGTCGAAGATCAACGCGGGGGCGCTGCGACTCGAGCTGGAACCGGTCGATCTGCGCGAGCTGATCGATGAGGTGCTCGCCGCGAACCGCCCGACCGCCGAACGCGCGCAGGTCGAACTGCGGGCGGAGCAGCCGGATTCCCGAATCGTCGTGGCGGCCAACGATCAGGCGCTCGGCCGGGTGCTGACCAACCTGGTGTCCAACGCCATCGCGCACACCCCGCCCGGCGGCGAGGTCGCCATCTCGGCGGGCGCCGCCGACGGTCAGGCGTGGGCCAGGGTCGACGACACCGGGCCCGGCATCGCCGAGGCGGATCTGCCGCGCATCTTCGAGGTCGCCTACCGCGGCACCGCGGCCCGTTCGCCGGTCGCCGCGGACGGCGTACCCACCGGCAGCGGAATGGGATTGGCGATCGCCGCCGGCTTGGTCGAGGCGCACCGCGGCGATATCACCGCCGAGAATCGGCCTACGGGTAGCCGTTTCGAGGTTCGCCTGCCCCTGTCCGGCAACTGATCACAAGGTCGGCGCGCACACCCCCGCGCTGCTGCGCAGCGGCGCGAACGCGAACTCGGTGAGACCGGTGACCGGATCCACTCGCGCGGCGAAACCCAGAGCGCGCCTTGCCTTGTCCGGATCCGCGACCACATGTCGCACGTCGCCGGGCCGATAGCGTCCGGTCACCACCGGGTCCGGCCCGCCGCGCGCCGCGGCCAGCGTGACCGCGACCTCCCGGATCGTGATGGGACGTCCGGAGGAGACATTGAGCGGGACGAAACCGGGCAGCGGCTGCTCGACCGCGGCGAGGTTCGCCGCGGCGATATCGGTGACGTGCACGAAATCCCTTGTCTGCCCGCCATCCTCATACACCTGCGGCGGCTGCCCTGCCTCCAGCGCGGACCGGAAGATCGCCGCGACCCCGGAATAGGGTGTGTCCCTGGGCATATCGTCGCCGTAGACGTTGTGATAGCGCAGAGCGGTCACCGACGACCCCGTCACCGCGGCCCAGGCCGAAGCGTAATTCTCCTGCGCGAGTTTGCTCGCCGCGTACAAGCTGCGCGGGCGCAACGGCGCATCCTCGTGCACGGAGTCCCAGGTGAGTATCTCGCCGCTGTCCGGACAGCGGTACTCGAACATCCCGGCATCCAGGTCCTCGATCCGGCGAACACCGACTTCGACTGCGCCGCAACGCTCGCCGCGATACCGGCCCTCGCCGTACACGACCATCGAGGACGCGAGCACCAGCCGACGACACCCGGCCCGATCCATCGCCGCCAGCAAGACCGCGGTCCCGAAGTCGTTATGACTCGCATAGGCAGGCGCATCCTGCGCACTCACTCCGTTACCGACCACCGCGGCCTGATGACAGACCACATCGACGCCACGCAGCACCCCATCGAGCGCCGCTCCATCACGAACATCCACCCGCTCGATGCCGTCGGGAGTCGATGCAGCCGGACCGTGCGCCGCGGACACCATCAGATCGAGCGAAATCACCTCGTGTCCCGCAGCGTCCAGCGCACGCCGAATATGCGACCCGATGAACCCGGCAGCCCCGGTCAGCAACACCCGCACGCCACTCACCCCTGCCCTTTCGACAGCCGCCCGGCCCGGGCGACAACCACGATCACTTTCGCTGGAGCTGACGTCATGCCCCGATCGTGCCTGGTCCAGGCTCCGCGCGGGGCTGACCACGCCGCAGCGTCAGACTTTCGTCACGCTTGACCGCAGACTCGACCGGCCAACGTTGGCGTCAGCCCACTTCGGCGTGGTCGAAGTAGTACGCCGAGGCGGCCAGGTATTGGCAGCAGTCGGGGCCGTGGCCGGCGTGGGTGCTGCGGACGAACTGGGCGAGGTCCATGTCCAGGTCGAGGGGTTCGATGGTGCAGTCGCGGTGCTGTGAGCTCCACAGGTCCCGCATATCCAGCGATGTCTGCATGGTGCGCCTCCAGCCTGCGTCGTCTATCCGCGTGAACAGCATGACCGAAATGAAGGTATTCATCTGGTGACCAGTTGCCAATCGTCGGGTAGGCGGGCGGCGGTGACCTGCGCGCCCTCTACCTCGAGATCGACGGTGATCGGCCCGAGACGCAAGGCGGACAAGGTGATTCGGCCCCACTCCGGCGGCACCAGCGGGCGCACGGTGATCGTGCGGTTGGGCACGTCGGGGTCGAGGCCGAGGAACGCCCGCACCAGCAGCAGCGGTGCCGCGCTCGCCCAGGCCTGCGGTGAGCAAGAGGTCGGATAGGGCACCGGGGCCGGGAATCTCGAGCGCGGGAACCCGCAGTACAGCTCGGGTAGTCTGCCGTCGAAAGCCGCTGCGGCGTCGAGCAATCCGGTGGCGAGGCGGGTCGCGAGGTCGACCGCGCCGGGCACGTGCCGGTAGCGCAGCAGGCCGGCCACCGCGATGGCGGTGTCGTGCGGCCACACCGAGCCGCAGTGGTAGCTCATCGGGTTGTAGGCGCCCATGTCCGAGGACAGGGTGCGCAGGCCGAAGCCGCTGTCCATCTCCGGTCCCGAAAGTCGTTGCACCAGTTCGGCGGCGTGCACGTCACTGGCGATGCCGGACCAAAGACAGTGCGCCACATTGCTGGTCAGCGCGTCGACGCGACGCTTCCCCTTGTCGAGTGCGATGGCATACCACCCGCGCTCGGGCAGCCAGAACTGTTCGGCGAACTTGCCGCGCAGTTCGGCCGCCTGATCGCGCAGTTCGGCCGCGCGGGACGGGTCGTCGAAGGCGTCGGCGAGTTCGGCGCGGGCCAGCAGCGCGGCATGCACGTAACCCTGGACCTCGCACAGCGCGATCGGCGCCTCGGAGACGTGGCCCTCCAGGTCGTTGACGCCGTCCCAGCTGTCTTTCCACCCCTGGTTGACCAGGCCGCGATCGGTGGCGCGGCAGTATTCGACGAACCCGTCGCCGTCCCGATCGCCGTAGTCCCTGATCCAGTCCAGCGCCGCGTCGGCCGCGGGCAGCAGCTCGCTGATCGCCGCCGGATCCGCGCCCCAGCGCAGGCATTCGGCCAACAGCATCACGAAAAGCGGTGTGGCGTCGACGGTTCCGTAATAGATGTTGCCGCCGAGCACCAGCCCGCCCGCCGGGCCGCGACGCATCTCGTGCATGATCCGCCCCGGCTCCTCCTCGGTCAGCGGATTCACCGTCTGCCCTTGCAGTTCCGCCAATTGCTGCAACGTGCCGAGCGCCAGGTCCACCTCGAGCGGCAACGCCATCCACGCGGTGAGCAGGCTGTCGCGGCCGAACAGCGTCATGAACCAGGGCGCGCCGGCCGCGACGAACGGTCTGTTCACACCGGAGTCGTCGTGAATCTGCAAGGCGCCCAAGTCGCTTTCGGTGCGCCGCAGCACCTGACTCAGCTCCGGAAGCGACGCCCCGATGTCGGTGGCGGTGTGCCGCCAGGCGGCGATCTTGCGGCCGGGAGCGCTGACCCCATAGTGCTCGCCGGGGGCCAGCGGCGCCTGGAACCGCTGATTACCGAGCGTGGGCTGCGCGGTGATCTCGGTCTGCCAGCTCCCGCCGACGGGCACGACCACCCGCCACATCAACGTGCCCGGCAATACCGTGGGTTCGATCGTCGCGGACACCGAGAGCCCGCGCATCCGATCGACCCGATCATGGAACAGCAGCTCGCCCTCGGCCACCGTCACCTCGGACCGGCCGTTGCCGGCCCGCCCCTCCTTGACCGCGAACAGGTCGACGAAGTCCGCGTCGACATGCAATTCGAGGGTGACCGCCGTGGGCTCGCGGCCCATGTTCTCCAGCGTCAGCACCTCGTGCATGCCGTCGGCGACGATCCGCTCGCGCACCACCAACAGCGTGCTGTCGGCCAGCCCGGCCGTCGGTGGTCTGCGCAGCACGAACCGCGCCGCGAACGCCTCCGGGCTGAGCACCGAAAGTGGTTCCGGCAGATGGCCGTCCACCAGCAGCTCCCACCGGGAGATGACCCGCGCGTCCCGGAAGAACAGGCCGTGCGGACGGCCCGGCTCGACATCGCCGAGCCGGTTCGACAGGCAGAAGGTGCCGCCCTCCACCAGCGTCACCGAGCCCGCCCCGCCGAATCCCGTTGGCTCACCGGAATTCAGTGGAGCGGGGCTGAGCGCGGCGGTGGTATCCGCCGTCACGCGAGACCGCTGGCCGTGGCGGGCATCGGGATGGCCTGATCCTTGTACCGGCGCAATCCGTTTCGCTTCTGCGCCCGCATCAGCTTGCGGTAGACCAGTTCGTATCCGCGGCCCAGCGTGTCGGCGCCGAAGTTCGCCTCGACGTGCGCGCGACATGCCGCCGGATCCATGGCCTGCACCTCAGCGATGGCGGCGGTGAGTTCGGCCGGGTCGTCACAGACTCGACCGGTCACCCCGTCGACGATCACCTCGGCCACCGCGCCGCCGCGCAACGCGACCACCGGGGTGCCGCACACCATGGACTCGATCATCACCATGCCGAACGGTTCCTCCCAGCGGATCGGGAACAGCAGACATTTCGCTCCCGCCAGCAGCTTTCGCTTGTCCGTGGCGTCGGCGAGGCCGAACACGTGGTCCTGGTCGGTCAGCAACGGGCGTACCTGCTCCTCGAAGTATTTGATCTCGGGCGGCTCGCTGCACTTGCCCGCGAGCACGAGCGGCATGCCCGCGGCGTGCGCGGCCTCCAGCGCCAGATGCGGCGCCTTGCACTCGTTGAAGCGGCCGAGGAACAGCGCGTAGTCGTCCTTCTCGGCACGGAACGGCCACTCCTCGGGATGCAGAGCATTATGCACTCGCCCAGCCCAATTCAAATCCGGAGCCAGCTCCTGCTGCCGGTCGCTGATCGCCACGAGCGAGATGTCGTCGCCCATTTCCCGGTAGTACTCATGGCATTCGCCCTCGACCGGCCCGTGCACGGTGACCACGGTCGGCAAGCCAAGGGTCCTATACGCCGGCGCGTTCAGCGGGCCCGCGAACGTGTGCTCGTGCACCAGGTCGATACTGCCTGCGGCAGCGAGCTTCTCGATCGCCCGGCGGGCCCGCAACGCGTGCAACACCTCCGGGAACGGCTCGCCGAGCCGCTCAGGGCAGATGGCGTCCCATAGCGGAATAAACCTGGCGGCCTTGGTGCCCGGCTCCCCCGCACCGAGCAGGGTCACTTCGTGTCCTCTCGCCACCAGCGAGTCGACCAGATCGGCGACGACGGCCTCGACGCCTCCGTATGCCTTGGGTGGCACATCGAAGTACGGCGGAACAACCATCGCGATGCGGAATCGGGACCCGCTGTGATCGATAGACAGCAAGTCCGAGGTCGAAACCTGGCGCGAAACCGCCATGGGAAACTCGCTCATGACCCTCCTTCCAAAGGGCACACCGTGCAGGACACAACCATTTGCTTGGGCACAACCGTGAGCAATTCGCGCACACCCAGCGCTTCGAAGCGCACGCAGGGCGCCGAGCTGGTGGCCACCGCGGCGGAGGTGAAGCGTTGCTGCACCGCCGGTCCGTAGGGCTTGGTTGGCCTGGTCGCTAGCCGCGCGATCAGGGGGGCCGCCAGTGATGTACCTCACCGACGTGCCCTCAAACCATGCAGTTAAATATGTTGCTGATCAATAGCCGTAATCGCCAGGTGGGAGAGGCTTTTACAAGTTTCCATCGAATCTGTCTACGGGCCTGGATATTCGCTCAGCCTTCGATGACGACCTTTCCGTCCTGACCGGGGACGACGAAGGTGAGCATGCGCTCGGCCTCGACGCGCAGCTCCTCCGCCTCGGCCGCCGACAACGGATGCCACGGGGTAACCCGAATCGTGCTGTCGTCCAAGGACCACCGGCCGTGCACGAAGCCGTCGACCAGGTACATCGGCACGCCCCCGGACGCCTCCCTGGCGATCCGCTGGTAATCCTCGTCGCTGATGATCCGGCGCCGATCCTTGTGGCCGAGCAGCGCGTTGTCGAAGGCGGGCAGAAACCGCACCGGCACCGCCAGATTCGGGTCGGCCAGCGGGGCGTCCGGCAGGTCGAACAGCACCCGATGCTGATCGTCGGTGAAAACGCGCAGGCGGGTACGCATCTCGTCGACCACCTCGGCGAGCCGGGTGACCCCGGCCCAGGCCTGCATGTCGGCGACCGTGGCCGGGCCGAACGCGGCCAGGTAGCGCAGGATCAGGGTTTCCGCCTGCGGCTCGGTCGCCATCGGCCGGCCGATCCATTCGTCGGCCAGGGCGACGGTCACCGAGCGGTTGCGCCACTTGCCCCAGGCGCCGGTGACCGGGCTGTGCACCATCGGGACCAGCAATTCCGCCGACTCGGCGAGCCTGCGCGTGTGCCGGTCCGGAAAGCGCTCGCCGAGTCGCAGCCCGAGGTCGCTGCGGGACAGGATGCGGCCGGACAGCAGCTCCCGGCCCGCGGCGGCGAGCTCGTCCAGATCAATGCCCTCGATCTCGTCGCGGTAGTAGGCCGCCTGCAACGCGGCGTGCACGACCGGGCGCACCGTGGGGCGCAGCCAGCGGAAGTCGTCCGCGTCGGCGAGGTGCACGGTGCGCCGGATCATGGCCGAACGCACCAGTTTTCGCTCGCGCAGCAGCGCGGCCAGGTCGTCGTGCGCGAAGTCGGTCAGCCGGGTCCATAACCCGACGTAGGGCCAATTGGGTTCCTGCCCCTGCACCGCCACCAGATGGCGCACCAATTCCAACGGGGTCATCGCGACCCGCTGCGCCAACATCTGACGCACCAGCAGGGTTCGATTCAGCTCACGCAGCGATAGTTCCGTCATACCTGCCATCTTCGCCGATACCACCGACAGATCGGGGCCCTTCGGCGATCAGCCGCGCATACGTATACGTATACGTACAATTAACCTATGTTCGATCCCATCACTCTGGCGGTCGGCGCCGGAATCCTCGGCGCCGGCTGGGCAGTCGGACGATTCGGCCACCGCGGGGCCATCGGCGGCAAAACGCCGCGCAGCGTGGCGAAATGCGGGTGCGGACACGACCTCGCCATCCACGACGCGCAGGCAGGCGAGTGCCACGCCGAGGAGCGCCGGTCGATCGCGCCGGCCACCTGGGAGTGGGTGCGCTGCCCGTGTCGCCGCTACACCGGGCCGCTGCCGGTCGAGGACTACTTCACCCGGCCGATCCTGCCGCCGACGGACTGAGGGCGACCGGGGTCTGGTCGCCCGTCCGCGAATGCGCTTGCGCATCAGTCGATGTCGGGCTGCATCCGCAACGGAACCCCGATGCGGTTCCACAGGTTGATCATCGCGGTGACCGCCACCAGACCGGCCGCGGCGCCCTCGTCGAAGTGCTGCTCGACGCCGGCCCACACCTCGTCGCTGACGCCGTGGTCGCCGAGCTTGGTCACCGCTTCGGCGTAGGCGAGGGCGGCGCGTTCGGCGTCGGTGTAGAGCGCGGACTCCCGCCAGGCGTCGAGCTGGAAGATGCGCTTCTCGGTTTCCCCGGCCAGCCGGGCGTCGGTGGTGTGCATATCGATGCAGTAGACGCAGCCGTTGATCTGCGAGGCGCGAATCTTGACCAACTCCCGGACCACCGGGTCCAGCGGGCCGCGGCGGATGGCGCCCTCGGCGGCGAACCACGCCTGATACAGCTCCGGCGCAACCTTGGCCAGCTTCATCCGTGACACGTTGTCGTCCTTTCCTCGGTGTTGTCCTACATCACCAAGACGAGACGGCGACCGGAAGTGTGACGCGGCTCAGGAATCCGGTAGGCAGCGGGCCGGATCGGGCAGTTCGGCGCACGGCGCGTTGCCGTGCGCGCGCAGCACGTCCTTGCCGGTCTGGTCGACCAGGAAGTGCAGGAACGCGGCGGCCAGCGAGTCACCGGGCAGTTCGCCGTAGCTGTAGGCGTATTCGACACCCCAGAACGGGTAGGAGCGATCTATCGCCGCGTCCCGGCCGGCGGTGACGCCGTTGATCGTGACGGCCGGCAGACCTGCCTCCACCGCCTCGGAGGACTCGGAATAGCCGATGGCGCCGGGGATTTCGCCGACCGCCTTCTGCATGTCCTTGGTCACCTGGACGTCACAATGCGCCGCGGCGGAGATCGTCGTGCCCTTGATCGCGGTGCAGCTCACGTGCGGCCGATCGGGCTGGCCCGTGCCGAGTAGCCTGCGCTCGAACGTATTCCGAGTACCCGAGCCGGGAATCCGATTCACCAGCACCACCGGAAGATCGGGGCCCCCGACGTCGCGCCAGTTGCCGATCCGGCCTAGATACAGGTCGCGGATCTGCGCGTCGGCGAGGTTGCGCACCCCGACGCCCTGGTTGACGATCACGCTGAACAGCGACAATGCCAGCGGTCGCTGCACCAACCCGGGATACCCGCTGCCCTTCGGTCCGTCGCTGATCGCCAGCAGACTCGAATTGTCTTTGCCCGCTTCGGCCAGCCGGTCCAGCCCGCGCTCGGTGCCCTCGAAGCCGAACGCGAATTCCGCCCCGGTACAACGCTTCCCGTATTGATCGGCGGCCTGCTGCACGACCGGCGCGAACGCCGACGAGCCGATCACGGTGAGCTTGCCCGCGGCGCACTCCAGTGGCGTCGGATCGGGCTCTAGTGCGGCGACGATGAGCTGCACCGCGATCACCAGCACCAGAAAGACGGTCAGCCCCACCATCATTCGGGGAACGCCGGTCCGGCTTCGGGTTTCGAGGATGCGCCCGCCCTTGATGCCGCCGGTCAGCACCGGAACCGGGTACTCCCCCGCGCCCTCGGAGCGTTGCAGGATGGCCAGGATCTTGTAGTGCTCACCACGATTCAGCGGCACCTTGGGCAGATCGATGACGCCGATGTGCCCGGCCATGTCCTCACGCACCGCGATGCCGGAGTCGCCGTCCAGGCTGTCGGCCAGGCCGGGATCGCTGAGTTCGGTGACCGCCATGCCGATCACCAGGCGCTGCGGGAACCGCAGATGCAGGCCGATACGGGCCGGGTCGGGCGCTCGATAGTCGCTCGTGTCGATGGTGGTCGCGCCGCTGTTCTCGATGCGCACCAGGACAACCGAGAGATCCTTCAGATCCGGGCTCGCGCCGTCGCGCGCGGGCCGCAGCTGCGGCAGCACGCCGGGGAACACGGACTCGACCTCACCCGTGACGGGCGTGTCCATCTGCACGCGGTAGCCGAGGCGCTTGCGCCCGACGAACACGAACTCGTACAGGAACGCGCCGATCGGCACCGCGATACCGATGAGCGCCAGCACGATCTCGACCGGAAAGTCGCCCAACGGTCAGTCCACCCCCACACACTCTGTCTGGCAACCATTTTCAGCCGCGAGCGGCGGAAGTCGCCGAAACAGCAGGACTATTCGGCAACAGTTAACCCGGCGGCCATCAGGCGCCGGGCGATCGGGTCCAGGCCAGCAGGTCAACCATCGGCCAGGTGTTGATCACCCGTTCGGCCGCAACGCCGTTGGCGAGGGCGCGTTCGCAACCGTAACCCTGCCAGTCCAATTGGCCGGGGGCGTGCGCGTCGGTGTCGATGGCGAAGTGGCAGTCCATCTCGACGGCCAGCTGGATGAGCCGCGACGGCGGGTCGCGGCGTTCCGGCCTGCTGTTGATCTCGACGGCGGTGCCGTAGGTCCGGCACGCCTCGAAGACCAGTTCCGCGTCGAAGGTGGACTCCGGGCGGGTGCCGCGCCCGCCTTCGACCAGCCGGCCGGTGCAGTGGCCGAGTACGTCGACGTTGGGGTCGGCCACCGCGTAGACCATGCGTTTGGTCATCGTCGCGCTGTCCGCGCGCAGGTGCGAGTGCACGCTGGCCACCACGATGTCGAGCTCGGCGAGCAGGTCGGCCTGCTGGTCCAGGGTGCCGTCGTCGAGGATGTCCACCTCGATGCCGGTGAGGATGCGGAACGGCGCCAGCCGGTCGTTGAGCTCGGCGATCACGTCGAGTTGCTTGCGCAGCCGGGTCGCGGACAGCCCGTTGGCGACGGTCAGCCGCGGCGAATGATCGGTCAGCGCGCAGTACTCGTGGCCGAGCGCGGCCGCGACCCCCATCATCTCGGCGATCGGGCTGCCGCCGTCGGACCAGTCCGAGTGGGTGTGCAGGTCGCCGCGCAGCCGCGCGCGCAGCGGTTTGCCCGGCACGCCGATCGGCTTGGCCGCCTTGCGCAGGTCGAGCAGCTGCTGCGGCACCGTGCCGGAATAGGACTGTTCGATGACCGCGGCCGTCTTCGGCCCGATCCCGGCGATGTCGCGCCAGCTGCGCGCGGTGCGGTGCGCGTCGCGCTCCGCATCGGACAGCTCGGCGACGATATCGGCGGCGCGGCGGTACGCCTTGACCCGATACGTTTCGGCGCGCGAGCGTTCCAGCCAGAAGCCGATCTCGCGCAGCACCTCCACCGGGCCCGGCGTGGCGGCCGGGTCCGCGGCGATCGAATCGTCGTCCGCCACAGCGGTTATCGCATCCTGCTGTACTTCATGAAGGCCACTCCGTCCTCGAACACCCGGCTGGTGATCACCCGGAACTTGGCCGCGTCGGGCAGCCGCGGCCCGGAGCCGAACAGCGACTTACCCCGGCCGAGCAGGACCGGGTAGAGCTTGAGGAAGATCTGATCGATCTCCGGCAGCAATTCCTGCGCCAGTTCGCCGCCGCCGCACAGCCAGATCCCGAGACCGTTGTCGCGCTTGAGTTCTCGCACCTTCGCCAGCGGATCGGACGCGATCAGCTCGACGTCGGGATCGGGGTTCTCCGGCAGCGTGGTCGAGACCACGTACTGCTTCAGGTGCGCGTACGGGCTGGAGGTGCCGGTGCGCACGCCGAAGTCGTGCGTCTTGCGTCCCATCAGCACGGTGTCGAAGTAGCGATTGCGCTTGTCGATCCCCATCGATTCCCGCACCTTGGTCGGCAGGGTCTCGGGATATTGCGCGGTGATCGCAGGCCCGTGGTCGCCGCCGACCGGGAAGAAGTCGACCGATCCCTCTTCGGTGGCGATGTATCCGTCGATGGTCGACGCTACGTAATACGTGAGCTTGCGCATGTGTCCTTCCTTCACGGCCGGACCCACTTCCCGAACCGCCTACAAGAAAGGTAGCTTGCCCTCGCTAACGGAGGCGAGGCTTCGGTTGGCACCGCGGGCAAGAATACGAGGAACGATTCATGAACTTTTCCCGCCGAATCGGCGCACCGCAGCGACGGCACGGCTCGTCTTCGCGGCCGTAGACGGCGAGCGAGCGTTCGAAGTAGCCGGACTGGCCGTTGACGTTCACATACAGCGCGTCGAACGAGGTGCCGCCGGCCGCGAGCGCCTCGGCCATGACCGCGCCCGCGTCGGCGATCAGGGTGCGCAGGGCCGGGCGGGACAGTCCGGAGGCGATGCGCAGGCTGTGCAGCTTTGCCCGCCACAGGGATTCGTCGGCGTAGATGTTGCCGATGCCGGAGATGACGCTCTGATCGAGCAGCAGGCGCTTGATGTCGACCTGCTTGGCCCGCATCCTGGCCACCACGGATTCGGCGTCGAAACGCGGATCCAGCGGGTCGCGGGCGATGTGCGCGACCGGCTCGGGCACCAGGGTGCCGTCCACCTCGACCAGTGGCGCGAGCGCCCAGCCGCCGAACGTGCGCTGGTCGACGAAGCGCAGCTGGGTGCCGTCGTTGAGGCTCGCGCGGATGTGCGCGTGCTTTTCCACCGGTGCGTCGGCGTCCTGCACGAGCATCTGCCCGCTCATGCCGAGGTGCACGACGAGCGCGGTGTCCGGCTCGTCGAAGGTGAGCCACAGGAATTTGCCGCGCCGCTCGGCGGACTCGACCTTCAGGCCGGTCAGCCGGGCGGCGAGATCCGCGGCGCCTTCCAGATGGTTGCGCACCGCGCGGGGATGGCTGATCGCGACCGATTCGATGACGCGGCCGACCACGTGTTCGGCGACGCCGCGCCGCACGACCTCTACCTCGGGAAGTTCTGGCACGATTCAGGATTCCGCGGTCAACGCCTGGTAGGCGGTGCCTGCGGCCTTCTGCTCGGCTTCCTTCTTGGAGCGACCGACGCCCTGGCCGTAGGCCCGGCCGCCGACCACGGTGGTCGCGGTGAATTCCTTGTCGTGATCGGGGCCCGTCGAGGTGATCTCGTAGCTGGGCACGCCGAGACCGCGTTCGGCGGTGAGTTCCTGCAGGCTGGTCTTCCAGTCGAGGCCGGCCCCCATCCGAGGACCGCGCTCGAGCAGGTCGGCGAACAGCCGCAGCACCACCTCACGCGCGACGTCGATGCCGTGCTCCAGGTGCACCGCACCGAGCAGCGACTCCATGCCGTCGGCAAGGATGCTCGGCTTGTCCCGGCCGCCGGTGAGCTCTTCGCCCTTGCCGAGCAGCAGGTGCACGCCGAGGCCGCCCTCGCCGAGCTGACGCGCCACCTCGGCGAGCGCGTGCATGTTCACCACGCTCGCCCGCAGCTTCGCCAGTTCGCCCTCGGACTTGTCCGGGTGCTCGTGGTAAAGCCGCTCGGTGATGCTCAGGCCGAGTACGGAATCGCCCAGGAATTCCAGGCGCTCGTTGGTCGGCAGGCCGCCGTTCTCATAGGCGTACGACCGGTGCGTCAGCGCCAGGCGCAGCAGCTCCGGCTGCACCTCGACGCCGAGCGCCGCGAGCAAGCTCGCGTGTCCACTGGACGAGTCGGGTTCGTCAGTCACGTCAATACGACAGGTTGAACTGTTAGACAGCTGCTGTGACCTGACGGCCCTTGTACGTGCCGCAGGAGGGGCACGCGATGTGCGGCAGGGTCTTCTCGCCGCAGGCGCGGTTCGGGCAGGTGATCAGGGTCGGCGCGGTGGCCTTCCACTGGCTGCGCCGCGACCTGGTGTTGGAACGGGACATCCGGCGCTTGGGAACGGCCACGACTACTTCTCCTCTGTCATATTGCTTGCCATTTCGGCTGACTGGTCTGCTGCTGTGGCCGCACCCTGGTCGGGGCTGCCGTTGCCGGGCGATGCAGTGGCGAATTTCGCCAGCCCGGCCCAGCGAGGGTCAAGTATCTCATGCGAGTGCTCGGATCCCGCAATCGCCATCCGGACGCCGCATTCGGCGCACAGTCCGGCGCAGTCGGGCGAGCACAGCGGCTGGAGCGGAAGCTCGATGCCGACCGCGTCGATGATCACCGGTTCGAGGTCGATCGTGTCGTCGACCATGCGATAGGAGTCATCGTCGTCGGTGGTCTGCTCGGTCGTGCTGTTCGGGTAGGCGAACAGCTCGGTGAGGTACACGCTCACCGTGTCGGTGAACGGCTCGAGGCAGCGCGAGCACTCGCCCTCGATCGGTGCGGAGGCCGTTCCGGTGACCAGAACGCCTTCCGACACCGCCTGCAATTGCAGGTCGAGTTCGAGCTCGGCACCCACCGGTACCGCGACCAGATCGAGCCCGATCCGCTCGACAGTGGTGATGGTGCGCTGGAACTCACGCATCGTCCCGGCCCTGCGGCCGAGGCTGCGAACGTCCAGCACGAAGGCCGCGTCGGGCTCTCGGCGCGGGGCCGAGCCTTTACGCGGGGCAGAACTGGAACCGGCGGACATCACGAACTCACTTCACTATCGAGGGGAATGGGCAACCACACCACGATACGCGAGCGCCCTCCTCGACCCAAATGCGGCAGCCGGTCAGCGCCGGTAGTCGGCCGCGTAGTCGATAGCGCCCGCGCCGGAGCGGAGCTGGTGCCGGCCGCGGCCGACGGTGCGCAGGGTGTTGCTCAGGGTCTCCTCGAAGTCGGCGAGCTTGGAGTCGACGTAGACGTCGCATTCCTCGCGCATCCGGTCGGACTCGGCGTGCGCGCCGTCGATCACCCGCGCGGATTCGGCGTGCGCGGCGCGCACCACCTCGGTCTGCGCGACCAGGCGATCGCGCTCGGCCTCGCCGTCGGCGACGGAACGATCGTAGGAAGCCTTGCCCGCCTCGATCATTCGCTCGGATTCCAGCCGGGCCCGGCCGGTGACCGCCTCGAACTCGGCGTTGCCGTCGGCGACGACCCGGTCGGCCTCGGCCTGCGCGGTGCTGACCAGGTGGTCCGCGTGCGCGCTCGCCTCGGCGACCATCCGGTCGGCGTGCGCCTTCGCGTCGGCGAGGATGCGGTCGGCCTCTTCGCGCGCCGAGCCGATGGTGTGACTGGCCTGCTCATTGGCGCTGGTCACCGTGACCTCGGCGGCGGAACGGGCGTCGGAGACGATCTTGTCCCGGATGTCGAGCACGTCCTGGGCATCGTCGAGCTCGCCCGGGAGTGCGTCGCGCACATCGTCGAGCAGTTCGAGCACGTCGCCGCGCGGCACGATGCAGCTGCGGGTCGGCGGGATGCCACGCGCCTCCTCGACGATGGCGACCAGCTCGTCGAGGGCTTCGAATACGCGATACATGCTGACTACCCCACTCTCCTACGACTCTATGGCGAACTGTCCGCCGAGCCCCAGTGTGCCCCTCATCACGGCCTGTGCCGAGTCACCCTCCGGTGTGTCGTCGCAGTGTCTCGTACGCCACACAAATCAAGTGGAGGATCTGTCTCCGCTTCGTGTTATCGTCGATAGGAAGATCGACAAGGTCTTCATCCCGAGCGTGGCCCCCACCGGGACCGCGGGATTGAGGAAGCCAGAGGGAAGGGCCCAGCCGGTCCGCCGAGTGTTGACAGGTTCTGAATGTTCAGTAAATACTGAACACATCGCACCAGCGGAACCTATCAAGAGTCGGTGGGAAGGAAGCGATCACCGTCGCTGTTGTCCCCAACGAAGGCTCATGTTCGATCGGAAAGACCATGACTGTTCTGGATCTACAGAGATCGGCGGGAGTTAGCACCACCAGCTACTTCATGCCGTGGGTAGGCCCATACCCGGTGCTGACGGCACCGCCGGTGTCGGCCCGGTTCGAGCAGCTGATGGCCTACCTGCGCGGCGACCGCGCCTTCGCCCAGCTGATCCGCTTCGCGCTGGTCGGCGGTTCCAGCAATATCGCCTACGTGCTGCTGTTCTTCGCGATGCACGGCATCGGCCCGCTGGTCGCCAATGTGGTCGGCTCGATCGTCAGCACCGTGATCGCCAACGAGCTGCACCGTCAGCTCACCTTCCACGCAAGCGGCCGAGTCGGCTGGTTCACCGCGCAGTGGGAGGGCGGCGGCCTGGCCCTGGTCGGCCTCGCCATCACCACCGCCGGACTGGCCGCCCTGGACGTCTGGGCGCCCACCATCGGCGGCACCGCGGAGGCGACGGCCATCCTCGGCATCACCGCGGTCGTCGGCGGCATGCGCTTCCTGGCCCTGCGCGGCCTGGTCTTCTGAGCCTCGTCGAGTGAGGGGAATCAGCCCCGGTCCCAATGCCTTTGGGACCGGGGCTGATTGTTGTCCAGGGTCAGCTCTTGCGCTCGGCCAGCCGGGCGAGCAGGCGCTTGTGCACGGATGGGGGGAGCATGTCGGTGACGTCGCCGCCGAAGGTCGCCACCTCCTTGACCAATGAGCTGGACAGGAAGCTGAGGGCGGGGTTGGTGGCAATGAAGAAGGTGTCGACGCCGGAGAGCTTCTTGTTCATCTGGGCCATCTGCATCTCGTAACCGAAGTCGGTCGCGTCGCGCAGCCCCTTCACGATGGCTGTGATGCCCTGCTCCCTGGCGAAGTCGACGGTCAGGCCGTACCACGACTCCACCCGGATGTTGGGCAGGTGGGCGGTCGCCTCGCGCAGCATCTCCATGCGCTCGTCGACGGTGAACATGCCCTGCTTGTTCTTGTTGATATTGACGGTGACAACGACCTCGTCGAACTGGGCCGCGGCCCGCGCGAAGACGTCGATGTGACCGTTGGTCACGGGGTCGAAGGACCCGGGGCACAATGCTCCTGCCATGGTCAGACGCTATCGTGCGAGACCGCGCGCACGGCACGGAGGGTGCTCGAGACCACACCCGCTACTCGAAAGTCGCCATTTCGATGCGGGTTTCGCCGTACCTGCGCGGTTTCATCGCCGAATAGCCCGCCGGCCATTCGATTTCCGGCGATCGGCGGGCCCGCTCGACGACGACCAGGGCGTCGGGACGCAACCAGCCATCGGCCAGTGCCCGCAGGTCGCCGAGTACCGCATCGATCTCGACCGCGTACGGCGGATCGGACAGCACCAGATCGAATTCGCCCGCACCGCCCAGCGCCAGCACGCTCGCCACGGTCGCGACCCGCAGTTCCGCGCCGGGCAGCCCGACATCGGCGATGTTGCCGCGCACGACCTCGGCCGCCTTGCGGTCGGCCTCGACCAGCAGTGCGTGCTCGGCGCCGCGGGACAACGCCTCCAACCCGAGCGCGCCCGAGCCCGCGTACAGGTCGAGCACCCGGATACCGTCGAAGTCGATCCGCGCGTCGAGCGCGCTGAACACGGCCTCCCGGACCCGGTCGGAGGTCGGACGGGTGCCGGCGGACGGCACCCGCAGCCGCCGCCCGCCTGCCGTTCCGGCGACGATCCGGGTCATTCGGACTCGCGCACGGCCAGCTCGATCAGCAGGTCGCCGCCTTCGACCTGCTGCACCTGACCGATCGCGACCCGGCCGACGGTGCCCGCCCGCGGCGCGGTGATGGCGGCCTCCATCTTCATCGCCTCGATAGTGCCGACGGTGTCGCCGGCCGCGATCGAATCCCCTTCGGAGACAGCCAAGGTCACGACGCCGGCGAACGGGGCGGCGATGTGGCCGGCGTTGCCCTTGTCCGCCTTCTCGGCGGCGGGGATCTCGCTGGCGATGGAGCGGTCGCGGACGGCGACGGGACGCAGTTGACCGTTGAGGATGCACATGACGGTGCGCATGCCGCGTTCGTCGGGCTCGGAGATGGCTTCGAGGCCGATCAGGAGGGTTACGCCCTTCTCCAGTTGGACGCGGTGTTCTTCGCCGTGGCGCAGGCCGTAGAAGAACTGGTTGGCCGACAGGCCCATGGTGTCGCCGTACTTTTCGCGGTGTGCGTTGAATTCCGCTGTCGGGGCGGGGAACAGGAGTCGGTTCAAGGTCGCGCGACGCTCGGCCGACGTGCCCGCGAGTCCTGCTTCGTCGGCGGCGGTGAGTGGGGTTTCCGGTTTGGCTGCACCGCGTCCGGCCAGGGCGCGGCTGCGGAACGGTTCGGGCCAGCCACCCGCGGGAGTGCCGAGTTCGCCTCGCAGGAAACCGATCACCGAGTCCGGGATGTCGTAACGGCCCGGGTCGGCGGCGAAGTCTTCGATGTCGACACCGGTACCCACCAGCGCGAGGGCGAGGTCACCGACGACCTTCGACGACGGGGTGACCTTGATCAGGCGGCCCAACAGTCGGTCTGCGGCAGCGTATTTCGCTTCGACTTCCTCGAACCGGTCACCCAAGCCGAGGGCGATGGCTTGCTGACGCAGGTTCGAGAGCTGTCCGCCGGGGATTTCGTGGGTGTAGACGCGTCCGGTCGGTGCGGGCAGCCCGGACTCGAAGGGCTTGTAGACCTTGCGCAAGGTTTCCCAATACGGCTCCAGGTCACACACGTTCTGCAAGTTCAACCCGGTGTCGTAGTCGCTGTGCGCGGCCGCGGCGACGATCGCGGACAGCGCTGGCTGACTGGTCGTTCCGGCCATCGCCGCACTCGCACCATCGACCGCATCCGCACCTGCCTGCCACGCCGCGAGATAGGTGGCCAGCTGCCCGCCCGGAGTGTCGTGAGTATGAACATGCACCGGCAGATCGAAGTTCGAGCGCAACGCGGTCACCAGCTTCGCCGCCGCCGGAGCGCGCAGGAGCCCGGCCATGTCTTTGATCGCGAGGATGTGCGCGCCCGCGTCGACCATCTGCTCAGCGAGTTTGAGGTAATAGTCGAGGGTGTAAAGGGTTTCATCCGGATTGGCCAGGTCTCCGGTGTAACTCATCGCGACTTCGGCGATAGCGGTACCGGTTTCCCGCACCGCATCGATCGCCGGACGCATCTGATCAACGTTGTTGAGCGCGTCGAAGATCCGGAAGATATCGATCCCGGTCGCGGTCGCCTCGGACACGAACGCCCGGGTCACCTGTTCCGGATAGGGCGTGTAGCCCACCGTGTTCCGGCCGCGCAGCAGCATCTGCAAACAGATGTTCGGCACCGCTTCGCGCAACGCGGCCAACCGCTCCCACGGATCCTCATACAGAAACCGCAGCGCCACATCGTAAGTCGCGCCACCCCACGCCTCGATCGACAACAACTCCGGCGTCATCCGCGCGACGTGCCCCGCGACACCGAGCAGGCCATTGGTCCGCACCCGAGTCGCCAGCAACGACTGATGCGCGTCACGGAACGTCGTGTCCGTGACCCCCACGGCCTTCTGCGCCCGCAACGCCTGCGCGAAACCTTCAGGCCCGAGCTGCAACAACCGCTGCCGCGACCCGTCCGGCGGCGCCACCGACAGATCAATGGCAGGCAACTTGTCATGCGGATACACCGTCGTCGGCCGCTCCCCATGCGGCTTGTTCACGGTGACATCGGCCAGATACGTCAGGATCTTGGTTCCGCGGTCCGCCGAACCACGCTGGTTGAGCAACTCCGGCCGCTCATCGATGAACGACGTGGTGACCCGCCCGGCCCGGAAGTCCGGATCGTCGAGCACCGCGAGCAGGAACGGAATGTTGGTGGTAACTCCGCGAATTCGGAACTCGGCCAGCGCTCGCTGGGCGCGCGACACCGCGGCGGGGAAGTCGCGCCCGCGACAGGTGAGCTTCACCAGCATCGAGTCGAAGTAGGCGCCGATCTCCGCGCCGAGGTTGGCCCCGCCGTCCAGGCGGATCCCCGCGCCGCCCGGCGTGCGGTAGGCGGTGATCCGGCCGGTGTCGGGGCGGAAGCCGTTGTTCGGGTCCTCGGTGGTGATCCGGCACTGCATCGCGGCGCCGCGGATGCTGACCGTGTCCTGGCTGAGGCCGAGCTGTTCGAGGGTCTCCCCCGCCGCGATGCGCAGCTGCGACTGCACCAGGTCGACATCGGTGATCTCCTCGGTCACCGTGTGCTCGACCTGGATGCGCGGGTTCATCTCGATGAAGACGTGGTTGCCGCGCTCGTCCAGCAGGAACTCGACGGTGCCCGCGCAGCTGTAGCCGATCTCCTTGGCGAAGGCCACGGCGTCGGCGCAGATGCGTTCGCGCAGTTCGGGATCCAGGTTCGGCGCGGGCGCGAGCTCAATCACCTTCTGGTGCCGGCGCTGCACCGAGCAGTCGCGCTCGAACAGGTGCATCACGTTGCCGTGCTGGTCGGCCAGGATCTGCACCTCGATGTGGCGCGGGTTCACCACGGCCTGCTCGAGGAAGACGGTCGGATCGCCGAACGCCGACTCGGCCTCGCGCGACGCGGCCTCGATGGACTCGCGCAGGTGCTCGGCGTCGGCGACCCGGCGCATGCCGCGCCCGCCGCCGCCGGCCACCGCCTTGACGAAGATCGGGTAGTCCAGCTCGTGCGCCGCGGCGAGCAGCTCGTCCACGTCCGCGGACGGCGCGCTGGAGCGCAGCACCGGCAGCCCGGCCGCCTTTGCCGCCGCGATCGCCCGCGCCTTGTTTCCGGCGAGCTCGAGCACCTCGGCGGACGGACCGATGAAGGTGATGCCCTCGCGGGCGCAGGCGGCCGCCAGATCCGGATTCTCGGACAGGAAGCCGTATCCCGGGTAGACGGCGTCGGCGCCCGCCGACTTGGCCGCGTCGACGATCGCGTCGATCGACAGGTACGCCCGGACCGGGTGTCCCTCCTCGCCGATCTGGTAGGACTCGGCGGCCTTCATCCGATGGACCGAGTTGCGGTCCTCGTACGGGAAGACGGCTACCGTCCCCACGCCGAGTTCGTAGGCCGCACGGAAGGCCCGGATGGCGATCTCGCCGCGGTTGGCTACCAAGACTTTCGTGAACATTGGCCTAAGGTACCCGGACCCGCCCCCCTCACAGACACGGAAGGGCCCTTCGCAAGCATCTTCACAACGAGGTCTAGCAGCGTTGCGAAGATGCGTTCATCGGGCCGTCACATCCTCAGATCCAGTGCATCGTGTGGTGCCGCAGCCCGCCGCGGAACTGACCGACCGCTAGCCCGATCATCAATCCGCGCTCCTCGGGAACTAATCCGCGGGTAAAAGGAAGCCGAATCATCCGTAACATAACTTCCGGCAGATGAATCTCCGGTAAACCATTCCCGGGAAATTCGCCATGTAGCCGCGCCAAACCGATACCTCTGCTACGTCCCTGCCGATAGCCGGGCCGGAACCCCTGGCGATACCGATAGGCGACGAGCGCCTCGGCGAGATAGCCGAGCCGATACCCCTCCCGATGCGCGCGCCAGCCGAATTCCAGATCCTCGTTCGCGACGTAGCTGACGTCTTGTCCGCCGAGCTTACGATAGACCTCGGCGCGGCACGCCATGCTCGTCCCGACGATCACAGGCGCATAAACGCCAGGCGGCTGGAATTGGTCAGGCGCCGGGATGTTGGCGACGTGCCGCGGGTGCTCCGCGTTGAGCGAATCGCCCTCGATCGCAGAACAAGTGAGGTCGTAGCCCTCGTCCAGGAACGCGATCATGCGGCTGATCCAATTCGGATGCGCACGGTCGTCGTGATCACAGAACAGCAACGTCTCGCCGGTGGCCTGCGCGGCTCCGACATTTCGCGCAAAAGCGGCACCCGAGGCACCTGACGCGTCAACATATCGGAGCTTCAGCCGATCCCTCACCGCGTGGCTTTCAATATGAGCCCTCACATTGACAGGCGAGCCGTTGTCGGCTATCAGAACATCGAATTCCCCCAAGTAGTCTTGACGCGTCAAGGCGTCTAGTTGTACATCCAGGAGGTCACGACTCTGGACCGTCCCGATATACGTTGGAATGACGATCGATACCGACCGTTCAGTCACCACAAGCACTCCTGCTTTCGATCCCCACGCCGGAGCCCTCCCCCGAGGGTGACAACTTTAGACATATTTCGGAAATTCGGGCTACACCAGACTTCCGTGGGGTTCCTCACAGACTTGGACAAATGACCAGACAGTGGCGACCGGACGATCCGCCTTCGCCGCCTTCTCCGCCCGGCCGCACCACGGTCCCGTCGCGCCCCCTATGCTGGACGGTGCAGCTGGTTCACCGCGCGCGTACGAGATGGAGCCCCGTCGTCGTGTCGCGGAGCCGAGTTCGTCCGCCCCGAAAGGGTGGACGGGCGAGAGGGAACCCGGTGGGAATCCGGGACTGTCCCGCAGCGGTAAGCAGGAACGACCGCCGTCACACGCACTGGGTGCAAGACCCGGGAAGCGACGGCCAGTAGGTCGGCCGAGAGGCCGGTGCCTGTGAGTCCGAAGACCTGCCAGCCGTGTCGGGTACGCCGTATCCGACGGCCACCGCCTCGTGGATCTGGGCGCGCGGTTCTACCAGTACGTGATGTGTCGGGGCTCTGTTGTCGGAATCTCCTGACATATCTCCGGTAGCCGCGTGAGCCCGTATGGCGAGGGCCTACGACACCAGCACTGGAGAGACAACGTGACTGTTGTAAATCAGACACCGTTCACCGCAACGGTTCTCGGGCTACCTAGGGTCGGACCGCGGCGTGAGCTCAAGCGGGCCACCGAGGCCTACTGGGCCGGCAAGATCGACGCCGAACAGCTCCATACTGTCGCGCGCGACCTGCGCCACGCCCAGCTCACCGAATTACTGGCCGCAGGCCTGGATTCGATCCCGGTCGGCACCTTCTCGTACTACGACCAGGTGCTCGACACCGCCCTGCTGCTCGGCGCGCTGCCGCCGCGGGTGGCCGGGATCGCCGATCCGCTGGACCGGTACTTCGCCGCCGCGCGCGGCAACGAGACGGTCGAACCGCTGGAGATGACCAAGTGGTTCGACACCAACTACCACTACCTGGTCCCGGAGATCGACCAGGACACCGTGTTCGCGCTGAACCCGGAGAAGCTACTCGACGAGGTGCGCGAGGCACTGGAACTCGGCGCGCCCGCCCGCCCGGTGGTGGTCGGCCCGATCACCTTCCTGAAGCTGGCCAAGGCCACCGGCGGTGCGCCGCTGGATCGGCTCGCCGAGCTGGTTCCGCTCTACCGCGACCTGCTCCGGCAGCTGGCCGAGGCCGGCATCGGCTGGGTGCAGATCGATGAGCCGGTGCTGGTCACCGACCTCACCGACGACGAACTCGCCCTGGTACGAAGCACTTACACGGAGCTGTCGGCGGCATCCGAGCGTCCGGCGATCGTGGTCGCGACCTACTTCGGCCACACCGACGCCGCGCTGACCGCGTTGGCGGGCACCGACATCGAGGGCATCGCGCTCGATTTCACCTCCGGCACAACCGTTTCCGATGTGGCCGGCGTGCCTGCGCTGGCGAGCAAGCTGCTGGTGGCGGGCGTGGTCGACGGGCGCAACGTCTGGCGCGCCGACCTCGACGCCGCGCTGTCCACCTTGGGCACGCTGCTCGGTTCGGCTGCGTCGGTGGCGGTTTCGACCTCTTGCTCGCTGCTGCACGTGCCGTACACGCTGGCCGCGGAGACCAAGCTGGACGAGCGGCTGCGCTCCTGGCTGGCGTTCGGCACCGAGAAGGTGGCCGAGGTCCGGCTGCTGGCCACCGCGCTGGCCGAAGGCACCGAGGCGATCGGCGCCGAATTGGCCGACACCCGTGCGGCATTGGCGACCCGGCACAGCGACCCGCGCCTGAACGACGCGCAGGTGCGGGCCAAGCTGGCCGCGCTCGGCCCGGACGCGATCCGGCGCGCGCCCGCCGAGGAACGCCGCGTGTTGCAGCAGGAGCGGCTCCAGCTGCCGACGCTGCCGACCACCACCATCGGCTCCTACCCGCAGACCTCGGCCATCCGGTTGGCCAGGGCCGCGTTCACCAAGGGCGAGATCGACGAGGCGGAGTACGTCCGCCGGATGCGCGCCGAGGTCGCCGATGTGATTGCGCTGCAAGAGAAGCTGGGCCTGGACGTGCTGGTACACGGCGAGCCCGAGCGCAACGACATGGTGCAGTACTTCGCCGAACAGCTCGACGGCTTCGCCGCCACCGAGCTGGGCTGGGTGCAGTCCTACGGTTCGCGCTGCGTGCGGCCGCCGATCCTGTTCGGCGACGTCAAGCGGCCGACGCCGATGACCGTCGACTGGAGCAGCTACGCCCAGTCGCTGACCGACAAGCCGGTCAAGGGCATGCTCACCGGGCCGGTCACCATCCTGGCCTGGTCGTTCGTCCGCGACGATCAGCCGCTCGGCGACTCGGCGCGGCAGGTCGCGCTGGCCATCCGGGACGAGACGGTGGACCTGCAGGCCGCGGGCATCCGGATCATCCAGGTGGACGAGCCGGCGCTGCGCGAGCTGCTTCCGCTGCGCAAGGCGGATCAGCAGGCCTACCTCGACTGGTCGGTGCAGTCGTTCCGGGTCGCCACCTCCGGCGTCTCGGATGCCACCCAGGTGCACACCCACCTGTGCTACTCGGAGTTCGGCGAGGTGATCGACGCGATCGCCGGGCTGGACGCCGACGTGACCTCGATCGAGGCGGCCCGTTCGCGCATGGAGGTGCTCGACGACCTCAACGCGGCGGGCTTCGATCTCGGCGTCGGGCCGGGTGTCTACGACATCCACTCGCCGCGGGTGCCCAGCGTGGAGGAGATCACCACCTCGCTGCGGGCGGCCCTGAAAGCCGTTCCCGCCGAACGGCTGTGGGTCAATCCGGACTGCGGTCTGAAGACCCGCGGTCAGGTCGAGGTGGAGGCGTCACTGCGCAACATGGTTGCCGCGGCGGCGTCGGTTCGCTGATCGCCCTGATGGTTCGCTGACGTTCAGCCCCCTTCGTCGCACGGAGGGGGCTGAACCGCAGCTCACTCGGATTCGGGCTCCGGTCGCAGACTCGGCCGCCGCCTGCGCGAGATGTACCGCGCACACGGCTCTTCGGCCCGCGCGACCGGTTGCTGCCGCGACCTGGAGCTCAGCCCTCGTCGCCACGCCGTATGACACCCGGGACAACGATCCATCCCAACCCCTCCTTGCACCTAGTGAACCCACTCCATGAATCGCCCCTATCCACCTTCGACGCGTGTCGCGGCGGTTCGGTTCCGACCAGTTGCTACGGATTCCCCAGATGAAAAGCCGATCAGCCTTCCAGGTTGAACGCGCTGTTGATGGCGGCCATGTCGAAGTAGTCGCGCCAGGCGACGATGGCGCCGTCGGCTACCTCGAAGACGCCGGTGACCGGAAGCGGAATGGCCCGGCCCGCGGTGCGGAGCGTGTCGGTGCGTTCGTTCATCACCAGGTTGCCGGAGGTGATCTGGTGATGGATGTCGAAGTCGACGCCCTCGAACGTGGTCAGGAAGCCCGTGAGGAAGTCCCGGATGGCGGTGCGGCCGACCACCGGTTCCATCGGAATGTTGTGGTACACGGCGTCTTCGGCGAAGAAGGACGCGATGCGGTCGGGGTCCGGGTCGGACCAGCTGCGGCACATATCGCGGACGAGTTCGTCGGGAGTCGGCATGGGCGGGCTCACTTTCTGCTGCGGGGCGGGCGAATCGCGTAGTGCGCAACGCCCTCCCGATTGAACCAAGCAATTGCTCGGTTCGGAACCCCTTGGCAGTCAACGAACCCCGGCAACCGCCCTTCGCACGCTACGCAGCCGCGATCTCCGGCAAAATACCTCGCAGCGGCATACTTCCGGACGAAAGAAGTGCCGATATTGCGATGATTGCGAATGTCCAGGTCTACGATCTTTCCGTGCGGAAGATGTATGCGGGCGCGCGCCTTCGGCGGTTGCGCGAGGAACGCAGACTCACCCAGGCGGCGCTGGCCAAGTCGCTTGATTTGTCACCCAGCTATCTCAACCAGCTGGAACGCGATCAGCGACCGCTCACCATCCCGGTGCTGCTGAAACTCAACTCCACCTTCGACCTCGACGTCCAGTTCTTCGCCGCGGACTCCGACGCCCGCCTCGTGTCCGACCTGCACGAGGTGCTGATCGACGCCGCGGGCGGGCACACCGCGCCGCTGACCGAGGTGGAGGAGCTGGCGACCAGACAGCCCGACGTGGCCCGGATCGTCGTCGCGATGCATCGCCGGCTGCGTGCCGCCACCGACCAGCTCGACCTGCTCTCCGCCCGGGTATCCGCGCCGACCGGCGCGCCCGGCCTGCCCATGCCCTACGAGGACGTGCGGGACTTCTTCTACGACCACCACAATCACATCCCGCAGCTGGATCTCGCCGCCGAGCAGCTGTTCGAGCAGTCCGGGCTGACCATCGGCTCGCTGGATCGCCAGCTCGCCCGGGTCGCCGAGGAACGCGCCGGGGTCACCGTGCTGGTCCGCGGCGACGGCGCGGACCCGTCCATCCCGAAGCGGCAATACGATCCGGACAGCCGCACGCTGACCCTGGCCCGGCGACTTCGCCCGGGGCAGCGCGCCTTTCAGATCGCCACCACCCTGGCGTTCCTGCTGTACGGGACGGAGCTGGACGGGGTGCTCGCCGAAACTCCCTCGCTCACCGGCGAATCCCGCACCCTGGCCCGGGTCGGACTGGCCAACTACTTCGCCGGCGCGCTGGTGCTGCCGTACGGGCGGTTCCTGCGCTCGGCCGAGGAACTGCACTACGACATCGACCTGCTCGCCCTGCGCTTCGAGGTCGGCTTCGAAACCATCTGCCACCGGCTGAGCACCCTGCAACGGCAGGGGCAGCGCGGGGTGCCGTTCTTCTTCGTCCGCACCGATCGCGCGGGCAACATCTCGAAACGCCAGTCCGCCACCGCCTTTCACTTCTCCCGGGTCGGCGGCAGCTGCCCGCTGTGGGTGGTGCACGAGGCGTTCGCGCATCCCGGCCGGATCCTGCCGCAAGTCGCGGAGATGCCGGACGGGCGGCGGTACCTGTGGATCGCGCGCACCGCGATGACCGCGCCGCACGGATTCGGCACCGCGACAAAGAACTTCGCGATCGGCCTGGGCTGCGACATCGAATACGCGGACCGGCTGGTGTATTCGTCCGGACTCCAGCTCGACGACCCGGCGACGGCGGTGCAGATCGGCGCGGGATGCAAGGTGTGCGAACGGGTGTCCTGCCCGCAGCGCGCGTTTCCGCACATCGGCAGCCCCCTCGCCGTCACCGAGAACACCAGCACCGATTTGCCCTATCCGCGCGTCGGGCACTGAACCGAGTCACGCCGCGGCGCGCGCTCGCAACGCGGGCAGCAGGTGCTCGGCGACCAGGTCGAGCTGGCGGCGCACGTTCAGGGAACCGAGCCGCAGGACGAGGTGGGTGGCGCCCGCGTCGAGGTAACGGGTCAGCCACTCGGCGCAGTCCTCGGCGGTGCCGCCGAAATAGGCTTGGATGGTGGACATTTCCGCCAGCGATCGGCGGTAGTACTGGCGCACATAACCTTCCAGCTCAGCTCGCGCCCGCGCCGGGTCGGCATCGAGCACGATGGTCGCGTACATCGCGGGAGTCACCGCGCGGGTCGCCTGCTGCTGAATCGTCTGCCACGCACGGGCATACGCGGCAGGATCCGGGAGGTACGGCAGCCAGCCGTCATAGTGGCGCGCGACCCGGGCCAGCACCCTCGGCGTATCACTGCCTGCCAGCCAGAGCGGTGGCCCGCTCGGTGTAGCGGCCGGCAGCGCACGCGCCAGATCGGCTATCTGCCAGTACTTTCCGTCGAAGTCAGGCGCACCGCCCCAGGCCGCGCGCCATATTCGCACCGTCTCGTCCAAGCGCCCGACCCGCTCGTCGAACGGAACACCGATCGCCTCGAACTCGGCCCGGCTCTCCGGTAACGGAAATCCCGCGCCCAGACCGAGCACCAGCCTGCCCGGATCGAGCTGATCGACGGTGGCGGCCGAGTGCGCGCCGAGCACCGGATGCCGCAATGTCGAGGTCCAGGCCGCGGTACCCACCCGGATCCGCGCGGTCGCGGCCACGACGGCGGCGAGCAGGGTGAGCGGATCGACCCGGGTACGCGCCAACGGCGAATCGCCGGTCCACACCGAGTCGAATCCGCCCTCCTCGGCGAGCAGCGCGAGCCGCACCAGACTCCGCGCGTCGTGCCGCCCGGTCATCGCGGTTTCCCGGCTCGGCAACAGAATTCCGACCTCGATCACCCGGCGATCGTCGCGCGCCCGGTGCGCGGTGTCGATTACCCGGCAGGTAATCGACAGGCCCCTAAGGCAAGTCGATCCTGGCGAGCTTGTCCGGGTTGGCCACGGCGTAGATGCCGCGGATCTGCTCGGTCTCCGGATCGATGTCGAGCACCACCACTGCCAGCGGCGCGTCACCGGTGAACACCACCGCCGACGGATCGCCGTTGACCCATCGATAGCGGATGTTCATGGCCGAAACATCGCCGAGCACAACGGGACTGGTGATCAGCCGGACCACCTTGCGCACGCCGTGGATCGGGCGCAATGCCGCCGGCAGCTTGCCACCGCCGTCGGACCAGAACGTCACGTCCGGCGCCAGCAGCGCGAGCAGCCCGGCCAGGTCGCCGCCGAGCTGGGCGGCCAGGAACTTCTCGGTCACCTTCCGCTGCACCGACGGGTCGGCCTGGCGACGCGGCCTGCGGGCGTGGACGTGCTCGCGCGCACGGTGCGCGAGCTGCCGGATCGCGGCGGTGCTGCGGCCGAGCATGTCGGCGATGTCGGCGTGCGGATAGCCGAACACGTCGTGCAGCACGAACACCGCGCGCTCGAGCGGGGTGAGCGTCTCCAGCACGACCAGCATCGCCATCGAGACCGATTCGGCGCGCAGGGCCGAATCGACCGCGTCGTCCGGGACCGTCGGCTCGTCGGAGACCAGCGGCTCGGGTAGCCATGGGCCGATATAGGTTTCGCGCCTGCGGTTGATGGCGGCCCGCCGGCCGAGCGCGTGGTTGACCGCGACCCGCACCAGATACGCGCGCGGATGCTCGATCTCGGTGCCGTCCGCCCGATTCCGCGAGGCCCAGGCCAGCCAGGTGTCCTGCAGGACGTCCTCGGTGTCGGCGACGCTGCCGAGCATGTTGTAGACCACGGAGAACAGCAGTTCCCGGTGGTCGGCGAACACGCTCGTCGCGTCCTCGTCCACGTTGCCGATCATCGCCGCTCCTCGTGCCGGTGTCGCTACTGAGAGCGAGACAGCCCGGTGAAAAGTGACGCGTGCGCGGGAAATGTGATCCAGCTCTCCTCATGTCACGTCCTGCCCGGCCCGGCGCTCTCGGGTTGGCAACGGATGAAACCTCGTCCGGACCGAGAGAGGACATCGGAGTGAGTGCACCCACCGAATCACCGTCGTTTCTGGCGACCCGCCGCGGCAAGCTCACGCTGGCGCTGCTGTGCCTGGTCGCCTTCCTCGACTTCGTCGACGGCTCGATCGTGAATGTCGCGCTGCCGACCATCCAGCACGAGCTGGGCCTGTCGATACCGACGCTGCAATGGATCACCAGCGGCTATCTGCTGACCTACGGCGGGCTGATGCTGCTCGGCGGCCGGCTGGCCGATCTGCTCGGGCGGCGGCGGGTGCTGATCGCCGGGACGATCCTGGTCGGCGTCGCGTCGGCGATCGGCGGGCTGGCCGGGAGCAGCGGGCTGCTGATCGGCGCCCGCTTCGCGCAGGGGGTCGGCGCGGCGCTGATGCTGCCGGCCGCCCTGTCCATTCTGACCACCAGCTTCCGGGTGGGATCCGATCGCACTACCGCACTGAGTGTTTGGGGCGGCACCGCCGGGCTCGCCTCTGCCGCCGGGGTTTTCCTCGGCGGCGTGCTGACCGAGGGACCCGGGTGGCGCTGGGTCTTCTACGTCAACACCCCGGTGTGCCTGCTCGTGCCGGCCGTGGTCCCGTTCCTGGTGCCGAACGACCGGCGCAATGAAATCCGCGGCGGCTTCGATGTTTTCGGCACCGCGCTGGCGACCGGCGGACTGATGCTGCTGGTCTACGGATTGGTGAAGGCGCCGGAGTACGGGTGGAGCGATGTGCGCACGATCCTGCAACTGGGCGTGGCGGTCGCGCTGCTGATCGGCTTCGTGTTCAACGAGCGAGTGACGTCGGATCCGCTGGTTCCGCTGTCGATCTTCCGGGTCAAGGGTCTCGCGGCGGCCAACCTGACCCACCTGACCCTGGCCGCGGGCATGCTCGCGATGTTCTTCTTCGTCACGCTCTACCTGCAGGAGGTGCTGGGGTTCGGGGAGTTCCAGGCGGGCAACGCCTACCTGCCGATCAGCCTCACCATCGGTGCGGCCGCCGGGGTGACCGCGAAGATCATCGGCAAGACCGGGACGCGGCCGCTCATCGTCGTCGGGTCGGTGGTCTCCGGGCTCGGGTTGATCTGGCTGTCGCGGATTTCCACCGATGGCTCGTATCTGGTCGATGTGCTGCCGCCGATGGTGTTCATGTCGATCGGGCTGGGCGTCGTGTTCGTCGCGAACACCACCGCCGCGAACGCGGGCGTGCCCGCCGAGCAGGCCGGACTGGCCGCGGCACTGCTCAATACCGGGCAGCAGATCGGTGGCGCGTTGAGCCTGGCCGTGCTGACCGCCGTTGCCACCTCGCACACCGCGGCGCAGCTGACCGCGGGACACCCGCCGCTGGACGCGATGACCTCCGGGTTCCGGCTGGCACTGCTGATCGGCGGGTTCATCACCCTCAGCGCGGCGGTCATCGGTTTACGGACCGTCAACTCACGCGGCGAGACCGCGGCGGCCCCGGCGGCCGAACCTGTTGCCGCATAACGCGACCGGAGGCCGGGCACCGGGCAGGCGGGTACCCGGCCTTCACGCATTCCATTCGTCCAAGCCGCGGCCGCACCACCGGGTTTACCGTGCGAATCATGGCAACGACACACCCCACCGGCACGGACGACACGATCAAGGACCGCCTCGTGGCGCTTCTCGACGAGTGGATGGCGGCCATCGTCACCAACGACGCGGCCAGGATCGCCGACTACATGACCGACGACTGGATCATGGTCTCGGAAAACGGGATCACGCCGGCCGCGCGGTTCCTCACGCTGGTCGAGACCGGTGCGCTCAGCCACTCGGCGATGCAACGAACCAGCGACGCCGCCACGTTCGAATACCGCGGCAATGTCGCGGTACTGACCGTGCGCGCCACCAATACCGCGCACTTCCAAGGCAAGCGGTTCGACGCCGACGAGTGGACGACGGACGTCTTCGTCGAGACCGAGCAGGGTTGGCGGTGTTCGCTCACCCACATCACCGCCGTCTCGACCGGATGATCCGATTCGGCTGCGGGCCGGTCGATTACGACTTGGCCAGGTACTCCAGGCGTTCGGAGTCGACCGCGGCGTGCATCATGCTCGCCAGGCCGGGATGCTTCTGCAAGCCGGGATCGGCCTCGACCACCTCGCGGGCGAGTTCCTGTGCGGCGGTGATGACTTCGAGGTCGTCGAGCAGCGAGAGCAGCTTCAGCGAGCGGGCGGTGCCGGACTGGGCCGCGCCGAGCACGTCACCCTCGCGCCGGGTGCGCAGGTCGAGCACGGCGAGTTCGAAGCCGTCGGTGGTGGCGGCGACCGCGTCCAGCCGGGCCATCGCCGAACCGCTGGGCGCGGAATCGGTGATGAGCAGGCACAATCCGGGGTGCTTGCCCCGGCCGATGCGCCCGCGCAGCTGATGCAGCTGGCTGACGCCGAAGCGGTCCGCGTCGACGATCACCATGACCGTCGCGTTCGGCACGTCCACGCCGACCTCGACGACGGTCGTGCAGACCAGCACGTCGACGGAGCCGTCGTTGAAAGCGCGCATCACCTGGTCTTTTTCGTCCGCGGGCAGCCGCCCGTGCAGCAGGCCGACGCGTAGTTCGGACAGCGGACCGGCGCTCAGCATCTCGAAGACGTCGAGCGCGGCCTGCGTGGTCGGGCCCTCCTTCTCCGGCTCCGCGGCCTTCGCCTTGCCGTTGCGCGTCTTGCCGGTGCCTTCCTCGTCGTCACCGATGCGGGAACACACCACGTAGGCCTGCCGACCGGCCTTGACCTCTTCCACGATGCGCTCCCACGCGCGGTCGACCCAGTTCGGATGCTGTTTGCGCGGAACGACTTTGGAGGTGATCGGCGAACGTCCGCGCGGAAGTTCGGTGAGCGTCGAGGTCTCCAGATCGCCCAGGGTGGTCATGGCGATGGTGCGCGGGATCGGCGTCGCGGTCATCACCAGCAGGTGCGGACTGGTGCCGGCTTTCGCCTTGGCGCGCAACGCATCCCGCTGCTCGACGCCGAAGCGGTGCTGTTCGTCCACCACGACCATGCCGAGGTCGAAGAACTCGACGTTGTCCTGGATCAGCGCGTGCGTCCCGATGACGATGCCCGCCTCGCCGGTCATCGCCTCCAGCAGCGCGGCCTTCTTGGTCGCGGTGGACATCGAACCGGTGACCAGCACGACCTTGGTCGCGTGTTCCCCCGCGCCGAGCTCACCGGCATTACCGAGATCGCCGAGCATCCCGCGCAGCGACCGATAGTGCTGGGCGGCAAGCACTTCCGTCGGCGCGAGCAGCGCACACTGCTGCCCCGCGTCGACGATCTGCAACATCGCCTCCAGCGCGACGATCGTCTTGCCCGAGCCGACCTCGCCCTGCAACAACCGGTGCATCGGATGGGTACGCGACATGTCCGCGGAGATCTCCGAGACCACCTGCTTCTGCCCGGCGGTCAGCTCGAACGGCAGGCGCTTCTCGAACTCGGCCGCGATGCCGTCGGGTCGCGGCGGACACGGGCGCGCGGCCCGGCCGGACACCTCGTGCCTGCGCTCGGCGAGCACCAGCTGCAACGCCAGCGCCTCGTCGAAACGCAAACGCTCCTGGGCCTGTTCGATGTCGGTCTTGCGCTCCGGCAGGTGGATCAGGCGCAGCGCGTCGGAGATCTTCAGCAGCGAACGCTCCGCCCGGAGGTCGTCCGGCAGCGGGTCGTCGATCGGATCGAGCTGATCGAGCACCTGGCGCACGCAGGCGAGCACGTCCCAGCTCTGCACCTTCGCGGTGGCCGGGTAGACCGGGATGAACTCGCGTTCCATGAACGAGGTGTCCACGCCCTCGGCGCCTTTCGCGCTCTGCGCGAGCCCGCGCAGGTCACCGCCGCCGCGCACGGTCTTCACCGCGCCGACCGACTCGTCGTCGTTCTCCGGCAGGATCAGGTAGCCCGGATGGTTCAGGTTCCATTGGCCCGGCCGCCAGTAGCTGACCGTGCCCGACATCATCGCCCGAAGACCCTCCCGGACAACGTATTTCACCTTGTCTCCGTTGAAGAAGGTGACGTCGACGCCCCGGCCGGTGCCGGATCCGGTGTCCAGCACCACCTTCAGCAACGACCCGCGCCGGTTGCGCATCGGCCGCAGCTCGGCCTTGGTGATCCGGCCGATCACGGTGATGTGCGTGCCGTCCTCCGGCTCCTCCTCGGTGAGCGGCTGCCCCTGCGTCGCGTAACGCAGCGGGTAGTGCCGGAGCAGGTCCTCCACCGTGTGCATGTCGAACGCGTCGACCAGCGAACCCGCCGCCTTCACGCCGAGAATATGGTCGAGCCGATCACTCAGGGTCGCCATCTACTCCACTCCGATCTGCACCAGATCCCCGTGCTGCCCACCGGAATACACGGTGACCTCCACGCCGGGAAAGCTTTCGCCGATGTGTGCCGCGAGTTCGCCGGCCAGGCCGTCCGGCGCCGCCGCACCCATCAGCAGGGTGACCAGTTCGCCGCCGAAGGCGAGCATCCGATCCAGCAGGGTCAGGCCCGCCGCGCGCACATCGTGGTCGATCACCACCACATCGTGGCCGACCAGGCCGAGGCCGTCGCCCGCTTCGCAGGTTCCGACCATGGTGAGCGCGCGCTCCGGTGCGGCGCGCAGCGAACCCCACCGGGTGGTCGCGGCCGCCTCGGACATGGCGAAGGCATCGTCGACGGCGATCCGGCCGCGGTCGTGCACGGCCAGCGCGGCGAAGCCCTGGACCATGGACGCGCTCGGCAGCAGGAGGACGTCGCGATGCGCGTCACGGGCGGCGACACCGACCGCGACCAGGTCGTGCGCGGGCAGCGCGCCGTTGGGCAGGACCAGGACCTCACGGTTCGGCATGGCGCGGATCGCGGCGAGCAGGGCGGCGGCGGTCACCACGCCGTCGCCGGCCAGCACCACGGCGCCGGCGTCCTCGAACAGTTCGGCGGCGCCGTCACCGGCGGCCACGGCCAGGATGCCACGGTCGGCGGGTCCGTCGGTTTCCTTCTCCGAGTCCATCGTCGTGTGCGTGACGAGGTGTCCCGGGGTCATGTCGTGCGGCGTCGCGTGCTTGGCCGGCGCGAAGCTCTCGATGCGGATTCCGCTGAGCTTTCCGGCGGTGAGACCGGCCTCCACCGCCGCGCCCGCGTCCGCGCAGTGCACGTGGGCGGACCAAGATCGATCGCCGTCGCCGACGACCACCACCGAGTCGCCGAGTTCGGCGAGCCGGGTGCGCAGCCGCGCCATCCGGTCCTGGTCGGTGTCGGCGAGCAGGTACATCACCTCGTATTGCGGTTCCGCCGAACCGGTTTCGGCATTGCCCTCGGCGGAGCGCACGGCGACGGGGTCGGGCGGGTGGTACTCCGGCCGGATCGGGATCTCACCGAGCGTGAGTGCGACCAGGCTGTCCAGCAGTACGACGAGCCCGCGCGCGCCCGCGTCCACCACTCCGGCCGCACGCAGCACGCCGAGCTGGGAGGGCGTGTCACCGAGCGCCTTGGCGGCACCGTCGGCCGCGGCCAACGCCACATCGGCGAGCGAGGTGTCCGGGCATGCGGTCGCGCTGGCCGCCGCGCAGTCGAGAACGGTGAGGATGGTCCCTTCGATGGGCTCGCTCAATGCTTCGCGCACCAACACCGAGGCGCGGTTCAAGGCATCGCGCAGGGTCGTGGCCGTCAACGGTTCGTGCCGGACCGCTTCGGCGATGCCGCGCAAGACCTGGGACAGGATGATGCCGGAGTTCCCGCGCGCACCGATGGTCGCGCCGCGCGCCATCGCGGCCGCCACATCGTGCGTCGTCAGCGCGTCCACCGGACCGCGCGCCGCCACGGCATCCATCGCGGCCCGCATGGTCGCCAGCAGATTGGTACCGGTATCGGCATCCGGGATCGGGAAGACATTGAGTGCGTTGATCTCCTCGCGCCGGTTCGCCAAGCCGTCGAGGCAGGCCCGGCCCCAGCGCAGCAACGCCGTGCCGTCCATCACATCCCGCACTCCGGGCACCCGTCACCCCTTTACTTGTCGCCACCAGCACCGCCCGCAAGGTTAGCGGGCGAGACTGACATACTGCTGGTACCCACCACGTGTTCCAGCTACGTCCGGAGCGCACCCGGTTTGGTGGATCGGGGGCGGTCCCGCTACCCTTGCAGGGTTGCCTCGCGTGGCCGTTGCCGGTTTGCGCTGGCCGATGTCCATCGGCAGGGGTACGTCAAACATTGTTTCCGGACATGTTGCCCGCGGGCGACGGTCCTCCACATGACATGAAGGAGTTCGCGACTATGGCTGCCGTCTGCGACGTCTGCGCCAAGGGCCCCGGCTTCGGGAAGTCGGTCTCGCACTCGCACCGGCGCACCAACCGTCGCTGGAACCCGAACATCCAGACCGTTCGCGCCCAGGTTGCGCCGGGTAACACCCGTCGCATGAACGTGTGCACCTCCTGCCTCAAGGCGGGCAAGGTCGTCCGCGGCTGATTGCCACGGCCGACCCGAGTACGAGAATTGACGCACGCCCCGGCACCCATCACGGGTGGTCCGGGGCGTAGTCATTGATAAGGACCCCATGACCAGGTCCGACTGGCGCATCGCCCCACTTGCCGCCGAGCACACCTACAGTCTCGCCGAATGCCACATCGCCTGCTGGCGAGAGGCCTACCGCGACCTGGTGCCCGCGCACGTGCTCGACGCCTTCGACGTCGATCGACGGGCCGAGCAATGGGAGCGCAATCGGGTCAGGCACCCCGGACGCACGTGGGTGGCGCTCGTCGGCACCCGGGTGATCGGCTTCGCCAGTGCGGGCGCGACCCTCGACGATCCGCCCGAGCCCGCACTCCAGCTGAACGCGCTCTACGTCCGCTCGGACTGGTACAGCACGGGCGTCGCCCGCGACCTGCTCTACGCCTCGGTCGATCCGGCAGCGGAGTACTCGCTGTGGGTGTTCGAGCAGAATCCGCGCGCCCAATCCTTTTACCGCAAGCACGGATTCGCGCTGGACGGCACCAGTCGCGTCGAGGCGTTCTCGCCGTCGATCGAGGTCAGGATGCTGCGCGCGCCCGGCCCCTGGCACTGAGAATCAGGCTCCCCCGCACCCGTCCGGGCCGGACATGTGCACGCGATAGGGTGCTGATCATGACCTCCACCGAGCAAGCCGGGTACGTCAGCACCGTCGACGGCGTTCTGCAGATCACCATCGCGACCGCCGCCAACGGCACGTCCATGGACTTCGGCGGGATCGTCGCGGGCACCGCCGCGCTGCGCTCGATCGGCCCCGAGGTCGGCGCGGTCCTGCTGACCGGCACCGGCGCGAACTTCTGCGCGGGCGGCAACGTGCGCGGCTTCGCGGCCGCGGCCGACCGGGCCGCCCACATCTACGGCCTGGCCACCGATCTGCACCACTTCGTCCGCGCGCTCGACGCGACCGCGGTGCCGGTGGTCGTCGGCGTGCAGGGCTGGGCGGCGGGCGCGGGCATGAGCCTGGTCTGCGCGGCCGACATCGCGCTCGGCGGGCCGGGCACCAAGCTGCGCCCGGCCTACCCCGGCATCGGCCTCAGCCCCGACGGCGGCATGTCCTGGACGCTGCCGCGCATCGTCGGACTCGGCCGGGCCCGCGAAATCCTGCTCACCGACGCGATTCTGGACGCCGACGAGGCGGTCCGGCTCGGCATCCTCAGCCGGCTGGTCGCCGACGAGGAAGTACAGGCCGAGGCGCTGACCCTGGCCCGAGCCCTCGCCGCCGGACCGCGTTCCACCTACTCGAGCATCAAAACGCTGCTGTCGCTGTCGTCTTCGTCGACGCTCGGCGATCAGCTCGACCGCGAACGCGATGCGATCGCCGCCGCGGCCAACGGCGCGACCGGCCGTGAGGGCGTCGACGCGTTCGTGGAGAAGCGCAAGCCGAACTACGCGTAATTGCTAAGGCGCGGTCTGCACAACGAATTTCGCGACCGCGTCGGTGAAGGAGTCGTTGTCGTCGCTGGCGGCGGTGTGCGCCGCGTCGCCGATCTCGACCAGCTGCGCGTGCGGCACCAGCTCCTGAAAGGCCGCTGCTCCTTCGGAACTCACCACATCCGATTGCATGCCACGCACCAGCAGCACCGGAATCGTCAGCTTGCGCGCCGCCGATTCCATCTGTTCGGTCATATCCGACGGGTCTTCGACGCGCTGGGCCAGCATGTCCGGATCCCAGTGCCAATACCAGCGGCCGTCGCGCTGACGCAGATTGCGCAGCAGGCCGTCGGTGTTCTTCGGCCGCGGCCGGTGTGGCAGGTATTCGGCGACCGCGTCGGCGACCTGTTCGAGCGAGTCGAAGCCGTCTCGGTGCTTGCCGAGGAAGTCGATCACCCGCGCGACCCCGGCCTGCTCGGGCCTGGTCACGATGTCGACGAGGACCAGCGCGGTGATCGCCTCGCCGCCGGGGACGGCGGTGGCGAGCAGGCCGGTCATGCCGCCCATGCTCGCCCCGACCACGACCGCGGGCGCACCTAGCTGTTCGAGCACGAGCAGCAGGTCGCGCACCATGGTGTCGCGGCGGTAGTCGCCGTCTGCGGACCAGGCGCTGTCGCCGTGTCCCCGCGCGTCCAGCGTGACGACGCGCATCCCGGCGGCGCCGAGCTTCGCGCCGGTTTGTTTCCACGAGTGCCTGGTCTGCCCGCCGCCATGCAGAAAGACGACGAGCGGACCGTCGACCGGGCCGAACTGATCGGCGACCAGCTCTAGCCCACCCGAACCGCGCAGCCGTAAGGGCGCGGGGTCGAGCAGATTGTTCGCATTACTCACGAACCGAGGATCGCATAGAACCGGTCACGGTTCGCGGGCGAGCCTCCCGAACGCCGGTTCCGGTCAGCAGTCCCACTTGCCGGAGGCGCTGAGCGTGCGCTGCAGCAGGCAGGCGACCTTGGCGTTGACCGAGGAGGAGATGGTGGAGGAGCCGTTCGACGTGAATTCCTCGCCGATCTGCGTCGACGGGGTGTTCGCGGGCGCCGAGCTGGTCTCGGTGGCCGGCTCCAGCGGCAGGCCCGCCGCACTCGCGGTGGCGGCGCCACCGGCAAGGGCAGCACAGAGGGCCAGGGTGGCGGTGGTGCCGCGCAGTGCGCCGCGAACGGTGGTGTTGGGCATAGAAAAGCTCCTCACTCGAATCAATCTAGGTAACTCACACACAGACGCCGGCTCACGGCAGGCGCCAGTCAACCGGTTCGGCGCCCAATTCGTCGAGCAGTTCGTTCACTCGGGAGAACGGGCGGGAACCGAAGAAGCCGCGCGAGGCCGACAGCGGTGACGGATGCGCGGATTCGATGTAGGGGATCTCGGCCTCGGCCAGGGTCGGCTTGAGCGTCGACGCGTCGCGACCCCAGAGGATCGCGACCAGCGGCTCGTCCCGCGCGACCAGCGCGCGAATCGCCTGCTCGGTCACGGCCTCCCAGCCCTTGCCGCGATGCGACGCGGGCTGGCCGGGGGCTACCGTGAGCACCCGGTTCAGCATCAGCACGCCCTGATCGGACCAGGGGCTGAGGTCGCCGCAGGACGGCGTCGGGTGACCGAGATCCTTGGTGTACTCGGCGAAGATGTTCGACAGGCTGCGCGGCACCGGCGAAACATCGGGCGCGACAGAGAAACTCAGGCCCATGGCGTGGCCGGGGGTCGGGTAGGGGTCCTGGCCGACGACCAGCACGCGCACCGCGTCGAACGGACGCTGGAAGGCGCGTAGCACGTTCTCACCGGCGGGTAGATATCCGCGGCCTGCCGCGTTCTCCTCGCGCAGGAACTCGCCCATGGCGGAAATGCGTTCCGCCACCGGCTCGAGTGCCTTCGCCCATCCCGGATCGATGATTTCCGACAGTGGTTTCGCGCCCATGACCGCACAACTTATCGTGGTTGGCTCGCGCCCGCCGAGCCCGCCCCACCGAACGATTCCCAGCCGGCGCTGCCCGGCCGGGGTGCGCCGTCGACCGTGACGCCGTGACCGGCGCACACGCGCCCGATCGGCACCCAGCCGGCGGGTAGGTCACAGTCCGGTGACCACGTGCCGGCGAACGCGTGATCCTCGCCGCCGGTCAGAATCCATTGCGCCGCATCGGCATCCATTTGCGCGGCCAGTCGCTCGAGCGCCGGGTCGCGCAACGCCGCCGAATCCAGATCTATAGCGACACTGGATGACTGGGCGATGTGGCCGAGATCCGCCAGCAGGCCGTCGGATACGTCGGTGAGCGCGTTCAGGCCGTTCACATCGAGCGCATCCAGCACCGCGGGATAGGGCGGCTGCGGAACCCGGTGCGCGGCAAGCGCTTCGGCGAAGTCGCCGGATTCCGCGCCGGCGGTGAGGATCGCGAGGCCCGCACCGGACCAGCCGAGCCGGCCCGCGACCGCGACCGTGTCCCCTACGCGCGCACCGGCTCTCGTGATCGCCGCGCGACCGCGCAGATCGCCGAACGCCGTGACGGAGATGACCAGATCGCGGCTGCGCACCAGGTCGCCGCCCGCGATGGACGCACCCGCCCGGGTCGCCTCGGCCCACATTCCCTCGGTCAGGCCGTCGATCACGTCCAGGGAAGTATCGGCCGGGCAGCCGAGGGCGACCACGAACGCGCTCGGCCAGGCCCCCATGGCGACCACATCGGCCGCGTTCTGCGCGATCGCCTTGCGGCCGATGTCCTCGGGACTCGACCAGTCGAGCCGGAAGTGCCGGTCCTGCACGAGCATGTCGGTGGTCACCACGAACCGGCCGTCCGGCGCGGCGACCAGCGCGGCGTCGTCGCCGGGGCCGAGCAGCACGCTCGCCGCCTGGACCCGGCCGCGGTTGATCCGCTCGATCAGCGCGAACTCGCCCAGTTCACGCACCGTCCTCGGTCCCGTGTGCTCGCTGATGACCGGTCCTTTCAGACGCGCTGCCGACTGGAAACGACCCGAAGGTACCCTTTTCAGGGCAATCGACTGCTATCGGGCCGGTCACGGCGCCGCCCGTTCAGCGCGACAGGAAGGATCGGTAAGCATGGCGGCGGAATCGTCGGACCACGATTCGGCGAAGGAGACGGCCGGACAGATCGCGGAGGCGGAAACGCCTACCGATACCGAGCCTGCGGCCACTCCGAGCACCGACTCGGCCCCGAGCACTCGCCAGTACTCCCCCGCACTCATCGCCACCGCCGTCGCCTTGCCGGTCGTGCTGGTGGTCACCGTGCTGGTGCTCGCGATCCTCGCCGCCCGCGCCCCCGTCGAACGCGAACCGCTGGTCCTCGGCCCGGTCCCCGCGCCCGCCGCGGGCGGACCAGCCTGCACCAACCTGCTCCCCGCGCTGCCGACCGAACTCGGCGACTACACCAAATCCACGCTGGTAGAGCCCTCCCCGCCGGCCACCCGCGCCTGGCAGCGCAGTGACGGCGGCGATCCGATCGTGCTGCGCTGTGGCCTGGATCGCCCGCTCGAGTTCAACCGCGCCTCGGCCTTGCAGATCGTGAACGGCGTCCAATGGTTCGAGGCCCGCGACCAAACGGCCAAGGCGAGCACCTGGTTCGCCGTCGACCGCGAGACCTACATCGCGCTGACCGTCCCCGACGGCTCCGGCCCGACCCCGCTGCAAGCGGTCTCCGACACCATCACCGCCACCCTCCCGGCCACCCCGCTCGACCCGGGCCCGCTGCCCAACTGAGGCGCTAGCGCAGTCCGGTGCCGCGCGCGATCGCCGTTTCGATCAAGGTGGACACCAGGTCCCGGTAGTCGATGCCGGTCGCTTCCCACATCCGCGGGTACTGCGAGATCGGGGTGAAGCCGGGCATCGTGTTGATCTCGTTGATCACCGGGCCGTCGGCGGTGATGAAGAAGTCGACGCGGGCCAGCCCCTGACAGTCCAGCGCGCGGAACGCCCGCACCGCGAGTTCGCGGATGCTGTCGGAGACCTCGTCGTCCAGCTTGGCCGGCACGTCGAATTCGCAGACGTCGTCGAGGTACTTGGTCTCGAAGTCGTAGAACTCGGGGTTCGTCGCGGTGGTGGACTCCTCCGGGATCCGGATCTCCGACACCACACTGGCTTCCACCCGGCCGTCCGGGAATTCCAGTACGCCGCACTCGACTTCGCGCCCGACGATGCCCGCCTCGACGAGCACCTTGGGATCGTGCGCGCGCGCCGTGGCGATGGCCGCGTCCAACGCGGACCAGTCGGTGACCTTCGTGATGCCGATCGACGAGCCGCCGCGCGCGGGTTTCACGAACACCGGCAGCCCGAGCGCGGCCCGGTCCGCCTCGCTCAATGTGTCGGTGCCGCGCCGCAGCACCACCTGCCTGCCGATCGGCAGGCCTTCGGCCGCAAGGAGCTTCTTGGTGAACTCCTTGTCCATGCCCGCCGCGCTGGCCAGCACGCCCGCGCCGACATACGGCACACCGGCGAGCTCCAGCAGGCCCTGCAACGTTCCGTCCTCACCGAACGGCCCGTGCAGCAGCGGGAACACCACGTCGACCCCGCCGAGCGCGGCGCCGGGATCGTCGAGTGCGACAAGCGCACCCGAGTTGCTCGGGCCGGAGGTGAGGGTCAACGCCGTGCCGGTGCTGTCCACCGACGGCAGCGAGCGATCGTGGAAACCGAGCGCCGCGACGTTCGAATCGGCCAGCACCCAGGCGCCTTCGGTGCTGATGCCGATCGGCACCACGTCGTACTTCTCCGGATCCAGATTCGGCAGCACGCTGCCCGCCGACACACAGGAGACGGCGTGCTCGTTGCTCCGCCCGCCGAAAACCACAGCCACCCGGATCCGGTTACTCATGCCCCGAACCGTACCCGTCGCGGCGCGCACGCCACACCGCTGGGACTACTCCGGCTTGATCCGTCGGCCGAGCAGATTGCCGACCGCTTCGCGCACCGCCATGCCCTCGTGGCAGACCTGGTTCACCGCGGTGGTCAGCGGCATGTCGACGTCGTGTTTCACCGCGAGCGCGCGAATCGACGTGCACGACTTCACTCCCTCGGCTACCTGTCCGTGCGTCGCCGCCTGCGCGGTCTCCATCGAACCTCCGGTGCCCAGCGCATGCCCGAACGAGCGGTTGCGCGACAGCGGCGAGGTGCAGGTGGCGACCAGGTCGCCCACCCCGGCCAGGCCGGCGAGCGTGGCGGGCTCGGCGCCGAGCGCGACCCCGAGCCGGATGATCTCGGCGAGGCCGCGGGTGATGATGCTGGCGACGGTGTTGTCCCCCAAGCCCATTCCGGAGGCGATGCCGCAGGCGAGGGCGATCACGTTCTTGCACGCGCCGCCGACCTCGCAGCCGATCACGTCGGTGTTGGTGTAGGGCCGGAAGTATCCGGTGGCGCTGGCGTGCTGCAACGCGACCGCCCGCTCGGCATCGGAACAGGCGATCACGGTGGCCGCGGGCTGCCCGACGGCGATCTCACGCGCCAGGTTCGGCCCGGACAGCACCGCGATCCGGCTCGCGTCGGCCCCGGTGACCTCGCCGATCACCTGACTCATCCGCAGCAATGTGCCGTTCTCGATGCCTTTGGCCAGACTGAGTAGCGACGCGTCCGGGGCGATCAAGCCCTTCCACTCTTCGAGATTCGCGCGCAACGACTGCGACGGCACCGCGAGCACCACGATGTCGGCGCCGTCGAGCGCGACGGCCGGGTCGTGCGTGGCCGCCAGCGGGGGCAGCGGAATATCGGTGAGGTAGGACGGATTGCGATGGTGAGTGTGCAGTACTTCGGCGACCTCGGCTCGTCGCGCCCAGATGGTGACGTCGGTTCCCGCGTCCGCCAAGACCTTTGCGAACGCGGTCCCCCAAGATCCCGCGCCCAGTACTGCCGCCCTCGTCATCTGCCCAATATGCCATGGAAGGATTGGACGCATGCGCCCGCACGCCGTGCATGCCGTGATCGCGGTCAAGAGCCTCGATCAGGCCAAGAGCCGACTGGCCGACCGGCTGCGCCCGGAACACCGGGCCCGGCTGGTCCTCGCCATGCTCGCCGACACCCTGGCCGCCACCGCGGCCGTTCCGGACATCGTCTCGGTTACCGTCGTCACCCCGGATCCGGCCGTCGCCGACCTGGCCCTGTCGATGGGCGCCGCGGTGCATCCCGAGCCGCTGATCGGCGAGCACGACCCGCTCAACAGCGCCCTGGCCGATGCAGCGGCCGGGCTGCGGCACCGGCACGGACCGGTCGATCTGCTCGCGTTGCAGGCCGACCTGCCCGCGTTGCGCCCGGAAGAACTCGCCGACGTGCTGAGCGTCGCGCCGCGCGGACTGCGCTCGATCGTGGTCGATCACGCGGGCACCGGCACCGCCGCGCTACTTGTCCGCGACCCGGTCGCCGGCCTGGAACCGCGATTCGGCCCCGGTTCGGCGGGCAAGCACATCGCCGCCGGCGCGGTCGACCTGACCGGTGATTGGCCCGGTTTACGGCTCGATGTCGACACGGCCGACGACCTGGACCTGGCGATTGAGCTCGGCGCGGGGAATGCGACCAGAGTCGCGTTGCACGACATTGGCTGGCCAGATCGCGTTCACCAGCCGGTTCGCCGAGTGTGCTAGGAGATCGCCAGAGTGCGGTGACGCTCACGTCAATCATAGTGTCGGGCTCCACACCACCCGGTTCGTAGGGGATGATCGTTGGCGTGAGTGAGCGAAGCGAGCTATCCAACCGCCAGCGCGCATCGCGCGTGTCGGGGTCGATCCCCAGCGAGGTGACGGCATGAGCGAGACAGAGACCGTCAAGCAGCAGTTGCTTCCGACGCCGCCACCCGCGGCGACCCCGGTGCCGACCGATGCGAACATCGAACAGTTGCCACGTGATCGCTACCTCAACCGTGAGTTGAGCTGGCTCGATTTCAACGCCCGAGTTCTGGCCCTGGCCGAGGACGCGTCGCTGTCCCTGCTGGAGCGCGCCAAATTCCTCGCCATCTTCGCCTCGAACCTCGACGAGTTCTACATGGTCCGGGTCGCCGGCCTCAAGCGCCGCGCCGAGACCGGCCTGCTGGTGCGTTCCGCGGACGGCCGCTCGCCCGGCGAGCAACTGGAACTGATCGCCGCCCGCGCGCAGGAGATCGCCGTACGGCACGCGCGCGTCTTCCTGGACGACGTGCTGCCCGCGCTGACCGCCGAGGGCATCGCGATCATCGACTGGACCGACCTGAACGACGATGAGCGCCAACGCCTCTCGGGGCACTTCCAGGATCAGGTGTTCCCGGTGCTCACCCCGCTCGCGGTGGATCCGGCGCATCCGTTCCCCTACATCAGCGGCCTGAGCCTGAATCTCGCGGTGACGGTGAAGGATTCCGCCACCGGCGGCGAGCACTTCGCCCGAGTCAAGGTGCCGGACAACGTCGATCGGTTCGTCCGGGTGCGCCGCACCGACGCCGGGTCGACCATCGCCGCGTTCCTGCCCATGGAGGAACTGATCGCGGCGCACCTCGATCTGCTGTTCCCCGGCATGGAAGTGGTTGAGCAACACTCGTTCCGGATCACCCGCAACGCCGACTTCGAGGTCGACGAGGACCGCGACGAGGACCTGTTGCAGGCCCTGGAACGCGAACTCGCGCGCCGCCGCTTCGGATCGCCGGTGCGCCTGGAGGTTTCCGACGACATGACCGAGCACATGCTCGAATTGTTGTTGCGCGAACTCGATGTCGATCCCGGCGACGTCATCCAGGTGCCCGGCCTGCTCGACCTGTCCTGCCTGTGGCAGGTGTACGGAGTCGACCGGCCCAACCTCAAGGACGCGCCCTACGTCCCCGCCACCCCGCCCGCGTTCGGCGAGCGGGAGACCCCGCGCAACGTGTTCGCCGCGCTGCGCGAGGGCGACGTGCTGGTGCACCACCCGTACGACTCGTTCTCCACCAGCGTGCAGCGGTTCATCGAACAGGCCGCCGCCGACCCGCAGGTGCTCGCGATCAAACAGACGCTCTACCGCACCTCCGGTGACTCGCCGATCGTCAACGCGCTCATCGACGCGGCCGAGGCGGGCAAGCAGGTCGTCGCGCTGGTCGAGATCAAGGCCCGGTTCGACGAGCAGGCCAACATCAAATGGGCACGCGCGCTGGAACAGGCGGGCGTGCACGTGGTCTACGGCCTCATCGGCCTCAAGACGCACTGCAAGACCTGCCTGGTGGTGCGCCGCGAGGGCGCGACCATCCGCCGCTACTGCCACATCGGCACCGGCAACTACAACCCGAAGACCGCGCGGCTCTACGAGGACGTCGGATTGCTCACCGCCGCACCGGAAATCGGCGCGGACCTGACCGACCTGTTCAATTCGCTGACCGGTTACTCGCGAAAAGAGAACTACCGCAACCTGCTTGTCGCGCCGCACGGCGTGCGGGCCGGCATCATCGAGCGGATCCAGCGCGAGACCGAGCTGGCCACCCAGGGCAAGGACGCGCGAATCCGGTTGAAGGCCAATGCGATCGTCGACGAGGAGATCATCGACGCGCTGTACCGGGCCTCGCTGGCCGGGGTGCCGGTACAGATCGTGGTGCGCGGCATCTGCGGGCTGCGCCCCGGCGTGCCGGGGATGAGCGAGAACATCGAAGTCCGGTCGATCCTCGGCCGCTTCCTCGAGCACTCGCGGGTGATGCACTTCCAGGCCCAGGATCAGTACTGGATCGGCAGCGCCGACATGATGCACCGCAACCTCGACCGGCGCGTGGAAGTCATGGCGCAGGTGAAGGATCCTCGGTTGACCGAACAACTGGGTCAGGTTTTCGACTCCGCGTTGCATCCCGACACTCGCTGCTGGGTACTCACCTCGGAGGGCAATTGGCTGGCCCGGCCCGAGCGGGCGGGCGACGACAACGTCAAAGTCCGTGACCACCAAGAGTTCCTGATGCGCCTGCGGAGGCCCGAACAGCAGTGAGTGGTGCTACGGGGTACGAGATGGAAGGGGGTCCCTTCTGGGATCCCCGTATTACCGCCAACATTCACGCCGCGGGCGCGGTGGTGTGGCGGCGGGCGGCGAACGGCGCGCTGGAGATCGCGGTCGTGCACCGCCCCAAATACCAGGACTGGTCGCTGCCCAAGGGCAAGCTCGATCCCGGTGAGACGCCGGTGCTCGCCGCGGTCCGCGAGGTGCGCGAGGAGACCGGGCTGGACTGCACGCTCGGTCGCTACCTCGGCCACGTCACCTATCCCGTTCCGGGACACCGCAAGCTGAAGCGGGTGGACTACTGGGCGGCCGAGGTGGCCGGGGGCGCGTTCACCGCGAATGACGAAGTGGACGTGCTGAATTGGTATCCGCTGGATCGGGTGATGGAGCAGTTGTCCTACCCGATGGATCGGCAGGTACTGCGCGCGTTCACCCGGCTGCCCGCCGACACCCGCACGATGCTGCTGGTCCGGCACGCGAAAGCTGGTCGGCGCGACCGCTTCTCCGGTCCGGACCCGCTGCGTCCACTGGATCGGTCCGGGCAGGCCCAGGCGCAGGCCCTGGTGCCGAATCTGCTGGCGTTCGGGGCATCTCGGATCCATTCGGCCGATCCGGTGCGTTGCGTGCAGACCGTGACGCCGCTGGCGGAGAAGCTCGGCGCGGAGATCGTCCTGGAACCGCTGCTGTCCGAAACCGGTTATGCCGCAGCGCAGGACGAGACACGCAAGCGGGTCGTCGAGCTGGTGCCGGATACCGGGGTGCCCGTTATCTGTAGTCAGGGCAAGGTGATTCCCGATCTGCTCGACTGGTGGGCCGAGCGCGACGGCATCACGCTGCCGTCCGCGCGCAACCGCAAGGGCAGTGTGTGGGTGCTGTCCTTCGTCGAGGGCCGGCTGGTCGCCGCCGACCATCTGGACCGGTCGCTCAACGCGGACTTCGTGAAGCCCTGATCGTTCCCGGCTGAAAGCTGGGTATAGACATACGAAACGGCCCCGGAAGCTTACTTCCGGGGCCGTGTTCGATCGGTACAGCGGATGATTGGGCCTTACGGCCGGTCATCCGGCGCCAATACCGTACTGGCGCAGTATCTAGCGGCGACCGCGAGCCGGAGCCTTCTTGGCGGCGGTCTTCTTGGCGGCCGGAGCCTTCTTGGCGACCGTCTTCTTGGCGGCGGTCTTCTTGGCCACCGTCTTCTTGGCGGCCGTGACCTTCTTGGCCGGCGCCTTCTTCACAGCGGACTTGGCGGCCGTCTTCTTGGCGGGCGCCTTGGCCGCAGTCGTCTTGCGAGCAGCGGTCTTTGCGGGTGCCTTCTTGGCAGCCTTCTTCGCCGTGGTCTTGGCCGGGCCCTTCGTGGGGGTGGCCTTCTTGGCGGCGGTCTTCTTGGCCGCCGTCTTCTTGGCGGCTGCCTTCTTCGCTGCCACCGGGGCATTCACGCCGCGCTTGACGGCGGGACCGCTCTGGGCGAGCTTCTGCTTACCCGCGATCACGGCCTTGAACTGAGCGCCCGGACGGAACGCAGGCACCGAAGTGGGCTTCACCTTGACGGTTTCGCCGGTGCGCGGGTTCCGGGCAACTCGAGCCGCACGCTTGCGCTGTTCGAACACACCGAATCCGGTGATTGTGACGCTCTGCCCCTTGTGCACCGCGCGCACGATGGTGTCGACCACATGCTCGACTGCCGCGGTGGCCGTGCGCCTATCAGTACCCAACTTTTCGGTCAGAACGTCGATCAGTTCCGCCTTGTTCATTGAATCCTCCGCAGACTAATGGCCCGTCGTCGGACCGACTAGGTACCACGGTAAACCCACAATGGGCAAGAGTCTATGTGCCACGCCAAAATTCATGTGGTTTAGCACACGTCCAGCTATCGGCCCCGGTGCCATCCAGCTAACACCCAAGGGTGTTTAGGACTGCGAAATACGTGCTGGGAGGGTAGTGGGTTTCCATGCTGGCCTTGCGTTTTCGAACTCGGCGATGGTGTCGCTGCGGCGCAGCGTGAGCCCGATGTCGTCCAATCCTTCGAGCAGACGCCACCGTGTGTAGTCATCAATATCGAACGGCAACACGGCGGTTCCGGCGGTCACGGTGCGCGCCTCGAGGTCCACAACCAATTCGAGTCCGGGCTGTTCCTCGAGCAACTTCCAGAGCATTTCGACATCGTTCTGTGACATCTGAGCCGCCAACAGGCCGCCCTTACCGGCATTGCCCCGGAAGATGTCGGCGAAGCGCGACGAGATCACCACCCGAAAGCCGTAGTCCGACAGCGCCCATACGGCGTGCTCACGCGAGGATCCGGTGCCGAAATCCGGTCCCGCTACCAGCACGCTGCCCCGGTTGTACGGCTCGTTGTTCAGAATGAAGTCCGAATCGTTACGCCACGCGGCGAACAGTCCGTCCTCGAATCCCGTGCGGGTCACCCGCTTCAGGTACACAGCCGGGATGATCTGATCGGTATCGACATTGGAACGGCGGAACGGTACGCCGATCCCCTTGTGCACGGTGAAGGCTTCCATTGATTCTCCTGAGTCGGTTGGGGTATCGCGTCCGGTCAGTCCAGATCCGCAGGTGAGGACAGGGTTCCGCGCACCGCCGTTGCGGCCGCGACGAGCGGCGAAACCAGGTGCGTACGGCCACCTTTGCCCTGCCGGCCCTCGAAGTTACGGTTCGACGTCGAGGCGCAGCGCTGGCCCGGCTCGAGCTGATCCGGATTCATTCCCAGGCACATTGAGCAGCCCGCCTGCCGCCATTCGGCGCCCGCTGCGGTGAAAATCTCACCCAGTCCTTCTAATTCGGCCTGGGCGCGAACCCGCATAGAGCCCGGTACAACCAACATTCGCACCGAGTCCGCGACCCGGCGTCCTTTTAAAACCTCGGCCACAGCACGCAAATCTTCGATGCGTCCGTTGGTGCACGAACCGACGAATACCGTGTCGACCGCCACATCGCGAAGCGGAGTGCCCGGCTCCAAATCCATGTACCGCAGCGCTTTCGCCGCCGACTCGCGCGCCGTCTCGTCCGCGATCTGGGCGGGGTCCGGCACCGATTCGCCGAGGGGCGCGCCCTGTCCCGGGTTGGTGCCCCAGGTGACGAACGGGGTCAGCTCGGCCGCGTCGATGTGCACCTCGGCGTCGAAAGTCGCGCCCTCGTCGGTCTTCAGCGCTTCCCAGGCGGCCACTGCGGCCGTCCAGTCGGCTCCCTGCGGGGCGTGCGGGCGTCCTTCGAGGAATTCATAGGTGGTTTCGTCCGGCGCGATCATGCCCGCCCTGGCGCCCGCCTCGATGGACATGTTGCAGATGGTCATTCGCGCTTCCATCGACATGGCGCGAATCGCCTCGCCGCGGTACTCCAGCACATAGCCCTGGCCGCCGCCGGTGCCGATTTTCGCGATCACGGCCAGGATCAGGTCCTTGCTCGTCACGCCCGGGGCCAGCGTGCCGTCCACCGTGATCGCCATCGTCTTGAACGGGCGCAGCGAGAGTGTCTGGGTGGCAAGGACATGCTCGACCTCGGACGTGCCGATGCCCATCGCCAGCGCGCCGAACGCGCCGTGCGTCGAGGTGTGGCTGTCCCCGCACACCACCGTCATGCCCGGCTGGGTCAGGCCCAGCTGCGGGCCGACCACGTGCACGATGCCCTGGTCCAGATCGCCCATCGGATGCAGGCGCACACCGAATTCCGCGCAGTTACGGCGCAGGGTGTCCACCTGGGTGCGCGAAATCGGGTCCGCGATCGGCTTATCGATGTCCGCCGTCGGGACATTGTGGTCCTCGGTCGCGATCGTGAGATCCGGCCGGCGCACCGGACGGCCCGCCGCGCGCAGCCCGTCGAACGCCTGCGGGCTGGTCACCTCGTGCACGAGATGCAGATCGATGTAGATCAGGTCGGGTTCGCGCCCGACGCCCTCACCGGAACCGTGGGCGACGACGTGCTGCTCCCACACCTTTTCGGCCATGGTGCGTGGCTCTGCCATTTCTGGATCACCTTTCGACAAGCATCCGGTCGCGGTCCGGGCTGGGAGCGCGGCGGCTGCACAAGTTTTTCGGCTATGTGCGAGGTCGGATGCCCCCTGGGAGATTCGTCGCCGCGATCGCCGTGGCAGTGGATTTCCCAACATCCGAGACGCTAGTATCGTTCTATGAGACAGCATAGCGGCATCGGCGTCCTCGACAAAGCAGTGGCGGTGTTGTACGCCGTCGCCGAGCACCCCTGCGGTCTCAACGAGCTCTGCGCCCGCACCGGCCTGCCCCGCGCCACCGCACATCGCCTGGCCGTCGGCCTCGAAGTGCATCGCCTGCTGGCCCGCGACAACACCGGAATGTGGCGTCCCGGCCCCGCCCTCGCCGAGCTCGCCGCCGGGGCCACCGATCCGCTCCTGGAGGCCGCGTCGGCCATCCTGCCCCGGTTGCGCGAGATCACCGGCGAAAGCGTCCAGCTGTATCGCCTGGACGGCAATGCGCGCATCTGTGTCGCGGCCCTGGAGCCGCCGGTCGGACTGCGCGACACCGTCCCCGTCGGCGCGCGACTCCCCCTGACCGCCGGTTCCGCCGCCAAGGTCCTGCTCGCCTGGGCCGACGCCGACCTGCAGCGCACCATCCTCACCGACGCCGTCTTCGGCGAACGCGCCCTCACCGAGGTCCGCAAGCGCGGCTGGGCCCAGAGCGCCGCCGAACGCGCGTCCGGCGTAGCCAGCGTCTCCGCCCCCGTCCGCGACGCCGGCGGCACCGTCATCGCCGCAGTCTCGGTTTCCGGCCCCATCGACCGCATGGGCCGCCGACCCGGCGCACGCTGGGCCGCAGACCTCGTCGCCGCCGCCGAAGCCCTACACAAGCGCCTATAACACGTTACAGAAATGACGTTCTAGAGTGAGCCCATGGGAGTCAACCAACGGGCACAGATCGTCATGTCCGACACCGAGATCAGCGAGTTCCTGGAGCGCAGCCGCGTCGCCACCCTGGCCACCATCGGCCCCAACGGCACCCCGCACCTGACCGCCATGTGGTACGCCCTCATCGACGGCGAACTCTGGTTCGAAACCAAAACCAAATCGCAAAAAGCCGTCAACCTGCGCCGAGACCCCCGCATCACCTGCATGATCGAGGCCGGCCAGACCTACGACCAGCTCCGCGGCGTCGCCATCGAAGGCCACGCCGAAATCGTCGACGACCCCGACAAACTGTTCGCCGTCGGCGTCAGCGTCTGGGAGCGCTACACCGGCCCCTACAGCGAAGACGTCCGCCCCATGGTCGAAACCATGCTGCACAAGCGTTCCGCCATCCGAGTAGTCCCCGACCGCATCCGCAGCTGGGACCACCGCAAGCTCGGCCTCCCCCAGCTCCCCCTCGGCGGCACCACCGCCCAACCCCTCGACTGACCTGCCTATGCGTTGCAACACAGCCACCCCGACGCGCCCCGATATCGAACTGACATCACCCCCCTCCCCCGACTAACGTCGAACCGTTCGACACGAATCGGCCGGCACCGCAGCCTCCCAGCGCGCGGACTCCCGGCCGCCACCACGAGGAGACGACGGCGATGACGGAATCTGATAGTTCCACCGGCTCAGGCACCCCCGAGGCCACCAGCGCCGAAGAAGTAAAGCGCAAGTTCAAAGAGGCCCTCGACCGCAAAAACCAGCACAACGCCCGCACCGCCGACCACCTCGACGGCCGCTCCAAGGGCGCCAACGCCACCCACGGCAACGCCAGCACCAAGCGCGAATTCCGCCGCAAGAGCGGATAAGCAACGACGAGAAAGGCCCCCTGGTCACAGACCAGGGGGCCTTCGTTTTGCCCAGACCAGGCCAGCACCCCCGCGGGCACGCAAGCCCCGCGACGCCAACCAAGGAAGACCGCGGCCGGTAAAGCCCGCAACACCGTGGGCACCCCTGCCATCGACTACCGCTCCACTGCCCGCCGGGGGCGAAGCCTTCCGGCCGGGGGGTCCGGGGGCGAAGCCCGCCGGGCGGGGTTTGGGGGTTGCACCCCCAAAAAGAATTGCGAAACAGTAAAGGCCCATGCCCCCATGGGCATGGGCCTTCCAACTGTGTAGCCCCGACGGGATTCGAACCCGCGCTACCGCCTTGAGAGGGCGGCGTCCTAGGCCGCTAGACGACGGGGCCAGGACTGCTTCTCGTTTGCACGAGGAGCACCTTTGGTTGATCTTTCGATCAGGAGGCTCGGCTAGCTTAGCTGGCCGGAGCGTGGCGACCAAATCGCCAGCTGCTGTGTTGATTTCGGCCGCGCACCGATCTCGACTAGCAATCTCTCCGCTGGGGTACCAGGACTCGAACCTAGAATGGCTGAACCAGAATCAGCTGTGTTGCCAATTACACCATACCCCAATGACCAGGCGTTTCAGCCTCGCGTCTGGGTGACTGCGAGGCCTTGTTCCGAGCCGAGAAGAAGAGTACCAAACCGTTACGGGTTAACTACAAATCGCCTGGTCAAAGCCATGTTTTCGGCCGTTTTCGGAGTTTCAGACGGTGGCCGACCACCCCTGTGCGGAGCGCAGCCTGGCCAAAGTGGTGTCGCGGCCGAGCAGTTCGAGCGACTCGTACAGCGGCGGGCTGATGTGCGAGCCGGTGACCGCGACGCGCACGGGCGCGAATGCCTTGCGTGGTTTGAGGCCCAGATCGTCGATCAGCGCGGTTTTCAGCGCCTCCTCGATAGCGGCGGTGGACCACTGCGTCAGCGGCTCCAGCGCGGCAATAGCGGATTGCAATACCTGATTTGCGTCGGCACCGAGATTCTTGGCTCCGGCAGTGGGGTCGATCGCAAATTGTTCGGCGGGCGCCAACAGGAAACGCAACAGTTCCCAAGCGTCGGACAAGACGACGATCCGGGTCTGCACCAGTTCGGCCGCGGCGGCGAACATCTTCTCATCGATTTCGGCGCCGATATGACCGTGCGCGGTCAGGTACTCACGCAGTCGGTTGCTGAAATCACCCGGTTCCAGCAATCGGATGTGCTCGGCGTTGAGCGCGTCCGCCTTCTTCTGATCGAATCGGGCCGGATTCGAATTCACTTTCGATATGTCGAACGCGGCAACCATCTCCGCCATGCTGAACACGTCGTGGTCGTCGGCGATGCTCCAACCGAGTAGTGCCAGGTAATTCAGCAAACCTTCCGGGATGAATCCGCGGTCCCGATGGACGAACAGATTCGACTCCGGATCGCGCTTGGACAACTTCTTGTTGCCCTGTCCCAGGACGAACGGCAGGTGGCCGAACTCCGGGGTGAAGTCGGTGAGGCCGACGCGGCGCAGCGCGCCGTAGAGCGCGATCTGCCGGGGCGTGGAGGAGAGCAGATCCTCGCCGCGCAATACGTGGGTGATCTTCATCAATGCGTCGTCGACCGGGTTGACCAGGGTGTACAGCGGATCACCGGTGCCGCGGGTGAGCGCGAAGTCGGGCACGCTGCCCGCCTTGAAGGTGGTCTCGCCGCGCACCAGATCGTGCCAGGTGATGTCCTCGTCGGGCATCCGGAGCCGAATCACCGCGGGGCGCCCGGCATCTCGGTACGCTTCGATCTGCTGGGCGGTGAGCTCGCGATCGTAGTTGTCGTAGCCGAGCTTCGGGTCGCGCCCGGCGGCGCGATGGCGGGCCTCGACTTCCTCAGGCGTGGAGAAGGATTCGTAGGCCTCGCCGGCCTCCAGCAAACGCCGGACCGCGTCGCGGTGCAGATCCTTGCGCAGCGACTGGCGGTACGGCTCGTAGGGGCCGCCGACCTCCGGGCCCTCGTCCCAGGTGAGGCCGAGCCAGCGCAGCGCGTCCAGCAGCGCCCGGTAGGAGTCCTCGGAATCCCGTGCCGCATCGGTGTCTTCGATGCGGAACACGAACTTTCCACCGTGGTGTCGGGCGTAGGCCCAGTTGAACAGCGCCGTCCGGATCAGGCCGACGTGCGGCGTCCCGGTCGGTGACGGGCAGAAGCGGACCCGTACTTCAGTCATGGCTCTCTTTCGACTAGCGAGGCTTGGCGGCAACAGGATTGATCAGCGTTCCGATGCCCTCCACGGTCACGGACACCTGCTGTCCGGCCTGTACCGGGCCGACACCCTCGGGCGTTCCGGTGAGGATGACATCGCCTGGGAGCAGCGTCATCACGGTGCTGACCCATTCGATGAGCTTCGGAATGTCGTGCAGTAGAAGCGAAGTGCGGCTGCGCTGGCGCTCTTCGCCGTCGAGCTCGGTGACGATCTCCAGATCCGATGGATCCAAGGAGGTTTCGATCCACGGGCCGAGCGGGCAGAAGGTGTCGTAGCCCTTGCCCCTGGTCCACTGTCCGTCGTGGCGCTGCTGGTCGCGCGCGGTCACGTCGTTGGCGACGGTGTAGCCGAGCACCACGTCCAGCGCGCGGGCGGCGGGCACGTCCTTGCACGGACGGCCGATGACGACGGCGAGTTCGCCCTCGTAGTCGACCTGAGAGGAGCTGGGCGGCAGGATGATCGGGGCGTTCGGCCCGATGATCGAGGTGTTCGGCTTGAGGAAGATCACCGGGTCTTCCGGTGCGGGACCGCCCATTTCGGCCGCGTGGGCGGCGTAGTTCTTGCCGATACAGACGACCTTGCTCGCCAGGATGGGCGCGAGCAGGCGCACATCGGCCAGCGGCCAGCTCCGCCCGGTGAACGTCGGCGTACCGAACGGGTGTTCCGCGATTTCCTTCGCGATGCTGTCGCTTCCGTCCCCCTCGATGCTGACGAAGGCGACCCCATCGGGACTGGCTACTCGACCTAGACGCATGCCGGGCAGTCTATCGACCGGCTTCCACCTGCTCGAACGCGCCCAACCGAGCGGTACGCGAGGCGGCGCGAGCCCCAATTCCGCCGGTTGTGAGCAGTCTGACAGCGAAGCGCCGGAATCCACTTGCCCACCCGGTGTAACGTGAGCCTCACTGTTCAACCAATGGGAACACGATCCCAAATAATGAGATTCAGAGGTGAGACCGATGACTACCGTGACGCAGATCAAGGAGACTCGACGGTGGTCCATGCTCGGTCTCGGCGTCTTCGCGCAGGCGGCGAGCGCGGTCTTCGTGAACGGCGTCGCGTTTCTGCTGCCCGCGCTGACCGATCGCGGTATGCGATTGGCCACGGCGGGATTGCTGGTGGCGATGCCGACCCTCGGACTGGTCTGCACCCTGATCGCCTGGGGGTACGTGGTCGACCGGATCGGCGAGCGCAAGGTGCTGATCGGCGGGCCGCTGCTGATGCTGGCCGCCGGCGCCGCCGCGGCCGCAGCCTCGAACGACATCGCTTTGGGCGCACTGTTGTTCCTGGGTGGCGTCGGCGCCGCGAGCACCAACGGCGCCAGCGGCCGGCTGATCGTCGGCTGGTTTCCGCCGCACCGGCGCGGGCTGGCGATGGGCATCCGGCAGACCGCGCAGCCGCTCGGCGTCGGCATCGGCGCGCTGGCCGTGCCCGCTGTGGCCGCGACTTACGGTGTGCCCGCGGCGATTCTGGTGCCCGCGGCGATGGCGGGACTCGCCGCGGTGGGCAGCCTGATCGGCATCATCGACCCGCCGCGCCCCGAACGCTCGGCCGATGTGGCGTTGCGCGCCAATCCTTATCGCGGCGACTCGACGCTGTGGCGCATCCACGGCGTCTCTGTGCTGCTGGTCATACCGCAGGGCACGGTGTGGACTTTCGCACTGTTGTGGCTGCACCGCGACATCGGCTGGTCGTTGGCGGCGGCCGGAATCCTGGTCACGGTCACCCAAATCCTGGGCGCGGCAGGCCGAATCGGCGCGGGGGCGTGGTCCGACCGGGTCGGCAGCCGACTGGGTCCGCTGCGCACGGTCGCCATCGCGGCGGCGCTGTCGATGGCCGCGCTGGCCTTGGCGGCCTGGACCCACATGTGGTGGGCCGCAATCCCGTTGCTGGTCGTCGCGTCGGTGATCACCGTCTCCGACAACGGACTCGCGTTCACCGCGGTGGCCGAAATCGCGGGCCCCTACTGGAGTGGCCGCGGACTCGGCATCCAGAACACCGGCCAGAATCTGGCCATGGCCGCGGTGCCGCCGGTCTTCGGCGCCCTCATCACGACAAGCGGTTTCGCCGCCGCCTATCTACTGGCGGCCGGACTGGCGGTGGCCGCCGTTCCCTTGGTTCCGACCGACCGCCGTCCCCAATAACCGCCCGGCCCAGGGGGATTGACGCCTGCTCTGCACCACGGAGCAGGCGTCGATCCACCGATGTGTCCCTCACGACATGTGAAGTCACACCAAGTCTGATGCGACGACGGTCACCCCGATGCGCCGGGAACGATTAGCCCACAACACTTTTGGTACGACAGCGCCATTCAGCCCACTGAACACCCCAGGATCTCCCGGGCGACTCCTGCTGTCCCCGAGCGGAATCGAACAGAAGCGCGACCGTGTCGTCGCCCACACGCCTGCTGTCGCTTTTCGCGACATCGTGTCGCCAAGAGGTACGATGGGAACATCCCGTCGCCAACGCCAGGAGTTCGATGCCGAAGATCGACGCACCCACCGTCGCCGAACACCGGGCGAACCAGGAACGCGCACTGCTCGACGCCGCCCGGGAGGTACTGCTCCAGCACGGCCCGCAGGCGGTGTCCCCCGCCACGGTCGGCGCCGCCGCCGGCCTCGCCCGCAGCAGCGTCTACAAGTACTTCCGCTCCGGCGACGAAATCCTGTTCCGCATCGTGGCCGACGCGCTGCTGGAATGGGGTGAGCGGGTACGCGATACGGTCGATCGCGCCGAGACCGCCGAGGGCCAGGTCGAGGCCTACGTGCGAACCACCCTGGCCTTGGCCGCCTCCGGCGCGCACCGCATCGCAGTCCTCGGCAGCACCCTCCCGCGCGACGAGGCGGCCCGGCGCGAACTCGCCGACGCGCACTACGCGGTGGCCGCCCCGCTGCGCACGGCGCTCGCCGCTCTGGACAACCCGAACCCCGAGCTGACCGCCGAACTGATCGACGGCGCACTGGGCCGCGCCATCGAGCGCATCGACGCCGGCCGCGACCACAACGAGATCGTCCCGGAGACAGTCGCGTTCGTCCGCCGTGCGGTCGGCATCAACCCTCGCCCGAATCGCCACCACCACAAGGGATAACCGCGGACCGGCTCAAACCGCAAGCAGCGCAGCGGGATCGAACGTGACGTGAAACGGTTTGTCGGCGTCGACGACCGCGTCGAAGACGCTGCCGGAACAGACCACCGGATCGGCCCCATAACCGCCGTCCCCCAACACCATCCGATGCACCTCGACCTCCGGCTGGTGTTCGACGATCCAATACTGCGGAATGCCCACCGCCGCGTACTCGCGCACCTTCCGCACCCGATCGGTGCGTTCGGTCCCGCTCCCCGGCGCGATCACCTCGACCGCGAGCCGCACCTCGGATCCGGGAATCCGCTTGGGTACCTCCGCGACCACGGCGGCCCGGGCGACCTCACGCGGAATCACGATGATGTCCGGTTTGCGTACCCCGCTGCGGGTGCTGACCTCCCAGCCGCTCCCGACACACAGGTGCACAGCGGCCCCGACCGCTCCGGCGTCGATGAACCGGCCGAGCCGTTGCGTCACGTGATTGTGCCGCGCGCCGCAGGCCACCTCGACCAGCCAGCCGTCCTCGAGCTCGAAACCCTTGCCGCCACCTGGGACATCGCGCAGGTCCAGCCCGGCATACGGACCGACCTGTGTTCTCCGATTCCCGCGCCGCTCGTTCACCGAACCTCCGTCTCACCGGGCAAGCCCGTCGATGACGGCTTACCACCGCACGGCGGGTTCACACCTGCCGAAAGGTCCCGTACCGGATCGTGCTCCGGTACGGGACCTCTGGTTCGAACTTCGCTCAGACGATCGCGGCGATGCGGTCGCCGACCTCGACCGTCGACGCCGCACCCGAACGCGACGCCAGATCCTTGGCGACGGCGGACTCGATGCGCGCCGCGGCCTCGGTGTTGCCGAGATGATTGAGCAGCAACGACACCGAGAGGATCGCGGCGGTCGGATCGGCCTTGGACTGGCCCGCGATGTCGGGGGCGCTGCCGTGCACCGGCTCGAACATGCTCGGATTGACGCCGGAGGCATCGATGTTGCCGCTGGCGGCGAGCCCGATGCCGCCGCTGACGGCGGCCGCGAGGTCGGTGATGATATCGCCGAACAGGTTGTCGGTGACGATCACGTCGAACCGGCCCGGATCGTTCACCAGGTGGATGGTCGCGGCATCGATGTGCTGGTAAGCCGTTGCGACATCCGGGAATTCGGCCGCGACCTCGTCGACCGTGCGCTGCCACAGCGAGCCGGCGAAGCTCAGCACGTTGGTCTTGTGCACCAGCGTGAGGTGCTTGCGCCGAGCCTGCGCCTTGGCGAAGGCGTAGCGCACCACGCGCTCGATGCCGAACCGGGTGTTGGTGCTGACCTCGGTCGCCACCTCATGCGGGGTCTCGACCCGAATCGCGCCGCCGGTACCGGTGTACGGCCCCTCGGTGCCCTCGCGGACCACCACGAAATCGATGTCGGGCGTACCGGCCAGCGGGCTGGTCACGCCGGGAAACAGCTTGGACGGCCGCAGGTTCACGTGATGATCCAGCGCGAACCGGGTGCGCAGCAGCAGCCCGCGCTCGAGCACGCCGCTCGGCACCGACGGATCGCCGATCGCGCCGAGCAGGATCGCGTCGTGCTGCTTCAGCTCCGGCAGCACGGATTCCGGCAGGATCTCACCGGTCGCGTGGTAACGCTTGGCGCCGAGGTCGTACTCGGTCTTCGCGACGCCGGGCTGGACCACGTCGAGCACCTTCAGCGCCTCGGCGATGACCTCGGGACCGATGCCGTCGCCGGGGATGACAGCAAGCTTCATTGCAACGCTCCGTTGTTAATCGGGGGCGCGCCCAGTCGTGGGCGCGCCCCCGCACGCGATCAGAACAGGTCGACGACGACGACCTTTGCGGCGCCGACGGATTCGGCGATCGCGGCCTCGACGGCGTCGGGCACCTCGCGGTTGACCCGCAGGATCACCGTGGCGCCTTCCTTGTCGACGTCCTGGCTCAGCTGCGCGGCGAGGATGTCGATGCCGGCCTCGCCGAGCTTGGTGCCGATCTTGCCGAGCGCGCCCGGCTTGTCCTCGTAGTTCAGCACGGCCATGTTGATGCCCTCGGCGCGCATGTCGTAGTTGCGGCCGTTGATGTTGACGATCTTCTGCACCTGCTGCGGCTCGGTCAGCGTGCCCGCCACGTTCAGCGTGCGGCCGTCGCCGAACACGGCGCGCAGGTCGACGACGCTGCGGTGGCTCGGGCTGTCCGGCACGGTGTTCACCTGTGCGGTGATGCCGCGCTCCTTGGCCAGGGCCGGCGCGTTGACGAAGGTGACCTGGTCTTCGACCAGCGCGGAGAAGATGCCGCGCAGCGCCGAAAGTTCCAGCACCGCAACGTCGTGCGCGGCGAGCTCGCCCCGCACCTGCACCTCGACACTGACCGGCAGTTCGTCCGACAGCGCACCGAGCAGCGCGCCCTGCTTGCGCACGATGTCCAGCCACGGCGCGACGTCGTCGTCGACGCTGCCACCGGTGACGTTCACCGCGCCGGGCACGAATTCACCGGCGAGCGCGAGCAATACGGACTTGGCCACGTCGGTGCCCGCCCGGTCCTGCGCCTCGGAGGTGGACGCGCCGAGGTGCGGGGTCACCACGACCTGCGGCAGCTCGAACAGCGGGCTGTCGGTGCACGGCTCGGTCTCGTACACGTCCAGGCCGGCGGCCCGCACATGCCCGGATTTGATCGCGTCGGCCAGCGCCTGCTCGTCGACCAGGCCACCGCGCGCGGCGTTGACGATGATGACGCCCGGCTTGGTCTTGGCGATGGCTTCCTTGCCGATGATGCCCTTGGTCTCCGGGGTCTTCGGCAGGTGCACCGAGATCAGGTCGGCGCGCTCGAGCAGCTCGTCCAGGCTCAGCAGCTCGATGCCGAGCTGGGCGGCGCGGGCCGGCGACACGTAGGGGTCGTAGGCGACGATCTTGGTCTCGAAGGCGGCGAGCCGGGCGGCGAACAGCTGCCCGATCCGGCCGAGGCCGACCACGCCGACGGTCTTGTCGAAGATCTCGACGCCGTTGAACTTGCTGCGCTGCCAGGTGTGCTCGCGCAGCGTGGCATCGGCGGCCGGGATCTGGCGGGCGGCCGAGAGCAGCAGCGTGACCGCGTGCTCGGCGGCGGTGTGGATGTTCGAGGTCGGCGCGTTGACGACCATGACGCCGCGTTCGGTGGCCGCGGGCACGTCGACATTGTCGAGGCCGACGCCGGCCCGAGCGACGATCTTCAGGTTCTTGCCCGCCTCCAGCACCTCGGCGTCCACCGTGGTCGCGGAGCGCACGAGTAGCGCGTCGGCCTCGGGGACCGCGGCGAGCAGAGCCGGACGGTCGGGGCCGTCGACCCACCGGACCTCGACTCCGTCACCGAGCGCGTCGACGGTCGACTGGGCAAGCTTGTCGGCGATCAGGACAACAGGACGGCCTGCTTGGCTCACGGTGGAGTACTCCTGGGGAAAGGGGTCGGCAATTACCGCCGATCAGCTTAGTGGGCGTCGTTTCGGCATGTGCTACCCCCTGGTAAGGCGGCCGTCGTCAGTATGACCCATGGGATGACTGGTTGGTCAAAATATGAAGACCGGTCTACAGTTACCGCATGGGTGCCAAGGGAACCGAGACGCGCTGCCGATTGATCAGCGCGACGCGCGAGCTGGTGGAGAAGCACGGATACTTCGGGGCCGGCCTCAACCAGATCATCGAGACCAGCGGCGCGCCGCGCGGATCGCTCTACTTCCACTTCCCCGGCGGCAAGGACCAGCTCGTCGCGGAGGCGGTCGCCCAGGCGGGCAACGAGATCTCGGCGCTGATCGACGCGGTCGCGCCCGGCGATACCGCAGGGGCGGCGACCAGCCTGCTCAACGCGTTCGGCGATCGACTGGAGGCTTCCGACTGGAGTCAGGGCTGCCCGGTTGCCACTGTCACCCTTGATGTTTCGGCGGCCAACGACGTGATCCAGGCCGAATGCGCGTCCGCGTACGCGAGCTGGGAAGAGGCGCTGCGGATTCGGCTGCGGGCCGACGGGCATCCGGATGCGGCGGATTTGGCCGCGGCGATCCTCGCGATGATCGAAGGCGGCTTGCTCTTGGCACGAGCCCAGCGCAGCCGCGAGCCGCTGGAGCGCGTGGCCCGCACGATCCGCACGATGCTCTGAGCTGAGTCAGATGTCATGCCAACAGTTTTCGCAGGTCCATCGAATATGTAGACCGGTCTATTAAGGAGATTTCATGTCCCACAGCATCGTGCTCGGCGCCGCCGGGTTCATCGGTCGCGCGGTGGTCGCGCAGCTGCTCGAACAGGGCGAATCCGTGGTCGCCGCGGTCCGGCCGGGCGGCGAGGACCGACTCGGCTCATGGTTGCGGGCGAGCGCCGTCGATCAGCGCGGGCTTCGCGTTGTCGCCTGCGATATCACCGCGAAGGATCTCGGCTTGCCCGCCGACCTGGACGCGACCGACATCCGCGACGTCTACAACTGCGCGGCACGCTTCGCCTTCGGCCTCGGCAAGGACGACGCGTACGCGGTGAACGTGACCGGCGCGCTCAACATGCTCGACTGGGCCGCGACACTGCCCGCCTTGCGCCGCGTCGTCCACATCACCGGCTATCGGATCACCGTCGAGGAGTCCGACGAACAGCATTACGACAGAGGGGCTTACGGCGCGTCCAAGTTCGAGTCGGATCCGCTGCTGCGCCGGCACGCGGCCGAGCGCGGGATTCCGCTGACGATCGCGAACCCGAGCAGCGTGCTCGGTCCCGGCCAATATGTCGGGCTCGCAAGCATTGTCGAGGACCTGTGGCACGGCAAGCTCGCGGCGATCCCCGGTGGGCGCGAAACCTTCGTTCCGATAGTCGATCTGGACTACTTCGCGAAGTTCCTGATCAGCCTGCCGAGTCAGGCGGACACCGCGGGGCGGTCGCTGACCGTGCTCGATCCGCGAACGCCGGTGCTGCCGGAGCTGATTCGGCTGCTCGCCGGGCATGTGGGGGTGCGGGCGCCGCGGTTCTCGGTGCCGGTCAGTGTGATCGAGAAGCTGCCGCGGGCATTGACCGGCGCCGATCCCGAGACGCTGCCGTTCATTGCCGACGACAGGTACGACACCTCGGCAGCGGACGAGGTCGCGCGTGCCGCCGGTCTGACGATGCCGGAGGCCGGGTCGGTTTTGCGCACCTGGGCTGATCACCTGGTGTCGAGTCGCTTCGGCACGGTCGAGGAGGATCCCACCGCCGGGTTCGTCGACGGCACTTGGGTTTCCGGTGACCGCGTGCGTCCGGACTACGTCTTCCTGCATGGCCTGCCGGTCGACAGCGATTCCTGGACCGAGGTGCGGACCGCCCTCGGCGCATCGAGCCTGGCCGTCGACCTGCCCGGGCTGGGACGCTCCGCGCCCGGCGAGATCGATGACGTACTACCGCGATTGATGCGGGATGTGCGCAGTCGTCCTGTACTGGTCGGACATTCGCTGGGTTGCGGCCCGGTGCTGAGATACGCCGCAGCGCACCCGGATCGGATCTCCGGCGTCGTCTTGGTGTCGCCCGCGTTCCTCCAGTCGCGGACCGGATGGCTGCTGCGTTCGCCCCTGGCCGCACCTGCGCTACGACGAATGACGGCCGCTACCTTGGCAACACGCCTCGGTCTGCCTCGGAGCCCGGCGGTGGACAACGCGGCGGCGAACTTGTGCAGACCCGGCGTCGCGGCACGCACGGTCGCCGCGCTGCGGCACGCGAGTGCGCCTGCTCGGCGAAACGAGTTGATCGAACTGCTTGCCCGGGTACAAGTGCCGGTGCGGCTCGTCGCCGGGTCGGACGATCCACTCTCGACGGCCACGACGAGCGAGCTGACCGTGATCGATGGCACCGGCCACTACCCGCAACTGACCCACCCCGCGCAGGTCGCCGCCGAGATCGCCGGAGTCGGGGCCGGCGTACCTGCCCGATAACGCGGAGGGCCCCGCACCACCTGGGTGCGGGGCCCTCTCCGGAATCACGCTCACCGAGCGCGAGACCCGGTCGATCAATCGACCATCACGTTGAAATCAGCGACCGAAGGAGCCCGTCCACAGGGTGTTGACGATTCCGTGCAGAGCGGCACCGAAGGTGTCCAGGAAACCGCCGAGGGCAGCGCTACCGGTGTCGATGATAACGGGGATCATTTAAATACCTCTTCATTGAAAGACAATCCAGTCGTACTGGCTGACACAAGGCACATCGGCACCCGAACAAAGACGGTTACGAAATTCGTCTATTTAGTGACATAGGTTACAGACACATCACGAAGATCCCCTGGTCAAGTGACCAACAGGGGTGTGCGCCCTGAGAACCATGGGCTTGACCACGTCGTTCGCCCAGGATCTCGCGTTCCCGACGCGCCAGCACGATAAACATAAAGAACCTCTGAGAATTCGATAGCACCCCAATAAGAGGGCTATACACATCCCAAGAAGCCGGACATTTCCGACAGCTCGGCCGAACCCTGTAACAAGCGCACGAATTCGCCGATTGTCTCTCCGAGAAGGAGTCGTGTACGCATCGCCGGATTACGCATTCGGCACACCCGGGTTCACCCATATCCGCATCGGATAAAGTGCCGCGCACTATCTTTCGCCGACCGGCAATACCGCTCAGCTCACCGCGGCGACCGCCCGCGAAAAGTCCCGCACGCGCGCGGTTTCGCGGTTGCGATGCCAGACCAGCCCCAGCCGGGAATGCGCCAGCCCGGTCACCGGCACGAAGTTGACCTCCGGCCGATCGTGGAACACCGCGGTCGGATGGCACAGCAGCATCGCGCCCTGACCCGCCGCCACCAACTCGATCCCCTCCTGCAACGTGCCGACGCCGGGGCCGACCGGAACGGGCCGACCGCCCGGGGTCACATCCACCGATTGCGCGCGACGCCAGTAGTGCGGTGCGGGCCCGCGCACGCCGATCAACGAGAACTCGGCCAGATCCTCCGGCGACAAGCTGGTCCGCGCCGCCAGCGGATGCCCCTTGTGCATGGCCAGCATCTGCGGCTTCTCCGAAAAGACCTGTCCGAGAACCAGATCGCTCTCCCCCATCGGCAGCAGCACGGCCGCGATATCGACCTCGCTGCGCTGTACCGCACCGAACGGATCGGCCAGCGGAATCTCGACCACCTCGGTGACGCAGGCGGGGAAGCGGTGCCGGAACAGTTCGATTGCCTCCGTGAGGTATTCGCTGCCCGAACCCTGAATGCCGATGCGCAGCACGCCCTCACCCCCACGGGCGGTCGCCCGGACGTTGTCCACCGTCGCCCGCAGCGCCGTGTAGGCGGGCTCAAGCTCGGCCAGGAAGTCCGCGCCGAGCGGCGTGAGCGTGACCTTGCGGCTGGTGCGCTCGATCAGTCGCGCGCCGACCCGCTGCTCCAACGTGCGCAGCAGCTGACTCACCCGGCTCTGCGAAACGTAGAGCCGCTCCCCCGCCCGCCCGAAGTGCAGTTCCTCGGCGAGCACCAGGAATGCCTCCAGCTCGCGTACCTCCAGGCCGGTCATGGGCGTCCTCTCCAGCGTCGATGAGCTCAGCTCATAGAACGATGAGACCTTCGCCGTTGTTTCCGCCCCGGCCGATCAGTTGGCTGGAGGCATGACACAGGTTCAAGACAGCGCGAGTCCGGCACCCGCGGCACCGGATTCGGCTCTGCGCGGCTGGCTCGGCGTCGGCGCCGTGACCGGGGCCACCTTCACGGTCGTCACCTCGGAGATGCTGCCGGTCGGGTTGCTCACCCCGATCAGCGGCGCGTTGCGGGTCTCCGAGGGCGCGGCCGGGCTTTCGCTGACCGCCACCGGCCTGGTCGCCGCCGTGTCCGCGCCGCTGATCACGGGTGCGCTCGGCCGCACCGACCGCAGGCTCGTGCTCTGCGTGCTGCTCGCGGTGCTGACCCTCGGCAATGTCGGCGCGGCCTGGTCGCCGAACTTCCCGGTCATGATGGCGGCCAGGGTGCTGGTCGGCATCGGGATCGGCGGGGTGTGGGCGATCGCGGCGAGCCTGGCGGCGCGGCTGGTGCCGGCCGAGTCGATCGGCAGCGCCACCGCGCTGGTCTACAGCGGCGTCGCGGTGGCCTCGGTGATCGGCGTGCCGGCGGGGACGTACATCGGCGCACTCGCCGGGTGGCGGGCGGCCTTCCTCGTCATCGCGGCGCTCGCGGTGGTAGTGCTGATCGCGATCGCGGTACTGCTACCGAGACTGACTGTCGCACAGTCGGTTCCGCTGCGCGAAGCACTGGGACTGACCCGCGAGCCGCAATTGCGCACCGCGCTGCTGGTCGTCGCGTTCCTGGTCACCGGCCACTTCGCCGCCTACACCTACATCCGCCCGCTGCTGGAGAAAGTGACCGGCATCGGCGCGAGCGCGATCGGCACCTTGCTGCTGGTGTACGGAATCGCCGGTGTCATCGGCAATTTCAGCTCGGGCGCCGCCGGTGTCCGCGATCCGCGCCGGATGCTGATGACGATCACCGTCCCGCTGGCCGTCACCGTGCTACTGATTCCGGTGCTCGGCGGATCGCTGTGGCTCGCCGTCGCGCTGATGGTGGCCTGGGGCCTGTCTTACGGCGGCGTGTCGGTCACCACGCAGAACTGGGCCTTCGCCGCGGCGCCCCGGGCGCGCGAGGCCGCGTCCTCGTTGAACGCGTGTGTCTTCAACGCCGCCATCGCCTTGGGCGCGCTGGCCGGTGGGCGCATGGCCGACGCGTTCGGCGTCACCTCCGCGATGTGGCTCGGCGGCGCGCTGGTGATCGCCGCGCTGCTGATCGCGGCCGCCGGTCGCGCCCCGGAGCAGGCCTGAACAGCACCGATGGCCGGAAAATGAACTGCGTTCCGGGGTAGCCGGCACATAGCATCAACGGCATGGCCCTACGCGCGATCCCTGCTTCGATGGACCCGACCGTGGTCGGGTCCATCGACTTCGAGCTGGACCGGGTCGAGCGCGAACACCGCGTCTCGATCCGGCTGGCCATCGAAAGCGGCAGCCGGGCTTGGGGTTTCCCGTCGCCCGACTCCGACTACGACTGCCGGTTCGTCTACGTCGCGAACCTGGACACCTACCTGTCCCCGTGGCCCACCCGGGACGTGATCGAGACGCCGCTGGCCGGGCTGCTCGACGTGAACGGCTGGGACCTGGCCAAGGCGCTGCGCCTGCTGGTCGCGGGCAACGCCGTGCTCATCGAATGGCTGATGTCGCCCATCGTGTACCGCGGCGACAGCCGGTTCCGCGCCGACCTGCGCGCGCTGGCCGACGAGGTCGCCGACCGCAACCGGGTGGCCCGGCACTACCTGCACCTGGGTGCGAAGCAGTGGGAGTTGTTCGACCGCAACCGATCACTGAAGAAGGTGTTCTATTCACTGCGCCCGGCAATGGCTTTGCGCTGGCTGCGCGAGCACCCGGGTGCGGCGGTGGCGCCGATGCACCTGCCGACGCTGATGGCCGAGTGCGACCTGACCACCGATCTCGTTGCGGCAGTGGCGGAGTTGACCGAGCTCAAGTCCCGGACCCGCGAAATGGGCAGCGGCACAGTGCCGGTCCCGATCGCCGCGTTCATCGAGTCCGAATTCGAGCTGGCCGCAGACGCTTTCCCGAAGTCGGTGGATCCGGACCTCGACCAGGCCAGGAAGCTCACCGCGGAGTTCTTCCGCGCCGAGGCCGCCGGACCGGCGTAGCACTCACGCCTCGGCGACGGCCGCCGCATACGCCTGGGCCAGCCGATCCGTCGCGGTCGGCCGGTCCGGGTCGGGCCGGGGAATCCCGAGGTGCGACTCCCGCAGTTCGTCCATGAACTCCGCCCACAGCTCGGGGCCACCCTGCTCGAGCAGCTCGGCCCGCACCCGCAACTGCCGAGTGGTCGGCCGGTGCCGCAGCCCCCACGACCCGAGTTGCGCCATTATCGGCACCAACTGGATGGCAGGCTCGGTCAGCCGGTACTCCGCCTTCTGCCCGGGCCTGCTGTCCTCCCGGCTGAGCAGACCTGCCGCGACCAGCCGTTTCAGCCGGTCGGACAGGATATTGGAGGCGATGCCCTCGTCCGAGGCGGACAGCAGTTCCCGGAAGTAGCGCCGATTGCCGAACATCACGTCGCGCAGCACCAGCAGGGTCCACCGATCGCCGATCACCTCGATCGTCGCATTGATCGGGCAGCCCGAGCGTCCCTCGTCACGCATCCACCGCTCCTTGCTCCGCGAAATCTTTCGAACTTCTGCTTGCAATATACAACCACTCACCCCTAGTCTGTACCCAAGCGATTGCAAACTGCAAGCACTCTAGCGAAAGACAAGACCATGGCGAAGCTCCTCGTACGCAACCTGGCCATCTCCTTGGACGGCTACGTCGCCGGCCCGAACCAGAGCCCGGACAACCCGATCGGCGAAGGCGGCATGCGTCTGCACGAGTGGGTCTTCGCCACCCGCACCGGCAACGGCTGGTCCGGCGCCGAGGGCGGCGAGACCGGGATCGACGACGATTTCATCCAGGCCGGAGATGTCGGCATCGGCGCAACCATCATGGGCCGCAACATGTTCGGGCCGATTCGCGGCGAGTGGCAGGACGAGGAGTGGAAGGGCTGGTGGGGCGACAACCCGCCGTACCACCACGACACCTTCGTGCTGACCCATCACCCGCGGCAGTCGCTGCCGATGGCGGGCGGGACCACGTTCCACTTCGTCGACGACACCCCGGAAAAGGTGCTGCGGCAGGCGTTCGAGGCCGCCGACGGCAAGGACGTGCGCTTGGGCGGCGGCTCATCGGTCGTGCGCCAGTTCCTGCAAGCGGGGCTGGTCGACGAGATGCATCTGGCCGTCGTACCGATTCTGCTCGGCGGCGGCGAGCGTCTCTACGACGACCTCGGCACGCTGCCCGGCTATGCGATCAGCTCGGCGGTCCGCTCCCCTGCGGTCACCCATGTGACCTTCACCAGGGCGTAAGCACTCCCCAGAAAAGGGGGAAAGGCCCCGCACCTGACCGGTGCGGGGCCTTCCGAAAGCTTAGGAGCGATCAGATCAGAGAACGCGAACGTCCTGCGCCTGCGGGCCCTTCTGGCCCTGGCCGATCTCGAACTCCACGCGCTGCCCCTCATCGAGGGACCGGAAACCCGCGCCGCTGACGGCCGAGTAATGCACGAAGACGTCGGGGCCTCCGCCGTCTTGCGCGATGAAGCCGAAGCCCTTCTCGCTGTTGAACCACTTCACAATGCCCTGAGCCATTTCATACTTTCTGTAGACGAGCCAGATTCTGCCAAATGGAATGGCCTGGTCTCGAGATCAACGATGCCATGATCCGACGAATTTCTCCACTTCTTCCCCGGTCAACTGTGAGCAAAACAACGCTGACTAGGGGGTTGTCGCCTTCACCTCCCCTGCTCTGACAGGCCCCGATCCGGGAAAACCACCCGAATCAGTCGTGCCGGTACCTGAGCTTCTTGCCAGGCGCGCTCGTCGTCCCCCTCCGACGAATCCGCCTGTACCGCCTGCATCGCGTAGTTCGCGGCGTGCACCGCGTGACCCGCCACATGGGCGGTCGCGGCGGCGTGCCCGGCCGACCGCGCGGCGAAAGTAGCCGCGCCGGTGGTCTCGCGAGCGGAATCATGGGCGGCGAAGGCGGCCCTGCGCGCCTCGGGCATCGTCAGGTCGCCGCGCACCCAGGCGCGGGCCGCCTCGATCGCCGCGGCCGGTCGTAGATCATCCGGTCGCGCACGCTCGAACAGCGGCAGCACGCGTTCGGCGCAATCCGCCGCCCACAGCGCCAACGCGGTGTGGTCGACCCGGTTGAGGGTCACCGGCCCGCTCTGCTCGCCTCGGTCCGCACAGGCCTTCCCCTTCTCGACGCAACTGGTCACCGATACTCGGTCGAGTCCCAGTTATCTTGTGCCGCAAGGGCCATCGCTACCAGCGCCCCGATGCGCCGTTAAGTCATCCTACGACTTTCCGCCGAGTAGCGCAGCACCTTGTTTCACCTCGAGTTCAATGTTGCAAATAGCGCAACTGGTGTGGTTTCGCCTCGGCGTGCGCGGTGTGCCCGGACAGATGCTCCGGCACGCCGACCTCCCACCAGGCGCCCGCCTCGGTCCAGGACGACGGCTGGGTGCGGATCACCAGCACGGCCGGGCGGGACTCACGGACCGCGGTGTCGCGCGCGGCGGCGTAGGCGGCGCGGAATTCGGCCAGGTCGGTGGCGGTGAAGACGGCACAGCCCAGGGCGCGGGCGTGGGCGGCGAAGTCCACCCGGGGCGGTTCGTCGTGCGCGCTGCGGCAGTCGGCGTAGAAGTTGTTGAACGGTGCGCCGCCCTGACCCTCTTGCAGGCGGGCGATCACCGCGTAACCGTCGTTGTCGCAGACCACCGCGACCAACGGGTGGCCGGCGAAGGCTGCGGAAAACAGTTCGGAGTTCAACATCAGGTAGGAGCCGTCGCCGAGCATCGTGGTGACCAGGCCGTCGGTGTGCGCCATGGCCGCGCCCCACGCTCCCGCGAGTTCGTAACCCATGCAAGAGAATCCGTACTCGACGTCCATGGTCGGCGCGCCGCCGGTCGCGCGCCAGCCGCCGACGAGTTCGCCGGGCATGCCGCCGGAGGCGGTCATCATGTAGTCGTTCGGTCCGCTGAGCTCGTTGACCAGGCCGACGACCTGGGCGTAGCTGGGGGTGCCGAGGGTGTGGGCGCGCAGCTTGTCGATGTGGGCGTCCCAGGTGCTGCGTTCGGCGGCGGCGCGGGCCGTCCATTCGGGGTCGACCTGCCATTGCTTTGTGCGTTCGGCCAGGTCGCGGACCGTTGCGTCGGCGTCGCCGACGACCGCGAGGGCGCCGTGTTTGACCGCGTCGAAGCGGGCGGCGTTGATCGTGACGAGGCGGACCTCCGGCGCGAAGACGGTCCACGAGGCAGTGGTGAAGTCCTGCAAGCGGGTGCCGACGGCGAGGACGAGGTCCGCTTCGGCGGCGAGTGCGTTGGCCGAGGTCGAGCCGGTGACGCCGAGCGGACCGGCGTAGAGGGGATGCACGTGCGGTACCAAGGTGCGGCCCGCGGTGGTCTCGACGACCGGAATGCCATGGCGCTCAGCGAATTCGAGCGTGGTCCTGCCCGCGCCCGAGTAGCGGACGCCGCCGCCGAGGACCAGCAGCGGCCGCGCCGAGTTGCGCAGCGCCGCTTCGGCGTCGGCCAACGAGCGTTCGTCGGCGCGGGGGCGCAGGATGCGGTGGACGACCGGCTCGAACAGGGCGTCGGGGAAGTCGTAGGTCTCGGCCTGGACGTCTTGCGGCAGGGCGAGCGTGACCGGACCGGTCTCGGCCGGGTCCGTGAGCACCCGGACCGCTTGGGGCAGTGTGGAAATCAGCTGCTCGGGGCGGGTGATCCGATCGAAGTAGCGGCTCACCGCGCGGAACGCGTCGTTGACCGTGGCGGTGGCGTCGCCGAAATGCTCGACCTGTTGCAGCACCGGGTCGGGTGCGCGGGTGGTGAAGGTGTCGCCCGGAAGCAACAGCAGCGGAAGGCGATTCGCGTGCGCGACGCCGGCGGCGGTCACCATGTTCAGCGCGCCGGGGCCGATCGAGGAGGTGGCGACGCCGATCTGGCGGCGATGGGTCGCCTTGGCGTAACCGACGGCGGCGAGGGCCATGCCCTGCTCGGTGTGCCCGCGCCAGACCGGGATCACGTCGCGTCGCTCGTGCAGGGCGGTGCCGAGGCCGAGCACGTTGCCGTGCCCGAAGATGCCGAAAACCGCAGGGAAAAGCGGCACTTCGCGGCCGTCGAGGGTTTCCGAGCGCTGGGCGACCAGCCAGGCCACCAGCGCCTGCGCCGCGGTCAATTTCATCGGAGCCGTCCTTCGTGGTTGGTGACCGGGCAGCGGGGATCACGGGGTTCGTCGTCCCAGGTGCCGCGCACCCAGCTGTGCGCCGGGTCGTCGCAGAAGGCCATCGAACGTTCCGCGGCGGGGCCCGCGAGCACGTTGAGGTAGTACATCGGGTAGCCCGGGGCGGCGATGCACGGACCGTGATAGCCCTGCGGGACCAGGAAAACATCGCCGTCCCGAACCGCGACGTTTTCATCGAGTGCACCGTCCGCGGTGTACGTGCGATGCATTCCGAATCCGTCACGTGACGGAGTGATCCCGTCTCGTCCGGCGATGCGGAAGTAGTAGATCTCCTCGTTGACGACCTCGCAGTCGCTCGCCGCGTCATGCTTGTGCGGCGGGTAGGAGGACCAATTGCCGTCCGGGGTAATCAGTTCGCAGGCGTTGAGTTTGTCGGCGTGGTCCCAGACGCCGGGAACACCGAAGTTGGTGACCTGACGGGTGGCTTGTCCCGCGCCGCGGATGTCGACCGGGACCTGTTCTGCGGGACCGTATTTCGGGTCGAGACGGTTCGTGCAGCGGGCCATGGGGAGGGCGAGCTCCAGGTTGCTGCTGGCCGTCAGTTCGACGGTCGCATCACGTGGGATGTAGGCGAAGTCGGTCACCCGGGTGAAAACCGAGTCGCGGCCGGACAATTCGAACGTCATGCCGTCGACGCGGACGGTGCAAGACCCAGCCAGCGGAAGGACGAACGCTTCGAACTCGCCGGTCTCGATGTCTCTGGTTTCACCGGCACGAAGGTTCAGGACACGCAAGCCGGTGTAGGTCCACCCGGCGTCTTCCGGGCCGAGGTGGATCGGATCGCCGCCCGCACGCAGCGTTCCAGCAGGCCGATGCAGCTTCATCGCACGCTCCCGTGTCGGCCGATCGCCCCGGAACCGGCCGCCGCGATACGCACATCCCCCGCTCGCAACGCACAACTCCGCCCCGCGCGCACATAACCACGGGCAAAACCCTGCGCAGCAGAACAATTCGTACGCGGCAGACCGCGAACTTCACCGGCGCCATCTCCGCGCGCACGCACGGTGCGCCTCTCCCCGCCGCCGTCGTGCGGCCCACATACCAGGGCGCGCTGCGCACGAAATCGCCCCGAGCGCAAGATATTGGTAACTGTTCCGTGCGCGCCGTAATGATCCGTGCGCAGCAAGCGACCACCGCTCACGTTCGTTCGGTGACCACGACTCATCGCCCCTCCTTCAACATCCCGCCGGCCACGACGTCGGTATTCGCGGGCCGCCGCGCATGAATTCGCGCCACGTGCACACAATTGCCAGCAGCTTTGTGCGCACCATGATGATCTGTGCGCAGTAGCTGATCACCGCTGACGTTCGCTGGCCGACCTCGGCTCATCGGCCCTCCTTCATCCTGACAGCCGCTCTGTTCGTACCTGCTGGCCGTCGCGTCCGACTTCGCACCGAGCGCACACAACTACCAGCGCCCCGCGCGCCAAGATGATTCGTGCGCCGCTGCCGCCCAGCGCGCCGCATGCCAGCGGCAGACCGGATTCCCCGGTCCGCGCGTGGCCCCTCGAACGGAGCGCGCATCATCGTGCGCCGCGAACGAGTTCGTCGGCGAGTTCGTGCGCGCGAAGACAATCCGTGCGCGTCGCTCCTACGGAACAGCGCACAGTCGAGGAGGTTTCCGCGGCTCATCGGGTCTCCTTCAGCATCTTGGCCGCCGCGTCGACCGCCGCGCCGACGTCGCCGTCGTGCGGGTAGAGCAGCGTGCGGCCGACCACCAGGCCGCGGACCACGTCGTGGCCGAGGGCGCCGTCCCAGTACGCCACGTCGGCGACCTGGTCGCCCGAGGGTGCGCCGCCGAGGACGACGACCGGCAGGGTGGTGGCGTCGAGCACCGAAATGTCCTCCGGGGCAGGGATCTTCAGCCAGGTGTAGGCGGAGGTGACGCCGAGGCCGGAAGCGACCGTGATCGCACGCGACAGGGCGGCCGCATCCTTGCTCATGACCAGGGCACCGGATTCGTCGCGGTGGTACGGCAGCGGCTCGACCATCGCCATGAGTCCGTTCGCCGCGAGTTCGGACACCGCTTGCGCGCACGCCTGCAAGGTCGGCACCGTGCCCGCGTCCGAATCCACCAGGCGCAGCAGCATTTTGCCGCCGTCGAGCCGGAATCGGGCGAGCGAGTCCGCGTCGTAGCCGGTGAAGCGGTCGTCGATCTCCCACTCCGCGCCGGCCAGTCCGCCGCGGTTCATCGAGCCGATGACCACCTTGTCGTCCAGCGCGTCCAGCAGCAGCAGCTCCTCGACCACGTCCGGGGAGCCGAGCACGCCGTCGACGTCAGGGTGGGCCAGCGCGATCAGCAGCCGCTCCAGCAGCGCGCGCCGGTCCGCCATCGCGGTCAGGTCCGAGCCGACGCCGAGGGCGCCCCGGGCTGGGTGGTCCGCGGCGATCAGGAACAGGGTGTCCTTGTCCGCCAACAGGTTCGGGCGACGGACTCGTTTCGCATATGCCCGCTCGACCGCCGCCGGGTCCGTCGCGCGGACGCGCAGTAGCTCACGCCAGCGTTCGTCGGTCAAATGCACGGTAGTTCCTCCGATTCCAGATGGGCGCACCGCGTTCAGCGGCACAGTAGTTCTTCGATCTCCGAGTCCGTCGGCATGGCATCGGCGCACGCCAGCCGCGACGCCACGAGTGCGCCCGCGGCGTTGGCGTAGGTGGCGATGCGATGCGGATCCCAGTCCGAGAGCAGGCCGTGAATCAGCGCGCCGCCGAAGCCATCTCCCGCCCCGAGCCCGCAGACCACCTCGACTCGGCACGGTGGCACCGTCCACCGCTCGTACTCGGTGGCGACCAGCACGCCCTCGGCGCCGCGTTTGATCACCGCGAGCCGGACGCCGCGAGCCAGCAGCCGGTCGGCCGCCTCGTCGGGATCGGCTGTGCCCACCGCGACTTGGACCTCGGTGCGGTTGCCGACGACGACGTTGACGTGGTCGACCATCCAGCCGATCTCGGCGCGCGCGGTCTCGACATCCGGCCAGAACATCGGCCGGTAGTCCAGGTCGAGCACGGTGTGCCCGCGCCGGTCACGCCGTTCGAGAATCCGGCGCTGGGTGCTGCGCCCGGGTTCGGCGCTCACGCCGGTGCCGGTAACCCACAGCAGCGGAACCGAATCCACAACGTCCCACGGCACCTCGTCCTCGGTGAGGGTGAGGTCCGGCGCGATGGGCGCGCGATAGAACAGCAGCGGCGGGTCGGCGGGCGGCTTCAACTCGCAAAAGACCACCGGCGTCAGGAGTTCCGGCGCGGTCCCGACATAGTCGGGCGATACGCCGAAGTCCGCCAACGCCGTTCGCACGTAGTCACCGAAGCCGTCCTGGCCGACCTTGGTCAGCACCGCGCTGCGCCGGCCGAGTCGCGCGGCGGCGACCGCGACGTTGGTCGCGGTGCCGCCCAAGAACTTCGCGAACGACTCCACCTCGGCGAGCCCGACACCGCTCTGCTGCGGATAGAGATCGACGCCGACGCGGCCGATGGTCAACGCTTCCAGACCGGTCACGACGACACGACCCGCTGCAACTCGTGCTGCAACGCGTCCAGCTCGGCACCGCCCGCCATCTGCCGCGTGAGCTCCGGCAGATCGATCTCGTCCTTCTCGTACGAGCCGAGCACCGTGCCGCGTTTCAGCAGCAGGAATCGGTCGCCGACCGGGAAGGCGTGGTGCGGGTTGTGCGTGATCAGGATGACCCCGAGTCCACGATCCCGGGCCTGGACAACGTATTTCAGCACCACCCCGGCCTGCTTCACGCCGAGCGCGGCGGTCGGCTCGTCCAGGATCAGCACCTTCGCGCCGTAGTGCACGGCCCTGGCGATGGCGACGCATTGCCGTTGCCCGCCGGATAACGTGCCGACCGGCTGTTCCATGTCGCGGATCTCGATGCCCATGTCCGCCAGCCCTTTCCGCGCGATCTCCCGTCCCTTGCGGCGGTCGAGCAGCCGGAAGGGTCCGGAGGTCGGCTCCGAGCCGAGCACGAAGTTGCGCCAGACGCTCATCAGCGGCACCACCGCCAGATCCTGATAGACCGTCGCGATGCCGTGGTCCAAAGCCGCACGCGGCGAGGACAATCGGACCGGCTGTCCGTCGATCCGCAACTCGCCGCGGTCGTGCTGATGCACGCCGGCCAGGATCTTGATGAGTGTCGACTTGCCCGCGCCGTTGTCGCCGAGGATGCAGGTGACCTGGCCGGCGTTCACCACGGTGGAGACGTCCTCCAGCGCGACCACACCGCCGTAACTCTTTCCGATGCCAACGGCCTCGATCAGTGGAGTTGTCATCGGCGTACCCTCTCGGCTCGCTTCTGGAATCTGTTGTTGACCAACACCGCCGCCAGCAGCAGCACGCCGAGGAACAGCATGAACCAGTCACTGTCCCAGCGCGCGAACACGATTCCCTGACGTGCCATGCCGAAGATGAGCGCACCGATCGCGGCGCCCACGGCCGACCCGAAACCACCGGTCAGCAGGCAGCCGCCGACCACCGCGGCGATGATGTAGTGCAACTCCAGCCCGACACCCTGATTCGCCTGCACACTGGCGAACCGCAGGATGCTGCACGAGCCGACCACCCAACCGGCGAACGCGGTGGTCATGAAGAGCACGATCTTCGTCCGATTGGCCGGCACGCCGACCGCCCGCGCGTTCTGCAACGCACCGCCGACCGCGAAGATCCAGTTGCCGAACCTGGTGCGCACCAGCACGATCGAGGCGATCACGGTCAGCACGATCCACCAGATGACCGACGCTTGGATGCGCGCGTCCCCGATGTTCAGCGTCGAGGCGAACACCCAACCGGCCGAGTTGTACCCGTCCGCGCTCCGGATGCCCGACACCTGAACGGTTCCGGTGACCATCCTGGTCACGCCGAGGTTCAGCCCTTGCAGCGCAAGGAAAGTGCCGAGCGTGACGATGAAACTCGGCAGTCCGGTGCGCATTACGAGCCACCCGTTGAACGCGCCGACCAGCAGCGCGAGCACCAGTGAGGCCAGCAGCGCGAACCAGACGTTCCAGCCCGCGTGCACCGCCAGCAGCGCGGTGACCAGCGCCGTGGACGCCGTCATCACACCGGCCGAGAGGTCGAACTCACCGCCGATCATCAACAGCGCCACCGCGACCGCCATGATGCCGAGCGTGGACGAGTCGTCCAGCCAGGTCGCGACGCCCAGCGGGCTCAGGAAGCGATCGGTGATGATCGAGAAGAACACGAACACGAGGAGCGCGCCGAGCGCGGCGCCGATCTCCGGCCGCACGACCATCCGCTGCATCAGCGTCGGCCCCTTCGGCTCGGCGGCCGGTTCGGCCTCGGATGTCTTTGTGGCAATGGTCATTTCATCTACTCCCTGACCTCAGCGCGTGCCCTGTGCCACAAGCGCGGCGACGGCATCGACGTTGTTCTTGTCGACGAAGGCCGGACCCGTCTGCACCGGTGTGCCACCACCGACGGTGTTCAGGTTGGTCCGGTAGGCCTGCAACAACACCACGGGCAGGTAACCCTGCTCGTACTGCTGCTGGTCGACGGCGAACAGCAGCTTGCCCGCGCGGATGGCCTCGACCACATCGGTATTGAGGTCGAACGTCGCGACCGTCGCGTTGGACTGCGCTTCCTTCACCCCGTCCACCGCACGCGCGGCGACCTGCGAATTGAGTGTCAGCACAGCGTCGATCGACTTGTCCGCCTCCAGTGCGCCCTTGATCCGGGACTGCGCGTCGGTCGGGTTGTTGATGTCCACCTGTAGCGTCGTCCCGTTGCCGAACGCCTTGGTCGCGCCCTCGCAGCGCTGGTTGGCGCCGATATTGCCCGCCTCGTGGATCACGCAGAGCAGCTTGGTCTTCTTGGCGTCGGCGAGGCGTTTGCCCGCCGCCTGCCCCGCCAGCGACTCGCTTTGTCCCACATGGCCGATCGCGCCGTACTTGACGCTCTCGCCCTCGCCCGAGTTGATCGTCACCACGGGAATGCCTGCGGCGATGGCCTTTTCGATCGAGGGACGGAGCGCGTCCGGGTTGGCCATCGAGACGACGAGCCCGTCCACGCCCTGCGCGACCGCGTTGTCGATCAGCTTCGCCTGCTGGCCGGGATCGCCGGCCGAGTTGTATTCGACCCGGACGCCGAGGTCCTTGCCCGCCGCCTCCGCGCCGTTCTTGACCACGTTCCAGAACGCGTCGCCGGGGCTGCCGTGCGTGACCACCGCGACGGAGTTCAATTTGCCCGCGGCGACCGGTGAATTGGTCGGCGCGACCGCGTCGGTGCCCGGCCCGCTACACGCGGCCAGCACCGCGGCCGCGGCCAGCCACGGCACCAGGCGGCGCGATCGTTGCCACCCTCGGCGAACTCGAAGAGACATCGTTGTCATCACTTCCCAACTAGATTCGTGCGGCGGAAGTCGCGAGCCCGGCGAGGTGGCGCAGGCTGCGTTCGGTGTCCCGGCTCGGCAGCTCCGCCGAGTCGGTGGGCTGCAGGGCGGTGTCCTGCTCCATCACGTACCAGCCGCGGTAGCCGGCGGCCTGCATGGTCCGCACCAGGGCGGCGATGTCGACATCACCTTCGCCCAGTGGGACATACAGACCGCGGCGCACGGCCTCGCCGTATTCGATTGCGCCGCCGCGTACTTCGTCGGCCATCGCGCTGCGGACGTCCTTCAGGTGAATGTGCCCGATCCGCGCGGCATGTCGCTGCGCGAGCAGCACCGGGTCGGTGCCGCCGATCAGCAGGTGCCCGGTGTCCAGGCAGATGTCGAGGTCCGAATCGGCAAGGAAGCGTTCGACTTCGGGTTCGGTCTCCACCTGCGTGCCGACGTGCGGATGCAGCACCGTGCGCAGCCCGTGCTCGGCGGCGAGGTCGCGGATCGCGGCGGAAGTCTCGATGAGCGTGCGCCATTCGTTCGCGGTGAGCTGCGGGCGGGCGTCGTATCCGCCCAGCCCGGTCGCGGCGGCCAGGACGAGCACCTCGGCGCCGGTCGCGGCGAACAGCTCGGCGGCCTCCTTCGCCTCGACGAGCGCGCGCTCCGGCTCCGCGTGCAGCACCAGCGCCAGGAATCCGCCGACCGCGGAGATCCCGAATGTCGCCAGCAGCGAACGCAATTCGTCCGGGTCCGGCGGAAGATAGCCCGGCGGGCCGAGTTCGGTCGCGGACAGGCCGAGCGCGGCCATCTCCGCGAGCACGGTCTGCGCGTCGAGCACGTGACCCCAGCCGGGAACTTCGCACACTCCCCAGGAGATGGGGGCGGCCGCGATGCGCAGCGGGTAGAGCGGTTCGGTCATCAGGACTTCTCCGACCTTCGATGTCGAGTTGAAGCGCTCCAAGCGATTGGAGCGCTCCAACTATGTAACGTGGGTCATAGCGTGTCAAGAGGGTGCACGGGACTCAGAATAGCGCTACCACCAGGTAATATCCGCGCTTCCAGCGGAAATGTCGGAGATTCACGTGAGAAGAAAGTCCGATTAGAGCGCTCTATTGATTCGCAAGCGCCGACCTTGTAACGTCCGACACGGCACAGATCACCGATCGCGGAACGGAGGCGACATGGCGCGACCCACCATGGAAGACGTCGCCGAACGCGCCGGCGTCTCGCGCGCCCTGGTCTCGCTCGTCATGCGCAACTCCCCGAAGGTCAGCGAGCACCGCCGCCGCGCCGTGCTGGAAGCCGCGAAAGACCTCGGCTACCAGCCCGACATCATGGCGCGCTCACTGGCCAGCCGGACGTCGAACATCGTCGGCGTCATGGTCTCCGACCTGCACAACGCCTTCTTCGCCGACGTCGTCGAGGGAATGGACACCGCCGCACAGGAATCCGGCCTCGAGCTGATCCTCAACACCGGCCGCCGCAGCGCCGCCCGCGAGCGAACCGCGCTGGAAAGCCTGCTCGCGTTCCGTCCCGGCGGCATCATCCTGCTCTCCCCCATCCTGCCCGCCGCCGCCATTCGCGATGCGGCACAACAGGCTCCGCTGGTCCTGGTGTCGCGCAGCTCCACCATCGCCGACGTCGACACCGTCAACGACGACGGCGAGGTCGGCGCCGGACTGGCCGTGGATCACCTTGCCTCCCTTGGCCATCGGCGCATCGTGCACCTCGACGGCGGCAACGCGTTCACCGCGTCTCCGCGGCGCAAGGGCTACCAGGCCGCGATGGAACGGCACGGCCTCGAGCCCATGGTCATCCCGAGCGAGCACACCGACTCCGCCGGCATCGCCGCGGTGCAGAAGCTGCTGAACCTCTTCACCCGCGACAACTTCCCCACCGCCCTGGTCTGCGGCAACGACTTCAACGCCGTCGGCGCCATGTCTGCGCTGGAAGAGGCCGGATTGCGCGTGCCGGACGACGTCTCCATCGTCGGCTACGACAACACGTCCCTGGCCGCACTCCGCCACATCTCGCTGACCACGATCGACCAGCCGCGTGTCCAAATGGGCCGGCTCGCCATCGAGGCACTCGTCGAACGCCTCCGCGCCGACCGCACCGACCCGGTCCGTCGCCGCCTACAGCCGTCCCTCGTCGTCCGTTCGACGACGAGCCCCCCGAGCAACTGAACGCTCGCTGCCCCTCGGCAGATGTCCACCGCACGTTGAGATTTCACCAGGAGGAAAGTCGATGACATCCCACAAAGCCGTCACCCTCGGCCTCGCCGGCACCGGCCGCATCGGCACCTCCCACGCCGAAACCCTCAAGAACTTCCCCAACGTGGCCAACGTCGTCGTCGCCGATGCCGACCCCGAGCGAGCACGCACCACCGCCACCAAACTCGACCTCGAATTCGCCCCCGACCTCGAGGCCCTCTTCGCCGCCGACCTCGACGGCCTCATCATCACCACCGCCACCGACTCCCACCCCGAACTCATCCTCCGGGCGGTCGACGCCGGCCTCCCCGTCTTCTGCGAAAAGCCCGTCGCCGCCGACATCGAAGGCACTCTGGCCGTCCTCGACCACCTCCAAAACTCCACCGTCCCAGTACAAATCGGCTTCCAACGCCGCTTCGACGCCGGCTACCGAGCCGCCCGCGCCGCCATCACCTCCGGCGCCCTCGGCTGGCTGCACACCCTCCGCGCCACCACCCTCGACCCCACACCCCCACCCGCCGCCTACATCCCCCACTCCGGCGGCATCTTCCGCGACTGCGGCGTCCACGACTTCGACATAATCCGCTGGGTAACCGGCCGAGAAATCACCCAGGTCTACGCCACCGGCACCAACCAGGGCGACCAGGTCTTCACCGAATCCGGCGACGTAGACACCGCCGCAGTCTTACTGCACCTCGACAACGAAACCCTCGCCACCGTCTCCCTCACCCGCTACAACGGCGCAGGCTACGACGTCCGCCTCGAAGCCCTAGGCTCCACCGCCAACGCAATCGTCGGCCTAGACGACCGCTCCCCCTTGACCTCAGTCGAACCCGACTACACCCCCTCCCCCCTCCCCGCCTACCCCGGCTTCATGGACCGCTTCCGCAACGCCTACACCGAAGAACTCACCGCCTTCATCTCCGTCATCAACGGCAACCTCGAAAACCCTTGCAGCCCAACAGACGCCCTCGAAGCCTTCTACGTAGCCGAAGCCTGCGAACTCTCCCGCCGCGAACACCGCCCAGTCGAGATCACCGAAGTCCGACGTTGATCGCGTGGCGCTGGTCGCCTCGGCCTGCGGCGACTGTCGGTGCTGTTCAAGCCGGCAGCACTGCTGCCGATCTCGTGGGCAGCGGATCTAACACCTGCGATCACTTTGAGTCTGCAGGCTCACCCAACCAATCCGTGTGCATAGCCCAATCCATATCACGGCATCGAAAATAGTCCCATTTCCATCGGTAAATAGCCATAGGCACCGCAGTCGGTTATCACTTTGGATTGGCACACGCGCGATGGACCATACCCGTACTCCAGCAATCTGAGTGACGACTTGCTCGTCTCACCTGTGGCGACTGCCAACGAGGATCATGCAAGAAATGCTCCTACGGCTCAATCTTAAACTGTTGCTCAGTGGCTACCCCGAGCCGATCGGCCAATCGCGCTCTCTCGCTGGGATTCAATCGCCGAGCACGATCATAGAGGTCATCGAGTTTTGACCGTGACCTGCGTCCATTGCGGAGCCACTCCAGCAAAGTCATCTTTTCCGCCCGTTTGAGTCCTTTAACTTGGGCGTATACCTCTTCAAGAGTTTCAGGAAGCCCAGCTTCTTCACGCACAGGCTCGTTACAGCGCTTGCATTCAACCTGGAGGTTGTCGATGTCGTCGCTACCGCCAAGCTCCTGCGGTATGCGGTGTCCAATGGACATGACGGCCGTACTTTCTGGCGGATCCGGATACAGCTCGCCGCTGCCTATTCCACAGATAACGCACCTGTGACCGTCACGCAAGAGCACGCGCCGCCGAAGCGCACCACCGATCTGACCAGAGATCTTCGGCCGGGGACCAACGGCGGGGTGCCACCCTTTCTGCGCAACCCGGTATTCGTCTGTGCGCAGCCGGCCGTCTTCCTGCGAAGACACCAATTGCCAACCCAACTTGCGCAACTGGCGCATCCGACGGTTGAAATGTTCCTGATTGTTCGCAAGGTTGTCAGTGCTGACTGCCTTGCGAAGTTCGCGAAGAGTGAACCGGTCACCGATCTCTTTATTGAAATGCAGCCAGGCGGCGATCTTAGGCTCAGCCCCAAAAGGCTTCTTGGTATTAGGCGCATGCTCCAGTAACCACCAAAGTTCACCACTAGGCGCATATGCCGCTGCAGGATACTCGTTGCCGGTGATCATGCGGCGGCCACCGCATTTCCTAGCACGCACTCGCGTGCATGTACTCGATCAGCGTTAGCATCAACAGTCACAGTCCACGACAGAGAAGGAGCGCTTATGGTGGCGTAAGCCAAGATTGGCGCATTCCCACTCTCGCGGATGGGCGGAACTGCCGACACCGGGCATTCTCCGTGGAACCATCGACCGAACCCAGTGTCCGCCATGCGACCTCCTCATACTTGGGCAAATGTCCAACCTGGATCGTATAGCGCCAGACGATATTTCACGACACGACCTTCCGCACGCGGAAAGCGATCGTTTGAGGCGCCCGACCACCACTCGCAGATCGCACGCGCCTCGGCGTGGCGATGGACCGCGCCCGGGCATGCAGTGCTGCTGGCGCCCCATCTGACCGAATACCCAGAGCCACCCTCCACAATGGATCGTTGGGGTTGCCGACAACCTAGCGCCGGGGATCGGGCGTGACTACTAAAGTCGCACCGTGCCGCATCCGACGGATCGACGGTTGATCATTCCAGAGTTGACAAGGGCGACTGCGTCCTCACCAGGCACAGCTATCGGTGCGCCAACCGCCAGCCGCCATCAAGCAGTGGGCGCGAGTTCGGTTCCAAAGCAAGTGCTTGCACAACAAAGACGGGCCCCAATGGCGATTCAACAAGTTCATCGCCAACCGCTGATCCTCAGTCGACTCGGTATGGGGCCTCAGTAGATATCTGCAAGTACCAAACATCTCAAAAACTTGGCATAGGCTGCTAGCAATCCGATACGCTGCGCCAGCGACAGTCGCAGGGGACAATCATTCAAGAAAGGCTGGCTGATATGGAAAGTATCCATGACGAGGGCGAACGCGATGAGAACGACGCCGAATCCGACGAACGCCAAGGCATCCTGCTGCCGCCGCGAAATGAGCGAGCTTCATGGCTCGACGACGCATCACAGGAGCAAGAAGACGTTTCAGTGGTTGAGTACGACATCGTATCCTCGCCAAATGACTGGAACTTCACTACTATTGTGAATTTTATCGAGTCAGGTGCACTGAAAATTCCCGCCTTTCAGCGGAATTTCGTCTGGGATCAGAAACGTGCATCAAAGCTAATTGAATCCCTGATGATCGGACTGCCGGTACCTCAAGTCTTTCTGTACGAAGAAGGCCGGAATAACTTTATTGTGATCGATGGGCAGCAGCGCTTACTTACGCTATTCTTCTTCGCCAAGGGTCGATTTCCACTCCCCAAAATCAGAGGTGAGCTACGCCCCGGCCTGAGCTCGGGGGTAATTAACGACGAGTTTCTGCACGATGACATCTATTTCACGGATTTCAAGCTCACGCTTCCAAAGACAGCCTCCGGCGTGACGGCACGATATCATGGACTTTCATATAAAACACTAAAGGAAGACCGTATCGTTCTGGATCTGCGGACGATCAGAAATATTGTCGTAAAGCAGATGAGTCCTGCTGGCGATTCAGCGATCTACGAGATATTCAGCAGACTAAATACTGGCGGCGTAAACTTGTCACCGCAGGAAATCCGAGCGAGCCTTTACCATTCTTACCTCATAAACGCTATTTTGGCACTTAATCTCGAACCCGAGTGGAGGGCGCTTGTCGGAGAGTCGAGCCCAGACCCTCGTATGCGCGATACAGAATTTCTACTCCGAAGCTTAGCACTCGCGCGCAAGCTCGATAGCTTTCGCGGCTCAATGGCAGCCTTCGTCAACAGTTTTTGCGAGGAAGTTAAGCAGTTCTCACTTGAGCAAGCCGACGGCGCGGTCTCAGACCTCCGTGCATTCTTCGATCTTTTCCAGGGGCAATCCAAGGAGACCTTTTCTAGAAGCGGAAAGTTTAGCGGAGTTCTATTTGAGAGCTTTTTCGCCGCTTGGATCCGCAAAGGTAGGCCCCAGATCGATCCTAGCCGCATATCAGCATCGGTGATACGCGTCAAGAATGGTGCACGTTTTGCGGCCACACTGCAGGAGGGATCCACCAAGCCAGTCAATATCAAAAACCGCATAGGTATCGCGGAGGAGGAACTTGAGGGCCTCAAATGACAAGTATAGCAGAGGACTCCGAGATGACCGGCCCTGTCAGATCACTCTATGAAGACTATCGCGGGCTAGTAGAAGATCTCAAGGATCGGAGCCCATCCGGCTTAGCCGCGCTGAACCGAACCTACCACAAAGTCATCCTCGTAGCGGCAGCTAGCAGCCTTGAAAATCAAGTCAAAAGAGTAATTGAGTCTATGTTCCGCGAGCACGGTCGCGATGAACTTAGCTTCTTTGTTGCGGACCGCGTAATGTCCAGGGGATATCATCAATTATTCGACTGGAATAACGAGAAGGCGAAGATACTATTTAGCAGTTTCGGACCAGGTTGCGCGAAATTATTCGAACAAACATTAAAGAATGACAACGAATTCAATAAGGAGCATTTCGCATTTATGCGATTAGGTAAGCTCAGAAATATGCTTGTCCATCGAGACTATGCGACATACGCTCTCGACGAGACCCCCGATGAGCTTTATGAGCTATATCGACTGGCGGTACTGTTTCCCGGCAGATTCGAGGGAATTATTTTCACGTCAACACCGGACACCAAGTGACGAATAGTTGCCCTAAATTGCACCTATCGGAACGATGACGTGCCTGATAGTCCGAGCAGCACGCTCGACTATCAGGCACCGCCCAACCATGTGGGCGAGCCCATGGCCTGAGAGACTCAGACGATTAGTCGGCCGGTTACAGCTGCCGCAACCCAGCCACTCGATAACCAAAGTGTCTACCCCGCAACCAGTGAATTCGCGAGTCTCCTGTAGTCAAGCAATCGCCCTTGCTTGGTTACCTCCTCCCACGCCGCCTTCTGTTCCGAACTACCGTGGGCGGAAACAGCGTCCGCCAACTCGTCATAGGTGATGTGATATGTCGCGTCCACCTCACCTGTTCCCCGTGCGATCGATGCAAGGCGCGTGGGTAGTGGCTCGGCTGTCACTGTCACCAGATGAGGCAGACGTCCGCGCCTGTGCCTGATCATGTTGCTGTTCTCGTGGCGAATGTTCTGGACGCGGTCGGATCGAATCGTCCACTTGCATGCGATCGCCGCGTGCAGCCACGGATACGTCATGCTAGCTTGCGTTCCAAGCAGCCCAATCAGCACATCGGGCTTGATCAGGTAATCAGTACCCAGCGTCACCCTGAGGTTCGGATCCTGGGCAATTGCTTTGTCCAAGTCGGCTAGGTGCTGATACTGCGCGTATCCCACGATGCTCTGCCCTCGAGCGAAATCCCAGCGCCGACGTGGGTCCAACACAGGCAGTTCGTTGGCCAAGTTCGTCAGCACCTGCACCTCGAGAAGCGAGCCTGGATTCGCCGGCGGCACATCGGGTGTCGCCTCGACCAAATTCGGGTTCGGATGACCGAGCTGCTCAAGGACATGCGCCGCAAGCCGCAGGCTCGTTGCATTGTCGACGTCAGCAGAGTTGGGTACCCACCTCCAGTTGAGCTTGTTCTTCTTGCTCGGCTTCCAGCCCAGCAACTCAGTCCTGAACGACGCGCTCACAGCTAGTAAATCTAGCTTGTTCGGAGCGTCCGCCGATCAAGTTCTCGTCGATCCCATATGATCGCTCACATGTTCGGGTCCGCCATTCAAGACGCTGGTGACTGCAGTCACACTGTTCTCCAGGGTCTCGTGCTCCCACAGCCGGACCACCTGCCAACCCGCCTCTGCCAGTGCAACATCCGCGGCGCGGTCGCGTTCGATGTTCCGGCGAAGCTTTGGCGTCCAATACCATTCGTTGGTCGTCGGCTGCCGGCCGTGCTCGGGGCAGACGTGCCAGAAGCAACCGTCCACGAAGACTGCGACCTTGCGGGCCGTGAAGACGATGTCCGGTCGGACCTTCACGGAGCCGAGGTCGAGTCTGAAGTCCTTGCGGTACCGATACCCCAACCGGTGCAGTGCACTTCGAAGCACGATCTCCGGCTTCGTGCCGGTTCGTCGGTTGGCGCGCATGTTGCGGGAACGCCCCTCGTTGAGAGGAGCTGGGTAGAGGCCACGTTCGTGGGCCTTCGTCCTGGCGATTTCCGATCGGCTGTCAGTCACATCTGTCCCAGTTCGAGGCAGGAGGGTGTAGTACGGAAAGATACTCCCCGCACACCCGGGTACTCGACCATGACCTCTGCATCGAAAGGCATCAGCGTGACCGATCTTCGCGTCATAGAGAGTTGCGCCAGCAAACAGGCGCCCGAGTGCGGAGTGATTGCGGACTACGTGGTGAGCCTGCCGACCAGCGGCGATGGGCCAACGACATGACGCGCGGTGCATCGAAGCGCGCCAAAGCTCCAAGGGAACCCGAGTTCACGTCGATCGAGATCTGCGCCGGCGCGGGCGGTCAGGCAGTTGGCCTTCATCAGGCAGGCTTTGGCCACCTGGCACTGGTCGAGATCGATCAGTATGCGGTCAAAACTCTCGAGCTCAACATCAAGGACCACCAGTTGTGGGAGTGGGAGCGAGAGCACTGCGACATCCTCGGCGCCGACGTCAATGAGTTCGATCCCTTCGATGCCAAGGTGATGGAGAAGAGCACTGGACTGCTACGGCAGCGCGGGCTGGATCTCCTGGCCGGCGGCGTTCCGTGCCCTCCGTTCTCGCACGCAGGAAAACAGCTCGGTAAACACGATGAGCGAGACCTCTTCCCCCGGATGCTGGAACTGGTCAATGTCCTCAACCCGCGAGCGGTAATGATCGAGAACGTTCGCGGTCTCATGGATCCGAAATTCTCGGAGTACCGCGAGTGGATACGGGCCGAACTGGCACGCCTCGGCTACAACGTACGTGCATGGGACGTCTTGGAGGCGGCCAACTTCGGTGTACCGCAACTTCGACCTCGCGCGATCCTCGTGGCTTTCCGCGACGACGTCCTCGGAGACCTTGAATACAAGTGGCCCACAGGAACCGGGAAACCGGTCAGTGTCCTGCAAAGTCTAGAAGCGTCGATGCGTGAGCGGTTCGAACCGTACTTCGAGGGTGTCCACTCGAAGCGGGCGCACGCTGCCTTCGATCGATGGCTGGAGAAGGCCCGTTCCCGCGATGCAGAGCTCAAAAGCAAGGGCGGAGGTGTCGCCCCCACACTCGTCGGTGGGTCGAAGAAGCACGGCGGCGCCGATCTCGGGCCAAGCCGGGCAAAAACCGCGTGGAAGCAGTTGGGAATCTCCGGAATGGGTGTTGCCAACGACATCAAGACGTGTGTGGAAAAGCAAACCGAGAACAGGGACCTCTTCGGGCCTGATGGGCCGATGCTCACGGTCCGACAGGCCGCGATTATTCAAGGTTTCCCGCTCGAATGGGACTTCTTTGGTGGGAAGACAGCGCAGTACCGTCAAGTGGGGAATGCGTTCCCGCCGCCGGTAGCCAAGGCGGTAGGTGAATCGATTATCACCGTGCTGAATGCGGCGCGAAAGCGCGAGCAGAAAGCGGGTGATCGCGAGCCCGCCGCCGCCCGACCGAAGGGCCGCAAGAAGACCCCTGCTTCTGTCAACCCTACCCAAGACCAGTACGAGCTCTGGGGCACAGACGATGCGACAGCACGTGGCTGACTCTCGGTTGATGGCGCCAACAAAGCGGGCTCACACTTTCGCCTGAAGGTGATGCCTGCGATGGGTGCGGCCGCGCGCGGGAAATATGCGTCAAGCGGGTAGAAGGCGTCCAACGACTTCGGCGAGCTGTTTGACGTTGCGGCACTCGTGCATGGTGATGTGGTCGGCGTAGGTGTGGGCTGCGGAGTCGCCGGTGGACCAGGAGCGGGCGGGTTCTGGGTTTAGCCAGTAGGCGTGCTTCGCTCGGGCGGACATCGCTTGTAGGGCAGGGAGGTTGGGGTCGGTGCGGTTGGTGCGGGCGTCGCCGAGGATCAGGAGGGAGGTTCGGGGGCCTAGGGCGTCTAGGTAGTGGTCGGTGAAGCCTTGGAGGGCTTCGCCGTAGTTGGAGCTGCCGTAGCGGGCGATGTTGGATTCGCGGGTGATTCGGGCGGACAGGCCTGGTGTCGGGGGTTCGCCGGGGGTGAAGAAGTCGGTGATTTCGTCGCAGGTGTCTATGAAGCCGAAGCTGCGGACCCTGGTGAATTGGTCTTGCAGGGCTTGGATCAGGTGGAGGGTGAATTCGGCGAAGCCGGTTACGGAGCCGGAGAGGTCGGCTAGGACTACCAGGTCGGGGCGGCCGTGTTTGCGGGAGCGGAGGACGGGGGCGATGGGGACGCCGCCGGTGGACATGGAGCGGCGGAGGGTGCGGCGCATGTCGATGTGGCCGCGGACGGATTTGCGGCGGCGGGCGGACAGGCGGGTGGCTAGTTTGCGGGCCAAAGGGGTTACCAGGCGGCGCATTTCGGCCAGGTCTTGTTCGCGGGCGCCGAGGAAGTCGATCTGGTCGGCGCTGGAGTCGACGCCCCGGCGGGCGATGTATTCGGTGCCGCGGAGTTGGGCGGAGCGGAGGCGGGCCTCGGTTTGGAGGGCGGTGCGGAATTGGGTGAGGCGGCGGTTGGCTTCGATGGTGCGGACGGCGGCGTCGAGTTCGGTTGCGCCGCTTGTGCTTGCGGTGATGCGGGCGATGAGGTCGTCGGGGTTCAGGGCGCGCATGGTGAGGTAGGAGGACCAGCCGGCACCGGATGCGGTAGTCACGGGGGTGGTGGTCTGGCCGGTGCCGGCTCCGCCGTAGGCGCCGAGTTGGGTGAGGGCCTGGCGGGCGAGGTCGGCGGCAGCGTCTGGGTCGTCCTCGGCGAGCGCGGTGGCCAGTCGATCGCGAAGCGACTCGAGGGATTCCGGCGGCGCCGGCTTCGGTAGCTCGGTGGTGAGGAAGTACAGATCGAAGAGTTGGTCGAAGACAGCGCGCTGGCCATTGCGGCGAAGCAGGCAGGCCGCCATGCCCGAGCGCAGCCGACTCCGGTCCGACAGGCCGAGCGCGAGCATTGCTTCTGCGGCATCGATGGTTTCGCTTGGGCCCGCGCTGATTCCGTGGTCACGGAGTAGCCCGACGAACTCTACGAGGCGGTCGGTCATCGTGTCGGAGGGTTGTTGCGGAGCAGTTGGCCGGCCCGTAGATGTCATGCCGACTCCCTTGTCCAGACCACCGTGGTCTGCCCAGACCGACCTGCCACGCCACGCGCGACGCCCGCTGGACGCCCCTGCGCTCCCGTTTCGACCGCGGCAGCCCGCGGCGACCCGAACCACCTCAACGCGCAGCTATCGGCGGTCCCTACTCCATTCCCGTACCCCACTCGGGCGGCGCAAGCCAATGGTGAGCGAAGGGTCTTGCGCCCGCCTTCAGATTCCATCTGGATCGACACCGAGGACTCGATGCGCTTGTGCGAGATCGGAATATCGCTCACTTCGCCGTTCCATCATCGGCGTCCAATGACAGGCGTTCGGACGCAATGCGGTGGTCTGCTTGGTATTTCAACAGCACGCCGAGGGTGGAGCGCACGACTCCCCCGGTCAGCGAACGGGTGCCGAGAGCGACGAGAGTTCTTGCCCAATCGATGGTTTCGGCGATGGACGGCGGCTTGCGCAGGGAGAGTTCGCGTAGTGCACCGACGACGCGGATTACCGGTTCGCCCAGCGCTTCGTCCAGCTCCGGAACCTTCATCCGCACGATCGCGCGTTCCAATTCCGCTGTGGGGTAGTCGATGTGGAGGTAGAGGCAGCGGCGCTTCAACGCTTCGGAGAGGTCGCGGTTGGCGTTGGAGGTGACTATGACGAAGGGTTTGCGGACGGCGGTGACGGTGCCCAGTTCGGGAATGCTGATCTGGTAGTCGCCGAGGACTTCGAGCAGCAAACCTTCCAGCTCCACGTCGGCCTTGTCGAGTTCGTCGATGAGCAGAACGGTAGGCCGAGGATTGCGGATGGCGGCAAGCAACGGCCGGGCGAGCAGGAACTCCTCGGTGAAGACGTGGTCGCGAGTGCTGTCCCACGCCTCACGCTCGGAGGTGATCCGCAGCAGCTGCTTGGCGTGGTTCCACTCGTACAAAGCCCGGGCTTCGTCGATGCCCTCGTAGCACTGCAAGCGAATGAGGTCGGCGGTAGACGCGGTGGACACAGCCCTGGCCAGCTCCGTTTTGCCCACGCCGGCGGGCCCCTCGATCAGGAGGGGCTTACCGAGGTGGTCGGCGAGGAAGACGGCGGTGGCGATGTCGATGGACGGGAGGTACCCGGCATCGGTGAGCCGCCCGGTCACCTCGTCGACGGAACTGAAGAACTTACTCATCAGTAGAGAGTCTAGATCGCCCGGATCAGCTGACCGCGAATCACCGCCGCACCAGACTTGATCTGAACTGCGATTGAGGTTCTAGGGTCGCGGTATGAGTTTTACCGACGTGGAACGCGCCTACCTCGCCGGCCAGAAACTGGCCCGCCTCGCCACCGTCACCGCCGAGGGGGCCCCGCAGATCATCGCGCTGGGCTTCCGGCTCAACGACGACGGCACCATCGATCTCGGCGGACCGAATCATGTTGCGACCCAGCGCTATCGCAACATCCTGGCCAACCCGAAGGTCAGCCTGCTGATCGACGACATGACGCCGGACGAGCCCGGCGCGGTCAAGCCGGGCTGGGGACGCGGCGTCGAGATCCGCGGCGTGGTGGAGACGCTGACGGTGGATGTCCCGCCGGTCGCGCCCGAATGGTTCTCCCACGACATCATCCGCATCCACCCCCGCCGCATCCGCAGCTGGCACATCGACCCGGCCAACCCTGACGGCGGTGCACGCAACGTCGAGTAGCCCGCCGCCGGCACCCATCAACGCGGAGCCCATGATCAACGGGACATAGTGGAGCGTTCACTCGCACAACGCCACAACCATGTCCCGTTGATCTTGTTTGATAGCGTCGTCAGCCTCGCCTTTCACTATCCGCGGAGGACTCGCATGGAAACGATGCTGGCGGCCCGGCTGCATCTCCCCTCGCACACCTTGTCCATGGAGCAGGTCCCCAAGCCGGTACCCGGCGCGGGTGAGGTCCTGGTCAAGGTCGAGGCCGCGGGGGTCTGCCTGTCGGACGTGCACCTCATCGACGGCGGCCTGCAACCCCAGCTACTCGAGGGCGACACGGTCACCCTCGGCCACGAGGTCTCCGGAACCATCGCGGAGGTGGGACCGGACGTCACCGGGCTCACCGTGGACGACCGGGTGGCGTTGCAGGCGGGCGAGCTGCGCAAGGGCGTCGTCTACACGCGTGGCGTCGACTACGACGGCGGCTGGGCCGAATACGCGCTCGCCACAGCCGAGTCCGTGATCCGGATACCGGACGGCCTGCCGTTCGAGCAGGCGGCGATCATCCCGGACGCGGTCTCGACGCCGTGGGCCGCGATCACCGCGACCGGGGACGTGCGCCCGGCGCAGGCCGTCGCGGTGTGGGGCATCGGCGGGCTCGGCGCGCATGCGGTGCAGTTGCTGCGCATCGTCGGCGCCTACCCGATCATCGCGGTCGACCCGAACGCCGCCGCCCGGGATCGGGCCGTCGAGTTCGGTGCCGACCTGGCGCTGGATTCGGCCGACCCCGAACTGGCGAAGAAGATCAAGCAGGCCACCGGCGGCACGGGCATTGATGTCGCGTTCGACTTCGCCGGCGTGGCCGCGGTGCGCGAGCAGGCGCTTCGGGTGCTGGCGCTGCAGGGCCGGCTGGTTCTGGTCGGCATTGTCAATGAGCCTTTGACCATCAAGTACAGCGCGCCGTTCGTGGTGGCCCAGCACCAGATTCGCGGGCACTACGGTTCGGGCCCCACCCATGTGCCGCAGCTGATTCGGCTGACCGCCGGTGGGCGCCTTGACCTTTCGCGTTCGATCAGCGGAGTGTTCCCGCTGGCCGAAGCCCCCTCAGTGGTCGATCGGCTCGTCCGTAAAGAGGGCGATCCGATCCGACTCATCCTGCGTCCCTGACGGATCGGGAGTCCCATGTTCATCGCGATCGCGGCCACGATGACGGTCATCCTCATCTGGTCCTGCCTGTCCCGCTCGATGGCTCGCTGGAAGGTGACCGCGCCGCTGGCAATGGTGGCGGTCGGCGCGGTGGTGAGCTGGAGCAGCGATCACTGGCTGACCACCGCGGTCAACACCGATTCGGCGCAGCGGGTCGTCGAATTCATCTTGGCGCTGTTCCTTTTCACCGACGCGACGGAGGTGCGCAGGGGACTGTCCGGCCGTCGGCACACGGGGATCTTCCGGCTGCTGTTCATCGCCTTCCCGCTGAGCCTCGCCGCCGCCTATCTGCTGGGATTCGCACTCCTGCCGGGCATTTCGTGGACGGTGATCCTGCTGATCGCCTGCATCGTGGTCCCCATCGACTTGGTGCCCGCGCAGGCGATCGTGCGGGATCTGCGGGTGCCGGAACGGGTTCGGCACGCGCTCAATGTGGAGAGCGGGTTCAACGACGGGCTGGTCGCGCCGATTTTCTTGTTCGCGCTGGCGGCCGCGGAGGCGAGCGCGGAGTCGGATCAAGCGCTGCACGCGCTCGGGCAGGCGGTGCCCGCGGTGATCAAATCGGTGCTCATCGGCCTGCCGATCGGCGCGCTGGCCGGATACTGCATGTCGGTGGCGGCGCGTAAACGGTGGACGGACGCGCGGGCCGTGCGCATCGGGACGATCGCGATTCCCGTGCTCACCTACAGCGTCGCGGTGTGGTTGGACGGCAACGGCTTCGTCGCCGCCTTCCTGGCCGGCCTCGCGTACAGCACGCTGCGCCGCGAATTGCCGGGCGAGCCACTGCAATCGACCGAGGACGTGGCCGAATTCGCCGGGCTGGCAATGTGGTTCGCGGTCGGCAATGTCGCGGCGGCGACGTTCACCTGGCTCAGCTGGCAGGTCGTCGTCTACGGACTGCTCGCCTTGACGGTGGTTCGCTTGGTCCCGGTCGGGTTGTCGTTGCTCGGCTCGGCTTTCACCCAGCGCGAACGGCTCATGATCGGGCTACTGGGCCCGCGCGGTGTCGCGTCGATCGTGTTCGCGCTGCTCGCTTTCAACGGACTCCACAAAGACGACGACGCGTTCCTCGTGATCGGCGTGACGCTGGTGGTGGTCGTCGGCAGCGTCTTCCTGCACGGGATCGGCGCTCCACTCGTCGCCGAGCATCTGGGAAAGCGGCGGCGCGTTGCGCCCCTGAGGGTTAACCCCTAGACCCCAAGGTTGAAAGTTTCCGCATACCTGCCAACACCCGTGACCTTTCGCGTGAAATGCGCGAGAGTGAGACCGTGCAGTCGGTGCTGCGCCGGGTATGCCGGGGGCGCCCGCGAAGCGGCGGCGACACAGTAGATCCCGACCTGTCGGCGGGGTGCGCGCCAGCGACCGCTGTGCGTCATCGCGTGGGCAGACCGCAGCGGGGGATGGTGAACGAACAGTTCACCGCAGAGTGAAAGGATCCATGTTGTTCTCCACAACCAAGTCCACGAATTCGCGGCGCATGCTGGCCCGAGTGGCTGTCGCCGGCGCGATCGTCGCAGTTCCGTTGACCGCGTTGGCCATTCCCGCGTCGGCCGACGCACAGATCGGCGTCCCGGGCGTCACCGAGGTCCGGCAGCACCATCCGCGCCACGATCCCAACTGCGACTTCGGTCCGTTCAAGGACTGGCGCTGCAACAACGGCCCGTTCTCCGACCGCGGCCACGAACAGGATCCGTTCTGGCAGTTCCGGCAGAATCGTCCGCACGGGCTGTTCGGCAGCAGCTAGAACGCGTCGGCCCGGCACCGTCGCGGAGCCGGGCCGTTCTCGTTTCGGCACACGGTTCGGTCGCACTCGGTAACCAGCCGGACGGTCAGCCACTGAATTCGGTCAGGGACAACACGTTTCCGTCCGGATCGGTGAACCATGCGACCTGGTCCCCGCCCGGCGTCGTCCAGACACCGTTGTCGCCCTGGTCCATTCCCTCGTACCGCACGAATTCCACACCGCGCGAGACAAGTTCGGCGACCGTGCCCGCGATATCGGCGACCGCCCACCCCAGCACCGTGAACGGCTGCGAGACAAGGCTCTCCACCGCGGTGACCCGAATCATGGTGCCACCGTTGCGAACCACGCACGCGAACGGCGTCACCTCCACGATCTCCAGTCCGAGCACCTCCCCGAAGAACCGGCGCGACCGTTCCAGGTCCGTCGAGGGTGCGAACGCGATGACTTCAGCGGCAGCGAGTGACGTCATGGCGCGAAGACTACAACGGCCCGGCACCATCCGGTGCCGGGCCGTTGATCAGCTGAAACTCAGGCGGTTTCGGTGATCGGCCGGTCGACCCAGCTCATCAGGCCGCGCAGCTTGGCGCCGGTGACCTCGATCGGGTGCTCGGCGTTGGCCTTGCGCAGACCCTCGAGCTCCTTGTTGCCGCCCTCGACGTTGGCGACGAGGCGCTTGACGAAGGTGCCGTCCTGGATGTCCTTGAGGATGTCCTGCATGCGCTTCTTGGTGTCCTTGTCGATGACCCGCGGGCCGGACAGGTAGCCACCGAACTCGGCGGTGTCGGAAACCGAGTAGTTCATCCGGGCGATGCCGCCCTCGTACATCAGGTCCACGATGAGCTTGAGCTCGTGCAGCACCTCGAAGTACGCCATCTCCGGCGCGTAACCGGCCTCGACCATGACCTCGAAGCCGGTCTTGACCAGCTCTTCGGTGCCGCCGCAGAGCACGGCCTGCTCGCCGAACAGGTCGGTCTCGGTCTCTTCCTTGAAGGTGGTCTTGATGACGCCGGCGCGGGCGCCGCCGATCGCCTTCGCGTAGGACAGCGCGAGCGCCTGGCCCTCGCCCTTCGGGTCCTGATCGACGGCGATCAGGGCGGGAACGCCCTTGCCGTCGACGAACTGACGGCGCACCAGGTGGCCGGGGCCCTTCGGGGCGACCATCGCGACGGTGATGAACTCCGGCGCCTTGATCAGGCCGAAGTGGATGTTGAGGCCGTGGCCGAAGAACAGCGCGTCGCCGTCCTTCAGGTTGGGCTCGATGTCGTTGGTGAAGATCGACGCCTGCGCGGTGTCGGGGGCGAGCACCATGATCACGTCGGCCCACGCCGAGACCTCGGCCGGGGTGCCGACGGTCAGGCCCGCCTCTTCGGCCTTCGGCCGCGACTTCGAACCCTCCGCGAGGCCGACCCGGACCTCGACGCCGGAGTCGCGCAGGCTCAGCGAGTGCGCGTGCCCCTGGCTGCCGTAGCCGATGACCGCGACCTTGCGGCCCTGGATGATCGACAGGTCGGCGTCGTCGTCGTAGAACATCTCGACTGCCACTTGGTTGGTTCCCTTCTGGATACTTTGCTTAGGTCTGAAAGTTGTTTAGTTGGAAGCGATTTATCGCGTCGCAGTGATCGACTTGGGCCCACGGCCCACCGCGACCACACCGGACTGCACGATCTCCCGGATGCCGAACGGTTCCAGCATGCGCAGCAGCGCGTCGAGCTTGGACCGGGTTCCGGTCGCCTCGACGGTGAGCGCGTCCGGCGAGACGTCGATCACTTTCGCCCGGAAGAGCGTAACCGCCTCGATCACCTGGGTCCGCACGCTGGCATCGGCGCGGACCTTCACCAGGATCAGTTCGCGGGCCACCGAGGTGTCGGAATCCTGCTCCACGATCTTGATGACGTTGATCAGCTTGTTGAGCTGCTTGGTGACCTGCTCGAGCGGCAGGTCCTCGACGGTGACGACGATGGTCATCCGGGAGATCTCCGGAATCTCGGTGCCGCCGACCGCAAGCGATTCGATGTTGAAGCCGCGACGGGAGAACAGCGCCGCGACTCGCGCCAGCACGCCCGGCTTGTCCTCGACAAGCACGCTCAGCGTGTGCGTGGTGCTCATGCCTCCACCTCGCTAGCGCTCGGCTCCGGCACGAGCACGCTCGTAGCTGTGTCTTTTGTTCGCTCGCTGCGCTCGCTCATGCCTCGTTCACCTTGTTCTTCTCGTGCGACATCGCCTCGTGGATGACGGCCGGCTCGGAAGCCTGCTCGTCGTCGTCGAACAGCGGGCGGATGCCGTGGGCGGCCATGATCTCGTCGTTGCTGGTGCCCGCGGCGACCATCGGCCACACCTGGGCGTCCTTGCCGACGATGAAGTCGATCACCACGGGACGGTCGTTGATGGCCTGCGCCTGGCGGATCGCGTCCTCCACGTCCTCCTCGCGCTCGACCCGGATGCCGACGCAGCCGAGGGCCTCGGCGAGCTTCACGAAGTCGGGGATGCGCAAGGTGTGCGTGCCGAGATCGGTGTTGGAGTAGCGCTCCTGGTAGAACAGCGTCTGCCACTGGCGGACCATGCCCAGGTTGCCGTTGTTGATCAGCGCGACCTTGATCGGCACGCCCTCGACGGCACAGGTGGCCAGCTCCTGATTGGTCATCTGGAAGCAGCCGTCACCGTCGACCGCCCACACCTCTTTGTCCGGCATGCCCATCTTGGCGCCCATGGCCGCCGGAACGGCGTAACCCATGGTGCCGAGACCGCCGGAATTCAGCCAGGTGCGCGGCTTTTCGTACTTGATGAACTGCGCGGCCCACATCTGGTGCTGGCCGACGCCGGCACAGTAGATGGCGTCGGGTCCGGCCAGGCGGCCGAGCGCGTCGATGACGAATTCGGGCGAGAGCGAGCCGTCGCTGGGCGCGGTCCAGCCGAGCGGGTAGCTCTTGCGGACGCCGTCCAGATACTTCCACCAGTCGGTGAGGTCGAGCAGCGGGGACTTGGCCGCGGGATCGGCCTTGAGGGTCTCGATCAGTTCGACGATCACCTCGCGGCAGTCGCCGACGATCGGCACGTCCGCGTGCCGGTTCTTGCCGATCTCGGCCGGGTCGATGTCGGCGTGGATCACCCGGGCGTCCGGCGCGAACGAGTCGAGCTGGCCGGTCACCCGGTCGTCGAAGCGCGCGCCGAGGGTGATCAGCAGGTCCGAACGTTGCAGGGCGGCAACCGCGCCCACGGTGCCGTGCATGCCGGGCATGCCCATGTTGAGCTGGTGGCTGTCCGGGAACGCGCCGCGCGCCATCAGCGTGGTGACCACCGGGATGCCGGTCATCTCGGCCAGCTCGAGCAGCTCGGCCGAGGCGTCCGCCTTGATCACGCCGCCGCCGACGTAGAGCACCGGCGACTTGGCTTCCAAGATCATCCGCGCGGCCTCGCGCACCTGCTTGCCGTGCGGCTTGGTCACCGGACGGTAGCCGGGCAGGCGCATCTCCGGCGGCCAGCTGAAGGTCGTCTGCATCTGCAGCACGTCCTTCGGGATGTCGACCAGCACCGCGCCCGGACGACCGCTCGAGGCCAGGTAGAACGCCTCGGCGATGATGCGCGGGATGTCCACGCCCTCGGTGATGAGGAAGTTGTGCTTGGTGATCGGCATGGTGATGCCGGAGATGTCGGCCTCTTGGAAGGCGTCCGTGCCGATCAGGCCGCGGCCGACCTGGCCGGTGAGCGCGACGATCGGCACCGAATCCATCTGCGCGTCGGCGATCGGCGTGACCAGGTTGGTCGCGCCCGGACCCGAGGTCGCCATGCAGACGCCGACCTTGCCGGTGGCCTGGGCATAGCCGGTCGCGGCGTGACCCGCGCCCTGCTCGTGCCGGACCAGCACGTGCCGCACCTTGGTCGAGTCGAACAGCGGGTCGTACACCGGGAGAATCGCGCCACCGGGAATGCCGAATACGGTGTCGACGCCGAGCTCCTCGAGCGTGCGGACGACCGACTGCGCGCCGGTGACCCGCTCGGGCGGGAGCTGGCGGCGGTTGGCCGACGTCGTCGAACTGCCAGCGGGCGCGCTCGGCTGATTAGCCGAGGGCGCTGGCCTGCGGGCCGAGGGCCCGGGCCGTGCGGTTGGTGCACTCACCGTCTTCGTTCCTAACTGCTTGTCGTTCTGACCCCGGATTTGTGTCTGACATGCGGTGTCTTGCGACTCGCCCTGCCGGACATACCGTCCGAACACAAAAAAGCCCCCGACAGCGCATGGCTGTTCGAGGGTGGCGCGTCGCAACGCGAGCTGACGTATTCGACTCAGATAGTCAGGCTCAACGCTGGACGCGCCGGCCGATTACGAGAAGCTCGTTTCGATTCACGCGCATGACGGTATGTGTGCGTGAGCCGAAGAGTCAAACAGGTCCCATTATGTGGGATAGTGCGGCTGTTTGGTCCTTCACCAGGGATGCGAGGATGGTGGTGTGTCATCACCGCATCAGTCCGTGCCACCGGCTAAATCGTCCCACACCGCCACCGAGGGATCGGATACGGGTGGCGGCTCGGCTGCCACTGTGATCCGCATCCCACGCCTGGCCTTCCTAGGCGTGTTCATCCTGTTCATGTGCGTGTTCTTCATGTTCGTTGGCTGGCCGATCGGGCTGTGGTGGTTGCTGCTGATCCCCGTGGCGGTGACCGTGTGGGTGCTGCGGACGCAGACCACGGTCTCCGAATCCGGGCTGGATTTGCGGACGGTTTTCGGGTCGCGGCACCTCGACTGGTCTCAGCTGAAGGGGGTGCGTATCCCGAAACGTGGATACGTGCGAGCGGATCTGGTCGACGGCACCGAGATGAAATTGCCCGCGGTGAGTTACGACCGGGTGCGGGATCTCGCGCTCGCGTCGCAGGGTCGGATCCCGGATCCGTACGCGGTGCCGCCGGCCGCGCCGAAGGCGGAGGAAGCCGCTGATCCCGTCACCGACGAGGCGGCAGACACCCCCGACCACCCTGCCGACGAAGGCAAGGGTCCCGGCCGCTCCGAGTAGATCGCCGCACACCTCCTGATTTCCCGCACAGGCAATCGCATGCGATTCGGTATGCGGGAAATCACCAGGTGTGCGGGAGCGCGCGCCGCGGCGATGACACCGCGACGAGCGCGAGCAGGAACAATCGCCGACGGTAGGATGTTGTCGGCGAAGCAGTGCCCGTGTCGGGAGGACCGATCTCCGGCTCGCACACCGCTGCCCGACGGGCCGGCAACTCCGGCGAACCGTCAGCGTCGACGACCACCATTCGCGGCGACACCAGCACGGACTGACACCGAGAACGGATCGGGACGACGGCCACGAGCCGCCCTGACCGGCAGGTAGGCCGAACCCACGCGGGAGTACCGTGGAACGGCCGCCGAGCTAACTCTGCGCAGTCGCACCCCAGCCCCCGCGACCCAGATCGAGGACCATCAATGCCACCGCTTCGTTCACGCACCACCACCGTCGGCCGCAATGCCGCAGGCGCCCGCGCACTCTGGCGCGCCACCGGCATGACCGACTCCGACTTCGGCAAGCCGATCGTCGCCATCTCGAACTCCTACACCCAGTTCGTGCCGGGCCACGTGCACTTGAAGAACGTCGGCGAGATCGTGGCCGAGGCGGTGCGCACCGCGGGCGGCGTGCCCCGCGAGTTCCACACCATTGCCGTGGACGACGGCATCGCGATGGGCCACGGCGGCATGCTCTATTCGCTGCCGTCGCGCGAAATCATCGCCGACTCGGTGGAATACATGGTGAACGCGCACACCGCCGACGCGCTGGTGTGCATCTCCAACTGCGACAAGATCACCCCGGGCATGCTCAATGCCGCTATGCGACTGAACATTCCGACCGTGTTCGTTTCCGGCGGGCCGATGGAGGCCGGCAAGGCCGTGGTCGTCGGCGGGGTCGCGCAGGCGCCGACCGACCTGATCACCGCGATCTCCGCGAGCGCGAATCAGGCTGTGTCCGAGGACGGTTTGAGCGAGGTCGAGCGGTCCGCCTGTCCGACCTGCGGGTCGTGCTCGGGCATGTTCACCGCGAACTCGATGAACTGCCTCACCGAGGCGCTCGGACTCGCGTTGCCGGGCAACGGATCCACCCTGGCCACCCATGCCGCGCGCCGGTCGCTGTTCGAGCGGGCGGGCACCGTGGTGGTCGACATCGCCAACCGCTGGTACCGCGAGGACGACGCGTCCGTGCTGCCCCGGAATGTGGCCAACGCCAAGGCTTTCCGCAATGCGATGGCGCTGGACGTGGCGATGGGCGGCTCGACCAACACCGTGCTGCACACCCTCGCCGCCGCGCAGGAGGGTGAGGTCGACTTCGACCTGCACACCATCGAGGAGACCAGCCGCCGGGTGCCCACCCTGTCCAAGGTGTCGCCGAACTCCGACTACCACATGGAAGACGTGCACCGGGCCGGCGGCATCCCCGCCATCCTCGGCGAGCTGCGTCGCGCGGGCCTGCTGGAAACCGACGTGAGCACCGTGCACACGCGCAGCTTCGACGAGTGGCTCGACACCTGGGATATCCGCTCCGGCAAGGCTTCCGAGGAGGCGATCGAGCTGTTCCATGCCGCGCCGGGCGGCGTGCGCACGATCGAGCCGTTCTCCACCGAGAACCGCTGGTCCTCGCTCGACACCGACGCGGCCGGCGGCTGCATTCGCGACTACGAGCACGCCTACACCCGCGAGGGCGGGCTGGTCGTGTTGCGCGGCAACATCGCTCCGGACGGCGCGGTGCTCAAGACCGCGGGCATCGACGAAGAGCTGTTCACCTTCCAGGGACCCGCGCTCGTCGTGGAATCCCAGGAGGAGGCGGTGTCGGCCATCCTCGGCAAGAAGATCAAGGCGGGCGACGTGCTCGTCGTCCGCTACGAAGGTCCCGCGGGCGGGCCGGGCATGCAGGAGATGTTGCACCCCACCGCCTTCCTGAAGGGCGCGGGCCTCGGCAAGCAGTGCGCGCTGATCACCGACGGCCGCTTCTCCGGCGGCACCTCGGGCTTGTCCATCGGCCACATCTCCCCCGAGGCGGCCAGCGGCGGCACCATCGGCCTGATCGAAACCGGCGACCAGATCCGCATCGACGTCAGCACCCGCGCGCTCGAGGTCCTCGTCGACGACGCCGTCCTCGCCGAGCGTCGCGCCAAAATGGAAGCCGCGGAACGCCCTTGGCAGCCGGTCAACCGCGACCGCACCGTCACCACCGCCCTGCGCGCCTACGCCGCCCTGGCCACGTCCGCAGACAAGGGCGCCGTGCGCCACGTCCCGTAACCACCAGCACCCCAACCACCTTCCGGCGCTCCTCCCCGAGGAGCGCCGGATTGCGTTCTCCCCCAGCCCAACCGCCCAACAGGACATATCCCCGACTCCCCACTCGGCATTCGCCCCAACGATGTCCCGTTGGACACTCCAACCCGCCGCAATGTGCTGGCAATCGGGACGTGACAGCGCACTCATTCGACAAGCGCCGCAACCACGTCCCACTCGAAACAACGCACCACACCGACGGGACATGACGGCACTGCTACTCGATATGCGCCTCCGTCATGTCCCGCTTGATGGCAGCCACGTGCCGCTGTTTAGCGGGTGGGACGCGACCGGCCGGGTCGACTCGATATGCGCCATCATGCTGCGTGAACGACAGACAGCGGCTACTCGTTAAGGCCGCAGCCACATCCCGCTCGACGCAGTGGATAGTGCCGAACGGGACACCAGAGCGCGGTCACTCGACAAATGCCACGGCTATGCCCCACTAGGCACAATGCACCACGCCGAACGGGACAAGGCAGCAGGGATACTCGACTTTCGCCACGATCAAGTCCCACTCGATGAGCAGCCGTGTTCCGCTGCTTGGCGAATGGGACTTGGTGGTGGGGCACTCGATGGGCGGTGTCATCAGGTGGGCACTGGGGGGCAGATAGACGAATGGCGCCCCTCGAAAGATTGAGGGGCGCCGGGGGTTTGGGGTGGGGCGGGTTAGTCGAAGGGGCCGATGCCGGTGAAGGGGTTGCCGCCGTGGAGGTACCAGTAGGTGGCTACGGCAGCGGCTACGGCCAGGAGCAGGACGACGAAGGAGCCGGCGAAGGGGCGGGTGGCCCAGCCGCGGTTGCGGTCGAAGGCCCAGCGGCCGGGGCCGGTGAGGATGATGACGGCGGCGGTGCCGGCCAGGATGCTCTCGAGTTCGACGCCGGTGGGGACGGCGGCCTTGAACTGGAAGCCAGGGATCATGCCCTGCTTCCAGGCCCAGGCGTCCAGGATGACCGCGAGCACCGCGCCGGCGGCGAACGGGGTGGCCAGGCCGAGCACGAGCAGTGCGCCGCCGCCGACCTCGCCGATGGTGACCAGGATGGCCGCCAGCGTCGGGTGATCCCAGCCGCCGTTCTCCATCATGTCCCGGGTGCCGTCGAGGCCGGGGCCGTTGAACCAGCCGGTCAGCTTCTGCAAGCCGTGGTAGATGAACACGCCGCCGACGATCAGGCGCAGCAGGAACAGGCCGAAATCCAGTGTGCCGCGGCGGTTGTCGCCGTTGCGGCGGCGCAGCCGACCGGTGTCGGTGGGCGCGTTCGCGGCGGGCGGGATGCTGGCGTAGGCGTAGGCGGGCGGTGCTTCCGGCGAGGTGCCGCTCGCGCCGACCGACGGGACCTGCGGGTCCAAGCCGAGCTCGTCGTCCGTGCGCGGCACGTCCTTGGTCAGCTTGGGGAACTGCTCGGTCGGCGAATCGAACGGAGAACTCACGCCTCGACCGGTGGACGACACCGCCGACTGCTCGGCCGTGGACGGCACGGAACGCTGGGCCGCCGAGGGATCGGATGTGTCTTTCGGCTTCTCGGTCACGGCCAATACCCTATGCTGCGCCGCCGCACGGCGGGCCCCTAACACCACGGCGTGGTGGTCGGCATTTAAGACATGTGCGTCCCATCGGTGGGCCGGAGGGGCGGGGACGGAGGGTTTTCCGTAACGTCTGAGCTATGAGGTTGGTTGTCGTTGGTCGCGTTGCGGCGAGCTTGGCGCTCGGGTCCGTGCTGGTGACCGGATGCGCGCGGTTCGATGATTCGGCGTCGAGCCCGTTCACGCCGGAACCGACGCTGCACGGAGCGAACATCGACCCGAACAAACCGTCGCAGCCACCGACGTCGACCACCCGGCCCAGCGGTCCGTGCATCGACCCGGACCCGGCGGTGGTGGCGACCTGCCTGGACACCACGGGCGGGCTGGTCGCGCTCGGCGACGGCGCGCTGGTCGCCGAGCGCCGCACCGGACGCATCCTGAAGGTGGCCCCGGATACGCCGCCGAGCGAGTTCGCCCGGGTGGACGTGGACGGCTCCAGCGACGGCGGGCTCAGCGACCTCGCGCTCTCCCCGACCTTCCAGGAGGACGGGCTGATCTACGCCTACATCACCACCCCCAGCGACAACCGGGTGGTCCGCATCGCCCCCGGCGGCGGCGCGCCCAAGGACATCCTGACCGGAATCCCGAAGGGGCCCAGCGGAAACCACGGGGCCATCGACTTCGCCACGCCGACCCAGATGCTGGTGCTGACCGGCGACTCCGGCAATCCCGGCGCCGCGAGTTCCCCGTCGTCGCTGGCGGGCAAGCTGCTGCGGGTGAACTCCCCCGCGCCGGGCGCCACCGCCGAGGTCGCGGTGTCGGGCATCGGCGTCGCGGGTGACGTCTGCCGGGACAGCAAGGACAGCGTCTGGATCACCGACCGCACGGCGGTCGAGGACCGGTTGCAGCGGCTCGGCGCCGACGGCGTGGTCACCACCGCGTGGACCTGGCCGGACCGCCCCGGCGTCGCGGGCTGCGCGGCCGCGACCGACGGCGTCGCCATCTCGCTCACCAAGGCCAAGGCGCTCGCCATCGCGGCGGCCGACGCGACCACGCACGCGGTCACCTCGGCCCCGACGCTGATCGCGCAGGACAAATACGGCCAGCTCGGCGGCGCCGCGGTGGGCGCGGACGGCGCGATCTGGGTGGGCACGGTCAACAAGACCGACGGCCAGCCGACGCCGAACGACGATCGGGTAGTGCGCATTCCGCCGCCGCAGGCCGGTGGTAACGGCCCGGACTAGACACCGGGTAAACGAAAGGGCCGACTCCGCGGAGTCGGCCCTTTGCGTTATCGGTTGTGCGCGAACAGGTTCGGACTCAGCTGCAAGCGGCCAGCACGAGCTCACGGACGCGGGCCGCATCGGCCTGACCGCGGGTCGCCTTCATGACGTCGCCGACGATCTTGCCCGCGGCCTGCACCTTGCCGGAGCGGATCTTCTCGGCGATGTCCGGGTTGGCGGCAAGCGCCTTCTCGACCTCGGACTGCAACGCGCTGTCGTCGCTGACCATGCCGAGCCCCTTGGACTCGACGATCTGCGCGGGCTCGCCCTCGCCGGCCAGCACGAAGTCGACGACCTGCTTGGCGACCTTGTTGTTCACCGTCTTCGCCTCGACCAGGTTGATCACCGCGGCCACCTGGGCCGGGGTGATCGGCAGGTCCTCGAGCGCAACCTCGCGCTCCTTGGCCTTTTCGGTGAGGTAGGCGACCCACCAGGAGCGGGCCTCGTTGGCCGGGGCGCCCGCGTCGACGGTGGCGATGATCAGGTCCAGCGCGCCTGCGTTCACCAGGTCGCGCATCACCTCGTCGGACAGGTCCCAGTCGGTCTGGATGCGGGCCCGGCGCAGCCACGGGTACTCGGGGATGGTGCCGCGCAGCTGCTCGACCCAGTCCGCGTCCGGCGCAACGGGTTCCAGGTCCGGCTCGGGGAAGTAGCGGTAGTCCTCGGAGGTTTCCTTGATCCGGCCGGACGAGGTGCTGCCGTCGGTCTCGTGGAAGTGCCTGGTCTCCTGGACGATGGTGCCGCCGTCGGCGAGCACGGCGCCCTGGCGGCGCATCTCGTAGCGGACGGCGATCTCGATGCTCTTGAGCGAGTTCACGTTCTTGGTCTCGGTGCGGGTGCCGAATTCCTTGGCGCCGATCTCCATCAGCGACACGTTGGCGTCACAGCGCAGCGAACCCTGCTCCATCTTGACGTCGGACACGTTGAGCGACTCGAGCACCTCGCGCAGCGCGGTCACGTACGCGCGGGCCACCTCGGGCGCGCGGTCGCCCGCGCCGGTGATCGGCTTGGTGACGATCTCGACCAGCGGCACGCCGGCCCGGTTGTAGTCGAGCAGCGAGTGGCTGGCGCCGTGGATGCGACCGGTGGCGCCGCCGACATGGGTGGACTTGCCGGTGTCCTCTTCCATGTGCGCGCGCTCGATCTCCACCCGGAAGGTGCTGCCGTCGTCGAGCAGCACATCGAGGTGACCCTCGGTGGCGATCGGCTCGTCGTACTGGCTGATCTGGTAGTTCTTCGGCTGGTCCGGGTAGAAGTAGTTCTTCCGGGCGAAGCGTCCCCACGGGGTGATCGAACAGTTCAGCGCCAGCCCGATCCGGATCGCCGACTCCACACCCTTCTCGTTGACCACCGGCAGCGCGCCGGGCAGACCGAGGCAGACCGGGCACACCTGGGTGTTCGGCTCCGCACCGAATTCGGTCGGGCAGCCACAGAACATCTTGGTCGCGGTGTTCAGCTCGACGTGGACCTCCAGGCCGAGCACCGGCTCGAAGCGGGCGATGACGTCCGAGTAGTCCATCAAGTCGAGTGTGGGTGTGCTCATGCCTGCGCCTCGCTAACGCTCGGCTCCGCCATGACCCCACAAGTGGCTGTGCCTAATTTCCGCTCGCTGCGCTCGCTCATGCGGAACATTCTATGTAAAGCCCGGGACGACGACGCACGGGCTCCTCGGCACTTATTTCGGCTGGATGCGCTGGGTCAACCAGCCCGTGACGAAGGTGAGGACCTCCGGCGAGATGGTCGTCTCGATGGTGGCGTACTCGGTGGGCAGGCCGGTCTCGGTCGGTTGCATGAGGTGGTTCAGACCGGGGAAGACGTGCACGGTCGCATCCGGATCGGCGGCGAGGCCGGCGCGCATGGGCTGTTCGCTCTGGCCGGGCGGCACCTGGAGATCGTTGCCGCCGTAGAACGCGAGCACGGGAATGCGCAGGGCGTTCAGCGCCGGCGCCGGATCGTAGGCGACGAGGGCGGCCAGGTACGGCGTGATCCCCGCGGTGACCTCGGCCTCCGGGGCCCGCTGGTCGGCGGGCTTGGCCGCGTTCTGTTTGCGCACGAGTTCCTTCGCACCCGCCACGTCGCCCACCTTCAACAGGGCGGCCAGCTCAGCGGTTTCGCGCACCTGGTTGTCCACCACATCGGCGGGGGCGCCGTTGGCGGCGGTGATCAATCGGGTCTGCTCGACGAGCACATCGGAGCCGGGCACCCCCGGCCCGGCCATCAGGATGGCGAACGCGACGCCGCTGTCCGGCCGCGCGGCCACCAGCGGCGCGAGGTAGCCGCCTTCGCTGTGGCCGAACAGGCCGACGCGCGCCGGATCGATGTCCGGGCGTCCGCGCAGGAATCCGACGCCGGCCGCCGCGTCGTTGGCCAGGTCGGTGTAGTTCGCGTCGTCCAGCTTGCCGCCGGTGCCGCCGATGCCGCGGTCATCGGTGCGCAGGACGGCGTAGCCCGCCCGGGTCAGCGTGTCCGCGACCAGCAGGAAAGGCTTGTGGCCGAACAGTTCTTCGTCGCGATCCTGCGGACCGCTGCCGGTGATCAGCAGGACCGCGGGGAACGGGCCGTTGCCTTCGGGTTTGGTGAGCGTGCCCGCGATGGTGATATCGCCGCTGCGGTAGGTGACGTCCTCGGCCTTGTACGGGAACGGCGCCTTCGGTTCCTGCGGGCGGTTCAGCGGGGCGACCTTGCCGCGCTCCAGCGACAACTTGAAAGTTGTTCCACCCTGGACGAAGTCACCCGCGATGCGGTCGGCGCCCTGGTCGTAGGTGCCCTGGAATTTCGGGTCGCCGGGGACGTCGGCGAGCGCGAAGGACACTCCGTCGCGGCTGGACCGCACGTCTTTCAGCTGCTTGTTCGCCACCCCCTGCAACGGGATGTCGACGGTGGCCGTGTCCTTACCGGTGAACGTCACCCCGACCGCGATCGGCTGACCGGGAATCTCGATCACCCCGTGCCAATCGCCGGTCGTCGGTTCCGGCGGATTCGAGTCCGACGAGCAACCCGCGACCAGAACACCGACAACGAACAGAACCAACGCGATCAGTCGCCCAGTGCGCATGCACCAACACTACCGACCGCCGGTGACAACCCTGGTCCGTTCGGCAGGCCAGACCCGGGCCAGCGCCAACAGCTGCCGCAATTCGGTGTCGAAGTCCTGGGCGGCTGGAAACGGTTGCGGCACAGCCCCCGAGCTGAGCGGCAAGACGCCCGCCCGTCTCGATCGGGCGGCCTCGGCCAGGCGGCACGCGTAGTCCCGCAGCTGGGCCTCGGATCCGTCCGGATGCCCTGTCGGCCACTCGGTGCGGGCAGGCACGGCGGCCAGGTAGGGACCGAGATGCAGTAGCGCGTCCCGGATCTCGACGGTCATCCGCAGCAGGCGGGCGGTCGTGTCGCGCCGAGCCGGCCGGTCACCGGGAGACATCACGATCTCCGGAACGGCCGCGGTGACGTCGCGCCACAGTGGTCGCAACCGGCGGCAGACTCGTCCGTCCCGATCCAGTCCGGCGTGCTCGAGCAAGTGCCCGACCACCGGCGCCGCGACGAGCGTGGTGGCGAAGAAACCGATACTGGTGCAGGCCATTTCAACCCGCACGAGATGCGGATAGCGCAGCTGCCATCCCCCGAACACCTCGCCCGTGACGAGCGCGACATCGGCATAGAAGGGCACGACGGACAGCAGCATCAGCACACACAGCGCCCGGATCAGCGGCCGGTGGTTCGCCGCGCGCAGCTCGTGAACGCACAACCGGGTGAACACCAGCATGGAGGCGACCAACGGCAGACTGTTCGCGGTCCAGAAAACCAGCCCGCCCCAATTCAGGTTGTGCTCGACCAGCCGCCCGGCACTCCCGGCGAACGGACCGGCGAGCATGATCACCACCGTCGAGAGCACGGCGACCGCACAGTAGATCCGCTGGCGGCGCCAGGTCGCCGCCGATTCGGTGCCGTCCTCCCACAGCCGGACCAGACCGTAGAGGTACATGACGATCATCGCGATGCAGCCCAGCGCAAGCTGATTCGTCACGCTGCGCACGCTCGCGATCGGCGTGCACCGATACAGCACCAGGCAGATCAGAAACCACAGCAGCATCCGATTGGCCAGCTGATCGAAGGTCGTTTCCCTGGTGAAGAGCAGCCGGCCGACCCCGATCAGGGCGGTGTAGCCGATCACCGTCCAGCCGACGGCATCGGAGATCGGCGATATCAACGATGCTCCCCTGCTGGCCGACCGGTCCGTGCGCGGCGAGTCCCCGGCTAGTGGGCTCGCCCGGAATCGGTCATTCGCCCCGTGCGTACCGGACCGAGGCGGCGACGGATTCCAGGTCGATGTTCAAGCTCGGATCGCGGTCTTGCGCCTCGCGGAATTCGAGCATGACGTCGTCGAAGGTGCTGCGGCGCGCGGAGGTGATCAGGGCCTGGCGGACGTAGTCGCTCAGCGGTTGGCCGGCGGCGTAGGCGCGGCGGCCGAAGACGGCGAGGGCGTCGGCGGGCAGATCGTAGATGTCGAACAGGGCGACGGCGGCCGCGTCGATCTCCGGGATCAGTTCGCGGCCTTCGGACTCCAGGAATTCCACGATCGTGTCGTCGGCGCTGCGCCGGCGGGCCAGCGCGATCAGTTCCTCGCGCACGTAGCCGAGCAGCGGGAGTCCGGCGGCGCGGGCCCGACGGCGGAGCACGACGACGTCGGCGTGCGGCAGGTCGTTCACGTGTAAGTCGGCCATGACCGCCAGCGTAACCCGGCGGCCACGATCGCACCGCCGGGGCTGCGCTGATCGGCTGTGGCCCTGGCCAATTCGGCGATCAGCCGAAGAATGCCTCGGCCTCGCGGTAGCGCTCGTCCGGCACCCGCTTGAGCTGCTTGGTGGCCTCGGCCAGCGGGACCAGGTCGATATTGCTGCCGTGCAACGCGACCATCTGGCCGAATTGCCCGGCATGCACCGCTTCGGCGGCGTGCAGGCCGAATCGGGTGGCCAGCACGCGGTCGTACGGGGTCGGGCTGCCGCCGCGCTGCACGTGGCCGAGCACAGTGGTACGGACCTCTTTGCCGATGCGGCGTTCGATCTCCGCACCGAGCTGCTGGGCGACGCCGGTGAATCGCTCGTGACCGAATTCGTCGATCCCGCCCTCGCGCAACGCGAAATCGGATTCCTCCGCCGGATGCGAACCCTCGGCGACCACGCAGATGAAGTGCTTGTCGCCGCGCTGGAAGCGGCGCTTGATCATCGCGCACACCTCGTCTACGTCGAACGGCACCTCGGGCACCAGGGTCAGGTGCGCGCCGGCCGCCATGCCCGCGTTCACCGCGATCCAGCCCGCGTGCCGTCCCATCACCTCGACCAGCATCACGCGCTGGTGCGATTCCGCGGTGGTGTGCAGCCGGTCGATCGCCTCGCTGGCGATGCTCAACGCGGTGTCGTGGCCGAAAGTGACGTCGGTGCAGTCGATGTCGTTGTCGATGGTCTTCGGCACGCCGACCACCGGCACGCCCTCGTCGGACAGCCAGCTGGCCGCGGTGAGTGTGCCCTCGCCGCCGATCGGGATGAGCGCGTCGATGCCGTTGTCGTCCAGGGTCCGTTTGATCCGGCCGAGCCCGGCGCGCAGCACGTCCGGGTTGGTCCGGGCGGTGCCGAGGATGGTGCCGCCCTTGGTGAGCAGCCGGTCGGTGCGGTCGTCATTGTGGATCTGGATCTTTCGATCCTCCAATAACCCGCGCCAACCGTCCTCGAACCCGACGATCGCGTCGCCGTAACGGCCGTTCGCGGTGCGAACGACAGCACGGATGACCGCGTTCAGTCCAGGGCAGTCTCCGCCTCCGGTCAAGACTCCGATGCGCATGGCCGCTATCTTGCCCCGCCGGGCCCCGCTCGGCAGGACGACCCCCGCGAAGCCTGAGTAATCGGCCATCAGTAGATGTACACAATCGCGCGCTCGCCGCCGTTGCAGGTGACCAGACCGTCCCGGGTGACGCATTCCATGGTGTAGTTCTGCTGGGTCGCCGGGCTGAACGCGATGACCTGCCGGGTGCCGTCGGCGTCGGAGCCCTCGCTGTAGGCCTTACGGAGCTCCTCGGCGAAGTCGCAGGTGGTGAACACGTTGCCGATGGCGGAGTAGGTGAAGCGGCCCGCGGGTGGATATTTGGTCGCACATCCCTTGGCGTTGTCCGGCACCGGCGCGAGGGTCGGGACGGCCGGGCCGGGGAAGATCGCGTCGCGCTTCAGCCAGCCGATGGCGCCGGCGAGCGCGAGCACGACGAGCAGCGCGCCGGCCACCTTGAACCACTTGCCCCCGGACCGGCTTTTCGCCGGACTCGGCGTCTCCGGCTCGTCAGCTCCGGCCGGTGCTGCTACGGCCGGTTTGGGGCCGGTGTCCGGGCGACCCTGGTTCGCTTCCTGGACTCGATGCGGTTCCCGTCGAACAACCTCGCCACGCCTCGGTTCCGGCGGTCGCACGATCCGGTTGGCCCCTGGTTGACTCGGCGAGAGCGGCCGTGGAATCGAGTCGGTCGGAAGGGAATTCGCGATGGCCGGCCGCGATCCGACATTCGGGAACTCCACCGTGGGCGGCGCCTTCGGCCGCACCAATCCCATTCGGTCGGTGGGCAACTCGGTCACCGCGACGACCGCGCGTCCGGTCAGCGCCGACTTCGCCGCCGATGCCAGCCCGCCCGCGGTCGAGTAACGATCGGTCGGCCGCTTGGCCATGCCGCGCGCGACCACCTCGTCCAATGCCGCCGGAATGCCGGGCCGGACGGTGCTCGGCCGCGGTGGCGGCATCGAAAGATGCGAGCGGATCAGCACACTCATCTCGTTGGCCTGGAAAGGCTGTGTGCCGGTGAGGCATTCGAACAGGACGCAGGCGAGCGAGTAGACGTCGGCGGTGCCGGTGATCGGTCCGTTCTCGAAGCGTTCCGGCGCGATGTAGCTGTAGGAGCCGACCGCGGCGGCGCCGGTGCCGGTCATGTCGGGATCCTTGGCCGACCTGGCGATGCCGAAGTCGGCCAGGTAGGCGAAGTCCGAGGCGGTGACGAGGATGTTGGCGGGCTTGACGTCGCGGTGCACCAGTCCCTCCGCGTGCGCGGCGTCCAGCGCGGCGCCGATCTGCTCGATGATGCCGATCGCGCGGGCCGGGGTCAGCGGTCCCTCGCCGCGCAGCACCGAGCGCAGATCGTGGCCGCGGACCAGGCGCATGTCGATGTAGAGCACGCCGTCGATCTCGCCCCAGTCGTGGATCGGGATGACGTGCGGTTCGCCTACCCGCGCGGCCGCCTGCGATTCGCGGCGGAATCGCTGCTGGTACATCGGGTCTTTGGCGAGCGCGGTCGGCAGCAGTTTGACCGCGACGACCCGGTCCTTCACCGTGTCGTAGGCCTCGTAGACCTCGCCCATGCCACCGCGGCCCAGCAGCGAGCGCAGCTCGTAAGGACCGAATCGAGTCCCGATCCTCGTCCGCGGTCCGTCCACCCCGTCACCTCCACTCACGTGCGCGACCCGGCGCACCATCGGCCCTGCGGCCTACTTCCGTACGTCGGGATTCTCAGGGGTACCCGTTACCCGGTCAAGTTCGGCGGATCAGGCGGCGCAGCGACCGCCGGCCAGCTCGTTGAGGTGCTGGGAGATAACCGTGGAGAGCTTGTCCAGCATGGTCATCCCGTCGGAGAACGCGCCGGAATCCGGTTGCGCGGCGAACGCGACGGCGAGCTGTCCGCTCGGGGTCGAGATCAGCCCGAACTGCCGGACCAGGTACGCGCCCGAGGCGTCCGGACCCCAGCCACCCTTGAACTCGGCGCCGTTGAACGCGCCCAGACCCCAGCGCTGAGCCGCCTGGATCTGTTCCATCAGGTTGATCACCGGCGCGGACTGCGGCAGGCAGGGCAGTCGCGAGGCGAACCGGACCTGGTCGGCGAGTGACCAATCCGCCTGACCGAAGGCCGAGTTCTCCGGCCTGGACCGGGTGGCGGGCACCGTGGTCTTGGCGTCGCCGCCCTCCCGCAGTACCGACTGGACCGCCTGCGCCGCTTCCTGATTGGTGCCCAGCGATTGCCACAGCGTGTCGGCGGCGGCGTTGTCGGACGCGGTGATCGCGGCCGACGCGGCATAGCTCGGGCTGCCGCCGGAGAGCCGCAGCGCGGCAATCGTCAACGGCACCTTCATAGTCGACCAGGCGGGACCGGTGGTCCAGTCGCCGAAGCTGACCACCTGGTCGCCGCCGACCGGCATGATCGCCAGGCCGAGATGTCCGCGGGTACTCGCCTGAAGCTCGGCGACGCCTGCGGCGAGCGTGCCGGGAACCGTGATGGACAAGCCTTTTTGGTCCGCATGCGACGCGGCCGCGGTAATGCTCGTCTCCTGCGCGTCCGAACCGTCGCCGCCGGATCCGCATCCGGCCACCAGGAATACAGCTAATACCGCGCAGCCCAATGCTTTTCGCACACGAGCCACCCGGGGTCGATCAATATACATACACCACCGCATTTTCGCCGCCACTGCACGTGACGAGCTGGCCTTCGCTGAGGCAATTCATCGTGTAGGTCCGGCCGGTGACCGGACTGGTCGCCACGATCGAGCGTGGCGCCTCCCGCGACACCGTGTTCGCGGTATTCGATTCGGCGTACGCGCGCCGGACTTCCTCGGCGAACGCACAGGTCGTCGCGGCGGATCCGGTGGCGGACTTGCTGAACGAGCCCGTAGCGGAGCCGCCCTGCGTGCATGGCTTGGCACCGGCGGGCAGGGTGACCGTGGTCGGCTTGGCCGGCGTGGACGCGACCGGCGGGGCCGACGAACTGCCCGGCGCCGGGGGCTGCGCGCTCGCGGTGGGCACCGGCGCACCGGCTTGCTGGTCGGTCGGTTGCGCGACGTTGCGGGAGGTGAACACCTGCCAGCCGATCGCGCCGACGACGGCGATCACCACGATCACCACCACGCCGATCAGGATCGGCAGCACCACGGAGCGGCGCTTGCCGGTCGCGGCGTACGAATCCTCTTCCGGGCCATAGTCGTCGTAGTCGTCCGCGTAGCCCGGCTCCGCGTATTCACTCTGCGCCGCGTAGTTGCTCTGCGCCGGATGGTCGGGGCGCGAGTGGCTGCCGTGGGCGGAATATCCACCGGCGCCGTAATACTCGTCCGGCTCGGAATACGCCTCCGGCGCGGAGTAACCACCCGGAGCCGAATAGGCCTGAGTGGCCGAGTGATCCGGCGGATAGTCGTCGGCGGGCGGCGGGAAACCTGGCTGATCCGGGAATCGCGTCGTCTCGTACTGCTGCGGATCGGAATACGCTTGCCCGCCCGCGTAGGGCTCGCTCTGCGAATAGGCCTGCGCGCCGGGGTGTTCGATATATGCGGTGGGCTGGTCCGAATAGGCCTGCGCCCCAGGGCGTCCCGGGTACGGCGGCTCGGGCTCATCCGAATATGGCTTCCCGCCAAGTGGATCCGGGTACGGTCCGCCTGGCCGATCCGAATACGGCTGCCTCCCGCTCGGATCCGGGTGCGGTGCGCCCGACCGATCCGAATACGGCTGTCCCCCACGCGGATCCGGGTACGGTCCGCCCGGCTGATCCGAATACGACGGTCCGCCAGGCTCGTCCGGGTACGGGCGTCCCCCGCGCGGATCCGGGTATGACGAGCCACCGGACTGCGCCGAGAACGGTTTGTCCACCTCTGGATACCGCTGACCGCCAGGCTGATCGGGGTACCGCTCGCCGGGCTGATCCGGGTACGGCTGACCGCCGCGCTGGTCCGAGAACGGCTGTCCTCTGACCGGGTCCGGGTAGGGCTGGCCGACCGGCCGATCCGGGTACGGCGGCTCATCGGATTGCGCCGAATACGCCTGCCCGCCGGACTGTTCCGCGTACAGATGCGCGTCCGGGAACGGCCGCACCGGCGGCAGCCCCTGTTCCGGCGTCCATCGGGCGGGCGGACCGAACGGCGGCGCGGGCTCCTGCGGCTCCGACAACGTGGTGAACTGGATCTCCGTCGGCCGCACCACGGTCGGCGCGCCCGGCAGGATCACGGCGGAGATCTCCCCCGTCGACTCCGGCGGCACCGCCCCCGGCGCGCGAACCACCAGCATCGGCCCGGTCGGCGGCGGAATGTTCGGCGCGGGTGCGTCCGCGGCTGCGTCTGTCGTAGGCAGCTCGGCCGTACCCGTCGGCGGCGCACTCGACAGCGCGGCCCGCGCGGCCAACGCCATCGCGGTGGCGGTCGGCCATCGATCGGCCGGATCCTTGGCCATGCCGCGGCTGATCACCGCGTCCAGCCCGGCCGGGATGCCCGCCTGCTGGGCGCTCGGCCGCGGCGGCGTCTCGGAAAGATGCGACCGGATCAGCACATTCATGCTGGCCGCCGGGAACGGCGACGCGCCGGTCAGGCACTCGTGCAGCACGCAGGACAGCGAATAGATGTCCGCCCGGCCGGTGACCTGGGCGACGTCGAATCGTTCCGGCGCCATATAGATGTAGGAGCCGACGGCCATGCCGACCACCGTGACGGCGCTGTCGCCCTCGGTGTGCGCGATGCCGAAGTCGGCGAGGTAGGCGTAATCCGCGGCCGTGACCAGGATGTTCGCCGGTTTCACGTCGCGATGCACCAGCCCGCCGGCGTGCGCGGCGTCCAGCGCGGTGGCGATCTGCTCGATGATGTTCACCGCGCGAACCGGGCTCAGCGGTCCCGCTGTGCGCAGCAGCGTGCGCAGGTCGACGCCGGGCACCAGCTGCATGTCGATGAACAACACGCCGTCGATGACGCCCCAGTCGTGGATCGGGACGATGTGCGGTTCGGCAACCCGCGCGGCCGCTTGCGATTCGCGCCGGAACCGGACCTGATAGGCGGGGTCGCCGGCGAGTTCCTCGTGCAGCAGCTTGACCGCCACCACCCGGTCCTTCACCGTGTCATAGGCCTCATAGACCTCGCCCATGCCCCCCTTGCCCAGCAGCGATCGCAATTCGTACGGCCCGAACCGTGTACCGGTTCTCGGCCCAGGTGCCTCCACCCCGTCAATCCTCCACATCCCGGGCCAGGAGTGCACGCATAACTCTCGCGACGCCTGCCCGTCAAAGAGTGGATTCTCCGGGTGCCACCACCCCGTGGTCAAACGCAAAGACGATCGCGGCGGCCCGATCCCGCAGCTCGAGCTTGCCGAATATGTGTCCGACATGGCTTTTCACCGTGACTTCGGAAATACCGAGTTCGCGGGCGATCTCCGCGTTCACCCGGCCGCGTCCGATCAATTCGAGCACCTCGTACTCGCGCGCGGTCAGGTCCGACAGCCGCGCGCTGGTGCGGGTCGGGCTCGGCCGGACGGTCCGGTAGGCGGACAGCACGCGTTCGGTGACCGACGGGTCGAGCCAGGCGCCGCCGCCCGCGACCATCCGCACCGCGCGGATCAGGTCCTCGGCGGGCGAATCCTTGAGGATGAACCCGGCCGCGCCCGCGCGCAGCGCGCCGGAGAGCAGCTGATCGTCGTCGAAGGTGGTCAGCACCAGCACCGGCGGTGCGCCCGCGCGCGAACGCAGGATGCGGGTGGCGTCGATGCCGCCGACCCGTTTCATCCGCAGATCCATCAGCACCACGTCGGGCCGCTCGGCCGCCACTGCGGCGAGCACCTCGTCACCGTCGGCGCATTCGCTGACCACGAACCCGTCGCGGCGGCGCAGGATGCGGCGCAGTCCGCCGCGCACCAACTCCTGGTCGTCCACCACCAGCACGGTGACCGCATCCTCGGCACCTGCGGGCGCTGCCGCCGTCACAGCGCCGCTCCTGGCTCGCTGTGGTGTCTCATTGCGCCTCCCGTATCGCCGACGGACCACCGGCCCAGGACGTGCACACGAATCCGGCCCGCACCGGCGCGAGCGGAATGGCCACCCGGACCGACCAGCCGTCGTCGTACGGGCCCGCGACCATCCGCCCGCCGAGCAGTTCGGCCCGCTGCACCATCCCCGACACACCCATTCCCCCGCCGCGCTGCGCCGGCAGCCCGGCGGGCAACGTGTTGTCCACGGTCAATATCGCCGCCGTGGCGTCCACCGCGACCTGAACCAGCGCGGACGCACCCGGCGCGTGCTTGACCACATTGGCCAGCGACTCCTGCCCGATCCGATACAGCGCGAGCCCGACGGCCGGCGAGACCGCGCGCAGATCTTCGGCGCACAGGTAGCGCACATCGAGCCCGGCCCTGGCGAACTCGCCGACCAGGCTCTCGAGGTCGTCCACGCCCGGTTCCGGCACGTGCTTCGACGGTCGGGCGTCGAGCAGCCCGACGGTGCGCCGGATGTCGGCCATCGCTTGCCGGCCCAGCTGCTCGGCCTCGGTCAGCGAGTCCACCGCCTCGTCGACCTCGCGATCGGTCTGCAACGCGTGCCGCGCCGCGGTGAGATGCAGCAGCGTGATGCTGAGCGAGTGCGCGATCACGTCGTGTACCTCGCGGGCGATCCGGCGGCGCTCCTCGTCGGCCGCCTGCGCCGCGCGAATGTCCTGATAACCGCGTTCCTGGTAGAGGAATCGGCGCTGATATTGCAGCAGCACCCCGGCCATCCAGCCGAACGCGATGCTGACCAGATAGGTCGGCAGGCCCTGGGACAGATTGCCGTACATGTCGAACAAGACCAGTTCGACCATCATCGCGACGGTGGTCGGCACGCTGACCCGCATCCCCGCGATCGCCGACACCTCGCCCGCCGCGGCGACCAGCACGAACGGCGCGAGATCCGGTGAAACCGGCTGGACCAGGAACAATGCCTCGGCCGCCATCGCGAACAGACCGAGCGTCGCGGGCCGCGGCACCACCCCGAGCAACGCGTACATCGGACCGAACGCCGTGGTCAGCAGCACCGCCAGAATCGGAAGCGCGGTCGGAAAGTAGCTGTGCCGCTGGACCGCCGAGGCGACCGCGACCAGCATCAGCGCCACATCGACGGCGATGATGACCGACGGCGGATAGTCGAACGGCAGTTCCTCGACCCGGCGCAGGAACGCGGCCACCGGCTGTCTGGCGAAGTCGGCGATCCGGCCGCCGGTGCGCCGCAGCCCCTCGACCGACCTCCGGTACGCGCGGGTCATCGGCCTCGGCCCGTGCGCCGGGGCGGAGACGCCGATCACACCCATGGGCTAAGGCTAACCGCCGGTCGCGGCCCGTACATCGTTCCAGGAGCGGGTCGGTTCTCCTACCGTGGGCGGAGACGGATTCGGGTCCCTGGCACGAAGACAACCGGACCCGTTCGTCCGTAACGTGAGACACAGCGTCACACGGAAAGGCGAGGCTCATGTCCTGGAAAGATCAGCATGCCCGCACCGAAATCGTGCACGCCGTACTAGCCCGCGCCGCCGTCGATCCGGCCGATCCCCGGTTGTTCACCGGAATCCCGGAGCTGCAGCGGTTGTTCGGCGATGCGGACGGGTTGCTGCTCGCGCTGCGTTATCGCTGGAACATCCACCTCGACGCGAAGCTGGATCAGGCGACGGCCCAGGGACAGTCGGCGCTCGAGGCCTACCTCGAGCTGGCCGCCGAGCAACCGGTGCTGCGCGCCGTGCTCGATGCCCAGTATCGTCGCCGCCACCACGCGCCGGAAGTCATGGCGCGGTAGTGCGCGACACGGAACTGCTGACCGACCGAACGGAGGGTGGGGCACCGATGCCGGAGCCGGCGATGCTCGAATTGTCCGGGGTCACCAAGGAATATCGAGTGGGCGGGCAGACGGTGCGCGCGCTCGACGGGATCAGCCTGCGCATCGAACCGGGCGAATTCACCTCGATCATCGGACCGTCCGGTTCCGGCAAGAGCACGCTGCTGCACCTGCTCGGCGCACTGGACACGCCGGACGCGGGCTCGATCCGGTTCCAGGGCGCGGAGATCGGGTCACTCGACGACGAGCGCCAGTCCGAATTCCGCAGGCACCGGGTCGGTTTCATCTTCCAGTTCTTCAATCTGCTGCCCACGCTGACCGCGTGGGAGAACGTGGCGATCCCGAAGTTGCTGGACGGCACCGGGTTACGCAAGGCCAAGCCGCGCGCGCTGGAGCTGCTCGACCTGGTCGGGTTGAGTGACCGGGCCGGGCACCGGCCCGCCGAGTTGTCCGGCGGTCAGATGCAGCGGGTCGCGGTGGCCCGGGCGATGATCATGGATCCGCCGCTGATCCTGGCCGACGAGCCGACCGGGAACCTGGATTCCAAGACCGGTGCGTCCATCCTCGAATTGCTCGGCGAGATCGCCGGTTCCGGCAATTCGGTGGTGATGGTGACCCACGACATGGGCGCGGTGGCCTACTGCGACCGGGTGATCACGTTGCGCGACGGGCGGATCGGCGCGAACGACCCCGCCGAGCGGTCGGTCACCGCGTGATCGCCGCCGCATGGGATCGGTTGCGGCTGTTCAATATCGGCGAACTCCTCGGGCACCGCGGGCGGACCCTGATGTCGCTGGTGGTGATGGGGGTGTCGGCGGGACTCCTGGTCGCGGTGCTGAGCATCTCCGGTTCGGTCACCGGATCGGTGGACCGGCTCACGCACAGCCTCGGCGGCCGGGCCGCGCTGGAGGTCACCGGAGTCACCGACGCGGGCTTCGATCAGCAACTGCTGCAACGGATCGCGGGCGCGCCCGGGGTCGACAAGGCGGTGCCGATGCTGCGGGCGCAGATCGGCAGCGGATCCGATCGGGCGCTGCTGATCGGGGCGGATCAGACCATCGGCGCGCTGGGCGGTGAGCTGGCCGGGCCGATGACCGCGCAGGTCGGCAAGTTGATCGCGGTGCCGAACGGGGTGCTGGTCGCGGCCGGGATGGGCCACGCGGAGGGCGAGCAGTTCACCCTCGGCTCCGGAACCGTCACCGTGGCAGGCGTTCTCGACCCGGCGACGTCGAAGCAACTCAACGGCGGCCATCTCGTCGCAGCGCCGCTCGGGCTCGCGCAGAAGGTGACCGGTCGGGTCGGGCGGCTGGACTCGATTCAGGTCATTCCCACGCCTGGCACCTCGGTGGACACGTTGCGCACCGAGCTCACGAAGGTCGTCGACGGTCGCGCGGTGGTCGCCGACCCGAGCCTGCGCACCGCGCAGGCGGGCGGCGCGGTGCAGCTGGTGCGGTATTCGACCATGATGGCTTCTGCTGCGGCACTGATCGTTTCGGCGTTCCTCATCTACAACGCGATGAGCATGGCGATCGCCCAGCGCAGGCCGATGCTGTCGCTGCTGCGCGCGATCGGCGGCAAGCGCGGGCCGATGGTGCGCGATCTGCTCGCCGAGGCGGCGCTGCTCGGCGGGCTGGGCGGCGGGGTCGGCGCGCTGCTCGGAATCCTCATGGGGCGCATGGCGATCGGGCAGCTGCCCGCCGCCATCATGTCGTCGGTGGAGGCGCGCACCGAATACCTGGTGCCCGGCTACGCGATCCCGGTCGCCGTCGGCGCGTGCGTGCTGGCCAGCGTGATCGCGGCCGGGCTGGCCGCGCGCCAGGTGTACAAGGTGGAACCCATCGAGGCTCTGCTGCCGGTGGGCGTCGGCCGCAGCGACGCGACCAGTCCGCTGCTGCGGTGGGCGGCGATCGTGGCCGGCCTCGGTCTGGCCGGCCTGGCGGTGGTGATCGCCGAACTGGACCTGGGCCGCTATTCGCTCGCCGCCATCTCGACCGCGTTCGCCGCGTCCGTCACGCTCTGTTTCGCCGCGACCGGGCCGCTGGTCAGGGCCGCCGCGGCGACCGCGCGCGCCTTCGGTGCGCCCGGTGCGCTCGGCGCGACCACGCTGGAGCGGGCGCCGCGGCGGGTATGGGCGACCGCGATGACGGTGCTGATCGGCGTGGCCGCCACGGTCGCCATGAGCGGCGCGTCGAAGAACATGATCGATTCCGCCACTGCGGTATTCGACGGCCTGGCTAAAAACGATCTGTACATCAGTCCGGCTTCGCTGGCGGAGTTCCCGACCGGTCCGCTGCTGCCCGCCGGGCTGGTGGACCGGATCGCCGCGGTCCCCGGCGTCGAGGTGGTGAGCCCGGCGCAGATGGCGTTCGCGACCCTCGGCACCGGCCGGGTGATGCTGCAAGGCTTTCCGCCCAGCGCGCGCGACACCCAGATGTGGATGCTGGACGACGCGGTCGCCGCGCAAGTATCCGCCGGTCAGGGTGTGGCGATCTCGCGTGACGTCGCGAAATCACTCGGCGTCGGCGTCGGCGCCCAGCTGACCCTGCCGACGCCGACCGGCGAGCACACCGTGACTGTGCGGCAGGTGATTCCGTACTTCTCGGCGGTCTCCGGCGTGGTCATGATGGACCTCGAGCTGCTGCGCAACTGGTACCAGCGCCCCGGCGAGACCATCGTCACCGTCAACTTCGCGCCGGGCGCGGATCGAGCGGCCGGGCAGGCGGCAATCCGGCAGCTGGTTCCGCCGGACATCCACGTGGACACCGGCGCGAACGCGGTCACCGCGGCGGCGGCCAGCATTCGGCAGGGCTCGGCGATGAGCAACGCCATCCTGTGGATCGTCGTGCTGGTGGCCACGGTGGCCCTGTTGAACACGTTGATGCTGTCGGTGCTCGAACGCCGCCGCGAACTCGGCGTGCTGCGCGCCATGGGCACCAACCGCAAATTCCTGATGCGCTCGGTGCTCGCCGAGGCGGCCGGGATCGGATTGGTCGGCGCGGCACTGGGTCTCGTGGTCGGCATCGCCGTGCAGTACCTGGCCACCGTCGCCATGGCGCACGCGCTCACCATCGACATCGTCTACCGGCCGAGCCCGATGCTGCTGGTCTACGGAACCGCGGCGCTCGCGCTCGCCTTGCTCGGCTCGATCCCGCCGGCGCTGCGGGCGGCTCGAATGCCGATCGTGGAGGCGCTGGCGGTCGACTGAATCCCGTCGGCTACAGCGGCAAGTCGGCGAACCACCCCTTGAACTTCGACTGGGTCAGGCCGAAGCCGGAGTCCGGTTGGCTGTCGGTGAGCGTCACCTTGGCGAACAGCAGGTAGCTCGACCGCGCCGGATCGGCTTCGAAACTGACCACGAGGAACCCATCCGGGAAGCCGCTGCCGGACTTCTGCCACCGGTAGGTGGTGTAGGACTTGCCGCCGTTGCGTTCGGTCGACTTGGTGTTGGACGGCAGGTCGCGCACGGCCGCCTTGGCGTCGTCCGGCGTCTTGAACGCGACCACGATGTAGTCGGGTTCGTTGATCGGCACGCCCCAGCAGTTCCAGCCGGTCGCCCACTTCGGGAAGTCGGGCACGTCGTCGTCGCTGGAGACCTTGTCGCCCGCCTTGGCGGTGTCCAGGAAGCAGGTCTTGTCGTGATAGCCCTTGCCGCTGCCGATGCCGAACTGGGTGTCCACGCCCTGCGGCAGGATCTTCGGGAAGGCCTTGGCCACGGTCGTCGGGTCCGCGGCGGTATCCGAGGCCGGAGTCTTGCCGAAGTCGAGCGGGGACGACGGATCCGACTTGTTCAGATTCGCGATCACGACGCCGGCCACGACCAGCACGACCACGACAATAAGCACGATCACCACGATCAGGCCGGTGTTCGAGCGGCGGGCCTGCGGCGGGTAACCCGGATTCGCCGGGCCGTAACCCATCGGCGGGAAGGCCTGGACGGCACCGGAATTGGGCGGGTATCCGCCGTTGCCCTGCGGGAACGACTGGCCGGCAACGGAATTCTGCGGTGGCGCCGAATAGGCCGGGAACTGCTGTCCGGCAACCTGGTTCGACGGGTACTGCGTCGGCACGTAGGTCGGGGCGGCCGTGGCGTACGAGGGCGGCGACGCCGGATACTGCGCCTGACTCGGCGGCTGCGCGAGCACGGTCGGGGCGGGCGGCGCGGTGTACGGCGGCGCGGGCAGCGACGGCGCGGTGCCGGAAAGCGCTTGCCGGGCGGCAGCGGCGAAGTCGAGGCAGGTCTCGAACCGCTGGTCCGGCCGTTTCGCCATCGCCACCGAGATGACCAGGTCCAATGCGGGCGGCAGACCCGCTCGACGAGCCGCCGCCGACGGCGGCGGCAACTGTAAGTGCCCGCGGATGATGTCGGCCGGGGCGGGCGCGTCGAACGGCGCGATCCCGGTCAGCAGCCAATACAGCGCGCACGCCAGCGAGTACTGGTCGGACCGGTGATCCAGATGCGCGCCGGTCATCTGCTCCGGCGAGGCATAGGCCAGCGTCGCGGTGAACATGCCGGTCTGGGTCAGGTGCGTGGAATCCTCACGCAGCCGGGCGATGCCGAAGTCGGTGAGGAACACCCGCTCCTTGTGCCCGCCGCTGGACCGGGCCAGCATGATGTTGGCGGGCTTCACATCCCGGTGCAGCACGCCCATGCCGTGCGCGTAATCCAGTGCCCCGGCGACGCCTTCGATGATCTGCACCGCGCGCTCCGGCGGCAGGTTGTGCGGGTTCACCGTGGCCGCGTCCACCCCGTCGACGTACTGCATGGAGATCCACAGCTGGTCGTCCTCGGTGCCGCGGTCGTAGACCGCGACGATGTTCGGGTGATCGAGTTGCGCGGCCAGATCGGCCTCCCGCTCGAACCGCGCCCGCACCTCGGTATCGGTGAACAGCTCGCGGTTGAGCAGCTTCAGCGCGGTCTGCCGGGGCAGCCTGGGATGTCGCGCCAGATAGACCGAACCCATGCCACCCTGACCGAGCAGCTTCTCGATGGTGAATCCGGCGAAAACCGCACCGCTGGTCAGCAACACATTCCCTTCAGGTCAACCGCGGCCCCCGGATGTCACGTCCGAGCGCGTCATACAGAGCTTGGAGCATAGCCGGTAACCCCGTGGCCACGCGGTTTCGAATTCTCAGGGAAGATCGGTGAAACTATGGAGGAGACATCATGGTCACGTCAACGAAGCACGGCGTGTTCATAATCGTCTTACGCCCGGTTGCCGATCGGGTCGACCCGATGAGCTAAATTTTGCACCGCCGACTGACAGCGATGACACGCACAATGGTGGTGGGGAGGACGCGTGGTGAAGTCGACGGGAACAGGATCTGGGTTGCGCGGTGTGCTGCGCGGCACGGCCCTGGTCGCATTGCTCGGCCTGACCTCGTGCGCCCTGCTCCCCGGTGACCACGACAAGTCCGATCGGCCCGCGGTCATCGTCGACACCGCCGGATCGTTCCGGCCCGGCCTGTCGGTGTCCATCCCCGACTCGCTGGCCGCCGACTTCACCCAGCTGCAACCGACCCTGGCCGGCCAGGTCGGCCTGGCGATCATGCCGGTCGGCGGCGGCCGGATGACCATCTTCGGCGATTGGACCAGCGGCATCGCCTGGTCCACGATCAAGGTCCCGCTGGCCATCGCGGCGCTGCGGCACGATCCGGACACCAGCATCTTCGAGGACGCCGAGGCCGCGATCACGGTCTCGGACAACGATGCGGCCGAAGAACTCTGGCAGTCGCTCGGCGACGGCCTGGAGGCCGCGCAGGCGGTGCAGGACGTGCTCGACGAGGGCGGCGACTCCACCACGGGTGTGGCCGGGCCGCGAACCAAGTTGGACTACACGGCTTTCGGGCAGACCGAATGGACGCTGGCCAACCAGGTGCGCTTCGCCTCCCGGCTGCCTTGCCTGCCACAGACTTTCAAGGTGACCGAGCTGATGTCGGAGATCACGCCCGATCAGTCCTGGGGCCTGGGCACGTTGGCGGGCTCCGCGTTCAAGGGCGGCTGGGGACCGGACGACGACACCGGCATCTACACGGTCCGCCAGTTCGGCGTGGTGCCGACCCAGTCCGGGATGGTCGCCGTGGCCCTTGCGGCGCAGGCCGATTCGGGCACCTACGACGACGCCACCGCCATCCTGACCCGGATGTCCGTGCTGCTCGGCCGCCACCTCGGCGAGCTGCGCGGCGGAACCTGCACGCACTGACCGGATTTCAGCCCGGCGTGACCAGCCCGGATTCGTAGGCCAGCACCACGGCCTGCGCGCGGTCCCGCAGATTCAGCTTCGAAAAGACCTTGGAGACATGCGTTTTCACGGTCTGCTCGGCGACGAACAGCGATTCCGCGATCTCGGTGTTGGACATGCCCTTCGCGATCAGCTCCAGCACCTCGCGCTCGCGCGGCGTCAGCGTGGCCAGCGCGGGCGCGGGCTTGGCCCGGGCGGCGGAGCGGCGGCGGGTGACGTCGGCGATGAGCCGCCGGGTGACCGTCGGGGCGAGCAGGGCCTGCCCGTCGGCGACCACGCGGACCGCGCGCACCAGTTCCTCGGCGGGCGCGTCCTTGAGCAGGAAGCCGCTCGCGCCCAGGCTCAGCGCCTCGTACACGTAATCGTCGATGTCGAACGTGGTGAGCATGAGCACCCGCACCGGCGGGTCGAACCCGGCGGCCAGGATGAGCCGCGCCGCGTCGAGTCCGTTCATCTCCGGCATCCGCACGTCCATCAGGACCACGTCCGGACGCAGCCGCTTGGCCTCGGCCACCGCGGCCTTGCCGTCCGGCGCGTCCCCCACCACGCTGATGTCGGGCTGGGCGGCGAGCAGGGCGCCGAAGCCCTGCCGCACCATCGCCTGGTCATCAGCGATCAACACGGTTATTGCCACGGACCTACCCTAAGGGGGCATGCGCCGGATCAGCGAGACGGCTCAGTTACCGGCTTGACCCAGCAGCGCCGGGTCAAGCGTCATCGACTGGCTCAGCGGAATCCGCGCGTGCACCTCGAAGCCGCCGTCGGCGCTCGGGCCCGCGGTCAGATCGCCGCCGACGGCCAGCGCCCTGGCCTGCATGCCCGCGATGCCGTGCCCGCCGTTGCCGACCGGACGCGCGACCGTGGCGGTGGCGTCGTTGCGGACGATGAGCTCCACGATCGGCCCGACCCGCAGCTGCACCTGGATCGGCGCCTCCGGCGCGTGCCGTGACGCATTCGACAGCGACTCCTGGGTGATCCGGAACAGCGCCAGGCCCACGGCGTCGGGCACGGTCTCCAGCTGGCCGTCGATCGTCCACGCGATCCGCACACCCGCGCGCAGCGCGCCCTCGAACAGGGTCGGCACGTCGACGGCCTTGGGTTGCGGCGCGTGCTCGGGTGCTTGACCGTCGCTGCGCAGCACGCCGAGCATGCCGCGGATCTCGTTGAGCGCTTCGCGGGCGGTCGCGCCGATGGACTCGAATTCCGCACGGGCGGCGGGGGTTACGCCCTCCACCCGGTAGGGCGCGGTCTGCGCCTGCACCACCACCAGCGACATGTGATGCGCGACCACGTCGTGCAGGTCGCGGGCGATGCGGGCCTTCTCCTCGAGAATCGCCCGGCGGGCCCGCTCGACCTCGGTCACCTCTTCCTGCTGCACCAACTGCTTGCGCGACTGCACCAGCCAGCGCACCAGCAGGCCGAACAGCACCACCGCGCCGAGCGCGATCGGCCAGCCCCACACCGAGCTCGCGCCCTCGCTCACCATCGTGGTGCCCAGCAGCAGCGAGGTCGCGACCCAGGCGACGCCGATGATCGGCACCGTTCCCCGGACCGCAACCGCGAGCAACAGCACGAACAGCGACAGGATGTGCACGACCTGCATCGGCATGTCGTTGTTCGGCTGATGCGCGATCGCCAGCGAGATCAGCAGCCCGGAACCGGCCGAGATCGCCCAGCCGAGCGCCGGATTGATCCGCACCAGCAGGACCGGGAACGCGGCGAGCGCGGCGATGAACGGCTGCACCGCGCCCGGCACCACGTGGGTGAGGTGCAGCGTCGGCCACGCCACCGTGAAGAAGATGAGGGCGACCGTCACCGTCAACGCGTCGAACCACATCCGCCCGTTCATCCGCTTTCTCAGGGCACGGCTTCGCTGCTTCATACCTACGACCCTAGAAAGTCTAGCGTGCTGCCACGTCATACCCCTGGGTGATTTCGTACCCCGTACTCAGGTGCGAGGCCGTGACCGGGCTCCCCCGGCGGCGTGGGCACCGAAACCGGTCCCCGGCGTGAGGCCCGTGAGCGGGGCGGATTCCTAGCGTCTAGATCATGAGCACACCGACCAACGCAGGACCCGCGGCGGCGCGGTCCGCACAGGCCGCAGGCGCCTCCGTTTCTGCTTCCGCCGCAACCGGTTCCGGGACCCGGCGGGCCGCCGCGCTGACCGCGGCGGCACTGACCACCATGGCGGCCACCGTCTTCCTGGCGCCCGCGCCGCACGCCGCGGCCGCGAGCGCGCCCGCTCCGATCGAGAGCGCCATGGCCGGCGCGGCCGTCACCGAGCTGACCTCGGGCGGACCCGGGTCGCTGGCCGCCATCCCGGACGACTTCGCCGCGCAGTTCGGTTACCGGCCGAGCACCCTGGACGGCTTGGTGGTGAATCCGCAGGGTGACTGCTCGTCGCCGGTGACGCTGCCGGTCGAGTTCGAGACCGCGTGCAAGGCGCACGACCTGGGCTACGACCTGCTGCGCTACGCCGAGCAGCGCGGCGAGCCGCTCGGACCGTGGGCGCGGCAGGCGCTGGACAGCACCCTCGATCGGCACATGCACGAATCGTGCGACAGCCGGGTCGATCCGTTCTCCCGGGCCCGGTGCAATGCCATGGCCGCCATCGCGAGCACGTTCGTCGACCTGAATTCGCGGCGGCAGGGTTACGGGGCGCCGGTCGTCGAGTCGGGCTTCGGTGTGGCCGAGGCGGATTCGTCGACCAGCTGGAAGCTGCTCGGGGTGCTCGGTGCGGGGCTGGCCGGGCTCGGTGCGGTGCTGACGGTACGGAACAGGAAGCGCGTTCAGCCGGTCGCCGGCTCGGCGCTGGTGAATTCGACTGGGGTACTGGGGGTTGCGCGATGACGAGCACATTGCCGAGAGCAGGCCGGATCGAGGCCGGCGGGTTCGGGTTCGACGATCTACGATCACGGACTCCGTTGCGGGAGAACTCAACTCGCTGGGGACAGCTCGGTGTCGTGGCATCGGCCGCAGTGCAACGTCTCTCGCGGCCGCGCATCGGAACGACGCTGGCGATCGGGGTCGGCACGCTGGCGTCTTTGTCGCCGGGACTGCTGCCGCGGACACCGGGGGCGCAGGCAATTCTGACCGGATTGCTGGTGGCGCTCGCGCTGGGGGCCGCGGGGGTTGTTCGATTCGTGGTGCGGCGCTGGGGTTTCGACATCAATCGGCGGCTGCCGCGGGTTCGCCTGCCGTTGCTGGGCGCGATGGCGGCGCTGATCGCCGGGGCGGCCGCGCTGGCCGGGCATTGGCAGAACACGGTGCGGGCGGCGATGAGCACGGCTCCGATCGGGGCCGGCTATTGGCCGCGCTGGCTGATCGAAACGGTGCTGATCGTCGGTGTGCTCGTGGGGATCACCCGCGGGGTGGGCTGGATGCTGCGTAAGTTGGGCTGGGCGCGTGGGGTTTCGCTGGCCGTGGCGGTGTCGGGATTTCTGTACCTGGTCGCCGCGCCCGCGGTGGTCGGGTGGCGGCAGGCGACCTATGCCGGTGCCAATGCGACGCTGGATCCGGCTCTGGTGCAACCGGTCTCGGAGGCCGTGTCGGGCAGTGCGGAGTCGGCGGTGAGCTGGTCCTCGCTCGGCGCGGAGGGGCGCAAGTTCGTCAGCGGTGCGGGACCGGCCCGGGTCTACGTCGGCGTGGACTCGGCGCCCGATCTGGAATCCCGGGTCGCGCTGGCCGTTCGGGAGCTGGAACGCTCCGGCGCCTTCGAGCGGTCGAACCTCGTGGTGATGGTGCCGACCGGTTCGGGGTGGATCGACAGCAACGCTGTGCGTGGGTTCGATCAGCGGTTCGGCGGCGACGTCAGCCTGGTCGGCTTGCAGTACTCCTACGCGCCGAGCTGGGTGACCTTCGTCTTCGGCCGGGATCAGGCCGTCGACTCCGCCCGTGCGCTGTTCACCGCCGTCGAGAACCGGATCCGCACCCTCGACCACAAGCCCGAGCTCTACCTCTACGGACAGAGCCTGGGCGCGATCGGCGGCAGCTCGGTCTTCGCCGACGACGCGGACCAGGATCGCCGCACCTGCGCCGCCCTCTGGGCCGGGCCGCCCGCCGGTCAGGTGCATCACGCCGGCGCGACCGTGCTGGCCAACAGCTCCGACCCGGTGGTGCACTGGTCCCCCGCCCTGCTGTGGCGGGCACCCGACCTGACCGGCACCCGGCTGGACGCGCCACGGCCCCAATGGCTTCCGGTGCTCAGCTTCGTGCAGACAACCGCCGACCTGCTCGCCGCCCTGAACGCGCCCGCGGGTCACGGCCACCGCTACGGCACCGACCAGGGCACCGCGCTGGGCACGTGCTGACCGCGGCTCCACATAGAACATGTTCTAATTGCCCATGGCCTTTGTCATCGACGCCACCGTGGACATCGACGCACCTGCCGACCTGGTCTGGCAGGTGATCACCGACTTCCCCCGCTACGGCGAGTGGAACCCCTTCGTCAGCGAATGCCGCAGCTCACTGGTCCCCGGCGAGCCGATCGACATGGTCGTCAACCTCGGCCCGCGCCCCCGCCGCCAACGCGAATTCATCCGCTCGCACACCCCGGGCCACGAACTGAGCTATTCGATGAAGCCGGTCCCCCTCGGCACCCTGCACAGCCTGCGCTCGCACACCCTCACCCCACTCGGCGACGACCGCACCCGCTACGAGTCCCACTTCGAACTCGACGGCTGGCTACGGCCCGTGGTGGTTGCCCTGCTCGGCAAGCACCTTCAGCACGGGTTCGCAGGCATGACCGCGGGCGTCAAGAAGCAAGCCGAGTCACTGCACGTCAGCTGACCGGCCGCCCTCAGCCACACGATCCTCAACCGACCACCCCGCGCACGAGTCGTGCAGCCGCGTACAAAATTGCCAGCAATCCCGTGCGCGCCTGCATAACTCGCGCGCGGCTGCCTAACTCGTGCGCGCCTCCCTTACTCGCGCGCAGCTCCCTTACTCGCGCGCAGCTCCCTAACTCGCGCGCAGCTCCCTAACCCGTGCGCAGCTCCCTAACCCGTGCGCGGCTCCCTAACTCGCGCGCGGCTGCCCATCTCGTACGCATCTGCAGGACTCGTGCGTGGCAGTGCGACCCATGCGCCGGCACAGCACGTGCGCGGGTCGCACTTGTCGGCGCACGTGCGCGGCGGTGCCTGCCCGGCGTGGCGAGCGAGATGGTGGCGGCTATGGACGGAGGTGGGCGAGGGCCGCGTCGAGGGCCGCGTCGGCGTAGGACTCGGTGAGACCGCCGAGACCTAACGACCAGCGGGATTGGATCGGGCCGAGCAGTAGGTCGGTGGCGAGCTCGAGGTCAAGGTCGGGGCGGAGTTCGCCGGATTTCACTCCCGCGCCGAGACGGTCGGCGACAGCGGCGCGTTGCGGGAGCAGGAGGCGTTCGCGGTAGGCGGCGCCGATTTCGGGGTCCTGCTGGATTTCGATGTAGATGGCGCGGAGGAACGATTCGAAGCCGGGGTCGGTGAGGGCGGTGACCGAGCCGCGGAGCAGCAGACGCAGGTCGGCCGCGATGTCGCCGGTGTTCGGCAGCGCGAGACCGTCTGGGCCGGAATCGAGTTCGAGCATCGCGTCGAAGACGACCGCACCCTTGGACGGCCACCAGCGGTAGATGGTCTGCTTGCCGACGCCCGCTCGGGCGGCGATCGCCTCCACGCTCAGCTTTCCGTAGGGCAGTTCGCGGATGAGCTCGGCGGTGGCGGCGAGGATCGCGGCGCGGGCTCGTTCGCTGCGGCGCAGGGCGCTGGGGGTGTCGGACACCTGGTCAGAATATCATCAACGAGACGAACCGTCTCGTCTTGACAGTGGGCGACCGGCTTGGCATCCTTTCGAAACGAGACGGATCGTCTCGCGACGAAAGGATCCACCCCATGACCAGAACATGGTTCATCACCGGCGCTAATCGCGGACTCGGCCGGGCATTCACGCTGGCCGCACTCGCCGAGGGCGACCGCGTCGTCGCGACCGCTCGCGACCCACATTCCATGGCCGACCTCACCGACGCACGACTCACGGTGCTGCCGCTGGACGTTCGCGACCGCGACGGCGTAATCGCCACCGTGGACAAGGCTTTCGCACTGCTGGGCACCATCGATGTGATCGTGAACAATGCGGGTTACGGCCTGGTCGGCGCGATCGAGGAACTCACGGAGGCGCAGATCCGCGACCAGATGGACACCAATTTCTATGGTGCCCTGTGGGTTTCCCAGGCGGCCGCGCCACACCTGCGCGCACAAGGTTCCGGCCACATCGTGCAGATCTCGACCGTCGGCGCGGTCGGCAGTCTCCCACTGTTCGGCCTGTACAACGCGAGCAAGTGGGCCCTGGAAGGCTTCAGCGCCTCGCTCGCCGACGAGCTGCGCCCGTTCGGCATCGCGGTCACCCTCGCGCAAATGGGCGGCTTCGACACCGACTGGGCGAAGACCAGCATGAAGTTCGGCACCGCCCTACCCGCATACGAGCAGGTGCGCACCGGAATCCTCGGCATGCCCGACTACCCGGACCCGAGCACACCACCGCCGGCGACCGACTACGAATCCGAATCGAAGGAGGCCGCACCGAAGGTCGGCGCAGCCGGACTCATCGCGCTGGTGAACGAGCCGAACCCACCGGTGCGCAAGATCATCGGCCCCGGCGCGCATCAGATGGTCTCGATGGCACTGGACCAGCGCCGCCTGGACTACGCGGCCGACCCCGAATTCACCTGGCCTGCTTGAAGTCTCGGCACACCCGGCAGCCGCGGAGACCGACCTCGCAGACCTATCTCGTCTTTCGCACAGCCCTCCGCGAGTGAAGGGCTGTGCGAAGTCTCAAGGAAGTCTGCGAAGTTCCGCCATCCCATCAACCCCATGGGCACGGCTCAACCTCCAGGGTGCGGCTCAACCTCCAGGGTGCGGCTCAACCCCCTGGGTGCGGCTCAACCCCCTGGGTGCGGCTCAACCCCCTGGGTGCGGCTCAACCCCCTGGGTGCGGCTCAACCTCCAGGGCGCGACTCAACCGCGCAGTAGCGGGGTTACCTCCGAGGCTTCCGCACACCCCGTCGAGACTCCTGCACGAGTCAGCTAGCTGACCGTTGCGCGAAGTCCCAAGCGGGGGTGCGGAGTTCGCCTATCCGTCAGGCGATGGCGCCGCGGGCGGCTTCGTAGGCCGCACCGACGCGGTACAGCCGGTCGTCGGCCAGGGCGGGGGCCATGATCTGGAAGCCGACCGGGAGACCGTCGTCCTTGCTCAGCCCGGACGGGACCGACATCGCGGGGTGACCGGCGAGGTTGGTGGGCAGGGTGCACAGGTCGGACAGGTACATGGCCAGCGGGTCGTCGACCTTCTCGCCGAGCTTCCACGGGGTGAACGGGCTGGTCGGCGAGACCAGCACGTCGACCTGCTCGTAGGCCTTGTCGAAGTCGCGCGCGATCAGCGTGCGGACCTTCAGCGCCTGGCCGTAGTACGCGTCGTAGTAACCGGCGGACAGCGCGTAGGTGCCGATCATGATGCGGCGCTTGACTTCCGGGCCGAATCCGGCGGCCCGGGTGGCCGCCATGACCTGCTCGGCGCTGTGCTGGCCGTCGTCGCTGACCCGCAGGCCGTACCGCATCGCGTCGAAGCGCGCCAGGTTCGACGACACCTCGGACGGCATCACCAGGTAGTAGGCCGAGAGCGCGTATTCGAAGTGCGGACAAGACACTTCGATCACCTCGGCGCCGAGTTCCTTGAGCACCGCGACCGCGGCGTCGAAGGACTCGAGCACGCCCGGCTGGTAGCTGTCGGAGTGAAGTTCCTTCACCACACCGACTTTCACGCCGCTCAGGTCGCCCTTGGCGCCTTCGCGGGCCGCGGCGACGACCGGTGCGACCGGCACGTTGCGCGAGGTGGAGTCGCGCGGGTCGTACCCGGCGATCACCTCGTGCAGCAGCGCGGTGTCCAGCACCGTCCGCCCGCACGGGCCGCCCTGATCCAGCGAGGACGCGCAGGCGACCAGGCCGTAGCGCGAGACCGTGCCGTAGGTCGGCTTGGTGCCGACGGTCGCGGTCACCGCGGCGGGCTGGCGGATCGAGCCGCCGGTGTCGGTGCCGATGGCCAGCGGGGCCTGGTTCGAGGCCAGCGCGGCCGCCGAACCGCCGCCGGAACCGCCCGGGATGCGGGTGGTGTCCCACGGGTTGCGGGTCGGCCCGTAGGCCGAGTTCTCGGTGGACGAGCCCATGGCGAACTCGTCCATGTTGGTCTTGCCCAGGATCGGGATGCCCGCCGCGCGCAACCGGGTGGTCAGCGTCGCGTCGTAGGGCGAGACCCACCCTTCGAGGATCTTCGATCCGCAGGTGGTCGGCATGTCCGTGGTGGTGAAAACGTCCTTGAGCGCCAACGGAACTCCGGCCAGCGGCGAGGCGGGCGCGGCACCGGAGCCGAGCGCGGAATCCACCGCGGCCGCGGCCGCGAGCGCCTGCTCCCCCGACACGTGCAGGAACGCGTGGTACTCGCCGTCGACCTCGGCGATCCGATCCAGATGCGCCTGGGTGACCTCGACCGAGGACACCTCGCCGCCGTGGATCTTGCCGGCCAGTTCAGCGGCAGACAGCGCGGTCAGGTCAGTCATTGGGACTCTCCCAGGATCTGCGGAACCACGAACTTCTGCTCCTCGGCCGCCGGGGCGCCGGACAGCGCCTGCTCCGGGGTCAGGCAGGGCACGATCACGTCGGGCCGGGTCACGTTGGTCGTCGGATTCGGCGACGCGGTGGCCGGGACATCGGCGGCGGCGACCTCGGAAATGGTCCGCACGTGGCTCAGGATCGAATCCAGCTGACCGGCGAACTGATCCAGTTCGGCTTCGGACAGCGCGAGCCGGGACAGCCGGGCGAGGTGTGCTACCTCGTCACGGGAGATGGCGGGCACCGCGGGACCCCTTTCGGCTTCGGTTTCAACAGTTCACATCGCGTCATCGCGACGTAATCGCGTATACAAACGACGCTATTGCATAGCAACTACACAACCCGTACAGCCTAGCCACCGCCGCCGACACGACACCGGCCGCCCATGCCTCGGCCCAGCACGGTCGCATCGCATGTCCGCCAGCGGATACGGCATCGGCGGTCGACTCGCGCATCCGATCGGGCGCGGCCTCTCCGCTGCGGCATGACGCAGCCGCCAACCTCGGCCCCGCGCGGTCGCCTCGCAAAGGATTCGGGGATCGGAGGTTTCCGATCGGTGCGGTGTGATCGTCGGCCGCGCGCCGCGATGTCTCGACCTAGCGCGATCGCGACTCAGGGACACAAAGGGATACGGGCGAATCGGCTGAACATCGCATATCGGGCGCGGCCCGGCCACAACAGCGCGACACCCGCCACTCCTGTCGGAGCCCGGCGGTAGGCTGAGCGTGCCGCGCATGACGCCGATTCGGGTGGATCCGATTCGACGACACGGTTTCCCCACTAGCTCGACACGCCGTACTGTCCCGAAATCGCCGCGTGGCGTACATCACTGGCCGTGCTTCGAGTCGATTACTGGGGCGCGGGGGTGTAAGTATTGCGTGACCCGGGTATCCGTTGAGAGCCTCGGCCGCCCTAGGAAAGGAACGCACGTGTCGTATCTGCTCCGCGTGCAACTTCCGGATCGACCGGGAAGCCTCGGTGCTCTCGCGCTCGCCCTCGGCTCCGTCGGCGCCGACATCCTCTCGTTGGACGTGGTGGAACGCGGCGCCGGCTTCGCCGTCGACGACCTCGTCGTCGAGGTGCCGCAGGGCGCGCTCCCGGACACCCTGATCACCGCCGCCGAATCGATCGGCGACGTGCGCGTCGACTCCATCCGCCCGTACTCCGGCGTGCTGGACACCCACCGCGAACTCGAACTGATCGACCAGGTCGCCAGCGCCAAGGACGACCGATTACAGGTGCTCGTCGACGGCGTGCCCCGGGTGCTGCGGGTCGGCTGGAGCACCATCATCGACATGGGCCCGCAGGGCGCCTACCGCGTGGTCGGCAGCCCGAGTGCGCCGGAGACCCAAGCGGGTTCGGCACCGTGGATGCCGCTGGAGAAGCCCGCCATCCTCGACCCCGAATCCGAATGGGTCCCGGAGATCTGGCGCGACATGGACACCAAACTCGCCGCCGCACCGCTCGGCAACACCGGCAAGGTCCTCCTGCTCGGCCGCCCCGGCGGCCCCGACTTCCGCCCCTCGGAAGTCGCCCGCCTCGGCTACCTCGCCGGAATCGTCGCCACCGTCCTCGGCTGACCATTCGCCAAAGGTCCACGGGCGAGCCAAAAGTGCACGTACGAAACGAACATGATCAAAACGGACAACCCACCTCACCCGGATGTCCCGTTCAACGACAGCTCCACCAACCAGCGGGACATGCCAGCGGGAAATTACGAGTAACCGCACCGTCACGCCCCGCCCGGCAACTTCCCTTGCCACGAACGGGACATCAGGGCAGGAAGTGCGAGTGGCGACGCCCTGATGTCCCATTCGGCACCAACCCTCACGGACAACGGGAGATAGGTAGCGGCGGGGAACGGCAAGCGGCCCCACCCCAGTCCCGTTCGACAACAACCGATTCGGCCAACGGGACATGACAGCGAGAAAACGCGAGTAATCGCGCCCTCATGTCCCGCTCGACGACAGCTCGGCAGGAAGCCGGACACAGCGGAGGGAAGGCACGAGGAGCCACGCCATAACTTTCCACTCGACGACAACGCTTGCCACGAACGGGACACAGCATCGGCAAAGTGCGAGTAACCACGCCTTGATGTCCCATTCGACGGCCTCCCTGCCGCCAACGGGACCTGACGGCGCGAAAGTATGAGTGGCCGCGTCCTCATGTCCCGCTCGACAGCAACCTCGGTCAACGGGTCATCGCGGCGGGGGAGCGCGAGTAGTTGCGTTCCAGTCCCGTTCGGCGACAACTCTTACCGCCCAATGGGACATGACAGCGGGAAAGTGCGAGTCGCCGCGCCGTGGTGTCCCATTCGACAGCAACCTCACGGCCGATGGGAGATAGCGGAGGAAACCGCGCGCAACCGCCGTGGGGGCATGGCAAGTGCGATCAGCCTCGCTGGCCGAGGCCTGTGCGACGGTATCCCCGCGACCAACGGGACCTGACGGCGGAAGACGCGAAATCGCGCCCTCATGTCCCGCTCGACAGCAACAACAGCAGCCAGCGGGACATGACAGCGGGAAAGCACGAGTAACGACGCCCTCATGTCCCGCTCGACACCAACCACTACGGCCAACGGGACATGACAGCGAGAAAGTGCGAGTAGTCGCGCCCTCATGTCCCGCTCGACAGCAACCAGTGCGGCCAGCGGGACGTGGCGGCGGGAAAGTGCGAGTCGCCGTGTTCTCATGTCCCGCTCGGTAGCAAACTTCTCGGCCGACGGGGGATGGGTGTGGGTTGTTGGGCGTTAGTTCGCCAGGGCTAGGCGGAGGACGGTGAGGAGTTCGCCGGCGGGGGTGTGCCAGTCGCGGTCGGGGGTGGGGGTGAAGCCGAAGCGGTCGTAGATGCGGCGGGCGTCGGTCATGGCGGGCATGGTGGTGAGGGCTACGGCTTCGAAGCCTTCGGCCTTGGCGATGTCGATCACGGTGCGTACCAACGCGGTTCCCGCGCCGAGGCCGCGGGCGGTCTTCGAGACGGCGAGCATGCGGAACTCGAGTTCGCCGGGTCGCGCGATCTCCGCGTAGGGGGTGCCGGGGCGGGCGACGGTGAGGGATCCCACGATTCGGCCGGCGTGGGTGGCCACCAGCAGTTGTGCGGATGCGCCGCGATGTTCGGTGTCGGCGAGTTCGGCCGCGTACGGGGTGTCGGCGCGGACGAAGCCTTCGCCGACGTAGACGTCCACGGTGAGTTCGCTGATCGCCGCGTACTCGGCCGGTTCGGCCGTCCGAATGATCAATCCCACGTTCTCGCCACCGACACCAGCGTTCGCATCCATACCACGCATCGTGCCATTCGACGTAGAACGGTCTACGTCACACATGCCTTCGTCCGCCAGCTGCCCGAGATAGCGCCGCTCGCCCTCCAGCCAGCGCTGATCCTCGCCACGAAATGCGTGACTCACCTACCGGTCAGGAACCGAGACCCGGGGGCCGCACCACCTGCCAACGTTCCGGCACGCCCGCACCAGGCATCGCGCCAACCGACATCAACGATCAACGACACACACCCTGATCAGGAGCCGAGACCGGGGCGCGCGCCGGGATGCACGATCTGCCAGCGTTCCGGCTTGCCCGGCGGGTAGGCGATGGTGATGAGATCGCCGATCGACGGCCACGCGTTGACGTCCCAGGCGAAACGGCCGTAGACGACGGCGCCCTGCACGGTCGGGCCGGTCACGTTGCCGGTGATGGTCACGAACTGCTCGCCCATCGCATCGTCCGGTCGCGGGCTCACGCCGGTGACGTAGAGCGTGCCGGTCTCCCCCGGTGCGGAACGGAAGGTGCCGCGGCCGCGCAGATAGACCGCGACCACCCCGGCCACGGCGAGGATCATGATCAGCAGCATTCCGAACTCCAACATGGCCCCATGCTATTGCGCCCGGCCGTGCCGAACGCGCAGCTACACCGTGGCGAGCTCGCTCGTGCCGTGTTCGGTGCGGCGGACCTGCCAGACCGCGCTGCGGGTGCGCGAGGACCGCCCGTTGCTCCGATCGATCAGCGCGCGGTTGTTCGTGGTGTAGATCAGTTGAGCGCCTTGGGAATTGGTTTCCGGGTTCTGGAACAGCTGGATCAGGCGATCGGTTTCCTCGGCGGGCAGGTGCGCGCCGATGTCGTCGATGGCCAGGACGCGGCCGGAGTCGAGCGCGTCCAGCATGGTCGGCAGCACGCGCAGCAGCGACTGGGTCGCGGTGGATTCGTCGGTGATATCGAACGGGTTGGCGATGCCGTCGTGCACCAGGCCGAGGCCGACCCCACGCCGCGCGACCATCCGCGTGTACAGGGCGTCCCTGGCGGCCTTCAGGTTGGTCAGCTCGCGCTCCAGCAGCACGGGGGTGAAGCCGTTCTCCTGCAACATCCGGTCGGCGAAGTCGGGCGAGGTGGCGCACAGTTCGATCTGCTTGCCCAGCGCGGCGATGTCGGCGTCCAGGTCGCGCAGGTAGTCCGCGTACATCGGGTCGTTCTCGGCGATGAGCAGATCGGTGATGCCGAGCTCGGCGGTGCGCAGCAGCATGAGCAGGCGCGCGGCGTTCTCCGGCGAGCGAGAGATGTGACCACCTAGTCGATGCGCGATGGCGGTGGGGTCGGCGGGGCCGAGCTGCACCTCCAGCATCGACTCGAACCAGCGGTACGCGGGCACCAGCGCGTCGGCGTACATCTGCCCGGCGAGACTGAGCAGCAACGCATTCGGCCGCACCAGCGGCACCAGCGCGGCGATCCCGTAGCGCGCCGCCTCGAACATCGGGCCGATCTTGATCTGTTCGCCGTTGCGCTCGAACACGATTCGCTTGCGCGAGCGGGGCTGGGTGTAGAGCCACTCGGCGGTCACATCGGCGTTGTCGAGCCGGAAACCGTAGGTGTAGGGCACGCCCTCGGCGACGAAGCCGGCCACGAATTCCGAAGGGCGGTCCGGGAATCCGAGGTGTGGCGACCGGGCCGGTCCGGCGTAGGGGTCCCAGCCGGTCACCGAATGCAGCACCGCGTCGCGCATCTGTGCGAGCGCGTCGATCAGGTTCGTCTTGCCCGCCGCGGCGGAACCGTGGATCGCGGTCACCGGCACCGCCACCGGTCCCCCGCCCTTGGTCAGCCGTAGTTCCTGCTCCTCGGCCAGCGATCTGTGATTCGTCACCTGAAAACTGCGCAGCATCCCGCCATCCTTTCGTCCCGGCCGCCACGCCGCGACAGCAGGGCTTGCCGGATGCCACACCGAACGGCGCGAGAAGGATTGATAGCCGATGCGCATAGCACGAGCACTGCCGGGTGGTACGAGCGGATCGTCCGACAAAGACGCTGGTTACGGGTTAGCATGCTGGACGCCACGACTTGTTCGTGTGCCGTTCTTGCTGCAAACGTTCGAAACTGATGGGTAACGATATGACGGTTCGTCGTCTGGTAATCCGAAGCTCCATCGCCGGCGCCATCGCCTTGGGGTCGGTAGTGGCGGTCGCTCCGCACGCCGCCGCCGAGACCTGCGCCGACGGCTCCGCGCGCATCTTCTTCGCCAACGCCGAACCCCGCTGTCAGACGGGGACCGCGACCTACAGCGCCGAGACGATCTCGAAGGTGTGCTCGATGACGGGCGCCGACGTGGTCGCGGAGGCCGGCTACCTGAACTACAAGAAGCAGATCGTCACCACCCGGCACGAGCTGAGCAACGGGAGCTGCGGCCGGTTCGTCATCGCGGGGCAGCAGAGCGCCACCGTGTCCGTCACCCCGAACTGACCCGCTCGGCCACTACCGCCCGCGCAGGAGCAACGCGCTGTCGCCGAACTCGTGCCAGAGGTAACCGGTGTCCAGCGCGGCCGAATACGCCTCGTGGACGGTAGCCTCGCCCGCCACGGCGACCAGCAGATCCAGATGTGACGCACCGGGCGCGTGCCAGCCGGTGATCAGCCCGTCGACCACGTGCGCCGGGCGATCCTTGCCGAGCACCAGCTCGGTCCAGCCCTGTGCGGCCTGAACGCGACCCGACTCGTCGGCGGCGGATTCCAGTGCCCGGGTGACCGTGGTGCCGACGGCGATGACGCGTCCGCCCGCCGCCTTCGCATCGTTCACCGTGCGGGCGGTCGAATCCGAGACCGTGAAGCGTTCTGGGCTCGGCGGTTCGCCCGCCTCCGGTGAGGAGACGCCGGTGTGCAGAGTGATCGGCGCGATCCCGACGCCGGCCGCGATCAGATCGAGAACCAGGCGTTCGGTGAACGGCCTTGCCGCGCTGGGCATTTCCGCACTGCCCGGGATGCGACCGAAGACCGTCGAGTAGTAGGACGCGGACCAGCGTTGCGGCACATACGAATAGGTGATCGGGTAGCCGTAAACGTCCAGCAGGCACCGTGGGTCGGTGGTGACATCGACGATCCACAGCCGGCGGGCTCCGGGCAGCCACGGCGCGCGGAGCGTGGCTCGCGCGCCCTCCGGTAGCTGAATGACCATTCCGGCCGAAAGCTGTTCTGCGGGATAGGGAGTGCGTGAGGTCGTGCGGACCTCCACCACCCAGCCGCCGTCGTCCAGCCACGTCGCGAAGTGCAGCGCGATCGGCGTGCCTTCCATCCGGCCGTCGACCGCGGCGGCGAGGGTCGCCGAATTGTTCACCACCACAAGGTCACCCGGCGTCAGATGCCGCGGCAGCTCGCGGAATTGCGCGTGCGTGAGGTGATCTCCGGCGACCAGAAGCCGGACCTCGTCGCGGGCGAGGCCGCGCGCCTCCGGTGGGGCGACGGCATTGCGTTCGGGCGGCAGGATGAAGGAGCGCTGCGCCAGCGTGACCGTCATGAGGCGTGCCCCACCGCGAAATCGGCTGCGGCATAACGCGCGTTCTTGGGTTTCTCCTGCAGTAGCCGCAGCAGCGCGGGCACCACCGTGTCGGGTTGGGGCCGGTCGGAGATGTCGTCACCGGGGAACGCGGCCTGGTGCATCTCGGTGCGCATGTCGCCGGGATCGAACGCGTAGATCGACACGTCCGGATGCTCGGCGCCGAGGATCGCGGTGAGTTGATCGAGCGCGGCCTTCGATGAACCGTAGCCGCCCCATTCGGGATACGGCTCGAGCGCGGCGTCGGAGCTGATGTTGACCACGCTGCCGCCGGGCGCCAGCAGCGGCAGTGCGAACTGCACGACCGCGAGCGGGGCGAGGACGTTCGTCCGGTAGACCAATTCGAGTTCGTCGAGCGGATAGTCGGCGAGGCGGGCCAGCGGGCTCGGGCCGAGCCGGCTCGCGTTGTTCACGACCAGCGCGAGTTCCCCCGCGCTGCTTGCGGTTTCGGCCAGCAGCGCGCGGTGCGCCGGATCGGTGACATCGCCGGGGATCGCGATGAACGCGGCGCCGAGTTCCTCGGCTGCCTGCGCCAGCCGATCGGCGCGACGGCCGGTGCCGATCACTCGCCAACCGCGTTGGACGAGTGCGCGACTGAGCGCCAGCCCGAATCCGGCGGACGCGCCGGTGATCAGTGCGGTGGGACGAGACATGAGCACCTCCTGGTAGTTGCCTACCCGCCCATCCTCATACCTGAAGTGAAGTTCAGGTCAAGCACTGTTCGCCGGCCGGCGAATACCGCCTGCTCGCTTACTCTTCCGCCGCGGCATCGTCGCTGGCCGTCGCCGGCGTCACCGCCTCCGGGCCGGATTCCAGCAGCAATCGGAATCCGTCTTCGTCGAGGATCGGCACGCCGAGTTCCTCCGCCTTCGCGGCCTTCGTGCCCGGCGAGTCACCGATCACCACGAATGCCGTCTTCTTCGACACCGACCCCGCGGCCTTACCGCCGCGGATCAGGATCGCCTCCTTGGCTCCGTCGCGGGAGAACCCTTCCAGCGAGCCGGTCACCACGATGGACAGGCCCTCCAGGGTGCGCTCGATGGACTCGTCACGTTCGTCGGCCATCCGCACGCCGGCGTCGCGCCACTTGTCCACGATCTCGTGATGCCAGTTGACGGTGAACCATTCCGCGACCGCGGCGGCGATGGTGGGTCCGACGCCGTCCGCGGCGGCGAGTTCTTCGACCGAGGCGTTCTGGATCCGGTCGAGGCTGCCGAACTCGCGGGCGAGGATCCGGGCCGCGGTGGGGCCGACGTGCCGGATGGACAGCGCGACGAGCACCCGCCACAGCGGCCGGTTCTTGGCCGCGTCCAGGTTTTCCAGCAGGCGCTTTCCGTTGGCGGACAGCTCGCCGTCCTTGTTGGCGAACAGCGTGGTGGTCAGCAGGGTCGCCTCGTCGAGGTCGAACAGGTCGCCCTCGTCGGTGATCGCGTTCGACTTCAGCAGGTCGTTGGCGGCCTCGTAGCCGAGCGATTCGATGTCGAACGCGCCGCGACCGGCGACGTGGAACACCCGCTCGCGCAGCTGAGCCGGGCAGAACTGCTGGTTGGGGCAGCGGATGTCCGCGTCGCCCTCCTTCTGCGGCGCCAATTCGGTGCCGCAGGCCGGGCAATGGGTCGGCATCACGAATTCGTGCTCGGCGCCGGTGCGGGCGTCGACCACCGGGCCGAGCACCTCCGGGATCACATCGCCCGCCTTGCGGATGGTGACCGTGTCGCCGATCAGCACGCCCTTGCGCTTGACCTCGGAGGCGTTGTGCAGGGTGGCCATCGAGACGGTCGAGCCGGCGATGGTGACCGGTTCCATCACCGCGAACGGGGTGACCCGGCCGGTGCGGCCGACGTTCACCTCGATGTTCAGCAGCTTGGTGGTCGCCTCTTCCGGCGGGTACTTGTAGGCGATCGCCCAGCGCGGGGCCCGCGAGGTGGAGCCGAGGCGACGCTGCAACGCCATCTCGTCGACCTTGATCACCTGGCCGTCGATCTCGTGCTCGATGTCGTGGCGATGCACGCCCCAGTATTCGACGCGCTCGATGACGGCATCGATGCCCTGCACCAGCTTGGTGTGCTCGGACACCGGCAGACCCCAGGCGGCCAGCGCGCGGTACGCCTCGTGCTGCGAGGCCGGCGCGTATCCCTCGATCCGGCCGAATCCGTGACAGATCATCCGCAGCCGGCGACGCGCGGTGACCGACGGATCCTTCTGCCGCAGCGAGCCCGCCGCGGTGTTGCGCGGATTGGCGTACGGCGGTTTGCCTTCGGCCACGATCGAGGCGTTGAGCGTCTCGAAATCCTCCAGCCGCATGTACGCCTCGCCGCGCACCTCGAGCAGCGTCGGCACGGGGAACTCGTCGGTGGGCGTCAGCTCGCCGGGGATGTCGTCGATGGTGCGCGCGTTGAGCGTGACGTCCTCGCCGGTCCGCCCGTCACCGCGGGTGGCGCCGCGCACCAGCCGCCCGTTCTCGTACACCAGGTTCAGCGCGACCCCGTCGATCTTCACCTCGCACAGATAGTGCAGGCCGGACCCGGTCTCGACCTCTACCCGGGTCGCCCAGGTGCGCAGCTCGTCGAAGTCGAACACGTTGTCCAGCGACAACATCCGCTCGAGATGGTCGACCGCGGTGAAGTCCGTCGCGAACCCGCCGCCGACCAGTTGCGTCGGCGAATCCGGAGTGAGCAGATCGGGATGCTCCTCCTCCATCGCCTGCAACCGCCGCAGCAACGTGTCGAACTCACCGTCGGTGATGATCGGTGCGTCGCGCACGTAATACCGGAACTGATGCTCACGCACCTCGTCCGCCAGTCGCTGCCACTCGACGCGCTGTTCCGCCGTAGCCGCCGCCACCGCGCCCGCCTCATTGTTCACCGCACCGCTGTCACTCACCCAACGCACATTAGCGCAGCCCACCGACATCTCCCGGCAGTGTTACCGCACGTCGCCGCACTGATCGCAGCGCCGACCGAGCTGGTCGGCCGACCGGCGGGACGCGAAGCTCAGGCGACGCCGGAGGGTTCGTCGAAGGTGAGCGAGTCGGGGTCTTCGGCGTAGGCGCGGGCTACCTCGGTCGCGAGGGAGGTGGCTTTGCGGGCCCACGGGAGGGGAGTGGAGCCCAGGCCGCAGGCGGGGGTCACCAGGATTTGGGTGGACAGGGTACGGCGGGGGAAGCCGAGGCGGTCGATGAGGCGGACGCCGGGTTCGGCGATGTCGCGCCAGGTCGGTGGGACGGCGGGGGCGGTGGTGGGGATCAGGCCGAGGAGGAGGGGTTTGCCGGCGTCGAGGAGTTCGCCGATGCTGTCGAGGTCGCGGGTGGCGATCGTGGCGAGGTCGAAACCGATTGCGGCGGCGGTGCTTTTGCGGAGGAAGGGCAGCGCGGGGGAATCGGCGCAGCTGTGGACGAGGACGGGGGCGGACTGGGTGGCGATGACCCGGTCCAGGATGGTGAGGGCTTCGGGTTCGGGCAGCGCGCGCACGCTGTCGAGCATGCTGACGGCGCTCAGGGAGCCTTCGAGGACGGCGGTGAGGGACGGTTCGTCCAGTTGCAGAAGGACTTCCGCGCCGAGCCGCCTGCGGACCTCGGTGACGTGCGTCACCAGTCCTTCGGCGAGGGATTCCGAAAGATCGCGCAGCGCACCGGGATCGGTGAGCGCCAGATGTCCGTTGGGCAGTTCGACCTGCGCGGCGAGGGTCAGCGGACCGGCCACCTGCAGCTTGATCGGGCGCCCGGAGCCAGCCAAACCTGCTGTCTCCCAGGCTTCTTCGAGCGCATCGAGGTCACCGCGGAGCAGATCCCGGGCACGTCGAGACACTCCCCCTGGCCGCGGGGCGAGCCGATAACCCCGCGTCGTGGTGTCGAAACGCATGTCGACCAGCAGCGCCGACATCCGCCCGATCATGTCCGCGCCGGGGCCGCGCGCCGGAAGTTCCACCAGGTGCGGCAGATCCGGCAGTTCGCCGAGCACGGTGGTGGCGGCCTCGCGGGCATCGGTGCCCGGCCAGGAGCCGACGCCGGTCGCGATGCCACCGCGCAATCCGCTCACCGGCTGCTCCGCTGCGTCGATGTCTGTGCCTTTCGCGTTCTGATACACCCGTTGTCAGCTTCCGTCGATCGATCGTGGTGCGCGCACCCGGAGCCCGGTTGCGGTCTGATCAGTGTGCGCGGCAGGCGGATTCGCCGACCGGCGCGAGCCGGCGGGACAGTCGGTTCCGGGTAACCCTCGCACATCGAGACGAAGGACGAGCTCACCGCGTGGCTGCGGACTCCGCGTCGCTGCCGACCGGCGCACTGCCGGACCCACCGGTCCCGGAGATGGTCCCGCTGCCGATCACCAAGTCGCCCAGCTCATCCGGGCGATACAGCACCACGGCCTGGCCGCGCGCGACACCGGTCAAAGGCTCGCGCAACCGGACGATCAGGCCGTCGCCGACCGCCTCGGCCACCGCGGAGGCCATGCCGCCGTGCGCCCGCACCTGCGCGACGCACTCGATCGGTCCTTCCGGCGTGACGCCGGAGGTCCAGATCGCGCGTTCCGCCTCGACGGTCCACACCTGCAAGTCCTCGACCGAGCCGACCCGCACGGTCCCGGAGTCGGGATCGATGCCGGTCACGTAGCGCGGCTTGCCGTCGGCGGCCGGACCCGGCAGCCCGAGCCCCTTGCGCTGACCGATGGTGAACCCGTGCACGCCTTCGTGATCCGCGAGCTTCTGCCCGTCCGCGTCGACCACGGCACCCGGCCGGATGCCGATCTTCGCGCCGAGGAACGCCTGGGTGTCGCCGGACGGAATGAAGCAGATGTCGTGGCTGTCCGGCTTGTTCGCGACGGCCAGCCCACGTTCGGCGGCCTCCTCGCGAATCTGCGGCTTCGGGGTGTCCCCGACCGGGAACATCGCGCGCGAGAGCTGCTGCGCGTTCAGTACGGCGAGCACGTAGGACTGGTCCTTGTCGGCGTCGACGGCCCGGCGCAGCACGCCGTCGTCGAGCCGCGCGTAGTGCCCGGTGACCACGGCGTCGAAGCCGAGCGCGAGCGCGCGATCGGCCAGGGCGGAGAACTTGATCTTCTCGTTGCAGCGCAGGCACGGGTTCGGCGTCTCGCCGGCCGCGTAGGCGGCGACGAAATCGTCGATCACGTCTTCCTTGAACCGGTCGGCGAAATCCCAGACGTAGAACGGGATCCCGAGCACGTCGGCGGCCCGCCTGGCGTCGCCGGCGTCCTCCTTGGAGCAGCAACCGCGCGACCCGGTGCGCAGTGTGCCCGGCGACGCGGACAGCGCCAGATGCACGCCCACCACCTCGTGACCAGCGTCGACAGCACGTGCCGCCGCCACCGCCGAATCAACACCACCACTCATCGCGGCGAGTACTCGCATCAAACACCTCCCTTCGCACCGGCCAGACCCGCGGCCCTGGCCCGATCGACAACCTGGGGCAGCACATCCAGCAGCGCGTCCACATCGGCGCGAGTCGAGGTGTGCCCCAACGAAAAACGCAGCGAACCGCGGGCCTGCCACGGTTCGACACCCATCGCGATCAACACGTGGCTCGGCGACGCGACACCCGCGGTGCACGCCGAACCGGTCGAACATTCGATCCCCGCCGCGTCCAGCAGCATCAGCAGCGAATCGCCTTCGCAGCCGGGGAACGTGAAGTGCACGTTGCCGGGCAGTCGCCGCTCGCCGGGCGCGCCGTTGAGCACCGCCTCCGGCGCGATCGCCAGCACGCCGTCGATCAGCGCGTCCCGCAGCGCGGTCAATTCCGCGGTGCGCGTGGCCAATTCGGTCGCGGTCTGGTGCAGCGCGGTGGCCAGGCCGACCACGGACGCGGTATCCGAGGTGCCCGAACGCAGGTCGCGTTCGTGCCCGCCGCCGTGCAGCAGCGGCACACACGGCACCTGCCTGCCGAGCAGCAACAGTCCGACGCCGTGCGGCCCGCCGACCTTGTGCCCGGCGAAGCTGGCCGCGGACAACCCGCTCGCGGCGAAGTCGATCGGCAGCTGCGCCGCGGCCTGCACCGCGTCGCTATGCATGGGCACGCCGAATTCCTGTGCCACGGCGGCCAATTCACCGATCGGCTGGATGCTGCCGACCTCGTTGTTGGCCCACATGACGCTCACCAGCGCGACATCGTCGGGATTCGCGGACAGCGCGGCGCGCAGCGCGCGCGGCGAGACCACGCCCTCGTCGTCCACCGGCAGCCAGGTCACCCGGGCGCCCTCGTGCCGTTCCAGCCACTCGACCGCGTCGATCACCGCGTGATGTTCGACCGAGCTGACCACGATCCGGGTCCGGCGCGGGTCGGCGTCGCGACGCGCCCAGTAGATACCCTTGACCGCCAGATTGTCGCTCTCGGTCCCGCCGGAGGTGAAGATGACCTCCGAGGGCCGGGCGCCCAGGTCGGCGGCGATCGATTCGCGCGCTTCCTCCAGCGTCCGCCGGGCGGCGCGACCGGAGCCGTGCAGCGACGACGCGTTGCCGACGATGCCCAGCGCAGCCGTCATCGCCTCGATCGCGGCAGGCAACATCGGTGTGGTGGCCGCATGATCGAGGTAGACCGTATGGGCCGCCGCACCGTGGACCGCACCCGAGAAACCCGCCTTCATGACCGATAAAGCCTATCCCAGCGTTGACCTGCGCATCTTGGGGGTGTCCCCTCGCTGCCTTCGATTTGTCTTCGATTCACCCACGATGCGCAACCCGCCGACCGGCCGCCGATATTCCCGCAACCGGCGCGTCCGGGCACTCGGCCACCGTGCGTCTCGGCGGGATCGATCTCCTCGAATGAGACCTGCGTCTCGTTCGGCCGGATCCCGCGGCCCGGATGTCACACCCCGGATCACCGCGTCGTCTTCCCGGTAACCAGGCAGACACGCTGCCGAAAGAACAAAGGATCGAACAATGAACGTCGCTTACTACATCGTCGGTGTGCTCGCTGCCCTGTGGATCGGGTTCTCGGGCTACTCGCTGGCCGCGCAGAAGCAGTTCGTTGTCGAGCCGCTCGAGCAGTACGGCGTGCCGCGGGCTTGGTGGAACTGGCTGGCCCTGGCCAAGTCGGCGGGCGCGCTCGGCTTGATCGTCGGCTTCTTCATCCCGGCCATCGGCATCGCGGCGGCGGTGTGCTTGATCGCGTACTTCCTGTTGGCCTCGGCAACCGCCATCCGGGCCCGCTCGTACCAGACCGCGATCTTCCCGGTGCTGTACCTCGTCCCGGCCGCCGCCACCCTGGCGCTGCAGATCGCCCGGTAGGTCGGCCGAACAGACCACCAGCAGCCGCAGGCAATTGCCTGCGGCTGCTTTCGTGAACCGACGTTGACTACCCGCCGACCGTCTCGACTCGACGGCCGCGGCCGCGTAAAACGGGGCGAAGGCGACGGGGTGGCCTGCGCACCTCCGGGGCGTCGGCACCGACCGACGGATCCTGGACCCGGGTCTTGCCCGCCTCGATCCACACCGTGGCGTCGAGCGCACCGTGGCGCGACAGTTCCGCGCCGCGGATGGCGGCCTCGCAGCGGCGCGCCAGATCACGTCGATCGGTGCCCGGCGCCTGCACCGACTCCAGCACCACCTCGGCGACCATGCCGCGCGAACGCAGTACCCGGCGCGCGGACGAGGCGAAGGTGTCCTCGCCGACGAAGCCCGGCACCGTGCACTGGACGCCGTGCCGATCCAGATAGCGCAACCGCACCGGCTGCACCGGCGTCGCGGTGTCGACGGCCGCCTGGAACAGCGCGGGCCGCATGCTGCCGTACGCGCGACCGCACCAGGTGGTCCCCTCGGGGAACACCGCGATCCGCTCGCCCGCCGTGAGCCGGGCGCCCACCTGCGCCACCACACCGGGCAGCGCGCGCAGCTTCTCCCGCTCGATCGGGATGACCCGCATCAGCGTCGCCAGCTTGCCGAGCACCGGCCAGTCGACCATGTCCGCCCGGGCGACGAAGCCGAGCGGCTGCACGGCGGCCAGCGCGACGATGTCGGTCCAGCCGATGTGCCCGACGACGACCATCGCCCCGGTGCCGGACGGCGCGTAAACGGCGGGCGCGGTGCTGCCCTCATCGACAGCACCGCGCCCGTTCTGGTCGATCCGGCGATCGACGATCCGCAATTCCATGCCGAGACAACTCAGCAGCGTCCGCGCGTAACCGCGCTGCAAGCGTTCGCGCTTGCCCTGTGGCGTAACCAGATTCAGCACCGGGAAGCTGATCAGCAGCCCGGCGACGCCGAGCAGCCTGCCGACGACCCGGCCGGTACCGACCTGGTCGATCGACTCGATGCAGCCGGGCCCACACGGGCTCGACGGCATCCACGCGTGTGCGGTGGCCTGGGCGGGCGGCGCGTCGAAGACCACAGTCCTCACCGTCCCCCGTCGAAGGTCGCGGCCGCGTCCTGTAACCGGTTCAGGTAGCGGGTGTTGATCGTGTCGAGGCCGAGGACGGCGACGAAGTCGGCGACGCCGAAGTCCGGGTCGTGCGCGGGCTCGCCGCAGATCTCCGCGCCTAGGCGCAGGTAGCCGCGCAGCAGCGGCGGCAGCTTGGGCCGCGCGGGCGGGGTCATGTCGTCGAGGGTCTTGCCGTCGACGACCACCGGGCGCAGCGGGTGCACCCGCTGTTCCGGATCCGAGCCGTGCCGGCCGAGCAGCAGATCGCGCACGCCGCGCACGTTCACGCCGGGCTCGTCGGCCGGGCTGTCCTGCATCGGCACCGAGACGCAGCCCATCACCCAGTCGTAACCGGTGAGCTGGATGTAGTGCAGGATGCCCGCCCACATCAGGGTCAGCACCGAGCCGTTGCGGTGGTCGGGCACGACGCAGGCGCGGCCCATCTCGACGATCCGGCGGCCGGCCGGATCCAGTTGGGCCAGATCGAATTCCGTGGCGGTGTAGTAACCGCCGGCCGCGGCGACCTTGTCCGGCGGCAGCATCCGGTAGCAGCCGACGAAGTCTTCGGTCAGGTCGTCACGAACCAGCAGGTGGTCGCAGTGCTCATCGAAACGGTCGGCGTCGAGGCCGGTGCCGTTGTCGGGGATGTGGAACCCTGGCTCGCTCGCGAAGACGCCGTAGCGCAGTCGCTGCGCCGCCATGCGGTGCTCGGCATCGGACGAAACGACCAGCGAGTACCGTGACCGTTCCACCCCGGAGTCCGTCGAGCGCGCCGGGGCTGTCAACACGGACGTAATAGTCATATCGTCAATGAACCCAGCCGGACACTGCGCTGGAGCGACCTCGAAGTGTCCCGCCGATGCCGGTTTAGTGAACGAGACGATGATCACACCGAGCGTTCACCGGACCGTCGCGCCCCGTTCGCGCCCGCGCGCCGCAACCGCGTCTTTCAGCTGCTTAACGCCTCGCGTGGAACACATTTCGACATATCGCCGACATCGCGAAAGCCGCGGCGCGAGGTGTTCGCGCTGCGGCTTTCGGCGGATGAACGGGCCTCAGGCGGCCGATTTCTCGGAGACGCGTGGTTTCTCGGCGGCCTTGGTCACCTCGGCGAACCCGGGCCGCCCGGTGCCGATGAAGGCGACCAGCCAGGACGCCACCGCGGCGAACCGGTTGCGGAACCCGACCAGGTAGAACAGGTGCACGGCGAGCCACATGAACCAGGCGATCAGGCCGCGGAAGGTGATCTTGTCGTTCAGCTTGGTCACCGCGCTGAACCGGCTGATCACCGCCATGCTGCCCTTGTCCCAGTACTTGAACGCGGTGCCCGCCTGCTTCTTTCGGCGAATGATGTCCGCGGCGTGCCTGCCCTCCTGCATGGCCACCGGCGACTGGCCCGGGTAGCCGTTCAAGGAGGTCATGTCGCCGATGGCGTAGATGTCGGCATAGCCGCCGACAGTGAGGTCGGGATTGATCAACAGCCTTCCGGCGCGGTCGGTTTCGACACCGGTGGCCTCGGCGAGGACCTTCGCGAACCCGCCGACCTGTACGCCGGCCGACCAGACGATGGTCTCGGCCGCGATGCCGCGCTCGACGCCGCTCTTGTCCTTGACGGTGACCTTGCCCTCTTCGATATCGGTGACGAAGGTGCCGAGCAGCACGTCGACGCCGGTGCGGGTCAACGACTTCTTCGCGTACTCCGACAGCCCGCCGCCGAACGGGGGCAGCACCTCGCCCGCGCCCTCGACCAGGGTGACCGAAACTTCTTGGTGGTAGTACCTTTTCGCGAGTTCCTTCAGCTGACCGGCCACCTCGACGCCGGTCGCGCCCGCCCCGACGACGACGAAGCTCAGCAGCCTGCGCTTGGTCTCCTCGTCGGCACCCGCGGCCTCGGCGAAGACCCGCTGGATCTGTGCGCGAAGGAGTTTGGCGTCGTCGATGGTCTTGAGCGAGAAGGTCTTCTCGGCGAAATCGTCACGGCCGAAGTAGGACTGGCTGGCGCCGGTGGCGGCGATCAGCGAGCCGTACCGGATCCGGCGCTGCTCGCCGTCGTGCTCATAGGTGACGATCGCCTTGTCCGGATCGATGGCGACCACTTTGCCGAGGCGCACGTCGGCCTCGCGGTGGCGGCGCAGAATGGAGGCGATCGGCGGCGCGATCTCCTCCGATGCCAGCACACCGGTCGCTACCTGGTACAACAACGGTTGGAACAGGTGCTCCGGCGTGCTGGAGATCAGCACGTAATCGATACCCGACTTGGCAAGTTGCTTGGCGGCGGAGAGTCCGCCGAACCCCGATCCGACGATGACGACACCCGCGGTTTCGATTCCCGCATCCACGTACTGCATGACAGCCTCCTTCTCTCATTACCAACCGTCATCGGGAACGAGGATATTTCAGGAGTTAGGGCGCATAATTCAGATGACTCTTATCTCGATCCGTCATTAATCGGAGGCGCTGTGGAACTTCGGCAGCTCACCTACTTCGTGGCCGTCTGCGAGGAGCTCAGCTTCAGCGGAGCGGCCGCGAGGTGCTTTATCTCACAGTCCGCGATCAGCCATCAGATCTCCCGGCTCGAGCGCGATCTCGGCGTGCAATTGTTCGAACGCTCGACAAGATCGGTCGTGGCCACCGACGCCACCGCACGGCTACTTCCCCTTGCGAAACAGATGCTGAGCCTCGAGTCCGCGATCCGGGCGGCGGTGCGCACCGTCGGCCCGCGGATCCGGCTCGCCGCCAACATGTCCTTCGCGACCCGCTCGCTGTCCGCGATCGCCGGCGCCCGCGCGACGCACCCCGAGGCGGAGATCGAGTTCGTGATCAAGCCGTTCCGGCAGCGGATCACCGCGGTGGCCGACGGCGACTGCGATCTCGCGCTCATTCGCGGCAGCGTCGATCAGCCCGGGCTGGAGGTGGAGCAGCTGTGGGTGGAGGATCTGGTGATCGCCACCTCCAGCGCGCATCCGCTGGCCACCAGGGAGACGGTGACGCTGTCGGATCTGAGCAGGTATCCGCTGCTGCTGCCGCCGGAGCAGGAACAGGTGTTGTTGCACACCGTGATTCGGTCGGCGTTCGCCGAGCTGCCCACCGGGCCGACGTTCGGTCCGCCGATTCCGCCCGATCACACCGCGACGTTGGAGCTGATCAACCGGCCCGACGCGTGGACGGTGCTGTACGCGGAAAGTTCCACCGAGGGTTTGGTCGTGTTGAAGCTGGCCGAGCAGAAGCTGCGCATTCCGGTCTCCGCGGTGCTGCGCAGCGATGTGCGCCGCTCACCGATTCTCACCACGTTGCTCGCCGGGCTGCATCGGCCCTGACCGGCGAAGGAACGACCCCGAGCGTCGACTCGGGGTCGTCCGTTATGAATCAGTCAGTGCCCTGGCAGGTTTCGCTCAGGCGTTCTCCCGGGCGAAGCTGCGGGCGCCGATCACCATGAGTACCAGCGCAACCGCCACGGTGATGCCGGTGCCGAGGTAGACGTCGGCGCTGCCGAGGTCGCCGCGGAACAGCGCCCGCGCGGCATCCACGGTGTGCGAGAACGGGTTTGCCTTCGCGATGTATTGCAGCCAGGTCGGTCCGACGGCCATCGGCAGCAGGATTCCGGACAGCAGCATGATCGGCAGGGTCAGGGTGTTGAGCACCGAGGCGAGCGTGCCCTCGTCCCTGGCCCACAGGCCCAGCGCGTAGGACACCGCCGCGAGACCGGCCGCCATCACCGCGATCAGCAGCACCGACAGCACCAAACCCAGTGGGTCCGGCCGCAATCCGAAGGCCAGCGCGGCGACGCCGACCAGAACCAGGGCCTGCACGATCAGCACCACCATGTCCTTGAGCACCCGTCCGAGCAACAGCGCTCCCCGATCGGCGGGCGTAACCCGTTGCCGCTCTACGACACCCGCGCGCAACTCCGAGATGATCGCGAATCCGGCGTACAGCGAACCCATCAGGCCGGTCTGAATGACCAAGGCCGGCGTGAGGATCTTCCACGGGTCGACGTCGGTGCCGAGCGAGGGCGCGATGCCCTTGATCAACGGACCGAACAGCACCAGATACAGCACCGGCTGCGACAGGCCGATCATCACCCACATCGGGTTGCGCAGATTGCTCCGCAGTTGGGACCAGAAGATCAGCCCGGTGTCGTGTGCGAACCTCATGACCGATTCCCTTCGCGCAGTGAACGTCCCGTGATGGTGAGGAAGACATCGTCGAGGCTCGGCCGCTTGACCGTGATCGCGCCCGGCGTGATCCCCCGTTCGTCCAGAGCCCGCAGCAAGGGCACCACGGCGGCGTCGCCTCGCTCGACGGTCAGGTGCACCACTGTCGCTCCCGCATCCTCGGCTCTGACCCCGGACCGCACGTCGACTACGGCCTCGGCCACCCGCAGCGCGAGATCGGCTTGCTCGTCGGCGATTTCGATGCTGACCACATCGCCGGAGATGCGGCGCTTGAGTTCGTCGGGTGTGCCCTCGGCGACGATGCCGCCGTGGTCCATCACCAGCAGCCGGTCGCAGAGCGCGTCGGCCTCTTCGAGATAGTGCGTCGTGAGCACGATGGTGGTGCCCCGATCGCGCAGTCCCCGAATGTGTTCCCACAGATTGGCCCGGCTCTGCGGATCCAGGCCACTGGTCGGCTCGTCCAGATAGATCAGCTTCGGGCCGTGCACGAGACCGAGCGCGATGTCCACCCGCCTGCGCTGGCCGCCGGACAGCTGCGCGCACTTGCGCCCGCCGAGTCCGTCCAGGTCGAGCGCGGCGAGCAGCTCCTCGGCATTGCGCGTCGCCTGCGGCTTGCTCAGGCCGAAAAGCCTTGCCTGCAGGACCAATTCGTCGATCACCAATTCGGGATCGTTGGTCATGTTGCCTTGCGCGACGTACCCGATCCGCGACCGCACGAGTCGCGCCTCGGTTCGTAGATCCGCGCCGGAGACCTCCGCTTCGCCCGCGGTCGGCGCGATCAGCGTACTGAGCATCCGCAGTGTCGTCGTCTTGCCCGCGCCGTTCGGGCCGAGGAGACCGAGGATTTCGCCGTCGTGCACGGCGAAATCGACCCCCTTGACCGCCTCGACGGGACCGGTTCTGGTGTTGAAGGTTCGGGCGAGCCCACGCACCTCGATGACCGCGGTGCGTGTGCGGCCACGAACGGTGTCGATCGTTTCCACACCGCTTACGGTAGGAACGATCGACCAAATAGTCAAGCTTTACTATTCAGGCTTGATCATCACATCGGTGGTTCCCAGGCGCCCAGCGCGCCGTTCACCCCGCCCCACACGTCGAGTTCACCGGTTTCGATGCGCTCCAACGTCTTTCGGGACCAGGTCAGATCCGCCCGGATATGGTCGGCGGACAGGCGCATCGCGTCGGCCACGTGGTGCGGCTCGGACTCCGCGGGATTGCCGCTGCCGGCCAGGATCCGGGCCACCTCCCGCTCGGTGAAGGCCAGTTCGGCCTCGAACTTGAGGATCCGGCCGTGCAACGCGGCGATGACCTCGTCGCGCGGCGCGGCCGGAAACAGCGCGACCGCGGCGAAGTACGGATTCTTCGGCTGCTCGGCGGAGTACAACGACGTGCGCAGCATCTCGCCGAACTCCTTCTCCCCCTCGCCGGTGAGCCGATACGTGGTCCGCTCCGGGCGGGCCCCGTCCTGCGCGACCCCCTCGATCGCGATCAGCCCGTCGCGCTGCAAGGTATTCAGCGCCCCGTAGATCGACCCCGGCTTCACATTCGCCCAATCGTCGGCATGCCAGGACAGCAGCTCACGCCGAACGTCGTATCCGTGCACCGGTTGCAGCAGCCGGACGATGGCGAGCACCAGCATCCGGGTGGTAGGAACAGCCATACTCGCAGGCTATCGCACCCGCGGCGGCGAATCGGAACGCCTTCCCGCACAGCAGGTTCCGGATACGCGAACGGCCCCGAGCCGAAGCCCGGGGCCGTTCGAGGAAAGCTGTCGCGGATCAGCCCTTGTGGGACTTGACCGCTTCGGTCAGCTGCGGGGCGACGTTGAACAGGTCGCCCACGATGCCGTAGTCCGCGATCTCGAAGATCGGGGCCTCTTCGTCCTTGTTGACCGCGACGATGGTCTTCGAGGTCTGCATGCCGGCCCGGTGCTGGATGGCGCCGGAGATGCCGAGGGCGATGTAGAGCTGCGGCGAGACCGTCTTACCGGTCTGGCCGACCTGGAACTGACCCGGGTAGTAGCCCGAGTCGACCGCGGCACGCGAGGCGCCGACGGCGGCACCGAGCGAGTCGGCCAGTTCCTCGACGACCGAGAACTTCTCGGCGGAACCGACACCGCGACCACCGGAGACGACGATGTTCGCCTCGGTGAGCTCGGGACGGTCACCCGCGACGATCGGCTCGCGCGCGGTCACCTTGACCACGCCGTCTTCCTGCGCGGGCACCTCGACGGTGACCTTCTCGCCGGCGCCGGCCTGCGCGGAGGCCTCGATGGCGCCCGGGCGCACCGAGATCACCGGCACGTCGCCGGTGGCCTTCGCGTCGACGGTGAACGCGCCACCGAAGATGGAGTGCACGGCGGTGCCGTCCGACTTCACGTCGATGACGTCGACCAGCAGGCCGGAGCCGATGCGGGCGGCGAGGCGGCCCGACACCTCCTTGCCTTCGGCCGAGGCGGCGACGATGACGGCGGCCGGGGAGACCTGCTCGGTCAGCGCGGCGAGCACGTCGATCTTCGGGGTGAGCAGGTAGTTCTCCACGTCGTCGGACTCGGCGATGTAGATCTTCGCCGCGCCGGCCGCGGCGAGCGCCTCGGCCAGCTTCTCGCCGGTGCCCGCGGTGCCCAGCACCACGGCGGCCGGCTCACCCAGGTTGCGGGCGGCGGTCAGGAGCTCGGTGCTGACCTTCTTGATCGCACCGTCCGCGTGCTCGATGAGCACAAGTACTTCAGCCATTTGTGTTCTCTCCTAAGCAGTCTCAGACCGGCGAAATCAGATGATCTTCTGACCGACGAGGTACTGGGCGATCTTGGTGCCGCCGTCGCCCTCGTCCGCGATCTTCTCGCCCGCGGTACGCGGCGGCTTCGGGGTGGCTCCGGTGACGGTGGTGCCCGCGTTCGCGACACCGACGGTCGACGGGTCGACGCCCAGATCGGCCAGCGTGAAGGTCTGCACTTCCTTCTTCTTCGCGGCCATGATGCCCTTGAAGGAGGGGAAGCGCGGCTCGTTGATCTTCTCGGTCACGCTGACGATGGCCGGGAGGGTGGCCTCCAGCTTGAAGACGCCATCATCGGTCTCGCGCTCGCCGGTGACCTTGTCGCCGTCGATGGTGAGCTTGCGCAGGTGCGTGAGCTGCGGCAGGCCAAGGTACTCGGCGATGATCGCGGGGACCGCACCGGCGCGACCGTCGGTCGCCTCGTTGCCCGCGATGACCAGCTCGACACCCTCGACCTGGCCGAGCGCGCTCGCCAGCACCCAGGCGGTCTGCACGGCGTCGGAGCCGTGGATCGCCGGGTCGTTGATGTGGATGGCCTTGTCGGCGCCCATGGACAGCGCCTTGCGGATGGCCTCGGTGGCCCGGTCCGGACCGGCGGCCAGGACGGTGACCTCGCCGCCCTGCGCCTCCTTGATCAGCAGCGCTTCTTCGACGGCGCGCTCGTTGATCTCGTCGAGGACGGCGTCGGCGGCTTCGCGATCGAGGGTGTAGTCACCATCGGTCAGCTTGCGCTCGGACCAGGTGTCGGGAACCTGCTTGATGAGTACGACGATGTTCGGCATCGGTCTTCGTCGACCTCCTGTTCTGGTTACACGTATGGAGTGGTCGCACAGGCGGCGCCGTACGTCCGTGTGAGTAGCTCAGGGCGTGACACTACCCTACGTTAAGTTACTCGTGGGTAACTTAACCGCTTCTCTCTCACAACGCCAGACCCAGCGATATCGTGCCGGGCTGGAGCCCACCCACGCGACCCCCGCCGAACGGCCCATCCACACTGGGTACGGGCATCCCGGTGAACGGGTGCGGGTATCCCGCAAACCTTCAGTACCAGTAACGTCGGAGTGATGAGCGAGGCTGTGATCCCTGCCGCAGTGGACGACCCGACGGGTATGACCGGCGCCCCGGCGACCGCCATCGGCGCCGTCGAACCGCTGCCGTTGACCGGCGAACGGACCGTCCCCGGCATTGCCGAGGAGAACTACTGGTTCCGCAGACACGAGATCGCCTATGCCCGCCTGCTCGACCGCTGCGCCGGAAAAACCGTGCTGGAGGCCGGTTCCGGCGAAGGCTACGGCGCGGACATGATCGCCTCGGTGGCCACCAAGGTCACCGGCGTGGACTACGACACCGGCGCGGTCGAGCACGTGCGCGCGCGGTACCCGCGGGTGGAGATGATCCAGGGCAACCTGGCCGCACTGCCGCTGCCCGACGCCTCGGTCGACGTCGTGGTGAATTTCCAAGTGATCGAACATCTTTGGGACCAGGGCCAGTTCCTGCGCGAGTGCCTGCGGGTGCTGCGCCCCGGCGGCGAGCTGCTGATCAGCACGCCGAACCGGATCACCTTCTCCCCCGGCCGCGACACCCCGCTCAACCCGTTCCACACCCGTGAGCTCAACGCCGCCGAGCTGACCGAACTGCTGCTCGACGCGGGCTTCGAGGTCGCGCAGATGACCGGCGTGCACCACGGCGCGAGCCTGAAAGCGTTGGACGCCAAGCACGGTGGCTCGTTCATCGACGCGCAGATCGAGCGCGCGCTGGCCGGCGAACCGTGGCCGGCCGACCTCACCGCCGACGTCGCCGCCGTCACCATCGACGACTTCGCCCTGATCGCCGACGACATCGACGCGAGCCTGGATCTGGTCGCCATCGCGGTGAAGCCTTGAACAAGGCGGTTCCCGGCCAGTTCAGCCTGGTCCTGCACTCCCATCTGCCCTGGTTCGCCCACCACGGCCGCTGGCCGGTCGGCGAGGAATGGCTCTACCAATCCTGGGCGGCGTCTTACCTCCCGGTCGCCGAGGTGCTGAGAACGCTTGCCGCCGAAGGGCGTTCGCATCTGCTCAGCCTCGGCATCACGCCGGTGCTGGCGGCCCAGCTGGACGACCCGCACTGCCTGGCCGGCATGCACCACTGGCTCGGCAACTGGCAGCTGCGCGCCGACGAGGCGGCGATGGCCGGCAACATCGCCCTCGGCCGGCACGAACATCGTTTGGCCACAGCGGCTCTGGCGGATTTCGAGCAGCACTGGCGGCACGGCGCGGCGCCGGTCTGGCGCGAGCTGATCGACGCCGAGACCATCGAATTGCTCGGCGGCCCACTGGCGCACCCGTTCCAGCCGCTGCTCGATCCGCGACTGCGCCAGTTCCAGCTCACCGAGGGACTGAGCGACGCGCGTCATCGCTGGGGGCACACGCCGACCGGCATCTGGGCGCCGGAATGCGGCTACACACCGGGCATGGAGATCGGTTACGCCGACGCTGGTGTGACCCATTTCATGGTCGACGGACCCGCACTGCGCGGCGACACCACCCTCGGCCGCCCGGTCCGCGAGTCCGATGTGGTCGCTTTTGGCCGTGATCTGCAGGTGAGCTACCGGGTCTGGTCGCCGAAATCGGGCTACCCGGGCCAGAGCGCCTACCGTGACTTTCATCACTACGACCACGCGACGGGTCTCAAGCCGTCCCGGGTCACCGGCAAGACCGTGGCCGGTCCGGACAAGGCCCCGTACGACCCGGAACTCGCGGCCGCGGCGATCGGCCGCGATGTCGACGACTTCGTCCAGACCGTGCGCGAGCGACTGGTCAGCGAATCCGCGCGGATCGGCAGGCCCGCGCTGGTGGTGGCCGCGTTCGACACCGAGCTGTTCGGTCACTGGTGGCACGAGGGCCCGCAGTGGTTGGCCCAGGTGTTGCGGGCGCTGCCTGAAGCCGGTGTCGATGTCGGCACGCTGGCCGACGCGCGGGAACGCGGATTCGTCGGGGAGCCGGTGCCTTTGGCCGATTCTTCGTGGGGTTCGGGCAAGGACTGGCGGGTCTGGGCCGGGGATCAGGTGCAGGACCTGGTCGAACTCAACGACGACATCGTGCGGCTCACCCTGGACACGGTCGACAAGATGCGCCCGGCCGACGGCGCGCTCGCGCTGCGCGACAACGTCGCCGATCAGTTGCTGCGCGAGGCCATCCTCACCGTGTCCAGCGACTGGGCGTTCATGGTCAGCAAGGACTCCGCCGCGGGCTACGCGCGCGATCGCGCGCACCGGCACGCGCACGCCGTGCGGGAGATCGCGGCCGCCGTCGGAGCGGGTCAACTCGCGAAAGCACAGCAGTTGGCGGCAGGATGGGGGTCGGCTGACGGACTCTTCCCCGGTGTGGACGCGCGACGACTCGGGAGCGCCGGGTCCGGAGGAAGCTTCGCCGCGGCTGCCGAGCACGCCGCGTCCAGCGCAGAAGGACATGCATGAAGATCTTGATGGTGTCGTGGGAGTACCCGCCGGTCGTGGTCGGCGGGCTGGGCAGGCATGTGCATCACCTGGCGACCGAGCTGGCCGTAGCGGGCCACGAGGTGGTCGTGCTGGCGCGCCGCCCCTCCGGCACCGACTCCTCGACCCATCCCACCCACTCCTTCATCGCCGAGGGTGTGCTGGTGGTCGCGGTCGCGGAGGACCCGCCGGTCTTCGATTTCGGCGAGGACATGCTGGCCTGGACGCTGGCCATGGGCCACGCGATGGTGCGGGCCGGCATCGCGCTGGGCAAGCCGGGCATCGGTGACGGCTGGGCGCCGGACGTGGTGCACGCGCACGACTGGCTGGTCGCGCACCCCGGCATCGCGCTGGCCGAGTACTACGACGTGCCGCTGGTGTCGACCATTCACGCCACCGAGGCCGGCCGGCACAGCGGCTGGGTCGCGGGCAAGGTCAACCGGCAGGTGCATTCGGTCGAGTGGTGGCTGGCCAACGAATCCGACGCGCTGATCACCTGCTCGACCTCGATGCAGGACGAGGTGGAACGCCTCTACGGCCCGGAGCGGGTGCCGATGACGGTGATCCGCAACGGAATCGACGTGGGCGCGTGGACCTTTCGGCCGCGCTCGCCGCGCACCGGACCGCCGCGGCTGCTCTATGTCGGCCGGCTCGAATACGAGAAGGGCGTGCAGGACGCGATCGCCGCGCTACCGCGCATCCGCCGCGCGCACCCCGGCACCACGCTGACCATCGCCGGCATCGGCACCCAGTTCGAGTGGCTGCGCGAGCGCGCCCGCGTGCACCGGGTGGCCCGCGCGGTGAACTTCGCCGGGCAACTCGACCATGCCCAGCTCCTCGGCTGGCTGCACGGCGCCGACGCCATCGTGCTGCCGAGCCGCTACGAACCCTTCGGCATCGTCGCGCTCGAGGCCGCCGCCGCGGGCACCCCGCTGATCACCTCGACCGCGGGCGGACTCGGCGAGGCGGTCATCGACGGCGTCACCGGCGCCTCGTTCGCCCCCGCCGACGTCGACGGCCTGGTCGAGGCGGCCCGCGCCACCCTCGACGACCCGGTCGCCGCGCAAGACCGCGCCTACGCCGCCCGCGAACGCCTCACCGCGGATTTCGCCTGGGATGTGGTCGCCGCCGAAACCGCGCAGGTCTACCACTCCGCCAAGCGCCGCGTCCGCAATCCGCTCGGCCGGCCGAGCATCGTCGAACGCCCACTCCCCGAACGCGATCCGAAGCCGCTCTAGGCCGCCGCCGCGCACACCCCCTCCCCCCGCGCACGTTCCATCCCGCCGCGCACGTTCCATCCCGCCGCGCACGTTCCATCCCGCCGCGCACGTCCTTGCCAGCAAAATCGTGCGCAGCACGACAAACGATGCGCGGCACATCGCAACACGGCGCGGCGCCTTCCGCGCTGCCCGACCGCTGGTGAGCACCCCCGCCGCGCACGTTCCGCCCCGCCGCGCACGTTCCATCCCGCCGCGCACGTTCCATCCCGCCGCGCACGTTCCATCCCGCCGCGCACGTTCCATCCCGCCGCGCACGTTCCATCCCGCCGCGCACGAACCTGCTAGCGAAATCGTGCGCGACAGAACGATCCGCGCGCTGCAGGCGAATGACTGCAACCCAGGACCCGACGCGCACGAGTCGTCCTCGCAACGCGCACGTCGTTGCGTGCGGCGGATGCCGCGCACGGATTGTCCCGCTGCGCGCGAAATTGCTGACAATTGAATGCGCGTGACGTCGAAATGTGCGCGGGGCCAACGTTATCCACAGGTGGGCGGTTGTGCACAGGGGGCGGTTTTCGGCGGTTGGGGGCGCGGCGGGGGGAGCACTATGGGCGGATGGAGGCGACACCGATACAGCGACGTGATGCGTTGGCGAAGGGATTCAGTGACGGTGAGTTGCGGAGATTGATTGCTCGATGCGGTTTGCTCCGGCTGCGGCCAGGGGCATATCTGGAGGCCGAGTCATACCGGGCGATGGATCAAGAAGCGCGTTACCACGTGCTTGTTCATGCGACGGCAGGGCATCTGTCTGCGCCGGCCGTGATCAGCCACCAGTCCGCAGCCGCCGTCCACGGGCTACCGCTGTGGGGATTGCCGCTCGACACAGTGCATGTCACCCGGCAGCGCAGCGGCGGTGGACATCGCGGGAAGCACTTGCACGTACATTGCGCTCCGTTCGAAGACGAGGATGTCGCCGAGGTCGGGTCGCTGCTCGTTCTGTCACCGGCGCGCACAATTGCCGACATCGCACGCAACGTCGGATTGCAACAGGCGGTAGCGATCGGTGACGCGGCCGCGCGGCAATTCGGATCAACTCGCGAATCCTTCTGTCGGGCACTCACTTACGCGGCGAGACGTCCCGGCTATCGGGCCGCTCTGCGTGCGATCGGAATGCTCGACGGGCGCAGCGAAAGTATCGGTGAGTCGCGCAGCCGGGTCGTCCTCAATGACCTCGACCTACCATCACCGGAACTCCAGACGACGATCCTTGACGACGCCGGCAGATTCGTCGCGCGTGTCGACTTTTGCTTCGACGAACTGGGCATCATCGGCGAGTTCGACGGCAAGGTGAAATACGGCAGTGAGTTGAACCCGGGCGAAGACCCCGGGAGGACGCTCTACCGCGAAAAGCTGCGCGAGGACCGCCTTCGCGACCTCGGTTGGGAAGTCGCCCGCTGGACCTGGTCCGATCTGGACACCCCGGCCACTCTCGACGCCCGATTCCGTCGCGCCATCGCTCGCACGGCCCACCGTCCGCGCCCCATCGGCTCGGTCATCGATACGCCGCGCAGTAGTTAGCCCGATGCGCACCTTTTCGCTGGCAATCTCGTGTGCGCCGCACCAATACTTGCGCGGCAACGCCAGCCTCGCGGGCACACGTGGGCGGTCAGCGCTCGGGCTTGAAGACGAACAGCTCGCCGATGCGGGTGGCGACGATGACCTCACCCTGCGCGCCGATCGACGTGCCGGTGGTGCTGCCCTGCGCGCCGGGGAGCACATCGGAGTCGATGGTTGTGCCGGTCTTGGTGTCGAAGGTGATGAGATTCAGGCCCGCGCCGATCGCCGCCGCGGTGTACCCGGTGCCGCCCGCGGTCTGCACCGGGGTGCCGCGCAGATCGAGATCCTTGCGCTCCCAAGCGACCTCGGCCGCGTCGCCCTTGTCCCGCAGCGCGAGCAGATAGCCTTCGTCGCCGGACGGAATGATCAGGCCGTCGCTGGACACCGAAATGCCCCCGCGCGGAGTGAATTCCAGCGGCTGCACCCACTTGGTGCGTCCGTCGGCCGCGTTGACCGCCATCAGCCGGTTCGTGTTGTCGCCCACGTAGACGGTCTTGCCGTCGGCGGACAACGTCGGGCTGGTGGCGCTGCCGCCGAACAGCAGGTCGGCGCTCCATTCCTGCTGGATCTTGTTGTCCGCGTACCGAAGCGCGACCAGCGCGGCGTTCGGCTGACCCGGCTTCCATACCGTGACGAAGAAGCGTCCGGTCGCGGTGTCGACCGCGGAGATGTTCGCGACCGGGCACTGCGGCTCGCCGACCCGGCACTCGTCGAGGCCCTGCCCGGCGGCGGGCCAGGTGAGGTTCGGGTTGTCCAGGAAGTCCGGCTGGCCGAGCAGCTGAAGGGTGGAGACGACGCGCTGACCGGTCTGCCGGGACAGCACGTCGACCTGACCGGATTGGGTGACGGTCAACAGGTTTCCGTCGCCGGTGAACTGGGTCGAGACCGGGGCGCCGGCCACCGTGGTGCGCCACCGCGGCTGCCCGAGGTAGTTGAACGAGATGACCGCGCCGACGTTGTCCCGGTCGTCGCCGACGTAGACATTGGTCATGCCGTCCACCACCGACGGCGTCGCGATCGCGGTGGGGCCGAGCCCGCTGCAGAAGCGCTTACGCCCGGTGGCCATCTGGAAGGAGTAGAGGGTGCAGGTCGGCGTGTTCGTGGTCAGGAACATCTGCCCGTCGGGGCCGATGGTGACCGGTTCGGCGACCGGCCCGCCGATCGGGCGGGTCCAGCTCAACGCGATCTTCTTGGCGCCGGTCACCGGGCTGCTGCCGCCGTTGCGCCCGTCGTGGTACGCGGCGGGCCAGCCCTTACCGGGGCCGACCGCGATGTCGTCGACATCGGTGCCGCAGCCGGTCAAGGCCAGCGCACCGACCGCGGCCAGCGACGCGACTACCCGCACCCGGGACGGTCGCCACCTGGAACTAGCCAGTACGCCGCTTCGCACCTGCTGCACTCCTGTCGTCGTTTCCGCTCGCACGAGACTAAAGCGTGCCGACCCACAGCTCTGGAGCGACCCGGTTCGGGTGTACGCGTGTGGATTCGGGGGGCGCCGCCCTCGGCGCAGCAGTCACTGTACGGTAGCGGTCCGCGCGCGTGTGCCGAGTCCTGCCGTTGCGCTTCGGCGGGCGCCCGGTCGGTGGCCGGATCGGGCCGGACCGCGCCCGTTATGCTCTACCCGTCGCCGCTGACGTGGCGACCAGCCGTTGGACCACGACAGGAGATCCGTTCGTGACGAGCATGTGGGGCGCGCCGTTGCGCTCGCGCTGGCGGGGATCGCGCCGCCGGGATCCGCAGCAGGCGCGCTTTCTGACCGTGGCGTCGCTGCGCTGGGTGCTCGCGAACCGGGCCTACACGCCCTGGTACCTGGTGCGCTACTACCGGCTGCTCAAGTTCCGGCTGGCCAACCCGCACATCGTGTTGCGCGGCATGGTCTTCCTCGGCAAGCGGGTCGAGGTGCACGCGACGCCCGAGCTGGGCCGGATGGAGATCGGCCGCTGGGTACACATCGGCGACGGCAATGCCATTCGCTGCCACGAGGGTTCGCTGCGCATCGGCGACAAGGTGGTGTTCGGCAAGGACAACGTGGTCAACACCTACCTCGACATCGAGATCGGCGAATCCACGCTGGTCGCCGACTGGTGCTACATCTGCGATTTCGACCACAAGATGGACGACATCACCCTGCCGATCAAGGACCAGGGCATCGTGAAGAGCCCCGTCCGGATCGGCCCGGACACCTGGATCGCGGCCAAGGTGACGGTGCTGCGCGAGACGCGCGTCGGCCGCGGCTGCGTGCTCGGCGCGCACGCGGTGGTCAAGGGGGAGATCCCGGACTACAGCATCGCCGTCGGCGCGCCCGCCAAGGTGGTCAAGAACCGCAAGGCCGCCTGGGAGGCGAGCGCCGAGGAACGCGCGCAATACCTTGCGGCGCTGGAAGATATCGAGCGCAAGAAGAACGGCGCGAAGACGGCGTGAACCGCTACGCGGCCATGTTGCGCGGGATCGGCCCGGGCAACCCGAACATGACCAACGACAAGTTGCGTGGCGTGTTCGAGGGGCTAGGGTTCGAGAAGGTCGCGTCGGTGCTGTCGAGCGGCAACATAGTGTTCCAGAGTGCGGACACCGACGTCAGCGGGCTCGAGGACCGGATCCAGCAGGCGCTCAACGCCGAACTCGGCATCGCCGGCGGCACGATCATCCGCACTCGCGACGAACTGCAAGCTTTGCTCGACACCGACCCGTTTCCTGGCCTCACTCACGAGCGCGGCACCTACCTCGTCGCAACATTCGCCAAGGATCGCAAGACGAAGCCAGGCAAACTGCCCGGCCAGCTCGACCCGCTCACCCGAATCGTCGGCTACGACAAGCCGTGCGCCGCGTTCCTCGCGGTGATCGACAACCGCGAATCCGGCAAGACACCGGAATACATGGGCTGGCTCGAAAAAACCTACGGCAAGAACATGACCACGCGCACCTGGCTCACCATCCAGCGCATCATCAAGAAGATGGACGCCGCGCACTGATTGTTGCGGCGCGCAGGAAATCGCTAGCTGCTTCGTGCGCGGGAGGTCAAAGGGTGCGCGGCGGGGGTGCTGCGGCGATGGCGGTGCAGAGGAAGGCCGTCGGGGTGCGGTCTATTCGGGTGATCACCAGGGTGAACGGTTGGGTGCCTTGGGGTTTGAGGGTGCGGCGGAGTTTGTCCGGATCGACTTCGACGCCGCGCACCAGGATTTCCAAGGGGCCGCAGTCGTGGCGGCGGAGTTCGGCGCGCAGGGTCTTTTCGCGGTAGTCGAGGCGATCGAGGACGCGAAAGCCGCGGGTGCCCGGGGGGACGGCATTGCCGGTGAGGTAGGCGATGCGCGGATCCAGTTGCCAGAGGCCGTGTTTCGCGGCGTAGTGGCGGACCAGTCCGGCGCGCACGACGGCGCCGTCCGGATCGATGATCCAGTCGCCGGGTTCCTGTTCCGGAATGTCGTCCGGTTCGGCGTCGGTGAGGGTGAAAGATGGTCCGGCCGAGGACGATACGGTCGCGCGACGAGTGACCGCCGGGTCGGACAGACCGGCCGACCAGAGGCACGCCTCGCGCACCGCGCCGTCCAGGGAGACCACTTCGATTTCCCCGGACCAGTCGAGCCGATCGAAATCCAGTCCAGGGGCGCACTTTACGGCGATGTCGCGGCCGGGATAGGCGGCGAGCAGGTCCGGCAGCGGCGGTTGCAGCTTGGCCGGGTCGTGCGTGCGTTTGCCGTCCGCGCGCCGCGCGGGATCGGCGATCACCACGGTGCCCCTGCTCACCGGCACGAGCGCATCAGCCTTGGCGAGCAACACATTTCGGCGGCCGGCGAGGTTGTGCGCGGCCATCGACAACCGCGCGTCGTCCAAGTCGCTGCCGATGACCGCAGGACACACACGGGCCAGTTCGGCCAGTTCCGCGCCGATCGAGCAGGTCACGTCGTGCACAGCCCGCCCGGCCAACCTGGCGGCCCGCTGCCGGGCGACCACCGTCGGCGTCGCCTGCTGCAACGCATCGTCGGTGAACAACCAGTCCCCCGCGTCGGCGAGCTTCGCCCCCGCCTTCCGCCGCAATCGCACCGTCTCGACCAGCGCGGCCGCCGAATCACCGTATTCCCGTCGCACCCGCGCCAGATCACGCAGGTGCGACGCCTGGGTCAGCTCCAGCCGATCCACCTCGGTCAGCGCGGCGATACCCGCCGGACTGCCGAGGTAGGCGACATCCTCCCGGCTGAAGCCGTAGCCCACTACTTGGCAGACGAGCCGGGCTTCACGCCGGTGATCATCGCGTTGTAGAAGAACTGACGCGGCACCACCCGGCGCATGACGTTCTCGTCCAGCCAGCTCAGGCGCAGCCACGCCTTGTACATGGCCAGCCGGTAGCCCATGGTGAGCTTCTCGTCCGGCACGGCGGCTTCGAAGGTGCGCACCGGCCAGCCCCACAGCGCGGCCGCGAACTCTTCGGTGGACGCCTTCACGTCGACCGCACCGGCGGAGCTGGCCATCCGCTCCAGCTCGCTCGGATCGAACGTGTGCAGGTCGACAACCGCCTCGAGCGCGGCGGCCCGGGAGGACTCGTCCAGCTCGGTCTGCGGGCGTCGCCAGCCGGCCAGCTGCGGCAGCTTGGTGACGGTGGTGGTGGCCTTCCAGGTGATCCGGCCGAGCCAGCGGGCGTAGAAGTTACCCGCGGTGGTCGGTTCGCCGGCGAAGACGAAGCGCCCGCCCGGCTTGAGCACGCGCAGGCATTCCTTCAGCGCGAGTTCGACATCGGGGATGTGGTGCAGCACCGCGTGACCGCAGACGAGATCGAAGGTGTCGTCCTCGTACGGGATGGTCTCGGCGTCGGCGACCCGGCCGTCCACGTCGAGGCCGAGGTGCTCCGCGTTGCGCAGCGCGACCTTCACCATGCCGGGCGACAGGTCGGTGACCGAGCCGGACTTGGCCACGCCGCCCTGCATCAGGTTCAGCAGGAAGAAGCCGGTGCCACAACCGAGTTCGAGGGCGCGCTCGTACGGCAGCGGCGCCGGGCCGACGGCCGCGTCGAACCGGCCGCGGGCGTATTCGATGCAGCGTTCGTCATAGGAAATCGACCATTTGTCGTCATAGGTCTCGGCTTCCCAGTCGTGATAGAGCACCTGGGCGAGCTTCGTATCCTTGCGAGCTGCTTCGACCTCTGCCTCGGTGGCGTGCGGGTTAGGCGCGGGGTCGTCGGGACGTACCGTCATGGAGGCCAAGCCTACCCAAACCCGCTGATCCGGCCTGCTGTCGGCCCATGGTTTCCGAGCACAGCTGGACCGCTGGCCAGATAAGAACCTGTTCCGATCAGGTGATCTTCGACAAACCGCTGCTCAGACCGGCACACACCGGGTCGCGAAGATCACCGCCGAGACCGCTCAGCGACCGACGAAAGCCGCCGAGCCGGGGCCGTCGGCCAGGTAGGACTCGGTGCCGATCCGGCGGTCCTCGGTACCGAACAGATCAGACCATTCGGTCTGCGCACGGTCCAGGCCGTGCGGCCCGGCCTCGAACACCGCCTTCGCGGCGGCGAGGGCGCGTGCCGGGCCGTCGGTGAACCGCTGGGCCCAGTTCAGCGCGGCGGTGTACACGTCGTCGGGCGGCACGACCTCGTCGACCAGACCGAGCGTGCGCGCCTCCTCGGCTTCGACGAAGCGACCGCTGTAGACCAGATCCTTGGCCGGTCCCGGACCGATCAGCAGCGACAGCCGCCGGATCCCGGCGAGCGGGATGAGCCCGGCCTTGATCTGCGGCAGGCCGAGCTTGACGTTGTCGCCGATGATCCGCCGGTCCGCGCCGAGCGCGAGTTCCAGGCCGCCGCCGAGGCAGTAGCCGCTGATCGCCGCGACGGTCGGCTGCGGGAGCCGGGCCAGACAGCCGAGGTCGCGTTGCAGATCGGCGGCCATCGCGCGGGCCTGGCCTTCGCTCAGCCCGGCCAGCTCGGTCAGGTCGTCGCCCGCGGAGAAGATGCGCTCGTCGCCGTAGAGCAGGACCGCGGCCACCGTCGGGTCCGCGGCCACCGTGTCGGCCGCTCGGGCCAGTTCCCGCACCAGCTGCGCGTTCACCAGGTTCATCGGCGGGCGGGCGATCCGGAGGACGGCGACGCGGCGCGCGGGAGCACCCTCGAGCAGATCCAGGGTCACGAATTCGGCCATGGGACGCCACGCTACCGGCCGTGCGCCGCCTTACTTGCGCACGGATCCCTTGAGCCTGCTCGCATCCGGGAGGCCGGCGAAGTAGCGCTCGCCGTCCGGGAAACTCAGCATGCGTTCGCCGGTGTCGGCGGAGAGCACCGGCATGATCGGCTCGATGACCGGCTCGGCGGCGAAAATCTCGGCGGTGGAACCGAATTCACCGAGCGCGTCCAATTGCGACCAGGTGGGCGGCAGCAGGATGTCGGTCCCGGCCCGCCAGCGCTGCAGCGCCTCGGCCGGGGTGCGCCACTGCACCTCGGCCGCCTCGGAGGTGGCGCCGTCGGCCAGCTGACCCTGTGGCAGCACCGCGACGAAGAACCTGGTGTCGTAGCGGCGCGGCTCGACCACCGGGGTGATCCAATTCGCCCACGGCCGAAGCAGATCCGCGCGCAGCACCAGCTTCTCCGCGGCCAGGAAACCGGCCAGCGACAGCTCGCGGCGTTCCAGCTTGCCGCGGGCATCGCGGTAGCCGGTGGTGTCGGCGACGACGGTGTCGGCGGTCGGGCCGGCCAGCAGCACGCCGCATTCCTCGAACGTCTCCCGCACGGCGGCGCAGACCAGCGCCTTGGCCCGCGGTTCGGTGGTGGCGAAACGCGCTGCCCACCAGGCGGGTTCGGGCCCGGCCCAGTCGATGTCGGCAGTGCCGTCGGAGGGGTCGACGCCGCCGCCGGGGAACACGGTCATGCCCGCCGCGAAGGCCATCGCGCCCACCCTGCGCTGCAGGAAGATCTCGGGACCGGATGCGCCGTCGCGCACCAGCATCACCGTCGACGCGTCCTTGGGCGGCGCAGCCTGAGAGTCACCAGGCGCTTTTGTCTCACTCACCCTTGCACCCTAACGCGCGCTTGGTGAGCGCCGTCACGGGCGGCGGTTCAGCGGTGGCGGTGCTTTCCGGCTCGGCGCGCGCGACGGGCGAAGTAGCGACCGTCCACCCGGTCGAGCGCGATCGCCTGACGGAAGGCGTCGCTGAGGTTTTCCGAGGTCAGCACGTCGGTGAGCAAACCTTGCGCGATCACCTCGCCCTCGTTGAGCAACAGTCCGTGGGTGAACCCGGGCGGAATCTCCTCGACGTGGTGGGTGACCAGCACGATGGCGGGCGCGTCCGGGTCGGCGGCGAGATCGCCGAGCCGTTCCACCAGTTCCTCACGGCCGCCCAGGTCGAGTCCGGCGGCGGGTTCGTCGAGCAGCAGCAGCTCCGGGTCGGTCATCAGCGCGCGGGCGATCATCACCCGCTTGCGCTCGCCCTCCGACAGCGTGCCGTAGGTGCGGTCCGAAAGGTGTTCGGCGCCTAGGCTTTCCAGCATGTTGATGGCGCGGTCGGTGTCGACGTCGTCGTAGCGTTCGCGCCAGCGGCCCAGCACCGCGTAGCCGGCCGACACCACCAGGTCGCTGACCTTCTCGTCGCGCGGCACCCGCCCGGCCACCGCGGCCGAGGACAGGCCGATCCGCGGCCGCAGCTCGCTGACGTCCACCTTGCCGAGCACCTCGCCGAGCAGATGGGCGATGCCCGAGGTCGGGTGCATCTCGGCGGCGGCCATGCGGAGCAGTGAGGTCTTGCCCGCGCCGTTGGGGCCGAGCACGACCCAGCGTTCGTCGAGCTCGACCTGCCAGGTGACCGGCCCCACGAGCGTATGGCCCGAGCGGCGAACGGTGACGTCGGTGAAATCGATGAGCAGATCGGGATCCGGTTGCGGCACGCGGTCCATCTTGGCCCACCGGCCCGGCTACTCGCCAACGCGGGCGGGTGTGAAAAGCGTGTCGCTCGGGTCAGCGGCGGCGGCCCAGCGCGAAGAGATCGCGAAGGCGCTGGTCGTCGGGTTGATCCGGATGGTGGTGGTCCTCGTCGTCCGACTTGTGTAGGAGCCGGGCGACGATGAGTGCCAAGGGAACCGACAGGAGCACCCACAGGGCGAGAATCACCAGCAGCGTCGTCATAGCTGGTCCTTCCTTCGGTCGGCAAGGCCGCGATGCCGATATATCCAGCCTCCGCCTGGGTGACTCGGCGGGGGTAGGGCACAACGTCCTCGGTGAAGTTGCTCAGAGAGATACCCCGAATCGACCCGCGCAACGCACCTTCGGCGCGGGCGTTATGCAGCGGTTACGAGGATCGGGCCTGCACCGCGATCACCGTCATCGAGCCGGGCGCCACCTCGGTGAACCCGGCGTCGCGCACCGCCACCGCCGTGCCGCGCGCGACCTCATCGGCCAACTCTTTCCATTGTCGCGCATCGGCTTCCCTTACGGAGCAACGGAATTCCTGCTCGGCCCAGTGCAGCGCCCGCTCCGCGGTGAGCGCGCCCGCCAGCAACATGCTGGCATGCCCCACCTGCGCGGCCGCCTTGCCCAGCGTCATGCCCAGCCGCGAATCGACCCACAGCACCGGCAGTTCCGGGTCGGCGGGCCCCGGATCGTCGTGCTCGAGGTCGGTGCCGCCGATCTGCAACCGCCGGATCCGCGGATCGACCTCGCCCACCGGTCCGGGTACGAACGCGCGCGCCTGCGCACCGTCGACCTCGACGGTGACGCCGTCCACCTCGTTCGCCGCGAGCCACTGCGCGCCCCTGGCCCGCCGGCTCACCTTGCGGATGCGCGAGCGCTTCCAGGCCAGGTAGCGCTCGGCCCACTCGCCGCCGGGACCGACCCGCGGGTCCAGGCACAGCGCCACCGACGCGGTCGCCGCCGCGGCCAGCAACGCGCTGCGCGGCGGCGGATCCACCTTGGGCAGGTGCAGCACGATCTGCATGGCCTGCACCATGGCCGGGTCGTCCGGATCGCCCGCGCCGCCATAGCCCTGCGCGAGTTCCGCGTGCCGGACGCGGAACCCTTCCACATCGAATTCCACCGGCTGCTCAGGGTTTTCCAGGGCGTCCCGGACTCCGGCACCACATTCCGGGATGCTCGACATCACTCCACCTTGATCGTCATCGAAAACGTTTGCGCGGGTTCGATTCCCTGCTCCCACGGCCGCAGATAGTCCATCGAGAGCTTGGTGACGCCCGCGGCCTTACCGACGAAGGTCCACACCGAACCACCGCCCGAACCGGGCGCGACCGGCACGTTCGGATCCGGCTTGAATCCCGGATCGCCCTGCGCCTGAAGCAGATTCGCGTCCAGCTCGGTGATCTGCCACATATATCCGGTGGACGGATTCGCGGGCAGCGTCACCACCAGCGACTGCCCGAGGGCGAGCTTTCGCTCCTGCCCGTTGTCGGCCTCGGTGGCGGTCACCGCGGCCGGGCCGGGCGCCGACGTCGGCGCGGCCGAGGAACTCGCCCCCGAGTCGGTCGAATCGTTCTTGCCGCACCCGACAACAGCCAATCCGAGCAGCAGCACAAGCAGAGATTTCCGCAACGCACCCTCCGATTTCGCCCCGACGATCCTGGTCCGCGCCAGCCTACCGACGGCGACCGACGAACTCGGCCATCGACACCGGCGCACCGATCAGCGCGCCTGCGTCACTGCTCGAGCGGCACCCGGCGGATCAGTCCGTCGCGCGCGTCCGCGGCCTCCACCTCGTGCCGGGTGACGCCGAGGATGTACAGCACAGCATCCAGGTACGGATGCGACAGTGCGGTGTCGGCGATCTCGCGCAGCGCGGGCTTGGCATTGAACGCCACGCCGAGCCCGGCCGCGTTGAGCATGTCGATGTCGTTGGCGCCGTCGCCGACCGCGACCGTCTGCTCCATCGGCACGCCCGCCTCGGCCGCGAACTTGCGCAACGCGGTCGCCTTGGCCGCGCGGTCGACGATCTCGCCGACCACCCGCCCGGTCAGCTTGCCGCCCTTGATCTCCAGCGTATTCGCCTGCACGAAGTCCAGCTCGAGTTCGTGCGCCAGCGGCTCGATCACCTGCCGGAAGCCACCCGAGACCACACCGCAGCGGAAGCCGAGCCTGCGCAGCGTGCGGATCGTGGTGCGCGCGCCGGGGGTCAGCTCGATCTGGTCGGCGACCTCCTCGATCACCGACTCGTCCAGGCCCTCTAGCGTCGCGACCCGCTGCCGCAGCGATTCGCCGAAGTCGATCTCGCCGCGCATGGCGGATTCGGTGACCTTGCGGACCTCCTCCTCCACGCCCGCGTGCGCGGCGAGCATCTCGATCACCTCGCCCTGGATGAGCGTGGAGTCGACGTCGAACACGATGAGCCGCTTGGCCCTTCGGGCCAGCCCGGCCCGCTCCACCGCGATGTCCACCTGTTCGGCGACCGCGACCTCGGCCAGCGCCGTGCGCAGCCGCGAGTCGGTGTCCGCTCCGGTGTCGGTCGCGGTGACCAGCAGCTCCATCCCGGTGACCGGGTAGTCCGCGATTCCGCGAATGGTGTCGATATTGGCGCCGAGCGTGGCCAGCTGCCGCGACACCGCGCTGAACGCGTGCGCGGTCACCGGGGCGCCGAGGATGACCACCGCGTGGGTGGACATGGGCTCGCGGCCGATCGCCGCGCCGACCTCCACGTCGACGTGCACGCCGACGGTGTTCATCGCCTCTTCGAGCTCGTCCTGCAACGACTCCGGGTCACCCGGGCAGGTGACCAGCACGCCCAGGGTCAGCCGCCCCCGAATGACCACCTGCTCGACATCCAGCAGGCTCACGTGGTGCCGCGACATCGCCGCGAGCAGCACGGACGTCACACCGGGACGGTCGGGTCCGGTGACGGTGACGAGAACGGTGGTGTCGGCCAACTGATCCACTCCAGGTTAGAAGTTGCGCTTGACCTCGTTGTCACGTCGCTCCGGTACTGCACAAACGAGTGTGCACCCGCTGTCACCAGCAGGTGCACACTCGTGGTCGTAGCTGAAATTCCTACTTGGTGGCCACTGCGCCTTCGTGGACGTCCGTGGCGTGCTTCCCCGAGCCCCAGCCGACGTGCGCCTCGGCGCGCATCCGCTCGACCATGTGCGGGTAGTGCAGCTCGAACGCGGGACGCTCGGACCGGATGCGCGGCAGCTCGTAGAAGTTGTGCCGCGGCGGCGGGCAGGTGGTGGCCCATTCGAGCGAGTTGCCGTAGCCCCACGGGTCGTCCACGGTGACGACCTCGCCGTAGCGGAAGCTCTTGAAGACGTTCCAGATGAACGGCAGCATCGAGGCGCCCAGGATGAACGCGCCGATGGTGGAGATCGTGTTCAGCGTGGTGAAGCCGTCGCTGGGCAGGTAGTCGGCGTAACGCCGCGGCATGCCCTCGGCACCCAGCCAGTGCTGCACCAGGAACGTGGTGTGGAAGCCGACGAACGTGGTCCAGAAGTGCCACTTGCCCAGGCGCTCGTCCATCATCCGGCCGGTGATCTTCGGGAACCAGAAGTAGATGCCGGCGAAGGTGGCGAACACGATGGTGCCGAAGAGCACGTAGTGGAAGTGCGCGACGACGAAGTACGAGTCGGTGACGTGGAAGTCCAGCGGCGGGCTGGCCAGGATGACGCCCGAGAGACCACCGAAGAGGAAGGTCACCAGGAAGCCGATCGACCACAGCATCGGCGTCTCGAAGGTCAACTGCCCGCGCCACATGGTGCCGATCCAGTTGAAGAACTTCACACCCGTCGGCACGGCGATCAGGAACGTCATGAACGAGAAGTACGGCAGCAGCACGGCGCCGGTGGCGTACATGTGGTGCGCCCACACCGCGATCGACAGCGCGGCGATGCCGAGCGTCGCGTAGACCAGCGTGGTGTAACCGAAGATCGGCTTGCGCGAGAACACCGGGAAGATCTCGGACACGATGCCGAAGAACGGCAGCGCGATGATGTACACCTCGGGATGCCCGAAGAACCAGAACAGGTGCTGGTAGAGCAGCACGCCGCCGGTCGCCGGGTCGTAGATGTGGCCACCGAGATGACGGTCGTAGGCGAGGCCGAACAGCGCGGCGGTCAGCAGCGGGAAGGCAAGCAGGACAAGCACGCTGGTGACGGCGATGTTCCAGGTGAAGATCGGCAGCCGGAACATGGTCATGCCGGGGGCACGCAGGCAGACGACGGTGGTCAGCATGTTGACGCCGCCGAGGATGGTGCCCAGACCGGACACGGCCAGGCCCAGGATCCAGAGGTCGGCGCCGACGCCCGGCGAGTGCAGGATGTCGGTCAGCGGGGTGTAGGCGGTCCAGCCGAAGTCGGCCGCGCCACCCGGGGTGATGAAGCCCGCGGTCGCCATCGTGCCGCCGAACAGGTACAGCCAGTAGCTGAACGCGTTCAGTCGCGGGAAGGCGACGTCGGGGGCGCCGATCTGCAACGGCAGCACGATGTTCGCGAACCCGAACACGATCGCGGTCGCGTAGAACAGCAGCATGATCGTGCCGTGCATGGTGAACAGCTGGTTGAACTGCTCGGGCGAGAGGAACTGCAGGCCGGGACGGGCCAGCTCGGCGCGCATCATCAGCGCCATCAGGCCACCGACGAGGAAGAAGCTCATCGCGGTCACCAGGTACATGACCCCGAGCACCTTGGGGTCGGTGGTGGTGACCATCTTGTAGAGATACGAACCCTTCGGCCCGGTCCGTGCCGGATACGGCCGAGTCGCTTCCAACTGCTGGACTGGCTGGGGCTCTACCGCAGTCACTGATCCTCCTGAAGGTGCCTTTAGGTTCGCTCCGCAGGCTCCGCTGCTTGCATCCATCCCCGTGTCGGAACAGACGACAGTTCGCTTGCGCTTCTGGAATCGTAAACCGTGCTGCCGCAGCAATCCGCACGGGTCCTACTCTGTGTCGTATTTCGTTGGTTCGGACACCGCGTTGGTGAGGACGGACCGGCGGCAGCGATGAGTTTCGTTCGCGGCAGGCGTCTCTATCGGTGACCAGTGTTCCATCCCTGCCTAGGAGACCAGCGATGACCGACCAGAACCAGCCCAAGCCCGGCGATCCCTGCTGGATCGACCTCTACACCTCCGACATCGACCGCAGCATCGCCTTCTACAGCGAGTTGTTCGGCTGGACCGCCGAGCGCGCCGAGGAGTTCGGCGGCTACGTCACCTTCCGGCAGGACGGTCTCGCGGTCGCGGGAGCCATGGGGCACACCGAAGATGACGCCGAGGCGCCCGAGCAGTGGACCATCTATCTCGCCAGCACCGACATCCAGGCGACCACGGACAAGGCAGTCGCGCAGGGCGGCGGCGTGGTGGTGCCGCCGATGCCGGTCGGCGATCTGGGCAGCATGGCGGTGCTCGGCGACGCGGGCGGGGTGGGCGTCGGTGTCTGGCAGGCGGGCACGTTCCGCGGCATCGAGACGAACGCACTGGTCACCGGCGGGAAATGGGGCGACAACGAGGGCGTTCCGTCGTGGTTCGAGCTGCACGCCCGCGCCTATGACACCGCGCTGAACTTCTATCGCGACGTCTTCGGCTGGCAGGACCCGTTCACCATCTCCGACGCCGACGAGTTCCGCTACACCACAATTCATTCGGACAGCCCGATGCTGGGCGGCGTCATCGATGCGTCGGCGTTCCTGCCCGAGGGGGCGCCGGGCGCCTGGACCGTGTACTTCGGCGCGAACGATGTGGACAAGACGGTCGCCAAGGTCGTCGAGCTGGGCGGTTCGGTCGTCCGACCGGCCGAAAACAGCCAATTCGGCAGGCTGGCGACCGTCACCGATGTCACCGGCGCCGAGTTCCGGATCGGCGGGGACCAGGCCTGATCCCGCGGCCGCCGGAATCGCCGGCCCGGGCACGACGCGGGAAACGGCACGCGGCGGCACTGACCTGTCCCGCTCGGCCGGCACGCACGCATGTACCCTCACCCGCATGCCGCTGAGCGCCTTCGTTCGCACCCGAAACCGCACAGCTTCACCCCGATCCGGCACCGCCCGCGTGGCGCGCCGGACGGTCGCCGTGGCCGCGTTGTGCGCGACCGTCGTCGCGGCGGGCTGCTCCAGCAAGCCCGACGACGCGAGCAGCATCGTGCGCACCACCACGAACATCGCCGGCGCGGGCGTCATCGGGCTCGAGCGCGACACCACCAAGGCCTGCGCCCTGCCGAGCGCGCCCGATCCGGCGAGCGGCAGCACCCGCACGGTCACGCACGCCGCCGGCGTCTCCGAGGTGCCCGCCGATCCGCAGCGCATCGTCGTGCTCACTACCTCCGCGCTGGACGCGGTGTGCGCGGTCGGCCTGTGGGAGCGCGTGGTCGGCGCGGTCACCCTCGACGGACCGGACCTGCAGCCCGCGTACCTCGGCACCGGCGTGCTGAAGATCCCCGGCGTCGGCACCGCCGCCCAGCCGAATCCGTCGCTGATCGCCGACCTGCACCCCGATCTCATCCTCGGCGATATCCCCACCGCCACAACGAGTTACGATGCGCTGCGGGCGATCGCGCCCACCGTGCTGGTCGGCGCGAACAACAGCTGGCAGGCCGAATTCACCGCGCTCGCAACGGGATTGGGCCGCAAGACGGCCGCGGACACCGCGCTGGAGAATTACCGCACCGAGGCGACCGACATCGGCAACGCGATCTCCGCCAATCAGACCCAGGCCTCGCTGCTGCGATTCACCGCCGACGCCAACGAGGTTCAGGGCAACAACAGCTTCGCGGGCCAGGTCGTCGGCGATGTCGGCGTACAGCGGCCGACCGCGCAGCGCGGCCCGTCCTTCGCGGTCGAACCGGACCAGTTCGCCACCAAGGTGGAGGGCGATCTGATCTACGTGATCCTGGCCGGTGCGGCGGGCAAGGAGCACGGCGAGAAGATCATGCGCACCGACGATTTCAAGGATCTCGGCGCCGCGACCGACAAACGCGTCTTCGCCGTCGAGGACACCGTCTGGCACGGCAACGGCCTGGTTGCCGCCCGCGCGCTGCTCACCGATCTGAACGGCACGCTCAACGGATTCGTCACCGACTAGCTCCGCCGTACCCCCTGGGGTGAATTTTCCCCACCCTGGGAGGTACCACCACCAGCGCTTGGGTTGCTGTCGAAGTTTCCCCTCGTAGACGAGATTTAGAGGTACGCAAGAGAACCTCTTCACCGAGACTTCGAGGGATAACCACAATGCACACGCTGACCGATACGCTCGCCGACAACATCCGCCACCTGCCGCTCGCGCGGCCCGTCGCCGAGGTCGATCCGAACGCGGTCGTGGTTTCCACCGCCGACTGCGTCCTCACCTACGCCGAGCTGGATCGCTGGTCGAACCGGCTGGCCCGGCTGCTGCTCGGCCTCGGTGCGAACGCGAGCACCCGGGTCGCGATCGCCATCGACGACGAGATCGAGTCCGTCGTCGCCGAGCGCGCCATCGTCAAGCTCGGCGGCATGCCGGTCCCGGCCGCCGCGGACGGCACGTTCATGCTGGGCACCACGCTCGGCGTGACCACCAAGGCGCAGCGCGGCGCGCTCACCGACGCCATCTCCTGGCTGGTGCTCGACGATCGCTCGACCCTGCAGCGCTACCTCGCCGGCTCCGACGCGCCGCTCACCGAGGCCGACCAGCTGCCCATGTCCGCCTGACCCCCTGGGCGCATCCGACGACGTTCGGGCGCGCCCCAGCGGCATGTTTGCCGCACATGTCGGCAATCGGCATCGGTGCACACGTCATCGGTTCAGAATGAATCCTGTCGCGAGCTGTGCGGCGGGGTACTACCACTACCGCAGTGGCAGGCGGCGGTCACTCCGCGGCAGCTGCGGGCGGTAAGAACGTAGGACTATTCATGCAACAGCCTCTCCCCTCGCCCCTCGAGACCGGCGGAGCTCTGCCCGAAGGCGCCTTCGCGCTGTCGGCGGCGCAACGCGGCATCTGGTTCGCCCAGCACATCGCCGGCGACACCCCGATCTCCATCGCCCAGTACGTCGAGTTGAGCGGTCCGATCGACCTCGACCTGCTCGCCGACGCCGCCCGGCAGGCGGGCCGCGAGTTCGGCACCGGATATCTGCGGCTGCTCGAGGTCGACGGCCAGCCGTATCAGTTCGTCGACACCACCCTCGACGACAGCCTGCTCACCCTGGATCTGCGCGGCGAACGCGATCCGGAGGCCGCCGCGCGCGCGTGGATGCGCGCGGAATACGACGCGCCGCTGGAACTGACCAGAGACCGGCTGGTGCGCGTCGCGATGCTGCGACTCGCCGACGACCGCTGGTACTGGTACTCGCGGATCCACCACATCGTGCTGGACGGCATGGGCGCGCTGACCGTGGTGCAGCGCACCGGTGAGCTGTACAACGCGGCGGCCGAGGGCAAGGAGCCGCCCGCCGCGAAGGCCGAGGATCTGCGCAAGATCGTCGAGGCGGATCTGGCGTATCGCAATTCGGATCGCTTCGGGGCCGATCGCGAGCACTGGTTGGAGCATCTCGACGGGATGGCGGATCCGGTGAGCCTGGCCGGTCGCACGGCCGAGGTCGACGCGCATCCGAGCCGGGTCGCGGGTGCGTTGCCGCAGGAGACCACGGAGTTGCTCGATTGGGTCGCGAAGGCGGCGTCCTCGGGCGTCGCACCGACGGTGGTCGCGGCGTTCGGGGCGTATCTCGCCGCAATGACGGGTGCGCCGGAAGTTGTTCTGAGCCTGCCTGTTTCGGCGCGCACCACGGCGATCCTGCGTCGGTCCGGTGGGATGATCGCCAATGTCGTGCCGCTGCGGCTGCGATTGACGCCGAGCACGACGGTCGGCGATGTGATCCGGGCGGCGCAGGGCGAGCTGACCGGGGCGTTGCGGCGGCAGCGGTATCGCCAGGAGGACATCTTCCGCGATCTCGGCTGGCCGATGGACGAGGCGGCGTCGTTCGGCCCGTCGGTGAATCTGATGATGGTGGACACCAGGATTCAGCTCGGTGCGGTGACCGGGCGCCTGCATGTGCTCACCTCCGGGTTGATCGATGACCTGTTCGTCAATGTGTATCCCGGGGTCGGCGGCGAGAGCACCCACATCGACTTCCAGGGCAACGGAAACCTGTACAGCGACGCCGAATTGGCGGCGCAGCACCGCCGGTTCCTGGCGTTCCTGCATGCGTTCCTCGCGGCGGGGACGGAGGCGGCGCTGTCGACGGTGCCGGTGGTGTCCGATGCCGAGCAGGCCGAGTTGGTGCCGGCCCGTGGGCCTGCGGGTGTCCCGCCGCGCACCTTGCCCGAAATCCTCTCGGCCGGTGCGGCGCTCGATCCGGATGCGGTGGCGATCCGGGCCGGGGCGAGCTCGTTCACCTATCGGCAGGTCGACGAGCACACGAATCGTCTGGCCAGGGTCCTGATCGCGGCCGGTGCCGGACCTGAACGCACCGTGGCCATTTCGATTCCGCGCTCGGCCGAGTCGGTGCTCGCGATGATCGCGGTGGCCAAGACCGGGGCGGCGTTCGTGCCGATCGATCCGACCTATCCCGCCGATCGGATCGAGCACATGGTCGGCGACAGCGGCGTGGTCGCGGGAGTGACCGTCGCCGCGGCGCGGAAGTCGTTGCCGGATCGGGTGAACTGGCTGATCCTCGACGACGAGTCGACCGCGCGCAGGGTGAGCGAGCAGGACGCGGCGGCGGTCACCGTCGCTTCGATGCACCTCGATCAGGTCGCGTACATCATCTATACGTCGGGATCGACCGGATTGCCGAAGGGCGTGCTCGTTTCGCATCGCGGACTGGCGAACCTGGCGACCGGCTCTGCCGCGGGGTTCGGTGTGACGGCCGATTCTGTTGTGGCGCATGCGGTATCGCCGAGCTTCGACATCTCCGTCGAGGAGATCCTGGTGACCCTGGCGAGCGGTGCCACGCTCGCCGTCGTGCCGCCCGCGGCGTACGCGGGCGAGGAGATGGCGGAGGTGCTGCGCACCCATCGCGTCACCCACCTCAATGTCACGCCGACGGTGGTGAGTTCGCTGGATCCGGCGACGCTGCCGGACTTGCGCACCGTGATCGTCGGTGGCGACGCGTGCCCGCCCGAGCTGGTGGCCAAGTGGTCCGGCCGCACGCTGTTGAACGGCTACGGGCCCACCGAAACCACGGTGACCGTGACATTGAGTCAGGCGCTCGTGCCTGCCGCTCCGGTGACCATCGGCGGACTTGTCCGCGGCGTCTCCGCGGTAGTGCTCGACCCGTGGTTGCGACCGGTGCCGCCCGGCACGATCGGTGAGCTGTATCTCGCGGGCGCCGGGCTCGCGCGGGGCTATCACCGGCGCAACGGGCTGACCGCGGGGCGTTTCGTCGCCAACCCGTACGAGGCCGGTGCGCGGATGTACCGCACCGGCGACCTCGTGCGCTGGAGCACTCGCGGTGGCCGACTGGAGCTGGAGTACCAGGGGCGCAGCGACTTCCAGGTGAAGGTGCGCGGGTTCCGGATCGAGCTGGGCGAGATCGATGCCGCGCTGCAACGGCAGCCGGATGTCGACTTCGCGATCACCCTGGGTGCCGAGACCGCCGCTGGTGCCACCGCTTTGGTGTCGTATGTACTGCCGAAGCCCGGTGCCGAAGTGCACCCCGAGGCATTGAAAGCCGCTGCTGGAGAGACGCTTCCGGCCTACATGGTGCCGTCGGTCGTGATGGTGCTGGACCACGTTCCGCTCACCCCGCTCGGCAAAGTCGACCGTAAGGCGTTGCCCGCCCCGGATTTCGGCGCCCGGACGATCGTGAGCCGGGCGCCGTCCACCCCGCGCGAGGAGGCCCTCGCGGCGCTGTTCGCCGAGGTGCTCGGGCTGGACACGGTCGGGGTCGACGAGAGCTTCTTCGCGCTCGGCGGGGACAGCATCGTGTCCATTCAGCTGGTCTCGCGGGCGAAGGCCGCTGGCATCGGGCTCAGCGCGCGAGATGTGTTCGAGCGCAAGACCGTTGCCGCGCTGGCCGCCGTCGCCACCGAGGTGCGTGCACAGGTGGTGCACGAACTGCCCGGCGGCGGGGTCGGCGCGGTCGAGCTGACGCCGATCGTGCACGCCATGCTCGATCAGGGTGACAGCTGGCCGCGGTTCAGCCAGGCGGTGCTCGTCGGCCTGCCCATCGGCTTCGAGCGGGGGCAGCTCGTCGCGGCGGTGCAGGCGTTGCTCGACCATCATGATCTGCTGCGGTCGGCGCTGCGGCGCGGTGCCGACGGCTGGGAATGGACGGTGGCCCAGCGCGGTGCCATCGACGCCGAATCGCTGGTGGAGGCCGTCGCGGCGGGTGCGGACCGCGAGCAGACGCGGGAGCGCGCATTGCAGCGTGCCGCAGACCTGCTCGACCCGGCGGCCGGGGTGGTCGCGCGGTTCGTGCTCATCGAGGAGGCCGAGCCCGTCCTGTGGCTGGTGCTGCATCACCTGGTGACCGACGGCGTCTCCTGGCGCATCCTGCTGCCGGATCTGGCCACCGCCGCCATGGGTGGCGCGCTCGCTCCGGTCGGGACTTCGTTCCGGCGTTGGGCGCACGGACAGGCCGAGCAAGCGAGCCTTCGGGCCGCCGAACTTCCGCTCTGGCAACAGATCCTGGCGACGCCCGATCCGGCGCTCGGCACCGAGCTCCCCGATCCGGCCGTCGATGTCGTCGCGACCATGGCCCACCATCAAACCGTCATCGATCCGGCGATCGCGCAGACCGTGCTCAGTACCGCGCCCGATCGATTCCATTGCGGCGCAGACGATGTGCTGCTCGCGGCGCTCGCGATGGCGGTCGGTCGGTGGCGCGGACGGACCGCGACACTGTTCACCCTCGAGGGGCACGGACGCGCGGAGGAGATCCTGCCCGGCGCCGATGTCGCGCGCACGGTGGGCTGGTTCACGAGCGTGTATCCGGTGGCAGTGGATCTGGCCGGGATCGATCTCACCGACGCGTTCGCCGGTGGGGCCGCCGCGGGTACCGCCATCAAGACCACGAAGGAACAGCTGCGGACGGTGCCGGACAAGGGCATCGGCTTCGGCATGCTGCGCTATCTCGACGCCGAATCCGCTGCGGCACTGGCCGACAGCCCGACCCCCCAGATCAGCTTCAACTACCTCGGTCGCGCGAACACCGGCGCGGAGACGGGACCCTGGCTGCCGCAACGTTTTGCGGCGACGCAGAACGATCATGCACCGCTCGCGGCGGTCGTCGACATCAACGCCGTGCTCACCGACGCGGGCCTCGAAGTCACCTGGGCCTACGCGGGACGGCTGCTCGACGCGGACGACGTCGCTCAGCTCGCCGAACTCTGGACCGAGGCGCTGCGGGCGCTCGCCGGCCACGCGGAGTCCGCAGGCTCCGGCGGCCGCACACCCTCGGACTTCGATCTGGTCCCCGTGACTCAGCAGCAGATCGACACCTGGGAACGCGGCTATCCGAATCTCGCCGACGTCTGGCCACTTTCGCCGCTGCAATACGGGCTGCTCTTCCACGCGCTGTACGACTCCGACACGGCCGACGGCTACACCGTGCAGTCGCTGCTCACCCTGGCGGGCACCGTCGACGCGGACCGGTTGCGCACCGCCGCACAGGCCTTGGTGGCTCGGCACGAGAACCTGCGGGTCGCCTTCGTCGAGACCGACGACGGCCCGCGCCAGCTGGTGCTCGCGGATGCCGACATCCACTGGCAGGACGTGGATCTGACCAGCCTCGCCGATCCCGAAGCGCGGCAACGGGAACTGGACCGGGTGATCGCGCTGGACGCCCGCACCCGCTTCGAACTCACCCGGCCGCCGCTGGTGCGCTTCACCCTGATCCGCACCGCCGCCGACGCGTACCGGTTCGTCCTCACCAATCACCATCTGGTGCTGGACGGTTGGTCGACGCCGCTGCTGGTGCGCGAGCTGCTCGCGCTCTACGTCACCTCGGGGGACGCGTCCGCGCTGCCGCCCGCGCACTCCTATCGCGAATTCCTGTCCTGGCTGGACGACCGGGACGACGCCGAATCCATTGCCGCCTGGGCACAATCGCTGGCCGGGATCGATACGCCGACCCGCGCCGTGCCCACCCTGGCGGGCATCGAGTCGACCGAGACCGGGATGCTGTCCATCGATCTGTCCGCCGACACCGTCGGCCGGTTGGAATCGACGGCTCGCGAATCCGGCGCCACGGTCAACACGCTCGTGCAGGCGAGCTGGGCGATGCTGCTCGCCATGCTCACCGGGCGCACCGATGTGGTGTTCGGCGGCACCGTCTCCGGCCGGCCGCCGGAGCTGGCCGGGGTCGAGGAGATGGTCGGGCTCTTCATCAACACCCTGCCGGTGCGGGTGCGGCTCGACCCGGCGGAGAAGGTGGTCGACCTGCTCGCCCGCGTGCAGGCCGAACAGGCGCGGCTGATGGACCACCAGCACGTCGGGCTGGCCGCGATCCACCAGGCGGTCGGGCTCGCCGAATTATTCGACACCCTCACCGTTTTCGAGTCCTATCCGATCGATCGCGAGGCCCTCTCGCAGGCCCTGGACATCGCCGGTATGCGGGTGCTCGACGTCGAAGGCACCGACGCGACGCCATATCCGTTGAACCTCATGGTCATTCCGCTGCGCGGCGACGACGGGCACGACACCCTGCGGGTCAGCTTGAAATTCATGGCCGATCAGCTCGATCCCGCGGCGGCGCAACCGTTGCTGGATCGTTTCGTGCGGCTGCTCACCCAGCTCGCGGACAATCCGCGGGCCCTCGTATCGCAGTTGCAGTACTGCGACGACGCGGAACGTGCGGCGCTGCTTCCGGTTCGGGGCCCGGAGTCGTTGCCGGTGCGGACCCTGCCGGAGATCCTGGCCGCCGGTGCGGCGATCGACGGCGACGCCATCGCGGTCAGCGCCGGTGAGCTCACCATGTCCTACGGCGAACTCGACGCCTGGTCGAATCGCTTTGCCCGGCTGCTGTTGAGCCGCGGTGTCGGGCGCGAGGTGTTCGTCGTGCTCGCGCTGACCCGGTCGCTGGAATCGGTGGTCGCGGTGTGGGCGCTGGCCAAGTCCGGCGCAGCCTTCGCGCCACTGGACCCCAACTATCCGGTCGAGCGGATCGAGCACATGCTCACCGACTCGAAGGCGCCCATCGGGGTGACGGTCACCGCGACCGGCGAGACCCTGCCCGGCAGCATCGACTGGCTGCTGCTCGACGACCTCAACACCATCCGCCGGGTCATGACGGTCTCCGCCGACCCGATCACCGACGAGGAACGCGGCGGCCCGATCGATATCGACCAGACGGCGTACCTGATCTACACCTCCGGCTCGACCGGCAAGCCGAAGGCCGTGCTGCTCAGTCATCGCGGCATCGCGAATCTGGTTTCCACCCAGCGTGATTCGCTCAACCTGGACCCGACGGCCAGCGCGCTGCAGGTGGCGTCGCCGAGCTTCGACGCCTCGGTGTTCGAGTTGCTGACCGCGCACGGGTCCGGCGGGCGGCTGGTGGTCTCGCCGCCGGATGTCTACGGCGGCACCGAATTGGAACGGCTGCTGCGCGCCGAACGGGTGACCCACGCGGTGATCACGCCGTCCGCGCTGGCCACCATGGAGCCGAACGATCTCGATCACCTGCGGGTGCTCTCGGTCGCCGGCGAGGCGGCGACGCCGGAGCTGATCGAACGCTGGTCGGCCGGCCGGCGGATGGTGAATCTGTACGGGCCCACCGAGTTCAGCATCTGGGCCACCGGGCCGGCGGAACTCGTTGCGGGCGAACCGATCACCATCGGCGGGCCGATTCGCGGCGCGGCGAACATGGTGCTCGACACCTGGTTGCGTCCGGTGCCGGTCGGCGTCGCCGGTGAGCTGTATCTGGCCGGACCCGCGCTCGCTCGCGGCTACTTCAACCGGTTCGAGATGACGGCGAGCCGATTCGTCGCCGACCCGTTCGGCGCGCCCGGCGAACGGATGTACCGGACCGGCGACATGGTGCGCTGGGTGGTCGGCAGCGACGGCTACGAGCTGGAGTACCTGGGCCGCAGCGACTTCCAGGTGAAGATTCGCGGGCTGCGCATCGAGCTCGGCGAGATCGATGCGGTGCTCTCGCGGGACGAGCAGGTCGAGTACGCGGTGACGATCGGCCGGGCCGGGCCTGCGGGGGCGACCGTGCTGGTGTCCTATGTGCTGCCGGTCGAAGGCGTCGAGCTGGATACCGAGCGGTTGCGCGTGCAGATCGCGGGCGAGCTGCCCGGGTACATGGTGCCGGGTTATCTCGTCGTGCTGGACTCGATTCCGCTGACGCCGGTCGGCAAGCTGGATCGCAAAGCCCTTCCGGTGCCGGACTTCTCGGACACCAACCGGCCTTATCTCGCGCCCCGCACCTCGGTGGAGCGGGCGGTCGCCGCGGTGTTCGGTGAGGTGCTCGGCAGCGAGCGGGTCAGCGTCGATCAGTCGTTCTTCGAGCTCGGCGGCAATTCGCTCAGCGCGACCAAGGTTGTCGCCCGGGTCAATTCGGCCCTCGGCTCGACGATCGCGCTGCGGGATCTGTTCGATGCGCCCACCGTCGCGCAGTTGTCCACGCGGGTGGTTCCGGCGAGTAGCGGTCGGCCTGGACGCTTCGCGCTCGCACCGCGGATCCGGCCGGATCGCGTGCCGTTGTCGCCCGCGCAGCAGCGCATGTGGGTGATGAACCGGCTCGACCCGGCCTCGCCCGCGTACAACATCGCGGTCGCGCTGCGGTTGACCGGTGAACTCGACGTCGAGGCGATGCGGCTGGCGTTGGCCGATGTGGTCGAGCGGCACGAAAGCCTGCGCACCATTTACCCGGCCGACGCGGAGGGACCGCGGCAGGTGATCATGGGCACCGAATCGGCCGCACCCGCAATGCCTGTGATCGACACCGAGGACGGTGCGGCCCTGCGTGATCGGATCAGCGCCTTGGCGGGCACCGGATTCGACATCGCCAAAGAGCCGCCGCTGCGGGTGGGATTGTTCCGGATCGCCACTAGTCCCGATTCCACGGACGCCAACGGGGCGGCAGGCCGAGATGTGCCGGTACCGTCCGCGCGCACGGTAGGTTCCGGACCGGTGTCGTCCGGGCCGTTCGGCGGCGGTCCGGCGGTCTCCTCGAGCCCATCGGCCGGCATGGCCGCCGTCTCGTCCGGACACTCCGTGAATTCGAACCTCTCGGGCGGCCCTCAGGCGGCCACCGAGGCTGGTTCGGTGCACGTTGTCGTGTTGGTGGTGCATCACATCAGCGCGGACGGCGCGTCGATGGCGCCGCTGGCCGCCGATCTGGTCGCCGCCTACTCTGAGCGGTCGTCCGGTGCGGAGACGACCAGGGTTCCGCTGGCCGTGCAGTACGCCGATTTCGCGCTGTGGCATCGCGAGGTGCTCGGCAGCGAGGACGATCCGGAATCGCTGGCGGCACAGCAGGTTCGATTCTGGACCGATACGCTCGCCGACGCGCCGGATGTGCTGGAATTGCCCGCCGACCGGCCGCGGCCCGCGGTGCAGTCGATGCGCAGCGACGATGTCGAGTTCGCCGTCGACGCCGAATTGCACAGCGGCCTGGTGGCATTCGCCGCGGCGCACAACGTCAGCGTGTTCATGGTCGTGCACGCGGCGCTCGCGGTGCTGCTGGCCCGGCTCGGCGGCACCGACGATGTGGTCATCGGCACCCCGGTGGCCGGCCGCGGCGAGCAGGTGCTCGACGAGCTGGTCGGCATGTTCGTCAACACCCTCGCCCTGCGCACGCGGGTCGATCCGGACGCCGGCTTCCTCGACTTCCTCACCGGGGTCCGTTCGGCGGATCTCGACGCGTTCGCCAACACCGACGTGGCCTTCGAACGCCTGGTGCAGGCGTTGAATCCGACCCGGTCGACGGCGCACCATCCGCTGTTCCAGGTGTCGCTGTCGCTGCAGAACTTCCTCGAGCCGGTGCTGGAGCTGCCCGGACTACGGTTCGAGGTGGAGGACTTCGACCGGCGCGCTTCGCAATTCGATCTGACGCTGGACCTGCGGGAACGGTTCGACGAGTCGGGCCCGGCCGGGCTGGCCGGCGTGCTGACCTATGCCACGGACCTGTTCGACGCGGCCACGGTCGCCTCGTTCGCCACTCGCTGGCGGCGGGTGCTCGCGAGCGTGCTGGCCGAGCCCGGCGTGCGTCTCGCCGACATCGACATCCTCGATGATCGTGAGCGTGCGACGCTGGTCCCGGTGCGTGGATTCGAAAGCGTCGGCACGACAACGCTTCCCGATCTGCTCGCGGCGACGGTGGCCCGGTATCCGAATCATCCGGCCGTGGTGGCCAACGGCGATACGACGACCTATCGCGAGCTCGACGCGTACGCCAACCGGCTCGCCCGGCTCCTGCTCGCCGCGGGGGCCGGTCCGGAAACGGTAGTGGCCCTGGGTCTTCCGCGCTCGTCCGATCTGCTCACCGCCATCTGGGCGGTGGCGAAGATCGGCGCGGCGTTCCTGCCGGTCGATCCGAAGCATCCGATCGAGCGGATCGACCACATGCTCACCGATTCGGGTGCGCGGGTCGGCCTCACGACGGTCGCCTACCGGCCGTCGCTGCCGGACAGCACGCAGTGGCTCGTGCTCGACGACCTGCGGTTCGTCGAACGCTGGTCGGCCGCGAGCCCACGCCCGCTGCGGGACAAGGAGTTGCCGCGACCGGTCCGGTTGGACAACCCGGCCTGGCTGATCTACACCTCCGGGTCGACCGGCACGCCCAAGGGTGTCTCCGTGTCGCATCGTGGCATCGCCGACTTCGTTGCCGCGCAAGGTGATCTGCTCGAACTCGACGAGTTCTCCCGGGTGTTGCATGTTGCCTCACCGAGTTTCGACGCGTCGATCCTGGAGGCATTGATGGCGTTCGGGTGGGGCGGTGCTTCGGTCGTCGCGCCGGCCGAGGTGTTCGGCGGTAGCGCGCTCGCCGAGTTGATCGACGCGGAGCGGGTCACGCACGTGATGATCACGCCGTCCGCGCTGGCCACCATCGATCCCGCGGAGGTCTCGGGGGTGCAGGTGCTGGCCGTGGGTGGTGAGGCGGTGGGTGCCGAGCTGATCGAGCGCTGGTGTGGCACCGGTGCCACTGACCAGCAAGGCAACGTCGTGCGCCGGCGCGGTGCACGACGCCGTCGGATGGTCAACCTGTACGGGCCGACTGAGTTCACGGTTGTGGCAACAGGTTCGGCACTGAGCCCAGGCGCGCCGGTTACGCTCGGCCCGCCGATTCGCGGCGCGGCGGCCATGGTGCTCGACGGCCGGTTGCAGCCGGTTCCGGTCGGTGTCGCCGGTGAGCTGTATCTCGCGGGGCATGCGCTGGCCCGTGGATATCACGCCAGGCCGGGGCTGACCGCGGGTCGCTTCATTACGAATCCCTATGGTGCGCCCGGCGAACGCATGTACCGCACGGGTGACCTCGTGCGGTGGGTGCAAGCCCCGGCCGGCGCGTTGACGCTGGAATACCTGGGCCGCACCGACTTCCAGGTCAAGGTGCGCGGTCAGCGGATCGAGCTCGGTGAGATCGACGCGGTGCTCGGCCGGGTGGATGGTGTCGATTTCGCGCTCACCCTCGGTGTCACCGGTCCGTCCGGATCGACCGCGTTGGCGGCCTATCTGGTGCGGAAACCGAACGTGGAGCTCGATATCGCGCGGGTGCGCGCCATCGCCGCGGACAGCCTGCCCGGCTATATGGTCCCATCCGCCTTTGTCGTCCTCGACGAGATCCCGCTCACCGCGGTCGGAAAGCTCGACCGGAAAGCGTTGCCGGCGCCGCAGTTCAGCGCCGAAGAGACCGAGTACCGGGCGCCTCGGACGGCGACGGAGGAAGCGCTGGCGCAGATCGTCGCCGAGTTGCTCGGCCGCGACAAGGTGGGCGTCGACGATTCCTTCTTCGAGCTCGGCGGCGACAGCATTCTCGCCATCCAGCTGGTGACCCGGGCCAAGCAGCGGGGCATCGGCTGCACGCCGCTACAGGTCTTCGAGCATCGCACCGTGGCCGCGCTGGCCGCCGCGGTGGACGCCGACGGTGCGGTGACCGCACTGCCCGAGCTGCCCGGCGGTGGCGTCGGCGAAGTGCCGCTCACGCCGCGGATGCGGTACCTGCTCGAGCGCGGCGGACGGCTGCGTTCGGCTCGCACGGCGGTGCTCGAGCTTCCGGTCGGCATCGAACGGGCGCAGCTGGTGGCCACGCTCGCGGCCGCCGTCGACCGGCACGACATGCTGCGCGCGCAGCTGACCGACGACGGGCGACTGGTGGTGCGGGAGCCGGGGTCGGTCGATGTCGACGCCCTGGTGCATCGCATCGAGTTCGACGCCGCCGCCGATCCGGTCGATCTGCGCGAATACCTGGTCGCGGAACTGAATTCCGAGTCGAACCGGCTGGATCCGGCGAACGGTGTTGTGCTGCGGTTCATCTGGCTGGATCCGATGGGTGATGCCGGCACCCGCAACAAGGCGGGGCGGATCGTCGTGTTGCTGCATCGCCTGCTGATCGATGACGCTTCCTGGGGCATCCTCTTGCCGGACCTGGTGGCTGCCTGGGCGCAAGTTTCGGTCGGTAACGCCCCGGTGCTCGCCGAGACCGGTACTTCGATGCGTCGCTGGGCGCACGCGCTGGTCGACGAATCGCGCACGGCCGAGCGGGTTTTCGAACTCGGACACTGGCAGGGTGTGCTCGCCGGTGCGGATCCGCTCATCGGTGCACGGGCACTCGACCCGGCTGTCGATCAGGCACGCGCGTTGCGCATCGTGCGGTGCGAGGTGTCGAAGGAGGTAACCGCTGCGGTGGTGACCACCCTGCCCGCCAAGTTCGCGGGCAAGGCCGACGACATCCTGCTCGCTGCCCTCACCTTGGCGCTGTTGCGCTGGCGTGCACGCCGATCCGGCGATAGTGGCACCGACGTCGTGGTCCGGCTCGAAAGTGACGGCAGGCAGGCGATTCCCGGCACTGCACTGGACCGCACGATCGGCGCGTTCGGCGCTGTCTATCCGATGCGACTCGAACTGGGAGTCGACCTCGATGAGGCATTCGCGGGCGGTCCGGCGATGGGCGCGGCGATCCGCGCGGTGAAGCATCAACTGCGGTCGGTGCCGGACAACGGGATCGGGTTCGGGTTGCTGCGCTACCTCAATCCCGATACGGCACCGGAACTGAGCACGGGACTTCCCGGACAGGTCAGCTTCACCTACCGGGCCCGGAACACCGCGGGCGACGTCCCTGCCGGACTCCACGGACTCGGTTGGACACTGACCGACGAGTTCGGCGATCTGTCCGCTGTCGAAGATCCTGAGACTCCGGCGCTTTCGGCCCTCGAGGTGAGCACGGAGGTGGTCGGTGGTCGCTTGCGGGCGGACTTCACCTTCCCGAAGACCCTGCTCGACCGCGGCGACATCGCCGAGCTGGCCGGTCTCTGGGTCGATGTGCTTCGCGCGGCAGCGGATTTCGCGGACACTCCGGCCGCGGCAGCAGCTGCCGCCGAGGAAGTCGCGGCGGTCGCGGCCGGCCAACCACCGTTGGCGGCCACCCTCGGACTGGATGTGGTGTTGCCCATCCGATCCGACGGCACCGAACCCGCGCTGTTCTGCATCCACCCGTCCTCCGGAATCTCTTGGAGCTACTTGGGATTCGCGCAGAAGCTGCGGCCCGGTCGGCCGATCTACGCCTTGCAGGCACCGGACCTCAGCGGCCGTGAACCGTCGTTGAGCTCGATCGAGGAGTTCGCGGATCGGTACGTGCGCGAGATCCGCGTCCTCCAGCCGTCCGGGCCGTACCACCTGCTCGGCTGGTCCTTCGGCGGGCTGATCGCGCACGCGATCGCGGCGAAGCTGCAAGCGTCCGGCGACTCCGTCGGCCTTGTCGCACTGCTGGATTCCGATACCGCCGACGTCGACAGTGCCGAGGTCGAGCAGCTCACGGCGGGCGCGTTCGTGAGCAGTTTCGGCGCGATCTTCGGGATCCACGATGTGCCCGCCGAGGCCACCGCGAGCGAGGCGGCGGAGCTCATCCGCGACCGGCTCGGCGGGCTGACGGTCGTCGACGCGGACATGATCGAGCGCCTGACCGAGTCCTACAACGCCGCCGCGCGGGCCCGAGCGGGTTACCAGCGGCCGGTATTCGACGGTGACCTGCTGTATTTCAGCGCCACCGTGGACAGCTCCGACGTCGTCGGTCCGGACGGCTGGCGGCCGTACGCGACCGGCGCCGTCGTCAACTACGACGTCGAAGTCACGCACAACGAGCTGACCGCACCGCACGTGCTGCCGATCATCGCGCGCGTACTCGATGAACATTTGAAGGGACAGGCATGAATTCCGAACAGGGCGTTGTCGTCGAAGGGGTCGAGAAGTCGTTCGGCGCGGTAAAAGCTTTGCGCGGAGTCGATTTCGTCGCCGCGCCGGGTGAGATCCTCGGCATCCTCGGACCGAACGGCGCGGGCAAGACCACCATGGTGAACGTCTTGTCGACGCTCATCGCGCCGGACCGGGGGCGGGCGCTGGTCGCCGGGCACGACGTCGTCACCGATCCGGCGGCGGTGCGCAAATCCATCATGCTGACCGGGCAGTACGCCGCGCTCGACGACATGCTCAGCGGTTACGAGAATCTCGTGATGTTCGGCCGGTTGATGGGCTTGCGCAAGCGGGCGGCACGGGCTCGGGCGGACGAGTTGATCGCCGAGTTCGATCTCGTCGGCGCGGCAGGACGCCGGGTCGGCACCTACTCGGGTGGTATGCGGCGGCGCATCGACATCGCCTGTGGTCTCGTCGTCCGGCCGGACGTGGTGTTCCTCGACGAGCCGACCACAGGGCTGGATCCGCGCAGTAGGCAAGGTGTCTGGGATCTGGTGCGCAGCTTCAAGAAGGCGGGCATCACCACCCTGCTCACCACGCAGTACCTGGAAGAGGCGGACGCGCTCAGTGATCGGATCATCGTCATCGACCACGGCGTGGTGATCGCGCAGGGCACCGCGGACGAACTCAAGTCGCGAACCGGCGGCAGCTATTGCGAGGTGGTGCCGCTGGATCTGAAGGATCTGGATGTCATCGCCGCCGCGCTCGGATCGCTACTGCCGGAAGACAATCGCGCCGCGTTGACCCCGGACTCCGACCGCATCACCATTCCGGCACCGGACGGGGCGAAGACACTGGCCGAAGCGTTGCGGCGGTTGGACGGGGCGGAGGTGGAGCTGGTCGACATCGCGTTGCGGCGGCCGTCGCTCGACGATGTGTTCCTCCAGCTGACCGGTCATCTCGCGTCCGCCGATGGGGCCGAGGCGAAAGCTGTTGACGTGGAGGTGGTCTCATGACCACCGGCTCCTGGCTGGCCGATGTCCGGGCCACACCGGACCAGGCGCGGCAGTGGTGGGTGCTCACCTCGCGGCTGATCGTTCCGTCGATCAAGACCGGTGAGGTGCTGACCTCGCTGCTGGCGCCGGCGACGTTCACCGCCGGCTTCTACATTCCGCTGAAGACGGTGATGACGTTCGCGGGCACCGGGTTCAGCAGTTACGCGCAGTTCATGATGCCGCTCGTCGTGTTGCAGGCGGCCGCGTTCACCGCCATCTCGGCGGCCTTCCGTGCGGCCACCGACTCGGTGGCCGGGCTCAATCGGCGGTTCGGATCGATGCCGGTCGGGCGGCTCGTGCCCGCGTCGGCGCGCATGTCCGGCAACATCTTCCGGCTGGCGCTGTCGCTGTGTTCGGCCATCGCCTGTGGGTATGTCATCGGGTTCCGGTTCTATCTGGATACCGCGCACACCATCGGGTTCCTGCTGTTGTCGATGTTCATCGGGACCGCGCTGACGCTCGGCGCGGACGTGATCGGCACGGTGTCGCGGAGTCCGGAGGCGGTCACCCAGGCGCTTGTGTTGCCGCCCTTGATCTTCGGCATGCTGTCCGCGGGCCTGGCTCCGGCACATCAGTTTCCGGCGTGGGTGCAGCCGTTCGTGCGCAATCAGCCAGTGTCGCAGTTCGTGCTCGCGTTGCGCGCATTGGCAGGCGACACACTCGGGAACGCGGGGCAGGTGACGTGGTCGCTGATGGGGCCGTCGCTGGCCTGGGCCGTCGCCATTCTCGTCGTGTGTGTGCCGTTGACTATCCGTCTGAGTTCGGGGAGGGCGTAATGGCATTGCTGGCCGATCGCTCCGAAGATGTTCGTTCCGTTTCCGAAGTGTCGTCCGCATCGCTGGTGCGGCACACGCTGATTCAGACCCAACGCCTGTTGCTGCGCTGGGTGCGTAACCCGATCACCCTGCTGGAAGCCCTGATCATCCCGTGCCTGCTGCTGATCATGCTGGAAACCGTTGTCGGCGGGCAGATTCGGAAGTTCACCGGGGAGAGCGCGCTCTACGGTTCCGTACCGATGGTCACCATCACCGGCGCCGTCTCCGGCGCCATCTCCTGCGGGGTCCTGCTCGGCCGCGAACGGGAGGCCGGGCTACTCGCTCGCTTCTGGGTGCTACCGGTGCACCGCGCCTCCGGCCTCGCTTCCCGCATCCTCGCCGAAGGCTGCCGCATCTTCGCCGGCACCCTGGCCATCATCCTGGTCGGCTACCTGCTCGGCTTCCGCTTCCACCAGGGCCTGCCCGCCACCCTCCTATTCCTGTTCATCCCAGTGCTTTTCGGCCTGGCCTTCGCCACCGTCGTCACCTCGGTAGCCGTCTTCACCGCCAAAGCCGCCCTGGTAGAAGGCATCACCATCCTCACCTCCCTGATGATGTTCTTCAGCACCGGCTTCGTCCCCCTGGCCGCCTACCCCCAATGGATCCAGCCCGTAGTCCGCAACCAACCCATGTCGGTAGCCGTAGACGCCATGAAGGCCCTAGCCCTGGAAGGCCCCCTGACCCGCCCCCTGACCCTCACCCTCACCTGGTCCCTAGGCGCCATAGTCCTCTTCGCCATCCCCGCCACCATCGGCTACCGCCGCGCCAGCCGGAGGTAGCGCCGGCCAGATCCACCTACTTACTCGGTCCCTTTGGGATGGCTCAACCCCGCGAGAACCACCCATACGATGCGCGCGTCAGGATCTGGGCAGTACCAGATCCGGCCACCGGCGGTGACCTCGTATTGCCACTGTTCCAGGGTTCGTCCACCAATTGCCCGCGTAGCGAAGCGATCTCGGAGCCGATGTTGGCGCGCAGAGTTCTCTGGTGTAGTCGGGCGCTCGGTCAGCACGATCCATGCCTCCCACGTGTTGGATCGTGCTGCCCGGCATAGGTCTTCCCACCCCTTCGCGGCTTCCGAGGTCGCGAAACGCGCCTCCCACCCACCTGGCCGCGCAGGTGGCGCGACCCGATCACCCCGCTTGGCCGGCATCTTCAATCCCCCACTGGTTCGGTCACCGGACCGAAGTCGTCGTCCAACGGACCGGACAGTTGCTCAGCGAGGACCGGGTCGGCGTAAATCGCCGCGGTGCTTCGCCATTCCACGATTGCCTGCGCGAGCACGGACCACTGGCCCAGCTCCGCCGAGGCCTGGAAAGCACGGGCAAAGTCTTTGACGAACCGTGCTTGGGCTTCCAGCGGAAGCACGTCGACCCACGGAAACTCGTCCAGCAGGGCACGCGCCGCGATATCGGCAGGCAAGTGAATCAGTACGTTACGCAGCGCGCGTGCGGCGGTGATCGAACCTTCGGACGTCTCCTGAGCACGGTCTTCCCGAATCAGCAACAAAGGCGCACCATCACGACGCCGCACCCGGACGTCGCCCTGATCGGCCAGCTTGGCGACCGCCTTGGGGTCGCGTTGTAGCTCGCTCCACTGCACCTCAGTAACCATGGCTCTATTCTGAACTTTTTCAGAAGTCTTGCCAAGTCTCCAGCGCCGCGCGGCGTGCCACGTCACGGGGGTAGGAACACGACTCGGCCCCGGCAGGTCAAAGGCCTTGCCGGGGCCGAGGGTTCGGGTTACTGGATGGCGAACTGGCGGGCGAGGGCCCAGATGATGAGGATGTCGATGGCGATGATGACGAGGGACCAGAAGGGGTAGATGGGGGCGAAGAGGAAGTTGTCGAGGATGCTGATCGCGGCCATCACGATGCCGGCCAGGTAGCCCCAGGTTTTGCCGGTGACTATGGCGAAGCCGGCGATCAGGACGAGGGCGGCGATCGCGAGGTGGATCCAGCCCCAGGCGGTAACGTCGACCAGGAAGACCTGGTCCTTGGTGACGACGAAGATGTCGCGGCCCGCGATGGCGGCAATCGCGGTCAATAGGTGCAGCAGGCCGGTGATGAGGATGAGGACGCCGGCGAAGATGGTCATGTCGTTGAGCACCGGGCCGGTCCGGACGGGTCCGGGACTGGTCATGAGACACACTCCTTCCGAGACGCGGGTACACCTTTCGGCCCAACGTAGCGGCTGATCAAGCAAACATTCGGCGATCTCGCGCGGCGCGCCCGCACCGATGTGGCTGTTCGGGCGATCGTGGCGCAGAATGGGGGCCGCACGCGATGGCTCCCGGCGTTTCTCGCCTCGGTGACATGCATCGCTGCGACACAAGGTGTTGTGCTGCACGGACTTGTCACCCCCAAGGAGTAGTGTCCCGGGGAGAGAAGATCCGTCACGGCAGCGGGCTCGGGAAAGGTGTGGAGGCAGGATGAAACTGATCGATCGGGTATCGGCCATCAACTGGAATCGGGTGCCCGACGAGAAGGATGCCGAGGTCTGGGACCGGCTGACCGGCAACTTCTGGCTGCCCGAGAAGGTTCCGGTGTCCAACGACATCCCCTCGTGGGGCACGTTGACCGCCGATGAGAAGCAGCTGACCATGCGGGTCTTCACCGGCCTCACGCTGCTGGACACCATCCAGGGCACGGTCGGCGCGGTGAGCCTGATCCCGGACGCGCTGACCCCGCACGAGGAGGCGGTGTACACCAACATCGCGTTCATGGAATCGGTGCACGCGAAGAGCTACAGCTCGATCTTCTCCACGCTGTGCTCCACCAGGGAGATCGACGACGCGTTCCGCTGGTCGGAGGAGAACCGCAACCTGCAGCGCAAAGCCGAGATCGTGCTGGACTACTACAACGGCGACGATCCGCTCAAGCGCAAGGTGGCCTCGACGCTGCTGGAGAGCTTCCTCTTCTACTCGGGCTTCTACCTGCCGATGTACTGGTCGTCGCGGGCCAAGCTCACCAACACCGCCGACCTGATCCGGTTGATCATCCGCGACGAGGCCGTGCACGGCTACTACATCGGCTACAAGTACCAGAAGGGCTTGGAGCTGGTCAGCGAGGCCGAGCGCGAGGAGCTGAAGAACTACACCTTCGAGCTGCTGTTCGAGCTGTACGACAACGAGGTCGAATACACCCAGGACCTCTACGACGAGGTCGGCCTCACCGAGGACGTCAAGAAGTTCCTGCGCTACAACGCGAACAAGGCGCTGATGAACCTCGGCTACGAGGGCCTGTTCCCGAAGGACGAGACCGAGGTGAATCCGGCCATCCTGTCGGCGCTTTCACCGAACGCGGACGAGAACCACGACTTCTTCTCCGGGTCGGGTTCGAGCTACGTGATCGGCAAGGCCGTGAACACCGAAGACGAAGACTGGGAGTTCTGAGCGAACCTCTCGGCTGAGACGGCGGCGGATTCTTCCGCCGCCGTCTTGCGTTGACACCGGCGACAACGTTTAGCGTGGCCGTGACGGTCGCTCGGAGGAGGTCGGATGCTGATCGGTGAGCTGGCGCAACAGGCCGGCACGAGTACCCGCACCCTGCGGTACTACGAGCAGCACGGGCTGGTGCGGGCGAGCCGCTCCACCAACGGATATCGGGTCTACGACGCGACGGAACTACCGGTGGTGCGCAAGATTCGGACGTTGCTCGCGGACGGCTTCGCCTTGGACGACATCCACCCCTTCATCACCTGCCTGCGGGCCGGCCACAGCTCCGGGGATGTGTGCCCGGACTCGGTCGCGGTGCTGCGGCGCAAGCTCGACGAGGTGGACGACGCACTCACCCGGCTGGCCGCGTTGCGGGGGCAATTGCAGGACCGGATCGCCGGCGCCGAGCAGCCGCCTGCCTGCCAGTTCTCCTGACCTCCTGTCCGGCAACCGGTCTCGATGGGCCGGTTGCGCGATCGTCGCTGCCCACGTCAGCCGAGGAACACCGATGAAGTTTGCGATCAGTTACAGCACACCGTTCTACGGGGCCGACCCGGACCGGATCATCGCCTTCGCCCAGCATGCGGAGGCCTGCGGATTCGAGGGGCTGTATCTCCCGGATCACATCGCGCTGTATCCGGGTGCGAAGGTCGGCAACTTCGAGATGCCTGCCACACTCCCCTATCCCGATCCGCTGGACTGCCTGAGTTTCGTCGCCGCGGCAACCCAGCGGCTCCTGCTCGGCACCGGCGTGCTGCTGCTGCCCTACCGGCACCCGGTGCTGCTGGCCAAACGTCTCGCGACCATCGATGTGCTCTCGCGCGGGCGGATGCGGTTGCTGACCGTCGGGTTGGGCACGCTGCCGGGCGAAGCGACGGCGACGGGCGTCGACTTCGCCACCCGCGGGCGGCGCACCGACGAAGCGATCGACGTGCTGCGACTGCTGTGGTCCGGCGATGCGGAGGGGTCAGCTTCGACGGCGAGTTCTTCGCCTTCGACTCGCTGGTCAGCTTCCCGAAACCCGTTGGCGTGCCGCAGCTGCCGATCCACGTCGGCGGCTCCAGCCGAGCCGCCGCCCGCCGAGCCGGCCGACGTGGCGACGGCTACTTCCCCGGCGGGATGCTCGGCCCTGCCGAACGCGCCGCTCAACTCGACCTCGCCCGTTCGGAAGCCGTTGCCGCAGGCCGTGATCCGGACGCGCTCGAATACACCCGCTGGGGATCGATCGACATGCCCGCCGAGCGCGTCGCCGGACTGGCCGCCGAAGGGGTGACCCGGATCGTCATCGGCAGCATCGATCCCGAGGACCAGTTCGACGAGATGTCCCGCTTCGCCGAACGATTCGGCCTCGGCGACTGATCTACCCGGGGCCCCGGCACTCCCTTCAGTGCCGGGGCCCGCATGCGGGTCGCCCGCCGAATTACTCCTCGCCGAAGACCTTTCGGAGCAGGCGCAGCACCTCCCCACTGTCGGCCGCGAGTCCGCCCACATCGAACCGGACGGCACCGACCACGCGCTCCAGCGAGCGCAGTCGCTCATCGATCGTCCGCGCTCGATCCGCGAGCACCGACAGTCCGAACTCCAGGTGGGCGTCCCGATTCTCCATGGCATCCAGCTGCCATTTCAAATCCTCATCCATTTTCAATAACACCCTTCCGAAAAGGGAACTCCATTCTGGAATGTTCCTGTTGTAGTGCATTTCCGAGCAATTCGGTCAATCGGCGAACTTCCATTACAGTCAGCTGGTTGTATGTCCCCGGAAGCCGATTCGGTTCGGCGGTCCGGACATACAAGTGCACCATCGCAGCCACACCGACGGAACCCTTCCGGGGCGGAGCCAGGCGAATATTCGGGAAGGTTCCAAAGTTGCTGCCATACAGAGGTTCCAGAATGAACTCATCGTTAGCGACCTTCGGAGATGCAGCCATGACAACTGGTTCGACCCTTCCCCGCAGGCTACTGGCCCGCGAGCTCCGCCGAGCCCGCGAAGCGGCGAGTGTGAGCGCGGAAGCCGCACGCAGCGCGATCGGCGTCAGCAAACAGACATTCTGGCGGATGGAGAACGGGATCCCGATCAGATTGAACCCGTTGTTCATCAAGCGGCTGTGCGAGATCTATGACGCGTCGACGGAGCTGACGCAGGTGCTGTTGACGCTCACCGAGGAAACGAAATCCAAGGGGTGGTGGCATGCGTTCGACAGCGCGATCCCCAAGAGCTTCGGGCTGTTCGTCAGCTTGGAAGACGCCGCCCACCACGTGGTTTCGTATCAAACGGCGCTCATACCGGGGCTGTTGCAGACCGCCGAATACCGCCGAGCATTGATCTGGACCGCATACCCGACCATGTCGCCAGAAGAAGCTGAGACCGCGGTACAGATTGGAACCCAACGGCAAGCTCGACTGACCGGCATCAAACCAATCACTCTCGATGCATTCATAGACGAGTCCGCGCTGCGTCGCCGAACCGGTGGTGCAGACGTCATGGTAGGCCAGTTGCATCAATTGGCCGAGGTCACGCAACTCGCGAATGTCTCAGTGCGAGTGGTTCCCGCAACGGCCGGCTTCTATCAAGGCCTACTGGTTGGAATGTTCGTAATTTTGGAGTTCCCGCCGCACTCGACGGCATATCTAACCGAGCCTCCCGTGGTCTACGTACAAGGATTCACCGGAGATATGTATTTGGAGCGCTCAGAGGAGATCATCGCGTATCGTAACGCATGTACGGAAATCAAACGCCTGGCGCTTGGTGACAGGGAGAGCCAGGCACTCATTCTCGATATTGCAAAGGAGTACACAAATGAATGTTGACCTGACCGAGGCACGGTGGTTCAAGAGCACGCGCAGTAGTGGCACGAAAGACTGCGTCGAGATAGCACATCTCGACGGCGGCATGGTCGGAGTCCGCGACTCCAAAAACCCCACCGGCCCAGCTCTGGTCTTCACCCCCGGAGAATGGGACGCCTTCACCGCAGGCGTCACCGACGGTGAGTTCAACCGCCCCTAACACCCATTGAATACGTGAGACCCCCACTACCCGTGGGGGTCTCACTTCTATCTACCCATCTGCCCGCTCGAACTACCTGCTGCCGTTGGGCTTCCGCAAGATGCCCAGGATCTGGGCGATATCCGACTTCATGCCGCCGACATCCGACTTCAAGCCGTCGATGTCCAACTTCATGCCGCCGATGTCCAACTTCATGGTGCCGATATCCGACTCCACCGTCGACATACGACAGCTCAACAACTCCTGACTGGTTGCCAGGTTGCCGATGTCGACACTCATGGAGATCAACCGCGACGCCACCGACCGACCATCGAGGTCGCCGATGCTCGCGCGGATCCCGGCCATACCGGCATCGAGGTCATCCAACCTCGAGTGCACGGCGCCGAACTCGTCCTCGAATCGGGTCACCGTGACAGTATCGCGCGTGATCTGCTGATCTCGCCAGATCTCCAGCTCGTGCACCCGCTCTTCCAAAGACTTCCCGCTGCTACCCATGGGTCGAGCCTCCCCTCGTCCGTTACCGCATCGTGATGTTCGGACAGATCGTATCCTCGCGCACCGACACCACCGGGCGGTCTGGGCGAGAGATTCGGGAAATCACGCGAATTGCCGAAAACTGGCTGTCCAGTTAGGAACCCGGCAGTCCACTCTGGAACCCGCCCGTCCATTCAGGAACCCGGCTATCCGTTCAGGAACCTCAGTAGTTCGTCGGTGACGAACTGAGGGTTTTCCTCGACCAGCCAGTGACCGGCGTGCGGAACGTCCACTGCGCGGACGATATTGGTCATTCGCGGGGCGGCGGTGGCCTGGATCGCAGCGACCTGCCCTTGGGCGGCCATGAGCAGCGTCGGGACGGATGTCGGGGCGACCGCGATGGTGTCGGTGACGTCTTTGTCGAGGGTGCGGTAGAGGTTGAAGCCGCCGGTGAGGGCTTCGGGGCGGCTGTAGGTGCGGGCGTACTCGGTTATTTCGGTGTCGGTGAACGGGGAGTGGTCCGAGGTGCCGCCGAAAGCTGTTCCGCCGTAGGAGACCTGGGGGTAGAACAGGGCCAGGTAGTCGCGGACGTCGTCACTGACCACCGCCTCGGGAACCCGCGGTTGAGCGTGAAAGGCGATGTGCCAGCTCAGGGTCCGATAGGTGGACGCGTCGATCGCCGGGCCGGGCAGGGGCAGATCCAGGTACCCGAGGCGTGCCGTATCCGCGGGGAACTGGGCGGCGTATTGGAAGGCCACCGCAGCGCCGAAGTCGTGCCCGATGACGCGGGCGTCACGGATGCCGAGACGGTCGGCGATCAGGGTGTGCACGTAGCGGGCCAGCGTGGCCTTGTCGTAGCCGGTCGGTGAGCCGGTGCTGTCGCCGAGACCGGGGAGATCTACGGCGTAGACGGTGTGCTGTTCGGCGAGCGCGGGCATGATCGGCCACCAGCCGAACCAGGTTTGCGGCCAGCCGTGGATCAGCACCACCGGCGTGCCGGTGCCGCCCTTCACATAGTGCATCCGGACGCCGTCGACGTCGGCGAACTCGTGCTCGAAGGTCTGCTCGAACTTCGAGTCGCCTTGGGTGGCGGCGGCGTAGGCGGAAACCTCGGCGGCGGTCGTCGTGGCGCAGGCTCCGGCGCCGACCGCGAGCAGGAGGGTGAGCGCGACGGTCGCCATCGCTTGCGCGGATCGGCGAAACTGGCGCGGCTGTAGTGCGGTGCGCATGGAATTCTCTCCTGGAGAGGGTGATTGGGGGTTCAGCGCCCGGTCGCGCCGTCGATCAGCTCACGGATGATGTCGGCGTGACCGGCATGCCGGCCGGTCTCCTCGATCATGTGGGCGAGAGCCCAGCGGACGCTGGGCGCAGGGCGTCCCGGTCGCGGGATGGGTGCGGTGAGATCGGTGCAGCTATCGAGGACCTCGTTCGCTCGGTCGACCGCTTCCCGATAACGGGCGACGACATCGGCCACGGAGTCGGTCGGCGCTGCTCGAAACGTCGCCTGCCAGTCGGTCACGTTGTCCCCCAGGAACATCGAGCGCTCGACGAACGTCAGGTGATTCAGCAGACCGAGCAGGTTCGTACCCGACGGCACTGCGGCGGTTCGCACTTGCGGTTCGGGAGCGCCGTCGACCTTCGCGGCGATCGAGTCCCGGAGGTAGTCGAGAAACCCACGGAGAGTGTCGATCTCGCTGCTCCCGGTCCGCGGCGGCGGAGCATCACGGCGCTTACGGCGCGAGGTGGCCGGCATGGTCACCTCCGATGCCGCGGCGGATGAGCAGGACGTGATCGGTGACCTCGGCGGTGCGCCCGCCAGGCCCCGTCGCGATCCGGCGGGGCGCGTCGGCCCGTTCGACCAGCCACTCCGACGGATCCAGATCGATACCCGCGGCGATCTCCCGCGGACTCGGATACCGCAGGTCGGGATCCTGGTTCCAGGACCACGGCGCGGTCGAACCATGGTCCACGACCAGCAACCGCCCACCCGGACGCAACGCGTGCGCCGCCGCGCGCAGGACGGTCGCCCGGTCCAGGTCGAACGCGGTGTGCAGATATTGGGCACTGACCAGGTCGAACTGTCCCTGAGGGAACGACTTGTGCAGGTCATGCTGCTCGGCGCCGACCAGTTCACCCAGGCCACGGGCGTCAGCAAGACCGGTCAGCCGCGCGACCGCAACGGCCGAGATGTCAACGGCGACAACCTTCCATCCCTGACCGGCCAACCACAGCGCATCGCCCCCGTCACCGCACCCGAGATCCAGCACATCGCCGGTCGGCAAACCCGAAACCAGCTCAGCAAGACGGACATTCGGCCGCGGATCGGTGGCGGCCGGACGGCCCGCGTAGACACCGTCCCAGAACGCGACCGCATCGGTGCTGCTCATCGAGACTCCTTACTGTCGAGACCCGTTCAGTCTCGCCAGCCACACCTCGATCTGGCACGAAAAATTGCGGTTCCGGCAAGATGGTCCGATGGACCGGGAAACCGAAGACGTGCTCGATGTGGTCGGACCACGACTGCGCGCGCTGCGCCGCGACCGCGGCATCACCCTCGCCGACCTCGCCGCGACGACCGGCGTATCGGAGAGCACCCTCTCCCGCCTGGAGAGTGGTCAGCGCCGCGCGACCCTGGAACTCCTGCTGCCGCTGGCCCGCACCTACGACGTCCCGCTGGACGATCTCGTCGGCGCCCCGCGCACCGGCGACCCGCGCATCCACCTGAAACCGATCCGCCGCTACGGGATGGTCTTCATCCCGCTGTCCCGGCGACCGGGCGGCACGCAGGCGTTCAAGATGATGATCCCGGCCGTCCCGGAACCGCTCGAACCGACGCCGCAGACCCACGACGGCTTCGAATGGCTATATGTGCTCAACGGCCGCCTGCGGCTGGTGCTCGGCGAGCGCGACCTGATCCTGCCGCCCGGCGAAGCCGCCGAATTCGACACGTCCCTGCCGCACTGGCTCGGCAGCGCCGACGGGAAAGCGGTCGAACTGCTCATCCTGTTCGGGTTGCAAGGCGTGCGGTCACACGTGCACCCCACCAAGTCCTGACACACGACTGTGCCGCCGCACCCGAGGGGAGATGCGGCGGCGCAGCGGCGATCTCAGTGGCCGACGACCACCAGCACGAACTGCTGCGTCGGATTGTTCTGCGCCGGACGACTCACCACCCCGTAGTCCTTCGCGTCGTACTCGTGCGCGTCCACGTACCGATTGTTGGACGCCTGCTGGATCGTGTACTTCCCGCCGCCGAGGGAATTGAAGTGCCACACCTGCGTGGAGTTGTTCTGGGCGGGCCGAGTGACCAGGTGGTAGTCGAGGGACTCGATCTCGTGGGCGTCCAGGTAGCGTTTGCTGCTCACCTGCTGCACCGTGCCGGTGCCGGTGCCGCTGTCGTCCCAGTGGATGCGCCACTGCTGGCTGGTGTCGCCTTGCTTCGGCCGAGTGACCACGTTGTAGTCGTGCGTCCCGTCGTTCCAGGCGTCGAGGTAGCGACCACTCGACACCTGCTGGATCGTGACGATGTCGTCCGGCTGCGCGGCGTGCGCGGTGGCGGGAACGACGGCGGCGACGGCGGTGAGGGCGCCGAAGAACAATCCTGCTGCGGTGCGGCTGATGAAGTGTGTCAAGGTCGGATCTCTCTGGTGGAAGGTGCCTGCCGAACCAATGTTCGAGCAAACGCGACCGACCAGATAGGCACCCTGAGGAGGCCAGATGGCCGCCGGAGGGTGCGGAAATCACCCCATAGGGTCCTCACGCCTGCAGTGCCAGTTCCAATCCGGCGGCGACCCGGTCCAACGGATCGGTGTTGCCCTCGGTCCGGCACAGGACGAGCGCGCCTTCGAGCCCGGCGATGAGCAGAGTCGCCAGATTCGCGGCGTCTGCCTCGTCGATTCCGTTGCGCTGCAAGCATTCCTGGAAGGGGCGCGCCCATCGCCGGAAGATCGCACCGGCGGCGGCGAGCAACTCGGCGTCGTCGGGGCCCGCGCCGAGCGCGACGGCAGCGACCGGGCAGCCCGGCGGATGACCGCCCCCGGTCATGGCCAGCTTCGCGCCGCCCAGGATCGCGTGCATCGCGGGGATGGGCGCTTGGGTCGCGCACACCGCTTCGATGGCCGGGCCGACCACACCATCGATGAACGCCAAGACCTCTTCGGCCAGTTCGGTCTTGCCACGCGGGAAGTGGTGATAGATGACGCCGCGGTGCGTCCCGGCCTTCGCCACCACCTCGCGGAAGCCGGTCGCGGCGTAGCCCTGCCCGCGAAACAGCAACGTCGCGTGCCGGATCATCCGCGCCCGGGTGTCCTTCGCCACTAGCTGCCTCCCGATTCGGCCATTGACTAAGACAGTAGTCCTAGAACATACTCACAACCACTTTCTAGGACGACTGGCTTAGAAATGCGGGCGTGCGCGGCACTCCCGGACACCCGACCGAGAGGACCGCCCCGTGTCGTTCGCCGCCTTCCGTCTGCTGGTCCTGCGCTATGTCACCGCCGTGCTGGAAACCCCGTTGCAGTTCTTCGTTTTCCTGGCCGGGGCCTGGTTCACCACCAACGGTGTGATCGCCTTCGGCATCTATCCGGACATGGCGTTCGGCGGCAGCATGCATTCGTGCACGATCCAGTTCCTCGGCTTCATCCCGGTCACCGTCAACGGCTGGCACGCGCTGTTCCACCTGCTCACCGGCCTGGCCGGGCTCGCCGTCGCGCCCGTTCGCGCCCGCGCCGCCGGCTACACCTGGACCTGCGGCCCGTTCTACCTACTCGTCGCCGCGCTGGGCTTCACCGGCGGCGACCACGTCCTGCACATGATGGCGGTCGACACCTTCGGCAATATCGTGCACACCATCGAGGGCAGCCTCATCCTGATCGCCGGCGGCGCGACCGCGCTCGCCGCACGACGCGGCTGACCCAGCACATCCGAAGCTCTGGTGCCACGATGCGTCTCGGCGACACGGTCAAGCGTGCGCGACGGGCTCCGGCCGGACGCCCGGCTTGTTCGTCAGCGCGACGACATCGCCCTTGCGCCGCACCGTGACTCGCGCCGCACCGCCGCGCCGGTCGTGGGCGGCGCGGCGGATCTGCTGCGGGGTCGCGCCGAACCAGCGGCGCGCGGCGCGGGTGAATGCGGATTGTTCACGCAGGCCGATCAGCGTGGTGATCTGGGACATCGGCATGTCGGTCTCGCACAGCAACCGACGCGCGGCATCCCGGCGGGCGCCGTCGAGGACTTCGGTGAACGTCGTCCCCTCGCCCGCGAGCGCACGTTGCAGCGTGCGCTCATGGATGGACAGCGTGCGTGCGACCGCCTCGATGTCGGGTCTGCCCCGGGTGATCAATCCGTCGATCGCGACCCGGACCTTGGTCGCCATCGAGTTACCCGGCTCCGAGCACTTTTCGGTCAGGAAGTGCACGGCCATCGTGTACACGGTGGCGTCGCCGCCCACGGTCGGCCGCGCGAGCAACTCCGCCGGAATCCGCAGCAGCGTGGTATCGGCGTCGAATCGCACTTCGGCGCCGAAGAATTCGGCGTAGCGCGCGGCCGGCGCGAGCGGTGGATGGGGCAGGTGGACCGAACGTAAGCCGTAGTCGCCGTCGACGGCTTGGCTCAGCATCCGATGGATGGTCCCGGCAGCGAGATCGATGCCCTGGGCGAATCCGTTGGACTCGGCCGGATCGCGGAAGTTGATCGCGACGATGCCCGGCCGGGCATCGTCGATCAGCGCGAGGGAAATACCGGTGTGCTGAGTGAACAGGAAGCGCGACGCGCAGTCGATGGCCGCGCCGACCGTCGCCGCATTGGCGAGCGCGACCGCCAGCGGTCCGATCACGGTGTCGGCCTGACGACCGGAGAGCCGCAAGCCGAAGTCGGGACAGCCGAGTTCGGCCGCGGCCAGCTCCAGCGCCCAGCCCACCGCTTCGCTGGAGATCACGGCGTCGTCGCTGTCGACCCCGGCGGCCTCGATGCCGAGGCGCTCGAGCAGGCCCGCGCCGTCGCCGCCGAGCTCATCGACGAGCGTCTGGTAGCCGCGCAGGGCAGCGGCCCGTGTCATAACCATCATCGCTGACTCCCCTAGGTCCGACCGAGTCGCCGACCTCAGCAGGAGGCCGGCGGACCCGATTGCTGGAGCGTAGCGGAGCCGGTGCTGTCGGCGGAAGATAAAACTTTGTCGCCACAGAGCAATTCCACGCCCCGCCGACCCGGACATACTCATGCGGCTCGAGATCGGGTCACGGCGTGCGACCGCGCAGACCAGCGATCCAGCACCGGGATTCAACGTCGACTTGGAACGGATCGAGATGAGCTTGCGCGCCAGAACGAAGCGGTTCGCCCCACTAGCGACGATGATCGTCGCGGTCATCACCTGCGCGCCCTTCCTCACCCCACTGGCTACGGCCGAGCCACCGGACGGGTTCACCGATATCGACGGCGGGCAGTACGCGCCGGCTTGGACGGCCGCGGTCGACGGGCCGCAGCCGTACTCCGGTATCCTCTCCGATCTCGCGATACCGGTCACCATGAGCGACGGCACCGTGATCAAGCTCGATGTCCAGCGTCCCGGCAACGACGGACGGGCGACCGGCGAAAAGCTGCCGACCATCGTCGAATTCGAGACCTACAACAAGATGGCGGTCAACCTGGCCTCCGCGCTCTTGCAGATCCCGGGCATCGAGGACGTGCTCCTGCCCGCCTTGGCCTCCGTCGGTGCGCCGCCGGGCTCCGGGCTGGAGGGCCTGACCGATTTCAGCAGGCAACTCGATGCCGGCCTGCTCCAGACCGCCGCGCACAACTTCGACCTGGTCAAGGGCGGCTACAACCTGGTGCATGTCGACATTCGCGGCACCGGGAGTTCCGAGGGACAGTGGCAGCTGTTCGGCGGCAAGGAACGCGACGACGCCGCCGAGGTGATCGACTGGATCACCCGGCAGTCGTGGAGCGACGGGTCCGTCGGGGTGAAAGGCACCTCCGCCACCGGCATCGCCGGGCTGCGCGCCGCCGACCGGGGCAACCCCGCGATCAAGGCCGTGTTCAGCTACATCGCCAGCGGCGACCTGGTGGACGACATCGTGATCCCCGGTGGCGCGGTGGGATTCGGCTTCGCCGCGTTCTGGCCGCTGGCGGTGAACCTGGCCAAGTTCGCGCCGGACGTCGAGGCGATCATCGCCGGCCGATTCGACCCGGCGCAGCAGCTGCGCTGGTTCCAGGACCGGCTGGCCGACCCGCTCACCTTCATGGACGTGGTCGCCAACGCGTTCACCGCGATGGACACCGGTCAGCTCACGCCGAAGACCCGCGCCCTGCTCGAGCCGGACTCGGATCGGCGAAAAGGGTTGCAGGCGAACATGAGCCAGATCGCTGCGCCGACCTTCATGGTCAGCGCCTGGTGGGATGTCTTCGGCAGCACACCGACCGAAACGTACAACGAGCTCGCGCAGACCCTGGAGCGCAAGAAGCTGATCGTCGGCGAGGGATTCCACTCGGGCGGCGGTCTCGCCGGATTCGGGCACAGCGGCATGCCGCCACGCCTGGATGTGTTGCAGCGGGCGTGGTTCGACAAGTGGCTCAAGGGAATCGACAACGGGATCGACAAGTTCAATCCGATCACCCTGAAACAGCAAGGCGGTCAATGGACTTCGGCACCATCGTTTCCGCGCACCCAAAGCACACATCGACGGATGTATCTCGAGGATCGCCATTCCGGCACCACGAACGCGCAATACGACGGCAGCCTGTCGGCCACACCCGGGCAAGCCGGCGTCACCGATCTGACCGTCGCACCCGGCCTGCTGAGCCTGTGCTCGCGCGACACCTCCCGCATCTGGGCGGGCGTTCCGTCCGTCATCATGGCCTGCGACCAGGATTCGCGGATCTGGGAACTCAACGGGCTCACCTTCACCAGCAACCCGGTGACCGAACCGACGGTGATCTCCGGCCCGATCAATGCCCACCTCAACACCGTCCTCGACCATCCGGACGGCTACTGGGTGGTCACCGTCAACGACGTCTTCCCCGACGGCCGCTCGCGCGAAATCAGTGCCGGACAGCTGGTTTCGTCGCTGCGCCAGATCGACGACACCAGGAGCACCCGGTCACCCAACGGCGATTACATCGATCCCGAGTACTACCTCGACCTCGACCGGCGCGAACTCGTCACGCCCGGAGAGCCGCTGGCCTTGGACATCGGCGTCGATCCGACCGACGCGGTGCTGCAACCCGGGCACCGGCTTCGCGTCGATATCTACGCCAGCAATCTCCCGAAAGGGTTGCCGCCCATGCCGGTTCTGGCCGACAGCCAACTCGCACCGCAGCACCTGCGGCTCGATCCGGAGCGGCCGAGCTGGTTGAACATCCCGCTCAGCGTCGCCATCCCGGAGTGACGGTCTAGCCCGCCTCGCCGCCGTCGATCAGCCGATGGCGGCGAGGTATTCGCCGTAGAACAGCATCAGGCCGACCGCGGAGGAGATACCCGCCAGCAGCCAGAAGCGGATGATGACGGTGGTTTCGGCCCACTTGCTGAGTTCGAAATGGTGATGGAAGGGGGCCATTTTGAACAGCCGGTTGCGGGTGGTGCGGAAGACGACGATCTGGAGCAGCACCGAGAGGATCTCGGCGAAGAACAGCGCGCCGACGACCGCGGTGAGCAGTTCGGTGCGGGTGGTGACCGACAGGCCGGCGAGCAATCCGCCGAGCGCCAGCGAACCGGTGTCGCCCATGAAGATCTTGGCGGGAGCCGCGTTCCACCAGAGGAATCCGATGCAGGCGCCCGCACCGGACGCGCAGACCACAGCGAGATCGAGCGGGTCGCGGACGTCGTAGCAACCGGCGCCCGGGGTCACCGCGCAGGCGTTGGTGTACTGCCAGAAGGTGATGATCACGTAGGCGCCGAGCGCGAAACTCATCGACCCGGCGGCGAGTCCGTCGAGTCCGTCGGTGATGTTCACCGCGTTGGACCAGGCCACCACCAGAAAGCTGACGACGAGCAGGAACCCGATCAACCCGAACGACACGGTCTCCACGTCCCGGACGTAGGACATGTGCCGGCTGCCCGGCGTCAGCCCGGTGCTGGCCGGGAAACGCAAGGCGAGGATGCCGAAGACGATCGCGGCGGCGAGCTGGCCGATGTATTTACCGGTCGCGGTCAGGCCGAGATTGCGCCGCTTGCGGATCTTGATGAAGTCGTCGAGGAAGCCGACGATGCCCAGTGCCGTGGCCAAGCCGAGGACGAGCAGCCCGGACGCGGACACCCCCTCCGCGTCGTGCCGGGCGCCGAGCAGATGTGCTCCCAGATACCCGGCCCACATGCCGATCAGGATCGCGATGCCGCCCATCGTGGGTGTGCCCCGCTTGGCCTGGTGGCTGGCCGGTCCGTCAGACCGGATCTCCTGGCCGACCTTTCGCCTGGTGAAGAGTTTGATCAGCAATGGCGTCAGGGTGATGGAGACCACCAGCGCGATCATCGCCGAGAACAAGATCTGTCTCATTCGCCCCTCACGCGGCCGTCATCGGAAAGTCGGGTAATTGAAACATCAACGCACAGGCACCTTTTCACTGCCCGGGTCGATCTGTTCCCGACGTCTGTCCGCACCGCTGCCCATCCACCAACCAACCATCGTCCTCGCGAATTGCCCCGACGTTAGCAAGCCGAAGTGATTCATGCGGTGTCGTGTAGTTCCGCTAAACAGCACTGCCGCGGCCGTTCCCGGAGGGCGGCCGCGGCAGTGGCGTCGGCTCAGATGCCGAGAACCAGCTTCGCGGTGGTGAAGTAGATGATCAGCCCGGTGGCATCCACGAGGGTGGTGACCATCGGCGCGGACACGACCGCGGGATCGATCCGGAGCTTCTTGGCGAGCAACGGCATGGTGCCGCCGATGGTGGCGGCCCAGCCGCAGATCAGCACCAGGGTGATGCCGACCACGACCGCGACGCGCGGCCCGACGAACAGGCCGCCGATCACCAATCCCGCTGCGGCGAGCATGGATCCGAGCACCAGGCCGACCCGGCACTCGCGCCAGATCACCTTGAACAGGTCGGTGACCCGCACCTCGCCGACGGCGAGCGCCCGCACACAGGACGTCGCGGCCTGCGCGCCCGCGTTGCCGCCCGCGCCGATGAGCAACGGAATGAACAGCGCGAGATGCGCGGCCTGTTGCAGCGTGCCCTCGAACATGTCGGTGACGCTGACCGTCAGGGTCGCGGCAAACAGCAACAGCAGCAACCACATTGCGCGATACCGGGCCAGCTGGAACACGCCGGCCGCCATGTAGTGGCCCGCCCACGGCGCCGAGCCCGCCTGCCTGGCCACGTCCTCGCTGTCCGCGGCCTCGATCACCTCGACCGCGTCGTCGATGGTGAGCAGGCCGACGAGCCGGTTCTCGCTGTCCACGACGGGCATGTTGAGGTCGTTGGTCTCGCGCATCAGCCGGGCCGCCTTCTCGGCGGAGTCGGTGGCGCGGGCGCAGACCGGTTCGGTGACGACCAGTTCGGCGATCATCGTGTCCGGCTTGCTGAGCACCAGTTCGCGCAGTTCGACGATGCCGGTCAGCCGCCGGCCCGCGTCGACTACCGGCAGCGTGTAGACGGTTTCGGCGTTGGCGCCCTTGGCCCGCACCGTGGCCAGCGCCTCGGCGACGGTCAGGTTCTGCGGCAGCGCGACGACCTCGGGGGTCATGTACTGGCCCGCCGAACCCTCCGGGTAGCCGAGCAGCGCGGCGGTCATCCGGCGTTCGCGCGGGCTCAGCCCGGCGAGCACCTTCTTGGCGACCTTCGCGGGCGCTTCGCGCAGCATGCGGGCCCGGTCGTCGGGGGCCATGCCCTCGATCAGGTCGCGGAAGCTCTGGTCCCGCAGGCCCTGCAGGATCTGCTGCTGGTCCACCGGTTCGAGTTCTTCGAAGACCGCCAGCGCCAAGTCCTTGTCCAGCAGCCGGAACGCCATGCCGGCCTGGACGGCGTCCATCCGGGCGAGTTGGTCGGCGATGACGTGCGGCGGGTGGTTGTCGAGCCAGGCGAGCGCGGCGTCGACCCGGTGGCAGTCGGCGATGTCCTGCAGCGATTCGGACAGCGACGGACGTACTTCGATGATCTGCGACATGGGATGTCCTCAGCAAATACGCGTGCGTGAATGGGAGCGCGAAAATTCACACCGCGGGCGCCGGTCCCCACCGTCGCTGATTACTCAGGAATACGAAGGGGCGACGCCGCGCGGCCTTCGACTGGGAGGTTCGTTGCGCATGACAACCCCACCTCCTACTCGTCGCTGCCGCAGACCGGTCGAGCCCACGCCATCACTGAAACGTTGATCGGACGCGAAAGCATCCCTGTGCAGGATACAGGCATTTCGGCGAAGTGTTCACCACAGCGGGGCTTCTTGGTCAGTCGACCATCCGCGGCCTGATGGTGGCTGTGACGGCGGTCTCCGCGTCGCGCCAAGTGGGGACGTGGCGCACCCAGTCGGGCACCGGATCGGGCTGCGCGCCGAAGAGATAGCGGTGCGGCACCAGGTCGCGCAGCGCGTGATGCACGTCGATCCGGTCGTCGATCATGTGCGTGATGCCGAGTTCGGCGCAGTGCCCGGCCTTGTCCGCGCGCTTGCGGCAGAAGCGCAGGTTTTCGCGCGGGATGCCGGTGCGGTCGAAGAAGTCGTGGTGGTCGAGCCACTGCCGGGTGCGCTGTTCGATCCGTTCCCCGCACTTGGAGATCACCCATGCCCGGCCCTCGAAGAGCCGGACCAGTCTGGGCAGGACGTCGAAGGCGCCGGGGCTGGGCGGGGTGCGCAGGGCCTCGTCGAGTCCGCCGGCGAGGAACACGGTGTCCGCGTCCCCGGCTTGCAAAGCCGCCCCCTGGATGACTCGGCCGAAGTCGACACCGAGTCGATGTTGTCTATCCGTATTCATTTGCATCCAAGGATGACGCGGATGACCGGGCAGGCGCGAGTGAATTTCCGGGCTGTGCCGCGCCACACAGTCAGCTGACCATTTGCCGGAAGCGAACTATGCGTATGCGTCTTTTTCGAACCTCGAGTTCGATTCTTACCTGCCCGCCAGACTGGACATCGCGGCATTCCTCGGGTTATCCGCATACATCAGGCACAACGAGCAGGCCAACCATATGCCGTGCCAGTAATAAGCCGCCGATAACGAATCGGCAGACATCAGACATGATCATTAGCCACAAGTTAGCCTGTCAGCATGACCAAAATACTGGCATTCACCTCACCGGCAAAAGGACACCTGTATCCGGTCGCGCCGGTGCTGGCGGAGCTGGTATCGCGCGGCCACGACGTGACCATGCTGACGCTGCCCGGCAGCGAGCAGGAGCTGGAGCAGTTCGGCATCACCGCGCGAACGCTGCCGCCGACACTCACCCAGGACCGGCTCAACGACTGGGCGACCACCTCGCGCATCGCCACGCTGCGCGCGGCCGTCCGCTCGTCGGTCGCCCGCATCCCGGACGAGATCCAGGCCCTGCGCAGCGCGATCATCGCCGAGCGACCGGACGCGCTGCTGATCGACATCACCGCGCCGGGCGCGCAGATCCTCGCCACGGCGAGCGGGCTGCCGTGGGCGGCGTGGGCCTCGATGCTGCTGCCCATTCCGTCCCGCGACGCCCCGCCGTTCGGGCCCGGGCTGCGCCCGCGCGCGGACCTGATCGGCCGCGTCCGCGACAACTGCCTGCACTGGTTCCTCGATCGCCGGTGGAACGAGGTGCTGCCGCAGCTCAATCACATGCGCCAGTACTACGGACTCGATCAGCTGGAGAACGCCGTCGACTACCTGCGGCAACCGCCGCTGACGCTGAACTTCACCGCGCCGCCGTTCGACGATGTGCGCACCGATTGGCCGCTGACGGTGCAGCAGATCGGGCCCGGACTGTGGGCGCCGGAGGACGAGCCGCCCGCATGGCTCGACGAGATCGACCGGCCGCTGGCGGTGGTCACCTGCTCGACCGAGTTCCAGGACGACGGCCGGCTCGCGCAGACCGCGATGGACGCGCTGGCCGACAGCGGGCTGTACACGGTGGTCACCGCGGGCGCGATCGACGCCGCGACCTTCACCGTTCCGCCGAACGCGCGGGTCGAGGAGTTCCTGTCGCACCAGCTGCTGCTCGATCGGGCCGCCGTCGTCGTCTCGCACGGCGGCATGGGGATCACCCAAAAGGCTTTGGCGGCAGGCGTTCCGGTGTGCGTGGTGCCGTTCGGGCGAAGCCAGTCCGAGGTCGCGCGGCGGGTGGTCGGCAACGAGGCGGGCAGCTGGGTGCCGGCGAAGCGGCTCTCCGTGCGGGCCCTGCGCACCGGCATCGACAAGGCGATGGCCTGCCGGGCGGGTGCGGCCGCGGTGGCCGCCGGGTTCGCCGCGGCCGGCGGCACGCTGCGCGGCGCGGAGCTGCTGGAACAGCATTTCGCCGGGCACCCGGTGGGGCATGCGGCCAAGACCGGCGTCACGCCGGTGCACAGCTCGCATCCCTATCCGACCAACGAGGTCGCGCCGGAGATCACCCAGGGCGAGCCGGATCCGGTTGTGTTGCCGCCCAACGACTCTCCGCCGACCGAGGACCCCTACTGGACGACCTGGCAGCGCCGCGACCGCTGAAAAGCAGGTGCGCCGTGTGGGTTCGGCGCGATACGTTCCGGCGATGGACGATCACTTCGGCGAACGGGTAGCGGCCGAGTACGACGAGTCGTACGCGGAATTGTTCGAGCCGGACGTCGTCGGGCCGATGGTCGATCTGCTCGCGGAACTCGCGAATGGCGGCCGCGCTCTGGAATTCGGCATCGGCACCGGCCGCGTCGCCCTACCGCTGGCCCGCCGCGGCATATCCGTGCACGGCATCGATCTGTCGACGGCGATGGTCACCCGGTTGCGCGCCAAACCCGACGCCGCCGCGATCGGCACGACCATCGGCGACTTCGCCACGACCCGCGTCGACGGCACGTTCTCCGTCGCCTACCTGGTCTTCAACACCATCATGAATCTGACCACCCAGGCCGCGCAGGTCGCCTGTTTCGCCAATGCCGCAACGCATCTCGAACCCGGCGGCTGCTTCGTCATCGAGGTCGGCGTCCCCGACCTGCGCAGCCTGCCGCCCGGCCAGACCATGGTCCCGTTCCAGGACGGCCCCACCCGCTGGGCCTTCGACCGCTACGACGTCGCCACCCAGCAGATGAGCTCGAACTACATCGACGTGGCCGACGGCCGCGGCGACTACCGCTCCATCCCCTTCCGCTACGTCTGGCCCGCCGAACTGGACCTCATGGCCCAGCTAGCCGGCCTGCACCTACACAACCGCTGGTCCGACTGGACCCGCACCCCATTCACCAACGAAAGCCGCAAACACGTCTCGATCTGGTCGAAGCCCGAGGGGGGTTAGGCGCAGGCGGCGTCGAAGGGTTGTTCGGAGGGGTGGGGCGGGCGGAGAGTGGGTTGGTTGGAGTGGGACAGCCAGGAGGGCACTATGGCTACTGCCGATCAACCACGTTCGGGGTCGCAGGCCGTTGAGCGGGCGGTGCATTTGCTGAACTGCTTCGAAGGTGACGATCCGGAGCTGTCCATCAGTGAGCTCGCGCATCTAGCGGGAGTTCCGGTGAGCACGGCGCATCGGCTGGCGCAGGCGCTGGTGCGTGGGCGGTTGCTGGAGCAGGATCCGGCGACCGATCGGTATCGGGTCGGGCAGGGGCTGGCGACGTTGGCGCGGCCCGCGCTGACCAGGCTCGGCATCGACTCGGCCGCACCGCATATGTACGCGCTCGCGGCGGGAATCCGGATCACGACGAGCCTCAGCGTCGCGGATGCCCGGGACGCGGTGACGGTGTTGCAGGCGCGGCCGCCGGTGCGGTTCTGCAACCATCAGCTGCCGCGGTCGCGGCAACCGCTGGGCTCGAGCGCGTCGGGGCGGGCGCTGCTCGCCCATCTGCCCAGCGCGCCTTATCTGGCCACCGACCTGGATCTGGTGCGCCGCAAGGGTTTCGCGGTCGAGGAGTTCGACGGCGAAGACGATCCGATCCGATCGGTCGCGGTACCGGTGTTCGGCGCGGACAAGCAGGTGTGGGGCGCGCTGAGCGTGCAGGCACGGTCGGCGCGGCTGAACGAGGAGCTGATGCGGGAGATCCTGCCCGCGATGCGCCAGATCGCCGTGCGCATCGGCGGCGTCGTGCAAACCGGCTCCGCCCAGGCGATATACACGCCGTAATTAAACTCACCGCGGTTTTCACAATGTGGAATGGCCGTTGTCTGCGGCAGCGCCGGGCAACACCATAGAAGGCCACGGGCACCGAATCCGGCGCCCGCCACAGTTCACGGAAGTCTCGAAGAGTTGATACCTACCGCGCTGATTCGCCGCCGCGCGATCGACCTGATGCGGGTGCCGCACGGGATCTGTCGCCACTGACGCCGTTCCCGGCATTCACCCACTCCGGCATTCCTGTTCGCCGCGATATCTCTCTTCTGTTGTTGCCGTGCCGTTTTCGTTTCCGCACGCGCTTTTATTCGAAGGACTTCCACCATGCCCACCTCCACTCCCCCACGGCGCGCCCTCCGCGCGGTCGCCGCGGCCCTCACCCTGCTCACCAGCGTCTCCGTGCTCGCAGGCTGCGGCAAGTCCGAGCCGGGCAGCACCGCCGACGGCAAGACCGTGCTGCGCTATCAGGGCGCCACCGGTCAGGTCTCGCCCTATGAATTGGCCGAGGATCTCGGTTATTTCAGCAAGATCTCCCTGCGCTGGGAAGGTGATACCACCAGCGGCCCGGCCAATATTCAAGCCGCAGCGACGAATCAGGTGGAATTCGGCAGCGCGTTCAACGGCGCGGTGGTGAAACTGATCGCGGGCGGGGCGAAGGTCACCGCGGTGCTCAGTTCCTATGGCTCCGACGAACAGTCGTTCACCGGCTACTTCGTCCGCGACGATTCCGGCATCAATTCCGCTCGCGATCTCATCGGCAAGAAGGTCGGCGTCAATACCCTCGGCGCGCACCACGAGTTCATCACCCGGGAGTGGCTGCACCAGCAGGGCCTGTCCGACAAGGAGATCAAGCAGGTCGAGCTGACGGTGGTGCCGCCGGCGAACACCGAGGACGCGTTGCGCAAGGGGCAGATCGAGGTCGGCACGCTGGGCAGCGTCTTCCGTGAGACCGCGGTCGAGCGCGGCGGCATCCACCCGCTGTTCACCGACAAGGGCCTGTTCGGCACCTTCGACTACGGCACCTACGTCTTCCGTAACGACTTCATCGCCAAGAACCCGGACGCGGTCAAGGATTTCGTGCAGGGCACCGCCCGCGCGACCCGGTGGCTGCAAGTGACTCCGCGCGAGGAGGTGCAAGCGCGCTTCACCTCGATCATCGAGAAGCGCGGGCGCAACGAGAACACCGGGCTGATCAAGTACTGGAAGAGCTCCGGAATCCCGGTGCCGGGCGCGGTGATCGACCAGAAGGAGCTGCAGATCTGGATCGACTGGCTGGTCCGCAACGGTGAGCTGAAGGAAGGCCAGCTGAAGGCCACCGATCTGTTCACCAACAAGGACAACCCGTACGCCAACGGCACATACACCCCGCAGAGCGGTCCGACCGGCGAGGCGGTGGCCGCGAAATGAGCGCCAAACTTTCGCTGACCGGGGTGCACAAGCAGTTCGCCATCCGCGGGTCGAACGAGAAATTCACTGCCATTCAAGACGTTTCGCTGGACCTGCGCGACGGTGAGTTCCTCGTGCTGGTCGGACCCAGCGGCTCCGGCAAGTCGACGTTGCTCGATCTGCTCGGCGGCCTGAGCAAGCCGACCTCCGGCGAGATCCTGCTGGACGGAAAGCCGATCACCGGGCCCGGTCTCGACCGCGGCATCGTGTTCCAGCAGTACGCGCTGCTGCCGTGGCGCACGGCGCGCGGCAATATCGAATTCGGCTTGGAAGCCAAGGGATTACGCCGCAAGGAGCGGCGCGCGATCGCCGAGCACTACCTGGAGCTGGTGGGGCTGACCGGATTCGGCGATCGCTACCCGCACGAGCTGTCCGGCGGGATGAAGCAGCGCGTCGCCATCGCGCGCAGCCTCGCCTTCGATCCGGAGGTGCTGCTGATGGACGAGCCGTTCGCGGCGCTGGACGCGCAGACCCGGGAGTCGTTGCAGGACGAACTGTTACGCATCTGGCGGGCGACCGGCAAGACGGTGCTGTTCATCACCCACGGCATCGATGAGGCGGTGTACCTCGGGCAGCGGGTCGCGGTGCTGACCTCGCGGCCCGGGCGGATCAAGGCGGTCGTCGACGTCGAGATCGACCGGGAGGCGGGCGGCGACATCCGGTCCTCCGAACGGTTCCGGGACTACCGGCACGAGATCTGGACGCTGCTGCAGAGCGAAGTCCAGCGCGCGGCGTCGCTGGAGCGAGAGTCGCTGTCGGACAACCCGACCGAAGCACATGTCGAGAGGCTGACCCATGTCTAGTGCAGTGGACTTCACCGAGCGGACCATCGCGGTGAGCGTGGCCGCACCCGAGCGCCCCGCCGTCGAGCGCCCCACCGCGGGGCGGTCGTTCGACGCCGGATCACGGGCGGTGCGGGTGATCGGCCGCCTCGCCTGGCGGGTGTTCAAGCCGACGATCGTGATCGGGCTGTTCCTGCTGCTGTGGCAGCTCGCCCCGGCCCTCGGCCTGGTGGACGAGGTGTTCCTGCCCCCGTTCTCGGTGGTCGCGCAGGCCTTCGTCGACCTGCTGGTGAGCGGCGAGTTGTGGACCCACATCTCGGCCAGTCTGAGCCGCTCGCTGGCCGGCTACGCGATCGCGCTGGCCGTGGCCATTCCGCTCGGCATCTCGATCGCCTGGTACAAGCCGGTGGCGGACTTCCTCAACCCGATCCTGGAGCTGTTCCGCAACACCGCGGCGCTGGCCCTGCTGCCGGTCTTCATCCTGATTCTCGGCATCGGTGAGACCTCGAAGGTCGCCCTGGTGGTGTACGCGAGCGCCTTCCCGATCCTGCTGAACACCATCACCGGCGTGCGCACCGTCGACCCGCTGCTGATCAAATCCGCTGTGTCACTGGGCCTCTCGCCGCTGCGACTGTTCCAGAAGGTGATCCTGCCCGCCGCGTTGCCGTCCATCTTCACCGGCCTGCGGATGGCCGCGGCGAGTTCCATCCTGGTGCTGCTCGCCGCCGAGATGTTCGGCGCCCGAGCGGGACTCGGCTATCTGATCACCGCGGCGCAGCAGAACTTCCAGATCCCGAACATGTACGCGGGGATCATCGCCATCTCGCTGCTCGGTCTGGCCTTCAACGGCCTGCTCGTCACCCTGGAACGCCGGTTCTCCCGCTGGCGCACCGAACCGAACGCCTGACCGTCCACTCGTAACGCAAGGAAGAACCATGTCTGGTAAACAGTTCCACCTCAATGCCTTCCTGATGGGCGTCGGGCATCACGAGGCCGCGTGGCGGCATCCGCGCACCGAGGCGCACCGCGTGCTCGACGTCCGGCACTTCCAGGAGCTGGGGCAGATCGCCGAGCGCGGCAAGCTGGATTCGGTGTTCTTCGCCGACGGCCTGGCGGTCGGCCCGCGGATCAAGCGCAACACCCTCGCGGTGTTCGAGCCGATCACGCTGCTGGCCGCGATCGCCGCCGCCACCACGCACGTCGGGCTGATCGCGACCGCGTCCACCACCTACCACGAGCCGTTCAACCTGGCCCGCAAGTTCGCCTCGCTCGACCACATCAGCGGCGGCCGCGCGGGCTGGAACATCGTCACCTCGGCCGGCGAGGACGAGGCGTTCAACTTCGGTTACGACGGCGTCCCCGAGCACGCGCGGCGCTACGAGCGGGCGCAGGAGTTCGTCGACGTGGTCAACCAGCTGTGGGACAGCTGGGAGGAAGAGGCGATCGTGCTCGACACCGAGGCGGGCATCTTCGCCGACCCGGACAAGGTGCACACCGTCGACTTCGACGGGCCGCGCTTCCGGGTCCGCGGACCGTTGAACTCGCCGCGCACCCCGCAGGGCAGGCCGCTGCTGGTGCAGGCCGGATCCTCGGAGAGCGGAAAGGAATTCGCCGCGCGGCATGCCGAGGCGGTGTTCACCGCGCAGCGGACGCTGGCTGAGGGGCAGGCGTTCTATCGCGATCTGAAGTCGCGGCTGGCGAAGTACGGTCGCTCGGCCGACGAGCTCAAGGTGCTGCCCGGGCTGGTGCCGTTCATCGCCGACACCACCGAGGAGGCGCAGGCGCTCGAGCAGGAGTTCACCGATCTGATCTCGCCCGATTACGCGCTGCGTCAGCTGTCCACCATGCTCGGCGTGGACCTCACCGAGCACGCCCTGGACGCGCCGCTGCCGCCGTTGCCGTCGGAGAACGAGATCGAAACGCACAAGAGCAGATTCACCCTGGTGAAGGAGCTGGCGGCGAACGAGAACCTGACCATCCGGCAGCTGATCGGCAAGCTCGGCGGCGGGCGCGGGCATCGGACGTTCGCGGGCACGCCGACCCAGATCGCCGACGAATTGCAGAGCTGGTTCGACAACGGCGCCGCCGACGGGTTCAACATCATGCCGCCGTATCTGCCGGGCGGACTGGCGGACTTCGTCGATCGGGTGGTGCCGATCCTGCAGGAGCGCGGGCTGTTCCGCGCCGACTACGAGGCGGACACGCTGCGTGGGCACTACGGGCTCGGGGCGGTGCCGAGCCGGCACACGCAGGAACGGGCCGAGGCGAGCGCATGACCGTGGACGTCCTCGTACTCGGCGGCGGCCCGGCAGGTACCTGGGCGGCGTTGAAGGCCGCGGCGGCAGGGGCCTCGGTTGTGCTGGCCGACAAGGGTTTTTGCGGTAGTAGTGGCGCTACGGCCGCAGCTGGAACCGGGATCTGGTACGTCCAGCCGGAGCCGGAACTGCGGGAAAAGGCGATGGCGAGCCGTGAAGCGCTGGGTGGGTATCTCGCCGATCGCGGATGGATGGCTCGGGTACTCGACGAGACCTACGCCAGGGTCAACGAACTCGCCGAGGTCGGGCGGTATCCCTTTCCGACCGATCGCGAGGGTCGCTCGCTGCGGACCGGGGTGCAGGGCCCGGAATACATGCGGCGGCAACGGCTTCGGGTGCAGCGGGCCGGGGTGTCCATCCTCGACCATGCGCCGGCGATCGAATTGCTCACCGACGCCGAGGGTTCGGTCGCGGGTGCGCGCCTGCAACGGCTGGCCACCGGTGAACTGATCGACATCACCGCTCGCGCGGTGGTGCTCGCTACCGGTGGATGCGCGTTTCTCTCGAAGACGCTGGGCTGCAACGTCAATACCGGCGACGGCGCGCTGATGGCGGTCGAGGCGGGCGCCGAACTGTCCGGGATGGAGTTCTCGAACGCGTATGCCATCGCGCCCGAGTTCACCTCGGTGACGAAGACCGCCTACTACTCCTTCGCCACCTTCTACCTGGGCAACGGTGCGGTGCTGGCGGGTGCGTCGGGCAAGAGCCGCTCCCCCATCGCCCGGGCGCTGCTGACCGAGCCGGTGTACTGCACGCTCGATCGGGCCGACGCCGAGCAACGCCGGGCGATGCGCCTGGGGCAGCCGAACTTCTTCCTCACCTTCGACCGGCTCGGCATCGACCCGTTCACCGATCGGTTCCCGATCACGCTGCTGCTCGAAGGCACCGTGCGCGGCACCGGCGGGGTTCGCGTCGCCGGTGAAGACTGCTCGACCAGCGTGCCCGGGTTGTATGTCGCGGGCGACGTCGCGACTCGGGAGCTGATCTGCGGCGGCTTCACCGGCGGCGGCAGTCACAACGCCGCGTGGGCGATGTCGTCGGGCAGTTGGGCCGGCGCGGGTGCGGCCGAATATGCCCGGCGGCAGGGTGATTCGATCGATGATCGGCAACGGTTCGGGGCGGGCGGCGTCGGTCTGCGGCCCACCGGAAAGCCGGACACCGAGCTGCTGCCCGCCGATATCGTCGCGGTGGTCCAGCGGGAGGTGCTGCCGTACGACAAGAACTATCTCCGGCACGGCGACCGGCTGCGGCCCGCGTTGGCGACGCTGGACGAGATGTGGCAGCAGGCCAGGACGAGTCTGACGCTCGCCCGGTCGGATCCGTCCAAGGTTCGCTCGGCGGCCGCGATGACCGCGCACGCGCGGTGGATGTACACGGCGGCGCTGGCCCGCACCGAGTCGCGTGGCATGGCGCGCCGGCAGGAGTTCCCCGATGCCGATCCGGCGCAACACTATCGGCTGATCACCGGCGGACTCGACGAGGTATGGACCGCGCCGGAACCGGCATTCCTCGACCGGTCGAGGCTGGTGCCCGCATGATCGAACTGGTCTCGGTCGACCGCTGCATCGAATGCGACAAGTGCGTCGAGGTCTGCCCCACCCACGTGTTCGATCGGGGCGCGGACGGAATCCCGCTGATCAGCCGGCAATCCGACTGCCAGACGTGCTTCATGTGCGAGGCGTACTGCCCCACCGACGCGCTGTTCGTTGCCGCACGCACGGAACCCCTTGCGCCGGAAGATGTTCAACGCGACGAGGCATACCTGATCGAGCACGGCCTGCTGGGCAGCTACCGCAGGTCGCTCGGCTGGGGCGGCGGCCCGCTGGGCGCGCGCTACGCGATCGGACCCGAATTGCCATGACGCCGTTGACGAAACGGCGGGTGGTCGACTTCATGCGCACGTGCCGCAGCGCGTGTCGCCGCGACGATCGAACCCGCCTACCCCACATCACTTTTCCCTAGCGAGGTCCCCATGACCACGGTGCAAGAACCATCCACGATCACCCTCCAGGTCACCCCGGTAGCCGGTTACATCGGCGCGGACATCTCCGGTGTCGATCTGCGCGAGCCGCTGACCGACGAGCAGGTCGAGCAGATCACCGCGGCGCTGCTCGAGCACAAGGTGCTGTTCTTCCGCGACCAGCACATCGGGCACGCCGAGCAGATCGCCTTCTCCCGGCGCTTCGGCGCGGTCACCCCGTCGCACCCGTACGACACCGACGCGCCGACCGAGTTCCCGGAGATCCTCGCCGTGGACAGCCGGCTGTACGAGAAGCGCTTCGGCGTCCGGAAGTTCAGCTACACGAACTTCTGGCACACCGACGTCTCGCCGCTGATCAACCCGCCCGCCGCCTCGATCCTGCGCGCCGAGATCGCGCCGGAACAGGGTGGTGACACCGGCTGGACGAACCTGGTCGCCGCCTACGAGAACCTGCCGGAATCGTTGCAGCGGTTCGTCGAGGGGCTGCGCGCCGAGCACCGGTTCGGCGGGCGCAGGCCGGTCTGGAACGAGGACAGCGACTACGCCAAGAAGGTGGCCGCCGCGCCGTTGGTCACCGAGCATCCGGTGGTCCGGGTGCATCCGGTGACCGGCGAGCGGGCGCTGTTCGTCAACCCGGGCTTCACCACCCGCATCATCGGGTTGAGCCCCAACCAGAGCGACGCGCTGCTGAAGCTGCTGTTCGACGAGGTGGCCAACCCCGCCTACACCGTCCGGTTCCGCTGGGCGAAGGGCAGCATCGCGTTCTGGGACAACCGGGTGACGGCGCATCTCGCGCCGAGCGACCTCGATCATCTCGACGTCACCCGGGTGCTGTACCGCACCACGCTGGAGGGGGACATCCCGGTCGGGGTGGACGGTGCGCCGTCCACGTCCATCGCCGGGGCGCACTTCACCGGCAACTGAGAGTAGACAGGTAGGTGCCCGGCCGGGCGACGCTCGGCCGGGCACTGCGCTGCGCCACGCCTCGATCAGCCCATCACGGGATGATTGACTAGGTTTGGGGCAAACAACGAAGGAGAGATCTGTGCGCTTCGGCATCTTCATTCCGCAGGGCTGGCGGCTCGACCTGGTCGGCGTCGACCCGGCGGACCAGTGGCGGGTGATGCGGGATCTCGCGCAACGCGCGGATGCCAACGACACCTGGGAATCCCTGTGGGTGTACGACCACTTCCACACCGTCCCGGTGCCGACCGAGGAGGCCACGCACGAGGCGTGGACCCTGATGTCCGCGTTCGCGGCGTCCACCTCGCGAATCCGGCTCGGGCAGATGTGCACCGCGATGAGCTACCGCAATCCGGCCTACCTGGCGAAGGTCGCGGCGACCGTGGACCTGATCTCCGGCGGCCGGGTCGAGATGGGCATCGGCGGCGGCTGGTACGAACACGAGTGGCGCGCTTACGGTTACGGCTTCCCCGGCGCGGGTGAGCGGCTGGCCCGCCTCGACGAGGGCGTGCAGATCTTCCGGCAGGCCTGGACCGAGGGCAAGGCCAGCCTGGACGGCAAGCACTACCAGGTCGACGGGGCCATCGTGCGGCCGCTTCCGTTGCAGGACGGCGGGATTCCACTGTGGATCGCCGGCGGCGGCGAGAAGAAGACGCTGAAGATCGCGGCGAAGTACGCCCAGTACACCAACTTCAGCGGTGCGCCGGACGAATTCGCGGCCAAGTCGGAGATCCTGCGCGCGCACTGCGCCGACGTCGGCACCGATTTCGACGCCATCGTGCGTTCCTCGAACTTCAACGTGGTCATCGCATCCACCGAAGCCGAAGTGCAGGAACGCCTTTCCGAGATCCAGGCGAAACTGGCCTCGGTGATCGGCGACGACCAGGCAACGACCTACGTCGACAACATGTTCCGCCCGTCCCTCGCCGTCGGCACCCCGGAACAGATCATCGAACGGCTCACCCCGATCCGCGAGCTCGGCCTCGGCTACGCCATCTTCAACTTCCCCGAAGCCGCCTACGACACCTCGGGCATCGAGCTGTTCGAGAAGGAAGTCGCGCCCGCGCTGGCCTGAAACGTCAGCAGGGATCGAACCGAGGAGTTCCGGTGCGCAGTTCCACGCCCCCCACACGATCCGCAGGTGGCGTCGGTCGCGCGTCCGCGGCGCTCGGCATCCTCGCGATCGCCCTGGCCGCCGCCTTCGTCCGCGCTCCGCGAACGTTGGCGGCGAACGGGCCGGGCGGGGGTTTCACCGAGGAGGGCGACCTCCGCGATGCGCTTCGGGTGGCGTTCGTCGAGTACTGGAGTGCAGGCGCACGGGACTTCCCGCCAAGCATGGCGCGGGTGGTGGACTACTGGTTTCGCTATCACATCGCCAAAGCCGCGATCGCGGCGCTCTTACTGATCGTCCTTGTCGCGCTCGGTGCTCGGCTCTGGCGAGCCTTCCTGCGCACCGACGGGCACACAGAGCTCGGGCGAGCCGTCCTCGGAGCGGCGGCCGGTTTCACCACAATGCTGGCACTGGGCTCGACAGTCTTGGTAATGGCGAATATTCAAGGCGCGGTAGCACCATTCGCCTCGCTACTACCGATGCTGACGGACGGCACTGCCGACAGCGCGCTCTCCCTCGCACTCGAACAGATCCGGCAACAACTAGCCGATTCCCCGAATGCCGGCGGCCGACTATCCCTCATCCTCGACCTGATGATCAGCGACTTCGCCCGATACCACGCAGCGATGGCGGTGATCGCCGCAACCGTCGCGCTCATCCTCCTCGCCCTGAGCGTCTTGTGCTGGAGAAGGTTCGCCGGAACCAGCCTCGCCGACCGCCGCCCCCGGCGCCTGCTCGCGTCGTTCGGCACCCTCACGGCGGTGCTGGCACTCGCCACACTCGTTGTCGCAGTAGCGAACACAGGCACCGCGGCAAATCCCGCCCCCGCCCTCGCCGCCTTCTTCGCCGGCGGCTGGTAAGCCGCACATCACCCAACCCGTCCACGTCCACTCCCCCGCCTCGCCAGGTTCCTTCTGGACACGTGATCACAAGGAACTGATGCTGTTGGCTTCTCGCGATTTACCGACACCAGTTCCTTGTGATCATCTGTCCAACCGTGAGCACGGAGGGCGGTGCGGACTCGGTCGAGGATTACGTGGGGGCGGTGGTGGAGGAGGGTGGCGTTGACGCGGATTACTCGCCAGCCCAGTGATTCCAGGGTTGCGATGCGGTCGATGTCTTTTGTGCGCTGGGTGGGGTCGGTCCAATGGTGGGCGCCGTCGTATTCGACGGCGACGCGCCATTCTTCCCAGCCCATATCGACACGGGCAACGAACCCGCCGAAACTATCGCGGATGACCAGTTGAGTTGTGGGTCTGGGTAACCCGTCGTCGGTCAGGAGGAGTCGTGTGTGCGATTCCGGCGGGGACTCGGCGCCTGCGTCGATCAGCTGGAGGATGGCCGACAGGCGTGTGACTCCACGCGTTCCGGGATGCACGCGGGCCACGTTTTCGATGTGCTGCGGATCCAGGCCGGTGGCCGCGCACAATGCGTCCAGGATCGGCACGGCTTGCGCACGAGGCAACCGCCGGCCGAGATCGAACGCGGTGCGCGCGGGCGTTGTCACGCGGAATCCATCGATCTCGCAACATTCGGCTGATTCGATGACGGTGCACACACTGCGAATCCCGCCGGGCGGCTTGCAATGTTCGGTCCGCGCGATCTCCGCCGGATAGTCCGGATCAAGCCAGCGAGTGCCATGTAAAGCTGCCGCCGAGTATCCGATCAGTACACCGGAGCCCTTCGCCCAGTGCGCCGCGGCGCGGGCGCGTCCCTCCGCGTCGAGGGTGCACCCCTTGCGCAAGTAGACATCGGGGAACACCCGCACGAAGTTGTGCTGGAGTTCCCATCGCGTGACCAGCCCCGCTGCCCTCGCCCAAGACCCAGGAAACGGTTCATCCAAGACCCCCATACCCGCACTATCCCGGAAACCACCGACATGGTTGGTCGACAGGGAACTGGTGCAGGTGGGCTCTCGGGCGGATTCACGCGGTCGATG
>NZ_VXLC01000015.1 GCF_008704205.1 Nocardia colli | reverse complement strand
ACGGTTGCTGGTTGAGCCGCAGGAGCAAAGTCATCTGATCATCGAAGAATGCGATGCGGGCACCCGAGACCGGGTCTGACCCATAATACTCGAAGGCTACATCGCCTGGTTTGGCGGGAGGCAAAATTCCCCAGCTGTGAGCCGCCTGCACCGCACCGAGAACGTTACGGTCCTCGTCGGCAAGTTTTAGCTTCCCGCATACGAGCGTGAGCCGATGTTTGACTGTATCGTCGTTGACGTATGTGTCTCCGGCCGATTTCAGTTCGGCCACGATATCTTTTCGACTCTTTATCTCCATGTTGGGATTGCGCCGCGAATACCGCTGCAGCAAATCCACCTCGTTGTCCCCCAACGGCACGAGCTCGCCAGATATCGGATTCCGGAAGAAGTATTGATGATCCACATCGCCAGGTTCTGGCTGCCGAGCCAACAACCCCCAAGCCCGCGCCTGCTGCACGAACTCGAGCAGACGACGATGATCAAACCTTACCTCCAATTTTTTGGACAACGATATAAACCGGGCTGTCATCGTATTCACATCCGCGTGCGGGTCACCCGCCGCGCGCAACTCCTCGGCGATATCCGCAGGCCGTTTACGCATCAGACCAGGGCCGAGCCGCGAAACCCGGTAAATGATATCCATCTCACCAGGTGCGAACGCCACCAGCGCACCCGTCCGCAGGTGCCGACCGTAATATTCGCTGCCACCGGACAACAGCTCCGAGCGCGACGTCCCCGAAGGCGGCCCGACAGCTACCACCTCCACAGCGCCTACGTCACGCAACCGATCCAGCAGCCCCGACCCAGCCTCATCGATGAACACACCATCGGAACCCGAAACCACCGACACCACGCCTTCGCCAAGCTCGGCGGACTCCCGCCACGACACCCGCGTCCCCGCACCGAAGCCACCCTCATGCAAAGCGAACAAGAACCGAGCCGTCTCCCACACCTGATGACCGCCCAGATCCGGACCAGGCTGCACAACCCGCACCACACTGCCAGCACCGAGCTGCGGCAACCCCGCCCGCAAGCCTTCCTTGAACACCCCAACATTCACCAGAATGTGACCACCGGTGCCGTTGAGGTCGCCAACCCGCACCTGTGGGCCGTTCTCCGATGGCTCCACCGCGGCCAGATAGCCGGCCCCGCCGGCGCCATCGACGAATTCGAACTGTGTTCCTGTCGGGAAATCGACCGCCGCGAACTTGTCTCTAAACACGCCCCAACCCCACACATCGACCCGAGCCTGCACTTCCACTTGCAAAGACTTGTCAACCATCAGGTCGTACAGCAGCGCACCAGGATCAACCCGAATGCCCTCATTCACCTCCGATGCGGAAATAACCTGCGCACCTGCCGGATCCCCGAACGACACCCCATCCGCGGTCGTGTCCATGGCGGATTCGGGCTGCTCGGAGTCGGGTCCGCGAAGGTCCTCCATTTGGCTGCCCGCGTCGATACGGATATCACCTAGGGCGGTGGCGGGATAGCCAGGGACGGTGAACGCTGCGCCGAGTTGCTGTTGCGGCTTTGATGTCTCGCCGGGCTCCAGGGCGATGAGCTGGTGCTCCGGGACGACCGATGGGGGGATGCCGGCGGGTGGGGGGATGATTTCGCCGGACATGTCGTAGAAGACGGCGTGCACGGTGTGCAGTTCACGGTGCGGGAGTGGCGGCTGGGCTTGGCTTTTGCCGAATGCTTTGTCGATGTAGGTGACGGTACCGTCCGAAAAGGCGATGAAGTGTTGAGAGTGGGCGCCGATGCCTTTCTCGTCGGCGGTGGTGTATTCGTCGAGGACGTGGACGACGGCTGGGCCGTGCGCTCTGAGGTGCTCGATGACCCGGGCGTAGGTGCCGTAGTCGAACAGCGGTGCGCCGCCATAGGTTTCGGCTTCGCCGAACGTACGTCCACGGAGGGGTGGTGCATCGTCGGCGGGCAGGGTGATGTGCCGGCTTCCGGTAAGTCGTTTGATCGCGGCGAGTGTGAGATCCAGACAAGGGCTGTTCTCCTCCGAAACACGTTGCAGCGGTTGCATTGCCGGCACTGCGGACGGTCTGGCGGACGGCCCCGATTCGTTGTCGGCGGCGGTGTGCGGGGTGCTGCCATCGGTCGACGCCGCGGCGGGTGGACCGTTGGGCTGCTTGTCGGCGGCGACTTCGGTGCCGGTGCCGGGCAGGTCGGCATCGACCTGGGTAGGGTCGCCCGCCGCGGTGCTGGCCGCCGCAGGAGCGAGACCGATGCGTGGCCTGTTCGCGGATCCGCTACGACTGTTGGTATCAGCCCTGACACCACCCACAGCAAGCGCAGCACTATCATCCCCCCGCGTCGCCTCAGACTCACTCGCCGCGAAATCATCCGCGACAGCGTCCAAAATCTGGCGGACTCTTTCCACACCGATCCGCTCGTTCGCTTCGAGTACGACGTCGTAACGGCGAGCGATCGCCCGCACCTTCCTTGTGACAGTGGAACGATTTCCGACATCCAGCGGAGTTCCGCGGTACATTTCGGATATAGCTGCGATTGTGATGGAGGGATTCGCCCGGTAGGCCAGAAGAATTGCGCGCTCTTCCGCCGTGAATAGGGGCGGTGGCGCAAGTTTCCGTATCGCTTCCAGATCAGCATTGGTCAGGGCACCCCGCACGATAGCATACCTCTTCAACTCCGAACCGAACCGCCGGTCACCGACGGCGACTTCGATGCCGAACAGTTTCTTGAGAGCATCGAACTCCATAATAAGCGCCGCATATTCGACACCTATACTTCTGGCTGTCTGCGCAAGCGAATAGCCTCGGACGGCCAACTGAAGCAGCTGGACCTCCGAAGCACTCAAAAAGCTAGACGGATGCGGAACCTCTGAGATCATTTCTATAAACTTAGGGTCAGAATCCACCATTGCCATCGCCGCAGGTAACCTCTCCCGAAGAGGAAGCGCTTCGACTCCGAGCTCGGTATACAACCGCAGAACAGTCGCGCTTGCATTTGTGGCGCCTCTCCCTAGAACCTCATGTGCGCGGACCGCGTCGTAGTCGGCAGCGAGGTAAGTGAGCAACTTCTGCCGTTTCTCGCTCAGCCAGCGGAAGGGTGAATGATTCACGGGCCCAGCACTCTGCGAATCCACAACCGCGGCAACGCCTCCGCTCTCGTATGGGCGACCGGGAACAGGGCGATCCACCGATACCTCAGTAATCACACGCTCCGGATCAGAGATGTGATCGACAACCAAATCCCGCGCCTGCAAACCCTCGAAGATATCCCCGTCCAGACTGTCCTTCGAAGCAATAGCGGAATACTGCGGAAACAAACCACCCGCATCCGTAACCAGCAGTCGCAAAACACTACCACTACTATCGACCAAAGAAATCTCACTACCTCCTGGAAAACCGGGTAACCCAGTCCCGACCGAACGCACCCCGGATAGCAGCGAATCCAAAGCGGCCACCAGACGATAATCCTCACCACGCCCCTGCGACGAACCCGGGCTCAGCCATACCCTTATCGACGAAAAACCGGCCCGCACACCGAAAAAGCGCTCCACGTATCCTCGCGCACCACCCGCCGAAACTGGTGCACCCACACCAGAAACACCACTTTCGCCAACATAAAACGCAGTGAACTCGAGACCACCAGTAACAACGAGCTCCAGCATCCCCGCTGCACCATGAATACGAATCACACTACCCACCGAAAACGCCTGTATACCGGCCGTCTCACCAAGCCACACAGCGTTTTCGATCTCGGAAAACAACCGCTCCAAACTATCGATGGACCGCACGCCGCCCACCGAGAAATCATCCGTCACGGCAATTTCGGCGCCCGGAGGATCTGTGGACAACACCACACCATCCATCGCATACGTATCGTCATGAACGAGATCGGGTCGTACTTCCTCGCTCTCGTGGGCAGCTGAATAGAATTCGGGGTTATGGAAGATACGGGTGTGGTGGGTGTCGAAGTCCACATCGCCAGGCTCTGGCTGCCGAGCCAACAGCCCCCAAGTCCGGGCGTTTTGCACGAACTCAAGCAGATGGTGAGAATCGGCCGTTACCTCCAACTTGTTGAACAACGTCACAATCCGGCCTGACATTATATTCACAGCAGTGTGCGGGTCACCGGCCGCGTGCAACTCCTCGGAGATATCCTCAACCCATTTGCGTGCCAGGCCAGGGCCGAGCCGCGAAATCCGGTGAAGGATATCTATTTCACCGGGTTCGAACGCTACCGGCACGCCGCTCGACGGGCTCCGACCGTAATATTCCGTGCTGTCGGATAACAACTCCGGATGCAACATCCCCGATTGCGACCCGACACCCATGACGGCAACCGCACCCACATCACGCAAACGGTCCAGCAGCCGCGACTTCGACAACTCCGACCCGCCCCCATCACCGATGAGGAACAACCCGTCCGGACGCCAATCGACCGACACCACGCGTTCACCATGCTCGGAGAACACCCACCACGACACCCGCGTTCCGGCACCAAAAACACCCTCGTTCAAAGCGAACAAGAACCGTGCCGTCTCCCACACCTGATGACTACCCTGCTGCGGACCGGGTTGCACAACCCGCACCATGCTGCCGGCACCCAACCGCGGCAACCCCGCACGCAAACCCTCCCGGAACACCGCAACATCCACCACAGTGTGGCCGCCGATACCGTCGCCATCTCCGGCGCCGACCAGCCGCACCTGCGCGCCGTTCTCCGAATATTCCACCGCGGCCAGGTAGCTCACCCCACCGGTGCCATCGATGAACTCGAACTGTGCTCCCACCGGGAAATCAACCCCCGAGAACTTGCCTCGAAAGGTACTCCACCCCCACACATCAACCCGAGCCTGTACGTCTACTTCCCGACGCTTCTCTACCATCAAGGTCTGCAGCAGCGAACCAGGATCAAACCCGACATCGCCAACCACCTCGGACCCGTGCGCCGAACGCGCCCCGCTGTCTTCGAATATCCCGGGAAAATCCTGGAAATCGCCGACATCATCGAAGTCGTCCCCTGTGAAAACATCCGGAAAACCCGCCGGATCCTCGAACGGCACCACATTCTCTGTCCTGTCGAACTCCGCGGTACCGCGGTTAGAGCGCACTTCCCCGCCATGCGCCTCGATCTGGCTCGTCGGTTCGTTCTGGACGGCCGCGGCCGCTCCGACGCGCCGCACGGTGGTGTGACCGGACCGGTCGGTGCCCGATCTGGACTCGGTGTCGGCCTGGTCCGCACCACGAAACGCCCGCACAAGCCTTGCGACAGCATCCTCATCGATCAGACCCGGATGCGATTCACGAGCCTTCGAAACAGCCAACTGCCGCCGCTCCTGCGGAGAGTGTTCTCGGGCTGGAACACGGAGCTTTTCGAACAAACCTGTGACCACATTTCTCGCAACATGAGCACCATCCGAAACCAGACCTTCGACCTGAAGACGGTTACGTATGAAAGCTAGGTCGAAATCACGCTCCAGTGTGACTGCCGCGGCGTAGTAATGCAGCACCCTCAGCTGAGCTGACGACAAATTTACAGAATGACCGACACCCACCTCCGTTAGGGACTCACGCAACTCCGCATCAGAACGACCGGCATCAGCATTATTCAAATTTGCGACCAAAGCCGCTACAGCAGCCTCATCGATTAGACCCGGATGCGATTCACGAGCCTTCGAAACAGCCAACTGCCGCCGCTCCTGCGGAGAGTGTTCTCGGGCTGGAACACGGAGCTTTTCGAACAAACCTGTGACCACATTTCTCGCAACATGAGCACCATCCGAAACCAGACCTTCGACCTGAAGACGGTTACGTATGAAAGCTAGGTCGAAATCACGCTCCAGTGTGACTGCCGCGGCGTAGTAATGCAGCACCCTCAGCTGAGCTGACGACAAATTTACAGAATGACCGACACCCACCTCCGTTAGGGACTCACGCAACTCCGCATCAGAACGACCGGCATCAGCATTATTCAAATTTGCGACCAAAGCCGCTACAGCAGCCTCATCGATTAGACCCGGATGCGATTCACGAGCCATCGAAACAGCCAACCGCCGCCGCTCACTAGCAGATCGACCATGCACGGGCTGAATTCTGAGCTTCCGGAAAGCCCAACCCACCGCATGATTCACAGCATTGGATCCAAAACGGTCATCTGCGACAAGGCCCTCCTCAACAAAACGTCTGAGTAGGAAACCTCGGTCGAAATCGCGCCCCAGTTCGACAGCCGCCGCATAATACTGCAGCACCCGCCTACCCCGCGACTCGCGAGTATGCCGCACAACATGCCCCGACTCCAGAGAACCGGCAAAGTCCGCACCGACGTAGATTTTCGCGTAATCCTGCGTATCGTGCCGCAGCGGGACGCTCGCAACGATCGGTTTCGGCCCGACGCCTCGGGTCATTACGTTTCGATTTCCCGCAACAGCGGGCGGAGGTGGGATGATCTCGCCGCCAGGATCATAACCAGTAGCGAAGATACCAACGACTTTTGCGCGACGCTTCGACGGAAAAGGGGATTCCTGACCAAGCGTATGGTCCACCTGTTTGATAGTGCGACCATCAGGATTGACAATTATATAAAAACCGTGCGCTCCGACATAGTGTTCCTTGTCCACCTTGGCGGCATACTTGTACTTGTACACCACGAACATCGAAGCACCAGGCCCGAAGGACAACAGGTAGGTTGCGAGCTGGTATTCATCGGCATATTTGTGAAGTTTCCCGCCGGTCAAACGTTCGGTCTCTTCAAGACTGCGCCCCCACAGCGGCGCCGGCTCGGCCGGCACCTCGATGTGCGGACTTTTATTACGAGCCTTCAGACCAGCAAGATTGACCCGAACACAATCATTCCTGGAACGAACGTACCATCCAGGTCCAGACACGGCATAACCGACATTAACGGCCGCCGAGCCATCTCCCGAACCACCCCGGGCAACACTGACACCGGCACGTCCATCAATCCGCATATTGCCAAGCTTGAGCTTGAGCAGCGCAACAGCATCCTCATCAATCTGATATGAAGCACGAGCCTTCAAAACAGTCAACCGTCGCCGCTCAGACCGAGGTCGACCACTCGCGATTTCGAACTTCATGAACAAACTCTGGGCCGCACCACCTACATCGTTATACTTAAGGTTCGCGAAAGGATGAGGTTCTCTTACGAGACGTTCATATATGAAACGTATATCGAAATCACGATTCATGTCGACAGCCGCCGCAAAATACTGCAAAACTCTCGACGGTAGCGAAAAACCGGCGCCCGTCTTGCGAAACTTCGCGGCCAGATCCCCCACAACGTCCTGGTCGATCAGTTCCGGAAATTCACGCGCGGCAAACTCACGAGCCGCCGAAACAGTCAACCTCCGCCGCTCACCCGAAGATTGAACATTCTCAGCCGGAACATTGAAATTTTTGAACAAGTAGGCAAACGCATTCTTAGTAGCAGCGTATCCAGAGTCGTCGGAAACACGGCCCTCGGCCACGAGTTGGTTTGTTATAAAACCTTGGCCGAAATCACGATTCAACTCGGCAGCTGCCGCAAAATAGTGCAGCACCCTCTTCGCCAGCGCCTCGTAAGAACGACCGGCATCCGTCTCAGACAAGGACTCACGCAACTCCTCGACCAAAACCGCCACAGCAGTCTCATCGATCAGACCCGAATGCGATTCACGAGCCTTCGAAACAGCCAACCGCCGCCGCCGCTCGCCCCGGAAGGGACCCTGGATGGCCGGAACATCGAGTTTTTCGAAGAACCGACCCATCGCCTTCTTCCAGGACTCGTATGCAGAGGGGCCATCAGCGAGGATGTCCTCATCCACGAGTCGGTTGAATAGGAAATCCAGGTCGAAATCATGATTCAGAGCGACAGCCGCCGCAAGGTACTGTAGTATCCTCTGATCTCGCGCTTCGCCAGAACGACCGCCCGCCACCCACAGTGAGGACCCCCGCAGCTCCTCGACCAAATCCGCCACACCAGCCTCGTCGATCAGACCCGGATGCGATTCACGAGCTTTCGAAACAGCCAACTGCCGCCGCTCACGCGGATATAGACCAGGCATGGCCGGAACATCGAGCGCCTCGAACAATCGGCGGTTCCAGTATCTCATGGAGTCGAATCCCGAACTGACACCAGCGACAACGCCCTCTTCCACCAGACGATTGAACAGGAAACGTAGGTCGATATAACGGCCTAGATCGACGGCCGCCGCGAAATACGTCAGCACTCTCATCTCTTGCGGCAACAAATCTTCTGTAGTGATCGCCTCCGGCGAAAGCCCGCTCGGTGTGGGGATCTCATCGGGCGGAAATTCGACAAAAACAGAAGTGATATTCTGCTCTTGATCGCCGATATACCCCTTGATCAGGTCGAGACCTTCAGCAGTAGTCACCTCCGGCCCATCGAGACCTTCCGGGAAATCGTTGGAACGATACTGCACACGGAAACCGTTTTCGGTCATCGTAAAACGGTGCGTACCTATATCATTCCCCAGATATATGAGAGTGCCGGCCGAGTATGACAAGGAAGGCACGAGTTCATCGATCAGCGACCTGGGTGGATCGAAAACCCTTATCGACTCCATCCCCTGAGCACCATCGGGGTCCATACCGATCAGCAGCCCAGCATCCGACTCCTCATCTACATCGACAACCGCATCAGCGAACCCGCGCACCGACTCATCGTCAACAGACCCCGCCGAGTACGAATCCGCAGGATCGAAAATCTCGTCCGACCCCGGACCGGAGTTCGTTTTGCCGACCGGCGGAGCGAACCTCGCCGTGGTACGTCCCGGCGCATCGGATCGTTTGGGCGACAAGGTATCTGCCGAGCCGTCCGATCGCGGCGGCAGTGACGGTGCGTCCGGAGTGTTCTTCGGCGGGCTGTCGCCCTGCTGAGCCGGATTATCGGACCGGGTGTTTCCCGGCGGCTGTGTGGTGGAGTGCGACGGGGGCGGCGAAGGAGCCGGCCCCATACCGGGCGGAGCCTCGCCGCTGCCGTCGAGCGCGGTGGTCACGGGACGGATGGCAGGCGGCGGCGACGCGACCGTGCCGGGCGCCGAGGGGGTCTGGGTTGTCGGAATACCGCCCCGGTAAGCGCCGGAATGGCCGCCGGTCAAGTTGTGCTCCACCGCCCCACGATGTGGGCCTACTGCGCCCTCGGGCCCGAGGTGGGGGGCGAGGAGTTGTTCTTCGGCACGACGTTGCAGCCTTGGCGTGGTTTCTTCCTGTAGAACCCGTACTGCCTCGTCGACGCGTTCGTTGGCTTTGCTGAGGGTCTTCTGTTTATTTGGCGAGGGCTGTGCTTCGTATTCGCGAGCGGCTTGGTCGCGTTCGCGCACGGCGTTCTGGTAATAGGTGATCTCGCGGGCGGCTTGCGCATCGGGGATCTCGGTGAGCAGATCTCCGTCGGAGGTGTAAATCTTCCAGGATCCGGGCGTGCCGCCGTTTTCTCGATCGGGGCCGAACCCGCCGCGGGCGGTCCGCCAGATCGCCTGCAACACCACGCGCGGTGAGAAGGCCGGTCCGCCACTGATTCTGACGATGACGCCGCCGAGTTCGATCGCATCCGCGCTAGGTGTGGGATCGCTGCCGCGCGCACCGGACTTGTTGATGAACATGATGTCGCCCACGTCCCCGAAGTCGTCGACCAGAACTTTGGCGGCCTTTTCGGCGGTATCGCCGCCGCCGTTCTGCACATACCAGTGGGCGTCGAGCACCTTGTACTCGAGCTTGACGCCCGCTGCCACCTCGAGCCCGTGCTCGCTGGCGTACTTCCGGATCCGTTGATCGGCGAGCGCGTCGACCCAGTCGATCAGGCCGCGCTCGTGCGGTTGCTTGTCCTGCCAGCCGTGCAGTGGGGTCCTGGTCTCCTCGACCATCCGCCCGCCGCCCGGTTTGTCGACGACCCGCTCGTCCACGCGTTCTACGGTGCCTCGGATCTCGGAGTTGTCGAGCGAGATGTCCCACTGGGGCCGCCCCCGCTGCCGCAGGCCGGTGATCGTGCCGTCGCGCACCTCGAAGGATATCTTCGCGGCGTCGAGCACATCGGCGGCCTTGGCCTGCAGTTTCGCCTCGCGAGTCCCGAAGTGCTGGCCCTTTTCCTCGATCGCTTGCGGGGCGTACCATCGCTCGACTTCCGGCACCGCGAAATAGTGGCCCCGCTTGTCATGCGCACCGCCCCAGCTGGCGTACACGGCGTCTTGGACTTCTTTGATCGTGCCCGACAGACCCCGCGGATTCCGCAGGAACCGGCTGCCGATCCACTGGTGCAACGACGTGGTCAGCGAATCCTCCGCATGGTTGCCCCGCACCGTCACTCTCTCGACGACGTCGAGGTACTGTCCCAGCTCCTGCAACCGCGTTTCACTGGACTTCTGACTGTCCCACTGCACCTGGTCGGTGGTTTTGGCGAGGATCAACATCACCTTGTCTTCCCGACGCGAGATGACGTAATCCTTACCAGCGATAAGTCCCCACTTCGCCAGCGCGAACCGCTCATAATGTTTCGCGGCGGCGAGCACCGCGTCTCGATCCCCGGTCACCGCGACCAGCTTCTCGACCGCGCCCTTACTCAGCCGCGCGTGCCAAAGCCCCGTGGTGCCTTGCGGTCTGCTGAAATCCTCGGGAGTCAAGGCACGTTCGGGGTCTTCGAGTATCGCGAGGCGGAATTTCTCGTACATATCCTCCAATTCGGCCACCCGCGCTGGTGACGCGTCCACGCGATCCCCCGGCGCCAGGATCGCCCGCACCAGTCCGTCGAAGGCGGTGTCGGTCTCGTCGAGATTGCCCGTCGCCTCCGGCACCGGCCGGAACCGCCGCTCCGAGCCGTGCTCCTCGGCCACCGCGTTCAACTGATCAGCCAGCTCATCCGCGTGCCGTTCCGTGCGCAGCCAGTTCCGCAGTTCCGTCACCGCCCGCGCAGGTACCCCCGCGCGCGCGAGGTCGTCGACCATCGTGTGCGCTTCGTGCAACCCGGCGAACATCACCGCTTCCTTGGTCCCCACGACCAGCAGGTTCCGACCCGATTTTTCGGCCTCCCAGGCCCACTTCGGGAACGGCTCATTCTCCCGCAACTGCACTAGATCCACCCCCATGTCCTTGGCCCCCCGCAGATGCTCCTCCCGCGTCCCCCAATATTTGTGCATATCCTCGAGCATCTCGAGTACCAGCGGCTCACTGCTGGTCAGCAGGGTGGCCGCGCCATTTTCCCTGGCATCGCGATACCCGGACATGACCATCACCAGTGTTTTGCCCTCCCCGCCCTTCATATCGGCGGGCCCGAACTCGCTCAGCACGTACGCCTTCATCTGCGTCTCCCGCGGCGTGCGACGCTTGGCCGGATCCGGATTCGGATCATGGCGCGTCATCCACTCCGGCAGCGCCGCCAACTGCTCCGCGGGCGAACCACGCCGCACCATCTCATCCAGCTCCGCGTCACTCGCGCCCCGCCCGATCACCGGATTGGTTTCCTCGGTCTGCCGCAGCACCTCGTCCCGGAACGCGAACGCCGCCTTCACCACCGCCGACACCATCTCCTCGGCCTTGCGCGCCGCCGCCCTCATCGCCTCGCCCCGGTCCGCCAACCCCCCCTCGTAGGCGTCTCGATCCAGCGTCTTGGCGTTCTCCAACGCCGCCAGGCGTTGTTCGATCACCTCGCGCATCACGACCTTGAATCCGGCGACGGCCTGCGGGTAAGCCGCTTCCTTCGCCGCCAGCTCATCGCCGAGCTCCGCCACCCGAGACCGCGCCGCGGCCTCCGACTCGCGTCGGCTCAACACCTCCGTCCAGGCAGCGGCTCGCTCCTTCACCTGCCAACCGAGCTGCCACCGGCCCCGCCAACCCGGCACCAGCTCGGTCCGTCTCCTGCGCGCCGCGGCCAGCTCGTCGGGACGGTCCTTCGTCGCGGTCAGCAAAGCCTCGTGTTCGATCAGGGCCTGCCGCAACTCATTTCGACGCTGGTCGACCTCCCCACGCAACCGCTGCAAGTATTCCGGCCGCGGCTCGTTGCCTGCCCTGGCCTCCGCATACGCAGTTCTACTGTGCGCCAACGCTTCCTGCGCCGTCGTGACCCCGCGCTCCGACGCCTCGATATTCTCGTCCAGCCTGCCCCGCAGACCCGCCTCGAGCTCCGCCTGTGCCGTCTCGAACCGGGCCTTGGCCTCCTTCACCCCCTCCGTCGCCTGACGGAGACGTTCCACCGCGACGTCCTTCTGCGCCTCGGTGGACTCACGCAGCCACACCCTGTCCTGTTCATCGGCAGCGATCCGAGCCTCACTCTCGGCCCGCAAAGCCTCGTAACGCTCCTGCACCGCATGCGCTACCGCTGCCTCATGCGCCTGCCGCGCCTGTTCCACTTCGTTCGCGGCATCCGTGGACATCTCGCGCAACGCCTTGGCAGCTCGCGATCCCGGCTCGACGTGCTCCGGCAGTCCGGTCGGGATGTGCTTGGCTTCGGTTCCCGCAGTCCGCAGCCGCTTCTGCGCCTCGGCCACGACGGGATGGTTCAGGACCTCCGGCGACTCTCGCAATCGGCTCCGCAGCTGCAGCTCACGCGGGTCCATCGGCCCGTCGGCAACTGGCGTCCTGCGCGGCGGATCGGTGCGGTGCGGACCGGCGGAGGTGTCGGGACGGGACGTGGTGTGTTCGGAAAGAGCTGGGGCATCACCATTTTCGAGCAACCTCGCCTTGGCGTGCGATGACTCACCCGAGCTCTGACTGGAGGGCTGATCTTTCAGGCGGTCGAATACCGATGGCTCCGAATGCGACGTGCGAGCGGCCGAATCGCTGCCGTCGCTCGGTCGTCCGGTCGCCGGACCGGCCGTACGTTCGGGCCCCGCGGGCAAGGCCCGCGACTGCGTCGACGACTGCTCCTCCCGAACTGACCGCGGCCCGGTCGTGCGCGCTGCGGCGGAGTCGCCGGGTGCGGCCGTGACGCGATGCTGCGGCCCCGGGTCCGACGCCGCCGAGGAGAGGGCGCTCCCGGATCGGGCGGTTACCGACCCGGCCTCCGGAGTAACTGGGCGAGAAGGGATTACAGATCCACTGCGGCTCTCGCTCACCGATCCGCCGGACGCGGACCGGCCGTCCGACGAGCCGGCCACGCTACCGGGGCCCGACGCCGAAGCCCTGGATGACGCGTCCGAGACCGACTGTGACCGCCCCTCACTGGGCGGCGGGGTGTATTCGTTCGAGCCGCGCACCACGGACTCACCGGAACGCTGAACCAGCGCCGCGGATCCGCCGTCTGGGCTCTTGGCAGTCGCCGGGTTCGCCGCGGAATGCTCGGACCCCACCGAACCCGGCTCAGCCGAGGCACGCGACGAAGGCCGTGATCCCGAAGCGTCGTCGAACCCGCGGGTGACCGGCGGCGGCGCACTGCTCGACCGCTGCCTTCCGTCCGGCGTCGACGACCCGGAGGTACGCGACACCGAACCGTCGTCCGTGCCGGCGTGCCATGAGCCAGAGCGTCCACGCAGCACGCTCTTCACCGAAATACTGCCGGTCGCAGCGGGTTTCGCTCGCGCAGAGGTTTCGCCGGGTGCCACGCTTCGGGCAGGCGTCGATCTCGGCGGCACGGTGGTCCGGTTGTTCCCGGCCGTCGAGCCTGCTGTCCGCGAGGACCCTGAACCAGTTCGCCGCTGCGGCTCGGCGGTCTGCGCCCCACGGTTCTGCGCGGCACCGCTGCCGCCCGCACCGCCGCCCTTCTCCGGTACCAAGTTGGTGGAGCTGCCGTCGGAAATGGATATCGCTTTGAGGTTCGCCGCCGACTTCGCCAGTGCCGCGGTCCGCATGTGACCGACCGCGCCGTGCATCGCGCCGAGCATGCCGCCCGCCGCGCCGCCGGCGAGCATGGCCGGATCGAAATCCCATTCTCTGGTCAGTGCGCCGCCGACGACGAAACCCGCGCCGGCACCCGCCAACCCGCCCGCGACGCCGGCGACGAAGGCGACGCCGGTGGCCTTCGGCACCGTCATCGTGAATCTCTGGGCGACCCAGTTTCCCAGCCCCTTACCGACGATGCTGCCGACCGGTGCGCCTACCGCGCCGCCCGCGAAACCAGTTGCGCCCGCGATGAACACCTGCCCCAGGTTGATCCCGCCGATATGCCCCTGGCCCTTCTGCCAGCCCTGTATAGCGGCCTCGCTGGCCACGCCGAGGACTCCCTGTATGCCACCGCTGATCGCGGCCAGCTGCCACATCGGCCGCGCGGCCATCCACGCGGCATGCGCCTGCAGCTTGGTCAGCAGCGACCGCCCGATGCTCGCGAGAACGCTCTCGGCCGCCGCTTTCAGCGGCGGAACCATCGCCGCCCCGAACCAGGTCGTCAGCAGATACGCGATCTCCGCGGCCAGCATTACCAGCGTGGCAATGACCTGCACCTTCGTATGCTCGATCGAGACGCCCATCTCATGGGCCGAGGATCCGAGCTGCCGCATCGAACTCGCCATGCTCGCTACCGACGAGTCGCCGGAAAAGAACAGGTCGAACTGTTGCTTCATCTTGTCCGCGTTCGGGCCCGAGTAATTGGCCGACGCGGTATCGCAGGCCGCGCGCAACTGATCGATCAAGCCTTCCAGTTGCGTCGCCGCAGTCTGGAAAGCGTCGTCGATCGAGAACATCTTGTCCTCGTCGCCCTTCGGCCATGCACTACCCGCCAAATAGCTCAGCCATTGGACGCCGGCGGGCAGATCGATACTCATGGGTGCGGCGGTGCCGAATCACTCACTGTCGATGACAGACCGCGGCCGGGAAGCGGCGTCGTCGCCGGTGGCGAAGCGGGTGCGCACGGCCTTCGATTCGAACGAGGCCCGTTGCAGCTCAGGCACATTCGTGCGCACGTCGGGCATTCCCTCGACCAGCGACGACAAACTGGGCAGCTCGGCGCGCGCCGCGCGAACCGGAGCCAGCAGGTCTTCGGCCATGGCGACGACCTTGACCGCGGCCTCCTGCGCGGCCTCGAGCACCGCTGCCGCGATGTCGTCGTAATCGAGGTCATCGATGTCGTCGGCGAAGACGACATCGATCGGCACGCCGTCCGCATTGCAGGTGACCGTGACCCGCCTGCCTCCGGCACTGCCGTCAGCGACGAGTTCGCTGCGCTTGCGTTGCATGTCCGCGATGGATCGGATGTGTGTGCCGACCGTTTCCATGAGGTCCGCGATATCACCCTCGACGCGATGATTATCGGGTCTCCGACTGTCCACCACGGCGAAACCTCCTGTCAGGCAACGATGAACGTCGCTACGCGGCGCATGGCGGCCCGATTCACCGGGTCGGCAAACTAGGCCTGGTACTGCCACCAGGTGTTGCCACCGACAAGATCACGTCGCATCGGGCACAAGCGATTGACGTCGACCCTAGCGTTCTGATTGACTTCCAGTCAAATGATTTTGCTCCTGGTCAAACACTTGGGTCGGGGGCCACCCACACCTGAACCGACCGGCACAGCAGTACCGAGGAGCTGAACCACATGGGACCCCAAGACTCCACCGGCGGTGCGACTTTCGATGTCGGCTTCACCCTGGGCAAGTCGGAAACCTCCTCGACCGAGCCGCCCGCCGGCGCGCAGGCCCCTCCTGCTCCGCAGCACACTGACGCGCCGACCCCCGATGCGCAAGCCCCGGCCGGCGAAGTGCGCCCAGCCGATCCGGCCCCCGCCGACGAGCCCACGTCCGAGGCGCAGACACCCGAACCGCCGACCACCGACGAGCCCACGCCTGAGGCGCCCACCACCGACGAGACGGCCATCGAGCAGCAGGCGACCGAACTCGCCCACCAGATCGCCCGCGAACTCGGCGCGACCGGCCCCGACGGCTGGCAGTCACTGGAGGCGATCTTCGCGCTCACGGTCACCGGTGGCGTGGCCTACGTGCTGTACTACGACGACGACGCTCAGGTGTCGCGGGCCGAGCCATCGCCCGCGGTCACCGAACTCGTTCTGCTGCACCGCGATATCTCCGCGCAACTCGGCGACGGACCCTGGTGGCGCCTGCTGATCCAGCTCGAGGTCACCGGCGACGTCGAGGTCGACTACGACTATGGCGACGAGCCGTTCCCCGACGATCAGCTGCTGCCGCCCGACGCCTATCGGGCCGATCTGGACGCGTTTCCGCGCGAATGGATTCCGGTGTGGTTGGGCGCGTATATCTTTCACGACGAACGGCAATGGCGTTCCCCGCAGGACGCCGCGGCCCGGGCGCGCGCCGATCGCGACGCGGGCATCGCCTCGGTGCTCTCGCGCGACGACTTCCCGCCACTTCCCGTGCTGTGGGCACGCTGGGCGACGATCGCGGCGGCCTTCGTCGCCATCGGCGCCGAGCTGGGACCCCGAATCCGCCCCGCGCTCGGCATCTTCGAAGGCGCGGCGCGCAGCGGCTCCACCCTGTTCGTACTGCCCGGCGGCCGCGCCGTGCTCTCGGGCGGCATCTGGAACGCCCCCGAACTCGACGCCGCCTACAACGACGACGGCGAGCTGCCGGACCTGTACGCCGGCGCCCCCGACTGGGTGGCCAACCAGGTACTCAATCCCCGTGCCGCGCAGGGCATGCTGTCGTTCTGCTACTGGTGGGTCAACGACAACTGGTACCGCGGCGAATCCCCGGGCGCCGAGCTGATCAGCGCCGCCGTCCCTGGTGTCTGGTCGGCTGAAACGGTCACAGATATCGTGTGCAACCTGCTCGGCGGTGAAACCACCGAGCACCAACGGCAAGCCGCGGCCACACTGGTCGCCGCCGCCGAAGCCGGTGTGGTCACCAGGAACACGTTGACCGCGGTGTTCGAGGAATCCACCGACAACATCGACGGCGCTATGTATCAACTGTCACTGGCCGGCCTTACGGCGACAGTGGTCGAGCCGCTGTCCCAGGGCCAGGCGATCACGCTGGTACGCCAGCACATTCTCGGCCTCGGCGTCGACACCACCGGCTACCCACTCGACGAACTCGTCGCCGAACGCCTCGAGATCGGCTGGATGGTGTTCGTCCCGACCGAACCCGGTGAGATCGCCATCGGCCGCGCCATCTTCTACATCGCCGACGACGGAGTGATCGAACAGTCCTCCTCGTCCACCGCCCCCTCGGTGTACCGCGAAGGATTCGAACAACGATTCCGGCAACGCGGATCGGTGCCCGCGTCGTAAGGCCGGATCCGCCTCGCCGGCTTTACGCGGGCGCTGACAAATAACCACCACTTTCGAATGCGCCCGCCTCCGGCCCCAGGGGCAATACGGTGCCCTGTATGGCGGCGGCCCGCGGTGAGACGAGGAACCGTACCGCCTCGGCGACCTCGGCGGGCCGACTGCCGTGCCGGGTGAGCGCACAGCGCGGGTCGACGGAATTGACCCGCACGCCCTTCGGCCCGTATTCCACCGCCCACAACCTGGTCAACATCATCAACGCCGCCTTCGCGGCCTCCAACTGGCCACCATCCTCGACACCGGCGAAGGCGCTGGGGCCGCCCACGTTGACGATCACTCCCCGACCGCGCTCGGCCATCAATGGCGCGAACGCATCCGTGAAGACCAACGGCGCCTTCACATTCCGGCGGAAGACCACATCGAACATGTCGCTGGTCAACCCACCGTCCAACTCACCGGCATTGTTGACCAACACCTCCACCGGGGCACCCGCCACCACACCGGCAGTCTCGGCAATCAACCGACGCAGCGCCACAGAGTCACCCAGATCAGCCACGAAATCTACCGCCCGCCCTCCGGCCCACTCGATCAACTGACGAGTCTCCGCCGCACCGGCGCCATCACAGCCACAGACCACGACGGAATACCCGTCGTCCGCCAACCGCAACGCGACCTCCCGGCCGACACCACCCGTCGAACCAGCGACCAACGCCCACGAATCCTGCCGGTTCCCCATAGTGCCTTCTCTCCTCTGATATTCGGTCTACTGTTGCCGCCCAGGGACTTTCACCTGCCGGCAGAGCTGCCGGCACTCGCCCGACGCGCGGGCACGGCGAGCATCGCCGCACCGGCGGCCACAACCAGGAACACCACTTCCGCCAGGTAAGACTGGGTGAAACCGCGGAGGGCGGGAAGTCCGTTGTGCTGGTTGCTCGCGATGAGGGTCGAGACCACTTGCGTTCCGACCGCGCCGCCGATCATCCGGATCACCTGATTCATCCCGGTCGTCTCGCCCACCTGTCCGGCGGGCGCGGCGTGCACCACCACGGCGGACAGCGCCGAGGTGGCGGTGCCGAGACCGAATCCGAAGATGGCCAGGCTGATCATCAGGTCGAGGGGGTGGTGATACCGGATGGCGATGTATCCGCTGCCGACGGCGCAGGTCAGGCATCCTGCGACGAGCGCGGACAGGAAGCCGACTCTGCGGGCGATGCGCCCGGCCAGCGATCCGGCCACCGCGATCGCGACAGAATACGGAAGCAGGTAGAGGCCACAGACGAGTGGTGATGCGCCGTAACCGAATCCGCTGCTGCTGGGCACTTGCGCGAAGATCGGGTACACGGCGGTCGAGGAGAACATCGCCGCTCCCAGCAGGAATGCGGTGATGTTGGTCGTCCACAGTGCGCGAACGCGCATCAGGTGCACGTTTATCAACGGCCGGCTGCTGCTGCTCTCGGCAGTAATCCACAGCGCGCAGACCGCGGCTCCGCCGAGCAGCAGGCCGAGCGTCGGGCCGGAGGTCCAGCCCCAGGACGAGCCCTCACTGACGGCGATCAGCACCGCGGTGATGCCGATCGTGAGCAGAGCCGCGTTCACCCAGTTCACGCGCCCGCCGGGGCGCACCGGTGATTCGGCGATGAACACCCAGGTGCCGAGAATCGCGAGCAGAGTGAGGGCGAAGGGAATCCAGAACAGCCACTGCCAGCCCAGACTGTTCGCGACGAGGCCGGGCAGGATCACGCCCACGCCGGCTCCGACGCCGATCATCGCGGACACGGCGCCGATCGCGTGGCCGATACGTTCGTGGGGCAACTCGTCGCGAATGATCCCGAACGCGAGCGGCAGCAGTCCACCGGCCATGCCTTGCAGCACGCGCCCGAGGACAACGACGGCGAACACGCCGGACGCGGCCGAGACCAGCGCGCCCGCCGCCATCAACGTCAGAGCGACGAGCAGCATCCGCCGCTTGCCGAACATGTCGCCCAGCCGGCCCAGTACCGCGGTGCTCACGGCCGCCGCCAGGAGGTAGGCGGTCAACAGCCATGTCACGCCGCCGACCGAGGTGTGTAAGTCGTTCTGTAGCAACGTGAGTGCCGGAGTCACCACCGTTCCGAGGACACCGTAGACCAGGACGCCGAGCATCAACGCCGCGACCGTCCAACCGGTACCCGCCTTGCGCTCGGACGTGCGAACCATGGTGTCTTGCAGAGTCGACATCCGTTCTCCTTCAATGCTATTCGTGACGCCGTTGCGCCGGCAGGCCGCGGCGACCGATCCGATGCCCTCACCGTAGGTTGGCCGGTATGCCGTTCAGGGGCCGATAAATACCTCGCATCGGCCATGGACAGGGCGATGATCCTGCGGCCGATGCGGTTTCGGCCGAGTGCCCTCTCGCCTCGACACGGTGGCGGCCGATGCGGTGACCGGCGGTTACCGTCCGAGGTCGGTTGCCGCCTCGACGCGAAGGTAGGTGCCTGGCGTTTGACCGGTCGATCGGCGGAAGGCCGCGATGAAGGCGCTGGGCTTGCGGTAGCCGACGGCTCGCGCGGTGGCGTTCACCGATCGGCCGTCGGCCAGATGCTGTGCGGCGGCGCGCATTCGGACGTGCGTTCGCCATTGCGCGAACGTCAGGCCGGTTTCGCCGACGAACAGGCGGGACAGGGTACGTACCCCAGAATGCGTCTGGTGCGCCCAGAATGCGAGGTCGCGGGTGTCGCTCGGGTCGGCGATGAGCTGCTCGGCGATAGCCCGCACCCGCGGATCCGTCGGCATGGCCACGTCGATGGCGTTGACGGGGAGCGGCGCGAGGAGATCGAAGACCAGCGGCTCGGCGTGGGTGCGGCTCGGGTCGTCGGGCTCGGCTTCGTGCAGATGCGCAATGAGCTCGCGCAGTAGGCGTCCCACCGCGATGCCGACGGGTTCGGGCCAGGTGACCGGGCAGAGGTCCGGCGCGAAGCGCACGACGCAGAGCTCGCCGCCCCGTAATGCCTTCTCCGAGTGCACGATCCGAGGTGGAACCCAGAGGCCGTAGCCGGGCGGCACGAGCCAGTCGCGCGCGGGAGTGCTCATCGCCACGGTCGCGGTCGCGGACCACAGCAGCATCGCCTCGTCGTGTGCGTGCCACTCCAGGGTCCGGCGAGCTTCCGCGCCGCTGCGATCGATGCGCAGAATCGGCGACCGAGTGCCTGCGATCGCGCCGTCCGGACCGCGCCTCAGCGGTGCGCGAGGTGTGTCTCGGCCAGCCATGCGCTGCCTGCCTCGAGAATGGCCGCCTCCTGCTCGCCGAAGCGAGTCGGGTAAGTGCCGGTTACCGGGTGCCCGGCGGTTTCGAGCAGATAGGCCAGCGCCGCGTACTCGCGAGGATGACGGTCGGCCAACGCCTGTGCGTCGATGTCCGGGGCGCCCGCGACGCCGAACGGGTAGGTGAATCCACCCATGTCGTAGACGGAGTCGCGCTGCTCGATGCGCCAGCTGCCATCGCGCCGGCTCACGCGGTCGAGGAATCGGTTGTGGATGGTCGCGCCGATCCCCGCACCGGTGAGTTCCGCGAGCAGGATCGCGTTGGTCTCGACGAACGCGCGATCGCCCGCGAAGCGGATGGCGGGAGCGCCGATGAAGTGCTTGCTGCGCAGCGGCCCGTGCCCCATCCGGCGGGAGCCGTCGATGAAGTCGTGGGCAGAGCCGGCGAACCAGAGGATCCGGAGCGTGGCGTCCTCGTGGAACAGTCCGGCCAGCTCGTCCCACTGCTCCCGGTCCCGATGAATCCAGCCGGTCATCAGTTCGCTGATCGCCTGGCGGTCGTCGATTCGGTGGTCGCTCATGCGGAATTCCTCCCTGTTCGATGTGCTGTCGACTCAACTTTTGTCGATCGCCCCGACGACAACCACCGATAGAATGACTTTCTGTGCCAGAAACCCGCCAATTCGTCCCCGCACCGGAGTCCGCCCGGCTGTGGCCGCACGGCGAGCGCATGGACCTGCACCGGCACCCCCAGGGGCAGCTGATCTACCCGTCGAGCGGGCTCCTGTCGATCGCGACGGAGAGCGGCGTCTGGATCACCCCGGCCAATCGGGTCAGCTGGACCCCGGCCGGCTTCGATCACGAACACCGCGCATACGGCGAAACCGACGTGCGGACCCTGCTGCTGCCGCGGGCGCTGTCCCTGGCCCTGCCGGACCGGCCGACCGTGTCCGAAGCGTCCCCGCTGCTGCGCGCGGCAGTGCTGCGCCTGACCGATCCACGACCGCCCGCCAAGGCCGCCGCGTTCCGGCTACGTCAGGTCATCGTCGACGAACTGCTCGAGGCACCCGAGCAACCGCTCCATCTGCCGAGACCACGCGACGATCGGCTCCGCGCCGTCACCGACCTGCTGCACGCCGACCCCGCCGACGGATCCTCACTGCTCGAGCTGGGCCGGACGGTCGGCGCGGGCGAGCGGACCCTGAGCCGGCTCTTCCACACCGAACTCGGCATGAGCTTCCATCAGTGGCGCGCGCAGCTCCGCGTCCAGCACGCTCTCGTACACCTGATGGATGGGCGCACGGTCACTCAGACGGCAAGTCTGTGTGGATGGTCCAACACTGCCAGCCTCATCAGCGCATTCACCGCCATCCTCGGCCAAACTCCCGGTCGCTACCAGGCCGGCCTCCAACGCGCGGACTGAGTGTGTTCGGGGGTTTGGGATGTTCGGTCATCCCAGGGCACGCCTTTCCGCCAGGAGAATAGGGGCGCCCCGCGCCGCGGCGGCGTCGAACCGCGATTCGGAGGCGTAGAAATCGCGCAGCCGGCACAGGGCCTGCGGCGATTCACGACGCTGTGCGGGATCGGCCACCTTGCGGGCGAACAGCCGCATCAGGTCGTGTTGCCCATACTGACCCGGCGCCGGCGTCTGCAACATGCCGTGATCGACGAGGGCCTCGCACAGCTGCTCGGCTGCGGCCCGATCGCGGTCGAGCAGCGCGGCGACGGCCGCCGCCGACAGTTCAGCTGCGTCGGCGAATGCGAGCAGGACGAAGGCGCGCGCGAGCTCCGGCGCGAGCAGGCGGTAGCTTGCCCAGAACACCGATTCCACGCTGGTGTTGCCGAGGGTGAGTTCGGCCAGTCGCTGATGCTCGTCGGCCAGGCGCTCGGCGACCGTCGCGAGTCGCCAGCCGGGCCGGGCCGCGAGTCGGGCGCCGAGGATGCGCAATGCGACGGGCACGTTTCCGCACGCACGCAGGATCGCGCGGGCCGCGTCGGGTTCATCCGACATCCGTCGCGGGGTCACCAGCCGCTGCAGCAGCGTCCATGCCTCGTCGGTGGTGAGGGCGCCGAGCGGGGCCAGTCGCGCACGGAACAGTTCCGCCATGCTCGACCGGCTGGTGATCAGCACCGCCGTCGCGCCGGTGCCCGGTAGCAGCGGGGCGAGCTGGTCGACGTCGCGCGCGTTGTCCAGGATCAGCAGCATGCGTCTATCCGTTACAGTGTTGCGCCACAACGCTGTTCGCCCGGCCGCATCCGACGGCAGCTCGTCGGGCCCGACACCGATCTTGCGCAACGCGGCAGTCACCAATATCTCGGTTGATGGTGGATGCTCGTCCAAGCCACCGAGATCGAGATACACCGACCCGTCCGGATAGTCGGCCCGCACGTGATGGGCGAGATGCAGGGCGAACGCGGTCTTTCCGACGCCGCCCATGCCGGTGATCGCGATCGCCGGCCGATGTTCGGCGTCGGCGCCGAGCACCTCGGTAAGCTCGTGCACCAGATTCGCGCGACCGACGAAGTCGGCGAGATCCGGTGGCAGTTTCGTCGCGGCGAGTCGCGGCGGCTCGGCCGACAGCAACTGCTGCTGCAGCCTGACCATCTCCGGGCCGAGACTGAGGCCGAATTCGTCGGCGAGCACGCGGTGCGCAGTGCGGTACGCGTCGAGCGCTTCGACCCGCCGCCCGCCGCGGTGCAGCGCGACCATGAGCAGTTCGCGCCAACGCTCGCTGTGCGGTTCGGCCGCGACGAGCGTCTGCGATTCCATGATGGCCGCCGGATACCGGCCGAGATCCAGTGCGACCAAGATCCTCGCCTCACCTAGATCCGAACGCAGCCTGGCCAGGCGGTTGCGCTCCTGACCTGCCCACGGTCCGGGCAGACCGACCAAGGGGTCGCCCCGCCACAGGCTCCATGCCGTTGCCAGCTTGGTTTCCGCCTGGGCCGCCGCTCCCGATCGGCGGTCGGCGTCGGCGGCGGCGATGAGGGCCTCGACCTCCACGACATCGAACTTCACCGGCAGACACAGTCGATACCCGCCCCGAGTCGAACCGAGCCACTCGAACCCGGCGCCCTCACCGCCGTACGCATCGAACTCTCTGCGCAGGGCGGATATATGGTTGCGCAGCACACTGATCGCCGACATCGGCGGGTCGGACCATATTCGCTCGGCCAGTTGCGTCGTCGTCAGTGTTCGCCCGTGTTCGGTCGCGAGTATCGCCAGCACGGCCAGCATCTGCGGCGCAACGATTTCCAGAGGTTGGTCGTCCAGCCACGCCTCTACCGGACCCAGCACCGACAACCGAAGTTCCGTATGCCTCGTCCGACGACTACCCGGGTTCCGCCATGCTGACAACTGGTCCCTCACATTCGACATCGAGGCTGTTCGGTGCCCCCTGCGAGGCCGGCACGTCCGCGCCGGCCCTGTCCACGCCGACCAAGAGAAATTGATTTGACTGCAAGTCAATCAGAATATCGCGGGCGACGTCAATCGCCGTGAAACTTGCCCGGCGCCGACGAGAAGCCGTGACTTTCGGCCGCGCTTGCCGCTCCGGCCATGGTCAGCATGGCGCCTTGGACAGCGGCGGCCCGAGGCGAGACGAGGAACCGGATGGTCTCCGCGACCTCGGCCGGCCCATCAGCGCCGGCCGGCACGCCGTGCGCGCATCCCGGATCCAGCTCCGCTCGGCGCTCCTGAGCCGACGTGAACGCATGGCCGAGATCCACGAAATTGACCCGCACACCCTTCGGCCCGTACTCCGCCGCCCACAACCTGGTCAGCATCATCAATGCCGCCTTCGCGGCCTGTACCTGACCACCACCCGCCAAGGCACCGAACCCGCCCACATTGACGATCGCGCCCCGGCCACGCTCGACCATGAGCGGCGCGAACGCGCCCGTGAAGAGCAAGGGCGCCTTCACATTCCGGTTGAACACGGTGTCGAAGACGTCCTCGGCCGACCGGTAATCCGCTTCACCGGCATTGTTGACCAGTACATCTATCGGAGCACCCGCCACCACCTCGACCGTTTCCGCGATCAGCCCACGCACCGCCGCGGCATCACCGAGATCGGCGAGCAGGTCCACGGCCCGGCCACCGGCCCACTCGATCAATTTGCGCGTCTCCTCCGCGCCGGCACCGTCGCGGCCACAGACCACGATCGAATACCCGTCTTCGGCCAGCCGCAACGCCGTCTCCCGCCCCACACCACCCGTCGAACCAGCGACGACTGCCCACGAACCCCGTCCCCCAACGTCCTCCACGATGCCTTCACTCATTCGAGTCATCTCTCTCTTACCGCAACTCCAAGGTGGTTCCGACCGCCGGCATCAGCGCCGACGGCCGACCGAGCCGGCTTGCGACGAGGCGTCGATTCGATTGGGCCACAACGCCGACAGCGCAAGTCTTGCATAGTTAATATTAACTATGCAAGACCTTCTCTGCCGATGTTCACGCTTGTCTTCAAAAGTGTCTTCAATTATGTTTTCAATCATGAAGGTAGGCAAAGACGCTGTCAACAGCGATGCCGAGCGGGCCGGCACCGAGCGCCGAGCGGCCACATCCGCGCGCCCCGCGAGCCGCACCACGGCGAAGGTCTTGGATGCCATTCGTGGCGCCATCCTCAACGGCGAGCTCTCCCCGGGAGAACAACTCCGGCAACAGATCTGGGCAGACCGGTGCGGCGTCAGCCGCCCGCCGGTCCGGGAAGCCCTCGAGATACTGAGCAACGAGGGACTGCTCACGCACGGGCTGAACCAGGGCTACTTCGTCGCGAAGTTCAGCAACGACGAAATAGAGCAGCTCTATACGATGCGGGACCTACTGGAGTCCGAGGCGATCCGCACGCTCGAGTGGCCGACCGCAGCGGAACTGGCCGAGCTGTCCGCGCACGTCGAGCGGATCGAAGCCGAGGCGAAGGCAGGCAGGCCCGACCTCGCGAGAGGCGCGATGGCGGACCTCTACCTGTCCATCTACCGCCTGTGCCGCCGCACGCTCATCATCGCCGAAATCGAACGGCTCTGGGCGCGCACGGTCTCCTATCGCGCACACAACTACGACATACTGGCCGCACCGGAGGAGTCGGCAGCCCAGTTCCGCCTGATCCTCGACACCCTGGCCGCACAGGATCGCGAGCGACTCAGCGAGCTGCTCCAACGCCCGGTCGTGAGCATCCTGGCCCGCGCGCGGGCGGCGATCTCGCACACCGCGGCCGCCGACAGCTGAACCAGTGCGCGAGAGCCGATTTCGCGGATAGACCCGTCCCGGCGCGCGCATGCCTTCCCAGCCGACGAGCTCGGCGAATGCCGCACCGGACCTCGATCATTATATTGGCCTTACTATCAGTAAGATTATTTTGTCAGGAGTCAGGTGGCGTGCGGCGGCAGCCACCCAGTAACGACGCGGAGTGGATACCGATGGCGGAGAACATCTTTCAGGCGAGAATGCCATCCAGGCCGCAGGCCGCACACGAATCTTGCGTGGTTAATATTAACCGTGCAAGACTTAGGGCATGAGCAGCATGGCATACCTCGCCCAGACCTCGGTCCCGTTGTTCTGGCCGCTGGTCGCGGCCATCGGCGCACTCGTCGCCACCCGCCATAGTCCCTCTCGCGCAGCCGCTTTGGAGACCTGGCAGCGGTGGTGGGCGGTGGTCGCGCTCGGGTTCGGCAGTTTGTGGATGACGATCACGTTCTTGACGGTGCCGGAGGTCATGGCGACCGCGATCGGATTCGATTCCACGCCATTCCAGTTCGAGATCGCGTTCGCCAACCTCGGACTCGCGGTCATGGGTTTCCGCGCGGTCTCGGCCTCGGCTCGTGAGCGGATCACGATCGGGCTGGGAGCCGGAATGTTCTTGTGGGGCGCGCTGATCGGTCACGTCTACCAGTGGTTCGCCCACGGTGACCACGCTCCCGGCAACACCGGTGGCGTTCTGGTCTGCGATCTACTGTTCCCCGCGGTCATGATCGCCCTCGCCTACCGCGCCCAACGACTGTCCACACCGCAGCCCGATACGTCAACCCTGTTGTCCAGCAACATGACTGACTCATCGGACGCAGCCGGGAGCAGGCAGGCATGAACACGGCAATCGTGGTCGGCGGCGGAATCGGCGGGTTGAGCGCGGCACTAGGCCTCGAGCGTGCGGGCTGGCGGGTGACGGTGCTGGAACGAGCCGAGCAGTTCCGACCAGTCGGCGCCGGGTTGATGCTGGCACCCAACGCGGTACGAGCGCTGAACTGGCTGGGACTGGCCGAGGAACTCCGGTCGCTGGATACCGCGCAGGGCACCACGGGAATTCGGACCGCATCGGGCAGGTGGCTGCTGCGCGGCGATGTCACCGAGGTCATCCGCCGGTTCGGTGTCCCCGGCTACATGCTGCATCGGGCCGACGCGCACGCCGTGCTGATCGCGGCGCTGCGGCATACCAACCTGCGCACCGGCCACCAGGTCACCGAGGTGGATCCCGACGCGGGCGCCGTGACGTTCCGGCGGCCCACCGGCGAAACCGAAACACTCGGTGCGGATCTCATCGTCGCCGCGGACGGCGTCGCCAGTCCGGTACGGGCCCAACTGTTTCCAGACCATCCGGGACCGTGCTACGCCGGGTACCTCACCTGGCGCGGCGTCGTACCGGCCGAGGCCGCTGCCGACATCGAAGTGGGCCGCTCGTTGATCGAGAGCTGGGGCCGGGGCCGGCGCTTCGGCGTCATGCCGCTCACCGGTGGCCGGGTCTACTGGTACGCCACGCTGTCGTCCCCGCCGAACTCCCACGCCCACGCGAACCTGGAAACGGTCGCACGACTCTTCCGCGACTGGCACGACCCGATCCCCCGCCTGATCGCCGCCACTCCCCTGAAATCGCTACTGCGACATGACATCTACTCCCTCGAAACACCGCTGCCCAGCTACGCCACCGGCCGGGTAATCCTGCTCGGCGATGCCGCACACGCGATCACCCCGGACCTCGGGCAGGGCGCGGCACAGGCGCTGGAGGACGCCGCGACCCTGAACGCGCTCGCCACCACCGAGTCCACCGTGGAATCCGTGATCGCCGGCTACGACCTGGCGCGGCGCGGCCGCACCCAGCAACTGGCGCGGGCGTCGGCTGCGGCCGGGCGGGTCGCGCAATGGCGCAATCCGCTGAAGGTCGCGCTGCGGAACAGCCTCGTGTGGCTGACGCCGCGCTCGGTGTACCTGAATTCGCTGCGCGAAACCTTCTCCTGGACACCCGAAACCACATTCACGGAGCGAGACCCGGTGGCGGCCTCTGCGCGATCCGAGGCGGGCAACTGATGCGCACGGTCCTGGTGCTTTTCGACAGTCTCAACCGCCGGTTCCTGCCGCCCTACGGCGCCGAGTGGGTACACGCCCCGAACTTCACCCGGCTCGCCGCGCATTCCGTGCGGTTCGACAACTGCTACGGCGGCTCGATGCCGTGTATGCCCGCCCGCCGCGAGATGCACACCGGCCGCCACAACTTCCTGCACCGTTCCTGGGGCCCGCTGGAACCTTTCGACGACTCCGTGCCGGAGCTGCTGTCCGCGGCGGGCGTCTACTCGCATCTGGTCACCGACCATCCGCACTACTGGGAGGACGGCGGAGCGACGTACCACAGCCGATTCCGCACCTTCGAGTTCTTCCGCGGGCAAGAGGGCGACGCGTGGAAGGGCCAGGTCGCCGATCCCCCGCAACCGCCGAGCCCCCGCCGGGTCCGAAACCAGCTGTGGCGCCAGGATCTCGTGAACCGGCAGTACCTGACCGAACCGGCCGATCACCCGCAGATCCGGACGGTCCACGCCGGGCTCGAGTTCATCCGCACCAATCACGCCGAGGACGCGTGGTTCCTGCAGATCGAATGCTTCGACCCGCACGAACCCTACTTCTCCGACCGCGAATTCCAGCGCCACTATCCCGCGCTGGACGCGGCCGGGCAGTCCCCGGCGTGGCCCGACTACAAGCGAGTGGCCGAAGATCCGGAAACCGTGGACCGTGCGCGAGCCGAGTACGCCGCGCTGCTGACGATGTGCGACGCGTCGCTGGGTCGCGTTCTCGACGTCTTCGACGAGCTCGACCTGTGGGACGACACGCTGCTGATCGTGTGCACCGACCACGGTTTCCTGCTCGGCGAGCACGGCTGGTGGGGCAAGAACGTACAGCCCTGGTACGACGAGAACATCCACACGCCACTGTTCGTCTGGGATCCGGTGGCCCGGACGAAAGCAGGCACCTGCCGGGAACTGGTGCAGACCATCGACTTCGGCCCCACCCTGCTGGACTTCTTCGGTCTCCAGCCGACCGCGGATATGCAAGGCCGGTCCCTGCTTTCGCTGCTGCGCGACCCGGCGCCGGGCAGGCACCGAGCGGGGGCGTTGTTCGGGATCTTCGGCGGGCACGTCAATGTCACCGATGGGCGGTACGTGTACCTGCGGGCTCCGGCCGCGCCGGGCAACGCGCCGCTGTTCGAGCACACGCTGATGCCCACGCACATGGCCTCCCGTTTCAACCCGGCCGAACTGGAAGACGCGCAGTTGGTCGGCCCGCTCCCGTTCACCAAGAACGTCCCGGTGTTGCGGGTACCCGGATTCGCTGTCGGCGACCCGTTCGATTTCGGCACGGCCCTGTTCGATCTGGAAAGCGATCCCCGCCAAGCGAATCCGATGATCGACGACGACCTCGAACTGCGGATGATCAACCTCCTGCTGGAACTCATGCGCGCGAGCGACGCGCCGGATTCCCAGTTCACCCGCCTCGGCCTTCCCCTCGAAGGGCCCGCCGATTCCCGGCACCTACTGGCCCGGACTCAACTGCGCGCTTATCAGGAAGCCGTTGCGCCACTACCGGTTCCGGCGGACTTCCCGACCGGGCGGCCGGGAGTGAACACGCCGATCACCGAACTCCTCGCCACCGCGGGCACCCGCGCGATCGTCGAGGCCGCGCTCGGACCCGCGATCGACCGCATTGCCGCGCAAACCGGGTCGGTCACTCTCCTCGACCTGGCCGATTTCACCCCGGTGCTGACCAGGCGAACCCTGCACCAGCTCGATCGGGCACTGGCCGGAAGCTGACCGGTCACCCACCACCCTCAGTTAGGTATTCCGTTGACAGACACCGTCATACCGGCGTCCCAGGCAACCACCGGCACCCCGGTGATCGTTCCCGGCCGCTGGCGCAAACTCGCCCTCGTCGTCGCTCCGCTCTGGGCCGACAACAACGAATCAAGTGTGCTCAGCACCCTCGCCCCGGTCATCGTCGCGGCAGTCGCGGCGCCTGCGGCCGCGGTCGGCTACCTGACCTCCATCGGGAAGTTCATCAGCATCGTCTGCGGCCCGCTGTGGGCGTGGGTAGCGCGGAGGACCAACCGCAAGATCGCCTTCGCCGTTGCCTCCGGCCTCGCCGGAATCGCCACCGCCGCAACCGGTCTCGCGCAGAACTACACCCAGCTCATCGTCCTGTACGGAGTGTCGGCCGTGTTCATCGCCGCGGCACTGCCGATCGCCAGCGAAATCACCGCCGACCTGTTCGACGATGCCGCGCGCGGTCGCGCCAACGGTTACACCTGGGGCGCGATCTCCCTCCTCGGCTCGGTGCTCGGACCGCTGATCGGCCAGTTGTCCCGGGTGCCCGACGGCTGGCGTTACGGATTCTTCGCCTGGGGCACCATCACGGTGCTCACCGCCGTGCTGCTGGCCGTGTTCTTCACCGACCCCGCCGTCGGCGCCAGCGAGATCGCCGCGCCGACCGCCCGGCAGGCCGAGGACAGCCGGATCACCTGGACCAAGGTCCGGCAGATGCTCCGGATCCCCACCTTCGTCCTGATGCTGATCCAGCGGCTCATCTCGGGCCACCTGCTGATCATGAGCTTCGGCATCGTCTTCCTGGTCCACACCTACGGCTTCACCACCGCGGTCGCGTCCATCGTCACCCTGCCCTTCGGCATCGGCTATCTGCTCGGCACCTTCGGCGGCAGTCTGGCCACCGACTTCCTGCAAAGCCGGCTGCCCAGGATCGGCCGCGTCATCGTCCTGCAGTTCGCCCAGCTCGGTTTCGGTGTCGTCGCGGTGGTGGGTACCCAGCACGACTGGGGCGGCATCGAGGTCTTCGCCGGATTCTGGGCGGTCCTCGGCTTCATGCAGGGCCTCAACCCAGGGGTCAACCGGCCCATCGTGGCCGCCGTCGTACCGCCGGAAATGCGTGGCGCCGCCTTCGCGCTCCTGCTGTCGGTGTTCGAAGCCCTCGCCTACGCGCTGTTCAACCTCGCCGCCGGCCTGCTCACCGACGTGATCGGCCTCCGTGGCGTAATGCTTTGGATCCCAGGCATTCTCATGCTCGTCAACGCCGCCTTCTGCACCCTTCTCTATCGCACCTATCCCCGCGACGTCGAGCGGCAACGCACCCGCTCGGCCGAGCAAGCCCGACCCGCGGCGGCCGGATGACCCCCGCCCGGCACCTGATCGAACAGGCAGACCTGCCCGGCGGGACCTTCGCGATGGGCGACCCACACCGCGACGGATTCCACGCCGACGGAGAGACACCCGTGCACACCGTGGAACTCTCGCCCTTCACGATCGACACGACCACCGTCACCAATGCCGCCTTCGCGACATTCGTCGACCAGACCGGGTACGAAACCGACGCGGAAAAGTTCGGCTACTCCGCCGTGTTCCACCTCGTGCTGGCCGCCGACGACGAAGACCTCGTCGGCCCGGCCACCCACACTCCGTGGTGGATAAGGGTGCAAGGCGCGAACTGGCGACACCCGCAGGGACGACATTCCGGCATCGACGACCGCGGCGATCATCCGGTCGTGCAAGTCTCCTGGCACGACGCCATCGCCTACTGCGACTGGGCAGGCCGCCGACTCCCGACCGAAGCGGAGTGGGAATTCGCCGCGCGCGGTGGCCTGCCCGGAGCCCGCTATCCGTGGGGCGACGAACCGCCGGATGCCGGCGGCCGATGGCGCGCGAACATCTGGCCGACCACCTCCCCAACCACCATGCAGGAGAACGGATTCCACACCACCGCACCGGTACGCACCTACCGCCCCAACGGATACGGACTCTGGCAGACAGCCGGAAACGTCTGGGAATGGTGCGCCGACCACTTCTCCCCCAGCACCTACACCCACGACGCCAGAACAGGCCACGTCCGCGATCCACAAGGCCCCGCAACCGGCCATTCGCGAGTCCTGCGCGGCGGCTCATACCTCTGCCACGACAGCTACTGCACCCGATACCGCACCGCCGCCCGATCCTCCAACACCCCCGACTCCACCATGGGCAACGCCGGCTTCCGCACCGCCGCGACCTCGTAAGCCAGCCGCCCACTCCGGCACCGCGGATCCCGGCTGGGCCGATCCGTCATCGATCCGTCATCGATCGGCTCACCGCCGGCAGGTCGCGAAGGAATCCTGCGTCGCTGACGTCAACGGTCACGCGGATTTGCAGCGCCCCCTCACCGGACCGAAACCTCTGCACCGAGCATGCACGCGAATCGCTCTACGACGGCGGCACTAACCGAACCCACCACCCTCGGCTATTCCGGAGCGCGCCTGATCGCCGCAACGCGGTTCTATTCGTCAAAGTCAGCAGCGCAATTTGGTCACTGACACTGTCCCGAACGCAAGGTCGGTAGATGATCAGCTGGCAATGACCTTGTTCGACTTGGTGCGGTTGCACCGCCAGCACAAGGTCTGAAGGTTGTCAGGCGCGGTCAGCCCGCCCTTTGACACCGGCATGACGTGATCCACTTCGAGCAGCAGGTGAGGCTCAGCTGCGAGCGAGACAGAGCAGTACCTACAGGTGTAGCGGTCACGCTCCTTGATCATCGTCCGCAGCTTCGAGGTCATCAGCGCCCGCTGACCCGCTACGCTCCTACGAAACTTGATCTTCTCCGACATCGACTCGATCATCGCGTCGATCGTCTCTCGGTTGAGCGTGACAGTCGTGCGTTGCGAGCTATTCCCACCAGCGCTGACATACTCGAACACGTACACAGGGTAAGGCACCGTGATCGGCGACAATTCGACCCCAACATGCTTCATGAACTCGCCTGCGTAATGCTTCATGATGAACTTAGGCGGGCTGATCGACTGGGTGATGCTGGCCTCGCGCTGCCCAAGGTTGGTAACGGCATCTTCGAGGCGAGTGATGCCATCACCCAGGTTCTCTACGTCAGCCAGGTCGGTCTCGGTGGGCTTGATGTTGAAGTACTTCATGACGTACTTAATCGGGTCAGCACTCGCGGCACGCGCGACCTGCAATGAGCAGTTGTGTACGAACGGCGTCTGATACGTAGCGATGTTGCGGTCGCGCCGGTACCTGTGCCGGCTGGTGTTCTGGAAAGTTGCCAGGTGCGCCTGCGCTCCGCTGGACGACCCACCGAGCGCGAACGTGCCTCGACTGCGTATCTCACCAACGTACTGTGCGAGTTCGTTGTGCTCAGTGACGAAAGAGGCGATCGCGGCCTTGTGGGCCAAAAACTCGTCGCTCGCGAAGTACCGCTTCATGCGTATGTGCCGGATCAACAGCACCAGACCCCACGCCCCGAGCAGGACGGTACCGATCGCTGCGATCGGTAGCCAGTTCGCTGCTACCCACTCGATGATCAACAGGATCACCACTACTGCTATCAGGCCCACGACTGCTGGCAACTAGATCGCCCCTCCCTGGGAAGTGCTCAGTGCACGCGTCCTGACCGGTCGCGGAAGCGCCCGACAGAGAAGTGGGAGAACAGGAATGTCCTGCGGTGAGTGGCGGTGTGCTTATCTCACCGCTGCCCTAAATGAAGTACCCACTACGTTTACGCGCCTGAAACCAACGCTAGAGCGATATAGCTTGCAGGTATATCCGCTGAACGTCGTACAAATCAACCGATGGTTCGCTCCCAGCCCTGCGGCTTGTCGGTGCTCCCCGCAGCAGTTGGGCCTGAACGACTATTCGAGTTGCGACGCAAGACTTGTCGATGGGCGGTTCTCGTGCTGCTCAAGGTCCAGATGCCCGCTGGCGATATGAAAGCAATCAACCGTCCGGTCGATCCCGGTAACCGTAGACACCCCAATCATCGCCGGCCAGGTATGCGGCGTGCTGGGCGTCTGCCCTCGCTGCGATCTCGCGAGTCGCTGCAGCGCGGTCCCTCGACCGCAGCCACGCCAGCCAAGCAACAGATGCAACCATCCAAGCTGAACCGATGACAACTCCCCACGGATTACCGAGAGCGATGTTGTTCACCGCCGCGGCGGCACCGGACGCAATGCTGGCGAACGCGAACACTTTCGGATGCCCCCGCATGGCTCCGACCACCCAGTTCACAGCTCGGGCGACCTGTTCGGGATGCGTTACGCACCACTTCACGACCAGAAACAGCAAAACCCACGGGAGAAAGAGCACCACAACAACAACCCGCCCGGCTCGTAGCTCGCCGGTCGTGGCGGGTTTGCGTGTTCGCGCCATACTCGGTATTCGCTTCGATGAGCCCTTCCGTTGCAGATCAAGGGCAATGGTGTGGCTCAGCGTGGCATGCCGCCCGCGATCGTTTTTGGACTCCTTCCGGAGGCGAGTATCCCGCCTCACGATCGGTGTCCAGAAGACCGGGCCAACCTCATCGCGCATCAGGCGCTCATTGAGCTCCGCGGGTCTTGCCGAGATCCTGCTGCTCACTCCGCTCACCTGGAAAGCAGCTTGGGCATTCGCACATGTCAGGAGAGCGCCGGTAAGTCGAAGCGGTCCAAGGCCGCATTCAGGTCGTAGTCGTAGTGATAGTCCACCCCGACACCGCGCTCCGGGCGATCAGCGGCGAGTAAGGCCGCCGGTATCGGCTTCCGGGACGCCGAGGCACCGGTAGATCTCGACGGCTGAGCGAAGTTCGGTAACGGCGGCGGAACTATCGCCCGAGCCCACGCGACAGCACGCGATGCTTTCCGAGGCGTGAGCTTGTTCGAGGTGACTACCGATCCCACGAGCCCGTCTGAGAGCGTCTGTCAGTACAGTCAGCGCTCGGCGTCGTTCACCGGCTGTCAGCAGTTGAGCGCCTCGGCTTCTCCGAGACGGTCGCCGAGCTCGCGATGCAGGGTGAGGGTCTGTTGGTGCAGCTCGTCGGCCTGCTCGTAATCCCCAGCCAGCCTGCGCACGACGCCGAGATCGATGGGGGCATTGGCCTCCCTGCGGCGGTTGTCGAGCTCGCGATAGCGGCTCAACGACTGATGCTGCAGTTGAGGGTGAGTTCGTGGCGTCGCATCAAATGTCCTTACTGGAATCGGTTGTCCAGCGTCGCGTGCTGGGGTCGGTGAACCTACCTGTTGCGCCGAATTGCGGTTGCGATGGTGGTGTGGTCATAGCCTGACGCCAGGAGAGCGAGCAGGAGGATGCGGGGCTTAAGGGGGTCGAGGTCCCATGATTTTGCTTTTACAACCTCCTTGCAATTTTGAATGGGCACATCATCCGAATGGGCGGATCATCCGAATTATTCTCTTGCAAGAAATTGCCGGGGGACCGGTCCCACGGCAATTCTGCAAAGCTCCCAAACGTAAGGACAACTGGAAAACAGGAACCCTCCGAAGATCTCCGTCAATCGACCGAGCACCCCGGGCCCCACGGAGGGAAGGATAGGGGTGCCCGTTCCTGAATTAGGACGATCCGGAATCGACCGATCGTCCATTGAGCGAGAGGAGGAGATACGAGGCGCGCCTATAGTTTAAAATCAAGCAGCGATCGCCACGCGCGATAGGTCGGTGGCGTCTTCAAACACATCGACCAGCCATCGACCGGCTGCTGAACTATTGCCAGCACACCGCCGCTCACGCCGATCAATGGCCGCTGCATTACAGCCAGGCCCGTTGATACGTTGCACCCCGCAGAGCGGAGCGATATCCCGATTCAGGAGTTCGGCGAGCAGAAACGGGCGTTGGCATGGATGCACATCGAGCGGGACAACCTGCTGACTGCCTGGAATACACCGGTCTCCGCGAATCCGCTTGACCGATGGCTTTCCGCGACGTAATTTTGAGCCTATCGAATCTTGAGCCGCCGGAAGGGAACGAAGTCGGATGTCGACCGCCTCTGACCTGCGTCGCCTCGCTCCCCGGACCGCTTGGATTCCGAGTCGCGTAGCCCACGGCTGCTGAGCAGACCTTCCCCGCGTACCCGATCGTGGCCCCGGCATCTTCCGATCTCTGTCAGCACCCGCAGCACGTCGACCCGTGCTGATTTGCGCGCAGGCTTCTCCGGGCTGCGCTATCGAAGTAGAAAGCTGTTGAAATGGCGAGTTGGGTAATCACATCCACCGACCACCGAAATGATCACGTGTCATGGTAGCGGCGCGGATCACGGAGGCTGCCGTTCGAGGATTTTCAGCTATCGCCGATGCCTCCGGGGGACAATGACACCTACGGGTCAGCGAAAGGGTGAGGGCAGATGACCGCATCGGAGAGCATTGGCTGGCAAGGCAACACCATTGCACGCTGCGGTGTCGTTGAGCGGCTGAATCAGGTCGGCTCGCTCGTGGCGTTGGAGAGGGTGGCCTACGCTGCCGGCGCCACGAACTGGTACACCGCCCACAACCGTGAGGACCTGGAAAAGATCGCGCACGACCTGCGCCCGGGGAGTCTTGTCAGCTTCTACTTCGACAGCAGGATTGCCCGGGCACCGTACACCGGACGTGTTCGCAACGAACTGATCGACTTCATCGAGCGAGACGGGGACGCGCTTATCGGGTGGCTCGAACCGGACGGCGTGCACATCTCCATGGCCGTCGTCTTCGGCGCCGTAGACATCGACGAGGAAGTCCTCGACGCCGAAAGCGACGACGAGGTCTACTACGGCGCGTCCCCGGCGCGGGACAATGACGGCACGGACGCCATCACCGTGACATTGCCGGACGCGGACGGAGTGATTCGTTCACACGCGTACTAACTCGTTCCCGTTGCGCGCCAAACCCATCGCCACTAGGTATCCACGGGAGGACGCCATGCACGCTGCGATCCGCTACCTGCTCACACCAGACATCGACCCCGCCACCTTCTCCCCCGCCGATCCCGGCAAATTCATGTTCCTGGTCCAAATGCTGGCCGGACCGGCTGACGGCCCTGGAGAAGAATCCTTCCAGTTCGAAGTCTGCACACCCGCCTGGCTGCACGAGCGAGCACGACGCGAAGGACCTGTCACCGGCCGTCACCAGGTCATCGTCGACACCTTCGATTGGCCCTCATTGCAAAGGTTTTTCCAACGACTGGCCACCAGATGCTCCGGAACAGACTGGCGCGAAGTCGCCACGAAACTCAGCCGATACGGCCATTGGGAATTCGAGGACTACACACCAAGGGCGGGCAACACCTGACACCTGTTGGGCCTCACCCATTTCCAGAGTTCTGCCGGCGGCCGACTGCGTATCACTCTCGGGTGAAAGGCTTTTCGGCATCTTCCGCAGACCGCGCTGCACAGTGCTGACCTTCGGTGCACCGGCGCCGAGAGCGGGGTACTCGCGCGGTCGACAGCAGCCGCTGACAATCAGCTCACCGTGTAGTGACTTCGTGCGATCTCGAAGCGATGTTGGTCATTGACGCACTGGATACCGATTTCCCGGGCCAGCCCCGAGCAGACAATAGAGCCGTTGCCGAGAATCTTGTGGAATGGGAGGACTTTTCCGTCCTCGATCACCAGCTGGCAATCGTTGCTGAGCTGGACCTCTCCGGTGTTGCGCACGATGAAGGTGGGGAATTTATAGCCGCTGGGGCAGCGACTGGGTGGTGGCGGGTCGCCGGGGATGGTCCAGGGAACCTGGCCGACAATGACACAGAGCACCCGCTCGGCATCCATGTTGCAGCGGACGGTCTCCCGCTTCGGGTCGGTATCGGTGAAGTTCCCCTCGTACGCGGCAGCAGGCGCAGCCGCGACGGCGATCAGCGATACACCCATCAGACCCAGAAGCAGCGCCCGGCGAACACGTGTGAGAATCATCGGCCCAGCATCGAAGCCGCACCTTTCACGAGCGTTTCACACCGATCTCGAGCAATCGAAAGCGCTGTACCGCATGGGATTCCACCTCAGCCGATCGCAGAAGCGATAACCGTCCGCGCCATACTCACGAGGTCATGTGCCCGAGCCGGATCGCCAGCAGGTTCCCGACCAGGACAGCGACGAAAACGACCGCGGCCGCCCGGTAGCTCACGGCCCACAATCCGACCGCAGCCCCGCCGAAGACTACGACTTTGGTGACGACCGCCAGCAGCGGGTGGTCGAATGTCGCATTCGGCGCCGCGAACATGCCCCAGGCCAGCGCCGCGAGAGCAGGCGCGCCCACCGCCGAGACGAGCTTGACCGGCATCGCATCGGCGGTCTTCCAGCCCCACAGCGCCAGCGCCACGAGCGCGGCCAACTCCAGCACGAATGCCAGCGTGAGATTGGCCCATTTCCAGACTTCGTGCATGTCTGACTCTCCCTCAGGCCTACGTGAGCATCGCTCTCTTATGGGAGCAGTGTGCACGGTTGGTTGGTGATTCGTCAAGTCACCGCCCGGGCACGAACGTTCCGCGACCGTCAGCCCGGCGGACAGCATGCGCACGCGCAGCCGTGGCCCGATCGTCGACACCCCGCTGGCCGCAGGCACCACACCGCCAGGAGGCGTCACACACCGGCCCGCGGCCTCGACCTACCGCAGTCGTAGAAGCGATCGGCGACCTCGGGTCCGCCGGTGCTCGCCAGCTACGCGCTCCCCTTGCGCAGTGCGGCCCGCCACGAGCAGAGAGCCCGCCGATCGATGGTCAGGGTTCGAGATCGGCGACGCCCGCTCCGGTGGCGATGTCGAACGGCACCGAGACTTGATCGTGGGCAATTCGCCAGTCGCCGTCGACCTTTCGCAGGCCGTAGGTGACCCGCACCCACATGCCGTTCGAGCTGGCACCGTTGTTCAGCGTGCCGCGCAGACGGGCGAAGGCGTGGCCGAAGGCGACCTCGTCCCCGATGGTGAAGGTCAGGTCGCGTACGTCGTAGGTCACCGTCTCGAAGACGCGAAACACGTTGGCCCAGTTCGCGATTTTCGCGGCGATGCCGACGTGCTGCAGGGGCGGCTCGATATCGAAGGACACCACATCGTCGGTGTAGGCCTGCCGCACGGCATCGAGGTCTTTGTCGTGCAGTCCGTCGATCACGGTGCCGATCGTGCGGCGCAGCTGGGCCTCCTCGGCCTTGATGCGGTCGTCGTGGGACTGGAAGTCGTTGGATGCGTTCATGATCGGCTCCTTCAGGAGTTGACGAGGGCGGTGCGCAGTGGGGCCAGGGCATTGCTCCACGCGATGGTCTGGTCGAGGGTCTTGCTCAGCGCCCCACGCTGGCGGTCGGTGGGGACGAATGTGGCTGTGTTCTCGAAGTCGGTGAGCACCGAGATCGACACCTGGTAGCCGACGTCGGCCATGCCGAGGGTGCTGCACACGAGGCGCAGTTGCTGCACGGAACGCACGCCGCCGTCCACGCCGTAGGAGACGAATCCGACTGCCTTGTTCACCCATTCCGCGAACGCGTGGTCGAGGGCGTTCTTCAGCACGCCGGGAGCCGAGCCGTTGTATTCGGGGGTCACGATGATGAACCCGTCGAAGAGCGCGAGCCGTTCGGCCCAGGCGCGGGTGTGGGCGTTGACCGACGGGCCGAACATCGGCGGCACGGCCTCGTCGAAATGCGGGAGCGGGTGATCGCGCAGGTCGATGAGTTCGAAGTCGGCGTCGTCGCGAGGGGACGCGGTGTCGAGCACCCACTGGGCGATCGGCTCGCCTTTGCGGTGGGGACGGGTACTGCCGAGGATGATAGCGATTCTGGTCATACCCTTCCGACGAGACAGCCTCCCGGAATGTCAGGCCGTCTCACAAAACAGGTGGGTGATTCGTCGATTCGGTGAGGCACACACGATCCGAAGGAGACGACAATGACCGATCCGCAGCTCCCCGCGTTGATGGCCGAACGCCGCCAGCTGATCAATCTCGCCTACCGGCTACTCGGCTCGCTGGCCGAGGCCGAGGATGTGGCGCAGGAGACCTACGCGCGCTGGTACGCGCTCTCGGAGGCGCAGCGACAGGAGGTCGCCACGCCCGGGGCGTGGTTCACCACGGTCGCGGGCCGCATCTGCCTGGATCTGCTCGGCTCGGCGCGCGCCCGCAGGGAAAGCTATGTGGGCGAATGGCTTCCGGAGCCGATTCCCGGACGGTCGGAGTGGCGCGACGGTCGCGATCCGGTCGACCCCGCCGACCGGGTCACCCTCGACGAGTCGATCAGCATGGCGTTCCTGGTCGTTCTGGACTCCATGACACCGGCCGAACGTGTCGCGTTCGTCCTGCACGATGTGTTCCGGTATTCGTTCGCCGAGATCGCCGAGGTGGTCGGCCGCACCCCCGCCGCCTGCCGCCAGCTGGCCTCGAGCGCTCGCCGCCGCATCGACACCTCCCGCAGCGCGCCGTCCGGCGAGCGCGCCAAGGTGGTTCACGATTTCAAACAGGCTTGGGAGACAAAGGATATCGAGGCTCTTATCGGACTGCTCGATCCGGAGGCGACCGCGACGGCCGATGGCGGCGGGCTGGCCCTGGCTTTCCTCGAACCGATGCAGGGCGGCGAGGCGATCGCGCATGCCTGGACGGAGATCGCCTCCCGCGGCACGCCCGTCACCCTGCTGGAGCGGACCGTCAACGGCCAGCCCGGTTTGGTCGGCGAGATCGACGGCACCGTCGTGTCGGTCTATGCGTTCGATATCGCCGACGGCCGGATCACCCGCATCTGGGCGATCCGGAATCCGGAGAAGCTGCGGCACTGGACGGCGTGAAACACTGCCGTGCCAGGGGTTTCGGTGTCATTGACAGCCCCGGAACTGCCGCGGCGAACGCAGTCGCAATTCCGGATCGGCCGTGGACTCGTCGCCAGATCCGCGAGAGCTCGATGAGCTGATTCAGCTCGGCTTCGAGATCGCGGGGCGGGTGGAATGCTCGAGGACGCCGGTGCGGGGTGACACACCGGTCCGGCCGCGGCGGGGCATCGTGCCGGACACTTTCGCAGATGCCGTTGCTGATGCGCGGAATCTGTTGCGTTGCTGGCTGTTTGGGATCGACGTCGACAGACCGCGATAACGACGCCGAGACAGATCGCGAGGGCGGTGACCGCTGCGATGAGATAGTTACTGTCCGCGGGATTCGATCACGGTGATCTGTATTGCTGACACTCCAACGGGATTTACGGTAGGCAGGTTCTGACCATCTCACAGCGCGGCAAGAGGACGCTCTTTGCCTGCGGGGTGGGCTCCGACTTCTATGGACTTAGGCGGGCCGCCGGTGCTTCTGACCGATTCCGCGGCTTTGACAACGCTGGATGGCAGGACTGTCACTCTCGCGGTCGGGGAAATGGGCGGGTTCGTCGTGCACACGTCCCTGCCGGAGCCCGTCCAGGGGATCGCGTCCTCCCGCGAACCAGGCACCACGCGGACACCCGCGCCCGGTTCGGCGTTGGCCGGTTTCAGCGGCTACTACCGTGTTCGGCCAGCCTCGCCGGACCCCTTCCCGCGGGCTACCGGGCATCACCGGGTCTCCGGGCAGCGGGTGCAGGTCACCGGGAAGGCTTGGCCGTGGCCGCCGGGGCTCGACCCGTTCCTACTGATGGTGCACTCGTCTGCACGGGATGAGGTGTGCCTGGTGGTGGACGAGGTGGCGCAGCCGGTCACCGATCAGGCGCTGGGCTCGTGGCTGCGGGGGCTGCCGGAGTTGAGTACCACGACGCGGCGGCTGGAGGACCCGGTGGTGGTCTTGACCTGCAGCGGGGGCCGCGTGCGCCAGGAACTCGCCGACCTGCTCGGGCGCCTGGTCTGGTTTCCCCACGGGCTGATGTCCGTCGGCTCCGGACATGCCGCGACCGGGGTGCGGGTGAGCCTGCACAGCGCCCCGAGCGGCCACGGCGGGCGGTTCGGATCGGTCTATCCCCAGGGCCCGGCCGGTGATCGGGTGCGGTGGGCATACCGTTCTCTGTTCACCACCGACCCCGCCGGCTGGCTGGTCGAACGGTCCGCCCCTCCCGGCACCGCTGCCCCCGCGGGATTGCGCCCGTACCGTTTCGGTGAACAGCGCACCTACGGCCTGTGCTACTTCGACCGGCGTGACTACCGCTCCCGATTCGCCGCCCTGAACGCCCGACTGGGGTCTTCGCATGTGGCCTGGACACCGAACCACGCCTACCAGCCCGGGACCCGGGCACGCACCGACCCGCTCACCGGGACGCTGCCCGCCACAGCGCGCCCCTGGCACAGCCGGGAACTGGGCGGGCTGCCGTTCGGCCTGCACGACACAGCCATCGTGGTCGGCTACTTCGCCGACGGCCGGTTCGCGGTCTACGACGCGCGACAAGACGTGACCTATTGGGAGACGCCGACGACCTTCGGGCAGCGCCTGCGCAAGGACCTGACCGCCGGCGGTGCACCGATGCCCGCGCGGGTGCTGCTGCTGACCGACTTCGACGCGGTGCCGGCCACAGCTCGCCAGCAGATCGCACAGGACCTGGACGGCGCCGAACTGATCGCCGTGAGCACGCCCGCGACCCTGTTCCTCGACGAAAAGGACACCGGGGGTGGCACTCCCACTGCGCGCATCGCGCTGTTGCCCGCCACCAGCACTGCTGCCCCGCAGGTGTGGACGACCACGACTGCTGCCGGTACCTCAACCACGCGGTCCGAACACGAGTCGGACTGGGAAACGGTATCCGACGGGGACTCCATCCATTCGTACCTGACCACTGGATATGACGAAACCCGCGACGACGCCTCCGACTCGGAGGATTCCGCCTACCGGGCACGCCGGGCGGCGTGGGTGCGAGGCAAGCGACGGGTCGGGGACCCGCAGGACCCGCACGACGTACCCGATATCGACGACGAATCAGCACGAACTACGCCGGAGGAGCCGAAGCGGGAGATTCCCACTATCGAGATCACCCCGCCGGACGGTATGAGCGATCCGATCCGGGATTTCGGTACCCGCCGCGACGGCTCCCAGGACCTGAATCACATCACCGCGGTGCCGCAGGAGACGGTGGAATGGCTGCACGAGCAGGTTTTCCGCACGGTGGAGGGCGACCGCGGCGCGGACGAGGGCTTCCGGGCCGAGGTGCGGCGGGTGCTGAGCGGGCGGTTGCTGTCGAGCGAGTGGGCCCGCCTGCTGAGCGAGTCGGGCATGCCGCTGCGGGTGAAGTATCGGGGCCGCAGCCATCCGGTGTCATTGCGGGTGTCGCTGCGGGCGCTCGGGCCGTCGGAGGAACAGATCGAGCCGCTGCGGGATGGGCCACCGGTCGGTATTCAGCGGTGGGCGTTCTGGATTTCCGACACCGGTGACAGTGGCGGCAGCAGCGACCTGCGGGCGTTCTCCTATGCACACGCCATCCGGTGGGGCACCGGCAACGAGAAGTTGAGCTCCGTCACGCTGACGCCGGAGGTCGACATCGTGCACAACCAGTTGAGCACCGGTGTGTCGGTGGGCGCGACGGTACAGCCGATGACCATCATCCGGAGCAAGGGGCGTTCGTGGCCTTTCGACTACGACATGGTCTGGGAGCTGCGTGCGAACGACGGCCCGAGTGGCCCGGCGTCACCGAAACCCCCTGCCGGGCAGTGGCGGACCGCCACCGCAGACGCACCGAACAAGCTGCTGGTCTGGTTCCCGGGCTACATGTCCAAGTCCGGCGAGACGCCCAGGATCGATCCGGGAGACGACACCACCATTCCCGCTCCGATGGATCGGCTCCGTGACGATGTCCCGCTCCACGGAGTAACCACCTTCCCGGACCACGACAAGCTCCTGGCCGACGTGATGGCCTCGTTCGACGAGCATTTCGACGGCCTCTCCGACAATTCGGCCGAGCAGTTACGGGAGTTCTTCTCCGAGGGCAATGTTCGAAGCATGATCCCGATGTCGTGGGATCGCCCGGCCGCTTCCGGGACGGATGGCGAGGCCGAGACGGACATGACGGATTCCTCGGCGGATTCCGAGACGGATGATTCGGGGTGGAAGGTGAAAGACGGCTCGGTGGAGTCCCCGATCTTCTACACCGCCTCCGGCACACCGATCGGCTATCTGGAAATCACCACCGACCTGCGTGGCGGTACCGAGCCCACCGGGCCGACCACGGAAAAGTCCGTGCTGGAATCATATGTGCTGCGGTCGCTGCGGTCGCAGGGCAGCTCCACCATCGCCAACTCGCTCGGCGCAGGCGCATCGCTGTCGCTGGGCTTCGGTGGAACACAGACAGATCCCGCCACCGGCACTCCGTCCCGCGGCGGACAGATCGCGCTGAAGGGCGGGCTATCCCAGCACTTCAGCCACACCCTGAACTACGGCGGCAGCGCGCGGACGGCACATTCGCTGCGCACCGGCGAGCCGCTGCTGCACGTGACCCCGACCATGACCGTGCGCGTGCGGCTCGTGCGCCCGGACGGTCCCCCGATCGAACCGAAGCCGGAATCCCCGATGGACGGTGGTCGCGACTATCCGATCCACCTGCTGGTGCCGTCGCGGGCGACGCTCGGTGCGGCGCCGACTGAAACCCGTTATGCGCCTGCGGAAATCGTGCATCTCGAGCAGCTGGGCGTCTCGACGACGCCGCTGCGGGTGGACGGCGTCGAGCCGCTGCTGCTCGAGGCCGGGCAATGGCTGTCCGATCACGGCTTCTTCCCGACGGACCGCGCGACCGCGAGCCGGCTGGACGCCGCGACCCTGAACGCCACGCACGCACAGCGATTGAACAATCTCCGGAAGTTCAATCAGCTGAGCAACGCGCTGGGCCGGCGGTCGGCGCTGGACGAGATGATCGAGGGCGGTACCGCCGTCTGGTTCGAGTTGCCCACTCCGACAGGCACCGAGCGGGTCTCGATGAATCTCGCGGCCGAACGTCGCTATCCCACACCGGGTGACCGCTACGACGGCGTCGAGCACACCTGGACGTTGCCGAAGGTGCAGACGCTGAACTACACCGGATCCACCATTGCCGGAGACGAGCAGTTCACCGAGACTCCGCGCGCGTGGAAAGTCGGCGCCAGCGGTTCGATCACGAACCCGCTCGACAACACCGAGCACCTGTGGTTCCAGAACCTCACGCCCGACTACACCTTTTCCGATCAGTCCTCGAACACCCAGGAATCCACGGCGGGCACCGGCCACGAGTACTACACGCTGTCGCCCACCGAGGACGGCACCCAGGTGTTCACCGTGCCGGTCACCTACCGGATGCGGATCAGTCACAGCCACGCCGACCGCCACGACCATAGCCACAGCCGCGGCGCCGGACTCGCGCCGTCGTCCGCCGACGGCACCGTGAGGCTGGCCGTGCCGACGTACCGGACGACGACCGAAAGGCCCAGTAGCGCAGCCGAACCCGCAGATCCGATCGTGCGCGATCTGACCGGCGAGGACACCACGAACCTCTCGTTGCCGTCCCGGGGCCGCACTCTCGAGCAGGGGGTACTGCGAATCCCGGAGACCGCCCTGCTCGATCGCGTCGGCGGCAGCTTGGTGCTCCGTAAGACCGTCCTGGACCTGATCGACGGCCTCGCGCTCGAGGCAGCCGAGAACGCCCGGACCGATCCGGCCCTACCCGGCTCCTACCCGGCCGATGTCGCACCCGCGCCCCATGGATTCGCCACCGATCCGGCAATCTCGGGTGCGGATGACGCGGCCGGAGAAATGTCCGAATCCGCCGTGGACACCCGGCCCCGCCGACGGATACCCGGCGAATTCCCCGACGGTCCCGCGGAATTCGCACTGCCGCTCTGGAACACCGACACCGATCCGGCGATCCGATTTCTGCGCGACCTCGAAAGCGGAACCCTGCCTGCCCAGGCGGCACGCGAGGCTCATCCCAGCATCGAGGCTCGACCGGACGCGAATAACACTGAGCGGCAGACTCATACGGATTCGATGTGGTCGGCGCTCAGCGAGATGGTGCTCGACGGAGCGCACTGGGCGGTGGACAACGCCGCCGGAACGGTCCGGTGGGTGTGGCGCACCGCGCTCGGCGAGCCGGCGACGAACCCGGAGTCGATGGCGCACGAGCTCACACACACCGCACTGTCACCCCATCACGTGAATGCCAACGCGCTGCGGATGTTCCGGGACTCGTATGTGATCGAGGGCGCGAACACGCCTGGAGCGTTGGCAGGGACCGACATCACCATCGAGGTGACGGGGTACCTGACCGACGTCCAGTTGCTGTCGCAGCCGCCGAAGATGGACGGTGAACGCTGGTTGCAGTCGGTCAACGGCTCCGCGCACACCGAGTCCACGCAGCGCGGTCATCAGACCGGCGCCACATACACCGGTTCCGAGGGAAACTACACCAGCAGCGCCGTCGGTGGCGGCGCCTACCACTACCAGACCAGCAACACGAAAAGCGCTACCACCAACGACAATTCCGCCGTCTTCCGAGTCACCACCGAGGACACCACTGCGGTGCACCGGTTCTCCGCGGCCGCGCACTACGTCGTGACGGTGCGGGTCGGCAACCGTAACTTCGCCACCGGTGTGCTCGCAGGAGGCCTGCGCGCGGAGCGCACCCGGACGATCGATATCCCCGACGCCGTCGAGTTCCTGCTGATGGACAACGACCTGCAGAACCACCCTGATCTGCTCGCGCTCGTCTCCGCGCACAGCCTCATGACCGGCACCGATTACGCGGTCACGGAGGCGAACGAGCCCGATCGCGGACTGCCGACCTCGTTCGTGGAGAGCGGCAAGCTGGGCTTCGGCACGGTCACCGACGTGCATCTCGAGGGCGGCCGCAACGACCTGCGGGATCTGGCGCAGCAGTTGGTAGAGGAGCACGCACCCGGGGCCACCACACCCGGAACGGCGAACTACCAGCCCGGCGTACTGACCCGGATCAACGAGCACACCACCACCCTCGGCCTGCGCACCCTGCCGAATGCCGGCGACGAGGCGGCGGTGTTCCATTTCATCGATCGCTCGAGCTGGCTTGGGCCGCGGCTGGTGGAGGTCAAGTTCTCCGCCCACCCGGACCCCGCCGAGAAATGGTCCGAGGTGCGCGGTAAACGAGTCACCGTCACGTCCGGGCTGGACAATATCTTCGGTCACGCCACCGGCGACGGCGCCGCCCTGGGCGGGGCGACCCGGGTCGCCACCACGCAGACCCGCGGGCATCGGGTCGATGGGATCCTCGGCGGGCAGATCAACGGGCACCGGCCGAAGGTCGACCTCGCGGTGCAACGGCAGAGCAGTGTCACCGCGTTTCAGCACTCGAGCCGCGAAATCCGGGCCTGGCAAAGCACTCTCGGCAACACCAGCGAATTCCGCATGCCCTACCTATACGTCGTCGAGGTGAGCTCCCGCCCGCTCGACGAAGCACTGCTGACGTACCTGGTCCACCGCGGCATCAACAGCCTGGCCGCGACCGGGCAGGCGTTGGGTGTCCTACCGCCCCTGGATGTCTCACAGCTGACCACGCCTACGCTGAGCGTCGGCCGCAGCGCCCGCACCGCCCAGGTCCTGATCCGGTTCAACACCTCCGAGACGCCGCCGGACGATTCGGTTCTGACCCGCACCGATCCCGCTATCTACAGGTTCGATCCTGCCGCTCCCGGCGAGGGTGAGGCAATCAGCTACGACATACGCTCCCGTTTGGGCGGTCCGCCCTGGATACCGTCCCGGCCGATCGAGATCTACGACTTCGACGGCGTCGGGCAGCTCGCCCAGGCCCTGCGGCTGGTCGACCCCTCCTTGGACACGAGTGGACAGGCCCTGGCCAACCGCTCGTCGGAGGGCATGTTCATCCGCCTGACCACCCTCGTCGAGAGCGGCCGTCTCACGGTCCACGGGCCCGCCGCCTCCGCGCCTTTCCTGACTGCCGTCGCGCCGGAGGGCGGGCACCGTCCACCCGATCCCGCGCCGCACACCGGAAACGACCACGACACAACGACATCGGTCAAGTTCACCCTGTATTCGCCCCGCATCGAAAAGACCAGTAAGGACACCGCTATCCACCGCGTCGAATGGTCCGGCGACGGCTTCGGCGCCCAGGTCGACAACACCCTGTCCACGACCGCGGCGTTCGGAGTGAACGTCCGCTACACCGGCGAAGGCAGCCAGCGCGGCACCTTCAATACCCCGCTCACCGGCGAGCACGCCGGCCACGGCCAATCCGGCACCGTCACCAGCAACCGCCGCGAACTCCTGCGCTTCGGCACCCCCATGGAAACCGCCAATGGAGGCACCACCGGGCATCGCATTCGTGCCCGGGGTGTGCTCGAGATACGCGGACCGAAGGGAACCCTTTGGGTGAGTGGCGATCTGCTGCTGCGCAGCACCGAAACCCCACCGCCCGAGACCATCTCGTTCCCACCGAACCGCGAGCACCCAGGCACCGCACAGCCGGAGCCGGCCCAACCGCCCGACGCGCCGCCGGACATCCCGTTCCGCCTGACGTGAGCCGGTTCACACGCAGGGCAGTGGCCGGTCTGCCGGTCCACCCCTACCGGCCGGGCGCGAACTACTGCTTCTGAGTTTTCAGCTGCTCGACCTTCGAAGTCAGCACGCACCGTTCTCCCATTCGCCCGGAACGAACGCACGCGCCTTGTAATTGATCGGATACTGCTGAGCCTGCCAGCCGACGGACCGGTTCGAGCTCTCGGCCATCACACACCGTTAGCGCTCGACTGGGGAGACCGGACCGCGCGGCCGGTTGGGGTCTTTCAAATGCGGCGTACCAGCCGGAGACGGGACGTGGTATCCGCATCCAATACCATTGGGGCCCTGCGTAGTTCAGTTCGGCAATCAGCGGATGGCCGGTGCGGGCATCATGCGGCACACCAGTGCGAGACCGGCTTGCGAGAAACGGCGCATCGACCTTCCCCACTCGCGAACCTTGACCGGGCAAGTCGCCGAGCCGCAGATTTGTTTCCCGAGAAACGAAACACCGTTTCTCATAGTGAAACACGGAGTTACGTTGAACATCCGACGCCTGCTGGTCGCTCTCGGCTCGATCGCCGCCGCTGCCGCATTCACCATTCCCACCGCGACCGCCGATGCCGCGGTCACCAAAGTGGAGAACACCGTTGAAATCCGCTGTGCGTTCACGATATTGCGGCAGAGCAGCGACTGGTATTTCCCCGCGGGGACACCCAAGGCGCTGCTGTGGCTGCAACACGGCTTCGCCGGCGCCAACGACTCGGTCGAGGACACCGCGAAAAAGTTCTCGGCACAAGGCTTCCTGGTATTCGCACCCACACTTCCCACAGCGAACACGTTCGGCTGCACGCTGGAGAACCTCGGCAACAACACCGACTTCCTGCACAACGTGGCCGATCTGTTCGGCAAAGCCGCCGACCCCGGCGACAAACTCGGCCGCAGCTTCACCGATGCGAAGAACAAGGCGAAACGCCCGGAACTCACCCTCCCGAAAGCCATGGTCTTCGCCGGACATTCGGCCGGCGGCGAGGCCGTTCCCTACGTCACCCAGGCGCTGCGCGCCGACTACCCCGCGGCATTCGCCTCGGTGCGTGGCCTCATCCTGTTCGATCCGGTGAAGAGCTTCGTCGGCAACAACCTCGGCAACGCGCTCAACCACCTGAGCAACACCACGCTGCCGATTCTGGCCATCTCTTCCCCGCCCTACGCCTGCAACCGCAATGCCAGCGGCACCAACGAACTGATCGCACAGATCTCCCGGCCGTTCCACGGCGTCCGGCTCACCAGCGGATCGCACATCGATGTCGAAGCATCGAGCGCACCCGCCCCGGACAAGATCGCCTGCGGTACCCCGCAGGCGAAGAATGTCTCCGCACTACAAACGCTGTCGGTCGCCTGGGCCGGTGACTTCGTCTCCGGAACAACCAGCGCCGACTACTACCCCGGCGGCACCTATTACGAAACCCAGCGTGCCGCCGGGACCGTGCAAACTCTGCCTTGATCACTCCAGATATGTGGCGGCCATCGGGTTTCCGGTGGCCGTTGCCGGGTGCGGTCAGTGCGTGCCAGCAGTTTGCCCGGTTCCTCGACCCGATCGGTTCGCATCGCTGACGACTGCTCGCCTAGGTCGTGCGACATGCCGCACGTGTCCCGATAGCAGGGGGCAGCGATTACGCCGCCAAATGCTCGCCGAAAGCGTCGTGGCGAAAGCGCACCAGGCTGGATAGGCTGCCAGCGCCCGTCCGGCTGGGTGGGCTGCCGATACTCTCCGGGTCAGATCGGCGCTACTGGCAGTCAGTGCGGCAGACAGTGCGGTCGCGGCGGCGAGTCGGTGGGCACGGAAGAACACCCAACTCCACCCCGCGTTGAGCGTGAGATTGAGCGCCAAAGCCTTTGTCAATCCCCGCTTTTGCGATTCGGTCGCGTTCTGTAGCGCGTAGGCGCTCGTGACAGCGATGTCGGCGTAGAGCAATGTCCAAGCGATCGGAAACGCCGCGGACGGTGGCTGGAAAGAAGGCTTGTTCACCCGCTCATACCAAGTAGATCGTGATCCGGCCGCGGCCGAACCGACCAATGCTGTAGCCGCGACGCCTGCACCGGTGCGGAAGAGATACCGTGCAGACGGCCTAGCCTTGGCCGGAGAAGCATTGTTCGACAACATCATTGGTTACGTCCCTTCGCGCGATGCGGCGGCATGTCCCGGGTGGGCGGCGCTGAGCACGTGGCCGCCGACTCGATCGGCGGCGGCGCTCGTCGGTGCGAAGCGGGCGATCATCCGCCCCCAGTTCAGGTCTTCGATCTCGTCGAAACCGAATTCGGTCAGTTTCGCGGCGATTTCGTCGTCGGTGAACAGCGACAACCATGGCTCACCGAGCCGCTCCATCACGCGCGCCAACGCTTCCGCATTGCCTTTGTTCTGCGGCGGCAGAGCGGAGATGGGTTCGCTGTAGTCGAGGATCACTCGTGCGGGCGCGGGCAGGTCGGCGATGAATCGCAGCGTGGCGTCGACGGCGGCCGCGGTGAGATATTGCACCACACCCAGCCACAGGAAGAACGTCGGCGCGGACCGGTCGAAACCTGCCGCAGCCAATCGTTCACCGAGACTGTCGGTTTCGAAGTTCACCGGCACGAACCGCAATGACGGCGGTACCGGGATGCCGGCGTCGGCGACGCGCGCCCGTTTCCACGCTTGGGTGTCGGGGTGGTCGACCTCGAAAACAGTTATGCCGGGGTACGGGTTGCGCAGGCCGAAAGTATCCAATCCAGCGCCGAGCACCACCACTTGGCGGATCGTGTCGGCCCGGGCCGACAATTCGCCCTCGGCGAACCGATGCCGAATAGCGAGGAAAAGCCTTGCCTCCATGGGGATTCCATCGTCGGACGGCCCTTCCTCGACTGCCGCGTCGACGGCCTTGGCGATCAGCGCGGCGAGCGGATCGTCGAAGATCCGCGGTTCGTCCGCGTCTTGGTGGAATGCGCGCGCCCGCGCGGCACCCAACGCGGTCCGGCTCGGCTGACCCAACTGCATGAACGTCCTTCCAGAGCGGCATACAACATCACCGACTCTCTCAGAAACTTAATCAATTGGCAACGACGGCTCCGCCACCTGCCCCGATGCGCGTCAAGGCGCGGCACAGGGCCGGCCATCACACGAAATTCAGCTGTCCGTCACTCCCGGCGACGCGATCACCTGGTCGAAATGCGTGCGAAGCGAGGCGATCACCGCGGTGAGCACGCGGTGGGCGGCTTCCAGATCCTGGTCCGGGAGTTCGGCCATCGCCGAGCGGGTACTGGCCCCCACCGGCAGGAAGAAGTCGCGGGCGGCGGCCATTCCTTGTTCGTCGTGATAGAGCATGACCCGGCGGCGATCCGTCTCATCGATCTCGCGGCGTAGATGGCCGGACTGGATCATCCGCTCCACGAGGTAGGTCACCGCGGCGGAACTCATGCCCATCAAACGGCCCAACTGCCCGGGCGTGAGTGGCCGACCGGCGAATTCGGCGGTGGCGATGTGCAGCAGCGCCCGAAAGTCATTGGGACGCAAATTGTTCGATCGGGCAAAGACATGGCCGAGCTGATCGGAGATCGCGGTCAGCGCGCGGATGTCGACCGCGATCTCGGTCTCCAGCGATTCGCGCTGCTCGTCCCGCGCGGAAGCGGAACCACGCACCGCCCAGTCAGGTCCTGTCACAACGGTAAGCCTAACCCGGTCGGATGCCTCCATTGCTTAACTATTAAGTTTCTGAGAGAGTCGTTCAGGATATCGCATGGATGCCGACGCCGCCACCCTCGTTGACCTCGGCCTCTGACGATTCGGACAACTCGCGCCAATTCGTCGATTGCATCGATTTTGCATCGTTTGTTCGCTACGGTAGGGAAGAGACCGCGTCGGGATGCGCCGCCGCGGTGATCCATAACCGCACAACAGATTTCGGCGTGGCCATCGGGCTGGACGCCCGTATCAGCCCTGTGAGACCCGGCGGCCACACCGCAGGAGAACACCATGAACATTTCATTCACTCGTCGCGGCGCGGCAGCTCTGATCGGCGCGGGATCGGCAGTGTGCGCGCTGGCACTGGCGGCTCCCGAGGCCGCGGCGGCCGATACCGCGTGCCCGGCACCGGGAGCAAGCGCGACGGCGGTAACGGCCGCGGGCGCACAGTGCTCGGCGACCAGTGCCGGCGGCGGAGCTGCCGCGGCATACGGGCTCAACGGCTCGGCGTCCGCCGACGCGGCGCCCACCAGTCTGTCGCTGGCCATCGCCCAGAACGGTGGATCCGCGGCCTCGACCTCGACCCAGCTGTCCGCGCCTGCCGCGATCGCGGTGGGACCGGGCGCTTCGGTGACCACCAACGGAGTCCGACCCGGTCTGGCGATCGGTATCGCCGGACCGGGCGCCAGTGTGGTCGTCAACGGTGTCACCGGTCCTACCTGCACCGGCGGTGTCGGGTTCGCGGGCGACTTCCAGACCTTCCAGGGTTGTTTGTCGCTGGGCTGACGCTCGAAGACAGGTTGCCGGCGGCCGCGTCGTCGCCGGCAACCCGCTCCCCTACCGGGGCCGGTAAGCGCCTACGAACGCTGCTGGCGCAACTGATACCGGCGTTCGGCGTAGGCCATGTCGTCGCGCCACAACCGGTTGGCGGCGTGGTTCATCAGCGGACGCAGCAGGGGAAGCGCACGGTGGGCGAAGCGGAAACCGGGACGCTCGGAATCGGCGATCACCGCCTCGACCACCGCGGTGCGGGCTCGTCCGTCCGGCCCGGAACCCAAAGGCGTGGCATGGGTTTCGACGACACTGCCCTTTCCCTCCCCCTCGACAATGCGCATCACGATGGTGCGCGGGTCCGGGCAGGTGAACTCCGCTTCGACCGGGACACCGAGGCGGCGCGTCACCCGGAACGTCACCGTGAGCAGGAAACGGTGGTTCTCCTCGGTGATGCCCTCGCGCGGCGGCGTCTGCGTCACCTCGAGGCGGGCGAAGGAGTAGGGGTGGAACCAGGCGCCGTGCCACGGATCCAGGCGATTGGCCATGATGTCGCGCGGTTCGCAGGCGCCGGTCAACCGGGTCACGGCGTGCACCGTCGAGTCGGCCGGGCGCGCGCCGAGAATCGGTGTGTCCGTGGGCGTCTCGCCGCCGACCGCGTCCAGGCGCACCCACGCGATCACCCCGTCGTCATAGCTGGGGAACGGACACCAGCGGGCGGTGTCGTTGCCGGCCCCGACGCGCAGCCCATGCCAGCGGCAGATCAGCGTGGCGTCGTCGATCTGCGCCGCGTCCAGCGGGGCGCCGAGGTGTGGACAAGCGCCGGGGCCCACATGCAGGACACCGTCGCGATCCCGCCACGCGACGATCTCGACCCCGGCGATCGTCGTGCCGAACGGCCGGTCGCCACGGATGCTCCGACTCCCGGCGAGGGCATACCAATTGCCACTCGGCAACTGCTGCGACCACCGCAGCGCGCCGGCGATCACCCGCGGATCCGCGTCCTGGTAGGTAGGTCGTTGCCGCGACCAGGTTTCCGGTGAAAACCGTTGCAGTGGTGACTTGTAACCCATCATGATCGCCTTTCCGCGAAGCTGCGCAGCAGGGGCGAGCGCCCTCGGGCCGGCACGGTCTGCAACGAATGCCCGGCGCCGCCCCACTCTTCGGACAGGAAGTCGGCGGCGAGCCAGCCGGTGGTCGCGGCCCGCTCCATCAGCGCGACCGGCAGCTCCACCCGAATGCCGTCACCGGCGAGCATCAGCCGCGGATGCGGTGTGCGCACCCCTGGACGTCGCGTGAAGTCACCGGGCGCGAACCGCGGACAGTCCTGACGCCACAGCATGTGCTCACCGACGACCTGAGCGTCGGCCGATTCCGGATAGATCTCGTGCAGACGCGCCACCAGTTTGTCCCGGATCGCCAGCTGTGCTGCGGGCGTGGGTGTTTGCTCGGCGGCGGCGTAGGCATGCAATTCGACCACGCTGCCACTGTTGTCGCGGGCCCAGTCCGTGGCCGTGCGCTCGTACCGATCGAGGACGCTGATGTTGTCCAGCGGATCCAGATTCCCGGTGGCGAGAAAGCCCGGCCGATCGGCGCGCAACGGTCGATCCAGCCACTGCCGCAGCACGGCGAACGCCGGAGCGCTACCCAATTCCGCTATCCGGGAACGCCATTCGGGATCACCCAGGGTTGGTGACCGGTTCACCACCGCGCGCAGCGGGCCGGCGTCGACGGCGAGCACCACCGCGTCCGCTTCCAGCGTGACGCCGGTGTCCGCGGTGAGCCGGAAGCCGGCGTCCCTCGATTCGATCTCGGTGATGGCCACTCCGGTGTGGAACTCGACCCGGCCCGGTCGGTGCGGCGTCGGGTCACCGCCGAGATGCTCGGCGAGCGGCCTCCACAGAGCGGTATCGAAATTGTCCCGCGCCACATCGAACACCAGCCCTTCGCTGGAACCGAGAAAATAGATGTGGAACATGGTCGCCAGTTCGGCCGCGGACATGTGCTGCGGCTCGACGAAGAAGCTGCGGGAGAAGACCTCGAACGCCAGATGACGGGCGGCCTCCGGAAAGTTGATGCGCCGCAAAAACGTTTCGGCGTCGACGTGGTCCAGCCGGTCGTAGATGTCCGGCACCGACACCGCGGCCAGCGGGGCGGCCGCTCGCGCATCGATGCGGGCGAGGTCGCGCAGCCGGAAGGTGGGACTGCGCAGCGCGAAGGCGAGCGCGTTCCACGGCGGCGTGCGCGGCAGGTTGCGGAATGTGTCGCGCCGGCCGGCCGCGTCGATGAGCGGATAATCGCCGATGCGCTGTAGTGCCGACAGCTCGGGATCGCTGCGGGACAACAACTTCCGCAGGTTGTAGTACTGGGCGAAGAAGGCGTGGAAGCCGCGGTTCATGCCGACCGGTGTGCCGTCGGCGAGCCGCTCGGTCCAGCCGCCGACGCGGCCGCCGAGGTAGCGCTCCCGCTCGACCACCTCGACCCGGAACCCGCGTTCGGCGAGTCCGGTGGCGGCGGCCAGCCCGGCGATTCCGGCGCCGACCACGACTGCCACCGGGCGATGGCCGTTCTGCCCGACGTCGCGTCGGCCGGGCCGGGCCGGATAACGCACCCGGCGCGGGTCCCGGCCGAGCTGTGTTGCCGTCATCGCCGCTGTCCTTCCTGATGCTGTCGGGCACGTTCCCAGCTCAGCAGCACCGCCGTCACGAGGGCGAAGCCGAACAGGAAGTCCTCGATCGGGATGTCCCACGGAAACCGAAGGCCGACAATGTGATCCGGGTTGTAGCGGACGGTCGGCGCGTCGAGGCGGGTCAACCAGCCGTCCACCGGGATCTGGAATCCGAGGACGATGAGCATCGACAGCCAATACGCGCGCTTGCGCAACAGCCCGGTGCGCAAGACCGTGACCTCGAGCAGGCAGACGGTCACGACAGCGAGCACAGCGGGCAGTGTGTAGCCGATCCCGTCGATCATCGGCCGGCCTCGCGGTCCCGAATCCGTACCCGCGCCGGTCGTCCGCGCGCGAGCAGCGTCTCCACGGCGCCGAAGGTCAGCAGCCCGCAGAGCGGAATCACCAGGAAGAACAGGAATTCCTCGACGGGCATGGATCCGGGTAACCGCACACCGAGGACGAATCGCGGATCGTAGCTCCAGACCCCGCCGGCGATGGCGAGCAGATCCCACACCACGAAAACGACGAGCGCGGGCGCGATCGCGGCCAGCAGCAGCCGTGGTCGCCGGTAGACGCCCGGACCGAGGAATTCCAGCGGTGCCGTGAGTACCAGGCAGAGGACCAATATCAGTAGATACTGCCAATGCGCCATCTCGGCTCCTAGGTCCGCTCGCGCGGTCGCGAAATATCCGGTGACAAGGGCGAATTCGAGGTTGCGTGCCGAGCCCACCAGGCGCGTGCCAAGCCCGCGACGCCGACGCGCGCTCTGCGGGCGGTGCCCACCCTGGCTCGCCGGCCGAAGACCTCGAAATCGGCGTCCTCGATGCGCGCCAGGATCTCCGAGTACAGCGTCGAGGCGGTCGCCACGCAGGGACGCGAGCGTGGCGCCAGTCGCTCCAGGCCGCCACGCGCGAACTCGTATATTTCCCTGGTGATTTCGTGCTGCTCGGCCAATGCTCGTCGGACCTGCGGCTCGGCCCGCTGACGACGGCTGCACCAGGCCAGCAGGTCTCGATCGACGCCGTGCGCGGCGAGTTCGTCGGCGGGTAAGTAGACCCGGTTACGCGCCAGGTCCTCGTCGACGTCGCGCAGGAAGTTGGTGAGCTGGAAGGCTTTACCCAGTGCGGCCGCGTACGGCGCTGCGGCGGAGATAGTTTCGGTGACTCCGAGGATCGGCAGCAGTTGCAGGCCGATCACCTCGGCGGAGCCGTACACGTAGGTGTCCAGTGCGGCGCGGTCCGGGTAGTCGGTGACGGTCAGGTCCATCCGCATCGATGCGAGGAACGCGTCGAACAGCTGTGCTTCGATGCCGTAGCGGTCCGCTGTGTGCAGCACCGCGGCGAGCACCGGGTCACCGCCGCTGTCCCCGCTGACGAAATGCCCGGCGAGCGTGTCCAAGTCGGCCGCCCGATCGCCGACGGTGCGGGCGGGATCGAACTCGTCGAGGATGTCGTCCGCGCGGCGCGCGAATCCGTACAGCGCGTGCACGCCCGGCCGCTGGTCGGGGGCGAGCAGTCTGGTCGCGAGGAAGAAGGTCTTGCCGTGCTGGGCATTCAGCGTGCGGCAGCATCGATAGGATTCTCGGAGCGACGGATCGGTGATGCCCGCCGCGGCTAGTTCCCTGCGCGTCATAGTCTTCCGATCAGGACGAAGGGTGGATGGTCGAAGCGGAACGGCGCCGGACACCGGTGCGTCCGGTGACGCGGTCGGCGGCGAGGCGACCGGAGATCAGCACCGGCGGGATCCCGACTCCCGGCACGGTGGAGCCGCCGGCGAGCACCACATTGTCGAGACCGCGGATCATGTTGGCCGGGCGGAACGGCCCGGTCTGCGCGAAGGTGTGCGCCAGCGCGAACGGGCTGCCGTCGCGCATGTCCTGGTCCGCCCAGTCCGCCGGCGTGACAACCCGCAACACCTCGAGTTCAGGCCAGCGAGAACCTATGCGGCGCTGCGCGATATCGAGGATCTGCTCGGCGTAGGCACCCTGCCGTTTCGGCCAATCTATCTGTCCGCGTTGCAGATTCGGTGCCGGAGCCAGCAAGAACAAGAGGTCGCGCCCGGGCGGGGCCAGGGTCGGATCCCCCGCGGTCGAACGGGTCAGCAGCAACGACGGATCGGACATCACCCGGCCCTCGTCGATGATCTCCCGGAACGAACTTTCCCACTCGCTGCCGAACAGCAGCGAATGATGCGGCAGATCCGCTTGACGGTCACAGGCGAGGTGCAGCACGACCGCCGACGGTGCCGATCGGACCCCACCGGGACGGCGCGGCCGATGCCCGAGCAAATCGTAGGTGCGATGCAATTCGGTGGTCAAAACCACTGCGTCACAATCAATCCGGTCGTCCTGATCGGTCTGCACGGCGGTCACGCGGCCGCCCGAGCGCACCAATCCGGTGACCGTGCTCTGGTAGCGGAACTGCACACCCGCGGCGACCGCCGCGGCGGCCAGCGCGTCCGGCACCGCGCGCATCCCACCCCGCGGAAAGTAAACCCCGGACATCGTGTCCATGTGAGCGATCACCGCATACGCGGCGAGGGCACGGTCCGGCGCGACCCCGGCGTAGAGCGACTGAAAGGTGAAGACGCGGCGCAAGTCCGGATCGGAGATGAAGTCGGCGACCTTGGCGTCCCAGCGGCGAAACCCGCCCAGCGCGGTCAACCGGGCCAACGCCGGCGTCAGCATCGACAGTGGAGACTCGAAATTGGACGCGATGAACCGATCGAACTCCGCGGCGTACAACCGGCCCAGCCAGTCGCGCAGCCGTCGATACCCCAACGCCTGCTCGGCGCCCGCGAAATCGGCGACGGCCTGCTCCATGGCCTCCGGGTCGCGGTGCACGTCGAGGCTGCGTCCGTCGGCGTAGACAGCGTGGTAGGCGGGATCGACCGGGAACAGGCTCAGGCGATCACCGGTGCGTTCCCCTACCGCGTCGAACACTTCGTCGAGCAGCTCGGGCATGGTCAATACCGTCGGTCCGGTGTCGATTCGATAGCCGTCCAGGTCGAGGCGGCCCATCCGACCGCCGGGCGTGGCCTCGCGTTCCACCACCGTGACGCGACGACCCCGGCCGGCGAGATGGACGGCCGTGGACAGGCCGGCCAGGCCCGCGCCCACCACGACCACGTGGTCGCTGGATCCGGTCACTGTACGCATCGATCCTCCTCGTCACTGTTGCCGTGCGGTGCACAGCAGCGCCATGTGTTCCAGCGCTGAACATCGGTCCTGGTCGAGCCCGGCGTCGGCGAGCGCGGCGCGCGCCTCGGCCACTCGATCCGTGATCATCGATTCGATCCGCTCGGGAGCGCCGGAGGCCGCGATCAATTCGCGGCATCGCGCGATCGCGGGCGCGTCCAGTTCGGGCCGGCTCAGCAATTCGGTCAGCTCCTGCCGGACCGTGCCGCCTCCGGTGTCCAACGCGGCGACGACGACGCTGGTCGCCTTGTGCTGTCCCAGGTCGCTGTCCTCCGGTTTTCCGGTGGTCGCGGCAGATCCGAAGATCCCGAGCAGATCGTCGCGCAGCTGGAAGGCCTCGCCGATCCGAGTTCCGTAGCGGGCCAGCATCATCAGGGTCCGTTCGGGACAACCGGCCATCATCGCGCCCAACTCCAGCGGTCGCAGCACGGTGTAGTTGCCGGACTTCGCCCGCGCGATCGCCAGGACGGAATCCATGGTCGGTGTGGCGCGCGCGTCGTTGGCCAGATCAGCGAACTGGCCGATCGCCAGCTCGATCCGCATCGCGTCGTAACCCGCCCAGACCCGGCGCAGCGCGGCGTCCGGAATCCCGCTGTCCCGCAGCATCTGCTCCGCCCACACCAGGCACATGTCACCGAGCAAGACGGCCGCCGATTTGCCGAACCGGGAAGCAGAGCCGGGCAGCCCACGCTCGCGATAGCCGTCGGTGAGCCGCACATGCGCGGCGGCCGATCCGCGCCGCAGCACGCCGTCGTCCATCACATCGTCTTGCAGTAGCGCGAAGCCGTGCAACAGTTCCAAGGACGCGGCCGCGCGCAGGGCCGCCGGGTCCGGCTGCGCACCGCACAGCCAACCCAGGTACATGAACGTCGACCGCACGCATTTGCCGCCGACGGCGTACTGGCGCAGAATCGCGTCGACGCCGGTGTCGCGCAGATCCTCGATGTCCACCTTCCGCAAGAAGGTGTCGAGCTCGTGCAGCACTCGGGCACGGTTGTCCGCGTACCAGGCCTCGAATCCCGCGCTGGGTCCCGACGCTGCCGCATCACTCATGGACGGCTGGCTCGTATCGAAAAGCTTGGCACTCATAGCGATTCCCCTCGCTGCCTGATCGCGATACCGCTCTCCGCGGACACCGCCTGCCGCGACGGGCCGAGTTCGTCCAGCACCGCGGCAATGGTCTCGAAGGGCGCGTGCCGCGCCATTTCGGCGGCGAGCCGACCGGCCGCCGCGCGAAAGCTGTGGTCGCGCACTATTCGATCGACGGCCGCCGCCACCGCAGTCGGCCTCGGCGACGCCCCGCCCAGATTGATTCCCGCACCCGTATATGCCACGCGCGCAGCCACTTCCGGCTTGTCCGCGGTGTCGCCGGCCACGATCAGCGGAACCCCGTGCCGCAATGCCTGCTGCACCCCGCCGTAACCACCGTTGGTGATCATGATGTCGACGTGCGGAAGCAATCGCGAGTACGGGACGAAGTCGCAGGCGACGGCGTTGGCGGGTAGCGGTCCCGGCGACGCCGAGGAACCACCGGTGCCTGCCACGATCAGGACGTCGGAGCGATCCCCCAGCGCGGACAGTGTGGGCCGCAGCAGCTGATCGAGATCACCGTTGTCCCAAGTCCCTTGCGTCACATGGACAACCAACCGCCGGCCATCGAGCGCGCCCCACCACGCCGGCAACTCCCGATCGGCGCCGAGCGAACTCGGAATCGGTCCGGTGAACACCACCGACGGCGGCAGGTCGCGCCGCGGGTACTCGAATCCGGGCACGGTGAACTGGAGCAGGCGGTCGGCCAGTCGCGGCCAGTCGAGCAGGAAGACCGGCGCGGACGGCAGGCCGAGGCCGCGCAGGACGTTGTCCAGCCGCGCCTGGTCGGCGCGGAAGAGCACATGCCGGACAAATCCATTCATCCGCGTGTGGTCGCGCTCGCGCCAGGGTGGCCGACCGATGCCGAACGGTGCGCAGTCGGCGCTGGACAACGTCAACGGCCCGACGCCACACACCACGATCGGCGGCCGCGGCCGCTCCGACACCAGCAGTGGAATCGCGCCGGTGAACATCGAATCCACCAGCACCGCATCGAAATCCGCGCGCGCCAACGCGGAGACCAGCGCCGCGTGCTGCGCGGTCAGCGGCCCGAGAAACACCGACCGCAGTTCGGCTCGGCCGGTACGCCAGCGCCGCACCGCCCCCGGACCGCGCCGCGGCGCGACCGGCGCCACTTCGGCGTCCGCCGGAAGCGCCGACATCGCGAGACCGCGGGCGGTCAGGTCCGCCCGGAAGGCCGCGCCGGTCAGCACATGCACGTCGTGCCCGCGGCGGCGCAACTCCTCCGCGACGACGACCATGGGCGCGACGTGTCCTGGTATCGCACTCACGGCCAGCAGGTACCGAGCCATCCTCACAATCCTTCGCTCGTCCGGTAGTGGGATTCGGCGCAGGTCGTCATCGAGCACCCGACCTGATCACTTCCGTCACAACGCATCTCGACGCTGTCGACGGATGTCTGCGGCACATCGGCGGGCCACATCACGCGGTGCGGTTCGAATCCGTACCGCGCGCGGCATCGACTCGTCCGGGACAGGCCCTCGCGAATCCGGTCAGGATCCATCGTACGTCAAATGATGCATAAACGATGCGCACCCTCTCGACTATTTCAGAAACTTAACAAATCGACAAGCGCGCGGGGCGTCAGACACCCGAACCACAGCGCCGGATGCGCTCAGGGAGCGGCGACCGCGCCCACGATCCGCTCGATCGCGTCCTCCAGCGAATTCACGTGCCGGACCCCCGGCGGCAGATCACCGCCGTACCAGCCGGGCCCAGCCAGCAATACGCCACTCGAACCAGGCATAACCGCACGAATCGCACCGGGACGCGCCGTCGTCACCGATTGCGACCACAGCACCACCAGCGGCCGGCGGTCATGCCTGGACAACGCATCCGCCAACGCGCCGTCCGGCATCGACTGCCCCAAGAACACCGCGGCAAACCCGCGCTCCGCCAACGCGGCCCGCAGCACTTCCAACGGCAGTGCGTGATTCTCGTCCGCAGTACAGGCCAGCACGATGGGCGTTTGCTGAGCATTGGGCCCTGGCACCGCGGCCGTCCGATGCAGACTCGTAGTGACCGCCCAGGACAGGAGATGCTCGACCTCGATGAACCCACCGTCGCGCGCTTGACGCCCGACGATCTCCGCGAAAGCCGGACGGCACAGTCGATTCCAGGTCTCGACCACACCGTAGCGGGCGAGATGGGCGGAAATCGTGGCCAGCAATTCCGTGCCGTCGAGCCGACGGCCGGCGGTGAGCACCGGCGCCACATCACCGAGCATCGGCGCAACCGCCGCCCGAGCGGCCCGCGCGGCACTCCCCGGACTGGCGCCGGCGCGGACCAGCTCCGCCATCCGCCTGATCACCGCGAGATCGTCCGGCGCGTAGTGGCGGTGCCGGCCAGGCGTGTGCCCCGACGGACCGAGCCCGTACCGCCGATTCCAGCTACGCAGTGTCGCCACCGGTATACCGAGCTTGCGTGCCACCACGCCTACCGTGTACTCGGCTTCCGCCTCATCGAAGTCCGCATCGTCGTTCACTCGATGCTCGCGCGGCCGGGCGATTCGGGTAATACCCGCGCCGGAGGACGACCTCGGCGACGCGACGCCGCTCTCGACGAACTGTCGAAATCCCGCTGTCGCCCACGCACGAAGTAGCCAACGATCGCCCCTGTCGAGACATCTTTGGCCAGTTCCATAGAACCGAGCATAATAGCGATGCAGAAACGGTGCATCAATACTTGCCGGTCGTTTTCAGCCCTGGCGAGGTTTGGCGGCGCAGTGAGGTCGCAGCCTTCGTGGAGGCCGCGGCTCTGTTGGACGAGGGGCGCTGAGGGGACCGGCGACCGGACTAGTCGTCGAAGACAGCGGGCCTGCGGTACCGGGGCTCGTCGTCCTGCTCATCGGAGGTCACGGGTGCCGGCGGTCCACTGATCTTGGCCGTGAGTTCGGTGAGCGCGGCGGCCGCGGCCGGGTCATGCCGACGCAGGTGCTCGTTGATCTCCCGTTGCGCGGCGTGGTACTCGCCGGCGCGCGCGGCCGCGGCGGCTTGCGCTTGGGCGAACGCGGAATTCGTGGTCGCGGTGATCAACTCGCCGAGGACCTGATTGGTCAGCTTGCGCGCGGCGGAATGAATCGTCACGGCCTGAACGACGCCACCTGCGGTGCAGCGCACGGTGACCGCGTGCTGGTCGTCGGTGACCTCGGCCTCGAGCGCCTCGACCTCCTCGACCATCTCCGAGAGGTTGCGCGCCTGCTCCGCAAGCCGGTTCAACAGCTCGGCCCCCGGCGATCCGAACCTGGAGTAGTCGCCGGTCATCGGACCGGGATCTTCCCCAGGGCCGCCTTGACGGCCGTGCGCACCTGACTGTTCGGGTCGCCCGCGTACTGCTCGACCAGTGTGCGATCGGCCGGGTTCTTGAATCGGGCCAGCGCCCTGATCGCCGGTCCCCTGGTGTTCGGATCAGCGACGTAGGGCAGCACCAGCTCGCGCGCCTGCTCGGTATTGAACCGCCCGAGGAAATGCAGGATCGGCACCTTCGACGCGGTATTGGGCAGGGTGTGCAGCAGGTGCACCATGCGGTCGTAGTCGCCGCGCTCGGCGATGGTGTCCAGGGCCTGCGCCGCCCAGAATTCGACGTGCGGTTGCAGCGGCGGGTCGGTGCGTTCGATCTCGCGGAACAACACCTCGATCGCCCCCCGGTTGCGCTTGGCCGCCGGGTCGATGAGATTGCGAATCAACCCGGTGCGGATGGCCCATTTATGATGGGTTTCGGGACCGGGAATGCGCTCGTCGAGATGTTCGAGCCAATCGACGAAGATCGGAATCGCCGGCGGGATCGTCCGCGGTCCATTCGCCAGATCGTCGAGGGTGTAGCAGCGCACGCCGACCGCGGCGAGTTCCCTGGCGATCCGCAGGTCGAATCCGTTCCGGCCGTCGTGATAGCCCGCGGGCAGCTCGTCGAGCCAGTTGTCGCCCTTCGGCATTCGCGCGTATTCGTAACTCATGGCACCGGCACCCCCGTCGAGCCGCGCGGATCGGTATTACTTGTCGGCGGACCCCAACCCCGTTTGGGAATGAACGGCGCCGGCGATTGCCCCTTGCCGAGGTTGTCGTCGAGTTCCTCGCGAATGACGGTGACTTTGCCTTCGTTGACCAGCTGCTGGGTGTCGGGCATCAGTTGCGTGCGGTGATCGACGATCAGGGTCATGGTGTATCCATTTTGCGCCGCCCAATCGGCTTCGTCATGGATCTGCTGCGCCGACCGTTGCGTGTCGTTGGTGTTCTTGACCTCGGTGACCTGCCGGTTCACGTCGTCGATCCGGTCGGGAATCCGGCGGCGCCCGTTGATATATACCGCGCGCTTGGGTGTCGTCGGATCCAGTCCGGCGCGCAATTCGCCGTCGCGCCCGGCCCGTCTGTTGTCGAAGAGGTTGCGTCCGCTGGTCGGATAGCCTTGGCGCGCATACCGTCCCAGCAGCGGCGCCAGAAACAACTGCACATCGCCGGTCGCACCGGCCATCGATCCGCCGGTCTGCTGAATCGCGCCGTCGACTAATCCGTCCAGTTCCTTCAGCAAAGTATCGACATCGCGCCCCGCCCGGTTCTGCAACTCCTCGATGTAGTCGTCGATCAACTTCTTCACGAACCACTTCACAATCGGCGCCGACCGGGTGACCTTCCACGCATCGATGGCCAGCTCGCAGTAGGACAGGATCGTTTTGATCGTCTCCCGCTCGATATTCGACTTGTCCGCGACCTCGTGACACGCCTTGCTGAGATAGTCGGAGAACGCCGAGACATCGTCGAGCGCGGTCAGCAAGCTGCCGGCCGCCGCCCGGATCATCGGCACATCCTCCGGCTCGTCCGGATTGTTCGGGCATTTCAGCTGGACGTCCTTGAATTCGGTGCTGAACTTGCCGAACATCTGGCTCGCGTGCTCGATCTTGCCGGTATCGCAATCGGCCCAAGCTTTTTGGTGCCGTCCTTCGATCAGATACCACCGGTCCGGAAGGTCGCCGACGCCGCCGTTGCACAGCCGGGTCGGATGCAGCGAATATTGCAAGCTGGTCACCTGCGGCGCAGGCGGGATCGGAATCTGCGATTTTCCCGGTGCGTTCTTGTTCTCCGCCTCGGCGTGGTTGACACCGGCGGCATGCACCATCTTCGCGAAGTTGCCCGCCGCGATGGCGCTGAGCGAGCCGAGTTCGAAGACGTCCGCGGCGGACTGGGAATAGGCTGCGGCCCAACCGGTTCCGGCGGTGGAGTGCACGCCGGCCGAGCGGGACACGTCCAGATTTCCGTCGAGCTCGCGGAACTTCTGTTCCAGTTTCGTGCTCAACGCGCCCAACTGGCGCGCGACGTCCCAATACCATTCGGGATGCACTGTCGTCATGATGTCTATTCCTTCACACAGGTCCCGATTTGCAGATTCCGCATGATCGTCGCGATCTCGTCGTCGAACGCCGAACTCGCGCCGCGCACCAGACCGGACAGCTGAACCGTGGCCGTTCGCGCGGCGCACGGAACGACAAGTCCCAGAAACGATTCCGATTCATACAGATACGGCTGCTGAAATTCGCCGTCGACGGCAACGGCGCGATGACCGCACACCTGGGCACGCACACTGCTTCGCTGCTGCCAGCCCTTGGTGTTCGGCACGCCGGCCAGGCCGGCCAGATAGGTCGCGTTCGCCTCGTCGTCGTGGTGCGGCGCCGTCCCGGCGATCGCCGACACCAGAGCGAACGCGCCGCCGTCACGGCGCACCACCGACAGTTCGCCGGTGGACACCGGATTCACGGCCCAGCCGTCGAGGCGGGGCAGCGAAATCGGAAACGGCTGACGCACCCCGGGCTCCAGGACGAACACTTGCCCACTCGGCTTTGCCGCATCGCAGGAATACGCGACCGGGCTCGGCTGCTCCGGAAGCGGGCTGTCCATTGATCTCCCGCACCCGGTCAGGACGACCAGTAGCGTGAATGCCGCGATATGCCGGGCGCTCATCGGCTAACCCGCGAAGCCGAACATCTCGCGATTGAGCCGTTCGGCCTCGGCGTAATTGGCATGGGCGGTATGCACCTGCTTGCGCAAAGCGCGCAATTGGTCGAGGTGACCGCCCCACTCCGCTTGCCACTCGGCATGGGCGGCGTCGAAGCCGTCGCCGCCTGCCCCGATGAAATGGGGTTTGACATCGGCGGCGGATTGCCCGACGTCCGCGCGCATCCCTTCCAGCCGTTGGATGTACCCGTCTAGGTCGGTGACGAATCGATCCATTTCCGTGAGGTCGTATCGGTGCGCCATCGTCGCTACACCTTCCGCTGCGCCGCGGGGCCGCCGATATCGGACGCATTGCCGGAATCGGTGCTCTGGTAGGTGGTCGCGGCCGAACTCAGGTGCTGGGCATGCGTGGCGATTCGGTCGATATGGGCCCGGATCCGGGGATGCAGGTCGTCCCACGCCTCGTGGATCGTGCCCGCCGCCGATCCGGACCACGATTCCTGTAACTGGTCGTGGCCGCGGTGAATGTCGGCCATCACGCCGGACAGGTCCCCGTGATGTTCGGTGAATCGGGTTGCGCCACGCCGTAACTGGGCAAGACCGACCTGTAAGATCTGTTGTGCCATGCTCTGCCTCCCCGCATAAGCAATGAATCCCCTGGAGCGAACAGTTGGATTGGCGAGATTCGGCCTCCCCGCAAACCCGCGACGACCTCGACACACTGTTCGAGGCCAGTATAGGTGCGGCCGCCGACACATTGGGCGAATACGGAAGTTTCGCACCGTTCATGCTGGTGATCGACGCGAGCGGCCAGCGCGTGTTGCGCGCGTTGGGCGAGCCCGGCGCGGCCACGACCGAGGACGCCATCCGCGCCCGGCTCGAACTGCCCGGCGACGGCGCCGAACTGCGGGCGCGCGCGACCGTCTTCGCTGTCGACGCGGTGGCGCCGGTCCGGGGCGACGCCATCAAGGTCACCCTCGAGCACCGCGAAGGGCAGGCGATCGACATCGTCGTCCCGTACCGCCTGGCCGACGACACACTCGACATCGACCTGGACCGCGCGGACGCCACCACGGCCGGCCGCCGGTTGTGGCGTACCCGCGCGGGCGCCGCGGAATAGCACCGCTCGAAGTTCACGTAGTCATGATGCTGACGCGGTCTTGGTCGCCGCCGAAACCTCCCGCACCTCGATCGCGGGCGCCAACTCGACCAATTTCATTCGGACGCAATAAATTTCTCGATGACAGCGGTCACGTCATCGGGCTGTTCGACCATCGCCAAGTGTCCGGCGTTGGGGAGTCCGCCAGGTGATCGATGGATCGGCTTCCCCGGCGCCCTGGCGGGTATACGCGATCCGGTCGCCATCGAACGCAAAGAAGCGAGTAGTCATTTCCAGCTACCGTTCGGGTCGTCTCGGGCCGTGTCGGCTGTATGTTCCTTGGCCCACTGCACCGTGCACCAGGCGATCATGTAGGTCGCCCATGTCACCGGACCGATTCCCGGAATGTAGAACGAGATGAAGCCGTTGGCGGCGTTGAATGGCCCGTAGAGCGTCGTGACGCCGAGAATGGCCGGGAATTGAGTCAGTACTCCGAGCACGGCGAGCCAGCTCAGCCACGTGGGGAACAGACCAGCGCGACGGCCGATGACGGCTACGGCGACGATGTTGGGAATCCACAGCGGACCCAGCATGCCGCCCGCCGCGAAGGCCTGGACGTGCAAGACGTGGAGCAGTTCATCGGAAATGTGCCCGTAGAGCACAATGGGCGCGGCCGCGAAGCTGACGTACATGAGAATCGCTGTGACGAAGGCGATGTCGCTCACGATGGCGATCCACGAGAGTACGTGGTGCTTGCTGGTGTCGATGCTCCAGAAGTACGAGGCGGTCGCGCCGACAATGGCCAGAAACGGGATGGCAGCGGTGCCGGTGACGATCATCCCGATCTTGCCGACGAGTTGATATCGGCGATAGAGCTCGACAGTGCCTTGCTGGTCCCAGCTTTCGGGAAAGACGTAGGCGATGACCAGGGCAGCGGCGATGCCGCCGATGATCAGCGTTATGGCGATCAATGCGTAGACGAGCCTTGCGGCCGAAGGTTTGGCAAGCCACGACGCGAATCGGTTCAGCCAAGCGGCGAACCACGATGACGACGAGTGAGACGGGATGACAGCAGTGTGAGACATCGAAGGTTCCTTGATCCGTGGCGGGCTATCGGGTGTGACGGCGGGCCGGGGATGGAGGCAGATACTGGACCGCCTTTCGGGCCGTGCCTTCGGCAAGTTCCATCGTGGGAATCGCGCAGATTCGTCGCAGCAGGCCGGGTGCGATCCGGTGCAGCACCCAAGCCGCGGTGGCGTCGAAGTTGACCGGCACGATGGCGAGGTCGAAGCGGATCGCGAGTTGCACCGCGCGGGCCACCAGATCCGGGGAGGCCAATCCGAAGCGATCCTGGATCGATTGGAAATCGGCCCGCACCGATTCGGTGGTTTCCGCGTCGGAGGTGACCAGGGTCGCGTGCGTGGCCAACTGGGTCCGGGTGGCGCCGGGGCAGATGGCGCTGACGCCGATGTCCTTGGGGCCGAGTTCACTTCGCAACGACTCGGTGATCATCAGCGCGGCGGCTTTCGAGGTGGAGTACGAGACCGCGACGCGGTTGGGGGTCCACGCGGCTCCCGAGACGATGACGACGATATGGCCGGGCTGCCCGCTCGCCAGCATCTTCGATCCGACGATCTTGCTGCCGTGAATGACGCCGTAGACGTTGATGGACATGACTCGGTCCCAGTCCTGCGGCGTCTGATCCATGAATGCGCCCCCGACCGCGATGCCCGCGTTGTTCACCAGGATGTCGGGGACACCGAAGCGGGCGATGATTTCGTCGGTGAGCGTCTCCCAGCGCCCGGGGTCACGCACATCGAGTTCGTATGCGTGACAGTCACCTTGGGCGAGAGTGGTCGTCTCCTTGGCCGCGGGCAGGTCGATATCGGTGGCGATCACTATGTCGCCCGCCGCGGCCTGTCGCAGCGCGATCGCACGGCCGATGCCGCTGCCCGCGCCGGTCACCAGCACCACTCGGCCGCGCTTGTTCGCTACCGGCCCGGTAAACGGAATTCTCATCGTCGAGTCCAATCCCTTGTCGATCTATTGCGTTGTCCGACAGGTCAATCCGCCACGGCCACCCGCGCTGATGTCGAATTCGCCGAATGCCGATTGCCGCTCGCGCGCGTCGGGGACAGAGCGCGAAAGGTGTAGTCCTGCTTCGGATCGAATCGTTCGCTGTGATTCCACAGCGAGTTCCGGAATCCCTGGGACGGGCGCAAGATCGGAACTTCGCCGCGAGCGTTGGAGAAGTAGCTGCGCACGTTGTGTCGCTTGACCTGGCGTTCGACCACATACTCCTGCGCAACCAGAGTGAACGGGCTGGTGACCATCATCTGATGCCAGGCGTCATGCGCGGCCTGGGTCACCTCCACGATCTCGGCGCCTTGCCTGCGTGCTTCGGTGAGGACTCGCGCGACGTGCAGCCCGGCGGTTTCGCTCATGCTCACGAAGGTCACACCGTTCCAGCCGTACGGTCCGTAGATGGACCATCGGTTCGGCAACCCGGGGATGGCGACACCGGCGTAGGCCTGCATGCCGTTGGCGCGGTAGAACTCACCCAGGTCCATGCCGTCGCGTCCGCTGACCGCGCCGACCGGGAAGGATTCCGGTTCGGATGCGACATTGAAGCCCGTAGCCAGGACGATCATGTCGTAGGCGTGGTCCACGCCGTCGGTCGTTCGGATCCCGCGCTCGGTGAATCGCTCGATCGGCGTGGTGCAGAGATTTCCGTTGTCTCTGTTGAAGGACTGCAGGAAACCGCGCCCGAAGGTCGGCATGTTGGCCATCAGTCCGTGCCGGGGAATCAGGGCCGCACGGACGTCCGGATCTTTGACCTGGAATCGCAGGTACGCCCGATAGGCCGCGCGCAGCGCATTCTCGAACGTCTCGATCACGGCGAGCGTGACGCGTTTCGGCAGACGCTCGGCCGCGACGACCACGGCCTGGTACAGATACCAATTGGCCATGTACGCCAAGGCGTGGAAACGTCGTGATCGCATGAGCGCACGGCCCAGGCGGCCGAAAGCGAAGTCCGGCTTGGGGCCGCACCAGGTGGCGGTGCGCTGGTACACGTCCAGCTGGGCCACGTCGGAAACGATCGACGGCACGATCTGCATCGAGCTGGCCCCCGTGCCGATCACCGCCACCCGCTTGCCGCGATAGTCGTAGTCGTGGTCCCATCCGGCCGAGAGCATCACCTTCCCGGTGAACTTCTCCACATCGGGGATGCCCGAGTTCGACCGCGGCTCGAGGAAGTAGCCGGTGGCGTTCAGCAGATAGCGCGCCTTCAGTGTCGAACCATCGTCCAAATACACTGTCCAGAAGCCGGTTTCGTCGTCCCACACTTCACGTTCGACCGAGACGCCGAACCGGGCCCGCTCGTACAGGCCGTGTTCGCGCGCGACCCGCCGGCAGTATTCGCGCACCTCGGCGCCGGTCGCGAACATTCGTGACCAGCTGTTCGGTGCGAAGGTGAACTCGTAGGAGGTCGAAGGCACGTCGAGGGCAACGCCCGGGTAGGTGTTGGCGATCCACGTGCCGCTGAAATCGCTTCTGCGATCCAGGATTACGAAGTCGTCGATACCGGCGCGCCGGAGCTGACAGCCTGCGCCGATACCACTGACGCCCGCGCCGATCACCACGACCTCGAACTGCGGCTGAACCCTTGCCGCCGTTGGGTTTCCATTGTTCTCACTCAAGGAACGAGTCCTCACTCGAGGATCGCCGGACGATCGACGATCGAATGTGCTCCTCCGCCGATTTCTCCGGCGTGGCGTGGCGGCCGGTACGCCGGCGTCACTGTCTCAGATAGTTGCATACTTCGAATATGATGGCAATCCAAGTTGCAGTGACATCTGAATAACTGAACTATCTGGAGTGCAGATCCGGCTGGTCCGGGATCAACACGATCGAACCGGCGCAATCGCCGGGTTACCTGCGGCAGTTTGCCGGAGCCGGGCGTGCGAATCGCTCGCGGTAGGCGCCCGGGGCGACACCGACCAGCCGGAGGAATGTGCGGTAGAGGGTTTCAGGGCGCCGCAAGCCGACTGCCAAAGCTATCCGGTCCACTGGATGGTCGGTGGTCTCCAGCAAGCGACGTGCTGCGGCGACTCGAGCTTTTTCGACGTAGCGGGCCGGAGTGACGCCGAGTTCGGCGGCAAAGACCCTGGAAAAGTGCCGGGTGCTCATTCCGGCCTGTTGAGCGAGGGCGTCGAGGGTGAGGTCGGCCGAGAGGTTCTCCTCGATCCAAATCTGCAGGGCGCGTAGCGGTTCCAGGCGGGGCGGCGCCGCGGCGATGGGGACACTGAACTGACTTTGCCCGCCCGGCCGATGCAAATACACGACCAGCCATCGCGATATCTCGCGGGCCAGTTCGAAACCGTGGTCCGCGGTGACCAACGCGATCGCCAGATCGATACCCGCGGTCACGCCGGCCGACGTCCAGATTCCGTTGTCCTCCACGTAGATTCGATCTGCGTCGACGTTGATGTCGGGATACTGCCGCATCAAGAGGTCGCTACCGGCCCAGTGGGTTGTGACTGTGCGATTCGTCAGCAGACCTGCTTCGGCCAGCAGGAAGGTGCCCGCGCATATCGAGCCGACGCGGCGTGCCAAGGGGGCGGCGCGTCGGATTCCGTCGATGAGTTCCGCGTCGCGGGTGGCCGGCCCGTAGGCAAGTCCTCCCGTGACCAGCAGAGTGTCCACGCCGGCGCCGCGGTCCTCGAGCGCACGGGACACGCTGAGTTCGACTCCGTTCATTGCGCGCACCACTCCGGCCCGCGCCGCGACGACTTCGACCTGGTACAGAGGTTTACCGCTCAGCACAGTCGCGGCGTTGAAGACATCGGCGGGGCCGGCCAGATCCAGTAGCTGCAAGCCATCGAACACCACCATCTGTACGAGTCGGGTATCGACAGTCATGCACTCATCCTGCATCCACCCGGCGATGGCGTCCATGCCACCTTTATTGCAATCTCAGCCAACACGGCAACCGGCTGATGACCGACCCACAGCGCCTATCTCGACGCGTGTATTCGCCGATCTCGCACTCGTGACAATGCCGCGCCCCACGCGAGGCGAGTGGCCGACGCCAGCTCGGCCGGTCGGAACATGCCGTGCTCGAGCATGATCTTGTGAGCGAGCGCCTTGGTTTTCACCGACGCCTTGCTCGTGCTCCCGGAATCGAATGGTGGACTCGGGTCGTACTCCAACGCCAGCTGAATTGCCTTGGCGTAGCCCTCGCCGGCTTCTTCCCCCGCAACGTGCAGCGCTAGATCGATGCCCGCCGAGACACCGGCCGAGGTGACGATTTTCCCGGCCGCGACAATCCGTAGGTCGCCGCACGGCCGGACACCGAACGGACGTAACAGGTCGAGCGCCCGCCAATGGGTGGTGGCGTTTTGGCCGTTCAGCAGTCCAGCCGCCGCCAGGATCACCGAACCGCTGCATACCGACAGCGTCCACCGGGAGGTTTCGTGGACAGACCGTAGCCAGGCGAGGAGTCTTCCGTCGCGCGCAGTCGACGGTGTCGAGGTCCCCGAGCCCGGCACCAGGACGATGTCAGGCCGCGGCGTGTCCGCAAACGTGTGTGTGGCACCCAAGTACAGGACGCCGGAATCGGTAGCGACCGGCCCGACCTCGTGCCAGACGAAACGAACTTCGGCACCGGGTAACGCTCGCAGCACCTCGTAAGGCCCGATCAGGTCCAATGCTGTCACTCCCGGATAAGTGACGAATGCGATTTGCATGCTGTCCCTTCAGTTACTAGCGCGAGGCCGGCGCGTGCCCGAACGCATCACGAATGAATGAGCTGAGCTCGTCGATGGCATCGAAGCCGTCCGGGAACAGAGCTGCGTCCAAATGGAAGTCGTGCAGCACCCGGTCCCAGACCTGGAGTCTTACGGGGATCTCCGCCGCAAGGCAGCGTTCGACGATCAGTTCGGAGTCCAGCAGAAGCACTTCCGCGGAGCCGACCTGGATGAAGACCGGCGGCAAACCCGCGAAATCACGGCCGGCCAACGACCAGAACGGGTCGACCTTCCCGTCTACCTGCACCGCCCACCGCACGCACAAGGAGTAGAAGTTCGCGGAGCAGAAGCCCTCGCTCTTGTTGTTCGGGTGCGCAAGCTTCTCGGCGAGATCGAATTCGGCGAACGGGGAGATCGCCGCGATCGCCTGCGGCATCGCCAGGCCGCGCTCCCGCGCGATGAACGCCAGATAGAAGCACAGCCCCGCACCCACTGAATCGCCTGCCAGCACGATCCGTTCCGCGGGGATTCCCCGGTCCAGCAAGTACCGGTATGCGCTGTAGCAGTCTTCCAGCGTGTCCTCGATACGCGCACCGTCCGGAATCTGTCGGTATGCGACGTCGAGTACGGCGGCGCCGGAACCGCGCGCCATCCGGGCGGCGATCCCCCGATGGGTGCCCAGCCCGCCGACGAGCAGACCTCCGCCGTGAAAATACAGAATCACAGCAGGGTCTGCCGCTACATCTGGGTCATCGACTCCGGGGACCCACACCCACTCTGCTTCGAAATCCCCGAAATCGACGCGCCGTAGTCGAGTACCAGGGGGCGGCTGGAGCAAAGCCTTCGAGAAAGTCCGCGTAACCAGTCCGCATGCTCTCAGAATGAGCCGTTGCGAGATGAGATCATGATCGTATTCCCACACCGTCAAGTCGAGTAACCTGCGGAACGTCGCACGCGTGAAATTGTGAAACAACCGCGCCCCGCGGCGCGTCGTCACCGTTTCCACCACGTCAGCCATGCCGTTTGCGATCTTATTTTTCTCGGCTCGCCCCGCCTCGGATTTCAGCATATTCGCTCACTTTCGAATCTTGGGCCTGTTGAAGGCGGCTCGGCATTGCGGATGTTGAGCACGTGTGCTGGCGCTGCATACGACTCAGCGCTACCGTGCGAGCATCCGTTCCCGCGACCATGGGGCGCAATGACGAAGTTATGACGTTTCCAGCCATCGACTGGAAACGACGGCGTCTGCCCCTACCCGAGCGCTACTCGATGGCCGAAAATGCAATGGATCCGTCGTTGATCAGGTAGCAGGCCTATTGCAGGATGAGAGTTTGCGGCCACCGAAGCCGAGCCGCCGCATCAGCTCTGAGCATGCACTTCGGTCATGAGATATACGCGCGCAAATCGACGAAAGGATTCCACGGCATGGTAGAACTCGGCCGCTACGGTGTCTGGTCCTGGGCGCGTGCCCGATCCGGATCAGCCGACGGTGGCAGCGACCGGCTCATCGATGCCGTGGTCGCGACCGGTGCCGCCGACACCATCCTGACCGAACTCGACGAACACTTCGATGCCGGCGCCGACCACGTCGCAATCCAGCAGTGCGCCTACCACATCGCCCCCGGCAGATAACCGGCAGAACTTGTGAATCCCATCGCGAGAGTGCGAATCTCGCGACACGCGGGCAGGCATTCAGTCGCCTCGGTTCGAAGAACGGAGATCACTCACATGACCAGCAGCGCAAGCTTCGACGCATTACTTCGACCCGGCGACCGTCCGAACCGGTGCCGGTATCACGATCTCCGTCGGCATGATGCGCCCCACCTCTCTCGGGACGCTGACCCTCACCAGTCGCGATCCCGCTACCGCACCAAGGATCGACCTCAACCTCCTCGCCGAACCCGACGACCGCCGCCGCATGCTCGAGGGCATCGCACGGTGCCGCAGTGCAGCATTCGATGCTCACCACCCTCAGCACCTATAACCACCCCACGTCGACCGCACCTACGGGCGCCGACCACGACCCCGCAGCGGTGACCGACCAGCACGGCGCAGTACGCGGCACCGAAGGACTGCGCGTCATCGATGCCTCGCTACTCCCCGACATTCCCTCCGTCCCGCCCCACCTGACAATCATCGCCGCAGCCGAATACCTCGCCGACCAGATTCGGCAAAGCTGACGAGGTTGGCGGCAAGAGGGCAGTTGAGCTACCACTTGACCATCGGCAACGGCGAGAACGGGTGGCCGCGGATGCGACGAACGGCGAGCTGGGCGAGACGGCGGCGAAACCCGCTGTCGGGGTAGCGGCGTGTCACGGTGCGATAGTCGCCTCGGGTCATCCCGAAGCGTCGCAGCCCGGCAGTGACGTCGACGGTGTCGGCTCGCCGGAACAACTCGACCTCCGGCGGCGACCCGGTCGCGTGGCGAATCTTGTGGTGGTCGTCGATCATGGTGCTGACCAAGGGAATCAGGTCCTCGCGCCGCTGATCTGTCAGCCATTGATGCGCGAGCTGGATCGACGGCGCCAGATAGTCGAAGGTATTGGATGTCCACACGCCCAGGTCGTGAAAGATCGCGGCGGTCAGGAATTCAATACGCCCGCTCGGCCCGTCCGGGTCACCCGGCGTCTGCCCCGACAGTGCGTCGCAGAACGACAGCACACGCAGCACATGATTGGTGTAGGCAGCCCGGTCGGCACCCAGCTCGGCCGTCCACGGATCCAGACCCCGCCCGACCGCCAGCTCGAGCGTCTTCGCCATTGGCCTCTCCTTCATAAAAGCTATCGTCCGAGGAAAACGCCACGACGTCCAGGACGCGTCGGTGGCAATTCGCGCCACGTAATCCCAGTTCTCGCGAACATCGGCCGGCGTCCATGGCGCGGATCGCAATGAATCTGTCCTGTGCTGCGAAGCGACGATTGTGCACCATGAGGTCGATGTGCTTCTGCGGCTGCGATGTTTCCGGGCAGGCGGGCCGGACGGCAATTTGTTCCGCTTGCCCACCGACTCCACGTCAGCGCGCCAATCGAATCAGAAACGAAAGTTGAGGATCATGATGCGCAGGTTTCTTTCCGCTATGGCCGTCACCGGCGCTGTCGCTCTGGGCGCGGCCGCCGGCACCGCGGATGCCAGCCCACCGTCGCAGCCGGTATCCCCACAGTGCAGCCTGATTGCCGTCCCCGCCCTGATGATCGCCTACCAGATCGACCCCTCCGGCCAGTCCAGTGCCCCACTCGTCACGGCCCTGCGTAACCTCCAGTACCAGCTGTGCCCCTAGGGATGGCACCATCGTGGCCAGAACGTCGGACTGTTTCCGGTTCGCGCTGGCGTCTCGCTCACCCGGGACCGCCTGGTGATCCGTCCCAAGTAGCAGAGCCCGGCCGGTGATTCCCACGCGGCGAGGAGGTTCGCTGCCAGCCGATCTGCGGTCGGCCGCCGGACCGTCGAGTACATCTCCGAACAGGGTGCTCAACTCCCTGGTCGACCGCGCAGCACAATGAGCTGTCGGCTGTGGACGCTGCTCACGATGGCGGAACAACCGTGGTCAGCAGGCCGGTTTTCAGATCGTAGGCGTATCCGCCGATCGCGAAATGCTTACTGCTGGGCAGTAATTCGGGAGCTGCGCGCAGTCGCGCGACGTCCGCGCGGACGGTGACCGCGGGGTCGAGGACGGCCATGTCTGCTGCGGTGCGCTCGTCGTAGCCGCCGCGGGCCGCGAAGGTGTGGCGGAGGTCTTCGTCGGCGAGAAGTGCTGAGCCGCAGTCGGTGTGGTGGATGATCGCGACTTCGAACCAGTCTGCGTCGGGGGTCTTGGTTTCGTGCAAGTGGCAGATCCAGGCCAGGTCCTTGATCACCGCGGGCGTGACCCGGCCACCGACATTGCGCGCGACCACGGCCTCGCCGAGCCGGAGCCCGAGGGACGCGGCCGGCTCGACTCGCGGGTCTATGCAGGTGATGAGGTAGAGCTGGCGGAAGGGGATGAACGGGATCGCGGGGATGTCGTGCTTGGCCTCGGTGGCGGCGAACTGTTCGTTGCGTTCCAGCAGGACGGAGAAGCGGGAGGAGGTCATGGGTCAGGCTCCGATCAGGGGGTGGTCGGCCGGGGTGACCGTGCGGGTGGCGTCGAGGATGACCTCGGCGACCACGTCGGGCCGGGCGGCGGGTACGGCGTGTGCGGAATCGACTGCGGTGGTGCGGGATTCGGCGCGTCCGGCCATGAACCGCATGGTTTGCGGTGGGAGTGAGTTGTCCTGCGTCGTGATCAGCGCCCAGGACGGAATCGAGCGCCAGGCGGGCTCGCCCGGCAGGGTCTCGGCGAGGGCCGCGGGTTCGATGGGTCGCTGGGCGGCCGCGAGCACGGCGGCGAGTGCCGGGTCGAGATCGCCGGCGTAGACCTCGGCGAACCGGTCGGGGCGCAGTGTGAGGTCCTGTCCGCCAAGGGGATTGGGGGTGATCGCCAGATTGTCGGGGGTGAGCAGGCTACCGGGGAACTCGGCGTTGAGTTCACCGACGCTCTCGCCCGTGTCGGGTTGGAAGGCAGCGATATAGACGAGCGCGCGCACGGCGCCGGTCGCGGCGATGGCCGGGTGCGAGATCACCGCGCCCGCATATGAATGCCCGGCCAGCACGACCGGTCGGCCGACGGCGGTGATCACCGCGGCCAGGTAGGCGGCGTCCTGTTCGAGGCTGCGCATGGGCAGGGCTGGCGCGAGAACCGTGTGACCGGACGAGTGCAGCCGAGCGATGACCGGATGCCAGATCGAAGCGTCGGTGAGCGCGCCGTGCACGAGCATCAGCATTGGATTGGAAGTAGACAGAATGTTCGTTCTCTCCATGCCGAGAACCGTAGGCGCACCCCCGCCCAAGTGTCAACAGAACGTTCTGCCTCTATTGTGAAGTCCATGGTTGCCACCGAATCGAAGCCTCGCGACCGGCTGCTGGAGACCGCGCGCCGCCTGTTCTACGGCGAGGGAATCCACAGCGTGCCGGTCGACCGGTTGGTGACCGAGGCCGGCGTGACCAGGGCGACCTTCTACCGGCACTTCCCCACCAAAGAGAGCCTGGTCGAGGCATACCTGCGCGCCACCGACGCGGATCTCCGCGCGGCGGTCGGTGCTGCGCTGGACCAGGAAAGCCCGCAACAGAGCGCCGCCGCGCTGCTGGACCTGATCGGTCAGGTCACCTGTTCGGCGGGCTTCCGCGGCTGCCATTTCATCAATGCCTCGGCCGAATACCCGGATCCGGACGACCCGGTGCGGATCGCGGTCGCCGAGCATCGCGCCTGGTTCCAAGACACGGTGACCCTGCTGGCCGAGCGAGCCGGGCACCCGAATCCGGCGTATGCCGGGCGGGTCCTCGTCCTGCTGCACGACGGAGCCCTGTCCGCCGCGGAACTGGACGATCCCCAGGAAGTACGCAACACCGTGATCCGCGCTGGCCGCGAGCTGCTCGGGCTCCCATGACACCGCTGCTTACGCAGACCTCGCAAAACGGAACAAATCCACAATTGCGACGTAATTCTTATTCCTGACTGAATTCGGCAGTGGTCGGCAGAATCTGCGGATTTCGTGCACCGAGCCCTTCCGCTGTGGGTAGCATCGCGCGGTCGGCTGACCGAACAGTGAGGAAACATCCTGTGACCAGATCTGAAAATGAGCCACCCCCTTTCGCTCCGGCAACGCCTCCGCCATTCCCCGAAGTTCAGCCTGCCCGGCGGCGCATCGGACGACGCAAGTTGGCCACTATCGCGGGCGTGCTACCGCTGGGCGCCATCGCGGTCGGCTCGACAACTTTGTTCCGCAATCCCGGGGATGCCCATTCTGCCGCGGCCCAGTCAGCGAACACGACAAGCGCAACCACCACGGCCGCCAACAGCGGCGCGGCGACCACAAGCACTATCGCGACGAGGAGCGCGCCCGCGGCGGACCTCGCCCCGGAAATATCGCGAATCGGAAGTCGGCATATCGCCGCCTTGCACACCATTCATACCTATATCAACCATAACTGGACCTATCACCCGCAGTCCTTGGACGAGTATTTTGCGGGTGCCATCGATTCCACGACGGGCACACTTCGTCAGCAGCTGATCGATACGCAGCGAGCGACTCGCGACTATCTTCTCGCAACCAATAGCCGGAGCGAAGTGGTCGAATTCAATTGCGGACTACGAGCGATCACCGGCACCACGGCGCTCGGCATCGGATATGTCAAGCAATCCCTGACCAGCGACCTCACTCCCGGTCCGGGAATTTCCTTGATCGCAACGATAGTGACCGCGGAGGAGCAACCCGACGGACGCTGGTTGATCAGCGATCTCAAGCGCATTTCGACGTAGCCGACGACCGGTTCGGTCTCGTAGTGGTCAGCGAAGAGACGAGCGGATGTCAGGCGCGCAGCCTGCTGATCATGCATCCCTGCGGTGGACTCGAATTGCGTTGCGTTGCTTTCTCTTTCCGTGCACGTACGGCGTAGGCGTCCTGAACCTCCCTGGTCCGGAAATCGAGATCGCTGCCGCCGCCGGAGAATACGGTGATGCACACGACCAGCACGGGGGTGAGCACCACTGATATCGCGATGAGTGTGTCCATGAGTTATCCCTTCGATCTGCTGAGAGCGGGTGGCTTCACATCGGTCTCGTGGGCGAGCCGGATCAGCCGCTCGCGCACGAGATCGGGTCGCTCGTCGACGAGGAAATGGCTGCACCCGGGAACCGCCTCGAACTCGTAGTCATCCGCCAGAGCCGTCCGGGGCGATGCCGAGGCGGGGTGGATCGCCAGGTCATCGGCGCCGAACAGCACACGAATCGGCACCTGGGCGCGACGCCGTTCCGGCTTCAGCACGGCAGCGGGGACTTCCCGCAGCAGGAAGGTGCGGTAGGTGTCGGTTCCCGCCCGTGCACGTTCCGGTTCCCGGAAGCGGCTGGCGAACTCGTCGACCACGCTCGGGGGCAGCCGGCGGTCCCGCGGTATTCCCACCCGGAACATCACCTTCTCGATGAAATGTGTTCTCCGCTGGATGAATTGGCCGAACACGGCCAGCAACGGCTGATACGACAGTGTGCGCACCAGCTGCGGCACCGCCGTGCGCACGGTCTGCCAGGGGTGACTGATGTTGATCGAGAGGTAGCCTCGGAAGCGCTCCGGTGCGCGCAGGATCAGCAGGTATCCGACCCAGCCACCCCAGTCGTGGCCGACGAGCAGGACCGGCTCGGATAACTCCAGCGCGTCCATCAGCGCGAGTAGATCGCTGGCTATGTCCTCCTTGCGCCACCGGTGCGGCGGCGGGCCCGACCATCCGTAGCCGGGCAGGTCGGGAGCGATGATGCGCAACCCGGCCGGCGGATCAGCGAGCAGATCGCGGTACTCGTAGTGGTGCTGCGGCCACCCGTGCAGGACCAGGACCGGACGGCCCGACCCCGCCTCGGTGACATGGAAGTCGACATCACGCGCCCGCACGATCGACCGGCGCACGCCCGGGATATCGGGTGGCCCGCCGTTCAGCCGGCGGTTCGGGCTCGTCGCCTGACCATCCATGTCGATTCCTTCGCCTTCGAAGCCGCAACCACCGGTCGTCGGACTATACAATTACAAGTTGCTGTACTTCAACAAGTAAACTCGATCGACGGCTCGCGACACCGTGCGGGCACAATGGGCCGTGAAGTGGAAGGGGCACCGATGACCGACGGCAGGCAACCGGCCCGACCGGAGATCAAACCGTTCTGCCCCTACTACGGCGCGGCGATGAGCTTGCTCAGCAAACGATGGGCAGGCGAGATCCTGCGCGCGCTGGTCGTGGGCCCCATGCGCTTCGGCGACTTCGCCGCCACGATCCCCGGCATCACCGATCGTGTTCTGTCCCAACGACTCAAAGACCTCGAGGCAGCCGAACTCGTCAGCCGCGAGGTGCAGCCCAGCACACCGGTGCGGATCGACTACCGCCTCACCCCCGGCGGCGAAGCATTGGGCGCGGTACTGCTCCATCTGAACGGATGGGCACTGAAATGGATCACCGTCCCCGGCGACCGCTCCCACGATCGCGGAAGCTGAGGCGCAATCCAGGACCTCAGCGAGATAGTGGCGTGATCGTGGCGGGCGACGGCGGCTGAGTTGCCGGCGCTACGGTCCCGACGGCCATGGCCCACCTCCAGCATCATGGCGTCCGCATGACGGGCAGTGGTCTGAATTCCTTTCGGACACAAGCGGAAGCCGTGTCGGCGACGTGTGGGGGGTCGCACGGCTTTCACGGCGCGGCCGGCATCGCCACGGGATAGTGCGTGGGCGATCTCGGGTCAGAACTTGCCCGTTTGATGATCGATGTTGTGCCCCAACTGTTTTGCGAACTCGGCGATGAATTCCTCGGTGAGCGGCGGCCAGCCCCAGAAGTCGAAGGCGAGGGCGCCCAGGGCGAATTCCGCGGGCCACTGCCACTCGGTCACCGGGCTCTCGATGCCACAGCTACCGCACCGCACAACTCCGGCGCCGGTGCTCTTCCACGCCGCCACCGCATCTCGGAACGGCCGCCACACTTCGGGGTCGGCCTCCCACTGCTGCGGGTAATCGATGATCACGGTTTTGGCCCCGCAGCGCGGGCACCCGGCCGAATCCGGCTCGATCCCACCCTGCCCGCCGAAATGGTCGGCGCGCCCGACGATCACCGCCACCGGCCCGGGAATCCAATCACCCCACTCCTGCGTGATCTGCCGCCACTCGGCTCCGGGCAGGTAGCCCTCCGCCACGTCGAGGCTGTACATCCCCTCGGCCGACGTCTCCCGCGACAGCAACCGGCGCGAAACCAGCCAATCCACCACGCGTTCGGCCAGCGCCGCCGCGTCGGAAGCGGACACCTCCACGTCCACGATCCGCTCGAAATAGTCACCCATAGTTGGCAATTACCTCCCAGACATCTCTGCACACGCTCCGCCCCGGCCGCCAACCGTCCGAGGCAGATACAGTTCGTCGACGCTACTCGAAACCGGTACGGCCGGACCAGGTAGCTCGAGCGATTCGGCGTGCGGCCCCGCTCCCCTGCCAGGCTCGGGCAAATGACCTGATTGTCGCGCAAGCGACGAAAGAGCGGTGGTGCACGGTGTGTTCCATCCGCGGTGGGTGTCGCTCCGAATAGGTTCCGGCAGGTCCGTTTTCGTGGTGGTGCGATCTGTCGCCATCGAGTCTCGAAGTCACTGTGTCCGAGCGCGGGAGGAACGTTCCACGATGAAAGCCCGGTCTGGAGTTCTTATAGCCATAGCTGTAGTGATGACAGGTGTCGCCATGGATACGCCGACCGCCGCAGCCGAACCTGGCAGCGGCGACGTGGTCCGGCTGTATTTCGACGACGGAATCCCCCAGGTCGAGGAGGGGGAACTGCGGTGTATGAATCTCGATTCGGACACCACCGTTTCGGCACCTCTGTGTCAGCCGAACTCCGGCAGTCCACGCCAGCGGTGGGAGTGGCGAGTCGTTGCCGCCGGAGTCGTGCAGTTGAAGAACGTCGCTACTGGTTTATGTCTTGACGGCGGCGGCAAGGACAGCGTCTTATACGGATTTTCCTGCAATGCCGACAACAGTAACCAGCGCTTCTACTACAACTTCACCGCACAGGGCACCCGCCTGATCAGCAGGGACAGCAGATATGCCTGCAAAGACATCATCTTCGGTGACGACAAGGTGCGAGTGATATCCGAGAACCGGAATTGCTTTCGAAGCGGTGTCTGGGAAGTGGAAGCAGCCAAATGACGTCGCGCGGTGCTCGTCCACTCGATGGATGAGCACCGCGCCACAAATGCGATCAGGTCACTTCACCAGCTGGAACTGATCGTTGAGGGTCGTGACGAACGCGTTGATGTTGTTCAGCCCATCCTGCACAGAGCTGGTAATCGGGTCGACCGGGGCGGGGGCGTTGGTTTCGTGCCGCTGATCGTAGGCGAATCCTTCCAGGTCGTTCAAATTCTGTTGTGCAAGAGCCTGATTGGCCTCCGACGCCGCAGTACCTGCGCCGATCGCCGCCCCTAACCCCGCGCCGATCGCCGCACCGAGCGGTGCGCCCACCGCGGCAGTGCCCAGGCCGGCAGCGGTTGCGACTCCGGCACCGATCCCGCCGCCGATCGCCGCACCCGCCAGGCTGCCGACGATCGGACCGGCGATGGTCCCCACGAAACCGACGATGGTCCCGCCGATGATCGCCCCGGGAATGCAGCCGACCAGCAGCGCCGGAGCGCCGACCAGGCATCCGCCCGCCATTCCGACGACAGCGCCGATCAGCGGCCCGGCAACCAAGCCGACGCCGGCACCGACCGCCGCGCCGATGCCCGCGCCGATCGGCACTGTGGCCAGGCCGGTGCCGACACCGGTGATGGCACCGACCGCCGCGCCGGTGGCCGCACCGCCGATCCCGCCGATCGCCGCACCGTCCACCGCGCCGTCGATCGTGGCCGCAGCCAGTAGCTCACGTCGCCGCTGGTCCACCAGCGCAAAATAGTCGGGGTCGATGACGTTGGCGCTCAGAGTGCCATTCGTACCCGGCTCGAAATCCGTCCCCCGACCCTGACCGACGTTGTCCCACGGCGCAACTGCCGCCGCATCATGGATAAACCCAGCTGCCGCAATGGATTTCGATACCGTACCCGCGCCCTGCGGGACTGTCTCCGCCGCGGCGAAGCACTGACTCGAAGCAATCCCAGCCGTTGCTACGACGCCTACAATTCCCACCTTCGCCAAACCTCGCCGTGCACGCATATCGTCTCCTCCTGGTACTGAATTCAGCCGATCTGCCACCGTGAAATGCAAAGCCGACTTTGCGTGGCATCGTGCGCGATAACTCCGACCAGAATCAGTTGAGCTGCGACAACGCATCGCTGATTGATTCCGACTCAATCGAATCACCGCGATGTTCGACAAAACACGGGCCGTAAGGCCCCGATCGGAAGGACCTTGGCGATGGACTTCCGATCTGGAAGTTCCCGGCCGCCGGTAGACGATCGGACCTGCTGGGAAGCCTCGACGTCGGTCGACCCGCACGTTTTCGACGCGATCCGGAACCGTAGTTCCCCACGGCGACAAAGGTATTCGGTGCGGTCAGATGCCTTCGTTGAATGCGCGGTCGACCAGGACTTCGAGTTCGACGTCGGCGGCGGAATATCCGAAGATCGCGCGGAGGTAGATCGGCGCGAGGACGATGTCGAAGATCCGCTCCACCGTCGGCGGATTTCCGCCTTTCTCGGCTCGGTGATGGTCGATCGCCTGCTGGATCTGCGCCATCCGCCGACCGAGATAGGCGGCCGCATCGACCGCGGGATCAGCTTGGCCGTTGATGAACAAAGGAGATCGCGCCATGGCCAGCGCGCGATAGAAGGCGAAACCCTCCCGCGTCTGCACCTGTTTCGCGACCGCGTTGGCCCAGTCCAGCAGATCGCGGCGCAGGTCCCCCGAGTCGGGAAACGGCGACTCCTCGATCAGCTGCGTGACCGCGACATCCAGCACAAGCGACTCGATCGTGCCCCAGCGACGGTAGAGGGTGACTTCGTGGACGCCGGATCGCTCGGATACCTCGCGGATGGACAGGGCGTCGCGGCCTTCGCTGAACAGCGACCGCACAGCGTCGTGCACCTTCTGCCGGGTCTTCGCGGTGCGTCCCCCAGGACGAGCCTGACCAGTCTGTGTCTGGGCCATACCCGAAGATTAGACCAGATCTGCAAGAAAAGCTGCATTAGGATGGGAGGTGCTCGGCGCGAACGGGATTCGTCACGTTCGCACAAGTCCGGGCATGGCCACATCGGACCCCGGGTGTCCGGCCCGACACAGCGCTCCCGCCGCAGGTAGCGCGTGGCAGCGGCAGAGATCGACTGACCCGCCGGTCACAGTAGCTTGACGCGATCCGAGTCCAGCGAGTAGAACTTAGATCGTATTCAACGAACTAAGTTCGTTTCGATGTTGTGGAGGTGTGTGATGCGGGTTTCCGTCGTCGGAGCCGGTCTGGGAGGTCTGGCTCTCGCGCAGGGGCTGCGTGGTGCCGGGATCGAAGCGCAGGTCTACGAGCGCGACCCGGGGATCGTCGCACGATTCCAGGGCTACCGGCTCGTGCTGAACCCGATCGGTTTCCAGGCGGTGCGCGACTGCCTACCGGAGCGCTGGCGTGCACTGCTGGACGAGATCGTCATGGACGCTTCCGCTGAGCAGTTGATCCTGGACCCGCAGCTCAACGAGATCGGCAAGCTCGGCGCGGGCCGGACCGGCATCGTCGTCGACCGTCAAGTGTTGCGGCACTTGCTGTTGACCGGTCTCACCGTGCACACCGACGCCGCACTCACCGGCTACGACGTCCTGCCCGACGGCACGGTCCAGGCCCAGTTCGCCCGCCGCGACCCGGCCACCGCCGACCTGCTCGTCGGCGCGGACGGCGTCACCTCCGCGGTCCGCGACGTGCTGTCGCCGCAGACCACCCCAACCGACACCGGTGTCCGGTTCGTCATCGGCCGAACACCGTTGACCGAGGAGTTCGCGGGCCTGTCCAAGGCCTACGGTTCGAAGATCGCCGGCGACGGCGTCAGCCTGCTGCTGGGCGCGATGCAGTTCCGGACCCCGCCCAAGCAGGCCGCCGAACAACTGGACCCCGAAGTCGTGCTCCCGGATATCGGCGACTACGTGCGCTGGGCCATGATCCTGCCGCCGAACGGCTCGCTCGAGGATCTGAGCGCACAGGACGCCGTGCTGTCGCGGATGCAAGGCTGGCATCCGCTGCTGCGCACGCTGATCGAGCAAGCCGACCCGGACAACAGCACGCTGCTGTCCATCCGCGTGGTCAAGCCCGGAAAGCGTTGGGCGCCAGGCCCGGTCACGCTGCTCGGCGACGCGATCCACGCCACCTCCCCGACCGGCGGCAACGGCGCGAACACCGCGCTGCGCGATGCCGACCTGCTGCGCCGATGCTTGATCGACGCCGACCAAGGCCGCCAAGACCTGCTCGGCGCGGTCGACGAGTACGAGCGGCAGATGTTCGACTACGGCGCCGAAGCCGTGCAGAGCAGCCTCGACAAACTGCCCGCCTTCGCCCCCACGGCGAAGCTGTCCTGACACCGGCGGCCACCGAAGCCCGCCCGGCCTGCAACTGCGAAAATGTCCTGACACCGGCATTCACCGAAGTCCGTCCGGCCTGCAACTGCGAAGCTGTTCTGACGCCGGTGTCCATTCGATGTCGGCCCCGCCTGCAACTGCGAGGCCGCCGCGGCGGTGTTCGCTACCGGCTCGAGGGCATTCGGGCGGCGGCGAAGCTCCAATTCCAACGATCCAAAAGGGTGTGAACTCGTGCGGGAAGAGGTTGTGCTGCCACCGGAGACTGCGCACCGAGTCGCGGTGCTGAGCTTCGACGGAGTCGGCACGTTCGAAGTCGCGTTGGCCGTGCAGGTCTTCGCCGCGGCCAACGATCACGCGGGCACCGAACTCTACGAGGTCGCCGTGGCCGGACCAGCCGGGCCGACGACCACCCGGACCGGGCGCGGCACCAGCTATGCCCTGCTCCCGGACCGGTCGCTGGCGTGGGCCGAATCAGCCCACACCATCGTCGTGCCTGCCGCCCCGACGATCTACCAACCACCACCGGACATCGCCGCGACCATCCTGCGCGCACACGCCAACGGTGCCCGCATCGTCACGCTGTGCCTGGGCACGTTCCTCGTCGCCGCGACCGGTCTGCTCGACGGCTGTCAAGCGACCACCCATTGGCATTGGGCCGAGCAACTCGCCACCGACTACCCGAAAATCCATGTCCACCCCGAGCGACTATTCGTCGCCGACGGAGAATTCTTCACCTCCGGCGGCGGCACCGCCGCCATGGACCTGATCCTGCACCTGATCGAACGCGACCACGGCTCAGCACTCGCCACCGAAGTCGCCCGATTCCTGGTCGCCCCCATCCGCCGCGACGGCGACCAAGCCCAACGCGCAGGCTGGGACGTTCCCGAACAACCCCGCTCACTGGTCGACACCTTGTACTGGGCCGAAAACCATCTCGCCGAAACCCTCACCGTCGCCATGCTCGCCCAGCACGCCGGAATGAGCGTGCGCACCTTCTCCCGGCAATGCCGCGACGCACTCGGCATCCCCCCGATGGAATGGCTACAACGAGCCCGCGTCCGACGCGCCCAAGAACTGCTGCAACGCACCACCTGGACCGTGCAACGCATCGCCGAAGCCAGCGGATTCGGCTCCGAATCCGCACTGCGCTACCACTTCACCAGACTCACCGAGCTCACCCCCGGCGAGTACCGCAGCCAGTTCGGCGCGGCCCGGGGCCGACGGCCCGCGACAGAACAAGTCGTGGCCTGAAGTTCCAATCACGTTGTGCCGCAGGTTCCGTGGAAATAGCCCTGATCGCCGCGGGCCACGAGATTCCGATCCCGGCGGACGATGCTTGCTTTGTCGGCCCAGCCCTGGCACGCCCTGTTCATGCCCTGGGCGGTGTACTCGATCACGATCATGTGGCTGCCGAACGCGGCGGCATAGTCTCCGCATTCGTTGTACTGCCCACATTCCTCCACAACGGCAAAGTCGACGCCGACCTCGTTGCGCGCAGCAGCCAGCTGCGGTGCGTTCTTCTGGCCGATGGCCAGGCCTCTTTCGTGCGCGCGGACGGCGAGCAGGGCGAGGAACGCCTTCGCGTCATCCGCGGTCAGCAGGCCCTCGGGCACTCGGGTGTAGCTGTCGTAGTTGTCCGGATCGATAGCCTTGTAGCCCTTGGCCGCGCAGTCATCGATCCAGGTGATGATCTTCTGCGCGATCCGCCGGCGCTTGGCGTCGGTGTGGACGTCCAACATCGCCTCCCCCCATTCCTTGTCCATCACCACCGCTCCCGTTCGGTCGCGCAGCAGCAGATCGGCGTCCCATTCGTGCTCCGCGCCGGGCTGGGCCTGGAAGGCGTTGATGTAGCAGATGTTGTAGATTCCCGCGGCGGGCGGCGCGGTGTGGTCCCGGGCAACGACGGACACCCCGGCCGGCGGTTCGTACGGAGTGTGGAGCTGGTAGTCGAAGCCCGCTCGCACGGGAGGCACCGTCACCCCCGCCGGCGCCCCGTCGGGGACGCCGGCCGAGGTCGATGGCGCATCCTCGGATCCGCCGCCCGAACAAGCGGTGGTGAGCAGCGAGGCGACGGCGGCCGAAGCGGCGAGCGCCGCAGCGCACCGACGGCGGAATCCACGGATGATCATGGTCAATACGCTAACCAGGACTCAGGGCACCACGGCACCGCGCAACGAGGGCTGTAGCAAACCGGAGTGCGCCTGGACCATCTCATCGCACAGCGCCCAGATCTGATCCACCGTCAACGTCGCCGCGGTAGCGGGATCCACCATCGCCGCGTGCCGGATGTGGCGGGGATCGTTATCGACCGCGGCGGACACGACCAGTCCCGTCACGTTCAGGTAGGCCCGGTTCAAAGCCGCCAATTGCGGCGGAAGTGCGCCCATCGGTTGGGGGTGCACGCCTGACCCGTCGACAAGACAGGGAACTTCGACGATGCAGTCTGAGGGCAGGTTGGTGATCAGGCCGTGGTTCGGGACATTGCCGTACACAGTTCGAGGTGTGCCGCTGACGATGCTGTGGATGATCTGCGGGGCGTATTCCATCGTGCTCTGCACCTCCAGCGGTTTCCCTTCGGCCAGCAAACGCCGTGTGGTGTCGTATACCGCGACGTTGTCGGCGACAGTGCCGAGGTATTCACCGACAGGTATCCGCAGCCGCTCGACTTCACTGCCATGGTGCAGATACCAGGGAACGTATTCGGACGAGTGCTCGCTGGTCTCGGTCGGGTAGTAACCCAGCCGTCGGTACATGTCGACGCGCACACGGCGACGCAGTTCCGGCTCCTTCTCGATCAAGGCATCGAGTCGGTCGTACAGGTTCTCGCCTGCGTGGGTGAATTCCAGTACCCAAGCTTGATGGTTCATCCCGGCCGCGCGGTAGGACACCTCCTCGAACGGCACATCGACCAATTCCGCGAGTCCCCGCACGGTCCAGTACACCGAATGGCACACTCCCACAACGCGAGTCAGGCCGGTGGCCTCGCGCAGGTACTGCACGTTCATCACCATCGGGTTGGTGTAGTTCAGCAACCATGCTTCCGGGCACACCTCCGCGATGTCCGCGCCGAGCGCCTTCAGGAATGGAAACGTACGCAGGCCACGGAAGATGCCGCCGATGCCGAGGGTGTCGCCGATCGTCTGGCGTAAGCCGTGGCGGGCCGGGATGTCGAAGTCGATCTCGGTGGCCGCGCCCATGCCGATCTGCACGGTGTTGATGACGAAATCGGCGCCTTCCAGCGCGGTACGCCGGTCGGTATGCGCGGTGATCTTCGGGGCGGCGCCGCGGGCCTCGGCGATGAATCTCGCGGCCGCCTCGGCAGTTTCGAGCCGTTCCCGGTCGATGTCGTGCAACGCGACATGCGCTTGCTGTAGCTCGGGAAATGCCAGCAGATCCGCTAGTAATCCCTGAGTGAACTCGACGCTGCCCGCGCCGACGAAGGCAATTTTAGTCATGGATTCTTTCCATTCCGTGGAGCGTCGCCATCGCTTCGCTCCAGGTCGGTTGGGCGGTCGTGCCGCCGATGCCGCGCGTGGACAGGGCCCCGCAGATCGCCGCGAGCTCGAGCGCTTGCTGCGCCGTGCTGCCGGCGAGAGTCGCGGCGACGAAGCCTGCGTCGAAGCTGTCACCGGCGCCGACACTGTCCACTGCTCTTACAGGTATTCCTTTGGTGCTCAACAGATTCCGGCCGTCGTAGGACAGCGCTCCGGCGGCGCCGTTCTTCACCACCACGGTCGGGCCGTGCCCGGCGAGCGCGATGGCCGCGGCCTCGACGGTGTCCGCGCCGGCCAAATGCATGGCCTCGGCGGCATTGGGCAACAGAAAATCGACCTCGGAGTACATTCCCGGCACCTGCCACCGCCCGGCCGGATCGTCGTTGGTGTCGAGGGACGTGGTGCACCCCAGCGATCGGACTTCGGCGAACAGCGCAGGCAGCCGGGCAGCCAGTGCCGGCATCAGGAAGTACGACGCGGCGTGCACGTGCCGGCAGCTCCGCAGCAGCGCGCGCGGCACGTCGGCCGTGGTGGTCGCCGACAGCGTCCCGGGCGCCGTGACGATCGACCGGTCGTCGTCCCGGGTGATCACCACCGTGAGCGGGGTGGCCAGCTCCCGGTCGGTGATCAGGGCCGAGGTGTCCACCCCGTGCGCCTCGAGGGAATCCCGCACGAATCGCCCGCTCTCGTCGGCCCCGACGCGGCCGACGAACGCGACGGTCAGTCCGAGACGAGCGGCGCCGCAGGCCATGATCGCCCCGGAGCCGCCCAGAGTGAGCACTCCGGAGGACGCAAGCTGTTCGCGCTGACCGAATTCCAGCGGTCCGGCCACCGGTCCGATGATCACGTCGGGGTTGGCATCCCCGATGACCAGCAGGTCGATCATGGTCATCCTTTCAGCCCACTACCGGCCACGGACTGGATGAACGCCTTCTGCGCGCCGAGGAACGCCAGCAGCACGGGCGCCACGGTGATCACGTTGCCCGCCATCACCGCGGACCAGTGCGTCTGATGCTGTCCGTGGAAGGTCGTCATGCCCAGTTGCAGGGTGTAGGTGCTGTCGTGATTGAGCGCGATCAACGGCCAGGTCAGGTCGTTCCATGTGGTCAGGAAGGTCAGCACGGCAACGGTGCTCAGCGCCGGGCGCGAGAGCGGCAGCACGATCTGCCACAGCACGCGCAACGTCGAACAGCCATCGATCCACGCCGCCTCTTCCAGCTCGCGCGGCAGCGAGAGGAAGAACTGCCGCATCAAGAACACCGCGAACGGCGTGACCAGGGCCGGCACGATCAGCGCGCCGAGGGTGTCGATGAGGCCCAGCCATTTCATCACGATGAAGGTCGGAATCATCGTGAGCTGGAACGGCACGACCAGCGTCGCCAGCATCATCACCAGCATCGTTCGCGACCCGCGGAACCGCATCCGAGCGAACGCGTATCCGCCCAGCGTGCCGAAGACGAGATTCGAGACCACCGCGGTACCCGAGACGATCAGCGAGTTGACGAACCAGGTGGGGAACTTGGCGTTCGACAACACGAACCGGTAGCCGTCGAGATGAATACCCGAGGGCCACAGCGTCGGCGGGAACCTGTTGATCTCCGCGTCGGTCATCACCGAGCTGAGCGTCAACCAGATCAGCGGCACCGCGAACAGCAACGCCAACGGAGCCAGCAGCAAGTGCCACGCACTGAACGGCAGCCGGAACCGACGAGCGGCGCTGGACGGCAGTCGAAAACGATTGTGCGCGTGGGTGATCACGAGTTCCCTTCCGGAGAGCGGCGACGCGCCATGAGCCGGCGCGCCAGGCCCAGCCCGAACAGGGCAACCGCGAGAACATAGGCCGCCGCGGCGCCGTAGCCCGCGGTGAAGTTACGAAAAGCCTGCTGCCAGATGAAGAAGACGATCAAGGTGGTCGAGCCGAGCGGGCCGCCTTTGGTCGAGACGTACACCAGGTCGAACACCTGCAGCGCGGTGATCGTCTGCCACACCAGAAGGAACATCGTCACCGGCATCACCGTGGGAAAAACGATGTGCCGCAGCAGGTTCCAGCGACCGGCGCCATCGAGCCGCGCGGCCTCGAGCAAGGTCTGCGGCACATCCTGCAGCGCAGCCAGATACACCACGACGCAAAACCCCGACCCGCTCCACAGGGTGATCGCGATCAGGACGAACAGCGCCTGCGCGGGGTCGGTGAGAAATCCCTGCGGAGACAACCCCACTCGGTGCAGCAACGAATTCACCACACCGACCTGCGGGTCGAGCATGAAGGAGAACAACACGCCCTGTGCGGTCGCGGACACGACGAACGGCACGAAAAACAGTGTCCGATACAGGCTTACGAACCGCAGGCGTCGATTGAGCGCCAGTGCCAGCGCCAGCCCGAGGGCGATGCTGAGCGGCACGAACAACACCGTATAGATCAGCGTATTCCGCACGGCCTGAACGAAATTCGGATCCTGGAACAGCGCGCTGTAGTTGTCCATCCCCACCCAGCGACTGGGGGTGACCAAGTCGTTGGCTTGGAACGACAACAGCAGCGACCAGATCACCGGAATCAAGCTCAGGCCGAGGATGACCAGAACAGACGGCGAGATGAACAGCCACGCGGTGGTCGACTCGCGCCGGCGTCGGCGCATCCGCCGCGGCGGCGGTGTGAGGGCAACAGGAACGGGAGACACGGGACTCCTCAACGGGGAATATGCAAAGCGGCATCGGCCTCGCGGCGGCAACGCCGCATCGCCTCCGCCGGGCTACGCCGGCCGTACAGCACGGACACGATCGCCTGGCCCAACGCCTGCGAGACCTGCGGATAGGCCGGATGCACCGGACGGGCTCGCGAATACACCAAGGCCCGGGTGAACACGTCGAGGCCGTCGATGTCTTCGACCTGACGCTGCCATTCGGGCAGCGCCTGCGCCGGGCGGCTGAGCGGCAGGCTGCCTGCCCCGATATCCCAGCGCACGTCCTGCCGAGGATCGTTGAGCCAGTTGACGAATGTCCGTGCCGCGTGCACCCGGGCCGGGCCGTTGTCGAACAGGGTCCAGGTGTCCGGACCCGAAATCGTCATCGGCGCACCGGTGAAGCTGGGCATCGGCACCACGGTGTAGTCCACCCTCGCGTCGATGATCTCGGCCAGCTGCCACTGCCCGGTGATCACCATGCCCATCAGCCCGGACTTGAACACCTGATACATCTGGTCGGTACCCGGTTTGGCGTCGATATAGACGCTCTTGTCCCGGGCGAGATCAGCAACCACCTGGAGCGCGCGCTCGCCGACGTCGGCGAACCCGACGGTCTTGCCGTCGGCCGCGATCACCTCGCCGCCCAGATCCCACACCAGCGGCCAGAGCCGCCACGTGGTGTCCTCGTCGCCCACGCCGGGCCAGCCGGTCCCGAAGGTCCCCCGGTCGGCGTCGGTCAGCTTGCGTGCGGTAGCGGTGAAGTCCTTCCACGACCACCCCGTAACCGGTAGCGCGACACCAGCATTGGCGAACACGGCCTGGTTGCAGACCACCGCGAGGGAGTCCGTCAATGCGGGCGCGGCACGCACCCGGCCGTTGAGGGTCACCGCGGTCTGCACCGGCTGCCAGAGGTCGTTCCATCCGGGCAGTGCGTCGGTGAGGTCGACGACGTTCGGGCTGCGGGCGATGCTGGCCAGGTCCGAACCGAAGATGTACGCGATGTCCGGGAAGGATCCGGAAGCCAAGGCCGCCAGCACTTTCTGCAGCATTTCGTCGGCGACCACGCCCCCGCCGCCCAGGTCGATCCGGATGTTCGGGTAGGCCCGTTCGAAATCGGCGACCAGTTCTTCGACCACCACCCGGTTTCGTTCGTTCTGCCCGTGCCAGAGCTGGATCGTCACCCGGCCGTCCGGCCCGACACCGCCTTTGGATCCGCCACTACATGCCGCCGAAACCAGGCCCAGCGCGATCGCGGCGCCGCCGCGAAGTGCCGTGCGACGGGTCGGCGTGGTCACCGAATTCACTTGCGGCAGGTTTCGCGGACATATTCGCCGCTATTGGGCGCGGTCACCAACATGTCGCGCCGCACAATACTCAGCCGGTCCTTGAAACCCGCACACGCATTCGCCAGACCTTTAGCAGTATATTCGATGACGACCACATGATCGTTGAAGGCCGACGCATATTGGTCGCATTCACCCTGCTGCCCACATTCTTCGGCGACGGCGAAGTCGAGGCCGTTCTTCCTGGCGGCGCCGAGTAGGTCGGAGGCGTTCTTCTGTGCGATCGCCAGACCCTTGTCGTGTGCGTGCGCCGACAGCAGCTGAATCAACAACTGCGCCTCGTTCGCGGAGAACAGACCTTGCGACCGCTCGTAGCTGTCGTAGTTATCGGGTTCGACACCCTGGAAGCCCTTGGCGGCACAGATGTCGATCCAGCCGTTGATCTTCGCGGCGATGCGCTTACGCTTGCCGTCCTCGCGCAAATCCAGGATCGCCTCGCCGCCCCACTTCTCATCCTCGATTACCTCACCGTTCCCGTTGCGCAGCAAGAGATCCGGCTCCCACTGCCCCTGAGCGCCCTTTTGCGTCTGAAATGCGTTCACATAGCAGATGTTGTAGACGCCGGGCACCGGCTCCTTGGTGTAGTCCCGCGAAATCACGCCGACGCCGGCAGGCGGGTCGTACGGCGCGCCGATCTGGTAATCGAATTCTGCGTGCGGCGTCGGAAGTACCACGGGTGGTGCGGCGGAGGCCGGCCCTGCTGAAGCGAGGAGATTGACCGATACGCAGGCCACAACCAAGGCAGTTGCGGAAGACACCCGAACACGATTGATGCTCATCTTGAGTCCCATTTACTACTGCGGGTAGCGACCCCGCCTCGGACGGAATCAGAATCCGTCCTGGCGACTGGGGCCGGGCTCAGGTTGTTCACCGATTACCGGCTGGGCGCACCTCGGGCGTCGAATACAACTCGACGCCCCTGGAGTCAAACAAAGATTTCCGCGTGCGTCAAGAAGTTGCCGAATCGGATTCGCCGAACGGTCGTCTCGCTCATCTCGACGGCTCCGGCTCGACGATGTCCCGGTGATGATGAGATCGGATCGGTCTGGACCGGTTAGGATCTCGATACTTCGCGGTCCAGCAAACGGCTGCCGAGTTCGATGACGCGCGCCTCGGTGCGCCAGTGTCTGGAAACGGAGGCCTCTCGGTGGGGAGCCCGCGGACAACAGTGACGGCACCGGACCGGGAGCGCGGTGTCGGTCGCTTCACCGTGCAGACGTGGTTTCAGCTGGTGCTCGGGGTGATGGGGATCGTGGTCGTGCTCGGTGCGGCGGCGGGAGCGCAGGTGATCACGAACACCAACAACGCGACCGACCGGGTGCTCAACCACACGCAGCCCGCCCTGCTGCAAGCAACTCGGTTGCAGAACGCGCTGATCAACCAGGAAACCGGCATCCGCGGTTACGCCCTCAGCGGCGATCGGCAGTTCCTCGAGCCCTACACCACCGGGATCCAGGACCAGGCCCGCGCCGCCGACCGGATTCGCACTCTGGTCGCCGGATCCCCCGAATTGCTCGCGGATTTGGACGACGTGCAGCGCGCTGTGGACGACTGGCGGGCGAACTACGCGCGCAATATCGAGGCCCCGCCAACGGCGTTCGCGGCCACTTCGACGGAGGGCAAGGCGCTCTTCGATGAACTACGCGCCCGTTTCGACACGCAGAACGCCGACCTGTCCGCCGCGATCGCGGCGGACCGCCGCGCACTCGAACACGCTCGCTCCCTGCGCAATTGGGTGCTCACACTGATGGTCGCGGTCGCGCTGCTGACCGGGGCACTGCTGACCGCGCTGGCGCGTCGTCTTGTCGCACGGCCACTTTCGGCCTTGGCGTCGGCGTCGCTGCGGGTCGCCGACGGAGATTTCGAACATCACATCGATATCGCCGGCCCGGCCGATGTCGCCACGGTCGCCGATGCCGTGGAGCGGATGCGCCGCCGGGTGGTCTCGGAGCTGACGTCCTCGCGCGCGCAGGAAGCTGTTCTGTCGCAACAGAAGACGGAGCTCGACAGCCAGGCCGAGGAGCTGCGTCGCTCCAATACCGAACTGGAGCAGTTCGCCTACGTCGCCTCACACGACCTTCAGGAACCGTTGCGCAAGGTCGCCTCCTTCTGCCAGCTGCTGGACAAACGCTACGGCGACCAGCTCGACGAACGCGGCAAGCAATACATCGACTTCGCCGTCGACGGCGCCAAACGCATGCAGGTCCTGATCAACGATCTGCTCACCTTCTCCCGCGTCGGGCGGGTCATCGAGGCCACCGCCCAGGTCGAGCTGCGCGAAACGCTGGACACCGCAGTCGATAATCTGTCCTCGGTCATCGAGGAGACCGGCGCCCGGGTGGAGCTGCCCGCTCAATCGCCCACGGTCGCCGGCGATTCGACGCTGCTGACGATGTTGTGGCAGAACCTGATCGCCAACGCCATCAAATTCCGCGCCCCCGAACGGGTTCCGCTCGTACGGGTGGATTGCGCGATCGACGCCGCGTCCGGAATGTGGGAATTCTCGGTGACCGACAACGGCATCGGCATCGCGACCGAGTTCGCCGAGCAGGTGTTCGTGATCTTTCAACGCCTGCACAGTCGAGAAGAGTACGGCGGCACCGGAATCGGTCTCGCCGTGTGCCGTAAGATTGTCGAGTATCACGGCGGCAAGATCTGGGTCGACACCGCTTACACCGAAGGAACCCGGTTCCGGTTCACCCTGCCCGCCCGCGCCGCGGGCGACCCCGTCAACCCGGCCGAACCGGCCGCCGAAGGAGTTCCGCTGTGATGTCTGCCCGCCCCGTCGATATCCTGCTCGTCGAAGACGACCCGGGCGATGAACTGATGACCAGGGAAGCGTTCGAAGAGCACAACATCGGCAGCACCTTGCATGTCGCGCGCGACGGACAGGAAGCCCTGGATTTCTTGTTCCGCCAAGGCGATCACCTGAACGCGCCGCGCCCGGACCTGGTGCTGCTGGACCTGAACCTGCCCAAATACAACGGCAGGCAGATCCTGGCCAAGATCCGCGCCGACGACGAGCTGTCCGACATGCCGGTGGTCATCCTGAGCACCTCCTCGGCCGAAGACGACGTGCTGAGCAGCTACCGCCTGTTCGCCAACGCCTACGTCACCAAACCCGCCGACCTCGACCAATACACCTCCGCCATCAAGCAGATCGACGAATTCTTCGCCCACCTCGCCCGCCTGCCACGCCGCAAATAGCCACTGCCCGCTACGAATCCAGCTGCCCGTCGGTCTCCGGGGCAGTCGGTCGCGGCTCGGTATCCATACTCGCCGAGCGGATCCGGGTTCGGGTGCTGACCATTCGACGCGCCCCGCCCGTGGCCACGATGTTGCCCAGAACCAGGCCCGCGCCGATCGCCAACGTGGTGAGCACGGAAAAGGCGAACGCCACTCCCGATCCCGGCGCGTGCCCGATGAACTGCAGTAATGAGTGGGCCACCAGCAGGGACGGCAGCAGGGCGCCGCAGAACGCGGGCACAACTATCGATGCCGGGGAAATGCGCAGGCGGGCGGCCGTCCACGTACTGAGGGCGCCGAGTATCGCCGCGCCGAGCATCAACGACAGTTGCAGGCCGATATGCGCCCGGGCACACAGCTGCACAATCAGCTGGGTGAATACCGCTACCGCCATGGCGATGGGCACTACCCGCGCCGTCGCTCCCTGTGCGAAGGCATTCGCCGCGGCCGCGATCGCCGAAGCGAACAACGCCCAGAACGGCGTCAGGCCGGTCAGGTGGATCGCCGACGGATCGACTTCCAGATCGACCCACCGAGCCGACATCAGGCCCGCCTGAATACCGGTGACCATCCCCAGCACCACCAGGCCGATGCCGAGACCACGCACCAGCGCCAAGCTCCGGAATCCGGATATCGCGTCCTGCGCGGTAGCGACGATCGACGGGTGCGGCAGCAGCAGCACCACACACGCGGCGACCATACTGGCGGCCTCGCCCGGTTCGATCGGGCTGTACGCGATCGCCACACTGCCGACCGCCGTCGCCAGCGCCATCTGCGCGACGGCGACGAAAAACGTTGGAAGATAACGTCGCCCGAGCACCTTACCGAGATACATCAGGACGAACATCAACACGAACGCACCGGCCGCCGACCAGTAGGTCCCGCCGGCCTGTAGCGCGACGACCACGCCCAGAACGCCCATGGCGCCCGCGACAACGCGATACGGCCAGCGCGGATCCGACCGGATCTCCTCGACCAGCCGCCGGCTTGCCTGAGTCATATCGGCCTGATGGCCGACGATATCGTCGACCACGCCGTACACATTGTTGAGCCGGTGCAGGTCGGCGCCGGTGTCCCGCACGGCCCGCAATCCGGCGATGGTCGGTTCGTCCGGTACGGCGTACACCATGTGGATCGACGAGCCGGGAAAGTCGAGTTCGACGGCCGCCAGATTCCAGGTTGCCGAGACGGCGACGATAGCCACCTCGACGCTGCGCGCATCAGCTCCCGACGACAACATCACCTCGCCCAGATCCAGGCAGAAGTCGATGACCTGGCGGGGCGAATATTCTTCCCCGGCCGCGGTCGGCGACGGCGTCACACCCGAGTAGATGCTCCCGCGCAGCAGCAGGGCGATATCGCGCCGCTGCTCGGCCGTCGTGACCCGTCGGCGACGCTGCCGAACGGGACGGCGAGGGCCGTTGGCCGTATCGGTGGCCGATACGCGAGGTCGGCGCTTCGGCGCAGGCGCACGTGACCTGCCGGCATCGCCGAGCTCTGGCCGGCCGGTCTCGGGTCGATCGGCCGGCTTGGCGGCGCGTCCGATACGGATTCGTCGCATCGCGATCTACACAGCCTGTGCGTATCCCGCGCGCCACCGCGTCAACGCCACCGTCGACACGCCGCAGCTGCTGATCTGCACTGTGCCGACTGCGCGAACGCAGAGCGGAGACATCTCGATTGTGCTGGGCATGATCTCCAATCCGGTGCTGGAAGGAACGGCGGCAACGCTGCTGCCAGACTGCCCATCGGCGGTACGGAAATCTCGGATTGTGACCACACTAACTGGTCTGTTTCGCCGTCCGGTCAGCAGAGTTGGACCGTCGCGGTGGCCCGGCCGAAGATCTTGGCTCCGCCCTGCGACGCGGTCAGTGCGACCACGGCGGTTCGCGACTCGGGGTCGATCGACTTGATCCGCCCACCGAATTCGATGCGGGCCCTGGCGTTGTCCAGGAGCCGGACCGGGCTGGTCATCCGGACGCTGTAGTGCCGGACCGCGCCGGGATCACCCAGCCACGAGGTGACGAAGGCGGCGCCGAAGGCCATGGAGAGCATGCCGTGCGCGATCACCCCGTGCTCGAGCCCGACCATCCTGGCGGCGTCCGCGTGCCAGTGAATCGGATTCGGATCGCCGGACACGCCTGCGTAATTGACCAGATCGCCGAGCGAGACCTCGACGGACCGGGGCGGCAACTCCGTGCCGACCGCTACGGCGGCGAGCGGGAGCGCGTACCGGCTCGGCCGCGGTTGCGGGCGGGGCCAGCGCGTGTCGCTGATCGGCGTGTAGGTGCTCATCGGACCGGCGGCGGAGACGACATCGCCGCGCACCAACGCGGTCAACGCGCCGGCGATCGCGCGGTCGCGTTCGGTGGGCGCCGAGCGGGCGACCAGGCCGGTATCCGCGACCAGCACCTGCGCGCCGTGCTGATCGGTGACCGTGTTGCGCACGACCATGAGATCGCCGCCGAAGGCCTGCCGGAACGATTGCAGTGACAGGTTGCTGGTCAGCCGATCACCGGCGACGACAGGGCGAGCGAAAGCGATCGTCTGATCGGTCTGGATGGCCGTGGTCAGGCTGTAGCCGTCCAGCACGTCGGTCAGGATCTTCTGCACGGTCCCGCCGAGCAGGCAGATGAAGGCCGGCGGCGCGACCAGATCCGGATAGCCGAAGTCGTGCGCGGCTGCCACGTCCCGGTGCACCAGGTGCTGATCCTGCACCGCGCGCGCGTATTCCCTGATCTTCTCGCGGCCGACCTCGTAGTAGTCGTCCACCCGGTAATGACGCCCGACGATCGCCTTGATCCGTTCGACCGGTTCGCTGTCCAACGCCCGCGCGGTGCCGATTTCCATTGCCGAGACCTCTCCGTTCGTATTCGACCTTGTCCAGTAGTAGTCGCGTCAGGTGGCGTGCCGGACTGGTCGTTCACTCCGGTTCCGGCCAAACCGCATGGACCGGCAAGACGAAGTAGAGGTATGTACCCCGTTCGCCACCCCATGCCCCGTGGCCGCGTGCTCGTACTCACCGGCGGGAAGGTCAGCAGCAGGCAGTCTTCACGCCCCTGGCACCTGTCCCGGGTTCGTACCGCCGCGCTGGCCATGTCGCTGCGTCGCCGGCTGGGCCCTGAGCGTCCGATTCACCACGTGCACTACCGCTTTCGCGGATGGAACTCCCCGGAGCTGGACGCGCTCAACGATGCCGACCGCGTGTTGCGCGAGCTGACGGCGCACGACGACGGACGACCGACCTACCTGGTCGGTCACTCGATGGGAGCCCGCGTCGCGGCGCATCTGGCGGCGATCCACGACATCGCCGGGATCGTGGCGCTCGCCCCGTGGTGGCCGGACCACGACACCGACTTCATCTCGGCCGGCTGCCGAGTCCTGGTCATGCACGGAACCGCCGACCGCTGGACCGACCCGGAATCCGCACGCCGTCAAGTAGTCCGGGCGCAACACCGCGGCCTGGACGCCACCTGGACCGCGGTCCCGGACGCCGGACACTTCATGTTGCACCGCCCGTTCGACTGGCATCGCCGCACCGCGGAATTCATCGCCGACACCGACGACCGCCGCTACGTCTGACCCGGCGCGGGTGATGCCGCCGGAGACAGCGTTCCCCGGCGGCACCTGCACCACTTCGAAACGTCACCCTCAGCTAGGGGCAACGACCAGTGATTCGCGCTGTGTTCCGGTTCGGATTGGTGGCGAATCAGCAGTCCGCTCCCGGGCTCAGCCCCGCGACCGCCAGCCGGAACAGCCGGTCCGCCCGAGCCGACTGGTCGGGATAGTTCTCGGTGGCCAGAACGATGCCGATGATCAGCGTGAGCAGATCGACGAAGGTGACGCCCGCCGCCACCGCGCCATCCCCCGCGGCGCGGCGCAGCAACGGGCCCGCCGCCTCTTCCAACGCCGCAGCGCAACTGTTTCCCTGCACCAGGTCGGCTCCGGCGCCGTCATAGGCCAGTGCGGCGGCGAGCCCTCGAGCCGAAACACAGTAGCCGACAACCGCACTCAGCCATTCCAGCAGCGCATCCCGACTGTCCTCGCGGTCGGTCAGGTCGTGGGCACGCAGGCGAAGAGTCTCGATCCGTTCATGGGATACCGCCTCCAATAGCGCACGGCGCGTGGGGAAATGCCGGCGCACGGTCGCCGAGCCGACGCCTGCGGTGCGGGCGATCTGTTCCAGGGAAGCGTCGGCGCCACGAGCGGCAACTTCCGCTTCGGCCACGACGAGGATGCGCGCGTAGTTGCGCTGGGCGTCGGCGCGCTGACGGTCCGGCATGGCGTCCTCTCCAGGGTTGCTAAGTGGCGGGCCCCGCCGTATCGTACCCGAACAGATAAGTGGCGGGACCCGCCGTTTATTCGATAAAGGACTCGAGGAGCACCATGTCCACAGTTTCCGCACCCGTCCTGGTCACCGGCGCCACCGGCAGGCAAGGCGGCGCCACCGCCCGCGCACTGCTCGCGGCCGGCATTCCCGTCCGCGCCCTGGTGCGCGACCCCGCCACCGACCGAGCCAAAGCTGTCGAGGCACTCGGCGCCGAACTGGCCGTCGGCGATCTGCACGACCGCGATTCGATCATCCAGGCCGCCGCGGGCGCTCGCGCCGTCTTCTCCGTGCAGATGCCCGGCCTGAACGCAACCGGCTTCGATTTCGACGGCGAGGTGACCCAGGGGATCAATCTCATCGAAGGGGCCGAGGCCGCCGGCGTACCGCAGTTCGTGCACACGTCCGTCAGCGGCGCGGGCCACCACACCGGCGCACCGGGATGGACCGAAGGCCGTTGGGCCGCAATGGAACCCCCGCTGGGCGCGAAAAGCGCGATTCAGGATCGATTGCGCGCGGCGGACTTCCGCTATCGGACACTGCTCAAGCCGAGCTTCTTCATGGAGAACTTCCTCCCCAGCATGGCATTCCTGTTCCCGCGCGGCATCGAGGGTGGACTGGTCAGTGTCGTGAAACCGGAAACCCGGCTGTCCCTGGTCGCCGTGGACGACATCGGCAAAGCCGCCACGGCAGCCATCGCCGAGCCGGAGCGATTCGACCGGGTCGACCTGGAACTGGCGAGTGACTATCTATCGATGACCGAGATCGCCGACATCCTCAGCCGCGCCCTGGGCACGCGACTTTCCGCGCCGAATATGACCGAGGAGCAGGCGCTCGCCGCCGGTATGCCGGCAATGGGTAGCACGCACGAGTACCTGAATGTCGTCGGCCAGCCGGCCCGCCCGCAGTACGCGAAGGACCTCGGCATCTCCCTCACCAGTTTCGACACTTGGGCGCAGGAGTACCTGCGATAGCGGGTAGACCGAAGCGCGTTGTGCCAGTTGCTCAGCTCACGTCGAGCAGGCGGTAGCCGACCCCGCGGATGGTTTCGATGCTCGACGCCGCGGAGGGGACATCGAGCTTGCGGCGCAGGTATCCGACGTACACCTCGACCACGTTGTCCGAGCCTTCGTAGTTGCTGTCCCACACCGAACGCAGGATGTCGAATTTCGTGACGACATCGCCCTTGTGCCGTATCAGGTATTCGAGCACGCCGTATTCGCGCGGGGTCAGCGAGACCACTTCGCCGGCGCGGGTGACGCGGCGCCGGGCCGGGTCCAGCGACAGGGTGCCCGCGGTGAGCACCGCCGGTCGTTCGGGTGCGCCGCGCCGGATCAGGGCGCGCAGTCTGGCCAGCAGGATGACGAAGGAGAACGGTTTGGTCAGGTAGTCGTCGGCGCCGAGGTCGAAGGCGTCGGCCTGGTCGTATTCGCCGTCCTTCGCCGAGAGCATCAGCACCGGCGTCCAGACCTGGCGTTCGCGCAGTTCCCGCACGATCTGATAGCCGTGTTTGCCCGGCAGCATGATGTCGAGGACCAGCACGTCGAAATCGCCGGTCGCGGCCAGTTCCAAGCCGTCGATTCCGTCGTGCGCGAGCTCGACGACGAACCCCTCGGCGGACAGCCCGCGACGCAGCATCTCGGCCAGCCGGACTTCGTCGTCGACCACGAGCACGCGCACCGTCACCATCCTCTCCTGAACCCCGTCGCCCCATTACAACCCACCGCGGCCATCGGCCTCGGCCGGCTCTCAGCGTTTCCACAGCGCCGAGCCGACACGCTGAGCCGGTGTCCACCATCATCGATCTGATCCATCGTGCGGCCGAGGAGATATCCACCGAGGCCGCGACCGCGGAAGTCGCGGTGTCGGTCGTCGGAGTAGGGCTCGCGGTGATCGCGGCAACACTGCTCGCCGACCGGTTGCGCCCGGCCGAGCGTCTCGCCCAGCAAACCCTGCACCGGGCGATACGCGCGATGGCGATGATCGTGCTGTTCATCGAGCTGGCGGCCCAGGTCTCCCGGTCGGGGTGGCTGACCGGCGCCGACCCCGCGGTATCGACCTGGTTCACCGCGCACCGTTCCGCGGGCCCGACCGTGCTCGCGCAGGTCATCACCGCCGCCGGAGATCCGGCAGGTCTGGCTGTCATCGCGCTGGTCGCCGCGAGCCTGCTGGCCTGGCGGCAGCGACGGCTGGCCCCGATGGCGTTAGTGCTGGGCACCGTCGCGTTCGCCTCGGCCGCGAGCACGGTCGGCAAGGTCGTGGTGGGCCGGGCCCGCCCGCCCGCGGCCGTGCAGTTGGTCAGCGAAACCGATTTCGCGTTTCCCTCCGGACATGTCACCGGCGCAACGGCTCTCGCCGGTGCGATAGCGCTGGTCTACCTCGGCGCCCATCGATCGCTCCGGCAGCGGATCACTGCCGCGGCGCTGGCGGTGGCCGTCGTGGTCGTCGCGGCGACCGCGCGCCTCTACCTCGGCGTGCACTGGCTCACCGACGTGATCGGTGGTGGCCTGCTCGGTTTTTCGGTCGTGCTGATCAGCGCGACCGCGTACCCGTACCTGCAATTGTGGCTGCGACGCGACCGCGGCACGGAGCGTGCGGCCACACAACACCGCGTGACCTGTGACGATAGAGCCGAGAAAGCGTAGCCGTATCCCACACACCACGAAGGGTTGCCTCCGATGAATCAGCCCCGGCGCGGACCCCGATCCGTTCGGTGGGCCCGGCCGGGCGAGCACCGATTCCTCGACACCGCGACCCGATGGATCCGGTCGATGGCGCACCCGGCCCGGTGGGGTCTGCGGATCCGCTCGGCGCTCATCGTCGCGGTCGTCGTCACCGTGGCGCTCGCGATCGCGGCATTGTCGCTGACCTATGTGCTGTATCGATCGCTGATCAGCGCCTCCGACGACGCGGCCGCCGAGCGCATCCGCCAGATCAGCAGTCAGCTCGCGCTCGAATCTCCCGCGGATCTCGACCGTAGCGCCCTGGCCGTCGACAATCGGGTCTCGATCGTGCAGATCATCGACCAGGCCGGGCAGGTCGTGCAGAGTTCCGCCGCGAGTCCGCCCGTGCCGATCACCGACGTGCGACCGCCCGCGGGAGGGATCGCCCACGACGTGCCCACCGCCTCCGGCGCCGACGAAGGCCGGTTGAGTGCGGCAACCCTCGACGGACGTGGCGGCCCGTACACCGTGGTCGTCGCCATCGATGAGGAGGAAGCCGAACGCACGATCAAATTGGTCGCGCTGCTGATCGCGGTGGCCACCCCGTTCATCGTCGCGCTCGCCGCGCTGGCCGCCTACACGCTGATCGGCCGATCGCTGCGGTCGGTGGAGAATATCCGCACCCGGGTCGCGGCCATCACCAGCGCCGACCTGAGCGGCCGCGTGCCGGTGCCGCCCCAGCGTGATGAAATCGCTGCTCTCGCAGTGACTATGAACGACATGCTCGCCCGCATCGAATCCGGGCACAACGCCCAACGCCGTTTCATCAGCGACGCCTCCCACGAACTGCGCAGCCCCTTGACCACCATCACCGCCGCCCTCGAGCTCGGCCGCGCGCGTCCCGCGGTCCTCGACAGCGCCATGCTCGACGACACCCTCCTGCCCGAAGCCGAACGCATGCGTCACCTCATCGACGACCTGCTGCTGCTCGCCCGCGCCGATGAAAACGCACTCACCCGGCGACAGACCGACGTCGACCTCGACGACATCCTCAGCAACGAAGTCGCGCGCACCCGCACCACCACCGCACTGACCATCACCATCGCCGTGGAACCCGCACGCATCACCGGCGACCCGGCCCACCTCGGCCGCGCCGTGCGCAACCTGCTCGACAACGCGACCCGCTACGCCGCCACCACGATCGACGTCCGCTTGCACCTCGAGCACGGCCATCCGCGCATCGAGATCAGCGACGACGGACCCGGCATCGCCGAACCCGATCGCCCCCACGTCTTCGACCGCTTCTACCGGCCCCAGCACGATCGCGGCCGCGGATCCGGCGGGTCCGGGCTCGGCCTGGCCATCGTCGCCGAAATCGTCGCCGCCCACCACGGCACGGTCCGCATCGAGCCCAATCTCCCCACCGGAACACTCGTCACCATCGATCTGCCCGGCCCCGATGAGCGACCTCCACGCTCGGCGGCTCCCGCGACCGCACCCTGACCTCAGCGGTACGATCCGCTCAACCGAGTGCGATCAGCACGGCGGTGAGAGTTGTTGTCTCCGTGGCGGTATCGGGTTCGCCCGCGCGAACGGCCTTGAGAGCGTTGTCGATTTGCCCGTCGAGGACCTGCCAGCCGGACTCGTCGAGCGGTTGCAGCGTGGATTGGTCGCGGTCCCAACCGGTTTCGAGGTCTTTGATCCTGGCTTTCGCTTCGGACTGCCGGCCTGCCTGTACGTCGGCCAGGGTGTCCTGAACGATCGCACGGAACGCGGCAACCTCGGCCGGCGGGAAATGCGCGCTCGCCTGCCCCGGCGGCAAGGCGGCCGGCGCACTGGTGCCTTCCTCGCTCGACACCACCGCGCGCGGTTGGGCATTCGCCCATCCGAGCAGCGCGCCGGCGAGGATTGCGATTACGGCGAAGTAGGCGAGCATGATTCGCTCGCGCGTCCGATTGGCGGTCACCGCCGGCCGGGGCCGGTGTTGCAACCGCCGCTCGGGTACTGGACGACGTGCCGCACGCAACGACTCCGCCGAGAACGAGGGCGGGGCCGCGGAAAGCCTGTGGTCGGCGGTACTGGCGTATCCGGACGGCGCGCGCATCGCGATCGGCGCGAACATGCTGCGCGCCAAGTCACTCGGCGCGTTCGTCGACCAAACCGTCCGCGTGCTGCACGCCGCCGGCTTCGACCTGGCCGACGCCTCGCGTGCCGCCGACACGCTGCTCGGCCTGGTGCTCGGCGCCGCGGTCGAACGGCAGTCCGCGCCGACCTGGGATGCCGCGCAAGCCGAGCAGGCCCGCACGCAATTCCCCACGACGATAGCGGGATTCGAGGCCTGCCGGCAGCAAGGCGACGATGCGCTGAGGTCGTTCCGCTACAGCATCGACATCCTCATCCACGGACTCGTCGCACTGCGGCAGGAGTCCCACAGCGCGCGGTGATTCGTCACCGCTTGGTCGCCTCCAGGATCACGAGGGGACTCGGTGTGGGAACGACTCGGTCGAGGTCGAAACCGGCGTCGTTCAACAGAATTCGGTACTCGTCCGCGGTGCGTTCCTTGCCGCCGAGCAGGCTCAGCATCACGAGGTCCATGTCCTTCGACGGGTGCGGAGCGTCGCCGGCGGGGACGACCAACTCGGCAACGAGCAGTCGCGCGCCCGCCGCGGCCGAAGCGGCTACGGTCTTCAGGATTTTCGCGGCATCGTCGTCATTCCAGTCATGCAGAATCCAGCTCAGCAGGTAGATGTCCGCGCCAGGTACGCCTTCGAAGAAGTTTCCGGCGACCACCTCGACCCGCTCGGCCATACCGGCGGCGGACAGCGTCGCGCGCGCGGCATCGACGACGCCCGGCAGGTCGAAGACGACGCCGCGCCGATCGAGGTGACCATCCCGGCCGAGCAAGTCCACGAGCACAGCGCCATCGCCACCGCCGAGATCAGCGATCGAATCGCCGGCCGGCAGCCGGTAACCGTCGAACAGGCCGGCCCGCAGCGTGTTGGCGAACACCGTCATCGCCCGCCCGAACAGCTCCGCAAGCTCCGGGTTGGTCGCGACATAGTCGAAATACGGCTTGCCGAAATACTTTTGCGCCGCCGGCTCCCCGGTCCGCAACGTATACGCGAGTTCGGCGACCGCCCGATAATGCAGATGCATGCCACCCACCGCGATGCCATACATCGACTGCGGATGCTTCTCGGACAACGTCGCCCCGAGCGGGGTGACAGCCACCTTGTCACCTTCGGTCCTGAATACCCCGTGCGGGGTGACAGTGCGGATCAGCCGAGCGAGCGCGCCGGCGTCGGACCCGGTCCGTTCCGCCAGCACCGCCACCGTCTGAGGTCCCTCCTGATCCAGAATCGTGGCGACGCCCGCTTCGGCGAGCACGAACAAGGCCTGAGACAGCAGGAACCCATCCAACATCTGCCCCATCACCGCGGTCGGTGGCAATTGCTCGTCATGGTGGACCACGATCGCAACACCTTTCAGATCGACGCCGACAGACCATCCCTGCCATTGGCGGCGACTCTAAGCGCGTCGGCATAATTTTCGTGTCAGTCCGAAATGCCCGGGTGATCTCGGCGTAGCTGGCCCACGAAGTGCCGGGTTGCCGGAGTGCGGTCGCCGGGGTTCGGCGCGGCGAATTGGATGTGCCGTCGAAGTTCCGGCTCCTCGATGGTCACGATTCGGAGCCGCGGTGTGCGCGCGGCCGTCTGCTGTGCCAAACCTGCTGGGACGAAACCGATTCCGGCTCCGGCCAGGACCAGTTCGAGGAAAAGCTCCCACGTGTTGACCTCGCAGCGCGCCTGTCGGACGACTCCGGCCGCGGTGAGCGCGGCCTCGACGATGAGGCGCACCGACCAGTCGACGCCGACGTCGACGAAACGCTCGTCGGTGAGATCGGCGAGCCGGGCAACACCGGCGTCGGCGAGGCGATGGTCGTCGCGGACCAGCAGAACCAGCTCTTCGATCACCAGCGTCGTGACCCGCACGCGCGGGGTGGCGGTGGGCACCGCGCTGATGAAGGCGCAGTCCAGTTCGCCGGCACCGACCATGCGCAGCATCTCCACCACCGACGCCTGCGTCAGATGGATGTCGACGGCGGGGTGCTGTGCCGCGAATTCGGCCACCTGGTCGGCGACGCGTACCAGGCGCAGAGCGGAGCCGACGACACCGATGCGTAGCCGGCCGGTGAGCACGCTCTGAATGTCCTGCACGGCCGCGCCCGCGCTCTGCGCGGCCAGCAGCGTCCGGCGCGCCGGCTCCACCAGAGCCGCGCCCGCCGGCGTGAGTCGCACAGGCCGGGTGCCGCGGGCATAGAGCTCGGCGTCGAGCTCACGCTCGAGCGCCCGGATCGAGTTCGACAGCCCGGACTGCACTATGTGTTCGCGTTCGGCCGCGGCGGTGAAGCTCCGCAGTTCGGCGAGCGCCACGAAATGACGAAGCTGGCGCAGCTCCACGCGATCATCTCCTCAGCAGATGGAATGCATCTGATCCTACTGTGCCACAGATATTGAAGGCGAGATGTCGGCTACCTAGCCTGGGATGTGGCGCCGAAACCAACTCCGATTCCTTCGACCGAGTGAGGTCTGCATGCACAATTCCCGAGTACTCATCGTCGGCGCCGGTGTCGCCGGCACCACCCTGGCGTATTGGCTTGCCCGGCGCGGGTTTTCGCCGACGGTCGTGGAGCGCGCCGAGACGATACGCACCGGCGGCCAGGCAATCGACCTGCACGGCAAAGCCTTACACGTGGTGACCCAGATGGGCTTGCTCGAACGGGTCCGCGCCGCCGAAACCGGCATCCAGGGAATGGATCTCGTCGACGCGACCGGCAAAGCGCTGGCGCGGACCACCGCGTTCACCCTGACCGGCGGTCCCATGGACAGCGACGATATCGAGCTGATGCGCTCCGATCTGGTGAATATCCTGCTGGCCGAAAGCCGTCCCGGCGTCGAGTACATCTTCGGCGACCGTCTGGTCGATCTGGCCGACACCGGCTCCGGCGTCTCGGTGACCTTCGGCAGCGATACCGTCCGGGAGTTCGATCTGGTCCTCGGTGCCGACGGATTGCGTTCCACCACAAGGCGGCTCGCGTTCGACCCGGGCAGCTACCGGGTCCACCGCCTCGGCAGGTACATCGCCATCGGCACGATTCCGAACTTCCTCGGCTACGACCGCTGGGAGACGTTCTACTCCGGCGGGCCGGACCGCCGCCTGTGCTACTTCTCCGGCCGCTCGGCGACGCGCGTGATGTTCACCAAGAACGCGCCCGGCCTCGACATCGAACACAGTGACGAGGACGACCTGCGGCAGCTGCTCCGCCGGGATTTCACCGGCGACGGCTGGCAGACGCCCCGGCTGCTCGACGAGATCACCGGCACGCAGGACTTCTACTTCGACGATCTGCGACAGGTGTACATGGACCGCTGGCACCGCGACCGGGTCGCCCTGGTCGGCGACGCGAGTCATTGCGCGTCACCGGCCTCCGGGCTCGGCACCTCGATGGCCATCGTCGGCGCGTACGTGCTGGCCGGCGAACTCGAAGCGGCACAGGGCGATTACTCGAACGCCTTCCCCCGATACGAACAGCGCATGCGCCCCTTCGTCGCCGCCTGCCAGACCCGCGCCCGGGCCGGCGGCAATCTCTACATCAGCCCCGCCAAGTTCTGGCTGCAACGGCAACAGATCCGCCTGTCCAACGTCTCCGTCATCCGAAAGGCAATGGCGCACAAGGCCGCCGGCGACAAGGCGCGCATCGCCGATTCGATCGAAGTTCCGGCCTACTGATGGTGACGCGGACGTACTCGAACCCGGCACTGCGGTGTGACGGAGCAAGTGGTGGCCTGATGTTGAAGATCTGTGGCCGAGAGTGGGGCAGCGCATCCGTGGCGCGATCCCTGAGGATTCCATCATGACTGACGCACTGACCACGATCGGTACCGCGGGCGAAGTCGAACTCGGCGGCAAGAAGGTGTTCCGAATGGCCTTCGGCGCCATGCATCTGGGCGACCCCATGATCTGGGGCCCACCCGCGGACCGCGACCACTCGATCCGACTGGCCCGCCGCGCAATCGAACTCGGCGTCAACCACATCGACACCGCCGACAGCTACGGCCTCGGAACCGTCGAAACCATCCTGCGCGAGGCCCTGCACCCCTACCCGGACGACCTGCTCATCGCCACCAAGATCGGGCAGGTGCAGCCGCGGCCGCTCGAATGGGTGCCGATCGGCCACCCCGCCCTCCTGCGGCATCAATGCGAGATGAGCCTGCGCCGGCTCGGCGTAGACCGGATCGACCTGCTCTACCTGCACCGCGCGGACCCCAACGTGCCCTTCGCCGATCAAGTGGGCACGATGCGAGAGTTGCAGGACGAGGGCAAGATCGCGCACTTCGGGCTCTCCGAGGTCACCGTCGAGCAGATCGAGACCGCACGCTCGATCATCGACATCGCCGCCGTGCAGAACATCTACAACCTGACCGTCCGCGGCTGGGACGCCGTCCTCGACTACTGCACCCGCGAACGCATCCCGTTCGTGGCCTGGTGGCCGGTCATGAGCGGCGCCCTCGCCAAACCCGGCGGTGTCGCCGCCGAGATCGCGGCACAAACCGGATCCTCACCCAGCCAGGTCGCCCTGGCTTGGCTGCTGGCCTGCTCCGACATGGTCTGCCCGATCCCCGGCACCTCCTCGATCGCCCACCTCGAGGAGAACGTCGCTGCAGCCGCACTGCACCTGACCGACGAACAGATTGCTGCCCTCACTGCCGCAGGCACCTCGGACGGCGACCTCACCGGACCATACGTCTACGCGTAGTGCACCGGCCGGTTTCGCCGAAAGCCGCTGCGCAGTCGAATATTCCGGGATCGACTTCCCGAATTTGCCGGAACAACAACAAGTTTGCGCATGCGCCCACCCGCTGAACCCGCCACGTCGCGGTTGCCGGGGCACGAATTCCGCCTAGCCGCACGCGGCGGAGAACACACGATCGACCTCGGGTGTTCCTGCCGCGTCGTAGAGGAACGTCAAGTTGTCGCGAGCGAAGAATTCGGCGCTCGTCATACCGCCGCCGATCAGCGTGAAGTACTGGATCCGTCCCAGTTCACTGCCGCCGGCCGCTTTGACCACAGCGGATTGGAGGGCCGAATGTTTCATCCGGGCGAGCGTGCAAGTCCGTTCGAAGGTGTCGGTGGTGCGTTCGTCGCGAAGTCGCTCGTACTCACGCAGCGCCTCGTCCATGGGTTGCGCGCCGGACAGCCCCGAATGCATTCTCTCGGCAAGCAATTCGGTGTAGATCAGCGCGTCGGAGATGCCCCACCCGGTCAGCGGATCCTTGTGGTAACCGGCGTCGCCGACCAGTGCCCAGCCGGGGCCCGCGGAGCGACGGTAGTAGTTGTCCGGATAGCGCAGCGTGCGGAACGGTTCCGCACGCTGCGCGCCGTGCAGCCGCGCGCCGTACTCCGGCAGGACCTGATCGAGCACTTGGTGGAAGTTGCCTGCCACATCCGCGCGAAATTCCGCGTACCGGTCGAGCAGGCGCACCACCGAGACCATGTGCCTGCCGTCGTTGGTCGGCCAACTGCCGAACGCCTGCGGCTCGGATCCCGTCCGGATCTGCGGCTCCCAGTCCAGCCCTTCGTAATAGGTGTAGGAGGTAAAAGTCGAAGCCGGGACCACGCGGTGGTACTGCGCGCCGACCAGTTGCGCCACGGTGGAATTGCGGCCGTCCGCGCCGACGACGACCGATGCACGGAATTCCCGCTCGCCGGTGTCACCGGAAGCGCCGCGGACGCCGACGACCCGTCCGTCATCCCAGATCAGGTCGGTGACGGTGAACCTCTCGAGCACCTCGGCGCCGGCGGTGCGCGCGGCATCGACCAGCAGCGCGTCCAGCACGGTCCGGCGCGGCGCGTAGGTCTCGGTGACACCCTCGATCTCGGCGAATCCGCGCAGCGTCGGCGATAAATTCAGACGGCGCAGCGGCGGAACGCCGCTGGCCGTCAGTTTGTCCAGCAGACCCCAATCCCGCAACCGGGCAATCCCCAACTGCTGGATGTAGTGCGTGGAGAGCGTGTCGCTGGGAAAACCATTCCGGTCGACCACCAGCACCCGATGCCCACGGCGGCCGAGCAACATGGCCAACGGCGCACCAGCACAGCGCGCCCCGACCACGATGACGTCGTACATGAAAACTCAACTCCTGCATGTCCTGTCCCGAACGACACTGTCCGGCATGCCGCGAGGGCATGGTCAAGACGCGCACCGGCCCGGCGTCTACAGGCGAGGTTTCACCATGTGCACGGCACCGTGGATGTGGTTGGGCGGGAGCGGGTCCGGGGTGGGGAGGAGCCGGTAGCCCGCGTTCTGATACATGCGGATGTTGCGTTCGCTGCGCGCACCGGTGAACAGGACGAATTGTTCGATGTGCGCGGGAGCGAGAGTTTCGATCAGGCGCAGCAGGTGGGAACCGGCGCCGCGGCCGGCCAGGTCGGGCGCGACCATGAGCCGACCGACGTGCCAGTCGCTGCCTTCGACCTGGCCGCGTACCGCGGCGACCAGACGTCCGCGTTGCCGCACGACCAGGGTCGTCGATGTGGTCGCCCACGCCAGGACCTCGTTGTGGGTCTCGAGCAGCGGCGGAAGATCGAGCATCTCGTTGAGCACCGCCTCCGGAACCCAGCAGCATCGTTGCAAGACAACGAGTTCGGCGAGATCGTCCGCGGCGAAGCGGGACAGCGTGGAGTCGGGGAGCACGTTCGACAGGGCGTCGCGAGGTAGATCTGTCTGGTTCGGCGACTGTGCGACCATGAGCGGTTCCTAATCAGTGGTGCGGACGGACAACGCAGCGGATGCTCCGGGCAGAATACGGTCACCGCATCCGCGCGCCGGACAGTCCAGTCCATGCCGCTACGGCACAGTCAAGGAGAAGACCGCTGTTTCAACCTACCGCCCTGGGGTAGTTCGGCCGCAGCCCACCTGCGCCGCTGCACCCGGCACGGTGGCCGGTGGTGATCAGCGAGGTGAAAAGATATGGCCGACAAGGAAAATGTGCAAGCCGCGAGTCACGGCCATAACGAGAACGTCGCGCAACCGCACTCGGCCGACGAGGGGGAGCCGATCATCGCCGCGGAAGCGGCGGCGGCAAGGGCCAGCACCGAGGACCATCCGCTCGGCCGGCCAGGGCGCCGATTCGACCGATCCTCACCGTTCATGATCGGCCTGATGGGCGCGTTCGGCGTGGCGGTCGCCTACGGCGCCATCCAGGCTGTCCTCGCCGCGACGCAGGTGCTCGTCCTGGTCGTCATCGCGTTGTTCCTGGCCATCGGCATGGAACCGGTGGTGTCCCGGCTGGTTCGCCCGTGGTTCCCGCGGTGGGCCGCAGTCACTTTGGTGTTCCTGGTCGGACTCGGCCTGTTCGCCGCATTCCTTGCCGCCGCAATTCCGCCGCTGGTCCATCAGGGCGGCGCCCTGGCGCACAACGCGCCGGATTACCTCCAGCATTTGCGTCAGCGCTACCCGGTCATCGACAACCTCGACGAGCGCTTCCACCTACAGGACAAGCTGCAAAAGACCCTGGATTCCAACTCCTCCACGCTGACCGACGGCGTGCTCGGCGCAGGCCGGCTGGCGTTCTCCATCATCAGCGGCATCGTCATCGTCGCGGTGCTCACCGGGTACTTCATGGCGAACTTCGCCCAGGTCCGGGCGTCGATCTACCGGCTGTTTCCCCGTTCGCGCCGACCGCGCGCCATTCTCATCGGCGACGAGATCTTCGTCAAAGTCGGCGGCTACATTCTGGGCAACCTGATCATCTCGCTGATCACCGCGGTGCTCACCTTCATCTGGTTGCTGTTCTTCGACGTCCCCTATCCCCTGCTGCTCGCGGTCCTGGTCGCGCTGCTCGACCTCATTCCGGTCGTGGGATCCACGGTGGCCGGGGTGATCGTCGCGCTGGTCGCGCTGACCGTGTCGGTGCCGGTCACCATCGCCACGATCGCCTTCTTCATCGCGCTGCGACTGATCGAGGACTACGTCCTCGTCCCACGGATCATCGGCCGTTCCGTGCAGGTGCCGGCCCTGGTCACCGTGGTCGCGGTGCTGCTCGGCGGCGCTTTGCTCGGCATCGTCGGCGCGCTGCTCGCCATCCCGGTCGCTGCCGCGCTGCTACTGATCATGCGCGAAACCGCGTTCCCCTCGCTGGACCAGCGCTGAACAACGCCGCGCGCCGATTCAGCCGAGGCGCCGCGGATCCGACGCTCGCGGCCGCACCACTTCGGGCCGCACCTGGTTGAGCCGGACCTGCCGGGCTATCCGGCGATCATGGAACCTGCCCGGAGTCATACCGAGATCAGCCTCGAGGTCGACGGCGTGCGGCATACGCTGCGGGTCGACAATCGCACCACGCTGCTGGACGCCTTGCGCGAAAATCTGGGCGTGACCGCCCCGAAGAAGGGGTGTGACCACGGGCAATGCGGGTCGTGCACCGTTCTGCTGGACGGGCGGCGCGCCACCACCTGCCTGCTGTTCGCGGTCGCGCGGGACGGTGCCACCGTCGTCACCGCGGCGGGTCTCGGCACGGGTGCCGAGCTGCACGAGATGCAGCGGGCGTTCGTGGAGCAGGACGGCTTCCAGTGTGGTTACTGCACGCCCGGTCAGGTGTGTTCGGCGGTCGGCATGCTCGACGAGGTCGCGGCCGGGCAACCCAGCTTCGTCACCGAGGATCTCGACGCGACGCCGGTGCTGACCGACGCCGAGATCAGGGAACGCATGAGCGGGAACCTGTGCCGGTGTGCCGCCTATCCCAACATCCTCGCGGCGATCCGGCAGGCGTCGGCATGATTCCGTTCGAGTACTTCCGGGCAGACACCATCGAGGACGCGGTCACGGCGGTATCGGCTCGGCCCGATGCGGCCTACCTCGCCGGCGGTACGAACCTCGTCGATCACATGAAGCTCGGCGTGGCCGGTCCGACACTGCTGGTCGACATCGGGCACCTGGCGCTCGACCGGATCACCGAACTGCCCGGCGGCGGGCTACGGATCGAGGCCGGAGTAAGCAACACAGATGTGGCCGCCCATCCCCTGGTCCGCACCCGGTACCCGGCGCTCACGCGGGCGCTGCTGTCGGGGGCGTCGGGACAGCTGCGGAACCTGGCAACGACCGGCGGGAATCTGCTGCAACGAACCAGATGCGTCTATTTCCAGGACATCACCACGCCGTGCAACAAACGCGAGCCGGGTTCGGGCTGCTCCGCGATCGGTGGCTACGTCCGATACCACGCGATCCTCGGCGCCTCGGAACACTGTGTGGCCGTGCATCCTTCGGACATGGCGGTGGCGATGGCCGCACTGGACGCGCAGGTGGTCGTGGTCGGCGCGGACGGCGAAACACGCATACCCCTGGTCGATTTCCACCGCCTGCCCGGCGACCGGCCCGACCGCGACACTGTACTCGAGCACGGACAGTTGATCACCGCGGTGGAGTTGCCGGCGCCGCCCGACGGTGCTCGCTCGACGTATCGAAAGGTGCGCGACCGTGCGTCGTACGCGTTCGCCCTGGTATCGGTGGCGGCCGAATTGGGATACCTCGATGCGGGCGAAATCACTTCCGCACGTGTCGCATTCGGCGGCCTGGCGCACAAACCCTGGCGGGCCCGTGCGGCCGAGTCGCGGCTGATCGGTTCCCCCGCCACCGAAGAAACCTTCACCGCCGCAGCCGAAGCCGAGCTCGCCGACGCACAACCGTTGGCCGGCAACGACTTCAAGGTCGAACTCGCACGCCGCACCTTGGTCGCGACGCTGCGTTCCCTCACCGAACCCGACCCGACCGAGCAGGTGCGCGAATGACACTCATCGAAGCCAACGAGATGGGCGCCTCCCCCACCCGCCTCGACGGCACCGCGAAAGTCACCGGAACCGCCGCGTACGCCTTCGAACACCGCGTGGACCGGCCGGCCTATCTGCATCCCGTACAAGCCACCATCGCGCGCGGCCGGGTCACCGTGATGGACACCACCGCCGCCACCCGGCTCGACGGAATCGTCGCCGTACTGACCGTCTTCGACGCACCGAAATTGGCCGATACCGCCGACGGCGAACTGACCATCCTACAAGACGACAAGGTTCACTTCCGCGGCCAGCTGATCGGCGCGGTGATCGCCGAGACACCTGAAATTGCCAGGCATGCAGCAGCTTTGGTTCGAGTCACCTATGCGCTACACCAAGCCGACACGGAGTTCCCCGGTGACCTCGACGGGCTCTACGCACCGGAGCAGGTCGGCTCAGAGTTCCCCACCGACACCGACATCGGCGACGCGGACGCGGCGCTGGCCACCGCCGCGGTCACCATCGACCAGACCTACACCACCCCTATCGAACACAACAATCCGATGGAACCGCATGCCTGCATTGCCCTGTGGCATCCCGAGGGCGACGATCCCGCGGTCACCCTCTACGACTCCACCCAGGGCGTGCACACCGTCCGCACAACCCTCGCACCGCTGTTCGGCCTCGAACCCGAGCAGCTGCGGGTGATCGCGCCACACGTCGGCGGCGGCTTCGGCTCGAAGGGCGCGCCGCACGCGCACAACGTCCTCGCCCTGCTCGCGGCGCGGCGCAGCGATGGCCGGCCGGTGAAGCTGGCACTCACCCGGCAGCAGATGTTCGCCCTGGTCGGCTATCGAACCCCGACCATCCAGCGCATCCGCCTCGGCGCGGATGCCGACGGAACACTGACCGCGCTCACCCACGACGTCATCGAACAGACCTCCAGGATCAAGGAATTCGCCGAGCAGACCGCGGTGTCGTCGCGAAAGATGTACCGGGTCCCCAACCGCCGGACCACCCACCGGCTCGCGCGCCTCGACGTCGCCGTGCCGTTCTGGATGCGTGCACCAGGCGAAGCACCCGGCATGTTCGCCGGCGAGGTAGCCATGGACGAACTCGCCGTCGCCTGCGCTGTCGATCCGATCGAACTTCGGATCCGCAACGAACCCGAGACCGATCCGGAGTCGGGCAAACCGTGGTCCGGCCGGCACCTGATCGACTGCCTGCGCCGCGGTGCCGACGAGTTCGGCTGGGCGGCAAGAGATCCCGCGCCGGGTGCCCGCCAGAACGGCGATTGGCTGATCGGCACCGGCGTCGCCGCGGCCACCTATCCGGCCACGGAATCGCCGGGGAATTCGGCGCGCATCGAGTTCGGAGCCGACGACCGATACCTCGTGCAGATCGGCGCTGCGGATATCGGCACCGGCGCCTGGACCACCCTCACCCAGATCGCCGCCGACGCTCTGCGGTGCCCGTTCGAATCCGTCCGCCTGGAGATCGGCGATACCGACCTGCCGTCGGCATCCGTCGCGGGTGGTTCCTCGGGCACCACGTCGTGGGGCACCGCGATCGTCACCGCCGCACGGGCCTTCCGCGGCAAACACGGGAACGCCCCCGCCGCAGGCGCAGAGATCACCGTCGACGCCGACGAGAACCCGGACACCGACGATTTCACGATGCAGTCCTTCGGGGCGCATTTCGTCGAAGCACACGTGAATCGGGATACCGGCGAGATCCGAGTGCCCAGAATGCTGGGCGTCTTCTCCGTCGGCCGCGCCATCAACCCGCGCATGCTGCGTTCCCAGCTCATCGGCGGCATGACGTGGGGACTGTCCATGGCCCTGCACGAGGACAGCGTGCGCGACCCGCGCTTCGGCCACATCGTGACCCAGGACCTGGCCGGCTACCACTTCAGTGCCCACGCCGACATCGGCGATATCGAGGCGATCTGGCTCGACGAGGTCGACGAGCACACCAACCCCATGGGTTCGCGCGGCGCGGGCGAAATCGGCATCGTCGGTGCCGCGGCCGCCGTCGCGAACGCCGTCTACCACGCCACCGGCACCCGCATCCGCGACCTGCCGATCACCGCGGACCGGCTGCTCCAGTAGGACCACGCGGCGGCGGCCTCCTACCAGGACACAGGCAGCTCCACCGGCCGCGTGAACAGGAATTCCGGTGGCTCCCAAGCGATGTCTTCGTGTCGCACGGCCAGCGTGAGTTCCGGCAGTCTGGACCAGAGGGTGTGCAGGGCGGTCTTCAGGTGCATGCGGGCGATGTTGGCGCCCAGGCAGAAATGCGGTCCGGTGCCGAAGGTGACTTCGGAGTGTTCGCCGCGGCTGCGGGTGGGCCGGAACTTGTCCGGCGCCTTGAACTGGCTCGGGTCGCAGGACGCGGCGATCCACGGGGTGATCACCGCGTCGCCCTTGGCGATGGTCACCCCGGCGATCTCGACGTCCTCGGTCGCCACCCGGGGCAACGAGGTGGCCGAATTATGGTGCAGCCGAAGGACTTCGCGGACCACCTGATCCCAGAACCGGTCGGGCGCCTCGTCCCGCAGCGGGGATCGCAGGATGTCGGGGTGGCGCAGCAGTGTGTAGACGGCGACCGCGGTGGGGCCGGTGACCGGTTCGGCGGAGGTGAGGAACAGGTACATCACCGTGCCGCGGAGTTCCTCGGTGGTGATGTCTCCGGCGTCGTGGGCGTGGATCAGGGTGCTGATCGGGTCGTCGGGAGCCGCGCCCTGAGCGCGTTTGGAATCGAGTACCTCGTCGGCGAATTCGAGCATTCGCTGGGTGGACGCGCCGATGATCGCCGATTCCTGGGTCAGGTCCATCTGCACGTGGATATCCGGAATTATCTTGCGGCGTTGTTCGACCGGGACCGCCATCACCTCGCACGCCATATGCAACGCGAGCGGAAACGCGTACTGGCGCATGAGATCGGTCGGGTTGGGACCGGCCGTCATGGCATCGATCAATCGGTTGGCGTGAGCGGCGATGACCGGCTGCAATTCGGTTGCGGCAGTAGGCGAGAAGAACTTCTGAATGGTGCGCCGCACCCGAGTGTGGTCGGGCGGATCGAGATTGAAGATGCCGCCCCGCACGCTGTTGAAATCGTCGCCCACCAGCCGTACCGAACCGCTCATGGTGAGGTCGCGGGAGAAGCGCCGATCCGAGCCGATCGCGGTGATATCGCCGAAGCGGGTGAGCAGCCAGACCTGATCACCGGAGGGCAGAACGACTTTCGCCACCGGGCGCTCCCGGCGGAGCCGGTGGAAGATCGACGGCTCCAGGCCGTGCGGTCCGTCCGGCAAGGGCATCGTCAGTACGTCGGGCAGGGGTTCGTCGGGTCGTTCGAGCATCGTCATGCGCCTGCTCCCTCGATGGACAGTTGGGCGACGGCCTGGCCGGGGACCGGTCGCAGGCCGGGGACGAGGCCGGTGGTGAACAGATCGTGCAGGGGCACCGGCCGGTGATAGGCGAACAGGACATGCTGGTGGCCCAGCACGCCGGGCGCGTCCACCAGCAACGGCGCCTCGGCGAACACGTAGGCGACGTTCCGATCGATCGCGGCCGGCGACAACGGCGCGCCCGCCGTGTGGCTCAGCACCGTCGTGACCATCGATCTGATCAGGTCCCGCACCAGCGGCACGGTGCCGTAGGCGTGCTCGACTTGTTCGCGCAGCGTCCGATAGCGGGCGTTGCCGGCCAGCCGCGACCACACCAGCACGTACCGGTCCGGGTCGGCGCACCCGGCGCGGAGCAGCGCCGCCCGCGCCGCCCGCCGCCGTTGATGCACCGCGACGATCGTCTTGCGGACCGCTTGGCGCGGCGCCATCCCGGCGACGATGAACCGCTGCGCCGCCTCGGCGCCGGGTAACAGCACATAGACGTGCTCGAATCGCGGTGCGGCCCAGTCCACCAGCGTTTCGACCGTGGCCGGACGGTAGAAGGAATTGAACGGCGAGGCCCCCAGCATGACCGCCTCACCCGCGTCGAACACCGTCCGGGTGCGGGCCGTCGGCGTGGACAGCACGACCCGCGCGAGGTCCGTCGCGGTCATCGCGCTTCCACCACCAGCGCGTGCGGGCGTGCGAGGTATCGATCCCAGAACGGTGCCGGGTGCGCGCGCAAACCCGCCGCCGACACCTCCATCCGATGCCAGCTGATGCTCGTGAATCCTGCTGCGCGCAAAGCCTTTTCGTAAGTTTCCTTAGACCACCACACCGCGTCCAGGGCGACCGGCCGCACGCCGGATCCCTCGGGAAACCACATCGACAGCGTGACCGTGGACCCTTCTTCGACCGGCGAGGTGACGGCGGACATGCTGAACCCGTACGCCGCGTAGTAGTCGCTGTAGTACCCGGGATGCTCACTCTCGTCGGCATATTCGGGATTCATGGTCGGAGCGAGGAACACCCCGCCCGGCTTCAGGTCCTGTTTGGCGATGCGGCACATGGCTTCCAGGTCTTCGACCGTCGTGGCGTAACACAGCACGTACACCGCCAGCGTGAGATCGATCTGACCACTCAGATGCGCGTATTCCTCGTCGCATCGGCAGGATTCGGTCAGATCGCGATGCAGGTAGGTGATGCCGAGCGGGTCGGCGTCTTCGAGGGCTCGCGCCTGCGCCAGCATCCCCTCGGAGATGTCGGCCCCGATCACCTGCTTGGCTCCCCACCGAGCCAGTCGGCGAGTGTAAAGCCCGGTCCCGCAACCCAAATCCAACGCCAGCTTGCCGTGCATGTCACCGCACAGCGCACGAATCGAGTTTTCTTCGATATATTCCCGGATCGGAATGACAGTGGCGGATGCTTCGTAAGCGTGTGCGGCGCTGTCGAATTGACTGGTCATAGCCTGGTTGCCTCTCGTCGTACAACCTGCGCCGATGACACAGAGAATACGGCGATCGACCTTTCGGCAACGCTGCCGAAAAATGATCGATCAACCCGCACGCCACCGGCGTCGTCACAAAGACTCTTTGATCGAACGAGGAACGCGTAACTCGGTGAAACTGCTCGCGGTACCGCCGGCGGAGTCGCACGGTAAGAAGCGCCGAACGACGGCCGAATGTCCGTTTTATGATCGCTCGGAAGGGGGTCCACTTTTCTCGAGACCCAGGCAATATCGTACCTCGCCGACCGGCGAACATTCCCCACTTCGAGCGGTATCACTGCTGATCGCAGAATAACGAAATAGCGCTATTCCATTCTCGCAGCACCACATTCGACCGGCCGTACACATTCGGGAACGAGAGAGAGACTGTCGCAGTATCTCTCCGCGGAGCTCAGCCGCGCACATCCGCGAGATGATTCCGGACAGCCTGTTCCAGATGGACCAAATCGCTGGCGACGCTGACGAAATCGAAGCCGTCGGCCAGGCGGCGGCGGGCGGTGGCGCCATCCGGGCAGTGGATGCCGACCGGCTTTCCCGCCGCTTTCGCCGCTTCCTGCACGGTGCGCAGCGCGGCGGCGAACTCGGCGTCGAGGGCCGGGTCGGTGGGAGTGGCGCCGCCCAGCGCGAGGCGCAGATCCGAGGGGCCGATGTAAATCGCGTCAACTCCTGGGACCGCGGCGATCTCGGTGGCATTGCCGAGTCCACTGACGGTTTCGATCATGACGATGCAGGCAACCTCGGCATTGGCCTCGGCCGGGGACGGCCCGATGCGCAGGCTCGCGCGCAGCGCCCCATTGCTGCGATAGCCGACCGGTGGGAAACGACAAGCGGCGACCGCGGATTCGGCCTCGGCCGCGCTATCGATCATGGGCACGATGACGCCGCGAGCACCGGCATCGAGTGCTTGACTGATCCAGAACCGGTCGTTGGCCTGCACTCGGACGAGCGCGGCCGTCCCGGAGTTCGCCGCGTCGATGGCGGTGATCCCGGCCAGCAAACCGCGGTATTCGATCAAACCGTGCTGAGCGTCGAGGCACACATAGTCGTATCCGGCCATGGCGATCCGCTCGGTCGCCACCGGGTTGTCGCAGACCACCCAGTAGCCGACGGTCCGCTGCCGGGATCGCAGCCGATCCGCGAATCCGCTTGCGCCAGTGGTCGATCCGCTCGTCATGGTGCCGTCCTTCCGTCGGTGGGCCAGGGTGCCACGGCTCCTCAGTCTTCCTGGTGTGAGTGTGCGAGGGTGGCGCTTTGCCGACGGTATTCCAGCCGAGTGGCTGCCGGAATGCGGCCCGTCGCCGGAGGCCGAAGCCACCGGCGCGCAATACCTTTGAGCGCTGTGGAAAAGGACGTCATGAATGGCGCGGAGGCGATCATCAAGACGATGGTCGACAGCGACGTCGAAGTATGTTTTGCCAACCCGGGCACGTCGGGGACGCATTTCGTCGCGGCGCTCGACCGCTGACCGCAGATGCGCGGGATCCTGTGCCTGTTCGAGGGCGTCGCGACCGGGGCCGCGGACGGATACGGACGCATGGCGGGCCGCCCGCCGCCGCGCTCGGGCCCGGGCTCGCGAACGCGCTGGTGGACTGCTACCGCAGAACGCGGCCGTCACCCGCACCGGCAGCGGAATTCGTAGGTCAGCTCGAAACCAATTGGGGGTACATGGTTTCGATCGGGGCGGCGAGGTTGTGCTTGACCTGGGCGCTGATGTCGTCGGCGAGGATTTCGAGGTCGCCCGCGTCCACGCCGTCGAGGGCGATGCGGACGATGTCGGCCGGGTCGTTCTTCGGTATGTCGAGGCGGGCGGTCATGGGGGTGTCGGTGTAGCCGAGGTGGAGTCCGACGACCTGCGTGCCGTGCGGCGCGAGTTCGAGGCGCAGGGAGTTGGTTGCCGACCACAGGGCGGCCTTGGTGGCGCTGTAGGCGTTGCCGATGCCGATCCAGCTGAGTACGGACAGGACGTTCACCAGAACCCCGCCCCCGTTGCGACGCAGTGCCGGCGCAAACGTGGTGGCGACGTCGAGGGCACCGAAGAAGTTGGTGTCGAACAGTCCGCGTACATCACCGATCGCGGCCTCGGACAGCGCCCCTGGCCGGCTGGCACCCGCGTTGTTGATGACGACCGTGACGTCCGACGCGATCTCGGCGGCGGCCGCGACCGAGGCGTGATCGGTGACGTCGAGAACCAGTGGCGCGACGCGAGAATCGTTCCACTCCCGCGGTTTCCGCGCACTGGCGTAAACCTTGCTCGCCCCGCGCGCCAGCACCTGAGCGACGAATTCTTGCCCGAGTCCACCGTTGGCGCCGGTGACGAGAACGATGGAACCGTCGAAGTTGTGCGTCATGTCCACGCTTCCTTTTCAGCTGATTCGACCAGGTGACACGGCTTGCACTTTGCAAGCCAGCTCCGAAACGCTAACATTGCTACTTGTCACTTGCAAGTAGCAAGCCATAACCGAGGAGGCGCGAGATGCCCAGCAAAGACATGTCGTCCGGCCCCTGCCCGATCGGCCGCGCGGCCGAGGTCCTCGGCGACCGCTGGTCCCTGCTGATCATGCGCAACGCGGTCCTCGGCCAGACTCGCTTCGACCAGTTCCGCGGCAACCTGGGGATCGCCGACAACATCCTGTCCACCCGCCTCGGCCGCCTCATCGACGCCGGATTGCTGACGAAAGAGCCCTACCTCGACGGCAATCGAACCCGCCAGCACTACGTCATCACCCCGGCCGGCGTCGCCTTACGCCCGGTCTTCGAAGCCCTGTCGGTGTGGGCGTGCGAGTTCGTCAATCCCGAGCAACCGGCGACCATGGCCCAGACCGTGCACACACCATGCGGCCAGATCAGCCAGGATCGGCAGTACTGCGACACCTGCGAGACCGACATCGAAGACGGCGACATCGCCTGGTTGATGCCTTGGCTTTCGCCGTCTCCCGTCCCACTGGCGACCGCCTCCGCCTGATAACGCGGGGCAGCTCACGGAACCCGGACTCGATCCGCCGAATCCTGCGACCACACCCGATGTAATCGGGCATAACGACCATCGAGCGCAAGCAACTGCGCGTGCGGCCCGTCTTCCACGACGACACCATCGTGGAAGACGAGGATCCGATCCGCGGTCCGCGCGCTGTGCATCCGATGCGCGATGGTGATGGTGGTGCGCCCCGCGGCCAAACGGTTCAGCGCGTGCTGCACCCGCACGTCGGTTCCCGAGTCGACGCCGCTGGTCGCCTCGTCCAGGACGAGCAGATCCGGGTTCACCAGCGCGGTCCGCGCCAGCGCGACCAACTGCCGCTCGCCGGCCGACAACGATTCGCCCCGTTGCCCGACGACGGTGTCCAACCCCTCGGGCAGTCCTTCGACCCAGTCGAGCAGATCCAGTGCGTCGAGCACCTCCAGCACGTCGTCCCGCCCGGCCCCGGTCCGCCCGAGCGCGATGTTCTCGAATACGGTGCGGTCGAACAGGAATGCCTCCTGCGGCACGACGGCGACCCGGCGGGCGAGCGCGGCATCGGGCAGCTCGACGATGTCGACACCCCACAGCGTGAGCCGCCCCGAACTCGGAACCAGTTGCCGGGTCACGAGTTTCGCGAACGTCGTTTTCCCCGAGCCGGTTTCACCGACCACGCTGACCTGACTGCCGGGCGCGAGCACCAGGTCGACCGCTCGAAGCACCGGCCGCCCCGGCACATACGCGAATCTCACGCCCTCCAGCCGAACCGTCGGCGGACCGGGCGGCAGCACCGGACTCGCCGACTTCGCCACCGCCCCGTCCGGCAGATCGAGAATTTCGATCACCCGGCGCAGACCGGCCTCGGAGTTGCGCGCGTCGGCCAGGCTGCTGACCGCGAACTGCAACGGCCGAACGAAGAACGTCACCAGGAACAGGAACGCGACCAGATCGCCCGCGCTCAGCCCGAGATGCCAACCCAGCGAACCGGTTCCGAGCGCAAGCCCGAGCACCAGCACCGCGGTGGTGATCAATCCGCTGGCCGCCTCGCCGATCGACACGTTGAAGCCCATCGGCCACAGCGTCCGCTCCTGCGCGGCCCGCATGGCATCGATGCGCCGCCGCACCCGGTCTCGCATCCGCGCCTCGATGCCGTAACCACGGACGGTGTCGATACCGACCAGCACTTCTAGCAAGCCGGAGTACACGGCGGCCACGGCGACCCGCACCGCGTCGAAGCGCCGGGCCACCACCCGTTGCAGCGCCCGGCCGAGCACCGGCACCCCGATGCCGATGGCCAGCACGATCAGCGCGAGCGGCCAGGAGTACGCCAGCATCACGACCAGCGCGATCAGCATCTGAACGACGTTCTGCACCAGGGTGATTCCGCCGGACTGCGCGAACAGGGTGACCACGTCGAGGTCGTTGGTCACCCGCGCGACCAGCGATCCCTGTGTCTGCGCGGGCGCGCTCGCCGGAGTCGTCCGCAGGATCCGCTCGAATGTCCGCACCCGGAGGTCGAATACCGCGCTCTCGACGGTGTGCACCAGATAGCGGTTCAGCAGCGAGGAGCTGATCATCGCCGAGAGCACCGCCACCAACCCGACGGCGACCGCGACGCCGATCACCGACGTCCTTGTCCGCGTGTCGATCTGCACCAGCAGCGCGTGGTCGAGGGCGTGCTGGATCGTCACCGGGATGACGATTCGGCCGGAAGCGGCCACCGCGGCGAGCACCACCGTCGCCGTGAGCGTGCGGTAGCCGAGGCCGGCCTCGGACCGCACTCGCCGGAGCAACCCGGCGGTGCTGTATCGCGTTGTCGCGCTGCTCATTCCGTATCACTTCCGTAAGCGTCCAGCAGGTCGCGATAGTCCGGCGCCGTGGCGAGCAGATCCGCGTGCGTTCCGGTGGCGGCCACGCGGCCGCGGTCGAGCAGGACGACAGTGTCGGCGAGGGTAATGGTGGCCGCTCGATGCCCGACCAGGACGACCGTGGTGCGTCGCTCGTCGGCCGCGTACTCGGCCCGCAGCCCGTCCACGACCGCGCGCTCCACCACCGGGTCCAGCGCGGACGTCGCGTCGTCCAGCAGCAACAGCCCCGGTCGGCGGAAGACGGCCCGGGCCAGGGCGATTCGCTGCCGCTGCCCGCCCGACAACTGGCCTTCTTCGTCCAGTTCGCTGTCGAGCCCGTCCGGTAACCGCTCGACGAACTCCGCCGCGCCGGCCACCCGCAACGCCCGCCACACCGCGGCATCGCTGCCCGCGACGCCCAGGGTCACGTTGTCGCGCACCGTATCTCCGAAGAGAAAGGCCGTCTGCGTGACCAGCGCGGCCCGGCGCGACACCTCGCCCGCCGCGGCCTGTCCGACGTCGACACCGTCCAACCGAACCGAGCCCTGTTCGGCCCGAAGCAGATCCGCGAGCAACCCGAGCAACGTGCTCTTCCCCGCTCCGGTCCGGCCGACCACCGCGACGATCGCCCCGGGTTCCGCGCTGAGCCCGATATCGCGCACCACCGCCGCCGCGCCATACCCGAACGACGCCGCACACACCCGCACCGCCACCGCGGACTCCCCCGCGGCCATCCGGGAAATCCCTTGCGCCGGTGCCTGATCGGCGGCCAGCACCGCACGAACCCTGGAGTGTCCGGCGACCGCCAGCGGCACCCCGCCGAGGAACCGGCCCAGCACATTGAGCGGCATCGCGGTGGTGATCAACAGATAGATCACCTCGACCAACGGGCCGACGCCCAGCTCCCCGGACCCGATCCGCACCGCGCCGATGGTGAGGATGACCAGCGCCGCGAACGGCGGCATCAACTCGATCGCCGGGTCGAAAACCGCACCGACCCGGCCCATCCGGCGATTGGCCAGCTGCGCGGCCCGCGCCGCCGCGGCGAACCGATCCACCTCGTGCGCCACGATGCCGAGCGTGCGAATCACCTGTCCGCCCGCGATCGCCTCCTGCGCCAAGGCGCTCACCACGGCCCGCTCCTGCTGCGCGACCCGGGCCCGCGGCGCGAGCACCCGCTGGTAGATCAGGTTCGTGCCGAGCACCACCGGGATCAGCACACCGGCGACGATCGCCAGCCACGGGTCGATGATGGCGATGTCGGCCATGACAAGCAGCAACATCACCGTCATCCCGACCGCGAACGGGAAGTGCTGCATCGGCGCCCACGTCGTGTCGACGTCGGAGATCGCATGCGAGACCAGTTGGCCGGCGGCGCGCCGCCGATGCCACGGGATCGAGAGCCGCAAGTATTGCGCGACAAGGGATTTCCGCATGCGCGCCTGGCTGCCGAACTGGATCACCCCGCTGGCGACCAGCCGGACGATGATCGTCGCGATGCGCAGCAGCGACACCCCGAGCACGAAGACCGCGGCGGCCGCGGCCGCACCGACCAGGAATCGGCCCTGCGCGAACCCCGCGACCACGACGTGTTCGGTACTCCAGCCCACCGCCTTCGCCCCGAGCACCATACAGGCCCCGTTGATCGCGCTGCTGACCAGGGCGATCGACGCCGCAACCGGATGGTCGCGACAACCACGCACCATGATCGCCAGCCCGTTGCGCAACGTCTGCGCGTCTCGCCGATCGGCTGTCAACGGCACAGCACTACCCACCGCCGACACTTCGCCTCCTGCTCAACCCCGGACCACCGGTGCCTGGACGATCGTCAACCGCGAACGCTTGCGCAGCGTGAATCCGAGCGTCTCGTACAGACTGATCGCCGTGACGTTGTGCGCGACCGCGTGCAGAAACGGCGTCTCCCCACGAGCGCGGATGCCCGCACCGACCGCCCGGATCAGCCGCGAAGCGATCCCGCGCCCACGGAATTCGGCGTCGGTGCAGACCGCGCTGATCTCCGTCCAGCCCGGCGGGTGCATGCGCTCCCCCGCCATCGCCACCAACCTGCCGTCTTTCCGCAGCCCCAGATATGTCCCCATCTCGATGGTCCGCGGCGCGAACGGACCCGGCTCGGTCCGCGCGATCAACTCCAGCATCTCGGGCACATCGGCGACGGTGAGCACCTCGAATTCCGGATCGGTGGCGACCCGGAGCCCGGTGCCGTCCATCTGCACCGATCCGACTTCCTGAAGCACCGTCCAGCCATCCGGCAGCACATGCCCCGTGCCGCGCAGTCCGGTGCTGCCGCCGGGCCCGAGGACCGTGGCGAGATCGCTCCAGTCCTGCTCGTCGAGCACGGGCGGATGGCCGACGAACCTGGCCACCTCCGGGTCGTAACGGCCGATCCGCCCCACCCAGCTCGAGAACCGGTGATGCTCGCCCCGCAGCGACGACCGCACCGGATCGTCGAGCGGATGCACCGGCGTAATGACGTCGACAGTCGACTCAGCGGTCACCGCACACTCCTCCACAACAACGTTCAACCAGAGAACGTTAGCGAGGCGCACAACCGCCAGACACCGTTGCACTCACCAAGATTCAGACGCGAACCACCTGTCTCCAGGGCTAGCGCAGAATCCCGCCGCATGCGCTGCCCACGAATACAGCTCTACTCGAGTGATTTGGGCGCAGAGTGCGAACTTCGGACCCGGCGCGTGGCAGGACGTACCGTCACGTACTGCTAGGTTCTTTTCCGCAGGGAACACCGGTGCGAATCCGGGGCTGTCCCGCAACTGTGACCGAGTAGCAAACCTTCATCTCACGGCCACGACCTTCCTGGGTTGGAAGGCCGAAGGCGAGCGTTGATCCGGGAGCCAGGATACCTGCGCCCTTTTCAGGATCGAGTTTCACGAGGATGAGAATGCGCGTGCACACTCGCCGCCGGCCCAGCGCCGTGCGGCTACCCGACCATGCCCCCGGGCGACATCGCCGCTCCCGGTTCGCCGTGGTGCTGGCGGGACTGCTCACCGTCGCCATGGTGTTCACCGGTTGCGCGTCGAGCGACGACGGCGCCGCATCGGCGCGCGCATTGCGAGCGTCCGGCGACGGCTCGTTGACGATCTACAACTCCTACAAGATCGCCGGCCTCGACCCGATCGGCACCGGCACGAACTGGCTGTTCGACTGGGGTGTCGCGGAGAATCTGCTGCAGATCACCGAGACCGGCGAGGTCGCGCCGTGGCTGGCCGAGTCGGTCACCCGTGACGGGGACACCCGCTGGATCGCGACCTTACGCAAGGGCGTCACCTTCCAGAACGGAAAGCCGGTCGACGCCGGCGCGGTGGCCGCGGCGCTGACCAGGCAGATCGCCCGTTCCGCGGCGGCCAGGGTGTATCTCGACCCGGCGACGAAGGTGACCGCCGACGGCGAACGCGTCGTGCTCACCACGCCGACCCCGAACGCGATGGTTCCCGCCGCGCTCGCGGCGCGCGACAACTCGTTGCAGATCTACGACGTCGCCGCGATGGACGCGGCCGGCGGCGACTCGGCGAAGATCGTCGGCGCGGGCGCGTACTCCGGTCCGTACGCGATCACCGCCTGGACGCCGGACAATCTCGTGCTCGCGCCGTACCAGAACCATTGGGAGGGAACGCCGCCGCTCAAAGGCGTGACCGTGCGGGTGGTGCCCGACGAGCAGGCCCGGATCGCGGGTGTGCGCAGCGGCGAGGCCGATATGGCCTTCTACCCGTCCACCTCGGCCAAGCTGGTCTTGCAGGGTGAGAAGGACATGCACGTGCTGTCCTCGGCGCTGGCGTTGCAGTCGCTGCTGGTCGAGATGAACCTGAAGGCAGGCATTTTCACCGATACCGCCGTGCGCAAGGCGTTCACCGCGGCGATCGATTATCGCGGCATCGCCGCCGATGTCGGCAACGGCCAGTTCGCCGCCGCCACCGGCCTGTACCCGCCGACGATGCCGTTCGCGGCGGACAATCAGGTGCACGACCTGGACCAGGCGAAGCGACTGCTCGACGCGGCGGGCTGGACCCCGGGCAGCGACGGCATCCGGGCCAAGGACGGCCGGAAACTGGTGGTGCGGTTCGTGACTCAAGCCCAGGGCCCGGAGACCAACGACGTCGCGATCGCGATGCAGGACCAGGTCGCGCGCGCCGGTTTCGACCTGCGCATCGACAACGCCGAGGATTCCGCCGCGGTGAAGAAGGATCCGAACGCGTGGGAATCGTCGGTGGCGCTGAGCGGTTCGCTGTCCGGCACCGCCGACCCGATCCAGCCGTACCTGGTGCGCTGGACCACCGACGGTTCGTCGAACGCGCAGGGCGTGGCGAACCCGGAGATCGACGCGATCGGCGCGCAGCTGCGCGGCGAGTTCGACACCGCGCGCCGCGACGCCTTGCTCGCGCGGGCGCAGCAGATCCTGGTGCGGGATCAGGCGTATGTGGTGGCGGGGACGTTCAAGTACTTCACCGTCGTGACCGGCCCGAAGTGGGCCGATTACCGGGTGTCGAGCGTGCGCAGGCACCTCACCAGCCAGACCGGCCGATAACCCGGGCCGATGCGAGTACTCGTCCTGGCCCGGCGCCGGGTCGTCGAGGCACTGCTCACGCTGCTGGGCGCCAGCGTGCTGATCTGGGCCCTGATGCCGTTGGCGCCGGGTGATCCGGCCCGGATGATCCTGGTCGCGCAAGGGGTTCCGGAGCCGCCGCCCGAACAGATCCGCGCGCTCGAGCAGACCCTGCATCTGGACCAGCCGGTGCTCGCGCAGTACGCGCACTGGATATGGGGTGTGTTGCGCGGTGATTTCGGGTTGTCGTTCGCGTCGGGGCGGCCGGTGTCCGGTGAGTTCGCCGACCGGTTACCGGCGACGCTGACCTTGGCGTCGGCGGCGCTGGTGCTCGCGCTGGGGTTCTCGGTCGCGCTCGGGGTGATCGCTGCCCGGTATCCGCGGCGCTGGCCCGATCACGGGACCCGTTGGCTGGCCTTGGTATTCGCGGCGGTGCCGGGATTCGTGGTGGCGCTGTTGCTGATTCAGGTGTTCGTCGTCGGGCTGGGTTTCGGTAAGGCCGCACTGGACGGCACCTGGCGGCAGGTGTGGCTGCCCGCCATCTGCCTGGCGGTCGGGTTATCCGATACCTGGTCGCGGCTGTTGCGGGCGAATCTGCTTGCGTTCCTGGATTCGCCGACCGCCGAGGTGCTGCGCGCGCGTGGCGCTACTCGGTGGCGGATCCTGTGGCGGCACGGGCTGCCCAACAGCGCGGTGCCGTCGCTGCATGCGCTCGCCGTGGGTACCGCGGTGCTGATCGGCGGTGCGACGGTCGTCGAGACGGTATTCACCTGGCCGGGGCTCGGTTCGTATGTGGTGGAGTCCGTGAAAACCCGGGACCTCCCGGTGATTCAGGCGTTCACCGTGTTCGCGACGGCGAGTTACGTGGTCACCAGTCTCGTCGCCGATCTGTTGTCCGCGGTGATCGATCGCAGAATCGCGGTGGACGCATGATCTCCCGGCTTCGTTTCCCCGGATCGGTGCGCGCCGGAGCGCTGCTGCTCGGTGTGCTGCTCTTGCTGGTGGTGGTCGGGCCGTTGGTGGCGCAGTATCCGCCGAACGAGCCGCACTACGCGGACAAGCTGATCGCGCCGAATGCCGAATACTGGTTCGGCACAGACCAATACGGCCGGGATCAGTTCTCCCGGGTGATGCACGGATTGCGGTTGTCGCTGCTGTCGGCGTTCCTCGTTCTGGCGGGTTCGGCGACGATCAGTCTGCTCGTCGGGCTGGGTGCCGGGCTCTACGGTGGCCGGCTCGATCGGGCCGTTTCCCGGGTGATCGATGTCGTGCTGGCCATCCCAGGACTGGTGCTGGCGCTGGCGGTGGTCGGTCTGCTCGGCCCCGGGTACGTGAATCTTCTTCTGGCACTGGTGATCGCGAGCTGGGCGGCCGACGCCAGGGTCGCACGCGCACTGACCTTGGCCGCGCGCACGAGGCCCTATGTGGTCGCCGCGCGGGTGGCCGGGGTGAGCAGGCCCGCGATCGGGGTGCGGCACCTGCTGCCCGCGGTGCTCGGGCCGTTCCTGATCGTGGCCACGCTGCGGCTCGGTGGCATCGTGGTCGCGCTGGCCGGGTTGTCGTTTCTCGGTCTCGGCGTGCAGATGCCCGAGGCGGAACTGGGCGCGATCATGGGTGACGCGCGCCGATTCCTCACTGCCGCACCGTGGTTGCTGATCGCGCCGTCGGTGGCGATTCTGGCGATGGCTGCCGCGGCGAACCTGCTCGCCGAGGGATTGCGGGACCGCAGCGACAAGGAGTGGCATCGATGAGCGCGCCGATCGCGGAGATCCGCGGGCTGACCGTCGCCTATGCCGGGTCTGCTCCCGTGCTGCGCGACGTCTCGCTCACGGTGCGGCGCGGTGAGACGGTGGCGGTGGTCGGGCCGAGCGGTAGCGGGAAGACCACCATCATCCGCGCGCTGCTCGGCATGCTCGGGCACACGGCGCGGGTCGACGGCACGGTGCTAGTCGACGGTGTCGCTCTGTCTGGGAACGACTTTCGCGCGTTGCGCGGGACGGTGCTCGGCTATGTCAGCCAGGATCCGTTCGCCGCGATGGACCCGCTGATGTCGGTGCGCACCAACATCGCGCAGGCGTGGCGCAACGTGCGGCGGCCGGTGCCCGACGGGCGGATCGTCGCCGATCTGGCGGCCGTCGACCTGCCCGATCCGGAAACTCGGATCCGCCAGCGTCCGTTCATGTGGTCCGGCGGCATGTTGCAGCGCGGTTCGGTGACCACCGCGCGGGCGCTCGACCCGGCGCTGGTGCTGGCCGATGAACCGACCTCGGCGCTGGACGACGCCAATGCGCACCGGGTCATGGCCGCGTTGACCGCCGGCGATTCGGCGCTGCTGATCGTCAGCCACGACCGGCGGCTGGTCGAGAAGTACGCCGACCGGGTGTATCTGGTCGAGGACGGCACTGTTGTCGAATCGAGTGTGGCGAGTCCGGTTGTCGTGCAACATGTTCCGGTGCGTAAGCCGGTGCCCGACGCCGCGCCGATCCTGCGCGCGCACGGTGTAGCAAAGCGGTATCCGTCCGGCGGAGGTTTGGCGGCAACCGATCTGGACGTTCGATGCGGTGAGATCGTCGGCCTCGCCGGACCGTCCGGGGCGGGAAAGAGCACGCTGCTGCGGATGCTCGCCGGAGTCGAAAAGCCCACCGACGGACGCCTGGTCTGGGACGGCCAAGACGGAAAGCCCCCACCGGGAAAAGTCGGCGTCGTGTTCCAGAACGCCGTCGGCAGTCTCGATCCGCGTCGGCCGATCTACCGCAGCATCACCGAGCCGTTGCAGCCGCGCCTGCGCAGCCGCCTGCGGCGGGCCGACGCGCTGGCCGTCGCCCGAACCGCCTTGGCGCGAGTGGGTTTGGGCGATATCGATCCCGGGCGATACCCGCGCGAGCTGTCCGGCGGTCAGGCCCAGCGCGTGGCGCTCGCCCGGGCGCTGGTGGGCGACGTCCGACTGCTGCTGGCGGACGAGCCGACCGCCTCGCTCGACGAGGCCTCGTCCGCGCGGATCGTCGAGATACTGCGCGAACTCGCCGACGACGGCATGGCCATCGTCGTTGTCTCGCACTCCGAACGCCTGCTGGGTGACCTCGCCGACACGGTGGTCAGGATCGATCCGATACCGGATCTGCCCAGCGCGCGATGACCGTGTCGGCGAACAGCCGCAGACTCGTGCTGATGGCTGCCGGTGCAGGTCCGGAAGGTTGTACGTTGCACAGGAATTCAGTCGCGCCGGGCACCACGAGGTCGCGCCGGATCGCGTCCTCGACCTCGGCGCCGGTGCCGAGATAGCCGTGGCCGGTGTCGACGTAGTCGCGTGCGGTGAAGCCGGGCGGGAACCGGCCCGCGTCGATCGCGGTCGCGACCCAGCGTTCGATGCCCGGTCGCATGTGCTCGAACGCGGCCGCGGCGGTGTCGGCGCACAGCACCGATCGGGACACCCCGACGCGTGGCGTGCGACCGGCAGCATGTTGCGCCGCACGGTATTTCGCCACTCGCTCGGCCGCGATCTCGTCCCGCGGTCCCTGTGCGGACGAGGTCCGGCCGGTGAGCACGCCGAGGTCTAGTTCGGCGGCGAGGTCGAACCCCGATTCGGACGCGGTGCCGATCCAGAGCCGCTCCCGCAGTCCGGGCGCCGCAGGCACCAGATCGCTGGCCGGACCGAGCAATTCGCGCAGCCGATGCAGGTGGTCGAGGAACCGCTCGTGCCGCTGCTCATGTGCCCGGCCGAACCGTTCGGCAGTCGGCGCGTCCGCCCCCGCACCGAGCCCGAGCTCGAGCCGCCCACCGCTGAGCGCGTCCACGGTCGCCGCGTCCTCGGCCAGTCGGATCGGATCCTCCAGGGACCCGATCACCACCGCCGTCCCCAGCCGGATCCGGCTCGTCCGCTGCGCGATCGCCGCCAGCAACACCAGCGGCGACGGGCAATGCGCCCGCTGCGCCCCGAAGTGATGCTGTGCCACCCAGAACGAGTCGAACCCGCACTCCTCCGCGCACACCGCCAGCTCGACGGCCCGCCGCAACTCCCCCGCCGAGTCGCCGTCACCGACCACATGCGAGATGAACCCGAACCGCATTACCCACCCATCCCGTCGTCGTAACCGGGCTCTACCGTAGTGGGCGGGTGGCTGCGTCACAGGACTGCCAGGGCCGCCATCGCCGCGAAGAAGGCATTGCCGACGTCGATGCGCCGCTCTAGCCAGCAGGATGGCACATCCAGCTCATCGGCGAAGCTTACCGGGAATACCCCGCTTGCTCATGTGATTCCAGATCGCAGCGTCGAGTGCGCCCACACTGCAACCCAGTTCGTCAGCAACCTGCCTTATCAGTCCACCGACAGCCTGGTAGTCACCGGCGCGCACACCTGCATCGCGGACGAATCCGATGATGTGCGTGTCCACCGCGACATGATTGGACGACCCAGCCAGGATCGCTATGTAGTCAACAGTTTTCGGGCCGACGAACCTTATCTGCCGCAAAGCGCAGCGCGTGTCTCGTTCACGATCCGCCCCGTCGTAGGCAGCGCCGAGTTCGCTCACTGTGTGGAGCTCGAGCGCGGACAACGTCGCGGTGAGGTCGCGTATCACGGTGAGCTTCCGTGACGTCCGCTTCCAGGACAGGAAGTCCGCGAGATCATGCGCGTCCAAGCGGCGGATGAAGCCCTCCAACGCATCAGCATCAGGCCAATCGGCGATCACTCGCCGAACCCGCGGAAGCACAATCTTCTGGTACTTCGTCCGAGGTTGGAGCGCTGCGTCGACGATCAATCCGCCGATGTGGTCCCATCGACGCTCAACCTCGCGACACTCGAGGCCGAGCGCCGCAAAATGCCGTAGCACCATATCGACATCGTCCCGGTGAACAGCTCGCTGTGGCACTGAATTCATGGAGTTCACAACCCTGCCCCTTGTCACCGAATGTCCGGGAACTCTTTGCCCCGCAGGCATATCGGGAACGTCCCGAGCTCAACAGCAACCGCCGATGCGGGATCGTCACCGATCGCCATCGGCCGCGAGCGGAAGCCTGCGCGCATGCCCTGCCTGAGCGCCCCCATTGCGATTCCCTGTCGCTCGAGCACCGGCACAACATCGCTGAGTTCGCCGGCAGCGGTTTGGGCTTGGAAACTCGACATCGGAAGCCTCCTCGGGTCGCGTGGCTGAACAGCACACGGTGCCACCGATACAACCCTTCCCGGCGCAGTTCGGGTGTCGTCTATTCGACCGACTTGGTGCCGATCTCGTAGGGCCGACAGGCCCCGGTCTCGTCAGCGCTCGATCCGTGCGACGAGCGCGTCGAGTGCCAGGTCCATCGCGTAGTCGAATTCCGCCTGGCTGTCGAAGCGCGCGAGGTAGGGGGCGGCCTCGATGACGGCGGGTAAGGCGGATTGTTCCAATGTTGTTCGGCGGGCGGCGATTCCGGAGAGATCGGTGGTTCCGTAAGTGGGGGTAGCGTTGACTTCGCGGAGGAGGGTGCCGACGAGGGTTGCGAGGAGGGTGCGCAGTAGGTGGACGGCTTGTTCTGGGTTGCAGCCTGCGGCGCGGAGTACTTCCAGTACGGCTTGTGTCGGCGCCAGGCCCTCGACCGATCCCAGTTGGCGGGTGAGCACCAGTGCGGCGGCGGCCGGGTGTAGCAGGGCGCGTTGGCGGAAGGCGTCCGCGATGGCTCGTAGGTCGGCGCGGAGATCGCCACTGCGCGTAGGTAATTCGATGGAGCCCAAGAGGTGCTCGGCGACGGCGTCGAGTAGGCCGTCCTTGCCGTCGACGTGGTTGTACAGGCTCTTCGGATCGACTCCGAGCACCCGAGCAACGGCACGCATGCCCACCGCGCCGACACCCTCGCCGTCGATGACCGCGAGGGTTGCGTCGACGATCCCCGCCCGGGTCAGCTGGCCGGCGCCTTTCGGGGGTCGTCCGCGGCGCGCGGCGGGGACGTTGCTGGTCATGGGGTCATCCTGCCGCAAACCGTTGATTAAATCCACATCGTGGGTATATGGTGGCGGCACGTAAAACCCACGCTGTGGATATTGAGTCCACGCGTTTCCAGGAGACACCGATGTCCACACGATTCACCCTGCCGCCCGAAGACGTCCTGCGCGCACGAGAGAAGCTCGTCCTCGACCACTTCCACGACGAGGTCCGCCAGGACTGGGACGCGACGCTGTCCACGTTCCCGCACCCGCATTACGAGCTGATCGCCCCGATGGTCGTGCACGACGGCAACGACGAGGTCCGCGGCTACTATCACGACACCCGCCGCGCCTTCCCCGACCAGGACCACGAGATCATCGCGCTGCGCCACAGCCACGACGCGGTGATCGTCGAGTTCTGGCTCCTCGGAACGCATTCGGGTCCACTGGGAAAGATCCCGCCGACCGGCTCGGCGCACCGGACCAGGATGACGGCCTACTTCGTGTTCGACGAGCAGGAGAACCTGGCGGTCGAACGCATCTACTTCGACCAGCTCACCGTGCTGAAGCAGCTGCTCGGCGGGCTGGACAAGCGCAACCCCCGCGACCTGCTCACCCTCGCCCGGGCCCTCGCCGGAGCCGTCGCCACCACCGGCACCGCACCGGATCCGCGCCTGCTCACCACCACTCCGCCGAACCTCGATGAGTGACCCCGGATGAAGATTCATCACCTCAACTGCGGCACCATGCGCCCGCTGGGCACCCCCGAGGGGCTGGTCTGCCACGTCCTGCTGCTGGAAACCGACACCGGACTTGCGTTGGTAGACAGCGGATTAGGCTTGCGCGACGTCGCCGCCCCGGGACCACGGTTCGGGCCGAGCCGCTTCTTCGTCCGCCCCCTGTTCGACGAGAACGAAACCGCTATCCGGCAGATCGAACGCCTCGGCTTCGACCCGCGCGACGTCCGCGACATCGTGCTCACCCACTTCGACGCCGACCACAGCGGCGGACTCGCCGACTTCCCCTGGGCCAGAGTCCATCTCACCGCCGACGAGGCCGAAGCCGCGATCCATCCGAGTGGTTTCGTCGAGAAGGGCCGCTACCTGCCGACACAGCGCGACCACGACCCGGCCTTCGTTCTGCACACACCCGGCGACGGCGAACCCTGGCGCGGCTTCACCGCCGCAAAGGAACTCACCGATATCGCCCCCGGCCTGGTCATGATCGCCCTACCCGGACACAGCCGCGGTCACGCCGCCTACGCCGTCGACGCGGGCAACCGATGGATCCTGCACGCCGGCGACGCCTTCTACCACCACGGGCAGCTCGACGGCACCACCCACGTACCCCGGGCACTCACCGCAATGGAACGCCTGGTCGCCCACAACATGACAGCCGTCCGCGCCAATCACGGACGCCTCGCCGAACTCTGGGCCGCCCCGACCTCCGACCTGCTGCTCGTCAACGCCCACGATCCCGCCCTCCTGCACCGCGCCCGGCAATCCAACGCGACCGACGACGCCGAAGGAGTGGCCGGCGGGCCGTTCAACGACCCCACAGCGTGATCATCCGGCAATTAGGCCGGATCCACCTCCATCGCGCTGTCGCTGATCACGCCAATCCGCCTGTCGCAGTTCATATTCGACTTCACCCCGCTCGGTTCCGGGTAGCGGGTCGTCGAACTGAAGGCGGAAGGTTCGGACATAACGCAGGCCGGCTTTCACCATCACCCGGCGGGAGGCGAGATTGACCGCCATGGTCTGAGCCCACACTCGCTCGACACCGAGCTCGGTGAATCCCTTGGCGATCAGCGCCTTTGCGCCTTCGGTCGCGTATCCCCGGCCCCAAGTCGACGCCGCCAATCGATACCCGAGTTCCACGTCCCGGGCGCTGCCGTCCTCCGCAGGCTGAAGACCGAACCAGCCCACGAACTTTCCGGTAGCCCGGTCGATGGCGGCCCATCGGCCCACCGGCCCTTGGCCATAGCCGCGAAGAATCCTCGGCAGCACCTCACGCTCGATCTCCGCGCGGGGTGTGGGTTCACCGGTCAAATAGCGCATCACCGCTGGATCGCTGTCCAACCAGACCAGGTTGTCGACGTCGGCTTCGGTGAATCTGCGCAGCACGAGCCGCTCGGTCTCCAGAAACACCTCTGCCAACATTCCTCCCGCCGGATACGGACCTCCCCCGCATCCTGACCAGAACCAGCCCCGCAGTCCAACTCTTTTCCGGGAGTCACCTAGTCCCGGTGACGGCCTCCACCTGTTCCTTGGCACCCCGGAAACATGCCTCGATCGAGGTACCCCGGCGATAGTCACCGACAAGAACCAACCCGGCCGCACCCGCCGCGGCGTCGATGCGGGCGACTCGGTCGGCATGCCGGTGGCTGTAGGCGCAGAACGCGTGCTCCCAATGCCTGCCCACCTGTGCGACCGCTTTCGACTCGTCGAACGCCGGGAAGTGCGGCGACAGTTGGGCTTCCGCTCGCATACGCAGCTTGTCGAAGTCCTCGGTCAGATATGGGCGGGCGGCGCGGCCGCTGAACGTGTAGCGGACGATGTGCCGGTCGTCGACGCCGTACGCGCCGGCATTGCTGACGGCGCTGTCGGGCTCGAAGACCAGCGATCGGGCGACCGGGCCGAACACCGGGCGGTCATATGCGGTGACCACCACAGTCGCCGGGTTGTATCGGATGCACGCCAGTTCGTCAGCGACAGCGGATAATTCGGCGCGAAGCAATTCCGCGGCCGCAGGTGCCGGGATCGCGATCACCACGAGGTCGGCCGCGTAGGACTGCGGCTGTCCGGCCGCGTCGATCGCGTCCACTCCGGTGACCCGACCGTCTTCGGTCAGCAATCCGATTGCCTTGGTTCCGTTTTCGACGGTGACCGTCGAGCTGAACCGGCGGTACGTCGGTTCCATCCCGTCGGTGAGCTGATCGAACCGGTCCAGCAGCATGCCGAGATTGGCGCCGAAGTCCGCGAGATGGATCTCGTCGGGTTCGGCGCCGTTCATCCGCACCGTCATCGGCCGGATGAGCGCGTCCAGCAGGTTGCGGCCGAAGTAGCCGTCCAGGGCCGGATCACCCCGCCGTTTGCTGAGCTGGACGAACTGCGGGCCACGCACGAACCGGTTGGCGTCGTCGCCGCGCACGTAGCCGACCAACCGCAGGAACCGGTAGATGTCGAACGGACCGGCCCGCCGCGCGACCTCGAGCATCCCCGCGACCGGCGATTTGCCGTCGAGGGTGACCACGCGCCCGTTCACCACGCGCGAGGAATTGATCCCGAAGTGTTCGAACTCCCCACCCTTCATCTCCGCGACGAAGGTCCTGAACTCCTCGTACTTACTGCCGATGTTCTTGCCGCCCAGGGTGATCCGGCGATCACCGAGGTGCACCGTGCTGGACCTGCCACCGAGCGTTGCCTGTTCGTCGAGCAGGGTGACGGCCGCTCCACTGCGGTGCAGGTACCAGGCGGCGGCGATACCCGACCAGCCGCCGCCGACGACAAGCGCCGTCCGCGGTCCGATTTCGGCGCTCATCAAGAGTTCCTTTCCGATAGCGTTGTCCCCGGAGCGGATTCGATGCCGGGAACGATGGTGTTCATCCACGACCGCAGCCGTGCGGCCAGCGGACCGCTGTGCTTGGTCCAGCGGAAGTGGTCCAGCCGGCCACCCGCCTCGGCCGAGGTGTAGATCCAGTCCGTGTGTGGCGCATCCGGTGCGGCCTCGGCCAAGCTGCGCACACCGGCCTCGGTCGCCAGATCGTCGCGCTCGATGCGCACCGTCAGCAGGGGTAGCGCGAAGCCGAAAACACCATTGCCCGTGGCGATCCCGTCGTCGGTCATGATGCCGCTGCGGACCTGGCGCGCCCAGGTGGTCATCACACCCGCCGCTTGCCGGCCGCCGAAGCCCAAACGGTCACCGGGGAAATAGCCCAGCGTCCGGGCGATGAGCCCGAACCACTGCCCGAACACCAGGTTTCGCGTACGGATCAGGCCGTCGTAGGTCCGATACCACACCGAACCACTGGCGATCAGCACGACACCGGTGAGACCTTCCGGTGCCCGCGCCGCACGTTGCAGCGCCAGATGCCCACCAAAACTGTGCCCGACGAGGAAGATCGGCAGCCCCGCGAACTCCTGTCCGCCCAGTTCGAGCGCGGCGGGCAGATCCACGTCGACCAGATCGGCGTGCACCCAGTTCGCGCTGCGGCTGCTCTTGGGCACGCTGTCGCCCTGACCGCGCAGATCCACGACGATCGCCGCGATATCGTGCCCGGATAGTTGCGCGGTGAAGTCCTTGTAGTAGTTCGCGGCGACACCCATCGCGGGCAAAACCACCACCACGGCAACGGGTTTCGCCGGCGCCGAGATCAACATCGACAACGTCGTATCGGACGTGGGTCGCAGCGTCCGGGTCGAAATCACGCTTCGGTACCTTTCCGTTCGTCGGACCGGAACGCTCGGCGCGCCGGCCCGTTGAGATGCGGTCACTTGTGCGCCGTCGGCGCGCTGTCGATGAAGTCGAAGATCTCGTCGTCCTCGGCCGCCTCCAGGTCGATGCCAGAACCATTGCGGCCCTGCAAACTTCGAATGATCTCGGTGAGCCGCTCGGTGACGGCGGCGACGTCGGACCGATCCAACTCCGCGCCGTCGCAGGCCCCCGACAACGCATCGACCTGAGCCACGATCCGCCCCACGACATCCTCGGCGGGAACGATCTCGGCGGCGATGAACCCCGCCAGCGACGCCGGCGACGGATAGTCGAACACCACCGTCGTCGGCAGCTTCACACCGGTGGCGTGCTTCAACCGGTTCCGGAACTCCACCGCCCCCAGCGAGTCGAAACCCAAGTCCTTGAACACATCATCGGCACCCACCGCCTCGACCGAGGCATGGCCCAATACGGCCGCCGCATGCGAGCGCACCACATCCAGCACGATCCGGCCCTGCTCAGCGGGACTCAGACCGGTCAAACTCGCTACCAATCCCGAGGCCTGCCCCCTCCCCGTGTCCGCCGCTTTGCGAACCCGCCGCACCATGCCGCGCAACATCGGCGACACCGTGTCCACCTTCTGCAACACGGCCATATCGATCCGCGAAGCCACGACACACCCCTGACCGGACCCCACCGCGGCATCCAGCATCGCCATACCGTCGCCGGTCGCGATCGGCACAAACCCGCCCGCTGCCAACCGCCCCCGATCCGCATTCGTCAACGACGCCGTCATCTCGGTCGCCTGCGCCCACAGTCCCCACGCGATCGACGTCGCCGCCATCCCCTGCCGACGTCGATCCACCGCCAACGCGTCCAAGAACGCGTTCGCCGCAGCGTAATTCGATTGCCCGAGCGAGCCGAGCACCCCCGCGACCGAGGAGAACAGCACAAACATCGACAGCGGAAGGTCTTTCACCGCTTCGTGCAGATGCCACGCCGCATCCACCTTCGGCGCCAGCACTTTCCCGATTCGATCGGCGGTGAGGTCGGTGAACAAGCCGTCGTCGAGTGCCCCCGCCGCATGCACGACTCCGGTCAGCGGATGGCCTGGATCGATACCGGACACCAACGCGCGCACCGCATCCCCGTCGGTCACGTCACAGGCCACCACCTCGACCGAGGCCCCGGCTTCGCGCAGTTCTGCCACCAACTCCGCGGCACCTTCGGCAGAAGGGCCACGGCGCGAGGCAAGCACCAGCTGCCCGACACCATGACGAGCAACCAGATGCCGTGCCACCACCGCGCCCAAACCACCGGCGCCACCGGTGATCAGCACGGTCCCGGCACGGTCCAGCGACCGCGGAATCGTCAGCACGTTCTTGCCGATATGCCGCGCCTGCGACAGGAACCGAAGCACTTCGGGCGTCCGCCGCACATCCCACTGCGTCACCGGAAGTGGTTGCAGCACACCCGCTTCGAACAGCGCGAACAGCTCACTCAGGATCCTCTGCAAATGTTGCGCGGACAGATCGGCCAAATCGAAGGCCTGATACCGCACTCCCGGATACGCGGCCGCGGTCTCCTCCGGATCACGGAGGTTGTTCGCGCCCATCTCCAGGAAATGACCACCCCGCGGCAACAGTCGAAGCGATGCGTCGACGAACTCACCGGCCAGCGAGTCCAGCACCACATCGACACCCTCGCCCTCGGTCTGAGCCAGGAACTTCGCCTCGAAATCCAGCGTCCGCGAATTCCCGATCCGCGCTTCCTCGAAGCCGAGTTCACGCAAGACCGGCCATTTCGGCTCCGACGCCGTCACAAACAACTCAGCGCCCAAATGCCGCGCCAACTGAATAGCCGCCAAACCCACCCCACCGGTCGCCGTATGAACCAACAGCCGCTCGCCCGATTGCAACCCCGCCAGATCGACCAGCGCGTAATACGCCGTCGCGAACACCACCGGCACCGCAGCGGCCTGCTCGAAACTCCAGCCCGACGGAATCCCGACCAACGCCGACTGATCAGCGATCACGGACGACGCCGCCCCAGGGATCAGACCCATCACTCGATCGCCGGGCGCAAACCGCGTCACCCCCGCACCCACAGCCGAGACAACTCCGGCGCCTTCGCCACCGACCGCGACGCCCGCCCGCGGATACATATTCAAGGCGATGATCACGTCCCGGAAGTTCATCCCGACCGCGCGCACCGTCACCCGCACCTCGTCGGCGGCCAATTCGATATCCGGATCGGCCGATTCGAGCACCAGGTTGTCACCGTGCAGAGCGCCGGTACCCAACATGGTCAGCTTCCACGATTCTCCGGATGTCGCCAGGTCCCCGTTGCCGACGGTATCCGCGCCGACGCGGGACAGCCGCGGAACTTGGAGAATTCCCCGGCGTACAACGGCCTGCTGCTCGCCGGACTCGGCCAATGCGAGAGCAGCCGCGCGATAGTCGGACACCGCATCGAGATCGAGCAGCGCTATGTGACCGGGATTCTCGTTCTGCGCGCTACGCAATAGACCCCAGACGGCAGCGCTCGCCGGATCGATATCCGCGCCGCCGTCGATCGCCACCGCATCGCGCGTGACGACGACCACGGTCGCAGAACTGAATTGCCTGTCCGAGAGCATCTTCCCGACAAGCTCGAAGGCTTCACGCACCAGCCGGTGCGTCCGATCTACGATTCCCGCTCGAACCACATGACCTCGCCGATCGGGCCCGCCACCCGCTGGACAGGTCAAGGCAAGGATCCCGGGATTACCGACAGACCGCTCGAGCAGCCAGCCGACGCCGGTGTCGATGGCGTCCCAGGGGTCGCCGGATTCTGGAATCACGCTGCCGGTCAGCGGAATCCAGGTCATGCCGTACAGGTCGGCGAGACCGCGCGACCGGCTGACGACGCCATCGTCGGCGAGCGGGCGCAAGGCCAGCGACTCGACGTGCGCGACGAGTTCCCCAGCTGGATCGACCAATACAACCTCCATCCGGTCACCGGAGCGCAGCACGCGCACCCGCGCGACCGACGCACCCACCGCCGCCAACGACACCCCCTCCCACACGAACGGCAACCGCACCTCGACACCGCCGGATGCCAACTCCCCCACCAACGAAACATGCAGGGCCGCATCCAACAACGCCGGATGCAACCCGAACCGCCCCGCGTCCCCGGCACCACCCTCCGGCAACACGACTTCGCCGAACAGCTCACCCCCACGCCGCCACACCGACTTCACCCCGCGGAAAACCGGCCCGTACTCATATCCGGCACCGGCCAACGCCGCATACACGTCTCCCACCTCGACCGGCACCGCGCCCGCCGGCGGCCACACCCGCAGATCGGCGCCCTGATCCGATTGCACAGCAACCGAATCCAGAACCCCCGTCGCATGACAAGTCCATTCCTCCACCAGCCCCTCGGCCCGGGAGAACACTCCGATCCGCCACTCCCCCAACGACTCACCCTCGGTCACCCGAACCTGGATCTGAACCCCACCCTGTTCCTCGAGCACCAACGGCGAAGACAGCACCAGCTCCCCCACCCGCGAAGCGCCCACCACATCCGCGGCGAACAACGCCAACTCCACGAACACCGCCCCCGGCACCAGAATCCGCCCGTCCACCGAATGGTCGGCCAGCCACGCGTGCGACGACAACGACCACCGACCGGACAGCAGAACACCACCGCCATCGGCCACCCCCACCATCACACCCAGCAGCGGATGCTCCACCGCCCCCAATCCGAGCCCGGAAACGGCGACCGCCGATGTCGTCTCCAGCCAGTAGCGCTTGCGCTCGAACGCATACGTCGGCAAGTCGACCCGCACCGCTCCGGAACCGGCGAAGACCCGCGCCCAATCAACCGGAATACCCCGAACATGCGCCGCCGCAACGGAAGTCAGGAATCGTCCGAGCCCACCGTCGCCGCGCCGCAGCGATTCGACCACCACGCTGCGCTCCGCATCCTCGGTATCGTCGAGAAACTCCTGCACATCGACACCTAGCACCGGATGCGGACTGCACTCCACGAAGCCGCGCCCCCGCAGTTCGTAGGCAGTGTGCACGGCGCTCGCGAAATGCACTGTGTCGGAGAGATTCCGGTACCAGTACTCGGCATCCATCGCCGCACCGTCGAGCACCTCACCGGTAACGGAGGAGATGACGGCGATGTCACCGGAGCGCGAGGCCACCGCACCCAGCTCACGCAGGATCTCCGCCCGCAACGGCTCGATCTGCACGGAATGCGCCGCATAGTCGACCGCCACCCGCCGCGCACCGATCCCCGTCGCCGCGCAGTGCGCCAGCAGTTCGTCCAGCGCGGCATTACTCCCGGACACCACCGTCGAGGTCGGCCCGTTGACCACCGCGATGGAGAGCTTCCCCGCCCAACGGGCTGCCACCGCCGCTTCGACCTCGGCGAACGGACGAAGCACCGAAACCATCCCGCCGCGACCGGCGATCGCGCACACCGCGCGGCTGCGGATCACCACGATCCGCGTCGCCTCCCGCAGCGACAGCACCCCGGCGACATACGCGGCGGCAATCTCCCCCTGCGAATGCCCGATCACGGCATCCGGCTCGACCCCCATCGAGCGCCACAGCTGGGCCAGCGCGACCATGACCGCGAACAGCGCCGGCTGCACCACATCCGGACTGTCCTCGATACCGTTGCTGCGCAACAGATCCAGCAGCGACCAGTCGGTGAATTCCGCCAATGCCGCGGAGCACCGGCCGATCTGCTCGGCAAAGACCGGCGACGTTTCGAGCAGCTCGGCCGCCATCCCGGCCCACTGCGACCCCTGCCCCGGAAAGAGAAAGACCGCCTTGCCGCGCACATCCGCGCGACCCCGCACGATATTCGGGGCTTCCCAGGCGGCGATCTCGGCGATCCCGGCGGCCAGCGATTCCCGGGTATCCCCGAGCACCACGGCACGCTGCGCGAACGACGATCGCGAGGTCACCAGCGAGAACCCGATATCGACCGGATCCGGGCTCGGCTCCGCTTGCACCAGCTCCTGCAACCGTTGCGCCTGCCCCGCGAGGGATTCAACCGACTTGGCCGAGAGAACCCACGGAATGACCGGCGGCGCAACCCGTTCAAGCACTCCCACGGACTCGGTGACCGGTGCCTGCTCCAAGATCACGTGCGCGTTCGTCCCGCTGATACCGAACGACGACACCGCGGCCCGGCACGGACGATCGTGGTGCGGCCACGCACGCGTCCGCGTTGCCAGTTCCACTCCACCGGTTGACCAGTTCACATGCGGACTCGGCGCATCGACGTGCAGGGTCGGCGGTATCGTCCCCCGACGCATCGCCTCCACCATTTTGATCACGCCCGCCACCCCTGCGGCCGCCTGGGTATGGCCGATATTCGATTTCACCGACCCCAGCCACAGCGGTTCCCCGGCCGCCCGCGCCGATCCGTAGGTCGCCAGCAGCGCCGACGCCTCGATCGGGTCACCCAGTGTCGTCCCGGTCCCGTGCGCCTCGACGACGTCGACCTCATCGGCTCCCACCCGCGCATTCGCCAACGCCTGCCGGATGACCCGCTGCTGCGCCGGCCCGTTGGGCGCGGTCAGCCCGTTGCTCGCCCCGTCCTGATTGACCGCCGAGCCGCGCACCAGCGCGAGCACGGTATGCCCATTGCGCCGGGCGTCGGAGAGCCGTTCCAGCAGCAGCACGCCGACACCCTCGGACCACCCCACCCCGTCCGCCGCGGCGGCGAACGCCTTGCAGCGCCCGTCCGGGGCCAGCCCGCGCTGCTTGGAGAACTCCACGAACGACGTCGGCGCGGTCATCACCGCCACCCCGCCGGCGACCGCCAGCCCGCATTCCCGCATCCGCAGCGAATGCGCGGCCAGATGCACCGCCACCAGCGAGGACGAGCACGCGGTGTCCACCGTGATCGCTGGCCCCTCCAGGCCGAGGGTATAGGCGAGCCGGCCCGAGACGATCGATCCCGCCGAGCCCACCACGTCCGTGCCGTACTCGTGATACATCACCCCGGCGAAGACACCGGTATCGCTGCCCCGCAACGACATCGGGTCGATGCCCGCGCGCTCGACGGTCTCCCACGACACCTCGAGCAGCAACCGCTGCTGCGGATCCAAGATCGCCGCCTCGCGCGGCGAGATTCCGAAGAACGCGGCGTCGAATTCGGCCGCGTCATGCAGGAATCCACCCCGGCGTACGTAACTCTTTCCCGGTTGCCCTGGTTCGCTGTCGAACAGGGTCGCCAGATCCCAGCCCCGGTCGACCGGAAACTCCGACGTCGCGTCCACGCCCGCCGCCACCAGGTCCCAAAGCTGTTCGGGCGTGCGGACATCGGCCGGATAGCGGCAGCCCATCGCGATGATGGCGATCGGTTCCGTCAGTGCGGCCGTGGTTTCGGCGTTTACCTGCCGTAGTCGTTCCTGCTCCAGCAGCGAACTGCGCAGCGCCTCGACCAGCTTCTCGGTTGTCGTCACTGTTCGCCGTCACTCTCGCCGTCGTCGCCCGCCTCGGGAACCGCCTGCGCGCCGACCGAAGCCAGCCGGACCAGCTCGGCCGGATCCATGGACTCGATCTCCGCGATGCGCCGGGCGAAGTCCTCGGCGGGCTGGGCGGTCGGCAGCGGCGCGGGCTGATACTCGCCGAGTAGCCAGGAACGCAGATGCCCAGCGAGTATTTCCGGTGTGGGGTAGTCGAATACGGCTGTGGCCGTTATATCCAACCCCGTGCCGGTGACGAGGTGGTTGCGCAATCCCACCGCACCCACCGAGGTGATCCCCCAGTCGGTGAAGGTGCCGTCGACCTCTCGATGGGTGTCACCGATGATCGACGCCACCGATTCGAAGATCCGGTCACACAGCAGGGCAACACCGTCGGCGGGTGACAGGGTCGCGAGCCGGGCGGCCAGCTCGGCGCGGATGGCGGCATCGGGCTGCGCCCACTCACCGGCCTGGCCCGCGGACTCGGCCTCGATGCTGCCCAGCAGCCGGCTCGCCAGCACCGGCAGCTCACGCCGGAGGATCTTCCCCGACATGGTCCGTGGCACCGCGTCGATCTCGTACACCTCGAACGGAACCTTGCTGTGCTCGAGGCTCTTTCGGCATTCGGCGAACAACGCCGCGACCTCGAACCCGCCGGGATCGGGCACCACGAGGGCGATCGGCACCTCACCGAGCGTGTCGTGCGGCTTTCCACAGACCGCCGCATCCTGCACGCCCGCAACACGTTTGACCACGTTCTCGATCTCGACCGGGTGGATGTTCTCGCCGCCCCGGATGATGAGTTCCTTGATCCGGCCGGTGATGTCGAGGAATCCCAGTGCGTCGCGGCGCGCGAGATCACCGGTGCGCAACCACTCCCCGCGCAGCACCTCGGCGGTCAGATCGGGCCGGTTGTAGTAGCCGACCATCACACCGGGACCGGCCACCCACAGTTCGCCCTCGGCACCGGCCGGCACATCGAAACCCGTTCCGGGATCCACGATCCGGGTGTTCACCCCCAGGATCGGCGGTCCGGCCGAGGCCGGGGTGTTGCGGTCGGACGGCGGATTGACGGTGATCGCCCCGGTCGCCTCGCTCGCACCATAGGTATTCAGCAGCGGCACACCCAGCGTCGCTTCGACCGCCCGGCCGAGCTCGCCGGAGCCCGGTGCGCCGCCGAACCAGCACGCCCGCAACGTATGCGTGGGGATCGCCTCGGCGTCCACCCGGACCAGCTGCTGGAACAGCGTGGGCACGCCGACCAGCACGGTCGGCCGCATGCCGCCGAGCGCGGCCAGCAGCGGCCCGGCGGCGAAACCGTCGATCAGCAGCGTGCCGGCGCCGACGGCGGCCACGCCGAGCACGCCGAGATGATGACCGAGGCAGTGCGACAACGGCATCGGCCACAGCAGCCGATCGTCGGCGCTCATCCCGAAACCGGGTACGTAACCGGCGACCGTGCCCCACAGCGCCTTGGTCAGCGTGGTGACCACGCCCTTGGGCTGCCCGGTGGTTCCGGAGGTGTAGAGGATCCAGCCGACGTCGTCGACACCGAGGTCGTCCCGTGCGGCAATAGCCGGTTCCGTAGTTGCCAACTCTTCGAAGGCACGCTCGGTTCCGCCCGGGTCACCCGCGACCACAAGGCGCAGATCGGGATGCCGGGCCAGCAACTCACGCCGCCTGGCTACCGAACTCGCCTGCGCCATCAGCACATTCGCTCCGCTGTCGAGCAGGATGTGGTCGAGCTCGGCATCGGAGCAGTAGGGGTTCACCGGCACACCTATCGCCGCCGCTCGCGCGACACCCAGATATCCCTCGGCCATCTCGACGCTGTTGCCGAGCATCAGCACGACCCGGTCGCCGCGCCGGCAGCCGAGATTGCCCGCGAGCCGACGGGTGCGCTGCTCCAGCTCCGCGTAGCCGACCGACCGCCGGAGATCGGTGAAGGCGGCCTTGTCGCCGAATCGGATCGCGTTGTCCCGCAGTATGTCCGGCACTGGACGGATGAGATCGGTTCGTAGCATGAGATCCCTCGATATCGATAGTGTCTTGCCGAAATCGGGACGGCGTCAGCGCCGAGCCGTCCCTGCGGTGCGTCACACGTAGCCGGTGGGACGCGCCTGGTCGATGAAGTCGAAGATCTCGTCGTCGTCGGCCGCGTCCAGGTCGAGACCCGAACCACCACTGCCCTGCAAACTTCGGATGATCTCGGTCAGCCGCTCGGTGACGGCGGCGACATCCGACCGATCCAGCTCGATCCCGTCGCACACCCCCGACAGCGCATCCACCTGGGCAACGATCCGGTCCACGACGTTCTCGACCGGAACGATCTCGGCGGCGATATACCCGGCCAGCGCCGCTGCGGTCGGGTAGTCGAACACCACCGTCGTCGGCAACTTCAACCCGGTCGCGTTCTTCAATCGGTTCCGGAACTCCACCGCGCCCAGCGAATCGAAACCCAGGTCCTTGAACACGTCATCGGCACCGACCGCCTCCGCGGAGGCATGGCCCAGCACCGCGGCGGCGTGCGAGCGCACCAGATCCAACAGAATCCGGCTCTGTTCGGCCGCGCCCAATCCGACCAGGCTGGCGACCAGGCCCGAGGCCTGCCCCGCATCCGCGGCCTTGCGCATCCGCCGCACCACACCGCGCAGCATCGGCGGCACCGTTTCCGCCTTCTGCAAGGCAGAGATATCGATCCGCGACGCGACGACCGATCGCTGTCCGGTGCTCAGCGCCGCATCCAGCATTGCCATGCCGTCGTCGGTGGCGATCGGCAGGTATCCACCGGCGCGCAATCGCCCGCGATCGATGTCGGTCAACGACGCGGTCATCCCGGTCGCCTGCTCCCACAGTCCCCAGGCGATGGAGGTTGCCGCCAGACCGCGCCGCTGCCGGTAGAGCGCGAGCGCATCCAAGAACGCGTTCGCCGCAGCGTAATTCGACTGTCCCGGTGAACCGACCGTCCCGGCGATCGAGGAGAACAGCACGAACATCGACAGCGGAAGGTCTTTCGCCGCCGCATGCAGGTTCCAGGCGGCATTCGCCTTGGGCGCGAACACTTTTCCTACTCGCTCGGGATTCAGGTCGGTGAACAGACCGTCGTCGAGCACGCCTGCCGCATGCACGATTCCGGTCAACGGATGACGCGGATCGATACCGGATACCAACGCGCGCACTGCATCACCGTCGGATACATCGCACGCAACCACTTCCGCGCTCGCACCGGCTTCGCGCAGTTCAGCGACCAACTCTGTCGCGCCCTCAGCGGCTGGACCACGCCGTGAGGCGAGCACCAGATGTTCGACCCCATGGCGAGCGACCAGGTGCCGCGCCACCACCGCGCCCAATCCGCCGGTGCCGCCGGTGATCAATACGGTGCCGGTGCGGTCCGGTTGCCGCGGCACCGTCAGCACGTTCTTGCCGATGTGCCGCGCCTGCGACAGATACCGGAACGCCTCCGGCGCGCGCCGTACGTCCCATTGCGTCACCGGAAGTGGTTGCAGCACTCCGGCTTCGAACAGGTCGAACAGTTCGCTCAGGATCTTCTGCAAGTGCTGCGCGGGCAGCTCCATCAGCTGGAACGCCGCATAACGCACGCCTGGATAGGCCGCCGCGATCTGTGCCGGATCACGCAGGTCGGTCAGGCCCATCTCCAGGAATCGGCCACCGCGCGGTAGCAATCGCAGGGACGCGTCCACGAACTCACCGGCCAGTGAATCCAGCACCACGTCCACGCCTTGGTCCCCGGTCTGGGCCAAGAACTTCTGCTCGAAGTCCAGGGTCCGCGAATTCCCGATCCGCTCTTCGCCGAAGCCGAGCTCACGCAATACCGGCCATTTCGGCTCCGAGGCCGTCACGAACAATTCGGCCCCCAAATGCCGCGCCAATTGAATCGCCGCCAGGCCGACACCACCGGTCCCCGCATGAATCAGCACGCGCTCGCCGGATTGCAGCCCCGCCAGATCGACCAGCGCGTGATACGCCGTCGCGAATACGATCGGCACCGCCGCGGCCTGCTCGAAACTCCAGCCCGGCGGGATCGGCACGACCCCCGACTGATCGGCGACGACGCTCGATCCGACACCGGCGAACAAACCCATCACCCGATCGCCGGGTTCGAATCGCGTGACGCCGGGACCGACAGCCGACACGACGCCGGCGCCTTCGCCGCCGACCGGCGCGCCTTCGATGGGATACATGCCCAGCGTGATCAGCACATCGCGGAAGTTCATTCCGGCCGCGCGTACCGCGACGCGCACCTGCCCCGGGGCCAATTCCGTCGTGTCGTCGGCAGGCGCGAGCACCATATTGTCGCCGTTGAGCGTGCCCTTATCCAATACACCCAACTGCCACGCGGACCCCGTATCGGCGAGGTAAGCCCCCGTCGTCGTATCCGCGCCCGCCCGCGCCAGCAACGGCACGAAGATCGCACCGCGGCGCACCGCCGCCTGCGCTTCGCCCGCCGCCAGTACCGCCGCTACCGCCGACCGTCGTTCTTCGATCGCCGGCTCGGCGCGAGAATCCAGGTCCAGCAAGATGATTCGATCCTCGTGCTCGCTCTGCGCGCTTCGCAGCAGACCCCAGATCGCGGCCTGGCCCGGATCGATGTCTGCGCCACCGTCGACCGCGACACCACCGTGAGTGACGACCACCAGAGTTGCTGCCGCGAAGTCAGGTTCGGCCAACAGTGACTGCACGCGTTCCAGCACACCGATCACGCCCGCCTGCGGATCGGCGGCCGGGTCGCCGGGGGGACAGGTGAGCACGATGGCATCGCGGCCGGAATCGCTCCAGCGCTCCAACTCCCACGGTCGACCGTCGCTCGCCGCCGGATCCGCGAGCGCACTCCATTCACCGCCGGCCGCGATCTCGGCCTGCGGTGCGGCGTCCCAGTGCAATTCGAACAGCGCGTCGGTGCTCGACGCGGCGGAGCCGACCAGCGCATCGGCCGAAACATCGCGCAGGGCCAGCGATTCGACATGCGCGACGAGACCGCCGGCCGGATCGACCAGCACCACCTCCATCCGATCGCCCGTGTACGCCAACCGCACCCGCACGACCGACGCGCCCACCGCCGCCAACGACACCCCCTCCCACACGAACGGCAACCGCAGCGGCCCCACGCCACCCAGCGCCAAGTCCCCCACCAGCGACACCTGCAGTGCCGCATCCAACAGCGCCGGATGCAACCCGAACCGTCCGGCGTCGCCGGCCGCGCTCTCCGGCAGCACCACCTCGCCGAACAATTCCGCCCCGTGCCGCCACACCGACTTCACCCCCTGGAACGCCGGTCCGTACTCGTACCCGCCCGCGGCGAACGACGCATACACATCCCCCGCCTCGATCGGCACCGCGCCGACCGGCGGCCACACGCGCATGTCCGCGCCGACGTCGGACGGCACCGCGGCCGAGTCCAGCACCCCCGACGCGTGATTCGTCCACTCCGCGTCTCCCGAACCCTCGGCCCGAGCGTAGACCCCGATCCGCCACTCCCCCAGCAGCTCGCCCTCGGTCACCCGGACCTGTATCTGAACCGCGTCCCGCTCAGCCAGCACCAGCGGCGAGGACAACACCAGCTCAGCGACCCGCGACGCCTCCACGACCCTCGCCGCGAACAAGGCCAACTCGACAAACACCGCCCCCGGCAACAGAACCTGCCCGCCGACCGTGTGATCGGCCAGCCATGCGTGCGACGACAACGACAGCCGCCCCGACAGCAATGCCCCGCCACCGTCGGCCACACCGACCATCGCACCCAGCAACGGATGCTCCACCGCCCCTAAACCGAGCTGCCGCGGATCGCTCGAACCGGTTCCGCTGGTGACCCAGTAGTTCTTGTGATCGAAGGCGTACGTGGGCAATTCGATGATCTGCGCACCAGTTCCGGCGAACAACTCGGCCCAATCGACGGACGTGCCGCGGCCGTGCGCCACGGCGACCGCGCTCAGCAGCGCGACAGGCTCCGGACGCTGGGCACGCAAGACCGGGACGGCGACGAAGTCCGCCTCGTCGTCCTCGGCCAGACTTTCGGTGACCAAGCCGGTCAACCCAGCGGACGGTCCGATTTCGAGCAAAGTCGCACCGGCCCTGGCGTATTCAGCAGCGCTCGCGACACCATCGGCGAAACGAACCGGGGCACTGACGTGTCGAACCCAGTACTCGGGATCGCGCAATTCAGCGGGCGTCGCGAAACGGCCGGTCACATTCGACACCAACGGCAACGTCGCCTCGTCATAAGTCAGTTCGGCGCAAACAGCATCGAATTCAGCGAGCATCGGCGCCATCAACGGCGAGTGGAACGCATGACTCACGCGCAGCCGCGTGGCCTTGACCCCGTCGGCCACCAACCCCGCGGCGACCTCCTCGACAACCGCCTCGACCCCGGAAATCACCACGGAATCAGGAGAATTCACCGCCGCGATACCCACCTGGCCGTCCCGTCCGGACAGCAACGGCGCGACGACCTCCTCGCCGGCGGCGAGCGAGATCATCGCACCACCCGGGGGTAGCGCCGCCATCAACGTGCCCCGCGCGGCCACCAGCCGCACCGCGTCGGGCAACGACCACACACCGGCCGCACAGGCCGCGGCGAGCTCACCGATCGAATGCCCCAGCACTACATCGGGTTTCACGCCCCAGGAGCGCAGCAGCTCGAACAGCGCCAGCTCGACGGCGAACAGCCCGGCCTGCGTGAAATCGGTCCGATCGAGCAGCGCCGCATCGTCACTGTCGGCGGCGGCGAAGACCACCGCGCGCAGCGACCGCTCCAGCCACGGCTCGAACAGCGCACAGATCTCGTCGAACTTCGCCCGATACACCGGGAAGGCGTCGTAGAGCTCGCGTCCCATCTCCGGCCGCTGCGATCCCTGCCCCGAGAACACGAAGACGGTCTTGCCCTTGACCGCACCGGCGCCCACCACCACACCGGGAACATCCTGACCTGCCACCAGATTCGCCAGCCCGGCCACCAGCTCGTCGCGACTGTGCCCGAGCACCACCGCACGATGCGGATAACGAGTCCGCGAATTCACCAGCGACAGACCGATATCGGTGGGATCGAGCTCCGGTTCTCGCTCAACCTGCTGCGCCAGGCGCCGCGCCTGCCCGATCAGGGCGTCCCGGCTCTTCGCCGAGACCACCCACGGGATCAACGGCGGCACAACTCGTTCCGGCACCGGCACGGTCGCCTCCACCGGCGCCTGCTCCAGGATCAGATGCGCGTTCGTCCCACTGATACCGAACGACGACACCGCGGCACGGCGCGGATGCCCGTTCGCCGGCCAGTCCCGCGGCTCGGTGACCAACGCCACCTGCCCACTGTCCCAATCGATCTGCGTGCTCGGAGTATCCGCGTGCAGGGTGGGCGGAACGATGCCGCGCCGCAATGCCTCGACCATCTTGATCACACCGGCCACCCCGGCCGCCGCCATGCTGTGCCCGATGTTCGACTTCACCGACCCCAGCAGTAAGGGCTCGTGCACCCGTTCGCGGCCGTAGGTGGCCAGTAGAGCGGTCGCCTCGATGGGGTCGCCCAGCGCGGTACCGGTGCCGTGGGCCTCCATCACGTCGACCTCCCGCGCGGCCAACTGGGCGTCCGAGAGCGCCAGCTTGATCACCCGCTGCTGCGCCGGGCCGTTCGGCGCGGTCAGGCCATTACTCGCGCCGTCCTGATTCACCGCGGAACCACGGATCACCGCCAGCACGCGACGGCCGTTGCGGCGCGCGTCGGAGAGCCGCTCGAGCACCAGGACGCCGACCCCCTCGGCGACGCTGAACCCATCGGCGTTGTCCGCGAACGATTTACACCGCCCGTCCGACGCGAGCGCACCCATCGCACAGAACTCCACGCAATCGGCGATACCGGAGATCATGGTCGAGCCGCCCGCCAGCGCCATCGAGATCTCGCCGCCGCGCAGCGACCGCACCGCCTGATGCACCGCGACCAGTGACGACGCGCACGCCGTATCCACCGTCACCGCAGGACCTTCCAAACCCAGCGTGTAGGCGATGCGACCGGTGGCGATGCTGCCGGTGTTGCCGGTCAACATCATCCCGTGGAACGAGCCCATATCGTCGGGGTCCGGCCGGAAGGTCGGCGTGATGACTCCCGCGAACACGCCGGTCTCGGTGCCGGCCAGTGTGGTCGGATCGATGCTCGAGTTCTCGATTGCCTCCCAGGCGACTTCGAGCAGCTGGCGCTGCTGCGGATCCATCGCCAGCGCCTCGCGCGGCGAGATGCCGAAGAAGCCGGGATCGAAATCGCCGGGACGGGTGAGGAATCCGCCGCGGCGGACATAGAACGTGCCTCGATGGTCCCGGTCCGGGTGATACGCCGACTCGATATCCCAGCCGCGATCGGCCGGGAACTCGGAGATCAGATCCCGGCCTTCGAGCGTCGCCTGGAACAGGTCGCCCGGATTCTGGATGTCGCCGGGGAACCGGCACCCCATGCCCACGATGGCAATCGGTTCGTGCACCCGGGATTCCACGTCCTGGAGTCGCTGTCGCGTGTCCTGTAGATCGATCGCGGCCCGCTTGAGGTACTTGCGGAGATCGGATTCGGTTGCCATCGTTGTTCGCCTTCCTGCATGCACGAGTCCGGTCCTGACGCGAGCTGGTGCGACGGACGTCCCGATTTCACGAGTTGAATTGCGGCCGAACGGTTCTGCGCGTGTTCGGCCGGGGAGATCGATGGGGGATTATCGGTAACTGCCGGCCGGATAGGGCGACAACTCGATCCGGCCGTGCGCGACCTGCTTGCCGAATTGGTGGAAGCCGACGACGACTTCGGTTCCGCCCAGGGCGGATTCGGCGTCGGTCTCGGTGGTGCATTCGACGATCGCGTCCAACTCCGCGAATCCGGCGAACTCGATCTCGGCCGCGGTGACCACCGGGGTATCCGGACTGCCGCTCGCCAGTATCGCCGCCTGGCGGAACGCCTCCAGCAGCAGCGGCCCGGGGACGTGGTCATACGGGTGATCGAAGAACGAGGGGTGGCTCTGATCGACGACCAGCACCACCCCGTCGTCGTGCGACACCGTCGCCAACACCACATTGCGGTGATCGCGGCGCCCCACCCGCACCGGTTCGACCAGGGTGACGACGGGTCCGGCGCCGGTCACCCCCGTGGCGCGTTCGGCCCGCTGGACCAGGCGCATGCCGTCGTAGGCGTCGCGGGTGAACACGATCCCGCTGCCGCGCACGGTCAACGCCAGCGCGGAGTCGATGGTCAAGGTCGCCTCGAACGCGGTGTCGACGAAGTAGTCGCCCGGGCGGCCCTGGTCCGAGTGGATCCGGACGATGCCCTCGAGCGGCGAGCGCCGGTCGTCCCGGAATGCGCTCAGGTCCTCCACGCTGAATGCCATGCGCTGCAGGCTGAGTGGGTTATCGGCCGGCACCTGCCCGTAGCGCTGGCCGACCACGAGCATCGCCTGCCGGATCGCTTCGATGGTGGACAGCGGATCGTGGTAGTCCACCGTCCGGTCGAACCACAGCGAGTGCGCGCGCGGCAGCTGGATCGCGGCCAGGAACTCCGCAGGCCCGGCCTGCACGGTGTCCGCGACGTACACCTCGCCGAGGGCGCGGCGATGGGCGAGCGTGCGCGGCACGGTTTGATCGAAGGTGAGGCCGTCGCGCCGCGGCGGCCCGGTTTCCAGCAGATTCTTCGTCATCGGCGTTCCTTCTCGGTGCGCGTTCACACCGCGAGCACGGTTGATTCGGGCCGATCCGGCAGTCGGACGGCGGCGGCCAGCAATGCGGCAACGGCGCGGGGGGTCGGATTACGGAGCAGGTCCTCGACCGAGACCGTGATTCCGGCAGCCACATTCAGTCGGCTGCGGAACTCCAAGACAGACAGCGAGGTCAGGCCCAGGTCGAGGACGGACGCGTCGAGGTCGATTTCGGCGTCGAGCAGGTCCACCACGATCTCGCGCAACTGCGCGGTGACCACGTCGAGCAGGACGTCCGGCCATTCCCCGGCCGGCAGGGCCGAAAGCCGCTCTTGCACAGGCGACATCGAGACAGTGGACGGATCGCTGCTGTCCGGTATCGGCGCTGTACCGAAAGCCGCTGTCGCAGCTGCCGATTCGCGTGCCAAAGTGGTGTCGATCCAATAGTTCCGACGCTGAAAGGCGTAGGTGGGCAGGTCCACGGTCCTGGTGTCCGCGAACATCGCGCCCCAGTTCACCGGTATGCCGCGAACCCACACGCCCGCAACCGCTTTCACGAGTCCGTCGGCCTCGCCGGTCGCCGACCGCAGCGCCGGAATCGCGACGCACCGGGCATCATCGATGCACTCGTAGCTCATGTCCGACAACACGGTGCCCGGACCCACCTCGATCAAGGTGGTGACGCCCGCCGTGAGCAGCTGCCGCAGCCCGTCGACGAAGCGGACCGGTTCACGCGCCTGCCGCAGCCAATAGTCGACCGACCTCAGGTCGTCGGCCGACACCGGCGCACCGGTCACGTTGGAGATCACCGGAATCGACGCGGCGCCCCGCGGCACACTCGCGACGACCTGCCCGAATTCGGCCAGCACGCCGTCGAGGTGCGGGGAATGGAAGGCCCGGTCGGCGCGCAGCCGCTTGACCCGGCGGCCACGGTCGCGCCACTGGCGCGCGACGGTCAGCACCGCGGCTTCGTCACCGGAGATCACCGTGGCGTTCGGCCCGTTGCACGCCGCGACCGCGACGTCGGATTCCAGCCCCGCCAGCGACTCCAGCACCTCGTCGTGGCGGGCGCGCAGCGACACCATGACACCCGGCGGCAGCTGCTGCATCAGCCGGCCGCGCGCCGCGACCACCGTCGCGGCGTCCGGCAGCGCGAAGACACCTGCCACGTGAGCGGCGGCCAGCTCACCGATCGAGTGCCCGATGACGAAATCCGGTCGCAGTCCCCAGGATTCGAGCAGCCGGAAGAGGGCGACCTCGACGGCGAACAACGCGGGCTGGGTGTAGTCGGTGCGATCGAGCAGATGCTCCTCGCCAGGTACGAACACGACCTGCCGCAACGGACGGTCCAGCAGCGGCGCGAAACTCGCGCACACGTCGTCGAAAGCCGCGGCGTAGACCGGGAACTCGCGATACAGCTGGCTACCCATACCGATCCACTGACTACCCTGGCCGGGCAGCATCATCGCGGTCTTGCCCGCGCCACGCGTGTGCGTGCGGATGACGGAGCTCGAAGCCGACAGGTCGGTCAACGGATCGACGAGTTCGATGCGGGTGCGGCCGACCACCACCGCACGATGGTCGAAGACAGTTCGGGTGGTGGCCAGCGAATAGCCGACAGCGGTAGGGCTCAGGTCCGGATCGGCCGTCAGCGCGGCGTGCAGCCGGGTCGCCTGGCCGGCCAGCGCGCCCGCGCTCTTCCCGGACAACACCCAGGCGACAGGCGCGGCCGGCTCCGCTGTGCCGGCGTCGGGTTCCGGCTCGGGCCGCACATGCTGCTCGAGGATGACGTGGGCGTTGGTGCCGCTCATGCCGAACGACGACACCCCCGCCCGGCGTGGCCCCTCGTGTTCTGGCCACGGACAGGCTCGGGTGGCCAGCCGGATCGTGCCCGGCGACCAGTCCGCGTGCCGAGTCGGCTCGTCGACGTGCAAGGTCGGCGGCACCACACCGTGCCGGATCGCCTCGACCGCCTTGATCAGACCGGCCACTCCGGCGGCGGATTGGGTGTGCGCCACATTCGATTTCACCGATCCGAGCCAGAGCGGCCGATCGGCGGGACGCTGCTTGCCGTAGGTGGCATGCAGCGCCTGCACCTCGATCGGGTCGCCGAGCACCGTGCCGGTGCCGTGCCCCTCCACCAGGTCGATCTGGTCCGGCCGCAGCCGGGCGTCGGCCAGCGCCGCCGCGATCACCCGCTGCTGGGCCAGCCCGTTGGGCGCCGTCAGCCCGTTCGACGCGCCGTCGGAGTTCACCGCCGCGCCGCGCACCACCGCCAGCACCGGGTGGCCCAGACGCTCTGCGTCCGAGAGCCGTTCGACCAGAACCATGCCGATGCCCTCACCCCAGGCGGTGCCGTCGGCCCCGGCCGCGAAGGCCTTGCACCGGCCGTCCGCGGCGAGCGCGCGCTGCCGGGCGAACATCGCGAAGGTCAGGTGCGTCGCCATCACCGTGACGCCGCCGACCAGGGCCATCGAGGTCTGCCCCGACCGCAGCGACTGGACGGCCTGGTGCAGCGCCACCAACGACGACGAGCACGTGGTGTCCAGCGTGACCGCGGGCCCGTGCAGGCCGAGGAAATAGGCGAGCCGCCCGGACGCCATCGCCGAGATATTTCCGGTCACCAAATAGGATTCCGCGTCACCCATCCCGGTCGGCGCACCGAATCCATAGCCCTGGCCCGTCATGCCGACGAATACCCCGGTGTCGCTGCCCCGCAACTCGGCCGGATCGATTCTGGCCCGTTCGACTGTCTCCCAGGCAACTTCCAGCACCTGCCGTTGCTGCGGGTCTATCGCCAGCGCCTCGCGCGGACTGATACCGAAGAACCCGGCATCGAATTCCCCCGGGCGCTCGAGGAAAGCGCCGCGACCGGCGGCGGATTCGGCGAACGTGTCCGGGTCCGCCGCGAATATCGAATCCAGGTCCCAGCCCCGATCGGCCGGAAACTCGGCGACCAGGTCGCGGCCCGCTATCACGCAGTCCCACAGGTCTTCCGGTGACCGCACCCCGCCCGCAAACCGGCACGACATGCCGATAATCGCAACCGGCTCACTGGATTTCGCTTCCAGCTCGCGCAGCCGCTGCTGCGTCTCATACAGCTCGCGGGCGGCCTTCTTCAGATACCTGCGTAGTTCAGCCTCATCGGCCATCGGTCATCCTCGATTCCCCACCAGGGCCGAGATCAACGGCCGCCACCGGTCGACGGAATCGATTTGTACGTGATTATTCGAAGCGTCGATCAAGGGCGTAAAGTTCATCTTCGACCTCCGCTGACAGCATTACCGCGGTGCGAAAAGTTGTCAACCGGAACAACTTACATGCAAATTATAGAACTCCACCTTTGCGTAATGTATAGATAATTCGTCCATAATTGGCGGGCGCGGCAATACCCCCCATCCGGGGGTATTCGGGCAAAAAAGGCAACCGGCCGGTATCCGAAAGGCCCGATATGCTCGGCGATTTCGAACCGAGGGCTCAGCGACCGGCAGCGACCAGCTGGTAATCCGCTTCGAGCAGCATCCATCCGCTCAGCTGTACCGACAGATCGCGGCTCAGGTTCCCCGACGACGCGGCGGAGGAGTACATGAGCTGAGGAAAGGTTCCCGGCGGCGCGGGCACCGTGACCGGGCGCCGCCAGTCCATGCCGAACAGCGGTAGCCCGTCGACCTCCGCGCGATGCTGCCACGCGGCCCGTGCGGACGCGTGCACGATGTTCGCGGCGGTGGTATCGCCAAGGGCCAGCGCGGCTTCCGCGAGATACCGGGCCAGGATGCCCATGAACAATCCGGAGTCGTCCCCCGAGGCCGCGGCGATCACTCCCCTGTCCGTCATGCGGTCCCCGACCGCGGCGACGAGGGCAGCCGCGCGCCGGCGATGCGCCGATTCGCCGGTGCGTATTGCCAACTCGGTCTGGAGACCGATGGCCACGCCCTGGCAGTAAGTGAGGGCGGTGCGATCCACCCGGCCGCCGGGCTCGTGGATGCCGTCGAAGATCAAGCCGGTGTCGTTGTCCCGCAACCGGGTCTCCAGGAAATCGGCGAGTTCCCTGGCCCGGGACAGATTGCCCAACCGGGCCATGGCGATGCCGGCCGGGCCGATCGCGGAGGTGCTGTAGTACTCGTCGTCGATCCGCCAGGGCACCGCGCCGATCTCCGGGTTCCAGCCGCCGACCAAGTCGGCCCCCAAGTCGTCGACCGCCTCACTGAACCGGACACCGAGCAGCCGGTCGGCCCGCTCCAATGCCAGCACCAGCCAAGACATGTCGTCGTAGTACCGGTTGGTCCAGCCGGTGAGGTTGCGGACCCGGATACCGCGGGCGAGGGCGACGACTCGCTCGATCCGTTCGGGAGTGCGGGCCCGGTGCGCGGCGTCCACCGCGCAGTCGAGCAGGTGCGCCTGCCACCAGTAGCACCATTTCACGAACGACTGATCCAGCCAGGTCCCCGGCCAGTACAGCGTGCCCAGCCGCATCTGCGGCCGGCCCCAGAGCGTGCGCACGTGCCGCTGCACGATCGCCTGTTCCGCCAGGGCCGCCCGCTGTCCCGGATCGTCCGGGCCGGGAGACACTTTCCGCGTGATCGTCAGGGCCTGCGCGGGCTCCGCCAGCGCGGTCAGTACGACCGAGGCTCCCGCTGCCACCAGCACATTGCGCCGGCTTATCCCCTTGTCCCGGCGATCCATCCGCTCGGACTCCCTTTACTGAGCATGATCATCAGAGACAGAAACCGTGCAGGTGGATCCTATCCCGCAACCACTGTTCGGGCGCGGCGGCGGTTTCCCGTCCTTGCCGGTTCTGGTCGGGAGGTAAGCGTGGCGGGTGGATCGTCGAATGGCGGGTCGCATCGATAGATGCGCATATCTACGTTAGAGCATGCACTTTTCGAGTGCCGCGATCAGCGAGGTGGATGGAACCGCGGCACGCAGGGGGTGACGGGGCCGGGCGGCGGACAGTTCGGCAAGGTGATCGGGCTGGGTTCGGCCGTCGGCCTGGTCACCATCGGTGCGGTCCCCCATGGCGCCGGCGGGAGGTAGAACACGCCCGGCGGTGGTGCGACGTAAGGCTTTTCGCATTTCCACCAGGTGTGGTAGCCGCCCGGCGGGACCACGCCGACGTCGCCGGAAACGCTGTTCGAGGCCGTCGTCCAAGCCTGCGGTTGGAGGGTGATGGCGAAGAGCGGGTCCGCGGTGCCCGGGCCGCCCGGATCGTGGTATCCGGTGAATAGACAGTCCACGTTGTACCGGGAGTTGTTGGTTACGGTGGCGGTGATGCGCCAGCCCAGCGTGGTGACCGTCGCGGTCACGTCGGTCGGCGCGGCCGCCGCGCTGGTCGGCACGAACATGCTCGCCGCGACGGCCGCGGCCAGCGCACCGGCGACGCGCAACCCGGCTCGGTGTTTTCCACGCTCGATGAAGAACGACACGGTCCACCCTCTCTGCCTGCCGCTCGATTGGTCTGCGGCACGGCATCAGGATGCGATGCGAGTACCGGCGATCGCACCATCACCGTGTCGGTGAGTGACACGATCGAGGTGAACTCTGCGATATAGCAAGCGGACACCCTCGGGAGCCGGTGTCCGCCGACACCGGAACGGGGGGTTCCCATGGAGGATGACCGCACAGTCGTCGGTCGCACCGTCACCATCCTGGACGAGGTGGCCAGCGCGCCGGCGCCGATCACCCTCGCATCGCTGACCAAGAACACCGGCATTCCCAAGCCGACCGTCCGCCGGATCGCCAACGCACTCGTCCAGCGCGGCATGCTGATCCGGACGCCGCAGGGTTATTGGGCCGGCGACCGGTTGATCCATCAGGGTTTGCGTTCCACCTGGCATCAGCTCACCGCGCACACGGCGCAGCCGTACCTGCAAGACCTCTATGCCCGAGCGCCCGGCGAGATCGCCTTCTACTGCGGGTTGCACAACGGTGAGCTGGTCAATGTCGGGTCCGTTTTCGGCGCGGCACATCGTCATTCGATGAAGGAGACAGCGTGGCCGTCGCTGGCCTCGCTCGGTCGCAGTGTCGTGCTGACCGCAACCGGCAGGCTGCAATTCGCCCATCACGCCGAACAAGCCGAACGCATCCTGACGACCGGCTGCCCGCCGCTCACGCCGTACTCCCCCGCGCACCCTGGTCGCCTCCGCGCCCTCCTCACCGATGCCAGGGAGACCGGAATCGCTGTCGAACAGGAACAGTCGCGCCTGGGCTGGGGCTGCACGGCGGTCGCGCTGCACGACACCGCGGGCACGCTCATCGGCGCGTTGGGCCTGGCCGGTCGCGGCAGTGCGACCACGACCCCCGCGATCCGCCGCGCCACCGTCGCACTCGCCGAATCCCTCGAGCGCGACCTGGCCGAGATGCTGAACTCCCGCAGCGCGTGACCGAGCGGTGGGTCAGGTCTGCTTCACCGGTTCGTAGACGTCCGCGCCGAGCCCGAAAGTCCAGGCCACGCCTTCGCGGGCGGTGGTCGTCGCCGGCGGCACGCGAAGCCAGTAGGTGCGGTGGGTGCCGTCGGGTTCCGGCGTCGAGTTGACCACCTCGACCATCACCACGTCCTCGTCGCCGTCGAGCGCGATCCGCCACAGCACCCCGGTCTCGTCGCGATGCATCGGGCGCGCGCCGGATTCGTCGAGATAGCGGTCGTAGCCGTAGTACTCGAGCATGATCCGGCGCAGTTCGGCGTTCTCCTCCGCGCGGATCTGCTCGGGCGTCAATGCCCGCAGGCTGTCCAGGAATTCGGCACTGACGGACATGCCGCGCCAGGCGTGCAGTTCGAATCCGTCGGTGTAGGCCAGCGCGGGACCGTCGCCGCGGTCGAGGCGACCGGCCTCGTCGCGGTGCAGTTCGGTGGGGCGTTCGCTGATCAGGGCGACGTTCTCGTACGGCCACCACCAGCCGGCTTCCCGTGCGACCGTGGCCAATCCGCCGAGCGGCGACTCGGCGGTGGTGTCGAATGCGCACAGCCAGGCGGCATCGTGCTGGCCGAGTACGGCGTCCAGCAGCAGCAGGCGGACGCCGGTGCGTTCCTTGGGCGTGCTCGCCGCGGCCTCGATGACACCCTCGCGGATTCGGTCGACGACGGTCCGGGTCAGCTCCCACAGGTCCGCGCCGGTGCGCTGCCAATGGTCGTTGAAGGCCTTCGAGCCCAATTCCGCGTGTACGCGGGCACGTTCGGCTGCCCACGGCCCGCTGCGCAGCGCCTCCCGGACACTGGCGCCACGCTCCCCCAACTCCCCGTCCGACAACATCCGCACCGCGGCCAACGGCGAACCGGCCCACACGATTCGCGCGGGCTCACGCAATCCCGCCAGCCGGTAGGCCGCACGTACGCCGGCTTCCGCCGCCGCCCGGTCGCCGGCACCGGTCTGCGCCGAAATCGACCGCCACACATCATGTTCCGTCACGTCTTCGCTCTTCCTGTGCTCGTTCGAGATTCCTGACACCGGGTTGTTCAGTCGGCCACGATCCGCACCGAGCCCGGCACGTACTCGCGCTGGCGCACCACCCGATACCAGCCCTGCGGCAGCGTGATGGCGGCGTGTTCCTCGTGCACGACGCGCCCGCCCTCGGGTAGGTGCAGCAGCATCGGCCCGAACGCGCTCGCCTCGCGAATCAACCTGCCGGGACTCGGGATCGCGTGGGCGTGGCCGGTGACCTCACCGAGCGCGAGGACCAATCGCCCTCGGGCGTCACGCGGCTCCGAGGCGGCGTGCACGGCCGTTTCGGGCACGGCGGTCTCCGCCAACGGAACGATCAGGACGTCGCCTTGCCGATACATGATTTCTCCTCCCACCGCGGCCCGGAATCGGTGCCATGCCGAGGACCGTAGCGGCAGGCACCGACAAAGACCGCCCGGTTCCCGAGTTGTCGGAGGGGCTTGGTAGAAAGCAGCTGATCATTCTCGAAACCGGCCGAAAGGGGCGGGGACACATGACCGTTGGGGACCACTTGCACGAGCTCGGGGGTTTGCCCGCGTTCGACTTCCCGACTGCCGATTCCGGCGGCCCGGCGCGGTCGGCGGACACGCTGCCCGCGGCCGGCTCGGTGGCCTGGCGCATCGGCATTTCCTCCTATGACCCTTCGGAGTCGTGGGCGGCGGCGTTCGCCGAATTCGCCGACGCCGTCGACCTCACCGAGGTCCGGGCGTTCATCGTCGGCTGCTGGACCGACGCGTACGACAGGGGCCCGGAGGAGGTATTCGAGGCGTTGCTCGCCGCCAAGGATCGGTTGCCGAACCTGCGTGCGTTGTTCGTCGGCGATATCGTCGGCGAGGAATGCGAGATCTCCTGGATCAATCAGGGGCAGGTGACGGTGCTGCTGGAGGCCTTCCCCGAGTTGACCGAATTCCGCGTGCGCGGCGGCCAGGAACTGGAGTTTCCGGCTATCCGGCACGAGCGCCTGCACAAGTTGATCGTGGAGACCGGTGGCCTGGGGGCCGAGGTCGTGCGCGGGATCGCCGCGAGCGACCTGCCCGCACTGACCCATCTCGACCTGTGGCTCGGCACCTCGGAATACGGTGGTGACGCCGATGTCGCCGACCTCGCGCCGATCCTGGCCGGGACCCGGCTGCCGAAGCTGACGCATCTGGCGTTGCGCAACAGCGAGATCCAGGACGACATCTGCGTCGCGCTGGCATCGGCGCCGGTGGTGGCTCGCCTCGAGGTCCTCGACGTTTCCATGGGCGTGCTCACCGACGACGGCGCGGCCGCCCTGCTCAGCGGACAACCGCTCAGCCATCTGTCCTTCCTCGACCTGCACCACAACTATCTGTCCACGGCGATGGGCGAGCGGCTGACCCAAACGCTCGAACCGGCCGGCGTGCGACTGAATCTCGACCCCGACGACGCCGACGAAGACGAAGATGAGGACGAGGGCACCGTCTGGCGCTTCGTCGCGGTCAGTGAATGAGCCGCCGTCGACGCGCTGGGTAGTCGTCGGCAACCGGGAGAATCGCCGGGTCGGGTTGTTCCTCGACGCCGCGCGGGCGGTCGGTGTGGCCGCGCCGCGGGTGGTCGAATGGCGTGCCGTGCTGCGCGACGGCGGTCACGACTTCGCCGAGGACGAGATCGTCCGACTGGATTCGCCCGGGGAGAACCCCGCGGTGGAGGAGCTGCTGCGCGGCGTGCAAGATCCGACCCGCGTGGAAGGTTCGGCGCGGTGGTACGCGCGGTTCCTCGATGCGGCCGGATCGCTGCGCGGCGGTCGCCGGCTCGACGATCCTTCGGAACTCGCTGTGCTGTTCGACAAACGGCTGTGTCATGCCCGCCTCGATGCCGCCGGCGTTCCGGTGCCCGCCTCGCCGACATCCGGTGCCGCGGCACCTGTGCGCGGCTGGTCCGATGTGCGAGACCGGATGCGCGACAACGGTCTTCGCCGTGTCTTCGTGAAGCTCGCGCACGGATCCTCCGCGTCGGGGGTGCTCGCGATCGAGTCGACCAGCACGGCGCGGTGGCGGGCGACGACGTCGGTGGAGGTCGCGGCCGGCGGCGCGCTGCACAACTCGCTCAAGGTTCGTCGCTATACCAGCGAGTCGGAGATCGCCGCGATCGTCGACCGGCTCGCACCCGACGGATTGCACATCGAACAGTGGGTACCGAAGGCGTCGTTGGCCGGGCGGACCGCCGATTTGCGGGTGCTCGTCGTCGCGGGGCGGGCCACCCATGCGGTGGCGCGGACGAGCCGGGCGCCGATGACCAACCTGCATCTGGGCGGTACCCGTGGCGATCTCGCCACCGTTCGCATGGCGGCGGGTGAGCGCTGGAACGAGGCGTTGGCGATCTGCGAACGTGCGGCCGAATGCTTTCCCGGAACGCTCTGTGTCGGAGTCGATCTGCTGCCTTCGATCGGCTGGCGCCGGTTCACGGTCGGCGAGGTCAACGCGTTCGGCGACCTGCTGCCGCGACTCACCGGGTTGCCGGAAGGTCCCGCCGCGGGCGTCGACACGTACACCGCGCAGCTTCGCGCCGCGCCCTATTTCGTTGCTCCGCAACCAGATACACCCGAGGTGACGTATGCACCGGCCTGATATGAACGAGGTTGTCGGCCGCGACGATCTTTTGCTCCTCACCCTCGACACGCTCCGCTACGACGTCGCGGTCGAGCTCGCGGCAGCGGGCAAACTGCCCAACCTGTCCGCCTATCTTCCCGACGGCAACTGGGAAAAGCGGCACGCTCCAGGCAGTTTCACCTACGCCTCACATCAGGCGATCTTCGCCGGATTCCTGCCGACGCCCGCGACGCCGGGTCCGCACCCACGACTGTTCGCCGCGCGCTTCGCCGGCAGCGAGACCACCGCGGACGGCACCTACGTCTTCGACTCGCCCGATCTCGTGACCGCGCTCGCAGCGCACGGCTATCACACGGTCTGCATCGGCGGTGTCGGGTTCTTCAACAAACGGGGCGCGCTCGGCAGCGTGCTGCCCGGATTGTTCGCCGAAAGTCATTGGGAGCCGGACTTTTCCGTCGCTTCGCCTACCTCGTTCGAAGCCCAGGTGGCCTGCGCCGAGCAAGTGGCCGCCGGCCTGCCCGCCGAGCAGCGACTCTTCTTGTTCCTCAACGCTTCCGCGCTCCATCAACCCAACTGGTTCCATCTGCCGGGAACCACCCGCGAAACCGGCGACTGCCGCGAGACGCACGCAGCCGCTCTGCAATACATCGACGCCCATGTAGGCCGGCTGTTCGACGCGATGCGTTCCCGGCGGCAGTGTTTCGCGATCGTGTGTTCCGACCACGGCACCGCCTACGGCGACGACGGTTACACCGGCCATCGGCTGGGCCACGAGTCCGTATGGACCGTCCCCTACGGCCATTTCTTCTTGGAGTGCTCCGCATGATCGACACCATCGCGCTACCCCGGCCGTATCAGAACTACGTGTACGCGTATCCGCACAAGACCGCCTATCGGCCGCTGACGCCGCGGCCCGCGCTCGCCGATCTGTGGGCAGGTCAACCGCGGCAAGCGCTTTCGCTGTATCTGCACATCCCGTTCTGTGAAGTGCGGTGTGGCTTCTGCAATCTGTTCACTCGCGTCGGCGCACCGGACGGTCTGACCGGTCGCTACCTCGACGCGCTCACGCGGCAAGGGCAGGCCATGCGGGCGGCCCTCGGCGACGAAGACCCGGTGCATTTCGCGAATGCCGCGTTCGGTGGCGGCACGCCGACTTATCTCGAGGCCGCCGAGTTGTCGCGGCTGTGCGATATCGCCGAGGTGGTGATGGGCGCTGATCTGCGGTCGATTCCGCTGTCGGTCGAGACTTCGCCGAGTACCGCCACCGCCGATCGACTCGCCGTACTCGCCGAGCGCGGGACCACCCGGCTGAGCATCGGCGTGCAGAGCTTCATCGACGAAGAAGCCCGCGCAGCTGTGCGACCGCAGCGGCGCGCGGATGTCGAGGCGGCGCTCGGGTATATTCGCGACACCGACATCCCTGTCCTCAATATCGACCTGATCTACGGCATCGACGGTCAGACCGAGTCGAGCTGGCGAGTGTCCCTCGACGCGGCGCTGGCCTGGCGGCCGGAGGAGATCTACCTCTACCCCCTCTATGTGCGACCGCTGACCGGACTAGGCCGGCACGCCGATCCCGCTGTCGCGGACCTCGATTGGGACGAACAGCGGTTGCGCAGATACACCGAGGGCCGTGATCATCTGCTCGCGCACGGCTACGAGCAGGTCTCCATGCGCATGTTCCGGCGTAGCGACGCTCCACCGCAGGGACCGGACGATTACGCGTGCCAGACCGACGGCATGATCGGACTCGGTTGCGGCGCCCGCTCTTACACCTCCGGACTGCACTACTCGTTCGACTACGCGGTCTCGATGCGTGAGGTGCGAACCATCATCGATACCTACACCGCCACTACCGATTTCAGTAGCGCGGTGCACGGCAGGGTGATGGATCGGGACGAGGCGAAACGCAGATATCTGCTCCAGTCGCTGTTACAGGCGGACGGCTTCGCCATCGCGGACTACCTGGCGCAGTTCGGCAACGATCCCTGGCAGGACTTCCCCACTCAGCTACATACGCTCGGCGAACGCGGCTGGCTCTCCGACACCGAACCCGGTCGACTGCGCCTCACCGGCACGGGTCTCGCCTACTCCGACGCGATCGGCCCCGAATTCTTCTCCCCCGCGGTGCAAGCCGCGATGGCCGCCTACGAGCTGCGGTAATCGTGGACCTGACCATCCTCTACCGCGGACCGCTCGCCTCCTGCGACTACGACTGCCCCTACTGCCCGTTCGCCAAACGCCGGGACAGCACCGCGCAACTGCGCGCGGATCGCGCCGCCCTCGAACGCTTCACCACCTGGGCGCTCCAGCAGACCGACGACCGGCTCTCCGTCCTGTTCACCCCATGGGGCGAGGGATTGGTGCGTTCCTGGTATCGGCGAGCAATGGTCGAACTGTCCCACGCACCGCACATCGACCGCGTCGCCATCCAGACCAACCTCAGCTGTCGCACCGACTGGCTATCCGACGCCGACCCCGACACCCTCGCCCTCTGGTGCACCTATCACCCCGGGCAAACTCCCTACCAACGCTTCCTCGACAAGACCACCAAGCTGGCCACCGCCGGCATCCGCTTCAGCGTCGGAATAGTCGGCCTCCCAGAGCATCTCGAACACGCACAGCAGCTACGCGCCGACCTCCCCGACCACATCTACCTCTGGGTGAACGCCGCCGAAGGGCACACCTACACCGACGCCCAAGCCGAAGACTGGACCTCCCTCGACCCGCTGTTCCCCTTCAGCCGCCACCCGCACGACTCCGCCGGCCAAGCTTGCCGAACCGGCTCTTCGGTCATCTCGGTAGACGGTGACGGGACCGTCCGCCGCTGCCATTTCGTCCGAGACCCGCTGGGCAATCTCTACGACAATTCGTTCCGCAGCGCACTGGCCCCGCGCGCCTGCCCACTCACCGTGTGCGACTGTCACATCGGCTATGTCCACCTCGAAACTCTTCCGCTGTACGACGTTTTCGCCGGCGGCGTCCTCGAACGCATCCCCGCTGCCGAGTCATTACCCCTCGTCACTCTGTCCCGACGGGGTGATCGGTCAGCCTGACCGGCGGCGGCCCTGGCAATCGGCTGATCAGGAGGCCTTGAACAACTCCGCCTGCCGGTCGACGTACGGCTGGAACAGTGCCGCAGGCCAGTTCGGATCAATGTTCGATACGCGATCGATCACCTTCCACACACCGCCCCGCCGCTCGAACCGGTCCTGGTAGGTGCCGGTCGAGACCACACCCTCGTTGCTTTCCTTCCAGTTCACGCGCCAGCGCCACGACACGAGCGCGGTGTCGCCCGCACCCTCGATCTCGAACCAGCCGACGTCGTGGAACCACTTCTCCAGCGGAAACACACTGTGCGCGAAGTCGTACAGGCTCTTCAGTCCTTCCGGCCCGGTGAACGTCTGCGACCGCAGATCGTGCACCGTGAAGGTCGCCTCCGGCCAGTACAGACCCACATACTTGTCGGCCGATTCGCGGCTCGGATCGTTGTCGATGTAGCGCTGGTGCAGCACCAACTGCTCGAAGATCTCGAATCTGTCCAAGGCGGTGAGAGGTGTTTGATCGGTGTCCACGGGGGCGGAGGATGCGGTGTTGTTGCTCATGACGAGAACGCTAGGGACGCTTCCCTCTCCGCGAATCCGTCACCGTATCGGTCGGTGTTGCAGGTCACCGACCCGGTCGGTCGAACACCGCCGTGACCGCTCGCCAATGATGGTGCCGTCAGCACGCACGAGTCGACGGAGGTCCGCGGGATGAATTCGATGGCGACGCCAGGGGTCGGGCTGGCGGTGCTGTGCGTGGTTCTGGTCGGCGCGGCCGCGGCGGTGTATTGGGTTGCGCAGCTGGGGCCGGTGCGCGTTGCGCCGCTGGCGGCCGCCCGTGCGGTGATTCAGCTGGCGGCGGTCGCGTTGATCTTGGCAGCGGCGTTGGCGGCGCTGTGGTCGTCGATACTGGTGCTGGTGCTGATGTTCGGCGCGGCGGTGTTCACTGCCGCGCAGCGAGCGCAGGCGGGGCGATCGGCGGCGTGGCTTACGGTTTCGATCGGTGCCGGGTCGGTGGCGACACTGCTGCCGATGCTCGTCAGCGGGGTCGTTCCACTGCAAGGTGTCGCTATCGTTCCGATCGGCGGGATCATCCTCGGCGGCACGATGACCGCGACCTCGCTGGCCGCCCGCCGCGCCTTGGACACACTGACCGAACGCTTCGGCGAGGTGGAGGCCGCACTGAGCCTGGGCTTCCTCGAACGCGACGCCCGGATGGAGATCATCCGGACAACCGCGACCGACGCCCTACTGCCCGGCGTCGACCAAACCCGAACCGTCGGATTGGTAACGCTCCCAGGAGCATTCGTCGGCGTACTCGTCGCCAGCGGTTCCGCCGCCCACGCAGCCGCCGTACAGGTCCTCGTGCTACTGGGCTTGCTGCTGGCTCAATCATGCGCGGTCGCCGTGACGATCGAACTGGTCGCCACCGGGCGCGTGCACCGGCAGGTCAGCAGGCATCGATGAGCCGGGCTCGACGACCCTGTGTCACTATCCGATCAATTCGAAGCTGAGCGGGTCACGCCCGCGCGACAATCGGGTGAACCATATCTTCGGCTCCGACCGGGGGAAGCATGAACGCCGCAGCGATCGTCGGGATAATCACCGCCATCATCGCCGCCTCCGCGGCACTCGCCGGGTATGTGATCAATCAGCTCGCGGCTCGGCGCGAGCAGCGGATCAAAACTTACGCCGAAGCGCTGCGCACGATCCGCCAGTACCAGGAGATCCCGTACCGGGTCGCCCGGCGAACCGACTCGACCGCGGCGACCCGCACGAAACTCGACACCCAGCACGGCGAGATCATGAGCGCCGTCGGCTTTCACCTCGGCTGGCTCGAGCTCGAATCCCCCACCACCGCAGCCGCTTACCGCGCACTCTGGGAGCGATCCCGGATCTTCGGCCGCGTCTACCGGAAATGGGCATGGCACCAGCCACTCGTGTCCGCCGACGCACAGATGGCGATCACACTCCCCATCCGATACGAGATCAAACCAGAATTGGCGATCTGCGTACGAGCAATGCGCGCCGACAGCCGCTTCTTCGGCTGGTGGGCCCGTCGAGCAGTCCGCCGGGACGCCGCCGCATTGACCGAGCAACGCACCACCGAGCCGCCACCCGATTTCACCGACCTCGAAACCTGGTCGCCGCCAACGCAATAGGCATACCCCGCGTCCATCATCAGTAAAGGGGTCTGACTCCTCTACTGAACCATCCAGGCGGGCAATACGTTTCACCTGACAGCAGGCTTCTGCGACGACGCTCACGGATTGCCTGCGCGGCTGGAAGACGCGAGGAGTCAGGAATGAACGAGCGATCCGCGACCCCCGTTGCCGACGTCGGCATCTGCCGATTTCCCGTGGCGTACGACGCTGCGGCAGCGGCCTTCTGGGTATGCGGACATTCGTTGCCGGACCTCACCCGCAGAGCCTCGCACTTCTGCGGCGAGGTCTGCCTGGATCCCGATGGCCAGCTGCGCCGACATGACGGCGCAGCCGCGCTGCTGCGGGAGTACGAACTGCGAACGCCGGCCGAGAAATAGCACATCGCAAGTGGAAAGTGGAGATCGGACAATGGCTACCTCAGCCCCAACCGCGACAGCCGCACACACCATCCTCGACACCCCTGGCCGGGACATCGCCCGCAAGCTGGCGGTCGAAGCGATCGGCACATTCTTTCTCGTCTTCACCGTCGGATCGGCGGTGCACAGCGGAAGTTCGCTTGCGCCGCTGGCGATCGGAGCGGCGCTCATGGTCATGGTCTATGCCGGCGGCCACATCTCCGGCGGGCATTACAACCCCGCGGTGACGCTGGCAGCGCTGATCCGCGGCCGAATCGGCGCCGCAGCGGCCGCCGGTTACTGGTCGGCCCAGGTGGTGGCCGGGCTGGTGGCGGCGGTGGTCGTACGCCTCCTCGTCGGCGGGGCACGCGGATCGGCCGTGAACCCGACAGGTCACCTGCTGGCCGATGCTCTCGTCGCCGAACTCCTGTTCACCTTCGCCCTCGCCTACGTGGTGCTCAACGTGGCCACCAGCGCCGACCATCCGAACAACTCGTTCTACGGATTGGCCATCGGATTCACCGTCGCGGCCGGCGCCATCGCGGTGGGCGGCGTCTCCGGCGCGGTATTCAATCCGGCCGTGCTCTTCGGCGGGCAGGTACTGGGCCTCTTCGGCCCGTGGACGCTGCTCTATCTGATTGTCGAACTGCTGGGCGGCGCCGCGGCAGGCCTGGCGTTCCGGCTGCTGAATCGCGCGGACGTGTAGCGGACCGTCTTCTACTGTGCCGCAGTCGATCCCGAGCGCACTCGGACCGACGCCAGTTCCAGCAGGCCGTCGAGTTCGACCTTTCCGACGGTCTGGTTCGGGTCGACGCGAAGACCGTCGCGGCGGGCGAGGTCGAGGATGCGTTCGGCTAAGGGCATGACCATGTGGCGGCCCCAGCATCGTTCCGAGGCGTGGCCGAACGGGAGGTAGCCGGGGTGGGTCTCGGGGTCGAGGCGATCCCAGCGCTCGGGGCGGAATTCGTTCGGGGCCGCCCAGAGTCGCGGGTCACGCTGACTGAGCAGGGGCAGCAAGAGGAGGTCGTCGCCCGTGCCGATGCGTGCGTCGACGGCCGGGAACTCGGAACCTTTGAGACGCAAGAGATTCCAGGATGGCGGGAGCAAACGCAGGGTCTCGAGCAGGATATTGCGGTTCGAGGTTTGGGGATCCAGCGGCGACGCCAGCCACAGCGCGCTGGTGACCAGGGCGGCCACCGTGAAACAGACCGGTGCCGCGACTCTGCGATACAGATACATGGCGTACCGGCGATCGCGAAAACTGTTGGCCTGGAAGACTTGTGTCGCCAGCTTGGACAGCGGACGCTCCGCGCCCGTTCGGCCGATCAGCGCGGCTCCCGAGGTGACCACCGACCAGGTCAGCTTCGGGGTCAGTTCGAGCCTGCGGTCGACCAGCACGCGGAAGCGGATGTCTTCCCCGCCGAAGACGAGATCGCGCACGTAGTCGTGGGCGCGCTGCGGCCACACGCCGACGAGCGGGCCATCGGCATCGAGCGGAGCCTTCAACGCCGTGCGCACGTCGGCGCCGACGGCCTGCATGAACGCGGAGGCATCGGCCCGGTCGACCAGCCGCCGATGCACGGGTTTGAAGGTCGGTCGCTCGTCGGGCTGTGCGGGCCGGGCGCCCAGCACCGCGTCCATCAGCTCGGCGCCGGCAATTCCGATGGTGTCCGGCTCCAGGCGAAAGAGGTCTTCACCACAATACTTTTCGAAAAGTTCGGCGATCCGCGGGGCGAAGACAATGGTCCGCGAATTTCCGGCAATGTGCCGTGTGGACATGACGAACTCCCGGATGGCAGGCGGGACTCGCGCCCGGTAGTGTAACCAGCGGACGCGAGTGCGACAACGTACTGGAAGAGTCAGATCCAGCCGTACCAGGCGTACTTCTTCAGACTCTTCTCTTGCTTAATCCGTTTGACCATACGTACGAGAGTCATGACTCCACCTCCGGTTGTGAGTGTGTTCGGTGAGTGTGCCTGGATCGCAGGCACCCGAAGAGCGTATGCGAAACGTGTTGGGCGGCAGGTATTTTTCGGATAAGTTATCGTCAAATGATGCACCGGTGACGCACAAATTACGCATCCTACGTACCGTTGAGTCGGTCTATTTTGCACGCGCAGCGAATAGTGAAGGCGCACTATGAATATCGCGGCCTCGACCCGAATCGAAACGCTGGACAACGATTTCCACGCCGACCCGCACGGGCACTACCACCGGTGGCGCGGACAGGGGCCGGTGCTGCGCATACACGCGCCCTCCGGGGTGGTCAGCTGGCTGGTCGTCGGCTACGCCGAGGCGCGCTCCGCGCTCCGGGATCCACGGTTGCGCAAGAGCGCCGACGGCATCGAAAAGCTGTTCCGCCAACAACATCCGGACGCCCCGGCGAACGCACCACTCGCCAACCTCGACCGCAACATGACCAACAGCGACTCGCCCGAACACGTCCGGCTGCGCAAGCTGGTCAACCAGGCGTTCACCCGCAGAGCCATCGCCGACCTGCGCCCGCACATCGAGCAAACCACCCGCTCACTACTCGACGAGATGGCCGAAAACGACGAGGTCGACCTGCTCACGGCTTTCGTTTTCCCGCTGCCGGTCCGAATGATTTGCGAGATGCTCGGCGTGCCACGCGACGAGGTGCCGGGATTTCAACAGTGGGCGCAGAACCTGTTCCAAGTGGTCGGCGACGAGCGCGCCGCGGCATTCCGTGAATTGCGTTCCTATCTACGCGGATTGGTGGCACGAAAGCGGGCGCGGCCAGGTGTCGATCTGCTGTCCCGGCTGATCCACGCCCAGGACGACGGTGATTCTCTCACCGAAGTGGAACTTATGGACATGGCGGTCATGTTGCTGGTCTCCGGACACGGAACAACGGTCGATCTCTTGACCACCGGAACGCTCGCACTATTGCGCGACGATGCACTGTCCCAAACCTTGCGCGCCAACCCTTCAGCGCTACCGGCGGCCGTGGAAGAATTCTTGCGCTTCGACGGCCCGATCCATTTCTCCACCATCCGCTACACCGCCGAACCGGTGCAGATCGGCGATACAGAAATCCCCGCAGGCGAATTCGTGCACATCGCCGTCGCCGCCGCCAACCACGACCCGTCGCAGTTCACCGACCCGGATCGCCTCGACATCGGCCGCGACGCCGCTCAACACCTGAGTTTCGGCCACGGCGCCCACTTCTGCGTCGGCGCACCCCTCGCACGCATGGAGGCAACGGTCGCCTTCTCCGCCCTCCTCCAGCGCTTCCCCCACCTGCGACTCGCCCGCCCCTATGCCGACCTGGATTGGCACCACAAATTCGGCTTCCCCACCCTCACCGGACTTCCGGTGCGGCTGGGGATCTGAGCACTGCCGAACGAAACATCTTGCGGTAGAGAGCTTTTTGCGACGGCCTACGATGGATACCGGAGTGGTGTCGCAAAGCTCCCGTCGGCACGAATGGAGACCGGGCTCATGTCGGATATCAACAAGCACAATCTCGTCTACTTCGAAAATCCTTCTATGCGAGGGCTGTACGACGCAATGGAGGAGTGGCAGCAGAGCAAGCATCGGCGTCTGCTGTCGGTAACCGTTCAGCGAGACGGGGATAATTTCTGTTGCATCGCCCTGACCAATCCGACCGAGGTCGTGATCACCAGCGCGGACGGGCACAATCACGCGAACGTCAGTCGGTTCGGAACGCTCGCTGTGGACGGGCAGTAGCTGTCCGGCGATCAGCGGGCTCGGCTCAGTGACTGCGGCGCGCCGGCGACCGCGGTGCTGGCCCGCTTCCGGCGGACCAGAGGGTCCAGGGTGGCGTGGATGATGAAGTACTCCGCGACCAACACGTTGCCCAGTAGGGACGCCCACGCGCTCGCGGTATAGATATCCCGATACTCCAGTGACGGAATGACTTTCGCCAGTTGTGTGCCGGCCAGCAGATACAACCGCAGCGTGACGGCGGCAAAGGTCAACGCGTAGTTGCGGATCATCCAGATCCGGTGCAGCTGCACCTGACCGCGCCGAATCGTTCGATAGCCCTGCGTGGCCGTATACAACCATGCCACCACCAGCATGTAGAACGCGACCTGCAACGCGAAACCACTCGGCGTCACCGCGGCGGCATACGACGCTGCGGCAGCGGCCGCCACGACCGAGATCAGGTACACCCGGCCGGCCATCCGGTGCCACTTCGGAAAGCGCGCCCGCAGCTGTGGCACGAACTGCCACGGCCCGATGATCAACGCCAGGCCGGCGGGCACCGCGTGCACCACCAGGCTCAGGTAGTACCCCACGATGCTCCGGTCGATGGGCACGGTCGAACTGCCCATCAGGTACGGGGTCACGAAGAAGGCCGCGATACCGATCGCGAACACGACCAGCAGGCCCCACAGGAACCACCACCAACGCCGGCGAACGGTCGATGACATGGCGACGGACATAAGCGGACTCCGATACTTAGCTGGGATTGCCGAGGTCAATTGCCTTGTGCCGCTGCGGAAACCGATTCCCATTCACGCCACAGCGCGAGCCGGGATTCGTACTCCTCCGTGACGATCCGCAGGGCCGTATCGCCCAGCAGCAGACGCAACGGCGGCTTGTCCGAGTCGACCAGAGTCAACAGAGCGGAACGGGTCGCGCTGGGTTTGCCGAAGCTCTGCCCCGAGTCGGCGGCGGTGGTGCGCACCTGGTCGTACGCTGGGTTCTCGGTAGCGAATCGGCTCAACGTGAACCCGGTGTCATAGGTGCCCGGTTCGAGCACCGTGACATGAATGCCGAAATCGGCGACCTCGGCGGCCAACGCCTCGGACAACCCCTCCAACGCCCACTTCGACGCGTTGTACGCACCCACACTCGGCGACGCCGCGATCCCCCAGAGACTCGACACCTGAATGATGTGCCCGCTCCCCTGCGCCCGCAGAATCGGCAGCGCCGCCTGCGTAATCCACAGCGCTCCAAAGAAATTGGTCTCCAACTCAGCCCGGATCTCCCGCTCGCCGAGCTCCTCGACCATGCCGAACTGCGCGAACCCCGCATTGTTCACCACCACATCGAGCCGCCCGAAATGCCCCGCCGCCCGCTCGACCGCCGCGAAGTCCCCGGCCCGATCCGTCACATCCAGCCGCACCGGCAAAAACGTCTCCGGAAACTCCCCCACCAGATCCGCCACCGCCCCCAAATCCCGAGCCGTCCCCGCAACCCGATCCCCCCGCCCCAACGCCGCCGAAGCCCACTCTCGCCCAAACCCCCGCGACACCCCGGTAATAAACCAAACCTTGCCCATCCGCCTACCTCACTCGTCCGATCCGCTGAACTAACACCGTAAGGCTACGACCGTAAGCTCACCGAGCGCAAGAGGTAACACCTGTAAGTTTTGGACCGCAAGGTGACGGAATCGAAGTCGAGGAGGCAGAGGGCACCAGTCGCGCCCTCCCTCACCGTGCCAGCCGTGCGAGCCGTGCCGACGAGAACGAACACGCGGATCTCGGAGCGGACAGGCCCTAGCCTGTCCGTGCAGGTCCGAACCTGCCGCATGTCCGCCCAGCACCGGGCGGCGGGAGAACACCACGGGAAGCAGGGTTCAGCAATGGGAACCAATCCGGATTACCCGAAGCAGCGCGTGCTGCTGCCGAATGGCATGTACGTACTGATCTACGAACACCGCAAAGACCCGGTGATCAAGTTCGCATCGAAACATCACCGTCTGGTCGTGGAGTCGATGCACGGTCAAGATCGCTGGGACAATCCCCGCGGTAGTGACGTCATACTGCGCGCGGAAACGATCGAATCCCCGGACGCACCGCCGAATCGGGAGCACCCGGACGACTGGGTTTGCGTTCGCCGTCGGGATCTAGAAGCGCTGCGTCGCCGGAACAGCTGATCGAATACCGCTGGGCCGGTTCATCACCGGCCCAGGGGCCCGATCATGCTGGTATCCGCACGCGAACCATCGGTACGCCGAAGGTGTTGTGGGGCAGCGCATCTGGCGCTGCCGCAGAGATCAGGCGGTGAAAAGGGTTGAGCCCCAGTAGTCGTTGGGGCCCAGGCCTGGGGGGACGGCGAAGACTGCGGAGCCTACGTGCTTGATGTATTCGTTGAGGGCGTCGTTGCGGGCCAGGTTGTTTTGCATGGGGACGAATTGGGTTTGGGGGTTGCGGCAGTAGGCGATGAAGAAGAGGCCGGCGTCGAGGTGGCCGAAACCGTCGGAGCCGTCGGTGAAGTTGTAGCCGCGGCGCAGGATTTGGATGCCGCCGAGTTCTTCGGCGGAGGCCAGGCGGACGTGGGCGTCGGTGTCGACGAGGGGGCCGGAGGGGCCGGCGGACTGGAGGTCGAGTTCGTCGAACTCGTCGCGGGCACCCAGCGGTGCGCCAGATCCCTTGGTACGTCCGATGACTCGTTCCTGCTCGTGCAGGGTGGTGCGGTCCCACGGCTCGATCAGCATGCGGATGCGGCGGGTGACGAGGTAGGAGCCACCGGCCATCCAGGCCTGGTCGTCGGCGCGGTCGACCCAGACGAACTTGTTGACCGTGTCGTGGTCTTCGGCCTTGATGTTGCGGGTGCCGTCCTTGAAACCGAGCAGGTTCCGGGCGGTCGTCTGACTGGTCGAGGTCGAGGAGGTGCGACCGAAGCCGAGCTGCGACCAGCGCACCGAGACCGCGCCGAAGCCGGCCCGGGCGAGGTTGCGGATGGCATGCACGGCGACCTGCGGGTCGTCGGCGCAGGCCTGGATGGCGATGTCGCCACCGCTGCGCGCGGGTTCGAGCGCGTCCTTGGTGAACTTCGGCAGATCGACGAGCGCGTTCGGTTTCCGCGACGCGATACCGAAACGGTCGGCACCGTCCGCGCCGACGAACAGCGACGGACCGAAACCGATCGTCAGGGTGAGCCGAGACGACGACAGGTCGAGCGCCTCACCGGTGTCGGTCGGCGGCTTGTACGCGCCCGCCCCGACGGCACCGTCGGGCTCGGCCTCGCGCCCCGAGGTCATCCGCTCCGCCATCAACGTCCAGGTCTTGAGCAGACCGATGAGTTCGTCGCGCGAACGAGTATGCACGTCGAATACCGCGAAATGCAGCCGATCCTGGGTCGGCGTGACGATGCCCGCCTGGTAGGCGCCACGGAACGGCACGATGCCCGAGGCGGTGGCCGCGGCGGCCGGACTCGACATCCGCCCGGCCAGCACACCCGCACCGGCCGCGGCGACGCCGATCCCCGCGGACCCGATCAGTCCGCGCCGGGAGATTCCGCCCCGCCCGGGGTCACGATCCCGCGACGACACCCTGCACCTGACTCACCACGGCGGACAACGCGTCGATCTGCCGCGCGAGCGCCGCGCGCTGATCGCTGTTGACCGTCTCGTAACTGACGTGTCCGTCGCCCTGCCGATACTTGGCCAGTTCGCTGTCGAGTTCGGCGAAGCGCCGGTCGATCTGGGTGCCGAGGTCGGGGTTGCGCTCGTCGAGGATCGGCCGCAGGCTGGCGATCGCCGCCTGGGAACCGTCGACGTTGGCCTGGAAGTCCCACAGATCGGTGTGCGAGAAGGTGTCCTCCTCGCCGGTGATCTTGGTCCGCGCGATCTCATCGAGCAGGCCCTGCGCACCGCCCGCGACCTGCACCGGATCGACGGTGTAGCCGGCCGCGCTCACGCCGGCCGCCAGTTCACCCATGTCGGCGAGGAGCTGGTCGGCGATCTGGTTGGTGTCGGGTTGCAGGCCCTGGGCCCACAGATCCTTCTCCAGCCGGTGGAATCCGGTCCACTTGTCGCCAGCGGCGACATCGGCCTCGCGCAGATCGATGCGCGGATCGAGATCGTTCGGGAAGCTCTCGGCGACCGGCTCGATGCGTTCGTAGTAGGTGCGGGTGATCGGGTACTGCTTCTTGGCGGACTCGATATCCCCGGCCTTCACCGCTGCCACAAACGACTTCGTGGTTTCCTGCAGCGCACTCACCTGGCTCAGGATGTAGCGCTTGTAACCGTCGGCCGCCTCGGCCAGTTTGCCCGATTCATCCCGTTTCTGCGCCTGCCCGGTGACGGTGAAATCGTGCCGAATTCCGTCGCCGACCATGCCGGGCTTGCACGCCGTCTGATATTTGCCGGGATCGGGCACGGAAACGATCAATTGGCGGGTGAGACCGGGACCGATGTTCTCGATTTCGCCGATAACGCGCTCGCCGGCGCCGTACACGTAGAACTCGGTGACCTTGGTGCCGTTGTTGGCGATCCGGAAGGTGACCTGTCCGGTTTCGGCCGTGTCCTTGGCCACCGCGCAGCTGGTGTCGTTCGCGGTGACCGCGATATCGCTTGCCGATGCGTTGTCGGTCTTACTGGTGCACGAAACGAGCAGTGCGGGCACCGTCACCGCGACCGCTACGGGAATCATGGGGAAACGCACGGAGAGTGGACCTTTCGTCGTCACGGCGTGGCCGCGGTGTCTGTCGGGGTCCGGGGATTTCCCCGGTTGAGGCTGGCGGCGGAGACCGGGCGCAGGAAGAGGAACAGCACCACGACCACGTAGAGAACCCACGCGACGACTTGCAGCACGGTCGGGTCGGCGCGGAAGTTGAAGATGCCCTGCGCGACGGTGCCGTACCAGCTCGACATGGAAAACCACGAGGAAATGTCGAAGGCGTTCTGGGCCAATCCCGGCAGCCAGTCCACGGTCTGCAGCGCCCGGATCCCGTAGGCGAGAATCCCGGCGGCGACCACGACCAGCAGCGCACCCGTGTATTTGAAGAAGGTGGCGAAATTGATCTGCACGGCGCCCAGATACATCAGCACGGTCAGCACCGCGGCGACCACGATGCCCAGCAGCAACCCGATCAGCGGCCACGAGCTGCCAGTGGTGTTCTCGGCGTAACCGACCATGAGCAGTGCGGTCTCCACGCCCTCGCGCCCGACCGCGAGAAACGCCAGCGCCACGATCGCCACCGGACCGACGTCCAGGGCCCGTGACATCCCGGCCTTCAACTCCCCCGAGATGGTCCGGGACGCGGTCCGCATCCACAGCACCATCCAGGTCACGATCACCACCGCGGCCAGCGAGGCGAGGCCGGCGATCAGTTCCGCGGCCAGGCCGGTCACCGTCGAGGTGCCGTAGCGAATGCCGACGAAGATCGCGGCGACCATCACAATGGCAGCGCCGACTCCGAGCGCGACCCATTTCAACGCCTCGCGACGTTGTGATTTCACCAGGAACGCGACCAAAATCATGACCACGATGCCGGTTTCGAGTCCCTCGCGCAGTCCGATCAAACCGCTGCCGAACAATTGTGCGGCGACCGAAGGTGCGTCGGAAGCGAACGCCTGCTCTCTCAAATCCACTCCCAGTCGAACCAAACCGAGCCTAACCACAGTTCGGCAAGGCAAACCTAGTCTTACACGCAGATAGCCAGTTTAGAAACCCGGACCGGAAAGGACTACCGCGGGCAACGATCAAGCCGCAGGCTCTGCACGCATCAATCGCGCGAAAGCACGCAGGCCCGCGAGGATCTCCTGTTGATCGGTGATTCCGTCGAGCGCGGCGTCGAAGCGGGCGGCCATGATGGTGACCCGCTGATCGACCGCGCCGACCCGCTGGACCAGTTCGGCGTGATCGCGCGCCACCCCGTCGCGGATGCTCCGCTGGTCCTCCCGAGCCCGCTGATCCAGTCGACGCACCTCGTCGCGCAGTTCGTCCAGCTGCCGCGCGTCGGACTCGGCGCGGGCGGCGGCGCTCGACTCGCCGGCGTCGAGCCGCTCGGTCAGGAACCGCACCTGTTCGCGCAGGGTGCGCACGTCGTCGGGCGGGAAGCCCACCTCGCGGGAGATGGCCGCGATCCGCGCGCGCAGGTAGGCGAAATACGCTGCCGCCGGCCGAATCAGCACGCCCACGAGGAAGAACCCGGCAACGTAGTAGCCGATCTCGTACCCGGTGACCAGTGCGACCACCGCGGCGACCACCGCCGAGACCACATGCGACGCAACAGCCACCAGCAACAGCCGCTTGGCCAACGTGCCGACTTCGCGCGCCCGCTCCGCAGGCACCGCGATCTCCCGCCGGCGGGCCGCGTCGAGCCGGTGCCCGGCCTGCCGCGCGGCGAAGTACAGATTCCACGGCACGGTCAACACTGCGCCGAACCAGAAGAACGCGACGAACCCCAGTCCCGCCCCGATCACCGTCGACGCCGCCAGATCTGCCCAAATCGCCAGTGCGGCAACCACGATCACCAGAACCGCAGCGGCCCAGAACAATCCCCAATATTTCTTCATCGGTCCAGCATCGCGACCGGCCGACAGCGGCGACACCGTACGACTACTCGAGTTCGCCGCCCGAAGACCCGGCACTTGTCGGACCCTGCTGCCAGACTGCTATCGGGTGGGAAATTCAGCATCGCAGGGAGGATCATCCATGACCTTGAAGACGACACACCTCGACCCCGAAGAGCTGCCCTACAGCCCGGCGTTCACGCAGGGTGTGGTCGCGCCGGCCGGTCAGACGCTCTATGTCGGCGGCCAACTGGGTACCGACAGCAGCGGAAAGCTGCTCGACGGCATCGAGGCGCAGACCGAACAGGCGATGCGCAACGTGCTATCGGTACTCACGGCAGCGGGCACCGGGCCGGAACATGTCGTCAAACTGAATATCTACCTGGTCAACGGGCACGATGCGCGGGCGGGATACGAAGCGTCGCAATCGATCTGGGGGAATCACCGCACCGCTATCACGGTGATCTCCACCGCCGAGCACGGCCGCCCCGGCGCGCTCATCGAGATCGACGCGATCGCGCTCATCCCCGAATAGCCTGCGTCCTCGCCGAGGCCGCGCCGCGGGCCGGCTTCGGCGAGACAGGCAGGACACGTCAAGCCCTACTGACGTCAACCTCGGTGCGTCGCGTCCGACCGCGCAAATAGGTGAAGTGTCATGCGTCGGCGACGAACGGTAAGCATCCCCAAGTCGACATCGCCTTTTGCGCACTGCATGCCTGATCAGGACTCTGCAAGCCCCGCAGACGTGGGGTGACACCGCCGCCTGCAGAGCGCCGCTGGGCAAACATTAAATGACCAAATTATGTGAAGTGAGGCAACAACTTTCGCGTACTGCTACGGTGTGCCAGGAGTGACGACTACACTAACCCTCTTTCTGGAAGACGACACCTATGAGTGCAGCTTCGACAACTGGCAAAGAATCACAAGACACGGGGACACGACGCCGGTCGGTGTTGATTCGCAACCGTAACTTCGGCCTACTCTGGGGCGGCGAATCGATCAGCCTGCTAGGCAGCGAAGTCAGCACAATCGCGTTGCCTTCGCTGGCGGTACTCGCGTTCGGGGCGGGCACACTCAGCGTCGGCTCGCTGGTGGCCCTGCAATGGATCCCGTTCGTGCTGCTCGCGCCGATCATGGGCGTTTTCACCGACCGGTGGCGCAGGCTGCCGCTGATGATGATCGCGAACGTCGCCCGGGTGATCATCCTGGGCTCGCTACCGCTGGCCGCGGTGCTCGGGCACCTCACGATCACCCAGGTGTACATCGTCGCGCTGCTCAAGGGCATCTTCGATGTGGTCTTCCAACTCGCCTACCAGGCCTACATGCTGCAAATCCTGGCGCGTGAGGATCTGGCGGAGGGCAACGCCGCGACCCAGATGAGCCGCTCGATCGCCCAGGTCGCCGGTCGGTCGATCGGTGGTGGGCTGGTCGGGCTGGTCGGCGCCGCGAAGGCGATCGGCATCGACGCGGCGTCCTACCTCGTCGCGGCGATCACCCTCGGGCTGATCAAGCACAAGGAACCCGCGCCGAAGCCGGCCGATCGCGGCCTGGCCGCCACGCTGCGGGAACTGAAGGCCGGCGCGGTGATCACATTCGGCAACCGGTTGTTGCGCTCGCTGGCGCTGATGGCGACGTTCGGCAACATGGCGGTGTCGCTGACGCTGACCATGATCATCGTCTACGCCTACAAGAACCTCGGGCTGTCCGCCTCGCAACTGGGTCTCGCGCTCGGCATCGGCAGCGTCGCGGTGATCGCCGGCGCGCTGCTGTCCAGGAAGATCAACGCCAAGCTGGGCATGGGCCGGACCGTGGTCCTCACCCACTCCCTGCTCGCCGTCGCGTTCCTGCTGCTGCCGCTGGCCACGCTGGGCAACAAGACGTTCGCGTTCGTCATCATCGCGATCTCGCAGGGCCTCTCGGCGGCGACCACGCCGGTCGCGAACGTCGGCGGCATGACGATGATTCAGATGGCGACGCCGCCGGAAGCGATGGGCCGGGTGGCCGGCGTATCGCTGCCGTTCGTCTGGGGCGCCAACGCGGTCGGCCCGATCCTCGGCGGCGCCGTAGCGGTGTGGATCGGAACGCAGAACGTCTTCTTCCTGTCCGCCGCGCTGGCCTTGCTCGCGGTGGTGGTGATCTACATCGGCGGCGTGCACCTCATCCGCAACGAGGTGCCGGAGGAGTACCGCGCCAAGGTGTAATCCCGCCGCGCAGAGGAAAGATCGTCATGGAGGGCGAGCGCGTGACGCATGGCGCGTCACGCGTTTGCCGTGCGGCCGACTCGGATCACTGTGTCGCGGAGGCGGACCCGGCGGGCAGCAGGGCACGCACCGCGTCGATGGTGTCGGAGTCGGCCGGTTCCTTGTCCGGGCGATACCGCACGACCCGCGCGAAACGCAGCGCCACACCACCCGGATAGCGCGGGCTCACCTGCACGCCGTCCAGCGCGATCTCGACCACCAGGCTCGGCTTCAGGTACACGACATGGTCGTCGCGCGAGCGTTCGTGCAGCGGGAATTCGGCTGTCTGCCAACGCAACAACTCATCCGTGAGCCCCTTGAACGTCTTGCCGACCATCACCGGCTCGCCACCGTCCGGATCCCGCGCACCGAGGTGCAGATTCGACAGATACCCAGTGCGCCGGCCGTAACCCCACTCCGCGCCGAGCACGATCAGATCGAGGGTGTGCGTCGGTTTGATCTTCTGCCAGGCGCGACCCCGGCGTCCGGCCGCATACGGCGCGGACAGCAGCTTGATCACGACGCCTTCGTGCCCGGCGGTCAACGCGGCATCGAAGTACTCCGCCACCGCCTCCGCATCCGGCCGGTCCAACGCCGGAATACTGTGCTCACCAACCACTTTCGCCATCGCCCCGCGGCGCTCGGACAGCGGCGCGTCGAGCAGATCGACACCGTCGAGGTGCAGGCAGTCGAAGAAGTAGGGACGCAACAGCAGATCGCGAGTCGAGGTGGCCTCGGGCACCGCCTGACCGAGCGCGGTCGCCTCGCTGACCGTCGATTCGGCGTCCGGCGTCAGCGCGAACCGGCTCATCGTCTCCTGAAAGGGCCGCGGCCGTCCGGTGTCCGTGAGCGCCAGGGTCTCCCCGTCGAGCACCACACTGTCGCAGTCCAATCCCCTGACCAACTCCACCAGCTCCGGCACCTTGGCGGTGATGTCGCGCAGTGTACGGGTGAAGATCCATACCTGAGTTCCCTTGCGGTGCACTTGAATACGCGCACCATCGAGCTTCTGCTCCACGCTGACGTCGCCGTCGAACTCGGCGAAGGTGTCGTCCAGCGTGCCGCCGGGCGAGGCCAGCATCGGCTGAATCGGCCGCCCCACCTCCAGCCGGAACTCCGACAACGCCGCCGCGCCGCCCGTCATGGCGGCCACCGCGGTCACCGGCAACTGCCCCGACAGCATGTGTGCCCGGCGAACCAACTCGACCGGCACCTCGGCGGCCACCGCGACCGCCTCCGCGACAACCGCGGTCAGCGCTCCTTGCCGCAGCTCACCGGTCAGCAACCGCAGCAGGAATTCGCGCTCCGCATCGGTCGCCGCGGACAACAGCGTCACCAGCAGCTCCCGCCGCCGAGCCGTAGACCCGGAACCGCTCGTGCCGGCCAACTCGGTGAACGTCTCGTCCACCGCCGCGACGGTCAGGCTCGGTTCGGTGGCCGGCTCGACCTCGAGCGCCAGCAGCGTGCGCCACCCGGTACCGATCCGGCCCTGCAACAACTCGCCGGACGCCCACGCCACCACCGGCGCGCGTTCGTCCGGCTCGGCCTGCGCCAGCAGCGCGGCGAACGTGGCGATCTTGCTCTTGCGGGAGGAGGTCGCCCGCACGGCGCCGGAGGCCTCGACGACTTGCGACAGCAGCACGGGTTCGACGGTATCCTGCGCGGCCGCGAATCGCCGGGAATTCAGTGCGCGGCGGCGTCCCAGCTGCGCCCGGCGCCCACCGAGACCTCCAGCGGCACCGACAGCTCGATCGCGTTCGACATGTGTTCGCGGGCAATGGCTTCCAGCGCGTCGCGTTCGTCCGCGGCGACCTCGAAGACGAGTTCGTCGTGGATCTGCAACAGCATGCGCGAACGCAGCCCCGCGTCCTGGATCGCCTTGTGCACGTTGATCATCGCGACCTTGATGATGTCGGCGGCGGTGCCCTGGATCGGCGCGTTGAGCGCCATCCGTTCGGCGGACTCGCGGCGCTGCCGGTTGGTGGAGTCCAGGTCGGGCAGATAGCGGCGGCGACCGAACAGCGTCGAGGTGTAGCCGACCTTGCGCGCCTCGTCCACCGCGTGCCGCAGGTAGTCGCGAATGTTGCCGAAGCGCTCGAAGTAGACGTCCATCTGCGCCTTGGCCTCGGCCGGTGTGATCTTCAGTTGCTGGGCCAGGCTATTGGGCCCGAGGCCGTACGACAACCCGTAGGACATGGCCTTGACCCGGCGGCGCAGCTCCGGCGTGACCTCAGCGATCGGCAGGTCGAAGGCCTTGGAGGCGACGAAGGTGTGCAGGTCCTCGCCGGAGTTGAACGCCTCGATCAGACCCGCGTCCTTCGACAGGTGCGCCATGATGCGCATCTCGATCTGGCTGTAGTCCGCGGTCATCAGCGACTCGTAGCCCGCGCCGACCACGAATGTGTCGCGAATGCGCCGGCCGGTGTCGGTCCGGATCGGGATGTTCTGCAGATTGGGTTCGGTCGAGGACAGCCGGCCGGTAGCGGCGATGGTCTGGTTGAACGTCGTGTGGATGCGCCCGTCGTCGCCGACCGATTTCAGCAGCCCGTCGACGGTCACCTTCAACCGCGTCGCATCCCGGTGCGCGAGCAGGTGTTCCAGGAACGGATGCTGGGTCTTCTCGAACAGCGACTCGAGCGCGTCGGCATCGGTGGTGTACCCGGTCTTGGTACGCTTGGTCTTCGGCATGCCCAGCTCGTCGAACAGCACCACCTGTAACTGTTTCGGCGAGCCGAGGTTGATCTGCTTGCCGATCACCTCGTAGGCGGCATCGGCGGCATCGGCGACCCGGGCAGCGAACTCGGACTGCAACTGCGTCAGCTCGTCGACGTCGACCGCGATGCCAGCGTCCTCCAGTCCCGAAAGCACCTCCAGCAGCGGCAATTCCATCTCGGTGAGCAGCCGGGTGGATTCGATGCCCGCGAGTTCGGCGTCGAAGACCTCGGCGAGATCGCAGATGGCGCAGGCCCGCAGGATCGCGGCCTGCGCGAGCGCGGCGTCCCCCTGTTCGGCGGCCGTGTCCGCGCGTAGCTCCCGGGATAGGTAACGCAGCGACAGGTCGCCGAGGTCGAACACGCGCTGGCCGGGCTTGACCAGGTAGGCCGCGAGGGCGGTGTCGCTGGTGAGTCCGCCGAGCCGCCAGCCGCGCCGGCGCAGCGCCCGGATCGCGGGCTTGGCCTCGTGCATCGCCTTCGACGTCGCCGTATCCGCGAGCCAATCGCCCAGCGCCTGTTCGTCTTCCGGGGTCAGCCCGACGACGTCGAAGTAGCCGCCCGCGCCCGCATCGGTCGAGACGGCGATCCCGGTCAGATCGTCGGCCGCCGCCTCGATCACCGAAACGCCGTAGCGTGCACCCGCTTTCGCATGCTCGGCCAGCCAGTCCGCGACCGTGCCCGGCGCCACCGCGCCACCGCTGATCTCGAAGCCGGACTCGGCCTCCGGCTCGGCCGGCGCGAGGGTCTCGAACAGCCGATCGCGCAGCACCCGGAACTCGAGCCGGTCGAAGAGCCGGTGGATCTGCTCGCGGTCCCACGGCTGCCTGGCCAGTTGCTCAGGGGTGTAAGGCAGTTCGACGTCGCGGACCATCTCGGTGAGCCTGCGGTTGAGCACCACGCTGGACAGGTGGGCGCGCAACGCGTCCCCGACCTTGCCCGGCACCTCGTCGACCCGCTCGACCAGCGTGGCCAGATCGCCGTATTCGCGCACCCATTTGGCGGCGGTCTTCTCCCCCACGCCCGCGATGCCGGGCAGGTTGTCGCTCGGGTCGCCGCGCAGCGCCGCGAAGTCCGGGTACTGGATCGGCGTGAGTCCGTATTTCTCCTGCACCGCCGCGGGGGTGAACCTGGTCAGCTCCGAGACGCCCTTGCGCGTCAACAGCACCGTGACGTTGTCGTTGACCAGCTGGATGGCATCCCGATCACCGGTGACGATCAGAACGTGGAACCCCTGTCCACCGGCCTGCGTGGCCAGCGTGGCGAGGACGTCGTCGGCTTCGTAGCCTTCGATGGTCAGCACCGGGATCCCGAGGGCGGCCAGCATCTCCCAGATGATCTCGAACTGGCCGCGGAACTCCTCCGGCGTGCGCATCCGGTTGGCCTTGTACTCCGGGTACGCCTCGGTGCGGAAGGTCTTGCCTTTGACGTCGAAGGCCGCGGCGACATGGGTGGGCTGTTCGTCGCGCAGCAGGTTGATGAGCATGGCGGTGAATCCGTATACCGCGTTCGTCGTCTGTCCGGTGACAGTCTTGAAGTTCGCGGCGGGCAGGGCGAAGAACGCACGGAAGGCGAGGGAGTGTCCGTCCAATAGCAACAGCGTCGGCTGCGCGGCGGAGTCGGCACTCGGGGTGGAATCGGTGCTCGGACGCTGGTCGGCGATGCCTGGGGTCACCTGTCCGAGTCTAGGTAACAAGCGGTACCGGGTGAGTGTCTTTGCCGGGACGTCGCTGGCGGTTGCCAGCCTGATGATTTGCCCGTCCGGTGCCGGCTGGTTGATAGCCGAATGACATGTCGTCCAACGGTCTTCGTTACGTCCACACGAAGGGTGTTCGAAACAAACTCGAAAGAACCGATGGTGGCTCGCGCTGAGCAAATCCCGGGTATGGCGCGGCAACTCGCCGAATAGACCGCACGGTAAACGTCGGCGAATCCCGGCGGCCACCGATCGTTGCGGCAGCGTAAAGACCTTATTTCGGGCAATCATGCAGCGCCGCGGCTGGTCTCGGCCACGGCGGAGCCACCGAACGCACTAAGTGAACGGTTCCCGTTTTCCATTTCCGGTGTCGCAAAGGCGTCATCCGGGCGGCACGGGCAATGGTCAGCCAATGGCCTCTGCGCAGGCCACGATCTTGCCTGACGTCGCGGCATAGTTCGACTGCGGGAATCTCTCGCCGCTGATCCTGGTGACGGCTTTGTGCCTCCAGAAGAGATCTGTGTCGGTGGAATCGCCGACTTTACAACGTATCCGACGCGTCGTCTACAAGTATCGGCAACCTCGCCGCCACAGCCGTTTCTGTGCAGCGGAACAAGACTCGGGCGCGGCCGGTGATCCGGGTGCACAACCAGGTCCCCAGTGGCTGCCGCACGTCCGGGGACCGAGATGTCCGAGGCACCGCCCTGGTCCGCGGGACCGCCGTCTACCTCGTGAGACTCCGAATATGCTGGGAGAAAACCGCACTCGTGCGCAGGCCACATCCACTGCGATGCTGTCCGGCGCCGCTGTCATCGATTAACATCGGAGCAGCCAGCGTAAGCCTGCGACCAGCGACAATGCAGAGTCGTGTCGTCAAAGCGACGACACTGCGGCAGGGCGGACTCGTCTACTTGGAGACACATCATTCATTCGCCCGAGTAGGCACCCGCGTATATGTACATTACGATCAGCAGTGTTTAAGATAACAGAATCAACGCAGGGTGTCGTAAGTATCCCACACCCGGTGTAACGTGTGAGCACATATAGAAAATGTCGTCCGTGTCACTCGTGGGTCCGATCGACCCGGATGACCGCTCGGAAGTAGCTGAAGATTTCCGACCGATACACAGGAAGCTGAGCGACCTTTGGACTCCGACTGGGGTGTGCAGATGAGCAGCGAATCGCGAGACTACATGATCACCGTGATGACGCGCGACAAGGATCACGCGCCCGACCCCCGAATCAGCGCAGTCATCAGATCGAACGATGAGTCCGAACCACACATCGTCGAACTGACTGTGCACGCCTCCGAACAGGGCGCGACCCTGCCACATGCCGTGCGCGACATCAACTTCGAGCAGTTGGCGAAGGCGCTGTTGAGCACGGTGGCGGCGTCCGCGCTGCTCACCGACGCGCAGCCGGCCGCACCACGAAACGACAAGCCGGTTCAACCACGGCGTAGCAGTGGAAATGGCAGCACCAGCAGCAACGACGCCAACAACCGTCCATATCGCAAGATGCCGGCCGTGGATGAAGTCCAGGCAGTGTTTCTGGAGACCGGGAGTGTCGGCAAACTAGCCAAACATTTCGATGTCCCTCGGTATACCGCACAGTCTTGGGTCGACCGGCTGCGACGTTCAGGAGTGTTGGAACCCCCGGTCGCCAGCTAGTGTCCCGGTGACAAGAGTCTGTGCTTTACAATGACTCCTCTCACTACCTACCGCGACTAACCACACATAGTATTTAGTGTCGTGCGCGTGCTGTCAAGTGGAACTTGATGTCACGCGCACGCCTTTACGTGGCCTTTTTGGTCGGTTGTCGTCTCTGCTCAGCGATGGGTGTGCGTCGCTGAACACCACACAGACCACACAGACTCGTGGCCACCTCCCCGCTTCGCGAGACGGCCGGTAGGCACGGCCCACGGCCCCGCCACCGGGTCGCGCCGAGGTCCGGCGGAGGTGCTCTACCCCAACCGGATTCGTGCGCGCAGATGTGCGCTGAACGGGTGCCACGGGTCTGCCGGTCAGCGAGCGGCTTCGAGCCAGAGCGCGGCCGGCGTGCCGAGGCGAACAGACTCCACCGCGGCTATCCGGTACACATTGGCCGCGGTCGAGTGCGCCAGCATGCCGCGGACCCCGTGCAGCTGCAACGCGGTACGGCTGGCCAGGCGCGCATGCTCGGCCGCGACCGCCAGTACTGCCGCCGTATCGCGCCGTTCCCCGCGATCGAACTCCCAGGCGGCCTTGTGCAGCACCAGCCGCCAGCCGTCCGCCTCGCCCAGCAGCGCCGACAGCCGATGCGCCACCGTTTGCCGTTGCGCGAGTGGCTTTCCGGACTGGATGCGGCCGTTGACGTGGGTCCGCGCCACATCGACGATCCGGTAGGCGATGCCGAGCAGCAGCGCCGCCTGACGGATTCGCGCCGCACCCAGGGCCCGCTCCCACCGCGCCGCCGATATCGGCAAGCGCTCGGCGGCGGCGCCGTCGAACCGCACCCGCGAGGCAGGCAGCCCGAAGTGCTCGATGGATTCGACAGTGCAGGTATCGGTTTCCGGCAGCACGAGGTGCCACGAACCGTCGCCGGCGCGCACCACGCACAGCCCGATGGTGCTGCGCGGCAAGGGTTCCGACTCGCCCCACAGCTTCCCGTCCGGCGTCACCCGCACCCGCGCCGGGCCGTTCGCGCCGATCACTGCGGCATGCCGCAGCCCCTTGTGCAGGTCGGCGACGATCTCCGAAAGGTGTTCCGTCCGTATGTCATCGCTGTCGAGCAGGTCCAGCGCGAACGCGGTCGCGCGGTAACAGCCGAGCGGTTCCAGCCCGAACCCTAGGCGTTCGTTCACCACGATGTCGGCGGTGAGCCCCAGCGCCAGCCCACCGAACCGCTCCGGCGCGTTGAGGGTCGGCACGCCGATCGTCGCCAGCTGGGCCGACGGTTCGCCGGTGCGGGTCAGTACGGTGTCCACCGCGTCGCGCAGTCGCTCTTGCAGCGGATCGAGTCGCAGGTCCATAGCGGTCAGCCCCCTGTGCGGCCGTGGTCGAATACGCGTGCGCTGCTGACGATGTCGAGCATGACCTCGGACGCACCGCCGGAGATGGTCATGCCGGGCGCCTCGCGGAAGGCCGCCTCCAGCACCGGGTTGCCCGGCTCGAGCAGATCGAGGCCGAGGGTGTCGAACGCCCACCACGCGATGCGCTGGGCGGTCTCGCTACAGTGCCACTTCGCGAACGACGACTCCGCGATGTCGGCATTGCCGTCCTGAAGGTTCTGCATCACTTGGCAACTCAGCAGCCCGCTGGCCTCGATCCGCGTCCGGTGCCGGGCCAGATCGGCGCCGACGAGACCGGTCTGCGCGCCGTCTTCGGCGAGCCGCTCGGTGACCACGTCCAGCCAATGTTTGCCGCGCGCATAGTAATCCAGCCCGGTGCGTTCCGCGGCGAACATCTGGGTGATCAGCGACCACCCCGCGCCGACCGCGCCGAACAGCGCGTCCTCGTCCACATGCACATCGGTGAACCAGATGTCATGGAACTGCTCGTTGGCCAGGCTGGGCAGCGGACGAACCACCACGCCCGGCGCGTCCAGCGGCACCAGGAACAGGCTGATCGCCTCATACGGACTGCCTTGCAGGTCCGTGCGCACCGCGCAGAGCGCGAAGTCGGCGTAGGCGCTTTTGAGGTTGTAGGTCTTGCGCCCGTTGATGATCCAGCCGGTGTCGTCGCGCACCGCGGTGGTGGCGATGCCGGCCAGGTCGGAGCCGTGGTCGGGTTCGGTGAACAGGATGCACGCGGTCAGGTCCGTGCTCGCCATCGCGGGCAACAGTGTCTTGCGCTGCTGCTCGCTGCCCGCGGCGAGGATCAGCGATCCGACGTTCAGCACCGAGATGCAGTACAGGTTCTGCGGAATCCGGTGGGCGACCAGCTTTTCCAGCAACGCCACGGTCGCGGTGAAATCCGCTGCGCGGCCGCCGTACTCGACCGGCCACGCGGGCGCGAGAATGCCCGCACGACCGAGATGCCGATACAGCTCGCGAGGATCGCCGTCCATCCCGTCCCGCCGTTCGAAGATCTCCGCCAGCAATCGCGCGGTCTGCGGCGCGTGCAGGACCTCGTCGACCTCGGCGGCGAACTCGACGGTCTCCGGTGGCACATCGAAATCCATCTCAGGAGCTCCTCGTCGGTAGCTGGGGGCGCGGTTGCCGGCTCGCCGCGTGCACGGCCCGGATCACCTCGGCGTGGTTCTCGTTGAGGAAGAAATGCCCGCCCGCCAGCACGGAAAGCCGGAATTCCCCGGCGGTTTGATCCGCCCAGGGCCGCATCGTGGCCGGCGGCACCTCGGGGTCGCTGTCCCCGCACCAGGCGGAGATCGGGCAAGCCAGCGGCGATCCCGGCCGGCACCGGTAGCGCTCGATCATGCCGAAATCCGCCCGCATCATGGGCATCAGCACATCCAGCAGGTCCTGGTGTTCGAAGATCGCGGGCTCCGCGGCGCCGTATTCGCGCAGCATCTGGATGAATTCGGGCCGCGGCAGGTCGCTGACCGGACTCAGCGGGCGCACGATGGTCGGCGCGGGACGGCCGGTGACGAACAGATGCCGCACCGGACGCACGCGACCGCTGAGCCGCCTGCTCACCTCGAACGCGAGGATGGCGCCCATGCTGTGCCCGAACAACAGCACCTCGGTGGGCTCGGCCGCGATCACCTCGGCGATCTCGTCGGCGAGCAGGCCCAGGTCGGTGGCCGGCGGCTCGCTCATCCGCACGCCGCGACCGGGCAGCAGCACCGGCACCAGCTCGACCGACCCGGTGAACCCGGGCACCCAGTCGGCGTAGTAGGCCGAGGAGCCGCCCGCGAACGGGAAGCAGTACAGGCTGTGACTCGCACTGGCGGAACGGAATCGGTTGTCGAACCACAGCCGGGCGGCGCTGCGGCCGTTCACTGTGCGGTCACTTTCCGCGGGGTCAGGCGCACCGGCATGCTCTTGTAGCCGGGCACGAAGTGCGAGGCGACATGCTGTACCTCACCGGCGATTTCGACCGTTTCGACCAGGTCGAGCAGCTCGTCGATGAAGATCTCCAGGCCCACCTTGGCCAGGCCCGCGCCGATGCAATAGTGCGGTCCGACACCGAACGCGACGTGCCGGTTCGGCCGGCGGCCGGGATCAAAGGTGTAGGGATCACGGAAGACTCGCTCATCCCGGTTCGCCGAGCCGAGCCAGGCGCTGACCGGTTCGCCGGCCTTGATCGTCTGCCCGTGCATCTCCACATCCTTTGTGGCATAACGCATCAGCGCGGTGACCGGCGACGACCAGCGCAGCAGCTCCTGCAGGCAGGTCGCGCGCAGCTTCGGATTCTCCCGCACCGCTTGGAACTTCGCCGGATGCTCGGCCATCAGCGTGAACAGGGTGCCGAGCGCGTGCGGTGTCGTGACATTCGCGCCGATCAGCAGCACGAAGCAGTTCAGCACCGCCTGCCGCTCCGAGAGCGGGCCCTCGGTCAGGTTCATCGCCCGCAGCGTGCCGATGACGTCGGGATCGTCGTCGTCGCGGCTGCGGCGGGCGAACTCGTCGCGGAAGAACTCGAACAGCTCGTGCCGCGCCTGGCGCACCGTGGACTGCGCGGTGCCGGTCGAATAGGCCGGATCGTCGTAGGCGATCGTCATCATGACCAGCTCGGCCAGCCGCTCCCACGAATCGGGGTGCAGTCCCATGAGCGTGCCGGTGACGGCCATCGGGAACATCATGGCCGGCTTGGCCATGTCGTGGACGTCCGCGTCCAGCCCGGCGAGGATCGTCTCCCGGGCCAGGTCGCGGAGCAGCTTCTCCTGTCCGGCAACGACACTCGGGCTGAACGCCTTGTTCAGCGGCACCCGCAGCTCGCCGTGCCGCGGCGGATCGGTGTCCGCCAGCATGTCGTCGGTGGCGACGTCCGGGGTGTTGAGGTCGAGCACACAGAGGATGGTGCCGCGCCGGGAGGAGAACTCGGCATGGCTGCGCAACACCCGGCTGACGTCCTCGTGCCGGGTCACCACCCAGAACGGTTCCCGGCCGCGGCCGGGCTCGGCGCGGTAGACCGGTTGGTGGTCACGCAGGTGCGCCCACACCGCGTGCATGTCGGTAGCGGCGTGGAAGGCGGAATCGAGCAGATCCGGATCCTGGAACTGCACCGGGCAGAACGGCGGCGTGGAGATGATCATCGGCCGGGCCTCTCAGATTCGACGCGAACTCGCCGCTCCCACAGGTATTCGTAGAACGGCAGATGATGCTCGTAGTAGCGGCGCAGCACGGGATCGGTGTCGATGGTCCGGTCGTAGTGCGTCTGCTTGCGTTGCACCGTCGAGCTGGCGCTGACGCCGCTGTGCCAGCGCGCGGACTGCCGCCACTCCGGTCGCTCCCCCGGCTGCCAGTTCAGCATGTCGGCGTGGAAGGGCAGGCCGACCGCGGCGCAGTAGGCGCGCGCGGTCTGCTCCGGCCGGTCGACGAAGTCCTCGGAGTCCAGGACCACCGGATCGTCACCGGCGGCGACGGCCGCCTCGTAGATTCGATGCAGATACTCGACGCCGACTTCGTGCAGCTCCATCTGCGGTCGCAACGCCGCGTAGGACGGAATGATCTCCGCCGGATCGCGCAGCAGGAAGGTATGCCGCACGCTCTTCAGGAAATCCTGCCGGTCGAAGATGAGGTCGTATCGGCAGTCGGTGGTGTCCTTGAAGAACACCTTCCGCTGCCCGGACAGGTCGAGCATGGCGTCGATCAGATCGGCGGTGGACCGCACCACGACATCGCCGACCTCGGTGTTGCCGTCATTGGCGATGTTGCAGAACGGTTCGTGCAGCAGATGCAGGTCGTCGCGTTCCAGCAGCATCCGGAAGAACACGGTCGAGCGGGAGCGGGGTGCGCTCCACAGCGCGAGGATCGGGCCGCTCATCGCGCCTCCACCGCCTCGATCTCGGCGAGCAACCACTCGACGATGAAGCCCGCGACGTCGACGCCGGTCGCGTCGATGGCGCCGTGGAATTCCGGCGTGTGGTTCACCTCGTTCGCGTACAGCCGCTCGTCCCGGTCGATCAGCAGATCGACGCCGAGGAAGCCGCCACCGACCGCGTGCGCGGCCGCTACCGCCAGCTCGGTCAGTTCCGGGGTGATCGGGCAGGGTGTCGCGATGCCGCCGATGGCGGTGTTGGTCCGCCAATCGTCGACCGCGTTCTTGTAGATGGCGCAGACCACTCGATCACCGGCCACGTAGGACTTGATGTCGCGGCCGGGTTTGTCGATATGCTCTTGCAGGAAGAACACGTGCTGCTGCGGATTCGGCAGGGCCGCACGGTGTTCCAGGATCGCCCGGCCGTGCTCGTCGTCGTGGATCCGCGCGGTGAGGTGCCCCCACGATCCGGTGACCGGCTTGGCGACCACGGGATAACCGAGCTTCGGCATTGCGGCCAAGGCGGATTCGGTGCCCCAGGCGACGGCCGCTTGCGGAATCGGCAGTCCCACAGCATGAAACGCGAGCGCGGTGCGGAGCTTGTCCCCGCAGACTTCCAGGGTGGCCGGGCGGTTGAACGTGGGCACGCCGAGCATGGTGAGCGTCGAGGCGACCGATGCCGCACGGCCGTGGCCCACCTCGCGCATCAGCGCCGCCCGATACGGCGGCCTGCCGTCGGCCAGCAGCACGGTCAGCTTGCGCGGATCGACGTGTTCGTAGCGCAGACCGCGCCGCCGCATCGATTCGAGGATGAGTTTCTCCTCCCGGCGAATACGCGACGCGACAACGGCTATCGGCAGGTCGGTGGTGTCCACGGGTGCCCCTCTCGATTCCGGACCGACACCACGTCCGCCGCGAGCTCGAGCTGATCGAGCGCTCGCGCCAGCCGGCGGACGAGTTCGGTGCTGTGCCTGCGCAGTTCGTCGAAGCGGTGGCGATCCCAGACCCGGGAGTGCGCGCCGGTCATCCGCACGCCGGTCCAGCCGTGCGCGACCGCGTCGACGCCGGCCGCGGCCTCGGCCAGTTCGTGGATCCGCCACCGGATCGCTTGGCGGCGCAGGAATTCCGCGTGCAGGCCGGACTGGGCCTGGATGTTCCAGCTGATCACGTACAGCTCGCTCAGCGCCTCGGCAGCGGCTTCGGAGCCCGGCGTGAGTGCGCACAGCTCGTCCAGGTAGCGACGCAAGCCCGGGAGTCCGGACTGGATCTCGCCGGTGGCATCCTGCCGATACCGGGTTACGTTGGCCCGGAGCACATTTGCGAGCCAGTCGAGATCGGGTTCCGGAACCGGGCCCTGCATCACGGCGCGCAGCCACCGCCGGTCGCTGGGACTGGCGCTGAAGAACACGTCGGAGTCGTCGGGCGGGTTGAGCGAGCCCCAGCTCGCCAGGAAGTCGGCGATCGGGATCGGCCCCTGGAACGCGGGTGGCTGTGCGTCGGAGACGAATACCTCGGTGTCGGTGATGTCGTAGACGACCAGCAGGTGTGCGGCGTGCACGTCGTGAAAGGCCGGGCGGAACGGCAGCCAGTAGTTGTCCACCGCGGCGATGGGCAGTACACCGGCGGCGAGGGCCGCGCGCAATTCGTCGAGAGTGTCGTCTTCGCTACGGTGCCACGACGATTCGAACGGGTGGAACAGCGCGAGCCGTTTGGCCAGGGAATCGGGCTCGGCGAGAAAGTAGTACTCCTCGAATGTCCAGGCGCCGGGACGGCGGCGGAACTCCCAGGGCGCACCGAGCACGGTGACCGGATCATGACCGTCGTGCAACAGCACGGTCGCGAACGTGGCGTGCAGACAGCTGCCCAGGTCACGCGTCCAGAGCTCGATTTCCTCTGCCGGGCCGGTCATTTCGCCGTGCCGTTCATGGACTGCCCATCGCTACCGGTGAGCAGCGTGAGCGCGAAGATATGCATGGCGACCAGCCGCGGGAACCGTATCGCGTGCGCGTTGCCGCGCCGGGGCAGGCCGACCCGGGTCAGCCACACGGTGGTGGGCAGCCCGTGCTGAACGTGGTGCGGGTAGTGCATGCGCGTGGTGCGGAACGCGGACAGCTCGCCGAATGCCGGTGTGCCGTCGAGGAAATCGGAGATGCCCACGGGCAGCGGGTCGGCGTGGCCGTCGTCGTAGTACGCCCAGAGCGTGTCCTCGCTGCGCCGTTCGGACGCGGCGAGCAGGTAGATCCAGTCGTACTGTCCCGGTGGCAGATCGATCAGCTGGCCCTCGCAACGCACGTTGTCGCCGTGGGCGTGCGCGTTCGCCCAGACGAACGGGATGCCGGCCACGTCGATCTGCGTACCCGGCTGCGGAAGTTCCTCGGCGGGAAAGGAATTCCCCCAGGCATTGAGCCGCCCCTGGTCGAGGTCGGCGGTGCCGGTGGTGGCCCGGTTGTTGAGCAGATCGTCGAGGTCGATCAGGCAGAATTCCGGTCGCGCGGGACCGGCGGGTAGTCGGCGCACGAGGCGGTCGACCGTGGTGTCGGTCGTGGACAGCTGGCTCATGGAACCTCCGGTCAGTGCATCGAGCTGTGCGTGCGTCCCGGCACTTCCGCGGGGTCGAGCACGATGTTGAAATCGACGATCAAGGTGTCGCGCCAGCCCGACAGACTCGGATCCATGGCCCGGATCTCGCTGACCCCGTGCTCCATCGTCGTGTCGGACAGCATCAGTACTTCCAGCGGTTCGGTCATGGTCACCGCGTACTCCGAGTCCGGCAGTCCGCGCCGGAACACCTGGTTCTCGCCGCCGACGCATTGGTGCCTGCCGATCAGATGGATCGACACGTACGCGTGGCCATCGGAGTGCCTGCCCTCCGGCGCGGGGTCCGCGCCCTGGTGCGGTTCGGCGATCACCCGGATGAAGTGGATGCCGAGCTCCCAGTCGTGCGTCCCGGCCACCCGGTTGACGAAAACCACCGACTCGCGCAGGATCTCGGCGAACTCGAGGCTGGCGAACGCCGCCTCGGACAGCGGCTCGAACACCCGCAGCTGCCCGCCGAACACGGGATTGACCGCCTTGCTCTGGAAGAACTGCGAGCCGTGCAACGGCTCCAGGGTGCCGTCGCGATGCGCGAGCACCCGGCCGTATCGGCGATTGCGGCGACACCGGGCGGAGTCGAGATAGGCGTCCGGGACCAGGTCGTCCCAGGCGGATGCGAACTGTTTCCAGCCGGGTCCCTCGGTGCGCACGCGCAGGCGGCCGTGCGCCCAGCCGTGCCGGGTGAAATCGTCCGTGCGCGGACTGCCGAGCGCCGTTCCGTCGGCAACGACCGCATGCTCGAATGCCCGGTCGGAGTCGTCCATCAGTGGTTCCCCTCGGCGATTCAACGTGGATTCAACGTGCACTAAGGCCGGTCGACCCCACAGTCTTTCTAAGCAAGATACTACAAACTATCGATGCCTTGTCGAGTTACGCCCTGCCTGCTGCGGCAGTTTGGCTCCCTAACAGGGACTTTGACGAATTGAAGTGTTTCTCTATTTGAATGTAGACACTGCGGTATTTGCAGAGTCTGTACAGCGGCCATGGCCGGGCCCGGGGCGGGCGTATCGCACCGTCCCAGGCCCGGTCGGATCGCGGCGGCGAGGTTGCCGCCGCCGCGATCAGCCTCAGCCGACCGGTTCGGTCACCGGGGCCTGTACCGGTACCTCCAGCACCTCGGCCGGCACCGAGATACCGTTGGCGTCCGCCGCGGGCGTGGGTTCGCCCTCGACGACCGTCTCCTCGTCCTCCGGCGCTCCCCCGACCTCGGTGGCCAGCAGCTCGGCCAGCGCACGGACGGTCGGGTTGCTCCAGAGGATCGTCGGCGGCAGGTCCACCCCGAAGCACCGGTGCAGCCGCACCCGCAGGGCGACCGTGAGCACCGAGTCGACGCCGAGCTCGAGCAACGGCCGGTCGATCGCGATGTCGTCCGGCGCGAGATTGAGCTCGGCGGCGACCTGCTCGTGTGTCTCCGCCAGCACCAGCCCTGCCAGTTCGTCGGCGGGCACGGTGGTCCAGTCCACCGCGCCGCCGCCGGTGCTTTCCGCGCCCGTCTCGGTGGCCGAGAGGTGGGCGAAGATCGGCAGGGTGTGATCGGGCATCACCCGCATGACCGCGACATACGGCAGGCCGAACCGGTCCGCGTAGCTCCAGCTGCGCAGCGCCTCGGTCACCGTGATGCCGCCGAGCCCGCGCGACTCGGCCTCCAGAATCGTTGTCTTGCCGGTGGTTTCGCCCATGCCACGGCCGATCCACTGGGCCCACGCGATGCTGTTCGCGCCGAACTCGCCCTGCGCGCGCCGCAGCGCGGCCAACCCGTCCAGGAACGAGTTGGCGGCCGCGTAACTGACCTGGCCGGTGAGCCGGGCCAGTTGCCCGCAGGAGGAGAACATGGTGAAGAAGTCCAGCGTGCCCGCGGGGAACAGGCGATGCAGGACCATCGCGCCGTCGACCTTCGGGCCCATGGTGGTGTCCAGGTTCGTCGGACGGGTCTTCTCCACCAGCGCGTCGGACACCACACCGGCGCAGTGCACGATGCCGCGCACCGGCGGCATGTCCAAGGTGCCGGGATCTAGGGCAGCGGCCGTCGCCCCGGCATCCGAGATGTCAAGGCGCAGAACCCTTACCGTGGCTCCGGCCGCCTCGAGGGCGACGACCTCCGCGACCTGCGCGGCGACCGCCGGGTCCGACACCGAGTCCCATTCCGACCGCGGCGGCAGCCCGCGGCGGCCGATCAGCACCAGCCGGCGAGCGCCCCGTTCGACCAGATGCCGTGCGGCCTCCAGGCCGAGTGCCCCGAGACCACCGGTGATCAGGTAGGTCCCGTTCGGCCGGCAGTCCATCGCCTCGTGCTCGGCCGGCCGTTCGATCTTGCGCAGCCTGGCCGCGAACACGCCCTCGGGGGTTACCGACAGCACGTCCTCGGTGGGCGGCAGTGCGCCGATCAATGCGGCCACCGACTCGGGTGCGGTGTCCTCGGCGATGTCGATGACGCCACCCCACACATCCGGACGCTCGCCCGCGACGATCCGGCCTGCGCCCCACAGCGGCGCGTGCGACAGCGCGGCCTCGGCACCGCCGTCGCGCACACCCTCGGTGAGGACCCAGACGGTCGGCCAGCGCTGTGCGTCCGAGATCGCGGCCACCCGCTGCACCGCATCTACGAGCGTCTCCGCGCATCGGCGAGCCGCCAGTTCGGGCGTCTCCCCCGGCAGAAGCGCTTGCGGCGCAACGATAACGACGTCGCCCGCGGCGAGCAGGCCCTCATCGATCGCGGCCGGATCTGCCACCGCCCGAGCTGTCACGCCGCGCACGGCGAGCGCCTCGGTCAGCGCCGGCCAACCGGTCGATCTTCCGATCAGCAGTGCCTGCTGCGGAATTCGGGCGTCGGCGCGTACTTCCACCGGCTCCCAGGCCATTTCGTGCACGAGTTGACGCGGGCCGACGGCGCCGGAGCCGATGTCCTGCACCTTGACGTAGCGCAATCCCTTTGCCTCACATACCACCTCGCCGCTCTCGTCGGCGACCACCATGTTGATGGTGTCCGGCGTACGCGGATCGCGGGTGGTGTGCACGTAGATGCGGCCCGGCGGGTCGCCGCGGAAGGCGAGCGACTCGAGGTGCGACGAGGTGCGCAGCACGGACGAGTCCTCGGCCATCACCAGCACGCCGCTCGCGGTGAGCGCCGCGTCGATCACCGCGGTCCAGCTGGACGGATGCAGCTTCGGCGTGTGGTCGACGGTCACGGTGGCGAGTTGTTCCTCGTCGCCGCGGACCAATTCCTCGACCACCCACGGGAAGGTGTAGCCGTCCACGCCCATCGCCCGGAAGATCCCGTCCACCTTGGACCAGGTCCAGGAGACCGGGCAGCGGGCCCGGATCGCGTCCGGGTCTTCCAGCCGGGTCTCGCCGACCACCGGTGCGCGGACCACCGTCGCGGTGGTGTGGGTCAGCCATTCGTCGTCGTGACCGATGCTGTCCTCGTCGCGTTTGATCCGGCTGGCCAGGCGGACCTTGTCCTGTTCCAGAACCACCTGCACGACCCGCGGCGGATGCGCGGCCAGCGGTGTGCGGAACACGATGTCGCGCAACCCGCAAGCCGGTTCGCCCTCGGCGGTGGCAGCGCCGATGAACGAGTTCAGCACGACCGACGCGGGCACCGTCTCCACGCCGACCACCTTGTGCGACTGCACGTATGGCCGGTTGGACATGTCCAGCTCGGTCTGCCAGACCCGCTGCACCGGTGCGCTCGCGACGGTGGTGTGCCCGCCGACCAGCGTGTGCGTGTCCGGATCGTGGCCGCGGCCCGCACCGCGCTCCGGCGGGGTGTCCGGGAAGATCCAGAACGGCCGGTGCTGCCAGCGCACGCCGGGAACGTCCACCAGATCGCCGGTGTACGACCAATTCACCGGGCAGCCGACGCTGTGCAGCCGGGCCAGGTTGGCCAGCACGGTGCGTTGCTCCGGCTGGTCCTTGCGCAGCGTGATCGCCACCTGAACCTCGGAAACACCGGCGTCCAAAGCGGTTTCGGTGATCGAGTGCGCCACCACCGGATGCGAGGAGACCTCGACGAACACCCGCGCGCCGTCGTCCAGCGCGGCGCGGACCGCCTGGTGGAAGCGCACCGGATCGGACAGGTTGGTGACCCAGTACTTGCCCTCGCGGAGCGCGTCGGAACGCGGGTCGGCCAGCGCGGTGCTGTACAGCGACACCCGCGCGGCGTCGGCGTGCAGTTCGTCGGCGGCCGCGCCGACCTGGTCCAGCACCTCGCGCACGTGTGGACTGTGGAAGGCGACATCGGTATTCACTCGGCGGGCCTGGATGCCCTCGGCCGCCAATTCGGCGACCAGCGCGTCGACCGCGTCGATGTCGCCGGAGACCACCGTGGACAGCGGGCTGGCGGCGATCGCGGCGACCACGCCGTCGCGACCGGTGACCCGCTGTTCGACGTCGCCGAAAGCCATGGGCACCATTGCCATTGCCCCGCGTCCGGCGATCTGCTCCAGAGCGCGGGCCCGGCGGCAGGCGAATCGTGCCGCCTCCGTGCGATCCAGACTCCCGGCCACCGTGGCGGCCGCGATCTCACCGACCGAGTGCCCGATCACCGCGCCCGGACGCAGGCCGAGCTCCGACCACAACTCGGCCAGGGCGACCTGCATCGCGAAGGTCATTGCCTGCGTGCGGGTTACCGTCCACGGACCGCCCGCTTCGATGGCCTCGCGCGGGGTCCAGCCCAGTTCTTCCTTGAAGATGGGCGCGAGTTCGTCGATGACGCGGGCGAACGCCGACTCGGTGTCGAGCAGCTCCTGCCCCATCCCGGACCATTGCGAGCCGTGCCCGGAGAATATCCATACCGGTCCGGCGGCCCCGCTGTCGCCGAAAGTGTTTGCCGCCCAAGTGGACATGGTCGGCGTGCCCTCGGCATCGGCCAGCGAATCCAGGCCGGCGATGAGTTCCTCGGCGCCGGCGGCCACCACCGCGGCGCGACGAGCCAGATGCGAGCGGCGGTCGGACAGCGTGTGCGCCAACGAATCCAGATCCACGTCGGGGTTCGCGCGCACCCATTCGGCCATCACCCCGGCCAGCCCGCGCACGCCCGCCTCGGACACCGCCGACACCGGGAACACCCACGGTCGTGCGGCGCGATCACGACGACCATTACCCGTCGCGTCCGCCTCTGCCGGTGGCTGTTGCAGCACGACGTGCGAAATCGACCCGCCCACACCGTAACTGGAGACACCTGCTCGCCGGCCGTGCCGACCTGCTGGCCACGCCGTCGGCTCACCGACCAGGCGCATCCCGTTGGCCTCCAGATTCAGCTCCGGATCGACCTCCTCGTGCGGACTGGCCGGCAACTCACCGTGCCGCATAGACAGCAGCACCTTGATCACCCCGGCGATACCCGAAGCCGCCTCGACGTGACCGACATTCGGCTTGAGCGTGCCGATCAGCAGCGGATCGTCGCTGTCCCGGCCCGCACCGAAGACACTGCCCATGGCACCGGCCTCAGCGGAGTCGCCGAGCCGGGTGCCGGTGCCGTGCGCCTCGACGTACTGCACTGTGCGCGGCTCGATTCCGGCCCGCTGGTAGATCTCCTGGAACATCCGCCGCTGGCCGTCGCCGCTCGGCGCCATCATCCCGTCGGAGCGACCGTCCTGGAACGCGCCGCTGGCCAGCACCAGCCCGTGCACCCGATCACCGTCGCGGACCGCATCACCGAGCCGCTTGAGCACGACGACGCCGCCGCCCTCGCCGCGTCCGTAACCGTCGGCCGCCTTGTCGAAGGCCTTGCTGCGCCCGTCCGGTGCGGTTGCCGAGGCGGCGTCGAGCGCGACCACCAGGGCCGGTGAGGCCATGATGTTGATGCCGCCGACGATCGCCACGCCGGTCTCCCCGCTGCGCAGGCTCTGGCAGGCCACGTGCAGGGCGGTCAGCGAACCCGCGCACGCGGCGTCCACCGCCATGCTCGGGCCGTGGGTGTCGAGGAAGTAGGAGATCCGATTGGCGATGCCGTAGAAGGTGGTGCCGTTCACCGCCCAGGCGCCCGTGCGGCTCAGGTCCTCCAGCAGCCTGCGGCCGTAGTCATTGGAGTTCGCCGCCACGTACACCCCGGCGTTGGTGCCGGACAACGACATCGGCGGCAGGCCTGCGTCACACAGTGCCTCCCAGGCCAATTCGAGCATGATCCGCTGCTGCGGGTCGATGTACTCGGCCTCGCGCGGCGTGATCTGGAAGAACTCGGCGTCGAAGCCCTCGATGTCGCGCATGAACGAGCCCTTGCGGGTGGTCTTGCGCAGGATGGCCCGGGTCTGCGGGTCGATCTCGTAGGGATCCCAACGCCGGGAGGGCATTTCGCCCACCGCGCTGCGGCCGGCGCGCAGGTGTTCCCACAGCTGGCCGGGAGTGTCTAGATCGGGGGCGAACCGGCAGCTCATGCCGATCACCGCGAGCGGCTCCTCGGTCGGATGCGGGGTCACAGTCGAAGTCTGGCCATTGTCAGTCAAGGCGCACGCCTCCCTCATTGTCAGTTGCACGGCGCAGGCTCAGCGGTCGCATGTCGGTCCAAACCTCGGCGATGTGTGCCAGGCATTCGTCCTTCGGGCCGGCGAAACCTGCGGCGGCCCAACCGTCCGGGACGTCCCGCCCGTCGGGCCAGATTGAGTACTGTTCCTCGTGGTTGCGCACCACGAGATACGTGCGCTCGTCCGTGGTCACTGTTACTCCCATCGATCTAGAACGCCCAGGTCTGGTCGCCGCCGTGCGATGGCTGCGGCAAGGTCTCGGCGCATCCTCCCGGTCGGTTTTGCGGATGTCTTTGCTGGACAGTTCGTTCGGGTCAGCGGGCGGTGAAGCCGCCGTCGACCACTAGCTCGGTGCCGGTGACGCCGCCGGAGTGCGGGCCGGCCAGCCAGAGGCAGGCCGCCGACACCTCGGCCGCGGTGACCAGCCGGCCGATCGGATGCAGAGCGGCGGAACTGCGCTCGTAGTCCTGCAATTCGGCGCCCATGCCCTCGGCGACCGCGCGGGTGCTGCGGGTGCCGAGCGACGAGTTGTCGGCAACGGTGCTGGGGCACACCGCGTTCGCGCGCACGCCGTTGCGGCCGTATTCCAGCGCAATGGCTTTGGTCAGGCCGATCACGCCGTGCTTGGCGGCGACGTAGTTGGCGTACATCTCGAAGGCGACGCGGCCGCCGGTGGACGAGGTGTTCACGATGCGGCCGCCGCCCTGTTCGACCATGTGCGGCAACACCGCCCGGCAGCAGCGCCAGGTGCCGCTGAGGTTGACGTCGAGGGCGAGTTGCCACTGTTCCTCGGTCAGTTCGTGCACGCGGCGACCGCCAGGGCCGAGCATTCCGGCGTTGTTCAGCAGCACGTCGATCCGGCCGAATTCGTCCACCCCGGCGGCCGTCGCTTTGTCCACGGCCGCTTGGTCACGGACGTCGGCCACCGCGGTGACTACCCGGCTGCCCAGCCTGCGGCAGGATTCGGCGGTTTCCTCCAGATCGCGCCTGCTCGACATCGGATAGGGTCCGGCGTCCGGCTCGCACTGGTCGACCAGGATCAGGTCCGCGCCCTCGCCGGCGAAAAGCAATGCGTGCGAACGGCCTAGCGCGCGAGCGGCGCCGGTGATCATGGCGACATTCCCGTCGAGCAGCATCAGGCCTCCAAAGAATGTGTTCGGTCGTGCGGTGCCGGTCCGACCAAAGCCGGTGGACGGTCCACGGTTTCGGCGGCTGGGGCGGGTAGCTGCCGGGCGAGGCGGGGCAGCGTCAGCGCTAGAACGTCGATCGCGCGGTAGAGGTCGCTGAGCGCGATGTGTTCATCGATCGTGTGATCCAGGTGGGCATCGCCCGGTCCGTAGGCGGCCATCGGTACGCCCCACGGGTCGAGCGTGTTCATGTCCGAGCTGCCGGCCTTGAGCTTCAGCGTGGGTCGCACACCCCGGGAAGCGATCGCCGCGCGCAGCTGACTGACCACCGGATCGGCCCGCGGACGGGTCACGCCGGGCACTCGTTCGTCGACCCAGATCCGGCTGTGCGGAAGGCTTTTGGCGAAACGTTCCAGTGCGGCGAAGTCGAAACCGGGTGGCACTCGGCAAGTAAGGAACGCCTCGGCACGGGCGAGGTCGCCGCGCAGCCAGGTGAGCGTGCCGGTGGCGACGCCGAACGCGATCGGATCGGCCTCGGGCGAGAGGCCACGCAGGTAGCCCTGCACCTCCGACGCGAACCGAACGGCCCATTCGACCGCGGTCGGTTCCGGGCTGCTGGTGTGCAGCGGCGGCTGCTGCATTTCGTAGCCGATGCCCGTTCGGCCCTTGTAGCCCAGGCAGATTCCGTCCCAGCCGCTCGGTTCGCCGATCACCACCGCCGCGGGTTTCGGGACCGTGGCCATCACATGCAACGCGCCGCGCCCGCCGGCCACCTCCTCGCCGACCGCGCCGACCACGTGCACGCGCACGTCGCTGCTGCGCGCGGCGGCGCAAATCATCGCCACCATCGCGCCTTTGGCGTCCACCGCGCCGCGGCCGTAGAGCAGATCGCCGATCTGGCAGACCGGGACTCGGCCGGGGACAGTGTCGATGTGGCCGAGCAGCATCACGGTGGGCGCGGTGCTCGGGCCGATCACGCCGTGCACGTTGCCGACCTCGTCGACGTGCGCGTCGAAACCCAGTGCGGTCAACTGTTCGGCGAGGAAACCGGCGACCGGCAGTTCCTCGCCGGAAACCGAGGGGATGCCGACGGCGGCGCGCAGCAACCAGGCCGGGTAGTCGCCCTGCAAGTCGAGCGGGCGGACCGGGCGGGATCGAGCGATGGCCGGGCGTGAGTCACTCATGCGGCACTTCCTTCGCGCACCCAGGTGCCGCCGCCGGCCAAGGCCTGTCGGATCGGCCGATGCTGGTGGGCGGAGGCGATACTCACCTGCGCCACGGTCCGGCTGGCGCGCAGCCCGGCGCGGACCTTGTGCCGCATCCGTCCGCGTACGACATCGCCGGTCAGGTGGTCTGGGCCGACTTCGTCGATTCGGCTGGCCGGATCGGCGGGGTCGGACAGCACGCCGCAGACGTCGGTGAGCAGCACGAGAGCCGAGGCGTTCAGCGCGGCGGCGAGCCTGGCCGCGACCTCGTCGGCGTCGACATTGAGCAGGTTGCCCTCGGTGTCACTGGCGGGCGGAGATACCACGGGGACGTCACCGCGCGCCAGCAACACGCGCAGCAGGCTGGGGTCGACCTGGTCGATCCGGCCGGACTGGTCGTCGCGGATCAGTGTGGTCCGCCCGGCTTGCACGGAACGGATGGCAGGTTTGCGGGATGCGGTGATCAGTGCGCCGTCCGCGCCGCTGAGGCCGACCGCGGACGCGCCGCGCGCTCGTAATCCGCTGACCAGTTGGGGTTTCACCTGTCCGAGCAGGGTCAGGGTGAGTACCGCGAGCATGCGCGGATCGGTGCGCCTGCTGTGTGTTCCGTCCGGCGACTCGATCACTTCGCGCGGCACGGCGAGCTGGTCGGCGAGCCGATCCGCGGCGACGCCGCCACCGTGCACGAGCACCACCGGCTGCCCGGCCGCGGCCAGCTCGGCCACCTCGTCGAGCACCGGTTCCGGGTCCGCGCCGCCACCGATCTTGACCACGATCACTCCGGCGGTCAGCGCGTCCCGCACCAGGCCAGGCCTGCTCCGGCCGTGTTCATTTCGCTGCGCCGTCATGTCCCGCACTCTCCGATCAGGCAGGATGCAGGCCGGGGAAACCCAGACCCGCGTCCTCGGCCAAGCCACTGGCTACGTTCAGGCTTTGCACGCCGCCACCCGCCGCACCCTTGACCAAGTTGTCCAAGGCCGCGACCAGCACGATCCGGCCGCCGTCCGCGTCCACCACGCAGCCGATATCGACAAAGTTGCTGCCGGACAAGAACTGTGGATCCGGCATCCGATGCACGCCGCGGCCGCGCGCCACCACCCGGACGAACGGGCGGTCGCGGTAGGCCCGCTGCAAAATCCGTAAGACTTCCTGCCGAGTGACCGGCCGTGGCGGCGTGACGTGACAGATCACCTGCACGCCGCGCACCGCGGGCACGGCCGTCACGGTCATCCGCGCCCGCACCCCCGCGAGCTCGGCGATCTCCGCCTCGTGCCGATGTCCGGCCGGGCGATAGACCCGAAAGGCCTGCCCGCGCTCGGCATGATGGGAAGCCGGCGTGGGCTCGGCGCCTGACCCCGATGAGCCGGTCCGCGCGTCCACCACCACATCACCGGAGACGAGTCCCGCGCGCTGTATCGGCTCCAACGCCAATATGGCAGCCGTCGCCATGCATCCGGGAACACTGATCCGGGTGGCGCCGGCCAACTCGTCGGCGAAGAGTTCCGGCAGACCGGTCTTGTACTCGATGCCCGTCGCCGACCGGGCACCCGCCCGGAAGTCCGGGCTCAAATCCACGATCGTCTCCGCGCGCTCGCCGACACCGGCTTCCAGCTCCGCGGCGGCGCCCATCGACACGGCCAGAAAGGCGATACTCACTCGATCGAGCTCCGGCGGCGCGTGGAAGGTCAGCCCGAGGTGATGCAGATTCGGGTGCACCTCCGACACCGGCCTGCCCGCATACCGGCGCGAGATGGCTTGCACCAGCTCCAATTCCGGATGTCCGTGCACCAACCGGAGCAGCTCGCCACCGGTGTAGCCGGCCGCGCCGACGACGCTCACCTTCACTACTCGCCCCAGTCCTCTTCGACCTCGGGAGCCAACGCCAACACGACGGGTTCGGTCGCCACTACCTCGAGCTCGCTCGTGCAGTGTTGACAGATCACGATCTCGGCAACCAGCAGGTCATTGGACAGTTTCACCGAATCCCGGCACTCGGGACACTCCGCACTTACTGCGGTAGTCATGGGTTGCCTCCCGTAGATTGTGTGACTACTGTCTATATTCACACTGCAAAAACTAACACATACTTCACGTCAACACACCCCAGATCGCAAGCCAAAGGGACACGGAAAACCCGACGTGACCACGGGGCAGGCACTGGCAGAAGCGATCGCAGAGTATTCGAGTCGGCGACTCAGTTCGGCTGCTACATCGCGGAATAGACACGGAGGCACGGCGGTGGAGATCGAGTGGGCAGGTCGCGCGAACCGGGGTGGACGGATCACCGGCGGGGGCGCAAAAACCCGACAACGTCTGCATGACGACTGTGCAGAGTCTGCATCCAAATGCGGCAAGTTTCGCGGCATAGAAGTGGTCCCCGCTCATGCCTGAAACCGGCCTCGCGCTACTCGGCGGCCCTCGAGCCGTTCCCAAAGACACCACGGGCGGCGACTGGCCGATCGTGACCGCGGCGGATGAAGCAGCCGTGCTCCGCGTGCTCCGCAGCGGCAAGCTCAACGCCGCCACCCCCGCGGAACCCGAAGTGGGCGAACTGGAGAACGCGTGGGCCAAGGCCACCGGAACCCGGCACTGCGTCGCCGTCGCCTCCGGCACCGCCGCGCTGCACCTGGCCCTGCGCGGCCGCGGCATCGGTCCCGGCGACGAGGTGATCGTCCCGGCGCTGACCATGAACGCCACCGCCCACGCCGTCTACGCGGCCGGCGGCACCGCCGTCTTCGCCGACGTGGAACCCGCGACCTACACCCTCGACCCGAGATCCGCCGCCCACGCCGCCGGGCCGCGTACCAAGGCCCTGCTGCCGGTGCACCTGCACGGCCTCCCGGCCGACATGCCCGCACTGCGCGAACTGGCCGACCGCCTGGACATCCCCGTCGTGGAGGACGCCGCCCAGGCACACGGCGCGCAACTCGACGGCCGTCGCGTCGGCGCGCTCGGCGCCGCGGGCTGTTTCAGCCTGCACCCGCACAAGAACCTGCCGACCTGCGGCGAGGGCGGGCTCATCACCACCGACGATGACGACCTGCACGAACAGTTGGTGCGGCTGCGCAACTTCGGCGAGTTGCCCCCGTCCGGCGCCCGCACCTACATCGCCCACCGGGCCGCGCTCAACGCCCGAATAGCGCCCATTGCCGCCGCATTCACCCTGTCTCAGCTGACGCGGTTCGACGATGCTGCCCGCCAACGCGAGCCACACATCCGCGGCTTCCTGAACCGACTGGCTCAACTGCCCGGACTGCGCGTACCCAGCGTTCCCCCTGGCCGCACGCACGCATGGCACATCCTCCGGTTGATGCCCGATCCCACGGCGTTCGGCCTCGGTCCCGAGCATCGGACCGGTCTGCGCGCCGCCCTGCACCGGGTACTGCGGGCCGAGGGCGTGCCGGTCTCCCAGTACCAGGTGGTCCCGCTGCCCGCGCACCCCGCGTTCCGCCGCGCAGGGCTGTCCGAGTCGGCCGCTCTCGACGAGGTCGCCGAGCGCTTCCCGGTGACCGCCGCTGTCGTCGACGGATCACTCTGCCTGCAACGCCGCCACCTCGATCCGGCCGCCGGTCCACTGCTCCAGCGCTATGCCGACGCCTTCGAAAAGGTGTGGCAGCACCTCGATCTCATCCGCCGAATGGCCAGCTCCCGCCCCGCCCCGGGCTGGCGCGAAGTGCTCCGCAAGGGCTGACCCACCGACTCGAAGGGAACACGACATGGCCATGGCCACCACCGGCCCGCCGCATTCCCCCGCACCGCCCGCGAACGGTGCGGCACCGATCGAGGCTGCGCCGCCGACGGACGCCACGGCAGCCGCGCATGCCACAGCATCGTCGCGGAATTCGGCGGAGATGGCACAGCGTGTCCGTGAAGACGTGATCCGGATGGCGGGCGGACCCGAGGGCGCGCACGCGGGCGGCAGCCTTTCCAGCGCCGACCTGATTGCCGTCCTCTACGCCGAATTGCTGCGCCCCGGAGACTCTTTCGTGCTCAGCAAGGGTCACGCGGCACCCGCGCTGTACAGCGCGCTGGCCCAGCTCGGGCGCATTCCGGCCGAGGAGCTGGACACCTACGCCCGCCCCGGTAGCCGCCTGTTCGGCCACCCGCCGTACGAACTGCCGGGAGTCGAATTCGCCACCGGCTCATTGGGTCACGGTCTCGGACTGTCGATCGGGCTGGCCCTGGCCGAGCAACTGTCCGGCGGCGACCGCCACGTGTACACCCTGCTCGGTGACGGCGAGTTGCAAGAGGGCAGCGTCTGGGAGGCAGCTCTGCTGGCCGGGCATCGCAAGCTGACCGGACTCGTCGCGGCGGTGGACCGCAATGGATTACAGATCACCGGCCGCACCGAAGACTGCGTCGGGCTCGAACCGCTCGACGCCAAGTTCACCGCCTTCGGCTGGCAGGTGCGCAGCATCGACGGCCACGATCTGAGCGCGTTGCGCGAGGCGCTGCGGCCGTCCCCGGACGGTCCGGTCATGGTTATCGCCCGGACCGTGAAAGGCCGCGGGGTGCCATTCCTGGAGGATCGCGTCGCCGGGCACTACGCCAAACTCAAGCCGGCGCTGGTGCGCCGAGCGTTGGCCGCACTCGCCCGACCGGCGGGAGCCACGTCATGACGGGCACACCGATCATCCCGGACGTCGACTCACCCCAAGTCGCCGACGTAGCAACAGCTTCCGATCCTCGCCCGGTCGCAGACCAGCCAACTGTCCCGGATCCAGCTGCGGTACAGCACGTTCCCGAACTCGGCCCTGATCCGCGGGCCGCCTACCGCGAAGCGCTCTTGGAGCTGGCCGCCGGCGACCCCCGGGTGATCTGCCTCGACTCCGATACCGGCGGCTTGGAGAACACCTTCGGCGAGCAGTTCCCTGACCGCTATATCAATGTCGGCATCGCCGAGGCCAACCTGATGACGGTCGCCGCCGGACTCGCACGACGCGGATTCATCCCGTACGTGCACACCATGGCCACCTTCGCCACGATGCGCGCGGGTGAGTTCCTGAAGCTCGACATTGTCGGCAACCGGCTGCCGGTACGAGTGATCGCCACCCACGGCGGCGTCTCCGCCGCGCATTTCGGCACCAGCCACTTCGCGTTGGAAGACCTGGCCGTGACCCGCGCCCTGTTCGATCTGGCGATCGTCGTCCCCGGCGACGCGCGCCAAATCGGTTCCGCCACGCGCCAATTGCACGACCTACCCGGTCCGGCCTACCTCCGACTGGGCCGCTCGGCCACCCCGATACCACCGGGCCCGACGCCCGATCTGGTGTTCGGCAAGGCCAGGGTGCTGCGCGCGGGCGCGGACGTCACGATCGTCGCGGCAGGCCCGCTACCACTGCTTTTCGCCCTCGAAGCGGCCGACGAAATGGCCGTCGAGGGAATCGGCGCGCAGGTCGTCGACCTGCACACCCTGCACCCACTGGACCGCGACGGCCTGCTGACCGCCTGCCGCGGCCGCGCCGGCGTGGTCACCGTCGAGGAGCATCGCCCGCAGGGCGGCCTGGGTGACGCGGTCGCCGAGGTGGTGTCGGCCGAACTGGCCGTGCCACTGCGCCGATTGGCGGTACGCGGACGCCCCGGCGCCCGCGTGCACGACCAGCGGACCGTGTTGCAGGCACATGGCGTGAGTACCGAGGCCGTGCTGGCCGCCGCGCGAGAGTTGCTCGCCCGGCGGCCGGACGACCGGACCCACGAACCGAATGATCGACCGATCCAGCAACCGGCGCCGCACAGTGCCGCTGCCCTTTGACGAGGTGATGACGATGGACAGTCCGGCACGGGTCCGCGACGAGGCCCGAATCCGCTACGTGCAGAGCGTATTCCAGCGCGTACTCCAGTTGAAGCAGGAGACCACCCCGGACGACGAGTTCTTCGCCCTGGGCGGCACCTCGCTGACCGCCATCGAGGTGCTCGACCTGATCGAGGCCGAACAGGGCGTGCGCCTGCCGGCCCGGAAGTTCTATCAGGCCACCGCGATCCGCGAGCTGGCCGGTGAACTCCCGCAGACCGTGGCCGACGGGGGTGCGTGAGCATGGCGTCGCGACCTCGTGATCACCTGACGACATCAGTTGCTGGAGGCAGTCCCATGGAGGAACCCACGCTGAAAGCGGTGCCCGCCCCGGCGCCTGCGGCCGAGACGACGAAACCCACGGTCGACCGCACGCGGAACATGCCCTCGCTCACCGGATTGCGCTTCTACGCGGCGATGGCGGTCGTGCTGTGCCACGTCGGGATCAATGTGCTGCCGCGGTTGACCGACTCGCGGCCGGTGATCGGCACCTTCCACGCCATCGGCATCGCCGCGCTGTCGTTCTTCTTCGTGCTGAGCGGGTTCGTGCTGACCTGGGTCACCACGAAAAAGGTTCCGGTGAAGCGGTTCTGGCGGCGCCGGTTCTTCCGGGTCTACCCGAACCATCTGGTGACGTTCGCCGTGCTGTGCGTGCTCGCGGCGATCGCCGGGCATGCCCTGTCGGCTCGGGACACGGTGGCCACGCTGTTCCTGGTGCACGCGTGGATTCCGGATCAGCACCTGCTCTACAACCTCTGGTCGAACGCGCCGACCTGGTCGCTGGGCCTGGATCTGCTGTTCTACCTGCTGTTCCCGATTCTGCTGCCGCTGGTGCAGAAGATCCGGCCCGAGCGGCTGTGGTTGGCGTTCATCGCCACCTACGCGCTGATCTGGTCGGTCCCGTTCGTGGCAACCCTGTTGCCCGCCTCGGAGATTCAGCAGGGCACCGGCGTGCCGTGGCTGCAGATGTGGTTCATGACCTTCTTCCCGCCGGTGCGGATGCTGGAGTTCATCCTCGGCATGGTGCTGGCGCAGATCCTGATTCACGGTAAGTGGATCCGGTTCCCGCTGCCGGTGGCGCTCGTGCTGCCGATCCTCGCGGTGTTCGCGCAGGGCGTGCTGCCGCTGCGTTTCGGTGTCGCGGTGCTGCAGGCGGTGCCGATGGCGCTGGTGATCGGGGCGGTCGCCACCGCCGATCTCGGCTCGCGCGCAACGGCATTCGGCGGGCGGAAGATGGTCTTCCTCGGCGAGATCTCGTACGCGATCTACCTGATCCACTGGCTGGTCGTGGCCTACGGTCCGATCGGGCGTACTTCGCCGGGCTGGGGCGGGGATCCGAGCGGAACCTCTTCGTGGCCTTGGGTGATCGCGTTGTCGGTGGTGACGATCGCGGTCAGTATCGGGTTGGCCGTGCTGTTGCATCTGTTCGTGGAGCGGCCCGCGATGAATCGGTGGAGTCGTTCGAGCCGACCGCCACAGAGTGTGCCGGTCACCACGGCCCCGCAATAGGGTTGCGGCCCAACTCGACCCAAAGATGGCCTTTCCGGTTGTATCCGGAAAGGCCATCGCCTTGTCGTCGGCTTCTGTTGGTTGTCGTCGGCTTCCGGGTGCTCAGACCGCGATGCTGGCGGCCAGCGAACGCACCGTCGGCGATTCGTACAGCAACCCCACACTGACCGGCTGCTCGAGCCGCTCACTCAACGTCGCCGCCAGCTGCACCGCCCGCAACGAGTCGAATCCGAGCCCGAAGAACGAGTCCTCCCGCCCGACCCGCGCCACCGCCAGCACCGCCGCCGCAGCCCCCGCCACCAGCTCTTCCAGCCAGCCCTCGGGCGCCACGTAGCCGGCGCTCCCGGCGCCGATGGCGGCCAGCAGGGCCACCCGGTCCGGAGCGCCACTGCGATCCCGCTCGATCCGCGAGGTCACCGCCACCCGGGCGAAGATGGCGTGCCCGGCCAGCCTGGCCGCCACCGCCGCCCGCACCCGCTGCGGATCCGTCCCTGACTGCGGCACCACCGCGACCGCGATTGTCCCGCTGCGCAATTGATCCGCCGCCAGGAACGGCTTGATCTGCTCGTGCGCGGGATCTGCCCCGAGCAGCAAGTGCGGAGCCCCGACATGCAGCGCACGCAACAGCGCCACCATCCCGGGCACCGGATCGATCAACGACAGTCCCCGATGCCGAGCGGCCGCGACCAGCGGACTCCCCTGGTTCATGCCCGGCCCACCCCACATACTCCAGGCCAGACTCTGTGCCTGCCTACCCGTGGCCGACCAGCGCTGCGCCCAGCCGTCCAGCACCGCGTTGGCGGCGGAGTAGGCACCGAATCCGGTGCCGCCGAACAGCCCGTTGACGGAGGAGAAGACCACGACAGCCGTATCCGGCCGGGTGGCAAGGATTTTGTCGATGGCGACGCAGCCGCCTGCCTTCGGGCGCAGCGTCCGATCCAGCCAGTCCGCGGATTCGGTCCGTAACTCGTGCTCGGACAATCGATCCCACTGCGGCGCGACCGAAGCGCCCGCGAGGTGCAGTACCAGGTCCAGTCCGCGACCCCAATCCGTCTCGGCCGCAGTCACTTCCCGGGCGAGCGCGTCAGAGTCGGCGACGTCGACCTGGCGATAGCGGACCTCGCCGACCGTCCCGAGGATCTCCAGTTCCGCCTGCGCGCCGGCGTCCAGTTCCGCGACCGGCGTACGCCCGACGATCAGCAGCCGGGCACCGTGCGCGGTCACCAGATGCTCGGCGACCGTCCGCCCCAGACCGCCGAGTCCGCCGGTGAGCAGGCAGGTTCCACCGCGCGGCAGTACTCCGGTAGGCACGTCGAAGGCCTCCGGCAACGGCACCGTCCGCAACCGCTGCTGCAACGGAACGCCGTCACGCACCGCGACCACGTCATTGTCGTGCCGCTGTTCCGCCAAGGCGGCAAGCACATTCGCGTCGGCGTCCGCCGGAGCATCGATCAACGCGCAGCGGGCGACCAGTCGTTCCGCGCGCGCAGTCCGCACCAGCGCGGTCAGTCCGACGCGCCCAGGCACCACCACGTCGTCGGGATGTGCCTGCGCGGCACCGGTAGTAAGAACAGTCAGCTCGGCCTCGGGCCGAATCCGGGCCAAAGCACCTGCCACGGCGAGGAACTGCGTCAAGACGCCGGCGTCGGACGAATCAGTATCGCCGGTGGCGACGAAAAGCACTTGCGGCACACCGGATCCGGCCTGATCCAACGCTTGTTCCAAGGCTTGGCCGAAAAGCTCAGGATCGTCACCGATCGGGACCAGAGCAGCAACCGCTCCCCGCCAATCGATGGCTGGATCGCAGACACAGGCAATCACCGGACCATCAGGGCGCGGTCGCAGCGGCAGCTCGCACGGCTCCCAGCCGACCGCGAGCGCCGCGACACCGGTGTCGTCATCCACGACTTCCGGACCGGCACCGTCGACTTCCCCGCCGTAACAACGGTCATCGAACCGCCCCGCATGCCACCCTTCGAACAGCCGCTCGCGCTGCACCTTTCCGCCCTGCTGCCGCGGAAACTCCTGCACCGTCACCGGAACCAGATAGGTCGCCCGCAACGCCAGATCCCGCGCCAGCGCGACCCGGATGGTGTCCACCAGTGCGGGCACGTCGTCGGTTTCCGGCACGAAGAACACCACCAGCGCGTCGGTCCCGGTGTCCTCGTCGGGCACCCCGACCACCGCCGAGCACGCAGGCCGCACGCCCGAGACCTGTTCGACCACCGCCTCGATCTCGTGCGCGGGGAAGTTCGCCCCGTTGACGATCACCGTGTTCTTCCCGCGCCCGGTGAGATAGAGCCGGCCGCCGCTGAGGAACCCCAGATCCCCGGTGTCGAACCAGCCGTCGGCGGTGAAACTCTCCCGATTCGCCCGCTCGTTGTGCGCATACCCGCAGTGCACGGTGTGCCCGGACACGTGCAACCGGCCGACCCGCCCTTCGGGCAGCACGCTTCCCTGATCGTCTGTGATCCGCAGCGCCACACCGGGAATCGGCGTCCCTGCCTCGGTCACCACCAGCGCACCCGGCGTACCGACCGGCAATTCACGCAGTCCACCGTCCAACGAGGCGGGCTCGAGCGTAATCGTCGCCGCCGCTGGGTCATCGAGCCGCATACGGGAGTACGTCACGCCGGAAGACGTCTCCGACATCCCCCAGCACGGCACCATCGCATCGGCCGGGAGCCGATGCGGCACAAGCAGTTCCACGAAGCGCCGAGCGGTGCGAGCCACCACGGCCTCGCCCGCGTTGCAGATATTCGTGAGACTGCTCAGATCCCAAGCGCCTGCGGCGATCTCGTCGGGCCGCTGACAGACCAGCGAGAACGCGAAGTTCGGCGCCCACGTACAGGTTGCCCGGAACCGGTCGACACAGTCCAGCCACAGCAGCGGACGACCGATCACCGACTCCGTCCGCACATTGACGTGCTCGCAGGTGAGAAACACGTCCCGCAGATTGAACATGATCATCCCGCCGACATGGTCGAGCGGCATCCAGTTCAACGACACTTCGTGCTCGGTGAAGTTGTTCGCGTCGATCGCGGCGTAGGTCCGCGCCACGATCGTATGGTGGTAGTGCTGAACACATTTCGGGGTACCGGTACTACCGGAGGTCAACAGGTTGACGACCAGTTGCCCTGGATCGGGCACCGTCCGGTCAGCCGGCTCCGGAGCGAACAAAGTACTCGCGTCCAGCACGCGCAACGCCTCGCCATCAGGCAACCGGTCACCCAACGAGCGCACCCCCGCGAGCAATTCGGGATCGGCCACTACCGGCGGATGCCCGAGCAGTTCCCAGGCGGCGACCAGCTTGCGCACCCCAGCGTTGTCGGTGCTGTACTCCGGCGCCGGCGCCACCGCGGTCGGCAGAAATCCACCGAGCACACAGGCCCACCAGGCGGTCACGAAGTTCCGGCTGTCCGCGCACTGCAACAGGACCGAATCACCCACTGCCAGCCCGTGCTTGCGCAACCCGCCGAGCATCCGGCGGGCGTCGTCATACAGCTCGGCATAGGTCTGCCGATCCGTGCTCCCATCCGGCAGCACATAGGTGGTGCCGCGATCGGCGGCCACCCGCGCCGCGCGCGCCAACGCCTCCGGCAACGTCGACACCGCGTCCGCGGGCAATACCGGCGTCGCCCCACGCGTCGACGCGAGCCGGTCCGGCGAGATCGCGACACCGGTCGGCACACTGCGCTCGCCCACAGCCTGCCGAGACCGTTGCGAACGCAGCTGGCGGTCGTATACGGCAGCCGCGTCGAGCACGCCCGCCGTATCCGCCGCGATCCGGGCAATGTCATCCGGCGCGACCCGAGTACTCGGGCTTACGGCAGTGCTCACGCGAGCGTCCTTTCGTCCTAAGCGGCCGGTGCCGCGGCAGGCAACTGCTCGCCGATCTGCCGTGCGACCGCCGCGGTGAGTCCGACGATGAAGTAGTGACCGCCCTCGACGCTCAGCCCCGTGTATCCGGCGCCGGTCTGCTCGGCCCACCCGGCCAGGGTCGGCGCATCCACCGATCCGGTGGACCCGCGAACCGTGGTGATCGGCACCGGCAGCGGCGGGCGCGGCCGGTACCGGTAGTTCTCCCAGAGCGCGAACTCGCTGCGCAGCATCGGCAGCAGGAACTCCTGCAATTCCGCGTTGCGCACCACGGCTTCCGGCAGCCCGCCGCGGTCGCGCACGGTGGCGAGCAACTGCTCGTCGGGCAGTTGATGCAGCGGCTCGGCAGGCGGCGGGGCCTGCGGTGGCGGCTGCTCGCCGACGATCAATCGTCGCGGCCAAGTGCCGAACCGCTTGCCCATCTCGTGCGCGATCTCGAACGCCAGAAGCCCACCGGCACAATGCCCATACAACGCGTACGGCATCGTCGTGTACGGCCGCAACGCGATCGCACACGCGGTGACCAGGCGTCCGATGTCGCTCGGTGGGTCCTCTCGCGACCGGTCCTCTCGCCCCGGCAGTTGCACCACCAGCGTCTCCACCTCGGCCGGCAGCAGCGCCGCCATCCGCTGGAACACCGACGCACCGCCGCCGGCGAACGGCAAGCAGATCAGCCGCAACCGAGCACCTGGGCGAGGCAACCGGCGCACCCAGAGCGAATCCGTCGTGTAACTGACCGTCCCGACGTCGGACGTCATTGCACTGCCGTCCCATCCAATTCGGCTGCCAGCGCGGCGATTTCGGCATCGCTGCGGCCTTCGACCAGCTTCAGCGCGTCCGCCAGCGCATCCTGCTGCGTCTGCTGCTCGGCTTTCGCCGCGTCGACCAGCGCGGCCAGACCGGACACCGTCGGATCGGCGAAGAAGTCCGCGATCGAGGGGGCCACCCCGAACACCGCGTTGACCCGTGAGGACAGTTGAATGGCCTCCAGGCTCGTCCCGCCGGCGGCGAAGAAATTCACGTCGTTGCCGATCCGGACACCGAGCAGCGGCGCGAAAACCTCTGCGCGCATGATCCGTTCGGTGGGAGTGCTGTTCTCCTCGTCGGCATCGGTCAGCTCGTCGACCGAGAACTCGACCGCGGGCAGCCGCCGCCGGTCGATCTTGCCGCTCGGGGTGAGCGGCACCTCGTCCAGGGGCACCAGCACCGACGGCACCATCGCCGCGGGAAGCCGGCCGCTCACCGCCGCGCGCACCGAATCGAGTTGCAGCTCACCGGCTCGCTCGGGCACCACGTAGGCGACCAGCATCGCCCCGGTCCGCGGCTCGATCACCACCGAGGCCACCGCTTGAGCGACTCCGGCCACCGCGTGCAACGCGGCCTCCACCTCACCCAATTCGATGCGCACACCGCGGATCTTCACCTGGCGATCGGCCCGGCCGACGAAGCACAGATCGCCCGCATCGTCCCAGACCGCGAGGTCGCCGGTGAGGTAGCGGCGCGTTCCGGGCGGCCCGTCCGGGTCCGGCCGGAACCGGTCCGCGGTCAGATCGGGCCGGCCAAGGTAGCCGCGCGCCACCCCGAGTCCGGCGATGGCCAGCTCGCCGATCGCGCCGGGCGGCAGTACGCCCGCCCCGGTGCTGTCCACGACGTAGGCGCGGTGGTTGGCCATCGCCCGCCCGATCGGCGGCGACGAGGTCCACTCCCCCTCGCACAGCTTGGCCACCACGGTCACCGTGGTCTCGGTCGGTCCGTAACCGTTCCAGAAGCCGCGGCCGCGCGCCCATCGAGTGGTCAGCTCACCGGTGAACGCCTCGCCACCCACGAACGCCACCCGCAGATCCGGATAGCCTTCCGGCGCAAGCAGTCCCATGATGGCCGGGGGCAGGTCGACGATGGTGATCCGCTGCCCGCGCAGCACCGCGTCGAGCGCGTCCACCGAGCGCCGCTGATCCTCGTCCATCACATAGAGCACCGCGCCGCTGAGCAGCGTGCCGAAGATCTCGAAGACCGAGACGTCGAAGCCGGGCGAATTGAAGTGCAGCACCCGGTCCTGCGGGGTCAGGTCGAACATCGCGCGCACGGTGCGAACGAAGTTGGTGACGTTACGATGTTCGACCACAACACCTTTGGGCTTGCCGGTGGAGCCGGACGTGTAGATCACATAGGCGGCCGCGGCGGGCGGCACCGCCGGCGCGGCACCGGGCGGATCCGCCAGTCGCAGGGACTCGTGGTCCGGGTCGGGGTCGATGACCAATCGATGGGGCGGCGGTACCCGTTCGGCGGTAGTCGGCGAGACGACAATGGTTTTGGCGTCGGTGTCCTCGAGGATCATCGCCAGCCGCTCGTCGGGCTGGGTGACGTCGAGCGGCACGTAGGCTGCCCCCGCGCGCAGCACGCCGAGCGCGACCGCGATCAGCGCGGGACCGCGCTCCATCACCACCGGGATCAGGTCACCGGGTCCGGCGCCGGCCGCGGCCAGTCGGTCGGCGATGCGGCGCGACCAGTCGTCCAGCGCACGGTAGCTCAGGCTGCCGTCCTGCCAGACCAGCGCCGCGTGGTCCGGGTCGGCGGCGGCGACCTCGGCGAAGAGGTCGTGCACCGGGGTGTCCAGGGGCAGGCCGATCGGCGCGTTCCAGTGTTCGAGGATGTCCGCGCGTTCCTGCGCGGTGCCGAACGGCGCGTCGCCCAGCGGCAGGTCGGGCTGCGTGCACAGCGCACCGAGGGTCTGCAAGAACCGGTCCAGCAGGCGGCCGGCGGTGGCCGCACCGTAGAGCGCCGTGGCGAATCGCAATGCCACCGTGGGCCGTTCGCCGCCGCTGACCTCGAGCGCCAGCTCGAACGCTCCGGCTCCGGCGTCGACCCGCTCGCAGCCGATCCGCACGACGTCGGCCTCGATCGGGCCGGCGGGCTCGCCGGTATCGACGAAACCGATCTGCACGAGCGGCAATCGTCCCGTGTCCGGCTCGACGCCGAGCGCGTCCAGGATCAGCTTGAACGGCAACGTCGCATGCAGCGCTCCGGCCAGCCGGGCGGCCCGCACCGCGGCGATCACCGCGACGAAACTGTCCGCCTCGTCCAGCTCGACCCGCAGCGGCATCAGATTGCCGCAGTCACCGACCAGCCGATCGGCGTCGAACGGTCCGGTGACGTCGAACGGCAGACCGACGGTGAGATCGCCTCTGGCCGTGTGCCGGGCGATCACCACGAGCAGCGCGGCCAGCAAGACATCGTACCGCTCGGCCCCCGCCGTCCCGGCCAGGGTGTGCACGGCGGCAACGAGTTCCGGCGGCAACGACCTGGTGACCGCGTCGCTGCTCAGGTCGAGCAGTCGCGGACGATGACCGTCCGGCGGCAACTCCGTTCCCTCCCAGCCGGATAGCGCGCCACGCCAGTATTCGGTGGCCTCGCGCGCGGTGTCCTGCTCGCACCACTCCCGCTGCCAGCCCGCGTACGCGCCGAAGTCGACGGGTTCCTGCGGCCACTGCGGCGCCTCGCCGGCCACTCGGGCACGGTAGGCAAAAGCCAAGTCGCCCTGCAGAACCCGCGCCGACCGCGGATCGAGCACAATGTAGTGGCCGATCAGTACCAGCAGATGCCGTTCCGGATCGGCGCGCAGCAACCGAAGCCGGATCGCCGGACCGGTATTGAGTTGCAGTCCTCGGCGCAACTCGTCCTGCACCACCTCGTCCGCCCGAGCCCGCAACTGCCCGTCGGCCACGTCCTCCACGGTCAGCCGCAGCTCCGGCACCGGAAGCACCTGCTGGGTGCCGCGCGTCTCCTCGTCCGGGAAGGTCGAGCGCAACACCGTGTGCCTGCGCAACAGATCGGTCAGTGCCGCGCGCAATGCCTCGGCATCGAGCGGGCCGTCGATCGGGAACGCGAAGCCGAGCCCGTAGGCCAGGCTGCTCGGGGCGAGCCGGTCGAACAGCCACAGCTGCTCCTGCCGGTAGGACAGCGGTGCCGATCGGACCCCGGAGGAGACGTCTGCCAGCTGGGCCAGCAACTCGTCTCGGCGCTCCCCCGGGAGCTGGCGCAGTCGACGAAGCAACTCGCTCTGTGGACCCATGCCGTGGCCTCCCAGTCAATCTGCAACTTACTACAGCTAGATGTCGCCTGTTGAGAACAGACCCCTCGAAGTCAACATAATACTCTGCAATAGACCGCGAAATAGTCTCTATGAACCGCTCACTACGTTCAGCCGGCCGGTTCCGCCGCCGATCCGACAGCGAGCCGCTGCGCCAGCACCGCGAGCAGTTCCGGCGGCGCGTTCAGAAAGCTGTAGTGCGTGCCGGGCAGGATCTCCTTCTCGGTCTCCGCCCATTCCGGCCAGCCGCCCATCAGGGTGTGCGGCACCTCCACGTCCTCGCTCCAGCCCAGCGCGGTGATCGGGCAGGGCACCGAACCTGCTGGGCGCCAATACTTCTTGTTCGCCTCCAGGTCGGCCTCCATCACATCGATGAACAGATCGACCAGCTCACCGGCGGATTCGGGCGCGCCCATCGCGGTGAGCAGCCCGGCGATCTCGTCGCGCAGCCCCTGCTCGTCCAGGCCGAGGAAACGGCCCCACGGACCGTCTTGCGGCGCGACCTGACTGGACACGAAGTACCGATCCGGCGCGGGCAGACCGCGTTCCGCGATCTGGATCACCAGCTCGAACGCGGGCAGCGCGCCACCGCAGTGCCCGAACAGCGCGTACGGACGAGCCGTGATCAGCTCGCCGACGTCGTCCAGGAGGGCCGCGGCCACCTCTTGATAGGTGTCGAAATATGGTTCCTTGATCCGGTTTTCGCGTCCCGGCAGTTGCAGCGGAACCACCTCGGCCGCGCCGATGGTCGTGGGCCAGGCCCGATACATCGATGCGCCGCAACCCGAATACGGCATGCACAGCAGCAACATTCGGGACTCGGGCGAGGGTTCGCGCAGGAACCAGCGACGCTGTTGCCGTTCCATCACGCCTTCTCCCCGATCACCACACCGTTGGCGCCGGGCGAGTCGAACCGGACCGTACGCACCCGCACACAGCCCGCATCGCGCAGCCACGCACCGTATTCGGCCGCGGTGTAGTTGCGTCCCAGGCAGCCGACCAGCATGTTCATGCTCATCAGCGCCGCGTCCGCCGGGCCGGACTTGTCGTCGTCCACCAGCAGTTCGCTGATCACCACGAGGCCGCCGGAGGGCAGCGCGTCCAGGCAGGCGGCGAGGATCTTGCGGTTCCGCTCCTCGTCCCAGTCGTGCATGATCATCGACAGCAGCACGGCGTCATGCCCGGTCGGCAGCCGATCGGTGAAGAAGTTGGCGGCCGTGGTGCCGAGCCGATCGGACAGGCCGGCCGTGTCGATCCGCTGCTGCGCGATGGCGCACACGTGCGGGAGATCCAGCACGGTGCCGCTGAGATGCGGGTGCTGCCTGCACAATTCGATCAGGGTGGCGCCGGATCCGCCGCCGACGTCCATGATTCGGCGCACGCCGGACAGATCCATCGCCTTGGCCAGCTCGCGGGCCGTGAGCGTGGAGTAGGCCCAGAGCGCGCCCCAGAAGTAGCTCGGGGTGTTGCCCTCTTCGAAGATGGTCCGGTTCGGGTCGACCACCGGCCGGCTGGGCGCGTCCGTGCGCACCGCCTCGGCGGCCCGATTCCAGCCCGGCGCAGTGTGTTTGGCGACCATCTGCACGTAGTCGCCGAAGTAGTCGCGCCGGCCGGGCACCAGGTACTGCTCGGCCACGGGCGTGTTGCGGTAGCGGCCGTCCTGTTGCTCCAACAGGCCGAGCGCGGCGCAGGCGGTCAGCAGGATCTCCGCCGGGCGCTCGTTGATGCCGAGCCGGGCAGCCAGTTCCAGCGCTGTCGCCGGGCTCGGGGCCAGGGCTTCGAACAGCCCGATCTCGATCGCGGCGGTCAGCGTGTGCGTACGCCACATTCCGGTGGCCAAGTCGATGAGCAGGGTGGGCGGTGCGGACGCTTCGCCGGTTCGTTCCGCAGCCGGGACGGCGGTGGCCAGTCCCTCACTGATCGTCCCCGTGTCCGCGGTCATGCCAGCCTCCCTCGTGGGTCCGGGAATCGTTGTGCTCGTGCGCATCCCGTTGGTGTTCGAACGCAGCTCGACCCGGCCCAGCGGGGGCAGACCGCCGATATCCGGGGCGGTGCCGAGGAGCGTGGCCAGGCCGCTGACCGTGCCGGCGACCTGGAGATCCGCCAGCTCGATCCGGCGGCCGAATTCCTGCTCGATGCGGCCTTGCAGCTCGGCCAATTGCAATGAGTCGCCGCCGAGTTCGACGAAGTGGTCGTCCGCGCCGACGCGGTTCAGCCGCAACACGTAGGAAAACAGCCGGGCCAGAACGGTTTCCGTGCCGGGTGCCGGAGCGCGCCAAGTGCTCGCCGGCCGCCAGCGGGCCCAGTCGGCGGGCGGCAGCTGCCGTCGATCGATCTTATTGGAGGTGTTCTGCGGCAACGCGTTCATCTGCACATAGGCGACCGGAACCATCCAATCCGGCAGGCGCTCCAGCGCGTAGTTGCGCAATTCCAAAGGCGCGACATCGCGTTCGGCGACGAAGCAGGCGACGAGGCGAACCTGGTCGCCGTCCACCGCGGTGACCACCGCGACCCGGCGCACGGCCGAGTGGCGGCCGAGCGCCCACTCGACGTCGCCGAGTTCGACTCGATTGCCGCGGATCTTGACGATGTCGTCGATCCGGCCGTGGTGTTCGAGGATGCCGTCCGGCCGGAGCCGGCCCGCGTCGCCGGAGCGGTAGATCCGGCTGCCTGCGGCGCCGAAGGGATTGGGGCGGAAACGATCCGCGGTCTGCGCCGGGTCCCCGAGATAACCCAGACTCAGGCAGTCCGAGTCGATCCACACCTCGCCGATGCTGTCCCCGACGGGGGTCAGCCCGTCGTCCTCCAGCAGATGCACGGTGACGCCCTCGATCGGGCGGCCGACAGTCGGCGGCAATTCGCGGTCCGCGGCGGTGGCTGTTGCGGCGGTGTGCCGTTGCTCCCACGGATAGCAGGAGTGGGCGACCTGGAACGCCTCCAGGCAGCCGTAGGAGACCGCCACCTCGAACGGCAGATCCGCCGGCCCCCAACGATGTAACCGTTCGCCGCCGCAGGTCAGCAGCCGCAGCGCGCAGTCGCGCGGCCACGGCAGGCTCTGCAACACCTCACCGACCGGCGCGACCACGAAGCACTGCGTGATCCGCTCGGCGAGCAGCCAGTCTTGCAACGCCCGCGGGTTGGCGTACACGTCGTGCTCGCCGATCACGATGTGCGCGCCCCGCCAGAGCAATCCGCTGACCTCGTGCAACGCGATGCCGGCACCGGCCGCGCCGAGCCACGAGCCGCGGTCGGCACCGGTGGTCGCGTTGATCGCGGCGCTCCGATCGGCGCTCAGGGCGATCCAAGAGTGCTGGGCCAGCACGATTTTCGCCACACCCGAGGAGCCCGAGGTGAACATGGCATACGCGAGTTCCGCCCGACGCGGTGCCCTGGGCAGGTCGAAGACGTCGTCCGGCGCGGGAACCTCGGCGTCGAGGAGCACTGCGGGCAATCCATCCGACCCGGCAGGTATGGGATGACCGTTGGCCGCGCCGATCACGACGACCGGGCGGGCGGCGTCGATCGCGCGGCTGAACCGTTCGGCCGGCGCGGCCGGATCGAGCGGCATGCAGACCGCACCGGCCTTCAGGCAGCCGAGCATGCCGACCACCCACTCGATCGAGCGGCCCAGGTACATGGCGACGATGTCACCGCGCACCACGCCCAATTCGACCAGCCGCCGGGCGAGTTCGTCCGACTGCTGGTTCAGCTCCGCGTAGGTCAGTTCCCGATCGCCGTGCCGGACGGCCGGCGCCGATGGCGTGGTGCGGGCGAAGTCTTCGATCCGGGAGACCAGGGTCGAATCCGTGCCCGTCTCCTGGACAGCCGGTCGACGATTCAGTGATGAGGTCATGCCCTATGACTCCTCTGCGGGGAAGTCGGTGTGAGATGTCGATTTTTCTCAACACACCACGCATCACCGTACAGTCTCTTTGCCGGGAAGTCACGTGAGTGTTGACTGGTGCAGCAAGGCAAGAACTCCTGCTCAATGGCTGCATAACGGATAAGGTGTCTGTATGAGAGACTACGAAAACTCTATGCCTCTCGCGGCAATTCAAGAACACTTCTGGTTCCCGGACGGTTCGGCCGCCGAGCAGGCCCCGCTGACCGAGTGCGTCGGACTCGCCGTGCCGGACACGCTGGACCCGAATGCCCTGCGCAGCGCGGTCCGGGCGATGCTGACCCGGCACGAGATCCTGCGCAGCGCAGTGCGAGCAGAGGGTGGGCAGCCGAAACAGGTTGTGCTACCGGTGCCGGAGCCACTGCCGATCACCGAGATCACGCTGCCCGTCGGCTCCGGCGTGGATCTCGTTCAGCTCCGCGATCAGGAACTGACTCGATTCGCCGGTACCGGAATCGATCCCGCGGCCGGGGGCGCCATCGCGTTCCTGCTGTTGCGCGGCGGCGGGCCGAATGGCGGAGATGTCCTTGTGGTGGCGCTGCATCACCTGTTCCTGGACGCCACCGCGGTTCGGCTACTGCTCGGCGAGCTCAGCGCGGACTACGACGCCGCGCTGGCCGGAGACCCGTCTCCGGTGCCGGCACCGGAACTGCAATACAGCGACTTCGTCCGGTGGGAACGCGACACCCTGTTCCCCGCCCTCGAAGCTGCCGACACCGCTTGGTGGCAGGAGACTCTGCGCGATGCGCCGACCAGTCTGGACCTGCGGCCGGACCGGCCGCGCCGCCGCATCAAACGCGGCGTAGGCCGACGCACGCCCTTCGTCCTGCCCGGAGTCGCCGGCCTCGCGCTTCGCAGCACCGCACGCACGCTGCGCTGCTCGCCGTACGCGCTGTGCCTGGCCGGCTGGGCGGCGACGATCGCCCGCTCCACCGGTCACCCGGACCTCATTCTCGGCGCGCTCGCCGCCAATCGCGCTGTCCCGCAGCTGAAAACGCTGGTCGGGCAGATGTCGAACACCGTCCCGCTGCGCCTCGACCTCGGCGGTGATCTCACGCTGGCCGACGCGACGACGCGCTGTTCGGACACCGTGGCGGCCGCGATCGAGCACGCTCGGTTGCCGTTCAACCGGATCGTGCGCGCCATCGGCGCGCCCCGCCCGACCGACCGGACCACGCTGATCCAGCACCTGTTCCTGCCGCCGGTGGACGCGGTCGGCGAGTTGCTGCTCGGCGGGCACCCGGTGCAGGTGCTCGACGTCGAACGCGAACGCGGACGGTTCGACACGGTCGTCGAAATCGAGTTCGCCGGTGACGAAGTCAGGCTATGGCTGGAGTACGACGGCGATCTCTACACGCCGGACGGCATCGACGCGTTGGTGCGGGACTACGCGACCGTGCTGCGTCAATGGCTCGAGCGGCCCGAATTGCGCATGTCCGAGCTGGTTTTGACCGAACCGGTTCCGGCACCGCTTGCGCCGATCAGCACTGAGCAGGTCCGGGTTGAACTGTCCGACGGGACGCCGATCATGTTGTCGGTGGATCGTTCCCGCGGTGCGGACTGGTGGCCGGTGCTGACCGGAACCGAGGGCCTGCAACTGGATTCGGCGCGGTCGGTGCATCAGCCGTCGGCGCTGCTGCTCGATGGATCCCCCACCGGGCTTACCGCTCGGCGCGACGCGCAGGGCAGGTTGGAAATCGTTGCCGGACTGCCCGACACCGCTTCCGCCGAGCCCGCCGTGGTCGAAACCCTAACTGCGCCAACCTCGGACTGTCTGCTGGAACTCGTGACCGAACTCTGGATACAGGCCCTCGAACAACCCGGCCTTCAACCGGACGACGACTTCTTCGCCTGCGGCGGACATTCGATGCTGGCCACCCGCCTGACCGCCGAGATGCAGGAGACTCTCGGCGTGCCGGTCCGGGTGCGGACGCTGTTCGAGAATCCCACGCCCGCCGAACTGACCACCCACCTGCGCACCGCGAATCCGGAGCTGGACAAGATGCTTCAGCTCGTCTCCGAGTTGGGCGAGCTGCCGGACAGTCTGATCCCTGACCTGCCGAACGATTCGGAGCATTCTGCGCCTGTACCGAGCTGGCCCGACACCCTCGTCGACGTGCCGCTGCTCTCCGGCCAGCGTCAACTCTGGCTGGCCGAACAGGCCGACCCGGGTTCCCTCACCCACACCATCCCCTTGGTCCTGGACCTGTCCGGACCATTGCAACCGGACGCGTTCGCCCAGGCAGTGAACGATGTCGTCGCGCACCAGCCCGGCCTGCGCGGCACGTTCGTGGAGGTGGAAGGCCTTCCGGTGCAACGGATCCACCCGCACACCGGCATCGACGTCCCCGTCCTGGACCTGGCAAAGCTGGACGAGACCGAACGCGAGGCCGAGCTGAAGCGCCTCGAACAGGACATCGCGTTCACCGGTTTCGACATCACCGCCTATCCCCTGCTGCGCGCCCGGATCATCCGGCTCGACGCACATCGTCACCAGGCACAGCTGCTGTTCCACCATCTGGTTATGGACGAGGTGTCGATGACCCTGCTGATGCGCGAACTGAGCACCGCATACCAGGCCAGAGCTGCCGGTCACCCGCCGACACTGCCCCGGCACGAGGTCGACTTCGGCACCCTTGCCCAAGAAGAGCAGCAGATGTTGAACGGCCCCGAAGGCGAACGGCTGCGCCGATTCTGGGTCCGCGAACTGGCCGGCGCACCGGAGCTGCGGATACCCACCGATCGCCCGCGCGGCGACAAGGCCAGGTTCCGGGGCGAGTTCCTGGAGCGGCCGACCTCGGTCGACGGCGCTGCCGCCGTACGCGAACTGGCAGCAGCCGGGAAGACGACCCCGTTCGCCGTCTTCTGCGCCGCGGTGGCGGTTCAGTTGCAGATACTCAGCGGCCAACACGACATCTTGATCGGCATCCCGACGGCCAACCGCACCCAACGCGGCGCGGAACAGCTGATCGGCTGCTTCCTCAACGTGGTCCCGCTGCGCCTTGATCTGTCCGGCAACCCTCGCTTCGATGAGCTGGTCCAGCGCGTCCGCGCGGCCGTATTGCGTGCTTACGAACACCAGCAGGCCCCGTTCGCCGACATCGTGCAGCTCCTCCAGCGCCCTCGGGTGACCGGAAAGCATCCGGTCTACCAGGTCACCTGCGAGCTACAGCTGGAGTCCTGGATCCCGGCCCAGTTCGCCGCCGGTGTCGACTGCGACTACCGATTCCTCACGCACGGCACCGCCCGATACGACATGGCCTTCCACGGTCTCCTGCGCCCGTCCGGCTTGTCCGCGATGCTCGAATTGAACACCGATCTGTGGGATCACGCGTCCGGTCACCAGCAGATAGACCAGGTCCTGCGGATCCTCGCCGCCGCGGCAGCGGGCCCACACACGCCCATCGCGGACTTGGTCCTCGAATGAGGTATTCGCCCACAATGTATACACTTTCGAGAACACTGCACTGTTGCCTCTGCCTGTGGCATTCTGGTTCAATAACACTCAACACTCGGCGCCCATAGACTGCGATCTCGCGGTGCCTCCCCCGATGCCCGGGTCATAGGTGCGGCTCACCGAGGTTCGGAGGAAACGTGACTGCGACAGAGCAACCCGCCAAACAAGCCGTCGTCGATCGGCTCACGACGACATTCAACTGGCTCGATCCCGAGTACACCCCGGAGCTGGCCGAGATCGTCAACCGCACGATCCGCGAACGCACCCCGGTCGCCTATTCGTCCGCGCACGGCGGCATGTGGATCCTGTCCGGCTATGCGGACGTCAAGGCCGCCCTGCGCGACCACGAGACGTTCAGTTCCGCTGCGGGCGTGCATTTTCCGCGCGCCGCAGGGATGCCGCCGTTCTCCCCCATCGATTTCGACCTGCCGGTGCAGGCCAAGATCCGCAATCTGATGGCGCCGCCGTTGAAGAAGCAGGCGATCCACGACCTGGAAGCCTCGGTGTGCGCGCTCGCGGCCGAGCTGATCGCACCGATCGTCGAACGCGGCCATGGCGACTTCGTCGCCGAACTGGTGCAGCCCTACGCCATCGGCGCGCTGGGGCTGGCCATCGGGTTGTCCGTCGAGGTGCAGCACGAGATCCGCGCCATGACCAGCACGATGTGGCGCTACCTCGGCGAAGAGACCGACGCGACCAGCTTCTGGATGCACTACCAGCCCATCCTCGCCGGCGAGATCAAGCGGGCCAGGGAGAACCCCGGCGACTACTACCTGTCCTGGCTGGTGAACGCGACCCTCGACGGCGAACCGGTCTCCGACGACCTGCTCTACTCCATCATCGTGTCGTATTGCGTTGCCGGACATGCCAACACGATGAACACCGTGAACCGCATCCTCTGGTGGCTGGCCGGCGACCCAGAGCTCCAGCAGCGCCTGAAGCGCGAGCCCGAACTCATGCCGACCATCGGCGACGAGGTCCTGCGCCGCTGGTGCCCCACCGACCGATTCACCCGCGTCACCACCCGCGAGGTAGTCGTCAGCGGCGTCACCATCCCCGCCGGCGCCCGCGTCGTCCTCCTCTTCGACGCCGCCAACCGCGACCCCGAAGAGTTCCCGGACCCCGAAACCTTCTCGCTGAACCGCGGCAACTCCCACCACCACTTGACCTACGGCCACGGCATCCACCGTTGCCTCGGCGAACACTTCGCCCGCATGGAGTTCAAGGCAGTGCTGTCGGAAATAGCCCGCCACCCCACCTTCCACCTAACCGAAGCACCCCCCATCCACTTCGACAACGGCCGCCACATCCTCTTCGACAGCCTCAAAGTCCGCTTCGATACGCCGAACGGCCAACCGGCGTAACGCTTTTCTCTGCGGAGAGTTGACGTACTCTCGCCAATTGCGCGTCGGATCCATGCCGGTGTTGCCCTTAGTCGGGCGACACCGGCATTCTCGCTGAGATGACCAACACGGCGATCCCGGTACCGTCGAGTCCGGTCAGGGCAGAATCCAACTCAGTTCCGGTCGGCTGCCGACGCGCGGCGGCGACCCACGGAGCAGCGAGCCGTGGGATTACGTGTGGACGCTCGAATACTGGTGGCCGCGGGAACGACCCTGGTGCTGTCTCAGCGGCGGTAGAAGTCGCCGAAGGTCCATTCGACGTTGAGGCCGCGGCCGGTGCCGGCGGGGCCGCGGGTGAGGGTGGGGAGGACGTCGGTGAGGAGGAGGTGGCGGAGGACTCGTTCGCGGAGGTGGTCGTCGGCTACCTCGGGGAAGTATTCGCGTTGGTTGGAGGGGACGAGGACGGCGTCGATGAATTCGGGTTCGGACATTTCGAATGATCGAACCTGCATGGCGCCCAGGAAATGTGGGGTGAGGGCGGCTTCTACGGCGAAGCGGTCGTTCGCGGTGGGGAGGATGCGGCGATCGGAGCGGCCGAAGGCCTGGATTCGTTCCTCTTCGGAGAGGCGGGCGGCGACCGCAGCTGCGGTGCGCACTGCGGCGGGTAGTCCGTCGACGCAGAAGGAGTCTGCTTCGGCGATCAGCTGCATCCAGTGTTGCCGGGCGAGGCGGTTGGGGTCGTGGAAGAGCACCGAGGATTCGGCGGCCGGTCCGAGATCCGGTGTGCTCCAGACCAATCGGCCGCCCGGTGCCAGCACCTCTGCCAGGTTGGCGGCTACGTGGGTGAACGCCCGGGCAGGGATCAGGTGGAACACCATGTTGGCCATGACGATATCCATCGCCCGACCCTCGGTGACGTCCCGCAACTCGCGAAACGTCTTGTCCCGCGCCTGCATCGAGTGGAAGCGAGTCCACGGGCTGCCCTTGAGCAGTTCGTAGCCCTTGGCGAACCAGCCGGAAGGTATATCCACCAAGTGGATCTCGAACCCGGCACCCACCCGAGCCAGCCGTTCTTCGAGCTCGATATCGCGGCAGGCTTTGATCAGCTCGATGGCGGCCAGCCCGGTGCCCGCGCCGTAGTCCATCACCCGGATGACCTCACCCGGTGTGGCAGTGCGGGTTCGGCGATCTATCTCCAGCAGAACGTCCTTGACGACCACCCCCGTGGCCGCCGCACACCACCCGCGCGGCTGGTGAATATCACCACCATCGAACAGCAGTCGATGCAGCCCCTCGCCATCGGTGAGATCGACCGAGTCGTCCGGCCGCCAGGTGTCGTGCCGCTCCGGCGAGGCGGCGGCCGCGAACGACGGATCCCCCTCGGGGCGTACGGCCAAGCGATTCAAGCTGATTGCCACGAACGGCCTCCGAGCCGGATACCTCTGCTCCAGGTACGCGATCGACTCCAGCCCCGCTTCGCGGCAGCACCGCGTGTAGGCGGCGTGGTCGACCAGCAACTGGTGCGAGTATCCGTGGTAGGCATCGAACGCGATGCTGTGCAGGGACCCGATATGCCGCCGCACGACCTGTGGCGGCACGGAATGCGCCTCCAGCACCACCATCCCGTGTTTGCGAATGTTGTTGCGCCACCGCCGAAGATGGACGGTCAGATCGTCCTCGATCGCACGGTCGGACAGCGCGTGTCCGGCCGAATCGACGGACGCACCACTCGACGGTCCACTCGGCACGGTAGATCCCGTACCCCGGAACTCCCGATTGTGATCGATGAAGCTCCGGATATGCAGCCCGTCCTCGACAGCGACACCGACCTCCTCCAGCTGGATCCGCACCCCGTCCGGATCGCTGATGTCCCCGGCCAGCAGCAGCGCCGGAACCCCGGCCTCACGCAACGTCTCCCGAGCGCAGTCCAACGCCGCCTCGTTGACATCGATGCCGACCATCAGCAGCGGATCGGTGTCCAAGCAACGCCCGCGCAGCGTCGATTCCCGGATGAGGTGATACAGCCGCGCAAGCCACGTACCGTCACCACAACCCATGTCGGCAATGAACGCAGGTTGACTGGATACCGGTGTCCGATCGAAGATCTCGACGAAGATCCGGTCGGCATCCGCGTAGTAGCGGCGATGCGCATGCCCACTCGCCACCACGTTCAACTCCCGATTGACGTGCCACTCGGGCACTCCGAACTCGGTCGTCACCACCAGTTCGCCCCGATACAACTCCGGTAGTCGAGCGAACATCGGCAGATACGATCCCACCATCCCGAAATGCGTGGCGAACGCACACAACTCACGTCCGACGCCGGTCCAGCTCGCATCGGCATCGACATACCCGGACGTCTGCAAGAGCCGCAAGGCCGCGCGCCCGAATCGGTTGGCCGGCAACACCGGCCCCTCGTCCGCCAACGCCCCCGACGCCTGCAGATGCAGCACCGTCGGGACGATCATCGCCCCTTCGAAATGAACCGGAGAATGCGCCGCCTCGAGCACGAACTCGCGCCGCCAGATCTCCAATGACCCGATCAGCGCCTCGTACTCCGCGACGAGCTCACCGCGCCACGGCACGGCCCAGGACGCCGGCGCGGGATCGTCGAACGACGCCAGAAACCGCCCCACCCGTAGGTAAGCCTCAGGCGCATCGGCAACCGCTCGCCCGGCTCTCGTCCAATTCAGAAACACCGACATCGGGTCCAGATCGGCAGCTTCGCGCAACCACCCCTGCGCGACCAGCGACCGCAACGCCACTCGAAGATATCCGAACCCACTCGGCGTCAAATCCGGCAGCAGCTTCTGCAGCGACCGCTCACCGCCGGAATCCGTTGTCAGTAAACCCAATTGGCCGAGCGCGCGCAACGTGACCGAGAGGACAACGCCATCGTCGTACAGAAAGCATTTGCGCCGCATGGCACTGCGGAAATCGATGGTCTGCGATTCTTGCACAGTCATGGTGTCGTCGCCTCGAGTTCATGGTTCGAGCAGATGGAATGGCAGACCCGCCGGGCAGGATCGGTCAGGCACGAACGCGGTCCGAATCCCCTGCCGTCATGCTGGTTTCGGCCAGCAGCCGAAGCCGGCGCCGGTCCAATTTGCCGCTCGGCACCTGCGGCAGCGCGTCCACGACGTGCAGCACGGCGGGCACCATGTGCTGGGGCAACGTGGCACGCAGGCTTTCCCGGATCGCCGAGGTATCGATCCCGGTGTCGGCGACGACAAACGCCACCAGAATCAGATCGATGCCCTCGCTACCGGCCGGCGTCACGCCGCACGCATTGACCTCCGGGTAATTGCTGAGCGCGGATTCGACCTCGCCGAGCTCCACCCGGAATCCCCGGATTTTCACCTGGCTGTCCGCGCGCCCCAAATGATCGATGGTCCCGTCCTCCCGGCGGCGGGCCAAATCCCCGGTCCGGTACATCCGTTCGCCGACACCGTCGGGCGCGGGCAGAAACCGCGCCGCGGTCAGCCCGGGCTGCCGCCAATAGCCGAACGACAATTGCGCACCGGCGATGTAGAGCTCGCCGATCTCGCCGGGTGCCAATTCGTGGCCGGCATCGTCCAGCACATATGCCCGATTTCCCGGAATCGGAATACCGATCGGCGGCAGCGGCGGCCATTCGTCCGGATCGTCGGCGAGCGGATGATTGATGACGGTGTGCGCCTCGGATGGACCGTACTGCTGGAACAACCGGCACTCCGGCAGCTTCTTCAGCAGCGCCCGAAGCGCGTTCGTGCACTGCAACTGCTCCCCCGCCGGAATGATCTCGCGCAGCCGCACCGCGTCCAGGTCGACCTCGTCGGCCACCATCACCAGCGACTGCAACCCGACGTAGGGCATGAATATTCGATTGATCTCCGCCCGGATGATCAGGTCCCAGGTCAGTACCGGATTGCGCCGCGTGGTGTCGTCGATGCAGACCAACGTCCCGCCGGAGATCAGGGTCGCGAATATCTCCTGCATCGCGACATCGAACGAGATCGCCCCGTATTGCAGCGTCCGGCTCCCCGGGCCGGACACCGACGCGCTCGCCTGCCAGCGCACCAGATTGGCCAGCCCGGAATGCGGCATGAGCATGCCCTTGGGCCGCCCGGTCGACCCGGACGTATAGAGCAGGCAACACCCGTTCGCCGGATCGGGCTCGACGAGCGGGTCGGTGGGCAGATCATTCCCACCCTCGAAAACCTTTGGTATGACGAATGCTTCACGTCCATCCGAGACGAACGGCGCGACGGTGTGCGCATGCCCGACGACCACGGCCGCACCACTGTCGTCCACCATCATCCGCAATCTGGCCTGCGGATACGTGACATCGAGCGGCAGCACCGCCGCACCCGCCCGCAGAATCCCGACCAGCCCGACCAGCAGGCTCGCGGACCGCTCCGCCGCCAGCGCGACGACCTGACCGGCACCGACTCCCCGGGCCCGCAGCCCATGCGCGATCCGCGCCGATTCCCGCCACAACTCCGAATACGACAGACTCTGCGCATCGTCCACGACCGCCGGGTTGTCCGGATAGTCCGCCACGGCGGCGCCGATCCCGCCAACCACTGTGCCCGAGAGGATTTCGCTGTGCATCACCGGAGGAACCCCCGCTCGGCGTCGAGACCTTTCAACTGCTGTTCGATCTCCGTCACCACCGCGCCGAGCCCCGGATTGCGCATGACGCTGTAGTGGTCACCGTCGATCTCCCGAACCACGAGCTCCGGCGCGAACTCCCGCCATATCGCCGCCATCCCCGGCGGCGACTGCGTCGCGGGCAACAAGTGCACCGGCCCGGCGTACTGCCCCGGCGGCCGGTACACCGCCACGTTGAGCATGTGCGAGCGGTACACGGAGAACTGGCGCATCATCTCCTCCAGATCCAGCACCTCGGGTGCGGCAGAACCCCACCGTTCCAGCAGATCCGCGAACACGCGCCGCGGCGACAATCGATCGAGTCCGGACAACGACGGCAGCTCGACGCCGAAATCCGCACTGACACTGTGCAAATAGCCCTCGGCGAGGCGCGCCTCCGCATCGGGCGCGGCAGCATCGACCTCGAACAACGCGGAATCGATCAGCGTCAGCGGCACTTCGCGCCCACCCCGCTGCGCGTGGATGCGCGCCATCTCGAACGCCACCACACCGCCGAGCGACCAGCCGACCAACGCGAACGGCCCACTCAGCACGTCTTCGGGCAACTGATCGAGATACCGCTCCGCCAACGCGGTCACCGAGGGCCCCGGATCACGCCCCTCGAACGCGTACACCGTGCGATTGCTCAGCGCGGTAGCCAAAGCGACATAGGGGAATACACCTCCGCTGGCCGGATGCACGGCGACCACCGGCACCGGCTCGAACCCGGCCTGGATCTCGACCAGATTGCCCAGCGCCCCGGCCTCGCCGGACATGCTGATCACCCGCGCCGCCAGATCGGCCACCGTCCGATGCCGGAACAGCACGCTGACCGGCAGGTCGATTCGGGTCGCCTGCCGCAGCCTGCTCATCAGCTGGATCGCCAGCAGCGAATGCCCGCCGAGCAGGAAGAAGTTGTCGTGGATGCCGACATGGTCGAGCTCCAGCACCGAGCGCCAGATGTCGACGAGCAGCCGCTCGGTGTCATTGCGCGGCGCGACGCGTTCGACTTCGCTGTCGTCCCAGGGGATCTCGCGCAGTGCTACCGAATCGACGGTGCCCCTTGCGGTCAGCGGCAGCGCGTCGAGGAAGACATACGACTTGGGCACCAACGGACCGGGCACCAGACGTTGCGCGTGTGCCCGTACGTCATCGCGCAGCTCTGCCCGATCCGGCTGCGTCCCTGGCGAAGTCGCGAGATACGCGACGAACCGCGATGCACCGGCGGAGTCGGCGACCGAGAGGACCCGCGCGTCGCTCACCGACCGATGCGCGGTCAGTGGCGATTCCACCTCGCCCAGCGACACCCGGACCTGCCGCAGAAGTACCTGCGCCGCTTCCGGTCCCAGCAGTTCCAACTGCCCGTCCTCGCGGAATCGTCCGAGGTCACCGGTCGCTACTTCACTGTCCGCGGAATCGCTCACCCACACTCGGCCGGGGGCGCCGATCGGAAGCAGATGCCCATCGGCATCCCGGATCCGCACCGCGAGGCCCGGGGCGACCGTGCCGGCGATGTCCCGGCAGAGCGGCCGATCATCGAGGCAACGGCGCGACGCGATGTCACCGATCCCGGGAACCCGGTACCCAGTCCAGAACTCGGTATCCGGCAGCAGGTGCAGACAACGCGCCTCCAGCTCGACACCGAGCGGCTCGTGCGTACTGAGCGCCCTGCGGATGCGCGGCGAAAGCTCCTTCCGCTCAACGGCATCCATCACCTGACTCAGCAGACCCGGTGCGATGCACAAGGTATCGACGTCTTCCGTCGCGAGCGCGTCCAGCACGGCGTCCAGCAGTCCGGCGCGCACGTCGACCAACGCCAGCTGCGCACCAGCCTCCAGCGCCCAGACAGCTTCGTCGAACTCGATCGCGGCAGGCGCGGCCGCGAACAACACGACACCACGCGGCGGCAGCGGGAACCGCGCCCGCCGACGATCCACCGCCCGACGCGCGGCCGCATCGATCCCGTTGCGCCACTGCGGAATCAGGTCGTCGACCAACCAGCGATATGCTCCGGTCGCCGCGTCGTTCGACGCGGAGATCGGCTGGCCATCCGCGAACACGATGTGCGGCCCCACCCGAACCACCGGCTCACCCGGATTCGGCACAGCGACAGGCACACTCGCCGCTACCGCTCCGCCGACCCGATCGAACTCCGCCAGATCCGCCGAATCGAACAGGTCGAGCGCGGACAGCGGCACCTCCGGCCGCGCGATCGCCGCCGCGATCATGCGTTCGAGCAGCGTGGCCATCCGCGCCACCGCCGCCGCGTTGAGCAGCTCCCGGTTGTACAGCCAGCTGCCGCCCATCTCCTCCTCGGCGACGAACACATTGAATTCCAGGTCGAACCGGACGATCCCGGTGTCGAACGGCACCAGATCGGCGTCCAGATTCGGCAGCCGCACCCGGTCGTTGGACGCGGTCTGGAAGTTGAACAACACCTGGAAGATCGGCGTCACGGTCGGATTGCGGTCCGGCTGGAGCTCGATCACCAGCTTCTCGAACGGCATGTCCTGATGCGCGAACATGTCCAGCGTGCGGTCGTGCCCGCGCCGGATGGCCTCGGCGAGGCTGGGCTGTCCGGTCATGTCCATGCGCATGACCAGCGTGTTGACGAAGAATCCGATCATGCCCTGCAACGCGCTGTGCGTCTGGCCGGCCGTGGCAACGCCGACCACGATGTCGTCCTGGGCGCAGAACCGCTGCAACAGCGCGTTGAAGCAGGCCAGCACCACCACCGACGGCGTGGTCTTCGCCTTGGCAGCGAAAGTCAGTAGGTCCTCGCGTAATTGGCGGGCATACGTGAATTCGTGGACTCCGCCGTTGGCACGCTGGTGCGCGGGGCGCGGCGCGTCGTGCGGCAGTTGCAGCAGGCCGGGTGCGCCGTCGAGGCACCCCCGCCAATAATCGTTCAGCTCGGTCAGTCGCGGTCCCGACAGCCGCGTCCGCTGCCACACCGCGTAATCGATGTACTGGTGTTGGAGTTTCGCCAGTGGCACGGGAGCGCCGCCGCGCATCTGCGCGTAGAGCCCGTCGAGCTCGCGGAACAACGTCACGATCGACCAGCCGTCGCAGACGATGTGATGCACGGTCAGCGCGATCAGATGCTCATCCGGCGCGACCCGGACCAGGAGAACGCGCAGCATCGGCCCGGTCGCCAGGTCGAACGGACGCCGGATCGAGGTCCGCACCAATTGGTCTGCGGCAGCAGCCGGATCGGGTTCGGCACTGACATCGTGAACATCGATCGCCGGTCGAAAGCTCGGGCCGACTCGCTGGACCGGAACGCCGTCCCGGCTGACGAACACGGTCCGCAGCACCTCGTGCCGGTCGATCACCACTTCCAGCGCACGCGCGAACGCCACCGGGTCGGGCGGCGTGCTCGTCCGCAGCACCACGGGAACGTTGTAGGCGCAGCTACCGGGAACCAGGCTGTCCAGAATCCACAACCGCCGCTGCGCGAAGGACACCGGACCCGTGCGCCCGGCCGATTTTCGCTCGGCACCGGCCAGCATTTCCGCGAGCAGCCGGCGTTTGTCCGCGACATCCATGTTCGCGATCGGACTGTGCATGCTGTCCCCGTCTCCTATCGTCGCGGTCTCCGTCGACAAGACGGTGCTGAACGCGCAGGCCGGAATCAGTCGCCCGGCTCGGGACGAGTCCACAGGGTCGAAACCTGCCGACTCTCTAGTCTTCAATGACTACTCGACATACTCATCGAAGATACGACATTTATGTCACACCAGGTCATGTGCGTCAAGGCCGGTGCGCACCCGGTGAAGTGTTGCCTGTTCGCAGTGTTGTATTCGGTCTGTGACTGACTACTTCCGCCGACTGGGCATGGCGTTGCCGGGCGCCCCGAACCCGCTGGACGCCCGGCGCAGCCACTCGGCGGCTCAGCGCAGATTCTGTAGCCGGACCTGTCCACGGGCGACCAGACTGCCGACCGCGTCCACCGTCTCCACCACCCAAACCTGGTGCGTCGCACCGCGATGCACCGGCAGCGCGGTCGAGGTCAGCCTGCCGTTGGCCGCGGTGGCGGGCAGGAAGAAGTCGGTGGCGTTGCTGACGCCCACCACCATGCCGCGATCGCCGAGCCAGCAGTCGGCGGCCACGCTCGCCACCGACTCCACCACCGCACAGTGCACACCGCCGTGCAGGATGCCGTGCGGCTGTAGCAGGTCGCCGCGCACCGACCAGCCCGCGATCACCCGATCCGGGCTGACCTGCTCGAATTGCAGGCCCAAGTGCTCGACGTAGGGTCCGAGACTCTGCTCGACTTTGCTTGTTGTTCCGGTCATTTGCTCATCCCGCCGCTCGATCGACCCGTACCGTCAGCCGACTCAGTCCACCCGCGCGCGCGACATGCGCCGCTTCCCGCTCGAGTTCTGTACGCGGCAGGTCCGCGCCGCCGGGGAACGGGGTCACGACCACCTCGTGGCCGACCACCTCCCACACGCCGCCGATCCGGCCGTCCACCACGACAATCGGCGATATCCACCCGGACGTGCGGCTCACCGCGGCGCGATGCACCTGCGGGAGAATCACGTCGTCCTTGGTGCCGGGGCCGAGAATGTACTGGTCGAAGCCACCGAGCAGGCGAATACCCGAGCATTCGGCGGTGTCGGCGAGTTCGGCCGCGTGTTCGGTCAGAATCAGCGCCTTGCGGCCCTCGACGTCGACCTCGGTCAGCGCATCGCCCAGGTCCGCGAACCACTTTCGCAGCCTCGGCTTGCTTGTACTGTTCAGCGACAACCAACGGTCGAATACCTCAGGCGTGCTGGGACCGTACGCACCCAGATACGCCCTGATCACGGTGTCCGCCGCCGCGTCCAGCTCCGGCGCTTTCGCCCAGTCCGGGTACTGACTGGCCGGCAGCGTGAAGGTCACCTTGTTGCCCTGATTCGGACCGTGGCAGAGCACACCGCGCCACGCGAGCGGCTTCAATACCTGCCCCCACCCCGATCGAAGCCTGGACTCCATCCCGGCGAATCGCTTGTCCGACACCAGTTCCCGGACCAACTGATCGCGGGTGAGTACGGTGCCGTCGAGCAGGTCGGCCACCTTGTCGGTCAGGTCGTCGATGTGGTGCGGCGTGACGCCGGAAGCTCGCTGCCAAGCGGGTTTTCGCCAGGAACCGTTGGCCTCCATCAGCGTCAGATACGCGCTCGCCGTGCTCGGCGGCAGCAGATGGAGGGTCCCCCGCATCGCCCAGGTCTTCATCAACGCGAGCGCGGCGACGTCCCGGTTGACGCTGTCCCGATCGGGCGCCGACTGCCGCAACGCGACGGCCAACTCGGCGGCGCTCCACACCTGAACCTGCACACCGCACAATCTGCCGACGATCTCGCGAGCCGTTCCGATGCCGCGCGGATCGAGGTATTGCCGTCGCATCCGCCACGCGGAAACCTGCGCCCAACTGACCTTCACGCAGCCTCCTCTACTGAATAGCACCTCACACTACACCCGGCCTGTAGCCTCTGGGTGCCCCTGTCCGGCCGCATATTTCGCGCATGACCGGCGCATCTCGCCCGGTCGGTACGCTAGCTCACGTCTCGTATGTCGAGTACAGTGTCGCTGGAGACATCACCGAGACTGTGCCAGTGTTTGGGGGAAGTCCGACAGAAACAACAAACTATTCACCGTATCTCGGGATGACTCGTCGGCTCGCCGCACTGACGATGCGGCGCTCGAGACTCGTGACGGTGCACTGCCCCGATTGTCGAGCGCACCCCTTCGGTCCACGAACCCTGCACGGACGACGGCCGCACGTGGCGCTTGCCGAGGCGATAGGAGAGGAACGGGGAGATGATCGAGCAACGAGACGAAACTGCCGCCGACAACGCCCTACAGCAGCGACTGGCCGCGCTCAGCCCCGCGCAGCGGGCTCTCGTGGAACGCATCATGGCCGAGCGCGGCGCGGAATCGAGCGGGACCATCCGCCGACGGCCGGCCACCCTCACCCACATACCCGCGTCGTTCGAGCAAGAGCGCCTCTGGTTCATGAACGAACTGTTCACCCAGCGCCAGATTTTCAACGTGCCCACCGCATTACGGTTGCGCGGCCCCCTCGATGTCGAGGCGCTGCGCCGGTCCATCGCCCGCGTGGTCGAGCGGCACGAGGCCCTGCGCACAGTACTGGTGCTGAAGGATGACAACCCCCGCCAAGTCGTGCTCGACCACATGGACGTGCCGCTCGTCGTGCACCAGTTCCGGGAGCTGCCCGACCCGGCGCAGGCCGCGCGCGAGCACGCCTCGGAGTCGGTGGGCGAGCCGTTCGACCTGCTCACCGGACCGCTGCTGCGCTGCGACGTGTACGAGATCGGCGCCGACGATCATCTCTTCCTCCTCGTCCAGCACCACATCGTCTCCGACACTTGGTCTTTGGGCATCTTGCTTACTGAACTCGGCGCGTACTACTCCGGCGAATTCGGCAGGCCGGTCACCCTCGCGCCGCTCGAAGTGCAGTATCCGGACTTCGCCTATTGGCAACGGGAGATCCTGGACAAGCAGTCGCTCGAGCGCCAGCTCGACTTCTGGCGGACCCAGCTCGCGGGCTACTCCGGCCTGCTCGAGTTGCCGACCGACCGTCCGCGGCAAGCGATTCGGACCTCGCAGGGCAAGTTCTGCCCGATCGAGTTCCCGGTGCGGCTGACCGCGACCGCGCGCCGGCTGGCGAAGGAGAACTCCGCCACCCTCAACGTAGTCTTTCTCGCCGTCTACTTCGCCCTGCTCTCCCGGCTGACCCGGCAGCAGGATCTCGTGGTCGGCGTGCCCATCGCCGGCCGCTCACAGCCCGCGCTGCAACAGCTGCTCGGCTACTTCCTGAACTGGTTGCCGGTCCGCATCCGGCTCGACGACCGGCCGTCCCTGCGGCAGCTCATCCAACGCACCCGGGACGTGTTCGCGGGCGCGCTGATCAACCAGGATCTGCCCTTCGACATGCTGGTCCGCGAGCTGTCCCCGGCCAGGGTGCCCGGCGTGACACCGGTGTTCCAGACCTCGTTCAGCCTGCGCGACGCCGCCCCGCGGCCGCCGGACCTGCTCGGCCTGGACGTCGGCTTCGCCGAATTGGACGGCGGCGTAACGCATTACGACCTGATGGTCGAGCTGTGGTGCGAGGACGACCGGGTCATCGGCTACTTCCCGTACGACGACGCGCTCTTCGACGACTCCACCATCGAGACCTACGGCCGCTGGATGACCCGGCTGCTGGAGGAGGGAACGGCCGACCCCGATCGCCCGTTGTGCACGGTGCCGCTGCTGACTGAGGCCGAGAATGACGAGCTGATCGGCGACCGCAGAACCGAACTCGGCGCGGTCGACACCGCACTGCACGAACGTTTCCGTTATCAGGCGGTGCATCGTCCGGACGCGATCGCGGTGTGCGATGAGAACACCCGGCTGTCCTATGCCGAACTGGACCTGCGGTCCGATCGGCTGGCGAATGTGCTTGTCCGCCAAGGGGTCAGGCCGGGATCGATCGTCGGCTTGATGGTCGATCGAACCGTCGACCTGCCGACGGCCGTGCTCGCCGTGCTGAAATGCGGTGCGGCGTATCTGCCCATCGATCCGGACAGCCCGTCCAGCCGGACCGCGATCCAATTCACCGACTGCGCGGTGACCGCGGTGCTAGCCGCGCCCGGGTTCACCGACCGGCTCCCCGCCACCTCAGCTCCGATCATCGAGTTGGACTGGCAGGCAACCGAACTCGCGAATGCCTCGACAGATGTGGTGAGCGCTGTCGTGCCCCCGTCCGCGCCCGCCTACATCATCTACACCTCCGGCTCGACCGGCACCCCGAAGGGCGTGGTGGTCTCGCACGCCAACGTGCTGCGCCTGTTCACCGCGGCGGAGCACGTGTTCGACCTCGGCGAACACGACGTCTGGACGTTGTTCCACTCCTACGCCTTCGACTACTCGGTCTGGGAACTGTGGGGTGCGCTGCTGCACGGCGGCCGCGTCGTCGTGGTTCCGCAGTGGCTGACCAGGGTTCCGGACGCGCTGCTGGAGTTGCTCGCGCGAGAGGAAGTGACGGTATTCAGTCAAACCCCTTCCGCCTTCACTCAACTCGCGCAAGTCGCCGTCGCCAAGCCGGTCGAGCTCTCCCTGCGCTACGTCGTATTCGGCGGCGAGGCACTGAATTTCGCCACCCTGCACGAATGGTTCCGCACCTTCGGCGACCGCAGGCCGGAGCTGGTGAACATGTACGGCATCACCGAAACCACTGTGCACGTGACCTTCCGACGACTGTCGAGCGCGGACACCGACCAGTCCGGGTCGTTGATCGGCCGGCCACTACCGGACCTGACGCTGTATCTCCTCGATGACGAACTCGAGCCGGTGCCGCCCGGGATTCCGGGCGAGATCTTCGTCGGCGGCGCCGGCGTCGCACTCGGCTACCAGCGCGCACCGGCGATGACCGCCGCGCGCATGCTGCCCGACCCGTACAGCTCGCAACCCGGCGCCCGGATGTACCGCAGCGGCGACACCGCCATCCGCCGCCGCGACGGCGAACTCGCCTACCTCGGCCGCGCGGATCACCAGTTCAAGATCCGCGGCCACCGGGTGGAACTCGGCGAAACCCATTCCGCGCTACTGCAATTGCCGGAGGTCGCGCAGTGCGCGGTGTTCGTCGCCGACGACCGGGTGGGCAGCACAGCACTGATGGCCTGCGTCGTCCCCGCCGAGGCTCAGGCGCCGACCCCGACCCAGCTGCGGCGCGCGCTGTTGCGCACCTTGCCCGACTGGATGGTGCCCACCACCATCCTGGTCCAGGACGAACTGCCGCTGACCAGCAACGGCAAGATCGATCAGCGCACCCTCGCGGCACTGCAACGCACCGAGGCGAGGTCGCGCGGGTCGATGGCCCCGCCGGAGGGCGAGACCGCCATGGCACTGGCCGCCATCTGGGAAGACATGCTCGGCATCAACGGTGTCGGCGCCGAGGACAACTTCTTCGAGCTCGGCGGGCATTCGCTCATGGTCGTGCAGCTCGTGTCCCGAATTCGCACCGGCTTCGGCCTCGAGGTGCCGATGGAGACGCTGTTCCTCAACTCGAACCTGCAGTCGATGGCCGACATGCTCGGCGAACTCGACCAGGACGCGCCGGGCGGGCTGGAGGTCGACGACGACAACTGGATCGCGAGCTTGCCGGAGGCCGAACTCGACGCGATGTTGGCGGCGCTGTCCGACAATTCCGGGCCGCCGCCCGAGGCCGGGAACGGAGAGGTGAACACCACGATTGCGTAGCTGGTTCGGCATCGGCGGGATTGTCCATCGGTAAATCACTGATCGGGACTTCTGTATCGACGGAGCCTCGAATGACACTAGGGAAGGCACATGCGGTCACACATTATCGCTCGTATAGACCTGGACGCCAAGCGTTTAGCGTCCGATCTGGACTACCTGGCCGGCGTGCCACGGGTCGAGGAGAAATACGACGAGTTCTCCTCCGGGTATTGGAAGAACATCTCGCTGGCCAACAGCAGCGGACTCACCGATGACACCGAATACCGGGACATCGAGGGCGCCGCGATCACCACCGATCACGGGCGTAAGACCACCTATCTGACCGACCTGGTGGAAACGGTCTTCGACCGTAACCGGGTCAAGATGGTGCGCGCCCGCAATCTCATCGACGCCATGGTGCTGCCGCATCGCGATTTCGTCGAGCTGGAACGCGACAACGACAACTACTTCCGGACGTTCATGGTGCTGGAGGACAACCCGGAGGCTTTCCACTCCGACAGCGACAATGTTTTCCGGATGCGACCCGGTGAATTGTGGTATCTCGACGCGGCGGCGGTGCATTCGGCGGTGAATTTCTCGACCGTGTCCCGCCAATCGATCTGCGTCGATTTCGTCCTGGACGCGGACCGGGACGAGGCGGCGATCTTCCGCGATCGCGGCACCTACAACCGCGACACCCCACCGGAGATCCGGCAGCGCCGGACCTTCACCGGCGCCGACGAGCAGCGACTGCTCGGGTTGACCCCGGTGGTCGATCGCCGCAACTTCAAGGACATCCTGTTCCTGCTCGCCAAGGTCCACTTCGACTACGAGGTGCCGGCCGAGAAAACCTACGAGTGGCTGCTGCGGATCTGCGAGGGCACCGGCGACAAGTACTTGGCGGCCAAGGCCGCCGAGATCAGCGAGTACATGGTCGACGCCAGGGCGCTCGGCGAACGATTCTCCATCAACGACTGGGCGTTGACCGGGTAGCGCCCCGGTTCGAGGCCGCGAAGTCCTGCCGGTGGTGGCGTGCCGCTCGGACACCCACCACCGCACGAGGCCGCGGCGCTGCTACTTGATCGGCAACTCCTGGACGGCCCACTCGTTACCGTCCGGGTCGGCGAAGTACACGAACTTGCCCCAGCTCAGTTCCTCGACCGGGTTCACGTCCACACCCGCGTCCAGCAACTTCTTGTAGGCGTCGTCGGCGCTGGCAACCACGATGTGGACGCCGCGGACACTGCCGGGTTCGCCCTGCGGCATGCCTTTACCGAGGCAGATGGAGCAGGCCGAGCCGGGTGGGGTGAGCTGCACGAACCGTAGATCACCCTGGGCATTGTCCTGATCGAGGTTGAAACCGATCTTCACGTAGAAGTCCTTGGCACGATCCACGTCGGTCACCGGGATCGCGATGAGCTCGATTTTCCAGTCCATCAGGCAAGCATCCCATCGGGTACCGACAAAGTCATAGTTTCCATCCAGCAACATCGGCGTTTCGCGGCGCGTCGCACGCGGGCGGCGGTCCGCTACCCCGTGGCCGATATCCGCTGGCGGTCAACGACTTCGGTAGCAATACAGTGACATCTCGACTACCCGTCGCGTAAAATCCGGCCCATGCAATATGTCGTCCTCCTCAGAGGCATCAATGTCGGCGGCAAGAATAAGGTCAGCATGGCCGATCTCAAAGCGGCCCTGGAAGAGGGCGGCTTCACCGACGTAAAAACTTACATCAATTCCGGCAACGTATTGGTGAAGAGTTCGCAGGCGACGGCCAAAGTGAACGACGCGGTGGAGAAAATCATCAAGGACACGTTCGGCTTCAAGGTGGACGCCGTCACCCTCACGAAAACCGCGTACAAGAAGATCACCGACGCTTTGCCGGACAATTGGGTGCACGGCAAGTCGATGGGCTGCAACGTGATGTTCCTGTGGGCCGACATCGACTCCCCCGACATCGTCGAGAAGCTGCCCGCCAAGGACGGCATCGACACCGTGAAATACGTTCCCGGCGCGATCCTCTGGGCCTTCGACGGCAAAGACGTCAACAAAACCGGCATCTCCAAACTGGCCGGCCCCGGCCCCTCCCAGCGCATGACCATCCGCAACTGCAACACCGTCCGGAAGATCGCCGGCATGCTCGATTGAGCAAGGACTCCTCCCCCGTCAGGGGAGGATCGAGTCGATGTATCCGCCGTCGACGCGGACGGCGCCGCCGGTGGTCGCGGAGGCGAACTCCGAGCTCAGGTAGACGACCATGTTGCCGATTTCGGTGGGCTCGATCAGGCGTTGGATCAGTGAGTACGGGCGATGCTCCCGCATGAACTCGCGTTGCGCGTCGTCCCACGGTAATTCGTCGCCGACCAGCTCACGCACGAAGTCCTCCACGCCGGGCGTGTGAGTCGGGCCGGCCATCACCGAATTGACGGTAACCCCGGTTCCCGCAGCGGCTTTCGCGTATCCGCGAGTCACCGCGAGCAGCGCGGTCTTGGTGGTGCCGTAGTGCACCATTTCCAGCGGCGTGACCACCGCGGAATCACTGGCGATGTTCATCACCCGGCCGAATCCGCGGGACATCATGCCCGGCAGGTAGATCCGGATCAGCCGGACCGCCGACAGCACATTGACCTCGAAAAAGCGCCGCCATTCGTCATCGTCGATCTCGAGCACCGGCTTGGCGCCGAAGATGCCGAGATTGTTCACCAGGATGTCCGCCTCACCGACCGCTTCGTGCAGGATCTCGGCGCCCGCGGCGGAGGCGAGGTCCGCGGCGACCGGGGTGACGACGGCGGCGGGCACCTCGTCGACAATCGTCGCACACGCGGCCTCGGTCTTCGCCTGATCCCGCCCGTTCACGGTCACGGAGGCCCCCGACCTGGCCAGTTCGGTGGCGATGGCCAGGCCGATTCCCTGGCTCGAACCCGAAACTATTGCGCGTCGTCCCGATAGATCGATGTGCATGCTTCGATGGTGCCGCACTTCGCCGAGCAGGTCGTCCCGACGCGCGGGGCGTTCGCTGGGCAACCGAGGGCGGTTTCGTTCACGCCGAGGGTAACCATCGCCTCGTCCGATCCGACCTCTTAACGTCGAACGAGTGGGTGCTACACGGCGGCGGCCGTTGAAAACTGTTACCGGAGTCAGTGGTTCGCCCGATGTCTACGGAGCCGCGCTGAATCCAGGGAAATCCACGCTGGCCTCGGCTATCGATATCGCGAAACTCGCCGAAGCCAACAAGTTCGACGCGTTGTTCGCCGCGGACTTGCTCACGTTCGGAAACCAGGGCGCGATCGGTGCGCAGGAACCGCTGATCTTCGTGTCCGCGCTCAGTTCGGTCACCACCCACGTCGGCCTGATCGCCACCGTGACAACGACTTTCCACCACCCGTTCAATCTGGCCCGGCTGTTCGGCACGCTCGACCACGTCAGCAACGGCCGCGCCGCCTGGAACGCGGTCACCTCCTCGGTCGGCGAGGAGAACTACGGTGACCAGGATCTGCCGTCTCCGGAAGAACGCTATGCGCGCGCCGCGGAATCCCTCGAGGTCGTCAACGCGCTGTTCGACAGCTGGCACCCCGGCGCCCTCACCTCCGACGGAAACGGCGGCGCCACCCTGAACGCCGATCTGGTCCGGCCGATCGACTACGCGGGCGAACACTTCACCGTCCGCGGCCCACTGAACATCCCGCCGCTACCGCAACGCCGCCCGGTGCAGTTCCAGGCCGGCCAGTCCGAGGCAGGCATCGAACTCGGCGCACGCTTCGCCGAGGTGGTCTTCACCTCGCTGCCGACCCTCGACGACGCCATCACCTACACGAAGAAGATCCGCACCCGCGCAACCGAATTGGGCCGAGCCGACGGACTCCCCCTGATCATGAGCTCGTTCCACGCCACCTACGGTTCCTCCGAAGCCGAAGTCCGCCGGCTGGTCCGCGAACGAGATGAGGCCACCGATTTCGTCGCGGGCCGCAGCGCCCTCGCCGACATGCTCGGCGGCGGCGTCGACCTGTCCGATCTCCCACTGGACAAGCCGATCCCGGAACACCTTCTCCCCGACGTGAACTCGGTCCACCGCCGACGCGGCCGCGTCGAGATCTTCAGCGGCTTCGCCCGTTCCGGAAAAACCCTCCGCGAGTTGATCATCGCCGCCAAGGACACCGGCCACTGGGCCGCCGCAGGCACCCCCGAACAACTCGCCGACGCCATCGCCGAACGCTACGATGCCGGCGTCCTCGACGTCATCAGCCTCGGCGGCCTCGCCGACCCCCGCACCCGCGACTTCCTCCTCAACGGCCTCCTACCGGAACTCCGCCGCCGCAACATCGTCGGCACCGACTACGTAGGCAACACCTTCCGCGCCAACCTCGAACTCCCTCCGCTACCCCCACACGCAGGCGCCTAGCCCGGCCGGTGCGCGGCCTCCCGGAGAGCGCCCTCTAGATTTAGCTCTGAGTCAGAGCTAATATGGCGACATGGAGGAGACGCTGGAGTCGGCGGAGCTGGTCGAGCGGCTGATGAGTACGTTCGGTCGTTTCCGCAGGCAGGTGGCTCGACTGGTCGGGCGATCGTTCGATCAGCCGGGGGTCAGTGCGGCGCAGGCGGAGTTTCTGCGTCTGGTCGGGCGTAACCCGGACATCTCGGTGAAGGCGGCGGCGACCGAATTGGGGCTCGCGCCGAACAGCGTGTCGACCTTCGTCACCGCGCTGGTGAAGTCGGAACTGCTGGTCCGCGAGCCGGATCCGGCGGACCGGCGCGCGACCCGGCTGAGCCTGCCCGGCCCGGTTCAGCGATCCGTCGATGAAACACGCAGGCGCAGGCACGATCTGGTCGCGACCGCGCTCGCGGAGCTGACCGCCGACGAACGCGCGGAACTGATCCGCGGCCTGGAAGTCGTCGGCAAGCTCACCGGGATCCTGCACGAACACGAACAGAGGACGCGCAGATGAGATCGAATTCCGTTGCTCCACCCGATGATTCCCCGGCCGTCGAATGCACCGGCCTCACCCACCGCTACGGCGACCACACCGTGGTGGACCACCTGGACCTGCGCATCGATCGAGGCGAAGTATTCGGCCTGCTAGGCCCCAACGGCGCGGGCAAAACCACGACGATCCGCCTGCTCACCACGCTGATGCCGGTCGAAGCGGGCACGGTCCGCATCCTCGGTTTCGAGGTCGGCCGCCGCGACATCGACATCCGCTACAACCTCGGCTATGTCCCCCAGCAGCTTTCGATCGAGGGCGCCCTCACCGGCCGGCAGAACGTCACCTGGTTCGCCCGGCTGTTCGATGTCCCCCGCCGCGAACGCGCCGACCGGGTGACCGAGGTGCTGGCCGCCATGGACCTCCTCGACGTGTCCGATCGCCTCGCCTCGAGCTACTCCGGCGGTATGGTCCGCCGACTGGAACTGGCCCAGGCCCTGGTCAACCGCCCCGCCCTGCTGGTCCTCGACGAACCCACCGTCGGCCTCGATCCCATTGCCCGCGACAGCGTCTGGGATCGCGTGCGCGACCTGCGCCACCGCTTCGGCACCACGGTCCTGCTCACCACCCACTACATGGCCGAGGCCGATCTGCTCTGCGACCGAGTCGCTCTGCTGCACAAGGGAAAACTGCAAACAGTCGGCTCACCGGCCGAACTCAAAGCTGCGCTCGGCCCCGACGCCACCCTCGAAGACGTCTTCCGCCATCACGGCGCCGACCTGGACGAGGACTCGACCACCGAAGGAGGACTGCGTGGTGTCCGAAGCACCCGCCGGACCGCTCAACGCGCCGGCTGACTACCGCCCCTTGCGCCTGGCGCCGCACGGCCTCGGGCGGCTGCTCACCCTGGGCTCCCGAATCAACACCTTCGCCCTCGTCGAACTCCAGAAGCTGCGCCACGACCGCACCGAACTCGTCACGCGCGCAGTACAACCCGCGCTGTGGCTGCTGATCTTCGGCACCACCTTCTCCCGGCTGCACACCATCCCCACCGGGAACATGCCGTACCTGGACTTCCTCGCGCCCGGCATCATCGCGCAGTCGGCGCTGTTCATCGCGATCTTCTACGGCATCATGCTGATCTGGGACCGCGACGCCGGAATCCTCAACAAGCTCATGGTCACCCCCACCCCGCGAGCCGCGCTGATCACCGGCAAATGCTTCGCCGCCGGCGTCCGCGCGGTCTCCCAGGTGCTGATCATCGTGGTGCTGGCGCTGATCATGGGCGTGCACATGACGATGAATCCGCTGAAGCTGTTCGGCGCGGTGGTCGCCGTGCTCCTCGGCGCCTCGTTCTTCGCCTGCCTGTCCATGACGATCGCCGGCCTGGTGGTGAAACGCGACCGCCTGATGGGCATCGGCCAGGCGATCACCATGCCGCTGTTCTTCGCCTCCAACGCCCTCTACCCGCTGGACCTGATGCCCGGCTGGCTGCGCGTGATCAGCCACGTGAACCCGCTCAGCTACGAGGTGGACGCCCTGCGCGGACTGCTCGTCGGCGGCACCTACCACCTCTGGCTCGACCTGGGCGTCCTCGTGCTGTCCGCGGTCCTCGGAATCGCCTGCGCCGCCTCGCTTCTCGGCAGACTGACCCGATAGCGGCGCTCAGCCGGGGAACTGGGCGTGCTCGGTCAGCATGGTGATCCAGCGGGTGTTGGAGAACGCCTCGATGCCCCAGCGTCCGCCGAACCGCCCGTAGCCGGAACTCTTGACCCCGCCGAACGGCGCCTGCGGTTCGTCGCCGACCGACTGATCGTTGATATGGACGATCCCCGTCTTCAGCCGGTGGGCCACGCGCAGGCCGTGGCTCAGGTTCTCGGTGATCACCCCGGCGGACAGCCCGTTCTCGGTGTCGTTGACCTTGTCCGCGGCTTCCTCGTCGGTGCGGAAGGTATCGATGACACACACCGGGCCGAACGACTCGGCGTGGTACAACTCAGCCTCGCGCGGCACCCCGGTCAACAACGTCGCGGGATACCGCGCACCCTGCGGAACACCGCCACCCGCAAGCACTTTCGCGCCCTTGCCGGTCGCATCGGCGATCAACCCGGCAACCCGTGCGGCCGCTGCCTCGCTGACCAAGGGCCCGATCACGGTGGCCGGCTCCTCCGGACTGCCCGTCGGAAGCGCGGACACCGCCGCGACGAGCTTGCTGGTGAACTCCTCCGCCAACGACTCGTGCACCAGCAACCGATCGGCCGACATACAGATCTGTCCCGCATTGGCACACATCGAGAAAGCAGCAGCCTGTACGGCGTAGTCGACATCGGCATCGGCGAGCACAACCACCGAGTTCTTGCCGCCGAGCTCCAACACCGCGGGCGTGAGATGTTGCGCCGCAAGGACTCCGATCATGCGACCGACCTTCGTGGAACCGGTGAAGTTCACCGCACGCACCCGCTCGTCACCGATCAACGCCTGCGCGACCTCGGCGGCATCGGAAACATCGTTGGTCACCACGTTCAGCACGCCGTCCGGCAATCCGGCCTCCCGCAGGATATCCGCGATGAACAGCCCGCTCGACAGCGGCGCGGCCTCACTCGGCTTGAGCACCACGGCATTTCCGGCGGCCAGTGCGGCGGCGACCGCCCGGCTGCCGAGGATGATCGGCGCGTTCCACGGGGCGAACGCGGCGACCACCCCGAGCGGCTCCCGTACCGCCAACCCCAGCGCGCCCGGCTGCTCGGCGGCGAGCACCTCCCCACGCGGCGCGGTCACCGCCGCGGCTACCTCACGAAACATGTTGGCGCCCAAGGACACATTGAACGCCGCCCAACCGAAGGTCGCTCCGGTCTCGCCGGCCATCAGCTCAACAACCTGTTCGAGCCTGGCGTCGAGCAGGTCGGCGGCAGCGAGAAAGATCTTGCGCCGCGCGAACGGGCTCACCACGGCCCACGGCTCGGCTGCCGCGGCCGCCGCAGCGACCGCGGCGGCGACATCCGGGGCCGTGGCGGCAGCCACCCTCGCGTACACGTTCCCGGTATGCGGGGTGATCACCTCGGTAGTCCGGCCGCCCTCGGCCGGGACATCCTTGCCGCCGATCAGCAGCCCACGCGCAATGGTCATGATTCCTCGATTCGCTACCGCGCCCAGCACCGACGCTGCCGCACCCAAGGCAGTACCGGAATTCCGGGCGCGGGATGGGCGAATCGAGGAAAATTCGGCGCGCTCGTCCAAGAGCAGCGCATCGACATCTACGACCGCCGACGCCGATACCGTACCCGGCACGGCTGCTGCAACTGCACCACCATCTTCGAGTGATCGTTGCGGTAGGTATCGGACGGCTGCGCCAGCTCGAACTCCCAGTCCCGCAACAGGATCGAGAAGATCGCCTTCAACTGCATCAACGCGAACGGCGCCCCCACGCACCGATGCCTGCCCGCCCCGAACGGAATCCAGGTCCATCGATGGACGATGTCCTCCTGCCGTGGATCGAGATAGCGCGCGGGATCGAACGCATCCGGCTCCGGAAAGTCCGCCGCGATGCGGTTGGAGATCGCCGGCGTCGCCGCGACCATGTCCCCCGCCGCGATCCGATGCCCGCACACTTCGAACTCGTCCCGCGCGATCCGCATCAGAATGATCAGCGGCGGATGCAGCCGCAGCGTCTCCTTCAGCGCCGCTTCCAGATTCGGAATCTGCCGCAACGCGTTGTGACCGACTTCCGAACCGTCGGCGTACAACTCGTCGAGCTCACGCACCACCGTGCCCAAAACCTCTGGATGCCTCAGCAATTCGATGATCGTCCACGCCGCGGTCCCCGAGGTCGTGTGATGCCCGGCGAACATCATCGAGATGAAGATCCCGGTGATCTCGCTGGCCGAGAACCGCAGCGCACCGTCCTCATCCTTGACCGAGATCAGCACATCGAGCATGTCCCGATCGCCTTTGCCAGCAGGCGGTTTCGCCGCCCGCCCGTCCATGATCGCCTGCACCAACTCGACCAGCTGCTCCCGCGCCGCGTCCCGGCGGCGGAAGCTCTCGATCGGCGCATACGGATCGACATAGGCCAGCGCATCGGTCCCCTGCTCGAGCTCGTGATACAGATGCGAGAACCGCCCATCCAGCTCTCCGCGAAACTTGCGCCCGATCAAACACGACGAGGATGTATAGATCGTCAACTCGGCGAAGAACTCCAGCAGATCGATCTCCCCCGTATCTCCCCACCCCGCCAGCATTCGATCCACCTCACCGGCGATCGTCGCGGCATGCCCGCGCATGTGATCGGCCCGCAACGCCTGGTTGTGCAGCATCTCCTTGCGCCGCTCCGGGCTCGCGTCGAACACCACCCCCTCGCCGAAGATCGGCTTCATGAACGGATATGCCGCGCCCTGGTCCAGCTCGTCGTCACCGGCCCGGAAGAAGAACTCGTTGGCGTCGGCCCCGGACAGCAGAATCACGTCCCGCCCGGCCAGCTCGAATGCCCCGACATCCCCGCATTCGGCCCGCACCCGCCGCATCAACGCGATCGGATCGCTGCGGAACTCCTCCAGATGTCCGTGCTCATCGGCGCCCCCGGACACCCGCTGCGGCTTGACCAGTGCCATCGACAATCCTTCCCAGAACACATGCCCATACGCGCGTTGGACATGTGTCTGGACAGTACACCGAAAGAGGCGCGCGGCAACCGCACTTCCACCAAAATGCCGGCGCCCCTTCGGCGGTCACCTCACGGCTGGGTGATGAAGTTCGCGATCAGACTGCTCGCCATCTCCGGCATGCCGTTGTTCTGCCGTTCCGCGGCGGTCACCACGTCGTAATGGCGGTAGCCCGGAATGATTTTGGCGTTGGCGGGCAGGATGCCGCCGTAGCCCGCGTTCTGCAACGGCGAGTCACCCGAGAGCAGGGTGAGGTTGCGCCGCGCCGAAGGGGTGCTCTGCCAGCGGTCACCGTGCAGCAGGAAGTTCAGGATGCCGCCGCTGCGGTTCTGCAACTGCCGTAGCTCACCGTCGCGGCCGAGGCCGAGCGCGAAGATCGTGTCGGTGATGATGCGCAGCGGGGTGTACTCCTCGAAGAAGTCGGTCGGCTGCCCGCCGGGGTTCATCGCCCGGGCGAACTGACGAATGTCGGTGACCTCGTGGTCACGGTCGGTCGGCTGGCCGCGGACCGGATCGATTCCGTCGATGGTGGCGGCGGGCATCCGGTCGTAGTTCTTCCAGCCGCAGAGCTGGTTGTGGTCGACCGGGGTGTAGTTCTGGCCGTAACCGACGCGCAGCGGAATGATGAACAAGGTCGGTCCGAGGATCGGCACCGAGGCGAGTCCGTTGGGAATCGGATAGGTCTTGCCGACCGTCGGGCAGTCGTAATAGCCGAGGCCCGCCTGCAGGACATACTCCGCCGAGTTCTGGTCGAACAGCATGCCCAGTGCCGCGGTATTGGTGAGCCGGAAATCGCGCGGCAGATTCTGGCCGGTGAACAGGTCCAGATAGTCCTTGCCATAGAACGCCCGCATCCACGGTTCGGTGCGCAGATCAGCGGGCACCAGACTCTTCAAATCGCTTTCGCCGTCCGGGTTCTGGTCCGCGGCCATGCCAGCCAGCTGATAGGCGTTCATGATCTCGCTGGCCGCGAGCACCGGCCACTGCGCGACACCCAGACCGTTCTTCAACAACCAATCCACGCCGTTCTTCACCGCACCGCCGACGGCGGAAAAGAACATGTCCAATGGCGGCGCTCCCGCGAACCCGGCGGGATCGGTCATGGCGAAACCGTCTTCCGGAATGATGCCGCCACCGCACAGGTTGAAGCCCGCGTCCTCGGTGGTCGCCGCGTTCTGGTCGAAGTCCCACGCCATCATCGGCCCGGTCAGGAAGGCGCCCAACGAATGACCGCCACAGAAGCTCTTGGTCCGGGTACCGGGATCGGGCAGCAGATATTCGATCACCACCCGCCAGTCGTCCATGGTCAGCGCCAGGCCGTATTCGCCGAGATAGTTCAGGTCCTGCGGGGTCTGGTAGCGGTACGACTTGCCGTCGATCGCTTTACCGCCGAAGTAGTAGTCCGCGGCGACGTGATAGTCGCCCGCCTTGTCCGCGGCTTCCCAACCGGTGCGATCCTCGGCACAGTTCGCCCGCCGATCCAGCGATATGTACTCGACCGACTTACCGGTCGCCGCGGCCTTCCGAACCACCTGCGGGCCTTGCGGATTCATGTTCGCCGCACCCGAGAAGGTGCCGGGTTGCACACTCAGCACCGCGTCCGCCTCGGACGTCTGCTCCGGCCCCTTCTTGGACCGATACCGCACGAACGAGATCCAGTCGCAGGCTTCCGGATGCGTCATCGTGGAGTACGGGCTCGGATAATGCAGCCGCACATAGCTCGCCTCGACATCGTCGCCGAGCGCCGGATCACCGGTCACCGGGCTGATTTCCGCCCGGTCCGCCCCCACCGAGACCGCAGGTGCGGCAGTCGATATGGGCACCGATAGGCCGGCGACAATCAGTACCGCCGTGATAGCCATCGACATCGCCGTGGCCAGCATCAATCTGATCCGACTGGTGAGCCGCATCGCTCCCCGCTTTCCGGTCTGCGTGGTTCCGTTATGTGTTGTCATCCAAGGGTTTTCACGAAGTCGGCCAGGCTTTGCGCGCTGGCGTCCGGCTTGCCGTCGTTCTGTACGCGCGCCGCACCGATCGTGTCGACGTGGCTGTAACCCGGCAGCGTCACCACCTGCGCGGTGGGCGGCGGCGGTACGACGATGCCGACGCCCTGCTGCACGAAACCGTCACCGGCGTAAGCGATATAGCTGGGCTTGGTCCGCGCCATATTGCGGTAACGCAGGTTCGTCATGTCACCGCTGCGCGCGCCGCCGTAGCCTGCGCCGATATCGATGAACAGCCGAGCCGGAAAGTAGGTCTCCCAGTACGCGTACGGGCCACCGGTGCCGAGTTGCCTTGCCGCGTCCCGGATATCGGAGGCCTCGTGGTTGGGCGAGGTGTAGGGCACGCCGCGCACGTCGTCGTAATTGCGCCAGGTGTAGAGCGCGTCGCGATCGGTCGGGCGAACGCGCGGCTGCGGACCGGCGATCGCGCGCAGGAATCCGCCGAGCAGCGGAACCTGGGTGACCGAGCCCGGCACCGGAAAGGTTTTCTCCGACACCGGTCCACCCGCCAGCGCCCCCACACCCTGCTGGAACAGCGCGAAGTTGCCGGAGTTGTTGTCGATGAACTCGCCGAGCAAGGCCGTGTTGGTGAACCGGAAGTCGCGCATGCTGCCGGAACCGTCCGCACCGTTGGTGGCGAACGAGGTCAGCGACCCGGAGAACATGAAATCGAGCGTGGCGTCGATATCCAGGTCATGTGGAAGATGCGCCAGCAGTTGACTTTCCGCGTCTGGTTCCAGATGCGCGGCGAGCCCGGCCAGCCGGTAGATCATGAACGTCCGCGCGCCGATGATCGGCAGCGAGACGAGCGAGCGCGGCAGCACACCGACATTCGCGACGGCCTTCACCACATCGTTGGTCGGGCCGACTATCGCATTGGTGAGATCGTGCAGGAACGGCGTGTTCTGGATCGCCACCGGATCCGAGGTGATCATCGTGTCCTGCGCGGCGAACGCGGCACACTGGTTGTAGCCGGCGTCGCTGGTGGTCGCCGGATTGCCGTCGAAGTCCCAGTCCGCGAAGAACCCGGTGACCAGGCCGCCCAGCGAGATCCCCGTGCACACGTACTTCCGTTGCCGCACAGCCTGATCCGGGATCTCGGCGAGCATCAGCTCGTACTCGTCGCGAATGATCCGCTCCATGCCCATGCCATCGAGCACGGCCAGATCCGGCGATTCCTTGAACCCGCCGAACACCTGCCCGTCGATCGGCTTGTGGTTGAAGTAGTAGTCGACCGCGTCGAGGTAATTGCCGGTTCGCAACGCGTAGTCGAAACCCGTCGTCTCATCCAGGCATGAGCTGCGGCGCGCCAACGCCCAGAACTCGACGTTCTGCCCTGAAGCCTTCGCCGCGACCACCGTGTTGGCGGCGACGCTGTCGTTGTTCACCGCGCCGCCGATCGCACCAGGCTGCTGCACGATCACATGGTCGGCGTCGGCGGAGTTCTCCGGACTGCCGACCACGCGGTAGCGCAGATATCCGGCCCGATCGCAGGCCGCGGGATGCGCGGGTGCTCCAGCTGGCAGCGGCAGCAGATAGCTCACCTGCGAGACGATCACGCCATCGCGCGTCTCGAGCACCCGCTCCTGACGATCTGCCGCGACGCTGACCGGCACCGGTTCCGCCGCCGAAGCGGCTCCCACCGGCACCAACGCTCCCGCCGCCGCCGTGACGACCGCCAGCAGAACCGACCAGCGCAGTCCATCCCGGACCGAGCGTGCAACCGAAGCCACGAATCGGCTCCTCTCGTGTGTTCGAACGGCACGACGGCAGCCGAGAACTATCGACCGCGTCGTCTGGAACGAGCACACCACTGCGACCCAGACAGCCACCATTGACATAGTTCAGAAAGATTCCGATCGGCAATAGTGCACATGCACGGCGCCCCAACCAGGCGAAACGGGCGTGGTGGGGCACGAATGTGCTTCGGCGATCGGTCAATACGGCCGCGGAAGGGAATCGTCGACGCGGGTCGACCGCTGCGCCACAACACGTTCAGCGGCGCGCGAGCAGGAGGGCGGTTCCGGTGTGTGGCCCGCCCAACGGAAGGTCGATCTGTCGCTGGGCGGGCCACTTCCCCGTACACCCAGGGACGCCGCCACGTCCACATGGGCCGCGTTGATCTTAACCGGTCGGCGGCCCAGTGGCGGGGAGGCGCTACCCCGTGTGCAGCGCCCGGAAGACTCGGTGCAGTTCAGCCTTGTCTTCGAAGCCGATGCCGGGTGTGTCGGTGAGCCGCAGCCGGCTGTGCCCGATCACGGCGGCGTCGGCGAAACCGCCGGTCGGCTGGAACTCGCCGGGATAGGACTCGTTGCCGCCGAGCCGCAGCGCCGCGGCGATGTGCAGGGAGAACTGGTGGCCGCCGTGCGGGATGCAGCGGCGCGAGGACCAGCCGTGCTGCCGCAGCATGTCCTGGATCCGCAGGTATTCGACCAGGCCGTAGCCGAGCACCGGGTCGAACTGGAGGTAGTCGCGGTCCGGGCGCATGCCGCCGTAGCGGATGAGGTTGCGGGCGTCCGGCAGCGAGAAGAGGTTCTCGCCGGTGGCCAGCGGGCCGGGGTATCGCTCGGACAGCGTCGCGTGCAGGGCGAAGTCGAGCGGGTCGCCGGGTTCCTCATACCAGAACAGGCCGTACGGGGCGAGCGCGCGGCCGTACTCGAGCGCGGTGTCGAGGTCGAATCGGCCGTTGGCGTCCACGGCCAGCCGCGATCCGTCGCCGTCGAGCACGTCGAGCACCGCCTCGACTCGTTTGACGTCGTCGGCCAGGCTCGCGCCGCCGATCTTCATCTTCACCACGTCGTAGCCCTGGTCGAGGAAGCCGCGCATCTCCTCCTGGAGCTGGGTCAGTCCCTTGTTCGGCGCGTAGTAGCCGCCGGCCGCGTAGACGAACACGTCGTCATCCGGCGCGCCGAGCCCGTAGTGCCGGGTGAGCCACTTGTATAGCGGCAGCCCGGCGAGCTTGGCGGCAAGATCGAACAGCGCCATGTCGACCACGCCGACCGCGACCGACCGTTCGCCGTGCCCGCCCGGTTTCTCGTTGCGCAGCATGAGATTCCACGCCACCGCCGGATCGATGGCGGCGCCGTCTTCGGTCAGCAGTTCGTCCGGGTCGGCCTGCATCAATCGCGGAATGATGCGGCGGCGCAAGATCTCTCCCGCGCTGTAGCGGCCGTTGGAGTTGAAGCCGTAGCCGACGACCGGTGCGCCGTCCCGGATCACGTCACTGACCACCGCGACGATGGAGCAGTCCATCGCACTGAAGTCGATGAACGCGTTGCTCATCGAGGAACTGATCGGTACGACACCCTCGTGGATAGCGACGATTCGGGGCATTACTTCTCTCCTACTGTGGTTTTCGGGCGGGACAGCCCGATGGTTCGAGCGGCGAGTTCGCGGTCGAGGCCGTCGGGTTCCCACCGCGCGATGACGACCGTCGCGACCGCGTTGCCGAGGACATTGGTCAAAGCGCGCATCAGCGACAGGAACCGGTCGACCGAGAGCACGAGGGCGAGTCCGGCGACGGGCACCAGGCTGGTCGCGGCCACCGTGTTGGCCAGCGTGATGAAGGCCGAACCGCTCACTCCGGCAGTGCCTTTGGACAGCACCAGGAAGATCAGGAACAACCCGAGCTGATCGCCGAAGCCGAGCGGGATGCCATACACCTGGCCGATGAAGACCACGCAGATCGGCACCACGACCGCCACCCCGTCCAGGTTGAACGAGAACCCGGTCGGCACAACGAGACCGATCACGCTGCGACGGCAGCCGACCTGCTCCAGTCGTTGCATCAGTTGCGGCAGTACGGCTTCCGAGGACGAGGTGCCGAGCACCACCGCGAACTCCTTACGCAGCACCTTGATCAGCCGCCACAGCGAGAAGCCCGCGAGCAGCGAGACCCCGCCGAGGATCACCACGACGAAGACCACCAGCGCGATCGCGGAGACCGCCACCAGCTTCATCAGTGCGGTAAGGGTTTCCGGCCCGTACTTGCCGACCGTCGCCGCCACCGCGCCGAAGGTGCCGATCGGGGCGAGCAGCATGATCATGCCGATCATCCGGAAGAACACGTCGCTGAGCTTGGCGCAGCCGTCCACGATCGGCTGGGAGATCCGATCCGGCAGCTTGATCAACGCGATGGCGAAGAGCACCGCGAAGATCAGCACCTGGATGATGCTGCCGGTGGCGAACGCGTTGACCGCATTGTCCGGCACCATCTCCGAGAGGAATTCGCCGAACGAGTTGTGGTCCGCGCCGCCGTTCACATAGCTGGACAGGTCACCGGAGGCGTGCGCCGGCGGCGCGACCCCGGCGCCGGGCCGGAACAGGTTCACCGCGAGCAGCCCGAGCAGCATGCCCACCGTGGTGACGATCTCGAAGTAGAGCAGCGCCCGCGCCGCGATCCGGCCCACCGCCTTCATCCCGCCGGTCGCGACGATCCCGGTGACCATCACCAGGAAGACGATCGGCGCGATGAGCATCTGGATCAGCGCGATGAACGCCTTCGCGATCGGCTGCATGCTCGCCGCCGCGTCCGGCGCGACGATGCCGAAGACGGCCGCGAGGATCGCCGCGACCAGCACCTGGAAGCTGGTGTTGGTGGCCAGCCTGCGCCACCGGGGATGCGAGGTCGTCGACTCCGGCGTGGCCGCGATTGCTGTGTCGCTCATGGGAATCGCCGCACATCACAGATCACGAACGAGGGTGTCGCGCAACGCCGCGCGATCGACCGTCAGGCCTAGACCTGGCTTGTCCGGCACGGTGATTCGTCCGTCCACCGGTTTAGGGGCGTCCGGGAACAGCAGTTCGCCGACCTGCACCATGCCGAGGTGCCATTCGAGAATCCAGCCGTTCATCAGCCCGGCCAGCGTGTGCAGGTTGAACAGCGGCCAGCCGCCGCCGTGCGCGAGCGGCAGGTTGTAGATCTGCGCGAGATGCGCGGCCTTGCGGGCCTCGGTGAACCCGCCGCAGTAGCAGACATTGGGTTGCAGGATGTCCACGGCTTGGTGCTCGACCAGTTCACGCAGCCGCCATCGATGCCCTTCCATCTGCCCGGCGGCCAGCGGAATCCTGGTGTGCCGCCGCAGATCCGCCAGCGCCCGGGCGTCGTTCTGGTGCAGCGGCTCCTCGAACCAGGTCAGGTTCGCGTCCTCGACGGCGCGGCACAGGCACGCGGCCTCGGTAGGGGTGAACAGGTAGTTGGCGTCGATCATCAGATCGATGTCGGGGCCGACCGCGGCGCGGACCGCGTGGATGCGCACCGCGTCCTCGCGCCAGCCACCCTGGTCCACCGCGACCACCAGCTTCAACGCGGTGACGCCTTGGTCTAGTTGCAGTTGCGCTGCGGCACAGAGGGTTTCGCGGTCGTACTGCGGGAAGCCGAACGTCACATACACCGGAACCTCGGTGCGCGCGCCACCGAGCAGACTGGCGACCGAGCGCCCGGCCGCCTTGCCCTGGATATCCCACAGCGCGATGTCCAGCAGCGAAAGGGCACTCGACACGACGCCCGTCATGGTGCGCGGATTCAAGGTCCGCCAGACCTTCTGATGAATCGCCTCGACTTCGCGCGGATCCATATCGACCACCGCGGGCAGGAAGTGCCGCTCCAGCGCGACCACCACCGCCCTGGCCAAGAAGTGCCCCGTCAGGGCGACGCCGGTCAGGCCCTCGTCGGTCTCCACCTCGCAGAACACGAACTCGCGCTGCTCCTCGCGGCCGTAGCCGTCGACCCGCTCGCTCAATAGCGGTACGTCGATCGAGGTGGTGTGCACGCTGGCCCGGATGTCTTTGATCTGCATTCCGTCCTCCTTCTTCTCACTTGTGGACGGTGCAGTGAGTCTGCGCGCGGAAATCGTCAACTGTCAACGATTTGCAATTGACTGTTCACTATGCGAAACTGCGGAGCTGTTGGCGGGTGTGGGCGAGGGAGCGACGGTGATGACCGAACAGACGCAGGCGATGACCGCACTGCAACGGCGAGTGGCCGAACATCAGTCCAGTTCGCTCCTGCAGGTGATCGCCGAGGAACTCGAGCAGCTGATCATCGCGGGCGCGCTCAGCGGCGGCGACCGGATCAACGAGTCCTCACTCGCCGCGCGGCTCGGCGTCAGCCGCGGCCCGGTGCGCGAGGCGCTGCGCCAACTCGAACGCGGCAAGCTCGTCGAATTCCGCACCAACAGAGGGATGTTCGTGCGTGAGGTCTCGGTCGCCGAGGCCGCCCAGCTCTACGACATCCGCGCCAGCCTGTTCGGCCTGGCCGGTCGCCTCGCCGCCGAACGCATCACCCCCGAGCAACTGACCGAGCTGCGCGCCAAGGTCGAACAGCTGCAAGCCGCCGTCCCCGCGGTCGACGACTACTACCCGCGCAATGTCGACCTGCACCGCACCCTGGTCGCCCTGTCCGGCAATCCCCGCCTGGCCGATCTCTACGACGACGTCTCCAAGGAACTGCACCTGTTCCGCCGCCACGGCCTCGAATCCGACGCCGCCCGAACCGTTTCCAACTGCCAGCACGGCGAAATCCTGGACACCATCGCCGCCGGCGATACCGTGACCGCGGGCCGGCTGATGGAGGCCCACATCCTTTCCGGCAAAGAGCGCATGCTCGCCGCGCTGCACGACTGACCCGCGCCTACTCGCCGCGGTAGTCGGGCGCCGCGACCGGCAACGCTGCGTCGACGGCTTCGACGATGTCGGCGACCGTCCAGCAGGAAAGCAACTGACGCACGGTCAACCGGACACCGAGGCGTTCCTCGATGGCAACGGTCCCGATCGCGACGGCGACCGAATCGAAGCCCAGGTCGCCGAGCAGGATGGTCCCGGGATCGGGTTGCCGGACGTCCATGCCGAGGTCGGTCTCGAAGATATCGAGCACGATCGGCAGCGTGTGATCGGACACGATTCGAGCGTAATGACCGGTGCCGGAGGGGTCTTGGATCGAATGATCCGAGTGGGTCTCAACGAACGGCGTGGTTGCGACCGGCGTCGAGCACAGATCAACGTTCGGCCGATGAGCCCATCGCCTCGCCGAAATAGACTCGCCGCCATGAGGACGAGCGCGCCGCGAGTCCTGATCGTCGGCGGTGGCATCGCGGGCCTGACCCTGGCCGCGGCGTTGCGGTGCAACGGAATCGAACCGACGGTCGTGGAGCGGGTGGCGCGGTACGGGGACGTCGGATATGTGATCACGCTGTGGCCGATGGGCCGCCTGGTGGTCGAGCATCTGGGCCTGGGCCGCCGGTTCGACGCGCTCACGGTCCCGATCAATACCTACTCGACGCACGTCGACGGCGGTGCCCGGTTGCGCGACTTCGACTTTCGCGGCCACCTCGGTGACGGTGTCCCGCGCGCGCTGCGCCGAGCCGAGCTGATCGAGCTGCTCGGATCCTACGCCGGGGGCACCGAGGTGCAGATGGCCCGGACCGTGACGAGTATCGAACAGGACGGGCACGTGGTCCTCGCCCGCTTCGACGACGGTGCGAGCGCCGAATTCGACGTGGTGGTCGGCGCGGACGGCATCGATTCCGGCCTCCGCGGACTGGTCGCGGGTGACGTGCCGATGCGCCGCACGGGTCTGCGGCTGTGGACCTGGTGGACGCGGGGCATCGGCGTCGCGCCCGACGAATCGCACGAGTTCTGGGGCACTGCACGATATTTCGGCTACAACCCGACCACCGGACCGGTCGGCTGCGCGGCCGCGCTGCGCGCCACGGACGCCCCCGCGACCCCGGCGCAGCTTCGCGATCGACTGTACGGCGTTGCCGGGCAGCGGGATTGGATGCTCGACGCGCTCGACGACCTCGACCGGGTCGGCTGTTTCGATCTGGCCGATCTGCGCATGCGGGACTGGCGGTTCGGCCGAGTGGTGCTCCTCGGCGACGCGGGCGCGGCCTTCCTGCCGACGGCGGGTGTCGGCGCGTCGATGGCGATGGAGTCCGCGCTGGTCCTGGCCGAGGAGCTGTCGAAGGTCGAGGCGGCCCAGGTGCCCGACGCGCTGCGGCGCTACGTGCTCCGTCGCCGCGCCAGGGTCGACGCGGTGCAGAATCGGTCGCGGTGGTTGATTCCGGTGATGTTGCGCCGCACCAGGTTCGGCACCGCCGTGCGCAACGCCATGGTGCGCGCGCTGCCGGAGAACGCGGTGATCTCGGAGATCACCCGCTGGAACCCATGAATCGGCTACCGCGACAACGGTTCACCGGCCTCGAACAGCAGCTCCCGCAGTTCATCGGCGAATTCTGCCAGCGCACAGGGCAATACCCGCGGATCGGCGACCACGCCGACGCTCAACTGATCACGCAGGATCAGGGTGGTGACCATGAGTTCGTCGGCCATCAGCGGCGACAGCGGCAACGTGCCGGTCACGGCACGGCCGAATATCCTGTGCTGCCGGGCAAATCCCGGCGTGATGCTCACGCTGAGCTGGCAGGTGTCGCGCACCATCCGCGCCATCAACCTGGTCTGCGCCCGCCACGGCAGATACTGCAAATCCACGCCGGCCGAGGCGAGCGCCCTGGCTTGTGCCACCGGGTCGATGGCGGCCAGCTGCTCCCGTACCGCCCGGACCCGATCGGTCATCCGTGTGCCCGACATATGCAGGTCGAGGAACGCCGACGCGGTGGCATTGCCGGTGTGGCGCAGCTCCTCGTCGAGCGTTACCGGCAGCATGATTCGCAGGACGTCCCCCGGACCGCGTGACGCCACCCGCTGATAGGCCTCGGCGGCGCTCGCCAGCAGATACTCGGTGCTCGACCCGGCGGCCACGGCCGCGTTCCGGCGTAGCCGCGACAGCGGAATGGCGAATGTCGCGATCTGCCGCACGCAGTTCTGCGGCGGGAACGGCAGCACTCGCCCGACTCGGCGCACCGTACGCGCGGCGCGATATTGCCGCGGCACCTCAATACAGGTCCGCCAGGTGAGGGACCGGGTGAACGGAAACCGCGGCGCGGTGACGAATCTGGCGAAGTCGGCGGCCGTCGCGTCCACGACCAGCGCGGCGAAGCCCGGCCCGGCCAAGCCGTCGCTCAGGCAGTGCTGCACCCGCAGCAGGACCGTCTGGCTCCTCCGGTCCTGCTCGTCGACCAACATGATGTCCCACAGCGGCGCGATACGGGTCATCGGCGTGGCCATGAGCCGCTCTATCAAGCGCGACAGCGCATCCCCGTCGCGCACCACGGCCGCCTGCACGCGTTCCCGCGGATCTACCTCTGCCCGAACAAATCTCGGTCGCCGACCCAAGTGCTCCGGCAGGCACAGCCGGTACATCTCGTGCGCGCGAGCGCGACTCGCCACGCGCGCACGCAACTGTTCGAGCGTCACCGGGTCCCCGGGTTCGAGTTGCAAGCCGAGCATCCAGTGCATCGGATGCCCGGTGCTGTCGAGGCGCAGATGCACACAGTCCAGCTCGCTCAGCCGATTCCGGCGATGGTCCGCCCACCGTTGCCGCGGCTTCATGTGCCGAGCTCCCCTGGGTAGCCGAAGTACCGCACCGCCGGTGCCGACTCGCCGCGCCCGATGGATTTCGCGAGCACCCGGCTCGGCCCGACCTCGATCAGCCGCGCACAGCCGAGGTCGGTCAGTCGACGGATCACCGCGGTCCAGCGCACCGGCGCGGTCAGTTGCCGCTCGGCCAGCTCCCGCCACCGCTCGGCGGTGTACAGCCCCGCATCCACATTCGCGACCACCTGAATGCCGCTCGGCCGGAATTCGGCCGCGGCCAGCGCGTCGCGCAACGGCGGTGCCGCGGCGGCCATGAGCGGCGTGTGGAACGCGCCGTCGACGGGAATCCGCACGATTTTCAGCCGGGATTTCCGGGCCTCCTCGGCCACCGCCGCCACCCCGTCGACGGTGCCGGACACGACAACCTGCCGCGGCCCGTTCACATTGGCCACCCACACCTGAGCGCCAGCGACCCGGACCGCGGCCGTGAGCGCTTCGACGGTGTCGCTGCCCGCGCCGAGGACCGCGGCCATCGTCCCCGGTCGCTGCCGGGTGGCCGCGCGCATCGCCGCGCCGCGCGCCGCGATGAGCCGCGCACCGGTCGCCGGTGTCAGCGCGCCCGCCGCCACCAATGCCGTGTACTCCCCCAGGCTGTGCCCGGCGCACGCGCGCACCGGGCCGACCATGCCGTGCTCGGTCAGATAGTCCATGGCCATCAGCGACATGGTGAAGACCGACAACTGCGCCGAATCCGTACGGCGCAAACGTTGTTCACCGGTGCGCAACATCAGCTCGGCCAGGTCGTAGCCGGTCCATTCGGAGACCTCGCAGACGATCCGCCATTGCGGCGTGTCTCGCCATCGATCCCCCATGGCGGGTCGCTGCGCGCCTTGCCCCGGGAAGATCAACGCGCATCCGGTCGGCTCGCCGGACCGGGTCGGCACTTTCACCCTGTCGTCGCTATCGAGCACAGCTCGACCGTATCGCTCGCTGCCGCATCGGTATTCGGTCAGACGTTGAGATCGCTTCAGCGAACGCACGATGATCCGGGCCGATCCCGTCGATACGCTCGCCGTAGTTCGAGTCGCGTATCCCGGAGAGGCAACCGTGGACGAAACCGCAGTGACCACCCGCCCCGCGCCGGATGCCGACCGAACGGCGCTCGCGCAGTTGAGCTTCGAGCAGACGGTGCCGCGCTCGCTGGTGCATCGCGCCGCGGTCAACGAGGTCTTCCTCACCGACGCGGCGGTCATCGGCAAACGCGAATGGGCCGTCGCCGCCATGCTCCCGCGCAGCCATATGCTCTTCAACGACAACGGCAATCCGGACTACCTGGATACGATCGCGATCATGGAGGTCACCCGGCAGGTGACCGAGTATGTCGCGCACCAGTTCGTGAACGTGCCGGACAACCAGTTCCTGGTCTTTCGCGATATGCGCATCGACGTCTTCGCACCTGAACGGCTGCGCGCCGGTCCGGATCCGGCGCGCGTGGTGACCATCGTCAACGCGCGCACCTCCGAGCGATTGGCGCAGCACCCGGTGACCATCATTGTCGACGGCCACGAATGCGGGCGGGCCGGCGGCCGATGGCTGCCGCTGCCGCTGCACTACTACGAATACATTCGCGAACGCGCACGGACGAAGACGCTCGCGCTCGGCCCCGAACCGGCGCGCCCGCGTGACCAGGTCACCCTGCTCGCCCCGAACCGAGCCGGGCGAGGCCAGTCGCGGAATATCTTGCTCGCCAACGAGATTGCCAGCGGCGAGGACAGCATCGAGTGCGACTTGACCTTCGATCCGACGCATCCGGTGTTCTTCGACCATCCGATGGATCACGTGCCCGGCATGTTGCTGCTGGAGGCGGCCAGGCAGGCCTGCCTGGCCACATTGTCCGAACACCGCGGCACCGACCCGCGCCGGGCCGTGATCGTCGGCTGTGACGTCGATTTCGGCAATTTCTGCGAACCTGAGTTACGCACCGACTGCCGGGCCACGATCACCGATTCCAGCGACCCCGGCCCCGGTCGGCGGCATCGGGTGCGGGTCGGTTTCGACCAGGCGGGCGAGTCGCTCGGCGTCATCACCCTCGCCGTGCTCGACGAAACCGGTTCGGGCTGACGGGAGAACCAGGTGAGCACACCGGAGCGAGTCGCGGTGGTCGGGGCCGGGGTCTGCGGTATCGCCGCCGCGCTCGCGCTGCATCGCGCGGGCTGCGCGGTGGAGATCCTGGAACGCGACGATCGAATCGGTGGGCGGCTCGGTGTCGCCGAACTCGGCGATGGCGAAATACTGCTCGGCGGCAAGAACATCGGGCGCCGCTACACCCGATTCCGGGCGCTGCTGGCACTGCTCGGCGGCACCGGATATGAGCCTTTCGGCATCAACACCTCCCGGGTGGTCGCGGGCCGATTGGTCCGCCTCGACAGCGACAACCGGGTCACGACGATGAACGGGATTCTGCGGATGTGTGATTGGCGGGACCTGACCGCCCTCGACCGCATCGCCAGGAAGGTGAAGTCCGCGGACCAGGCCCGGTTCCTCGGCTCCGATCTCGCGAGAAAGCTCGGGCGCCACGACGATCGGCCGCTGTCGGCGCATTTCGGCAAGCGCACGAGCGCCAACTTCCTGCGGCCGATCACGGTCCGGATGAACGGCGCCGAGCCGGATGAGGCCTATTACGGCAACTTTCCGACCAACATGGGCATGCTGATCGACACCTTCGATCAGCCGACCACCGGGCTGTCCACCCTGCTGGCGCGCATCGCGGACCTGGTCGAGATCCGCTATCGCACAACGGTTACCGGCATCACCCGGCTCGACGGCGGCGTTGTCCTGCATCTGTTCGACGCGGGCGGGCGCGCCACCCAGGCACGCTACGACGCCGTCGCCGTCTGCACCCCAGCCCATGCGGCGGCACCGCTGCTCGCGCCGTTGTCGGACACCGTTGCCGGACTGCTGCACTCGGTGCGCTACTTCCCGGCCACGGTCGCGGTGGTGCGCTACACACACGACGTGTTCGCCGCGGATGTCCGCGCCATCGCACTCGACGACCAGCCGTGCAGCAACGCGGGCAGCTACGGCAAGGATACGAGAAATGTTGTCCGATATACTTTCTCGGGCAAACACGGCAGGTTGACCGATCCCGCCGACGCCGACGTGCTCGGCCTGGTCACCGACACCGAGCACCAGTTGCGCACCCACCTCGGGACCGTACCTCAGCCGAGAACCGCTGCGGCGATTCGTCATTGGCCACACGCCTATTGCGGCTACCTGCCGCACCACGGCGACTTCCTCGACGCGCTGTCCGACGCGTTCGCCCCGCTCACCGGCATCGCCCTGGCCGGCGACTACCTGCTCGGCGCCTCGGTCGAGGCGTGCTGCCGCTCCGGCGAAAACGCTGCCGCCGCCGTGCTTTCGACCACACGTCAGGGACCGGTCGGGTGCGAATCCTGATCGTCGGCGGCGGCATCGCCGGACTCACCCTCGCCGCGCGGCTGCGCCAACGCGGACTGCGCCCCACCGTGATCGACACCATCGGCAGCTACAGCCCCACCGGATACGCGATCGCGTTGTGGCCGGCCGGAAGTCGAATCCTGCACGGGCTCGGGCTGTGGAACTCCTTCATCGATCTGAGCGTGCCGTTGCGGCGCTACGTCGTGCACGATCGTGACGGCACGATCCTGCGCACCTTCGATCTCGAACGCATCGACGCCTGCCACGGGCTGCCCCGCGCGGCTCCGCGCGCCGAGCTGCTCGCCATCCTCGAGTCGGCCAACGGCGGTACACCGGTCGATCTGGAGACCGAGGTGGATCGGATGCGCCAGATCGGCTCGACCGTACGGGTCCGGTTCGACGACGGCCGCGAGCGCGACTACGACCTGGTCGTCGGCGCGGACGGCATGCGCTCGCGCACCCGCAGGCAGGCGGAGCTGCGCACCGCCGAACACCGGTTCGGCTGGCGGATCTGGTGGTGGTGGGCGCATCGCGACGTCACCCCGCCGGGCGAGCTGCACGAGACCTGGGGGCTGCGGCGGATCATCTCCGCGTATCCGACCCAGGATCGGGTCGCCTGCTTCGTCGCGATCGCCGGCTCGTTCGACGGCGCGGACCCGGCCGCCGGGCACTGGCCGCCGCGCGATCCGCGCCGCGCCGACGAGTGCCTGATCCTGCGCACCTTGCCGGACGCCGACCGGGTCGAGAGCCTCGATCTGGTGGAAGTCACCGTCCCCCAGTGGATTCGAGGACGGATCGTGCTGCTCGGCGACGCCGCCGCCGGCCTGGTGCCGAGCACCGGCATCGGCGCCTCGCTGGCGATGGAATCGGCGGCGGTGCTCGATGACGAACTGGTGCGCGTCGACGCGGCGCACATCGACACCGCCCTCACCCGGTTCGCCCGCCGCCGGATGCCCCGGATCGACGCGGAACAGCATCGAGCCCGGGTGTTCGGCGAGGTGATGATGCTCAACCGCTGGAACAGCACCCCGCTGTAGCGCCCACTCGCCGAGGGAGGACCCATGACCCGCACACCGCTCGACGATATCCCCGGACTCTTCCGGTGTGAGACGGTCTCGCGCGCCGACGCCACCAGCCGGTTGATCGCGTTGACCAGGCAGCTACGCGCGGGCGCAGACCCCGAGGTGTATACCGTGCATCAGCACGTCGACTGTCCGCCCGAGGTCCTCTACGACTATCTGCTCGATATCCGCAGCGTCGAGGAATTCACCTACAGCATGCGCGATTTCCGCCCCGACGGCGACACCGGCCGCTACGTCGGCGTGGACGCCACCGACCCGGAGACCACGATCCACCTGCGCATCACCGGCAATCGCGAGGTCGGCACCGTCGACTACGAGTCGGCGTTCGATCAGGGCGATGACCTGTGGATGGTGTTCTGCGGCCGGGTGCTCTCCGCCCGCCACGTGCAGCGCCGCGGCGGCGCGCTGGTCTCGTGGACGATCTGGCGGCACCCGTACTACGACAAGAATCCGTATCCGCAGCTTTCCCCGCGCCGCGGCCGGGTATGGCCCGGGTCGATGTGGCCGCTGTTCCACGCCTGCGATGTGCTGGAGCTGCGCAATATGCAGAAGATTCTCGAACACCGCTTGCGGCTCGCGCCCAGCGCCGGGCGGTGATCCGTGGTGGCCGACAACTACGGTGCTGCGGCGGAGTTCTACGACATCGCCGGACGGCCCTATTGGAAGCCGCGGGCCGCCGCCTTGACTAAGGCCATGTCCGCTGCCGTACAAACGAATTCGCCGATCGTGGATGTCGGCGCCGGCACCGGCCTGGTCGTCGCGATCATCGGCGCCGCGCTGGCCACGGTCCCGATCCTGGCTATCGAGCCCTCCCCGGCCATGCGCGCCGCACTCGCGAGCCGGGTACAGGCGAACGGGCTGGCACCGCGGGTGACCATCGCCGCGGGCACCCTCGCGGAAACCACGCTGCCCGACCAGATCGGCGGCATGGTCGCGTGCGGGGTGCTCGGATATCTCACGCCGGACGATCGGCACGCGTTGTGGCGACTGCTCGCCGACCGGCTGGCCCCCGGCTGCCGGGCGGTCGTGGACGCCGCGCCGTTTCCCGCCACCCGCACCGTCCGGCCGATTCGGGTCGGCGTCGCGCGATTCGGCGTGCGACACCACGAGATCTGGCTCGGTTCACGCCCCACCGACCCGGGACGGATCGAACTGACCACGATGTGCCGGGTGGTGCAGGACGGGCGGACCGTGCGGGAGTCGGTGAGCACCGTGCAGTGGTGGGCGCTCGAAATGCGAACCATCGTCGCCGAGGCCACCGCCGCCGGACTCACCTGCCGACGCGCCGGATGGGACCTCGCCATTTTGACCGCCGGGCCCGATCGGCCACTCGATACTCAGCGGAGCGGCACGGTCACCTCCACCAAGTGTTGAGCCAGGTGTGACCATTCGGCCGAGGAAACAGGGCCGTACCCAAGGTTATCGTCGTCTCAGACGGAACCGGTTCGCCCGGAACATCTTTCCCTCCGGTCCGTTTTCCAGAACTGGCGACGCGAGGAGTGTCATGCCGAATCAGATTGCGGCGGAGACCGATTCGACATTCTGGCACGGATTCACCAACATGCGCGGCTTTCGCCGGCGCGGCATCAGCATCGCCTCGGCCGAGGGCGTCTGGGTGGTGGACACCGAGGGCAACCGCTATCTCAACGCATTCGGCGGACTGTGCAATCTGAGCCTCGGCGGTGCCCACCCCGAGATCATCGCGGCGATCCGCGAGCAGGCGGGCAAGCTGCTGTACTTCCCCATCGAGCGGGCCACGCATCGGGCCGCCGATGAGTACGCCCGCCGGCTGGCCGCGGTGACCCCCGACGGCCTGAACACTGTCTTCTTCGCGTCCACCGGCTCCGAGGCCAACGAAACCATCATCAAGATGATGCGGCAATATCAGCGGCTGCGCTTCGGCGAGGACACCACCAAGCTCGGCGTGATCGCCCTGGATCGGGCCTATCACGGGGTCACCTACGGCGCCTTGAGCGCCACCGGCTCCGCGTTCCGCCGGTTCCGCAGACAGTTCGAACCGTTGACCCCCGGCTTCCATCACGCACCCTCGCCGTACGCGTATCGATGCGAATCCGGTTGCGCCGGAACATGCACGCTCGCCTGCGCCGACGCGGTCGAGACGATGATCGAACGGCTCGGAGCGGCGAATATCGCCGGCGTGCTCGTCGAACCGGCGCTCGGGGTCGGCGGCGCGATCGTGCCGACCCGCGAATATCACGAGCGGTTGCGCGAGATCTGCGACCGCAACGACCTGCTGCTCGCCTACGACGAGGTGATCACCGGATTCGGCAGGCTCGGCGAATGGTTCGGCGCCGACTACTTCGATGTGCGACCGGACTTCATGGCCCTGTCCAAGGGCATCAACAGCGGCTATTTACCATTCGGCGCCGTCGTCGTGCACGACGACGTATACCGCGAATTCCTCTCTGCCGTAGATGGTTTCATCGCGACCGGCAGCACCACGAACGGCAATCCGCTGTGCTGCGCCTCGGCGCTGGCCACCTTGGACATCATGCAGCGCGACGGCATCGTCGATCAGGTGCGCCAGACCGGCAAGTACCTGTTCGACAAGTTCGCGCATCTGCGCGAGTACCCGATCGTCGGCGACATTCGCGGCGCGGGATTGCTGATGGGGATCGAACTGGTCAAAGACCGCGACACCAAAGAGCCTATCCCGCAACAGCAATGGCAGGTAATCGAGGACCGGCTCGCGCTGAGCGGGCTGATCATCGGCAGCCAGGGCGCGGAGGGCCTCGGCGGAACCATCGGCATCGTCCCGCCGCTCACCATCACCACCGAGGAGGTCGACGAGCTCTACCGCCGCCTCGACGGCGTGCTGGCCAGGTACTCCCGGCTCACGGCTAAAGGCTGAACCCGTTATCGCACAAGCAAATCCACCATGTACACCGATCCGAGGAGGAACGCCGTGGGGTCCATGCTGAGTTCGGACGAACTCGACGACATCGTACGCAGCGCGGTCGCATTGGCGCTCGCCGTCGAACCAGCCGACGTCACGTCGGACAAATTACTGATTCCGGAGCTCGGCGCGGAATCGATCGACTTCTTGGACATCACCTTCCGGCTCGAGCAGTTCCTGCCGATCTCGGTGCCGCGCGACGACCTGAACGAACAGGCCGAGGATGTGTTCGGCGCCGGAGCGGCGGTGGACACGCTGCGCAGGCTGACCCCGCTGGGCGCCTATCTGGTCCGCGAACGTCTCCTCGGGGTCGACCTGAGCAAGGTCGAGCCCGGGATGCGCGTCGAAGACGTGGCCGCCCTGTGGACGGTGCACACCTGGGGTGGGCTGTGCCGGCGGCTGCTCGACACCATCCCGGAGCAGTGCCACGCCTGCGGCGGCGGCCGGACGTTCCTGCGCAACGAGGACGGCGAGTTCCACGCCGAATGTGACAGGTGCGCAACCGAACTCACCGCGATACCGGGCGACGAGCTGAACCAGATCTGGTTCGAGGAGATCCGCGAGCTCGACGAGGTGGCGCGACTGGTCCGGCAGAGCCGGGCGCAGGCGGCCGAAGCCGAGGCAGCGACCGCACCGGCCCCGGCCGACGCCGTCGCGGAGTGACCGGTGTCCGGCGAGGCACACCCGCGACGGGTGGTCATCACGGCGGCGGAGATGGTGACGCCGCTCGGCGCGGATGCCGAGACGACCTTCCGTGGCTTCGTCGACGGTCGCTCCGGAGTTCGCACCACCACCCGATTCGACGCCTCCGGGCTCGGCTCCCAGGTCGCGGCCGAGGTCGACGACGAGTTCCTCGCGGCAACCGAGTATCCGCCGGGCGCCGAAGCGTTGTCGCGATCGGCGCCCCGCTCGGTCCGGCTCGGCCTCGCCGCCGGGCTCGCGACGAATCGGCTGGCCGGACTGACCGATACACCTCCGCAGCGATTCGGGGTGTGTGTCGGTACCTCCGGCCAGATGTACGACATCGGCGTCTTGGACGAGCTGCTCCAGCACAGGATCGGCACGGGGACAACGGGTCCCGGCCCGGAGTTCGCCGGCCTGCTGGCCACGCACCGGCACAGCATGCGCAAGAACGCCAGCGCGGCCGCGCTCGCCCACCTGTGCGGCGCGGCCGGGCCGACCATGACGGTGTCGTCGACCTGCGCGTCGGGTACCCAGGCGATCGGCGAGGCCACCCTCTGGATCCGTGAGGGCGACGCCGACGCGGTGCTAGCGGGTGGCTGTGATTCGCTGCTCAGTTTCCTCGGGATCTCCTCGTTCGACCTGCTCACCGCGCTGGCCACCCGGTTCAACGACCACCCTGCGGCCGCGAGTCGCCCGTTCGATCGCAGACGCTGCGGCTTCGTGATGGGCGAGGGCGCCGCCTTCGTGATGCTGGAGGAGCTCGAACACGCGCTGCGCCGCGGCGCCGAACCGCTGGCCGAGGTGGCCGGGTACGGCACGTCGTGTGATGCCTACCGCATCACCGACAGTCCGCCGCACGGTGCGGGCGCGGTGCTGGCGATGTCCGGCGCCCTCACCGACGGCGGGCTGCGTGCCGAGGACATCGACTACATCAGCGCGCACGGCACCTCGACACTGATCAACGATCGCGCCGAAACCCGTGCCGTGCACAAGGTTTTCGGCGACCGGGCGGCCGCCATCCCGATCAGCTCGCAGAAGTCGATGATCGGGCACACGATCGCCGCCGCGGGCGCGATCGAATGCGTCACCTGCCTGCACGTGCTGCGCACCGGCCTGATTCCGCCCACCATCAACTACGAATTCCCCGACCCCGACTGCGATCTGGACTATGTCCCGAATACCGCTCGCGCGCAGGAGGTTCGAGTCGCGATGAGCAACTCGTTCGGGTTCGGCGGCCAGAACGCGAGCATCGTGCTGCGCCGCTGGCCCGGCCGGGCGGACGGCAACGGCCATGGCTGAACGCGTGGTGGTGACCGGCGTCGGCGCGGTGTCCGCGCTCGGCAACGATGCGCGATCGCAGTGGAATGCGTTGCTGCGCGGGGACTCCGGCGTCGCGCCGTTGCGCAGGCTCGCCGAAGACCTCGAGCTGCGCGCCGACGGCGACCGGCCACTCGCCGCAGCACAGGTTGGCGGCATCGACGCCGCAGATTGGATCACCGACCGCAAGGCCGCCAGGGGCATGCGGCTGCACACACACCTTGCCTTCGCCGCGACCGGGCAGGCCATGACCTCGGCCAAGATCCATCCGGGCAACGTCGACGCCGACGTGACCGGAATCACGCTGGGCGTCACCATGATCGACTACGACATCGCCGACCTGGAACTAGCCGCCCGCCGGTCACTGCACGATCCGACCGGCTTCGACATCGAACGGTTCTGCCGCACCGGCTGGCGCTCGATTTCGCCCATGGTCTCCATCGTGATGCTCAACAACGCCACCCTCTGCCAGATCGCCATGCAGTACGGGCTGCACGGGCCGAACGCCTCGTTCAGCCCGTTCGGCGAGGCCGGCGGGCAGGCGATCGGCGCGGCACTGCGCATGCTGCAGGACGGCGACGCCGAGGTGATGCTCGCGGGCGGGGTCAGCCCGCGGCTGAATCTGTCTGCCCTGCAACGCCTGCTGTACCTCGGCATCGTCGCGCGGACCACCGATCCGGCGTCCGGGTCGTGCCGGCCGTTCGATCGGGACCGTACCGGAACGGTGCCCGGCGAGGGCGCGGCAGTACTGGTGCTCGAGACGCTAGCGCACGCCAGGGCCAGGGGCGCGCACGTGCTCGCCGAGGTGCTCGGCCACGGTGCGGCGGTCGGCGTACCGCCAGGGCCGGAACCGCACCCGCCGCGCACGGCGATCGAACAGTCGCTCGCCGCGGCCCTCGACGACGCGGCGCTGACCCCGGACCGGCTCGGTTGCGTGTACGCCGACGCGCCGGGACTGCCGTCGGGCGACGCCGCCGAGGCGGCCGCGATCGGCGCCGTGCTCGGCCGGCACGCACCCGATATCCCGGTGACCTCGGCCAAGGGCGCCACCGGCCACCCGCTGGCGGCCGCGCTGCCGCTGCACAGCGTCTTCGCCGTGCACAGTCTGGCCGAACGGCGGGTGCCCGCGATCGCCAATCTTTGTCTTCCCGAACCGGATTCGGGGTTGGACCTGGTGTGCGACGGTCCGCGCCGGATGGGTGCGGGCACCGCCGTGGCGTGCCTGGCCGGTGGGTTCCGTGGGCAGAGCGAGTGCGTCGTGTTCGGTCCGTTCGAGGCGAAGGGGACGTGATGCGATTCCTGCTCTACGACCGGGTGCTGGAGGCGAGCAAGGGCGAGTCCATGGTCGCGGTGAAACACGTCTCGCTCACCGAGGACCATCTCGCCGCGGGCTACGCGGGCCGCCGGCTGCTCAGCGGCTCGCTGCTGCTCGAATCGATGGCGCAGGTCGCGGGCTGGCTGGTCCATCTGAGCACCGACTTCACCGTCTCGGCGTTCCTGTGCCTCATCGATCGGGCCGAGATCGTCGGCGAACTCCCGCCGGGCCGGGCGGTGCGGGTCGAGGCGCGCATGCTCGGGTTGAGCAAGCGCTGGGCACAGCTCAGCTGCGCGGCCTACGACGAGACCAGGCCCGTCGCGCGCATCGCGCGGCTGAACTATGTGCTCCAGGACATCACCGACCCGGCCGAGATCGCCGCCGAGGAAAACCGGTTCCGCTACTACTCCGGCTGGTCACTCGACCGGATCCGGGCCGTGCCGGGCGGGACGGTGTCCCCGTGAACCGGGTGGTCGTGACCGGGCTCGGCGCGGTTACCCCGATCGGGCTCGGCCATCGCCAGTTCTGGGCCAACCTGGTGGCAGGCACGTCGGGCGAGGGGCCGATCACGCTGTTCGACGCGTCCGCGCTGCCGACCCGGATCGCCGCCGAGGTCGCCGAATTCGACCTGCACGACTACTGGGACGGCCCGTTCCCGGCCGAGCTGCGCGCCGACCGGCAGGCCCGGTTCGCGCTCGCCGCCTGCGCTATGGCTCTCGCCGACAGCGGTCTGACCCGGACCGGCGGCCCGATCGCGGTGCGCGCGACCGACCGGGTCGGACTGGTGCTCGGCGCAGGCCTCGGCATCGTCGGCATGGACGACATCGCCGGGCATCTCGACGACCACGGCCGATTCCGGCTGCCGGCCCCGCTGGCCGGGCCGACCACGATCAATCCGGTCTCGCTGATCCGCGACCCGCAGGACCTGGTGATCGGCCTGCTCGCCGGGCATCTGGGCGTCACCGGGCCGACCGCCGTGATCACCTCGGCCTGCGCGGCCGGTGCCCACGCCATCGGCACCGCGTTCCGCCTGCTCCGGCGCGGCGGCGTCGACGTCGTGCTTTGCGGCGCAATGGATTCCATGATCAACCCGCTCGGCTTGGCCGGGCTCGTCGCGCTCGGCGCACCGTCGACCGACAATCTGCCCGGCCGCACCGGCCGCCCGTTCGACGCGACCCGGACCGGTTTCGTGGTCGGCGAGGGCGCCGGCATGGTCGTGCTGGAGACCGAGGCGCATGCCCGTCGCCGATCGGCGCCCTGGTACGCCGAGGTCGCCGGGTTCGGCCGCTCGCTCGACGCGCACCGGTTCACCGAACCGCACCCGAACGGCGACGGCGCCGCGCTGGCGATGCGGGCGGCGCTGGCCGACGCGGCGGTGACTCCGGATCAGGTCGGTCTGGTCAACGCGCACGGCACCGCGACCATCCTCAACGATCGGGTGGAGACCACCGCGATCAAGCACGTCTTCGGCCGCGCCGCGACCCGGCTCGCGATCACCGCGAACAAGTCGATGACCGGCCATCTCATCGCCGCCTGCGGGGCCGTGGAGTTCATCAGCACCGTACTGAGCGTGCGCACCGCCCTCGTGCCGCCGACCGTCAACTATCGCCATCGCGACGCCGAATGCGATCTCGACTACGTGCCGGGCACGGCCCGGCGGCTGCCGGTGGATGTGGCGCTGACCAACTCGTTCGGCCTCGGCGGCCAGAACGGCACCCTCGTGGTGCGCCGCGCCGCCGGCGACGCGATGGCACCGGTCTGAGGATGGGATGGCGCACATGCACGTGTTACTGGTGAACCCCGATGTTCGGGACAAGAGCGTGATCTACGGCAATCGCATGCTCAACCCGGTTCCGGTCAACCTCGCCTACCGCGCGGCCATGACCTCGGTCGCGCACCGGGTCACGGTGATCGACGAGAACGCCACGCCCATCACCGATTTCGGCCGCTTCGCCGACGTCGACCTGGTCGCCGTCACCTCGAAGTTCTTCGGCGAACGCCGCACCGGTGAACTGGTCCGCGGTTTCGGCGAACTGGGCACGCCGGTCATCATCGACGGATACTTCCCCAGCTACGACCCCGAGGCCGAGCGGATCGGCGCCGCCGCCGTCATCCGCGGCGAGGTCGAGCAGGTGTGGCCGCAGGTGCTCGACCACGCGGCGGCCGGCCGCCTGCGCCCGCGCTACCTCGGCGGCCCCGTCGATCTGGCGACGCTGCCGCAGTACGGTCCCGAACACCTGCCGCCGCACGACTATGTCTTTCCGGTGGAGGCCACCAGGGGTTGCCCGTTCTCGTGCAACTTCTGCATCGAGACCCGCTACCACCACGAGTCGTTCCGCACCCGGCCGATCGATCAGGTGCTCGCCCAGATCGATTCCCGCACCGGCGATTTCGTCCAGTTCTCGGATATCAACATCGTCGGCAACCCACGCTACGCGCGCACCCTGTTCGCCGAACTGGAACCGCTGCGGGTGCTGTGGGGCAGTCAGGCCACGATCACCATCGCCCAGCGTGAGTCGCTGGCGCAGGCCGCCGGGCGGGCCGGGTGCATGCTCGTGTTCATCGGCCTGGAATCGGTGCATCCGCAGAACCTGGTCGCCTCGGACAAGGCATGGAGCCGCCCGACCGACTACCGCGGCCACATCGCCCGGCTGCACGACGCGGGCATCGGGGTGATCGGCTCGTTCGTCTTCGGTTTCGCCGGCGATACCCCGGACGTGTTCGAGCGGACCCTGGAGTTCGTCGTGGACAACGAGATCGAGATCTGCCACTTCAACCCGCTCGGCAGCGGCCCGGGCGTGCCACTTTACGAACAACATCGGCGCGCGGGCCGGATGATCGATCCCGGCCCGGGCGGGCCGTCGCACCTGCGCGCCTCGGTAGCCCCGGTGTCGATGACCGCCGGACAGCTCGAAGACGGCCTCGAATTCCTCTACACCAGTGCCTATTCCCGCGCGGTGACCCGGCAGCGGCTGCGTCGCCACACCGCTGACCGCCCGCTGCCCGGCCCGCAGTCCGCGGCGAAGAAGCGGGCCATCATCGGCCTGAACCTGGCCTACCGGCGAGCCGTGGAACGGCACTATGGCTCGGTCGGCGCGGAGCGACTGCCATGACCGCCACCGCGACCTCGCTTCTGCTGCCGGCCATCTCGGGCACGACGCCGATGGCGGTCGGTGTCGATATCGCCGCCGTCGGCCGGGTGCGCGGGCTGCTCGCCGCAGGAAACGGGTTCACCGGCAAGGTGTTCCGACCGGCAGAGATCGAATACTGCACCGGCTTCCGCGATCCCGCACCGCATTTCGCCGCCCGGTTCAGCGCCAAGGAGGCCACGCTGAAGGCGCTGCAAGTCGGCCTAGGGCTGCCACCGGCAACCCGGCGACTGCGCGACATCGAGGTCTTCCGGTCTGCCGGAGCACCACGGTTGCTCCTGCACGACCGTCTGCTCGCCATCGCACAGCGACTCGGAATCACCGGTGCCGCAGTGTCATTAAGTCACGACGGCGACTACGCCGTCGCCTACGTGTTGCTCACCGCGCAGGGGGCGGTGAGCGCATGAACCGCCTGGCCGACTCCGTCGCCATCGTCACCGGCGCCGCCGGTGTATTCGGGACGGCCATCGCCACCCGGTACGCCGAGGAGGGCGCGTCGCTGGTACTCACCGACATCGACGAGACCCGTCTGCGGGACACGACGAAGGCGATCGAAGCCGTTGCCGCCGTGCCGATTACCGAGTTCACCGCCGACCTGACCCAGCCCGCCGACGTGACGCGGCTGTTCGCGCACGCCGACGAAACCTACGGCCGGATCGACGTCCTGATCAACAACGCCGGCGCAGCGCTGCGCTCACCGCTGGTCTTCCACACCGACGCCGACTGGCACCGCATGCTCCGGATCAACCTCGACACCGTCTTCTATTGCAGCAGGCAGGCGGTGCGCCGGATGCTGCCGCGGCGCAGCGGCCGGATCGTCAATGTCGCCTCGGCGCTCGGAATGACCGGCGGCGCCGACGAAGTCGCGTACGCGACCGCGAAGGCGGCGGTGCTCGGCTTCACCCGCAGCGTCGCCCAGGAGGTCGGGCGGCGCGGCATCTGCGTCAACGCCATCTGCCCGACGCTGGCCGACAGCGGCGTCAGCCGAGCGTACTTCGGGGGTTTCGACGTCGACATCCGCGCGGTCGCCGGCTATCTCGCCCGGCGCGCGGCGATGCCGCGGCCGATCGAGGCGGACGACGTCGCCGATATCGCGGTTTTTCTCGGCGCACGCGAGAGTACGTACCTCAATGGGCAGGCCATCCTGGTCGGCGGAGTGGGATAGGAGTTCCCGTGCGGTTTCTCATGGTTGACGCGATCACCGAACTGGACGGCGGACGCCGGGCGGCCGGCGTGAAGAACGCCGCGATGAGCGAGGACTACTTCGCCGATCACTTTCCCCAGCAGCCGATCCTGCCCGGCGTGCTGGTGCTGGAGGCGATGACCCAGCTGGCTCGCTGGTTGGTGATCACCGGCAGCGACTTCCAGACGACGGTCGTGCTGAGCGCGGTGCAGCACAGCAAGTTCATCGACTTCGCGGTGCCGGGTGATCGGCTGACCGTCGAGGTGGACCGACTCGACGGCGGCACACCGGAGCACTCGGCCGAGATCGATTTCCGCGGCACCGCGCAGGCGCACGGGCGCAAGATCGCCGTCGCGACCTTCCGTTGTCGCAGTTACCCATTAGCCGAATTCGAGGATCCGGACAGCACCCGGCGGCACTATCAGGTGCTGCGGCTCAACGGCACAAAGGTGACCGGGCGATGAGGCGCCGCGTCGCCGTCGTCGGTGCGGGCGTCCTGTCCTGCATGGGCACCGACTATCGCGCGCAATGGCAGCGAATTCTGGCGGCCGAGACCGGGCTACGGCGACAGGACAGCGAAAGTCCCTCCGAGCTGGGCTATTTCGGGGCGGTCGACGATACCGAACATCCCGTCGCCGCGGCCGACCGTAAGCAGCTCAAACGGCTGACCAGGGCCTCCCGGCTCGGCGTGTTCGCGGCCGATCTAGCGGTGGCCGACGCGGGACCGGTCTTCCGGGCCGCGGCGACCGCGCGGCGCGGAATCTATATCGGCTCCAACGAGAACGAGGACGAACACAACTACCTCGACCGGTTCGCACCGGTGCTGGCCACCGCGCGCGAGCCGGACGGCACCCTCGACTACCGACGGCTCGGCCACGCGGCACTGCACCGGGCCAAGCCGGACTTCCTGCTGTCCGGGTTGCCCAACGCGGCGCTGTGCCAGATCACCATCCGGCACGAGATCTGCGGCGCGAACAGCACTCTGGTCGACGGCTCGGCAATGGGCCTGTGCGCGATCGGGCGTGCCTTCCGCGCCGTCCGCGACGGACGGGTCGACGTGGCCGTCTGCGGCGGAACCGATTCGGGCGCAGACGAATTCGCCCGTCTCGCATTGCGCGAGTTCGGGTTGACCTCCGGCTGTGCGCGCGGTGCGCGCTCGGTGCGGCCGTACGACCGGGATCGCGACGGATACATCTGCGCCGAAGGGGCGGCCGCGCTCGTCCTCGCCGAGGTCGAGTTGGCCCGCGCATACGGCGCGGACCTCCTGGCCGAGATCGCCGGTTTCGGGGCCGCCACCGATCGGGGCCGGCCGGTCGCCCCCGATCCAGACGGCAGCGGCGTCCGCGACGCGATCACGCGGGCCATCGCCGATGCCGACATCGATCCCGGGCAGATCGGCTACGTGTACGGGCACGGTGACGCCACGGTGGACGGCGATCGTGCCGAACTGCGTGGCATCGCGAAAACCCTGGCGCGCGAACGGCCCATCCGGCTCACCGGCACCAAGGCCGCGACGGGCCACATGGGCCCGGCCACCGACGTCGCCGAGGCGGCGTTCGCCTGTCTGAGCGTGCGCGACGGCATTATCGCGCCGACGCTCAACCTCGAGCGGCTCGATACGGCCGCCGGTGCGGTCAGCGTCGTGGGTCGGCCGCGTGCGCTCGACGCACGCTACGCGGTCACGCTCAGCCGGAACGTGGATGGTCCCGAAGTCGCCGCGTTGGTGCTCGGCGCATGGCAAGAAGCGAGGTGAGGTGCCGTGTCAGCGGATCTGGCTGGACGCTCCGTCCTGGTCACCGGCGGCTCCCGGGGCATCGGCCGGGCGATCGCGCTCGAGTTCGCCGACCGCGGCTCGGACGTGATCCTGACCTACTGGCGCAAACGATCCGCCGCCCGCGAGGTGGTCACCGAGATCGAACGCAAGGGCAGGCGGGCGCTCGCGCTGCGCGTCGATGTCGGTGAAAGAGACCAGCTGAAACGCCTCTTCGCGGAGATCGGCGAACAGTGGGGCGGGCTGGACTTCTACGTCAACAATGCCGCGTCGGCCATCATGAAACCGTTGTTCGCGCTCGAGACCCCGCACTGGCGCTACACCCTCGACACGAACGTCACCGCAGCCTTGTTCGGTTGCCGCGCGGCCTACGAGCTGATGCCCGACGGGCGCGGCGCCATCGTCCTGCTGTCGAGCATGGGCGGGCGGCGTTATCTGCCCAGCTACGGCGGACTCGGCATCTGCAAAGCGGCGATCGAATCGATGGGCCGCTACCTGGCCGTCGAGCTCGCGCCGGGGGTCAACGTCAACACCGTCTGCGGCGGGCTCATCGAGACCGATTCGGTGCGCGCGCTGGCCGGCGCGCAGGAATGGATGCGGCAGGTCGCGGAGGTCGGCCCGATGCGGCGGGCCGGGCGGCCAGCGGATCTCGCCAAGGTCGTCGCCTTCCTGTGCACCGACGACGCGAGCTGGATCCGGGGCCAGACCATCGTCGTCGACGGCGGCGCCTCGCTGACGTCCGGATAACGACCGACTAGGAGGCATTCGTGCGCACCGTGATCGAGGAAACCCGGGGAATCTACGACCTGACCCACCGTCAGATCACGCTGACCCCCTCCGGGCAGGCCATGATGGCCTACCTGTGGCAAGACTGGGGCGGCTATCTCGGCCAACTGAGCTGGACCACCAGGGATCAGCTGCGCGAGCTGACCCGGGCCACCGGGTTGGCGCCGCGAACGACCGGCCTCGATCTGTGTTGCGGCACCGGCGGAATCGCCCGCTACCTGGCCGAGGCCACCGGCTGCGCGATGACCGGCCTCGACTACTCCGCACCCGCGATCGAGATCGCCCGGCGCGCCGGGACCGCCGTGCGCCCGCCGATCCGCTTCGATCACGGCGACGCCCGCGCACTGCCTTACCCCGCAGCGACATTCGACGCGGTGGTGAGCGTGGACAGCCTCGTCATCGTGCCCGACCGTCATCGGGTGGTGGCCGAGTGCGCCAGGGTGCTGAAACCCGGTGGCCGCCTGGTCTTCACCGACGAGGTGCTCACCGGTCCGTACCCGCGTGACCCGGACACGTTGCGCGCCCTGTCCGTCTATGGCCGTCTGTTCCCGCAGACGCCGTCGGGCTATCGGCGGCTACTGGCCCACGCCGGATTCGTCGACATCGGCATTCGGGACACCACAGCGATGTTCGTCGCGATCAACCGGCGCTGGGCCGAGTCGTATCGCCGCTTCGCGAAGCAGGGCCGGGAAGTGCTCGGCGACAAGCTCTTCGACGACGGCCTGGCATTCTTCGAGACGCTCGCCGAACAGGGCGCGGCCCGGCGCCTCGGTCAGGTCCGGGTGCGCGCCACCCGCGGACCCGCGTAGCCGATGGCGTACTCCGCGAGCCGCGCCGGGCACGATCAGCGCACGACCACCGTTCCTGCCGAGTCGACGCTCGCTGTGCTGCACGGTGTTTCGAAGACGTTCGGTCGCGCAGACACGGCCGTGCACGCGCTGGCGGAGCTGGATCTGACCATCACGTCCGGCGAACTGCTCGTGGTGCTCGGTCCCTCGGGGTCGGGCAAGACCACGCTGCTGAACGTGCTCGGCGGCCTCGAAGCGCCGACCACCGGCGATATCAGCGTCGACGGCCGGGCGCTGACCGGCCTCGACGCGAAGGCGATGTCCACGCTGCGCCGGGAGTCGCTGAGTTTCGTCTACCAGTTCTTCAATCTCGTCCCGACCCTGACCGCGGCCGAAAACATCGCGGTACTGGCCGAATCGACCGGCCGAGCGGTCCGGTCCCGAGTCCGCGAGGTACTCGCCGAGGTCGGACTGACCGAGCAGGCGCACCGCTTCCCGGCCCAGCTGTCCGGCGGGCAGCAGCAGCGGGTCGCGATCGCGCGCGCACTGGTGAACCGGCCACGCCTGCTGCTGTGCGACGAACCAACGGGCGCACTGGATCTGGATACCGGGCGCGGCGTACTCACCCTGCTGCAGGATCTGTGCCATCGCGATGGTCGCGCCGTCGTGCTGGTCACCCACAATCAGGCGATCGCCGCCATCGCCGACCGGGTGCTGCGTATGCGCTCCGGCCGCGTCGTCGAAGACGTACGCCAGGACGCACCATTGACGGCAATCGAGGTCTGCTGGTGACCGGGCATCCGTCGCTGCGCCGGAAACTGCTGCGCGACATCCGCATTCAATGGCCGCAGTTCGCCGCGCAGACGATGATCGTCGTGCTGGGGGTCGCGCTGTTCACCGCGTCCTACGGGGCGTACCGGAACCTGACCGCCTCCTATGCCGGAACCTTCGCGACGCAACGGTTCGCCGATGTCTGGGTGACCGGCGGCGATTCGGCCGCCATCGCCGCCGCGGCGCGCACCGTGCCCGGCGTCGCCGACGTCCTCGTGCGCCGGCAGGCCGACGTGCCGCTGCGCGTCGGCGCGAACAAGCTGCGCGGCCGGATCATCGGCATTCCCCCGGACCGCACACCCGAGATCAACTCCCCGGTCATCCTGTCCGGTCGTTATCCGGCCGCGAACGAGATCCTGGTCGAACACCACATGGCCGAGCACTTCGGTTTGACTACCGGTGCAACGCTTTCGGTGCTGGGCCCAGACGGCTGGCGTGACGTCCCGATCGCGGGCGTCGTGTCCTCGGCCGAGTACCTCTGGCCCGCGCGCAGCCGCCTCGACATGTTCGCGCTGCCGGACAACTTCGGCGTGATCTTCGCGGCCGAGCCGCTGGCCGGCGCGCTCACCCCGGGCGCGACCGACCAGACCCTGGTCAGATTCGCCGGCTCACCGAATCCCCCTGCGCTCGAACAGCTTGGGCGCATGGCGAACAGTCACGGCGCGCAAGAGGTGCTCGACCGGGCCGATCAGCCGTCGAACTGGTTGCTGCGCATGGACATCGACGCCTTCGGTCGCCTCGCCTATCTGTTCCCGTCGCTGTTCCTGAGCGCCGCCGGACTGGTGGCCTACATCCTGTTACATCGGCGGGTACGGACCGAACGCCCGGTAATCGGAGTACTGCTGGCCGGCGGCGTGGACCGTGCGGCAATCCTCTGGCACTACCTGCAATACGGGATCGTCGCGGGGCTCGCCGGGGCGATCGCCGGAATCCCGCTCGGACTGGCCGGATCCGGCGCATTGAGCCAGGTCTACCTCCGCGCGATCGGCCTGCCGGAGTCGGCGGCGGTCGTCGAGATCTTGCCGATCACCGTCCTCGGCGGGCTGATCTTCGGTGTCGCGGCGGGCGCACTCGGCACCCTCGCGCCGGCGCTGCTTGCCTGCCGTACCCCGCCCGCGGCCGCGATGCGCGGCCCCATGCCACCGCGGCCCGGCCGAATCAGCCTGCCCGAGCGCATGATTCCACCGCTGCGCCGACTCCCCGCGCGATGGCTGCTCGTGCTGCGCACTATCGCCCGCAACCCGCGGCGCACTGGGTGCACCGTCCTGGGCACCGCGCTGGCGCTGCTGGTCATTCTCACGTCGTGGATCATGTTGGACACCATGGCCCAGGCCTTGGACGTATCGTTCCATCAGGTGCAAACCGCTGACGCACGAGTCGATTTCACGGCTCCGGTCGATCAGCGCCGCCTGGCCGAGCTGACCCGCGCCGACGGGGTCGTGGCCGCCGAACCGATGCTGCGACTACCGCTCACCCTGACCGCGGGCGGCGCAACTTATTCGACCGCACTCATCGCGCTCCCCCGCGACACCACGATGCACGGCCTCCGTCCGGTCACCGGCTCCACCGTTTCCCGCGACGGCCTGCTGGTCGGCAAGGGCATTCGACGCCTGCTGAAGGTCGATAACGGCGACACGGTCGAGGTGAAAGTGCCTGGCGTGCAGCCTGTTCAGGTGCCCATCGCGGGCGTGCTCGACGAACCGATCGGCACCTTCGCCTACGTATCGATCGAGCAGCTGGACGCGCTGGCCGGCACGCCGATACCGGTCGGCTCGGCCCTGCTGCGCATCGCCCCGGGCGCCGGCCCCGATCAACTCCGGCGCGAGCTGTCCGGTCGTCCCGGCATCGCGGCGTATGAGGATCTGGCCGAGTTGAATCGGCTGATCGACCGCTATGCCGGATTCTTCTTCGTGTTCGTCGGCGTGATGCTGGCGCTGGGCAGTGTGCTGGCCTTCGCCATCATCTTCACCACGATGTCGATCAACATCGCCGAGCGCCGCCGCGAGGTGGGCGTGCTGCGGGCGGGCGGGATGCCGCCCGGCATGATCGCACGCCTGATCACCGGCGAGAACGTGCTGATGACGCTGCTCGGCCTCGCACCAGGGCTGGCGCTCGGGGTGCTCGGCGGCCGCGCTTTCCTGTCCACCTATACCAACGACCAGTTCCAGCTCGACGCGGTCGTCCGGCCGAGCACCCTTGGCATCGCGGCGCTCGCGATCCTGGCGGTCGCCGCCGGGTCGCTGTTGCCTGGGCTGCGCGCCGTTCGCCGTCTCGATCTCGCCGCGATCATGCGCGAACGGTCCGATTGAGCCCGCCCGGAGGTGCGCCGATGAACCATTCCGCCTTCGTCACCGGCGGCAATCGCGGCATCGGCCTGGCTATCGCCCGCGAGCTCGCGCGCCGGGGCAAGCCGGTAGCGGTGTCGACGCGTTCCGGTGCGGCGCCCGACGGATTGTTCGCCGTGCCGTGCGATGTCACCGATCAGCGGCAGGTGGATCGCGCGTTCACCATGATCGAACAGCGGCTCGGCGCGGTCGACGTGCTGGTCGCGAACGCGGGCATCACCAAAGACGTGCTGCTCGCGGCGATGACCGAGGCCGACTTCGCGGGCGTGGTGGACACCAACCTGGTCGGCACGTTCCGGGTGATCAATCGGGCCGCCCGGACCATGATTCGCCAGCGGCGCGGCCGGATCATCCTGGTGTCCTCGGTGACCGCGCTGCTCGGCTCGGCCGGGCAGACCAACTACGCGGCGTCCAAGGCGGGCATGATCGGCTTGGCGCGCTCGCTCGTGCGCGAACTCGGCGCCCGCGGTATCACCGTCAATGTGGTCGCACCGGGATTCGTGGACACCGACATGACCGCCACGCTGACTCCGCAGTGGCGCACCGAGGTCACCAGGAAGATTCCGCTCGGCCGTATCGCCGACGCCGCCGAGATCGCCCGGGTGGTCGCGTTCCTGGCCGGCGACGACGCGGGTTACATCACCGGCGCGGTGATTCCGGTGGACGGCGGACTCGGCATGGGCCACTGACGGCCGCGGCGCAGCCCGTTGCCCGGTGCGGCCGGGTGCGGTTGCCCGTGGTCCGCGCTGTTGTCGAGTAACGCGATCAATCCGGTCTCGTAGGCCACCGCGACCGCCTGCCCGCGCGTCCCGACGGCCAGCTTCTGCAATACATGGTGCACGTGACTGCGCACGGTCGTCGCCGAAACCGAAAGCTGCCGTGCGATTTCCGCGTTCGAGCGGCCGTGCGCGAGCAGTCCGAGGACCTCGGCTTCCCGGCGGGTCAGGCTTCCGGCCACCTGAATATCCAGCTTCCGGGTGACGCTGGAGGCCACCACATGATCGAGGCCGCCGACGATCTGCGGCGGCACCACCAGTCGATTGCCCACCGCGACAACCCTTATCGCACAGAGCAATTCGAACGGCGAGCAACCCGACGAGAGCAGCGCACGCACGCCGGTCCGCACGAGCTTCACCGCGCGCGCCACATCCTCCTCGGTCATGACCATGATCACCTTCGATGCCGCGACGATCTCGGCGAGGCGATGCTTTCCTTCGACGGCGCCGACGAGCAGAACCACGTCGGGCGCGTGTGCTTTGATTGCGCCGAGCAGGCTGTGTCCACCGGCGACATCGTCCACGACATCGATATCCGGCTCACGATCGAATTGAACACACAGACCCGAACGCATCAAGGCGCTGTCCGCACAGACCACCAATCGAATGGTGACTGGCCGGTGCGCCGACACGCTCACTCCCCAGCACTCGCTCACCGACTCGGGGGTCGGTGCCTCAATGGATCCGGTAATCGCATCGCGAAGGTGCGGGGCGGGCCGCTCCACATGATCAGTTCCATTGCGTGACAAAACATCTCACGCTCCTATCGGTCCCAGCGAATGTTCACCAGGGTAGCACGTAAATGATGTATGACTTCGTTGTTTCATCCCGAATACATTGTGCAAATCAACGATTCTTCATGTGCACACTGTCGATTACATATGCCTGCCGGAACCATTCTCAATAGTGCGTTCTATCCTTTCGGTCACCGCACCTCTCACGTACCCGCAACAGCGTCGTGGCAATTTCCCGACCGGCTGTACCCAGTAATGAGCTGAGCGTGGTCCGATCCACTGTCCAGCGCGGCAGGCGTTCGAGAAACTCGCCGACCTCGGCCATCGTCGCGATCAACTCGCCCGCGCCGTCGCCTGCCGTGCTCGGCGCGATCCGCATTTGCAAAGTAATTGCGCCGCAACGCTTTCCGATAAGTCGCGCGACCACCGCCTCCGCGTAATTCTGCACCGACGGTCGCGGTCGCGTGCCGATCGCCCGCGGCGAGAGCACCAGCCTGCCGAGCAATCCGACTCGCCGAAACTCCGAGAACAATGGTGAGCGCACGGCCCGGCGCAGCATCGAGTCCATCGCCATCTCGATATCGGCCGCCCCGGATCGGTCGTGTTCGGCCGCTTCGATTGCCGCACGGGCGAGCCCGGCTGCCATATCGTTTCGGTAATGCGTGCGCAGCCACCGCGCCGAATCCGGTGCGGTGCGCGACATCTGCTCGAAGACCGCATCCGAGATCATCACCGCGCCGATCGGCACCAGCGCGTCGCTGAGCGCCTTGGACAGCGCGACCAGGTCCGGCCGGAAACCGCGACCGGTGCAGGCGAGAAAGTTATCGGTGTCGCAGCGCCAGAAACCGGTGAATATCTCGTCCACCCCGACCAGAAAACCGGCGGCCGCGCGCCGCCGTTCGATCTCGTCGAGCACCGCCTGCGGAATTTCGACGCAGTCGTAGCCCTGCACGATTTCCAGCCATACCACCGCGATATCGTCGCGTCGCAGCGCGCGCCGCAATGCCGCCGGATCGTTGATATCGGCCTCGATCACCTCGATCGGATACGGGCTGAAGGCATGCTCGTCACGGTCGCGGAAGAACGAACTGGTCCGGCTCAAGGCCAGCGACATCGGGCCCTTGCCGGAATAGTTTCCGCGACAGGTGAGTACCGTCGCGCGGCCCGGCCGCGCGCACAGCGCCGCGAGTAGCGCGTTGTCGACGGCGCTCTGTCCACTCACCGCGGGCAGCATGATCGGTAGCCCGGTCAGCCGCGCCAATGTGCCTTCCAGCCTCGATGTCTCGTCACCGTCCGTGCCCGCCGTCATGATCACGCCGGGCGCCTGCACGTTGTGCCCGCGGAACGCCGGCCCGGTACCGGATGCCAGGTCGACATAGTCGCGCGTGCCGTGCCGATACCGGACGCCGCCCGCTTCGTCGAAGGTCAGGTTGATGGCGGCGAGGTCGATCGCCCTGGTCTGCCAGGTATTGCTGTGCATACGAAGGCGCGCACTGCGGGTGAACCTGTTGCGCCGCATCCGGATTACCGCCGCATGCTCGTGGCGATCCATCGGCCGCCAGCGAACCAAGGTCTCGGACAACATCCGCATGGCCAGCCCGTTGCCGCCGAACGTCGACACGTGCGCGATGCTGTCCATCGTGTTGTTCCACAGCGCGAACATCTCCCTGGTGAACGAGACAGTGCCACAGGGCATCTCGTTGCCGGCGCTGACCTCGCCGAGAAGCACCAGATCGGCGACGGCGACCGAATCGCGCAGCGGAGCGAGCGCGGCCTCGTCGCCCAGGAGACCCCACGCCACCACCGCGCCGCGCTCGCGCGCGACCTCGAGCGCCGCGCGCACCGGCGTCAGCACATCAGCGGAAAGACCGTCGACGATCACGACATACGATGTCCACTCCGCGCCGACCCGGCGCAGAAACTCTTCGACCCTGCCGACAATCAGCATGCCGTCCGCGACGATCGCGGACAGACCGGGCACCGCGTGCCCGAATGCGTACGGCGCGGTCCCGGTCGGGTCGAGCACCAGAATGCGGCAGGCTCCGGCCGCGCCGCCGCGATTGTGCCGGTTGCGCAGGTATTTCACCACCGTGCCGAGCGCTTCGACCCCGGAATTCACGAACACCGAATGCCATGCGGTTCCGGTCGAATCGCCGCGGCTGAGCAGCCGATGCAGTAGATACGCCGAAACCGCGCCGTCCGGCGGAACATAGGTGCTGGCCAGCACCATGTTCGGCGATTTCGCCGCTACCCGTTCGGCCAATATCTCCCGCACCCGGTCGTGATTACCCGGAAATGCGATCCGAATTTCCGGCCGGGCCCAGCGCGCGTCTTCCGAAGTCACCCCAGTCGACATCAAAGCAGCGTATCGCCGGGAAACCCGGCCCTACATCGGCCGAACGGCGACGTGCACGTCAACGGTTATCCGACGACTCCGCGAATTGGACCGACGGCAGCCGATTGCCCGCAGAATCCGGCTGTCCGGCCGGCATCGAGATCGCTAGGGTGGCGAGGTGATGTCTACAGCGCAGATGCTCGCCCTCGGCGGCGTGATCCTGGTGGCCGCCATGTCGCCGGGACCGGACTTCTTCATCGTGACCCGGAGTTCGGCGCTGTCCGGCCGCCGCGCCGGAATGGCCTGTGCGGCAGGGATTGCCGGCGGGGTATTCCTGTGGTCGGTGGTGAGCGCGCTCGGTGTCGCGGGACTGCTGGCGGCGTCGGCGCTGGCCTTCACGATCGTCAAGCTCGTCGGCGCGGGCTACCTGATGCTGCTCGGTGTCCGCGCGCTCCTGGCCGCGCGCCGCGGCGGCTACGAGACGACCGCGGACCTGCCGACCGGCGGACCGAGCGCGTTGGCGGCGTTCCGTCAGGGCCTGCTGACCAACCTGCTCAATCCGAAGGTCGCGGTATTTTTCCTCGCCCTGCTCCCCCAGTTCGTCCCCGCCGCACCGACGGTCACCGATACCGTTTCCCTCGGCGCGATCGCCGCGGCCGTCTCCCTGATCTGGTTCTCGGTGCTGGCCAACGTGGTCGACGCACTGCGCGGACTACTCGCAAGATCGAGCGTCCGTCGCACACTCGATACCGTCATGGGCACCCTGCTGGTCGCCTTCGGCGTCCGAATCGCCTTCCAGAGCAACTAGTCTCATTCACTCCGCGGATCCGGTGCTGATGATTGCACGCCAATCATCGAGCAGCTTGTCGCGGTGTTTGGTGCTCAGAATCGTCGTCAGCGCCAAGCCGCGGAAATAGGTGAGGGTCATCTCGAAGATCGTGTCGAAGTTCGACGGCACGGGTTCGGCCACCTGCGCGAGGATGGATGCCCGAATGTTGCCGTGCAGCTCCCGCTGATGCCGTAGCAGCGCGCTGCGCAGTTCCTCGTCCGTGCGTGCGGCCACCCATAGCTCCAGGACCGCGCCGAACAGCGGGGTGGCGAAGCTGCGCCAGAGGACCGCCGTCCAGTCCGGGTCCGGAGCTGCCGTCTTCGCACTAGCGTCGACCTCGCGCATCTGCTGGTCGGACAGATGGCGCACGGCGTCGACGAGCAACTGGGCCTTGCTCGGATATTGGTGCAGCAAGGCACCGCGGGAGACGTCGGCCCGGGCCTGTACGGCACCGATGCTGGTCGCCGCGTAGCCGTCCTCGATCAGGCAGTCGACCGCCGCACGGAGGATCCGATCGCGGGTTTGCTGACTGCGCGCCGCATCGCTGTGTTGACGACCTTCCGTACGACCCATGGGTGCATCATCTCAGGCGTTGACAACAGTACGATCGGACTGTTTCACTTTGCGCACGCTTGCCGCCCAGAACCTTTCGCCCTGCGTGTCGAGGGCGCCCACCTCACGGATGGATGAAATATGCCGAGCACAACGCCGACGTGGTCGACCGGCGAAGAGATGATCGCGGTGCGCGACACCGCACGTTCGTTCTTCGCCCGCGAGGCCGTCCCGCACCTGACCCGCTGGGCCGAGCAGCGCCACGTCGACCGGGAGTTCTGGAAGGCGGCGGGCGCTTTGGGCCTGCTGTGCATGGCGGTGCCCGCCGAATACGGCGGTGGCGGCGGCACCGCCGCGCACGACCTGATCATGCTGGAGGAGCAGGCACGCATCGGCGAGCCCGGCTTCGGCAACATCGTGCACAGCGGGATCGTCGCGCCGTATCTGGTGGAGTACGGCACCGAGGACCAGAAACGGTCCTGGCTGCCGGCCATGGCCACCGGCGAGGTGATCGCGGCGATCGCGATGACCGAACCGGGCGGCGGTTCGGACCTGGCCGGGATGACCACCCGGGCGCGACGCGACGGCGACGACTACGTCATCTCGGGCGCGAAGACGTTCATCACCAACGGCGGCTCCGCGGATCTGGTGCTGGTCGCGGCGAAAACCGATCCCGACGCTGGGGCACACGGGGTTTCGCTGCTGCTGGTCGACACCCGCGAGTGCGCCGGGTTCCGCCGCGGCCGCGTGCTCGACAAGCTCGGCCAGCACAGCGGCGACACCGCGGAACTGTTCTTCGACGAGGCGCGCGTACCCGCCGCCAACCTGCTCGGCAGGCAGGAGGGGCAGGGTTTCATTCAACTGATGTCGCAGCTGCCCCTGGAACGACTCGAGATCGCCGTGGCCGGTGTCGTCGCGACCGAACTCGCGGTCGAGCTGGCGATCGAATACACCAAGCAGCGCAACGCGTTCGGCAAGCCGCTGTTCGGATTTCAGCACGTCCGCTTCGAGCTGGCCGAGTGCGCCACCCTGGCCCGGGTCGCGCGGGTCTTCGTCGACGACTGTGTCGAGCGGTTCCTCGCCGGTGCACGCGACACCACCAGCGCGTCGATGGCCAAGTACTGGGTGACCGACATCCAGGGCCAGGTCATCGATCGCTGCCTGCAACTGTTCGGCGGCTACGGCTACATGCAGGAGTATCCGATCGCCCGGCTCTACACCGATTCCCGCGCGCAACGCATCTACGGCGGCACCAACGAAATCATGAAAGAACTCATCGCCCGGTCGCTCTAGACCCCTTCGCAGACAAGAGATTCCATGTCCACAGATACCGTGCTCGTCCAGCGGGACGGGCCGATCACCCTGATCGGCATCAACCGGCCCGAGGTCCGCAATGCCGTCGACGGCCCGACCGCCGCCGGGCTCGCCGATGCCTTCCGCGACTTCGACCGCGACCCCGACGCGTCCGTCGCGATCCTCCACGGCGTCGGCGGAACATTCTGTGCCGGAGCGGATTTGAAGGCACTCGGCACCGATCGCGGAAACCACGCCGAGCCCGACGGCGACGGCCCGATGGGCCCGACCCGGATGCGGCTGTCCAAGCCGGTCATCGCCGCGATCTCCGGGCACGCGGTGGCCGGTGGCCTCGAACTGGCGATCTGGGCAGACCTGCGCGTGGTCGAGGAGGACGCCGTGTTCGGCGTGTTCTGCCGCCGCTGGGGCGTACCGCTGATCGACGGCGGCACCGTCCGGCTCCCCCGCCTCATCGGCGAAAGCCACGCCCTGGACCTGATTCTCACCGGCCGCCCGGTCGATGCCGCCGAAGCCCACCGCATCGGCCTGGCCAACCGCATCGTGCCGCACGGCCAATCCCTCACCGCGGCCCGCGACCTGGCCCAAGACCTCACCCGCTTCCCCCAGACCTGCCTCCGCCAAGACCGCCTCTCCACCCTCGAACAGTCCGGCCGCACCGAAACCGCCGCCCTGGCCAACGAATTCGAACACGGCACAACCTCCTTCCTCGCCGACACCCTCGCCGGCGCCGCCCGATTCGCCGCAGGCGCAGGCCGACACGGCGACTTCACCGACCTCGACGCCTCGAAAGGACCGAACGCCTGATACCGAGCAACCATCGGTATGAGTGATACCGACGCCCGACACCACGGGCGACACGCCGACGTGGCTTTTGCGGACCGGTGCATGCGCCGAAAACGCCACCCGCGCAATGGTTCAGGCAGACAATTGAGCTGTTCTTCGGTGGGATCTGATCTTTCGACAATCCGGTCCCGCAACGGGTGTCCGGCCCGCTCCGGGCGGCCCCGCAGCCGCAACCTGGTAATCCACGGCCGAGGTGCTCGGCCGGCGAGAAGGACAGACTCATGGCAGATAGCGCGAAGAATCGGAAGTTCAACACTGTCTTCGACTGGTTCGATCAGGGTCGGGACGGTTATCTCTCCGCGGATGATTTCCATCAGATGGCCGCGTTGTTCACGGCGCTGCCGGGCGGGGATGCCCCGGAGAACGCGAAGGCCTTGCACGATGCGTTCGACAAATGGTGGAGCCTGCTCCTGGCCGGAGGTGACAGCGACGGCGACGGGAAGCTCGATCGGCAAGAGTTCGTGCAGGTCATGGGGTCGAGCGTGACCGCGCCGGAAAACTTCGAAGACGCGGTTCTGTCCATCGCAGATGCCTTCATGCGGATCGTGGACACCAACGGCGACGGATCGCTCAGTTTCGACGAGTACGTCCGAATGTATGACGGCCTCGGCATCGACTCGACGCATTCCAGCGACGCGTTCCGTCGCTTGGACCGCGACGGTGACGGTGCGCTCAGCTACCAGGAATTCCGCACCGCCATCACCGAGTTCTACCTCAGTGACGACGAAAACGCCCCGGGAAACTGGCTACTGGGTCCGCTCAGCTGACGAACCCCAGCGCTCGGCGACCTGTGCCAACTCGTCGTCCGGGCCGAGCACGATGCGCGGGGTCCGGGTGGGGTCGAGCCAGCGCAGGACGCGGAGCAGATCGGGTCGGGCGAGGGTGACGCAGCCGGAGGTGTCGCCGGATCCGTTGACGTGCAAGAAGATTGCGCTGCCTGCGGCAGGGACCGGCGGGACGTTGTAGGTGATGAAGGCGAAGTAGTCGTATTGCGGCGTCGTCTGCCAGAGGGCTTCGCTAGCGCCACCGGGATCGGTGCCGTGCTGAAAGGTGTTGTAGCCGAACGATGTCGGGTTCGCGTTCCACCAATCACCTTCGACGAGTTGGTGATACGGGTAACGCGTCCCGGGATCGGGCTGGACGCCGTAGACGGTGGGACCGAAACCGTAGACGCCGGTCGGCGTGGACGGCACCGATTCCCGATGATGGTCGCTGAACCCGTCGGTACCGATTCTGGCGACCATCGCCGGAAACACACGCTGCCACGCCCCGTCGACCTTCTCGAAGGTCTCCAACATCGCCCACGTGGTCGCCGCGATAGGCGCGTGCACAACGACCACCTGGGTGGTGACAGTCGGCACGGCGTGCAACACCGCCGCAAGCTCGACACTCGGATCGCCGTACGTCGAACTCGTCGTGACGGCAGCAACCAACGAAACCACGAGCCCGGCAACGCACTGAGTAGCGGCCATGCAAGCGACGCTACTGCGGAACACCGCGCTCACGCGGGCGGCACACGGTGCGACGACCGGATTGCACCCGCTACCGGGGCAGGGCGCTGTTCCGGTTACGCCTGTTTCGACGCGAGCTCGATCACGGTGATGTCGGAGGGGGCGCCTACCCGGACCGGAGGACCCCACGCGCCGGCGCCGCGGGTGACGTAGAGCTGGGTGTCGCCGTATCGCTCCAGGCCCGCGACGGTCGGATTGGCCAGTCCCGCAACCAGATTGCCCGGCCATACCTGGCCGCCGTGGGTGTGTCCGGACAGTTGCAGATCGACGCCGAACTTGACCGCGTCGTGGATCTGCACGGGTTGGTGCGCCATGAGCACCGCGGTGCGCGCGAGGTCGCGGTTACCGAGGGCGGCGGTGAAATCCGGTCCCTGACCGATGGATTTGCCCTGAATATCGTTGACGCCCGCGAGATCGAAATACGGCAGCTCGACGCGACTGTTCGCCAGCATGTGCATTCCGAGTTCCTGCACGTGCTCGATCCACTCTTCGGCACCGGAGAAGTACTCGTGATTGCCGGTGACGAAATATGCCCCGTGTCGCGCCTTCAGTCGCGACAGCGGTTCGACCGCAGACCGCAGGTGTTCGACGCTACCGTCGACCAGATCGCCCACCACGGCAATGAGATCCGGTTGGGTGCCGTTGATCGTCTCGACCACCCGCTCGGCGAACCCGCGACCGAGAATCGGGCCGAGATGAATATCGCTGACCACGGCGATCCGCATGCCGTGCGCGGCGCGCGGCAGATTCGCCAGCGGCACCGTCAACTGTTTCACTCGCGGACCGGCCAGCACGCCATAGGTGCCGTAACCGACGGTGCTCACCGCCGCGACGGCCGCCGCACCACCCACCGCGCGAGAAACGAAGAGCCGCCGCGAAACCGGCGCGGGATCGACCGGCTGATCCGGCGTGACGTGGTCGGGTGCACCCGCGGGAACGAGCGCATCTTCGACCACCGCGGAGCCGCGATTGATCCATCGCCGGGAAAACGGCCGGATCACCTCGCCGACCAGCAGCCACAGCACGAGGTAGAGGAACAGCACGCCCCACATATATCCAGGCCAGGCGAGAATCTGGATGGCCAGAAACGAAATCCCGGCCCGTTCGGCGACAAACGCACCGATCAGCAGGAGCGGCCCCAGGATGATCACCGCGGTACCCACCCGCCGCCCGATCGATCCGCGCATCGTCGTATCCCGTACCAGCCGCCGCCACACATACCAATGCAGCCCGCCGAACACCCCGAGTACGACGATTCCCACGCCTGCGACAACCACGGCATCACTCTAGGTCGAGCAACACTTCTGCGCCTTCAGCGCGTTGTCGCCCTGCGCGCCGTGTGGCTGTGGCGACGGCAATCCGCGAATACGTGCCACTGAGTGACACGCGGATGCTGCGTGGACCGCCGGGTTCGTCGCATGCTCGAGGTATTCGCCGATAACCACCCCCGCAAGACCTCGCGTCCGAGGCGAGAGGACACTCCGATGACCACGTCCGACCTGGATTTACTGAGCCGGCTTCGCCGCTACGAGCAGCCACCCGCGGGATTCAGTCCACGCCGGGCGGCACCCGATGAGCTGAATCGCTACGGGTACCCCCGCCAGCCGGACCCGGAGCGCGAACCGCGGCTGCATGCCCTGTGGGACACCACGATCGACGACTCGTATCGCATGATCACCCCGGAGTTCAGCATCGATCCGATCTTGAGCGAGCGACGCTCGCGTTCGTTGGCGCTGATCGATCCCGACCGGCGCGACGCGCAGGGCAAGTTGCTCTCCGCCGACGGCTGGGCCGGCGCTGTCGTCGGGCGCGGCGACGGGCCCGCCTTGAACACCGTGAGCGCGAGCTTCCACGTGCCCCGGATCTTCGTGCCGCCGGGCGGGCTGCCCAACGGCCGGTATTCCATCGGAGTGTGGATCGGCCTCAACGGGTACATCGTGGACCAGCAGGTCGTGCAGGCGGGCATCGTCGGCTGGCTCGGGATCGGCCCCGGCTACGACGGATTCGTCCGCTACTACGCGTTTTTCGAGTGGTATCCGAACCCGCCGGTCCGGATCGACAACTTCGTGGTCGCCGACTTCGACGAGATCGCCCTGACCGTTTGCACACCGAATCCGAGCCGCGGGTTCGTCGCCATCTCCAACAAGACGAACCCGCAGAACACCAGTGTCGGATTCGATCCGCCACCGGGAATCGTCTCCTCCGGATCGAGCGCCGAGTGGATCGTCGAGGCACCACAGCATCTGGTTCCCCGATTCAACGACGTGAAGTTCGTCGGATGCGTCGGCGGTTCCCAATCCACCGAGATCGATCTGGGCACCAACCCGCACTACGTCACCGAAATCAGTAGCGGCACCGGCGCTGTCCTCACCCAGTCGACGATCGACTACGAGATCTTCGCCGTCGGTCCACACGGAGTACGCAGCAACACCGATATACGGTTCCGCGGAAGCGGCTGGCCTGCCTGACTGTCCGGCGCCGTGCCCCGATAGTTCAGACCCAGGCGCCGATCGCGAGGAACACGCAGATGAGTACGAACAGGATCCCCATAAGCGGCGCAACGAATCTCACATACCGGTCGTAGCGCACCTTCGCCAGGGCGATACCACCGGTCACCACCGCCGTCGTGGGTGTGACCAGGTTCGCCCACCCGGACGCCGACTGCCAAGCGGTAACCACAAGCGACCGTGGCACATTCGCGAAATCCGCGAGCGGCGCCATGATCGGCATGACCAGCGTGGCATGCCCGGAACTCGACGGAATCAGAAAGCCCAGCGGCACATTCACCAGGAACACCGCGATCGCGAACAACGCCGACGAGGTGCCGGTCACCACGCCTTCCAGCGCATGCAGTGCGGTGCTGGTGATCTCGGTGTTGTTCATGATGACGGTGACCCCGCGCGCCAGCACGATCACCATGCCCGCACCGACGAAATCACCGAACCCCTTGCCGACCGCCTCGGACATCTTGTTCTCGCCCAGGCCACCGACGAGCCCGATCAGCACCGCGCCGACCAGGAACAGCGCGGTGAGTTCCGGGAAGTACCAACCCAATTCCCACTCGAACGCCGCCGCCCCGGGTCCGTTGATCACCTCCGCCCACGGGATGATCGCGAAGATCATGAACGCGAAGGTGAGCGCGACCAGCCAGAGCACCGCGGCCTGACGACGGGTCATCGCCGCGGGCGCATGGTCTTCCGCTCGGATGTCGCGATCGCCGGGTTGCCAACCCGACCAGGACTTCCCGGGATCCCGTTTGACCCGGCGCGCGTACCAGAGCACGTATCCGACGGTTGCCGCGGTGAGCACCGCCAGCATGGCGATTCGCAGCAGGATGCCGTCACCGATCGGAACACCGGCGGCCGAAGACGCCGTCCCGGTGGCGAACGGATTGACCGTGGAGCACAGCATGCCGACACCGGCCCCGCAGATGATCGCGCCGACCGCGGTCATCCGGTCGTAGCCGAGCGCCAAGGTCAATGGCACCAGGAGCGCGTAGAACCCGAGCGTCTCCTCCGCGAACCCTTCCACCGTGCCGGCGATCGCGAACACCACCATGACGCCGACGATCAGCAGCGAGGACCGGCGGCGCAGCCGAAAGGCCAACTGCCCGATGCCACTGTCGAGCGCGCCGGTGGCGAAGGCGACCGTGATGAACGCGCCGACGGCGAGCACGAACAGGAATACCGCTGCCGCACCGTAAAGATTGCCGGACAGGTCCGGACCGACCTGACCGGACTTGGCGTCCTGAATGCCGTAGAGACCGTTGATCGGCGAGAGGAACAGATCGCGCAGCCGCGCGCCGAAGTTCTTGGCATCTTCGATGCGATGGTAGGACCCGGCGATCGGATGGCTCTTGTCGTCGACGTCGTAGGCGCCCGGCGGAATGACGAACGCCGCGAGCCACACCAGCACGGCCACCCCGGCGAGGATCGTGTAGGTGGAGGGAAAGTACCGCGTCTTCTGCGCCGGCGGCTCGGATTCCGGTGCGACCTTTACTGTTTCGACGTCGCTCACCGGCGCACCCCGGCGGCGAAGAGTTCGAAGAACTCGGCCTCGGCGAGGGCGACCTTCTCGACTTCGCTCAGCAGGACTCGCTCGTTGAAGCCGTGCAGGTTGCACTTGGCGTCCTCGGCGCCGAGCAGCAGCACCTCGGCGCCGGGATTGACCGCGGCCAGCGAGTTGGTGAGCGGAATGGAGCCGCCCATCGCCGAATCGACCACCTCGGCACCCCACGCCTTCGTCATCGCTTCGCGCATGGCCGAATAGGCCGGACCGCTGGTGGCAGCGGCGAATCCACGTCCGACGTCACCGCCGGTGACCTCGAGTTCGATGCCGTAGGGCTTGACCTTGCGCAGGTGATCGATGACCGCCCGCTGCCCTTCGGCCGGATCCTGCTCCGGATGGACGCGCACGTTCAGATAGGCGCGCGCATGCGGAACAACCGCGGACGCAGCGGTTTTCACCGGCGGCGCGTCGAGTCCGATGACCGTGATCGCGGGCCCGTACCAGATTCGCTCGCCGATCGGACCGGTGCCGAGCAACGGCATTCCCGGTGCCATGCCGGTGATTTCGGCGAACTCCGTGTCCGTGTAGTTCGCGCCGGTCCAGGTGTCCCGGCGCAGTCCCTCGACGGCGACGTTGCCGTCGGCATCGTGCAGGGTGGTCAGCGCGGCCATCAGCGCGAGCAGCGCATCCGGTGCGGCACCACCGAATTGGCCGGAATGCACGGGCGCGGCGAGGGTACGGACCTCGACGAAGACGTCGGCGACTCCGCGCAGCGCGGTGGTCAGCGTCGGCGTTCCCGCGCGAATATTGCCCGCATCGCAGATCAACAGCGCGTCGGCCTGAAACAGGTCGGGCTGCTCAGGCGGATAGTCGTCGAACGCCGACCCGTACTCCTCCTGACCTTCGATGACGACGATGATCCCCACCGGCGGCTTGCCCTCATGCGCCCGCAGCGCACCGATATGCGCGACCACGTTGGCTTTGCAATCGGCGGCACCGCGGCCGTAGATCGCGCCGTCCCGCTGGACCGGCGTGAACGGTGGTGTGTTCCAGAGCTTTTCGTCACCCGAAGGCTGAACGTCGTAGTGCCCGTACAACAACACCGTCGGTGCGCCCGGCGGAGGCGGAATGCGCCCGTACACGACCGGCGAGGTATCGGGCAGTTCCAGCACCCGCAGGTCCTCGATACCGGACTTGCGCAACTCGTCGGCAATACGATCGTGCGCACGCTGCACATGCTCGACCGGATAGCCGGGAAACGCGATCGACGGTATCGATATCAGCTGTTCGAGCAGGTCTGTGAGCTCCGGCAGCAGATCACTGACGATCCCCCGCAGGTCACCGCGCTGGTCCATGTCGCACATGGAACCACCCGATTCGCCCGCCCCGGCAAAGCCTCGGCGATGTTTATCCAAGAGTGACCGAACCCGGCTCCGATAAGTGTCGTACGGTTTTATCGGCACACGGTGTCCTCGGTGCTGGGCGTTACCCATGACGGCCTAGGAAGAGGGTTCCTCATGATCGACGATCAAGCAGACGTCCGGCACCCCTCGGACCTGCCGTTCGACGACAACCTGTGGGACGCGGTCGCGTCGGCATTCGAGCGCCACACCGGGCGGCGCGCGGCGATCGCGGCGAACGGGGTCGGGTTCGTCTTGGTCGCGGTGCAGTTGGCTGTGCTGAGCATTCCGTGGACCGGTGGGCATGCGCATTTCCGGCACGACGCCATCGTGGTCAGCACCTTCGGGCTGGTGTACTTCGCCGTCGCGGTGCTCATCGGGGTCCATCGCGGTGAGCGCCGAGCCGATCGGGCGTTCGGCTGGGTGCGCCAGCGGCGGGCGCCGACCGTGCAGGAACGGTCACTGACGCTGGGTTTCCCCTCCGCCGAGGCGATCGATGAGTTCGGCGGCTGGTTCCTCGGGGCGATCTTGATCGCGGTCGTGCATGCCGTGCTGCAATATCCGGTGCTCTACACGGCGCGGGTCGGCATCATCATCGCGCTCGGCGGGCTGACCAGCGGCGCGCTGTCGTATCTGCTCCTGGAACGGGTGGCCCGGCCGGTCCTGCGGGTCGTCTTGGCCGGCGAGGCGCCGCCGGCCGGCGCCGTGCTCGGGCTGCGCGGACGGCTGATCCTGTCCTGGCTGCTCAGCGGCGCGGTCCCGGTCGTGCTGCTCGGCACCGCGGCGCTCGGGCTGACGGCCGCGGAACGCGCCTGGCTGCCGGTGTCGCTGGCCGTGCTCGCCGGGTTGAGCGTCGTGGCGGGTCTCGCGTTCACCGCCGCGATGGCCTGGTCGCTGGTCGAGCCGGTGGTCGGCTTGCAGGCAGCGCAACGACGGGTGCAGAACGGCGACCTGACCGCGCAGATCCCCGTCGATTACGGCGGCGAGGTCGGCCAGTTGCAGGCCGGGTTCAACCACATGGTCGAGGGAATGCGCGAGCGGGAACGCCTGCACGACCTGTTCGGCAGGCACGTCGGCACCGAGGTCGCCCGCTTCGCCATGACCGGCGGTGTGCGGGTGGGTGGCGAGCGCCGCCCGGCCAGCGTGCTGTTCGTCGATTTGATCGGGTCGACCTCGCTCGCCCAGCGCCTGCCGCCGGAATCGATGGTGACCATGCTCAACGACATGTTCGCCGCGGTCGTGCAGTGTGTCGGCGCCGAAGGCGGATGGGTGAACAAATTCGAGGGCGACGCCGCGTTGTGCGTATTCGGCCCGCCGGACAACACCATCGGGCATGCCGCCGCGGTGCTACGCGCCGCTCGATCGTTACGGACCGAACTGGCCGCCCTCGCCGAGCGATATCCCGAACTCGACGCCGCGATCGGAATATCGACCGGAATCGTCGTGGCCGGCAACATCGGCGCCGAGCGCCGCTACGAATACACCGTCATCGGCGACCCGGTGAATGTGGCCGCCCGGCTCACCGAAAAGGCGAAGACGGTGCCGGAACGAATACTGGTCGCCCACGACACAATTGCCGACGCTCCCGACGAAGCCCGGTGGTGGCAGCCGCACGACACGTTGATGCTGCGCGGCCGCTCCACTCCGACAAAGACTTTCGCGCCGCTCCCGGTCGATGACACCGCGGCGGCGCGAGCCTGAGCACCGCTATTCGATGGTCGCCGACAGCTCGTACGCGGCGAGCACGCGCTGGACCACCGCGGTCAGCTGCTCGACATCGACCAGCTTCGGTGAATGAAACCCGTTGCAGCGCAGGGTGATCTGACCGTCGGATTCGAACAGCGAAACGTAGAGATTGCCGCCACGCGCGGCCAGCACAGTCAGCGAGTCCAGGCTTTGATTGACCAGCCCGAGCCTGATCTTCGAGGCCGGGCGGCCATCCACGCAGAGCATCTCGGGGTCGAGTTCGCCGAGGTTGGAGCACACCGAGACGGTCGCGTCGGCGGCGACTTTGCGCACCAGCTTGCCGAACGACTTGCGCGGCAACGCAACCGCGATCGGAATCAACGGCGCCACGGGCCGCTCACCGGTGACGGCGGCGCTCAGCTTCTCCTTCATCACCGCGCGCAACGGGGCCAGGTCGGTCAACGGTCCGTTCCGCAGGTCTACCTCGAAGTCGATGGAGGCCAAGGCATTTGCCCGCCGATCCGCCTCGGTGCGGGTACTGACCGGCATCATCATCCGGGCCCGCCCCGCTTCGTCGGTGCGACCGATCTCGGTGGCAATGGCCGCGGTCACGGCGACCGCCAGCGTGGTCGCGCTCCCACCCCGGGTCTGGGCGGCGGCATGCCAGAGCGGCGCCGGAATCGTCGCGTCGACGGTCGGCAGGCGGAAGTCCTGGTCGTTGCCCGTGTCCGCGTCGGGCTCGCCGAGCCTGCCCGCCGCCAACTGCGCGGCCAGCCCGATCGCCTTCACCAGCGCACCGCCACGTCGCGCGGCATCGCGAATATCGCCGTACAGCAGGCGCATCCGCCCGAATTCGTCGGTCGGGTATTTCGGCTCGAACCGCTTGTCCGCGACCGCCTCCGCGATCGCGTCGCAGAACGCGCGCCCATCGGCGATCGTGTGCGAGGCCAGCAGCGACACCGCGCTGTCCCCGTTGTCGCAGGCCGTCGTCGACAACCGCCACGCGGGCCCGCCGAAGGTGTGCAACTCCGCGCGGCCCTGCGCGGCGATCCACGATTCGAGCTCGCCGCGCGGAATCGGCGGCTCCGAGACCTCGAGCGGATCGAATTCGGCTCGCGCACTCCACCGATCACCGGCCGCCGGGATCATCGCGGCCGCGACCACCCGTCCCAGCCTGCCGTGCCGCAATGCCGCGTGAAAATCCGCGAGTGCGGCCTTGTCCACCGGACGGTCGTAATGCCAGACCGCCTGTATCGCCAGGGTCCCACCCAGCGCGGAATGCCCCCGCGCGCTGACACAATCGATGTCCCCAAGCCGGTACGTCACACAAATCTCCTAGAGTTGCCATAGCCGCTACAGCGCAGGGCACGCGCCATTGCGGTCAACTCCCTGTATCGGTGAAACGCACCATTTCGCATCATCTAATTTCCGGAAATCGGCCCGAGGTACTAAACCATAATGCCGCCGACTTCCGTACCAATGAAATTTAATTTCGCGAGCCGTCGCCACCGAGCCGGTCAGCCGCGTTGGTCACCCGGGGTGTACGGAATGTTGAGGGCGTTGTTCTCGTCGACCCGGATCGGCCGGCCGAGTTGCGGAAACGCCCGCTGGGCGCAATCGGCACGTTCGCATACCTTGCAGCCGGGGCCGATCGGGATGGCGGTGCTCGGGTCATCGATCGGAAGTCCGTGGGAGTACACGAGTTTGTGCGCGTAGCTGAGATCGCAGCCGAGTCCGATGGCGAAGTCGCGCTTGGGCGAGAGATATCCCGGGGTGCTCTCGTCGGTAGTGCGGGCCAGCCACAGATAGCGGCGGCCATCGGGCATCTGCGCGATCTGCGTCCGGATGCGCCCGGGACTGCCGAACGCCTCGTGCACGACCCACAGCGGGCAGCTGCCGCCGACTCGGGAAAAGTGAAATGCGGTGGCGGACTGCCGTTTCGAGATATTTCCGGCGCGGTCGGTGCGGACGAACAAGAACGGCACACCGCGCCGGCCGGTCCGTTGCAACGTGGACAAGCGGTGACTGACCGTCTCGAACCCGACCTCGAATTTCGCTGACAGCAGGTCGATGTCGTACCGCAGCGCCTCCGCCGCGTCGTGAAAAGCGTTGTAGGGCAGTATCAATGCCCCGGCGAAGTAGTTCGCCAGTCCGACCCGCAGCAGCCCGCGCGACTGCGCGGCCAGCGAGTCACCCCGGGCGATGACCGCGTCGATGGTGTCGATCTGGGTGAGGAACGCCAGCTGCGTCGCGAGCTGAAACGCCCGCTGCCCGGCCGACAACCTGCGCGCGAGGGTGAGAATCCGGGTGCCGGGATCGAAAGTGCGCTTCGGACCGGGCTGATCGGGATCATCGGTACGGATCACGACCGCGATATCGTGCTCCTCGCGCAACAGCCTGGTCAGCTGCAGATCCAACCCGCCGAGCGTGAATCCGCGCCGGGTGAACAGTTCTTCGGCGGCGGCATCCAGATCGGGGATGTGGTTGCGATGGTCGTAGAAGAAGTCGCGGACATCCTCGTAGGGCATCCCGGTGCCCGAATCATGGGAGTCGATTCCGGCGGACACCCGTTCGAGCTGTTCGGTCGCGCCACGCAACCGGCGATGCATGCCGACCAGCACCCGCGCGGCGGCGGGAATCCGGGAAACCAGTTCGTCGATCTCGGTGGTCGTGATCGCGACCCCGTCGGCTTCCTCGGCGAACACCTCTTGCAGATCGGCCAGCAGCCGCGCGTCGGTGTCCGCGGCGAAGAACTGCATGTCCAGATCGAAGGTCGAGTTGAGCCGCAGCAGCACCGGCACGGTCAGCGGGCGCTGGTCGTTTTCCAGCTGATTGACGTAGCTGACCGACAGCCCGAGCGTGGTCGCCATCCCGGTCTGGGTCAGCCCCCGTTGCTCCCGCAGCGCGCGCAGCCGCCCGCCCGCGTACATCTTCTGCATATTCCGAAATCTAGCACCATCGTCTTACACAACTTTCACAAGTTTGCCGGTTTGCTTCCGCAAATATAGGCATTTGCGAGGTATTTCCCTGGTGAATCGTTGTGTGTAGCGTGCGAAATAGAACGCATACATCGATGTCTGGAGGATTTCCACGGTGAAGAATCATCTCGTTCGCACCCACCGCTCCGCCGAGCAGTTCCCGCGCGACGAACACCTCGCGTGGCGCATCGCCGAGGTCGCCACCGACCAGGTCGAGGTGGCGCCGGAAACGGCGGAGATGATCATCAACCGGATCATCGACAACGCCTCGGTCGCGGCGGCGTCGCTGACCCGTCGCCCGGTCGCCAATGCCCGCGCCCAAGCGCAGGCGCACCCTTACCAACCGGGTGCGGCCGTGTTCGGTGTCGGCGGCAGCTACTCCCCCGAGTGGGCGGCCTGGGCCAACGGCGTCGCGGTGCGGGAACTCGATTTCCACGACACCTTCCTCGCCGCGGAGTACTCACACCCCGGCGACAACATCCCGCCGATCCTCGCGGTCGCCCAGCACGCCGGGCGCACCGGCCGCGACCTGATCCGCGGCCTGGCCACCGGATACGAGATCCAGATCGACCTGGTGCGGGCGATCTGCCTGCACGAGCACAAGATCGACCACGTCGCCCACCTCGGCCCGTCCGCCGCGGCCGGGATCGGCACGCTGCTCGGTCTCGACGCCGAGACGATCTACCAGGCCGTCGGCCAGGCGCTGCACACCACGACCGCGACCAGGCAGTCGCGCAAGGGCGAGATCTCCAGCTGGAAGGCCTACGCGCCGGCCTTCGCGGGCAAGATGGCGGTCGAGGCGGTCGACCGGGCGCTGCGCGGCGAAGGCGCGCCGTCGCCGATCTGGGAGGGCGAGGACGGCGTGATCGCCTGGCTGCTCGGCGGTCCGAAGGCCGAGTACTCGGTGCCGCTGCCCGGCCCCGGCGAGCCCAAGCGGGCCATCCTCGACTCCTACACCAAGGAACATTCCGCGGAGTACCAGAGCCAGGCGCCGATCGACCTCGCGCGCCGGATGCGCGACCGCATCGGCGATCTCGACCAGATCGCCTCGATCGTGCTGTACACCAGCCATCACACCCACGTGGTCATCGGCACCGGTTCCGGCGATCCGCAGAAGTTCGACCCGACGGCCTCGCGCGAGACCCTCGACCACTCGGTGATGTACATCTTCGCGGTCGCGTTGCAGGACGGAACCTGGCACCACGAACGGTCTTACGCGCCCGAGCGCGCGCGGCGGCCCGACACGGTCGAGCTGTGGCGCAAGATCTCCACCGCCGAAGATCCCGAGTGGACCCGGCGCTACCACTCCACCGACCCCGCGGAGAAGGCGTTCGGCGCCCGGGCCGAGGTCACCCTGAAGAGCGGTGAGGTGATCGTCGACGAGCTCGCGATCGCCGACGCGCACCCGCTCGGTGCCCGTCCGTTCGCCCGTGAGCAGTACATCGCGAAGTTCCGCACCCTGGCCGAAGGCGTCATCGCACCGGCCGAGCAGGATCGCTTCCTCGACGTCGCCCAGCGCACCGCGGAGTTGAGTGCCGCTGAGCTGTCCCAGCTTTCGTTCACCGTGTCCGACGAGGTGCTCGCGCGGGCACCGCAGCTGCCGAAGGGACTGTTCTCATGACCGGACTGCTCGCTGCCGCGACCTCGGCCGCCGACAAGCGCGCGGCCTTCCGTGCGGGACTCGCGTCGGGTTCGATTCAGCGCTTCCCCGGTGCGTTCAATCCGTTGGTGGCCAAGCTGATTCAGGAGATCGGGTTCGAGGGGGTCTATGTCTCCGGCGCGGTGGTTTCGGCCGATCTCGCGCTGCCCGACATCGGCTTGACCACGCTGACCGAGGTGACCGAGCGCGGACAGCAGATCGCGCGGGTCACCGATCTGCCCGTACTCATCGACGCCGACACCGGATTCGGTGAGCCGATGAGCGCGGCGCGCACCGTGACGTTTCTCGAGGACGCCGGGATCGCGGGCTGCCACTTCGAGGACCAGATCAATCCGAAACGCTGCGGCCACCTCGATGGGAAGGGTGTGGTGCCGACGGAGGAGATGGTGAGCCGGTTACGGGCGGCCATATCCGCGAGGCGCGACCCGAATTTCGTGATCTGCGCGCGCACCGACGCCGCGGGCATCGAGGGCATCGACTCGGCGATCGAGCGGGCTAAGGCCTATGCCGACGCCGGGGCGGACCTGATCTTCACCGAAGCGCTCTACAGCGAAGCCGATTTCGCGAAGTTCCGGGCGGCTGTCTCGATTCCGTTGCTGGCCAATATGACCGAGTACGGCAAGACCGAGCTGCTCACCGCCAAAACCTTGGAGTCGATCGGCTACAACGCCGTTATCTACCCGGTTTCCACTCTGCGCCTGGCGATGTGGGCCACCGAGAACGGGTTGCGGGAGATCTTCGCCGAGGGCACCCAAGCGGGTCTGCTGGATCGGATGCAGCCCCGGAGTCGCCTCTACGAATTGCTTCAGTACGAGCGCTACAACGAATTCGATTCCGACGTCTTCAATTTCAGCCTGGGGAAGGACCAGTGATGAGGGAGACCGCCGTACCAACTATCTATAAGGGGCTTGCGGGTGTCGTCGTGGACACCACCGCGGTGTCCAAGGTGGTGCCGGAGACCAACTCGCTGACCTACCGCGGCTACGCCGTGCAGGATCTGGCCGAGCACTGCTCGTTCGAGGAGGTCGCCTACCTGCTGTGGTACGGCGAGCTGCCCAATGACGCTCAGCTGGAACGGTTCTGCCAGCAGGAGCGGGCCGCCCGGCGCGTCGATCGGTCGCTGCTGTCGCTGGTCATGAAGATGCCGGACAACTGCCACCCGATGGACGTGGTGCGCACCGCGATCAGCTACCTGGGCGCCGAGGACCCGTCCGAGTCGGACGGCAGCCCGGCGGCCAACCGCGCCAAGGCCTTACGGATGATGGCGGTGCTGCCGACCATCGTCGCGGCCGACCACCGCCGCCGGCACGGCCAGGAGCCGATCGCCCCGCACTCGCATCTCGGGTTCGCGGAGAACTTCCTGAACATGTGCTTCGGCAAGATCCCGTCCCGGGAGCTGGTGAAGGCGTTCGAAGTCTCGCTGATCCTCTACGCCGAGCACAGTTTCAACGCCTCGACCTTCGCCGCCCGCGTGGTCACCTCGACCATGTCCGACATCTACAGCGCGGTCACCGCGGCCATCGGCGCGCTCAAGGGCCCGCTGCACGGCGGCGCCAACGAGGCGGTCATGCACGACATGATCGCGATCGACGACCCGGCCCTGGCCGAGCAGTGGATGCGCAACAAGCTGGCCAAGAAGGACAAGGTGATGGGCTTCGGGCACCGGGTCTACAAGAACGGAGACTCCCGGGTGCCGACGATGAAGCAGGCTTTCGTCGACATCGCCGCGGCCACCGACGGGCACAAGTGGGTCCAGATGTACGAGATCCTCGAACGCACCATGAACGAGGCCACCGGCATCAAGCCCAACCTCGACTTCCCCACCGGCCCGGCCTATTACCTGCTCGGGTTCGACATCGAGATCTTCACCCCGATCTTCGTGATGAGCCGGATCACCGGCTGGGCCGCGCACATCATCGAGCAGAGCGAATCCAACGCGCTGATCCGCCCGCTGAGCGAATACGTCGGCGTGCCACAGCGTTCGGTCCTCGCCTGACCCTGAGCTTCCTGGCCGCCCCCGCCTGACGATCACGAGGCGTCAGGTATCGCGGCGGGCGGGAACGGATCATCGCGCCCAAACGAGTCTGCGTTTGAAGTCAGGTCGTTCGTCCTGCTATGAACTAGCGTGGCCGGTGACGGTCGACTGATCCTCGGAATCTCAGCGAGTGTGTGGAGTTCACTCGCCGGGAATTGGATTCGCGGGTCAGGGCAGGGAGGGGCGCGATTGTCGTGCCATGCCGAGAATTTGGGGGGGGAAGCATGACCGATATCGCGCAGCGCACTCAGGGTGTGTCGGAATGGGTGAAGACGCGAGACGGGCGGCGGCTGCACGCGACGGTGCTGGGTAGCGCCCAATCCGGTACCGAACCGACTGTCGTGTTCGAGGCGGGGTCGGCTGTGGCGCGGTGGTCATGGGCGATGGTGCAACCGGGAGTGGCGCGGTTTGCGCGGGCGGTCGCGTATGACCGGTCGGGGCTCGGGCGCAGTGCACCGGATTTGACGGATCGCACGCTGAGCCGGATGGCCGACGACTTGAACGAGGTGCTGGACCATTTCGGGCCCGGTCGGTTCGTGCTGGTCGGACATAGCGCCGGTGGGCCGATCGTCCGGCTGGCGGCGGCTCGGCGGCTCGATCGGATTGCCGGGCTCGTACTGATCGATCCCACGGACGAAGCCGCCGACGTGTTGTTCGGCCCCGGGTTCCGGCGGCTGGAGCGTGGCGCGATCGCCGTGAGTGGCGTGCTCGCCCGGTTGGGATTGATGAAGGTGCTGTTTCGGGGGCAACTGCGGGCCGCGCCGGACGACGTTCGGCGGGATATGGAGCGAGAGGCGTTCCTTCCCAGCGTGATTCGTACGCAACGACAGCAGGCGCGAACCTTCCTGGATGAGCTGGCGACCTGGCGCGGTAACCCACCTGACCATGAGTCGGTCCCGGTCACCGTCATCTCGGGAGCGCTGGCCGGCGAAGGCATGAACGCCGCCATGCGTGCCGCGGCCATCGCCTCCCACGCCCACCGGGCCGACCGATCGCCGCTCGGCCGTCACGTCATGGCCGAGAACTCCTGCCATAACGTCCCCGCCACCGACCCGGATCTGATCGTCCGGGAGATCGCCAGAATGGTGCGTACGGCAGACGACGCCGGCGAGTAAAGTTGGGCTTCTACGGAATCGGCATGTGTTCTACTGAATTACATTGCCGCGTTACCGAATAATCCCCTCGAGGTGCCGAGTTCGGCGCCGGCTTAACTTTCGTGAAGAAGAACTTACACTGGTAGCCGGAATTGGTTGCGCGTCTTAAACTCTCAAACCCGACGGTAATCGACGGAAAGTAGCCGATGGGTAAGCACCGCGCACCACAAAAGCCTGACGTCCCGATGCGGTTGGCCGTGGTATCGACGGCCGCGCTGCTCACCGCCCTGGTCACCGCCGACCGAGGCGCATCGCACAGCAGCGGGCCGACGGCCAGCCGCGCTCACAACACCACGGTGGGCGAGCCGACCGGCCCGGTCACGTCACCACCGGACAGCGGGCCGGAAACAGTACCGGACCTGCCGCTCGACGAACACCCGCTCGGCGATGTCGCGCCCACGCCCGAACCCGAATTGGGGCGCCACGCCGCGGATAATCCGAATCGCCAGGGCGCACCCCAACCGGCCGACGATCCCGGCCCGCCGCCCCCACGCGACGTACTCAGCGGTGCGACCGCAGCGTGGATCGCGGGCACCACGCAGGGCTACGAATGGCTCACCCATATCGAGCAGTGCATCGTGGCGCACGTTATGCCCAACGCGGACCCGAACCGCGTGTAAACGAATGTAGGTTGCGTTCACCCGCCGCGATCGGCATTATTGCGCGGGTATGCCACTGATATCCGATATTGTTTCCGACAGCCTCGAGGGCTTGTCCGTAGGTGATGCGCTGGGCGCGCAGTTCTTCGTTCCCGGCCGGTCCGTACCCGATCTACTCGCCGGGCGACCGCCGGCCGCCCCGTGGCCCTGGACCGACGACACCGAGATGGCGTGTTCGGTTTACGCGGAGATCCGCGCCCGCGGGCACATCGACCAGGACGCGCTCGCGGCCGTCTTCGCCGATCGCTGCGAGCCCTATCGTGGCTACGGCGGTGGCACAGTCGTTGTGCTGCACGAGATTCGCGACGGACGTCCCTGGCACGATGCGGCCGGCGCCGCGTTCGAGGGTCGCGGTTCCTGGGGCAACGGCGCCGCGATGCGGGTGGCCCCGCTCGGCGCGTACTTCGCCGGCGACCCGGACCGAGCGGCCGCGCAGGCCGCACTGTCCGCCGAGGTCACCCACCGGCATCCGGAGGCGATAGTCGGCGCGATGGTGGTCGCCGCCGCAACCGCGCATGCGGCGGCGACTCGTGAAAATGGCTGCACCCCAATCGAATTGCTACAGGCAGTCGAACCCTATCTGGTCGACGGCCGCACGTCCGACGGTATCCACAGAGCCCGAAAGCTATTGGGCCGCACGGTAGCCGAAGCCGCCTACGAGCTGGGTAACGGCGCGGAAGTCAGCGCTCAGGACACCATCCCATTCACACTGTGGGCCGCCGCGACTTTCCTCGACGACTACCCCTCCGCTATTACCGCCTGCGTCGAAGCCGGTGGCGACGCCGATACGACGGCCGCGATCGTCGGCGGAATTGTGGCCGCCCACACGGGAATCGGACGGCGTGGCGGCATTCGCGGAATCCCCGAGCAATGGCTCGCCGCACGCGAACCACTTCCCGAATGGGCGACAGATTGACGCCGACAATACTTTTCACAGATGGTCGGCATCACCGACAGAGCGCACTACTGCTCGCCCGCGCAGCCGCTTGGCATCTGATCACACGAATGCAAGACCGACCGGTCGGCTATCCGCCACTTGCCGATTGCAGACAATTAGCCCTAGTCCATACTTGAACGCTTGACCAACTCGAAATACCATGCCCAGTACCGAATTTGACTAGGCATATTAACCAACAGAGAGACCACTCAGTCGGCAGTCGCCTGCGGTTAGTTGCGAGCCAAACAGGAGCCATTGTGTGATAACGGTCACACAGCGACAAGCAAACGCCATCCAGGCAGAGAGGTGTGAACCACCCTCGCCGAGCTAAATTCTGGCTACTGAAACTTGTTTGCTCGCCTTCGGGCACCTTGATACGATAATTTCATCCCATTGGGTTGAAGATCGATGATGACTAAATTTCCGTCAGCGTGATGATTTGTCTTATGATTTCGGTTCAGAATACCATTGTTGAGCCGGTGGAAATCAAGCGCAGTTCACCGGAGGGAAAGCAGTGCAGGGGCTTACACAAGAAGACGTCCGACATACCTTCGACGGTGGTCTCCCGTCTCAGAATAACATCGATTCCGCCATCATTGTGGGCGCCGGATTGTCCGGTCTCGCAACCGCATTCGAATTGGCGAAGCAAGGGACCAAAGTCACCGTTCTGGAAGCCAGTGACCGGCCGGGCGGCCGAACCTGGACGTTCCGTCACCCTTTCTCCGACGGCCTGCATGCGGAGGCCGGCGCGATGACGGTGACCGAACAGTGCCATTACACCATGCATTATCTCAGGGAAATGGGGCTAGAGACCGAGCCGAGCGATCTCGTCGACACCGATTTCAGCTACTACCGCAACGGCATTCGCATCCGGCCGGACCAGGTCGCCGACCACGCCGAGGCGCTCGGTCTCCATCCGGATGAGCAGCACCTGACCGTCGCCGATCTGTTCGCCAGGTACGTCACGAAGTTCAACGAGAACATCGGCCCGGAGGTCGCGGCCCTGGAGTGGACCCCGACGCCGAATCTGCTGGAGCTGGACCAGATCTCGGTGCGCCGGATCCTCACCGACCGCGGCGCGTCGGCCGGCGCGATCGCCCTGATCGAACCGCTGTTCCTCGAAATGCGCGGCGGCGAACTGGAATCCGCCTCCGCGATGGCCTGGGCCCGCTACGAGTCGAGCCCACGCTCGTTCTCCGCCGCCGGAGCCCAGTGGTACAAGGTCAAGGGCGGCACCGACCTGCTCGCCCATGCGCTCGCGGACAAGGTGAAAGACCATATCCATTACCGCAGCCCGGTAGTCCGCATCACCCAGAGCGAGCACGAAGCACAGGTCACCTTCCTCGACCGCGACCGGTTGCAGACGATCAGCGCGGACCGGGCCGTTGTCACCGCGCCGTTCAGCAGCATGCGCCGGCTCAATCTGTCGATGGCCGGACTGTCGGCCGCGAAGCATTCGGCGATCCGCACCCTCAAATACGTTTCCGTGCTGCGCATCTACCTTCAGATGCGCAAAAAGTTCTGGCCGGAAGACAAACTGATGCTCTCCGCGGACACCGCGATCTGCACCGTCCGCGACGCCACGCCGCGACTACCCGGCCCGCGCAAAATCCTCGAATGCTGGCTCACCGGTTGGCCCGCGCAGGCCGCGGCGAGCATGACCGAGGACGAGCGGGTCGATTTCGCATTGCACGAAGTGGAGCAGATGCTGCCCGGCGCCCGTGCCCACTTCGAGCTCGGCAGCTCGGTGGCCTGGGACAACGAGCCCTACGCCGGCGGCGCCTACATCCTGCCGGAAGTGGGCCACAGCGAGCTCATGGAGCACACCCGGACGGCAGCGGGCCGAATACATTTCGCCGGTGAACACACCGCGTTCGAACCGAACGGCGGCTCGATGAACTACGCACTCGAGTCGTCTATTCGAGTTCTGCTCGAGCTATCTGCCCACTGACATCGCACCGTCGCGGCCGACTCGATACGTCGGGCCGCGATCAGCGGCAAACAGCCCGACAACTGAATCGCAACACCAGAAGGGAGGAGCGCTTTGCTTCATCCGCGCTTGTTGATCGTAGCGGACTGCGAGGGGATCGAGGATACGATCAATGACCTGAAACGGCACGGTTTCGAACCCGAGCCGACCACTACGGGAGCCGAAACCATGGCGTCCTATCCTGATTTCGACGTGGTGCTCATCGATCTGGATTTCACCGACTTCGACGGCCTCACTCTATGCCGGGAAATTCGCCGGGCCAGCGACATCCCGATCATCGGTTTCTCGTCCTTCGAACTGGACCAGGTCCTGGCGCTGGAGGCGGGCTGCGACGACTGCGTCGTCAAGCCGTATCACAGCCGCGAGCTGATGGCTCGCCTGCGCGGACTACTGCGCCGCGTACACATGATGTCCCAACCGGCGCTCATCGTCGGCCAACTGGAGATCGACTCGGCGCTGCGCGAGGTCCGAATCGGCAACCGGCTGATCGAGTTGACCCGCAAGGAGTTCGAACTGCTCCGGCTGCTCGCCACCGAACCCCAGAAGGTCTTCTGCCGGGCCGAACTGCTCCAACGGGTGTGGGGGTATGACGACGTGGACGCCGAGGTGACGTCGCTGGCCAGCCGGACCATCGACACCCACCTCAGCAGCGTCCGCAAGAAGCTCGGCTCGCCGGACTGGATCGTCACCGTGCACGGCGTCGGCTTCCGCTTCAACGACGAGGCGACCCGCGGCAAGCCGGCGCAGGCCGAGCCGGCCCGCGCCGGTGGAGCCGCCGGGTAGCCTGCCGTCCTCACCCCGTCCGCTGCTTCGACGGGGTCAACTGCGGGGTGAACGTGTCGCCGTACTGCTCGGCGAACTCGCCGATGATGGCGTCCTGGTCCGCGCGCACGTCGCGCCCCGCGCACAATGCGTCCAGCACCGCGCTCGACTCCTGCTGCACCCGCTGCACCGCGTCGTAGGGCATGTGGGTGAACGCCACCAATTGGTAGAGCGGCGTGTACAAGTCGGGACGCAGCTCGTGCAGCCGCCGTTCCAGCGCCTTGCGCTCCAGGAACAGCGGGCTGTTCACATGGTCGGAGAGCTCCTCCAGGTTTTGCATCGACAGCTCGGCGAGCGCGTGTCCCGCCCGCACCCGAACGTCGCTGTATTCATCGACCACGACTTCGGCGACCGTCTTGACGGTTCCGCCCTCGGAACGGACCGCGGCCTGGAACTTCTCCAGCAGACTCGCCAGCGTGGCGGCGTCCTCGAAACTACAGTTGATGCCCTGCCCGTAGAACGGGACCACGGCATGCGCGGCATCACCGACCAGCACCGCGCGCCGATGGTGATACGGGGCGCAGTTGATGATCCGGAGCTGACCCGGACTCCTACTGGCGAGCTCGTTGCCGACCTCCGCCATCCGGCCGAACACATCCGGGAACTCGGTCGCACAGTACTCACTGATCGACTCGGCGGACGGCAGCCCCGAAAAGTGCCGCAGCGCATCATCTCCCGCCGTCGGCTTGAACAGACTGGTGGTGAATGTCTGATCCCGGTTCGGCTGGGCCTGGAGGAAATGATCACCGCGCGGCCACAGGTGCATACCCGTCGGGTCGGCGTCCCCGTAGTCCATGGTGATCTCGGCATAGCCGTGCGCGATCGTATCCCGCGTCATCCATACATCTTTCGGATACGCCGCGACGATGGCGTCGCGCACCACGCTGTTGGCGCCGTCGCAGCCGACCAGCAGATCACCGGTGACCCAGCTCGACGAGCCGTCTCGATCCTGAAGCAGCGCAGCGGGTCGCGCGGTGTCCACGTCGAGACACTGCTGCCCGTAATGGATCCGGGCGCCTTCGCGCAGCGCCTGATCGCGCAGCAGGTCCTGCAAGATCCCGCGCGGGATGGACAGCAGGTGGTGGTTGTACATCGTCCCGTACGCCTGCGTCGAGATCGCGCCGTCGCGGTGATGGATGATCCGCTTGGCCAGCACCGAGCCCTGAAGGTAGAGACGGCGTTTCACCGATTGGGGCAGGCAGTCGAGCCCGCGCGAGGTGAGCGTGAGGTTGAACGAGTGACCGGACCCGGTGCCCGCCGACTCGGTCTGCCGCTCGAACAGATCCACTTCCAGACCCTGCCGCCGCAGCAGCGTGGCCAGTGCGCAGCCGACCGGTCCGGCGCCGATGATCACTACCGAGCGCATCGCTTGTTCAGTCATTCTGGTCTCCTCCATGAGCTCGCTCGGGCGGTGGCGCGATGGCGCCGACGGCGCGGAAGTACTCGAACATCCGGTGGATCCAGCCCGGATTCGCCTGCGGGTACGGGCATCCCACGTCGGCGAGGGCGCGCCTGGACTTCTCGTTGTCGAACGAGTGCGCGCCGAGACGCATCACGCCCTCACGCATGAGCGGCACCAGCGGGCCGAGGCCGCGCCGTTCGTCGTCGTTCTCGGCGGTCTCGCGTTCCAGGGCGGCCATCCAGACTGATCCGGTGGCCGATTCCGTCGCGTAACCTTCGGCGCGAATGGCTTCGAGGATGGTCGGCCAGTCGAGTCCGTCGGGGTGGTAGAGATGCCAATTCTCGTTGTCCGGCTTGCCTTCCGAGAGGCGGATGATGGCCCGCGCCACGTAGTCCACCGGCAACAGATCGATCGCCGGCGACTCCACGATGTCGTCGGGGTAGCAGCCGAGCAGCGCGAAACCCTTCATCTGCAACCAGAAGAAGTCATCGTGCCGGCACGCGCCGGTCCGGCGATGGCCGGCGATGCGGCCCACGCGGTGCACGGTGACCGGCAGCCCGGCCGCCCGCGCCCGGAACGCGAGTTGCTCTGCGACCCACTTACTTTGCGAGTATCCGATGCCCAGGGACCCGGGGTCGCCCGGCACCGTGTCCTCGCCGACCTGACCGGAGGTCGAGTCGGGCGGGAAGACGCCGAGCGTCGAGATCAGGCGCAGCGGAGTGCGATTGATCCCGCAGAAGTCGAGCAGGTGCCGCAGTCCGTCGACGTTCGTGCGCTTGACCGTGTGATACGGAACCACGAAATTGATATGTGCCGCAGCGTGATAGACCTCGGTCACGTCGCGGGCCACGGTGTCGTAGTCGTCGCCCAGACCGAACCGCGGCTGGTCGAGATCGCCGAGGCAGACGTCCACCTCGTCGAGTCCGGAGGGGTCGAGCGCGAACTTGCGGAAGGTGCGGCGCAGGCGGTCGCGGCCGTCCGCGACGGTGTCCGCGCGGACCAGACAGCGCACCCGCTGTTCGGTGCGGAGCAGTTCGTCGAGCAGGTGGCTGCCGAGGAAACCCGTTGCGCCGGTGAGGAATACCGTGCCATGCTCGGGCTCGCGCCGCTCCCCCACGACGAGATCGTGCAGTTCGGCGTCCGTGGAAAGGTCCGGTGCGGCAGCGGCATAGCGGTCGGCGAGGCTCTTCGTCATGCCGCGCGGGGTGGGCGTGCTCAGCAGCGTCGACAGCGCTACATCGGTGTGGAAGTGCTGTTTGACCTGCCGGTGCAGGCGGGCGGCGAGCAGCGAATGGCCGCCGAGGACGAAGAAGTCGTCGTCCGGTGTCGCCGGGCGGCGGCCGAGCACCTCGCCCCACAGCTCGGCCATCGTCTGCTCCGAGTCTGTCCAGGCGACCTCGGAATGATCGGTGTCGCCGGCCGTCGACTCGACGGGCAGCGCTGCCAGCGCCCGGCGATCGGTCTTGCCGTTCGGCGTCACCGGGATGGTGTCGAGGCGGGTGACCTGCCGCGGGATCATGTATCCGGGCAGCACCGCGCCGAGCCGATCGCGCCAGTTCGTAGGCGGTTCCGCCGCGCCCTGCACGAAAGCTTGCAGCGCGCGGTCGCCACCCTCGGACACGACGATCACGGCGGCAGCGTCCACGTCCAGCTCCCGCTCCAGCGCGGCCTCGACCTCGCCGGGTTCGACGCGGTAGCCGCGGATCTTGACCTGATCGTCCTTGCGGCCGCGGTAGTGCAGGCGCCCGTCCGGGGCGAGCACGACCACATCGCCGGTGCGGTACATCAGCTGGCCGTCGACAAACGGATCGGGGACCATGGCCTCGCGGGTCTTGTCCGGCAGCCCGATGTAGCCTGGCGACACGACCGGTCCCGCGACGCAGAGTTCGCCCTCGACGCCGAACGGCACCTGCCGGTCCACGCCGGTCGAGTCCGTGTCGAGCACGTACGCGTCGACGCCGGCGACCACGCGGCCGATCGACGGAATGGTCGGCCATTCCTCGGTGTCGGCCGGAAGCTGGTCCCAGCTGCACAGATGCGCCTCGGACGGGCCGTAGGCGTTGATCAGCCGGGCCTCCGGATTTCGGCGGAACATCGCCCGCACGTCGCCGGTGATCACCAGGCGTTCGCCGGTGACGTACACCTCGCGCAGGTCCGGCAGTTCCACCGTGGACGAGCGCAGCACTGCGGCCAGCTCGCGGAGCGTGACGTACGGCAGGTACGCCCGCTCGACCCGCTCTTCAGCGAAGAGTGTGGCCAGCGCCTCGAAGTCGGTGCGGGCGGCAACCGGCGGGATCACCAAAGTGCCGCCGTTGCACAAGGTTCCGAAGACCTCGATGGCGAAGACGTCGAAGGCCGGCGGCATGTACTGCAACGTGCGCATCTTCAGATCCGAGGTGAAGCGAGCCTGGTTGTGCACGAGGTTGGCCAGCGTGATCTCCGGCAGCCGAACGCCCTTGGGACGACCCGTGGAACCCGACGTGTACACGATGTACGCGGCATCCTCCGGCGCCTTCCGCCGGCCCTCGAATGAGGCGTCGGCGCTGGCTATTTCGGTCACATCGATGACCTCGAGCCCAGACGGCAGCGAGGCCTCGGCGATGTCGATCTCAGGGGCGCGCACCAGAATCTCTGCGCCACAGTCGTTCAGGGTGAAGTTCAGTCGATCCCATGGCTGATCGGCGTCGAGCGTGACGTAGCTGCCGCCGGCGCGCAGGATCCCGATGACCGTCGCGATCAGCTCGAGGCTCGACCGCATCAGCACGGCGACCGGCTGCCCGTCGCGCACTCCCCTGGCGGCCAGGTTCGCGGCGACCGCGTCTGCGCGCGTTGCCAATTCGGCGTACGTGATCGCGGTGCCGTCCACCGTCACCGCAGGCTCAGTGCTCGCAGCGTCGGCGCTCGCCGTGAACAGGTCGGCGGTCAGCTCGGTGCCGAGTTCGGGCGCATCGCTGCGGCGCGCGCACAGCTCGGCGATCGCCCGCTGCTCCGCGTCACCGGTCCAGCGCAGATCGTCGACCGGCACGTCCGAGTCGGTGAGCACGCTGTCCAGGAGGGTGCGCAGGCGCTGCGCCAGGTAGTCGGTGAAGTTCTCGCCGTCGGCCGCGGCGGTCGCGTGCTCGACGACCAGCGTGAAGTGGTCGGAGGTCTCGTCCACCAGGATCGCCAGGTCGTATTTGGCGCCGCCCGGCTCGTGCTCCCACGTCTGCACTCCCCAGTCGGGCAGGTCCAATCGACGTGCGGCGGCGGGCATTACGGTGACCATCGCGTTGAACAGGGCCCCGTCCTGGCTGCCACCGGCCGAACGCAGCTCGCCGAGGACCGCCTCCAGCGGCGCGTGCCGATGCCGGAGCCCTTCCAGGACCTCCTGTTTCGCCGCCCGCAGCACGTCCCGTGCGGTGGTTCCGTCCGCCAGCCGGTGTTGCAGCACAACGGTATTGGTGAGGTGGGCAAGCACCTCCGCGTCACCCGCGCCGCGCACTGACACCGGAATGCCGAGCAGGACATGGTCCTGGCCGGTCTGCCGGTGCAGCATCACGAAGCTGAGGGCGACGAAGAACATGCTGGTGGTGACGCCCTCGGCGGCGCAGAACTCGCGCACCCGCGCCGACATCTCGGCATCGAGCACCGACTGCCGGGTCACGTGCCGGGCGGGCCCCTCGGCGGGCAGGCCGAGCGGTGCGGCCGCCGGGGCGTCGGCGAGCTTGTCCCGCCAGAACCGCAGCGTTTCGGGATCGGCGGACAGCTCGGCCCAGCGCGCGTAGGCCTCGATGGCCTGGCGGCGGTCTTCCCGCGGCGGCTCGGCACCGCGCCCCACCGCGGTGTAGGCCGCTTCCACCTGGGTGAGGTACGGCTTCCAGGACATGCCGTCGAAGACGGTGTGGTGAATGTTGAACACCAGCACGCTGTCGCCCGCGTCGCCGAACCGCAGATGCCGGACCCGGGCGAGCGGACCCGCGCGCAGATCGAAAGCGACCCCGGCGATCTCGGCCACCTGTTCGGTCACCCACGCATCGAGGTCACCACCGGGATGGTCGCGCACGTCGATCTCCGGCGCCAGCTCGCGGTGCACCACTTGGCGCAGCTCGCCGTCGGCGTCCAGATCGAAGGTGGTGCGCAGCGCGGCATGGTCCCGGTGCACCACGGCCAGCGCCTCGACGAGGTGGCGGTGCTCGAGCTGAATGCCCAACCGCAGCACCAGTGGCTGGTTGTACGCCGTCGGATCCGCGCCGTAGATGCTGTCGAACCACAGACCGGGCTGGGCCGGGGACGCCGGCCGGCGTTCTGCGCCGTTCGATGTGTGTTGATCGGTAGCCGTCATGTCAGCCTCGCGCACGCTTGGTGCGGATCAGGTCGGCGACACCGCGCACGGTGCCCGCGCCGACAATCTCGTCGGGGGCCAGTTCGACGCCCGACAGGTCCTCGAGCCGGGCGCCGAGGTCGATCAATTGCAGTGAGGTGACACCGCTTTCGATCAGCCCGGCATCCAGGTCGAGCTCGTCGGTCTTGGTGATGTCGGCCAGCGACGAGCGGACGACCGCGGCGATCCGGTCCTCGGGTTCGGTCCGCACGGGGACACTCGTGTCCACGCCCTCCGGGGCCTCGTCCACGCTGTGCTCCGCGAGCCGCGTGCCGAGTTCCTTGCGGTCGATCTTGCCGTTGGCGTTGCGTGGAAAGGCGTCGACGACCAGGACCATCGACGGAACCATGTAGTCGGGCAACTGATTTCGCAGATACTCGGTCAGATCTCGTTCCGCGAGTTCGTGTCCGGTCGCCGGCACGCACCACAGCGCGAGCTGATCCGCCGCACCGCCGCTCGGCACGGCCTGCGCCACCGCCTGCTGAACGCCGGGGAACGCCTCCGCGGTCACCTCGACATGCCGTGGCTCCACCCGGAATCCGCGCACCTTCACCATCTGGTCGGTCCGCCCGGCGAGCACGATCTCCCCGTCGGTGGTCAGCTTGGCCAGATCGCCGGTGCGCAGCAGCCGGTGCCCGTCGTGCCGGACGAACTTCCGCTCGGTCTGCTCCGGATCGCCGAGATAGCCGAGCGCCACACCGTCCCCGGCGATGCACAGCTCGCCGATCCGGTCGGGCCGGCACTGTTCCAAATGCTCGTCACGTACCGACATCTCGACGGTCGGCATCGGCCTGCCGACCGGAATCTCGGCATCGGACAGGTCCGCCTGGGTGATCTTGTGGACCGCGGTCAGCGCGGAGTTCTCCGTGCAGCCGAACGCGTTGAACACGTCGCCGTCGATAACCGCCAGCGCGCGCTGGAGGTGCGACGCGGACGGGAAGTCACCGCTGACGATCACCGTCCGGACGTGTGTGAGGTCCTCGGAATGATGCTCGACGAGCAAATTGAACAGTCCGACCGAGAGGTTCAGCACGGTGATCCGCTCGCGCGCGATCACTCTCGCCAGCTCACCGAGCGGCGGCATCTCCTGCGGCGCGATGGTCAGCCGGCCACCACGCAGCAGGCAGGTCCAGATGTCGGTGGTCGACGCCGCGAACGCGGGCTGCGCGAGTTGCAGGAACCGATCCTCCGGGCCAGGGGTGAAGCCGACGAGATGCTGCGAGACCCGGGCGATTCCGCGATGCGCGATCACGACGCCTTTGGGTACTCCGGTCGAACCGGACGTGAACAGGATGAACGCCGGTGCCGCCGCCGTGACCGCAGACGGTCCGGATTCGGTGGACAACGACTCGGCAGCCGCCAGCAGAGCACTGACCGGCAGACATGAATCCTCCGGAAACCCTTCTGCCGCAGCGGAGTCCGTCACGGTAAGCACCGGCTCAGCGACCTGATACATCCGCGACTTGTGCTCGGCCGGATGGACCGGATTGAACGGCACCACCACGAGCCCGGCCTTGAGAATGCCGAGGAACACCTGATACGTGGCCAGGCTGCGCTCGAGCTGCACCCCCACCCGCGCCCCCGGCGTCAGTCCACGATCACGCAACGCCCGCGCGATCTGGCTGCTGACGTTGTCCAGTTCGGCATAGGTCAGCGTGGTGTCGCCGTCGGAAATCGCCTCCCGGTCGGCATATTCGCGCGCCGCACGCACGAACGCGTCGACGATGGTCTCGGTGGTCGCGCCCTCGGCCGAGCCCGTGCTGGCGGACTCCGGGGCGGTCAGTGTGGGTTTCATCGCGCTGATGTCACCGTTCCTTCCGGTGTTGATGCGCCTCGGCGGCGCGGCGCCAGGCCGAGGTGCCGCAGACTGGTCCGGCCGAACGGGGTCGACGGGTCGGCCAGATCCAGCGGCAGGTCGAAGTGGTCCCGCTCGGGCACGATCTGCGCGCTCACCGGGACCGACTGCGCGGCAAGATGTTCCGCGTATGCCGCATGCTGATGCAGATAGGTACGGGTCTCGTGTCGTCCGGCGGCGAGCAGGACCGAGTCACAACGCGGCGCCGGCATCCGCAGCGGGCTGCATTCGCGGGCGAGTTCGGGGGTCAACCGGACGGCGTCGTTGACGTAGGTTTCCGGGATCTCGGTGAGGTCGTACAGGCCGCTGAGCAGGCACGCGGTGCGCACTCGGGGCGCATCCTCACCGGTCAGCGCCGCGGCGAGCAGATGCGCGCCCGCGCTGCTACCGGCCACGTGCAGCTGCTCCGGATCGATCCCGAGCATCGGCCCGGTGGTGACCAGCCAGTCGAGCGCCCGGACCACCGAGCCGATCATGCCGGGTACCGTGCGATCCGGCGCGAGCCCGTAACCCACGGCGACATAGGCACATCCGTGCGCCACCGCGTGCTCGGCGGCGAAGCAGGCGTCGTCGATGCCGGACTCCTGCCAGTGCCCGCCGTGCACGAACACCAGCGCCGGCGTCCGCGGTCCCCGAGTGCCTTGCGGCACAGCGGGAAACACGTGACAGCGCTCGCCGTGGCCCTCGCCGTACGGCACGGCGATGTGCACGTCCAGCTCGGACCGGGCGGCGTCGCTGAGCGTCCGGTACCGCCGCAGCGACCCGTCCATGTGCCGCGCGACCGAACTCGGCGAGTACTCGCGGTCCAGCAGGGTGGGCTCACTCATCGGACTTGCGCCCTTCGATGACTCCGTGCGGCGTCCAGCCCTCGTTGCGAATCCGCTTGATGTCGCCGAATCCCGCAGCGACGAGCCACTCTTCGTGCTCACGCCACGGATAGATGGTCGACTCCTCGGACGGCAACGTGGCGAAGTAGACGTTGTCCAGCGCGGTGTAGAGCGGGCCGCGCCCGTCGTCGTCGGCGAACGCGTTGAACACGATCACCCGGCCGCCCGGCGGCAGCGCCGCGTGCGCCCGCTCGAGCAGCGCCCGATTCTGCTCCGGCGACCAGATCACGAACTGATGCGCGAACAGCGCGGCGTCATATCCGCGCGGCAGCGGATCGCCGAACATATTGCCGGCCACGACGTCGATCCGATCACCGAGCCCGGCGGCCGCGATATTGTCGCCGGCCACCTCGACGGCGCCCTCGAGATCGAACACCGTGATCTTCAAGTGCGGATGCGCCTGGGCGAGCGCGATCGCATTCACCGCGTCGCCGCCGCCGACATCCAGAATCTTGGTCACGGTGCTGTAGTCGACCTGGTGCAGCAGCACCGGATTGGACAGCTCCGACCAGGAATGCATGCCGCGGAAGAACAGCGCCTCCAATTCCGGCGTCTGCTCGAGCCGGGTGTAGAGGTCGTTTCCCTTGCCGGGCAGGTGCTTGAGACCCAGGTTCTTGCCGGTCCGCAGCGACTCGGCGTATTCCTTCGCGGGCAGGTAGGTCAGCCGCTGCTGGAAGTCGATGATGTTGCGGATGAGCGGCCAAGTGCCGTCGGCCATCGCGTCGTGCAGCATCGCGCTCAGCGTGTACTCGTCGCCCGCACGGTCGGTCAGGCCGAGCGAGGTGGTGCCGAGCAGCAGCTGACGCGCGGATTTGGCGGGCAGCCCCAGCCCCTCGGCGGCCTGGTCGCTGGTGGACGGGCCGTTCAGGTCGAGGTATTCGAACAATTGCAATTCCGAGGCCGCGCGCAGCTGCTGAAAAGCAGCGAATCCGAACAACACCGGGACAAGCGAGGTGAGGTCGACCGGTTTCGTCAGCTCGGTCTTCATTTCCGTCATCGTGATCGTGTTCCTCCAGCAGTCGGGGTATTTGTCTGAGGTCTGCGCGTCTAGAGCCGGGTGCGGAAGGTCCACAGTTCCGGGAAGAAGCGGTGTTCGTTGATGGCGCGGAGCCACGGTGCCCCGTCGGTGCCGGCCGTCCCGCTCTTGCCGCCGAGCATCCGCTCGACCACGAGCAGGTGGGTGGCCCGCCAGTGCGAGAACTGGTACGCGACCTCCAGCAGGGCCTCCGCCAGCCGGTGCGCGTCGGGATGCCGGTCCGGGTGCCGATAGATCTCCAGCCACACGTCCTCGACCAGCGGATCGGCCTCGTGCTGTTGCGCCGACGGCTTCTCGAGACACTCGATGGGAACCGAAAATCCTTGCCGGGCAAGATGTTGCAGCACCGCGTCGTACAACGACGGCTCCAGCAGTTCGGCTCGCAGCATCGCGTGCCCGTCCCGCATCGCCGCCTCCACCTGCCGCCGCGGCCGGTTGCCCATCACGAACTCCAGGGCACGGTAGGCGAAGGACTGGGTGCCGGAGGCGTCGTTGAGCACCTCCCGGAACGCCACGAATTCGTCGACCGACATGCCGTTCATCGACTCCCAGCAGGCCACCAGCACCCGCTGGGTGCGGGTCGCCCGGGCCAGCGCCAGGCAGGTGCCGGCGACGTCGTCGCGGGCCAAGGCGCGGCGGGCGGTGTCGAGATCGTCGATCACCGCGCGGAACAGCAGCTCCTTCACGTGACTGATCAGGATGAAGTTCAGCTCGCCGCGGGCCTCGCTGCGCGGGACCTGCAACTCGTGCAGTTCGTCCATGTGCGCGTAGGTCACGTACTCGGGCGCAACATATTCGGGTGCGCGGGTCATCGCCCTCCCTCCACGGCACGGCACAGTGCGTCGGCCGCCCGCGACACCTGTTCGTGCGTCACGTACAGCGGCGCGAAGGCGAAGCGGATCAGGTCCGGTGGGCGGGCGTCGACCAGCACGCCGCTGTCCGCGAGCGCGCTTTCGACCTTGTCCGCCTGCGGAATTCGCAACGCGAGATGACCACCGCGGCGGTCCGCGTCGCGCGGGGAGGCGAGCTGATCCAGCAACTCCGGGCGGCTGCCGTCGAGGCACTCGAGGAAGAACTCGCCGAGATCCCGGGAACGCCGGTGCAATTCGTGGATCCCGACCTCGACCAACGGGGCGAGCGCATGATTCAGCCCGACCAGGCTCAGCAGCGGCGGCGTGCCGGTGCGGGCCCGATCGATGTCGTCGGCCGGGATGAACGTCTGCGTCATCGCGAACGGCTTGGCGTGCCCGTGCCAGCCGGCCAGCGGAAAGTCCACGGTCGATTGGAGTCTGGTGGGGACGTAGGTGAAAGCCGGTGCGCCCGGGCCACCGCCGAGGTACTTGTACCCGCACCCGACGGCCAGGTCGACCGCATTCGCGTCGAGATCGACCGGCAGCACGCCGGTGGCGTGGCTGAGATCCCACACCGACACGGCCCCTACCGCGTGACACAGCGCGGTGATCGGGCGGATCTCGCGCCGCTCCCCCGTGCGGAAGTCCACGGGTGCGGCGAGCGCCGCCGCCACCTGAGTGCCGTTGTCCCGCAAGTATTCATCGAAGCCGGCCCGCGACTCGACCACGAGCTCGCGGTCCAGGAGCCGGGCCACCGAATTCGCGATGTAGAGGTCGGTCGGGAACGACTCGGCCTCGATCAGCAGCACCGGGCGGTCTGGCCGCAGCCGGCAAGCGGCGGTCAGCGCGTTGAACAGCGTGGTCGAGGTGGTCTCGCCGGCCACCAGCACCTGCCCCGGCCCGGCGCCGAGCAACGTGCCCAGCTTGTCGCCGACCGTGCGGGGCAGCTCGAGCCACCCGTCCTGGAACCAGGCCTGCACCTGGCGCGGCGCCCACTGGCCGGACACGACGCGGTCGAGTTCGGCGGCGAGGTTGCCGCGAGGCGGGCCGAGGGAGTTCCCGTTGAGGTGGATGGAGCCCTCGGTGGCGAACTGGCGCGCGTACTGGGCCAGCGGATCGAGATCGTCCCGGCGCCTGGCCTCATCGAGCGCCGGCATGGTTGCTCCGGATTCCGACCGAATGCTCATCCCTCACTCACTTTCTGCTCGTCGTCGATCGCGGGGACCCACACCTGGCCGGTGATCCGCACGCTCGCGGTGTCGCCGTGGCTCGCACCGGTGCAGCCGAAGACGGACTCGCGACCGTCTCCGGTCACCTGGCGAACCGTCACCGGCGACCGGCCGTCCGCGGTCAAGCCGAGCCCGGTGAGTCCGAGCGCGGCGGCCGCGGGCAGACAGCCGGCGTCCTCCGGGATGCCGAACCCGGGCGCGAACACACGGGCGAGCACCTCCTGGCGATCCGGGTCCCAGCGATACGCAGTGAGGTCCGTGAGACCCAGCTCCCGCATCCGGTCGAGGTCCGGGACCGGCAGGGAACGCGGATCCTCGGTGACTCGAACGAGGTTGAAGGCCCGCCCGACGCCACCGGCGTGCGAGGTTCCCCGGCGCCAGCCGAACAACGCCGGGTCGTGCGGAATCGGTTCGTGCACAACGGGTCCGTCGAACGGCACCCGTACGTCGCGGCCGTCGGTCCACAACCATTGGCAGCCGACCTCGGCCTTCCGGCCGACGTCGCCCGGCGCCAGCTGACCGGTGCCGACCAGGCAGGCGGCCACCCCGGCCAGCGAATGCGTGCCGAACGGCGTCTCACCATCGGTGTTGAAGATTCGCGACCCGAAAGTCTGTTGCGCCGGGGAGCATTCGCTCACCAGGGCGCTCTCGTCCGAATTGCCTTGGCGCGCATACTCGGCGGCCTCCGCCACCACGCCGTCGTCGCACCGGCCCGCGGGGATCAGCACATCCAAGGTGCTCCCCCGGCCGGGCGCCGCGCCGAACATGTCCACGCGTAGTACTCGCATCACTCGCCTCCCAAATGCTTCTCGGCGAAATCGATGACGACCTGTTCGTCGCCCTGATACGGCTGATCGAGGCGCGGCCAGTGCACGACCAGATCGGTGATGCCGGCCGCTTCGAGCTCGCCCGCGGCGTCCTCGTAGGCGGCCAGCGAACCGGTGATCCCGCCCACCGCCGCGTCTGCGACGAACAGCTTGCCCAGGGTGGCCGGGTCCCGGCCCGCCCGCTCGCACGCGGCGTCGATGCCGCGCACCTGGTCTCGCACCATGGGCACGACCTCGCGCAGCGGCCGCATGCGGAAGTCGTTGGGCGGTCCGGACGTGACCCAGTACCGCGCGAACCGGGCGGCCAGCGCCATGCCCCGCGGGCCGGTCGCGGCCACGGCGAAGGGCAGGCGCGGCGCGTCGCCGGCGCGCGGATGGAAGTCGACGCCCGCCGCGGTGTACCAGCGTGACACCTTTGTCACGGAGCCTCGGGCGAGCACGGTGTCGAGGAGTTCGACGAACGCCTCGAATCGATCGGCGCGCTCGCGCGGGCCGAGGTCCGGCCCACCGAGGATGCTCACATCGAATCCCGGTGCGCCGGAGCCGAGTCCGCAGATCAGCCGGCCGTTCGCGATGTCGTCGACGGTCACGAGTTCCTTGGCGAGCGCGACCGGGTTGCGGAAGTTCGGGGTGGCCACGAGCACGCCGAGGCCGATGGAACTGGTGACGGTGGCCGCGGCCGTGAGCGTCGGAATCGAGCCGTACCACGGGCGATCCGCGAGCCAGCGCCACATCAGGTGGTCGTAGGTCCAGGCGTGCTGGTAGCCGAGCTGTTCGGCGGCGCGCCACCGGTCGGCGGCGACCTTCCACTCGTGCTCGGGCAGTAGGACAATGCCGTGCTTCATCGGCGCGCCTCCTCGAGTCGCATGTCCGATACCAGCCGGGCCGCCCGATCCAGCACGTGCAGGATGTCGGCGACCAGCGGTCGCATCACCGCGTCGGACTCCGCGGTGACGACCGGGTGATGGTGGCCGTCGACGTCGGGGTAGAGGCCGTTGTGCCGCAGGTCCGCGGTGAGATCCGCGATCCGGGCATCGAGCTGGGCCGCGAATTCGGCGTGGCTGACCGGGCGCCGGACGGTCAGGAAGAAGTTGTCGTAGAGGTCTTCCTTCTCCCGGGAGACGCTGACGCCGGGTGCGCCGGCGGATTTCTGCAACAGCGAATGACCGTCCGGCACCAGATGATCGGCGATGTGACTGTGCGTCGCCTCGTTGCGGGCGACGGCCGCGTCGAGCGCGGCGCACGCCGGATCGTCCTGCCAGGGCATCTTGCCGCGGAAGATCCGGCGCACCGGTCGATAGTCCGGCGCCCAGGTGCCGCTGAATGCGGGGTGCTGCAACGCCATTCGCGCCCGGATATCGGCGTGATAGTGCTCCCGCGGAACGGTCGAGGAGTAGAGCAGCATCGCGCTGTACCCGTCGACGCAGGCGGACAGCAGGTCGAGCTCGCGCTCGCCGGGCTTCTCGGCGTCCTCGTCGGCGTGCAGCCACACCACGTCGCACATGGCCCGCCACATCAGGAACGAAATCTGGTGACCGGCTATCCAGCGGTACCAGAACAGCCGTTCCGCTTCGACCGGCTGCGCGCCGAATACCTTGTAGTCCAGCATTTCCCGGTCGGCGGCCGCGGCATCGTTGTCCGCGTCCGCTGATCCCTCGAAGCCGTCGCCCAGCGGCGGCATGAACAGCACGTGGGGCTGCAATGCGGGCGGCCGGCGGCCCTTCGACTCATGTCCGTTACGACTCACGACCCTGCTCCAGGAAAGTAGAGGAATTCCATTTCGAGGCCGTTCGGATCGACCACGTACAGGCTCTGCATGCCGTCCGCGTCGGTCACGATGTCGGACGGCGCCTCGTCTCTGGCCCAGTGCAGGTCGGTGGACGCTCGCGCCTTCAGCCACTGCTCCCGAAGTGCGACAAGGTCTTCCGGCCGGTCCACGGTGATACCGACGTGTTGATATTGGTAGCCGAGCGGGTCCGGGGCGCCCTGCGTGTGCGCGGCCCGGTCGAAGACGTGGAATCGCACGTCCCCCGTTTTCAGCTCGACCAGCTTCTCGATTCCCGGCAGTCGCTCGAGAGTGAGTGGCGAGAAGCTGTCGAGCTTCCATTCCACCGTGGCGCCGAGGAATTCCTGGTACCACCGGATCGTGGCGTCCACGTCGTCGGTCTGAATGGCGAGGTGGTGAAATCTCGGCGCGATGTCAAGCCCGTGCATCGGATGCCTTTCCGTCGCGAATGTGCTCATGGCGGGTCCCTCACCGCTGTGGGAGGGAATGTCCCAGCACCTTCCATACTCGACGGAGAGCGAGGTCAGGGGCAATCAAATGGGGTTCAAGAAACTCTTAAATCGCTGTCAGACAACAGTTGTCGGCACTTGTCGAAAACCTTTGACCAGCAGGGGTTTAATGCGCTCGAAACCGGTTACTCCGGCGCGCTGGATGATTCGAGTTCAATTGGGCGGCGCGCACACTGCGACGCCGCCCAACTGGCCGGTTCAGCTATGAAACATAATACGCCGCAACTGAATTGACGGCGGCTACGAGCTCTGTCCGGCTTCCTCGGCGCGAACCGGCTGCATCGCCGTCTGCGCAGGGGCCTGATTGCGTTGCAGCAGATCAGGTATCAGCGTCAGCAGTCCGCCCAGCGCCATGGCGGCGCCGATCCAGAGCGGCGCGGTGAGGCCGAGCCCGGCGCTGATCCCGATGCCGCCGAGCCACGGGCCGATGACGACACCGATGTTGATGGCGGACCCGTTGACGGTGTTGACCAGTGCACCCTCGTTGGACACCGACATCACCCTGGCCGCCATGGCCGGGTTGAGCGGCAGGCCGATCAGGCCGAGCAGTACGGTGGCGGCGATCGTCGGCGCTTTGTACTCGACGCACAGCGCGAAACCCGCGAGTACCAGCATCAATGCGATCAAGCCCGCGAACAGGATCGGCCGCGTGTACCGGTCCGCGAACCGGCCGACGACGGCATTGCCCACCACGGTGGCGATCCCGTACACGGCGAACAACAGTGGCACCGTGGCCGGCGCGAAGTGCGTGGCATCGGTGAAAATCGGTGACAGATAGGTGAATCCGGCCACGACCGAGCCGATGACCAGGGCATTGGTCGCGTACGCGCCCCACAGCCGCAGGTTCCGGAAGGCCGGGACCTCCGATCGGAAGTCCATGGTCTGGGTATTGCCGCCGGACGGGACCAGCGCCACGACCGCGGCGATGCACACCACCGCCAGCGCGTCGACCAGCCAGAAGCTGGCCCGCCAACCGAAGTGCTGCTCGATGAAGGTGGCCAGCGGCAGGCCGACGACCTGAGCGACCATCATGCCGCCGTACAGCACCGACATGGCGCGTCCGCGCCGTTCGGCGCCGACGAGACGCACGCAGACCGCGGCGCCGACGCCGAAGAACGCCGAGGCGGCCAGCGCGGTCACCACCCGGGCGATCACCAGCACCCAATAGTCTTGCGCCAGAGCGCCGATCGTCTGCCCGACCACGAACACCACGAGCAGCCAGATCAGCGACTTCTTCTGCGGCACCTTCGACAGGCCGACAATCAGGGCCGGCCCGCCGACGACCATGCCGAAGGCGAAGATCGAGACGAGGTAGCCGATGGCGGCGATGGAGACACCGAGGTCGCTCGACATGCCGGGAATCAGCCCAGCGACCATGATTTCGGTGGTGTTGAGGCAGAAGACGCCCAGGCCCAACACATATACGGCGAACGGCATGGCACCCCTCACGGCTGGGCGAACGCGGTCCACCGGTTGCCGAACGGGTCGGTGAACTGTCCGATGATCAGGCCGGTCGCGTCGGAGAACGGGTCCATAAGCCGTTGTCCGCCTGCGTGTTCGACGCGGGTGAGCAGGTCGGCGACGTCGGTGACGAGCAGCCCCGGTATCGCGTAGTCGGCCGGATTCGGCAGGGCGGTGACGTCCATCGTCCCGCCGATCGGCGCCTCGGCGCCGCCCGCGTGCACGCTGTAGTAGACCGCCCCTTCGGCAGCCTCGTCGCGTGCGTAGGTCCAGCCGAAAGCGTGTTCATAGAATGTCCGGGTGGCCTCGAAATCCGTTGTGCCGATTTCGAACCACGCCGTCCCGTTCGGCACCGGGGCCGGCCGCGCCTGCTCGCGCGCAGCGGGTTCGAACAGTCCGATTTTGTTCCCCTGCACATCGGTGATCACCGCATGCAGATCGCCCGCGGCGGTCCGCGCGGGATCCTCGAAAACCTTGGCGCCCAATGTTTCCAGGCGCGGAATCGTCGCGCCGATGTCGTCGCATACGACACTGATCCACAGCGCGTCCTCGCTGCCGCGGCGCAATGCGCCCATGCTCGCCGACGCGCCGGGTGCGGTGATCGTGTAATAACCGGGGCCGAACGAGGTGAATTGCCAGTCGAATATCCCCTGGTAGAACTGCTTACCGAGGTCGGGATCGGTGGCGGCGATTTCGAACCACCCCACGGTTGTCGGGTGTGTACCCGAGGTGCTCATAACCACTCCTCCTGTATGACAGAGTACGAGTTGGTGTAGCACTAATTACTGTAAACTAGTTTCCGACGGGAAATCAAGTCCACGACCGGGTGAGGAGAGACCAGTGCCTGTCGACGAAAACGACCACAGCCAGGTACTCGACTGGCAGGACGGGATAGAGAACGCGCTGGCCCACCTGACCTGTGTGCTGGTGGCGCGCCGCACCCGGACGACCCCCGAGCGGGTGACCTGGCAGCAGTACGACGTGCTCGAAATGCTGCGTCTGCGTGGGCCGATGACGCCGTCGGCGCTGAGCGACGCACTGAGCGTCTCGCGCCCGACCATGTCCAAAGCACTGCGCGTGCTGAAGGATCAGGACCTGGTGGAACAGGCGGCGCTCGGCACCGACCGGCGCGAGCAGACCACCTCGCTCACCGCGATCGGACGCGAATTCCTCGACCGCGCAGCCGAATGCAGGCGGGACAACGCCACCATCGCCGAGTCCGTGCTCACGCCGGCCGAGCAAGCAATTTTCGCCGAACTGTGCGGCAAAGTCGCCGAGGCGATCCATATGGCCGCGCAGCCCGCGCCGATTTCGCCGTAACCTGCGCTGTCATATCGCTTCAAGAGCATTTGACAGTAACTTGAGGATTCTCTGGATGTGCCGGACATAGCCGTCCGGATATGTTCGATGTAGTGGAAATCGGCCGCAGCCATCGTGCTTGCCATCGGCCGAAACCATTGCGTCGAAAGGAGTTTGCCGTGCCTGAATTCAGCGCCGGCACCATACAGTCCGCGATAGTCGGTTTCGATCCGCTCGAACGCACGTGGGTCACCGGCGAGAACGCGGGACTGTCGTTCGCTACCGCGCCCGCGCTGGAGGGTGAGCTGCTCGTCGACGAGGAGTCGCGCGCCGCGGTCGCCACCGATCTGGGCAATATCACCAACCACAAGCCCGCCGCGGTCCTGCGTCCGCGCTCGGCGGAGGACATCGCCGCGATGATCCGCTTCTGCCGCGCGCACGACGTCAGCGTGTCGACCCGGGGCGCGGCGCACACCACGCTCGGCCAGGGTCTCACCGACGGCCTGGTGATCGAGAACAAGTACCTCAACCGCATCCATTCCATCGGTAAGGATGTCGCCGAAGTCGACGCCGGAATCCTGTGGAAAGACCTGATCAACGCCGCCTACGCGCGGACACCGAAGCTGACGCCGCCGGCCGTCACCGGCTACACCTCGCTGACCGTGGGCGGCACGCTCTCGGTGGGCGGGCTCGGCGGGCTGGTCGGCGCGCTGAACACCGGGCTGCACGTCGATCACGTGCGGGAACTCGAGGTCGTCACCGGGACCGGCGCGATCGAGCGCTGCTCGCCGCAGCACAAGCCCGACCTGTTCGAGGCGGTCCTCGGCGGGCTCGGCCAATGCGGCGTCATCACCAAGGCCGTGCTCGACCTGGTGCCCGCGACCGAACGCGCCCGCTCCTACGTGCTGGAGTACACCGACAACGCGAAGTTCTTCCGCGATGTGCGCACGCTCATCGAGCGACCGGCCATCGACCACGTCTACGCCGAGCTGTACTCGCCGGATTCCGCGCCGACCCATCGGCTCTATGCGACAGTCCTTTACGATCCGGCCACCCCGCCGGACGACGCGGTCGCCACCGAGGGCCTGACCACCGAGGCGTTGATCGACGACACCACCTACCTGGATTACGCCTACAAGATCGACACTTTGGTCGACGGCATGCGCGCCGAGGTGGGCTGGGATCGGCTGGTCAAGCCGTGGTACGACGTGTGGCTGTCCGGTTCCGTGGTCGAGGAGTACGTCGGCGAGGTCCAGGCGCAGCTCAGCGCGCGCGATATCGGGCCGTTCGGGATCAGCCTGCTGTATCCGCAGCGGCGCTCGCAGCTGACCCGGCCGCTGCCGCCGGTGCCCGAGGCGAACGGCTCCGATTGGGTGTTCGTGCTCGACATCAACACGGTGGCCGAGACGCCCGGCGTCGATCCGGCGTTCATCGAGGAAATGCTGGATCGCAACGACCGCATGTTCGCCCATGCGCGCGCGGAGTACGGGGCCGTGCTCTATCCGATCGGCTCGCTGCGTTTCACTGCGCAGGACTGGCGGGCGCATTACGGCGACAAGTGGGCGGCGTTCCGGGCCGCGAAGACTCGCTACGACCCCAGCGCCATTCTCGCGCCGGGTCTCAAGATCTTTCAAGACGACTAGGGAGTTTCCCCATGCCTCCATCCAAGCCCGAGCTGACCGGGACCACCGGTGCAGTGTCCAGTACGCACTGGCTCGCCTCCGCCGCGGGCATGCGCATTCTGGCCAACGGCGGCAACGCCTTCGACGCCGCGGTCGCCGCCGGTTTCGTGCTCCAGGTCGTGGAACCACACTTCAACGGTCTCGGCGGTGACCTGTCCGTTGTCGCGCATCGCGCGAAAAGCGGTGACGTGCAGCAGATCTGCGGTCAGGGCCCGATGCCGCGCGCGGTCAGCATCGATACCTTCGCCGAGCTCGGGCTGAGCGGCATCCCCGGGTCGGGGCTGCTGCCCGCCTGCGTGCCCGGCGCGTTCGGTGGCTGGATGCGGATGCTCGCGGAGTTCGGGACCATGCATCTGGCCGAGGTGCTGCAACCGGCGATCGGCTACGCGGACAACGGTTTTCCGCTGCTGCCCGAGACCGCCCAGGCCATCCAGGTGCTCGCTCCGCTGTTCCGCGACGAGTGGACCGGGTCGGGTCAGACGTATCTGAAGGGCGGCGTCGCGCCGGCGGCGGGCAGCCGATTCCGTAATCCGGCGCTCGCCAACACCTATCAGCGGCTGATCAAGGCGGCGGAGTCCGCGTCGGCCGATCGCGAGGCGCAGATCCAGGCCGCACACGACGCCTATTACAAAGGCTTTGTGGCGGAGGAGATCTCGGAGTTCCTCGCGTCGGGTCCGATGCTGGATTCCACCGGCAGGCGGCACAGCGGACTGCTGACCGCCGACGACCTCGCCGGCTGGCAGGCCACGGTCGAGACCGCACCGAGCTACAACTACGGTGCGCACCAGGTGTTCAAGCCGGGGCCGTGGTCGCAGGGGCCGGTGTTCCTCCAGCAGATCGCTCTGTTGGACGGATTCGATCTGGCGAAGATGGGCCTGGGCAGTGCCGACTATCTGCATACCGTGACGGAGTGCACGAAGCTCGCGATGGCCGATCGTGAAGCGTGGTACGGGGATCCGGCATTCAGCGGCGTGCCCCTGGCCGGCCTGCTCAACGAGGAGTACAGCCGGGAACGGCGGGCGCTGGTCGGTCCGCGGGCCGCGCTGGAGCTGCGACCGGGTGCGCCCGGCGGTCGTACCTCGTTCATTCCAGAACGATCGGTGCCGGACTACCCGGAGGCCGAGACCGAGTGGATGTCGCAGCTGCGCAACGGATTACCGACGATCTTGCAGGAGACCACGACGAAGGGCGACACCGTCACCGTCACCGCGGTCGATCGGCACGGCAACATGGTCGCCGCGACGCCCAGCGGCGGCTGGCTGAAGAGTTCGCCGACCATCGCGAGTCTCGGCTTCTCGCTGGGCACCCGCGGTCAGTGCGGTTACCTCACCCCCGATCATCCGAACTCGCTGGCGCCCGGCAAGCGGCCGCGGACCACGCTCAGCCCGACGGTCGTGCTGCGCGACGGCCGCCCGTATGTCGCCTTCGGCACGCCGGGCGGCGACCGGCAGGACCAGTGGACGTTGCAGTTCTTCCTCAACGTCGTCGACTTCGGCCTCGACTTCCAGACCGCCACCGAAACCACCGCCTTCCATACCGATCAGGTGCCCGCGTCGTTCACCCCGCACGCGCACCGGCCCGGCGTCCTGGTCGCCGAGGAGACCTGTGATCCGGCGGTCGTCCAGCAGCTGGAACAGCGCGGCCACGAGGTGGAACTCGTCCCCGCGTACTCGCTGGGCCGGGTCTGCGCGACCGGGTTCACCGAGGACCACGAGTTCGTCCGCGCGGCCGCGAGCCCGCGCAAGCGGCACGCCTACGCCGTAGCCGAATAGCGCTGGACGACACCATCTTCGAAAGGAACAACGATGACGACCACCGAATATCGTCCGGAGATCATCGAACTCACCGATGAGCAGCAGCGCCGGGAATGGCAGGCGTTCACCCTGTCCGACCTGCCCGAGATGATCAGCGCGATGCACGTCTGCCACGCGGTGCGGGCGATCGCCGATACTCCGCTGCTGGAGCGGCTGAAGTCCGGACCGCGCAGCCCCGCCGGCGGGCTGCTGGCCGGGATAGATCCCGAGATGGGGCCCGGCTTTCTCCGGTACCTGGTCAATCGGGGCATTCTCGAGACCCGGGGCGAGGAGTTCTTCCTGACCCGGCTCGGCGAGTTCCTCACCACCGATGTCTCGCTGGCCCGCCTCGGCGTCTACGTCGACGCGTACGGGATGGTCACCAGCCGGACCGGCGATCTGCTCACCGGCAAGGCGGTGTACGGCAAGGACGTGATCCGCGACGGCGGTAAGCTCGGCGCGCACTGCGACACCCTGTTCTCCGCGTTCCACACGCCCACCCTGCTGACCGCGATGCGCGGCCGGAAGGTCGAGCGCATTCTCGACATCGGTTGCGGTGGTGGGTCATTGGTGGTGGACGCCTGCCTGCGCGACCCCTCGCTGACCGGTATCGGCCTGGATATCGATGCCGATGCCGTCGCGGTGGCCAACGAGCACGCCCGCACGTCCGGTGTCGCCGATCGAGTCAAGTTCGTCGTCGGGGACGCGTTCGCGCCTAAGACCTGGCCCAAGGAATGCTTCGAGGCCGACGGGCTGTGCATGATGAGCGCGTTGCACGAGCATTTCCGGCACGGCGAGCAGGCCGTCATCGACCTGTTGAACGAGATCTCGGCGACGTTCCCCGCGCTGAAGATCCTGCTGGTCGGCGAGCCCGAAATCCGTTACGACAGCAGGGAAAACGACGACGACTTCTTCCTCATCCATGTGCTGACCGGTCAGGGACTGCCGCGCGATCGGGCCGCCTGGTTCGACGTGTTCGAGAAGTCCGAACTGACCTGCCGCCGGATGTACACGCGACCGGAGGCCGGGCCGCGGTTGTGCTTCTACGACCTGGCCGGAAAGGACCAGCCGTGACCACGACAGAGACCTCCGGCGCGGCGGTCGAGACCGGTCTGGACCTGTTCTCGACCGAGGCCCTCCTCGATCCGGCCCCCAGCTATCAGACCTTGCGTGACCTGGGGCCGGTCGTCCGGATGACCGAACACGATCTCTACGGGCTGTTCCGGTACGACCAGGTGCGCACGGCGCTCGTGGATTGGGAAGGGTTCAGTTCCGCCCAGGGCATCGCGATGAACCCGACGGCCAACGAACTGTCCGACGGCTCGCTGCTGTCGATGGACCCGCCGCGGCACCGCGCCGTGCGCAAGGTCCTCGACGATGCGTTGCGGCCCAAGTATGTGCGCAAGGTCGCGGGCAATATCGAGCAGCTCGCCGACGAACTGGTCGGTGACCTGATGCAGCGCGAAACCTTCGACGGCGTCACCGAATTCGCGGCGAAGCTGCCGGTGGACATCGTGATGGACCTCATCGGCTTTCCGCGCGACGAACAGCGGGACAAGATTCTGGTCTGGGCGCTCGGCGCGTTCAACTACTTCGGGCCGCCCGGAGATCGTCAGCTGTCGACCTTTCCGGATGTCGAGGCGCTCATGCAGTACCTCGTCACCGATGCGACGCCGGACAAGTTGCTGCCGGACAGCTTCGGCCAAATCGTCTGGGAGGCAGCCGGTCACGGTGAGATCACCGAGAACGAAGCCTTGATGACCATGAGCGCCTACGCGTGCGCCGGGCTGGATACCACCATCGCCGGCGTGGCCAGCACCCTGTGGCTGCTGGCCGAGAATCCGGATCAGTGGGCGGCCATTCGGCAGGATCCGAAACTGATCCCCGGCGCGTTCCTGGAGGGCGTCCGGCTGGAGACGCCGATCCAGCACTTCTCCCGGGTCACGACCGAGGACCGGGAGATCGACGACGTCACGATTCCCGAGGGTGCCCGGGTCTTGGTCTCCTACGGGGCGGCCAACCGCGACGAACGCCATTATCCCGACGCCGACAGTTTCCAGGCGGATCGCAATCCGGCCGACACGGTCGGCTTCGGATTCGGCGTACACAACTGTCCCGGAAGGACTCTCGCGTCGATGGAGGCGAACGCGTTGTTCGCCGCGCTCGCCAAACGAGCGACCTCGCTGGAGCTCACCGGTGACCCCGTCCGGGAACCGAACAACATCACCCGGGGACTGGAAACACTCCCCATGCGCATCTCCTGAGAGGAGCCGCCATGAGAGCGGCACAGATTGTCGAGTACGGCGCTCCGCTGGAGTTGCGCGAAATCCCCGATCCCGCACCGGGACCCGACGGCGTCGTGCTCGAGGTGCTCGCCACCGGCATCTGCCGCAGCGACTGGCATGCGTGGATGGGTGATTGGGGGTGGATGGGCGGACAGGTCGCGTTGCCGCGCACGCTGGGGCACGAGATCGTCGGCACCGTAACCGCTGTCGGTCCCGAGGTGCGTACTGTGCGGATCGGCGACCGGGTCACCACACCGTTCCACCTGGCGTGCGGGACGTGCGCGTTCTGCCGGTCGGGGCACGCGAACGTGTGCGACAACATGCAGGTGCTCGGATTCTGGTGTGACGGTGGGTATGCCGAGTACGTTCAGATCACCAATGCCGACTTCAACTGTGTGCGGGTGCCGGACGAGCTCTCGCCGGTGGCGGCCAGCGCGATCGGGTGTCGATTCATGACCGCGTTCCATGCGGTCACCGGGCAGGGGCAGGTTCGTCCCGGCGAATGGGTTGCCATTCACGGGGTCGGCGGGGTCGGGCTGGCTGCTGTGCAGATCGCCAGTGCCGCAGGAACTTCCGTGGTCGCGGTAGATATCGATGCGGGCAAGCTCGCGCTGGCCAAGGAGCAGGGCGCGGTGCACACCGTCGATGCGAGTGTCGAGCAGGATGTGCCGGCGGTGGTCCAGGAGGTCACCGGCGGCGGTGCGCATGTCTCGATCGATGCGCTCGGCACCAGTGCGACGGTGTTGAATTCCGTCCGCTCGCTGCGTAAACGCGGTCGGCACGTACAGGTCGGGCTGACCAGTGCGGCGGATTCCGGCGAGATCGCGCTGCCGATGGATCTCATCACCATCGGTGAGTTGACCGTCGTTGGCTCGCACGGCAATCCGCACTCCAGCTATCCGGAGTTGCTCTCGCTGGTCACGTCTGGTCGGCTCACGCCGCAGACGCTGGTGCAGCGCACCGTTTCACTCGACCGTGCCGGGGAAGTCCTTTCCGCGATGAGCGATTTCACCACCAACGGCATCACCGTCATCGACCGCTTCTGACGCGGACCGGAGGACTCGTGGAGATCAGCACCGTGGGCGTTGCCGCCCGCAAGTTCCTGTCCCGGCCGCACCTGCTGTACATCGGCGGCGAATTCGCCGCCGCGGCGAGTGGCCGGACGTTCAGTACCGTCGATCCGTCTACCGGCGGGCACATTTCGGAGATCGCCCACGCGGGAGCCGAGGACGTCGCGGCCGCGGTCACCGCCGCCCGGGCCGCGCTCGACGGCCCGTGGAGCCGGCTGTCCGCCGCCGATCGCGGGCAGCTCATCGCGCGGCTGGCGGACCTCATCGAGAGCAACGGCGAGGAACTGGCCGAGCTCGAAGCGCTCGATGCGGGCAAGCCGATCACCATTACCCGCGCGCTCGACGTGCCTGCCGCGGCAGCACAATTCCGCTACTTCAGTGGCTGGCCGGCCCGGATCGAGGGCGAGACGATACCCGTCGCGGTGCCGAATACGTTGTGCTACACCAGGAAAGAACCGGTCGGGGTGTGCGCTCAGATCATTCCGTGGAACTTCTCGCTGTTGATGACGGCGTGGAAGGTCGGGGCGGCGCTGGCGGCCGGGTGCACGGTGGTGCTCAAGCCGGCCGAGCAGACGCCGTTGACCGCGTTGCGGTTTGCCGAGTTGATCGAGGAGGCCGGTTTTCCGGCGGGCACGGTCAATGTGCTGACCGGGGACGGGGAGACCGGTGCGGCGCTGGTGGATCACCCCGGTGTCGACAAGATCGTGTTCACCGGGTCCACCTCGGTGGGGCGGGAGATCGGCGCGAAGGCGGGGGCACAGCTCAAGCGGGTGACGTTGGAGCTCGGCGGGAAGAGCCCGAACATCATTCTCCCGGATGCCGACCTCGACGCCGCGATTGCCGGGAGCTACAACGGGATCTTCTTCAATACCGGTCAGGCCTGCAATGCCGCGTCTCGGTTGTTCGTGCACGAGAGCGTGTTCGACGAGGTGATCGAGGGATTGTCGGCGCGGGCGAAGAGTGCGCAGGTCGGGCCTGCGCTGGATCCGGCGACCGAATGCGGGCCGGTGGTGTCGGCGGAGCAGTATCGGCGGGTTCGTGGCTACATCGAGGACGGGGTTGCCGCCGGTGCGACGCTGACGTCGGGAGACATTCCCACGTCCTCCCCCGATGGCGGATTCTTCATTCGGCCGACGCTTTTCACCGATGTCGCGCCGGACATGCGGATCTGCCGGGAGGAGATCTTCGGACCGGTGCTGGTGGCGGCTCCGTTCGACAGCATCGATGCGGCCGTACGCCTTGCCAACGACACCGACTACGGTCTCGCGGCCGGTGTCTGGACGCAAAACCTCAGCGACGCACACACTCTCGCGGCACGCCTGCAAGCCGGCTCGGTCTACCTCAACACCTGGGCGCCCGGTGACCCGGCCGCCCCGTTCGGCGGGGTGAAGGCGTCCGGTGTGGGCCGGGAAATGGGCCGGGCCGGGCTCGACGCATACCTGGAACCGAAGACCGTGTGGGCGACGCTCGCGTGAGACGACGATAGCGAAAGGATAAGACGATGTGTGGAATCGTCGGTTGGGTAGATTTCGATCGTGATCTCACTGCCGAGCGCCGGGTTCTCCAGGAAATGGTGGACACCATGGCTTTCCGTGGACCCGATGCCGAGGGAATGTGGTTTCATCCGCATTGCGCCCTAGGGCATCGGCGGCTTTCGGTGATCGACCTCGAGGGCGGCAAACAGCCCATGGTGACGCCGGAGACATTGCCCGACGGCACGCCGCTGGCGGCGATCAGTTACAGCGGTGAGGTATACAACTTCACCGAGCTGCGGGATGAGCTCACGGCCAAGGGGCATCGCTTTTCGACCAGGAGTGACACCGAGGTCGTGCTGCGGGCTTACCTGGAGTGGGGCGCGGAATTCGTGGGACGGCTGAACGGGATGTTCGCGTTCGCGATCTGGGACAGTCGCGTCGAGGAATTGCTGCTATATCGGGATCGGCTGGGCGTCAAGCCGTTGTTCTACTATCCGAGCGCCGACGGTGTGCTGTTCGGGTCCGAGCCGAAGGCGATTCTCGCTCATCCGGCGAGCCGGGCGGTGCTCACGCTCGACGGGCTGCGCGATGTGCTGTCGTTTGTCCGGGTTCCCGGGCAGACGCCGTTACACGGCATGTACGAGGTGCGTCCCGGGCATGTTCTTCGGGTTCGCCAGGGTCGACGGACCGAGGAGAAATATTGGGAACTGGAGTCCCGGCCGCACACCGACGATATTCCCACGAGCGTCGGTAAAGTCCGAGAGTTGTTGGAAGACATCGTGGCCCGGCAATTGGTGGCCGATGTTCCGCTGTGCACGCTGTTGTCCGGCGGATTGGATTCCAGCGCGTTGACGGCTCTCGCGCAGCGCAGGCTCGAAGGCGGTCAGCGCATCCGGAGCTTCTCGGTGGATTTCGAAGGGCAGGTGGAGAACTTCGCGCCCGAGCCGTTGCGGGAGGCGCCGGATCAACCGTTCGCGCAGGAATTGGTGCGGCACGCCGGGACCGATCACCAGACCATCCTGTTGAACAACGCGGATCTGGTTTCGCCGAGCATCCGGTCGGCGGTGTCCCGGGCGTGGGATCTGCCCTTCGGTGACGGCGATCTCGGGCCGTCGCTCTATCTGCTGTTCCGCGCGGTGCGGCAGCAATCGACGGTCGCTCTTTCCGGCGAATCCGCGGATGAGGTCTTCGGCGGGTACCTGTGGTTCCACGACGAGAAGGCCGTGCAGGCCGACACTTTTCCGTGGCACGCGCTCGGCGAGCGATCGATCACCGAACAGTCGACGGCGTTCCTGAATCCCGATCTGACGGCGGCGTTGAACCTTCCGGAATACATCGCCGATCAGTACCGGACGGCGCTCCAGGAGGTTCCGCACCTGGCCGGCGAAACCGGGCACGACCGGCGAATGCGGATCGCGAGCTATCTGAATCTCACGCGGTGGCTGCCGGTGATGCTGGACCGCAAGGACCGGTTGAGTATGGCCAGCGGGATCGAGGTTCGGGTGCCGTTCTGCGATCATCGGCTGGCCGAGTATGTGTTCAACGTGCCCTGGTCGATCAAAACCTTCGACGGGCGGGAGAAAAGCCTGTTGCGCGCTGCCACCGCGGATCTGCTGCCCGAATCGATTGTGCAACGCCGTAAGGCGCCGTATCCGTCCACCCAGGATTCCGGGTATGACCGGGCGATCAAGCAGATACTCGGAAAGATTGTCGCGGAGCCCAGTTCGCCGGCGTTGCCGTTGTTCGATCTCGACGCGATCGATAAGCATCTCAACGCACCGGTGGCCAGCGCCTCATCGATGCAGGAGCGCGGGCTGTACAACGAGACGCCCATTCGCCTCGCCGAGTGGATCGACGCCTACGACGTGAGCGTCTTGGTATAATTTCCTTTTGGAAACTAGTTCTGGGTTACGCTGAGGGGAGTGGATATGTCGGATCGAGTCGGTCGGCAAGCGAACGACAGTATTACGCTGCAAGGCGTCCGCGAGAACAACCTGAAGAACGTGTCGCTGGAGATCCCCAAAGGGCGGCTGACCGTCTTCACGGGCGTATCCGGTTCCGGTAAGTCGTCGCTGGTGTTCGGCACGATCGCCGTCGAGTCGCAGCGGCAGCTCAACGAGACCTTCCCCTGGTTCATTCGCAACCGGCTGCCGAAGTACGAGCGGCCGCACGCCGAAGGCATGTCGCATCTGTCGACGGCCATCGTGGTCGATCAGCGGCAGATCGGCGGCAGTTCCCGATCGACCGTCGGCACCATGACCGAGATCAATCCCATTCTGCGCGTGTTGTTCTCGCGGCACGGCAAGCCCAGTGCGGGCGAATCGTCCATGTACTCGTTCAACGTTCCGCAGGGTATGTGTACCGAATGCGAGGGTCTCGGCCGCACCGCGCGACTCGACCTCGATTTGCTCCTCGACAAGAAGAAGTCGCTGAACGACGGGGCCATCACGTCGCCGCTGTATGCGGTCGGCGGTTACCCGTGGACGATCTACGCGGAATCCGGGCTGTTCGATCCGGACAAGCCGCTGGCGAAGTTCACGGCCGAGGAATGGGACAAGCTGCTGTACGGCGAGGGGTTCAAGGTTCGCCGCCCCGGCAAGGACGTGACGCATTCCAACGAGTACGAAGGCGTGGTCACCAAGTTCAATCGGCGTTATCTCAAGAACGGGCTCGATGCGCTGAAGGAGAAGGAACGCAAGGACGTCGAGCAGGTCGTGACGGTCAGGACCTGTGAGGTGTGCGGTGGCGGGCGGCTCAACAAGGCCGCGCTCGCGTCGAAGATCAACGGTAAGAACATCGCCGACTACGCGGCCCTGGAAGTCAGTGAACTGATCGTCGAATTGGGGCATATCGATGATCGGGTCGCCAAACCCGTTGTCGAGGCTGCGGTTACGGCGCTGACCCGGCTGGAGTCGATCGGGCTCGGGTACCTGAGTCTCGGTCGCGAGACGTCCACGCTGTCCGGCGGTGAAGGCCAGCGGTTGAAGACGATCCGGCACCTCGGCAGCAGTTTGAGCGATCTCACCTTCATCTTCGACGAGCCGAGCGTGGGGCTGCATCCGCGAGATGTACACCGGCTCAACGAACTTCTCGCCGAGTTGCGGGACAACGGCAACACGGTGCTGGTCGTGGAACACAATCCGGATGTCATGGCGGTTGCCGATCGGATCGTCGACATGGGGCCCGAAGCGGGTACGCACGGCGGCGAGATCGTGTTCGAAGGGACTTATCGGCAGCTGTTGAAGGCGAACACGCTCACCGGGCGGAGGTTGCGTGAGCAAACCGGCCTGAAGGAGCAGGTGCGCAAATCGACTGGCGCACTGGATATCCGCAAGGCATCGTTGAACAACCTGCACGACGTCTCCGTGAGCATTCCGACCGGCGTGCTCACCGCGGTGACCGGTGTGGCGGGTTCCGGTAAAAGTTCGCTCATCTCAGGGACTTTCGCGGCTCAGCACCCGGACGCGGTGATGGTGGACCAGTCGGGTATCGGGATCTCCTCTCGATCGACGCCGGCGACCTACGTGGACATCATGGACACGGTTCGTAGTTTGTTCGCGAAGGCGAATGATGCCGAGCCGGGGCTTTTCAGCTTCAACTCCACCGGCGCTTGCCCAGCGTGCAAGGGGCGCGGGGTAATCGAGACGGATCTCGCGTACATGGATCCGGTCACGGTGACCTGCGAGGTGTGCGAGGGCAGTCGGTATCGGCCCGAGGCGCTTGCGAAGACGTTGCGCGGCAAGAATATTGCCGAGGTGCTCGCGCTCACCGTCGAAGAGAGTCTGTCCTACTTCGCTGAAGAGAAGGTGACCGGGAAGCTCGCGACGCTCAGCGAGGTCGGTTTGGCCTATCTGACGCTCGGGCAACCGTTGTCGACCCTGTCGGGTGGTGAGCGGCAGCGCCTGAAACTCGCGCTCCGCCTGCAGGATACCGGCACGGTCTTCGTTTTCGACGAGCCGACTACCGGGCTGCACATGTCCGACGTCGACCGCTTGCTCGTTTTGTTCGATCGGCTGGTCGATGACGGAAACACTGTCATCGTGGTCGAACACGATCTGGAGGTCGTCAAACACGCCGACTGGGTCATCGATCTCGGACCCGACGCGGGGCGGCACGGTGGACGAATCCTCTTCGAAGGCACGCCGAAACAGCTTGCCGCCGACAAGAAGTCGGTTACCGCGCAGTACCTGCGCACCGATCTCGAACGAGCCGATCGCTGAACTTTCTAGCTCAACCAAGGGCGCGGTCGGCGAGTGCGGCGATGATCGGGGTGAGGGTTTTGGCGTAGGTGACCGTCAGGTGGTTGTCGTCGCGGTAGATGAGATTGTTGCGGGCGATGAGTGGGCAGCGAGTCGTCGTGCAGAACAGGTCGGTCAGATCGACGTACTGCGCGCCGGCCGACATTGCGGCGGCTCGTTCGGCGGCTATGCCTGCGTCGTTGACAGCGATCGGGCGGGATGGTGAGCAGGCCAGTGCGTCGTCCAGGTGATCGGACAGGCAGGTCGGCGCGGTGGTGTGCGGATCCGGAATCGGGCCGAGGACAAGGACATTCGCGCCGGTTGCGCGTAACTGCGTAGTCAGGCGGGACAGGCTGTCTATCCACGCCTGGTCGTAGGTGGTGAAACCGAAGTCGCCGCCGTATCGGCGGGACATGCTCAGCACGATCAGGCGTGGGCGCTCGGCTTGCATTCTGGACAGGACCTGGTGGCGCCACTGTACGCATTCGGCGTAGTCCCGGCCCAGGTATGGGCTGGTGATGGGTAGTTCCATCAGCGGGCAGGTGACCTTGCTCATCGTTTCCAGTCGCCAATGTCGTTGCTCGGCAACCTGTTCGAATGCGGGGCTCCACATCGCGGCGTGTGAATCGCCGACCAGGGCCACCCTGCTGGTCGAATCCGGATCACCCGCCACGCATTCGGGCTGGCCGGTATCGAGCCACGAACGCACGCAACCGTTTCCGAATACCGCAGCCTTGTCGCCGGGTGCGTCGGCAAGAGCCGGGGAGAGATTCGAGGGGACGGAATGCTGTTCGGCCGAAGCCGCGACGGCGGCCTGCACCTGCGCGGTCAGCTGCCGCACCGCCGCATCGTGCGGATCGACGGCCTCCGTCACCGCCGGCTCCGGCGCCGACATCACCGTGAGCGCCTCCGCTGCCGCCCCATGACCGACCGGGGCGGGCACGAACACGAGCAACGCCACCCCGACACCCACGGCCACCGAGGTGACCACGCCGCCACTCGCCAAACTCAGTGCGGCCGAACGCCGTAACGGTGCCGCGAACCGAACCGGGTCCTCGACGAACCACAGGGTGAGCATCGCCAGACCACCCGCCGTGACGACCGCGCCCACCGCGCCGACGGCATCGAGGCTGTGCCCGATCACCCGCGGCGCGAGCAACAGCACCGGCCAGTGCCAGAGATACCAGGAATACGACAGCCGGCCCAGCGCCTGCAACGGCTCGGCCGACAGCGCTCGCCCCACTCCCCAACGGGTCGCGGCACAGCCCGCCGCGATAACCAGCACCGCACCGAGGACCGGCAGCAACGCCGCCGTGCCGGGATACGGTGTCCGCCCGTCCAATCGGGTACAGGCGAACAGAATCAACGCCAACCCCGACCATCCGGTGACGGTCGCCAGCGATTCCGGCAATCGCCGCCACACCGGAACCGACAGCGCGACAACACCTCCGAGCGCCAATTCCCAAGCCCGGGCCGGCAAGGCGAAGAATGCCCAAGGCGGCAACGTACGCGTCCAGATGAACGAAACCGCGAACGAGGCCGCAGCAATAACCGAGAGAACAATCAAGTACGGAACAGGCGAAGGATCCGCCCTGCGCCGACGACGCACGCACCACGCGACCCCGATGATCACCGCAGGCCACAACAGATAGAACTGCTCCTCCACCCCCAACGACCAATAATGCTGAAACGGCGACGGCGGCGCATCCGCGGCCAGATAGTCCGTCCCATTCAACGCAAGCCGATAATTCCCCGCATACAACGCACTGGCAATCCCATCCCCCAGCACCGCCCGAGCCTGCAACGGCGGCAACCACACCGCAGCCCCCACCGCGGTAGCAACCAGCACAATCCCCGCCGCAGGCAACAACCGCCGAGCCCGCCCACCATAGAACCGAGCCAACCCCACCGTCCCCGTAACCGACACCTCCCGCCACAACATCCCGGTAATCAAAAACCCCGAGATCACAAAGAAAACATCAACCCCGACAAACCCACCCCCCACTCCCCACACCCCCGCATGAAAAACCACCACCGCCACCACCGCAACCGCCCGCAACCCCTGAACATCCCCCCGAAACCCAGCCCCCACCCCATCCGCCCCACCCCGCCGAACCACCATTTCCCTGGGCACAGTCCCTACCATGGGACGCATTCTTACCAACTCTCCCCAAAAAAGTCCCCCCAAACTTTCCCACTAAAGAAACACTGAACAAATCTGTAAGTCACGCTTATATATTTCGATACGACTCTCGAGGACAAGCCTATTCTTGGCCTGTACTGTTCCCTACTCCTGCTCTGAGCGACGCTGACGAACGCGTGCTGTCCGAAGTGGATGGTATGCGCGACACACTGCGCAACCAGCTACAGCGCACACCAGACACGCTGATCGGGGGGTTGCGGAAGTTCCTGACCGCAGACGCGGTGGCGGCGTCCAATTCCATCGAAGGCTTCAAGGTCGCCACCGTCGATGTGGAGGATTTGATGGCCGGAGAGAGGGACGTAGACGTCTCGGAGGAAAACCGAGCGGAGACGCTCGCCTACGAGCAAATGATGACCTATATCCAGACGTTGCATGGTGTCGAGGATTTCTCGTACAGCAAAGGACTTCTCAACGCACTGCATTGGATGTTGCAGGGGCACCGGCACACTGCGCGCCGACCGGCCGGCCAGTGGCGGCGGGGTCCGGTGTATGTGACCGACGTGCGCGATCCGAGCATTGCCGCTTACACCGCGCCGGAAGCAGCGGCGGTGCCGGATTTGATGGCAGAGTTGGTTGATTGGCTCGATATCGAGAAAGGGTCGCACCCACTGGTTCGTGCCGCGATGGCGCACCTGCATCTGGTCTCAATTCACCCCTGGGCTGACGGCAACGGCCGAATGTCACGCTCGCTGCAAACGTTGATGATCGCGCGGGAAGGCGTGCTGGCTCCGGAATTCTCCTCGATTGAGGCGTGGTTGGGTCGTCCGGGCAACACGTGGGAGTACTACCAGGTGCTGGGGCGTCGCGGCAGTGAGTACCGGCCGAATCAGGATGTCTCGGAATGGATCCGGTTCAATCTGATCGCCTATCACCAGCAGGCACAGACCGTTCACGCGCGATTCGTGCGTTCCGGGCGGGTATGGGAGGCACTCTCGGATGTCGCCGCCGGCAACGGCCTGGACGAACGCCTCATCGCCGCGTTGCACGACGTCGCAATGTCAGGTCGCGTGCGCCGCTCCCGTTACGAGCAGAACGAGGGTCTGAATCTGCAACAGGCACAACGTGATCTACGCGAACTCGTGCGGAGGCAGATCCTGGCACCGGTCGGACGCACGCGCGCGCGTTTCTATGTCGCGGGCGCGATGTTCCCCGAGGCTGCATTGGAAATCGCGCACACACCAGCGACACTGACAGATCCGTACGCCACCGCATAACGAATTGCACTTCCGGACGGTCGAGGCCGGTGCGAGAGTGTTGGCATGACAGAACAGAGCGCTGAGCGGCCGCTGTGTCCGTCATGCGACGCGGTGATGACGCGGATCGCATACGGCTACCCCAGTGCCCGCTCCTTCGAGCTGGCAGAGCAAGGCGAGATCGTATTGGGCGGCTGCGTTGTCACCCCGGATTCTCCGGTTTGGGCACGTCCCCTTCGCCGCCCCCACCCATCGCAAACGGGACATGGCCGCGCCGACTCGCGAGTACGACCGCCATGAGGTCCCGTTCGCGAGCGGAGTGTGCGGCGAACGGGTGCCGGCTCAGCCGTGGAGGGTGTGGGCGATGGTGTAGCCGATTACGGCTGCGGCTAGACCGGCGGCGATGCTTGCTGCGGCGTTGAGGAGGGCGTGGCGGTAGGCGCGTTGTTCGGCTAGGCGGACGGTTTCGTAGCTGAAGGTGCTGTAGGTGGTGAAGGCGCCGCAGAATCCGGTGCCGGCCAACAGCATCCAGGGGGCGGAGAGGGCTGCACCGGTTACCGCGCCGAGGATCAGGCAGCCGGTGATGTTGACGGCCAGTGTGCCCCAAGGGAAATGGCTGTCGTGGCGGGATTGGACGGTGCGGTCGAGCAGGTAGCGCAAGGGTGCGCCGAGGACGGCGCCGGCGACGACCAGCAGTGCGTTCATCACGCCACCTCGACCTGAGTGCGGCGGACTACGGCGCGGACGAGTATCTGGGCGAGGGTGGTGGCGACCAAGGCCGCGATCAGCGTTCCGACCAGGTAGAGGGCGGCGATCAGGACTGTGTCCGGGTCGAGTAGTGCCCTGATGTCGTTGGCGTAGGTGGAGAAGGTGGTGAATCCGCCGAGTACACCGACGCCGAGGAACGGGCGGACCAATGGATGGGCCGGGCGGATTTCGGTGATGACGACCATCAGCAGGCCGAGTAGGAAACTCCCCGCTACGTTGATCGTGAACACCGCCCACGGGAATCCGCCCGGCGGTGCGGGCCAGGCGAGGGTGAGCCCGTAGCGCGCCAACGCCCCGAGCGCACCGCCGGCCGCGATGACGGCCAGGATCGCGCCGTGGGTATCCCCGAGCTCGCAGCGCTGGTCAGGGCTGTGCAGGTCGACGTCTGGATCGACGAGAAAGGGTGTACGCGGGTCGATGGGCACGGCTGTCTCCTACTCCATGGGCCGCCCGAAAGCGGAGTGATGGGGTAGGGACTGTTGGCCGGCGATGCCCGCGGTTGTTCCGAATCCGATGTCCGGAGCGGCGAGCCCCACCGCCGCGGCAACCATTATATGTCGTGTCAACGCGGGATGCGTGCGGGGGCAGGGACAGCAGGTTGCGGGGCGCGTCTACTTGCGAATGTCGCGGAGCTTGCGCACGGATCGGAGCACCCACGGCGCGGCGACACCGGCGGCCATCGCCGCCAGCGGCACGACGACCCGGCCCCAGATATCGCGAATCGGCCGATAGCGCGCCACGCCGTGACTGATTTCGATGTAACCCACCGGACGGATGTCCGTGCCTCCGCCGATGCTGCCCTCGATACCGCCGAATCCGATACCCGCGCGCGCCACCGGCACGAGGGTGATGCCGTCGGCCGTGACCGGTTCACCGAAAACCATTGCCGCACCGGCTCGTCCACCGACCAGGTCCGTGATCTGGTCCCGGGTGAGCGCGGCGACGTCGTCACCGGCGCGCCCTGCGGTCAGGGGAATCGGGTCCGTCGATTCCTGCATGGTCGTGCACCTCCGTAGCCGTCGAGAACATTCGATTCGAGGCTAGCGGCCAGCGTCCAGCGGATCGTGCGGGCGAGGTGAAATGATCACGCGATGGACGAGCCGGTCGACCATCGGATCAAAGCTGCCGCGCTGGAGTTCCTCCAGGGGATGACCTCGGTCTTGGAGTTCCGGTCCGAGTTCACCACCGCGGTGTGGCTCATCGCCGAAGCCCGCCCCCTGCACGGCGTCGAGATCGAGCTGTTCGACGTGCTCGAACACTGGGAAGCGACGGTCTTTCCCGACCGCCCCGCAGTCGTGGACCGCATGCGTCGCATCGCCGAAGCGGCTGTCGCGACCGCCTAGAGACGAACCGGGCCACGACAGAACGCAACCCGGCGGTGATGTGCCGCCGGGTTGCGTTCTGCCTTGTTTCCAGACTTACAAGGCGAGTCCACCGTGCTGGGTCATGGTCTTTCCTTGCGCGGGAACAGATTTCGCCCCGACCGTGCGATTCGGCGGGTTGTCGCTGAACGCGAACGTCGCGACCGAGTAGGCGATGGCGCCGGTGTTCACGGCCAGCGCTTTCTCGTTGATGTTCTTGGTCGTGTCGCAGGCGCTGTGGTAGCAGGCGTCATACGGCTTGCCCGCTTCACCGCCGAACATCTTCTGCTGCTCGGGCGTCTTGATGCCCTCCGCGCCGGTGAACAGGCCGCCGACCGGAATGCCGACCGTCATGAACGGCCCGTAGTCGGAGCGCCCGTCGAGCGCGGTCGGGACGTGCGGGAGGCGGAGGAAGTCGAAGTACTTGGCCAGGTTCTTCTCGATCTCGGCGGAACCGGCCGGTCCCCCACTGCCGTCATAGATCATGTACGCGTAGTTGGGCGACGCGATCATGTCGTAGTTGGCGTACAGCGCGATCTTGTTGCGGTCTGCCTCGGGCAGGTTCGCGACGTAGTGCTCGGAACCGAGCAGGCCGAGCTCTTCGGCTCCCCACCAGGCGAAGCGGACCTTGTTCTTCGGCGGCACCTTGGCCAGCTGTAATGCGACCTCGAGCAATCCCGCACTGCCGGAACCGTTGTCGTTGATGCCGGGACCGGCGAGCACGGAGTCGAGATGCGCTCCGGCCATCACGACCTTGTCCGCGTTGCCGCGTTTGGTCTCCGCGACAATGTTGTTGGTGGTGCGGGTCGTGCTCTCGGTATCGGTCTTGAGCTTGACCACCGTGTTGGCCGGGGACGCGAGATCCTCGCCGACGGCGAAGCTCGCACCGACCACCGGCACCGTGAAGCCGGGCCCGCCAAGGGTTCCGGCGAAGGCGTCGGTACGGCCGGGCTGACCCTCGTTGAAGATGATCACGGCCGACGCGCCCGCCGTCTGGGCATTGCGCGCCTTGTCGGCGAACGGGCAGGTGCCGCGCTGGATCAGGGCGATATTGCCCGCGGTGAAGCCGGCGAAGTCCTCGGCCTCACAGCCGGAGGTCGAGCTCGGCACCGGAGCCGGCGGCAGCGTCAGATCGACCGCCTGGACGGTTCCCTGCACATTCCCCGAACCCGAGTAGGTCAGGGTGACGAAGTCGCCGAGTTCACTGCTGCCCGGCGCGGTCGGCTTGTAGACCTTGGCGTCGGGTGAGACCTGGGACATTGCCGCGGTCGACTTCTCCCGGAAGAACGGGAAGTCGAACTTCTGCACCGTCACCTGGTAGCCCGCGCCGCGGAGCTTGCCGGCCACGTAATCGCTGGATTTGTCGAAACCCGGGGTGCCGGAAGCGCGGGTGCCGCCGTTGGCATCGGCGATCTTCTGGAACTCTTGTAGATGCCGTTTGATATTGGGCGCCTGGACCGATTCGGCCAATTGCCGCTCGGGTGGCGCGCCTGGATCGGCGTGCGAAATCCCGGCCAGCGTGAGCGAGAGAGCGAGCGGCAGAGCGGCGGCTACCGCGACAACGCGATAAGCCTTGGCACGGCGGAAGATGTGGGGCATGTGGGCTCCTCCAAAGGGACGGACAAATCCCGATGGTCGGAGGTTAAGCCGGTATGTCCGCTTAGTGAAACCCCAGTCCAAGTGGGGAAAACGGTTGTGTGGGTGCGTTATCCGGCGGCCGAAGCAGGTGATCGGTGAACGACGAAACCCCCGGCCTGCGCAGGCAGCCGGGGGTTTCGTCGGGTCGAATTACCCTCAGCCCTTGATCAATTCGGGCGTCGTGGATTCGATCTCGTCGGAATCTTCATGTGCGGCAGCACGGTTCGGCAGCAGCACCGCGGCTACGATCACGACCAGCGCCAGAACAGCGGACACGAGGAACGCCAGCCGCATGCCGTCCAGGTGCGCGGTGACCGCGTCGACGCCGTCCTCGACCAGCGAGGTGCTGCGGGCCGACATCACGGTCACCACCAGCGCGGTGCCGAACGCCGCGGCGACCTGCTGCAGGGTGCCGAGCATCGAGCTGCCGTGCGAGTACAGGTGCTGCGGCAGCGCACCGAGGCCGAGGGTGAAGACCGGGGTGAAGGTCGCGGCCAGCGACACCATCAGCAGGATGTGCAGGGCCAGCAGCTGCCAGTACGGCATGGTCAGCGAGATCAGGGTGAACCCGGCGAGCGACGCGGCGATGCCGATCGACCCGGGAATCACCAGCAACCGTCCGCCGAACCGGTCGAACAGCCGGCCGATGGTCGGTCCGAGCAGGCCCATCGCCAAACCGCCCGGCATCACCAGCAGGCCGGTCGCCAGCGGGCTCAGACCACGCAGGTTCTGCAGGTACAGCGGCAGCAGGATCATCGATCCGAGCATCGCCATGAACGCGACCGACATCAGCACCAGCGCCTTGGTGTAGGTGCCGGCCAGCAGGACGCGCAGATCCAGCAGCGGGGTGCCGGAGCGCTGCAGGCTCAGCTGACGGAACACGAACCCGGCGATCAGCGCGACGCCCGCGGCGACGATCAGCGCCGGGCTGGTCAGGTTGTCGACCTCGAATCGGCTGAGCCCGAACACCAGTCCGCCGAAGCCGAGCGCGGCGAGGAACACGCTGGCCCAGTCGATCGCGCCGACCTGCGGCTCACCGACGTTCTCCAGCTGACGCAGACCCAGCCAGGCCACCACGGCGGTGATCGGCAGCACGAGCACGAAAAGCCAACGCCACGAACCGACCTGCAGCACCAATCCGGAGATCACCGGACCCATCGCGGGCGCCACCGAAATGGCGAGGGTGACGTTGCCCATCACCCGGCCGCGATCCTGTTCGGGGACAACGGTCATCAGCGTGGTCATCAGCAGCGGCATCATCACCGCGGTGCCGCCGGCCTGCACGATCCGACCGAGCAGCAGCACCTCGAAGGTCGGCGCGATGGCCGAGAGCGCGGTGCCGGCCAGGAAGATTCCCATCGCCGACGCGTAGGCCTGCCGGGTCGAAACCCGTTGCAGGAACCAGCCGGTGGTGGGAATGATGGCGGCCATGGTGAGCATGAACGCGGTGGAGACCCACTGCGCGGCCCGCTCGGTGACGTCGAGATCCGCCATGAGCCGCGGGATCGCGTTGATCATGATGGTCTCGTTCAGGATCACCACGAACGTTGCGAGTACCAGTACCCGGATTACGAGCGGTGTCCGTCCTCCCTTGGTGGGAGCGGATACGTGGGCGGACATCGGATACCTCCGGGCAGATGGTTGACAGTTGCACGTGTGGCCCCTGGAGGGTCGAGGTCCCGGCGCCACAATGAATGAGACGGACTCGGGTGCTCGAACTCATCGGGCGACCATCAGTTAACCGGGTGGGACTGACACAAATCACCGGGTTTTCCTGGATATATGCGTGCTATCTGCGACATCACTGCTGTTCAGCGGGATTTTCTCGGATTGCCCAAGATCGAATCGTGAGCCGGATCACTCCGCTGGATGCAGCGGATTCGACGGGTGGCTGGAGGGTGGCTGCCGGGTCAGGAAGTCGTCGATCAGCGTGTTGACGGTGTCCGGGACTTCCAGGGCGACGAGATGGGCTGCGCCGTCGAGCAGAACGAACTCGGCGTCGGGGATGCAGCGCGCCATCTCCTCGACCTCGGCGGGTGGGAAAGTCGCGTCCTCACGACCCGCTACGACGAGGGTGGGGGTGCGGATCTCGCCGAGCAGCCGGCGTTGATCCGGTCGTTGCGAAACCACGCTGCGGATTGCCGGAGTCACGGATGCGACGTTGTTGGCGCGCGCTACGTGCAGCATGGTCTCGACCACCTCCGGCCGGGTTCGGCGCGAGGTCGGGCCGAGGAACGCGGAGACGACCGAGCGGGTGAGGGGCGGGCGGATGCCGCGCAGCACTCGTGCGATGGCCAGCAGCGCGGCGTATTCGAGGCGTTGGCGTCGCGGGGCGGGTGAGGCGGTGCCGTTCATCAGGACGGCGGTGGACACGCGATCGGGATAGCGCGCGGCGAAGGTCGCGCCGATCATCGCGCCCCAGGAGTTGCCGATGATGTGGGCGCGATCGAAGCCGAGTTCGTCGAGGATCTGTGCGATGCAGGTGGCGCATTCGTCGAAGGTGAAGGTTCGGGTGAGCGGAGTGCTGGCGCCGTGGCCGGGTGGGTCGAGGGCGATGGTGGTGAATCGCGGGGCGAAATGGTCGACTTGGGCTTGCCACAGGGTGTGGTCCAGCAACAGGCTCGGCCACAGGAGGATGGGGTCGCCGGTGCCGGTGATCTGGACGTGGAGAGTCCCCAATCGCGTTGGTATGTCGCGGGTCTCGACGTCCACTCGGCGTCCTCCGTTCGTCCGAGGTACCTGTGCGTCCGATGGTGAAGGCACGCACAGCGAACGTTACGCCTGAGCGTGCTTCGGCCGGAGGCGTCAGGTCGAGTGTCGTGGGCCGCTAGGCACGTTTCTGCTCCCGAGGACCACCCCGGTTCACCTGCCGCGCAGGGTCCGGCACGATTCTCAATCGTTGCTTGCGGGGCGGGCTGCCGGCTCCCCCGGCCGGGATATCTCTGGGTGGATGTGGGTCACGTTGTAGTGGCGTGATCACCCGCGGTGGAGGCGCAAGTGCCGCTGGACGCACCTGCGCCGCGTCGTCCACCCGCGCTGCGGGGTCGTCGTCGACGCGCGCATCCTGTGCACGGTCGTCGATCACGGTGTGCTCGTCGGGTTCGTACATCCGCTCGGCCGGGGGTGCGGCGAGTCGGAGGGCGGAAATCAGAATGTAAGCGACCACGGCAGTTTCTCCGTTGTTACGGGCCGGCAACCGCACCGGCAGGGTGATTCACCATTCGGCGAAGGAACCGTCCTTGCGGTACCAGATCGGATTTCGCCAGCGATGGCCCAGTTCGGCGGCTCGGGCCACCGCCTTCTCGTCGATCTCGATTCCGAGACCTGGCGCGTTCAATAGGTCGACATAGCCGTCGCGGTAAGCAAAGACGGTGGGGTCTACGAGGTAGTCGAGTAGGTCGGATCCGGTGTTGTAGTGGATGCCGAGGCTTTGTTCCTGGATGAGCAGGTTGGGGGTGGCGAAACCGACCTGCAGGCAGGCGGCCAGCGCGATCGGACCGAGCGGGCAGTGCGGCGCGATCGCCACGTCGCGGCTCTCGGCGAGAGCCGCTATCCGGCGGACCTCGGAGATGCCGCCCGCGTGCGAGAGATCCGGCTGCACGACCGCGATGCCCTGGTCGATCACCGCGTGGAAGTCCCACCGGGAGAACAGTCGTTCGCCGGTGGCGATGGGAATGCTGGTCGCGCGGGTGATCTCGCCGATCCGGTCGCTCACCTCGGGCACCAGCGGCTCTTCGACGAAGAAGGGCAGGTACGGCTCGAGCAGGGGCAGCACTCGCCGCGCCATCGCGACGGAGAGGCGGCCGTGGAAGTCGACGGCGATGTCGAAGTCGTCGCCGGTGGCTTCGCGTACGGCGGCGACGCGATCGACGATGGCGGTGGTCGCGCGTGGTGTGTCGATCAATTCGAGTTCGGCCGAGCCGTTCATCTTGATCGCGGTGAAGCCCTGCTGTTTTCGTTCGAGCGCGGCTTGGGCGACGTCGTCGGGGCGGTCGCCGCCGATCCAGCTGTACACCCGGATCCGGTCGCGGACCGCGCCGCCGAGCAACTGCCAGACGGGTACGCCGAGGGCCTTGCCGGTGATGTCCCAGAGGGCTTGGTCGATGCCGGCGACCGCGCTGGACAGGATCGGACCGCCGCGATAGAAGCCGCCCTTGGTGAGCACCTGCCAGTGCGCTTCGATGCTCATCGGGTCCTTGCCGATGAGGTAGTCGGCCAGTTCGCCGACGGCGGCGGCGACGGTGTGCGCGCGGCCCTCGATCACCGGTTCGCCCCAGCCGGTGATGCCCTCGTCGGTGTCGATGCGCAGGAAACACCAGCGCGGCGCGACCAGGTAGGTGGTCAGTGCGGTGATCTTCACCGGGACTCCTTTCGTACGCTCCAGCCGCCGTCGACGACCAGGTTCGCGCCGGTGATGAACGAGGCGTCGTCGGAGGCGAGGAAGGCGACCGCGGCGGCGACCTCCTCGGGTTTGCCCAATCGGTCGAGGGCGGTGGCGCGGGCCGACATTCGTCGGCCGTCCTCGTCGACGTCGTCCCAGACCGGCGTGAGAACTGGGCCGGGCAGGATGGCGTTGAATCGCACGCGGGACCCGCCGTATTCCACGGCGAGTTGCCGGACCAGGGCGGTCAAACCACCCTTCGCGGCGGCGTACACCGGGTACCCGGGCAGGCCGAACTGGGCGTGCACGCTGGAGATGGCGACCACGTTGCCCTTGCGGGATTGCAGATCGTCGATGAAGGTGCGCACACCGAGGAACAGCGGCGTCAGGTTGACCGCCAGACCTTCGTCCCACTGCGGGCGGGTCAGCTCGTGCGCGGGGATGGTGGCCTGCTTGGAGGCGTTGCTGCACAGCGCATCCAGTGGGCCGAACAGTTCGTTGACCCGGTCCCGCAGCTCCGCCCACGACTCTTCGCGCGAGACGTCGCAGCGGACGAATTCGGCGCGATGCCCCGCCGCGCGGATCTTCGCGGCCACCTCCGCTCCCCCGGTTTCGGCGATATCGGCGACGACGACCGAGGCCCCCTCTTCGGCGAGGCGCTGGGCCGTGGCGGCCCCGATGCCCGATGCCGCACCGGTGACGACCGCGACTCGGTCTGACAGGCGACTCAATGCTCTTCCCTTCGTGGTCAACGTTGAATGTCTGTGCCGGTGAGCAAGTCGAGTTCGCGGCGGAACGGCAGGCCGGCCCAATCGCCGGGTACCGATACCGCGAATGCGCCGCAGGTCGCGGCCAACCGCAGGTTGTGCCGGACCGGGCCGCCGTCGAGGACGCCCGCGAGGTAGCCGGCGACGAACGCGTCACCCGCCCCTACCGGATCGACCATGGTCACCGGGAGCACCGGTTGCCTGATCTGGCGGCCGCGGTGCAGTGCGAGCGCACCATCGGCGCCGAGCTTCAGTACGACCTGTGACGGGCCCAGTGCGGCAAGAGATTCGGCCATTGCCGCCGGGCTCGCGGTGGGCACCAGGAGCGCGGCTTCGTCGGTGCCGGCGAAGACGATGTCGGACCGCGACACCAGTTTCGCCAGCTCCGCGGCGGCCTCGGATCGGGACCAGAGGGCGCTGCGGTAGTTGATGTCCAGTGACACGAGGACACCGGCATCGACGGCCGCGTCCAAGGCGGCGTGGACTGCGTCGCGCGCGGTCTGGCTGAGTGCCGGGGTGATTCCGGTCAGATGCAGGACGCCCGCCGCCGCGATCTGCTCCTTGTCGACCTCGGCTACCGACAGCTTGGAACCTGCGAGACCTCGCCGGTAGTAGGTGACCCGGATCCGGTCCGCGGTCCGCCGCTCGCGCAGCATCAAACCGCTCGGCAGCTCCGGATCAATTCGGCAGCGGGACACATCGACTCGCTCGGCCCGTAGTCGATCCAGCACCATCGTGCCGACCGCGTCGTCCCCGACACTGCCCACCCACGCGCTGTCGTGCCCTAACCGACTGACCCCGATCGCAACCGTCGCTTCGGCACCCGCGAAATCCATCCGCATCGCCGCACCCGAAGTCAACGGCCCCGGATCGGTGGCCGCCACGACTCCGATGGCCTCGCCGAGCGTTACCAGCTTGCCCCTCATGACAATCCGTCCCGCACGACCGGCGCGCTGCCGGTCACGACCGCACCTCGGTGATGGCCGGCTGCCGCTCGTTCATGACAACTCCTCGCGCAGTAACGCCACGCGTTCGCGGAGGGCGTCGAGGTCGCCGCCGGTGCAGGCGTCGCCGATGAGCGGGGAACCGATCCCGAGAGCGGTGGCACCCGCGTCCATGTAGGCCTTGGCGTCCTGGAGGGCAACGCCCCCGGTGGGCACCAAAGGAATATCGGGCAGGGGTGCGCGGATGGCGCGGAGGTAATCCGGGCCGCCGACCGAGGCGGGGAAGACCTTGATCATGGTGCTGCCGGCCGACCAGGCGCGGTGAATCTCGGTGGGGGTGAACGCGCCTGAGATCACCGGAACGCCCAGCCGGAGTCCTTGTTCGATGACGTCGTCGCTGACGATCGGGGTGATCAGGTAGGCGGCGCCGGCGTCGACCGCGCGGTTCGCGTCGTCGGCGGTGCGGACGGTGCCGACGCCGATCGGATGGTCGAATCCCGCGCAGTCCCGCAGCGCGTCCAAGGCGCCGTCGCTCGTGAGCGTGAATTCGACTGCGGTGATGCCGGATTCGTGCAGCACGGCGGTGACTTCGGCGAATCGGGACGCGGTCGGGGCGCGCAGGATCGCGATGACCGGTGTACTCAATTGCAAGAGGTCGTCAGCCATCGCTGCGCACCAACCCCGCATCGGCGTAAGCGGTTCCGGGTAAGCCGACGGCGCCCGGGATACAGGTGAACAGCCGGCCGGCGTCGGGTTCTGCGGCGCCCCGGCCTTCGGCGGCGGTGGTGATCACCAGGACGCTCAGGTCCGGCCCGGCGAATACGCAGCTGGACACCTGCGACGGGCCGACCTCGATGATCACGCGCCGATGCCCGGCGGGGTCGAATCCGTGCACCTGTCCGGCGCCCCAGACCGCTACCCACACCCAGCCTTCCCCGTCGACGGTCAGGCCGTCGGGGTCGCCGCCGAAGAATCGCGCGAAGGTCCGGCCACCGCTGAACGTGCCGGTGGCGATGTCGTAGTCGAAGGCGTCCACTCGTTTCGTCGGGCTGTCCGCGTAGTAGAGGACGGTGCCGTCCGGGCTCCAGTCGAGTCCGTTGGAGATGGTGACGCCGTCGCGGAGGGTGGTCAGCGCACCGTCCGGGTCGAGCCGGTACAGGGCGGCGCTCCCCTCGACGCCGTCTTCGGACATGGTGCCCGCGAGCAGGCGTCCATGCGGGTCGGCCTTCGCGTCGTTCAGACGGCGCCGAATCCCGTCCGCCGGCAACGGTATTGCGGCGATCGGTGTGGCGGCGCCGTCGTCGGCGATTCGATAGACGGTGTCGCCCACGGTCGCGACCAGACCGCCGGACGCACAGGGCACGACCGCGCTGACCGGCGGCGCCAAGCTGATCGTCGATCGAAGGGCGAGGTCGGGTCCGTCCAGTACCGCGCGATGGATGTGACCGCCGCGGATGTCGACCCACACCAGTTCCTGGGTCCTGCTGTCCCACACCGGGCTTTCACACAGCACCCCGGGCGGCGGAGCGCACGGATGCGCGCGCAAGGTGATCATGGTTCGCTCCTGAGATAGTGGAGGTCAAATGGGCTGCGGCGGTGCGGGTTCCGCATCAGGTCGGCAATCCGACCGCACGTTCCCCGCTGCGTCGCTGCTGAATGACCACTGCGGCAACCAGCAATGACCCCTGCGCGACGTTCTGCCAAAATGTATTGACGCCAACGACATTCAGCCCGTTGTCCAGAGCACCGAGCAGCACGACCGCCAGCAGCGTGCCGCCGACCGTCCCCTTACCGCCCTTGAGCGCACACCCACCGAGCGCCGCCGCGGTGATGGCCTTCAGCTCCAGACCTTCACTGCCGGAGACCGGCTGCCCCGACCCGGTGCGTGCGGTCAGGATGATGCCCGCGATCGCGGCCACCACACCGGCGAGCACGAACACCGCGATCAGATACTTGTTGATGTTGATGCCGGAAAGCCGTGCGGCGGTGTCGTTTCCGCCGATGGCATAGATATTGCGACCGATATCGGTGTACTTCAGCAGCACGTGCACGGCCAGCGCGACGATCGCGAGAATAATCACCGGAACAGGCAGCCCGATGATCTTGCCGCGCGCCAGGAAGATGAACAGGTCGTTGTCCAGGACGAAGCCTTGCGCCTTGCCGCCCGAGATCAGTTGGGCCAGCCCCTTGTACGCGGCCAGCGTGGCCAGCGTCGCGATCACCGGGTTCACCCGCCCGTAGACGATGATCAGCCCGTTCACCAGGCCGAGCAGCACGCCGATGCCGACCGCGGCGAGGATGCCCAGGAAGGCGTTGCCCGAGGTCGCGGTGAACGCCATCGCGCTGATCACCGAGGCGACGCCTGCTTGCGAGCCGACCGAGATGTCGAGCGCACCGCAGATGATCACCACGGTCTGCACGACGGCCAGCAGGCCGAATACCGTGACCGCGTCACCGATTCCGGCCAGGTTCGCCGGATCGAGGTAGCCGTCGTTGAGCGAGCCGAAGATCGCGACGATGACCACGAGCGCGCCGATCAGGCTGAGATTTCCCGGGCCGATCGCGTGCAGCAGTCGCCGCGGAGTGAGCGCGGCGGTATAGCGGGACAGCGCGGGCGCCGGTGTGGCGGTGGCCACCGGCGGCGGCAATTCGAGTTGTTGCTCGGTCATTGGTTCCCTCGAGATGTGTTCGACGTCAGGTCTGCGGCCATGGCCAGCGCGAGGATGGCCTCCTCGCTGGCTGCGCTGCGGTCCAGTTCGCCGGTGACGCGCCCGTGCTGCATGACGACGATCCGGTCGGCCAGGCCGAGCACTTCGGGTAGTTCCGAGGAGATCACCAGCACCGCCACCCCGGCTTCGGCCAATTCCTCGATGATTCGGTAGATCTCGGCCTTCGCGCCGACGTCGACGCCGCGGGTCGGCTCGTCCAGGATCAGCACCTTGGGTTTGCGGGCCAGCCAGCGGGCCAGCACCACTTTCTGCTGGTTGCCGCCGGAGAGTTTGCGCACCTCCTGTTCGATCGAGGGCGTGCGCACCCGCAACGAGTCGACGTAGTGCTGGGCGAGCCGACGTTCCTCGCCCGCTTTGACGAAGCGCAACCGCCGCAGGTGGTCGAGCATGGCCAGCGAAATGTTGTCGCGCACACCGCGATGCAGCAGCAGGGCTTGGGCTTTGCGCTCTTCCGGCGCGTAGCCGATGCCGGCCCGCACCGCGTCCCGTGGTTGACGCAACCGCAGTTGCTTGCCGTCGACGCGCACCGTGCCGGAGCGGATCGGGTGATCGCCGGCCAGCGCGCCCGCCAGTTCGGAGCGGCCCGCGCCGACCAGTCCGGCCAGCGCGACCACTTCACCGGCCCGTACCTGGAGGCTCACGTCCTGCACGTCGTCGGTGGTGACCGCGTCGACACCGAGGACAACCCGGCCCGGCGTGCTCGGCCCGCGGGTGAACAGCGTGGACAGGTCGCGGCCGACCATCATGCGGACGATCTCTTGATCGTCGGTATCCGCGGTCGCGCGCACCCCGACCAGCGCGCCGTCGCGCAGGACCGCGACCCGATCGGCGAGCTGGAAGATCTCCCGCATCCGATGCGACACGTAGATCACCGCCAGGCCCCGCTCCCGCAGCCGGCCGATCAACGCGAACAGCGATTCGGTTTCGTGGTCGGACAGCGAGGACGTCGGCTCGTCGAAGGCGATCACCTTGGCGTCGGTGGTGAGCGCCCGCATGATCTCGACCAGCTGTCGTTGCGCGGCAGTCAGTTTCGATCCGACGGTGTCCGGATCGAGGTCGCGATCGAAGCCGAGCCGGGCCAGGTCGGTGCGCATCCGCTCGTGCAGTGCCGCGCGGTCGAGCAGGCGACCCGCGCGGCGCGGCAGCGCGCCGAGGTAGACGTTCTCGGCGACCGAGACGTGCGGCACGATCTCCGGTTCCTGGCCGATCACCCGGATGCCGGCCGCGCGGGCGTCGGCCGGGGTGGCCGGTTCGAGCGCGACACCGTCGAGCTCGAGCCGACCGGTGTCCGGGCGGTGATCGCCGCCGAGGATCCTGATCAGGGTGGATTTGCCCGCGCCGTTCTCGCCCATGAGCGCGGTCACCGCGCCGGCCGGGAAGTCCAGGCTCACGTCGCGCAGGGCGGGCACCCCGGCGAAACTCTTGCTGAGGCCGGTGGCGCGCAGGCCGGTCAGCTGCATGTGACGCCTGCCTGCTGCCAGCTGCCGGAGTCGACCATCGTGGTCGGTGCGAACGCCTCGGCGGGCATGGCCTTGCCGTTCTTCAGGTAGTCGTAGATCGTCTGCACCGCGAGGGCGCCGACGTCCTTACCGTTGATGAACAGTGCCGCCTTGAAACCGGTGGGCTTGCCGCCGCGCCATTCCTTGCAGGCCAGGTAGGCGCCGAGGCCGACACCGAGCACGTTGTCCGCGGCGTAGCCGGAGTTCTGGATGGCGGCGACGCCACCGCTGACGTTCTCGTCGTTGCAGCCCATGACGATCCAGTTCTTGACCGATCGGTTGCCCGCGACCGTCGCGGAGATCTTGTTCTGCGCGTCGGACGGGGTGTTGTCGGTGCCGACATCGATCACCTTGACGTCCACGCCGGCCGCCTCGCGGAAGGCCTTCTTGTTCGCCTCGACCCGGTCGGTGCAGACCGTCACGTCCTGCTTCCAGGCGTCGACGATCGCGGTTTCCTCCGGCTTCCAGCCGGCCTTCTTGAAGTCCTCGCCCGCCCGGCGGCCGACCTCGGTGCCCATCTGGGTTCCGCTGAAGCCGACGCGCGGAACCAGTTGGTCCTTGGCGCATTTCGACGGGTCGGGGCCGGTCGTACAGACCTGGTCGTCCGAGGTCAGCAGGGCGACGCCGCCGGTCTTGGTGAGCTGGGCGACCTGCGGGCCGACCGACGGGTCCGGCACCACGACGATCACGCCGCTGGCCTTCTGATTGATCGCGTTGTTGACCTCGGTGACCGCCTTGTTCGCGTCATTGCCCAGGTTCACGACCTTGAGATCGATACCGAGTTCCTTGGCCTTCGCCTTGGCGCCCTCGGCCTCACCGATGAAGTACTCCTGGTCGCCCTGTTTCTGCGCGTAGACCAGGCTGACCGCGCCCGTCTGATGCTGTGGTCCGTTGGCGGCCGAGTCGGCCTCCTTGCCCGATGAGCAGGCGGTCGCGGCCAGGGCCAGCGACACCCCGCACAGAACGGCACTGGTCCAACGTCGTCGATGGGTCCAGGACATGGGCACTCCTCGGTGATCTGACGCCTACTCGCGTCGTGTAGTGATGCCGGTTACAGTAAGACTTCAGATAACTGTTGTAAATACTGTTGGCGGAAGTGGTTCGGTATGTTTGCGACCACCAGCGGACGAGGAGGTCCCGACCCGTGTATCAGCTGACCGCGCGCGACATCCGACGCCGCAACAGGTTCGGCGTACTGCAGGCGGTGTATGCCGCCGTCGGTCATATCAGCCGGCAAGAGATCGCTCGAGCGACCGGTTTGTCGTTCGCCACGGTCGGCAACATGATCTCGGAACTGCTGGACGTGGGCGTGCTCGCCGAGCTCGGTTACGACGCGCCGGGCATCGGCCGGCCGCGCGCCCAGCTCGCGATCAATCCCGATCGCGGCAGGCTGGTCGGGGTCGATATCGCCGAAACCGCCATCCACTTCGACCTTTTCGACATGGCGATGACGGTGCAGCGGTCGGTCGAGATTCCGGTCGACCCGGCGGCCACCGACCCCGACGATGTCGTCGCGCTGATCACCCGCGGCATCGGCGAGCTGGCCGCCGGGGATGCGGACAAGGTGCTCGGCGTCGGGCTGAGCGTGCCCGGGCTCGTCGATCCCATCGGTGGCGTCTCGGTGTTCTCGCCGTACTGGCACTGGCACGACGTGCCGCTGTCACAGATGCTCGAGCAGCACCTTTCCTATCCGCTGTACCTCGACAATCCGCTCAAAGCCAGCACGGCGGCGCATCTTTGGTTCGGCGCCGGGCGTGATGTGGACGATCTGATCGTCGTCACGCTTCGCGCCGGTGTCGGCATCGGCGTGGTCGTCGAGGGGATGCTCTACCGCGGCGTCACCAACAGTGCGGGCGAATGGGGACACACCAACCTGGTGCTCGATGGACGTGAATGTCGTTGCGGGCGAATGGGTTGCGTCGAGGCGTATGTCAGCGCGCCCGGCATCGTGCGCACCCTGCGCGAACTCGCGCCGTCCAGCCCGCTGCTCGACGTCGACGACGCCGTCACCATTGCGGCCATCGCCAAGGCCGCCGACGGTGGTGACGCCGTAGCGCTGGAGGTCATCGACAAGACCGGTCAATACCTGGGTGTGACGGTGGCCAACCTGGTGAACCTCTTCAACCCGCGAACCATCGTCTTCGGCGACCTGATCGCCGACCACCTCGGCGCCCGGCTCCTCGACGTGACCCGCCGCGTAGCCGCTCGCCACGCCATGACCGACCCCTTCGCCGCGGTAACCCTGCAACTGTCCACCCTCCCCCACAACCCCGCCAGCCTCGGCGCCGCCACCTTCGCCCTCGAGGGTTTCCTGGCCGACCGGGAAACCTTCGGCTCGATCGCCGCCCGCCGCGCATTGCGGACCCCGACACCCTGATGCCATCGGCGGCACTGGACCATATCCCGAGCAGCGCGAATCTCGTTGGAGCCGAACATGTCCCACAATACGGTCGCCGACCGGGTTCGATCCGCCGAGTCAACTCGGCCTAGGTGGCACTAGCGCCTCGACTGCGGCCACTGCCGTTGCGCAGCCGACATGCGCGAGTCGGAGTTCGGACGCCGCCGCCGATCCGCCCGGCTCTGCGGATCCATGGCTCGCGCTGCAGCGCCGAGTAGCAACAGCACAATGAGCGCTGCAGTTCCGACGGTCGCCCACAAGAGCATCTTGATTCCTCGAATTCTCGGCGCGCGACTATCCGGCAATCCGATAGTCAACTGGCACAGATGCTTTCACGACACGCCTCAGTTCGCGAGTCGGCGATGCACTAATGGGAGAAGTTGGTAGTGGTGCGACAGCATGCTGTTGGTGTTCACAGCATGAACATCAATGAATAGCAGCGGGTTACGCGCCGAAGCCTCCGACTACAGATCGATCGTATCTTCGATCGGGCGACGAGGAGTCGGGGCCAGTGGTGCGGAATCTGTTGGTATCCAGCCGATTCGGATCATGGACTGGGGGAAGGCGCAGTCGTAGAGGACGGTTGAGCGGATGTCGTCGCGGAGTTCGGGGAGGCCGAGGGGTTCGGTTTGGAGGCAGGTGGATAGGCCGAGGCGGGTGGCTTCCAGGAGGAGGGCGCTGGTGGTTTCGCCGGCTCGGAGCTGGGAGCGGCGGTCGTCGTGGGGTGTGCAGATGACGAACCATTCGGCGGCGTCGGGGTCGGTGTGGCGGTCGATCAGTTCGGCGCCGGCGAAGACGCGGGCGGGAATCTGATCGACGAGATGGGGGTGCGGGACGTTGGCGCCGGGCACGCCGTCGGCCGTCCGGCGCTGTCCGCTCCAGGTGGCGAGTTCGCGTTGGTAGTCGCGGTCGTCGGCGTGGCGGGTGACGGCATCCTGAAACGGTTGCACCAGCCGCAAGCGCAGGCTTTCCGGGACATGGCGGACTACCGCGCCGAACTTGGCAGCACCGGCCGAGATCGTCCGCAGATACCCGGGTGGAATCTCCAATGAACGGTAACCGCGGCGGTCGGTGTGGCGCTGTAGCAGCGCGGCGCCGAGTTCGATGTCGGCCTGGGTCGGCTCGTGCGGTGTGGTCTCGACGGTGGCGAGATGATTCGGCTCATCGGGGTCGGGCAGGTGCGTCACGGTCGCGGACCAGCCGAGGACGGCCAGGGCGATGCGCAGATGATGCAGCGCCGCACCGCAACTCACGATCAGCTTGCCCTGTCCGGGATCGGAGGCGACGAGATGGCGTTGCGGGTCGGCCCACAGTTCGATCGCATGGTCGCGGATCCGCCATCGCCACGGCTGGGTGTTGTGGATCGACGGGGCGCGGACCGCCATCTCCAGGGCGATCTTGACCGTGTCCATGCTCGGCGACGATGCCATGAGCTCAAGACCATCCTTCCGATCGAGATAATTCGGTGCCGCACCACCACGGCTGAGCAGGCCGTTCACGATCGACACCGCCATCCAGTCTCACTACGAATCGGCAGTCTGTCATCGAGTCATACGTCACGTCACGGCCGTAGCCCTGCCGTCCACCGCCGTAGTACCGCCCGTCGCTCGCGCTGGAAACACGGTCCGGAACCGAGCGGCGAGGGGATATGCTCGGCGGCGTTCGGGTCGGGTTTCGCCAACGTTCCAGGAGATCGCTGTGCTGACTTTCGCTCGTAAGCTCGGTTTCGGCGCAATGCTCGGTATTGCGTCAGGGTTATCGGCCGCCGGTGTCGCTACCGCGGCGGTGACAGTTCCGTTTCAGATCGCCCCCGCCCCGTTCGGAAATCCGAACGGCAGTTTCGATGCGCCCGCTATCCAGTGCGTGGCGGTGGTCGGCGACCAGCCCGGCGTCGTGGTGATCACGGGCGGTAAGCCGGGCGGCTGGGGGTGCATGCTCACCGCGCCCGTGCAGTGGGTCAACCTTTCGACCGGCGCGACCGGAGCCACCCGCCTGTCCGACGGCCTGAACGGGATCCCGGCGCAGGCATCGGTGAACACCGGCGCCGGACAGGTTGTCTTCATGGTCAGTTCGCCGAGTTCCGCGACGGTCACGCCTGGTTTCGCGACGCTCTACGTGCCGTAGAGGCGGACGCCGCCGGATCGTTGAAGGATGCGGCGGCGTTCCCTGCTCAAAGCTACTGTTGGTCAATAAGATTCGTGTGCGGCGTGCAGCCTGGTTACCGCTCGGGCTTCGGCTTTGGCTCCCAAACGGCGTCGTCCGGCGGTGTGGGTGCTTCGTACTCGGGGATCGGTGGGACGCCGAAGTATCTTGGCGTGTATGGGATCTTCGAGGTTGTGTCGGGGATCTCGTCGGGGGTTCGCTCGCCGTCGGGCGTCGTGTGAGGTTCTGCGGTGGGTGTCTGGGTGGCGGGTTGTGGGCGTTCGCCTTCTGGGTGTTGCCGGGTTGGTTCCGGTGCAGGGTGCTGCTCCGGGGTTGGGGGGTTGGCGGACGGATTGCCTTCTGCCTCAGGTTGTTTGCTGTATTGGTCGAATTCCGAGCGGAGTTCTTTGCGTTGGGTGAGGAATTCGTCGATCTGCCGTTGCAGCTCCATGCGCTGTTGTAGAAGGTCGTTCGGGTGCAGTCCGGCTCCTTCCAAAGCGGTGGTCTGCTCGGCGAATTCGTCGGCTCGGCGTGCGAGTGCGTCTGTACCTGCGCGGCGCAACTGGTCCGGAGTCATGCCGTCTGGATCGACGCCGAGGGCTCGCACCTTTTCCCGGATCGAATCGATGATCTCGGCGGGGCGCCTGGGCTCCGTCGGTACACGCTCCCCCGTCGGCTTCGACGTATTCTCGTTTCCCGGTGAGGTTTCCGGCCGCGGATGGGTGGTCGCGTCCGGCTTTCCGGGGGTCGAGTTTCGTGGGTTCTCGAATTCGGATCGCAGGTCATTCCGCAGGGCGAGGACTTCGTTGATCTGCCTCTGCAGAGCCTTGCGGTGGGTCAGGTGTTCGTTCGGCGGCAGGCCCGCGGCATCCAGGTCAGCTGTCGAGGTCACCAGTTCCGAAAGGCGACGGGTCGCCGCATCCAGGCCGGCACGGTGTATCTGCTCGGGGCTCATGCCCTCCAGGTCGACGCCCAGCCCGCGGAGCTTCTCGCGGATCTGATCCGGAACCTCGGCCGGTCGTCTCGCCTCGGCGGTTTGTGGCCGTTCCGCACCGGGCACGCGCGACTCAGCGTGCGGCTTTTCCGTTCCAGGAGTGCGATTTTGGGACGCCTCCTTTCCGGTCGTGCTTGCGTGGACGGGTGTCTCGGCTCCAGCCGGAGTCGGCCGACGTTCGGGGGTACCCGCGCGTGGTTCAGCACCGGTCGAGCGAGCATCGGTATCCGCGCGCGGCGTCGACGGCTCAGTGCGCGGAGCTTCGGACGCCGTCACCGACGGCTTCGGCTGACTTCCATCCCCGCCGGCGAACGCAGGGTGTGGCTGGATGCCTCTCGATGCCTGAGCGCCGGAATTCGTGTTCGATGAGCCCTCAGGCTGATTCCCGCTCCGGTTCGACGTCTCCCCCGGATGATTGCCAGTAGAAACGTCCCGATTCCCGGCACCGTTGGCAGACGAATCTCCCGAGCGATGCGTGGAACCAATGCCGGCACCGTCCGCACCGCTTGCCACGCGCACCCGAGCGGAACTGCCGTCACCGCCGAACCGTCCGGGGGTCGGCGCATTGAATCCTCGCCCACCAGGCCCACGCCCGGGCGGCGCGTGCCGAAACCCCTTGCTGCCACCGGTCAATACCCCGTAAGCCGCACCACCGGTCAGCAGTCGCGGATCCCACGTCCATCCATTGGCGAAACCGCCGACGCCCCAAGCACCTAGGGCGCCGGCCATCCCCGATCCCGCACCGACCGCCGCGCCTTTCAGCGCACCACTCCAACGCCCAGCGGGCAGTGGAACTTTCGTCGCCGCCTTTCCGAGCAGTCCCCCGACCGGACCACCGACCGCACCCGCCGCCGCGGCGGTATAGGCGGTCGTACCGACCCGATTCCAATCGATACCATCCCGATGTCCGGCCCCGACCTGATACGCCTGGATCGCCGCGTCCTGCCCCGCACCAAGCACCGTGCTGAATACGACATGCTTCGCGGAGAATTTGGCGAGCGCGGCAAGTCCGGTCTTGGCCGCGAATCGGGCGATCGCACTGACCGCGCGCTGGCCGAGCAGCCGAACGGCCACCCGGGTGACGCCGATGGCCGCCGCCTCGACCAGCGGCGCGGTGGGCGGAAAGAACCATGCCGCGGCGATTTCGAAGGCGAGCATGGCCAGCGAACTGATGACGAGGATCTTGGTGTACTCGATCTCGGTGCCGAGCGCATCCGCGGATTCGACTACGTAGTCGAGGATTTCGGCCAGCTGTTCCAGCGATTCGGGACCGCGATCGAGCTTGTCCAGCGCGGCGGTCATCTCCTCGACGCCGTCACCCCAGGGGTATGCCTCGATGGTCGCCTTCCTGGCGGCGGCCAAATCCGGTAGCAGTGCACGGATGTCGGCGGCGGCCTGGCGCCAGTCGGCGCCGATGGCCCACATCTTGTCTTCGTCGCCGTCGGGCCAGTCCGACCCGGCGATCCAGCCGAGCCATTGCAGCTCGCTGGGAATGGTGATGGACATGCGGTATCAGCAGAAGTCGTTCTACCGCCGGTCCATTCGAGCCAGCAGGTCCGCGGCCTTGTACTGCCCGGCGGAGTACGAGTCGAGGGTGACGGCGGTGTTGCCGATGCCTTCGGTGAGGTTCTTGTGCGCGGCCACATAGCCTTCCGGGCCGTCGGCGAAGGTGCTGCCGTAGCCGTCGCCGCCCCAGGCCGCGCCCTTTGCCGCCAGCGAGGACTCCAATGTGCTGAGGATGTCGTTCATCCGATCCCGCAGCAAACCCATTTTCCCTGCCGCACTCCGCAATTGCTCCGGAGTCACCCCGACCTTCGACGCCACGCCTGATCCCTTTCACCAACAATCCGAATTCAGACGATGTCAGCGCGGGACCGCGCCGAAAAGATCCGCGGCATCGATTTGACGGTTCCCTGACATATACTGCTGGACAACGGTTCTCAGGAGATCGATCACAGCAGTGCCGGTCGCGCGGCCGACGGCGATCAGGCCGACCACCGAACGCCCCGACGACCCTTGACGCGCCCTTTACGCCCGAGCGACCTACACCGACCGTGCATGCTCGGCCCGCATCCGCTCCGCGAGCGTGCGAAAGATCGTGAAGTTCGGGATCAAACTCACCGGAAGCGATTCCAACGGCGCAGACTCCCCCGCCACGCCGACACTGACCCACCCCGCGCTCAACGCGATACCCGTCACCTGCGACCACGGTTCCGAACGTTCCCCCGCACCGATCTCGGCCCGCGTCATCCAGAAGTACTCGAAGTCGAGACACCCATCGGCCGCCAGCACCTCGACGGCCCTCGGCAACTGAGCCGCAGTGATCGCCCGATCGATCTCCGGCCCCCACTCCTCCGGACGCTCGATCCCGTGCCGCAGCACAATCGGATCACCCACCGTGTCGACCAGGGTGTAGGCATACGAAACCTGGTTCGCGGCAGGCGAATCCACGTGCTCCACGATATTGCGCCGCAGCACCGTCGTGTCGTACCGGACGCAACGAGCCTTGCCGCCGACCATCACGACAAGCCCCCGCTCGTACAGATCCAGCCGAACCCGCCGGTTCCGGCCGTGGATGTACACCAGCCACAACAGATCCCACAGCAGCCGACCCCCGACCATCAGCATGCCCGTCACCCCGACGATGGCCACCACCGCGACGCCACTCACGAAACCGAACACGGATACCAGCGCGGCCACCAACGTGGCAACACCTTCGATGACATAGCGCCGAATTTCGGGTTTCGCTGCCGCATAGGCCCTTCGGTGCGAACCCAGATCCTCCCGCATCGCAACCCGGCCGATCTCGGCACGAAGATCGACACCACTGCCCGCAGGATCCGTCACGACGGCTGACTATGCCCCTGCCCCACCGCCTCGGCCACCGCCATTGACGTAACCCATACACCCGCCGCGACCCGCACTCACCGGCGCAGCGCGGTCTCGCTCGCCATGTGCGACAGCTTCTCTGGATTGCGCACCGCGTACAGCCCGGTGATCCGCCCGTCGTCGATCCGCAGCGCCAGGACCGTGTCGACCTCTCCGTCGAGCCGGTAGATCAGCGCCGGCGAACCATTGACCTGCACCGGCTCGACCGACATCTCCGCACGAACCCGCTCGAACCCGACGGCGAGCAGACGCGCGACCTTGTCGGCTCCGACGATGGGCCGCGCGACCGCTTGCTTGATTCCGCCACCGTCACCGAGCAGCACGACGTCCGGCGCGAGGATGTCGAGCAGATCCTGCATCTCACCCGTTTCGATCGCCCGTTGAAAAGCAGTGAGCGCGTCGCGCGTCTCGGCCTGGGAAACGACGCCACGCGGCCGGCGCGCGGACACATGCGCGCGGGCCCGATGAATGATCTGGCGGACCGCGGCCGGAGTCTTGTCGACCGCATCGGCGATCTCGTCATATGACAGATCGAAAACTTCCCGCAGCACGAACACCGCCCGCTCGGTCGGCGCGAGCGTCTCCAGCACCAGCATCATCGCCATCGACACGCTGTCGGCCAGCTCGACGTCCTCGGCCACGTCGGGCGCGGTGAGCAGCGGCTCGGGCAGCCACGACCCGACGTAGGACTCCTTGCGCCGGCCGAGCGTGCGCAACCGGCTCAGCGCCTGACGGGTGGTGATCCGCACCAGATACGCGCGCTGATCCCTAACCTGCTCGAGGTCGACGCCCGCCCACCGCAGCCACGTCTCTTGCAGCACATCCTCCGCGTCGGCGGCCGAACCGAGGATCTCGTACGCGACGGTGAACAGCAGGTTCCGATGGGTGACGAACATAGCGGTCGCCGGATCCGGCCGCTCGCCCTGATTCCGGTCGGGCGCGGTCTTCGACGTACCTGCCATGGGTGGCTCCTAACCTCTGCGTTCGGCTCTCACCCCACCAGATGCCGCGCGCAATGCTTTTGTGACACCTCCCGCATATGACGCACGTCACGTCCGCGCGCCTGTCACAACGACCGCGCCGTCGGCATCTGGTGTTCGTTCAATGCAACACCACGAGTGAGGACGAAGTCATGGAACCCCGTATCGACCTGTTCACCAACGAGCTCGGCGCCAAGTTCGGCAAGCGGTTCGCCAATGCCGGCCTGCCGATCGTGCAGTCGTCGCTGCCGAAGCCCACGCAGGAGCTGGTGTCGTTGCGCGTCAGCCAGATCAACGGCTGCGGCTGGTGCGTCGACCTGCACACCAAGGACGCCGCGGCGGCCGGCGAGAGCGCGCTCCGGCTCAATCTGGTCGCCGTCTGGCGCGAGGCGACCGTGTTCACCGAGGCCGAGCAGGCCGCGCTGGCGCTGGCCGAGGAGGGCACCCGGCTCGCCGACGCCTACCAGGGCGTGTCCGACGAGACCTGGGCGCAGGCGCGCAAGCACTACGACGACGAGCAGATCGTCGCGCTGGTCGCCTTGGTCGCGCTGATCAACGCGGCCAACCGGCTCGCGGTGATCGTGCATCAGAAGGGCGGCTCCTACCAGCCCGGCATGTTCGACAGCCTGGTGAACTGACCACGACCCGAATTACGGCCCGGCCCAAGATCTTCCGATCCGGGCGGGGCCTGGTTCGGCCGTCGGACCGGCGGTTTGCGTAGGGTCGGGGCGTGGTTGGTTTGGGGGTTGCGCCGGCGGTCAGACCCTCGGTGCTGCGGCCGAGGACTGAGGACGGGCTGGGCGATACCGCGCGCGGTTGGTGGGTCACCATCGCGTTGACGGTGATCGCGGCGGTGACGCGGTTCGCGGGGCTGAGTTCGACCACCGATGGCGGGACGCCGGTCTTCGACGAGAAGTATTACGCGCTGCAAGCGCGGGAGATGCTGACCAACGGGATGGGCATCGAGGACAACCCCGGGTATGTGGTCGTGGTGCATCCGCCGGCTGGGAAGCTGTTCATCGCGATCGGCGAGGTGCTGTTCGGGTACGGACCGCTGGGGTGGCGGTTTTCGGCGGCGGTCGCCGGAACTCTGTTGGTACTGCTGGTGATTCGGATCGTCCGGCGGCTGGCACGGTCGACGATGATCGGCGCGATCGCGGGAATTCTGCTGATCGCCGACGGCGTGACCTTGGTGTCGGCGCGGATCGGGATGCTCGATATCTTTCTGACGGTGCTGGTCACGGGGGCGTTCGGCTGCCTGATCGTCGATCGTGACGAGGTCAGGGCACGGATGGCACGCGCCGACGCCGAGGGACGAATCGCGTTGACCTCGTTCGGACCTCGGCTGGGCGTGCGGTGGTGGCGGTTCGCGGCCGGGGTACTGCTCGGATCGGCTTGTGCGACAAAGTGGTCGGGCGCCTACTTCATGGTCGGCTTCGTAATCCTTTGCCTGGGGTTCGATATGGCCGCGCGACGGCGTTACGGCGTGCCTCGCCCGTTCGTCGGCACGATCGTCCGAGATGTCGCACCGGCCGCATTCGCGCTCGTCATCGTGGCGATCGGGGTGTACCTGGGCTCCTTCGCGGGCTGGTTCGCCAGCGAGAGTGCAATCAACCGGCATGCCGTCGGCATCCAGGTCGGTCCCGGCGGGTTCTTCTCGATGGTGCCGGAAATGTTGCGGTCCTTGTGGTTCCAGAATTCCGAGGTGCTCGAGGTGCACACCCACCTGACCAATTCCGCGGGTTTCCACCATACGTGGGAGTCCAAGCCGTGGACGTGGCCGATGGGGTTGCGGCCGATGCTCTACCACTTTCCCGACCCCGCGCAGACCACCGGATGCGGGCAATCGGCGTGCGTGCGGGCGATCATGCTGCTCGGCACTCCGGCGATCTGGTGGCTGGCGCTACCGGCGCTGGGCTGGGCGTTGTGGCAGTCGGTCACCCGGCGCGATTGGCGCTACCTGGCCGTGCTCACCGGCTACGCCGCGGGGTGGCTGCCGTGGTTCGCCGTGCTGGATCGGCAGATGTACTACTTCTACGCCACCGCGATGGCACCGTTCCTGGTCATGCTGCTCGCGCTGGCGCTAGGTCAGATCCTCGGACGCGCCTCGGAGTCCAGCGAGCGTCGTGACACCGGGCTGCTGGTGGTCTGCCTGTACCTGGGCCTGGTCGTCGCGAACTTTGTCTGGAATTACCCGATCCTGACCGCGATGCCGATCACGCAGTCGAACTGGCAGCAGCATCTATGGTTACCGAGCTGGCATTGATCGTGGTTACCTTCCGCGGCAACAGCATTGGCCGTTCACCTCGAATACCACCGGCAACCGGGTGATCAAACTCATGTAGGTGAGGCTTGCCTAACTGGTAAGTTGTCGTTGTAATGGCCGCCATGGACACAATCCATATCACCCGCCGCCGCCTGCTCACGACCGCCTGCGCAGTCGGGCTGGGCGCCGTCGCCACCGCATGTTCCGGGTCCCGTTCGGACGATCAGTACACGGGGCCGGGCGGCTGGTCGTTCACCGACGACCGGGGCAGCACCGTCCACACGAAGGAAGTGCCGTCCCGGATCGTCGCGTTCGTCGGCGCGGCCGCGATGCTCGCGGATTTGGGCCTGCAGGATCGCGTCGTCGGTGTCTTCGGCGAAACTCGCACGCCGGCCGGCGAACTGGCGCCGCTCGCCGGCGATCTCGACCTCGGCAAGGTGACCGTGCTCGGGAACAACTGGGGCGAGTTCAATGTGGAGAAGTACGCGGCGCTCGAACCCGATCTCCTCGTCACCGATATGTATGCGCCCGACCGGCTTTGGTACATCCCGGACGAGAGCAAAGCGAAGATCCTGACGATCAACCCGAACGTGACGGCGGTGCGGGTCTCGCATCGGACACTGCCCGAGACCATCGCCCGCTATTCCGAGCTTGCCCGCGCACTCGGCGCGGATCTCAACGCACCCAAGGCAATCCAGGCGAAGGCTCGATTCGACGCTGCGGCACAGGCGGTTCGGGACGCGGTCGCGCAACGGCCGGGACTGCGCGTCCTGGCCGCCTCGGCCGCGCCGGGCATCTTCTACGTCTCGGATCCGAAAGCCTCTGCCGACCTGAGCTTCTTCGCGGAGCTGGGGGTGGACATCGTCAGGCCGGATCAACTCCCCAAGGACGACTTCTTCGAGCAATTGAGCTGGGAGCACACCGACAAGTACCCGGCCGACCTGATCCTGCTCGACCGCAGATCTACCGGGTTGACCCCGGAAGCGCTGGACGCCAACCCGGTCTGGCGCGGCCTGCCGGCGGTGCGCGCCAATCAGATAGGCAACTGGCAGCCGATCTACCGGTTCTCCCACGCGGGCACCGCACCGCTGCTCGAGGATCTGGCGGCGACCATCCGACGCTCCAGCAAAGTCATCTGACCGGGAGTCACCATGCGCGCCCAAGCTTTTCGCTTCTTCGAGAACGTGCCGGTCCTGCGGACCGAGCTGCTCAGTCCGTCCCAGCTCCGCATCGTCTTCGGCGGTCCGTCGTTGGCGGGCTTCGACAGTGGCGGTCGTGATCAGAGCCTGTCGCTGTTCTTGCCGCACCCCGGTCAGTCCAAGCCGTGGGTGCCGAAAGAGGCCGGGGAGAACTGGTTCGCCGAATGGCGGGCCGCCGATCCCGCGGTCCGGGCGGTGATGCGCGCCTACACCGCGCGCGAGCATCGGCCCGAAACAGGTGAGCTGGATATCGATTTCGTCCCACACGCCGACGGCGGCCCTGCCTCCCGCTGGGCAGCACGGGCCCAACCGGGCGATCGGGTCACCATCCTCGGACCGGCCGACCGCAACAATCGCAGCGTCGCCTTCCGCCCGCCCGTCGACGCCGGCTGCGTCCTCATCGCCGCGGACGAGACGGCCCTGCCCGCCGCGACCAGCATTCTCGAATCGCTGCCCGCGGGCACCGTCGCGAAGGTCTGGATCGAGGTGCCGCACAAGGCCGATCGCCGGGAACTGCGCACCCGGGCCGACGCCGAGATCACCTGGCTGGTGCACGACGAGCGCGAGCGCGGCCGGATCGTGCAGGCGGTCAAGGACGCCGCCTTGCCTGATCAGCGACCCTACGCGTGGATCGCGGGCGAATCCGGTGTCGTGCGCGCGCTGCGCCGCCACCTCGTCACCGAACGGCGTATCCCGAAGGCCGATGTCACCTTTCGCGGCTACTGGCGGCTCGGCGCCACCGAGGACGACCTGCGCAACGAATGAGGCCGCCGGTCCGCCTCCGTCGCAGCTAGAACGACCTTCACGAGCTCTCGGCTTCGAGATCGGTCAAAGTGCTTTATACCTAAAGCTTTAGATGTAAAGTACTTCCTACCGCGACTCGAGGAGAGCGTATGAAGGTCGTGTGCATCGGCGGCGGGCCCGCCGGACTGTACTTCGGGTTGCTGATGAAGCAGCTCAATGCCGATCACGAAGTGACCGTGGTCGAACGGAACCGGCCCTATGACACTTTCGGATGGGGCGTGGTGTTCTCCGACGCCACGATGGAGACGATGCGGGTGTGGGATCGGACCACCGCGGATCGGATCGAGTCGGCGTTCAACCATTGGGATGACATCGAGTTGCGGTTCAAGGGACGCGTTTTGCGTTCGGGCGGACATGGATTCGTGGGGATCGGCCGCAAGAAGCTGTTGAACATCTTGCAGGCTCGATGCGAAGAGGTCGGGGTGAAGCTGGAGTTCGACCGAGAGATCGCCTCCGACAGCGAGTTTCCCGACGCGGACTTGATCGTCGCGGCCGACGGGATCTCCTCCAGGATCCGCGGCAGGCACCAGGACGTCTTCGTACCCGACCTGGTGACCCGCCCGAATCGCTACATCTGGCTCGGCACCGAGAAGCTGTACGACGCCTTCACGTTCGACTTCGTGGAGACCGAGCACGGCTGGTTGCAGGCGCATATCTACAAGTTCGACGAGAACACCAGCACGTTCATCGTCGAGGCGCCCGAACACGTCTGGCGGGCACACGGTCTCGACCAGGCCACGCCGGACGAATCGGTGGCGTTCTGCGAGCGGGTGTTCGCCGACAACCTGCAAGGCGAGAAGTTGATGACGAACTCGCGTCATCTGCCGGGGTCGGGGTGGCAGAACTTCCAGCGGGTCAAATGCGAGAAGTGGTGGCTGCACAACGGCGACAGCCACGTCGTGTTGATGGGCGACGCCGTGCACACCGCGCATTTCGCCATCGGCTCGGGCACCAAGCTGGCACTCGAGGACGCCATCGAGCTGGTACGTCAACTCGGCCAGCACGGCGATACACCCGCGGATCTGCCCAATGTGCTCACGCACTACCAGGAAGTCCGGTCGGTCGATGCGCTGCGCCTACAGAACGCCGCCTGGAACGCGATGGAATGGTTCGAGGTCTGCGGCGAACGGTATTGCGACCAACTCGAACCCGAGCAGTTCATGTACTCGATGCTCACCCGCAGCCAGCGGATCAGCCACGAGAACCTGCGCCTGCGCGACAAGGGCTGGCTGGAGAACTACGAACGCTGGTTCGATGCGCGAGCGGGGCTGCCCCGAACCGCCGAAGAACCCTCCGTCCCACCGATGTTCACGCCCTACGCGGCGCGCTCGGTGACGTTGAAGAATCGGATAGTCGTCTCACCTATGGCCCAGTATTCGGCCGTCCATGGTGTGCCCGGCGACTTCCACCTGGTGCACCTCGGTGCTCGCGCGCAAGGCGGCGCCGGGCTGGTGTTCGCCGAAATGACTTGTGTGAGTGCGACCGGCCGGATCACGCCCGGCTGCCCTGGCCTGTACACCGACGAACAACGGCAGGCCTGGCAGCGCATCGTCGGCTGGGTGCACGACAACACCGACGCGAAAATCGGTATGCAGCTCGGACATTCGGGGGCCAAGGGTTCCACCCGCCGCATGTGGGACGGCACCGATCAACCGCTCACGCCCGAGGACGACGAACCGAACTGGCCGTTGATCTCCGCGTCGCCGCAGCAGTATCTGACGGGGCAGAGCCAGTGGTCGCGCGAGATGACCCGCGCCGACATGGACGAGGTCACGGCCGAGTTCGTCGTCGCTACCCAGCGCACGGCCGAGGCGGGCTTCGACTGGCTCGAATTGCATTGCGCGCACGGCTATCTACTGTCCAGCTTCATCTCGCCACTGACCAATCAGCGCACCGACGAATACGGCGGCTCGCTACCGAACAGGCTGCGCTATCCGTTGGAGGTCTTCGCGGCGGTACGCGCGGCGTGGCCCGCCGATCTTCCTATGTCGGTACGGATTTCGGCACACGACTGGGTCGAGGGCGGCATCACGCCCGCCGACGCTGTCGAGATCGCGAAGCGGTTCAAGGACGCGGGCGCCGATCTCATCGACTGCTCCTCCGGCCAGGTCACCAAGCAGGAACAGCCGACCTTCGGGCGGATGTGGCAGACCCCGTTCGCCGACCGGGTCCGTCAGGAGGCGGGAATTCCGACGATCGCCGTCGGGGCGATCTCCGAGGCCGACCATGTGAACAGCATCGTCGCCGCCGGTCGAGCCGACCTGTGCGCCATCGCCCGCCCGCACCTGGCGAACCCGTCCTGGACCCTCACCGAGGCGGCCAAGATCGGCTTCACCGAGCTCGGCTGGCCCAAGCAATACCGCGCCGCCAAACGGCAATTCGAAGCGAACATCCAACGCCAGCAGGCCGCCGCCGCGGCCGGGAAGGCCTGACCGGCATGCCCGACGACACCCCACGCGATCTCGCCGACCGGCACGCGCTGGTCACCGGCGGATCACGCGGCATCGGCGCCGCGATCGCGCACCGGCTCGCGGGCGCGGGCGCGCGCCTCACCCTGCTGTCGCGCGACTTCGCCCGGGCCACCGAAACCGTTGCGCGACTGCCGAAGTCGGCGCAGGCGCACGCCATTGCCTGTGACATCACCGATCCGGAAGCCATCGCCGCCGCGTTCACCGACGCTCGCCTGAAGCACGGCGCGATCGACATCCTGATCAACAACGCAGGCCAGGCGGCGAGCGCACCGTTGCGCCGCACCACCGACGAGCTGTGGCAGAACATGTTGGCCGTCAACCTGACCGGCACCTTCCTGTGCACGCGCAGCGCGCTCCCCGACATGCTCGCGAGCGGCCGTGGCCGCGTGATCAACATCGCCAGCACGGCCGGGCTGCGTGGCTACCCCTATGTCACCGCCTATGCGGCGGCCAAGCACGGCGTGATCGGCCTGACCCGTTCTCTCGCACTGGAACTCGCGGGAACGCCGATCACGGTGAACGCGATCTGCCCCGGCTTCACCGACACCGACCTGTTGCAGGAGAGCGTGACCCACGTGATCGAGACGACCGGCCGCAGCGCCGACGCCGCCCGCGCCGCCTTCACCAGGCACAACCCGCAGGGCCGGCTGATCGAGCCACACGAGGTCGCCGCCACCGTCGCCTGGCTCTGCTCGGATGCCGCGGATTCGCTGACCGGACAGTCGATTTCGATCAGCGGCGGGGAGGTGATGTGAGGTGACCACCAGCGAGCTCGGGGACGAGCGCATCGGCATGGAGGCCCGCACGGTCTCCGGCGACCATCTCGACGTGCGGCTGTGGTTGCGCTTGCTGGCCACCACCAACGAGATCGAGCAGGAGATCCGCACCCGGCTGCGGGTCCGGTTCGCCACGACCCTCCCCCGCTTCGACTATCTGGCCCAGCTCGACCGGCATCACGACGGCCTGCGGATGAGCGCGCTGTCCCGCTATCTGATGGTGACCGGCGGCAATGTCACCGGCCTGACCGATCAGCTGGTGGCCGAGGGCTGGGTCGACCGGATCCCGGACCCGGTGGACAAGCGCGCGACGCTGGTCCGGCTCACCGAGCTCGGGCGCGAGCGTTTCGAAGAGATGGCCGTCGAACACGAACGCTGGCTGACCGAGATGTTCGCCGGTTTCGGGCGCGGCGACGAACAGGCGCTGTTCGATCTGCTCGGGCAGTTGCGGGTCCATCTCGCCGCAACGGCCGACCCCTCCCCCGTATCGAATCACCAGGACCGCTCATGACCCAGCACCTCGACCCCGCGCTGCGCGAGGCCAACCGCGTCACCCTCGCCGGCTACACCGCCATCCACTTCCAGTGGGACGTGCACGAGGGTGTCGGCACGATCATGCTCGATCGGCCGGATCGCAAGAACCCGCTGACCTTCGACTCCTATGCCGAGCTGCGAGATCTGTTCCGCCGCTTGGCCTATGCCGAGGACGTCGCGGTGATCGTGCTGCACGGCGCGGGCGAGAACTTCTGCTCCGGCGGCGATGTGCACGACATCATCGGCCCGTTGATCGCGATGCCCGCGCCCGAGCTGCTGATGTTCACCCGGATGACCGGCGATCTGGTCAAGGCGATGCGCGCGTGTCCGCAGCCGATCGTGGCCGCCGTCGACGGCGTCTGCGCCGGGGCGGGCGCGATTCTCGCGATGGCGTCGGACCTGCGCGTCGGAACCGCCCGCAGCGCAACGGCGTTCCTGTTCACCCGGGTCGGCCTCGCGGGGTGCGACATGGGCGCCTGCGCGATCCTGCCGCGCATCATCGGGCAGGGTCGCGCGTCCGAATTGCTGTACACCGGACGGGCGATGACCGGCGACGAGGCCTACGCGTGGGGGTTCTACAACCAACTGGCCGAGCCGGAGCAACTGCTCGATACCGCCGGACAGCTCGCGCGCCGGCTGGCCGAGGGACCGACCTTCGCCCAGGGCATCACCAAAACCATGCTGCACCAGGAATGGTCGATGACGGTGGACCAGGCCATCGAGGCCGAGGCGCAGGCGCAAGCCCTCTGCATGCTCACCGAGGACTTCAAACGCGCCTATCACGCGTTCCGGGACAAGCAGCGCCCGAAGTTCGAAGGGAACTAGCCATGACCGAAGCACACTGGGAATGGCCGTTTTTCGAGGACGAGCATCGGAAACTGGCCGGCGCGCTGCACGACTGGGCGACCGAGCATCTGAACAGCGGCACCAGTACCGACGTCGACGCCCGCTGCCGGCGGCTGGTCCGCGTGCTCGGCGACGCGGGCTGGCTTCGACACACCGTCGCCGGGCCGGAGTTCGGCGGTAACCGCGATCAGATCGACACGCGGGCAATCTGTCTCGCCCGCGAGATCCTCGCCGAACACAACGAGCTCGCCGACTTCGCTTTCGCCATGCAGGGACTCGGCTCGGGCGCGATCAGCCTCGCCGGGACCGAGGAGCAGAAGCGGCGCTATCTGCCCCGGGTGGCCGCCGGTAAGGCGATAGCCGCGTTCGCGCTCTCCGAAACCGATGCGGGCTCCGACGCCGCCGCGCTGGCCTGCACCGCGCGCGCCGACGGCGACGGATATGTCCTCGACGGCGCGAAGACGTGGATCTCCAACGGCGGCATCGCCGATTTCTACGTCGTGTTCTCCCGCACCGGCGAAGCCGCAGGCGCCCGCGGCATCTCGGCCTTCATCGTCGACGCGGACACCCCGGGACTGCACATCGCCGAACGCATCGACGTGATCGCCCCGCATCCGCTGGCCCGGTTGCGTTTCGACGGTTGCCGAGTACCGGCCACCCAGCTGATCGGCGACCCGGGAAGGGGTTTCGCGCTCGCCATGCGCACCCTCGACGTCTTCCGGACCTCGGTGGCCGCCGCGGCCGTCGGTTTCGCCCGCCGCGCCATGGCCGAGGCACTCGCCAGGGCGACCTCGCGCCGCATGTTCGGCGGGGTGCTGTCCGACTTCCAGCTGACCCAGGCCGAACTAGCCCAGATGGCGACCACGATCGATTCGACGGCGCTGCTCACCTATCGCGCGGCCTGGCAACGCGATCAAGGGCGACCCGTCACCCGCGAGGCGGCCATGGCCAAGATGGCGGCGACCGAAGGCGCGCAACGGGTTATCGATGCCGCCGTTCAGATGTGGGGTGCGCTCGGAGTGGTCAGCGACCAGCCGGTCGAGCGGCTCTACCGCGACATCCGCGCCCTGCGCATCTACGAGGGCGCCACCGAAGTACAGCAACTGATCATCGCCCGCGAACTCCTTCGAGACGCCACCACCGATTCGGCGTCTTGATCCACGATTTTCCCTCTCTCCCACAAGGTTCGACCATGAAAAGCGCGCACATCGACACCTTCGCCCGCGACCACCTGCCGCCGCTCGATCAGTGGCCGGACCTCGTGTTCGACGCACCCGAGCTGCGGTTCCCGGACCAACTCAATTGCGCCGCCGAGCTTCTCGATCGCCAGCTGGAAATCGGCGACGGCGATCGGCTGTGCGTGCAGGCACCCGGCGGACCGCGCTGGAGCTATGCCGACCTGCACGAGCACGCGAATCGCATTGCGGCCGTGCTGGTGCAGGACATGGGTCTCGTGCCGGGCAACCGGGTGCTGCTGGATGCCCCGAACAACCCCATGCTGGCGGCGTGCTGGTTCGCCGTGCTGAAGGCAGGTGGCATTGCCGTGACGGCCATGCCGTTGCTGCGGGTCAAGGAACTCACCCAGATCGTCGACAAGGCGCGAATCACGCACGCGCTCTGCGATTCCGCGCTCGCATCGCGACTCGAGGCGGTAGTGGCCGCCTGCCCGACGCTGGATCAGGTGCGCTATTTCAACAGCCCCGCCGCCGACGGACTCGAAGCGCTGATGACCCGCCACGACGGACAATTCGACACCGTCGCCACCGCCGCCGACGACGTCTGCCTCATCGCCTTCACCTCCGGCACCACCGGCGTGCCGAAAGCGACCGTGCACTTCCATCGCGATGTCATGGCGATCTGCCACTGCTTCCCGCAGCACATCCTGCGGCCGGAGCCCGACGACGTGTTCATCGGCAGTCCGCCACTGGCTTTCACGTTCGGCCTGGGCGGGCTGCTGTTGTTTCCCATGTCCGTCGGCGCGTCCACGGTGCTGCTCGAACAGGCAGGTCCGCCGCAACTGCTCGACGCGATCGAGACCTTCGGTGCGACAGTACTTTTCACCGCCCCGACGTCGTACCGGATCCTCGCCCGCCACGATCTGCGCGGCACCACGTTGCGCAAATGCGTCTCGGCGGGTGAATCGTTGCCGCCGAGCACCCGCACCCGATGGCGCGACGCCACCGGCATCGAACTGATCGACGGCATCGGCGCCACCGAGATGCTGCACATCTTCATCTCCGCCGACGAAGCACACGCCAGACCGGGCGCGACCGGCAAGGCGGTACCCGGGTATGAAGCACGCGTCGTGGACGAGGACGGAAATACCCTGGGCCCCGGCGAGATCGGCCTGCTCGCGGTGCGCGGCCCAACGGGTTGCCGCTATCTCGCCGATGACCGGCAGACCGTCTATGTGCGCGACGGCTGGAACTACACCGGCGACGCCTATTCCATGGACCCGGACGGCTATTTCCATTATCAGGCCCGCTCGGACGACATGATCGTGTCGTCCGGCTACAACATCGCCGCACCCGAGGTCGAGGACGCGCTGGCCGGGCATTTCGCGGTCGCCGACTGCGCCGTGGTCGGCGTGCCCGACGAGGATCGCGGCCAGATCGTGAAGGCGTACGTGGTGCTGCGCGAGGAGATCGAGACCCGCGACGGAATGGTGGAGGAATTGCAGGACTTCGTGAAACAGACGGTGGCCCCGTACAAGTACCCGAGGGCCATCGCCTTCGTGGACGCGCTGCCGCGCACGCCCACCGGCAAGCTGCAACGCTTTCGGCTGCGCGAAATCGGTGCGGTGCACGGCGATTCGGCGGCCACGGCATGAGGATCCTGCAACCTCCGGGCTGGCCGCGCCCGCGTGGCTACGCGAACGGCATTGCCGCACGCGGCGAACTGGTGTTCGTGGCCGGCATGATCGGCTGGGACGCCGACGGCGTGTTCCACTCCGACGACATCGCCGACCAGGTGCGCCAGACGCTGCTGAACATCGTGGCGGTGCTCGCCGAGGCCGGCGCCGGACCCGCGCATATCGTCCGAATGACCTGGTACGTCACCGATGTCGATGCCTACGTGCGCGCGTACCGGGAGATCGGCGTCGCCTTCCGCGAGATCATCGGCGGGTTCGGCGCCGCAATGACCGCCGTCGAGGTGTCCCGCCTCGTCGAACCGGACGCCAAGGTCGAGATCGAGGTCACGGCCGTGATTCCGGACTCGCCGCCACCCGAGCAGGAGTGAACTCATGGGAGCTGTAGTCGAGACCACGGCCGGATCCGTCGAAGGTCGCACCGACGGTGAGCTTTTCGTCTTCAAGGGCATCCCGTACGCCGCCGCACCGGACGGCGCGCTGCGCATGCAGGCGCCGGTCCCGGTCGCCGCATGGGACGGTGTCCGGCCTGCGTTCGAATACAGCTCCGCCCCACCCCAATTGCCGTTGACGCCCGGCACGCCGCCGCTGTGGCGCCCCGCCGACGGTCTCGACTGCCTCAGCGTGAACGTCTGGACGCCCGGCGGCGCGGGCGACCGGTTGCCGGTCATGGTGTGGATCCACGGCGGCGGCTGGAAGGCGGGCTCGTCCAGCGATCCGGCGCACGACGGTGCGATCCTGGCCCGCGGCGGCGTGGTGCTGGTGACGCTCAACTACCGAGTCGGCTTCGAGGGCTTCGGTTTCGTGCCCGGCGCGCCCGCCAATCGCGGCTTCCTCGATCAGACCGCGGCGCTGCGCTGGGTGCACGACAATATCGCCGGGTTCGGCGGCGACCCGGACAACGTCACCCTGTTCGGCGAATCCGGCGGCGGATTGTCCATCGCCGCTTTGCTTTCCGCGCCCGCCGCGCGCGGACTGTTCCGCCGGGCCATCGTGCAGAGCCCGGCCGCACGCCTGCTGGCGGCGCCGGAGTCGCGGCGGATCGCCGAGATCATCGCCGCCGCACTCGGTGTCGGGCTCGATGACCTCGCGACGCAGTCGCCGATCGCGCTGCTGTCGGTGCAGGACGAGCCGCTCGCCGCGATGGAGGCCGACCCCGGCGCCTGGACCACCCCGGAGGCGATCACCGCCTTCACCCCGATCATCGACGGCGTCACCGTGGTGGACAAGCCCTGGCTCGCACTGAGTTCGGGGGTCGCCCGCGACATCGATCTGATCTCCGGTTCTACGCACGACGAGTTCACTCTGTTCGCGCTGAGTCGCGGGCTGCTCCAGCCGAGCGCATCGGCGATGATCAAAGGACTGCCGACCTTCGCGCGCATGACCGCCCGCGGTTTGCGCAGGCACGGCCTGCCGCCGACCCCGCGCCGGACTCGGCTGCGCACGGTCGACTTGTCCACTACCGCTGCGCATCTGGGACTTCCGCCGTCGGCGCCCGCCGCCTATCGTGCCGCGTACCCAACTTCCACCGATGCGCAGCTCTACACGGTCATGTACTCCGACGCGATGTTCCGCATGCCCGCCATCTGGCTCGCCGAGGCGCACACCGCCGCGGGCGGGCGCAGCCACGTCTACGACTTCACCTGGGCCAGCCCGGCTCTCGGCGGCATCCTCGGCGCCTGCCACGTCGCCGATATCCCGGCCACCCTCGGCAATACCGACAGCCCGCTAGCTACTTTCGTGCTCGGCGGACCACGGCCGCCGGACAGCATGCTCCGGCTGTCCGAACAGCTCCGCTCCTCCTGGATCTCCTTCGCCACCACCGGAGATCCCGGCTGGCCCGAATTCACGCCGGACCGATCGCTGACCCGGATCTGGAACAGCGAACCCACGGTCGCCGCCAACCCGCTGGCCGCGTCCCGCCGGATCTGGCAAGGACTTTCGGACAACTGATCGATCAGGGGCCCGCATCGACTTCCGTCTTGAGCTGGTCGGCGGTTTCGCCGAGGAGCGGGATGGTGGCTTCGGGGTCGGGGTTGGCCGGATCCGGCTTGGCCGGGACCGGCATGGGCGGGTCGGCGGTGGCGCAATCCACATTTGCGGCAGGAAGTTTCGCGTCGAGCAGGTAGGCGTTGACGGCGTCGTTGACGCAGACGTTCGCCGGTTCGGCGGCGTAGAGGCCGTGCGCGCCTTCGTTGTGCACCACGATCAGCACGCTGTCCAGGGCCTTGGCCATATTCTGGCCGTCGACGAGCGAGGTCTGGGTGTCGCCGTCGGACTGGACCACCAGTCCGCGTGGGTATTTCGGTGCGCCGACCTTGACCAGCGGTTCGGCCTTGCCGGTGTGGAAGGAACAGGCGTTGGGGCCGAGCTGGCCGACGGTGTTGCCGTACGGGAAAGTGTCTCGGGCCGAACGCATGTCGCGGAAGTAGACCTCCATGTCGGTCGGCCAGTCCCAATCACACAGCACAGCAGCGTTTACCGCGTCGGACATGTCCTTGTCGTCGCCGTCGCGTTCGGTGACCGCTTCGTCGTCGAGGGCGTCCGCCGTTTGCACGGCGTGCTGGTTGCTCTTGTCCACCTCGGGGCGCGGCGGTGCGCCGTGAACCTCGTCGAGCACGTAGTGCATGCTCTTGGCGAAGGACGCCCAGGACTTGCGATAGCGGGTGAATTCGCCTACAGCGCCGTCGAAGTCGTCGCGGTTGTCGAAGCCGCCGACCGGGTGCTTGGTGATCGCGTCAGCGATGGTGTCGATGGAACCGCGCACCGCCGACGAGGTCGCGCCGAGCTGGAACACCGCGTCACGCTCGGCCGTCCAGGCGGCCCAGTCCTCGAAGTTCTTCTTGGTCGCCGCGGCGTTGTTCACATCGCCTTCGCGCCAGCTGACCCGCGGATCCATCGAGGAGTCGAGCACATTCCGGTTCAGGTGCTCGGGAAACATCTCGCCGTAGACCGCGCCGAGCCAGGTGCCGTAGGAGACGCCGAGGTAGTTGATCATGGACTCGCCGAGTTGGCCGCGGATGTTGTCCATGTCGCGGGCGGTGTTCATGGTGGTCACATAGCGGCGGAATTCACCGCCGGTCTGTGCGCACGCCGCTTCCTTGGCCTTGGCCTGCTCGACGAGTTGGATCAGGTCGTTGTCGGTGGGCCGGCTCTGCGAGGAAATCGGGAATCGGGTTTCGTCGATGGGCGCGCAGGCGGCCAGGTTCGTCGATTTGCCCACGCCGCGCACATCGATGCCGATGATGTCGTAGACCTGCCCGATCGGCTGTTCGGCATATCCGGTCGGCATGGCCAATCCCGCGCCGCCGGGGCCGCCGGGATTGGTGAACAGCACGCCGAGGCGTCGTTCCGGATCTTTCGCGCCGGATCGGCTGATCGCGATATCTATCTGTCCGAGACCGGGATTGCGGTAATCCATCGGAACCTGCACTGTGGCGCATTCCAGGCTCGCGAGTTCTTCGCCTTCGCACGCCGCCCATTGCACGCTCGATGCCGGGCGCTCCTGCACGGACGCTTTGTCGGCCGGCCGGGCCGGCGACTCCGATCTACTACAGGCTGGCGCGAAGATCGCGGCCAACGCGAGCGCCGCGACCAGCACCGCCAACGGGCCGGTGCTGACCTCCGGCTGCTGTTGCGCAACGGGTTGCCGAGGCGCGACATGCCGAGCGATAGCAGCGAACTTCCTGATTGCCATGATCGACTCCCCTGGTCCCCATCGAATGAAAGACACTTGAGCTATCGAATAGCAAACTACACAGGATTGCCGGCATTCCATTGACTAACACGAGAATCGCGAGCTGGACTTTTGTGCACTCTGTCAGCGACTTCGTCCACGAACACCGGGCCGCCGCCCAACTCGCTGGTGGTATCCCGACGAGTTCGGTTGATTGCTACGTGCACACCCAGCTAATCAGGCGGATACGGGCAACGATTCAGCGTTATCGAAGGGTGGATAGCCGTCACCACCGGTTCGTTCGGCCGCGTCGATGTAATCGGCGAGGGCGTCGCGGGATTGCGTGAGTTTGTCGAGTTGATCGTCCAGCCGCCGCAGCCGGGTTCGCATGGCGGCCAGCAATTCGGGGCACCCGGGCAGCTCCGGGGCCTCGCCGACAGCGCAAGGCAACAGGTAGGCGATGTCCTCGGACGACAACCCGGCGCCGAGCAGGTGCCGGATCTGCTTGACCCGCAGCACGGCGGTCTCGTCGTACTCGCGGTAACCGTTCGCGCCGCGCTCAGCCTCCAGCAGGCCCTGGGCTTCGTAGTAGCGCAATTGATGGGCGTTGACGCGCGTCCGACTACTCAGTTCACCGATCAACATCGAAAACCTCACTTGACCTTCACACCGGTATCAACGTTCATGATGCTGCCATGAACAACGAAACCTCCGTGACAATCATCGGACTCGGACTCATGGGTCAGTCGCTGGCCAGCGCGTTCCTGAAGGCTGGGCATCCGACAACCGTGTGGAATCGCACGCCCGCCAAGGCCGATCAGGTGGTGAGCGCGGGCGCGCGACTGGCTCCGACGCTCGACGACGCGCTCGGGGCGAGCCCCCTGACGATCATCTGCCTCACCGACTATCAGGCCGTGCGCGAACTGCTCGACACGAGCGATATCGAGCTGGGTGGTACGACCTTGCTCAACCTCACGTCGGGCGATTCGGCCCAGGCCCGATCCGCGGCGCGATGGGCCGAGGAGCACGGCGTGCGCTACCTCGACGGCGCGATCATGGCCGTTCCCCCGGCGATCGGGACCGCCGACGCGATAATTCTGCACAGCGGTCCGCAGTCGGTTTTCGACACGCACGAGTCGACGCTTCAGGCACTCGGCACCGTCTCCTACCTCGGCGCGGACCACGGGCTGGCATCGCTGTACGACGTGGCCGGTCTGGCCATGATGTGGAGCGTCCTGAACGCGTGGCTGCAAGGCACCGCCATGCTGAAAACGGCCGGCGTCGACGCCGCTACGTTCGCACCGTTCGCCCGGCAAATGGCCGCCGGCGTGGCGGACTGGCTACCCGGTTATGCCGAACAGATCGACAACGGCGCCTACCCCGCCGAGGTGTCGGCGCTGGAGACAGACGTGCGGGCGATGACGCACCTGATCGAGGAAAGCGAAGCGGTCGGCGTGAACGCCGAGCTACCGAAGCTGTTCAAGGCGATCGCCGACCGCGCGATCGCCGCCGGACACGGCGGCGAGCAATATCCCGTACTGATCGAAGAATTCACCAAACCCGGAAACTGATGGGTCAGTTGCTCTTTCGGTCGAGTGAGTCACGGATTGCGGCTTGGGCGGCGTGCGGGAGGGTGTGCATGATTTCGCGGACGCGGTCCTTGCGGCGCAGTACTGCTTGACGGACGGGCATTCCCGGTTGGGCTTCCATTTGGGGGATGATGCCTTCTACTTCTTCGGCGCCGCCGTGGTGGTGGCCGGCATCGAACATTGCTTGTTCGCGGGCCATTTGGGCTTCGTCTTTTTCCTCGGACATGCCGATGGGGCCTTGCATGCGGCCGTTGAGGAATTGTTTGACGACGGGTTCGTCGGAGGTGAGCAGGACCTCGCGGGGGCCGAACATGACGAGTTGGCGGCGGAACAGCATGCCGATGTTGTCGGGGACGGTGCGGGCGAGATTGATGTTGTGCGTGACGATCAGGATAGTGGCGTCGATCTGCGCGTTGATATCGATCAGCAACTGGCTCAGATAGGAGGTGCGGACCGGGTCCAGGCCGGAGTCCGGCTCGTCGACGAGGATGATCTGCGGGTCCAGCACGAGCGCGCGGGCGAGGCCGGCGCGTTTGCGCATACCGCCGGAGATTTCGCCGGGTAGTTTGCCCTCGTCGCCGAGCAGGCCGGTGAGCTCCAGCTTTTCCATGACGATCTGCTTGATCTGCGACTCCGACTTCTTCGTGTGCTCACGCAACGGAAAGGCGACGTTGTCGTAGAGGGTCATCGAACCGAACAGCGCGCCGTCCTGGAACAGCACGCCGAAGAGTTTGCGGATCTCGTACAGCTCCTTGTTGGAGCAGGTGGTGATATCGGTGTCGCCGATATAGATCGAGCCGCGTTCGGGACGGAGCAGACCGATCAATGACTTCAGGAAGACCGATTTGCCGGTACCCGACGGGCCGAGCAGCGCGCTGACCTCACCGTAGGGCAGCGTCAGCGATACATCCTGCCAGATTCGTTGCGAGCCAAAGGATTTGGTGACACCTTCGGCTCTGACCGCGACGCCCATGCTAGACCTCCATAGATTCCCGACGAGAACCCACCGGCGAGGCTCGAGCGCCCCCGACATCTCGTGCTGGACCGTCGATCCACTGTAAACCGAGCGGTACCGCGAGGGTCTCGATTCAGTTGGACCGAGCCGAAGTTGGGATAACACACAAACGGCCGACCCGGTCCATTCAGAGTGTGCTGATCGACCGCCGATCACAGATGGGCGCGAGGCAGAGGTCTATACGGTGGCGGGTTCCGGGTGCAGATACGGGGTGAGGTTACGCATGGCGTTCGCTACGTAGGCTTCCTTTTCGCCCACTGGCGCAACGTAATACAGCGCTTCTTCGGCAGCCTCGACACTCTCCAGGCGCGCGATCATCCAAGCGGCGAGGTAGGGGGATGCGAGGCAGCCGCCGGCGGTGGCGATGTTGCCCTTGGCGAAGAGCGGCTGGTTGAGGACGTCGACGCCGGCCGCCTGGACCCAGGGCTTGGTGGTCAGGTCGGTGCAGGCGGGAACACCGTCGAGCAGGCCGAGTTTGGCCAAAACCAATGTGCCGGAACATTGTCCGGCGAGGAGCTGGCGGGACGGGTCGAGCCGCAGGCGCGCCATCAGGGCCGGGTCGGCGACGACTTCGCGGGTTTGGCTGCCACTGCCGACGAGGACCGCGTCGGCGGCACTGGCTTCTTCCAAGGTGGCCATCGATTCGATGACGACCCCGTTCATCGAACGGACTCGATGCGCAGGGCTGGCGATGGTGACGCGCCAGTCCGGCTTCTTGATCCGGTTGAGGACGCCGAGGGCGATGAGGGAGTCGAGTTCGTTGTAGCCCTCGAAGGTCAGGATGGCGATATGCATGGCGGCGTCCTTTCAAAGATGTTGCCACGCACTGTATTGCGGTCCGTTCAATACAATCAAGAAATTGTCATGCATACAATCGGCGGGTGTCTAGATACAAAAGTGTGGTGGATGCGCTTGCGGCCGACATCCGGTCGGGGCGATTGCCGTCGGGGACTCGGCTGCCGACGCATCGCCGGCTGGCGGCCGCCGAGGGAATGGCTTTGGTGACGGCATCGCGGGTCTATGCGGAGCTCGAGGCCATGGGATTGGTGAGCGGGGAGCCTGGGCGCGGCACCTTCGTCCGGGAGATGGCGGTGCCGCCCAGTTATGGCATCGACCAGGTCGCGACCCCGGCCGACACGGTGGATCTGAGCTTCAACTACCCGGCGCTGCCCGGCCAGGCCGAGATGCTGCGTCAGGCGTTGCGTCAGCTCGCGTCGTCCGGTGATGTGGAAGCCCTGTTGCGTTATCAGCCGCATGGTGGGCGTGCGCACGAGCGGGACACGGTTGCTCGCCAGTTGACGCAGCTCGGGTTGCCGGTCGGCGGCGATCAAGTGCTGATCGTCAGTGGCGCTCAGCATGGACTGGCCGCGACGGCCATGGCGATGCTGCGGCCGGGGGATGTTGTCGCGGCGGATGCTTTGACCTATCCGGGGTTCAAGGTGCTCGCCAACGCGCTCCACTTGGAGCTGGCACCAATTCCGTTGTCGGGCAATGTGTCCGATCTGGACGGCTTCGAGCAGCTGTGCGCGACGAGGCGGGTGCGCGCCGTCTATGCGATGCCGACGATGCACAACCCGCTGGGTTCGGTCACGACGGCGGACCATCGTGCGCGGTTCGTCGACATCGCGCGCCGATACGACCTGCTCATCATCGAGGACGCCGCGTACGCCTTCCTGATCGAGCAAGCACCGCAGCCGCTGGCCTCGCTCGCGCCGGAACGGACCGTCTATGTCTCCGGTCTCTCCAAGAATGTCGCGACCGGATTGCGGTTCGGATTCGTCGCGGCCCCAACCGCTTCGGTGCCGGCCATCGAGCGGGCGATCCGCGCGACCACCTGGAACACCCCCGCGGTGATGACGGCGATAGCGTGCCGGTGGATCGAGGACGGCACCGTCGCGCGCATGGAGGAGCAGAAGCGCGACGACGCGAAAGCCCGGCAGGTTATTGCGCGCGACGTTCTCACCGGCCTGTCCTACATCGGCCATCCGTCGTCGTATTTCCTCTGGCTCCCGCTGGCCGAGGAGGTGCGAGCCGATCAGATTGCGGCAGCGCTTATGCGCGAACGTATTTCCGTGTCCACCGCGGAACCGTTCGCCACGTCGGCCAACGTCCCGCATGCGGTCCGGCTGGCGCTCGGCTCCACGGACCTCGACACCCTGCGTGCAGCACTGGGCACGGTCAAGCGAGTCGTCGACGAATACACCTACCGCTGAGCTAGATCCGCTTGACCGTCGCGAACCAAGCCGGTGCACCGTCATCGCCATGAAACCTGGTCAGCACCCGATCCGGTTCTATGGCAACGACATTCCACTTGGCACTGGCCTCGAACACCCCGACGAGCTCGTCCCGGCCGACGGGATGCGGGCCGGTATCGGGTCCGATGTCGCTGAAGCACAACACATACAGCGTGCCGCCCGGCTCGATCGCCGCGGCGAGACTCGCCACATAACCCGGCCGCTCGTCGCTGCCGCAGGTGTGGAACATCCCGCAGTCCAGCAAGGTCCCGAACTTGCGCCCTAGGAGCTCCAGGTGAAACGCGTCGGCCACCGCGAACTCGACCTCGATCCCCCGCTCGACGGCGTTCTCCCGCCCGATCGCCAGCGCCGTCTCCGCCACGTCGACACCGAGCACCGAAAAACCCAGCGAGGCAACATAAAGCGCGTTCTCACCGGACCCGCATCCGACATCCAGTACGGCACCGGCGAATCCGTCTTCCGCTGCGATCCGCACTACCGCGGGCTGCGGCCCACCGACGTCCCAAGGCGCGGGCCCGTCCTGGTACGACGCGTCCCAGGGCAGCCCCGTCATCCGCTCATGACTGGTCGGTTGCCGACCACCGAACGGATCATTACTCGACGGCTCCGCCACGTCGTCACCTTCCCGAGACCGACAGGTTTCACCTCATCATGGCACTGCCGCGGCGCTTATTTGACGTATCCGATCCGCTGGTTCATCCAATCGCCGAGCCATTGCACAGCATTGCGGCCGGAGCCGTCCACGACCAGGGATCCGTAGTTGGCGTGTACACCCGAGGCGACGAAGTTCGCGGCGCTCAGCCCGTCGACGACGAGGTTCACCAGGTTGATGTCGTGGAAGGTGGTCATCTGGCTGAGCGGGGCGGTCAGGTCGTCGAGGGCGATGTCCTGCTGAGCGACCGTGTGGGCCGGCGCGGGGGCGCGCTTGCCGAGCACCTCGGGCGGGGCCGCCTGCGCCTTGCCGCTGAACAGGTCGAACGCCACCGACGCCAGGTCGGCGCCGATCGGCAACAGGCCGGACAGCGCGGCGCCCGCGCCGACCAGATCCGGGGCCTGGCCGGGCGGCGGGACTACCTTCGCGAGCACCGACCAGGCGACGTCTTGGATCCGGGCGACGATGTTCGCCAGCCGCGGGATGTCGGCGCCGGACAGGATCGAGGTCACCTTCGCGGCGACCCCGGCGAAGCCCTGCGTGTCCGGAATGATCGCCAAGATCTGCGAAATCCAGTTCAGGTCAACGCTTCCCACGAGTTCGACCAGGGGTTGCAGTTGGTTGTTCAGCTCGCCGGCGACCTGGTGGGCGCCCGCGGCGTCCATCGCGACGATCTTCTGCGGCAGCAGCGTGAGGTTGCCGAGAATGCCGGGGAAGTCGAACGTGGTGACGTCGGCGGCGACGTCGAGTGCCTGATCGACCAGCACGCTCGGCTTGAGCAGGGACAGGACCCGCGTCGACGAGCCCAGGATGTCGGGCGGTGTGGAGGCCAGCGGTGCCGTGCGGTCGCGGGCGGCGTGCGCGGCGGCGCGCAGCGAGCGGGCCTTGGGCGAGCCCGACGGGACGGTGCTGACCCCGCGGTCCAGCAGTGTGGTCGAGGTGTCGGCGATCGTGCGCACCGCCGACGCGGCACCCGACAGGTCGGATTTCCCGGCCATGGTCAGGACCTCGCCGGCGTGGTGCTCGGCGGTGCCGTCCGGGGCGGCGAGCAGGCGGGCGGTGGCGGCCGGGTTGGCCGCGCCGGAGTCGATCAGGTCGGCCATCGGGTTGATGGTGTCCAGCAGTTTGTTCGCGCTGATCCGGACTCGCGCGAGGTCGATGCCGACGGGAGCGGCGAGGCTCGAGGTCAGGCCGGCGACGGAGGTGGCCAGGCCGGGAAGGTCGGTCTTCGAGAAATCCGAGGTCAGGGCTGCGGCCAGCGGGAAGCCGTTGTCCGCGGGCGGTGCGCCGCTGAAGGCCTTGCTGAGGATCGAGCCCAGCGCACCGAGCAGGGGGTTGTTGCTCTTCTGGATCGAGCAGTACAGGTCGTGCGGGTCGCAGATCGAGGTGACCCGGCCGGAGAGCTTGCCCATGCCCTGCGGTCGCGGATCGGCGATGCCGGTGCCCGCGGTGCCGGGGCCGACGGCGGCTTCGCCCTTGGTGCCCGCTCCCGGATCGGAGAGCAGGCCGACGGCCAAGACCCGATCGGCGGGAACCGGGCCGCGGTCGTTGCCGATCTCGGCGGCGAGGTCGCCTGCGGCGTCGGCGCCTTGGCTATAGCCGTTGATCGTGAATCTTGTTGTGGGGCAACGGGAGCCATAGTCCCTCAGCACCGCGCCGGCGTTGGTCAGCGCGGTGCTCTTGCTGTCGGCGTAGGTGTAGCCGTTGTCGAACGCGCGGGCCATGTACGGGGTGAAATAGATTTCCGATCGCGGACCCTGCTGGCGTTGGATCGCCTCCGCGATCGGCGCGAGCATGCCGACGGGTTGCGCGGGATCGGCGTCCTCGTCGGTCTCCCAGGTGCCGGGGATGAACAGGTTGAACGTCACCGCGCACCCGGTCGGCTCCGCCTGCACGGGCGCGGTGACGGCAGTCGAACCGACGGCAACCCCGACGGTCACCATCGTGGCGACCACACACCGCTTGGACGAAAGCATGACTGACACCTGCACCCTCACTACCGAATTCGGTCGGTCGGCCACACGGACACGCGCATCACCCAGCCACTCGCCGCGAGACGAGTGGACTGCGCTGGGGGCTGTTTGCCGGGCGAAGTAGCGTGCCGCGCTTCGATATATGGAATTCATGCCGAAGGAGCACCACGCCGATGTGGGCCCTTCGAACGGTCGATCCGGGACTACGGTAAATCAATTTCCCGAACCGTGAACTCCGAGCGGTGTCCTACTTACATACTTTAAGCAGCACTTTCAATCGAATACGGGCGTGCGCGCGATTATCCGAGGGCGAACGGGAGTTCGGTTGCCAAGTCGCCCAATTCGGTGTGTTGCGCGTCGGTGGGGAGGCGACGGCCGGTGCCGATCAGGAGTGCGTCCTTGTCGGACATCGACGCGGGAAACGGTGCGCCGGCGATTTTTTCGAGTGTCTCGCGGGCGTGCGACAGGGTTTCGATGGGTGGGTCGGCGGCGTCGGGGAGGTGGGCGATGAGGTCGAGGTGGTGCAGGGTCCATTCCATGACGTAGGCGCCGAGGTAGTCGGCCGTGGTGAGCACGTAGTCCTGGGTGGTGACGCGGGTGTCGGGGTTCGCGAGTAGCGCGGCTCGGCCGGCGGCGGCGCCGAGGTCGTCGAGGTGGAGTTTGAGCAGTTCCGGGTGCTGGTACGCGGCGGCCAGGCGGACGATGAGTGCGTCGAGGGGGTCGTCGCCGGTCGGGGGTTCCACGACGTTCCAGTAGGTGACCGCGTCGCGGGTGGGTTCTGCTTCGGTGGGGGTGACGAGGGTGATCAGCACGTCCTGTGCGTCGATGATCAAGTGGCACACCAGGTCTCGGATCAGCCAGCCGGTGCAGCCGGAGGGGAGTTGGAAGTCCTGGTCCTCGAGGTCGGCGACGGCCGTGCGCAACGCTGTCCATGAGCGTGAGAAGAGATCCACCGCGGCAAATTAGCAGTGTGGGGGCGTCGGAGCGAACTGTTTTGGGTTCTCGGGCGGGCGGGATCGCGGTGACCCGAATCCGTCGATGGCCGGATCGGCGGTAGCGACCAGCGTGCTCGAAACACGGCTGGCCGCTGCCGCTTCGGGTTATCAGTGGGGGTCGCGGCGTTGGACTCGGGCGATGGTCCGGTCCATGATCCAGGCCATCAACCGGGGTGCGACGGCGGAGAGCCAGTGCATCAGGCGACCCGACCGGGACGGTACGACCGAGGCGCGGCCACGAGCGGCGCCGATCAGCAGGGCTTCGGCAACGGCAGTTGCCGTGATCGGTACCGAGGAGCTCAAGGCCTGCAACTCTGCGGGTTTCGTCGCGGCCTCGGCGGCCAGCTGCGGGGTGTCGACGTCGGGCGGCATCACCACGGTGACCGTGACACCTTGGGGTTTGAGCTCTTGGCGCAGCACCTCACAGAGTGTCCGCACAGCCGACTTGCTCGGGCTGTACGCGCCGTAGCCGAAGCACGGCAGTACCGCCGCGAGGGACGAGATGACCGTGATGCTGCCGCGCCCGCCGGCTCGGAGGTCCGGCAGTGCCGGCTGGATAACGTGCAGTGCACCGAAGTAATTCACCGCTATGTGCCGGACGAAATCGGTGTCGGTCAAGCGGTCGAAGTAGTCGGGCCTGGCGATACCGGCACACGCGATCACCGCGCCGATATCGCCATGGTGAGTACGGGCTTTCGCCACGGCGGCGTCGACCTGCGCCTTGTTCGTCACGTCGGCGGCGAACACCGCCAGTCGCGGCTCGGACTCCGCGAAGGCCGAAAGACTTTCCAGCCCAGTGTCTTCGAGCGCGAGCACACTCACCCGGGCACCCGCCGACAGCGCCAACTCGGTCACCACCAACCCGATGCCGCTGGTTCCGCCGGTGATCACGACATGGCGATCACTCCAGTACCGCACGACATCGGCAGGCAAGGCGAGCTGCGCGTCCGGCGGCGAAAGGTTCTCGCGGCTCCAGAAAAGCTGCGGCCCTGCGTGATTCGTCGTCGATCCGGCACGACCGGTCAAGTGGAGAGGCTGAGACATGGCAGGCACTTCCTTCCGTCACGATCCCCGGCAACCACCGGGCGTCTCACCAAGACTGGAAGCTCTCCATCAAGAAATTGCCAAGCCGACCGCAAAGCCACGTAAGAATCCATTGCCGGCGCGCGGGGTTTGGTCTGCGTGTAGAAACAGGGGTGGGTGTACCTGATTGGACGGGGTCGATATGTGGAAGATTTGTCGGACGTGTGCGGTGGAGCATGCGGGTGGGGCGGAGGTCTGCCGTATTTGTGCCGATGAGCGGCAGTGGGTGCCGGCGGAGGGGCAGTTGTGGGTGACGCTGGACAAGCTTGTCGCGGACGGCCACAAGGTGGTGGTGCGGGAGCTGGAGCCGGATATGTTCGGGGTGACGGTGGAGCCGGAGGTCGGCATCGGGCAGGAGTCCCATTTGGTGCGAACGGCAGCCGGGAATGTGCTGTGGGACGTGACCGGCTATGTCGACGCGGATGCGGCGCGGCGGGTGCTCGAGCTCGGTGCGGTCGTTGCGATCGTGCCCAGTCATCCGCATCACTACGGCGTTCAGGTGGAGTGGAGCCGGTTACTCGGCGGGGTGCCGGTGTATGTGCCGGAATCCGATCTGCAATGGGTTGCGCGGCCGGATCCGGTGATCAGGCCGTGGTCGGATCGGCTCGAATTGCTGCCGGGTATCACCGTGCGTCAGCTGGGTGGACACTTCGCGGGCAGCTCGGTTCTGCACTGGGCGGCGGGGGCCGCGGGCAAGGGTGTGTTGTTCAGTGCGGACACCATCCAGGCGAACCCGGATCGCAAGACGGTCGCCTTCATGCGCAGCTACCCCAACCGCATTCCGCTGTCGGGCGCGGTGGTCGACCGGGTCACGACGACCGCCGAAGAGTTCGAATTCGACCGTCTCTACGACAATTTCGGCAAGACCATCGATACCGATGCCCGCGCGATCATCCGCCGTTCGGCCGACCGCCATATCGGCTGGGTGCGTGGCGATTTCGACCATCTGACCTGAGATCGGACCTGTTGGGTTCGGCGCGGATTATTCGACCATGCTCGGCGGCGCCGGTGCGTTCTCCTCGGCGCCGATTTGGGCTCTGAGGTCGAGGATGGCCTCGTATTCACCCAACTGGTCGGCGAATACGTCGAGCCCGAGGAGGAGGCGGACGGGGTCGCCGCCGTTGAATCGCAACTCCCTGGCCAGGGCGACTATCGCGCTGGGTGAGTGCGGGTAACCGTCCGCGCGGGCCACGAGGTATCCCCGGACCATGGATTCGAATTCAGCATCGGCCGCGCGTGACATCAATCAAGTTTGCGACCGGTGAAAAGAGCGGACAAGTCATCCGAACGACCGACACCGGCCTCAGCTGCGGCGGCCGATTTCCTTGGTGAGCGCGATGATGTCGGTCAGCGCTTTGGGCGACTCGTTGCATTCATCGGTGCTGACGCTCTTGGTGGTGCCGTCGCGGTAGGTGACGGTCACCGCGTACTGGTAGGAGTCACGGCAGTCGTTCGGGCCGGTGTAGGCGTCGGTGAGCGTGCGGAAGTCCGGGGCGGCGACCATGTCGAACAACGAGCCGCGGCGTGGGTTGTCCACCGTTTCATCGACGGTATAGACCTGGTTGACGCCGGCGAAGCCGCCGGTCTGATTCACCTCGACACTGGTGGCCGCCGCCGGAGTTTCTGGCGTGGAATGGCTTTCGCCCACGCCACCGCAGGCTGCCGTCGCGAGCAGCAGCGCGACGACCACGGCGGACAGGAACAGCGGTTGCGCGAGACCGCGGCGGTACCGAGAGTCGCTCATAGCCGCACAGTATCGGCGCGGGCAGTTCGGCACAATGCCACTGCTCCCCAGTTGCTTCGGGCTTGCCACCGGGTCAGGACGCGATGTCGCCCCCGCTGCGGGATCGCAGAATCCGCCGCGCGCCGGTGAGTGCCGCAGCGCCCAGCACCTCCTCCAATTGTTCCCAGCGACTGACCAAGTCGGCGAGCATCAGCATCATGACGTCGGGGAAGGCGTAGAGGAACGTCTTGTAGCGGTAGTGGCCGAGGTAGTAGAGCCGGACCGGCGTGACGGCGGTGACCGAACTCGTTCTGGCTTCGAAGAACAGGTCGTGGCCGCCGAGGACGGCGCCGCGGGTGAGCACGGCACGGTCGTAGACGCCGCCGAAGTCGACCTCCACCTCGCCCTCGGCGACCACGTAGACGCCGTGCGCGGCGTCGTCCTCGCGGCAGACGGGATCGCCTGGGGCGTAGGTGAGTTCGTCGAACATCGAGGCCAGGGTTTCCAGGTCGGCGTCGACCAGGGGCGCGAACAGGCGTACGCCGAACGGCGATGCGAGCCGCCTCGCGCAGGCCCGATTCGTAGCCGCTGTGCACGCAACCCCAGTGGTAGCTGTTGGTCGCCTCGCCCGCGAAGAACAGGCGGTCGCCTACCGGTTCGGCGAGGGTGTCGAGGTCGCGTGGGGAAGCGTCGACGCCGATGCAGGCGTAGGAGCCGTGTGCGTACGGGTCCGATGACCATGCGGTTCTGGAAATATGTTCGGGCGCAGGGCTTTCCGGCCGAAGATGTCGCGCACGACGGTGGTCGCGTAGTCGCTGACCTTCTCGTCGGTCCAGGTTTCCATGGCGCGGCCGAGCGATGCGCCGAGCAGCAGGACCAGGATCGGTTTGCCGTGCGACTTCCACATGCTGATGACCACGGTGGGATAGCTGTCGGTCTCGCGGCAGAGGTAGCCGAAGACGTATTGGTCTGCGGGCCAGAATCTTTCGTCATAGTGCAGGGCTATTTTGTTGAGGGTGCCGAAGCCGAGGCGTTCGATGGCGTGGCGTTTCACCTCGGGTAGCGGTGGGCTGAAGTCGATCTCGTTGGCTTTGAGCACACCCAGTGGCACGGTGACCAATACCTTGTCTGCCTCGTAGACTCCCCGGCTGGTCGTCACCCGCACGGCACCGGCGCTGGTATCGATCTGCTGCACAACGGTTTCCAGTTCGATGGTCAAGTCCCGGGCAAGCGCTTCGACCACCGCTTGATAACCGAGGTGCAGGACGCTGTCGCCGTATCCGTAGACGCGGTAGCCGTCCTCCCAGTACTTGAACGACAGCCCGCCGGGATCTTCGGCGACGTCTTCGCGCAGGATCACATTGAGGTGATAGCGGACGGCTTGTTCGTCGGCGTAACCGTAAGCCGCCTCGGCGAGGATCTCATCGACCACCGCGACCAGCGGCCTGTCCGGATCGTCACGGCGCCGGGCAATTTCGGCGCGCCGTTCGAGTTCGTGCAGGACTTTGTCGGCAAGTTCCAGCGTATGACTCTTCGCCATCGCAGGAGCGATCTGCCGATCGGGCCCGAAGAGAATCAGACTGTCGAATCCCCCGGTGTAGGAACTGTCCCCTCCGACATAACTGAACGGAATTTCGAGTTGTTCGACCAATTCGGTGAGCGGATTACCCTCGGTCCCATGAATCCAATGCGCACCGAGGTCGACCCCGTCACCATCGGTCCAGATCCGACCACCGATCCGGTCCCGCGCCTCGAGCACCCGCACCGGATGCCCGCGCTTCCGAAGCGCTTGCGCAGCAGCCAATCCCGCAATCCCCGCCCCAACCACCAGAACGCTCGACGGCACCGCCCCATCAACAAGAATCCGCCCCGCCCGCGTGGGCTCCGAGTCATTGTTCGACGCAAGGTCACTCGGCGGTTCCATCGCAACAGTATTCGGGATCCCGTTGCGCGCCAACGCATATTTATCAGATCGTAAACCACCCAATCGACCATTTCCGAACTCAGAAACAGACAACAGCCAATTTAAGTTCAGACCCCACGGAACTCGATATGAACCACCCGAGTATTCGCGTCCCGCTCATCGACCACCACATCGCGAAGCATGACCTTCCCCGCCGACGACGTGAACCACTCCTGCGCGCGTCGAACACTCGGCGACGTCGCCAAGTCCGGGCCCGCAATCGTCGTGGTCAGATACGGCGGAACGTCCTTCGCGAACGGCGCCGTGAACCGGGACTGTTCCAGCATCGAGGAGAAGTCCGTGGGAGACATCTCAGCAGCGATCTGATACTTCCGGTCGCGGATCACCTCCCTCCTGACCAGAAGCACCTTCGAGTTCCCCGGCAGTACCCACCCGCCGTACTCGACCGCCTCCTGCACAAGCTCAGGACTACTCGACGTCTCCACGTCCGGCGCCGCCGCACGATCGATGACGCTGTCACACCCAACTCCGGCCAACGACACCACAACCAACAACGTCAGAACCCGCAACCTCCCCCAGCGTCTACTCATCGAACAACTTCACCGCCCCGGCGTGGGAGTCTGAGGCTGCCCAGGCGGCAACGTAAGTGATCCATATGTAGGCAAGTCCCCCTCATAGTGTTTGACCGTCGAGGACCCGATCATATTGAATTCCCAGGCCAATCCAGCGGTGTGCAATGCGCCCAGCTGGCGGTCGGACCACTCGATTCCACCGATCTCGGTCTTTTTCGTACCATCCCAGTTGTAGCGGTCGAAAAGGTGGAACTGGTAGTCGAGTACGACGTGCGGCTGCGCCCCATCCGCGCCAGGGGTAACCGTGGCAACTCCACAGGCACAGGCCTCGACCGAACCGATCGCCAGATACCAGTCCCGATTGGCGAAAGTGTAGTCCTCCCAGGCCGATTGGAACGTTGCCGGTTTGCCGTGGTTGGCTACGTCGAGCGCGGTCAGCTGGACGGCTTTGGTCACAATCCCATCGATGTGCCGCTTCAGCCCGGCATCGTCGTTCATGATCCGGTCCGGGTCGAGCTTCAGGTCATCGCCGGTGTTGTCGAGGTAATGCTCCAAGTGAACCTTCGCGTTCGGCAGACCAGCGGCGTCAGCGCCGGCCAACGCCACCGCGATCGTGTCCAGGAATTTGATGTCATCGTATCGGCTGTACCACGGTTGCGAGCCGTGGCCGCCCTGGCCCGCGTCGGTCGGCGGCGTCGGAGGCATTCCGGGGATCTGGACCATCAGCGCACGCTACCCATGCCACCGGAGCTGTTTTCACACGGCGGAGGCAATATTATCCGACCACCATATATTGTCACCGAACCCAAACTTCCTGTCCCCCAGATCAACTACAACCTTGTCCGGTATCTCGAAATCATTTGCCTGGAAAGTCGGCACTGTCCGCCCGGGCGTGTAATCAAGCGCCTGCACAACCCGATCGACGACCGTCCGGATTGCAGTCTGGCGTGACTCCATCCCCTTCTTCAACGCTTCGACTGCCGCCCGAATATCCGCCTGTGCTGCCGCGCTCACCGTCTTGCCCGCATACGGCGCCCACCCACCCAGCGGGAAGGTCGCGCCGAGAACGGTCATCGGCTGCAGTATTCCGTCGGTCAGGCCCGCCGCCTGGTTGTAAACCAAGCGCTCGAGGCAGGCACCACCGTTCTCGACTATCTTCGACACCGCCTCGAGGTCGAGGCTCCGTCCGGCGACTGATTGCCCGAGGGAGTTAGCGGATGTTCCGAAAGTCTGGGAGGCGTCGCCGGACCACTTGCTCTGCAGCCATCTCGTCCCGCCGATGAGATTTTCCGACGTGACGTAGTCGTTGATGCCGAGCAAGGCGATACGCCGGCCAACGGCTTGCAAGGCTTCCCAGTCCGCGACCAGCGGGGCGAGCACGTCTGCCGCGGGCTTGATGCCGACGGCCTCGTTCATGCGATCGTCGTAGACCGAGATCAGTTCGATAGCCGAAGTGACCATCTGCCGGACCGTGAACGAAACCTCTTGAACATCAGGCAAATTAGGCTGCTGCAGACCAGTGAATCGGCTGACTCCGTGCTCGGCGCCCAACGAACTGGATGTGCCCGAGCCGCCGATAGCGTTCATCGCGGTTGCGTTCGTATCGTCGGTTGCCCGGTAACTGGTTGCCGCAGTGGAAAGATCCGCACCCAGCGTTTCGATGGTGGTCAGATCCGATCGCTGCACAGCGGAATACGCACTCTTGAACTTCTCCAACGACTGGCCGACCGTCGCGATCAATCCCGACGAGCCGACCGGCAGAGTCAGCGCGGACAGTAAGCGGGTGGCGTTCGATGAGGAGTTGGTCCCGACGTCCTGCAGATCCAACCTGAACCCGGCAAGACCGGCCACATCAACCGTGAAGTCGGTCATGCCTCGCCCACGGCACCCCGACAGCGACGGAACTCATTGCTCCGTAAACACATTGGACATCATCCCCCAACTATCCCGCCTCACGAGAGACCATACAGGTCGAGACGATGACGTACCTACCTCACCGGAAAAGGTGCCCCGAACCCCGATCCATTCGACCTCGGAGGGGGCGACGAGTCGGAGTTCAGAGCACCTTTATTCATTTCCGATCTGGCTGAGGCACAGTGGCCGTGAATGGCCGAGGTCAGCTGCTATGCGCTTGCTGCGGTTCGGATCAGGTCGGCGACTACGGCGGGGCGGGAGACGTAGATGGCGTGGCTGCCGGGGGTTTGGACGATGGTTGCGCCGATTCGTTCGGCCATTGAGGACTGGGCGGTGGGGGGGATCATTTTGTCTTCGGTTACGTGGAGGTACCAGCTGGGCTTTACGCGCCAGGCGGGTTCGCTGATGGGGCCGCCGAGGGCTTCGAGGCCCCAGGGGACCTGGGAGTCGGCGAGGAAGGCGGCGTCGGGGGCGGACAGGTCGCCGGCGAAGGACTCGTGGAACTTGGATCGGTCGAGGAACAGGTAGCCGTCTTGCGGGGGCAGGATGGGGGGCTGCGGGCCGTCCTGCGGGAAGGTGCTGATGAGGGTGTTGACCGATTCGCCCTTGTCGGGTGCGAAGGCGGTGATGTAGACGAGGGCGGCGACCTTGTCGTGGGTGCCTGCCTCGCTGATGACCGCGCCGCCGTAGGAGTGGCCGACGAGGACGACCTCGCCCTCGATGTCGTCGAGGATCTGGCGTGTGGTCGCGGCGTCGTCGGCGAGCGACTTGGTCGCATTCTGGACGACGCGGACGGCGAATCCGTCCTGGGTGAGGTTGTCATAGACCGCCCGCCATCCGGCTCCGTCCACGAAACCTCCGTGGACCAGGACGACGGTCTTGTTCTGCGCACTCATACCGAGTCTCCTCTGCTGCTGTTCGGCACCAGTGAATCTAGGTTCGCGGCGGGCGCACCGAATCCGTCAATTGACGTAGTTCAGCCGGGTTGCCTGCTCATCGCGTCGCGCAGGGCGCTGCGGGTGGTGATGCCGAGCTTCGGGAAGACGCGGTGCAGGTGGGTGGAGACGGTACGCGCGGACAGGAACAGTCGCTCGGCGATCTCCTTATTGGTCAGACCGGAGGCGGCGAGTTCGGCGACCGCCCGCTCCTGCGGTGTCAGTGCCGCACCGCGTCCTTCGGTGTCGCCGGTCGCGCGCAGCTCCGCGCGAGTTCGTTCCAGCCACGGAATCGCTTGCAGCCGTTCGAAGGTCTGCGCCGCGGCGGTCAAATGCGCTCGGGCCGCTGCTGGTTCGCGCTCGCGGCGCAAGCGTTCGCCGTACAGCAGTTCTATTCGGGCACAATCGAATACCCACCGGGTGCTGCCCGGTGTCGCGAGCGCGTCCTCGAACAGGGCGCGCCAATCGGCTGAATCGGCCACGGCCAGAGCGGCTTTGGTCAGCATCCCGAGCCTGCCGGAAAGCTCGGGCAAACCCGCGGCGAGAGCGGCCTCGGCGTGCGCTCTCGCCTCGGCCGTCCGTCCGCTGCGCGCCGCCGCCTCGGTGAGATCGAGGACGAGCCAGAGCGCGTGCGGCGTATAGCGCGGAAAGCTCCCGGCCGCGTTCACCGACGCGGCGTGCCGGTACGCCTCGTCGAAACTCGAACGGCCGAGCGCGGATAGGCATCGGATGTGGGAGGAGTACCCGGCGTACGTCGCGAGGCGGCGCGGTGCGGCCCACAGCAGGAGTTCTTCGGCGGCGAGGTCGGCGGCGGTGTCGCCGCGGGCGGCATCGACGAGTGCGCGCAGGAATCGGCCGGGCCCGGCCACCAACGAGTAGCCGAACTCGGCACACAATTGCAGTCCCTCGTCGGTGACCTCGATCAGTTCCGCCCACTCACCTTCGAAGAAGTCCACCTGCGCGATGAGGAACAACGCTTCGATCGCTTTCGCGACCGCTCCCCCATGGCGACCGTCGATGATCACCCGCCACAATGCTTCTCGCGCGAGGCCGACCCGATCAACGTAGGCGCCCGCCGTAGCGACCCGGATGATCCGCAACGGATCGGCGGTGAAGCGCAGCCCGTCCAGCGCACCGGTAAGGTCCCGCAACGCGGCCGGCGTCGCTTCGACCGGATTGGCAAAGACGTTGTGCAGCAACGACAACGTGTCCGTCGGTTGCGCCCCGGCCCGCTCGAGCACGTCGCGGATGTCGTCCCAGAGTTCCGGCCGGCCGCTGTAGAAGCCGACGTACAGCAGCGTGTGCAACGCCTCGACCATGGTGTCCTCGCCGCTACCGATCGCCTGCTCGTGCAGTCGAATAGTTGCGAGCAGCAACCGGTTTGCGGTCGTGGCATCACCTTCGTCGTTGAGGAGCTGAGCGGCCGCCGCGACCGCCGCCTCCAACGACGGCGTCTCGCGGGCGTCCACCCGATTCGCATCCAGCAACAGACGCGAGGTATCGGCAAGGTCCCCGGTGATCGACGTACCCAGATAAGCCGCCCGAGCGGTGCGCCGAGCCCGATCGACGTCCGAGATACTCAGCTCGGCCGCCCGCAGCATGGCGGCCATCGCACGCCTGCCGTCACCGTGACGAATCATCTGCTGCGACAGAGATTCCAGCGACGCGGCGATCTCCTCGTCGGGACCGACGGCCGCCTGACCCAGATGCCACGCCCGCCGCTGCGGTTCATCGGCAAACGCTTCCGCGAGGATGCGATGGACCTCCCGGCGTTCCGCACTCGTCGACTGCTCGATGACCGCCGCGCGGATCAGCGGATGCCGGAACTCCACTCGCCCGGTCCGCGGATTCGTGCGAACGATCCCCGCACGCTCGGCGGGCGGCAGATCGACCGCCCCACGCGGGGTCGGCGCGCAGTCGTCCACGGTGATGCTGTTCTCCGCACCGGCGAGGATGACGAACAGCAGCATCCGCCGCGTCCCCGCGGGCAACCCCGCGAGCCGGTCGGCGAACATTCGCTGCAACCGATCGGTCAGCGGCAAAACCGCGGGCAGGTTCGCCGGAGATGTCCCGTTTTCGAAGGCTGCGGGCAACTCGAGCAACGCCAGCGGATTACCCTGCGCGTCGTCGCGCAGTCGGCGGCGCACCCGCGCGGTCAGCGCGGGATACACCGTGAGCAGCAGCGCATCGGAGTCGCTGTCGTCCAGCGGGGCCAGGTCGTGGACCCGGAACCCGCTGCGGGTGAAACCGTCGTCAGCGTCCGCGCGCACCGCGACGAGCAGGCGGATTTCGCTGCCCGCCCAGCGCCTGGCCGCATAACTCAGCGCCATCGTGCTGGACAGATCCAGCCACTGCACATCGTCGACGATCAGCAGCAGCGCGCCCGATTCCGCCGAAGCTCGCAGCAGCGCCAGCGTCGCCGCACCCGCGATCAACTGCGTCGGCATCGCGCCCGGCGCCAACCCCAGAATCACCCGCAGCGCATCCCGATGCACGGCTCCGAGCCCCTCGATGGCACCCGACAACGGATGCAGCAACTGATTGAGCGCACCGAACTTCAGCTCGGCCTCATACTCGAGCGCCGCCGCCCGCAACACTCGGACACCGTGCGATCCCGCGATGTCCGCGGCCAGCTCCAGCACGGCGGTCTTGCCGACGCCCGGATCCCCGCGAACGACCAATACCGGCTGGTCACCGCCCTGCCCGAGGACGAACGCCGCGACCAGATCGCGCTCGACCTTCCGACCGACCAACACCGCGACCTCATCCCCTGCTCGACCGGATTCTGCCCCCAGCTAACGCCACCGACGAACAGAAATACAACCTCTTCGCACCATGATCGCCCCTCCGCTCGACGACCACGAGACGAATCTTCGATCGAGGGTCGATACTGTTTGTACGCAATGTGATTCATTCGCCGTGACCGGCCCCCGGCCCGACGCACAAGTCACATGCCGGACCTGCTGGCGATAGGCAATTTCACGCTACGGGCCGGTAACACCCGTTCGCTGTGCACATATTTGGATAAGAGGTGCACACTACGCGGGACCGAGAGTTGCAACCCCTCGCCCGTCGTCCGGGCCAGCGCTCAGGAGAGGAAGGAGTCGGCGAGTGTTCAGCCGCATCGCCATCGTGAACCGGGGAGAGGCCGCTATGCGCCTCATCCACGCCGTCCGAGATTTGGCCGCGGCAACCGCGCGTCCGATCGAAACCGTCGCCCTGTACACCGACGTCGACCGGAACGCGACGTTCGTGCGCGAGGCCGACATCGCCTATGACCTCGGCCCCGCGTCCGCGCGTCCGTATCTGGACCTGAAAGCGCTGGAACAGGCGCTGGTCGCGACCGGTGCCGACTCGGCATGGGTCGGTTGGGGTTTTGTCGCGGAAGATCCGGCGTTCGCGGAGCTGTGTGAGCAGATCGGCGTCACCTTCATCGGACCGAGCCCGGATGCCATGCGCAAGCTCGGCGACAAGATCGGCGCGAAGCTGATCGCCGAAGAGGTCGGCGTGCCGGTCGCGCCGTGGAGCCGCGGCGCGGTCGAGACGGTGGAAGCCGCCATGACCGCCGCGGCCGAGATCGGCTACCCGCTGATGCTCAAGGCGACCGCCGGTGGTGGCGGGCGCGGCATCCGCGTGGTCACCAACGACGCCGACCTGGTCGACGCCTACGAGCGCACCCGGCAGGAAGCCGCGCGCGCGTTCGGCAGCGGCGTCGTGTTCCTGGAGCGCCTGGTCACCGGCGCCCGGCACGTCGAGGTCCAGGTGATCGCCGACGGCCAGGGCACGGCGTGGGCGCTCGGCGTCCGCGACTGCTCGGTGCAGCGCCGCAACCAGAAGGTCATCGAGGAATCGGCGTCGCCGGTGCTCAGCACCGAGCAGGCCGCCGAACTCAAGGCCTCGGCCGAGCGGCTGGCGATCGCGGTCGGTTACCGCGGCGCGGCGACCGTCGAGTTCCTCTACCACCCCGGCGACCAGCTGTTCGCCTTCCTCGAGGTCAACACGCGCCTGCAGGTCGAGCACCCGATCACCGAGTACACCACCGGTTTCGACCTGGTCCGGGCCCAGCTGCACGTCGCCTCCGGCGGCCGGCTCGAGGGCGACATGCCCATCGAGCGCGGACACGCCATCGAGGCCCGGCTCAACGCCGAGGACCCCGACCGCGACTTCGCCCCGGCTCCCGGCCGCATCGCGCGACTGAACCTGCCCGCCGGGCCGGGCATCCGCGTCGACACCGGCGTCAGCGAGGGCGACACGATTCCGGCCGACTTCGACTCGATGATCGCCAAGATCATCGCGTACGGCAGCGACCGCGAGCAGGCGCTCGGCCGACTGCGCCGCGCGGTCGCGCAGACCCGGGTGATCATCGAGGGCGGCGCGACGAACAAGAGCTTCGTGCTCGACCTGCTGAACCAGCCCGAGGTGATCGACGCCAGCGCCGACACCGGCTGGATCGACCGGGTCCGCGCCGAAGGTCGCCTCGTTTCGCACCGGCACTCCGCGATCGCGCTCGCCGCGGCCGCCATCGACGCCTATGAAGAAGACGAGCGCGCGGAACAGCATCGACTGCTGTCCACCGCGTCCGGCGGGCGTCCGCAGGTCCAGCACGAGAGCGGCAGGCCGCTCGACCTCAAGCTGCGTGGCGCGAGCTACCGGGTGCGCGTCGCGCGCATCGGCGCGCACCGGTTCCGCATCGGCATCGAATCGGCCGGTGACATCCGCACCGCCGACGTCGATCTCGAGCGTTTCGACCGGCACACCGGGCAGATCATGGTCAACGGCACCCGCTATCGCTTGACCACCGGCACGCACGGGCCGGTCCACCTCGTCGATGTCGACGGCGTGACCCACCGGATCAGCCGCGACGAGGGTGGCGTCGTCCGCTCCCCCGCGCCCGCGCTGGTCGTCGCGACGCCGCTCGAGGTCGGGGCCGAGGTCGAGGCCGGTGCGCCGATCCTGGTGCTGGAGAGCATGAAGATGGAGACGGTGCTGCGCGCGCCGTTCAAGGCGCGGGTCAAGGAATGCGCCGTATCCGTCGGCAGCCAGGTGGAGACCGGTGCCCCGCTGATGTGGCTCGAGCCGCTCGGCGACGGGGACGAAGCCGAGGCCGAAGCCGCGGTCGGGTCGGTCGAGCTGGATCTGCCGGTCGGGCCCGCCCAGATTCAGCCGCACGAGCGCACTGCCCGCGGCCAGGAAGACCTGCGCAGCCTGCTGCTCGGCTACGACGTCGACCCGCACGACGACAGCCGGGTGCTCAGCGACTACCTCACCGCGCGCCGGGCTGCAATCGCCGACGGCCGACGGCCGCTGGCCGAGGAACTCGAGCTCATGCAGGTGTTCGCCGACCTCGCGGAGCTGAGCCAGAATCGTTCGTCGGAGGACGACGGCAACCACAGCCACGTGCACAGCCCGCGCGAGTACTTCCACACCTACTTGCAGAGCCTCGACGTGGAACGGGCCGGCCTGCCGGAGTCGTTCCAGGCCAAGCTCGCCAACGCGCTGCGCCACTACGGCGTCACCGAGCTGGACCGCACCCCCGCACTCGAAGCCGCGGTCTTCCGGATCTTCCTCGCCCAGCAGCGCCCGTCCGACACGGTCACGGTCATCACCACGCTGCTGCGCGAATGGTTGCAGGAGCCGATGCCGGATCGTGCGCTGCGCGAGCCGGTCGGCCTGGCCCTGGAGCGGCTCGTCGCGGCCACGCAGGTCCGCGTCCCGGTGATCGCGGATCTCGCGCGTGGCCTGGTCTACGCCTGGTACGGCCAGCCGTTGCTGCGCCGCAACCGCGCCCGCGTCTACACGAACATCCGCAAGCACCTGCGCTACCTCGACGCGCACCAGGGTCCGCCGGACCGGGCCGAGCGCATCTCCGAGATGGTGCGCAGCACCGAGCCGCTGGTGCGGCTGCTCGGTCAGCGACTGGTCCGCGGCAACCGGGACAACACGGTCATGCTGGAGGTGCTGACCCGTCGGTACTACGGCAACAAGGGCCTCAGCGATGTGCACACCCGCGAGGTGGCCGGCTGCACCTTCGTGATCGCCGAACGCCGTGGCCTGAGCCTGGTTTCGGCGGCCGTGCGGTTCGACGCGCTCGACACCGTGCTGAACGGGCTCACCGAGCTGGCCAGGGGCGGCGCCGCGTCCATCGACGCCGACATCTACCTCAGTTGGGAGAAGCAGCCCGCGGACTTCGACGCGATGGCGTCGGCGTTGCACGAGGTGCTCGGCGGGTATGCGCTGCCGAGCCAGGTGCACCGGATCACCGTCGCGGTCGCGGGCAGCGGCGGCGCGGTCATGCACCACCACTTCACCTTCCGTCCGTCGGCCACCGGCATGGCCGAGGAGCGCCTGATCCGCGGCCTGCACCCGTACATCGCCCAGCGGATGCAGATGCAGCGGCTGCGCAAGTTCGACCTCACCCGCTTGCCGTCCTCGGACGACGAAGAGGTGTACCTGTTCCGCTGCGTGGCCAAGGAGAACCCGTCCGACGAGCGCCTCATCGCGTTCGCCCAGGTGCGGGACCTGGCCGCGCTGCGCGAACAGGACGGCAGGCTGCTCGCGCTGCCCACCGCCGAGATCGCCATCGCGACCTGTCTCGACTCGATCCGCCGGGCGCAGTCCATGCGGCCGTCGGCGAATCGGTTCAACACCAACCGCATCGTGATGTACATCTGGCCGCCGATCGACGTCACCCCGGCCGAGCTGGAGACGGTCGTGCGGCACGTGCGCCCGACCACCGCGGGCGCCGGGCTGGAGGAGATCCTGCTCATCGCGCGTCAGCGTGACCCGAAGTCCGGCGAGCTGACCAAGGTCGCGGTGCGCATCGGGTTCGACGCCACCGAGGTCACCGTCGGCGAACGCACCGACGACGTGATCGAGCCGCTCGACGAGTACCGGCAGAAGGTGCTCCGGGCCAGCAGCCGCGGCACCGTCTACCCGTACGAATTGACCGGCCTGCTCGGCGAATTCGAGGAGTACGACCTCGCCGCCGACTACACGCTGGTGCCGGTCGACCGGCCGAAGGGGCGCAACACCGCGGCGATCGTCGCCGGTGTGGTCAACACGCCGACCCCGCAGTACCCGGAGGGCATCAGCCGGGTCGTGCTGCTCGGCGATCCGACGAAATCCCTTGGCGCGCTGTCGGAACCGGAGTGCCGCCGGATCATCGCGGCGCTGGACCTGGCCGAGCAGATGCAGGTACCGCTGGAGTGGTACGCGCTGTCCTCCGGCGCCCGGATCTCCATGGAGTCCGGCACCGAGAACATGGACTGGGTGGCGGCCGCGCTCAAGCGGATCGTCGAATTCACCCAGGACGGGCGCGAAATCAACATCGTGGTCGCGGGCATCAACGTCGGCGCGCAGCCGTACTGGAACGCCGAAGCGACGATGCTCATGCACACCAAGGGCATCCTGGTGATGACGCCGGACTCCGCGATGGTGCTCACCGGCAAGCAGGCGCTGGACTTCTCCGGCGGTGTGTCGGCCGAGGACAACTTCGGCATCGGCGGCTACGACCGCGTGATGGGCCCGAACGGCCAAGCCCAGTACTGGGCACCGGATCTGGCCGCGGCGCGCGATGTGCTGATGGCGCACTACGACCACACCTACATCGCACCCGGTGAGCAGGCACCGCGGCGGTCGCAGACCAGCGATCCCATCGATCGCGACATCTCCGACTTCCCGCATATGCTGGCGGACAGCGACTTCCGGACCGTGGGCGAGATCTTCTCCGCGGCCGCGAACCCGGATCGCAAGAAGCCCTTCGACATTCGGTCCGTCATGCGCGCGGTGTCCGACCAGGACCACGCGGTGCTGGAGCGCTGGGCGGGCATGGCCGACGCCGAGACCGCGGTGGTGCAGGACGCGCACGTCGGCGGTATTCCGGTGTGCCTGTTGGGCATCGAGTCCCGGGGCGTGCCGCGGCGCGGCTTCCCGGCCACCGACGGACCCGACACCTACACCGCGGGCACGCTGTTCCCGCAGTCGTCGAAGAAGGCGGCGCGGGCGATCAACGGGGCCAGCGGAAACCGGCCGCTGGTCGTGCTGGCCAACCTGTCCGGCTTCGACGGCTCGCCCGAGTCGATGAAGAAGCTGCAGCTGGAGTACGGCGCCGAGATCGGCCGGGCGATCGTGAACTTCCAAGGGCCCATTGTGTTCTGCGTGATCTCGCGGTACCACGGTGGCGCGTTCGTGGTGTTCTCCAAGCAGCTGAACCCGAACATGACCGTGCTCGCGCTGGAGGGTTCGTTCGCCTCGGTGCTCGGTGGCGCTCCGGCCGCCGCGGTGGTGTTCGCCGGTGATGTCAACCGGCGCACCGCGGGCGATGCCCGGGTGCGGGATCTGGCGGCGCGGGCGGCGAACGCGTCCGGCACCGACCGCGCGACGCTGACCGCTGAGCTCGACGAGACCAGGTCGTCGGTGCGCACGGAGAAGCTGAGCGAGGTCGCCGCGGAGTTCGACAAGGTGCACAACATCCACCGCGCGGTCGAGGTCGGTTCGGTCGACGCCGTGATCAGTGCGGCCGAGCTGCGGCCGCGGATCATCGAGGCGATCGAGGCGCGTCTGGGCTGATTGACAGCTGCGCGCTGTCGCGTGCGGTAACGGAGGGCGGGGACCAGCATCGGTCCCCGCCCTCCGGCATTTTCCGGGCCGAATGCGACGAAGGTCTCGGAGCCGTTGCGCGCGATTCTGAGTACCGTCGGAATCGGAGGGGTTCGGGATCCACCGCATTGGCGGTGAAGCCAACTCCGGGAGAGGAATTGCGCCATGATGCCGCAGATTTCGAGCATCATCGAGAGACGACTGCTGATCAATTACCGCGTCGAGCCCGAGGTCGTCGCGGACCTGCTGCCCGCGCCGCTGCGGCCGCATCTGGCGAACGACTGGGCGGTAGCGGGGATCTGTCTCGCCCGGCTCGGTCAGGTGCGACCGGTCGGGCTGCCGAGCGCGGTCGGGGTGCGCAGTGAGAATGCCGCGCATCGGATCGCCGTCGAATGGGACGGGCCGGACGGGGTCGAGAACGGTGTCTATATTCCGCGGCGGGACAGCGGATCATCGTTGAATGTGGCATTGGGCGGGCGATTGTTCCCGGGGGTGCACAGTTTCGCCCGCTTCGATGTCGTGGAGAGCGAGCGCGATCTGCATGTCGCCTACACGACCCGCGACAATTCGACCCGAGTCAGCGTGGATGTACGCACGGTCGACGAGTTCGGCGGCAGCATGCTGTTTCCCGATCTGACCGCCGCATCGGATTTCTTCCGCGAGGGTCGCATCGGTTACTCCGCCAGCCGTGACGGCAGCCGGCTCGACGGCCTCGAGCTGTCCACCGACGCCTGGCAGGTGCACCCTGCGCACACCCACGCCGTCCGGTCGACCTTCTTCGACGACCCCACCCGATTCCCCAGCGGCAGTGCGACTCTCGACTGCACGCTGCTCATGCGCGAGGTACCGGCCAACTGGAACGTCACCGAGCCGATGCAGTTACCGGCGATGGCCTGATCCGGAGTGCCGGCACGTAATCTCTTGCTACTGTGGGCATTCGGCCATTCGAAGGAGTCCGGATCATGACCATGCCCACCTCGACGGTCACCATCAGCCTCCAGCCCGCAGGCCGGGCAAGTTCGGTCGACTTGTCGGTCACCGGCATGATCACGCCGAGCGCCTGCACTCCCAGCCTGTCGAATGGCGGCGTTGTCGACTACGGCAAGATTTCCGCCAAGGACTTGAACTCGGATAGAGAGACGAACCTAGGCGACCGGACCCTGCAGCTCTCGGTGACCTGCGAGGCCGCGAGTCTCTATGCGTTGCAGGCGGTCGACCAGCGAGCGAGTTCGGCCACGCGCGCGGATGCCTTCGGCTTGGGGCGCGGCGAGGACGCTCGGTCATGGGGCTGGTACGCCATCGCCCTGCGCAATCCCGTCGCAGACGGCGTGCCGGTACAAGCGATCGGTTCCACCGATGAGGGTGCCACCTGGTACCACAATGACCTGTGGATGCCCGGGATCCAGATCGCGTTCGCCTCCCTGACAACGGGCAATCAACCGTTGCGAGTCCGGGAATTGACCGTGGACCTCGGTGTGCGCGCCGTCATTGCCCCGACCAATAACCTGACCTTGACCAACGACAACCCCATCGACGGCTCCGCCACCCTGGAAATCGTCTACCTGTAAGCCCGGCCCAGGCAACTGCCGCACCGAAACCCACCGCTCCTGAAAAGCCCGCGCGCTGAGCGACCTCGCGCGTCAAGGCGCGATCCGGAAGTAGCTGAGATCGAAGTCGTGCTCCCAGATGACCTCATCGATCGATTTCTCCCACGCGCCGGTGATCCGGTAGCCGTCTGAACTGAACGTGCCGGAAAAGCGTTGGGAGAAGCCCGGTTCCGTCCGCCACATGCGCGGGATGCCCTGGTCAGCGCCGTAGTATCCGGTCCGAAGAAGCCCGCCCGGAACGAGGTCTCCACCGCCCAGTGCCCCACGAGTGGCTCGAGGAGGTCGAGCACGGCATTCCGATCATCGGGGATGTCAGCCGGTGTCGGCTTCTGGGTGTCGGCCATCGCGATTCCTCCTTGCCGTCCTCACCCATGTGGACGCGGCGGACGACCCGAAATCATCAGTGCGGGACCCGCTGATCGACACACGATCGTTGACAAAGCGGAACATTGCTCCATATATTGATACGGAGCAATGTTCCGCTTCAATGCGGTTAGCGCTGACCCTACTGAAACCCGCAGTCGCCGAACGGAATCGGCGACGGTCATCGAACGGAAAGACGCATCATGAGTGAGAACACCCGCGGCGAGACTCCCGTCTTCTCGGTCAGTCCGATAACGCTGACGGTTCCCGGTCGGCCCGTCGATCTGCAACTGCGCGTGTCCGCGCCCGTGACCGGCGGCGATCTGCCGATCGTCCTGCTCTCGCATGGTCAGGGGCACTCGAACAATCTCTCCTCGTTGAACGGCTACGCGCCCCTTGTCAATTTCTGGGCGGCGTATGGGTTCGTCGTTATCCAGCCCACCCATCTGAGTTCGTCGACGTTGACGTTGGATCCCAATACCCCTGGGGCGCCGATGTATTGGCGGTCGCGGGCGGAGGATATGACGCACATTCTCGACCAGCTGGATGTGCTGGAATCCGCCGTGCCGCAACTCTCCGGACGGCTGGACCGCGGTAAGGTCGCGGTCGTCGGGCATTCGATGGGCGGGCATACCGCGAGTGTGCTGCTGGGTGCGCGGCTCACGGTCGACGGAACCGAGGTGAACCTCGCAGATCCGCGAATCACGGCGGGTGTGCTGCTGGCCGCGCCCGGCCGGGGCGGCGACGCCCTCACCGAGTTCGTCGCGCAGAACTATTCGTTCTTCTCGACCACGGACTTCGCCGAGATGACGACCCCCACGTTGATAGTCGCCGGCGACAAAGACGCTTCGGCGCACCTGACCGTCAACGGTCCGGACTGGCACACCGATCCGTACTTCCTCGCTCCCGGCCCCAAGTCCCTGCTCACCCTCTTCGACGCGGAGCACGGGCTCGGCGGGATCTCGGGCTATGACGTCGCCGAGACGACCGATGAGAATCCCGCGCGGGTGGCCGCGGTCCAGCGACTCACCTGGGCCTACCTGCGCAGCGAGTTCTTCCCGGGCGATCCCGCGTGGCGGTCGGCGCAGGACGCGCTGGCGGCGGGCGCCGACCCGCTCGGACGGGTCGAATCGAAGTAAGCCGAAGACGCGTCCTCCGAATACCGCGAAACACGGTGCGATGCATGCTGATCCGAATATGTCGGCGGGTACCGCTAGCCTGCTGACATGGTCGGAATGGACTCGGCGCTGCGCCGGCTGACGCGCGATGCGGGCAAACTGCTGCAGCCTTATGGTTTCGAGGGCTCGGAGGGTTTGTGGGTGCGGGAGGTGCCGGGCGGCCTGGCCTCCGTCGGGCGCACCCGGACGCAGCGCACCTGGACCGACGGGCAGCAGGTACTCCGCTTCGGGCTGTACCTGAGCGCGACACCGCTCGCCTGGTGGGAGTTCCGTAACTGGCGCAACGCACAGTTGGGGCTGTCCCCCGTGCCGATCGAGCGGGCAAGCGGCCCCGGCCTGCTCGACCAACGTGGCCTGCCGGAGAACCTGACCGAACTGTGGTCGTTGCGGGTCGATCCGGGCCTGCCCGGCGGGCACGCGCTGCAAGAGGACGTCGACACCATCCGCGCGGAACTACCCAAGCGCGTGCACACCTACGCGCGCCGGGCACTTCGACTACTGGAACCCGACGGATACCTCGATGAGCTGCTGGCCGATCCGGACCCGCAGTTCGCGACGTGGGAGGCGATCGTTGTCCTGCTCGCCGATGGTGGACCGGGACCGGAACTCGACGGTGCGGTCACGCAACTCCGTGCGTGCCTCGTGGACCAGGACACGTCTAACTACGCCGAGAACCTCATCGAATACGCGCAAGGTCGGGCCGCGCTGGTATGACCAGATTCGTTCGCGGCCTTGCCAATCGGTTGCCGGAACTTCACATCCCCACCTTTTCCCCTCCCAACATATAGCGCACCCCGGGGCTTGCCGCAAGGCCCGGGCGGTACGGCATACTCATCCGCCGTAGCCAGAACCTGCGTAAATGGGAGTTTTCGAGTGACCGACACCGACGTGATCATCGTGGGCGCGGGCCCGAGTGGCCTGATGCTGGCCGGTGAACTGCGCCTTGCCGGAGTGCGTTCGCTGGTACTGGAACGACAGTCGCAGCGACGCGACACCCCGAAAGCCAGCGGCATCGGCGGCCGAATCCTGGACCTGCTGCGTTACCGCGGACTGCTCGACCGGTTCGAGGCGATCAGCAGCGATCCGCATCTCGCGCCCCGATTCCCGTTCGGCAACATCTATTTGGACTTCACCGGGATGACGGACGTGCCGATGCACGCGTTGCCGATCCCGCAGCGGGAGATCGAGCGCCTGCTCGACGAGCATGCGCGCGAGCTCGGCGCCGAGATCCGGCGCGGGCACGAGGTACTCGGAGTGCGCCAGGACGAGAACACGGTGACCGCGGAGGTACGCGGACCGGACGGAATCCAGCAGGTGACCGCCCGCTACCTGGTCGGCTGCGACGGCGGACGCAGCCGGATCCGCGAGCTGGCCGCGATCCCCTTCCCGGGCACCACCTATCCGGAGGTCAACCGGCTGGCCCAGGTCACCGTGCCGGATGCGGTGACGGTGCTGGACAACGGCGATATCGAGGTGCCCGGGTTGGGCCTCGTCCCTTCGGGTTTCACCCGGACCGAGCGCGGCGTGTTCGCGTTCGCGATCATGGACGGCGTGTGGTCCATGCAGACCACCGAGGACGAGTCGGTGGAATACGACGACGATGAACCGCTGACCATCGCCGAGGTGGCGGCCAGCGCGCGCCGGGTGCTCGGCGCGGAACTGCCGCTGGGCGAGCCGATTCGGCTGTCGCGCTACACGTTCAAGGATCGGCAGGTCGAGCGGTACCGGGACGGGCGGATCATGCTGGCCGGCGATGCGGCCCACCTGTTCCCCGCCACCGGCACGGCGCTCAATGTCGGCATGCTCGACACGGTCAACCTGGCCTGGAAGTTGGGCGCGGAGATCAACGGCTGGGCGCCGGACGGTCTGCTGGACACCTATCACGACGAACGCCACCTCGCCGGCGCCCGCGCGATGCTGCAAACCCGAGCGCAGGTGGCATTGCGGCGCGGCGACGATCCGGCCGCGGAGGCGTTGCGGCGGGTGTTCCAGGAACTGGTCAGCGACGAGCCGGCGTTGCGGCGGATGGGAGAGCTGGTCGGCCACGCCGATATCCGTTATCCGATGCCCGGTTCCGCACACCACCCGTTGGCCGGCACGTTCGCACCCGACCTCGCCCTGCACACGGACGACGGCGTCACCAGTGTCGCGGAACTCCTGCGCGCCGCCCGGCCCGTCCTGCTCGACCTCGCGGATCGGCCGGAGTTCCGGGAGATCGCGCGTGATTGGCAGGACCGGGTGGACATCCGCACGGCGAAGACCGGTGACCGCCCGGCCGATGCGCTCCTGATCCGGCCGGACGCGCACATCGCTTGGGCCGCAACGATCGACGAACCTGTCGAGACCGCGGCACGCACGCTGCGCGAGTCGCTCACGCACTGGTTCGGGGCTTGACCGAGTCGTGGCCGCCCTCCTCGCGCGGGCGGCCACGGCATGGCCGGACGGTTCGAGTTCACACCCAGCCGGGCTCGGGCGAGGCCTCGATCTCCTCGCCGACCCGCGCCAGCACGTCGATCTGGGCCGGGTTGTAGAGGTCGTTCACCGCCACTTCCGCTGTCTGCCAGGCATAACGCGCACCCCGCGGCGCGTCGGCATACGGGTTCAACAGATTCGGATGCTTGGTGAGCATGGTCCGGACCTGCGGCACCATCCGCGCGGCCAGATTGCGGCGGGTCTTCGCGTCGGCGTCCGCGGGCAGGTTGTCGAACTCGACCGCCGCGGGATCTGCCTTGTAGGTCTGGAGCATCTCGATATACGCGTCGATGCCCGAGGGGCCGAGCACCCGGGCCAGCACGACGACGAACGCGCGATCGGCGTCGGACAGTTCCGCGTGCGCGGCGGCCTGGGCCAGCGCGGGCGGCAGGTCGGTCGGTGCGGCCTGCTGCAGGGTCAGCGCCAGCTCGACCCGAATGCGTTGCATGCGTTCGATGCTCGCCGCGAGCTCGGCGTCCAGGGCGCGCAGCGCCTGTTCGGGATGTTCGGCGGCCTCGCCCATCTCGGCGATCTGAGCCAGCGAGAAGCCGAGATCGGTCAGACGTTTGATCCGCAGCAGCCGCACTAGGTGCGCGACGCCGTAACTCTTGTAGCCGTTCGACCGTCGTTCGGGCTCGTTGAGCAGCCCGACCTCGTGATAGTGCCGCACCGCCCGCACGCTCGTGCCGGCGAGATCGGCTAGCTGACGAGTACTCCACGCCACGACTGCCCCCTCAGGAATCGGAGTTGCCGGCACGAGGGCGCCGACATCTACTCCAGTCAAAACTATGCCGGTGCGGCATGGTCAACCGGCCGCTACGTCAACCTCTGTATGGCGGTGTGCGTCGCGATCATTTGGCGTCCCAGTAGCACTCCACGATCGCTGTCGTGAACGGAAAACGCACCGGTGTGGGACCGAACGCGATCCGGCCCGCATTGTCGGCCGCGGTGGTGATCATCTCCGCGACCTGCGCGGCCTCCTCGGCCGGGCAGTGCACGATGACCTCGTCGTGCTGGAAGAAGACGAGTTCGGCACGGAGGCCGGCCTGGTGCATCGCGTGGCGCAGGCCCGCCAGCACCAGCAGGGCCCAGTCGGCGGCGCTGCCCTGCACCACGAAATTGCGGGTGAAGCGGCCGCGCGCGCGTGCCGCGGCGGTGCCGTAGCGCACTTCCTCCTGGGGTAGTTCCGCCTCGTCGGGCAGTGCGGCGGACAACGGCGTGCAGGTGCGGCCCATCCAGGTGCGGACCAGACGTCCCTCCTCACCGGCGTGCGCCGCGTCGTCGACATAGGCGATGGCGGCCGGATACCGGCGGCGGAGTTCGGCCATGTGGGTGAGCGCGTCGCCGGAGGTCTGACCGTAGATGGCGCCGAGCAGCGCGATCTTGGCTTGGTCGCGGTCGCCGCCGAAGGCGCGGGCGGCCAGGTCCGCGTACAGGTCGTCGCCGCGGCCGGCGACCTCCATCAATCCGGGGTCGCGGGAGACCGCGGCCAAGACGCGCGGCTCCATCTGGTCGGCGTCGGCGACGACCAGGGACCAGCCCGGGTCCGCGCGGATCGCTTGCCGAACCACCTTCGGGATCTGTAGTGCACCACCGCCATTGGTGGTCCAGCGGCCGGTGACGGTGCCGCCGGGCAGGTATTCGGGCCGGAAGCGGCCGTCGTGCACCCATTGTTCGAGCCAGGCCCAGCCGTTGGCGGTGTGCAGGCGATAGAGCGATTTGTAAGCCAGCAGCGGCTTGATCGCCGGATGATCGATCCGCTGGAGCTCCCATTTCCGGGTGGAGGACAGCAGGATTCCGGCGCGGGCGAAGGCTTTGATGATGTCCTGCGGCAGGTCGGCCCGGACGCGCACGCCGAGCGCGCGCGACACCTCATCGGCCAGCTCCGCCATCTTGCGCGGTTCCGAGCTGCCGGGGAAGCGTTCGCCCAGCATCTTGTCCAGCAGTTCGCGGTGGACGTCCGCACGCCACGGGACCCCGGCCCGATGCATCTCCGTGGCCACCAGCATGCCCGCCGACTCGGAGGCGACGAGCAACCGCATTCGCTCCGGATATTCGGTTTTCGCCGTGCGCGCGATCTGCCCCGCGTAAACCTCCAGCAGAGCGGTGAATTCGTCCGTGCCGGACGGCAGCGGGGCCGGGCCGGACTCGAACAGCGACGGCTGAGTCTCGGCGGCTCGGGCGGGCGCGTCCAGCGGGACGGGCAGGTTGTGCAGTCGTGCCCAGGCGGCAGCCAGCGACCGCGGCTGACCCGATTGACCCTCCTCGTGCCCGATCAGCAGCGACTCCGCCGCCTGCACGTCGTAGCACCGATCGACCCGAACCCCGGCGGCCAGCAACGTCCGGTAGATCTCCGCCGTAGACCGCCAGACCCACCGATCGACCTCCGGACGCGAGCGCACCGCCTCCGCCAGCGACGGCTCGTCCACCACCGGCCCCGCCGGATAACCATCCCGATCGAGCGGACACAGACGCGCACCCCCCTCGCCCGCTTCGGCCACCGCCCATCTCATGCCCCAGAGTCTGGCATCGGGGACCGACATATCCGCTCGACCGCGCACCGAAGTCGCGATTCACCCCCGGCGAAGGAGTCACCAGGCAGGTCGGCCGTCGATCCGCGCATCCTTTGATCTCTTGTAAAGAAACCTTTCTAAAGATATCTATAGATCGTGGCTGATCAGCATTCGCCCAGCTCTGTACAGCTCAGCGACCCGAGGGCGCTCCGTGCATATGCGCATCCGACGCGACTGGCGCTGGTGGGATTGTTGCGGCGTGCAGGGCCGATGACGGCCACTCGGGCGGCGGATGCCATCGGGGAAAGTGTGGCCAGCTGCTCATTTCATCTGCGTCAGCTGGCGAAGTACGGGTTGGTGGAGGAGGCCGGGGGTGGTCATGGGCGGGAGAAGCCGTGGCAGGCCACCGCGCTGTTCACCAGCTGGGAGGCGCACACTGCCGACCCTGCGGCGGCGGCCGCCACGGAGGCGCTCGAAATGGCCGTTGCCGAGCGGTACTTCGAACTCATGGCGCGGTGGATTCAGACCCGTGCCGAGGAGCCCACCGAGTGGCAGGCGGCTGCCCGGTTCGGCGACACGGTGTTGCATTTGACGGTGGCCGAGCTGACCGAGCTGGGTGAGAAGTTTCAAGAGTTGGTGCAGCCCTATCTGGAACGGCTCGACGATGTGGACAAGCGGCCTGCTGGATCGCGGCCGATCACGTTGTTGCAGTTGGCCTTTCCTTCGGACGCCACCAGCAGGGACAATCCTCGGGGCTGAGTGTCGTGTCCGCTCCGCCTTCGATCTCGCTGTCCAGCAACAGAAAACGCTGGTTCCCGGAGCTCCTGCGCGACGTGAGTTTCCGCCGGTACTGGACCGGACAGACGGTATCCACCTTCGGCGACCAGATTTCGTTCGTCGTGATCCCGTTGGTTGCGGTCCTGGTCACGCATGCCGACGCCGCGCAGATGGGGTACCTCGTGGCGGCAGGATGGTTGCCGCACTTGCTGTTCGGGTTGCATGCGGGCGTCTGGGCGGATCGCCGTGCACGTCGGCGACGGGTGATGATCGCGGCGGATCTCGGTCGATTCGTCCTCGTCGCCAGCGTCCCGGTGGTCTATCTGTTCGACGGACTGACCCTCGCCCAGCTCTACGCCGTGGCATTCTCGGTGGGCACGCTGTCCGTCCTCTTCGACGTCTGCAACGCGCCCCTGTTCCCGGCTCTCGTTGCCCCGCAACGGTATGTCGCGGGCAACTCGTTGATCAACGGCAGCCGGGCGATGTCGCAGATGGCGGGTCCGAGCGTCGGTGGCCTGCTGGTGCAGTTGCTGTCGGCGCCCGTCGCGCTACTCGCCGACGCTTTGTCGTTCCTCGTCTCGGCGCTCACTCTGTCCCGCATCACACCGGCCGAACCGCCTGCGCAGCAAGCGGTTCGCGGCCAGTTGGCCGAGGGGATCCGGTTCATCGCCCGCTCCCCTATCATGCGCTCCGCATTGGCCGCGACCGCCACCGTCAACTTCTTCACTTTGATGGTGGTCGCGTTGTTCATGCTCTACGCCATCGACACCCTGCACCTCGAACCTGGTTCAGTCGGACTGGTTTTGGGTGCGGGCGCGGTCGGCGGTCTACTCGGCGCGCTCACCGCCGGCCGACTCGCCGACCGGATCGGCATCGGTCCGACCTTCGTTCTCGGCTGCCTCGTCTTCCCCGCGCCCATGCTGCTGATCCCCGCCGCACACGGCTCCGCACCCGTGGTCCTGATCCTGCTCACCGCAGCAGAATTCGGCTCCGGACTCGGGATGATGTGGCTCGATATCGCCGCCTCGTCCCTCTTCACCGCCATCACCCCGGATCCCTTGCGCTCCCGCGTCTTCGGCGCCTATCGGGCCGTCAACTACGGGGTCCGCCCCCTCGGCTCGCTGGCCGGCGGCACGCTGGCGACCGCCATCGGCCTGCGCCCCACCCTCTGGACCGCCACCATCGCCGCCCTCACCGCGTTCCTGTTCCTGCTGCCCTCCCCCATCCCTCGCCTCGAGACCTGCGGTGATGCGGCGGAAGAGGGTATCAGAGCGCGTCGGGAGGTGGGATGAACTCGGCGGATTCGTATGCTTGCTCGGGGTAGTTGCAGGTCAGCAGCTTTGTATCCCACCACAACCCGGCCGGGCACCGAAAGTGGTAGGCGACATCGTTGCTGGTTTCCCAGAACCATTCCGGACTGTTCTTGTCGGCGTAATACTGTTGAGCGCTGCTCATCGGACGGGATTCCCCCTCCTGGTAGCCCAACTGGTCCGCGACTTCGTCGAACGACATCTGCCCACCTCATCGAACTCATTGCGCCGATTGATGTTTCCGTCACCTAGAACTCTGACACATCGCGTGCGCGGAGCGCGCCGATTCGGCCGCGGAGTGGTCGCTCCCACCGGGAATCAGATGCTCATCGCGGGTTCTCGCACCAAGGGGTCCGGTAGGGCGTCGGCGTGAACGATGTGCAGGTTGCTGACGGCTCGGGTGAGCGCGACGTAAAGGCGTTGCAGGCCTCGGCGTTCCGCGGCGGCGATACGGGCGGGTTCGACGACCAGGACGGTGTCGAACTCCAGGCCTTTGGCGAGAGTGACCGGGACCAGCGCCAGGCGGGCGTCGGTGTCGTCATCGACGCCGAGGACGACATGCGGTAATCCGTTGGCGGACAGTGCTTGATGTAATTCCGGGAGGTCGCGGTCCGCGATGATCAGTCCGACGGATCCGTCGTCGGCCAACGCAGTGACGCAGGCGCCGAGTATCGTCTCGATGATGTCTTCCGGTGCGACCCTGGTGATTTGGAGGGCATCGACGGACTGACGATAGGACGCCGGGCCGCGCAGTTCAGGTGCGATGTGAGGCAGCAGGCGGGCGGCGAAATCGATGACCTGCGCGGGCACTCGGTAGCCGCGGGTGAGCTCCTCGATCTGCCCGTCCGGCCGGCCGAGGTGAGTGAGGACGGCGGCCCAATCTTCGGCGGCGGACGGGCTGGTGGCCTGGGCCAGATCACCGAGGACGGTGCAGGCACCGGCGACGCGGCGGCCGATCGCGCGGATCTGCATCGGGCTGAGGTCTTGAGCCTCGTCTACGACAATGTGGCCGAGTTTCGCCGGACGTTCGATCAGCCCTGAGGCCTCATCGATGAGGGCGAGGTCGGAGCTGGACCAGGTCATCGTTTTCACGCTGCGCGGAGGCGACGTACGGAGAATGGCCTGTTGCTCGTCAGCGGAGAGAATGCCCTCGGCCGCGCGAGCGAGCCCGTCGGGATCGGTGAGAATTTCGAAAACCGTTCGGAAAGCATCGGTTTCGGGCCACATCTGCTGGACCGCGCGCACGATCGCCCGGTTCCGGCCGAGCTGACGCAGCGTATTCGTACCGGCCGGATTACCGCTGCGCTCCATCTGGCGCAGCACGAGCAGTGCGAGTCGCTGGGCGAGCAACTCGATGCCGCCGCGGTAATCGGTTCCGCGCTCACGCACTTCGGCGAGTTCGTCGGCAAGTTCCTCGGGATACAGATGCCACGTGCGCTGTAGATACTTGACCTGTACCGACTCCTCGAGCGGCCGGATTCGCGAAAACAGGTGCCGCCGAAGAACTTCGGCCATCCGGGCATCACCCTTGATCCGCTCGGTCCGCGGATCTTCGACCCGCGTGACGGTGATGCCCGAGTTGGTGAGTTCATCGATCGTGGTCTGCAAGACCTCCACTTCACCGAGGGCAGGCAGCACGTTGCGGACATAGGCGAGGAACGACCGGTTCGGCCCGATCACCGCGACCCCGCCTTCCCGATGCAACCGATCCCGCTCGGTGAACAGCAGATACGCCAGCCGATGCAGGCCTACGGCGGTCTTCCCGGTGCCGGGCGCACCTTGGACACACAGCGTGCGCTCCAGCGGAGAACGCACCAGGCTCATCTGTTCCGGCTGGATCGTCGCCACGATGTCGCGCATCGGCCCTTTACGCGGTCGTTCGATCTCCGCGGCCAGCAGGTCGCTCGCGTCGGCCCGCGCGAACCGGGAGTCCAGCGATTCGTCCTCGAAGGCGGTCAGCGCACCGGCGTGGTCGAAACCGAATCGGCGGCGCACTCGAACCTGCATCGAATCCTGTTGGCTCGCTTCGTAGAAGGCGCGCGAGAGCGGAGCACGCCAGTCGATGACCATGAGTTCGCCGGCCTCGTCGCTGACGCCGCGACGTCCGATGTAGACGCGATCACTGTCGGGCGCCGACGAGGGCGCGCCGACATCCCGGATGGTGTCGTAGACCTCGCCCAACGGGAAGTCCAACCGCCCGAAGAACAACGGCACATCGTCGAGCCCGGACAGCTCCTCGATCTGCCGCTTGTGGAACTTCCGGGCCGCGAAATTCTGCATCTTGTCGAAGGCATCGCCCTCGCCCCTGCCGGTGGCCAGCGCGGTGACCGCCTCTTCCCGCATGCGAGCCAGCGCCGCGCGGCAAGCGCCCAGGTAGTCACGCTCGACCCGGATCTCGGGTTCGACGTGGTCGTGATCAGTGTTCTGCATGGTCGCGTCAACCCCCACCTCGATAGACATATAATTTTACTCGGTTAATTATATGTCTGAGTCAAATTATTTACGCGGTCGGATTTCGCTAGGCTGACCGCATGGAAGAACCCGGCTTGCGCGAGCGCAAGAAGAGCCGCACGCGGCAGGCGATCGTGGACGCGGCCTTCGCGCTGTTCCAGGAATCGGGGTTCGACGGCGTCTCGGTCGCCGATATCGCGGCGGCGGCCGAGGTCTCCAAGCCCACGCTGTTCGCCTACTTCCCGACCAAGGAAGATCTGGTGCTGCGCCGGTTCATCGGTGGCGGGCGCGGGTCCGCGGTCGTTGTCCGGGAACGCCCGGCCGGCACGTCCGCGCTGAGTGCGCTCCGGCAGAACTTTCTCGACCTACTCGCTCAGCGCGATCCGCTCACCGGACTCAACGACACTCCGGAAGCCGTCACGTTCCACAACCTGCTGTATTCGACGCCCGCGCTGATGGCTCATCTCGCCGGATACATGGTCGCCCAGGAGCAGGAGCTCGCCGACGCGCTGCGCACTTCCGTCGAGCCGAACGACGAATTCACCGCGCATCTTGTTGCGGCACAGGTGTTCAGCGCACAGCGGATCCTCACGTATCACAATGCCCAGGCAATCCGCTCCGGTCGGAGCGCTGACGAAATCTACCCCACGGCGGTGGCGCGGGCCGAGACCGCCTTCGGTCTCTTGGCGAGCGGACTGGCGGCTAGGAGCTGACCGCGCCCGGATCGTCGACGTGCGCCGCGAAGAAGTCGTCGACGAGCCGGCCCGCGTATTCGGCATTCAGCGCACTGGGCCGAAAGAGTATGCGGTACATCATCGGTGCGACCACGCGGTCCAGGACGATCTCGGGATCGGGGGTCGCTTCGCCGCGGGCGGCCGCCCGCGCGACGATGGCCGCGATCTGTTCCGAGGCGTACTCCGAGCACTGCCCGGCATTCGCACCGTCAGGATCGCCGAGCAGCGCGTCCCGAATGTAGGCCCGCCCCGGCGGCGAGTTCATCTCGTCCAGGAACTGCTCGGCCCACGCGGTCAGATCGCCGGCCAGGGTGCCGTGATCTTCCGGATCGGTTTCCGGGCGGAGTCGTTCGACCGCGACATCGGAAAGTAACTCGCGCAGGTCACCCCAGCGCCGGTAGATCGTCGACGGGGTGACGCCGGCGCGGGTGGCGATCAACGGAACGGTCAAACCGTCGCGCCCGACCTCGGCCATCAGCTCGTGCGTGGCCGTGTGGACCGCCTGTTGGACGCGGGCGCTTCGCCCTCCGGGACGGACCATCGGCTTACGACTCATGCTGTCACCTTAAATCGGGCGAACCGTGCCGACGAGCTTCGCGGTGGCCTGTTCGTAGGCACGCCCGACTCGCAGCAGAGTCGCTTCGCCAAAGGGGTGCCCGAGGAGTTGCATGCCGATCGGCAGCCCGGTCCGGTCGTTGCCGACCGGCAGCGACAGTGCGGGGACTCCGGTGATGTTGGCGGGCGAGGAGAGCCGGACGTAAGCATCGGCGACGGCTTCGGTGGTGCCGTCGGACCAGGTCACCGTTTCCCGGCCGACCGGAACGGCGGTGATCGGAACCGATGGCGCCGCAACAACATCCACGCTCTCCAGCATGCTTGCCCATTCGCGGCGCAGCATCGTCCGGGCGCGTTGGGCGCGCAGGTAGTCACCCGCTGACAGCAGCTCGCCCGCTTCCAGCAGGCCTCGGACATCGTCGCCGTATTGCTCGCCGGCCGTGCGCAGCGTCTGCTCGTGGGCGGCGCTGGCTTCCGGAACCATCAACCCCCACTGGATGGGCTTGATGTATCGGGCCATGGGGATTTCGACGTCGACGAGTCGAGCGCCGAGGTCGCGCAGGCGCTCGATGGCTCGCCGGACCGCGGCCGATACCTCGGGGTCGATGTGGTCGAAGTAGTAGTTGGCCGGCACTCCGACCCGCAGGTGGGTCAGGTCGGCCGGGCCGTCGAGGCCGGCGGCGGGCGCCGGGACCGATGCCGGATCGCGGGAGTCGTACCCGGACAACGCATTCAGCACCAGACCGGCGTCGGCGACGGTTCGCGTGATCGGGCCGACGTGATCCAGCGACCACGACAGCGGGACCACACCGTGCCGGGAGATCCGCCCGTAGGTCGGCTTGAGTCCGACGACACCGTTGAGCGCCGCGGGGACCCGGATGGACCCGCCGGTGTCGGTGCCGACCGCGAATGTCGCCGCCCCGGAGGCGACGGCGACGGCGGATCCGCCGCTGGACCCGCCCGCGACGCGAGTGGGATTGCGGGCGTTGCGGGTCTGCGGGGTGATCAGACCGTAGGCGAATTCGTGGGTGTGCGTCTTGCCGAGCAGGACCGCTCCGGCGTCGTTCAGACGAGCGGCGACGGCGCTGTCGGACTCGGCGCGGTGGGTCGCTCGCACGCGCGAACTGGCCGTGGTGCCGAGACCTGCGACATCGATCAAATCCTTGAGCCCCATGGGGATTCCGTGCAGTGGACCTCGGTAGCGTCCGCCCGAGATCTCGCGTTCGGCCGCGCGCGCCGCGCCGCGGGCTCGGTCCGCGGTCACCGTGACGTAGGCGCCCAACCGCGGTTCCACCTGCTCGGCTCGGCGCAGCACCGCATCGACCAGTTCGACCGGCGAGATCTCCCCGGTGCGGATCGCCGTCGCGGCCGCGGTGATGGTCAGCTCATGCGTTTTCATCGTGGCCTTCCTGGGCGCGGTAGACGGCGGCGGGTGCGAGGTCGTCGAAGTCGAGTTCGCGCAGCATCGAGACGACGGAGTGGACGTACTCGGCGGTGGCGGCCAGGCCGGCGTGCCGCTCGGCCGGCAATACCAGCCCCGCGCGAGCGGACCAGCGGGCCGCTTCGGCCGAGGTCAACGGATGTGTAGACATGAGCCCTCTCGATTGTCGGTCCCGCAAAAGCGAATAGTTTGCGTTAACGTTAGAGTAGGAGCTACCGTCGCTTAACGCAAACGAATAGCTTTTACCGCGCAGTCGAAGGAACTCTCATGCCCACAGCGACCGCACAGTCCTGGACCGTCGGCGACCTCACCGTCCACCGCATCGACGAGATCGCGCTGCCCTCGCCCACCGGAGCCTGGCTACTCCCCGCCGCAACTCCCGACGTGGTCACCGAACAGCCTTGGCTACAGCCACATTTCGCCGACCGCGACGGCACCCTGAACCTGCACAGCCAGACCTTCGCCATGACCATCGACGGACTGCGCGTCCTCGTCGACACCGGCATCGGCAACGGCAAGACCCGGGCGAACCCGGCCTGGAACAACCTCGACACCGATTACCTCCAGCGCCTCGACGCCGCCGGCTACGCCCCGGAGTCCATCGATCTCGTTGTACTGACCCACCTGCACACCGACCACGTCGGCTGGAACACCCACTGGCACAACAACACCTGGACGCCGACCTTCCCCAACGCCCGCTACCTCACTTCCCGCACCGAATGGCGGTTCTGGGCCGAGTACGACATGGACGAGGCCCGTCGGCAGATGTTCGACGACTCCATCCACCCCATCAACGACGCCGGACTCCTGGACATCCTCGACGTCCCCGACCACGGCCTCGACGTCATCCCCGGCCTGCGCCTCCTCCCCACCCCCGGCCACACACCGGGGCACCTCGCCGTCCAACTCGGCAACCGCGCCGCACTGATCACCGGCGACTGCATCCACCACCCCGTCCAATTCACCGACCCCACCATCGGCAGCTGCGTCGACATCGACCCCCACCTGGCCGAAACCTCCCGCCGCGCCCTACTCCAATCCCTCACCGGCACCGAAACTCTCATCCTCGGCACCCACTTCCCCGCCCCCACCGCAGGCCTCGTAGTCGGCGACGAATCCAGCTACCGGCTCGTCCCGTCCGCACCACGAAAGCCGCCTACCGCGCACAGTTCGTTCCGCCGCGCGTGAAATCGTTAGCCGATTTGTGCGCGCGGGGCGAAACGATGCGCGTGGCTACCCTGGTTGTCGCCGGGCGATCAGCGGATTACAGCCTGCGACGGTGTGTCTCCGCTCGGGTCGCAACCGGCATCTCTAACTTTCGACAGAGAGACAACTACCGCTGCATGGTGATGTGCAGAGTGCGCCCTACCGGCAACACTGGACCGGACGCCGCGCCGACCGGCCGGCGACGAGTGTTCTACCAGCGAGGAGTGGATCAGATGACGCAGCAGGAATGGCACGGGACCGTGGTCAAGAAATCGCGTGGCTTGCTCGACGGGGCCAACCTGTACCGTCGGCTGGTGGTGCGGCTCGACGATGGGAGCACGGTGAAGGTACGGGTCGGCCGGACGCTCTGGGATTCGCTCGACGCGGGCGACTCGGTGACCAAACGCAGTGGCGCCGAACCTGTCAAAGACTGATGACGATCACGGTGCTGGTCGCCGACGATCAAGCATTGGTGCGTACCGGACTTCGGCTGATCCTGGAGACCAAGGACGATATCGAGGTCGTCGGCGAGGCCGAAAACGGTGCGGAGGCAGTCCGTTTGGCCGCACAGACGCTGCCCGACATCGTGCTGATGGATCTCCGGATGCCGGATGTCGACGGCGTCCAGGCCACTCAGCAATTGATGAAAGCGGAGCATCGCCCGTCGGTGATCGTGCTGACCACCTTCGACGAGGATGAATTGCTGTACGCGGCATTGCGGGCCGGGGCGGGCGGATTCCTGCTGAAGGATGCTCGGTCGGCCGAGTTGGTCGAGGCCATCCGCGTGGTGGCCGGCGGCGAAGCGCTCCTCGCACCGCGGGTGACGCGGCGGCTGCTGGACCGATTCGTGGCCGAGGCCCACCCGGCGCCCGCGGCGACTCCGCACCTGGCCGAGCTCACGAACCGCGAGGTCGAGGTGCTCACCTCGATCGCGCAGGCGGCCTCCAATGCCGAGATCGCGGCGAAACTCGACGTCACCGAAGGCACCGTGAAAACCCATGTCTCGGCCATTCTGCGCAAACTCGGACTCCGCGATCGGGTGCAGGCGGTGGTGCTCGCCTACGACCTCGGCCTGGTCCGGCCCCGATCGCCCAGCGAGTGGGATTCGTGAATTCGAGCGTCCCGGACGCGCCGATCGGTGAGTCGTCCGCTGCTCCGCGGGCCCGGTAGCGTCGGCAGCGTGCCGGATCTGTTCGAGACGCGCCTGTCCCGACGCTGGCGGGTGCTGCTGGTCGCGTGCACCCTCGCCACGATCGCGCCGATGGCGCTGCTCATCCCGCAACCCGCACTCTCCCCGGCCGGTCGCTTCGCCGCGATCGCGCTGGCGATCTGCCAGGTCGCGGTCGTCTGGTGGATGGACCGCAGGCCATTGCTCGTCACCCTGGTCTCGCTGTGCGTCGGCGCGACCCTGGAATTGATGCACCTGCAACTGGGGCCCGGCGTCGCCCTGATCGTGCTGACGACGCTCGCCTGGTTGCGTCCGGCACGAATTTCGCTGTGGGGACTCGGCGCGGCGGTCGGGCTATTCGTCGCCGCACTCGGCGTCACCGACAGGTGGTTACCTGCGCTTCTGTGGTCCGGCGCGGCGGCGCTGGCGTGGAGTTGGGGCGCACTCGGCCGCGCGAGATCGGCCCGGCGTGAGTCCGAAGCGCGCCGCATGGTGTTGCAGGAGCGCGCGCGGATCACCCGCGAGCTGCACGACGTGCTGGCCCACACCGTGTCGCTGATGGTGCTCCAGGCCGCGGCTGCCAACGATGTCTTCGACACCCATCCGGCCAAGGCGAAACGGGCCATCGAAGCGGTCGAGGACGTCGGCAGACAGGCCCTCGACGAGGTGCGCAGACTGCTCGGCGTGATCGCGGACGATCGCGACCATGCCGCGGCTTCGCCCGATCTCGGCGACCTGGACCGACTGGCCGAGACCATATCGAAGGCGGGCGTCGAGGTGACCGTGCACCGGCACGGAAGCATCGACGTCGCACCGGCGGTCGCGGAATCCGCGTACCGGATCGTGCAGGAATCCCTGACCAATGTCTTGCGTCATGCCGGCGCGAAACAGGCGGAGGTCGACCTCCGGGTCGTCGGTGGACAACTCGCCGTGACGATCACCGACACCGGTGGCGGCGGTGACCGGCACGAGCACGGCACCGGTCGCGGCCTCGACGGAATGCGCCAGCGCGCAACGCAATTGGGTGGCCGACTGGAGGCGGGACCGGCGCCGGACGGCGGCTTCCGCGTCGCGGCGTGGCTGCCGGCGCACGGGCACCGATAGCGCGCGGCCGCGACGCGGTGGACGCGATCAGTGCGCGCCGACCGGGAATCCGGTGACCAGCGCGGCGATCTGGGGCCATTCCTTGCCGATCAGGTCGACGAAGTCACCGTCGGTGAGTGTGTTGTACGGGCTGTCGATCTGGCAACCTGCCTGCGCGGGAACGCCGTTCATCCGGTCGATGATGAATCGATACCCCTTGGGCAACCAGCCGATGATGCCGGAGATGTGCTCCGCCAAGAACTCTCGCGTGTAGGTGATGCGCGCGCCGGGGTCTTGGCAGTACTGGTTCACCACCCGATCCACGCCCGCGTTGGGGATCAGCTCGTCGCTCTGCGCGTGATACAGATACATCGGAATGTGCGGCGTGCGCTTGCCGAGTTCCTGGGCGTTGATGGCGGCGCTGACTTGCGGAAGGTCAAGTGGGTCACCGGATCCGGTGAACGAACCCAGGTAGTTCCAATACGGGAACAGCACCGAACCCTGCGGGTGGCAGAGGAAGCTCTTGAACGTCATCATGAACCGCCCGAACCAGTCGTACCGACTGTCCAGCACGTTCTGGACCTCGGGGTATTCGGTGGCGAAACCGTGCATCGCGGGGCCGATCAGCCCGGCGCCGTAGTTGAAGTTGTTGAACCGCAGCACGCCCTTCAAGTCCGCGGTGGCGATGCCGCCCATGGTCACGCCGACGATATTGATCTCGGGGGCGTAGGTGTCGTGATTCTCGGCGACCCAGCCGGTCGGGATGGTGCCGCCGGAGTAGCCCATCAATCCGACGGGTGTCGCCGCGCCGGCGGTCAGTTGCAACGGCGCGAAGTTCTCGGCCGCACGGATGCCGTCCAGGGTCGCCTGGCCGCCCAGGACCGCCGCGCCCCACGCGGAGTTCGGTCCTTGATAGTCGGTGATCGCCACCGCCCATCCCTGCGAGACGCCCAACGCGATGCCGAGCGACGTCTCGGCCGAGTTGACGTAGTCGGCGGGGATCGAACCCTGTTGCGCCACATACGACATCGCGCAGTACTGGGCGGTGGAGTCCTCGGCGACCTGATACGACAGCAGTTTGAGCCCGCCCTCGGGCGCGGGACCACGCGGCTTGATCAACGTGGTCACCGTGGCGACCGCATTGCCGTGACTGTCGTTCGTCCGGAACAGCACCTGCCACGCATCGATATTGAACGGCGCCACCGACAGCAGGGCCGGCGTGATCTGGCGAGCTTTGATGATCCCGCCCGGTTCGGTCGAGGCGATCACGTCCGCGGGCGCCTTGTAGAACGGGTCGAGCTCGGGCGGCAGGACCAGCACCGGCAACGGCTGGATCGGGACGTCGTTCGCGGGCGCCGCGGACGCCGGGCCGGCGCCCGTCGCGGCGCTGACCAGGAGGATCGTTGCGACGCCGACGAGGACCGTGGCTCGACGCCAGGTCCTTGCCGCACCGCCCGGGGTAGTCGCACGCTTCATGAGATCCCTTCCACCTTCGGGCGCTCCCTCGCGCCCGCCACAACCATCCAGCTATCTGAAAATATGCGTTACCAATACACGGTGTCACAGTAACTCAGAAGTGGCGCGTTTCATAGTCCTGATCGATAACGACCCTGGTCACAGTCCCATCGGGGGTGCCAGCACTACCGGAAAGAGAGGGGCCTGCCGGATCGAGGAACCACCCGTATCCCCATACCGTGATTGCGTCCGCAACAGAAGGGAATCGTCTTGCGCATCCGGGTATGGGATCGATCGCTGGCCGCCGTGGTGGCCACCGGAGCAGTAGTCGCCGCGATGGCGACGTCATGCAGTTCCACGGGAACGGATCGAGTCGAGCCCGTCGCCGCCGCCGGGCGGGCGAAAATCATTGAGGCGCTGAACAATCTGGTCTCGGTGGATCACCTGCCGGGCGCCCAGATCGTGGTCACCGAGCATGGTCAGGCCTGGGCCGCGAACGCGGGATTCGGCGACCGCGCACAGGGCACGCCGTTCCCGGACGACGCTCGAGTCCGGATCGCTAGTAACACAAAGACATTCGTGTCGACCGTCCTGCTCCAGTTGGTCGCCGAGGGCAAGGTCGAGCTGGACGGGCCGGTGGAACGGTATCTGCCCGGCGTGGTGCACGGCCCCGGCATCGACGGGAATCGGATCACGATCCGAAACATGTTGCAGCACAACAGCGGAATCCCCGAGTACGCGGCCGAGTTCGGCGCGACACCGAAACCGGGACAGATATCGACCAACACCGACCAAGTCCGTTGGGGGAGAACGGATATCGCCGAGGTCGTACGCAACGCGCTCACCGCCCCCGCGGATTTCGAACCCGGCACCCAGTGGGCATACTCCAACACCAACTACGCCCTCGCCGGCCTGGTGATCGAGAAGATCACCGGAAACCCGCTCGGCGCGGAGATCACCCACCGCATCATCGAGCCACTCGGCCTGCGCGACACCTACTATCCGGACCCGGATGAAACCACGATCCGCGGGCCGCACCCCCGCGGCTACGCCGACCTCGACGGCACGCTGATCGACTACACCGACCAGAACGTCACCTCGGCCGGCGCGGCCGGTGCGATGGTCTCCACCGGCGCCGACCTCAATCAGTTCTTCACCGCACTCCTCGACGGAAAGCTGCTGCCACCCGCCCAATTGGCCGAGATGAAAACCACCGTCCCCCTTCCGGTTACCGGTCCGCCGGTCGGCTACGGCCTCGGCCTCATGCAGAGCCGGCTCCCCTGCGGCAAGGACAGCTGGGGCCACGGCGGCGACATCGACGGCTTCGAAACCCGCGGCGGCGTCACCACCGACGGCCGCTCCGTCACCGTGATCGTCAACCAGGTCCCCACTACCCCAGAGCCCACTCACAACATCAACCAACTCGTCGAAACCGTTCTCTGCGCCACGAACTGAACACGGTTGTTGCCCTGTCGATGTGGCAGGGCAACGGTGCGATCGGTCGGGTTGCGGCCGACCGAGAATTGAACCTCGGCGGGGCGAGTCCGGTACCGTTCGGGCCATGTCCGAGCACCATCGCGCGCAGGCAGAGGACGTCGGCACCTACACCTGGGAGATCGTGGGCCGGGGGACGGACGGGGAATCGGTGGTCGATGCCGGCCTCGGTGAGCTCGGATTTCCCGACCCGTGCACCGGTCGCACCTGCGTCAACCACATCGAGGTCGGCACGGCGGTGCTCGACCGGGTCGCGGCGGACATCCTGGTCGACTACCGGAACTCCGTGCTGGACGCGCGCCTCGACGAGGAGCCGGATCCCGTCCCTTCCCTGGAGCAACTGATCCTGGTCGTGCGCGACGGCGAGGGCTTCGAAAAGCTTGCTGCCACAGCGGCTTTGACCTACCCAGAGGTCACGGTCGAGGACTTCGACACCTACCGCGAGCAGCTCGCGCTGGCCGAGAAACACGAACAGCGGCGGCGTGAACGACGCGACAAGGCCATCGCCGCGGGCACCTCGGCTCCGCTGACGTCACCGGCCGATCCCCGCCTCGGCACCCTCGTGCTCAATCTGCGCGTCGAGGCCGAGACCGTGCGCGCGGAGGTTCCCGACCCGGACCACTGCCGGGAGCAACTCGCGCTCGCCCAGAACACCGTGCAAGCCGCCACCGAGGCCGCGGCCCGCGCGCGACGCGAAGGCTCCCCGGGCGAGGCCGAACACGCCGACGCCTTCATCGCCCGCTGGACGCCGCGGATCGACCGCTGGGCCGCCTTCCTCGAACTGACCACCGAGGCCTACGCCGACGCGGATGCCGTCGACTCGCTCGCCGACCGCATCAGCCTGCAGCCGCCGTCCGACCGGTAGTCGCTGGTCACGCTCGTCCGGAGAACAAATCTCCGCCGACGTTGTTTGACGCCCGCACAACCGGGAATCGCGGTGCAGACCCCAGCACCCAGCTACCCGGAGGCTTCGAAATGGCACAGTCGCGCACCGCCACCCAACCTGCCCTCATCGACAACATCCCCGGCGCGCTGCTGACCGCACTGCTGATGGTGACGATCGGCGCCTTCGGCCTCTTCTGCGCGCTCACCGCCGCGTTCCCGTACTGACCCGCCGCCGGCGTGGCTACGAATCGACGCTGAACTGCATGTCGCTGGTCAGTACCGCCGGGGACATGCCGAAGGTCTTGTTGCACACCCGAGTGAAATGCGCGCCGTCGAAAAACCCGGCGGTGTGCGCGGCATCGGTCATGCTGTGCCCGAGCGCGATCTGATCGATCGCCCGGCACATCCGCAACCAGCGCACATACGGCCGGAACGCGAGCCCGATCTCCTCGGCGAACAGGTGCGCCAGCCTGCTTTAGGACAGTCCGACCGTGCCGGCCACATCCCGTAATCGAACCTGACCTTCCTCGATCCGGTCGGGCAACAGCCGCAGCGCCGAGGCCAGCGCGGGATGGCGCATCGGCCGCACCGCCGACCGCACGTACGGCAACCCGTCGGCCCACCACTCGCCGTCACCGAGTCGGTTCGCCAGCGCGTCCCCCGCGGCCGCCCACGCTTCGGCGGAGTACGGCCGCGCGACGGTCCGGCTCACCGCGGCGGCATCGTCGGATTCGGCGGCCAGCTGGACCATCTCGCCCTCGGCCACCCCCTGCACCACCGCGTGGGCGACGTCGGCCGGAATCACCGTCGCCCGGCACGTGACCTGCGTTCCCGCCGCATCGGCCACGACGAACTCACCGCATCGGGCGATCAGCACTTGAACCGAATGGTGCGCGTGCATCTTCGCGGCGGACAGTCCGCCCCGATAGGCCAGCACGCCGGGCCGAATAGTCATCTCGCCGAAACATGACAAAGCGTCATCCCCCTTGAACGAATTCCTATGTGCCGCACTCACATTAGGGACCTCACGTCGAACCACCCCCGTGCGCACTTTCAGCGTACTCCTTCGACGAGCGCTGCCGGCCGCGCCAGGTTTGGGGATGCGCGGCCGATCACGGCGGTCAGCGGGCGCTGCCGAGGCCCTTGTCCTCGTCTTGCCCCGACAGCATGGTGGTGGTTTCGATGATCTGCCGGAAGCGGCCGTCGGCGGCGAATTCGGCGAACACCAGGACCTCGAAAGCCGCTGCGCTGCCGTCGATTTTGGTGGCGTGGACGGTGTGCCGGTCGGCGTAGCGGTCGCCGTCGACGAGTTCGTCGTGCACCTCGACGTGACCGCCGGTGAGCACACCGCGCAGGTGGGTGATGTGGTCGGCGAATTCCGTGCGGTCGCTCCACACGCCGTCGGTGCGCTGCCGATAGTCGTCGGCGAAGTGCCGGGTGATGGCGGTGTCGACATCGACCTGCCGGTCGAACAGCAGGTCGTTGAGGGCCGCGGCGATGTCGGTGGTCATGTCTAGCTCCTTCGATCATATGCGTGCATCGTGCACGCATATGACTGTACAACAGATGCGTGCTCGATGCACGCTATTCTTTGACCCATGACAGAACAGGGAGTCGGCGCCCACGTCGCCGAGGCGATCGCCGAGTTGCTGCGGCGGCGGACTCGGGAGGGGATCTACGCCGAACTCACCGAGGGGCTCGGCCCGGAGGTGGACCCGGCGACCTACCCGGTGCTCAGCGCGCTCGGCCGCTTCGGCCCACGCAGCGCGGCCGCGCTGGCCGCGGAAATCGGCCTGGACCGATCGGTGACCAGCCGGCACGCCTCCCGGCTCGAGCGGGCCGAACTGGTGCGGCGCTCCCCCGACCCGGACGACGCGCGCGCGACCCTGCTCACCCTGACCGAGAAGGGGCAGCGGGCAGTCGACGTGATGCGCGAACGGCTCGCCCGCCGATTCGATCAGCACCTGGCCGGCTGGCCCGAGGACGAGGCGCGAGCGTTCGCCGCAGCGCTCACCCGTTTCGTCCGCGAGGAACCGTTCGGCTGAACCCGCCTGCCGCTCAGGCGATTACGATCCGGCTGGTACTTTCCCGGACGCGCAATCGAGCAGGCAGCACAACCCGCTGCACCGCGAACTCTTCTCCCGCGATCCGCCGCAGCAGCAATTCGGTTGCCTGCCTGCCGATTTCGTAGCTGGGCTGCTCCACCAGGGTGATCGGCGGCGCGAACCCCGCCCAGCTCATCTCGTCGAACCCGGCCAGCAGGATGTCGCCCGGGAAGGTGACGCCGGTATCGGCGAGCGCATGCAACGCGCCGGCCATCATCAAGTTGTTGCCGACGAACAACCCGTCGGGCCGGTCGGGCAACGCGAGAATCGCTCGCGCCGCGGCCCGTCCACCTTCGATCCGATAGTCACCGCGCAGCTCGAGATCCGGGTCGAGTTCGATTCCGGCCTGGCGCAACGCGGCTCGATACCCGCTCAGCCGCCCGGTTGCCGTCGACGCGTCGGACGGTCCGGTGATCATCGCGATCCGCTTGCAGCCGGCCGAGATCAGATGCTCGACCGCCTCCTTGGCCGCCTTCTGATTGTTGACGGTCACGCTGTCCACGTCGGCCGAGCGCAGCCGCCGATCGATCGCGACCACCGGAATACCCCGGTCGGTGAGCGTGCCGATCCGGCTGTTCGCGGCGGAGGCAGGCGCCAGCACCACCCCGGCCATCCGCTCGGCCGCGGCGACCTCCAGGTACCGCTGCTCCTTGGCCAGACTCTCATCGGAATTGGCCAGCACCACCGAGTAATCGCGTTCGCTCGCAGCATCTTCCACGCCACGGGCCAGCGCGGTGAAGAACGGATTCTGGATGTCGGCGATGATCAAACCGAGCACCCTGGTCGCCCGGGTGCGCAACGACCTGGCCTGACTGTTCGGCCGATAGCTGAGCTTCTCGATCGCATCCCGCACCCGCTCGCGCAGTTCCGGCGCCACCCGCGGATCGGCGTTGAGCACCCGCGAGACGGTGGCCGGTGACACCCCGGCCAGTGCCGCGACGTCGCGGATCGTCACCGTCGCCATCTGCGGGCTACCACCCTTCGATCCAGTACCCGACGCCACGAGCGCGGGAAAACGATTTCCCACCTCGCGGTCGAGAATTGCTGGTGGCAACTGTAGCCGAGAAGATTGCGCGCTCAACGGGCTTGACGGTTCGATGACTCGAAATTTAGGGTGACAGAAATCGATTTCTGAGACCGACGTCACACCACGTGGACCAGTCGCTCGCGGCAGCCACCCGGTGACGAGGGGGGAGCCAGCCCCGTGACCGGTACCGATGGCCACGCGCCGTTGCTCGCCATGAGCGGCATCGTCAAGGAATTCCCCGGGGTGAAAGCGCTACGCGGAGTAGAGCTCACCCTGCGCAAGGGCGAAGTGCTGGCGCTGCTCGGCGAAAACGGCGCGGGCAAGTCGACTTTGATGAACGTGCTGGCCGGTGTGTTCGCCCCCGACGCGGGCAGCATCGACATCGATGGCAGCCCTGTGCATCTGCGCTCCCCCAAGGACGCGGCCCGGCACGGCGTCGCGATGATCCACCAGGAGTTGAACCTGGTGCCGGAACTGTCCATCGCCGACAACATCTTCCTCGGCCAGGAACGCCGCACCGCCTGGGGAACGCTGGCCCGCGCGGACATGGACGCGCGCACCGGCGACCTGCTGGCCCGGGTCGGCCTGGACCTGAAGCCGCGCAGGCTGGTTCGGCAGTGCCGGCTCGCCGAGCAACAGCTCATCGAGGTCGCCAAGGCGCTCAACCACGACCTGAAGATCCTGGTGATGGACGAGCCGACCTCAGCGCTCACCGAGGCGGAGGTGGAGCGGCTCTTCGCCGTCATCCGGAACCTGACCGGGCACGGCGTCGGCATCATCTACATCTCGCACCGGATCGAGGAACTGGAGGAGATCGCCGACAGCGTCACCGTGCTGCGCGACGGCGCGTACGTGGCACAGCGGCCGATGAAAGGCACGCAGCGAACCGAACTCATCCAGCTGATGGTGGGGCGACCGCTCGGTGAGCTGTTCCCGCGCGGCGCCGAGCAGCACGCGGGCGGGCAGGTGCGCCTGACCGTCGAACATCTGACGACCACACCGGCCGTCGACAGCGACGCAGTTCCGTTGCACGACTTGTCCTTCGAGGTGGCCGAGGGCGAGATCGTCGGCCTGGCCGGATTGATGGGGGCCGGCCGCAGCGAAGTCCTCGAGGCCCTCTACGGAGCGGCCACCGGCGTCAGCGCGACGATCACCCTCGCGGGCCGGCGCTACCGGCCGCGCAGTCCACAGCACGCCATCGATAACGGCATCGCGCTCGTAGCCGAGGACCGCAAGGCGCAGAGCCTGATGCTGGCCAACACCGTGCGCTTCAACGCATCGCTGGCGTCGCTGAATCGCTACCTGCGTCCGTGGCGGACGGTCGACGCGAAACGCGAGCGCGCGGCGGTCACGGCGAAAGTCGTTGAGCTGAAGGTGAAGACCGCGTCGCTGGCCACCGTCGTGGACACGCTGTCCGGGGGCAATCAGCAGAAGGTCGTGCTGGCCAAGTGCCTGCTCACCCATCCGTCGGTGCTGCTGATGGACGAGCCGACCCGCGGCATCGATGTCGGCGCGAAGGCCGAAGTCCATGCGCTGATGGACGAATTGGCCCGGCAGGGTGCGGCGATCCTCGCGGTGTCGTCCGAACTGCTCGAACTGATCGGCATGTGCGATCGCATCCTCGTGCTCTGCGAGGGCCGCCTGACCGGCGAGTTCCATCGAGATCCGGCCCGTGGCGCGCCCTTCGACCAGGAGGCGATACTCGCGGCGGCGATGGCCAGGGCGCCCGCGACCGGGGTGCGCCGCGAAACCGGTTGAGGCCGAACCGAAACGAACTCCAAGCCGACGCAGTGCGACTCACCAGGACCTCGAATGACGGACAGCAAGACTCCGGCCGATGATCAGCGTTCCGTGGCGTCGGCGATGTGGTTACGCGTTACCCGGCTGACGCCCTATCTGGGTGCCGCACAGGGATATATCGGTCTGTTGCTGGTGATTCTGATCGGCATCAGCACCAAGGGGCAGTACTTCTGGAACCAGACCAACATCACCAACGCGATCACAGCGTTCTCCTCCCGCGGCATTCTCGCGGTCGGCGTGACCCTGGTGATCATCACCGCGGGCATCGACCTGTCCGTGGGCTCGATCCTCGGCATCGGCTCGATGACCGCCGCGATGCTGCTGGTCCAGCACAGTCTCGACCCGTGGCTGATCGTCCCGGCATGTGCGCTGGTGGGCGCGTTCTTCGGGCTGTGCAACGGACTCGGCACCACGGTGCTGCGGATTCAGTCGTTCGTCATGACGCTGGCCATGCTGTCGGTGGTCCGCGGCATAGACAGACAGGTGTCGGGCAATGTCGCCGTCGGCACGGCGGTCTACGACGAGAACGGGCGTCTCACGCCCACCGCGTCCGAGTTCGCGCTGCTCGGCACGCCCGGCCACACGCTGTTCAAAGGCACCTGGCTGCCGCTGTTCGGCACCGCCGGAATCTCCTATCCGGTACTCGCTTTCGTCGCCGTGTGCGTCGTGACCCAGCTGGTCCTGTCCAAGACCACGTTCGGCCGGCACATCTACGCGGTCGGCGGTAACCCCACCGCGGCAAGGCTTTCCGGCGTCAACGTGACGCTGGTGATCATCGCGGTGTTCACCCTGTCCGGCATGCTGGCCGGATTCGCCGGACCGATCGACGCCGCCTACCGGGCGTCCGGAGATCCCTTGGCGGGCACCGGGTACGAGCTGGACGCCATCGCCGCCGCGGTGATCGGCGGCGCCAGCCTGGCCGGCGGAAAGGGCGCTATCACCGGCACTTTCGTGGGCGCGCTCATCCTCACCCTGCTCGACAACGTGCTCGGCCTGAACGCGGTCAGCGACAACGCCCAGCTGATCATCAAGGGGCTGATCGTCGTGGTAGCCGTTGTGCTGCAACGGCCGGGATTCTTCCGCGGTCTCACCGGACCGCTGGCCCGCCGGCTCCCCCGCGGGCCGGGCGATCGTCGCCCGCACGAAAGCAGCGGCACCTGATGCCGTTTCGCGACCCCGGCCGCGAGGCCGAAGTCGTTGCCCACCACCTGTTTCCAGGAGTGAAAATGCGATCCCTTCGCCGCTCAGTTCTCACCGCGGTCGCGCTGTGCACGACGGCCGTGGCCGCCGCGGCCTGCGCGTCCAACCCGCCGAGCCCGTCGGACGGCGGCCAATTCGTCATCGGCTATTCGCAATCCAACAACGCCGAGCCCTACCGGGCGCAGCTCAACCTGCAATTGCAGTACTTCGCCAAGCAGCATCCCGACTTCAAACTGCTCCCGATCACCGACGCGCACCAGGACAGCGCGACTCAGGTGAGCCAGGTGCAGACCTTCATCCAGCAGAAGGTCAACGCACTCATCGTCTCGCCCAACGAACCGGCTCCGCTCACCGCCGCCGTGCAGCAGGCGTGCGACGCCAAGATTCCGGTGATCATCTTGGACCGCAACGTCAATACCGACTGTTACGACTCGTTCATCGGCGGCGACAACTACCTCATCGGCAAGCTCGCCGGGGAGGCCGCGGTGCAGGCGCTGCCCAACGGCGGCAATGTCGTCGAACTGCGCGGCATCCTGTCCGACCATCCACAGATCGACCGCGACAAGGGTTTCCGGGACGCGATCGCCGGCCACAACATCACCATCATCGAGGACCAGGAGGCGAAATGGTTGAAGGCCAACGCCACCACGGTGACTCAGCAATGGCTGTCCAAGGGTGACAAGATCGATCTGGTCTACGCGCACAACGACGATATGGCGCTCGGCGCTCAGCTCGCCATTCAGGGTGCGGGCAAGGCCGGTTCGATTCAGATCATCGGCATCGACGGGCTGGCCATTCCGACCGGTGGGATTCGTGCCGTCCAGAACGGTCAATTGCTGACGACGTTCGTTTATCCGACCGGCGCCGAGCAGGCGGTCGCCACACTGGAGAAGTTGCTGCATCAGCAGCCGGTGGAAAAGAAGCAGGTTCTGGACACGTTGCAGGTGACGCCGGCCAATGCCGCGCAGATCTATCAGCAGTACGACATGTCCGACAAGCTGGGCAAGTAACTCCTCGGCACGATCCCGATCGCCGCGTAACACGCTGGCCGCCAGCGCGATTGAACTTATGCGACGACGGGACTGTGCCATGTATGAACTGCGACGACGGCAACCCTGGCGACTATGGCAGCTGTGGTGGATCGGGCGATTGTGGCGGTTGGTGCTGTTGTGCCGATTGCTCGGCAACCAGTTCTGGCGACCGTTTGTCGGCATGGTGGCCGCGTCGATGGTGGTCATCGGTGGGGTGATCCTATTCGGATTAGATGACTCGGGGTCAGATCCGCAATATCAAGTCTGCACAGTGCCGATCGTCAAACCACCGCCCACGAATTCGCCGTGCCACACCCCTCGACCGCTCGTGCCGAATCGTTAACCACGACTCGCGTTCCGGGCGGTCCCGCGGTGCGCGGGGACCGTGGTCGGATCTTCCGGCCAGGCGTGTTTGGGGTAGCGGCCGCGCAGGTCCGCGCGGACTTGCAGCCAGCCGTTCCGCCAGAATGAGGCCAGGTCCGCGGTCACCGCGACGGGGCGTTGGGCGGGCGAGAGTAGATGCAGCACAATGGGGACGCGGCCGTCGGCCAGGCGCGGGGCGTCGGTCCAGCCGAAGACCTCCTGCACTGTGACCGCGAGTACCGGCGGGTCGGTCGAGTAGTCGAGGCGGGGGCGGCTGCCGGAGGGGACCTGGAGGCGTTCCGGGGCGAGTTCGTCCAGACGGGTGGCGTCCGGCCAGGGCAGCAGGCGGCGCAAAGACTGTCCGGCGTCGATGCGTTCGAGGTCGGCGCGTTTGCGGGCGGTGGCGAGTTCGGGGCCGAGCCAGGTGTCGGCCGCGGCGAGCAGTGCGTCGTCATCGACTGCGGGCCAAGGTTCGCCGAGGGTGCGGTGCAGGAATTCGAGGCGTTGACGTAAGGCGATCGCGTCGGGATTCCAGCGTAGGAGGGTGAGACCGGTCGAGATCAGCCCGTCCTGGATCGCGGCGCTGAGCAATTCGCGATTCGGGTTACGAATGGGTTTCTCCGACAGCACGATTGCGCCCAGCCGCTCGACGCGTCGGGCGACGACGTCGCCGTCGGTCCAAGCGACCTCGTCGGCGGTCGTCAGCAGGTTCGATGCGGCGCGGCGGGCCAGTTGTTCGTCGGCGACCGCCGCAGACCGGATCCAACCGTCGGAGCGGCCCGGGTCGCGGGTTGCCACGCCGACTGCCAGCCACTCCGCGTCGCCTAGCCCGGAGCCGTGCGGTAGCGTGACGGCGGTTCCGCCGACCATCAGATAACTCGTGGATCCCGGTCCGCGCCGCCGGGCCAGTCGCTCCGGATGGGCCAGTGCGACAACGAAAGCCGGGTCATCGACGCCCTCCGCGGGATCGGCCAGCCGGGCCAGTCGCTCGACCTCTTTCCGCCAGCGTGCCGGTCGCTCACGTCGCAGCACGCGCAACCCGGCCGTGAGATCGACTCCGGTGATCAGGGTGTCGTCGTCGAGGACGGTGACCACCTCTGCCGCCGCCCGTGCGCCGACCTCGGGTGCCCCGTCCAGCAGCGCTCGCGCCAGGCGGGGATGCAGGCCGATCCGGGCGATGGCTCGGCCGCGGTCGGTCACCGCACCGTCAGCGTCCACCGCGCCCAACGCGCGCAGCACATCCCGGCCGGCGGCCAAACCGCCGGGTGGTGGCGGGTCCCACCAGGCGAGGCCGTGGCCGTCCGCGGTACCCCAGCAGGCCAGTTCCAAGGCCAGCCGGGTCAGATCCGCCGTCCGGATCTCCGGCTCCGGATACGCGGGCAGTGTGCTGTGCTCGTATTCCGGCCAGCAGCGCCAGACCCGGCCGGCGGCCTCACGTCCGGCGCGGCCGGCGCGTTGTGCCGCCACCGCCGCCGAAACACGAACTGTCGCAAGGCCGGACAGTCCTCGTCCCCGATCGATGCGGGGGACTCGGGCCAGGCCCGAATCGACTACCGCTCGGACTCCGGGCACCGTCAGGCTGGACTCCGCCACTGCCGTGGACAACACCACACGCCGTTGCGATCCCGGCCGCAACGCGGCGTCTTGCCCTGTGGCAGAGAGTCGCCCGTGCAACGGAACGACGTCGACTCCGTGCATGTCAGCCAGAAGCGTTGTCGTCCGGCGAATTTCGGCCGCGCCGGGCAGGAAGACGAGCACGTCCCCTTCGGTCTCGGCGAGCGCTGCCCGGGTGGCGCGTGCCACGTGCGCTTCGATCCGTTCTCGTGGCAATGATGGAACGTACGTCATTTCCACCGGATACGCCCGCCCCTGGACCTCCACCACCGGTGCGGCCCCATCTCCGCCCAGCAGCACCGAAAGGCGTTCCGCCGCAACGGTTGCCGACGTGGCGAGCACTCCGAGGTCGGGCCGCAATCCGGCTCGGGCGTCAAGGAGCAACGCCAGCAACAGATCCGCGTCGAGATGCCGTTCATGGCACTCGTCGAGCACCACCACATCCACCCCCGCCAACTCGGGATCGCCCTGCAACCGTCGCACCAGCAACCCTGACGTCACGACCTCGACCCGGGTCGATTTCCCCACTCGCCGATCCCCGCGAACCGAATACCCGACCGTCTCCCCCACCGACTCCCCCAGCAACGCGGCCATCCGCCCGGCCGCGGCGCGGGCCGCCAACCGGCGCGGCTCGGCCACCAGCACCCGGCCCGTGGTCCCCGCCGCCAACGCCAGCGGCACCAAGGTCGTCTTGCCCGTCCCCGGCGGCGCGACCAGCACGGCAGTCTCGTGCTCGGCCAGGGTCGCGACGATTCGATCGAGCGCGCCACGGACCGGCAGATCGGGAAGTTCAGGCAGTTTCATTACCGAACAGTCTGCAACCTCTGGTCCGAACGACCACATCGGCGGTGACATGGTTCGTCGCCCGCGGCGATCCGAAGCAACTTCGAACAGCGCTCCCCAGTTGGATCAGAAACACGTCTGCATCGTGAAATCAGTTGCTGTGACTGACAATTGACAGACACCGTTCGTCGCCCGATGCCGCGCTTCCGAAGGGCTGATCCGATGACCTCGCTGACCGCTCTACTCGTCGCCGGCCTGCTCTGGGCGGTACCGGCCGCGCCGGCCGACCCGGTCTGGCTACACGACGACAGCTATGTCTCCGGCGGCAAAGCCACCGCCTACATCGACGTGCAGTGCCCCAAGGGACAACAGCGCTGGACCCTGACCGTCCGCCTCACCGCGGTCAAACCCGGCCACCCCACGGCCACCGGCACCACCACCAACTCCCCGGTGACCTGCGACGGCGAAACCCAATGGCGCCAGCACCCGATCACCGTCCGCCCCGACAAGGCACCCTTCTTCGCCACTCGCGACGCCCAGAACACAGGCGTCGCCGAACTCCGCGACCCCGCAGGCAACCTGGTCGGCACCAGCGCCCGCCGAATCTATTTCTACGCGTGGGACTGACCTCCCGCTGGGAAGCCAGTCCATCGAGCCGCGCAGGCGGTGAGGTGCGGGATTACAAGCGCTCGGCGACTTCCATCATCAGGGCGCGGGAGGCGGCGGGAGTTTCGGCTTGGACGGCCAGGCGGTCCATTACTTCTCGGTAGAGATGGAGGTCTTCGCGGCGGTCGAGGTAGAGGGCGGTGGTGAGTTGTTCGAGGTAGACGATGTCGGGCAGTTCTACTTCGGCGAAGCGGAGCATGGTGAACGAGCTGCCTGCGGCGGCATTGCCGCCGGAGCGATAGGACAGGACCTGGATGGTGACCTGCGGCTTGTTCGACATTTCCACGAGATGTTCCAGTTGCGCGCGCAGCACCTTCGGGCCGCCGACGGGGCGGTGCAGCACCGCCTCGTCGAGGACCGCCCACAAGGTGGGGCCGCCGCGCACGTTCAGGATCCGCTGCCGCTCGGTACGCAGTTCGACGCGGCGGGCGGCCTGCAGGTCCATGCTCTGGTGCTGATTGCGTTGCTCGAAGTGGCGCGCCACCTCCGAGTTCTCGTAGCCGACGGCGACTACGGCGGCGGCATAGTCCTCGGTTTGCAGCAGACCCGGAACCAGTTGGCCCTCAAAGGTTCTGATGGTGCGCGCGGCGCCTTCCAAGCCGAGGTAGGTCTCGAACCAGGACGGCAGCAGGTCGTTGTATCGATGCCACCAGCCGGGCTCGTTGGCCTTGCGCGCCAGGTCCAGGAACATCGCCCGCTGCTCGTCATCGGCGACCCCGTACAGGTTCAGCAGATCGACGATGTCGCGTTGTTTGTACCCGGTCCGGCCGAGCTCGAGCCGGCTGATCTTGGCGTGCGAGCCGCGAATGTGTTCGCCGGCGGCTTGCGGCGTGATGCCGCAAGCCTCGCGCAGCCTGCGCAGTTGGCCGCCGACCGCGATGCGCAGCGCCGTCGGGCCGCGTTCCGCGACACTCGAGTCGACGCTGATCCGACGCGCTTCTGCGACCATGAGCTGCTTCTCCGAACTTGGAAGTCGACCGGCGGGAGACGCGGACGTTACCGCCGCGAACCACACCCCGTCCATTTCGATGGTATCGCTCAATTGCGTGAGATCAATCGAACTGGGCCGTGGCAATACAGACTTGTGGGGTTGACCCTGACGCTGGGTCAATCGTCCAACATGGGCGGCATGAACATGGATACCGACCAATTCACCGTCCGCCGGGCGGGCGTCGAAATCCCGGTGTCGCGTGGCGGCGAAGGACCGGCGTTGGTGCTGTCCCCCGGCCTGACCTCGACGCAGGCCGAGCTGCACGAACTCATCGAGCTGTTGCGGCGCGACTTCGACGTGGTGACGTTCGACCTGCGCGGGCACGGCCTTTCGTCGGCGGGCGACCGCTACTCGTTCGCCGAGTTCCTCGACGATTTCGCCGCCGTGCTGGCGGAACTCGAACTGTCCGCACCGGTGCTCGCCGGCCATTCCTACAGCGCGGACTTGATCGTGCACTACACCGCCGAACATCCCGGCACCGTCGGCGCACTCGTGCTCATCGATGGCGCGAACCCGATACCCGCACCGTTCATCACCGCGGCGGACTTGCCCGAATTCCGCGCACTGTGGGAGTACACAGAACAAACAACCAAGCGCGGCACCCCGAGCCAAGTACTGCTCACCGCGCGAGAAATCCTCGACCTCAACCTCGAACTGGACGTGCTCCGATCCGGCATCGACCTCGACATCGACGTGGTCGGCCCCGGAATCCTGGACCGCTACCGCACGATCGACTGCCCGATCCACCTGATCCAGGCGACGTCAATGGCGGGCGACAGCACCGAAGGCCGGGCTCCGCGCCACAATCGCCTCTGGCGGGCCGGTTTCGAGCGACTCCGGCGCGAACGGCCGGACATCTCCACCACCTGCCTCGATGCCACGCACGCCCTGGTCGTCACGCACGCCCCGGAAATCGCTCAGATCATCCGAAGCGCACATGCCCGGACCGATTGAACAGCCTGCGGTTGCGGGGAGACTGGTCCCATGTTGACCATCGGCGAGCTGGCGTCCTATGCCGGGGTGACGGTGCGCGCGATACGCCACTATCACGCCAAAGGTCTACTGCCCGAGCCTGATCGGGACCACCTCGGCTACCGGAGGTACAACGCCGCCGCAGTGGTCGAGCTGATCAAGATCCGGACGCTCGCCGAGGCCGGGGTCCCGCTGGCGCGCGTGCACGAGCTGCTCGACGCCGACCCGGCGGAACTCGCCGCCGCGGTCGCGGAGATCGACCAGCGATTGCGGGCGGAGATCCAGCAGCGCCGGCGCCACCGCGAGCAAATCGCCCGCCTCGCCGCCGGCGACAGCCTCGCGTTACCCCCGGCGGTGGTCGAGTTTCTCGAGCACCTGCGCACGCTCGGCGTCGACGAACGCATCGTCCAGGTCGAACGCGACGGCTGGATCCCGCTCGCCGCCCGCGCACCCGAACGGGTCCCGGAGCTGATCGCCCGCAAACGCGAGCAGATCACCCACCCGCCGCTCATCGACTTCTATCGCACCCTGAGCCGAGCCCTGGATCAGACCGACAACGACCGCCTGCTGATCGAGCTGGTCGACAAGATCGCCGTCTACCTCACGCAACTTGCGGACGAACAGGGCGAGGACTACGTCGGCGGCGCTATCGAGCCATCCTTGGCCGAGTTGCTCGACACCTTGGCATTCGACACCGCACCCGCTATCCGCCGACTGATCGAGCTGCTCGAACAACGCGGCTGGACCGGCTGGACCAAGCTCGAACGAATCTAAACGGCCGCGTAGCCTTTCCGCAGTGTCGCGGCGGCGACCTCCAGGAAGTCGCGCAGCACCTTCTCGTGCCGGTCCGCGGCAACGGCCAGGCACGTCTCGATTCGTTCGGCGTCGGAGACGGTGACATGGACGAGATCGGGGCGGGCATAGGACACCGCGACGCTCAGCGGCAGGAGGGCGATTCCCCGCCCCGAGGCGATGAGCTCGAACTTCTCTTCCAGCGAGACCGTTCGCCTGGTCGGTACGTCGAGCATCCGCTCACCGTCGAGGTCCGCGAGGGTGAGCTCGGCACGGGACGCCAGCGGATGCGTCGCGGGCATGCACGCGACCCGGGACTCCTGCCCGATCGCGATGGTGCGCAACCCCGAGCCGTCGAACGGCCTTCGCAGGTAACCGATCTGGGCCCGGCCGTCGCGCAGCGGCGCGGCCGGATCCCACCAATGCACCGGGACCAGGTCGGTCTCGACGTCCGGATGACGCTCCGCGAATGCCCGAATCGCTTCGGACACATGCAATCCCGCGGAGAACGCGACGACGATCCGCCGGACATCCCGCTCCACGTCGTGCACCCGCCGCACCGCCGCGTCGACCGTCGCGAGAATCCCCTGCGCCTCCTCGTAGAGCTGCTGCCCGGCGGCGGTCAGCTCCACGCTGCGGGTGCTCCGCACGAGCAACGTGCAGGCCAGCTCCTGCTCGAACGCCCGGATCTGCCGGCTGAGCACGGGCTGGGCGATGTAGAGCTGTTCGGCCGCCCGGCCGAAGTGCCGCTGTTCGGCCACCACCACGAAGTAGCGGAGTTTGCGCAGATCGAGATCCATACCTTTAGGGTATCAATTTTTCGGCAAGGGTATTGGACGGCACCGGACGATCGGCCCGAAACTCGAAGCATGATCGTCATCACCGCACCGACCAGCAATATCGGCAGCCACCTACTGAACCTCCTGCTCGACGAAAACTCCTCTCGCACTGAGGAACTGCGCGTCATCGTGCGTGACCCGGCGAAGCTCTCCGCCCCGGTCCGGGCCCGCGTCGACGTCGTGACCGGCTCGCACGGCGACGCCGAGGTGGTCGACCGGGCGTTCGCCGGCGCGGACGCCGTCTTCTGGCTGCTTCCGCCGAACCCGCAGGCACCGAGCCTGGACGTCGCGTTCTCCGATTTCACCCGGCCTGCCGCGAAAGCGTTCACCGCCAACGGAATCGGACACGTCGTCGGGGTCTCGGCACTCGGCCGCGGCACGCCCGGGGCCGCTCGCGCCGGGCTGGTGACCGCGTCGCTGGCCGCGGACGACCTCATCGCGGGCACCGGCGTGGCCTACCGGGCACTCGCGAACCCGTCCTTCATGGATAACCTGCTGCGGCAGGTGGTTTCGATCCGCGACAACGGCGTGTTCACCGATATCGTCGACGCCGACCACAAGGCTCCGACGGCCGCCACCCGGGACATCGCCGCGGCCGCCGCCGGTCTCTTGCTGGACCGCTCGTGGACCGGGTTCGACGAGGTCCCGGTGCTCGGCCCGGAGGATCTCTCGTCCAACGATCTGGCCCGCATCATGTCCGAGGTGCTCGGGCGTCCGGTGCGCTACGAGCGGCAATCGGCCGACGACTTCCGCGCCACGATGACCGGATACGGCAGCAGCGAGGCATTCGTGGCGGGCTACGTCGACATGATGCGCGCCAAGGACGACGGGCTCGACGCCGGCGTCCAGCGCACCCCCGAGACCGCGAGCCCGACGACCTTCCGCGAGTGGTGCGAGGAGGTGCTGAAGCCGGCCGTCCAGGGGTGAACGCTGCCGGTCAGGAGGGGCCGTCGAAGGCCCCTGCCTGCGCCGCGAGCGTGGCGGTGGCGGCCGCGCGCTCGGCGAGCTGCGGGTCCGGCGGGGTCCGCAGCAGCACCAGTTGGTGGTAGAGCGGGGCGGTCGCGGCGACCAGCAAAGCGCGTGCGTCGATGCGCGGCGGGAGCTCCCCGCGTTCGATCGCGCGCTCGATGATGACCTCCGATTGCGCGTATCGGTCTTCCCACAGACCCCGCAGCGCACCGGCCGCCGCCGCCGAGCGGAACGAAACCGCAATCAGCGCAACCGCAATCGATGATTCCTCGGTCAAGGAGTCCTGGATCTCCTGATTGAGCGCGGCCAGGTCGCCGCGCAGCGTGCCGGTGTCGCGGGGGTGCCACTCCAGGTCGCTGGCCGCGGCGAAAACGTCGGTGATCAGGCCGCCGACATCGCGCCAGCGGCGATACACCGTGGTGCGGTGCACCCCGGCGCGCGCGGCGACCGTGTCCACGGTGAGCGCGTCATAGCCGTTTTCGGTCAACTCCGCGCGAACGGCGTCGAGGACCTGATCGCGGATGCGGGCGGTGCGACCGCCCGGCCGCGGCCGGAGATGGTCGGGGGAAGGTGCGGAATTCATGGTCGGGCATCCGATTGCTTGACGGGGTGGGACGGTAGCGCTATCTTAATGCAACAGTTGTCGCACTAAGTGAGGTAATGCCGATGCTCATTCGAAGTGTTCACCCGGCCCTGCGGTCCCAGACCACCGCGTCGTCCTCGAATGCTTCGGAGTGTGCATATGCCAACCCAGATCACCGCGCTCGCGGTCAGCAAGTCCTTCAACGGCCGGCTCGTTCTCGATGAGGTGACCTGTTCGCTCGCCGCGGGCGAGCGCACCGGGATCATCGGTGAGAACGGGTCCGGCAAGACCACCCTGCTGCGGATGTTCGCCGGGCGGGAGGTGCCCGACGACGGCGAGATCGTCGTGCAGGCCGACGGTGGTGTCGGTTATCTCGCGCAAGACGAGCAGTTGCCGCCGCGGATGACGGTGCAGCAGGTCATCGATCGGGCGCTGAGCGAATTGCGTTCGATCGAACAGCGGATGCGGCGCATCGAGGTCGCGATGGCGGCCGGTGACGAGTCCGGGCTGGCCGAATATGGCGAGCTGACCACAGTTTTCGAGCTTCGTGGCGGATACGACGCCGACGCCCGGGTGGAACGTGCGCTGCACGGACTGGGGTTGGGTCTGGTCGATCGCGAACGCACGGTCGACGGATTGTCCGGCGGCGAGCAGGTCCGGCTGCGGCTGGCCTCCATGCTGGCCGCCGGGTCCGAGGTATTGCTGCTCGACGAGCCGACCAATCATCTCGACGACAACGCCCTGACCTGGCTGGAAGACCACCTGCGCACCCGCCGCGGCACGACGGTGACGGTCTCCCACGACCGGGCCTTCCTTGAGCGGGTCGCGACCAGCCTGCTCGAGGTCGACCCGGACCGGCGGCGAATCATCCGCTACGGCAACGGTTATGCGGGATTCCTGACCGAGAAGGCGGCCGCGCGGCAGCGGTGGGTACAGGCATACGCGCAGTGGCAGAACGACATCGGCCAACTCCGCGAGACCGCCGCCACGACCGCCCGCCAGGTCGCTCCGGGCCGGGCGATGAAGGACAACAACAAGATGGCCTACGACCGGGCCGGCGGGCGGGTGCAGCAGTCGCTGGCCAGCCGGGTCCGCAATGCCGAGGAACGGTTGCGCCGGCTGCTCGCGAACCCGGTGCCGGTACCGCCGGAACCGCTGCGTTTCGCGCCGAGCCTGCGGGCCGGCCGGGCGCACGGCACCATGCTCGACGCCACCGGCATCGCGGTCTCGGGCCGGCTCGAGCGGACCAGTCTCACCGTCGCCGCGGGTGAGCGGCTGCTGATCACCGGGCCGAATGGTGCGGGTAAGACGACTCTGCTGCGCGTGCTGGCAGGTCGGCTTGCGCCGGACAGCGGAACCGTTACCCGTGGCGGAAAGGTCGGTTACCTCGCGCAGGAGCCGCTGACCGCCGAACCCGGGGACACGTTGCTGGCCGCCTTCGCCCGCGGTCGCACGGGCGACACCGATCGGCATGCCGAACGCCTGATGTCGCTCGGCCTGTTCGATCGTGCCCAGCTGACGACGCGCGTGGCCGACCTGTCCACCGGGCAACGGCAGCGACTTGCTCTGGCGCGGTTGGTCATCGAGCCCGTCGATGTGCTGCTGCTCGACGAGCCGACCAACCACCTGTCGCCCGCTCTGGTCGAGGATCTCGAAACGGCCCTGGCCGATTACCCCGGCGCCCTCGTGATCGTCAGCCACGATCGCCGGCTGCGTTCCCGTTGGCGCGGCGCTCATCTCGACCTCCGGGCATCAGTCCCCGCCTGACGCTCGAGCCCGATCATCCACGCACCGAAGGAGATTCGCCGTGCCCCACGACCTTCCCGCAGACCCCACCGTGCTGCACCCGATGGCCGGCCAGCCGCGCGTGGTGCTGTTGAAGCCGCTGCTCACCTCGCCCCTGATCGAAGTCGGCGAGTTCTCCTACTACGACGACCCGGACGACGCGACCGCGTTCGAAACCCGGAACGTGCTGTACCACTACGGGCCGGAGAAGCTGATCATCGGGAAGTTCTGCGCCCTCGGCACCGGAACCCGGTTCATCATGAACGGGGCCAATCACCGGATGGACGGCCCGTCGACGTTCCCGTTCCCCACCATGGGCGGCTCCTGGACCGACCACTTCGACCTGCTCACCGGCCTGCCGAACCGCGGCGACACCGTGGTCGGCAACGACGTCTGGTTCGGCAACGGGGTGACGGTGATGCCCGGCGCGCGGATCGGCCACGGCGCGATCATCAGCACCGGCTCCGTGGTCACCGGCGCCGTACCCGATTACGCCATCGTCGGCGGCAATCCGGCCCGCCTCATCCGAACTCGCTACGCCGACACCGACATTGCCCGGCTGCTGGCGGTGGCCTGGTGGGACTGGCCCGTCGAGCACATCACCGCCCACGTGCGCGACATCATGGCGGGCACCATCGCCGACCTCGAATCCGCTGCCGCAGAACTGAAATGAGGGACCCCATATGCGCACTCCCCCAGCCCATATCGCGATGGCCGGCATCCCCATAGTCAGTCATGTCCTGCCGAGCCTGGAGATCATCCGTGAACTGGTGGCCCGCGGTCATCGCGTCACCTACGCCAACGACCCGGTCGTCGGCGACCTGATCACCGGCGCCGGCGCCGAACTGATCCCGTGCACCTCCACGCTGCCGGTCGCCGACAATAGCTGGCCCGAGGATCCGATCTCGACCATGGAGCTGTTCCTCGACAACGCAATCCAGTCCTTCCCGCAGTTGCGCGACGCCTATGACAGCGACCCCGCGGACCTCTACCTGTACGACATCGGCGCCTACGCCGGTCGGGCGCTCGCCGAAGCGCAGCGTCGCCCGCTCATGCAGCTGTCGCCTTCGTTCGTGGCGTGGAAGAGCTATGAACAGGATGTGGCAGCACACGTTCGGCAGCTGCCGGGTGCCGATGCCTACCGAGCGAAGTTCACGCAGTGGCTCGCCGACTGCCAGGCGACGACCACCGATGTGGACGCCTTCTCCGGCATGCCCGACCAAGCGCTGGCACTGATCCCCCGCGCGATGCAACCGCACGCCGACGAAACCGATACCGACACAGTGACATTCGTCGGCCCCTGCTTAAATCCACACAACGCCGACGAACCCTGGGACCGTCCAGCGGGCGCGCACAAGGTCCTACTGATCTCCCTCGGCTCGGCCTACACCCGCCAACCGGAGTTCTACCGCCAGTGCATCCAGGCCTTCGGCGACCTCCCCGGCTGGCACGTCATCCTCCAGATCGGAAAGTACACCGACCCAACAGAACTCGGCGACATTCCACCCAATATCGAAGTGCACTCCTGGGTCCCGCAACGAGCAATCCTGAACCAGGCAGACGCCTTCGTCACTCACGCCGGAATGGGCGGCTGCGGCGAAGGATTACTGGCCGGCGTCCCGATGATCGCCGTACCCCAGGGCGCCGAACAATTCATGAACGCCGACAAACTCGTCGAACTCGGCGTGGCCCGGCGCATCGACACCGCCGAAGCCACCGCCGAGAACCTCCGAGCGGCCCTGGCCACCCTCACCACCGACCCGGCGGTAGCCCGCCGCTCCGCTCAGCTGCGCAGCGACACGCAAGCCGAAGGCGGCACCCGCCGCGCCGCGGACCTCATCGAGAAAGATGCATTGAGGCAAGGCCACAAATTCATCCGATGATGGTATGCAAAGCGGGGGTGACTTATTCGGTTCGCCGCCGCCGATCACGAACCGTTACCGCGATTACCGACCGCGCCAGCGCACGGAGGTCATCGGGGATGAGCAAAGGTTCGACCGCACCCTCGAACCCTTCCAATATCGTCCCGTCGGGCCAGCTCACTTCGTAGCGATACCAGCAGCGGACCTCACTCGGATGGTAGGGCAGCTCGAGTTCCAGACGGACCGCCATCTCGACCAATGCCGCCGCCACCTGCGCGGCGCCACCGGTATTGGTCACCTGCCACCACAGTGCGCTCCCTCGGTCGTCTTCGGAGATTTCGACCAGGTACATCAGCTTGCCCCTGTCGCTGAACTCGGTCACACCTGACACCCTGCCAGATGAGACCGGCCGACGAACCAAAACCGGTGCGCGCCGGGGTATCTCACTCAGTAAAGCAAGCGCTTGACCCGCAGATCAGGACCGCGACCCGGTTACGGGTTTCGCCAACCCGAGCGCGGCCCGCAGCGGAACCGGCCCACCACCGGTCACCGTGACCGAATTGCCCGAAACGGCGGTCGGCACAATTACTTTGAACAACGCGATCACATCGAGCACGAATCCGGTTCGGCTGACGCCCAATCGCCGCAGCGCGGGCCCGTGATCGGCGGCGACCACCACCGTCGCGCCGATCAGCACGACCCACCACAGCAACACCGGTATCAATCGGGCCGCGCGGGAGGACCCGGCGAACGCGACCCGCAACCGGTGACAATGAAAGGGCACATGCCGCAATTCGTCATTCAGGATCAACCCGGCGACCTGCGTGGTCAACGCGTCATCGGTGCCGTCGCGCAACGCCCGGTAATAACGCAGCGCGACCACCTCGGCGACCATCAGCACCATCAATTCCAACCGCAAACCCAGCGCGCGCCGCAGCCGGACGAACACCACGTCACTCCAGTGCGCGCGAATGCTTTTCCACCTACAGGCATTCAGCAACAACTCCAGCATCCGCGCGTGATTGATTTCCTCCGCGATGAACAATCGCACCGCGGCGGTGTACCGCGCATCGCCGGCCGCCTCGGCCTTGGCGATCAGATTCGCGCCATCCCCGCTCTCGCCGACCTGAAACCGTTGCACGCTACGCGCCACGGCCGCATCGAGATTCGCGCCCCGCGCCCAATCCGGATCCCCCGTCGCGGCCCGCGCGACCTGTTTCGCCTCGAATTCGGCCACCCACCGGGAGAATTCGTCCACACCCTGCATACCGACCTCCATATTCGTCGGCCCGCCGCGACGGCGAGCTTCCCGTGCAGGCAAACCTAGACAACGGTTGTGCGGGTTCCTGGCGTCGAATGTGGAGATCCTGTGCAGAGAATCCGGGCGCGTCGCTGGCACAATGACCTCGTGAACCTCGACGATGTGACTATTCCGGATTCCGCGGCCTGCCGGGCCGCGACCGAGGTAGCGGCGGCCTATTGCACGCCCGCCCTGTTCAACCATTCGGTCCGCTCGTACCTGTGGGCCGCAGGGCGCGCGAAGCTCGACGACATCGAATTCGACGCGGAACTGCTCTACGTCGCGGCACTGCTGCACGATCTGGGCCTGGTCGAAGAGTTCGACAATGCCGGTCTCGCGTTCGAGGTTTCCGGCGGCCATCTGGCCTGGGTTTTCGGCGCCGCCGCCGGGTGGCCGGCGCAGCGGCGCGCGCACGTCGCCAAGGTGATCGTCGAGCACATGGGCGACGGCGTCGACGTCACTCTCGACCCCGAAAGCCATCTGCTGGAATACGCTACGTCAGTGGACATCTCGGGCCGCGGCGCCGAAGCGGTGCCTTCGGAGTTCCGCAGCAGCGTCCTGGAACGCCACCCCCGCCTCGGCCTGCCCGCGGAATTCCTCGCCTGCTTCCGAGCCCAGGCCGAGCGCAAACCGCACACCTCGCCCGCGGCCGCCCTGCGCAGCGGAATGGCCACCCGAGTCGCCGCGAACCCGCTCGACCGCGATTAGCGGTCACGTAATCACATGTCGCGCAACGTCTGCACGGCCAGCGCGAGCTGATCGCCGTCCACCCCCGCGGTGGCGGCCGGCGCGATCAGCTGCGTCATCGCCAGCCCCTGGAAGAGCATGAAGTAGAGCGTGGCCACCGCCCGCGCCTGCGCTTCGGACAACTCGGGGTGCACCTCACGGAACGTCGCGGTGAGGTCGGTGACCGCGACCTCGGTCGCCTGCACCATGAATTCCTGCGACTCCGGCGAGCGCGCGACCAGCAGCGCGTTCTCCGCGCTCAACAGCAACGCCTCGTGGTTGTTCTCGATCACCTCGCGCAGCCCGGACCAGGTGGGCGCCAACGCTTCACGCAGCGAGCGCCCGTCCCCGCCGGCCCGGATCGCCGCGTCCATCCCGTCCCCGATCCCGCTGCCCATCGACTCGGTGATCGCCTCGGTGATCAGCCGATCCTTGGAGCCGAAGTGATAGCCGATGGCCGCCAGGCTCACCCCGGCGGCGCCGGCGATATCGCGGGCGGTGGTCTTGGCGAGGCCGCGCTCGAGCACGGCCTTGCGCGCTCCGGCCAACAGGTCTTCGCGATTTCCCATCCTGCGAGCCTATCAGCGTCTTAGACATTTGTCACAGACATATGTCTCATCGTGCCGCCGGAAGCAGTTTTTCGAAACCGCTCCGACCTAGATTGGAATGAGTAATACTTCTGAACGTATCCAATAAGGTCGAGTTCGAGCGGATGCTGCGCGGCGCTACCGGCGCCGCTGTCCCGCACATGAAAGGAATTGCCGTGCCCGAGGACCACCCGCCCATCGGAGAGGCCAACACGGAGCCCGCTGTCGGCGGATGCCCGGTAGCGACCGCGCGCCTCAAGTACCCGACCGAGGGCGGCAGCAACCGTGACTGGTGGCCGAACCAGCTCAACCTGAAGATCCTGCAGAAGAACCCCGCCGTCGCCAACCCGATGGACGCGGACTACGACTACGCCGCCGAGTTCGAGACACTCGACCTGGCCGCGGTGAAGCAGGACATCGAGGCCGTCATGACGACCTCGCAAGACTGGTGGCCCGCCGACTACGGCCACTACGGACCGTTCTTCGTCCGGATGGCCTGGCACGCCGCGGGCACCTACCGGATCAACGACGGCCGCGGCGGCGCCGGTGCGGGCATGCAGCGGTTCGCGCCGCTGAACAGCTGGCCGGACAACGCGAGCCTGGACAAGGCGCGCCGCCTGCTGTGGCCGGTGAAGAAGAAGTACGGCAAGAAGCTGTCCTGGGCCGACCTCATCGTCTACACCGGCAATGTCGCGCTGGAGTCGATGGGCTTCGAGACCTTCGGCTTCGGCGGCGGCCGGGTCGATCAGTGGGAGCCCGAGGAGGACGTCTACTGGGGTCCCGAGCACACCTGGCTCGGCGGCGACGAGCGCTACTCCGGTAAGCGCGACCTCGAAAACCCGCTCGCCGCAGTGCAGATGGGCCTGATCTACGTGAATCCGGAAGGGCCCAACGGCAATCCGGATCCGCTGCTCGCGGCCGCCGACATCCGGGAGACGTTCCGCCGGATGGCGATGAACGACATCGAGACCGCGGCGCTGATCGCCGGCGGCCACACCTTCGGCAAGACGCACGGCGCGGGCCCGGCCGATCACGTCGGCCCCGAGCCCGAGGCCGCCCCGCTGGAGGAGCAGGGCCTGGGCTGGCGCAGCTCGTTCGGCACCGGCGTCGGCAAGGACGCGATCACCAGCGGCCTGGAGGGCGCCTGGACGCCCACCCCGAAGACCTGGGACAACAGCTTCGTCGAGACCCTCTACGGCTACGAGTGGGAGAAGACCAAGAGCCCGGCCGGCGCCTGGCAGTGGATCCCGAAGGACGGCGGCGGCGCGGGCACCGTGCCCGACGCGCACGTGGACGGCAAGACGCACACCCCGGTCATGCTGACCACCGACCTCTCGCTGCGCGTCGACCCGATCTACGAGCAGATCACCCGGCGCTGGCTCGACCACCCGGAGGAGCTCGCGCAGGAGTTCGCCAAGGCTTGGTACAAGCTGACCCACCGGGACATGGGTCCGATCGTCCGCTACCTCGGCCCGCTGGTCCCGCAGGAGACCCTGCTCTGGCAGGACCCGGTCCCCGCGGTGACGCACGACCTGATCGGCGCGGCCGATATCGCCTCGCTCGAGAGCCAGATCCTGGCGTCGGGACTCACTGTCGCGCAACTCGTTTCGACCGCGTGGGCGGCGGCCTCGTCGTTCCGCGGCAGCGACAAGCGCGGCGGCGCCAACGGCGGCCGCATCCGGTTGCAGCCGCAGCGCGGCTGGGACGTGAACGAGCCCGATCAGCTCACCCTGGTCGTGCCCGTGCTGGAGGGAATCCAGGAGTCGTTCAACGCCGCGCAGACCGGCAACACGAAGGTGTCCTTCGCCGATCTCGTGGTGCTGGGCGGCTGTGCGGCGGTCGAGCAGGCCGCGAAGGCCGCCGGGTACGACATCGAGGTGCCGTTCACCCCGGGTCGCACCGATGCCACGCAGGAACAGACCGACGTCGAGTCGTTCGCCGCGATGGAGCCGAGCGCCGACGGCTTCCGCAACTACCTCGGCAAGGGCAGCCGGCTGCCGGCCGAGTACCTGCTGATCGACAAGGCGAACCTGCTCACGCTGAGCGCGCCCGAGCTGACCGTCCTCGTCGGCGGCCTGCGTGTGCTGGGTGCGAACTACCAGCAGTCGTCGCTGGGCGTATTCACTTCCGCCACCGGGTCGTTGACGAACGACTTCTTCGTGAACCTGCTCGACATGGGCACGAAGTGGGAGCCGTCGGCGGACGAGGGCACCTACTCCGGTATCGATCGCAGCACCGGTGCGACCACCTGGACCGGCAGCCGGGTCGACCTGGTCTTCGGGTCCAACTCTCAATTGCGTGCGCTCGCCGAGGTTTACGCGACCGACGACGCGAAAGAGAAGTTCGTGCAGGACTTCGTCTCCGCGTGGGACAAGGTGATGAACCTCGATCGGTTCGACCTGGTCTGAACGATCCCACGGTGACCGGCTGCCGGGTCGGTCACCGTGCTGTATCACGCTCCGTAAGCGGTGAATCCGGCCCAGGTGCAGCAACTGTCGCCGCGTTCGAACGACGCCGCGATGGCCTTCCGGAGGGCGACGTGACCTTCTTCTCCGGCGTGCAGGCCGCGATGAAGGTCTTCCAGCAAGGTGAGCGTCGCGCGGGAGTCGACCACCGGTATGGCAGAGGCGATTACGGTGCGCGCACCGGCCGACAGGAACACTGCGGGAAAGCCGAGTAGCTCGTTCGGCAGGCTGGTGACGACTCCGCCGACGTGGCAGGCGGACAGCACGACGACCCCACCCGGCGCGACCGGCCGGATGAGGAATTCGCTGAGCGAGAGCGGGTTCTCGCCGAGGAGCAGTACCGAGTTGAACACCGATTCCTCCACCAGCACGCCGTGGCAGGCGAGGTGCACGACCGACGCGTTCCCGATGGCGTCGAGCAGGCCGCCGCCAGGCTGCGATACCGCCGGGTGCAGGGCCAGTTCGTCGATGATCTCGCGTTGCCGGTTCGGCGACATGGACCGAATACGGCCTGGCTCAGCGTCATCCGATCGAGTGCCGTTCGGCCTCAGGTTCACCGGCGGTGTTCCGTGTATGGCGGCTATCGCGTCGCCTTCCGCCCCGACCATGGGCAGATAGTCCTCGCCGGTCGAAGGGTCGACCGCGACAACCGCATTGCGGGAGGCCGGTTTGGCATGCAAAGTGGCACACAGCAAGATGCCGGCGCTGGGCACGACCGTCATATCGAAGTGCAACTGCGCGGGCCTGCCGTCCACCAGCGCACCGCCGAGCGGCAACGTGGCGGCGGCACCGACCGGGGCGAGGGCGAAAGCCCCCAGATCGGGCCATTGCACGCGGAAGGCGGCCAGGCTCGCATCGCCGAGTTCGGTCAGGATCTCGGTGAGTTGATCGGACAACGCGGCGGCACTCAGCCCGTCGGTCTCCTGATGCCGATAGAGGTCAGCGATCCGGGCCTGCCACTCGTACACCCGCTGGCTGGTGAACCGAGGCAGGTCGATGCTGACCGTCCGGCCGATGCGCGCGGCGTCGCCATAGGTGCGGAAGGCAACACCGCCGAGCGCAGTGGCGACCACGTACACGACGTCGCGCGCCGAGCGGATCGCGGCCAACTCGGTGACACAGTGCCGGACCTCGGCCTCGAGCATGATGCGCTGGGCGGGAGCAGCTTCCACCGCCTTCACCTGCTGGACGCGGAACTCTTCGAGCCGGCGATTGATCATCCGGGTGTCCCGGTCGCCGGGATCCCCGAATTCCGCGGACTCGATCTGAGCGCCCCAGCGCTGATTCTCCTGGGCGATCTCGATGAGCTTCTGCGGGTCGGGGTCGACAGCGCGGATCGCGGTCATGGTCTGCGTCGCGCTGTACAGGCGGCCCGAGACGTTCTCCAGCAGCAACGGCGCGAACGCGGGCATCGAGCAGCGGTGGTTCGCGTACGCGCCGAGCTCGAAGACGACCTGGTTAGCCGCGCGCAGCGGCATCTGCGCCTCGTCGTTCTGCCAGAACTGGGTGGTCACGTGTGCGTAGGCGCCCGCGTGCATGGTCGAGTTCAACGCGACCCGGAACCAATTGCATTCCGGCAGTTGCGATTCCAGGATGACCGCCCAGCGCAGCACGTCCGTGGCGATCAGCGCCTTCCCGAGATCGGCGCCCAGCGCCGGCACGAACTCCAGGATGAACAGGTTCACCTCGGCCAGGGCGGCGCGTACCTCGTCGGGCGTGCGGGCCTCCTCGGCGGTGGCGACGCGTTGTTTCAGGTACTCCACCCGCTGCACCAGCGCCGGGTCGATACGGTTCTTCTTGCGCTTGAACACGTCCCGAGCCACCCCGGTCACCTGATCCACAGCCATCCGTCCTTGTCGTAGTTCTTCGTCCGCACGCGGCGGCGATCGAACCGAACCGAGTCGAGCAGCGGGTGCTCGGGGGGCACGGCGATCTCGTGCAGCCGGCCCGAGATCATGAACTCCAGATCGGAGTCCGCGTTGTCGTTCAGGGCCTGGTACAGCGGTGCGCTGTCGAGCAGCCGGATGAGCTCGAGGACCGGCTCACCGGTGCGGCCGATCTCGCCCGGGCCGAACGATCCGACGACGGCCGAGGCGCGTAGCCGCAGGCGATCGTGCGAGCGCTGGTTGTCGAGTTCGAGCCGATCGCGCAGGGTACCCAGCAATATCGGTAGCGCAGTGTGGATTTCGGTGGTCGATGGAAGGAACACCCGCAGTCCGTCGCCGGTGCCTTCGCGATCGATTTCGTCCAGGTCGAACCCGAGCGTGCGCACCACCGCACGGATCAGAGCGGCCAGCCGATGCTGGGCGTCGTTCTGCGCCGGGGCGCAACGGCGGTATCCGGCTATGTCCACGGCGAAGCCGAGGCGCAGCTCGGCCTGCTCGCCGCGGGACGGCGGTGCGGTTTCGCTCGGACCTCGTTCTGCCAGAACCGATTCCGTTCGACCCGCCGCACCCTGCGGGCCGATGTTCCAGTCCGCCAGCAGCTTTCGCACATGCTGCACGCGGTCCAGCGCCGCCTGGAGAAAGCGGTTCGCCTCGCCGACGCGTTGCGGGAGCAGTTCGGCGAGGGCGTGATCGGCGGGGCAGGACACGGCCATCGCGAGTTTCATGTTGAGCTCGGCGATCTCGACGGTGTACCGCATGTCCTGCAAATCACTCAGTGTGGCAATCAAGGTCAGCTCGGCGGACGCCAGACCGCGGATCTGATTCGCGGCCGCCGTCACCGTGATCGGGGCGGCCACCAGCATGGTGAAGCCGTCGACTCGGTCTCTGGCCTGCTGCTGCAACTCGCGCAGCTGTGTTCCATCACCGATGACGCGAGCTGCGTGGCGGAGTCTGGCCGCGTGCATGAGGTACCGGGCCAGCGGCGGCATCGCCACGCCGCCGTCGCTCCAGGTCCACGCGCTCAGCTCGGCGGCGTGCCCGCCGGGCGCGCCGACCACGAAGATCCGGTTCGGGTCGGTGGCGGCCGAGCCGAACTCCCACATCGCCAGCGCCGACCCCTCTGGACTCGGTTGCCGCGACCAGGGTTCCGCGGTCAGCCGAAAGGGCAACGCCGACTGCATGATCGGTGCGAGCGCGACGGTCGCGTCGTCCGGCAGCTGCGCCTGGTAGAGCACGGCGGTGCCGAGGAAGGCGTCCGCGCCGTCGATCGCCAGCTGCCCCCACCAGCGGTCGAATTGACGCCAGCCGGGGGCGATCGCGGATCCGATGCGCAGCCGCCGATCCTCGGTGTCCATCGGCGCGGCGAGCACCAGGGAGAAGCTCAGGATGTCGTGCTCGCGCCGGGCGATCATCTGGAAATCGCCGGTGCGGTCCTCCGCGAGCGCCAGCGCCGTGGCGGCGCCACTGCGAATTCTGCCCTCGGGCAGCACAACCGGCAGGTCGACGGTTTCCACCGGTCGATCGATACCGAGCTGATCCGCGCAGCGCGCCCAGATCGCGCGCACCTGTCGTACCGCCGTCGCCGCCCACGGTCCGTCGAGGGGCGCGAACACGTGCACCGCCAATTCCTGGTCGGCTAAGCCGTTCTCGTCCATCGAGTCACCTACTCGTGCTCGTCCGCGGTGACCGGATCGCCGCCCAGCGAGTGCACCAGGCTGTGCACTCGGTCCAGCACCCGGTGCGGCGCCGCCGAGCGGTCGCCGGCGCCGATGCGGGTGGCCCGGACCGGACCCATCAGTTCGACCTCGTCCATGGACTCCCGGACGGCGAGGGTGTCGCCGTTCGCCAGCGCCACGGCGAGGGCTTCGACCGAATCGACCACGTGCGCCCAGCGTGGCGAGGGCAGCTGCCATTGCGCGATTTCCCCGAGCACCTCGACGAGGTCGTCGCGCGTCTCCGCATCGAGCGGCGACTCCCACTGCAAGGGCGGTAGGGGGCCGTCGACGGACTCACTCATGGAACTCACCTCAGCTATCGGGCTGTGCCGAGTGATCCGGCGCGGGCCTTCGGCGAGATCCGGCGCGCAACGTCAATTTCCGGATCACCGTTCACCGTGCATCACGAAACTCTTTGCTTACCAAGAGTTTATCGATGCGAGAACGAGCGCGATGTCCACCGAACGACGTACAGCGAGCACCGCGACGAGGGCGTACGCGCCGCCCTCGGACCGCGTTCCCCGCGCGGCGTGACGATGACAGACCTGTGCTGCTCCATAGTCCATCCAGCGTATTGACGCCGGCTCGAATCCGGTGTCCGCCGAACGATCTACAGCACCCGGCGGGCTACACCTCGACCCGCTCGCCCATGATCACGGTCCGCTCCCCCGGCAGCCCGAAGTACTCGGCGGCATCGGCAGTGATATAGGACGTGGCGATGAACAGCCGCTTGCGCCAGGTCGCCATCGTCGGTTCGGTCCCGCGCTTCAGCTCGATCTTCGACAGGAAGTAGGAGGCGCCGTCGACCGAGATCCGCCCTTCGGTCTGCGCGGGGTCGAGCAGCCGCAGGGTTTCCGGGATGTTCGGCGTTTCCATGTAGCCGAAATGCGCTGTCACGTGGATGATTCCGTCGTCGGCGTAGCCGAGCGCGTCGATCTCGGTCCGCGCCGCGTCCGGCACCCGCGGCACCGGGAGGGTGTTGATCGACATGATCACCACGTGCTCGTGCCGCACGTGATTGTGTTCGACATTGGCCCGCATCGCCAGCGGCGCGGTCTCCATGCCGCGGTTGAGGAACACCGCCGTGCCCGGGACCTGCACCAAAGGTGGCTCCTGATACTGCAATTCGTCGATGAACTCGCGCAGCGGCCCTTCCTTTTCCTCCCGGGCGCGGGTGACGACGTCGCGACCGCGGGCCCAGGTGCTCATCACGGTGAACGCGGTGAGCCCGATCAGCAGCGGCAGCCAGGCGCCGTGCACGAGCTTGGTCAGGTTGGCGGCCAGGAACAGCGCGTCGACCGCCAGCAGCGGGACCGCGCCCAGCAGGACCAGCCACAGCGGCGTATTCCATTTGATCCGGGCGAGATAGAAGAACACCAACGTCGTGATGGAGATCGTCGCGGTCACCGCCATGCCGAACGCGTAGGCCAGCGCCGCCGAACTGCGGAACGCGAATACCAGCGTCAGCACCGAGAACATCAGCACCCAGTTGATCCACGGCACGTAGATCTGCCCGATGGTCGACTCCGAGGTGTGCGCGATCCGCAGCCGCGGCAGATAACCGAGCTGCGCGGCCTGCGACGCCACCGAATACGCGCCGGTGATCACCGCCTGCGAGGCGATCACCGTGGCGGCGGTCGCCAGCAACACCAGCGGCAACCGCGCCCAGCCGGGCGCGAGCAGAAAGAACGGACTGCCGACATTGCTTTCGTCACCCAGAATCAGCGCACCCTGCCCGAGATAACTCAGCACGCAGGCGGGCAGCACCAAACCGAGCCAGCCGCGGGTGATCGCCTTTCGGCCGAAGTGACCCATGTCCGCGTACAGCGCTTCCGCGCCGGTAATCGCGAGCACGATCGCGGCCAGTGCGAAGAACGCGATGCCGAAATGCCCGAACATGAAACCGAGCGCGTAGGTCGGCAACAGCGCCTTCAGAATTTCCGGATGCCGGGCGATGCCGGTTATGCCGAGCACCCCGATCGTGCCGAACCAGAGGATCATCACCGGCCCGAACAGCCGGCCGACCGCCGCCGTGCCGCGCCGCTGCACGGTGAACAGCACGATGATGATCACCGCCGTGATCGGCACGATCAGCTCTTCCAGCCCCGGCTGCACGATCTTGAGGCCCTCCACCGCGGACAGCACCGAGATCGCCGGGGTGATCATGCTGTCGCCGAAAAACAGTGCCGCGCCGAAGATCCCCACCCCGGCCAACAGCGTCGCGGCCCGGCCGCCGCGCTCACCACCGAGCCGCCGCAGCAGCGTGATGAGGGCCATGATCCCGCCCTCACCGTCGTTGTTCACCCGCATCACCAGTGAGATGTAGGTCAGCGTGACGACGATCATCACCGACCAGAAGATCAGCGACACCACCCCGTACACATTGTCCGTGCTGATCGGCACCGGATGCGGATCGCCGGGATTGAACACCGTCTGAATCGTGTAGATCGGGCTGGTCCCGATATCGCCGAACACCACACCCAGTGCACCGACAACGACCGCGGCCCGCACCTTCCGCTCCCCGCCACCCGCGGGGACCGCAGGGGTCACCTCGACCGCTGTATTCATGACGCCTCCTCGCTGCCCGGCACGCACCCATCGTGCCGTGGTTTGCCGCCACGTCACTGTAACCACGCGGCGAGTCGATCTCTCGCCACGCGGCATCGACTTTCGGTCTCCGCTACTAGGGGTTAAGGCGCGGTACGCGAACCCGATCGTGACTTCCCGAGGTGGCCTCGACACGCGATGCGACAACGCGCTGGCAAATGGACATCCCCCTTGACGCTCCCGCGGCACGGACCGGACTCGGATCGAGGTCGAGAAGACTTGTCGCGCAGCCGAACCCGGTGCGGCATCCGTGCTGGTCGGGGTTGCGGCACCGGCGGAGATCAGAAGCGAAAGCAGGTCACCTGCCCCTGCTGCGCACGGCGGTCTACAGCCGGACTTAACGGGGTGTAGGCCGGGACCGGTTGAAGCGGTGGCGAATTCACAGCATTGACATATGAATTCACGTACCCTTTTACACAAGTCCCATCGCGGATCGGTCGCTAGTTCATCACCATTGGATAACAGGTAGTCAGTGCTGCGTGCATGCTGGCGCCTGACTTACGTGACGATCGAGGTCAAACCGGATGTGCATACGGGTACAAACGCGCGCCGACGCGTGGCGCCGGTTGGTTGGGGATCAGGGCAGCAGGCATCGAGCGCTGCCGGGCGGAGGCCGCGGATGAGCGCGCCGCCCGATCGAACAGCCAACTGGCACAATGGATTCCGAAGATTCGGCGGACGCACGGGAATGCTGAGCGGGCCGCCGCTGATCGAGATCAGAGAACCGGGCCGGGCCGCCCGCCGGCTGATGTTGAGCGGCCCGGTCACCTTCGGCCGCAACGGCGACAACGAACAATTGGCCGACACCGCCATCTCGCCGCGTCACCTACGACTAGTGCCGAGCCCGACCGCGCTCTCGGTGGTCGATCTCGGCAGCCGCACCGGCACCACGGTCAACGGCGTCCCGCTCACCGGACGCACCGCGCTGACCTCCGGCGATACCGTGCAGCTCGGCGACACCGAGATCATCGTGCTCTACGACCCGGTCACCGAACCGCTGGCCCGGATCGACGAGGAAACGCCGAGCGAACCGCCCACTGCCCCAACGCCGGTCGCTCCCCCACCGACCAGGCTGTTCACCCTGGCCAACCGGATCCTCGATATCGATCCGGACGGCAAGCGAAATCTGTTCCCCGCCGCCACCGAAATACCCAGTCGAATGCCGCGGAAAATGTGGCACCTGGTGCGCATCGCCAGCATCGCCGTCTATCTGGAAATGATCGTCGCGATGTTCGTGCGGCCGGCGGGCGGATTGTTCGTCTTCTTCGGCGTCGTCGTGCCGCTCCTGCCGGGCCTGTTCCTGATCGCGCCGGGGCTGTGGCGCAACAGTTGCCCGCTGGCCGCGACGAATCAGATCCCGCGGGTGCTCCGCTTCACGCGCGGTAAGAATCCACCCGATTGGTTATATGCCCGAGGCTATCTCGGGGCGACCACGTTGTTCTTCGGTATCGCGGGCGCCAGGCTGGCGGGCTTGGATCGCAACGGAGTGGCCGCGGGCACCGTGCTGCTACTGGTCCTGATCGCCGCGTTCACCGGCGGGTTCCTGTTCAAAGGCAAGAGCGGCTGGTGCAGCAGTATCTGTCCGTTGTTCCCGCTGCAACGCGCCTACGGGCAGACACCGTTCGTCACCGTGCCCAACAGCCATTGCGAGCCGTGTGTCGGTTGCGCCAAGAATTGCTTCGACCTCAAGCCGCGATCCGCCTATCAAGCGGATCTGACCGATCCGGAATTGGCGTGGAGCGCGCCGCGCAAGCTGTTCGCGGCGGCGTTGCCGGGCTTCGTGCTCGGGTTCTTCACCCTGGCCGGGCGCACCGAAACCAGCCTGGGGCAGCGGTATTCGGTGCTCGCGCTGTTCATGGTCGTCGCGGTCGGCCTGTTCTTCGCCCTGGACGCGATGACGCCGCTCAGCATCGCGACGATCAGCGTCGGGTATTCGGCGCTGGCGCTCAACATCTTCTACTGGTTCGCCGCGGCGACGCTGGCTCGGTCGTTCGGGACGGTCACGGGACTCAGTGCGCCGTGGCTACATTGGCCGATCAGCGCGTTCATCCTGCTTGCAACCATCGTGTGGATCGCCCGGACCCGGGTCGTCGAACTGCAATTCGCGCTGAGCACCGGTGCCCGCACGGAACCGGTTTTACTGGCGTTGCCGAAAGTCCGCCCGAAGGACGTGGAAAAGCCCAGTGCGCCTGCGGCTTCGGTCAGCTTCGACGGGGTCGAGGTGGCGGCCGACGGCGGGATGAGCCTGCTCGATGTCGCCGAACGCGGCAAACAGGAGATCGAGGCGGGCTGCCGGATGGGCGTGTGCGGCGCCGATCCGGTCGCGGTGCTGGACGGGATGTCGTGTCTGTCGCCGCCAGGGCAGGACGAGCGGAATACGTTGCGGCGGCTGGGTTTCGCCGACAACACCCGGATGGCCTGCTGCGCGCGGATCAGCGGTGGCGCGGTCAAGGTGTCGCTGACTCCGGAACCCGGGAATACGAACCGGCTTCGGCCGACGCGGTTCGATCGGTCCATCGTCAGCGTCGCGGTGATCGGCAACGGCATCGCGGGCGTGACGGCCGCGGACTTCCTGCGGCGCAATCATCCCGATTGCGAGATCCATCTCGTCGGACGGGAATCGCATCCGCTCTACAACCGGATGGGTATCTCGCGGCTCGTCTACGGGCGCTCGGCCATGCAGGGCCTGCATCTACTGCCCGAACAGTGGTACGACGATCATCAGATCACCACTTGGCTGAATACCCTGGCTACCAGCATCGATCTCGCGGGACGGAGGGTATTCCTCGGCACCGGCGAGGCGCTCCCCTACGACCGGCTGATCCTCGCCATGGGCGCGAGCAGCGCACTGCCGCCTATCGAAGGGCTCTCGCGGCCGGGGTGTTTCGTACTCCGTGAGGCCAGTGACGCCATCTGGATCCGCTCCTATGCGCAGCAATTCCGTTGCGCCACCGCCGTCGTCGCCGGTGGTGGGTTGCTCGGGCTGGAGGCCGCGCATGCGTTGCACTTGCTCGGACTGCACGTCACCGTGCTCGAGCGCGGTGATCGGCTGCTGGGCAAGCAGATCGATGCTCGATGCTCGCAACTGGTGCTCGATCACTTCGCCAGGACCGGCATTCAGGTGCTGCGCCATGCCGAAACGGAGAGTGTCACAGGTGATCCGGCAGTTCGCCGCGTGGTGCTACGGGACGGAGGCGAGATCGATTGCGACCTCTTCCTGACTGCCACCGGTATCAGGCCGAATATCGACCTGGCCCGCAGCGCGGGTGTACCCGTCGAACGCGGTGTGCTGGTGGACGATCGGATGCGCACCCGGGTCCCCGACGTCTATGCCGCCGGTGACATCGCCGAACTCGGCGGGCAGGTGTTCGGACTGTGGCCGATCGCGGCCGAGCAGGCGCAGGTCGCGGCGGTGAACGCGCTGGGTGACGACCGGCCCCTCGCCGGTGCCGCGCCCGCCATGATCCTGAAAGGTGTTGGTCTGGAGCTGTTCTCGACCGGAAAGGTGGAACCGGAGTTCGGCGACGAGGTGATCGTCCTGGACCGCTCGGAGTCTTATCGGCGCCTGATCCTGTCGCACGGGCGGGTAGTCGGCGCGACCGTCCTCGGTCACCATCCCGGCGATCTGGCTGCGGCACAACAGGCGCTGGGCAATCGACTACCGGTGCCGGTCACCGCGCGGGACGCCCTCTATGCCGGAGATTGGTCGATGCTCGCGCATCTCGACAGCGAAGTCATGAACAAGCCTGCCGGGCAACCGGTTCGGACAATGTGACAGTGCCCTGCCTGACCCCTCGGACAGGCAGGGCACCGCACAACCTCAGCGTGCGGTCCGGGTGGTCGAGACGACCAGGGACGCAAGGACACTGAGTCCCGCACCGAACCAGAGGACCGCCGAGAGGACCACGTTGTCGGCGATGATGCCGCCGAACAACGCGCCGAGCGCGATCGCCAGGTTGAACATCGAGGTGTTCAACGCGGTGGCCGCCTCGGTGGAGCCCGGCGCGGCCTGCAAGATCCAGGTCTGCACGCCCACCGGGATTCCGCCGAACGCCAGACCCCACACGACCAGCAGGATTACACCGGTGACCGGCGTACCGCCGACGAGCGCGACGAGGGCCAGCACCGCGGCCAGCAGTGTGCTGATGACGATGAGGGTCACCCGGATATTGCGACCGGCCGCCGCCCCGGTGAGGAAGTTGCCGATGATGCCCGCGACGCCGAAGGCCAGCAACGCCGGACCGACCATCGCCTTATCGATGCCCGAGAGGTCTTGCAGGATCGGGCTGACGAAGGTGAACGCGGCGAAGTGACCGCTCACCATCAGGAACGTGACCAGAACCCCGGCCCGGACCACCGGGTTACGGAACTGTTCGCCAAGCGTGCGCAGCCGCACCGGCTCGGTCGCGGGCATCGCGGGCAGCAGCCACAGCAGTGCGACGACCACCAGCAGGCCCAATCCGCCGAGCAAGCCGAAAGCGATTCGCCAGTCGGTCAATTCGCCGATCAGCGTGCCGGCCGGAATGCCGAGCACATTGGCCGCGGTGGCACCGCCGAACGCGATCGCCGTGGCCTGCGGAACGTACTTCGCCGGCACCATGCGCACCGCGATCCCGGCGGCCAGCGCCCAGAACCCGCCGATGGCGATGCCGACCAGGAATCGGGCGGCCAGCAGCAGGCCGAAGTTCGGTGCGAACGCGGCCAGCACATTCGCCGCCACCATCAGCGAGATCAGGCCGAGCAGCACGACGCGGCGATCCAACCGCCCGATCGCCACCGGCAGAATCGGCGCCGTCGCCGAGGCGACCAGGCCGGGCACCGTCACCATCAGGCCCGCGGTGCCCGGCGAGATGCCGAGCGCGCCGCTGACCGAGGTGAGCAGGCCGACAGGCAGCTGCTCGGAGGTCACCACCGCGAAGGTGCCCAAGGCCACGGCGGCGACCGCGAACCACCTGCGTAGCGGCACCTTTTCGACGGTGGAATCTACGGCCGTGGGGCCGGCAACAGTCATCATGTCGATCACTCCTCATCTAAGAACATCAACGTTAAGTAGATGACCGCTAAGGTTTATTCCGGGCGGTGCTCCGGATTGATCGCCGATCCGACCAATCGCCCGGCCGGCCCGTGACGAACTTCTGCGGAGATGTTTGTCGAGTTCGAGGTGTGATGGTTATGGCGACGGTCGGAATATCTGCTGAGCGGACGGTTGTGCGGGGGGTGCTGCTCATCGGCGAATTCGTCGCCGACGCGCGGCCGCACCTGCTGCGCGAGGTCAGTGAGCAGGTCGACGACGGGCCCGCGACCACGGCGATCGTCGCGGTTCTCGATCGTCTGACCGGCGATGCCGAACTCCCCATCGATGATGTCGCCGTGCTGTATCGCACGGCGGACGAGCGACGTGCGCTGGTCACGTTCCTTGCGTCGCGGAAATGGCAGTCGGCGTCGCTGGTTTCGATCCGGTCGGCGCTGCTCGCGGTGGTTCAGGACATGCCAGGGCTGGAGACGTTCGACCATGTCTTGGCGGTAGAGGCACTCGGCGACCGCACCTGTTGCGCGATCATCGGACCGGATCGTGCGCGAATTCTGGCCGCCGACTCCTGGCCGTCCGGCGTACAGGATGCCGAATCGGCAGGCCGGGCGGTCGGCCACGTGTGGCCGATGCTGGACGCGATCTCGGTGCGCCCCGACGTCGTCGTGCTCTGCGGCGCGGCGGCCGCCGAACCCGAGATCGCCACCGTGCTGCACAACGCATTCGGCGCACCGGTCCGCCGGCTGCCGGACTTCAGCAACACAACCGCCCGCGGCGCCGCGCTGGTCGCCGCCGAACACATCCGGAACCTGCCGATCCCCACCCCGCGCGAGCACCGCAGGCCGCGCCGGCTAGTCCTGTCCGCCGCCGCACTCATCGCCCTCCTCGGCGCCTCGGGATTCACCGTCGCTCAGCTCCACACCGAGCGACCACCGGTCGCCCACGTCCTCGACGCATCGGCGAAACCGACCACCCCGGAGCCGATTACCGCAGACCCGCCCCCACCCAGCCGACTACCGGACACCAGCCAACCGGACGAACCCACATGGACTCCCCCGGTAGTCAGACCACCGGCCCGCACCACCGATCGAGTCGAACCACCGACCTCCTCGACCACCCCCGAACCCTCTGCCCCACCACCCTCCACCACCGTCGGCGCCCCGAGCGCCAACTGGCTTTTCCCCGGCGAATCCCCACCGCCGCCCGCCGGTTCGGACCCCGCGGTCGTCCGCGCATGGTGGGACAACCATCTGCTCTTGAAGGAGCGCTGGTTGAACGGCGGCTGACGCATTGCTCAGTGGGTCGGCGTGGCCTGGTCGAGGCGGTGGGTGGGGCCGCCGTAGGCGATGTGCGTGGTGCGCTTTGCGAGCAGCCAGGTTTCGTCGAGTTTGCGGAAGGTGTCTTCGTAGTGGCCGACGTTGACCGGGGGTTGTGGTGGGATCATGCCGCCGGAGTGGCCGTCGGTGCGGTACGTGGTGAAATAGGTTGTGGCGGTGGCTGTTTCCGGTGCGGTGATGGTTACGAGGATGTTCGTGCAGAGGCGGCGGGACAGGCGGTCCGGCGGACGGGAGCCGAAGTAGGCACGCAGCGCCGCACGGCCCTGTATTCGGCGGTCGCCGGCGGGCCATTCCCACACTCCGTCTGGGGTGAACAGCTCGGCGACGGTGGAGGGTTCGCCGAGATCGAGTCGTCTGACGAACTCGACGATCAGTCGCTCGCAGGATCGTTCGGCGATCAGCACGGTCAGTGCATCGGAGTCGGTTCCCATCGAGATGTCCTAGCACCCGGCGAGTTCCGGGCGCGAGCGCAATTCCACCGGGTCAGGTGATGTCGATCGGCACCCGCTTGGGCTGTCGGGGGCCGCGGGCGGCGAGGACTACTCCGACGCCGACGATTCCGGCTCCGGCGAAACGGACGAGGGAGCCTTGCGAGACGCCGAGCAGCATTCCGGTGATCAGGGCGCAGACGGGTACGACGCCGGCGAAGGCGCCGGCGGTTTCGACCGGGATGCGGTCCAGCGCGGCGTACCAGAGGAGGAAGGCGCCGGCGGAGGCGACGACGGCGAGGTAACCGATGGCGGCGGATTCCGGCAGCGTGGGTAGGCGCAGGGTTGGCAGGTCGATTACCAGGGCGACGATTCCGCAGAGGATTGCGCCTGCTGTCGCAGCGTAGGTGGCGGTGGCCTTTGCGCCGATCTCACGCACCAGGGGGATGGCGACGAGGGAGAAGGCGCATTCGCCGGCGAGTGCGCCGGCGGCGAGCAGGAGTCCGGCCGGGTCGTCGGCGGAACCGGACCATTGCACGACGACCGCTCCCGTGGTCACGATTGCGGCGGCGAGCAGCGCTCGCGCCGACGGGGAGCGGCGGGCCATCAGCGGACCGAACAGCGCCAGCACCACGGGCACGGCGCCGACGACCGCGCCGACCACTCCGGCGTCGACGCGTTGCAGGGCAAGTATCAAGCAGATGTTGAAGCCGGCCAGGCCGGTCGCGCCCAGCACACCGATTCGGACGAGTTGCGGCCTGGTGACCCGAGGGAGCTGCCGCCGGAAGCACAGGAACATGAGCGCGGCGGCGATGCCGTATCTGACCGCTTGCCCGGTCATGATGGGAAAGGTCGTCAGTGCCGTCGTCGCGGCTATCGCGGAACCGACCGCTACGCTGGAGCCCAAGGCGAGCAGCGATCCGGACCATACTCCGGATCGCTGCTCGGTGCCCCGGATTACGCTGAGGCTCATTCGATTTCGCTCGCGTCGACCGGGCGCAGCGCGGTCACCGGGCAGCTCTGGACACAGTCGGACAGTACCGAGCCGCGGTGTTCGCAGCCGTCCGGGTGACGGGAGCGGATCTGCGCCAATCGCTCCGGCCGGAGCACGTCCTGCACCACCGAGGGACGACATTGACCGCGGGTGAACAAGAAGCCGTCGCAGTGGTGCGCCTGCTGGTAGGACGGTGCCGCCTGCAAGGTTTTATGCAGACGATGGATTCGATAGTGCGGCACCGCCGGGTACAGGTGATGCGCCAGGTGCCAGTTGGAATTGTGCGGCGCGAGGAATTGCCGAACCAGCCAGGACGCGTCCCAGCTGCGGGTCGCCTGCCAGGGATTGTCCGAGCGCAGACCGGCGTGATCGGCGATATCGCTCCAGTACCGCAGAACTTGGTAGAAGGTGACATACGGCACCACCCAGAGCAGCAGGAAGTCGAGACCGAATCCGGTCAGAATAAAACCTGCGGACACGACCACCAGGAAGAGAATGCGGAGGCGTGTCTCCTTACGGTCCTCGTCCCGTCCGATGAGGTCCGCGGTCACCTGAAATGGCACGTGCGCCAGCAATAGCGGCTTCACCAGGTGCCGGCGGACGAATTGTTTCATGTCGCGCGGATTCACCAATCCGAGGCGCATATAGCCGAGCAATTTAGGATCCCGGCGATCGTCCCACAGGTGGCGATGGTGTTCGCAATGCGCGCACGTGTACGACGACAGCCCGGAGAAAACCGGCCAGGCGATGAAGACTCGGCCGAGCCACTTATTGAGCGGCCCATGCCGAGTCAGTTTCAGGTGACTGGCCTCGTGCATCAGGCTGCGCAGCGCACGCTGCCTACCGCCCACGACGAGCACGCCGATCACGTACACGACAGGTTGATAGTCGCAGCTCACGACGGTGATGACCACACCGAAGATGACCAACCAGTCGACGAACAGGTCGAGCGGACCGTGCCAGTTGTCCCTGCTGTTGTGAATATCTTTGACGGCTTCCTTGACCTCCGGCGAGAGCTCCCGCTTGAAACCGCCAACCGGTGGTCTCGACGCTCGACACCGCTGCTGAACCCGGTCCTTTTGTGGCATTACCGCATACACCCCGTTGAACTACCGCACGGCAACAGCACATTCGGTCGCCGTGACTGGACCTACCGGATCACGATGGTAGTGGCGGATCGAATGCGTGTCGCGACGTTATTTCTGGTGTGTAAAGTAATTCCGACTGGCCGGTTTTCCGAGGTATCGGTAACGAGAATTCAAGCAAAATCCGACATCTTACATCGAATAACGCGACGCATGCCCGGATTTCAACTGGGGAAAGCGGAGGAAAGTGTCCGGAATTCCGTCGAACGCCATTCTATCGGCTGCCAGGAATTCGCGGAACAGCCACCGCCTCCAGCACCGGATGATGTGTCAGTGCCCAGCTCCGTCGTGAAAACTTGTGCCCGATGCCAATCCGCAGCGCGGTGTGACGCAGCTCCCGGCGCACAAGATGCTGGTCAGCGCGGCTCGAGCTAGGCTCGGCACCGCGCTACCAGCAAGAAACCCCGACTCGGCCCGCGGCGAACCGGATATGAGGAGCTTTTTGTGCGCGGTTTCAAAATTCATGCGGCCGGACTGAGCGTATTAGCGCTCACCTTGCTGTCGACCGCCACCGCAGTCGCCGACGCGCCCGGACCGATCCAGGGCTCGTCCGATGTGGACGTCGTGCCGTCCCCACCCGGCGCGAACAACTGGTCCTGCCAACCGAATGCCGCCCACCCGCGGCCAATTGTCTTGGCGCATGGCACCTTCGAGAACCGCCTGGACAACTGGTTCGCCATGGCGCCGCGGCTCGTCGCGGCCGGCTACTGCGTCTACGCGCTCGACTTCGGCCGCGGTCTCGCCGGCACGGTGTCCGGCGTCGGCCCGATGCGCGCCTCCGCGCAAGAGATCTCGGACTTCGTCGACCGTGTGCTCGCGACGACCGGTGCGCAGCAGGTCGATATCGTCGGCCATTCGCAGGGCGGCATGCTCCCGCGGTACTACCTGAAGAACCTCGGCGGCACGCCGAAGGTGCACACTCTGGTCGGCCTCGCGCCCGACAATCACGGCACCACTTGGGGTTTGGTCGGCCTGCCGATCACCCTCGTCCCACCGGCGACCGACCTGGTGTGCCCGTCCTGCACCGAACAGCTGCCGACCTCGGACTTCATCACGCAGCTCAACAGCGGCGGCGAAACACAACCCGGCGTCAGCTATACCGTGATCGCCTCCAGATACGACGAATTCGCCACGCCCTACACCACCGGATTCCTCACCGGCCCCGACGTCGACAACATCACCTTGCAGGACGTCTGCCCCGGAGACTTCTCCGAGCACATGGCAATGACGTCCGACCCGGTCGCAATCCAGTTGGTGCTCAACGCATTAGACCCGGAACACAAGACGCCGGTTCCCTGCGGAACCGGCGTCGGATCGGCCCAGAAGTAGGCGCTAGTTGTGGCAGACGTTCGTGTCCGCGGCGAACAGCAGCAATGCCGTGACAGCTTGCGGTGTCGCGGCGTCGCTCTGGCGAATTCCCATGAATCCGTAGCGATTTGCCGGATGGCCGGGCACGGTCGCCGAACTCCAGTTCACCCCGAGTTTCAGATCCGGGTACGCCGCGCGGACGTCGGCGGCCGTCGACCCCGCGGTAATCCCCTCCGGCGTGCGCGGGACGGTCTCCGGAATGATCGAGACGACTTTGCCTTCGTTGATATAACCGCTCCACCCGGCGCGGGTGGTGAACGACCGGCACCCGAGACCTTCGTCGGAGCCCTCGATCCCGGCGATCTTCCCGCTGTTCCTGGCCTGCGCCACGGTCATGCCGAGGTCGATCCCGTCGTAACCGACGGGGCCAAGGATCGCGACCTGATCCGCGACCAGCCGCGTGACGGCCGTACCCGCAGCGACGGGCGGCACGGCGGCCGACGGAGAACCGGCGACCGACGCGGGTTCGGTCGAACATCCCGCCGCGAAGGCCAGCGCCATCATGACGCCGGCCGTCGCGCCCAGTCGGATAGTGCGTTGCAGCGAAACCACGGGCTGTCCTCACCAAGTTTGTGCCGTTATTACGACGGATCGACAAGGTGATGCTAAGCGGCCGCCGAATCGACCACGAGACCCCGAAAGTCTGGCCAAGCCCTAGCCGGGAATCTGGAAATCAGCCTTGAATCGCGGCCCCGGCGGCAGCCCACGCAGGACCGCGCTGATCCACGCCACGGCGGGCGGCCAGCCCGCCCCCGCGTTGACGATGTGCTCGGGCAGCGGCATCGTGTAGAACCGCAGGTCCGCGCCCCGATTCCAGTAGTCGTTCACGGCGGGCAGGACCACCGACGCGGGAATCAGCTCGTCCCAGATCCCGTGGAACCAGAAGATCGGGCTGTCCGGAATGTGCTGTCCCAGGCTCTGTTCCTGCAATACCTGCATGACGCCCGGCGCATTCTCCAACGTCATGCCGGGATTGAAATAGTCGCTGATCGGTCGGTACATGCCCGACAACGCCACCGTATAGACGCAGCGGCTCTGCATATCCGCCAGAATCGCCTGTCCTTCTTTGTTCAGCAGCTTCGCCGCATCGAACTGCTCGGGGAACTCCCGCGACAACCCGGCGAAACCGAGCCACATGGTGAAGTTGCTGATCCCGGTGAGCCCCGGTTGCTGCTGGGTCGCGTACCGCGCCTGCAAGCGCAGGTCGCCGGGCGTCCCGCCGATGGCGGTGCCGAGCAATCTGACGTCGGGAGCGTAACTTTCGCGCATTTCGGCCGCGCGGATCGACCCCGAACCGCCACCGGAGTAGCCGTACATGCCGATCCCGGATTCCGTAAGTCCCAGCGACGCATCATTTTTCATCGCGCGCAGACTGTCCAGCACCATCTTGCCCTCGTCGAAGGTGTTGAAAGTATTGAACTTACCGTCGAAGTCGGGCACGTTGATCGCGAAGCCCTGCGCCAGCCATCCCACCGCCAGCGCGGCTTCCTTCATGGTGCCGACCTGCAACGTGTAGGACGGATTGCACGCCGAGTTGGTCGAGTCGATCGCCTCCTGGAAGGAGACCACCGGCCGCGGTCCGCCGGTCCAGGGGATGCCCGGGGTGATCACCGAGGTCGCGGTGGCGATCGGATTGTCGTGAATGTCGTTGCTGCGGAACAACAGTTGCTTGGTGTCGACCGGGAACGGGATGCCGAGGATCCGGGTCTGCACGGTGCGCGATCGAATGATCTGTCCCGGCGCGTAGGACGCCAGATCGTCCGGGTCGGCGTACCACGGATCCTCCGCGGGCACCGGGATCGGCAGCATGTCGTAGATCTGCGGCTCGGCGGGCAACTGCGGCAATTGATTCTGGTCCGGAGGGAACGCCGGATACGGATCGCCTGCCGCGATACCGGCGCTGGACACGGCCAGGCACAGTGCCGTCAATGGCACCGCAGCCCAGGTGAATCTCTCCCCGAACATGCACCCTCATCTCGTCAACTGTGATCGGCGTCATGCGACGACCGAACTGGTGTCAGTACACCCCGCGCGAGATCGGCTCGCTACCGACAAACAGACAGAGTCCCGTCCCGGACAGTTGTGCACATCCATAGAATTCGGCTCCGCGAGCGCGAATCAGGCCGAAAACGCCTTCGCTTCCAGTAGTTGTGCGGTCCGCGCCGCCGACAGGGTCATCGCCTCCGTCGGGCGCTGCGGGTCGTATCCGGTGAGTTCGGCGATCCGGGCCAGTCGATAGGTGATGGTGTTGCGGTGCACGAACAACAGCCGGGCCGCGGCATTCTGGTTGCACTCGTTGGCGAAGAACACGCCGAGTGTCTCCGCCAGCACCGGCTGATCCGCGAGCGGCTCCAGCACCGAGGCCAGTTCCTTGCGCACCGACCCGTCGACCGCCACCGCGTACTCCAGCCGCAGGTCCTGCCGACGGCAGATCACCTCGCTGCGGGCCAGGCAGCGCCCGAGCTCGGCGACGACCCGGGCCTCCGCGAAGGATTCCGGGATGGCCGCGCGGGTCACCGCGGGCGATACGCCGATCCACAACGGCGTTGCGCCCGTACCGATTCCGGGTACCAATCGAGTCGAGAGATTCTCGATGACCGCCGCGCTGTCCGCGCGCGAGTCGATCGGGATCAGGGCCGTCCAGCCACGGATATCGCGACGCAGGAAGGCGCCAGGGAGGTCGTGGATCCGATGCCGCAGCTCGGTCAGTGTGCCGGGTCCTGGGTCGCCGGGGCGAATCACCGCGACCACGAACGCGTCCGCGACCGGCACCGTCGGATCATCCAGCCAATCGCCGGGATCGCGTCCGGCCAGCAGAGCGTCGACGATCCCGCGCCGGCGTTCGAGCTCGTCCGATGGACGGCGGCGGGCATCTTCGACACAGGCCATCGCGATGCGGGCGGTCATGAGGGAGAGGTATTCCGAGAGCGGTCGGCCGATCTCGGCCAGCGCCGCCCGACCGGCCGGGGAGGCCGTGGTCGGCAGCTGGGACCAGAGGAAATCGACGCCCGCCCGATAATTGCCCAGCACCTCCTCCAGCGGCATCCCGTCGTGCAGCAGCGATACGGCGCGATTGACCAGCGGGCGGGTGTCCTCCTCGGTCGGCGGGTTGCCGTCGAGCCAGAACCGGAAGAACAGCCGCACATTCAGCTCGGCGGCCGGCACGAAGTCCGCGTCGACCAGCGAGCTGGGCAGCACGTCATAAACCGGTGATTGCGTGGAGAAGCCGTCGACCAACGCGATCGCATCCGCGAGCAATCGCTCGATGGTGCTGACCCGGCGGGTCGTGCGGTCGAACGCGGCAACGGTGCCCGCTCCGGTCACGGCAACTCCCAACGACGATGTTTGGTACCGTCCGGCCGTTCAAGGTTCAATGAACCCGGTACCGCCGGTAACGCCAATTTAGCAGACCTTCAGTCTCAGTCAGTTGGATTCCTCGGCGCAAGAGGGTGACCCGGGTCAGAACCGTTCGAGCTCGTAGAGGCGGGTGCCGGCGGAGTCGTAGACGATGGCGTGATCGGTGCTGGTGAACTCGACTTTGTAGCTGGCGCGATTGACGCTCTGGGTGACCACGAGGGTGTAGCGGCCGGTGGTGTCGGGTTTGCTGGAGAGCACGCAGGTCGACGGGCCGCCGATGTCCAGGGGTTTGCCCTGGTTGTAGTAGAGGCCGTCGCAGGAGCCGCCGCTTCCGTTGAATGTCTTTGTGCCCGTTCCGTCCGAGGCCGACCAGGTGCCGATCATGGCGGAGGCGTCGACGCGCGGGTTGGCTTTCGGCGCGGGTTCGGCGCGCGGGGCGACGGCCGTCGGCGCGTCACCGGTCGCCGACTCCGCGGCTGTCGGCGGCCCCTTCCCGGCGAGCTGCCCGACCAGCAGCCCCGCCAGAATCACCACGACAACCACGGCGATCACCGTTATCGCCGGATGTTGCCGGGCATAGTTGACGATCTTGCTTTCGTTCTTGATGTCGACCGAGCCGCCGCCGGAGTCGATCGACCCGAACGAGACTCCCGCGAACTGCTGCGTGCTCAGCACCGGCGGTGCGCTCCCCGGCCCGGCCGCCGCCTCGCGCAGCGCCGCGGCGAACATCGGATCGGCGTCCGCGGCCGCGGCGAGCGAGCGTTCGGCGTCGGCGCAGGTCTCCGGTGAGACCACCCCGGTGCGGCCTTCGGCGATCAATCGCGCGAGCGTCTGGTCGGTCCCGAGCTTCGCCGCGACCACATTCCACACCCGGTCGACCGCGATATCCAGTGCCTGATCGGTGAGACCGTTGACGCGCATGCCCACCCGGCGCGCCTTGCCCAGGGACCACGCGATGAGCAGCCCGATGACGACGTCCATCCCTATCGGCCGCTCTCGTCGTCGTCCCGACGAAACCCGCACGGCGTGCGGTCCGGGCGGTTGCGCTTGTAGGTGTCCTCGGTCCAGACGCTGATCGCGCCCCAGACCACAATCGCACCGATCGCCAGCGTGACCAGCACGACCACGATATCCATCGAAAGTCACACTCCCCGCGTGGAATTCGGGATGCGCGCGGGTGGCTGCCCGGCCACCCGATAAGAGGAACGTTTCGTCCGCATTCTCGCCATGCTGCAATGCTCACCCCCGTTCGGCGGTCGGGGTATCCGCTGAACGTCCGACAGGCGCCGCGTCGGCCCGCAAATAGCTGATCTACCGGCCCCCGGACGTCGATTTCCTCCTTCTACCGCCACTGACCACGGATTTCCAGCAGAATCAGTGTTTGATCTCGGAGAAGGCGGGGAATTGCCCGCCTGTAGCTGATCGACCGCGCCTGTACTCGAGCGCGACCCTCACCTTGCGGCTCGCGCATCGCACTGACGAATCGAGGAGATCATGCCTGAACTGTTGGATATCCATCGAGGAAAGACCCGGCGCCGCACCACCCTCGCGGTCAACGCGGTGGCGCTACTCGCTTCCGGGCTGCTGGCCACGGCACCGGCCGCGGTCGCGGATCCATCCGCGGAGGCGACCAATGCAATCGACGCGCACTACAACGACTTCGGCGGAGCCGGATCGTTCCTCGGCGCCCCGCTCGGCCCGGCCACCGAGGTGGCCGGCGGCGCCGAACGCGCCTACCAGGGCGGCGTCATCTACTTCTCGCCGGATACCGGGGCGAAGGCGGTGTACGGCGAGATTCTGGTGAAGTACAAGTCGCTCGGCGGACCGAGCGGACCGCTGCGCTTCCCCACCAACGACGAGACCGGCGCGGGCGACGGCGTCGGCCGGTTCAACGACTTCGCCGAGGCCGGCGGCGCCGCGATCTACTGGAAGCCGGAGCTGGGCGCCTGGACCATCAAGGGCAAGGTGCTCGACGCGTGGCGTGAAAGTGGCGGAATCACCGGGCCTTTCGGCTACCCGCGCTCGGACATGACCGTCGACAACGGTGTCGCGACCGCGAACTTCGTGGGGCCGGCGGGCACCGAGATCAAGTGGTCCGACAGCGAGGGACTGGCGACCATGCCGCCCGAGCTAGCCGCGACCCTGCCGGGATTCCGGGCGAACGCGCCCGATGTCGCGGTGCCGAATCCGGTGCCGAACCCCGACAACCAGGCCACCGACGACTCCAGCAGTTCGGGCATCAACCGGTGGTGGGGCATTCCGATCGGTCTGGCCATCACGGCCGTCGTCGGTGGGTTGCTCGGCATGCTCGGCCGTCGCCGGTCGGGCCCGACCCACACGACCCGGGGACCGGTCACGCCGACCACCCGCACGACGGCGACAACGACGGGCAATCGGCAAGGATTCGTGCCGCCGCGCGGTGACGCCACCGCCGCCTCGGCCGCGGCCGCTGCCGCACAGCGCGGTGCCACGACAGTCGCCGGCGCACACGAGATGCATCGCGACGCACCGCGCAGCTAGCCAACTGACCACCAACCGAAAGGAACGACAATGGAATGGCTATTGGGCGTGCTAGGTGGACTGGTCGGCGGGAACATGGCCGGTGCGGGCAAGGGCTTCGGCCTGGTCGGAAATAGCGCCGCGGGCGCGGTCGGCGGCGGCGTCACCGGCGCGATCATCCAGGCGGCGACCGGCTCCGGTCTGGATCTCGGGCAGGTCATCGGTCAGGTGGCCGGCGGCGGCGTGGTCGGCGCGGTGCTGACCGCGGTGATCGCGATGTTCGCGAAGAACCGCGATCGGGAGACGGTCAACCGGTAGATTTTCTTCCGCCCCAACGAGTCCCGGCGGTGCACCCTCTTGTGGGGGGTGCACCGCCGGAATCGTTCAGGCGTCGAACGTTATTCGTGCAGGCTGGATTGCAGCCGGTCGAACTCCGCCTTGGTCATCTCCTCCGGCGACCGCTCCGGCAACTGCCGGGATTCGACACCGACCGGTCCGACGTTGCCCCCGTCGAATACCACTGAGGCCCAGTTGTTCTGGGCTTGCAGGGTGTTGTAGTTCCGGTCGTTGTTGACACTGGTCCGTACCGTGCCGGTCTGGATGGAGCCGTTGCAGTTCCAGTCGATCGGCTGGTCCGCCGATCCGGGGGTGCGCCTACGGGTGTTGTCCGGGCAGAAGTAGTCCGTCCGCCACCCGGCGGCGACCGCACCGAGCCCTTGCCGCTCCTGCAACGAACTCTCGTTCAGGGCAGGAGGATTCACGCTGGAGTAACCGAAGTTCGCACTGCCGTCGACCTTCGGTACACCGTTGAACTGGAAGCTGTAGTTCATCACGCTCAGGTAGTTCGGCTTGTAGTTGACGTGGTCGGTGCCACCGTGTTTCAGGCCGAGGTTGTGTCCCAGTTCGTGGATGAACGTGCCGACGTTGCCGTTGTCGCCCGGATTCCAGTTGCACTGCGGGCCGAGCGCGACGACGAAGGTATCCGCCGGAATGCCCAGCGAAATGCCGCTGCTGCATCCATTGTCGTAGGAGTCCGCCCAGATCATGTAATGGAAAATGTGTGAACGGGCCGAGGCGAAGTTGGTTCGCTTGATCGCCGCGACCTGATCGTCCACCGGCGACAGGTTGCTGTCGTAGGGCACCTGATTGCCGCCGCCGAGATCATATTTGGCGCCTCGGGCATTGCCCGCGTCCAGATGGATGGCGATCCCGTTGCGGCCGTCCGGGTTGGTCACCGGGGAATCGGCGAATACCCCGACGACCCGGTCGAGCGCCGCGGCGGTCGGCAGGCGCCCGTTCATGTAGTCCATCTCGACGAACAGGTCCTTGTGCTTCGGATTCGCGCCCATCTTGGGCAGATCGACGTCGATCTTGCCGTCGCCGTTGGCGTCGTATCCGTTGGTTTCCCACACGTCGGGCAATCCGTCACCGTCGGTGTCGACTGCCGCGGCCGCGGGTTGGGCCACGGCAGTCACCGGGGTGAGAAACGCCCCCAGCCCGGTCAGTAGCGCGAATGAAGCGATCAGAGTTTTTCTGTAAAGCGACACCTCGGACTCCTTCCGGATCGTATTTGGGGACGATCCTGTAATTCGGACACACCGAACTTGCGATGGTTATTCGATTTCCTATTTCCAGTCCACCTGCGGTGAGCGATAGAAATTGATGCCCTGCGCGGTCCAGATCGGGCCCTGCTTGGCCAGCCGCACCCGATACTTGTCCCAGTTGTGCGTCGCCTGCGGCGACCAGCCGATCTCGGCGATGCCCGCCAGCCGAGGGAAGGCCATGTACTCGATGTCGGCACTGGTCCGCAGGGTCTCCGACCACAGCGGCGCCTCGACGCCGGCCAGCTGGTTCTCCGTGACGCCCTGCAGGAAGGTGGCCGGATCCCAGTTGTAGGAGTCCTGCACCTCGACGTAACCGGCCCAGTGCAGGCCGAGCGGTGAATCCTTGTTGTACTGCATATCCAGGTACGCCTTGTTGGCCGGCGACATCAGGATCTTGTTGCCACGCTTGGCCGCTGCCACGACATCGGCATTGGTGTTGGCGGTGTCCCAGTACTGCGGGATGGCCGACGTGGGCGGGTTGGTCACGACGATGTTGTGCCAGCCGGTCGCCTTCTTGTCGTAGGTGGCCAGCATCGGCGTCACCTTCTTGTAGAAGGTCTGGTAATCGGCCGGTGAGGTGGAATGGGCCTCGTCGCCACCGATATTGATGTACTTGCCCGGGGTGATCGCGGACAGTTCGCGGATGACGTCCTCGACGAACTTGTAGGTGATCGGGCTGCCGATGCACAGCGAGCTGTAGCCGACCTCGATGTCCGTGCGCGGCGGCACGGGCTTTCCGTCGCAATTCAATTCGCCGTAGGACGCCTGCGCGGCATTGGTGTGGCCGGGCATGTCGACCTCGGGAACAATCGTAATATGCCGGGACGCGGCATATTTGACGATGTCCTTGTACTGCTCCTGGGTGTAATACCCACCCGGGTCACCGCCGACCGCGGTCAGGCCGCCGATCTCGGCCAGCTTCGGCCAGCTCTTGATCTCGATCCGCCAGCCCTGATCGTCGGTCAGGTGCAGGTGCAGGGTGTTCACCTTGTACTGGGCGATCTGGTCGATATAGCGCTTGACCTGGTCGGGCTTGAAGAAGTGCCGGGCCACGTCGAGCATCGCGCTGCGCTGCTTGAAGCGTGGATAGTCGGTCACCTTGCCGCCCGAAACGAGCCAATCTTGTTTCTGCACGGACGATTTGTTGATCGCCGCCGGGAACAGCTGGCGCAGCGACTGCACGCCGCCGAACAATCCGTCGGTGGTGTTCGCCTTCAGGGTGACCCCGGACTTGGCCACGGTGAGCTGATAGCCCTGGTCGCCGACCCGGTTACCCGCGTCGCCGAGCTCGAGGGTGATACCCGGCTTGGCCAGGTCGTATCGATCCACCACCGGCAGCGGAAAGCCCGTGGCGGGCCGGAGCAGCCCGCCGAGGTATTCCCCGACTTCCTTGGCCTGGTGTTCGGCGCGAATCACCGTGGCGGCGGTCAGTTTGAAGTTCGCGCCGGGATCGGCCTTGGCTTCCACGGGAACCGGGACGATATCGGTGACAGCGCGCTCGGTTGTTTGCGGGTTATCGGCGGCGAAACCGGTTTGACCCGGTAACACCAGCGTGGTCAAGGCCACGGCGGCGCCGAATGCCAAGGGGTATAGAAACTTTCGCATAGCGTACCTCCGGTACAACTTTAGGGGGCATCCAGAAGTATGGATCAGCGTGCAAGATATGAGTGGGGACCTTCCCAACTGGGGATATGCGGATATTTATCGATCACCGCCGCGGGGGCGGAACATGAACATCTCCGATTCCCCACTTCTACTGGGGATCTCGAGCGGGTTCTTTCGTGTCATGCTTGCGCCGGTTGTTCGGAACTTGACGGCAGGTGGTCGGCCGTTGCGCTGTGACAACCACTCGTACAACAGGTCTCATGCTCGCCCGCGCGTCGATCGGCGGACGCCGTGCAGTTCGCCACCGACGTCGATGAAGGATTTGGTGTGCCGATGCGAATTTCCGGTCCTATTACCGCATCCGCGCTCGTATTCGCCGGGTTGTTGATTTCCGGGTCCGTGGCGAGTAATCACGTGCCCGACGGTGTGCTGGCGTCCGCGATGACGCCCAATGATCAGAGCGCCGATCGATCGGTCAGCGTGGTTCCGACTTCCGCCGAATCGCTACGGTTGCAATCCGATCCGCCGGGCGATCCCGGGCCGGATCTGACCGTTCCGCTGCACGATGTCGGCCTGCCCAATGTGCCGACCCGGGGTATTCCGGAGGTCGCGCTCGCCGCTTATCGGAATGCCGAGCTGTCGTTACAGTCGTCGACGCCGAATTGCGGGATGCCGTGGCATCTGCTGGCCGGCATCGGCAAGATCGAGTCCAATCACGCGGGTAACGGGCGCACCGACGCCGACGGGACCACCCGCGGCATCATCTACGGTCCGGCGCTGGACGGAACGTTGCCCGGCAACGAAATCATCAAAGCGTCCGACGGCGGCTATGTGCGCGCCGTCGGACCGATGCAGTTCCTGCCCGGTACCTGGACGTTGTATGCCGCGGATGGCAACGGCGACCGTAAAACCGACCCGAACAACATCTTCGACGCCGTGCTCGGCGCGGGTAAATACCTGTGCTCCGGCAACCTGGATATGCGCGATCCGAAACAGGAGATCCGCGCGGTCCTGCGCTACAACAATTCCCTCGACTACGCCTCGAAGGTGCTCAGCTGGTCCAACGCCTACAAAACCGGCGGTGCACCCAAGCAAGGCGAACTCGCCCCCATCCCCGACAGCACCCCCACCGGCGGCATGCCGGACGGCGCGGGTTCGAGCATGAGCGTAGGCGAAACCGCCACCATCGCCGACCCCGCCGCCCCCGGCGATCCCGCCGCACCGGACGCCCCCTCACCCGAATCGACCACCGATCCGCTCCCCACAACGGATCCCCCCACCACCACCGATCCACAAAGCCCCACGGGCACACTGGAACTCAGAATCCACGTGATGATCAACATCCCCGGCCGAGCACCAATCCCCTGCGGCATCTTCTGCCCACCACCAACCCCGAGCACCCCCACGGTCCAGCCGACCACCACAACCACCCAAACCCCCACGACGACACCACAACCCAGCTCGACCACACCGGCTCCCAGCTCGACGACAACTACTGGTCCCAGCTCGACCACATCAGCTCCCACAACGACGCCGACCACCACACCACCGGCACCGGCTCAGACCACACCCACCCCCTCGACACAGGCGCAGCCACCAATCGCCTCGGTCCCCCCGACGACCAATCAAAAGTCAACCCAAACCCCCACCGCCACACCAGCACCCAAATCACAGCCCCCCACAACAACACCGAACCCACCAGCACCCAAGCCCACTCAAACCCCACCAATCCACCCCACCAGCCAACAACCAGTCGCACCACCCCCAACCACCCCCGCACCCGCCCCCAAACAACAACCGACCACCCCCATCCCAACCACCCCCGCATCCAAACAACCAGCCACACCCCCTCCCGCCGCTCCAGCTCCAGCACCGGCACCCGCTCCAGCTCCAGCACCGGCACCCGCTCCAGCTCTAGCACCGGCACCGGCACCGGCACCGGCACCGGCACCGGCACCGGCACCGGCACCGGCACCGGCACCGGCACCGGCACCGGCACCGGCACCGGCACCGGCACCGGCACCGAAGCAACCTGCCTCCCCCGCCCCCGCCGCACCAGCACCGAACCAAAACCCGGCCGCACCAACTCCCACCCCCAAGCAGCAACCCGCCACACCACCTGCACCGGCCGCCCCAGCCCCCAAACCTGCCGACCCGGCCCCAGCCCCCAAACAACCACCAGCCGCCCCAGCCCCCCAACCGAAACCACCCGCCCCCACCACAAAACCCATTCCACCCCAGCCGGCCCCCACCACCAGGCCACCAGCTCCGTAACTACAACCTCAGTCGGACGGCACGACTCGACACCCAACGGGACATGACAGCGCCCCTACTCGCACTCCTCCTCAACGAGGTCCCACGTAGCCATGCCCCAATCGCCACGCGCGGACAACAGATGCCCGCGCTTGCGCACAGGCCGCAGTTCCGCTGACAAAGTTGGCACTCCACCGCCGACTCCACGCAAGCAAAGCCGCCCCCTCGCACCACCAGCCAACACTCAATGCCCAACGGGACATGACAGAGCCTCCACTCCCACTCCGCCACCACCAAGTCCCGCCGACGATCACGCCCCGAGCCATTCGGGCACTGGCTACGGCTCGGCGAGTCCGATCAGCCCTCCGCTGACGCCTGCCCGGGCCTCCCCGCGAGCGACAGCATCGCCTCGCCAGACGTCTCACTCAACGGGACATGACAGAGCCGCTACTCGCACTTCACCTCCACTATGTCCCGCTGACGATCACTGACCGAGTCGTTCGGGCCTTGGCTGCGGCTCAGGTGGTTTGGTGGGATTTCCGGCGCTTGATCATGCTCTCGATCGGGCCTACGGCGATCCATAGCAGTAGGGACCACAGGCCGACGTGTGGGACCACCAGGGCGATGGTCAGTGCCAGGCATACTGTTGCCACGGAGATCCAGCGGACTGCGATGTCGAGCGTGGTCACCTGGGGTGCGTCTGCCAGCAGGTTTGCTCGGTAGAGGACCAGTTCCGCTAATCGGCTGAGTGTCATCGCCGCGATCATCACGCCGAGGTAGATGCCGATGGCGAGACGGTCGCCGCGGTGGGAGTAGACGTCGAGGATCGTGGCGAGCGGTAGGGCGACGATGCAGAGCAACCACAGCATGTTGAGGCGCACGAGCAGTGGTGTGTAGCCGGTGGCGCGCTCGAACAGGCGGTGGTGTTCACGCCAGAACGAACTGATCACCACGAAACTGACGCCGGCCGCCAGGAGTCCATAGCTGTTGTCGGACAAGAATTTCGATGTAGACGTATCCGCGACCTCACGAGCGCTGTCGACCAATGGCAACACGATCAGAGTGATCGCGATCGCCACCACCGCATCGCTGAAGAAGATCAGCCGCTCCAGTCCCCGTTCCGTGCGAATGGGGCTGGGCGCATCGCTGGTCACTGGGTCAGTCATCGTGTGAGACTACCGAGCGCGCCGAAATTTCCGCGCCGACCGAAAACGACGGCCGCGATATTCGAATGCGCGGACAACTGGCGACAACTAGCGTCCGAGCGATGACTCTCCCCCACGATGTGGCAGGCGACGGTCCACCAGCAGTCCTGCTGCACGCAGGTGTATGCGACCGGCGAATGTGGGACCCCCGGTGGACCACCCTCACCGATGCCGGATATCGATTGGTGCGCTGCGACTTCCGCGGTTTCGGCGACGCTCCGATATCACCTCATCCATACAACGATGCCGAAGATATCCTCGCCCCAGAAGGCCCGACTCCAGATCCGTAGCGCACGAACTCGCCTACCACAGAGGCGGTTCGGCGCGTAGCGAGCGACAGCACCCGATTGCTGTCCCCCACCGGCGCGAATCGCGGTCGTACCATTCGTGGATTCTGCTACAGCACAGCGGATTACAACCTCAGGCAACGCTCTTCACCCATGACGTGCGATATCCCGGCGAATCCGATCTATGGTCGCGTCGATGCTCCACGTGGCATCGATCCTGGTCTCCGCTACGAAGGTGAGGGGTTGCCAGCCGCGGTACCAGTCGGCCAGCAGCGCTTCCGGGATCGATGCTGCTTGTGGGCGCGTCGCGTGGCGGAGCAGGGTCTCCTCGAAGGTCAGATCGAAAGCATAGAACAGGGATTGGGGCGTGCTGTCGGTCAAGCGCTTCAGCATCGGGCCGTATTTGCGGGCGTCGAGGATGCCTTCGACGATCACCACCATGCCCTCCTGTAGCCATGCGGTGGCGATCTGTTCGATCAATCGGATGTTGAATGCGCCGGGTTCGTCGAATTCCCGCAACATCTGACGGCGCACCGTGTCTTGGGCGACGACCGCGCAATCGCCGCGCTCGAATCGGCGTTGCACCGCCGTCGCGACGGTCGACTTCCCTGATGCGGAGTTGCCGCGGATGACGACGAGTAGTGGTTCGGACCTTGTCATGGTCGGCGGGGCGACTACTGCGGGCGGTAGACGACTATGCCGGGGACCGATTGGACGTAGTCGGTGAAAGGTGAGTCGACCACTTTGTTGTTTGCGGCGAGCGAGGAGGCGTTGCGGAAGACGGGGCCGGTCGGGGTCATGACGAAGATTCCGACGTGGGTGACGTCGAGTCCTGGCTCGTCGGTGTATGCGCCGATGTAGTCGCCGGTGCGGAGTCCGCCGATGACGGTGTCGTTCACGGCGGCGCTCGGGATGTAGGTGATGTTGCGGTCGACGACCGGCAATCCGGGCAGGTAAGTTCCGCCGTCGCTCTTCGCGTTGAGCCGTTTGGCCACGGTCACCGCGCCGGTGCTCACCGCACCGGTGACGTCGGTGGCGGCGATTCTCGGCGTGCTCACCCAGTCGCTGAAGAAGTGCTTGCGTTGCAGGAACTCGACGCGTCCGCCGGTGTAGCGCGTTTCGACCAGGTTCGAGAGGAACTGGTCCTTGTCGGCGGATCGACTGAGCGCTTCGACGTAATCGAGATAGGTGAAGCAATCCACCCGGCGGAAGTCGACGACGAGCTGTTCGCGCTGCGTCTCGGAACCGATGAGCATATTGGCGCCGTACGGCGTGCCGAGGAACTGCCGCGACAGCAGCTCGAGCAACTCACCTTTGCTCTGCCCGGCCGGCGCACCATTGCGCACCGCCAGCTCCGCATCGATCTTCTCCACGGTGACGCCATCGATGATCACCGGCGGCACCGTGGGCTCAGCGAGCGCCGCAGGCACCATCGAGGCCGTCCCACCGGCGAGAACCAGCAGCACGAGCAGTACGCGAGCGAGGGTGCGCAAGAAGCCTCCAACATGGCTAGAACGATCGAGGTGCCACCCCCACGGTAGCCCGAAGGTCAACCCCGATGAGCCGCGACCATGTCGCGACAACAGCAGATTCGTCCAAGCCACCCGCCCCCGAAGCCGGTGATGATGGCAGCGCACCGACAGGGACATGTGCAATGACGCACTGTCCTGGTGTGGGGAGCGCCGCAGGTGGAGGGGATCGGCGGCGCTCCCGATGAGGGGCACACACGACGATGGGCCGCTGCGCACAATGCGCAGCGGCCCACGAGATGTCGTCAAGCCTCTACGAACGACGGCTTCTTCTTGAAGACACCCTTCGCGCCCGCGGCAGTGACGGTGCCATTGCCGGTATCGGCCCAGTGGCCGGCACTGCAATTACGCTGTCCCACCGCCCCTTCCGCGTGCCGCGGCAGGGATTCGAGCGGATTCACCTGAGCACATTTCGCCAGCCGGCTGTGCGGCGAGGAGATGTGCCCGCGCGCGTCCTGGTTCGGCGCCGCATGCAAGGCGGCCACGATCAACGGGGCGAGGGCTGCCGCACCGACGAACGTCCGGATCCGCTGCGGTAACTCAGCTTTCGTGGAGACGGGCGTCATTTCCGATCCCCGCGACCGAACGGCCAGGCGTCGGTCCCCGGCGCCTCAGGAGCTTCCTGAAGCCCCTGGTTGCTGAGGCTGCCCGGGTACAGGTACTCGCTGGCAGGCCGCTTCCGCCCGTTCAACCACGCATCGAAGAACCCGTTCAGATTCTTGCTGGTGCGCGACTGGACGAACTGCCGGAACTCCGGAATCGACGCGTTCCCACCCTTGTGCCCCTGCGCGAAATCCTTGACGGCGGCGAAGAATACGTCGTCACCGATGTAGCGACGCAGCGCGTGCAGGAACAGCGGCCCGCGGCTGTAGACCACGGTGAATTCGTTGCCCTTGCCGGGATCGTAGAGCGGGGTGGACCAGACGCCTTGCTGATCTGCGCTGGCAAGTGCGCGCCGATAGATCTGGTCGGCGTTCTGGTGATTGACCCGCTCGGGGTACAGGATGTCGGCGGTGTAGCTGGCGAAGCATTCGTTCAGGCAGACATCGCGCCAATCCTTGACCGAGACCGAATCACCCCACCACTGGTGGGCGTTCTCGTGAATCAGCGTGTTGAGGTCCGTCCACGGCGCGTAGATGGGCCGGGTCTGCGTCTCCAGCGAGAATTGCAGGTTGGTATCCACATAGATTCCGCCGCCGGCCTCTAGCGGATAGGGACCGTACAGCCCCTCTTCGAACGCGAGCACGCCCGGCAGCTTCTTCTCCAGGTCCTTCTTCTGCTGCGCGCCGCCCGGTGCGAAGAAACTCTCCAGCGGCGTGTTCCCGGCCCGCTGATTCAGCCGGGTGAACTTGTCGATCGCGATCGTCGTCAGATACCCGACGATCGGATCCTTGGCTTCCCAGGTGACGGTGTGCTTGCCCGTACCGGCGGGCACGTCCGACGCGCGCACCCCGTTCGACGCCACATCCCAGCCGGTCGGCACGGTGGCCTTCACGGTGAACGTGACCTTGTCCAGCGGGGTGTCGTTGAGCGGATACCACGTTGTCGCGGAATGCGGTTCGCCCGCGGCGAAGGCGCCGCCGGACGGCGAGTAGGTCCACCCGTTGCCGTTGCTGTTCGGCAAGGTGCCCGCGTAGTCGACCACGACGGTGAACGATTGTCCCTGCGGCAGTGCCGCTTTCGGGGTCACCACGAGTTCGTGCTCGCCGGTCTTGCGGAAGGTGGCGGTCTGACCGTTGACGGCCACGGCACTGACGGCCGGACCGGCGTAGTCGAGATTGAAGGCCGAGAGGTTCTGCGTGGCATTGGCCGTGATGGTGGCCTTGCCCTTGAGGTTGTGCGTCGGCGGGTTGTAGTCGATGGCGACGTCGTAATGCGTCGCGTCGTAACCGCCGTTGCCGTCCTTCGGGTAATACGGATCGCCCAGTCCGTCGGAGCCCGGCGTCGGATCGGCCGCGCTGGCCGCCGCCCCGTTCGGCGAATCCGGCGGTGCCGCAGCCACCGCGGCCACGCCGGCCGTGAGACTCAACGCTAGCGCCAACGCGGACACCGCGACCGGCCGGGCTCTGAGCGCGACGGGAATCGGATTGCCTCTGTCAGACCATTTCTGAATTCGCATGGTGCACAACCTCTTGTGGTAGGCGATCCGGGGACCGAGCTGGGTCGCGCGCACGTGTCGAAGCCCGAACGGATCTGTAATCGACTGCGGGCAATGCCAACTCGGCATCCCGCAGGTACTGCCGGGCATTCGGACGGCGCACACCGCCGTCCGAATGCCCGTAAACCAATGCGCCGCCGGGCGGCACACGTTCAGCGGCGGCAGCGCGACGCCAGGGTTTCCGGCCTGCCGTCGGGATCGGCCGGTGTACGTCCGGCCTCGCACACGTCGCGATCGGGATGCTCGGATTCGCGCCAGCCGTCCAGCACGCGTCCGGTGTTGTTGGCGTCGACGAACACGACCCACTGCACAGGCTGCTTACCCTGCGCACCTTGGCTTTTGACCGTGACCTTGTATGCGGGGACCGCCACGCCGGCAGCGGAGCTCCTGGCCGCCAGTTTCGGGTCGTACCACATGGCGACCGTCGCGCCGACGGCCAACTTGTCCCGTGACTGCTTGGTCTCGGTGGCGAGCGTGCGCAGCGCGGTGGCGGCGACCGCGGCGGGCGGCGTGCTCACCCCGGCCGGGTACTTGCCCTGAACCTTGTGCGTCAGTGCGCCACTGGCCGAGGTGAGCGAGCCGTCAGCGGCCAGCGATTGCGCGACCGTCGCGCCGAAGACCGGCACCGAGTCGATCTGCTGCCGCAGCCGGACCGTGGCGCCCTGGCCGGCCTGGAACGCCTTGTCCACCACGAGGCTGCCGACCGTTTCGGCGCCGAAGGCCTGCTGGACGGTCTGCGCTTGCGCCTGCGCGATCGCTGGGGCCTCGGACGGGGTGCCCGACGGCTTCGGCAGCGGGTTCTTGAAGATGACCTGCGCGATGATCCCGTCGGGATCGGTGAACGGATTCTTCGGCAGGGTCGGGAGTTCGAAGATGCCGGGCGTGGTGGGCGACGTCGGAACGACGGTCGTCGCGGTCGGCGGGGTGGTGGTCGTCGACGTGGTCGGCGACGGAGGTGTGGTCGGCGCCGATGTCGTCGGCTCGGTCGTCGGGGAAAACGTCGTCGACGGAGCGGTATACGTGGTGGTCGGCGATGTGTCGGTCGTCGCGGTGGTCGGCGACAGCGTCGAGGGATCGGTCGGCGTAGTGGTCGACGGATCGGTCGGCGTGGTGGTCGGCGACGACGTCGAAGGGGTTGCCGGCGGTGTGGTTGTCGTTGGCTGGGCGAGGGCACCGGAGCTGGTCGTGAAAGCCGTTGCCGCTAAAACGAACACCGCGGTAGCGGTGAAGCGAGCCGCCCTTCGATGTGGGTGTTTCATATCCAAGTAGAAACACACCGCGGGCGATATTTTCGACTGGGGAGATACTGGGGAGTTCGTATCACGGGTTAATTAATTAGCCCGTAGCGCTAATCCGGCGAAGTGTCCCGCACGTGCGCTCGGGCAACCCGCCTTTCGGCGCAAGTGCGACGAATTGTGCGGCCGCCGAGCCGTATCGACGCCACCGGGACAGCACCCCGCGACGGTGCCCGCCGACAGGCCTTCGGCCCCGCGATCGACGCGCGCCGCCCGAGCGGGTGTACGCCGGGCCGAAAAAACGCCGACGCTCGGAAGCGCCGGCGAGGTGAATCGCGGTACCGAAGCCTCGTCGGTGCGCGACCTGCAAATTAATTCGATTCGCAAGTCACGCACCGTCTCCCGAGGTAAAATCCGTCGTCATTTACTGTGCAGCCGATCGCCGATTCGGGTCGCGAAGTCCTGCCAGTTCGCCGCGTTCTGCCGGGCCATATCCAGCACGAGATTCAAACAGTGTTCCGGGATGCGATCGGCCAGATCGAGCGATTGCGTGGGTGTCCGCGGACTGGCGTCGAGCCAGCGCAGCACCGTTCGTCCGGTCTCGGTCAGCCGCAGCGACGGATCGCGCCGCAGGCTCTGTAAGACCGAGGAGGGGCAAACCCGTTCGGGCGGCGCCGGATCGGGTGCGAGCGGCGCTCCGTCGCTGCCGTCGCAGGGCTTTTTCCGGCGCTGGTGTTCGACGTCCGGACGACGCACCCGGCGCATCCGGCCGTCGCGCCCTAGTCGGTGCCTCGTCTGGGGAACATCCCCAGACGACTGCCTGCGCACCGCGCCGACCGTCTTGTGGTCCAGCCCGGCGACTTCGGCGACCTTGCGATCCGACCACAGCGGATACATCCGCATGATCCGCAGCGAGGCGGCTTTGCGATCGAGAATCGACAGCGGCAGGCCGTGCGCGATGTTGGCCTGCACCGCGAGCACGAACGCCTCCTCCTCGGTGCCGTCGAAGAATTGTGCCCGGATGACGGTGTCCCCCTTCAATTTCGCGGCCTTCAGACGGTGCACGCCGTCGATCAGCCGCATGGTTTCTCGATGCACCAGGATCGGCGGCAGTTCCGCCTCCGTCGTCGCTAGCACCTGCGTATGCGCCGAGTCCTCAGCACGCACGCGCAGTGCGCCGCTGATGTCTATCGACTCGATAGGAATCTCGATGACTACGTCGGCAACTCCGACTCTCGCATCGTCGTCCACGTTCAACCTGTGTTCACTCACGGCGGTACTCCTGCGTCGAAGCCGAGATCATTCCGTAGCACACTTCGCCCCGCTGCCAGTACCGATCCGAACCACCACAACAAGCGGGACGAATCGATGCGGTAGGCACGGCGCTGTGCCGGGTCAGCAGTGACTAACTAGCGCGGACAGCAATATTTCACATTGGCAGAGTTCCGGCAACGATACGGTGTCGAAAGCCCCCTGCATTCGCAATCTGCGGATCGCCAGCGTGATTCGTGGCGTTATTTGTGAATGGTGTTAACCCCGAGATCAAACGCGTCACCTTTCGGAAACATTTCGGAACCTACCAGTTCCAGCCCGAAACAGGCAGCAGCGCGGATACGCTTAAGAGTTGGACTTCGACGCCGGCCACGAAGGCGATGCCGGACATGCTTGTACGCCACCATATATGGCGTGATCAAGTCCCGAAGCGCGACGACCGACCAGTCGCCACGATGACAACAAATGAAATCGGCGAACAATTCGAATCCGGACACAACAAACCGACGGCATTCCTGACCGAAGGAATAACCGTTCGACCTACACCACGTGCCTCAGGCACACCAATTGGGAGTACGTGTCCAAGTCCCCTCTCGCACACGAAGAACAAGGCGGAGCCCGCCTTGTTCTCAACGATTTCAGCCGAGGAACTCATCTGCCCGAACATCCCTCAGTTCCGACCCATCCTATCATCGGACCTCCCACCGAGCAGGGCGACGGACGAAATACTCCGGGTCCCCCCACCCTGCGAGAGACCATACAGCAGAGCATGTTTCGGCGATATGCGGTCGGCGCGACCGAAAACTTGTCAGTGGGCCGATCGCCGAGGTCGCGCCGGATTCCGGCCGTGCAACCGCACAGCACAGCGTCGGCGTCCTTGTGACACAACACATCACTGGCCTGATCGGACACCGCGGGCGGACCCGCTACACCCTGAGTCCGAACGCCCCTCGATGCGGAATCACCCCTAGCACTGCGGTACCGACGGCAAATAGCGCTGCGGCGTGATGCTCAGTCAGGCAACCGATTTCTAGGGTCGAGACATGATCGACAACGAACGCGAATCAGCTGCTCACAACGTCTCCGGGCGTTCCACTCGGTGGCGCGGCGGGCTGGCCCTCGCCGTGGCCGCGGTCGCCGCCGCGGGTCTGGTCGGCGCGACCGCGGGCAGCGCGAGCGCCGCACCCGCCGGCGATTGCCTCTGGGCGGGAACGGGTTACGCGCAGGGCACGGCGGTCACGGCCGGCGGCCGCGCATTCACCTGTGCCACAGATCAACTCGGCGCACCGCGCTGGGTCCGGGGCGCGGACGCCCGCACTCCGAGCACCGTCGCGAACCCCGGCGCCACCGGCGCACCGACCGGAAACTTCAGTGCGGGCGCTCAGCAGCCCGGCACCGAATACACCGACTACTGCGTCGGCACCCAGCTCGTGGGCGGCAGCGAGTCGGTGTACGAGGTGGTCTCGGACGCGTCGGGCGCGCTGCGCTGGAAGGCGGCCGGGCCGATCTCCCAGTGGGTCTTCACCCCCGGCACCGGCCCGGTGCCCACCACCCGCTCGGCCAGCCTGTGCCAGCCGGATCAGGTGCTCTGGCCGGAGCTGAACCGATAGCCGAATCAGTAAGCGATGAACAAGATCTCGTCGCGCGAGTAGTCGTGACCCGGATGATTCTCGGCCAGGTGGGCCTGTGTCTTGGCCACAAGATCGTCCTCGTCGGTGCCGACGATGGCTTCTCCGCAGGGGCAGTTCAGGTTTCGCTTCATCAGGTGTCCTTTCCTCTCGTTCGCCAGTCTAAGGGGACGCGTCCACAGCGGCTTGGTCCTCTGGGGGTACTCCCCTACGCATCCCGGGGTACATCGACTCCTCCGTCGGGGTGACGCGCAGGTGAGGCGGGTTTTGCCATGATGGCGCCGAGCCGAACGTCGAGGAGGACCACCGAAGTGTTCACATTGCGCCGCTGCGCGCTGGCGCTGACCGCCGCCCTGGCCGCGACCGTCCTGCTCACCGCGTGCGGGCAGGACAAGACCGAGCCGACCATCACCACCGCGGCGAAGATCACCCTGCCGCCGCTGAGCGGGCGCTACCCGGTCGGGACGACGGACCTGCATCTGGTGGATTCGCGCCAGGATCCGTGGCATCCGGCCGACAAGCGGGAACTGATGGTCACCGTGAGCTACCCCGCGAAGCGCGCCGGAGACCGCGCCGCCTGGATGTCGCCGGGCATGGCGGCCGCGATCGATCGGATGGCGACCGCGGATCCCGAGCAGGGGCTGACGCCCGGCACCATCGATTGGGGCGGCACCAAACGCCTGGCGAGCAACTCGGTCGAGGTGGATCGCACGGGCGGCGCCTGGCCCGTCGTGCTGTTCTCGCACGGCTTCGGGGTGGTGCGCGAGCTCAATTCGGTGCGCACCGACGACCTGGCCAGTCACGGCTACGTCGTCGTGTCCATCGCGCATACCTACGACGCGCAGACGGTCGAGTTCCCCGGTGGGCGCATGGTCACCAGCGACGCGAAGCCGGACCCGGCCTTCCTCGCGACCTCGATGGACACCCGGGTCGCGGACACGCGATTCGTGCTCGACCAGCTGGACCGGCTGCAACGGGGCGAGCACCCGGATGCCGAAAACCGCACGCTCCCAGCGGGGTTGGCGGGTGCGCTGGACCTGACGAAGGTCGGCATGTTCGGTCATTCGCTGGGCGGCTACACCGCGGGCGAGGCGATGTATCACGATCGGCGCATCGGCGCGGGGATCAACTTCGACGGCAGCATGAGCGTCGGCAAGCTCGGCGAGGTCACCCAGCACGGCGTGGATCGGCCGTTCATGCTGGTGGGCGCGGACGGCGTGAACCCGCAGACGGGGCGCAAATTCGAGCACTCGCACGTGGACGATTTCGACCCGAGTTGGGGTCAGTTCTGGGCCAACCAGCCGGGGTGGAAGCGGGACCTGCACTTCGACGGCGCCGCGCACATGAGCTTCACCGACTTGCAGGTCGCGGTGCCGCAATGCGCCGGCCTGCTGACGCCGAAGCTGCGCGAGCAAGGAGTCGGCACGATTCATCCGGCTCGCTCGGTGGACGCGCAGCAGGATTACATCGCGGCGTTCTTCGATCTGCACCTGAAGCAGATCGGCACGGACCTGTTCGACGGGAACAGTCCGCGGCATCCGGACACCCGGTTCATCCCCTGACCGAGGTCGCGCGGCACTGCCGCCTGCGAGACCAGCAGCGAGGTTGACCTAAGCTGCTGGTCTTATGGCCCTTCCCGCAACACTGCACAACTTCGCCGTCCAGCTGGCCGACGTCGATCGCGAGGTGTACCAGGATCTGGAGTTGCGGGTCGCGCGCCACCCGTCCGAGACCGCCGAGTTCATGATCACCCGGCTGCTCGCCTACTGCCTCGAGTACCGGGAAGGCATCGCGTTCAGTGAGGGTGGGGTCTCCTCCACCGATGAGCCCGCGGTGCTGGTCCGGGATATGACCGGACGGATCACGGCCTGGATCGAGGTCGGTGCGCCGGACGCCGAGCGGCTGCACCGCGGCAGCAAGCTGGCCGGGCGTGCGGCCATCTACACCCATCGCGACCCGGCGAAGGTGCTGGCGCAGCTCGCCGGCAAGCGTATTCACCGGGCCGAGGACATCCCGCTCTACAGCTTCGACCGCGACTTCATCGATGCCGCCGTCGCTGCGATCGACCGCCGCAATACCGCCACCCTGTCCGTCACCGAACGCTCGCTGTACCTCGATCTCAACGGCACGAACATCAGCGCGCCGATCGAGCAGCACGCACTCGTCTAGCGCCCTGCCGACCGCAGACGCACACCTTCTGATTTCCCGCACGGAGACTTGCCGCCCTGACACGCGTGCGGATGTCAAAAGGCGTGCGTCTGCGGCCTGAGGTGTCCGTTGCGGTGTTACCCTCGCGACTCATCTCATCACTGTGGAGGATCTGTTGAACCGTCCCATGCTGAATGTTCTTGCCGCCGGAGCCATTTCTCTGGCAATCGCCGTGCAGCCCGCGGTCGCCGCAGCCGCACCGGCGGTATCCGCAGCCACGATCACGGCTCCGTTCGACCCCATTTGCCCACTCTGCTTCGTCCGTGAATTCCTCGAAAGCGGTTCCGGACGTTAACAATCCGCCTTGACCGGGCGAGCAGTTCCGTTCGCCCGGTACGGGATCATCGACCGACGACCTCGTCACTGACCAGGCGAAGACGACGGGCCAGGTCGGAGACGAAGACCCGCTCCGGGTCGGCAAGATCGCGAATCCGCCGCCACTCGTCGAGCCGCGGATACATCGCCCGGACCATTTCCGGGGTCGTGCGCGAATCCTTCGCGAAATAGAGCCGTCCGCCCGCGGCCAGGACCCGTCGATCGAGGTCCGAGCAGAACTCGCCGAGGCCGGATTTGAGCGGGAAGTCCAAGCTGAGCATGAAACCGGGGTGCGGCCAGGACAGCGGCGCCCGGTTGCCCGGGCCCATGCGCTTGAACACGTTGAGGAACGACCGGTGCCCCGAGTGCGCGATCGCGCGCACCGTGTCGGCGAGCTGATCTTCGGCGCCGAACGGCATCGAGAACTGGTACTGCATGAAGCCGCGGCGACCGTAGGCGCGGTTCCACTCCCCCAGCAGATCCAGCGGATGATAGAACTGCGTCAGGTTCTGGATCCGGCCGCGCGCCTTCTGCGGGTACACCCGGTAGGCGGCTTCGGCGGCGATCCGGGAGGTGACGTTGTTGACCATCCCGTTCGGGAAGATGTCCGGCACGGTGAACAGTTGCGGCGCATCGAATTTCAGCGGATCCCGGCGCAATTTGACCGGCAGCTGATCGAGCTTGGCCAGCGAGCCGCGACTGAACGCCGCGCGGCCGACTCGGGCGCCGGTGCTGATCGTGTCCGGCACCGACATCGAGTACTCGTAGCCCTCGTCGGAACCGCCGGTCAGCAGTTCCATCGTCGCGTCGAGGTTGTCGGTGCGATCGTTGTCCACGATGAAATACGCGGTCTCGGTGTGCTTCATCCGCACCCGGGCCCGAACGATGATGCCGGTCAAGCCCATTCCGCCGACCGTGGCCCAGAACAGTTCCGCGTCAACGCCTTCCGGGGTGATCGTGCGCACCGAACCGTCGGCGGTCAGCAGGTCCATCGACAGCACGTGGTTGCCGAAACTGCCGTGCGAGTGATGGTTCTTGCCGTGGATGTCGGAGGCGATCGCCCCGCCGACCGTCACCTGCCGGGTGCCCGGCAGCACCGGAACCCACAGGCCGGACGGCAATACGGCGCGCATCAGTGCGTCGAGGCTGACACCAGCGTCGACATCGACCACCCCGCTGTCCGGATCGACACTGTGCACACGATCGAACACCGTCATATCGATGACGAGACCGCCGCCGTTCTGTGCCGGATCGCCGTAGCTGCGGCCGAGTCCGCGGGCGATGACACCGCGCGGCCCTGCCTCGCGCACGCTCTTCGCGACCGTGTCGATATCCGGCGTGGACAACACCCGCGCGACCGTCGACGCCGTCCGGCTCCAGCCGGTCAGTGCACGCTGATCGAGTACCGAGGCCCGCTCTCCGAAATTCACCAAGCCACCGTAGCGCAGTGCCGCAGATGCCCTGGCGGGGTTCGGCATTGGGCCTACGCAAGTTCGCGTTCGCCGGGCCGGTCGGCGGTGCGGAATAATTCAACAGTAAATTCTCGCAATTCTCCCCACTTCCACTGGGGAGAACTGGGTGATGTCTTTCATGTCACTATTCAAACAGTTGTTCAGAAATGGCGGCGTACCGCGCAGCCGTTCGCTGGGACAGCCTCTCGCGCAACAGATCTCGGTTCTTGTTCGGATGCCCAGCGGTCTCGGCGAGCAATTGTAAAAGTGCCCAGCGCAGCGGTATCGGGTTCGTCCTGCTGTTCAGCACCCGCCCTACCCCTGCACACCCCGAGCGAGATTCTCATGAACCGTAAACGTCTATTACCCATAGTCACCGCCTGCTTGGTCCTGTCGATCGGACCGGGCTCGGTGGCGGTGGCGGCACCGGAGGCCCAGACCGCGGATCCGGTTGCGGCCGCGCCCTTCTGCTACGAAGAACCATCCACCCCGCAGGCCGACATCAGCGACCTGAAGGCGCGCTTCAACCGGTCGAACTGGATGCCGACCCTGCAAGCCATGTACCAGCGGCGTTGGCCGAGCGGGCAGAAATTGGCGATCGCGCAGGCCAAGGATCAGTACTGGAATCAGTTCGTGGAGACGAGCAGTTTCGAGGCGTTCGCCGAGTCGATGATGGTGGCGATTCACGAGGAAACCCACATGTGGGACCTGGACGGGTCGCGCACCGAGTGGGACAAGTACACCGCGTCCTGGATCAACGCCGGCCAGCAGATGACGAACATCCCGCTGTACGCCGGTTTCCCGCGCAAGGAAATCCTGCCGTTGATCAAGGACAAGCTCAGCGACGACATGGACGGCATCTATCTGCGGGACAAGCAGCAGGGCGACTACCACTTGCAAGGCGTGACAGCGGAATTGAACGCCGGACTGATGGGTTTGCCCGCGGTCACCGTGGTGCAGGAGTACATCAAGGGCATCGGCGCCAGTAATTCCCGGGATATCGCCGCGACCAACCTCCGGTATCTGCTGCTGTACTTGCGCGTGGCCAAGGACAAGCACCCCGACTACTGGGCGAAGATCAAGAACGAGCCGAAGCTGCGCGACTGGGCACTGACCCAATTCCTGCGCACCGCTTACTGGTTGGAGAAGTCCGCGCCGTACTCCGGCAAACTCGGCAGCCCCAACGCCGACAAGATCACCGAGAAGAACTACGCGCCGGAGAACATCTCGATTCTCGAGGAGTTCACCGGTCGCAAGGTACGCACCGACGCCCAGAAGAACTGCACTGCTTGATATCCGGGGTGGAGTGAGATTGCCATCGGCTCGGCCCGCCGGTGGCAATCCCACTCGCGCTCACAGTTGTTTGACGACGACGCCGTTCTCATCGAGCATCGCGATGGAAGGGGTGCCGTCCATCGCGACGCGGAGCTGAATTCGCGGGCGCCCCTGGGGATCACACAGCGTCAGTGCGGTTCCGCTGTCGATGTCGACGGAAAGCTACACGCCCAGCGGATGTTTCGCGTCATCGAGCGGCGTCGTCGGATCGCCGATGTGGGTCATGGTCAGCGCGGCGCCGCCAATCTTGTCCTCCCACTTGGTCTGCAGGTGAATGGCGTCGCCGTTGGGGTAGTCGAGCGCGACCAGTGCCCCGCTGCTGGCGGCGATGATGCCACCCTTCTCGTCGCCGTTCTCGTCGTTGAAGGTCAGGTACGAGCCGTCCGGACCGCTCCGCTCCGCCGCCGGATATGTCTTGCCGCCCAGGATGATCGGCGACTTCTCCGGGTCCAGCCGGAAGCGCTGCTTGCCGCGACGATCGACCACCGTGAACGAACCCGCCACGGTCGACGTGTCCGGGTCTGCTTCGGTGACCTTCGTGGCCCCCACCCCGATCCCGATTCCGGCGACGGCCGCCGCGGACCGGACGATGATCGAACGCCGGTTGGTCATGCCACTTTCAGATTTTTCGTCTCCCGCCACCTCGACGATTCTATGGGTAGCGGCGCCTGGATATGATCTTCGGCACGGGCCGATTACGCCGACCGAGACCGAGATTGCCGCTATGCCTGAACACCCCGACCTCGCCGACGTGATCGAGGCGCTGCACTCGGACCTGGCCGAGTGGATGGGTTCGAACGCGCCACCCAAGGTGTTCGACCGGTTCGCCAATGCGCTGCACGACGATTTCTCCTCGGTGACCACGGTCGGGCAGGTCATCGATCGGGACACACTGCTGGCGGGCGTGTGGTCGGCGCGAAATGCGCAGCCGGGGTTCACCATCGAGATCAGCGACATCGAAGAGGTCGCGCAGAGCGGCACCATTCTCACCGTGCGTTTCACCGCGGAGAACCGGCAGGGCGAGGTCCGCAGCCGACGCCTGGTCACCGCGATCCTGCTCAGCGCAGACCACGGGTACCTGTGGCGGTTGGTTCACGAAACTACCGCTCCGGCAACCGAATAGGCCCGTTCAGTAGTATTGGACCAGGCAGAATTCGTGCCCCTCGGGATCGGTCATGACAACCACCACGCCTTGGTCGTAGTCGTGCCGTTCTCCGGTGGGCCGGCCACCGAGCGCGACGACCTGAGCGATGCCCGCATCGATATCGTCGACCGCGACGTCCAGATGCAGACGGACCTTGCCGCGCTTCGGCTCGGCCACGGGTTGAAACACCAGACGGGGCTGCGGATCGCCGCGCTCACCGAGGTACACCCATCCTGATCGAGACGGTCCACGCGGCCGATCGAGCAGCGCGCTCCAGAAGCCCGCAACCCGCTCCACATCGACACAGTCGACCGTCACGCCGACCCAGCGGTTCGTCATCTCGTCCGTACTCCCACGTCGTCGGGGTCCCCGCCGCAAACGCGGGCTACCTTGCTCCGGTGGCGTGTGTCGTAGAGCACGATTGCCACCGTAATCCGCCCCGGCCCCGATCGGAAGGCGGTGCGGCTCCGCCGCTTTCGGATCACACCCGACACCCGGGTGACGGACCTGCACACATATCCGCGCCCGCAGGGTTCGGCCAGTGCCGTATCGTGGTCGAGTCCCTGCCTCGAAGAATCCTTCGGCGGTTCGGACTCCCTGTTCCTTCGGTAGTGGATTCGAGGTGGTGACGTATCTCCCAGGTCGTGTAGTCGTCCGCAGTCCCCACGTTCAGCGTGCATGGGACCGGACGTCGCATAGGCCTGAGTTGCGTCACCCATCTGTCCTTTCCCGGGTGCGGCTCTGCCGGCTGCCCCGGGATTTCTTGTTTCCGGGCCGGGGCGGCGGTGAGCTCCCCGATTCCTGAATCAGGAGTCCTACCGTGAACTCCCCTGCTCGTACGTCATCGACGATGACGGCGGCCGCCAAGATCGCCCTGGCGGTCCTGCTGACCGGCGAACTCATGAACATCCTCGACGATTCGGTCGTCGTCACCGCGCTGCCCACCCTGCAACAGTCGCTCGGCGCCGGACCGGCCGCGTTGCAGTGGGTGACCGCGGGCTACGTGCTGACCTTCGCGCTCGGGCTGATCACCGGCGGCAGGCTGGGCGACATCTTCGGCCGGCGCAAGGTCTTCCTGCTCGGCACCGCCGGGTTCACCCTCGCCTCGCTGCTGTGCGGCGTCGCGGCCGGCCCCGGCATGCTGATCGCCGCCCGCGTGCTCCAGGGCGGTGCCGCCGCCGTGATGATCCCGCAGGTCCTGGCGACCGTGCACGTCATCTTCGACGGCGAAAACCGCAGCCGCGCCTTCGGTCTCTACGGGGCCGTCCTGTCGATGGGCAGCGTCCTGGGTCCGGTCCTGGGCGGCACACTGACCGAAGCCGACCTGTTCGGCCTCGCTTGGCGACCGATCTTCCTGATCAACGTGCCCATCGGCCTCGCCGTGATCGTCCTCGGACGCAGGTTCATCACCGAGTCGACCGCGACGAAGGCCGACCGGCTCGACCTCGTCGGCATGCTGCTGTCCGCCGCGGCCATGGTGCTGATTCTCTTCCCGCTCACCGAAGGACAGGCCCACGGTTGGCCGCTGTGGTGCTTCGCCATGCTCGCCTGCGGTCTGCTGGTACTCGGCGTCTTCCTGCGCCAGCAGCAGCGCCGCAAAGATGCCCCGCTGGTCGCGCTGTCGCTGTTCAAGGACAGGCAGTTCACCGGAGGTCTGTCGGCGCAGCTGATGCTGGGCCTGATGTGCGGCCTGTTCTTCATGACCTGGACGCTGTATCTGCAACACGGCCTGCGCATGAGTCCGCTGATGGCCGCCCTGGCCTTCATGATGCTCGCGCTCGGCGAGCTGGCCGGAGCGATCGCCGCGACGAAGACCGCGGGACGGTTCGCCCGCCGCCTGCCCCAGACCGGAGCCCTGATCGCCCTCGCCGCGATGACGGCCTACGGGATCCAGGTCAGCGGCGGGAACGACGAGGTGACCTTGCTCGCGATGGCCGTCCCCGTGGTGCTGCTCGGGTTCGGCCTCGGCATGATCGGCGGACCCATCGCCGATCTGACGCTCGCGAAGGTTCCGCACGAGCACGCCGGTTCGGCTTCGGGCCTGTTCAACACCGCATTACAGCTGGGCTACGCCCTCGGCATCGCCATGACCGCGTTGGTGTTCTTCGCGGCCACCGGCGGCACACCCGACGGCGCGGCCAACCGCGAGGCGTTCACCGGCGTGCTCTGGTGGGTCGGCGGCGTCTTCGCGGTGATGTGGGGCTTGATGTTCTTCCTGCCCAGGCACACCGAGGTCGAGTAGGACAGACCGCGCCAGGTAACGACACCTGGCGCGGTCGGCCCCGCACTCACATCGGGTACACCGGGTGCTTACGCGGATTGAATTCTGGCTTGACCGGCGGCTTGTCGCGCAGCAACCGCAGCGCGTGCCGGATCTCCAGGCGGGTGCGCGCGGGTTCGATGACGGCATCGATGTAGCCGCGCTCGGCCGCGATCCACGGCGTCGCGATGGTCTCGTTGTAGTGGTTGACCATGAACTCGCGCGCGGCCGCCCGCTGCTCGGCCGGCACCGCCGCCAGCTGCCGCTTGCCGATGAGGTCGACCGCGCTCTCCGCGCCGATCACCGCGATCCGGGCGGTCGGCCAGGCGAAACTGATGTCCGCGCCCACCTGCCGGGCCGCCATCATGCCGTAGGCGCCGCCGTAGGACTTGCGCACCACGAGGTTGATGATCGGCACGGTGGCCTCGATGATCGCGCGCGGAACCCGGCCGCCGCGGATGATCACGCCGTTGGCTTCCTGCTCGAGACCCGGCAGCACGCCCGGGGTGTCGACGACGAACACCAGCGGAATGTTGAACGCGTCGCAGAGCCGGATGAAGTAGGTCGACTTGTCCGAGCAGTCCGCGTCGATCGAACCGCCGAGCACCAGTGGCTGATTGGCGATCACGCCGACCGGATAGCCGTCGACCCGCGCGAATCCGGTGATCAGGTTCTGCGCCATCGCCTCGCGAACCTCGTGGAACTCACCGTCGTCGAAGATCCGCAGCAGGATCTCGTGCATGTCGTATCCGGTCCGATCGGAGTCCGGGACGATCTTCTCCAGCTCCCGATCGGTGGCGGTGATCTCCGGCTCCAGGCCGGGATTCACGATCGTCGGCTGCTCGAGGCAGCTGGTCGGCATGTAGCTCAGGTACCGGCGGGCCCAGTCGTAGGCCTCCTGCTCGGTGTCGGCCACGTGATGCAGGGTGCCGCGCTTGGCCTGCACCTCGGCGCCACCGAGCGCCTCCGCGGAGATGTCCTCGCCGTTGACGGCTTTGATCACCTCCGGGCCGGTGACGAACATGTAGGAATCCTTGGTGCCGATCAGCACATCGGTGTTGATCGGCCCGTACACCGAACCCGCGGCGCACTTGCCGAGAATGATCGACACCTGCGGCACATAGCCGGACAGCTTCTCCAGCACCCTGGAGATGTCACCGAACGAGGCGATCGAGCCGACCGCGTCCTGGATGCGCGCGCCGCCGGAATCGTTGATCGTGACGACCGGGCAGGCATTGTCGAACGCGAGTTGCAGCGCCCGCATGAACTTGCGCGCGGAGGTGATGCCGACCGACCCGCCGTACACGGTCTGATCGTGGGCGATCACCACCACCGGACGGCCGGCGATCAATCCGCGGCCGGTGACCAGTCCGTCGCCGTAGAGGGCGTCCTTCTGATCGGGCTGACGAGCCAGCGCACTGGTCTCGACGAACGTCCCGGGGTCGAGCAGCAGGTGCACGCGCTCGCGAACACTCGGGATGCCCTTCTTCTCCCGCTTGGCAATACCGGCCTCACCTGCCGGTTCCGTAGCGATCGCCAGGATCTTGACCAATTCATCGAGCTTCGCCTGGGTTTCAACCACGCTCGCCGCCACCTTCCCTCCAACTGTCGTGCCTTGGCGACGTTAAGCGGTGCAGACACCGGAACGGGCACTCGATCGCCATATGCGGGACAGGTCACAGTCGGGGTCTGATCCGTATGGGTTTCCGAACAGCTCGCGCGCGGGGGAAACGCGCTCGTGCGGGGTGGTTCCGGTTACGTAGCCTGGACGGGTGGGAGCTGTGGATATCGGGCGTGACGCGGAGTGGGATTTCGCGGGTCCGGTAGCGGCCGCGCCGGTGGGTGGCGCGATGATCGGGTACCGCAACGCGGGTGGTGACGGGGTAGATCTTCGGGTGGCCGGGGCCGCGGCGATCACCGTTCTGATCGAGTTCGGGGGTCGTGGGCTGGTCGTCGACGATGCGTCCGGGCGGCGGACGCTCGGCGGGTTCGTGGTCGGGCTTCCGCTCGAGGCGATGCGGGTACGTGGCGAGCGGGCGGCGTGCATCGAGGTTCGGTTGTCGCCGATTCAGGCGTATTCGCTATTAGGTATCGCCCCAACCGATTTGGGGCGGGGCGCGGTCGATCTGGAGGATCTGTGGGGAGTGCGGGCTCGGCGGTTGCGTGCGCAGCTCGCGGACGCCCGGACCTGGGACGAGCGGTTCGGGTTGACGAAATCGTTTCTGGCGCAATGCGACCGGCCGATGCGGGTGCCTGACCCGGAGGTGCTCGCGGGCTGGGATCGCATACTCACCTCGGGCGGTCAGGTGCGAATCGGGGCGCTCGCCGAGTCCGTCGGGTGGAGTCATAAGCGGCTGTTGACCCGGTTCGAATCGCAGATCGGTCTGGCGCCCAAGCGGGCGGCGATGCTGGTCCGGTTCCGGTCCGCGGTCGACGGCCTGCTGGCTGGACGGCCCGCCGCCGAGGTCGCGGCGGACTGCGGGTACACCGATCAGGCGCATCTGAGCCGGGACGTGACGATCTTCGCCGACCGGGCGCCCGGGGCGCTGACCGCGCATTACCTGCCGATGATCGCCCAGCATCGGTACCAGGCGTGGGGGAAATTTTTCCAATACCGGGCGGGTGCGGCCGGTCGATAGTGGTGTCACTTCGGGTGCGAATAGGCACCCGTCAGCAGTGAGAGGACACCCGCTGTGACCGATACCCTCGATCCCGCGAAATTACAGACCGCACTGGAGAACCTCCGGCACGCGGGCATACCCGGAGCGTTCGCCGAAGTCCGCGACGGCGATGAAATCTGGCGCGGCGCAGCCGGACTCGCCGATGTGGCCACCGGGCGGCCGGTCACGGTGGATATGCGGCATCGCGTCGGCAGCGTCACCAAGACGTTCACCGCCGCCGCTGTGCTGCAGCAGGTCGACAACGGCGAGATCGCGCTCGACACACCGATCGGCCATTACCTGCCGCAGCTCGTTCCTGGCGACCGGGGTGCGGCGATCACGGTGCGGATGTTGATCAACCACACCAGTGGGCTCGCCGAGTACCTTCCGTATGCCTATCCGTCGCTCGCGGCGTTTCCCGACGTGGCGAAAACTACACCGAAGAGCTTGGAGGACAACCGGTTCACCAAGTTTCATCCGGCCGAGCTGATCGAGTTGGGCGTCGCGGCGCCGGCCACCGGGACTCCCGGTGGCGCACCCGGCGTGTACTCGAACACCAATTACCTTCTCCTGTGCCAACTTCTGGAGTTGGTGACCGGTACGTCCGCGGAGGACTGCATCACTCGTAACGTCATCGAGCGAGCCGGACTACGCGACACCGAGCTTCCCGCCGGACCGGATCTCACCGGACCCCACTCGCTGCACTACGAGTCGTGGTTCGGGATGTTCGAGCCGCCATGCGATTTCAGCGTTTTCGACATGTCCTGGGTGGGGCCCGCGGCGTCGCTGATCTCGACCGTCACCGAGCTGAACCGTTTCTTCGGCCTGCTGCTGGCCGGTGAAATCATCAGCCGCTCAGCGCTTTCCGAGATGCAGCGCACGGGTCCGGTCATCTCGTTCGAGGGCAAGACCATCGACTACGGTCTCGGGCTGCACAAGCTGACGATGCCCGGGCACGGCGTCTTCTGGGGGCACGACGGGTCCGTCTGGGGTGGTGGCGCGATGTCCATGACCAGCGCGGACGGCAGGCGGCAGATGTCCGTCGCGGTGAACCTGCAACGGTGGAATCGCATCGATGCCACGCAGCGGCCACAGCCGCATCCCATCGACCATGCGCTTCAGGCGTTCGTCCAGCTGGCGCTGTGTGGTTGAGCGAGTGTCAGTTTTCCGTAACCGCGCAGGTCAGCATGTTTGCGGGCCCTAGTCGGCGGTCCTAGGCTCGGAGGCCGGACAGGCAAGCCTGTCGCCGTCGACGCGGGTGAAGGTGTTACTGGATGGTGGACTACGGCTTCGATATGTCCGGCGTAGAGCTCGAGGTCGCTCTGCCCGACCTGGTGTCCGAAGGATATGAACTCGACGCGCTGGTATCGGCGCAAGCCGACTGGTCCAGGGACACACCGGCGGTGGGATGGACGATCGCCCACCAGATCGCCCATCTCGCCTCGGCCGACGAGAACCTGCTCATCGCGATCCGCACCCCGGAGGCGTTCGACGCCGTCTTGAAGCACGCTGAAGCCGAGGGTCCCCGATACCGAGATCTCGACGCCGCCGCGGGCGCGGCCACACCGCGCACGGAACTGCTGGAACAGTGGCGGGCCGGCCGAATCGAGGTCGCGGCGGCGCTGCGCGATCTCGCACCGGGCCAATCGTTTCCGTGGTACGACTCGGACTTGACCGCGGCGCTCATGGTGCCGCTTCGGCTGCTGGAAACCTGGGCACACGGGCAAGACATCTTCGACGCGGTCGGCGTCTCGCACCACCCGACAAGCCGCCTCCGGCACATCGCCTACCTGGGCATCCTCGGACGAGAACTGTCCTTCTACGCCGCCGAACTACCCACTCCGGCAGAGCCGTTCCGCATCGAACTGACCGGCCCCGACGGCGATCCCTGGGCCTGGGGCCCGGAAGACGCCGCCCAACGAGTCCAAGGCACCGCCCTCGACTTCTGCCTCCGTGTCACCCAACGCCGCCCCCTCGCCAAGACCACCCTCACCGCGGTCGGCGAAGACGCACAGAAGTGGCTCGAAATCTCGCGCATCTCCCTCTGAGTCGTTACCTTCTCCCGTCGGCACTCGTCATAGGTGCGACGACCGAAATACGAACGGTCGTCGCATCTATGACTGGAGTGGAGGACGGGATGCTGAGCAGCATCATGTACGTGACGGTCTATGTCACCGATCAGGATCGGGCGCTGCGGTTCTATACCGAGGCGCTCGGACTGGAGCAGCGGATCGACGTTACGGGACCCGACGGGCGGTTCCTTACCGTCGGTGTTCCCGGAAGCCCGGTGGAGATCATTCTGTGGTCGCACGCGGCGGCCGCGGGGCAGCCGGCCGAGTTGGAGGGGCGCGCCGCGCCCGGTCCGATCATTCTCGAATCCGATGATCTGCGAAAGGATTTCGAGGCGATGCGCGAGCGCGGCGTCGCCTTCGAGCAGGCCGAACCCGAGGACTATCCGTTCGGGGTCCGGATCGAGGCGGCGGACCCGGACGGCAATCGGATCTCGTTGCGTGAACGGCGAAAGCCGTAGTCCGTCAGCGGGCTTCGGCGAATTCCGGGTACTCCGGGATCTGCCAGTCGCCGCCGCGGTCCGCTTTCGACCGCTTCGCGAGGATTTCGGGAATGCGGAGGAAGCAGGCCGTGGCGGTCAGCGTGTGGAACAGGTCGATGCCGAGTTGGTGGGTGGGCATGCCCAGGCGCAGGAGACGCGGTTTCACCGTGGCCTGGATCTCGTCGACGAACGGGCGCAGCGTGGTGTCGTAATCGGCCAGGGCGGTGGGCAAGTCGTCCGGGTTGCGGTTGATTTCGCCGGCCAGGACGTAGGCGCCGATCAGCGCGCCGGAGATACCCATGCCGCTGTAAGGCGAGGCGCAATGTGCGGCGTCGCCGACCAGGACCACGCGGCCCTTCGACCAGGTGTCCGTGCGAACCTGCAAGGCTTCCTGGGAGTAGAAGGTCTCGGCGGTCCGCATGCCGTCGAGGAACCGATCAGTCTGCCAGCCCGCGTCGCGAAAACGGTCGGCCCAGAACAACTTCTGCTGTTCGACCGGCGCGCGATGGATGGCCGACGCCTCCGCCGAGGTTTCGCGCAGCATGAAGTAGACCTGTGTCTCGGTCGGATTGTGGCTGCGGCGCATGATCATTCGGCCACGCGGGGCGTGATAGGTGTCGCGGATGCTGCTGTCGGAGGCAATCCGCGGCACGAACCAGTAGGCCATATGAATGCCCACCGGCCAGTACGGATCCGGCGAACCGTACGGCAGGATGGCCCGGCGGATGCGCGAACCCTGCCCGTCCGCGCCGACCAGCAGGTCGTATTCGCCGGACGTGCCGTCGGAGAAGTGGGCGACGATGCGTTCGCCGACCCGCTCGAAACGGTCGACGCTCATGCCGAAGACGTAGTCCACGTCGTCCTTCGTCACGTCGTGTAGCAGGCGCACCAGGTCGCCGCGCATGATCTCGTACTCCGAGGTCAGAGTCTGCCGGCCCTGACCGGAGGTGTTGGCCATGATCGTGCCGCGCGGCTTGCCCTGTCCGTTGACGAAGGCGACGCCGGCCTCGTCCACGAGCTTGCTCTTGACCGCATCGAGCAGGCCCATCCGCTCGATCGCCTCGATGCCCTGACCGCGCAGGTCGACCTGCGCACCCGTGGCTCGCAGCGCCGGAAAGCGTTCGACGACCACCACCCGGTGCCCGCCGCGCGCAAGCCAGTAGGCCAGCGCCTGCCCGGCGACCCCGCCGCCGCAGATGAGGATTTCCAGGGATTCCGATGCAGTTGCCATGTCCTCAGTCCAATCTATCGGTGATAGGCAATATCCACGATCACCTATCACTGATAGATTGTCAATATGGCCAAGCTCAACCGGGACACCGTCATCGCCGAAGCGCTCGATCTGCTCGACGAGGTCGGCCTCGACGCCGTCAGCACCCGGCAGCTCGCGAAACGACTCGGCGTCGAGCAGCCGTCGCTCTACTGGCACTTCCGCAAAAAGGAAGATCTGCTCAGCGCCATGGCCGAGGCCGCGATGGCACCACACGCCACGGCCCCGCTCCCGAAGCCCGGCGACGACTGGCGCGACTGGTTCCTCGAGAACACCCGCAGCTTCCGGCGCACACTGCTACTGCGCCGCGACGGTGCCCGCCTGCACTCCGGCAGCCGGCCGGGCGGGGAAAGCCTCGACCAGCTGTTCCACAAAATGGCGTTCCTCCTCGAGTCCGGCCTACCCGAACGCGAAGCGCAGATCGCGATGCTGACCGCGAGCCGCTTCACCGTCGGCGCCGTCCTGGAAGAGCAGGCCGACACCGGACTCGATGAACCCTCGGCAGACATCCCACAGATCGACCACGAGTCAGCCTTCGAGGAGGGCCTGAACCTAATCCTGGACGGACTAGCGCACCGCGTCGAGCGCAAGTAAACCCTCGACCGTCAATTCCGTTTCGGTAAGGCACCCTGGAAAGCCATGCGTCGCAGTGCCTTTCGGCAGCGCAAGCCTCACCATCGCAGCCTCGGCGGCAGGTCCCCCACGGCGCCTTCATTAAATCCGTTGGCGGACTGGGGTGCCCGCTGCTAGTTTTCTGGGGACCGGGCTGGAGAACGAGGAGGTGGTACCTGTGAAGGCAGTTTCTACATGGGTGCTCCCCGCTGGGGCCACGGTAGGGCGATAGGTCGTCCGGGAGCGCCGTTCACGCGCATTCCCGAAAGGCACGACCATGGAATTCACTTCTGAAAAGCTTCTCGATGACGGCGTTGTCGAGCGCGAATTCACGCTCGGCGAGGTCCCCGGCATCCTGTGGACGCCCGGATCCGCACCCGCACCGCTGATCCTGATGGGCCATCCCGGCGGACTGGACAAGATGCATCCCCGACTGGCGGGCCGGGCTCGGCATGCGGCGGCGGAGGGCTATGCCTCGGCCACCATCGAACTCCCGTGGAGCGGTGATCGACCCAAGTCCGCCGACGCCGAGCAGGCCCGCGCCGACCTGCGTCGGGCGATCGGGGCCGGTGAGCCGGTCACCGACGATATCGTCAACCGGCTCATTCTTCCGCTGGCCGATCAGGCGGTTTCGGAATGGCGGGCAACCCTGGACGCTCTCCTCACGCTGCCCGAGATCGGCGGACCGGTCGGGTTCTCGGGCGGGGTGATCGCCATCGGCGTCCGGCTGGCGGTGGTCGAGCCACGCATCTCCGCCGCCGTGCTGTTCGCCGGAAGTTACGTGCCGCGCAGCATGTTCGAGGAGGCCCGGCAGGTCACCATTCCGCTGCACGTCCTGTTGCAGTGGGACGACGAAGGAAACGACCGGCAGATGGCGCTGGATCTGTTCGACGCCTTCGGCTCCAAGCAGAAGACGTTGCACGCCAACCTCGGTGGGCACACCGGCGTTCCGGCGTTCGCCGGGGAGGAAGCGAACCGGTTCTTCGCCCGGCACCTGAAGTGACGTCGAGGCGTCGGACCGCCTGACGCACGACCGCCCCGGCCTGCCGGTACTGGCAGGCCGGGGCGGCGCGTCGGACTCCCCACGGTCGGTCAAAGATGTTCCGGCCCAACGCCGATCGCGTCGAGGTCGGCACCGCCGAAAGGTCCCGCGATCATGCTGCGGCACCGCGCATTCCACGAGTCCCCGCGGCGAGACAGATCAACAAGGCGATGAGCACGCCCGCGAAACCGGCCATCGCGATTCGGGTGTCGACGAATTGGGTGGCGACGCCCATGCCGACCACCGGAATGATCAACCCCGCGTTGCCGATGAGGAACAACCCGGCCACCGCCTCACCGCGGTTAGTCGCGGCGGCGGCACGCACTGTCCGGGCGACAGCGGATTGGATCAGGACACCGGCTCCCGCACCACTCACCACCCCGGCGACCAGGAACAGCACCAGATTCCCGGTAAGCATAGCGACGACCAACGCACCCAGCCCGACAACGGCGCCGAGCAACCCCGTCACCAGCCGGGTCAACACCGGCAACGCCATGGCCGCATGCTGAGCGACGGGCGCGCTGGCGAACACCAGAAACACCACCCCACCCGCCAGCAGCCTCGAGGTCTGCCCCAGCGTCTCGGCGAGGAAAACCGGTGCCAGCGAAGCGAATAGACCGAACGCCCCGAACGCCGCGAAGGTACTGCCCGCCGCCACCGCCCAGCCGAGCTTGGATCCGACGATCGACACCCGCTGCGGACGGTAAGCCGGTCGCAACGACCGCGGCACGGACACGGTCTCCGGAACGAACCTGATCAGCACCACGATCACCAGGACTATGAACACCGCGAACGCCACATACGACGTCCGCAACGGCCACGGCGCCCACTCCGCGAGCACGCCCGCCACCAGCGCGCCGACCCCGAGCCCGCCGATATTGGCTGCCGGAGAAGCGATTTCGAAGCGCTTCGCACCGTCCCGCGGCCGCGCGAGCACATGCAGCTCGTGCAGATACGCGGTAGCCGTCGCGGTGATCGCACCGACGCCCAACCCGGTGATCAGCCGCCCCGCGATCAGCAGCGGCAACTGCGGCGGCAGGATGAACACCACGGCCGCCAGCACCTCCATAGAAAGCGCGAGCGTGAGCACTCGCCGCCTGCCGATCCAGTCCGACACGTGCCCGACCATGCACAGACTGAAGATCACGCCGACGCCGTAGACCGCGAAGACGATCGTGAGTGTCAACGGAGACAATCCGAGTTGCCGCGCGTAGAGCGGATACAGCGGCGTCGGCACCGTCGAGAACGCCATCGCCGCGCAGAAGGCCACGGTAACCAGCCAGAAGCCGGTGTTGTGCCAGCCGGAGTCCTGCTGCTCGGCGGGCCTGGTCCGGTGGTCGAGGGGCACAGTCGTCATCGCATTGCACTCTTTCTGCGGAATCGCGGCGGCCCGGCCGGCCCGCCGATTCCATCGTCGAGCCCGCGAACGTTCACGTCCAACGATTCATTCTTCTTCCAGCTATCACTTTCTGAGATAGTTGACCGATGGAGCTCAGGCATCTCGAGTACTTCGTCGCGGTCGCCGAGGAACGCAGTTTCACCAGGGCGGCCGCGCGACTGCACGTGGTGCAGTCGGCGGTCTCGGCGGCGATCAAGACGCTGGAACGCGAACTCCGCACCGAGATTCTCCGGCGCACTTCGCGCGAGGTCGCCCTCACCGAAGCCGGGACCGTCCTGCTCCCCCGCGCGCGGACGATCCTGGACAGCGTGCGCGAGACGATCGACGCGATCGACGGTGTCCGCGGCACGATCGGCGGCGAGATCCGGCTGGGTTTGATGGCGTCGGTGCCCTGGCTGGACCTGCCCGCCGTGCTCGGCCGGATGCACGCCGAACACCCCGAGGTGCGGCTGCGCTCGAGCCACCGCGCCGGCGGCTCACAGGAACTCGCCGCCGCCGTGGTCGCGGGCGAACTGGACCTGGCGATCCTCTCCGATCCCGGCCCGTTCGGCCGCAAGCTCCGGCTGACCGAACTGCGATCCTTCCCGATGCGCCTGCTCGTCCCGGCCACCCATTCGCTCGCCGAAAGACGTTCCGCGCGACTGGAAGAACTGGAGGGCGAGACATTCGTGGACCTGCCGCAGGGCTTCGGCAGCCGGGCCGTGGTCGACCGCGCGTTCGCCGCGGCGGACCTGACCAGGAGTGTTTCCATCGAAGTCGGCGATGGCAGCGTCGTCGCCGACTACGTGCGGCAGGGGCTCGGCATCGCGATCGTGCCGGAGGCGTACGCGCGGGCGGACTCGATCGTCCGGTCCCTCGCCCTCACCGCGAGCAGCGGCCTCACCTGGCGCATGTGCCTGGCCGCGCCGCGGGACCGGGAACTCGGAACTGCGGCAAAGGTCTTGACGACCATGGTGCTCGACGCGCTGGAGAAGTGATCGCTACTTGCGCGAAAGGGCCACCGGAACAGCCCGATTGCCGACACCCTCACGCGCGCTCAAGTAGTCCCGCAACGTGTCCGCGGCAGCGGTGATGTGCCGATGCAGAATCTCGGTGGCCACCACCGCATCTCGGGCGGCGGCCGCATCGGCGAGCGCGTGGTGATCGGGCTGACCGAGGGCATCGGCCCCGAGCGCGGCCAGGTGGAGCCGGATGATCTGCTCCTCCTCTTCCAGGGCCGCGCGGACCAGCTTCAGCAATCGATAGTTGGTGGCTCGCCGGCAGAGTGCCATGTGGAACTCGGTATTCAGGCGTCCCACGGCGGCCGGATCGGTTTCCGAGGCCAGGTGCCGGACGTGGCTTCGGATTTCCTCGATATCGGTCTCGGTGAGATTCGGAATCGATGAGTGCAGCGCGGCGGGTTCGATGATCAGCCGGACGTCATATGTCTCCATGAGGTCGGCGGGGTCGAGGTTCACCGCGATGGCGCCCTTGCCCGCCTGCAACCGGACGAGCCCTTTTCCCTCCAGCTGAATCAAAGCCTCGCGCACCGGCATCCGGCTCACCCCGAAAACCTCGGCGAGCTCCTCTTGCCGCAGCGGCGTTCCCGGGCTGATGGTTCCATTCAGAATTGCTTCGGCGAGCGTCGACTCGATAATCGACCGGGAATGCGTCTGCGGTACCGATATGTGCCCCAGCGCAGCCATGATCGGTCTGTGTCGTGCGCTCATCCGAACGGTGCCGCCTACCTATGCTGGAGTGTTCGCCGCATGTGGATCCATGATCCAGTTATTTTCTAACACTCCCGGCCCGGGCGGGCAACATTTCCGCATCGTCATGCGTTGTTCGTTTGTCTCCCAAAGTTATTTATGGGCCGGATCATTGCCGCCGGGACGATCGCGACGCACGCCAGCGCACCCATTATCGCGAGCGCGTACGCGAGGGAGGTAGCGGTGTACAGACTGCCGAAGACCGCGACGCCGAGCACGAAACTGAATTGGAATGTGGTGGTGGCGATCCCCGTCGCGTCCGGCACCTGGTCGGCGCGAACGTGCGCCACGGTCAATCCGAGCAGCGGCGTGAAGCAGGCGCCGTAACCGAAACCGGCCGCCGCCAGCAGCATTACGGCCGCCGCGGTAGGCAGGCCGTCACCGCGCTCGATCGTGCCGAGCAGGATAAGGCTGCCCCCGAGCACCGCGAGTCCGGCGATCGTGAGGGTGAGGTGCCGCCGATGCGGTACCAGCGATCCCGGCGCCGAGCCGACGCCGAACCCGATCGCGAAGGGCACCAGCGCGATTCCCGCCGCCGCGGCACTGCGCCCGTGCTGGTCCTGGAGGTCGGCGGCCACACAGAACAGCACCCCGGTGTACGTCGTCCCCGACAGCAGCAATGCGACCAGCCCCGGCCGCATGCCGGGCACCGCCAGGATGCGCAGGTCCAGCAGCGGAGCACCGTTGCGCCGCAGTTGAATCCGCTGCCACGCGACGAACACCGCCAGCACCGCGACACCCAGGGCCGCGACCGCCGAGCCGAGCCAGGTCCAACCGGTGTCTGGGCCGAGCGCGAGCGCGCCGGTGATCGAGGCCGCGCCGACGGTCAGCAGACCGACTCCGGCCAGGTCGAGTTGCCGTGCGGAGACACCGATCTCGGGTAACAGCCGGGCGGCGCCGAGCAGCACGGCGATACCCACCGGCAGATTGATCAAAAAGACGATCCGCCAACCGAGTCCGAACAGATCGAGGCTGATCAGCGCGCCGCCCAGGGCAAGTCCGGCGGTGGCGCCGAAGGAGATCATCGCACCGTAGGCGGCCAGGGCCCGCGTGCGCGCGGTTCCGGTGAAGTCCGCCTGGATGAACGAGATCGCCTGCGGGACAGCCATCGCCGCCCCCGCACCCTGCACGGCGCGGGCACCGATCAGCACGATCGCGTTGGGCGCCAGGCCGATCGCGACGGAACTCACCGTGAACACGGTGATCCCGATCAAGAACAGCCGTCGCCGGCCGCGATCGGAACCCAGTCGCGCGCCGGTGATCAGCAGGCTCGCGTACATCAGCGTGTAAGCCGCGACCGCCAGCGCGGCGGTGCCCGGTTCGATCCGCAGATCCTGCTGGATCGACGGCGCGGCGATATTGCCGACCGTGGTGTCCATCGAGGCCATGAACTGCCCGGTCAGGACGACGGCAAGCGCCAGCCAGCGCCGCCGGGAACCGGGGAGGGTCGCGACTCCCCCGGCCGGCGTCGTGGGGATCCGCTCCGGCGGCGCCGTCACTGCCGCGGGGCGCTGTCGGCGGTCTCCTCGGCTAGCAGTTGTTCCATCGCGGCGACGCAGTCGAAGACGTCGACGTGCCGGATGTAGAGCGGCGCCAGCCCGAAACGCAGCAGGTCCGGCGGGCGTAGTTCGAGGTGGAAACCGCGCGCCGCCAGGCCTTTCGCCAGGGGCTCGGCCGCTTCGCTGTGCAGGGACACATGGCTACCGCGCTGCGCGCTGTCGACGGGTCCGGTCACCTCGACACCGTAGCGGGCCAGCCGGGCGCCGGCCAAAGCAATGAACTCCTCGCTGAGCGCAACCGATTTGGCGCGTACCGCCGCCGGGTCGGCCTGGGCGGTGAGCGTGACGCCCTCGTCCAAGGCGAGCAGGCTCAGCAGCGGCGGGCAGCCGGTGGTCAGCCGGGCGATGCCCGGATCCGGTTGATAGTCGCCGGTGAAGTCGAACGGCCGGGTGTGCCCCAGCCAACCGGTGATGGGTTGTTCGAAGCGCGGCAGCAGCCGGTGGGCGACGTACATGTACCCGGGCGCACCAGGGCCGCCGTTGAGATATTTGTAACCGCAGCCGACCGCCAGATCGGTACCGGCGGCGTCCAATTCGAGCGGGACGACGCCCGCGCTGTGCGAAAGATCCCACAGCACAAGCGCTCCGGCTTCGTGTGCCCGCTCGTTGATCCGGCGCATCGGAAGCAGTTGCGCGGTGCGGTAATCCACGTGGCTGAGCGTCACCACAGCGACGTCCGAGTCGATTTGGTCGATGATCTCGTCGACAGGTACCCGGCGCACGGTCGCCTGCCGGTGGACATAGCGCGTGATGCCATCGGCGATGTACAGGTCGCTGGGGAAGTTGTCACGGTCGGTGAGGATCACCGACCGCTCGCTCCCGGACTGCAATTCCACAGCGCCACACAGCAATTTGAACAGGTTGACCGAGGTGGACTCGCCCACCACGACCTGACCCGGCGCCGCGCCGATGATGCCGCCGATGCGATCGCCGGTCAGCGTCGGGAGCTGCAACCACCGGTGGTCCCACCAGCCGGCGTTCATATCGTCGCGCCACCGGCGCATGGCCTCCTCGAGCCGCTTCGCGGTGCCCAGCGGCGGCGGCCCCAGCGAATTCCCGTTGAAGAAGATGCGGTCGTCGTGCAGATCGAACTGCGCCCGGATGTTCCGCAGTGGATCGACGGCGTCGAGCTGTTCGAAGTATCGGCGCTGCTCCATGTGCTACTCCGTTATTTGCTGCATCAAGCCGAACATGTCCTCGTTGTGCCACCACTCCGCGAGCCGGTTATCCGCGTCGAAGCGCATGATGTCGATCCCGGACAGCGACACCGGGCGACCGGTCGCGGCAATTCCCGACAGCACACCGGTGTGGGTTCCCGAAGAGTTGTATCGGGCAACGAGTTTGTCGCCGTCGACGAGCACTTCCTCGATATCGAAGGTGAGGTCGGGAAAGGCCTGATGCCAGTCGATCGCCATGTCCACGTGGCCCTGCTTGGTATTCGGAAAGTCGTCGATCGGGCGATGGTCGAAGAAATTCTCCGACAGTATCCGGCTGCCCGCCGGGTCGCCCTTGTTCCAGAGTTCGCCGATCCAGATGTCCACGTACACATGTCGCATGATTTCGCGGCGATTTCCGGTCTCTGTCACGATGTCTCCTTCGAATACCGGCCGTCGGCCGTGAACGCCGAACGACCACGTTTCAACCATTGCACGGTGACCCGTTTCGGCCGAAAGTTGGCTTCGAGCACCGGAATCGCAATTTCCGGGTCGGTGCTGCCGCAGGTGAAAATGTCCACAGCGGCGAAGTCGTGCTCGGGCCAGCTGTGAATGCTGATATGCGATTCCGCGAGCACCGCGATCCCGGTCACCCCGCCGGCGCCACCGAAATGGTGCACATAGACATACAGCAGCGTGGCATTCGTGACCCGGACGCATTCGCGCAGCACCCGCTCGGTCAGCGCGGGGTCGTCGAGGCGGCTCGCCCCGATCAGATCGACGAGCAGATGGGTCCCCGCCGCCCGCAGCTGTGGTGTGGGGGCGGTGGCCATTTCGGTCATCGGGCCAGCGGGTTCAGCGAGAAGCCGCAGACGTCGCGGCTGGCGAAGGTGGCCTCGCCGGCCACGGTCACCGGGGTCACGTCGTGCAGGCAGCGCGGATCCTCGAACACCACCGTGTCGATCGGCGTCTCCAATTCGAGCTTGCGATAGACCACGCGATCCAGATCGGCGAACAGGCTGCGCCCGCCCGCGACGTCGACCCGATTGATCAAGGAAATCGAGGTAAAGGCGTGCCCGTCGTGATGCATCCCCTCCGGCGCCGGATATCCCGGCTTGTCCGGCAACGCCACGATCCGGATCAGATGCACCCCGATCTCCCAGTGCCGGGCCGCGCTCACCCGCGCCTGCGGAAGCACCGCGAGAACGTCCCACATCAGCTGATGCAGGAAGGGGTTCCCGGTCGTTCGCTCGGCCAGCGGCTCGAATTTTCGCTCGAATCCGCCCGCGTACGGATTGACCGTCTCCTCCTGATAGAAGGCCCGGTGCTCGAGCTGCTCGATCCGGCGCTCGACGGTGTCCACCGAGAAAAGGCTGAAGCGGCGTTTCCGGAAGGAATATTCCGTTTGCAGCCAGCGGTCGTCGGCCAGATCATCGAAATCCACGGCCAGTTCGGACAATCCGGCGACGATATCCGGCGGGAGATCCGCCGTCGACCGGCCGGGCAGCATGACGACCGGATCGTCGGTGAAGCGATCGACGGGCAGCGTGCCGAAGAGTTCGGTCTGAATTGAAGGCGTCATGGTAATCCTCTGCTCTGTTCGCAGGTCACGACACGTAGTCGAGATAGAAGTCGAAATCCCACTCGCTGGTCGTGGCCAGAAATCGTTCCCATTCGTCGCGTTTGTGCGCGGTGTAGACGCGGTACATGTCGCCGGGCAGCGCCGCGCGCAGCACCTCGTCCCGGTCCAATGCCGTCAGTGCCGCACCGAGATTCATCGGCAGCGTCGGTCGCGGGTCCGGCGTGCTGTCGTAGCTGTTGGCGCTCGACGGTGGGCCCGGATCCAGGTTGCCGGTCAGGCCGTCGTCCATCGCGGCGAGCAGGCCCGCGGCCATCAGGTACGGGTTGACCATCGAATCGGCCGTGCGGTACTCGACCCGGTCGGGCGCCGACACCCGGACCGCGGAGGTCCGATTCTGGAAACCCCAGCCCGCGGTCAGCGGCGCCCAGAACCCGGTGTCCCACAGGCGACGGTAGGAATGCACCGTCGAGGCGGCCAGCGCGGTGAGCGCGGGCAGATGGGTGACCACCCCGCCCACCATTCGGCGGCCGATATCGTTGAGCTGCAACGGATTTGCACCCGCAGCACGGTCTTCGGTCAGCAGGTTCACCCCACCGGTGCGATAGTGCCGCACGCCGGGCACGGTGGTCTCGGTTTCCATCGGGACCGTCTCGTCGTCGCCACCGCGCCAGAGCGACAGGTTGTGATGGCAACCCGACGCCGACAGACCGGGGAACGGCTTGGTCATGAAACAGGCGATCACGCCGAATTCCCGCGCGACCTGACGGCAGATCTGCCGATAGGTGATCAGCCGGTCGGCATTGCGCAGCGGGTCGTCGAACCGGAAATTCAACTCGAGCTGGCCCGGTGCGTCCTCGTGATCGCCCTGGATCATGTCCAATCCCAGTGCCCGGCCGTAGGTCAGCACGCGCATGCTGATGTCGCGCAGCTCTTCGAGCTGATCCACGTGGTAGCAGTACGGTTTGGACACGCCGACCAGTTCGTTGTCGGCGTTGCGGCGCAGCCACATCATCTCGGGTTCGGTGCCGACCCGCAGTCGCATGTCGTGCCGGTCGGCGAAGGCCGCGTGCTGCTGGGCCAGGTTGCCGCGGCAGTCCGAAGACAGTGCGGCGCCGGGGTTTTCGTCCTCCTCCCGGTTGCGGAACAGCCGGGCGAACACCCGCGCGACCCGGCCGTCCCAGGGCAGTTGGGCGAACGTCTCCGGTTCCGGTATCGCGATCAGCTCCGAGGCCTCGGGGCCGTAACCCAGGTAGCGGCCGCGCCGGTCGGTGGCGACATTGGCCACCGCCCCATACACCATCTGGACGCCGCGGGCGGCCAGGTCTTCCCATCTCGAGGCGGGCATGCCTTTGCCGACGACCCGGCCGGTGACCGACACGAATTGCACGTAGATGTACTGAATGTCGAGCTTGTCGATCAGCTTTCGAACGTCGTTGGTTGCGTCGCTACGCCCTGGTTCGGACAGAAAAGCGTCGATGTCCACAGGTTCCCCCCTTCGGTCACGCCTCAACGCAGTGTTCAACGTCGGGACGGGGGTGGTCGGATTGCCCTGCATACCAACCGATTTGTAAATTGGATCCAGGATCCAATAGATTTTTACACTTGCCATTCGGTTCCGCAAGGTTTCACCCGCGCCACGCGTGCCGGTGCTATTCAGGGGTTGCCGGGTGTTGCCGGATCATGTTATGGCCGAGCGGTATTCAGCTCTGTGAGCTCGACTCGAGCAGTGCGCGCACGTAACCGTCGGCCGACTCGGACAGTTGCACGGCCGAGCCCGCGGCGAGGATCCGACCTTCGCGAATGATCACCATTCGGTCGGCGAGGCCGCCGGCGGTCAGCATCCGTATCTCGTTGCTGATCACCAGTACGGCGGCACCGGAATCCGCGTAGTCGCGCAACGACTTCCATACCGCATATGCGGTTTCCAGATCGAGGGAGTTGGTGGGTCCGTCCGCGATGAGGACCGGCGGTGCGGGCAGCAGGGCCGCGGCGAGTGCGGCGCGCTGGATCTGGCCACCGGAATTCTGCTGCGGGAGCAGGTCCAGGGCGTAGGCCGGGTAATGCGCTGCGGCACAGGCTCGCTCGATACTCCACGCTCGATCGTGCAACTCCAGCGCCCGCAGCTGGGTGCCGACCGTTGTTTCCGGTTCGAACGCGGTCACGCCCTCCTGCGGCACGTAACCGACAACGCTCCCGCGCAGCAGCGACCACTGCCGATCATCGACAACCTCACCGTTGACCAGAACCTGCCCTCGATGCCGCGCGGTAGCAGGCAACCGTCCCGTAAGCGCCCGGGCGACCATCGTCTTCCCGGCACCCGGCTCGCCGAGCACGGCCGTGATCTGGCCGCGCGGCACAACCAGATCGACCGCGGTGAGCACCGTCGCGCTCCATCGGCCGGTGTCGATATGGACAGTGAGGTCACGCAATTCGGCGGTCATGTGCCAGCTTTCCAGCGAAAGTCGGGTACGGATGCTCGAGGGCGTCGTCGACGACTGTAACGACCCATGGCACACGGTCGGCACGATCCACTGCGGTCGACGAGCTGCCGGAACCCGCGGCTACGACCACTGACCGGGGCGAAGCACGTCCATCCACTGCGTCGGCCAAGTGGCCAGCGCGACCACGACCATGATGATCAAATGCACCGGCGCCGCGCAGCTTTCCTTGGCCCCGTGGTGGTTGATGATGTGCGTGACCACGGCGCCGGTCAGCACCAGGATCAGCACCGCGGCACCGAGGAATCGCGCCTCGGGATACGGAATCGCCAGCAGCAGAGCGCACATGCCCTCGATCCCGCCGACGACGAACCGGAACCAGCTGGGCCAGCCCCAGTCCGCGAACTTGATCGCGTACGCCGGGCCGAAAAACGTTGGCCCAGGCCAGAATTTGGTCGCTGCGCCCATCATGAATTCGAAGGCGAGGAACCACAGGAAACCGGTCGCGACCCATCCGGGCCAGGTGTGCGCAATTGCCATACCGCCATGACCATTTCCCGGGCCGAAAGGTGACAAGGCAGGTTCAGTCGGAGCCCGGCAACACCTCGTCGGCGTCGCGCTGCGCGTCGTCGGCCGCCTCGAGCGCCGCGTCGATCATCCCGGCCGCATGCCACAACCCGATTCGGTCGAGCGCATCCCGCGACATGACGCAGATCTGGCGGTCCAGCACGGCCAGCCGGGCGCCGGCACGATTCCGCTCGGCGAGTTCGTCCGGGTCGGTGGTGTGGCGCAGGCGTTCGGCGATCTCGGCCATGCGCGCACGTTCACGCGTCGGTTCGTAGATGGGGCGTAGTGCGGCCGCGATCTCGGCGTCCGTCGGCTGGGGGATCTCGTCATTCGCCATGCCTTCATGATGGGTTGCCGCCGCGCCGGTCTGGCGGTCCGACACACCATGCTCAAAGCGCGGTCGTAGCACCATGCCGTGGTCCGATCCGCTTCGATATCGGCTACTCCCTGGAGTTGCCCTACCCCGACGACGAGTTCGACCGGGTGCTCTAGGCATTGATGTTGCACCACCTGAACATCGACATGAAGGCAGCGACCGCCGCCGAGTCCTGACGAGTACTACGCCCCGGCGGCCCGCTGCACCGCCCCAGCTGACCGAGCCGAACGTTCTCAGCGCGGCAGCATGGGTGTCGGGCTGGGTTCGGCCACGGTCACCAGCACCACGACATCCGCGTAGGGGGCATCCCGGTGGCCGAGGCGATGGGCGAAGCGCGCCACCGGAATTCGCCACCGGTACTTCGCCGCGATCTCCGACTCCACATGGGGCAGCAGCGATCCCGCGGTCACCAACTGGGCTTGGCCTTGGCACTGGTGCGAGCCGAGCGCAGGGTTGCCGCGCCGGTCGCCGGGCTGGACCAGCACCCGCCCGTCCCGCGCCAATTCCTCGGCTTCGTCCGACCGCGACGACACGCGGAAGGCAAGCTGGATATCGCCGACCGGAATGACCAGCCGCGGCACCGCGGTGAGCTGCCGCGGCCCGGTAACCCGCGTCACCAGAACGGTTTTGGCGTCACGCCAAACACTCGCGGCACTCGTGCCACGACCGTTGCGCGCGGGCAGCCGAGCAGCGGGTCGCGCAACCCGACCGTCTGGGGTGAGATCGACGAGGGTATCTGTCATTGAGTCCGTTCCTTCCCCTGCGGAATGCACCGATCGATCGATGTCGGGATCCCGGCAACACCGGCGGGCCCTCATCCCACGGCACTACCCCCGAACCTCGCTTTCAATCACTACGGCAACTTCGGGTCGGGGCCGATGAACAGGTCGAGCAGTTTCTGAGGTGGGTTGTCGCCGAAGAGGTGTTCGATGAATTCGGCGCCGTTGGTGGGGGTGGTGGTGCGAGTGAACATCGACTGTTCGAATTCGGCGAGGGCGGTTTCGGGGTCGGTGGGGTGTGTGGCGAGGGCGTTGCCGAGTTCGGCGCCGTCGAGCATCGCGTTGTTGGCGCCTTCGCCGTCGGGGGGCATGAGGTGGGCGGCGTCGCCGATGAGGGTTGCGCCTGGATGCCGGTCCCAGCGGTGTCCTATCGGCAGGGTGAAGCTGGGGCGTAGCACGGGTGGGGTGTCGGTTTCGGTGATCAGGGCGGTGAGTTCTGGTGCCCAGTCGTCGAATTCGCGCGCGATGCGGGCGGTGGCCGCGTCGGGGTCGGTGAAATCTATTGTGGCGAACCAGTCTTGCGGCCTGGTCAGGATCACGTAGGTGTGCAGGGTCCCGCCGCGTTCGCGTTGAGCGTTGATCGATCGGTCCGGTGTGGTCGCGATCAACGACCCGGCGCCGACCGCCTTCGCGGCGGCGGGGTGCCAGTCGTCGCTCGCGTAAAGCCAAGTCTCGACGAAGGATTCGCCGGTGTACTCGGGGACGGCATCGGACAGCAGCGGGCGGATGCGCGACCACGCGCCGTCGGCGCCGACCAGTAGACCGGTGCTGATCGTGCTGCCGTTGGCGAACGTCACCTCGTGACAGCCCTCTCCCAAGCTGCGAACACTGCTGACTTTATGACCCCAGCGGACGGTTTCGGGCGGGAGTGAGTCGAGCAGCATCCGGCGCAGCTCGCCGCGCTGTACCTCGGGACGGCCACCCGTGCCGTCATCGGCCTTGTCCCACAAGACAGTTCCCTGCGGGTCAAGGATCCGCGTCGCCTGGTGACCAGCCAGAGCCAGGCTGCGGAACTCGTCCATGAGCCCGGCCGCCTCGATGGCGAGCTGACCGTTGTATTCATGAATGTCGAGCATGCCGCCCTGAGTCCGCGCGGTCGGGGCGGCCTCCGCCTCATAGACGGTGGCCGGGATGCCGTGGACGTGCAGAACCCGGGCCAAGGTGAGGCCGGCGAGTCCCGCACCGATGATCGTGACCGGAGTGGACGTGATGGCTCCTGCTAGTTCTTCCTGATGCACGTCCTCAGGCTCACATCGGGCGCTGTCATGACACGTACACCGCGCTTGCGTGGACCCGGCGGCGCTGGTCATCAGGCGTTTGAAGCGGCCCGCGCAGGCTCTGGGTGTCCGGCGCACGTAGAAGGCGGGCTAGGACCGCGCCCGCCGTCGGTCGCGCCCGGTTCTGCCGTGATCCCCACCGTCAGCCTGTTGCAAGTTCCGTATGCAGTTGCGGCACAAGCATTTCGGCTACGAACGACTCGATACTGGTCGGGGTAGTGGTGCGTGGTGAGCGTGCTTGCAGCGTCGCGGTGTGCCGCGAGTTGATCGCGTGCGCCACCTCGACCATGAGACCGGTGACATTCTCCGACACTCCGGCGCGGCGCTGAGTCGCCGCGAATTCGTCGATCGACTGCTGCACATAGCGCAGTTCCGGCAGATCGGCGATCCTGCCGATGACCTCGGTGACGTCGGCCATGCTCAGGTCGCGTTCACCGTGCAGCTCGAGCACGTCCAAGGCGGGGGTCGGGGTGAGCAGGCTATGCGCGGCGGCGCGGCCGATATCGGCCGTGTTGATGAAAGGCATGGCGATATCGGGATCGAACGGCGCGGCGACGACACCGGCCCGGATGTTCTCGATTTGGCCGAGCAGGTTCTCCATGAAGTAGCCTGCCCGCAGGTGCGTCACCACGGCATCCAGGGTGTCGATCCGCTGCTCGAGGTAGTGCAGTCCAGCAACCGGCCCGGTGCCGGCGGGTTTGTCCGCACCCCAACTACTCAAGGTCACTACTCGCCTGACTCCGGCGGTTGCCAGTGCCGTGGTCATCGCATCGGCGATGGCGCGTTGATGCGCCAGGAAGTCCGGGCTGTCCGGAATATAGTTCGGCTGGACCATCACGTAGACACCCTCGGCACCGGCGAACGCGTCGGCGAGTGCCGCACGGCCGGTCGGCTCGGCCGTGAACGCCTGCGCTCCAACAGCTTCCAGCGATGCCAACCCTGCGCGGTTGCGTCCGATCGCGCGCACCGTGCGGCCCGCCCGAAGTAACTCCTCGACCACCACCCGCCCGGTACGTCCGGTCGCTCCGGTCACCACGAACATCGATCTCCCTCCGCGACGGCAGGTGCCGTCTCTCGATGGCCGACGGTAGGAGCGGTCCGCGCACACCGGGTAGTGCTGACGCACCCACCCCGAACCAGCCCGCGACCGTAATCTGGACACGGTGGCGACGAACCCAGGTGCCCTGGCCGAATTCCTGCGAGCGCGGCGCGCGCTCGTGCGCCCGGAGCAGGTCGGACTCGTCCCCGGCGCGGCCCGGCAGGTCCCAGGCCTACGCCGGGAAGAACTCGCAATGCTGGCCGGCGTCAGCACCGATTATTATGCTCACCTGGAGCAAGGTCGCGAGAAACATCCCTCGACGCAGGTTCTGGACGCGTTGGCCCGAGTACTGCAACTCGACTACGACGCCCACACCTATCTACGTTCCCTGACTGCTCCCAGCGCACCCGCGGGGCGGGTGGATCAGCACCTCGGAGATACCCTCGCCAACCTGCTACAGCAGATCACCACCCCGGCGATGCTCGTCACCCCCTGGCTGGACGTCACCGCCCGCAATCAGCCCGCCGATGCCCTCTACGACGGACTACCGCTACGGGACAACCTGGCCCGAATGGCTTTCCTCGACGACGAGATAACCCACTTCGTCGAAGACCCCGACCAACTCGCCCGATGCACCGTCGCGACGCTGCGGGCCGCCGCCGGACCACAACCGCACCCGCCGCAGCTGATCGAACTCATCGGCGAACTGTCATTGCGCAGCGACAAGTTCCGTCAGCTGTGGGCCCGCCACGATATTCACCGAAAAGGCAGCGCGGTCAAGCACTTTCACCATCGGAGCGCCGGCCGCCTCACACTCCACCAGCATGTGCTGACCCTCCCCGACCATCCCGAGCTGCAACTGTGGATCTACCAAGCCGAACCCGGCTCCGAACGCGCCCTGCGAAAACTCGCGGAACCGGCAACATAACTCCCCGATCAACCCGCACACGACCCGGCAGCTCATGCCGGTGCGCTATCGTCGGTCCTCTGAGGTCTGCGACCAACCGCCTGCCCACCTGAAGCATCAGGGAGGAATTGTGGACATTGCCGAGCTGATTCTCGATGATCACCATGAGCAGCGGCGCCTGTTCGCCATCCTGGAGCAGATCGATCGCGCCGAAACCGAAGTGCTGTCCGCGATCTGGGGCAGGCTGGCGTCCTTCCTCGAGCTGCACGCACTCGCGGAGGAGGAGATCTTCTACCCCGCGCTGCTCCAGGTAGGTATCGCGGCGCGGCGCAAGGACACGGTGGAGGACGAGACCCTCGACGCCATCCACGACCACAACGAGATCCGGGACGCGATCGCCGAGGTGGCGCGCCATCGGGTCGGCACCGACGATTGGTACGCCGCCGTCGCGGCAGCGAATCTGGCCAACAGCGATCACATGGCCGAGGAGGAACGCGAGGGCCTCACCGACTTCCGCCGCCTGGCCGGGCTGCCGCGCCGCCATAAGCTGGCCGTCGAGTTCGCCGCCTTCGAGGCCCGCAACTATGCCGGGGTGCAGCCCGTGGACAAGGATCCCGCCGATTACGTCCGTGAGGTGGAGAACGAGGTCCGCACTCCGGTGCGGGGATCGCTCAGCGTCGGCAGCTTGAAGCGCAACTGACTGCCCTACCCGCGACAGGGACGGGCCTCGATCCCCTAGTCAAGGCGAGGGTGGTGGCGCGGGCGAGCACGTCGTGCGGGAAGCCGAGTTCGATCGCCGGCGCGCTCGATCAGGCTGTATTCGATATCGCATCGTCAGGGTAGGGCTGTGCTCGAAGGAAAGGGACATGGTGAGTAATTCACGGATCGCTTCGATCGCCGGTCTGGCGTGGGTGTCGACCGTGCAGTATTTCGTCATATTGGTCGTGGTCCAATCGCGGTGGACCACGCCATATAGCTGGACGCGCAATGCGATCAGCGATCTGGGGGCGGATACCTGTTTTCAGAGCGAACACGTTGATACCTGGGTCTGTTCGCCGTGGCATGTCTTGGCCAATATTTCCTGGATTCTCAGCGGCCTGTGCCTGGCCGTCGGTGCGCTGCTGGCGGCGCGGATCTACGGGCGGAACCGGCTGGCGCGCGTGGGATTCGCGCTGTATGCCGCGGCCGGCATCGGGCTGGTGATGGTCGGTTTCAATCCCGAAGACACCAGGATCGCCCCGCACACCATCGGCGCGATCGTCGCCATCGCGGGCGGCGCGGTAGCCGTCGTGCTCACTGCGGCGGCAATGATCGCCGACGGCCGGACGCCTGCCCTCGGACGAATCGGAATCGCGTTGGGAGTCATTGCGATTGCCAGTTTCGTCGCGACGATGGCCAAGGTCGGCGGCGCGGAGATGTTCGGGTTGTGGGAGCGTCTCGCGGCATTCCCGGTGCTGATCTGGGCCATCTTGCACGGCATCGCCATGCTCACTCGACCGGTAGCATCGCTGACTCCCGAACCAGAACGATCACTCTCGTAGCACCTCAGCACCCTGCTCTACACCGACGACCGCATCGAATTCCGCACTCACGCAGGAGCTTTCGCCAGTTCCGCTGCTGCAGCATCCAGCACCTTGCCGAAGATGTAGGTCACCCCGGGACGGACCAAGGCACGAGTAATGGCCGCCGCGAACGGAAGTCGCACCTCGGCGGTCGTCGTCCACTCCACTCGCGTCCCGCCGGCCACCTCGGTGAAGGTCAACTTCCCACCCTCGTGACGCGACGGCGGAAAACTCCGCTCGACCAGATAACCGAACTCATGCGGCGGGTCGTACGAGGTGATCCGCTCCCGAAACCACCCCACCACCCAGACCAACTGCCGAACCGCGCCACGCCCGTAGAACGCGCCTTCGCCTGGCGCAACCAACCTTTGACGCAAGACAACCCACGTCGCCCGCGGATAATTGCGCGCATCAGCGAGCCACTCGAAGACCTCCCCGACCGGTGCCGCGATGAATCGTTCGATGGTGATGGTTTCCACGTAAGCCCTCCCCTGCGATCGCCCAATACTACGATCAGTAGTACTTGTGGCGCAATGGGTTCAGGATTCTTCGACGGCCTCCAGGACGAAGAACAGGAAGCTCAGGAACGCTCCCGATGGGGATTTGCCGACCATGTCGGGGAACAGTTCGCGGGCACCCTGGGCCGGGGGTGGTTCGCTGATGACGGTTGTGCGGAAACCGGCTGCCACGAAGGCGTCGGTCATTGCGTGCAGGGGGCGGTGCCAGTAGGTGAGGACAGCCTGCTGACCGTCGAAGGTGTATTCCTCGGAGTGCTTGGTGGTCGCGAAATAGTCGGCGGCCGGATTGATCAACTTGTAGATGAAGGGGTGATTGACGGAGATGATCAGCCGGCCACCGGGTTTCAGCACGCGGCGCAGCTCGGCCAGTGGCGCGGTCCAGTCCTCCAGGTAGTGCAGAACAAGGGATGCGATGGCGTCGTCGAACTCGCCGTCGGGAAATGGCAGCGGGCTGCCGATGGCGGCGACACGCAGGTCCGCGTCGACCCCGAGCCGCTGCCGGGCCAGCTCCACCATCTTGGCGCTGGCATCGAAGCCGGTCACGAGGGCGCCCCGCTCGCGCAGCGTCGCGAAGATCGGACCGGAGCCACAGCCTGCGTCGAGGATCCGCCGGCCAGCCACCTCCCCCGCCAGGTCCACGATCGCCGGCCGCGCGTAATAGCCGTTGATCAGGTTGGTTTCGGTCTCGGCTGTGTACCCCTCGGCGAAGCTGTCGTAGTCGTTTTCCACGGCCGCGGCAGACTTCTCGGGAATGGCAGTCATGGCTGCCATCCTGCCGACCGGCAGAACAGGCCGCCAGCAAGAGCCCGGTCCGTCATTTCCCCGCGAATACCACCCTGCATGATGGGCGCATGCTCCCTACCGACCACCTGGCCCAGGCAGACCGTCGCCCAGCTGTGATCGACACCCCCCTCGGCACGATCGGCTTCTCCGTCACCCTCGGATCCGACGTGCTGGCGACCGAGTCGGATACCTTGTGGCGCTTGCCGAACGGCTCGCATCTGCACCAGTGGCGGCATCGCGACGCGGCGGTCGATCTGCTGATCGGCAGCATCGACGTACCGGCCTGGGACGGCGGCGCGCCGGTCCCGGTGTGGGCCGGCATCTGGCAGGTGCAGTCGCGAGCTAAGCTGCCCCGGCTGGTGATCTCGGCCGAGCTGACCGACATCCCCGGCAATGCCTACGGCGGCCGCGATTCCGGCGAATGCCTCGCCGCGGTGAGCATCGAGAACGAGGACTTCATGGTCTCGATCGGCGGCCCGGATTCCGAACTGCTCTCCCTGCAGGCCGCCGACGGCCGGCTGATGCCGACCAGCTGGGCCCGCCTGCTGCCGACCAGCGACGACGAAGCCGCCGAATACGGTGTGCGCTATGACGATCCGGCCCGAATCGGCTGGCACCTGCCCGGCCTCAACTCCACGCAGGTGGCCCGGCTGTGCATCGCGGCCGCCTGGTGTCCGCACGACAACGAGCGCCCCGCGGCCTGGTACGCGGTCGACATTCCGCTCGACACCGCCTACCACCATCTCATCAGTGATCCGGCCAGGTAAACGGCATCAGCCGGGGCACAGGTGGTAAGGGCGCGGACTCGGACGAGGTTTGGAACGCCCGGATCATCAGCGCGGCGAAACGTCGCGAGGCCGCGGTGCGGGCGGCCGGGGTCGCCGCTTGAATGCCGCTGTTGGCCATGATCGTGAGCAGGAAGTCGTCCAGCACGACGTCGGGACGCAAGCGGCCGGTGGCCTTGGCGCGGCGGATCAGTTCGGCCGCGCCGGTCAGCGACGCCGCGCGAATCGTGGCGAAGTCCATCGCGTGCGGAAAGGTGGACATGAATGCCGCGGTAATACCTTTGTCCTGGGCTTGCAGTTCGCAGAGTCGCTCGACCGCGACGCAGAGGCCGTGCCACGGATCCGGGTCGGCGAGCCCTTCGTTCACGATGGTCTGGCAAGCGCGCATCTGGTCGGTGAACGCCTCGGTGACCAGCAGCTCCTTGGTCGGGAAATGCCGGTAGAGGGTGGCGGGACCGACCTCGGCGCGGCGGGCGATCGCGCGCATCGGCACGTTCAGTCCCTCGGCGACGAATACCGCGCGGGCCGCGTCGAGGATGCGTTCGCGGTTGTCCTGCGCGTCGGCACGCAGAGTGTGAGACAAACGAGGGGTCACCGCTCTCACTTTAGCTAAACGGACGGGGGCGTCCGTTACGGTCCGATGGTCGATCGAACAGAAAACGGAGATATCAGTGAAGGCAGTGCAGGTCCAAACATACGGCGGCCCTGAGGTTCTCACGGTCGTCGACCTTCCCGACCCGAGGCCCGCCGCCGGGCAGGCGCTGATCGCCACGGAGGCGATCGGTGTCGGCGGTGTCGATGTGCTGCGGCGCAGCGGCACACTGGCCGCGTACGGCGAGACCGCCGGTCATATCGCCGGCAGCGAAGTCGCAGGCGTGGTGACCGCGGTCGGCGAGGGCGTCGACGCCGCGTGGGTCGGTCGGCGGGTGTGGGCATTGACCGACGGGACCGGTGGTTACGCCGAACGGGCCGTTGTCGCGGAGACGGCGCTCGTTCCGTTGCCGGACAGCCTGTCGGCCGTCGACGCGGTGACGCTCGGCAGTTCCGGCGTGGTGGCCCACTTCGCGTTGCGCCACGGCCATTTCGCCGGCGGCGAGTCGGTGCTGGTGCGCGGCGCGGCCGGCGGGATCGGCGTCATGGCGGTACAACTCGCGGTCCGGGGTGGCGCCTCGGCGGTCGCGGTGACCACGTCGTCGGCCGAGCGCGGCGCTCGGCTGCGCAAGCTCGGCGCGACGCACGTGCTCGACCGCGCCGGCGCAGGCGACGAGGACGCTCCGGCGGCATACGACATCATCTTCGACATTGTGGCCGGTGCCGACCTGCCCTCGTTCTTCACCAAGCTCGCGCCGAACGGGCGGATGGTCGTGGTCGGCGCGATGGCGGGGTTCCCGGCGCCGGACTTCGCGATGCCGATGATCGCGGCGTTCCGGAAGTCCCTGTCGTTCATCACTTTCAGCGCCGACACCGTGCCCGTCGCCGATCAACGCGCAGGGACCGCTGAATTGTTCGCTGCCGCCGGTCGTGGTGAGTTGGAAGCGGTGGTGCACGAGGTGCTCCCGCTGGAGGAGGCTGCGCTGGCCCACCAAAAGGTCGAAGCAAGCGAGGTTTTCGGCCGGATTGCGCTCACGCCCTCCGCGTGATCCGGTTGCGGACTCACTCGTCGGTGGACTCCCCTGGTCCGATCACAGCGTACCGGGCGGCGATGGTGCGAACAGCCTCGTCGACTACCTGAGCGACGCGTTCGGCGCTGACCTTCCAGCCCGGCACCAGGAGGGCAGGCCAGAAGACGTAGTTGGAGATCATGCCCAGGAACTGGGTGGCCGCAAGCTCCGCGTCCTCGACCCGCACCGTACCCGCGGCGTGCTCGGCCAAGAGGTAGCTGCGTACGGATTCGAAGTAAGGCATCTTCCCGTTCGAGAACTGGGCTTGGGCCAGCTCGGGGAACCGCGGCAGCTCGGCGATGACGATCCGGAAAAGGTCGGTCATCTGGGCACGGCCTAACAGCTCGGCGTAACGGCGACCGATGATGCCGAGCCCGTCGACGACGTTGCCGGCCGGCGGCGGATCGTCGTCGTCGGCGGTCGACCAGGACTCGGTCACGATGGCGTCGAACAGGGCCGCTTTGGTCGGAAACTGCTTGAACAAGGTGGCCCGCGAAACGCCCGAGCGCTCCGCGATCCGCGCCAGCGACGTCCGGTCGTAGCCCAACTCGAGAAACAGTTCGGTCGCGGCCGTCACGATCAGCGCGCGCTTCTCCTGGGCAACGCGCTGGTGATACGTCGTCACGACACTGTTCATGGGCCAAGCATACGAGATGAGTGGCTTGACTCACCATCGCCGCCGACCTACTGTCGGAGCGATGGTGAGTCGACCGGCTCACCACTGGCCGCCGTTCATCACTGATGATCCCGGTCATTCATCCATGTACCGGAGGAACATCTGATGTCCCGTTTCGACAACCAGACCGTGCTCGTGACCGGTGGGGCCGGCGGCCAGGGCTCGAGCCACGTGCGCGCCTTTCACGCGGAGGGAGCGAACGTGGTGATCGGGGGCATCGACGCCGAACGCGGCGCCGCGCTGGCCGACGAGCTCGGGACCCGCGCTCGCTTCGTCCGCCTCGACGTCACCGACGAGAGCTCGTGGTCCGCCGGTGTGCAATTCGCCGAAAGTGCCTTCGGCGCCCTGAACGTGCTCGTCAACAACGCGGGCGTGCAGAACCCGCCTGCCACAATCGAATACACGGACCAGGCAACGTGGTCGCGCATCCTCGACGTCAATCTCACCGGGACATTCCTCGGCATCAAGGTCGCGGCCCCCGCTCTGCGCCGCGCCGGAGGGGGAGCCATCGTCAACATCGCCTCGATCATGGGTCTGGGCGGCACGGCGCACTACGCGCCGTACGTCGCCAGCAAGTGGGCCGTGCGCGGCCTCACCCGAACCGCAGCACTCGAGCTCGGCCGCGACCACATCCGGGTGAACACCATCCACCCCGGCGTGATCGCGACCCCCTTCATCCACGAACCAGCAGCCGGCGCCACCGCGCCAATCTCCGACTTCTACTCACCCGAGCCGTTCGCCATCCCCCGGCTCGGCGAGCCGACCGACGTCACCCGGCTTCTCCTGTTCCTCACGTCCTCGGAGGCGTCGTTCGTCACAGGGTCGGAGTACGTCATCGACGGTGGACTACTCCTCGGGCCCGCCCTTCAGGCCGAGACCGCCTGAGCAGTCGCCGCGGTCAGACGATGTTGGCGGCGATCAGCAGGGTCCAGATCTCGCCTTGATCGATGACCTCGACGCCGAGTTTCTCCGCTTTGGTCAACTTGCTGTCACCGACTCCGGCACCGGTGATCAGCATGTCGGTGTTCGCCGAGACCGAGGAAGCCGCTGTCGCGCCGGCCTTTTCGCACAGGCGCTGGAAGGTCGGGCGGGCGACCTTCTCGCCGGAGCGTGGGTCGCTGATCGCACCGGTGATCACTACGGTCTTGCCGGCCAGGGGCGCACCGGCCGCGACGACCGGCGGCAGGTCTTCGGCGCGCACGTCCAGAGAGACACCCGCCGCGCGCAACCGCTCGAGCTCCGGGCGCAGGCGAGTGAGGTGCGCGATCAGGGAGGCAGCGACCTTCGCGCCGATATCGTCGACCGCGACGAGTCGCTCCTCCCCCGCGTCGGCGACCTCTTCGAGGGAGCCGAATCCGGCGCGGGCCAGGCGGGCGGCGGTTCCGTCCGAAGCCATCGGGATGGCCAACCCGATCAGCGCGCGGCGCAGGCCGACCTGACGGCTCGCATCGATCGACTCGATCATCCGGGCGGCGGAGATCTCGCCGATGCGGTCGAACTCGAGCAGGCGTTCCTTGGTGAGCGTGTAGAAGTCCGAGGGGTTCTCCAGAATGCCCGCCTCGGCAAGGCGTTCGATCCACACGCCACCGATGGCGTCGATATCGGCCGCCGACCGCGACGCCCAGTGGATCAGCCTGCGCACCGTCTGCGCGGGGCAGGAAACGTTGGTGCAGAACAGTTCTCGGCTGTTGCCCTGCTCGGTCACCGGCTGCTCGCACGACGGACAGACGGTGGGCGACACGATCTCGCGCTCCTCGCCCGTGCGTTTGGCGGCATCGAGGACGCCGGCCACGAACGGGATCACGTCGCCGGCGCGGCGCACCAGCACGGTGTCGCCGACCTTGATGTCGCGCGCCTTGATCACCTCTTGGTTGGCCAGCGTCGCCTTGGTGACCGTGGTGCCGCCGACGAACACCGGCTCCAGCCAGGCGACCGGCACGATCTTGCCGGTCTTGCCGACGTCCCAGATCACCTCACGCAGCAGCGTGGTCTTCTCCTCGGCGGCGAACTTGAACGCCAGTGCGCCGCGCGGGGAGTTCGAGCGAGTTCCGGCCGCCGCGTAGGCCTCTCGGTCGGCGAGGCGCAGCACCGCGCCGTCGAGGTCGTAGTCCAAGTCGTTGCGGCCCTGCTCGATCGCGGTGATCGCCGCCTGCGCCTGCGCGGCGTCGGCGCAGTGCCGCATCTGCGCGCCCGCGATCCCGAGCGCCCGCAGGCCCTCTTCCAGATCGTCGGCAGCGTGATCGTCGGCGGCGTCCAAGTCGAATCCGAAGAACTGCAAGCGCCGTTCGGCGACCGTGGCCGGATCCTTCGCCCGCAGCGTGCCCGCCGCGGCGTTGCGCGGGTTGATCAGCGGCTTGTCCGGATGCGCGGTGTTGTAGGCGACGAACGTCGATCGCAGCATCACCGCCTCACCGCGCACCTCCACCCGCCCGGGGACATCGATACGGTCCGGAACGCCGTCGACCAGCGCGCGCACCAGCATGGTCACGTCGTCACCGGTGGTGCCGTCACCGCGGGTCACGGCTCGCACCAGCCGTCCGTCCTCGAAAACCAGAGACAGGGACAGGCCGTCGAGCTTCGGCATCACCACCACCGACTGTCCGGGGAAGCGGTTGAAGAACGCCTCGACCTGCTCCGGCTTGGTCGCCTTCTCCAGCGACAACATCGGCCGCGCATGCCGGATCGGCGCGTGCAGCACCGCGGGCGCACCGACCTGCTCCAGCGGATTCGGATCGGGCGCGAGGTCCGGATGCGCCTCGATCAAACCGCGCAGCTCGTCCTCGATCGCGTCGTAGTCCGCGTCGGCGACCAACGGCGAGCCCTGGTAGTAGGCGTCGCGCAGCGCCACGATGCGCTCCGCGAGCTCTTGGATACGTTCCCCTGTTTCCACAGCACCAGACGCTACCGATACCCACCGACACGTGCGACGAGGATCAGCAGGTCGGTGTGGCGGAGGCGAGTTATGCGGCCAGCGGAAGCTTCTTGACGAGTTTGTCGATGCGGTTTCGCGGTCCGATGATCCCGACCGCGTAGTACTCCATGCGCTCTTGTTCGGCGTTGGCGAGTGCGTCCAGGTATTCGCCGTACACGCGGGTGTGCTGGGCCTGGCTCGGCATGTCGACGACGAATGTGCCGTCACCCGCGGCGGCTCGATCGCGCAGCGCGCGGAGTTCGGCGCTCCCGGCGGCCAAGATGGTGCACCCCGCCCACGGCAGACCGGGATGTACTTGGCCGGCACCGTCTTTCCCGTCGGGTCCGAGCAAACCGGAGACCGCCGCACCGGTCGCCGCCGCGACGCATACCGCCGCGTTGATCGCCCGTCCCGGCGGCAGGTCCGCGTCGACGATCACCACCCACTTCAGGCGGGCCGCGCGAGTCGGTTCATCGATCCTGACCTCCTCCGGTGCGAAACCCACCGCTGTGTTCGCTTGATCCGACATTCGCCACACCTTCCCAACTTCATACGGCTGATTCGATGGAAGGTACGCAATGGTTCAATGAGCTGCAATCATCTCCGTATTTAGTTCGGCTCGAGGAGTGTTTCGGTGGACATGGACGAACTTGATAAGGCGATCCTGCGGGAATTGCAGTCGGATGCACGGCGCACCAATCGCGACATCGCCGCCGCGGTCGGCGTCTCCCCCACCACCGCGCTCGAACGCACCCGCGGCCTGAGCCGGCGCGGAGTGATCCGCGGCGCGCTGCTCGATGTCGACCTCCCCGCCATCGGCCGCCCGGTGCAGGCACTGATCGCCGTCCGGATCAGACCCCCCTCCCGGCGCATGATCGAAGGCTTCCGCCAATGGGTCTGCAGCCTCCCCGACACACTCGGCGTCTTCGTCACCACCGGCACCGAGGACTTCCTGATCCACGTCGCCGTCCCCGACAACGACAGCCTCTACGCCTTCGTCATCGACAAACTCACCGAACGCCCCGAAGTAGCCGACGTCCGCACCTCCGTCGTCTACGAACACGTCCGCAACACCCGAATCACCCCGACCCTCCCCCACAAGAATCCGTAACCGGCTCGACGTTGCAGGCCTCGGCCACAAGACCGACGTTGCCGCACAAGCTCTTCGACGAGTACACGGAGGCCACGTCGATCCGGCGGCAGCGCCTGAAGCACTGCCGCCAGAACCCGAACGGCTCGACCAGGCGCTCCGCACCCGGCGGGAATTCCGTGCCGCTGCCACACCTTCCGCGTGGCTTACGCTGCCCCACCAAGCGAGTACCGGATGATTCAGCCACCCCGATGGGCACGCAACGCAGCGGTGAACCAGGTGAATACTGGTGCTAGATCAGGCATTTCGGGCCAGCCGTTGATCGCCGAAACCAGACGCCAATAGCGTTCCACGCGAGGATCATTCGCGACCTCGAGCCGCTCGAGCATCCAGCGACGCAATCGCGAGTCGTCGGGCTTTCCGAACGTCTCGGCATACCGAGCGCTCAATGCGTCGACAACCACAGCGGCCGCGGCGGATTCGGCTTCGACGCCGTCGGCGATCGCCTGGCCGACTTCGGTCCGAACGGCCTCGGTTAGCCCGTGATGCAAGCCGGTGGTATCACCATCGGCCCGTTCCCGCGCCTGATACTCGGCCATCGCCCGAACCGCCTCGCGGAAGTCGTTGTCCTGCACCAACTCGACGAGTTCCATCCACGCCGTGATCTGCTCGGTCGTCGGATCGTCCGGCAGCTCGGGCATGCTGGTGCGTACCAGCTCCACCATGGCCGGGTTCGCGTCGACGCCGCCGTACGCCGCGTCGGCGAAATCGTTGATCAGCCGGTGCCGTTCGGCCTCCGACATGCGCATCAGGTTGTGCATGAGGTCCATCTCCGTTCGCTGGGAACCCCGTTCGGCTACCGCTCGCAGTACCGCGCGCCGCGTGCGCAGGATCCGGATCTGTACGTCGAGTGCGTCGGCATGCGCCGTGGCGACGGCGGTCACCGACGTCTCGTGCGCCAGCACCCGCGCCACCGTGGGCAGGTCGATGCCGAGTTCGCGCAGTGTGCGTACCAGTTCCAGTCGTGCTGCGGCGTCGGCGTCGTAGAGCCGGTACCCGCCGGGGCTGTACTCGGTCGGCGGCACGATCCCCTTGTCGGAGTAGAACCGAATCGTCTTGACCGTCAACCCGGTCCATTCGGCCAGGGCCCCGATCGTGAAGAGCGTGTCGTCGTCCATTCCCCAACCCTCCTGTCTCCCCTAGAGGGAGACGCAAGCCCGATTGTGCCGAGCGGGCCGGGCATGCACGACGATGGGAACGTGAATGCTCCCGCACCCGGACCCATCTTCGACGTGATCGCCGTGTTGAACGGCGTAGTGGACCTGAGCTCGTATCCAGGCCGCAACCTCGTTTTGAGTTCGCCGCAAACGAGCGGCTACTCGTACCACGCCGACGGCTTCCAGCGGGCGATCTTCGAACCGGTCGTGCACCTGGTCAACGGCATCGAACTGCTCGAATCGCAGGGCTGGCAGCTGGTCACCGTGCTCGAACGGAACATCCAGCACGTCTACTACACCATGGCATTCATGCGCCGGACCTGACTCAGACCAGGCGCATACGCAGCCGACCTGCGATAACGCGCGCTCGAATCCACAAGTCCGCTCAGCCCGCGGGCAGACCGACCTGATCACGCTCGAGCACCTGCCGCAACTGCGAAAGAGTTTGCGCGACAATCGATAACGAAGAAGCAGTGCCGAGCAATTCGGTCAACCGCTCGGTAAAGGTCTCCTCCGCCGCTTCCACGAGCCGCGCACCGTCCTCGGTCAACGCCAGTACCGACGACCGGCGATCCGCGGGGTTCGGTTGCCGCACCACCCATCCCTGCTTCTCCAAGCGGTCGACCCCTTTACTCATCGCCCCGACGCCCGCGGCGAACTCGCTGGCCAGATCCGCCACCCGCGCCGCCGGGTGATCCCGCAGGAAGCGCAGGGATTCGAACTGCGAGGCGACGATCCCGTGCCGTTCGCGCAGGCGATCGCTGAGCGCGTTGTACAGCCGCGTCTCGCATCGGACGAGATCGGCGAACAAGCTCGGCAGATCGACAGATTTATATGCCATGGCATATAGTGTACCGGAAGATACTTCTCAGGAAGGTGGATTATGAGCAGGGAGCAACGCACGAAGATCGACGCACTACTACGGCAGCCGCGTCCCGCCGGTTCCGGAACAGTCGCGGAGATCCGAGCAGGATTCCGCGCGCTGATGGCCCAGATGCACGTGCCGACCGAAATCCGCACTCAGACCACAACATTGGGCAATCGGCCCGCCGTGCTCGTGGAACCGGACAACAACCCACGCGCTGGGACCATCCTCTACTTCCACGGCGGCGGATTCGTCTACGGCTCCCCCGACACCGCGCTGCCACTCACCGCAAACCTGGTGACCCGCACCGGATTCCGCGCCTACTCACTCGACTACCGGCTCGCCCCCGAACACCCGTTCCCGGCCGCCATCGACGACACACTGAACGCCTACCGAGCCCTGCTCGACAACGGCGAACACCCCTCGTCCATCGCGTTCGCCGGCGACTCCGCAGGCGGCGGACTGGCCGTCACCGCCTGCCTCGCCGCCCGCGACGCGGACCTCCCCATGCCCGCCGCGGTCGTCGCCTTCTCCCCCGGCCTCGACCAGACCCGCTCCGGCGAAAGCATGGACACCAAAGCGGATCTCGACCCGCTGTTCACCCGCGAAAGCCTCGACCGCACCGGCGCCATGTACCTGGCCGGCCAAGACCCGAACCAACCCCTGCTCAGCCCCGCGATCCTCGCCGACCTCACCGGCTTCCCCCCGCTGCTCCTGCAAGCAGGCACCAACGAAATGATCCTCGACGACACCACCCGCCTGGCCACCCGCGCCCGCGAGGCCGGCGTAGACGTCATCCTGGACATCACCGCCGACGTCCCCCACATCTTCCAGTCCTTCGCCGGCGTCCTCGACGAGGCCGACGAAGCCCTGGACCGCGCAGCACTCTTCCTCCGCCAGCGCCTCCGCAGTAGTCGTTAGCCCCCGCTGATTCGCCTGCTTCCCATCCGCGAGCGCGGCCAGGACGAGCCAGTCCCGTATATCCCGCAACCCCGATCGCGGTGCGGTCGGCATGTTCAGCCATGTGCACGTGCGCCCATGACGACCTCGACGAAATCATGAGACTCGCCGACCTCATCACCTGAACGGCACGACCATGCTCGGCAGCCCACCTGTATGACGCTGATCTCGCCGGTTATCGTTGACTCGTCACGTGGGCGACGGCGCACGTGTAAACGTCCTGAGGGAGAATGCGGACGTGAGTGACGCGATAGTGCCGGGGTCCGGCGGGAACAGATTCGATGCGGTGGAACGGTTACGTAGGAAGCTGGAAGGTCTCAAGGCTGCCGAGGCCGGTTCCCCCGAGGCGGATCAGGGCGCAGCGAAACTCACCCGGCTGCCGCGCAGCCCGCGGCGCATGACCGAAGAACCCGGCGAGCGTCCCCGCAAAACCTGGCGCACGGAAGGCGACGCCATCCACGAGGCGCCGCCGACCAGGCCCGTGCTGCGCTCGGAACTCCAGCAAGACACCGGGTGGTGGACGGCCGATCCCGACCAGGTGCCGGATCTGGAGCACGACGGAAGCGTCATCGATCTCGGCGCGGTGCGGCGCAAACGAGCCCGCGACGATTCCCCGGCCGCGGGTATTCGGCGCCGAGGCAGGCCGCGCAGAATCGGACCCAGCAACGACTCCGGCGACTCCGATTCGCCACGGCCGGACGGACCCGCTCCGCAATAACACCCTCGCCCAGAACTTCTGCGCGAACGCAATTCTGGTAACTTGGCGCGAGATGCCGGAAACCCGCCAGATATCTGCCGACCTCGAATTCACCTCGACGAAGCGGGGCTGGATGGGTCACGGCACGCATGTCGCCGTGCACCGGCACCGCCAGGGACAGCTGCTCTACCCGTCGACCGGCGTGCTCGCTACCACCACCGAATTCGGCACCTGGGTATCGCCGGCGGATCGCCTCACCTGGACCCCGGCAGGTTTCGCGCACAGCCATCGCGCCCACGGCGAAACCGAGATCCGCATTCTCCACCTGCCCCGTGAATTGTGCGGCAGGCTGCCGGATCGACCGACCGTCTTCGCGGTGACTCCTTTGCTGCGGGAAGCGCTGGTCGCCCTCACCACCGACCGCCCGTTCCAGCCCGGCGCGCGAGAACGGTTGCGCCACATCGTGATCGACGAACTGACCGACATCCCCGAACAGTTCGTATACCTGCCCGAACCACGCGATGACCGGCTACGTACCGTCACCGACCTGCTGCACGCCGACCCGGGCAGCACCGCCACACTGGCCGAGCTGGGACGCACGGCAGGCGCCAGCGAACGCACGCTCAGCCGCCTGTTCCAAGCCGAGCTCGGCATGAGCTTCCAACAGTGGCGAACGCTGCTGCGCATCCAGCACGCGCTGGTGCATCTGCTGGACGGACGGTCGGTCTCCAGCACCGCGCTGGCCTGCGGCTGGTCCAACCCGACCAGCTTCATCGAGGCGTTCACCGCCATCGTCGGCCAGACTCCCGGCCGCTACCAGAGCGATCTACAACGGGCGGCGCGCTAGAACTTGGCGGGTTTCCGGTATCAGGTGACAGGATGCCGGTGGTGAGCAGGCCCGGTGCGCGCATACCGTATTGGTATTCCGCCGCGTCGAATCCCATTGATTCGCAGAAACTTTCGCGCCACGGCCGATTGCGAATAGCGCCATGCTTACATCGAGGAGAACCCCATAATGTCCATAGCGGACGAGAACACCACCGTAGTGATCATCGGAGCGGGAGTCTCCGGGCTGGCACTCGGAAACTTCCTGCTGCGCAGCGGAATCGATTGCGTCATCGTGGAAAAGCGCAGTCGCGAATACGTCGAACAGCGACAACGTGCCGGGGTCGTCGACACTCGCGGAGTACGTATGTTCCGCAAGTGGGGGCTCGAAGACCGCGTGCTCGGCGGCGCGCCATTGCAACTCGTGATGAACTTCCGCATCGACGGCGAGACACGACCGCTCGAATTCGCCGCGGATGACTACAACGACGGGCGTTTCTGCCCGCAGCAGGTCCTTGTGCGCAACCTCATCGACGTCTTCGTCAGCGACGGCGGCGATCTGCGTTTCGATGCCGATGTCTCCGTCGAGAACATCGACGAACATCCACGCGTTCACTATCGTGACAGCGCAGGCACAGACCACGCGATCACCTGCGAGTTCATCGCAGGTTGCGACGGTGACCGCGGCGTCAGCCGGGCGGCCATCCCGCGCGCGGCGCTCACGCGATACGCCCACGAATACGGATACGCGTGGCTGACCATCTTGGCCGAGGTCCCGCCAACGCACCAGTCCATGATGTCGCTGCATGCGCGAGGATTCGCGGGGCAATTCGCGCGCGGCCCACACGCGAGTCGATTCTATTTGCAGTGCCCGCTCGACACTTCCACGGCACAGTGGACCGACGAGAACATCTGGGCCGAGCTCGAAACCCGCTTCGGCGAACCCGTCGCGAACAAGGGCCGGATCGTCGATACGCAACTGGTGCCGCTACGCAGTGTGGTGTACAGCCCGATGAGTTACGGGCGGCTGTATCTGCTCGGCGACGCCGCGCACATCGTCCCGCCGATGAGCGCGAAAGGAATGCACCTTGCCTTGCACGACGCCGAGGTACTCGCCGAAGCGCTGGTCCATTACCAAGCCAACGATCACGATTCGAGCCTGCTCGACGGTTACTCGTCGACGTGCCTCGATCACGTATGGAACTACCAAGCATTCGCCGCCTGGTGGACCGAATTGGTGCACAACGCCGGCGACGTTTCCTATCAGGGCGAGTTCCGGCACCAGATCGCCCGAGCAGACTTCAAGCGCCTGTTCGAATCCGGTTCGGCGAACCGTTTGTTCAGCGAGTTCATCACCGGAATGAACTAGTCCTCAGCGGAGCACGCCGGTAGCGCGGGCGCGACCCGCGCTACCGGCCCGGACCGCATACCTCGCCGACACCCCAGATTTGCTGCCAACGGAAATTCCGTTGGCAGCAAACGCTTACGGCGAGGTAGCTTGCGGACATGGAAACCCGAGTGGGCCAGGTGACGGTGCATTACGTAGCGCACGGGACCGGCCGACCTGTTGTTATTTTGCACGGCGCCGGTGTCGATCACCGCGAGTCCGAGGCTTGCTTCGAGCAGGCCTTCGACGGCACGGAAGGGTTTCGGCGGATCTATCCGGACCTCCCGGGGATGGGCCGGACGCCCGCCCCCGAATCACTGCGCAGCGCCGACGATGTCGTCGACACCCTCCTCGGATTCGCCGACGAGGTCAGCGCCGGCTCCGCACCGTTGCTGATCGGCCACTCCGCAGGCGCGTACTTCGCCCAAGGAATGACCGCGAAACGCCCCGCGCAAGTCGCTGGCCTGGCGCTCATCTGCCCATTGCTGCCGGAATCCCGCGACCTCCCCGAGCACCGCGTAGTCGTCGGATCGGGCGACCTCGGCGACGACGAATTCCGCGGCTACTTCGTCATCCAAACCCCGGAAATGCTCGACCGATACGAACGCTACGTAATCCCCGGCGCCGAACTCTTCGACCACGCGGCCCTAGACCGAATCGGCGAACAATGGTCCCTCACCACCACTGACGAGCCCCCCTTCGCCGGCCCGACCGTAATCGTCGCCGGCCGCCTCGACGCCACCGTCGGCTACGCCGCCGCCACCGACCTGATCAACCACTACCCCCACGCCTCCCTAGCCGTGATCGACGACGCCGGCCACGCCCTCCCCCACGAACAACCAGACGTCCTGCGCGCCCTAATCACCGAATGGCTCACCCGCGTAGAACGCTCCAGCTGATCCCTGACCGCGAGCCGACCACCCGCGGTATTCGACCCCAGGGCGAACCGTCGGTGGCGTACTTCGATGTGGATCGGGAAAACTCGGTAATGCAGGGCGGCCGTGGGAATCAGCGCTGATGGACCTCGAGGGCCGAGCGGACTCCGCTTTCCAGCGCACCCTCGATCCAAGCGGTATTCAGACTGGTGTGATCGCCGGCGAAATGGACCCGGCCCTCGACCGCGCGGGTCGCGAGATGATGGTCGTGCAATTGGCCGGGAGTCGGCATGGCCGCCTCGCCGAGCGCATACCGTGCGCGCACCCAGCTTTGGGTGATGCCGACTCCGGTGAATTCGGTGTCGACCTGCGGGCCGAACAACTCGCGCATGCCGGCCAACGCGAAATGGACCCGCTCGCCCTCGGTGAGCGAATCCCACCGCATCGCATCCTCGGCCAGGGTGTAGGAAGCCAGCACCACACCGCCGTCCGAGCCCTCGACGTGCGAGGGGAAATACATGGACCGGCTCGGCAGATCGACGGTGCAGCGCCCACCGCGAAATCCGTTCTCTCCTTGCTCCCAGAACCGACTTCTGAACTCCAGCAACACTTTTGTCGCCGCATCGTGGTGCATCTCGATGATGGCCCACCGCTTGTCATACGACAGCGGCGGCTCGAAAGCGCAGAACCGGGCCGCGGCGAGCGGGATCGCCACGATCGCGTAGTCGGCCTCGAACGACTCGACTGGATCGATCGGACGTCCGTCTGAGCTTTCGTCGCCGCTCTCCGCGGTCGTCCAGACCCGCACCCCGTGCCCGGCCTGTTCCAGCCGAATCATGCGCTTACCCAACAGGATCGACGGCCCGAGCCGCTGCGCCAGCGCATCGGTGAGCGACGCCATGCCACCCGTCAACTCCCAATAAGTGGCATCGGATGGAATCAAAGTGTGGTCGACAAGCGGGAAGACAACACTGTGCCGCATCCGCGCGGTCATATTCTCGAGCGTGCCGACGGCCTCGATGCGTTCCTTCGTCCACCCCTGGTCGATGAGATATCCACGCAGGGAATGGTTTTCAAACCTGCCCAGCAATCGGGTCCAGCTCTCGACTTGACGTTCGATCGACTGATCGGACAGCGCCGAGGCTTGGCGCAGCACGGTATCCATAACCGCGCCGCTGGATTCCCGCAGATCGCAACCGAAGCCCGCGTGCACCACGCCGGGATCAGCCGCGTATTCCCCACGGGTAACGGTCATTCCGTTGACTTTGAGCAAACTGCGCCCGGCCGAAGGCGGCGCCACATACTGCGTCCGCGGCCCGTTGGACCACTCCTCGCCGGTGAACGACCGGTAGAACACTGACGGAGTAGACGGCGTCACCGTCTCCGCAAGCACATCGGAGTTGTAAAACGGCCTCCGCCGCACACCGAGCTTGTCCGCCAACGCCAACACCATCGGATGCACACTGGACAACCGCATCGCCCCGGCTTCGGCATGCAGAGCGGGGTCGGAAAAGACTCCCCGAAACGTCTTGACCCGCCCACCCGTGCGATTCCCGTTGGCCTCCAACACCGTAACCGCATGCCCCGCCTCGGCAAGCAGATTCGCGGCACTCAACCCGGCCGGACCGGCCCCGACCACAATGACCTTCTTACGCCGATCAGTAGCGGGTAAACCGCTGTCGATGAGAATCTTCAAATAAGCCAACGTCAGGTCGGCACCATTCTCATCGACCCCCAGCAACTCCCGCGCCAGCAACTCACTACGGTCACGGGAACCGCCGATGCTCTCGGTCGACGCCGGCGCACAACCACTCGCGACCGCCCCGGAAGCGACGGCACCGGCAGCCAAAGCGGTGCTCAACAATCGACGCCGAGAAACCCTGTCCGACATTCCCGATCCTCCCGGAACCAACGCCCGCCGCTGCCCGCGGAAGATCCTCCGCACCTCCCGATATTCGGATCCGACAGCAGCCCGGATGGGTCGCCCTACCTCAGAAGACGAAACCACGCAGCGCCACGAACCGAATACCGCCGACCGCCGCCATCATGACGATCACGGCACCCGTCTGCGCCAGTGCACCGAGACCTGGCGCCCAGAATTCGAGACCGGCCAGCGCCGCGGTACTGATCAGCAGGCCGACCAGAGCCAGTCCACCGCCTTCCCACTGCGCGGTGAACCAATCGACCCGCCCAGCCGCCTGGAAAGTGAGCTGCCGGTGCAGTTCGTTCGCGATCACCGTGCTCACGATCGAGCCGGCGATATTGGCGACCATCGTGCCCATCCCGTTCATGACCAGGAACAGCAGCACATAGGCGATATTGCTGGCCCCGCCGACCAGCGCGAAGCGGATCAACTGCGCGAACGCGTGATCCCCGCGCAGGAACCGCCCCACGCGGGCGAGCCACTCCGCGCGCAGCACCGAATCGCCACCGAGGATCAGGTTGTCCGCGTATGCCGTCCGTAGCCCGGAAGCGGCCAATGCTGTGCTGTTCACAGGAGTACTGTCGCCAGCCCGACTGATACCGACCTGACCCCGAGCTGACACGCACCGAACGACTATTGGTCGGCCGATCACCGGGAACTGGTGTCGGCATCGGCCGAGGCGGATTCACGCGGTCGATGCA
>NZ_VXLC01000014.1 GCF_008704205.1 Nocardia colli | reverse complement strand
CGGCATCGCCGACACCGCGTACTTCGGACCGGAAGCCGAGTTCTACATCTTCGACGCCGTTCGTTATGACACAGGCATGAACAGCGCCTTCTATGAGGTCGAGTCGATCTCGGGCGCCTGGAACACCGGCTCGAAGACCAACCCCGATGGCACCCTGAACCGTGGCTACAAGGTCCGCAACAAGGGTGGCTACTTCCCGGTCGCCCCGTACGACCACTACGTCGACCTGCGCGACAAGATCTCGACCAACCTGCAGAACGCAGGCTTCGAGCTCGAGCGCGGCCACCACGAGGTCGGCACCGCCGGCCAAGCCGAGATCAATTATCGGTTCAACACTTTGCTCGCCGCCGCCGACGATCTACAGCTGTACAAGTACGTCATCAAGAACACCGCGTGGGCCGAGGGCAAGTCCGTCACGTTCATGCCTAAACCGCTCTTCGGTGACAACGGCTCGGGCATGCACGTGCACCAATCCTTGTGGAAGGACGGTGATCCACTGTTCTATGACGAGCTGGGATACGCGGGGTTGTCGGATCTGGCGCGGCACTACATCGGCGGCATCCTGCACCACGCGCCGTCGCTGCTCGCCTTCACCAACCCGACGGTGAACTCCTACAAGCGACTCGTCCCCGGCTATGAGGCACCGGTCAATCTCGTCTATAGCCAGCGCAACCGTTCCGCGGCCGTGCGTATCCCGGTGACCGGCAACAACCCGAAGGCCAAGCGCATCGAGTTCCGCGCGCCGGACTCCTCGGGCAACCCGTACCTGGCCTTCGCCGCCATGATGATGGCCGGCCTGGACGGCATCAAGAACAAGATCGAGCCGCTGGCCCCGGTCGACAAGGACCTCTACGAGCTCCCGCCGGAGGAGGCCAAGAACATCCCCCAGGCCCCCACCAGCCTGGCCACGGTCATCGACCGCCTCGAGCAGGATCACGACTACCTGACCGAAGGCAACGTCTTCACCGACGACCTGATCGAGACCTGGATCAGCATCAAGCGCGAGCAGGAAATCGCCCCCGTCAACCTGCGCCCGCACCCGTATGAGTTCGAGCTGTACTACGACGTGTAAGGGCGCACGAGGCTCCAAATTTATTCACAGAGTCGGTTTTATTCGCGTCGAGGAGTAAAGGTATGGTCGTGTCCCATGTGCAGTCCGAGAGGAAGTTGAACAGTAGCGAATCTCGATCGAATCTACCCGCCGAGTCGGTGCCTACCAGCGAGAACGGTTACTACCGGAAGATATTCGATTCGTTCAGCGTGGACAGCGCCGGATGTATTTCGCCGTTGGAGTTGATGAATCGGCTTCATGCGACAGGGCTCAGTCCCCGGGATCCACGTATCCGTGACGCATTGGACAAGCTGACCACGGGTAACGATTCCGGTTCTAATTTCGAGCGGTTCGTCGAGGCCTGCCAGACGGGTCAGCTGATCGCCCGCGCGTTGCGCGGAGACCTGGTGATCCCTGATTTCGCGTCACTGACGACCGACATCACCGAAATATACGATCAGCTGCGGAGTGTGGAGTCGGGCCGGGTGGCGGACTATATACCGCAGCTCGGCCGGGTGGATCCCCAACGTTTCGGCGTTGCGCTCTGCACGACCGACGGCCAGCGGTTCGCTGTCGGTGACGCGGAGATCTCGTACTGCGTGCAGTCGGTCTCCAAGCCGATCAACTACTGCCTGGCGCTGGAGGAGCACGGTGCGGAGGTCGTGCACAGCCACGTCGGACGGGAGCCCAGTGGCCTCGGTTTCAACGAACTCTCGGTCAACAGCGACGGCCTGCCGCACAACCCGATGATCAACGCCGGGGCGATCATGTCGACCTCGCTGCTGAAGCCCGCGGCACCGATTTCCGACCGTTTCGCGCACGTGGCCGACACCTGGCGGCGGCTGACCGCCGGTGGGTCGGTCGGCTTCAACAACGCGGTCTATCTCTCCGAGCGGAAAACCGCGGACCGCAACTTCGCGCTCGGCTATTTCATGCGTGAACACGGTGCGTTTCCCGACGGCACCGACCTCATCGAGACGTTGGAGTTCTATTTCCAGTGCTGCTCGATAGAGATCGACACCAACGCCTTGTCCGTGGTCGCCGGCACCCTGGCCAATGCGGGCATCAATCCACTCACCGGCGAGCGCGTGTTCTCGGTCGACACGGTGCAGAAATGCCTGTCGTTGATGTCGTCGTGCGGAATGTACGACTACTCCGGCGAATTCGCGTTCACCATCGGATTGCCCGCGAAGAGCGGTGTCTCCGGTGCGCTCATGCTGGTCGTGCCCGGTGTCATGGGAGTCGGGATCTGGTCACCACGACTCGACTCGCTGGGAAACTCGGTTCGCGCGGTGGAGTTCTGCAAGAAACTTGTCGCCATCTACAACTTTCATGTCTTCGATTCGCTGACGGTGCAGGAAAGCAGCCGCAAGCGGGATCCACGCCGGAAACGGAATGAAGGCCAGATCGAGGCGACCATCCGGATGCTGTGGTCGGCGAGCCGGGGTGATCTGGACGAGCTGCGGGCATCACTGGCCACCGGTATCGAGGTCGGCGCCGCCGATTACGACGGCAGAACCGCGCTGCATCTGGCCGCCGCGGAGGGGCACACCGCGATCGTGCGGTTCCTGCTGGACCGCGGCGCACAGGTCTCAGCACTCGATCGCTGGGGCGGGACCCCGCTCTCCGACGCCGAACGCGGCGGGTACGCGACGATCGTCGACCTGTTGCGGCAAGCCGAATCCGCCTCCGACACAGCACTCGACATAGCGACTCCGGCCTGAACGGGCCGGCGAATCAGTGTGCCCCGTGACGAATCGGCGTGCACGGTAAGGACATTGATGGGCACCTATCCCCTACTCGGTGTCGCCGACACCGGCGACACTGCCTGGATGTTGACCAGCTCGGCGCTGGTGCTGCTGATGACACCGGGCTTGGCGTTCTTCTACGGCGGCATGGTCAGCAGTAAGAATGTACTGAACACGATCATGATGAGCGTTGTCTCGATGGGCATCGTCGGCGTGCTGTGGTCGATCTACGGCTTCTCTACAGTGTTCGGCGACAACACATTCGGCGTAATCGGCGATCCGGGACAGTTCTTCGGCCTGCGGGGCCTGATCGGCTCCAATGGCACGATTCCGCTGGCCGGAACCATCCCGATGACGGTGTTCGTGGCGTTCCAGTTGATGTTCGCCATCATCACCGTGGCACTGATCTCCGGCGCGGTCGCCGATCGCCTGAAATTCCGTGCGTGGGTTGCCTTCTCGCTGATCTGGACAACGGTCGTCTACTTCCCCGTCGCGCACTGGGTATTCGACTTCGATGTCACCGACGCCGGCGGCAGTCTGGTCCATCGCGGCGGCTGGATCGTCAACCGGTTACAAGCCATCGACTTCGCCGGTGGTACCGCGGTGCACATCAACGCCGGCGCTGCGGGGTTGGCGCTGTGCATCGTGCTCGGCAAGCGCAAGGGCTGGCCACAAGCGTCGAGCCGGCCGCACAACCTGCCGTTCGTCATGCTCGGCGCCGGTCTGATGTGGTTCGGCTGGTTCGGCTTCAACGCCGGCTCCGCGATCTCGTCCAACGGTCTGGCCGGCTCCACATTCTTGACCACCACCTTCGCCACGTGCGCCGCCATGCTGGGCTGGCTACTGGTGGAGCAGCTCCGCGACGGCAAGCCCACCAGCCTCGGCGCCGCGTCGGGCATAGTCGCGGGCTTGGTCGCCATCACCCCGTCCTGCTCGTCGGTGAATGTGCTCGGCGCCTTGGCAATCGGTGCCGTAGCCGGCATCGCTTGCGCGCTGGCGGTCCCGCTCAAATACTCGCTCGGCTTCGACGACACACTCGACGTGGTCGGCGTTCATCTGGTCGGCGGCCTGGTCGGCACCCTGATGATCGGGCTGCTTCTCGTCCCTGAATCCGGTGCCGCGCAATCACTGAACGGCGCCAGGGGCCTGTTCTACGGTGGCGGTTTCAGCCAGCTGGGCAAGCAGGCCGTCGGCGCCTGCGCGGTCCTCGCGTTCTCCTTTGCCGCGTCATTGGTGATCGCCTATGCCCTCAAGTTCACCATCGGTATTCGGGACACCGAGGAAGAGGAGTACGAGGGCAACGATGAATCAGAGCACGCCGAATCAGCATACGGTCCGGCCGCCGCACCCGATACCGCCCAGTCCTCGGTCGGATCGAGCGCATAATCGCCGCATGTTCCCATGTCCGGGAAGATTCTACACTCCCAGCTGATTCGCCGGAACAGATGGAATCTCCCTCGAGCACAACATGAATGAACGGAAATTCGGTGTTGCTTTTCATGAAGCCAGGCGCGCAAAAGATCAATAGTGCACAACGATCCGTACGTATCGGTCGGCGACTGGCAGTCGCGCTCAGCGGAGCCGTCGTATTGATCGCCGGATGCACGTCGACCGCGTCCGTGTATCCGCAACTGTCGAAGACCGCCGCGGCGACCGAGGCCGAAATAAGCGAAGGTGATCAACCGTCAGTGACGGTGGGACCGTCCGCGGCAAAATCGCAGCTCACAATCTGGGAAGACTTCCGCTGCTCCGCCTGTCGCCGGTTCGAGCAGACGTTCCACAGCACGATCCGCCGATTGCAAGACAGCGGACAGCTCAAAAGCGAATACCACCTCGTGACGTCGATCGATGACAAGGTCGGCGGCATCGGATCGCTCGCCGCGGCCAACGCCGCCCTGTGCGCGCAGGACGCCGGTAAGTTCCTCGAGTATCACGACGTCCTGTACGCCAATCAACCCGACGAGGCCGACGACAGATTCGCCGATCCGCAGTTTCTCGTCCAGCTGGCCGGTCAGATGAATGGTCTGGTGACGGAGTCCTTCATCGAATGTGTGCACACCGGCTCGCACGACACCGTGGTCGATCAGTCACACAGCTCGTTCATCGGCGAGCAGTATCGCGGTACGCCGACCGTGTTTCTCAACGGCAAGAACCTGTCCGACGACCCGAATGCTCCGTCGACACCTCAACAACTCGAGCAGGTGATCATGGACGCGAACAACGGCAAGTAGAGGTCGTCGTGCGCCCTTCGGTTTCAGTTACTGATTGCCGGCGCGGCCTCGATGTAGTGCTCGTCGCCGATCTGGGCGGCGGTGAAGGCAGCGATATCGGCACGGGTGACGCGCCATCTGAGTTTATCGATGCCGTAGAAGCCTTCATAGGCAACCCCTCTGGCAGGTCCGTTGGTCGGTATCACGAAACGGACGATGGTCCATTTCAAGCCCGAGTTCATGATCGCCGCCGACATACCCAGCAGTTCGTTGTAGGCGGACCGCAGAAAGGTGCGGGCAATCCACACGGGCACCCGGGTCTGCCAGGTCCTTCGATCCCGGATGTCCAGAACGCTCGGTGTGCCGTTGCCGATGATGCGCCGCACACCATGATGTTTCATTGCCTCGACGATGTGTTCGGTACCACGGGTCAGTGGCCGACCTTTAGCCGCCCGCGGATCCGGGTCCGGCCCGAGCGTGCTGATCACGACATCGGCTCCGGCGACGGCGGCGCGCACGGCAGTGAAGTCGATGATCTCACCGACGACAACCTCGACATCATGCCTCCAGGTCTCGGGTACCTTCGCCGGATCACGCACATAGGCGCGGACGATGTGGCCGGCCGCCGACAGATCGGCGACCACCAGCCGCCCGATCCCGCCGGTCGCGCCGAAAACTGTGACTCTCATCCCAGAGATCCCTCCGGCCGAACTATAATTACTCTGCATGACAACTCCCGAGCGGGAGAAAGATCAATAATTAGCACCGGATCATTGTCGGCGACTGCACTCACCGGATACTCGCCACGGATGGGAAGGCAGATATCAGCTCGAATGGGCGCAGATCAAAACGACGAACCCCGCGATATGGCGGCACTGCGAGCACGGCTGCGGAATGTGTATTGGATCGGCGGTGGCAGCGGCGCCGGAAAATCGACCGTTGCGCGAAACCTCGCAGAACAGCACAACTTGCGGGTGTATTCGACCGACGAAGCAATGCGCGATCACGCGGCACTCAGCGCGCCGGCCGAGGCCCCGTGGATCACCAGGTTTCTCGCGATGAGCATGGAAGAGCGCTGGGTCGAACGGTCTCCGGCAACGATGCTCGAAACATTTCATTGGTTCCGCGGCGAAGGCTTCGATTTCATCGTCGACGATCTGGTGCGGTTGTCCGCTCAATCCGCGATCATCGCCGAGGGGTTCCGGCTGCTGCCATATCTGGTCGCGCCACTGCTGACCACACGGAGCCGCGGCGTATGGCTGCTGCCCACGCCCGGGTTCCGCCGGACAGTCTTCGATCAGCGCGGATGGGAGATCCCGAACAAGACCGGAAATCCGGAGCGAGCCGCGCGAAACCTCCTCGAACGCGACCGGTTGTTCACCGACCGCCTGCGCGCGGAGACCGCACACCTGCACCTGCCTGCCGTCGAAGTCGACTTCACGGTGACCGAGAGCGATCTGACCGGCAAGGTAGGCGCGCTGCTCCGATTGTGAGCCGCCGATGCGCATTCGGAATCCCGCATCGCCGCGCCGAACATCAGGCCGAGCCTCAGCATCGTTCACGATCCGGAAACCCCGCCAACCCTTCCGCAGTCGCACGGTAGTCACGCCACGACCCGAGATAACGAAGGAACCCGACGATGTCGGCGAAGTTGCTGACCGGGCCGAGTGAAACGCGCAATGCACCGCCGGTGGGTAAACCGATGGCGCGCCGGTAGTCGTCGATCGTCCGCAGCCCCGCTCGATTCGCGCCGACCCGGATCAGGTCGGCGGGTTCGAGCTCGAAAATCGTCTCGCCGACCCCGGGGTTGCAGAAGCAGCCCGCGCGCAACGCGATGCCGTGCTGAACCGCACGGTCCTCGGCCACTCGCTCATCGATGATGCCGCCGTCGACATCCAGGAGATTGAACGCGATCGTCGCGCCTCTGCCTCGCGTGTCGCCGGGGCCGTACAACGCGCAGACGGGTGTTCCGTCACCGTGGCACAGCTGTGCCATTTCATCGAGCAGGAATTGCGTCAGGCATCGCACCCTGGCTCTGACGGTATCGCGATCGAGAGTCTGGCGCAGGTAGTCCAATCCGACCGAAACGCCCAGTGCACCAAGGAAATCCGGCGTGCCGTCTTCGAAATTATCCGGAGGCGCTGCGCTGGCGTGCCACCCGCCCAGTGCACTGGAAGCGATGACGGTACCGCCGGAGAACCAGGGACGACGCAGCTGTGCGAGCGCGTCGTTCCTAGCGATCAGACAGCCGAGCCCGGTCGGCCAGCCGAAGATCTTGTAGTAGGACAGCGGGACGAAGTCGGGTTTGTACTTGCTCAGATCGAGATCCGAGAGCGCCACGAAGGCTGCGGCATCGAGTACCACCCGCCAGCCACGGGCTTGGGCATCGGAGATCCAATCGAGTGGATGTTGCACACCGGAGAAGTTGCTCTGCGCTGGATACGCGAACAACGAGGGCTTCGATGCAGAGCGGTCCAGCACGTCGAGCACCGCGGCTGGATCTGCACGGAGATCGGGGCGCAGGGCAATGGTTTCGACGGTCGCTCCGCAGGTGCGAGCGTATTCACGGATGCCGAGGACGGAGTTGTGATTGTCGCGCAGCAACGCCAGCCGCCCTCCCGGCTGGAAGGGGAACGCCTCGCCGACGAGCCGAAGAGCACCTGTCGCATTCGAGGTGAAGATCACCGAGTATTCGTCGGGATCGGCGTTCACGAATCGCAGAGTCGCTCGGCGAGCATGCTGCACAGCGGCAGTGGATCGACGGGACGGGCTATTGGCAGAGTGCGGATTTCCCCAGATCCTGCTGTTCATGGCGGCATGGTAGGCACGAAGCTGTGCGCGTCCGGGCAAGCCGCTACCCGTGTAGTCCAGATAAATCAGGCCCTGCTCATCGAGCCGACCGAAATCCTCGGCACGGACCTCATCGAGATGCCGCGTCTCCAGATATGTGGTGTAGGTCCTCGCGAATGTCTCGAAGCCCACGTCCTGGTGTGTTGTCACGGTCATCCCGATCCACGTCGATCGAAGCGATTAGCTGAACTGTCGCCAGACTATCGACCATGGCAAACGGGAATGTTCCCACCCAGAGTAAGGTATCCGGGCGACCGACCTCGCCCGGATACCGGTGGACGCTGGTCAAGCCGGTTCGCCCTGGTCGCCGATGCCGTCCGTGCGGTCGGTCAACGCGGGTAACTCCACGGTGTCAGCTGTCGGATCCACTCGTAGACGCGCAAAAAAGTCATCGAGTGAGGTGAAGCCGGCGGCGGCGATCTCACCGAGTAGCCGCACGGCCGGCTCGTGAATAGGGTTACGATCCATTTGCTATGCCCTAAAAGCTGGTATCGCGCTCGCCAGGGTGAGGCAGTACCAATACGTGTAGTACATGTAGGTGAGATTGTCCGACCGGCGGGAACGAACCTTCAGCACACGGACAGAAATAATCAACAGAAGGAGCATGCCCAGTCCGCCGAGGATCTTCGCCGCACCAGCAGCGTGGCTGTACAGCAGGACGTAAACCGCTACTGGATATGCGGCGAACGCGGCGCCGAGTGCTATTCGTGACTTTTTCTCACCGAGTAACGTAACAACGGTTCGCCTACCCACGGCGACGTCGCCATCGACGTCCCGGAGATCCTGGATCGACACGAGAACCGCGAGCGGCACCGCGAGCACCAGGATCCATCGCCACGCTGCCGAGGTCAGGGGCGTAACCATCTGCCACGCCGCAGCCAATTGCGCGATCGTCCCGGCGACCATGGATATATTTTTGCCCCACCAGATCCGCGAGCCGCCGAAATGGTTATGGAACATCCACGCCCCGACCCATAGCAGGGTCCACCCGAGCACACCGAATACGGCGCCACTGAGCACGAACAGACAGGTCGCGCCGACCAGCCGTCGCGAAGCACCTCGCACGCTCACGACCCCGACGATCAATGGCCGGTGCGGCTTGTTGATCTCGTCCTCAGGTAGCCCGGTTATCTGATTGGACAGGTTGAATGTATAAATATATAGCCAGAAGTACAGAATAGAACGAGGGAGAGCTTCGATAAGCACTGTCGATGAGTGCCCGGCATGCGCCCCCGCGGCAACGGAAAACACGGTCGCCGGAACGACCGTAGCCGTCAAATCTCCCCACGTGAACGACCAGCAAATAAAAAATTCTCGCTGCGACGCTGCAACTGCCCGCGACAATACCGATTCCAGACCGGCTCCACTATGGCTGTTCATCACCGGCTACCGTCTGCTTCAAGGGTTACCGGCGCGGACTTCGCGGCGCTCGACGCTCCGCGCCGAAAGTTCCATCCACATATGTCGCGGGGCAGGCAGATCTCTGAGTGAAACTGTGCCAGGCACTCGAACGATGGGCGCCAGCCGCCAGCTTGCCGTGATTGTCGCCACCACCATACCGGCCTCGGTGAGCGCGAAAAGGTCCCCGATGCAACGCCGAGCACCCGCGCCGAAGGGCAGATATGCCGACGTCGGCAGTCCGGCGACCCGCCATCTGTCCGGTATGAATTTGTCGGATTGCGCGTACGGTCCAGAAGATCGCTGGATCGCGTGCGGGCTGATTGCGATGACAGTTCCAGCCGGGATTTTGCAGCCGTTGAGCTCGGTGTCCCGGGAAGCTATTCGAGTGACCATCCACCCCGGCGGGTACATCCTAAGGGTTTCCGTCAGGACCCGGCCGACCGTCGGCAGCTTGTCCAAGTCGTCGAACTGCGCTGCCCGTCCCGCCAGCACCGAATCGACTTCGGCCTGCAGCTCGTCGAGCAATTCCGGATCTATATTCACGGAGTACAACGCCCAGCAGATCGCGCTTGCCGTGGTCTCCGCACCAGCAAGCAAGAACGTGAACACCTGATCGATCAACTCCGTGCCCGTCATCGCGGTCCGAGCAGGTCCGAGATCGCGAGCAGCCAAGAAGGCGGACAACAGGTCGCCATGATCGACGCCCTCGGCCCGGCGCTCGGCGACGATATCGGACGCCAGTCGTCGAACCCGCCTCCGCGCGTGCAGGAACCGACGGTTGCCCGGCGTGGGAAGCCGGCTGATCACCGGAGGAAGGACGGTTCGCCGGAACAGGCCTTGAGTGATCACATCCAGATCGTGGGAGACCTCCTGGATGGCCGCTTCGTCCAATGCGGTGGAGAACATCGTCCGCACCGCGATATTCACCGCGAGTTCGGTCATCTCCGAGCTCAGGTCGATGATTTTCCCGTCACGCCACTCGGCCAAAGAATTCTCGATTACGCTGGCCATTATCGTCGAATAGCCGCGAATCCGATCCGTCCGGAACGCCGATTGGCACAGCCGGCGCTGGCGACGATGCTCATTGTGCGGACAGGTGCCCAGCCCATTGCCCGCAACTTCCCGTGTTCGCTCGTAGAACGGTCCACCCTTGTCGAAGGTGCGGTCGTCGATCAGCACCTTTCTGATCAACCCTTGTTCGCAAACAACCACGACCGTCTGGGGCCCCAACTGAACCCGCCACAGCGGACCATGAGAGGCCAGCGACGAGATGAATCCGATCGGATCGTTCAGGAATTCGGACGCATGCCCAATTCCAAGTCTACGACCGGCGGCAATCGGAATAGATTCAAACCCGGACATTACCACTCACCCCCGCACACTGCCAACTGCTTGCCTACAGATTGCCGACTTCTGCCCTGACTCGAACTCAACATCATTATTTCCGTTCCGAAAGAAACCGATCGAAAGCGTCGGCAAACGACTACCCGACGACACCTGAGCCAACGGAATCACGCCGCATAGTTGCGGCCGTTCCGCCAGGTTCACTAGACGACCCGTGCATCAATGCGCTTCGTCTGGTGGCAGATGTTACCACCATCCGGATGATAAGAACATCTGAATGCGGATACTATCGATCCGTGCCGGGATCGGCCGGGCGGCTCGCCGACGCCGGTCACCGGCGACCTTGCGCTGCACCGAGTTACCGTGCAGGTGTACAACTGTGAACTGTACGGCGGAACGGTTTTACAACAATCGCATCGAGACAGCGAAGGAACGGATGGCACGCCTGAGCAGGGCCGAGCAGCAAGAGGTCACTCGACGAAAAGTGCTGGACGCGGCGAAGGTCGAGTTCATCCGACGCGGTTTTCGCGGGGCCACGATCGATGGCATCGCGGAACGCGCAGAGTTGACCCGTGGGGCGGTGTACTCGAACTTCCCGGGAAAGCAGGCCTTGTACCTGGCAGTTCTCGCGCGTGAAGCCGAGAACGCACCACCGCCGCTCCCCCAGGGCGCGGCGCACACTCCCGCAACCGCCATCGGCCGGTTCGCCAGTACCTGGGCCGGACAACTTCCCCATCTGAGCAGTTACCCGAATGACGCGTCGGAACAACTCAGCTCGCCCGCTCTCACTATCGATCTGATCCCGCTGATACAGAATGATGCGCGACTCCGCCGCTGCTTCGCTCAGCTCATCAAACTGGATGCCATTCTGCTCGGGCTGGCGCTCAGCGGCATCAGCAGTTCTCCCGCGACCAATCTTCAGCGGCACATCCACAACGCGGAGTCGGTGTTGACCGTCCTCTACGGCGCGACTCAACTCGCGTTCGCCGCGTCCGGCTTCGTCGACCCGGGTCGAATCGTCACACTGTGCGAACAGATCGCGCATCTCGACCAGAGCGGCCGACAGAGCACAAGAAAGGAAACGACGACACTCGAGCCGTGCCCGAGCAACACCCCCTGGTCGCCACCTACCTCGATCGACCGGGTCTACGGCACGACCGCGCACCTCGACGGTAACCACACAATCGCGGTTCTCGGTATGCATCGAATATCTGCTATCGAAGAAGCTCTGTCCACCTCCATCCCGCAGCGAATTACGATCGCCCTGGTAGCCGACGACGACGCGGGCGAACTGATGCCGCTGGCGCGACTGGCGTTGGCCGACATCGGCCGATCGCTGAGATTCGCCTTTCCCACCCCGGCACTACCGCAGCTGCAGGTGGTGGTCGACGATGCCGGCGTGCTCGCCGCAGCATGCGGGATCGAAGAAATCAATGACGACACAGAATCAGCGGTAGCGGTCAGAGACGGATTCATCGTGATGCGCACCGACGGCCCCGGTGCCTGCGCCTCGATAGTTTCTGCGATTGCCGTGCGCGCCTAGGTCGGATTCCGCAGAGCGTGCGGGGGTGGTTGGACTCTTCCGACAATGACTCTCCTGACCACCGAATGAAGACTATGCAGATTGAACACGCAAAGTTTGGTACGGCCCGGTGGGACCGGTCCCAAGTGGTTCGCGCGTCCAGAACCACTGTCGGCCCGTCGCCGGCTGCCAAACCGGTGAGACCTGCGTCGCGGGCGACTCGCAGAATTGAGAACTCTGGGCCGGGCGTGCGTCCCGGCCCAGAGTTCCACACAAGTTCTAGCAGTTCACGGGTTGCTGCGCAGAACGGGGTATCAGGCCGACGCCTCTCTTCGTGTTCCGTCGATCGATGCAGCGTAGCGGCTCTGCAGCGGCGTCCAGGCACGGAGGACACCGCTGCAGGCCGGGGCGCACTCATGCGCAGGTGCGCCCCTTCCGCGGGAGCGTACGACTCCCGACCAACGCAGACCTTCGCTCCTCGACAGGCCAAGGTCTGCGTGGCCCACACCGGGCAGCAGCACCTGCAGCAGTGACGTTGCACGAACATGTTGCCCGCCAGCTAGCATCCCTCATCGACCGCACAGCAGCACGGACCTCTTACCAACAGTGGGAATAGACCGGCTTCAGCGCGTCCGAATCTGCTCCTTCCCACGAGCGACAATGCCCTACCGTATTTTGTGCAGGCGTCGTTACCCGCATCGTGTTACGCCTGTCGGCGTCGGCTTATCCCACGCAACATCCGCAAGCCGACGATCAAGGCTGGCAGAGAACCCCACGTCCGGTTCTCTGCCAGTCCGGTCGAATCGAATATTCACTGTTATCCGAAACGAGAGTTGATGGCGACGAGCGACGGTCACAACGGGATCAGAACTCCGTTCGATTTCGACTCGACTGCTGCCGAGGTGGTGGCGGAGATCGACTTGACTGGGCGACAAGCGATCGTCACCGGCGGCGCGTCGGGCATCGGCCTCGAGACCGCCCGGGCATTGGCCGCAGCCGGCGCCGCGGTCACCCTGGCCGTTCGCAACGTCGACCTGGGCGAGGTCGCCGTGGACGACATCGCGAAAAGCACGGGCAACCAGGAGACCGCGGTCGCTGTCTTGGATTTGACGGATCTCGGCAGTATCAGTGCGTTCGTCGACCAGTGGCAGGGACCGCTCGACATTCTGGTCAACAATGCCGGCGTGATGGCACCGCCGAAGTTGACCCTGACCGACCGAGGCCACGAGGTACAGCTCGCGACCAACCATCTCGGCCACTTCGCGCTGGCGGTCGGCCTGCACGACGCGTTGCGGGCCGCTGGCAACGCTCGGATCGTCTCGGTCAGTTCGAGTGCCCATCTGAGTTCTCCGGTGGTCTTCGACGATCTGAACTACCGCTTTCGCGCCTACGATCCGCGGGGCGCCTACGCGCAATCCAAGACCGCCAATATCTTGTTCGCGGTCGAGGCGACTCGACGTTGGGCCAGGGATGGCATCTACGCCAACGCACTGCACCCGGGCGGCATCGTCACGGCGCTGCAGCGTCATGTCGGCGGTGCGGAGTACATGCGGCGCGCCGCCCGCGAGGCGGGCGTCACCCTGAAGACTCCCGAGCAGGGCGCGGCCACTTCGGTCCTGCTCGCCACCGCCGCACAGCTCGACGGAATCGGCGGACGCTACTTCGACGATTGCCGGCAAGCGCCCGCGGTAGAGCGAAACTACGGATCCGCCAAGGGCGTCGCGATCTATGCGCTCAACGAAGCCAATGCCGAACGGCTCTGGGATATCTCGCTCGATCTGATCGCATAAACGCCGCCGCGTTTTCAGGCAACCGGCAATCTCGACGGTTTGCGCCCCCACACGCTCATCATGGCGACAGCCATGTCCAGGAATGCCACATCGTCGAAAAGCGCCAAGCCCTCCGCGAACTCGGCCGCGGTGAGTAGCCCGGCGTCGAGTATGGCGGAGCGAGTCTGGAGCAGTGCTACCCGCCAAATATCCTCGCCGAAACCACCATCGCCGACATACTGTGGCGTCACGCGCATCCCGATGTCGGTGACACCGGAGGCGGTCAGCAACGCGGGAAGTCTACGCGGCCACCGCATATCCGCGCCGTGGGAAATCGCCATAACTTGCTCCAACGCCCGCATCAGCCGCTGATACGCGGGATAACTCGAGGAATCGATCGGAAAAATCGCAGGTTCCTCGATCACCAACCAGCCACCCGGTGCCGCCCAGCCGACTATTCGGTCCAGCACGGCATCACGTTCGGGCAGATTGACCAGTAGGGAACGAGTGTGCACCAGATCGAACGCGGCCGGTGGAAAGCTGTCGGTGGTGACATCGTGCTGCCGTACCTGGAGGTTGCCGAGCTGGTGTTGTTCCAGATAGCGAATGTCGATATCGGTGGCCACGACCTGTCCGTCGCGACATTGCCCAGCCAGCCAGGCAGCAATCGATCCGGTGCCTGCACCGAGCTCCAGGCAACGCCACGCGTCGCCGATACCGATATCGCTCAGGATCGCCATCGTGTCCCGATCGATCAGCCGCTCTCTGGTCCGCAGCCGCAACAACTCGGTCGGACCGTCGAACCCCAACAATCCGTTCGCGTAACGATCCCGTGGATCTACCACAACCGCGAACTTACTCGCCGCAGGCAAATCATCTTCCGGATACCTCCGATGGACTGGTCGGCGTGAATCGGATGGGCAGGCGCTCGGGACCTACGAACCCGGCCAGTTCCGGCCGATATTCACCCGGTCCGTCCAGCGCGAGACCCGGAAGACGCCTGGCCAAAATGGACAGCGCCTCGGTCATCTCGAGTCGGGCCAGGCCTGCGCCGAGGCAAAAATGCGGCCCGTGACCGAATCCCAGGAACGGGCGGTGCTCGGCAGCAATGTCGAATGGGTCGTCCACGCCGGCGGCACCGGACTCGCGATGTGCCAGACCCAGAAAGAGCCACAGCCGGGTCCCTGCGGGTATATGCAGGTCGCGATAGTCGACGTCGATGTCGGCGCGTCGCCACATGATGGGTGCGGTCGAGTTGAACCGAAGGATCTCCTCGGTCGCGGCCGCGCTCAGCTCCGGCCGCTGCGCCAGCAGTGCCCACTGGTCGGGGTACTCGGCGAACGTCGCCATACCGAGCCCGAGTTGGTGGCGCGTGCTGTCTTGGCCGCCGATCACCAGGGTGACGACCATGGTTCGGATTTCCGCCTGGGTCAGGAGCTCGTCGCCGCGAGCGGCCACCAAGGTCGAGAGCAGGTCGGCGCCGGGCGCTGCCTGCCGCTCGGCACAAAGACGGTCGGTGACGTCGCCGATTCCGGCAATGGCAGCGGCCACCCGATCCGCTTGCGCGGCCATGTCGTAGGACAACAGGTAGGCGAGATCATTGCCCCAGTCCAGGAATTGCTCGTGCTCCACGGTCGGAATACCGAGCAGATCGAACATGACCCGCGGCGGATAACGATCGGCGAACTCGGACATGAACTCACAACGGCCGCGGGCGGAAAACTCGTCCACGAGTTGGTCGACAATCGAGCGCATCCGAGGCCGCAGCCGTCCGATCGCCGTCGAATTGAACGCAGGCGCAACGATCCGCCGCAATCTGGCATGGTGCGGTCCGTTGATGTTGAGCAGAAAGGCGGCCCATGTCTCGGCCACAGGTCCTGCGGTGATCCCTTGCGCCGACAGATGATCCGCGCCGGCCTGGCCCAAACCCTTGTGCTGCTGGAGCGCGACACAATCGTCGTAGGTGAGAATCGCCGGCCCCAACGGCGTATTCGCATACCAATGCTGAGCCGCTGCCGCACGTACTGCCACCGAGTTCACCCGAAATCCGGGATCCAGTAGCTCGAGACTCGCCGGAACACCAGCACCGTTGGCCATCGCCGGAACCTTCCCACCATGCAGAACCGAACACATCCGAACGCAATCGGATGGACAGCACCCTATCCCCGGCAGCCTGTCAGCGGGCATCGGCATTTCTCACCACCGGGAAGCGAATACGCAGTCACCGGTGTGCACCCACTATGACGTCAACCGCCGCAGATGGCCGTGCCCACCAATTCGCCGATGGCGGCAATGAGCTTGTTGACGGCGTTGTCGTCGTGACTGTCGATCGTCGGCCCCTGAGTTACCGAGAGTTCGACCCGGCGACTCCCATCTATTGTGCTGAACATGTCGGAGTAGTAGCCGGGAAGACCGCCGTCGTGGCCGACGAAGTCGCAGTGGGGTGTCCGCTCGATGTGGACCAGCGCGAAGCCGTAACCGGCGGTCGGACCGATTCGGCGCTCGTTACGCATTTCCGCGAGTAATGCGGGAGCGAGCAGTCTCCCACCCAGTAACGCGGTGATGAATGTATCGAGATCCTGTGTGGTAGAGATTATTTCACCCGCGGAATACGCCCACGACGGGTTCTGGTTGGTGACGTCGATCGCGTTCAGCACGTCGCCTTCCTTGTAGGCATCGTAACCACGGGCGTACGGACTGGGTATCCCGGTCCAATGGCCTGGAACGACGGTGCCCCACAAGCCGAGCGGCACCACGATGCGTCCATAAACCTGAACGCCGTAGGGCGTACCGGTGACCTTCTCGATCAGCAGGGCCGCCAGGATGTAGTTGGTGCTCGAGTATGACCACGCCGTTCCGGGGGCGAACCGAGCAGGCTTGGTCAACGCGAATCGCACGAACTCGTCCGGCTGATAATCACGGAACAGGCTGTCGTCGGCTGCCTTGCCCGACATCGGAAACAAGCCCGGCTCCGTGGTCCCGTCCGGATTCGACTCACCGGTGTAGTTGAACAATCCGCTGGTGTGCTGCAACAGCATTCGGACGGTGATCTGCGGGTCCAAGCCGTATTGGGGCAAGTAGTGCGACACCGGATCGTCCAGTCGAATCCGGCCTTCGCCGACCAGCTGCAAGAGCACCGTCGCCACGAAAGTCTTGGTGATACTTCCGATGCGAAACCGTCCGTCGGTGGCGACGCCGGCCTGGCTCCCCAGTTCCGCCGCCCCGGCACTGCCGGACCAATCACCACGCTCATCGTGAACGCGCAACTGCACACCTAGGGCACCGGCGGCAATCACCGCAGCGGTCGCCTGCTGTAGTGCTGTGCGGTTCTGCCCCTCCTCCGCGACCGCCACGTCGGCATCGGCCCACCCGGCCAGCATGACCGTCGCGATAACAACAGCGGCTACCCGCAGTACAGATCCCCGCGCCATCTGGCCTCTCCTTCGCACTACGCCGAGACAAAAAGCAAAGCGGATGAGCCGGATTCGACACACTGCCGAAACCGCCGGGACAGCATATGGTCCGGCGGCCCGGTGCCGGTCACCATGAATGGGAAGTGGCTACAGTGTGCGGATGCTGTCGCCCATCGACGGACCGGAAAACCTGCCGGATACGGCGCGGGTGAACAAAGGATGGAAATACGTCGATGGCGATCACCAGGCGAATTCTGCATTCCGTGTTGACCCTGATGATCGTAGTCACGACGGGGATAGCGTTGGGCGGCATCGGAACCGCGACCGCCTGGCCGGGCGGCTCAACAGCCTGTGGGAGCCCGCTCACCGCCGAGGACCTCACCACGATCGTTGATCTCTCAGAGACGAGTGCATTGATCGGCTCTTCGTCCGCGCGGCTCGAGCAGGTGGCGCAACGGCACCATCGGGTCACCGAGATCCTGGTGGCGCATCGGGACCGGCGTGGGCTGTTGCCGCTCGGAGTAGACGTGATCGAACGAGCGGTAGTGTTGCCATTGCAGCGCGACCCGATCGCGTTCGATGATCCCGAGTGGGCACATATGCTCAGCCTCGAGCTCCTGTCCCGGTTTCTGCATAATCTGCACGCCGAATTGATCGGTGCGCCAACCGATCCCGCCTGGACACGCTACTTCGAACTCGCCCGTTCGTGCGAACTACCCGCAACTCAGGTCGCGATGGCCGGCTATAACGCCCACTCCATCGTGGACCTCCCCTACGCCCTCGCGGCGGCACACACAACGCCGGGGAACGCGGAGGACTACTTCACCCTGTTCGACATGATCGCCCAGCACGAATCGTTGATCACCACACAGACCGAGACGATCTACGGCAGCGATATCGGACCGCTATGGCGGTTCTACTTCCTCAGAGCCGGCCTCGACGCGGTGCCCAGCACCGATCACGCCTCCGGCGCCATGATGCGCCTGCTGAATGCCGGCGCTCAGGCGTGGATTTTCGGCACCGGCCTGGCCTTGCAGAATCCGTTGCTCGCCGCGGCCGCACAGGGCGAGATAGATCTCTTGTGGCCCGCCATCGACGCGGATCCCCGGCCCCAGGCCGATGGCGAGCGCTGATCCGTCCACCGTTCCCTCTACGTCGCCGTCGCTATGCGGGTGTTTTCGCTTCGCGCTGTTCGAGGGCGCATCACCAGCGCGGCGACGAAGTATGTGCATGGTCGATCGGAGTGGTTTGCGTAGCGCAGAGTGCTGTCGGCAGCGAGATAGACCGAATCCCCGGCTCCGAGGGTGATGGTGTGAGTGTCGTCGACAGTGAGGGTGGCCGTTCCGGATTCCACATAGATGAATTCGTGGGATCCCGCCGCGTAGGAGGGGTACTCGCGGGGGCGGCAGCCGGGCGGAAGGGTCGAGCGGATCCATTCGAAATTCACGCCGGGCACCACGGGGGTCAAGATGGTGCGTTGCCAGCCGCCGGGTTCGTGGACGACGTCTTGTTCGGCGGCGCGCCGCACGATGATGCGGGCACTCTCCGGTTCGGCGAGAAGGGTAGACAGCCGTATGCCCAATCCCGTTGCGACACGGTCGAGTACGACAACGGTCGCGGCTTTGCCGCCCCGCTCGATCGCCGACAGCATGCTCACACTCACCGCGGACAGCTCGGCGAATTGTTGCAGCGTCAATCCGCGCTCGTGCCGCAGTTGCTGTATCCGTTGGCCAAGTTTCGACAAGTCCATATACACTATCGTAATGAATAATTCCTCTATAGAGAAATCCGCGAAGGTTCGGCCGGCAGCCGCCGCCGACCTCTCGGCCGTTGCCGAGATCTATGCGCACTACGTCGAGAACTCCGTGTCGACCTTCGAACTCCGCTCGCCGGATGTGCGCGAATGGACCAACCGATTCGCTTCGATCGTCGATGCCGGATTGCCCTTCTTGATCGCCGAAATCGACGGCTGCCCAGCAGGTTACGCATACTGCGCGCCCTGGAAGTCGCGTCCCGCCTACCGCGCGACCGCCGAGGATTCGATCTATCTGGCACCGTGGGCGACCGGCCGGGGGCTCGGCGGCGTGCTGCTCGACGAGTTGCTCGCCGCCGGTACCGACCGTGGGCTGCGGGAAATCATCGCCGTCATCGCGGACACCGGCAGTCCGGCTTCGATCACATTGCATTCCGGGCACGGTTTCACCGAGGTGGGGCGGCTACGACGGGTCGGGTTCAAACACAATCGCTGGATCGACACGGTACTGATGCAACGCAGCCTGGTCGTGGAGCGAGCCGAGTAATCAGCCAGTGAAATCAAATTGTCGTGCCGGCTCGGATACCCGATGATTCCGGCATGGGCAACGAAATCGTCATCCGGCCGATGGCCGCCGCCGATCCCGAGCCGATCGCCGCAGCCTTCGCCGCGCTCGGCTGGACCACCAAGCCGGTCGAGCAGTACATCGGTTACCTGACCGAGCAGGCGGCAGGTAAGCGCGCATGTGTGGTCGCCTGCCGGGGCGGGACTTTCGCCGGATATTGCACGCTACTGTGGACGGCCGCATACGAGCCCTTCCAAACCACCGGAGTACCGGAGATTCAAGATCTCAATGTCGTGCCCCAGCATCGCAATCGCGGAATCGGCACCATGCTGCTGGACGCGGTCGAAGAGCTGGCGCGGCAGCGATGTCATGTCGTGGGACTGGGGGTCGGCCTGTACGCCGACTACGGACCCGCCCAGCGCCTCTACGTCCGGCGTGGTTACCTGCCCGATGGACGCGGAGTCTGCTACCGCAACAGGCCTGTCGAGCCCGGTGCGACGATCAGGTTGGACGACGACGCCGTGCTCATGTTCACCCGCGATCTCTCGTCGCCGGCACCGTCCCGTTACGTCGGGCTGGAACCCGCGCTCACCGGCGAGTGTGCCGGACGGTGACGGCCATGCGGCGAAGCTTGCCGCGCATCCGACCGTCGGTGTTGGACACCAGTGTCAACCAACCACACACAACACTGCCCGGAAGCCGCCGGCACAGCTCGGACGCAGTCTGCGTTTTACCCCCGCCGAAGGGTGCCACCACAACGCCTCTCACACCCGGTGGCAGGTCAGTCCCGGTGGGCGATGATCGCGCAGGGCTGAAACGCGCCCGGCGACGCTTCCCACCCCTGCACCGATTCGAGTTCCACAATCTCCACATCGTCGAATCCGGCTCCGTTGGCCAGCCGTATGACCGGCTCGTGGTCCGCCAAGCGCATCGCGGGCAGCAGCGATTGGACCTCCCGGGTGTAATAGCCGGCGAAAAGTTCCGCCTTCCGCTGGTCCACCGGCGGCCCGCCCGCCTCCGAGTTGACGCCGTAGATGCAGACCGCCCGCCCGCCCGAGGCGAGCAACGCGTGCCAGTTCACAAACGCGCGTTCGGGCTCGCGCAGTGTCCACAACAGGCTTCGGTTGATGACCACATCGAAGCTGCCCGGCGCGAACGGTGGATCGACGGCGTCACCGACAGCGAACGAGATCGCCAGACCGGGCGCGATCGTTGCCTCGAGCATCGCCTCGGACAGGTCGATCGCCGTCACCTGGTGACCGAGTTCGGCGGCGATCCGGGCTACGAAGCCGGTCCCGGTTCCGACATCGAGGACGCGTGCGGGAGGCTCGGGGAGCAGGCCGCAGATCGCGCTGACCCAGTCGTCGTATCCGGGCGTCCCGGGTCGCGCGAGATTATCGGGCGAATTGTACTCAGCAGCGACGACTTGCCAGAAGCTCGTGATTCTCCGCTGTGCGGCCGCACCGGCACCGGCCGTGGATGAATGTGATGTGTCAGGATCAACCATGCAGTAATCCTGCGTGCACCCCCCATGACAGGTCTTGCACGTTTGGGAGATGTTCGGCTGCGATCCACGCTGCCGGGGTGGCCGCGGTCAACTTCCGCCATTCCCGGGTCAGATGCGCCTGGTCGGCATAACCGCATGCGGCAGCCGCCGCGGATAGCGATTCCCCGCGGGTTTGCAGCCGGCAACGCGCGCGGTCCAGCCGAGCGACCCGCATGGCGAGCTTGGGTGTCAGCCCGAATTCCGCGGCGAACAGCTCGGTCAAATGGCGCCGGCTGAAGCCGACGTCACGGGCGACCGCGTCGACGCGCGCCGCGCCCTCGGGCACGGTGATCCCGCGCGCCCAAGCATGCTGAAGCGGCATCGGTACAACATGGCGATCGTGCAGACCGGACGAGAGAATGTCGTCCAGGACGTCGAAGCGCTCCAGCCATCCATCCGCTCCGGCACACCGCTCGACCAACTCATCGCCTCGATGACCGATGATCTCCGGCAGGCCGAACACGCCCGACACCAGTTCGGCCGCACGTACCCCGAGGACCGCCCTGGCGCCGAGCGGCGAGAGCAACACTCGAATGATGCGCGGCGTCGAACCGTGCCGCACATGGATTGCCGACGTCTGCAAACCACCGATGACCGCGGAAAACTCGCGGCAGATCCCGGCGGAGTTCACGATCTCGATCGGCCCGTCGAGACTGACGATGAACGTCAGATACGGCGACGGCAGAGCCCGATGCACCCCCGGCTCGAACCCGGACAGTTCGACGCCCAGATACCGTTGCACGAACGGACGTAATCGCCCGGTCGGCGTACGCGAAACGGCACTCCTCACCACCGCGAGTGTTCCACACGTGATGCCGTTGGTAACGCGTAGCCGACCTTCCCACCGCTGGTGACATTGGAAAATACGAGCGTGAGTGCTCTATTTGCGCAGCTGGACATCCAGTGAGCGCCGCAGCAGATGGTCTGAGACGACAAAACCCGACGACGTTCGTTCTCACGCCCGCTCCGGCCACCCAGCCGCTGGATTTGCCGGGAATCCGGCGTGCGGTCGACGCCGTGCTGACCGATTTCCTGCGACACAAAGCCCACGCCGACACCGACACCGCCCTGCCCGGCGAGGTCACCCAACTCCTGCACGACTTCCTCTTCGCCGGGGGCAAACGCCTACGCCCGCTGCTATGCGTCATCGGCTGGCACGTAGGCCCGAACCACGCGAAACCACCCCCGCCCGCCCTCATCCAGACCGCGGCGTCACTGGAGATGTTTCACGCCTTCGCCCTCATCCACGACGACCTCATGGACCGCTCCGCCACCCGCCGCAACCGCCCCACCGTGCACCGCGCCATGACCGAACACCACAACAACCAGCACATCGGCAACAGCGCAGCCATCCTGCTGGGCGACCTCGCCCAAACCTGGTCGAGTGAACTACTCCACACCGCCGGGCTCAAATCCCGCCAACTCACCGCGATCCTGCCCCTCATCGACACCATGCGCACCGAGGTCATGTACGGCCAATACCTCGACATCACCGCAGGCAAACCCAGCCCGGACCTCGACCTCGCCCTCCGCATCGCCCGCTACAAATCCGCCAAATACACCGTCGAACGCCCACTACAAATCGGCGCCACCCTCACCGGCGCCGACCCCCACATACACACTGTGCTCAGCGCCTACGCCCTGCCCGCCGGTGAAGCCTTCCAACTGCGCGACGACCTCCTGGGCACCTTCGGCACACCCGAACTGACCGGAAAACCCACCCTGGACGACCTGCGCGAGGGCAAACACACCGCACTGCTCGCCCTGGCCCTACGCCACGCCACCCCCACCCAACTCCACGACCTGCACACACTGATCGGCAACACCGACCTCGACGAAACCGGCGCACAACACATCCGCCGACTCCTGATCACCATCGGAGCCCGCGACCAGATCGAAACCATGATCACCACCCGCCGCACCACCGCCCTACGAGCACTAAACGATCCCGCACTCCCACCCGCCACCGCCACCACACTGGCACAGCTCCTCAACGCCCTCACCGCAAGAACTACCTGACCGGTCAATCGCCGGATCAGCGCCCGACACCGACCATCCAGATCATGGCCATCATGCATGAAATCCGCTGCGGCACAGCAACACCGGGACGAGCCGAGGCGGAATACCGCACGACCGACCGACTGGCGTCCGCCGAACCGCCCGACACCATCGCCGCGGGCGTCACCCGCGTGGCACGCACCGTCTGCCGATGGAACGGTCGCCGCGTCGCTGACTTGCCTACGACTGTTCGGTCTCGTCTCGGCGAATGCCGATCGCGCGTCGGGCAACCCGCTCGCTCATTGCCCAGGCGCGGATTTCTGCCGCGGTCGCGGCTGGGATATGCGGCGTCGCCGGGTAGTCGTCTTCGTCCCAGTCGATCTGCGATTCGTAAGTGGCCAATCCGGCCAGCACAATCGGATCATCGCGATAGTCGCGTTTCGCTCGATCAAGAAATTCTCGGATCTCGTCGCCGTGCTGACCGTAATCACTCGGGTATCGTTGCGCCGGCTCGGACGGCGGCGCCCAGCGCAGCCTGCGAGAACCGATGAAGTCGTCGACAGCAGCCAGCTGATGCAGCAACGGAGCGAGTTCCGGAAGCCGGCCCGCATAGATTTCGGCAGGTGCTGACACTTGCCCGAAGAGCCGCTGAAGCTCGCGCTCCGACAACCCGTCTGGGGCTGGGGTGCCGTTGGTGATGGCATCCCAGATGGGTTGCGCAATCAAGGCGAAGACGATGGCTTCCCGGTCCGAGCTGGTCGACCCGGAATATTTGCCGTCATCGTTACTCCGCTGAGTGCGTTCTATGCGCTGTAGCAATTCCTCGATATCACTATCGGAAGTCAGTCGGTCTTCGTCTGCGATGCCGGTCTGATCTTCGGCGAAATACCTGCCCGCCCGGCGCTGGTCGACGAAATATCGGAGAACAAGCTCGGTGTTGAGGTCACCACGTACTCCATCGACGCAACCGAGCCGGTTGTAAGTCCCGGCGATACCCAGCGTCAGGGGCCTATAGCCATCCGTTGTGTATTGCAGCAAGACGAGGGTCGCGTCGATGCCTGACAGGCTGATGCCGGTGATCATGCAATTGCAGTCGTAGAAACCCATTAGCGCCGGAAACCCGTTCTGTGCGATGTGGCCCCCAGGCCGACCTGCTATCACTGTCGGCCGACACTGCATCCACGCTAGCGGCTTCCCACTCTTGGTGATCTGCGCCGACTCGGTTGCCAGAACCCGCGGCGGACAACATGGAGGCCGTCTTCTCGCGTGCGATCGCACACCGAATGCGTGGAGTTCTCATGCTTTCAAAGCACACACGCACCAGTCGAGGAGGACCAATACGGCCTAGGCGTCAAGAAACTGGTACAGCAACTTCACCCGGTCGTTGTCGTCGAGCACGGCGAACATGCGGCCGGTCGCAGCGGGATCGCCACCTCCGGCGGCGGTCATCTGCCACCGGAACACAATTGCGTCGTGATGAGCGCTGGCCGCACCTAACCGCGCGAACTCGAATCCATTGCTGGTGAACTTGTCGTAGGTCTCGGCGACTGCCTCCCGGCAGCGCGCTCGGCCGATAAATTCTTCTGACGCATTGCGGTAGCACGCATCGGGGCTGAACAGGGCCTCGACTACCGCGTTGCGGCGTTCGATGTCCGAGTCGTTCCACGCGGCGATGAATCGATCTACCTGGGTGTCGATATCAGTAGTCATATCCATAGCATCGGCGAGAACAAGCGGCCAGTCGATTACCTCGGAGGTCATTGACCGTGAGCCGATCAGGTCAGCCTGCGGAGTCGGCGAAATCGACCCGCACAGCAGTCGCACCGCGCAGTTCGGCCACCTGATCGGCCTCCTCGCGCACCTGTCTACGAAGGCCGGCGTTCAGCGGCCGGAACGGGGTCACGGTAAGCACCAGTTTGCGGCCACTCGTGCGCGGACGCCAGATTCCGGCGACCTGCCCGTCGGCCAGCACGGTGCCCGGCTCGCCGACCGTCTTCCACACTTCGCGGTGGAACCTCTTGTCGACGATGATCTCCCGATCACGCATTTGGGTGTACGGATCGCGCGGCGGCAGCAGCCTGACACCATGTGTCTCGCGTGCCGACCGCAGCGCGTCGAGATCCTCGGTACAGAGCCACGCGGAGTTGCCGTCGTATTCGACAGGCGTGAGCTCGTCCGCCAACGTCGTCCACCACGGATCCACGTCACCGGCGAAAACACCGAGCCAGGCGGCGAAATCCTTGCGGGTGGACGGCCCGTAACAGTGCAGATAGCGCCGCAGCAACATGGCGCGAGCGCTGTCGGGGTCGACCTGCGGCAGTGGTCGGCCCAGCCAATCCCCGAGCAGGACGAAGGGTGCCTTGTTCGCGCTGCGCGGTGCGAGGCAGACGATGCCGCGCAACGTGAGCATTCGAATACAGAAGTGTGCGACCCCCTCCCCCAACGGGACGTTCGTGCCATATGATCCGACGGCCTGCCAGATCTTGCGTTGGGTGAGTGACAGCTTTCGTGCCATACGCTCGGCGAGTTCTTTGCCGAGTTCGTTGATCGCCAGCTGCCGTCCAGACAGCACCGCCTCGATTTCGTCAGCGGTCCGGTTAACCGCCTCGTCCAGACTCAGCCCGAGTTCGTTCAGCGCGTGTTCGACGCCGAGGATCAGATGCAGTCGCGCCGTTTCGGTGGCAGGCAGCACGCCGGTGGTGAAGACCGGTGCGTCCACCGTCGGGAAATAGAACGGCGAGCCGCGCATGCACCACGTCTGCAACAGGCTTTTCGCCTCGCCGACGAGGCGGTCGAGGCGGCCCCTGTGTCACCGCGTCGACGCGGGCGTGCAGTGCGAGCAGCGCCGAGCCCAGTGGACTGTTCTGAATTCCGCACGCACCCGCCACCCCGAGCAGATCGTCGGCGGGCTGTCGTTGCGTGAGATGGTGGGCGTGCAGCCGGAACGCGATGACGTCGCCGGTATGCACCTTTGCGACAGCTGCGCCGAGGTTTTTCCGAGCGGCCACCGATCGCCTCTCCGTATCGGGTTCGATCCCTCCAGCCTATTCCCGACCAAAACCGGTTCCCTCCGAGCTCTTGTTCCATCCGGTGGGAAGAGTGGCGGGTCAGCTGCGCGAGACAATACCCCCAGAGTTCGGAAGTTTCGAGAGGTCAGCGGTTCAACGAGGAGAGGGGCGGCAAGCGTGTCCAGCGGACATTCCGATCCAGAAGGATGGCTGGTCGCAGGCCTGGCTCAATCCATAACTGTCGTCACACCGGTTGTTTTCGAAGCATTTGTTCCCAAGTACGGTTACATCGTCGGTGGTGCCGTAGGAGGGGTGGCGTCGGACGCTATCGCCGGCGACATCCACAATTGGGACGATGTCGTTGAATCAGCCATTTTCGGCGCGGGTGGATTCATGATGGGCGGCGCCATTGGAAAGAAGATTGCCCGAGGCGTGGCCGAACGTAAGATAGCTGATATCCGTCGCCAATCAGTATTCGACTCAATGGGCGACAGTCAAAAAAAGCACGTGCGAGCCGTCATGAACGCAAAGGGCAATGAGTTCGGCGGTTTGGTCGGCACATTCCTCGCGCACAATGCCCTCCCACTCGCGAAATGGGCCGGCCGCCCATCCGTGCCCACCGAAGATATCGGCGCCGGAGTACTGCTGCCCGGGATGCCGGACCAGCTCCTGATGCCCGGCCCAGCGGTCCTGGCGGCGCCCATCGAGGCCGCATACCGCGCGGCCGTGCCCATCTTGGTCGACAGCTGGCGGCAGTGCGGCACCGGAAAAGACATCGCGACCACCTCACGACCACATCCGCCGACAATGCGGAAACCGAAAGGCACCGGAATACCTCAGTACGAACTCACCGCGCTGAACACCGAGGCGGCGATCAAGAGCCTGCACGGCGCCGACACCCAAACCACGGTTCTCGTTCGGCAGACCGAGCAGAACTCAACTGTCACGCGTGGCGCCATCACCCGCGTCATCGACTACCTCAACCGCACCGCACCGCTTTCGCCGGACGGCGGCATGACTCAGGACGAGTGGACTTCCCATCATCTCCAACACGCCGCCGAAGCCATACAGACAACCATTGCCGACGCCGCGCGAAACGCGCAGAATATCAGCGACCGAATCGGCAGACTAATCCAATCAGCTTGAAGTGGCCTGGCTCCGATTCGCGGACATGCCTCGATCACGCTATCGTGTTCGATTCCGCACGGGTGATTCCCGGCGGCGCAATGCGCTTCCGACGACCGAATCGCGACCACTATCTCCACACGTGGGAAGTTCACATGTGCGGGATTCCGCGTAGATCTGGGTAACGTGCCGGAACGAAACTCTGATCTATTCGAACACGATGAAAGCGGTTGACGATGCGAATGGGCCGTCGGCATTTCATTGCCGGTGTCGGGGGTGTTGCCGGTGCGCTGGCGGTCGGCGTCCAGCTACCGACGACCGCGCTCGCCCAGGTACACATCGGTGATAGCACTGCAGGCACCGGAGAACCCGAGTGGAGCACCTTCTTCTCCACGGCTTTCGTGGAGAGCGCGGCCGCCGTCGACACCGACAGCGACGGTGATCTCTGGCCGACCTGCTGGGCGGACGACGATGCCCTGTACACAGCGAACGGAGACGGCCGCGGGTTCGGTGACCACCGGGCGCAAGACATTGTCGTCAACCGGATCACCGGCGACCCGAAGTCAGGGCTCACCGGGGAACGGTTGGCCGCCGCCGACCAGATCGGCACGGTGTGGGGCGATCCCAGGAAATACAACCGCAAGCCGACCGGGATCGTCTGTGCCGACGGACGCCTCTACCTGGCCATCCAGGACGGCCGCGTCGGACCCGGCCCGATCGAATTCAACGACGCGCCCAACGCCGCAATCTCGTGGTCGGACGACCACGGATGCACCTGGCATCAGACCCAGGAACCCCTCTTCACCGATTCTGTCTTCACCACTATCTTCTTCCTGGATTTCGGGCGTGATTCCGGCAATGCCATGGATGCGCTGGGCGCGGACGGAGCGCGCTACGTCTATGCCTACGGTTTGGACGGCAACTGGCGAGACTCCCTTACCGACACGGTCGCCGATCCCGTCGACCTGTATCTGGCGCGGGTGCCTAAGGACGCGGTCGAGAAGCGGAGCCGCTGGGAGTTCTTTGCCGGCCTCAAAGACGATGCACCACGGTGGACCAAGAAACTCGAGGAAAGACAACCGGTCCTGCATGACACCAGGCGGCAGTATGCGACGGTCCGCAATTCCGACAAGTATCCACGCGGCCTATCGGTGATCTCCCTGGGCGGCGTCGTCTATGTACAGCCGCTGAAGCGGTATCTGTACACCTCGTGGACCGAGTACACATTCGAGTTCTACGAAGCACCCACACCATGGGGTCCGTGGCGATTATTTCTCACCAAAGACTTCGGCGGCTATCCATGGTTCGGCCGCGGCGCGCGGCTCCCAGGCCCGAAGAACGGCGGCTACGGCACGACTATCCCGTCGAAGTTCATCTCGGCCGACGGGAAATCGATGTGGGTACAGTCGAACTGGTGGACCGACGTCACCAGCGGTACCGCCGCATACAACTTCAATCTGCGGCAACTGTCCGTACAGCCCTTCGTTCCACACCCTCCGCAGAACCAGCCGGACTCACGCGAGAACCTTGCCTATACCGGTGAATCCGTCACCCCTGTCGAGAAGTGCGCACACTACGGTCACAGCGAGTATTACTGCGACGGTGACCTGACAAAGAGCGAGGACAGCTTCGATCAGGAAAACAAAGACCTGGACTTCTGGGGATTTACCTGGGCCAGATCGTACCTGATGAACAGCGTCGTGTACACGACGGGAGAAATGTTCCACGATGGCGGCTGGTTCGCCGCGAATCTGCGAGTCCAAGTTCGCCAGAATTTCCGATGGATAGACGTACAGAACATGAACATCGCGCCTCGCTATCCGTACACAGCTGCAGCGGGACCATTCATCACCTACACCCTGGCATTCGCCACAGTCGCAGGTGATGGTGTGCGGATCATCGGTAACCCGGGAGGCGCTGCGTACTTCACCTCGATTGCCGAGCTCGAGGTCTACTACAGCGGTTCGTGAACGGCCTACGATGGTCGGCCGCCATACCACGGCTGGGAAGGCGGCATAGATATGACACCATTCTGGATGTTAGAAGTGGGTACCACGCGGAGGTTGTGCGCCATGGTCGAAAGTGATCCGTCACCGTCAGTCGTGTTGGCGCGTACTGTCACTGGCCTTGCGGCGGGCGCGGCGATTCCGTTCGCATTGGCGGAGCGGGCCGCGCCGGAGTTTGTGCTGCCCGTGTTGCTGGTTGGTGGCGCAGTTGGCGGTGTAGCGCAGGCCGCTATTCAGGGCGACCTGCGCACTGGCGGCGACGTTCTGCGGGCTGCCGGTACGGGCGCGGCGTGGAGTTTAGGCGGCGGGGTGATCGGCCGTGGAGTCGCCGCGGTGGATACGGCGCGGCGAGGATACGAGATCGCCGAAGCTACCCGGCGAGCTCAGATCGCCATCGGCACGTTCACGAGCGTCGGCCCGACCGTGGTGCGAACATTATCGATGGACCCGCAGAAAGGCGATGCTCTGCTGCGCAGTGTAGGGACCGTCCCAACTGTCGACATCGCCAACGGCATGCTGCCGCGAGAAATGCCACAGCAGCTCCTGATGCCTGGGCCGGGGATCCTCGGACCAGACCTGGAGCATCGCTATCAGCACATGCCGGCGATAGTGCTCCGGCATCTGAACTTGATGGGCTCCGGCGGTGCAGAACCTGTCGAGCAACGCTCTGATCCGTATCGATTGCGGGGACAGCAGGAAGCCGGTATCACCGACTACATATCATTGGTAAGCGATGAGCTGGACGCGTTCAAAACGCTTCGAAACGGTGATGCTCAGGTTGCGATATCCGCTGAGCAATCCAGCGCCGTCGCTACAAAAGCAAAAACCGACATCGCCGACGTGGTCCGCTTTCTCAACACGCATGCGGCGCTCCCGCCGCCGCCGGAGACGAGCCACGATGATTGGACCGCTAGGCACTTGTGCCGTGCACTGGACATGTTGCATTGCGCGACTCGCGCCGCCACTGAGCGCATCGGAGAACTCACCGCGACGGTGGACGAAGTCGGCGCCTCGCTAGTCCGATCAGCTTCGTCCGCAGTCTGATTGTCGCACCGCAGGACCCGCGTGTCATTGAATCCAGAGACGAATCGGAGTGGTTGTGCCAAGGATATCAGCGCAATGCGGCGCAGAACATTCTTGACAATATCTGCAGCAACCGGCCTCCTCGCTCCTTTCTGTCGATCGAATTCCGCAGAATCCTTTCCACAGCCGGTATCGAGCAATCAGTTACCCACCCCGACCGGCCCGTTTCCCGTGGGAAATCGACGACTCTTCCTCGAAGACGAGGCTCGACGCGACCCATTTTCCGGCGCAAACTCGCGGTACATATCCGCGATAGCCTGGTATTCGACACCGGGAGGCCGGCGAACTACTTGTCCGACAACGATGTCTTCGATAACGAGATGGCGTTGGCATTGACGATCGGCCTGGACGGCTACGACGGAAGCCTGTTGGCCAGTCACGGCTGGCTGGTCCTGACATTGTCGCACACCTACGAATCAATCGTTTCAGAGTGGCCCACCGGGCCGATCGCCCAGAACGCAGGGTATGGCGACCAGCAGTGGGCAAAGAATTTATCGGCCCGGGTCGATGATATGATGTATATGCTCGATCGGCTGCCAGAATTGCCATACGGGATCGGCGCCGCCGCAGACGTCTCCCGCATAGGATTGGTCGGGCATTCCTACGGCGGTACCACCAGTGCGCAATGCGCGTACGCGGTCGGAGATCGGGTCAAGGCCGTTGTTCTGCTCGATGGTCCGATAGGTTACCCGGGGTCTTCCAACACTGCCCAAGACAACGGCCTCGAGCAGCCTGTACTGCTGCTGTCCGGCACGATCGATCTCGATGACGGAATCATCACAGGTGCCGAAACGGTAGGATTCAAGAGATTCTCCGAAGTCACCAGGGGCCCGCTTCTCGGCTATCAGGTTGCCGGTGCAAGGCATTACGCCTTCACTGATATCGGCATGTTGACATCCCGGGGTCCCGAGCTGAACGGGACAATAGATCCGGCTCGGGGCGTGCATATCCACATCACCTGGACGAGGGCTTTTCTGAATACCTATGTTCGCGGGCTGACCGCCCCTCTGGTGTTTCCTCCATGGCTGACCTGGCCCGAGGTGTCATCGATACCGCAGCACGCGTATCCGAATTGAGTGTGCACGAGACAGACTCTCACGTGCCGGAGCCATCGAGCCGAGGCGTTGGGTAGAGCCGAAACCCGTCGAAGGCACAGTGCGGCCGTGATCGGTAGAACTCACTCGCCTCGTCGCTGACCAGATCGAGACGGGTGACGCCGCTGCAACGAAAGATTTCCTCGACCAGTCGCCCGCCGATGCCCTTTCCGCGGTGGCCGTCGGCGACCAGCAGCAGCGACAGGTATCCCCACCACCCATCGCTGAGCGCATGGGCGAAGCCGATCACCGCCCCGCCGCTGGTCGCGACCAAGGTGACAGCGCCGGGTGAGCGTAGTGCTGCGTCGGCGCGTTCGGGCTGCGACGGATAGCTCGGCCAACCCTCGGCCGCGCACAGTGCAACAACCTGTTCGAGATGCTCGGCGCAATACGGCTCGATCATCACGTACGCGTCTCCTTGATCGGTATCGGCATCCGATGAATGTCACAGGCGACTACCTCGCAGGTAATTGTCATCCTCTCATCATCCAGAAGACAATAGGGAACCAGTGACTCAGCGCATGACCGAGTTGCGCTATGGCAAGTAGGAGATGATCCGAATGAGCCACTCCGATTCCGCGTCCATCAGCGGCGCAGCGGAAACATTGACCATGGCGCAACGATTTTGGCGCAATCGACTGTTCGCAAGAATTCGCCACAGGGGCACCGCGATGCGACGGTTATCGGGGTGGCTCACTCGCGGACACGCTGTCGCTATTCGCTGGAGCGGGGGCCGCATCCGCCGTTCGTTCCTTTTCACCGGCGGGATGCCGGTCCTGGTATTGACCACGATCGGGCGTAAGACCGGAAAACCGCGCACCACACCGCTGTGTTATCTGCGAGTCGGCAACGATTTCGCGGTCCTCGCATCCAACGCGGGAAGCGACCGGATGCCGGCCTGGTGGCTCAACCTTCAAGCGCGGCCCGCCGGTCACGTGTTGGCCGACCGATCCCGATACACCGTGGAAGCCCGTACTGCTACCCCGGACGAAACCGACAAGCTATGGGACACAATCACGCGCATGAACCCTGGGTTCGACGAGTACCGTCAGCTCACCGAACGGCAAATCCCAATCGTGTTGCTGCGACCGGTCAGCGAAAAAGGGCCGTAACCCGCACCCCGAACATCACCGAAACTGTGTATGGGCAACCCTATTCGGTAGCAGACGCGTACGCACCTCCGGGGAGCACCTCCTCACCCATGCGCTTGACACTGGCAAGCACCTGGTCGCGGTCGCCGGAGAATCTCCATATGACACAGCACACGACACGCGGATCTGGTCGACCAGACGCTCGACGCAGACCTGCGGTGGACCAACCAGATCGGGATCACTCCCCTGACCTGCTCGATCTGCTGCTCGCCACCCTCACGGCGGACATCGAAAGCCAGATCCGGCTCGGCAATCCCGGATTCGACCGCCACCGCGACGAACGCCATACCGATGGCTATCGCGAGGACATGCAGTACATCCTCGACAACCGCGATTACCTACTCGGCGCCACATTTCACTCGAAGTAAGGGGAACGCAGATCCACGCTTGCCTCCCTGACGATCTCCCCGTCGAACAGGCGGGTTGTCGACGCCGCACCGGCGCGTCGCGCCTGTTCCGCGAACTGCCCGTGCGCGAAGTCCAGCGCATGCTCGGCGGTGTCGAACTCGTAGAAACCGCCGACGGTGTTCGTGCCCAATCCCGACAGCCACGTCTTCCGGAGCAGACCGGGAACACCTTTGAGTTCCGCGTTGACGGCACCCCATGGAAAGCCTTCGAACGGTATTGCGGTCTGCATTTCGGTATAGAGGAATGTCTTGCCCATAAGAGCCTCCGAAGGTCATCGACTCGCCAGTACGTACGTACTAGCGAGTCGATGATGCACTAGCATGGGCGTACTAGTCAAGCGAGGGGCTGCCATGGATACGAGGGATCGGATGGTCTACGCGGCGACCGAGTTGCTGCAGCGCCGAGGTGTCGCCGCGATGTCGTTCACCGAGGTGCTGGCCGCCAGTGGGGCGGCGCGTGGGGCCATCTACCACCATTTTCCCGGCGGAAAACGTCAGCTGGTGGCCGAGGCCGCCGAACGCCACGGGACCGTGGTGCGCGACCATCTGGCGGCACTTTCCGGCGATTCGCCGCAGGAAGTGGTTGCCACGTTCCTCGCAACCGTTCGTCCAGTGGTCGGCGCTTCGGTGTCGGGTCACGGCTGCGCGATCGCGGCCGTGGCGATCGACCCGGACCCGGAGGACGACCGCCTGCGCCACACTGCCGCGACTGCGTTCACGAGTTGGGAGGATGCGCTGGCGTCCCGCCTGACAGCGGCCGGCATGAGTGTGGATGACGCGAACAGTCTTGCGGCACTACTCATTGCAACCTTGGAGGGCGCGCACATCACCTGCCGGGCAGCGAACAGCCTCACCCCTTTCGACCGCGCTGAGAAAGCACTGCTCCGAATGGTGCGCGACGTCAGTTGCCCTGACTGAAATCGGTTGGCCAAGGCCAGGTTCCGGGGTCGGCGATGCCACCGGCCGCGCCGAATGCGGTAGCGATGGTGGAGTGGTCGCACCCTGTCGCGAGAAGGGTCAGCAGGAGGATGCGGGCCTTGTAGGGGTCGAGGTAGCCGGCCGAGATGAGACCACGCGCCAGCAGATCGCGCTCGGAGCCCGGGAATCCATAGGTAGCGGCAAGGACAGACCCGCCCCCGGTGCGGGACGAGAGTACGACAGGCACTCGGGCACAGAGCGTTTCCAGTGCCGGGACCAGATCGGATGGGACATGTCCAGCACCGAATCCGGCCAGAACCAGTCCGTCTACGTGATCGCCGAGCAACCGCACAGTAGTGCCGTCGTCGCCGAGGGCGACCGGGACAACGGCGACTCGGATACTGTCGGCGGGTTCGGCAGGTACGACCGTGCGATGAGTGAGGCGGTTGAGCAGCCGGGGTCGCCCTTCGACGAGATAGCCCAGCGGACCGCCGTTCGGCGACTGGAAGGTCGCGGGACTGGTGGTATGAGTCTTGCGGACGCGCCGAGCCGCGTGGATTTCGTCGCCGAAAACCACAAGAACGCCTTGGTTTCTGGCGTGCGGGCTGGCGGCGGTCAGAATCGCGGCCAGTATGTTCGCGGGACCGTCGGCTCCAGCCAGAGTTGGGGCGCGCATGGCACCGGTCACGATGATCGGTTGCGGCCCGGCGTGGAGCAGATCCAGGAGGTAAGCGGCTTCTTCGATGGTGTCGGTGCCCTGGGTGATGACGGCGCCATCGACATCGGTCAGCCGTTCGCTGATCGCCGTCGCGAGCGCGGAGATATCCGAGAGGGTCAGCGACGCGCCAGGGACACGCCGGAAATCCTGTACCTCGACGGTGACACCGGACTCAGCGAGGCCAGGGACGGCAGCTAGCAGGTCGTGCGCGGACAAAGCCGGCGCGACACCACCGCTGAGGGTACTGGACATGGCGATGGTGCCACCGAGCGCGTAAACGATGACCCGAGAACCGGTCTCCACAGTGGTCATCCGCCCAGCCTAACCATAGGTCCGATACCTGAATTCGCGATCAACTGACCAGAACCACGGTGGCGATGTCAGGGCATTGAGCGGAAACTGAGCTGGTGGACGTTCCGGGTGAGGTCAGGCGTACGGACGGTGCGAAACCGCACTGGAGCACCGCCTTCGCCGCCCCCGCGGTGCAGCTCGACCGGCTGGTGTCGAGCTACGGATGGTTCCGGGAAGTTTCGGCTCGGCCGATGGTGCGCCAGGAGCTACCGACGCCGAAAATGATCCTCCTGATCAGTCTCGCTGGGCCGTTGTCGTTGGCTCGGGGGATCACGAAACGAGACTCGTGTCGATCCGCGGCTGCTCTGGTTGGAGTTGGCCGCGAACCGGTCGTCGCCGTTCACAACGGCTATCAGTCCGTCCTCGAGGTTCAGCTGTCTCCGCTGTCGGCGCTGGAGTTGTTCGGCGTATCCGCATCGATAGTGGCCGACGATGTGATCGACCTGGCCGATCTCTGGACCGGTACCACCGAGTTCGTCGAACGACTCACAGCAGCCACGACATGGCAGCAACGGATCGGTCTGCTCGATACGACTCTGACAGCACGGATCACCCGCGGGCGGCGACCGGATCCTGCCCTGACAGCCGCCTGGCAGCACCTGCTCGACTGCGGCGGCGATCTCGACCTGAGTGTGCTGCGGGAGCAAACCGGCTGGAGTCGGCGGCGACTCGCTGAGCGGTTCCGCGCCCAGGTCGGTCTGCCACCCAAGACGATGGCCCGGCTGATGCGGTTCCAGCGCGCCGTCGATTTGCTTCGCAGCCCGGGCCACCGGTCGCTGGCGGCTATCGCGTCGACCTGCGGCTACTGCGATCAGCCACACTTCAACCGCGAGTTCCGGGAATTGGCCGGCCGCACCCCCACCGCATTCCTGGCCGAGATGCAGGCCGACCTACCGGGAACCGACATGGCTGCTGCCGCGGCCGCGGCACAAACGTCCAAGACACCGGACCGCGCCCGTTTCTAAGGTGGGGCCATATCAGCCACCCGACATTTGGGAGACATCATGCGCGGTGAATTGACCTTCTTCGAGATCGGCCTCCCCGACTCCGCCCGAGCGCAAATCTTCTACAGCCGCTTGTTCGGGTGGGAATTCCCACCCATCGAGGACGACGGCCAAGTGTGGATCAAGACCCCGACCATCAAGGGCGGGCTCCACGACCAGGATGCCGAAGCGCGTATCGCGATCTACTTCTCCGTCGACGATATCGACGCAGCCGTGCGCACGGTCAGAGAGCTCGGCGGCACCGCAGAAGATCCGCGGCCCGAAGAACCTGGCTTCGGACGGTTCACCGCCTGCGCCGACGACCAGGGAGTTCAGTTCGGCCTGCACCAGAGAGCAGCCGACTGACCGACCTGCTGCCGCGCACGGTTCCCATGCCCCCCGCGCCGAATCCGCCACGCGCCGACTCGGTTCCAGAAAAGGCTCGGTTACAATTTCTTCATTCCATACCACGTTGATCCGCGCATCAGTCGCTCACCCAATTTCGGATTGTCCCCGGACAGCGCGACCAGTTCGCTCGGCGACGGGTAGTTCACCGCCGGACCAGCGAACCGGGTACGGACTGCGTCGAGCAAGGATTTGTCGGCCGGCGATACGTCATGGTCATATTGGATGATGTGCTCAATTCTTTTTGTCAAGGATTCGGTCGTCTCCGCTAGCCGTTCACGCTGAGGGTCCCAGCCATAGCCTGCGCGGGCCCAGGCGTAGCCGCCATCTCGCCCCCCCGGCGTAGAGCTCGATACGGTCCACTCCCGATCGGCGGTAGTAGTTCTCGACAGCTTTGGCGAACTCTGTTGCGAATCCGTGCCCACGAAACTGCGGAAGAAGCACGATATTGTGATTGTGCACCACGATCTTATTGTCCGAATCCCGCTTGAAGTAGCGAGAAAGCTTACCGGCGTAGGTGCCGTCGTCGGCGCATATGGCTGCGGCCATATGAATCTCGGGAGAGACTCCACTCGAGTCAGGTTTATACCAAGCAATCAGCCGCCGGAGGCGATAAGGCCCGTATTCGCGTTCGAGGCCCTTCAAAGCCCTGGTCAGCTCGATGTTGCTGGCACCGGCCGCACCGGCGTCGAGTAACGCACCCAGCGGAGCCGGCTCAGCGCGACGGAGACCTCCGCCCGAATCGGGACCGATAGGGGGCGAGGTGATTTTTTTCAGGCCCGCGGCAGCGCGTATCGACGCGGCCGCTTGCACGTCTGCCCTCGAATACCGCCGCGCCGCCTCGGTGAGTTCTTCTGCGGTATGACCGTAGGTAATCGCGAGGCCACGAGCCTCGCGAGCCAACTGCTCACCCAGAGTTCGAGTGATTCTGTCGAGCAGTTCCAAGAACGTCTGCCTCACGGCGGAAGAGTCTCGATGGTTCCTGGCCTAGAGTTTCCGGACTCCGAAGGCCGACCCCCGTCACTACTCCTCGGGCAGCGCGGAGCCGGGAGGTTCACCTATCCCCCACCAGATCGTATACATCCCACCAACGGCAAAGTGCTCATACACGGTCACGAACGCCCTCAGCGAGAGTCGCCGATCATCATCGCAGCGGCCAGGAAAGTCGCAGCCGAAAGAATCGCGTTCGATCGATGGAGCATGGCGGGTTCCCATTCTGCAACCGGTACATTCTTCTCCGCAACCGAGCGCATTGCGTCGGGTGATTCAGATAAGACTGCCCTTCAACCGTGGGACCGGTCCGACGCTATCACTGCTATTGCGGTGCAAGCGATCCGTGCCTGCTGAATCCAGCAGTGCCGTCTATGCCGCCGCTCGACGGGACCGCAAGCTCGGCGTCCGCGATCGCGCGGCGGATGACAGCTCCGTACACGCTTCACCGTCACCGAAGACTCCCGTTGCGGACCACTTGCTTGGCGCGGAACTCGTTGGGCGCGTACGTATTCTTGACGAGCGATGTCTCCTGGTGCTGCTTCGACGTCGTACCGGCCTTGCAGCGCCCTTGTCGACGAGCTCCAAGGTGGCGTCGGCGATCGGCTTGGGCAGGCAGCGCGACACACGCCGGTGAGCGAGCCGAACTGCGGGCATTGAACGAGGCCTGCGGAGTTCCGAATGCCAAGACCGTGCTCGATCAAACGACCTGGCGACGATGCCATGGCCACGGCTGCGAGCCGGTGATCACGTCCGGCTGGTATCCCAGGCCAGCTACCCGCGCCCGCTGCGATCGACGATTGCACAAAAATATTGCGGGACTGGGGTTTCGAGGTCGAAGTGGGTAATCACGTCCTGGACCGGCACGGCTACATGGCCGGACGCGACAACGATCGGCTCGCCGACCTCAACGCCGCCTACACCGACCCAACAGTCCGGGCGGTGATTACCACTCGCGGTGGCGCAGGCGCTTATCGCATTCTGGACGGTCTCGACTTCGATGCGATCCGCGCCGATCCCAAACCACTGCTGCACCGCAACCCACAACTGACCTCGACTGCGGTCGAGGTCGTCGGCCGAGCCGAGGGGATCCTGATCGGCGGCTGGCTCGGCGCACTTGCCGGGATGGTCGGCGCGCAATCGTCTTGGGCCGCTTCCCCGGTTTCGAGGACTACACCGACCGCGGCTGGCACCTCACCGACGTCCTCCGCGACCGGCTGAGCCCACTCGACATTCCGATCCTCGGTGGCCTCGAACTCGGCCACGGACCCGACCCACACGCCGCCCCCTTGGGCACCACCGCCGAACTCGACACCCACACGGGCACTCTCACACTCAGTTCACCCGCATCCTGACTGGCATCGGCCGGCCACCTTCCTTCCCCACACTGAGAATGGGTTCAAATCGTCTCGGACACCGAAGGACTTCTTGGGCTGTGGCCACGCCATGACTGAACGCCGTACGCGTTTCGGAGTCTGTCTGCCACGGCGCCGGTCACGTCGAGCAGGAGTTCCGTACCGCCGGACTCGGTTTCCCGACTGCCTGGAGGCGCGTGGAGTGGCTCGGCGAGACCGTCGGCTGGGTCGGCGTCGTCGACTGTTCCCATCGGTGGCTACAGGTCTGTGCCGCAAACTGTTCGGTCGGCAATACTCGTCGGCGAGCAACATCATTCACACAACTTCAGTGCTGCCGATGTTGCTCTGCGCGAGCCACGCAGACCTTCGACTTCCGATCCCCCAGTGAAGGTCTGCGTTGGTTCTCGCATCAGCAACCGCGCGAATGTGTACATGTCCGAACCGATTTCGCAACTGCGTACATATCGAGAGGCTGACGATGACCGACAAGAGCAGCACGGGCACGGATGCGGGGAGACAGCACTCGACAGACATCACCAGTGGTGGGATCAAGAGCCTGGCGATGGGCTTTTGGGCGTCGAAGGTTCTGCTCAGCGCGGTCGAGCTGGGAGTGTTCTCCGAGCTCGCGAAGCAGCCGTTGCCATTGGATGTGTTGCAGGGCCGGATCGGTATACATCCGCGAGGTTCCCGAGACTTCCTCGATGCGCTGGTCGGTCTGGGAATGTTGACGCGCGAGCACGGGATCTATGCCAATACTCCGGAAACCGACGCCTTCCTCGACCCGGCGAAACCGGGATACATCGGTGGCCTGCTCGAACACTACAACTCCCGCGTCTACCCGCTGTGGGGCGAACTCACCGACATGTTGCGCCGCGGCGGCCGAGCGGATGATCAAGCGGAGGCCGCGGATTTCTTCACGATGATCTACCGAGATCCGGCGTTGCTACGGGGGTTCATGCGCGCGATGTCGGCATGGAGCAACGAGGCGGCCGACGCGATCGCCGAGAAGTTCCCGTGGGCTCGGTATAGCAGCTTTGTCGACATAGGCTGCGCCGAAGGGGCTTTGGCGGTGAAAGTCGCCGCCCGGTATCCCGGCCTGTCCGGCGGCGGGTTCGACATGCCGCCGGTGGCGCCACTGTTCGACGACTACGTGCGCGCGGCCGGTCTCGGCGATCGGGTCCGGTTCTATCCCGGCGATTTCTTCGTCGATCCATTGCCCACCGCCGACGTTCTGATCCTGGGCCACGTCCTCCACGATTGGGGCATCAGCGAGAAACAGGCCTTGATCTCGAAAGCGTATGAAGCGCTGCCGCCCGGCGGCGCGCTGATCATCAACGACGTCGTGATCGATGACGAGCGCCGGGAGAATGTTGCCGGGATGCTGATCAGCCTGCACATGCTGGTCGAGACCAAAGGCGGCTTCGACTACACGGCGGCCGAGTGCCGCGACTGGCTCGAGCAGGCCGGGTTCAGTCAGAGCTATGTGGAGCCACTCGTCGGCCCCGAGTCGATGATCGTCGCTGTCAAGCAGTAGCGACTGTGCATGCGGCGGCCGATTCGCAGCGGCCTGTCCGTATTCCAGAAATCCGTGGTCCCCCGAATTCCTATCAGGTGGTAAATCATGACAGTAATCGAAGAGCATGCGGACTGCGCTACGTTGATCAACATTTTTACCGTAAAGCCCGAGCACGCCAGGCAATTGGTCGAGTTACTGAATACTGCAACAACCGAGGTCATGCAGGATATGCCCGGATTCATCTCTGCTAATATTCATCTCAGTCTCGACGGCATGCGGGTAGTCAACTATGCACAGTGGCAGACCGCCGAAGATTTCCAGGCGATGATGCAAGATCCTCGCGCGAGTGAGCATTTGAGCCGATGCGCCGCGATCGCCTCGGCGTTCGATCCGCATCTATATGACGTCGAAGCCGTACACGTCGCATCGGCTCAAACCTGACAGTCACTCACCGCGCCCCTGTCCGATTCGGGCGAGGTGCTAGCGACACCTGAACTCTGCCGTGAGCACGGCTCCGGCGACAAGCAAACCGGTTCCTTACCCCGGAGGTAATCGACCTCGAACCGGACAACGTGCAAGGCTTCGTTTGTGAGCGCACAACACAGTGATGCCGGTGCGAGAGCCGATTTCGAGGCCCAGGTGCAAGTGCTGAATCTTGTCCTCCCCGACCCGTTCCCGGCGGCCGGCGAGTACGTCAACGCTGTGCGCACCGGCTCGTTGCTCGTGCTGGGCGGTCATATCCCGATCACCGTCGATGGACAGCTCATCGTCGGTCGATTGGGCGAGGACCTCGACGTCGCGGCCGGTCGCGCGGCGGCCCGACTGGCGGCACTGAGTGCCCTGGCCACCCTCCGGCACGAATTGGGTTCGCTGGACCGAGTACGACAGATCGTCTCGGTGCGAGGCGTGGTCAACGCGACACCTGACTTCGCCCAGCACACCCAGGTAATCGATGGAGCGTCGGAAGTCTTCGTGCAGGTTTTCGGCGATTGCGGCCGCCACGCGCGGCTCGCCGTCGGCGTCGCCTCGCTGCCGGCCGATCTCGCCTTGGAAATCGAACTGCTTGCCGAGGTTCGACAAACAGCGCCGAGCGAGTCGCAGTAATCAACGGCATCGAGAAGAAGCCACGGATGAGCGGCCCTGGCCTCGGACGGCCATCCGAGGCCAGGGCCTACCATCCGAATTCATCCCTGTCGACTGTGTGCAAACAAGTCAAGGACTCCTTCGATATGGTGTCTTCCACCCTAAACCGGCCGCCTGTGACCGGTCCCGCGATCCATGCCCGGCGCCGATGGCTCCGGCACACGATCGCGGTCGGCCACATCTGACCCGAGCACCCGGCTGTACGGTGCGCGTCGCGCAGATCTCGTCGGCATGCGGCGAGCCTGACGCTCGACTGAATGTTCGCGATGACGCTTCGCCCCAGCCACCCAGTTTCCTGAACGCGCCGCTGCCATCGAGGCACGGTGGCCGCGGACGTTCAAACGGCAGACCGATCGCGCCTGGCAATTCATTCAGGCTCAGAGGATCTAAGGTTGAAATATCCATATCAAATATGTGCCCGAATTGCTGGATTTCGACTTCCATGGTGTGGGAAGGTTGGCATGCAATAGATTTCGGTATCGTTGCGGACATGAGCAACTTCGCGTACATCGACCGGAGGAATGGTTACATAACGAGTAAGCGGGATAGTGCTACGTTCGTTCGAGTTCGGCCGATCGAACTTTGTCCGTGGCAGGGGTAGGTCGACGGATGCCCCTGCCGTCCGGAGTCTGTTTGCGTTCCGCGACGCCCGAAGACGAACCCGCAGTGCATCTCCTGATGGCCAACGCCTTTGGTGGACTGTTTCAGCAGAGTCCGGAGGTCACCGCGCGGCGTCGCTTGGCCTTCCCGATCGAGCGGGGTCTGCTGGCAGTCGTCGGGGAACGAATCGTGGGCCATGTGACCGATCGCGCGATGACTTTGACGATTCCTGATGGGAGAACTATCGAAGCCTGCGGCATCAACGGGGTCGTTGTTGTTCCGACTCACCGACGGCGCGGAATTCTGCGTGCAATGTATACCGAGCAACATCGGCGTACGGAGGACGCCGGACTGGCGCTGACCATCTTGAATGCGAGCAGTGCCACGATCTACGGTCGGTTCGGCTACGGCCCCGCGATCCTCGAGAACCGGGTGGCCATCGACCGGCGATTCGCTGAATTCCGTTCTACCGTCGCGGATTCGGCCGAGGTGGAGCTGACGCGTTTCGATGCGGCATTTCCGCTGATCGCCGAGCTCCACAACCGATGGCGGCAACGTATTCCGGGGTGCCAGCACATTGGCCACCGCGGGTCGACTGCGAAGCAAAGGTTCCGGGCATCTCCATTCGCGGGTACACTTGTCGCTGCCGCGAACTTCCTCCGGGGTCATCGCCATGGTCATTCCGGCGCCGACGCCGACCTGCCGCGCGAGGTCACCCAACTCCGGCACGACTTCCTCTTAGTCGGGGGTAAATGCCTTCGCCCGCTGCTATGCGTCATCGGCTGGCGCGTCGGCAGAAACCACGTGAACCACCCCCGCCCGCGCTGCTGCAGATTCGAGCGCGCCCTGGATCTGCGCCTACTATTTGCCGAAAGACTGTGGATCAAACGCTCGGACCGGTCACGGCGATTCGTGAAAGAATGGCCATCCCATCGAATACCGCTTCTGATCGAACTATTGGGGAGACGACATGGAAAAGAAGAGACTTTTGCACGTATTGATAATGTTCACTCCAGTGCTGGTTCTGGCCGGCATGGCCACCTCTCAACTAGAGATATCTCCCGCCAACGAGTCCAGGGTATCAAGCACCTTGAGCGATTGTTCCACCGACGGCTGCGAGACCCAGCAGGAATGTCTGAACCAAGGCAATTATCACGAGGAGTACGATGGATGGCTCAGTTGGATCTGCGAGCACGTTGCAGGTCCCCGTCCGTGGAGGCTGGTCAGGGAGGCATAATCGTGTCCCCGAACTGGCTATGTCGCGGCTGAGACTTTGATGGCAGTTGCGCGGAGGGTGGCGACCAGACATAGCGCGGAGGCCGCGGTCAAAGCGGGGGCAACGGTGAAACCGGCAGTCAGGTCGGTATGGTCGGCGATGGTGCCGAGCAAGAACGGAAAAGCCAGCACCACAACACCTCCGAGCAGTTGGGCGTGAGCGTTCGCGGCATCCGTGCGGTTCGGAGCGGCAGCCAACGCCAACGCGAGCACCAGGGGGAACTGGTTGGCAATGCCCAGGCCGGTGGCGAACAATGCGATCACCGCTACGACAGCGTTCGCGCTGAATAGCAGTGTGAGCAGTCCTGCCAGGGTGATCGCCAGTGACCAGCCGACGAGGACACCGGTGCGGCCGAACCTACCGGTGAGCCGTGCACCTGCGATGCGGCCGAGGAGAACGCCGGCATAGAAAGCCGTCATGGCCGTGGCCGCTGTCGAGGTCCCCAGATTCGTTGTGGCAACGAGCAATTCGGCACCGAAGTAGACCACGCAGAATTCGACGCCGATACCGACGGCCACCAGCACACACAGCAGTCGGCACGGCCAGGGCAGCCCGGATCTACGCCCCGCACGGCCGACCGTGTGCGACACGGCGGACGGGAAGGATTCCCGGTGGTAGCGCAGAAACAACACAGCCAAGGCCAGGGCGGGCACTGCCATCCCCGCCCGCCAGCTAGCCGGGGTGGACTGCAGGATCCCCAGCGCCGCTGGCGCCAGCACCGCAGCCGCGCCGGCGCCGATATTGGACTCCACGAAGGCGGTGTCCCGACGTGGGCCGTGCCGGTCGGCGAGCACCGATTGAGTCGTGATCTGCACCGTGGTCCCGGCCCATCCCATGACCAACGCCGCAACGAGCGTAGGCGCGAGGCCGTGGCAGAGGGTGAACATCGCGGCACCGCCGCAAGTCACCAGCGCCGAGGACCACAGCAGCACGCGCCGTCCGATGCGCGAAGCCAGTGCCAGGAAAATCAGCCCGGCCAAGATCGACCCCACCGCCCACAATGCGGAGTAGATGCTGATCATCGTGTAGGAGAAGCCGAGTTCGGCGCGCAGCAACGACAGCGCGGGACCGAAGGCATACAGCCAGAATGTATACGCGCCCAGCACGCTGTAGGCCAGGACCGTCATCCGGTCGCGTACAAAAGGCCCAGTGCCGACTGTCATCGTCTGATTGTCGACAGGTGCTCGTGGAGGTTCACCCCAGACATGGGAGTAACGAAGACGATTCAGTGAACCTATTGTCCCGGTAGGTCTTCGGGCTGGAACTCCGGATACCCGCCCCCGCCCTACGGAGCTGCTCTCCGCCGGGCCCGCAACGGTGGACGGCCGGCACCGGACTTCGTCCGTGCGAGTATTTGAAGTAGAGCGGCCAACGTCTCCGGTGTATCTACCAGCAGGCACTCCGCACGTCGTAGCTTGTCGGTAAACGCGATCAAGATGTCATAGGCCGCCATTGAAAGGCCATCGGCCGAGTAGAGCAGTCGACGCAACCGGAGATCGGCCACCTTGCCGATCAGCTGGTCGTCACCCACCGCGGTTGTCGCACCGCTCGGCGCCCGCAATGGGTCCGAGCAAGCGTGAAATACATGAGCGAGCCCCGACAGAATCGTCCGCGACGGATTGCCGCGAGCTCCGGTTCGCAGCTGGGACACATACGAAGCCGACATCGGATACCCTTCGGCCGTGGCCAGATCGGCTACTTCACGGTTGGTCAGCAATCGCCCGTGCCCTCGCTGCCATTGTTCGAACAAAAGGTTCAGCTGGCAAGCTAGATCATTTTCTACGAGTGCGCTGATTACTTCCACGTTGCACCACCCACATTTTCCGACATACGAGCCAGGAACCTATCAAGTACCCACTCGCCGGAAAACAGGGCTTGCCCAGCACTGGGAATGAGCACGAACGTCAATTCCATTCCGAAGACGACACCGACCTGGACGCGGCCACCCTGCATCGGGTTGATCGAACTGACGCAGTCAATGGCCCGCCGGCCACAACCCGGGGCAGCCTTCGAACATCCGCGCCGCGGCCGACTCATCGTCACTGCCGGCACTGCCCGACCGTAAAGTCGTGGCCCCACAGGCGCACGGCCGTGGATTCGCGGGCAATCCAATTACTGCGCGCGATCCAGGCACAGCCCGACGTCGTCGGCGTCCCCCACCTCGAGCATCAGGTGCACGATGCCGCTGGGCGTAGACATGGGCAGGAACGCCGGCGAGTGATGCCGCGGGTGGCAACCGAAGAAGCACAGCCAGGCAACTTGCCGAGGGTGGTAAGGCGATCCTCGACAGCCAACCCAATCCTGGTCGACGCCGATGTGAGCCGATGCGACAGGATCGTAGCCATGAACCTCGCGCCGCCGATCCTCGCCGGAGCGCCCGGCTCCTTCGCGCACAGCGTGTTCCACGAACGCCACCCCACATTGATCGACCAGGTGACCAGAGCACATCCCTACCCTGCGGATGTGGAGTCCGCCCTGCGCGATCTGCTGTACGAAAGCACTCGAGGAGTGATCGAACCTCTCGCCGGGCACCCCGCCGACGGACCGCAGTGGCTCGAATGGGGCGACGGGCTGTGGGGGCTCCCGTGGGGTGAGGCGCCGTTTCTGTGGGCGGAGTCCTACTTCTATCGCCGACTTCTCCAATCCGTCGGCTACTTCGATGACGGCGCCTGGCGGCACATCGACCCGTTCGCGCCCACCAAATCCGTCGAACTGACCGGTGCGGCAGTCACCGACGAAATCGCCGCGCTGTCCGAACTGACTCGCCTAGATGAAGACAGCACCCGCACCGCTTTGCTGACGTCGGCGTTGTGGGGCAACCGAGCCGACCTGAGCTTCCAGCTCACCGCCAGAATCCAAAAACGTTCGGACACACTACTTGTCGACCACAGCAGCGCCTTGTGGAAAGCCCTGGAGGAGGCAGCAGACCCAACCGTGTGCGTGATCGCCGACAACGCCGGCCGCGAACTGTTGCCCGATCTCGTCTTCATCGACCATCTGCTCACCACCCACCTCGCTCAACGCGTCGTGCTCTACACCAAACCCCACCCGTACTATGTCTCCGACGCGACGATGACCGACGTACTGGCAACAATCCACCGGCTACTAGGGGCACCTGCCCTGCACGCACAACGGATCGGGCAGCGGCTGTGGCAGTCGATCACCACCGATCGTCTCACCGTGCGCACCCACGAATACTTCTGCGCCCCACTGTCATTCCACGACATGCCCGACGACCTCGCAGCCGAGCTGGCGGTAGCCGCGGTGACCATCCTCAAAGGCGACCTGAACTACCGGCGCCTCGTCGGCGACCGGCATTGGCCGGCCACCACCTCATTCGACGACCTCACCGCCTACTTCCCCACCTCCTCTGTGGCGTTGCGCACCCTCAAATCCGACGTGATCGTCGGTATCACGGCCGAACAGGTCGAACGCCTCGACGCCAACGGCGAACCATGGCGAACCAACGGTCGACATGCACTGATCCAAGCCAGCACACGTACGTGATCACCCTCGCGCCAGCGACTTTCGGCAGACGCCCAGCCGCAACGATCGCCTACCAGCACATCTGGGTGCCGCTCGATACCCGTAACTCCTACGCGAACCTGCCGATGAGGTGACGATGTCCAACGAAGAGATTGCCTCAGCCGTGGTCGACGAGATCGTCGCAGACGTGCTCGGGCGCGCGTCGACTGCTCAGATCCGACCGATGACCAGTGGTTCATCCACCCCGGTCTACCGTCTCACCCATGCCGGCACGGTGCTGTACCTCCGATTTGCCGAGCACCCCGCCCACGGACTCGCCGCCGAGGTCGCGGTGCATACGCTGCTGCGTGCGAAGGGCGTCCGCGTTCCCGAGGTCCTGCATTTCGAGCCACACGACGAGCGCGCCGGCCGAGCCTGGATGCTCATTACCGAGATCCCGGGTGGGCCGGTCGACGCGCTGGCAACCGAGGCCACCGTCGCGAACGTGTACACCGCTGCCGGCCGCGACCTCGCGCTGGTCAACAGTATCGAGGTCCGAGGGTTCGGCTGGATAGCGCGCGACGACGCAGACCTCGACACGCCGATCCAGGGCACGGACGCCACGTACGCGGAATTCGTCCATCCGGAGGGCGCGGTCGAGCGGTTGACACAGGTCGGACTGACGCCGGCCGAACTCGACCTCGTCGAGGCACTGCTCGCCGACGAGGTGACCTCCGGACCGCGGGGTGGCACGGGGCGGCTCGTCCACGGCGACATCGATCTGCCGCACGTCTTTCAGTGCGACGGGCGATACACCGGACTCATCGATTTCGGCGAGATCCGTGGCGCCGACGGACTCTACGATTTGGCCGAGTTCGCGCTGCATCTCGATGATCCCGAAAGGGCACGTGCGTACCAGTATCTCGAGCGAGGATACGCCGATGTGACACCGCTACCCAGCGACTACGAACGCCGACTCACTCAGCTCGCAGCATCGATCATCGTCGAACGGATCAACCGCTGGCTCCCCCGCATCGGCACACACAACGTGCTCACCAAGCCCTTCCCCCGCTGGAACATCGCCCGCCTCCGCGACATCCTCGCAACGAGTACAGTCCGCCCACGATGAGGTCAGGCCTGAGCGATTCGCCGGGTCTATGGCCGAGGTGCGCCGTTGCAGAAGGGTCATGAACGTGACCGCTCCTTCTTGAACAGCTCGTAGATGGCGCGGTAGCCGTGCAAGCCATAGCCCGCGGTTACGGCGCGTTCGGCAATCTCCTTCATCAGCCGCGGCTGATCGGACCAGACTCCCTGCTCATCACTGGTACGGGTGATGTGTTCGAGTGCATTCAGGTTCATCTCCAGCGTGCCCATGGCGCCGGGGTAGTTGGCGGCGTCCAGATCGGGCGCTTGCTCCGCCAGGGATGCGTAGCCGACAACGGTCGGCATGAACCAGCCGAGCGCCAGTTCGGCGAACTTCTGCGCCGGCACATTCGCGGAATCCAGCAGGGCTGTCGCGTGTAACCAGCCGTTCAAGGTCGCGTACATCATGTCGAGCAACGCAGTGTTGTAGAGCACAGCCAGTCCGATATCGGCACCGAGATAACGCGGATCGCCCAAGTCGGACAACCTCGCACGGTGGTGATCGAACACACGCCGTTCCCCGCTGTACAGAAATACCGCTTGGGGTTCGCCCACCAGTGGCGGCGGCACCATGATGGCGCCGTCGAGATAGTCGATGCCGCGCTCGGCCGACCACGCGAGGGCTGCGTGCGCTTCAGCCGGCGTACCGGAGTTCAGATTGACCAAAGCGCGACTGTCGAGCGCCTGTTCGGCGCGATCGAAGACCCGGTACATGGTTTCGTAGTCTTTGAGGCACACGATCGTCATCGGGCTCGCGGCGACCGCCTCGGCCGCGGTCTGCGCGCGTCGCGCGCCGGCCGCGACCAGCTCGTCGGCCTTTTCTGGAGTGCGATTCCACACGGTGAGGGAATGGCCGTTCTTCAACAATGCTTCGGCCAGCGCTGTGCCCATGGGCCCGAGCCCCACGAGGCTGACATGCTCGCCCTGTTCGTCGACTGAGTACTGTGTATTCATCAACGTAGGTTAAAGTCTCACATCAATGTGAGAGTCAACTCGAATCTGTGTGGTGATCGGCATATGCGCATCGGAGCCCTGTCTCACCGAACCGGCGTCAGCGTACGTCTGCTGCGCTATTACGAAGAGCAAAGCCTATTACAGCCCGTGCGGCGTCCCAGCGGATACCGCGAATACCGCGAGAGCGATGTTCGTACGGTGCAGAACATCCGTACACTGCTGGCCGCCGGCCTCAACACTCACACGATCGCCGCACTGTTGCCCTGCATGGTCGACAACGGCGAGGGCCTGGCGCCCGCATGCCCCGAGATGCTTCCTGACCTGCACCGCGAGCAGGAACGAATCGACGAGGCGGTAGCCGACCTGCTGGCCGCGCGTTCGGTGCTGGATACCATCGTGGCCGCAGCATCACCATCTTCGACCGCCGAGAGCGACGCCTGTCGCGCATTCTGAATGCAGAGTTCCAGAGTTGATCTCCGGCAGGTCGATCCAGCTTTATGCACTATCTCTCGATAGTAAAACAGGGACGACCCTGATTCTCTCGGTCATTCATCCAGCCTTGTACACAGATCACATCATCGGGGTTGAAGGCTCGATTGAGTTCGAAAGTGTGCTCGTAGACATCTCCATCTGCAACATACTCATTGTCTGAGTTTTTATCCAGGCCTGGGCCGGTTAGGTGCACATGATAAAATCCCGAGTTGTCGTACGGCGTCCATCCGGTTGTTACCGTCGCAAACAGCCGGCCGATGTAGACACCATTGTCCGGCGTGTTGGTGCATGTTCGGTAACTGCAAACAGCTACCGAAGCCGATGCGCCGGGAAGGACTGCGGTCACGATCGCGACTGTGCCGAGCGCTACAGCTACAGCTCTTTGCAACTGTCGGAAAAATTCTATACGCATCTGCAGCCATTCACTACGGGGAATCAATATCTCACTGAATCGCATGGTCAAGCGACATTACGCGGGGCTCGATGGGACCGGTCCCAGCCATAACAACGCGACCTCGGGGTCGATACCAGTCCGGTCACCAAATAACTGGCAGTTGATAGATGCCGTAGATGGTTGCGTCGTCTGTGTAGGGCAATTGAGCGGCCGGTGTTGCAAGCCGCGATGTCGGGATTCGCCTCAGATCCGACGGATCTGTTCACCGCGGTCGGGGCACCGCAGGCCCGCGTCGGGGGACGGATCGACCAGATTCGGTTATCGGAGTGCCGTGGCATGTGATGTAGACATCGCCGACGACCATGACCACCGTCAACTGCGGTTGCCCCACAGCCGATCTACGCCGACCCATTCCGCTTCCCAGCGCTGCAACCGCCGCCGATCCAGCCGACCGCGCAGGACCAGGAATCCGCTCAGGAAAACGACGAGCACACCCGCAATCGCACCCACGGTCCACAGCACGGCTTTACCTGCGGCGGAGGAATACTCTGGAGGCGCGACGATATGGCCCGTTTCATCGAGCCAAATATTCCAACTGGTGCCGGGTTTCACGTAGTCTTTCGAAAAATATTCGGCGGTCCGATCAGTACCGTCGTTCTCGCGCCAAGACACCTTCGTCTGAGTGGTGAACGCATTCAGCGGAGTCGTGGCAGTCTCCACTGCAGTTACTTTGACCATACGCATGTGTGCCGATTCAGCCTGCGCCGCATCCGTTTCCGTGCGATACACGTGCCCGCCGAATACAATCGCAAGCACCGGTACGATGATCGTGAACAGCAGTATCAGTACGCAGGCCGTGATCGATTGCACTCGATCTTCTCTGCGACGCATCGGATTTCGATCCAATCCTATCCGTCGCCGGAGTCGTCTCATCGCACCCGTCGAGTCGCCGGTCATGAACGTCCCTCCTCGGCGAGGGGACAGAGCTGGCCTCGGTTCGCATCGCTCCCCCGGCACGACGGTCGGCCAATCGTGATAGGCAATCGGCGGCGTTCGGTAGTCAGGTCTCCCCAAGTGGAAATACCTGAGAACTGTTTGGTCGATGATCCGAACAATTACTACCTCATCGCCCTGGCGCCGACGAAACCGAACCGCTTGATCATGTCGAGTTTCATATGGTGTCGGTGGGACCGGTCCCATCGAGACGTGGACGGTTGCCCGAGCACTCGTTCGCAAGGCACGGTGCGATCCTTGCCACGTTGCCGTCGACGAGGCCGGGAACGGTATCCCAGCCGATCTGGTGGAACGGATTCATTGGGCCCGGTTACCAAAGCTGGGAACGCTGCCGCTGCCACGACAAGCACTCGATGGAAAATCGGAGCATGCCGACAGCGTTGCACCAAGACTCCGGTTGGCTTGCTTCCTGGCGACGCGACATCAACACCGCAGCGAAATCACTGGTAACCGGCTTCGAACACCGCTTCGGCTATCCGCCTGGACGAAACTCGATCGATATCCCCGATACCGACGACCTCGCCGCAGCGTACGAGCTCGCCGAACGCCCGGGTCTGGCCGCATCGCTTCTGTATTTCTATCAGCACGTCGGCCAGGCCGTGCTCGAAGACATCGGCAATGCCTACTTCATCCATCCCGCGTCTCAAGTCCTGCACGAGCTGAGCGAAAACGGCCCCATCCTGCTCGGTGCGCCGGGCCCGGCCGCGTTTATTCGCCTCAGACGGGGGCGGGATCCTTTTCGCCATCGCGACAGACGGCACGATCCACCGCTCCGTCGAAGCCAGTCGCGACAGCGACTTCCGGCTGGTCACCGAGAACCTCCAGGGTTTCCTCGACCAACTCCGCCGCATCGTCATCCACTCCGTCGGGACCGGCGAGCCAGGCGAAATCTGATCACCACTTACAAGCGTTGCTACCTGGGTGGCAGTGCCTTCCAGTAGGCGCGGTTCCCCGGCCTCGTCTGCGAGACTGCCCAGCAACTGCCGCTCGGACGCACCAGTTCATCATCGAGTTCGATTGCGGCCGGCTGAACGCTTCCATTCCGGAATCGACAGGTAGGTAACGGATCTCAGGACCCACTCCACCGGTCCGTATCGGTGGGTACGTAACCACCAGGCGCTGAAGGCCAGCTGGGTCGCGTAGGTGAACAAGGCGATAGCAATGACGACCGCCGGTGGAAGCTTGTCGGCCAATGCGAATCCGTACCCGGTGTAGACGACCATGAGCACGATCGACTGACCGATATAGTTCGATGCCGCCATCCGCCCGGCCGGCGCGAGTTTGCCGATGATCTGTGCGGCGGTCGGCGATTGGGTGAGGCAGATGATGCCTGCCATGTAGGCGAAGGTCATCAACGGATTGACAAGTTCTTGGACCCCGAACCAGAAGACGGGTGGAGTGAACCAGTTCATCGATCCGGCGAAGGTTATCGCCGAGATCGGCACTCCGATCACCAGACCGCCAGTCAGTACGCGAGGCGCCCAGCGCCGCAACGTTTCTCGGTCGGTGAACAGTTCCCGTTCGCCTGCGGCCATGCCGATCAGGAACATGCCGAAGCTGGTCACGCCCTGGGTGAACCAGACCACCGCGATAGCGAAAGGTACAAGCCACCTCTGGGTGGCGAAAGCGTCGCCGAAGGTCCCCGCATACCCGTCGTGAATGCGTTGCAGGTCGAGCCGGCCGATCAGCACGGACACTCCATCGCCGGGCAGGAACGACCGGCCACACCACAGCACATAAAGCAGCACGCCGATAGTCACGGCGGCCCGCGGCTTCAATTTCCTCAGCGGGATCAAGGTCGCGCACAAGACCGCGTACAGCGTGAGGATGTCAACGATCCACAGCAAGAACACATGCGCGAGCCCGATCGCCAGCAATGCCAGGCAGCGTCGTAGCAAGCGCGCGTTGGCCGAGGCGCGCGCCCGCCGCGCCGCCGCGATCTGCAAGGTGAACGAATACCCGAACAACAACGCGAACAGCAGATAGAACCGACCGGAGAACAATGCGGCGACCACCGCGTTCACCAGATGGTCGAACGGTCCGTCGAAGCGCGGTTGCAGGTCGCCGACCGTCCCGCTGGATGACCACAGCCTGGTTGCGAAGTCGACGTTGACAACGAGGATCCCGAACAGCGCAAACCCACGCAGGATATCGACCTCGACGATTCGCTCACTCGAAGTATCAACGGAAACAAGGGTTCTGGGCACCGTAAGAAAAGTAGACGTCAATACTGAGCTGGCCAGGGGTGGGAAGACGTGGATCACCCGATGGAAGCGGCGCTCGACCCTGGTGGTGAGCGGCGGCCGCATTGATCTGCTGTCGGAAACTGGCGAAGGGCTTGGGACGCGGTGGTGTAGGTGCAGACTGAGGGTGCGTGGTCTGTATACGAGACTGGCTGCGCCGCTCGGCATAGTGATGGGTATGCTGCGGTCTGTGACCGCATGTGCGCCACTCACCATGGTTTGGCTGACCGGGCCACAGCGCGCCGTCGTCTCGGATCCGGCCGCTATACCGATGGAGCTGTGGCGAATCTCCCGCCTGGTGATCCGGTCACATCGCAAGCCGCAGATGAGCGGATAGGTCGTGCCGCACCGTAATCGCGTGCTCCCAACCGGCGAGATAGTCGCCATGTCGTATCGGGGGGAGTGGATGGGAAACCGCGGCGGCCCGATCTCGGATATCCCTGACCGCAAGCAGTATTCGAGTGTGCACTGGATCTACTGCAAGCTGGCTTTCAACGGACGGCAGTTCACTTTCCGCAATCCCGGTCGTAAGTACACCGAATTGTTCTTTTTCGATGAAGGGGTGGCGCTGGCGGCCGGGCATCGTCCGTGCGGTCAGTGCCAGTATCAGCGATTGGGTGAATACAAGGCGGCGGCATTCGATCGGACGGTGTTCGTCGAGGAGGTCGACGCGGTCCTGCACAGAGAGCGGACCGAGCTTGTGTATGCCGAAGTGGCCAGTCTGCCCGCGGGGACGTTTGTGCAGCATGAGGGGGCGGACCTGTTGCTGTGGTCCGGGGCGGCTTTTCTGTGGGAGCCGAGCCGCGGCTATAGCGAGGTGGCGTTGCCGGCGGCGTCGGCGCGGGTCCGGGTATACACGCCGCAGCTCACCCGGAGGGCGTTGGCTGCTGGATTCGCGGTCCATCCTCGATTGGATCTTGGTCGGGTGTCGGACCCTGGCATCGAGGTGCTGACCCAATCTCCGGTCGCGCCGCAGAAGGTGCGCCGGTAGGCATGCTGGAACGTGCCTGCATCCGGTAGGCCGAGGTAGCTACGAGCCGGACGAATGCATTCGATCTTCCCTGCGACGCATCGGATTTCAATCCAGTCCCACCTGCCGGCAGAGCCGTCTCAGCGCACCCGTCGAGCCGCCGATCATCAACATCCCTCCTCTACGAGAGGACAGCAGCGCCAGCGTGTCGAGAACCTCGAAGCGGCGGCCGAGTAGAACGAAAAGATCATTGCTTGCGGTTTGTGCCCGCCGAGCGGAGCAGTGTGAACCATCGTCAGGCTTGCGGCCACTTCGCGTTCGGCGCGGACACGTCGCACCTCGGCGTCCACGCGGCTGCCGCGGCGCCCGGCCAGCTTCGCTTCGCATCGCTCCCCCGGCACGATAGCCAGCCAATCGCAGCAGGCAATCGGCGGCCTTCGGTAGCCAGGTCTCCCGAGGCGGAAATCCCTGAAAACTGATTGGTCGACGATCCGAACAATTACTTCCTCATCGCCCTGTCGAGTCCGACGAAACCGAACCGCTTGATCATGTCGAGTTTCATATGGAGTCGCCGGGACCGGTCCCACCGAGACGCGGGGCGCGCCGCCAGTTTGGCGCAGACCACGCCTCAACGATGTCAGGAACGGACGAGACCGGCTCGACACGGCCATGCGGCGCGCATCGATGCCGAACGCGCGTCCGGTCAAGGTACCCACGCCGTGCTGGCCGCAGCCGCTGGCTACTTGCCGAGTACCGCGCGCCTGGCAGTCACTTTGCGGTAGCTGATCTTCCAGCCGCCTGGCCGGCGCGTAACAATGTCGTCGTACACCACACTGCCAACCGTTCCGTTCGCCTGAACACTGATTCCTTTGGATCGGACCCGCGCCGTTCGATCGTCGACCAAGGTGATCACGATGTTGGTGACGTGATGGCCGACCGGATTCTTATCGCCCAGTGCGAGCGCGGTCTCACGCAACGCTTCGGTCCCGCGCAAGGAGCCGAGACCGAAGTCCTCCAAGTCGTAGGTGACATCCGAGGTGAACAGCTCACCCGCTCGGTCCAGCTCGCCCGCATCGACGAGATGGCCGTGCAGATTGATCAGGTCGTTGATGTCGATTCGATCTTGTTCCGTAAGCACCATCGAGGTAGCCCTCCATGCTCCGGGTGCCGCACAGTAAAGTGAGGCATAGTCCGTTTAGTCGAGTACAGTAGCGGACTGTGTCCCCGGTTAGCAAGGGCGGTGATTGCGCTGACAGACGGTGAGCCGCATGCGCGTGTCAGGCGTCCGATGCGTGCCGACGCCCGACGTAACTACCAGCAGTTGCTCGAGCAGGCGCGCATTGCTTTCGCCGAGTTCGGGGTCGACGCGTCCCTGGACGAGATCGCCCGGCGGGCAGGAGTGGCAAGCGGGACGCTGTATCGACATTTCCCCACCAGGCTGGATCTCATCGAGAGGGTACTCACAGAGCAGATATCCGAGTTGGTCCGCTGCGGTCGCGAACTGTTGGTGGCGGAGGACGAATTCGACGCATTGTCCACATGGTTGCGTGCCGTGCTGATGCACGCCCTGACCTATCGGGGACTATCTGCGGCAGTAATGAACTCGGCGCTCGGCGGGGAGAATGTCGCGGTATCGACCTGGCATGCGGAGCTAATCGAGGTCGGGGGCGCATTGCTGGCCCGGGCCAGGGAGTCAGGCGTGGTCGCCGCCGCCGCGAACGAGGCCGACGTATTGAGGATGGTCGGCGGCATCGCCTGGGCCGCCCAGGACGGCTCCGCGCAGGCCGACAGGCTCCTCGCTCTCCTGATGAACGGGCTAAGAGCAACGGGGACGGCTGCCATCCCTCACGAAGTAGTGCAATCCACGATCACGGATCCTGACATCACCGGATAAGGCCGGCCCCACGAGCCAGCAGGGTTATCCCACCATGATTGTTCATCAGCACATATGTCCGCTCCAAGCGTTGCGAGCTTGGAGTACACGGCGTTCGACTCTTCTCGCTGAGACCTCCATCAACATACTTCGCGGAGCAGGCAGGTCCATGAAAGAGACGGTGCCCGGCAGTCGGACGCTCGGCGCAAGACACCATTTTGCCGTGATCGTCGCCGCCACCATTCCGGCTTCCGTGAGGGCGAACACGTCGCCGATGCAACGCCGAGCACCCGCGCCAAACGGTAGGTAAGATGCCGAAGGCAATCCAGTAACTGCCCACCTGTCCGGTAAAAACTTGTTCGAGTGCGCATACACTCTCAAAGAGCGATGGATCGCATGCGGGCTGATTGCGACAACTGTTCCGGCAGGGATCCGATAGCCATCGAGTTCGGTATCTCTGGATGCGATTCGAGTCACCATCCATCCAGGCGGGTACATCCGGAGCGCTTCAGTCAAAACTCGGCCGACTACAGGCATTCGGTCCAAGTCCTCGAACTGAGCCGTCCCTCCCGCCAGCACGGAATCGACCTCGGTTTGCAGCTCATTGAGCAACGCCGGATCCATACTTGCGGAATACAACGCCCAGCAGATGGCGCTTGCCGTGGTCTCGGTGCCGCTCAACAGGAACGTGAACACCTGATCTATCAACTCCGCCTCGGTCATCGCAGGCCGAGTAGACCCGACATCGCGAGCGGCCAAGAACGCGGACAACAAATCCCCATGATCCACTCCTCCCTCGGCACGGCGCTCGGCGATGATGTCGACGGCCAACCGCCTGATCCGTCTACGAGCCTGCTGAAATCGACGGGTTCCAGATGTCGGGAGTCGACTGACCACGGGTGGAAGGACCGTTCGCCTAAACAGTCCTTGCGTGATCACGTCCAAGTCTCGGGATGTCTCGTGGATCGCCTGGCCGTTCAGCGAGGTAGAGAACATCGTTCGCACCGCGATGTTCACCGCCAGCTCGGTCATCTCCGCGGTCAGGTCGATGATCTTCCCGTCACGCCATCCTGCCAGTGAGTTCTCGATCGAACTCGCCATAATTCTTGAATAGCCGCGAATTCGTTCCATCTGGAACGCTGGTTCGCACAGTCGGCGTAGTCGCCGGTGATGCTCGTGCGGACAACTTCCCAAGCCGCTACCCGCAACTTCGCGTGTTCGTTCATAGAACGGTCCGCCTTTGTCGAAGGCGCGATCGTCGAGTAGCACCTTTCCGATCAACGACTGTTCGCACACAACCACGACCGTTTGCGGCCCCAAGTGAACTCTCCACAGCGGGCCGTGCGATGCCAGCGCGGAGATGAATCCGATCGGATCATTGAGGAATTCGGATGCGTGTCCGATCCCAAGTCTGCGACCCGGCGCGACCGGAATAGATTCAGGATCGGTCACGACGACTCACCTCCGTGCTCTGCCAGCCGCTTGCCTGTAGGCCATTGTTGAGCAAACCCCACCGAGTCGGGTAGGTCCGCCGTGCGGCGCGCCCCCGTTCCCGATCGTCGATTACTGCTCCGATTCAAATGCAACATGATTCATTCCATTCCGAAACGTGACTGAGAGTGTCGGAAGTCAACGGCCCGACGACTTCTACCGACGAGGCGTGCATATGACACGTCACCCTCCGAGGCAGATGCTACCACCATCCGGATGATATGAACATCTGGTTTCCATCCCTGTTAGCTCATCCTGAAATTTGCTCGGATACCCGCCCGTGATGCTCGCTCTAGCGTTTCCAGCGCCGGTGATCGGCACGGCGGCGCGTTCGATCGCAATGGCATCGAGATGTCGAAGGAACGGACGGCACGGCCTGAGCAGGGGTGAGCAGCAGGAGGTCACTCGATGCGAGGTGCTGGGCGCATCGAGTTCATCGGACGGCGGTTATCGCGGCCGCCGCCCACAGACTGCGGCACGCAACTCGGCGACGGCCGTTGACCAGTTCGCCATCACATGGGCCGGACAACTTCCCCATCTGAGTAGTTATTGGAATGACACGTCGGAACAACTCAGCTGGCCTGCCCTCGATATCGACCTGATCGCGACGGCGGCGACCCTGACATTCCCAGAACTGACGGTATCGGTATCCGTACAGCCCACATTTCCGCGACATGGGGACTTCACCATCGCAGCAGGCAACCACTCCCTGCGTCATCGCGTCGCAGCTAGAGTTCACGCAGACGGTGGGGACATCGCTTCGACCATATCCGCTGATCGTGCTCGATTGCGTTGGCGCTGGCCGAAGTCGCGATATCGACCACATGAGACATCGTCTATGGGGTGCGGTGGTGCAGACGCATGTGCAGAGTGCGTGGGCTGTATACGAGGCTGGCCGCAGCTTGGGGAGGGTCGGCGGTGGTGGTATCCACTCGCCATCTGGCCGCGATGGAGGCAAGGGCAATGGTGACGGCGGTAGTCGCGAAGGTGTCGGCGATACATTTTCGCGGGCCGGCACCGAATGGGATGAATGCGTTGCGTGGTGTTTCGTGCTTGCGTTCAGGCAGCCATCGGTCGGGGTCGAAGCGCTCAGGGTCGGGGAAGTAGGCGTGGCTGTGGTGGACGAAGTAGGGGCTGTAGAGCACGGGGGTGCCGGCAGGTAGGAGGTGACCGCCGAGTTCGGTATCGCGGATGACGTGGCGGTCGAGCAGCCACGCAGGAGGGCATACGCGCAGAGTCTCGGTGACGATGCGGCGGGTGAGGTCGAGCTCGGGCAGGTTGTCCCAACCAGCGAGGCCACCGGCCAGGACCGTGTCGACCTCGGAGTGGAGACGGTCGCGGATGTCTGGATGGCGTGCGAGCAGATCCAACGCCCAGGACAACGCCGCGGCGGTGGTGTCGAATCCGGCGATCATGAAGCTGATCACCTGGTAGTGGATTTCTTGGTCGTCCAACGGTGTGCCGTCTTCGTCGCGGGCGGCCAGCAGCATGGACAGCAGGTCCCCGTGGTCGGTGTTGCTGCGGCGATATTCCTGAATGGTGCGACCGATCACGGCGCGGATGCGGTGGTGGGCCTGGTCCAGGTCACGCCCTGCCGCAATGGGCAGCTTGTGGACGATGCCCATCACTCGTGCCGGGATGAAGGCACGGGTGTAGATACCGCGCCTGATGAGGCTGGCGGATTCGACCATGGCATCGACAGCGGGGGTGGCGAGATCTGCGGTGAACAGTGTCTTTGCCAGCAGGCGGCTGGTGTAATCGTTGGCGTGTGCGGGGACATCGATGACCTGACCGTCGTGCCAGCGGTCCATGAGGGCCCCGGCCTGCTGGGACATTGTCGGCGCGTAGGCGGCGAGGTGGTCGTTGCGGAACAGCGGTTGCAGGATGCGGCGTTGGCGTCGGTGCTCGGCCCAGGGACACGTGCCGAGACCGTTTCCGACCACGTCGACGAATTTGTCGATCAACGGGCCGCCGCGGTCGAAGGTTTGGCTGTTGACGTGGATGTGGTGGATCAGATCGGGGTTGCAGACCAGGATGGGCTGAAGCCATGGGCCGATTTGCAGTCTGACCATGTCGGTGTCGGAGGGCAAGGATTTGAGGTAGCCGAGCAGTCCTTTACGGAGTCCGAACGCGTGGCCGACCAGTGGCAGTCGTCCTGGCGCCGGTGCCACCGTATTCGTGGCAGGTACGGTTCGCTGGGTCACGGTGTTCTCCTTGCGATTTCAGTCGAGGCATTCCCACCACTGGTGGCTGCCGGTGGTGACGGTCGGCGAGTCGCAGATTTCAAGATGCGGGAGCGCGGACGATCCGGTCGCGGTGAATGCCGCGTAGCGCTGTGTGCGGGCGCTCCAGTCGAGATTCGCTCGAACCCACTGCCCCAGGTTGTGGGTGTAGTGGGCGATACCGGCATCTGCTTCTGCGATGATGTCGACGCTCAGGTGCAGGAAACCGGACATGATCTGGTTCCTGATCCGGATGACCTCCGCGAACGCCTGCGGAATCGAGAGGTCCCGATCGCGGGTGAGAACGTCGACGGCATTGAGCCGTAGCGTGCCTTCGGTAGCGCTTTCTCGCGCGTAGGAGAACAGGTCGTTATCGATGCCGAGCAGAACGCAGCAGGCTTCGGAGACCGCCCTGACCGGTGGGGCAGTCAATTGCTCGTAGGTCAGCTCGTATCCGTGGGTGAAGTCGATAAGGAGCAGATGGTGTTTGGCTCCGGAGGTTTCCATTCGCAGGGTGAGGTAGTCGCGCAGACCGGGCAGCGTTTCACGATGGATGTAGGCGGTCTCGCACACCAAGGAGAACAGCATCTCCCGGGCGGCTGCTGCCCAGCGGTGGATCTGCATGGGAGTGCCGATAGTTTCCAGCTGTCGCCGTAGTGACCGCAGGGCCGCCGTCCACGCATCGTCCTGGACCAGCGATTCGCCCGGGAACTCGAGCGCCCGCAACAGAGGGCGCAGGGCCTGACATGCACCCGATGGGTCGCCGGTGAAGATCCCGCCGTCGAAAAAAGTGTCATCCAATGCGTAAGCCCACAGCCAGAACTCCGCTACCAACTGCATACGTTCGGGAATTCCGTCGGGGCAGGCCGCGGCAAGCAGGCGCAGCGGACCCGCCTGTTCCATCTCATCCAACCAACTACCGCTGACCAGGTCATAGTCGCGAATCCAGGCAAATGCCTGGCGGTCGAGATCGGTGAAACTCGAGTGGGGCGTTGCCGGGATGGGGCAGTACAGCCCAGCCGATTGCGGGCGGCAGGTCATCTCATCTTCTCAGTGGTGTGTTTGCACTCGCGCAGGTCGTCCAGGGTCGGCATTCCGGTCAGTTCGGGTGTGCCAAAGGCCCCCAGGAGATCGTCGCGTTGTTGGAAGGCTTCACCGGCGGACAGGGCAGTCTCGGTCTCGGTGCGGACTTTGTGCTGCAGGAAATCGGTCAGCACGGCATCGACGCCACACCGGATGCTGGGCAAATCCAAAGGCTCCGCAGCCGGAGCGGGCAGCGGCGCGATCATGATCGCCGGGTTCGGTTGCCCGAGACAGCTGGCCGCTGCACTCGCTGGATTACCGTCAGCCGCAGACAGGGGGCCGACGCCATCTCAGGGCCGGGGTTACAACTTACATGCGCCATGTGCATATTTATTCACAGGGCGTTGTATACGGCTGATCTTTGCGAAGCGCTCTCTATCGCGATGACGTTTTTCAAAAGCGAAGAGAGTGGCAGTTGAACGCTCATTGATGTCGGCCTAACTATTCGGTTGGGCAAGTTGCAGAGCAGAATGCTCGCAATTTGCCACCATAGCGGCTGGACCTGTAGTTCCCCAACAGTGGGAAGATGTGCTTTTTGGTCGGACAACCTCACGCTTCGGCCCAGAACAAACCTTACCTTCAGATGCTTTGAACATTCGGATGATGTGATCATCCAAATCCTGCTAGACGGCTTTCGCTAGTAGTCAGAACTCGTTGCAATCCGATAGCTAGTGCCCTCAATTGGTAGTCATCAACGCACGATCGGATCACCTTCGATAATTGCGAATTTTGCGAAACAGGGTCGGGGTTCGCGGCTCTACGGACGGATTTGATCCGTTCGAGAATTCGCGCCATAGTATCGAGGTGCGGATTGACACCGAGGCGATGCTCGCGCACCTCACCGACTGCCCAACCTGCCCCGTCCTACGCCCAATACCTGGCGGCTATCGCGCTCTCAGGACACGACCCGATCACCCAGTTACGCACCGCGATAAACGCACGCGAACTCGACACCGCCGACGATGCTGCCGCCGTCCTGGACTGGCATCTGGACCCCACCGGCGCCACTCCACCGGACACGGACCACTCCCCTGGGCCGCCGGAATCCCTGACGGCCTGGACGCCGAACACGACATCACCCAACTCGCCGCGCGCGCCCGCATCGTCACCGACCCTCGCCGACGGCCAATAGCCACGCTGCTCGCAGGATCGTCGCAGCGGGATGAGACTCGGACACAACCCCTTTCATCGCGTCGAGCAATTCGTCGCTGGACGGCCACGGAAACCGCTCGGTCAGCGGGAGGTCCGGCACTATGTCGGTCTGTTCTGTCATAGTCCTGCGATCTCCGCTCTCAGTCCTGATCCGCGTTGGTCAGCCGTCCTTTGATGAATGCCACCGTTTCTACGAGGACGCGCTCGTGCCCATCCGCCGGGAGCGTGTCGTGCTCGATGTCCAACCGGTTGAGCACCTTCTCCACATGCCGGTCAGCGAGTGCACGGAACTCGATATCGGTATCCCGCGGCTTGCAGATACCCAGCGGAAGGCAAGGGTCGAGGACGGTTCGCAGGGTCAAGTCATAGTTGAAACTGTGGCCAGTAACCAGGTCTTCAAGCTGTTCGACGCGGTGCGGGTCGGCCGGCTGGCCGCGGTATTCCAGTGCGGCCTCGTAATAGGCGAGCGCATCGGGCACACCGCGGTCGATCAAGACGACATCAGCTTTGGGCCATGCTTCGATCTCATTGCTGATGCCACGGGCGATGATCCACAGCGTCGAAGCCCAAGTGTGGTCAGACAGGATCGGCAGCCCATTCTGTTGCGCCTGCAAGCCGAGGTCTGCGACCTTGGCGACCTCGATCCTGTTGCGGCGCAGCTCGTTTGCCAGACGCTTGATCCACGTCGTCTTGCCAGTCGAATGCGTACCGGTCAGGGCGATCGTGACCGGACGTACGACCTCGGGACGCGATTCGCTCACCACAGGCCGCCTTCCGGCTCGGCCTTGGGAACGAACTCCTTCGGCGCCGCTGCGCTCACCAGCCCCGTCCAATCCAACCCACTGTCCTCGACGAGCCTGCACAGCAGTCGCCACGCAGCCCACGCGTCATATCCCCCACGGTGGTAGCCCTGCTCGGCAACCGCAGACATGTCCAGTCCCGCGTGTTCGAGGAGTTTGTCCAAGCTGTAGCTGGGCAGATCACGCCACACCGCCTTCGCCAGGCGCAAGGTGTCCAAGACCATCGGCGGACTCCAGTCGGGCAAGTGCGAGGCGAGTACTCGTTGTTCGACTCCAGCGTTGTGCGCGACGAGGGTTCGCCCGGCCAACGCGGCATCGATGTCGGGCGCGATCTCGACCCATCCCGGACACGACTCGACGTCAGAGTTCTTGATGCCGTGCACTTTTCGAGTGACGATCTGGGTAATCGGTTGCTGTGGCTTGATCAGCCACGCCCGCATATCGCCGATGTCGACCGTCTCGCCGGAGACGGTCAGGATGGCGATCTCGATGATCTCCGGTGGCGTCTGACCATTTCCTTCGACATCTACCACTGCGATGTCCTTGCCGCGCAGCGTGTTCGGGATCGCGTTCACAACGTCTCCTTGATCGTGGGCCAGCCCAGGTCTGCGCGGCCATGACGGTTGCGGTGGTGCGGTTTGGTCACGTCGTGCACCTGGTATCCCAGGCTGTGTTGCATCAGGTAGCGCGGCTGCTCGGTCAGGCCGGCGACGACGATCGCGCGGTCGTTGATCTCGACCAGGTTGCCGCCCAGCGTTGCGGCGAGCTCGGCAGCCCGCTCGGTTTCGGGGCGCTGCCAAGCAGTGGCGCAGCGGTTGATCTGTGCGGCCGGACAGATGTCGCACAGTTCGCGAATACCGTAATGGCCGTTGTAGTCGGCCACACCGTGGGCGTAGGTGACCGCACAGCTGGTCTTACGGAACAGCGGTGAGCCGATCCCGTGGTCGGTTGCCGCGGTGAGGATTCGCTTTTCGAGATCTTCGGGGAAGACCTTCCGCCGTGCATCCTCCAGGTATGGCTCGGGCAGCCCCTGCGCCTGGTAGTAGTCGCGGATCTGGTTCTTGTAGAACAGGCCCGTGAACACCGTTGCGTGCGCGTGGTAGCTCAGTTCGAACGCTCGCCGGAGGTGTTCGTCGGAGTCGTTGAGCACCGGCACGATCGGCCGCCAGTACAAGATGACCCGGTAGCGCTTGGCGTGGGCGAAGGCCGTGCGTAACGAGGCGGCAGCTATGTTCGAGTTCACCGGCTCGATCCGATCGTCATCGATACCGGAGTGTGTGAGGAGCACGGTGAGCCGAATGTTGTTGAAGCTGTTGAGGACTGCGCAATCCTTTGGGTCGACGCGCCACCGGGTGATGACGAGGACATGATTGGTCAGCCCTCGCTCATCGAGTAGTCGCAGCATCTCGAACGTATGCGGCTTGACCGTATGCAGCATCGGATCAGTCGCCCGGTTGAACAGCTGGATCGGCGTGACGTGTGGCTGGAAGTAGCGAAGCTCGAAAAGCATCGTGGCCGCCTCCGCGTCCGTCATCAACGCACGGGGCACCTTCATCTCGAAATTGTCGAACACATGCCGGATGCAGTAGCCACAGTCGAGCGGGCAACCAACGACGTGGTTCACGCTCAGACCGGATTTGCGGTACTCGATCACGTCTCGGAGCTCGGGCCGAAGGAGTTCTTGCTGTGCCGCTGTGAGGATCGGCAGCCTTCGGCCGCCACGCGGTGGCGTCACTGTCCACTTCTGATCGGCCATTCTGGGTACCTTTCAATCGGTGATACATCGGTATGTGGTTCGCAGACAGCCGAATCCACTCGTCCAACGACTTTCTGTCGTCGCTGGGCGGCAAGGGTTCGGTTGATCGCGCGCTTCTTGTGGCATCGAGCGGCGTTGCATTCCTGGTGCTGCGGCTCCTCGGCCAGCGCCTGTTCGACCGACAATGGCCGGATCGGCTTCTCATGCGAGAGCCGATCTTGAATATCGGAGACCCTGACCTTTCGCCGCCCCCGATCCAGCAGGTCCAGGACGGCCCAGGCGAGCCCAAATAGGCTTCCTGCCAACAGGATTCCGCCCATGAAGACAGCTAGGCCAACCAGCATTGCAAACGCCATCGCTACTCCTGACGGCTGGGACGCCATGGTCCGGGGTTCTGCGCAACCAGGTCGTTCCAACTGCACGCCAGTCCGGCGACGCGCACCCATGCCGCGTGAACCGTGTCATCAGAAGCGTTCTCGGCGGCCATCAGGCAGCACTCGGCGGCGATGTATGCCGCTGCCATCGCGTCAACGGCCGCCCCGACTGACCGTCGCGGTGAGCCTTTGCCTCTTCCTGTGTCTACATATTTCTCAGTCCAGTCGTCGATTAGATGGATGATCTGCGTTCGGCGGCAGTCGATTTCGACTGCACGCTTCGGATTGACGCGCCGCTCGCGATGCAGATTCGCGAAGTCGCTTGCCCACCGAGTGATGAGGTGGTCGCCAGGCGACCAACCGATTTCGCCGCGAAAGGCCGCCGAAAGCCGATGCCAATCAGGCAACGACCGTTGGTTCGGGGCCGCTTCAGCGACCATGACGTCGCGCCGAGCTTGCTCGACGACCAGATCAGGCGAAGTAATGATCGTCACCGCGGGCTCCATTTCGGCCGAACGGATAGTTCCAGGCGGTACCCGGCACCGCGGGCTCTCGCCACCAGCCTCAGCTCACTGAAGTCCGGTGCGCCGCAGAGGATTACGACGTCGACTCGGTACCGGGTACCGCCTTTGACTTTCGCCTACGTGCGGTTACGGCCGTAACCGCACACCGTTGGGGTAGTGTGGGCGTAGCGTAGGTATTTGCCCAGGTCAGACCCTAGAAATTAGGTGTAGGCGATGGTACGAGCGCAACAGTGGACAGGCTTTGAGGCGGCCGCCTTGCAAGAAGCGATGCGCCACTCGATACGCGAGTTCGCAGCTGTGTTGGGTGTCGAAACCACCACGATCAACAATTGGCGTGCCGGACTGAGTTCAGTCACGCCACGCTCAACCACCCAAGCAATCCTGGACACGACCTACCAGCAGCGAGCCACACCCGATGACCGAGCCCGCTTCGAGCAAATCGTGGCAGAAGGCGAAGCGGTCTGGCGGGGACGACACCGGTCACCGCTGCCATCAGGGACAACTGCTGCGCAACCAAGTGATGTTCACGTGGATACGCCGCCCTCTGACGTGGGGGTCACTGAAGAAGTTCTCGCAGTACTGGCTCGCGTCCAAAGGCTGAGTCGATCGATCAACCCGGAGGTTGTTCAGCAGCTGCAATCGAGCACCCTCCTGAGCATCGCTCACTACGAGACGAATGATCCAGCGGCACTCGTTCCAGCATTAAAGAAGCAGCGCGATTGGCTCTCCGAACTCATGGACGAGTGCGGACATCCAGAACAGCGCCGTCAGCTATTCGAGACTGCGAGCGAAACGTCCGGACTGCTGGGCTACATTGCCGTGGGAACCGGCAACTTCTCAACCGCGCGAGCCTATTGCCTCGAGTCATTCCACCTCGGCAATCACGCCCAGTGCGGCAACCTCATGGCATGGGCGCGCGGCATACAGAGCTTCTGCGAATACTATGCCGGGCAGTTTGATCAGGCGCTCCTCTACGCCGAGGACGGTCTGACCTATGCAGGGGCCGGACCGCAAAACGTGCGCCTAGCCATCAACGGTGTCGCACGGGCCAAAGGGCAGTTGGGCGATACCGAAGGCGTCCATCGGGCGGTCGACGGAGCGAACATGATGCTGTCCCGAAACAGCGCGCCGGCCGGAGTGCCCTCCAGCATCTCGCTGGACAGCTACAGCGCAGCCCAGGTAGCCGGCAATGCCGCCACCGCCTACCTCTCCTTAGGGATGCCAGAACGCGTCGAAGAGTATGTGCGGCAAGCACTTCCAGAGATGAATGACTCGAACTCGCCATGGGGACGCTCGCTGGTCCTGATCGACCTGGCACGTTCACATGTCGTCTCGCCGGAGGGCGATTTGGACTCGGCAGCGCACATCATGCTCGACGCCCTCGACACCGCCCGAGGTACGCTCATGACGCAAGTTCGACGTCGAGGCTCGGAGTTTGTGCGTGATGCTGCTGCACGATGGGGTCCAACCGCCCAACTTCAGACAATCCGGGACATGATGGTGAGCATGAACAGCTCGGGCCTCGAACATGGATAACTCTCAACTCCGCCGCCGCGAAGGCCGAATCGGCCCCCTGGGCTACTACTGGTTTCTCACTTTTGAGCACGCATCGGAATTCCACGCTCAAGTTAAAGACTGCCAACAGTCGATAAACACCGCACACTTCGACTTGACCGCTGCCGAGGGGCTGCATCTCACATTGGATCGGATCGCGTACGACGGTGAGTTATCAAGCAGTCAACTCGGTTCGATCGCTTCGGCGGCCGGCCACGCTTGCCGACGTCAGTCGCCGTTCACGCTGAGGATGGACCACCTCACCGATCTTCATGGGGCTATTGGGTTTATCGCTTCGCCGCAGGAGAGGGTGCACACCCTCCGCGACGGGCTGCGGACAGCAACACGATCCGTCTTTCCTGATGCTCCAGTCAAAGACTCCGCATCGAATCCTCATGTGACAGTCGCCTATCCAGCGTTCGAGGACCTGCCTGCTGCAGCTGCTGCAATGGTTGAGAAGATGGGTGCCACTGCATACGGAGTAGATGTGGCGATCACGGAAGCGATTATGGTTTCTCTCAAACGTCATCCACATTCGTATGAGTGGGACGTGATCTCCCGGATCTCACTGGGCGTTTAACATCTCTGGCAGTGCCTAATCCGGAGGATCGGGCCGCCGACGCCTCTACCGCGGCAAGTGGACCTGGCTTCCAGCCTTACGCTTCTTCCTGATGGGGTCCGCAATCTCAAACAATTCGTTGAACCAACATACCTCTGACATGGAAGTAACCTCGTGCTCGGTTATCGATCGGCCTGCCACATACCGCCGACCTTTGTACATCACACCGAAAGTTTTCGCTGGGTCTACCCGGTGGATCCCGACAAGCTGCGGGGCACCTCCCGACCCGTCATCGACGCCACCCGCAAGAGATTCACAAAAAGCGCTGAACACGGCTCGGCTCGTACCTCGCGCGTGGCTAATCGCCCAGAGTTGTTGCGCCTTGCGGATTTCTCCGGATCCGCTACCTGCTATGCGAAGCGATGCGGAGCGACGAGGCATTGGAACCTCGTCGAGCCGCCAGTCGTCAGCGCTCCTCGAATAAGTCAGTACTGATAGCAGCAGTCGCGCTAGCATCCCCTCACCAGATCGACTGCCGATCACAATGCCCAGATCCCGACGCTGACTGTTCGGATAGTCAGACCACAGGCTACGGATTGCGTGCTCGATAGTCTGATGCGCGCGGAGTCCGGGGGAGGTCGAGACCATCCCACGATCAACCTGTTCTTGTATCAAGGGCAGCGCGAGTGCCGGGAACAGCACGTCCCCCCAGTAAGCGAATACGAACGGTTCTTTGATGCACGCAAATGCCTTGCGGCCTTGGTCCCATCTCGATGTGCCGGGAATCCAGCTCAGTCGACTGTCTGTCGCGACGTAAAGCGACGCGGGCCCGCGCGAATCCACACCAGCCCAGACCACTACAGACGTCATATACCTACCTTGACATCTGGGCCGATCGACCGCACGCTTACCAAGCAACTCCTGGGGCCGGCCCCACGCCGGTACGAGGTGTCCCTGCGGAGGTTTCAACTTCCGCACCCAGGTCATTCGGGAGGCCGGATGAGAATCTGGCCTCCCTACTTCCGTTCGCAGCGCTGGCGCGTATGGCGAGGTTCGCATGACGTTTTTCTTCCGGGTATTCGCATGAGGCACATACCGTGCCGGTAGCTCACAGCGCACCTGCCACAGATCTGCACGGCATTCACGACCTGCCAAATGTGGGATTGCTAGCGCTCGCCGGAACGGCGCCGGTCGAGATGGAGGCAGCTAGGGGCTGACTCAGGGCTTGGAGCTCGCCTTCTCGGCCGACTCGCCTTGGGGCCGTGTGCTGGCGGACCGAAAGCTGAGGTCCATGCCTGCGCGAGTATCGCGAGAACCACTGAGCTACGTCAAAGGCCCATGGCGACGCCACCGTGTCCACGTTCCGATGTGGCGCGAATGCTGAAGATCAGGTTTCATGGTGAGGGGAGAATCAGGCGGGCGGCGAGGAGCTGTCCACTATGCCCTTGCGCGAAACCCACCGCCTCCAGTCAGCGAACACTCAAGCACATCGCAGTGTCTACGACCGCCGATTCTGTGCACACCAGTCCATCCTCTGCCGGGACTCGGTATGACGCGTCGCGATCGCCCCGACCGTGACAGTCCTAATCGAGGCCGGCCGCCTCATAAGGTCGATGTCGCCTGTCCAGATGACCCGCCTGCGCTGGACTCGACGGCAGCCAGGGCGCTCCTGCGACTCATCCTGCATCATGCGGATAGACACCATGATCCGGCAGGAGCTGTCGGACCCGACGCGCCGAAGATGCCCCCTGACGCCGATACGCCGCGCTATCGTCCTTCCAAGGACGCTTCCAAACCCGTTGTCCGCCAACGATCGACAGATTCCCGACGCCCCTCACGACCACCAACACGTGCGGTTGAGAACGTCGAGCCGTCATCGAAAGCCGGTTCTCGACCAGCCGATCGACGTCGGATAACCTCGACTGATTGTGCGGCCCCCTCGCAGCTAGACCCTGAGTCGGCCCGCGATGCCTCTTCAGTGCGTCGCCGTCGTCGTAGGTGATCGGTAGCGATCCCCGACCCCGATCATGAACTCAAGGCTCAACTAGCAGCACTCTCGCTCAAAACCAGCAGCCTGCCAAGGAGGAACCTATGTCGAGTGGCACCGACGAATGGGCAGTACTCGATGAACTGCTCGGCATCGAAGTTGCGAGCCCGGAGTCCGATGTAAGCCAGCAGCTCGCGTTCTACGGACGCTGCTCCACCGAGGACAACCAGGATCCCGAGAGCAGCTACGCCTGGCAATACAACAACGCCGAACGATTCACCGTCGGGACGATCGTCGAGTCCTACTTCGACATCGGCCAATCCCGTTCTGTCCCATGGGATCGCCGCACCGAAGCTGCCCGGCTTCTCGCCGCGCTACGCAACCCGAACCGCGGCTGGTCCGGCATTGTCGTGGGCGAAGGCACACGGTGCTGGTTTGGTGCGCAGTTCAGCATGATCGCGCCACGGCTCGAGTCCTACGGTGTCGATCTCTGGATCCCTGAGCTGGGTGGGCGGTACGACCCGCAGAATCCGTCGCACAACATGCTGATGAGCATGCTCGGCGGGATGAGCGAGTCCGAGCGCCAGCACGTTCAGAAGCGCACACGAGCTGCCATGGACGCCCAGGTCGCCAACGAAGGACGGCACCAAGGCGGCAGGGCACCGTACGGGTATGTCGTGATCGACGGTCCGCCTCATCCCAACCCAGGACGAGCAGCCCAAGGGCTCAAGCTTCGAATTCTCGCCATCGACGAGTTCGCGGCTCGGATCGTGCGACGGATCTTCGCCGAGTACATGACGGGCAGAGGCGATCGTGCCATCGCCGTCGGGTTGAACCGCGACGGCGTTCTGTGTCCGTCAGCGCATACTCCTCGCCAGAACCGCCATCGATCGGACGATGGCTGGCAGGCCAGCACAGTGCGCGCGATCCTGGAGAACCCGCGCTACACGGGGTATGCCTTCTTCGGCCGCTGGACCAAGCACGAAGAACTGCTCGACCGCGACGACGTGGCGGCGGGCAAGGTCGTCCGGTTCCGCAGGTCGAGCAACGACCGCGTGATCCGTTCGCGCAAGCCCGCCCATCCCGCGATCATCAGCGTCGAGACCTACACCCAAGTCCAACTCGCACGCCGGGCACGCGGAGGCGGTGGCCTCCAGCGACGCGCCAAGCTCGAACGCACCAGGGTTACCGGCCGCCAACTGTATCGATTCCGCAGCCGAATCCGGTGCGGGGACTGCGATCGGAAGATGGAAGGCGGAATCAAGGACAACTCCGTCTGGTACCGGTGCAGGGCAAGCACTCTCGCCCCCAGCAGTCCTGCACTCGAGAGCCACCCTAAAACGGTGAACCTCGCCGAGTCGCGCCTCATCGTGCCGGTAAATAACTGGATCGCCACCGTCTTCGATCGACGCCACCGCGCCGAGACCATCGCAACCTTGATCGCCGCCCAGGCCGACACCGACGGCGAACTCCAACGCCAACTCGTTCGCCAAAGACTCACCGCCGCCGAGACGAAACTCCGGCGCTATCAAACGGCCATCGAAGCCGGCGTCGACGTCCAAGCACTCATCGAACCGATGAACCAAGCGCAAGCCGAAAGAGCAATAGCCCAAGCCGAATTGGACACGATCCCCACCATCAGACAGATGACCGTCAGCGAACTCGACAAGCTCATCGACTCGCTCGGCGACATCAGAGCGGTGCTGTCAGCTGGCGCACCTGAAGATCAAGTCGCACTCTACGAAGCCCTGCACGTAGAAATAAAATACCGGCACCGCCAACAGCTTGCTGTCGTCAGTGCCGGTATCCCGGTGGTTAACACGTGTGTCCGGAGGGGGACTTGAACCCCCACGCCCGTTAAAGGGCACTAGCACCTCAAGCTAGCGCGTCTGCCATTCCGCCACCCGGACCGGTGGTGCTCAGCAAGATTATAGGATCTGGCGGCGTGGACCAAATCGCGGGTTGACCACGTGTTTTGTGGAGGGTTCGGCCGGTGGGGATGGTGTGGAAGGGTCGCGCGGCTCGCCTGATAGGTTCGCGCGCATGTCTCGCCGCGATGACACGACCGTAGGGCTCATTCTCGTGACGTATCAGAGTGCGGAGGATCTGCCGCCCTTCCTGGAATCGCTGCCGGCGGCGGTGGCACCGTTCGCGCTCGATGTGGTCGGTGTCGACAATGTTTCCGCTGATCGGAGCGTCGAGATTGTCGAGGAATTCGGCGGACGGGTGATCCGCAACAACAAGAACGTGGGCCTTGCCGCCGCCATCAACCAGGGAGCCGTGGCTACCGACGCGGAATGGATCTTGGTCGCCAACCCCGACACCCGGCTCGCGCCGGGATCTATCGCCGCACTGGTCGAGACAGCGATGACCGACGACCGAATCGGCATGATCGGCCCGCAGGTGGCCCGTCTCGACGGAACCCCCTACCCAACCGGTCGCCGGTTCCCTTCGCTCGGCGTCGGCATCGCGCACGCCCTTCTCGGCGGGATCTGGCCGGCCAACCCCGCAACCCGCCGATATTTCGGCAAATCTGTCACCACGACAAGCGACGTCGACTGGATCTCCGGCTGCTGCATGTTGTTCCGCCGCAACGCATTCGACTCGATCGGCGGCTTCGACATCCGATACTTCCTCTACTTCGAGGAGACCAAAGCCGCACTCGACATGCACCGTGCCGGCTGGCGCGTAGTCCTCGACCCGAACGTCGAGATCCGCCACCGCGAAGGCGGCAGCATGCGCTCTGCCCCGTTCCGCAAGATTCGCAGCCACCACCGCAGCGCACTGCGGTTCTACTGCGACTACCACCGACGCTCACCCTGGTTGATGTTCGCGCCGGTGGTAGCCGCAGGGCTGGTGGTGCGCGGTGCGATATCAGTGCTACGCACCGCGATCACCCGACGCACCACCTCCGCGGCTCATAGAACCGAAGACGACATCAACGCATAGCCCGCAGTAGTGCGAAATCCATTGCCAACGGCTGGGTTTCGCAAAGCTGGAGCCCGGCCGCATCGAACAACGCACGAAACTCGCTCAAACTGCGTTCCCGCCCACCCACATTGCACAACATGTGCACATCCCAAGCCGGCGCCAGCGACGGCGAATCATCCTCCGGCAGTAGACGTTCGATCACATATAAGCTCGCATGCTCCGGCATGGCCGCAGCACAGCGCCGAAGAATAGCCCCGCAGTCGGCGTCGTCCCAGTCGTGCAGCACTCGGGACAGGAAGTAGAGATCACCGCCGCCGGGCACCTCCTGGGTGAAATCGCCTGCCGCCAATGTGGTTCGAGCCAGGCAACCGGCTCGATCCAGCGCGGGTCGCGCCGTCTCCAGGGTGCAGGCCCGCTCGAACAACACCCCGCGCGCGTGCGGCGCGGCCCGCAGCAGTCCCGCGAGCAACGCGCCGTTTCCGCCGGCCACATCGATGATGATGTGCGCCGCCGTGAGGTCGATCAGCTCGTCGATTCGACCGAAGATCGACGCACTGGCCGCCATGGCCGCGTCGAAGAGTTGTGCACGTTCCGGCGCCGCGGCGAAGTACTCGAAGTGATGTTGCCCGAAGTGGGTGTCGAAGGCCGGTCGCCCGCTGCGCATGGACCGCTCGAACTGGCCGAACGACTGATAGAAGTCGCCACCATAGAGCTGAGCCAAGGGGTGCAGCGACTGTGGCGCCGTTCGCGGCAGCAGCGCCCCGAGTTCGGTGAGTGCGTATCCGGTGCCCACGGGCGCCACGATGCCGAGTTCGCGCAGGTACCGCAGCAGCCGATGCAACGCGTCGGGGTCGGTGTGGCTGTCGCGAGCGAGCTCAGCGACCGGATATCCCGGGCGCGCGGCGAGCAGGTCGGCCACGCCGAGGGTGGCGGTGACGGCCAGGGCCTGAGTGGCCCAGGCCCCGGTAAGTAGTCGCAACAGTCGGGTCGGGGCGTCCTGGGAAGCGGTCAGGTGATTGGTCAATAGTCGCGGGTGCGCGCCGGTACAGCGCAGTTCCAACCGCTGGTACGGGCCGGGTGAATTGCTGCGGAAGTAGAGGACGGTCACGTTCTCGTGCTCGTTGTATCCGCCACCGTCGCTGTGCAGTCCGCCGCTGCCGGTGAGCATGGCGCGCAGCCCGGTGAGGACGACCTCGTCGGTCGAGTCGACGGCCAGGGCGACATGCTGTTCGTGACCGGCGGCGCGTTCGGCGGCGACGATCTCGTCGATCGGACTGCCCGGTACCGGCAGCAACGCGAAAATCTCTACGGTGCAGGGTGATTCGTCGGCGGCGAGCACGGGGGCATGCACGATCCGCACGTCCAGCCGGGCCGCGGGCCTGCCGTAGCGGGCGGCCAGCCGGCCGCGGACCACCGTACTGGGCGTGGCCGGTCCGGCCAGGAGCCCGCGCTCGGCGAGGACCTCCGCGAGTTCGGTGAGATCGCGCGGGCTCAGCAGCAATGCAGCATGCGATAACCGGCAGCGGGTGGCGAGCGCGGCGCGCTCGCCGGCCGACAGCTCGGGCAGCATCGCCGTCAGCATGCTCGCGGTGTCGTGCCGGCGTAGGAACGATAAGACCGCATCCAGTTGCTCTAGATCTGCTGTGATCAACCCGGACGGGGTGGTAGAGACGATCACTGCACGGGTCACGCGCCCTCCTGAAGGGATTCAGATGCCGACATAGTTATCTGCGAAAACATCTTGATGGGCCCGCGAACTGGCGAGATTGTGCAGCCGCGCCCGTTGTAGTTCGCGCCGATGGGCGCGTTCCGATTCGTCGCCGACGGGTGGATGGAGCAGGTCGATCATCCAGCGCGAGAAGTCCTGGGCGCGCCGGATGCGCGGCCGGTGCCGGTCCGAATACCGTTGCAGCGCAGTCTCATCAGCGTTCCGCACGGCGTCGATGAAGGCCTCGGCGAGCAGTTGCGCGCCGACGATGGCCAGGTTGGCGCCCTTGGCCGCGGACGGGCTGATCGAGGTGGCGGCGTCCCCGACCAGGAACAACCGGCCGGATTGGAGCGTGTCCAGGATCTGCGAACGCAGCCGCACCAGCCCGCGTTCGATGAACGGCCCGGCGACCAGGGGTGCGTTGAGCCGACGGGTCAGCTCGGTCCAGATCTGCTGCTCGCTCCATTGCTCGGGATCGGTGGCCGGATCGCATTGCAGGTAGTAGCGGGTCACGTCGGCGGTGCGCGGCATGTGCCCGGCGAACCCGTCCGCGTGCACGCCGTAGATGACCGACGCACCGGCCGGCGGCGCCTGCGCCAGCAGTGCGAGCCAGGTGATGCCGTGTTCGCGGGACGCGACTCGGGCCGGCACCGCGGTCCGCGCGACCCCGCGCGCGCCGTCGCATCCGGCCAGGTAGCGGCCGGTGAGCCGGAGTTCGCGGCCGTTCTCGTCGCGGGCCGCGACGGCGGGCCGGTCGGTGTGGATGTCGTCGATCCGCTCGACCGTAGTGCCGAACCGCAGCGTGCCACCGCGGCGCAGGTATTCCTCGATCAGATCGGTGACCAACGCCTGCTGGGGGTACACCGTGTGCACCCGGCCGCTGCCGAGCTCGCTGTAGCGCAGATCGACACAGCCTGCGGGACTACGGAATTCGCACCGACCGTGGGTATGGCCGCGAGCGTCCAGCCCGGCGGCGAGACCGTGCGCACGCAGAATCGCGACGCTGTCCGGCGCGAGGAACCCGGCCCGGGCCCGCTGCTGCACCTGCTCGCGGCTGCGGCGCTCCAGCACCGTCGAGTCGATCCCTCCGGCCTGCAGGATATTGGCCAGCACGAGGCCCGCCGGGCCGGCGCCCAGGATCAGCACTGTGGAAGTCAGGTCGTTCGAACTCGGAAGCACGAGCAGAATCTAGAGCACCGCGGCGCGATAACCGAGTCAATCGGCCCGAATAATAGTTAGCGTGTCGGTTGCTATCCGAGGAATCCCGTGGTCGACGCGAAACCCACCCGCCTCACCTCGCGGACGGGACCACCCTTGCGCCCCCGCCGTATTCGCCAGCGACAGCGTCTACTAAAGCGGTCGACAAGCCGAAACCACTTCCCCTCATACCAGCAAATCCCGCGCTGTAGCAAACTTCTGGCCACCACACCAACCGAGCCCGCTAAGCCGCGCTTCGACCGTCCGCCGCTTTGTCGACCGTGAAGTCGCGGACCAGCAGAAAGAACGGAATCGCGGTGGCGATACCCACCGCGAAGGTCAGCACGAACGAGGCGGCCCACCAGCGCACGATGCCCGGCCGCCGCGCTTCGGCGAAGGCCCCCACCCCCGCTCGCGCCGGAAACCGTTGTGCGGCAACGGCGCGAGCCGGTGGCAGTTCAGACCAGTTCCTCGATGGTTCGAGCGAACTCCTGGGCACCGTGACCATCGGCGACCTGACGATCGATCAAGTTCTTGATCGGTGCGACGAAGTCGACGGTGACCCCTGCGTCACGGGTAGCACGGTTGATCGCGTCGAGGGCGGCCTTGTGGAACGCGAGGGATTGGATGGGCTGGGTGTAGTCGCCCCCGTCGATGATCTGGCCGTACGCGGGGAGCATCTGAGCCATCGCACTCACCCACGCCGTGGCACGTTCGGCGAACGCGCTGGCCGAGACGCCGACCGAGCGCATCATGGCCGCACCGTGCATGAAGCCGGCGAACATGCTATACATGTTGGCGAGCAACGCGAAATCGTAGGTCGAGGCCAGTCCGGCGTCATCGCCGAAATACTCTGCGGCGGCGAGCAATTCGAGAGTCTCGCGATGCTCGTCGTAGACCGTGCGGGAGCCGCTGTAGAGGATGGACGCGCCGGGCTGCCCGATCATCGGCGGGACGGCCATGATGCCGCCGTCCAGGTAGTCGATGCCGTGCCCGGCCGCCCAGGCCGCGAGTTCGCGGGCCTCGCCGGGGGCGGTGCTGGTCAGGTTGATGACCTGCCTGCCGGACAGGTCGCCGGCCACCGGGTCGAGGGTCTCGTGCACCGAGGCGTGGTCGAACAGGACGACGATGATCGGGCCGCCGGCCTGGACCGCATCGGCGACCGACGTGGCACCGACCGCACCTGCGGTGACGAGGTCGAAGTCCTTGCCGGAGGTGCGATTCCACACCGTCGTCGGGCGCCCGCCCTTCAGCAGCGTCGCGGCCAGCGCCTGGCCCATCGCGCCGAGCCCGAGGACCGTCACGGGGGTGTTCGTGGTTTCCGCCATTGCGGGGTCAACTCCTTGGTAAGTCAGTGAACGGGGTGGTCAGCGCGCTGAAACCAAGGTTGCTCTTTGCCGGCGATGCCGACAAGTACCTACTATTTGGTCGGGTACTTACCAATGGGTGTGTGAACAGGTAGCGAGGTCGGACGATGGGCGAAAAGAGATCCGGACCATACTTCTGCGGCATCGACGCGGCGATGGACGTGGTCGGCGGCAAGTGGAAGGCGCTGATCCTCTGGGAGCTGGAAACGCACGGCGTCCGCCGGACCGGTGAACTGCGCCGCGGCCTGCCGGGCGTCTCGGAGAAGATGCTGATCCAGCAGCTGCGGGAGCTGGAGGAGGACGGGATCGTGGTTAGGGAGGTCTATCGCGAGGTACCGCCGCGCGTCGAATATCGGCTCACCGCATCGGGTGTCGCGCTCAACCAGGCGCTCGAACCGCTCGGGATGTGGGGGCGCGAGCGCATCGACCGGATCGGCGCGGACCGTGTCCACCCGGCGATAGGGTAGCTACTATTCGCGGCCGGGTGCGGTCTTATCGATTGTGCGGGAAGGCATTTCGTTCTCGGCCGAGGTCGGCGGCGTGGAGATGAACGGCAGCGTCCGCACTTGCTGATCGGTCGCGGGCATCGGCGGTTCGTTCTCGGGCATCAGGAACAGGGCCATGATCACGAGTAGCAGAGCTGCCAACCCGCCAAGGATCGGTCGGCAGTAAACGCGCACATGCGAATGATCGGCCATCGTGCCCGATCCGTTACCGAATTCGGCGAATCAGGCCGGGACCAATGCGTCGGCGAGGTAGTCGACGATCCGCCGGGCGTGCCGGGCGTCGGCATCCAGATCGGGGTTGTAGATCGTCAAAGTCATTCCGACACAACCGGGTTGGATGGTCGCGGCGGTGATCGCCGCGAGGTCCGCCCAGTCCAGGCCACCCGGTTGCGGATAGTCGACGGCCGGTAGCGCATCGGTCGACAGCACATCCAGATCGACGTGCAACCACCAGGCGAAACCGCGGCGGCGAAACCGGCCGACGGCGATCTCGGTGGGAACGGCGGCCTTCCCCCGCAACTCGCGATCGGTCAGCAACGCGATGGTCGACCCGAGCGACGCGACACCCGCGGCCCGCAATTCGGCAGCGTCGCGCGGACCCAGGGCAACGACCCGCGTGGGATCGAGAACGGGCAACCGGTCGGCCAACTCGGCAGGCAGTCCGTCGCCACCGGACAAGGCCAGACCGAGTTCGCAGTCCGCCGCTTCGCCGGTGGTGCTGCGGTCCGGCGGCCACCCGTCCTCATGCCCGTCCACGAACACCAGCGCGACATCACCGAGCACGTCTTGCGCACCGCGCAGCGCGCCGAGCAGGACCGGACAGTCCCCGCCCAGCACGAGCGGGAACTCCCCCGCCGCGATACTCGCGACAACCGCCATGTAAACGGAATCCGTTGTGGCAGTGAGCGACTGCTGCGCCAACAGCCCACTCGCCGGGTCCCGCGAAGCCACCGGCGACCCGACATCGACATCCCCGACATCGCGCACATCAGCACGCCGCCCGCGTAATACGTTGACCAGCCCCGCCTCTCGCAACCGCGCAGGCGCGTTCCCCACTCCGCCGGCGATTCCGGCGGAGTTGAACGGTGCACCGATCACGGTCAGCAGTGTCCGGCCTCCTACTCGTGCGCGGCGCGGACTGCCGAACCGACGTCTCCCCCGTTCCGACGATAACCCCAAGCGCGCATACCAGACGAGACCTTTCGCCGACCCGCCATGACCGGACCGCACCCGCTGCGACGCGCATCACATCTGCCTATTGAATGTGACCCCCGCTTGGTGCTAAACATTGTGGCACGCAACGCAATACACGTTGCACTATATGCAACGTGCGATTGAATGGATCGAAAATCTTGATGCTGCACCGTGAATTCCGGCCAGGCGGGGCCGTACGACGCGCACTCACACTCGGAGCCGCACTGTTCCTGCTCGCCGGCTGCGCGCCGGTCCAGTCCGGTCCGGCCGGCTCGGGCGGCGACGAGAAAACCGGCACCGTCCGCGTCTGGCTGTTCGACGAGGCGAACCGCGCACCCAAGGAAGCGGTGATCAACGAGGCGATCGCGGAGTTCAAGGCGACCAGGCCGAACGTCGAGGTCGACGTGCAGTGGGTGCCGGTCGCCGCACGCGCGGAGAAGTTCGCCGGCGCGTTCAACGATCCGGCCAGTGCCCCCGACCTCGCCGAGTTCGGCAACACCGACCTCGCCGGTTACGCCGTCACCGGCGCCTTCGCCGACCTCGGCGCCGATCTCGCGGCCTGGCCGGAGGGCAAGGACCTCGACCCGTCGGTCCTGGAAACCGCGAAATCCGGCGGCAAGGTCTACGGGCTGCCCTGGTACACGGGCATCCGCGCGCTGTACTACCGCACCGACATCTTCGCCGAACTCGGCCTGCGCCCGCCGGCCACGCTCGCCGAGGTGACCGAGACCGCCCGTCGTATCCGCGCGAAAAAGCCTGAGCTGTACGGAATTTCGGTCGGCGGCAAGTACACCTACGCGATGCTGCCGTACCTGTGGGCGCACGGCGGCGAGCTCGCCGAGAACGACGGCACGATGTGGAACGCCACGATCAACTCGGACAAGGCCAAGGAGGGGATCACCCGCTACGCGGAGCTGATCCACGACGACATCTGCCCGCCCGCGCAATGCGCCGACTTCACCGGAACGCAGAGCGTGCAGGCCTTCGCCGGCGGCAAGGCGGCGATGACGATCGGCGGCGACTTCAGCCGCAAGGCGATGGATCAGGGCGCGTCCAAGGACAAGTACGCGGTGCTCCCGCTGCCCGGCACCGCGCCCGGCTCGGTCGCCCCGGCTTTCGCAGGCGGCAACCTGCTGGGTGTCTTCCGCGCCAGCATGCGGCGCGGCCTGGCCGTCGACTTCGTCGAATTGCTCGGCGGCGCAAAGTATCAGGAGAAGATGTACGCGGCGATGGGCAATCTGCCGACGCTGTCCGGGGTGCAGCACAAGCTCGCCGCGAACGACCCGTTCCTGGCTCCGTTCGTCGAATCGCTCAGGGCCGGCACGAAGTTCGTGCCGAGCACCCCGGCCTGGTCGAAGATCGACAGCCAGAACCTGCTGCCGACCGCGGTGCAGCAGATCGCCACCGGCGCCAAGGAACCGTCGGCAGCGTTGAACGCGGCGGCCGCCGCGATGAACAAGGCATTCAGGTAGGCGCACATGGCAATTCAGGAACTGACCGTACCCACCCCGGGCCCGCGCACGCCGTCGAAACCGCGTCGCCTCCGCCGGGACACCGTCACCGCATGGCTCTATCTCGCCCCGGCGGGGATCCTGCTGGCGGCCGTACTGATCTATCCGATCTATCAGATCGTGCTGATCTCGTTCTTCGACTACGGCCAGGCGCAGGCCACCGGCGCGGCGCCGCTGGAGTTCATCGGCCTGGGCAACTACCGGGAACTGCTCTCGGACAGCCAATTCTGGATCGTGCTGGCCAACACCTTCGTGTTCGGCGGGGTCTGCGTGATCGGCGGGCTCGTGGTCGGCACCGCGCTGGCGGTGCTCGCGACGCGGGTCCGCGCGGTACCGCGGATGCTACTGTTCCTCGCCGCGCTCGGCGCGTGGGCGACGCCGGCCATGGCCGGGTCCTACGTCTGGCTGTTCCTGTTCGACGCCGACTTCGGCATCGTCAACGAGGCGCTGTCCGGTCTCGGGTTCCGTTCGATGGACGGGCACTCGTGGACCTTCGGCACGCTGAGCGCGTTCGGATTGGTTGCCGCCGAGGTGATCTGGTGTTCGTTTCCGTTCGTCATGGTGACCATGTACGCGGGTATCAAGGCGATCCCGGAAGAGGTGCTGGAGGCCGCGGCACTCGACGGCGCGTCGACCTGGCGATCGGCCCGCTCGGTGATCCTGCCGATGCTGCGGCCGTTGCTGCTGATCGCGACGATCCAGTCGATCATCTGGGACTTCAAGGTATTCACCCAGATCTACGTCATGACCAATGGCGGCGGGGTCGCCGGGCGCAACCTGGTGCTCAACGTCTACGCCTACCAAAAGGCTTTCGCCGGGCAGGAATACGGGCTCGGCTCAGCGATCGGAGTCCTGATGACGCTGTTGCTGTTGTCGATCACCGGCCTCTACGTCCGGTCCCAGCGCAGGAGCACGCCATGGCAGTGAAACCCTTGCTTCGCGCACCGCGCAAGCCCGGCCGCCTGGTCGCCGAGGTGATTACCGTGGTGATCGCCGGGTTCGTCGCGTTCCCGCTCTACTGGATGGTGCTCTCGGCGATCAAACCGCCGGGTGAGATCCAGTCGGCCGATCCGAAACCGTGGACGCTGGCACCGAGCCTGGACAGTTTCACCCGGGTGCTGTCCATGAACGGCTTCGGGCGGTTCTTCCTCAACAGCTTGCTGATCGCCGTTGTGGTGGTGCTGTTTTCGCTGCTGCTGTCGTTCCTGTCCGCGGTGGCGCTGACCCGCTTCCGGTTCCGCGGCCGGACCGTGCTGCTGGTGATGATCCTGGTGGCGCAGATGGTTCCGGTCGAGGCGCTGACCATTCCGCTGTTCTTCCTGATGCGTTCGATCGGCGGCACCGTTCCGGCGCTGGGGCTCAACGAACTCGGCTCGATCATGCTGGTGGATCTGGTGTTCAGCCTGCCGCTGGCGATCTGGTTGCTGCGCGGGTTCGTCGCGGCGGTGCCGTTCGAGCTGGAGGAGGCGGCGAAACTCGATGGGGCGAGCCGGCTTCGGTTCGCCTGGCAGATCCTGCTCCCGCTGGTCGCGCCCGGACTGGTGTCGGTCAGTGTGCTGTCGTTCATCCACGCGTGGAACGACTTCCTGTTCGCCAAGACGTTCATCATCTCCAAGACCGAGAATCAGACACTGCCGCAGGCGATCCTGGTGTTCTTCAAGCCGGAGGACACCGACTGGGGCGCGGTGATGGCGGCCTCGACCTTGATGACCATTCCGGCGCTCGTGCTGTTCGTGCTCGTGCAACGCAAGCTCGTCTCCGGCCTCGGCGGGGCGGTGAAAGGCTGACATGCCAGGTTTCGATACGCTGCTCCCCCGGCCGGTTTCGGTCACTCCGGCGCCCGGTGTGTGCGCCTGGCCCACCGAACTCGACGTGCACCTCGACCCGGATCTGCCGCCCGAGGGATATCGGCTGGAGATCACGCCCAGCGGGATCACGCTGACCGCGGCGGATCCGGCCGGGCAGACCCACGCGCAACAGACGCTGCGCCAGCTCGCCGGTCCGAATGCGTTCCGCGCCGCGACCATCGACACCGACCCGGTGGTCGTGCCGTGCGGCGTCGTCGAGGACCATCCCCGATACCGTTGGCGCGGTTGCCTGCTCGACGTCGCGCGGAACTTCCGCACCAAGGCGGAGGTGCTGCGGTTCATCGATCTCCTGTCGGCGCACAAACTCAACGTGCTGCACCTGCACCTCACCGACGACCAGGGCTGGCGCATCGAGGTCCCCGGATTCCCGAAGCTGACCGAAATCGCCTCGTGGCGAACCGGATCGATGGTCGGCCGGCACGACGGTCCCGAACGTGACGGCCGCCCGCACGGCGGCTTCTACACCACCGACGACCTACGCGAGATCGTCGCCTACGCGGCCGACCGGTCCATCACCGTGGTGCCGGAGATCGATGTCCCCGGCCACTCCCGCGCCGTCATCACCGCCTACCCCGAACTCGGCCCCGAAACCGAAACACCTTGGGAGGTATGGACTTCCTGGGGCATCAGCACCTCACTGCTGAACCCCACGCCCGCCGCGCTCGACTTCTTCCGCCGCGTCTTCGACCATGTGCTGACCATCTTCCCGTCGGAGGTCATCGGCATCGGCGGCGACGAAGTCCCCGGCGCGACACCGGAACACGGCCAGCTCGTCGCCGACCTCGCCACGTACCTGGCCACGCGGGGCCGCCGCGCCTTCGGCTGGGACGAGGTGCTCGACGCCGGCCCGCTGCCGCCGATGGTGGTCGGCGCATGGCGCGACGCGACCGCCGCCGCCCGCGCGGCGACCGCGGGCCACGACGTCGTACTGTGCCCGGAGGATCATTTCTACCTGGACCACCGCCAGTCCGATCACCCCGACGAACCGATCCCGGTCGGCTACCTGCGCACGCTGGAAGACGTCTACCGCTACGAGCCCACCCTCGACGACCCCCGAGTGATCGGCCTGCAAGCCCAGCTGTGGAGCGAACACCTGGATTCCGTACGCCGAGTCGACTACGCCGCCTTCCCCCGTCTGTGTGCCATCGCCGAACTCGCCTGGAGCCCACCCGACCGCGACTATCCCGAGTTCCTCGCCCGCCTGCGCGACCACCACCTCCCCCGTCTGGCCGCCCTCGGCGTCGAATACCGCCCCCTCGACGGCCCGCACCCCTGGCAAACCCGCCCTGACGTCCCCCCGACCGCCCACCGCCCGAACCACCTCCCCGTGCCATCGGCCTGATCCGCGCCACTCGGATGGACGGCGACGACCGCTATCCGGAGACAGCTCTGCGGATAGCGGTCGAATTCGCGCCGGATCGGCGATCGCCCACCCGATCACCGTGCCGATTCAGGAATTACGCAGTCGGGCATAATTCTTTAGGGGCACTTCTTCCAGGCGAAGTGGTAGGTGGTTTTGATGCTTCCGTCCGTAGAATCCATCGTGATGAAGCTGGTGGTCTTTTTCGGGTCGGAGGTGCCGGCGTCGACGCGCAATTGTGTATTGATATTGAAATTGCGGAACTCGCCGCAGGGCTGATAAACGATCGCGCCGACCTCGGTGGAGTCGGTGTACTGCCAGTCGTCACCGAACGGGCCCTTGAGGTTGTGATCGACGTAGTCGGTCGGTGAATTGCCCTGGAAGTAGTAGCGGGCCCTTTCCAGGGCGGTCGCCCCCTTCGCCAGGGAGGCGAAGCCACGGTAATCGGCCTGCGCGATGCCGTAGGTGAAGCCCTGTGGGACATGCACTTTCAGATTGAGCTGGCAGTTCAACCGGAATTCGGTCGGACCGGCTCCGACACCCACCTTGGCGGTGTACTGGCTGTAGGTGACCGTGAAGGCCTCATTGTCCGGTGAGACCGCGACCGCAGCGGTTCCCGCCGGGCAGCCGGTGCCATTTACGGTCGCGACGTCGATAACAATCTTGTCCGGCGGAGTGGGCATGTCGCGATCGGTGGTCGGCATTCCAGACGCCGGTGAGCCGGCCATCGGAATAGCAAGCGCGAATAGTGCAGCGCCGAGCGTAGCAGTTTTCTTGTACATGAGATGCCTCACAAAGGGCGGGGATCGGATAGATCTCACTGTAAGACGTCTATACCCGCGCGCCGCTCCCCAATAGAAGTGGGGAAAATCCGGAAACTCTTACCGCCCCTACATAATTGGCGGTCGGTTCTCCGGACATGTCGATAACCGTTGAATGTTGGAGTTTTACCTGCTCTGCGCCGTGTTCACGGGCGCAGTTGACGAAAAGTGTCCATCCGCTGCCGGTGATACTCCAGATCGTCCTCGTCGTGCTGCACGCCGCGACCGACCGCGATGCCGAAATACACTGCCTCCCTGCGCAATCGGTGCCGCATCAGCTGCGCGAGAGCGACGTCGTCCAGCGGCCCGGCGGTGCCGCCCGCGGCGTGATAGTCGTCGGCGAACCGTCGCGCGCCGGTCAGGTCGCGCCCGAGTACGTCGGCGAATTCCAAAGCGGCGGAGGCCAGTTCGACCTCCGGCGGGCCGATCAGCGCCTCGTCCCAGTCGAGCACCGCGGTGACATGCCCGTCGCGGGCAAGCAGATTGCCCTCGTAATAGTCGCCGTGCAGCGGTTGAGAGCGGGCGGACTTGCTGAATTCGCCCAGCCAATGATCCAGATCGGGATCGGGCAATTCGGCCGACGGCGACCCGTCGAGCCCGATCTCCAGAAACGACCGTTTGGGCCGCGGCACCGGCCGATGGCCGGCCAGCGCCCGATGCACCCGCGCCAGCAGCCCGGCGGCCTCGGCGACCTGCACCGGATCCTCGCTACTCGCCCACTGTCCCTCGATCAGCGGCCACACGGTGATCGGGCGGCCCGCCACCACCTGGACCGTCGACCCGTCCGCGCGCGGCAGCGGCGCCACCGCCTCGGGCACCGTGCGGGCCGCGGCAACCGCGATTCCGTTGCACCACTCCACTTCCGCCGGATCGCGATCCACCGCCCCGATCCGCACCACCACCTCGCCGACCCGATAAGCCGCGGACTCCTCACCGCCGTAGAGGCGCACCCCATCGCCCTTGTATCCCCATTCGGCCGCGACAGCGGCCTGAATATCCTCGGTCAGCGGAACGTCGACGTAGATCACGCATCCACTTCTACCAGCGACCCCCGCGAGTCGGCACCGCCTATAGCCACCAGGCGTAATACGCGCGTATTATGCGAGGTGTGGGTTTCGAGTGGCCTGATTGGGCGTTGGACATGCTCATCGGGATCTCTCCGAACGAGGTGATGCAGGTGCTGACCAAGCAGCGACGGTGGCCGCGGCGCGGACGCGGCACGGCCGGCATGGAGATGCTGACGATCTGGGGCCGCACGGCCGCGGGTCGCCCGCTGATCGTCGGCCTGCGCCAGGCCGAGGCCTGGCAATGGCAGATCGTCGCCGCCCGACCGATGAGCCCGGAGCAGCTGACCGAGTTCGAAAAGTGGGAACAGGAGAACCAGTGATGGGCGACAACACATTCCCCACCACCCCGCAGGGGGTGGACGAGTTGATGGACAGCCTCGTCTTCGACGACGCACCGGTAGGCGAGGCCGACGTACCGCCCCCGATGGCGCCCGGCGAAGACATCATGGTGGTCAGATCCCTGCGCATCCCGCTCGACATGGACCAATCCATCAAGGCCGAGGCCCAGGCCCGCGGCATCACCATGAGCGAACTCATCCGCGACTGGCTCGCCGTAGAACTCGCCGCCCTCGCCGACGACCAACCCATCTCCCGCGCCGACGCCCTGCGCGCCCTCGCCGGGGTACGCCCGATCCACCATCGCGCCAGCTGAACTCTCCGACTCACGATCGAGGGCAAGAGACTGTCTCCCGCGAGCCGAAACCGTCGTCACGCGGCCAGGGAGTGCCCGGCGACAGCGTTCACAGCCGGCGGACGCGCAGCACACAAGTCAGCATCGGAAGTGTGAACTCGCCGCGGGCTGTCTCCTCGCGACCAGCAAGGAATGCGCGGATTCGGCTCAGCGCGGCTTCTTGCTCCTGTTCAGGCATGACCAGCATCCCCGCCCGTGTCGCCAGTGTCGCGACGAGTGAGTCGGCGGTGCGAACCTGACCGTGCGCGAACTCGGCCTGCTCCGCCGAGCCGAACCGCGCAGCCGCACCAGATTTCGGCAGGTGCATCTCGGCCGTCTCCGCACGCCAGCTGGCCGGCGTATCCCGCGGACCGATCGCCGCACTCCCGCTGATCTGCGCGAGCCCGGCAACCCAATCGACCCCGTCGTCCATGACGTTCCACAGGCCAGCGAGAACGCCTGCGGGCGCAAGGACTCTGGCAATCTCGGGTCCCGCGACATCCATGTCGAACCAATGCATGGCATTGCCCGCCAACACGGCATCGACAAAATTGTCCGGCAATGGAATCGCCTCCGCGCTCCCTACCAGGGCACGAACACCAGGCACTGTGTGACGCAACTCGGCCAACATCGCCGAATCCGGCTCGACCGCAACAACTTCGGCACCCAGACCATGCAACATGGCAGTCAGTTTCCCAGTCCCGGCCCCGAGATCGAGCACCCGAGCCCCCGGCGCACCTTCCAACGCCCACCGAACCGCAGCCTGCGCATAGTCCGGCCGATGCTCGGCATACGCCGCCGCAGCAGTTCCAAACGAAGAGGCAAGCCCCAACCGATCATCCTGGCGCACCCAATCACCCTACGTACCCCCAGAGCACCCTTCCCCACAATCACGAACACGCGCGAAATCCGCACCCCAACCCGGGATCCGCCTCGCTCTAGTGCCCCATTCCGAGTGCGGATCCCGAGCGGGAGTGCGGATCCAAAGGCTCTGATCAGAGCCAGCTGCGGATCTCGTCGGTCAGCGGAATCGGGGCGTCGTAGTGCATCAGATGTCCCGATGCACCGATCAACCGGAACGTCGCGCCGGGAATGAGGCCGGTGAGTTTCTGGCCTTGGGCAGCGGGGATCCACGTGTCCTCGCTGCCCCACAGCACTCGAACCGGAATGTCGATCCCGCCGAGTCGCTGCTCGTTCTCCACCAGGAAACGCTCGTCGTAGTCGGCGATCTGGCGATAGAAGGCCGGCTGCCCCTCGTCTCCGGTCCACGGCGCGACCAACGCGTCGAGGTCGTCATCACGCAGCCCACGATGACTCGCACCCTGGATATAAGCCCGCACGAGCGCCGCATGAATGTAGGCGGGAAGCTGCCTCAGCAGATCCGGATGCTCCTGCACGAACCGGAAGAACGGCGACCCACTCGGCGGAATCGCCACGACATCGACGAGCATCAGCGACCGATACGGCACCCCCTCCACCAGATGCGCACGCAACGACACCGCACCACCGAAGTCGTGCGCGATGACATGCGGACGCTCCAGCCCCCAGTGTTCGACCAACGCCGCGAACGCCGCAGCCTGACTACCGAAGTCGACCACATCCTCGGGCCGCTTCGACGACTGCCCATACCCGGGCATATCCCAGACATAAACAGTGAAGTCACGACTCAACGCCTCGGCGAACGGATGCCACAGCACCGACGAGAACGGCGTCCCATGACAAAGCACGACGGCAGGCCCCTGCCCGACGCTCCCCCACGCGATCCGCCGACCGCGCCATTCGAAACATTCCGAAAGGTCCATACAGCAGCGCTACCCGCATCACGGCCACCGAAAACCGCAGCACGCCCCACTAGAGTGGCACTGCACGGACCGTTGCTGCCTGTACGGTGCGGACGTCCTGTCTGCCCACCCCGGCCCGCTCGACATCGTGATCGGTCTCGGCTCCGGCGAACAGCACGGCGCCGCCGCTACCGCATGGACCTACAGCCTACTCGGACAACACTTTCCGGACCCCGACGGCACCCCCGTCCGAAACTTCACCAGGCCACGACGATTCGCGACGCCGAGCGAATCCGGCTACCGACCGGCCCCTGCCCTCCGCACCGATTTCGCCGACCAGCACCACCTGACCCGCGAATTCGGCGTCCCGGTCCGCACCTACCTGCGCATGGACCTCCGCCGCGCCCGTCCGAACAACTATCGACCGCCAACTTGCCACCCCCACCTGGATTCACGAAACCCTCAACCACTGAACGCACACGCGCCCACAGCACTGAGAAACGATCTCCTGCGCACCGAATAGCAGGAAGCGCACGAGTTAGCCCGCTGTTTCGTGCGCGGCCGCACAACTCATGCGCGGGCGACCGCTAGGTCCCGCGTGATGTCGGGCAACGGCGCGACGTGAGCGCAGCGCGCTGAGACAATGCGCGACAACGTCGGGCGCGACCACAAAAGCACTGATCAGCGGCGTGTCGGGTACTCGCGACCCGCGGCATCCTGCCAGGATGGGCACGCACCGGGGCAACGTTGTCGGACGCTCGTCGAGGAGAGGTATGTCGCGTCGCCGTCTTGTCGGCATTGTTGTTCCTTTGTTGCTTCCCTTGATTCCCGTTGCGGCGCACGCTGAGACTGTGGCTGATTCCAGTAGATATGTGAATCCATTCGTCGGCACGCAGGACGGCGGCCCCGATTTCGGACACGGCGGCGGTGCGGGGATGACTTTCCCCGGCGCGGTCTCGCCGTTCGGCATGATGCAGTGGAGCCCGGACACGGTGCGCACCGCGGGCGGCGGGTACAAATACGAGGACAACCGGCTCTACGGATTCTCGATGACGCACATCTCCGGTCCCGGTTGCACTGGCGCACAAGACTTTCCGGTGCTGCCGGTGTCCGGGATCATCGGCCGCTCACCGGCCGTCGACGGCGCGGGCTACCTGCAGACCTTCGATCACGCGAACGAGCAGGCCAACCCCGGCTACTACAGCGTCACCACCGACAGCGGCGTGCAGACCGAGCTGACCGCGTCGACCAGGGCCGGCGTCGCCCGCTTCACCTTCCCGAAGAACCAGCCGGGCACCCTGCTGCTCGACGTCACCGGCTCGGTGAACGGCGTGGACGACTCCGAGCTCACCATCGACGGCAACTCCGTCTCCGGCTGGGCCCTGACCGGCGGATTCTGCGGCGCGCGCACCCGCTACCGGGTCTACTTCCACGCCACCTTCGACCGCCCGATCACCGCGTCGGGCGCGTGGAAGGACAACGTCATCCGGCCGGGCGCGACCACCACCGGCGGCGCGGCCCCCACCCGCCGCACGAATTCCGGCGATATCGCGAGCAACGGCCTCGGCGCCGGCCTGTTCCTGCAATTCGCTTCCGCCCAGCCCGTGCAGATGCGCACCGGACTGTCCTATGTCAGCGTCGACGGCGCCCGCCGCAATCTCGCCGCCGAGATCGGCGCGAAGGATTTCGACGCCGTCCGGGGGAACGCGCTCGACGCGTGGCAGCGCAGATTCGATCAGATCCAGGTGACCGGCGGCGACCAGAAACGGCTGCAAACCTTCTATTCCGCGCTCTACCACGTCTTCCTACAGCCCTATATCTTCGACGACGTCGACGGCAACTACACCGGATTCGACGGCCAGACCCATCAGGTGCGTCCCGGTCACCACTACTACGCCACCTTCTCCGGCTGGGACATCTACCGCAGCGAGGCCCAGCTGCTCGCGTGGCTAGCGCCCGACGTGGCCTCCGACATCGCTCAATCGATGTACGACAACGCGCACGTCCTCGGCGACGTGTGGGACCGCTGGTCGCATCAGAACACCATCACCGGGGTGATGAACGGCGACCCGTACCACTCGGTCGTGGCCAGCGCGTACGCGTTCGGCGCCCGCGATTTCGACGCCGAGGGCGCGCTCACCTCCATGGTCGCCGGCGCCGAACGCGTCGGCGAGAAGGCAGGCTACACCGAACGCCCGAGCAACGACGAGTACCAGCGGCTCGGCTGGGTGCCCAACCAGGTGTCCGACACGCTCGAGTACAACATCGCCGATTTCGGCATCTCGCAGCTGGCCCAACGGCTCGGCAACAGCGAGGTCAACGCGAAGTTCCTGCGCGCCGCGCACGGCTGGCAGCACCTGTTCAACCCGATGACCAAATGGCTGCAACCCCGTTCGGCTCAGGGCTTCTTCGGGCCGTTCGACCCGGCAGGCACCGACGGATATGTGGAAGGCAATGGCGCGCAATACCATTGGATGACCTTCCACGACGTGCGCGCCCTGTTCAACCTGATGGGCGACAACGTGGAGGCCCGCGGCAATGCCGAGGCGGTCCGGCGGCTGGACCTGTTCTTCACCAAGCTCAACGCCGGCCCGCACGAACCCTTCGCCTACCTCGGCAACGAGCCGACCCTGCAAACGCCGTGGCTGTACGCCTGGGCAGGACTGCCCAAACGCACCCAGGACGTGGTCGGCAAAGCCCGCGACGACCTCTTCGCACCGACCCCGAACGGCCTGGTCGGCAACGACGATCTCGGCACCATGTCCGCCTGGTACGTCTGGGCCTCGCTCGGCATCTACCCCGTAATCCCCAGCCGCGCAGAACTTTTCGTGCACAGTCCGGCCTTCACCAAGGCCGAGATCGTCCGCTCGTCCGGTGAGCAGTTCACCATCACCGCCCCCGGCGTCGATTCCGCGCCGTACATTCGCGCCTTGCAGGTGAACGGCCAGCCGACCACGAAAGCGTGGCTGCCCGAGGCCTTCGCGCTGTCCGGCGGCACCCTCGACTTCACCATGGGCACCGAACCCGGCCCGGATTTCGGCACCGCGAAAGCCGACGCGCCACCGTCGTTCGGCGTCCCCCGCTGAGCCCTCGGTTCGGCCATCGGATGGTGGGACGTATACCGATCGGGCGGAATCCGTTCCGCGGTCGAGAAACCCGCCCGTAGCCCGCCCATCGCGCCCACTATTGATGAGGGCGCGGAGGATGAGGTTTCGGTGGTGGATCATGTGCGGGAGATCGTCGGTGCGGTCGAACTGATCGACGCGTTTCCGACGGTGGACGAATTGAGCGACTACGTCGACGAATTGGTCGCGACGGTGCCGGATCGGGTGGCGGTCACCGAGATCGGCAGGTCACGCGGGGGTGATCCGATTCGCGAGGTGCGGGTCGGGTCCGGGGCGAGGCAGGTGGTCGTCATCGGGAACCCGCATCCGAACGAACCGATCGGCATGGCGACGATCCGGCATCTGCTGGGCAGGCTGACGGCGGACGACGCGCAAACCCTGGGCGCCACTTGGCATTTCGTGCTGTGCCTGGATCCCGACGGAACCCGGCTCAACGAAGGCTGGTTCGCCGAGGCACGCACCAGAACCGGTGTCGCGCGCGGCTTCTACCGCCCGCCCGCCGCCGAGCAGCCGGAGTGGTGCTTCCCGACCAACTGGCGCGGTCACGCGGTCGGCACCCCGCTGCCGGAAACCCTCGCCCTGATGCGCCTGATCGATCGAACCCGTCCCGCGCTGATCGTGTCGCTGCACAACGCCGATTTCGGCGGCGGATTCTTCTACACCACCGGCGGCGACCGCGACTACTGGACCGGGCTCACCGACCAGCTCACCGCGACCGGCGTGCCGATCTACGAAGGCGCGGCCGATGTACCCGGCGCAAGAACCTGGGCCCCAGGAGTTTTCGAGCTCCCGTCGTTCCAGCGGATCGCCGAGACCCTCACGGCCGAGGGCGTCGAGCCGCTGGCGATGATGTACGGCGCCGGCATCCGCGACTACGCCGCGGCCCACGCGACCGCCCTGCTGGTCTGCGAATTGCCGCTGTGGGTCGACGCGCGGGTCACCGACGAAGCCCCGAGCGGACGCTCGATGGCAAGCGCGTTGTGCTCTACCGCAACCGCTTACGAGGAGATCGCGGACATCGTGCAGAACGCCCTCGACCGACTATCCGGCCGTTTGACCGGCCGCAGTCCCTTCGAACGAGCGTTGAAAGACACTGTGCGCGCCCTGCGCGGCAACGCCACCGCCAAACGTTCCGCCACCGACTCCCGCCCGGCGACCGTCGGCGAGATCTTCATCGAAGAATACGTCTGGGTCGGCGTAGCCCGGCTCCGCGCCGGCGGCATGCTCCTGCGCCTGCTGGACGAGGAATCCCGGCACCACCCGTCCCCCGAGGTCACCGCCGAACGCACCCACGTCGCCGCGATATTCGAAAAGTGGTGCACCGATATCGAAACCAACGCCCCCGGCCGCCCCGTCCCGGTCCCCCACCTGGTCACCATCCAATCCGCGGCCATCGTCACCGCCGTGACCCGGCTCCGGGACAACCTCCCGCTGTGACGGATTCCGGTATCTGATCGATATTGATGACGGAATCCGCGAGAAACAAATCTCTGGCTCGTGACGACGCATCTGCCGAGGCCAAGCTCGAAGAATGATTCTCGACTTCGATGACCTGTATACGACCTCCACCGTGCCCTGGGATCTCGGTGAGCCCCAGCCGGCCGTTGTCGCGTTCGAACGCGCGGGACGGCTGTCCGGTGCGGTGCTCGATGTGGGCTGTGGTCTCGGCGACAACGCGGTCTACCTCGCACGAAAGGGGTATCGGGTGACCGCGATCGATGCCGCCGCGCCTGCCGTCGAGCAGGCACGGCGGCGAGCGGCGGGAGTGAACGTCGAATTCTGCGTCGCCGACGCCACCGACCTCACCGGCTTCGCCGAGCGGTTCGACACCGTGCTGGACAGCGCGCTCTACCACTGCCTGACCGACGCGGACCGCGCGCGGTATGTCCGGGCTCTACACCGCGCTACGAAACCTGGCGCACGGCTGAACATGCTGTGTTTCTCCGACCAGACGATCAACGGCGTTCCTTCCCCACTTCCTGTGCCGGAAAGCAACATTCGAGACACACTGACCGCCGGCGGCTGGGCGATCACCGACCTGACCTCAGGCGAACTGCTCGCGCTCACCGAACCTTCCCGTGAGTTCGTCGAGCAGCACCCGAATGCCGCACCCGACGACAACGGACGGATCGCGATGCCGATCTGGATCGTCCAGGCGAACCGAGTCTCGTGAAATCATGAGTCCACATCAGTAGCGGACGGAGGCGGCGTGGTCGGAGACGAGCGGGTGTCGGCGGCATACGCGGCGAACGCCGAGTTCTGGATCGGAATCGTGCGAGACCGGGTCGACCCGTATCAAACACAGCTGACCGATCCGGCGCTGCTGGCGGCGATCGGCGACTGCGCGGGGCTGGAGATTCTCGACGCCGGTTGCGGCGAGGGATATCTGGCACGCGAGCTCGTCCGACGCGGCGCGCGCCATGTGTACGGCGTGGACACCTCCGCCGAATTCATCAGGGCGGCAAGTGATCACCCGGATGCATCACCCGCGACGTCGACGTTCCACCACGCCGACGTCGCGGCGCTCCCGCTCCCTGACGCCAGGGTCGATCTCGTCGTGGCCAACCGCCTGCCGAACGGAATCGACGCCCCGGGCAATCGCTTTCACGAATTCGCCCGGGTACTCCGGCCGTCCGGCCGCGTGATCCTGCTCGGCATGCATCCGTGCTTCTATGCCGCACGCAGCGAACGAGCCGACGGCACAAAAGATTTCGCCATCGATTCCTACTTCGGCATCCGCACGGTCGAACAGAAGTTCAACGTCGCGGGCCGAACCTCACCGGCCGCCTCGGTCCAGCAGTTCTTCTCGCTGGAAACCTACATCGGCATGATCACCGCCGCCGGTCTCGTCATCACCGACTTACGCGAGCCCCACCCGACCGACGAGCAGCGCCGGCAAAACCCTTGGTGGAACGACAATTTCACCCGCCCACTGTTCCTGCTCCTGGAATGCGCGCCCCGACCGAGCCGGGGCGCGCACGCGAATCAGTAACCGAACTGGCGCAGAATCGGCCCGCAGACGTGCCATTCGTCGCCGCCGTCGTGCGCCTCGTGCGCGAGGTGCGCGACGTACCACATCACGATGTCGGCCCCATCGGTGTTCTCGCCGTTGACATGCCGCCAGAGCTCGTCGTCGTTCGCGTTGCCGAGCGCGCCGCCGAGATCCTCGGGACCGTGGTAGGCGGTGACGGCGACGTCGAGCCGGGAGAACCAGTCGCTGGCCCCGTCGAACGGCCCCTTGTCGATGAGAAACCCACGCCCGGTGCCCTTTTTGAGCACCGCCCAGCGATTGTCGCCGATGTGGATCGAGGACAGTTCGCTGGTCCGCGGGATCCAGCCGGGCCCGTAACCCCAGTCCTGGCTCGTCAGTGCGTGTTGCAGCGCGAGGTTGTTCGCCGGACCGTCGATGTCCCAGTCGAATCGCCAGTACGTGTGGTGACGATGGTTGGCCGGGTGTTGCAGGCCGGCGCTGTAGAGCTGCGGGAGGATGATGCCGTCGCTGCGGAAGATCCACCGGTTGAGCAGGCGGTAGCGGCCGATCACGTGGTAGCTCTCCACCACGAGGAAGCGGTACTCCGGGTTGGTCCCCTCGTAGACCGCGACGGGCCGCTGCATGTTGCCGCTGCTGAGCGCGTCCTTGTACGGACCGCCGGCCCCGCCGTCGTATTGCACGCGGATCATCGGCAGGCTGGCCCGGTGCAGCACCTTGATGCCCTTGTAGAAGACATCACGGAAGGCGATGGCTTCGCTCTTGCCGTCCAGCACCTCCCAGAAGAACTTCCAGACGGGTGCCTCGGGCGGCCAACTCACTGTTCCTGAGCTACTCATGACCGTCCCTCCCGGATCAAGCCGACCTCGGCGACGTCCTCGGCACTCAGATCCACGATGGCGAATGCCGTGGGCACCCGCCGATCCGCGGGGCCGAAGCGGAGATCGACAAGCCGATGCCCGTACCGCGAGCTGTGAAAATTCACGTCCTCGACGATCAGCCCCGCGCCGGTGCCGACATCGATGCCCTGCTCGGCCAGCCGGCCGTCGCGGCGGACCAGGTCGATGGCACGAGCTTCCTCGGCCGCGGACACGGCGGGCTGGTTCTGCGTCGTGTGCACCTCGACGAGCGATCGCGTGGCCACGTCGACGATGACCTCGACGACGATGTCGTCGTCGTAGTTGTAGACGACGACCACCGGATATTCGGTGTCACGATCCAGGAATCGGGTACCGACGCTGATGATCTCGTACCGTTTGCCGTCGAGCAGGTCGGCGATGCCCGGCAGACCGAGCGCGATCTCGGGCGCAGCCGCGGCGGCTTCGTCGGCCGCGCGCAGGTCCCGTTCCGGCGAATGCACCGGCGTGGTCCGCACCGGCGAGAGCAGTTCGCTCCAGTCGCGCGCGTCGGCGAATTTCGGATCGATGTCGTGGCCGAGATCGGTGATCTCGGTTCGCAGAAATCCCGGAGGCGGCAGGGTGAATCTTTCGGCCATGAGCGAACTCCATGCTCTTGGTAATTACTGCGCGGTGTTCCGCACGCCCCTATGATTCGACGCCGCGTGACCTGGGTCGCGAGTACTTCTGTACTCCACTTACCCGTCCCCACCAACTGGGGACAGCAGGTAGCCGAGCCCAGGACCAGCGCATTCACGTCTCGTTCAGGCGCGCACCCCGGCCGGGCAAGAACGCGGTCGTAGCCTGCCGTCGACCACGATCGACAAGCACGGAAAGGCCCAACGAGTGCACTCGCCACCGCCCCACGCACCGATGGCATGCAGACCTACAAGGGCATCGAGCCCGAGCGGTGGCTACGCGACGTCGACACCGCGCTGTCCACCCGCCTACGCCGATATGACCAGCCGAGTCGCTCGCGGCGGGAAGCTGGCCAAGGCCGCTGACCTGGCGATTGAACAGTCACGGTTTCGTAACGGCCCCGAATGGGTATTGAGAGATGTATGACATCGACGGATCACCGACCCACCCGGATCGCCGGCGTGGAGCCGGGGACCGCGGTACTGGCATTCGCTACGTGCCTTGCCTTTTCGATCGGCATCGCAGCTCTGACGCAGTCTGCTACCACCACGGTCCTCGCGCTCGCCAGCCTCGCCGCCGGACTCGCGCTTGTATTGACCATCCTCCCGCACAAGGCCTGACCCCCTCCCGCCTCCGCCGCCACCGGCAACATCGAGCGCCCGGCTCTTGCTTCCCGGGCCCGAGCCTGGTGGCATAGCAAGCATGCTGTCCCTGCAAGAGATTTCGGACCGCCTGGAGATCCAGGACCTCATGGTCCGGTACTCCCACGCGGTCGACACCCGACAGTGGGAACTGCTGGACGACATCTTCACCGTGGACGCGCACATCGATTACTCCGCGATGGGCGGCGCGGCCGGCGACGTGGCGGCAACGAAGAAATTCCTCGCCGCCATGTTGCCGAACTTTCCCGCGTTCCAGCACTTGATCAGCAACTCGTCGATCACGCTCGACGGCGACACGGCCACCGGCCGGACCATGTGTCACAACCCGATGCTGCTGTCCGGCGGTGACGGCCCGCCGAGCCTGATGCTCTGCGGGCTTTGGTATTTGGACACCTTCGCCCGGGTCGACGGGCAGTGGCGGATCGCGCGCCGGGTCGAGGAGAAGAGCTACATGTTCGTCGCGCAGGCACTCCCCGGCACCAGCTGAATCGACTGCGGCCCCACCGATATCAGCCGACGATGGGCAACCCGCGCTCCTCCGCGAGGCCGCTCAGCGCCTCCTGCATGACGCCGGTGACGTGCTCGTAGGCGGCGTCCAGATCAAGCTCAGGTCCCAGTTCGGCGCGCAGATCGATCGGGTCGAGGAACTCGACGGTGACCTTGCTCGGCAACGGAATGTGCCCGGCGAGATCACCGACATTGAGTCCCCACGGCAGGGCGATCGAGATCGGAAACACCTTGAGCCGCAACATCTTGTCCAGCCGCAACAACCGGGCCAGCCGGTCGCCGCGGGACAGCATCAACGCGGTCTGCTGGGCGCCCATGTTGACCATCGGCACGATCGGCACGTTCTCCTCCCAGGCCAAGCGGAGGAAGCCGGTGCGGCCGGCGAAGTCGATCTCGTCCTCTTTCCAGCTGGGGCGGTGCACTTCCCAGTCGCCGCCGGGATAGACGAGCACCACCGCGCCGTCGCGCAGCGCCTGCCGGGCGCTGTCCGGGTCCGCACCGACCGTGCCGAACCGGCGCAACAGGGTGCCGATGACCGGATAGGCCATCACCATGTCGTGCGCCAGCTGATAGAAGGGGCGGTGCGGACCGAACCGGCGTACGAAGGCCAGCGTGGCCACCAGCACCTCGGGTGAGACGTTGCCCCCGGAATGATTGCCGACCAACAGGACCGGGCCCTGCTCCGGTATCCGCTCCAGCCCCCGGACCTCGGCCCGGAAGTACAGCCGCGCGAACATCCAGCCCGGACCCACCGTGTCGATGATGAACTCGGGATCCCGCTCGGCCGGATCGGCGGCGGGGACCCGCGAATTCACCTGCTCGGCGACCCAGTCGGCGACCCGGTCGATCCGCTCGGTCGGCAATCGAAACACGTTCATGGGCAACGCTTTCCGCTAGGGACGCTTACGACTCGATCGACAGCAGCCGGCGGAAGAAGCCCCGATAGCCGCGCAGCGCCTGGCGGAGGTCCTCGGTGTCGGATTCCTGGAGGCCGGCGCTGCGCTCCTCGAGCACCCGCTTGCGTTCGGCGTAGACGGTGGTCAGCTGGTAGATGATGTCCGAGACGATCTTGTCGGCCTGGGTGACCGCGTCGCGCGGGCTGTCGACGAAGGCGCCCTGCACCTCACGCCACTGGCTGCGGAGCCGGTCGAGGTCGGCCTCGGCGAACAGCGGGGTCTCGACGTCGTCGAGCGAAACATGTTGCTGCTCAGCGCCGTTACTTGCGGGAGTCGCGGGGTCCGCAGTCGGGTACTGATCCGCTTCGGTGTCGACGGCCGTGGTGGTCGCCTGATCTTCCTCGGCGGTCGGCCGCGCGTCGTAGTCGTAGTCGGCGGCGGCCGTCTCCGCGGGCTGCGCCTCGTAATCCGCGGTTGTCGCCGCCCCCGCACCGGCGTTCGCCGACGTCGCGCGATCGGGTTCCGCGTCGTACTCCGTCGTGCTCACGTGCTCGGGTTCGACATCCAGATCGGTCTTGCTTGCCTGCTCGGCCGAAGTGGTGCTCGAATGCTCTTCTGCGAGTCCGGTTTCCGCCTCGCCGGTGGTGCGCGCGGCTTCGTCCTCGTGCCAGGACGACTGCGCCTCCCGTTCACTCAGCGGGGCCTCGTCGGTCGACTTGCCGGAATGCACGGTGCGCTCGTATTCGGTGCTCATGACAGTGCTTTCTTGTCGTGCTCGGAATTCTTGTCGTGGGTCTGCTTGTCGGTGGCGCCATTCAGCAAGTCCTGGAACAGCTCCCGGTAGTGCACGATGGCGGCGCGCCGGTCCTCGGTGGACACCTCGGCGCCGGTCGCCCTGGTCGCGATCTCGTGCGCGGCGCGATAGTGGCCGAGCGGCTCCGCGTGCTCCACGGACAGGTCGGCGACCTGCTGGTCGAAATTCTCGGTGGGATAACCGCGTTGGCCCATCACCGTGGTCAGCAGCCGGTCGGCGGCTTGCAGCGCTTCGGCCGGATCGTCGATGAACCGCTCCTGCACCTCGACCCACTGCGCGGTGTAGAGCTGCTTCTGTTCCGGCGTCAGCGCGCGCAGTTCCAGCTCGGCATGGCGCTTTTCGCGTTCGGCCAGTTCACGTTCGGCCGCCCGGCGGTCGTCGTGTTCCTCGACCGTCCGGTCGTACTCGGGGCCGAACTTACTGCGCAGTCGCTGCCTGCGCACCATCGGCCACACCGCTAACGCGACGACCACCGCCGCGACAACGACCAGAACGATCACAATGATCAACACTCCAGACGACACCTGAACCTCCTTGCCGAGCCTGTCGTATTCGGACAGGTAATGCCTCGCCGCCGAGGTTCCAAACTCCTGATCTCATCCGAATATCACCCCGTGAGATCACCCCGCATGCAGCACTTTCCGCCGCTCGGCGCTGAGGTCCGTCGCACGCGCACCAATTGTTAAGCAGCGCAAGGATTTGCTAGCCATTTCGTACGCGGCTGCACAACTCATGCGCGGCGCCCACTGCTAGGTCAGGCGCAGCGCCTCGACCGGGCAACTGTCGACGGCGAGCTGGATCAGATCGCGGTCGTTGTCGTCGATCGGGTCGGCGATCGGCGCGACGATGCCGTCGTCGGCGACGCGGAAAAGGTTGGGGGCCAGAGCCTCACACATGCCGTGGCCTTCGCAGCGGGTGCGGTCGGCGTTGATCTTCATGACGGCAGTCGCTCCAGGTGGATGGGCAATCCGTCGGCCGGCATCGGGCCGGTGCCCGCGACCAGCGGCACCTCGTAACCCGGCCGCACGGACCAGCTGTACTGCAACAACATCTGGTGCAGAACGGCTTTGACGGTCATGCCGCCGAAGTAGAGGCCGATGCACTTGTGCGCGCCGCCGCCGAACGGCGACCAGGCCAGCCGGTGCGACTTGTCCTCGCGCCGGTCGGCGGCGAACCGCTCCGGGTCGAAGACATCCGGGTCGGACCAGAATTCCTCGGTGCGCATCATCGGGTACGCGCCGACCATGACCAGCGTGCCCTTCGGCACGTAGTGGCCGAGAATGTCGGTGTCCCGGATGGTTTCGCGAATCTGCTGCGCCACCGGCGAATACATGCGCAGCGCCTCTTTGAACGCCAAGTCCAGGCCGGGTAGCCGATCGAGGTCGGCGTAATCGAGGGTCGGCTTGCCGAGCGCGCGGGATTCGGCGCGCAGCCGGTCCTGCCATTCTGGATGACGGGCGAGTTCGTAGGCGAGCATGGACGCGGCGATGGTGCTGGTGTCGTGCGCGGCCATCATCACGAAGATCATGTGCTCGATCACCTCTTGATTCGAAAAGGTATGTCCCTCATCGGTTTCGGCGTGACACAACACGCTGAACAGGTCGGTCCCGTCCCCTGCCCGCTTGGCCGGCAGCTCGCGCCGGAAGTAGTCGCTGAGGATGCGGCGGCCGCGCATACCGCGCGACCACACCCCGCCGGGCACATTGGTGCGGATGAGTGCGGCGCCGCCGTGCACCGCATCCTCGAAAGCTCGTTCCACCACCACGCTTTCCGGGCCGAGCTCGGCCCCGGCGAAGACCTCGGTGGCCTGCGCGAGCATGATCTGCTTGATCGCGTCGAAGAGCGGGAAGTGCGGGCCGGGCCGCCAGCCCGCGATGCCGCGGCTGATCCGCGGGGTGGTCAGGTCCAGGTAGCCGACGAGGCGCGGCCGGGTGAACGCCTGCTGCATGATCCGGCGATGGAACAGATGCTCGTCGAAGTCGCGCAGCAGCAGACCGCCGCGAAAGAACGGGCCGATCAAGAACTCCCAGCCGCGTTCGGCCGAGAAGACCTTGCCCCGATCCATGAGCACGACCTCGATGGCCGCGGGGCTGGTGACGCCGACCATCGGGCGACCGAGGATGCCCATCCAGTTCACCGGGCCGTAGCGCTCGGCACGCTCGCGCGCCAAGCCGATCGGATCGCTCAGCGCGTGCAGGGTGTAACCGATTCCCGGCGCACCGAAGTCGCCGGGGACCGGCCGCAATCCGCTGCCCGTCGGCGGATCCGCCAGCGGGCGCTCCGCCGACGGGTACTGACCGGCGACGCGGGCGCCCAGCGTTTGCGCTCGTTTGGCGACTCGGGCACGTAGGCGACGGACGTCGCCCTGGACATCGGTGACTTTCGGAGGAATCAGAAGACTCATGACGGCCGTCCCTTCGCAACGCTGCGGCCCTTCAGACGATAGAGGAAACATACGTTTCCGTAAACAGTTGTTTCCCAACTTCGGCTCTGCCAGACTGGCCGGGTGACCCGAGCATTCAGCGGCACCTACCGCGGCACCTCGACCGCCGAACGCCGGGAAGATCGGCGCAGACGGCTGCTGGACACCGCCCTGGACATCGTCGGCACCCAGGGCCTGTCCGCGTTGACCGTGCGCGGCCTCTGCGAACAGGCCCGGGTCGGACCCCGCTTCTTCTACGAGGCGTTCCCCGATCTGGACGCGCTCGCCTCCGAACTGCTCCTGGAAATCCAGGAGGCGGCCCTGGGCACCGCGCGCGCGGCCGTCGCGGGCACCGACGGCACCCCGTCGGACAAGATCCGGGCCGGCGTCGCTGCCCTCATCACCGAGCTCACCGACGACCCGCGCCGGGCCAAGGTCGTCTTCGCCCAGGCCTCCGGCAGCGAGCCGCTGATGCGCAGCCGCTTCGACGGCATGCGCCGGGTCGCCGATGTCATCACCGAGCAGACCCGCCTGGTCCTCGACCTGCCCGCCGGTCACGACACCGCGGTCGCCGCGACCTCGCAGCTGATCACCGGCGGCGCCGCGGAACTCGTCCTGGTCTGGCTCGACGGCGGACTGGACGTCGACCGCGACGGCCTCATCGATCTGCTCGCCGAGTTCACCATCGCCATGGTCGGGCGGCTCCCCGACGTCGCGCTGCGCCTATCCGCGGGTGCCGCGAGCTAGGTCCTATCTCCCGATCGGCGCATGCCGCAGGCTCTCGCCCGCGCGCAGCAGCAGGCCGAGCACCTGTTGTTCGGGAGGATGGCCGCAGCCGAGCAGCCGGTTGCAGTGCATGTGTACGAAGCTGCGGGCGAGCTCGAGCCGGGTTCGGCGCAACTCGCCGCGGGCGTCGAGCGCATCGAGCTGGAATGCGGCTTCCTGCAAGCGAATTCGGCGGCGGTCGAGCACTTCCGCGATCGCGTCACCGCCCGGTTGCCCGGCCAGCCAGGCCGGATCGCCGAGCAGCGCCCTGAGCACGTCCTGTTGACTCCGGTACTCCTTGGCGGTGGCCCGCCGGTCGAGCACGCTGTGCCGGTAGAGCGCGTCACGCTCGCGTTCGTCGAGGCCGAGCGTGGTCAGCAGGTCGTGCACCGTGTACACGCCGAGCAGGGTGCGGTCCAGTTCCACCCGCCGCTGATCGATCAGCTCGAGCAGTTCCACCACGGCGACGCTGTCGGCGGCGAACAGCTCCTCGGCCACCGCGATACCGGCCGTGCCGCCGTAGCGCTCGACCTCCTGATCGTAGGTGTCCAGAACGACTCGGCGACAGAATCCTTTGTCCACCAACGCAGCTCCCCACCTGAGTAGCGCGGGCGCCAGCCGGTCGGCCAATCCGTCGGGATCGCCGTGCCAGCGGATCCGCAGGTGCGGGTCCGGATCGGTATAGCGGATGAAGAACCAGCTCTGGGCCGATCCGTCGGCCAAGGTCTGCGCGCAGAACGCGCGGATCTGCTCGGCCAGCAGATCCTCCTCGAACGTGGGCACGTGATAGAGCTTGGCGAACAGCCAGTCGCTGCCGGGCGGATGTACTCGATCGGCAATCGGCGGCACGGATTTGCGGGCGGCCCGTACCGGAGCGGCTGCGGTGTCCCGGGTTTCGTGCGCGTCGAGCACCACCGGGACCACGACTTCGCTGATGTAATGCCCATCGGGGCCGGGCAGCCACGCCTGATCCGGCGCGGGCAGCGCTTCGTGCAGGTAGATCTCCTGGACGCCGCGTCCTTCGGTACGGATCTGTTCGACCTGGGCCGGTGAATCGAGGTCCAGCAGCAGGCGATGATCGGAAAGAGCCAGGTAGACGTATCGCGGCGGCTGCCACCGCGCCCGCCACCGGTCGAAGAACTCGGTGAACGCGGCCGCCGATTTCGCGGTCCGCTCCTCGATGGTAAGCCGCCACCTGGCCGGAGCCAGCACGATCCGGCCCACCTGAACCCTCGGCAGGAACGGGAATCCGGCCACCGGGCCCCAATGGAACGGTGCCGCAACGGGTTTGCCCGCCCGGCTGATCTCGTCCAGAAACCGCAGCGCGGCGGGCGCGACCTCGGCGTTGAGCATGTGCCCGGCACAGGCCACGACCTCCTGATCGACCTGCGGCCAGCGCACCACGAACCGGCCGTCGTGCAGCCCGACAACCAGTTCGGACAGCGGGACCACCCGGTCGGCCGGGACGCCGGGGGTCGTGTCCGACGCCAGCTCCCACTCCCGCACGGCCGGGCGGATCGCGACGTTCGCCAGGCGCCCGGGCAGCGGGTAGTAGCTGACCTCGGCCCACAGTCGGCCGGGCCGGCTGTGGGCCTCCGCCGCGGCCGCGGTGCGCAGCGCGGCCTCGGCCCGCGGTCCGATCAGATCGGCGAAGCGGCCGAGCACCCGGCCCGCCGCCGCGGCGCCCATATTGGGTCCGACCACGACCTGGAAGTCGCCCGCGTCCACCGCAGCCGCGGACTCGGCCACCACGAACAGCGAAATATCCAGGGAAGGCGGCACTTTCGCCAAGTCGATGGGTTGCAGCTCCAGCTTGGCGATGGTCGCCGGGTCGAGCTCGACCACCTGCCGTCGATCCCTGATCGCGTCGAGTGCCAGTTCGGTGAGGGTGCGCAGCCGCAATTGCCGTGCGGCGTCCTCCGGTTCGGTGCGATCCGCGCGACCCGGTGCGCCGAGTCCGATCTCCGGGTCGATCAATTCCAGCAGGCCGACCTCGCGTTCGGCACCGTAACGGTCCATGAACGACGCACGGTACTTGTCCAGGTGGGACAGGCCGGTCGGCCAATTACTGAGTCGCAGTAGAAGTTCGGCGGCGCGAGCGGCCTCGTCGGCGACAGCGTGATTGACCATGCTCCCGGCCAGCGGGGTGGCCATATCCGTCTGGAACGGCCCCTTAGGTGTCGGCGCGGAGTGCACCGACCGCGCCTGGGCAACCAGCTTCGGATACCCGGCCGCGGCCTGGTCGTGGTCGAGCCGATCCCAGGCGTCGAGTTGTTCGAGGAGGTCGCCGAGAGCGGCCGAATCGTCAGCGGCCGCAGGGATTTCGGCGAGGCGTCGGGCGACGTACCCGGCCGGCTCCGCGGCGGTCAGCGGCGGCCGGAGGTCGGTGAGCAGCAGAGTCTGTTCGCACAGCTGGTCCACCAGCCGCGCCGCCTTCGCCGTGCCCACACCGAATTCCGTGCTCAGCTCCTCGACCAGCCGTCCATAGGGCAGCGGAGTCCGCGCGCAGTCGAGCGCCCGCAGCACCGCGGGCGTGGCGCGCAGCGAAATCGACTGGCCTGCTTTGGCATCCTCGCCGATCGCCGCCCGTTCGCTGAGGAACACCCGATCGGCCTGGGTGAAGGTGGAAGGGTTCGCGAATACGCTCAGCTGCGAACGCACTTCGGCGCGTTGCTCCAGTTGCCGGACGAAGTCGAGCAACCAGCCCATATCCGGCCTGGTGCGCACGATCGCCGGAGCGTCTGCGAGCGCGAGATCGGTGTGCTCGCCCCAGTTCGCTAGTCCGACACCCGCGAACAGCCCGAACGGCGTCGGCCTGCTCGACATCCGGATCAGGTAGCGCTGGAGCTTTCTGGACAACCTGCCGCGCGCCCGGGCGTCCCCTTTCGGTTGTTCCAAGGCACGCAGCAGATCACCCCCGCCGACCGCGAGCGCCCGCTGCACCCGCGGGTCGGCGGGCACCAGCGTTCCCGGCGCGGTGTCGATCGGCGCGGCATCGGCCAGCGCCAGATACTGCTCGATCGGCAGCAACGGCGCGCGGACCATCAGCCAGTCCAGCGGGCGGTAGATCTTCGAGGCGGTCATCGTCGGCTCAAATCCTCAGGACAGCAACAATGTTCGGTCCCATGCGGGCGGGATGTCGGTGGCGGCGGCGAGCAGCGCGAGGGCAATTCCGGCGGCGCCGTCGAGCAGGGTGGGATCGTCCGCGGTCGCGCCGTTCTCGGCGAGCGCGACGTAACCGAACGGGCTCTCCGGCCGGAACATGGACAGCACCCGGGTGGTCAGCTCCGCGGCAGCCGCGGCGAACACCGGGTCGCCGGTGTCATGGGCGAACCGCAGGGTGAGCTGCAGCAGCCCGGCCACGCCGTGGCACAGACCGGGTGAGTGGTCACTGCGCCGGGCCTCCGGGGGTCGGCGGTAGACGGCGGTCATCGTGTCCACGGCGAGCGTGCGTAACACGCTGTCCTGCAACGCTGTTCCAGCGAGCCATAGTCCCCTGGCCACCCCAGGGCTGCCGTAGCACCAGGCATTGTGGGTCGGCCCGTAGCTCGGCGGCATCGCGCCGGACGGTTCCGGCAGCGGAACCGCGGTCGGCCAGTTGGGTCCCCACTCGTCGTCGGTTCGATGGGCGATCAACCAATTCGCCACCCGTTCGATCGCGTCCCGCTGCCCCGGCACCGTGATGCCCGCGAGTTCGGCCAGCGCGAGCAAGACCATCGGACCGGGAATCCCATGGGCGAGCCCGCAATTGAACACACCGTCCGGAAACGACCGGGCCAACGGGGTGTCCTGGACCATGGCGGCGGCCGGGGTATGCCAGTTCGGCAGCCCGTCCTGCACGTCGCACAGCGCCACCAGCCCGATCAGTACCGCCCGCAGTGCCGCGTCGGCGTGCTGATCGTCCGTGCGCCGCAGCAGGTATGCGCCGACCCCCGCACCGCCGGAGATGACGTCGAACGATCGGAACGGCAGCCCGGCCGGGTGGGCGGCGAGTTGCTCGCCCATCGAGGTGGAGGCCGCGAACAGCGGACCGTCCAGGCCTTCGAGCAGGCGACGGTACCTGGTGCCGTCTCTGGACAGCGCGTCGGCCGCGAACGCCACCTCGCACAGTCCGCCGAACAGGCCGAGAAATCCGTGCTCGGCCTGCCTGACGGTCTGGACGGCGTCGGCCAGGCAGTCATGCGACAGCTCTGCCCAACCTTGTTCCGGCAGACACTGATCCAGCTGGCCGTACAAGACGGCGCGCCCGGTGCTGCGTGGCGGCTCCGGCAGCTGTCGCGCGATCGATTCGGGATCGCGCAGCCGTCGCCCGACCTCGACCGCGACGGTAATTGCCTGAGCGGCAAGCTCTTCCGGCAGTATCCGCCGCCATCCGCGATCGGCCGGACGGATTCGATCGACCATGGCCGACGCACGATCCCCAATCATCATCGACTCGGATCAGCAGTACTTGGTGCAGCGCGGCGGGTGTTCGGTGTTGCAGGCCGATCCGCAGGTGGGACAGTGCGATTCGTCGCACCAATCGCCGCCGGTGGTCTTGGTGGACATGACCGGGGCGAGGATCCGGATCGGCTCGCCGATTCGAATGTCGAGGTCGAAATCGTCTACTGGTGCAGACATGTCATTCCTTTCCGCACGTGTTCACCGTGTGCGTTGGTTGGTAGTGCCCATCGGATGGCCGCGTCGATCGCCCGATTCGGCCGTCTCCCACGGTGCTTCGTGGCCGCACCTGCGCGGCAGAGGAGGCGGTCCCGAACGCCCGGGAATTTCGCCCGGCCGGCCGGGCAAGGTTCCCGGCGCCGCCCGGTCGGGATCTCTGCCGATCGGGAAGGCCGCCGGGCCAGCCTGATCGGGTGTCGACGGCCGAATCCGATGCCGCGCCCCTCGTCGGCGTGGACGAAATGACTACGCCCGCGTGGATGACGGTGGACCAGCAGGTGGCCGCCGCCGGGCTGGGGCGGACGCTGCTCGCGCTGCCGGCCGGCGCGCGCGTGGTGATCGGCCTGGCCTGGCAGGCTTCCGCGCGGCTGACCATCGGCACCGTGCTGCTCGCCGTGGCGGGCGGCTGCGCTACCGCGTTCGGCTTGCTGGCCACCGCCGACGTGCTGGGCGGGTTGCTCACGCAGGGGCCGACGCCGCAGCGAGTGGTGGCGGCGCTGCCGTCGGTCGGGCTGGTCGCGGCCGCGCTAGCGGTGCGCGCCCTGATCGAAAGTGCCACCGCCACAGCGGAAGCCCTGTTGAAGCCCAGAGCCGAGCGGATCGCCCGGGACCAGGCGCACACCGCGATCGCGCGGGTCGAACTCGTCGCCTTCGAGGACAGCCACTACGCCGACCTGGTCCGTCAGGGACTACAGCGCGGCATGGGCAGTATCGATCGTTGCTTGCAAGCGATCGTCAGCATCTCGGGCGCGCTGATCCATGTGATCGCCGCCGTGATCACGACGGCGGTGCTGCATCCGCTGCTCGCGCCGCTGGTGTTGCTGGCCGTGCTGCCGGAGCTGTGGGCTTCGGCTCGAGCGGCGAAGTTGTCTTATCAGTCCTATATCCGGATGGTGACGCGCAACCTGCGGACCGCGATCGCCAGCGAGCTGCTGTCCGGCCGGGACACCGCGGCGGAATTGCGCTCGTGCACAGCCGGTCCGGCGTTGCTCGCCGAGTATCGGCGGATCAGCGAGCAGCTCACCGACGAGACCAGCCGGGTCGAATTGGCTAGGGCACGAGTGCGATTGGCCGGCCGCACCGTCGCGGGGGTGGGCACCGGCCTCGCCTACGGCGTGCTCGGCCTGCTGCTCTACCTGGACGCACTGCCGCTGGCGCTGGCGGGCACGGCGGTCGTGGCCATGCGGATGGCCACGACCGCGTTGTCGCAGACCATGATCGGGATCAACAGCCTCTACGAGAACATCCTCTACCTCGAGTTCTACGCCAACCTGCTGGAGCAGACCGAGCGGCGCACCCGGCCGTCCGCGACCGGGCGCGCGCCTGCCGATCCGCGCGAAATCACCCTGGATTCGGTGTCGTTCACCTATCCCGGCCAGGACGAGCCCGCGGTGCGCGAGGTGAGCCTGACCATCGGCCGCGGCGAGATCGTCGCCCTGGTCGGCGAGAACGGCTCGGGCAAGAGCACGCTGGCCAAGCTGATCACCGGCCTGTACCTGCCGACCAGCGGTCGAGTGCAATGGGACGGCGTCGATCTGGCCACGGTCGACGAACAATCCATCTACCGCCGCATCGCGATGGTCATGCAGGATCCCGCGCGCTGGCCGATGACCGCACGCGACAACATCCGCATCGGCCGGATCGAACGAACCGATCCCGATGGCCGCGCGATCGCCTGTGCGGCAGCAGAATCCGGAGCCGACGCGGTCATCGGTGAACTGCCCGACGGCGAACGGACCGTGCTGTCCCGGCGATTCGCCAACGGCCAGGACCTGTCCGGCGGCCAGTGGCAGCGGATCAGCGTGGCCCGCGGCCTCTACCGGGACGCCCCCATCCTGGTCGCCGACGAACCCACCGCGGCCATGGACGCCCGCGCCGAGCATCAGGTATTCCAGTCCCTGCAACGCCTGAGCCGCGGCACCGGCCGAGCCGCGGAGCACCGGACCACGATCCTGATCACCCACCGCCTGGCCAACATCCGGCATGCCGACAAGATCATCGTGCTCGACCGCGGCCGGGTCGTGGAGGCAGGCACCCACACCGAACTGATGCTCGCCGAGGGCACCTACGCCCAGCTGTTCGGCCTCCAGGCCGCCGCCTACCTACCCGAGCGTGCGGTGACCTAGCCGAAGAAGGCGGTCAGCTCACGTACCACCTGCTCCGGCTGCTCCTCGGGAATGTAGTGCCCGCTGCCCTTGACCTCGACGACCCGGATGTCGGTGCCCTTGTCCGCCGACATCTGTTCGCGCAGAGCGGGATACGACTCCTCCCCGGCCAGGGTCAGGATGGGCAGCGTCACCGGATCGTAGGTCGCGAGGTCCGCGATGTCCTGGCGCATCGTCCGATACCAGCCGTTGCCCGCCCGAATCGCCTCCGGCGCATCGTAGGCGTGCGCGTAGATCCGCCGCGCTTCCTCTTCGACCGACGACTGATCGAGCAGCATGTGCCCGTAGAGCCAATCGATCACCAGCCGAAAGCGGTCGGCCAGCAGCTGTTCAGGCAGTCCGTGTAGTTGGTTCAAGGCGAACCACCACGGATAGCCGCCGCGCCCGTCCCCGAGCGCCGTCACCTGATCATCGCTGCTGGGCAGCATCGGGATCGCCTGCCAGGCCGCGTCGGGGACGCCCAGATCGATGGTGACCAGCCGCCGCACCGACTCGGGGAAGTTGGCGGCGAGGTGATAGCCCAGCGAAGCGCCGATATCGTGCCCGGCCACGAACGCGGACCGGTGACCGAGATGGCGGATCAGTTCGTGGATGTCGCGCGCCATGGTCTTCTTGTCATAGCCGGACTCGGGTTTGGCCGAGCCGCCCATGCCGCGCAGGTCGACGGCGGTCACCCGGTAGCGAAGGGCCAACTGCGGCAAGATCTTCCGGAATTGCCACCAGGTCTGCGGCCAGCCGCCGAGCAGGATCAGCGGCTCCCCCGCGCCGCCGGTGACGTGGTGCAACCGGACGCCGTTGACCTCGGCGTAGGCGCTGGTGAAATCGCCGGCCAGGGAGGCGGCCAGCTCGGCATCGGTGGGGACGGTGCGTGTCACAGAGTTACCTTTTCTTTAACGATCAGTCCAGAAAATGGGCACAGCAATGCCCGGACAGGCGGTGGATGCGGCCCGAACGGGCGGTGTGGTGCGGAACGAAGGTTCAGCCGAGCAGGGTCAGCGCCTGTTCGACGGTGTCGTCGAGGAAACGTTGCCGGACCGGGGTCTTGCCGACCACCCGAACCCCCTGCAGCAGCGTGACGAGGAATCTGGCCAGCGCGACCGGATCCCGGTCCACCGACAGCTCCCCCTCGGCGCGCGCCCGCAGCAGCGCGCTCGTGAGCACCGTCTCCATGGTTTCCAAACTGGAGGTCACCAGCCGGCGCGCACCCTCGTCGGCGGGGAGTTCGACCGCGGTATTGGTCATCAGGCAGCCTTTTCGCTGCTCGTCGGCGAGCGAGCTCTCGGCATACCAGCGGACCATGGCGCGGACCGCGTCGAGCGCGGAACCCGGCACGGACAGCTGCGCGAGCAGGTCCGCCCTGGTGTCGTCCACGTAGCGTTCGACCGCCTTGAGATAGAGCTCGCGCTTGCCGCCGAACGCGCCGTAGATGCTGCCGCGCCCCAGCTTCAGGCGCTCGACCAGGTCCTGCATGGACGTGGCCGCGTAGCCCTGTCGCCAGAACAGTTCCATCGCCGTCCGCAGCGCGGCGTCCGGATCGAATTCCTTCGTTCTGCCCACCTCGACGAGGCTACGTTATCTGGACCGATCATTCAAATAAATCGGAGACGGCTGGCCGAGCGGGCCGATGATCCCTTAAGCTTGGGTCATGAACTGGTGCACGCGATTTCTGCGCCCCGGGCCGTCCGTCGGCCGCGGGGTCTGTCGCGTGCGTCCGCTCGCGTAGTTCCGGTGGCAGTCGTCGGTTCGGGGGTTTCGCCGAATCCGGCCGACTACCAAAGGAATACGCATGCCCACCTATCTCACTCCCCTGGATCTGTCGCGCGCGCTGACCGTGCGCGATCTCAGCGATGCCGCGCAGGGCTCGCACGCCATGCAGACACTGCTGAACGGGACCGTCGACGCACTGGCCCGCGCGTGGGGGTCGACCGTGCGCGTGGTGCGCAACTCGCCGCTCGTCGCGGTCGTCGACAACTACGACAAGCTGGGATACGACCTCGCCGACGTCACCCGGGATGCCCGCTACACCCGATACGTCAGTCCCACCACGATGCTGCGCAGTCACACGTCGGCCGATATCCCTGAGACACTGCGAGGTTATGTCGGATCAACGGTGACGATCGATGACCTGATCGTCGTGCCGGGCCTGGTCTACCGCAGGGACGTGGTCGATCGCATCCACGTCGGCGAGCCGCATCAGGTCGACCTGTGGCGGCTGCGATCGACCCCGGACACCGGCGACGCCGACGTCCAGGACCTGGTCGCCCACCTGGTGGAGGCCGTGCTGCCCGGCGCCGAATGGCGGACGACACCGGCGCGGCACCCCTACACCGCCCTCGGCCGGCAAGTGGACGTGCGGCTCGGCGACGACTGGCTCGAACTCGCCGAGTGCGGGCTCATCGCCGACCACGTCCTCGCCGGTGCCGGACTCGATCCCGCCCGCTGGTCCGGCACCGCGCTCGGCATGGGACTGGACCGAGCCCTCATGTTGCGCAAGGGAATTCCCGACATCCGTTACCTGCGGTCGGCCAATCCGCGCATCGCCGAGCAGCTGGGCGACCTATCGCCGTGGCGGCCGGTCTCCACGCTGCCGCCGATCCGCCGCGACCTGTCGGTGGTGATCGCCGAGGACACCGACGACGAAACCCTCGGCGACACCGTGCGAAAGGTGCTGCGCGATCGGGTCGACGACATCGAGTCGGTGCTCGTCACGGCCCGGACGCCGTGGTCCGAGCTGTCCGAAAAGGCCAGGGACCGGCTCGGAATCGTCCCCGGCCAGACGAATGCCGTTGTGCGACTGATCCTCCGGCCGCTCACCCGCACGCTCACCGACGAGGAAGCCAACGCGCTGCGCAATCAGGTGTATCTTGCGATCCACACCGGCCCGCGGCTGGAACTGGCATGAAACTACGCCACCGCGCCGAACCAGCGAATCAACGCCGCTTCCAGTCCATCCCGGCTACCGGAGTCCGCGGCCCACGCCACGAACCCGTCGGGGCGAACCAGCATCGCGGTCAGATCGCCGGTTCGGACGGTCTTGGCGGTGACCACCCGAACCCGAGCTGCCCACGGCGCCGCCGCCGCGCGCAGTTCCGCCGAATCCGCCAGGTCGAACAGCACCGCCCCGCCCTCGAAGAAGTGCTCGCCGATCCTGGTCCCGTCCGACAATTCGAGGTCGGGCACCATGGCGCCGACCCGTTCGTGGCCGCCGCCGAGGTCGTAGCGGTGCAGCACGCCGGAGATCTTCTGGAACACCATGGTCGCGGCCTCGCGGGTGGTGAGGAGCTCGGACATCACCGCGCGAAGTTCCCTGCTGCGCTTGTCGGTTCGCATCAGGGCGACCTGGGCCCGGGTCCAGTCGAGCACCCAGGCGCCGATCGGGTGCCGCTCGGTGGTGTAGGTGTCGAGCAGGTCTGTCTGCGCCCGGCCCTGCACCACCGCGGCGAGTTTCCAGCCGAGATTCACCGCGTCGCCGACGCCGAGGTTCAGTCCCTGCCCGCCGAACGGTGAATGGACGTGCGCCGCATCGCCGGCCAGCAGCACCCGGCCCCGGCGATACTCGGTGACCTGCCGGGTGTTGTCGGTGAACCGGGTGGCCGAGTGCACGGCGGTGATCTCCACCGGAACACCGGACACCGCACGCAGACTCGCCTGGAGACCGGCGGCGGTGATCGGTGCGTTGCGGTCGGCGGGCGGTCCGTCCAGCTCCACGGTGAGGATGCGGCCCAGTGTCGGGTTGTAGACGTACATGCCGGTGTCGGTCGTCGTCCAACCGGGGGTGAGCCCTTCGGCTCCGGTCATTTCGACCAGAGCCTGGTGGCCGGTCACCTCCGGGTCGAGGCCGGGGAAGTCGAAGCCGGACAGCTTGCGCACGATGCTGCGCCCGCCGTCGCAGCCGACCAGCCAGCCGGCCCGAATCGTGTTGTCGCCGAGCCGGATCGTGACGCCGTCGCCGTCCGCGGTGAATTCGGTGAGCTCGACGCCGCGGCGCACGACGACGCCCAGCTCGGCGGCGCGCCGCCCGAGGGTGGCCTCGATGTCCTGTTGCGGGACGAAGAACACCTCGCCGGCCGGGCCGAGGTCGGCGAACTCGGGAAGGCCGAAGTCGATGACGCCGATATCGATCATGATGCCCGCGAAATGCCCGGCGAACCGCAGCTTCAGCGGCTCGGTATCCGACACGGTGCTGTCCCGCGCGAACAAGCCCATCTTCGCGCGCGCCCGATTCTGATCCTCGATCAGCTCCGGCAACAGCCCGCGCCGGTACAGCGCTTGCGCGGTGGGCACATTGATCCCCGCGGCCTTCATCGTGGTATCGATCTCGTCGAGCCGCTCGACCACCAGCACATCCACCCCGGCGAGCCGCAATTCGCAGGCCAGCATCAGCCCGACGGGCCCCGCCCCGGCCACTACTACATCGAATGTCTCGTTCATGAATCCGACTGTGCCGTCCCCCGATTGCGGCGCCCTTGCACCGCCCTTGCGCGCCGCCTTGCGTCCGGCTCACTTGGTCTTACGAAGCAGCCGAATCACCGCCTGATCGACCAGCTCTCGGCGCGCGTCGTCGGAGTCGGCCCGGCGCGCGCGGCGGAGTGCGGACGCGATGGTCGATCCGTTCTCGAACGCCGTCACCACGCGTGGATCGACGTAGGAGTTGCGTGCCACCGTCGGTGTATTGCCGAGTGCCGTCGCGACGTCCTCCATCACCTTCTTCACCACCGCTTTACGCCCGGTTTTCGACGCCGGACGTTCGGTCGAGGCGAAATCCGCCGCCGCCAAAACCGTTGCCTGCCAGGTGCGCAAGTCCTTGGCGCTGCACTCGCAGCAGGCGAGTTCCTTGAACCGGAGATTGATGTCGTCGGAACGCAATTCGCGATAGCCGGTGCCGTTGCGGTAGACGAGCAACCGATCCGAGCCGGACTTGCAGCGCCGCAGCGCGCGAACGGTTTTGGCCACCAACGGTTCCCGAATACTCACCCGGCGCCGGATACCACCCTTGGCCGGATAGTCGAACAGCATCTCGTCGCCGGACAACCGCACCTGCTCGCGCAACAGAGTGGCGACGCCGCGGGTGCCGTTCTCTTCCGCGTATTCCTCACCGCCGACCCGGAATACGCCACGATCGAGCAGTTCGATCGCCACCGCCTCGGCCCGGTGCCTGCCGAGGCCCGGCTCCGCCAGATCGGCCCTGACCTGCCGCCGCACCTCGGGCAGCCGGGCCGCCAGCTCGAGCACCCGGTCGAACTTCTCTTCGTCGCGTTCCTTGCGCCACTGCTCGTGGTACAGATACTGCCGGCGACCGGCCGCATCGACGCCGACCGCCTGCACGTGGCCGTTGGGGTGCGGGGAGATCCACACCTTGCGCCACGCGGGCGGGATCACCAAAGCCTTGATGCGGTCGAGGGTTTCGTCGTCGGTCACCGGTTCGCCGTCGGTACTCGCGTAGGAGAACCCGCGGCCACGTCTGACCCTGGTCAGCCCGGGACCGTACACCGTGCTGCGGCGCAAGCGCATCGGCTGCCATCCCCTCGGGACGGGTCGATGGGCGAGGCCGTTGCCTCGCCCATCGACTGTGTTCGACTATCGGTTCAGGTGGCTGCGTTCGCCGCCGAGGCGTTTGGCCGCGGTCGGCTGGGCCGCCGCGCCCTTCTTGCCAGCCTCGCTGGCCCGCTTGGGGTCGTTGTCGAAGCTGCCGCTGCTCGCCTTGCCACCCAGGCTGGCGATCTTGCGCTGCTGCTCCGCGTCCATGGCGGCAAAGCCACGTCGGGCGGCCATGAATCCCTCCTTGCCTCGAGTACTGCTGTCGGCGACGGCTGGGTGCCGTCACTGACGGCCCTACCCGGGGATCCCGGCAGCAAACACCCGGGAGGTCAGGACGAGTGCTGCGGCACCAGCGCGGGGGTGGGTTCCGGTACCCGGGCCGCGCGGCGGCCGGAGACGAAGTACAGCGCGACGAGCAGCACGCTGAACCACACGTAGGTGTTGCCGATGAAGTGTTGCCATGGCGTCCACTGGGTTTCGCGATGCTCGCCGTCGGGCAGCCAGTTCTGCGGGCCGTAGACGAAGACCGCGGTCATGACCGCGATGGTGATCGACCAGCCGATGGCCTGCCTGCGCGGCAGCAGCGTGGTGTAGCCGATCGCGGCGGCCAGCGCCGGGGCGATCCAGACCCAGTGATGCGACCAGGAGATCGGGGACAGCAGCAGGGTGAAGACGGCGTTGACAGCGAGCGCGAGCGGCGGGAAGTCGGCGGCCCGGCGCATGGCCGCGACCACCAGGACCAGCAGCGCGGCGCCGAGGACCAGCCACAGCACGGTGGAGGCCGGCTTGGGCACCTGCAACCGGGACAGCACCGCCTGGATCGACTGGTTCGTGTGGAACGCCGATCCACTCAAACCGGACACATTGCCCATACCCCCGAACCAGTACTTCGCGGAGTCGCGCGGCAGCACCGCGAAGCCGAGCAGGGTGGCCGCCGCACCGGTCGCCGCGGCCGTCGCCGCCGACTTGTAGTCGCGACGGACCAGGAAATACAGCACGAACGCCGCGGGCGTCAGCTTGATCGCGGCGGCGATGCCGATCAGCATGCCGCGCCGCCAGCGCGGTTTGAACGCGAGGCAGTCGGCCACGACCAACGCCATCAGCAGCAGATTGACCTGCCCGAAGTCCAGCGTCGAATGCACCGGTTCCAGCAGCAGGGCCAGCGGGGTCGCACACGCGGTGGCGACCAGCACCAGCCTGCGCTGATCCTCGCCGGGCCACACCCGCCGGGCGACCAGGTACAGCGTCAGCGCGAGCGCGAGCACCGAGGACACGAAGAAGGTGAACGCCGCCGCGTGCCAGGGCAGCAGCGCGAACGGGCTCAGCGCCAGCGCGGCGAACGGCGGATAGATGAACGGCAGCCCGAACCCGATGCTGGTCTGCGGCAGCTGGCCGTACATGTCGTTGCCGTGCCGCAGCGCGTCGACTCCGAGGCGATAGACCTGTAGGTCGATGAACCCGCCGGTGATCTTGTGGAACGGCCAGGTCGGCAGCAGCAGACAGAACGCGGCGAACGCGATACAAGCGACGGGTGCCAGCCACACCGCGACGCCGAGTCGACGGTTCTTGGCTTCCGGCTCAACGCGGGTGGTCACACTACTCATCCGCGGCGACTATACCGACCTATCGTGTCCGGCACACCAGGTGGGAGGGCCCTTCCGGGGCCGGCCGGGCGATCCGCCGCAAAACGGACGCCGCGCAGTGGTAGGAATGGGCGAATGAGCGATGAGCTGGATCCGGAAATCGTCGAGCTGGCCACCAAGGTGTTCGGCTTCGCGCGGCAGGGTGATGCCGCCTCGCTGGCCACGTATGTGGATGCCGGGGTGTCCGCCGATCTGACCAATGATTCGGGAGACACGCTGCTCATGCTGGCGACGTATCACGGTCATCGGGACGCGGTCGCGGCATTGCTCGATCGGGACGCGGACCCGAACCGGGCCAACGACAAAGGGCAAACCCCTTTGGCCGGTGCCGTTTTCAAGGGTGAGGCCGAGATCGCGCGCCTGCTCATCGAGTCCGGCGCGGATCCGGACGCGGGTACTCCGTCCGCGCGCGACGCCGCCGTCATGTTCGGCAAGGCCGATCTGCTGGAGCTGATGGCCGACTACTGAGCGGCCGGAATTTCGCCGCTCGCCCGGTGGTTGCCGGAGGAAACGCAACCGCTGGAGGAATGACGTGTCCGACCCCAACACCACCATCGAACCGAAGAGCTTCAACGAGCAGGTGATCGACGAGTTCCGCGCCAACGCGGGCAAGGTCGGCGGCATGTTCGAGGGTGCGGCCATGGTGCTGATCACCACCACCGGCGCCAAGTCCGGGCGCCGCATCACCAACCCGCTGGTCTACCTGCCCGACGGCGACCGGATCGTGCTCATCGCGTCCAACGGCGGCGCCGACAAGCACCCGTCCTGGTACCACAATCTGCGCGCGAACCCGGACCTGACCGTGGAGGTCGGCAGCGAGCGATACGAGGCGAAGGCCGAGGTCGTCACCGGCGCCGAACGCGACGCACTCTACGCCAGGATGGTCGAGATCATGCCCGGCTTCGGCGAGTACCAGGAGAAGACCTCGCGGGTGATCCCGGTGTTCGTGGTGCGCCGGCACGCGGCCTGAGCGCTACCCGCGCTCGCGCACCGCGGCGACCGCCTTGCGGGCGGCCACCAGGATCGGGTCCCACACCGGGGAGAACGGCGGCGCGTAGCCGAGGTCGAGGGCGGTCATCTGCTCGACCGTCATGCGCGCCGTGAGCGCGACGGCAGCGATGTCGACGCGCTTGCCCGCGCCCTCGCGGCCGACGATCTGCACGCCGAGCAGGCGTCCGGTGCGCCGCTCGGCGAGCATCTTCACCGTCATCATCGCGGCATCGGGGTAATAGCCCGCGCGGCTGGTGGATTCGATGGTGACGGTCACGTATTGCAGACCGGCGGCGCGAGCGTCCCGCTCCCGCAAGCCGGTTCGCGCGACCTCCAGGTCGCAGACCTTGCTGACCGCGGTGCCGACCACGCCGGGGAACGTCCCGTATCCCCCGCCGACATTGGCGCCGATGATCTGGCCGTGCTTGTTGGCGTGCGTACCGAGGGCGATGTGGCGTTCCCGCTCGGCGACCAGATCCAGCACCTCGACGCAATCGCCGCCCGCCCAGATGTTTTCGTGGCCGCGCACCCGCATGGCCAGATCGGTGAGCAGTCCGCCGTATTCCCCCAGCGGCAGACCCGCCGCCCGCGCCAGTTCGGTGTCCGGGCGCACGCCGATGCCGAGCACCACCACGTCCGCGGCATATTCGGCGCCGTCGGCGACCACCGCGCGCACGAGACCCGTTTCGCCGGTGCGGATCTCGGTCACCTCGGCATTGCCGACCACCTTGATGCCCATGCCGCACATGGCATCTCGGACCAGCGCGCCCATGTCCGGGTCCATCGTCGACATCGGCTCGGGACCGCGGTGCACCATGGTGACGTCGTAGCCGCGCTGAATCAGCGCCTCCGCCATCTCGACGCCGATGTACCCCGCGCCGACCACCACCGCGCGCTTGCCCTCGGTCCGTTCGAGGGTGTCGAGCAGCGCCTGCCCGTCGTCGAGGGTCTGCACGCCGTGCACGCCTTGCGCGTCGATGCCCGGCAGCGGCGGCCGGATCGGGCGCGCGCCGGTGGCGATGACGAGTTTGTCGTAGTCCGTCCATGATTCGGCGCCGGAGTCCAGATCGCGGGCGCGCACCCGGCCGCCCGCGACATCGAGCTCGACGACCTCGGTGCGCATGCGCAGATCGATGTCGCGGGATCGATGCTCCGCGGGCGTACGGGCGATCAGCGCGTCCCGGTCGAGCACGTCGCCGCCGACCCAGTACGGGATGCCGCACGCGGAGAACGAGGTGAACCGCCCCCGCTCGAAGACCACGATCTCCAGCTCGCTCGCGTCCTTCAGCCTGCGTGCCTGCGAGGCCGCCGACATTCCGGCCGCGTCACCACCGATGACCACCAGTCGCTCCATAGGCTTCACGCTACGGCCGACCGTCCGCCGCCGGCCGGAGGGGGTCGCCGCGATTTGCTGCGGTATTCCTGGTTGCCGTGCGGTTGACCCAGGTTTACTCCACACTGATCTTCTGGCAAACGCTGTGTGAGGGCAGCGTTTACACCCGGGAGCTACACATGAGTGATCTACCGTCTCCGTCCGACGATGAACGTCGGCTCGCCGAACTCGGCTACAAACAAGAATTGGCCCGATCCTGGTCCGGATTCTCGAACTTCGCCATCAGTTTCACCATCGTCTCCATCCTGACCGGCGGATTGGCCAGTTACGGAATCGGTTTGGCCAATGGCGGCCCGATCACCATGGCCTGGGGCTGGCCGCTGGTCTCCATCATGGTGCTGTTCATCGGCATGGCGATGGCGGAATTGGCGTCGGCCTATCCGACCTCCGGCGGCCTGTACTGGTGGGCGGCGCAGCTCGGCGGGCCGGTCTGGGGCTGGTTCACCGGCTGGTTCAACCTGATCGGCCAGATCGCGGTGACCGCGGCCATCGATTACGGGGCGGCGATCTTCACCACCGTGGTGCTGAACGTGATCGGCATCGATATCGGCACCGACCGGACCGCGATTTTCCTGGTGTTCATCGTGATCCTGGTGCTGCACGCGGTGCTCAACGCGATCGGGCCGCACCTGTCCGCGGTGATCAACAACATCTCCGCCTGGTGGCATGTCGGCGGCGTGGCGATATTCGTGCTGGTGCTCGCGTTCGGCGCGAATCATCATCAGAGCGTCGAGTTCGTGTTCACCAAAACCGTCGACAATGCCGGGGTCGGGTTCGGCGGCGTGGCGTTCAGCTTCCTGCTCGGCCTGCTGCACGCGCAATACACGTTCACCGGATATGACGCGTCCGCGCACATGTCCGAGGAAACCCACGACGCCTCGCGCATGGCGGCCAAGGGCATCATCAACACCATCGTGGTGTCGGCGATCGCCGGTTATCTGCTCATCATGGCGGTGACCTTCGCCATCCCGAATCTCGACGACGCGCTGGATCCCACGAAGAACAGCGGTTATCCGGTGATCTACATCCTGGAGAACTCGCTCAATTCGTTCTGGTCGGGTCTGCTGCTGATCATCGCGGCGATCGCGCAGCTGTTCTGCGGATATGCCTCAGTCACCTCGGCCTCGCGCATGCTGTTCGCGTTCGCCCGCGACGGCGCGGTGCCGGGATCGGCGCTCTGGTCGAAACTTTCGGCCAAGCGGGTGCCGGTGAACGCGGTGCTGTTCATCTCGGTGTTCGCGTTCGTACTGCTGATTCCGTCGATGCTGGTGCCAGCCGAGAACGCGCCGACCGCCTACGCGGCGGCCACCTCGGTCGCGACCATCGGGCTCTACATCGCCTACGGCATCCCGATCCTGCTGCGGCAGGTGCACGGCACCCGATTCCGCACCGGCCCATGGCAAGTGGGCAAGTGGTATCGCCCGGTCGGGGTGGTGGCGCTGATCTGGATCGTGCTGATCAGCTTCCTGTTCATCCTGCCCACCGATGACCGCGGCTATCCGTGGAACAGCGAATTCACCTGGAACACCGTCAATTACGCGCCGATCGCGTTGGTCGGCGTGGTCGGTGCGATCGGCATCTGGTGGCTGGTTTCGGCGCGCAACTGGTTCACCGGGCCCAAGCGGACGGTCGAGGAGGCGCCGGACGCCGGCGGCGAGACGACGGTCAACGCCTGATTCGACCAGCTCTACCGGATCGGCCCGCTCGACTTCTGTCGGGCGGGCCGATTTTGTTATTCGACCGGCCGTCAGCGCGGTTTCGGTGATGTTACGTGTCGCTCCTGGATGCTCCCTAGTCGTTAACTCTTACCTGGCTGATTCCGGCGGTTCGGATTCCTGGCAATTAAGTCGACCGCTCGCTCTTCGGTAACCATTTCGCGACTTACTCGAATTACCCTGTGCCGCAGCACTTTAGCGTTTTCCGCAGAGCGTGACGTGGTGAGTATTACGAAATCCTCGATTGTTCCAGACGTAACCAATCGGCAATATCCGAGACGTCAACTTGACGAATACGAAATCGGGTGTTCCACCCGAGGCGGAGGTTCCCCGGGCACGGCCGCCCCTGTCGACACCCGCCACTTTTCCGCAGAGGAGTAGCCCATGTCCGCACCTTCGACAACCACCGATGTCGACCAGGCGATCGCAGCGAACATCAAGAAGTCCCTGGAAGAGATCCCGCACCCGGCGCTGCCCAAGGGCACGAATATCTACGGCGCGACCAAGATCTTCCCCGACTATCAGGCCGAGGCCGGCGAAACCTATTTCACCCTGGTACACGGCATCGCGCACGAGTCGTCGGTGAGCTTCGTCGCGATCCTGCAAGCCACCCGGGCGCTGCGCAAGGGCTTCGAATCGGCTATCTACTTCTACGGTCCCGGCGCCGTGAATGCCATTGCCAACCGCGGCTTTCCGACCACCGGCGACAACGGCTTCCCGGGCGAACAGAACATCAACGATGCCCTGGCCACCTTCATCAAGGAGGGCGGGACGGTGTTCTGCTGCCGCTTCGGCCTGGCCCTGCACGGCGCGCGCGAAGAGGACCTGATCGCGGGGGTCATCCCGGCGCATCCGCTCGACGTGCAGGACGCGCTGATCCACTACGCGCGCAAGGGCGCGATCATCAATTCCACCTATCAGCTCTGAGGTGACCCCCATGAATGGTCTGTCTACTCGAGTGGATATCGCGCTCCTCGGTATCCGAGTCGACGCCCCGGTGCAGCGCCGTTCCGGTGCCGGGCCGAGCGACGACGGCCATGTGCTGATCGGCGGCGTCGGCGCCGCCATCCCGATCCGGTCCGACAGCCCGTACCTCGTCGAGGGCAACCGCCTGTTGTTCGACGGGACGGACACCGGCCTGGAGATCGAGCCGGTTCAGCGCCCCAAGTTCTATGACCTCAGTACCGCCGATGGCGTGTCCTACGAGCAGATCGCCCGGCTGCACGGTTCGAATGTGCTGGCCACCACCGTGGTTCAGACCTGCATCCGGTACGGCGAGGAGCAGCGGTGCCGGTTCTGCTCGATCGAGGCGTCGCTGGCGGCGGGCTCCACGATCGCGGTGAAGCGACCGGATCAGCTGGCCGAGGTCGCGGAGGCGGCGGTCCGGCTCGACGGTGTGCGGCAGCTGGTGCTCACCACCGGTACCAGCGCGGGGAAGGATCGCGGCGCGCGGCATCTGGCCCGGTGCGTGCGGGCGGTGAAAGCCGTTGTGCCGCAACTGCCGATCCAGGTGCAGTGCGAGCCGCCCGGCGATCTGTCGACGCTCGCCGAGTTGCGCGCGGCGGGCGCGGATGCCATCGGGATCCACGTCGAGTCGCTCGACGACGAGGTGCGGCGGCGGTGGATGCCGGGCAAAGCGACTGTGCCGCTGGATGATTACCGTGCGGCGTGGGCGGAGGCGGTCCGGGTGTTCGGGCGTAATCAGGTGTCGACCTATCTGCTGGTGGGTCTCGGTGAAGATCCCGACGAATTGGTTTCCGGCGCAGCGGAACTGATCGACATGGGCGTGTATCCGTTCGTGGTGCCGTTCCGCCCGCTGCTCGGCACCCTCGCGGTCGACGTGGACGGTGCGACCGCGCCGCGCGCCGATGTGCTCGCCGACGTGACCGTCCGGGTGGCGAAGGAGTTGCGGCGGGCGGGGATGCTCGGCACGGATCAGCGGGCGGGCTGCGCGGCATGTGGCGCGTGCAGCGTCCTGCGGAGCGCGGGAGGTTGACCGATGACGCTCCCCGAGGTCGATTTCACCGTCCTGACCGGCCCGGCACCGCAGCGGGTCACCGAGCCGGACTTCCTCATCCAGCCCGCTGATTCGGCGCACCTCGCCGCGTATCGCGCATTGCGGCACGCGTCGTTCGTCGCGGAACAAGGCCTGTTCGCCCGCACGGACCTGGACGACATCGACGACGATCCGCGCACCCGGGTGCTGGTGGCGCTCGATGCGACGGGCACCGTGCTCGGCGGCGTCCGCCTCGCCCCGGCGACCGAACCCGACCTCGGCTGGTGGACCGGCAGCAGGCTGGTGGTGGATGGACGACGCCGGACCCGTGGCGTCGGACCGGCCCTGGTCCGAGCGGCGGCCGCCGAGGCGGAGTCACACCATGTGCTGCGGTTCGAGGCCACGGTGCAGGCCAGGCACGAGCCGATGTTCGCGCGGCTCGGCTGGATTCGCCTGGCCGACCTCGACGTCGCGCACCGCCCGCACGTGCTCATGCGCCGGCCGATCGATCGGATCGAACGGCTCGCGCAAACCACCAAAGCACTGCTCGCCTCCGCGCTGGCACCCTTGCGGGGACTGCCGTCGAGTTTGGGCGGCAACGGATTTCGCGGCGACGACGGCGCGCCCGTGCCGGGCAGCGATCTGATCGCCGCGTGTGACGCCATCATTCCGTCGATGGTGGAGCGCGATCCGGAGTGGGCCGGCTGGTGCTCGGTGCTGGTCAATCTCAACGATCTGTCCGCCATGGGCGCCGCGCCGGTCGGACTGCTCGACGCCGTCGGCGCACCCCACCAGTCGATCTTGACCAGGGTGATCCGCGGCCTCGCGCGAGCGAGCGAGGCCTGGGGCGTGCCCGTACTCGGCGGGCACACGCAACTCGGTGTGCCCGCGGCACTTTCGGTGACCGCGCTGGGTCGCACCGCGCACCCGGTGCGCGGCGGCGGGGCCCGGCTCGGCGACGAGTTGCGGGTCACCGCCGATCTCGGCGGCGGCTGGCGACCCGGATATCAAGGCCGGCAGTGGGATTCGACGTCCAGGCGGACCGGTGCCGAGTTGCGCCTGCTGGCCGGGTTCGTCGCCCGGATCCGGCCGCACGCGGCGAAGGACGTCAGCATGGCCGGCCTGGCCGGCACCAGCGGAATGCTCGCCGAGGCCAGCGGACTCGGGGCAGAGCTCGACCTCGCCCGGATGCCGCGCCCCGCAGGCGTTTCCGTCGGCGAGTGGCTCACCTGCTTTCCCGGGTTCGCCATGCTCACCGCCGACCGCCCCGGCGCGCCCGCCGGATCGGCCGGGCCCGCCGCGTCGGCCGTTTGCGGACGACTGACCTCGACGCCGGGCGTCGGCCTGCGCTGGCCCGACGGCGTCACGACACGAGCGGTGCACAGCACCGTCACCGGATTAGGAGAATCATGAACGACGTCACGATCTCCGTGGCGGCCGCGGAATTCGGCCGCGATATGGAGGCGGGTTACCGCACCATCGCCGCGCTGCTCGCGCAGGCGCGCGAGCGCGGCAGCCGGCTGCTGGTGCTGCCCGAGGCGTGCCTCGGCGGCTACCTGCCCAGCCTCGGCGGCGGCGACGAATCGGAGGAGGCCAAACAGCGCAGGCTGCGCAGCCTGCCGCCCGCGCTGGAGCTGGACGGCCCCGAACTGCGCCGGGTCATCGATATGGCCGGTGATCTCGTCGTCACGCTCGGCTTCTGCGAAGCCGACGGCGCCACGCGCTACAACACGGCGGTCACCCTCACCGGCGACGGCGTGCTCGGCACCTATCGCAAGGTGCACCAGCCGCTCGGCGAAAACCTCTGCTACTCGGCCGGATCGGAGTATCGCGCGTTCGACACACCGATCGGCCGGATGGGCATGCAGATCTGCTACGACAAGGCGTTCCCCGAGGCGGCGCGGCTGCTCGCGCTCGACGGCGCCGAGATCGTCACCTCGCTGTCGGCCTGGCCGTCGGCGCGCACCGCCACCGTGGCCGACCTCGAGGACGACCGCTGGAAGCAGCGCTTCGACATCTACGACCGGGCCCGCGCGTTGGAGAACCAGCTCGTCTGGGTCGCCTCGAATCAGGCGGGCACCTTCGGATCGCTGCGCTTCGTGTGCAGCGCGAAGATCGTCGGGCCCGGCGGCGAGATCCTCGCCACCACCGGCGCCGAACCCGGACTCGCCACCGCGACCATCGATCTCGACGAGAAGCTCGGGCTGGCCCGCAACAGCGGCATGTACAACCTGCGCGACCGCAGGCCCGACCTCTATCGCACGGTGGTCGCCGAATTCGGCGTGGTCGGCATGCCGTCGGCATGGGAGCCGGTCGATGCCTGAGCGGACCCAGCACGACGTGGTCGTGATCGGCGCGGGCCAGGCCGGGTTGTCGGTGAGCAGCCACCTCGTGCGGCGCGGCGTCGACCACGTGGTGCTCGAGCGCGACACCATCGCGCACGAATGGCGCGACAGCCGCTGGGACAGTTTCACTTTGGTGACCCCGAACTGGCAGTGCGTGCTGCCCGGCTACCGATACTCGGGGCCGGAACCGGATGGCTTCATGAAGCGGGACGAGGTGTACGACTTCGTGCGCGAGTACGCCGCGACGTTCGACGCACCGGTGCGCGAGCACGTCACGGTCACCGCGGTCACCCGCTCCCCCGTCGGCGGCTTCGATCTGGAGACGACCATGGGCCCGCTGCACGCCGAGCAGGTCGTGGTAGCCGTTGGCGGATACCACATTCCGGCGATTCCCCGGCTCGCCGAGAAACTCCCGTCCTCGATCCGGCAGCTGCATTCCTCCGAATACCGCAGCGCCACCGATCTTCCCGACGGTGCGGTGATGGTGGTCGGGACCGGGCAGTCCGGTGCGCAGATCGCCGAAGACCTGCACCTGGCGGGCCGGAAGGTGCATCTGGTCGTCGGCAGCGCACCACGCGTCGCCCGCTTCTATCGAGGCCGGGATTGCGTTGCGTGGCTGCACGATATGGGCCACTACGACATCCCGATCGAGGACCAGCCGGGCGGTATCGGCAAGCGCGAGAACACCAATCACTACGTGACCGGTCGCGACGGCGGCCGCGACATCGATCTGCGCCGGTTCGCCGCGGACGGAATGTCGTTGTACGGCAGGCTGGTCGACGCGTCGGGATCGACCATGCGGTTCGCGCCCACCTTGGCGGGATCGCTCGACGCGGCGGACGCGGTCGCGGAGAGCATCAAGGATTCGATCGACGCCTATATCGAGCGCGAAGGGATCGACGCACCACGGGAATCCCGCTACCGACCGGTCTGGCATCCCGAGTACGAGACCACCGAGATCGACACCGCGGCAGCGGATATCACGTCGATCGTCTGGGCGGTCGGCTTCCACACCGACTACCGCTGGCTGCGCGTCGGCGTCTTCGACGGCGAGGGACATCCCTGCCACAACCGCGGCGTCACCACCGCGGCCGGCCTGTACTTCATCGGACTGCCCTGGCAACACACCTGGGGCTCCGGTCGTTTCGCCGCGGTCGCCCGCGACGCCGAGTATCTCGCCGACCACATCGGCGCGTTGACGCCGAGTTCGGTGCGGGCCTAGGCCGCGCCGTGGGAACCACCCGGGTTGCCGCGCTGGCCGGTCATTTCGGCTCGGACATCGCGCGGGCGCTGGACAAGCTCGGCGGGATCATCGAGCGGCTCGCGGCCGAGCGGGTCGATCTGCTGGTGCTGCCGGACGCGACGCTCGGCGGCTACATCGGCGATCTGCGCAACCCGGTGACCGCGCCCGTCGCCCTGGACCCGGACGGCCCGGAGATCCGGCTGCTGTGCTCGCTGGCGGGCGCGATGACGGTGTGTGTCGGCTACGCAGAACGCGCGGGCGAGCTGCGCTACAACGCGGCCACCTGCCTGACCGGCGACGGCGTGCTCGGCCATCACCGCAAGGTGCACCAACCGGCCGGCGAGCACCTGGCCTACGCGGCAGGCGACAGCTTCACCGCGTTCGATACCCCGGTCGGCCGGATCGGGATGCTCATCGACTACGACAAGACCTTCCCTGAGTCGGCCCGCACCCTCGCCCTGGACGGCGCGCGCACGCTCGCAGTGCTCTCGGCCTGGCCGGCCAGCGTCACCGATCGGGCCTCCCGGATGCCGAACGACCGGCAGGCCAGGCTGTTCGATCTGTACGACATGGCGCGGGCCGCGGAGAACCAGGTGGTGCTGGCCTCGTCGAATCAGACCGGGGTCACCGGGTCGCTGCGGTTCCTCGGACAGGCCAAGGTGGTCGGTCCCGGTGGGGATGTGCTGGCCCGGACCTGGTCGAAAGGTGGCCTGGCCGTTGCCGATATCGACATCGATCGCGAGGTCGATCGGGCCAGGCGGGTGCTGCGGCATCTGGCGGAGCGCCGGGTGGAGACCTATCACAACCTGGTCGAGGAGAAGGGCGTCGGATGATGCGGATCGCGCTGCTCACCTACTCCACGAAACCGCGTGGCGGCGTGGCGCATACGCTGAACCTGGCGGAGGCACTGGCCGCGGCGGGCGCCGAGGTGACGGTGTGGAGTCTGGCGCGCGACGGTGACTCCGGGTTCTTCCGGCCGGTGGACGACGCGGTGCGGGTCGAGTTCGTGCCGTTCGCCGCGATCGACGACGAGTCGGTCGGGCAGCGAATTCTGCGCTCGATCGACACATTGCGTGCCGCGTTCGACGCGACCCGATACGACATCGTGCACGCACAGGATTGCCTCACCGCCAACGCGGCCGGTCGCTGCATCCGCACGATCCATCATCTCGACGAATTCACCACACCCGAACTCGCGGCCTGCCACGAGCGCGCGATCGTCGAGCCGTATGCCCGGATCTGCGTGTCCGCGGCCGTCGCCGAGGAGGTCCGCGCGGGGTGGGGATTCGAGCCGACGGTGATCCCCAACGGGGTCGACTTCGAACGATTCGCGGCCGCCGGGACCGGGCAGACGTGGCGAAACCGCTTGGGGCGCTATGTACTCGCGGTCGGCGGCATCGAACCGCGCAAAGGCTCGATTGATCTGCTGGAGGCCTTCGCACTACTGCTCGACGCGGAACCGGACCTGGCCCTGGTCTTCGCGGGCGGCGAGACCTTGTTCGACTACCGCGACTATCGAGCCCGGTTCACCGCGCGCGCCGCCGAACTCGGCATCGCCCCGGTGATCCTCGGCGTGGTGCCCGACGCCGACCTGCCCGCGCTGGTGGCCGCCGCGGCGGCGGTGCCGTTCTTCTCCCGTAAGGAAGGCTTCGGGTTGTCGGCGATGGAGGCGCTCGCCGCGGGCGTACCCGTTGTGGCGCGCGATCTTCCGGTGCTGCGGGAGGTCTTCGGCGATGCCGTCGACTACGTGTCGACGCCCGGCGAGATGGCCGCAGCGTTGCGCGCGGCGCTGCCCGCGGATCCGGCCCGGCGAGTCCGCGGACGCGCGGTGGCGGTGCGGTATCGGTGGGCCGACGCGGCCCGCGCGCACCTCGATTTCTACGCCGCGCTGCCCGCCGTCACCGGGTGACTCGTCCGGAAACCGGCAACTGGTTCGTGTTTTGTCGGTGTCGGTCGCTAGGTTCGTCATCATGGAAAGGATCGACCTGGAGGACAATCCGGCCCGCGGCCGGATTGTGTTTCCGGGAAACCCGTGGCCGGCCGGACACGCGATCGAAGAGTTCGCGTGGACCGGGCGGATCGACGAGAACGGCAATTTATGGTTCGACTTGCACCTGCGGTCGGCCCGGTATGTTGCCGAGGGGGACGTGGAAAGTGCGGTGGCGGCCGATGATTGGTCGTCGCCGGAGGTCTGGCGGAACTACGGGAGTTGCACGCTGTCGTCCACCTACTGGGGCGAGGACGACGGCACCGGTTTTCTGGCCGCCACGCCCGGAAATCCATTTCATCTGAAAGAGTTGACACCACAACGACTAACGGCCGATCCGCTGCCGCTCATCGAGATCGATCAGCTCGAATATCTCGCCTTCAACATCTACCTGCTCGGCCACGATTCGGTGGCCGACCAGGAGGTGGTTTTCACCCGCCGCCCGGACGGCAGCCACGACATCGCCTGGCGCGGACGCATCGCGCTGACCTACGTCGACGACGCCGAATTCCGGCATCGATTCGAGGCCCGCATCGTCGCGCCGCTGGAATACATCCGCTACCCGGCCAGCCTTTCGCTGGAGGAGGCGCACGATCATCTCCAGGCCGTCGTGGACGCGCCGGAATTCTTCAGCACCGGACTGGTGGACGGCCAGCCCGCCTGGGTGCCGAACCGTTAGCCACCGGAAAGTGGTTGTCCCAGCCTCTATTTCGCGGAATCGCGCTACCGTTGGACAGATGAATTACGAGTTCGTGGTGCTGCCGATGGGGGCCGTCGACTCGCCGGCCGAGGTACCGGCCTACCTCCGGACCCAGTACGGACAACCGGTCGACGAGCAGTTACGCCGATTCGTGGTGTCCGGGCTGCAACTGTGGAACAGCCGGGTTCCCGCGGCTTATCGGCACGCGCTGCTCAATGTCGAGGCCGCGGGGAATTCGGTCCGGGTGACCGCGGCCGACCGCGCCGATCGCCGCCGGCATCGCGGGTCGGCGGTAGACAGCGCGGCCACCGCGGTGCGCGGGCTGATCGAGGGATTGATTTCCGGTTCGGCGTATCAGCTCTACGACGCCACGAACGACACGTTGTGGCCGGAACGCACCGAATAATCGTTAGTTATGCGGCCGAATGTCCGGGCAGCACACAGACGGTATCGAGGCCGAGAACTCGATTGAGGCGGCCGAAGGCCAGCCAGGAACCGATGCTCATGCTCAGTTCCACGAGTTCGACCTGGGTGTACTCGGTGAGCATGCGGGTCAGGAACTCGTCGTCGATGCCGTGATGGTCGAGGGCATAGCGTTCGGCGTATTCGGCGGCGAGCCGGGTGCGTTCGTCGAACGCCTCGGTGAGTCGCCAGTCGGTGACGGCGTCGGCGAACTCCGCCTCCACCTTTTTACCGTCGCGTTCGGTGCGCCAATCCTGACAGAAGATGCAGCCGTTGATTTGCGCGATACGCAAACGGGCGGCCTCGAATTCGCGCAGTCCGAGGGTGCTGTGCGAATACACCGACATCGAGAACTGCGCGGCGGCCACGCCGATGCCGGGCACCATTTCGCCCCAGACGTAACCGATCGGGTCCTTGCCCTCGGGAATATCGATGATCATGGGTGTTTCCTTCCGAGTTTGCCGACTGCCGGACGCAGCGGAATATCGAGCGCGTCATAGAGTCCGGGTTCGGCGTCGGCGAGCCAATCGATCGCGCTCACCAAACGACCTACGGCCGTGGCATTTCCGCCCGCGGCCCGGTTGCCGTTCTCGTCGGAGGCCTCGATGGTGACCTCGATGCGCGGGCGACCCTCGATGATCACCCGGTGCGCGCCGTCGCCGTCGGCGGGCGCGGGCCAGTCCGGCGCGCAGGACGGATGGATGCGGGTGACGTGTTCGACGACGATGCGCGGCTCGCCCTCGACGATGCCCTGCACCTCGAACCGGACCGCGCCCTGGCCGCCGGCCACGAACTCGCCCATCGACTCGGTGGTGATCGTGGTTTCGAGCGGCTGCCGCTCGAGCGTCTCGCGGATCTCGTCGAGTTCGACGCCGAGCGCCCGGGCCATCAGGCGAATCTGCCCGCCCCACACCATGGTCGGCACCGTCGGCGCGAGCATGGGCGGTTGGTAGTCCATCGGCTGGCCCATGCCGACCAGCCAGCGGACCGAATCCGGCTGATCGTAGGTGGAGTAGTCGAAGATCTCCTGGCAGCGGATCACGTCGACGGTGCCGCCGAGGCCGCTGATCAGCAGGGGCAGCACGTCGTTGCCCCAGCCCGGGTCGACGCCGGAGACGAACAGCGAACCGCCGCCCTCGGCGATCGCGGCCAGCACGGGGTCGCGGATCTCGGGCGGGGCGTTGCGCGGGTCGTAGAGCGCGTAGAGCGCCGGCGTGACGACGATCGCGCCGGCCCGGATCGCCCTGGTTATGTCGGCGAGCGCGTCGTCGGGGCGGATATCGCCGGAGGCCGCGTACACGACCGCGCGTGGCTTCGCCGCCAGGACCGCGTCGATGTCGTCGGTCGCCGCGATGCCGACCCGGTAGTCGAGGCCGCTCAACTCCCCGGCGTCGCGCCCGACCTTGTCCGGGTTGTGCACGAGCACATTCGTGAGGGTCAGCGCCGGATGTGCCGCGACGGCCCGAATGGCCGCCCGGCCGACATTGCCGGTGCCCCACACCGCCGTGGAGATCATGCGGGGAGCGTAGCAAGCGCTTGGTCGGGTTCATGCGGTTATGAAAAAGCTGGGGTCCGGTAGCGCACATGGGAGGCAGCAGGTAGGCTTACCGGCATCTCAGGTCCGCGCGATCACTCCGCGACTGAAATCCACCCCAGAATCCCCCCGAAGTTATCTGTAACCGTCGGTTACAGATAACTCCTCTAACCGTCGGCGGCGGCCCTGCAGGGGCGACCTGCGTACCAAGTGGCGCTCACCGTCGGCGACGAGCAGGTCGCACGCTTCGACACCGGCCGACCCCGACCGGTCATCGGACGAATCTTCACGAACGCGAACCCGACTGCCGCACAACACATCACGACAATTGATCGCGCGAGTAACCAGCGCGCTTATCGCTATGCCTGAACAAATGTCCCCCAGTCCCCGAATTCGGCACCTTCCGTGCCCTGAGCGGGTTAGGTTTAGAACGCTCGGGGGCGGGCTACAAGGTGGTGTCATGCGGTACCGGGTCAGATTCCGATGGGCGAGAAGGGGTGGTGATGAGCGCGAATCCGACCGCACTCGGTTATGTGCGACGTGATATCTCGGGTCCGCAGCAAGCCTGGGATGAAACCCAGATGCGAAGCCTCGCAAAGCGACTCGGCTACGACCTGGTCACAACGATCTACTTCGACGCGGACACCGAATACCGCCTCGACCAACTCGAAACCGCCGTCAAGATCAATGACGCCGAAGCCGTGATCACCCCCACCCTCGATCACCTCGACGGCTCCGCCGACCCCCTGGTCAAATCCTGCGACGTGATCACCGTCCGTCCCGAAAACACCTACGCCCGTTGGGCATTTCCGAAAGCCCAGGCCGACGGGTAATGGCGCATCCCGCCCCGCCGGTTTCGGGGGCGACGGCTCTACCGGACCGTTCGCTCGTGAGTTCGCGCGGGAATGGCGTCGCCGAGGTGGTGGAGCGGTTCGCGGAGGCGTGGCAGTCCGCGGATGAGCCGCCGGACCTGCTGGCTTATCTGCCGGATTCGCCCGGTATTCGACGGGTGTCGTTGATCGAATTGATCAAGGTCGATCTGGCGAATCGGTGGGGCCGGGGCGCGGCGCCGAAACGGCTCGCGGAGTATGTGGCCGATCTGCCGGAACTGCGGACCTGGCCGTTGCCGCCGGATCTCATCTACGAGGAATTCCACGTTCGCCGGCGCGCGGGGAGTTCGGTCGAGGTGGCGGAGTACACCGCGGCGTATCCCGAGCAAGCCGAACAGCTTTCGGAAATGCTGGGCACCGACGATTACCACAGCACGATGATGTCGGCGGCCGAGCCGGTGAATCTGGACGATATCGAGGTCGGGCAGAAGATCGACGACTTCGATCTGATGACCGGGCTCGGCCGGGGCGCGTTCGCGCGAGTGTTCCTCGCGCGGCAACGGTCGATGCAGCGACTGGTCGCGGTGAAGATCTCCCGGGACAAGGGCACCGAGCCGCAAACGCTGGCGCAATTGGACCACGATTACATCGTCAGAGTCTTCGACCAGCGAGTATTGGAAAGCCGGAAACTGCGGCTGCTCTACATGCAATACGTGCCGGGCGGGACGTTGTTCACCGTGCTCGAACGAGTCCGCGGGACACCACCGGACCGGCGCGACGGGAACCTATTACTCGACGTCATCGACACGGTACTGGCGGACAAAGGCGAGATCCGCCCGAGCGAATCACCGCTGCGCGCCGAACTGGCCCGGCTGTCCTGGCCGGAAACCATCGCCTGGCTCGGCCGGCGACTGGCCGAGGCCCTCGACTACGCGGGCAACGCCGGCGTCCTGCACCGCGACCTCAAACCGGCGAACGTATTGCTCACCGCGGACGGCATTCCCAAGCTCGCCGACTTCAATATCAGCTTCAGCGGCAATGTTTCGGGCGACAGCCCGGTCGCCTACTTCGGCGGCTCGCTGGCCTACATGTCACCCGAGCAGCTGGCCGCCGTGCATCCGGATCACGCGAGCACGGCCGCGGACCTCGACACCCGCAGCGACCTCTACGCGCTGGCCGTGGTGCTGTGGGAATTGCTCACTGGCCGAAAGCCGTTCGACGACGACTCGGTGACCGGCGGCGACCGCACCGCGCTCGACGGCATGCTGGAACGCCGCTCGGGCAGCCCGAAAGCGCTGCCGTACCAGGATCTTCCGCCCGACTGCCCGGCGGCGCTGGAACGCGCGCTGGTCCGCGCGCTCGACCCCGAACCCGACAACCGTTGGCCGCGTGGGGCAGACATGGCCCAGCAGCTGGAGGTCTGCCTCGACGCCAGGGCCCGCGACCTGGTCGACCCGCCGCCGTCGAGCCGGCGGCTGCGCGCGCGGCAGCTCATGCACCCGATCATGGCGCTGGCCATCGCGGTGCCGAACGCGCTGGCCATCTGGTACAGCTACCTGCACAACCGGACGCTGATCATCAGCAAGCTGGATGCCCCCGCGCAGCACCGGTTCGATCAGATCGCGGTGACCACCTACGGGCTGTGCTTCCTGATCGGCTTCATCGTCACCAACATCCTGCTGGCGAATCTGTGGTCGATTTCGCGCGGCCTGCGCAAGGGAAAGTCCTACGACGCCGCCACCCTGGCCCGCGCGCGCGGCGACACATTGCTGCTCGGCAAGCGAAATGTGCTGACCTGCTTCGCGCTCTGGGTCATCGCGGGGGTGGTCGTCCCGGTTTCGGTTCAGGTCTCCGGCAATCACATCCCGGCGCAGTCGTACGTGCACTTCTTCATCACGCAGATCGTGTGCGGTGCGATCGCCATGGCGTATCCGTATTTCCTGGTGAACTTCTACGCCGTGCGCTCGCTGTATCCGATGTTCCTCCGCCACGGCGGGCTCGGCGCCCAGGACGCGCACCGCCTGCAACAGCTCGACCGGCGCAGCACCTACTTTCTGGCCATTGCCGCCGCGGTCCCGCTGCTCGGTGTCGCAGGTGCGACGTTCATTCCGCCCGCGGATATTCCGGCGGTTATCGTGGCGCTGCGGGTGCTGTGCGTGGGCAGCGCGCTGGCGTTTGTCGGCGTGTACTGGCTGTTCCGCATGCTGGAGCAGGACCTGGCCGCGCTCGAACGCATTGTCGCCCGGTCCGGTCGATAGCCCGCAGGATCGCTGGGCCATTCCCGGCCGCGGCGGGTACGGTATACCGGGCCGCAACGGCAAGACGCATTCGGCGGAAAGGCGGGCATCGGATGAACGAGCCGTATTCGTCATGGGCCGCTCGGAATTCGCCCGACGACCGGCCGCTCGCCGCCCGATATCAGAGCGCGGAACCCATCGTCTTGCGGGGCAGCAAGGTCTATCCGATGTATACCGAGCAGGTCGGGCCGGAGCCGACGACGGTCACGGTGACGCTGCTCTCCGCCGCTCCCCCGGCCGGGCTGCGCGGGCTCGGAATGGGATTGTCGGTGGTCGACGGCTATGTCGGCCTGAACGGTCGTCGCCTGGCCGGGGTCGACGTGTGGTCCGACGCCCTGGTCGGCGGGATCAGTTTCGACATCATCGGCACCGCCCCGGTCACACTGGTGACGCTGACCCCCGTCTGGGTGGACGGATTCGGCGAACAGAAGTCCTGGGTCGGTAATTACGGCATCGTCATCGAGAGCGCACCGGACGGGCGAACGATCCTGTGGTGCAGCATCGGCGAGGGACCCGCCAATTTCGCCAATCTCGTGGTCGACGTGACCACCTCCCCGGCCGCAGTGCCAGCGCAGCCGCATCCCGCGCTGGATGCTCAGCACACTCATCCGCTGCGGTCGATGCCGAATCTGCCGACAAATTCGACGGGCGCGTATCCCTCGGCGACGCAGAACAACGCGCACCACCCGACCATGCAGTCGGCGCAGAACAATCCGGGCGGGAGTGCGCAGGCGAGTCCGGATGTCGCGCCGTTCGGGGCTCCGCAGCCGCCGCCGACCGGTGTTCAATCGCTGCCCGCTTCGCAGAGCGGTGGTCAACCGCCACCGTCCAGCCCCCACTCGGGCGTCCACTATGCACCACCGAACCCGCAGGCCACTGCCCAACAGCCACCGGCCAATCCTCAGGCACCACTACCGAACGCACACGCGGGTGCTCAAGCGCCACCACCGAACGCGCATGCCGGTGCCCAGCAACGACCGCTGAACCCACAGGCCGCCGCCCAGCAGCCACCCCTGAACCCACAGACAGCTGCCCAGCAGCCACCGCCCAACTCACCTGCCGCCCAACAGCCGAACGCACCGGCCGCTGCCCAACAGCCGAACTCACCCAACGGCATCCAGCAGCCACCCCTGAACCAACACTCCGCTGCCCATCAGCCGAACTCACGCGACGGCGTCCAGCAGGCTCCCCTGAACCCGCACACCGGTGTCCAACAGCCGAACTCCCATCCGGGCGCTCAACAGCCGAACGCATCAGCTGCCCATCAGTCGAGCTCACGCAACGGCATCCAGCAGCCGCCCGTGAACCAGCACTCCGCTGCCCAACAGCGGAACTCTCTTCCGGGCGGTCAACAGCTTCCCTCGACCCAGCAGGCAACTGCGCCACAGCACCCCCATTCGGGCGTTCATCAACCACCCCCGAGCCCGCACGCGGGAGCTCGCCAGCCGCAGGAAAGCCCGCACGTCGGCACACATCCACCGACCCCGCACCTCGGCTCCGACGCCCAATACGGTCCCGGCGTCCAGTCCGCCCCCACCCGCCCCATGCAGACCAAGCCGGCGACCGAGGAAGAACCGCCCTCGGACACCAGCTACCGCACCGCCCTCTACGACCTGGGCGTAGCCATGTACGGCCGCGGCGAGGAAGACCAAGCCTGCGGCCTGTGGGCTCAGGCCGCCGACGCCGGCCATGCGGGCGCCGCCTACGACCTCGGCGTCGTCCGCTTCCGCCGCGGCGACCTGGACGACGCCGAACGCTGGTGGCGCACCGCGGCCGATCGCCGCGAACCCCGCGCCATGGCCGGCCTCGCCGAACTGCTGGACCGCCAAGGCAATTACGCCGAGGCCCGGGTCTGGCGCGCGTGCGCCGACGAGGAACGCGTCACGAAATCCGATCAGTCGGTCAGCTCCGGCTGACCGCCGCGCAGTTCGGCGCGCGCCTGCATCAACGCGAATCCCAGCAGGTTCAGTCCCGGCCACTGCGCCGGATCCTCGGCCAGCGGATCGTCGGCCGCCAGCCCGATCCCCCAGATCCGGTCCACCGGACTGGCTTCCACCAGCACCCGGTCGCCGGTGCCGAGCAGGTATTCGGTCAACTCCGCGTGCTGGCCGAACTTCGCGACATTCCCCCGCACCACCACGTCGTACCGGTGCGCACTCCACAGCTTGCCGTCGAAGCCGCGGACCTCCCGCCCGAGGGCCTTGGCCGCCTTCGGTGTGCGCGCCGCCAGCACCCGCTCGGCATTGTCCGTATCGCCGAAAAGCCGCGCCTTGCCCCACATCATGTAGTGCTCGGCCGAGGCGAACTCGACCCCGTCGATGACGAACGGCGCGGGCCACCACTGGCTCAGGCAGCTGGCCCCGATCCGTCCGCTTCGCTCCGGTTGGTGTCCCCAGAACAGCAGATAGTCCACTTTCTCGCCCGCGGTTGTCACCGTGACCAGGTCGCCTACCGAACGCAGGTTCATGATCAAAGTGTGCCCTATGGCCGGGCGGGCCCGCCTACCAAGTATCGGTGAGCCGCGTTGGGGGCGGCCGACATAGGGTCGAGTCGTGAACAGACATATCGGATTCGAACGGCTGCACAACTTCCGCGACCTGGGTGGGTACCCGGCCGCGGACGGACAGGTTGTGCGCTGGGGACGTCTGTTCCGCTCCGATTCGCTGAGCAAGCTGCGTGACGAAGATCTGCGGCACTTCCTGGACCTGGGCGTCACGACCGTCATCGATCTGCGCTATCCCTGGGAGATCGACTCGAAAGGCCGAGTGCCGCATTACGATTCGCTCGACTATCACAATCTCAGCATCGAACATCGGCCCTACGATCAGGCGGCGCTCGGTCCGGACATCGAGACCGGCCCCTACCTCGCCGAACGGTTCCTCGAGGTCGCCTACGACGGCGTCGAGGAAATCCGCGAAGCCCTCCAGGTGATCGCCGCCGCGGACGGACCGACCGTCTTCCACTGCGCGTCCGGCAAGGACCGCACCGGCCTGATCGCCGCCCTCGTCCTGACCTTGCTCGGCGTCTCCGACCAGCAGATCGTCGAGGACTTCACCCTCACCGAGCTGGCCACCGAACGGCTCGTCGCGGACTGGCGGGCCGCCTACCCGGACAAGGAACTGACCTGGCCCGGCTACGGACGCGCACCCGCCGAGGTGATGCGGCTGTTCCTCGACGGCTTGGCCGTCGATCACGGCTCGATGCACGGATACGCGACGAACCTGCTCGGCGTCGACGACGACCTGATCGCGGCCCTGCGCCGGAGCCTGCTCGAACCGGTCTAGTACCAACGCAATTCGCTGGTTCACGGACGCAAATAAATCGGTCGCGGCCGACGGGACCGGCACGCTATCTTGCGGGCATGGGCAGTTTGGAGATGAACGGAGTGTGCGCGGCCGGCGCGTACTACCTGCGGCTGCGCACGGAGGCCTGGGCTCTGCCGGCGCACCGTTGCACTCCGATGTCCCGACTGATCTGATCGGGACCTGCACCGGCGGTCGATGACCGCCGGGTTTTCCGTGCCCTGGCATGGGTCCGGGCGAATCACTTTCCCTGATTCGACCACTCCGTTCGGAGGACCCCCATGTCCCGCCATCGTTCGCTGCCGCGTGCCCGCGATACCCGCGTAAGCACCCGAAAGCGCCTGTCCCAGAACTTCCTCACCGACGCCGCCGCCGCCCGGCTGATCGTGCGCTCCGCCGGCATCACCGCCGATGACCTCGTACTGGAGATCGGCCCAGGCGACGGCATGCTGACGAGACAACTACTCGCCGCGGCCGGACGCGTACGCGCCTACGAGAAAGACGCCCACTACGCCGAACGCCTGCGCAGGCGGTATGCCGCCAATGATCGAATAAGTCTGTACAACAAAGACTTCCGGTCCGTCCGCGAACCGGACGAGCCGTTCGCAGTGGTAGCCAACGTCCCCTTCGCGGTTACGACCGACTTGGTCCGCTGGTGCCTGGCCGCCCGCCACCTCACCTCAGCCACCCTGCTCACCCAATTAGAGTTCGCCCGCAAGCATTCCGGCGACTACGGCCGCTGGACCAAACTCACCATCACCCATTGGCCAACCACCGCAATGGAATTGGGCCCCCGCATCGACCGCGGCAACTTCCACCCCATCCCCCGCGTCGACACCGCCATCCTCCGCCTCCACCGCCGCCCGAACCCCCTCCTACCCGCCTCGGCCCTGACCGACTACCGCCAACTCGTCGAACTCGGCTTCTCCGGCATGGGCGGCTCCCTCGCCAACTCCTTACGCCACCACTTCCCCGCCCGCACCGTCCGAGCAGCCTGCACCGCCGCGGGCATCGCGCCGGACGAACCGGTCGGGCTCATCGACCCGGAACGGTGGATTGTCCTCTACAGGTCACTGAGAACCCCGGCCAACTCACTCCGCTACAGAAATGTATCGGATACATTCATGTATCAAACGAGGAAGGGAGCGCCGTGACCGGGAACTTCGGTGACTACCAGTACGAGATCTACTTTCAGGGTCTTGGCGGGGTTCAGCCCAACCTGCCGATGACCTTCTCGGAGCTGGAGGCGAAGGCGCAGGCCGCGCTGCCGCCGGGGATCTGGTCGTATGTCGCGGGCGGGGCCGGCGACGAGCTGACCCAGCGCACCAACGCGACGGCGTTCGAGAAGCTCGGGCTGATCCCGCGCATGCTGCGCGCCACGAAAGAACGCGATCTGTCGATCGATCTGTTCGGCCTGAAGCTGCCGTCGCCGATCTTCATGGCCCCGGTCGGCGTGATCGGGCTGTGCGCGCAGGACGGGCACGGCGACCTCGCCACCGCCAAGGCCGCGGCGCGCACGGGCGTCCCGATGGTCGCCTCCACGCTGACGGTCGACCCGCTCGAGGACGTCGCCGCCCAGTTCGGCGACACCCCGGGCATGTTCCAGCTCTACACCCCGACCGACCGCGACCTGGCCCAGAGCCTGGTCAGCCGGGCCGAGGCCGCCGGGTTCAAAGCCATTGTGGTGACGCTGGATACGTGGGTACCCGGCTGGCGCCCGCGCGACCTGAGCACCTCGAACTTCCCGCAGCTGCGCGGCCACTGCCTGGCCAACTACTTCAGCGACCCGGTCTTTCGCGCGATGCTCGCGAAGACCCCCGAGGAGGACCCGAAAACCGCGATCCTGACCTGGATTGCGCAGTTCGGCAACCCGATCACCTGGGACGACCTGGACTGGCTGCGCTCGCTGACCGATCTGCCCGTGGTACTCAAGGGAATCTGTCATCCGGACGACGCCCGCCGGGCCAAGGACGCCGGCGTGGACGGCATCTACTGCTCCAATCACGGTGGCAGGCAAGCCAATGGCGGCATCCCCGCGATCGAGCACCTGCCCGGCGTGGTGGCCGCCGCGGACGGCCTGCCGGTGCTGTTCGACTCCGGAATCCGTTCCGGCGCAGACATTGTCAAGGCCCTGGCGCTCGGCGCGACCGCCGTCGGCATCGGCCGCCCGTACTGCTACGGGCTGGCCCTCGGCGGCGCCGACGGCATCGCGCACGTACTGCGCGCGCTGCTCGCCGAGGCGGACCTGCTGATGGCGGTGGACGGCTACCCGACGATCGCCGATCTCACCCCGGAGACGATCCGCCGGTCGAGCTGACCCGGCAGCCGAGCTGGGCCGACGGCTCAGCTCGGCTGAATCAGCGTGCGCTTCAGGATCTTTCCGGTCGCGTTGCGCGGCAGCGCCTCCAGGAACGTCACGTCGCGCGGCACCGAGAACCGGCTGAGCCGATGCCGGATGTAGTTGCAGACCATGTCGCGATCGAGCCCGAACCCTTCGCGGGTCACCACGAACGCGGCGAGGCGCTGCCCGTACTCCTTGTCCGGCACGCCGACCACCGCGACCTCGCTGACCTGCGGCAGATGCGACAACGCCTCCTCCACCGGACGCGGGAAGACGTTCTCACCACCGGAGATGATCATCTCGTCGTCCCGGCCGGCCACGAACAGCAGCCCGTCCGCGTCGAGGTAACCCAGATCGCCGGTGTCGAGCATGCCGCCCCATTCGGTGGGCGGCTTGGCATCGGTGTAACCGTCGAACAGCATGTGGTTCAGCACGAAGATCCGTCCGGTGACCCCGCGCGGTACCGGACGCAGATCCTTGTCCAGCACAGCGAGTTTCGTGCCGAGCGGCGGCCGCCCCGCGGTGGTCGGCGCCGCGCGCAGATCGGCCGGATCGGCGATGGTCGCCCAGGACACCTCGGTCGAACCGTAGACGTTGTAGAGCACGTCACCGAAGCTGTCCATGAACTTCAACACCGTCGGACCGGCAAGCGGCGCACCGCAACTCGCGACCACCCGCAGGCTCGACGTGTCGTAGCGATCCCGGATGTGCGCGGGCAGATCCAGGATCCGGTTCACCATCACCGGCACCACGATCAGCGAGGTGACGCGATGCTCCTCGATCAACCGCAGGCAGTCCTCGGCGTCGAACCGTTCCGGCAGCACCACACTCGCCCGGATCGGCGTGCTGATCTGCAACGCCGCCAGTCCCCAGGTATGGAACAGCGGCGCGGGGATGAGCATGGTCTCGTCCATCCGCAACGGAATCCGCGACAGCAGTGCGGCGACGGTGCCGAATCCCTTGGGCTGCGGGCGTTGTGCGCTCTTGGGCGTGCCGCTGGTGCCGGACGTCAGCACGATCAGCCGGCCCGGATGCGACGGCCGGGAGAAGGTCGGCGCGTCGAGCGCGATCAGGTCGTCCACTGTGTTGCGGTCGAACCGGGATTCCCGGCCGGTCGCGAACCGCGGCACCTCGGCCGGGATGTATTTGGTCGACGCGTCGTATTCGTCGTCGAGGAAGACCGCGGACAGCCCGTGCCGATCGGCGACGTCCTCGATCTGCCGCGCCGACAGCCCGGTGTTGAGCAGCACCGTGTCCACGCCGAGTTTGCCGGTGGCAACCATGCATTCGACCATTGCCACGCGATTGCGTGAGAGTAGCCCGATTTTGTCCCGCGCGCCGATGCCGAGCAAGGTCAGCGCCGACGCGAGTTTGTGTGTGCGATCGTGCATTTGACCGAACGTGTAAGCGGACACGTCGTCCACCACGGCGAGCCGATTCGGCGAGTGCCCCGCGGCGGCCGCGTAACCGCCGGCCAGGGTGAATCCCCACTTGGCCAGCCCGCCCATCTGTTTGAGCGCGCGGTCCGGCCGGTAGGTGCGCACGACACCGGTCGTCACCATTTGCATCAGCGTACCGACCTGCTGTTTCGCCCCGGACTCCTCGCCGTTGACCAGCACCGACGTCGGGGCGCCGAGGATGGCGTCGACGATGCGGTCCAATCCGGCCATTGTCCAGTCGATGACGTCCGCGTTGTCCTGCTCGGCGATCCACGGATGGATCCGCGCGGCACCGAAGAAGGTGATGGTGACCCGGGTCTGCTCCTCCTCGCCGCGTAGCCGTACCGCGGCGAAACTGCCCAGCCCAGGGCACTGTAGCTCGAAGGTTTCCAGCTCCTTGCCGACGACTAGCCGTAGTGCGGGCACGGTGAGCTCGTTGCCGTCGTGGCGCGCCCGGATCAGCAGCACGGGATGGGTGTCCGAGGTTTCCGCGCGTTCACAACCGCCGATCCCGCGGAACATCCGGGTGTAGGTCTGCGGGTCCAGGAAAAAGTCCCACAGTGCTTTTCGTGCGGCCGCGAACTCCGCATCGATAGTGATGACGTCCGTTACCAACTGCGTGCATTCTTCCTGGGCCGACCGAGCGGTATGCGTCGGCATGGTTACGTAGTTGTACCCACCGGTAACAATTAGGTCAAGGGCTACCAGCATTGCTCGGGATTTGCCGTTAAATTGGTCAGACGCCCATGTTTGTGCACAATGCGGGCACCTGACAGCACTCTGCACAAATAGTCCGAAAAAGCCTCCGGGCCAGCCACAATCGGGTAGCGAACCGAGAAGACCACGCGCACACTGTCCGTCGGTGACTAGATCGCCCTCCGAGCGGGATCGGACGGCATCGGGCCGATGAGTGATCTTGTGGCGAACGCCAACCGCGTCGGGTTGTCCAGAACATTGCACACGCCCGAAGAACTTTTGGCGGGCCGGCCGGAACTGGGGGCGAATCGGGCCGTGTGGGGCGGCAACAGGCCGATGGCCGAGAGGATCGTACCGCCGATGCGCGCGCACCGCGCGCCGAGCGCGAAGGCGCCCTTCGGTCTCGCGAACGGACCGAGGGCGCCTTCGATGCGCGAATCAGGCAGACAGTGGCGTGAAGTCGCGGCTGCCGATGTAACCAGGGCGCGGGGCGGGCGCCGCGAACGGCTCCACCAGCGTGTTCTCCGCGCTGTTGAACACCAGGAAAATGTTCGAGCGCGGGAACGGGGTGATGTTGTTCGACGAACCGTGCATCAGATTCGAGTCGAACAGCAGCGCCGATCCGGCCCGGCCGGTGAACTGGCTGATGCCGTAGGTGTTCGCCAGCGTGGTGATGTCGTCCTGGGTCGGCACGCCGATCTCCTGCTCCTGCAACGACTCCCGGTAATGCTCGGCGGGCGTGCTGCCCAGGCAGGGCACGAACGTCCGGTGCGAGCCCGGCATCACCATCAGGCTGCCGTTGATCGGGTAGTTGTCGGTGAGCGCGATGGAGAGGCTGACCGCGCGCGGCGCGGGCATGCCGTCCTCGGCGTGCCAGGTCTCGAAATCCGAGTGCCAGTAGAAACCGGTGCCGCGGAAACCGGGCATGTAGTTCACCCGGCTCTGGTGGATATAGACCTCGGATCCGAGGATCTGCCTGGCCAGCCCGGCGACCCGGGACTCCCGGGTCAGGTCCGCGATGGCCGCGCTGAGGCGGTGCACCTCGAAGACCGAACGCACGCGCTTCGACGACTTCTCCACGATCACTCGCTCGTCGTCGCGCAACGACGGATCGCCGGCCAGCCGGCCGATCTCGGCGGAGAAATCGGCCACCTCGGTGGGCGTGAGCAGATCGTCGACGCTGGCGAAACCGTCGGTGTCGAAGTTCACCAGCGCCGGGGTCTCGACCCGGCCCCACACCGTAGGATCCTTGCGATCCAGATGTGTGCCGGGCGTGCTCAGCCGAGTCGGGTAGCGATCGGCCGAGCCGGTTTCGGGTCGAGTTTCCGTGTGCAGCAAAACCATCCTGTTCTATCCCCCGATCGTCGCGGCCACCAACGGGTACGCGCCGCTACTGTCGTGGACCTCCTGCCCGGTGACCGGCGGATTGAACACGCACATCATCCGCATCTTGGTGCGGGCCTCCAGGCGGTGCCGTTCGTGTTCGTCCAGCAGATACATCGAACCCGGCTCGAGCACGTAGGTGACGTTGTTGTCGAGATCGGTGAGGCTGCCCGTTCCCTCGATCAGCCAGACCGCTTCCACATGGTACCGATAATGGAACTCGTGTGTGGTGCCCGCGTCGATGGTCGTCTCGTGGAACGAGAAGCCCACGCCGTCGCCGCCGAGGATGATGCGCTTGCTGCGCCAGCCCTCGCCTGCCACATCGCGTTCGGTGCCGGTGATCTCTTCGGTGCTGCGTACGATCATGCGATCGCTCCCATTCCACTGCACACGGTGTCCACGGCACCGGTGAGGATGCCGAGCCCGTGGTCGAGTTCCTGATCGGTAATTGTCAACGGCGGCAACAACTTCACCACCTCGTCGGTGGAACCGGAGGTCTCCACCAGCAGGCCGCGCTCGAAGGCGACCTGGCAGACCTTGCTCGCCTGCGAAGCGTCGTCGAACACCGCGCCCTGCACCAGGCCGCGACCGCGGGTCGACAGGCCGGGGATGTTATCGGCGAGCTCGCCGAGCGTCCGCGCGACCCGCTCACCCTTGGCCAGCGTCGAGGCCTGCAACGTGCCGTCGGACCAGTAGTGCCGCAACGCGACCGACGCCGTGACGAAGGCCGGGTTGTTGCCGCGGAAGGTGCCGTTGTGCTCACCCGGCGACCACTGGTCGAGCTCGGACTTGAACAGCACCAGCGCCATCGGCAGGCCGTAGCCGCCGATCGACTTGGACAGCGTGACGATGTCCGGGGTGATGCCGGCCAGCTCGAAGGAGAAGAACGGACCCGTACGGCCGCAACCCATCTGGACGTCGTCGACGATCAGCAGGATCTCCCGCGCCTCGCACAGCCCGGCCAGATGCCGAAGCCATTCGGCCCGAGCGACATTCACGCCACCCTCGCCCTGCACCGTCTCGACGATCACCGCGGCCGGGCGGTCGAAGCCCGACGACGTGTCGTCCAAAACCTTTTCCATCCACTGGAAGTCGGCCGTGGTGCCGTCGAAGTAGCCGTCGTAGGGCATGTGCGCCGCGTGCACCAGCGGCACACCCGCGCCGGCCCGCTTGGCCGCGTTGCCGGTGACCGACAGCGCGCCGAGGGTCATGCCGTGGAAGGCATTGGTGAAGCTGACGATGGTCTCCCGGCCGGTGATCTTGCGGGCCAGCTTGAGCGCGGCCTCGACCGCGTTGGCGCCCGTCGGGCCGGGGAACTGCACCTTGTAGTCCAGGCCGCGGGGCGTGAACAGGGTGTCGCGCAGGGTGGTCAGCAGCTCACGCTTGGCCGTGGTCGACATGTCCAGTCCGTGCGTGATGCCGTCGCCCGCAAGGTAATCCAGCAGCGGCTGCTTGAGCACGTCGTTGTTGTGGCCGTAGTTCAGCGCACCCGCGCCGGCGAAGAAGTCGAGGAAGTCGTTGCCGTCTTCGTCGCGTAACCAGGCGCCCTTGGCCTTGCTGAACACGGTCGGCCAATTGCGGCAGTAGCCGCGGACGTTCGATTCCAGACTTTCGAAAATGCTCGTGTCGGCGTTGATCATCGGTGGTCCTCCTGCGTTGTGCGAGCGTTCGGTGCGATGAGATAGAGATCCTCGGGCGCGTGGCTGTCCGGGAAGACACCCGCGTCGAACAAGGGGCGCTTGGTGATTCGGGCGTCGCGACGCCGAGCCACCGAGCTGAACAAGGCAATGGATGCGGCGTTGTCCGGCGAGATCGTCGTCTCCAGCTGGGAAACGCCTTGGGCGGCAACATTGTCGAGCAAGGTGTGCAGCAGCCGTGCACCGATTCCCTTGCCCTTCTGCGCTCGATCGACGGCCACCTGCCAGACGAACACGGTGTCCGGTGCCTGCGGCCGGATGAAGCCGATCACGTAACCGACCACCCGGCCCTGCGATTCGGCGACCACCGAGGTGGCGGCGAAGTCGCGGCACCACAGCACGTAGGCGTAGCTCGAATTGGTGTCGAGCACGGCCGAGTCTTTCGCGATCCGCCACAGCTGGGCGCCGTCGGCGACGCGGGGCGCGCGCAAGGTCACGGCGGGCCCGGGTTGCGTGGTGGTCTGGGTGGAGCCAAGTGCGGCTGCGGCCTGTACGACGCGAGATCGTTCGATCTCCGCGGTGTTCAACGTTGGCAGTGGCATACAACTCCCGTCGGTAGTACTTATCCAGGCTTACGAATCAACGTTGAGGTGACCTGGTCGACTTCATTACGGTCGTGTTACGACTCGATTGCGTCGATCCCCGGCAAGGTGACGACGAACCGGGCGCCGCCGCCCGGACGGTCGGCACAGGCGACCCGGCCGCCGTGCTTGACCACGGTCTCGGTCACCAGCGCGAGCCCGATGCCGGTGCCGGTCGCCGAGCGCCGGCCGCTGCGGGCGGTCGCGAAACGTTCGAAGATGCGGACCCGGTCCGGGGCCGGCACGCCCGGACCCGCGTCGTCCACCACGATCACGGCCGCGCCGCCTGCGCGGTCGGCCCGCACCGCGACGACACCGCCGCCGTGCAGATCGGCATTGCGCAGCAGGTTGCCCACCGCGCGTTCCAGCTCCAGTTTGCGGCCGCGCACCACGACGTCCTCGTCGACGGTCAACAGTTCCGGTGCATACCGTCGCTCAGCGAGGGTGTGCCGCAACAGATCTCGCACCGACAGCGGCTCCATGTCGCCGCGATGCATGCCCGCCTCGACCCGCGCCAAGGCCAGCAGATCGTCGAGCAGCCGGCGCAGATGATCCACCTCGGCGGTGACCAGCCCCAGCGCGCGCTGCGAACGTTCCGGCAGATCCGCGCGATGCCGGTTTAGCACGTCCACGCTGGCCGTCAAAGTGGTGAGCGGCGTACGCAATTCATGACTGACATCGCCGAACAGGCGATGCTCGCGTTCGATCCGGCGTTGCAGCGAATCGACCATGCTGTTGAACGACTCCACCGTGGTGGCGAGGTCCTGATCGCGGGTCGCGGACAGCCGCAAATCCAGGTCGCCGGAAGCGATCCGGGCCGCGGCCCCGGCCAGCTGATGCAACGGCGTCAGCACCCGCCGGCTCGCCCACCAGCCCACCGCGGCGCCGATCAGCGTCACCACCACGGCGCAACCGATCAGCACATTGCGCAGCAGGTTCAGGTTGGATTGCAGATCGGTGCCGCCGGCCTGCGCGTGTTCGAGATAACTGCGGCTGATGGTGAACACCGACACGACGAGCACCAGCGACATGAGCGCGGCGATCGCCGCGGACATGGCCGTCACCCGGCCGCGCAGGCTCCAGCGTTTCGGATCGAACCAGCGCTCAGCGCTGGACATCGAGTCGGTAGCCGAGCCCGCGCACGGTCACCACGATATGCGGATCGGACGGGTCCCGTTCGATCTTGGTGCGCAGCCTGCGCAGATGCACGTCGACGATCCGCTCGTCGCCGAAAAACCCTTGGTCCCAAACACGTTCGAGCAGCACGGTGCGGCTGAGCACCCGCCCCGGCGCCTCGGCCAGCTCACACAGCAACCGGAATTCGGTGAGCGTGAGCCGGATCTCGTCGTCGCCGCGGCGGACCACGCCGGCGTCCGGCGCGAGCACCAGCGGGGCGACCGGGTCGGCGTCGAGTACCATCTCCTGCGGCGCGTCCCGCTCGACCGTGGGCCGGGCCCGGCGGCGCACGGCACGCATGCGCGCGGTGATCTCCTTGATCTCGAACGGTTTCGTCACGAAATCGTCCGCGCCGGCCTCCAGCGCGGCGACCACATCGTGGGTATCGTCGCGGGCACTGACCACGATGATCGGCACATCGTGCTCGCGGCGGATCTCCCGGATGCAGTCGAACCCGTCCATCCCGCCGAGCATCAGATCGACGATCATCACATCGGGAACACCATTGCTGCGCAGATGGGTGAGCGCGTCTTCGGCCTCCTCGGCCTCTTCGACGTCGTAGCCTTCGTCCTCCATGGCGAGCCGAAGCGCACCACGGACCCGGTCGTCATCCTCAACGATCATCAGGTTCGCGCTCAAATACCCATCCTTCGCAGACACGCAGACGCACGTCGCATACGGAAATTCGCATCCCCATACCGACGCGACATTCCGCTGTTCGAGCCACCATGACGATCTTCCAAGTACCCGAACAAACCGTTCGGTAAACGTAAACTGGACGCTCGATCAAGAGCCTGGCTCGTCACAACCACCCTGTACCCATCCACACCGTTATGCAACCGTTACGTGACCCCTGACACATCGAGGCCATGGGGTGTTCACCTGGTTGCCGCGATGCTCAGGACGCCGGGCGCTCCAGCCGGTTGAAATTGCTCGGCGTCCCGTCCGGGCGCCGATCCTGGTAGCGGAAATGCAGGTGCCGCTCGTCGAAGGTGGCGAACCACTCGTCCCAGTCCACCGGTCGCAGCACAGCGCCGCCGTAACCGGGAAAATCGAAGCGCAGCACCCGAAGATGCCCGTCGTCCTCGCTGCCCGGCATGGTCGCGGGACGAGCGCCACGACGCTCCGCCCACTGCCGGATGATGTCGTGATTCTGGGTGACGCGAGTGCGCTCCACGTTCGCGGCGCGGGTGCGGGCCATCCGCTCTGGGGACGGCATCTCCTGCGCGTATTTCGGCGACCTCGAGCTCCCCGATCCGGCGTACGGATTCCGGGTGCCTAGTCGGTGTTCGTTCATAAACGAGCTCCTGAGCCGTCGGCATCGTATGTCCGGTTCCCTTTTTGGTACCCGGCGCCAACTTCGCGCAAACCGCTTCTGCGGCGCTCCGCCCGCCGAAACGGGCATACGCGGCCCGAAAAGCGCTGACCGGCATTGTGTCTGTGAGTGGAGTCACGGATGACTGCGTGGTTACCGCGGCCGATTCAGCCGGTCGCGGGTGGGTAACCCGGCCCCGAGGAGGAATGCAGATGACCAGTCCAGTGTCACCCGACCCGAGCCCGGTTCCACCGACCCCGAATCCGGACCCCAGCCCCATCCCACCGGTACCGGGTCCCGATCCGGCCCCCGCGCCGCCGAACCCGGTGCCGCCGGTTCCCGGGCCAGATCCAGCCCCGGCTCCGCCGAACCCCGGCGGGCCGCGGCCGATCCCACCGGTCCGGGAGCCGGGCGGGCCGTTCCCGCCGACCGAGCCGGTTCCACCGAATCCGCTTTGATCGCGGGCAGTTTCCGGCTCTCAGTCGCGTAATGCCTGTTCGCGCAACTCATTCAGGGTGCGCGAAAGAATCCGCGAAACGTGCATCTGGGAGACGCCCAGCACGTCCGCGATCTGCGTCTGCGTCTTGTTCTCGAAGAAGCGCATGATCAGCACCTGACGCTCCCGCTCGGGCAGCTCTTCGATCAAGGGACGAACGGCGAGGAAGTCCTCCACCAGATGATAGGAGGGCTCCTCTGCCCCAAGGCTTTCCAGCAGCGGCAGCGGCGCGTTCTCGATATCGTCGCCGGCCACCGCGTCGAGAGACGAGGACTGATAGGCGTTGCCTGCGATCAGCGCCTGGGTGACCTCCACCAGGTCGACGTCGAGCTCCTCGGCGATCTCCCTGGCCCGCGGCATCCGGCCGAGCCGCTGCGAGAGCGCCTCCACCGTCGCACCGATGCTGAGCTGAATCTCCTTGGTACGCCGCGGAACTCGCACCGACCAGGTGTTGTCCCGGAAGTGCCTGCGCACCTCGCCCATGATGGTCGGCACCGCGAACGCCAGGAACGACGAGCCACGGGTGACGTCGAATCGGTCCGTGGCCTGCACCAGACCGAGCCGCGCGACCTGGAGCAGATCGTCGAAATTCTCTCCGCGCCCGGCGAATTTACGCGCGATGTGCTCGGCGAGCGGCAGACACCGCTGGATCAGCTCCTCGCGCATCGGGTCCCGGCGCGGGTCGTCCTCCCCCAGCGCGGCGATCTTCTCGAACAGCGGCTCGATATTGTCGTAACTGTCGCCGCGTGATCTCGATTCACCGGCCATCCGAAGCCCCTCGTATCCAACTGAAGTCGACGACAGTCGGATACCCGGATAGGACACCGTCGAACGGGGCTTGCGCGGCGGCGATGGAATGGGTCAGCGTGCGCACGATATGCCAGCCGAAACCCGCCTGGCCCACCACCGATTCCGAGGTGGCCACCGAGGCGACATGCACGAACATCTGGTTCGTGTCGTAGGTGAATTCGCACTCCACACCGGTGCCGGGCACCGCGTCCAGAATCAGCGAGGTGGCGACCTCGTCGAGCGCGAGCCGGATATCGGTGACCTCGTCCAGCGCGAAATCGGCGATGAGCGCGACGGTCTCCGCGAGCGCGCGCAGCATGGTCAGCTGTTCCAGCCGCGCGGGGATTCGGACACCGATTGTTGTTGTTTCCGTTGAGGATCGGGAAGTCCATTCCCCCATGCCCATCACCACCTTGCTCTCGCCGCCATACCCTGGATCGGTCGATCCGATCGCCGATCCGAGTTCTTCCGGGCCGCCCGCTGCCCAGCACCGCGACCGGCCAGAACTCGGTGGTCGCAGCGCTCCTCATCGCTACCGTCGTACCCGCCGCGATGCCCCCGAAACGTCTGCGCGAGATCAGCTCACGTCGATCCGCTCATGCGCGGTCAGCAGCAAATGGTCGAACCGAGTGCGCAGGCCGACGGTCGAACCGGTCAGTGAGCCGAGGTCGGCGACCAGGCGTGAGGCCAGGGTGCGCAGCTTGATGTTGGTCTCCTGCGAGCGCCAGCTGAGCACCCGGAAGGCCTGCTCCGAGCTGACCCCGTAGACCAGCATGACCGCGCCCTTGGCCTGCTCGATCACCGCACGGGAGGCCCACAGTTCGGGCAGCGCGTCGTCGAGGGCTTCCTGCCGGTGGTGCTCGAGCGTGTCGGTGACGTCGATGTAGTAGCCGGCGGTGCCCGCGACCTGGCGGTCGTCGTCGAAGAGGTGATCGGCGACCACGATGACGTGGTGGATCTCGCCGGCCGTGTCGATTATCCGATGCCGACTGGAAAAAGGCTCACCGTCATTGATGGATTTGGCCAATGCGTTGGCCACCTGGGCGCGATCGTCGGGGTGCTTGTGCGTCAGTAGCAGATCGGTGGTCGGCACCACGCTTCCCGGCGAATAGCCGTGCATCGTGGCGACCTCGTCCGACCATTCCCAACGCTGATCGGCGAACCAGAAACGAAAACTGCCGACACTCTGTGGTGTCCCTAATCCGATCACCCGGTCCAGCGCGAGCGAATCCTCGGGCTGGACCGGCCCCATTTCAGTCACAGCGCCAAGTATCCGTCGTCGGTGCACGCCACGCGACCAGATCGGCGTGCGCCACGCCGGAACCGGCGTCGCTGACGAAATCCGTTGTTCCTCAGGTATCCAGCGCTGCGCGCATCGTCGGATAGTGGCTGAACAGCGGTCGTACACCGGACACCTCGAGCGACCGTTCGATCGGCTGCCGACCGGCCACGATACGCACATCGGTGCCGCCGCACGCGGCCCGCTGCCGGACCGCGCCCAACGCGCCGGCGGCCCGGAGGCTCAGGAATCTCGCCGCCCGCAGATCGATAACGACAGCGCGACAGTTCGACCGAACCGCCCGTTCGACCGTGGCGAAGAATTGCGGAGACGCGGCCGCATCCAATTCACCTTCGACGCGGACCACCACGCATTCACTGCGGCGATCGACGCGTTGCGCCCAGGCGTGGCTATCGCGGGGCTTCGGCCCCGAGCCGTTCAGGTGCACACCTTCGGCGTGCTCGTACAGAGCAGAACTAGCGGACATAACTGAACCTCCCGCATAAGGGGAAACAATCCGACGCGACAGGTTCGGCCGATGCAGAATGGGGAGCGGACAACGGTTACAACACTGCGGATATAATGCCGCTACGATTCCCATCGACCGGTTTCGGCGGGTATGGAACGCCCAAACGTCGAACCGGGTTCGGCTGTAGTCTCAACCTCCCTACAGTGTTGCACGGCCGGTCACCGATGTCACAAAGTCATCGGACACCTGGCCTCGGTTGTCGATCTTACGACTGGGTATGCCACTTGTATGGACCCCGACCCGAGCACGAGCACCGAGCGGCCGACCAACCACCTGTTCTCCGGGAACAGTCCCGCCGCGATGATCGCGACGATGCTGCTGGTGGTCGTGTGCACTGCGGTCGCGATCGGGATCGTCGTGTCGACGATCTGACCGCGTTCCGTATTGCCAAGCGGAGTCCCGGGTTTCGTTCCCGCCCGCACGGGCATATCTGGGGCATACCCGAATTCAACACATGTCACGCGATGCCTGGTCGCGGGCACCGTGCAGCGCCGCCGTGTGCCCGTCACCTGTGGTGAGAACGGAGCACATCGTGAAGATTGCCATGGTTTCCGAGCACGCCAGCCCGCTCGATGCGCTCGGCGGGACCACCGCGACCGGCCAGCACGTCCACGTTGCGGAGCTGGCCGCGGCGTATGCGCGCCGTGGACACGACGTCACCGTGTACACCCGCCGGGAGAATCCGAACGTCCCGGCAGAGGTGCTCGCCGATGCGGGCTATCGCGTGGTGCATGTGACCGCAGGTCCGGTCGAGCCACTGCCGCGTGACCAAAGTTTGCCGTTCCTAGGCGATTTCGGCACGTTCCTGCAACGCCGATGGGGCCTGGACACCCCGGACATCGTGCACGCGCACTTCTGGATGTCCGGGCTCGCAGCGGAATTGGCCGCTCGCGCGCACGGGATTCCGGTGGTGGTCACCTTCCACGCACTAGGCACCGTGCGCCGCCGGCATCAAGGTCTCGCCGATACCAGCCCGCGCTCGCGCATCCGGTTCGAGCGGCTGATCGCCGGGCGCGCGGCCCATATCGTCGCCACCAGTTCGGACGAGGTGATGGAGCTGACCCGCATGGGCGTTCCCCGCTTCCGCATCTCCACCGTGCCCAGCGGGGTGGACCTGTCCGCCTTCACGCCCGAGGGCCCGGCCGCCGAGCGCGGCCAGCGGCAACGGATGCACCGCGTGCTGTCGGTCGGAAGATTGGTGCCGCGCAAGGGATTCGACGTCGCGATCCAGGCGTTGCCGGAACTGCCGGACACCGAGCTGGTCATCGCCGGCGGACCGGTCGGCGACGACATCGAGGACGACAGCGAAGGCAGGCGGCTGCGCCGGCTGGCGCTGGATTACGGTGTGCAGGACCGGCTTCGGATGCTCGGCCACGTCCGCCGCGCCGAACTGCCGCGCTGGTATCGATCGGCGGATGTGGTGCTGTGCACGCCTCAGTACGAGCCGTTCGGCATGGTCCCCCTGGAAGCGATGGCCTGCCGGAAACCGGTGGTGGCCACCGCGGTCGGCGGCCAGCTCGACACCATTGTCGACGGCGTCACCGGCCGGCTCGTCGCGCCGCCCGATCCGCTCACCGTGGCCAGGGCGGTCCGCCAGCTCCTCGAAGACCGGACCCTGCGCGAAACCTGGGGCGCGGCAGGCTATCAGCGCGCCGCGAGCCGCTACGCCTGGGACCACGTCGCCCTCGAAACGCTGACGGCCTACCACCGCGCCGCGCCCGCCCATGCGGGAGAGGTGGTTTCGGCCCGCTGACCCGTCAGCGATCCCTCGCCGGTTCGCTCGAGCCACGCCAGAACCACGGCGCGAGCAGCCATGCCACCAGGAACAACACCGCGATCGTCACTCCCGCGATCACCCCGCCGACGGTCCCGGCGACCATGCTCACCACCAGCACCATCGCCCCGGTCAACGCGATGCCGAGCAGAGCAATGCCCGCCATCGCGCACCGGTGCGCCGCGGCGACCACATTGCCGAGCCGATGCCGCCGGAACAGGATCCGATGCCAGGACACCGGTGCGACCAGGAACACCGTCGCGCCGATCGCGGCACAGAGGGTGATCAGATACAGCACCCGCAACGGATGCGACAGCGTCGCGAACGACGCCTGGAACGGCACGATCAGCAGCGCCGAGATCAGGAACTGCACCCCGGTCTGCACCACCCGCAGCTCCTGGATGAGTGTGCTCCAATTGCGGTCCAGCCGTTCGGTTCCGGTCTCGCCGCGCACATCCTGATTCCAGGTTTCGTCACCGCCGGGCATTGTCTGTTCCTGTCTGTCCGCGTTCACTCGGGCACCGGGCCGAATACCCGGTCGGGCGACGATTAACCAGGTCACCGCCGGGTATCACCGCAGTGCGTGCCCGGACGCAGGCGTCCAGTCCCATCGAAAACGGAGAGAGTTGAAGCCTCATGCGGATCGCGGCGATCGGCGATGTCCATTTCGGTACCGAGTCCACCGGTCAGTTGCGGCCGGAGCTGCGCGAACTGCCCGAGCGGGCGGACGCGCTGCTACTGGCGGGCGACCTGACCAACCACGGCACCCTGGACGAGGCACACGTGGTGGCGGCCGAATTCAGCGATCTCGGCGTGCCGGTGGTCGCGGTGCTCGGCAACCACGATCATCACCACGACATCGACGTCGATATCGCGAAACTCCTGACCGATCACGGCATCACCGTCCTGGAGGGCACCTCGGTCACGCTCGAGATCAACGGCCGAACCCTCGGAGTGGCCGGCACCAAGGGTTTCGGCGGCGGCTTCGAGGGTCGGTGCGCGGGCGTCTTCGGCGAACGCCTGATGCGCGAATTCGCCGGACACACAATGGATCTGGCGGCATCGCTGGGTTCCGCGCTGGCCGAACTGTCCACCGACGTCACCATCGCGCTCACCCACTACTCCCCCGTCACCGACACCCTGCTCGGCGAGCCGGCCGAGCTCTACCCGTTCCTCGGCTCCTACCTGCTCGGCGAGGCGATCGACGAGTTCGGCGCCGACCTGGCGGTGCACGGGCACGCGCACTCGGGCAGCGAGCACGGGACGACCCCGGGCGGCGTCCCGGTCCGCAATGTCGCCCAGCCCGTCATCCAGGCCGCGTACCGAGTCTACGAATTGCAGCCCGCCGCCGCCTGATCCGCCAATGATGGAGAGTGCACGTTTCGGATTTCGCGACACGGGCACCCGCCCGCTATGGATGCTCCGACGACTGAACCTACCGGGGCGGCCTGGCCGCGCACCCTCGCCGCGCACCGAACGTTGCCTGCCCGATGACCGGCCATGTGCTGGTAGCCCGCTTGGACAGCGCGGGTGATGTCCTGCTCGCCGGCCCCGCCGTGCGCTCGGTAGCCCGCCGCGCCGAGACGGTCACCTTCCTCGCCGGACCGCGCGGCAGTTCCGCCGCGGCGCTGCTCCCCGGCGTGGACCGGGTGCTGCAATTCGAGGCGGCCTGGGTCGAAGCCGATCCGCCCCCGCTGACCAGCGCGGCGGTCCGTGCCCTGGTCGAGTGCGTGCGGATGCTCGAGCCGGACGAGGCGATCATCAGCACCTCGGCGCACCAATCCCCGCTGCCGTTGGCCATGTTGCTCCGGATGGCGGGCGTGCCGCGGATCAGCGCGATCACCACCGACGAGGCCGGCGCGCTGCTCGATGTCCGGCATCGCGTGAACGACGATATGCCGGAACAGATTCGGGCGTTGTCACTGGCCGTGGCGGCCGGTTATCCGCCCGTCGCGCCGCGCCTGCGGGTCCGCCGGGATCTCCCCGAGGTCGCCGAATTGACCGGCGGCCCAGGCTATGTCGTGCTGCATCCCGGCGCCGCCGAGCCGAGCCGGCGCATGTCCGCGCCGCGCAGCAGGCAGGTCGCCGCCGCGCTGGCCGACGCCGGTCACCGGGTGGTGGTCACCGGCAGCGTGGCCGAGCGGGCGCTCACCGACGCGGTCGCCGACGGGCACGCCCGCGACCTCGGCGGGGCCACCGACCTGGCCTGCTTCGCCGCCGTGCTGCGCGACGCCGACGCGGTGGTCGCGCCGAACACCGGCGCCGCCCCGCTGGCCGCGGCGGTCGCGACGCCCGTCGTCTCGCTGTTCGCGCCGGTCGTCCCGGCCCGGCGCTGGGCGCCCTACGGCGTGCCCACCATCGTGCTCGGCGATCAGAGCGCGCCCTGCGGACGGCACGGCCTCGACGCCATTCCGGACATCGCCATCGTCTCGGCCACCGAACAGGTGCTGCGCGCCACCGATTGAGCCGCCGCGGCCCGGGTATGCGATCGAATGCCCCCGTTTCGGTGGTTGGACCAGAAAGGATCCCTATGCTTCCCGGACCGAATGAATCGACCACGGGACACAGCGGTGCCGAGCACCACGGCGACCCCGACGACAATTTTCCGGACTACACCCGGACCTCGCGGGCCCATGTCGGTGAATCCATCGAGGACGCGCGCAACTGGCCGGGCATCATTCTGGTCGCGCTCGGCCTGGTCGGTCTCGGCCTGACACTCACCGCGGCCGGATACGGCTTCGGTGGCTGGGCGATCATCGGCGCGATCGCGACCGTGGCGTTGATCGTCGTCGGCGTGCTCCTGGTCGTGCTCGAGCATCGTCGGCTGAAGAACCGTGAGGGCTTGAGCCTCACCGATCAGGCAGGTCATTGAGATGACCCGAGATCGCCATCGGCCGGTGCTGCGCGCGCTGCTGATCGCCGGCGCGCTCGCCGCCGCCCCGCTGGTCGCCGCCTGTTCTGCCGATGACAAGGACCCGGCGGCCCCGGCCACCGGGTCCAACACCACGGTCCTGTTCTCCATGCCGTCGACGACGGCGCAGGTACCCAACCCTGACGGCCAGATCTCCAGCGCCGCGGCGAAACAGCTGTGCGACATGATGCGCCCGGATCTGGACAAGTGGCGCACCGAGGGCGCGGCCCTGGGCCGGGTGGCGTTCAACGGGACCGTGCACAACTGGGCGGCCCGCAACGGCGGACTCAACGACACCGTGCTCAGAGACCGCGGCGTCGTCGACCAGATCACCACGCAGAACTGCCCCGATGTGCGCCGGCAGGCGCTCGAGGCGCTCGACACGTCAGATCTCGCCAGTGCTCTAGTCGGATTCGGAGGCTGATTCAATGTTCAAGACCGCCAAGTTCTTCGTGTTCGTGATCGCCGCGGCGTTCTTCGTCGGCGGCTGCGGCGACGAGCCGGAAAAGCTGGTCAACAAGGGCGGCAACACGCCGTGCAACGAGTTCTCCGCCCAGGACCCGGACAAGCAGCGGATCACCGTGACCAAGTTCCTCGAGCAGGAACGCAACGGCGACGCGCCGCCCACCCAGGATCGGACCGTGGACGCGGCGATCGCGTCGATCAAGCTGATGTGCGCGGCGCAGGCGAACCCGGACACCCCGATCAACAAGGCCGATCTGACCGGAATCCTGGTCCCGAAGTAGGCGAAGACATGACTACTCGTCATCAGCGAAACATCGTGGAACTCCTTGTTCTGCAACACAATCGGATGCGCGAACTGCTCGACGACCTGCAATCCACCGCGGGACCGGAGCGCAGGGAGTCGTTCGAGGAGTTCGGGCGCTGGCTTGCCGTGCACGAGGCCACCGAGGCGGAACTGATCCAGGGTGACTTCCGGCGGGAGACCGCCGCTACCTGGTGAGCACCTCCGCCACCCGGTCCACCGGCAGCGCCGGTGAGCGATGGCCGTTGCGGCCGATCATCGTCTCACCGGCGAACAACACGTTGACCACCGCTTCCTCCACCACCTGGACGACCGCGTCGTAGAACGGGTTGAGCTGACCCCACGGGATGAAAGTCAGCTGCTCGTAAGGGGTTTCACCGTTCGGGAAGTAGCTGGTGAGCGCGCCCTCGTTGGCGGTGGAGAAGGCGAGGAAGATGTCGCCGGAGAAGTGCGAGCCGCTGGTTCCGGTGCGGGCCAGGCCGAGCGGCACCCGGCGGGTCATGGCGGTCAATTGCCCGGGCAGCAGCGGCGCGTCGGTCGCGATGACCACGATGACCGAGCCGGAGCCCGCCGGTGCGGCCCACTCGCCCAGCGGATCATCCTCGGCGAGCAGGGTGCCGAGCGGGACGCCGCGGATCGTCAGTTCCTTGCGGGAGCCGAAATTCGCCTGCACGAAAGCGCCGACGGTATAGCTGTCGCTGCCGTAATCGACTCGGCGCGAAGCGGTTCCGCTGCCGCCCTTGAAGCCGTAGCAGTTCATTCCGGTGCCGCCGCCGACGCTGCCCTCGGCGATCCGGCCACCCGTCGCGGCGTCGATCGCGGCGACCGCGTCCGCGGACGTGACGTGAGATCCGTTGATGTCGTTGAGATATCCGTCCCAGGTCTCCGCGACGACCGGCAGCGCCCAGTCGTCCGGCAGCTCGGGGAACGCGCCGACCAGCCAGTCGATGATCCCGCGATGGCAGGTACCGACCGCGTGCGTATTGGTGACGAGCACGGGCAGCGCCAGCGAGCCGGTTTCGGTGAGCCAGGTGGTTCCGGTCATCTCGCCGTTGCCGTTGAGCGAATACCAGCCCGCCGCACAGGGAGTGAACACCCGCTCGCGTCCGCGCGGCAGGATCGCCGTGACGCCGGTGCGTACGTCGTCGCCGCGGATGAGGGTGGTGTAGCCGACCTCGACCCCGGGAACGTCGGTAATCGCATTCAATTCCGCGGTGGCTCCAGGGAATTGCAGCCCATACTCCCTTGCGCGCACATTCATGGGATGATCTTAGGCAAGGAAACGACCTTTCGCTCGGTAACTTTCCGGTCCGGCGGCCCGATTTCCGTACAACAACCGGCGGGTTTGCCGATCGGTACACCGGCTATGCCGGGGTTATGACGTCACTATGGTTGAACGACGCAGAGGTCCCGGCACGTCTGCGATTAACGCCAGGATCGCGCTTCGACACCGTCGTGATCGGCGGCGGTCTCACCGGTTTGGTGACCGCGTTGCTCTTGGCCGAGAGTGGCGTCGAAGTCGCGGTGGTCGAAGGCCGGCGGGTCGGCGCGGGCACCACCGGCGCCACGACCGGAAAAGTCAGTCTGCTGCAAGGAACTCGGGCCCAGCAGATCCGGCGGCGGCACAGTGCCGGTGTGCTGCGCGATTATGTCGCGGCGAATCGCGAAGCGCAGCAATGGTTATTGCGGTTCTGCGCGGAGCACGGGGTCGCGGTGCAGCACGCGGCCGCGCTCACCTACGCGCAATCGAGAGCCGAAATCGGAAAGGTGCGTGCGGAATTCGACGCGACACAGGCGGCGGGATTACCCACCGAACTCGTCGACGAGCTGGACGTGCCGTTTCCCGCCTTCGGCGCCGTGCGATTGGCCGATCAGGCGCAACTCGACCCGATGGCCGTCTTGGCCGCGCTCGCCGTCGAGGTCGAATCGCACGCGGCGCCGATCTACGAGTCGACCATGGTGCGCGGGGTGCGCGGCGGGCTGAACGGCGACCTCACCGTCGAAACCGACCACGGCGATCTCGGCGCCGGCACCGTCATCGTGGCCACGGGCACACCGATACTCGATCGCGGCGGGTTCTTCGCCCGGCTCACCGCCCAGCGCTCCTACCTGGCCGCCTTCCGGCTGGACGAGCCGATGCCGCGCGACATGTACCTCAGCGCGGGGCAGCCCACCCGTTCGCTGCGCTACGCGCCGACGCCGGACGGCGACGTGCTGCTCGTCGGCGGCAACGGGCACGTCGTCGGGCGCACCCGATCGGAGCGCAAGAAGGCCGACGAGCTGCTGAGCTGGGCGCAAACCTGGTTCCCCACAGCCGAACTCATGCAGGAGTGGTCGGCGCAGGACTACTCGCCGGTCGGCGAACTCCCCTACGCCGGCCCGCTGCTGCCCGGGCAGAACAACATCCTGCTCGGCACCGGATACGCGAAATGGGGCCTCACCAACGGTGTCGCCGCCGCCTTGGCGCTGGCCGGGCGCATCACCGGCAAGTCGCCGAATTGGGCGGGCGCACTGGCCAGTTGGCGGCCGGACGAGCTGAAGGCGCTGCCGTCCGCCGCCCTCTCGAACAGCGCTGTCGCCCAACGGCTCACGACCGGCTGGCTGCGCATGGCCACCCACTCCGCCGCCCAGATCCCCGCGGAAGGATGCGGCACCGTGCAGCGACATGGCCTGCGCCCCACCGCGACCAGCACGGTCGACGGCACCACCACCGAAGTGTCCGCCGTCTGCCCGCACCTCTACGGCATCGTCCGCTGGAACGATGCCGAACGCTCCTGGGACTGCCCGCTGCACGGTTCCCGTTTCGCCGCCGACGGCACCCTCCTCGAAGGACCGGCCACCGAGCCGCTCGCCCCGCTCAGCCCGCCACAGCCGCTCGTGCCATAGCAAGTTCCTGCCGGTGGCGCATCACCACTGAACGGCCGGGAGATCCGCGCGGGGTCACTGGGTCAGTGGCTCCGCGCGGGTCAGTATCTCGTCGACGGTCTGCCGCACGGTGAGATACGAAGTGTCGAGCCACAATCCGATGCGCGGGGTGCTCTGCCACAGATCCGCGTCCAGCTCGGCGACGGTGAACGTGCCGTAGGCGGACTTGTTCCGCGCCGCCTCCCGCGCCGCGACGACTTCCGGCCGCGGCGCGAGCACCACCACATACAGCGGCCGGGTCGCGATCTGATCGATGGTGTACTGCAACAACTCGCCGAGCACGGTGTCCTGGAGAACCGTCGTAAACCCCTCCGCCGCATAGGCATCGGCGGCGTTCGCGGCCAGCCGATGCCGCAACGCCAGCTGCCGCAGCGCCTCCTGCGACGGCTCCCGGCTCATCTCCTCGCGGCCCCCGACCACGAACCGCCGGAACGTATCCCCGCGCACATGCGCCGACCGCGGCAACCGCTCGGCCAGCGCCTGCGCCACCGTCGACTTCCCGGCCGCCTGAATGCCGGAGATGAGGTAGACCGAAGGTGTCATGGCGATCATGATTGCACCCGGTGCAAGCGAATGTCAGCTGAGCACCGAAGCGGCTGCGTTCCAACGGACCCGGCGCGCGGTACCTACTATGGCGGGCATGCTGACCAACGCCCGGTTCGAAGCCCGCATCCCCACCCAGGATCTGGCCAGGGCGCGCCGCTGGTATGCCGAGAAGCTCGGGCTCGAACCCGTCGAGGAGCGCGAAGGCGGCCTCCGTTACGAGAGCGAGACGGGTGTCTTCTGCCTGTTCTCCTCGGCGGGCGCGGCCGATGGTTCGTTCACCCAGATGGGTTTCTACGTAGACGATATCGAGTCCGCGGTGGCCGGCCTTCGCGCGCGCGGCGTCGTCTTCGAGGAGTACGACGGCGCCGTGAACGGCATCATGGACGTCGAGGGCAACTATCCCAGCAAGGGACGTGGCGAGCGGGCCGCCTGGTTCCGCGACAGCGAGGGCAACATGCTCGGCCTCGCCGAAGTCATCCGCTAGCCGGCCAGGCATGGCCAGGTTGAACGAGCCGAGAAGGAGACCCCCTGTGGCAGTTGATCCGATTCCCGCTGGGCAGCACAGTCTGACCGCGTATCTGGCCGTCGCGGATGCGCGAGCCGCCATCCAGTTCTACAAGGACGCGTTCGAGGCGGTCGAGATCTATGTCGGGGAGTCGCCGGGCGGGCGGATCGATCACGCGGAGTTGAAGATCGGCGACTCGTCGCTGGTTCTCACCGAACCCACCGAAGGCAATCCGCTTGTGCTCCAGACCGGAACGTCCGTCGGCCTCAAGCTTTATCTCGCCGATGTCGACAAGAGCTTCGGCAGAGCGCTGGAACTCGGTGCCCGCCAATTCAGTCCGGTCAAGGACCTGTTCTACGGCGACCGCAGCGGAACCCTCACCGATCCGTTCGGCCACGTCTGGATCGTCTGCACCCGCGTCGAAAACCTGACCCTCGAGGAGATCCAGGAGCGCGCCAAGAAGTTGTACGGCGGGTAGGAGTCAGATCATCGCGCGGTGGATTCCCTGCGGTTCGCCGCCGAGCTGGGTCAGGGCCGAGGAGTGGAAGATCGAGCCCGGCACGTGGATCGCGTGCGACAGGCCCGCGTGCGCGTCCCGCCAGAACCGTTGCAGCGGTGTCTTCATCTGCAACGCACCGCCGCCCGAGCGCGCGAAGATCTCGTCCACCGCCCGCACGACCCGCCAGGCGGCGGCGGTCTGCGTGCGCCGGCCGATCGCGCGCAGTTCGAAACCGACCTCCGCGCCCCGGTCGACCATGTCCCAGAACCGATCCACGGTCTCCAGGATCGCCGCCCGCGACGCCGCGATCTCCGCGGCGGCGTCACCGATCGCGTACAGCACATACGGGTCGTCCTTGATCGGGACGCCGGTGATCGCCACCCGCGATTTCTGCGCCGCGATATGACAGGCCAACGCGCCCTCGGCAATTCCGATCAGCGACGAGGTGATGCCGAGCGGGAAAATGCACGAGAACGGAAAGTTGTAGAGCGTCTCCGTGCGCCCCGCCGCTTTCGGCGCTGAACCGTCGAACACCTTCGCCGCATCCAGCGTCCGATACGCAGGCACGAACGCGTCCTTGACGATCAGATCCTTGCTGCCGGTCCCCCGCAACCCGACGACATCCCAACTGTCCTGATCGATCTCGTAATCGCTGCGCGGCAACAGCACATGCATCGTCCGCGGCGGCATCACCCGTTTGCCCTGCTCGTCCCCGAGCGCCGCCCCGATCATCACCCACCGGCAATGATCGGTCCCCGACGAAAACGACCACCGCCCGCTGAGCAGATACCCGCCCTCCACCGGCCGCGCCACCCCCATCGGCGCATACGGCGAAGCCATCCAGGTGTCCGGATCCTCTCCCCACACCTCGTCCTGCGCCTTCGCATCGAAAAACGCCAACTCCCACGGATGCACCCCCACGATCCCGGTCACCCACCCCGCGGCCCCATCCATCGCCCCCACCGCCATGGTCGTCTCCGCGAATTCCCGCGGATGCACCTCGAGCCCCCCGTACTTCTTCGGTTGCAACATCCGGATCGCACCGGACTCCCGCAACCGCCCCGCCGAGGTATCGGACAACCGCATCAGCTTGTCGCCCACCACCCCCTCGGCCCGGATCTCGTCCGCATACTGCTCGATCCGATCCAAAACCCGCGCCATGCCATTCCCCGTTCCTGCGGCCATACCCCAAACTAGAACACGTTCCAGTCTTGCCGCGGCAAAACGGCCCGAACAGTGGGACTATCACGGCGGACAGTCCGCTCGCACTGGCGACAGCACGAATCAGTACTCACAGACGCAACGTCGCCTGTATCTCGTGCACGAGTGCAGGGTTCCCGGCGGCGATGAACTTCCGGCGCCTGCTCATGGCCTGGTTGATGTCAGCCATCGAACCCAGGCTGTAGTCCAACGGAATCGGTATCCCCCGCAAGTCGGTCACCGTCCCACCTGCGGCGTGCAAGATGTAGTGCCCCGGAGACAAGTCCCAGATGGCGAACCCCTTCGCGAATTCGACCATGGCGTCGGAGAATCCGGCAGCCACATGACACAGCCCGATAGATCCGAAGTCGACACCGATACGCCCCCTTGCCTTCCCCTCAGGAGAAGGCGCCCCGAGCGCCTGCATCAACTCCCGCTGCATCGCCAGCGGTTCGAACCGTTGCTGCGGTCGCATCAGAAAGTTCGTGACCAACGCTTCCGAAAGCGTTGCGGAGGAAGGTTTTTCAAGAGAATACTCGCCGCCGGCAGCCGTGATCAGGAGCGCACGATCACTGCCATCGTCACCGAGGGCCGCCAGGTAGATCTGCACATGATGGAAGATGTCCCCGACCACCGCAACGACAGGCCGCGCAAGCTCACGCGAGTAGACAAGCACATGGGTGTAGCCATAGAGCCCACGTACCGCCATCTCACTGGTGTCGAGCGGGTCGACGAGCACACACAGATCCGGATCATCCTCGCCGCCAATGACTTCCGGATCTGCCTCCTCGGACGCATAGACGAACGAGTCGATCTGCTCGACAAGCAATTCCTTATACCGCTGATGCATCGAGAGATCGAAATCCGACAGGAAATTGTCGTCATGCCTCGGATTGACCTGCTCCGCACGGCGACCTGTGAGGGCAGCATCGATCAACCACGGCCGAACCTCGTCCATCAACCGAAGCACCAGGTCAGCAACCCTTCGGGCAAGGTCCGGATACTGGCTCGAACTGCTCATAGGTGATCGCCTTTGGGTAAGGTCACCGCAGCTCCAGAGGGGGCTCGATGCCAGGTGGACTCATGGTGGCAGCAATGAAGATGGCTTCGAAGTCGGCCGCGCGCATGATCTTCGCTCCCGTCAGATCATCGAAGCTCGTCACACTCAGGTCCCGCCCCTTGGTCATCGCCCCGAACACCGCGAAATACAGCTCGGCGCCATGGTATTTCGCACGAACTCGACGGGCGAGAAAGCCGATCACATCTGCGTGCTTGACCTCGAAGTCGCAAATCACAACGGTAGGTGCGTCTTTGACGTCAGGGAAGAACGATGCGTCGTCCAGATCGATCCCATCCCGAATCTTGTTGCACCGCAAGTAGCCGGTCTTGCAGCGGGAGAAGCGTGCCGAGGCAAGAAATGTCGCCATCACCAGCCCGGCCTCGTTCACCCCCAAGCACACATCCACATCCAGGCGTCTGCCCACGTTCTTGATCTGCGATGACAACCGTTCCACCCCGAAACCGAAGGTCTCCCAGGTCAAATCGAGCAGCTGACCCGGACGCGGGTTCGGCAACGAGAACACACCGATATCGGAGTTGCCGTACTCGACGGTCGGTACGGCCAGGATGAACTCATCACCGATCTGGCTCGTCGACGCGGCATGCTCTGGCGTTCGTACCCGAGCCTGCGACTGCACGGGCAGATCATCGAGCCGCGAGACGCCGTCGGCAGTGAGCTGTTTGAGCGACAGCTGATCCTCGATCGGCAGACGTTCGTAAGCTTCGGCAATCAACTCGGTAGGCGACACACGTTCCTCGGCCACCCCATGTGGGCCACGGCCATATGCAGTACACAAAATCAGCAGGCTGGACAGCGACGGCGGCGATCCGTGACCACGCCCGCGCGCCCACGCTTCCCAAGCGTTGATCGATGTGCCGCCCAAACATGTCTGATTGCCCGTGACCTCGTTATAGCGCTCGGCGGCATTGTCCTGTGACAAACCGGCGGCATATCGATGTGCCTGCAAACTCGGCACATCCGGATACCTGGCCATCAGTTCGGTCGCGGCAAGAGTGACCGAACCCAGCTCGGTCCACAGCTTTCTGCCCACGGAGGCCATCTCTCGGCCGCGCGCTTGCGGGCTCAACGAATGGTTCATCTGCGGGTTTCCGTGTGCCGACCTCGGTGAGGCTCCCACTTGCATGCGGCCCTTCACGCCCTAGACAGTACGGCTAGCAGAGAGCTTGCCCATCACGATGGGCAATACCAGATTCTCCGGGGAAACAGCAGTTCAGCGCAACCCATGCATCGGGCGATCGTCGCACCGTCACGGAGGTGTGCGGTGCCCGAGTCGACTGCGATTGTTGTTGGCACTGAATCGAATCCAGGGGAGAGGTGACCATCCATGATGCGCCGAGACGCGGTGCGAACAACCCGAACCCGAGACGGCCACAAAGTCGCGGTGTGGCAATTGGCGGAGCATTCTGCACGCATCGTGCGTGTGCAACTCCGTACCGAATCGTTCACCGCCTACAGCCTCCCGTCGAAGACACTACTTCCGTCCGCACAACCCGGAACGATCGTGTTCGACGCGTGCCCAGATCTGGCCGACGCCCGGGAACTACTCCCTAAGCACAGCGACCTCTGGGATGCGCTACGCGATGACTATTGGGCCGCTCTACTGTGCCCGACAGATCTGTCGAACCCGTTGGACAATCTCTGAGCAGCCGTGGGCGGCATCACCCATTGTCGGTGAAGATCCCCCAGGTGCAGGGACGACGGATAGACCTTTGGTGGTTACGATCGAGCCATCATCGAAAGCCTGGCCTTCATCGCGGCCATTGTCCGAATCTGATCAGGAGACCAGTTGACGATCTTCCGCAGTGTGGTCGGTGTGCAGTTGCTGATGAGCCGGGGCGAGCAGGTGCTGCTGGCGCGGCGGCGGAATACGAGTTTCGGGGATGGGGAGTGGAACGCGCCCGGTGGGCGGCTCGACGACGGGGAGGATGTGCTCACCGCGGTGATCCGGGAGGCGGATGAAGAGATCGGCGTGCAGGTGGATCGGGAACACGTGCAGATGGTCGCCTCGATGCATATTCAGTCGCCGCCGGGGCAGGCGCTGATCGTGTTCATCTTTCACACCGACACCTGGTCGGGCGAGCCGCGGAATCTCGAGCCCGACCGGTGTTCGGATCTGCGCTGGTTCGACTATGACGACATTCCGGACGAAACGATCCTGAGCACTCGCGCCGGCATCGACATGTTCCGGCGCAAGCAGCATTTCGGGCTGTTCGGGTGGCCCGAGCACGCGTCGCTCGGCGCGCACAACTGGTAGGTCAGAGCAGGGTGCCACCGCTGGCGTCGATGTAGGAGCCGGTGATCCAGCGGGAGTCTTCCGAGGCGATGAAAGCCACGACGTCGGCGATGTCGGAGACCTCGCCGACTCGGTTGAAGGCGGACCACGCGGACATTTCGGCGACGGTGCCGGGGTCGTCGAAGACCGGGTCGCCGTTGTTGGTCACGCCGGGTGCGACCGTGTTGATGGTGATTCCGCGGGGCGCGATATGCAGGGCCAGCTGAAGGGTGATCTGCTCCAGGGCACCCTTGCTCATCGCGTAGCAGATCTGCGCGGGCAGTGAGGTTCTGGTCATGCCGGAGGAGATGTTGATGACGCGGCCACCGGTCGGCATGGAGGTCAGGGCGCGCAGGGTCAGGTAAAAGGGGGCCTTCGCGTTCACCGCGATGTGGCGGTCGAACATTTCCGGCGTGACATCCTCGGGCTGCGCTCCGGTGAAACCCGCGTGGGCGGCATTGTTGACCAGGATGTCCAGGGTCGCGGCGCCGGTGCGGGTGAGCAGCTCCGGTTCCAGTTGCGCGAACAACGACGAAACCGCTTCCGGCGCACCGAGTTCGGCCTGCACCAGGAAGGCATTGCCGCCGCCCGCCTCGATCTGCCGAACGGTTTCCTTACCTGCCTGCTCGTTACTCGAGTAATGCACCGCGACCAGCGCACCCTCCCGCGCCAGGCGACAGGCGATCCCCCGGCCTATTCCTCGGCTGGATCCGGTGACCAGGGCGACTTTGCCCCGCAACTTGCCCATGACTTCCCCTCACGTCTACGACCTTCTGTAGTAGATCGTAGTGAGAGACGCCCGAAAAGGACAATCCCGGCGGCCGGTGCCGAACGCCACAACCGAATGTCGTTGCGGGAACGGGGATCATCTGTTCATCAGGCGCGCGCGGTTCGCAGGGTGAGGTAGCTCGGTTGCTCAGGGTCCAGCACGATGGTCTGCCCGGTGATCGTGCGCTGTTTCCACGGCGGGATCAGGTGCCGCGGAAAGCTGGTGCGGCTCACCGCGATCCGCAATCGGTGACCGGCCCGCAGCACGGCTTCGGTGGGATTGATCTCGATGTCTACGACGAACGGCTCGCCGGGTATCACCGGCAGCACGGATTCGGCGGTGAGGGTGTGCAGCGGGAACAGCAGCTCACCGTCGACGTACTCGCTGCCGGCCGTATCGATCGCCCGCATACTGGACAGCAACGCCCCGCGCGTGATCGGCACCGAAGCACCGTCCGGCTCCACATCACACACGGTCACCGACCAGAACGCGTCCGCCCCTTCGGCTTCCACGTTCAGATGCAGATTCATCGGACCGGACAGCACGGTGTCCTCATCCAGCGGCTCGCTGGTGAACGTAACCGCCCCGGCCTCGGCATGCCGGTCATCGGTCCCGAACCGACGCCCGAAGAGCAGCGTCACCCCCATGCTCGTGACCCCGGTGTTATTGGACGCCATCCGGATTCGCCCGATAGGCAATGGCAGTCGCGACTCGATCTCGGTCGGTTCCGCGGACAACCCCGCATCGGTCCCGGCATGCGGCGCCGCCCCGGTAATCTCGGAATTCAGGTAGAGCCGTCGCAGCGTCGCCGCCGGATCCGGGAACTCGCTGTGCCGCAACCACTGCCCGTCGCCTTGCCGGCGGACAGTGACCGGCCCATAGCGATCGATACCGTTGTCGACCCCCTTGACCCACCGATCGAACCACGCGCATTGCAGCTCGTCGAGCGCCTGCGGACTGTCCGGCGCACCGAGCCCCGAACCCACGGTCAGGTGGTAGGAATCATCGACGAAGACCTGTTTCTCCCCACCGGACAACGGAATTCGATCGAACATCCGGAAGTTGGACCGGTTGTAGACATCGTGCCACCCGCCATGAATCCAGGTCGGCGCCGAAATGTCCTCGAAGCGAGCCAGTTTGCTCGCCCACATCGGGTTGAGAAAGCTGTCCGGATGATTCTCGGTGAGCCCGATATCGATCGCGTGCCGCACCCACCCCGCCGGATCCGCGATCCGATCCCGCAGGAACTGCTTGGTGATCCCGGCGCGCAGCAACCCGGGCACCGACGGTAGCCATTTCGTCCCGGTGACGGCCAGAATCCACAGCATCATCCCCGGCGTCGGCACCCCGCCGGTCAGCCCGAGCTCACGCATCGGGTCCTCACCCGCCTCGATGGCGAACACGGCCCGCAACCCCTCCGGTCGCAGCCCCGCGGTGATCAGCGCGGAGATGGCACCGTAGGACACCCCGGTCACCACGAATTCCCCGTTACACCAAGGCTGTTCGCGCACCCACGCGATCGCCTCCAGATAGTCCTGCTGCTCCCGCGGCTGGAAGAAATCCCAGCTCCCGGTGGACGTTCCGGTCCCCCGCACATCGATCATCAACCCGACGTAACCCCGGCGCACCGCGGTCCGGTTGATCACGAAGGGCTCCAGAATCCCACCCGCGGGCGTGTGCAGCACATCCCGCGCGGTGAACCGCCGCCGATCCGACGACCCGACCCGCTCCCCGAGCCCCCGCAACGCAGTGTTCCAGCGCATGCTGTGCCGGTTGATCATCTTGTTGTACGGGGTGAAATTGATGATGGCGGGCAACGGTTCCCGCGCCGGTCCGGCCCCGTCGCCGGGCCGCAGGATATCGGCGGTGAGCACCGCCCCGTCCGACATCGCGATGGGAACGGTGGTGGCGCCGAACAACTTCGGATACCGGGCGGGCCCGATATCGAATCGATGATTCGGCGGCACCGTGGCCGCGGTGGTGGTCAGCGGCTGGGCCATGGTGGGGTCCTCTCGGCGTCAGCGCACGGTGGTCTTCGTGGCCGGTTGATCGATATAGCGAGTCATCGCCCAGTTCAGTCCGCGCATGGCGAGGTGGTAGGACGGCGGGAAATACCGCTGCGCCCAGTGCCCGATGCGAATGTCGTTGGAGGTGTAGACGAGATAGGTGTTGCGCTCGACGCCGCGCACAATCGACCGCGCCGCGGCCTCCGGCGTGACCGCGCCACGCAGGAACAGCGCCATCGCCCGCTGCACCGTCTCGCTCGTGCGATCGATACCGGCAATGTCCACCCGGTCGACCATCGGCGTCGCCATCGCGCCGGGACAGACCAGGCTGACCCCGATCCTGTGCTGCCGCAGATCGAACCGCAGCACCTCCGACACCCCGCGCAACCCGAATTTGCCCGCGCTGTACGGCGCGTGCCACGGCAGCCCGAACAGCCCGGCGGCCGAGGACACGTTCACCAGGTGCCCACCGCGCCCGGCCGCGATCATCGGCGGCAGGAACTCCTCGATGACGTGGATCGGCCCCATCAGGTCGATGTCGACGGTGCGCCGCCACTGCTCGTGCGTCAGCCGGTCGACGGTCCCCCAGGTCGAGATGCCGGCCACGTTCATGATGATGTCGACGCTGTCCACTTCGTCATGCGCCCGCTCGGCCAACGCGACCACCTGCTCGTGGTCACTGACGTCAGCGGTCGCCGCGAGGTGCACGTTCGCCCCGGCGGTCCGGGCCAGCTTCGCGGTCTGCTGCAATCCCTCCGCGTCGATATCGGTGAGGATCAGCGAGGCACCCTTGGCCGCGACCGCGAGCGCGGTGCTGCGCCCGAGACCGCTGGCCGCACCGGTGACCAAGCAGCTCTTGCCGCCGAACTTCGTCATGGCTCCCGACCACCTCGCTAGCGCTCCAGCGGCGCTGTGTCTGAACACTGTTGCCTACAAAACAGAGCATACTGTCCCAGACGCAAACCTACTGCCGCTCAGGCCGGTTCATCGATGGTGAACACGATGGTGGTCCAGCCGCCGAGATGGATCCGATCACCGCTGCGCAGCGGGACCGGCACCTTCGCCGGAATCAGCTCGTCACTGCCGTTCACGCTGGTGCCGTTGGTGGAACCGAGATCGGTGACGGTGAGCGAGTCGGCATCGATGCGGATCGTCGCGTGCATCCGGGAGACGCCCACATCCGCGGGTGCGATACCGAGATCGATATCGGGCGTCAGCCCTTGCGACACACTACGCTTCCCGATCAGAATATCGTTGCCTTGCAGCACAATTCGACGCTCAGGATAGAACGTGGGGAAGCCGACCTGATCGGCATCGGGTCCTTTACGAGCGATCACCCGGTCGTAGAACTCACGATCCGCGGTAATCGTGGCCACCCACGTGACCGACGCGGAGGCCGGCAACGGATCAGGCCGGGCGGCCGGACTCGGCAACGCCGAATCATGCCCGCACACTTCGCAAAACCGCCCGCCGCTGGGCGCACCACAGGACGGGCACGCCGCGACCGGTTCCGCGACGACCGCCGGCGCCGCCTCCCCGATCGGCGCCCCACAGACATCGCAATAGTCGGTCGCGTTCGACTCGTGCCCTTCCGGACAGCTAACGCCCACTACCCCTCCTTCCGCACCCTGGCCGTTTTGGTCGAACGCGCGTCCAGGGCCATCTCGTCGGCCGCCGCCACGCTCGACCGCAGCCGCACCGTCCCGCTGCGCTCGTCGACCTCGACCACGCCGCGCAACAGCTTCGCCGTGCTCTCGTTCCCCGACTCCGCCGCCAGCTCGACCGCGCGGCGCAGCTTGGCCGTCGCGGTATCGGTGTCACCGCTCTTGCGCGCGGCCAACCCCTCCTGCACCGCCTGCGCCAGTTCCGCCTGACCGGTGTAATGCGCTACCCGCCTGCTGATTCGGGCCGACAGCTCGGTATCGGTGGTCCAGACCGCCTTGACGAGGCCCTGCCCGAGCACCTGGTCGCCGCTGACCACGCTGACCCGCGCGGCAAGCTTCTCCCGCCCCGGCGCGGCCGGTTCCACCTCGACCTGCACGTGGTAATCGCGGTCCTCCGCACCCCACGCGCCGAGCGGGTACTCCCCCACCTGGGCCGCGGTTTCCACCCGCCGCGCGGTGAGATCCTCGATGGCCGGCGCGACCTGCTTGACGAACCGGACCTTGGCCCCGGCCGGAGTCCACACCCGCAGCGTCAGTTCCGGAATCGCCTTCGCCATCGAGCCCTGCATCATCGCGGCGAAGTCCTCGGCCAGCTTCGCCGGGTCGGCGACGATGTCGACGGTGCCGTGCAGCGCGGACGCGATGGTGCGCAATTCGTCGACCCGCCAATCGGTTCCGACGCCGCGGCAGTCGCAGGTGAACTTGCCTTCGGACTGCTTGATCTCCGCGGCGAGCGCGGCGGGTTCCTCGTGCTCGTTCTTGCCGTCGGTGAGCAGAATGGCGTGCACCATGGCGCCGGGATGCTTCTTGGCCAGCTGCCTGGTCAGCCCGAGCCAGCTGCCCATCGCGGTGCCGCCGCCGGGCGTCAGCTTGTCGAGCGCGCGCCGCGCGGCCGCGCGTGACTCCCGATTCACCGCCATGGAAGGCACATTCGACGGAAACGCCAGCCGCGCCATCGCGGTGCCCTCGATGATCGCGAACTTGGTGCCGTCGGACATCACGTCGAGCGCGGCCAAGGCGGCCTGCCGGGCGCCGGGAAACTTGCGGCCGGTGGCCATCGAACCGGAGCAGTCCAGGATGAGGATCTCCAGCCGCTCCTGCGGCGGCGCGGCCACCACCAGATCGGCCGCGGTCTCGACGGTCACCACCGCGTCGACCGTGCCGACGCCGTCGGCCAGATACTCGTTCTGATCGATGGCAACCGAAATGCCATTGTCTGCAACGGAACTCACTGAACTTCTCCTGGCTGGGCGATCCATGGAACGGGGACGAGCGCGACGGTGATGTTGTCGCTGCCGCCGCAGCGCAGCGCGAACTCGACCAGTTCGCGCGCGGCGACGGCGGGGGCGGTCGCGGTGGCCACCTCGGCGAGCGCGGTCGCGTCGGACAGGTAGTTCCAGAGACCGTCGCTGCACAGCAGCAGCACACCGGGTCCGGTGGTGCGCAGCGTGCGAACGCAGCTGTCGGACCACGGCTTCACCGGTCCGTCCGCGCCGAGCCAGCGGATCAGCGTGTGCGCCCGCGGGTCGTTCATCGCGGCGTGCTCGTCCATCGCGCCCGCGTCGACCAGGGCCTGTGCCCACGAGTCGTCCACGGTCAGCCGCTGCGACGGCGGGTTGCCCGGCTCGTCGGGGGCGTCGGCGTGCAGCCAATAGGCCCTGCTGTCACCGACATTCGCGACGGTGATCTCGGTGCCGTGCGCATCGGCCCGCACGACCGCCGACACGTAGGTGCACGACGGCGCGTGCCCGTCGGCCACCGCGATATCGCGCACCGCCTGCGCCGCCGCCGCGAGACCGGCCATCGCCGCTTCCTCGGCGGGCCGTCCGTCCAGCAGCGCGGTGCGACAGGCATCCACACCGGTCTTGGCCGCGGTTCCCGAGGCCACCTGCGGATCCTCCGAGGACGAAACCCCGTCCGCGACCACGATCACCACCGCCTCCGGCACCCCGCCGGCCCCGTCCAGCACCGCCGCGGCGACCGCGTCCTCGTTGCGCGAGTGCGAGATTCCGCGATCGGTGACGACCGCGACCGCGCCGAGGTCGGCATCGAATCGGTCCGGCGCCCCGCGCAATTGCCCGCAGCCCGCGCAGTATCCGTCGGCGTCGTATTCCAGTCCACCGCAGGCCTCACAGGCGGTGGGCGGGCCGGGTTCGTGGTTCGGCAGCGCGATTCGCCTGCCGCCCAGCTCCTGTCCGCAGTTCTCGCAGAAGCGATCCTGCGGATGCACCTCGGCGCGGCACCCCGGACAGCTCAGCTCGACTCCGGTGCTCATAACCGGGTCCTGGGCCGGACGGTGTTGGCCTGCTCTACCAATGCGAATCGCTCCCACATGTCGTCGGTTTCCCGGGCCAGGTCTCGATAACAACGCTCCAATCCGGTGCGCACCCCGTCTTGATCCAGCTTCGCGCCGAGCAACGGATCGAGCGAGTTGGCGGCGTGCCCCGCCCGTAGCCAGTCCAGCGCGGCGGTCAGTACGCGCAAACGCACCTGTGCGCCACGGCGTTTGGAGTCCAGGCGCAGCCGGGCTGCCCGTTCGCCCGCGTCGCGCACGATCAGCTCGTTCAGTTCGGCCGGCGACCGTCCGTTCAGCTTGGTCTCGATCGCCGCGATCCTCGCCTCGGTGAACAGCGCCGAGCCGGCATCGACCTGATCGAGCACACCGATCGCGCCGTCCCGATCCCCGGCCGCCGCGCGCAGTCTGGCCAGCCCGAACACCGCGCTGAGGTAGGTGCGATCGGTGCGCCATACCGTCTCGTAATAGCTTGCCGCCCTGCGCTTTTCCTGCACGGCATTGAACCCCGCGGCATCGGGGTCGGCGGCGCCGGACAGCTCGGCCACGGCGGCCAGCGCGAGTTTCGGCGCGCCCTCGCCGGGCAGCGCGGCATACACCGCATCGAATTCCGCCGTCGCCGCCGCGAAATCACCGGCGAGCAAACGGCTTTCGCCGCGATACCAGGCGAGTCGCCAATCTCCGGGCAGCGTCTCGGCGACCTCGGTCAACCGACGATCGGCCTCCGCCGTGTCGCCGACCTCCAGTGCGGCCCGGATGAGCCGCAACGGAATCTCGGTCGACGCGCCACGCCCGGTGACCACCGACCGCAGCCCCGCCTCGAACGCCTGCTCCAACTCCGCCGGGGTCGTGCCACTCGTCGTGGCGAGCAGCGCCGCCGCGCTGTCGGTCGGATCGACCAGGGGAACCGGCAGGGCGGCAACGATATTCGCCGCATCCACCGGCCCGTCCACGCCGAAGACCGCACGCGACGGACCGAAGTAGGTCGACATCCCGGGCCGCGGCACCCCGTCCTCGGTGGATAGGACCTCGCGCAGCACCCCGGTCAGCTGATCGGTCATCTCCTCCATCGAGGCGAACCGCACATCCGGGTCGTCGTCGGTGGCGCGCACCAGGAATCGGTAGAGCGAGTCGTAGGTGACCAGCAGCGGTTCGGTCTCCGGACCGGGCAGCTCGGCGAAATGACCGCCCCGCTGCGGCACGTCCATCAGCAACACGGCCAGGGTGCGCCCGACCGTGTAGACCTCGGTGGCGATGGTCGGCCCGGTCTCCGCGATCTCCGGCGCCTGATAGCCGATCGTGCCGTAGATCGGGCTGTCCTGATCGTCCATCGCGATCACCGCGCCGAGGTCGATCAGCTTGAGCTGCTCGTCGGTCTGCATCACGTTGTCGGGCTTGAAATCACAGTAGGCCAGGCCGAGCGAGTGCAGATAGCCGAGCGCGGGCAGCATCTCCAGCACGTAGGCGATCGCCTGGGCCGGCGGCAGGAACCCGCCGCCGCCGGCGTCGCGGTGGGCGCGCAGGATCTGCTTGAGCGAGGTGCCGCCGACGTACTCCATCACGATGTAGCCGACCGCGACCCCGTCCGCCCCGGCGTGCTCGACGAAGTTGTGGATCTTGACGATGCTCGGGTGTTCCACCTCGGCCAGGAAGCGCTTCTCCGCCACCGCGGCCAGCATCGCGTCCGCGTCACCCGCGTTGAGCAGGCCCTTCAGCACCACCCAGCGGTCGCTGACATTGCGGTCGATGGCCAGGTAGATCCAGCCGAGCCCGCCGTGCGCGAGGCAGCCCGCGACCTCGTACTGCCCGGCGACCAGATCGCCCTTGACCAGCTTGGGCGCGAACGAGAACTTGGTGCCGCAGTTGGCGCAGAAACCCTCGCTGCGGCCGGGCTTTCCGTCCCGCCCGCGGCCGACCGGCTTCTCACACTTGCCGCAGAACCGCTTGTTCTCCGGCACCTGCGGATCGGTCATGATCGCGGTGGTCGGATCGATGCGCGGCACCCTGGGCACCTCGACCATGCCCGCGCCCAGGCGTCCGCGCCTGCTCGACCTGGACGAGGAGCGGCCGGTGCGCACCGACCGCGAGCTGCTCCGGGTGCTGCGCGTGCTGCCGGACATGGTCGCGACGGTGTCCGGCGCGGGCGCGGTGCCGCACACCTCGCAGTAGCCGTCGATAATCGTTCCGCCGCAACCGGGTTCGGTGCACTGCCGATGCGCGGACGCCGCGGTCGTCGCCTCCGTTGTGGCCGCCGAGACGGCCTCGGTGGTCGCCGCGGCAGCCTCGGCCTTCGCCGCAGCAACCCCGGCCTTCGCCGCAGCGGCCTGCGGCGCGGTCGCCTGGACCGTCGTCGCCTCGGCCGGGGCGGTCCCGCATACCGCGCAGTAGCCGTCCTCGATCGTGCCCGTGCAGCCGGGTTCAGTGCATGTCCTCACGGTCGCCTCCCCGATTTCTCCGCGATGATGTGCTGGTAGTCGGCGACGGCGCGGGTCACCGCCGCCAGATCACACGGTGTGCGCGCGAGCAGCCCGGCGGCGATCTGGTAAGAGGCGAGCAGATCGCGGTCCTCGCCGACGCCGAGTCGCGCGGCCTTGGCCTGGTAGGCGGCCAGCCGGCCGCGCAGTTCGCCGCGCCGGTCCAGCAGGCCCTGCGCCAGGTTCTCCGCGGCGACCGCGACCGCGACCGCCGTATCGATGCGCCGGCCGAATTCCAGCAGCACCGCTGCCGCACCGGGATCGGCCGGAATGGCATCGAGCTGCGCGCGATAGAGGCCGATGTCCTCCGCGAGGACCGGCAGCGGACCGGACACGATGGTCTGCTCGACCTCGAGCCGGGCCTGTTCGGCCCGTTCCCGGGTCTCCTGCAACGCGTCCAGGCGCTTGTGCGCGCTCACGATCGCGGCGGGCCAATTCGCGGCTACCGCGGCGAGTTCGGCGAGCACGGCCGCCTCGCGGCGCATGGCATCGGACAGTTCGGCCAGGCGCGCGTCGATCTCGGCGGCGGTCAGGGCGAGCGGATCGGTGGCGGAGCGGCGCAGCAGTTCGGCGATGCCGTCGCTGATCGCGCGCAGCTCCGGCGTCACCGCCCCGGCCTTGTCCAGTTTGTCCTGCAACGGCGCGAGCCCCGACATCACGCGGGTGTTCACCTTGTCCACCGCGTCGAGGAATTCGGCGATCACCGGGAAGGTCGCCCGCATGCGATCCAGCGTATCGGCGAGGCCGACGAACAGCACGTGTTCGCTCGGTCCGGTCAGCGAGCGCTCGGCCAGCGGAATCGGGGTGCGCGACACCTCGTGCGGCCGGCCGCGCAGCAGCTCGGTCAGTTCCGCGCGCTGGCCGTCGTCCAGCTTGCCGCGGGTGCCGCGGACGGCGCTCGCCGAATCCAGGATGGCCCGCATCCGGCCGAAGTCCTCCCACATCAGCGCGAGCGCGTCCCGGACCGGCAGCCAGCGCGCCTCGGTCACCCCGGACGGCGGGAACCGGCGCACCAGCTCGAGCCCGGGATGCTTGTCGAGCTCCAGCAGAGTGGCCACGATCGAATCGGCTTCGCGTGCGCGACCGGCCAATTCGCGGTCGATCTCGAGCAGGGTGAGCGGTTGCATGCTGATCGAACTCATCCCACGTACCGGGGCTCGGGCGGATCCTGCGCCTGCCCGAGCGCACCGAGCTGGGCCGCGGAGATCCGCTTCCAGGTGCCGTCGGCGCGCATCCGCTCGAGCACGCCGTTGACGAAGCGGACCAGATCGTCGCTGCCCTTGGACATGCCGACCGCGTACGCGCCGGTGCCCACCGGCTGGCCGACCACCTCGAAGTTGTGGTCCTGGGCGACCAGGCCGAACAGGATCGGGTCGTCGCCGCTGATCGCGTCCACCTGTCCCTGTTGCAGCGCGACCAGGCAGTCGGTCCAGGTGGTCACGCCGATGACGGTGGGGCGCTTGGGCAGGGCGAACAGCGGGGCGGGGGCCGTGGTGCCGCGGGCCACGCAGACCCGCTTGCCCGCCAGGTCGGCGCCGGATCGGATGCCGGACTCGCGCGGCGCCAGGATGCGTTGCGCCGCACGGTAATACACGGCCGAGAAGTCGACGTCCCGGCGCCGCTCGCAGGTCGCGGAGAAGGTGCGCACGATCATGTCGACCTTCTTGTCCCGCAGCGCGGGGATGCGTTCGGCGGCGGTCACCGAGCGCAGCTCGATCCGGTCCGGGTCGCCGAACAGCGCGCGGGCGATCTCGTGCGCGATGTCGATGTCGAAGCCCTGGAGCTGACCGGTGCCCGGATCGCGGAAGCCGAACAGATAGGTGTTCTGGTCCACGCCGACCCGCAGCCGGCCGCGCGCCACGATCGCCGCCATCGACGAACCGGCGGGCATCGCACCGGCATTCGGCAGTCCGCCGGGCCGCAGCGAGGCCTCCGTGTCGCAGGTCCCGTCCGTTTCGGCCTGCGGTGGTGTGGTGATCTCCGCCGCGCCCGCGGGTTGCGGATTCACCGCGTCGAGGGTGTGCGTCGGGGGCAGCTCGCCGGACCCGCAACCCGTCACCAGAACGGCCGCGCCGACCAGCAGCGCCGCGAACAGCACGCGTGTACTCACAGGAACTCCTTCAGCCGCGGCCACACCCCGGTCACCACGGCAGCCGCGGCCAGCACCAGCAGCACCAGCGTGCCGAACGGGCTGAGGACGAGTGCGTTGCCCGCGGTCTCCAGCCCGCCGCGCAGATCGCGGCGAGCTTGGGCGAGGTTGTCGTTCAGAGAACGGTCCAGCGCCGCGAATTGAGTGGCCGACGAATCCGGTGTGTTGCCGATCGCCTGCGCGAGCGCCGCCGGATAGTTCGCCGACTGGTATGCCTCGATCTGCGCCTTGTGACCGGCCGACCACTTCGTGAGCTGTTGCACCGCAACCGAATCCGGGCCGACCACGGCGCCGAGCTGGCCGCGCAGATCGGTGGCGTGCCGGTTGTAGGAGTCCTCACCGGCCGCGATGTCGCCGCGGGTGATCAACTGCAACGTCTCGTCGGTGCGCGCCTGCTGCGCCGAGATGCGCGCCTTGGCCAGGGTTTCGAAGCGCTTGCTCGCCCCCGACGGACCGGTGTCCAAGGAGTTCCCCGCGAGTCCGGTCGCCGCGATCACCCACAGCAGCGCCAGCGCCGCCGCGCCCGCCGCGGCCAGCACGCCGAGGTTGGCCAGCCGGTTGGTGCGCCGCAACAGAATCCACGAGCCCACCGCACAGGTGAGCAACACCAGGACGATCAGCGTGATGGTCAGCAACGGCAGCTTCGCGATGGCCCGCTGGTCCTCGCGGACCGCGGCGAACCGGTCGGCGGTGAGCCGTTCGGCGTTGGGCAGCAACGACTTCTGCATCACCTCCGAGGCCGCGCTCAGATAGGACGAGCCCACCGGGAAGCCCTGCCGGTTGTTCGCCCGCGCGGTCTCGACCAGCCCGGTGTAGGCGGGCAGGTCGGCGGCGATCCTGGCCACGATCTGCCGGGTCTGCTCGTCGGAGGCGCCCGCGGTGGCGTCCGCCAGCGCGACCGCCGCATCGGCCAGCGACTGCTGGTACTGCTGCCGGACCGCGGGCGCCTCGATGCCGACGGCCAGGAAGGCGGTCGCCGCCGCGGCGTCCGCGGCCGACAGCGCGACATACAACCGCTGCGCCGCGAACGCGAGCGGTTCGGTGTGTTGCAGCGCGACGTCCCGGCGCGCGCTCTTACCGCTCATCTGGTTCGCGCCGGTGAAACCGGCGAGCAGGCACAGCACGACGGAAACGACGACAACGACGGCGATCACCCCCGGCGTCGTTCCGGCGAAGCGTCGCAACCACAGGGTCCCGTTGCGGATGCGAGGTCCCACACCGTCCTCCTTACATCTCCCCGGCCGGTGTATTCGATCGCGATAGTACGGGAGGAGGAAACGGTGTGCCGACCGATTACCCAGGTAGTGGACAATCGCGGTTTCAGACCTCGGCGCGAACCAGCCTGGGGGCGGTGCTGATTCGGGCGACGATCAGGGCCGCGAAGCACAGCCCGGTGATGGTCAGCCAGCCGAGATGGGCCGGCGGCCGGAAGGCGGCGGCCGAGGTCAGCGCGTCGGGGTGACTGGCGATCAGCGACCCGATGACCGCGACGCCGAGCGACTGACCGATCTGCCGGGACGTGGTTGCCAGGCTGGCCGCGACCCCGGCCTGCGCGGCGGGCAGCCCGGCCACCGCGGTCGCCGTGATCGGCGTGTAGATCAGGCCGATGCCCGCGCCGAACATCGCGTAACCGATGAGCAGCAACAGGTTTCCGCCGCCGTCGAACGTCGCGGTCAGGACCGCCGCCGCGGCGGTCGCCAGCACGGCCCCGGCGCTCAGCGCGCTGCGGGCGCCGCGGTGCGCGACGAGCCGGCCGGACATCGGCCCGAAGACGAACATGGCCACCGCCATCGGCACCAGCGCCAGCCCGGCCGCCAGCGGCGAATCGTGCCGAATCTCCTGGAGATAGAAGGTATTCAGGAACAGGAACCCGCCCAGTGCGGCGAACGCCAGGATGGCGATCACGAACGCGCCGGCGAACGGGGCCGACCGGAACACCCGCAGATCGATCAGCGGATGCGGGTGCCGCGGCGCGTACCGCAGCAGCACGGCGAGGCAGGCCGCCGCCCCGGCGAAGCAGCCCACCGTCACCGGCGCGAGCCAACCCCGGTGCGGCCCTTCGATTATCGCGAACACCAGCAGCCCGAGCACGCCGATCACCAGCAGCTGCCCCAGCGGATCGAGCGCGCGCGGCTGCTCGGATTTCGACTGCGGCACGACCAGGAAGCTGAGCGCCAGCGCGACCGCCGCGATCGGCACATTGATCCAGAACACCGATTCCCAGCCGATCGAGTCGACCAGGAAGCCGCCGATCACCGGGCCGGCCGCCATGCCGATGCCGATCGACCCGCTCCAGATCCCGATCGCCCGGACCCGCTGCCCCGGCTCGGTGAACATCGCCGAAATGATCGCCATCGCCACCGGAGTCAGCATCGAGCCACCGACCGCCTGCACCACCCGGAACGCGATGAGCCAGCCGATCGAGGGCGCGAGACTACAGGCCAGCGAACTCATGGCGAATATGGCCAGGCCGAGCTGGAAAATGGTCCGCCGACCGATTCGGTCGGCCAGCGAGCCGGACAGCGTCAACAGGCAGGCCAGGGTCAGCGTGTAGGCGGCGACCACCCACTGCGCGCCGGCCACCGAACCGTCGAGCCCATGACCGATCGCGGGTAGCGCGACGTTGACCGCGGTGGTGTCCACGTTCGCCATCACCACGGCGGCGCAGCAGACCGCCAGCACCGTGGCCTGCCGCATCGTCTTGGGAACACTCGGCGCAACCGGGGCGCTGATCGACATGGCAGCATACTGGCAGCATCCAACCCGTCTGCCACTTGCAACACACCGTGCGGTCCGCTTCGTTCCACTTGGAACTCCACGTGCACGGGCTAGTGGACGCCCACGGCAACGGGCGCGCGGGCCGGCGCGAGCGCGCGACCCCCGTGCAATCGGAACTCCTGCGGCGGGCAGCCTTTCCAGCGGCGGAAGGCGCGGATGAAGGACGCGGCTTCGGCGTAGCCGAGGCGGGCGGCGACCTGCTCGGTGGTCAGGTCGGTGTAGGCGAGCAGCTGCTCGGACATCAATTGCCGGACCTCGTCGAGCAGACCGCGGAACGACGCATCCTCTTCGTTGAGTCGCCGCGACAGCGTGCGCGGACTCATGAACAGCTCGTTGGCGACCGCGATCTGGTCGGGGATGTCGCCGGGGTTGCGCACCAGCAGGTCGCGGACCGCGCCCGCGACGCCGGAGCGGGTGTGATGCCGGTCCAGCAGATCGCGGCACAGCTGCGCGCACGCACCGCGCGCGCGTTCATTCGTGGCCGGCACCGGCCGGTCGAGGCAGCGACCGTCGAACGTCACCGTGTCGGTCTCCGCGCCGAAAATCGGTTCGGTCCCGTAGATCTCGCGATAACGGCCGAGGTCGCCCGGGGCCGGGCGGCGGAATTCGATTCGGGCGGGCGGAATTCCGGAGTCGAACAGCTCGCCGCCGATTGCGCCGAGTCCGGCGATGATTCGCTCGGCCAGAAATACGCGCAGGTCCGGTGGGCATTCGGAATCGTCGAAGCGCAATCGGAGCACACCGGCGGATTCCTCGGCGAGGAACCGGCCGGAAACGAACGCGCGGTCGAGATAGCGCACCATTACGTCGATCGCGTCCCGCGTTGTCCGGCTGCTGAGCAGCGCGAGCCCCCACGGGCCGGTCAGTGGAATATCGGCTCTGCGCCCCGCTTCCGCGCCGAGTGCCGCCTCGGCGCCGAAGCGGCGGAGTAGATTACGCACGACCACTAGTTCCTGCCGCGCCGTGCACTCGATATCGGTGGCCGACAGCGTGCTGCCGGACAGGCATTCGGTAATGGACATTCCGCGCTCTTCCGCGAGCGCGATCAGCACGCGAACGCTCGAAGTGCTGCGGCGAAATTCCCGGTCGAACATGTACTCGCATTCCTCATCGAATTCGCCGTACCGGACGGCTTGGCGAAATCTATCAATGCGCGGGCGATCTGTGGTGCGAAACGACAAACTGCTCAGGGCGCGCGCAGCAGCATTTCGTTCAGCATGGTGATGATTCGGTCGATGTCGAATCGGTCCGGGTCGTCGAGCACCAACTGGGCGGCGGTGTGGATGATGCCCTGGATGACCCGGACGAGGACGTCGACATCGACGTCCTCGGCGCCGCGTTTGCCGGAAAGCCATTGGCCGAGCTGGCAACTCAGCGGGGTGCGCAGATCGTCGCGGGACTGCTCGAGGCGGGCGCGCAGCATCGGCGGGACACCGTCGATCGGGAAGTAGACCAGCCGCCAGCTTGCGGGCACGGCGCGCACCTCGGCGAGGAACCGGGCCAGCGCCGCCGACAGCACAGCCGCTTGATCCGCTTGCGGCACTGCCGATTCCAGGCCGGCCATCGAGCGGTCGACGGCCGCGCGCATGCGGGCGCTCTCGCGTTCGATCAGCTCGTGCAGCAGGTCGTCGCGGCCGGCGAACGAGTCGTAGACCACCGGACGGGTGACGCCGGCCCGCTCGGCGACCGCGGCGATGCTGACGTCGGCGAAGCCGCCCTCGGTGATGATGGCCAGCGCGGCGTCGAGCAATTGCTCCTTGCGATCGGCCGGCGGGAGCCGCTTGGCGTAGCGACGGCGCTGTGGCCCTTCGGGTTTCGTGCTCGGCACGGCCACTACGCCTCCATCGCGAGCGCCGCCTCGGTCATCCGGCGCACCATCCAGCGTAGGGTCCGCGCCACCGCGTCGCGCTGTGCGCCGCCGTCGGCGAGCGCCAGGCGGGCGCCGGTCTCGCCGGCGCTGAGCACCGCGTGGCTCAGCAGTTCCGCGTCGATCTGCTGCTCGCGCAGCGCGGCGAGCGCGCTGATCGCGGCCTCGAGCTGCTGGCGAATCTCGTTCCTGCCGTTCTCGATTCGGTCGTGCGCCGCCGCGGGCAGGCCGTCGCCGGTCATCAGCACCAGCTGCCAGGTCTGCGGGGCGGACAGCACCAGGTCCAGATAGATATCGACCGCGTCCATCGCGAGGCCGACGACCATGTCGGCCGGATCGGCGCCGGGGGCGATCATCGGCGTCGCGGTGGACGCCATCTGCACCACCTTGGCCTTCTCCCGGTCGAGCAGTGCCGCGAAAACCTCGTCGCGGTCACCGAATTCGGCGTAGAGCCCGGGCCGGGTGACACCCGCGGCACGCGCGATCGCGTGCATGCTGACGCCCGCGTACCCCTCCCGGACGATGACCCCCCGCGCCGCATCGAGGATGCGCTCGCGTCGCGCCGACACGGTCTCCTCCTGCGGTGCTCGATCGATGATCAGCCGGGTCTGTCGACCGCTCATCCGGTGGCGCCAGTGTACGCATCGGCTATAACTGCGTCGGCAGTATCGGAAGCCGCCACTACTGGCCGGACGTCGGATACTACGTGCTGAGAGCAAGTCCGGCAGCGAAATTGACACTGTTGTACTCGGGCGGGACCGGTGTTACCGTGTGCCGAGCGTTGGTGGGGCGGGTCACAGTTGGGCAACCGGCCGCATCCGTCGGCGCACGATCACGCGACCTCACCGACGCGGTTGTCGAAAACTGTCAACACCCTGGCCAGCTGAGCCACGAGCAACTCCGCCGGAACGACCTACCGTGCGGAGAGACCTTGTGTACGAACGCGTATACAAGGCGGTAGGAGGATTTATGCAGGGCGCTCCCCCGCTCGCGGAGCCGGTGGACTCCACCCCGGCCGGCCGGATCGTTCGCGAGAACCTCACCGGCACCGTGCTTTCCAGCCTGCGCACGTTCGGGCGCGCGGTAGACCTCGGCCTAGAATCGGTGCGCGGCACCGTCACCGACGTGCTCGGCCTGCGCTTCCAATGGTCGGAAATGCTGCGCCAGGCCTGGTATCTGATCACCGTCACCGCGATACCCGCGGTGCTGATGGCCATTCCGTTCGGGGTGGTCGTCTCGGTGCAGGTGGGCAACCTGATTCACCAGCTCGGTGCCGACTCGATGATCGGCGCCGCGGGCGGTCTCGGGGTAATCCAGCAGGGCGCACCCATCGCCACCGGGCTGTTGCTCGGCGGCGCGGGCGCTTCCGCGATCGCCGCCGACCTCGGCGCGCGCACGGTGCGCGAGGAGATCGACGCGCTACGCACCATGGGCATCAGCCCGGTGCATCGCCTGGTCATTCCGCGGGTGACGGCCATGCTGCTGGTCGCGCCGCTGCTCAACATCCTGATCATCTTCGTCGGCATCGTCTCCGGGTACGCGGTCGCGATCGGCGCGCAGAACGTGACGCCAGGCAGCTACTGGGCGACGTTCGGGTCCTTCTCCGTGCTGGCCGACGTGTGGATCTCGCTGGGCAAGGCGATGCTGTTCGGCTTCCTGGTGGTGATCGTCGCCTGCCAGCGCGGGCTGGAGGCCAAGGGCGGCCCGCGCGGGGTGGCCGACGGGGTGAACGCCGCGGTGGTGGTGTCGGTCGCCGGGATCATCCTGGTGAACCTGGTGATCACCCAGGTGGTGGCGATGTTCCTGCCGCTGCGGGTGGCCTGATGACCGCGACACCGTATGCCCCGAAGGGGCTGGGCTGGGTGTATCGCGTTGTCCGGCAACGTGGCCGGGTGTTCGCGCCGATCGAGACCACCGGCTTCATGCTCGGCTTCGTCTTCCAAGCGCTCTGGGCCATTCCGCTCACGTTGCGCCGCTACCGGGCGCAGACCATGCGCACCATCACCGACATGACCTGGGGCCGCGGGTCCGTGCTGGTGGGCGGCGGGACGGTGCCGATGCTGGTGGTGCTCGGCATCGCGATGGGCGCCGGGGTCGGCATCCAGTCGTTCGCGGCGCTGGATCTGCTCGGGCTCGGGCCGGTGACCGGCGTGGTGTCCGCGTTCGCGAACACCAGGGAGCTGGCGCCGATCGCGGCGGCGGTCGGATTCGCCGCGCAGGCGGGCTGCCGGATGACCGCGGAGATCGGCTCGATGCGCATCTCCGAGGAGATCGACGCGCTGGAATCCCTTGGACTCCGGTCGATTCCGTTCGTGGTCACCACCCGGGTGATCGCGGGCGCGGTGGCGATCGTGCCGACGTTCTTGATCGCGCTGGTGCTCAGCTATGTGGCCTGCTCGACGGTGGTGGTGCTGCTGCACGGCCAGTCGGGCGGCGTGTACGACCACTATTTCTTCCAGTTCACCAGCGGCTACGACGTGCTGGCCGCGGTGGTGAAGATCCTGGTCTTCGGGGTCGCGGTGATCCTGATCCATTGCTACTACGGCTTTTTCGCCTCCGGCGGCCCGGAGGGTGTCGGCATCGCGTCGGGGCGGGCGGTGCGGGCGAGCTTCGTCGCGATCGTCGGGCTGGACATGGTGCTGTCGGTCCTGCTGTGGGGCGTCAACTCCGCCATCGAATTCCCGGGGTGAGCTGATGCCGAACTACAGCATGCCCGGCGTGCCCATGACCCGTCGCGGCTCGCTCGTCCTCGGCGCGGTCGCCATCGTCGCCGCCACCGTCGTAACCCTGGGCTGGCGTGGGATTTTCGACGATGCGGACCCCGGCCGGGTGCGTATCCAACTGCATACCGAGCAGATCGGCGAAGGGGTCATCCCGGGCACCAAGGTGCGCATGGACGGCGTGACGGTCGGCGAGATCGCCGCCATCACCGGCGCGGAACAGGGGCGTCAGCTGATCACCCTGGATCTCGACCGCGCCGAGACCGCCTCGCTCACCGACGCTTTCACCGTCGACTACGCACCGGACAACCTGTTCGGGATCAGCGCGCTCACCCTGCGCCGGGCCGCCACCGGCGGCGGCGCGCTGCGCGAGGGCGCGGTGGTCGACCTGGCCGGCCCGAACGCAGGCAAGGTGACCGATGTGACGCTGGGCAGCCTGCTGCGCTCGCTCACCGGTACCTCCACCGAGGTGCTCACGCCCAAGCTCACCGAGCTGATCACCCGGTTCAACGGCGACTTGCACGCGTTCACACCGTTACTGGAGGCCATCGTCACGCTCAACCGGGTGATCGCGGACACCCAGCGGTATCCGACGCCGTACCTGCTCGATCAGTACGCGGCGCTGTTCGGCGGGATCGGCACGTTCACCTCGTCGACCTTCCGGCTGCTGGACGCGATCATGAATATCGACGTGTTCGTGCACGATCGGCCGAAGTACGACGCGTTCATCGGCATGGTGGTCGGCGACGTGTTCCCCGCGGTCGGTGAGGTCGGCGCGGCGGCGCGCGGCCAGCTCTCCGGTTATACCCAAATGCTCACTCCCCTACTGGAATCCATGGCCGCGACGGTGACCGATCCGCAACGGTCCCAAGCCGAGAGCACCGAACTGCTCGACCGGCTGAACCGGATGTTCGCCGATACGCCGGAGGGGCCGGCGGTGAACGTGGCGGTGGTGCTGCGCGGCATACCGGCGATCGCCGGGCCGCTGTTCGGCCAGGCAGGCCTCGGGGGTGTCCGATGAAGCAGTTGCCGATCCGCTCGATCGTGTTGCGGCTCAGCATCTTCGCGGTGGCGATGATCGTGCTGCTGGTGGTGGTCGCGCAGGCGATCACCCGGCCGATCGCCGGCGACACCGACGACTTCCGGGCGCGATTCACCGATGTCAGCGGCTTGAAGACCGGCGACGACGTGCGCGTGTTCGGCGTGCAGGTCGGCAAGGTCACCGCGATCGACCTCGACGGCGCGACCGCGGTGGTCCGGTTCTCCGTACAGCGGGATCGGCCGGTGTACGACACCAGCGTGCTCGCCATCCGCTATCAATCGCTGACCGGGCAGCGCTACGTCGACATCAAGCAGCCGGACCGGCCGGCCGCTCGGCTACGGCCGGAATCGACCATCGCCGAGGCGAATACGATTCCGTCGTTCGATGTCACCCAGCTGTTCAACGGGTTGCAGCCGGTGATCGCGCAGTTCTCCCCCGGTGCGCTCAACCAGTTCACCGAGAACGTCCTGGCGGTGATCGACGGCAACGGTTCCGGCATCGGGCCCGCGCTGGAATCCCTGGACAAGCTCAGCCGATTCGCCACCGACCGGCAGGCGGTGATCAGCACGATCGTGGCCAACCTCAGCACCATCTCCAGCCAGATCGGCGGCCGCTCACCACATCTGGTCACGCTGCTGCGCGGCATCGCGGACGTGTTCACCGCGTTCCGCGAAAAGCTGGACGGGCTGCTGGATTTCGCGGCCGTCGCGCCGTCCGCGCTCGGGCCGCTCAACAGCCTGCTGGACACCCTCGGCTTCACCGAGAACACCAATCCGGATCTGATGACCGATCTGCGCCTGCTGTTTCCGGACCCGCAGGCCGCGCTGGACACGCTCGGCAGATTGCCCGGACTGCTGCAAGCGCTCAGCGCGGTGCTGCCGCCCGCGGGGGCCGCGGCGAACGAGGTGAACCTGACCTGTTCGAAGGGCGCCGCTGAACTCCCCGAGGTGATGAAGGTGCTGATCGCCGGGCAGCGGGTGACGATATGCAACGGGTGAAGCCAACCGATCTGCTGCACAAGCTGATTCCGGATCACGTCGATCGGCACGAGGCGGCGAAGAACCGGCGCGAACTGCGGCTGGGCGTGCTGGGGGCGGGGTTCGTCGCGGTACTGCTGGTGATCACGGCCGCGATCTACCTCGTGCCGATCGGAAAGTCCGCCTACACGGCCGAATTGGCCGAGGCGCAGTCGGTGAAGGTGGGTGATCAGGTGCGCGTCGCCGGAATCACCGTCGGCGCCGTTACCGGGCTGGAGTTGAAGCCGGATCGGGTACGCATGAGCTTCACCGTCAAGCGGGGCGTGTTCGTCGGTGATGCGACATCTTTGGAGTTGCGCATGCTCACCGCGGTCGGCGGTCATTATGTGGCGCTGTTCCCGGCGGGCGCGAAACCGCTCGGCGACAAGCCCATCCCGATCGATCGGGCCCGCCTGCCCTACAGCCTGATCCGTACCTTGCAGGACGCGGCGCAACCGACCCGCGAGGTCGACGGCGCGACGCTGCGGAAAAACCTGGCGGCCCTCCAGGATTCGCTCGATCAGAGTCCGGACGCGCTGCGGCAGATGGGTACCGCGGTGCAATCGTTCGTGGACATCCTCAATCGGCAGAACACCGAGGTGTCCCGGGCGCTGACCGTGATGACCGAGTTCCTCGGCACCATCGATCAGAACAAGTCGCTGGTCGGTGAGTTCGTTCGGCAGATCGGGATGCTGATGGTCACCGGGCTGGACAAGCGGGCGGAAATCGAAGTAGCGCTGCGGATCACCGCACAGCTGCTGTCCCGGCTCGCCGCGCTGGAACCGTCGTCGCGGGAGGTGCTGGAGCCGCTGGCCGGCAAGCTGCGCGAGACGCTGCCCCAGCTGTCCGAGCTGGGAGCGCAACTGGATGTCGCGATTCCGGCATGGCGGGAGTTGCGCGATCGGCTGGTCGCGGCGACGGCCGGGCAGGACGGGGTCACGATCGACCAGGCCGCGCTGACGCCGCAATGGTGCGTGCCGGTGCCGGGACGGGGATGCTGATGAAACGTCTCTTGGCCGCACCGGGTTTCGTGACCGTCGTCGGCGCGCTGGTGCTCGCCGTGGTCGCGGTCGCGGGCTATCTCATCGCGTTCGAACCGAACAAGAAGACGCTGAGTTACTGCGCGCTGATGCCGGACGCGGTCGGCCTGTACACCGGCAATCAGGTGACCACCCTGGGCATTCCGGTCGGCACGGTCACCGCGATCCGGCCGGAGGGCACCGCCGTGCGGGTCGACTTCGAGGTGGCGGCAGATCATCCGCTGCGCGGGCAGCCGACCGCGACCACCCTGTCGGACAGCCTGGTCGCCGACCGCACCCTCGCCGTCTTCGGCGAGCCGGCGGCGCAGGCCGACTGGGACCGGAGCCGTTGCCTGACCAAGACCTTCACGCCGAAGAGCATCAGTCAGACCCTGGATGGCTTCTCCCAGCTGGCATCCCAGCTCGGCGGCGGCGACAACCCCGCGGAGCAGACCCGGATCCGGGACGGCGTCAACGCGTTTCGGGCGGCGACCGCCGACACCGGGCCGCGGCTCAACGCACTGATCAAGGATCTGGCCACCGCACTGCGCCGGCCCGATGCGGCGATCGGCAACATCGGGCACCTGATCGACGCGTTCGCCTCGATCACGGCGAGCATCTCGATCAACTGGGACGACATCGCCACGGTGCTGGTCCGGGCCAACACGGGTATCGCGTTCATCAACGATCTGTGGGGGCGGGTCGTCCAGATCGCCGATTCGCTGCTGGTGCTGCTGCCCTGGCTCAATCGCCTGGCCCGGGACTACGGCAGACCGCTGCTCGGCGCGCTCGACGGTGCGGTGCCCGGGTTGCGGCTGCTGGCCGCGAATGTCGGGTCGCTGCAACAGGTGGTCGACATGATCCCCTCGATCGTGGACGCCTTCCAGCAGACCATAGATCCGGCGACCGGCTGGCCGCGGATCACCTACGCGCCACCGCGGGTGGCGCTGCCGCAGGAGCAGGCGGATCAGATCTGCGGGGTGATCAATGCGGTGAACCCCGGCCGGTGCCAGGGCGAGAACGGCCTCACGGCAACGAATCTCGTGCCGTTGATCCTCGGCTCGGTGGGCGCGCGATGACCAGGTCCAGTCTCCGATCCGGAGTCGTCGCGGCCGCGGCGGCGGTGCTGCTGACCGCGTCGGGCTGCGCGTTCGATCCCGCCGAGGTGCCGGTGCCGGGCGCTTCGGTGTCCGGGCCGACCTATCAGGTGCGGATCGAGCTCGCCAGCGCGCTCAACCTGCCCACCCAGGCGAAAGTGGTGGCCAACGGCGCGCAGATCGGCAGCCTGCGCTCGGTGCACGTGGTGGACCCGACCGCGACCAGCAGCGGCCGCGTCGACGCCGTCGTCGAGATCTCGAACTCGGTGAAGCTGCCGACCACCACGACGGCGCAGCTGCGGCAGAACACCTTTCTCGGTGACATCTATATCGGACTCACCACTCCGCCAACAGGTTCCGCGGAGCTGATCCCCGATGGCGGCACCATCCCGCTGCGCCAGACCAAGGCCGCCCTCCAGGTGGAGGACCTGCTGGCCGGCCTGTCGACCTTCGTCGGCGGCGGCGCGCTGCAACAGGCCCAGGACATCGTCAACCGGGTGAACGCGGTGCTGCCGGAGCAGCCGGCCGAGACCGCGCGGATCTTCGCGGCACTCGGCCGTGACGCCCAGGATGTTGCCGCCGACACCGGTTCGGTGGATCGGATGCTGGACGCGATCGAGCGGGATCTCGCTGCGGTGCTGGACAATCCGACCCAGCTGGACGCGCTGCTCAGCGAACGCGGCGCCGTGGAGATCCCCGCGGACGCGCAGTCGCTGGTGTTGACGCTGGGCATCGTCGGCGGGCTCGGCGTCATCGGGCACGCGGTGCAGTGGCTGGCGCCGCTGCTGGAGGCCGGCGACGCGACGGCCAAAGCCCTGGTGCCGCTGCTGTTCACGGGTCGCCCGCTCGACCTGAACGCGCCGTCCAATCTCAACCGGGTGGTCGCGCTGTTGCGGGACAGGGTGATTCCGTTCGCCGAGCATGGACCGAAGGTCAATGTCACCCGCGTCGAGATCGAGGGAGCGGCGAATCCGATGGACACCGACGAACAGGTCGCGCGAATGCTCGACGCGCTGCGGATGATCGGAGTCGTCCGATGAGGTTCGCGGGCAGGCATCTGGGCTCGATCGCATCGCTGGGCTCCATCGGCGTCATCCTGGTCGTGGTCAGTTCGTATCTCACCTTCGGTGTGGTGCGGGTCGATTGGTTCCGCGACAGCACCGAGGCGACCATGCTGCTCGCGGACTCCGGCGGGCTCATTCCACGGTCCAAGGTGTTGCTGTCCGGCATCGAGATCGGCCAGGTGACGTCCGTGGCGCACCAGGGGCGGTCGGTCGAGGTGGCGTTCCGGTTCGATGCCGAGTACCGGGTGCCGATCGCGAGTTCGGCACGGATAGAGGCGCTTTCGGGGCTCGGCGAGCCGTATCTGGAGTTCCGGCCGACCGCGGCGGGCGGGCCGTACCTTCAGGACGGGCAGCGGGTCGACGCGAAGACGATCGCCGCGCCGGTCTCGATCCCCGAGGTCGCGCGCACCGCGACGCGGCTGCTCGAGCAGATCGATCCGCAGGCGATCGCGGGGATCGTCGAGACGTTCGAAAAGGGTTTCGCGGGAACCGAATCCGTCATTCCGCAGCTGTCCCGGTCCACCGATCTGCTCGCGGCCACGCTGCTCAGCCGCACCGAGGTGATTCGCGAGATGCTCGTCGCCATGCAATCGCGGGCAACCGAGTTGTCTTGGGCCGGAACCGAGTTGGAGCGGGCGTCGGGGCCGTGGGCCGAATTCGGGCCGCGGGTCGCTCAGGTGGCCGACTCGATCGCGCGGATCGCGCGCTCGGGTGACATTCCGGGCGACTATCTCATCGACACCGACAACACGATCGGCCTGATCCCGCTGCTGAAGGAGATCGCCGCGAAGATCGAGCGGCTCGGGCCGGACCTGCGGACCCTGCTGCCGGTGTTCGAGCCGCTGGTCGCCACGACCACCGGGTTGGTGCGCGGAATCGACCTCGGCGACCTCATTTCCCAGGCCCTGCACGCCACCGGTCCGGACGGCGCGCTCAGTCTCCAGATCACCGTCAAATAGGAGCTGCCACCCATGCTAACGCTGACCAAGACCCCCGAATCCGACACCGCGCCCACGACCTCTACCCGCGACCGGTCGGTGAGCATCGAGATACCGACGCTCATCCGGGGCGCGGTCATCACGGTGCTCGTCCTGGCGGTGGTCGTGCTGTCCGTCTTCCTCGTACTCGCCCGCGGCGAGCTGGCCGACGACCGGGCCGCGGCGGCCGACGACCGGCACGCCGAGCAGGTCGCCACCGATTACGCGGTCGGCGCGTCGACCATCAACTACGCCGACATCAACACCTGGATCGGCAAGTTGAAGGCCAACACCGCGCCCGCGCTGGCCGGCAAGTTCGATACGGTCGGCCCGAAGATGGGCGAGCTGCTCACCCCGCTGAAGTGGACCTCGACCGCGACGCCGGTGGCGGCCAAGGTGACCGCGCGGAACAACGGGGTGTACACGGTGAACGCGTTCGTGAGCCTGACCATCTCGAATGTGCAGAATCCGCAGGCCGGTCAGGTGACCGCCACCTACACGGTGACGGTCGACCAGCACTCCGGGTGGCAGATCACCGAGGTCGGCGGGATGAATCAGGCGTTGCCGCTCAAGTAGTCCGCAGCTTCGGCGCGCGCAGCAGGGTGGCGCTCACCGCGAGCAGCCAGAGGATGGTCAGGCCGCCGGTCGACGCCGTGGTGCCCCAGCCGTTGGCCGCGTAGAAGTTCGCCGGGTCGTTTCCGCAGAACAGGGACGGCACGAAGATCAGGTGGATGACGGCCAGGCCGAACGCCGTCCACCTGGTCCAGCGGGGCAGCAGCGCGGTGCCCGCGATCGCGAAGCCGAAGGCGGTCAGGAACAACGCGATCAGCAGCTTGGACAGCGAGCCGTAGAGCAGGTAGGTGCCCGTCACCGCGATGGTCGGATCGATCGGGTCGGGCGCGGCGATGGCCGCGCCGACCTCGAGGCAGGTGGCGACGCTGGTGACCGTGAGCCACATCAGTCCCGCGGCCGCGCTGATCGAGCCGATCCACGCGTACTGCGGGCCGCGTTCCTTCAGCAGCTGCGGGAGCCCGATCATGAACACCACCAGCAGGATGTTGCCGATGAGCCCGAACATGCTGCGGGTGAGGATGTTCCAGTCCAGCGGCGGGCCGGAGTAGACGAAGTAGAGCGGTAGCTCGACGAGCATCAGGATCGTGGCGACCAGCCCTGCCGCGCCGGTGATTCGTCTGATGACGGTGCTGTCCATGGACTCTCGCTTTCGCTGATCCATCCCCGCTCGATGCGCGGCGACCAGGCTCTTTCCTCATTAGTATATATCTTATACTATAAGACGCATGCTAACCTTCCCGCCGATCGAGCACAAGCGCTGAGGAGGCGAACCGCACGATGGCCGACGACACCCCGCCGAACGAGCTGATCCGCCTGTGGCGCCTGCCCACCGGTTCGCGACTCGGTCGGCCCGCCGGGCTCGACGTCGAGCAGGTCGTGCGCACCGCCGTGCAGCTGGCCGATCGAGACGGGCTCTCCGGCGCCACCCTGCCGAAGATCGCCGAAACCCTCGGCGTCACACCGATGTCGCTCTACCGCCACATCGGCTCGAAGGAAGAACTGCTCGTCCTCATGGGCGACGCCGCCACCGGCCCTGCCCCGAATTTCCCTGCCCCCGTGGGCGATTGGCGTACCGCATTGCGCGAGTGGGCCGTCGCCCTCTGGTCGGTACACCGGCAGCGCCCCTGGCTGACCCAGCTGCCCATCTCCGGCCCGCCGAGCGGACCCAGCACCATCTGCTGGATGGACGCGGGCTTACGCGCCCTCCGTCCCACCGGCCTCGATCCGGGCACGAAGGTCGGCGTCGTCATGGTGGTCAGCGGCTACGTCCGTCAAGCCGACCTCCTCGCCCAGCAACTCGAACAGGGCAGGCGCACAACCGGTCTCGACGAATCCGAAACCAACCGCAACTACGCCCGGCACATGGCGCGCCTGGTCGACCCCGAACTGTTTCCGGACGCCGCCGAACTCTTCGGCTCCGGCCTCTTCGAATCCGCGCCGCCACCCGCCACACCCGACCCCAGCCAGGATGATTTCGAGTTCGGCTTGGATCTGGTCCTCGACGGTGTAGCCGCAACGATCGCCCGCGCCGGCGCTTGACCGCTACTGGCACACTGCATTTCGCGCCGAGAACGGATCGCCGAGGTAGCGCACAACAAGGCCGTCGATGCACTGGTTGACGTCATTGAAGACGAAGGTGTGCCCGTCACCCTCGCGCGTCAGCAGCGGGCTGTCGAGATAGTTCGCCATGCGCTCGGCATTGCGCAGCGGAGTGGTCGGGTCGTGCCTGGTGCCGACGAACAGCACCGGCGCCGAACCGTTGGCGCGATGCGGCCGGAAGGCCTTGGCCGTCCCCGCGAACGGCCAGAAATCGCAGGTGCCGAGGGGAAACTCGGCGGGACGCGGCGTGTAGTCGTCGTAGGTCGCGGCGTCGTACATGGCCGCCTCGTCGGCTTGCCGCGATGCCCGGTCGTCGGTCGGGTCCGCGACGTCGGCGCAGGTGATCGCCGCGAGCGCATTTTCCTCCATGCCCGAGGTCCAATAATTCAATCCGGTCTCCGCGTCGGCCAGTCGGCGCATCGGTGCGCCGTCACCGTGCCGGACCGCACCCAGGGCATCGAGGTAGGGTGCCCACCCTTCGGGCCAGAGGTAGCTCGCAATCAATGCCCGCAGGATGTCGCTCGGTTCCACCGCCGGTGCCGCGCCTGCGGCGACCGGGTGTTCCTTCACGTCGCGGAGAACGCCCCGAAAGACGTTCTCCGCCTGAGCCGGATCGTCCCCGAACGGGCATTCCGGGTGCCCTTCCGCGCGATAGCGGTCGACGCAGAAGGCGGCCACCCGATCGAAGGTCTCCTGATAGCCCTTCTCCTGTCCTACGCGCATCTGGGTGCTGTTCTCGGTGACATCGACAACGCCGTCGAGCACGGCGGCGCGATAGCCGTTCGGGTAGCGGTCGATGTACATCGCCGCGACCTGCGTGCCGTAAGACGCCGCAAGGATATTCAGCTGCGGCTCACCGAGTACGCCACGCAGGATGTCGATGTCATCGGCGGCCTCGTCGGAACCGATGTGCGCCAGCACTTCCGGGGCGGTGCCGCGCACACACGAGGAGACGAACTCGCTCCGCGCCGCTTCGGTGGCAGCCGGCGAATCCTGTTCCTCCGTGAGGTCGACCTCGGTGGGGTCGCATCTGATCTGCGGTGCCGAGCGACCGACGCCGCGCGGGTCGTAGGAGACGATGTCGTAGTGGCGGCGGATCTGTTCCGGGAACGCCATGTCCAGCATCGATAGCCCGGGTCCGCCGGGGCCACCGCTGATCAGCAGCAGCGTGCCGTGTTTCGCGGCCTCGGCGGGCTGCCGGGCGACAGCGAGGGAGACCGTCAACCCCGCATCCGGAGCCAACCGGCCGGCGGCGCGATAGCTCAACGGCGCGAGTATGCGGGCACACCTGCGGTCGTCCGCGCGTACGTCCGGGAACCAGTCGCTCGGTTCACTTTCCACGCAGGGTAGCCACTCGACCGGTTGGGCATAGAACGCGTCGCGCTGACCGTTGCCTGGATAGTCGAACTCGTCATCGGAGCATCCACCGACCAGCAGGGCCGCCGCGGCGACCAGGGCCGGCATTCGCAGAGCTTGCACGGGTCGGTCTCCTCGCTGCTCGGAGCCGGACGATCGAACTCGACGCTCAGCGAAACATTACCCCAGGTCATCAAGAGTTTCGGACGACGATGCCGAGGTGGCGGGCGAAGGCGGGGGCCAGTTCCATGAGTTGACCGTTGTCGATGGTGGCGCCGCGGAGGGAGTCGAGGCCGTCGGTGATGTCGAGGGCTCGGGCGCCGCGGAGGTCTACCTTGGTGAGCTTCACCCGGTTCATGATCATGCTTTCCAAGGTCGAGCCAGGGAAGGTGACGTTGGTGAGGGTGGCGTCGCCGAAATCGCAGTCGCGCAGGACGCATTCGACGAAGGTGACGTCGCGGAGCTGGGCGGTACGGAAGTTGACCGAGTCGAATTTGCAGCCTTCGAAACGTACGCGGCGCAGGCGGGAGCCCGCCAGGTCGACGCCGGACATGGCGCCGGCGATGACCTCGCCGTCCTGCCAGCCGGTGTCGGCGAGTTCGGTGCCGATCCAGCGGACGTTGCGCAGCCAGACGTCGACGAATCTGGTGTGCCGCAGGCTGCCTCGATTGAAGGCCAGTGCGGTCAGGGCGGATTCGCTGAAGCGGGCGTTCTGCAGGTCGACGTCGTCAAGTTCGGCGCCGTCGAGGTGCACGCAGTCGTAGTCACCCTCGGGCTCGAGCTCACCCTCCCAAGCCGCGAGGTGGCGCGCGTAGGGCAGGTCTTCGAGCTCGCGGGGCATGCGGATCCTCCTGGTGACGATTCGTGGGGCGACCGCGGTCGAGTATTCCGGGCGGCACCGACAGGTTCAGCCGCAGGTCTCCCCCGGCAGGCGGGCGGCGCGGGCGCGCAGGTAACGCTGCTGCGGGATGCTCGTGGTGTGCTGCGCGGCAAGCAGATACGCGGCGCGGGCGGACGCGGTGTCGCCGGTGGTTTCCAGCAGGTGGGCGCGTACCGCGTGCAGGCGGTGGTCGTCGGCGAGGCGGCCGTCGGCTGCCAGGTCGTCGACGAGTTTCATTGCCGCGTGCGGTCCGCGGACCATCGATACCGCGACGGCGTGGTTGAGCGCGATCATCGGATTGTCGACGAGGGCGAGCAGGCGTTCGTAGAGCAGCATGATCTGCGGCCAGTCGGTGTCCGGGTAGCTCGGCGCCTCGTCGTGCAGCGCGGCGATCGCGGCCTGGAGTTGGTACGGGCCGGGGACGCCGCGCGGCAGCGACGCGGTGATCAGTGCGACGCCCTCGGTGATGAACTCGGCGTGCCAGCGGCTGCGATCCTGGTCTTCCATCGAGACGAGTTCACCGCCGGGTCCGGTGCGCGCCTCGCGGCGGGCGTCGGTGAGCAGCAGCAGCGCGAGCAGGCCGGCCACCTCGGCGTCGTCGGGCAGCAGCCGATGCACCAGACGGGTGAGCCGGATTGCCTCCGTGGACAATTCGCCGCGGTGCAGGCTCGTTCCGGAGGTGGCGGCGTAGCCCTCGGTGAAGATCAGGTAGAGCACGTGCAGCACCGCGGCGAGGCGGGCGTCGCGGTCGCCGAGGGCGGGCGGCGCGAACGGGATGCCGCTGTCCTTGATCGTTTTCTTCGCTCGGCTGATGCGCTTGGTCATGGTCGGTTCGGGGACCAGGAAGGCGCGGGCGATCTCGGCGGTGGTCAGGCCGCCGACCGCGCGCAAGGTGAGCGCGACCTGCGACGGCGGCGACAATGCCGGGTGGCAGCACAGGAACAGCAGGATCAGGGTGTCGTCGGAGTCCGTCGGCTGCCGGTCGGCGGGCGGGGTCAGCCAGTCCTGCGGGAGCACCCATCGAGCGGCCGTCTCCTCGCGCTGCTTGCGGGCCTGCTCGCTGCGCAGCAGGTCGGTCAGTCGGCGGGACGCGACCGTGATCAGCCAGGCGCGCGGGTTGTCGGGGATGCCTTGGCCGGGCCATTGCGTGGCAGCGGCGAGCAGTGCTTCCTGCACCGCGTCCTCGGCGGTGTCGAAGTGGCCGTAGCGGCGCACGAGCGCGGCGAGGACCTGCGGCGCGGAAACGCGCAGCAGGTCCGCCACCGGGTGATTCGGCATCTCAGCCGAACTCGGGGGCCGCCGCCTCGGCGATCGGCCGCACATCCGCGTAGGCCGTGTCGGCGAGGTGGGCGGGCGCGGGGCATGTGCCGAGCCGGGCCGCGATCTCGGTGGCGCGGTCGAAGCTTTCGCACTCGACGATCCAGTAGCCGGCGAGCACCTCCTGGGTCTCCGCGTACGGTCCGTCGGTCACGAACGCGCCGCCCTTGCCGCCGATCCGCCGGGTGTGCACCGGCTCGGCCAGTCCGCGGGTCTCGACCAGTTCGCCGGACTCCTCGAGGCTCTTGTTGAAGTCGGTCATGAACTGGACCATCGCGGTGAATTCGTCGGCGGTCCACGCGGGTTTGCCGGTGGCTTTGCCTGCCATGCCGTCGTAGTCCTGCTGCGAGCCGAAGCTCAGGATCATGTATTTCATCGCAACTCCTCTGGGTTGGCGGCACCGCGGTGGTGGCGCTCATCAGGAACGTCGGCGCTGCTGACCATTCTCGGACATCCGGAAAAAAGTTCGATGCGACGCCGGGTGGGCGCATGACATGCTGGGGTTCATGACGATCGACGGAACGGTGGCACCTGGATTCGAGGCGGTACGGGGCGCGTTTGCCGCGAACTTCGCAGATCAGGGCGATATCGGGGCGGCCGTGTGCGTGTATCTGGACGGGCGGCCGGTGGTCGATCTGTGGGGTGGGCTCGCTGATCCGGACGCCGGGCGGCCGTGGGAGCGCGACACGCTTCAACTGGTCTACTCGGCGACCAAAGGGGTGGTCGCGGCGGCGACGCAGCTGCTGGTCGAGCGCGGGCTGCTCGACCTGGATGCGCCCGTCGCACGGTACTGGCCGGAGTTCGCGGCCGCGGGTAAGGGCGAGATTCCGGTGCGCTGGTTGCTGACGCATCAGGCGGGGCTCGCGGCGATCGACAAGCCGGTGCCGCTGGCCGACGCGCTGGCGTGGACGCCCATGGTCGACGCGCTCGCCGCGCAGACGCCGAACTGGACGCCCGGCACCGATCACGGTTATCACGGTCGTACCTTCGGCTGGCTGGTCGGCGAGGTGATCCGCCGGATCACCGGGCGGACGGTCGGGCAGTTCCTGGCCGAGGAGATCGCCGGGCCGTATGACGTCGACTTCTTCATCGGTTTGCCTGCGGCGCAACGGGATCGGGTCAGCCGGTTGGTGTTCGCGCCGAAGCCGGACCTGGATTCGGTGCCGGATAAGCTGATCCCGGAGCAGTTGCGGCCGATGGTCGCGGCGATGCGGGACCCGGAGTCGTTGGCGAACCGGGCCTTTCAGATCACCGACCCGCCGGACATCGACTTCAATTCGCCCGCAGTGCATGCCGCGGAAATACCGGCGAGCAACGGTATCGGCACCGCTCGCGGGTTGGCCCGGTTGTATGCGTCACTGGTCGGCGAGGTCGACGGAAAGCGTTTGCTCACCGTCGAAACCCTCACCGCCGCCATCCGCGAACAGACCAGCGGCATCGACCGGGTCATCATGCTCCCCGACCGCTACGCCACCGGATTCATGCTGCCCATCGCCGACCTCACCCTCGGCGGCCCGAACACCTTCGGCCACCCCGGGCGCGGCGGTTCACTCGGCTACGCCGATCCCGAACGCAACCTCGCCTTCGCTTACGTCACCAACTACATCGTCGAAGGTGCGGTGGACCTCCGTGCCCGAAACCTGGTGGACGCCTTGGAAACTGCGCTTCAGTAGTCAGCGGAGGGTGCGGATCCAACGGCGGGTGTCGGCCGGGTCGATGACGTCGTCCAGTTCCAGCAACGTGGCGGCGGTCAGGGCTTTGCCGGTGGTGTAGGCGAGGGCGACCATGTTGTCGAAGGCCTCCTGGCGTTTGACCGGGTCCTCGATGGCGGCGAGTTCCTTCGCGAAGCCAAGGCGGACAGCGCCTTCCAAGCCCATGCCGCCGATTTCGCCGGTGGGCCAGGCGATGACGAAACGGGGCGCGCGGAAGGAGCCGGCGGCCATGGCTTGGGCGCCGAGGCCGTAGCCCTTGCGCAGGATGACGGTGCCCCAGGGGACGGAGAGTGCGGCGGCGTCGATGAAGAGGCGGCTGAACTTGGTGACGGTGGCGTCTTTTTCGGCGTCCGGGCCGACCATGAAACCCGGTGTGTCGCAGAGGGAGACGATCGGCAGATCGTGTGCTCCGCACAGGCGCAGGAAGCTGCCGAGTTTCTCGGATGCGGGGGCGTCGATGGCGCCGCCGAGGTGGTGGCAGTTGTTGGCGATGAGGCCGTAGGGGTGACCCTCGACGCGGATCAGGGCGGTGACGATGCCGACGGCCCAGTCGGGGCGTAGTTCGAGCACCGAATCGACGTCGGCGACGGCTTCGATGGCGGCGTGGATGTCGAAGGCGTGCAGCCGGTTCTCCGGGATCACGTGGCGGGCGAGGCGCGGGTCCGGCGCGGTCCAATCGTCCACCGGGCCTTGGAAATACGCCAGATAGCGCTTGGCGATGCGAACCGCCTCGGCTTCGTCGGTGGCGACGATGTGCACGACGCCGTTGCGGCGCTGGACCTCGATCGGGCCGATGTCCTCGGGGGCATAGACGCCGAGTCCGCCGCCTTCGATCATGGCGGGGCCGCCCATGCCGATGTTGGCGTCGGGGGTGGCGATCACGACGTCGCACATGCCGAGCAGGGCGGCGTTGCCCGCGAAGCAGCGGCCGGACACGATGCCGATCAACGGGACTCGGCCGGACAGTGCGCCCATGGTGTGGAAGGTGGTGAAATCGAGGCCGGAGATGCCGCCGGTGTCGGTGTCGCCGGGGCGACCGCCGCCGCCCTCGGTAAAGAAGATCACCGGAAGGCATTGGGTGGCAGCCATTTCCAGCATGCGGTCGGTCTTGGCGTGACCGCGGTAGCCCTGGGTGCCTGCCATGACGGTGTAGTCGTAGGAGAGCACGACCACCCGGGTGTGGTCGGGGCCGAAACGGTCGGCGTTGACGGTGGCGACGCCGCCGATCAGGCCGTCGGCGGGGGTGTTCGCGATCAGGTCTTCCGGACTGCGGCGCAGGCGCTGGGCGGCGACGGCGAGGGCGCCGTATTCGACGAAGCTGTCGTCGTCGACGAGGTCGGTGATGTTCTCGCGGGCGGTGCGCCGGCCCAGCCGGTGGCGTTTGGCGACGGCGGTGGGGCGGGCCTCGTCCAGGCCGATGCGATGGCGGTCGCGCACCTCGGCCAGGTCCGGGCGGACGGCGTCGAGGTCGACGGCCGCGATATCGGCGACGGTTCCGTCGTGGTCCGCCTCGGTCCAGATCAGCAGGGGCGCATGCGGATCCACCGTTGCGCCGGGTGCCGCGACGTGCCGCCGGATGAGCAGTGGTTGTTCGGCGCGCAGCACGTGCTGCATCTTCATGGCTTCCAGGACGGCGACCTCGGCGCCCGCCGCTACGACGGTGCCGGGTTCGACGAGGCTGACCACGGTGCCGCCCATGGGCGAGCGGAGGGTCTGTTCATCGTCTTGGAGGTCGATGGATTCCGGGACCGCGGCGGTGGCCGGTTCGAGGTGCGGTGCGGGCGCGTAATCGATTGCCCGGGTGACGAGTTCGTGCAGATTCTGTTCGAACCACTCGGTCGAGATAGTAGTCCCGGTGGACAGCTCGTCCAGTGCCGCCCGCAGCAGTGCCGCGTTCGTATCGATTCCGACGACCACGGTTTCGGCCAACGCGTCCGAACAACGGCGCAGTGCGGCGGAGTACGAGGGGCCGCGGGCGATCACCTTGGCCAGCAGCGAATCGAACTGTGCCCCTTGCCGCATACCGGTGTAAGCGGCGGTATCGACGCGCACGCCGACGCCGGTCGGTGCGGCGAACTGCGTGACAGTGCCGGTGCTGGGCAACACATCACCACCCGCAGTGACGATTTCGGCGTTCACTCGCGCCTGCACGGCGTAGCCACGTGGTGTGCCTGCGGGCAATTCGAGTTCCGCGAGAGTGCGTCCTTGGGCCAGATCCAGTTGGATCGCGACTAGATCCACACCCATCACCTCTTCGGTGACGGTGTGCTCGACCTGTAGTCGCGGGTTCACCTCGAGGAACCACGCCTCGCCACCGCGCACGAGAAACTCGACGGTGATCACGCCGCGACACCCCACTGATTCCGCGAGACGTACCGCGTCATCGTGCAGCCGTTCCCGAAGCGCCGCAGCAAGATCGGGCGCGGGCGCCACTTCGATCAGCTTCTGATGCCGCCGCTGCACGCTGCAATCCCGGTCGCCGAGCGCAATGGCACGTTCCCCATCCGCCACCACCTGCACCTCGATATGCCGCGCATCCGCCACCAGTGCTTCCGCATAGACGGTGTCATCCCCGAACCCCACCAATGCTTCCGCCCGGCACCGCTCATACGCCTCCTCCAGCGATCCCGCTTCCCGCACCTCCCGCATCCCACGCCCACCACCCCCGGCAGCCGCCTTCACCATCACCCCATCCGGATGCGCGGTAAACAATTCCGCGATCTCGGCAACCCCCGCACCACTCGAGGTAGCCGCCAACACCCGCACCCCCGCGCGTTCCGCCGCCGCCCGCGCCGCAATCTTGTCGCCGAAGGTCCGCAACACATCCGGCGCCGGCCCCACGAACACGAGTTCAGCCGCCGCACAAGCAGAAGCAAGCTCGGCACTCTCACTCAGAAACCCATACCCCGGATGCACCAACGCCCCCGGCCCGGCCTTCCGCGCAGCCGCCACCACGGCTGCGACATCCAGATAAGCCGCGGCCCCCACCCCGGAAAGCTGCACCGCGTCATCCGCCAACCGAACATGCAGTGCGTCCCGCTCCTCAGCAGTGAACACCGCCAACGTCCCCCACCCCAACTCCCGCGCAGCCCGCAAAACCCGAACCGCCACCTCACCCCGATTAACCACCACCACGCGCATCCCGCCAGTCTCCCGCATCCCACCCACCCATCCCCCAGCACATCCCCGACCCGACCCACAGAACCCCCTCCACCACGCCCCTCACCGAACAGCCAGCCTCCCAAACACCAAACGGGCCACACCTGAAGCAATTCGCGAAAGAGCGCTCACCCAAGCCCCGCTCGGCGAAGCGCGCACCACCGAACGGGACATGGCTGAAACGAATCCCAAGAGAGCCCTCCACCACGTCCCGCTCGGAACCCGAGCGAACCCCAAACGGGACCTCGCTGAGCTGAATCCCGAGAATGCCCTCCGCCAAGTCCCGCCCGCGAAGGCACTCGGCATCGCACGGGACATGGTTGCGGCGAATCACGAGACGCCGCTCAGCCAGGTCCCGACCGGGCCGCGACTGGGCATCGAACGGGACACGGTGGAGGCGAAGCCTGAGCAGACGCTCAGCCAGGTCCCACTCGAGAGTGCCCGGTCGACGGCTGGAGGGTCGGAGACTGTGCGGTACCTACGCCTCTCCCGCATGTCCACTGCGCGTCAAGTGGGACATCCCTTAGACGAATCGGGCGAGGATACTCAGCCAAGTCCCGCTCGACCGACCGCCGGAACACCAAACGGACTTGGCGGAGGCGAATAGCGAAAGAACGCCCGGCCATGTCCCGCTCGGGACGCGACTGGACACCGAACGGGACCTAACTGAGGCGAATTACAGGAGTCTCCGCCACCATGTCCCGCTCGGCGGAGCTTCGCGAGCAGGCGCTCAGTCAGGTCCCACTCGAGGGCATTCGGTCGACGGAAGGGAGTATCGGAGAAAGTGCTGCACCCACACCTTGCACCCGCATGCCGACTGCGCGGGGTGGATATCCCCTAGCCGAATCAGGAGGGCGCACTCCCGCCATATCCCGCCCGACGAACGGACAGCCCGGCCGAACACCGAACGGGACCTTCCCTCGAGCGAATCGCATAGCCCCACTCCTCCAGGTCCTGCTCGGAACCCAGCGAACAACAAATGGGACATAGCTGAGGCGAATCGCAGGAATGCACTCCACCACGTCCCGCTCACGGAGGCACGCGGCACCGAACGGGACCTCGCCGATCCGAATCCCGGGTGGGCGCTCCACCAGGTCCCGTTCACGGAGACATGCGGCGTCGAACGGGACCTCGCTGAGGCAAATCGCACGAATACCCTCCGACACGTCCTGCTCGGCGGAGCTTGCGGCATCGAACGGGAAGCCGTTGAGGCTAGTCACGACGGACGCTCGGCCAGGTCCCCGATCGAGGGCACGCGGTCGACGGACGGAGTGTCAGAAAACGTGCGTTGCCAACACTTTCTCCCGCATTTCAGCCGCGCGTCGAACAGAATTGGAGTAAGCCAACCGCCCTCGACTACGTCCCGCCAGAAGGAAGTCGCGTCCAGACTGAACACCGGACGGGACGTGGCTGCGACGAATCGCAGGAGTCCCCGCCGCCAGGTCCCGCTCACCGGAGCTTGGGGCATCGAAGGGAACGGGGCGGATGCGAATCGCAAGAGGCGCTCCACCAAGTCCCGCTCGGAACCCGGGCGAACACCAAACGGGACCCCGCTGAGCCGAATCGCAAGAATGCACTCCGCCGGGTCCCGATCGCGGAAGCGCGCTGCACCGAACGGGACGTCGGTGCGGCGATCCCGAGAGGGTCCTCAGCCAGGTCCCGCTCGGGGAGGCATGCAGCACCGAATGGGACATAGTTGAAGCGAATCGCGCGAAGGCCCTCCGTCATGTCCCGCTCGGCGGACGATGTGGCATCGAGCGGGACATGATGGAGGCGAGTCGGAGAGGGGTGGTCGGCCGAGTCCCGTTCGGGGGTGGTCTTTGATGGACCGGGTCGGGGTGGGTGGTATCTAGACTTCCGGGGTGGATGTCGATCTCACCGGATGTGCTGTGCCGGAGTTGCTTCGGCTGTGGGCGGGGACCATGGCGGAGTTGAATGCGCGCGGTCTGGTGCGGACGAACAACAATCCGGTGGGGGATCTTGCGGAGTCCATCGCGTACGAACATTACGGTGGCGAGCGGGGATCATTCAGTCAGAAAGGGTGGGATATCCGCACGCCTGGTGGGGAGCGGATTCAGGTGAAGGGCACGCGGCGGACTGCTGGTCGGCGGCGGAATCTGAGTGCGATTCGGGACAGCGACTACGACATTGTGCTGGTGGTTACGTTCGATGAAAACTTTGATCTCACTGAGTGTTTCACCCTGACGCGGGCGACGGTCGAAGCGGAGTTCAACCGTCGCCCGCATGTCAATGGGCGCATCATCACGGTGACCAATCGGCTGCTTGCCAGCGATCTCATCACACTGGTCGATCTGCGCGGCGCGTATCAGCGCATCAGCGCTCCACGGGAGCCGCCCGAAACTGTCAACACTGCAGGCGATGTCAGGTAGGGGCGGCTACGAGGTGAGCGGGGGCGGTGATCAGGCTGCGGCGTGTTCGATCAGGCTGTTGGCGCAGTCGAGGACGGCCTGGTCGGCGGGACGGGGGGCCCAGCCGAGGATGCGTTTGGCCTTGTCGGTGCTGTGCCGGTTGCGCCGGCCCAGGGCGGGGGCGATCTCGCCGAGGGACGCGTCGCTGAGCCGGGCGGCGAGCTTGACCGCGAAGTCGGGCAGCTGGCGGGTGGAGACCTGCTTGCCACGTTGGCCGAGGCCCTCGCGCAGGGTGCGGGCCATGTCGCGCATCCACATGAATTCGCCGGTGGCAAGGAAGCGTTCGCCAGCGGCGGCGGGTTCGGTCATCGCCCGGATGTGGATGTCGGCGAGGTCGCGGACGTCCACGATTTCCAGTCCGATGCGCGGGACGCCGGGCAGCTTGCCGCCGACCATGCGGGCGACGATGTCGACGGATCCGGTGGTGCTGGTGGTCAGGATGGGGCCGAAGACCGCGCCGGGCAGGATGGTGGTCAGCTCGGTCGGGCCGTCGTAGTCGGCCATGAAATCCCAGGCCGCGCGCTCGGCGAGGGTCTTGGACCGGCGGTACGGGATCAGCGTCGGATCCTCGGGGTCGGTCCACAGCGTCTCGTCGGTGATGCCGTCGGTCGCGTAGGACGACGGGCTGGAGGCGTTCGCCGCCGAGGTCAGCACCACGCGCTTGACCCCGCCCGCGGTGGCCGCGCGCAACACGCGTAGCGCGCCGCCGCGGGCCGCGTCGATCAGCGCGTCCACGTCGTCGGCGTTGCGGCCGAGCGGCGAGGCGACGTGCAGCACGTAGTCGACGTCCTTGACCGCGGCGTCCCAGCCGTCGTCCGAGGTCAGGTCGGCGATGGCGAAGGTCAACCGGCCGGCCGGGTCTACCGCGGTGGACACGGCCGAGATGACGGCCGCCTCCTTGTCTCTGCCACGCACGGTCGTGCGCACGTCGTAACCGCGTTCGAGCAGCTCGACGATGCACCAGCCCGCTACGTAGCCACTCCCCCCGGTTACCAGAACCAACTCACCCATCGTCGTCCTCCAATGTGTTCGGAACGCTTGTGCGAGAATGAAACGGAGACCCCTCCGGTATTGCCCGAGAGCGTACCGGAGGGCCCTCCGTTTAGCAAAGTTTGGGTATGGGCACAGTGTGTATGGATGGAGCGCCGACATTGGTGGACACGCCGAAGCAGGCCAGAGTTGATGCCCGAACTAATCGCGAACGCGTCCTCGTCGCCGCCAGGGACGCGTTCACCGTGTCCGGCGGCACGTCCCTGACGGCGATCGCCAAGCAGGCCGGGGTGGGCATCGGGACGCTGTACCGGCACTTCCCGAATCGGGAATCACTGATAGTCGCGCTCTACCGGCACGACATCCAGGAACTCATCGATCTGGCGCCGACGCTACGGGACAGACATCCGCCGCTGACCGCGTTGCGACTATGGTTGGACGAAGTCGCTCGATACGGACAGCTGAAATACGGTGTCGCCGAGGTCATTCACGCGGCGACCAACGGGGGGCTCGACGACGAGTACTACCGGCCGTTCGTGGGGGCGATCGGCGCGCTGCTCGAACAAGGTGTCGCCGCAGGCACACTCAAACCCGACCTCGATCCCGAGGATGTACTGCTCCAGCTCAGCGTTCTCTGGCGGATCAATCCCGAGAACGGCGGCGCCGAACGGGCCGCCCGCATCCTCGATCTCATTGTCGATGGACTTCAGGTCAACCCGCAATCCGACTAGGCGCGACAGTCGAGCTGTCGCCGATGTGCAGGACCGTGTCCGCGGTATCTAGCGTCGCGCGATCGAGCGGGAAGTATCCCTTCTCCGGGGTGGTGCCGGTCCGCATCCGAGCGCCTTCGAGCGTGGCGGCGGACGCCAAACCCCAAGTGCTGATTCGACTTTGCAGCGAACCCTCATACGTATCCGGCTCGGGCGCCGACAGCTCCAGACCTGCACTGCGCCCCAGGCTGCCCGCGATGAAGGTGTACTGCTCACCCCACAGCGCGCCGACGATGGCGCCGACGCCGACCCAGTCGAGGACCATGCCGGCGACCTCCATGGTGCCGGGGTGCCGCCGCAGGTGGAAGTTGTGCGCGTGCGCCAGCGTCCCGCCGCGACCGGCCTCGAGCCCGCGGATGTCGAGGAGGTTCCGGGCCATGATCGCGTCCCGGGTGGACGACAGCAGCGATATCCGGGCGTCCAGGTCGAGTTGCCGGGCGGCCTGCCGATGGTAGCGGAGCAGACCGATGCCCGCGGTGAGATACGTTCTGGCCCTTTGCCACTCGGCGTGTGACGTGCTGTCGATCAGTTCTGGTGCGCGTCGTTCGAGCGAGCCGAGCAGGTCGTACGCGATCGAACGCAATTGGCCGGCCTCGGGCGTAGCGCCGATCGACTTGGTGGCGTCCAGGATTGCCTCCTCGCGCTGCCAGAGTTCGTCGTCACCAAGCAGACTCGCGAAGTCGACGTCGGATTGCAGGTAGTCGCGGGCGTATTCGAGGTAGCGTCGCGGGCTTTGAGCGGTGGTGTTCTCGGTTTGCCCGTCGAAGCCGTGGAAGGTCAGTTGCTCTTCCGGCGGTCGGTGCTCGTTGTAGTCGCGCATCCAGCCGACCAACTGCCGGTTGCCTTCCAGCTTTCCCCAGCCGTGCGAGAAGCCCTCGCTCATCACGGTCTCGAAGGTGCCGATGCCCGCCTGGACGAAATCGTTCACGGCGAGCGCGGCGACCCGGTCGATTTCCAAGGCGATCGAGCGGAAGCCGAGGTCGGCCAGTTGCGCGAACAGTTCGTTGCGGACCAGTTGGAAAGCCGGTTCCTGGTGCGTGGGTTCGCCCAGAGCTACCAGGTCACATGGTGTGGGCACGAAGTCTCGAATGTTCTGACTCATGTGTCTGAATCATATCGTTGAAAGAACGGTTGAGACTTTCGTGCATACTGACCGCTCAACGCTCCGGTAAAGTCTCAAACCAGTGAATACCCTGCGACCAGCCGACCTAGCGCGCGAGCACGGCCTCTCGACCCAAGCCGTACGCAATTATGAGCAGGACGGATGCATCCCACCCGCCGAACGCACCGCGAGCGGCTACCGGATCTACACCGAGGCGCATGCGGCGGCGCTACGGACCTACCTCGCACTGATCCCGGCCTATGGGCACGCAGCGAGCGGCCAGATCATGAACGCACTCCACGACAACGGAGTCGAGGGCGTGCTGGTGACCATCGATCGCGGCCACAGCCAATTACTGCGGGACAGAGAGACTCTCGATACGGTGCGGAAAGCGGTCGCGCACCTGACGGCCGAATCCCCCACCGTCGCAGACTCATCCGGCGAAACGCGAACCATCGGCGAACTCGCGCACCAACTCCGGGTAACCCCGGCAACCCTGCGCAACTGGGAGAACGCAGGCATCCTCGCCCCCGCACGCGACCCAGCCACCGGTTATCGCCGTTACAGCGCAAGCGATCTCCGCGACGCCCACCTCACCGACCTACTCCGGCGCGGCGGCTACCCCCTGGGACACATCCGCACGGTGATCCAGCAGATCCGAACCGCCGGCGGCACAGACGCATTGGCCGCAGCGCTGACGGACTGGCAGCGAAAACTCACCCAGCAGGGCCTGGCCATGCTCAACGCCGCCACCCAGCTCAACCTCTACCTGAACCTGCACGCCCTTTGATTTCCCGCACACGTAATCGCATGCGATTACGTGTGCGGGAAATCAGGCAGTGTGCGGCTCAGGCGGTGCGGGTCTCGGCCAGCGGGCGATCCTTGGATCCGTCGGCGGTCCGGGTGAAGCTCAGTACGCCGTCCTCGATCGGGCCCTTGCGGAGCATCTTCCGGTCACGGAAGTAGTTGTTGATGACCTGCCACGGCCCGCGGGTGCCCTGCCGGGGCATGACCGCGTCGCCGCGCTGGATGTAGCCGGAGGTGAGCGCGCCGCCCATGACCGACTCGGCGGCCTTGTCGCCTTCTTCAGCCACCGCAACGACTTTCGTGAAGCCGCCCGACTTCATGTGGTTGAGCACGCGGCAGAAGTATTCGGCGGCGAGGTCGGCCTTGAGTGTCCAGGAGGCGTTGGTGTAGCCGAGCACCATCATCGCGTTCGGCACGCCGTCGAGCATCGCGCCCTTGTAGACGACCCGGTCGCGGGTGACCACCGGCTCGCCGTCCACCTCCAGGGTCGCGCCGCCGAGCATCTGCACGCGCAGGCCGGTCGCGCTGATCACCAGGTCGGCGGGCAGTTCCTCGCCCGAGGCGAGGCGGATGCCGGTCTCGGTGAAGGACTCGATGCGGTCGGTGACGATGGACGCCTTGCCGCTGCGCAGCACCTTGAACAGGTCGCCGCTGGGCACCACGCACAACCGCTGATCCCACGGATCGTAGGACGGGGTGAAGTGCTTCATGTCGACATCGGAGCCGAGCCACATCCGCACCGCGCCGAGCAGCACCTTCTTCGACGCGGCGGGGTTGGTGCGGGAGAGCTGAAAACTGGCGCGCTGCAACGCGATATTGCGCGCACGACCGGTCCGGTAAGCCAGCTTGGCGGGCACCCGGGCCAGCTTCAGGCCGACCGCGACCGGGTCGTCGGCGGGCAGCGCGGTGATGTAGGTGGGCGAGCGTTGCAGCATGGTGACGTGCGCGGCGTCCTCGCTCATCGCGGGAACCAGGGTGATCGCGGTGGCGCCGCTGCCGATCACCACGACCCGCTTGCCGCGGTAGTCGAGCCCCTCGGGCCAGTGCTGCGGGTGCACGATCTGCCCGCCGAAGTCGGCCTCGCCGGGGAATTCCGGGCGGAAGCCGTTGTCGTAGTCGTAGTAGCCGGTACAACCGACGAGGAAGTTGCTGGTGAAGGTCTCGACGGCGCCGGTCTGCTCGTCGAGCGCCTCGACCGTCCAGCTGCCCGCCTCGCTCGACCAGCGGGCGGTGGTGACCTTGCGGCCGAAGTGGATGTGCTCCTTGACGCCGTATTCGACGGCGGTGTCCTCGACGTACTGGCGGATGTGCGGGCCGTCGGCGAGCACCTTGGTGCCGATCCAGGGGCGGAAGCCGTAGCCGAAGGTGAGCATGTCCGAGTCGGAGCGAATGCCGGGGTACCGGAACAGGTCCCAGGTGCCGCCGATCGCGGTGCGGCGCTCCAGGATCGCGTAACTGCGCCCGGTTTGCTCGCGGGTGAGGTGGCAGGCCATGCCGATACCGGAGAGGCCGGCGCCGATGATCAGTACGTCGACATGCCGCGTCATTGAGGAATCCGTTTCGTCTGGTCACGCCTCGATCACCTTCGACCGAGAACTCCTGTCGAGGTTACGTGTTATCCGAGGTTACGTCTAGTCCCGGTTGCTGGAAACATGCTGACGGGCGAACACCCAATTAAAACCGTGCTGGTTTGAAACGGTGACTCCACCGCGCCGGGCGCACAGCATGGAGGACTGCGGCGTGCTCGCTGGCGCTGCGCAGATCTGTCCCCAACCCGAGGTGTCGCGTGTCATCAATTGTTGTGGAGCCGACACCGATTCGGGTTCGGTCGGCGGCTCGGTGGCGGCCGCGCAAATCGTGGTTACGGGTGGTCAGCCCGCTGGTCCTGGTGATCGCGTGGCAGGTGGCCAGCGCGACCGGCGTACTGCCGGAACGACTTCTGGCTTCGCCCATCACGATTGTCCAGACCACGGGTGACCTGCTGCGCGCAGGCACGTTGCAGGAAGCGATCACGGTGTCGCTGGGCCGGGCGGCGACCGGGTTCGTGATCGGCGCCGCGCTGGGCATCGGGCTGGCGATTCTCGCCGGACTGAGCACGATCGGTGAGTACGTCGTCGATCCGCCGATGCAGATGCTGCGGACCGTGCCGTTCTACGGCCTGATTCCGTTGCTGATCCTGTGGTTCGGCATCGGCGAGCTGCCGAAGGTGGTGCTGGTCGCGTTCGGCGTGGCGATTCCGTTGTATCTCAATACCTTCGCCGGAATCCGCGGCGTGGACGGCAAACTCGCCGAGCTCGCGCAGGTGCAGCAGCTCGGCCGGATCGCCGTGATCGGGCACATTGTGCTGCCGGGCGCGCTGCCGCAGATCCTGGTCGGCCTGCGCCAGTCGCTCGGCATCGCCTGGCTGGCGTTGATCGTGGCCGAGCAGGTCAATGCCGATGCGGGGCTCGGTTTTCTGATCAACGACGCCCGCGAGTTCCTGCGCACCGACGTCATCGTGGTCGGCCTGCTCGTGTACTGCGTGCTCGGTCTGCTGACCGATGCGTTCGTTCGATTGATCGAGAGGAAGGCGCTGGCATGGCGACGCGGATTCCTGGGACAGTGATTACCGAAGAGCTGATCGACGACCGGGCGGAGACGCGGGCCGCCGCGGCGAAAAACGGCTCGGTCGTGGCGACTTCCGCGAACCGGGTCGAGGGTCGTCCGGCCGCAACAACTTCGACCGATGAGCCGATCACGCCGGTCGCGCGCGTACGCGGATTGGTCCGCGAGTTCGACGGTCGCCGCGTGCTCGACGGACTCGATCTCGACATCGCGCCAGGCGAATTCGTCGCGTTGCTCGGTCGCAGCGGGTCGGGCAAGTCCACCTTGCTGCGCGCGCTGGCCGGTCTCGATCGTGGCGTTCGAGGCGAGCTCGACACGCAAGGCACCATCGCCGTCGCCTTCCAGGAACCGCGCCTCGTACCGTGGAAACGCGTGCTGGCCAACGTATTTCTCGGTCTGCGCCACGACGATCCGAAGGCCGCCGCCCGTGCCGTGCTCGCCGAGGTCGGCCTCGCCGAGCGCGCGAATGCCTGGCCGCTCACCCTCTCCGGCGGCGAGGCGCAACGCGCCAGCCTCGCCCGCGCGCTGGTCCGCGAGCCGGATCTGCTGCTGCTCGACGAGCCGTTCAGCGCCCTGGATGCGTTGACCCGCATCACCATTCACCGTCTCGTCATCGATCTGTGGCAGCGCCGCGAACCCGGCGTCCTGCTGGTCACCCACGACGTCGACGAGGCGCTGCGGCTGGCCGACCGGGTGCTGGTGCTCGGCGACGGCCGGATCGCCCACGAGTCGCGCATCGACCTGCCGCGGCCGCGCCGCAACGACCATGCCCAACTGCTCTCCCTGCGCAACACACTGCTCGCCGAACTGGGCGTAGCACCGGAAGGAACCGAATGAAAGCCAGAAGGCTGCTGCTCGCAACGACTCTCGCACTGGTCGTGGCGGTCGGCACGGCCTGCGGGTCGGACAAGGCCGAGGACGCGGCGGTCCGCCCCGACGGTTCGATCGACCTGTCCCAGGTGACATTGCACGCGGGCGATCAGAAGGGCACCGGGCTGCAAGCGCTGCTCACCGCCGCGGGCGAGCTGGACAAGACGCCGTACAAGATCACCTGGTCGCAGTACCCGTCCGGCCCGCCGATGCTGGAGGCGATCAACGCCGGCGCGGTCGATATCGGCGGCGTCGGCAATGCCCCGCCGGTGTTCGCGGCCGCGGCCAAGTCGCAGATCAAGATCGTCAGCGGCTACCGGGCCGGCATCGAGGGACAAGCCGTCGTGGTGCCCAAGGATTCGCCGCTGCGCAGCCCGGAAGAGTTGCGCGGCAAGAAGATTGCCGTGGCCAAGGGCAGTTCGGCGCACCATCACCTGCTCGCGGTGCTGAACAAGGCGGGCATCAAGTGGGATCAGATCGAACCGCAGTACTTGCAGCCGCCGGACGCGCTGGCCGCGCTGTCCACCGGCCGGGTCGACGCCTGGGCCATCTGGGACCCCTACACCGCGCAGGCCGAGCAGCAGGCGAACGCGCGAATCCTGGTGAACGGCAACGGGTATGTCACCGGCGATGCCTTCTATGTGGCCGGCGCCAAGGCGCTGGAGAACAAGGCGACCTCCGCCGCCCTGCGTGACCTGCTCGCCCGCATCGCCCGGGCGCACGTCTGGGTCAACGCGCACCCCGAGCAGTGGGCGAAGACCTACGCCGAGCTGACCGGACTCCCCTACGACGTCATCCTCACCGTCGTCAAACGTGGCCCGTACCAAGACCATCCGCTCGACGCCGCCACCATCACCGCCGAGCAGGGCGTCGCGGACGCGTTCGCCGACGCCGGGCTCATCCCGCGCAAGGTCGACATCAAGGACTACACCGACACCCGCTTCAACGACCTGTATCCCCCGGCCTAAGGAGTTGGCTTCATGACTTTGTCCTTCCACTGGTTCCTGCCCACCTACGGCGATTCGCGCGGCCTGGTCGCGGGCGGGCACGGCACCTTCATGTCCGGTGACCGGCCCGCGACGCTGCGCTACCTGAACCAGATCGGCGCGGCCGCCGAGGACAACGGCTTCGAGGCGGTGCTCACCCCGACCGGCGCCTGGTGCGAGGACGCCTGGCTCACCACGGCGATGATGGTGGACACCACCGAGACGCTGAAGTTCCTGGTCGCGCTGCGCCCCGGCCTGGTCAGCCCGACGCTGGCGGCACAGATGGCGGGCACCTTCCAGCGGCATTCGCAGGGCAGGCTGCTGCTGAACGTGGTGACCGGCGGCGAGCCGCACGAGCAGCAGGCCTACGGCGACTTCCTGGACAAGGAACAGCGCTACGCGCGCACCGGCGAGTTCCTGCACGTGGTGAAGGAGCTGTGGAACTCGCACGAGCCGATCACCTTCGAGGGTGAGCACATTCACGTCCGCGACGCGCTGCTGAGCAACCGGCCCGATCCGATTCCGCCGGTGTTCTTCGGCGGTTCGTCCGCGCCGGCCGGACCGGTCGCGGCCCGCTACGCCGACACCTACCTCACCTGGGGCGAGCCGCTGCTCGCGGTGAGCCGGAAGCTGGAGTGGATTCGGCGGCTGGCCGTCGACCAGGGCCGCGTCCTCGATTACGGCCTGCGCATCCACGTGATCAGCCGCGACACCTCCGAGGAGGCGTGGGCCGAGGCGGATCGGCTGTTGCAGGGCATCGACCCGGCCGATGTCGAGCGGGTGCAGGCGAGCCTGGCGCGCAGCGAGTCGGAAGGGCAGCGGCGGATGTCGGAGCTGCACGGCGGCAGCACCGATCGGCTGGAGATCGCGCCGAACCTGTGGGCCGGGGTCGGGCTGGTGCGCGGCGGGGCCGGCACCGCGCTGGTCGGGTCGCACGCCGAGGTGGCCGAGCGGCTGATCGAGTACTCGAAGCTCGGCATCCAGCACTTCATTCTGTCGGGGTATCCGCACCTGGAAGAGGCGTACTGGTTCGGCGAGGGTGTGCTGCCGATCCTGGAGCGCAAGGGGCTGTGGAGTCACCCGTCCCGACCGGCCGCCGCGCCGGTCGCGACCCCCTTCGCGGCGTCGTCGAGCAGCTGACCCAGATGTGCCTTCGGGTTCCCGCACACGGCTTCACCTGCGAGTTCGGGTGCGGGAACGCGGACGGTGCGCGATACCCAGTTGCACCCAGTTAACGGTGACTGACTCACTTCGATGAGAATGATCTAGTGGTCCGGCTCCCCGGCCGGCCCTCTAGTCGAGCTCATAAGGGAGTCATGACCACCCCAGCCGCCCAGCGATGGCGTCGCCGCCTGCCCGACACCGCGACCACCGACGGAGCGCCCCAGCTGGCGCGCAGACTCGGGCGCATCGACCTCACGGCGATGGGGGTCGGCACGATTGTCGGCGCGGGCATCTTCGTGATCACCGGCGTGGCCGCGGCGGAGAAGGCCGGGCCGTCGATCGTGCTGTCGTTCCTGCTGGCCGGAACGGTGTGCGTGCTGGTCGCGCTCTGCTACAGCGAGCTCGCGGCGATGGTGCCGGTGTCCGGCAGCGCCTATACCTATACCTATGCCACGCTCGGTGAGGGGCCCGCGTTCCTGGTCGGGTGGAATCTGTTGCTGGAGTTCGTGATCGCGGGCGCCGCGGTCGCGATCGGCTGGTCCGGGACGACGGTGTCGGCGCTGGATTCGATCTTCGGGATCACCGTGCCCAAGGCCATCGCGGCGGGTCCGAGCGAGGGCGGGATCGTGAATCTGCCTGCGGTGCTGATCATCTGCGTGATCGTCGCCGTGCTGGTGTTCGAGGTGTCACTGACCGCGCGGATCACCAAGGTGCTCGTCGGGGTGACGATCGGCGTGCTGGTGCTGGTGGTCGCGGTCGGTGCGCCGCATATCGACGTGAACAACTGGACTCCGTTCGCGCCCTTCGGATTCGGCGGAATCGTCGGCGGCGCGGCCATCGCGTTCTTCGCGTTCCTCGGCTTCGACGTCGTCGCGGCCTCGGCCGAGGAGGCGCGCAACCCGCGCAAGGACGTGCCGTTCGCCATCATCGGCACGGTGCTCATCGCGACCGTGCTCTACGCGCTGGTCAGCGCCGTGCTCACCGGGATCGCGCCGTTCGCGTCGCTGAACAACGGGGCGCCGATCGCGACCGCGTTCGGCGGGCTGAAGATCGGCTGGATCGGCAATGTCATCGTGATCGCCTCGGTCATCGCGTTGACCAAGGGGCTGCTGATGATCGTCTACGCACAGGTGCGGCTGGCGTTCGCGATGTGCCGGGATCGATTGCTGCCCTACGGTTTCGCGCAGACCGGCAAGCGGTCCACGCCGGTCCGGCTGACGCTGCTGCTCGGGGTGTTCTGCGCGACCATCGCCGGGTTGCTGCCGATCGACATCGTGGTGGAGCTGGTGAACATCGGGGCGCTGTCCGCGTTCGCGGTGGTGTGCGTCGGCGTGCTGGTGTTGCGCCGGGCCGAGCCGGAGCGGGAGCGGCCGTTCCGGACGCCGTTCGTGCCGGTGGTTCCGGTGCTCGCGCTCGTCGGGTGCGTGCTGCTCGCGACGACGTTGGACGGGTTGACCTGGGTGCGGTTCGCGGTGTGGGTGGCGGTCGGGCTGATCGTGTACTTCGGGTACAGCCGTAAGCGCTCCACGCTCGCCCCGGCTCCCGTGCGCGCCTGACCCACTGCCCCGGCCTTCCCGGCGAATCGCCCGTCTCCTCGGCGAATCCCTCCGGCCTTCTCGGCGAATCCTCTCGTCCGGCGAAGTTCCCGGCGTTGCGGCGAACGCCGGGATCGAGTCGCGACCTGCGGATTCGGGGCCGACGCGAGCCCAGATGGCGGGTAATCATCGGGATAAATCACACATGATGCGGAATCCATTGCGCCCCATGCGCGTTTTCGGCAGGCTCACTAGATGCCGAACGTACTGGTGAGGCGCCAGATGAAGGGACGATGAACGATGTCGGACGACGAGAAGACGATCCGGGTTCTGATCGAGCGGTGGGCCGCCGCCGTGCACGCGGGCGACCTGGCCGCCGTCCTCGCCGATCACGCCCCTGACATCGTGATGTTCGATGTGCCGCCGCCGGACGAGGGCCTGCGCGGCATCGACGCCTACCAGGCCGCCTGGCCCGGCTTCTTCGAGTGGCAGGCGCAGGGCGCGACCTTCGAGATCGTCTCGCTCGACGTCACCGCAGGCACCGACGTCGCCTTCGCCCACGCCCTGCTCCTCTGCGGAACCGCCGAAGACTTCGCCAAGAACCCGGCCCGCCGCCTCCGCCTCACCCTCGGCCTCCGCAAAGAAAACGGCCGCTGGACCGTCTCCCACGAACACCACTCGTTCCCGGACACCAGCCTCCCCGCCATCTGATCGGTCGACAGCCGCACGGGTTTTGACATACGCACGCGTGTCAGTCCGGCGCGTCGGGGTGCGAAGGGTCAGAAGGCGTGCGGCTGTATGGGGCGCGTCGGCGAGGTGGGGGATCTCGGTTCGTCGGACGAGACCGGCGGCGGCTCAGTACTCCGGTACTAGACGCGAATAGCGCTGCGGCGGGACGTGTTCCGGGGGTTCGGATTTCTACCTTCGGAGCATGCCTACAACACATTTCGCCGCGCTCGAGAATCGGTCTTCGGCGCGGCATCGCCGCAGCGGCGCGGTCGCTGGGGCTGCCTCGCGGTTGCATCGGCCGTTGAAGTGGATGTCGTTCACGATGGCCGGGCTGGTCGTGTTCTCGCTGGTGGCGATGGTGGTCGACGATCGTATGCTGCTCGGTGAGTCGGTCTGGTTGAAGCCGATGAAGTTCGGGCTCGCGTTCGCTTTGTACGGGCTCACGCTCGCTTGGCTGCTGTCGTTGCCGCACAAGGGAAGTCGCGTGACCTGGTGGCTCGGGACGGTGTTCGCGGTGACCGGCATCCTCGATGTCGGGTTCATCGCGGTGCAGGCCGCGCGCGGCACGTTCAGCCATTTCAACAACGAGACCGATGCGTGGAACGAGATCGGGCAGCAGGTGTTCCAGTCCGGCGTGCCGGGGCTGTTCCTGGCGAACCTGGTCATCGTGCTGATCCTGTCCTGGCAGCGGCTGGTGGATCGGCCGACCGCGCGGGCGATCCACGCCGGACTGTTCCTGGCGGTTGTCGGGATGATGCTCGGGTATCTGATGGGCTTCACCGGCAAGCAACTGGTTCGCGACGCCGACGGCAATGTGGTCGAGCTGGTCGCCGGGCATACCGTGATCGACCAGGCCGGCCGCGATTTGTCGCCCCGTGACGCCGCTCCGGGCATGCCGATCACGCACTGGAGCACCATCGGCGGCGACCTGCGCGTCCCGCACTTCATCGGCTTGCACGGCATCCAGGTGCTGCTGCTCGCCGTCGTCGTCCTGGCCTGGCTGGCCCCGCGCTACCCCTGGCTGCGAGCCGAACGCACCCGCGCCGCGGTGATCGGCGTCCTCGCCCTCGGCTACACCGGCCTGCTGGCCATCGTGTTCACCCAGGCAATGCGCGCCCAGTCGCTGGTCCACCCCGACGCCACCACGCTGACCGCCTTCGCCGGTCTCACCGCAGGCGTCGTGGCACTGCTCGGCCTCGTCTACTGGCGAGCCCGCACAACCATGGACCGCGAGCCGATCACCGCAGACCCGATCCTCCACCGAGAGCCCACTCCCCTGCACCGAGCCGACCCGGTCCGCACACGCCGATCAACGTAGGCGTTCGGCGTCCCTGGTCAGCTCGAGCAACGTTTTGCCCAGCATCGCCAGCTCATCCGGGCTCGCGCCCTCCTCGATGGCGATGGCGACATCCTCCGCGGCGCAGCGGGCGGCGAACCAGCGGTCGGCCAGGTCGGCGGCCTCCTGGGCGCTGAGCACGACGGAGTCGTCGGGGATGCCGGTCCCCTTCAGACTGTTGCGGTGCTCGTAGGCGCGTTGGCGACAGGATTGACGGCAGTACCGGCGACGACGCCCGGCCTCGGACTCCACGATCTCCCGCCCGCACCACAGGCAGGACAGCTGGCGAGAGTGACGACGATCAGAGATGGAACACACCCCCTAGCGGGACAGCAAGCGGCGCGACATGACGCAGAACCTTAATCGCTCGCCGCCCGGAACCCGCTCAGCGACCCCGGGAACCGCCCGACGCCGGGCGCGGCGAGGTCGGCGCGCCGTTGGCACTACAATGGAACGGTTCCGCGGCCCGTCGGGAACTATCGGCGCAGGCCCGTTCGTTGCACATAAGGTCCAGCGAGCAGCAATCGCTCGTACGGTCGCAGCAACAAGACTCGAGCACACAGGGAGAGGCACACCATGGCAGATCGCGTACTCCGGGGCAGTCGGCTCGGAGCGGTGAGCTACGAGACCGATCGCGACCACGACCTGGCTCCACGTCGGATCGCCCGGTACCGCACCGACAACGGTGAAGAGTTCGACGTCCCGTTCGCCGACGACGCCGAAATCCCTCCGACGTGGCTTTGCCGCAACGGTCAGGAAGGCATGCTGATCGAGGGCACCACCGTCGAGACGAAGAAGGTCAAGCCCCCGCGCACCCACTGGGACATGCTCCTGGAGCGCCGCAGCAAGGAAGAGCTCGAGGAGCTGCTCAAGGAGCGCCTCGACCTGCTCAAGACCCGCCGCCGCGTCTAGGTCGCACAGCCGAAAAGGCCGCCCGCATCGAAAGATGCCGGCGGCCTTTCGCGTACCCGGTCGGCGGCCCGGGGGTTCGGGTGAGATCGGCCGGGGTACTAAGGGTCTGGCGCGACCAACCGGATCGTCGCAGTACGCGTGGGGAGGCAAGGGAATGGCGCAGGAGATAGATGTGAGCCCGGAGGCTCGGGAGTTCGCCGAGCAGACCTGGCAGTCGGGGGTGAAGCAGCTGGTGGTGACGGTCGAGGCGGCGACGGCCGCGGTGGAGATGACGCGGCAGTTTCCGATGGCGAAGGAACCCCCGGCGGAGTTCACCGAGCAGTTCGCGGTCGGTACCGAGGTCAGCACCGATGTGCGCGGCAATGTCTGGGTCGTGTACACGGCGACCGAGCGGGATCGGGAGCCCGAACGGACCGTCCTATACACCCACGGCGGTGGTTTCGTGCTGCGGATGTCGCCGGACAGCTGGCGAGAATGCGCGGAGGTGATCACCGAAACCAGGGCGCGCCTGGTCATTCCGCTGTATCCGCTGGCGCCCGAGGGCACCGGCGAGGTCATCCCGGACATGATCGCGGACATCGCGGCGAAGCTGATCGCCGACGAGGGTCCCGAGCGGGTGACGCTGCTCGGCACCTCCGTCGGCGCGACGATCACGCTGTCGGCGGCGCAGATCCTGCGCGATCGCGGGGTGCCGAATCCGCACCTGACCGCGCTGATCGTGCCGGTGCTCGACAACCGCTACCGCGACCCGGAGATGGCGGAGATCGATGCGCTCGACCCGTTCCTCAGCCCGGAGGGGTGCCGCTACTTCGGCAGCCTGTACTGCGGCGATCTGGACGTGACCGACGCCCGCGTGAGCCCGATGCTCGGCGACAACGACAACCTCGGCCACATCCTCATGTTCAGCGGCACCCACGACATCCTGAACTGCCAGGCTCGCAAATTCGCGGCCATGTCGTTCACCGGCACCCGGCTCGAGTACCACGAGGCCCCGCAGATGATCCACATCTGGATGGCCGCACCGATACCCGAGGGACAGGCCGCACGGGAAACGCTGTTCCGGGCGATCCGGGGTTAGTGGCTGGCCACCTTCCGGTAGCGCAGCAACGCCAACGGAACGGCGACCGCCAGAATGACGAGTGAGCAGCCGATCGCATATCCGACACAGTGATCGGCCGCCCACCCGGTCGGGTGCGCGAACGCGGGCGGGGCGTCGTTGTCGAACAGCTTGCGCCCCGCGGCGGAAACGGCGGTGATCGGATTCCACTCGGCGATCGTGCGCAGCGGACCCGGAAGGGTTTGGCCCGGAATGAACGCCGACGAGATGAACGACAGCGGGAACAGCCAGATCAGGCCCGCACTCTGCGCCACTTCGACATTCGGCGACAGCAGACCGGTCAGCGCACCGACCCAGGACATCGCGAAGGCGAACAGCAGGATCACCCCGAAAGCCAGTGCGGCGTCGCCGATTCCGCCGTTGATCCGCCAGCCGACCACATACCCGCAGCCGACCATGACGGCGACGCTGAGCACATTCACCACCAGATCGGACAACGTGCGCCCCATCAGCACCGCCAGCCGCGACATCGGCAGCGTGCGCATCCGATCGATGATGCCCTTCTGCAAGTCACTGGCCAGCCCGACGGTGGTGAAGGCCGCGTTGAAAGCCACTGTCTGCGTGAAGATTCCGGCCAGCAGGAACTCGCGATACTGGCTACCGCCCAAGGACCCACCGAAGATATACGCGAACAAGAACACGAACATCAGCGGCTGGATCGTCGCGGTCACCAGCAACGTCGGCACCCGCAGAATGGTCAGCAGGTTCCGATGCGCGACAATCGCGCTGTCCCGGAAGATCCGAAACTGTGGCCCGGAATCCAGCTGAGCCACTTGCTTTTTCGGCGCTTCGACCACGGCAGTCACGAGAGAATCTCCTCTGTTACATCATCGGTTTCTGGCTGGCGCTCGGCCGAATCACGGGCCGAAGTGCCGGTGAGCGAAAGGAATACGTCGTCGAGGCTCGGGCGATGGACGTTCGCGTCCACCACGCACACGCCTGCGTCGTCGAGCCGGCGCAGCGCCTCGACCATGGTGCGCGAGCCGTCGCCGACCACGATCGACGCCTCGTTGGTGTCCGCCTCGTGGCTCGGCTCGCCGATGCCGATCTGGGCGAGCACGGTCAGCGCCGGTTTCACGTCCTGCCCGGCGGCGAGGGTGACGGTGAGCCGGTCACCGCCGATGGACATCTTCAGCTCGTCCGCGGATCCGCGCGCGATCACCCGGCCGCGGTCGATCACCGTGATCCGATCCGCGAGCAGATCGGCTTCCTCCAGGTACTGCGTGGTCAGCAGCACGGTGGTGCCGTCGTCGACGAGTTCGCCGATGACGCGCCACATGTCGAGCCGCCCGCGCGGGTCGAGCCCGGTGGTCGGCTCGTCCAGCACCACCACGGCGGGCCGGGCGACGAGCGCGCCGGCCAGGTCGAGCCGTCGCGCCATACCGCCGGAGTAGGTACCCGCCCGGCGGTCTGCGGCGTGCTCCAAGCCGAACGCGCTCAACAACTCCACCGCGCGCACGGTGGACTGCCGCGGCGACATCCCGTACAGCCGGGCCACCATGCGCAGGTTCTCGTATCCGGACAGGTTCGCGTCCACCGCGGCGTACTGACCGGAGAGCCCGATCCGTCGCCGCGCCGCACCCGGATTGCGCAACACGTCCACCCCGGCCACCCGGACCGAGCCGGCGTCCGGGCTGAGCAGCGTGGTAACGATGCGAACCGTCGTCGTCTTGCCCGCACCGTTGGGCCCGAGCAGACCCATTACGGTGCCGGTCGGAATGTGCAGGTCGATGTTGTCCAGTACCCGGATCTTGCCGTAGCTCTTCACCAGGCCGTGGACCTCTACTGCCAAGCTCACTGGTTTACCTCCCCGAGCGCCGCTGTCGCGGCCGGTCTGTCGGCGGACCCCTGCATCACCTTTGCTTCTCCTTCTTCCTGATCCCGATGGCAGGCTTGTCGGATCGCGAGCCGTTCTTGCTCCGCTTGATCGTCGGCAGCTCGGGATCACCGTCGAGCCGGCGGCGTAAGACCGAACCGATCGCGGCCAGCGATTCGGGTGCGGTCATCGCCGAGTGCCTGCACGGCAGCTCATGATCATCAATCGCGCCGGTGACGAACGGTTGCCACGCGGCCGCGCGGCGTTCCGGATCGGCCCGGTTGATCTCGTCCGCGGCGGCGGTGAAGAACAGCACGTCACCGTCGAAAACCCGAGGCCGGAAACCGTGCGCGAGCAGGGTGCCGTTGGTGTAGCCGGCGTAGAGCCGTTCGAGGTGCTCGACGGTGAGCGCCGCGAACGGTCCCGGCCGCGAACGCAGCAGTTCCGCCGCGTCGCGCAGGTTCATCGCCGGGTCGATCGGGGTGTCGAGCCGGCCGCCGCCGAACTCCTCGATGATCTCGGCCACGCTCGGGATCGCGTGCTCGAGCCAGGCATCGGAAAGCCGGTAGCTGTCCATCATCGACAGCAGCGCGACCTCGTCGCCGGCGTCCTGCAAGCGCACCGCGACCTCGTGCGCGATCAGCCCGCCGAGCGACCAGCCGAGCAGATGGTAGGGCCCGACCGGCTGGATCGACTTGATATGGGCCACATACTGTCCGGCGGCCTCGGCGATAGAGGCGAAGCCGTCCTCCCCCGCGACGTGCGGCGCCTGCAACCCGTACACCGGACGGTCCGGCGCGAGGTGCGCGAGCAGACCCGAGTAGCACCAGGCCAGCCCGATCGCGGGATGGATGCAGAACAGCGGCGCCGCAGCACCATTGGGACGGATGGGCAGCACCGGACCCAGCGCCGCCGCGATGCCCGCGCCGGCACCGTCGAGCCGGGCGGCGATGGCGGCCGGGGTCGCCTCGCCGAACATCAGCTGCACCGGCAGGTCCAGACCGTTGGCCCGCACCTGCGCAACCACTTTCGTGGCCAGCAGCGAGTTGCCGCCGAGCTCGAAGAACCCGTCGTCGGCACCCACCGATTCCAGGCCGAGCACCGCGGCGAACGCCGCGCACAGCGCCGACTCGGTCGGCGTGGACGGCGCCCGGTAGCCCTCGGCGGCGGCGAACACCGGTTCCGGCAACGCCTTTCGGTCCAGCTTGCCGACCGGGCTGAGCGGCACCCGATCGAGCAGCATGATCGATTGCGGCACCATGTAATTCGGCACCAGCTCGGCCACGTGCTCGGTCAGCTCGGCCGCGGTGACCCCGTTGCGCGCCTTCACATACGACACCAGCGCGGTGGTTCCGGCCGGTGTGCGATGCCCGATGGTGGTGGCGAACTCGACCGCGCCGTGCCTGGACAGCGCCGCGTCGATCTCGCCGAGTTCGATACGGAAGCCACGGATCTTGACCTGATGGTCGGTGCGGCCGACGTACTCGATCTCGCGTCCGGAGCCCGTGCTGCGCCCCGCGGCCAGCGAACCCGTCCCGGACCACCAGCGCACGAGGTCGCCGGTGCGGTACATTCGCTCTCCCGGCTTGCCGTACGGGTTCGCGACGAACCGCTGCGCCGTGAGACCCGGCCGATTGTGATAGCCCCGAGCCAGCGCGGCACCGGACAGATGCAGCTCGCCGGTGACGCCGACCGGTGCGGGGTGCAGGCGCGTGTCCAGGATGGTCGCGCTGACCCCGCGGATCGGGCCGCCGATGGTGATCGGACCACCCGGTGTCAGGGGCTGGCCGATCACCGTGACGATGGTCGTCTCGGTGGGCCCGTACACGTTGTACAGGTTGCGGTTCGGCGCCCAGCGGGTGACCAGATCCGGCGGCAGCGCCTCGCCGCCGACCAGCACGTGCCGCAGCTCGGTGACCCCGGACGGGTCGACCGTGCCGAGCGCGGAGGTGGTGATGAACGCGTGCGTGATCCGCTCGTCGATGAACACCCGGCCCAGATCGTCCCCGCCGACCACGCCGGGCGGCGTGATCACCAGGGTCGCCGCGCCGCCGAGTGCGAACAGCAGGTCGAGCATCGCCGCGTCGAAACTCGGTGTCGCGAAATGCAATACGCGGCTACCCGGCCGGACGTCGAAGCGCTGCGCGGTCTCGGCGGCGAAGTTGGACAGGCCACCGTGGGTGACCACCACGCCCTTCGGCGTGCCGGTCGAGCCGGAGGTGTAGATCACGTAGGCCGGGTTGTCCATCCGCAGCGGTGCGTTGCGCTCCGCGGCGGCGATCGGCGCGTCGGACGAGTCGAGCACCAGCCCGCGGAAGCGCACGTCGTCCAGCACGATCCACTCGACGCCGCCGGGCAGCTCGGCACGGTAGTCGCCGAGCGTGATGCCCAGTGCCGCACCGGAATCCGACAGCATGTGCTCGATCCGGTGGGCCGGGTACAGCGGGTCGACGGGCACGAACGCGGCGCCGGCCTTGGCCACCGCGAGCACCGTCGCCACCGATTCGACCGAGCGCGGAATGCCCAGCGCCACCAGCGTTTCCGGCCCGACGCCGCGCCCGATCAGCACCCGCGCCAGCCGGTTCGTCCACCGGTCGAGCGCGTCGTAGCTGACCTGAGTGTCGTGCGTGCGCAACGCGATCGCCTTGCGGTCGACGTTCACCGCCGCCTCGAACACCTCCGCGAAGGCGACCGGACGATCGGCCTCCGCACCGCGCACCGGAGCCAGCCCGGACCATTCGGCGGGATCGAGCAGCTCCAGGTCCCCCACCGCGGTGGTCGGATTCGTGGCGACGGCGGTGAGCAGCCGGACCAGTCGCGTGCCCAGCAGCAGCGCGGTCTGCTCGTCGAACAGATCGCTCGCGTAGTTCACCGACAGCGTGATGCCGGCCGGATCGCGTTCCGGCGTCTGCGATTCGGTGAGGGTGAATTGCAGGTCGAACTTGGCGATCCCGGTGTCCACATCGGCGGCCTCGATCCGCAGATCGGGCAGATCGAGGCCGCGCACCGGCTGGTTCTGCACCGAGAGCATCACCTGGAACATCGGGTGATGTGCTTGCGAGCGAGCCGGATTCAGCACCTCGACGAGCCGCTCGAACGGCACGTCGGCGTGCGCGAACGCGTCCAGGTCGGTGTCGCGGACGGTGTGCAGCAGGTCGGTGAACCTGGCGTCCGGATCGATCCGGGTGCGCAGCACCAGCGTGTTGACGAACATGCCGATCAGCCGGTCCAGCGCGGGGTGCCCGCGCCCGGCGATGGGCGTGCCGACGGTGATGTCGTCGGTCGCGGTCATCCGGTGCAGCAGCACCGCCAAGGCGGCGTGCAGCACCATGAACATGCTGACGTTGTTGCTGGTCGCGACGGTGTGCAGCTCCCGGTGGGTCGCCGCGTCGACCGCGCATTCGACCAGTCCGCCGCGGTAGGACGGCAGCGGCGGACGCCGCCGGTCGGCGGGCACGGTGAGCAGTTCGGGGCTGCCGTCCAGGGTGCGCCGCCAGTAGGCGAGCTGCCGGCTCAGCACCGAGTCGGCGTCGTTCTCGGCGCCGAGCGTGTCCTGTTGCCACAGCGTGTAATCCGCGTACTGGACGGTGAGCTCGGACCACTCCGGCGTCCGTCCGGCGCAGGCCGCCCGGTAGGCGGTGGCCACGTCGAGCGCCATCGGCTCGAGCGACCAGCCGTCCATGGCGATGTGGTGCACCACCAGGACCAGCACGTGCTCGTCGGACACCTCGGCCGGGTTCTGCACGCCGGTGTCGCCGTCGGGCGAGACCGAGATCAGCGCGGCCCGGATCGGCACCATGCCCGCGAGGTCGAATCCCGGTGCGGCGAACCGGCGTACGGCATCGTCCACCTCGGCCGGGGTGACCGTCGCGACGAACAGCGTGATTGCCGCGGCGGCCAGATCGAGCACCTGCTGGGCCGGTTCGCCGTTGGTCTCGGGGAACACCGTCCGCAGGGTCTCGTGCCTGGCCTGCACCGCGTGCAGCGCCATGACCAGCGCGTCGACGTCGAGCTTGCCGTTCATCCGCAGCACGACCGGCACGTTGTAGGCGCCCGCCGTCTGCTCGGCCGCGTCGCCGGATCCGTTGAACCGGTTGAGGAACCACAGCCGGCGCTGGGCCGCCGACAACGGAATCCGCTCGGGCCGGTGGCGGCGCACCAGCGCCGGACGCGCGTCCGCGCCGGCCGGGCCGGAGTCGAGCAGCGCGGCGAGCGCGGCCACCTTCGGCGCGGCGAACACGGTGCGCACTTCGAGGCGGATATTCGTCGCCGCGGCCAGCCGGGCGACGAGTTGCGTTGCCAGCAGCGAGTTTCCGCCGATGTCGAAGAAGCTGTCGTCGGCGTTGACCGCATCGACGCCGACCAGATCCGCCATCACCCGGGCGACCAGCCGTTCGGACTCGGTCCGCGGCGCCCGCGCGGCGACGTCGGCGACGAGCTGCGGTTCGGGCAGCGCGGCGGTGTCCAGCTTGCCGACCGGGGTGAGCGGAATCTGTTCCAGCACAGTGATACTCGTGGGCACCATGTGCGACGGCAACTGCGCGCCCAGATGGGCGCGCACCGCCTCCACATCCACACCCGCGTGCTCGTCGGCGGCTTGGACGAAGGACACGATCCGATCCGCGCCCGCGATCTGGCGAACCTCGGTGTGCGCGAACCGCACTCCGGGATGCTCGCCGAGCGCGGCGGTGATCTCGCCGAGCTCGATGCGGAAGCCGCGCACCTTCACCTGATGGTCGCTGCGGCCGAGGTAGCAGAGTTCGCCGGCCCCGTTCCAGCGCACCACGTCACCGGTGCGGTACAGCCGGGCGCCCGCCGGTCCGTACGGGTCGGCGACGAAACGCAGTGCGGTGAGCCCGAATCGGTCGAAGTACCCGCGCGCCACGCCGTGTCCGCCGAGGTACAGATCGCCGGGCACGCCGACCGGCACCGGACGCAACCGCTCGTCCAATACCAGCGCCCGCGCGCCGCGGACCAGGGTGCCGATGGTGACCGGCCGGTCCGCGGTCAGCGTCGCGATGGTGGCGACGACGGTCGTCTCGGTCGGCCCGTACCCGTTGAACATGGCCCGTCCCGGCGCCCAGCGGGCCACCAGGTCGGGCGCGCACGCCTCGCCGCCGACCATCAGCGCCCGCAGGTGCGGCAACGGCCAGCGTTCGTGGTCGATGGTGGACAGCGCGGCCGGGGTCAGGAAGGTGTGGGTGATCCGCTCCCGTTCCAGCAGCGCGGCCAGCTCGTCGCCGCCGTAGACCTCCGGCGGGCAGATCACCATGGCCGCGCCGGAACCCACCGCGAGCAGCAGGTCGAGCATGGCCGCGTCGAAGCTCGGCGAGGAGAAGTGCAGCGTGCGCGACTCGCGGTCGACCCGCATGCGGTCGCGCAGCTCGTCGGCGAAGTTGGACAGTCCGGCGTGGGTGACCGCGACGCCCTTGGGCTTTCCGGTGGAGCCGGAGGTGTAGATCAGGTACGCGAGATCGGCGGCCTCGATGGTGCACAGCCGGTCGAGATCGTCGACCAGTGCGTCGTCGTAGGTGTCGAGTTCGGTGACGAAGCCGGGTTCGTCGAGCAGCAGCCAGTCGGTCGACGGGCCGTCGAGGGCGGCCGCGTACAGCCGGTCGGCGTGCTCGGTGACGGTGACGCCGACCCAGCAGCCCGCGTCGCTGAGCATGTGCCGGATTCGGTCGGCCGGGTAGTTCGGGTCGACCGGCACGAACGCGGCGCCGGACTTGACCACCGCGAGCAGCGTGACGACGGACTCGACGGATCGGGTGAGTCCCAGCGCGACCCGGTCGCCGATGCCGATGTCCCGCGCGAGCAGGGCCCGGGCCAGCCGATTCGAGCGGCGATCCACTTCCGCGTAGGTCAGCGTTGTCGTGCCCGACTGCACCGCGGTGCGCTGCGGATGCATGTGCGCGGTGGCGGTGAAGTACGCGGACAACGTGCACTGCGGCATGGTCGCGCCGCCGGTCGCCGGGGCGAACAGGCGCCGCTCCCGCTCGGTGCGAGCGTCGATGTCGCGCACCAGGACTCGCGGATCGGCGGTGACCGCCGCGAGCACCCGGAGGAACCGGTCGGCCAGGGTGTGGATCGTCGACTCGTCGAAAAGCTCGGCGGCGTAAACGAATTCGAAGGCTTGACCGGGTTCGCCCGGCCCGGCGTCGCAGCCGATGTGCGCGACCCGCAGCTCCAGGTCGAACTTGGCCAGCGCGATGTCGAGTTCCTCGGCGCGCAACGCCAGATCCGGCAGTTCCAGCACCGGGACGGGTCCGTCCTGCACGCTCAACGCCACCTGGAACAGCGGATGGCGGCCGAAACTGCGTGCCTCGCGGCCCAATTCCTCGACGATGCGCTCGAACGGGATGTCCGCGTGCGCCATCGCGGCCAGCTCGGTGTCCCGATCGGCGCGCAGCAGGCCCGCGAAGGTGCGGTCCGGATCGACGTCCGAACGCAGCACCAGCGTGTTGACGAACATGCCGACCAGCTCGTCGAGCTTGGTGTCGGTGCGACCCGCGACCGGCGTGCCGATCACGATGTCGCGGCCGCCGGTCACGGTGCGCAACAGCACGGCAAGCGCCGAGCGCAGCACCATGAACATGCTGACGCCCTGCTCTTTGCCCAGGTCGGCCAGCGCGCGCTGGACAGGTTCTGGCACCGTGAATTTCACCGTGCCCGCCCGCTGCGTCGGTTCCGCGGGGCGCGGCCGATCGTAGGGCAGGGGCAGTTCGTCGGGCAGGTCCGCCAGCGCGGTGCGCCAGTAGGCCAGCTGGTTGCCCGCGAGGCTGCCCGGGTCGTTCTCGTCGCCGAGGACGGCGCGCTGCCAGAGCCCGAAGTCGGCGTACTGCACCGGAAGTGGCGCCCAGGCGGGTGCGGCGCTCTCGTGCCGCGCCACGTACGCGGCGGCCAGGTCCCGGGTCAGCGGGCCGAGCGACCAGCCGTCGGCGGCGATGTGGTGCACCACGATGCCGAGCAGGTAGCGCTCGGATCCGGTGCGCAGCAACGTCGTTCGCAGCGGAGTATCGCGCACGAGATCGAAGCCGGTGTGCGCGAGGGTGCGCAGTGCGGCCGCCGCGCCCGCGTCGTCGATGTCGATCGGATCGATCGTCGGCAGCGCGCGCGAGGTCGGCAGCACCGACTGCTGGGCCCCGTTGTTGTCCTCCGGAAAGACCGTGCGCAACACCTCGTGCCGCTCGACCACGTCGGTGAGCGCCGCCCGCAGGGCCGCGACATCCAGATCACCCGCGATTCGGATAACGAAAGCGATGTTATATGCGCTCGATTCGGGAGAATATCGATTGAGGAACCACAGTCGCTGCTGCGGCAGCGACAATGGAATGCGTCCCGGACGCGTGGTCTGCACAGCCAGCGCCAACCGCTGCGTCCGGGGCGCTTCCGTGAGCCGCTCGGCGACGCCGGCGATGGTGGGCGCCTCGAAGATCACCCGTACCGGCAGGTCCACCCCGAACTCCGCGTGCAGCGCCGCGGCGAGCCGGGTGGCAAGCAGCGAGTTACCGCCGACGTCGAAGAAGCTGTCCTCCGCGCCGGTGATCGGGCGGCCGAGGATGTCGCCGAACACGCCCGCGACGCGCAACTCCAGATCGGTGCCCGGCGCGCGCGACGAACCGAGAGCGGCGAAAACGGGTTCCGGGAACGCCTTTCGATCCAGCTTGCCCGCCGGCGTGACCGGCAGCTCGTCCAGCACGATGACCGAGGCGGGCACCATGTATCCGGGCAGCCGCTGCCGCGCGGTCTCGATGATCGCCGCGGCCTCCACCGGCTGGTCCGCGGTGACATACGAGGCGAGCCGCGGCTGGCCCTGCTCGTCGGTGTGCACGATGGTCAGCGCGAAGCTCACGCCCGGATGCTCGCGCAGCACGTGGTCGATCTCGCGCAGTTCGATGCGGAACCCGCGGATCTTGATCTGATCGTCGGCCCGGCCGAGGAAGCGCAACTGTCCGCCGGTTTCGACGACCACCAGGTCGCCGGTGCGGTACATGCGCTCGCCGCGCCGGCCGTGCGGGTTGGCCGGGAACCGTTGCGCGGTAAGGCCGTATCGGCCGTGATAGCCGCGCGCCAGGCCGGGGCCGGACAGGTACAGCTCGCCCGGCGTGCCCGGCGGCACCGGATGCAGCCGCCCGTCCAGCACGAACAGCCGCATGCCGCGGATCGGCCTGCCCAGCGGCACCGGGCGGCCCGGCACCATCGGACCGGTGGCGGTGGCCGCGACGGTCGCCTCGGACGGGCCGTACATGTTGTGCATGCGGTGCTGGACCGACCAGGTCTCGACCAGTTCCTCCGAGCACGCCTCGCCACCGACGATGACCGCCTCGAGCTCGTCGAGCCCCGCGGTCGGCACGGTGGCCAGCGCGGCGGGGGTGACGAACGCGTGGGTGACTCGTTCGTCGCGCAGGAACGCGGCGAGTTCGGTGCCGCCGTAGAGGCCGGCCGGAGCCACGACGATGGTCGCGCCCGCGGCGAAACCGAGCAGCAGTTCCAGCACCGACGCGTCGAAGCTCGGCGACGAGAAGTGCAGTGTCCGAGCCGAATCCGAGACGCCGAACAGGTGCATCTGCTCGTGCGCCAGGGACGCGAGCCCGGCGTGGGTGATGATCACCGCCTTCGGGGTGCCGGTCGAACCCGAGGTGTAGATCAGGTACGCCGGGTGCACCGTGCACAGCGGATGGTGCCGGTCGGCATCGGTGATGGGATCGGTCGAGTAGGCAACGCATTCGGCGGCCAGTTCGTCGGAACCGAGCACCAGCCAGTCGACCTGATGCTTGCGGTGCCTGCCGCGCGGCGCGGGCCATTCCGGCATGGCCGCAAGGCATTCCGCGTCGGTCAGGCCGAGCAGCGCGCCGGAGTCGGTGATCATGTGCGCGATCCGCTCGCCCGGGTAGCCCGGATCGATCGGCACATACGCCGCACCGGTTTTCGCGACCGCCCAGACCGCGGTGATGGCGTCCAGGCCGCGGGGCAGCGCGATGGCGACGACCACCTCGGGGCCCGCGCCGTGCTCGATCAGCGCGCGGGCCAGCTTGTTCGACGTCTCGTCGAGCTCGCGGTAGCTGGTGTCGATGCCGAGGTAGCGCACCGCGATCGCGTCCGGCAGCCGCTCGGCGGTGTCGGTGAGCAGCCGGGCCAGGGTGTTGAACGGCTCGGCCGGGGAACCCGCGATCGGCACCAGGTTGGCGAGTTCGCGGCGGTCCAGGATGGTCAGATCGCCGATCGGCATGCTCGGCGCGGCGACCACCGCGTTCAGCACGGCGACGAACCGGCGGGCGAACGACTCGACCGTCGAGCTGTCGAAAATATCGGTGGCATAGCCGAATTCGGCGGTCAGCGGACCGTCGGAGGTGTCGTCGTGCACGACCAGTTGCAGGTCGAACTTGGCGATGTCGGAGACGATCGGCAGCACCTCGGCCTGCACGCCGGACAGCTCGACCCGCAGGTCGGGCGCGCGATCGTAGGACAGCATCACCTGGAACAGCGGATGCCGGGCGGCGGAGCGCTCCGGGTTGACCACCTCGACCAGCCGCTCGAACGGCACATCGGCGTTGGCGAAGGCGTTGAGATCGGTCTCGCGGGCCACATCGAGCATGCGGTCGAAGCCGGCGGCGGGATCGACCTCGGTGCGCAGCACCAGCGTGTTGACGAACATGCCGACCAGCTCGTCCAGCGCCGGATCGGAGCGGCCCGCGATCGGCGTGCCGATGGCGATGTCGGTGCTCGCGCACAACCGGGACAGCAGCGTGGCCAGCGCGGCGTGCAGCACCATGAACATGCTCACGCCCCGGGTGGCGGCCAGTTCGCCTGCGGCGCGGCGGATTTCCGGGGCGATGGTGAATTCGACCCGGCCGCCGGTGGTGGCGCGGCGCAGCGGGCGCGGGCGGTCCAGCGGCAAGTCGAGCTGGTCGGGCAGCCCGGCCAGCGCCGAACGCCAGTGCGTCAGTTGACCACTCAGCGCGCTGGCCGGATCGGATTCGTTGCCGAGCAGCTCGCGCTGCCACAGCGCGAAGTCCGCGTACTGCACCGGCAGCGGGGTCCACTGCGGTGCGCCGCCCTCGGTGCGCGCGGACACCGCGGTCATCAGGTCCCTGGCCAGCGGGGCGATCGACCAGCCGTCACCGCAGATGTGGTGCAGCACCAGCAGGAAGACCCAGCTGTCCGGTCCGGTGGTGTAGAGCGCCACCCGGACCGGGGCCTGGATGCGCAGATCGAAACCGTACCCGGCGAATTCGGTGGCCAGCGCGGCCACGTCCGCGCCGGTGGCGTCGATCGGATCGAGGGTGAGCGGGATCTCGGCGGCCGGGTGGATCAGCTGGCACGGACCGTCCGCGAACTCCGGGAAGGTGGTGCGCAGGCTCTCGTGCCGTTCGATCACGTCGACCAGGCCGGCGCGCAGCGCCTCGACGTCGAGCGCACCCTCGATCCGCACGGCCAGCGGCATGTTGTAGGCGGCCGCGTGTTCGGCGAATCGGTTGAGGATCCACAGCCGCTGCTGGGCGAGCGAGAGCGGAATCCGCTCCGGGCGTTCGGCCGCAACGAGTTTCGGCGAGGCGACGTCGGTGGTGTGGGTGGCGAAGCACTGGGTGAGCGCGGCGATGGTGGACGCCTCGAACAGGTCGCGGATGGTCAGTCCGGTGCCGAGGGCGGCGTTGATCCTGGCCACCGCGCGGGCGGCGATGAGCGAGTTGCCGCCGAGGTCGAAGAAGCTGTCCTCGACGCCGATGTCGTCGGTGCCGAGCACCTCGGCGAAGATGCGGGCGAGCACGCGCTCCACCTCGGTGCGCGGCTCGGCCGTCGATCTGTTGTTCGAGCGGGCGCCCACCGCGGGCGCGGGCAGCGCCTTGCGGTCGATCTTGCCGTTGGCGCTGAGCGGCAGCTCGTCGAGTTCCATCAGCGCGGACGGCACCATGTAGGCGGGCAGGGTGCGGCGCAGCGTGTTCAGCAGGGCGGCCGTGTCGATCCGGGACACCGGGTGCGGGGCGCCGGCCGAGGGCACCGCCGGGCGGTACTCCTCGGCGTCGGGCACCGCGACGACGTAGGCGACCAGTTCGTCGCCGTTGCGTCCGGTGTGGGCCACGCAGACCGCCCTGGCCACCCGATCGTCGGCCAGCAGCGCCGCCTCGATCTCGCCGAGCTCGATGCGCAGGCCGCGGATCTTGACCTGGAAGTCGCTGCGGCCCATGTATTCCAGCACGCCGGGGCGGCCGGTCGCGAGCTGCCAGCGAGCCAGGTCGCCGGTGCGGTACATGCGGACGCCGGGCGCAAAGGGGTTGGCCACGAAGCGATCCGCGGTCAGCCTCGGCTGGCCGAGGTAGCCGCGAGCCAGTTGCACACCGGCCAGGTACAGCTCACCCACGACGCCGGGCGGAACCGGGCGCAGGTGCGAATCCAGCACGTAGGTCTGGGTATTCCACACCGGCGAGCCGATCGGCACGCTCGTCGGATCGGCCGGGCACGGCCAGTAGGTGACGTCGACCGCGGCCTCGGTCGGGCCGTACAGGTTGTGCAAGGCGGGGGCGTGCAACGCGGCATGGAAGTCGCGGACCGTCGCGGCGGGCAGTGCTTCGCCGCTGCAGAACACCTGGCGCAGTGCGGTGCAGCCGCGCACGTCGGTGTCGGTGACGAAGACCGACAGCATGGACGGCACGAAATGCGCCGTGGTGATCCGCTTTTCGGTGATCAGCCGGGCGAGGTAGCCGGGGTCGCGGTGGCCGTCGTGCTCGGCGACGACCAGGCGCGCACCGATCTGCAAGGGCCAGAAGAACTCCCAGACCGACACGTCGAAGGTGGCCGGGGTCTTCTGCAAGACCGCGTCGGTGTGGTCGAGCGGGTATTCGTGCTGCATCCAGCGCAGCCGGTTGACGATCGCGGCGTGCGTGACGCCGACGCCCTTCGGCTTGCCGGTCGAGCCGGAGGTGAAGATCACGTAGGCGAGGTGGTCGGCGCGCAGCGCGCAGGTGCGGTCGGCGTCGGTGATCGGGGCGCCGGAGTGGCCGGACAGGTCGACGGTGTCGACGGCGAGCCGGTTCACCGGCAGGGTGAGCTCGTCGCGGTCGGCGGTCAGCACGCAGACCGGTGCCGCCTGGCGCACGATCTGCTCGATCCGCTCGGCCGGATGCTCGGGATCCAGCGGCAGGTAGGCCGCGCCCGTCTTGACGATCGCGTACATGCCGACGACGAGATCGAGGCTGCGGCGCAGGCACAGCGCGACCACCCGCTCCGGGCCCGCGCCGCGGGTGATGAGCAGGCGGGCGAGGCGGTTCGCGCGGTCGTCGAGTTCGCGATATGTCAGCGTCCCGCAGGGACTCATCGAGGGGTGGTGGTCGGGCGACGGGAGGGCCAGTGCCTCGTCGCCGAATTCGAGGGCGATGGTGTCGGGGCAGCTCGCGACGCGCTCGGCGAACAGGCTCGCGAGGGTGCCGGTGTGCGGCGGGGTCTCGGTCGCGTTCCAGTCGTGCAGGACCCGGGTGCGTTCGGCCGCGGTGATGGCGGTGAGCGTCTCCGCGCGGGTGTCCGGCGCGGCGGTCAGGAAGCGGGTGAGGAAATCGAGGTAGCGGTCGTGGTGGGTGGTCACCTCGGTCTCGCTGTAGAGCCGCGGGTTGGCCTCGAAGTCGACGTGGATGCGGTTGCCGACGCCGTTGTACAGGTTGACCGACAGGTCCTCGACGGGACCGGTGGCCAGCACGTTGAGCGAGCCGACCAGGTTGCCGAACTTCAGCTCGTTGTGGAACAGCATGATGTTGACCATCGGGCCGAAGAAGCCGCGGGCGTCGCGGGAGTAGCCACAGTCGCGGCGGATGTCGTCGTGGCGGTAGCGCTGGTGGCGCAGCGCGCCGGTGATCTGGAGTTCGGCGGCCTTGACCACGTCGGCGACGGTGGTCTCGGGGGTGAACCGCAACCGGATCGGCACCACGTTGGAGATCACGCCCGCGGAGCGGCGCAGCGAGACCGTGGTGCGCGCGGAGACCGGCAGGCTGAGCACGACATCCGGATTGCCGGTCACCGAGCGCACATACGCGCCCAGCGCCGCGACGAACAGCGCCGAGTTGGCGGTGCCGAACTCGGCGGTCGCGGTGTCCACCGCGGACTGGGCGCGGTCGTCGAGCACCGCGGTGGCGGTGCGCCGGCCCACGTCGTGGCTGGCCGCGGTGACGGTGACGCCGCTGAGGCTCATCGGCTCGCCGGCTCCGGCCAGCTGCTCGAGCCAGTAGTCGCGGTCCGCGCGGAACCGGCTGGTGTCGCGGTAGCGCACCTCGTCGGCGTAGATCTCGGTGAGCGGCATCGCCCGGGAAGCGACCGGCTCGGTGTGGTTCTCCAGGGCGGTGTAGATCTCGGCGGTGCGGGTGAGCGCGTTCATCGCGCCGTAGCCGTCGATCACGATGTGATGGGCACGGGCGTACCAGATGTAGTCCGAATCCCCGGTCCGCAGCACCACATTCGTGCTGAGCGGGTCGCGTTCCAGATCGGTCGGTGTGCTGGCGTGCTCGTGCATCCAGCGCATCGCCGCCGCGTGCGGGTCGGCCTCGTGGCGCAGATCGACCCGCGCCCAGCCGGGCCTGCGGGTGGAATCGACCAGCTGATGCGGGATTCCGTCGATCTCGCGCAGGCGCACCTGCCCGACCTGGGTCTCCGCGCCGAACCGTTCGATGGCGTAGAGCAGCCGCCCGACATCCAGGTCGCCGTGGATCTCCACGTACTGGGCGATGGTCAAGGGCACATCCGGGCGAATCCGCTGCGCGTACCAGAGCGCCGTTTGCGCCGGCGACAAAACGAACGGTTGTGCCGAAAATTCGCCGGATGAACATTGGTCGACGCGATCCGTGGCCAATGAACTCATCAATCACTCCGTTCCGCAGCTGTTGAAGCAACTCCACGTGCATCGCCACACGGCCGGCGCGCAGGCGCCGACCACGGACGTGATCTACGCCTTTAGATTCGGAGCGTTAGAACGGGCGGATTGCCGACGAGTTGGATTTGTTTCACATCCAACGCCGTTGGCGGGTCGTGATTTTGGCAGCTACATCGTCGCGAACTGGGCGATTTGGGCGCATTGCACGAGGGAAACGCCAGGAAGATAGGTGACGCGACAAGAAAACGCCCGCGTACCCCACGCGACTCGGCGAATATTGCGCTACATCACAATTCGGCTACAGATGCCACAGAAAATACCGGGTGTCCGGTCTGGTATCGCCGCCGTCAGGAGACGGATTGTCCGATCTCGGCGTTCCGGTCGGTCGTCTCCTCGGTTCGAGAGCGCCGACGCCGGACCACCACCCCGGCCACCAACGCTGCGACGGTCAGCGCGACGAAGACGCGCTCCGGCGCCGGACCGACCCGAGTCGCGACGGTGTTGCTGGTTCGCAGGGGCAGATCGGCGACCAAAGCGGCGGGGATGAACTGCGGCGTCTCCTGCTCCACGCTGCCGTCGGCGGCGATGATCGCACTCACCCCGGAGGTGGCCGCGACGACGAGGGCGCGGCCGTGTTCGACCGCCCGGATCCGGGACATGGCCAGCTGCTGATAGGTCATCTCGCTGTCGCCGAAGGTCGCGTTGTTCGTCGGCACGGTGAGCAGCTGGGCGCCCGCGCGCATCGCGTCCTCGAAGGCGCGGTCGAAGGCGACCTCGTAGCAGGTCGCGACGCCGATGTCGACGCCGTCGGCGCGCACCACGCCGTCGCCGTGGCCGGGCACGAAATATCCGGCGCGATCGGCGTATTCGGAGAACAGGCGGAAGAAGGAGCGCATCGGCAGGTACTCGCCGAACGGCTGGATGATCTTCTTGTCGTGCCGCTCCCCCGGACCCGCCGCGCCGTTCCAGACGATGACGGAGTTGGTGGTGGTGCGATCGCTGTTCACCAGCACCGCACCGACCAGGATGGGCGCGCCGATCTGCTCGGAAGCCTCGGTGATGATCGCGGCGGCGTCGGCGTTGCGCAGGGGATCGATATCGGACGAATTCTCCGGCCAGATCACCACATCCGGCTTCTTCGCCTGGCCCGCTTCCACCGCGCGGGCCAGTTCCTTGGTGCGGCGGACGTGGTTGTCCAGGACGGCACGGCGTTGAGCATTGAAGTCGAGACCGAGACGCGGAACGCTGCCCTGGATCGCGGCGACGGTGATCGTGCGGTCGCCCTGGTCCGGGTCGGGCAGCGTCGTGCTCAGGAGCAGACCGGCGATCGGCATGATGATCAAAGCCGCTGCGGCGGTGGCGAACGCGGTTCGCGGAGTGGACGCGCGCCGTTGATCGGCCACGGCGCGACGCGCATCCGATGAATCGCGATCGGCCGCTGCCGAGGGGTTGTCCACACTCTCGGCGGCGCTACCCCGCATCGATGCGTCTTCCGTCGAAGCGGCACCGTGCGGCTTCTGGCCGACGCCATCCGAGCTGACTGGCGTAGTCGCGGACGCACCCGCGCGCGCCGATCGCACGGCCAGAATCAGTGCCGCCGCACCGGTTCCGGTGAGCGCCACGGCGAAACTGACCATCGGTGCGCCACCGATCGAGGCCAGCGAGAGGAACCATCCGTCGGCTTGCCCGAATGCCAAACGGCCCCACGGAAATCCGCCGAACGGAAAACTCGACCGCACCCATTCGGCCGTCGCCCACGCCAAAGCCACCCACAGCGGCCAACCGGGCAACCGGCCCACCAGCCGCGACATCAGCCCGAACAGCCCGATGTACACCGCGCATACCGTGGACAACGCCAGCCACGGTACCGGCCCGACATAGATCCCGGTCCACGGCAACAACGGAACGAAAAACGCCAGCCCAGCTAGGAATCCATACCCGAACCCACTGCGCAACCGCCCGCAGTCCCGCACGATCAGCGTGAGTACCGTAATCCCCACTGGCGCAAGGAACCACCACGGCCGCGGCGGGAAACTCCCGAACAGCAAGAGCCCGGCCACAATCGCCGCGACAGATCGCCACAGCACCGGATACCGGCTCACCACAGCCGAGAGTCGTTCACGCACCACGAGTGGTCGCCTTCCCATGCGATAGAGCGGCGTCCGCCGCGATTCCCCGGTGTTGCAATGTCACGCCGATCCCGGCGAATTCGATAGCCGCGCAGCCCAACTCGCCCTCGCATCGATGCCGCTCCCGAACGCCTATCGCCGCCCGAAATGGTCCACACACGACTGGTCGACACTCCGCCGACGACGACCAGGAATTTGGCCGCACCACTACCCTGCGATAAGTCCCGCGCCCACGCGCTCAACTCTGCACGGCCTTCGCCCGAGCTCTCGGCTTGTCCACCAGCACTCACAACGGCCGCCGCACGGCCCATCGACACATCGCCGACGACGACCGGTGTCACGCTGACGAATTCGGCCGCACCGCTGTGCCGCGGTATATCCCGCGCCCACGCGCTCAACCCCGCACGGCCCTCGCTCGAGCTTCCATCGGCGTGCCCACCAGCACTGGCTTCCCCGAGGTCCGTCGAACCAGCGCTGACGATGACCGTTGTCGCACCGACGAATTCGGTCGCATCGCTATGCCGCGGTAAGTCCGACACCCACGCGGTCAACCCTCCGCTGTTTTCGTTCGGGCGTGCTGCGGCCTGCCCACCAGTGTCCGCAATGGCCCACTCGCGTCCCGTCGGAACATTGCCGAAGGCCGGAGGTTCGCGACGCACCCCAGGCAGCTGGGCGGAGCGGTCACGCTTCATAGATGGTGGTTCCCCGGTGGACGGTGCGCAGGCAAGCAGGCAGGGCTGAATCCGGTGTCAGCGGAGGGAGTCCGGGGACGCGGGAGCGGGGGTCGGTGGACCAGCGTTGGACGGTGTCGGCTGCTGCTGCGACGACTAGGTCGTCGGCGTCCCAGATGGCGTAGGAGGCGGGGGCGCCGGGGACGAGGGTGCCGGCGATGCCGTCGCGGACGCCGCCTGCACGCCAGGCCCCTCGGGTGGCGGCGGCGAAAGCGGCACGCGGGGAGAGGGAATGGCCGGGGGTGTGGTGGTTGGCAGCGGCGCGGACGGCGGACCACGGGTCGAGCGGGGTGACCGGGGCGTCGGAGCCGATGGCCAGGGAGATGCCCGCGGAGGCCATGGCGGCGAAGGGATTCAGGGTGGCGGCACGGTCGGCGCCGAGGCGGGCGGCGTACATGCCGTCGGGTCCGCCCCAGGCCGCGTCGAATCCCGGTTGGACGCTGGCGATTACACCCCAGGAGGCCAGTTTGGCGATCTGGTCGGCGTCGAGGAGTTCGGCGTGTTCGACGCGGTGGCCGCGGGCGGCGACGGCGGGGCCGCCGAATTCGCCGACCACCCGGTCGAATCCGGCGATGATCGCGTCCATGGCGGCGTCGCCGATCACGTGGAAGCCGGCCTGGATGCCGGCTTCGGTGCAGGCGCGGACGTGCGCGGCGATGGCGTCGGCGTCGAGGTAGGCGCGGCCGGTGCCCGGTGCGTCGGCGTAGTGGTCGCGCAGCCACGCGGTGTGGGAGCCGATGGAGCCGTCGACGAACAGGTCGCCGCCGAGCGCGTGCACGCCGAGTTCGGCGATCAGGGCGCGGGCTTCCTCAGCGCTGCCGACCGCCTCGCCCCAGTAGGCGCGCACCTCGACGCCGTGCCGGAAGTCGAGCAGTTCGCGAATGTCGGTGCGGCCGGAGATTTCCGGGCCCGCGCATTCGTGCACCGCGACGATGCCGTGCGCGGCGGCGTGGTCCAGCGCGGCGGTTCTGGCTCGATCCCGTTGTGCCCGATCGAGTTCCGCGAGCACGGTGGTGCGGACCAGGTGGTGCGCGGTGGCGCGGACCGGTTCGCCGCGGGTGTAGCCGTCGGCGGTGGTTACCTGCGGCATGGCGTCGAGCAGGGCCGAGGACACCACGGCCGAGTGCGCGTCCACCCGGGACAGGTACACGTGCCGACCGCCCGCGGCCTTGTCGATCTCTTCGATCGTGGGCGGGCGGCCTTCGGGCCAGGTGGTCTCGTCCCAGCCGTCACCGAGGATGGCGCCGTCGGGGCGGGCCGCGGCGAAGTCGCGCAGCAGCGTCAGGCAATGCTCGAGCGAACGCGCCACGGACAGGTCGAGTCCGGTGAGTTTCAGTCCCAGCGCGGTGACGTGCACGTGCGGATCTACGAAGGCCGGCGCGACGAACGCGCCGTCCAGTTCGATGATCTCGGCATCCGGATGCAGCGCACGCCCCGGTTGCTCGGCGCCCAGCCACACCACGGTTCCGTCGGTCACCGCCATCGCTGTCGCGTCGGGGGAACTGGAACTGTAGAAACGACCGCCGATCAGCAACTGGGTTCTCACGAGAGACCAGTCTGCCGTATGCCGGATTCAGGCTTTCAGGTCAGCCGTTCAATACCGGATACGGGGCCGTGTCCTCAAGGCACGCCAGCACCGTCATCACTTCGGCGAACTGGCTCGCACCTAGGTGCGAGCCGGACCGACAACCTGCTTCGACGGCGATGAGCTCCAACCGCAGCGCCGCCGCGGTGAAACCAGAAATCGACTGTCCGGCAGCTGCCGCGGCTTTCTTGACCGCTGCGGCTAGCTCCTCGCTCACCGTGATGGTGAGTTGCTCGGTGGCCATCGCGCCACCATAGCCCTGTTTCGCACGGAATCCCTAGCGCGCCCGCGCGCCTTTACTACCCGTTGGTAATAGCGAAACTATGGCTTGGTAATCGCGCGGCGAGCGTTGCCCTGGCCGTCGTCGTACCACTGCTGCACGACGACACCGTCGACGACTTCGCCACCGTCGATCACCACGCCGCGATACGGCATCGCCGCGGCCATCTTGCCGATCCGGCGCGCGGCGAACGCGGCCACCACCGGCCGCACCAGCATCCGCGTCGGCGGCAACAGCAGCAACAGGCCGAACAGCGAGGTGACCAAGCCGGGCACGAACATCAGGAACCCGCCCGCGGCGACCAGCGCGCCGTCGGCGACCGCGGTGCCCGGCGGGATCTCGCCGCGGCCGGCGCGGCGGAACTGCTCGAACACGCGCCGGCCCTGCGAACCGATCAGCAGCATGCCCGCGGCGGATCCGGCGATCAGCAGCAGGATGGCGGGAATCACACCGAGCCACTGGCCGACGGCGACCAGTGCGATGATCTCGGTGATCACGTACAGGACGAATACTAGGGCGGGCATGGCGATCCTTTCGGACGATCTACCCTGTGCAACGCCCGGCGGCGCGAATTTTCTCCCGAATCCGCCTGAGAGCCCGCTGAGATCCTGCTCAGGCCGCCGGTTCACCGTAGGAACTCATCTGGGCCAGCAGCTTGTCCAGCGCGTCCGGGCCGAACATCAGGTCCTGGTTGGCGGCGGATTCGGTGGCCAGTTCGGCGCTGCGGGGGAAGAGGGGTTCTTCGTAGGCACGCAGGGCCTGCTCGAGATCGGGATAGTTCACGAGCGCAGCGGCGAGTTCGGCGGCGTCGAGCATGGCGAGGTTGGCGCCTTCGCCCGCGAACGGTGACATGAGGTGGGCGGCGTCGCCGATCAGGGTCACGCCGCGGACGCGGTCCCAGCTGTGGCCGATCGGCAGGGCGTGGATCAGGCGCGGAACGAGTGGGCCCTCGGCGTCGGCGATCAGCGCGCGGAGTCGGTCGTCCCAGTCCTGGAAGTGTTGCAGGACTTGGGCTTTGGCCGCCGGTGTATCGGTGAAGTCGATGCTGTCCAGCCAGTCCGCCGGCGCGGCGAAGGCGACGTAGGTGTGCACGGAACCGTCGGTTTCCCGGTGGCCGAGCATGCCTTTGCGATCGGCGAGGGCGAACATCATTCCGCCGCCGGCCAATTCGGCCACGGCCGGGTTCCGGGTGGCGGCGTCGGGGAAGTCGCACTCGACGAAGGAGATGCCGGTGTAGGCCGGGGTGGCAGTGGACAGCAGCGGGCGGATCTTGGACCAGGCGCCGTCCGCGCCGATCAGCAGGTCGGTGGTGAAGGTGGTGCCGTCGGCGAGGGTGACTTCGTGCCGTCCGTCGCCCAGGGCACGCGCGTCGACTACCTTTGCGCCCCAGCGAATCGTATTGTCGGGCAACGAGTTCAGCAGCAAGCGACGCAGGTCGTTGCGGTCGATCTCGGGCCGGTCGCCGTCGCCGCCGTCTGCCTGCATGCGGACGTTGCCGTGCTTGTCGATGATGTGCATTTCCTCGCCGCCGACATGCACGAGCGCGCGGAATTCCTGGAACAGGCCCGCGGCACGCAGTGCGGCCTGACCCGATTCGACATGCATGTCGAGCATGCCGCCTTGGTTGCGGGCGTCCGGTGCGGCGTCGAGTTCGTAGACGGCCGTTGATATTCCGTGCACGTGCAGGATGCGGGCGAGCACGAGACCGCTGAGGCCGGCGCCGATCACGGCGATGGGATGGTGTTGCGACATGGCATTCCCCTAACGGGTGGGGCGCGGTGTGTGTACTGCGCCGTTGATGAGTAGATGGAAGCCCCAGGCGAGGCGGTCCGAGCCGGGGCCGGACAGCAGTTCGTCGCCCAAAGTGGCGATCCTGGGGTGGGTTTCGGCCGAGGCGGTGCGAATGGCGGCGACGAGTGCGTCGGTGTCGCGTTCGAGGTCGGTGCCGCGGTCCCGGGTGGCGTGTTCGGCGGCGTTCGCGGTGGCGTACTGCAACAGGACGTCGCAGAGCCAGGCCGCGCGGTCGTCGGGCAGGCCGCCCTGGTTCAGCAGCGCGAGGATCGCTTCGAGCAGGTTCAGGTAGCCGGGGCCGGACGGGCGGGCGACCAGCGCGGATTGCCCGAGGCCGGGGTTCTCGTAGAGCACCATCGTGTACGAGGTGAGCAACTGGACCAGCCGGCCCTGCCAGTCGCCCGGGGCGTCGACCGGAGCGAGATCGACGGCGGCGAGCATGTCGTCGAGGACCGCGGCGTGCAGTTCGGCGGTGTTGCGGACGTACACGTAGAGCGAGGCGGGTCCGGTATCCAACTCGGCCGCGAGGCGGCGCATGGTGACTCGCTCCAGACCTTCGGCCCGCATCAACCGAATGGCCGTCGCGATGATGCCGGGCCGGGTCAGCGCGGGTTTCGCCGGTCGTTCACGGCGGCTACGCGGTTTCTGTGGCTCTGTCGGCATGAGTTCACTATAACGAACATGTTCGTTACGAACATGTTCGTTGGGTCACAACGTGCAGAAACCCCTGTTCAGGGCGATTTATCGGCTGGCCAATCAACGAAAGAGGCCGCACCAAGCGGATGCGACCTCAGATCTGGCTCGAGCGGTAGCTCAGCCGCCGGGACGGACCAGCCCGGTCTCATACGCCAGCACCACGGCCTGAACCCGGTCGCGCAGACCGAGTTTCGTCAGCACCCGGCCCACATGTGTCTTCACCGTCGCCTCGGAAAGGTAGAGCTGCTCGGCGATTTCGGCATTCGAACGACCAGCGGCGATCTGCTCCAGCACTTCCCGTTCGCGCGCGGTGAGCACATCGAGCACCCCCGGATCACGCATCCGCGCCGGATCCTCGGCAATGAGACGATCCAGCAGCCGCTTGGTCACCTTCGGCGACACCACCGCATCCCCCGCCGCGACGCTGCGGATAGCGGAGATCAGATCCTCCGGCGGCGTGTCCTTCAACAGGAACCCGCTCGCACCGGCCCGCAACGCGCCGAGCGCGTGCTCGTCGAGATCGAACGTGGTCATCACCAGAACCCGGCAGCCGTGCCCGGCCTCGACGATCCGCATGGTCGCGGTGACCCCGTCCACCACGGGCATCCGCACGTCCATCAACACCACGTCCGGCCGCAACTCCGCCGCCCGGCTGACCGCGGCCGCCCCGTTCGCCGCCTCCCCGATCACCTCGATGTCCGGGTGCGCTCCGAGGACCATCTTCAGCCCCATACGCATGAGTTCCTGGTCATCCACAACGAGAACGGTGATCGGCACGCCCCTAATCTAACGTGCCCGCCCCCGCGCCTCACCCGGCCCGCCGCGCACCATTTCGCCAGCCGCGCACGAACCAGCCGACAATTTCGTACGCACCAGGCAAATACATGCGCTACACGCGCGGAGCGCCTACTCCGGGAGACCAGGCTCCAAGGGGATGGTGGCTTGGACGCGCCAGGCACCGTCGGGTGAACGGCCGGTTTCCAGGGTGCCGCCGAGGACCGCGATGCGTTCGCGCATGCCGACCAGGCCCATGCCGCCGCCCTTGATGCGGACGGCGGGTTCGTCGAGGGGGACGCCGCCGGTGTCGGTGATGTCGATGGTGACGTCGGTGTCGCGCCGACGGACCTGCACCCACGCCTTCGGGTGCGGTCCCGCGTGGCGCAGGGTGTTGGTGAGCGATTCCTGCACGATGCGGTGCACGCCGAGGCTGACCTCGGGGGCGATGTCGTCCAGTTCGCCGGTCAGTTCCAGTTCGACGGCCAGGCCGGTGCCGCGCATCATCTCGACCACCTTGGCCAGACCGGCGGTGCCGTGCTGCGGCAGTTGGTCGGCGGCGTGTTCGGTGCGCAGCAGCGCGACGGTCCGGCGCAGTTCGCGCAGCGCCTCGCGGCCGGTGCCGGCGATCGTGCCGAGCGCCTGTTCGGCGGCATCGGGGTCGCGGCGCAACGCGTAGCGCGCGCCGTCGGCCTGCACGATGATGACGCTGACCGCGTGCGCGACCACGTCGTGCAACTCACGCGCGATGCGGGTGCGTTCGGCGGAGACCGCGTCGTGCGCGCGCCGCTCCTTGTCGTAGTCGGCGACCGCGAGCCGGGCCGCGACCTCGGTGTCGTAAGCGTGTCGCGCGCCGATGAATTCGGCCAGCGTCCAGCACAGGGCGAAGAACATCGCGGTGAAGATGAGATCGCTGGGGCTGACCACGCCAGCCGCCGTCGACAGCCCACTGTCGGCCACCAGCCCCGCCCCGAACCACAGCCCCTCGCGCCGCCCGACATAGGCGACCAGCGTGTACAGCATGATGCCGAGGCTGAACAGCGTGATGTGCTCGACCTTCTCGTCGTCCACCACATACTGCACCGCGGTCACGGTGAACGACAGCAGCAGCGTGGCCACCGCCATCGCCCGCGGATACACCCGCCGGAACACGATCGGCAACGGAATGAAGATCCCGATCGCCGCCGCCGCAGCCTTGTTCTCCGCATTGGTCAGCCCGAGCACCTCGAGCACCAGCAAAACAAGCGCCAGCATCGAATCCGCAACGATGGGCTTCCCCCGAAGCCACAAACTGAACCGACGCATGTCGACCACCCTAAAGCGACCAGCGACAACACCCACGCAGCCGCACCACTTCTGAGTTCCCGCACCGAAATTTGCATGCGATTTTCGGTGCGGGAAATCAGAAGTGGTGCGGCGATACTGGACTGCTGTCTGGTATCGGACATCCAGTCTGGTTGGGTGGCCGGTGTGCAGATCGGTGATTGGGTGGTGTTGTTGACCGCGGCGACGGCCGCGGGCTGGGTGGACGCGGTGGTCGGGGGCGGCGGATTGATCATTCTGCCGACGCTGTTCCTGGTCGCGCCGACGATCGCGCCGCAGACCGCGCTCGGCACCAACAAGCTGGCCGCGGTCGCGGGCACCGGCGCCTCGGTGGTGACCTTCGCCCGGAAAGTGCCGCTGCGCTGGCGGGTCCTGCTGCCGGCGGCGGCGATCGCGGCGGTCACGGCCGGAATCGGCGCTGCGGCAGTGTCTTTGATCGATCGCGAGCTGTTCGTCCCGATCGTGATGGTGGTGCTGGTCTCGGTCGCGGTGTTCGTCACGCTGCGGCCGTCGATCGGCGTCACCCTGGCCACGCACCCGCCGACGCGGCGCAAGTTCATCCTCACCATCGCGCTGGCCGCGGGCCTGATCGGCCTCTACGACGGACTGCTCGGCCCGGGCACCGGCACCTTCCTGATCATCACCTTCGCCACTCTGCTCGGCACCGAGTTCGTCCGCGCGGCGGCGATGGCGAAGGTGATCAACTGCGGCTCCAATATCGGCGCGCTCATCTTCTTCGGCGCGACCGGCCACATCATCTGGGCGCTCGGCGCGGCCATGGCGGTCGGCAACATCGCCGGCGCGATCGTCGGCTCGCACATGGCATTGCGCAACGGCGCGAAGTTCGTGCGCGTCGTGTTGCTGGTGGTGGTCATCGGGATGGTGCTGCGGCTGGGCTGGCAGCAGTTCGGCTGATCAGCCGCGGGTCTCGACCTGCGAGGCCAGCCACGGCTTCAGCACCCGCGAGGTGGTCTCGTGGATGCGCCGGTGCAGCCGCTCCCCGTCCTCCGCGCCGTTGATCGGCTGCTGGAACAACACGGTCAGCGCGCCCGACACCGCGCCGACGACCGCACCGACCAGCGCCGCGGCGCCGACCTCGTCCAGCTCGTTCGGGAACGCGATGTGCAGCTGACGGGCGATCTCGCGCTGCGCGACCAGCTGCGCGTGCGCGGCCCGGCCACTCACCGACGGCACCGTGCGCGAAACCTGCGCGCGCAACGCGGCGATCCGCGCGTTCAGATCGTCGACGAGATGCTCACCGGGATTGTCGCCGGCCGCGCGCAACGCCCGGAGCAGCACCTCGACCGGCCGCTCCCCCGGTCGCCGGCTGCCGATCGCGGCCACCGCGGCCCGCACCCGCTCGTCGGTCTCCGGAAAAAGTAGCTCTTCCTTGCTGGCGAAGTAGTTGAAGAAGGTGCGAGTCCCCACATCGGCCACCGCGGCGATGTCGGCCACCGTGGTCTCTTCGTAGCCTCTCGTCTCGAAAAGCTCTACGGCTGCCTGGAGCAGGGCTCGGCGGGTACGTTCGCGTTTGCGGTCACGAAGGGCGGATGGCGGCACGGCGGGCACAGTACGGCATTTCGCGAGGCAGACGCGGTAGGCGGCGGTTTCGCGCGTGCCGTTCCCGGGGCCCGTCACGGGTCTTTCACCCTGTGCCGCTGGGCATTTCATGCGGGATTGCAGACGGTGCAAACTCGCACGGCGTGTAATGCGGGCGGGCGCAACCGCGCTCGACGGAACCGACTAGTTTGGACCGGGTGAGCATCGCGACTTCGAAGGATGTGGACGCCGAGTTCCTCGACCTCCCACTGGCCGCGCTCGCCGAAGCCGCGTTGACCGCGGCGCGGGCGGCGGGCGCCGAACATGCCGACCTGCGGGTGCATCGGCTGGTCACCCAGTCGATCCGGCTGCGCGACGGGCGGGTCGAGTCGATCAGCGACAACGTGGAGCTCGGCTTCGCGGTCCGGGTGATCGTCGACGGCACCTGGGGCTTCGCCTCGCACGCCGCGCTGACGCCGGAGACCGCGGTCGAGGTGGCGCGCAGCGCGGTGACGGTGGCGACGACCTTGCGCGCGCTCAACCGCGAGCGGGTACAACTCGCCGACGAGCCGATCTACGACAACGTGCGCTGGGTCTCGGCCTATGACCTGGACCCGTTCACCGTGTCGACCAGCGACAAGGTCGCCCTGCTCCAGGATTATTCGGGACGACTGGCCGGGTCCGACGGGGTGGATCACGTGACCGCGTCGGTGTTGCAGGTGAAGGAGCAGACCTTCTACGCCGACACCGCGGGTTCGTCGATCACCCAGCAGCGCGTCCGGCTGCACCCGATCCTCGAGGCGACCACGGTCGATTCCTCGGCAGGCGTGTTCGAGACCATGCGCACGCTGGCGCCGCCGGTCGGGCGCGGGTGGGAGTTCGTCACCGGCGCCGACGGAACCTGGGATTGGCAGGGCGAACTCGCGCAGATCCCCGAGTGGCTCGCCGAGAAGGTCAAGGCGCCCACCGTCACCCCCGGCCCGACCGACCTGGTGATCGATCCGACCAACCTGTGGTTGACCATCCACGAATCCATCGGCCACGCCACCGAGTACGACCGCGCCATCGGCTACGAATCCGCCTATGCCGGTACCTCGTTCGCGACTCCGGACAAGCTGGGGACGCTGAAGTACGGCACGCCGGTCATGCACGTCACGGGTGATCGCACCCAGGAGCACGGGCTGGCCAGCGTCGGCTACGACGACGAGGGCGTCGCCGGGCAGCGCTGGGACCTGGTGCGCGACGGCATTCTGGTCGGCTACCAGCTCGATCGGGTGTTCGCGCCGCGGCTCGGCCTCGATCGGTCCAACGGATGCTCCTACGCGGACTCCCCGCACCACGTGCCGATCCAGCGGATGGCGAACGTCTCGCTGCAACCCGATCCCGAAAACGACACCAGCACCGCGGAACTCATCGCGCGGGTGGACAACGGGATCTACATCGTCGGCGACAAGTCGTGGTCGATCGACATGCAGCGCTACAACTTCCAGTTCACCGGGCAGCGGTTCTTCCGGATTCGGGACGGGAAGCTGGACGGTCAGCTGCGCGACGTGGCGTATCAGGCGACGACCACCGACTTCTGGGGCGCGATGGAAGCCGTTGGCGGACCGTCGACTTGGCAGCTCGGCGGCGCGTTCAATTGCGGCAAGGCGCAACCCGGGCAGGTCGCGGCGGTCAGTCACGGGTGCCCGTCGGTGCTGGTACGCGGCATCAACATTCTCAACACGCGGACGGAGGCGGGCCAGTGACCGTGCAGACCGTTATTGCTGCGGGCGAGGTCGTCGAGCGGGCGCTCGCGCTGTCCCGGGCCGATGAGGCGATCGTGATCGTCACCGACGCGCACGACGCGTCGCTGCGGTGGGCCGGGAATTCGATGACCACCAACGGGTCGTCGGTGTCGCGGGACTGGGCCGTTGTCTCGATCTTCCGGGACGGGCCGAATTCGGCGCGGGTCGGAACCATCGGGTCCACCAGCGTCGATCCCACCGAGATCGAGGCGGTGGTGCGGCGCAGCGAGGAGGCGGCGCGCACCGCCGAACCCGCCAGGGACGCGATGCCGCTGCTGGAACCGGATGCGCCCGTTGACGATTGGGCGGCCGCGCCGGGGAGCACCGGGATCGAGGTGTTCACCGATCTCGCCAGCGGGCTGTCCACCGGATTCGACGGCAGTGATCGGCTCTACGGGTTCGCGCATCACACCGTGCACACCACCTGGCTCGGTACCTCCACGGGACTGCGGCGTCGGTTCGTGCAGCCCACCGGTTCGGTGGAGATCAACGGAAAGCGCGGCGCGGGAAGCGATCTCGCCAGCGCGTGGGTCGGCGTAGGCACCAGCGACTTCGCCGATGTCGACGTGCCCGGGCTGCTCACCGAACTGTCCCGGCGTCTGGACTGGGCGAAGCGAAAGGTCGAGCTGCCCGCAGGCCGGTACGAAACCCTCATGCCGCCTTCGACCGTCGCCGATCTCATGATCTACCTGCACTGGGAGATGGAGGGGCGCGGCGCGCACGAAGGGCACACCGCGTTCTCCCGGGCCGGCGGCACTCGAATCGGCGAGCGGCTCACCGACATTCCGCTGACGCTGTACTCCGACCCGACCGCGGCCGGGCTCGAGTACCGTCCGTTCGTCGCGACATCCGCGTCGTCGCAAGCGATGTCGGTGTTCGACAACGGACTGTCCGCCGAGCGCGTCGACTGGGTACGCGATGGCGTCATCGAGTCGCTCGTCTACCCTCGCGCCACCGCCGCCGAATTCGGTGCCACCGCAACGGTTCCCGGCGGCAACCTGCTGCTCGCCGGCGGCTCCGACGCCACCCTCGACGACATGATCGCCCGCACCGAACGCGGCTTACTCCTCACCACGCTCTGGTACATCCGCGAGGTCGACCCCGCCAGTCTGCTGCTCACCGGCCTCACCCGCGACGGCGTCTACCTCATCGAAAACGGTGAAGTCACCGGCGCGGTCAACAACTTCCGCTTCAACGAGAGCCCCCTGGACCTGCTCCGCCGAGTCACCGAAGCAGGCGCCACCCAGACCACCCTCCCCCGCGAGTGGAAAGACTGGTTCACCCGAACCGCTATGCCGCCCTTGCGCATCCCCGATTTCCACATGTCCTCGGTGAGCCAGGCGACCTAGGTCAAGCGGCGAGGGTGATCTCGATGGCGATGGTGCCCTTTTTACCGCGGCGGAGGTTGCTGCCGAGGATCGTGATGGGGCCCATGAGCCAGTATTTGCGCATGAGGAGTTTGCGGACGCGGTCGGTGCCGGCCTGGTCGAGGATCTGGCCGGTGCCGGCGACGACTTCGCCGCGGGTTTTGCCGGTGACGTTGCAGGGTTGCACGGTGACGTCGGGGTTGCGGCGCAGGCGCTTGACCTTCCAGCTGTCGGTGACGGTCCACACGTAGAGCTTGTCGGCGTTCGCGACGGCCCAGACCGGGGTGCCGACGGGGGTGCCGTCTTTCCGGAAGGTGGTCAGCAGAACGTAATCGGCCTTGCCGATTGCCCCCAGTGTGTTCGTCATGAGGTCAGCGTATCCGGGTGTCGGTTATTCGGACATTCGGAACTCATCCCACCTTGGTCAGTACCTGGGGGCCGTCGTCGGTGATGGCGACGGTGTGTTCGGAGTGGGCGGTGCGGGAGCCGTCGGCGGAGCGCAGGGTCCAGCCGTCGGGGTCGGTGACGATGCGGTCGGTGGTGCGGGCGAACCAGGGTTCGATGGCGATGGCCAGGCCGGGGCGCAGGCGGTAACCGCGGCCCGGGCGGCCGTGGTTGGCGACGTGCGGGTCCTCGTGCATGGTGCGGCCCAGTCCGTGCCCGCCGAATTCCATGTTCACCGGGTAGCCGTAGTCGCGGGCGACGGCGGAGATCGCGGCGGAGATGTCGCCGATGTGGTTGCCGGGCACCGCGACCGCGATCGCGGCGGCGAGCGCTTCCTCGGTCGCGCGGATCAGGCGGAGGTCTTCTTCCGCAGCGGTGCCGACCACGATGGTGGTGGCCGCGTCGGCGACCCAGCCATCGATGCCGACGGCCAGGTCCATGGTCAGCACGTCACCGTCGCGCAGGGCGTAGTCGAACGGAAGGCCGTGCAGGACAGCGTCGTTGACCGAGAGGCAGACGGTGTTACGGAAGGGTCCGCGGCCGAAGGACGGCGAGTAGTCCCAGTAGCAGGATTGCGCGCCGCGTTGCTTGATCCGTTCGCGCACGTGCGCTTCCAGCTCCAGCAGGTTCACGCCGATGCGGGCGAGTTCGCGCAACTCCCCCAGCACCTCGCCCACGAACTGGCCCGTGATCCGCATTCGTTCGATCTCGGCCGGCGTCTTCAGTTCCACCATGTGACCACTCCCATCTCGGTATTAAAATACCAACGTAGCCGATTCGGTATTTTAATACCAACCCGGGCCATCCTGGCAGGTAGTTCAGCCCGCTCAACGGGTGCGGCGCGTTGAGATCGATTTCGAGCGCATAGATTGATGCGCATATCTACGTATGCCCATGTTTATCTGCTAGCTTGCGGTATTTAAATACCGCCAATACCCTGATCGCATGGTCCGTCTCCCGTTGACCCCGGCTCAGATCGACGCCGGCCGCCGCCTCGGCGCCGCCCTGCGTGCCGCCCGCGCCGACCGCGACCTCATCGAGGTCGCCCGCTCGGCAGGCATTTCTCCGGAGACCCTGCGCAAGATCGAGACCGGCCGCCTCCCCTCCCCCGCCTTCGGCACGGTCGTCGCCCTGAGCCTCACCCTCGACCTCCCCCTCCAAGACCTCGCCGACACCTGGCGCGCCGCCAGCCTCGCCGAATCCGCCTGAGCCGCAACCACTCTCGGGATCTGCACTGCCTCTAGGCTCCTGAAGCGAGTGCAGATCCCCGAGTGGGTGCAGGTTTTCGACGCGATGGACTCGTGGGAGTGGGTCGCTACTCGACGGAGTCCAGCTGTTGGGTAATGGCGAGGCCGATGGAGCCGTCGGCGCCGCGGAACAGCTTGTGCAGCTTGATGAGTGACGTTCCGATGATTCCGTACTTGCGCGAGACCAGGTCGCGCACTCGCTGCGTGCCGTCCGCGTCGAGCACCATCGCGGTGCCGGTGAACGCTTCGCCGGCCTTGGGACGACCACGGGCATCGGAGGATTGCAGCGTCACGTCGGAGTTGCGGCGGATGCGCTTGACCTTCCAGGTCGTCGGGTTGGTCCACACGACGATCCGGTCGCCGTCCGGCGCGACCCAGACCGGCGTGCCCACCGGTGTGCCGTCCTTCTTGTAGGTCGTCAGCAGCACGAATTTGCTCGCGCCCAGCTCATTCCATGTCATAGCGAGAACGGTAGGCCGCGGAATGCGGCCGGACATCCGTCCGTGGGCACAAATGCGGGCTACGCGCCGCGGCGTATTCGCGGCGCGTAGTGCGTCCTTCGTGACTCAACCTCGATGCGCGCGGAAGAACGTCCGGACATCCTCGAGGAACAGTCGCGGCGTCTCCAACGCGGCGAAGTGCCCACCCTCGGCGTACTCCGTGAAGTGCTCGATGGACCCGCCGGGGTTCATCACCCGGCGCATGAGCGGGCTCGTATTGAACACCGCCCACCCTTGCGGCACTCCGGAGGGCATGACCCAGTCCATACCCGAATGAGCTGTCTCCCAGAGGAACTGGGCGGCCGAGGCACCACTGCGGGTGAACCAGTAGATGCTGATATTGGTCAGCAGGACGTCGCGATCCACCGCTTCACCGCCCGTCCGCGCCGGATCGGTCCAGACCTGGAACTTCTCCGCGATCCACGCCAACTGCGCGATCGGCGAGTCGGTCAACGCGGCGGCGATCGCGTTGGGTTGCGTCGTCTGGAGCACCAGATAACCCTTCTGGTCCGACCACCGCACCTGCGCCTCCTTGATCGCCGCCAACTCCTCGTCGGTCAGCCCGTCCGGCATCGGCAACTGCTCCCCCACCAACCCGAGCGTGCCTCGATCACTGTTGACGTGCGTCGCGATCACCCGCTCCGGATACACCGCCGCCAACCGCCCGGTCACCCCCGCGCCGACATCCCCGCCCTGCGCCACGAACTTCTCGTACCCCAGCCGAGTCATCAACTCCGCGAACGCATCCGTCGTCCGCGCCAGCTCCCACCCGGTCGACGCCAACGGCGTGGAGAACCCGAACCCCGGCAGCGACGGAATCACCACATGGAACGCATCCGCCGAATCACCCCCGTACGCAACCGGATCCGTCAACGGCCCGATCAGCTCGAGAAACTCGACCACCGACCCCGGATACCCGTGCGTGATCAACAGCGGCACCGCCCCCACCTCCGCCGACCGCACATGAAAGAAATGAATTGCCTGCCCATCGCTTTCGGTCACGAACTGGTCATAGGCATTCAGCTTCGCCTCCTGCACCCGCCAGTCGAACCCGTCGCGCCAATACTCCGCCAACTCCGCGAGGTACCCGGGCGCAATGCCACGCCCCCAATCGTCTTCGGTCCCCGGCACCACGTGCGGCAGCCGAGCATGCGCCAATCGCGCACGCAGCTCATCGATCTCGGCCTGCGGGATGTCGATACGGAAGGGGCGGATCGCTGTGTTCGTCATGAGAAACACCCTCCAGGGCATTGCGGAAGATTTCCTTCCGCAATACAGAACCTCCTGCAAATTGCCCATTCCAGGCCCCGGAAGTCTTGACAACCTCATTCGGTAAGCGTTGGCTTACGGTTCGTAGATACTTACCGAGCAGGAGATGAATGGGGTGCGCTTGCTGATCGGATGCGGCGCACGATTTTGGAGCGCCTGGCGGAGAGGCCGCAGGCGTTTGGGGAGCTCGCTGGTGCGTTGCCGATCAGCCGGCCTGCGGTTTCGCAGCATTTGAAGGTGCTCAAGAACGCGGGGTTGGTTCTGGACCAGGCCGTCGGTACTCGGCGGATCTACTACCTGAATCCGGCGGGAATGGGCGCGTTGCGCGCTCAGCTCGACCGGTTCTGGGGACGCGCCCTCGAAACGTATCAACAGGCGGTCGAGCAACATTCAGGAGAAGTCATGACTCATATCCAAGCCGAACCGGTGCACCAGCAGGTCATGGTCAACGCGCCATTGGAGCGCGCGTTCGCGGTGTTCGTCGAACGGTTCGACGCGATCAAGCCGCGCGAGCACAACCTGCTCTCCTCCCCGATCGCCGAGACGGTGTTCGAGCCGCGCGTCGGCGGACACATCTACGACCGCGGCGAGGACGGCAGCGAGTGTCGCTGGGCCCGGGTGCTCGCCTACGACCCACCGAATCGACTGGTGTTCAGCTGGGATATCAACGCCCGCTGGGAGATCGAGACCGATCCGGACAAGACCAGCGAGGTGGAAGTCACGTTCACCGCCGAAGGCCCGGACCGCACCCGCGTCGACCTCGAACACCGCAACATCGAACGCCACGGCGAGGGATGGGAGGCGGTCCGCTCCGGCGTCGACAACGAGGCGGGCTGGCCGCTGTATCTTCAGCGCTACCTCGACGTCGCCGCCAAGGAGGCCTGATGGAATCAGCGGACGGGATCGGATGAACAGCACCGATCCCGATCGCCCGGTCGACGACCGGCCGCAACGCGTGGGGCTGGGCACGATCGCACGGGAGTGGACCCGGATCGGGTGCATCGGATTCGGCGGGCCACCCACCCATATCCTGCTCCTGCGCAGGCTGTGCGTGACCGAGCGGAAGTGGCTCAGCGCAACGGAATTCGAGGACGGCATCGCGGCGACGAATCTGCTGCCCGGTCCGGCGTCCACCCAGTTGGCGATCTTTTGCGCGTGGCGCCTGCGGGGCGTGTCCGGGGCGGTCGTCGGCGCGTTGTGCTTCATCGTTCCCGGGCTCGTGCTGATCCTCGGGTTGGCCACACTGTTCCTGTCCGGCACTCCGCCGCGGTGGGTGACCGGCGCGGCCGCCGGAGCGGGGGCTGCGGTCGCGGCGGTGGCCGCGCACGCCGCCATCGGGCTGATCCCGGCCAGCCGGGCCCGCGCCGACCGGCCCGGTCAACGGCTGCGATGGACCGCCTATCTCGTATTCGGCGGCGCCGCAACGATTGTGCTCGGTCCATGGCTGGTGCTGGTGCTGATCGGCTGCGGGGCGATCGAGGTCTGGGTCCGAACTCGTTTGCGGTCCGACCGCGCTCCGCAACTGCCGGCCCTGCTCACGTTCGCGCCGGTGAGCCTGACCGGCATGGGGGCGCTGGCGTGGGTGGCGGTGAAAGTCGGTGCGCTGTCCTACGGCGGCGGGTTTGTGATCATCCCACTCATGCAGGCCGACGCGGTGAATCACTATCACTGGATGACCAACGCCCAGTTCCTCAATGCGGTGGCGTTGGGGCAGATCACGCCGGGTCCGGTAGTGCAGACCGTCGCGGTCGTCGGCTACGCCGCAGGCGGAATCGCCGGCGGATTGCTGGCGGCCGTGCTCGCGTTCACGCCCTCGTTTCTTTTCGTGGTCGTCGGTGCGCCGCATTTTCAGCGGCTGCGATCCAGCGCAACGGTTCAGGCATTCTTCGACGGGGCGGGGCCGGCGGTGATCGGCGCAATCGGCGGGTCGACCGTTCTCTTGGCGGCGGCACTCACCCACATGTGGCAGTTCGGCGTGCTCACCCTCGCGGCAGGCTGGCTACTCGGCCTGCGCCGAGGCGTGGTCAGCACCCTGCTCGGTGCCGGAATCTTGGGCATGGGCGCCGCGCTGGCGAACCTGCCGATCGGGTAACCCCCCGCGCGATCCGCCCTTCTCGATCTGTTCGCCGAAACTCTGGGAAATCCATCACAGCTACTATATGGTAATCATTCTTACCAAATAGCTGAAGATTCTCTAGAGGAGCAGACCTATGCACTTCGGTGGAGTGACGCTGATGGTGGACGACGTGGATGTGACGGCGGCGTTCTATGAAAAGGCGTTCGGATTGGGGCCGGTGTTCGCGGATCCGGACGGCACGTTCGTGGTGCTCGGGCGGGGTGTGTGGACGCCGGGTCCCTCGGCGCCGAGCCTCACCATCGAACACTGGAGGAAGATCGAGGACTTCGCGGAACCAGGGCCCGCCAACGCTTTTCGGGTGTTCCTCGAAACGGCCGACGTCGACGACGCCTATCGGAACGCACTCGCGGCGGGCGCGCACAGCGCGCTGGCGCCGACGACCCGTCCATGGGGACAACGAGTCGCCGTGGTCCGCGACCCGAACGGCGTGATCGTCGAAATCGGCGCACCCGTCGAATACGCCTGAGCGCCAACGATCCCGAAATCGCTACCGAAGGAAGTAAGCAGTGCTGCGTCGAACAATGGTCGTCACCGCGGCGGTGGTCGCCACCCTCCCACTGGCCCTCGGCAACGCGTCCGCCGACCCACTACCGGTCCCATATTCGTTGGCCGCCATGGTTTCCGCGAGCGTGACCACCGCACCGCCCGGCGCACCACCGGGAGCGAACAATTGGAATTGCGTCCCGTCGGCCGCGCACCCGCGACCGGTCGTGCTGGTGCACGGCCTCAGCGGCAACGGCGAAAACAGTTGGCAGACCTTCGCTCCCCTGCTCGCGAACGAAGGCTATTGCGTCTTCGCGCTCACCTACGGCGTCTATCCGACCGACCGCGGAATCGCCGCGGGCATCGGCGGTCGCGCGCCGATCGACGAATCCAGTTCGGAATTGAAGCAATTCGCCGATCGAGTACGTGCCGCGACAAGTACCGAGCGAGTGGACCTGCTCAGCTGGTCCGAGGGAACGTTGGTCAGCGCCGGTTATCTCCAGTTCCGCGGCGGCGCCTCGGCCGTCGACCAGTCGATCAATCTGGCGCCGATCTGGAACGGCACGGCGATCACCGAACCGCTCGATTCCCCGCTGTCGATCCTGGGCGTACCCGGCGACGTCTACCAGGCACTCGATCCCACCTGCGCCGCCTGCGCGGACCTGCGCACCGGCTCCGACTTCATCAACCGGCTCCAGGCCAGCGACGTCTACGCACCGAATGTGCTCTACACCAACATCGTCACCACCACCGACATCCAGGTCCAGCCCTACACCAGCGGCATGCGCCCGGCCCCGAACGCGACAAATATTGTCCTGCAGGACATCTGCCCGGTGAACCGAGCCGGCCACCTCTCCGTCTCGGTCGACCCCACCGTCACCGCGCTCGCCCTGCACGCCCTCGACCCGGGCACACCGCGCCAAATCCCGTGCGCTCCTTCGCAAGCGCCGCCCGGCGTCTGATCGCCCCGTTTCCCGACCTCACCCACCGCGCAGTCCTTACCCTCGAAGAAAGGGCTCCCTCGACGCACGCGGAGGACACCGATGATCGAGACCGCGGTCCTCATGCTCGACCTCCAGAACACCTACATCGCCGACGACGGCGTCCGCGACGCACTCGGCTGGCCGCCGATCTGGCGCCTCGACGAGGTGGTCCGCGAATGTGCCGCGCTGGCCGCCCAGGCCCGGCGCAGCGACTTCCCCGTCATCTACTCCCGCATGGTCGCGGCTCAGACCGGCTTGGTCGGCACCGGACCACGCCCGCGCCGCCATCTACAGCAGCGCAGGCATCTGGTGCCGAAGCTGTCCGGCGAGCATCAGGCGTGGAAGGCCCAGATCATGGACGCCGTCGCACCCCAGCCGGGCGATCTGGTCCTGACCAAGACCCGGCACAGCTTCTTCGCCTACACCGAACTGGAGCCGCTACTGCGCAACCTCGGCGTGCACCGGCTGGTCGTCGCGGGCGTGCAAACCAATGTCTGCATCGAGGCGACCGTGCGCGCCGCCCTGGAACGCAACTTCGAGGTCGCGGTGCCGGACGACGCCGTTACCACCGACGGCCCCGCATTGCACTACGGCTCGCTGAACGCCATGCGCGTCCTCTACGTGGAAGTGGCCCCGTGGCGTGAATTACTCGCCCCGGACGCACCCTGGGACCGCGCGTACACCACTCGCGATTACGGACGCGACCCCGAATATTGGCGCGGGCCGGGCATTTAACTGTGTCCTGGAACACTGCGGGGGCCTCAGCTGATAGCTGAAGCCCCTGCCGTCGTGCCGACCGATGTCCGAGTGATTTCCTCTGGGCCCCGGCCTCGATACATGAGGCTTTCATACTTCCGGCCGTTCGGCGCACCGAGCAACGCCGCGCACGGTGCGCATGCGTGCCCGTGCATCTGTACTAGCAGTGAACCGACCTGCTTGCACCGGAATCGCCGTCCGAAAGTCGTTCGCAGATAACGAAATAGCAACGCCGCCGCCGGAACGTGCCCAAACTGTTCCGCTCGTCGTCACCTGCCGCGCACCAAGAATTCGCCGCCGGGCCGCCGCCCGGCAACGGTCCGCCCGCTACTGCCGAGTTGCCCCTCGGATAGCCTGTCCCGATGTTCTTGGCCCAGATCGTCGCCGCTCGCGTGCCGAGCCGGATGCTGTCCGTGTTCGTGCGGAACGCGGAGTTGCTGAAATTCCTGACCGTCGGAGCAATCGCCTTCGTCACCACCATGGTGCTCTTCTTCGGGTTGAAATGGACTGTCCTGGAAGGCAAGCCGGTCACCGCGAACGTGGTCGCGGTATTGATCGCCACCGTGGTCTCCTACGTGCTGAACCGCGAGTGGGCGTTCACCGCGCGCGGCGGACGTGAGCGCCGTCACGAAGCGGCGCTGTTCTTCCTGGTGGCGAGCATCGGCATGGTGATCAACCAGCTGCCGCTGGCCGTGTCGAGCTACCTGTTCCAGCTGCGCACCCCGCACGTGTCGGTGGTGGTGGAGAACATCGCCGACTTCGTCAGCGCGACCATCATCGGCACGCTGCTGGCCACCGTCTTCCGCTGGTGGGCGATGCGCAAGTTCGTGTTCCCCGATCCGGTGCGGCCCGTGCTGGAACACGACGAGCCGGTCTCCGAGACGCGAGCCTGACCATGCTGGTCACCATCCCGGCGGGAACGGTGACGCTGTCGGATCGGCGCACCCAGCGCAGTTGGACGGTCGAGGTCGCGCCCTTCCGGATGGCGGCGGTCCCGGTCACACAGGAGCTGTACGAGCAGGTCACCGCGCAGCGGCCGAGCAGCAGCCGAGGCGACCGGCTGCCGGTCGACAGCGTCTCGTGGTGGGACACGCTGCGGTTCTGCAATGCCCTGTCGGCCCAGGAGGGCCTGACACCCGCGTATCGGCTCGACGACGAGAACGCCGCGTGGGACGACGCCGCCGACGGCTACCGGCTCCCCACCGAGGCCGAGTGGGAGCACGCGTGCCGCGCGGGCAGCACCGGACCGCGCTACGGCGAACTCGACGAAATCGCCTGGTACCGGGGAAATTCCGACGAACACGTGCACGAGGTCGGCGGTAAGCGCCCCAATGCGTGGGGCCTGCACGACATGCTCGGCAACACCTGGGACTGGTGCTGGGACATCTACGACGCCGAAATCTACGGCTCCTACCGGGTATTGCGCGGCGGCGGCTGGTTCGACGAGCACTGGAGCTGCCGCGCCTCGGTGCGCCGGCGCAGTCACCCGACGCTGCGCCTGGACGACGTCGGATTCCGGGTGGCGCGTTCCTGATCCGGGGTGATCCCGGACTTCGGTTGCAGCCGAATAGCTTTCGGCAAGCCGAAGGTCCGGTATGGTAACGATCAGGCCGGTGTGGCATCGGCCGTGGTCACCGCAGCGTCGCGGAGTGACACTGTCTCGATAGTGGATTCGCCCCGGCCGCAGGACGTGATGCACGATGCCAAGTAGCAGCGACGTCGTGGTGATGACCGATCAGAGCTCCGCCGAAGGCAGTTCGGCTCAGCTCGCCCGCGCCGTCGAACTGGTCACCGGCGCCGCACCGCTGATTCTCGACGCGCGACATTTCTACGACGGCGGCGATGGCGCGTTGCGACTCGACGGCCGGCTCGTGATCCCGTCCGAAGCGCTCGACGTGCAGCCGTCCGTGCTCATCGTCTACGAGATACCGCCGCACGATCGGAGTCGATTCACCCGTTTTCAAGCCGACGTCGCCCGTAGCGGCATTCCCTGCCTCGGCGCCGACGCGCAGGCGTGGCGAAATGCCACCGACAAGCGGCACACGGTCGATCGCTTCCGCGCCGCGGGCATCGCCCAGGCGGAGTCGCTCGTGCTCGATCGCCCGACCCTGGCCACCGCCCTGACCGCCTTCGACCGGCTCGGCCGCAACGTGTGGGCCCGGCCGGCCGTCGGCTTCGGCGGACGCGACGTCTTCCACATCACCACCGCGGCCCGACTGCACGCGGCGTGCGAGCACTACCGGCGCATCGGCAGCAGCTGGCTGCTCACCCGCGACGCGCACAACTTCGACGAACACGGCCGACGCCATCAATACCGCGTCGTCGTGCTCGGCGAGCGGGTGCTGCGGGTGTGCGAGCACGTCCAGACCGACCCGGACGCCCCCTGCAACGAATCACGCGGCGCGATCTCGACCGTGCTCGCGCCCGACGTCCTCCCCCAGCATCTCCGCGAACTCGCGGTGCGGGCGACAGCATCGGTCGGGCTACCGTTCGGCGGCGTCGATCTGGTGCCCGAACGCGGCGGCGCGGTGTTCGAGGTGAATGTGCATCCCGTGCTCGATGTTCCGCAGGGATTCGAAACGGTGGCCGTTCCGTTCGTGCTCGCGCACCTCACCGATGCCACGGTGAACGTCCCGGCGCGGCCGGAATCCGTGCGCCCACACCGCTGATCGGACATTCCAGACAGGTTCTTCCGTACGCTCCACGAAATCGTCGGCGCCGCACATACTGTCCGGTACAAGCATGGCTATCACCCAGACAACGCGCCAGTGGCGGCTCGAGCGGCCGCCACATCGACCCCGAAGCGAGCGTATTCATGGTCATCTTCGCTGTGCACGACGCCCTCCTCGCCCAGATCGGCAATCCGACCCCGGAAGCGCCGCCGGTCTCGGACAAGATCTTGCAGATGGTTCGCTACCTCACCTGGCTGGTGCTGTTGTCCGGGGTCTGCGGAATCACCTACGCCGGTGGACGTTTCGCGTGGGAGAAGTGGCAGGGCGGCCCGCTGGACTCGCCGAAGATGATCGCCGGGGCGATGATCGGCGGGGTGGTCGCCACGAGCGCGGGCACGATCATGAACGCCGTCGTCGGCTGAGCGCGAAGCCGGCACCCCGGACCATCGCGGAAGGCTCTCTTCCGCGATTGCTGCGATGATCGACGCATGTTGGAGACCTCCGCGCGACTGCTCCGGCTGCTGTCGCTGCTGCAACTGCATCGTGATTGGACCGGGCCGGTCCTGGCCGAGCGCCTCGGGGTGTCCACCCGCACCGTGCGCACCGATGTAGAGCGACTGCGGACCCTCGGCTACCCGGTGCATGCCACTCCCGGTGTGGCGGGCGGCTATCGGCTCGGCGCGGGCTCCGCGTTGCCGCCGCTGCTGCTCGATGACGACGAGGCCGTCGCGGTGGCGGTCGGGCTGGCCACCGCCGCCAACGGAGCGGTCACCGGGATCGAGGAGACCTCGGTGCGGGCGCTGGTGAAGTTGCAGCAGGTGTTGCCGTCGCGACTGCGTAATCGGGTGCAGGCGTTGACTTCCGCGACCGTGCACGTGCCCGGGGTAGGCAAGCCGACGGTCGACGCCGCCGTGCTCACCGCGGTCGCCGGCGCGATCCGCGCGAGCGAGCGATTGCGGTTCGACTACGAATCACATTCCGGCACACCGGCGCGTCGCGATGTGGAGCCACATCGGTTGGTGCACTGGCGCGGTCACTGGTATCTGGCGGCGTGGGATCCCGGACGCGGCGATTGGCGCACGTTCCGGGTGGATCGGATCACGCCGAAAACGCCGAACGGCCCGCGGTTCACGCCGCGCGAGGTGCCGGAGGCGGAGATCGCCGAGCGGGTGCAGCGCGGGGTGGGCGCGGCGACCTGGCGTTATCGTGCGGCGGTGCGGATGGCCGCGCCGGCCGAGGAGATCCGGGCGCGGCTTCCGGCGGCGGTGACGGTCGAGCCGGACGGGCCGGAACACTGTGTGGTGCAGGTGGGTTCGGATTCGCCGCAACTGCTCACGTACTACCTCGCGCTGGCCGATGTCGAGTTCGAGGTGCTGGACGCCCCCGAACTGGCCGACCAGCTGCTGGCGACCGCCGAGCGATTCCGCCGGGCGGCCGGTCCTCGATGAAACACCGGCGCAGCATAATTCGCCGATAAAGCGAAAGCCGACCGGACCGGCGGTATACGCCGATCGCGGCCGGGCGGTCACTTTCGTAATTCCCCGCTAGGGCTGGTTGGCGCCCGCGATGCCACCGATGATTCCGCCGATGATGCAGCCGGGGATGGCCCCGATAATGGCGAAGATCAGACCGATCAAGAACCCGATCGCACAGCCGATCAACACCCCGGCCACGGTGGTGCCCGCATCACCGATGAACTGCGGCGCACCCGGCTCCGGGCTGGCCGCACCGGCCGGCGTCAACGTCAAAGTGGTTGCGGCGGCGTTCACTTCCGGTGCGACCCGCACCTGCTGACCGGACACCGATTGCATCGTGGTCGGCACGGTGGCGACCACCGACCCGTCCGGCGCCAGCACGGAGACGCCCTGATCGGGCGTCAGCACGAACGTGCCGGAGGCCAGCGTGAGCGTCGCGCTCGAGTGGTCGGGCGCGACCGCCGCCGTGTAGGCGACACCGTGATCGACGCCGTTGAACGCGGCGTCGGCCACTTCGGCCTGACCGTGCGCGGTGGCGGCCGCGACGCCCGTAGCGGCAATGGTGAGCACCGCGGTTGCTACGAATTTCCTGATATTCATAAGGCTTTCCAATCATCTAACCGATTCGATTGGCGTTTCCCCGAAAACGGCCATGGAACACCCTCGATCATGCTCCCTTGGCGAGAGAGTTGTCGAGAGAATTCGGTAGATCGAATTGCCTTGCAAGATCAGGTAATTCGAACTCCCCCAATAATTGGGGGGTTGATTTTCGAGCTATTCCAATTCCCCTTCGGTCTCCAAGTAGACCTGACGCAACCGATCCAGCGTCGCCTGCTCCGGATGCTCCCACAGGTCCCGCTCGGCGGCCTCCAGCAGCCGCTCGGCAATGCCGTGCAGCGCCCACGGGTTGGACTGCTCCATGAACTTGCGGTTCACCTCGTCGAAAACGTAGCTCTCCGCGAGCTTCTCGTACATCCAGTCGGCGACCACGTTGGTGGTGGCGTCGTAGCCGAACAGATAGTCGACCGTCGCCGCCATCTCGAACGCGCCCTTGTAACCGTGCCTGCGCATGGCCTCGAGCCAGCGCGGGTTCACCACGCGGGCACGGAAGACCCGGGAGGTCTCCTCGGAGAGCGTGCGCGTGCGCACCGCGTCCGGGCGGGTGCTGTCGCCGATGTAGGCCTCGGGGTTCTTGCCGGTGAGCGCGCGCACGGTGGCGACCATGCCGCCGTGGAACTGGAAGTAGTCGTCGGAGTCGGCGATGTCGTGTTCGCGGGTGTCGGTGTTCTTGGCCGCCACCGCGATTCGGCGGTAGGCGGTGCGCATGTCGTCGGCGGCGGGTGCGCCGTCCAGGTCGCGCCCGTAGGCGTAGCCGCCCCAGGTGGTGTAGACCTGCGCGAGGTCGTCGTCGGTGCGCCAGCTCTTCGAATCGATGAGCTGCAACAGGCCCGCGCCGTAGGTGCCCGGCTTGGAACCGAAGATGCGGGTGGTGGCGCGGCGGGCGTCGCCGTGCTCGGCCAGGTCGGCCTCGGCATGCGCGCGAACGTAATTCGACTCGGCGGGCTCGTCGAGCTCGGCGACCATCCGCACCGCGTCGTCGAGCAGGGCGAGGACATGTGGGAAGGCGTCACGGAAGAAGCCGCTGATGCGCACCGTGACATCGATACGCGGACGGGCCAATTCGTCGAGCGAGATCACTTCCAGGGTGGTGACCCGGCGGCTCGCCTCGTCCCACACCGGCCGGACGCCCAGCAGCGCAAGAACTTCGGCGATGTCGTCGCCGGAGGTGCGCATCGCCGAGGTGCCCCACACCGACAGGCCCACCGAGCGCGGGTACTCGCCGTGATCGGCCAGATACCGCTCCAGCAGCGAATCCGCCATGGCCTGACCGGTTTCCCAGGCCAGGCGCGACGGGACGGCCTTCGGGTCGACGGAGTAGAAGTTGCGGCCGGTCGGCAGGACGTTGATCAGGCCGCGCAGCGGTGAACCGCTGGGGCCCGCGGGGATGAAGCCGCCGTTGAGGGCGTGCAGGACGCGGTCGACCTCGACCGTGGTCTGGCGCAGGCGCGGGACGACTTCGGTTGCGGCGAAACGGAGTACGGCGCGCACGTCGGCGAGCCGCGGGTCGGTGGTCAGGACCGCGTCCGCGGTGGCGAGGTCGGCGTGCGCGGCCGCGGACGACTGTGCGGCGGATCCGGAGCCGGCCGTGGCGAGGAGTGCGCCGGCGAACTCGTCGACGAGTCGGTCGACCGCTTCCGCCGACCAGTCGGCCGCCTGGAGCGCGGCGACGAGGCCCCGCGCCTGGCTCTCCACGACGTCGACTCGACCGCGCACCTCGGTGCCGGATTCGTCCAGCCCCAACGCTTCACGCAGGCCGGGCACGTTCCGCTCGCCGCCCCACAGCTGGCGGGCGCGCAGCATGGCAAGCACCAGGTCGACCTCGCTCTCACCCGCCGGCGCCTGGCCGAGGATGTGCAGGCCGTCGCGGATCTGCACATCCTTGATCTCGCACAGCCAGCCGTCGACGTGCAGCAGCATGTCGTCGAAGACGTCCTCATCCGGGCGTTCGGCCAGACCGAGGTCGTGGTCCATCTTGGCCGCGCGCATCAGCGTCCAGATCTGCTGGCGGATGGCGGGCAGTTTGGCCGGGTCGAGGGTGGAGATGTTGGCGTGCTCGTCGAGCAGCTGCTCCAAACGCGAGATGTCGCCGTAGCTTTCGGCGCGGGCCATCGGCGGGATCAGGTGGTCGACCAGGGTGGCGTGCGCGCGGCGCTTGGCCTGGGTGCCTTCGCCCGGGTCGTTGACCAGGAACGGGTAGATCAGCGGCAGGTCGCCGAGGGCGGCGTCGGTGCCGCAGGAGGCGGACATGCCGAGCGTCTTGCCGGGCAGCCACTCCAGGTTGCCGTGCTTGCCGAGGTGCACCATCGCGTCGGCGCCGAAACCTTCAGGGGCGCTGAGCCACCGATAAGCCGCCAGGTAATGATGGCTGGGCGGCAGATCCGGGTCGTGGTAAATCGCGACCGGGTTCTCGCCGAATCCGCGGGGCGGCTGCACCATCAGCACGACGTTGCCGAAACGCAGTGCGGCGATGACGATCTCGCCCTTCGGGTCCGCGGAACGGTCCACGTAGAGCTCGCCCGGCGGCGGGCCCCAGGACTCGACGATGGCCTCGCGCAGATCCTCGGGCAGGGTGTCGAACCACGCGGTGTAGGCCGCCGCGCTGATCCGGATCGGGTTGCCCTCCAGCTGTTCCGCGGTCAGCCAGTCCGGATCCTGGCCGCCCGCGGCGATGAGCGCGTGGATGAGCGCGTCGCCGTCCTGCTCGTCCAGGCCGGGGATCTCGCCGGGTGCGCCGAGGTCGTAACCGGCGGTGCGCATTTCGGTGAGCAGGCGGATCGCGCTGGCGGGGGTGTCGAGGCCGACCGCGTTGCCGATGCGGGCGTGCTTGGTCGGGTAGGCGGACAGCATCAGCGCGACGCGCTTGCGGTCGGCGGGGATGTGCCGCAGCCGGGCGTAGCGGGTCGCGATGCCGGCCACCCTGGCCGCGCGTTCGGCGTCCGGGACGTAGGTGGACAGGCCGTCGGCGTCGAACTCCTTGAAGGAGAACGGGACCGTGATGATCCGGCCGTCGAACTCGGGGACGGCGACCTGGGTCGCGACGTCGAGCGGGGACAGGCCGTCGTCGTTGGCCGCCCACTGGGCGCGGCCGCTGGTCAGGCAGAGGCCTTGCAGGATGGGCACATCCAGGTCGGCGAGCGCGCCGACGTCCCAGGCCTCGTCCTCGCCGCCGGCCGAGGCGGTGGCGGGCTTGGTGCCGCCCGCGGCGAGCACGGTCACCACCAGGGTGTCGGCTTGGCGCAGTGTCGCAAGCAGTTCCGGCTCGGCGGTGCGCAGCGAGGCGCAGTACAGCGGCAGTGCGCGTGCGCCGGCGGCCTCGATCGCGTGGCAGAGGGCGTCGATGTAGCCGGTGTTCCCGGCGAGATGCTGTGCGCGGTAGTAGATCACCGCGACGGTGGGCTGATCGGCGATCGGCTCGGCCGAAACCCGTTCCAGCACACCCCAGCTCGGCAGCTGCACCGGCGGCTCGAAGCCGTGGCCGGTGAGCAGGACCGTGTCGGAGAGGAAGTTGTGCAGTTGCCGCAGGTTTTCCGATCCGCCGGCGGCCAGGTAGTTGTGCGCGTCGGCGGCCACACCGCCGGGCACGGTCGAGCATTCCATCAGCTCGGCGTCCGGCGCGATCTCGCCGCCGAGCGCGACCATCGGGATGCCGCTGGCCCGGATCGCGTCGAGACCGTCCTCCCAGGCGCGCTTGCCGCCGAGGATGCGCACGATCACCAGATCGGCGCCGTCGAGCAGCGCGGGCAGGTCGTCCACGAGCAGTCGAGCGGGGTTGCCCCACCGGTACTCGGCGCCGCTCGCGCGGGCGCTCAGCAGATCGGTGTCGGACGTGGACAGCAGCAGAATCACAGGTGACGGCCTTCCTCGGGTTACGCGCCCATCGGGGTTGCTGCTCAGCGGAGAGGGTCTGGCTTTTCACAGTGGCGCGACCGCACCGGATTTCCACCGGTTTCCTCGTCGCCCGCCGAGCATGCAGATGCTACCTGCCGTGCCGCGCGGGTCGGTTCAGGCGGTCGCCGCGCGGGCCGCGAGGAAGTCGTCGACGATGCGGACGCAGTCGGCGGGGGTGGCGTGCTCGATGCCGATCAGTTTGGCGAACACGATCGGGCCGACCAGTTGGGTGAGTGCGAGTTCGAGGTCGAATTCGCCGAGCTGGGCGCGGACTTCGGGGGTGTCGAGCAGGTCGTCGAAGGGTTGGCGGTACTGCTGGAGCAGTCGATGCCGCAGCGACGACAGCGCGGGACCGGTGTCGCCGTGCTCGGTGCCGGTGGCCAGCCAGGCGAGAGTGGACAGTTGCAGCGGCGCCTCGTTCACGACTTCGGCTTGCCTGCTGAGCAATTCGATCAGGCGGTCGCGCAGCGGCCCGGCCGGCGGCGCGTCGATGACCGGCGGCAGCAGGCGTTCGAGGGTGGCGGCGCGCAGGTGCATGGCGTTGTCGAAATGCCGGTACAGCGTGGTTTTGGCGACCTTGGAGGCGCGGGTCACCGCCTCGATGGTGACCGCCTCGACGCCACCGGATTTCAGCAACGCGGCCGCGGCGTCGAGCAGCCGGGCGCGGGAACGCACCTTGCGCGGGTCGACGTCCTCTGTCGGGGTCATGGGTCGAAGCATTCCTTTTCTGCCGGGGCTATCGCCACTCACCAGACTTATGCTACTGATAGTAGCGTAGCGATACTGGTAGTTCTGTTACGTCAGGAGGGCTCGATGGATTCCGAGCGGTTGTCCGCGGCCCAGCGGTGGATGCTGGGGCTCTCCTGTTCCGCGGTGGCGTTGGTGGTCGCGTCGATGGCGGCGTTGTATACGGCGTTGCCGGAGATCGCGACGGCTACCGGTGCGTCGCAGCAGCAGCTGACCTGGATCGTGGACGGGTACACGTTGGCGTTGGCCTGCCTGGTGTTGCCGGCGGGGGCGCTCGGGGATCGGTATGGGCGGCGGGTGGTGCTGGTCGTCGGGTTGTTCGTGTTCGCGTTGGCTTCGGCCGCGCCGCTGGTTTTCGACAGTCCGAGCTGGTTGATCGGGTCGCGGGCGGTTGCCGGGGTGGGCGCGGCGTTGGTGATGCCGTCGACGTTGTCGTTGCTGACCGCTGGGTTTCCGGAGTCGCGGCGGGGTAATGCGGTTGGGCTGTGGGCCGGGGTCGCGGGGGCGGGCGCGGTGCTCGGGATCGTCGGATCGGGGTTGCTGCTCGAGCGGTGGTCGTGGGTGTCGATATTTCTTGCCATGGCGGTGGCCGGGGTGGTGCTGATGATCGCCGGGTGCACGATTCCCGAATCGGTCGATCAGGAGCGGCCTGCGCTGGATCTGTGGGGTGCGGTGACGTCGGCGGCGGCGGTCGGGTTGATCGTGGTGGCGGCGATCGAAGCGCCCGCGCGGGGGTGGGCGGATCCGTTGGTGATCGCGGCGTTCGTCGGCGGGGTGGTCGCGGCGGGGATCTTCACCGTGGTCGAATTCCGGGTCGCGCATCCGCTTTTGGATGTCCGGCTGTTCGCCAGGCGTGGATTCGCGGCGGGGACGATGTCGGTGACCGTCCAATTCCTGGTCACCTTCGGGGTTTTCATGCTGCTGGTGCAGTTCTTGCAGTTGATTCTCGGGTATCGGCCGTTGGTGTCGGCGTTGGCGATGGCGCCGATGGTTGTTCCGCTGGTGGCGATTTCGGCGGTCGCGCCGTGGGTGGCCGAGCGGGTCGGGTTGCGGTTGCCGACGTTCGCCGGGCTGGTTGTGCTCGGGGCCGGGTTGATCGCGGTGTCCCGGCTGACCGTCGACAGTAGTTATTTCGATCTGCTGTGGCCGTTGCTGGTGATGAGCACCGGGCTCGGAATGTGCACTGCCCCGGCGACTGCCGCGATCATCGCGGGGACGCCGGTCGAAAAGCACGGTGTCGCAGCGGCGGTCAACGATGCGGCTCGGGAGATCGGGGCCGCGATCGGGATTGCGGTGGCGGGCAGCATTCTTGCCGCGGGATATTCCGATCGGATCGCGCCCGCGCTCCCCCGGCTGCCCGAGGCGGCGCGTGGGCCGGTGTCCGATTCGCTCGCTGCGGCATTGCAAGTCGCCGATCGGGTGGGGCCGCAGGCGCAGCCGCTGGTCGAGTTCGCCAAAGGGGCGTTCATTCATGGTGCGCAGCAGTCTTGCCTTGCGCTGGGGTATTTGGCGTTCGGTGCGGCTGTGCTCGTTGGTATTTGGGTGCCGGGGCGGGCTCGGGGAAGCGTGGATGACGGTCCGACGCCGGAGCTGGCGGCGACAAGCGTGGCCGGTGAGCGCTGACCCGATCGGTCAGGGCCCATGTCGGAATTCGATTCGGATGAGCCTGCGCGACAGTCGGAGTCGAATCGGCTCGCGGCAGGTTCGGTAGCATCAAAGCGGACGAATGCGCGGTCGCGTCGGCGCCCGGAGTGAGTGCCGATGCGACCGCGACCAGGTCAGGTCAAGTCGGCGTTCCCGTCGATGACCTTGAGGTGGTAGTGGAACTTGTTGACCCGCCAACCATTCGGGGTACGCTCGGTGGCGATGTCGTAGCTGCCGACGAACGTGCGGGTCTTGCCGTTGGTAGCGGAGTTCTTCACGTGCACGGCGATCGCGTCGGCGTGCACCGTGGCCGTGTCGTCGGCCAGATCGATCAGATGGTTACCGGACTGATGATGGACCTCGTCCAGATCGCCGAGCCCGACCTTCCAGTCCTCGACGATGTCGGCGGCGTCACGTTCGCCGACCGGCCCGCCGAACCCGCCGTCGAAATCGACCTTCGGCGTGAAAACCGCGTCGACCAGGTCCTGCCAGCGGCCTTGATCGGTGTAGACGAACATCCGGGTGACCACATCGATGATCGCGAGCCGATCTGCCAGGGTAGAGATTTCAGACATATGTCTCACATTAGCGATCGCCCCACAGCCGCACATCTTCTTATTTCCCGCACACCGAATCGCCGCGCTGACACGTGCGCGGATGCCAGTACGTACCCTGGTTGGACTATGACTCGACGGGTTCCGGATTCTTGTCCCGGTGTGCTGCGGCTGCATGAGGCGGCTGATGGGCCGTTGGCGCGGGTCAGGGTGCCCGGTGGGCAGGTGAAGCCGGGGCAGTTGGTGGTGTTGGCGGAGGCGGCGCGGGAGCTCGGGGACGGGAATATCGAGCTGACGTCGCGCGGGAACATTCAGTTGCGGCAGGTGCGGGACGCGGGTGAGTTGACGGGGCGGCTCGAGGCGGCGGGGTTGCTGCCGAGCCACAGTCACGAGCGGGTGCGCAATATTGTCGCGTCGCCGTTGTCCGGACGGATCGGTGGTTCGGCGGATGTGCACGGGCTGGTTCCGGTCCTCGATGCCGGGTTGCTGGCCGGTCCGCGACTGGCCGAGTTGCCTGGGCGGGTGTTGTTCACGCTGGACGACGGGCGCGGGGACGTCAGTGGTCTCGGCGGCGATATCGGCGTACATGCCACGGGGACAGACGAATTCGCCCTGATACTGGCCGGGCGTGATTCCGGTATTCGGATCTCGGCGGCCGACGCGGTGGATGTCATGCTCGCCGCCGCACACGGATTCCTCGACCTGCGCGGTGACGAGGCGGGCCGGTGGCGGCTGCACGAAATCGAGAACGGGGCCGATCAGGTCGCCGAACTACTCGGCCTCAACCGCGCCGCCGATCGTGTGGAACTCACTGCGGCCCAGAATATTCCGATCGGCTGGCTGGACCAGGACAACGGCTTGGTCGCCCTGGGCGCCGGTGTCCGCCTCGGCTCCCTCCCCGCCCGCACGGCCGAATTCATCGCCGCCGTCGAACGCCCCGTCTTCATCACCCCCTGGCGCAGCCTCGTCCTCCCCGACCTGGACGAATGGACCGCCGAACAAGTCGTCCGAGTACTGGCCCCCATGGACCTCATCTTCGACGCCAACTCCCCCTGGCTCCAGGTCAGCGCCTGCGCAGGCCGCCCAGGCTGCGCGAAGTCCCTCACCGACGTCCGCGCCGACGCAACCGCCGCCGTCGAATCCGGCCGAGTCCTCCCCCCAACCCCCAATCCCCGCACCCACCAAGACATCCCAATACTCCCCGCAAACGAACTAACCGTCGCAGGCCGCCAACACTGGTCCGGCTGCGACCGCCGCTGCGGCCGCCCCCAAACCCCCGCCACCGACGTCATAGCCACCGAATCCGGCTACCGCCAGTCCTCGACGTAGACACCCGACCTTCGCCAGCCCGACTGCAGGGCCGCTGATTTGACGCATCTGCACACAGCATCGGCCCACGAAAGTTAGAGGCTGCGACCACCCCCAGGCACCGTCGCTGACGTCGTGGCCACCGAATTTGACCATCGCCAGCCCTCAACGAAGACGCCCTAACCTTGCCAGTCCGACTGTGGAGCAGCCAATTTGGCGGATCTGCATATGCAGCAACAACCCACGAAGGTAGCGGCTGCGACCACTCCGAGGCACCCCGATCGACGTCGTGCTCGCCGGCGGTCTCTGAAGTCAACGACCGACCTGACCGACATCGGGCGGAAAGTGGCCATGCGCTCGACACGCCACCGGAACGCGGAATGAAAAGGGCGCGAAGGCAAGTCATGCTCCGCAGCTTTGACGCCGAGCGCGCGTAAGAGCGAGCCGCCGTCCGGCGCGACGCAGGATCCGTCGGTGTTCATGGTCAACGGCACATGGTGGCGGCGGCGCCCGGCAGCGGGCCGCGACCATGTGCCGTTGGTCAGGAAACGCTGCGCACCACCGGGCGTTTCCGTGATCAACGGGATGCGGTCGCGGAGGTGGCGGCTCGCCGCGACCGTGTCCCGTTGGGAGAAGCGGCTACTCGTGGATTTCCAGGGTGCAGCACTTGACGCTGCCGCCGGCCTTGAGGAGCTCGGACATGTCGATGCCGATGGGGTTGTAGTCGCGGGCGCGCAGTTCTTCGGACAGGGCGGTGGCCTTGTCGCTGAGGAAGACGTTGAGGCCGTCGGAGACGCCGTTCAAGCCGAGGACCTCGGCGTCGGCGTCGGTGGCGACGATGGCGTCGGGATAGAGGTCGGTGAGCACGGCCTGGCTGGCGGGGCTGAAGGCCGGGGGGAAGTAGGCGATGGTGGTCGGGTCGAGGGGCAGCAGGACGGTGTCGAGGTGGTAGAAGCGCGGGTCGACCAGCTCGAGGGACACCACCTCGCGGGAAAAGTGTTGCGCCACTTCCTGGTGCGCGGCGGGCGAGCTGCGGAAGCCCATGCCGGCCAGCATCCGGTCGCCGACCAGGAGGAAGTCGCCTTCGCCCTCGTTGATCTCCTGGGCGTCGACCAGTCCGGCGAGGCCGTGCTGGGCGAACCAGTTGTGATAGGCCGGGCCCTCGGCGGCCCGCTCGACGTGGGTGAACCGGGCCGACATCGCGCGGTCACCGACGATGAGGCCGCCGTTGGCCGCGAACACCATGTCGGGCAGGCCGGGGACGCCGGGCACCACGTCGACCTTGTGCCCGTACTCCTCGTAGGTCGCGCGCAGGGTTTCCCACTGCAACAGGGCGAGGGCGGGATCGACCGGTGCGTCCGGATCCATCCACGGATTGATGCAGTAGGTGACGTCGAAGTAGTCCGGACGGCACATGACGAACCGTCGCGGCGACGGCTTACGGGTGGTGGACTCGGCGCGGAGCGTGGCTACGGAGGTCAACGTGTCTCCCGGTGGGTCGGCGCGAACTTGCTGCTCACACGACGGTAATTCGCCTACTATTGCGCCAGGAACAACGAATCGTTGCGCATTTGGGCCCCGGAACATCGAATCATTGCGTAGCACAGAGGAAGGTGTGACGTGGACGACATCGACCGGCGGATTCTGGAGCACCTGCTCAGACAGGCACGGGCCTCGTTCCAGGAAATCGGCAGCGCGGTCGGGCTCACCGCACCCGCGGTCAAACGGCGCGTCGACAAGATGGTCGCGAGCAAGCAGATCACCGGTTTCACCGCGCTGGTGAACCCGGCGGCGATGGGCTGGAAGACCGAGGCGTACGTCGAGGTGTACTACCGCGACAACATCTCCCCCGCCGAACTGCGCCGCACCCTGGAACCGATCCCGCAGATCGTCGGCGTGTGGACGATCGCCGGCGAGGCCGATGCCCTGGTGCACGTCATGGCCACCGACATGGCCGAAATCGAGGTCACCGTCGAACGCATCCGGGAGAACGCCCGCGTCGGCCGCACCCGCAGCTCGATCGTCATGTCCCGCATCCTCGAACGCCCCCGCACCTGATCGCTGCCGCAAACGCCGGCGGGATCCTCCGGCGACCCGCGCCGACCTGGCCGGGAACCCACCTCTTAGGGTGGAGCGCATGTCCGACGTGCGCGCCAGCTACCTCACCGACGGGGCCGAGATCTATCGGCGCTCGTTCGCGATGATCCGCGCCGAGGCGGATCTCAGCGGATTTCCGCCGGACGTGGCGCAGGTGGTGGTGCGGATGATCCACGGCTGCGGTCAGGTGGATCTGGCCGAGGACGTGGCGTTTTCGCCGGGCGTGGTGGCTTCGGCGCGGGCGGCGTTGCGGGCGGGGGCGCCGATTCTGTGTGATGCGAACATGGTCGCCTCCGGGGTGACGCGTAAGCGGTTGCCTGCCGACAATCCGGTGCTCTGCACGCTCACCGATCCGCGGGTGCCGGAACTCGCTGCGACGCTGGGCAATACGCGCTCCGCGGCGGCGCTAGAGCTGTGGCGGGAACATCTCGGCGGTGCCGTCGTCGCCATCGGGAACGCGCCGACCGCGTTGTTCCATCTGCTCGACATGATCGACGCGGGCGCTCCTCGCCCCGCTGCCATCCTGGGTATTCCGGTCGGCTTCATCGGTGCGGCGGAGTCCAAGGATGCGCTGATCGATTTCGGTGCTATCGAGTATTTGACCGTTCGCGGCCGACGGGGTGGCAGTGCGATCACCGCGTCGGCGCTGAATGCGATTGCGAGCGAACAGGAATGACGAACGGTATGCAGTCTGGCGCTGACCGCGCCGTGCGCGTTGACAGCAGCACGAACGACACGATTATCGCGCCATCGATCGACGGTTCAGATGCGCTGCCGGTGAACACTCCTGAGCCCGCGGCAAGCGAATCACGAACGGCGCCAGGGAAGTTGTGGGGTGTCGGGCTCGGCCCCGGCGATCCCGAGCTGGTCACGGTGAAGGCGGCGCGGATCATCGGCCAGGCCGATGTGATCGCGTTCCACAGCGCACGGCATGGGCGGAGCATCTCCAAAGGGATTGCCGCGCCGTACATGCGAGCCGGGCAGTTGGAGGAACACCTCGTCTATCCGGTGACTACCGAGACCACCGATCATCCCGGCGGTTATCAGGGTGCGATCGATGAGTTCTATGAGCAGGCGGCCGAGCGACTGGCCGGGCACCTGGCGGCAGGGCGTTCGGTGGCGCTGCTCGCCGCGGGTGACCCGCTGTTCTACAGCTCCTACATGCACATGCACCGGCGGTTGGCCGATCGGTTCGAGGCGGAGATCATTCCGGGCATCACCTCGGTGAGCGCGGCGTCGGCGGCGCTCGGCACCCCGCTGGTCGAGGGTGAACAGGTACTGACCATCCTGCCGGGCACCATGCCCGTCGACGAACTCACCCGCCGGCTCCGCGACACCGAGGCCGCCGCCATCATGAAGCTCGGACGCACCTACCCCGGTGTGCGCCAAGCTCTTTCGGACTCCGGCCGGCTCGATGACGCGTACTACATCGAACGCGCCAGCAGCACTCGCCAGCGAGTCATGCGCGCGGGCGACGTCGACGACGCGGACGTCCCTTACTTCTCCATCACGCTCGTCCCCGGCCCGACGCCGACCACCCCGCTCCCCCGCGCCAAAGCAGAACCTACTGCGGTGTACCAGGACTCGAAAACCCACGAATCCCGCTCAGCAGCAAAACATCTCGCCACACAGCCAGAAAACGGTGCCGCCGACCAGCCCGACGCCCAAGGCAGCATTGCCGACCGGAAAGCCGCACCGGACAACCTTCCCGGTCAGGTCGTCGTCGTCGGACTCGGCCCCGGTGCGACCGAGTGGACGACGACTGAGGTGCACGAAGCACTCGCTGACGCAACGGATCTCGTCGGTTACACGACTTACTTGAACCGGGTTCCCGAACGCCCCGGCCAGCGCAGGCACGCCAGCGACAACCGCGTCGAGTCCGAGCGCGCCGCCATGGCGTTGGACTTGGCCAGCCGAGGCGCGCGGGTCGTGGTCGTCTCATCAGGCGATCCCGGCGTGTTCGCGATGGCGGCGGCGGTACTCGAGGAGGCCACGGATCCCCAGTGGAGCGGCGTGCCGGTGCGGGTGCTGCCGGGCATGACCGCGGCCAACGCGGTGGCCAGCCGGGTCGGCGCGCCGCTGGGACACGACTACGCGATGATCTCCCTCTCGGATCGCCTGAAGCCGTGGGAGGTTGTCGCCCAACGCCTTTCCGCCGTGGCCGCCGCCGATATGGCGATCGCGATCTACAACCCCGCCTCCTCGCAGCGCACCTGGCAGGTCGGCGCCATGCGTGACCTGCTGCTCGAGCATCGCAAGCCGGACACGCCCGTGGTGGTCGGCCGCGACGTGGGCGGCCCGACCGAGTCCGTGCGGGTGGTGCAGCTCGGCGAACTCGACCCGGCCGAGGTCGACATGCGCACCCTGCTGATCATCGGCGCGTCGACCACGGCGGCAGTGGAAACCGACCAGGGGGTCCGCGTTTACACCTCGCGACGCTACGCACGCACAGGCGACGCACCCTCGCCCGACGCGTAAGATCTCCTGACGCACTGACGATTGGAGGGATCTTGGCCGCGACACTGTCGGAGCTGACGCTGCGCGCCCGAGCCCTGGAGGCCCGAGCCACCGCCGGCGAACAAGCACTCGACGAGCAGGGTGACGTCCTCAGCGAACTCGCGGCACTCACCAGGAAAGCGCTCGACGGCATCGACCGGATCGAGGAGCGGACCGAGAAGATCGAGGAAGACCTCGTCGAACTGCGCCTGGGTCAGGCGCGCTTGGAAGAGGGCATGGCGCTGGTGCTGGCCCGTCTCGACCAGCTGGCCGGAAAGTAGGCCGGCCGCCGATCCGGCGCACGTTCGTATAACATTCCATTATGGAAGGTTGAAGGCGAAGGGAGCAGTCGGTTGACGAACACCGCGACCAGCCGCAAGCCGTTGAACTCCACGGCCGCGTCGCTGCTCGGATTTCTGCACGAAGGACCGATGTCCGGCTGGGACCTGGTGGCCAAGGCCCAGGACCGCATCGGGGACTTCTGGACGATCACGCAAAGCCAGGTCTACCGCGAACTCGCCTCGATGGACGCGGCCGGCCTGGTCGAAAAGGGCGCGCCGGGCGCCCGCGAGCGCACGCCCTACCTGATCACCGATGCCGGACGAGAAGTGTTCCTGGAGTGGATCGCTCGCGACCCCGGCGGCGAGAACATCCGCTTCCCACTGCTGTTGACGCTCTCCTTCGGCGACCACCTCGATCGCCCGCACCTCGATCGAATCATCGCCGCCAACCGGGAGATTCACCAGACGCGGCTCAGCAAGTACCTCGACGAGGACCCCACCGACCTGCCCGCCTTCGCCCGCGCCACCCTGGATTTCGGCATCGGCTACGAACGCGCGGTGCTCGATTGGTTCGATCGCCTGCCCGAGCTACTCGGCAGCTGAGCTCAGCCAGTCCCATACCTGCGCAACGTTTTCCATGATCGCCGCACCCTCGGGAAGCGGGGGGCGGTCGATCATGACGACGGGCAGTCCCGCCCGGCGGGCGGCGGTCAGCTTGGCATCGGTTTGATCGCCGCCGCTGTCCTTGGTGACGAGCACATCGATGCGGCGGTCCACCAGCAGCTGGACCTCCTCCTCGATCGCGAAAGGTCCACGAGCAAGCAGTAATTCGTGCTGCGGCGGAAGCGTGCCCGCTGGTGGATCGATGGCGCGGATCAGAAACCACTGGCTGGTCAGTCCGGCGAAGGTACCGACGCCCTGACGGCCGATGGTCAGGAAGATCCGATTCCCCAGTTCCGCAACGGTCTTCGCCGCGGCGGCGAGATCGGGTACCCGAATCCACCGATCGCCGTGCTGCTCCAACCAGCCGGGCCGCCGCAGCTGCACGAGCGGCAAGCGCAGATCCGCCGCGGCCGCAGCGGCATTCGCGCTGATGATGCCCGCGAACGGATGGGTGGCGTCGACCACGGTGTCGATCCCGTTGTCCACCAGCCATTTCCGCAGTCCCTCGACCCCACCGAAACCGCCGACGCGCACCGCGCCGACCGGCAGCAAGGGGTCACGAACGCGACCGGCGAGCGAGGAGACGATATCGAATCCTCGCTCGCCGGCAGCGATGGCGGCCAGTTCCCGGGCTTCCCGGGTACCGCCCAGAATCAGGGTTTTCAGGGCTGGCCGCTGAAGTAGGCGATGCCCGCGTTCAGCAGCGACGGCCCGCCCGCGACGGCGAGGCCGATGATCGCGCCGAGCACCGCACCGGGCAGGATCCCGACGCCGAAGAACAGGATTCCGACTGCGGCGCCGATCAATCCGCCGACCAGCGCACCGAGCGAGGCCCGCTGCAATTCGGCGAAGAACCAGTCCTGCGCGCCGATGAACTCGGCGGCGACCGGCGCGTTCGCGTTCGGCGCGACCTTCGGGGTCAGGGTCAGCTGCTTGGCGTCGTCGGCGATGGCGGCGGCGATCTCCACCTGCTCGCCCTTGACCGGCTGGGTCAGCGGGATGCTGGTGACGGTCTGGCCCGCGGCGTTGGTCAGGGTGACCGACTGCTTGTCGGCGGCCAGGCTGAACGCACCGCCGGTGACGCTGGTGACGACGGACTTGCCCGCGTCGGCCAGCTGCAACGCGTAGCTGACGCCCTGGTCCTCGCCCTTGACGGACGGGACGGCGGCGGTCTGATCCTGCGCGGCGGGCGGCGTGGGCGCGGCGTACACGGTGCCCGCGCTGACTCCGGTGGCGGCGATGGCCAGAAGGGCGGTGGCGGCGAACTTCTTGTATTTCATCTATCTCCCCATCAGGAACCGGATCTCCGATCATGACCGGAACTCGGCCCCGACCCTACCCGCAGAAGTGAACCCGTTTCATTCGTGGACCTCATTTCGGGGGTCCGCACTGTGCAGTTTCACAACTGAAAATTGCGTGACGGGCAGTTGCGGGCGCCAGGTCGTGAAAGATCCCAGCGGCTCCGCGCGATAGATCTGGAATTTCCGCAATGTGCCGCCGTGTGCGGCCGCCCAGCTGAGCAGCAGTGATTCGGATTCCGCGGTCACCGCGTTCACCACGAGCCGGCCGCCCTGTCGCAGGTGCGACCAACATGTCTCGAATAGGCCAGGCTGGGTGAGTCCGCCGCCGATGAAAATGGCGTCGGGAGCGGAGGACTCGGTGGGCGGCAATTCCACCGCCTGACTCAGCTCTGCGGCGGCCTCGCCGCGCACCACGATGTTCGGGACGCCGAGCGCGGTCGCGTTATCGATGATTTGCTGCCGTCGGTGTTCGAGACGTTCGAAAGTGATTGCGCGGCAGGTGGGGTGGGTGCGGCACCATTCGATGGCGATGCTGCCCGAGCCGCCGCCGATATCCCACAAAAGTTCGCCGGGGGCCGGGGCCAGCGCGGCCAGGGTCAGGGCGCGCACCTCGTTCTTGGTGAGTTGACCGTCGCCGGCGAACAGTTCGTCCGGCAGGCCGGGCAGTCGCGTCGCACGAATGTGGTCCGGGTCGGCGACGCATTCGATCGCGACGATGTTCAGCGAATCGCCGGCCGGACGCTGCCACTGCTCGGCAATGCCCGCCTCGACGCGCTCCGCCGGACCACCCAACTGCTCCAGCACGGTCAGCGCCGAACCGCCGAACCCATTGCGCCCCAGCAACTCCGCAAGCCGGCCCGGCGTCTGTTCATCGGCACTGAGCACCATGACCCGCCGACCATCGGCCAACTCCGGAATCACCGTCTCCAACGCGCGTCCCACCACGCTGACCACCGGCGTCTCCGCGACTCCCCACCCTAATCTGGCGCACGCCAGCGAAACCGACGACGGTTGCGGCAACACCCGAAGCGACTCCGCACCCAGCAACCGCGCCAACGTCACCCCGATCCCATAGAACATCGGATCCCCGCTGGCCAGCACGCACACCCGCGCCCCGGCGTACCGCTCGAACAACCCAGGCAGCGCAGGCACCAACGGCGACGGCCACGGCACCCGCTCCCCCACCGAATCATGCTCCGGCACAAGCGAAATCTGCCGCGCAGACCCGAAAACCACCTCGGCAGTAGCGATCGCTTCCCGCGCCGACCGTCCGAGCCCCTCCCACCCGTCAGCCCCGATCCCGACCACCACGACCGGCGGACCGGACCACAAACCCGTCATCGCGACCCACCTCGGAGCGCGTCCAGCGCCCCACCGTTCATCGGCGCAGACTCGCGCCCTGCCCGGCCCGAACCTCCCGGCCGGACACTCACCGGGGCATCCGGCGCCAGATCGCTTGGGGCAGTAGACGCATGCCGAAGAACACCGGGCGGAGGATGCGGGGCGTCCAGACGACTCCGGCGCGCTTGTGCAGTCCCTTGACCACGGCGGCGGCGACTTGGTCCGGTGTGCTGGAGAACGGGGCCGGGTCCATGCCCTCGGTCATCCGGCCGATGACGAAGCCGGTGCGCACCAGGAGGAGATGAACGCCGGTGCCGTACAACGCATCCGCGAGTCCGCTGGCGAAACCGTCGAGGCCGGCCTTCGCCGATCCGTAGACGTAGTTGGCTCGGCGGACGCGCACGCCGGCGACCGAGCTGAAGACGACGAGCTGTCCTTCTCCTTGCGCGCGAAGGAGATTCGCGAGGGTGGTGAGCACGCTGACCTGGGCTACGTAGTCGGTCTGCACCACGGCGATCGCGTGCGCCGGGTCCTGTTCGGCCCGCGCCTGATCGCCGAGCACGCCGAACGCGAGCACGGCCACGCCGATCTGCCCGTATTCGGACGCGATCTTCTCCAGGAAGGCCGGATGGGCGGCGGTGTCGTCGGCGTCGAACTCCACGCAGTGCACGGCCGCCGCGCCGCCCTCGGTCAACGCCGCGACCTGCTCGCTCAGGTCCCCGCTACGCCGCGCCGCGAGGATGACCACCTGCCCCGGCGCCAGCCGCCGCGCCACCTCGAGCCCGATTTCGCTGCGCCCGCCGAGCAGCAGCACCGTCCCCTCCGCAATCCCGCGCAATCCCATGCCCTAAGTCTGTCATTCCACCCCCGCCCACCCACCACACCCCACGCCCAACGGGACCCCACCGCCCCCTACCCGAGTGCACCCTCCGTGAAGGCCCCAATGACCACGCCACGATTCACCAAGCGGGTCACCACAGAGCCAAACCATGAGCACGACCACCGTGAAGCCCCGTTGGCCACGCCCCGATTCACCGAACGGGACAATACCGGGCCGAAACACGAGTGCGACCACCGTGAAGTCCCGTTAGCCACACCGCGGCTCACCGAGTGGGACTCCACAGCGGGACCTCCCGCGTTCTACCGCCACGGTGGGCACTCGTTCCCGATCCGACTGGCGGCACCGAGAACGGCCGCGACCAAGCGAGACGGGAGTCATCGCTTCCGAGTTCAACCGCCGTCCCCTGCCGACTGGATCACCACCGAGCCAAATCGCGAGTGCGACCACCGTGAAGTCCCGTTGAGCACGCCGCGATTCACCGAGTGGGCCATCACCGAGCCATTCCCCAGGCGCCACCATCGTGAAGTCCCGTTGCACGCGCCACGACTCAGCGAGCGGGACGCCACCGCGAGACACCCGCACTTTGTCACTGTCGTGGGCCACTCATTCCCGACTCGACAAGCGGCACCGCGACCGGAGTCGTTGCGCCCGAGTGCAACCACCGCTGCGATCCAACGGGACACCACCGCGCCATTTCGCGAGTGCAACCACGATGAAGTCCCTTTGACCACACCACGACTTACCGAGCGGGACACCACCGGGCCAAAACGCGAGTGCGACCACCGTGAAGTCCCGTTGAGCACGCCGCGACTCAGCGAGCGGGACACCGTTGCGGGATCCTCGGGCGTTGCCACCGTGGTGTCCCACTCGTTCGACATTTGCCGCCCATACAGGGGCGTCCGGTGCGGCGGGCGCGGCGTCCCTGTGGGTGTGCAACGGGCAACCGCTACGGTCGGGGGATGCCGACGCAGATCGTGGAGCTTTCGACCGGTGCGCTCGAGTTCGTGACCGAGCGGCACCTTGCGACGTTGACTACGTTGCGCGCCAATGGGACACCGCATGTTGTGGCGGTGGGGTTCACGTGGGATCCGGAGGCCGGGATTGCGCGGGTGATCACCGATGGCGGATCGACGAAGGTGCGCAATGTGCGCCGAGGTGGTTATGCCGCTGTCAGTCAGGTCGAGGGGCGGCGGTGGCTCACGCTCGAAGGACCGGCCACCGTGCTCGATGATCCGGATTCCGTCGCCGAGGCGGTCGAGCGCTACGCGGGGCGCTACCGGGTTCCCCGCGAGAACCCGACCCGGGTGGTCATCGCGATCCAGGTCCAGCGGATCCTGTCCAGCTCCACCCTGAATGCGCCACCGGCCGACAACGGCTCAGCTCAACCGCAGTAGACGCGAAAACGCGCCCGCTCGGACTCGAGCGAGCGCGTTTCCGGGTTCGGCTTACAGGACCGTCAGCCCGTGCGGCCGCTGGTTCATGGATTCACATCCGTCCTCGGTGACCACGACGATGTCTTCGATGCGGGCGCCCCAGTCGCCGCGGAAGTAGATGCCGGGCTCGATGCTGAACGCCATGCCCTGTTGCAGGACGAGGTCGTTGCCCTCGACGATGTAGGGCTCCTCGTGCACCGACAGGCCGATGCCGTGTCCGGTGCGGTGCACGAAGGCCTCGCCTAAACCGGCCTCCTTCAACACGTTTCGGGCGGCGGCGTCGACGGACTCGGCGGTGACGCCGGGGCGGACGGCGGCCACCGACGCGGCCTGGGCCTGCTCCAGCACGGCGAACCGGGCGGCCCGCTTCGGGTCGGGCTCGCCGAGGGCGTAGGTGCGGGTCGAGTCGGAGTAATAACCGGGGTTGACCGGTCCGCCGATGTCGATGACGACGATGTCGCCGGATTCGATCCGCCGCTCGGAGTCGTGGTGGTGCGGGTCGGCGCCGTGCGGGCCGCTGCCGACGATGACGAACGCGGCCTCGGTGTGACCCTCCTCGACGATGGCGGCGGCGATGTCCGCGCCGACCTCGGCCTCGGTGCGACCGACCTGGAGGAACTCGCTCATCCGCGCGTGCACCCGGTCGATCGCGGCGCCGGCCCGGCGCAGCGCGTCGATCTCGGCGGCGTCCTTGATCATGCGCAACTCGCGCAGCACGGGGGTGGCGGAGGCGGGCAGACCGGTGAACGACTCGGCCAGCGGGATCAGGTGCAGAGCGGGCATCGCGTCGGCGACGGCCACGCGCGAGCCGACGTGCAGCGCGGACTTCACCACGCCGTACGGATCGACGCCGTCGACCCAGTCCAGAACCTGCAGGCCGAGTTCACCGGCCGCGGAACCCGCCAGCGAGGCCAGCTCCAGCTTCGGGATGACGACCGACGGCGTCGCGCCGTCGGCGGGGATAACCAGGCAGGTCAACCGCTCGAAGGACTCGGCGGCGGACCCGATCAGATAGCGCAGATCCGGGCCCGGAGTGATCAACAGGGCGTCCAGATGGGCGGCCCGCATCAGCTGCACCGCCCGTTCCAATCGCTCCCCGTAAATGTCCGCCGCGAACCTGGAATCCGTATGCGAGCTCATTCGTCCGACGTTACCTGTCCGACCCGCTCGGACGAACCCGAGTGCCCCCACTTCGCTTCGCAGATCCGCACCGTCTTCGCCCACCGCGCTGCTGCGGCGGCCGCGAGCTGTGCGCACCACGGCTCGCCCTCCTCGGGCAGATCGTCCGGGGTTTGTCGGAGCCGGGAGGTAGCCTCAGCCCGTGACTTCTGCTGCGACTTCCGGTGGACCGCTGTTGCTCCTCGACGGGGCGAGTCTGTGGTTCCGTGCCTTCCACGCGATCCCCGAGAAGATCACCGCGCCGGACGGGCGGTCGGTGAACGCGCTGCGCGGGTTCACCGACATGGTCGCGTCGCTGATCACCAAGCATTCGCCGAGCCGGCTGGTGGTGTGCCTCGATCTGAACTGGCGGCCGGATTTCCGGGTCGAACTGGTGCCGTCGTACAAGGCGCACCGGCTCGACACCTCCGCGGATGCCGGACCGGGTGCCGAGACGGTGCCGGACACGCTGACCCCGCAGGTCGACATGATCCTCGAGGTGCTCGAGGCGGCCGGGATCGCGACCGGCGGCGCGGACGGACTGGAGGCCGACGACGTGCTCGGCACGCTCGCCACCCGGGAGAGCACCGACGAAGTGGTGGTCGTCAGCGGCGATCGCGATCTGCTGCAACTCGTCCGCGATACCCCCGAGCCGCCGGTGCGCGTGCTCTACGCGGGCCGCGGACTGGCCAAGGCCGAGCTGTTCGGCCCGGCCGAGGTGTCTGCCAAATACGGTGTGCCGCTGGAGAATGCGGGCCGCGCCTACGCCGACCTCGCCACCCTCCGCGGCGACGCCTCCGACGGCCTGCCCGGTGTCGCGGGCATCGGCGAGAAGTCCGCGTCGCTGCTGATCACCCGATTCGGTTCCCTGGAAGCACTTGTCGCCGCCGTCGAAGACCCCGAGGCCGACCTAGCCCAGGGCATCCGCGCGAAACTCCGTGCGGCAGAAGAGTATTTGAAGGCCGCGGCTCCGGTCGTCCGGGTGGTCTGCGACGCCGACGTGAAACTCTCCCGCCCCGACACACTCCCCACCACCCCCGCGGACGAAGACCGCCTCCGCGAACTGGCCACCGCCTACAACGCGGAAAGCCCCATCACCCGCCTCATCAAGGCCCTCGCCACGCGCACCGCCTGACCCCGCGCACCTTTTCGCGGGCAGCGGCCAAAATGCCGTGCCGCGGCTGAAATTGCCAGCAATTCCATGCGCGGCAAGACGACTCGTGCGCAGCGTCGCCGCGCGCGAGTCCTGCGGCAGGCGCGCGGGTAAAACAACGGTCGGCCCACCTAGGTGGGCCGACCGGAGTGTTCGAGCGAGGCCTGGGGCTAGTTCGGGCGGCCGACCTCGTAGGTGCCGTCATCGCGGGTGATCTTGATGGTCACCTTCTTGGCTTCGCCGCTGACCTTGAGGTTGCAGTCGAAGGTCGCGTCGACCTTGACTTCCTGGCCGGACGGGCAGGAGACGTCGCTGACATCCTGGATGCCGTAGGAGTCGGTGAGGACCTTCTTGACGCCGTCCTGGACGGCGGACTGGTCCAGCTTGTCCTTGGAAGTCAGCAGGAGCACGAGGGCGAGGACGGCGCCGATGACCACGAGGGCCAGCACGACCAGGCCGATGAGCAGGCCTTTTCCTTTGCCGCCACCCTGCTGCGGCGCTTGCTGCTGCCCGCCCCACTGCGGCTGCTGCCCCCACTGCGGCTGCTGACCCTGCTGCCAATCCTGCGGCTGCTGGGCCTGACCCCACTGCGGCTGGCTCGGCTGGCTGGGCTGCTGCCCCCACTGCGGCGCGGGCTGCTGCCCCCACTGCGGCTGCGCGGGCTGCTGCGGCTGACCACCCCACGGCTGCTGCGGCGGCTGCTGGTCACCGCCGCCCCACTGCTGGGTCGGCTGCGCCGACGCCGGGGTCTGCGGTTGACCACCCCACTGAGGGGTCCCGCCGGGTGCCTGCTGTCCACCCCACTGCTGGGTGGGATCGTTGCGTCCCTCCCCGGGTTCGCTGGGTCCAAACGGGCCGCTCATCTGGTTGCCTCCACTCGCATCGTTGTACACACGGTAGCCCCCGCGTGGGAACGGTCGGATAACTCGAGTCCTCTGCCACGGTCGGTACGCGAAAGAAATCAAATCACAATCGAATCCGCTACGCGGCGTCCACCGCGACGACACCCCGCCGGATCGCCCGCACCGCCTTCGCGGCGGTCGATGCGACCTCCGGATCGTCGGCGCTGCCGTGGATCTGATCGAGCAGGTCGATCACCTGCCTGCACCAGCGCACGAAATCGCCCGCGGACAGCGGCGCGGACTGATCGCCGCTGGCGAGCAACGACTCGGCCAACCCGTCGCCGCGCGCCCACTTGTGCACGCCGGTGACGAAGCCGAGGTCCGGTTCCCTGGTCGGCGGCAGCTTGTGCCGCGACTCGTCGGTCCGCAGTTCGGACCAGGCCCGGATGGTCTCGCCGATGGCCCGCCGGATCGGTTCGGTCGGGCCGGTGACGCCGAGATATCCACCGTCCTGGCGGGATTCGAACACGAGAATCGAGACGACACCGGCCAATTCGGCCGGTCCGAGCCCGCGCCACAGCCCCTGGCGCAAGCATTCGGCGACCAGCAGGTCGCTCTCGGAGTAGATCCGGGCGAGCCTGCGTCCGTCGGCGGTCACCTCGGACTCGTGCACGAACCCGCGCTCCTCCAGCAGCCCGACGATCCGATCGAAGGTGCGGGCCAGCGAGTTCGTGGTGGCGGCAACCTTCTGGCGCATGGTCTCGGTTTCGCGCTCGAGCCGGTTGTAGCGCTCGCCGATGCGCGACATCTGCTCGCGATCGGCGCGGGTGTGCGCCGGATGCGAGCGCAGACTGCGGCGCAAGGTGGACAATTCCCGATCGTCGGCCGCGGCAGCCCGCTTGCCCCGGCGCTGGCGGCCCGGCGCGGAAATTCCGGTGCTGCGCAACGCCGAAGCCAGATCGCGACGGGTCTGCGCGGTCCGGTGGTCGACCCGGCGCGGCAACCGCATGTGCCCCAGCGTCTCCGCGGGCACCGGGAAGTCGGCCACCGAAACCCGGCCGGCCCACTTGTCCTCGGTGAGCACCAGCGGCCGCGGATCCCCCGGCGTCGCATCGGGTTCCAGGATGACCGCGAGCCCGGCGCGCCGGCCGGACGGGATGGCCACCACGTCACCGCGGCGCAACGCGGTCAGCGCGGCGACCGCGACCCCGCGCCGATCCGAGCGGCCCTGCTGCTCGATCTGCCGTTCCCGCTGCTTGATCCGCTCGCGCAGCGAAATGTATTCCAGGAAGCCACCTTCGGCGCCGCCGAGCTGGCTGCGCAGCTTGCGCAGCTGGGCCTCGTTGCGTTCGATGCCGCGCACCAGCCCGACCACCGAGCGATCGGCCTGGAACTGCGCGAACGAACGCTCCAGCAGCGCCCGGGATTCGGTCGAACCCATTCGGTCGATCAAGTTGATCGACATGTTGTAGCCCGGCTTGAACGAACTGCGCAGCGGATAGGTCCGGGTAGAGGCCAGGCCGGCGACCGCGCTGGTGTCGACCTCCGGCTGCCACAGCACCACCGCGTGGCCCTCGACGTCGATGCCGCGACGTCCGGCCCGGCCGGTCAGCTGGGTGTACTCACCGGGGGTGAGCTCGGCATGCGACTCGCCGTTGTACTTGACCAATCGCTCCAGCACGACGGTCCGCGCGGGCATGTTGATGCCGAGAGCCAGTGTCTCCGTAGCGAATACGGCCCGCACCAGCCCCTTGACGAACAGTTCCTCGACGGTGTGCCGGAACGCAGGCAGCATCCCCGCGTGATGTGCGGCCAATCCGCGATGCACCGCCTCGCGCCACTGCCAGAAGCCGAGCACCTCCAGATCGGCCTTGGGCAGATCACCGGTGTGCTTCTCGATGATCGCGTCGATTTCGTCGCGATCCTCCGGCCGGCTCAGATCCAGCCGCGCCCGCAGGCACTGGGCCAGCGCACCATCGCATCCCGCGCGACTGAAGATGAAGGTGATCGCGGGCAGCAGGCCCTCTTCGTCCAGCTTGGCCAGCACCTCGGGTCGCGGCAGCGGCCGGAAGTCGCGCCGCGGTCCCCCGCGACCGTGCCGCGGCCGATCCCAGCTGTTCGCCCGGTCGGCGGCCTCCCGCTGCCGGATGAACCGGACCAGATCCTCGTCGACCAGCACCTTCTGGTCGGTGGAATCGGTGTCGAACAGGTCGAACATCCGCCGCCCGACCATCACGTGCTGCCACAGCGGCACCGGCCTGGTCTCGTCCACCACCACGGCGGTGTCGCCGCGCACGGTTTCCATCCAGGCGCCGAACTCCTCGGCATTGCTGACCGTCGCCGACAGGCTGACCAGCTTCACGTCCTGCGGCAGGTGCAGGATCACTTCCTCCCACACCGCGCCGCGGAACCGGTCGGCGAGGTAGTGCACCTCGTCCATCACCACGAACGACAGCCCCTGCAACGCGTCCGAGGACGCGTAGAGCATGTTGCGCAGCACCTCGGTGGTCATCACGACCACCGACGCGCCGGGGTTGATCGACTGGTCGCCGGTGAGCAGGCCGACGCTGTCGCGCCCGTAGCGCTCGGTCAGGTCGGCGAACTTCTGGTTCGACAGCGCCTTGATCGGCGTGGTGTAGAAGCATTTTCCGCCTGCGGCCAGCGCCAAGTGCACGGCGAACTCGCCGACGACGGTTTTACCGGCTCCGGTCGGCGCGCATACCAGGACGCTGTGTCCGTCTTCGAGTGCCGTACAGGCGGTGCGCTGGAAGGGATCCAGGCTGAACTTCAGCTCGGTGGAAAACTTGGCAAGCTCGCCCGTATGCGACCGGTGATGTGTCACCGTCAGAGGGTATCGGAGTAGTCCGACATCGAGCGCCCGGTTTTATCCGGGGGCGTCACCAGCGAGTCGGCGGGGTCGATCGGATCGGGGCCGGTGATCGAGGACGCCTCTTCGTCGGACAGCGCGGCCAGGTCTTCGGCTTCCTTACGCGCCCGGCGGATGTCGTTGATCCGGGAGAACTGGATCGCCACCTCGAACAGCACCGTCAGCGCGAGCGCCAGCGCCAGCATGGAGAACGGGTCCTGCGGGGTCACGATCGCCGCGAAGACGAAGAGCCCGAAGGTGATTCCGCGCCGCCACGCCTTGAGCCGGGCGTAGGTGAGCACCCCGATCAGGTTCAATCCGATGATCAGCAGCGGGGTTTCGAAGCTGACGCCGAAGATGACCAGCAGCTGGATGATGAAGCCGAAGTACTGCGAACCGCTCAGCGCGGTGATCTGGACGTTGTTGCCGATCGAGAGCAGGAAGCTCAAGGCGTGGGCGACAACCACATACGCGAGCGCGGCGCCGGTCGCGAACAACACGGTGCCGGTCGAGACGAAGCCGACCGCGTACTTGCGCTCTTTCGCGTACAGGCCGGGGGTGATGAACGCCCACAGCTGGTAGAGCCAGATCGGCGCGGCGAGCACGATGCCCGCGGTCATGCCGACCTTCAGGCGCAGGGTGAACTGCTCGAACGGCGCGGTGGCCAGCAGCTTGCAGGAGCCGTCCGGGCTGATCGCGGCACGCGCGGAGTCCGGCAGCGAACAGTAGGGCCCGCGCAGGATGTCGCCGAGGCTCTCGATGCCGAGGAACCCGTACTCGTACCAGATGAACCCCAGCACGGTGGTGACGATGACCGCCGCGATCGAGACCAGCAACCGGTAGCGCAGTTCCTGGAGATGCTCGACCAACGACATGGTGCCGTCGGGGTTGGTCCGGCGCTTGCTCTGCCGGGGATCGAACGGGATTCGCATGGCTGGTGATTGCCCCTGGGTCGGAAGCTCGGCAACTGAACGCGCTGGCGGACGCACGCGGCGACCGCACTTCTACCGGAGTGAGAACCTACTCACCCCGGGACGAGCATCGCGCTCAGAGCGTCTTCGGCTCGGCCTGCGGCTGGGGCTGCTGGGTGACCGACGGGGTCACCGGCTGTGCGGCAGGCAGTTGCTGCGCGGGCTGCTGCACCGGAGCGGCCGGCGCGTGGTCGGACTCCTTGCCCTCGTTCTGCATCTGACTGACCTCGCTCTTGAAGATGCGCAGCGACCGACCCAGGCTGCGGGCCGCGTCGGGCATCCGCTTGGCACCGAAGAACATCACGAAAACGACCGCAATGATCAGCCAGTGCCAGATGCTCAGACTGCCCATGATTATTACCTCCCAAGACTGGTGATGGTTCTGATGCTACCGGAGGGTGACGTGCGCGAACGCACCCTCCGGCCGGGTTGGCCCGGCGTTGCGCCGCGTGGTGACGACTCTCTCAACGGGCGCTCGCGTGCGCGGCCCGCAGTTGTTCGTACAGTTCGGCTCCGGTCCAGGTCCGCCGGTCGCCCTGCTCGGCAGCGACGATCAGTTCGATCAGCCGCTGATTCACCGGTGTGGGCAACCCGACCATCGTCCCCAGACCGATGATTTCCCCACAGAGCCAAGAGATTTCGGTTTTGCGGCCGAGTTCGAGATCATCGGCCATGGACGAGCGGGCCATCGGGTCGACGGCCAGCACCCGGCCGAAAACGCGCCGGAACACGCCGTCCGGCACGGTCAGCAGCCGGGCCATCACGGCGGGCGGCAGCGGGGTCAGGCGGGCGGGGGTTATTCGCGCTTTGTTCATCACCGCGAGCGCTTCCCGCTGGGCCAGCGCCAGGCAGCGGCGATAGTTGCGGTCGGCGAGTTCCTCGCGCAGCGGCCGCCCGGACAGCGCGTTGATCGGGTTGTTCAGGTTCAGCAGCAGCTTGGCCCACTGCACGGGCCGCAGGTCGGGGTAGCGGCGCAGCGCGAGGCCGGCCTGCTCGAAGATTCCGGCGAACGGGGTGAGACCAGGATCATCCTGCACGGCGAGGCCGCCCTGGGTGCCGCGGTGGAACCGGCCGCCCGGGTGGTGCACCACGTTGAACATGACCATCCCGGCCAGCACCACGCAGTTGGGCAGGATCTCCCGGATGACCGTGTCGTTGCCGATGCCGTTCTGCAAGCTCAGCACCACCGTGCCCGGGCGGATCTTGCCGGTGAGCTCGCGCACCGCGTCCGCGGTCGCCGCCGATTTCACCGCGACCAGGACCAGATCGGCCGAGCCGACATCGTCGGGTTCGGTGGCGGTGTGGAAGCGACCGGTGGGCAGCGAGTCGTCGCCGCCGTCGAGGTCGGTGAGCCGGAGGCCGGACGCGGAGATCTCGTCGAGCATCCGCGGCCGGCCGACGAAGGTCACGTCGGCGCCCGCCACGGCCAGTTTGCCGCCGACGAACAGGCCGATGCTGCCCGCGCCGACCACCATCACCCGACTCTTCACCCGGCCTCCTCGAATCCGGCCGCGGCGTACGCGGCCAATGCGGCGTTCGAGCGTTCGCGCACCGCGGCAACCAGTTCCGCCGGGCCGAGCACGGTGACGCCCGCGCCGAAACCGAGTAGCAGCCGGGCCATCCAGTCCAGGGTGGCGAACCGCATGGTCGCCTCCAGACTGCCGTCGGCGTTCACCGCGACCCGATGCATCGGGTACTGGTCCAGAACCCAAGCGTAGTCGCCGTGAATGCGCAAGCGCGCCAACGGAACCGCGGGATCGTCCTGAAACAGGTCGAGCGCGGCCGACTCCTCGGTGGCGTGGCTGGGCGGGCGGGCCGGTTCGTCGAGTTCGGTGGCGGCCTCGATCCGGTCGAACCGGAACAGGCGCACGCCCTCGGCCTGCCTGCACCAGGCCTGCAGGTAACTCATGTTGTCCACCAGGACGATCCGGATCGGATCGACGACGCGTTCGGTGACGACGTCGCGGCTGGCCGAGTAGTAGACCAGGCGCAGCGCGCGCTGCCTGGCCAGCGCCGAACGCACCGTGGCGACGGCCGGGGCCTCCGGCGGCGGGGTCCGGGCGTGGTCGGGTTCGGCGGCGGAACCGCCGACGATGGCCGATTCGATCTTCGCGATGGCGGCGTGCGCGGCGGTCGGGTCGACCATGCCGGGCATGTCCACGATCGAGCGCAGCGCCACCAGCAGCGCGGTCGCCTCGGTGGAGGTGAGGCGCAGCGGACGGTCGATGCCCGCGGAGAAGGTGACCTCGATGCTCTCCTCGGAGAACGACAGGTCGATCAGGTCGCCGGGGCCGTAGCCGGGCAGGCCGCACATCCACAGCTGGTTGAGGTCGCTCATCAGCTGCTTGCTGGTCACGCCGAGATCTGCGGCGGCCTCGGCGGCGCTGATGCCCGGGTGCGCGATGAAGTACGGGATCATGTTCAGCAGGCGCGAAAGCCGAACGGAGAGCCGGGAATTCACGCCGTGACCTCCGTCCGGTCGAAGACCGAGCGCAGCCGGGCGACGACATCGGTGCGCAGCTCTTCCGGAGCGAGCACGACCGCGTCCGGGCCGAGGCCGGTGATCAGGCGGGCGATCCAGTCGCGCGAGCGGACCGGCAGCTCGACCACCGCGCCGACCCGGCCGCCGATGGTGCGTTCGCCGGTGACCTGGCCGATGCGGCGCAGTTCCCGGCCGCGGCCGTCGGCCACCCAGACCGTGGCGGTGCCGCTGACCGGGGCCGAGCTGGTGACCTGGTCGACGATCTTGCGCAAGTCGATACCGTCCGGTTTGCTGACCGCGTTCTCCGGCCCGTAGGCGGTCACGTCATCGCCGATCCGGGACAGCCGGAAGCTGCGGACCGCGTCGCGGGCGCGGTCGTGTCCGACCAGGTACCAGCGGCCGTGCCGGGTCACCACGCCCCACGGCTCGACATCGCGCATCAGATACGGGGCGTTGATCGCGCCGCGATGCTCGAATCGCACGGCCTGGCCGGCGTCGATCGCGGCGAGCAGCTTGCCGAGCACCGGTTCCGAGCCGCGGGTGCGCGCGGGAACCGCGGGCACCGAGGCGACGGCGGCGTCGGTCTCCACGTGGATCCCGGCGGCACGCAGTTTGAGCAGGGCGCCGTCCGCGGCGGCGGCCAGTTCCGGCGATTCCCACATCTGCACGGCCACCGCGACCGCGGCGGCTTCCTCGTCGCTCAGGTCGATCTCGGGCAGCTCGTAGGCGTCGCGGTTGATCCGGTAACCCTCGACCGACGAGTACCGGCCGACCGGCCCGATCTCCAGGGGTATGCCCAGGTCACGCAGCTCGTTCTTGTCTCGTTCGAACATTCGGCTGAACGCCTCGTCGCTGGCCGAATCCTCGTATCCCGCGACGCTGTCCCGGATCCGCTCCGCGGTCAGGAACTGCCGGGTCGACAGCAGCGCGATGACCAGATTCATCAGCCGCTCGACCTTGGATATCGCCACCCGATAGAGGGTAATCGGCCCGGCTCCGCGCGTGCGCGTCGGCGCGCGATTCACTCGATCACATGTGCAGTATTGATCGTATGATCATCGCTTTCTCCGTGACCCCACTCGGCACCGGCGTCGACGTCGGCCGTGCCGTCGCCGAGGCGGTCCGCGTCGTCCGTGCCAGCGGCCTGCCCAACCACACCGACGCCATGTTCACCACCATCGAGGGCGAATGGGACGAGGTGATGCCCGTGGTCAAACAGGCCACCGACGCCGTCCTCGCCGCCGCCCCGCGCTGCAGCCTCGTGCTCAAGGCCGACATCCGTCCTGGCGTCACCGACGGCATGACCTCGAAGGTCGAAACCGTAGAGCGCTATCTCGCCGAGGGTTAGCCCCGGAAAACCGACGGCGACCGACACCCGAAGGTATCGGTCGCCCCGTTTCTACCGGACCTACATGGATGCGATCAGGCGGTCCACGCGTTCGTCCACCGAGCGGAACGGGTCCTTGCAGAGGACCGTGCGCTGGGCTTGGTCGTTGAGCTTGAGGTGGACCCAGTCGACGGTGAAGTCGCGGCCCGCCTCCTGGGCGGCGGTGATGAAGTCGCCGCGGAGTTTGGCCCTGGTGGTCTGGGGCGGGGTGTCGACGGCGGCGTCGACGGCCTCGTCCTCGGTGATGCGCTTGGCCAGGCCCTTGCGCTGGAGCAGGTCGAACACGCCGCGGCCACGCTTGATGTCGTGGTAGGCGAGGTCGAGCTGAGCGATCTTCGGGTCGGACAGCTCCATGCTGTAGCGATCCTGGTAGCGCTGGAACAGCTTGCGCTTGATCACCCAGTCGATCTCGGTGTCGACCTTGGCGAAGTCCTGCGCCTCGACGGCATCCAGGGTGCGGCCCCACAGATCGACGACCTGATCGATCTGCGGATCGCGATCCCGGTTGCGCAGGTGCTCGACCGCGCGGGCGTAGTACTCGCGCTGGATATCCAGAGCGCTCGCCTGACGACCGCCGGCCAACCGCACCGGACGACGACCGGTGAGATCGTGACTTACCTCGCGAATGGCGCGAATCGGGTTGTCCAGGGCGAAGTCCCGGAACGAGACGCCCGCCTCGATCATCTCCAGCACCAGCGCGGCGGTGCCGACCTTGAGCATGGTGGTCGGCTCGGCCATGTTCGAGTCGCCGACGATCACGTGCAGGCGGCGGTACTTCTCCGCGTCCGCGTGCGGCTCGTCGCGGGTGTTGATGATCGGTCGCGAGCGCGTGGTCGCGGACGACACACCCTCCCAGATGTGCTCGGCACGCTGGGACAGGCAGAACGTGGCCGCCTTCGGCGTCTGCAGGATCTTGCCCGCACCGCAGATCAGCTGGCGCGTCACCAGGAACGGCAACAGCACGTCGGAGATCCGGGAGAACTCACCGGCGCGCACCACGAGGAAGTTCTCGTGGCAGCCGTAGGAGTTGCCCGCGGAGTCGGTGTTGTTCTTGAACAGGTAGATGTCGCCGCCGATGCCTTCTTCGGCGAGCCGCTGCTCGGCGTCGATCAGCAACTCTTCGAGGACCCGCTCGCCCGCTCGGTCGTGGGTCACCAGTTGGTGCAGGCTGTCGCATTCGGCAGTCGCGTACTCCGGATGGGACCCGACATCGAGATAGAGCCGAGCACCGTTGCGGAGGAACACGTTCGAGCTGCGGCCCCAGGACACCACCCGGCGGAAAAGGTACCGGGCTACCTCGTCGGGGGACAGCCGACGGTGACCGTGGAAGGTGCATGTCACACCGAACTCGGTCTCGATCCCCATGATTCGTCGCTGCACACTATCGACATTACAGCCATGTCATGCGCTCGCGTGGGGCTGCGGACAACACGAACGCATACGTCTTCACAACGATTCGGCTCGGCCTACCGGCGCGAGTGGGCAGTATCACCCTCGATCCGGCCTCGCGGCGGACACAGTTCGGGCCCGTGCACTGGTGCGACGCACCCGTGCACGGGCCCTGACTTCTGCTCGGTGGTTACTCCGCCTCGGGAGTCTCCGCCGCCGGTTCGGCCGCCTTGGCCTTGGTGGCCTTCTTGGCTGGACTCAGCAACTGCTCCAGCGCGGAGTTGGTGACCCGGCGGAACGCCCGCCGCGGCCGCGCCTGCTCCAGCGCCGCGACCTCGAGCGAGTTCACGTCGAGCACCCGCTTTTCCTTCTCCGCACCCTCGGGCACGCCCGCCTGCAGCGCCCCGACCGCGACCTTGATCGCGCCGGCCAGGTCCAGACCCGGCTTGTAGGACGCCTTCAACGCGGTCAGGATCGGCTCGGTCGTGCCGCCCATCACCACGTATTCGCGTTCGTCCACGATCGACCCGTCGAAGGTGATCCGGTACAGCACCGAGGTCGGCTGCTGCTCCGGGTAACCCACCTCCGCCACACAGATCTCCACCTCGTAGGGCTTGAGCTGATCGGTGAAGATCGAGCCGAGCACCTGGGCGTAGGCGTTGGCCAGTGCGCGGCCGGTCACGTCGCGGCGGTCGTACTGGTAACCGCGGATGTCGGCCTGCAGGATTCCGCTGCGGCGCAGATTCTCGAACTCGTTGTACTTGCCGACCGCGGCGAAACCGACCCGGTCGTAGAGCTCACTCACCTTGTGCAGCGTCGCGGACGGGTTCTCCGCGACGAACAGCACACCCTTGTCGTACACCAGGACCACGACGCTGCGACCCCGACCGATGCCCTTGCGGGCGAGCTCGGTCTTGTCCCGCATGATCTGTTCTGCGGACGCGTAATAAGGCAGTGTCATGCGCGGGCACTCCCCTCTTCAGCGGCCTCACGATCGGCGACGATGCCGCGCGCGATCACCTCGAGGCGGTCCTCGGTCACCTCGACCGCACCTTCCTCATCGATCACGATCGCCGTCGGATAGATCCCGCGCATCAGATCGGGTCCACCCGTCGCGGTGTCGTCGTCGGCCGCGTCGAACAGCGCCTCCACGGCGATGCGCAGCGCGCGCTCCTGATCAATTCCCTTGGCGTACAGCTTCTTCAGCGACCCCTTGGCGAAGACCGAACCCGATCCCACCGCGGCGTAACCGAACCGCTCCTCGCTGCGTCCACCCACCACGTCATAGGACACGATGCGACCGACCTTGTCCGGATCGGTGGCATTCACGTCGTAACCGACCAACATCGGAACCACCGCCAGCCCCTGCAGGGCGGCGGGCAAGTTCTCGCGCACCATCTTCGACAGCTTGTTGGACTTGCCGTCGAAGGTCAGGGATACGCCCTCGAGCTTCTCGTAGTGCTCCAGCTCCACCGCGAAGATCCGCACCATCTCGACGGCCATGCCCGCGGTGCCGGCGATGCCGGCCGCGGAGTAGCTGTCGGTGATGTAGACCTTCTCGATGTCCCTGCTGGCCAACAGGTTTCCCTGGGTGGCCCGCCGGTCACCGGCGATGAGCACGCCACCGCGGTAGCTGATCGCGACGATGGTGGTGCCATGCGGCGCGATGTCCTTCGCACCGGTGACGCTCAGAGCCGCGCCATCGATCGGTCCGAACTTGTTGCCGGGCAACATTTCCGGAGCGTGCATGCGAAGGTATTCGGAGAAGGACGAGAGGGCGTACCCCAGGTGGAGACGCGAGGGGTCACCTACTGTCACTGGCCGCCTTTCTGAACGTACGCGCGGACGAAGTCTTCGGCGTTCTCCTCGAGCACATCATCGATCTCGTCGAGCAGGTCGTCGGTGTCCTCCGCCAGCTTTTCGCGGCGCTCCTGACCGGCGGCGTCCGCACCCTCCGGGCCATCATCCTCGTCGCCGCCCCCGGCGCGCTTGGTCTGCTCTTGTGCCATGGCAGCCGACCTCCTCTGTCCTCATCATGACCGGAGCTCAATTCTGAGCACGGCCCCGGTCATGAGCAATGTCCGTGCTCGTTCTTCAACACTACCCAGCCCGACCGACGCAGTGTCGTATTCCGTGCCGATGTGGGCCGAGTCGGTACCGGTCTCGTGATCAGGTTGTGAGCTGTTCCACAAGATCAGCGGCCGAGGTCACGCCGTCCAGCAGCTTGCCTACGTGCGCCTTTGTCCCGCGCCGCGGTTCCAGGGTGGGGATGCGGACCAGCGAATCGCCGCCCAGGTCGAAGATCACCGAATCCCAGCTCGCCGCGGCGATGTCGGCGCCGAAGCGGCGCAGGCATTCGCCGCGGAAGTAGGCCCGAGTGTCGGTGGGCGGGTTGGTCATCGCGTCCAGCACCTGCTGCTCGGTGACGAGCCGTTTCATCGACCCACGGGCCACCAGGCGGTTGTACAGGCCCTTGTCCAGGCGCACGTCGGAGTACTGCAGGTCCATCAGGTGCAGCTTCGGCGCGGCCCAGCCCAGGCCCTCGCGCTGGCGCATGCCCTCGAGCAGGCGCAGCTTGGCCGGCCAGTCGAGCAGGCTCGCGCATTCCATCGGGTCGCGCTCGAGCAGATCGAGCACCATCGCCCAGTTCTCGATGATGTCCTGCACGCGCTTGTCGTCGTTGCCGGTGCGATCGACGAACTTGATCACCCGGTCCAGGTACATCCGCTGCAGCGCAAGGCCGGCCAGCTCGCGGCCGTCGGTGAGCGCGACGGTGGCGCGCAGCGTCGGGTCGTGGCTGATCGTGTGCACTGCGGTGACCGGGCGGGCCAGCTGGAATTCGGACAGGTCCTCGCCGGCCTCGATCAGGTCGAGGACCAGCGCGGTGGTGCCGACCTTGAGGTAGGTGGACATCTCGGCCAGGTTGGCGTCGCCGATGATGACGTGCAGCCTGCGGTACTTGTCCGCGTCGGCGTGCGGCTCGTCGCGGGTGTTGATGATGCCGCGCTTGAGCGTGGTCTCCAGGCCGACCTCGACCTCGATGTAGTCGGCGCGCTGGGACAGCTGGAAGCCGGCGTGGTCGCCGGACTGACCGATGCCGACCCGGCCGGAACCGGTGATCACCTGACGCGAGACGAAGAACGGGGTGAGGCCGAGGATGATCTGGTTGAACGGGGTGTCACGGCTCATCAGGTAGTTCTCGTGGGTGCCGTAGGAGGCGCCCTTGCCGTCGACGTTGTTCTTGTAGAGCTGCAGGCGTGGCGCGCCGGGCACGCTGGACGCGTGCCGCGCGGCGGCCTCCATCACCCGCTCGCCCGCTTTGTCCCAGATGACCGCGTCCAGTGGGTCGGTCACCTCGGGTGCGGAGTATTCGGGGTGGGCGTGGTCGACGTAGAGCCGGGCGCCGTTGGTGAGGATCATGTTCGCGGCACCGACCTCGTCGGCGTCGATCACCGGCGCGGGCCCGTTCATCCGGCTCAGGTCGAAGCCGCGCGCGTCGCGCAGCGGCGACTCCACCTCGTAGTCCCAGCGGGTGCGTTTCGCCCGCGGCACACCCTCGGCGGCGGCGTAGGCGAGCACGGCCTGCGTGGAGGTGAGGATCGGGTTGGCCGACGGCTCGGTTGGGGTCGAAATGCCGTACTCGACCTCGATTCCGATGATGCGCTGCATGGGTCGAGCCTAACGGGCATCGCCGGGCGAAGTCCGTGGGCTGCCCGCGCCGGGCCGGGTGTCGGCGTTGTCGGCACTGGTGGAGCCCAATCTCATACCGCGGGTGGTACTTCCGGAGGACCCGCGCGAGCGCCGGTCGGCGGGACAGTCTTGGTATGACCGAATCTCTCGCCGATCCGCAGGTCGGCACCGCGGCGCGGCACCGTGCGCCGGACGCCCCCGCCGAGGCGGCGCACTCGCGACTGGTCGCGCTGGACGTGCTGCGCGGCATCGCGATCCTCGGCACGCTCGGCACCAATATCTGGATCATGACCAACCGCGAGGGGCTCGTCGGCTACATCGACGAGTTGAAGGACCCCGCGACCGGCTGGCTGTGGGCCGAGCGGGTGTTGCAGCAGCTGGCGCAGGGCAAGTTCCTCGGGTTGCTGACCATCATGTTCGGCATCGGGCTGGCCATTCAGCAGGGCTCGGCGCAGCGGGGCGGACGGCGCTGGCCGGGCAAGTATCCGATCCGGGCCGGGTTGCTGCTGCTCGACGGTCTGCTGAACTTCGTGTTCGTCGCGGAGTTCGACGTGCTGATGGGGTACGCGGTGACCGGGCTGCTTGTCGCGTTCGTGCTCGCGACAAGTGAACGGGCGCAACGGCGTTGGCTGATCGTCTCGGCGGGTATCCATCTCGCGATGCTCACCGCGATCGGGTTGGCCATGGCGTTCGCGCCGCGCGACGAACCGGCGCCGCGGACACCGCTGGATCCGAATCCTTATGCGGACGGGTCGTTCTGGGATCTCGTGGTGTTCCGGCTGCACAATGCGGGCGAGTTCCGCTCGGAGACGGTGTTCGTGTTCGCCATGTCGGTGGCGTTGTTCCTGCTCGGCGCCCGGCTGTTCCGGGCCGGGGTGTTCCGGCCGGAGGGGGCGCGGATGCGCAAGTGGCTGATGGTCGCCGGGTTCGGGGTCGCGGCGCCGATCGACCTGATCGCCGGTATCGCGGGCAACGGCGACTACTTCCTTTTCACCCGCTACGGCACCGCACCCGTTGTCGCGCTGGGCATCCTGGCCTTGGTCGCGCACTTCTACCTGCGGCGCACCGAGGTCGGATTCCTCGGCCGGCGCATGACCGAGGTCGGGCGCACCGCGCTGAGCTGCTACATCTTGCAGAACTTGGTGGCGTCGATCCTGTGCTACGGCTGGGGTTTCGGGCTCGCCGCCCGCGTCTCCCCCGATGCGCGGGTGCCGTTCACCGTGGGCATCTACCTGCTGGTTTCGCTGATCATCGCGACCGGAGCGCACATCTGGCTGCGCCGCTTCGAGCGCGGGCCGGTCGAGTGGGCGTGGAACCGCAGCTTCCAGGCGCTGACCGGCGGCAAGGCCTGAGCCAGCTCACAACGAGTTGGCCGAGTGCGCTTTCGACTCCGACGGCAGCTCGATGCGATCCATGACGACCCCGACGTCGAGGTTCGCGACGAGCCCGTCGGCGTCGAATTCGATGCTCCCCGCCATGCCGGAGCCGCTGAATTCGAGCAGCCGGTGGTTCTCGACGAACTCGGTCGTCAATCCCCGTCTGCTCAGGTAACTCTGGGTGGCGCGCCGATAGTCGACCAGGGGCAGCGCACCTATCCCGTGCGCCAATACCCGCGCGATGCCGGACGCGCTGGGCGGCGGTAGCTCGAACGCGGGATGCTCGACGAGAAACGCCACACAGGTGCCGTCGGTGACGCCGCAGTACGAACTCCAATGCCCGGAAATCACTTTCGCGGCGTCGGCGAGCAGCTCGGCAACCTGGTGCGGCTGCGGCGCCGCCCGCCCGAGCGCGACCGGCATTTCCGCGGCGCACAATTCGGCGACGCCGTAGCGGAAACCGAACTCGCGCACCATCCGCGCCACCGCGATCAGCTGCTTGGGGAAGCCCCACGGATTCGCCCAGGCCCACAGCCAGGTCTCCGCGTCGGCGGTGCCGAGCAGGTGAAAGTCGGTGCACTCGAATGTCTGCGCTTCGCCGACGAATTCGAGCCGGCCCCCCTCCATATCGGCCTGCCACCGGTGCGGACCCAGCAGTTCTTCGACGTGTAGCCGGTGTTCGAGCGACAGCAACCCCGCGTCATCGAGCAGCCTCGTCAAGGGCACAGGTTCGGACACCGGCATGAGCGTAGTCAACGCACTCCCCCTCGTATGTAACGCCCGATCCCATTAGTTTCAAGAGGTGACCTTGGCCGACCGTTATCCGTTGTTGCACACCCCGACCCATTGGGCCTGGGGTGATATGGACGTCCAGTTCGCCACCGAAGCACCACCCGACGAACTGGTCACCAACATCCACCTCGTCTGCTTCGTCGGCGAGGATATCGTGCTGTGCCGCGACGACCGCGACATTTGGCTGCTACCCGGCGGCACCCGCGAGCGCGGCGAATCCATCGACGAATGCGTCCGCCGCGAACTCCGCGAAGAAGCAGGCGCCCACCCTACCGGCCCGATCCGCTGGATCGGCGCGCACTATGCCACCAGCAATCAGGCTGCGCCGTTTCGCGATTGGCAGCCGCATCCGCACAAGGCGTGGCTCTGGTGTGCCGCCGATGTCGTGCTGGATTCCGCGCCGACGAATCCGGACGACGCCGAGCAAATCCTCGAGGTCCGGACTTTCCCGGTCGCCGAGGCCATGCGGCTGGCCCGCACCGACGGCGAGCATTTGGCCGAATTGATTGCTCTGGCAGTCGAATTGCATCGGCCCTGACGGGATTACCTGGCGCGCAACGCTTCCGGCCGGACGAGCAGATCGCCGACGACCACGTCGCGTTCCAGCGGGACGCCGAGACTGCGCGCGTTGCCTTCGAAGAGCGCCAGCACCGACTCGGTGAGGATGCCCTCGACCTGATCCGAGGACAGCGTGGTGGCCGCGTCGGCCCGCCAGCTGTTCACCACGCCGTCGACGAAGCCGATGATGCCGAACGCCATCGGCCGGGCCCGGCCGGGATCGATGCCGAAGCGCGACAGCCAGATCGCGAACAGGTCGGCCAGCCGACCGCCGATCCGGTCGCGCGCGCCGGCCAGCGACGAATCCCCTTGGGGCGCCGCGCCGCCGATGAAACGGTGCAGGTTGGGGTGCCGTTCGACCCAGCGGACGTAGGTGCCGACCACGCCGCGCACGGCGTCGCGCACCGTGCCCTCCGGGTCGAGCTTCGGCATGATCTGTGCCAGTAGCGATTCCAGGATCTGCCGGCGGATCTGCTCGTCCAGGTCGGTGCGGCCGTCGAAATGCCGATAGACCACCGGGCGCGGCAGCTTGAGCCGGTCGGCGATCTGCTGCACCGACACCTCGACGCCGTGCTCCTCGATGACCGTGATCGCGGCATCGATGACGTCTGCTCGACGCTGCGCTTTGTGCCCGTTCCAGCGGGTAGCGCGACCGTCCGGGACGGGAGGCTCGAGATTTCCGCTGGTCGTGGTCACAGAGTCACGATACCCGCAAGTAGGTTGACTGCGACATACCGTCTCACTAATCTAAATGTGACAGCTTGTATCGGTTAGTCGACAATGTTGGAGAGCAGTCATGGGCAACGAGGCCGCACTGATCCCGCAAGAGTCCTTCGCGCAGCGCTTACTGACCGGATCGGTCAAGAAGTCCTACGACCCGGTGGTCGACATGGACTGGGACGCGCCGCTGGACCCGGACAAACTCTTCCTCCCCGCGGAGGTCGTGTCGCTGTACGGCACCGAGCTGTGGGAGTCGATGACGCCGCAGCAGCAGCGCGAACTGTCCCGGCAGGAACTGGCGAACGTGCTCTCGGTCGGCATCTGGTTCGAGAACCTGCTGAACCGACTTCTGTTGCGCGAGTTGCTCGCCGACGATCCGACCACCCGGCATTCGCACTACACGCTGGTCGAGATGGGCGACGAGTGCCGGCACATGATGATGTTCGGCAAGCTGATCGACCGCATCGAGGCCCGGCCGTACTGGCCGCGGCGCGCGGGCCGGTTGGCCATCGGCGTGCTGCCGATCTTCTTGCGCGGCTCCATGACCTGGGTCGGCGCGCTGGTCGGCGAGGAGATCTTCGACGCGATCCAGCGGCGCACCCTGGACGATCCGGAGTTGCAGCCCTTGGTTTCCCGGGCGATGCGCATCCACGTCACCGAGGAGGCGCGCCACATCGGCTTCGCCAGGGACGCGCTGGCCAGGATGGTGCCGACCATGTCACGGGCCGAACTCGCCTACACCCGACTGTGTGTCGCGGTCGCGGCCCCGCTGTTCGTCTATCTGCTGACCAACCGGCACATGTACACCCGCGCGGGCCTGGACGGGCGCGCCGCCCGGCGGATCGCGGCCGGCAACCCGGACGCCAAGAAGGCGCTGGGCATCGGCGCCGCGAATCTCGGTGTGTTCCTGCAGAAGCAGGGCCTCATCGGGCCGGTCGGCGAGTGGATCTGGCGGCGACGGGGGCTGCTCGCATGAGCAAGGACCCTGAAATCGTCATAGTCGGTGCCGGTTTCGGCGGTCTCGGCATGGCCATCGAGTTGCGCAAGGCGGGCATCGACGACTTCGTCGTGCTGGAGAAGGCCGGCGAGATCGGCGGCACCTGGCGGGAGAACACCTATCCCGGCGCGGGCTGCGACGTGATGTCGCTGATGTATTCGTACTCGTTCGAGCCGAACAAGCGGTGGTCGCGGATGTTCGCCCGGCAGCCGGAGATCCTGGACTACCTGCGCCGCATCGTGGACAAATACGACCTGCGCAGGCACATCCGGCTGAACTCCGAGGTGGTGACCCTCGACTTCGACGACGACGCCGACCGCTGGGATATCGGCCTCGCGCACGGGCAGGCCCTGCGGGCGCGCCTGGTCGTGCTGGCGCCCGGACCGCTGCACGAACCGTCGGTGCCGGCGTTCCCCGGCCGGGACACGTTCCGCGGCACGAGTTTCCATTCAGCACAGTGGGATCACGACTTCGACGTGCGCGGCAAGCGGATCGCGGTGATCGGAACCGGGGCCAGCGCGGTGCAATTCGTGCCGCAGATCGCCAAGGAGGCCGCGCAGGTGACGGTGTTCCAGCGCACCCCGCACTGGATCATCCCGAAACCGGATCGACAGCTCTCCGCGATAGAGCACGGCATGTTCCGGTATCTGCCCGGCGCGCAACGGCTTTACCGGTGGGCCATCTACTGGGGCTACGAGTCGATGATTCCGGCGTTCATGAATCCGGAACTGATGCGTCAGGTGGAGAAGGTCGCCCGCGGCCAGCTGCGCCGCCAAGTGCACGACCCTGAGCTGCGCGACCGGCTGACCCCGGACTACCGGCTCGGCTGTAAGCGAATCCTGGTGTCCAACAACTTCTATCCCGCGTTGCAGCGCGACAATGTGCGGCTGGAGACCACGCCCATCTCGGGTCTCACCGAGACCGGCGTCGCGACCGTCGACGGAGCCGAGACGGAGTTCGACGCGATCGTCTACGGCACCGGTTTCAAGATTTCCGACCGGTTCGCGGATCAGCACATCGTCGGGGCCGACGGCCTTGCGCTGCAAGCGGCTTGGCGCGACGGGGTCGAGGGTTTCCTCGGTGTCGCGGTGCACGGGTTCCCCAACATGTTCCTGATCGTCGGCCCGAACTCCGGCGGCGGGCATCAGTCGATCGTGTTCATGATCGAGGCGCAGGCCCGCTACATCCGCCAGTGCGTCGAGCTGTTGCGCAAGACGTCGAGTACCCGGATGGAAGTGCGCGCCGCGACCCAGCACGAGTTCAATCGCCGCACCCAGCAGAAACTGGCGGGCACCGTGTGGAACGCGGGCGGCTGCGCCAGCTGGTACCTGGACGAGCACGGCGTCAACCGCGCCGCCTGGCCCGGTTCCAGCGTCTCCTACTGGCGCACCATGCGCCACCCCGATCCGGGCCACTACGACCTCACCGTGGCGGCCGATCGTGAACCGGCACACGAGTATTCGGGCCCGGCCACGCTCGACTCCCCCGGCTCGCTGCTCTCGGTGACGGTCTCGCTCAGCGGCCACGCCGACCCGATCGACGGTCAGTACCACTGGTACGGCCGGATCACCGGCGACGACCTGCCCGACCCCGGCCGCGCCGAGGTCCTGCTCACCCTCCCCGGCCGTTTTCCCACCCCCGGCCGCCTCCAAGAGCGCGATCCGTGGGGCAACGTACGCATCGTCGGCATCGGCGACCCGCCGTACCCGCTGGAGCCCGCCGAGGCGCATTGAGCACCGGGGCACTTCCGGCACTCAGGCAGAATCGATGTCATGGCAACGGCAACCTGGCAGGGCCGCGTCCTCGCGAGCAGCGACGACACGGTCATCGTCGAAGGCAACCACTACTTCCCACCCGACTCCGTGCACACCGAGTTCTTCAAGCCATCCGAGACGAACACGTTCTGCCCGTGGAAGGGCACCGCGAGCTACTACACCGTCGTGGTCGACGGCGAAACCAACCCCGACGCGGCCTGGTACTACCCCGATCCCAAACCCGAAGCCGCGCACATCAAGAACTACGTCGCCTTCTGGCGGGGCGTAGACGTCGCCTGACGCCCCCGGGCATCGGCACAAAGAATCGGCGGCAGGTTCGGCAATCTGTCAATACCACGCGGTCGGGTCATGGGGTGGGCTGGAGTTCACGGCGGTGCGCGGCATCGCCGAGAACTCCGGAAGGCCCCCATGACACTGTCGTCACCGCGGTTCGCCGCGGCCAGCGTGCTGTGCTGCGCGCTCGCCGTGGGCGCCGCTCCGCTGCACGCGAACGCCGATCCCGGCCAGACCTGGTTCGTGAGCGCGACCGCCGCGGCCGGCGGAAACGGCACGGAAGCAACGCCTTTCAATTCCTTGCAGGCGGTGCAGCAGGCCTCGGGCGCCGGTGACACGATCGTCGTGCTGCCCGCGCCGGTCGGCACGCCCCCGCTCGACGGCGGCCTCGCGCTCAAGCCCGGCCAGCGCCTCCTCGGCCGCGAAGCGCCCGGAAGCGTTGCGGCCGTGGCCAATACCACCGCCGCCAACGACGGCGACGCGGTCCGCCTGGCCCCGGACACGGAGGTCCGCGACCTCACCGTCACCAGCGCCCAGCGCGGCGGCATCTACGGCCGCAATGTCGGCAGTGCGGTCCTGACCGGCAACACGGTCGCCGCCACCAACCGCGCCTGCCACGACGGATTCGTGGTGCAGCCGTTCCCGCCGATGATCGGCGTCCCGTTCGGCATGTCGCTCCCGGTCGCCCCGAACGTGGTCGCACTGAACAACGGCTGGGCGGGCATCATGATCGACTCGGACGCCGGCGCGAGCACCCTCACCCTCGACCGGAACACCGTGCACGACACCGTGTGTGGCGACGGCATCGACGTGCGCACCACCGGCTCGGCCGAGGTCGAGGCCACCATCACCGACAACCTGACCCAGAACATCAACGAGGGCATCGCCAAGCTGTCGGTCCTGGCCCTGGGCTTGCAGAGCACCGGAACCTCTTCGCTCACGGCCACATTGCGCGGCAACACCCAGCGCGGCATCGCGCTCCCGGCGAACGATCCGCTCAACGCCGCCGCGGACAGCGAGGGCATCTTCGTCAACGCCGCCGACCGCGCCCGCATGCGAATCACCATCGACCGCAACAGCTATCGGCACGGTGGCGGCCATCTCTCCGCCAACGGCATCGAATTCGTCACCAGCAACGGCACCCCGGACAGCGAGGTGACCCTCACCGACAGCGAATTCCTCGATGTCCCAGGCGATATCGTGCAGAACCTGAATCTCAGCACGGAGGGCGCCCGGCACGTCATGACCATCGACGGCCTCACCGCGTCGGGCTCCAGCTTCCCCGGCGCGGCGCTCAACCCGCTGGTGCCGGGCAATCTCGGCAGCTGCCTGTTCTCCGCCAGCTTCGGCCGGGACAACACCACCGCCCTCACCCTGCGCAACGCGCAGCTGAGCCGGTGCAGCGCCGACGGCATCGGCGTCTACGCCTACTCCCCCGCCGGTCCGGCCCCGGCCAAGGCGACCATGCGGTTCGACATCTCCGACACCACCGTCGCCGACACCACCGTGGCCGACCTGCACGTCCGCGCCGTCGGCGACCTGGCCCAGATCACCGGCAAGATCGAGCGCTCCCGCTTCACCGGCCCCATCACCCTCGGGCGGAGCGACAGCACCCTCGGCCCGGGCTCGGTGCTCGACTTCGGCGGCGGCCGCCTCGGCAGCGCCGGCGACAACTGCTTCGCACCGGCCGTCGCCGCCACGATGGCCACCCCGGGCCTGCCGCTCGACCACCCGGGAAACTGGCCGGCCTGCGGCTGAAAATGTCATCCCGTTGACCGGAACTGCCCTCGCGCGCCCCGGGCGCGCGAGGCAGGCTGAGCTACGCGGGTCGTTAGCGACCAACCGGACGCGAATTTGGTCAAGTGCACAATGCCGTGCGCCACACTCTGCGCGTTTGTCGCTAGCGCACACGCTCTCTCATGCGTTCTGCTGATAGATGACGATGAGGTCATCCCCGTCCCCACACGACCGGGCATGACCTCGGCCCTTCGCTAGCAGAGGTTAGGTTCTTGGTTTCATCGACAGTCCCGGCGGCCGCCCGCCCGGACACGCTATGTGCGGCGTTCCAGTCAAACGTCGCGAAGTACCCGGACGCGGTCGCGCTGCGCACGCTCGGCGGGGCCATCTCGATCACCTGGCGCGAGTACGGCGAACGGGTGCAGGCGATCGCGACGGGTCTGGCCGCGCTCGGCATCGAGCCCGGCGACACGGTCGCGATCATGCTGACCAACCGCCCGGAGTTCCACCTCTGCGACACCGCGATCCTGCACACGGGCGCGACACCGTTCTCGGTGTACAACACCAACCCGGTCGACCTGCTCGTCTATCAGTTCGGCAACGCGGGCAACAAGGCGGTCGTCTGCGAGAAGCAGTTCGCGCCGAAGATCCTGGAGGCCGTCGCCAAGGCCGCCGAGCAGGGCATCGTCGTCGAGCACGTGATCTGCGTGGACGAAGCGCCCGAGGGCACCGTCGCGCTCGCCGATGTCGAGCGGGCCACCGCGGGCGGCTTCGATTTCGACGCCACCTGGCGCAAGGTGCAGCCGGACGATCTGCTCACCATCGTCTACACCTCCGGCACCACCGGCCCGCCGAAGGGGGTCGAGCTCATCCACACCAACTTCATCGAAAACGCCCGTGTCCTGGACACATTCGGCGGTGGCGGCCCGGACGACCGGGTGATCTCCTACCTGCCCGACGCGCACGCCGCGAACCGCTGGTTCGCGCACTACCTGACCATCCTCGAGGGCTGCCAGATCACCACGGTGCCCGACTTCAAGCAGGTCGCAACGGCTTTGGCCGAGGTGCACCCGAGCGTGTTCCTCGGCGTTCCCCGGGTGTGGGTGAAAGTCAAAGGCGCACTGGAGGAACGCTTCGCCACCGAGTCGCCGGTCAAGCGCCGCCTGATCGACTGGGCGATCGGCGTCGGCCGCAAGAAGGCCAGGGCCACCTCCGACGGCCGCACCCTCGGCGCGCTCGACCGGCTCCAGTACACGCTCGCCGATCGGCTGGTGCTCACCTCGATCCGCACCGGCCTCGGCCTCGATCGGGTCCGCGTCGCGGTCACCGGCTCGAACGCGATCCCGCCGGAGGTGCACGAGTTCTTCCTCGGCCTCGGCATCCCGCTGTGCGAGGGCTACGGCATGAGCGAGTGCACCGCGGGCGCCACGCTCAACCCGCCGGAACGGGTCAAGATCGGCACGGTCGGTCCCACGATCCCGGGCGCCGAGATCAAGCTCGCCGACGACGGCGAGGTGCTGATCCGGGGCAAGATGGTGATGCGCGGCTACCGCGGCGACCCGGCCAAGACCGCCGAGACGATCGACGGCGACGGCTGGCTGCACACCGGCGACATCGGCACCATCGACAGCGACGGCTACCTCTCGATCGTCGATCGCAAGAAAGAGCTGATCATCAACGCGTCGGGCAAGAACATGTCCCCGGCCAACATCGAGAACACGGTCACCGACAACTGCTCGCTGATCGGCACGGTGGTCGTCATCGGGGAGCAGCGCCCGTTCAACACCGCGCTGCTGGTGCTCGACCCGGACCTGGCCGCCGCCTACGCGCAGCGGCACAACCTGCCGGGCAAGACCGTCGCCGAGTTGTCCAAAGACCCGGACATCCTGACCGCTGTCGAGCAGGGCATCGCCGCGGCGAACAGCAAGCTGTCCCGGGTCGAGCAGATCAGGAAGTACATCGTGCTCCCGGAGGTCTGGGAGAACGGCAGCGACTACCTGACCGCTACTGGCAAACTCAAGCGAAAGCCCATCTCCAGCGGTTACACAGATACCATCGAAACCTTGTACTCGACTTAAGTCCGGGAAGAAGAACAGCATGATGCCATCGCGGACTCGGGTGTTCGACGATCTCCATCGGCGGACCGCGTCGATGCTCGAAGCGTTCTACGCCGCGCTGCCGCCGTACCAGCGGCTGCCGCAGTCGATGGTGGAGACCGACTTCGCCCGGGGCACCAAGCTCAACGTCGACCTGTTCTTCGACTACCTCGTCCGCGGTGAGGAGCCCGCGGAAGAGGACACCAGGGAACTCGTCGAGCTGGCGATGGACCGGTTGCGCGACGGCACCCCGCTGCCGGAGGTGCTGGAGCGCTACCGGTTCGGCGCGGCGTTCATCTGGGAGCGGCTGCGCGCCTCGGCCACCCCGGCCGAGCGCGAGCTGCTTTTCGACGCCTCGCTCATGCTGCTCAAGTACGTCACGCTGATCACCTCGCGGATCGCCACCGCGGCCACCCAACGCGTGCACGACCCGCGCTGGGAACTGCTCGAACGCCGGCGCGGCATCGCCGACGCGCTGCTCACCGGCCGCGACCCGGTCGAGTGGGCCAACGATCCGGTGATCCCGGTGGCCGACGCCTTCCTGGTCGCGGTGTTCCGCCTGTGCGGCACCCGGGGCGGGCCCGCGTCGGCGCTGCGGCACCGGGTGGAGGCGATTCCCGGGGTGTTCCTGCGACTCGACGCCGGCGGCTGGACCGCGCTGATCCCGCTGCAAGCCGGCGACGACGGCTCGGCCACGCTGTCCGCGCTCACCTCCCGGCTGCCTGCCCAGGACCCGGCCGAACCGCCGCCGTACTGGGTCGGCGTCGGCGCGGCGCGCAGCAAGGACGCGATCCCGGTCATGTACGCCGAGGCGCGCGTGCTCGCCGAACTGGGCCGCTGCCTTACCCGGCGGGAAATCCTGTGCCGCCGAAAGGATTTGCAGTTCGAATACACGGTCGCGGTGAGTGACGCGGCCCGCCCGGGACTCGCTTCGGTGCTCGCGCCGCTCGATGCGCAGCCGATGCTGGCGGAGACCCTGGAGGTGTTCGTCGACAGCGGATTCAATCAGCTGGCGACCGCACGACAGCTCAACGTGCACCGAAATACGGTGACCTACCGCCTTTCTCGGGTACACGAGCTGACCGGACTCGACCCGCATCGGCCCGCCGATGCGATGACCCTGTCCGCCGCCCGGCTGGCCCGGCGGCTCGAATCCGCCGCGTTCGCGCCGTAATCGACTGCGGCAACACAACTTTTAGGCACTCTTACAAAGACACGGCGAATCCCTCTGGGAATTGCCGGTGTTGCGGCACCCCGCTTATGCGTTGTGCTGTGTAGCGACGATGAAGTCAGGTGTGGACTGTCGGACCGCCCTCTAGCCCAGCAAAGGTTCAGGTAGTTGAGAATTGCGTTCCGGGCGCGGACATTCCGCTGCTCCCTGCCGGTTGCCGCCGCCGTCACCGCCGTCGGACTGATCCTTCAGCTCGCCCCCGCGGCAAACGCGGTGCCCACCGCCGGCCCAGTTCCCAACGCACCGGCCAACTTCGGCCTGCCCGCCGACTATCACCCGACGCCGGAGCGCTACGGCATCGCTTACGAACTGGGACATATCGTTCCGCTCACCGACGGCACCCAGTTGCAGACCGAGGTGCGCTACCCGACCGACCCCGCCACCGGTCAGCGCGCCGCGGGCGAGTTCCCGGTGGTCGTCAACTTCACCACCTACGGCGCGGTGTCGAGCGCGCTCGCGGCCGCGGTGACCAGCGTGGTCGACACCCTGCACATCGCGCTGCCGGATCAGCTGAAGGACGCGCGCCGAATCATCAACCAGGCCACCAGCGCTCAGGACATGCTGGTGCGCCGCGGCTACATCGAGGTGATCGCGGACGTACGCGGCACCGGCGGATCCACCGGCGCGTGGAACCCCGCGTCTCAGCAGGACGGCCTGGACGGCGCCCAGCTGGTCGACTGGGCCGCGAAGCTGCCCGGCTCCAATGGCAAGGTCGGCATGTACGGGTACTCGTTCCCCGCGCTGTCCGCGTTGCGCACGGCCGAATCCGTATCGCCCGGTTCGCCGTTGAAGGCGATCGTGCCGATGGCCATGCCGAACAACATCTTCAACGAGGTGCTCGGCCACGACGGCATGATGAGCCCGATCCTGCTCACCGCCATCTCGGTGCTGGTGCCGTACCTGAGCCTGATCGGTCCGTTCATCACCGCGGTGGTGTCGCCGCAGATGTTCATCAAGACCTTGGTCGACCATCTCCAGGCCGCGGTCTCCTCAGACAGCACGATCCAGTTGCTGATCGAGGCGTACGGCGGCGGCCCGCTGGCCTACGACGGCCAGTTCTGGCAGGACCGCCGGTTCGAGACCGACCTGAACAAGGTCGTCGACAACGGCATCGCCATGTACCAGGTCGGCGGCCTCTGGGATCTGTATCAGGAAGGCCCGTGGCGCAACTACTCCCAGTTGCAGAACCTCGCGGCGGGCAAGGACCAGTTCGCGCCGATGGCGCCGGGGCAGGCCACCGATGGACGGTTCCAGCTGCTGATGGGTCCGTGGTATCACGTCGGGCTCGGCTTCGGGCCCGGGTCGCGGATGGACACCGACATGATCACGCTGGCCTGGTTCGACCGCTGGCTCAAGGACATTCCGAACGGCATCGACCGGACCGAGACCCCGCTGCACGTCATCGACCCGAACAACATGGCGGTCGCCACCGCGCGCTACCCGTTCGAGCAGGCCGCCGTGCAGCAGCGGTACTTCGACGGTGACCGGCTGGTCGCGCAGCCGCCGACGGTCGCGGACGCGTCGGATCGCTTGGACTACACCGGCATCGACACCATCTGTAACCGGCAGAGCCTCGGCCAGTACAGCGCCGGGCTGTTCGACTTCCTGTTCCGCCTGCTAAACGCTTACAACCCGTGTACGGAGTGGGTGCGGGAACCGGTCGCCGGTCGCCGCTACACGATGGACCCGGTCACCGAGCCGACGGTGCTGGCCGGGCCGAGCAGCGTAACCCTGTACGCGTCCTCGACCAGCAACGATGCCGCCTTCCAGGTGTGGCTCGACGATGTCGGCCCGGACGGTTCGGCGGTGAACATCACCGGCGGGTCGCAGCTGGCCAGCCAGCGCACGTTGAACGACGAAAAGACTTGGCGTACAACGGATGGCACGATCTACGCGCCGGAACACGTGATCCGCAAGGACGCCGAGCAGCTGCTCACCCCGGGGGAAGTGACCGAACTGGACATCAAGATCCGCCCGACCTTCTACCGCCTGGAGCCCGGACACGCACTGCGGCTGCGGATCACCAGCGGTACCTTCCCATCCACTATGCCCATTCCGACTGATTTGCCGCGTTTGCTCGGTTCGTCCCAACAGCTGCACCGGGACGCGGCCCGGCCGTCGGGCCTGATCGTTCCGCTCGCGCCGGCCTCGGCGTTCGGCGGCTGAGACACCGGGCGCACCCGGGTCGGAATCGCCCGATCCGGGTGCGTCCCAGGTCACGTTTAGCCAGCCTTCAACAGCGGGAGCTGTAAAGATCATGCAAACCTGGGATGAATTCCAGGTGCATTGAGACACATTGTCCGGCAATCTCTCAGCTACCTGAACATTAAGCGTTTCACATCCTCGCTGGCAGCGGCGCTGAGACCGGCTATTGCACCGCCCGCAACGCCGTTGTCCGCGATTCCGGGGCAAATACCGGTGATCAGGCTCACCGTCACATTCACCGAGAATTTCTTCTACAGTTTGTCTCGTTCCGGTCCGACGATGACGTCCCGGGACCGTTCGGACAAAGTTCTCGGATGCAGGCCGAAATTCTTGTCACTATTCGGATCGGCATTTCCCTTACCGCGCTGAGGGGATCGCCGATGGGCAGCTGAAGGTGTGTCATGGAATTCATCGAACTGGCCGATTATCCGCTGCCGAGCGGCCGTGTGATCGAGTGGCTCCCGACTGCCACTTCGCACTGGGCCGACTGGCCGCGAGATACTCGCGCCGTTTCCTATAATCACGAGCATCATCTTCGAGATGCGGTGGAACACAGTCGAATACGGGATCGCCGCCACTACTGGCTCGGTCACGCGTTCCGGATCGACGGACCGCTCGACCCGCAAGCCTGGCGTACCGCCCTGGACGCCTGGATCGACCGGCACGAGGGTCTGCGCTCGCATGTCGCCATCGAGGGCGGCCGACCGGCCAGATACACGTTGCCGCCCGGTGAGATCCGGGTACAACCGGTCGACGCGGGCGCGCCGACCTCGACCATGGCGACATATCGACTGGTCAACAGCCTGATCGACGACGGAACGTCACCGCTGCGGTGGCCGTCCTACGTCTGCGTGACCATCGCGGGCCGGGCCGGCGTCACCGTCATCTTCGCCGCCGACCACTCGATCATGGACGGCTACTCCAGCGTCTCGACCAGCGGCGAACTGCTCGCGCTGTACAACGCCGCCCGAGCCGGTGAACCCGCACAGCTGCGCGACACCGGCAGCTACGTCGACTTCAGCCAGGACGAACGCATTCGCGCCGCGGCGACCACCGCCGACCATCCCGCGGTCGACACCTGGCGGACGTTCTTCCTGGAAGACACCTACAACGACAGCCCGGCCGGCACGCTCAGCCGGGTCGCGGCGGCGCCGATCGATCTGGTCGACACCGCCGAGGCACCCCGCCGGGCACCGCAGCGGACCCTGTCCGTCGAGGTGCTCGACGCCGATGCCGCCGACGCCGCCGCACGGATAGCGCGCGAGCACGGCCAGGGCCTGTTCGCCCTGTTGCTCGCGGCGTTCGCGGTGACCACCACCGAGCTCGGCGCGGGGCGCGATTTCCGCACGGTGATCCCGCTGCACACCCGATCCGACCCGCAGTGGGCCGAGACCCTCGGCTGGTTCGTCGGGCTCGCCCCGTTCCAGCTCGATTGCGGCACGGCGCGCACGCTCGCCGAGTTGATCGCCCCGGCGGGCGAGGAACTGCGTCGCACCAACAGCGCGGCGACGGTGCCGTTCGCCAGGGTGTGCGAACTGCTCGGCACCCAGCCGAGCATCTCGTTCATGGTCTCCTACATGGACATCCGCTCCGCACCCTGCGCGGCGACCTGGACCGAGACCGGTGCCTGCATCCTGCGCAGCAGCAACGTCTCGACCAACGAGTTCTACTTCTGGATCGCCCGTACCCCCTTGGGCGTGACGCTCAACATGCGTTATCCGGGCACCACCAAGGCAACCCGCGATGTCCACCGCCATGTGCTGCGCATGCGCGACCTCCTCGCCGAGCTCACCCGCTACGGCGATGCCCGAATCCGTCCGATCGAAGGAGCGCCGCTGTCATGGTAGAGATGACCCTCACCGAACACTGGCAGCCGAAACCCGGCGTGCTACTCGAGTTCACCACCACGGCGGCGAGCCAGGCGGCCACCGAAACCACCGCGCCCTCCGACATTCCCGCGACCTACCTGCAGGAATCGCACATCCGCCGCTGGTCGGCGCGCAGGCAGTCCAACGACCCGCTCGCCTCCGAGCTGTCGTTCTGCTTCACGGTCGCCCGCCCGCTCGACGCGGAGGCGCTGCGCCGCACCTACGTCGCGTTCCTGCAACGCCACGAGACGCTGCGCTCGTGGTTCCGGATCGACGAGTCCGACGGCGGATTCGGGCTGACCAGGTACCTGCTCGACCCGGCGGCGGTCGACCTGGAAACCCATACCCTGGCCACCTTCACCGATAGCGGCGAGCTGCGCGACACCCTGGTCGCGAAGTTCAAGGCCAACGCGAATCCGACCCGCTGGCCCGCGATCGTCTGCTGCGCGATCGACCACGGCGCGGACGGATTCACCATCGTCTACAGCGCCGACCACGCGTTCACCGACGGTATGTCGGTGCTCACCTCCACCTACGAATTCCATGCGCTGTACACGGCGTTCAGCACCGGCCAGGAGCCCGTGTTGCCGCCGGTCGGCAGCTACGTCGAGTTCGCCAGGACCGAGCGCGCCGCGGTCGCCGCCCAGCCGCCGGAGCTGGAGCAGCTGGCGGGCCTGCTCGCCGAGAAGGGGCATCAGGTGCGTCCGCTGCCGATCGAGCTGGGCCTGGAGCCCGGTGCGGTCGCCGACAGCTTCGGCACCAAGGTCGACATGCTCGACGCGGCCGAGATCGACGCGTTCGCCGCGGCCTGCAAGAACGCGGGCGGTTCGTTCTCCGCGGGGCTCTACGCCGCGGTCGCCCTGGCCGAGCTCGAATTCGCGGGCCGGACCAGTTATCTGGGCATGAACGTGGTCGGCACCCGGAGCGAGCCGCAGTATCAGCTCGCGCAGGGCTGGTTCATCAACCTGATGCCGATCGCGTTCGAGCTCGACGGGGCGCACCGGTTCACCGAGCTGATCGGCCGGGCCGGGGTCGCGCTGGACTGGACCAAGCCGCTGTCCAACGTGCCGATCCATGCCGCGCTCGACCGGGCGGCCGCGCTCACCGGATCGCCGCTGCCGGTCACGACGGACTGGCCCTGGGTGTCCTACCTGGACATGCGCGCGGTGTCCGGACCGGCGCTGGAGGCCGCGATGCCCGGCGTCTCCGGGATCAACGGTCTCGGCTCGCGCAGCAAGATCGGGCAGACCTCGCCCATCTGGTTCAACCGCGAGCTGGAGCGGCTGCACGTCACGATGATGTACCCGGACACGCCGGTCGCGCACAAGTCGGCCGCCGACTATCTCGGGCAGATCCGGACCACCTTGCGCGCCATCGCCGAAACCGGCGATTTCGCGGTCACCGCACCAGCTCTCGCGAGGTCATGATGCAGTTGCTTTTTCTCGACCAACTGAATGCACCACCGGGCACCCTGCTCGAATGGTCCGCGGTCGCCGAGCCCGGACCGACGCCCGACGCCACACCCCCGTCCTCCAACCAGGCGATCCACCTGTCCTCGGGCGGGCCGACGACCTGGCTCGCCGCGACCTTCGACGTGGCAGGCCCGATCGACGAATCCGCCTTGCAGACGGCCTTTTCGGTGTGGCTGCCCCGCCACGACGCGCTGCATTGCAGCTTCGAACCGCCCGCCGACGGCAAGCCTGCGTCGGTGCACGTGGTGGTGGACAGCGACATCCGGCTCGTCCCGCAGCCCGCCGTCGAGACCGCGACCACCGAGGACCTGCGCACCGTCCTCGGCGGCCGGCTCGATCAGGCGTGCTCGCCGTTCACCTTCGCGCCGTATTTCCTCGGCGCGATCAGCCGGGCGGAAACGTCCACGGTGGTCTGCGGATTCGACCACGCGGTGTGTGACGCCTGGTCGATCACCATCGCGGTGGCCGAGCTGGACGAGCTCTACCGGGCCGCTTGCGAGGACGGTCACGACGCTGCCGTCGCGGCCGCCGACCGGCTGCCCGAGCCGGGCAGCTTCCTGTCCTACTCGACCAGGGAGGCCGCCATTCCGGCGGCGGCGACCGGTCCGCTGATCCGTTCGTGGCGGGACTTCCTGCACGCCGCGGGCAACGACCTGCCGCACTTCCCGCTCGATCTCGGCGTCCCGGCCGGGACGCTGGCGCCGTTCGGCAGCGATGTCCGGCTGCTGCTCGGCGCGATGGCCACCGACGCGCTGCATCGCAAGTCGCGGGCCGACGGGTACTCGATGTTCGCGGCGCTGCTGGCCGCGGTCGCGATGGCCGCGGCCGAGCTCGGCGGGCGCACCGGGATCGACCTGGTGTTCCCGGTGCACACCCGGCGGGAACCGCGGCACCACAACACCTTCGGCTGGCTGGTGTCGAACGCGCCGGCGCATGTGCCGGTGGCGCACGACTTCTGCGCGACCGCGCAGTCGGCGGACGACGCGGTCCGGTCTGGGCAGCGGCTGGCGCAGGTCCCGGCCAGCCGCGTACTCGCCGCGATGGGCGCTGACCTGCGCCGGAGCCGGCAGGATCTGTTCAGCGTCTCCTACACCGACTACCGGCGGCTACCGGGCGGCTCGCGCAGCGACACGACCCGCACGGTGCCCCGGAATCCGGGCCAGCTCAGTCGCAGCGCGCCACTGGACGACGTGCAGCTGTGGTTCACCCGCACCGACGACGGGCTCGCCCTGCGCACCCGTTTCCCCACCACCCCTACCTCCGGGCGGTTGATCGGTGAGTTCCTCGACAAGGTCGCCGCGACCCTGTCCGCCGCGATCTCGGTCCGGGTATGACGGGCCGATACTCGCCCAGCGTCAACCCGTCTCGACCCGTCGGTCCGGCACCCGCTACGACGTGGGTGCCGGGTCGCGGAACGATAGACCCGTTCGACCTCCGGCGATCGACAAACTACGACGGCCGACGAGCCGAACCCGATAGTCTCAGCACAGGATCCAGCGAGGGATTCCCTCGTGAAAGCCGGGAGCGTCCGATGATGAAGGCTCTGGTCAGCAACGACTTCTCGACGTCATCGGACGCCGATGCCACCGACACGGCACAGTGGCAGGGCACTGCGCTACTCCGGCCCGGCATTCTGGCGTTCGAGGGCGAAATCCTACCGACGGAACTACACGCCCATCACGCCGTGCAGATCATGGCCGCCTGTACCCCCATCTCCGTGGTGGACGGCAGCGGCGTGCGCCAGCAGGGCACGCACATCATCATTCCCACCGACGCGCCGCACCGGGTCTGCGGCGGGGCCAGGCACGGTGTCGCGATCTATCTCGATCCGGAGACCATCGCCGGTGCGGCCGCCGACCGGCGGTCACACCTGCACGGCTGGGTGCAGGCACTGAACGTCGATCCCGCGCACGGCAGGCTGGCCGGGCACGTGGCCGACGTGCTCGCGGATCTGCTGCGGGACAACGCGACCGTCGGCCTCGACGACCGGCACGGCGTGGTGACCGCGGCCTTGCAGCTGCTGCCCGACATGGTCAAGGACGGGTCGGTCCGCGGCTCCGATGTGGCGCGGCAGCTGGGGATCTCGGCGACCCGGCTGACCCATCTGTTCACCGAACAGGTCGGGATCCCGTTGCGCCGCTACATCCTCTGGCTGCGCCTCTACATCGCGATGAACGGCGTCATGGCCGGTGACGACGTCGACACCGCGTCCGACTCGGCCGGTTTCGCGGACAGCTCGCACCTGACCCGGACGTGCCGGCGCACGTTCGGGCTGCCGCCGTCGATGATGAGCCGCGACGTGGACTGGGACATCAGCCTCTGAGCTGAACTCCTCGACTGCCCCGTCGTTCCGGTATCCGCCGGGACGGCGGGGCATTGTCGCGCCCGGAGCCAGTATGCTCGGAGGATGATCTCGCGGGCTCAGCTGATGGCGTATGCGGTTGTCGCATTCGTGCTGCCCGCGCTCGTGCTCTTCGCGATACCGGCGGGTGAGCCCGGCTCGGTGGCCGTGGTCGGTGTGGTCGCGGCGTCGCTGTTCGTCGCGCTGGCCACCCTGCACACCACCGCCGCGCTGCCGCTGGTCCAGGTCGGTTCCGGCCCGCCACCGTCCGCGCAGCGACGCCGGCGTGGTTCTTTCCTGCGCCAGAGCAATCCGGACACTCCCGGGCGTCCGCGCCCACGAGCACCAGGGTTCCCGACCGCCTGACGACAGTCTCCGCACCTGCTGCGGGGCGTCGTCGGCGTTGTCGTCAACCCCTTCCGTTCTCGTGCGCGTACGCACGCCCACAGTCAGGTGCTGTCCATGCTCGACTTCGTCTATTACCCCGTGTCCGCCATTCTCTGGGTCTGGCACTACCTCTTCGCCGCCGCCTTCGGGCCCGCCAGCGGTCTCGCCTGGGTGCTTTCGGTGATATTTCTCGTACTCACACTCCGCGCCGTCCTGTTTGTACCTTTCTTGAAACAAGCGCGCACCCAAGCAATTGTCAAAAAATTGCAACCCGATGTTTCCAGACTGAAACAAAAATACAAAAATGATCGCGCGCTGCAAGCGAAGGAAATGCAGAAGCTGTACAAAGAGAACGGCATCAATAGCTTCGCGACACTGATTCCGATGATCGGTCAGGTTTTCGTATTCATCGGCCTGTTCCACGTACTGCGCTCGTTCGACCGCACCGCGGGCCTCAGCCATCTGCCCTTCCAGGCCACCCCGACCCCGATGACGCCGGAGCAGAACGCCGCGACGCCCAACTACGTGTTCAGCGCCACCGACGTGCAGTCCTTCCTGCACGCGAAGCTGTTCGGCGCCCCGCTCTCGGCCATCCTCGGCGGTGCGGGCGATCTCCTGGCAACGGTCGCCGTCGTGGCCGTCCCGCTGATGCTGATCGCCGCTGTCGCAACGCATTTCACCGCGCGGGCGTCGCTGAACCGGCAGCAAACCACCCAGATTCCGCTGATGCGTCCGCTGAGCCTGTGGGCCTTCCCGGCGTTCGCGCTGATCGGTGGCGCGCTGGTGCCGGTGGCGATCCTGCTTTACTTCGTCACGAACAACGCGTGGACATTGGCCCAACAACACTTCGTGTACCACCGCCTCGATGCGGAGGCCGCGGCCGAGGCAGCGCGGGTCGCGGCGGCCCGCGCGGAGTCCGCGCCCAAGCCGGGCGCGAAGCCCAACCGCGCACCGTCGACCCCCAAGCCGGGTGCCAAACCGGTCCGCGCGCAGTCCGCTGCCAAGCCGGCCCATGCGCAGTCGACGACCGAGGCAAAACCCGTCCGCACCCAGTCGGCGCGGAAACCCAGGGCGAAGTCGGTGCACGCGGGCTCGGCCCCGAAACCCGGCGCGAAGGCGTCCCGTCGCCGATGAGGTACTGAGTCGCGCCCGGGGCGGAACCCAGCGGTTCCGCCCCGGCCATCAGCTACCGAAAGGTGATGACAGCCTTCTTGTTCGGACCATCCGGCAGGCACTGCGCGGTGACAGCACCCTTACGCCGCGCATCATCGGTGAGCTTCAAGCACTCGCTCATCGACAGCCCGGGATAGACCCTGGGCTGCGGCGCGTCAGCCACCGCCGAACCCGCCCCGCCCAGCATCGCGAGCCCGCTCGCCGCCAGCACCACGAACCCCATTGCCACAGTCTTCGTCACCATGATTCCCTCCCGTTTTCCCACGCGCGTCTCCCCCGTTCGGCCGGAGCAGCGTTTCCCTCGCAAGATCATCGCCGAACTGTATCGCGAGGCACCGACAGCATTGCCCGACAAGAAGATTCGACGCCGAGCGACAATCTGCCGACCGATCACAGCGCGTGGGTCGTGGTCGGCGAACGAGTGAGAACAGGCACATGTCCCACAGAAACAAGGGAGCCCCAGGTCGCTTGCGAGCAGAGGCGGCCTGGGGCGTTCGTCGTTAACGATATCATCTAGCGCCGTGACCGCCGCTGTGTCTACCTCCACACAAGCCAACCTCGTCGCACTCCTCACCGACGAGCGTATGGCTCCCTACCTGCGCGAGTGCGGGGGCGACACCGACCTAGCCCTTCAGCTCTACGCGTGGAACGCAGCGATCACAGCGGGCTCCCGTCCGTCACCGGCGGATCCCACGAAGCGATCAGCAATGCCATCGAAGCCACCCGCACACGACTGCGCGGAGTCAGCCCCAACCGCGATTCCCGCGACCAGATCATCGCGGGAGTCTCCTTCGGGTTCTGGACGGGGCTGGCGGAAGAACGTCACCGCCAAGCTGGAGCGGCTTCGGCCGTTTCGGAATCGACTCGCCCACCACGATTCCCTACTCTCCCAAGACATCCTGTTCCAACTGGAGGAGATGCTCACTCTCGTTGAATGGATCAGCCCGGATGCCCGGGAGTGGCTCGAGCGCCACGAGAGGGTCAGCCAGCAAGTACATCGCCTTCTACGCGGACAAAGAGATCAAGCCGGCGGTCGCGCGCATCCTCCATCACCGCGACAACGTCGAATGGAGCAGCGCCGAGGCAACGCGTTTGTCCGGCCTGACCGGCGACTCGCACCGGAACGATCGAAAGATCGGCGCTGCGATCAACGCCAGCCTTGCCTCACCGACCTGGTCCGATGGCCGGTACCAAGTCTTCATTCTCAGTTCGACCGGGCACCCTGGCCACATCGAACTCAAGGCCGCGATACCGCATTTGCCATGCGGCCGAGGACGAGCGTTCGTCCAACGACACCGCTACGTTTCGCATCATGCACTCCAGTCGGCGAAAGACACGTCGAGCTTGAGGTGACTTCCAGGCGCCACCGACGCAATTGATCTGCGGCGAACCGCTATTCGTCCGCGGGCCGGGCTTCGACGTAGTACTCGGCCGACAACGCCTTCAACCATGGACGGACGGCCGCGGGCGCCCATTGGGCCGAAGGGTCGTGCAGCACAGCCGGATTCGTCAGCTTGATGGTTCGGCCGCGGGTGTGCACTGTGAAATCGTCTGCCGCACTGATGTTTTTGACCCAGTCGACGTTGCGTCCGTAGGTCAGTCCGATACGGTAGACGCCGCCGCGCCGGAACACCGCGACCGGAGTCCGGTACTCGCGACCGGAATTGCGGCCCTTGTGCTGCAAGAGGGCGAACCCGGGGACGCGGCCGGCGAACAGACCCGCCGCGGGATTGGTGGCATGCCGGTTGAATTTCGCCAGTGCGCGGGGAAGCACCATCGGCGCGATCCTCTCTCGAGTCTGCGAGCGAGCCTAACGCTACTCTCGACCGGTGTCAGCGCAGCCGGAACCAGTGCAGCAGAAGTCCGAGATGATCGCCGTCTACGACGCGGCGGGTCAGGCGGTCGGCGCCGCCGATCGGGCCGCGGTCTACCGCGACGGAATGTGGCACGCCAGTGCCGGTGTGCTGCTGCGTTCCGGCGACGGCGAGCGGATCTACGTGCATCGCCGCACCGACACCAAGATGGTCTTCGCCGGCCTGCACGACTGCTTGGCGGGCGGGGTGATCGACCCCGGAGAATCGCCGGAGGACACGGCCGTCCGGGAATTGGCCGAAGAACTCGGCATCACGCTGACCAGCGCTGATGCGCTGCGGCCCGCGGCCGAGGTGGCCTGGGATGGTGAGTGGCAGGGCCGCCCCATGCGCTGCCATCTCTTCGCTTACGAACTGCGCTACGACGGACCGATCCGCCACCAGGTCGAGGAGATCGCCGACGGCTGGTGGTGGACGGACGCGCAATTGCGTGCCCACCTGGCAGACCCGGGTTGGCCGTTCGTGCCGGACACCCGGGTACTCGTCGGCGATCTTCTCACCTGAGCGCTACCCCCGGACGCTCGCCTTACTCAACTACGCGGTCAGGCCGCGCTGCCGCTCCCCAGGGACAGCAGGGTGGTGGCAATGTTGGCAAAAACTTCGAGCAATTCCATGGTTCTCCGTAAGTCGGGTCTATCAATGGGGCGATTACCCGGAGGAGGCTACCGAACTCGCCCACGCAGCGAAAGCGCCAGGATTTCTCGTCTGCAGCAGCACCCGCCCCGGCCCGACGAAGTCGAAAACGAAACCCTCGCCGGACTTCAGCGACTGGATCGACCGCCCGACCACCGCGCGCCGGATGGTGAAGTTCATCGCCAGGTCGTAGGCCACCACGTGCCCGGTGTCGATGGTGATCGGCTCCCCCGGCTGCAGATCGATGACGTCGATCGCGCCGAACACCCCGACGACGATCTCGCCCTCGCCGTGCGCGCGCAGACCGAAGCCGCCCTCGCCGCCGAACAGGTTCGCGAACCCGCCCCACTTGCTTTCCACCTGCACGCCATGGGAATTCGCGATCCAGCCGCCGCGGCTGATGAAGAACGGGCGGTCCTGGGTGATCTGCAAGTTCAGCATGTCGCCGGGCAGCGCGGGCGCGACGTCGACCCAGCCGCCCTGCTGCGGCGCGGTGAATGTCGAGACGAAGAACGATTCGCCGGCCAGCACCGAGCGCTTCAGCCCGGCCAGGATGCCGCCTTCGGCCTTGGCCGCCAACGTGACTCCCGCCGAATGGGCGACCATGGCGCCACTTTCGACCCGCATCGGCTCGCCGCCGGCGAGGAAGCACCGCGCGATGGTGGACGCCGGGTTGTGGCGCAGTTGTACCTTCATAAAAGCCGACCCTACCGCCTGATTCGCGGCGGCAGGGACACCACTGTCGGGGTACTGACGGGTTATTCGAGCGACCGCAACGCGGCGTCGTCGCGCGCCACGACCGCGCCACCGTCCGCGGTCAGCACGATCGGCCGCTGGATCAGCCGGGGATGCTCGGCCAGCGCCGCGATCCACCGGTCCCGATCGGCGGGCGTGCGCCCCCACTTCGACATCCCGAGGTCCTTGGCGATCTGCTCGCCGGTGCGGGTGATGTCCCACGGCCCGGCGTCCAGGCGCCGCAAGACATCCCGCAGTTCGTCGGCGGTCGGCGGCGCGTCGAGATAGCGCCGCACCGAGTACTCGACGCCGGCCTCGTCCAGGAACTTGGTGGCAGTGCGGCTCTTCGAGCACTGCGGGTTGTGCCAGATCTCCGTCGGCCCAGATGTCATGCGAGCAGCGTACCGAGCGGCATTCACGCCACGGCCGACAAAGGAGCCGCGACACCGTTTGATTGTCCGTCCGCTGGATAAGCTCGATTCGATGCGTAAACGACTCCGTACGATCAACGCCTTCGACCGCCGCCTGGTGCAGCGCACCGCGCGCCTGCGGCCGTCGCCCGCCGACCAGCTCCTGCGCTCACTCAGCATGAGCGCCAACCACAGTCGCCTCTGGATGGGCATCGCCGCCGTCCTGTTCGTGGCCGGCGGCCGGGCCCAGCGGCGCGGCGCGGTGCGCGGTCTCGCGGCGGTGAGCCTGGCCAGCGGCGTCGCGAACGGCGTCGCCAAGCCGCTGTTCCCGCGCCGGCGTCCGCCGGTGGAGGCGGTGCCGCTGCTGCGGCGGCTGGTCAAACCGCCGGTGTCGTCGTCGTTCCCGTCCGGCCATGCGGCCTCGGCGGCGGCGTTCACCACCGCGGTAGCGCTGGAGTCGCCCGGCACGGCCGCGGTGATCGCGCCGCTCGCGGTCGCGGTGGCCTATTCGCGGGTGCATATCGGCGTGCACTGGCCCTCCGACGTGGTGGTCGGGGCGGCGCTCGGTTCCGGGGTCGCGCTGGCGACCAGGCGGTGGTGGGCGGTGCGCGACGACGAGCCCGCCACGCTGGGTCCGGCGAAGCGGACCGAGCCGCTGCCCGAGGGGCGCGGGCTGCTGTTCGTGGTCAACCCGTCCTCGGGCACCGACGACGGCGGTGAGCTGGCCGATCTGCTGCGCGGCCGGTTGCCCGCGGCGCAGATCCTCGAACTCGAAGGTGATATCGACCTGGTCGCCGAGATCGATGCGCGGGTGCAGAGTGACGAGGTCGCCGCGCTCGGCGTGCTCGGCGGCGACGGGACGGTGTCGACGGTCGCGGAAGCCGCTGTGCGCCAAAACCTTCCGCTGGCGGTGTTCGCCGGCGGGACGCTCAACCACTTCGCCCGCGACATCGGCGTGGAGGACCCCGTCACCACCCTGGCCGCCCTCGATTCGGGCCAGCTCGTGCTCATCGACACCGCCCGGGTCCGCTTGGACGATGCCGAGGAACGCACCTTCATCAACACCGCCAGCCTCGGCGGCTACCCCGACTTCGTCCGCCTGCGCGAGCGCTGGGAACGCCGGATCGGCAAGTGGCCCGCGGCCGGAATCGCCATGCTGTGCGTGCTGTTCCGCGCGCAACCGCTGCACGCCACGCTCGACGGCAAGCACAGCGCCCTCTGGATGCTGTTCCTCGGCAACGGCGCGTACCACCCCGCCGACCAGATCCCGATGTCGCGTCCGCGCATACACGACGGCACCCTGGACGTCCGCTATCTCCGCGCGGACCTTCGCTTCTCCCGCCTCCGGTTGATCTTCGCCACCTTCACCGGAACGCTGAACCGCTCGGACACATACGTGCATCAGCGCGTCGGACGCCTGGACGTTCAGGTCGACGGCGATCCGGTCTCGCTGGCCACCGACGGCGAGGTCAACCACAAGGCCAAGCGACTGTACTTCGCCAGTCAACCCGCCGCGCTGGCCGTGTTCCGCGAACTCGACGCCGACGACGAGTGACCCCACGCCGAGGCCCCGCGAGACGATCGATCGCGGGGCCTCCTCGCGGCCGGTCAGGCCACGTACTCGTCGGCGACCTCCAGCACCTCGTCGACGATCTCCAGACCGATCCGCAAGTCGTCGGCCGACGTGGTGAGCGGCGGCGCGATCTGTAAACGGTTGCCGGCGGTGAACGGCCACAGCCCACGGGCCTTCGCGGCGGCGGTCACCTTCGCCATCGGCTCGGCGGCCGCACCGGCGGCGGCGAACGGGATCAGCGGTTCCCTGGTCCGCGGGTCCCGCACCAGATCGAGGGCCCAGAAGAAGCCGAGCCCGCGCGCCTCGCCGACGCTCGGATGCCGGGTTGCCAACTCCTGCAAGCCTTTTCCGAGCACATCGGCGCCCACCGAGCGCACGTGCTCGAGGATCCCGTCCCGCTCGTAGATGCCGATCGAGGCGACGCCCGCCGCACAGGCCAGCGGATGGCCCGCGTAGGTGAGGCCGCCGGGATAGACGGTGTGGTCGTAGCGCTGCGCGATCCGTTCGGCGATCAGCACGCCGCCGAGCGGAACATAGCCCGAATTAACGCCTTTGGCGAAGGCGATGAGATCCGGCGCGACGTCGAACGCCTGCACCGCGAACCACTCCCCGACCCGGCCGAAGCCGACCATCACCTCGTCGGCGATGTAGACGATGCCGAATTCGTCGCAGAGCGCCCGCACCCCGGCCAGATAGCCCGGCGGCGGAATCAGCACGCCGTTGGTCCCGACGACCGTCTCCAGGATCAGCCCGGCGATGTTCTGCGGACCCTCCAGTTCGATCACCTGCCGCAGATGGGTCAGCGCGGCCGCCGTCTCCTCCTCGGGAGTGCTTGTCCCCCAAGGTGATCGGTACGGGTACGGCCCGAAGAACCGCACCACGTCGACGTTGGTCGGCTCCGCGCCCCAGCGGCGCGGTTCCCCGGTCAGCCCGATCGCCACGCCGGTGCCGCCGTGATAGGAGCGGTAGGCGGAGAGCATCTTGGTGCGGCCGGTGAAGCTACGGGCCAGCCGCACCGCGTGTTCCACCGCTTCCGCGCCGCCGGTGGTGAACAGGACCCGGTTCAGCTCGCCCGGCGCGCGTTCGACGATCAACCCGGCCAGCTCGCTGCGCGCCGCGTTGCCGACGGTCGGCGAGATGGTGGTGAGCAGCTGGGCCTGCGCGATGATCGCCGCGATCATGTCCGGATGCTGGTGGCCGATATTGACATTCACCAGCTGCGAGGAGAAGTCGAGATAGCGGTTGCCGTTGTCGTCCCAGAAGTAGGAGCCGGACGAGCCGGCGATGGTCGGCGGATTCAGTTCGGCCTGCGCGGCCCACGGATAGAAGACGTGATCGGTCAAATTCACTTACCCCCTTCGGTGAGCGTGACCTGCTTCGGGGCGTAGCCCGCGCCGGTCACATCGACGCCGGCCGCCATCAGCTGCTCCAGCGCCTTCATCACGTAGTCGCTCGAGTAGGCGCTCGCATCGGGGTCCTTCTTCAAAACCGTTGCGCCCTCTTGGTTCTTGGTGTCCTTGGCGATCTTCACGGTCCGGGACCAGGCCGTGCTGTCGACCATGCCGATGCCCGCAGGCGACGGCCAGATCAGCTTGTTCACCTCGTTGATCTGCCACTGCTGATGGGACGCGCCGAGTGTGCTGCCCGCGGCGACGGTGATGTCTCGGCACTTGTCCACGTTGTCCCGGCAGAAGATCCAGCCCTTGAGCGAGGCGGCGATGAACTTCACCGTCTGCTCTTGATATTTGGTGTCCTTCAGCTTCTCGGTGTTGGCCCAGATCGCGTCCTGGAGCATCGCGACGCCCTCGGCGTTCCAGTCGATGGTCGCGAAATCGTCTGCCGTGTACAGCTTTCCGGTGGCCGGGTTCTTGGTCTCCAGCAGCTGCGCGTACTCGTTGTAGGACATGGCCTGCGCGGCGGCGATATCCTTGCCCAGGAAGGCGTTCATGTCGAACTGCTGCTGCACCAGCTTGACGTCCTTGGCCGGGTCGATGCCCGCCTTGGTCATGCCGGCGAACAGCTCGAATTCGTTGCCGTAGCCCCAGTTTCCGACCGTCTTGCCGCGCAGCGCGGCCGCGTCGGGGATGTTCTCGGACTTGAACGAGACCTGCTTGGTGCCGGAACGCTGGAAGATCTGCGCCACATCGGTGATGCCCGCGCCCGCCTCGCGGGAGGCCAGCGCCTTCGGCACCCAGGCGATGGCGTAGTCGGCCTGGCCCTGGGCGAGCACGGTCTGCGGGACGATATCCGTTCCGCCGTCGAGGATTTCGACGGACAGGCCCTGTTCCTTGTAGAAACCCTGGTCGACCGCGGCCAGGTAGCCCGCGAACTGTCCCTGTTTGAACCATTGCAGCTGCAACTTGACCTTGGTGAGCCCGTCGGCGGTGGTGGTGGACCCGCCGTCGGTGGTGCTGCAACCGGTCAGCGCGGCCGCGGCCAGCGCGGCGAGCGCCAAACAGGCACGGAATCGCTTGGGGGACTTCATCATCTAGCTCTCCAGAGGGTGGTGCGGGGTCTACGGGTGAGTTGTTCGAGGAGTAGGACGGCGGCGAGGAACAGCAGGCCGACGAGCACGGCGCCCGCCACGTAGGCCCAGGCTCTCGGGTAGGCGGTGTTGGCGGCGGCGGAGGTGATGCGGCTGCCCAGACCGTTCTGCAATCCGCCGAAATATTCGGCGATAATAGCGGCGATCACCGCGCCGGGCGCGGCGATGCGCAGGCCGGTGAACAGGTACGGCAGCGCCGCGGGCAGCCGGACGGTGCGGGTTATCTGCCAGCCGCCCGCCGCGTACGACGTCATCAGGTCCGTGTGGACCTGCGGGACCTGGCGCAGGCCGCGCGCGGTGCTGACGAACATCGGGAAGAACACGACGATGGTGACGACCATCCGGCGCGGCGTGTCGGTGGTGGTCGAGTACATCGAATTCAGCAGGGGCGCAAGGGCAACGATCGGCACCGCGGCCGCGGCGGCGGACAGCGGCGTCAGCAGTCCCTCGACCAGCTGGAACCGCACGGCCAGCATCGCCGCGACGATGCCGAGCACCGCGCCGACCAGCAGGCCGATCAGCGCATTGGTTCCGGTGGCGGTCGCGGCGTCGGCGATGCGACCGAAGTTCCCGGTGAACTCGCTCGCGATCGCGGTGGGCGCGGGCAGCAGGAACGAGGGCACCCCGGCGACGACGGTGAGCACCTGCCACAGCGCCAGCCCGCCGACGCCGAACAGCACCGGCGGCAACACCGTTCGCCAGGGCAGCACCGATTTCCAGGACATCACACCTCCCGCCCGGCGAGCGGGTCGCCGTGACCGCCGCGCAGCGCCTCGCGCACCGCGGCCACCGCCTCGAAGAACTCCGGACTGGACCGCACGTCGTCGCCGGCCTCCGCCGCGTCGCGCCTGCCCCAGCCGCCGGTCGGCACGATCTCGGTGATCCGCCCCGGTCGCGGCGACATGACGACCACCCGGTCGGACAGGAACACCGCCTCCGGGATCGAGTGCGTCACGAAGACCACCGCGGCCTCGGTCTCCCCCGCGATGCGCAGCAGCTCACCCTGCATCCGTTCACGGGTCATCTCGTCGAGCGCGCCGAACGGTTCGTCCATCAGCAACAGCGACGGCTTCGGGGCCAGCGCGCGCACGATCGCCACCCGCTGCTGCATGCCGCCGGACAGTTCGGCGGGATAGCGCTTGGCGAAGTCGGTCAGCCCGGCCATCTCCAGCAGTTCCGCGCTGCGCGCGCGGCGTTCGCTCTTCGATACCTTGTGCAGTTCCAGGGGCAGTTCGACATTCGCCTGCACCGTGCGCCAGTCCAGCAGTCCGGACTGCTGGAAGGCGATGCCGTAGTCCTGGTCGATCCGCGCGCGGCGGGCGGTCTTGCCGTGCACCGTGACGGTGCCGCCGGTCGGCTGCTCGAGGTCGGCGATGATGCGCAGCAGGGTCGACTTGCCGCAGCCGGAAGGGCCGATCAGCGAGACGAATTCGCCCGCGGCGACGGTCAGCGAGACCTCCGACAGCGCGGTCACCGAACCGGCGGCGTAGATCTTGCCCACGTCCGCGAGTTCCACCGCGGCGATGCGCTCGGCGAGGTCGGCACCCGACTGCTCGGCCGCCGGATCCGGCGCTGGTGTCGCCGTGGCGACGGCCGGCTGGGCTTTGGCGGTCAACGGATACCTCCTGAAAAGCTGCCCGCCGCATGGGGCGGACGGTTGTAGCGGTGCGCGGATTCGAGGGTCCGGGCGGATACGGTCAGCGGACATCCGCCGAGCAGCGCACCGCGGCAGCTGGGTCGACGGCGACCAGATGGGTGTCCGAGATAGGTACTGCGCGTTGCGGTCTCACGGCAGGATGGGGTGAGCACAGCCGCAGCCCCAGGTGCCGACCTGCGCTCGGCGGCCGCCCGGCGGGGCGGACGGTCATAGCGATGCATCCGTTCGGTGCCGGTAGTCGCGGCGCGGTGGTTCATGAGGTTCCACCCGACGAGCGTGCGGTGCCCGCGGATCGGCGGGTAGCGGCGCAGGGCCGGTTCGGCCTGCCCGGCGGCGGCGGACCCGAACTGCCCGTGGCGATCTCAGGCCGAGACACTGTGCGTACCGCAGTGGCTTCGCACACCTGATGTGCGATCGGCCCGCGCATGCCCATCGGTCTCCCGTGGGAGTCGAGCAGAACCCGCGGGGAGGGACGATCATCGCGATGTGCCGGTCCGGGTTCGACGATCCCGGCATGATTGTTCATCGGGTTCCACCTCGCGAGCGCGACGCGCCCGCGGGCCGGCTGTAGCGACGCAACGCCAGTTCGGCGAGGCCGACGACGGCGGTGACCGCGACGCCGAGCAGGGCGGCGGCGAGCACGGCGGCGTAGAGCCGCGATGCGTCGCCGGTGGCCTGCTGGGCGAAGACGATGATCTGGCGGCCGATTCCACCCGCGGTGCCGGTGGAGATCTCCGCGACCACCGCGCCGATCACCGAGGCGGCGGCGGCCAAGCGCAAGGCGGGCAGGAAGTGCGGGACGGCGGCGGGAAACCGCAAGTGCACCAGCGTTTCCCACCAGATCGCCGAATAGCTGTGCAGCAGTTCGACCGACGCCTTCGACGGCGCCTGCAACCCACGCAGCATGCCGACCGCCACCGGGAAGAATGCCAGATACGACGCGATCACCGCGATACTCATCCACGGCCGCCACGGTTCACCCGCGATCACGATCTTGCCGCCCCACCCGGCCACCAGCGGGGCCAGCGCGATCAGCGGAACCGTTTGCGACACAATGATGTACGGCAGCAGACCGCGTTCGACCCAGCCGAAGCGTTGCATGAGAATCGCCAGAGCGACGCCGACCACGGTGCCGATGAGCAACGCGAGCAAGGCCAGTCCGAAGGTGAACCCCGCTGTCCTGAGCAAGGTTTCACCGACGGTGCCGGAATTGTCCCGCTCGCCGAGCACCGTCACCACCGACCACACGTGTGGCAGCGCCCCATCGCCGGTGCGCGGCAAGATCCGCTGGTCACCGACGCTCACACCGCGTTCCGGGACAGCAAACTTCACCAACTCCCACACCGCAAGCACCAGCCCCAAAACCCCCGCCGCGTAAACCACCCGGCCCGCCCGCGGCCTCATCTCCCCTCCCGCCGCGCGAGACGCGCACCTTTTCTCGAGCCGCGCGCAAAATCGCCCGCAATCCCGTGCGCGGCCGCACGATTCGTGCGCGTCGACTGTCGATGTTCGGGGAGTGCCTGCCGCGCACCTTCTCGCGAGCCGCGCACAAAATCGCCCGCAATCCCGTGCGCAGCCGCACGATTCGTGCGCGTCGACTGTCGGGTAGCGGCTTGGTGCGGGCCGAACTCGATCAGCGCCAAAGCCGTCGCGGCGAGAACTCCCAGGATCAGCGACGTCATCACGCGCCCTCCGTTGCCGTGACCGGATGCGCCAGCCGGGGCAGCACCGATTCGCCGTACGCCTCGAGCGTCGCGGTTTTCGCGTCGTGCTGCAGGTAGACCGCGAACTGGTCCACGCCGAGCTTCTCCAGTTCACGCAGCCGGGTCAGCTGGTCGTCGGGCGTGCCGATCAGGCAGAACCGGTCCACGATGGTGTCGGGGACGAAGTCCGCGTGCGTATTGCCCGCCCGCCCGTGCTGGTTGTAGTCGTAACCCTGCCTGCCCGCGATGTATTCGGTGAGCGCGGCCGGAACATCGCTGCCCGCACCGTATTTCGCGACGATGTCGGCCACGTGGTTGCCGACCATCCCGCCGAACCAGCGGCACTGTTCGCGGGCGTGCGTCAGCGCGGCCGCCGATCCGTCGGTGACGTAAGCCGGTGCGGCGACGCAGATCTTCACCGAGCCGGGGTCACGCCCCGCGCGCTCCGCGGCGGACCGCACCCGCGCGATAGTCCACGCGGTGATGTCCGGATCGGCCAGCTGCAAGATGAACCCGTCGGCGACCTCGCCGGTGAGATCCAGTGCGCGCGGGCCGTATCCGGCCATCCAGACCTCGAGCCGGGACGCGCCGGCCCACGGGAAGCGCACGATGGTGTCCCCGACCCGGGCGCTGCGGCCGTTGCCGAGTTCCCGGATCACCTCGATGGATTCGCGCAGGGTAGCCAGGGTGGTCGGCTTGCCGCCGAGTGTGCGCACCGCCGAGTCGCCGCGGCCGATGCCGCACACGGTGCGGTTGCCGAACATGTCGTTCAGCGTGGCGAAGGTCGACGCGGTCACCGTCCAGTCCCTGGTGGCCGGGTTGGTCACCATCGGGCCGACGACGACCTTCCTGGTGGCGGCCAGGATCTGGCTGTAGATGACGTAGGGCTCCTGCCACAGCAGGTGCGAGTCGAAGGTCCAGACGTGCGAGAACCCGTGGGTCTCGGCCTGTCTGGCCAGTTCGACCACCCTGGAAGCGGGGGGTGTGCATTGCAGCACCACACCGATGTCCATGCGGCACTCTCCGTTTCGAAGTCGGAGACAGCTGGGCTGTCAGATCAGGTTCTGCGACAGTTCACGTTTGACGAACCGGCCGTGCCCGGCGCTGCCGAGATAGTTGCCGTCGTCGATGACGACGCGGCCGCGGGAGAGCACGGTGTCGACGTGGCCGTCGATCTCGAAGCCCTCGTAGGCCGAGTAGTCCATGTTCATGTGATGGGTTTTGCCGAGGCCGATGCTGGTGTGCCCGTTCGGGTCATAGATCACGATGTCCGCGTCGGCGCCCGGACTGATCACGCCCTTGCGCGGGTACATGCCGAACATCCTGGCCGGGGTGGTGCAGCAGACCTCGACCCAGCGTTCGAGCGAGATCTTTCCGCTCTTGACGCCCTGGAACATCAGGTCCATCCGGTGCTCGACGCCGCCGATCCCGTTCGGGATCTTGCTGAAATCGCCGATGCCCATTTCCTTCTGGTCCTTCATGCAGAACGGGCAGTGGTCGGTGCTGACCGTGGTCACGTCGCCGGTGCGCAGGTAGCGCCACAGCTCGTCCTGATGGCCCTCGGCGCGTGAGCGCAGCGGCGTCGAGCAGACCCACTTGGCGCCCTCGAAACCCGGTGCGCCCAGCTGCTCTTCGAGCGAGAGGTACAGATACTGCGGGCAGGTCTCGCCGAAGACGTTCTGGCCGTTGCCCCGTGCGGTGGCGATCTGTTCCAGCGCCTGCTTCGCCGACACGTGCACCACGTAGAGCGGCGCACCGGTCAACTGCGCCAGCATGATCGCGCGGTGGGTGGCCTCCTCCTCCATCTGCCACGGCCGGCTGGTGCCGTGGAAGTAGGGGGCGGTGTCGCCGCGCGCGATGGCCTGCTCGACCAGCACGTCGATGGCGATCCCATTCTCCGCGTGCATCATCAGCAGCGCGCCCAGATCGCCGGCCGACTGCATGGCGCGCAGGATCTGGCCGTCGGTGGAGTAGAAGACGCCAGGGTAGGCCATGAACAGCTTGAAGCTGGTGACGCCCTCGGACACCAATTCGCTCATGCCCTTGAGGGATTCGTCGTTGACCTCGCCGATGATCTGGTGGAAGCCGTAGTCGATCGCGCACTTGCCCGCGGCCTTCTGATGCCAGGCGCCGAGCGTGTCCTGTAACCGCTCCCCCGGCGTCTGCACGACGAAGTCGACGATCGTCGTGGTGCCACCCCACGCGGCGGCGCGGGTGCCGGTCTCGAAGGTATCGGACGCCTCGGTGCCGCCGAACGGCATCTGCATGTGCGTATGTCCGTCCACGCCACCGGGAATCACGTATTTCCCGGTCGCGTCGATGACCACCTCGGCGGTCGCGGTGAGGTCCGCGCCGAGGGCCGTGGAACCGGGTTGCACTACGGCGACGATGGTTTCGCCGTCCACCAGCACATCGAGCAGTTGCGATCCGGTGGCCGAGACCACCGTGCCGCCGTGGATGAAGGTCAGAGTCATGTCGTCGCCGATCTAGGGAGCCACCAGCGGACCGTAGGCATCCGGCCTGCGGTCGCGATAGAAGGCCCACCGGTCGCGCACCGTCTTGATCAGATCCAGGTCCAGGTCGCGGATCACCAGTTCGGGATCGGTGTCCGAGGCGACCTCGCCGACGAACTTGCCCTCCGGGTCGACGAAGTAGCTGGTGCCGTAGAAGTCGTCGTCGCCGTACTCCTCGATGCCGACCCGGTTGATCGCGCCGATGTAGTACTCGTTGGCCACCGCGGACGCCGGCTGCTCCAGCTTCCACAGGTAGCCGGACAGGCCGCGCGAGGTCGCGGACGGGTTGAACACGATCTCCGCGCCGGCCAGGCCGAGGGCGCGCCAGCCCTCCGGGAAATGCCGGTCGTAACAGATATAGACGCCGACCTTGCCGACCGCGGTATCGAAAACCGGCCAGCCGAGATTGCCCGGCCGGAAGTAGAACTTCTCCCAGAAGCCGTTGACGTGCGGAATATGGTGTTTACGGTACTTGCCCAGGTAGCTGCCGTCGGCGTCGATCACCGCGGCGGTGTTGTAGAGCAGGCCCGGTTGCTCCTGCTCGTACACCGGCAGGACCATCACCATGCCCAATTCCTTTGCCAGCGCGGCGAATCGGTCCGTGGTCGGACCCGGCACCGACTCCGCGTACTCGTAGAACTTCGTGTCCTGCAACTGGCAGAAGTAGGGGCCGTAGAACAGCTCCTGGAAGCAGATCACCTTCGCGCCCTGCGCGGCCGCCTGGCGCGCGTAATCCTCGTGCGCTTTGATCATGGACTCTTTGTCGCCGGTCCAGTTCGTCTGGACGAGCGCGGCTCGAACGATTCCCATGCTTTGTTATACTTCACGCCGAACCAATTCGGTTGTGTTACAAGATTGCGGAAACAGTTTCGTTGCCGTAAACCTCGAGCCTGGTCGTAGTTCCGGCGCCACACCCGACGCAGAATGACGGTGTGAGCGAGCGAATCGGAGGCACAGCGCCCATGCGCCCGACGCCTGCGCGCGCCGCCGCCAGGGGTGGAGTCCGAGACTCGCGGAGGCTGGACCTCAGCGAGCGCACTCTGCGGGTCGATGCCGGATCCCCGCACCCTGTCTCGGGATCTGCACCGGGTATGGGGCCCTATTCCGGGTGCGGGTCCCTAGAGAGAGTGCGTCTGGCGAAGCCGTCTGCGGGTGAGGTGGGGGTGTGACGATCGAGCCGACGATTGCCGATGCGGGCGGGGAGGCGGCCACCGCGAAAGACACCGGGCGGTTCATTGCGGACCTGGACGATCGGACGCCGGCGGGGATCGCGGCGGCGGTCAGCAGGCAGATTCGTTCGGGGGCGTTGACGCCGGGATCCAGGCTGCCCACCGTTCGCGAAGTCGCTCGCGAACTCAAGGTCTCGCCCGCGACGGTGAATCAGGCATGGCGCGCGCTGGCCTCCGCCGGGGCGATCGTCGCACGCGGACGGGCGGGGACCTTCGTCGGTGCGCCCGTCGCCACCAGGCCGGTTACCGCCGTCGGGCGCTACCAACGGCTGCATCCACCGTCCTACAGCGCTTTTCGGATCGATCTCTCCCGCGGCACGCCTGATCCCGACCTACTGCCCGATCTCGGTGCGGCACTGCGCGATCTGACCCGGGACGGAGCCAGTGACCTCGCCGCCGACTATCTCGGCGAGGCGGTGCTGCCGGAGCTGGCCGCGAAAGTCCGGGCCGACTGGCCCTTTCGCGCCGAACGGATCGCGGTCCTCGACGGCGCGCTCGACGCGGTCGATCGGCTCCTGACCGCGCACATCCGGCTCGGTGACGCGGTAGCGGTCGAAGATCCTTGCTTCCCACCGTTTCTCGACCTGCTCGCCGGACTCGGCGCGCGGCCCGTCCCCGTTCGGATGGACGAATCCGGCCTGCTGCCCGCCGAACTCGCCCGCGCCGTCACCGACCACGGCGCCACCGCGCTCATCCTGCAACCCCGCGGCCAGAACCCCACCGGCGTCTCCATCACCGCCCGCCGCATCCGCGAGCTGTCCGACATCCTGCTCGACACAAGCACTCTCGTCATCGAGGACGATCACTCCGCCGGAATCGCCGCCGCCCCGCTGCGATCCCTCGGCAGCCGCCTTCCCCGCCGCACCGTCCACATCCGCTCGTACTCCAAATCGCACGGTGCGGACCTGCGCCTCGCCGTCGCCGGCGGTCCCGCCGACCTCCTCGACCCGGTGGTCGAACGCCGCATGCTCGGCGCGGGCTGGACCAGCCGGCTCCTGCAACGCGTCCTGCTGAGCATGCTCGACGACGCCGCCGCCATCCACGCCGTCACCACCGCCCGCGCCGAATATCGCAGGCGCTCAGCCGAACTCCGCCGCGCCCTGACCCGCCGCGGCATCACCGTCGCCCGCGGCGACGGCATCAACCTCTGGCTCCCGGTGGCCGACGAGAACGCCGCCATGATCTCCCTCGCCGCCGCAGGCATCAAAGCCGCCCCCGGCGGGCCCTTCATCGTCGGCGACCCGCCGCCCACCGACCACCTCCGGATCACCATCTCCCCCCTCGCCGACGCCGACCTCGACTGGCTCGCCACCGAACTGGCCGCCGCGACCACCGCGGTCCCCACCTACCGCCGCATCCGGCGCACCTGAGCCGTTCTCGCACAGTCGTTTCGGCCGCCACACATAGCTCAGGGACATCTGTCGTCGAGTCGGCGGCACCGTTGCGTCGGATTCCATAGCCCACGGACATCTATCGGTAACCGGAGGAACCCGTCAGTTATCGACCCGGCAACCTGGTGTTCGATTTCGCGGAGATCGGGACCGTCCCGGCACGCGAACGGCGGCGAGATGGGATGATTCGGCTCGGCATCAGCCGGTGCGCAATCCGAATGAAGGAGATTCCTAGCGGTGAGCAGCGAAGTGCAGGGGCGGCAGTTCGGCAACAGCAAACGTGGACGGCGGTTCGGCGTCCCGCGCGGGGTGCTGCGCGTCGTCGGTGTCGCGGCCGTCGCGGCGGCGCTCGCGGCGTTCGCGTCCGGCGGGGTCTCGGCCAACACGTGGACTGTGCGCACCCAGCAACAGCCCGGGCAATGCAGCGCGCCCGCGGAGGGCGCGGTGACCGCGCGCACCTACCCGGCGCCCGGCCCGGCCACCGAACCCGGCGCCACCTACTCGGCGACGCTCGACACCACCTGCGGCGCAATCCAGATCGCGCTCGATCCGCGGGCACCGCAGACGGTCAACTCGTTCGCGTTCCTGTCCAACGAGCAGTACTTCGATCACACCAAGTGCCACCGGATCACCACCCAGGGCATCTACGTCCTGCAGTGCGGCGATCCGACCGCGCAGGGCACCGGCGGCCCGGGCTACCAGATCCCGGACGAGAACCTGGCCGGCGCGACCTACCCGGCGGGCACCGTCGCGATGGCGAACGCGGGCCCGAACACCAACGGCAGCCAGTTCTTCCTGGTCTACAAGGACAGCCCGCTGCCCCCGAGCTACACCCCGTTCGGCCGCATCACCGCCGGCCTCGACGTCCTCCAGGGCGTCGCCGCGGCCGGCACGCGTGACGGCAGCCCGGACGGCACGCCGCGCGACGACGTCGTCCTGAACAAGGTCGAAACCACCAAGATCTAGTTTCTCCCCTCGAGACAATGGCGGCGTCCCCGACGCCGCCATTGTCGTTTCGCGGGGCCTATTTGTGCGGGGTGATATGCGCGAAATCAGTTGGGGGGCTGGCCGTTCAGGAAATAGACGGCTTCCCAGAGGTGGTCGTCGGGGTCGGTGAAGTAGCCGGAATAGATGCCCCAGGGGCGTTCGAGGGGCGCGCGGACGATGGTGCCGCCCGCCTGCTGGGCTTGATCGAGGATGCGGTCGACGTCTTCGCGGGCGTCGACGAAGAAGCCGAGGCTCATCGGCGAACCGGCCACGCGATCGACCGGGAGCGCGGCGTCGGTGGCCAAGTCGGTGCGCGAGTACAGCGACAGCATCAGGCCGTTGCCCAGGGTGAACATGGCCGCCGAGCCGCCCGGTATATCGCCGTCCGCGACATACTCGGTGCCGATGATGCCCGGCGAGGTGAGGCCGAGGCCGTCGCGATAGAAGCGCAGTGCGCGCTCGAGATCGCTCACTCCCAGGGTGATCGCGTTGATATGGACCTGCATGCGCGCACTCCTCCGCTCAACGTCGACTACACAGCCAGTCAACCCGCGCAGTGGCGGTTGGTCTTGAACGATTCGGACACCGGCGCGTCGCCGGCTTCACGCACCGCGGCGGGCGACGGTGATGATCTCCGGACTGGCCGCCGTCACCGGGCTGCGATCCCAATCCCCGAACTGCTCCGCCACGACCAACCCCGCCTCGGACAAGAACGCCGCCAACCCATCCCGATCGAGAAACCGCAGCGTGCTGTGACTCACCTCGGGCCGATCCCAGCGGTCGCAGGTGAAGGTGTGCGTGAACGAAACCAGGTCACCCGCAACCGGTTCCGTCACTCGGCACACACAATGCACCACCGCCCCCTCGTCATCCGACACCACATCGGAATACCGCCGATTCCACGTCTCCCATTCCCGCACAAGCGGATTGCGCGTCTCGAACGCGAAGCACCCGTCATCGGTCAACACCGAAGCGATCACCTCGAACAGCGACCTCACCTCGTCATCACCGACAAGCTGCTGAAACGCATGCCCGGTCATCACCACCAACTCGAACTCCCGCCCCCACCCCCGAACCGCCCCCGCATCCCCGAGCACCCACTCGACATCCCCTTGCCCCCGCGCGACTTCCAACATCCCCACCGCCGGATCCACCCCACACAACCGCCCGGCATGCCCGTCCCGCCGAGCCCGCCGCAACAGCTCCCCGGTCCCACACCCCACATCGAGCACAGACCCCGCCCCCATCACCAACGGCAGATAGAACGCGAAGTCCCCCCGCCCCTCCCACGGATTGAACTGGTCATAAACCGCAGCCAACCGTGCCTCACCGAACGCCCTGTCGACCATGACCGAAGGGTGTCAAAGCAACAGCGTTGCCGCTACTGAATTTTCGGCTCAGCCGCGCACACGGCGAATTCCAGCGGCGAAATCGTCTAGGGCGGTGAGGATGTCGTCGGCTTGCCATACCCGGTTGCGGGATCGTTGAGAAACCTCGTGGAGCACACCGGACTCGACCAGACGATCTATGGCACGTTGAGCGGCGACATCACTGACTTCGAAGATCCGGGTGAGATAGGCGTTGTCGATCACGGGTTGTGCGACCAGCAGATCGATCACCCGCCACGCGATCGAATCACTACGAGCAGTTGTTTTCTCGCGATACTCCGCACGAATCGAACTCAGCTGCTCTACGAGATCGGTCCCACTACCGATGGCGAAGAACACGGCGTCGACGAACTGACGAACGATCGGTGCGGGATCGCCTGCTCGATATTGGTTCAGCGCGTCGAAGTACGCCGCCGTGTTGACCAGCAGCCCGGCCGAAATCGGCACGGTCACATGCCGCGTCAGCCCTTTGCCTCGCAGCATCGCATGCACCACAGCCCGTCCGGTGCGACCGTTTCCGTCGATGAACGGATGAATCGTCTCGAACTGCGCGTGCGCCAAGGCGACCTGGACGACCAGCGGGATGTCGTCGCGACGCACGAAACCGACCAGATCGGCGATCGCGTCCGGTATCCGCTCGTGATGTGGCGGAACGAAATCGGCGAGGTGTGGGCCGATATTGCTACCGCCGATCCACACCTGCTCGGTCCGCCATCGCCCGGCATGGTCCGGGCTGGATGATTCGAGCAGCGCATGATGCATGGTCAGCAGAGTTTCGGCATCGACCGTGCGGCTCAGCTCCACTGCGGCTTCCATCGCTCGGACATTCGCGGTCACGATTCGCGCGTTCCGGTTCGTGTGCTTGCCCAGCTCAGCGAGGGCCAGCTGCCGGGCACCGACGGTCAGGTTCTCGATCTGCGACGATGCGGCGCTCTCCGTGCGCAGCAACACGGCGCTCATCGGTCCGAGCTCACAGTCTGTACCCAGCGCGGCGGACACGTGGGCGTCGAATCGTGCGAGTTGGTTTGCCGACTCTTCCGCCTCGGCCAGCAAACCCGCCGGTAGCGCTACGACAGCATCTGCGATAGCCGGAAGGACGGCTGCCGCGTAGGGACCCGCATGCTTACGCAGCTGGGTCCGAGATACATAGGCGTTACGAACCGCCCACGGGCGGTCTTCATACTCGACCGCAGGCCATAGCGGTGCCGCCGGATCGTTTGCCATCCTCCTACGTTACCAAACCTTAGTGGCATAAGGTTTGGTAAGCGACATCTTTACCGAACCTTATGCCCTTAAGATTGGATAACGCATGGTTCGACTGAACGCTAGGGCGTGCGGAAGCCGGCGCTCACAGCTTCATCAGGTGGGGCCAGGTTTGTGACCAGGGGGCGTGGGGTTCGTCGCAGCGCCAGATGGTTACGTCGCGGGTGGAGCCGGGGAAGCCTAGGCGGGCGTCGGCTCGGCCGATGGGGGTTATCGAGGCGAACAGGGGGCGGATGGCGGATTCGTCGTTGCCTACCCAGAGGACGGTGGTGGCGGAGTCGGGTGGGGTGCCGAAGTAGCCGAAGCCGCGGCTGGGGCTGTAGACGGCGGGGAGGTCGGTGCCGAGGACGTCGAGAGCGCTTGCCTGCCAATAGGAGTCGGTGATGATGACGACGTTGCCGCGGCCGGCTTCGGGGAGGGATCGATAGGCGGCGGCGGTGGCGGCGGCGAGCTCGGGCCAGCCGAACTTGCCGTACACGCCGATCGACAGGCCCGCGTCGGCCTCGCTGGTCGCGGGCTCGATCTTGGATTCAGGTTGCCAGGGCATGGTGAATGCCGCCAGCACAATGGATATGACGATCATCGTGGCGGTGACGATGGTGCGCAGGCGGCCCGTTTTCTCGGTCCAGCGCACCGCCCCCGCGGCGAACAACGCGGCGTAGCAGCCTGCCGCGTAGTAAGCCCTGCCGTCGGTGGCGATGAACGCGACGGCGAGCAGGATCGGAAGCAAGGCGAGGAATCGGTACTGGCGCAACGGTTCCCAGCGGAACAGAGCCACGATGCCGTAGATCAGCAGCACGCCGCCGACGAGCCCGGCGGACGCCATGGCCAGCGGCAGCCAGGTGTAGCGGCCGCCGACGGTGGCCTGTTCCTCGGCGACCACCGCGCCGAGCCGCAACTGCGGCCAGTCGTGGGCGGACTGCCAGATCAGGCTCGGCAGCGTCATGCAGAAGACCAGCACCGCACCCAACCACAGTGCGGGGCGGCGGAACAGGTCGCGCGGGCCGTAGATCGCCACGCCGATCGCGACCGCGATCCAGAAGAACGGAATCAGCCATTTGACCTGCATATCCAGGGCGGTGACCAGGGACGCCGACAGCAGCAGCGAGTCGTGCCGGGTGCGGACCCAGCGGATCAGCAGCCAGCTGATCAACACCCACAGCGCGGTGTCGACGGTGTTGGTGGCCAACTGGGTTCCCTGCACCAGCAGGAAAGGTGACGTCGCATAAGCGGTCGCGGTGAGCAGCTGGGCATTGCGCGCTCCGCCGAACTCCCTGGCGATCTGCGCGCTGATCAGCACCGCGGCAACCGTCACCAGCATCGCCGGAATACGCTGCGCCACCAATGATTCCGGAGCGATCAGGTCCATCAGCCGGGCGATCGCCGGCAGTAGCGGCCCCTGATCGGCGTAACTGACGGCGAGCCTGCGCCCGGCGGAGATGAAATACAGCTCGTCGCCGAAGAATCCGTACCGGCCGGCCGAAGCCAGCAGCGCGATCGCCGCCGCGATCGCGATCGCGGCGACGCCGACCACCGCGAACGGCGGCTGCGCCGCCGCCGTATCCGGTTGCCGCACTTGTGTTGTCGCAATATCAGTCATCTGCCCCCACCTTTCGCGTAGCCAAATCGAACAACCGGCACAGGTGCGCGGCGTACTCGTCCATGTCGAAGCCCGGCTCCCGGATCGCGCGCCCGGCCGCGCCGTCGATCGCGTCCCGGATGGACTTCGCCATCACCAGCGGATCGAAGTCGGCGAAATCACCGGCCCGCTGGCCTTCGCTCATGATGTCGACCAGCGGCACGATGATGTCCCGCTCCCCGTCGGCCGAGGCGAACCTCGGCTTGCCCGCCGCGTCGCGCAGGTTCAGCACCACGTCCGTCAGCGCCGCGACGTAGTTCACGTTCGCGGCGATGAAGGCGAGATTGGCTTCGATGTAGGCCAGCAACATGTTTCGCGGACCGACCGCCGCGGCGACCTTCGGCCCGATGTGCTCCGCCCCCGATACGTACAGCTGGATGACCAGCTGCGTCATCAGATCGTCCTTGCCGGCGAAGTGGTAGGAGATGACCCCCTTGGAGATCCCGGCATGCTTCGCGATCCGCGCGAGCGACGCATTGCCGTACCCGACCTCGGAGATCACCTCCACCGCGGACGCGATGATCTGCCGCCGCCGCGCTTCCTCGATAAACGACCTCTGTTGGCCATCTGGACCATTTTCTGACCGCACGGCCAGATATTAGCACGATCAGTCAGTGAAGTGCCGGGTGCTGCCCCGCTCCCACCCCGGATCGCCGTCCCGGACGAAACCGATCCAGCTGCGGCGCATCTCGTCGACCAGTCGCTGCGGACGCTCGCCGTGCAGCATTGGCGCGTGCTGCCACGCGTCCGCGTCGCCGAGCAAGAACGGCAGCTCGAGGCAGTGGCACGCGCCGAACGGACTGCCGTCCGGCTGCCAATCGAACCGGTACAGCCACGGCGCGACCCCGCGCTCGCCGAGCGCCGCACCCAGTTGCCGGGTCGGCCCGCCGAACCCCTGCTCGGTGGCCTGCGCCATGGCGTTCCAGTCGTCGGAGAAGAACGCCGCCGCCTCGTCCCTGGTCGTGCCCAGCAGGATCGGCATGGTGCTGTGCCGGCCCACCGCGCCCGCCGGGTCGGCATCGACCAACGTCCCGTCCCCGGTCAGCTGGAACGGCGGGATGATCCGGGACGGCGCCCGACTCGCGACCGCGGACTGCGCGGCCAGCAGTTCGGCCACCGGCACCGCTCCGAGCTGCTCGGCCTCGATGCCCAACTCCTGCACCAACTTCCCGCCGGTCTGCGCCGCATCATCGGGCGTGGCGGGCAGCATGCCGAGCGGCGTGCTCTGCAACACGGCCTGCTGGAACAACCCGCGCCCTTGCTCGCCGGACAGCATCGCCACCAGCGATATCGCACCCGCCGACTGCCCAGCCGCGGTCACTCGATCGGGGTCGCCGCCGAACGCCGCGATGTTCTCCCGCACCCAGGTGAGCGCCGCGATCTGATCGAGCAACCCCAAGTTGCCGTCGCTCACCCCGGGCAGCCGCAGATACCCGAACACGCCCAAGCGATAGTTCACGGTCACCACCACGACGTCCCCCAGCGCCGCGAACTCCGCCCCGTCGTACCACCCGAGACTCCCTGCGCCACTGGAGAATCCACCACCGTGCAGAAACACCAGCACCGGATGACCCGCGCCCGGCGGCGCCCACACGTTCAGCGACAGGCAATCCTCGTCCTGCCGAATCTCGAAGTCTCCCATCACCCGCGCCAGACGCGACGCCGATTGCGGTGCCGCCGGCCCGAACTCGGTGGCCGCCCGGACATCGGTCCACGGGACGCTCGGCTGCGGCTTGCCGAATCTTGCAGCCTGCGCATAAGGAATGCCCCGATAGGCCGTTACCGGCCCGTCGACAACACCACGGACGGCCCCCGCGGTCGTCTCGACGACAGGCGACACATTGATCTCACTGGTCATACGCCCGAGTCTGCCGCGCCCGCACCTACCGGGCCACACATCGATCGCAGCACACCGCTATCCGCCAACCTCGACCCGAACCAGGCGGATCGGGTCACGCGCGGCGATATCCGAACCAACGCCCGACTCCGCCGGTACGAACGACGCCGACTCGACCACTCCCGATCAGCTCGAACCCAAAGTCTCTCCGACCAGGTCGACGACCGAAGGTTCGGTCGCCGTCGACGCCGACCTAGCCGGCAAGCGCGGCAACATCAGTACCTGAACCCAGTTGATGTTGCACCACAGCGGCGGGGTATCGAGTCGGGTCTGCGGGGTATGTTTCCCGCATGGGTGGGCGATTGGCGTTGGTGGTGGGGTCGGAGTGCGCGGCGCTACCCGAATTGGGTTTCGTGCACGGACTCGCCGAAGACCTGTACGCCAGACTCACCGCCGACGGCGGGTGGGAATCGGCAACCGCCCATGACGGACCCGTAATCGACCCTGGCGCAAGCAAACTCGCCGACATCATCGCCGCGGCCTTCGAATCGGCCGCTGCGCGACAGGCCAGTCTGCTCGTCACGTTCATCGGACACGGCGTCACCACCGGCCCCGAGGACTTCTATCTCCTCGCCTACGACTCCCCCGCGGTACCCGACTCGCGCACCGCCGTGCACCTCACCCAGTCGATCCGCGAACGACTGAACCGATCCGCGCTCGACGGCCTCGTCGTCCTCATCGACACCTGCGAAGCCGAACAGGGCGTGCACGGCGCGGCCCGTCGCTGGACCGACCTGCTCGCCAGATCCGCAGGGCGCGTGGAACTCCTGGTGGCCTCCGACGACGGCCCCGCCTACAACGGCTGCTTCACCAGGACCATGCTCGCCACCTTCGAGTCCGGACTCGCCACCCGCGGCGAAAACCTGCTCCCCGCCGACCTGGTCGACCCGATCGCCGCGAGCTGCGTTCAGCAACGCCCGCAGCATCTTTCGTACGCCATGGGCGCCGAATCCGCCTCCCCCGACGGCGATCCCGGCCTCTGGCTGCTGCCGAACCCGGCCCGCCGCCGAGACGCGCTGACCGGCCGCCCGGCCGCCGGTTTCGTCGACCACCTCACCCGCCGCCTGCAACTGACCGGCGCCATCCGCGAACGCCTCACCGAGATCGTGGAGAGCGGCAGCCACCGGTTGCGGGCGATCGTCGGACCGCCGGCCGCCGGGAAGTCGACCCTGATGGCGATGCTGATCCGCCCGACGATTGTCGACAGCCTGCCGATCGCCCCCGAATACGTCACCGCGGCAGTGTTTTTGACCGCCAGTAGTTCCATGGAGACCGTCGCCACCGAGCTGTCGGCCCAACTCAGCGTCCGCCTGCCGGGCTTCGCCGACGCGGTGCGTGAGGTCCGAGCACTGACCGAGAGCAGCGAGACCGAGCCCGACGTGTTCGACATCGAGGTCGGCCGCCCGATCACCCGATCGGCAAGTCCGGGAACCCGGGTCACCATCGTGCTCGACGGTCTGGACCAGCCGGAAGCGGGCAGCCGCACCCTGCTCATCCGCGCGATCGAAAACCTCACCACGGCCGCGGAATTCGCCCACGTCCGCCTGGTGATCAGCATCCGCGCCGGAACCGGCGTCGAGGACACGCCGGAACTCGCGCACATGCACCGAATCACCCTGCCGGAACCCACCGCTCGCGACGTCGCCGACATCCTGGTGGGATCCACCCGTGCCAAAGTCGCTCGGTACCACTCGGATACCTGGGTCAACTGGATCGACGCGCTGCTCGCGGAAACACCCACCCGGGTGTTCAGCGACTCGCACGCGGTCGCGAGCGGCTGGCTGGTCGCCCGCCTGCTGGTCGAGGTCGACTCCATGGTCACCCCGGCCGAGGTCACCGAAGGCATCGGCCTGGACACCGTCGTAGCGCATCGGATCGGCGACGCGATCACCTCGGCAGACCCCGAAATCCGCACGGCCCTCGGACCATTACTCGGCCTGCTCGTCGCCGCCGGCGTAGGCCCGGTGCTGCCGATCGACCTCGCCGAGGCAGCGCTCGCCCGGCTCGGCGCCGAGTTGACCACCGCCCAGATCCGCGACCTGCTCGTCGGACTCGGCGTCCTGATCACCCGCGGCCGCCCCGGAGACCCGGCCGAAATATTCGGCGTCACGCACGGCGCGTTGCTACCGGGCCTCACCACGGAAATGACAAGGCGCGGAATAGAACTCCAAGCCGTTCATCGCGCGATCAGCGCGGTCATCGAAACCGACTCCGCCCCGGCGATCGCCGAGTACGCGCGCAACTCGGCGGTCCGGCATCGCGTTGCCGGACTCGCGGAGACCGGTGCCGGGGATGCGCCCTGACCACACGAAAAAGCCGCGCCTCCAATGGAGACGCGGCCCTTCGTACTGAAACCTACAGGTACTGGCCCGTGCTGGATTCGGTGTCGATCGCCCTGCTCGCACTGGCGTTCTTGCCGGTGACGAGCGTGCGGATGTAGACGATCCGCTCGCCCTTCTTGCCCGAGATGCGGGCCCAGTCATCGGGATTCGTGGTGTTGGGCAGGTCCTCGTTCTCGGAGAACTCGTCCTGAATCGAATCGTAGAGATGCTGGAGACGCAGGCCGGGGTTGCCGGTGTCGAGGACGGACTTGATGGCGTACTTCTTGGAGCGGTCCACGATGTTCTGGATCATGGCGCCGGAGTTGAAGTCCTTGAAGTACAGGACCTCCTTGTCACCGTTGGCGTAGGTGACCTCCAGGAAGCGGTTGTCCTCGCTCTCGGCGTACATCCGGTCGACGACCCGTTCGATCATCGCCTGCACGCACGCCAGCTTGTCGCCGCCGAACTCGGCGAGATCGTCGGCGTGCAGGGGCAGCGTCTCCGTGAGGTACTTGGAGAAGATGTCCTGTGCCGATTCGGCATCCGGCCGCTCGATCTTGATCTTCACGTCCAGGCGGCCGGGCCGCAGGATCGCGGGGTCGATCATGTCCTCGCGGTTGGAGGCGCCGATCACGATGACGTTCTCCAGGCCCTCGACGCCGTCGATCTCCGAAAGCAGCTGCGGCACAACCGTGGTCTCCACATCGGAGGACACGCCCGAACCGCGGGTGCGGAAGATGGAATCCATCTCGTCGAAGAACACGATCACCGGGGTGCCCTCGGACGCCTTCTCGCGGGCCCGCTGGAAGATGATCCGGATGTGGCGCTCGGTCTCACCCACGAACTTGTTCAGCAGCTCGGGGCCCTTGATGTTCAGGAAGAACGACTTGGCTTCCTTGGCATCCTCACCGCGCGCCTCGGCGATCTTCTTGGCCAGCGAGTTGGCCACCGCCTTGGCGATGAGCGTCTTACCGCAACCGGGCGGACCGTAGAGCAGCACGCCCTTGGGCGGGCGCAACGCGTACTCGCGGAACAGGTCCTTGTGCAGGAAGGGCAGCTCCACCGCATCGCGGATCTGCTCGATCTGCCGGCCGAGGCCGCCGATGTCGGTGTAGTCGACGTCCGGAACCTCTTCCAGCACAAGGTCTTCGACCTCGGCCTTGGGAATGCGCTCGAACGCGAAGCCGGCCTTGGTGTCCACCAGGAGTGAATCGCCGGGGCGCAGTTTGCGAATCGGGGAGTCCGGGTCGTCCATGTCGTCGTACTCGGCGACCTTGGCCAGCGGACCCGCCAGCCAGACCACGCGTTCCTCGTCGGCGTGACCGACAACGAGGGCACGACGGCCGTCATCGAGGATCTCCCGCAGGGTGCCGATCTCGCCGATCGCGTCGAACACGCCGGCCTCGACGACCGTGAGCGCCTCGTTCAGGCGCACGGTCTGCCCGTATTCCAGGGTCGAGGTCTCGATGTTCGGTGAACACGTCAGCCGCATCTTGCGGCCCGAGGTGAACACATCGACCGTCTGATCGTCGTAGACGCCGATCAGAATGCCGTATCCGCTCGGCGGCTGACCGAGCCGATCGACTTCCTCGCGGAGCGCGATCAGCTGCTGCCGCGCCTCCTTGAGAGTGTCCATCAGCTTGGTGTTGCGAATCGTCAGCGAATCGATGCGGGCTTCCAATTCCCGTGCACGATCCGGCGAATCGGCGAGTTGCCTGCGGAGTGCAGCCGCTTCGGCGCGTACCGCCTCGAGCTCTCTCCAGGCCGCCGAATCCGAATTCTCGATGGGGCTCATGTGCTGCTCCTCCCAGTCCCGGTCTATCAACGCTACCGGGCGCGAACCGTTCTCGCTTTCCGACATGGTTTCGTCGTGATCACATCTGGGCTGCGATCGACCGCCGGATAACCATGTTAGCCTGCCCTAACCCGCACTCGGTGAGCCAGCTCGCCGACCGAGCCGAAAGGTTGCTGAAGATGCTCCTTCCCGCCAGAACCCTCCGCGTTTCCCTTGCTACCGCTGCCGCCGCCCTCGCCGTTACCGCCGGGCTCGTCGGCTGTAGTTCCGATGACAACAAATCCGATGCCACAGTCTCTTCCTCCAGCGCAGTGGCCGCTAGTGCGTCGAGCAGCGCGGCGCCGTCCGCGGCCGCGAGCGCGCCGACGCCGGAGACGTTGCAGGCGGTCCTGGTGAAGTTGTCCGACCCGGCGGTACCCACGGCGGACAAGGCCAAGCTGATCGTCGACGGCGAAAAGCGCACGGCGAACATCGATCAGATGAACAAGGGTCTGGCCGGGTACGCGCTGACCTTCGCAGTGGCCGATGTCACAGTCCAGGGCAACAGCGCGACCGCGCAGGTGACCATCAACTCGCCGCACGGCACCGCCCCCGCGATGCCCATCACCTGGGAGAACGTCGGCGGCACCTGGAAGCTCTCGGACCAGAGCGGCTGCCTGCTGCTCGGCTTCGCGCAGGCGCCCTGCGTCCCTGCCTGATCGATGACGACGGCCGAGGGCGGTGTGCGGACGCCCTCGGCCGGTTCAGCCGGCGCGTCAGCCCTTCGACGGCCTGCGCTGCGGCTTGGGGGTCACCGTGCCCTCGGCGAGCTTGCGTGCGCTCACCAGGAAGGCCGTATGGCCCTGCATGCGGTGCTCGGGGCGCACCGCGAGGCCGACCACGTGCCAGCCGCGCACGATCGATTCCCAGGACCGCGGCTCGGTCCAGCATTCCTGTTCGCGCAGCGCTTCCACGACCTTGGACAGCTGCGTGACCGTGGCCACGTAGACGATCAGCACGCCGCCGGGCACCAGCGCCTTGGACACCGCGGGCAGCGCGTCCCACGGCGCGAGCATGTCGAGCACCGCGCGATCCACCGGTTCGCCGTCGAAATCGGCGACGTCGCCGACCGTCAGCGACCAGTTAGCCGGACGTTCGCCATAGAACGTTTCGACGTTGCGGATGGCGTGATCGGCGTGATCCTGGCGAATTTCGTACGAGATGACCTCGCCCTGCGGCCCGACGGCACGCAACAGCGAACAGGTCAGCGCGCCGGAACCCGCGCCGGCCTCCAGCACCCGCGCGCCGGGGAACATGTCGCCCTCGTGCACGATCTGGGCGGCGTCCTTCGGGTAGATGACCGCGGCGCCGCGCGGCATGGACAGCACGTAGTCGATCAGTAACGGACGCAACGCCAGATACGGGGTGCCGTTGGTGGAGTTGACCACCGAGCCCTCGTCGGCGCCGATCAAGCTGTCGTGCTTGATCCCGCCGCGATGGGTGTGGAACTCCTTGCCCTCCTCCAAGACCACCGTGTACAGGCGGCCTTTGGCATCGGTCAGCTGTACCCGGTCACCGAGGGTGAATGGCCCGGTCCGTCTGGCCGTCATGAATCTCCGTTCGCTGGAAGAACTAGCACTGAATGAAAGTCACGCACCGGCGTGTCGGTGCCGCCGGATAGCCTGCCAGGTATGAGCTCGCCCGTGTCCACGCCCCCTGCCGACGGCGCGCCCGCGTCCGATCCCGGTGCGGCGGCGAGCCGGTCGCGGCCGGCGCTGTCGCCTTCGCGGGCAATGGATTTCAAGCAGTGCCCGCTGAAGTACCGGTTCCGGGCGATCGACCGGATCCCGGAGCCGCCGAATCGCAACGCGCTGCGCGGCACGGTGGTGCACGCGGTGCTGGAGGACCTGTACGGGCTGCCCGCGGTGCAGCGCCGGCCGCAGCGGGCGGAGGGCCTGATCGTGCCCGCCTGGGCGCGGGTGGCGGCCGAATGGCCCGCGGTGACCGAGCTGATCACCGACGACGAGCTGGACGGCTTCCTGGCCGAGGTGGGCTCGCTGGTGCAGGCGTACTACCGGCTGGAGGATCCCACGCGCTTCGATCCGGAGTCGCGCGAGGCGCGGGTCGAGGTGGAGCTCGACGACGGAGTTCTGTTGCGCGGCTTCGTCGATCGGATCGATGTCGCGCCGACCGGACAGCTACGGGTGGTCGATTACAAGACCGGCCGCGCGCCCGGACCGACGCAGGAGACCAGGGCGCTGTTCCAGCTGAAGTTCTACGCGCTGGTCGTGCTGCGCACCCGCGGCATCCTGCCGGCCCAGCTGCGCCTGATCTACCTGTCCGACGAGCAGATCCTCACCTACGCCCCCGACGAAGAGGAACTGCGCCGCTTCGAACGCACGCTCTCCGCGCTGTGGGAGGCCATCCTGGCGGCGGGTCGCACCGGCGACTTCCAGCCGAACACCAGTTGGCTCTGCGCGTACTGCGACTACAAACCCCTGTGCCCCGAATTCGGCGGCACGCCCCCGCCCTACCCCGGCTGGCCGGCCGGCGGGACCGGCGAGTCGCCGGACGAGACCCTGGCCGACGCGGTGGCCGAATAACCGGGCGCTACCGGCCCGTCAGCCAGGTGATGAAGTCCAATGACGTGCCGTGCGATCCGACGAGCCCCACCGCGACGATCAACACCACGACTCCGACGACGTCACCCATCAAGACCAGCACATTGCGCAGGCGTGGCCATCGGCCCACCCGCTCGACGTCCGAAATCATCGACGTCCTCTCATAACTCTGGTGCGTGACCGGTAGCCGCGCCCCGACATTCTCTCTGTGTATTTCGCCCGACACACCGCACAGTGTTGCGGACACACCATGAAATTTTCGTGAAGACTCGCGGAATTGGCGGGCAGCGACAACCGACCGCTAAGCCAGCGGGTGACCACGACCGGTCTGCCGCGCACCAATTCCCGCGCCGCGCACGAAATCGCTAGCAACAACGTGCGCGGCTGGCAACAACGTGCGCGGCGAAGCGGATCAGAGGGTGAAGTTGTGGAACAGCAGGACGGAAAGGCCCAGGCCGACGGCCAGGTTGACTACGACTGCGGAGCCGAAGACGACGATCGGCCGCCAGCCTGCGTCCCGCAGTCCACGCAGCGAGAACTCCAGTCCGATGGAGACGAACGCGAAGATCAGGAACCAGGTGCGCAGATCGTTGATGATCAGGATGTGCGCGGCGCCGGACTTCTTGTCCGCGGACTGCAGGTAGAGCGTGCCGATGATGGAGGCGGCGACGAAGCCGAGGACGAACTTGGGGAACCGCTCCCAGAACTGCCGCGGCGAGGGCCGCACGGCGCCGGCGGTGCGTTCCACCTTCAAGGTGAAGTACGCGGTCAACGCGATCGCGACGAGGCCGATCAGCGCGTTCTGCGTGGTCTTCACGATGGTGGCGATCTGCAGCGCCTTCTCCCCCGCGATCGCGCCCGAGGCCGCGACCGCCGCGGTGGTGTCGATGTTGCCGCCGATCCAGGCGCCGGCGACCGCGTCGGACAGCCCGAGAACGTCAGCCAGCCAAGGCAATACGAAGATCGACGGGAGCGCGAAGATGATCACCAGCGAGGCCGCGTAGGCGATCTGCTCGCGCTTGGCCTGCACCGCGCCGGCCGCCGCGATGGCCGCGCTGACCCCGCAGATGGACACGGCCGAGGACAGCAGCGCGCGCAGTTTGTCGTCGAGCCCGAGCCGTCCGCCGAGCCACCAGGTGAAGCCGAACACCACGGTGATCAGCAGCAACGCCTGCACGATCGACGGCCCGGCGGCGGTCACCAGGATCTTCAGGTTGATCGAGGCGCCGAGCAGCACCACGCCGGTCTTGATGAAGAACTCGGTGCGGAAACCGGCCGAAAGGCGTTCGCGCAGGGCGAGTTTCGACAGGATGACATTGCCGAGCAGGCCGATCGCGATGGCGTACACCGGGAACTCGATCGACTTGGCCACCCGCTTGAACGGGGTGTCTGCCGCCCACTGCGGGACATGGGTGTCGAAGTAGCGGGTCAGCGCGCCCAATGCGATGACCACCGCCAGCCCCGCCACGATCGCCCCGGCGGTCGGGCGCGAGACCGCTTGCAGGGCCGCCGTTTCCGACTTCACCTGACCGGAAGCCTGAGCCTCCGAGCCGGTTCCGGCCGAGGCGGTGACCACGCTCCCCTCGGCGGCCGGATCACCTTCGCGCGCTGGCGTATCCGACATCACGGCACCAGCCAATCCGGGATCGCGCCGATCAGGACCAGCGCGATCAGCGCCAGTCCGACGATCGCCGCCAGCCAGTCCTCGTTCCAGGCGAATATGCTTCCCGAACGTTCCTCGGGCGATGTCTGTGACACGGGCGTGCTCCTTGCGTTCCTCATCGAGAGGCCGCACGGTAGCAACGCCCGGTCACCCGGCACACCGGTTGCGTTCAGCGTGAATTATTCACGCATACAAGACAAATCAGACGGCGATAATCCGCTCAGAAGGCGCGGCAGGAGCGGATGTCGAAGGCGAGAATGGCCTTGGCGCCGAGCTCGGCGAGCTGGTCCATCACCTCGTTGCCCTGCTTGCGCGGCACCATCGCCCGGATCGCGACCCAGCCGTCGTCGGCCAGCGGCGAGACCGTCGGCGACTCCAGCCCCGGGGTGATCTTGACCGCCGCCTCCAGCAGCTCCTTCGGGCAGTCGTAATCCAGCATGATGTACTGCTGGCCGAAGACCACGCCCTGCACGCGGGCGATGAGCTGATTGCGCGCCCGTTCCTGCTGATCGGAGCCGGTGCGCTCGATCAGCACCCCCTCCGAGTCACACAGCGACTCGCCGAACGCGACCAGGTTGTGCTGACGCAGCGTCCGGCCGGAGCCGACCACGTCGGCGATCGCGTCGGCGACGCCGAGCTGGATGGAGATCTCCACCGCGCCGTCCAGGCGGATCACCTCGGCCTCGATGCCGCGCCGTTGCAGGTCGCTGAGCACGAGGTTCGGGTAGGAGGTGGCGATCCGCTTGTCGTAGAGGTCCTCGACCTGCCAGGCCTGTCCGGCCGGCGCGGCGTAGCGGAACGAAGAGCGGCCGAAGCCGAGGCCGAGCCGCTCGCTGACCGGCGCGCCGGAATCGAGCGCGAGATCGCGGCCGGTGATGCCGAGGTCGAGTTCGCCGGACCCGACGTAGATGGCGATGTCCTTGGGACGCAGGAAGAAGAATTCGACCTGGTTGGCCGGGTCCAGCACGGTCAGGTCGCGGGCATCGGTCCGCTTGCGATAGCCGGCCTCGACCAGGATGGCGGTGGCGGCCTCGGACAGGGCGCCTTTATTGGGGACTGCGACGCGCAGCATGGGAGGGGGTCCTTTCGGGAGGTGAAACTACGGAGTAAGACGCGGCCATCACAGATGTCGGTACACGTCTTCGAGCTTCAGTCCACGACCCACCATCAGCACCTGCACCCAGTACAGCAGCTGGGAGATCTCCTCGGCGAGCGACTCGTCGCTCTCGTGCTCGGCGGCCAGCCAGACCTCGCCGGCCTCCTCGAGCACCTTCTTACCCTGGCTATGCACGCCCGCGTCCAGCGCGGCCACGGTTCCGGACCCCTCGGGGCGGGTAACCGCACGATCCTGCAGCTCGGCGAACAGGGTTTCGAAGTTCTTCACGATGAGCCATTGTTTCAGACCGGTGTGCGGGACCGTTGCTCCGGCCCAACCGACCCCGTCCGATCGAGCGGGAACTGGTGTCGGCAACGGTCGAGAGGCGACCGGCACCAGTTCCCGCTCGGCGGGCGCGACCCGCTAGTGCGGGCATCATTGGGTATGCCGCTGCACACCGCGTTGTCTGAAATGTTTGATTTGCGCCATCCGATCGTGTCGGCGCCGATGGGTGGTGTGGCCGGAGGCGCACTGGCTGCCGCCGTAGCCAATGCCGGCGGGTTGGGGCTGGTCGGCAGCGGAGATCGCGCGTGGCTCGAACGGGAGCTGGCGATCGTCGGGGCCAGCGCACGGTCCGCGTGGGGTATCGGATTCCTGAGCTGGGCGATCGACGACGATACGGTCCGCTGGGCGCTCACCGAGTATCGGCCGCGAGCGGTGTTGCTGTCGTTCGGCGATCCGGCGCCCTTCGTCGAGTCGGTTCGTGCCGCGAGCGCGGTGCTGATGGTGCAGGTCACCGACCTCGACGAGGCACGCAGAGCGGTCGAAGTCGGCGCGGATGTGATCGTCGCGCAGGGCGGTGCGGCAGGTGGGCACGGCGCGGGGCGTTCGACGATGACCTTGGTGCCCGCCGTCGCCGATCTGGTGCACCCGACGCCGGTGCTCGCGGCGGGCGGCATCGCGGACGGTCGCGGGCTCGCCGCAGCGGTGACCCTCGGTGCGGCCGGAGCCATGATCGGCACCCGGTTCGAGGCGACCCCCGAGGCGATTCTCACCCACGAAGAGCGGCAGGCCATCGTCGCCGCGCGCGGTGACGACACCGCACGCAACCGGGTGTTCGACATCGCCCGCCGATCTCCCTGGCCGGCGAAGTACACCGCACGCATGCTGCGCACCCCGTTCTTCGATCGCTGGCAAGAACACGAGGACGAACTACGCGCGGACACCGCCGCGCAGGATGTCTACTTGGACGCCGTGCGGCGCGATGATCCAGCCCAAATCCCGATCTGGGCGGGCGAGGGCGTCGACCTGATCACCGCGATCGAACCCGCCGCCGACGTACTGGCTCGGATTGCCGAGGAGGCCGACGCCGCGCTCGGCCGTGCCGCGCGCCGGCATATCGACACCCGTTGAGCGTTCATCGAGTTCGCCTGCGCGCACGGCAGGCAACCTGCTGTGGCGCAGGCGAACTCGATGAACGCCAAGTCAATTCGCGAGCAGCGTCGTCAGATCGGCAACGGCCGTGCGGAGATGGTCGGCGAAGGCGTGCATCTCGTCGGCGACCGTGGTCGGCGTGGCCAGATACAGATTCCAGCGATCCGGCAGCAGGACGTACGCGACGCCGATGCAGCGCGGGCTGGTGGAGCCGAAACCGAAGTAGCGGATGTTGACCGACGGCGCCGAGCTGGTGCTCAGGTAGTCGTCCCGCATGATCAGCCAGCCGGGGCTGTCGTAGAGCGGAATCGATTCGGTGACACCGAGTTCCGCGCCCCGCCGGCGCTGGATCCACTGGAGTTCCCAGAGGTGCTGTTCGGGCGCGTCACCGGCCTGGCACTGCTTGGCCCGGGCGACGTGCGCCGCGGCCGCGGTACGCGCGGCGGCCAGCTTTGCCGCCTGATCGACCTCGGGGTCCTGCACCGCGTCGACGAACGCGATCATCTCCGGGGTGATCACCCGCATGGCCTCGGTGCGGCCGTTGCGGTACTGCCGGGTGGCGATGGATTCGTAAGTGGCGCCGGTGATTCCCTTGCTGCGCCGATGCGCGAGCTGATAACTCAACTGCGCGAACGCATCCGGGGAGATGCCGAGCCGCTTGGCCTGGGTGGTGCCGAAGTCCGGGAAAGATACCGTCTGCGTGGCGTTTTCGGCGGCGTAGCGGGCGAAGTCCGCCCCGGCCGCGGCAATGTCGTTGCGCTGCGCCGCATCCAGCACGAAGTCGATCGGCTCGACCGCGGGCAGGCCCTGCGCCTGTGCCCCGGATCGCTCGACGTGGTCCTGCGCCGAGGTCTCCAGCAGGGCATCGACGAAGGACAGCACGGTGGTGCCGTCGAGTCCACAGTGCTCGATGTTGATGCCCGCCTGGCCGTCCGCGAAGACGATGAACGACACCGCCTTGTCGAACCACCGGTTCGCGCTGTCGCCGTGCAGCAGGCTGTCACACGCCTGCTGCTCGTCGGCCGGCGCGAAATCCTCCAGGCAGACGCAGAACAGCGCGGTCTCGATGGCGTCCAGCGCCGCGGCGTTGGCCGGCTCGGCCAGCAATTCCTGCCGGCTCGCCGCCCACTCGGCCCGCGCCTTGGTGGTGAGATGGCCTACCGCGGAATCGGTTCGGGTCGAGCGGGCGCCCGCCTTGAGCACCTCGCGCAGCCCGCAGGCCAGGTCGTCCAGCGAGTGCGGCACGCCGTCCGGGCCGATCGCGTCCATCCGGAAGATGCTGCCGCGGAAGAAGACCACGATGTGCCTGGCGTCGGACGGGCCGGGCCATTCCGCGCTGTAGGGCACCCGGACGCTGTCCTGTTCCGCGCCCGGGATGCGGGTCTCGGAGAACAGGTACTTGTTCTGCCACATGGACAGCGCCTGTCCGCGTTGCAGCACCGGCGGGATCGCCTCGGCGTCCAGGGCGATCTTGTAATCCACCGCGGCGGCGATGATTCCGGCCGCCCGGTCCACCTGGGTGGCGGCGGTCGAGGCGGCGAGCACCGTTTCGTCGCGGAACAGGAAGAAGAAGTTGGCGTTCAACGCGATCCGGTCGCGCCGGCCCAGGTAGCGCGACGGCCAGAACAGGTCGAGCCAGCTGCCGACGCCGGGGGTGGCGTCGTACTCGGCGAGGGCCGCGTGCAGGGTGCGGCCGGGTCCGTCCGCGCGCAGCAGGTCGGTGACCGCCGCCTCGGTGGTGGCGAGTTCGTCGGCGGTCAGCAGCGGAGCGCACCACTCCAGGAATCGGGCGCTGCTGGCTTCCAGCGTCGGCAGGGGCACCCGGGGCAGGGTGTCGTCGGCGGCGAACGTGCGTTCGGTCAATGCTGGTCCTCGGTGTCGGCGTGGTGCTTCGGCAACGGTCGCGATAGGTACAGGCCGGCGTAGAGCCAGCCTTCGGTTTCCCGGTCGGTGGTGTCGATTCCCTTGGCGGACAAGGTGTTCAGCACCTGGGTCTGCTCGGCCGCGGAGGCGAACCTGCGCTGCTGGTAGAGCCCCGGCGCCTGCTCGGTCCGGTAGCCGAGCGCGGCGAGGTCCGCGGCGATCGGCGCGAAGTCGAACATGCGCAGCACGAAGTGTGCCATCCATGGTCGCCGACGCGGATGCGCGGTGGCGACCCGGGTCAGCGTTTTCTCGGTGACGTAGCCGATGCAACCGGTGGAGATGATGATGTCCGCGCCGGCCAGCAGCTCGCGCTGCTCGTCGGTCGGCTCGCCGGACTCCAGGTCGGCGTGCACGGTGTCGTGCAGCAGGCCCGTCTCTTTCGCGTAGGCGAGCGCGGGCGCGGAGGCGTCCATGCCGAGGAAGCGGACATCGGTGAGGCTGTCCCGGCTGCCCAGATCGGCGCGGTCGCGGGCGACGAGCGCCGCGTGATCGCCCTCGGCGGCGCGGTAGTGCTCGGCGAGTTCGGCCATGGTGGTGTCGAAGCGCAGCAGGGCCGCGTTGACGCCGTAGGAGCAGCCGATGTCCAGCACGGTGGGGGTGCTGACCCTGGCCGAGGCGCGGTACTCCCGAATCTGCTGCTGGAACACGGGTTTCGCCAGTTCAGGAATGCGGTAGTCGAGGTCGGACATGCGGGCGTAGTAGTCGCGTGGATCGGGACGGTCGTAGATGTCGTCGAAGGAGGCTTTCCCGGTCGTGTGTAACGGCACTGCCACAGTCGTTCCTCTCGGGTCGAGCGGTTGTTCCCGATCACTGGTATCGATCGGGCCGTTCGGCTCAGTCGAGCAAACGGTCGCCGCGGACAACGTCGGCCGCGGCGGCCAGATGGTCGGGTAGTACACGGCCGAAGAGTTGCCGGGTGCGCTCCACCGTGCCGATCACGCCGGGGCGGTCGGTGTAGGCGAAGATCGCCGAATGCCGTTGCGTGGCACCGGCGACGGGCGACACTCGGTGCAGGGAGAAGCGTCCCTGGAACAGTTGCAGGTCGCCGGGGCGCAGGTCGAGGCGCTGGATCAGGCCCTCCCCCGCATCGGTGAGCACGGCGCGCACATCGTCCAGGTTTTCCGCCTCCGGCGTGCGAATGTTGGGGCAGTACTCGAAGATTCCGCCCGACTCGGCGGGCTGGGTCAGCATGCTGACGGTGAATTCGTTGGTGTCGAAGTGCCACGGATGCGACATGCCGGGCGCGACGACGTTGAGGCACAGGCCCGCCAGCGGATCGGCGAACTCGTGCAGCTCGGCCAGGCCGAAGCAGTCGGCGACGAAACGCTGAAATCCCTTGTCGGTGTAGAGCTGATGGATCAGCGCGTCGCCGGGGATGCGGTCGCGCGGCACGAAGGCGTTACCGCGCTCGAGCACGATGGCGCCCGGATGGTCTTGCGGCAGTTCGGTATCCAGCGGGATGTTGTACGCGTTGACCCGCTCGACCTCGTAGTAGGCGTGCGGCGCCATCGCATCGCCCTGCGCCCGTAGCGTTTCGGTCAGTTCCGGGCGGATGAAACCGCGCAGCACGGTGCACCCGCTCGCGGCCAATTCCGCCCGCGCGTGCGCCACGGCGGCGCCGCGACCGGGGTCCGCGGAATTCGCGAGGGGATACCGTGCGGTATCTACGATCTCGTCGAGGACACCCAACGCTGTCATGGCGACATTCTGGTAGAGCGGAGCGCCGACACGCCCGGGATTGGGCGAGATTGCCGGTGATCGCGGTCACACCTACCAGCAGCGCGCACTACCGTTGCGGCACAGTAACTCTCGATAAAGCGCGGTCGGGAGTGTCGGACGGCGGCCGGTCAGCCGCGCTGCTTCAGCGCCTGTCCGAGGTCCTCGACCGTCAGCCCGACCAAGGTGTCGCGGAAGCTGCGGCCGGGTCCGTCCGGCACCGGGATCTCGCACGGGATCACGATCACCGCGCAGCCCGCGGCGTGGGCCGCGCGAGTGCCGGTCGGCGAATCCTCCACCGCCACACAGTCGCGCGGGTCGACGCCGAGCAGTTCGGCGGCGCGCAGGTACACGTCCGGTTCCGGCTTGCCGCGCGCCACCTCGTCGCCGCAGACCGACACGTCGAAGAAGTCGCGGCCCAGGGTGTCGAGCCCGTACTCGGCGAGCGACCGCTTGGTATTGGTGACCAGCGCCGACTTCAGCCCGGCGGCCCGGACCAACCCCAGCGCGTCCTTCGCGCCCGGCCGCCACGGGATGGGGCCGGTCATCAACTCGGTCACCCGGTGCTCGATGAACTCCCCCGCTTCGCGCACCGCCTCGGGTGTCGGCTCGATGCCGATACCGGTGAACAGCAGCCGCAGCGCATCCGGTCCGGACGCGCCGATGAAGGTGTGCCGGAGCTCGTCGGTCAGCTCCCGGTCGTGCCGGCCGGCGAGTTCGCGCATCGCGACATCCCAGAGCTTCTCCGAATCCAGGAGCGTGCCGTCCATATCCCACAGAACAGCAACTGGTCGCGCGGTCACACATCTCCTCGTTCCGAAGTACCGATCAGGCCGTAGCCACGATAACCGCCGCACCCGGGGGACCACCGTGGCCAGTTGCCCAGTTGTGGCCCCTACCACTCCGGAGACGAGAACTGTGCTTACGTTCCCGACGCGGTGATCAGCATGCGGCCGTTCTCGGCGGCGACCTGGAACCAGCGGGTCTCGTTCACCGTCTCGCCGTTCTTCTTCACATAGGTGAGCGAGGCCACCGCGCGGTTGTCGCCGTTCGGCGTCACCGAGCGCACGGTGATCGAGCTGATCGTGCCCCACCAGCGGACGTACTCGTTGTAGCCACCGGCCACGCCCTGATACGCGGGCGAGAGCTGCGACCACGCGGCACTGGGATTGCCGGGGAGCATGCCGTAGTAGCCGGACACGAACTGAGAAACCTTCTCCGGCGTCGGCGGACCGAACGGCGTCGCGCTGATGGTCGGCGGGGGCGTTGTCGGCGGCGCGGACGAGGGCGGGGCCGACGCGGACGGCGGGGCCGACGACGGCGTCGGCGTGCCGCTCGGCTGCGCCGACGGCGTGGGGTTGGCCACCGGCGCCGGCGACTCCGGCTGGCCGGGGCCTGCCGCGTTCGGCGGCTGCGCCGGGACCTCCGCGGACGAGGACGTGCTCGTGTTCACCGGCGGCGTCGCGGTGTCACCGCTCTTGCGATCGTTGGTGACGAAGGCGATGAGCCCGATCACCGCCAGCACCACGACGAACGCGGCGCCCGCCATCGCCAGCGAACGATTGCGCGACGGCCCGCTGCCCGGACCGCCCGGCAGCGTCGCACCGCTGCGCGGCGGGACCGGCGGCTGTGCGGAAACGGATTCGGCGACCGGCGGATTGGTCAACGCGGCGGTCGGTACCACGGTGGTCGCGTCGTTCGCGTTACCCGCGGCGTCGGTGCTCGTCGGCGAACTCGGTTGCGGCAGAACGGTGGTCGCGTTGTCCGCGCCGGGCGCGGGCAGCGCCTTGGTGAGCGCGGGCGTGCCCAGGCTCGGAACCCGGCCCTCCGCAACGGCTTCCAGCGCCTTCTGCGCCTCGCGCATGGTCGGGCGCGCATCGATGGTCGGGGCGAGCAGGCGCAGCAGGACGGGCCCGAGCGCGCCGGCGTGCTCAGGGTTCGGCACCTGTCCGCGCGCGACGGCGTGCAGCACGGCCAGGGGGTTGTCCCCCTCGCCGAACGGCGGCAGGCCCTCCACGGCGGCGTAAAGCGTTGAGCCGAGGGCGAATACGTCGGAGGCCGGTTCCGGGTTCTCGCCGCGCGCCACCTCGGGCGCGAGGTAGGCCGGGGTGCCGGCCAGGAAGCCGGTGGCGGTCACGGTGACGTCGCCGACGGCGCGGGAGATGCCGAAGTCGGTGATCTTCACCGTGCCGTCGTCGCCGACGAGCAGGTTGGCCGGCTTCACGTCGCGGTGCATGATGCCCGCGTCGTGCGCGGCGGCCAGCGCGCCCGCGGCTTGCGCGCCGATCCGGGCGACCTCGACCGGCGACAGGGTGCGCTTGCCGGAGAGCTTGGCCGCCAGGCTCGGCGCGTCCATGTATTCCATGACCAGCCACGGCTGGCCGTCTTCCTCGGCGACGTCGAAGACGGTGATCGCGTGCGGATGGTGCAGGCGCGCGGCGATACGGCCCTCGCGCATGGCGCGCAGCTTCGCCTCCAGCGCGGCGGTGCGGGTCAATCCCGGCCCGAGGATGAGCTGTTTCACCGCGACCGTGCGGCGCAGGCGGACATCGGTGCCTCGCCAGACGACGCCCATCGCGCCTGTGCCGATCGGATCCGTGAGCCGATACCGTCCCGCGATCAATCGGTCCGCCGTCATGCTGTTGTGCCTTCCTGCTTACGCGCCGAGCTGGTACTGCAGTGGCGCGCAACGCCGGGAAATCCCCGAAATTGCTACGCGCCGTAGTCCTTTACACCCGTAAGCAGCGATGGCGACGCATCCGCCGACTGCCCCGGATGCAGTTGCAACGCTTCCGACAATGGCATACCCACCCGACACACATCCACCTCACCGAACGCCCCTGGAAGATCGCCCAGGTCAGCGCCCCGCCACGCCGAAGCACGAAATCCGCTCGGCGCGTCGGGATTTGCCCAAATCATGGCATACGAGCAGGTAGCCAAGGCCCTTGCGGTACGCGAACAGTGTTCCGCAGCACGGTGACCACGCTCACTTCATACCGATCGGTTTGATAACTCATTCGACAAGCGCCGGACACGCCGAAAGCCGCACACCCCCGTAGCGAGCGTGCGGCTAACTCGACGACAGCGCGCGGGTGACTCCCCCGCGCGCCGAGCCTCAGGCGTTGAAGTACTTCGCCTCGGGATGCAGCAGGACGAAGGCGTCGGTGGACTGCTCCGGGTGCAGCTGGAGTTCCTCGGACAGCACGACGCCGATCCGATCGGCCTCGAGCAGGTCGACCAGTTTGGCACGGTCGTCCAGGTCCGGGCAGGCGCCGTAGCCGAACGAGTAGCGCGCGCCGCGGTAGCCGAGTTTGAAGTATTCGAGGACGTCGCTGGGGTCGTCGTCGGCGACCGCGTGCCCGTCCAGGGTCAGTTCCTCGCGCACCCGGCGGTGCCAGTATTCGGCCAGGGCCTCGGTGAGCTGGACGCCGATGCCGTGCACCTCGAGGTAGTCGCGGTAGTTGTCCGCGGCGAACAACTCGTTGGCGAAGTCGGCGATCGGCTGGCCCATGGTGACCAGCTGGAAGGGCAGCACGTCCACCTGACCGGTCTGCTCGGCCCGTTCGCGCGAGCGGATGAAGTCGGCGATACACAGGAAGCGATCGCGCTGCTGACGCGGGAAGGTGAACCGATAGCGTTCGGGCGCACCAGGATTGGGTTCGGTGAGCACGATCACGTCGTCGCCCTCGGACACCGCCGGGAAGTACCCGTACACCACGGCCGCGTGTTGCAACACGCCCTCGGTGCTGAGCCGATCCAGCCAGGCGCGGAACCGCGGCCTGCCCTCGGTCTCCACGAGTTCCTCGTAGCTCGGCCCCTCGCCGCCGCGCTGGCCGCGCAGACCCCACTGGCCGAGGAACAGGGCCCGTTCGTCCAGCAGCCCCGAATACTCGTGCAGCGCCAGGCCTTTCACCACCCGGGTGCCCCAGAACGGCGGCGTCGGCACCGGCACGTCCGCGGCGACATCGGAGCGCGCGGGCACCTCGATCGGCACCTCGGCGGCCTTGCGCTCTTCGGCGATCCGCTTGGACCGTTCGTGGCGCGCCTTGCGCTGGGCCGCCTTCTCCCGCTCGGCGATCGCCTCCGGGCTGTCCGGGTCGATGCCGCCGCCGCGCTTGCGGGTCATGATGTCGTCCATCAACCGCAGGCCCTCGAACGCGTCGCGGGCGTAGTGCACGTCGCCCTCGTACACCTCGGTCAGGTCGTTCTCGACGTAACCGCGGGTCAGCGCCGCGCCGCCGAGCAGCACCGGGAACTGCTCGGCCACGCCCTTGGTGTTGAGCTCCTGCAGGTTTTCCTTCATGATCACGGTCGACTTCACCAGCAGCCCGGACATGCCGATGACGTCGGCCTTCTTGTCCACCGCGGCATCGAGGATGGTCGCGATCGGCTGCTTGATGCCGAGGTTGACCACCTCGTAGCCGTTGTTGGACAGGATGATGTCGACCAGGTTCTTGCCGATGTCGTGCACGTCGCCCTTGACCGTGGCCAGCACGATGCGGCCCTTGCCGCTGTCGTCGGTGGCCTCCATGTGCGGCTCCAGGTAGGCGACCGCGGCCTTCATCACCTCGGCCGACTGCAACACGAACGGCAGCTGCATCTGGCCGGAGCCGAACAGCTCACCGACCGTCTTCATGCCGGACAGCAGCGTCTCGTTGATGATCTGCAACGGCGGCACCTGCTGCATCGCCTCTTCGAGATCGGCCTCCATGCCGTTGCGCTCGCCGTCGACGATCCGCCGGGCCAGCCGCTCGAACAGCGGCAGCGCCGCCATCTCCTCGGCCCGCGAGGCCCGCGACGACGAGGTCGACACGCCCTCGAACAGGCCCATCAGCTTCTGCAGCGGGTCGTAGTCCTCGCCGCGCCGGTCGTAGACCAGATCGAGCGCGGTCTCGCGCTGCTCGTCCGGGATCCGCGCCATCGGCAGGATCTTCGACGCGTGCACGATCGCGGAATCCAGTCCCGCCTGGACGCATTCGTGCATGAACACCGAATTCAGCACCTGCCGGGCCGCCGGGTTCAGGCCGAAGGAGATGTTCGACAGGCCGAGCGTGGTCTGCACGGCCGGATGCTTGCTCTTCAGCAACCGGATGGCTTCGATGGTCTCGATGCCGTCCTTGCGCGATTCTTCCTGACCGGTGCCGAGGGTGAAGGTCAGCGTGTCGATGATGATGTCGCTTTCGCGCACACCCCAGTTGCCGGTGATGTCCGCGATGAGCCGCTCGGCGATGGCCACCTTCTTCGCGGCGGTGCGGGCCTGGCCCTCCTCGTCGATGGTCAGCGCGACCACGGCGGCGCCGTGCTCGGCGACCAGCCGCATGGTCTGCTGGAACCGCGATTCGGGGCCGTCGCCGTCCTCGTAGTTCACCGAGTTCACCGCGCACCGGCCGCCGAGGTGCTCCAAACCGGCCTTCAGCACCGGGGTTTCGGTGGAGTCGAGCATGATCGGCAGCGTCGAGGAGGTGGCCAGCCGCGCGGCCAGCGCCTCCATGTCCTTCGCGCCGTCGCGGCCGACGTAGTCGACGCACAGGTCGAGCATGTGCGCGCCGTCGCGGGTCTGGTCCTTGGCGATGTCGAGGCACTTCTGCCAGTCCTCGGCCAGCATCGCGTCGCGGAATGCCTTGGAGCCGTTGGCATTCGTCCGCTCGCCGATCATCATGACCGACGCTTCCTGCTCGAACGGCACCGCCGTGTACATGCTGGACACCGCGGGCTCGTGCACCGGGCTGCGCCGATCGTCGAGCGCGGGCAGCTTCGGCTCGATCTCCCGGACCGCCTCGGTGACCTGCCGGATGTGCTCGGGGGTGGTGCCACAGCAGCCGCCGACCAGCGCGAGGCCGAACTCGGAGACGAAGCCGCTCAGCGCGACCGCGAGTTCCTCTGGGGTGAGCGGGTATTCGGCGCCGTGCTTGCCGAGCACCGGCAGGCCGGCGTTCGGCATCACCGACACCGGGACCTGCGCGTGCCGGGACAGATGCCGCAGGTGCTCGCTCATCTCGGCCGGGCCGGTCGCGCAGTTCAGCCCGATCATGTCGATGCCGAGCGGCTCCAGCGCGGTGAGCGCCGCGCCGATCTCGCTGCCGACCAGCATGGTGCCGGTGGTTTCCACGGTGACGTGGGTGATGATCGGAATGCGCCGGCCGAGCAGGCGCATGGCCTCCCGGCTGCCGTTCACCGCGGCCTTGACCTGGAGCAGGTCCTGACAGGTCTCGATGAGGATCGCGTCGGCGCCGCCCTCGAGCATGCCGAGCGCGGATTCGGTGTAGGCGTCGCGCAGCGCGGTATAAGGAGCATGGCCGAGGGTGGGCAGCTTCGTGCCCGGACCCATCGAGCCGAGCACATAGCGCGGGGTGCCGTCGGCGGACGGCCCCATCTCGTCGGCCACCTCGCGGGCCAGCCGGGTGCCGCGCTCGGACAGGTCGCGGATGCGGTCGGCGATGTCGTAGTCGGCCAGGTTCGGCAGGTTGCAGCCGAAGGTGTTGGTCTCGACCGCGTCGGCGCCGGCCTCGAAGTACGCGCGGTGAATACTGCGTAGCACGTCGGGGCGGGTGTCGTTGAGGATCTCGTTGCAGCCTTCCAACCCGATGAAGTCATCGAGGGTCAGATCGGCCGCCTGCAACATGGTGCCCATCGCACCGTCGCCGATCACGACACGGCGACGCAACGTGTCGAGGAGCGTGGTGTCGAACACGGCGGGGATGGACGCAGACATGAGATCAAGCGTAATGGTCGGGTGCGACAGTGCAGCTCGCCGAGTCGAGTGGGCAGCGACACACCCGGTCATCGCCGCCGCTGCCGAACACGCCGGGCCCGGCCACGGCATACGACACGCCAGTTCCCCGCACACATTAGGCTGACCGAGTGAACCCCAGTGAAACTCCCGATCCGGAACTGCCGACATTGCGGGAACCGGTGCTGGTCGCGGCCTTCGAAGGCTGGAACGACGCGGGCGACGCCGCAAGCGGCGCCGTAGAGCATCTGGAATTGATCTGGGACGCCGAGCCGCTAGCCGAACTCGATTCCGAGGACTACTACGACTACCAGGTCAACCGGCCGACCGTTCGGCAGGTAGACGGCGTGACCAGGGAAATCCAGTGGCCTTCGACCATGCTGTCGGTCTGCTCGCCCCCGGGCAGCGATCGCGACATCGTGCTGCTGCGCGGCATCGAGCCCAACATGCGCTGGCGCAGCTTCTGCGAGGACCTGCTGGAGTTCATCGAACAACTCGGCGTGCAAACCGTGGTCATCCTCGGCGCGCTGCTCGCCGACACCCCGCACACCCGTCCCGTTCCGGTCACCGGCTCCGCCTATAGCAAGGAGGCGGCCGAGCGCTTCAATCTGGAGCAGACCCGGTACGAGGGACCGACCGGCATCACCGGCGTGTTGCAGGATCAATGCGTCAAGGCGGGTGTGCCGGCGGTGTCGTTCTGGGCCGCCGTGCCGCACTATGTTTCGCAGCCGCCGAACCCGAAGGCCACCATCGCGTTGCTGCACCGGGTCGAGGACGTGCTCGATATCGAGGTGCCGCTGGGCGAGCTGCCCGCGCAGTCCGAGGAGTGGGAGACCGCGGTCAACGAGATGACCGCGGGCGACGACGAGGTCACCGAGTACGTGCGCTCGCTCGAGGAGCGCGGCGACGCGGCGGTCGATGTGAACGAGGCGATGGCCAAGATCGACGGCGACGCCATCGCGGCCGAGTTCGAGAAGTACCTGCGCAGGCGCGGTCCGGGCAGCTTCGGGCTCTGAACCGCCTGCGCGTCAACCGCTTTGGTTCGCCGTGTGCCGGAGGGTTGCGGCATGCGGTGGACGCGGTCGCGCTGCGCGCGGTGCCGACCGCCACATTGGTAGCCGCCAGGTTGCTGTTCGCCGACTGATGCCCCCTGGCAAATCCGCTGCCGCGCAGCAGGATTCCGGGGTGGGCCCGCGCGTTTCGATACGCCGGACCGGGGAGCGATTGGTCACGGCCGGGCGCCCAGCCCTGATTGCCATGGCTGCGGCGGTCCAGGCCGGCAGCTCGCTGTTCGGTTATCTCCTGCCCTGGCAGGAGGATCCGCGGTGGGGCACCACCATGTTGCGGCGTTGCTCGCCTCGCTGCCGGCCGGTGTGGCCACGACGAGGATGCTCGCGGAAGTTCGACGACGGCACCGATGGCGGGTGTTGTCCCGCAGGCCGGGCGCGGCCGTCCGGGCGCTCAGGTCTCGATGGTCCAGACCTGTGCCGCCGCCTCGCGGGCCAGTTTCGCTAGCAGAATATCCCGCGGGATCGTCTGGCCGGCAAGATGATCGAGCGACGGCACCACGACGTGATGTGCGTCCGCTCGCTTGAGTTCCTGGGTCAGCTCGACGAATGCCGCGCCGTCACCGGAAGTCGATTCATGGAACGTCGCGGCGAAGCAGAGCCCCTCTTCGCGGGCGAGGGTGCTCATCGCATCCTCTAGCTCTGCACAGTGGCCATCGGCCAAATCGTCACGCAAGTATCCATAGATCAACGCTTCCACCCGAACCTCCGTTGGATTGGGTACCGCTGTCCTTATGTGGATCTCCCCATTGTGGGGTACTGCGCCTTGCAAGGACAGATGCAATTGCATCTGGTCGAGACGAGATGTGTCCGGCTAACTTTCCGCTCTCATGTCCAGCATGTACAACGCCAACTTGCGAATGTAGATGTCAACCCACTGACACCTATATGCCCTATCTCGGCCACCGGGCGTTAACTGGTGCGATACTACTGACGTGGCCGCTGGAGACGATCGACCCGTCTGGGCAGTCCGGATGCGCTCCGAACGCGATGCGCGGGGGTGGTCACAAGCCGATGCCGTCCGCGTGATGCGCGCCAAGTCATCCCACAACCTGCCGACAGACAGTACACTGCTGCGTAACTGGCGCCGCTGGGAATCGGGCGAGTCGCGGCCGGATGATTTTTACGCACCGATAATTTCCGCCGCCTTCGACACTGTCACTGCGGCGTTCTTCCCCAAAGCCAGGCCGAATCGCGACGACGAAGTGCTCTCGGCAACCGGCATGGACACGCTGGAATTCATCGGGCGACTGCGCATGTCGGACGTCTCCCCCGCCACCCTGGACGCGATCCGGATCACCGCGGAACGCCTGTGCTGCGAGTACTCCTACGCCGATCCGCACGAGCTGCACGCCGAGGGCACCGGCTGGTTGCGGCGGATTACCTCACTGCTGGACGGCCGACTGACTTTGGCGCAGCACCGCGACATCCTGGTGCTCGCGGGATGGGTTGCGCTACTGGTGGGTTGCGTGGATTACGACCTCGGCCGGCGCACCGCCGCCGAGGCGACCCGGCGCGCCGCACTGTCCCTCGGCCAAGAGGCCGAGAACGCCGAAATCACCGGCTGGAGTGCGGAAATGGCCGCTTGGTTCGCACTCACCCAAGGTAACTACCGAGGCGCGATCGACGCGGTCGACCAGGCATTGGAGTCCAGCCAGAACCTGGGCGTCGGTGTGCAACTCGCCGCGCAACGAGCCAAGGCCTGGGCGCGTCTCGGCGACAAGCAGCAGGTGGAAACGGCCCTGGACGAAGGCCGGGCAATTTTGCAGCGACTCGACCATCCGATCAACCTGGACAACCATTTCGTGGTCGATCCGCAGAAGTTCGACTTCTACGCGATGGACTGCTGCCGCGTCGCGGGCGAGGATCGGCTCGCCGAGACCTATGCGAACGAGGTCATCCGCAACTCGACCAGGGCGGACGGTACGGTGCGCAACCCGATGCGGGTGTCCGAGGCGCATCTGACCCTCGCGGTCGTCGCGGTGCGCAACCGCGATCTGGAACTCGCGGTCGACGAGGGACTGCGCGCGTTCGCGGGCAAGCGCCGTTCGCTGCCCTCGCTGATGTGGATCGCCGGCGAGGCCGCGCGCGAAATCATCGCCCGCTATCCGGGCGATCCGCGCACCCGCGTGTACCTCGACCAGCTGCGTTCCCTCTCGAGCGAGTGACCGGTAGCGGTCCCGCACAGCCGAATTCGTCGGCGAACATCCGGCAAACAGGACACGCGCACGCCGAACCGGGTATGTACGCGTCGTCGGCGACCGGCCCGCTACTACCCTGTTCCCGGTGACCGACTCCGTCGACGCCGCCGCGAGCGCCTCCGTCCTGTGGGACGACCGGCTGCGGCTGTTCTCCTTCGCCACCGCCGAGCGCCGGGCCGACTATCTGTGGGTGCTGCGCGCCTTCGACAGCGCGCGGGCCGCCTACGTGGTGTTGCTGCACGCCGACGATGTGGCGGAGTGGATCGAGCGCAACGGACACAGCCTGCGCACCCCCGACCTGCTCGACGTCGCCGAGCCGGAACCCGCGCCTGACGTTGAGGCCCAGCAACATACCGAGGACAAGGAGACCAGTCAGTCTGTAGATAAATCGGCGGTCGACGACGGTCCCGCGAGCGCGCAGGCCTGGTCCAGCGAGCGCGGCGCCCGCCCGAACGCGCCCCGGCTCACCGCCGCCGAAATCGGCCCGCTACTCGATCAACTCCACCAATGGGGCGTGCTGGAACGCAGTTACGACGGAACGCGCGCGGCCACGCTGGCCGAATATCGCAACCGGCACTTCGTCTACCAGTTCTCCCAGGCCGGATTCCAGGCCTACCGGGCGGTCGCGGGCGTGCTCAACGCGCGGCTCGACGAGGCCTCGCTGTCGCGGCTGGTGCTGCCGGAGTTGCTGGCCGATCTGCACACCCTCGCCACGGCCAATCGCGACGGCGACGCCGAGCGGGTCTACCGCACGCTGCGCCGCCTCGACGCGGCACTGACCGACATGGCCGCGCGCGCCGCGCACTTCTACCTATCCCTCGGCGATCTGGTGCGGACCACCGAGATCACCCCCGAATCGTTCCTGGCGCACAAGGACGCGCTGCTCGCGCACATGCGCGAGTTCAGCCTCGACCTGGCCCGGTTCGTGCCGCGGCTGGCCGGCGCGATCGGCGAGATCGAGGAGACGGGCGTGGACGAGCTGATCGAACGCGCCGCCGGGTGCGACGAGCGGGTACTGCTGAGTTTCGCCGAGCGGCAAGCGGATTGGCACGCGCGCTGGGACGGCTTGCGCACCTGGTTCGTCCCGTCCGGCACCGGCGAGCACGCCGGCACCACCGAGGCGGAACGGCTGCGCGAGGCGACCATGAGCGCCATCGCCGCCGTGCTCTCGCTGCTGCGCCGGGTCACCGAGACCCGGCGCGGCGGGGTGAGCCGGGAGTCCGCGCTGCGGCATCTGGCCGGCTGGTTCACCGCCGCGCCGACCGCGGACAGCGCGCACGCGCTCTACGACGCGGTGTTCGGCCTCGGCCGGCCCCGCCACCTCGCGATGGAGCACCCGGACGCGGACCTGATCCCGGCGCAGCGATCCTGGTGGGAGGCACCGCCGTTGGAGATCTCGCGCACGCTGGCCGAGACCGGACGCCCGCCCTCGGCCGGTGCGCCCGCGCGAATCCATCGCAACGACGCGGGCATTCGACGGTTGCGCGAGGTGCAGCTGGACGCGCAACGCGCCCGTGCCGACGCGGCCAAGTCGCTGGCCGCCGCCGACGTGCACGACCGGGTGCTCGACGAACGGGAGACCGAAGTGCTGCTGCGGCTGCTCGACGCCGCGTCCACCGCGTGGGTGCCGGTGAGCGGGCGGGTCGCCGGGACCACCGGTTCCGACAGCGGCGTCACCCTCACCGTGTCCGAGCACGACGGGTCTACCGTGGTGCAGACCGCGCACGGGCTGCTGCACCTGAACAACCGCAGGCTAGAGGTGCGCCAGACCACCAGGACCCGGCCGCGCGGCAACGGGGGGCGCGCATGATGCACGGACGCAAGATCGATTCGCTTGCGCTGGACAACTATCAGCGCGCCGCGCGGGTCATCCTGGCCAATCACCTGGTGACCAGGACCTACCCCGATCGGATCGCGCTGCCGCTGATCCGCCGATGGGCCACCGAGCTGCGCGAGGACCTGGCCGAACTGTTCGGCTACCGGCTGGAGGTCACCGAGACCACCGCGCGGGTGTTCCCCATCATCGATCGGCTGGACGCGGGCAAGCCCGCGCGCACGCCCGCCGACCGGCTCTTCGATCGCCGCCGCTACGCCTACCTCGCGCTGTCCATCGCCGCGCTCGGCCGGGCCGGTGACCAGATCACCCTGTCCGAGTTGGCCGATCAGGTCGCCGCCTACGCCGGCCGGGTCGAGGGCCTGGAGCTGTCCACCGATCGCGCGGCGGATCGGGACGCCTTCGTCGACGCGGTCGGCTGGCTGACCCATCGCGGCGCGCTCACCCTGGCCGACGGCGACGCGGGCGGCTGGGCCAGCGATCCGGAGGCGGGCGAGGCGCTCTACGACATCGACCGGCCGGTGGTGTTCGCGCTGTTCCGGCCGCCGCGGGCGCTGCAACATCTGCACAGCGTGCGCGGGCTGCTCACCGAAGAGGCCGCGGGCGCAAGCGGTTCCACGCACGCGCCGACCGCGGCCGATCTCGCGCGCCGGGTGCGCCGGACGCTGGTCGAGCGGCCGGTGGTGTATCTCGACGACCTCGAGCCGGCGGAACGACCGGTGCTGGGTCAGGATCGGATCGTCGCCGATGTGGAGATGTTCACCGGGCTCAAGGCCGAACGGCGGGCCGAGGGGGTCGCGCTGATCGACACTTCCGGGCGGCTCTCCGATATCCGATTCCCGAGCACGGGGACTTTGGCACAGGTCGGGCTGCTGCTGGCCGGTGAGATCGCCGACCGGGTGCTCGACATCGACAATCCGCTCGAATGGCGCACCGGTGCGCCGGACGCGGGCGAAGCGCTCGCGGCGCAACTGGACGGCGCGATCCCGGAATCGACCGTCTTCGCGCCGCTGGCCGATCTGCGGGCACTCGACGACATTGGGACACAACCGGATTCGACGTTCGACGCCGAGGCCGAGGAGCCGGTCGAGCTGACCTACCCGCTGATCGAATCGGCCTGGGTGCGCGAGACCGTGCAGGCCCTCGCCGATCGCTACGGCGCGACCTTCGCCGCCCAGTGGCAGGCCGATGTGCCCGGCCTGACCACCGAGGTGGTGGCCCTGCTGGAGCGACTGCGCCTGGTGCAGACGGTGGACAACGGGCTGCTGATCCTGCCCGCACTCGCCCGCTATCGCGGCGCCGTCGTCACGGTCCGGACCAAGCGCACTGAGGAATTGTTCGTCACCGCGGCCGATACCTATAGCACTGGCACGGAAGGGAACTGAGGCGATGTCGCTCATTCACGGCGGAGTGCGGTTCATCCCGACCCGCGCCGGAATCGTCAACCTGTGGGACTACCGCGACCAGGAATTCTGCTTCGCCGACGGCAGATTGGTGCTGCGCGGCCCCAACGGATCCGGCAAGACCAAGGCCCTCGAGGTGCTGTTCCCGTTCGTGCTGGACGGGCGGATCGAGCCGCGCCGGCTCAACCCGTTCGCCGGTGAAGAGCGCACGATGAAGTCGAACCTGTTGTACCGCAAGCAGGAATCGGCCTACTCCTATGTCTGGATGGAGTTCGCCCGCGGCGACTGGGACGACGCGGAGGCGGTGACCGTCGGCATCGGCATGCGCGCCACCCGCTCCTCGGACAAGGTGACCCGCTGGTACTTCGTCGCCGATGGGCGGGTCGGCATCGACTTCTCCCTGATCGGGCCGGACGACCGGCCGTTCACCCGCAAGCAGCTGGCCGAGCAGATCGGCACCGACGCGATCGTCGATCGTCCGGTGGAATACCGGAACGCCATCGACGCCAGGATGTTCGGGCTCGGCACCCAGCGCTACGACCAGCTGATCAACCTGATCCTCACGCTGCGCCGCCCGCAGCTGGCGAAAAACCTGGACCCGCGCGGACTTTCGCAGGCGCTCACCGACGGCCTGCGCCCGCTCGACGAGCAGCTGATCCTGGACGCGGCCCGCTCGTTCAGCGATATGGAGGAGGTCGGCCGCACCCTGGAGGGGCTGGTGCACGCTGACAGCGCCACCCGCACCTTCGTCGATGTTTACCGGAAATACCTTGCGGTGCAGGCCAAGACGGACGTCGACCAGCTGCGCACCCGGCTCGACGCGGTCACCCACGCGAGCACCGCGCTGTTCGCCGCGACCGCGCTGCGCGAGCGCCGCGAGGGTGAACGCGCCGCCGCCGAGGCGCGCGCCGAGGACGCCGACCGCGCCTACGAGCAGGCGCTCGGCGACCGGGAGAACCTCCAGCGCTCCAGCGCCTACGAGGGCAAGCAGCAGCTCGACGACCTGGCGGACGCGGTGCGCCGCCTGGAGACCTCGGCGGGTGTGCACGGCGACAAGGCGCTGAAGGCCCGCCAGACCCTCGATCAGCGGGCGCAGGAGGCCGAACGCGCGCGCACGGCGGTCCGCACGGCCGCCGCGGCGCTCGCCCGGGGCGAGGACGAATTGCGTTCCGCCGCGGAGGAAGCCGGGATCGACTGGACCGCGCTTTCGGAGAACGCACGCGCCGAACAGCTCACCGCGACGGTGCGCGCGCATGCCGAGGAACGCGACGCCGACGTGCGCGCGGTCCGGCAGGCCATGGGGCTCATGGAGACCGCGGCCGCCGAACGCACCCGCGCCGAACGCCTCGCCGAACGCGCACGGGAACTGAGCGAGGCGGCCGCCGCCGAGGTCGCGCACGCCGAAGCCGCGGTCGTACTGGCCCGCACCGAGGCGAGCAGTGCGCTGCGCAGCTGGTGGGACGAGCACCGCGAGGTCTACTCCCCGCTCGGCAACGGACTGTTCGAAGACCTGGATACCGCGCTCGCGCAGGCGGGTTCGGAGGAGGCGACGGTCGCCGAGGTGCTGGCCGAGCGCACCGAGTCGTTGATCGACGAGATCCGCAACGACCGGCAGGAGGCGCGCGGGCGCGCGGCGACGGCGGGCGAGCAGATCGCCGAGCTGACCGCCGAACGCGACCGGGTCGCCGCGCAAAGCGACGACGCGCCACCGGCTTTCGCCGCGCGCGTGCGCGCAGCCGACGAGCGGCCCGGCGCTCCGCTGTGGCGGCTGGTCCGCTTCGCCGACGACGTCAAGCCGGAGGCGGCCGCCGGGATCGAGGCCGCGCTGCACGCGGCCGATCTGCTCGACGGCTGGATCTGCGCCGAGCCGCCCGCGAAGTACGAGTCGGACCAGTTCTTGGTGCCGCTGCCGGAGAAAGAGCGGCCGAAGGGCCGCACCCTCGCCGACGTGCTTGTCGTCGAGGAGGATTCGGCCGAACTGACGGTGCCGCGGCAGGCCGTCGCCGACGTGCTCGCCTCCATCGCCCTGCACGAGGGCAAGGGCGACCCGGCCGGCGGTCTCGCGGTCAGCGCCGCGGGCGGCTTCCGGCAGGGCGTGCAGGTCGGCAGGCACCACAAGACCGACGCCGAGTTCATCGGCGCCACCGCCCGTGCTCGTCGCCGCGAGCTCCGGCTGACCGAACTCGCCGCCGCACTCGAGGCGGCGACCGAAGCACAGCGCGGGGCCACGGATCAGGAGGCCGACGCCACCGCCGAGCTGGCGCGAATCTCGGCCGCCGCCAAGGCCTTGCCGCGCGCCACCGCGGTCACCACCGCGTTGCGCGCGGTCTCCGAGACGGCGGGCATGATGCGCTCGCGGTCCGAGGCCGCCACCCAGGCCGAGCGCGACCTCGACCAGGCCGTCGCCGACACCACCGCGGTCGAGAAGAAACTGCGCGCGGCCGCGACCAAGCACCGGACCCCGCGCGAGCCGCGCGAACTCGACGCGCTGGCCGCCGCCATCCGGCACTTCGAGAACACCGGCACCGGCCTGCTGCGGCTGCGTACCGAACACGAGCGGGAACGCGAGCGCGAACGCGAGGGCTCCGACCGGCACGACGAGGCCAAGGACCTGGCCGAGGCGTTCGCCGAGGAGGCCGAGGCGGCCAAGTCCGGCTACCAGGAGCAGTTGCGCAAGCTCGAAACCCTGCGCGAGGCATTGGGTGCGGGCGCCGCCGACATCGATCAGGAACTGGAGAAGGCGCGCGCGAAGATCGAGGCGACCAAGGCCGAGCAGAAGGCCGCGCGCAAGGCCGCCAACGAGGCCATCGAGGCGATCGGCGACGCCGAGGCCGCCTACCGGACCGCGCACGAATCACTCGGCACCGCACTGACCGAGGTGCTCGCCGACGTGAAAGCCCTTGCCCCGTACGCCCGCCCGGACCTGCTCCGGCTGCTCGGCGCGACGTCCGAGGGTCGTTGGCCGAGCAGCGAGGCCGCCTGGTCGACGCCGGAGCAGCTGCTCTACCGGATCTCCCAGGCGGGCCCCGAGGCCGAGCCGCAGGTGCTGCCGGACGAGGTCGCCGAACTCTTCGAAAGCCTCACCGCCGCAACCTCTTCGGTGCGAGCCAGCGAGGCGACGCGCAAGACCACGCGCAGCGCGGTGACGGCGGCGCTGCAGGAGTTCGACGCGGCGCTGTCCGGATCCGGTCGCGACTACCGGTTGCAGTGGGATGCCGCCGACGGGCTGACCGTGGTGCAGGTGCAGGACGACGACGGCATGTCCGCCCTCGCCGACTTCGCGGCCCGCATCGACGGCGCGCGCAAGGATCAGGAGCTGCTGCTCACCGACGCCGAGCGGCGCATCCTGGAGGACGCGCTGCTCACCGGGCTGGCCCAGCAGATCTACGAACGCACCAGCGACGCCCGCGATCTCATCGCCAGGATGGGCGCGGAGATGAAGCAGCGCCGGATGTCCTCGGGCAACACCATCGGCGTGCACTGGGTGCTGGCCGACACGCTGTCCGATCCGGCGCGGGCCATGTGCAAGCTGCTCGACCGCGACGCCTCGGTCCTGGGCGCGGACGAACTCGCCACCATCCGTGCGCATTTCGCGTCCGAGATCCGCGCGGCCCGGGCGGCGCACCCGGAGCGCTCCTACCCGGAGATCCTGGCCGCCACCCTGGATTACCGCACCTGGCGGGTGTTCTCGTTCACCCTGATCTCCGCCGACGGCAGCGAGGACAAGCTCACCGTGGCCCGGCACAGCGCGCTCTCCGGCGGCGAGCAGTCGGTCTCGCTGCACCTGCCGCTGTTCGCCGCCGCGCACGTCATGCTCGACTCGGCCGACCCGCAGGCGCCGCGTCTGCTCGCGCTGGACGAGGCGTTCGCCGGCGTCGACGACAACGGCCGCAGCGAATTGCTCGGCCTCAGCGTCCAATTCGACCTCGACCTGTTCATGACCGGCTACGACCTCTGGATCACCTACCCCCACGTCCCCGGCTGCGCACACTACGACCTCGCCCACGCCGCCGCCGAAAACACCGTCAGCGCAACCCTTCTGGTCTGGGACAGCGGCGACCTCCTCGCCGAACACGACGGCACCGACCTCACCGCCGCCCTCGGCTCCCCCAACCGCCGCCGCACCCCCACCACCATCGAAGGCGCCATAGAACTCACCCCCGTCAGCTGACACGCACCACTTCTGATTTCCCGCACCGAAATTTGCATGCGATTTTCGGTGCGGGAAATCAGGAGTGGTGCGGGAAGTCAGACCTGGATGCCGAGGGCGCCGGCGGCGGCGCGGGTGAGGCGGGCGGTGACTTGGTCGGCGGACCAGGCCTGGTGTGCGCCGAGGTCGTAGACGACGCGTTCGTCGAAGATGGTGATCCACAGCAGGACCGCGAAGGTTCGATCGTCGAGCGTCGTCTTGCCTTGCTGGACAAGGGCATCCAGCACGTCGGCGAGGATGTCGTGCATCGCGGTGATCGAGGGATCGCCCGCGGCGAGCCGCTCGATGAAGCCCTTGTGGCTGCGGATGTGGCGCACCGCGGGTCCCCACTGCCGCGCCTGCGCGACCCAGGTCCGGCAGAACCGGTGGAACCGCTCGACCGCGTCCGGGGTCGGATCGAGCGCGGTGAACGCCTCCAGCAGTTGCTCGATCGCCCTGCGGTGGAACGCCTGCATCGCGTCCTGCGGTGTCGGGAAGTGCCGGTACGCGGTGGCCACCCCGACGCCGGCCGCGCCGGCCAGTTCGGGAATCGAGAAGCCGATCCGCCCCTCGGCCAGCAGGCTGCCGACCGCGTCGACCAGCACGGTCCGGCTGCGCTGGGCATCGCTGCGGGTGTTCACCGGTTGCACTCCTCCATCCTGCCCGCCGGCCGCGCGGCGACACCGCCGATCCGGATCGACACGCTCGAGTAGAGAAGATCTTCTCAGTTCGCTATGCTAGCAATCGAGAAGATCTCCTCACTTGGAGGGTGGATGCGCGCAGCTGCTCCCGGCGTATTGCTCGTGCTGATCATGGCCCAGCCCAATCTGGCGACCGGCATGATGCCGTACTACCGCCATGCCTGGGACCTCGCGCCGCTGCTCATCACCGTCATCTTCGCCGCGTACCTGTTCGCGCTGACGCCCACGCTCTCGTTCATCGGCACGCCGCCGTCACGCGCGGCCTGGTGGTGGCGGATCGGGCTGGGCAGTGCCTGCGGCGTCGGCGCCGACCTCGCGATGAGCCTCGCCGATTCGGCCGGGCCCGCGTGCGTCGCGCGGGTGCTGGCGGGACTGTCGGTCGGGCTGGTCACCGGCTCGCTGGCCGGGCTGATCCTGGAACGGTCCGGCGAAGGGGGCCGGACCGCGATGGCCACCGCGACCGTGCTCGGGTCGGCGCTCGGCACGATCGCGGCGGCCTGGGTCGCGCAGTATCTGCCCGCGCCCGGCGTGACGGTTTACCTCGGACATGCGGCGCTGCTCGGCGTCGTGGCGTTCGCCGTGCTGCTCGATCGGAGTCCGCGCGAACACGCCACAGCCGGCCCGCACCGGCCGGCACTGCCGTCCACCGAGCCGCGAATCGCGGGATACCTCAACGGAATTGCCGCGTGGGTATCCGCCGGTCTGGTGGTCGCGCTGCTGCCGAGTTACGGCGCGGAACTGCTCGACACGACCAGCCTGCCGCTGCTGGCGCTGCCGGTCACGCTGTATCTGGTGAGCGCGTGGATCGTTCAGCGCGCGGTGCCGCCGGGCCGGTTGCCCGCCGAACCGCTCATCGGCCAGCTGACCATCATCGCCGGCGTCGCGCTGGCCGCGACCGTGGCGGCCGCGCCCAGTCTCGCGGTGCTGCTCACGGGCGCGGTGGTCGCGGGCTGCGGACAGGGCATCGCCTACCGCACCGGGCTGCGCATCGTCAGCGCCGCGACCCCACCCGACCGGCACGCGCGAGTGGCCTCGCGCTACGCCGCCGTCGCCTACCTCTGCGCGGCCGTCGCCACCCTCGGCTTCGGCGTCGTCGCCACCCTCGGCACCATGCAGGACGCGGTCATCGCGGCCGCGCTGGTCTTGCTCGCCGTCGCGGCGGCCACCGTTCTCGTCCGGAAACGTGCAGTGCCGCACGCCATTACCGCCACACCCACCGAAGCGACCAGCACCACCGCATAACTCGAATACGCCGACGACCACCCATTCAGCGCAGCGCACCGCTGCGCATTTCGGCGTGGCCAATTAATTTGGTCACCAATCGATTTCCCGGACATTGCGAAACAGACACGTTACCTGAGTTCATCAAAACACAAACGGCCGCTGATTTACTGAATTGCATTCCAGCGAGAAGCGCTGGCGCAATTCATATTTCGAACAGCGAACGGGACCGACATGGCCGCACCGACCCAGCGAATCGCCGCAGCGCGCGGCGCCGAACCGACCCCCGCACTCAAACGCACCCTAGGCCGGTTCGATCTGGTCGCGATGGGCGTCGGCACCATCGTCGGCGCGGGCATCTTCGTCACCACCGGCGTGGCCGCCGCTACCAAGGCGGGGCCGGCGATCGTGCTGTCGTTCGTGCTGGCCGGGGCGATCTGCGTGCTGGTCGCCCTGTGTTACAGCGAGCTCGCGTCGATGACTCCGCTATCCGGCAGCGCCTACACCTACACCAGGGCGACGCTCGGCGAATCGCCCGCGTTCCTGGTCGGCTGGAATCTGCTGCTGGAATACGCGGTGGCCGCCGCCGCGGTGGCCATCGGCTGGTCCGGGCTGTGCACCGCAATGCTGTATTCCCTTTTCGGCGTGACCCTTCCGCATGAAATAACCGCAGGCCCCGCCGACGGTGGAATCATCAACCTGCCCGCCCTGCTGGTCACCGGCGCGATAATTGCCGTCCTCATATTCGATGTGAAGCTCACCGCGACCGTGGTGAAAACATTGGTGGCGGTGACGATCGTCGTCCTGATACTCGTGATCGCCATCGGCACACCGCATCTCGACACCACGAATTGGACGCCGTTCATGCCCTTCGGCGTGCACGGCATCGCGGCCGGCGCGGCGCTCGCGTTCTTCGCCTACCTCGGTTTCGACATCGTCGCCACCTCCGCCGAGGAGACCCGCGACCCGGTGCGCGATCTGCCCTGGGGCATCATCGGTTCGGTCGTCATCGCCACCGGTCTGTACGTGGCGGTCAGCGCCGTGCTCACCGGCGTCGCACCCTATCCCAGCCTGAACAACGCGGCCCCGGTCGCCACCGCGCTCAGCGCGATCGGCGCGGGCTGGATCGGCAAGGTCATCCTGGTCGCGTCGGTGATCGCGCTGACCAAGGGCCTGCTGATGCTCTGCTATGGGCAGACCCGGCTGATCTTCGCGATGAGCCGCGACGGACTGCTGCCGCGCGCCCTGTGCCATACCGGCCGCCGCGGCACCCCGGTGCGGTTGAGCCTGCTGCTCGGCACGGGCATCGCCCTGGTCGCGGCGCTGCTGCCGATCGGGACGGTCGCCGAGCTGGTGAACATCGGCGCGCTGTTCGCGTTCGTCGTCGTCGCGCTCGGCGTGCTGTTGCTGCGCCGCAGCGCGCCGGAGCGGCCGCGCCCGTTCCGGACGCCGTTCATGCCGGTGGTGCCGCTCGCGGCGATCGCGGGATGCGTCTGGCTGGCAACGACTTTCGAGGGCCTCACCTGGTTGCGCTTCGCCGTCTGGAGCGCGGCAGGGGCGGCCGTGTACTTCGGCTACGGCCGCCGTCGTTCCCTGGTCCCGACACCGGAAGGCACCGCATGACCGCCCAGCTCGACAGCATGTACCCGACCACGGTCGACTTCGGCACGCTCGACGAGATCCATCGGGCCGCGGGCGCCGCACTGCCCGCGGACGTGTTCGACTTCGTGGAAGGCGGGGCGGGGCGGGAGATCACGCTGCGCGCCAATCGGGACGCGTTCGACCGCTGGCGAATTCTGCCGGATCCGATGAGCGGGGTGGCGAATCCGTCCACCCGGACCTCGGTGCTCGGCATGACCCTCGAAACCCCCATCCTCACCGCGCCGTTCGGCGGTGACGCGATGTTCCACCTCGACGGTCACCTGGCGGTGGCCCGGGCGGTGCAGCGGCACGGGACGGTGACGATCGTGCCGGAGGCGGGCAGTTACTCCTATGAGCAGATCCGCGCGGTCGCGCCCGAGGCGGCCCGGATCGCGCAGTTGCACCCGTTCGCGCACGCGCCGGCGGTGGCCGAACGGATCCAGCGCGCGGGCTATTCCGCGCTGTGCGTGACCGTCGACTGTCCGATCGGCGGGTTCCGCACGCGGAACATGGCGAACCGGTTCGCGCCGGACATGCGCCAGTTCGGCGGCAACCTCACCGGAACCGACGGTGCGCCCGGCGTCGCGGAGGTGTTCGGGCAGTTGCTCAAACACGGTGCCGCGGCCTGGAATTGGACCGATCTGCGCCAAGCCGCGGCACAGTTCCGGCTGCCCTGGATCGCCAAGGGCGTGCTCACCCCCGACGCTGCGGAACGGTCGCTGGCCGCAGGCGCTTCCGCGATCGTGGTCTCCAATCACGGTGGCCGCCAGCTCGATCCGGCACCCGCCAGCCTGGACATGCTGCCGCGCATCCGGGCCGCGGTCGGTCCCGAGCTGCCGATCCTGTTCGACAGCGGAATACGCACCGGCAGCGACGTTTTCCTCGCGCTCGCCCTCGGGGCCAGCGCCGTGGTGATCGGCCGGGCCGCGATCTACGGCCTCGCCGCCGCCGGAGCGGCCGGGGTCAGCCGGGTCCTGGAGCTGCTCACCGACGAACTGCGGACGCTGATGACCCTGTCCGGCGCCGCCACCATCGACCAACTCGACGCCACCCGGCTGATCGGAGCGCAGTCATGACCGCCTTCCCGTCGGCTCGCCGCGGCTCCGGCCTGGTGTTCACCTCCGGGCTCGCCGCGATCGACCCGGACACGCTCACCCCGACCTCGGCCGGCTTCGCCGAACAGCTCGAATCCGTGCTCGACCAGCTGGACAAGGCGCTCACCGAGGCGGGCAGCTCGCGCGGGCAGACGCTGAAGCTGGACTGCTATCTCGCCGACCGCCAATGGTTTCCGGCCTGGAACGCCGCGTTCGCGGCGTTCTTCGGCGCCGCCGCGCCGGCCCGCACCACCACCGTCACCACCCTGCCCATCGAGGGGCTGCTCATCGAAATCCAGGTAATCGCGCTCGCCGATTAGCCCGCATATCAGGAGGATCCGTCATGACCGCCGCAACCACCACCGTCGCACTGTTCAATCATCCATCGCCCGCCGGACTCACCATCCGTGACGTCATCGAGGGTCAGACCGCCGCACAGCTGGTGGTGGCCGCCGACGACTGGGGTTGGTGGACAACGCTGTTGAGCGGCGATCCGATCGCACCGACCAGCGGCATCCAGCAGACCGTCACCGAGGGGTTGATCCGCGCCGGGTTCCTCACCCGCCGCGGGCATCGGTTCCAGCTGACCCACACCGGGCACGACGTCGCCAAGAACCGCGGGTTCGTCCGCATGGTCACGCGCGGTTGGGAGCCCACGTTCCGGCAGCTGGCCGGCAACGCCGATCGCGCGTTCATTCCCGCGGCCACCGACGCGGGTGCGGTGGCGCGCGGTTGTACCGACATCGCGCGGCGGCGTCCGGAGATTCTGCAAGGCATCGGAAAGGCTATCGCCGCAACGGGTCCCGGGTGCACGGTCGATCTCGGTTGTGCGGACGCGGGCCGGGTGCGGGCGCTCGCGCAGCTGGCCACGGAAGAGCAGTTCATCGGCGTGGATATCGAGGCCGAGGTGGTCGCCGCGGCGTCGGCGGAGGTCGTCCAAACAGGTTTCGCCGATCGAATCACGTTGCTGCCCGGCTCCGTTCAGCCCGAGGCCACCGATCCCGAATGGCTCGCGGCGATCGACCGGAGCAAGGTCACGACCGCGATGTCGTTCTTCCTGCTGCACCAGCTGGCCAGTGACGGCGGCGGCATCATCGCGGTGCTGAAAGAGTGGATGCGCTGGTTTCCGAACCTGCACCGGCTCGTGATCGGCGACGGCTACCTGCTGGAAGCCCCGCAGTGGTCGGGGCAGCCGTGGTTCTCCCCGACCTACGAGATCTACCACACCATCACCGGCGTCCGGCTGTGGACCAAGGAGGAGTACGAGGCGGCGTTCGCCGAGCTCGGCTGGACCATCGCCCGCACCTTCGACGATCACACCATGCTGGTGACCTCGATCCTGGAGCGGGCGTGAGCGAGCGCCGGCGAGCGAACCAGAGACACAGCCTGCCCGTGGGCACGACGGAGCCGAGCGCCGGCGAGGTGGAGTCGTGACCACGGTCGCCGATCGGCTGGACATTCGGGCGGCGGCGCTGGACGAGTACACCGTCGACGAGACCGGTCGTTCCGGGCGACGCCCGCGCGGCATCGTCCGCGCGGCCGACCTCGACGACGTGCTCGGCACCGTCGAATGGGCCAGGCACACCGGCACTCCCATCATCTGCCGCGGCGCGGGCACCAGCCTGGAGGGGCATCTGCTCGCCCGCGGGGACGAGGTGGTGCTCGACCTCTCCGCGCTGGACACGATCCGGTCCATCTCCCCCACCGACTTCACCGCGACCGTGCAGCCCGGCGTCACCCGGACCCGGCTCAACGCGGCCGCCGCCGCGTACGGGTTGCAGTTCACCGTCGATCCCGGCGCCGACGCCAGCATCGGCGGCATGGCCGCCACCAATGCCACCGGCACCACCACGGTCCGGTACGGCGGGATGCACGCGAACACCCTTGCGCTGCAGGCGGTCTTCGCGGACGGCACGGTGGCCCGGCTCGGGCGCGCGGTGCGCAAGTCCAGCAGCGGCTACGACCTGAAGGATCTGCTGATCGGGTCGGCGGGCACGCTCGGCATCATCACCGAGCTCACCGTGCGGTTGCATCCGATCCCGGCTTGGCAACGCGCGCTTCGGATCTCGTTTCCCAGCGTGGCCGACGCGGTGGCCGCGGCGGTGGACATGCTCGGGCAGGCGCTGCCGGTGACCCGGGCCGAACTGGTCGACGCCACCAGCATGGCGGCGATCAACGCCTATCGCGGCACCCGGCATCCGATCGCGCCCGCGCTGTTCCTCGACCTCACCGCCACCTCGGAAGAGGCGGCCGCGCTCGACGAGACCGAGATCCGCGCCCTGTGCACCGGCCATCGTGCGCTGGAAATCGTTGCGGCGCAGAACCATACCGCGCAACACAGTCTCTGGGAGGATCGCCACCACCTGTTCTTCGCGCTCAAGGCTCGCCACCCAGGCCACCGCTTCCTGGTGACCGACACCGCCGTGCCCTACTCGCGAATCGCCGACGCAGTGGCGACGGCCGAACAACTCGGCGCGCTACTCGACCTCGACATCGCCGTCGCGGGGCACATCGGCGACGGCAACGTGCACGTGGTCGTCCCGTACACCGCCGAAACCGCGGAACGAGCCCGGGATTTCTCCGATCAGGTTGTCCGCCACGCGCTCTCGGTCGGCGGCACCGCCTCCGGCGAACACGGCATCGGCCTCGCCAAGAAGCAATACCTCCAGGCCGAGCACGGCGCGGCGGTCGAGCTGATGACCGCGGTCAAACGTGCGCTGGATCCGCTCGGGCTGTTGAATCCGGGCAAGATCCTCGACTGAACTCGACTCGCCGGCCGCGGGCCGCCACCTGGTGACCTTCGGCCTCGTGGACTGACCCCGAGCGAGTTCGGCTCAGCGCGGTCCGTGTCCGAGCCCCAGCAGTGCGGCGACTATCTGACCGGTGGAGTCGAGCATGGCGGCGAAGATGTCCTGGGGGACGAGTTTTCCGTTGCACCACAAGACATTGCAGTTCGACGGGGCGTACGGGCCGACGCCCAGCAGGATTTGGGCGGTGTGTTCGGGGTCCACCCAGAAGGCGAGGTCGTCGAGGTCGCCGATGATCGGGCCGAAGTGGTCGCCGTAGCGGTACGGGTCGTCGACCGGTTCGGCGGGGACGTCGGCGACCGCGGCGACGACGCGGCGCAGGAATTCCTTGTTGTCCGGGTTGGATTCGGCCGCGAGGGAGGTTTGCACATTGCCGGTGTCGATGCCGCCGGGCACGCCGAGCCGGACGATCACCATGTCGCGGCTGGGGATCACCACATTGAACTGGCCGAGTGCGCCGACGAAGGCGTACAGGTCGCGGGGTGCGCCGGGGAACATCGGATGGTCGAACACCTTTGCCGACGGTACGGTGGCGGTCTTGTAGGAGTCACCGGCGTTGAGCCAGAACAGGAATCCGTAACCGCCGTTGGCCTCGGTCGGCTGCCGTGCCTGCCGGATGTAGTCGGGATCGATGAGTTGCGCACCGCCCCACCGGCCTTCGTGCAACAGGAGCAGGCCGAGGCGGGCCAGGTCGTCGGCCCGCATGGCGAGACCGCCGTTGACCGCGGTGTTTCCGCTGCGGTCGCGCAGCCAGACCCACTGGTCGCGGGCAATGCCCAACGGCTGCATGACTTCCCGCTGGACGAAGTCCTGGAAATCCATCCCGGTGGTGATCTCCACGATCTTCGGCAGCAGCACCAGCACGGCCTGCGCGTACTGGAAGGTGGTGCCCGGTTCGAAGGCAGGCGGGGTTGCCAGGGTCTGGAGCACCTCGTCGGTGGCGATGCCCGCGATGTCGGCGGCCCAGGAGAAGCGCAGGCCGGTGGTCTGATTCAGCACCTGACGCACGGTCAGCGCGGCATGCGCGGCGTCGGCCTGCGGAAAGAACTTGCCGAGCGGATCGTCTAGGCCGAAGTAGCCCAGGGTGATCGCGCGGCCCACCGCGACCGACGCCACCCCCTTGGACGAACTGGCCAGCGGCGCGGGCAGATTGCCGGTGCCGGTGCGGTCACCGACCAGGCAGCCGTGCCGGTACACCTGGATCGCATACGCGCCCTTGGCCGTGCCGAAGTCGATCGCGTCCGTCAGCGCGGCCGGATCGAGCCCGGCGGCGGCCGGATCGGCGCGTTGAACCGCCTGGCCCGCAGCAGGTTCGGCACACACGATGCCGGGATCCGCGGTGGCGCTGGGGCAGACCAGCGAGAAGGTGACCACTGCGGTGGCACCGAGCCCACCTGCCCATGCCCGGCGGAATCTCATACTCGACCCATTTCTCTTGTTCCCCTGGTCAGTTCAAGGCGTCGGCGAGCGCGTTGCGCTCCACGCTGAAGTACGTCTTGTCGGCGGGCAGCCGCCAATTCGGTCCGACGAAGTAGTCCTTGGCGACGCCGTCACCGAACGCCTGATAGCGCAGCCAGGCCAGCGCGGTACCGGCGGACAGGTAGTTGTCCAGCCCGTCGACCGGCGAGAAGTGGCTCACCCCACGGGCATTGGCGATCCACGCGGGCGCTTGGAAGGTCAGGTTGTACTGCCACCAGCGGACCCAGGCGAAGTCGGGCACCACGAAATCGTTGTAGCCGGTGAGGAACAGCGTCGGCACCGAAACCAGCGCTCCGACCGCGAGCGGGCCCGGCTCGATCGCCAGCACGCCGCGCACCCGCATCGCCGGATCGATCAGCGACGCGATGCCGGGGAACAGGGTGCCCGCTTGCAGCGACGCCTGACCGCCGCCGGAATGACCGGCGAACAGGGTCCGGCTCAGGTCGACCTTGTTGTACAGCGGGGAATTCGGGTCCCGATTCGCGACGACCGCGGCGGCGACGCCGAGGGCGGGCACATAGGCGAGGGAGTTGAAGAACTCGTACGGGATCGCCACGACGAAACCGTTACTCGCCCACTGCCGGGCCAGCGCGTCGTACATCCCCGGGTTCGCGTCGAATCCGGAGGTGAACACCAGCAGTGGCGCACCGGGGAGGTCGGCGATATCGGCCGGGTAGTAGGTGTTCACCCCGATCGGCGACTCCAGGCCGTTGGGAAAGGCCTGGGTGCAGGTCATGTCGTCGCGGTTGGCGAACAGGTGCACGACGATGTGCTGGAACATCCCCCACACCGATTCCTGGCACGGATTCGTGCGCACTGCGGTCGCGACAGGATGCGGACCGGGCTTGTTGAACACGCTCTGCGCGGTCGGCCCCGGCTCCGGTTGATCCGCGATGGCGGGCACGGTCGCCACCGCGGCCAGCACCGCCACCGTCGCCACGACCACGGCGATCCCCGAGCGCATTCGTGCGGCATACCTCGTCATTGAGGGCTCCCTCATCCACCCGGCGGCATCGCCGGACCTCTGCAATTCGGTAGTGAAACCGTTCAGTCTCGAATTCCAGCGAGAGTACTCGGCAGTGGCCCACGACACAATGGCCGGACGCCATCACACGCCCAATCGCGTCGAGATCTGCACCCCCACTCGGGATCCGCACTCGGAATGGGGGCCGACTTCGAGTGCAGATCCAGAGAGGGGGTGCAGATCCCGAGAGGGGTGCGGGTCCGACGCGAGTGCGGACCGGACACGCGAGTGCGGACCCGACGCGGGATGCCGACCCGAGACAGGATGCCGACCCGACACGGGGTGCAGCTCCGAGACAGGGTGCGGATTTACGCCGTGGTGAGGTCGTGGCCGGCGATCCAGCCCCAGGTGAGGGCGGAGGCGACGGTCAGGCCGCCGGCGAAGGTGCCGGGGCCGAAGACTGCGGCGGCCGCGTTGCCCGCGGCGTAGAGGCCGGGGATGGGGTTGCCGGACCAGTCGAGGACGCGGGCGCGTTCGTCGGTGCGCGGGCCGCCCTTGGTGCCGACGGCGCTCGGATAGACGGGGACGGCGAAAAACGGTGGCTCGCTTACCGGTCCGAGGTTCGGGTGTGCGGCGGACGGATCGCCGAAGGCGTGTTCGTAGCGGGTGCGGCCGCGCTGGAAGTCGTCGTCCCGGCCGGCCTCGGCCATGGCGTTGAAGCGAGTGATGGTTTGCTCCAACGTTTTCGGGTCGATGTCGAGGAGTCCGGCGAGTTCGGCGAGGCTGCCGGCGGTGATCAGCCAGTCCGGTGCGGGGGTGCCGGCAGGGATGCCCGCGACCGAATACCTGGCGCGGAATTGCGCGTCGCCGATTGCCCAGGCGGGCAGGTTGCGCGGGTGGTGGGTGTTGGGATCGAGTTCGGCGAAGGCGGCGGCGCAGTTGTGGCTGGACTCGTTGACGAAGCGGCGGCCGACGGGGTTCACCCACAGCACGTGCGGCAGTGAGCGTTCCATGACGGCGAGTTGCGGCTGGGCGGTTCCGGCCGGATCGGGCCAGGTCCGGCCGGGCGCCTGATAGGCGGGCCAGGACCAGTATTCGCCGGTGTACGCCAGGGCCGCGCCGACCAGTCCGGCCATCCGCAGCCCGTCGCCGTGCTGGACGGGCGGCGTCACCGGATGGGTGAGCGGCCCGGACAGCAGTTGCGCGCGCAGGACCGGATCGTGTTCGAAACCGCCGGACGCGAGCACGACGCCGCGGTCCGCACGCACGGAGCGCAGCGGATCGGCGGTGCGCACCCCGGTGACTCGACCGTCTCCGTCACGGATCAGTTCGGTCACTCGGCAGTCCCGGATGAGATGGACGCCCGCCTTCCGGCAGCCGTGCAGCAGGCCGACGATGAGGCCGGCACCGAGCGTCACCACCCCGGCGGACATGCGCTGTCCGATGAGCTCCATCGGCGGCGGCCCACCGGCGAACAGATGGGTCTCCATCGCTTCCTGATTGGTCAGCACCGGCGCGAAAAACGGTGCGGGCCAGACCAGTTCGGACAGGTCGCCGAGATCACCGAGGTCCTGTGGCGACACTTCGACGTGGCGGGCGGTCTTGCCGCCGGGCAGCTCGACGAAGGTATCCGGGTAGGACGGCACCGGAGTGAACCGGATCGGCGTGCGCTCCTCGACGAAACGCACCACCTCGGGCACGGTCCGCACGAACGTCTCCACCAGCACCTCGTCGCGTCCGGGCGCCACGGTCCGGCAGTAGGTCAGCGCCTCCTCGGCCGAGTCGGCGAAGCCCGCCTCGAGCATCCGATGGTTGGCCGGGGCCCACACCTGACCGCCGGACACCGCGGTCGATCCGCCCCAGCGCGCCGACGCCTCCAGCACCACCACCTCGGCTCCCCCGTCGGCCGCCGCCAGCGCTGCCGCCAAACCGGCCGCGCCCGAGCCGATCACCACTACGTCCGCCTCGATCATGACTCTCTCCTCGCTTATTTGTGTATAAGTACACAAAATAGGCGAGGGGTTGTCAAGAGCACGGAATCAACCCGTCTAGCAGTGCGTTCAGTCCGAAGTCGTAGTTGTCGAAGGCGTGCGGCCAGTCGCCGCCGAACGCGGCGACGGCCGGGGTCTGCGCCGGGTCGGCGGCGGCGATCATCTCGACCTGGAAGCGCGGACGATCCAGCGCGGCGGTGGTGCGCTCGGTGGCTATGCGAATGGTCAGCACGCCGACGGTGTATTGCCACACCGCCCGATACGCGGCGCCCGCCCGGATCGCGGAGAGCCCGGACGCCATGAATGCCTGCAACATCTCCTCGACCAGCCACAGGATCGATTTCCCGGCCAGGTCACCGCTCGCGAGCACGCCGACCAGCCACGGACGCGCGGCGAGCTCGTCGTGCAGGAACCGCCAGAGAACCTGCAACCGCTGCCGCGGATCCGCGGGCAACTCGGGACGTTCGAGCCCGGCCGCGGCGCGGTCCAGCAGCAACAGCAGCAGTTCGTCCTTGTCCCGGACGTGCCGGTAGATCGCCATCGGCGAACTGGACAGTCGCTCCGCGACGGCCCGCATGGTCAGCGCGTCGATCCCGGCGGACTCGACGATCTCCTGCGCGGCCAGAAGGATCGCGTCCTGCGAGAGCCTGGCCGGGCGCCCGCGGCGCCGCACCGATTCGTTCATCTTCGCAGTCTGACAGCTGATGGTTCAGGCACCGGCGACCCGAGCCCGGCTTCGGCCAACCGGGGCTCGGTAGGGTGCCGGGATGGCGAAAATTGGCTTTCTCGGGGCGGGTCGGATGGGGTCGGGGATGGCGGCGCGGATGCTGGCCGCCGGGCACGAGGTGGCCGTGTTCAATCGGTCGGCCGACAAAGCCGCGGAACTGATTTCGGCCGGGGCGGTCGCTGCGGCGACGCCCCGGGCGGCGGCGGATGGGGCCGACGCGATCATTTCGATGATGGCCGATGACGAAGCGTCGCAGGCGGTGTGGCTCGGTGCGGACGGTGCTTTGGCGGGTGCGGTGACGCCGGGCGCGTTCGCGGTGGAGTGCTCGACGATCTCCCGGCCGTGGGTGTTGCAGCTGGCGAAACAGGCTGGCGCGCAAGGGCTTCGGTACCTCGACTCCCCCGTCACCGGGCTGCCGTCCGCGGCGGCGGCCGGTCGGTTGACGCTGTTCGTCGGCGGCGACCCGACGGATCTCGAAGCCGCCCGGCCGCTGCTGGAACCGCTGTGCACCAACATCATCCACTTCGGCGCGGTCGGCGCGGGCACCGCGTACAAGCTGGTGCAGAACCTGTTCGGCTCCATCCAGATCGCGGCGACGGCGGAGGCCCTGCGGGTCGCGGAGCTGGCCGGACTCGACCTGGCGACCGTCGTCGACACGCTCGCCCACAGCATTTCCGGGAGCCCCAACGTGGCGCGCGTCGGTCGTTTGATGCTCGACGGCGGGCACGACCGCGATATCGCGTTCACCGGCACGCTGCGTTTGAAGGACACCCGCATCGGCGTCGAGTTGTCCGATGACGTGCACGGACCGGCCGCGCTGGGCCATGCCGCGCACGACATCTTCAGCCGACTCGTGGACGCCGGCTACGGCGAGCTCAACGAGACCAAGATCATCGATCTACTGCGGGAATGAGGTCTCGCTAGCGGCTACTGGCGTCCGGGCGCATCGGCGGGCAGACCCCGCCGGGCGCGGTGTTCAACTCGAAATGCCACCACTCGTTGTCGTACATCCGGCACAGACCCCAGCGGGTTCCGTTGGCCTCCAGCCACTGTGCCCCTTCGAGCGGGCCGACATCGACCGCCTTGCCGGACACGTGCGTCGACTCCTCGGGCGGCAGCACCCACCGGCGCGCCACATCCGGGCTGCCGTAGGTGGCCAGTCCGTTGTCCCACAGCTGCTGCTGTTCGCCGGGCGTGCGATACCCGGAGGTGATGGACAACGGCACGCCCTGCGCATGCGCCTCGGATTCGGCCAGCGAGTACGCCACCGCGAGCCCCGGCTCCAACCCCTCGGTCCCGGCCGCCGACCCCAGCGCCTCCCGCTGATCGATCGCCACGCCCCGCTCCGCCGCCGCCTGCGGCGCCGTCAAACCCGTCGCGACCAGCGCGGGCAACACCGCCACCGGCAGACCGAGCGCCAGCCGTTTCCGCACACCACTCCGTAACACCATGTCGGCGATGGTAACGGCCGAGGTCGGCGACGACCGAAGTCGCCGCCGACACTCAGAGATCTTGCGCTGCTCGCAGCGCTGCCGATACTCGTTCCATCGTGTCGGTATCCGCGACGCCGACACACTCGTCGAGCCGTCCGCGCACAGTTGCCTCCGGGTGCAACGCGGACGCCCAGCCGTGCGGCGTCAGGTCGACGGCCAGGAGACCGCCGGGGTCGGAGTCGAGGACGTGCAGCGTCAGCACGACCTTCAGCTGCGGGTTCTCGTTGATCGGCGCGGCACTGATGATCAACCGCCGGGTCGACACCCCGGGACGGTTGATGATCGGCGCGTAGCTCCAGACTTCCCCGCGATTCACGCGAGGCCGGCTTCGCGCGCCGCGGCCTCGGCTTCTTCCGCGGCCGCCTCGGCGTAACCGGGGTTCGCGGCGTCCCACTCGACGTAGGACGCGACCGATTCGCGGAGCGCTTGCTCCCGGAAGTGCCGCTCGACCCAGGCGGACACGTTCCCGCCTGCGGCCGCCGCCTGCTTGGTGATGTAGTCGGCGGTGGCCTGTTCGAGACTCAACGTCATCCGGGCCTTCATACTCAACATCATACGATCACCCGGCCCCGTACGGGAAGAACGTAGGCCGCAGCGCGGCGCGGAGCATTCGGCGCGGCAAATGGCAACCCTCGGCCGTGGCGTGCGTTTGACGAGGAGTCATAGTCGATATGCATGGCCCATGCTTACCCGAAATCCGTTGCGTGGCAAATGCTTCATCCACAAGGAACGGAGGTTATCCACAATCTATCCCAGTGCTGTGGATCACATTGTGTGGCCGGTTGCTACCAGTCCGATTCGCGAAAATTGCGGTGGTTTACCGAGTTTCACGACCGTACCGTTCTCGCCCACATCCCCCGATCCGGCTGCGGACGACACCCCGGGCTGAAGGAAGGGTGTGCGTCCGCAGGCCGAGTGGTTTGTGCACAGGTGGCGAAAGTGTCCACATTCGCTCCCCATCGATGTGAACAGCCACTACAACGGACAATTCGACTACGACACCGGACAATTCGGCCGAATCACTCGCGCAGCGGAGTGACCAGGGTGAGGTGGTCGCGTTCGGCGACCGGCGTGCGCACCGGCATCGGGCGGCGAATCGCCTCGGCCGCTTCACGATTGCGCCCGATCCGCTCGATGATCTCGCTGCCGTGGTCGCGGGCGTACTCGATGGCGATCTTGATCTTGGTGGAGTGCAGGCTGGACTTCGCGCTCAGCACCTCGATGCGGCGCTCGACCGGACCGTCCAATTCTTGTAGGCGGGCAACGACTTCCCACACGTCCGGGCCCGCGACCAGCGCGGCGCGCCGATCGTTCATCGGCCCGCGGAACACGATGCCGGGATGATCGAGCTGATCGACGCCCTCCCGGATGAGGCGGTCGAGCAATGCGGTAGAAGTTGTACCCTCGCGCGCGGCACGTGCGGCCAACCGGCGGCTGGCGGATTGCGAGAGACGCAGTGTTGTCGTGATGACCCTGGACGTACTCATTGCCCTCCTCGACCTTCAATGGCATCTGCGATGAACGGCACCCTTGGACTCAACGATGTACATCGCTAAGGGTGCCTCGCGAACCCCCAGCATCACCCCGGCGATCGGGGTGACATTTGTGTGTCCGCACAAAAGCCTCCACGAAAATCGAACGCCCAGCTCAGCCCGCATACTCGCCGCCCAATCGACGCGATATCGGGGGAATCGGAGCCGGACGCGGCAGGCCTTCCGGCCGAGATGCCAGCAACCCCGACCGGCGATGGCGATCCGGTCCGGCGACCTATTCGGGCCGGAAGCGGACCACGGCCGACCACGGGTTGCGCAGCGGCTTGCGCGGGTCGGGCTGCGGGAGGTAGCTGAACGGTCGCAGATACCAGGGGGCGCGGCCCAGTTTGCGCGCCTGCACGAGCAGGTTCTCGCTGTCGACCGGCTGCCAGCCGAGCGCGCCGAAGAAGGCGAGGCCGTCGGCCGGATCGAACTTCATCGGCGCGTTCTCGAACATCGCGCTGGTCCGCATGCGGTCCATCCGGAACGTGAGATCGGCCATCCACCAGGCGATTTCCGGCCTGGTCAGAGCGCGGGCCAGATCGGCGACGGTCGCCTCGTCGAGGTAGAACAGCAGCCCCTCGGTGAGCACCAGCGCCTTGGTGGCAGGAGCCCCCGCCGGCCCGAGCGGGCCGAGCGCCTCGTCGAGGAACGTGTCCCGCGCCGACGGATCGGCGAGATCGACTGCGCGCCGGATCAATACGCCGCGCGGGGTCTCCCCCGCCAGCGCGCGCTCCTTCTCCGCGAGCAGTTCGGGCAGATCCGCCTCGATCCAGACGAAACCGGCGGGCAGCGCGAGCCGGTACGGGCGCGTGTCCAGCCCTGCCGCCAGGTTCAGTACCCGATCGCACCCCTCCGCGATCGACTTCGCGATCAGGTCATCGATGAGTTTGGTGCGAGTGACCACGGACCAGCCGTTGCGCATGATGCGCGGCGCCTGGTCGACGATCGCGTGCCCGTGTTCGCCGGCCAGCCGGTCGGCCAACGGGTCCTGGAACAGCGAGTCGGGGCGCGCGGTCTCCCGCGCGCGGTACGCGGCCACCCAGCGAGCGGTGTCCGACACATTCGAGATCGGTGCTTGCCCTCCAGCCATACCGCCCAGTCTGGCACGACCCGTTTGCCCTGCTGGGTCGGGCGGCCTGGCACAATTCGGAACGCTTTCGCTCCACACCGGTAACGAGAACCACGGTCCCGGCGACTCAGCTAGCACAAGCAACAAACGCACAGTGGATAATTCAGCAGTCACAACAGATTACGGTTGCCCGGCGCCGGAATCTCATGGAAAGAAGCAAGCAGATCAACCGTCGTCAGCCCCGAGGCCAGGACCGCAAGCGCCCGCTGTGGATGCTCGGCCTGATCGCGCCGATGTGCGCACTGCTCCCCTCGCAGCTCGTGCTGCACACCGGCGCGCCGGTGTTCTGGTGGATCGGCCCGATCATCGTGCTGATCGTCATCCCGGTGCTGGACTGGGTGGTCGGCGAGGACGGCGCGAATCCGCGCGACGAGGACTACGAGCTGCTCTCCGGAGACCGCTATTACCGCTGGTGCACCTATCTTTTCCTGCCGATCCAACTGTTCGGGCTCGGCATCGCCAGCTACCTGTGGGCCGGCGACGAGCTCACCGTCGTGGACAAGCTCGGCCTGGCCGCGACGCTCGGTTTCGTCAGCGGCATCGGCATCAATGCCGCGCACGAACTCGGGCACCGGGTCGAGCACCTGGAACGCTGGCTGGCGAAAATCGCCCTTGCCCAATCGGGTTACGGCCATTTCTTCGTCGAACACAATCGCGGACATCACGTGCGGGTCGCGACGCCGGAGGACCCGGCCAGCGCCCGGCTCGGCGAATCGCTCTGGGAGTTCCTGCCGCGCAGCGTGAGCGGCGGCTTCCGCTCGGCCATCCGCCTCGAACGCGAACGGCTCGCGCGCAAGGAACGCGGCTGGTGGGACATCGACAACCACATCCTGCAGGCGTGGGCGATGACGGTGGTGCTGTTCGGCACCCTGATCGCGCTGTTCGGCTGGCACATCCTGCCCTGGCTCGCCCTGCAGGCCGTGATCGGCATCGCGCTGCTGGAGACGGTGAACTACGTCGAGCACTACGGCCTGCTGCGCGCCCGCCGCAGCAACGGCCGCTACGCCCGCTGCTCCCCGCGCGACAGCTGGAACAGCGACCGCCTGGTCACCAACATCTTCCTGTTCCACCTGCAGCGGCACAGCGACCACCACGCCAATCCTGGACGCCGGTACCAGACTCTGCGCAGCTCGGCCCAGGCGCCGCAACTGCCCGCGGGTTACGCGACCATGGTCGTCCTCGCCGCCGTCCCCCCGCTGTGGCGCATCGTGATGGACCACCGCGTCCTCGCCCACTACAACGGCGACATCACCCTGGCCAACGTCCAACCGCGCAAACAGGGCCGGTTGCGCGCAACCCTGGCATACCGACGGGCAACCGGCTGATCGTCGCGCCCCCGCGACGATCAGCCGGGTACATCAGACTCGTTCCGCCGAGCGGGTGCGCACGCGCAGGGCGATCGGCTTCTGGGTTTCGGCGAAGAAGTCGTTGCCCTTGTCGTCGACGACGATGAACGCGGGGAAGTCTTCGACCTCGATCTTCCACACGGCTTCCATGCCGAGTTCGGGGTATTCGAGGACCTCGACGGACTTGATGCAGTCGAGGGCGAGGCGGGCGGCGGGGCCGCCGATCGAGCCGAGGTAGAAGCCGCCGTGCTCGTTGCACGCCTTGGTCACCTGGGCGGAACGGTTGCCCTTGGCCAGCATGACGTGCGAGCCGCCGGCCGCCTGGAACTGGTCGACGTAGGAGTCCATCCGGCCCGCGGTGGTCGGGCCGAACGAGCCGGAGGCGTAGCCCTCGGGGGTCTTGGCCGGGCCCGCGTAGTAGACGGCCATGTCGCGCAGGTACTGCGGCATCGGCTCGCCGGCATCGAGGCGTTCCTTGATCTTGGCGTGCGCGATGTCGCGGGCGACGACCAGCGGCCCGGTCAGCGAAAGCCGGGTCTTCACCGGGTATTTCGACAACTCGGCGCGGATCTCCGACATCGGCCGGTTCAGGTCGATCTGCACCACGTCGCCGCCGAGGATCGACTCGGTCTGCTCCGGCAGGTAGTGCGCGGGCTCGCGCTCGAGCTGCTCCAGGAAGACGCCTTCGGCGGTGATCTTGGCCAGCGCCTGCCGGTCGGCCGAGCAGGACACCGCGATGGCCACCGGGCAGCTGGCGCCGTGCCGGGGCAGCCGCACCACGCGCACGTCGTGGCAGAAGTACTTGCCGCCGAATTGCGCACCGATGCCGAAGGATTGGGTGAGCTTGAAGACCTCCTCCTCCAGCTCCAGATCCCGGAACCCGTGCGCGGCAAGCGATCCCTCGGTGGGCAGGTTGTCCAGGTAGTGCGCGGACGCGTATTTGGCCGTCTTCAAGGCGAATTCGGCGCTGGTGCCGCCGATCACCACCGCGAGGTGATACGGCGGGCAGGCCGCGGTGCCGAGCGAGCGGATCTTCTCGTCCAGGAACTCCAGCATCCGTGTCGGGTTCAACACGGCCTTGGTCTCCTGGTACAGGAACGACTTGTTCGCCGAACCACCACCCTTGGCCATGAACAGGAACTTGTACGCCGGATGCGCGGGATCGCCTGGCGTGGAATACAACTCGATCTGCGCGGGCAGGTTGGACCCGGTGTTCTTCTCGTCCCACATGGTGATCGGGGCGAGCTGGGAGTAGCGCAGGTTCAGCTTGGTGTAGGCGTCGTAGACGCCGCGGCTGATCCATTCGGCGTCGTCCACGCCGGTCAGCACGCCCTCGGACTTCTTGCCCATGACGATCGCGGTGCCGGTGTCCTGGCACATCGGCAGGATGCCGCCCGCGGAGATGTTCACGTTCTTCAGCAGATCCAGCGCGACGAAGCGGTCGTTGCCGCTGGACTCCGGGTCGTCGATGATCTTGCGCAGCTGCGCCAGGTGGGTGGGCCGCAGGTAGTGGCTGATGTCGTGCATCGCCTCGGCGGTCAGCAGGCGCAGCGCCTCGGGCTCGACCTGAAGGAAGGTGCGGCCGCCGACCTCGAAGGTGTGCACGCCCTCGGTGGTGAGCAACCGATACGAGGTGTCGTCCGCGCCGATCGGCAGCAGGTCTGAATAGCGAAAGTCCGGCGCGGTCACGGGAACGCACTCCTTCGGGCGGGGGCAGGGCTGGTCACAGGCACAGCGAGCGTATCCACCCGGCTACGTCACACGATGGTTAGGCAAGGCTTATCCCTAGCAGTTGACACAAAAGGTTGCACGTTCAACCCCGGGGGTGCTACCTGTCGTTCCACACAAAAGCGTTAGGACGTCCAAGCGTCCCCTCGCCGCAACAACCGTCGCGCGACACACAACGACGCGCGACAATGTATGAACGCCAGAGTTTGGAGCGCTATCGTGACCGATCCCCATTGGCTCGATGACGTCGAAATGCGCGCCTGGGTGGGCTTTGTGCGCACCCGCGACCTCATCGCCGCGGCGGTCGGGCGAGACTCGACGCGCGAATCGAATCTCACCTATGTCGAATACTCGGTGCTGGCCTTCCTGAGCAAAACCCCGGAGCACCGCTGCACCTTCGCCGACCTGGCCGCGCAGCTCGAGTGGTCGCAGAGCCGGCTGTCGCATCAGATCACCCGGATGGAGAAGCGCGGACTCGTTGTCCGCGAACCGATCCCCGACGACGCGCGCCGCACCGCGGCCCGGCTGACCCCGCGCGGCGCCGAGGTGCTGACCGGCGCCGCGCCCGCGCACGTGGTCAGCGTGCGCAAGCACATGATCGACATCCTCGACCGGCAGCAGCTGGCCGCGCTCGCCGACATCTACGACACGCTGCTCGCGCATCATCGGCAGACACCGAGCGAGAACTGACCACTCAGGCGGACGTGCTGGCCGCCAATTCGATTGTGCCGTCGGCTGATTCACCGGCGGGCAGGCCGAGCGCGCGCTCGAATCCCGCGGGCACCACGAGGTCGCTCCGATCCAGTTCGGCGACACTGGTCTTGCGCAGACCGAGCAGCGCCGAGTCGATTCCGCCGCGCAGGATGTCGAGCACGTTCTCCACGCCCGCTTGCCCATTCGCGGCCAGACCCCACAGATACCCGCGCCCGATCATCACCGCGCGCGCACCCAGCGCCACGGCCTTGACCACATCGCTGCCGCGCCGGATGCCGCCGTCGAGCACCACCTCGATCTGCGACCCGACCGCGCCGGCCACCGCGGGCAGCGCCCGAATGGCCGCGGGCGTCCCGTCCAGGTTGTTTCCGCCGTGGTTGGACACCGAGATGGCCGCGACGCCCGCATCGACCGCACGCAACGCGTCATCGACCCGGATGACGCCCTTGAGCATCACCGGACCGTCCCACTGGTCGCAAATCCATTGCACGTCCGCCCAATCCGGCGGCGGCGTGCCCATCCATTCGCCGTAGGCGCCGAAGAACCCGGGCGCGGGACCGTCGCCGATGGCCATGTTCGGCGCGGTGAGATCCGGAATGTGCCCGGACTTCGCATAGGTGGCCAGCCAGCGCGGCCTGGCCAGGGTCTGCGGCGCGAACTTCAGCATGGTGCGCAGGTCGAGCTTCTCCGGGATGACCGGACTCCCCCAGTCCCGGCCGTGCGAGAACGACCAGTCCAGGGTCAGGATCAAGCCCACCGCGCCGGCCGCCTTCGCCCGTTCCATACGTTGCAGGATCTCGTCTTTGCTGCCACACCAGTACATCTGGAAGAAGGTGGCGGGGTTGGCCGCGATGACCTCTTCGATCGGCTTGCTGGCAAAGGAGCTGAGCCCCATCGCGATTCCGCGCGCGGCGGCCGCACGGGCCACGGCCACTTCACCATCCGGGTGCACCGCCTGCACGCCGGTCGGCGAGATCATTACCGGCATCGAAAGGTGCTGGCCCAGAACGGTGGTCGACTGGTCGCGCTCGCCGATCGAGCCGGCGACGTGCGGGGCGAAACCGAGTTCGGTGAACGCCCGCTGGTTGTCCTCGATCGTCTGACCACGCTCGGATCCGGCGATCAGCGCGCCGTACACCGATTTCGGCAGTCTCTTCTTCGCACGCCGCTGCGCTTCGGCAACGGTTTCGAACCACGGGTTCATCGACTGAGGGTCCTTTCGGGAGCAACAACCGGCCACCACAGCCGGGTTCGGTCGAGCAAGTCGGTGGTCAGGTGGTCGAGCAGGGCGATGCCCTCGCCGGCGCCGGCGCCGGCGGGATCGCCGAGCACGCCGTTGGCGCTGACCGAGCGCACCCCCGCGCCGCGCAGCAGCGGCATGAGCTGGGCGAGCGGGCGGACATCGCCGGCTTCGGCGCGGTCGAGCCGCACCCGGTGGGGCGTGAGGGCCAGTTGCACGGAGGTTTCCGCGCGGCCGGCGTGCAGATCGCCTTGGTAGCGCGGCAGATACACGCGCACGTCGCGGGATTCGGCGCGCAGCAACGTTTCCGCGCGGCGCAGCGGTTCGAGGTTGCCGCCGTGCCAGTTGACGAGCAGGATGCGGTCGAAGGTGTCGGTCGCCGACCGGCACAGCTCGATCACCAGCAGTTCCAGCGCGGCCTGCCCGATGGACAGGGTGCCGGGGAAGCCCGCGTGCTCGCCGCTGGCCCCGTACGGGATGGCCGGTGCGACAAGCACATCCGGCCGGACCGCGGCCAGCCGCGCGCACAGGGCCGCGGCGATGTCGGTGTCGGTGGACAGCGGCAGGTGCGGTCCGTGCTGTTCGGTCGCGCCGACCGCGACCGCGAGAATCGCGTCCGCGGCCGCCCGCTCCCCGGCCTCGGGCCAGGTGAGATCGGCCGCCACGGCGGCCGGATCAGCCGTCCCGCGGCTGTGGCCTGCGACACTGTGTTCACCCACCCCGCCGGCTCCGCCGGCTGCCGTCCCCGTTTCGGACATATCCGGAGATTATCGTCAGTCACTGACATAATCAATAGCCGTGCCAGCCAGGACCACCCGCGGTCGCCCGCGCGGGACCAGCAAACGCGAACTCGAGCTGATCGCCATGCGACTGTTCACCGAGCAGGGCTTCGAGGACACCACCGTCGAGCAGATCGCCGCCGCGGCCGGAATCAGCGGCCGCACCTTCTTCCGCTACTTTCCCACCAAGGCCGAGGTGCTCTGGTACCAGTTCGATGACGAAGTCACCGCTCTGCGCACCGCCTTCGCCGAGGTGCCCGACGATGTTCCGATGATGACCGCGGTACGTCGAGTTGTCGTGAACGCCAATCGGTATCGGGCCGAGGACGTCCCCGAGCTACGCACCCGCATGCAACTGGTCGCCACCATCCCCGCCCTGGCCGCCACCGCGGGCGCGCACTACGACGCCTGGGAACACGCGGTCAGCGACTTCGCCGCCCGCCGCCTCGGCGAACCGGACAACGCGCTGATCCCGCTGGCCGTCGGACGCACCACGCTGGCCGCGGCCCGCGCCGCCTTCGACGCCTGGCTGGCCCGCGCCGACGCCGACCTCACCGTCTATCTGGAGGAGGCGCTGCGCGGACTCGAGCGCGGATTCGCCCCGCTACCGTGAACCACAAGCGAACAACCGGCAGGTTTCATCGGCAACCCGGTTGGGGTATGACTAGGCTCGGTGTCGGCCTCACGGCCGAGACGCACGACCATCCCGACTCAAACCGTCGAAAGGGGCAGGAGTTTCCATGTCCGAGGTGTCCATGAGCCTTTCGGCGGATTCGCTGACCGCGGGACCGGTCGACAACCTGCTCCCGCAGTTGGTCGAGCACTTGCGCCAGAACCGCACCGCGCTGCGTGAGGAGTGGGCTCGCCGCATCACCGACGCGCAACTCCTGACCGCGATGACCCCGGAGGAGATCTTCTCCGAGGCGACCTCCGTCTACGACAACTACGTCGAGGTGCTCGAGACCGGTAGCGTCGAGGCGCTGCAGGCCTACGCCCGCGATCTGTCCGAGCGCATCATTCCGAGAGGCGTCGAAACCGACGAGGTCCTTGGCATCGTGCTGCTGCTGCGCGACGTGCTGGCCCGTTCGCTGTTCGAGAAGTACCAGGCCGACTTCCAGTTACTGAACGCCGTGCTCGACGCCTATGAACCGGCCGCCAACCGCATCGCCAACACCGTGGGCGTCTCCTTCGTCCAGGAACGCGAGCGCGTCATCCGCCAGCAGCAGGAGGCGATCCGCGAGCTGTCCACCCCGGTTCTTCAGGTGCGTGAACAGCTGCTCATCCTCCCCATCATCGGTGTGCTGGACAGCCAACGCGCTCGCCAGCTCACCGAACAGCTGCTGCGCGCGATCCGGGCCAACCGCGCCAAGGTCGTCGTCATCGACATCACCGGTGTGCCGCAGATCGACTCGACCGTGGCCAACCACCTGGTGCAGACCGTCGACGCGTCCGGCCTGATGGGTGCGAACGTGATCATCACCGGCCTGTCCTCGGAGATCGCGCTGACGCTGGTCACCATCGGGCTGGATCTGTCGAAGATGAATGCGGTCGGTGACCTCCAAGGTGGTATCGAGGAAGCCGAACGTCTGCTGGGTTACGAGGTTTCCCGAGTCGCCGAACGGGTTACCGAACGCGACGGCCGCTAGATCAGGGCGGGCACATGCCGGTACCGATTCTCAAACAGGGCACTTATCTCATCGCGTCGGTTCAATCAGCGTTGACCGACGCCGATACCGAACGCCTGCAAGACGATCTGATGAAGCAGGTCAGCAAATACCGGGCGCACGGAATCATCGTCGACGTCACCGCGATCGACATCATGGATTCCTTCGCGGCGAGATCGTTGCGTACCATCGCGCACATGACGCAGCTGCGCGGCGCCGAAACGGTGATCGTCGGGCTGCAGCCGGAAGTCGCCTTCGCGATGGTGCAATTGGGGCTGACGTTCGAGGACATGCACACCGCCCTCGATCTCGAAGAGGGTCTGGCCTGGCTGAACAAGAAGACCGCCTCCCCCCGCCAGCGGGATGGTCGTGACAGTGGCCGCTGAGAACCTGGTGATAGCGGTCAGAGTGTCGGGCGACATCGTGATCGCACGTCAGGCCGGCCGCGAACTGGCAGCGAAGCTCGGATTCACACTCACAGACCGCACCATGATCTCCACGGCGATCTCCGAAATCGCCCGCAACATCACCAGTTACGCAGGCAGCGGCGAGATCCGCCTGATGGTCGACGACCGCGAGGGCCGGCAGGCGCTGGTGGTTCAGGCCGAGGACCAGGGGCCCGGCATCATCGACATCCCCCGCGCGCTGGAGGACGGCTATTCGACCGGCCGCGGGCTAGGACTCGGTCTCCCCGGCGCGCGCCGGCTGATGGATCGGCTACTCGTCGATTCCGCGCCGGGCAAAGGCACGTTGGTGGAGATGTGGAAGTGGGTACCCAACGGTGCATGAAGACGGGTTCATCGGCCGAATCGAGTGGGCGGTGGCCGGTCGCGCACTCCCCGGCCAACGCGTCTCCGGTGATCGCGGCCTCATCCTCGACACCGGCGGCGGCACCGTGCTTTTCGCCGTCCTGGACGGGCTCGGCCACGGCGCGCCCGCGGCCGACGCCGCCGACCGGGCCGCGCAGGTCCTCTCGGAGAACCGCGCCGAACCGTTGGACGTGCTGATGGTGCTCTGTCATCGGGCCATGGCCGACACCCGCGGCGCCGCGGTCTCGCTCGCGCTCTTCGATCCGAGCGACACGGTGCGCTGGCTCGGCGTGGGCAATGTCGAATCCCGGGTGCTCACCGTGAGTCCCGCCGGCCTGGCCGTCCGCGCGACCATCCTGCTCACCGCGGGCATCGTCGGTTACCGACTACCGCAGAATCTGCAACCGCAGACCATTCACGTGCGCCCCGGCGATCTGCTGCTGATGTCCACCGACGGCATCGTCAGCGAGTCCGCCGACGCGATCGACCTGTCCAAGTCGACCGCGGACATCACCTCGGACATCCTCGGCAAGCACGCCAAGGACACCGACGACGCGCTGGTGCTCGCCGCGCGCCACCGCGGCTCGGCGCAGGGCCCGGCGTCATGAGGGGCCGGGCCGCATGACCGCATTGGCCGTGTTCCTCGACGAGTACGCGAAAGCGCTACGGCGGCACCTGGATTCACCGACGCAGGGGACGCTGGCCGAAGGGTACGAACTCGGCCGGCGAGCGCTGGTCGAGGGCATCAGCCTGCTCGACCTCAACGAGAACCACTTCCGGGTGGTGCAGGCCGCCGAGCAGGACGCGGGCATCGGCGACCCGGATTCCCGGCTGGCCGAGTCGGCGCTGGAATTCCTGCTGCAAACCCTTGCCGCCCTTGACATCGCGACCCGCGGCTACCTCGACGGGGTCGGCCGCTATGAGCAACAGCGCACCCGCGCGGACGATCTCGCCGGTCGCGACGCCTTCCGCACCGCGTTGGTGGAGTCGCTGCAGGACGGCTTCTTCGTCGCCGACTCGCAAGGCGCGATCATCGAGGTCAACTCCGCGTTCGGCGCGCTGACCGGTTACGGCGCCGCCGACGTGCCCTACCCGCTGCCGCATCCGTGGTCGATGCCGGAGGGGCCGCGCTACCCCGATCTCGGCACGGAGGCACTGCGTTTCGTCATTCCGATCCGGCACCGGGACGGGCGCTCGCTGTGGCTCGCGGTGAGCACCAGCGCGCTGATCAAGCCGGAGAACAACGAACGGATCTTCGTCGGCACCATTCGCGACGTCACCGCCGAGCACGACGCGCAGGCCCGCGATCAGGCCGCGTCCCGGCTGGCCACCGCGGTGGGCGCGGCGACCAGCGTGGTCGAGGTGCTCGCGGTCGGGCTCGACGAACTGCGGCGCACCGTCGGCGCGCAGACCGCGGTGGTGTCGGTGTGGCCGAGCAGGCACGTCGAGCCGGAGGTGTACGTCTCCGGCGCCGAGGGCGCCAACGGCCCGGAGAACGCCGAATTGGACGCGCGCGCACGGGCAATGCTCGATCGGGCCCGGCGCAGACCGGGCCGCAGCCTGTTCGCGATCCCGGAGGGCACCGACAGCTCCGAGGGGATCGTCGCGCCGCTCGGCGAAACCGGTGACGCCGCACTGTGGTTGCGCTTCGCCGCGCCGCGCGCGATCAGCGCCGCCGACTGGACCCTGTTCTCGCTGCTGATCGGGCACCTGAGCCTCGCGGTGCAGCGGGCGCGCAACTTCGATCAGGCCCGCTCGACCTCGCTGACCCTGCAACGCGCCATGCTCGGCCCGATCGAACTGCCACCGCGGTTCTCGGTGCATTACGAGCCGGCGCTGCCGCCGCTGGAGATCGGCGGCGACTGGTACGACGTGGTCCCGTTGCGCGACGGCACCATCGGCGTGGTGGTCGGCGACTGCGTCGGACGTGGTCTGTCCGCGGCCGTGGTGATGGGTCAATTGCGTACAGCCGCACAGGCTTTGCTGTTGCGGGGCGCGGGGCCGGCGCAGTTGCTCGCTGAACTGGACACGGTCGCGGGCCGCATTCCCGGCGCGATGTGCACGACCGTGTGTGCCGCGGTGCTCGATCCGGTGCGCGGGCTGGTGCGCTACAGCAGCGCGGGCCACATGCCGCCGATCCTGGCCGACGTCGACGCGACCGGTCGCCTGCTGGAGGGTGGGCGGTCGTTCCCGCTCGCCACCTTCGAGACGCCGCGCCGCCCGGAGGCGACCACCGCGCTGACGCCGGGCTCGACCCTGGTGCTGTTCACCGACGGGCTGGTCGAACAGCGCGGCGTCGACATCGACGACAGCTTCGCCAAGATCGCCGACGTGCTCTCCGGCACCTCCGCCAAGCTGCCCCGCGAGGTGGCCGACGCGGTGCTCTCGCGCCTGCGGCCCGCCGCGGGCTACGACGACGACGTGGCCATGGTGGTGTACCGCCAGCCGCCCGCGCCGCTGCGCCTGGAGGTGCCCGCGCACGCGGATGAGCTTGCCGCCCTGCGCCGTACGCTCAAGGCCTGGCTGTCCGCCGCCGCGGTGCCGCACGATCTCGCCTCCGATCTGGTCGCCGCCACCAACGAGGCGTGCAGCAACAGCATCGAGCACGCCTACCGCAACGGCGCCGTGCCGACCGGACGCCCGGAGAGCACCGACCGTTCGATGGGGCGCGTCGCCCGAGCCCTGCGCGACCCGTCCGGCGACGTCAACCGGGTCGAACTGACCGCGACCTGCAACACCGAGACGGTGGTGATCACCGTCAAGGACACCGGCAGCTGGAAGCCCCGCTCGGCCGACCCCGGCTACCGCGGCCGCGGCATCGACATGATGCGCGCCCTCACCGAGGAACTCGACATCGACCACACCGGCCCCGGCACCCGCGTCCGCATGTCGGTAACCCTGCCCGCCATCACCTTCCCGGTGGCAAACCCGTTGCGCGGCACCAACCGCCGCATCACGGGCTGACCGGCAACGCCGCGTCGATTTACCGCCAGCACCGGCCCGTCGGCGCACGGCATCGTGGTCGGCATGCATCGAGTTGTTGAGCTCAAGGTTCTCTATTTCGGCACGCCGGTGGTGTTGATCGGCACCCGGAACCCCGACGGGACAGCGAATCTCGCGCCGATGTCGTCGGCGTGGTGGCTCGGCGATCAGTGCATGCTCGGGATGAACACCGGATCGCAGACCTCGCGGAACATGGTGCGGGAGCGGGAGTGTGTGCTGAACCTACCGTCGTCGGCTCTGGTGGCCGCGGTGGATCGCCTTGCGCTGCTGACGGGTTCGCCGGTCATGAGCCCGCACAAGATCGAGAAGAGGTACCGGTACGAGCCGGACAAGTTCACCGCCGCCGGGCTCACCCAGCTCCCCGCGGACCTCGTCGCGGCGCCCAGGGTCGCCGAGTGCCCGATTCAGCTCGAATGCGAACTGCTGTCCGCCGAACCGTTCGGCATCGATACCGGCGCGATCGCGCACACCGTGCGGGTGCTGCGCGCGCACGTCGCCGAGGAACTGATCATCCCGGGCACCGCGCACGTGGATCCGGCCGGCTGGGATCCGCTGATTATGAAGTTCTGCGAGTACTTCGGCGAGGGCGCCCAGTTGCATCCGTCTCGATTGGCCACCGCGTGGCAGATACCGAGCGCCGCGACCAGCTATTGAGCAGACTCCCCGGTAACGCTCCGATTCTGAAGCGCCGCAACGGCAACTTGGGCCCGCCTACTGCGGTAGTGTTTGACCTTATGAACGCGCCTAGGTTGCGAATTCGCCGCTACTTGTGTGGGGTGGAGTTGTGACCAACACTTCCGGAGACGCGTATCCCCTCGCGGACACGATGACCACCACCGTCGCTTCCCAGGACGGCGCGACGGTCCTCACGGTGGCCGGCGAGGTCGACCTGGCGACGGCGCCCGCGCTGGAGAGCTCGATCGAGGCGATCCTGAACGGCAAGCCCGCGGCCCTGATCATCGATCTGAGCGCGGTCAGCTTCCTCGCCTCGGCCGGTATGGCCGTGCTCGTCGCTACTCACCAGCGTGCGGGCGACTCGACCGCGATCGCCGTCGTGGCCGACGGCCCGGCCACCAGCCGCCAACTGAGAATGACCAATCTCGATCAGGTCTTCGCCGTGCATTCCACCCTGGAAGCGGCGCTCGCGGGCTTCCGCGACCGCTGATCCGACCACTCGGCCGCGGCGCTCAACCCAGATCGATGTTGTCTCGAAGCGGGGCCAGGCGCTGCGGCGCGGGCGGAGCCGGATCCTCGGTTGCGCCGGGGTCCGCCGCGGCCCGCTGGTCATCGAACTCGACGCCCAGCTCGTAGATACGCCATGCCGCATCGGACACCTCCTCTGAGTCGGCGTCCGCGACACCGTGCCGACGGGCCACGTCCACCAGGCGCAACACGATCTGCGCGCGTCGAACGAGCTGATCGAGCATGTATTCACACGTCTGGAGGTAGGCGTACGCGCCCAAGAGCGCGAGTGGGCCGCGCAGGTCCGGATCCAAATCCGGGTTGTCGAGATACAGATCCACCATCAGCGCAACATCGCCCCACTTCGGGGCGTTCGAATGGGTCAGCGCCAAGTCGAAACGCTCGGCCAGCGGCAACGGCAACCGCTCCGATGCGATGAACGCGACCACCACGGGTGGCATCTCCGGTATGTCGAACATCGTCCTCGCCTGTCGGCCGAATCACTGATCGGCACCGCCCGCGGGTCCGACTACGGCAGCCTACGGCGCGGCGAGCAAGCCGACAATGCTTGCCCGCCAGCCGCTTCCGCGAATCAGCAGAGTTCGCGCAGCTGCTCGATCAGCTTGACCCGATCGGCCGGGGTGGCGGCCATCGGCGCCACGTTCAACACGGTGACGCCGGCCTCGGCGAAGGCGGCGACCCGCTCCTTGACGTAGCCGGCGGGGCCGACCAGGGAGATGTCGCGGACCAGGGCGTCGGGGACGACCTTGGCCGCCTCCTCCTTCTTGCCCGCCAGGTAGAGCTCCTGGATGCGGTCGGCCTCGGCGCCGTAGCCATACTTCGTGGCCAGCGCGTGGTAGAAGTTCTTGCCCTTGGCGCCCATCCCGCCGATGTAGAGCGCGAGGTGCGGCTTCACGAATTCCAGCAGCGGCTCGACGTCCTCGCCGATGGCCAGGAACGGGCTCGCGTACACCTCGAGCGGGCCGAGCTGCGGGTCGCGCTTGGCGAAACCGGCCTCGAGCGACTCGCCCCAGATCTTGTTCGCCTGCTCCGGCAGGAAGAAGATCGGCTGCCAGCCCTCGGCGATCTCGGCGGTCAGCTCGACGTTCTTCGGGCCGATCGCGGCGAGCAGCACCGGAATGCGTTCGCGCACCGGATGATTGATCAGCTTGAGCGGCTTGCCCAGGCCCGTGCCCTGACCTTCGGGCAGCGGGATCTGGTAGTACTTGCCCTGGTACTCGAGCCGCTCCCGCCGCCACACCTTGCGGCAGATCTCCACCAGTTCGCGCGTGCGTCCGATGGGCGCGTCGTAGGGCACGCCGTGGAAGCCCTCGATCACCTGCGGGCCCGACGCACCGAGGCCGAGGATGTAGCGGCCGTCGGAGACGAAATCGAGGCCGGCCGCGGTCATCGCGGTCAGGCTCGGGGTACGGGTGTAGATCTGCAAGATGCCCGAGGCCAGTTGCAGCCGGGTGGTCTTGGCCGCGAGGTAGCCGAGCGCGCTCACCGCGTCGTACGAGTACGCCTCGGGGACGAACACGATGTCCAGGCCGGCCTGCTCCAGATCGGCGACCTCCGCCGCCGCCTCTTTGAAACCGCCCGAGTAGTTGATGCCCAATCCGATCCGCATAGCACTCAACATAACGGCGACTACGGGTCACCGCCGCACCGGACCGGTCCGGCAGGCAACGCCCACGGTCAAACCGGTAGCGTTGACCGCGCACTCCCCACCCCCGCCGCACCATGAAAGGCCACTGACCCGTGTCGCAGCCGAGCGCCCCGTCCCAGGAAACCGCACCCTCTTTCGGCGAGGCGACGCTCGCGCGGTACCTGGACGATCTGGCCGCCAAGATTCCCGCGCCCGGCGGCGGGGCCGTGGCCGCGCTGCACGCCGCGCAGGCCGCCGCGCTCGTCGCGATGGTGGCGCGCTACACGACGCGGGCCAAGGACGCCGACAACCGGCCGGTGGTCGACCGGATCATCGAGGCCGCCGACGCCGCCCGCGCCCGCTCGCTGGCCCTGGCCGACGCCGATGCCGCCGCGTTCACCGCGGTCGGCGCCGCCTACAAGCTGCCGAAGACCACCCCCGAGGAGATCGCCGAGCGCACCGCGACGATCAACGCCGCGCTGGTCGAGGCCGCGCGGGTGCCTGCGGCAGTGGTCGACGAGGCCGACGAGGTGCTGTCACTGGCCACCGAGTTGTTCCCGATCGGCAACCCCAACGTGGTCACCGATATCGGCGCCGCCGCCGACGCCTGCCGGGCCGCCGCAAGCAGCTCGCAGCTCAATATCGAGATCAATGTCGCGTCGCTGCCCGCCGCGGAGGGGGACCGGTTCGCCCCGGTTTTGCTGCGCATCGAGGAGCTGGTCGCGCGGGCCGATGGCCTGCATGCCGACGTGGTGCACGCCGTTCGCGGCTAGTCCCGGTTTCCGGTTCGCCCGGCCGGGTATGTCGGCGGAAAATCGCCGACATTGCCGAGGAGGTAGCCGTGCAGATCGGATACAAGCTGGCCGCGGAGGCATTCGGGCCGAAAGAGCTGATGCGCCAAGCGGTTCGGGCCGAATCCGCCGGTTTCGATTTCGTCGAGATGAGCGACCACTATCACCCGTGGCTCGACGTGCAGGGCCATTCACCGTTCGCCTGGACGGTGCTGGGCGCGATCGCGGTGCAGACCGAGCGGATCGGGCTGGCGACCGGGGTGACCTGCCCGACCGTTCGCTATCACCCGGCGATCATCGCGCAGGCCGCGGCGACGTTGGCGCTGGTGTCGGACGGACGGTTCACGCTCGGTGTCGGCTCGGGTGAGCGGCTGAACGAGCATGTGGTCGCCCGGGAGTTCCCGGACGTGCGCAAGCGTCAGGAGATGCTGCGCGAGGCGCTGGAGATCATTCGACTGCTGTGGCAGGGCGGGTATCGCTCCTACGACGGGCGCTACCTGTCGCTCTCGGATGCGCGCGTCTTCGACCTGCCCGACGAACTGCCGGTCATCGCCGTCGCGGCCAGCGGACCGCCCTCGGCGCGCATCGCCGCCGAACTCGGTGACGGATTGTTCGCCACCGAGCCGAAGTCCGAGATCGTCGAGCGCTACCAGGCGGCCGGCGGCACCGGCCCGCGCTACGCGGAGGTCCCGATGGCCTGGGCGCCGGACGAGGAGACCGCCGCCAAGGCCGTGCTCGAGACCAGCCGCTGGGCGCTGACCGGGTGGAAAGTGATGAGCGAACTGCCCAACCCGGTCAATTTCGATGCCGCGTCCAAGACGGTGCGGATCGAGGATGTGGTTCAGCAGTTCGCCTGCGGACCGGACCCGGCCCGGTATGTCGAGGTGGCCCAGGAGTTCGTCGACGCCGGGTTCGATCACCTGGTCATGCAGAACGCCGGACCGGACCCCGACGGGTTCATCGACTTCTACCAGCAGGAACTCGAACCCAGGTTCCGGCAACTCACCCCGAGCTGACCGCTAGGCGGGCGAATTCCACGCTGTCAGAACGATTTTGCCGCGAACTCGGCCGGATTCGCTGAGCTGGTGGGCTTTTGCCACGTCGGCGAGGGGCAGGACCTGGTCGACCGAGACGCGCAGGTGCCCGCGGTCGACCATGATGGCGATCTCGCGCAGGGAGACGCCCGACGGTTCGACATAGAAGCGTTCGTAGCGCGGATCGCCCTCGTCACGCGGATCGGTCTCGCTGGCCGGGCCCTGCATGTCGAGGTAGCGACCGTTCGGGCCGAGCACGCGCAGTGAGCGCGATCCGTATTCGCCGCCGACGAGGTCGACCACGACATCGATGTCACCGACGGTGTCGGCGAAATCGACTGCGGTGTAATCGATCACCTCATCGATACCGAGTTCCCGCAGATACTCGTGATTGGCGGCGCGGGCAGTGCCGATCACGTACGCGCCCCGATGCTTGGCGATCTCCACCGCGAGATGACCGACGCCGCCGGCCGCCGCGTGCACCAGCACTCGCTGCCCCGCGCCGACCGCGGCCAGCGCCTGCCACGCGGTCGATGCGGCCACCGGCAACGCCGCCGCGTGGATGTGATCCAGGCTCGCCGGCTTCAGCGCCAGCGTATGCGCCTGCGCCACCAGGTATTCGGCGTTCGCACCGCCCATCACCATCCCGTGGACGGCATCGCCGAGCTGGAACCGATCCACACCGGATCCGAGTTCCTCGACGATCCCGGAAACGTCCAATCCCAGTGTCAGCGGCGGATTTCCGAGCACCGGCACCTGTCCTGCACGAACCTTCCAATCCGCCGCGTTCACGCTGGTCGCGGCGACCCGCACCAGCACCTCCCCTGGTCCCGGCTGTGGCCGGGCCACCTCGACCATTTCGAGAACGTCCGGGCCGCCGAATGTGCGTTGAATGATTGCCAACATGCCAACGATTCTGCGGCGACCTAGTATCTATTGGAAAGAAGGCACCTTTATGATCCCGAGGTACCCAATGGATACTGCCCCCGCTCCGACGCTGGTCGAGAGCTACCTGCATCAGTGCCCGGCCCGCGAGATCTTCGCCGTGCTCGCCGACAAATGGGTCCTGCTGGTGCTGGTTGTCCTGCGCGACAGCAAGACCCCCGTCCGCTTCAACGACCTGCGCCGCCGCCTCGACGGCATCACTCAGAAGATGCTCACCCGCACCCTGCGCAATCTCGAACGCGAGGGCCTCGTCCACCGAGCCGTCTATCCGACCGTCCCGCCCAAGGTCGAATACTCTCTGACCGCCCTCGGCGAAAGCCTCGGCGCGATCAGCCAGGCCCTCGGCAATTGGTCGGACGAGCACCAACACCAAATCCTCGCCGCCCGAGCGGCTTTCGATGCCCGGCCGGCCCCGGAACCGCTCGGTCTGTAAACCCCGCTGCGACCTGTCCAGTGAGCTCAAGACCTACCCAGGTTTTCTCGTGAGTAGTGCTGGGCGCGTCGTGTGCCGTACCCGGCTTTAGTTATCGGTCAGGTGCATAACATCGAGTTCCAGCGTGGTCATCTGGCCATGGTTGCGTCACAAGCGCTTTGAACAAAGGCTGCGGAGTGCGCTGGCCGACCGTTGCTGCGCGTGAATTGTGCAGCGGCGCATGGAATTGCTAGCAGTTTCGTGCGCGGCGCGAGGTTTCGTGCGCGGCGGGCAGGAAGGGGCGAGGGCTGGGTGATCCATACGAACGGTCGTGCGGTGTGGGGGTGGGGCGGGTTTGGTGGTGGGCGGGGTGGGTAGGCAACATAGAGAGGGGCATGGTGGTCGGTCACGACTGCGGCACGGCTGGGATCGATTCGTAGACCCGAGTTGATCATGCGGCCTAACATTTAGTTTGCTTGCCTACCCACCATCTCGAAGGGGTGGAGCTCATGAGAAGAGTCATCCGATATCTGTTTCTAATGATCTTGATCGCGGTAATGGCCGTGTTCTGGTCGGGAACGGCGACAGCGACGCTGATCGGGAATACCACGACAACCAGTCCGGTCGAATCGATCGGGCCCGCGAACGGGCAGATGGTGGGCGTGGCCCATCCGGTGACCGTTCGATTCGCGACAGCGGTCGCCGATCGCGCGAAAGCCGAGCGAAGTATCGATATCCGCACCACGCAACCGTTGACCGGGACGTTCGCGTGGACCAACGACCGAGAGGCGGTGTGGACGCCGACCGGCTTCCTGCCCGCCAATGCCAGGATCACCGTCGGCGTGGGTAATGCCCGCACCGAATTCGACACCAACGCAGGCGTTTACGGTGACGGCGACATGTCGGCGCACACGTTCACGCTGACCGTCGGCGGCATCCCGCGGACGATGCCCGCCTCGTACGGCAAGCCGAAGTACCCGACCCCGTCGGGCACCTTCCCCGTGCTGGAGAAGGCACGCAATGTCGTGTTCGACTCACGCACCATCGGCATACCGCTGAGCTCGCCCGAGGGCTATGTGATCAACGGTGAATTCGCCGAACGCCTCACCTGGGGCGGCGTGTACATTCACTCGGCGCCGTGGTCGGTCGAGGAACAGGGCAACACGAATGTCAGCCACGGCTGCCTCAACCTGTCCCCGGAAAACGCCGAATGGGTTTACAACGTCATCAATGTCGGTGATCCGGTCACGCTGCACTGGTAATCGCATCGCACCTGCGCGACCCTGCGCGCCGCTTCGGCGGTCCGCGGGTCGCCCACGGCTCCCGCTCATGACATGATCGAGCGAATGGGACGCTAGGTCTCAATTGCTGGATCTGCCAGGAGCTGAGAGATGACGACCGCACCACGCTCGGATATCGAATTCCAGTCCGACGGCACCACGGTCCGGGGCTGGCTGTACCGGCCGGCGAGCACCGCGGGCGCGGTCCCGGTCGTGGTCATGGCACACGGACTCGGCGCCGTGAAGGAAATGCGCCTGGACGCCTTCGCCGAGCAGTTCGCCGCCGCAGGCATCGCCGCGGTGGTCTTCGACTATCGGCATTTCGGCGCCAGCGACGGCGAACCGCGGCAGCTGTTGAGCATCGGTCGTCAGCTCGCCGATTGGTCGGCGGCGATCGACTACGCCGCCCGGCTCGACGGTGTCGACTCGTCTCGAATCGCTTTGTTCGGAACGTCTTTCAGCGGCGGGCACGTGCTGCGGGTGGCCGCGCAGGACCGCCGGGTCGCGGCGGTCGTCTCGCAATGCCCGTTCACCGACGGGCTCGCCTCGGCGCCGACCGTCGGCTTCCGGCCGCTGCTCGGCATCGCTGCCCGCGCGCTCGCGGACGTGGCCGGCGCGGCTTTGCGCAGGCCGCCGGTCACCGTCGCGCTCACGGGCCTGCCGGGCGAGACCGCCTTGATGAACGCACCGGACGCGGCCCCCGGCTACAACGGGTTGGTGCCACCGACGTTCAATCACCCCAACGCCGTCGCGTCCCGGATCGGCCTGACCCTTCCCCTCTACCGCCCAGGCCGCAGCCTGCGGAAGATCGACGTCCCGGTCTTCCTCGGCGTCTGCCTGAAAGACACCGTCGCCCCGCCGCGCCAGACCCTGCGTTACGCGGCGGCCGCCGGATCCAACGTCGAGGTGCACGAGTATCCGGCCGGCCATTTCGACATCTATGTCTCCCCCGATTTCGACAAGGTGGTGGCCGACGAGACCGCCTTCCTCGTCGAACACCTGCGGCCCTAGGCCGCTTCGATCAAGGTGTCGTCACGGGAAAGCAGTGCGGCATAACGTCCGTCGAGTTCCATCAGCTCGTCGTGTGATCCGCTCTCGACGATGCGTCCCTGGTCGAGCACGACGATCTGATCGGCGTCGCGGATGGTCGACAACCGGTGCGCGATGGTGATCGTGGTCCGGTCGACCGACAGCGCGTCGATCGCCTGCTGCACCTCTTGCTCGGTGCGGGTGTCCAGCGCGCTGGTCGCCTCGTCCAGCACCAGGATGGGCGGATTACGCAGCACCGCACGGGCAACCGCGAGCCGCTGCTTCTCGCCACCGGAGAACCGGTAGCCACGCTCGCCCACGAGCGTGTCGTAGCCGTCGGGCAGGCTCATGATGTGGTCGTGGATCTGCGCGGCGCGCGCCGCGTCGTGCAGTTCCCGTTCCGTCGCATCGGGTTTCGCGAAACGCAGGTTGTCGGCGACCGTGGCGTGGAACAGGTAGGTCTCCTGCGACACCACACCGACGGCGGCGGCGAGATCGGCAAAGGACAAGTCGCGCACGTCTTTACCGTCGATGGCGATCCGTCCGGAGGTCACGTCGTAGAGCCGAGCGGCCAGATAACCGAGAGTGGTCTTACCGGAACCGGTTTCGCCGACGATGGCCAGACTCGACCCGGCGGGCACCGTGATGTCGATGTCGCTCAGCACCTCTCGGTTCCCCGATCCATACGAGAACCCGACATGATCGAATCGCACCGCACCCGTGACCTCACCGAGCGGCACCGGCTCGACCGGCTCCTCGATATCCGGCTTCAGGTCCAGGTATTCGAAGATCCGGCCGAACAACGCCATCGAGCTCTGCACCTCGACACCGGTCGAGAGCAACTGCACCATCGGCCGCAGCAGCGTGGTCTGCAACGTGGTGAACGCGACCAGGGTGCCGATCGACACCAGCGGCTGCCCGCCGGTCGCGCTGAGCCCGGCTGCCCAATAGATGACGGCAGGCATGGCAGACATGACGATCGTGATGGTCGACTGCCGCCACCGTCCGGCCATGCTCGCGCGCACCTCCAGATCGACCAGCCCGCGCGATTCCCGCACGAAACTGTCGACCAGCGCGGGCGAACGACCCATCGTGCGGCCGAGCAGGATGCCGCTCACCGAGAGCGACTCCTCCACGATCGCCGACATGCCGGCCAGCTTCTCCTGCCGCTGACCGGTGATCTTGCGCCGCTCGCTGCCGACGCGGCGGCTGATCCAGACGAAAAACGGCAGCATGACCAGCGAGACCAGGGTCAATCGCCAGTCCAGCACGAGCATCGCGGTCACCGCGGCGAGCACGGTGGTGAAGTTCGAGACCAGCGACGTCGCGGTGGAGGTGACGGTCGACTGCATGCCGCCGATGTCGTTGGCGATGCGCGACTGCACCTCACCGGTGCGGGTCTTGGTGAAGAAGGACAACGGCATTCGCTGCAGTTGCGCGTACACCGCGGACCGCAGGTCGTGCATGACGTCCTGGCCGACGGTGGTCGAGATGTAGGTCTGGAGCACGCCGAACACACTGGTCAGCGCGGCGACCGCGATCATGCCCGCGGCGAGCAGGGTGAGCAGGCCGGTGCGCCCGTGCGGGAGCGCGTCGTCGAGCACCGCGCGCAGCATGAACGGCGAGGCCAGGGCGACGACCGAGGAGAGACAAACAAGGGCGGCCACGAGGGCCAGCCGGGCCCGATAGGGCCGGAACAGCCGGACGATCCGGCGGAGCTGATGTGGGGGCTGCATAGGCGCCTCCTTCCGAGAAGCTAACTCATGAAACTGAGCATGACTCATAATTGTTCCCGAAACAATGAGTTATGCTCAGAAACATGGAGTCCGTCGACACCGACCTGCCCGAACTGTTCCTGCGCGCGGCCAAACGGATCCGGCGCAACCAGGTCGGCCGGCTCGCCCCGCTGGGTCTCACCCCGGCCCAGGCGCGTGCGTTGCGCATCATCGCGCACCAGGACGAACCCCTGCGGATGACCGCGCTCGCCGAACGACTCGGCATCGTGCCCCGCTCGGCCACCACCGTCGTCGACGCCCTCACCGCCGCCGACCTGGTCACCCGCGCGCCCGACCCGGCCAACCGCCGCGCCACCCTGGTCACCCTGACCGAATCCGGCCGCGCCACCCTGGCCCGGATGGCCGATGCGCGCCGCGAGGCCGCCGAGGAACTCTTCGCCACCCTCACCGCCGACCAACGCGAAACCCTGCGAGACCTGCTGGCCACCCTCGATTCGACTACCGGATAGCACAATCCGGACTTACCGGCCGGTATCCCCCGCGCGTACACCATTGTCAGCAACCGGGCAGTATTCTGCCCGGAGCGACAGCGAGTCGGCTGGACATACGCGTCCGCACGTTGCTGCATTTCGGGAACGGTGCGGATAACCTGGCGATATGACCTGACGAAGGTGGGGCGATGGATCGACCGGAGATGGGCTCACAGCCCGGATACGACTATGGGCGGGGGCCGCAGATGATGAATCGTGGTGTGCCGGAACAGCGGTACACACCGGAGCAACGGTATGCACCGGAGGAACGGTATCGGGGCGAGTACGCCGATTGGGTCGACCAGATGCCGGAGCACGAACCGGAACCGGAGTACGCACCGGACCACTTCGAGGACGAGTTCAGCGGACTGATCGATCGGTCCAAGCGCAACCGTTCGGCCCGCCGCTGGGTGGTGCCGCTGCTCGGCGTGCTCGGCGCGGCCGCGGTGGCGGCCGCCGCCTTCGTGTTCTTCGCCGGCGGCGACGAACCCACCTCGGTGGCGACCAGCACGCCGCGGATCGCCGACCCGGCCGCCTCCGCCGCCGCGCAGTGCACGTCGGAGAAGGTCGGCAACCGGATCAAGGGCAACGACGCGGGCAACTTCGACTCCGGGCCCGGCGCGATCTTCGCCTTCCAGCACGCGTACTACGTCACCCGCTCCGGCGACGAGGTCCGCGCCGCGACCACCCCGGACGCGGCGGTGGAGCCGGCCGACGCCATCCAGCGCGGCATCGACAGCATTCCGGCGGGCACCACCTACTGCGTCGCGATCACCCCCGGCGCGTTCGCCGGCCAGTACATGGTGGTCGTCACCGAGAACCGCCCCGGCCGCGCGCCGGTCACCTACAACCCGCAGCTCGTCACCACCACCAAGGACGACGGCCGGACCCTGATCAGCGCCATCAGCCCCGGCCAGTAGTCCTGCGGCTCAGGCGAACTCGTACTTGGCGACGACGTCCTCGTCGAGTTCGATGCCGAGCCCCGGCCGCTGCGGCACCTGCACCTGATTGGACCCGTAGGTCAACCGGGTCTCCGGCGTGAGCAGCTGTTCGAAGTTGTAGATGCCCTTCTCCAGCGCGAAGTATTCGACCACCAGCGTGTTCGCCACCGCGCCGCACAGGTGCACGTGCAGGTTGTGATGCCAGTGCGGCGCCATCTGCAGGCCGAACGCGTCGGCGGCGTGCGCGACCCGCAGCCATTCGGTGACCCCGCCGACCACCCCGGCGTCGGCCTGCAGGATCGAGGCCGCGCCCGCCTCGATGAGCTGCCGGAATTCCCAACGCGTCTGGTGGATTTCGCCGGTGGCGACCGGCGTGCGGATCTGCAGGGCGAGTTCGCCGTGCCCGGCGATCGCGTCCGGCGAGAGCGGTTCCTCGAACCACCACAGCTCCCGGTCACCGGCCGCGCGCTCGAACGCCTCGATGGCGCGGCGCGCTTCGTGCACCGAGCGGTAGGCGTTGTTGGCGTCGAGCGCGAGCCGGCCGGTGTCGCCGATCGCCTCGATCGCGGCCGCCACCCGGCGCGCGTCCTCGGCCACGCTCAGGCCGCCGACCTTGATCTTGTGATCGGTAAAGCCTTGTCCGGCATTGAATTCGATCTCTTTGCGCACGGCCACGGTCCACTCGCCCTCGTCCGGCCGGTAGTAGCCGCCGGACGCGTAGGCGGGCAGCGGGGTGGTCGAGCCGCCGAGCAGGCTGGCCAGGGGTAGCCCGGCCCGTTTCGCGCGCAGGTCCCACAGCGCGATGTCGATGGCCGACAGGGCCCGCAGCACGGCGCCGCGGCGGCCCGCGAGCAGCGCCTCCTGGTAGGCCAGGCTCCACAGTCCGTACACGTCGTTGTGGTCGGCGCCGAGATAGACCGGCGCGAGCACGTCGTCGACCGCGCACTTGGTCAGCGCGCCGCCGCTGGTGCCGGCGTAGGTGTAGCCGAGGCCGGTCGCACCGGTGTCGTCGGTGACCTCGACCAGGACGTAGTGCCGATCGGTCAAGTCGCGGTTGGACATTCGGGTCGGCTTGTCGACCGGGATGCCGACCACGCGGGCTGAGATTCGGGTGATGGTCATCGACTGCTCCTCGCGGATGGGGCGGTGCGTACCGCCTGGATGTTGGCGAATTCCGTGGCGCCGTAGCTGCTCAGCTCGCGGCCGTGCCCGCTGGCTTTGACCCCGCCGACGGGCAGGCGCGGGTCGGATTCGGAGATGCGGTTGACGAAGACGGAGCCGGCCGCGACATTGGCCGCGAGTTGCTCGACCCGGCCGAGGTCACGACCCCAGATCGAGCAGCTCAGGCCGTAGGCGGAGGCGTTGGCGGCGGTCAGGGCGGCGGCCGCCGAGCCGACCGGCAGCAGCGCGCCGAGCGGGCCGAACGTTTCCTCCTGGAACGCAACGGAATACGTGTCGGGCACCTCGACGATGGTCGGCGTGAACCACGCGCCCGGACCGGAATCGCCTGCGCCGCCGACCAATACCTCGGCGCCGGCGGCGACCGTCGCGTGCAGCTGCCTGCGCAACTCGTCGCGCAGATCGGCGCGCGCCATCGGGCCGATATCGGTGCCCGGCAAGGCCGGATCGCCGACGACCAGCTTGCCGAGTTCGGCCACCATCGCCTCGGCGAACTCGGGAAAGATGTTCCGCTCGACGATGATTCGCTTCGCGGCGATACAGCTCTGCCCGGCATTGAGGAACCGGGAACGCACGGCGGCGGCGGCCGCGTCGCCCACCTCGGCATCGGACAGCACGATGAACGGATCGGACCCGCCGAGTTCCAGCACCACCTTCTTGACCGCGCGACCGGCCCGGGCCCCGACGATCGCCCCGACCCGGTTGCTGCCGGTGAACGCCACCGCCGCGATCCGCGGATCATCGATCAGCGGCCCGATCCGATCCGGCGGCAACAGCACGGTGGTCAGCACGCCCGTGCCGCACACCTCGTCGAACAGCCGCTGCACGGCCAGCGCGCAGCCGGTGACATTGTCGGCGTGCTTGAGCAGCACCGTGTTCCCGATCGCGATCGCGGGCAGCATCGACCGGAACACCTGCCAGAACGGATAGTTCCACGGCATGATCGCCAGAACGACGCCGAGCGGCCGGGTTCGGATCTGCCCGCCGTCGGGGAAGACGTCGACCGCTTGCGGCGCAACGAGATCCGCGACGCGATCGGCGTAGTAGTCACAGGTGAGCGCGCACTTCTCGATCTCGGCGATCGCCTGGCCGATCGGCTTGCCCATCTCGGTGGTGATCAGCGCCGCCAGTGTCGGCGAGTCCGAGCGCAGCCGGGCGGCCAGCAGCCGCAGCCGATCGGCACGGTCCGCGAACGGCTCGTCGACCGCCCGGCGGGCAGCGGCGACGGCCCGGTTCAACAGCGCCGACAGCTGATGATCGGGAGTGAAAGAGTATGTCTCGATAGGACTTCCGTCGACCGGGTTGATCGTGGTGATCATCGGCCCGCCTGCACCGTGGATCGCGCGGCCAGCCAGTCCTGGAAGCGCCGGCCGAGGATCACCGGGTTCTCCAGCAGCTTCGGCACGCCGGTGGCGTTGCCCACCGCGATGCGCACATGCAGGAACACCGGGCCGTCGAGGGCCAGCACCTCGGTCAACCGTTCTCCGAGTTCTTCCGGGTCGGCCGCGCGCCGCACGGTCCAGCCTGCCGCGGCAGCCAACTCGCCCAGGTCGATTCGCGAACCGTAGGTCGGCAGGTTCGCGGTAGCGCCGTACACGCCGTTGTCCAGCAGCACCATCACCAGCTTCGCCGGCCGCAGAAAGCCCGCTGTCGGAAGCACATTCGGGTTCATCAGCAGCGACCCGTCGCCCTCGATCGCCACCACCTTCGGCACGTCGGTGTCCGCGATCCCCAGCGCGACCCCGGTGGCCACCGAACCGGCCAGCCCCATCGCGTCGAGCAGATACAGGTTGTTCGGGCGGTCCGCCACCGCCGCCAGCTCCCGGCTGGACGCGGCACAGGTCACCACCACCGGCAGATCGGTCGTGTGGGTGGCGATGATGCGCAGTGCGTCGATGCGTTTCACGATCAAGCCGCCTTACCGTCGGTCGCCCAGAAGTGCGCGAGCACCACCACCGGGCGGAAAGTCATGCGGGCGTGCACCCCGGCCTCGGTCACCACCGATTCCCAGTCCTCGGGGCCGCTGCGCCGGTCGATCTGGAAGGTCTGGATGCCGAACTGGTCGAGCATGCGCGGCACGTGCTGGCTGAACGTGTGGATCATCGAGTTGTACTCGCCGAGCCCGCCGCGGGTGTTCGCGACGATCAGCATCGGCAGGTGGTAGGCCACGTTGAACGTGGTCAGCGCGGTCAGCGCATTGCCGAAACCGTTGTCCTGCATGACGATCGCGCCGAGCTTCCCGGTCAGCGGCAGCGCGCCGATCAGGCCGGCCGCCTCCTCTTCCCTGGAGAGCGGGAACACCCGCTCCGAGATGCCCGCCGCGCCGCCGCTGCTCTCCACCAGCGCCGTGATGACGGGCGCCACGCTGACCGATGGCACGTACCCGACCAGATCGACCTCCGCCGCCCAGATGCCTCTGGCGACGGACGTCGCATACGAGTTGGAATTCACCGAATGTCCCTTCGCCGGACCGGCTGCCGATCGCAGCCCCTTGGTGTCTGCAACATACTACTCATCGTTAGTAGCATGCAACACTCGAATATGAGTGACACCTGTCCAGTGTGGAACAGGACGGTCAGTAGGTGACTTGGTCGCCCTCGGGCACCGACACCGAGACCCAGCGCCGCCATTCCGCGACCAGGCCGCGGTTGTCGTCGCTGCTGTGCGCGACGAGCAGATCACCGGAACGCACCAGGTGCTTGCGCATCGCGCGCTCGGCGCCGACCCCGTCGCGCTTGCGCAGCGCGTCGATGATGTCCCAGTGGTCCTTCAGCGCGGTCTCCACCGGCTGGTAGCGCGGCACGCTGTGCCTGCCGTCGAGGGCCAGCGTCTGGCGCAGCTCGTTGACGAACTTGGCCAGCCGGCGATTGCCGCTGGCCTGCAGGATCAGTTCGTGCAGCCGCTCATCGGCGGCGAAGTATTCGGCGCCACCGTCGGCCGTGCGCTCCATGATCCGGTATTCGGTCAGCATGGCTTCGTCGTCGCGGCTGGTCATCACCGCGGCGGCGCTGCGGCAGGCCGGCGGTTCGAGCAGCACGCGCAGGCTGCACAGGTCGACGATGCCGCGACCGTCCTGCCCGAGCACCCGGGCGCCGCGGTTGCGTTCGATCTTGACCAGGCCCAGATCGGCCAGCTTCAGCAAGGCCTCCCGCACCGGCGTCCGCGAGGCCCCGAACCGTTCGCCCAGTTCCCGCGACGAGTAGAGGATGCCGCGCTCGAGCCGCCCTTGCCGGATCGCGTCCCGGATCTCGGCAGCGATCTGCTCGGACTTGCTGTCAACCGCGTCCTGCGACAAGGCACCTCTTCATGGAGCGAAGCAAACGGAAATCGCCCGTGGCACACCGACCTCGGGCGATTCCCCAGCATAGCCGCTCAGGGAGCGGGTACCGCCGCGGCGCGGCGGGCCCGCGTCCGCACGGCGATGGCGCCGACCACGACCAGCGCGCCGACGTTGGCCAAGATCATCACCGCGATCGCGAAGCTGGTGTGCCCGCCGGACGCGTCCTTGATCCAGCCGAACGCGTACGGGCTGACGAACCCGGCCGCGTTGCCGAGCGAGTTGATCAGCGCGATGCCGCTGGCCGCGCCCGCACCGGCCAGGTAGGCCGTGGGCACCGCCCAGAACAGCGGTTTCGCGGTCTGCGCGGCCATCGTCGCCACGGTGATCGCGGTGAACGCCAGCAGCGGCGAGCCGAGCGCGAACGCCGTCACGGTGAACGCGACCACCGAGATGGCCAGCGCGATCAGCACCGGCCGCGACGAACGGTCGTTGCGCACCAGCCGCCCGGTGATGTACATCCCGACCGCGGCGAGCAGGAACGGGATCGCCGAGAGCCAGCCGATCTGGAAGCTGGTCAGCCCGTGCCCGACCTCCTTGACCACCGACGGCATCCAGTAGGCCAGCGGATATGCCCCGCACAGCAGCAGGAAGTAGGCCAGGCACAGGGCGATCACCCGCTTGTCCCGCAGCGCCGCGAGGTGACCGGCCGGCGCGGTCTGCGCGCGTTCGGCGTTCTCCGCGTCCAGGGTCTCCTTCAACCACGCACGCTCGGTCTCGTCGAGCCACATCGCCTTTTCCGGCGATTCGGTGAGGAACAAGAAGAACACCACGCCGAGCACTATCGCGGGCACGCCGCCGACGATGAAGATCCAGCGCCAGCCGTCCATTCCGAGTGCACCGTCGAACGTGTCGAGGATCCATCCGTTGAGCGGACTGCCGAGCACGCTGGCCACCGGGATCGCCACCATCACCGTGGCAATCACCTTGGTGCGCTGGGCATTCGGGTACCACCGGGCAAGATAGACGATGATGCCGGGGAAGAAGCCCGCCTCCGCGACGCCGAGCAGGAAGCGCAGCACGTAGACCATCTCGACGCTGGTCGCGAACGCGGTCAGCGCGGCGATGATGCCCCAGGTGACCAGGATCCGGCTGAGCCAGATCCGGGCGCCCACCTTGGTCATGATGATGTTGCTCGGCACCTCGGCCAGCACGTATCCGACGAAGAAGATGCCGGCCACGAACCCGTACTGGGTCGCGCTCATGCCGAACGTCTCCTCCATCCCGAACTTGGCGAAGCTGACGTTGATCCGGTCGATATAGCTAACGATGTAGCCGATCACCAGCAACGGCACCACCCGGCGGGTGATCTTCCGGATTGCGTTCGCCTGCATAACTTCCCCCTCGGTACGGGGGATCGCACGGTCCATCTTCTTTCCTCCACAGCACAGAGCCACAAGCTGCGATGGCATGCCACCTAGATCAGTAACATGTCTCACTTGATGAGTGGCATGCTACTCATGCTGTGACCTGACGCACAAGAGTTTCGCAGACGCGACGAACGGAGATAGCCGAAATACGCTAGTTGCGGCGCGGGCCGGAAACAACGACGGCCGGTCCGGGGTCGCGATGCTGGCCCGGACCGGCCGTTGGCGTAGCGGAGCTGAACTCCGCGGATCGTCTAGTTCGCGGCTTTTTCCGCGGCGACGACGACGTGCCGCATGAGCAGAGCCGTGGTGACGGGACCGATCCCGCCGGGGACCGGGCTCAGCGCGGCGGCCTTGCCGCGTACCGAATCGGCATCGACGTCGCCGACGATGCTGCCGTCCGCGGCCTCGTTGGTGCCGACATCGACGACGACCGCGCCTTCGCGCACATGCTTGCCGGTGACCAGGCCGATGCGGCCCGCCGCGGCGACGACGACATCCGCGGCCGACGTGACGGCGGGCAGGTCGGTGGTCCGCGAGTGACAGATTGTGACAGTGGCGTTTTCGGCGAGCAGCAGCTGCGCGAGCGGCTTGCCGACCACGTTGGACCGCCCGACGACCGCGACATGCCGACCGGACAGCGGAATCTCGTGCTGCTTCAGCAACTCGACCACCGCTTCGGACGTCGCGGCGACGAATCCGTCGAGCCCGGAGGCGAGCAGTCCGAGCGACAGCGGGCTCACACCGTCGACGTCCTTGGTCGCGGCGATCGCCGAGCTGACGTCTTCGAGGGTGATGCCGGCCGGCAGCGGCGTCTGCAACATGATGCCGTCGGTCGCGCGGTCCGCGCTGCGCGCCGCGAGTTCCGCGCGGATCGTGTCCACGCTCGCGTCGGCGCCGAGATCGACGGTGTCGCAAGCGATTCCGAGACGCTCGGCGGCCTTGCGCAGCGAGTTCACATACCAGGCGCTGGCCGGGTCGTCGTTGGCCACGATCAGGGCCAGGCGCGGCGCGGCGCCCGCCTCGGCGCGCGCGGCGGCACGTTGTTTGGTGTCGGCGTTGATGGCGGCGGCGAGTTCCTTGCCGGTCAGCGAAACGGTATCCACGTTGTCACACCTTATCGGGGCGGCCGCGCGACGCGGTGACCGCGCCCGACGAGCCGCGCCCGGTTTGTCCCGATGCCGCAAATAAGCCGCAGAATCCACCCGGCAAATACGCGATTTCCAGATCACGCCGCCGTATCGTGATCATGCTTGCCCACGGCTAACTGCCAGCACGTGCCCTACCCGTTCTATGCCCACAGCATTTTCGCGGAAAGGTGTCGACTGTAGTGAAGATATCGAGGCACTGGAAACATCTGGCGGCGTCCCTGTTCGCGGCCACCATCGTCACCGGACTGGCCGCCGTCCCGGCGCACGCCGGTGAGACCGACGCCCTCTACAACTCCGCCCAGCGCAACTTCACCGACGGCAACGATGTCGCCGGCCGCGCCGACCTGCGTAACCTGATCGGCGCCGACCCCGGCGACGCCGACGCTCTCTCGCTACAGGCCATCTGGTCGCACTATGCGGGTGACCTACCGGCGCTCGCCGACGCGATGGCCCGGCTCAACGTCGTCGACCCGGGCATGGCGGCCGGCACGACCAACGTGCTCAACGCCATCGGCGCGGCCGTCGGCACCCTGCCGAATCCGCTGCCCGCGCTGATCGGTCCGCAGACCGGCATCGTCGTCCTCGGTTACGGCCTGCTGCCCGACGGCGCACTGCGCCCCGAGCTGGTGAACCGGCTGACCGCGGCCTGGCTGCAATCGATCGCCGCTCCCCTGTCCCCCATCGTGGTGACCGGCGGCAACCCGCAGAACGGCATCACCGAGGCGGACGCGATGGCGGGCTGGCTGATCGGGCACGGCGTGCCGCCGAACCGGATCAGCGTGGAGGGCCGGGCCGGATCGACCGTGCAGAACGCGCTGTTCGGCACGCAGAAGCTGCGGGAGGTCGGCGCGACCAGCGCGGTCGTGGTCACCTCGCCCAACCATATCCGGCGCGCGGTCGCCGATTTCATCGTGGCGGGCACCCAGGTGGTCGGCGCGACCACGTCGCTGGAACAGCTGGTCTCCCAGCTGCCGCCGCCGGCCCGGCAGTCCCAGCGCGGCATCTATCTCGACGCCACCCGAACGTTCGAGTTGGACACTTCGCGCTGAGTTCAGCGCCCGCATCCGGGATCCGCGCGACCGTGCGGATCCCGGATGCGCAGTCGCCGCGACCGGCGACGCCGGAAAATCCAGTGGCTCGACGGCAGCCGCGCACGGCAGTATGTGCGGGTGATGGCAGTTAGCACCGAGGTGGTCGAGGTCTTACGCGCAGCGGGATGCGTCTTCGCCGAGGACGAGGCCCGCCTGCTCATCGCCGCCGCCGCGGAAACCGGCGTAGACCTGAACGCCCTGGTGGCGCAGCGGGTAGCCGGCACGCCCCTGGAACACCTGCTCGGCTGGGCCGAATTCCACGGCCTACGGGTCGCCGTGGCGCCGGGCGTATTCGTGCCACGCCAGCGCACTGCTTTTCTCGTCGAAGCCGCCGCGGATCTGGTCCGCGCCCGCAACCGTCATTCGATGGTCGTCGATTTATGTTGCGGCTCAGGCGCATTGGGTCTCGCACTGGCCACGATGCTGACCGCCGAGCACACCCTCGTGACCCTCGCCGCCGCCGATATCGACCCCGTGGCCGTCGAGTGCGCTCGCCGCAACCTCACGCCGATCGGCGCACCGGTCTATCAGGGCGATCTCTTCGAACCACTGCCCGAGGAACTGCACGGCTGCATCGACATCCTGCTCGCCAACACCCCGTACGTCCCGTCCGGCATGATCGAGCGGATGCCGCCGGAAGCCCGCGACCACGAACCGCGCACCGCCCTCGACGGCGGGCCGGACGGCCTGGACATCTTCCGCCGGGTCGCCGCGGACGCCCGGACCTGGCTCGCCCCCGGCGGCCACCTGCTGATCGAATCCAGCGAGACGCAGGCCCCGATCGCCCTCGACGTGCTGGCCGAACACGGACTCGCGGGCCGGATCGCCGAATCCGACGAGGACTACGCCACCGTCGTCATCGGCACCAGACCCGCCCGCTAGTCCCTACTTCTTGCGACCGGTGAACTCGTCCATCGAGTGGTACACGCCGACGGTATTGAGGAACAGATCGCGCAATTTGATCGGCAGGATGCCGGACAACGCCTTGTTCAGCCGCGACGTCCACGGCAGGATCACCAGCGGCGTGCCGTTCTTCATCGCGCGCCACGAGGTGTCGACCACCTCGTCCTGCTCCAGGATCGGCGTGAACAGGAATCCCTTTGCGCCGTCGAACATTCCGGTGTTGATGTAGGTCGGGCAGACCGTGGTCACCTTGACGTGCTCGTGCCCCGCCTGCTCCAGCTCGATGCGCACCGAATCCGACCAACCGAGCGCCGCCCACTTGGACGCGGCGTACACGCTCATCCGCGGATTCGACACCAGACCGGCCGACGACGCGATGGTCAGCACCCGCGCCTCGGCCGAACCGGCCACCATCGCGGGCAGGAATTCGAGGGTGACGTACATCGGCGCGTGCGCGTTGATCGCCATCGTCTTCTCGATGTCGCCGCGATTCTCCGTGTCCCAGAAGTAGCTGTTGCCCCGGACGATGCCCGCGTTGTTGACCAGGATGTCGATCGCGCCGACCTCGGCGCGGACCGATTCCGCCGCCTCGGCGATGGCGTCCGGCGCGGACACGTCGACCACGAAGTGATGGATGGTGCCGCCGAGACCGGTCAGCTCCGCGGCGGTTTCCTTCAGCGCGAGCTCGTTGATGTCCCACAGCACCACAGCGGCCGCGCCCTCGCGCACCGCCCGCTCGGCGAACAGCTTGCCCAGGCCCATCGCGGCGCCCGTGACGAGCACCTTCTTGCCCGCAACCGTGTCGAGTTTCATCCGTCCCTATCCCTGTCGATTCCGCTGGAAGTTACTTCTGCCGTAGCTTTTTCATGACCCCGAAGTAGAACGTCATGGTCTTGGCCCACAGCTCCTCGGACATGCCGGGCAGCGGCGCGATCGGCAGCACCCGCTGCACCGCGATGGTCTGGGTGTCGATGTATTTCAGCAGGCCCTCGGCGCCGTGCCTGCGCCCGGTGCCGGAGATGCCGAGCCCGCCGGACGGCGCGTCGGCGCTGCCCCAGGCCGCGATGAAGCCCTCGTTCACGTTCACCGAACCGGCGTTGATCCGCGCCGCGACCTCGCGACCACGGCCGATGTCCTTGGTCCAGACGCTGGCGTTGAGGCCGTAGGCGGTGTCGTTGGCCTGCTCGACCGCCTCGTCGTCGCTGCCGACCCGGTAGATCGACACGACCGGGCCGAAGGTCTCCTCGCGGTACACCGTCATGCCGGGCCGCACCCCACTCAGCACGGTCGGCTCGTAGAAGTACGGGCCGAGGTCGGGCCGGTGCTTGCCGCCGGCCAGCACCGTCGCGCCCTTGGCCACCGCGTCGTCGACATGCGAACGGACCGTGTCCAATTGGCGCGGAAAGGTCAGCGAGCCCATGTCGTTGTCGTAGTTCAGCCCGCCGCCGAGCTCGATTCCCTTGACCTGCTCGATGAATTCGGCGACGAACTGGTCATACACCTTGTCGTGCACATAGATTCGCTCCATCGATTCGCACAGCTGCCCGGCCGAGGCGAAGCAGGCGCGAATGGCGATCTTTGCGGCCCTGGACACGTCCGCGTCGGCGAGCACCACCAGGGGGTTCTTGCCGCCGAGTTCGAGCGAGTAGCCGATGAGCCGCTCGCCCGCCTGCTGCGCGATGGTGCGGCCGGTCGCGCTGGAACCGGTGTAGTCGACGTAGTCCGCGCGGCCGATCACCTCGTGGCCGATCACCGAACCGCGCCCGAGCACGGCCTGCCACAACCCCTTCGGCAGGCCGGCGCGTTCGGCGGCGTCGATGGCCCAGAGCGCGGTGATCGCGGTCTGGTTGTCCGGGCGCGCGACCACCGCGTTGCCCGCGACCAGGGCGGGCAGCGCGTCGGAGGCGGCCAGCGCGAGCGGGTAGTTCCACGGCGAGATCACCGCGACCACGCCCTTCGGCCGGTGTCGCACGTCGACCTGGGTGAGCACCGGCAGCACGCCGCGCGGCTTGCGGGTGGCCAGCAGTTTCGCCGCGACCTGCGCGTAGTACCTGGCGTTGACCGCGACATCGCCGACCTCGTCGAAGGCGTGTGCGCGCGACTTGCCGGTCTCGGTCTGCACGATGTCGAGGATGGTGTCCTGCTCGGCGAGCACGATGTCGTGGAAGCGGCGCAGCACCGCGGCGCGCTCGCGGATCGGGCGGCGGGCCCACTCCTGCTGTGCCGCGCGCGCCGTCGCGAAGGCCCGGTCGATGTCGTCGACCGAGGACTGCGGCAGGTCCGCGATCTTGCGCCCGGTGGCCGGCGCGAACACCTCGACCGCGGGCGCACCACCCGCGACCGCCCGGGCGAGCAACGGCTCCACCAGCGACGATGGCAACGCGTCGGCGGCGGCGAGCTGGGAGGCGGTCGTCATTGTCGGCCCTCTCATTGGACGGTCGGACGAGCCGGAAGCGCATCCGCCTTTAACTGAACACTAGTGTTAGATTAATAGGCGTGCCACACCTCGTGTCAAGCTCTTCGTCATGGAACACAGACATGACCGGCGCTTCGCTGTGAGCCGGCACCATGTCCCCGAGGCGCGATGACCGAGGCGACCACGCGGCGCGGCCGGCCGCCGCAGACGCAGGAGCAGGCCGAGGAGGTCCGCGCCCGGATCGTGCTCGCCACCGCCGAGGTGTTCACCCGCCACGGATCGCGCGGATTGAACGTCGCGCAGATCATCGAGCAGGCCGGCCTGGCCCGCCCCACCTTCTACCGCTACTTCGGCAACGCGACCGAGCCGCTGCACGTACTGCTCAACACCTCCAACGACGGCCTGGTCGACGGCATCCGGCTGGCCCTCATCGGCACCGACGAACCCGTCGACCTCGGCATCCGGCTGATCGACGCCTACCTCGACTGGGCCGGCGGCCACGGCGCCATGCTGCGCCCGCTGTTCGCCGAACTGCACGACCCCGGCTCGCCGGTCTCGGCGTATCGCGAACGCGCACTGGACGATATCCGCGCGCTCGTCCGCGAGAGATTCACCGAACTCGGCCGCCCGGTCCCCAGCCCGCTGGATCTCGATGCCGCACTGCACGTGTGCGAGTACATCGTCTACCGCATCTCCGCGGGCACCGACCCCGGCAGCGAACCGGACCCGGAAACGGTTGCCGCGGGCCGGCTTACGATGATCCGCGTGCTGCTGACCACGCTCGGCACCCGCACCGACCTCGAATACGCGATGCGGCTGCCCGGCATCTTCCCGGTGTGATCGCGGCGGGGTCAGCGGAGCGCTGACCCGCGAACCCGGCGAACGACGTTGGTCGCCGAGTCCACAGGTTTCAGGACACCGGCGCGAAACGCTCGGTGTACAGCGACGCCGTCGGATCGTGCAGCGACAGCACCTGTCGCGCGGACTCGGCCAACGACGGTGGGGCGCAGACGTATACGGTCGCGCCGGTCGGGGTCTGCTCGAAGATCATCCGCGGGTTCGGCCGGCCGAACTCGTCGTCCGGCCGGACCACCACGTCGCCGCCGGTCAGCCGCGCCAGTTCGCACAGGAACGGCATCCGGGCCCGGGAACGGCCGAAATACATGAGCCGCCAAGGTGTTCCGGCGCGTTCGGCGGCGTGGACGAGGGACAGGATCGGCGCGATGCCGATGCCGCCGGCGACGAACAGGTACTGCTGGGCCGCGCTGAACGGAAAGGTGTTGCGCACCGCACGCACCGACAACCGATCCCCGGCCCGCAATCGCTCGTGGATCTCGCTCGATCCGCCACTGCCATCGGCGATGTGGCGCACGGCAATTCGGTATCGCCCGTGATCGGCCGGATCACTGTTCAACGAATACTGCCGCCGCCTGCCCGAGGGCAGAACCACGTCGAGGTGGGCGCCGGGCGTCCATGCGGGCAACCGCACGCCGTCCGGATCGGTCAAGATCAGGCTGACAACCCCGTCAGCCTCCGGCTCGATCCGATCGACGACGACCTGCCGCATCGAAAGTGACTGCGGCGCATCAGCTTCTCCGAGTACTCGCTTGTGCGCGTCGGCCGAGGCCATCATCCGCAGCCCGGAACCCGCCCGATACCCTTCCTCGACGGCCGTCACTCGACCGCGTGCGCCTGATCGGTACAGACCGTGGAGCCCATCTCGCATCCCTCATCTCTGATCGGCGAAGCCCAGCACCGGCAACGAAGCCCAGCATGTTGGCAATCTATTGATGACATCAGACGCTGTCAACATCACCCGATGTCAATACCCGGCCTGTGCGAAGATGGCGGGATGGTCGCCGAAGACGACGGGTCCATCCCCGGCATGCGCCGCTGGCGCGGACGGTCCCCCGCCGATCGGGTCGCCGGACGCCGGGAGCAGCTCATCGAGGCCTGCACCGAACTGATGGCCACCGTCGGCGCCGCCGAGACGTCCATGCGCGGCGTGTGCCGGCAGGCCGGGCTCACCGAACGCTATTTCTACGAGAGCTTCGCGAACCTGGACGCGCTGCTCACCACCGTGCTGGACGCCGTCGTCCTCGGCGCGCGCGACCGGCTGCTCGACGCGTTGCCCACCGCGCCGATCGAACGCGACGCCATGTTCCGGCACCTGGTCGGCGTCTTCACCGACTACCTGGTCGAGGATCGCCGGCGCGGCCGGATCATGTTCGTCGAATCGCAGGCCACCCCGGTGCTGATGCCCCGCGCCAACGAACTCATCGGATTATTCACGGCGCCGATCGCATTGACGATCAGCGCCGGCGACTACTCGAACGCCCCACCCGACGAACACGACAACGCGCTCAACGCCAGCGCCATCTTCGGCGCCCTCGCCTACCTCTACCGGCCCTGGCTGGACGGTGAGATCCCGGTCCCCCGTGCCCGATTCGACGAGCACGCCGCGACCGTGCTGGAACACATTGCCCGCGCCCGTTCTTCGGTGATCACCGAGGCCTAGTCCGGCACCGCCACCGGCGCAGGGCGCCCGGCCTTGCCGAAACTGATCGCGTCGTCGGTGACCGATCCGTGCCGCAGCGTGACCAGGTCACGCAGATAGTTCATCCGCAACCGCCACGGCGCACGATCGCCCTGGATCGGGAACTCGCTCGCCGAGCGCAGCACATAGCCGGGATTGAAGTCGGCGAACAACGATTCGGCGCCGACCGACGGATCACCCACCGGCATGCAGCGCACGTACCCGCGCCGGTCCATGTGCCGGAGCAACCGAACCACGTACTCGGACACCAGATCCGCCTTCAGCGTCCACGAGGCGTTGGTGTAGCCGATGATGTAGGCGAAGTTCGGCACGTCCGAGAGCATCATCGCCTTGTAGGCCATGCGTTCCGACAGCTGCACCGGCTGGCCGTCCACCACGATATCCATGCCGCCGAACGCGAGCAGGTTCAATCCCGTTGCGGTGACGATGATGTCGGCGTCCAGCGTCGCGCCGGAGGCCAGGCGCAAGCCGGTCTCGGTGAACGTCTCGATCCGGTCGGTGACGATCTCCAGCTTGTCCTTGCGGATGGCCCGGAAGAAATCGTTGTTGGGGGTCAGGCAGAGTCGCTGATCCCACGGGTCGTAGCGGGGCGTGAAATGCGTGTCGATGTCGTAGCCCGGCGGCAGCCAGCGCTGCTGCAGGCCGCGGATGCGTTCGCGCATCCAGGCCGGATAACGTTGGCTCAGTTCGTACATCGTCGTCGTGAAGGCCACGTTCTTGGCCCGGACCACCGCGTAGGCCGCGCGCGGGGACAGATAGCGGCGCACCTTCATCGCGATCTTGTCCCGGGCGGGCCGGGAGACGATATAGCTCGGGCTGCGCTGCAGCATGGTGACGTGCGCGCCCTGCTCGGTCAGCGCCGGTCCGAGGGTGACCGCGGTCGCGCCGCTGCCGATCACCACCACCTTCTTGTTCGCGTAATCCAGGTCCGCGGGCCAGGACTGGGGATGCACCACCGGCCCGGTGAAGCGGTCGACGCCGGCGAACTCCGGTACATAGGGCTCGTCGTAGCGGTAGTAGCCGGAGCAGGAGAACAGGAAACCGGCGGTGAGCGTGACGGTTTCGCCGGTGTCGGTGCGCTCGGCCGTCACGGTCCAGCGGTTGTCCACCGAGGACCATTCGGCGCGCAGCACCCGGTGCCGGAACCGGATGTGGCGATCGATGCCGTTCTCCGCGGCCGTCTCCCGGACGTAGTCGAGGATGGTGTCGCCGTCGGCGATCGACTTCTCCCCCAGCCACGGCTTGAACCGGTAGCCGAGGGTGTACATGTCGGAGTCGGAGCGAATTCCGGGGTAGCGGAACAGATCCCAGGTCCCGCCGAGCGCCGCGCGCCCCTCCAGGATCGCGTAGGTCCGGTGCGGGAACGCTCGCTGCAATTGATAGGCCGCGCCGACGCCGGACAGTCCGGCCCCGACAATGAGCACATCGATGTGCTCGGTAGCGGTTGTCATCGCTGTCTCCTCGGCTAGGCGGGGTGCGTGCCCAGCCTACGACCCAGACAGTTGCGCCCGCGCAGCCGGATAAATCGTGGGATGTATCTGCCGCATTGATACCGCCCGCTTTGCGCGGATTCCGTTCGGCCACAACGTAGTTAAGCGCTACACGAGAAGGATGCGCCGAGCGAAACCGGACGGTATCCAATTGCCCGACTCGCAGTGAACTCACTCACATCACGACGGCGCGCCACCCGTTCTCCACCGCGAACATTTCGTTAGCTGAATATTCGCCAGTCCGTCTCGGCGTCGTTATGCACAACGCCGCCGAGCCTCCGCACACCAGACCCGAAAACCATTGGCGACCCGCAAAATTCGTGCCGGAGCGGCACTGTTCACCCTCCATAGCCAGTCGGTCACCAGTTAGTGATACCTCACGGAACACCTACTCTCACACTGTCGCTCACCCCAACATCCGAGCCATAGGCGTTCGTAGTTACCGTCGGGTAGTGTCCGTCGCACCGAAGATCAGAGACGATCCGGAACCGTTTTCTTTCCACGATTTCCAGGAGCGCGCGTGTCGCATTCTCGATTCGAATCCATCGGCGCCTATCTGCCTTCGAATATCGTCACCACCCAGGAGCTGCTCTCCCGGCTGAAGGAACCCCCGTCTTTCGATCTCGAAAAAATTACCGGAGTGCAGGAACGCCGGGTGCACGACACGAACCCGGACAGCTACGAGGACTCCTTCGCGATCGCCATGAAGGCCGCCGAGGACTGTCTGTCCAGGTCGCGGTACGACGCGAGCGAGCTCGACGTCATCATCTCCACCTCCATCACGCGGAGCAACCACGCCACCCGCATGTACATGGAGCCATCCTTCGCGGGTTCGATAAGCCGTCTTATCGGCGCACCGAACGCCATTACGTTCGATGTATCGAACGCGTGCGCCGGAATGCTCACCGGCACTTACATTCTGGACCGGATGATCCGCTCGGGTGCGGTGCGCAACGGCATGGTGGTCAGCGGTGAGGCCATTACTCCGATCGCCGACACCGCGGTGGCCGAGATTTCGGAGAAATACGATCTGCAGTTCGCGTCGCTGTCGGTGGGCGACTCGGGCGCCGCGGTCGTGCTCGACGAGGCCGTCGACGACAACGACAAGATCCACTACATCGAGATGATGACCGCCGCGGAGTACTCGCAGCTGTGTCTCGGCATGCCCAGCGACAAGAGCCAGGGTGTTGCGCTGTACACCGATAACCGCAAAATGCACAACGAAGACCGCTTCCTGCTGGGCACCAACAGCCAGATCAACTACCTGCAGGCGCAGGGCCGCACCTTCGCCGACGAGAACTTCGACTACGTCATCCACCACCAGTTCGGCGCGGCCGCCATTCCGTGGATGAACGCCATCTGCGAGCGCGAGTTCGGCACCCCGATGCCGCCGGATCTGCGGGTCATCGAGAAGTACGGAAACACCTCCACCACTTCGCATTTCATCGTCCTGCACGATCAGCTCAGCGACCAGAACATCCCGGCGGGCTCGAAGCTGCTGATGATTCCGGCCGCCTCCGGCATCGTGACCGGCTTCCTGTCCACCACCATCTCGTCTCTGAAGGTCTGAGGTCAGCCATGGGCGTGCGCATCAAATCCGTCGGCATCAGCCGCGAAACGCAAAGCAGTGTGGAGAACAGCGGCCGGGCCGCGAAGCAGAGCCTGGAGCGGGCCGGGGTCCGGCCCGATCAGGTCGGCGTGCTGATCAACGCGGGTGTCTTCCGGGACCAGAACACCGTCGAACCGGCCGTGTCCGCGCTGATCCAGAAGGCGGCCGGCATCGGCCTGGAGTACGCGAAGGACGACCCGCGGACCTTCTCCTTCGACCTGATGAATGGCGCGACCGGCGTGCTGAACGCCGTGCAGGTCGCCACCTCGCTGCTGGAGACCGGCAGCGCCGAGCACGTGCTCATCGTCTCCGGTGACGGTCACCCGTCGATGACCCGCACCGCGGCCGCGGACGACTTCCCGTACTCCACCTCGGGAGCCGCGCTGCTGCTCGAGCACACCGACGAACCGGACGGCTTCGGCACGGTGCACACGGTCAACGGCGCGGGCACCCCGGTGGTCGAGGCGTACGTCGACCTGTCCACCATGGGCAGCGTCGGGCGCGGCCTGATGACCGTCGATCGGGAGCCGGACTTCGAGGATCGGTTGCTGAGCGTGGCGACCGAGGCCGCCAAGGCCGCGCTCGCCGAGCACGCCGACCTGGCCGGCACCGCGCTCATCGCGTCGACGCCGACCGCGGAGTTCCCCAGGCGGCTCGCGGATGTCCTTGGCATCGAACAGGATTCGGTGCGTACGCCGGATCTGACCGACGGCGACCCGCACACCGCGTCGCTGCCGCAGGCCTACGACCGGGCCGTCGTCGCGGACACCCTGAAGGACTTCACTCACGTGCTGTTCGTCGCGGCGGGCGCGGGCCCGTCGGCGGCGGCGGTGCTGTACCGGCTGCCCGCGTTCGCCGGGGCGGCTGCGTGACCTCGGCGACCTACTGGGCGGCCATCGACCGGTTCCGTGCGTTCGCGCGCACGGAACCGGATCGAGAGGCGGTCATCTACCCCGACGGGACCGCGTCGGGTGACCTCCCGTCCTATCGGCACGTCAGCTACCGCGAGCTCGACGACTGGTCCGAGGCCATCGCCGAGCGGCTCACCGCGGCCGGGGTCGGCTCGGGCACCCGCACCATCGTGCTGGTGCTGCCGAGCCCGGAGCTGTACGCGATCCTGTTCGGGCTGTTGAAGATCGGCGCCGTGCCCGTGGTGATCGACCCGGGCATGGGGCTGCGCAAGATGGTGCACTGCCTGCGCGCGGTCGAAGCCGAGGCGTTCATCGGGATTCCGCCCGCGCACGCCGTGCGGGTGTTGTTCCGGCGCAGCTTCCGCAAGGTGCGCACCACGGTGACCGTCGGCAAGCGCTGGTTCTGGCGGGGCGAACGCCTGGCGGCGTGGGGCCGGACGCCGTCTGGCGCGGCACCGCAGCGGGTGCCCGCTCCCGCCGACGACGTGCTCGTCATCGGATTCACCACGGGCAGTACCGGACCCGCCAAGGCGGTCGAGCTGACCCACGGCAATCTGGCGTCGATGATCGACCAGGTGCACACCGCGCGCGGCGAGGTCGCGCCGGAGACCTCGCTGATCACGTTGCCGCTGGTCGGAATTCTCGATCTGCTGCTCGGATCCCGGTGCGTGCTACCGCCGTTGATCCCGAGCAAGGTCGGTTCCACCGATCCGGCGCATGTCGCGCACGCGATCGAGAAGTTCGGCGTGCGGACGATGTTCGCCTCCCCCGCCCTGCTGATTCCGCTGCTGCGCCATCTGGAACAGCAGCCGACCGAGCTGAAGACGTTGAGCAGCATCTATTCCGGTGGCGCGCCGGTGCCGGACTGGTGCATCGCCGGGCTGCGCGAGGTGCTGGCCGAGGACGTGCAGATCTTCGCCGGCTACGGGTCGACCGAGGCATTGCCGATGTCGCTCATCGAATCCCGGGAACTGTTCGGCGGTCTGGTGGAGCGCACGCACCAGGGCGAGGGCACCTGCATCGGGCGTCCCGCCGACAAGATCGATGCTCGCGTCATCGCGATCACCGACGCGGCGATCCCGAGCTGGGCGCGGGTGCACGAACTGGCCGGTGAGCTCGAGAACTCGCGCGGCATCGGCGAACTCGTCGTCGCGGGTCCGAATGTCAGCACGCATTACTACTGGCCGGAGGAGGCGAACCGGCAGGGCAAGATCGTCGACGGCGATCGGATCTGGCATCGCACCGGCGATCTCGCCTGGATCGACGACGAGGGCCGAATCTGGTTCTGCGGGCGCAAGAGTCAGCGGGTCGAGACAGCCGACGGACCGATGTTCACGGTCCAGGTCGAGCAGATCTTCAATACCGTTGCCGGCGTTGCCCGCACGGCATTGGTCGGTGTCGGTGCGCGCGGCGCGCAGCGACCCGTGCTGTGTTTCGAGGTGCAGCCGGAGGCCGACGGCGCGGCGGTCGGGGCCGCGCTGCGGGCCCGCGGGCAGGAATTCGAACTCACCCGCGCGATCGCCGATTTCCTGAGCCACCCGGGGTTCCCGGTCGATATCCGGCACAACGCCAAGATCGGCCGCGAGCTGCTGTCCCCGTGGGCGGCCGAGCAGATCGGAAAGCGCGGATGAGCGGGAAAACGACGGCCCTGCGGGCGATTCCGGTCCTCGGCTGGCTGTATCTAGCCGGTGGCGTCCTCGCCGTCGCGACCGATCAGGTGCCGCAGAACCGGCTGCTGCGCGCCGCGTGGTGGATCGACGCGTTCCTCAGCATCGTCGTGCACGCGGCGCAGATCCGGCCCGCGCTGCGGGCAGCCGAGGGTTCGGGACGCTCCCCCGTCGAGACGGCCGTGCTGACGCAGATCTTCGGAATGACCTGGTGGCGAACGCAGGAGACGCGATGACAAAGGTATTGGTGACCGGCGCCTCCGGGTTCCTCGGCGGCGCGCTCGTGCGCAGGCTGGTCCGCGACGGCGAGCACGATGTGTCGATCCTGGTGCGGCGCACCAGCAAGCTGACCGACCTCGGCGCGGACGCCGATCGGGTGCAGCTGGTCTACGGCGACCTGACCGACCCCGCCTCGCTGGTCGCCGCGACCAACGGCGTCGACATCGTGATCCACAGCGCCGCACGGGTGGACGAGCGCGGAACCCGGGAACAGTTCTGGGCGGAGAACGTTCGGGCGACCGAACGGCTCCTGGACGCCGCGCGCCGCGGCGGCGCGTCCCGCTTCGTCTTCATCTCCAGCCCGAGCGCGTTGATGGACTACGACGGCGGCGATCAGCTCGACGTCGACGAGTCGATCCCCTACCCGCGGCGCTATTTGAACCTCTACTCGGAGACCAAGGCCGCGGCCGAACGCGCCGTATTGGCCGCGAACACCGAGGGATTCACCACCTGCGCGCTGCGCCCGCGGGCAATCTGGGGCGCGGGCGACCGGTCCGGTCCGATCGTGCGCCTGCTCGGCAAGACCGCCGCGGGCACGCTGCCGGACATCTCGTTCGGTCGCACCGTGTACGCGTCGCTGTGCCACGTCGACAACATCGTCGAAGCGTGCGTCAAGGCGGCGGCCGCGGATGCGGTGGGCGGCAAGGCCTATTTCGTCGCCGACGCCGAGAAGACCAATGTCTGGGAGTTCCTCGGTTCCGTGGCGACGGATCTCGGCTACGCGCCGCCGAGCCGCAAGCCGAACCCCAAGGTGATCAACGCCGTGGTGAACGTCATCGAAACCCTCTGGCGCATACCGGCCGTCGCGACCCGCTGGTCGCCACCGCTGTCCCGCTACGCCGTCGCCCTGATGACGCGCAGCGCGACCTACGACACCACCGCCGCCACCCGCGATTTCGGCTACGCCCCGATCGTGGACCGGGACACCGGGCTGGCCACCTTCCTCGCGTGGCTCGAAACCGAGGGCGGCGCCGAAGAACTCACCCGACATCTGCGCTGAGCACTCCCCCAGTCGTCACCGGAGGCAATCATGAACCCAGACACCGTCTTTCGCCGGAAGATCTCGCCCACGGAGCGCCTGTACTTCTTCACCAGGGAGGTGTCGCCGCCGTTCCTGATGCACATGGTCGTGCACGGCGTCGGCACCCTCGACCCCGACGCGGTGCAGCGGGCCGTGGACGTGGCGTCCGCGGCGAATCCCGGTGCGCGGCTGGTCCGCGACGGCAAGTACTGGGTGGACAGCGGTGTCCCGGCCAAGGTCCGGGTGGTGCCGGGCTGGACGCTCGACTACGCCACGCTGGAAAACGACGAGGTGCTCAACAGTCCGATCGGCCCCACCCCCGATCGGACCACCGAGGTGCTGCTGCTGACCGGTGAACAAACCGCCGTCGTGTTCCGTGTCTTCCATGGAGTGATGGATGGGATGGGCATGCGAATGTGGGTCGACGACGTATTGCGCGCGCTGCGCGGCGCGGCTCCGGTCGGTGCGCCCGACCCGATCTCCGACGCCGAACTGGTGGCGCAGGTCGGGGCGCCGGGCAAGCAGACGCTGGTGCTGCCCACCTATCCGGCCCCGACCGGACGTGGCCGGCAGGATCCGGCGGCGTCGCGCTGGTTGTTGCGGCACCGGACCATTCACGCCACCGGCAAGGGCATGGTCGCGCGGGTCGCGGCGATCCTCGCCGCCGAGACCGGCTCGAAGTCCCGCTTCATGGTTCCGGTCGACCTGCGCAGGCACGATCCGGCGCTGCGCTCCACCGGAAACCTCGCGCTGCCACTGTTTCTCGACGTCGCGCCCGGCGACAGCTGGGAAACGGTCAGCGCCCGCATGCGCACCGGGTTGCAGCAGAAGACCGAACTGAACCAGCTCGACAACGGCGGCCTGTCGAAGTTTCCGCCCGCGGCGATCCGGTCCGTGCTGCGGGTCAGCAACTGGATCGGCGCCCGGTTCAACCGGAACATGGTGTCGGCCACCGTGTCCCACATGGGCAAGTTCGACCTGGACGAGATGGCCGTGCCCGGCTGGACGCCCAGCACCATGCGGGTGCTGCCCCAGCACAGCGGGGCGATGCCGCTCCTGTTCGGAATGATGGAATCGGGCGGGAAGATCGACCTGACGGTGTCCTGTCGCAACGGCGAAGGCATCGAGCCGCGGCTGGAGGCCCTGCTCGACAAGATCGCCGCCACGCTGGAAGCCGATCTGGCGCCGCACGATTCGCCGGTCCGATGACCGGCTGGGCGCGGTTCGTCATCGCCCGGCCACGCACGGTGCTCGCCGTGGTGGTCGGGGTGATGCTGCTGTTCGGGCTGCTCGGCATGAACACCGCCGACAAGGTGAGCGCCGCCGGATTCAATGACCCGCACAGTGAATCGGCGGCCGTCGACCGGCTGGTCCGCGACCACTTCGGTCCGCAGACACCCGACGCGGTCGCGCTCTACACCGCGCCCGACGGCCAGCGCCTGGACGACATCGGCCCGCGCGTTCAGCAGTCGCTGGCCCGGATCGATCCGGCGCTGCTCCAGCGTCCGATCGAAACCTATTGGAACAGCGTCCCGCCGCGCAAACAGTTCCTGAAGTCCGCCGACAACCGGCAGGCGCTGGCGGCGATCTTTCTCGCCGGCGATGACAACCGGCGCGTCACCGCCTACCCGGATATCGAAGCGGCGCTGAAGGTTCCGGGGATCGACACCAAGCTGTCCGGCTACAGCGCGCTGGCGACCCAGATCAACGGCCAGTCCCAGCACGATCTGGTGCGCGCCGAATCCATCTCGCTGCCACTGACTTTGCTGATCCTCGTGCTGGTGTTCGGCGGCCTGGTCGCGGCGTCGATGCCGGTCGCGGTCGGGGTGCTCGCCGTGCTCGGCGCGATGGGCACCATCCGGGTGCTCACCGAATTCACCGAAGTCAGCACGTTCGCGGTGAATATCGCCTCGCTGCTCGGGCTGGGCATGGCCATCGATTACGGGCTGTTCCTGGTGACCCGGTTCCGCGAAGAACTGGCCGGCGGCCGCAGTGTCGAGTCCGCCATCGAACGCACCTGCGCCACCGCCGGTCGCACCGTTGCGTTCTCCGCACTGCTGTTGATCTGTGCCTTCGCCGGAACCTTCGTGTTCCCGCAGGCCGTGCTGCGCTCGCTGGGTTTCGGCGCGATCGCCGCGGTCGCGCTCGCCGCGGGACTCTCGCTCACCGTGCTGCCCGCCATGCTCGCGCTGTTCGGCGCCCGAATCGGCAAGGCGGGCACCAAGGATCGGACCGAGCGATTCTGGGGCCGGGTGGTGGACGCCGTGCTGCGCAGGCCGGGCCTGGTCGCCATCGTCGTCGGTGCGGTGCTTCTGGTGCTTGCCGCGCCGCTGACCGGCGCGAAACTCGGCGACATCGATCATCGGGCGTTGCCCGCGGGCAATGAGATGCGCACCACCGTCGAGGAACTCACCGCCGGATTCCCCGCCGCGAGCAGCGGCGTCACCGCTGTGCTGCACGGGACCGACGGACCGCCACAGTCCGCCGCGGTCGATGCCGCGAGCACCGCGCTGAGTCACGTCGACGGCGTCCGACAGGTACTCCAGGTGGGCCGCGCCGATGACTTCGTCGTCTTCCACGCATTCCTCACCGCGACCGACCGCAGCGAAAATGCTTCGGCCACAGTACAAGACATCCGCGCGCTCACCCCGCCGGACGGCACCGTCCTGCGGATCGGCGGCGACACCGCCGCCACCGTCGACAGCGTCCGGTCGATCGTGCACGCCATGCCCTGGATGATCCTCGCCATGGTCACCGCGACCGTGCTGCTGCTCTTCGCGGCCTTCCGCTCGATCGTGTTGCCGCTCAAGGCCGTACTGATGGCGTTCCTCAGCCTGGCCGCCACCTTCGGCGTCCTCACCTGGATCTTCAACGACGGTCACCTGGCGAGCCTGCTCGGCATCAGCCCCGGTCCGCTCGCCGCGGGCATGCTCGTGCTCATCATCGCCGTAGTCTTCGGCCTCTCCACCGACTACGAGGTCTTCCTCCTCTCGCGCATGGTCGAAGCCCACAATGCCGGAGCCGACACCGCGGCGTCGGTCCGCATCGGCACCCTCAAGACCGCCCGCGTGATCACCGCCGCCGCAACTTTGCTCGTCATCGTCACCGGAGCATTCACCCTCTCGCCGCTGACGCCCATGCGTTTCCTCGGTCTCGGCATGATCATCGCGCTCCTGATCGACGCCACTCTTGTGCGCATGCTTCTGGTTCCGGCCCTCGTCAAACTCATGGGCCCCGCGAACTGGTGGACCCCGATCCGCCGCACCCCACGCCGAATCCCCGCCACCGTCGAACACACGGAACAACCAGCACCAATTCCCTGAATCATGCTGGGGCCCGGTCGAAGCGCAGCAATTATAATTCGCCACGCCGCGATGAAGATTGCAATACCGTCGATCGCTCTCCAGGCTTAGCTCCCATGTCCGCCGCCTGCCCCTCCTGCTCCTGGCCATCGCCGATGCTTGTCTCTACTCACGGGGCGGTGCGCTATATGCGCTGTGTGTGCGGCAGATTCCTGGTTTCGCACAAGGGCGGGGTGAATTTGGTGACCGGGCGGAGTGCGTGCAAGACGCCCAAAATGGCCGAGCATCTGGAACTGATTCCGATTCCCGAGGCCTAGCACTCCGCCGGTCTTTCCCGAATCACATGCCGTGCCGACGATCGGCCGACACCAATTCGCTGACGCGCGCCTCGTTTTCGGCGGAGAACGTGTTTCGATATGCCGCCACCGCGCGTTCGGTGTCCTCGGTGACGAGGTCGGCGTTGATCTGCGCGGCCGCGAAAGCGCCTGCCGCCGCGGCCCCGCCGACCTGCGCGGACAGATCGGTGACGTTGCCCGCGACCCACACGCCGGGCACCTCGGCCCGGCCCATCGCGTCCGCGACGAGATGCTCGCCCAGACCGGACGGATGCTGCGTCGGCCGCAGACCGAGTCCGGCAAGGAAATCGGTGCGCGCCGACATCCGGCTCATGACCGTGAGCGCCGCGCGGTGGACCAGCCGGCCGTCGCGCATGCGCACGCCGACGAGTCGATCGTCGACGGTCTCCACCGACGCCACTTCGCCGTCCACCACGGTGATGCCGCGCGCGGCGAACTGCTCCAGCTCCGCGCTGCCGGGCGACGGCATGGTGTGCGTGAAAAGGGTGATGTCGTCGCTCCATTGACGGAACAGCAACGTCTGGTGCACCGCCATAGGCCCGGTGCCGAGCACGCCGATGGCCTGGTCGCGGACCTCCCAGCCGTGACAATACGGGCAGTGCAACACATCCCGGCCCCACCGCTCGCGCAGGCCCGGGATCTCCGGCAATTCATCGACCAGTCCGGTGGTCACCAGCAGTCGCCGCGCACGCACCGTCCGGCCGTCGGCCAGCGCCACGACGAATCCGCCGTCCGCGCGCGACACGGTCTCGACCGCGCCGGCAACCACCTCGCCCCCGTACCCGCGCACCTCGGCCTGCCCGCGCTCCACCAGTTCGCCCGGCGGCATCCCGTCCCGGGCCAGCAACCCGTGCACGCCGGTGGCCGGGGCATTGCGCGGCGCGCCCGCATCGATCACCAGCACCGACCGCCGCGCCCGCCCGAGCATCAGCGCCCCGCTCAATCCGGCCGCGCCGCCGCCGACCACCACCACGTCATAGCCGTTTTTCAACTGTTCAGTCATCATGACCACCTCCACGGACCACCATGCCGCCGAATCCGGCGTATGTGCAATCTTTGTTGCCGATATGGCAATCTGTAGGCATGGACGACGACCTCGATCAAGCCCTCGACGCGGTCGGGCCCCGGCTGCGCGCGCTGCGCAAACAACGCGAAACCACCCTGGCCGCCCTGTCCGCGGCCACGGGGATCTCGGTGAGCACCCTGTCCCGGCTGGAATCCGGCGGCCGGCGCCCGACGCTCGAGCAACTGCTCCCGCTCGCCCGCGCGCACGGCGTCACCCTCGACGAACTCGTCGACGCCCCGCCCACCGGCGACCCGCGCATCCACCTGCGCCCGATGACCGCGCACGGCATGACCATCCTGCCGCTGACCCGCCGAGCCGGCGGCATCCAGGCCTACAAGATGGTGCTCCCGGCCAAATCCGGCCGCACCGAGCCGTCGCCGCAAACCCACGAGGGCTACGAGTGGCTCTACGTGCTCAACGGCAAACTGCGGCTCGTGCTCGGCGAACGCGACCTCGTGCTCAACCCCGGCGAGGCGGCCGAGTTCGACACCCGAGTGCCGCACTGGTTCGGGGCCGCGACCGCCGAATCCGTCGAATTCCTCAGCCTTTTCGGCAAACAGGGCGAACGCGCGCACCTGCGCGCCCGACCCAAGTCACCGGAGAAGTAGCGGTCGGAAAATAAGTCGAGATCGTCGCGGGCACTCGGTACCATCCGATGTCATGGAGTGATGACCGATGCCGAGTGCGCCCGCCGGACACGCTGCCGCAGTAGCGGATCGAGCGATCGGTGGTGCTGCCCGCATCCGTCATCACTCCTGCGACCTAGGACACTCATGCCCGACGAAACCTTCCTTCAGCACGTCACCGGCCGGTTGGCCGCTATCCCCGGCGTCCAGGCGGTCACGCTCGGCGGTTCGCGCGCCCAGGGCACGCACACCCCGGACAGCGACTGGGACCTCGCCATCTACTACCGGGAAACCCTCGAACCCGCCGACCTCCGCGAACTCGGTTGGCCCGGTGAGGTTTCCGAACTCGGCGGGTGGGGCGGCGGCGTCTTCAACGGCGGCGCCTGGTTCACCATCGACGGCCGTCAAGTCGACGTGCACTATCGCGACCTCGACGTGGTCGAACACGAACTCGCCGAGGCCGAGCAGGGCCGATTCCATTGGGAACCACTGATGTTCCATCTGGCCGGCATCCCCAGCTATCTGGTCGTCGCCGAACTGGCCATCAACCAGGTCCTGCACGGCGCCCTCCCCCGCCCCGCCTACCCGCAAGCGCTTCGCACGGCGGCCCCACCGATCTGGCAGAACCGTGCCGCGATGACGGTGCAGTACGCCAAGAATGCCTACATCCAACGCGGTCAGGCCGCCGAAGTGGCGGCAACGCTGGTCATCGCCACGATGCAGACCGCGCACGCGGTTCTGGCCGCTCGCGGCGAATGGACCACCAACGAAAAGCGACTACTGCACCAAGCCGGACTCCGTGACATCGACGCCATCGTCAGCGGACTCGACTCGGACCCGAAGTCGTTGTCCCAGAAGATCATCGAGGCAGAGGCACTGCTCGACGGTGCGCTGGATCACCTGAGCTGAGGCAATGGACGCGCGCACGCTCCTCGACGCATCTGTCGAGGAGCGTGCTGTGTGAAGTCAGTTCGCCACCGGCGGGCGCAGACGACTTTGCAATCGCGGGCTGTGGTGGCCATATCCCGGCTGATTTAGTACGGCGGCAACGAAATCGGTGTGCAGCAGGCGGCGTCCGAGTCGGGTTTCGAGACAGCCGATGCACAGAATGCTGCTTGCCGAAGCCGCGGCGCATTTCCATACGGCGTCGTGCACCGTGTACCACTCGTCCGGGCCGTCGATGGGCGCGGTCGCCATTCCGCATTCGTGGCACGGAAATTCGTCGCGTTCGTAACGACGTGCATCGTCGGATCGATCGCCGATGCCGTTCAACCACATCAGCAATCGATGCACCGAGTCCGAAATGGTTTGCGCCGACATCTTATTCGAGAGTACTACGCGCGACGCTGCACGCTGCCCTTCTTGATGCACGAGGTACACACCTTCATTCGCACAGGCGCACCGTCTTTCACGGCGCGCACGGACTGAATATTCGGATTAAACCGGCGACTCGTCCGCCCCTTCACGTACCGCTGTTGCGCACGGCGGCCGGCCCGCGCCACCTGCTTTCCGAAGCTCGGCTTCTTGCCGCAGACGTCACAATGGGCGGACATCGTCTCTCCTGTTCTCCGACGGCATTGCCGTCGGTATCGGTGGTCACCTGCATTGTTGGTGGACGGCGCGAACCGTCTGCCGCGATCGATTCGCCGCGTCGGCGACAAACAGGGCTATGACCAGCGCAAACAGTGCGCGTGCGAGCATTCGTGCGCTGCGGATCGATGCAGATCGCATGGCATTTCGTGCAGATTGCACTGCCTCAGATCCAGCCGCGGTCGGCGGCGAGGCGGATCGTCTCGATGCGGTTGCGCGCGCCCACTTTCCGATTGATGGCGGCCAGGTTGTTACGAATCGTGCCCGACGAAAGATGCAGCGCCGCAGCGATTTCATCGGGGGTGCGTCCCCGCGCGGCCAGCCGGAGGATGTCGACGTCGCGGGCGCTGAGCGGATTGCCCGGTCCGTGCAGCGCCTCGGTGACCGCCTGCGGGTCCAGCACCCGGTCGCCGTGCGCGACCCGGCGCACGGTGGCGGTCAGTGCGTCGATCGATGCGCCTTTACTCAGGAACCCCTCCACCTGGGCGGCCAGCGCGGACCTGAGCACGTCGGGGCGGTTCGGGGTCGTCACGACGATCACCCGGCAGTCCGGCAGCGCCGACTTCAACCGCGCCGCGGCCGAAACTCCGTCCAGCCCTGCGAGTTCCGCATCCAGCAGCGCGATGTTCGGCCGGGTGCGCCGCGCACTCGCCACCACCTCGGTCCCCGACGCCACTTGCGCAACCACCTGCATGCCCGGCTCGGCGGACAGCACAGCGGCCACTGCCTCACGGGGGAGCCGTTGACCCCCGGCGATCAGCACTCGAATCATGAGCGTATTCCTTGTCGGCGAATACCGAATACACTGCGCCCGTTGACATCACGCGACCACCCGGGCTACACGAGATAGCAACGGGCAGGCCGGGCCACGTAGGTCAACTGCGCACAGGAGCAGGAAAGGTACAACGAATATCCCAGGCCAGCGGGAGCAGCCGTCCACACACCGACCAGAGCACGCTTCAGCGGCTCACGGTGTCAGTGCCGGAACGACGACTCCTAAGCGTTTGGGATAGGTCATCACCTCAGAACTCGATGGACGCCGGACGCGCTCCGCGCCCCGCAAACGCCACCACCTTACGACCGGCCGCACCCCGCGCCAACCTATTTTCCGCCCAGCTGCTCGATGATCATGTCGCGGAACCGTTGCGCCGCGTGCGACAGGTAGGCGTCATCGCGCCAGACGAGGCGCAGCGTGCGGTAGCTGTCCGGACTGTCCAGCCGCACCCAGCCGACCTCGGGATGGGTGCCGACGCGCAGCGACATCGCCGGGATCAGGCCGATGCCGAGTCCCGCACTGACCAGGTACTGCACCGCCGCGAGTTCGTCACCCTCCACCACGACGTTCGGGACCAGACCGGCCGCGGCGAACAGCTGATCGGTGAGCGCGCGCTGCCAATAGCCGGTCCGGGTGGTGACGATCGGCTCCCCCGCCAGTGCCTCGACCGGGACCTCGCTGCGGCCGGCCAGCGGATGAGCGGCGGGCACGGCCAGCAGGACGGGCTCGCGGACCAGCTCGACGGTGTGCAGGTCGGGTCCGGTGAGCGGCTGGGACGCGAGGCAGAGGTCGACCTCGCGCGCGGCTAGCTGCTGGACCATCCGCTCGGCGGTGGACTGATAGAGCTGGATCTCGACGCCGGGATATCGGGCGCGGAAGCCGGGCAGGAATTCGGTGAGTGACAGCAGCGTTTCCGACGCGACCGCCACCAGGCCGTGCTCCAGCCCGGCGGCATCGGCCAATTCCCTACGCGCGTCGTCGATTTCGGCGAGGGCGTGGGAGATCCGGCGCAGGAAGGTCGCGCCGAATCGGTTCAACCGGATCTGGCGTCCCTGCCGGTCGAACAGCTGCACGCCGAGTTCGGTCTCCAGGCGGGCGATCGTCCGGCTGATCGACGGTTGCGCGACGCGCAATTCCGCGGCGGCGCGGCTGATGTGTTCGTGGCGTGCGACCACTTGGAAATAGCGCAAGGCCAGCAAGTCCATGCCGACACCTCCTCATAACCGCCATGGCATCAATTCATGAGCATTTCGGTCTTGGACGCTATCACCTGCCCGATTCTAACGTTGGTCGGGAAGCCGCCGAGTGCGTGCTTTTCGAGCGATAGATGTTCTGCGAGAGGATGTTCCATGCCCAAGCAAGAATCCGGCGAGTTCGTGCGGGCGATGATGCGCTGGCACTTCAGCGAGCAGACCGGTTCGCCGTTCTGGCTGGCCCGCGCCAAGACCCTGGATTTCGATCCGCTGGTCGACGTCCGCGGTTTCGACGATCTCGCCCTGTTTCCCAACGTCGTCGACGAGTTGCGCGATATCGGGGTCCGCGACCTGATTCCGCGCGGATGTGACGACCGCGCGGTGCGGGTGTTCGAAAGCGGCGGCACCACCGGGCAACCGAAGCGGGTGGTGTTCACCGCAGACTGGGAACGCAGCGCCGCCGACTGGCTCGGCGAACGCTTCGACGCACTCGGCATCTCCCGGGAAGCCGACTGGCTCAGCGCGATTCCGAGCGGACCGCACGGCGTCGGAGCGACGATCGCCGGCCTGTGCCGAGCCCGGGGCAGCTTGAACTTCACCATCGATCTGGACCCGCGTTGGGTGAAGCGACTGATCGCCGACGGGCACGGTGAACAGGCCGAGGCCTACATCGACCATCTGATCGTGCAGATCGGTCACGTCTTGCGCAGTCAGGACGTGGGCGTGCTCGTCTCGACGCCACCGCTGCTGGAGCGGCTGGCGCGGCACGACGACCTGGTCGAATTGGTCAATCGTAAGGTCCGCACGATCATCTGGGGTGGTGCGCATTTGGACGCCGATACACGGGATCTGTTGCGTCGTGAGGTATTTCCGCGGTCGCGGCTGGTCGGAATGTACGGCAGCACAATGGTTCTCGGTGCCGCTATCGAGCGTCCCGGCCTGGGTGACGAGGAGCCTTGTGTCTTCGACACTTTCGCCCCGTACACCACCTTCCGGATCGTCGACCCGGACACCGGGAAGGTCGTTCCGTACGGCGAACGAGGTCAGGTCGTGATGAATCACCTGAGTAAGACAGCACTGCTGGCCAACAACGCCGAACGCGACCACGGTGTGCGAATGGCTCCGCCGACAGCGGGTTTCGGGGATTCCGTCGCCGATGTCGCGCCGGTCGCCGCCTTCGGTGGCGCGGCCGTGATCGAGGGGGTGTACTGATGCTTCACCTCGATGCGCTCGGACCCACCGGCCCCTACCGGTCCCGCAAGCAGGAGACTATTCACGACCGCACCGGAAACCCCGTCGCGACACTGAGTCTCGTGCCCGAGCTCTACGTCACCCGGGCGATGCAGGCCATGCACCGCTCGTCCGCAGTTCCCGTCGATGAACGGATCGCGGCAATCGCCCGCGCGGGGCACGCTTTCGCCACCGAGCGGGTCGCCGGCCAGACGGCCGACGAGTACCAGCGCACAGTCAGCGCGGTCGCCGGTATGCCGATCACGGTGGTACGCCAGGCAACCGACGACATCGAACGCGCCGCGGCCCAGGCCTATCGCAATGTGCACAACGCACGCCCGGTCGGCGCCGTCGGTGACTGGCGGGATCCATCCACCCGTGCGGGCCGGGCGGTATGGACCCGGCGCGGCGAAGTCTTCGCCGTACACGCCGCAGGCAATCACCCTGCCGTGCACCAGGGTTGGCTGGAACCCCTCGCTCTCGGCTATCGCGTCGCGGTCCGCCCCTCACGCCGCGAGCCCTTCACCCCCCACCGATTGATCAGCGCCCTACGCGCCGCCGGATTCGGCGAAGACCAGGTCATGCTCCTGCCCACCGATCACGATGCGGCCGACGAGATCCTGCGCCTGGCCGACCTCGGCATGGTCTACGGCGGTGACGACGTCGTCGCCAAATACGCCGGTAACCCAGGCATCTTGCCCCAAGGCCCAGGACGTTCCAAGATCCTCCTGACCGAAGACACCGACTGGACCTCCGCCCTCGACACCATCATCGAATCCATCAGCGGCGGTGGAGGTGTCGGCTGCGTCAACGCCACCGCACTACTCGTCGAAGGCGACCCCACCCCGATCGCCGCCGCAGTCGCCGACCGACTGGCCGCCCTCCCCAGCCTCCCCGCACACGACGACCGCGCCATCCTCCCCGTCCACACACTCCAAGCCGCCCGCCAGTTGGAAAACCACCTCCTGAAACGAGCCGCAGGAACCAAACCCTGGCTGGGCGGAACCGGAATCGTCCACGACCTAGGCAACGGCAGCGCCATCCTCCGCCCCGCCGTCCACCAGCTCGACTCCCCCCTCGCCGAACAAATCACCGCCGAACTCCCATTCCCCTGCGTCTGGATCGCCCCCTGGACCCGCACCGACCCCCTCACCCCCCTCCACAACACCCTCGTCCTCACCGCCCTGACCACCGACCCCCACCTGATCGATGACCTCATAAACGACCCCACCATCAGCAACATCTACCTAGGCAACCACCCCACCAACCACATGCACCCCGGCCTCCCCCACGACAGCTACCTCGGCGAATTCCTCATGCGAACCAAAGCCGTCCTGCGCTGACGAACGTAACGGCTACTGGCCACAGCCGTGACACGCCTACTTGACGTGGCCGACCAACTCTGTTGGGGCTGAACCTATCCCGTCGTCCGGGCGCACCACCTCGGATTGCTTCGGCGCCGCGGGCACCCATCCGCGCAGCGGCTGCACGACAGATCCGTAGAACCCGTCGGTCGCCGACTTCACACTGGCGATGAAGCTGGCCGCGGTCCCGGATCGCCGGTTGCCCATCGGGAAGTTCTGCTCCAGTGCGAAAGACACGATCGGGCCCGTGCGGCCCGCGGTCAGCACCTTCGGGTTCGCGCGCACCGTTCGGAGGAGTTCGCATGCTTCGGTGCCGCGTTCGGCGAAGACTACTTCGACCTGGACGTCGTCCGGTGCGTCGTCGAGTTGCTTGATCAGCCAGGACAATCGACGACCGGAGGTGCCCTCGTTCGGCGCGTCGAGCGTGGTGCGACAGCGAATCTTGTTGGTTCGCACGTCCGCGACCACCACCAGATCACCTGCGGTATCGGGGATCCGGAGCACCGCCTCGAATGTTCCATCGGCGGCGAGTCGTTCGGCGACGGCGGCGCTGCGGGCGGCCGGATCCGCCCGATGCCGGCGGGGCAGCACATGATTGACGGTCGCGCCGAGCTGGGCGGTCAGTCGCAGCGCGAGATGCCGAGACAGCGACACCCAGGTATCCGCGACAGCCAGCGCCTTCTGATCGCCCGCACGCAAGGTCCCGGCCGTCACCGAATCACGAACAGCCACCCAATGTCGGCCCATGTCAACGAATTCCGACGCGCCCGATCGCGGGCAATCGAGATAGCGCAGGAACTCGCTCAGGATCCAGGCATGCAGATCTTCTTCGATACCACCGTGCGAGAGCAACATTCGCGCCTCGTGCGCCACCTCGGCCCAAGACAGATGCCGCAGCGCGACTTTGGCGAGCTTGCGGCGATCGACCTCGACCGGGAGTTCGCCCGGGCCGGCCGGAACGTCGTTCGACAGGCTGACCACCACGTCGTACTTCTTCCTGCGCGCCACGTCGAGGTAGTTCTCCAGCTGTTCCCGCCGCAGCTTGCCGTTGCCGGTCTTGACCTCGAGCAGCCCGGTCCACACTCGGCTGCCGCGCGACACCTTGAGCACGGCATCCGGAACGACCTTCGAATCACCCCGTTCGAACTGTACCTCGACATACCCTTCGAACGCCCCCACCGGCGCGCCCATCCGCGCACACACCGCCCGCGCGAACGGGCGCACGGCCTGCATCGTGGCGATCAGGGCCGATGTCGCACGCCGCTCTTGCTCTTCGCCGGCACCGACCCCGATCACCGAGAACAGCGGAACCCGCTGCCAGGTATCGAGCTCGGCAAGCTTGAACTCCATCGGCTTTGCCTTCTTCAATGCCCGCTTGGCGGTGCGTACTCCGCGGTTCTGCACCTGGGGTTTGGCGGGTTGTTCGCGGAGCTGCGGTGCGGCGATCGCCGGTTCCGGACGCACCGGCGGAGCCTCGATCGGCTCCTGCTCGGCATCCTCGTCCACCTCGACGCCGAAGTGCGTCGCCAGCCCCGCCAGACCCGACTCCCACCCCTGACCCACCGCGCGGACCTTCCACGCACTGCCGCGCCGATACACCTCGCCGAAGACGAACGCCGACTCCGTGGTCGCGTCGGCGGTGGTGTACTCGGCCAGCGAATGCCCCGCAGCGTCAACAACTCTCAACGTCAGCTTGCCGAGGTCGCCGAACGTGCCGACACCGATACTGCCGACGAGCGCCACGGTATGAACCGCTGCGGAGACCGCCGACAGATCGACCGCGATCCGCGCCTGCGCCCCCTCCTCGGTCGCACTCACTCCCAGAAACCGCACCGCCCCATCCACCGATTCCGGCTGATTGTAGAAAACGAAATCGCTGTCACAACCAACCTTCCCGTCCGCGCCCAACAGCAGCGCCGACCCATCCACCTCGATCTCCGACTCGGTCCACCCGATCACCACATCGATGCACACCACATCATCGGGCAGCGACAGATTCTGCCCCTTGCTCAGCATCGGAGACGTCACAGCGATCACCCTTCTCGCGATTCGACACGCTCGCCCGACGAGTTTCCCAACCAGGACTTCCGGTGTCTGTCCCCCGAACACCCGACAGTCGGCCGCTGCTCTGTTTCAGCGGATTACCGTGTCACCGAAGATGTGTGACCCACTCACCGACGAGGGCATCCTGATGAACACCACAATCGACAAAATCGCCTGGATTCACCTGGTACACGGCCGAATCCTCAGCACCCGCTCACACGGCAAAGACGTCTACTACATCCCCGGCGGCAAACGCGAACCCGGCGAGACCGACCTCGACACCCTCATCCGAGAAATCACCGAAGAACTCGCCATCACCCTGAATCCCACCACCGCCACCCACCTGGGCACCTTCCGCGCCCCAGCCCACGGCCACCCGGCCGGCACCACCGTCCAAATGACCTGCTACACCGCCGACCACCACGGAACCCCAACCCCCAGCAGCGAAATCGACGAAATCGTCTGGCTCACCTACGCCGACCGCCCCCACGTCTCCCCCGTCGACCAACTCATCTTCGACCACCTCCACCAATCCGGCGAACTCCCCTGAGTTCACGCACCATCCACGAGAAACGGCGACGCATACGACCGCGCATAGGTGTAATGCGGCAACACCGTGATCACGTCACACACCCGCACCACCCGCTCCGGCACCTTGCCACCGAAATGCTCGGCATCGGGCACGACGACGGCTTCGGCCCCAACGGCGCGAACCACATTCAACAAGCGCTCGACCGGTTCGTCGGTCTCCGCACCGAACACCACCGTCTTCGCCAACTCATACCCCAATCGCTTTGCCAAACTGCGGATCTGAGTCTCATGCCACGGCTGCGAATAGCCGGAGACATCCCGCCGCAAATACCCGATCGCCGTCGGTCGGCTCATCGATTCACCCCATTCGACTCTTTGTTGGCCGGCAGCTCGGGACGGGGTTGAACGGCACCAGTCCCAAGCGCCAGCCATGACGCTACGAACTGCTCGAGGCGTACTGCCAGGTCCATGCTCAGCTATGCTCAAATCCAGCCATCAGCGATGAATCTGCGCTTCGCACGGGGACAATGGAGAGAGCGCGAGCATAGTCGCGCTTGAATCTGAGGGGAGTCATCATGCGGCTGAAGTTCCTCGGCAAGGGCGGCACGGAGGGCGGCGGTTGTCCGTCCGTATACGCCACGGATCAAGACACCTATGTCGTGCAGGGATGGAAGACCGATGTCCCGGAGACCATCGAAATTCCACACCTGCTACTCGGCTACGTGCCGCCTGACACGTTCATCGGGGCGGCGATGACCGACACGGGTCGCGGTACGTTCACCCTGTCCGGGCGGCCGGTCGCGGACGCGGAATCGTTGTCGTAGATGGACATCTACGACGACGAAACATGCGTCGAAGTCCCGAAGGCCGGAAGGATGTTCTACGGGTGCTCCTCACGCACGATGACACGTTCCTCGCGCTCTTCCTCGAGGCGAAACGAGAAGCCTTCCACCTCGAGGTGAAAGACGCCTACTACACGCCGGAGTACGAGCCCCTTCGCAAATACCTGGCGGATGAACCCGAAGACTATGGATGGTTTCAGCCGTGGTTGAACCACGTCCGTGAGACAACCGGTCGGGGCGTGGCGGTCAATCGGGCACGAATCGTGAGCGTCCCACACAACGACTACACCAGCTACGCAAAGCATGTTGCTCGCCTCAATGTTGAGGCAGGCGAAGACGTTCGCTACTTACCACGCCATCTGATCGACCCCGCCGATCTGACAACCGATGATTGGTGGATCTTCGATGATGCGGTGGTTGCCTTCACCTTGTTCGAACCTTCCGGTCGTTGGGTCGGCGGAGCCGTCACAACCGATCCTCGGATAGTCGAATACATTCGCGCTGTGAAGGAACGCGTTTGGTCGACGGCCGTTCCGTTGGCGGAATATAACCAGCAGTGACGGACTCGCCTCACGAGGCCAAAGAAGCTCTCGGAGCCAGACTCCGGGAGCTTCGCCAGGATGCGGGGCTCTCCGGCACCGAACTGGCCCGCCGAACCGGATGGCATCAGACCAAGGTCTCGAAGATCGAGTATGGGAAGACGAAGCCCACGGAAGCGGATATCAGAGCCTGGTGCACCCATGCCGGCGCAGAGAATCAGATACCTGATCTGATTGCCACGGCACGCAATATCGAGGCCGCGTACCTGGAGTGGCGGCGAGTGCTCGGCACCGGCGTCAAGCGGCGACAACAGGCATCCCTGAAGATCGAAGCCGAAGCCGAGTTCATGCGGCTCTATCACCCATACCTGATACCCGGCCTGCTCCAGACCGCAGAGTACGCGGAAGAAGTCCTCCGCAACGTCATCTCGTTCCAGAAAGTACCGAACGATCTGGACGAAGGTGTCTCGAAGAGACTCGAACGACAGCAAATACTCTACCGGCGCAATCATCGTTTCCATTTCGTCCTCGCCGAGCAGGCCTTACGAACCACCGTCGGCAACGATCACGTGATGATCGGGCAACTGGATCGCCTACTAGCTGTCATCGGCATGCCCAGGGTTACCGTCGGTGTCATTCCAGCGGAAGCCACATACCGAGTCCCGATGTCGAACTTCATCATCTTCGACAACCGCAGAGTGATGGTCGAGAACGTCACAGCCGAGATGACCATCACCCAGCCGCGTGAAATCGCAACCTACGGAAGAGCATTCGAAACACTCGCGAAACAGGCCGTCTACGGCGACGCCGTCCGCGAGCTGATCAGGACCGCCCTCGACTGGCGGCGCAGCACCGAAGGGCGCTAACCGAGAGGGCGGGTTACAGCAGCAATGAAGCACGAGTACGAGGCGAAATTCCTGTCAGTAGACATCGAGGGTATGCGCGCCAAGCTCACGCAGCTCGGCGCGATCAAGTCATTTCCGCGAACACTGTTGACTCGCAAGATATTCGACAACGATGCACTTACTCGTGGTGCATGGGTCCGCCTGCGCGACGAGGGGTCTCGCTGCACGTTGACCCTCAAGCAGGTCACGGACGCCACGACTATCGACGGCACCACGGAAATCGAAACCACCGTGGGAGACGTCCACGCCATGGGCGAAATCCTGGTCGAACTCGGATTGCGGCAGGTTCGGTACCAGGAGAACTATCGCGAGGAGTGGCAATTAGGCGAGGTGGTGTTCGACCTGGATACCTGGCCTGGTTTGCCGACATTTCTGGAGATCGAGGGCCCGAGCGAAGCTGCCGTGCGTCTAGCGGCGGCGCGCTTGGATCTGGACTACGCCGAAGCCAGGTTCGGCAGCGTGGACGAGATCTACAAGAGCGAAACGGGACGGGACATCCTCGCCGAGCCGACGCTGTTGTTCGAGTACCCGGCGACGGAATCCGATCCAGGATCGGGGGCAGGCGCTTATTGACCGTAGGAGTAGCGGAGGTTCGCGAAGAGGAGGTGGTTGAGGCGGCGGCGGAGGTGGCCGGTTTTGCTTTGGTCGGGGGGTTCGGTGGGGGTGAGCAGGGTGAAGTTCAGGAGGGTTTCGCCGGATTCGGTGGGGGTCAGGTGGAAGTGGATTTGGTCGTCGGGTCTGGTGGGCCAGAGGGAGGACCAGATGACGTGGTGGGGGCTTTCGGCTGCTAGGACTTTGGGTTCGATCTCGTCGGGGAGGAGGTCGAGCCATGGGCGGGCCTCGGGGCGTCGGGGGGTGGTCAGGGACTCCCAGACGATGGGGGGTGGGGCGGGGAGGCGGCGGGTTCGGGCGCCGAACTCGATCATTCTTGCAGCGTAGGGCGGCGACCGGCGATGTGGTGGTAGCACACGGAGGTGGGTGGTCAGTGACCTTGCGCGGCAATGCAGGCGGGTAGAGCCCCTGCGACGAGGGGCTCTACCGTTCACTGCTCGGGGCTGAGGATCTCTCCGGTGTCGGCCGCGCGGACCAGGATCGCTTCGATCGGGCAGGATTCGGCGGCGTCGATGAGCAGGTCGTCGGGCTGGACGACCTCGGCGATCGGGCTGGAGCGGCCGTCGACGAGGGTGAAGTGTTCGGGGGCCAGGCCGGTGCACATGCCAGAGCCGAGGCAGGCCCCACGATCTACTTCGATCCGCCACTTCTGTTCTGCCATAACAGTTTCCCCTTACCAGCTGACGGGAAGCGCTTTCGGCCCACGGACCAGCAGGCCGGTCTTCCACGGTACTTCCTCGAACGGGACCGCGAGGTGCAGCGTCGGGAAGCGTTGCAGCAGTGAGCCTAACGCGACCTGCAACTCCAGTCGGGCGAGTTGGGCGCCGAGGCAGTGGTGAATGCCGTGGCCGAACGCCATGTGCGGGTTGTTGTTTCGGGTGAGATCGAGCTCTTCGGAGTTGTCGAACACGCTCTCGTCGCGGTTGGCGGCCTGGGTGTTGACGATCACCGACTCCCCTGCCCGCACGGTGACGTCACCCAGGACAACGTCCTCGGTGGCGACGCGAGCGAAGGACCCGCCCGATCCGAGCTGCACGTACCGCAGCAGCTCCTCGATCGCGCCGGGCACCAGTTCCGGCCGGCTGCACAGCAGTTCCCAGTGCCGCGGCTCGCTGAGCAGGACGTAGGTGAAGTTGGCGATCTGGTTGGCGGTGGTCTCGTGCCCCGCGATCAGCAGGCCGATACCCATGTTGACCAGCTCTTCCTCGGTGAGCCGGTCGTCGTTGTCGCGGGCGGCGACCAGCGCGGCGAGCAGGTCTTCGGTGGGCTCGGCCCGGCGCTGCGCCACCAGCTCGGCGAGGTACTCCTCGAGCGAGGCGCGCGCCGCGTCGATCTGTGCGGGCGTGTGCGCGGTGGTGGACAGCACGGTGTCGGAGAAGTCGCGGAAGCGGTGCTGGTCCTCGGTGGGCACGCCGAGCATCTCGCAGATGACGGTGACCGGCAGCGGCAGCGCGAGACTCTGCACCAAATCGGCTACCGGACCGCAAGATTCGATCTCGGTCAGCCGCTCGTCGACGATCTGCTGGGCGCGCGGGCGCAGCTGCTCGACCCGGCGGCTGGTGAACGCCTTGGCGACCAGTTTGCGCAGCCTGCTGTGTTCGGGCGCGTCCATGCTGAGCAACGAGTTCTGCCGCGACGGGCCCGGCGTGGTGCGCGGAATGTCTTCGCGGTCAACGGTTACCGCGCGGCTGAACCGCGGGTCGGCGAGCACCAACTTGGCGTCCGCGTAGCGGGTCACCAGCCAGCCCTCGTCGCCGTAGGGCAGCTGGACGCGCGAGGTCGGTTCCTCGCGGCGCAGCTTGGCGAACAGCGGATCCATGTCCAGGCGGATGGGTTCACCGAAAGGGTATTGGCGCACCTCAGTTTTCACGGTCATGCGGGTCTCCCTTGGCCGACGCCGACTGGCGCGGTAGCGATGTAAGCAATTGCTTACAACACCTCATGTTAGGGAGGTCACAATGCCGCGTCAACGGTCGGATTCCGTTACAGCGGCGGGAAATTCACGTCCGTCCGGGGCAGCAACGCCTGAGCGGCCTTCAGCACATGGCGGGCAACCGTGGCCGAATCCGCGCCGGCCAGTGGCTCTCTGCGGTGCACCGTGCGCAGCAGGCCGATGCCGAGCAACCAGGCCAGCAGCAGGTCCGCACACAGCTCGCTATCGGGATCGTCACCGAGCGAGGACATCGCACGGACGTACTCGTCCCCCAGCTCGCGGCGAATCGCCGAAGCCCCCTCGTCGTGCCCACTGGAGCGCAGCGCCGCCTGCAACCAATGTTCCTGCGCCACCGACCCGCTCGGCTCGAGTATCCCGACCAGCAGCCTGCTCAGCAGCCCTTCGACCGGCCCCTCTTCCAGCCTGCGCCGCCCCTGATCGGCGATCGCCGCCCGGAACAGTTCGTCCTTGTTCCCGAAATACCGGAACAACAACGCCTGATTCACCCCGGCCCGTGTCGCGATGTCGCGCACCGTCGCCCGCTCGTAGCCGCGTTCGGCGAACAGCTCCTGCGCCGCCGTCAGAATCGCGGCGCTGGTGGCCGCCGAATCCCGTTTGCGGCTGACCGTTTCGTTCTCGCTGGACATGCATCCTCCGGTTGCCGAATCTCCGGGAGAGCAGCGTAAAGCAGGCAACCGATCCTTCGCTGACATCGGCCGCGGCGGACGAGCGAATGGGCCGCGGCTGACGCTAAGGATTGTCTACTTTGCCCGTTTTGGCGAGGTCAGGGGGTTACGCGCCGAGCGCACCGGCCAGCAACGGCCAGGAATCGTGCAGGTCCGTCTCGAACTGCCCCCAGGTATGCGCGCCCTCGGGCCGGTTGACGTGCACCGCGGGCAAACCGAGTTGATCGAGCCGGTCGGCGAAGGCGGCCGTGCACGCGCTCGCGATGGCTTCGATCGGCGGAAAGGCCAGTCCGCCTTCATCGATCGCGCCGGGGGTGCCGGTCGCGGCGGAGAGGTAGATCGTTTTCCCGGCCAGCACAGCGGCATTGGCGAACGCGTCGTGTGCTCGCCAGATCGCGTCACCCGGCACCCCCCACATGTTCGCGGTGTTGCCGCCGCCGCGCAGGACCTGGGCGCTGACCATCGCGACGCCGAGAGCGTCAGCGGTCCAGGGACATCCGCTGTAGGCGGCGACGGCGGTGTACACATCGGGCGCTTGGATCGCGAGGTCGACCGCGGAGCCCGCGCTCATCGACACCCCGGCGATGGCGTTGCGGCCGGTGCTGCCGAGTTGCGCGTCGAGCACGCCGGGGAGTTCGCGCGTGAGATAGGTCAGCCAGCGGTTGCGGCCGACGACCGGGTCGTCGGCGAGCCAGTCGGTGTAGAGGCTGTACGCGCCGCCCACCGGCATCACCACGTTGACGTGCTTGTCCGCGAAGAACTCCCGGACGTCGGTGTCGTCCCACCAGGAGATGCCGTCGGTCCCGCCGCCGATCCCGGTGAGCAGATACAGCGTGGGCGCCGGACCGCCCGCGGCCCGGATCACCCGGTTGGTCACCACCCGATCCATCGACGGCGAGTAGACGTCCATTCGCGCGACCGACCCACCCAGCGAGGCCTCCTCGACCAACCGCGCCCCGGACGGGGCCGCCGCGGCCGAGCCGACGGACAGGGCCGAAACCATCAACACACCGACCAGCGAAGCCAAAACCCTTGAAGCCGCCACTATTCCGTTATACCGCCGCAGGACCGGCCTAAAACCCGAAGGGAAAGACCAAGATTCGGGTCTTGACAACGCGTCGAGATACCTCTCCGATGAGCTCCTCAGCCCGGGGACCAGCGTCGATGACGCCGAACACCCACCGGGACAACACTATCGGAGCAGCTCGGGGCAGACGATCGGAAGCTGCGGCAGGACCGGCTGATTCAACCCCGCTGCGAGCGTCCAGCGAATCTTCAGCATGCGGAAGATGATCCGCGAGGAGGAAGCTAGCCCGTCACCGACGCGTCTCGCATCTACCCAAGCCTCGGACCGAGGCACCGTGCCCCACCCCGGATCCCACCGCGACAAATTGGATCGTGCCCAATTTCTGACGGAAAATCCGAGCAAGCTGGACACTCAGAAAATTAACGCGTATAAGCCATCCAGAACCCGCATCGGACCTCAAATTTCCGGCCGAAAAATTTCACCGGCACCCCACCACCATCGTTCAAGGTTGAACCGGCGCCGAACTAAACCCCCGATTTCGGTGAACAAATCACACTCAATGCCACACCCCTGTCGCATCCGTCCGGATTCCGCGGCGCGCCGAAGGATCTACCCAGGTTGTCGGCCGGGCCGCCCAGCCGCCGCCACCCACGATCCGCCGGAAAAAGGTAGGCTGACGCGGCGCTAGTGCTGTCGGCAGCAGGTCGGCCGAGCAGTGAGCGGAGAATGCTTTTGCACACATTCCGCTCGCCCGCGTTAACCATGCGGCCAGCGCGCATGGAATGCTGTCCACTGAGTCCGTAATTTTGCAACATTTCGGTGGACTGAAACATCACTGAGTACAAGGAGAAAATATGACACAGGGCGTCGTCAAGTGGTTCAACGCGGAGAAGGGGTTCGGCTTCATCGCGCAGGACGGCGGCGGTCCCGACGTCTTCGTCCACTACTCGGCTCTCGGCGGGTCCGGGTTCAAGTCCCTCGATGAGGGACAGCGTGTGGAGTTCGAGGTCGGCCAGGGCCAGAAGGGTCCGCAGGCCACGGACGTCCGCGCCATCTGATCAGGCCGGATTGACGCTCCTCCCACTTTTCGGGTGGGAGGGGCACACCTGCACGATTTCTTCAGATGCCGCGGTCGACCATGTCCAGCATCCGCTGTCCGACAGCGTCGAGCTGATCGTCCGGCATCGTTCGCAACGGCCCGTCGATGGCCAGGAACGCCAGCCCGTGCACGGCCGACCAGGCCAAATACTCCGCACCCGGCCGACGTTCCGGGGGCAGGCTGCCCGTATCGACCATCTCGTCGAGCGCGTCTCCGAGAAGTTCGATGCCGGATCGGCCGGTCGGTCCCGCCGCGTCCGGCGAGTCCGCCGCGGTGTCGTTCCGCCCGATCGTGAACGCGGTGCGAAACAACCCGGGTTCGGTCCGGGCGAATCTCAGATAACCGAGACCTACGCCGCGGAATCGCTGCCGCGCGGCCACCGCGGGATCGTCACTGAGCGTCACACCCTCCTGCTCGGCCGCCATCATGGTCGCCATCTGCGCCAGCGCCGCGCTCGCCACCGCGGTGACCAGCGCGTTGCGGTCTTCGAAATAGGTGTACGCGGCGTTCGGCGCGACACCGGCCTGCCGAGCCGCCTCGCGCAACACGATCGCGTCCGGGCCGCCGCCGGCCCGCGCCAGCCGCAGCCCGGCCTCGATCAGCGCCGGCTTCAGCGCGCCGTGCCGGTAGGTCTTGCGGCGCGCGGCCTCCGGACCAGTCATGGGACCCCTCTTTGTGATTCGCCTCACATAATCTGTACGGCATCCAGATACCGTTCTACGTTCTGTACGCCGTTCAGATTAGTGGAACGGACACATCTACCGAGGACGCCCAATGGACCCCATCAAGCTGTTCACCGCGATCGCGCTGATCTCCCTGCCCACCGTGATGTTCGGCGGTGTCATGGCCCTGCGCCTGCTCGCCGCCGAGAAGCTGACCGAGTACCAGCGCACCTACTTCCGGGCCGGCCACGCGCACGCGGGCGTACTGCTGGTGATGGTCCTCGCAACGCTCGCGATTCTCGCGGACACCGGATTCGGCGACGGCGTGCTGTGGGTGGTGTGCACGTTGCTCGCGGTCGGAGTGATCGCTCAATCCGGCGGCATGTTCCTCAATCTCGCGATCGGCAAGCCGGGCAAGTGGTCGGCCGCGAACACGTTGAGTGCGGTCGGCGGCGTGCTGCTCGCGATCGCCATGCTCACCACCGCGTACGGCGTGCTGGCCTGACTGTCCCGATGAGCCGGTCAGATAGCCAGCGGCAGTAGCAGATCCGCGGATTCGAGGTCGAGCAGAGCGCGTTTGGCCGGCAGCCCGCCCGCGTAACCGGTGAGCGCGCCGTCCGCGCCGACCACCCGGTGGCACGGGAGCAGGATCAGTAGCGGGTTGCGCGCCAGCGCGCCGCCGACCTTGCGGGCGTCCTCGCGGCCGCGGCCGAGTGCGCGGGTGAGCGCGCCGTAGGTGGTCGTGTGGCCGTATCCGGTTGTGGCTTCGAGGGTTTCCAGGACCTGCCGGTCGAAGCCGCTCAGTGCGGAGCGATCCATCGGCACGGTGAATTCCTGCCTGGCGCCCGCCAGGTACCCGTCGATCTGGCCGATCGCGGTGACGAGATATTCGAGGGCGCAGGAGTTCTCGGCAGTCGGCGGGGTGGGCGCGTCCGCGGTGAACACGACGCGGGTGACGCCCAGCGCGCTCGCTTCGATGCGGAGGCTGCCGAGGGGCGAGGCGTGGACTGTGCGGGCTGTCGAAGTCTGCATGGTGTGCTCCTGTTCGGCGTCTTGTCTCCTGGTAGACGCCGGCCGGGCCAGAAACGTGAGATCAGTTGTGCCGGGCTGCTTTCCATGCCGCATATTGCTCCGGCAGACAGACCGCGCACGGCCGGTAACCCGCGCTGATCGCGGTGGGTTCGTCGGCGAAGAAGACGCGGTGGGCGCGATAGAAGCCGCGGGACAGCGCGCGCAGGGCGGACGGACAGTCCAAGCGTCCGTAGATTCTGCCGCGTCGATGGCCGCCGTATGTTCCCGGAGTAGGGCTGAGATACGGGCGGCCATCGGCGTCGAGCAGCGTGTACAGGTGGTTATTGGGCGTCATGCAGGACTAGACCGAGGGTGTGCCGGATACCGCCACGAATTCGGCTGACGCCGTGGCGAACCGGCGCGCGCGACCAGCCTCGGCTCGACGGGGTCGGCCGGTCACGAGTGGTGAAGATCAGGCCGTGGCCCTGTTCCAGCACGGTGACGGTGGCCTTCGACTGCGCGCGGGGACGTTGCTCGACGAGCGTGAATTCCCCGCCGGTGTGGTCTATCCCCGGACGGTTCAGCCCGATCACCACCTGCAACGGGAACACCAGGTCGCCGTATAGGTCGCGGTGCAAGGCGTTCCAGTCACCTTCGGTGTAGCGCAACAGGATCGGCGTCGGTTTGGACTGTCCCGCAGCATGACAGGCGTCGAGCCAGTCGCCGAAGTCGTCGGGCCACGGTGCCGGATCGCCGAGCCGTTCGGCCCAGGAACGGGCGACCGGCAACAGCTTTCGATAGAACGCCGCGCGCATGGCCATGATCGGCTCGGGCACCGGATCGGCGAAGTATCGATAGGTGCCCTGGCCGAATCTGTAGCGCGCCATGTCGATGGTGGAGCGGAATCTCGCCAGGTCCTCCCACATTTCGGTGAACTCGGCGCATTCGTCGGGCATCAGCAATGGGCCGGTCTGGGCGCACCCGTAGGCGTCGATCTCGTCGATCAAGTCCGCCCAGGGCTGCGCGGCTACTCGATCAGCCAGCGGGGCACGGGTATCGGTGTTTTGCATACCGCCTCCAAGTCAGCGGGGTTGTCGGTGCCGCGCCGAACAGCGCTCACGCGGCTTCCAGGGTCAGCAGTGTGTTCTTGGCGTCGATGCCGCCTACGTACTGACCGATCGATCCATCGCTGCGGACCACCCGATGGCACGGAATCACCACGGGCAGTGGGTTGTGCGCGCAGGCCGAGCCGACGGCGCGCACCGCCCGCGGGTTTCCGACCGCGGCGGCGACGGTGGCGTAGCTTTCGCGATGCCCGTAACCGATGTCGATCAGATGCTCGATCACCTGACGCCGGAAGCCGCCGGTCAGTTGCAGGTCCAGGGGCAGGTCGAAATGTGTTCGGGCGCCGGCGAAGTACTCGTCGATCTCGCGGGCCGCGGCGTCCAGGCGCGCGGGCGCGGCGAGCACGCGCGGGCTGACCCGCTCGGAGAGGGTGGTCAGGACGGAGTCGTGGTCTTCGTTGGGGTAGGCGACGCGGACCAGGCCGGCCGGGGTGGCCGCGAGCAGCAGTGTGCCGACGGGGGTGTCCATGGTGCGGTAGGCGACGTCGAGCAGGCCCGCGGACTGTGCGTCGGCCGCCAATCGGCGGTGTAGCTCGTTCAGCAGGGCGTTGTCCGGGGTCAGGCCGTCGAACAGGCCGTTCGGGTCGCCACGATCGATGGTGGCCATCATGAGTCATCCTTCGGGTAGAGCTTGCGCAGAGTTTTCAGGCCGTCGGCGGCGGCGCGGCGGGCGGCATCGGTGGAATTGCCCAGCAGCTCGGCGATTTCGGCGTGCGGCAGGCCTGCCAGGTAGTGGTAGGCGACCGCCTGGCGCTGCTTGGGCGGCAACGCTTTCAAGGCGGCCCAGAGGTGCGGGTCGTAGTCGGCGGGGTCGGGCGCCGCGGACGGGCGCTCGGGCAGGGTCTCGGCCGGGATCGGCGCGCGGGTGAGCGCGCGGCCGACGTCGATCGCGCGCCGGTGCGCGATGGTGACCAGCCATGCCTCGATGTTCGCGTCGGGGTCGAGGTCCGGATAGGCGCGTAGGGCGGACAGGAACGTCTCCGACCACGCGTCGGCCGCGTCCGTCGGACCGAGCACGGCCCGGCAGACCCGCAACACCATCGGGCCGTATTCGGCCACCACTTCCTCGAACGGAGGCAATCTCACACTGGGTAGACGTGCGGGGCCGGGAAAACGTGAGATCCGCTGGTCATCGGCCGCCCTCCGGGCGGCGGGACAGCCCGCTGGCGCGCAGCACGCGGCGGGCGATGCCGGCCCGGATGGACTCGTCGGTGCCGATGACCCGGACGTGGCGGCGGGCGCGGGTGATCGCCGTGTAGAGCAGCTCCCTGGTCAGCAGGGTCGATTCCGGTTCGGGCAGGACCACCGAGACGGTGTCGTACTGGCTGCCCTGGCTGCGGTGGATGGTCATGGCGAACACCGTGACCACGGCCGGGAACTGGGTCGGGTGCACCAGGTACGGCTCGCTGCCGCGTTGCAGTGCGGCGCGCAGCGAACCGTCGGGCATGCGCACGACGACGCCGGTGTCGCCGTTGTAGATGCGGGCCTCGTGGTCATTGGCGGTGACCAGCAGTGGCTGGCCGGGATACCAAGGGGCGGAGTGGGATTCGGGGCCCGCTCCGCCGGCGGCGGCCCATTCGGCGGCCATCCGGTCCCAGCGTTCGACGCCGAACGGGCCCTGGCGGTGCGCGCACAGCAGGCGGTGTGATTCGAGGGCGGTGAGCGCGCCTGCGGCGTCGCCGGCGAGGGCGGCGGTGGTCACCTCGCGGGCGGCACGGACGACATCCGCACGGACACCGGCCATTTCGTCGGGGGCGCTGAGCGACAGTTCGTCGCCGCCGGCGCGGAGCAGATCCAAGGCGGTGTCGGCGTCGCCGGCGCGGACGGCGACGGCGAGGTCGGCGATCCGGCCGCCGAAGCGACGGCCGCGGGTCAGGCGAACGATGCCGCCGCGCAGGCGGGTTCGTTCCAGGGTGGTGAGGGCGGACGAGTTCTGTTCCGGCGCGGCCGATTCCGGGGAGTCGGCGCCGAGGATCTCGTCGAGCATCGGATTCGGGGTGCCCGCAACGGGTCCCGCGACGAGGTCGGCGAGCACGGCGCCCGCGTCCACCGAGGCGAGCTGGTCCGGGTCGCCGACGAGGACCAGGCGGGTGTCCGGGCGGAGTGCGGCGAACAGTCTGCTCATCATGGTCAGCGAGACCATGGAGGTTTCGTCGACCACGATCACGTCGTACGGGAGCCGGTTGAATTCGTGGTACTTGAACCGGGTGGTGCGGCCGCGCTGCCAGCCGAGCAGGCGGTGCAGGGTGGCGGCGGTGAGGTCGGGCAGGCCGAGTTCTCCGGCCTGTTCGCGCACGGCCTCTTGAAGTCGCGCGGCGGCCTTGCCGGTCGGCGCGGCCAGTGCGATCCGCAGTGCGGGCAGTTTGGGATTGGCTTTGCGGTGCGCGTCGAGCAGGCCGATGATGCGCGCGATGGTGTGCGTCTTGCCGGTGCCGGGGCCGCCCGCGACGACCGTGGTCCAGTGCGTCGCGGCGAGTGCGGCGGCGAGGCGCTGGCGGTCGGGGACGCCGCCGACCGGCGTGTCGAACAGCCGATCCAGTTCGCGGCGAATGATATTCGGGTCGACCACCGGGTGGTGACCGGAGCGCTCGGTGAGTACGCGGCGGACCGTCTGCTCCTGCTGGTAGTACCGATCCAGGTAGAGCAGCGGGCCGGAGTCCTCGCGGCTGCGCGATTCCACCAGCCGCAACGGTTGCAGCGGACCCGCGGGCCCACCGGTCACCAGCGGACTGACCCGCAGCGCGGCCACCACCGCCTCGATGTCGGGCCACGGCAGCGTCGCCGGATCGATGCGCTCCCCCGTATCCCAGGTCTCATCCGCGTCGATACCGATCTCCCGCATCCGATGCAGTTCCAAGCACACCGACCCCGACCGCACCGCCCGCACCGCAAGCGCCGCCGCAAACAAAACCGCCTCGGCATCCTCCCGCCCCAACCGCCCCAACCGAACCGCCACATGCACGTCCGCCGCAGACAACACCCCCGCCTCATTGAACGTCCGCAACAACCCGGTCCCCCGCTGCGCCAACTGAATCGACGTCACAAGACCACCCCGCCGCACCACTCTTGATTTCCCGCACCGAAATTCGCATGCAATTCTCGGTGCGAGAAATCAGAACCCGTGCGGCTACACGATCCGTCGGCGCGACCGAGCAACGGTGTGCGGGTGTTTGGGGGGAGGGGGGTCATCGGGGGGACTCTCCGGCGAGGAGGCGGGATATGGCGAGGATGAGGGGGGCTGGGGGGTGCCAGTCGAAGACGCCGTGGGCGGTGGGGGTTTCGGGGCCGATCATGCCGCGGACGAAGAGGTAGCGGGCGCCGCCCAAGTGGTGGGCGGGGTCGTAGGCGGGTAGGCGCCAGCGGAGGTAGCGGTGCAGGGCTACCGCGTAGAGGAGGGCCTGGAGGGGGTAGTGGGAGCGGATCATTTCGGCGGCCATGCGGGGGCGGGTGTAGTGGGCGACGGTGAGGTCGCCGGTGCCGAGGCGGTTGGTTTTGTAGTCGACGATCACGAAACGGGTGTCCGTGCCGTCGGTTACGCGCAGGACGGCGTCGATGCTGCCGGTGAGGTAGCCGCGCAGCGGGATGTCGTCGAGGGTGGCCAGGTGGTCGGCGTAGACGAAAAGGTCATCGTCGGGCGACAAATGGGTGCGCAGCAGGTCGGCGATCTGGCGCAGGGTCGCGGTTTCGGCGCTCGGGGTGTCGCCGCCGGCCAGGGGAAGCTCGAATTCCAGCTCGTTCAAGCGATCTCGGGTCGAGATGTCGGCGAGCGAGCCGATGCCGAGCGGAGTACGCAGCGAAGCGAGGACGGCGGTGCTGAGCACGACCGGGTCGGCCTCGGCCATGAGCTCGTCGACGGCCGCGCGGCAGCGCTTGTCCACCTCGGCGGCGAGATCCGGTGCGTCCGTATCGATCATCTCGAACACACCGTGCACGAGGGTGCCGAACTCCGCGCCGTAGGGCAGGGAGTTCATCAGCGAGGCCGGGCCCGCGAAAACCTCTTCGACCTCGGCGACGACCGGGGTGCTCGGCTCGTCGGCGGGGCCACGGTTGTCCTCGGGTTCGATCTCCAGCTCCGGGGTGACGGGGCCGTGCGCGGAGGCGGTGAGCGCCGAATACGAAGTGCGACGCCAGTGCTGGTCCAGCTTGCGGTCGAAGTGCGCGGCGGCCAGCTCACCCGTGACGGGTTCGGTGCGCACTCGTTCGATCGCGACCTCATCGGTACCGACGACGGCGGTTACCGAGATCGCCTCCGCCGCTCCCCCGGCCCAGGCCGAAAGCAGTCCCGGCGCAACGGCATCCGCGGGCACCGAAGCGCGCGGTGGAACGGTGTCGCCGCCGTCGGGGCGGCCGAGGATCATCCGGTGCAGCGGCGAGGCCGCGGTCGTGATCGCCGGCGCCCACCAGGCGACGACCTGGCACATGGCCCGGGTCAGCGCGACGTACAGCAGGCGCAGTTCCTCACCCGCCTCTTCGGATTCGCTGCGCAGCTTGCGTTCCGCGTAACCGGACGCGTCCTGCCCACCGACATCGAGCACGCGCATGTCGTTGTCGTCGTGGAACAGCAGCGTCGCCGGATACGGGTTCTTCGCGTTGTCCCAGGCGAAAGGCAAATAGACGATGGGGAATTCGAGGCCCTTGCTGGCGTGCACGGTGGCGATCTGCACGGCCGCGGCGTCGCGGTCGAGCCTGCGGCTGCGGTCGGCGACGGTGCCCGACGCGGGATCTCGCACGCGATCGCCCAGCCAGCGGGTCAACGCGGTCAGGCCGAGCGATTCGGTGAGCGAGACTTGATCGAGCAGTTGGGCGATGTGCCGCAGGTCGGTCAGCTGGCGCTCGCCGTTCTCGACGGCGAGCAGCCGGTGCGCCAGATCCGCTTCGGCGGAGATCTTTTCGAAGACGGCAGCGAAACCGGCGCGGGCGAACAGCCTCGCCGCATCGCGGAGTTGCGCGCTGACCCGGCCGACCAGATCCGCTCCGCCACTGTCGATCTCGGCGGCGGTGACGCCGATCAGCGGCGTGCAGGCGGCCAACCGGACTCGGTCGCCGCGGTGCGGCTGCTCCAGTGCGCGCAGCAGCCAGAGCCAGTCGGTGGCGCTGCTGGTCGCGAACACACTGGTGCCGCCAGCGAGCACCGAGGCGACGCCGACCCGATCCAAAGCCGCTCGTACGACATCGATTTGGGATCGCGTACGCACCAGGACAGCGATGTCGCCGGGGCTGATCGGCCTGCGCGCGACAGCTGAAGACTCGCCATCACTCCGACGTCCGGCCGTGCCTGACGAACTGGTCCCCGCGCTGGATCGATCGGTGCCGAGACTCGATTCCTGCGCCCCACGCAGTTCCATGGCCGGCTCGATGATCACCTCACCGAACGCCGGTCCGGCAGTTCGCCCGGAAGATGGTTGACCAGTATGGTTCGGTCGCGCAGTGGTGGCCAGCGAGACATCGGACTCGAGCAACCGGACGATGTCTGCGGCAAGGTCATCGGCGACTTTCGCGCGCATCCGACCGACCGCGGGGAACCCTGATTTGTTCAAAGGCCCTGCGCCGGTACGGGTCAGGCACCGCATCCGCAGCGGCGTGATCAGCTCGTCCGGCCCGGACAGGCGCGACCAGGAACGGGTGGCGTTCACCGGGTAAACGGTGATCTCCTTGTGCCCCAACGCCGCACCGCCTTGCAGATGGTCCAGCGCGGCGAGCAGACCGGCGTCGCTGCGCCAGTTGGTGGTGAGTTCCTTGCGGGTGTCGGCGTGCGCGACCGCGTCCAGGTAGCTGAGCACCTCCGCGCCGCGGAACGCGTAGATGGCCTGTTTCGGGTCGCCGACCAGCACCAGCGTGGTGTGGCCGTGGAAGGCGCGGCGCAGGATGTCCCATTGCAACGGGTCGGTGTCCTGGAATTCGTCGACCAACGCGACGCGGTAGCGCTCGCGGATGCGGCGGCAGGCGCGCGGGCCGTGCTCGTCGTCGGCCAGCACGTCGTGCAGCAGGACGAGCAGGTCGTCGAAGTCGCGCAGTCCGGCCAGGCGTTTGCGGCGTTCGGTTTCCGCGCGCACCGCGGTCGCGAAGGCGACCCGTTCGCCCGCGGCGGAGTCGCCCTTCGGCATCAGCACCGCGTGCCGGTCGCGCACGGCGGCCAGCGCCAGGGTGTGCGCCTCCTTGACCGAGAACGGCGGTTCGGTACGGGCGTACCGGTTCAGGTAGAGGTCGTCGGCGACCGTGCCGATCAGCTCGTCGACCGTCTCGACCAGGCGCGAACCGGGGTCGTGCTCGCCGGCCAGGCCGAGTTCGTCCAGCATTCGCTGGCAGAAGCTGTGCGTGGTCGCGATGGTGCCCGCGTCGAAATCCGAGAGAGCCGCGAGCAATCGGGCCCGGCGGCGTCGCACCTCGTCCGGATCCGCCTGAGCCAGATGCCGGATCAGTTCGTCGGCGTGCGCGCGAGCCAGATCAGGATCCGCCAGCCCCGCGGCGACCACCACGAACCGATCCCGGGTGCGCTCACGCAATTCCTGGGTGGCTGCCCGGCTGAACGTCACCAGCAGCAACTGCGAGACATCGATCCCGGCCTCGGCCACATACCGCACCGCCAACCCGACGATCGCATGCGTCTTGCCGGTCCCCGCGCTCGCCTCCAGCACGGTCGTCCCCGTGGGCAGCGGACCATACGGCTCGAACCTGTCGGGCGCCTCCATCTCGGGCACCACGAACGAGGTGTCTTGCACGGTCACGCGAACACCCGCCTTTCGACCCGCCGAAAGTGCCATTCTGCCGGTCCGCCGCATCCCGTTGCGCCACCGACACGCGTGACGATCACCGCACCCGCCGCCGACCTACGCCAGGCCGGCCCATATTCGCCACCCCGCAACCCGTCCGCCACCACTCCGATCTCCGGCCGGCCATCCCGAATCCGCGCAGATCGACCGGTCTCCATCGCAATTCGCGACGCTGCACCCACGCGATCACCGCGCTTCGATGCCGCGCTGGTACCGCCGGTCGACACCGGGCACGCTTCGTCACCACGGCTCACGGTTGGCCCTGGCTTTCGGCGCTCAGCAGGGGTGCCCACATGCGTCGGGCGAGGGCGCCGAAGCGGGTCGTCTCCCCTGGCTCGCCGGGTGGGGCGGGGGTTTCCATGAGGTGTTCGAGGCGGGGGGCCGGGCCCCAGACGTAGCGGAGGTGGCGGTCGGTGTGGTCGCCGAAGGGGCCGGGGCCGTTGGGGCCGCCGTTGAACTCGCGTTCGGCGGCGACGATGGCTTCGTCGACAGTGGCGCCGCGGAAGCGGCGTTCGGCGTAGGCGGCAGTCGCGCCGGGGGTGATCGGGAGGGGTTCGGTGAGTCCGGCGTCGCGGAGGGCGACTAGTTCGCGCAGGATGCCGCGGGCGGCGGGCATTTCCGGGGCGGTGATCTCCGAACGCCATGCGGGGCGGCCGAATTGGCCGCGGCCGGTGGTGACGGCGCGCCAGGAGCGGTCCTCGGTGACCGCGAGGGCCAGCAGCGAGACCCAGGCGGCGATCCGGTGTTTCGGGGCGAGCCGGGAGAACGTGGTGCGGACCAGGGTCTCGCCGCGCACCTCGGGGACGGTGCCGGTGAGCCTGCGCCCGTTGCCGAGATCGACCGCGATGTCGACGGCGCGCGGGCTGCCGTCGTAGTCGCCCTGCGACGCGCGGACCAGCTTGTCCACCGTGTGCTCCACCTCGTCGAGCACCGCCGCGCCGAAACCGAAGGGCGGCAACGTGCCTCGCCGCCACTCGGCGGCGCGCAGTCCGGCCGCGTCCGCACCGGTCAGGCGGGCGGCCAGCAGGCGTTCGCCCAGTTCCCATTTCGCCAGGCCGTCGAGTTCGATGGGCAGCCGGTCGGCGATGTCCTCTTCGTGTTCGGGAACGCGCAGGCCGAGCCGCTGCCACAGGAACGCGCGGATCGGGTGTTCGACGAACGAAATCAGGTCGGCCAGTGCGACATCCGCGAGTTCCGGCGTCGGCAACGGCTCCGGCAGGAACGGTGGGCGTGGCACCGAGGGCTGCCCGGCGGACTGCGCGCCGGCCAGCGCGACGGTGTCGAAGCTGAACGGATGTTCGGCGCGGAAGTTACGACGATCGAAGGCCTGCAACGGATGTCGGGTCACCACCGCGTCCATGCCATCCGCGCCGACCTGAGCGCGCAGCACATCGAGCAGTTCGGCAACCGGGATGGCGGGCGGCCGATGCGCGCCGGTGACCGGGTCGGCACCGGTGTGCAACACCAGCAGCTTGTCCTGGGCCGACAGGATCGCGTCGAGCAGCAGCTGCCGATCCTCGCTACGCGGATCCCGTTCGCCCAGTAGCGGATTGCGGGCGAGCACATCGTCGCCGTCCACCCCGCTGGTGCGCGGGAACACATCGTCATCGAGCCCGAGCAGCACCACCACGCGATGCGGCACCGACCGCATCGGCACCAGCGTGCACACGGTCAACTCGCCGGTGCGGAAGTTGGCCCGGGTCGGCCGGGCGGCCAGCCGGGAGTGCAGCAGCACCCCGACGTCGGCCAGCCGCAGCGACACATCGCCGGCGTGCTCGGTGGCTGCGGCCAGTTCCTGCCGGGCCTCGGTGCGCACCCAGGACTGCGAATCCGGCACGTCCGTCAGCAGATCCAGCGCGCGGCCGAGCACCGCCGCCCACTCGTGCGCGGGACGCGGGCCGCGCAGGTCACGCAGGCAGACGGCGAGCCGGTCGATGAATTCGGCGAACCGACCGGCCAGATCGACATCGTTGCTGTCCACGTCATCCAGGGGCAGCGCGAGATCGAGCCAGTCCTCAGAGGTTTCGCCCGCGGTGACGCCGAGCAGGATGCGGTCCACCGCGGCGTTCAGCGTGTTCTGCGCGAAGTCGGCCAGCCCGAACGCCTGCCGCTGCCGCTGCCCGATCCCCCAGCGCGCGCCGGACTCGGCGGCCCACTCGCGCAGCCGCTCGATATCGTCGTCGTCGAATCCGCAACGCCGCCGGACCGTTTCGGCCGCGGCCAGATCGAGCACCTGCGTGACGGTGACCCGGCCGTCGGCCAGCTCGAGCAGCACTCCGATCACCGCGAGCAGCGGATTGGTGATGCCCCGGCCCCGATCCGCGAGCCGAACCCGCAGGCGATGCGCCGGGTGCCCCGAATCCGGCGCCTGCTCAACCGATCCCGGCGCCCGCTGCCCGAACGCCGCGCGCACCAGCGGCGCGAACGCCTCCACCTCGGGGCACATGACCAGCACGTCGCGCGGTTCCAGGGTCTCGTCCGCGGCGAACAGTCCGAGTAGGCATTCGCGCAGCACCTCGACCTGTCGCGCGGGTCCGTGACAGGCGTGCACCTGCACGGTCCCGTCACCGGCCCGCACCGCGGCCGGCGGCCATCGATCGTCGCGGATACCCGCCTGCACCGCCGCGAGCAGCGTCACCTCGGACGTATCACTATCCGCCACAAGATCATCCGAGATCGGATAGTGGGTATCGGAGCCCACGGACTCCGCCAACCGCTGCTGCAATTCGCGAACATCCCGCGCCAGACCCGCCAGCAGCGGATGACTCACCGCGCTCCCGCTGAGATCGGCCACCCGCGACCGCGCCGCCGGACTCCCGGCCAGCTCGGTCCACATCACCGGACTCGGGTGCGGCAGCCACAGATGGATCTCCCGCGTCTGCGCCAGCGCGGACAACACCGCGAGCTGATCGGTGGACATCCGCGTCGCGCCGAACAACGAAAACCGCTCCGGAAATGGAACAAGTTCAGCGTCCGCCCGGAGTCGCGCGCACGCCGGCTCGAGTCGCTCCGCCGGACTCGGCGCACCGACCTCGGCGCGCAGCCGCCGCCACAGTTCGGGCTGCCACAGCAGATCGCCGGGCACCGGATTTCCCGCGCCGTCGGTGTCGGAACCCGCGGCCCACTCCAGGATCAGCCGGGGCCGCTGCGCCGCGTAATTGTCGAACAGCGCGGCCACATGCGCGGCCGTGGCGTAGCGGCGGCCGATCCGATGGTCGTGTCCGGCCGGGTCGTTCGCGCCCAGATGCCGGGCGAGCACCGCGCACCATGGCTCGCCGAGCGAGGCATCGATCACCCGCAGCAACGTCCACACGACCCGCTCGCCGGCCCATGGATCATCCTCCGGCCGAACCCCGCTCGCCGCCGCCAAAGCGGTCGTGACCAGCGCGGACGGCGACGGGAACTGGATGTTCGCCGCGACACCGTCGGTCGAGGCCGCATCGAAGGACGCCGAGAACGCCACCGCCCCGGACACTCCGAGCACCGACGACAACCGCTGCGTCAGCCACCGCTCGACCCCCTTGGCCGGCACCGCGACCACCTCCGTGGCGAACGGGTCGGGCAGCGGCGTGGCCAGCAGCTCGGCGAGTCCGTCGGCCAGGACATCGGCGCGTTCGGCACGGTGGATGTGCAGCGGCATCTGCGCCTCTCGGTCGGTGGAGTAGTCGGACGGGCGCCGGGACTCGCGACTGATCGGTGATCGCGCACGCGCGGCGAATCGCCTCCGGGCTTCGTGCACGTTTATACGCCCAGTGACTCCGAGGCAACTTTGCCACCCCGAAGCAGTTCCGAACGGACCTCTTCGCGTTACCTGTGTGACTGGAGTGAAATGAACCACACAAGAACACATTCCTACGCCGTGTCCGCTCGGATCCGCGCGCCCGATGTGCAACAGTGCTGAACCGGGGAGGACGAGAGAGCTGCACCGAAAGGCTGGTTCGCGTTCATGATTGCGATGGTGATTCCCCTGGTTCCACGAGGCGGGTTCACAGTCCGCCGCGTAGGAGATCGTTGGGAGCTCGTCAACTCGCGAGGCTACGGCCGTACGGTCGTCCTACATTCGTGGCCGCGCGACCAGCACACCGAGGCGTTCGAGCACTGCTACCGCCTCAATGGACGCACTGTAGAGGAACTGAAGGCCGCGTTCCGCTGAACTGTGCGTGGTGGCTGAAACCCGCTGGGGCGCAAGTACGCAACATCGCTTAGCACACGCCGGTCCCGAGCTCAAGACGTGCGTCTGGCTCGCCGATGTGCGATCGTGTTGCCTCGTGCGTCAACCCTCGCCCGCCACCCGTTCCGTTCCCCGCGTGGCCGCATCCGCCTGTGTCCTCGCCGCTGCGGCGATCCTCATCCCCAGCGCGCCAACTCTGCTGCCCAGTGCCGCCGCGGTACCCATCGCGCATACCCAAGGGTGCATGGCCGGTTTCGACTGCGATATGAGCAGCCGGATCGCCGCGGTGGACAAGTACCTGGCCGGGCGCCCCGGCGTCACCGGTTACGTTGTGCGCGACCGGGTCTCCGGCGGCGTGTACGCGAATGCCAACGCGGAGAACAAGGTCTGGACCGCGTCCACGATCAAACTCGCCATCGCCGAGGATCTGCTGAACCGGGCGCGCACCGGCCGGATCAACCTGACGCCGGAAGACCGCGGAACGATGGAGGCGATGCTCGCCACGTCCAACGACGGCGCGGCCGACATCCTCTGGACCAAGTACTCGGGCCTGGACCGGATGGCGTTCAACAACGCGTTCCGCGCCAACGGCATGGCCACCCTGGACCCGCAGCCGACCAACACCGCGCTGTACCCGGATTGGTCGTTCCAGAAGTGCACGGCCGCCGATCTGGACCGGTTGATGGACAACATCCTCAACAACATGCACCCGGACGACCGCAACTACCTGGTGGACCGCATGCGCGCGGTGGACAGCAACCAGCACTGGGGCGTGTGGGGCGCGGGTCAGGCGATGCGGCCGGGCCTGAAGAACGGCTGGTCGCAGGAGCAGGGCGGCTGGGTGGTCAACTCGGTCGGCTTCGCCGGCCCCGGCGAGCGCTACACGCTGGCCATCATGACCTCGCTCGGCGACGGCGGCGTCTTCACCGACGGCTCGGAGACCGACACCAAGGTCGCCGAGATGTTGTTCGCGGGGCGCTGAACCCGCCACGCGCACACCGGTTTACGCGGAGCGCCGACGCAACACCATCGGCGCTCCGTCCCGCGGGAACGGAATCGACGTGAACCCCCACGGCATTCGATAGGCGTCCGGAATCTGCCACGCGTACGCACGCACCAGCGCGGCGATGACCGTCTTCACCTCGAACGTGCCGAAATGCATGCCGATGCACTTGTGCGCGCCCGCACCGAAGGGCATCCAGGCCAGGCGATGCGACTTGTCTTCGCGCCGTTGCTCGTTGAATCGTTCGGGATCGAACAGCTCTGGGCGCGTCCACAATTCGGGTAGCAGATGGTTGACCTGATAGGCGAGATCGATCGGCGTGCCCGCCGGAATGTAGTGACCGGCGATCTCGGTGTCGCGCACCGCACGACGGGACAGCCCGGGCACCGGCGGCATCAGCCGCAGGCTCTCCTTGATTACCAGATCCAGATCGCGCAGACCCTCCAGATCGGTGATAGTCGGTGCCGCGCCGCCCTTTTCGCCGTCGAGCGCGAGCACCTCTGCGCGCACCCGCTCCTGCCATTCGGGGTGCTTGCCGAGGTAGTAGGCGACGGCGGTGGCGGTGGTCGTCGTGGTGTCGTGCGCGGCCATGATCAGGAAGATCATGTGGTTCACCACATCCGCGTCGCCGAACACCCCGCCGTCCTCGCTGCGCGCGTGACACAGGCCGGAGAAGAAGTCCGGTGACTCGGTGCGCCGCTTCTCCGGCAGCATCCCGGTGAAGTAGTCCTGCAACACTTTTCGGCCGCGCAGGCCCGATCGCCAGTGGCCGCCGGGGACCGAATGCCGGATGATCGCCAGGCCCGCGTGCGTGCAATCGATGAACGCGTCGATCAGCTGGCGGCGTCGCGCGCCGACATCGACGCCCATGAACGTCTCGCCCGCGATGTCCAGGGTCAGTTCCTTGAGCGTCGGATACAGCTGGACCGTCCGTTCGGCGTTGCCGCCCTGCGGAATCCAGCGATCGATGCTCGTGCGCACGACCGGGGTCAGCGCGGCGAGGTGGGCTTCGAGCCGGTCCCGGGTGAAGGCCTGCTGCATGATCCGGCGATGGAATTTGTGCTCCTCGAATTCGAGCAGCAGCAGTCCGCGCCGGAAGAACGGGCCGATGAAGTAGTCCCAGCCCTGGCCGAAGTCGCGGCGACGGCGGCCGAGCACCTCGTCGAGCGCCTCGGGCCCGGCGACCAGCACTCGGTCGATGCCGAGCGAGGTGTTCAAGGAGACCGGTCCGTACTTGCGGTAGCGGCCGACCATCTCGGCCGGGCCCCAGCGCATGTATTGGAGCACTCGTCCGAGGTAGGGCAGCCCGGCGTCGCCGTGCACCGCGGTGGTCTCGCTGCCCTGCGGCGGGGTCGCGAGGACCTGGTGCCGCTCGGGGATCAGATCCAGCGCCCGGTCCAGTAGATGGTCGTGCGGGATGTCGATCAGCGCGGAGTTCTCGGAGCGGGGTAAGTCTTCGGATTTCCCGCGCACGCTGGGCTTTCGGCCGACTGCACGGTCCCCGGCGACCATCGCGAACCTCCCTGAACGAGGGTATTCATCGTATTCTCTTTCGCCGTTTGCTTAGGCCGGTTCGCCGCAACCAACTCGGGCAAATACAGCGCAACTTAGAGCGCTTGCGAGCACGAATGTGCGAGGCCGCACACCGGGAACAGGGATGTCGTCGCGACGGCCGGGATGGAGCCGACTACGGTTGGGATCTGACAACAACCGTTCGCGGGGGACAAACCCCCAGGTCTGTCGAGGAGTCAGCAACCATGAGCACAGCATCGCGCAGCGATTCGGTGGGGGGCGGTGGCAGGGCGGGTCGTCACCAGGTGGTGGTGATCGGCTCCGGCTTCGGCGGCCTGTTCGGCACCAAGCACCTCAAGCGCGCGGACGTGGACGTCACGTTGATCTCCAAAACCACGTCGCACCTGTTCCAGCCGCTGCTCTACCAGGTGGCCACCGGCATCCTCTCGGTCGGCGAGATCGCGCCCGCGACCCGGCTGGTGTTGCGCAAGCAGAAGAACGCGCAGGTGCTGCTCGGCGATGTCATCGACATCGACCTCCAGGCGAAGACGGTCACCTCGCGGCTGCTCAACTCGAACACGGTCACCCCGTTCGACAGCCTGATCGTGGCCACCGGCGCGCAGCAGTCGTACTTCGGCAACAACCAGTTCGCCACCTACGCCCCCGGCATGAAGACCATCGACGACGCGCTGGAGCTACGCGGCCGCATTCTCGGCTCGTTCGAGGGTGCGGAGCTGGCCACCAGCCAGGAGATGCGGGACCGGCTGCTCACCTTCGTGGTGGTCGGCGCCGGGCCCACCGGAGTCGAATTGGCCGGGCAGATCGCCGAACTCGCCGATCGCACGCTCGAAGGCACGTTCCACAACATCGATCCGCGCGACGCCCGCGTGGTGCTGCTCGAAGGGGCCGGCGCCGTGCTCGGGCCGATGGGGCCGAAGCTCGGGCTCAAGGCCAAGAAGCGGCTGGAGAAGATGGGCGTCGAGATCCAGCTCAACGCCATGGTCACCGACATCGACGCGCTCGGCGTGACGGTGAAGGACTCCGACGGCACCATCCGCCGCATCGAATCCTCCTGCAAGGTCTGGTCAGCCGGTGTGCAGGCCAGCCCGCTGGGCAAGATGCTGGCCGAGCGCTCCGACGGCACCGAGGTGGACCGGGCCGGGCGGGTCATCGTCGAGCCGGACCTGACCATCAAGGGACACCCGAACGTCTTCGTCGTCGGCGACCTGATGTCCGTGCCGGACGTGCCGGGCCAGGCGCAGGGCGCGATCCAGGGCGCCACCTACGCGGCCAAGGCGATCAAGGCGGGGCTGAACGGTCAAGCGCCGCAAGACCGTAAGCCGTTCAAGTACTTCAACAAGGGCAGCATGGCGACCGTGTCCCGGTTCAACGCCGTGTGCCAGGTCGGCAAGCTGGAGTTCAGCGGGTTCATCGCCTGGCTCGCGTGGCTGGCCCTGCATCTGTACTACCTGATCGGTTACCGCAGCCGGATCGTCACGGTGATTCAGTGGTTCGTCACGTTCCTCGGGCGGAGTCGCGGGCAGATGGCCGCGACCGAGCAGTGGGTGTTCGCCCGGCTCGCGCTCGAGCAGGTCAATTCCGACGAGGAAGAAGCCGACGAGCTCGCGGCCGCGCTGGGTGCGCCGCCGGCGGAGAAGGGCAAGTTGGCCGAGAAGGCCAAGGCGGCCGTCGAGGGCCGCGTGGGCTGATCACCGCAACTCGCGCCGGCCCGAAGGCGACCTTCAGCTGTTGAGACAGCGTGAAGGTCGCCTTCGGTCGTTTCGGGATGTGTTCCGGGATGTCCGGAAGGTCGTTTATGGCGGCGTTCGCAACTCGGCGTAGCTATTTACCGGCAATGCCGAGGCCGGCAAGTCGGCCGAAAAAGAACCCATCCAGTCGCCGAGCAGATCCGAATGTCGGACGTCGAAAGTGACATCTCTTCTGACCTGACGAAAGGCGATCTACCTATGGGCACAGGCAAGCACAGAGCCCCCAACCCGCAGCGGCAAAAGGTGGGCTCGATGGTCGCGGCAGGTGCGGTACCGCTGGTCCTCGCACTGGTCGGCACCGGCACCGCCAATGCCGAGCCTGCACAACCCAACGTGACGGCACAGCCCGACCATCCGGCGCAGTGGCCCGCGGCCGAGCCGCCGAACGCGATGCCGTACGAGGGCTTGAACATCCCGGACAACACCAAGAGCTCCCTGCAGTGGTCGCGGCCGCTGCCGGAGAAGAAGTACCTCGCGCCGGTCGGCGTGCTGCACGCGCCCGTTCCGGTGGCTCCCGTGCCGCCGATCGCGCCGCCGCCGGGCAAGTTCCGCTTCGGTGACGTGCAGGTCGATGCGCCGGACTTCATCGACTCCGAGCAGGCCATCCAGATCAACGACAACTCGGCGCTGGTCGAGGCCAACCTGGCCACCTTCTTCGACTCGGTCGGCATGGAACGCAGCCGGTCCGACCGGATGGCCGGGCAGATCGTCGGCACCGCCGCCATGGGCGCCGTCGCCGGTGCGGCCTCGGGTGCGCCGATCGCGGCGACCTCCGCGCTCGTCGGCGGGGCGATCGGGCTGGTCGTCGGCCTGCCGTTCGTGCCGGTCGGCATCGTGGCCGGGCCGATGCTCGGTGCGTCCGTCGGCGCGGCCGTGATCACCGTTCCCGCGGCTGCGGTGGGTGCCGCGGCCGGTGCGGCCGTCGGCGCGGTCAACGCGTTCAACGCGCCCTCGCGAGTCGTGGGCGACTGACAATAGGTGCGGTTAGAACCGAACAAGGGTGGGAGCTCGACGACGCTGTCGAGTTCCCACCCTTTCTCGTTTCTCCCCTTCTGGGCGGGATACACCTCGAGGTGACGGCAGACACCCACGCGCGTTTCTGATTCGGCGAGTCGTTTTCGGCGAGTCGTCGTACTGTCAAGATCAGCGCAACACGGCAGCAATTGTCGAGAGGGGATGCGATGGACGCCGCTGGCTGGGTGGTTGTGGTGCTGTCCCTCGCGCCGTTCTTCGCGGCGTTCGGCTTGATGGTCGCGCGGTACGTGCGCATCCGCCGCTACGGGCGGCACGGTGGTGAGTACAACGACCCGTTCGCCAAGGCGGGGCGCGGTGGTGTCCCGCCCGGCACGGTCTTCCAGCAAGATTTCGGCGGGGGCGGGACATCCCAGTCATGGGAGGCGCCGGGCGAGCCGAAGCTGCCCCGCCGTTCAACGAGTGACGAAGACTGAGCTCGATCTGATGCGCTGGGCCGACCGCGCCGCCAGCATAAACAGCCGCACACCAACTGATTTGCCGCACACCGACTCGCCGCGCGGACACCCGTGCGGATGTCAAATGGTGTGCGGCTTTCGGTGATTGGGCCGCCGCGGCAACGTATCTGGCTCCGCAGGCCGCTTCCTCGGCGGTCACGGTGTCAGGTTCAGTACCGCCGTGCCTTCGGGAAGTCCGTCGGCAACCGGCGCGGGGATTCCGGAGAGAACAGATGCGCTGATCCGCGGCGTGATCGCCGGAGCGGGCCCTGGATACGAGCGGGCTGCTGCCGATCAGCGCGCGGAGGCGAGGAGTGAGCTGGTTCGGGTGAGGAGGGTGCCGCCGGCTGCTAGTGGGAGGCGGGTTTCGGTGAGGCTTATGGTTTCGGCTGGGCGATTGTCCGGGTAGCGGAGTTCGCTTTCCAATGCGCGTGGTGCGGCGAGTTGGTCGTCGGTGGTGGTGTCTGCGCCCAGTTCCAAACGGTGTCGGAGCAAAGGTGTTTCGCCGAGGTCGGCGATCAGGTCGCCGCGCCAGCTGCCGGTTTCTTCGCCGGAACGGCCGATCTGTACGCGTTCGCGTAGGCGCAGGCGGGCGTCGGGGGCTAGCTGGACCGAGGTGATGGTGTGGTGGTGGGCGCCGCCTGCGATGATCGTCGGCTCGGGGTCGAAGTCGAGGTCTCCCCCGGTGTCGACCTGAAAATGCCAGTGCGCCAAGGATGATGGGGTCGCGGCGCTCGGCAGGGCGATGGTGGCCGCGACCGAGCGCACGACGAGGCGCGCGCCCGGGCCGACCACGATGGTGATGTCGAGTTCGTCTCCGCCGAGCGGGGTTGCGGCGGTGCCGATCAGGTGCACGGTGTGTGCCGCGGTGCGGCGGGCCGAGAGCCCGCCGCTCGCGTGGATCTCGGGCAGCGTCGTGGCGCTCGCGACGATCCGGACTTCAGTGCGCAACAGCGGATTCGGTGCCGGACCGGTCCTGCTCGGCGATGGCGCGCAGTTGCTCGCGCACCCAGGCGAGCACCTGGGTGGCGGCCGGGTCGTCGGTGAGCGAGATGAGCGCGGTCGGGCGGCCCTCGCGGACCTTCGCCGCGTCGCGTTCCATCACGCCGAGATCCGCGCCGACCAGCGGGGCCAGATCGGTCTTGTTGACCACGAGCAGGTCCGAGAAGGTCACGCCCGGACCGCCTTTGCGCGGCACCTTGTCGCCGCCGGCCACATCGACCACGAAGATCTGCACGTCGATCAGGCCGGAGGAGAACGTCGCGGTGAGGTTGTCGCCGCCGGATTCGACCAGGATCAGGTCCAGGGGCGGGTTGGCCGCGATCAGGTCATCGATGGCGTCCAGGTTCGCGGTGATGTCGTCACGGATGGCGGTGTGCGGGCAACCGCCGGTCTGCACCGCGGTGATCCGCTCGTCCGGCAGCACCGCGTGCCTGCGCAGGAAGTCGGCGTCCTCGGTGGTGTAGATGTCGTTGGTCAGCACGGCGAGCGAAAGTTCCTCGCGCAGTTGCCGGCACAGCGCGGCCACCAGCGCGGTCTTGCCGGAGCCGACCGGGCCGCCGATGCCGATGCGCAGCGCCTCACCCGGGGTGCGGTCGCGTTTCGGGCGATCGTGGGTGTGGTCGTGCGGTTCACCGTCGATCAGGTGCGGTGGCATGGTGGCGATCTCCTTCTATCGGGGACTCAGCTGGCGAACAGGGGCATGTCGCGGTGCAGGTGTCGTTCGGCGAGCGCGTCTTGCAGTGGGTCGGAGAGGCAGGCGAGGCCTTCTGCGGCGGTGGTCGCGGTGTGGTCGCAGAGGGTGGCGAGGCGGACCGTGCAGCCGGCGATGGCGGCTGGGTCGAGCGCGAGTAAACGTTGGGCGGCGGTGGCGGCGCCGGTCAGGGTCGTGTAGACGACCACGCCCGCGATCTCCTTCGGGGTGACGGCGCAGGCCGCGCCGACCAAGCCGAAGACCGTCGACAGATGCGGGCGTGGGCCGAGTGCGGACCAATCTTCTTGCGGCCACAGCTGTTTGGCCAGTCGCAGCAGGCCTCGGCCCTGGGCTCGCGAGGCGGTACGTGCGGCGGGCGACGGCGTCCGCGCATCGGCCTCCGCTTCAGCCCGCGCCGGTTCGAGCGCACCGGCGCACACCGCAGCCGCCAACGACGCTGCAACAAGCCCCGAGGTACTGATCCGGCGACGCAGATACAACTCAACCGTCGCAACATCCCGCACCACCCCGGACGCGACCGCCTCCTCAACCCCACCCGAATGCACATGCCCCCCGATCGGCAACCGCGAATCCGCCAACGCCAACAGCGTCGCCAGACTCACCGACCCAATTTCACCCACCGACGGATCCTAAGCCTGGCGTGTTGCATCGGCGTGTCCTGGTGCGCCTTCCCCCTCCCTCCACCCAGAAGCCCACCCCACCAACTCCACGCCCGAACGGGACACAGCGGAGAAGAACATCGAGAAGACGCACCATGATGTCCCGCTCAGCGCACCCCTTGCCGCCCAACGGGGCACCACCGTGGACACATCGAATGGACGAGCCAAATAGTCGCTCCGGGAATCGAGTCAAGTCTGGCGGGAGCTTGCGGGCATCAAGACCGGCGACGTAGGTCAGTCGTACGCGATCGGCCTCGGCAGCGCGATCCCGACGAAGCCGATCCTGAATCCGCAGGTGATCCGGCCGTCCAGCATCCGGTGGCACGGCAACGCGGAACATCGACGCGAGTCATATGGTCGTTGTCGAAGATCAACTAGCGACCATATGACTCGCCTCGATGAGCGCGAAGTCCGGCGCGAGCTCGCGGACACTAAAGGCGACGACGCGCGCTGGCCGTACGCGATCGGCCTCGGCAGCGCGTGCCCAGCGAAGCTGATCCTGGATCGGCTGACGATCCGGCTGTCCAGCATCTGGCGGCATGACAATGCCGGACAGCGAGGCAAGTCAAAGGGTCGTTCCGGGATCTAGGCGAGTCATATGGTCGCTGTCGAAGATCAACTGGCGACATATGACTCGCCTCGATGAGAGCTAAGCCTGGCGTGAGCTCTCCGCGCTGGAGGACGGTGATTCGGGGCAGTCGTGCGCGGTCGGCGTCAGGTGATCAGTGAAGCTGGTCCTGGATCTGCCGGCGATTCGGCCGGTCCGTATCCGGTGGTACAGCGGGGCTAAGTGCGGCGGGAACTGCCGGGTAGGCGGCGGGGCATGCGTTCGAAGAAGCGTTGGACCTGGTTGCGGGTGAGGTTGGTCCAGGCTTGGACGGGGGCGGACCACCAGGGGGCGATTTCGCGGGGCTTGGCGGTTACGGCGTGGCAGACGAGGTCGGAGGCTTCGTCGACGGTCAGGCCGGGGACGCGGCTGAAGTCGGTGGGGGCGCTCATTCGGGTGTGGACCAGCGGCATGTAGATGGAGGTGGAGGTGACGCCGTCGCCGGCTGCTTCGGCGGCGACGCTGCGCAGCCACACGTCGAAGGCGGATTTCGAGGCGCCGTAGGCGGCCCATTGCGGGGCGGGCGGCACGAGGATGGCCCAGGTGGAGATGTTGACGATGTGGCCTTGTTTGCGTTCGCGCATGTCCGGCAGCAGGGTGAGCAGCAGGCGGACCGGGCCGAGGTAGTTGATGTCGATGGTTCGGGTGAAGTCGTGGAAGCGGTCGTAGGACTTGCTGATCGGGCGGCGAATCGACTTGCCCGCGTTGTTGATCACCACGTCTAAGTGGCCGTGCTCCTCGAGCAGGTGGCGGCCGAGTTTCTCGACGGCGTCCATATCGGTGAGGTCGGTGGGATAGACGTGGGCGGTGCCGCCGTCGGCCTTGATCTCGGCGGCGACCTGGTGCAGGTCGTCGGCGGAGCGGGCGACGAGCAGCACGACGGCGCCTGCCGCGCCGAGCTTGCGTGCGCTGGCCTTGCCGATGCCGTGCGACGCGCCGGTGATCAGCACGATCTTGCCGTCCACCGCCGCATGCAGCTTGCCGTCGCGCGGGCGCGAGGTCGGATACAGCAGTCGCGCGGCCACTCGCTCGGCGATCGGGCGACCGTTGCTCTGCGCCGAAGTGTCGTTCACGGTTCCGACTCTATTAGCAGCGCGCCAATTTAGCCCGCGATCGTCGGGCGTCGTGGTCGCGGCACGACAGGGTGAGCTCCCGATCAGACCTGACCGGCGGCCTCGCGCAACAGTTGCGGCAGATCCTGCCGAGGGAGGTAGGCCGCGATGCGCAGGTCGTTGTCTGTGCGGCGGACCACGAAGTCACTGTAGAGATCGAGCGTCCGGTCACCGAGCCTCAGCCGCCAGTGCGCAGAGGTGAGCCAGCAATGTCCACCGAGCGGGACGGTCGCCTGTTCGACCAGCGCCGTACGCGGCGCCGAATCCCCTCTACCAGCGGGTGACTCGATGCCTACCCGCTCAATCGACTCAGCACACGACAGCGAATCCGCTCCATGCGCAGCCGGCCCGAACTCCACCTGCTCGACCAACCCTGCGCTCGGCGTCGAATCCCCGCTGCCAGAGGATGATTCGATGCCTACCCGCTCAATTGACTCAGCATGCGACAGCGAATCCACTCTGTGAGCGGGTGGCTCGAGGTCAACCTGCTCGACCAAGTCAGTACGCAGCGACGAATATGATTCGCGGGCAAGGGGTTCGGCGTTCGCCTGTTCGGTCGACTCGATGCGGAAGGACGAATCCATTTCATGGGCCCGGGCTTTGGCGGCAGCGACGAACTCCGCGCGGGTCACGCAGCGACTTGACGTCGGGGTGATCACCAAGACTTGTTCGTCGAAAAAGCTTGGCAGAGTATCGAAATCCGCTGCGGAAATGGTGTCGTCGTAGCGGCGGATGAAGTCCTGCACCGTGGCGGTGTCATGCGAAGAAGTGTTGTCGGCGACAGCCGAATCATGCGTAAACATGACACTTAATTATATCGCGGACAACACTTCTCACGTGGGAGGCGCGCCGGAACTAGTGGCCGGCGGTGCTCGTTTCGACGCGGGCCGGTGAGGCGAATCGCGCGATCATCGCCATCGCGATGAGCACCGTCGCACCGACCGCGGTGGCGATATGCATGCCGGAGACGAAGGATTCGCGCGCGGACTCGATCAGCGCGGTGTTGTCCCCGGCCTCTTGAATCGTCTCCCCCAGTGTCGCGGCGTAGTCGCCACCGGAGCGGAAGATCAGTGCGGCAAGGGATCCCAGCAGGGCCAGGCCGAGTGCGTTGCCGAGTTCGAAGCTGGTCTCCGAGATACCGACGGCCGAGCCGGCGCGTTCCGCGGGAACCGAGGACACCGCGACGTCCGAAACCAGCGTGAACGCAAGGCCGTAACCGATGCCGGCAACGGTGGATCCGACCAGGTACCACCACATCCCGCCGTGCACACCGACGCCGAGCAGCATGAGATTGCCTATGGCGGAAGCGGTCAGCGCGAACACGAAGGTGTTGCGCGTGCCGAACCGGCGACCGAACCGGGCCCCGCTCATCGAGCAGACGAACACGGCGACCGCCATCGGAATGCCGAACAGGGCCGCCGCGAGCGGATCACGTCCGGTGACCGATTGCAGGTAGATGCTGGTGAGGTAACTCATCGCGGCCAGCGACATCATGCCGACCAGACTGGACCCGATCGCCACCGAGAACCCGGCGCGGGCGAACAACCGCAGGTCGAGCAGCGGTTCGTCGAGCTTGCGCTGCCTGCGCACGAAGACGGTCAGGATCACCACGCCGATCAGCGAGATGAGGATCGCCTCCAGGTCGACCCCGTCGGCCGCGGCGTGCTTGATGCCGTACACCAGCGGCAGGATGCCGCCGATGGACAGCGCGACGCTCGGCAGATCCAGCGGCCCGCGCACTCCGGCGCGATGCTCGGGCAGCACGAACGGGCCGAACGCAAGCAGGATCAGCAGCACCGGGATGTTGATGAGAAAGACCGAGCCCCACCAGAACTGGTGCAGCAGCATGCCGCCGATGATCGGCCCGACCGCCGAACCGCCGGCGAAGAACGCGGTCCAGATGCCGATGGCGGCGGCCCGCTTGCGCGCGTCGGGGAACAGGGTGGAGATCAGTGCGAGGCTGGACGGCAGCAGGGTCGCGCCGCCGACGCCCATCAGGGCCCGCGCGACGATGAGTACCGCGGCGCTCGGCGCGAACGCGGCCAGGATGGAGGCGATGCCGAAGATGGTGGCCCCGACGAGCAGGATGTTGCGCCGGCCGATCCGGTCACCGAGGTTGCCCATGGTGATCAGCAGGCCCGCGATCAGGAAGCCGTAGATGTCCAGGATCCACAGCTGCTGGGCGGCCGACGGGTCGAGGTCGACGGTGAGGGTCGGCATGGCCAGGAACAGCACCGAGATGTCCATCGACACCAGCAGCACCGGCAGCAGCAACACCGCAAGGCCGAGCCAGGCACGGCGCGAGCCGACAGTGGGCGCCGCCTGGGCGGCCCGCACTGCCTCAACGTCTGTCATCCTTGGTAATCCTCTCCATCTCGCGTACGCCGTACGCACAACTGGAGTACAGTGTACGCAAGCTCCCCCGGAAGTGAAAGTGAGTCATGGGATGTCTGAGCTCAAGCTCAACCGAGCCGCCATCATCGACACCGCGATAACGCTTGCCGACGAAGAGGGTCTCGACGCGTTGTCCATGCGCCGGATCGCCGACAAGATGGGCGTCGGCGCCATGTCCCTGTACCGGCACGTCGCGAACAAGGACGAACTGCTCGCCGAGATGACCGACGAGGTGGCCCGGCGCAATCCCTACCCCTCCGCGGAGGGACAGCAGTGGACCTGGCGCGATCGGGTGCGCATCGCCGCCGAGATCGATTGGGCGCTCTACCAGCAACATCCGTGGGTCCTGCTCACCTTCGCCACGCCGCGCTACAGCTTCGGTCCGATGAGTCTGGCTTGCCTGGCCTGGATGGTCGAGGGATTTTCCGAACTCAATGTATCGACCAGGGAAGCCACGACCATGGCGTTCACCGTGTGGAACCACATCTCCGGCGCGACCCTGCCGCACATCAGCGCCGCGCTGATGGCCCGCAAGGGAATGAACCCGGAGGGCGACAACGGGCTGCGCACGATGCTGAAAGGAAGATCACAATTCCCGGTGCCCGCCGCGCTCGCGGACCTCGAGGGCAGCGGGATCAATGACCTATCCCAGGAAGATCTGCTCTATGCCGGTCTGGCCGCGCTGTGCGACGGCTTCGAGGCCAAGGCGCGGCTGCGGGCCGCCGACTTGACCTGAACCTAGCTTCATGTTGCACGGTGGTTGGCGACCATCACGAACAGGAGCCACCGTGCACGCGATCCGACTTCATGACTTCGGCCCGGCCGACAATCTGCGCTACGAGACCGTTCCCGATCCGAGTCCGGGGGCGGGTCAGGTGCGAATTGCCGTGGCGGCGGCCGGGGTTCATCTGATCGATACGGCGTTGCGCAAGGGGTTGCCTGGACCGTATCCGGTTCCGGAGCTGCCCACCGTGCCCGGCCGCGAGGTCGCCGGGACTGTCGATGCGGTTGGCGCAGAGGTCGATCCGGGGTGGGCCGGCAAGCAGGTGGTTGCGCATCTGGGCATGGCGCCCGGTGGTTATGCCGAACTCGCGGTCGCGGAAGTGGCTCGGCTGCATGAGATTCCGGACGGTCTCGGGCCCACCGAAGCGGTGGCGATGATCGGTACCGGGCGGACGACCATAGGTATTCTGCAATTCACCGAGCTCGGTCCGGACAGCATCGCGATCGTGACGGCCGCCGCGGGTGGAATCGGTACGCTGCTGGTGCAATTCGCGAGGAACGCCGGGGCGACGGTGATCGGCCTTGCCGGTGGACCCGCGAAAGTCGAACTGGTGCAACGCAATGGCGCCGATCTTGCCGTCGACTACTTGCTGCCCGATTGGCCGGAACAGGTCCGAGGGTTCCTCGGGGATCGGCGGGCGACAGTACTTTTCGATTCCGTAGGCGCGGAGACAGCACGTGCCGCCATCGATCTGCTGGGTAAGGGTGGGCAGCACCTGGTGTTCGGCGCGTCCGGGCAGAGTCCGAAAGATGCGACAGCACTGACGCTTTCCGCGGAGGAACTGGCTGCTCGCGGCATCACCTCCGAGTTCGTGCTCGGACCGCCGATGATCCAGCGTGCCGGTGGGGACATTCGAGTGCTCGAGGATCGGGCCCTGGCGGAAGCGGCGGCCGGGCGGTTGCGGCCCGCGGTGCAGGAGTTCCCGCTGGCCGAGGCCGCCGCGGCGCACCACGCCTTGGAGACGCGAGCGACCGTCGGCAAGGTTGTGCTGATTCCTTGAAAACCGATTGAGGGGTCTCGTGTTTCCTCCTTAGGCTCCACGTCCATGGGAGGAAATAGGGGGCTGCTCAATGTCGTCGATGTCGAGGCGACCTGCTGGGAAGGTAAGACACCGCCCGGTGCGGTGCGCGAGATCATCGAAATCGGTTTGACCGTGGTGGATTTGGAGTCGGGTGAGCGAGGCGGGAAGCATCGGATTCTGGTGCGGCCCGCGCGGTCCACCGTAGGCGAGTTCTGCACGGAGCTGACCGGGCTGACTCAGGACGAAGTCGATACCGGTGTGTCGTTTGCCGAGGCCTGCCGGATGCTGGCCACCGAGCACCAGTCCGGTAGTCGGCCGTGGGCCAGCTGGGGTGACTACGACCGCAAACAATTCCTGAGCCAATGCCAGGCGACCGGCACCGAATACCCGTTCGGGCACCGGCACACGAACGCAAAACTGGTGTTCAGTGAGGCGTACGAGCTGAAACGCCGACAGGGGATGGCCGGCGCGCTGCATATAGCTGGACTGCCGCTCGAAGGGCGGCACCACCGCGGCGAGGACGACGCGTGGAACATCGCCGCGCTGGTCCTCGAAATCGCTCGGCGGGGAGCGTGGCGGGTGACAAGTACGGATTGAGCCGTCCGCTCGCGCTGAGTGATTGATCGCGGACGGCAACGGCGGAGCAGGCCGCCCGCGATCATCGGATCTCAGTCCGTCTCGCCCTTCACCACCGCGTATGCGAACCCGTCCCAGCCCTTGCTGCCGACGGTCTGCACGACGGTCGCGTCCAGGGTCGGCTCGGCGGCGAACAGTTCGACGACGGCACGGCTGGCGCGGATGGTCTCGTCGTCGGAGACCGAGTCGGCGAGGCCGCCCTTGCGGACGACGTTGTCGACGATGATCACCGAACCCGGCCGGGTCAGCTTCAGCGCCCACTGGACGTAGTTCGAGTTGTTGACCTTGTCGGCGTCGATGAACACCAGGTCGAACGGTTCCTGACCTTCATCGGCCAGCACCGGGAGGCTGTCCAGCGCCGCACCGACCCGGATGTCGACCCGCTCGCCCACCCCCGCGTTGTCGAGGTTCTTCCGCGCGACCTCGGCATGCTCCGCCTTGAACTCGAGCGTGACCACCTGCCCCTTCTCCCCCACCGCGCGCGCCAGCCAGATCGTGCTGTACCCACCGAGAGTGCCGATCTCCAGCACCCGCCGCGCCCGAGCCGTCACCGCGAGCAGATACAGAAACTTCCCCTGCGGCGGCGACACATCGATCGCAGGCAATCGCGCGGCCGCATTCGCCGTCAGCGCCGCCGCGGTATCGGCATCCCGCACCAGAGTGTCCACGATGTAGCTGTCTACATCGCCCCATTCGGTAGTCGTCATACCTCGCAGTCTGCCACCGAAACCGCCCCTCTCGCCGGGATCTCCACCCGCCCATGACCAACGCGACACTCGGGCCGCCGACCGCCGAAGTTCCGCACCCGAACTCGGGATCCGCACTCGCTATACGGCCCTATTCCGAGTGCGGATCCCGAGTTCGGGTGCGGCCCCTCAGAGACAGTGCGGCCCTTGAGAGACGGTGCGAACCGCCAGCGAAGGTGCGGGGTCCCGAGCGGGGGCGGATTCGCGGGAGGCGGGCGGCGGCTGCGGTCAGTGGGGGTCGCGGGCAGGGAGGGGCCAGGTGTCGATCTGGTCCAGGACTGTGTGGTTGGTGCCGGCCAAGGCCGAACGGAGCTTGGCGATATAGCGTTCGGCGTAGCACTCGTTGTTGTGCGGGACGTACCCGTCGTGCAGACGGTGGGCTTCCTTCAGCCAGCCGCTGGCTTGGCGTTGAACCTCGGCGGTGGTTACCGAAGGGTCGGCGGCGAAGAGGCTGCCGCCGCGTTCAGGGCCGCTGACCATGGCGGAGCCGAGGTGTTGCAGGCAACGCGCGGTACCGAGGCGGTCGTCCAAGGCGCGGTAGCCGGTCAGCGCCTGCTGCCAACTGCGCAATGCGCGGCGGAACTCACCGCGCGCCCACCACATGATGCCCATGGTCTCCTGGATGTGCGCGCGGCCATCGGGGTCGCGGCCGCCGCGGGTCAGTGATTCGGCCAGTTCGAGCCGGTCCCGGGCGGCGTCCAGTCTGCCTTGATGGATATGCACGACGGCCAGGTTGATCAGCGCACAGACCTCGCCTGCCACGTCTTCACGGGGCAGCAACCACCAGGACGCCTCCAACCGGGCCGACGCTGCGGCAAAGTCGACCGGCGGGCGCTGATGGCCGGGCGGCACGATGAGCAGGCGCAGCGCCGCATCATGTTCCCACCGTGCGGCAAGACTGGTGGACAGGTTGCGGGGGCGGTACCGCCTCGGCTTCTCGTGCAGGTCACCCGCGCGCATTCGGGCCAGATCCCCGTGCAGCACAATCTCTTTCATCCCGTGCACGGAACACAGTTCGGCGGCCCGCGCGGCCTGGCTCGCCCCGTCGCCGGTTCGGGCATACCATCCGTCCAGCGCGTCCCCGATTCGCACCAGTTCCGCCACCGCGGTCGCCGGTATGTCCTCGCCGAGCGACACGCAGGCGGTAACGAGCGCACTCAGGTTCGCCTCCTGGGCCTCGAACCAGCGTCGCGCCCCCGCGGCGAAACGCACCGAATCCAGCGCGAATGCCCACTGAGTTGTCAGGTCGGCGTAATGGTGGACCAGCGCCGTCACCGCCATCGGCCACCGTGCCTGTGCGATCACCTGGGCACGTTCGGGGTGCGCGGGCACCTCGAGCACTCGATAACGTTGTGCACCAACGATTTCCACTCTAGGTGGCGTGTGCCGCAGGAGGTTGTTAAGCAGCACCGAGGCAGCCGATGGCGGCTCACGCTGCCCACCCTGCTCAACCGGCCGATGAGCCGGTGCGTCGAGCGCGGCGGTCAACACGGCAAGCAAAGCGGCCGTTTCGAATTCACGCATGCGCAAATCCCGCACTACCGCGATCACCTCATCGGTCCAGTCCGGATCAGTGTGCGGTAGATCCGATTCCGGGGTTGAATCCGGAGCCGGGTTCGGGTCCACCCCGGTAACCCGCGGCCCCGGCTCGACCAGATCCGCGATCAGCGCGAGTTCGTTTGCCGTGCGGATCCGTTCGCGGTACCGCTGAACGAACCGGTACCCCACATAGACCGCTGCCGCGGCGACGACGAGCACCGACAACCACCTCAACGTCCCCGCCGCCACCTTGACCGCCGGGCTCTCTCCGAGTGAATTCAGCACCAGATTGCGCGCCAACTCGAACAACAGCGCGTAGGCCACCACCGACGCGGTACCCAGAAACCCCTGCCAGATAGACGATCTCGGCGTGCCAGGCTCGACCTGCGATGCCTCCTCCCGATGCGCAGGCACCCCGGGATGACTCATCGCAAGCACTCGCTGCTGCGCGCGAACATCCCCGGCAGCGCCACCGAGTGACATGCCGACCGCGCGGTCACAGAGTCCACTACCGCCGAAGCAGCTTGCCGCGCCATGTCTTCCAGATCACCGAAACGACTCGTCGACAACCACCCGTTACTCAGCACAAACACCTCCAGCATCGGCATTTCCGGCAAGGGCGCGGGCTACCGGCCGCGGCACGGGCCGGCCGTACGATCGCACAGCGCGCCGAGACCGAGACACGTTGCCGCGCTGAATCTTCGGGAGTGCTCATCGCAGCGCTCCGCCGGTGAGGCCGGGTACCAGCCAACGACGCCAGGTAGCCAGTAGCAGCGCGACGGGCAAGATCGCCGACATCAGCGCGCCGGCCGCCAATTGGGCGGAGTTCTCACCGAATTGGCGTGCTTCGCCCCAGAGCAATAGCGACCACGGGGTCGCGCCCGCGCCGCTGATCAGTAGGCCGATCACGAAATCGTTCCAGACCTGGACGAATTCGAGCACCGCCACCGCGCCGAGGGCCGGCCCTGCCGACGTCAGCACCCGCCGGGCGATGGTTCCCGGACCGGCCAAGCCGTGCAGCGCATCGGCGGCCGGGCTATCCGGCGGGGCGAGCAGGGCGCCGCGCAGGACCAGGATGGCGACCGGCAGGCCGGCCGCCGCGTGCAGCACGATCAACGGAATTCGGGTGCCGGAGAGGCCGTAGCTATCGATGAACGCGTTCACCGGACCGAGGTAGCTCTGCACCGGCAGCACTGAGAGCACCACCAGGAAGACCACCGCGAGGCCGGCGGCGGGACGGTTCGGGCGCAGTGCCGCAAGGCGATACGCGACCGGAACCGCCGCGGCCACCACGACGAGCGTGGCCAGCGCCGCCACCCAGGCCGTCGTCTCCAGCGACCGCAGTAGGGCGGGGTCGCGCCACATGCGCGTGAGCGCACCTGAGCCCCATCCGTTCCGGTCCTGCAACATGGTCAGGATCAGCGCGACTATCGGGAACAATGCCACCCCCGACACCGCAAGCATCCCGAGGACCCGCAGCGGCTTCGGCCGCTGCCACGCCGTCGACCCCGGCTTGTCCGTCGGCGCGGACCAGCTGGTCTGCTGCTTACCCACATCGTGTTGCAGCAGCCAGCCCAAGAATCCGACCAGCACGGCGAGCGGAAATCCGTAGGCCGCCGCGACCCCCGGGTCGACATCGGAGTCGACGGCCAACCGCCACCAGTGCACGGTCGCGCTGTCGACCTGGTACTGCATCGAACCCGGCACCCCGATGAGCACCACATCGAACACCCTGGCCGCCGCGACGCCGACGGCGAGACCGACAATAAGCACCACCGGGCGCAGTAGTACGTAGAGCCGCACCGGCAACGACTTCCCCTCGCGATGCAGCACATCGACGCGCGCCGGATCGTTCTCGATAGCGCGGATTCCAGCGCGGAACAGCCCGGTGACGAAGCCGAGCCAGGTCCACAGGAATGCGCAACCCAGCATCATCGCGAACCAGAAACGGTATGCCCCAACGCTTTCGATCCCGAGCCGGGCACCGAGGTACTGGAAGATCAGGCGGAAGGCGACGCCGGACACCACCGCGGAAATCCCGAACGGCACGATCAACGGCAGCCACAGCCACCGCGAATCCCTTCCCCACCAAGCGATCCCCATCGCCACCACCAGGAGCACCACCCCGAACAGCACCCACACCAGCGTGCGCAGGTATGCCCAGCTCCCGTCCCGTCCCAGGGCGGGGCCGAGCAGCCACAGCCCCGCGACAACCGGAACGCACGGGATCGGCCACACTCCCGCGACCACAGGCCAGCCCGGAAGCTGCCACGGCCCCAGGCGAATTGCCGGATGCGACCGGTGCCGTACGAGCAGGGTCAAGCCGACCGCTCCGAATGCGACCAGCAGGCAGGACCCGACCACCAGCGGCCGCGCCCGCACGGCGAGCACCACGGTCCACACCACCGGTACCGCGATCAGCGACACCGTCAGCACGGTCGCGGGCAGTCCGGCTGCCCAGCCGACCCATCGTCGCGGATGGCTCCCTGCGACCAGCGGCCCGCGCATTCGCCGGGTAACCAACTCCAATGCCAGCCCATGCGACTGATATTCGGGCGGACCGGTCCTCGCCGCTTCCCCGCTCGATCCCGTCATCGCCGCCCCCGATCCACCGCGTCGAGCGCGGCGATCGCGCGATCGGTCGCCTCGTCGAGCCGTTCGGTCTGCCCGTCCCCGACCGCGGTCAGGAAGTCGGTCAGGATGCGCCACAACCCGTTTCGGCCGCCGACCGCGCCGATCCGATCGGACAGGTCGAAGGCGGTGCGGGTGCGGAGGGTGCGGGCAGCGGGTTCGAGGAACGGCGAATATTGGGCGTCTGTCCGGAGATTCGGGGCGATGAAGCCGCCGTAGTCCTTGATCCAGGGCAGCGGCGCGGCCGGATCGGCGAGCGCCTTGACCAGGTCCATGGCGCGATCGGACGCGGACTCGGTCACCACCATCACGTCGCCGCCGACGATCCGTGGCGGGTCCTGCCCGGCCGCGACGGCGGGGAAGGCGGCGACGCCGACCACGTCTTCGGCGCGCCGTCCGGACCGGCGTACGGCGGCCCGGACGATCGGTTCGGCGAAGTCCGGCGTCACCACCATGACCGCGCGCCGATGCTCGAAAACCTCGCGGACCGCGTCCGGGAATTGGCGGGTCAAGGCGGCGGCGATACCGCCGGGAAAGGCGTGCCGGTGTCCCCACAGCGAACCGAGGTGGCCGAACGCGGCCCGCACGGCGGGGCTCTCCCAGGTGCGATCGTTGCGCGCGACGGCCACCTCGTCGTAGATCCGCGGCGATTCGGCGAGCAGCGCGTTCTCGAACACGTCGGTGAGTACCCAGCCGTCGGCAGCACCGAGGGCGAGCAGCCGGACGGGGGTCTCGGCGAGCACTTCCATGCGGTCCAGCCAGTCGGCGAGGGTCCAGCCGGCCGGGTCGCCGAGGCCGTATTTGTCCACGAGGCGGCGGTCGTACCAGACCATCGATTTGTCCGCCGCCTTGAACGGCACGCCGTACGGTTTCCCGTTGTACTGCAACAACTGTCGCCAGACATCCGGATAGCGGGCGCCGAGTTCATCCGACCACAGCGTGTCGGCAACCGGCCGCAGTTTGCGTTGTTCGGCGAGCGGGCGCACCCGGCCCGCCTGCGGCAGCATCACGATGTCCGGCGCGGACCGGCCGCCCGCGGTGAACGCGGTCTCGATCTCGTCGCCGAGCGGGACGACGTCGACCTCATGGTGGTAGTCGAGGCGGGCGAGGACCGCGCGGAACGCCGCGAGTTCGGACCCGCTCCACGACACCCCGATGCGGACCGCACCGGGGTTGCCCAGCAGGAGATTCGGGGCGCAGGCGGCTGCCAGCGGCGCGATCAGCGCCACTTGCAGTAGTTCCCGCCTGGTTCGCATAACCCCCCGGTGCCGCCTGTGTCTTGCGTGCGCCTACTTCGAGAAGTTCTCCGGCGGCTGCCACGGCCGACCGTGCGGGTCGTCGGGGCGGTACTGCTGAGGTTGCTGCTGCGGCGGTTGCTGTTGCGGCAACTGCTGCGGTTGCGACTGCTGCGGGGGCAACTCCTCCTGCGGCGGCATCACCGGCTGATGCGGCGACGACTGACGCGGAGCGGCCGGCGGCGGGTTCATCAGGCCGTCCACCGAGGTCCGGGCGGTCTCCTCGGCGGCACGGACCGCCTTGGCGATGGCCGGGTCCGGCGCGGTGTCGAACCAGTCCGCGACGTCCTCGGAGTCGTCCTCCACCTTGATCGATTCGCCGTCGGCGGCGGGCGGTTCATAACGGAAGATGCCGTCCTCGCCCTTGCTGCCGAAGCTGGTGGCGAAGCCCTCGAGCGCCTTGCCGAAGTCGCTCGGCACCAGCCACACCTTGTTGGCGTCGCCGCGCGCGACCATCGGCAGCGTCTGCATGTATTGGTAGGCAAGCAGTTCCGGAGTGGGCTTGCCGTTCTTGATTGCGGCGAAGACCTTTTCGATGGCCTTGGCCTGACCCTGCGCCTGCAGGTAGGAGGCGGCCCGTTCACCCTGCGCGCGCAGGATGCGGCTCTGCCGTTCGCCTTCGGCCTCCAGGATCGCCGACTGCTTGGCGCCCTCGGCGGAGAGCACCTGCGCCTGCTTGGAACCCTCGGCCATCTTGATCTGCGATTCGCGGGTGCCCTCGGCGGTGAGGATCATCGCGCGCTTCTCGCGGTCGGCCTTCATCTGCTTTTCCATCGACTCCTGGATGGACGCGGGCGGGTCGATGCTCTTCAGCTCGACCCGCGCCACCCGCAGGCCCCAGCGTCCGGTCGCCTCGTCCAGCACGCCGCGCAGCTGGCCGTTGATCTGGTCGCGGGAGGTCAGCGTCTGCTCCAGCGTCATGCCGCCGACCACGTTGCGCAGCGTGGTGACGGTGAGCTGCTCGACCGCGGCGATGTAGTTGCTGATCTCGTACACCGCGGCCTGCGGGCTGGTGACCTGGAAATACACCACGGTGTCGATGTGCAGGGTGAGGTTGTCCTCGGTGATCACCGGCTGCGGCGGGAACGACACCACCCGCTCGCGCAGATCGACCTTGGCGCGAATGCGATCGGCGAACGGCACCAGGAACGTCAGCTGACCGGACACCGTGCGCGAATACCGGCCGAGCCGCTCGATCACCGCCGCCTCGGCCTGCGGCACCAGCGCGATCGACTTGAACACCACCACCACAATCAACAACACGAGTACGGCGGCAACGATCAGTACAGCCATTACGGCCCCTTCCAGACGACGGCGGTCGCGCCTTCGATCCTCATGACATACACCTTCGTACCCGGTTCATAAACCTCGGACTCGTCCATCGGCCGCGCGGTCCAGACCTCACCGCCCAGCTTCACCTGGCCGCTGTGCGCGGCCACCTCCTCCAGCACCGTCGCCGATTTGCCTTGCAACGCATCCACGTTCGTCGGCGTCGGCGGCGGCGTGCCGAAGCGGCGGCGCAGCAGCGGGCGCACGCCGAGGAACAGCAGCAGCGTGAGCACGCCGAACACGATGGCATCCACCACCAGCGTGGTGTCCGCGACAGCGCTGACCCCCGCGGTGCCCAGCGCGGCGACACCGAGCATGAGCAGCGTCAGGTCCCCGGTGAGCATTTCCGCCGCCGCGAGCAGAATCCCCGCGACCAGCCAAACTATTGCGGCCACGAAAACCACTCTAGTGCGCTTTCGCGCCACGCCGGTGCTCTTGCCGCAGCTACGTGTCGCAAAAGTTGTCACGCCGCGTGCGCAGACCGAATGTGCTTCCCCGCCTGCTAGGTTCGGGCGGGTGAGCGGACATGACAGCTATGGCGGTGACATCTTCGCCGGCCACGCGCGCGCCAGAAAACGGGTGGTACCGCAGGTGACGGCGGACCGCGACCTGGTCGTGGAGGACGCGGCCAGCGGATTCTGCGGCGCCGTGGTCGGATTCGATCGCAGCTACGACGGCGAGTTCGTGAAACTCGAGGACGCGCGCGGAGCGGTCCGGCTGTTCGCGATGCGCGAGGCCGCGTTCCTGATCGACGGCGAGCCGGTCACGTTGATCCGGCCGGCCGCCGCCGCGCCGAAGAAGGAGACGCGCTCGGCCTCCGGATCCACCCGGGTGGAGGGCCTGCGCGCGCGGGTCGCCCGGACCAGCCGGATCTGGGTGGAGGGCGTGCACGACGCGGCGCTGGTCGAGCGGGTGTGGGGACACGATCTGCGGGTCGAAGGCGTGGTCGTCGAACATCTGGAGGGGCTGGACAATCTGGGCGAGCGGCTCACCGAGTTCGCGCCGGGACCGGGTCGCCGGGTCGGGGTGCTGGTCGACCATCTGGTCACCGGATCGAAGGAAACCCAACTCACCACCGGGCTCGGCCCGAACGTGCTCGTCACCGGTCATCCGTTCATCGACGTCTGGCAGGCGGTGCGGCCGGCGACGGTCGGGATCGAGGCGTGGCCGAACGTGCCGCGCGGCGAAGACTGGAAAACGGGTATTTGCGATCGGCTCGGCTGGGGCACCCCGCAGGAAGGGTGGCGGCGCGTCTACGGCTCGGTGGAGTCGTTCCGCGACTTGGAGGCTCCGCTCATCGGCGCGGTCGAGCGGCTCATCGACTTCGTCACAGAACCGGAATAACCCGGCCGACCTGGTCGCTCGCGCCGCTGCTCAGGAATGCCCTTTCCGGGAATGCCCGCGAATAACCGTCACCCTTTATGCTCGATAATTATGTGCTCTCCTAGTGCCACGCTGACGGTGTGGGCCGGCTCCTGGCTGGCCGGCTGTAGCGCGCCCGACGACGTATTGGAGGCCCTGCACGCGTGGGCGCCCCAGCACACCATCGCCGCCGGTGACCCGATCACGGGTGGTCGCACGGACCTGCCGTGGTCGTCCAGGGGCAACCTGCCCGGCACCGGAATGATGGCGCTGCTCAAGGTGATTCGGGAAAGCATGGCCCAGCCCGGCGCGCAGCTGCGGCTGGTGCTGCCGGTGCCCGGCGACGTGCGCGGCCTGCCCACCGGCACCGCCTTCGCGGCCGACGCGATCGAGGCCGAGGAGGGTCTGCTGATCGGGGTGCCCGGTACCGACGGCACCGGTCTGATCCCGCAGTGGACCGACGAGGACACGTTGCAATGGGCCGTCTACAGCACGCCGATTCCGCCGGCGCCGGGGCAGGACATGTCGCTCGGTGAGGCCGAATACGCGATGCGCGAAGCGGTCCGCGACGCGGCCGACGCGCTGCTGCAACTGCACACCACGTCGGTCGGCTCGGCGGACTCGGATCCGCGCGAGCTCATCGAGGCCGAGCTCGCCGACTACTCGCGGCACGACTACCCGGACTCGATCCCGTTGCGGGCCAGGAAGATTCTCGACACCGCCGACCACGTGGCGGCGATACTCACTGTGGCGCAACGAGAACCGGCATCCTCACCGACCTCGGCGAGTGCCATCGGCGCCCAGGAGTCACTACTACGCCCGTTGTGGGACGCGATCCGCGCCGCGCGGCTGGTGGCCATTCACGCGGCGGCGCGCAGCACGCCGTGAGGTCTGGCGCTCGATCGCGGTCGCGACCTGGGCGAACGTTCACGCCGGCGGTATTTCTGCTTGAATGAATCGACACTCCGGCCCTCTCAGCAGGCGGTATGACATGCAACTCCCCCGTCGCGGTGCCGCGACCCTGGTCGCCGCGTTGATCGCGCTCGGTCTGCCCGCCGCGGCGCCCGCGTCGGCGATCGTCGGTGGTACCGAGACCGAGGCGAGCGCCTATCCGTGGCTCGGCGCGGTCGGCAGTCCGCTGTTCTTCACGCGCCCCTCCGGCCAGTTCTGCGGTGGGGCGCTGATCTCCCCCGATCAGGTGCTCACCGCGGCGCACTGCGTTTCGCTCGCGCAACTGGTCGCCCAGGCGGTCACGGTTACCTTCGGCCGCACCGACTTACGCGACTCCGGCGGAGTCACGGTGCACGTCAAGGACATTCGGATCCATCCGGGCTTCGACGACACCGACTTCGACGGCGAGACCGTGCATCACAACGATCTGGCGATTCTCACCCTCGATCGTCCGCAGCCCGGTCCGTTCGTGAAAGTCGCTGCCGCACAGGGAAACACCGGAACGATTCTCGGCTGGGGTGCTACGTCGGAGTCCGACGAGTCGAACACCCACCTGCGCAGCGCCGGCGTCCCACTCGTTTCGGATGCCGACTGCGCCGCGGCGTACGGTTCCGCGTTCGATCCGAACGAGATGCTGTGCGCCGGCTCCCCCGAAGCCGACACCGCCGAATACGACAGCGGCGGACCGCTTCTCGTCGACGGACAGTTGGCCGGCCTCACCTCATGGGGCAAGGGCGCCGCCCGCCCAGGCTTCCCAGGGGTCTACACGAAGCTGTCCGCCGTCAAGTTCTGAGCCACAAACGCACGCCTCCTGATTTCCCGCACCGAAAATTGCATGCGATTTTCGGTGCGGGAAATCAGAAATGGTGCGGATTGGCCAGCGCCTGGCCGGCTGGCTACTGATACGGCTGCGGCGGGTACTGCTGCTGCGGCTGCTGGGGCGTGTACGGCTGCTGGTACTGCTGTTGCGGCGCGTACTGCTGGCCCGGATAGGGCTGCTGCTGCCCCTGGTACTGCTGCGGCGAATACTGCTGCTGCTGGGCCGGATACGGCTGCTGACCGGGATATTGCTGCTGTCCCGGGTACTGCTGCTGTCCATACGGCTGCTGATAAGGCTGCGGCGCATTGTGCTGCTGCGGGAACTGCGTCTGCTGCTGCTGGTTGTTCGAGTTCTTCTTGCGCGAGATCACGACGAGCACCACGATGCCGAGCAGAACCAGGCCCAGACACACGAACCCGACCACCCATGAACCGCCGCTGTTCCCCCCATGGCTACCGCGGCGTCGAGCTTCGGTCGTCTCCAGTCCGGCTGCCCAGACGGTCTGGTCGGACCAGACCTGCGGATCGAGCAACCCCGCGCCGGTCAACATTTCGGTATAGATCATCCAATTTCATCTTTCGCCCCGCTTCGGCTTTCTCCGAAGGCGAAGCGATGCTATCGCAACCCGACTCGCGTCACTCAACGACCGCTGGACGCCGCTGCGGCGCACAGCAACCGATGGCGCACGGCGTGCCGTTCAGCGTGCAGCCGTAGCCGGGAACCTCGCCGAGGTGCCGGGAGGCGGTGTCGTTCAGCTGCTCATCGATCAATTCGACGACCAGCTGAGCGAAGCGCGGATCGGTGCCGGGGGTGGCCGCGCGGGCGAAGGCCATGCCGAGTTCGGCGGCTTTCTCCTTGGCCTCGTTGTCCAGATCCCAGATCACCTCGAGGTGATCGGACACGAAACCGACGGGACAGACGATGACCGCCTCGACGTTCTTGGCGGCCAGATCGTCGAGATGATCGACGATGTCCGGGTCGAGCCACGGCACCTGCGGCGGGCCGGAACGCGACTGCCAGACGACGTCGTAATCGGTGAAACCGGTTGCGGCGGCGGCCAATCGAGCGGCTTCGGCGACCTGACGGCTGTACAGATGCCCACCGTCGGCGGGCGGTCCCGCGGCGGTGTCGGCACTGATCGGCACCGAGTGTGCGGTGAACACGAGCCGCACACCCGCGCGACGTTCAGCCGGAAGTTCTTCCCGCGCCGCACGAATCGCATCGGCGAAGGCCTCGATCAACAGCGGATGGTCGAAGTACTGACGCAGCTTGACCAGATCCGGCGCATCGGCGCCGAAAGCGGTTCGCGCCCTGGTGATGTCCTCGTGATACTGCAGGCATCCCGAGTACCCACCCCACGCCGACGTGGGGAACACCAGTGCGGAGCGAACACCGTCGGCGGCCATCCGCGCGACGGTGTCCTCCACCATCGGAGCCCAGTTCCGGTTACCGAAGTACACCGGGAGATCGATTCCGGCCGTGGCCAATTCGGCCTCGACCGCGGCGATGATGTCCCGGTTGAGCGCATTGATCGGCGAGACGCCGCCGAAGTGCAGGTAGTGCTGGGCGACTTCTTCGAGCCGTGTCCGCGGCACGCCCCGGCCCCGAGTGACGTTCTCCAGGAACGGCATCACGTCCTCGGGGCGTTCCGGACCGCCGAAGGACAGCAGCAGCAGCGCATCCGCAGCCCGAACCACAATGCCCTCCTCGGAGATCAGTTGATCGACATGCCCTCGGGGAACCAGGTGTTGTGGCTGGCTCCGCCGTCGACGTAGATGATCGATGCGGTGGTGCCCGGCAGCCAGTCCGACAGCAGCGCGACGATGGACTTGGCCACCACCGTCGGGTCGTCGACGTCCCAGCCGATCGGCGAAGCGCCGTCCCAGTACTCGTTGAGCTGGTTCAGCTTGGCGGCGTCGTCGGTCGCGGTGCCCGCGATGGCCTTGGCGGCCAGGGTCTTGATCGGGCCGGCGGCGATCAGATTCGAGCGAATCTTCTTGGCGGCGCCCACCTCTCGCGCCACGTACCGGTTGACCGACTCGAGCGCGGCCTTGGCCACACCCATCCAGTTGTAGTACGGCATCGCGGTGCGCGGATCGAAGTCCATGCCGACGATCGAGCCGCGCTCGTTCATCACCGGCAGCACCGCGCGGGCCAGCGACGCGTAGCTCCACGCGGAGATCTCGAACGCCTTGGCCGCATCCGGGCCCGGGCCCTCGAGGAACGGACGCGCCTCCGGACCCATCAGGGTGCGCGGCGCGAACGCGATCGAGTGCAGCACGCCGTCGACGCCCTCGGGCGCCAGCTCGCGCACCTTGTCCGCCAGCTCAGCGAGGTTCTCCTCGTTGGTGACGTCGAGCGGGATGGCCGGGGGGACCTCTTGCGGCAGCCGCTTGGCGATCCGGTCGATCAGCCGCAGCCGCTCCGGAATGCCGGTGATGATCACCTTCGCGCCCTGCTCCTGCGCGACGGCGGCCGCGTGGAACGCGATCGACGAGTCGGTGATGATGCCGGTGACCAGAATGGTCTTACCTTCGAGCAGTCCGCCCATAAGTTTTCGGTTCTCCTGGAGTCGAGTGTGGAATTGCTTGCGGCCGCCGAGGTTTCGGTGCCGCGGGGTCCGTCAGGTCAGTGGCCCATGCCCATGCCGCCGTCGACCGGGATGATCGCGCCGGACACGTAGCGGGAATCCTCGGAGGCCAGGAAGCTGACCACGGCCGCGACGTCTTCGGGCTGGCCGAGGCGCTGCAGCGGGATGAACTTCTTGGCGGTGTCGCGCAGATCGTCGGGCAGATCCTTGGTCATGTCGGTCTCGATGAAGCCCGGCGCGACCACGTTCGCGGTGATCGAGCGCGAGCCGAGCTCACGGGTGATCGAACGCGCGAGACCGACGACGCCGGCCTTGGACGAGGCGTAGTTGATCTGGCCGGGGCCACCACCGAGGCCGACGACCGAGCCGAGGAAGATCATCCGGCCCCAGCGCGCCCGCAGCATCGCGCGATTGGCCCGCTTGGCACAGCGGAACGCACCGGTCAGGTTCGCGTCGATGACCTTGGTGAACTGCTCCTCGGTCATCCGCATGAGCAGCGTGTCGTCGGTGATGCCCGCGTTCGCGACGAGCACCTCGACCGGACCCTGCTTCTCCTCGACCTCGCTGAAGGCCGCATCGACCGAAGCACTATCGGTCACATCGCATTTCACGCCGAGCATGCCTTCCGGCGCGCCGGACCCACGATGCGTGACAGCCACCTTGTGACCGTCGGCCAGCAGCCGCTGCGCGACCGCGAGCCCGATGCCGCGATTACCGCCGGTGACGAGGACGGACCGGGATGTGATGTTCGACATGACGATCAACCTATCTGGTGAGGTTCGGACGCCGCGCCTCGGCTCTACCCCTTGGTAGATGCCACAAGTCGCATGGCGTTACGGCAGGCGTTGACGATAAAGCAATCCGGTGACGACGCCCGCGGCGACCAGCAGCATGCCGAGCAACAACCACGGCCGGCTCGCATCGCCCCTGGTCATCTCGTAACCGATCTGCTGTTCGAGGGTGTCGTAGACGGCGGTCAGTTCCGCGAGGCTGGACGCGGTGTAGAAATCGCCGCCGGAGAGCTTGGCTATCTCGCGCAACGAGTCGTTGTCGACCGGCACCTTGACCCGCTGGGAACCCTGTCCGTCCTGGTCAGGGATCTCCACCGAGCCCCATTCGGTGCCGAACGAGATCGTCGACACCGGGATGTTCTTGTTCTTGGCCAGGCGCGCGGCGGTGAAGCCGTGCCGCGGATTGTCGACGTCCTTGTCGTCCGGCACGGTCTGCTTGCCGTCCGACATCAGCACGATGCGCGCGGGCGGCGGGGTCTCCGCGCCGCCGAGCACGGAGGCCAGGGTGTCGATGGAATTGAGCGCGGTGAAGATGCCCTCACCGGTCGCGGTGCGCTCGGCCAGTTTGATGTTGTCGATAGCGGCCTTGACGGCTTCCCGGTTGGTGGTCGGCGAGACCATCACCGAGGCGGTGCCGGCGAAGGTGACGAAGCCGAGGTTGATGCCGGGGGTGAGTCCGTCGACGAACTCCTTGCCTGCCTTCTGCGCGACCTGCAACCGGCTCGGCGGCACGTCGGTCGCCTCCATGGACAGCGAAACGTCCATCACCAGAATGACGGTCGCGCGATTGCGCGGCACCTTCTTGACCGCGGTCGGCCCGGCGGCCGCGACGGTCAGGAAGACCAGGCCGACCAGCATCAGCGCGACCGGCACATGCCGGAACTGACTCGGCCGCGACGGGGCGACCTTCTCCAGCAGCTCCATATTCGAGAACTGCAGCATGTGCTTGTGCCTGCTGCGCTGGACCAGGATGTAGCCGAGCGCGATCAGCGCGACGACGGCCAGGAAACCGAGCCAGATCTGCGCGGTGAAATGCGAAATACTCACTGGCGTGGCACCCGCCCGGTCGGGGCGCCCAAGCTGTGGCGCCGGGTGGACACGAACCGGACCACGTCGGAGATCCAGTCCCGATCGGTCTGCAGGGTGAGCACCGGTGCGCCGCAACTGCGCAACGCCTCTTCGACCTGATTCCGGTGCCGTTGCGCGGCGGCCGCGAAATCGGCGCGCAGCGTGGGCGTCACGCTGAATTCGCGGGTGCGCCCGGTCTCCGGGTCGTGCAGCACGACGTCGCCGACGTCGGGCAGCGACAGGTCGCGCGGGTCGAGCACCTCCACCGCGAGCAGGTCGTGGCGCGCGGAGATGGCGCGCAGCGAACGCTGCCAGTCGATGTCGCCGAGGAAGTCGCTGATGATCACCGCGAGGCCGCGCTTGCGCTGCGGGCGGCGCAGCGATTCGATGCCGCCACGCAGGTCGCCGCGCACGCCGTCGCGGGCGTGCGGGGTGGTCGCGATGCTGCGCAGCAGCGATTGGGCGTGCACCCGGCCGCTGCGCGCGGGCACCCGGACCAGTTCCTCGCCGGTCGCGACGACGGCGCCGATCCGGTTGCCGCCACCGCTGGTGAGATGGGTGATGGCGGCCGCGGCGGCGATCGCCAGGTCGCGCTTCTGGCACAGCGCGGTGCCGAAGTCGAGGCTGGCCGACAGGTCGACGACCATCCAGGTTTCCAGCTCCCGGTCGGCGATGCTCTGCCGCACGTGCGGATGGGTGGTGCGGGCGGTGACCGACCAATCCATCTGCCGCACATCGTCACCCGGCTGATAGGTGCGCGCCTCGCCCGGCTCGGAGCCGGGTCCGGGAATCAGGCCGAGGTGGTCGCCGTGCAGCACGCCGTCGAGCCGGCGGCGCACCGTGAGCTCGAGCGTTTTCAGCGCCGCGGTCAGCCGCGGGTCGGTCAGCTCGCCCGCGTGGAAAGACGGCGGAGCATGGGGTGACCGTGCCGCTGGGGGTTGGTAGGGAGGCGGAGCCGACCGGGGGTGGGTAGACACTGCGGGAAGCGGTTCCGGCGCTGCGGTCACTTGTTCTGAACGTTGCCGGCGGGCTGGGACTGCTGCCCGTTCGGCGGCTGCGGAACGGCCTGCGGCACCTGCTGCGGTTGCTGGGCAGGCTGCGGCGCGGGACCGTTCTGCGGCGAAAGCTGTTGCGGCGCACCGGCGGGCGGCGCGGCGGGCGCACCAGGGGCGACGGCCTGCGGGGCGACCTGCGGCATGCCGACGGTCTGCAACACCCGCGTGATCACTTCCTCCGGGCTGATCTCGTCGGCCAGCGCGTCGTAGGACAGCACCAGCCGGTGACGCAGCACGTCCGGGATGACCTCGACGACGTCCTGCGGCACCACGTAGTCGCGGCCGCGGATCAGCGCGACGGCGCGGGCCGCGGCGATGATGCCGAGGCTGGCGCGGGGCGAGGCGCCGTAGGCGATCCAGCTGGCCACATCCTGCATGCCGAAGTCGGCAGGCTTGCGGGTCGCCGCGATCACCCGGACCACGTAGTCGACCAGCGCGTGGTGCACGAACACGGTGGCCGCGACCTGCTGCAGGCGGACCACGTCCTCCGGGGTCAGGATGCGCGTCGCCTCCGGCGGGGTGACACCCATCCGGTAGATGATCTCGCGTTCCTCCTCGACCGAGGGGTAGTCGACGACGACCTTGAACAGGAAGCGGTCGCGCTGCGCCTCGGGCAGCGGGTACACACCTTCGCTCTCGATCGGGTTCTGCGTCGCCATCACCAGGAACGGGTTGGGCATCGGGTAGGTCTTGCCGCCGATCGAGACGTGCCGCTCGGCCATCACCTCGAGCAGCGCCGACTGCACCTTGGCGGGCGCGCGGTTGATCTCGTCGGCGAGTACGAAGTTCGCCACGACCGGGCCGAGCTCGGTGTCGAATTCCTCGCGGCCCTGCCGGTAGATACGGGTACCGATGAGGTCGGTGGGTACCAGGTCCGGAGTGAACTGCACCCGGGAGAACGAGCCGCCGATCACCTTGGCGAAGGTCTCCACGGCCAGCGTCTTCGCGATGCCGGGCACGCCCTCGAGCAACACGTGACCACGCGCGAGCACGCCCACGAGCAGTCGTTCGACCAGCCGATCCTGGCCGACGATTACCCGCTTGACCTCATAGATCGCCTTCTCCAGGGTCTGGACGTCACGCTCCAGGGTGTCGGGCGTGGACGCTGGCGCATCTTTCGCCAATTTCGCCCCGCTCACACCGTCTGTCGAAGTCACCAACATCCCCGCTTTCGCCTTGGTCCTGTGCGTGCTGCCACAACTATTCCAGGTAATGGCCGTATGTGCCGCAACCGGACCCGACATGAAGGGAATTCAAAGCTTTCAGATGTCCGGTTCGGTCGATCCGCGGCACGGCGAAGGATAAACGTCAGCTGACGATCCGCACCGCGTACGGCATGATGCCACCCTCGCGCACCGACGTCACCCGGACGACCTCGCCGGACTCCGGCGCCTCGATCATCTGCCCGTTACCCAGGTACAGCGCGACATGCTCGCTGGCGTTCGCACCCCAGAACAGCATGTCGCCGCGGGCGCGCTGATCGACCGGCACGCGAGTGCCCGCGTTGTACTGGTACCCGCTGTAGTGCGGCAGCGAAACCCCGATCCCGGCAAAGGCATAGATCATCAGGCCGGAGCAGTCGAAGCCGATCTTGTTGAAGTCGCCGTAGCTGTCGGCGACGCCGCCGTCGTGGATGCCGTAGGTCGGGCCGTCCTCGTCGCCGCCGCCCCAGGCGTAGATGACGCCGAGCTGAGACATGGCGCGGTCGACCACCGTCTCGACCGCCGCGGAGCCGCCGACGGACGGCAGGCTCGGACGCGGGGTGCTGCGGCGCGGCGGGGGCGAATTCTCCATTTGGGTATGCGGGCGCTTGCCGTCGCCGAGCTGGCCGGCCCGGCCCTGGGCGTTCTGGTCGGCGGCGGCGCGGGCAGCGGCGGCCGCGGCTGCGGCGCGCACTGCGGCCTCTTCGGCCTTGCGCTGCTGTTCCCAGTTCAAGTAGGCGTCCCGCTGTCCTTGTAATCCGGCGACGTTCTGCCGGGCGAAGTCCAAGCGGCCCTGCGCATCCTGGCGCTGGCGTTGCAGGTTGTCCCGCTGCACCGTCTGCTGATCGAGCGCGGCCTTCGCGGCGACGACCGCGTGCTCGGCGTCCTGCTTGGCCTGGTCGGCGGCCGCGGCGGCCGCGTCGGCGTCCGACTTCGCTTGGCGCGCACTGGAGTTCTTGTTGCCCTGGTCGATCTGCGCGCGGCGTAGGCCGTCGAGGACCTGCTGCTGGTTCTTCGAGACCAAGGATAGGAGCTGGGCCTGGTCCAGGGCGGCGGCCGGCGTGGCCGCGGCTAGGTAGACGACCATGGACTCGGCCGCGGGGCGGGTGTAGGCCTGGGCGGCGAACTGGTCGAAGTTGCGCCGGGCCGCGCCGACTTTCGTTCCGGCGTCGGCCAATTCGCGCTGGGTGTTGTCGACGACGACGGCGGCCGCGTCGGCGGCGTCGCGCGCGTTCTGTAGATCTACGAGGGCCTTGTTCACCTCTTCGCGCTTGCGCGCGACCTCGCTGTCGAGCTGCTGCAACTGCTGGTCGACCACCGCGACCTGATTGATCAGCCCGCCGACCTCGGTCACGCCCGCGTCGACTTGGGCTCCGGCACCGGCGATCTCGCCGTCACTCGGGTTCGGCGGGGCGGGGGGCACCGCGGCGGCGGGTCCGGCCAGGACTACCGCGACCGACACCAGCAACCCCAGAGCGATCCCCAGCGGACGCCGATAGGCGGCTTCGCCGTTGTTGCGCATCGCACCTCCCAAGGACCCGAACCCAGCAACGCCCCACGAGCACCAACCACACCTACAGGCTCGATGGTGGGCAGATAACCCCTGACAACACTCTTTCCCCATCGGTAACTACACGACCGTACGACACTCGAGTCACCAAAGGAACTCCAGCCACAGAATGACAGGCGCGTAATTTTGCCTTTGCCTGGAAATAGCCGGATGCGGCAAAGGTTTCCGAGCGGTATTACATACCGGTCGTCAGGGAAAGTAGCTGGTTAGCAACCAGCTATGCGGTGGAGGCCCGATCGCCGTCCGAATCTGAAACAGACACCGGCGTGGCGGGTTCGGCACGCCGACGCGACTTCACGAAGTAGAGCCCGATCACGACCGCCGCGGTGCCCGCGAGCAACACACTGGCGATCGTGGTCCAGGAGACGGCTTCCGGCTGCTCCAGCTTGGCCACGAACTGTTGGGCCGCCTCGGCGGAGTGACCTCCGTTGAACTTCGCCTTGTCCTCGGCCCACTCGAGCCGGACCCGGGAGATCGAGTCGCTGTAGGTGCCCGCCCAGTCATCGCTCAGCACGAGGACGGTGCCCTGCTGATCCTTGCCGATAGTGGTGGCCAGGTCACGCAGGCTTTCGTGGCCGGGAGCGCCGGGCACGATCACGATGTTCAGCGGGATTCCGTGCGCGTTCGCGTCGGCGGCGACCGACGCCAGCTCCGACTGATCCTTACCGTCGAGCGTGGCGACGTGATTGTCGGCCAGGTCGGCCTTGATGGTGGCGACGGTGTCCTCGGTGACGTTCGGCGGCAGGCCGGCGGCCATGGGGGTGAAAACCGAGGTGTGCGAGACGGTCATCTTCCATCCGGTCTGTCGAGCCGCATCGGCATCCGAAGCGACGTGCATCCAACACTGCTGGGCGAGCGCAACGCCACCCGGCTGGCTCCGAAAGCACAGTACGCGACGGAGAGTCGGTGCACGCGCAGACGGCACGCGACGCGCCCCCGCGCGGCCGCGTGGGCGGCCCTGGAGCAGACTGAGCGGGCGGGGCCGATGCGCTCACAGGACAAGCGTACTGTTAAGGTCGTAGCGCGAGGAACCGGCGCACTCGGCGTCGGAGCAACCTGCAAAGACTCGGTCGCCGGCACAGCCCCGCCGACGGCCAACCCTCACAGACGAGTGGAGCTGACGTGACGACAAGTATCGATACTTTCGGCGCCAAGGGCACCCTCGAGGTCGGAAGCAACTCCTACGAGATCTTCCGCCTCTCCGCCGTGCCCGGCACCAAGAAACTCCCCTACGCACTCAAGGTCCTCGCGGAGAACCTGCTCCGCACCGAGGACGGCGCGAACATCACCGCCGACCACATCCGCGCCATCGCGGACTGGGACGCCTCGGCCGAGCCGAGCATCGAGATCCAGTTCACTCCGGCCCGCGTGATCATGCAGGACTTCACCGGCGTGCCCTGCATCGTCGACCTCGCCACCATGCGGGAGGCCGTGCAGACCCTCGGCGGCGACCCGGACAAGGTCAACCCGCTCGCGCCCGCCGAGATGGTCATCGACCACTCGGTGATCATCGACGTGTTCGGCCGCGCCGACGCGCTGGAGCGCAACGTCGACATCGAATACTCGCGCAACCGCGAGCGCTACCAGTTCCTGCGCTGGGGCCAGGGCGCGTTCGACGACTTCAAGGTCGTCCCCCCGGGCACCGGCATCGTGCACCAGGTCAACATCGAGCACCTGGCCCGCACCGTCATGGTCCGCAACGGCCAGGCCTACCCGGACACCTGCGTCGGCACCGACTCGCACACCACGATGGTCAACGGCCTCGGCGTATTGGGTTGGGGCGTCGGCGGAATCGAGGCCGAGGCGGCCATGCTCGGCCAGCCCGTCTCCATGCTGATCCCGCGCGTCGTCGGCTTCAAGCTGACCGGTGAGATCAAGCCCGGCGTCACCGCCACCGACGTGGTGCTCACCGTCACCGACATGCTGCGCAAGCACGGCGTGGTCGGCAAGTTCGTCGAGTTCTACGGCAAGGGCGTCGCCGAGGTGCCGCTGGCGAACCGCGCGACCCTGGGCAACATGAGCCCCGAATTCGGTTCCACCGCAGCGATCTTCCCGATCGACGAGGTGACCATCGACTACCTGCGCCTGACCGGTCGCAGCGACGACCAGCTCGCGCTGGTCGAGGCGTACGCCAAAGAGCAGGGCATGTGGCACGACGCCGAGCACGAGCCGGTGTACTCGGAGTACATGGAGCTCGACCTGGGCGACGTGGTCCCGTCGATCGCAGGCCCGAAGCGTCCGCAGGACCGAATCCTGTTGTCGGACTCCAAGACCGCGTTCCGCAAGGACATCCACAACTACACCAACGACGCGGAGAGCGGCCCCGCCGCCGCCACCCCGCACACACACCTGGACGAGGCGATCGAGGAGTCCTTCCCGGCCAGCGATCCGGCCGTGCTGTCCTTCGCCGACGACGACGCGGTGCTGATCCCGTCCGCCGCGAACGGCGCCGTCGGCCGCCCGAGCAAGCCGGTCAAGGTGTCCTCGGAGGAGTACGGCGACTTCGTGCTCGACCACGGCGCGGTGGTGGTCGCCTCGATCACCTCCTGCACCAACACCTCCAACCCGTCGGTCATGCTCGGCGCCGCGCTGCTCGCGCGCAACGCCGTCGAGAAGGGCCTGACCTCCAAGCCGTGGGTGAAGACCTCCATGGCGCCGGGTTCGCAGGTCGTCAACGACTACTACAACAAGGCCGGCCTGTGGCCCTACCTGGAGAAGCTCGGCTTCTTCCTGGTCGGCTACGGCTGCGCCACCTGCATCGGCAACACCGGCCCGCTGCCGGAGGCCGTGTCCAAGGCGATCAACGACAACGACCTCTCGGTCACCGCCGTGCTGTCCGGCAACCGCAACTTCGAAGGCCGCATCTCCCCCGACGTGAAGATGAACTACCTGGCCTCGCCGCCGCTGGTCATCGCCTACGCGCTCGCCGGAACGATGGACTTCGACTTCGAGCACGACGCGCTCGGCCAGGACGCCGACGGCAACGACGTGTTCCTGAAGGACATCTGGCCGTCCTCGAAGGAGATCGAGGAGACCATCGGCACCGCGATCAGCCAGGACATGTTCATCAAGTCCTACGCCGACGTGTTCAAGGGTGACGAGCGCTGGCGCGGCCTGGAGACCCCCGAGGGCAAGATCTTCGACTGGGACGCCGACTCCACCTACGTGCGCAAGCCTCCGTACTTCGACGGCATGCCGCAGAACCCGGAGCCGGTCACCGACATCTCCGGCGCGCGGGTGCTCGCCCTGCTCGGCGACTCGGTCACCACCGACCACATCTCCCCCGCGGGCAACATCAAGGCCGGCACGCCGGCCGCGCAGTACCTCGAGGGTCACGGCGTCGAGCGCAAGGACTACAACTCCTACGGCTCGCGGCGCGGTAACCACGAGGTGATGATCCGCGGCACCTTCGCCAACATCCGGCTGCGCAACCAGCTCCTGGACGACGTCTCGGGCGGTTACACCCGCGACTTCACCCAGGACGGCGGCCCGCAGGCCTTCATCTACGACGCCTCGCAGAACTACCAGGCCGCGGGCATCCCGCTGGTCGTGCTCGGCGGCAAGGAGTACGGCTCGGGTTCCTCGCGCGACTGGGCGGCCAAGGGCACCTCGCTGCTCGGCGTGAAGGCCGTCATCACCGAGTCGTTCGAGCGCATCCACCGCTCGAATCTCATTGGCATGGGCGTCATTCCGCTGCAGTTCCCGGCCGGCGAGTCGGCCGCGTCGCTGAAGCTGGACGGCACCGAGACCTTCGACATCGAGGGCATCACCAAGCTGAACGAGGGCACGACGCCGAAGACCCTGAAGGTCACCGCCACCAAGGAGAACGGTGACAAGATCACCTTCGACGCCGTGGTCCGGATCGACACCCCCGGTGAGGCCGATTACTACCGCAACGGCGGCATCCTGCAGTACGTGCTGCGCAACATGATTCGCGGCTGATCACGCACACGCCGTTAGTCGAGGGTCCGCGCACCGCGTTTTCGCGGTGCGCGGACTTCTCACACCTCTTGGAGGAGCACGCCCGCTATGCCCAAAGTCAGTGATGATCACCTCGCCGCCCGGCGCAGCCAGATTCTCGACGGGGCGCGGCGTTGCTTTGCCGAATACGGGTACGAGGGCGCCACGGTCCGCCGGCTGGAGGAGGAGATCGGCCTGTCCCGCGGCGCCATCTTCCACCACTTCCGGGACAAGGACGCGCTGTTCCTCGCGCTGGCGCAGGAGGACGCCGAACGGATGGCCGACGTCGCGGCCAACCAGGGCATCGTCGGGGTGATGCGGGACATGCTCGCCCATCCCGAGCAATTCAATTGGCTGGGAACGCGTTTGGAGATCGCGCGCCGGCTGCGTACCGATCCTGAGTTCCGTGCGGGGTGGACTCAGCGGTCGGCGGAGTTGACCGCGGCGACGTTGGCTCGGTTGGAGCGGCGCAAGGCTGCGGGGGCGTTGCGCGATGACGTGCCTACCGATGTGTTGCTCGGGTACCTGGATCTGGTGCTGGATGGGTTGATCGCGCGGATCGCGTCGGGGCATACCAATGAGAACCTCACTGCGGTACTGGATCTCGTGGAAGCTTCGGTGCGCCGTCGCGACTGAGTTCGCGGATGGCCTGCCGCGCGAATCCCACTGAGCCGCACCACTTCTGATTTCCCGCACCGAAAATTGCATGCGATTTTCGGTGCGGGAAATCAAGAATGGTGCGGGAAGTAATGAGGCATGCGGGAGTCAGCAGGGGCGGGCGGGATTCGGCAAGGGCGGGCGGGATTCAGCAGGCCGTGCGGGAGTCAGCAGGGGCGGGTGTAGGGCACTGCGGGGAGCAGGCTGCGCCACTCTTGCTCGTCCAGCATGGCGGATGAGGACGAGCAGAGCTTTTCCGCGACTGCGGCCGGGTCGGTGTACCAGAGGGTGGAGAGTTGGTCGCCGACGCCGAGCAGGCGGGATTCGTCGGCGGGGTCGAAGCGTAAGAACCAGGTCCAGCCGATTTTGGCCTCGATCGGGTCGCCGTGTGCGCGCAGGTGGGATGGGTCGGTGATGTCCCAGAGGCGGGCCGTTTCGTCCGCGCCGCCGGAGGCCAGGCGGTGGCCGGACTCGTCCATTGCCAGCGTTCGGATGGTGGCTGTGTGGGCGCGGACCGCGTCCAGTTCGCGGGCCTTCGCCGGATCGGTGATGTCCCACGAGCGGATCATGCCGCGGTCGTCGCCGGTGAACAGGGTTTTGCCGTCGGGGGCGAAGAGCAGGGCGCGGGCTTTTGCGCCGTGCAGGTCGAGGGAGACCGGGGCCGACTTTGCTGGATCGGTGATGTCCCACAAGTGAATTCGGGCGTCGTCGGCCGCCGCGACCAAGGGGCGGTCGGGCGCGAAGGCGGCCAGTTCGAGTTGCCGGTCGCGTCCGGTCACCAAGGGTCCGCCGAGCGGGCGCGGGGCGGTTCGGTCGGAGACGTCCCACAGCTGCAACGACCGGTGGCCCACGCCGGTGAGCAACCGATCTCCCTTCGGGGCGAAGGCAATCGGCTCGGTGGCGGGCACCGCGCCCAGTGGTGCGGGGCGGGCGCGGTCGGCCAGACTCCACAGCCGGACCTCGTCGGTGCCGGTGGTGGCCAGCAGGGTGCCGTCCGGTCGCAGTGCCACCTGCGTTCCGTGGCGGTCCGGCGGGCCCGCCCGCACCTCGCTGAGCATCGAACTGAGCAGTGGGGTGCCGGTATCCCACACGGCCACTTCACCATCGCGGAAGCCGCCGACCAGCGTCTTGCTCGCCTGGTCGAAGCCGAGCGAGGTGAGCGAGCTGGCGAACACGATGGGTAGGCGCGCGCCCGCCTGGCTCCAGGTCCGGAGCTTTCCGTCGGCGCCCGCGCTGATCGCGGTGGTGTTCGTGACCACCATCAGTGACTGCACCGCGGCACTGTTCACCAGGTCCAGGACGACGGGTGACACGCGGTCGAGGCGGCTGGTGTTCCATTCTCTGGCGGTGCCGCCCGAGTCGGTGACCACGACTGCGCGCCCGTCGAGCCAATACTGCAAGCCCGAAATCGGTACGGGGCGAGTCTGTTTCCGGTCGACGAGCTGGGGCCGGTCGCGGTCGCGGGCGTCCCAGAACAGCAGTTGGCCGTCGGCGGTGCCCGCGGCGAGCCGGCCGAGGGCGCCGAAGGCGAGCGCCTGCACGGCTCCGCCGCTGTCGAGCGGAGTGCCGACCGGGCGCGGCTGTTCGGCGTCGTCGACGGCCCATAAACGCACGGTGTGGTCGTCGCCCGCGGTGGCGAGCATCGGCGCGTCCGGCGCGATGGCCATGGTCTTGATCGCGGTCGGGTGTGCGCCGAGGACCGCGCCGAGTCGCCGAATGGCTTGGGGTGCAGTGATATCGAGGAAGGCCAAGGTTCCGTCGTTGCTGCCGACGGCCAGTGTGCGACCGCCGGGCAAGAAGATGGCGGTGGTGAGCGGGGCTCCGTTGTCGAAGGTCCCGGCCGGGCTCGCCTTGCCTGGCTCGTGGATGTCCCACAGTCGCAGCGTGCCAGCGGAATCGATGCTGGCCAGCATGGTGCCGTCTTGGTTGAATTCGACGGATTCGACCGCGCCTCGATGCCCGTTCAGGGGTGGTCCGATCTGGGTGAGCGCGCTGGGATTCGCTATGTCCCACAGCTTTACGAGGCCGTCGCTGCCGGCGGTGGCCACCAGGCGGTGGCTCGAGCTGAAGGCCAGGCGGCGGATGGGACCGTCGTGGGCGGCTGTCGTGACGAGCTCGATCGGCTGCACTTGGGCGGCCAGCAGACGAGCCCTGGCCGCGGGATCTGCGGGATCCAAACGGTAGGCGGCGAGCGCGAGCTGGGTGGACAGCACCGGGTCGGCGTTCTCGACGCGTTCGGATTGGTCGACGAGTTGACTGAGCACCGTGTCCTTGTGCTCCTGCGTGACGGTCGCGCGCTGACCGACCACCACGACCGAAAGCACCAGTGCCATTACGGTTAGCACGCCGACGGCGGACAGGAAGGCACGCCAGCGGAGGGTGCGGGTACGGTGCCGAGCCTGCGACGCCGAGACGAACTCGCGGGCGAGCCGGTTGGACGACTCCGTGCGTCGCATCCATCCGGTCGCGTTCTCCAGGCGAGTCTTGGTGTACAGCAGTGATATCGGACGTTCCATCCGCGCCCACTCGCGGGCGTCGGCCTCGATGCGCTGGCGGTCGGCGGCGAATTCCCTTTCCTCGGAAAGCCATTCGGCCAGCCGGGGCCAGCCGGTGAGTAGCAGCTCGTGCACCAGCTCGATATCGTCGTTGTACTGCACCAGGATTCGGCCCGAGATCAGCTTGGCGATCGCGGTGCGGGCGGCTTCCGGATCGGCCGATTCCTCGATCAGCAGTTCGACGGGCATCCGGTTGCGCACCACGGTGGTCGGTTCGGTGATGGTCAGCGCGACGAGGACCTGCCGGGCGGTTACCTGCTCGCGGGCGGTGAGCTGGGACCAGACCGACTCGCAGCTGATCGCGCACGCACCGCTGAGTCCGCCCGCCTGGCGATAACCGTCGACGGTCAGTGTGCGGCCGTGGCGATTCGCCCAGGTCATAGACAGGGCGAGGGACAACAGCGGGAGCCGGACCGCGCTGTTGGCCTGGATGGCGCCCAGATCCTGCAACACCACTTCGACCAGACTGTCGTCCACCCGCAGGCCCGTGGCCTCGGCGGGGCGGACGATCACCTCGCGCAGCTCCGACAGGGTCATCGGGTCGAGCAGCATCGCGTGCTGGCGCAGCGGTTCCACCGTCCACGAGTACCGCAGGAAGGCGTGCAGCAACTCGTGCAGGAAGGCGATGTCGAACGCGGCGACGACGGTGGTCGGCGGCTCGGCGGCGGGATCGGCGAGGGCGGTCAGCCGACGTAGGAACTGTTGGCGCAGTGCGTCATCCGTGCACAGCGTGAACAGCTCCTCGCCGTGATCGATGAGCAGCAGCCTGCGGGCCGGCGGCTGATCCGCCAGCACGACATCCAAGGCCGCCACCGGGTCGTGGCCGGGACTCATGGCGATCGCGGTGCGCGGTCCCGGCGCGGCCCGGAGACCGGCGGCGAGCAGGGACGACTTACCGATGCCGGACGGGCCGAGCAGCAGCGCCGCAGCCGGTCGATCACTCGACTCGACCGCCGAAATCAGTTCGAGCAGGCGCTGTTTCGCGTCGGTCCGGCCGAAGAACAGATCACTGTCCTCGACCCGGTACGACTGGAGCCCGCGATAGGGTGCGCGATCGGCGTCGATCCCCGGCGGCTCGACCTTGGCCGCCTCCCAGTCCTGGTGCCAGCGTTCCAGATCGAGCAGGGTGGGATCGATCCGCGGGTTATCCGGGGTCCGGCGACGTGCGTCCGCGATCAGGACCTCCAGCACCGGACGGACCGAGTCGAACACGGCCGGCGTGCGCTGCCCGCGCCGCCAGTCACTGATCCGTTGAAAGGTGATTTTGCCGGCGCCCTGCGGGAGGCGGGCGTTCGCGGCTCGGACCACCGACTTCAGCGGGGGTCCGCCGGCGGCGGCGAAGAGGTCGCTGAGCCGGTCGGCGAACAGACGGCGACCCTCGGCCCGGCTCGGGGCGGCGACGTTTCGTTGGTCGACCACGGCGGGTTATCCGCGGGGAGGTGTCGGCTTGGGACAGACCAGCGAACCGAACAATCGCATGTTCACCACCATGGGGTCGGGTGTCCAGGAATTGCGTGCTGAGCTGAGGAAACGCTGGCGTTGCGGGCCGGTTCCAGCGATCAATTGAGCATACCAGTCGGTCTGTTCAGTGCGGGCTCGCTGCGCTTCGGTGGCGCGCACCGCGATCGTGGTGCGCGCCACCCGGCTCGCTACGACTGCACTAGGAGAACTGCGTATTGCACCGCGGGGACGAGCCCCAAGGCCGTCGCCAGCATCATGCCGATCCCAATCGTGAGCCGCCGGTGGCGCGACCACCAGCCGACGTGATCCCCGTTCCGCGAAACGGTTTCGGAGGCATCGGCGTTCTGCGTGTTGTAGCCGAACCCGATTGGCGCGGAACTGATATCGAGCAATCCCTCAGGCCTGGTATGCAGGTTAGGGTTCATCTCGAACTCCTCTGTTCGTCGTATTCCGTTGCGAGCGAACGGGTCCGGCCGATCAACAAAGCGATCATCAGTCCGCGATCGTCCGCCCTGCACTTCCGTCGGGCCGTGAAGTCACGCGCGAACCGCCCTTCACCGAGTTTCGTCCTGTACTCGCCGGTCGCCGGATCGCTCAAAACTTCGGGCCAGGGCAACTATTCGGCGGCCAACACGGTGCACGTTTCGACCGAGAACGCGATGGAATGCGTGAACGCCGGGGCGGTAGACCCAAGCCCCACTCCTGGTGTGAAGTCGGCGTCCGCAAGGGGTAGGGCTCATATCGAACTCCCATGTTCGTCGTATTCCGTTACGAGCGAATGGGTCCGGCCGGTCGACAAAGCGATCAGTCCGAGCTGTTCGCCCTGCCTTCCGTCGCGCCGTGAAGCCACGCTCGAACTGCCCTTCACCGCGTGCGTCCCGTACTCGCCGGTCGCCGGATCGCTCGAAACTCCGGGCCAAGGCAACAATTCGGCGGCCAACACGGTGCACGTTTTCGACCGAGAACGCGATGGAATGTGTGAACGAAGGGCGGTACACCCAAGCCCTACTCATGGCGTGGAGTCGGCGTCCGCCAAGGTTCGGCTGCGAACGAATGGTCCGCCCGACGACGGTTCAGACCGTCACCAGTTCGCGGTCGTTCACGCCCACCCCTTCCGCCAAACCGGTATCAATATGCGGCGCAACGGAACTCGTGTACGCCGTGCCATACGCCCGAGGCCCTACCTGCGGTGCGGGCTCGATGTACTGCCGCGGCGTGGGCTCCGAGTACTGCCACGGGGCAGGCTCGGCGTACTGCCGCGGTGCTGGTTCCACGTACGGAGCGGGCTCGCTGTACTGCCACGGTTCGGCATACGGCTGCGGTGCCGGTTGCGCGTACGGCTGCGGCGCGGGCTCCGAGTACTGCCACGGCTGGGCATACGGGGCAGGCTCCGAGTACGGCCGGGGCTGAACCTGCGGGGCAGGCTCGCTGTACTGCCACGGCTCGACGTACGGTCCGGGCTCGATCCTCGGAGCGGGCTCGCTGTACTTCCACGGTTCCACGCGCGGAGCAGGCTCGGAGTACGGCCGAGGCTGGATCTGCGGAGCGGGCTCACTGTACGGCTGCGGCGCAGGTCCGGTGTAGGGCCGAGGCTCTACACGCGGCTCGACGTACGGCCGGGGCTCGAACTGCGGAGCGGGCTCGCTGTACGGCTGCGGCACGGGTCCGGTGAAGGGCCGAGGCTCTACACGCGGCTCGGCGTACGGCCGGGGCTCGAACTGCGGAGCGGGCTCGCTGTACGGCTGCGGCACGGGTCCGGTGAAGGGCCGAGGCTCTACACGCGGCTCGACGTACGGCCGGGGCTCGAACTGCGGGGCCGGCTCGCTGTACGGCCGCGGTGCAGGCCCGGTGTAGGGCCTGGGCTCCACCCGAGGCTCGGCATAGGGCCCCGGCTGAACCTGCGGAGCGGGCTCGCTGTACGGACCGGGTTGCGTGCGCGGGGCGGTCTCGCCATAGGGCGAAGGCGCTGTGCGCGGGCCGGTTTCGCCATTTGGCGACGGTGCTGTGCGGGGACCGTTCTCACCGTAAGGCGCGGGTGCCGTCTCACCATTGGGTGCAGGCGCTGTGCGCGGCCCGCTCTCACCGAAAGGCGAAGGCGCTGTGCGCGGCGAAGATTCGCCGAACGGCGGCTGCGACGGAGCCGGGCCCGTCTCACCGTAAGGCGACGGCGCTGTACGAGGAGCATGCTCCCCGAAGGGCGACGGCGCGGTCCGCGGTGCCTCACCGAAAGGCGAAGGGGCAGTGCGCGGGGCTTCACCGAACGGCGACGGAGCCGGACCAACCTGGCCGTAGGGGGAAGGGGCCGGAGCACCGAACGGTGCTGGACCAACCTGGCCGTAAGGCGAAGGGGCCGGGGCAGCGAACGGACCCGGAGCCGCCTGGCCATAGGGCGAGGGCGCACCGAACGGCGACGGGACCGGAGCCTGGCCGTAAGGCGAAGGCGAGGGGGCACCGAACGGCGAGGGCGTGCTCCTCGGGACCTCGGGTGCGAATCCGGTCAGCAGCGACCCGATCAGCTCCTCGAAGAGTGCGGCGCCCTCCATCTCCTCCAGCACCGGAATCATCAGGAACAGCATCGACAGCATCCCGAGCGTCAGCAGCACCACGAACGCCGCGGGCACGCCGAACTCCAGCAACGGCACGCCGATCACTGTCACCAGCGCCAGCCCGGTGGCGGCCGTCGCAGCCGCGGCCGCACCCGCCATCAGCGTCCCGATCAGCACCGTGCCGACCGCACCGGCAATCATGCCGCCGACCGCGAGCAGCGCAGCACCACCGCCAGCCAGCAGACCGGCCAGCGCGCCGAGCGCGAACACACCGAACCCGAGCAGCACCGGCAGCGTGAACAGCGCCCCGCTGAACAGCACCGCTGCACCCAGACCAAGTGCTCCGAGCACCTCCGGCGCGGCCAGCAACGCACCACCGAACAGCACCGCCGCACCCAGACCAAGCACGCCAAGCACCTCGGGTGCCGCCAACAACGCACCACCGAACAGCACCGCCGCACCCAGACCAAGCACGCCAAGCACCTCCGGCGCGGCCAACAACGCACCACCGAACAGCACCGCCGCACCCAGACCAAGCACGCCAAGCACCTCCGGCGCGGCCAACAACGCACCACCGAACAGCACCGCCGCACCCAGACCAAGCACGCCAAGCACCTCCGGCGCGGCCAACAACGCACCACCGAACAGCACCGCCGCACCCAGACCAAGCACGCCAAGCACCTCCGGCGCGGCCAACAACGCACCACCGAACAGCACCGCCGCACCCAGACCAAGCACGCCAAGCACCTCCGGCGCGGCCAACAACGCACCACCGAACAGCACCGCCGCACCCAGACCAAGCACGCCAAGCACCTCCGGCGCGGCCAACAACGCACCACCGAACAGCACCGCCGCACCCAGACCAAGCACGCCAAGCACCTCCGGCGCGGCCAACAACGCACCACCGAACAGCACCGCCGCACCCAGACCAAGCACGCCAAGCACCTCCGGCGCGGCCAACAACGCACCACCGAACAGCACCGCCGCACCCAGACCAAGCACGCCAAGCACCTCCGGCGCGGCCAACAACGCGCCACCGACCAGTACGGCCGCACCCAGAGCAAGCGCTCCGAGCACCGGTACTGCGATGGCGATCTCGAACGGCAAGGCCAGCACTTCGAGGCCGGCAAGCACTGCACCGATCCCGAGCACCGCGGGAATCGCGATCGGGGCGAGCAGAATTGCACCGATCGCCAGCGCACCGATGATCTCCGGCGCGGCCAGCACCGCGAGCGCGCCGGCGGCACCGAACACCATAGTGCCGAGCAGCAGTCCACCGCCGATGATCATCGGCAGATCAAGGAACGGCAGCATCGCATCGTGCCTCCCCAGCAGGCCGCCATCATTCAGCATGCCGCGAGCAGTGTTCAGGTTCAGCATCGACCCAACCGCCACGGCCGGATCACCGATCAACTGCCGCAAGCCAGAACCCAAGCCCAGCAACAGATCCCCACCACCTGCGGACTGGCCGAACAACGGGCTCAGCAGCGAACCAAGACCGGTCGCAGCCGGATCACCGACAAGCTGCCGCAAGCCGCTGACCAAGCCCGACAACGGGTCCCCACCATCCGTCGCCTGGCCGAACAACGGGCTCAGCAATGAACCGAGACCAGTCGCAGCCGGGTCCGCGACGAGCTGCCGCAGACCGGCGATCAAGCCCGACGACGACTCGCCGCCACCTGCGACCTGACCGAGCAACGGAGTCAGCAACGAACCGAAACCGGTCACGGCCGGATCGCCGACGAGCTCCTGCAAGCCAATGGCCAAGCCCGACAACAGATCCCCGCTACCCGCAGCCTGGCCAAGCAATGAATCCCCGCCACCCGCCGCCGCCTGGCTGAACAACGGATTCAGCAACGAGCCGAAGCCAGTCACGGCCGGATCACCGACAAGCTGCCGCAGACCGGTGGCCAAACCAGGCAACAGGTCCCCGCCGTCTGCCGCCTGGCCAAGCAACGGATTCAGCAGCGAACCGAGACCGGTCATGGCCGGATCACCAATGAACTGCCGCAAACCAATGGCCAAGCCCGGCAACGGATTCCCGCCACCTGTGGCCTGGCCGAGCAACGAATCCCCGCCGCCCGTTGCTTGGCCGGGCGACGGATTCAGCAGATTGCGTAGGGCGTCGGTCGGGTCTGCCCCGGGTGTCGGGAAGCTGAATGGGCTGCGGGCCTGGTCGGCCATGTTTTCGAGAGGTGCGCCGAGTAGGTCGCGGCGGACGCCGGCCTGTTCGATGGCCTCATCTACGAAGGCGAGGAGGTCTCGGACGGGTTGGCCGAGCGGTCCGGTCGGGGCAGGCGCGTTGGCGAGTTGGCCCAGATCGACTGTGTCGGCAAGTTGCCCGGCAACCGACGCCAGTTCGGCGATCGGTGGTGGCGAGGCTACGCCCGGGTTCGGGGTGGCCGCGTCGGCGGGAGTCAGGCCTGCGGGCAGTGCGGTACGCGGAGGCGCGGGCAGATCGTGGATCAGCTCGCTCGTGCCGTCGGCCTGCGGGGTCGCGGGCACTGGGTCGAGTGCGGTGAGCGCCTGGCCGACCACGGTCTGCACGACCGGACCCCAGGTCGCCGCGAGGTCATCGAGTTCCGGGACCCCGGTGGGTGGCGGCACCGAGTCGCCGAACTCGGTCACTGCCCGGCGGATTTCTGGCACCGCGATGGAGACCACCGAGTTCACGCCGGAAACGATGTCGCTCGGGTCGGCGGGAACAGGTGGTGGTGACTCGGCGGCGGCCTGACCGGTCGACAACAGGACGGTGGCCAGCGAGGCGACCGCGGCCGCGGCGTAGCGACCCTTGCGGTGCCGCGCGCCGGGCGTGGTTACCCGGCGACGTTTGTGTGTTGCAAACATACGAGGACCTTTCGATCGAGGTGGTGCAGCGAGTACGCGGCCGGATCGGAGGTGGCCGGACGGACTCGCGCCGAGCTCTCCGAATGGGGATGAATTCGCCGGTCGGACCGGCCTGCCGCACCGGATGCGCACACTGTCCGTGACCACAAACCGGTGATTGCGGCGGTGGTCGTAACGCGGACGAGGATTGCGCCGCTGGAGTCGCGAGAGCACAGATACGCGCGTTGCTCGGCACGTGCGCCCCACGGGAACGGCGATCGCGACCTGGATGGACAGGTCGCGGAACACCCACTTGGCGGCGGGCCGTGCACCGGTCGCATGTCGGATCGGGAGCGCAGGACGACCGACGCACGTGCGGTAGCTACTTTTCCGCATCTCTCGTAACTGGTCATGCTTCCAGGTTTGGGAAGCGACACGCGGCCGTCAATGGACAAAAAGGTCTCACTGGACATCTGACCAGCTAGGCTTGCGGATTGCACCTTTCCGCCGCGGAATGGGTTTACGGAATACTGACGGCCGCCACCCTTGACACGCGAAGATCGGCAACTTCAGAAAGGTTGAAGTGGAGGTTCAGCGACACTTCAGCTATCTCTTCTGATCGCGCAGCAAACCCCCGGAAAACCCGTCGGGCAGCCCGATGAACCCGATTCAGAAGTTGTCGTTGATGTACTCGGCCGCGTCGGTCGTCCACAGATGATCGGTGCCCGGCATGTTGTGCCCGGAGTACAAAACATGCTGACCATCCGGCCACGGCGTCAGGTACCCGACGAGCCCGCGGACGGCGGTGGCATATCGATCGAGGTTCGCGATCGGATCGTGCATCAACCATTCGAGCAGTTCCGCGAAGATCAGCGGACCGAGGTTGCCGATCCTGGCACCCTCCAGGAACGAGAACGGCGAAATGCCGACGTCGATGAAGCGCAGCGGCGAGTCGGCGGGCGCGGCGGTGATGATGTCGCCCGGATTGGCGTACTCGCGCACGGCGACCACGCCCGGCCACGCGCCGCGCTGACCGTGCAGCCCATAGGTCGACGGCGGGCAGAGATTCCCTACCGACTGTCCCGCCCGGCGCAACGGATTGGCGATGTTCACCGCGAACGCGATCTCCAGCGGCGACCCGTCGGCGTTCTTGTACTTGCCCGAGCGCACCCCCTCCAGAATGTGGCTCGCGCAGATCCCGCCGAGCGAATAACTCAGCAGCCCACAGACATTCGGCGAATCCTGGATCGCCTTGACCCCCGCGGCAGTGCCCAGCCGCACCGAGGTGTCCAGCGAGGATCCCCACACATCCGGCGACGGCCCGACCGAGGCGGGCCAATTCGGTTCGAAGAACGAGAAGCGTTCGGTATCGAGCAGTTTCGTAACGTCGTAGAGCATTCCCGCGGGCGCACCGTTCGAATTCCGCGGCTCGCCGGTTCCGCGGAGGGTGATGATGTCGATCATCGTTGGTCTCCTAGCCCCACCACACCGAGGTTTTCGGTGCAGAACCCCACGGTAGGCCCGCTGCGCGGCCATTGCGGGCGTAACGAACTACTCGATCCGGTCACCGAACCGTAAACTCCGAACGGACCCGCCGCGACCCCGTTCGGAGTCGCGGCGGACCGGGCTCGCTATTGCCAGGAGGGATAGCGAGGGCTCAGGCGCCCGGCCGTTTGCCGTGGTTGGCTTTGTTCTTCCGGCGGGCGCGTTTCTTGTTCGCGCGCTTGGACATTGCCGTACCTGCTTTCGTTGGGCGGTTGCGGTTATGCGGGCTGCCGGCTCCACCCCGCCAGCCGTGCCCGGGCGCGTGAATTGCGCGCCAGGGCAGCCGGTTTCGCCTCTTCGATGCCGTCGTAGTAGCCGCCGTTGACCACCGGCGTCGACGCGGCGCTCAGCAACGCCAGCAGATCCGCGGCCCCGTCGACGGGCGCGGTCGCGTGACTGCGCAGCTGCGGCATGTCCAGTTCGAAGTCGGCGGGGCACACACTGATCGCGGTCAACCCGGACGGGCCGGTTTCGGCGAGCGTGCGGGTGAACATGGTCAGCGCGAGTTTTGACTGGGCGTAAACCGACATCGGGGTGTAGATGCCGCGGTTGCGATCCAGGTCGGAGTAGTCGATGTTGCCGCCGACGTGCAGCCGCGAGGTCACGTTGACCACCCGGCCCCGTGCTCGCGCGAGCGCCGTGACCAGGGCGAAGGTCAACCGCTGCGGCGCCAGGTAGTTGAACTGCAAGGTCAGCTCGTTGCCGTCGGCGGTGTGCGAACGCCGCTGCAAGCCGGGCATCGCCGCCGCGTTGATCAGCGCGTCGAGCGCCGGCACGGTCGCCGCCAACAACTCGGCGAGTTCGTCCACCTCGGCCAGCACGGTGAAGTCGGCGTGCACCGAACGAACCTGCCGCGCCTGCGCACCGTCGGCGATCAACCGTTCCAGCGCATAGTCGGCGAGTTCCTTGTCCTGAGCGTGCACGATGACCGTGGCACCATCGGTCGCCAACCGCTTCGCCGTCGCATAACCGAGTCGTTCATCGACGCCGGTCACCAGCACGGTCCGGCCGTCGGACGGGAATTCGGACATAGCTCTCCTATCGAGGGAGCGCGCGCCCGGCGGTCACCGAAGACGCACGCGGAGAATGGATCCGCGCTCACACGTCGCGGATGATTAACGCGCACAACAACACACAGGTCAGGCGCGCGAAAAGAAGCCCGCGCAACACATTCGGCGCGCGGCGAACAGGTCAGACCGAACCGGGACTCGGCGGTTCGTCCTCACTCCCGAAACCAACACGCTCCAAGGCGGACGGAAGATCCTGTTCAGAACACACGACAACCCCAGGCACCCCGCGCAGCGCGCGACCAAGGCCGAAAGTCGTGGTCATCCTTCGATACAACCGCGCCCGACACCCCTGGACAAGATCCCCGCCCCCGCATTGACAAATCCCTGACGGCACACCAGGGTTCGGGCGCGCACCACTACGAAACCCAACGCCCCATCGAGTCAACCCAACACCACCACACCCGACACCCCGGCAAAACCCCGCCCCACATCGGCAAACCCCCGACAGCCACACGAGGTGGCCGAGCACGCGCTACGAAACGACTCGAATGGCCGCCCACCAATCCGGCACCGCCAACCCCACCGGCACCGCCACCACCCAACCGCACTCTCCCGAGAGGTAGTGCGGATCCTGGCGTGACCGGTTGGTGCGCCACCTTCGCAGGCGGATTCACCGTGCCGGCCATCGTCAACCACTACGGGGACAGCCGCCGGCCGAGGCACTCTTGTCGAAACGTTTGTGACGCAAGCACAGTCAGATGACCGGCGCGCCGGAACCAGACGCCGCGTGACTGCGGAGGTAAGCCGGGTACGGCACACGACGCTCGGTTAACCCGACTCCAGACTCCCCAGCAGCGCGCGGGCGATGCGATCGAGTTCGCTGCGATCCTCCGGCGAAAGCACCGCCAGCATGCGGGTTTCGTTCTCGGCGTGCGCGGTGACGACCCGGTCGATCAGCTTGCGACCCTCTTCACTCAGCGCGACGCGTACGGCCCGCCGATCATCCGGGTCGGCGATCCGGCGGACGAACCCGGCCGACTCCAGCCGATCGAGCCGCCCGGTCATCCCCGCCCGCGACAGCATCAACGTATCCGCGAGCACGGACGGGTTCAGCTCATACGGGTCGCCCGAACGACGCAGCGCCGCAAGCACATCGAACTCCCCGCGCTGCAATCCGTGCGCGGTGAAGACCTCCTCGACCACCCGCTGGCCGATGATGAGCAGCCGCGCGAGCCGGCCGAGGATCGACATCGCCTCCAGCTCGAGATCGGGTCGCTCGCGCCGCCACTGATCGATGATCACGTCGACGGGATCCGCCGCGTCGCGGTCCTGCGGGGGCTCGGGCGTTTCAACCATGGACAGGATTCTATTCGCTGATATATAGTTCGGTAGCGAATTATCAATCACCGAACTACCTGGAGCACCCGATGAGCATCACCACCCCCCGCATGGACGTCGCGATCCGGCAGCCGCAGGACGCGCAGACCCTCGGCACCGAAGCGGTCACCATGCGACTCCTCCTCGACGCCGCCGATACCGACGGCACGCTCAGCACGCTCGAGGTCACCATGCGCCAGGGTGCGGACGGCGCGTCGCCGCATTTCCACACCACCTCGGACGAGCTGTTCTACGTCGCCGACGGCGAATTGCAACTGCTGGCCGGCGACAAGATCGTCACCGTGGGCGCCGGCGGCTCGGTCGTGGTGCCCAAGTTCATGCCGCACGCGTTCGGCGCCGCGCCCGACAGCGGGGCGCGAATCATGATCGCCCTCATGCCCGGGGTGCAGCGGTTCGAGTACTTCCGGCTACTCGACCGGATCGCCAAGGGCGAGTCCGAACTGTCCGAACTCGCCGCGGCCCAGGAGGAATTCGACAATCACTTCGTCGACGCGCCGAACTGGTGGGCCGAGCGCAACGCCCACCGCCGCTGAGCCCCGGCACGGGACCCGCAAACTCGACGGCAACCGCCACCGCCGAAATATCGACGACCACCGGGCGGCTCGATCTCGCCGCCCGCCCACTCTCCGCCATGCGGAGCGAACACCTCGCATCGCAGGCCGAGCCCCCCGACCTGCCCGGTCAGCGAAAACGCAAGTACGGATGCACAGCCGCCAACCTTCGGCTATGGGTAGTTCAACTTTTCCGTTCGGAAATAGCTAAACGGTTGCGCAGGAACTATTACTGGTGTACCGAAAATCTTTCGGCGCTAGCGCATCCGGTATCGAAATCTGGTTTGCCACCGGCCGTGAAATCTCCCGATCCGAACCGATCCGGCCTCGCTCCGCGATATGATCCAGTTCACGCTCGGGGGTCGTGGCAAATCGCGAGCAGATCGGAGAAACAGTTATGACCGACGCACTCCGCCTCCCTGGCACCGCGCCGAAGAGTGACCGCGTTCCCCCGCTCCAGGGTTTGCTGGTAGCGGAGTCGGAACGCGACATCACCGTGCGGGTCGCCGAGGGAACGTGGACTTTCTGTCGGTCCGATGTGCTGCGTGTGCTCGATTCGCCGCTGCCCGACGGGATCTCGATCGTCCCCGACGGCGTCTGCACCGTGTCCGACGGCGCGGCCGAGCCTGGCCGCCCGGTGCTGGTGGACATTCGCGCGGGCGCCACCGCCGATTTCACCCGCCGCCTGCGCATCGATCTCGTGGACCGCCCGATGACGCTCACCGAGGCGCCGTCCGCGGCGCTCGGCGACGAGCAGTTGCAGCAGCTCACCGAAACCTGGGCCGACCGCATGCAACTCGCCGACCTCACCGGCGCACACGGCGCGACGTTCACGTACTGCCAGACGAAGTCGCTCGCGACCAGCGACGACGGCATCAACTGCGACAGTCTCGACTGAGCGGTGCACGCATGACGGCACGCCGGGCGAGCTCGGTCCTCATAGTGTCGGAAACCGACGATCTACACGCCACCGCGATGGCGGCGACGCTGCGAGAACACCACGCGCTCAACGCAATTCACCTCGACCTGCGCGACTTCCCCCGGGAGTCGGGCAGTTTTCGGCTGGACCGGCTCGGCACCGCGCGCTCGCTCTCGCACGTGATCGGGCTCGACGACGTGCGTTCGGTCTGGTGGCGCCGGCCGCACCTGAGCCAGGTGCCCGGCGGGGTGCGCGCCGCCGACGACGAGTACCGCCAGGCCGAATGCGACAGCTTCATCCAGGGCATGCTCTGGTCCATTCCGGCCGGCTGGGTCAACGATCCCGGCGCCGACCGCACCGCGACCCGCAAGATCGTGCAGCTGGAGACCGCGTTGCGCGCCGGGTTCGCGGTGCCGGAGACGCTGATCACCAACGATCCGGACGAGGCCCGCAGCTTCGCCGAATCCCGGCCCGGCCCAGTCGTTTACAAACGCACCGGGACCAGTCGCGCGGAGTTCGCCGAGACCAGGATCATCACCGAGGCCGACTACCCCCGGCTCGCCGGTATCCGCTCCTCGCCGACCACGTTCCAGGACTACATCGACGCGGAGTGCGATCTGCGGGTCGTCTGGGTGGACGGCGTCGAGTGGACGGTGCGGATCGACTCGCAGGCCGGCGTCGGCCGGGTCGACTCCCGGCTGGACACCTCGGTCGATTTCGTGCCCGAGCACCTGCCCGCGTCGGTGAGCAAGTCGCTCGCCACGCTGATGGGCGCGCTCGGATTGTCCTTCGGCGTCTTGGACATTCGGCTCGGCCTCGACGGCGAGTACTACTTCCTCGAGGTCAACCCGCAGGGTCAGTTCGCCTACCTGGAGATCAAGACGGGCCTGCCGATCTTCCGCAGCCTCGCCAATCTCCTCGTCGACGGCGACGGGGCAGTCAGCGGCTACTGACGAGAGTCCGTGGCAGCACGCCTGTTTCCGCAAACCGGACGACCGTTGCGGGAACACACCCGGAAACCTCAGCGGCCGAAGCACATCCCGCACGCGAGCGCGGATCGGCCTGTGCCGGCACAACAATCGTCGCCCGGGCGCTGATCTGCAACGGATCGGCAGCGCAACACCGGACACGAGCTCGCACCGGACCTGCCGAACTCACCGGTGTCGGCGAAAAACATACCGCCGAAACCGGTTTCGAGTCGTCCGGACGCTACTGGCTCTTACGGCGGTTGGCACCGCCGCGACTGCGGAGTTGCACATGCGACTCCACCAGCACGTTGTGGATGAAGCCGTAGGAGCGACCGGTTGCTCGCGCCAGCGAGCGAATGCTCGCCCCTGCCTCGTACTGCTTCTTCAACTGGGTCTGTAGGCGGTCCCGGGACTTCCCCGTGACACGTGTTCCCTTACCCAGGGTGGCTTTGACTTGCGTGGGCCTGTCGCTCATGGCTTCCTCCGAGTCGCCGAGCAGCTCTTTCCAGGCTAAGCACTCGAGGGTCCGTGATCAACGGATTCTTGTGATGAAAGTCACGCAAGCTGAATAAGTTCCAAATATTCGGCGGACCAATGGTCTTCCGAACCGTCCGGTAGCAAGATCACCCGCTCCGGCGACAGTGCCTCCGCGGCGCCCGGATCGTGCGTCACCAGCACGACCGCGCCCGCGTAAGTGCGCAGCGCATCGAGCACCTGCTCGCGCGAAACCGGGTCGAGGTTGTTGGTCGGTTCGTCGAGCAGCAGCACGTTCGCGGCCGAGGAGACGAGCCCGGCCAGCGCGAGGCGGGTCTTCTCACCACCGGACAGCGTGCCGGCCGGCTGCTCCAACTGGGGACCGGTGAACATGAACGCGCCGAGCAGGCTGCGCAGGCTCTGCTCCCCCGCGTCCGGCGCGGCGTGGCGGATGTTCTCCCACACCGTGGCCTGATCGTCGAGGGTGTCGTGCTCCTGCGCGAAGTACCCGACCTTGAGACCGTGCCCGGGGACCAGGTTGCCCGCGGTCGGTTGCTCGACCCCGGCGAGCATGCGCAGCAGCGTGGTCTTGCCCGCGCCGTTGAGGCCGAGCACGACGACCCGGCTGCCGCGGTCGATGGCCAGGTCGACGCCGGTGAAGATCTCCAGCGAGCCGTAGACCTTGGTCAGGTTCTCCGCCATCAGCGGCGTCTTGCCGCACGGAGCCGGCTCCGGGAACTTGATCCTGGCCACCTTGTCGGCCACGCGCACGTCGTCCAGCTCGGCGATCAGGCGGTCGGCGCGCTTGGCCATGTTCTGTGCCGCAGTGGCTTTGGTGGCCTTGGCGCCGAGCTTCGCCGCCTGCACGCGCAGCGCGCTCGCCTTCTTCTCGGCGTTGGCGCGTTCGCGACGGCGGCGCTGTTCGTCGGTGGCGCGCGCGTCCAGGTACTTCTGCCAGCCCATGTTGTAGACGTCGGCCTCGCCGCGCACCGCGTCCAGGAACCAGACCTTGTTCACCACGTCGCCGAGCAGTTCCACATCGTGGCTGATCACGATCAGGCCGCCGTCGTGGTTCTGCAGGAAACCGCGCAGCCAGGTGATCGAGTCGGCGTCGAGGTGGTTGGTCGGCTCGTCGAGCAGCAGGATGGTGTCCGAACGGCCGCCGCTGCCGTCGGAGGCGGCGAACAGGATGCGCGCCAACTCGATTCGACGTCGCTGACCACCGGACAGGGTGCGCAGCGCCTGGGCGAGCACGCGGTCGGGCAGACCGAGGCTGTTGCAGATGCGGGCCGCGTCGCTCTCGGCGACATAGCCGCCGAGCGCGGAGAAACGCTCCTCCAGGCGGCCGTATTTGCGCACCGCCTTGTCCCGCTCGTTCTCGTCGGCCACCTCGGCCATCAGCGCCTGCTGCTTCTCCATGTCGCGGATCAGCGTGTCCAGGCCGCGCGCGGACAGCACCCGGTCGCGGGCCAGGATGTCGAGATTGCCCTCGCGCGGATCCTGCGGCAGATAGCCGATATCGCTGGAGCGCAAAATCTTTCCGGCGTACGGCTCGCCCTCGCCCGCCAGGATGCGCAGCGTGGTGGTCTTGCCAGCACCGTTGCGTCCGACCAGTCCGATCCGGTCGCCGGACTGCACCCGCAGGGCCGGTCCGGGGGCCGACAGCAGGGTGCGGACTCCGGCCCGGACCTCCAGGTCGGTCGCGGTGATCACAGATTTCTCCTCGCGGATCAGTGGTGCTGGGCGGTAGCTACTCGATTGTGCGACGCGATATGCACAAGAACCACTGATTTTACCTGGGTTCCGGTAGCGCTTTTACACCCAGCGACTCGGGTGTGACGGCCGTAACTGAACCGGCGAGTAACCTGCCGATGCATGAGTAATGATCTGTTGGGCAAAAGTGCGCTCGTCAGCGGGGCCAGCCGGGGCATCGGCAAGGCCGTCGCGGCGGAACTGCTGAGCCGCGGCGCGAACGTGCTGATCACCGCGCGCAAGAAGGATCCGCTGGAAGAGGCCGCCGCGGAGCTGCGGGCGCTCGGCCATCAGGGTGAGGTGGTCGCGCTGGCCGGCAACTCGGGTCACGCCGAAGACCGCGCGGCGGCCGTCGACCGGCTGCTCGCCGAGTTCGGGTCGGTGGACATCCTGATCAACAACACCGGCATCAACCCCGTGTTCGGCTCGCTGATGGAAGCCGACCTCGACGCGGTGCGCAAGATCTTCGACGTGAACGTGGTCGCGGCGCTCGGCTACATCCAGCAGGCGTTCAAGGCGTGGATGGGCGAGCACGGCGGCGCGGTGGTCAACGTGGCCAGCGTCGCGGGCATCCGCTCGTCCGGCGTGATCGCCGCCTACGGCGCGTCCAAGGCCGCGCTGATCCGGCTCACCGACGAATTGGCCTGGCAGCTCGGCCCGAAGATCCGGGTGAACGCGGTCGCGCCCGGCGTGATCAAGACCAAGTTCGCCGACGCGCTGTACTCGGCCGACGAGGAGCGGGCGGCGAGCATCTACCCGATGAAGCGGCTCGGGACGCCCGAAGATGTCGCGCGGCTGATCGGGTTCCTGGTTTCCGACGAGGCGGCGTGGATCACCGGTGAGACGGTGCGGGTGGATGGCGGACTGCTGTCCACCGGCGGACTCTGACCGTTGCCGATGACCGCGGATATCATCGTCTGCGGGCTGGGGCCTGCGGGGCGGGCGTTGGCGCATCGGTGTCTCGCGCGTGGGCTGTCGGTCGCCGTGGTCGATCCTGTGCCGGGTCGGCGGTGGGCGGCGACCTACGCGGCGTGGGCGGATGAGTTACCGGAATGGCTCGATCCGACGGCGATCGCGGCCACGGTCGAGCGGCCGATGGCGTGGGGAACTCGTGCGCATCGGATCGATCGGCCGTACGTCGTGCTCGATTCGGAGCGGCTGCAGGAGTCGCTCGACCTGGCCGGCGCGGAGGTCGTCGCGGATCGTGCGGTGGAGCTGACCGCAGACACGGTCGTGCTGGCCTCTGGACGGCCGCTGACGGGTCGGCGGGTGGTCGATGCGCGGGGAATTGCCCGATCTGCCGCATTGGCCGAGCAGACGGCTTACGGGCTCGTTCTCGACGCGCGGCACTGCGCGGGGGTCGAATCGTTGTTCATGGACTGGCGTGCGGACAACGGTGCGGCTGCCGAGGCACCTCGGTCGTTTCTCTACGCGGTGCCGCTCGGCGGCGGGTCGATGCTGCTGGAGGAGACCTGCCTGGCGGGTCGGCCGGCGCTCGACGGCACCGTGCTGCGTGCCCGACTGCATCACCGATTGCGTTCCCGCGGAATCGAATTCACCGGCGACGAACGCGTCGAGCGGGTGCGCTTCCCAGTCGAAGGTGGCCGTCCTGGACGCCGAACCTTCGGCGCGGCAGGCGGATTCGCGCATCCGGCCACCGGTTACAGCGTCGCCGCGTCGCTGACCGCGGCCGATGCCGTCGCCTCGGGAAAGCTCGCGTGGCCCGCGTCAGCCCGCGCCGTCTACCGACTCCGCGCCGCGGGCTTGCGCGCACTGCTCGCCCTGCCGCCCGCCGATCTCCCCGTCTTCTTCGACACCTTCTTCGCCATGCCGCCCGCCGCCCAGCGCGCATATCTCTCCGGGCGAACCGACCTGACCGGCACCGTTACCGCCATGAGCACTCTTTTCGGCGCACTCCCGCCCCAGCTCCGTCGGCGCGTCGCCGCCGCGACACTCGGGATCGGCATTCGCTCGCGTATTCGAATACCGTCGGCCATCATGGAAGGATGAGTGGGACTTAACGTCCGGCACTCATCCGAGGTACCCGCGTCGAGGGGATGCAGCAGTGAGGTCGATCTGGAAGGGCTCGATCGCATTCGGGCTGGTGAACGTCCCGGTCAAGGTCTACACCGCGACCGAGGACCACGACATCCGGTTCCATCAGGTGCACGCCAAGGATGGGGGCCGGATCAAATACGACCGGGTCTGCACGGTGTGCGGCAAGTCCGTGCAGTACGCCGATATCGACAAGGCGTACGAGTCCCCCGAGGGCGACAAGGTCATTCTGACCGACGAGGACTTCGCCAAACTGCCCGCCGCCGAGAAGCACGAGATCCCGGTGTTGCAGTTCGTGCCGTCCGAGCAGATCGACCCGATCCTGTTCGACAAGAGCTACTACCTGGAGCCAGATTCGGCCACGCCCAAGGCGTATGTGCTGCTGGCGACCACGCTGGAACAGATCGACCGCACCGCGCTCGTGCACTTCACCCTGCGGCAGAAGACCAGGCTGGCCGCGCTGCGCGTGCGCGACGGCATGCTCGTGCTGCAAACCCTGCTGTGGCCGGACGAGGTGCGCGCGGTCGAGTTCGAATCGCTCGACGGCGTCGCCGCGCCGAAACCGCAGGAAATCAAGATGGCCGAGACGCTGGTCGAGACCATGTCCGACGATTTCGACCAGGACCAGTACACCGACGAATACCAGATCGAGCTCAAGCGACTGCTCGACGAGGCGATCGCCAGCGGCACCGGCAAGGTGCCCGAGCAACCCGAATCCGCGCCCGCCGAGATGGACGCGGAGGTGGTCGACCTGGTCGCCGCGCTGCAACGCAGCCTGGAGGCCAGCGGCCGGCGCGCGGCGGGCGAGGCCGAGGACAACGGCAAGGCCAAACCGGCGAAGAAGGCGGCCGCGAAGAAGACCGCGGCCAAGAAGACCGCCGCGAAGCCGGCGAAAAAGGCGGCAAAGAAGACGGCGGCCCGCAAGGGCGCGTAAGAATCGGCGCACACTCCTGGCAAACTGTCGGATATGGATTCCGCCGTTGTGATCGTCCCGATGGGTCTCGGCCACCTGCGCCAAGTCCTCGATCTCGGTCACGAAGTCTTCGACATCACCACCAAGCCGTACACCTCGTGGTCGCTGACCTCGGTCGCCGAGCACCTGGACAGCCCCGACAACGCCTGCTGGGTCGCGCTCGATTCAGACCGTGTGGTTGGTTTCGTGCTCGGGTCGATGGAATTCGAGAACCGCGACGACTGGGCCTACCTCGAGTGGATCGCCGTCGCGCCGGACATGCAGGGCCACGGCATCGCCCGGCGGCTGGTCGACGTCTGCTCGGAGGCGCTGTTCGCACGTGGCGCCCGGCGGATCGTCACCGATGTCGAAGATCGCAACGCCGCGTCCACCGCCCTGATGACTCGCAGCGGCTTCCTCCCCGCCGCCACCGTCACCCTGTTCGTCCGCCCGAATCCCAATGACCCCGAACCGGATTCGCAGCTCGACGCCGCGGCCATCGCGCCCGGCACCAAGCGCGCGCTGATCCGCCGCGGGCGTCTGGCCGGCGACAATCACCGCGCCGCGCGCTAGAACATGCCGTTGGGAATCTGATCGTCGTCCGGCACCGCCCTCGCCCTCGATCCCGCGAAGACGCACCACTTCTGATTTCCCGCACCGAATTTTGCATGCGATTTTCGGTGCGGGAAATCAGAAGTGGTGCGGGTGTGGGAACCAAGCGCACCCGCGATGCGGTCGGCTTACTCGAGTGCTTTGCGGCCTTGCTCGAAGAACTCCAGCAGGGTTGCGTCCGAGTTCACTTCCGCGTGTGGGCGGTAGGCGCCGAAGGGGGCGTTCCAGAAGTCGCCGGTGCGCGGGGTCCACGGGCCGACGTAGGCGTAGGGACCTTGATGGAATGAATCACCCGGCGAGACACCGTAATTCACTTCGTCGATCGTGATGGACAGGTCGAAGTGTTCCGGCCACAGCACCGGCGTCACGTCCGGCGCGAAAGTGCGCAAAGCCTTGTCCCCCAGCGCAAACCAGTCCCCTACCAGTCGCGCTGCCTCGGGATCGATATCGGTCACACTGTCGGGATCAACGCCCGTCGTGTCCTTGTACACGTCCTTCGGGGCCTCCGCCTCGACCCCCGCCAGCTGCCCGAGTTCCCGGTACGTCCCCTGCAGCGGCGCCTTCCCCTCCTCCCACACCAATTCCGCGCCGACCACCGAAACCGGCCACTGCACACCACCGAACCCCTGCGGCACCGCCCGCAACCGAATCGTCCCGTGCTGCCGATACTGCGGTCCCGCGATCAACAACTCCGCCACCGCATGCAGCGCCCGCCGAGATCGCACATAAATCTGCTCGTCCACACCGGAATCATGTCCGGTGTGGACGCCATCCGCAGAGGATTTCGCCTAGGGCTTAGTCCTCGTTCTCCCGATCTTCGGGAGGTTTCACACCCAGATGCGACGCGATAGCGGCGACCACCAAACCCTGGGCGCGCCGATCATCAACGAGCTCATCCAGCCTTGCCACACAAACCCCCTGCCATCTCGAATGAACCCATCCGCCTTCGCGGCGTGGCCGCACTCAGCGGCGTGCGTCGAAGAGCTACATCGCTGGACGACAGAATGGGATGGTCGCTATCTACTAGCTCTCGTCTTCGGGAATCGTGATCTCGAAGTAGGACACGATCGCGTTGACGCCCCGTGTCAGCCCCGACACCTCCTGTTCGAGGCGCTGCGTCCGCGTCTGTGTGTCAAGAACAACCAGCTTCATCTCCGACACGTCTCGCTTCAACGCCTCGACGCCCACTACGAGCGTCTTAACTGCCTCATGGGTCTCGACCATCGTGTCCTGGTACGCCACCATGTCTTGCTCCGAACGCTCGGACCTCCTCTCCAACACACATACACGCGCCTCCAGATCCGGCGGTGTTGCAGACATCCTGCCCCCTGTCTCGAATGGGTTGGTCGCTTGACTACAGGTTCTCGCCCTCCGGAGTAGTGATCCCAAGGCGTGTGACGATCGCGTCGATGCCCCGCTTGAGGTCCGAAACATCGCTCTTGACCGACGCGACGTCGTGTCGAACCGAGGCGACTTCGCCACGAACCGAAGCGACTTCGCCACGAACCGAGGCGAATTCATCGCGAACCTCGTGCCTGAAAGCCCCCATCTCCTGCTTGAAGGTCCCCATCTCCAGCCGGAACGTCGAGAAGTCCTCGCGCAGCTCCCAGACTTCCTGCTGAATCCCCTGGACCCGCCGATGGGTCTTCTTCGACCGCCTGTTCGTTTTGAAAATGGCGTCTTCGTACGCGCGCCGGTCTTCGTCCATCACCTCGTACTTGGACTCCAAATTGAGCACCCGCACTTCCAGTGGTGGCAGCGTCACGGACATGTAACCCCCTATCTCGATTGGAAAATGAGGCACCAGTGTGGCCTGGGCACGGGCGGACACGCCAGCGGAATCGGCCAGAAAATCGCCTCTAGCAGGCAAGGTTCCAAAAACGACCGTTGATGGGTTCCCGACTGGAACCTGATTTACCGGAATGTGACCCGAACGTGCCGTTTGGAACGTTCGGGCGTTCCATGCTGGGAGCGGTCATCGGCTATGGGAAGGACGGCTCGTCGTGGAGTTTCAGGTTCCGGTCATCGATATCTCCGCCTACGTCAGCGGTGCGAGCGCGGCGGAACGGGCGGTGGTCGCGCGGCAGATCGATGCGGCGGCGCAGAGCGTCGGGTTCATGCAGATCCGCGGGCATGGCATCGCACGGTCGGTGCTGGACGAGTTCGCGGCCGCGCTCGACGACTTCTTCGCCCTCGATCAAGCGACGAAGGAGACCTACCGCACGGCGGTCGAGTTCAATCGTGGCTATTCGCCGCCGAAGAGCGAGAGCCTGAGCTTGAGTCTCGGGGTGGCGTCGGCGACGCGGATGAACGATTTCTTCGAGGCGTTCAATATCGGCACGACGACCGCCGACTATCCGGGCCTGGATTTGCCCGCAGCGGCGGGGTACGCCGAAAATGTCTGGCCCGCACAACTTCCGACGTTCCGGCAGCGAGTCCTGACGTACTACACCGAGGCCGCGCGCGTCGCGGGCACCCTCACCACCATCTTCGCCGACGCCCTCGACCTGCCCGCCGGCTACTTCGACAGCTTCACCGATCATTCGCTGAATGTGTTGCGCATGAACAACTATGCGCTGCCGCCGGGCAGCATCGACCTCGACGGCGAACTCAAGGGCATGGGCGAGCACACCGACTACGGCATCGTCACCGTCCTGTGGGCCGATCAGGTGCCGGGCCTGCAGGTGCTCGGCGCGGACGGCCACTGGCACGACGTGCAGCCCGCCGACGACGCCCTGCTGATCAACCTCGGCGACCTGATGGCCCGCTGGACGAACGAGCGCTGGCTCTCCACCCTGCACCGCGTGATGCCGCCGATCATCGACGGCACCGTCGAACGACGCCGCAGCGCAGCGTTCTTCCACGACGGCAACTTCGACGCCCTGATCGAGACACTCCCCTCGTGCATCGGCGCGGGCAGCAAGTACCCGCCGATCACCGTCTCCGAACACGTGCAGGCGAAGCTCGCTGGTTCCCGTGGCCTGCAACCGAATACGAACGCGCCGCGCGAAGCCGCACGGGCCCTCTCGGCGCGCTCGTAACCGAAACTACTTGCGGAACTTGGCTTCCAGCTCCGTCGCCGCGGCCTGCAGATCGGCCGGGTCGTTGGTCTTGAAGATGCCCTGATACCCGGTCTCGGCGCGCACCGCGGCCTCGACCTCCGGATCGTGGTACAGCCGAGCGAGTTTCAGCAGCGTCGGGTTGTCCTTGTCGGCGGCCCGGGCGGCGAAGATGTTGATGTACTGCTTGAGTTCCGGCCGTTCCGGATCGTCGGTGTAGATGGTCTCGTTCTTCGTCAGACCCGCTGGGCGAGCGAAGGTGTCGTCGACGAAGGCGGCGTCCACGCTGCCGAGCGATTGCGCGGTCAGCGTCGGGTCGATGGGGGTCAGCTTCACCTTCGAGGCGGACGTGTCGACATCCTCCAGCTTGGAGTCCCAACCCGCGTTGCCCTTCAGCACGATCAGCCCGGCCGCGGCCAGGCTCAGCAGCGGACGCACCTGGTTGGCCGGGTTGTTGCTGAGCGTGATCTGGCCGCCCTGCGGAATGTCGTTGACCGACTTGTGCTTACGCGAGTACAGCGCCAGCGGGAAGATCTCGGTCGCGCCGACCGGGACCAGGGTGTCGTTGTTGCGGGCGTTGTAGTTGGCCAGGTACCGCACGTGCTGGAACTTGTTGAGATCGATGCGGCGTTGGGCCAGTGCGGGATTGGGCTGGTTGTAGTCGGTGAAGTTGACGAACTCGATGGTGATGCCCTGATCGGCGGCTTTCTTCTTGTACACGTCCCAGTGCGGCAGTGCGAGATCGTTCACACCGATGCGGATCACATCGTCGCGGTGCTCCGCGCCACACGAAACCGAGGCGACGGCCAGGGCGGACAGGATGGGGATCAGCAGTAGTCGGTGCATCAAGCGCATTGCGAGCAAACTAGACGGTCGTCCAACTTTTCGGAAGGGTTTTGCTCACCACAATCCAAACCGTTGTCTCCCCGGTTGCCGGGCCGCTTGGATTACCGGGTTCATATCGCAACAAACATTTCGGGAGCACGAGTGAAATTCCATCGGGTACTGGCGATCCCGGTCCTGGTAGCAACCGCGGCCCTCACCCTTACGGCGTGCGGTTCTGACGACAAGGCTTCCTCCGACACGGTAGTGCGAATCGGCACGACCGACAAGGACAAGGCCTGGGACGTCTTCGAGCAGCGCGCCAAGGACAAGGGCATCACGCTGAAGATCACCAACTTCTCCGATTACAAGCAGCCGAATCTCGCGTTGGCGCAGAAGCAGATCGATGTGAATCTGTTCCAGCACCTGCAGTTCCTCGGTGCCTACAACGTCGCGAACAACGACACCCTGACGCCGATCGGCGCCACCTACATCGTGCCGCTGGGCCTGTACTCCAAGAAGCACAAGACGCTCGCGGACCTGCCGCAGGGCGCGGAGATCGCGATCCCGAACGACCCGACCAACCAGGCGCGGGCCCTGTTCGTGCTGCAGGCGGCCGGCCTGCTGAAGCTGTCCTCCGACGTCAAGTCGCCGAGCCCCGCCGACATCGACAAGGGCGCGTCCAAGGTCAAGGTCACCCCGGTCGACGCGGCCCAGACCGCGCTCTCGCTTGCCTCGGTCGACGGCTCGATCATCAACAACACCTTCCTGGAGCGTTCCGGCGTCGACCCCAATTCGGCGCTGTACAAGGACGATCCGAAGAACCCGGCGGCCGAGCCGTACATCAACGCGCTGGTGACCCGGGCCGAGGACAAGAACAATCCGAAGCTGCTGCAGCTGGTCGAGCTCTGGCACGACCCGGAGGTGCAGAAGGCGCACAGCGAGGTCACCAAGAACACCGCCGTCGAGGTGCAGCGCAGCGGCCCTGAGCTGGAACAGATTCTGCAGCGGGTGCAGCAGACCATCCGCGACACCAAGTGACCGAGCAGCCGCCCGCTGTCGAGTTCCGTTCGGTTACCAAGGTTTTCGGTAAGGGCGCGAATGCCCAAGTCGCGCTGGACGATATCGATCTGCGGATCGAGCAGGGCGAAATCTTCGGCGTGATCGGCTATTCCGGCGCGGGCAAGAGCACGCTCGTCCGGTTGATCAACGCGCTGGAGAAGCCGAGCAGCGGCACCGTCGAGATCTCCGGCACCCCGATCACCGGGGTGCGGGAGGCCGAGGTGCGGCGGCTGCGCCGCGATATCGGGATGGTGTTCCAGCAGTTCAACCTGTTCCGATCACGCACGGCCGCAGGCAATGTCGAGTATCCGCTGAAGGTGGCGGGGTGGAAGCGGACCGAGCGCAAGGCGCGGGTCGCCGAGCTGCTGGAGTTCGTCGGGCTGTCCGACAAGGCGCGCAGCTACCCCGATCAGCTCTCCGGCGGCCAGAAGCAGCGGGTCGGCATCGCCCGCGCCCTGGCCACCTCGCCGAAGCTGCTGCTCGCCGACGAATCGACCTCGGCGCTCGACCCGGAAACCACCGGCGAGGTCCTGCGACTGCTGAAGAAGGTCAACCGGGAGCTCGGCGTCACCATCGTGGTGATCACCCACGAGATGGACGTGATCCGCGCGGTGGCCGATCGGGTCGCCGTGCTCGCGGAGGGCCGGATCGTCGAACTCGCCAGCACTTTCGAGGTTTTCGCGACCCCGCAGGCGGCGCCGACGCAGTCGTTCGTGGAGACCGTGCTGCACAACCGTCCGTCCGCGGACGAACTACGCAGGCTCGGTGAGCTGCACGGCGGCCGGCTGGTCACGGTCGACATCGACGACCGGCGCGGCATCGGCGCGGCGCTGGCCACCGCGGCACATGCCGATGTGCGCTTCGAGGTGGTCTACGGCGGCGTGAGCACGTTGCAGGACAAGACATTCGGCAGCGTCACGCTGGCGCTGCACGGCGCCGACGAGGCGATCGACAAGGTGATCGAGGAGTTCGAACGCCGTAGCGACGACCGATTGCAGGTCGCTCGAACCGATCAGAAGGGCTGAAAGGAGTACCGATGCAGACAGATTGGGACAAACTCCAGCCGGTCCTGACCGAGGCGATCGGCACCACCATCTATCTGGTGATGATCACCTTCGTGGTCGGCGGGCTGATCGGGCTCTTCCTCGGCACCCTGCTCTACACCACCCGCAAGGGCGGACTGCTGGCGAACGCGCCGATCAACGTGCTGCTCAACGTGATCGTGAACGTGGTGCGGCCGATCCCGTTCATCATCCTGCTCGCGGCGCTCGGCCCGGTGACGTTGAAGGTGGTCGGCACCACTATCGGTACCGACGCCGCGGCGTTCGTCATGATCGTGGCGGCGTCGTTCGCCATCGCGCGGATCGTGGAGCAGAACCTGGTGACGGTCGATCCCGGCGTGATCGAGGCGGCCAGGGCGGTCGGCGCCGGGCCGTTGCGGATCATCTTCACGCTGCTGATCCCCGAGGCGCTGGGGCCGCTGGTGCTCGGCTACACCTTCGTGGTGATCGGGATCGTGGACATCTCCGCGATGGCCGGCACCGTCGGCGGCGGCGGGCTCGGCGATTTCGCGCTGGTCTACGGGTATCAGCGGTTCGACTGGCAGGTCACCCTGGTGGCCACGCTGATCATCATCGCCGGCGTGCAGGGGATTCAGTTCTTCGGCAACTGGCTGGCGCGAAAGGTGTTGCGCCGCTGAGGCAATAACTGAACGAGGGGTGTCCGCGCTCGGCGTGGACACCCCTCGTTGCGGTTATGCCGTGCTTACTCCGGCGAGCACTGCGAGTGCAGGATCTCGGCCCGCTTGGGTGCCGAGCTGCCGAAGTTGGGGAACGGCGGGGCCAGCGGGCCGAGGGCGGCGATGGCGTTTCGTTCCGCCTCGCCCCGGTCCCGGCCGGTGCCGACGGCCCATTTGCCGTCCGAGCTGGCCGAGATCGCACCGCAGCCGTCCGAGAAGCGGACGACGACGAAGCAGTCCCGGCTGCCACACTCGGCCAGCGCGCGGGCGTCGGACCCGGCATAGCTCGAGTAGTTCCACGCCGACGCGGTGTCCCAGTTCTTGGGGTTCAACGCGATCGACCCGTAGTACCTGCCCTCCGAGTCCGGCCCGGCATGGGCGGCGCCCGCACCGGCTGCGACCAGGACGGCCGCGGATGACACGACCAGGCCTAGAGCAGCCTTGCGCGACAACGACATTGTGATCCTCCCCGAGAAAGAAATAACTCCGAGTCAGATCATGGGGCACGGCACTCGAATTGTCCAAATCATTTCGACGAACGAAATAGACTGGGCCATAGGGTCTTTCGAAGTGAAACCCTCAGATCGCAGCGCGCACGAAATTCAGCTGGCGTTCTTGGTGCACGAAGACAGCACGATGCTCGCCGCCCGCGGCGAGGCACTGCCCAGATCCGGGAACGGCGGCGCACTCTCACCGAGCTTGGCGATCGCCAACCGCTCCGCGTCCTCCCGCGACGCCGCCCAGTCCGCCGCATACTGCCCGTCCGCGCCGCGCGCGATCGCCGCACAACCATTGGCGAACCGCACCATGATCCGGCAGTCGTACACCGCGCAGTTCCGGATCGCCGCCGCATCCGCCGCCACCCAGGTCGGCTGATCGGTCGCCTCGACCACCTTCCCGGTCCCCGGCGAAAGCGCCAGCGTCCCATAGTAATTACCCGCCGCACCCGCCGAGCCCGCGCCCACGAAGGCAAGCGCCGCAGTGGATGTCAGAGCCGCACCGACCGCGACCCTACTCAGAACTGACACCAGATTCTCCCCGGTTCAATGAAGTAACGCGAAGCTGATCATCGCTGAGCAATGCCTCCGTGTCCAGTATCCCGTTGCGGCCCAACGAAAGCGGAAGCACAGACGAATGCGCCGACCGAGATTCGGCCGACTAGCCGCCTTCGCAGGCGACGACCGCAGTTCTCCAGTACCTTCCCAGCGGCGCAGAGCCGATGCTCACCGTCCGCGCAACCCCTGTCGGTCACCCGACCAATTTCCATCAAGAGAAGTTTTGTTTCGATAGACATCGAGTTGAACTGAAAACCGCTTTCCCACAGGCGTATTCATTGACACTCGAGAATGCCGGACGATCAGTACTCTGATCCGCACCCAACGAAAGGCATCGCCATGCTGCTCCTGGAGACCGCTACCCCGCCCAAGATGCAGCATCTCGCGGTGCTCGTGACGTATGTGCGGCTACCTTTGATTCCGGTCATGATCTACGGAGTTCTCACACACTCGCCGAATATCACCGTCGGGGGGCTGATTCTGTTTGTGGTCCTTGACATCCTAGATGGGATCTTCGCCCGCAAGTTCGGCCCGGAGTCGATGACCCGCCGCGCCCTGGATTCGACAGTCGATCGAGCGGCCATCCACAGCGCCTTTCTGGCCTACTCGATCGCCACCTTCACGGTGCCGGTGGTGTGGCTCGCGCTCATCGTCAGGGACTGCCTCCAGTCGTACATGGCGACCAAGGCGATCCGCCGCGGCTTCATCGGTGTCGGTGCGTTGCCACACAAGGCACTAGGCATTGGAACGGCCATGACCGGAGGTCTGCTGACGTACACAGGTCAGGTGCCGTGGCCACTGACATGGAGCATGGTTGCCGGCCTCGCGTGGTGCACCATTACCTATGCAGCTCAGATGGTGCGGCTGACCGCCGACCGGAGTCTCATCGGCATCGTCCAGGTGCCAGCCACCTGGCCATCGCCACAGAGGGGTCGCAGTGACACCTGATCCCTCCGAAGACGGAAACAGCGCCCTGGCGACGCTGACCACGAAAAGGCAATCCGGTGTCAACACGCTTGCCGCAATCTTGGTGGGCTTGTTCATTGCCATCATGTGGGGGTTCTACGGCGATCAGGTCCCAGTGCCCCGCCAGACCTTCGTCGTCTACCTGATCTGCGCGATCCTGGGCATGCTGGTGATCGGCGCAGGAACGACGATGATCGACGATACGGTCGAGGCGGTGCGAAACGCAGCCGCTGTCCGGCCCGCCCGTGAACGGACGGAATTGCCGCCGTGGGTTTACTGGGTCTTCGTGTGGTCATCATCGACCGCACAATTCCTGGCGCTCGCTTTCCTCGTCATGCAGACCGGCGGACTAGAACACAGCCCTTACGTACCAATTCTGGCCACCTCGATCGCCTTGGCACCCAATGCGATGAACCCGGGAAAGTTCATGGGATCAATAATTGTGTTGTGGTTGTTCGCTGGCTTCCTGCTGGCAACAATGGCATTCGAACATCCGATGCTGCGCGAGCTAGCCCAAGCTCCACCGAGCTCCATGCACTTCTGGATGAATTTCGGAACCATATCTATCGCCATCATGGTCGCCTTGGGGATCAAAGTGATTCGCCGTCGGCACCTCGGCTAGCCCCGCCAGGCCGACGAGCAACGACACTCTGCACAAACGCCGACAGCCGCTGAGGAAACACCCTTCGACCAGGGCATTCCGTTCAGCGGCTGTCGGTGAAACTGAACTCAGACGGTGAAGCCGAGGGCGCGGAGTTGTTCGCGGCCGTCTTCGGTGATCTTGTCGGGGCCCCACGGGGGCATCCAGACCCAGTTGATTTTGAGGTCGTCTACCAGGCCGCTGCGGACGAGGGCGTTGCGGGACTGGTCTTCGATGACGTCGGTGAGGGGGCAGGCGGCGGAGGTGAGGGTCATGTCGAGGATGGCCACCTCGTCCTGCACGGACAGGCCGTAGACCAGGCCGAGGTCGACGACGTTGATGCCCAGCTCGGGGTCGACCACGTCGCGCATGGCCTCCTCGAGGTCCTCGAGACGCTTGATGTCCTCGGCGGACAGCTCGACCTGCTCAGCCGTCTCGGTTGCCGGTGTGTCGGTCATGCCTGATCCCCGTTTCCCATCGAACGTTGCGCCTCTTCTGCCGAGGTTATCCGGACCACCGCGTCTTTGAACGCCATCCAGCCGAGCAAGGCGCATTTCACTCGCGCCGGGTACTTGGAGACGCCGGCGAAGGCGATGCCGTCGCCGATCATGTCCTCGTCACCCTCGACGGTGCCGCGGCTGGAGATCATCTCGCTGTACGAGTCGACCACCTTGAGCGCCTGCTGCACCGGCAGGCCGATCACCTGGTCGGTGAGGACCGAGGTCGAGGCCTGGCTGATCGAGCAACCCTGACCGTCGTAGGAGACGTCGGCGACGTCCCCGTTGGCGTCGAGCTGCACGCGCAGAGTGACCTCGTCACCGCAGGTCGGGTTCACGTGGTGCACTTCGGCACCGAACGGCTCCCGCAGCCCGCGGTGATGCGGGTGCTTGTAGTGGTCCAGGATCACTTCCTGGTACATCTGCTCCATGCGCATGTTCTATGCAACCCCAAAGAAGCTCTGAGCCTTCCGCACGGCCGCGACCAGTGCGTCGACCTCGTCGAGCGTGTTGTAGGCGGCGAACGAGGCGCGTACCGCCGCGGCGGCGTCCAACCGGCGCAGCAGCGGCCACGCGCAGAAGTGGCCGACCCGGACGGCGACACCTTCGTCATCGAGAATCTGACCGACGTCGTGGGCGTGGATACCGTCGACCACGAACGACACCGCGCCACCCCGGTCCACGTTCTCGACCGGGCCGAGGATCCGCACACCGTCGATCGCGTTCAGCCCCTCGATCGCGGCACCGACCAGCGAATGTTCGTGCTCCGCAACGACATCCATGCCGAGCGCTTCGAGATACCGCACGGCCGCGCCCAATCCGACGACCTGCGAGGTCATCGGCACGCCGGCCTCGAACCGCTGCGGCGGCGCCGCGAAGGTGGTGGCCTCCATGGTCACGGTCTCGATCATCGAACCACCGGTGATGAACGGCGGCGTCTCGGCCAGCAGCGCACGCCGCCCGTACAGCACGCCGACACCGGACGGACCGAACATCTTGTGCCCGGAGAACGCCGCGAAATCAACCTCGAGCTCACGGAAATCCACCGGCAGGTGCGGCACCGACTGGCAGGCGTCGAGCACGGTCAGCGCGCCGACCGCCTTTGCCCGGCGGACCAATTCGGCGACATCGGTGATCGCGCCGGTCACGTTGGACTGATGCGTGAACGCGACAACCTTGGTGGCGGGCGACAATTCGAGCGAATCGAGATCGATCCGCCCGTCGTCGGTCACTCCGTACCACTTCAGCGTCGCGCCGGTCCGCCGCGCAAGCTCTTGCCACGGAACGAGATTCGCGTGATGCTCCAGCTCGGTGATGACGATCTCGTCACCGGGACCGACCTGATACGGGAACCGATCGTCGGCGAACGAGTACGTCACCAGGTTCAGCGATTCGGTCGCGTTCTTGGTGAACACGATCTCGTCGGCATAGACCCCGACGAACCGGGCGATGTCCGCGCGGGCGCTCTCGTAGGCGTCGGTCGCCTCCTCGGCCAGCTGATGCGCACCGCGGTGCACCGCCGAGTTGTGCGTGACCAGGAACTCGCGTTCCGCGTCGAGCACCGCCAGCGGTCGCTGCGAGGTCGCGCCGGAGTCCAGGTACACCAACGGTTTCCCGTCCCGAACCGTGCGGCTCAGGATCGGGAAGTCGGCCCGGATACGGGCCACGTCGAGGGTGCGGACCGTGGCGGTCATATCAAGCTCCCGCAATAGCAGTCTGGGTAAAACGGACGTAGCCGTTGGCGTCGAGTTCGTCGGCCAGCTCCGAGCCGCCCTCGGCGACGATGCGGCCGTTGACGAAGACGTGCACGAATTCCGGCTCGATGTAGCGCAGGATCCGGGTGTAGTGCGTGATCAGCAGCACGCCGCCGTTCTCGCGCTCCTTGTAGCGGTTGACGCCCTCGGAGACGATGCGCAGCGCGTCGACGTCCAGGCCGGAGTCGGTCTCGTCCAGGATGGCGATCTTCGGCTTGAGCAGGCCAAGCTGCAGGATCTCGTGGCGCTTCTTCTCGCCGCCGGAGAAGCCCTCGTTCACGTTGCGCTCGGCGAAGGCCGGATCGATCTCCAGCTCGGCCATCGACTCCTTGACCTCCTTGACCCAGTGCCGCAGCTTGGGCGCCTCGCCGCGCACGGCGGTGGCGGCGGTGCGCAGGAAGTTCGGGGTGGAGACGCCGGGGACCTCGACCGGGTACTGCATGGCCAGAAACAGGCCCGCGCGCGCCCGCTCGTCGACGGACATCGCGAGGACGTCCTCGCCGTCGAGGGTGATCGAGCCGGAGGTCACCGTGTACTTCGGGTGGCCGGCGATCGCGTAGGACAGGGTCGACTTACCGGAGCCGTTGGGGCCCATGATGGCGTGCGTCTCACCGGACTTGATGGTGAGGTCGACGCCCTTCAGGATCTTGATGGGCTCGCCGGAGGCGTCCGGGTTGGCGACCTCGACGTGCAGGTCCTTGATTTCCAGGGTGGTCATCGAATTCGAGTTCCTTTGTGGGAGTGAGTGGCTGTGTTGTTGTGCGCGACCTGCAAGCAGTCGCGCATCAGACGCCGACAGCGGCGAGCTCGGCCTCGATGGCCGACTCCAGCCGCTCCCGGATCTCGGGGACCGCGATCTTCTGGATGATCTCCTGGAAGAAGCCGCGCACGACCAGGCGGCGCGCCACGTCTTCCGGGATGCCGCGGGCGCGCAGGTAGAACAGCTGCTCGTCGTCGAAGCGGCCGGTGGCGCTGGCGTGACCGGCGCCGGCGATCTCGCCAGTCTCGATCTCCAGGTTCGGCACCGAGTCGGCGCGCGCGCCGTCGGTGAGCACCAGGTTGCGGTTCACCTCGAAGGTGTCGGTGCCCTCGGCGGCGGCGCGGATCAGCACGTCGCCGACCCACACGGTCCGCGCGTCGCCCTTGGGCGAGTCCGGATCGCCTTGCAGCGCACCCTTATACAGCACGTTCGACTTGCAGTTCGGCTGCGAGTGGTCGACCAGCAGGCGCTGCTCGAAGTGCTGACCGGCGTCGGCGAAGTAGAGGCCGAGCAGCTCGGCGTCGCCGCCGGGGCCCGCGTAGCGGACGGTTCCGGTGAGCCGGACCAGGTCGCCGCCGAGGGTGACGGCGATGTGGCGCAGCGTGGCGTCGCGGCCGAGTAGCGCGTGGTGCGCGGTCGCGTTGACCGCGTCGTCGGCCCAGTCCTGCACCGCGACGACGGTCAGCTTGGCGCTGTCGCCGAGCACGAATTCGACGTTCTCCGCGTAGGTTCCGCTGCCGCGCTGGTCGATGACCACGGTGGCGGTGGCGAAGTTGCCGAGCCGGATCTGCAAGTGGCCGTAGGCGGTCCGGCCCTCGCCGGGGCCGGTGACCGTGACGACCACCGGCTCGGCGACCTCGGACTCCGCGCCGACCGACACGATGGTCGCCGACTCGAAGCCCGAGAACGCCTGGGCGGCAACGCGATCCGCGGGGGTACCGGCGGCACCGAGGCGCTCGTCGGCGCGCCCGACGGTTTCCACCTGAACGCCCTCGACCGAGCTGACCTCGACCGTGGCCTGACCGTCACGCACCGCGGAGCCGTCGTGCAGGCCGCGCAGCCGGCGCAGCGGGGTGAACCGCCACTCCTCGTCGCGGCCCGACGGCACCTCGAAGGCGTTGACGTCGAACGAGGTGAAGACCTCGCCCTTGTTGGTCGCGGCCCCAGCGCCCGGGTTCTGAATCGGCTTCGCGGGGTTCTCGCCCTCGACCGCTCCAATGACACCTGTCGCCATCAGCCGACGGCTCCTTCCATCTGCAGCTCGATGAGCCGGTTCAGTTCCAACGCGTATTCCATCGGCAGTTCCTTGGCGATGGGCTCGACGAAGCCGCGCACCACCATGGCCATGGCCTCGTCCTCGGTCATGCCGCGGCTCATCAGGTAGAACAGCTGGTCCTCGGACACCTTCGACACGGTGGCCTCGTGACCCATCGTCACGTCGTCCTCGCGGATGTCGACGTACGGGTAGGTGTCCGAGCGGCTGATCGTATCGACAAGCAGCGCATCGCATTTCACCGTCGACTTCGACCCGTACGCGCCCTTGTTCACCTGCACCAGGCCGCGGTAGGAGGCCCGGCCACCGCCGCGCGCCACCGACTTGCTGATGATGTTCGAGGAGGTGTGCGGCGCCAGGTGCAGCATCTTCGCGCCGGTGTCCTGGTGCTGGCCCTCGCCGGCGAACGCCACCGAGAGCACCTCGCCGCGGGCGTACTCGCCGGTCATCCAGACCGCCGGGTACTTCATGGTCACCTTGGAGCCGATGTTGCCGTCGACCCACTCCATGGTCGCGCCCGCCTCCGCCTTGGCCCGCTTGGTGACCAGGTTGTAGACGTTGTTCGACCAGTTCTGGATGGTCGTGTAGCGGCAGCGGCCGCCCTTCTTCACGATGATCTCGACCACCGCGGAGTGCAGCGAGTCCGACTTGTAGATCGGCGCGGTGCAGCCCTCGACGTAGTGCACGTAGGCGCCCTCGTCGACGATGATCAGGGTCCGCTCGAACTGGCCCATGTTCTCGGTGTTGATCCGGAAGTAGGCCTGCAGCGGGATGTCGACGTGCACGCCCGGCGGCACGTAGATGAACGAGCCGCCCGACCACACGGCGGTGTTCAGCGCGGAGAACTTGTTGTCGCCCGCGGGGATCACCGTGCCGAAGTACTGCTGGAACAGCTCCGGGTGCTCCTTCAACGCCGTGTCGGTGTCGAGGAAGATGACGCCCTGCTTCTCCAGGTCCTCACGGATGGAGTGGTAGACGACCTCGGACTCGTACTGCGCCGCGACACCGGAGACCAGGCGCTGCTTCTCCGCTTCCGGGATGCCGAGCTTGTCATAGGTGTTCTTGATGTCCTCGGGCAGGTCGTCCCAGGTCGCCGCCTGCTTCTCGCTGGAGCGGACGAAGTATTTGATGTTGTCGAAGTCGATGCCGTCGAGGTTGGAACCCCAGTTCGGCATGGGCTTGCGATCGAAGATGCGCAGCGCCTTGAGCCGGATGTCGAGCATCCAGTCCTGCTCGCTCTTCTTCGCCGAGATGTCGCGAACAACCGCCTCGGACAGGCCTCGTTGCGCGCTGGCTCCGGCCACATCCGAATCGGCCCAGCCGTAGCCGTATTTACCCAGCGAAGCGATGGTCTCTTCCTGAGTGAGCGGCTGCACCTGGTCGGTGGTTGTCGTCATTCGGCACTCCTTCCGGAGTCGTTCGTTCGTACCGCTGCGGGCTGTGCAGCGATTTCTGGTGAAGTTTTTTTGGTGATCGGTAGTACGAGCAGCGGCACGTGCGTCGTGCATGCGCAGTCGCCGTTGGCGATCGTGGCCAGCCGCTGCACATGGGTGCCGAGCAGGTCACGGAACGCCTCGAGTTCGGCCTCGCACAGCTGCGGGAATTCCTCCGCGACGTGCGCGACCGGGCAGTGGTGCTGGCAGATCTGCACGCCGGTGCCCACCTTGCGGGTGGAGGCGGCGAAACCGGCCTCGGTGAACGCGTCCGCGATCTCCTCGGCCTTGGCCTCGGTGCGTTGCGGCGTGTGCTCCTCGACCGGTGCGATCCCGGCCACGATAGTCCTGGCCCGTTTCCGGGCGAACTCGGTGATGGCCTGTTCGCCACCGATCTCGCCGAGCTGGCGGATCGCGGCGCCGGCCAGGTCGTCGTAGGCGTGACCCAGTTGGCCACGGCCCGCGGCGGTGAGCTGATACTGCTTGGCGGGACGGCCGCGCCCCTTCTGCTGCCACGGCGCGGACCTGCTGGCCCGGGCCTGACCGGAGTCGATCAGTGCGTCCAGGTGCCGCCGGACGCCGGCCGGGGCGAGGCCCAGCGTGGTGCCGATGGCGGTCGCGGTGATCGGGCCCTCTTCCAGCAGCAGCTGAACGATGGCCGCGCGGGTGTGTCCCTCGCCTGCGGTCGCGGGCGCAGCAGACGACCCGGTACCGGCCTTACGACCAGCCCTTTCGTCCTCATCCCGCAAACCCACGGTTTTCACAACATCAGTGTGGCGGAATTCGTTCCCGAAATCTAATAAGGGTGCCCTGAGTTCTCGGGGCTCGTGACCTGCACAGACCGTCGGTCCGGGGTCTCGCGGAGGGCGATCCGCGGTGCCGCGGAGTTGCGGATCGATACGCGAGTAGGCCGCTATTTAAGCCGAGTCTTAAAACGACCACAAATATGGGCCTTGACCTGCTGGTTCGGTGAACAGCCGCCGAGCGTCGCGACATGCGAGCAGTTCGCCGCCGCGGGATCGGCCGACTGGGCCGCTGATGTTTCGACGGTCCATTCGGTCCCGATCGTGATCAGTGCGATACATCACACATGGTCATTCGACCACCTCGCCGAGACGGTTCAGCGGACGGCGACGAGCTTCATCGGCGTCTCCAGCAGAGCGTCCACGGCGTCGTCCCAGTTTGCTGTCCGGGTGGTAACCAGCGACGGATCGAAGCGGCCGGCCGCCACCAGGTCCAGGACTTCGGGGATGGCGGGGCGGGCGTGCGCACGTCCGGTGTGGAACGTGCAGCAGCGGGAGTACATCTCGAAGATCGGCAGCGGCACGTCGGTGAGCTGGACGCTGACGCTGGTGGACCAGCCGTCGTAGGCGGTGGCGTCGATCGCGGCGCGCAACGCCTTTGCGCCGCCCGCGGATTCGACGGTGATGGGGAATCGGCCGACGCGGGCGTCGCGCGGGCCTTCGATCGCCTCGGCGCCCAGGGATTTCGCGATCTCCAGCCGTTCGACGGAGTCGTCGAGGTAGACGACCCGCGCCGATCCGAGCGCGACGGCGAGGCCTGCGGCGTAGAGGCCGATCGACGGCGCCGCCGGACCGCCGATGATCAACACCTCGGCGCCGGGGTTGTCCGCGAGCTGCGGGCCGACCGCGCGATAGCCGTCGGGGATGTTGTCGCTGGCGCTCGCGACGGCGACCAGGTCGATGCCGGGCGGGAGCGGCACGAGCATGGCGTCGGCGTGCGGGATGAGCGCCAGGTCGGCCCAGAGTCCGCCCCAGTCCAGGCCGCCGAGCGGGCCGAGGCCGTAACTGGACAGCGGCGGATGGCTGGTGCAATTGCCGGTGCGGCCGCGCAGGCAGGCAGGGCATGTGCCGCAAGAGATTTGGAACGGCACCACCACCCGGTCGCCGACCGCGACGGTGCGCACCGCATCGCCGATCGCGACGACTTCGACCACGCCCTCGTGCCCGAACGAGTACGGACCCGGCAGTGGGAACGCGCCGCGCAGCACGGCCGGATCGATGTCGCAGGTGGCCAGGGCGATCGGGCGCACCAGCGCCTGTCCCGGTTCGGCGAGCTCGGGTTCGGGGTGTTCTTCCCAGCGCAGCTCGCCGGGACCGGTCAACATCAGACGCTTCATCGTCCGAGTCTCGCTAGAACGTTCTTTCTAGTCAATGCCTCACAAGGAATTTCCCTGCTCGGCAATAACTTCCGGAACAATTCCGGCGACCTCGGATTCCGCGGCGGCCGCGACCACCCGCTCCTCGACCGAGGCCGCCTGGTCCACCTCGATCATTCCCGCGTCGACATCCGACGACCCGGTGCCCGACTCGCCGCTGTCCGGCGTACCCGGATCGCCGTTCGGCAGGCCGGCCTCGGTGAACGTCACCCGGATCAGCCGCTCCATCGCCGCCGCCACCGTGTGCAGCGGCGCCTCCGAGCGCCGCACCCGGGACAGGATGGTCGCGCCCTCGTACGCGGCGACCACCGTGGTGGCCAGCTCCCCCGCGTCCTGCGCGGACAACCCCAGCTCGGCGAGCAGTCCGGCGAACGCCTGCTCCATCGCCTCGAAGGCGGTCGCGCAGGCGGCGCGGATCGACTCGGCATCACTGCCGCCGTCCAGCGCAGGCGTGCCGATCGGACATCCGTCGTCCCATTCCGAGGCGGCCAGCTTGCGCACCATGAACTCGAAAATGGTGGTCGTCGTGGCGAACACGTCCGTCGGCGCCTGCCGGATCATCCGCCCGGTGAGCGTCCCGGTGCCGGTGATCGCGGCCACCGCGATCTCCTCCTTGCCCCCTGGAAAGTGGTGGTAGATAGAGCCATACGGCAATCCGGCCGCCTCGCTCAACGCCTTCAGACCGAACCCGTGATACCCGTGCCGCGCGAGCAGCCCGCACGCGGCGACTTCGATCCGCCGCCTGGACTCCGAAACCATGTGTCTGATTGTGCCCCGGTCGGCGACGCTGCCGATCGGAACGAGCACCGCCGTCACCGGTCTGTGCCGGGACTGTCCGCGACCGCGCCCCTTATGCTTCGTCTCGTGGCGGTACTGGAGGGCGCGCGGCGCAGGACACTGGCATTCGGGCGCCGAGCACTCGGGTTGGACGTGCCGACCGCCGATCACACGATCGCGGTCCTGCACCAGGACGAGACCGAGGTTCCCGGCCTCGACCGGAAAGAACGCGTCCAACTGGACCGCATCCGCCTGATGGGCGCCACCGGAACCGTCCTGATGGCGATCAGCGCCCTCGGCATCGGCGCCCAACCCGTCCACCAGAACCCCACCTCCGGCGTCCGCGTCCTAGGCATCTTCGCCCGCGCCCACACCGGATCACTGGCCATGTGCATGACCGGCACGGTCGTGGTGGTCCTGGCCTGGTTGTTGTTGGGGCGCTTCGCCGTCGGCGGTATCGGCGGGTCTCCGCTGCACCGGCTCAGCCGTTCCCAGCTCGACCGCACGCTCCTGCTCTGGATCATCCCGCTCAGCATCGCGCCACCGTTGTTCAGCAACGACGTGTATTCGTATCTGGCCCAAAGCGAAATCGCGGCGCGCGGCATAGACCCGTATCAGGAGGGCCCGGTCGCCGGGCTCGGCATCGACAACGTGCTGACCAACAACGTGCCGAACATCTGGCGTGACACCCCGGCGCCGTATGGGCCGCTGTTCCTCTGGCTCGGTCGTGGCATCGCCGAGATCACCGGTGACAACATCATCGCGGGCGTGTGGGTGCACCGGATGCTCGCGCTGGCCGGCGTCGCGCTGATCGTCTGGGCGCTGCCCCGGCTGTCGGTGCGTTGCGGCGTGGCGCCGGTGAGCGCGCTGTGGCTGGGCGCCGCGAATCCGCTGGTGCTGTTCCACCTGGTCGGCGGCGTGCACAACGACGCGCTGATGCTCGGTCTGATGCTGGCCGGCATGGAGTTCTGCCTCCGAGCAATCGAAGACATACATCCGTTCGACGGCCGGGCTTACACGTGGCTGATCGGCGGGGCGATCGTCATCACGCTCTCGTCGTCGGTGAAGCTCACCTCGATCGTCGCGCTCGGGTTCGTCGGCATGGCGTTGGCTCGACGCTGGGGATTCAACCTGCGCAATGTGCTCATCGCCGCGGCGATGCTCGGCGCCATCGCGATCGGCACCACCCTTTTCATCGGTTCGATGAGCGGGCTCGGCTTCGGCTGGATCCACACGCTCAATGTCGCGAACAAGGTGCGCAGCTGGATGTCGGTGCCGACGGTGCTCAGCATCATCACCGGGTTCGGCGGGGTGCTGCTCGGACTCGGCGATCACACCACCGCGCTGTTGAGCATCACCCGCCCGATCGCGGCGGTGATCGCGGGCTTCCTCACGGTGCGCATGCTGGTCGCCACCGGTGTCGGCCGGCTGCATCCGGTCGGCGCGCTCGGCGTCTCGATGGGTGCGATCGTGCTGCTGTTCCCCGTGGTGCAGCCCTGGTACGTGCTGTGGGCGATCGTGCCGCTGGCCGCTTGGGCGACCCGGCCGGCGTTCCGCGTTCCGGCCGTGGCCTTCTCGGCGGTGGTCAGCGTCATCCTGATGCCGCGCGGCGCCGATCTCGAGGTGTTCCAGATCGTCGGCGCCGCGATCGCCACCGTGATCGTCTCGGTGCTGTTCATCGTGATAACCCGAAACAAACTGCCGTGGCGGGCGCAGCAGGGGGTGTCGGCTCCGTCACAACTGCCCACCTCTTACGGTGTGACATCGTGAACCGAGCCTCCGGACCTGCCGTTCGCGTCGACGGTGTCGTCAAGCGTTATGGCGAGACCACGGCGGTCGACGGTTTGAGCTTCGATGTCGAACGCGCGCAGGTACTTGCGCTGCTCGGCCCCAACGGGGCCGGCAAGACCACCACGGTGGAAATGTGTGAGGGGTTTGTTACGCCGGATGCGGGGGCGGTGCGGGTGCTGGGGCTGGATCCGATTGCGGATTCGGATCGGTTGCGGCCGCGGATCGGGGTGATGTTGCAGGGGGGCGGGGCTTATCCGGGGGCCAAGGCGGGCGAGATGCTCGATCTGGTGGCGGCTTATTCTGCTGATCCGCTGGATCCGGAGTGGTTGTTGAAGACGCTCGGGTTGCAGGACAATCGGGGGACGCCGTATCGGCGGTTGTCCGGTGGGCAGCAGCAGCGGTTGGCGTTGGCTTGTGCGCTGGTGGGGAAGCCGGAGATCGTGTTCCTGGATGAGCCGACGGCGGGGTTGGATGCGCAGGCGCGGCTGATCGTGTGGGAGTTGATCGATGCGTTGCGGCGCGACGGGGTCACCGTGGTGCTGACCACGCATCTGATGGACGAGGCGGAGCAGCTGGCCGATCAGCTGGTGATCATCGATCACGGCCGGATCGTCGCGTCGGGCACGCCCGCCGAGGTGACCGCGCACGGCGCCGCGGGACAGTTACGCTTCTCCGCCCCACCGAAACTCGATCTGGATCTGTTGAAATCGGCACTGCCGGAAGGTTTCTCGCCGCGCGAGACGACCCCGGGCACGTATCTGGTGGAGGGCGAGATCAATCCGCAGGTGCTGGCCACGGTGACCGCGTGGTGCGCGCGAGTGAACGTGCTGGCCACCGACATCCGGATCGATCAGCGCAGGCTCGAAGACGTCTTCCTGGAACTCACCGGACGGGACCTACGCGGATGACTCAGCCCGACCTGACCGCCAACCGTTTCACCCCGGGCACCTTCGCCCCGGACCCGCGGCCGAGCTCGCGCGCGGCGATGATGCTCGCGCAGACCCGGCTCGAGCTGATCCTGTTGCTGCGCAACGGCGAACAGCTGCTGCTGACCATGTTCATCCCGATCACCCTGCTGGTCGGGCTCAGCCTGCTGCCGTTCGGCGACCTCGGCGACGACCGGGTGGACAAGATCGTGCCCGCAGTGATGATGGTCGCGGTGATGTCCACCGCGTTCACCGGACAGGCCATCGCGGTCGGCTTCGACCGCCGCTACGGCGCGCTGAAACGCCTCGGCGCCACTCCGCTCCCCCGCTGGGGCATCATCGCGGGCAAGAGCGCGGCCGTGCTGATCGTCGTTGTGCTGCAAGCGATTCTGCTCGGCGTGATCGGCTTCGCGCTCGGCTGGCGCCCCGAGCCGGCCGGACTCGCGCTCGGCGCGCTGGTGATCGCGCTCGGCACCGCGACGTTCGCGGCGATGGGCCTGCTGCTCGGCGGCACGCTGAAGGCGGAGATCGTGCTGGCGCTGGCGAACATCCTGTGGTTTGTCATGCTCGGCATCGCCAGCGTCGTGTTCGCCTCCGACGATCTGCCCGCCGCGGTGAATGTGCTTGCCCGCCTGGTCCCCTCGGGCGCGCTGGCGGTCACCCTGGAGGACGCGATGCGCAGCAGCGTCGACTGGTTCGGCATCGCCGTGCTCGCCGTGTGGGGCGCGGTCTCGGGTCTGCTGGCCGCGCGCTACTTCCGCTTCGAGTAGGCCGCCGAGCCGGTACCAACGACAGCGTGTAGTTGACCGTGCTCTACCATCGTGACGTGCTGTATCGCGCCTTTCTGCGACTCGTCGACAAGCTGCCGCTGCCCTCGCTGCGGGTGCAGCGCCTGACCGCGATCGCGGTCATCCTCACGCAGGCGGGCATCGCGGTCACCGGGGCCGTCGTCCGGGTCACCGCCTCCGGCCTCGGTTGCCCGACCTGGCCGCGGTGCTTCCCCGGCAGTTTCACCCCGGTCGGCGTGTCCGAGGTGCCGGTGCTGCATCAGGCCGTCGAGTTCAGCAACCGGCTGCTCACCTTCGTCGTCTCGCTGGCCGCCGCGCTGATCGTGCTCGCGGTCATCCGCGCCCGGCGCCGCCGCGACGTGCTGATCTATGCCTGGCTGATGCCCGGCGGCACGCTGTTGCAGGCCGTCATCGGCGGCATCACCGTGCGCACCGGGCTGCTCTGGTGGACCGTCTCGGTGCACCTGCTGGCCTCGATGCTGATGGTCTGGCTGTCCGTGGTGCTCTACGCGAAGATCAGCGAACCCGACGACGGCGTCGACACCGTGCAGGCGCCCGCGCCGCTGCGCTGGCTGACCGCGCTCAGCGGTGTCGCGCTGAGCGGCGTGCTGATCGCCGGAACGCTGGTCACCGCCGCCGGACCGCACGCGGGCGACAAGAGCATCGAGCGCCAGGTCGAGCGCCTGCAGATCGAGATCGTCACCCTGGTGCATCTGCATTCGCAGCTGCTCGTCGGCTATCTGGCGCTGCTGATCGGCCTGGGCTTCGGCCTGTTCGCGGTCGGCGTCACCCCCGCGATCCGCAAGCGCCTGTTCGTGCTGCTCGCGCTCGTCTGCTCGCAATCCCTGGTCGGCATCGTGCAGTACTTCACCCACGTCCCGGCCGCGCTGGTGGTCATCCACGTCGGCGGGGCCGCCGCCTGCGTCGCCGCCACCGCCGCACTGTGGGCTTCGCTGCGCACGCACGAGCCACTGCCGGCGACCGTCACCGCGAAGCAGTCCGCCTGACCGGCGTCATCGCCGCCGCGGCGGGATTCGTGCTCGCGCTGCATGCCCGGACCCGCCGGCCCGAGGCCGCGCGGGTCTTCTAGCATCGTCGAAGTGACGCAACCATTTCCGGAGATCGAGCCCTACGCGCACGGACTGCTCGAGGTCGGCGACGGCAACCGGATCTACTGGGAGACCAGCGGTAATCCGGACGGTAAGCCGGCCCTGGTGGTGCACGGCGGACCGGGTAGCGGGGGTAAGCGCGGCGCGCGGAAGAACTTCGATCCCGCCGTCTACCGCATCGTGCTGTTCGATCAGCGCGGCTGCGGCGAGAGCCTGCCGCATGCCTCGGATCCGGCAGTCGATATGGCGCACAACACCACTGAGCACCTGATCGAGGACATGGAGCGGCTCCGGGTACACCTCGGCATCGAGCAGTGGCTGCTGTACGGCGGTTCCTGGGGTTCGACGCTGATCCTCGCCTACGCCGAACGCTATCCCGCGCGGGTGTCCGAGATCGTGCTGGTCAGCGTTACGATGACCAGGCCGGAGGAGACCGATTGGCTCTACCGCGGCGTCGCGCGCTTCCTGCCGGGCCCGTGGGAGACGTTCCGCAACGCACTGCCCGAATCCGAACGCGACGGGAATCTCGTTGCCGCATATAGCCGTTTGATGAACAATCCAGATCCGGACGTGCGCGCGACGGCGGCCCGCAATTGGTGCGCGTGGGAGGACGCCGTCATCGCGCACGAAACCCTCGGCCACCCAGGCGCTTACAGCGACAAACCGGACGACGCGCTGCTCGCCTTCGTCCGGATCTGCACGCACTACTTCGCCAACGACGCCTGGATTCCGGACGGGCAACTGCTCGACGAGGCACACAAACTCGCGGGAATCCCCGGCGTACTGATCCACGGACGCCTCGATCTCGGCACCCCGCTGCAGAACGCCTGGCAGCTGGCCCAGGCCTGGCCCGACGCGGAACTGCACGTCATCGACGAATCCGGCCACACCGGCAGCCCGGCCATGCGCGCGAGCATCCTCGACGCCCTCGCCCGCTTCGGCCGCCGCTAGGGTTCGAGCGCCGCCCGGGCGAACCCGACCAGGTCGGTGCGCACCCGCACCTGATCCAGCCCGTCCGCGCCGGCCCGGATCGCGGACAGCAAGGCGGACAACAGGATCGAGAGCAGAATCTCGCCGGTCAAGCGCGGATCGAGCGCGGAATCCAGGTACCCGAGGGCGATTCCGTGCTTGATCCACGCGGTCGCCTCGTCGCCGTACATGGTCAGGTTCCGCATCGAACGCTCGGCCACCCGGTCGTCGATCGAGGTCGCCTCGAGCAGGATGAAGGTCACCAAACCCGGTTCGTCGCCGACCAATTCGTAGCATTGATCGATGACCCGCCCCGACAGCACGCAGAACTCGTCCAGCGTCTGCGGCCGATGTCCGGTCACCGCCCGGCCGAACACCCGGTCGCGGATCAACTCGAAGTAGTGGTCGATGACCGCGTCGAGGATGTCGCGCTTGCTGGTGAAGTAGTTGTAGAAGGTGCCGTGGCTGACCCCGGCCCGGGCGACGATATCGGCGACGACCACCGCCCGATACCCCTTGTCCACGAACAACTCATAGGCGGCGAACACGAGCTCGGCGCGCCGTTGGGCAGCATTCATAGCCCGGTTCCGGCGGCGACGGAATCGCGTGGCCGCAAAGCCTTTTCGAGCACGATGAGCACCCCGTCGGTGACCCGCTCCCGCGCCTGCGGCGTGTTGTCCCCGCGCATCTCCTGCAACAACCCGGGCACCACCAGGGTCATCGTAATGTGCGCCGTCACTTCGGGATCGATGTCCGCGCGAATCCACCCGGCCGATACTCCACGCCGAAGTTCTTGCGCCACAAAGGTACTGACGAGCAACTCCAGCCCGAGCAGCCGATCGCTGAGTTCCTTGTCGATCGCGTTCGCCTCGACGAGCACCAGCCGGATGAAGTCCGGATCGTGCTCGAGCATGGCGTACAACCGCACGATGGCCGCCCGCACCCCCGCCAGCAGTTCCTGCGCCGACGTCGGACGGCTCAGCAGCGTCTGCGGCTCCAGCGCGCCGATGAGCTTCTCGATCCCGAAATCGACCACATGGTCGAGGATTTCGCGCTTGCTCGCGAAGTACCGGTACACCGTGCCCTGCCCGATGCCGGCGTGCGCGGCCACATCGGAGATCGCGGTCGCCTCGTAACCCCGCTCGACGAACACCGCATAGGCCGACTCGATGATCTGCTGCCTGCGCCGTTCCGGCAGACCGGCCAGCGGTGGCCGACCACGACGGGCGGCGCGGGGCTGCTCCGGCACAGCACTCCTTCGTCAGAACCAGCACAAATAGCTCGTCAGCCTATCAACGCGCCGGCGCCTCGCCCTTCGGGCCGTAGTCGACCACCTGCCAGTCGCCGCCGTTCTTCGCCACGGTGACCACCAGCAGGTTCGGCACGGTGGCCGGCGTCGGCTGCTGGATGTTCTGCGTCTTCTGCGTCGCGAACACCGTCACCGAGAACTGCTCGTTGCCCTGCGCGTCCACCGTGGTGCCCAGCACCTGCCCGGTCGCCACCACCTGCGCCTCGTTCATGATCTTCGCCAAGGTGTCGTGCACCTCGTCGTAGCGCTTGCGCAGCGCGTCGGAGGTGCCGCGCTGCACGCCGTCGAAGAACCCGGGCAGGTTCTTGTAGTCGTAGGTGAGCGAGCGCAGGGTGTAGTCCTTCGCGATCTCGGCGGCCTTGTCCCGATCGGCGTTCTGCCCGCGCAGGGCGCTGAGATCGTCGGAGGTGGACTGCCAGGACAGGCCGAGCGCGATGCTGAGCACGGTGAGCAGGACGGTCAGGCCGCCGAGAACGTAGCTGATGCCGTTGCGCCGCAGAAAATTCGGCTCATTCACCGAGGTAGCGACACGTATGGGGGTAGCGGCCACGCGGGGCGAGGTTGCACCGGCCTCGGACGCCGCAGCGGCCCCAGTTTCGGGTGCCGAGGCAGTGAGCGACGTTGGTTCCGTGCCGGTTTCGGTCGCGTCGGCGGGCTCGTTCGTGGTCATGCGGTCCTCAACTCTCTATTTCGGAACGTCGAGCGTGATTCGGGCGGTGCCGTCTTCCGGGAAGGTCGCCGACAGCAGGTCGATGATCGAACCCGCGTCCACCCGAACGGGTTTCAGCACACTGGTGGACGGCTTCAACGCGGTGGCGATGTGCGCGAGATCGGGCCCGAGCACCGCGAGGTACTGGTCGATCTTCTGCACCAGCGGTCCGAGCGGCTCGTCCCAGATGTGCTCGCCCGCATAGGAATAACCCTGGAAGCCCATGATCAGGTGCACCACCTCGGGCAGCACCGAGGTGAAATCGCCGGCCCAGCCGCCGATCACCGGCCCGTACCCGTCGAAGTTCTCGGCGAGGTCCTGCCCGTTCACATACAGCCGGGTGATCTCGTCGCGCTTGTCGTGCAGCATCTGCGCCGTCATGGTCAGCGCCCGGGTCAGGTTGGCGATCTCCCTCTCCCGACCGGCGTACCCCTGGGACAGGATGGTCGCGAGCTGTTCGATCTTCGCCGGATCGATCTGCGCGTTCAGCACGTCCAGCTTGGCCAGCGCCTCGCTGACCGTCGTCGCGATGCGCACCTGATGCGCGGGGATCACGCTGCCGTCGCCGAGATACGGGCCGGCCAGGCCGGTCGGGCGGAAGTCCATGAACTGCTCGCCCGCTGCGGACAGGTTGCTGACGTGCACCTCGCTGCCGATCGGCACCCGGTACTTCGCGTCCAGCTCGATCCGCACCGCGAGCCCGGTGCCGGTGGCGGTGATCGCGCGCACCTTCCCGATCCGCATGCCGCGCAGGTCGACCTGGGAGGTCTGCATCAGCCCGCCGGACGTATCCATCAGCACCGTCACGGTATTCGTCGTGCGCCGCGGATCGATGTCGAGCACGCCGACGGCCATGTACGCGGCGCAGACCACGGTCATGACGAGCAGCAGGGCCAGCGAGACCGGACCGGAGAGCTTCATCGGACCATTCCAATCGAGCGCAGCACCTGGATCATCTGGTCCGAGCGGGCCGACGCGTCGGCGGCGACCGCGTCCGCGCTGACCCGCTGCACCCGAATGTTCGGCGGCGCACTGAAGAACGGGATCAGCTTGTCGCGCAACAACTTGTTCATCGCGTCGACGTTCATCGGCACCGTGGTGTCGGCGCTCGCGATGGTGAGCGCCGCGGGCGCGAGGATGCTGATCACGTCGTGCAGATCGCCGCGGAGCGGCAGCGCGAGATCGCCTACGTACCTGGCCAATTCGCCGCCGTCGATGATCAGCTGGACCAGCCCGAACAGCACGTCGGACAGGCCGGCGGCCCGGCTCGGCCCGAGGGTGAGCGTGCGATCGACGTTGTCCTTGTTTGCCTCGAGGGTGGTCGTCACGCTGGCCGCGGCGGCCAGGATCCGATCGATCTCCGCGCCGTGCGTGGCCAGGTCGTGCAGCGCGTTCTTGCCGCCGGCCAGGATGCGCGACAGGTCCGCCGGATCGGTCGGGAACGAGGCGTTGACGCTCGAGACCAGCTCCTGCATTTCCCCGAAACGCCCGCCGGTGACGATGTTCGACAGCGCCCGCAGGATGTCTTCCACATTCGCGGCGGGCACCGTGCGCGAGCGCGGGATGACGTCGCCGTTCACCAGGAACGGCGGGCCGGCGTTCGGCGGCGCCTGCAACGCGATGTGGATGTCCCCGAGGACGGTGCTCTGCCGCAGTTCCGCGGTGGCCGACTTCGGCAGTTGCACATCGGATTTCAGGTCGACGGTGGCGACGGCGGTATCGCCGATCAGCTCGATCCGGTCGAGCATGCCGACCTCGACGCCCTCGGAGATCACCTTTGCCCGGTCCGGCAGGTTCAGCACCGAACCGAATTCGATCCGGATCGAGAAGGTGTCCCCGGCCAGATACGTTCCGGGGATCGGCACGTCGGTCGCGCGCAGCCCACACCCGGTCAACAGCAGCAGCACCGCGCCGAGCGCGGGTATCAGTCGCTTCACGGCGCCCCCAACGATCCGAGGATCACCCGCACCAGACCCGGCTGACTGCCGTCCGCCGATTCATAGTGCGGCGGAAGGTAATTCACCCGCACCGCGCCCGTCGCCGGGTCGAACACCTGGGTCAGCCGATCCGCCAGCGGCGGCAACTGCACCAGCAGGTCGACGATGCTGCCCGCCAGCACCGCGTACCGGTGCACCTCCGGCACGATCCGGTCCAGGAACTCGTAGGACTGCTGGTCGTACTTGCCGACATTGCGCGCGATCACCGGCAGGAATTGCAGCGCGAGATCGACCGCCCTGGACAGTTCCGCGGAGAAGCCGTCGACCAGTTGGACGCCGTTCTTCAGATTGTCCAGCAGCGCCTGCATATCCGGCCAGTTGGTGATGAACATGGTGGTGAGCTGATCGAGGTTGTCGACGAGCCTGCGGATCACCACATCCCGGTCCGCTGGATCGCCGACGACCTGAGACAGGCGTTGCAGCAAGGCGTTCCACTGCGGCCCGGTGCCGTCCAGGGATCGGACCGCGCCGGTGATCGTCTGGTCGAGCAGGGTGTCCGAGGGCGCACCCGGCGTCGGCGACTGCTGCCCGCCGAGCAGGTCGCCGGAGAGCTTGCCGAGCGCATCGAGGGCCTCGCTGATACCGACCGGCGTCTTGGTCCGCTCCAGCGGAATGCAGTGCGCGGTATCGAATTTCGGTCCACCGGTGTAGGTCTTGGTCAGCTCGACGTGCCGGTCGGTGACGATCGAGCTCGACATGGTCACCGCTTTGATGTCGGCGGGCAGGTCGCGCCCGCCGTCGATCGTCATCGTCACCTTCATCCGGTCGCCGAGTGCCTCGATGCCGGAGACGGTGCCGATCTCCACGCCGAGCATGGTGACCGTGTTGCCCTCGTAAAGCCCGACGGTGTCGGTGAATTCGGCGCACATGGTCTGCTTCGCCGGCTGCACCCGGTCCATCCAGGTCGCGCCGCTCACCCCGACCACCACCGCGACTGTGACGACTACGGCGGCGATGACCAAACCCGTTCTGCCCCATATCCGCATCAGCACGTCCTCCCCTCGTACGGAATGCACAGCGCCGGACCACGAATCACGCTGGCGGACTGGTCGATCGTCACCCCGTCCGCGCCGAGCATGGCCGAGATCTTCCCGATGAAGTCCTTGATCCCCGCGATCACCGAGTCGAGCCGGCCGGGATCCTGCACGAGTTTGTTGAACAGCGCCTCGAACTCGGCGACGGACGGCTCGATCGAATCGCCGTAGGCCAGCACCGGCCGATGCAGCACCGCGAAGAACCGCTTCAACAGCTCGAAGACCTGGACGACCTCGCCCTTGCGCTGCCCGAGCACCACCGCGACGACGCCGAGCTCCCGCACGAAGTCGGCGAGCACCGCCCGATCGGTGGCGATCGCGCCGATGTATTCGTCGGACACCCGCACCGCCGAGTCCAGCTGCTTCGACCGGTCGGCCAGCACGCCGGTCAGGTCGTTGAAGTTGCCGATGATCGAGCGCACCGCGTCCGGCTGACCGGCCAGCGCGGCGTTCACCTCGGCGATGGTGCTGCGCAAGGTGGTGCCGTCGACCTGGTTCAGCACCGGGGTGGCGACGTCGATGATGTCGGTCAGCTCGAACGGCGTGGCGGTCCGTTCCGGCGGAATGTGCTTGCCGCCCAGCGCTGACTCCCCCTGCGGAGCCAGCGACAGGTAGTGCCCGCCGATCGGGGTCAGCATCTTCACCGCCACCGCCGAGGCGTCGCCGACGTGCACCTCGCGGTCCACGCCGAAGCGCACCTCGACGTGGTCGCCCACCAGCTCCACCGAACGGACCTGTCCCACTTTGATTCCCGCGATCCGCACCTCGTCGCCGGTGCGGGCGCCGCCGGAACTGCGGAAGTCCGCCGTGTAGGACTGCTCGCCGAACGGCACCACATAGAGCACCGCGGCGGCCAGCAGAGCGAGCACGCTCACCAGCACTCCGGCGATGCCCCAGCGCAATTGGGACCAGGATTCCGACTTCTCGCTGCGTAGCTGTTTCAGCTCGCCGAACAGCCGGAACGGGAGCCCGGCCAGTTGCCTTGCCGCACCGGTCATCTGCATACCACCAGCTTCTGATTGCCCAGCACGACGGTGCCGATGCCGGGTAGCCCGAGTTCGCCACCCGCGCAGGAATATGTCTTCGCCTCGCCGCTCGCCGGGATGTTCTGATTGAGCCCGGTGAGCACTGACGGCACCAGCGAGAGGATTTCGACCAGCTGATCGGTCTGCGGCAACAGCCTGCGCAGCAAACCGTCCAGCGGCAGGTAGCTCTGGTCGTAGGCCCCTTGTAGTTCCTCGAGCAGCGGGATGAGCGGCACCAGCGTGCGGTTGGCCTGTTCGATGGCGGTGATGATCGTCGCGGTCCGGCTGCCGAACGCGCTCAGCACGCCGTTCAGCTGTTTGACCAGATCGCCGACCGCCGCAGACTTTCCGCTGATCGAGCGGGAGATCTCCCCCAGGTTGTGGATCAGCAGCACGACCACCGCCTCGCTGCTCTTGGCGTGCTTGGTGAGCTGATCCAAGTCGGCGAGCGCGGGCCCGATGCCGCTGCCGTCGCCCTGCAACACCCGCAGGATATTGGTGCCGAACTGGTTGAGCTGCGCGGTGTCCAAGGTCTCGAACAGCGGCTTGAAACCGTTGAACAGCTTGGACACATCGAAGCTCGGGATGGTGCGCTCCACCGGAATGGTGGCGCCGGCGCCGAGCCGCACCCCGCCGGTCTTCGGGGTCATCAGCTCGATGTAGCGCTGGCCGATCAGATCCTGGTATCGCACAGCGGCTTCGGTGTTGTCGAACACCGGACGCTGCCGGTCCACGGTGAACCGCACCCGGGCGCGAGCGCCGTCCAACGCGACCTCGTCGACCTTCCCGACCGCAACGCCGGACATCCGCACCACATCCCCGGCGTAGAGCCCCGAAATATCGGTGAAGACAGCGTCATAGGAGACCTTATCCTCCGGCACCGGGGTATTCAGCGCGGCCACAATGAAGGCCGAGCACACCGCGACGATCGCGACGAAGATGCCGAGCTTGACGGCCGCGCCGGTCACACTGTTCATCGCGGCACCCCGATGATCGAATCCGCCAGATAGGGCATGTTTTTCACGATCACCTCGAGCTGGAGCTGCACCCGGCCGTCCACCACCGGAAAGGCGCTGTCGATCCGGGCGAGCAAGGCGGGCAGCCGGTTGTACGCGGGCGCGACGGTGCCGATGGACGCGCTGATCGGCACCACCAGATCCAGGACGCCGCCGAGGATCGCGGCGAGATCGGGGTTGTCCCGGCGCAAGAGATCGGTGACCGGCAGCAGCAGCGCGGTATCCAAGGTGGACAGTGAATGCTTTGTCCGCTCCCGGTTCTCGGCCGAACCGAAGTACTCGCTGTTGTCGAGCACGCCGAGGATCACGTCGACCACCGGCGGTGTCGTCTGCGCGACGCCTGTGCTGACGTCGGCGCCGATATCCAGGTAATGCGCCAGCGGCGCACGCTGATTCATGGCGAGCACCCTGGCGGTGGCGAAGAACGACTGCACCGCGGGACCGAGCGAGGCGGTGTTGTCCAGCAGCAGATCGAACAGCGCCCGCACGGTGTCGGAATCGAGCACCTGGGTCAGCCGCGCTGCCCGGCGGAACACACTGGACACGGTCGCGTTGCTCGCGTTGGCGCCGATGAACAGCGTGGTGTTCTCCGGCAGCCGCCCGCCGTGGCCGGTGTTCACCAATTCGATTGCGCTGGAACCGAAGATGTTCGAAGAGGTGAACCGCGCCGACACGTCGTCGGTCAGCGCGGCGGCCTGGCCGCGATCCAGCGCCAGCTCGATGCGCTGATGCCCGTAGTCGACGGTCTGGACCTTGCGCACGGTGCCGATGCCGAAGCCGCGGAACTTCACCTCCGCGCCCGGCGCCAGCCCCTCGCCGAGGGTGGCCGCATCGATGGTCAGGGTGAACTTGTCGGCGAACTTCCCCTGCGCGTACTGCGTGGTGAACACGGCCACCACCAGGATGACGGCCGCGACGACCAGCCCGCGCAGCCGCAGCATCCACCGCCCGGCGGTGCGTCCTGAATGATCAACGAATATCGGCACGCGTCACCCCGAAATCTTGATTCCGACATCGAGACCCCAGAAGACGATCGTCATGATCATGTCCGCGATCACCACGAGCACCAGGCTGGCGCGGATGGCCCGCCCCGATGCGCGGCCGACCCCCTCGGGCCCGCCGGTCGCGTAAAACCCTTGGTAGCCATGGATCAGGATGATCATCACCACGAAGACGGTCGCCTTGATCAGCGACGCGATCACGTCGCCGGGTTGCAGGAAGGCGTCGAAATAGTGGTAGTAGGTGCCCGAGGACTGGCCGTGCAGCACGTTGACCACCACCGCGCAGGACAGGTAGCTGAGGATCAACGTCAGCAGATAGAGCGGGACGATGGTGATCATGCCGGCGATCACCCTGGTGGTCACCACGAACGGAACCGGCCGGATGCCAATGGCTTCCAGCGCGTCGATCTCCTCGGAGATGCGCATCGCGCCGATCTCCGCGGTCATCCGGCAGCCCGCCTGCGCCGCGAAACCGATCGCGGCGACCATCGGCGCCATCTCCCTGGTGTTCGCGTAGGCGGAGACGAATCCGGTCAGCGGACCCATGCCGACCATGTTCAGCGCGGTGAAGCCCTCCACGCCGATCGAGCCGCCGACCGCGACGCCGAGGAACACGAGCACCGCCACCGTGCCGCCGCCGACGATGATATTGCCGCTGCCCCAGGTGATGTCGGTGAGGATCAGCATGGTCTGGCGCCGGTAGGCGCGCAGCGTGTGCGGCACCGCAGCGAGCACCTGGATCACGAAAGTCAGTTGATGGCCCAGCGATTCGAACAGGGTCAGCGGTCCGCGGGCGCCGCGCTCGACGAGGCGGCCGGCCCGGCCGAACGGCCGATACTGGGCGGGAATCTCCGTCATCAGCCCACCTTCTGCGGCAGGAACATCGAAACCAGCTGGGTGATCACGAGATTCACGCCGAACGCGGCGATCACCCCGATCACCACGGCCGCGTTCACCGCGTTCGCGACGCCCTTCGGCCCGTGCGTCGCCTCCAGCCCGCGCTGGCAGGCGACGATCAGCACGATCACCCCGAACACGACCGACTTGGCGATCGCCACCGCGAGGTCGGCCATGGTCGCGAAGGCCGCGAACGAGGACAGGTAGCTGCCCGGCGTCACCCCCTGGAAGCCCACCGCCACCACGTAACCGGTGAACACGCCCATGAAGATGACCAGCAGGCACAGCAGCGGCGTCAACACGATCATCGCCGCCAGCCGCGGCGCGACCAGACGCCGCACCGGGTCGATTCCCATGGTGCGCAACGCATCTACTTCCTCGCGGATCGTGCGCGCGCCGAGATCCGAGGCGATCGCCGAGCCGGCCGCGCCGCCGAGCAGCAGCGCGGTCACCATCGGCGCGCCCTGCCGGATGACGCCGAGCCCGCCCGCCGCGCCGGCCACCGAGGTGGCGCCGACCTGCTGGGTCAGGCTGCCGACCTGGACCGAGACGATCACGCCGAACGGAATCGCCACCAGCACAGCGGGAATCGCGGTGACGCTGACGATGAACCAGCCCTGCTGGAGGGTGTCGCGCCACGGATGCCGCAGTTTGATGACGTCGCCGACCAGAAAGCTGAACGCGGCGGCCGCGAGCTGTAACGTCCGGCCGAAGGTCCGCAGACTCTTCAACACCAGATCGAATCCCCACCGCACCAGCGGCTCGGACACCCGAGCGACCCTGTCTACGACCACTGCGACCTCGATTCCACCGGCTCCCCCCGGCGAGGCACAATTTAACCGACTGATATGTCACTCTGCGGTCGTTTCGGCGCAATCCGCTCACCGACTGAGACAGTTGCGGACAAATGCGTTCCCACGGCCCGAGCGGCCGGAAAATGTCCGGACGGAAGGCTGCGCGGCCGGTGCCGCGGCCGCTAACCTGGCGGGCATGGCGGTCATTGTTCTGGTGCCGGACGACTACGGCATGACGGCGCTGTCCGGAATCGACGGCGTCCAGCTATTGCGCTACCACGCAGGCGAAGCGCTGCCGGACGGCGCGGAGCACGCGGAGGTGCTGGTACCGAAGTTTCTGTCCAGGGCCGACACGGTCGACCTGTCCCGGCTGACCAAGCTGCGACTGGTGCAGACGATGACCGCGGGCGCCGAGGGCTGGATCAGTCAGTTGCCCGACGGCGTGCGGCTTTCCACCGGACGCGGTGCGCACGGCGGCAGTTCGGCCGAGTGGGTGATGGCCGCGTTGCTGCACATTTACCGCGACCTCGGCCCCTTCACCGACGCCAAACGCGCACAGCACTGGGACTTCCATCAGACCGAGACGCTGGTCGGCAAGCGGATCCTGATCGTCGGGGCGGGCGATCTGACCGCCGAACTGGTGCGCAGGCTGAGCGGCTTCGACACCGCGGTGACCCTGGTCGGCGGCCGGGCCCGCGACGGGGTGCACGGCGTCGACGAACTTCCCGGTCTTATCCCCGGGCACGACGTCGTCGTGCTGACTGTCCCGGTCACCTCGCGCACCGTCGGCATGGTCGACGCCGCGTTCCTCGCCGCGATGGACGACCACGCCATTCTGGTCAATATCGCGCGCGGTCCGATCGTCGACACCGACGCCTTGGTGGCCGAACTATTGTCCGGTCGCCTGCGGGCCGCGCTGGACGTCACCGACCCCGAACCGCTCCCGCCGGGTCATCCGCTGTGGACCGCCCCGAACCTGGTACTCACCCCGCATGTCGGCGGCAACAGCACCGGCAGTTTCGAACGCGGTTATGCCGTTGTCCGCGCGGAGATCATCCGCTTCCTGTCTGGGGAGGAGCCGAAAAACCTGGTGCGCGGCGAATATTGAGCGCCGCACACCAGGCTTCGGGCAATACTATGCGGCGCGATGGCGCTGATTCACTTCGACAGCTCCGCGCCGGCGTGGCCGTTCTCCGCCGGCTTGACGCCGGAAGTCATTGCCGGGAGCAATGATTCGCGCGCCATCGAGGTGAGCGCGCCCGCCTGCTGAATGATCTCGGCCAGCGCCGAGGTCACCCCTTGGGCGCCGTTGAGCACGGTGAACTTGTCGATGTGTTCGAACGGCGCCGCGGCCGCGGCGACGATCTGCGGCAGCTTCTCGGCGATCTGCTGGGCGATCACCGCCTCCTGGTTCTGACTCATCGCCTCGGACCGCAACTGGATGCCGGCCGCCTCCGCTTCCATGTGCGCACGGACCGCGTCGGCTTCGGCCAAGCCGCGGGCCTTGATCGCGTCCGCCTCCGCCTGACCGGCCAGCCGGGTCGCGTCCGCCTGCGCCGCCGCGCGCAGCTTGATCGATTCCGCCTCGGCCAGCGCCTGCATCTTCGTCTGTGCCGCAGCGGCTTCCGCGCGCAACCGGGTCTCCTGGGCGTCGGCCTCGGCCTGACTGATCCGAGCGTCGCGGCTGGCGGTCGCGAGGGTGGTCTGCCGGTAGGCCTCCGCGTCCGCGGGCTTGCGCACGTCCACCTGCAACTGCTGTTCCATCTGCTGCGCCTCGAGCTGGGAGACCTTCGTCGCCACCTCGACCACCGCCTGCCGCGCGGTGGCCTCGGCGAGCGGACCCTGTTGTGCGGCTTCCTGACTGGCGCTGTCGATCTCGGCCTGATACTCCGCCTTCTTGATCTGGGTGTCGCGCATGGCGAGCGCGATCTGCCGCTGCGCCGCCTGCTCCTGCTCGATCGCCTCCCGGTCGGCATTGGCCCGCGCGATCCGCGCCTGCTGCTCGACCGCCGCCTGATGCGGAATGGCAAGGTTGGCAATGTAATTCGAACCGCTGGCGATCGACTGGATCTGGAAACTGTCGATCACCAGGCCGAAGGATTCCATCTCCTGCGAGCAGCGATCACGCACCTGCTCGGAGAACTTGTCCTGATCGCTGATCATGTCCTCGACGGTCATCGAACCCGCGATCGCCCGCAGGTGTCCGACAAACACGTTCTGCACCTTGGTTTCCAGCTCCTCGGCGGGCCGATCCAGAAAGCGGCGGGCGGCATTGGCGATGGAGCGGTAGTCGTCGCCGATCTTGTAGACCACCACGCCGCCCAATTGCAGGTTGATCTTCTGCTGGCTCACGCACGGCACCAGGATCTGACTCTCGTGCGCCTCCAGCGAGATGAAGCGCACCTTGGTCAGGCCGGGCATGACGAAGCAGCCGCGTCCGGTGACGATCCGGAAGCCCATGCTCTCGCCGACCCCCGATGGACCCTCCCCGGCTCGGAATCCCGAAATAATCAGTGCCTCATCGGGTTCCGCGACGCGCCAGGACAGGCGGAACAGCACAGCCAACAGGATGAGAACGACGACGATCCCGATGACGACCAAGAGTTGGACGTCCATGATGCACCTTCATTTCAAGGGAGTGACTTCGACCGTGCGACCACCCAGGCTCCCGATCACGAGGACCTGGGTGTGCTTCGGAATGGTTGTCTCCCCGTCGGCCGCGCGCGCCAGGAATCGTTCGGTCCCCGCCCGCACCTCGATCACCACCTCGCCGAGATGGTCCGGTCGAATCGCCGCGGTTACGCGCGCGACCTTACCGATCACGTCCGTCGCCACCGACACCTCCGACCCCTACGGTTCAACCCTTAACGGTGACTCCGCCGAATCCCCTGTCGCAAGCATCTTTACAAAAACCATACGGGCAGCGGACCCCTCAGCCGGCCGGGACGGTCGGGTTCGGCCCGATCCACTGGTCGAACAGGCGGTCCACGCCGCCGGTGGCGAGTTGTGTTGCCAGCCAGGCGTTCAGCGCGGTGGACAGGACCGGATCGTCCTTGCGAATCAGCAGCACCTTGCCGAACGAGTCGAACGGCTTGTCCGGGTGCAGGACCTGGAGTCCGGGGTGCCGGCGGACGCGGTAGCGGCCCTCGACGCCGTCGGTGACGAAGACGTCGGCGCGGCCCTGTTCGACCTCGTCGAAGATGGTGAGATTCTCCGGCCAGAGGGTGAGCTGGGCGTCCGGGAAGTTCTTGCGGGCGAACTCCTCGTTGGTGCCACCGCGATTCGCGATCACCCGCACCTCGGGACGGTTGATCTGCTCGATCGTCGAGAAGTCGGTGTCGTTGCCGCGCCGGGTGATCGGCGTCTTGCCGTCGGTGCCGTAAGTGATCGAGAAGTCGGCGAAGGCGCGGCGGGCGGGCGAATCGGAGATGCCGCCGACGGCGATATCGCAGTGCTGCTCAGCGAAATCCGTCTTCAGGGTGGCCCAGGTGACCGGCACGAATTCGACCGGGCGCCGCAGCACGTCGGCGAATCCGCGGGCCAGATCGATGTCCACGCCCCGGTATCCGCCCGCGGCGACCGAATACGGCGGATAGTCCCCCGGCGTGCACACGCGCAGGGCATTCGGCTCGGCGCCGGCCGGAATCGCCGGTGCGACAAGGACTGTCCCGGCCAGCAGCAGCGCGCCGAGCAGTCGCGTTCCGCGCATCGCTCAGCTCTCGTTGCGCGCCTTGGGGAACCGCTTCTGGTGGGCTACCCAGCCGGCCATCTTGGCCCAGTGCGACTTGCGCGGGGTGACGATCGAGGTGAGCTCGCGGTCCCACTCGTCGGCCTCGGTCAGGCCGTCGACGGTGGCGACGAGTTCCTTCGCGGTCGCCAGGTCGGCGACGACGCGGTCGCCGAGGATGCCGTCGGCGCCGACCAGCGTCACCCGGACCCCGGCCCGGCCGACCGGCTGCAACACGGCGGTGGCCGAACCGTCGTGATCGGCGACGAATCCCTTGACGGACTCCACGAGGGCGCCCGACAACTTCACTGGCGCCGTGGCGGCATGAGCACTCATGGAGGGAAGTTTACCGACCAGTAGGAAACCGTCCAGCACCTGTCGGTGTAGAACAGATCTCATGCGTGCGATCCAGGTGTCCGAACACGGTGGTCCCGAAGTGCTGAAGTACGTCGAGGTGCCCGATCCGCAGATCGGCCCGGACCAGCTGCTGGTCGACGTGCAGGCGATCGGCATCAACTACATCGACACCTACATCCGGACCGGGCGTTATCCGCAGGCGGTGCCGTACATCCCCGGCTCCGAGGCGAGCGGGGTGGTCGCCGAGATCGGCGCGAACGTCACCGAATTCGCCGTCGGCGACCGGGTCGCGTGGGCCGCGGGGCCGGGCAGTTACGCCGAGCGGGTCGCGGTGAACGCGACCGTCGCGATCAAGGTGCACGACGACGTCGAGCCCGCGGTCGCCGCGTCCGCGCTGCTGCAGGGCATGACCGCGCACTATCTGATCGAGTCGATCTACACCCCGCAGCCCGGCGAGTCCGTCCTGGTGCACGCGGGTGCGGGCGGCGTCGGCCTGATCCTCACCCAGCTCGCTGCGACGCGCGGTGCGCGTGTGATCACCACGGTGTCCTCGGACGCGAAGGAAAAACTGTCCCGCGAGGCAGGCGCCGCCGAGGTGCTGCGCTACGACGACGACCTCGCCGACCAGGTACGCGCACTCACCGACGGGGTCGGGGTCGCCGCGGTCTACGACGGAGTCGGCGCGGCCACCTTCGAGGCCAGCCTGGCATCGCTGCGCGTGCGCGGCATGCTCGCGCTCTTCGGCGCGGCCAGCGGCCCGGTCCCCCCGTTCGATCTGCAACGTCTCAACGGCGCGGGCTCGCTGTTCGTCACCCGCCCCAGCCTCGCCTTCTACACCCGCGACCGGGACGAATTGGTCTGGCGCGCAACCGATATCTTCAACGCCATCGCGGACGGCACGCTACGAATCCTGGTCGGCGCAACCTACCCGCTCGCCGAAGCCGAACAGGCCCACCGCGACCTCGAAGCACGCAAAACCACCGGCTCGATCGTCCTGATCCCCTGACTTGACCTAGGAGCGTGTTCTCGACGCGTGCTGCAACCCGCGTCGCGAACACTCAGGCGGTTCAGCCGACGCCGCACGCCTTCTGACTTCCCGCACCACAACTCGCCGCACTGACACGCGTGCGGATGTCAAAAGGCGTGCGGCGATACCGGAGCGCCCCGCCGCGGCGCTAGTAGTCGAGGCCGGTCAGTCCGCGGTAGATGAAGCGGGTCAAGGCTTCTACCGCTTGCTTGTCGGTTAGTTCGACGGTGCCCTCTTCGACCGCCTGGACCATGCTGGTGGTGAGCAGGAACATCATCGCCAGGCTCGCATCAGGAGTGGTCGGCAACGCGAGCCCACGTGGACCGAACTGATCCAGATGATCGGCGATATCCCGCCGCTGCTGGATCGCGAACTGTCCTGCCTGCCTGGCGAATTCATCGTTGACCAGCGCCGCCTGCTGGATCGAGCGGAACACCGCCCAGTGCTGGCGCGCCGCGATCCAGTAACCCTCGACGTGGAAGCGGATCGCCGCTGGATCGGTGAAGTCCGGATTGTGGTCCGGTCCCTCCGCGGTCACGTCGCCCGCCGCCGCGACGTCGTTCAGCAGCGCCTGGAGTAGTTCTTCCTTGCCGGCGAAATGGTTGTAGAACGACCCGGCCGCGCGATTGGCCGCGGTCGTGATGTCGACGATCTTGGTGTTCAGGTAGCCACGTTCCGCGAACAGCCTTAGGGCCGCCGCCTTCAGCGCGAGCTCGGTCTCGGCCGACTTCTCCTTGCGACTCATCGACACCTGCACCCACCTCCTTGACAGGGAACGTACCAACTCCAATACTGAATCAGAATTCATTGAATGACAGTTCATCTAGGAGAAATCATGCGGAACCAGGTACTCGTCGCCGGCGCCGGCCCCACCGGACTCACCCTCGCCCTCGATCTGGCCCGCCGGAACGTCCCGGTACGCGTCATCGATCAGGCCACCGAGTTCTTCGCGGGCTCGCGCGGCGACGGCATCCAGCCGCGCACCCTGGAGGTGTTCGACGACCTCGGCGTGCTGGACGCGGTGCTGGCCGCGGGCATTCCGACGCCGATCATGCGGGCCTACCTCGGCGGCGAGTTCGTCGGCGAGCGCCGGATGTGGGAGCCGATCGCGCCGACGCCCGCGCTCCCCTACCCCAATCCGTGGCTGCTCGGGCAGTCCGGCACCGAGGCGATCCTGCGCGAGCGGCTCGCGGAATTCGGTGTGCGGGTCGAACTCGGCACCGCATTGGCCGGCTTCGAGCAGGACGCGACCGGCGTCACCGCGACACTGACCCGCGACGGGACCGCGGAGACCGTCCGGGTCGACTATCTGGTCGGCGCGGACGGCGGGCGCAGCACCGTGCGCAAACAGCTCGGCATCGCGTTCGAGGGCACCACCGACGAATCGCTGCGCATGCTGCTCGGCGATGTCCGGGCCGACGTGCTCGATCACGAGTTCGGCTACTGGTTCGCCGGGGCCGATCGGCCGATGGAGGGAATCGCCTTGTCCCCCTTGCCCGGTGGGCGGCAGTTCCAGTTCGCCGCCCCGCTGACCGGCGACGCCGAGCCGACCCTCGACGTCTTGCAGGAGTACGCCGACCGCTATTGCGGCCGCACCGATCTCACGCTGACCGAGCTGACCTGGGTCACCGTCTGGCGGCCGAATGTCCGGCTGGCCGAACGCTTCCGCGACGGGCGCGTCTTCCTGGCCGGCGACGCCGCCCACGTGCATCCGCCGACCGGCGGGCAGGGCATGAACACCGGCATCCAGGACGCCTACAACCTCGGCTGGAAGCTGGCCGCCGCGCTGGACGGCGACGAATCACTGTTGGACAGCTACGAATCCGAGCGCAGGACCGTCGCCGCCCGCGTGCTCGGCGTCAGCTCCGCGTTGCTCGACAAACTGGTCGACGGCGACGAGGACGCGATGGAACGCGGCCCGGAAACCCAGCAACTCGACATCAGCTACCGAGACCCGGCCGACCGTGGCGAGCTCGTCGCCGGTGATCGCGCTCCCGACGCCCCACTGAAAGACATGGCGGGCAACCCGATTCGCTTGTTCGACCTGTTCCGCGGTCCGCATGCGACGGTGCTGTGCTTCGGCGAGACCGCCGAACTTCCGATCGAACCGGGCGTGCAGGTTTACACAGTAGTCCGCCTCGGCGCAGCGGCATCCGAGCGGCACGTCATCGACATCGAAGGCCACGCGTTCGCCGCCTATGCCGCCCGCCCCGGTACCCGCATCCGGATCCGTCCCGACGGCTACGTCGCCCACCGCGCCTGAACTCCGCCTGCCGCGCACGCCTCGACCTGCGCGCCGATCGGATCCCGCGCCAACCTCTGCCGGCCGCGCACGGTTCATCCAGCCGCGCGCGAATTCGCTGACAAATTCCTGCGCACGAAGCGAATCGATGCGCGCGATCCGAATCTGTGCGCTTAGAACCAGGTGCCGATGGTGTCCCAGCCGAGCACGGAATCGACTGCGAGGCCGCAGAACACCACGGCGAGATAGTTGTTCGACTGCAGGAACAACCGCAGGGGCTTCACCGACTCGCCACGCCGCACGCCGGAGTACAGCTGGTGTGCCATGAGCAGGAACCACGCTCCGGCCACCAGCGCCACGGCCGCGTACACGACACCGGTCGCCGGGACCAGGGCGAGCGTGGTGAGCACGGTGAGCCAGGTGTAGATGACGATCTGCTTGGTTACCACCTGCTCGGTCGCCACCACCGGCAGCATCGGCACGCCGGCCGCGCGGTAGTCCTCCTTGTAGCGCATGGCCAGCGCCCAGGTGTGCGGCGGCGTCCAGAAGAAGATGACGCCGAACAGCGCGATGGCCGGCCAGCCGATGCCGCCGGTCGCCGCGGACCAGCCGACCAGCGCGGGCATGCAGCCCGCCGCGCCGCCCCACACCACGTTCTGCGAGGTGCGGCGCTTGAGGCCGAGGGTGTAGACGAAGACGTAGAACAGGATCGTCGCGACCACGAGCACGCCGCTGAGCAGGTTCGCCTGCCACCACAGCCAGGCGAACGAGGCCAGGCCGAGCAGCACGCCGAACACGAAGGCGTGCGAGGTCGGCACCGCCTCCCTGGCCAGCGGGCGCTTCGCGGTCCGCTTCATCACCTTGTCGATGTCGGCGTCGGCGACGCAGTTCAGGGTGTTCGCGCTGGCCGCGCCCATCCAGCCGCCGAACAGCGTGACCAGGATGAGGCGGATGTCGATGTGCCCGCGGTCGGCGAGCAGCATCGTCGGAATCGTCGCCACCAGCAGCAACTCGATCACCCGCGGCTTGGTGAGCGCGATATACGCGAGCACCCGCCGGGTCAGTCGAGACGGCAGGCCCGGACCCGCGAACCGGTCGGCCAGCGCCGTCGGAGCGGAGCCGTGCGCGTCATTGCCACCCGGCTGTTGCCCAATCCGCACTGTTTCTCCTCGCACGCTGTGCATCGCATCCGGCATGGACCAAGCAGCGCGCTCGGTCCCGCCGACTTGGATGCGCGAGAGCTGGACCTTCGCCCGCCTCGGCGCCCCTTCAGCCGTGCGGCGCGGCTACTACTACAGAGGATGGTAGACCCCCGCCGACCCTGCTCCGCGCATAGCCCCACGCAACAACATCCGAAATGTGGTCCAGCACACGGGGCAACGGACCTCGTTCTCGTGCGACCTCCAGGCCCGCGAACGGACCGCGTCCGCGTGGCCGACAGACGCAGCCAATAAACACAGGGTTCCCCTCGTGCCCGTGAGCGGGCACATCTAGGGTGGTTGGGTACACACCGGCTTGCACGCGCCGCTGCCGTGCGTTCATCGCCGCCAGTAATGCCGCCGTCGACGAAACCAATGTCAGGAGAACCTCGGTCGTGTCAGTCACAGACGACATCCGCGCCCTCACTCAGCCGAATCACCCGGACGACTGGACGGATCTGGACACCAAGGCCGTCGACACGATCCGAGTGCTCGCCGCGGACGCGGTACAGAACGCCGGAAACGGGCACCCGGGCACCGCGATGAGCCTGGCGCCGCTGGCGTACTCGCTCTACCAGCGCACCATGCGGATCGACCCGAGCGATCCGAGCTGGGTCGGCCGGGACCGCTTCGTGCTGTCCTGCGGTCACTCCAGCATCACCCAGTACATCCAGCTGTACCTGGCCGGTTTCGGCCTGGAGCTGGAGGACCTGAAGAACCTGCGCAAGTGGGGCTCGCTCACCCCGGGCCACCCCGAGTTCCGCCACACCGACGGCGTCGAGATCACCACCGGCCCGCTGGGTCAGGGTCTGGCCTCCGCGGTCGGCATGGCGATGGCGTCGCGCCGCGAGCGCGGCCTGTTCGATCCGCACGCCGCGCCGGGCGCCAGCCCGTTCGATCACTTCATCTACGTGATCGCCTCCGACGGTGACATGGAGGAGGGCGTCACCTCCGAGGCCTCCTCGCTCGCCGGCACCCAGCAGCTGGGCAACCTCGTGCTGATCTACGACGACAACAAGATCTCCATCGAGGACGACACCACCATCGCGTTCGACGAGGACGTGGCCAAGCGCTACGAGGCCTACGGCTGGCACGTCCAGATCGTCGAGGGCGGCGAGGACGTCGTCGCCATCGAGTCGGCGCTGGCCGCGGCCAAGGCGGAGACCGGCAAGCCGTCGATCATCGTGCTGCGCACCATCATCGGCTACCCGGCGCCCACCAAGATGAACACCGGCGCCGCGCACGGCGCCGCCCTGGGCGCGGACGAGGTGGCCGCCACCAAGAAGATCCTCGGCTTCGATCCGGAGCAGAACTTCGAGGTCGACGCCGCGGTGATCGAGCACACCCGCAAGGCGGTCGAGCGCGGCAAGCAGGCGCACGCCGCCTGGCAGGAGCAGTTCGATGCGTGGGCGCAGGCCAACCCGGACAACAAGACCCTCTTCGACCGGCTGGCCAAGCGCGACCTGCCCAAGGGCTGGGCCGACAGCCTGCCGACCTACGACCCGGACCCGAAGGGCGTCGCCACCCGCAAGGCCTCCGGCAAGGTGCTCGCCGCGCTCGCGCCGGTGCTGCCGGAACTGTGGGGCGGCTCGGCCGACCTCGCCGAGTCCAACAACACCACCATGTCCGGCGAGGGCAGCTTCGGCCCCGAGTCCATCTCCACCGGCATGTGGAAGGCCAACCCGTACGGCCGCACCCTGCACTTCGGTGTGCGCGAGCACGCGATGGGCGCGATCCTCAACGGCATCGCCCTGCACGGCCCGACCCGCCCGTACGGCGGCACCTTCCTGGTGTTCAGCGATTACATGCGCCCCGCGGTGCGCCTGGCCGCGCTGATGCGCGTGCCCGCCATCTACGTGTGGACGCACGACTCCATCGGCCTCGGCGAGGACGGCCCGACGCATCAGCCGATCGAGCACCTGGCCGCGCTGCGCGCCATCCCCGGCCTCAATGTGGTGCGCCCCGGCGACGCCAACGAGACCACCTACGCGTGGCGGACCATCCTCGAACGCGACAGCAGCGAGCACTCCTCGCACTTCTCGGTCTCCGAGCTGCCGCACCAGGACGGCCCGTCGGCGCTCGCGCTGACCCGCCAGGATCTGCCGATCCAGGAGGGCACCAGCTACGAGGGCGTCGCCAAGGGCGGCTACATCCTGGCCGAATCCTCCACCGGCACTGCGCAGGTGATCCTCATCGCTACCGGTTCGGAGCTTCAGCTCGCGGTCGAGGCCAGGACTACGCTGGAGGCGCAGGGCATCGGCACCCGGGTGGTTTCGATGCCGTGTGTGGAGTGGTTCGACGCGCAGGACCAGGCGTACCGGGACGAGGTGCTCCCGCCCGCGATCCGCGCCCGGGTCAGCGTCGAGGCCGGCATCGCGATGCCGTGGCACCGGTTCGTCGGTGACGCGGGTGAGACCGTCTCGATCGAGCACTTCGGTGCCTCGGCCGACTACAAGACTCTGTTCCGCGAGTTCGGCTTCACTCCGGACAACGTCGTTGCCGCCGCGCAGCGCGCACTCGAGAACGTGAAGGGATAAGCGCTCATGGCACAGAACGCGAATACCGCCGCCCTGTCCGCGGCCGGTGTGTCCGTATGGCTCGACGACCTGTCCAGGGACCGGATCCAGTCCGGCAACCTGGCCGAGCTGATCGAGACCCGCAGCGTCGTCGGGGTCACCACCAACCCGACGATCTTCCAGGGTGCGCTCAGTAAGGGCCACGCCTACGACGGACAGCTCAAAGAGCTTGCCGCCCAGGGCGCGGACGCCGACGCCGCGATCCGCATCATCACCACCGACGACGTGCGCTCGGCCTGTGATGTCTTCGCCGACGTCTTCGAGGCGTCCAACGGGGTCGACGGCCGCGTCTCCATCGAGGTCGACCCGCGCTTCGCCTTCGACGCGGACAAGACCCTCGCGCAGGCGATCGACCTGTGGAAGACGGTCGACCGGCCGAATCTGTTCATCAAGATCCCGGCCACCGAGGCGGGCCTGCCCGCGATCACCAAGACGATCGCCGAGGGTATCAGCGTGAACGTGACGCTGATCTTCTCGGTCAAGCGCTACCGCGCGGTGATGGGCGCCTACCTCGACGGCCTGCGCGGCGCCAAGACCGCGGGCCACGACCTGGGCAAGATCCATTCCGTCGCTTCGTTCTTCGTGTCCCGGGTGGACACCGAGATCGACAAGCGGCTCGAGGCGATCGGCACCGACGAGGCGCTCGCGCTGCGCGGGCAGGCCGGAATCGCCAACGCGCGCTTGGCCTATGCCGAATACCAGGACGTGTTCGACGGCGGCGCGCACACCTCCACCTACAACCACCTCGGTGCCGCGGGCGCGAATCGTCAACGGCCGCTGTGGGCTTCGACCGGCGTGAAGAACCCCGAGTACTCCGACGTCATGTACGTCACCGAGCTGGTGGGTGCGAACACGGTGAACACGCTGCCGGAGAAGACCCTGGAGGCGGTCGCCGATCACGCCGAGATCCGCGGTGACACGCTCAGCGGCACCGCGGCGGCGTCGCAGGAGGTCTTCGACAAGCTCTCCGCCGTCGGCATCGACCTGGACGACGTGTTCCAGGTGCTCGAGACCGAAGGCGTGGACAAGTTCGAGAAGTCCTGGGCGGAGCTGCTCGAGGCGACCACCGAAGAGCTGTCCGCGGCCGGGAACAACTGACAACGATGGCCGGCCCCAAGAACCCGACCTGGCAGAACCCGCTGCGTGACGAGCGGGACAAGCGGGTGCCGCGCATCGCGGGCCCGTGCAGCATGGTGATCTTCGGTGTCACCGGTGACCTGTCCCGGAAGAAACTGATGCCGGCCATCTACGACCTCGCGAACCGGGGGCTGCTGCCCCCGGGTTTCGCGCTGGTCGGCTTCGCCCGGCGCGACTACGCCGACGAAGACTTCGCCAAAGTCGTGCTCGACTCGGTGAAGACGCACGCCCGCACGCCCTTCCGCCAAGAGGTCTGGGACCACCTGGCCGAGGGAATCCGGTTCGTGCAGGGCAGTTTCGACGACGACAAGGCCTTCGCCACCCTCGCCGACACCCTGGCGAAGCTGGACAAGGAGCGCGGCACCGGCGGCAATCACGCCTTCTACCTGTCGATTCCGCCGAACATGTTCCCGGTGGTGCTCAACCAGCTCTCCGAACACGGGCTGGCGCAGCCGAGCAGCACCGACGCCGCCGGGCGCAAGCCGTGGCGGCGAGTGGTGATCGAGAAGCCGTTCGGGCACGATCTGGAGAGCGCGCAGGAGCTCAACGCGCTGGTCAACGGGGTGTTCCCGGAGGAGACCGTCTTCCGGATCGACCACTACCTCGGCAAAGAGACGGTGCAGAACATCCTGGCGCTGCGCTTCGCCAACCAGCTCTACGACCCGATCTGGAACGCCAACTACGTCGACCACGTGCAGATCACCATGGCCGAGGACATCGGATTGGGCGGGCGCGCAGGCTATTACGACGGCATCGGCGCCGCCCGCGACGTGATCCAGAACCACCTGTTGCAGCTGCTCGCGCTCACCGCGATGGAGGAGCCGATCAGCTTCCAGCCCAAGCAGTTGCAGGCGGAGAAGATCAAGGTGCTCTCGGCGACGAAACTCGTTGAGCCGCTTGATGAGACGACCGCGCGCGGGCAGTACGCGGAGGGCTGGCAGGGCGGCGAGCACGTGGTCGGCCTGCTCGACGAGGAGGGTTTCGACCCCGAGTCGCGCACCGAGACCTACGCCGCGATCACGCTGGAGGTCGACACCCGTCGCTGGGCCGGCGTGCCGTTCTACCTGCGCACCGGAAAACGGCTGGGGCGCAGGGTGACCGAGATCGCGGTGATGTTCAAGCGCGCGCCGCACCTGCCGTTCGACCAGACCATGACCGAGGATCTCGGGCAGAACGCGCTGGTCATCCGGGTGCAGCCGGACGAGGGCATCACCACCCGGTTCGGGTCGAAGGTGCCGGGGTCGAGCATGGAAGTGCGCGACGTCAACATGGATTTCAGCTACGGCGAGGCGTTCACCGAGTCCTCCCCCGAGGCCTACGAGCGCCTGATCCTCGATGTGCTACTCGGGGTGCCGTCGCTGTTCCCGGTGAACGCGGAGGTCGAATTGTCTTGGGGCATCCTGGATCCGGTGCTCGAGCACTGGGCAACCGAAGGTAAACCCGAACCGTACGAGGCGGGCACCTGGGGTCCGGCCTCGGCCGACGAGATGCTCGCCCGCACCGGGCGCGAATGGCGGCGGCCGTGATCATCGACATCCCGAACACCACCACCGGCGAGGTCACCAAGCGCATCGTGCAGCTGCGCGAGAGCAACGGCGTGATCACCATGATGCGGGTGCTCACCCTGGTCGTGTGCACGCTGGACAGCTCCGAGGCCGAAGACGCGATCGATGCCGCCAACGATGCCAGTCGCGAACACCCTTGCCGGGTGGTCGTTTTGGCGCGCGGAGACCGCGAGGCCGAAACCCGGCTGGACGCGCAGATCCGGGTCGGCGGTGACGCAGGCGCGGCCGAGGTGATCGTGCTGCGGCTGCAAGGCGAGCTGATCAATCACGAGAGCAGCGTCGTCATCCCGTTCCTGCTGCCGGACACCCCCGTGGTGGCCTGGTGGCCGCGCGGCGCCCCGGAGTTCCCGTCCAAGGATTCGGTGGGGCGCTTGGCGACTCGGCGCATCACCGACGCCACCTTCGCCGCCGACCCGCAGGCCGCGATCAAGAAGCGGCTCGAGTCCTACGCCGCCGGCGACACCGATCTGGCCTGGAGCCGGATCACCTACTGGCGGGCGCTGCTGGCCGCCGCGCTGGACGAACCGCCCTTCGAGCCGGTCGAATCGGTGCTGGTCTCCGGGCTGCGCGACGAACCGGCGCTGGACACCCTGGCCGGTTGGCTCGCCATCCGGCTCGACTGCCCGGTGATCCGCCGTTCCGGCGCGCTGCGGGTGGAGATCCACCGCCCGTCCGTGTCGGTCACCATCGAACGACCGCAGACCGGGCGCACCGCCACCCTGACCCGCACCGGTGACCCCGATCAGCGAATCGCGTTGGCCCGCCGGGAAACTCGCGACTGCCTCGCCGAGGAACTGCGCCGACTCGACGCCGACGAGATCTACGCCGAGGCCCTCGCCGGAATCGAGAAGGTGACCTATGAGTGAGTCCGCTGAAGATACCGTCGAAGTCCACATCGATACCGAATCCCTGATCGCCGCTGCGGCCACCCGCTTCGTCGACGTCGTGGTCGCCGCCCAAGCCGAGCGCGGCACCGCGTCGGTCGTCCTGACCGGCGGCGGCACCGGCATCGGCCTGCTCGAACTGGTTCGCAAATCCCCCGGCGACATCGACTGGTCCAACGTCGACTTCTTCTGGGGCGACGAACGTTTCGTTCCCGCAGCCGACCCCGAACGCAACGACCTGCAGGCCCGCGAGGCGCTGCTCGACCACGTCCCCGTGGACCCGGCCCGCGTCCATCCGGTCGCGGCCTCCGACGGCGAATACCCCGACCCCATCGAGGCCGCCGCCGAATACTCCACCGCCGTGCACGCCTACCTCGCCGAGCACGGCTCCTTCGACCTCCACCTCCTCGGCATGGGCGGCGAAGGACACATCAACTCCCTGTTCCCCGACACCGACGCCGTCCGCGAAACCCACGACCTCGTCGTAGCCGTAACCAACTCCCCCAAACCACCCCCGGTCCGGGTAACCCTCACCCTCCCCGCCATCCACCGCACCCGCCACGTAGTCCTGGTAGTAGGCGGCGCAGCCAAAGCCGACGCAGTAGCCGCCGCCATCTCCGGCGCCGACCCAGTAGACATCCCCTCCGCCGGCGCAGTAGGCCTCGAATCCACCACCTGGCTCCTAGACCAAGACGCAGCCTCAGCCCTCCAACTCCCGGACTGAGCGTCATCAGCCAACCGGGACATGGCGAAGCCAAACGCCGAGAAGGCCCTCAACCACGTCCCGCTCGCCTCATCACAACGCGCCGAGCGGGACAAGGTTGAGGCGAAAGTCGAGTGAGGGCTCCGTCATGTCCCGCTCGGGGTGCTGACCTAGAGGTTAAGTGCGCTGAACGGGACATGACGGGCGGGGGGTCGACTGGTCGCTGATCTAAGAGCCGTCGATATGTTGGGGGTGGCCGGCCGAGATCCGGCCGACGACGTGCACGCCAATGGTTCCGTTCCGCCCGTCGCTCCGGGTCGCTGCTCGCCCACCGGACCATGGTCGAGACAAATGCCGAGTACACGCTCCGCCGTGTCCCGTTCGAACCACCACTATGCGCCGAGCGGGACATGGTTGAGGCAAATGTTGAGTGAGGGCTCCGTCGTGCCCGCTCGGGACCGCCGACCTAGGGTTACGTGCGTCGAACGGGACATGGCGGGGGTTGCCTCGAATTCGACTGGTAGCCAAGCCAAGTGCCGTGGCCGCATTAGGGATACGCGACCGGGCCATGACCAACGAGGCGCACGCCAGTGGTCTCGCCCGTCGCTCCAGGCCACTATTCGGTCAACGGGACCTGACCGAGCCAAATGTCGAGCAAGTGCTCCACCATGCCCCGGTCCGGGTGTCACTGCTCGCAAAACGGGACAGGGTTGAGCCAAACGCCGAGTAGTCGCTCTGCCTAGTCCCACTCGACGCACCACCGCACGCCCAACGGGACACAGCTGAGCCAAACGTCGACTATGCACTCTGCCTAGTCCCGCTCAGCGCACCCCCGCGCGCCGTGCGGGACATGGCCGTAGCGAATGCCGAGTGGGCACTCCGCCATGTCCCGGTCCGGGCGCCATCGCGCATCGAACGGGACACGGCTGAGCCAAACGCCGACTATGCACTCTGCCTAGTCCCGCTCAGCGCACCGCCGCTCGCCCAGCGGGACATAGATGGGGCAAAGGTCGAGTG
>NZ_VXLC01000013.1 GCF_008704205.1 Nocardia colli | reverse complement strand
ATCCACCCCTTGAACCCAAGTCGGCCGATACCAACACCAGTTCCCCTTGATCATGAAAACCTATTCTTCCCGGCCCGACGATCAGGCCGGCGTTAGTCCAGGCGGACCGAGACGCCGTTGGAGAGGACGAAGTCGTGTAGTTCCAGGTGGGTTGGGGTGGTGCCGGGTGGTACGTCGAAAACCATTTGGGTGGTGGCGGATTGGCCTGGGGTCAGCTCGAACGATGAGCTGTAGCCGTGCTGGGTGGCCTGCCACAGGGTCGCGGTGATGTTGTGTTCGAAGGGGGTGCCCTGTGCGTCGAACAGACGTTGGCCGACCGGGAGGAACCACTTCGACTCGTCGGAGATGTTGCGGACATCGAGGGTGACGACCACGAACGAGCCTGTCGCCGACTGGAGCCCGACGCGGTGCACATCGGTGTCGACATCGCGCACGACGAACTCGAACTTGCCGTCCCGCACCGGCGTACCCGCGGCCGGAATCCCCGGCGCCTCAGGCTGATCCGGTGGTGCCGGATTCTCCTCGGCCATCGCCGTCGGCCGCGGCGCACCGGTCCCACCCGAGTCACTGGCCCGCGTGCCCGCCAACAGCGCCACACAGCCCGCCGCCAACATGAACGGCGTCAGGAACATCACCACCAGCGCCCCGATCACCTTGGACAGCACCCCGCCGCGCTTACGCCGCCGGCGACGCACCGGCACGATCGGCCGTCGAGGATCCGAATACCGCTGATACTTGGGCGGTTTCGCTGGCGCCGGGAAAACCTTCCGCCCATACCCGACCGGATACCGCTGCTGCGGCGCACCCGGTCGCGACTGCATCACATGAGGGCCCGCCGCCGGACCGGCCGGCCCTGGCTTCGACGGAACCGAACGCGGGCGCACCAGCGCACGCAATCCCCGAGCGGCGGCCTGCACGACCGAGCCTTGCTGCGGTGCAACAGGATTCGATGGGCTTCCGTCCCACCCCGCAGCACCGCGCTGCGGAACTATCGGATACGCGGGCCCTAGATACGGTGAAACTGCGCGCGGCGATCCTGGATGAGGCTGCAGCGGGGGATAATTCGCACGTAGCACGTCGAGCCGAGTCTCCACTCGAGTCGGCGTCGGCCCCGGCTCGGGCATAATCTTCGTCGGCGCAAGCGGTTTCGCCCCATGGCCGGCAGCCCTCGGTTGCCCGCCCCGATTCGCTATAGGTCCAGATTGCGGCACACCCCACGCCGGCAGCACACCGCCCGTTCGACCGTCCTCCACACGAGCAACTGTGGGACCGGACTGCGGCGCGCCCTGACCAGCCTCGACCGGCTGCGCAAATCTTCCGTGACCGGTCTCCACCTCAATCGGCTGCGCGAATCCTCCGTGACCGGTCTCCAGACGGGTAGGCGTAGGGCGCGATGACGGCACGCCCCACATCGGCTGCGCGTGTTCCGCTCGACGGGTCTCGACCCGAGTGGGCGTGGGGCCGGATTCCGGCAAAACCTTGGTCAGCGCAGGCGGTTTCGGCGAAGCAGGCGGGCGGGTACCGATCGCGGCGTGTGCCGCAGCGGCGAAATCTCCCGCGGTGGAGTAGCGATCGGCAGGCTTCTTGGCCATCGCGCGGGCAATGACCGCATCCAACGCAGCCGGAACCGCGGCATTGCGCGATGCGGCACGAGGCGGGTCGGTCATCAGGTGCGCATGCATCTGCTGCGCAGGGTCGGTATCGCCGTAAGGCCTGGCGGCAGTGAGGCATTCGTACAGAACACAACCCAGCGAGTAGACATCCGCCCGCGCGTCCGCCTTACCGGTGAACCGCTCCGGCGCCATGTAGGCCAGCGTCCCGATCGCCAATCCGGTTGTCGTGACCGCGGTTTGGCCGATCCCGTGCGCGATGCCGAAGTCGATCAGATACGCGAACCCACTGGAATGCACAACGATGTTGGACGGCTTGACATCTCGATGCACCAGCCCGGCCCGATGCGCCACCTCCAGCGCGAGCGCCACCTGCCCGACGATCCCGACCGCCGCGGCCGGGGCCAGCTTCCCGGCGGCCACCTTGCTCGCCAGATCATGCCCCTCGACGAACTCCATATCGATGAACAACCGCCCATCGATCTCCCCGAACCGATGGATCCGCGGAATATGCGGGTCGCGCAGCTTGGCCACCACCTCGGCCTCGCGCTCGAAGCGCTTGCGATACCCCGCATCCGCCGCGAGCTCGGTCGGCAGCAGCTTCAACGCCACCCAGCGCGTGCCCGCGTCGTCATACGCCAGCCAGACCTGCCCCATGCCACCCCGGCCGAGTAACCGCTCCAGCCGGTATCCCCCGAATCGCACCTCCCCCATCGCGAACCTCCAGTCGTCGTCGACTTGTCCAGGCCCGGCCCGCCGGTCTCCGATCAACCACGGCGACACCGGAAAACACCAGCTCACGCCGCGAACACCAAAGAACCCAACCTCTTCGGAGCCTAACCCCGCCCCGCGCGACCGGCCAGTGTGTCGTCAGCAACACCCGGCGATGCGTTATTTATCGTTGCCGTGTTTGCCATGCCCGTTGCCGTTGCCGTTGCCAGGCGAGTCCTCCCGACCCGGCTTCGGCGGGTCCGGCTTCGGAAGATCCGGCTTCGGCGCGGCCGCCTTGGGATTCCCCACCGCCGCCGGCAGCCAATTCGCGAGACCGCTGATGGTGGCGACGCATTGCAATGGCGTGCCGTCCCCGCCGATGCCGCGCACGTCCACTGCCGGATCGCATGGCTGCCAGGCGACCGGCGCGGTCGCGACCACCGGTGCGGCCTGCACCGGCGTCGATACCTGCGGCACCGGGGATTGTGCGGGGACGACCTGCGGCCGAGACTCGGACGACGGTGCCGCAGCCGTGGTCGTCGGCACCGATGTCGGCGCCGCCGAATCCGATCCGGGCCGCCCCGGCCGCCCGAGCCACAGCGCGGCACTCACCGCCACGAGCAGCGCTACCAGCACGGCGACCGAAAGCCGAGATCGCCTCCGCTGCCGTGAATCACGGCCCGAGCGCGCAGCGGGAACCGAACGGACACGCCGGGTTCCGTCCCCCTCGGCGTCGGCGGTCACCTCACCACCGCCCAGAGATCCGCGCTTCGCGCCCGAACCGTTCGTCCACATCGCCGTCGATTCTGCCCCTTGAAACATCCGCGGCAGCACAGCTGTGGTCGGCCGTGCCACGGCCGCGGTCTCCACCGTCGGCACGTCCAGCCCGGTGATCGCGGCGTACGCGGCCGACGCGAACTCGCTCGCACTGGCGCACCGCTGCTCGGGAACCTTGGCCATCCCGCGGGTGATCACCGCATCCAGACCGGCGGGCACCGCCGGGTTCCAGTCCGCGGCGAGCGGCGGCGAGGTCATCAGGTGCGCGTGCAGCGATTGCGCCGCGTCACCGTTGCCGAACGGCCGTTGCGCGGTGAGACATTCATAGAGCACACAGGCCAGCGCGTACTGGTCCGAGCGAGCATCGCCGGCACCGACGAAACGTTCCGGCGCCATATAGGCCAGGGTGCCCACCACATTGCTGCTCGTCGTGATCGCCGGCTGGTCGGCCCGGTACGCGGTGCCGAAGTCGATCAGATGCGCGAGCCCGGCGGCGTCGACCATGATGTTGGCGGGTTTGACGTCGCGATGCACCATCCCCGCCCGGTGCGCGGCGTCGAGCGCCTGCGCGATCTGCACCACGATCGCCACCGCCCGTGCGGGCGAGAGCTGCCCCTCGCGCCGGAGCAGGGTGGCCAGGTCGGTGCCGTCGATGAACTCCATGTCGAGATAGAGCCGGCCGTCGAACTCGCCGAACGCGTGGATCGCCGCGAGGTGCGGTCCACGCACCTGCGCGGCCAGCCGCGCCTCCCTGGTGAACCGCTGACGGTAGGTCGGGTTGTCCGCGACCGTGGCGGACAGCACCTTCAACGCGACGACCCGATCGGCGATGCTGTCGTGCGCACGCCACACCTGTCCGGTGCCACCGCTGCCGAGCAATCGATCGAGGCGATAGTGGCCGAACCACGTCTCACCCATAGTGCCGAACCTCCCGCTAGCCTTTTCCTCATGGAGGACCTACCCGATATTCGTATCGGCACCGCGGAACGTGAAGCGGCGATGCAGCGACTGTCCGATCATTTCGCGGCCGGACGGCTCAGTGTCGCGGAATTCGACGAGCGCAGTGCGGTTGTCGCGGCCGCGGTCACGCGCGGAGACATCACGCCGGTATTCGCCGATCTGCCGGATCCGCTGGTCAAAGCGGCGGCGGTACCGGCGAAACCGGAGTCCGGATTCCTCTCCGAATGGCCGGAGCGGGTGATGGCGGTGATCCCGATCCTCGCGGTCATCCTGTTCTTCGTCACGGGCAGCTGGCTGTGGTTCCTCGCCATCCCCCTGATGGGCGCCTTGCTCTTCGGCAGCAGGCACAACCATGACGACCGTGACCGCGATCGCCGACGGGATCGCGGCGACCGCAGGAACCGCGGGCAGGATGCCATCGACTGATTGCCACGGCGGCCACATATTCGGGTGCATGACCGACGCGCCCTGCGCACCGGCATCATCGGCGTGATCGAACCCGGCTGGGCCGCCGACCTCCTCGTCGTCACCGGCGATCCGCCCACCGATATCACCGCGCGACGCGGTACTGCGGGACGGCCGCATCGTGGTCGACCGCTAGCCTCGCGGTATGGAGCAAGCGACCCCGAAGCACCGCGCCGAGCGTGGACGCTGATGGAACCGATCGAGATCAACGCAGGCACTTGGTATCTGCGGGCATTGCGCGCCGACGACCGCATCGACGACCGGCCCGCACTCGCTGCGGGCGGCATCACCGACCCCGGCTACGTCGCGCTGCGCACCGCCGGATGGGCCGAGGAATCCCACTTCTCCTGGGCGGTCTGCGAACCGACGACGGCGGAAATGGTCGCCGAGGTAGGCGCGCGCCCCACCGGCGACGGCACCGCCGAACTCACCGGCTGGGCCCGCGCGGGCTACGAGCCCGCCCTCGAAGCGGGCCTGACCACCATCCACCGCTTCATCGAAGGTGCCCTTGGCCTGCGCGCCACCGCCCGCTGACCCCCGCGCGTCGCCGCAACCGACGCGCGTCCAGACGACGCCGCGCACCTCTTCGCCGCCCGCGCACGTTATTGCCGGCGATATGGTGCGCGACACCACGAAATGTGTGCGGCGGCAAGATCTACCGCATGACTCCGGTGTGCCCGGTGGAGTAGCGACCGGGCTGCGGCCAGACGGTCAACCCGTGCGCTCCCTTGCCGACGGGGATGCGCGCCAACAGATTCCAGTTGACGATATCTACGGCGTAGACCTCGCCGTGATGGCGACCGGACACCCAGAAGACGCGGCCGTCGGCGGAGATGTTGCCCATGTCCGGACTGCCGCCGCCGGGCAGGAACCACTTGTGCACCAGCCGATTCGCGGCGAAGTCCCAGACCGAGATGCTGCCTTCGTGCCGGTTGGTGATGAGCATCTGGCTGGAGTCGCGGGTCACGTAAAGCCCGTGCGCCCCTTTGCCGGTCGGCACGAACCCACTGTTCTCGAAGGTGCTCGCGTCGACGGTGTAGACGCCGTCCGCGACCATGTCGGCGATGAAGAACGTGCGCCCGTCCGGCGACAACTTCACGTCCTGTGGCATGCCGGAACGCCCGTCCGGCAGATCGATCATCTTGACCACCGTGCGCTGAGCGACGTCGAAAACCAGCATCCGGCCGATGAATTCGCAACTGACCAGCGCGAACCGGCCGTCGGCGGTGAAGTCCATGTGATCGACGCCCGCACAGTCGGGCACCGCCGTCGAGTACAGCTTCTCCCAGCTGTGCGGATCGTAGAAGTCCAGCGACTTGTCCGCCTCGGCCACCACCACCGCGAACTGTCCGTCCGGCGTGAAGTACATGTTGTACGGGTCGCGCACCGGAATCGGTTCGCCCGCAGTGCCGGTGCGCGGATCGATCGGCAGCAGGCTGCCCGAGCCGATCGGCAGATCATTGGTGACGTACAGCGTCTGCATGTCGTAGGACGGCACCACGTGCTGCGGTTCTGCACCGCCGGCCGGGAAGTTGTCGATCACCTCGAAGGTGGCCGGATCGATCACGGTCACCGTGTGCGACTGGCTGTTCGGCACGTAGACCAGCGAACGATGTTCCGCCACAGCCGGACTCAGTTCCCGGTCGGCGGCGTAGACATCGGTCGGTGACAGCGGCGGCGGCATCCCCGGTAGCAGAGTGGCCGGGTTCGGAGCGGGGGCGGCGGCCGCGACGGTGGCGGTGGGAGCGGCGACCGTTCCCGCTTCGCCGGCGGCGCAACCGGTTACGGCGGTCAGGACCGCGATCGATACGACGAGAGGATGGGGCGCGCGGCTCGAGTACGTGCGCGGTCGGTTCACGCGCTGCACCGTGCCAGGGGGTGGTGAAGACGAGATGACATGGGTGCGAAGCCTAAGGGCTGCCGCCGGCATTTCCTGGCAGTCCGCGCCGGGAAAGGAAGTTTGCCGGAAACATCCGGTTAGACCGCAAAACGCTCGGTCCGCCCGACGGAGTTCCGTCGGGCGGACAGTGCGTGAAGCCTCGCTTACTCGAAGCCGGCGAGCACCCGATCCAGCGCGTCCACCGCCGCGTCCAGCTCGGCGATGCCGACGGTCAGCGGCGGACGGAATCGAATGCTCCGCTCACCGGTACCCAGGATCAGCACATGCTCCCGCTCACGCAACGCGGTCAGCACCTCGTCGCGCAGCTGCACCGACGACACGGTGACCGCGCACATCAGCCCACGTCCCCGCGGTTCGGTGATGCTCGGATGCTGCGCCGCCAGGGTCTGCAGCCGCTCGAGCAGATGCGCGCCGAGCGCCCGCGACCGTTCGATCAGCGAATCCTGCTCGAGTACCTCGAGAATGCGCCGCACCCGCACCATATCGGTGAGGTTGCCGCCCCAGGTCGAGTTGATCCGGGAGTTCACCACGAACACGTTGTCCGGCACCTCGTCCACGCGCCCGCCCGCCATCACGCCGCAGACCTGGGTCTTCTTGCCGAACGCGATGATGTCCGGCTGCACGCCGAGCTGCTGGTAGGCCCAAGTGGTGCCGGTCATGCCGACGCCGGTCTGCACCTCGTCGAGCACGAACAGCGCGTCGTTGTCGTGGCAGAGCTGCTGCATGGCCTGCAGGAACTGCGGCCGCATGTGCCGGTCGCCGCCCTCACCTTGGATCGGCTCGGCGATGAAACACGCGATGTCGTGCGGGTTTTCGGCGAACGCACGCCGCGCCTGATCGAGCGCGCGGGCCTCGGCCTCGTCGATGTCGAAGTCGTCGCTCAGGTAGGGCGCGTCGATGCGCGGCCAGTCGAACTTGGGGAATCGGGCGGTCTTCACCGGGTCGGTGTTGGTCAGCGACATGGTGTAGCCGGTGCGGCCGTGGAACGCGCCGGTCAGGTGCAGCACCTTGGTGCCGAGTTCCGGTGCGCGGCCGTTGCTTTCGTTGTGCCTGCTCTTCCAGTCGAACGCGATCTTCAGCGCGTTCTCCACGGCGAGCCCGCCGCCGTCGATGAAGAACAGGTGCGGCAGCCGGGGATCGCCGAGCACCCGGACGAACGTCTCGACGAACCGCGCCATTTCCACGGTGTAGATGTCGGAGTTGCTCGGCTTGTTGAGGGCTGCGGTCACCAGCTCTTCGCGGAAGTCGGCGTCCTCGGCCAAGGCCGGGTGGTTCATCCCCAGCGCGTTGGACGCGAAGAAGCCGAACATGTCCAGGTAGGAGCTGCCGTCGCGTTCGTCGACGAGTGTGCAGCCGCGGGACTCCTGTAGGTCCAGCACTAAATCGAAGCCATCAGCGAGGATGCTGGCCGACAGAATCTCGTGCACCCGGGCGGCGGGGGTGACCGCCGGGCGGGTGCGTTCCAGTTCGATGGTCACGCCATCGAGGATACGAAAATTTACGGTTTCTGTACAGGAAAGCGGATTAATTACACGTAACGGCTACCTGTCATAGAATGTCTGCAGGATGATGGTGCTTCGAGTCCTGACGTTGGCGGTCGCTCTGATCTCCTGCAGCAGCTGCTCGAGGTGCCGCGGCGAGGCCACGCGGACCAGCAGCATGTAGCTCTCGTCGCCCGCCACCGAGTGGCACGCCTCGATCCCGGGGATGTGCTGCAACACTGCGGGGGCGTCATCCGGCTGCGAAGGGTCGAGAGGAGTGATCGCGACGAATGCCGACAACAGCTGGCCGAGTGCCTCCGGGTCGACATGCGCCGTGTAGCCGCGGATCACCCCGCGCGCTTCCAGCCTGCGCACCCGCGATTGCACGGCGGACACCGACAGGCTCGCCTTCTCGGCCAGGTTCGACAAGGTGGCGCGCCCATCGGCCATCAATTCACGAATCAGCAGGCGATCAATGTCGTCGAGTGCAGGTCGTGCAGGTGTATCCGCCATCAGCGGAGACTAACCCAGGCGGACCCCCTCGTGGCAGAAACCTCACCCCGATCCTCCCAAGACATGGGACAGATATGCCGCAATGCGGCCGAAAGGTACGGCGGAGCAACAGATGACGGATGTACTCGGCGACCAGACCACCCGGGAACTGGCGGAGCGCGCGGCGGCGGTGCTGCGCGGGCTCGGCGTGGAACCCCCCGAATCGGGCGACCTGCCCGCCCGCAGCCCCATCACCGGAACCCAGCTGACCACCCTGCGGTCCAGCACATCGGCCGAGGTCGAGGCCGCAATCGAGCGCGCGGCCACGGCCTTCGGCGGCTGGCGCACGGTGCCCGCCCCGATCCGCGCCGCGGTGGTGCGCAGGCTGGCCGAACTGCTCACCACGCACAAGAGTGAGCTCGCCGAGCTGGTGACCTTGGAGGCCGGCAAGATCGGCCCCGAGGCCGCGGGCGAAGTGCAGGAAATGATCGACGTCTGCGAATTCGCGATCGGCCTGTCGCGCCAGCTTTACGGCCAGACCATGCCCTCGGAGCGGCCGGGCCACCGGCTGATGGAGACCTGGCACCCGCTGGGCGTCGTCGGGGTCATCTCGGCGTTCAACTTCCCGGTGGCCGTGTGGGCGTGGAACACCGCGATCGCGCTGGTCTGCGGCGACACCGTGGTGTGGAAGCCGTCGGAGACGACGCCGCTGACCGCGCTGGCCTGCCACTCGCTGTTGCGGCGCGCGGCGACCGACGTCGGCGCGGATCCCGAAGTGCACCAGCTGATTCAGGGTGGCGCGGAGATCGGCTCGCAGCTGGTGGACGACGAGCGGGTGGCGCTGGTGAGCGCGACCGGCTCGGTGCGGATGGGCAAGATCGTGGCGCCACGGGTGGCCGAGCGGTTCGGCCGCTGCCTGCTGGAGCTGGGCGGCAACAACGGCGCGATCGTCACGCCCTCAGCGGATTTGGAGCTGGCGGCGCGCGGCATCGTGTTCGCCGCGGCGGGCACGGCCGGGCAGCGGTGTACCTCGCTGCGCCGGCTGATCGCGCACGCCGACGTGGTCGGTCCGCTGGTCGAGCGGATCGAGAGCGCGTATCAGCAACTGCGCGTCGGCAATCCGCTCGAGGACGGGGTGCTGGTCGGTCCGCTGATCGACGGCCGGGCCTACGCGGGCATGCGTGCCGCGCTGGACAAGGCGCTCGCCGACGGCGGCGAATTGATCTGCGGCGGTGAACGAGTCGACGGTTTCGGCGACGACGCGTACTACGTGCGGCCCGCGATCGTGCGGATGCCGGCGCAGACCGCGGTGGTGCGCGAGGAGACCTTCGCGCCGATCCTGTACGTGCTGACCTATCACGACTTCGACACCGCGATCGCCCTGCACAACGAAGTGCCGCAGGGACTCTCGTCCGCGGTCTTCACCTCCGATCAGCGCGAGGCGGAGCGCTTCCTGGCCGCCGACGGCTCCGACTGCGGCATCGCCAACGTCAACATCGGCACCTCCGGCGCCGAGATCGGCGGCGCGTTCGGCGGCGAGAAGCAGACCGGCGGCGGCCGCGAATCCGGTTCGGATTCGTGGAAGGCGTACATGCGCCGGGCCACCAACACGATCAACTACTCCGCCGAACTGCCGCTGGCACAGGGCATCAAGTTCGGCTGATCGACGATTCGAGGGCCCAGATCACGACTGATCTGGGCCCTCGGTCGGTCAGTCGATCACGGTCGGCAGGGTTTGCAGACCGCGCAGGAAGGTGCTCGGCCGCCACTGCACCTCGTCGGCCATCTTCATGTTCGGATACCGAGCCAAGATCTTCTCGAAGGCGACCTTGGCCTCCAGCCGGGCCAGCGGCGCGCCGACGCAGTAGTGGATGCCGTGCCCGAAGGCCAGGTGCCCGCCCTTGCTCTTGCCGGTCTGACCGATCTCGATGCCGTGCGGGTTCGCGAACTGACTCGGATCGTGATCGGCCGCGGCCAGCGACACCGACACCAGCTCCTCGGCCGGAATGTCGATGCCCGCCAAGGTGATCGGCTCCGAGGTATAGCGCAGGGTGGCCAGGTGGACCGGGCCCTCGTGCCGCAGGAACTCCTCGATCGCCGCCGGGATCTGTTCCGGCGTCCGGGTCAGCTCCTCGTAGAGCACTCGATCGCGCAGCATCGCGTAGAGCCCGTTGCCGATCAGGTTGACTGTCGTCTCGTGGCCGGCCACCAGGATGAGGAACAGCATCGCGATGAGCTCCCGGTCGCTGAGCTTGTCCCCTTCGTGATTGGCCATGATCAGCTGGGACAGCAGGTCCTCGCCGAGATCCTTCGCGCGCTCGGCGACCAGCCCGATCAGATAGGTGGCCAGTTCGATGCTCGCCGCACCGCGCTCGGCCGCCGTCGCGTAGAACGGTGAATTCGCCGCCGCCACTTGATCTTCGGCGTTCTCCGCGGACGCGGCCGTCATGGTGGTCGACAGCTCGCGGAACCGCGCGCGATCGGCCTCCGGCACGCCGAAGAGCTCGCAGATGACCGTCATCGGGATCGGCAGCGCGTAGTCGGCGATCAGGTCGACCTCCGGCTTGCCCGCCATCTCGTCGAGCAGCCGATCGGCGAGCGCATCGATGCGCGAGTGCAACTGCTCCACGGTGCGCGCGGTGAACGCCTTGGTCACCAGCCTGCGCAGGCGGGTGTGGTCCGGCGGGTCGGAGCTGAGCATGTGCTCCCACAGGTCCGTGCTCACCGTCGTGTAGGAATCGCCGGGCCGCAGGCGAGTCGTGATCGGAGCCAACGCCGCCGCGCCCTTCTTGATCCGGCCGTCGGCGAGCACCTCACGCGCCAGCTGATAATCGACCACCAGCCAGGAGGTCAGTCCGTTGGGCAGCAGGACGTGATGGATCGGGCCGTGTTTGCGCAGTTCGTCGTACACCGGGTGCGGGTCGTAGACGAAGTCGGTGCCCAGTTTGATCAGTGGCTTGGTCATGAGAACTCCCTGGCTGTCTTGCTTGTGCTGCCGCCGCCGGTGCTGACCTGCAGCGGGGTCAAACCCCAGGCCTCGGCGATCAGTCGCGCCAGGAAGCCCAGTTCTTCGTCGGTGTGCGCCATTTCGGGTTTGAGGCTCTCCAGGACCCACTGGATCTTCCCGTCGAACTCCGAGAGCCAGGTCGCCAGCGCGATCGGCTGCCGCCCCGCCTGTTCGGTGTCGATGCCCTGGAACACGCCACGCATCACGAAGGCGGTCGGCTCCGCGCCGTGGCGCATCACCGTCGGCACGAACGGGTCCAGAACGCCCATGTTCGAACACATTCCGACGGTGATCGGCGGGGTGTCGACGAGCCGTTCGACCACGCCCTCGGGGAGCACATCGATCAGCTCCGGCGGCATGTTCCGCGGGCGCGAGATGCCGCCGGCGCCCACGCCGTGCACCGTGCTGAACCCGTCCTTGCTGGCGGCGCGCAGCGGGCCGAGGTCGAATCGATCCAGCCACTCCCGCTGCACCATGATCGGCACGCGGGCAAAGGAATTCGAATCGATCTGGTCTTGCTCCCGGAGGATGCGCACGGCGGTCATCAACACCAGTGGGGTCGTCTCGCCGACCGATCCGCAGTGTCGCAGGAGATCGGCGACCAGCGCGAGGTAGAGGGTGTTGGCGGAACCGCCGCGCCGGGCGGCGAGCTCCTTCCAGTGCGCCGCGTCGAAGGTGGCGATCACCGAGCCTTCGCGCCAGCCGAGCGGTGCGGGCTCTTGCGCCCCTTCACCTTTGGCCAACGCCTGGCGTATCGCCTTGCGGTGCGCCGGATCTCGATAGGCGCACCGCGCCTCCGAAACCACCTCTCGCGCAACGGCGATGCCGCGATTCATGCCGTCCTTCAGTTCGTCGCGGAGCCGGACGACGTCGTTGAGCCCCTCGGTCGTGGCGACTTCCGGTTGCACCAGTCCGATGGCCGCCATCAGTCCCGCGTGACCATCGGCGATGGCATGTGAGGCGACGCAGGAGCAGACCATGCCGCCGGATCGAGTGGGTACCGCCGAAAGCCGCCACCCGTAGCCGTTTTCCGGATCGAGCGGGTACTGCGCCTGATCGTTCGCCCAGGCCAGCGCGGCGGCATCATCGATCGCCGCACGCTCCAAGCTCAACGGCAAAGCGGTGTTCGCGAGGACCCAGCGCCATCGGGCGAACGGCACGCGTGGTCGCCGCACGCGCCGCATGAACGGGCCGGAGCGCAGCTGGGCGTACATCTCGCTCAGCTGATCGTCGGTGAGCCGGTTCGCCATGACGGTCACCGTCTGGCTGATGACCGGCGCGCCGTAACCGTGGTGTAGTCGCAGAAAAGCCTTGTCGGTGAGGCCGACATACACGGGGGCCATCAGGAAGCCTCCCGATCCAGCAGGTCCGCGGCGTCCGACAGGAACGCGGGCTCGGCCAGCCGCAGCATCCGTTCCTGCGCGACCATCGCCACCAAGTCGCCGCTGCGGCTGAATATCCGGCCCTGGGTGAAGGCCCGGCCGCCGGCCGCGGACGGCGATATCTCGTCGTAGAGCAGCCAGTCGTCCACCCGGAACGGGCGCATGAACCAGATCGAATAGTCCAGCGCGGCGGTCTGGATGGCGATGCCCGGGTGCGCCGCGACGGCCGCGCCCAGGAGCGTCATGTCGCTGGCGTAGGTCAGCGCGCAGCTGTGCGTCACCGGGCAGTCCGGCAGCTCGCCGGTGTATCGGAGCCAAACCTGTTGGCGCGCTGCGCAGGTCGCGCCGTCCGGTACCCGGCGAATATCCCAGCCGTCCCATTCGTTGCCGGTGTCGCCCATCCCGATGGGCGCCAGGTCGTCCGGTTCAGGGGCATCCGGGCACGGGTCGGCGTGCCGCACGCCGTGACCGCCGACGTGGAACGAGGCGACCATCAGGAAGGTCTCCCGGCCGTGCTGCAACGCCCGGATCCGGCGCACCGCGAACGATCGGCCGAGCTTGACGGTGTCGACCAGGTAGTCGATCGGAATCTCCGGCGTCGTCGGCCGGACGAAGTACCCGTGGATCGAATGGACCGAGAATCCGGCGTGCATCCCGGACGAACCCGCCGCCAGCGCCCGCGCGGCCACCTCGCCGCCGAACGTCCGGACCAACGCGGTTCGGTGCTGGAGCTTGCCCCGAAAGAAGTTCGTGTCGATTTGCTCCACCGCCATTGCGTCGAGTAGTTCAACCATGGTCAACCTTCTTTGCCGTGTTCCGATATCGGCGACCACGCTGTCGCGCTCTCCAACCCCTGCGGCAGAGCGGTGGATCGGACCACTTCGCGAGCCGGTGGGTAGGTTTCGCATCGCAAATCGATGACTTTTTCATCTCATCATGCGACACCTTGTATCAGATACAGTGAACCCCCAGCTAATACAGTTCAAGGTGCTGTAATCCATTTCACAGACAGGCCGGGACGTCTTTACATAATTCCTTCCGTCTGGAACTACCCGAATCGCCCATACGCACCAGAATTGGCGCTGAGCTGCGAGGATGTAATCGTTCAGATTCCTACAGGCAGGAACCATCGGGCGACCCCGACGATCGACTCGTCGGTCCGATAACTACGCAAATCGGTCACCGGAGCGCGGTTAACCATTCTTTTGCGAGTGGTCGAAAAACCGCCTTCGGGCCGCGAATATCGCCACCATTAATAAGCAGTTAACAGTTTGCAACACGGATTTCAAACTGTCCGATTCCTGCCTATTCCGATGATTATCCCTATTCGGGACCACTTCCGTCCGCACGCGCATCGGCGTCGATCCCGCCGGATTCCCGCAGCGGAATCTCCTTCCAGAACAGCACCATCACCAATGCGACCAGGGCGAGCACCGACGCCACGACATACACGGTCGACATGGCCTCGGCGAAGCCCGTCTGCAACGGACTGGCCAGCGTCGGGTTCAGCTGCTGGATCACCGAACTGTCGTCGAGCACCTTCTGGACCGCGGCGGAGTCGTGCTGGACCAGCCCCTGCGCGAACGCGACGTCAGCCGGGTTGCCGCTGTGCAGCCCCGCGATGACCGCCTGCTGATAGGCCGGGTGCGTCGAGGCCGTCTCGATCGCGCCGGTCACCTTGGCCGGCAACAGCCCGAACAGCGTTGACAGGAGTGCCGCGACCCCGAGCGTGCCGCCGACCTGACGGAAGAACGTGGCGGCCGCACTCGACACGCCCATATCCGCGGGAGCCGCGGCGTTCTGGATCGCTAAAGTGATGGGCTGCAACAGATTTCCCAGCCCCACTCCGGTGATCGCCATGAAGATCATGGTCCGCCACAGCGGCGTGTCCGGAGTCAGATAGTGGAACAGGAACAAGCCGACGGCGACCGTCGCGGTGCCGATGATCGGGAACGCCCGATAGCGCCCGCTCCGCGCGATGAGCCGGTTCGACACGATCGAACCCACCATCAAACCGCCGACCATCGGCAGCAGTTGCAGACCCGCCGCGATCGGGCTGGCGCCCCGCACGACCTGCAGATACTGCGGCACCAGAATGATGCCGCCGAACAGCGACGCCCCCACCACCATCGCGATCGCGACACCGAGCGCGAAAGTCCGATTCCGGAAGAGCCGCAACGGAATCAGCGCCGCGTCGCCCATCTTCGCTTCGATCCCGACGAACGCGATCAACCCGGCCACGCCGATCGAATAGCAGATCACCGCGCCGACACTGGTCCACCCCCAACCGCGCCCCTGCTCGGCCACGATCAGCAACGGCGCGATGCCGGCCGCGAACGCGACCGTGCCCAGCCAGTCGACCGGCCCCCGCACCGGGTCGCGTTTCGGCATCCGCACCACCCGATACACCACCACCAGCGCGATCAAGCCGACCGGAACGTTGATCAAGAACACCCAGCGCCACCCGGTGATCCCCGCAATCGTGTGCTGGCTGGCGAACAGGCCGCCGAGCACCGGCCCGATCACGCTGGCCATCGCCCAGGTCGCCAGGAAATGCCCCTGGTACCTGGCTCGTTCGCGCGGGCTCACGATGTCCCCGAGGATCGCCGACGCCAGCGACATGAGCCCACCGGCCCCCACGCCTTGAATCGCCCGGAACACCGCCAGCTGATACATCGATTGCGCCACCGTGCACAGCAGCGATCCGCCGACGAATATCACGATCGCGGCGAGCAGAAATGGCCTGCGACCGTACATATCCGACAATTTGCCGTACAGCGGCGTGGTCAAGGTCGCGGTGATCAGATACGCCGTGGTGACCCACGCCTGCAACGAATAACCGGACAGATCGTCGGCGATGGTCCGGACCGCGGTCGCCGTGATCGTCTGATCCAGCGCCGCCATGAACATGCCCAGGACCAGGCCACTCAGAATCACCAGCACCTGCCGATGAGTGAAGCCCGCCGGACCACCCGCCTGCACCGCGGGCGCGTCGCCCCGCTCGGTCCGATGTCCGCGATGAGTCAGCGCCATCAGCAACTCCTGAAATAAGAAAACCGCACATCAGTTGTTGAACTGCGGCCATTCCCCATCCCCGGACCGCGGCGACCAAGCGCCCACAAACTAAGCAGCAACGATAAACCTCGGTCACGATTCGGGAAACGTCGAGTGATGTCTATCTCGAGTTCCATATGTTTGTGACTCAGGCCACACTGGTCTCGCCCCGGCTGCCACCTGGCAAACAGGCCTCCCACCACCCCTACGACACGCCCCACCAGGCGTTTTCGTATCCAGCCACTCTGTGTGTAAGGTTGGGGAACACCCGACGCGGGGTGGAGCAGCTCGGTAGCTCGCTGGGCTCATAACCCAGAGGTCGCAGGTTCAAATCCTGTCCCCGCTACAACGAAAAGCGGCTCGGAACAACACGTTCCGAGCCGCTTTTCTGTTCAGATGGCACGCTCCGCGTGCAAACTACGGCCGGCACTTGCTTCCCGGCCCCGTCGCGATCACCCTCGAATTCGTCACGTCCAGTACGAAATACGCGGCCGGAACCTACACCGTCGGCCGCGGGGGCCCGACCGCGATCCGCGGCGGCCGATCGCGTGTATACCCCGACCCGAGGAGTCCGGGATGTCTACCCACGAACACTGGTACCTCACCTACGAGCGCGACGTACTCGGCGCACCCGGCAAGCCATGGCCGACCAAGCGCCGCTCGACATCGCAGCCCGAATCACCAGCGGCACAAGAACCGCCCCAGGTTGCCGAGAAAGACCACCGCGGGTCGCTCCTCAACACACTCCGCGCCGCCTGCCGCGCCGTCACCCAGATAGCCCACAGCACATACTGACGCCGACCGCCACCGCGCTACCCGCCGAACTCGCACAACCGCAACGCTTTACTGCGCACCGCACCAAGACTGACCTGGTCGCGCCCGCCGCGCAATGACCTGCTCGATATCCGCAGCACCGCCCTGCCTGCCCAGCTTTGTCATTGAGCGAGCACGCTTTTCCGCGTGCAAGATGCCTCGACCCGTGCCAATGCCACACCCTCGCCGCGTCGTTGGCAGCCATGTGGCAGCCGCAACACCAGCCTGCCCATAACCAGTTCGGCACCTATTGCCCAACGTTCCGGTACTGCGATCTCATTGCGATGGATCCGAGCAGATCGGAGTTTCGCCAACCCGCGCAATGCCCGCCTGAGGCCGGGTCGCATATTTGTAATATGCAGTGCCACAATACATTTGGCAGTCTTTTCTTGCTTTCGCGATCGTGGCGCAGCACTATTCTCGCTTGCGATCGACGCAAACCTGCGTCGGCATTACACAGAGGATTTCACTCATGACAAAACTGCGCTTTGCCGCTGCAATCGCGGGAATCTCGGCGGGGATCAGCCTGCTCGGCTTGCCGGCCCAAGCATCCGCTGACACTCCGGTGCGGGGTCCGGCTATTGCCGTCGCACAGCAGGTCCCCGGATCGTTCGACGTCGCCGAGATGTACTGCGCACCTGGACAAGACGGCAAGATCGTGTGGATTCAAGACGGGTTCTACGAATGCAAGCATGTGGGTGACTACAAATTTGTCTGGGTCCCTCGGCCCGACCGTGGTCCGCAGGGCTGATTCTCCGACCGCTTCGGTAATTGCCTAACGCTCTATCCGATGGCCTCCGGCAGACGTTGGAGGCCATCCAGCCCCACCACACCGACTGCCAGCCGGGTGCCAAAAGCGCCTCAGGCCAATGCGATCGGCCGCACGGCGATGCAGGATAAGTCCGTCGGGGGGCGATCGGGTCGGCTGCCTGACCGACAACAGACCGGGCTGCAGGAGCTCGGAATTCATCAAGGAGGGGAACCCTTGCGATCGATCATCCGTATGGCGGCGCCGCCGCTGGCGGCCTTTGCCATTCTCTTGTCCGGAATGCCCTTCGCTGCCGCGACTTCCACCGTCGCACCGGATATCAGTCCCATATCCGTCGTGGCCGACCGGGCTGCCGCGGTAACCGATATCCGGTTCGACGAGGTCGCGGGACGTCGGCCCCACTACATCGCCGGCTACACAGATCACGCGCGTCAGCGAATGGCCGAGCGGAGGATCAACGAGAGCCAGGTCGAAGACGCCATCCTCAGTAAATACGAGGGGCAATGGCAGCCCGAACACCGCACCTGGAAGGTGACCTGGGGCGGGATCTCCGTGGCGATCAACGAGGACGCCACCATCGTCACCGTCATGTAGCAGCCTTTCGGCCGCCGTCGTAGCAGTCGGCTGCTATGGCGGCGCCCGAAGCACTGATAGCCAAAGCGTTTCAGCTCGGCGGCCTTGCCGAGCGACCTCGACGATCGGAAATACCATGAAGACTATCCGCAAATCCTTTGTCGCACTGCTGTTCGCAGCGCTGCCACTGGTCGCGTTGACCAGCACCCAGGCGGCTGCCGCACCCGGCTCCGACTCCCCAGCGCTCGCCGCGCCGATCGCCGTCGAAACCGACGCCCCTGGTGTGCCATTCGGATTCCAGGCCGTTGCGGGCAAGCGATTCAATGACGGCGAGGACCGGGCCGCCGCCCAAGACCTCGGCTACGCTGAAGCCAAAGTCGGCAAGAGCCACGGGTGCCTGATCTTCAAGCACTCGAAGAAGAATCTGTACATTACGCAGGACGTCGACGGCCACAACGGGGGGCGCTGGAAGATGGCGAGTTCACCGGAAGGGCTCGGCTCGAAGCAGACCCGGATGGGCACGTACGACGAAGACCTCAACCGGATTGGTGACTGACTTGGATCATCCGAACAACGGCACTGCGGACGCATCACCCGCCACCGGACAATGGCAGATACGGTTCGAGCCCGGGGCGACCAAGGAAGCGATCGAGCGGATCGCGGATTTCGCAGTCGCCGAAGGTATCTGTGGTCCCGACTCCGTGGATTTCGTCCGCGCGGGGCGGGATCCCAGATATTGGTACTCGGGTGCGTTGGATCGCGATGAAGTCGATGCTCACCGCCGGACGTTGCGCGCAGTATTGAACGACGAACCGCTGACCGCTGAGGATTTCGACCTGATGCGCGAGTCGATCCGGCAGTTCGACGACTGGCTACGGGACCTGGCCTATCCACGCGAAGCCAGCTACGACGCGGACACCACGTTCTTCGACTTCGACTGACAAGAAACAGGAGCACCATCATGTCCGAGCCCAGAGCACACCGGTGGCAGATCCTGTTCCCGGATGGGTTGTCCGAAGCGCAGGTGACGCGGCTAGCGGAGTTCGCCACCGACAGCGGTATCGAAGAATCGCTGCACGGTGTCGATGACCGTTCGGTGTTCCGCTACGACTACGACCGAGCGACGGTGGAGCTGTATCGCCACCTTTTCCAGAAGATCCTCGGCCGCACCGAACTCACCGCGAACAACCGAATGGTCTTGGCCGATCGTCTCGCGGAACTCGACACGTGGGCCGAATCAACGACCATGCCTGAATAATTCGCCGAGCCACGAGCAATGTGACGCTCGCGCCGCCGGCGAGCGAAGGACTGATTTCGAATGTCAGTGATCACGCGTGCACAGCCGCGGCAGGAACAGCGCGAAGATTCCGCGGTCAGCGCATGGAACCTGCTGACCCGCATCATTTTCCGCTTCTGCGTCGTGCACTTCGGTCTGTACTGCTTATTCACCCAGATCGTCAGCCCTATTCTCGGATTCCTGAGCAGACCATCCGCCGGACTGAACGCAGGCTGGCTGATGACACCAATCGTCGATTGGACGGCCGCGCACATCGTCGGTGTGCGCGAGCCGCTGGTGCACGTCGCAACGGCGAGTAGTGACCGGACCTATGACTGGATCCTGCTGTTCTGCCTGCTCGTCATTGCCGCCGTGGCAACCCTTGTCTGGTCCGTCCTGGATCGCCGTCGTGGCAATTATGTGAGGCTGCTTGCCTGGTTCCGATTGTTCCTGCGGTTCAACCTGGCGGGACAACTCCTGCTGTACGGCGTGGCTAAATTAATGCTGACGCAGATGCCGTCACCCCCGCTGACCACGCTGGTGACACCATTCGGTGAGCTGACACCGATGGGACTGCTCTGGTCCTCCGTCGGCGCGGCGCCGGCCTACGAGATCCTGATCGGCAGTTTCGAGGCGGTCGGTGGGTTACTGCTGTTGTTGCCGCGGACGACCACGCTCGGCGCGGTCCTGGGCGCAGTCGGACTGACCCAAGTCTTCGTGCTGAACCTGACCTATGACGTTCCGGTCAAGTCCATGTCATTGCACCTTCTGTTGATGAGCGGATTTCTGCTCGCGCCCGAACTCGGCCGTCTGCTGGATGTCCTGTTGTCCCGTCGGCCGGTCGGACTTTCGACACTGCCACCGCTCTTCCGAACCAGTCGACTGAACCGGATCGCTCTGTTCGCACAGATTTTCCTCGCGCTGTGGATCACGATCCCCATCGTCCAGGACTGCGTCACGGCGTGGGGCGAGCACGGCGAGGGCCGACCGAAACCACCGCTGTTCGGGGTGTGGAATGTAGAGCGGCTGATATCGGACGGGCAGGAAGTCGCACCGCTGACCACGGACGAGCGCCGATGGCGCCGGGTGTTTTTCGAATATCCCGACGAGTTCAAGTTTCAGCGGATGAACGACTCGATCGGCTTCTATCGAGCCACCGTCGACCTCACGAACCACCGATTGGAACTGACCAGATTCGACCGGCCTACGGAAATCAACACGTTGGCGCTGGATACACCGGCACCGGACCGCCTCACGCTGTCCGGCACGCTGGACGGACACCGAGTGGAAATCTCGCTGCGGCAGCTCGACTTGGACTCACTTCCCTTGCTCGGACGGACATTTCACTGGGTTCAGGATTATCCCTACAACCCGAACAGTCGATAGTTCACCTCCCCCGGAGCCAGGACGGTGCACCACCGTCCTGGTTCTCGCCTTTCTCGAGGAATGCCATGTTGTGGTAGAAGTGCATCCCCGTGATGCACGCGTCGGTGGGTCCGGATTCCCTGCCATCGATTTCCTCGTAGTTCAGGCCATCGATCATGGCCTTCAGAAACCCTGCACTCGTCGACGTGTCCGTGTAAATGCCTGCCTTGCCGCCGAAATGGGGCCAGTAGGACGTTTGAAGGTCCTCGATCACGTAGATCCCGCCGTGGCGCAGAGCAGGGAACAACGCGTTGAAGGTGGCGATCACGTGGGCGCTGACATGGCTACCATCATCGATGATGATGTCGAGCGGCCCGGTCACCTCGACGACGTGGGCCAGGTCCGCTGCCGAGGACTGGTCGGCTTGCAGGACTGTCATGCGCTGCCCGGACAGCGCGGACTTATCGATGATGTCGATGCCGAATACCGCGGCGCGCGGGAAGAACCGCCGCCACATCCGCAAGGACTCGCCGCCGCGCCGCGGATCGGCGTAGCCACCGACACCGATTTCCAGAATAGTCAGAGGGCGATCTCGCACTGCCTCGAAATGCTTCTCGTAATGTCGCGGATACTGATGAACCCCCCATTTGTCCGAGCCGTACCGCACACACAGCTCGGACAATCCCGCCTGATATCCGCGGTCGGTCGAATCCATCAGCCGCCGAACGGATTCGAACGCCGGTTGCGGCCTGCCGAACGACTCAGGGTCAGAGACGTCGTCCCAGCGAAGCACCCGTGTAGCGGACGAGGCCGCGCAGCGCGGCCCGAAGACGCTGCGCACCAGCTCGATCAACGACTGTTCCACGGTGGCCGCGACGCGCCCCGAAGCCGGCGCCCACAGCATCTCCGAGCCATCGTCGGTTATCCGCACCACCGCTTCGATATCCGCCGTGCCGAGAAAGAGCCGGAACAACACCTCAACCGGCGGGCACCCGCGCAAATCCACACGATCGAGGACCTCCCACAGAACCGCACGCGCGGCCGATTCGACGCCCATCGACTGGATGCTCGCGGCGAGGACGGTGTCGCTCGCACCTGCCGCATCGATGAGTCGCGCTAGGTCAGAGCGGGCCACTGTCACATGCTGGGTCATGCCGCGACGCTGGCACCGATCCAGCGCCGCGTCAACGAAATGGCAGTGAGTGTGCAGTGCCCATTTCCTCTGCGCCGCAGCGAATATCGACCCCGAACCCCGGATCTACCTCGCGAACTGACACAACTGAAGCGTCCGGCTGCGCAATGCGCCGAGGCTGATCTTGTCACCCCCGGAACCGCTGGCTCGCAGCGGTTCGATGCTCGGCATGCCGGCCTGCTCGGACTTGTCGTTGAGCGCGTATGCCTTGCCGTCGGGTGCGACGAAGACCGCCTGCTCGCCCGCACGGCATTCGATGGTGCCGCGATCAACGGTGAACGGCCAGAGGTAGCCGAGGTTTTCGCTGCCGATCGCCTGGCTGCTCGAGGTCGGTTCCGGCAGCGGCACCGGGCTCGGATGCGCCGGATCCTTCGGCCCGGAACCGCCGCCACACGCGCTGATCGTCAGCGCGCCGCAGCACGCGACACCGACCAGCAATAGTCCTCGGACCTGCGAGATCATCTTTCCTCCAAGCGTATCGGTGTTCGTGTACCTATTACGTTGCACACTGCCAAGTTTCGGTTCACGAGCGACGCTGTCAGCGGTCATCGCGACTGCGGGCGGATAGGGTCGGTGCGGAATCCACCCGCACCTTTGGGAGAGCAGTTGTCCGTTCATCGATCGTCCCGCATCGACATCGTCTGTCCGACGTTCAACCGTTCGACGGCGATTCGGGCGACGATCGACAGCGTCCTGGCCCAGACCATCGAAGACTGGACCCTGCTCGTGGTCTCCGACGGCTCGACGGACGACACCGACGAGGTCGTCCGCGCCTACCGAGACCCGCGGATAAAGCTCTTACGAGTCGAGCGGTTCGGCCACCCCGGCGGCCCGCGCAACGTCGGCGTCGCGGTGGCGACGGCGCCGTTCGTGGCCTACCTCGACCATGATGACCGATGGCTGCCAACGCATCTGGCGACGCTGCTCGGCTTGCTCGACGCAGGTGCGACCTTCGCCGCCACCGGGTGCATTCGAGTCGACGAGAGCGGCAACGAGGTCGCGCGCAGCGGGTTCGCCGACCATGTCTGGCACCCCGAATTGCAGACCACCAACGCTATGTTCGAGCCGTCTCGCGTCGGCCACGCCCGCGGGCTGCTGGCAGAGGTCGGCGGGTGGACGACCGTGCACGCCGGCTACGAAGACTGGGATCTGTGGTTTCGGTCCGCGCGGCACGGCTACCACTTCGACATCGCCGTCGAACCCACCGCGATCCTCACGATCTATCCAGCCTCGCGGCGCAACGGATTGCGTCCACCGCAGGCGGTGGTGTTGCAGCGAGTCGCAAGCCGGACCGTCGCCGAGGCGGTTGTCCAGGCCATCGCCGAGGCGGAGTATCGGACTGCGGCGCGCACGGCATACCTCACCGAAATCTCTTCGTGGTATGCGACTTTGGCACATACCGGGCGCTTCCGGCTGGCCGCCGGCGTAACCCCGGACACGGTCGAGGCAAACCTCCGCGAATACTTCACCGCTCACCAGAAGCCCTGCGTACTAGAGGAATTGAGGTTTGCGCCGATGGGTGATCAGTACGTGCTCCTGCTTCCGCTGTGGTGCGCCACCGCGACACACGCGCAAGCGATCGGCCGCATACTGCACGAGCGGTTTCCCCAGCAGCACACATATCTGCGGGAACTGGTCAGCGCGACCAGTTGATCACCGCGTTGCTGCCCTGGCGGCACGCAGTAACGCGATGTAGCCGTCGTCCAACGTCGGTGGCACCGGGCGTGATTCGGGCGGTGGTACCGGCCCGACGATTCGATACTCGGTGCCATCGACGGTGCTGGTCACATTGACGACGGTGAAGTCGCCGAGCGGCTCGGTGGCGGCGCGCACCAGATGAGTCTGTCCCTGGGCCAAGGCAACCAGTCCGCCGGTCGTGCCGTGGTACGCCAGCTTGCCTTCGGTAAGCACCGCGGCCATCGGGCAGCTGTGCGCCACATCATCGAGGATGTGCGTGGACAGCACGACCATTCGATCGCCGCCGAGTTGGCCGAGCAGGCTGCGGAAGCGGATCCGTTCCTCGGGGTCGAGGCCTGCCGTCGGTTCGTCGACGATGATCAGCTTCGGGTCGCCGAGCAGGGTCTGCGCGATGCCGAGCCGACGCTTCATACCACCCGAGTATCGTCCGATCCGTTGCCTGCCAACCGATTCCAATCCGACTCGGTCGAGCAAACTGTCGATCTGTGACCGTCGGGCCCGCTTGTCGTCGATGCCCTTGAGCAGAGCGACATAGTCGAGGAACTCGCGTCCGGTGAGATCCGGGTAGAGCGCGAGCTCTTGCGGCAGATAGCCGAGCAACCGCTTCACTGCGGTCCGCCCCGCGGTGGTAGCCATGTCGTGCCCGCACACCGACACCGTGCCGGACGTCGGCCGGATCGTTCCCGTCAGGATGCGCAGGAGCGTGGTCTTGCCCGCGCCGTTCGTGCCGAGCAATCCGGTCATGCCTTCGGTCATGGTGAGGTCGATCTCGTTCAGGGCGACGGCGGGCCCACGATAGACCTTGGTCAGATTGCGTAGCGTAATAGTCATCCGAACTCCATTCCGGCTCAACGACTCTCGGCGAGTATCAGGTGGCCGATCAGAAAGGCGAGCAACGTCGTCGCGAGCGTCAGCGCGAGAGCGGCGACGGCGGGCGCGAGGCCGGCCGCCGGGTGCAGCCAGCCGCCGTCCGGCTGCGCCAGCACGACACCGAGCCATTGCGCCGCTTGATAGTCGCCCAGCGGCGACAACACCGTCTTGGCCACCGTCGGGATCGGAACCAGTGGCGTCAGCGCCGTCGCCCAATACCAGAACGGCACGGTAAGCACGCGGGCGACCGCGCTCGGCAACAGCAGACTCACCACGTTGGTGAGCACGGTGAGCAGCAGCGACCCTGGCAGCACGATGGTCAGCAGGCCGATCACCGCCGCGACAAGCGGTCGTGGCCCGCTCGACGTGATCGACAGCCACAGGCCCATGACCAGCAATATCAGCACACCAGGAACCGACGCGACCAGCCATGGTCCGAGCAGGATCCCGACCGATCTGGTCCGTCCCCCGGCCGGCGTGGCATCGAACAATTCACGCAACCCCGGTCTGCGCTGACCCGCGAGCCGGTCGGCCAGCGCGACGGCGATACCGATCGATCCGAGAAAATTGAGCAACAGCGCGGTATCACCGATCGCAGCGATCGCATCGGTCCGGTTCCGCCCACGGGGAAAGCCGCCGAGCAGCATGATCAACGCGCAGAGCGGAATCAGCGACAGCCACACCACCCGGTGCCGGAGGGCAAGCAAGGCTTCGTAGCGGATGGTCGCGCCGAGCGCCGCGGCGGGCACGCCCCTCATCCGCGTGCTCCACGCAACTGTGCCTCGCTGTCGGCGACGCGCAGCGCGGCAGGCCAGGCGCACAGTGCCGAGATGGCCAGCAGTATCGCGGCTTGCACCGGCACCGCGCGGGCAACCTGATCCAGTATCAGCGATTTCGTCAACCATGCGGTCGTGACGATCGCGGAAGCACCTGCGGTGGAGCGGAACTCGACGATGACGTAGGTCGCGATACTGATCAGCGCCAGCGCGAAGACCATGTTCCCCACCAGTAGAGCGCCTGCGCTGTCGCGCACCACGGGCGACCCGAGCAAGGCGATCAGCAGCACCGCGCAGCTCGCCGAGGCCACCACCAGCGCGACGCGACGCGCGACAGTCAGCGGGTACGGCGTCCGTACCGTCAGCTGCAGTTCGATCATCTGCTCTCCGCCCAGCGCCGCCGCGGTGGTCAGTCCTGCCGCCAACGCCACGGTATCGACCGCCGCGACCTGCGCGGCCGGACCACCGCCCAGGGCGACGAGTGCGATGCTCAGCACTGCGGCCACGGCCGGCGGCAGCGTCAGCACGCTTCTCCCGCAGCGCCGAATTTCGTACAGCCACATCGGATTCACATCAATGGGGTAGCGAGCAGTCGCCGATCGGTTCATCCGGCCACGACGCTGTATCGAGGCCTGCTCATCCCGATCGCCGCGATGACAAGGAGCAATGCGGCAAGCGCCAACGTGGCCGCCGAGGTAGACCACAAGGGTTCGATCAGCGCACCGATGCGGTGCGCCGGACCGGTATCCGAGGACGCTGCGGCACCGAGCAACCACACGACGGCACCCGCGATCGCCCCGACCGGCGGGGACCGCCAGACGGCACACACGACGCCGAACGCAGAGGCGAGCATGGCTGGCCCGAGCCACCCCGCGACCATGGCGGGGAAGTCCGCCGTCGCACCCAGCTCACTCGCCAGCATCGATGCGAGCAGCGCGAGCACGGTATCTGCGACGAGGACGACCAGCAACCTGCACGCGAACACCACGGCGGGCGCAATGGGCAACGTACTGAACAACTCGAGCCTCGGGTCGGTCCGCGGCAAGCAGACGGCCAATGTTCCGAGCTGGAACATGAGGGTGACTGCAAGCCCGAAAACCGTTGGAGCAGTATCACTTTGCTTCGCGAGCACAGCAAGGACCAAGCAGCACGCGAAGCCGAGCACGGTCAGCGGGACCAACGCACGCGGCAGCAGCCGCGCCTGGGTACGCGCCAGTGCCGCGGCGAGCAGCAGTGAACCGCGCCGCCCCGGCCGCGCCACTTCGGCCGGGGCGGCCCACGGCATGCCGACGGCATCGCCGAGCAAGCTGTCGAACGAGGGCGTGCGGATGGCGCCCACCAATTCGGCGGAAACCTGCCGCGCGGCGACTGCCACGTTCTGCCAACCCTCGGCCCGTGCCCGGCACTGGGCGCAGCCGTTCAGGTGCGCTCTCGCGGCGTCGTCGCGCCCGTCGACCAGTTGGTCGTCCGACAGGTGCGGACCGAAGGAATTCGGGGTGCTCATTTCTCGCCTCCGTATCGGGTGGACAGGTCGGCGGTGGTTCCGGCCAACGCCAACGCAAGTCGCTTGCGTGCGTGCGACATTCGGCTCTTCACCGTGCCGACCGGGATGCCGAGAATCGCCGCGACGTCCGGGTAGGACATATCGTCGACCAGCACGAGCAGCAGCACCTCGCGCAGGTGTTCGGGCAGGTCACGGATGCCGACGGCCAGCTCGGTGCGGGCGGCGTTGGCGAGGACGATGTCCTCGACGGTGCCCGCTTGATCGGACATCTCCGCCGTCTCGTCGATGTCGACCGTGACGAGCACGGACTTGCGCAGATAGTTGTGCGCCTGGCGTTTGGCGACGCCGAACAGCCAGCCGCGGGCGGACGACTCACCACGGAAACTGTCCGCCGAACGCCAGACGGCGAGCCAGGTCTCCTGCAGGATCTCCTCCGCCACCCCGCTCTGCGCCGTCATCCGGCGCACCACCCGCAACATCGCAGGTGCATGCCTGTCGTAGAGCGCACGCAAGCATGCCTGATCCCCCCTGGCCACCGCGGCCAGCAGTGCTTCGTCCGTGTCCACACAGTCGTGTGTAGCGTGTGCGCGCCGAACGGTTCAACCCGGATGGCAAAAACCTTCGTCCGCGCGTTGATCAGCGCACCTTGGCAGCCTCCCGTGGGCTGCCAGATACAGGTCACGTCGTTGTCCGAGCGGGTCCGCGCTGCTTGTCTCGATACCGGGGGAACAAACACTGGGCCTCCCTCGGCCGAGTCGTCAGATCGGCCGTGCACAGCATCCGAAGGAGAACACCGTGAGCACGGCGACCATGGAACCGGTGCAGACAGTCGAGACTGTCGACCTGTTCGACCTCGACATCCAGGTGGGTGTCGGCAACATCCAGGGCAATGCGGCCGTTACCAGCTGGTCCTACTGCACCCCCGGCTGCACCAGCTCGGGCGGCGGAAGTGGCTGCAGCCACTGCTGTTGAGTCGGATGTCCGGGCTGGGTGGCAGTGCCCAGCCCGGGCGCCACGCTGTCGAACATTGCAAAGGAATTGGGCTGGTGTCGGATTCGATTTTTCGGGCCTGGGATGTCTTTCTGCTCCGGGCCCCGCTGGCGGTCGGTGACCGTGGTGTACCGACCGGGGGTAGCCATCCCGACGTCGTACGGGCCGGTGCGGCAGACGCGACGCTGCGGGCCGCGATCACGCTGGCCACGCCAAGCCTCGGTGGCTTGCTCGACCGGGTGCACCGTGGTGAGCTGGAGGGGATCAAAGCAGCCCAGCTGCGCCGCGCCGCGCTGGCCGTGCTGCGTTACGACATCAGACGGCGCACCCGGCCGACGCCGTTCGGCGTCTTCTCCGGTGTCGCGGGCGGGCGCTTCGACTCGTCGGCGAAGCTCGATCGCGGAACCGGCCACCGCACCAGGACCCACGCCGATATGCAGTGGCTGCTCGGCGTCGTCCACGAGTTGCAGGCCATCCCGGAGTTGCTGCCGAGCCTGCGGGTTCGCGCCCACCCCGCGTTGACCCACCGCGGTGACCGCGTTGTCCTCGACTGCCCGTCCCCACTCGGCGCGCCCTTGAACGGTGCGACCAGGGCGGTCGTCTCGGTGCGGAATTCGCCCGTAGTCGACATGGTCCTGCGCGAGGCCGGACGAACCATCCCCGTCGACGAACTCACGGCAGCGACCGCGGCACGTTTCGGTGCGCCGCCACAGCGCGCCGTGCAATTGATCGGCCGGTTGGTGGAGCAGGAGTTCCTGCTCACCGATCTGCGCCCGCCGCTGGATGGCAGCGACGCGCTGTGCCATGTGATCGACGTCCTCGCCGCGGTCGACCAGCCCGCCGAGCCGATCAGCGCGGCACTGCGAGCGCTACGCGAGATCGATGACCTCAGGAAGACCGGCGATCAATCGCCGCTCGGTCCCGGTACCGCTCAGCTGGTCTCGACCGCCGAGATCGCGAACCGGCTCTACGACTACGAAACACCGCTGCACATCGACACCACGCTGGACATCGATATCAAGCTGCCCAACGAGGTGCGCGCCGACATCGAGCGCGCCGCCGAGTTGATGTGGCGGATGTCGGCGAACAAGCTCGGCCTCGTCGCGCTGCGCGACTATCACGAGAAGTTCCTCGAACGCTACGGCAGCGATCGGCTGGTCGGGATTCGCGAATTGCTCGACCCCGCACGCGGATTGGGCGCACCGGCCGGATACAGCTGGCCGACCGGTGACGAGGCGGCGCCGGATCAGACGATTCCCCGCGATCCTGCTCGCATTCGCCTGCTGCACCGGCTGATCGGGAACGCGCTGCGCGACGGCGCCGTCGAGGTCGAATTGACCGACGCCATGATCGATGAGCTGATCACCGAGGAAACACCCGCCGTCGATGTGCCTAACTCATGCGAGATCACCTTTCACGTCATCGCGCCCTCACTGGACGCGTTGTCCGCCGGGGACTTTCGCATCGTGCTCGCGCCGAGTCCTGGGTCGCATCAAGCCGGGGCGACGCTGGCCCGCTTCGCCGATCTGCTCGCACCCGACGTCCGCGCCACCGCCGCCGCGGAATCTCGTGCCGTCCCCGTGCACATCACCGACGCGATGCGCGTCGACCTGAGTTTCATGCCACGATCCGGCAAGGCCGCGAACCTCACCAACACCATGGCGCACAGCGGCAAACGGATCAGCGTCGGCCTGTCCGATGCCACGGGGATCGATGAGCTCGCGCTTGCCGACGTCGCCATCGGCGCGACGACGGAGCGGATGTGTGCGGTACATCTGCCGACCGGCCGCGAGATCGTCCCGGTATTGGACAACATGATCAGTCCGATGACCCAGGCGCCCAACGTCTCCCGGCTGCTGTGGGAGATCAGCCTGGAGGGGCAGCGACTGTGGGAGCCGTGGACCTGGGCCGGTCTGGCGGAGCTGCCGTTCGTACCGCGCGTCCGGCACGGCCGGATCGTGCTCGCGCCCGCGGTGTGGCGGATGGACGTGCTCACCGGAGTTCCCGAGCGAGACTTCGCCGCGGCAGTGCGGCGGTGGCGCCGCGAATGGCGAGTGCCGAAGCGAATCCTGGCCGTGCAGATGGATCAGCGGCTGCTGTTCGACCTCACCGATCCGGCGCATCTCGAGCTGCTGTGCGACGAGCTGCGCAAGGATCCGGCGATCGTCGCGCACGAAGTGCCCGGCGACGAAGACAACTATGACGGCATCGACGGACACGCAATGGAGATCGTCGTCCCGCTGTCGCGCCGCGACACGCGGCCTGCACGCACGGCGCACGGCGGTTACACCGAGACGGAACGGACGCCGGCCGGACTCGGCAGCGACTGGCTCTTCCTCGAGCTATATCTGCCGTCGTCGTCGCAGAGCGACTTCATCCGAACCCAGCTACCCGAGCTGGCCGAGCAGGCCCGTGCACAGGGTTGCGACCGTTGGTTTTTCATCCGATACACCGACCCGAACGGGGCCCACCTTCGCGTTCGGTTCCACGGCGAGCCGCACGACCTCTGGGGAGGCGCCGCGCAGGCAATCGGCCGGAAACTCGACAGCCTGCAGCACGGCGGACTGATTCGAACCCATCGGGTAAACCAGTACGACGCCGAGGTCGAGCGATACGGCGGCGAGGCGGCGATGGCTGCGGCGGAGCGGGTGTTCGAGGCCGACAGCCTGGCCGCGATCCGATTCCTGAATCTGGTCGAGGATCCTTCGTGCGAGCACTCGCTCGACACCTTCGCGGCCGCCTCGGTCGCCGCACTGGCCGCAGCCTTCGGCCGGCCCGAACCGAGTGCCACGCACGGCGACCGATGGGGCGATGACGCGGCGATGGCATGGCTGTCGATGACGGGGTCGCGCAACGATCTGCCGGACGCGTATCGGGTTGCCGCGCAGCGCTGGCGCGGGCTCATCGATCCATACGGCCAGTGGCCGGTGCTGCGCGCCGATCCGCACGGTGCGGCGGCCATCGATGCGCTCCAGGCACGTGACGCGGCCGTCCGCGAGCTGCGCTCGGCATTGACGAGCACACGCACCAGACATCAGCGGTTGATCGGCAGCCTGATGCATATGACCTGCAATCGGCTCTTCGGTGGGGACAGCGACCGGGAGCGGTCGGCCGTTGCCATCGCGCGCGGTGCGGTGCAAGACAACTTCAACAGGAGAAAGCACGCGCGATGACCAACGCCACACAGCAGCAACAGATCTCGGTGGCCGACCGAGCGGCCGAAGCCGTCACCCTCGTCGCCGAACGACTCGCCGATCCCGCTGCGATCGCGGACATCGCGGGGCATCGGGACAATCGCGACCCCATCTATGACGCGGGGATGTGGGGGCCGATGACCCTGTCGAACGGCCTGCCCGGCATCGCGACGTTCTATGCGGAGTTGGCCAGGACCAGTTCCGCCTGGTCGAGTTTCACGCACCAGCATGTGCAAGCAGCGGGCGCGGCGATGTCCAGTGAGCCGAGCCGAGGACTGTACGCGGGACCCGCGTCGCTGCTGGCCGCCACGCAGAACTGCGAGGGCCACTATCCCGGTCTACGGCGCAAACTGGCCGCCTGGCTTGCCGACGATCAGCTGAGCAGGCTGGACGGGTTCCGGGCTCGCCGCGAGCCGGGCGTCTCGTGGGAGTCCTACGACATCGTCAACGGATTGTCCGGCACGGCAAGGCTATTGCTCGATTCCATCGAGGATCCCGTCGAGAACGACGCACAGGTCGAGCGCGCGCTGCGGGAAACACTGCGGCATCTGGTTGCCATCAGCGAGCCGATCACCGTCGATGGGCACCTGGTGCCCGGCTGGTGGGTTCCCGCGGAGCTGCAAGCGGTCGAACAAGATCGTCTGGACTATCCCCGCGGCGACTTCAATCTCGGTCTAGCACACGGGATTCCCGGTCCGGTGACCGTGCTGTCGCTGGCCCTGCGCCGTGGGCACGAGGTGCCGGGACAGCGCGCGGCGCTGACCCGCATGGTGGAGTGGCTGATTCGATGGATCCGCACCGACGACCAGGGCACGTTTTGGCCGTGCCGAGTCGGCTTCGACGACGAAATCGCAATTACCCCAACGGGAAACCTGTACGCGCGGACTGCGTGGTGCTACGGCGCGCCGGGAGTCGCGGCCGCGATCCACCACGCGGGCCAAACCCTCGACGTCCCCGAATGGCGGACGCGTGCGATCCGGGCACTGCATGATGCCCTTGCCCGAGACGAATCCGAATGGACCCTCACCGGGCCGGCCGTATGCCATGGCTACGCCGGCTTGCTCCAGGTGGTCCATCGAATCGGCACCGCCGAGCAGGACGAGGTCTTGCTCGCGGCGAAGTCCCGGCTCGCCGACACCATCCTGGAAATGGCAGATCCGGACGCTCCCTTCGTCTTTCGTCATCCGATGCGGTATCCCCGGTCGGCGCCAGGGCCGACCGAATTCAAGCTGCTCGACGTCGCCGGACTGCTCGAGGGCGCGGCGGGTGTTGCCTGCGCGCTGCTGTCGGTGATCCCGTCCGGCCTGCTGGGCGCCGCTCCCGACATGTCGCGGCATCCGTGGGATCGCGTCCTCGCCCTGAGCTGAGAAAGGTCGCACTCATGTCCCACAATGCTTTCGAGCTCGCCGATATCGTCGTTCGCTACGGCGGCACCCTTGCCGTCGACTCGGTTTCACTCAGCTCGGTCCCCGGCCGGCTGACCGCACTGCTCGGCCCGAACGGTGCGGGTAAGTCGAGTCTGCTCTCCGTGCTCTCCACCGCGGCCAAACCCGAATCCGGAACCGTCCGCATCTTCGGCAGCGATGTGCGAACGGCACCGATGCGTGCCCGCGCCCACCTCGGTCTGGTGTTCCAGGAACGGACGCTGGACAAGGAGTTGACCGTCGAGCAGAACCTCTGGTTCCACGCACGGCTTTTCGGCATGCGCCGCACCGATGCCGCCAACCAGATCGATCGGCTGCTGGCCATGCTCGACCTGACCGACCAACGACGGACCGCGATCGAGCGGCTCTCCGGCGGGACCGCGCGACGCGTGGAGCTGGTCCGCGCCCTATTGCATCGGCCGGGGCTGCTCATCCTCGACGAGCCGACGACAGGTCTCGACCCACGATCCCGTCGCGTGGTCTGGCGCGATCTGCTTCGCATGCGCGACGAACTCGGCGTCACCACTCTCTATTCCACGCACTACCTGGACGAGGCCGAATATGCCGATGAGATCGTGATCATGTCCGGCGGCCGGATCGGCCGATCGGGTTCGCCGGTAGATCTGAAGGACGAATTGCATGCCTCGTGCGTGCAGCTGCGGACCTACGACGACGCGGTGGCCGCCGCGCAGCTGCGTGCGGCGGGTTTCGAGGTGATCACCGGATTCACCGAACTGGAAATTCGTTGCGCTGAACCTGATCGGCGGGTGGCCGACATCGTGCGCGTTCTCGACCTGCCAGTCCTGAGCGTTACCGTGCACAACCCGTCGATGGACGATGTCTATGCGGCCGCGACCATGCCCACCGGAAGGGACATCTCGTGACCGCATCGGATGTGACGGAGCCGACGGGCTACGTGCCGGAGCGCTCGATGATCAGCAGCGCCCGCGCCGTCTGGGTGATCGCGAACCGGGACCTGCAGCGCCAAATTCGTCGACCCGGTCTGCTGATCAGCAACGCGGCCCAGTTGCTGTTCTTCATCGCGATCTATGCCGTCGGCTTCGATGCGATGGTCGGCTCCGTGGGTCAGGTGTCGTTCAGTGCGTACATCCTGCCGGGGATCATCGCCATTCAGGTGGCGACAGTCGGCGTCGCCACCGGATTGTCCTACGCCTGGGACCGTGAATTCGGCGTCCTGCGCGAGATGACCGTCGCCCCGGTGCCTCGTATGTGCCTGCCGATGGGGAAAGTCGTCAGCACCGGGATCGTCGTCGGTGTGCAGAGCCTGCTGCTCTTGCTGTGTGCCCCGATCTTCGGGTTGTCGCCGACCTTCGCGCAGATCGCGATCGCGGCCGTGATCTACCTGTTCGGATCCGCCGTGTTCAGTCTGTTCGGGCTGTTCCTGGCCACCACGCTGCGGCAAATCCAGACACTACAGGCCAGTGTGCAAATGGCCATGCTGCCAATGCTTTTCCTGTCCGGGTCAGTATTTCAGCCCGCGGGCGTGCCGAGCTGGCTGTCGGCCGTGATCCGGATCAACCCACTGACCTACCTGGTCGATGCGGGCAGGCAGGTACTGGTCGGCACGGAACAAGCCTTGGTTCCGGTCGCGGTCGACGTGCTGGTGCTGGTGTCCTTGGCGCTGTTCTTCGCGATCGGCATCCGCGTCAAGATCGGACGGTGAGGGTGAACGGCACACATCCACCGGCGGAGCTGCGCGGCCAGGTGGGCGGCTTCCCCGTTTGGCCGCCACAGGTCCGGATCGAGACTGCCGCGACAACACCGCTGCTCGATACCGCGTTGGACTGGCTCGCCGCCAATCTCCGCTGGTTCGACCCAGTGCACTGGGATCGGTTCCTGCCACCCCGGCAATTTCGCGAGGGCACCGTGCTCGAACTGCTTGTGCTGTGCCGAATTCTGCGCCGCGGGGAACGACACGACCATCCGCTCATCGATGGCGCGCTCGAACTCGCCTATACCCTGGTTTCCGCCGAGTCCTTCCATGCCGCGTTGGGCCGCGGAGACGAAAAGTTTCCGTACCGTGCTTATTTGGTCGCGCTGCTCGCCGACCTCGGCCGGCCGGTGCCGACTGCCGCCGAGCGGGTGCGGACCGTTCTCACGACCGGCTGTGGCGGATGGAACGGCACTTGGCGCACACCGCTCAGCCTGCTGGAGTTGCGGTATGTACTCGAGCTCGGTCAGTTCCCGAACTCGTTGCCGTCGACAGCGGATCTGCTCTCGCGGACCATCGTCACCGCCGGACCTGATCCGCTCTACCTACGCGACGACGAGGTCTATGCGCTGACCCATGTCGTGTTCTACGCAACGGATTTCGCTGCCAGGTCGATGCATATCGACCCGGAGCTCATCGACACGATGCGGACCCTGCTCGGAACCTATCTCGCGCTAGGGGACATGGATCTGGCCGGCGAGCTGCTGTTGTCCCTGCACGCGGTACATCCCGGTGACTGCACGATCACCGCGCACGGATGGGACTCCTTGGCACGGCACAGGCTGTCCGAGGGCGCGGTGCCTGGTCCGTTGTTCGACCCGGTCCGATGGTCGGGGCTGCGCGCCGAGGTAGCCGAGGCCTACGCGTTCGGCACTTGTCACCACACCACGATGGTCGCGGCGATGGCCGTGGCAGAACGCGAGCGGCACCATGCTCGAATACCCTGATTCGTTCCGCAGGGCGGCGATCCGATCGCTGGCTGCGGCCCAAGCGTGGCTGGCGGCCAACGCCACACCCGACTGCTTTGTCGGAGACCTGGAATCCGCAGCGCAAGAGCCGAATACGCGGCTGCTGACAGCTACCGACCTGCTGTGCGCCGATCCGGTGCACTGGCGCGATCTCGATTCCATCGACGCATCCGGTGCACTCATCACGGAATGGGCTGTCGTGCTCGATTCCCTGCTGGTATTGGCGATTCGTCGCTACGATCTCGACGCACTCGCCACCCTGCTGCGCGGATGCACCCGGTTGGCGCTGTCCGAACGACCGATTCCGGTGCGGGCCATGGGGTTCCTGATCGCGCAGCAGCAGACCGACGGCAGTTTCGGGACGGCTAACCAGAACGGGAGTGCGGAGCGATCCGACAGCATCGTTCGGATCGCTCTCACCCGGCACTGTGTTGTGGTGCTTCAGCGGATGTGCGAACCGCTCGATTCGAGGATGCGGAAGAACCCTTCCTCGAGATCGCCATCGCCCGCGATGCCATCGAGCGTGCCCTCGTAGCGTGTCTTGCCCGCGACCAGAACAGCGACACGGTCACACACCTGGGCGATCTCCGACAATTGGTGGCTGGAGATGAAGACCGTCGTTCCGTTGGCGGCGAGGGATCGAATGATGCCCCGCATCTCCCGGATCCCGACCGGATCCAGACCGTTCGTCGGTTCGTCGAGCAGCAGCAGTCTCGGCCGCGCCAATAAGGCGATGGCGATACCAAGGCGCCAGCGCATGCCCAGAGAGAAGGCCTGCACCTTGCGGTTGCGGACGTCGGTCAGCTGCACAGCCGCCAATGTCTCGTCGATCCACTGCTCGGGCACGCCACGCAATTTCGCGTGAATACGCAGGTGCGTCAACGCATCCAGCTTCGGCCACAGCCCCGGCGTCTCGATCAGCGCGCCGACATCGACGAGCTGCGCACGGTCGTACGGCTGGTCGAACAGCCGGATGGTTCCGCTGGACGGGCGCTGCAAGCCGAGAATCGTCTTCATCACAGTGGACTTGCCCGCACCGTTCGGACCGAGCAGCCCGTAGACCTCACCCGAGTGGACGGAAAGCTCGACACCGTCGAGGGCGCGGTGTTTCCCGTAGTGCTTGTGCAGCTGCGACACTTCCAGTGCGAGCATGGTCAGATCTCCTTGCGCTTGATGTGGAACGAGCCGAGAGCGAGAACCACGACCGCCAGCCCGATCGACAGCGCTATCGCAGGCAGAATGACTCCGTGGTCCCGGACCGGGCTGTCCGCGGGGAGCGGAACGCCGTTGGGTCCGATTCCGGCCAACGGCAAGATGACGCGCATCGGCCAGGCAAACGGCACCGCCATCCACCAGCTCTTGTCCGCAATGAGCATCCCGCTCATCATGCCGACAACGCCCACCGCGATGGTCGGGCCGAGTCCCCACATCATCGAGACGACCAGAGCCACTGCGGCGCAGCCCAATCCGGCCAGCCACGGCAGAAAGCACGCGCCGACGATCGTCGAGAAGCTGGTGCCCAGCCGCCCGCTCAGAGCCGCACCGCCACACAGCAAAACGGCCAGCAGAGTCGTCGAAACGGCCGACAGCGCGGCCAAGGCGAAATACTTGCCGAGCAGATATTTGGTCCGCGGCACAGCGTAGGAGAAAAGCAGCCGCCAGGCGTCCTGATCCGCTCGCACGGAGAGCGCGGCCAATAGCGCGGCAGTCATCGGGATCAGAACGCCCCAACCCTCCAGGGCAACATCACGGAATACCGTCCAGGTATGGCCGGACTGCCCTTCTGGCGAGGCCAGCGACATCGGATACAGCGGAACCGTGATCACGAAGGGCACCAGGACGACGAACCAGCCGATGAAACCCCGGCGCATCCTGGACAGTTCGACGGCGGTGACCTCCGCCAGGGACGGTTGATCCCGCTTCGGGCGAACGTCAGGCTCCTGACGTGCTGCGGTGGTGGCCATTTCTCTCCTCGAGTCAGTCGGTCTACTCGAGTACGTAGCCGTCTAACGTGTTGCGGTTCACGGTGAAACGCGGATCAGGTGTTCGCCTGCTGCTCGCGTGCCGACGCCTTGAGCGCCGCGCCCAGCTGGGTGGCCGCGTTCAACAGTTCGATGCCCATGAGCTCGCCGTCCGCACCGAAATCGAGAGCGGCCACAACCTCGTCGCCGGCCTCATCGCACACCTGCAGAGTTCGGGCGACTCGGCGAGTTCCGGAGTTGTTCGGACGGAGCGCAAGGTAGGCGACATTGTGCTGCTCGTCCCAGGTCAGGTAGTCGACATAATCGGATTGCATGATCAGGTCCTTGTCATCGTTGTAGTTGCGGATCAAGAGATTCACAGTGCGAGCCGCTGTTCCTCGGGCAAGAACAGCCGATCCCCGTGCGCGACCTCGAAGGCCGAGTAGAACTCAGGGATGTTGCGCACGATCTGGTTGGTACGGAATTCCGCAGGTGCGTGGGTGTTCGCCGCCAGCGCGGCCACGGCGAACTGGTCTGTCTGTTTCATCCGCCAGCATCTCGCCCACGACAGGAACAGGGTACGGAACTCCGGCGGTTCGCCACGGCGTTGCGCCGCGCGGCGGTAGGCGGCGACCGCCACCTGCAGACCCAGCAAATCCGCCAAGTTCTCGCTCACGGTCAACCGTCCGTCGACATGGTGCGCAGCATCGAAGCCCTCGGGGACCAGCCCGTCGTATTGGCCGACCAGGTGCCTGGTCTTCGCGTCGAACGCCGCGCGGTCCGCGGGAGCCCACCAATCGGACAGGTTGCCGTCACCATCGTATTCAGACCCTTGGTCGTCGAACCCGTGACCGATCTCGTGTCCGATGATCGCGCCGATCGCACCGTAGTTCGCCGCCGGGTCTGCGTCCTTGTCGAAGTACGGCGGCTGTAGGAAGGCCGCGGGGAAAACGATCTGATTCGATGTCGGGGTGTAGAAGGCGTTGACAGTTTGCGGGGTCGTCGTCCATTCGCTCTTGTCGACCGCAGTGGAGAGCCGCTCGAACTGCCGTCGTGCGGTGAAATCGCGGACCGCCCTGAGCGATTCGATCAACCTGTCCGGTGTGATCGGCACACTCGAATAGTCGGGCCATCGGTCCGGACCGCCGATCAGCGTCTCGATCTTGTCGAGTTTGGCAATGGCGCGGGCGCGGGTGGCCTCCGACATCCAGGACGACTCGCGAAAATGTGCACGGTAAGCCACCAGCAGATCCTCGACCAGATCGTGCATCCGGTCCTTGGCCGCGGGCGGAAAGTGCTTGGCCACATACAGCTTTCCCAACTGCGGCCCCAGCTCAGCGTTGACCGTGGCGATCGCGCGCTGCCACGGCTGGTCCGGCCGATCCGTACCACCCATGAATCGGTGCCGAAAGTCGAAATTCGCAGTGGCGATCGCCTCGGGCAGAAACCTGGAGAACCCCTGAATAACATTCAGGCGGAGGTATTCACGCCACTGGGCGAGATCGACGCCGGCCCAGAGCGCTCCGGCGGCGGCCACGAACGAGGGCTGACGCACGACGACGCGCGCGAATAGCTCCAGCGGCTGCGTGGTCTGCCCGGACAACCAGGCATCGAAGTCGAAATCTGTTGCCAACCCGCGTAATTCGGACCAGCTCAGCAGGTTGTAGGTCGCCGCCGCGTCCTGGTCCTGCACAGCATCGCAGTGGGCCATGGCCAATCGCCGCTCCAGTTCGACCACCCGCATCGACATCCCCGCAGGATCGGCAAGGCCGCTTGCACCGGCTATGCGCTCCAGATACCTGCGATAGGCGTCGAGATGGGTGCTGAACTCAGGATCTCGGTAATATCGGCTGTCCATGCCGAGCCCGGACTGAGCAAGGGTAGCGAGGTAGCGGCGCGAGTCCTTCCGATCGATGTCGACGTACATCGCGATCAGACCGGGGATCGGCAGTCTTCCCATGACCCGTGCCAATTCGGACTTCGTCTCCGCCGCATCGATGTCGGCGAAGAGGTCGGCAAGCGGAGTCATTCCGAGCCGCTCGATAGCCGAGTTGTCCAAGCAGGCCGCGTACAGGTCCCGGATCTGCTGTTCCGCCGTCGCGGGCACCGGCTCGCGGATGCCTTCGATGATATCTCTGAGCTGCCGCTCGACCCGGTGCATCGCGTCGGTCATCGCACTGCACACCGGTTGGTCGTCCGGTAGCTTGTACGCACGCAGCCACTGTCCATTGGTATGCCGGTACAAATCATCTTGAGGACGGACAGTCGCATCGAGTCCCGTCAGATCGGGACCCACCCCCGGGTTGGCGGAGGAGCCGCAGGCAACTGGAATCATCGCGGCAGCAACGACTCCGGCCGTCCGAAGGAGGTCGCGACGGCTGATTCCATGAAATCCCTTCGCGGGCATACCAATAGCCACCGGTCAGCCGCGCAGCATGGCAAGTGGCGGGGACGAAGCGCCTCGGTGCTCCGCTTTGACCAGTTCGGCGCGGCTTTCGACGCCCAGGGTGTCATACAGATTCCGGATGCGTCGATACATCGACCGCTCCGAAAGATAGTTGAGCCGCGCGATCTCGGCGACAGTCATCGACGTGCGCAGCATTCGCAACAGCCGCGTGTCGAATTCGTCCAACACACCTCGGCCGTTCTGCGCGCCGGGCCGCGGGATATCCCTGGGGGCGGATTTGAGATCAGGCCTTCTCGCGGATTCCGTCCTCCGGATGTTCGAGTCATGGTTCAGCGCCACGCCACGCATCGGCGGGCGCTGGTTCTCGACAACCGGTCGTGCATGGTCAAGAAGTTGCGCGCGCAGGATCTCCGCTTGCCGCTCACCGGATATCGCGATGTTGATCACGAAGTTGGCGCCGGCGCGAATCGCGAAGTAAGTCGAGTGCCCGGTCACATCGTTGGTGACCGCGACGATCAGTCCCATCGCATGTATCGACCGGATCGACCTCAGTTTTTCGGCCTGATGCTCCGAGTTGACCGGTAGCACGATCGGCGCACCGTCGATGTCACCGCGTGCGGTGAGTTCGTCGTAGTCGGCGAACTCCAACTGAAAGCCCGGCGGGAACAAGCTCCCACACGGCCCGTTCGTCGGATCCAGATAGTCGCGCAGACTCGGATGCACGAATGCGTTCGGCTTGGCCATCGTTTCGATGCCCCAGCTCAGTTGCGCAGTGTTCAAGGAACCCCCCACTTACTTCGATTGGCGCACTGGTAAGTGCACCCGATCCTGGGTGCCGCAGTGTGCGGTGTCGTCAAGCCATGTCGGTCAGCCGTGGCGCCGGCCGACTCTCGCGAATCCCCCTCCGTAGTCTGCTGCGACCGCCGATCCCGAACGGCCGAGCCTCCCCTACTGTTCCTAGTTATCTGGTTGGACGCGTGAACCGTCCGATCGGTTCCATATCGAGGCAACAGTTTTGAAAGAGATCGCTACCAGCCTTCATAGAAGGATGGCCGTAAGTTGTTGCGATAGCTACTCATTCATGCCACATAGCTATCATCAAGCCGGGGTGTCAGCCAATCCCACCGTGCGGCAACGCGGTTCCGCACTACATTCGGCCGGTCATCCGACGATGATCTCGTCCAGGAACGCGTCGAGCCGGGCGATCACCTCGGGCGAGGTGAGGTGGCCGGCCAGGCGTTGCAGGCTCAGGCCGTCGATCAGGGCGTGTAGACGTTGCGCGACCAGGTCGTGGTCGGAAACCTGTTCGGCCAGTGCGTCTCTCGCCGACAGGTCCGCGACGAGGCCGCGGCACAGGTCGTACATCTGGCCGAAGTGCCTGCGCTGGACCTCCGCGAGCTGGGGGTTGGCCAGGCCGAGGACGACGAAGGAAAAGGCGATGGAGCACTCGGTGATTCGGCGTTCGTCGAGGGGCATCGTCTCGTGCAGGATGGCGCGCACGATGTCCCGCACGGAACCGGTGCGCGGCAGGGCCGCGATCCGGGCGGTGACCCGGGTGATCACGTCCTCGCAGGTGAAGGCGAGCAGCTCGGCGCGGGTGGCGAAGTAGTGGCGGAGCGCGCCGGAGGACCAGCCTGCTTCGGTGGCCACCGAGCGGATGGAGATCTCGTCGACGCCGTCGCGGGCGATGACCCGCCAGACCGCCTCGGCGAGCTCCACGCGGCGGGTCTGGTGGTCCACGATCTTCGGCATGACTCATTTTCGCACAGTCGTGTTATATTTTATTAAACTCGACCGTGCGAAAAAGGAGATTTCCAGTGATTGCGCTGATCGTCGGCTGCGAGGTCGGGTTCTGGGTGTTGCTCCTGCTCGGGCTCGCGGTCCGCTACCTGACCTCGGCGCGGCGGCTGAGCAACGTGCTGCTCGCCAGCGTTCCGCTGGTGGATGTCGTGTTGCTCGCCGCGTCGGTGATCGACCTGCGGCGCGGCGGCGAGGCATCGCTCACGCACGGGCTGGCGGCGATCTATATCGGCGTGTCGATCGCCTTCGGCCCGCAGATGATCGACTGGGCCGATCAGCGGTTCGCGCATCGGTTCGCCGGCGGGCCGGCACCCGTGCGGCCGCCGAAGGCGGGACGTGCGCATGCCGCGCGGGAGCGGGTGCAGTGGTTCAAGCATCTGCTCGCCTACACGGTGGCGGCCATCGTGCTCGGCCTGTTCACGCTGCTGGTCGGCGACCTCGATCGCACCACGCCGCTGTGGGGCGTGCTGGCTCCCTGGGGGCTGATCCTCGCGATCGACTTCGTGATCTCGTTCAGCTACACCGTGATGCCGCGGCGGTCGTAACCCCTTCCCCGCCAATGCGAAAGCGGCCCGCAACCGTAGTTGCGGGCCGCTTCCCATGTGCCCGGGAGCGTGGCCTTACGCTCGACCAGGCGCGCGGTCTACTGCCCAGCCGCGCCGTTCGTTTCCACCGCCGGCGGCTCGATACCGAGCTCGCGCAGGCTGTTTCGGTAGATCTCCACGTTCGCCAGCTTGATGTCCTCGTAGCCACGCACGGTGTCGGCGAGGGCGGCGGCCTGGACCGCGCGGTCGTAGCCCGCCTCGTCGAGCGTGTCCGCGAGCGTCGTCACCATGCCGGTGTAGTGCGCGAGCAGAGCCCGCTCGACCCGGCGGACGTGGGCGTAACCGAAGAAATCGAACTTGGTGCCGCGCAACCGCTTTCCCTTGGCCAGCACCTTGAGCGCGAGATGCCCGCGCGGTCCGATGCCGATCTTCTTCTTGCGGCCCATCGCCCGCAGCACCGGCGGGTGCAGCTTGTAGGTGAGGTTCGCCCCTTCGGGCAGCTGACCCGCGACCTCGTCCAGGAAGGCCGGGTCGACCAGGCGGCGGGCCACCTCGTACTCGTCCTTGTAGGCGGTGAACTTGTACAGGCCACGCGCGACCTGCTCGCTGAACTCGGTGCGGTCGGTGACGCGCTGCTGCGCAGCCCAAATGTGTTGCACGGTCCGGACATAGTCGCGGGCCACGCGGACACCCTGGAACCCGATCAGCTCCCCGGCCCGCAGTTCGACGAGCCGCTTGGTCTCACCCGTGGCGGTCAGACCGTCGAAAAGATCGGCCGGAACCTTGATTTCGGCGCGCTTGCGCTCCGGGCGCCCCGCCGCGGCGGCGAACTCGTCCGGTCGGGCGACCGCGACCCGGCCCCAGCGGAACGCCGCGATGTTGGCGTTCACGGCGACCCCGTTGATCTCGATGGCCTCCTCGATCGACGCCGCGGGAATGCGCAGGCCGCCGAGTTCGTAGGCGGCGCCGACCATCAGGAAGTTGGCGGCCGCGGTGTTGCCGAACAGCACCTCGGCGGCGGCGAGCGCGTCGAACGAGCGCACCTCCCGGGAGGCCTGCTCGAGCCGCGCGAGCAGCGCTGGCGTCTCCGGGTACTCGACGGCCTTGTCGTAGACCATGTCCCCGGTCGGGGTCTGACTGGTGGACGCGACCGACAGCGTGTTCGTCTTCGAGCCGTAGGCCAGGTTCTTGTTGTCCGTGGCGGTCAGCAGGTCGAACGCCACGATGCAGTCCGCCGAACCCGGGGTCAGCCGGTTCGCGGGCTCCAATTCCCCACTGGCGAAACGCAAGTGCGAGACCACCGGTCCGGCCTTCTGGCTCAGGCCGATCTGGTCCAGGCTGGCCACCTCGTAACCGGCCCGCAGCGCGGCGGTGGCCAGCACCTGATTGACGGTGACGATGCCGGTGCCGCCGATGCCGGCCAGAAAGACGTTCTGCGTCGTGCTCAGCGCGGGCTGCGCGAGATCGGGCAGCACCGGCGGGGTCGGACGCTGGATCGCCTTGCGCTTCTTGGCCTTTGCCGGGTCCGGCAGTTCCACCGTGACGAAGGACGGGCAGTCGCCGTCCATGCAGGTGTAGTCGGTGTTGCAGGAGGTCTGATCGATGCGGGTCTTGCGGCCGAACTCGGTGTCCACCGGCTGCACGGACAGGCAGTTGCTCTTGACGCCGCAGTCACCGCAGCCCTCGCACACCGCCTCGTTGATCACCACGCGGGTCCGGCGGGTCGGCAGGGTGCCGCGCTTGCGCTGCCTGCGCGCGTCGGCGGCGCAGTGCTGGTCGTAGATGAGCACGGTGACGCCGGGTACCTCACGCAGCGCGCGCTGGGCCTCGTCGAGCCGATCACGGTGCCACAGACGGGTGCCGGGGGCGAGGTCGCGCTTGCGGTACTTCTTCGGCTCGTCGGCGCAGATGATGATCTGCGCGACGCCCTCGGTGGTCAGCTTGTGCGTCAGCATGGGCACGGCGAGCGCGCCCTCCGCGTCCTGCGCGCCGGTCATCGCGACGACGTCGTTGTAGAGCAGCTTGTAGGTGATGTTCACACCGGCGGCGACGCACGCCTGCACGGCGAGCTGGCCGGAGTGGAAAAACGTTCCGTCGCCGATGTTCTGGAACAGGTGGGGTACGTCGGTGAACGGCGCCTGGCCGATCCACTGCGCGCCTTCGCCGCCCATCTGGGTCAGGCCGGTGACCTGGCTGTCTTCCCGGCCAGACATGGTCACCATGGTGTGGCAGCCGATACCGCCGCCGGCCAGCGAGCCCGCGGGCACCGCGGTGGAGCGGTTGTGCGGGCAGCCGCTGCAGAAGTAGGCGGCGCGCTTGGCGGGCAGTACGGACAGCGTCAGCGGCTGCGGCAGTGGACGTTTCGTGTCCAGGTAGCCGTGCAGCGCGCGGCTCAGCGGCTTGGTGATCCGGCCGGTGGTGAGCTCGCCGTCCTGGCCGAACAGCGGGCGCCCGGCGGCGTCGCGCTTGCCGATGATCTCCGGGGCCTCGGCGGTGCCGTACAGGATCTCCCGGATCTGGGTCTCGATGAACGCGGTCTTGTCCTCGACCACGACCAGGCGGGTCAGGCCCTTGGCGAACTGCCGAACCCGTTCGGGCGCAATCGGAAACGGCATGCCGATGCGCAGCAGGCGGACGCCCGCGCGCATGAGGTCGTCGTCGTCCACGCCGAGGTCGATCAGCGCCTGCCGGACCGCGTCGAAAGTGGTTCCGGTGGCGGCGATGCCGAGGGTCGCGTGCGGCGGGTTCAGCTCGATGACGTCGAGGTCGTTGAGCGTGCTGTAGGCCTTGACCATCTCCCAGCGCGGGCCGTACAGGTCCGCCTCGGCGATCACGCTGTCCGTCGGCGCCGCCATCGGGCGCTGCAGGTAGCTGAACGGGCGTCCCTCCCAGGTGATCTCGGGGACGATGATGTCGATGTCGCCCGCGTCGCCGTCCACCGACCAGGCGCCGTCGGCGACGTCGGCCACGATCTTCAGCGCGACCAGGCAACCCGAGGCGCGCGAGAGCGCGACGCCGTGCAGGCCCATGGTGATGATCTCGCGCGCGTTGCGCGGGAACAGGACCGGGATGTTCATCGCGGCCAGCGAGCGCTCGCTCACCGCGGGCACGGTCGAGGACTTCGACGCCGGGTCGTCACCGACCAGCAGCAGCACACCGCCGTTGGCGTTCGCGCCGTACATGTTGGCGTGCCGCAACGCATCCGTGGCGCGGTCGAGGCCGGGGCCCTTGCCGTACCAGACGCCGACCACGCCGTCGTGCGTGGCGCTGCCCTTGGGCAGATCGGCCTGACTCCCCCACACCGAGGTCGCGGCGAGCTCCTCGTTCAGCCCCGGGACGAACGAAATGTCGTGCTCGGTCAGCACGTTCGGCATCCCGGCCAGCATCTTGTCCACGCCGCCGAGCGGACTGCCCTGATATCCCGACACGAAGGTGCCGACGCGCCGACCGGCGCGCAGGTCGCGTACGTGCTGTTCCACCAGTTGACGCGCGATCGCCTGGACCCCGGTGAGAACAACGGTGCCTGCGCCGACGCGGTAGCGGTCGGCAAGGTCATACGGCGCCGGAATCAGATCGTGATCCGCGAGCTCGGTCATACATCCACCCGTCCGGCCGGCACCGATCGGGCGCCGCCTTAGTTGAGCACTTGATGCCCTTTACCCTGCCCTCGAAGCGCGAATTGAACAATAGGCGCTCTAGAAATTGAGCATACTGCGCAATTTGCTTCCATGTGAATGGGCACACACTATGCATGATGTGAGGTCTACTGTGACCGCCACCACCAGGCTCCCGACCGGACGGTTCGCCGATCTTGTCCAGCAAACGGGATCCGGCTGAGGCAAACGCCGAGTGACGGCTCCGGGAGGTCCCGTTCGGCGGTGACGCTTTGGTGGGATGGGACTGATTTCGAGAGCGGTCGGCTATGGCACGCCGTAGGCGGGGTGTTGTGGCTAGTGATCTTGGTCAAACGCACAGGAAATGCGTTGTGAATTGTCCAATATGCCGGACCCGGTTGCGCGGAGCCGAAGCCGCGACGCTACGTTCGCTGCGGATGGTGCCACTTTTGTGGCAACCCACAGTCGTCGAGCCGAAAGGTGGTGTGCCGGTCCGACCTTCGGTTCGGCTGTGCGTACATGTCCCGCCGTCCACGTGACGAACGATGACGTTCGCCGCGATTTCCAGTGCAGTGGTGGTCCGTTCGAGTTGCCGAGGCGTGTCGGGGTCGGCAAGTCGATAACGGCCGAGATTCGAAGGAAAACCGTGCAGAGAGTTCCATTCAGGATCGCGATCCTGTTGTTGAGCGTCGTCTCGGTCGGCCTGCTTGGCCTGCCCGCGAACGCTCAACCGCTCTATCCCACACCGGATCCGGATGTGTTCTACGCACCGCCCGCCGATTTAGCCGAGCTGAAGCCGGGCGACGTCGTGCGCGCCCGCAAGATCGACACCGGCCTGTATGTCGGCACCACCGGCTGGCAGGTCGCCTTCCGGTCCACCAACTCGCAGAACAAGCCGGTGATGGGCGTGACCACCGTCTTGCTGCCCAACGGCGTCGAGCACCCGCCGCTCGTCTCCTACCAGGCGCTGATCAATTCCCTGGGCACCCAGTGCAACCCGTCGCGCTCGCTGTTCAACGGCGAATTGCAGGACGCGGTCGGCGCGATGCTGCCGATCGGGCGCGGCTGGGCGGTCTCGCTGCCCGACTACCTCGGGCCCACCTCGGCCTACGGTGCGGCGCGGCTCAGCGGCATGATGACCCTGGACAGCGTCAAGGCCGTGCAGAAGGTGTCGGAGCTCGGTCTGGCCAATTCGCCTGTCGCCCTGGCCGGTTACTCCGGCGGCGGGATGGCCACCGCGTGGGCGGCCGCGTTGCAGCCGACCTACGCGCCCGATCTGAAGATCACCGCCTCGATCGCCGGCGGCATCCCCGCCGACCTCGAAGAGATGGCGATGGCGCTCGGGTTCGCGCCGCACCCCGGTTTCGGGCTGGCGTTCGCCGCCGCGATGGGCCTGGAACGCGAATACCCGGACCGGCTGCCGGTGTCGGACCAGCTCAACGAAAACGGTTTGTGGTTCCGCGAATTCACCCACGACGCCTGCCGCCGGTTCCTGCTGTTCCACGGCGCGTTCCGCAACGCCGAGCAGATGGCCGCCACGAAGAGCCTGATGGACAGCCCGATCGCGCATCAGGTGTTGCGCGAGAACAGCTTGCGCTACTTCGACGGCGTTCCCACCATGCCCACCTACATCTGGCAGGGACGCTTCGACGAGATGACCTTCTTCCCGCCGGTGGAGGAAGTGGTCGACCGCTATTGCAAGGCGGGCGCCAAAGTCGAGTTCCACCCCTACGAGATAGCGGAGCACTTGACCACGGCCGCTGCGGGTTTCGTCCAGGCCTGGAACTACGTGGAGGCCCGCTTCCGCGGCGAACCGGCCCCGACCACCTGCTGACCCACGACTGAGAGTGGCCCCGGAGATATTCTCCGGGGCCACTTTTCGTTGCGCGTCAGCTGATGGAGCGGACCTGGTCTTCGTATTCGGCGCGGGTCTTCTCGTCGGCGGGGTGCAGGGCGCGGTCGCCGTCGATGAGGCGACGGACCAGGCGCATCGCGCGTTCCGGGGTGGCCGCCACGGCCAGGTCGATCGGGCCGAGGTAGCTCGGGACGGCTACCTCACCCTTGCGGGTGGAGACGGTGCGCAGGATGGCGGCGGCGACGTCTTCGGGGTCGACCGTGGGCATGCCGTGGCCGAGGGTGAGGCCGGAGGACAGGCGAGTACGCACGGCCGACGGCATGACGCAGCTGACGCTGACCCCCTGCGGCGCGAACTCCAAACGGGTTGCGGCGGAAAGGCCTACGGCGGCGAACTTGCTCGCGTTGTAGACGGCCAGACCCGCGATCGGGATCTTGCCCGCCAGCGAGGCCACGTTGACGATGTGGCCGCGGCCGCGCTCGATCATGCCGGGCGCGACCGAGCGCATGCCGTGGATGAGGCCCCAGACGTTGATGTCGATCGTGGCCTGCCCCACCACATCCGGCTCGTCGAGGAACGAACCCGCCGGCATGACGCCGGCATTGTTGACCAGGACGTCGACGTGGCCGAGATCGGCGATCACCTTGTCCCACTGGCCGCGCGAGCGCACGTCCAGCTCGTAGGACTCGGCGCCGATCGCGGCGGCGGCGGTTTCGGCGGCGACCGTGTCGACGTCGGCGATCACCACCTCGGATCCCTTGGCCGCGAACAGTTCCGCGGTGGACTGGCCGATGCCGCGACCGGCGCCGGTGATCAGGACCCGCGCGCCCTTCAGGTCGAAGCCGGGGTATCCGTGACCGAGAATTCTCATGCGAAGGCTCCTTGTTCGAGCGCACGGCGAGTGCTGCGCAGACTGTGCTGGAAGGTGTCGAGGCGGCGGCGGCCGTCCATGAAGTTCGGGCCCATCACCGCGAGGTCCTCTGCGGTGGCGTCGAGGCGCAGGACCTTGGTTCCGGTCGCGCGCAACTGGGCGATCTCGGCATCGAGCTTGGCGCTCATGCGGTTTCGCATCTGCCGTTCGAGGAAGTGACCCGCGCTGGTGGCGGGGAGCTTGCCGGTGGAGGCCATCGGCGCGAGCACCACGACCTCGTCCAGCTTTTCCGGAATCAGCAGGTCCACCGAGGCGGTCGAGCCGGCGCCGCCGTCGATGAAGCGGCGGCCGGCGATGGGTACCGGCGGAAACCAGCCGGGTACTGCCCAGGACGCGCGCAAGGCGGCGCCGAGCGGCGCGGTCGGCGCGTCGGGTGATCCGAACGGAATCCGTTCTCCCGTCGCGTAATCCATGCCGACCAGCCAGGTAGCCGGATGCGAAACCCAGGGGCGTCCGGGGTTGAGCCGCTCGGCCAGCTGCTCCAGCCAGCCCGCGTCCCCGCTGCCGACCGGCAGCAGCCCGCTGCCCGCGGTGAGCAGCGCCTGCCCGGAGCCGGTGCGGCGCAACGGAAGCCGCACCGAGCCGAGCCGTGGACGCGGGATCGGCGGGAAGCGTCCGGGTCCGGACCGCATGTGCGCCGACAGGATCGGATTCGTGGACGTGCCGTCCTGCATGGCGATCAGCTCGTCCACCGAGACGCCGCTGCCGAGCATGGTCACGTGCTCCGCGCCCGCCGACGTCCCGATCAGCACGTCGGCCTCGCGGGGATCCCAGTCGAGCGCGTCGCGGACCGCGGCCAGCGCCGCGACGATCCACGCGGCGCCGAGCGTGCCACCGCAACCGATGGCCAGGCCGCGTCGCTGCGTCCCGTTGTTGTTACCCATGGTTCCAAACACTAACAGAATTCAAATACCAGTGGTATCCCAAATCTGACGGTACGTAGAATCACGGCATGGCACGACTGACCCGGTCCGAGAGCCAGGCCCGCACCCGCGCTGACCTGATCGCCACGGCACGCGACCTGTTCCTGGCCGACGGCTACGCGAGCACCAGCCTGGAGCGGGTGGCCGAGGAGGCCGGCTACTCCAAGGGCGCCGTGTACTCGAACTTCCGCACCAAGAAGGAGCTCGGCCTCGAGGTGATCGAGCTGATCCACGCGACCAAGTTCGGCGAGGTGACCGACCTGCTGGCGGCGGGCGACAGCTTCGAAGAACAGCTGGAGCGATTTCAGGAGTGGGCCGAGCGGACCGTCGGCGACGTCGGCTGGACCATGCTCGAATTCGAGTTCGCGACCGTCTCCCGCGACGATCCGGCGTTGCAGGCGGCACTGGTGTCGAGCCTGAGCGTGGTGCGCGGCGCGGTGGCCGCGCAGGTGCAGACGCTGGCCGACACGATCGGCATCGAGCTGCCGGTGGCGCCCGAGGATGCCGCGACGGGCATCCTCAGCATGGGCATCGGCCTCGGCATGCAGCGCGCCATCGACCCGTCCATCCCGGCCCGGCTGATCACCGACGCGGTCCGCTTGCTGGTCACCCTCGGCGCCGGACCGCTCGCCACGAAAGGCACGGTCACGCCGTGAAATGCAGGGTCCATTCGCCGCGGTAGTGCAGGCGGGTGACGCTGCCCGGCGGAATGTCGATCCGCCAGAACGATTTCGGCGGCGCGTCCAGGGTCACCAGCAGGGCCGCGCGGATGACGGCGGGATGGGTGACCGCGATGGTCGACTTTCCCTCCGACGCGATCTCGGCCATCCAATACCTGGTCCGTTCGATCACGTCCACCACGGATTCGCCGCCGTGGCCGCGGAACATCGGGTCGGTGAGCCACGCGTAGAGCTCGTCCTGCGGCACCGACATCAGTGCCCCGCCCCGCCACGCGCCCGCGTCGAGGTCGCGTAGTCGGGTGTCCTCGTCGCCGGGCAGGCCCAGCAGCGCCGCCGTCTCGACGGTCCGGCGCTCGGGTCCGGTGAGCACCCGGGGCGCGGCGAGCGGCGTACATCCGGAAATGGCCCGGCGGCCGGCTTCGGTCAGCGATTCGTCGACTGGAAAACGTGCCTTCCGCATCGCCTCGGTCATGCCATGGCTGACCAGGTCGAGTCTGAGCACCTTTTGCACGCACGAAGCGTACGACTATGCGCATAAGCCTGTTCCACCTCTCTGGGAATTCAGGCCAGATTGAGGTGCACCGGTTGCCTGCAACGCTGATCAGGTTGTCGGTGCCTCGGTGCACACTGATGCCATGGCTCAGTTCTCCCCCGCTACCCAGGAGTGGTTCGACGGCGCCTTCCCGGCGCCGACGTCCGCTCAGCTGGGTGCGTGGGCGGCGATCGCGGCGGGCGAGCACACGCTGGTGATCGCGCCGACCGGGTCCGGCAAGACGTTGTCGGCGTTCCTGTGGGCGATCGATCAGCTGGCCACCCGGCAGAAATCGCCGGAGCGGGCCGGGACCGCGGTGTTGTACGTCTCGCCGCTCAAGGCGCTCGCGGTGGACGTGGAGCGCAATCTGCGGGCCCCGCTGGTGGGTGTGACGCAGACGGCCAAGCGGCTCGGGCTGGATCCGCCGGAGATCACCGTCGGGGTGCGGTCCGGGGATACCAGCGCGTCCGAGCGCCGGACGATGCAGCGCACGCCGCCGGACATTCTGATCACCACGCCCGAATCGCTGTTCCTCATGCTCACCTCCGCGGCCAAGGAGACGCTGCGGAACGTGGGCACCGTGATCGTGGACGAGGTGCACGCGATCGCCGGATCGAAACGCGGCTCACATCTGGCGCTGTCGTTGGCTCGGCTGGATCTGCTCACGGAGCGACCCGCGCAACGGATCGGTCTGTCGGCCACCGTGCGGCCGCCGGACGAGGTCGGCCGGTTCCTGGTCGGCAACGCGCCGATCACCATCGTCGCGCCGCCCGCGCCGAAGACCTTCGACCTGTCCGTCCGGGTGCCGGTGGCGGACATGACCGAACCCGGCGACTCCGATCAGCCCGGCTCGATCTGGCCGCACGTGGACGAGGCCATCGTGGATCTGGTGCTGGAGCACCGGTCCTCGATCGTGTTCGCCAACTCGCGCAGGCTGGCCGAACGGCTCACCGCGCGGCTCAACGAGACCTACGCGGCCCGGCTCGGCGAAGCGGTGGAGACCGAACACAAGCCGCCGGCCCAGCTCGGTGCGGCGACCGAAGTGATCCACGGTGCCAGCCCGCTGCTGGCCAGGGCGCACCACGGATCGGTGAGCAAGGAACAGCGCGCCTACATCGAGGACGACCTGAAGAGCGGGCGGTTGCGCTGCGTGGTGGCGACCAGCAGCCTCGAGCTCGGGATCGATATGGGCGCGGTCGATCTCGTGGTCCAGGTCGAGGCGCCGCCGTCGGTGGCGAGCGGGTTGCAGCGGGTCGGGCGGGCCGGGCATCAGGTCGGCGAGATCTCGCGCGGTGTGCTGTTTCCGAAGCATCGCACCGATGTCATCCACTGTGCGGTGGCCGCGCAGCGGATGACATCCGGGCAGATCGAGGCGATCCAGATTCCGGCGCATCCGCTGGATGTGCTGGCGCAGCAGACCGTGGCGGCGTGCGCGCTCGAGCCGATCGACGTGGACGCCTGGTTCGACATCGTGCGCGGCACCGGAAGCTATGCGGCGCTGCCGCGTTCGGCGTACGAGTCGGTGCTGGATCTGCTGGCCGGCCGGTATCCGTCGGACGAGTTCGCCGAGCTGCGACCGCGATTGGTGTGGGACCGGGACGCGGGCACGCTCACCGGGCGGCCCGGCGCGCAGCGACTCGCGGTGACCTCGGGCGGCGCGATCCCGGACCGTGGTTTGTTCGCGGTCTACATGGTCGGCGAAAAGGCTTCCCGGGTCGGCGAACTCGACGAGGAGATGGTCTACGAGTCGCGGGTCGGCGACGTGTTCGCGCTCGGCGCGACCAGCTGGCGGATCGAGGAGATCACCTTCGACCGGGTGCTGGTGACGCCCGCGTTCGGGCAGCCGGGCCGGCTGCCGTTCTGGCACGGCGACGGACTGGGCCGGCCCGCCGAGCTCGGTGGCGCGCTCGGCGAATTCGTGCGGAAGGTCGGCCAGCACCCGGAGAATCTGGAAAAGCTCACCTCGGCGGCCGGTTTGGACGCGTTCGCCACCGCGAACCTCGGCAGCCTGCTGGACGAGCAACGAACCGCCACCGGACATCTGCCCACCGACAAAACGCTGGTGGTGGAGCGCTTCCGGGACGAACTCGGCGACTGGCGCTTGGTGCTGCACTCGCCATACGGGCTGCCCGTGCACGCGCCGTGGGCGCTGGCCATCGGCGCGCGGCTGCGCGAACGGTTCGGCGTCGACGCCGCGCCGAACGCCTCCGACGACGGCATCGTGGTGCGGCTGCCGGACACCACCGACGACCCGCCCGGCGCCGAGCTGTTCGTCTTCGAACCCGACGAGATCGACGACATCGTCACCGAACAGGTCGGCGGCTCCTCACTGTTCGCGTCCCGCTTCCGCGAGTGCGCCGCGCGCGCACTGCTGCTGCCGCGGCGCGATCCCGGCAAGCGCGCCCCGCTGTGGCAGCAGCGGCAACGCTCCGCGCAGCTGCTCGACGTGGCGCGGAAGTTCCCCGACTTCCCGATCCTGCTGGAGACGGTGCGCGAATGCCTGCGCGACGTCTACGATCTGCCGTCGCTGCGCGACCTGCTCGGCCGGGTGGCGCGCCGCCAGCTGCGCCTCGTCGAGGTGGAGACCGCGACGCCGTCGCCGTTCGCCAATTCCCTGCTGTTCGACTACATCGGGCAGTTCATGTACGACGGGGACAGCCCGCTGGCCGAGCGCCGTGCGGCCGCGCTGTCGCTCGACTCGGGGTTGCTCGCCGAGCTGCTCGGGCGGGTGGAACTGCGTGAGCTGCTGGACGGTTCGGTCATCGAGCAGACCGAGCTGGAGCTTCAGCGGCTCACCCCGGAACGCCACGCTCGCGATGCCGAAGGCCTGGCCGATCTGCTGCGATTGCTCGGGCCGCTGACCGCGGCGGAGGCGGCCGAACGTTGCGTCGACGATCCGACGCAGTGGTGTGCCGAGCTGGTGAAATCGCGCCGCGCCCTAGAGGTTACGTTCGCCGGCCAGAGCTGGTGGGTGGCTGTGGAGGACGCGTCCCGGCTGCGCGACGCGCTCGGCGTCCCGCTGCCGATCGGCACTCCGGCGGCCTTCATCGAACCCGTCGCCGATCCGCTCGGTGATCTGGTCGGCCGGTTCGCCCGCACGCACGGACCGTTCGATACCGAGGCGGTGGCCGCCCGCTTCGGACTGGGCACCGCCGTGGTCGCCACCGCACTGCACCGCCTGATCACCGAAAAGCGCATCGTGGAGGGCGAATTCACGCCCGGCGCGGTGGGCTCGGAATGGTGTGACGCGCAGGTGCTGCGCCGGTTGCGCCGCCGCTCGCTCGCCGCCGCGCGGCACGAGGTCGAGCCGGTCTCGACGGCCACCTTCGGCCGGTTCCTGCCGTCCTGGCAGCACATCGGCAGCGGCGAACTGCGCGGCGTCGACGGTGTCGCCACCGTCGTGGAACAACTTGCGGGCGTGCCGATTCCGGCTTCGGCCTGGGAGTCGCTGATCCTGCCCGCCCGGGTTCGCGACTACTCCCCCGCCATGCTGGACGAGCTGATGGCCACCGGGGAGGTCCTCTGGTCCGGCCACGGATCGATCACCACCAAGGACGGCTGGGTCGCGCTCCATCTGACCGATCAGGCTCCGTTCACCCTGGCGCCGCCCGACGACATCGAATTGTCCGAGGTGCAGCTGAACCTGCTCACCGCGCTCGGCGCCTCCCTCGCCCTCCCGGCCGCCGCGGAAACCCCGATACCGGTGCCACACGGCGGTGGCGCGTACTTCTTCCGGCAGCTCTCCGATGCGACCGGCTTGCTCGACGACACCCAGGTGGCGGCGGCGCTGTGGGAATTGGTCTGGGCCGGAATGGTTTCCGGCGACACGTTCGCGCCGGTGCGCGCCATGCTGTCGGGCACCGCACGAACCACCACCGCCCATCGGACGCCGCGGCGTGCGCCGCGTGGCCGGGCCTATCTGCCGCGCCCGAGCATGCCGAGCCGATCCGGCCCGCCCGCGGTGGCGGGGCGCTGGTCGCTGCTGCCGGAGCGGGTGGCGGACAACACCGTCCGGGCGCACGCGACGGCGGACATGCTGCTGGAGCGATACGGCGTGCTGACCCGCGGGTCGGTGCAGAACGAGGGCGTGCCCGGCGGCTTCGCGCTGATGTATCGCGTGCTCACCGAGTTCGAGGATCGCGGCCGTTGCCGCCGTGGGTATTTCATCGATTCACTCGGCGGCGCCCAGTTCTCCACCACCGATGTGGTGGATCGCCTGCGGTCCTTCGATGCCGAGCGCAGCCGTCCCGGCGATACCAGGCCACAGACCGGGAAGGCGCTCGCGTTGGCGGCGTGCGATCCGGCCAATCCCTATGGCGCCGGCCTGACCTGGCCGAAAGGCGATGGCGACGGCGGACATCGACCCGGCCGAAAGGCCGGTGCGCTGGTCGTCCTCGTCGACGGCGAGCTGGTGCTCTACCTCGAACGCGGCGGCAAGACCCTGCTGACGTTCACCGAGGACCCCGACGCCCGTCAATCCGCCGCCCGCGCCCTGGCCGATCTGGTGCACCACCGCCGCGTCGACTCCCTCGTCATCGACCGCGTGGACGGAGAAACCGTGCACGGCAACACCTTCGCGGGCTTCCTGACCGAAGCGGGCTTCTCCGCGACGCCTCGCGGCCTGCGCCTGCGGAGCCGCCCATGAACCGCTCCCGTCCGATGAGCCCCGGGATGCACCATGCCTGAGGGTGACACCGTCTACCTGGCCGCCGCGCGACTCCGCGCGGCGCTCGAAGGTAAGACGTTGACCGCCAGCGACTTCCGCGTGCCGCGCTACGCGACCGTCGACCTGCGCGATCAGGTCGTGGAGAGCGTCGGCAGCTACGGCAAGCATCTGTTCATCCGGACGCCGACCGTGACCATCCACACCCACCTGAAAATGGAGGGCACCTGGCGGATCTTCCACTGCGGCCAGCGCTGGACCAAGCCGCGGGTGACCGCCCGGGTGGTGCTGCGCACGGACGAGGTGGAGGCCGTGGGGTTCTCGCTCGGCAAGGTGGAGGTCCTGCGCCTCGCGGACGAGCACACCGTCATCGATCACCTCGGACCCGACCTGCTCGGCCCGGAGTGGGATGTGGCCGAGGCGGTTCGGCGACTCGAGCAATACCCGGAGCAGTCAATCGGCGGAGCGCTGCTGGATCAACGGAACCTGGCCGGCGTCGGCAACGTGTTTCGCAGCGAGATCTGCTTCCTACGCCGCATCCACCCGGCCACCCCGGTCGGCCAGGTGCCCGATCTGCTCGCGCTGGTGAACGAGGCCCACCGGGTGCTGACCGAATCGGTCCGGAAACCACCGCGGCGCGAACTGATCTACGGCCGCGCCCGCCGCCCGTGCCAGCGCTGCGGCACGACCATCGTGCGACAGCTGTTCGGTGAACCCGCGCCCGCCTCGGACCGGATCGCCTACCGCGAGCGCGGCATCTACTTCTGCCCCAGGTGTCAACCGGCTCCCGGGAACTGAACACCGGACCACTTCACGCCGACGGCCGAATCCCGCGAGAAAGTCCGTCACGCGACCAAGCCGTTTGGTTCGCCGCACCGAATCAATTGTGCAACCGAACCAACCGCTCGGCGTGCCCACCGGCTATTACCCGCCCACCACTGTAATTTGCCACTCAGTTGCTAATGATCGGCGCGCTCGGCACGACTACATCCGTGGCAGTCACGACACAGCACAGGAGCAGGCCATGACGACGGTATCGAGATCGGGCAGACGACCGCTCCTCGCGATCGCCAACCGCCTCTTCTTCGCGGCGCTGGCCACCATGGCCACCGTGCTGTTCAGTTACCTGCTGCTGCATCCGAATTCGCACACTCAAACGCCGAAGGCACCGCACCCGGCGATCTCCACGGAGTCGCCGCGCCCTTGACGAACTGACCCCTCCCACCTAACTTACAAGCTGTAAGTTAGTGAGGAGCGTGGCATGGACGATCCCCGGCAGTATGTGGTCATCGGCGGCGGATTGGCCGGCCTCGCGGCCGCGGTCTGGCTGGCCGAAGCAGGCAAGCGGGTCACCCTCCTGGAACGTCGCGGCCGGCTCGGCGGGCGCACACACGCCATGCACGTCGACGTGGTCGACGACCCGCCGGACAACGGCCAGCACGTGATCGCCAGCGGCTACGACCACCTGTTCCGCTACCTCACCAGCATCGGCACCCGGCAATACGTCGCCTTCCCGCACCATGCGACGCTGCGCTGGCCCGACGGCCGCAGCGTCACCATGAGCACCAAAGGCCTCGGCGCACTGCGCACCCTCACCGGCGCGCACCCCGACGCCAACCCGATCGAACGCGTCCGCGCTGCCATCGCCACCCTCCGGCTCGGCTGGCAATGCCTGCACCAACCCGCCGATCTGCCCGACCTGACCACCGAGCAATGGTTCAACCGCGTCGGCATGCCCGCGAAAGCCCGTGAGGCACTGTGGGATTGGCTCGCGCTCGGGGTCGCCGCCGAACCGGTGCAGCAGGAGTCGGCGAAGGTGCTCGCCGATGTCATGGCCACCGGCATCCGCCTCGGTGTCAAACACCGGCGGCCCGCCACCATCGGCTATCCGACCACCGACCTGGACACGCTCTACATCACCGGGGCACTGAAAGTCTTTGCGCGACACGGGGTCAAGGTGCAGCACCGCGCAGTAGCCCGACGGATCAATATCGCCGACGGCCGGGTCACCGGGGTGGCGCTCGCCGACGGCACCACCGTCCCCGCGGACGCGGTGGTGTGCGCTGTACCCAACTCCAACGTCAACGGCCTGCTCGACGACCTACCCGAGCATACCGAAATCTACGCTGCCGCAGACAAACTCGGCTACACCCCGATCGTCAGCACCAACCTGTACCTGGACCGCCCGCTCGGCACCACAGCCGAATTCGAGGCGCTGATCGGCGGCACCGGCGTGATCGACGAGGTCTTCGATCGGCAGCGCATGACCGGCCGCAAGACCGACCAGGCCTGGCTCTACTGCCTGACCACCAGCGGCGCCTACGCCCAGATCCACAAGACCAACGAGGAAATCGTCGCCGAGCAGGTCGACCTGCTCCGCCGCTACTACCCCGCCGCCGAATCCGCGAAAGTGCTTCAGGGACATGTGGTTCGGATGCCGAAGGCGACCTTCTCGCAGGTGGTCGGCACGCACGCGCTGCGCCCCGGCCAGCGCACCTCGGTGCCGACGCTGGTGCTGGCCGGCGACTGGACCGCCACCGACTGGTCCGCGACCATGGAAAGCGCAGTACAGAGCGCGGCCAAGGCGGTCGATCTGCTGCTTGCGCTACCGTCGGTGCGGTGAGCACGGATCGCGCCACGTCCCCGTACGTTGCCCAGCCCTCGACGGACCAGCAGGCAGCCGACCAGCACGCGCCCAAGCGGCGGATGTCGGCGGCGGACCGGCGGGCCCAGTTGCTCGACGTCGCCCGCGACATCGTGGCCGCCGACGGCTTCGGCGCGGTCAGCATCGACCGGGTCGCGCGCGAATCCCAGGTTGCTCGGGCACTGGTGTATCAGCAGTTCGCCGACCTGTCCGGGCTGATGACCGCGCTGCTCGACCGGGAGTCGGCGATCGCGCTGGCCGGGGTCGGCAGCGTCGACTGGTCCGAGACGGTCGACGTGGACCAGGTCGGCCGCGGCATCCTCGCCTACCTGCATGCCGCCCCCACCAGTTGGCGGATCATCCTCAGCCCACCCGACGGCGGCCCGCCCGATCTGCGGGACCGGCTCGAACTCGGCCGGGCCTACGCGCGGGCGATCGGCGCGCGGCACCTGTCCCGCTACGCGGGCGTCACCGTCGACCCGGACGGCCCGACCGAGCGAATCCTGCTCGCGGCCATGGAGGAACTGGCCCGGCTGCACCTCACCGATCCGGAGCAGTACCCGGACGAGATGGTGCTGCGCTACCTGCGCTCGCTGGTCGGCTGGGCGATGCGGCTGGAAGCACCGCACTGAGCTGCGGCGTTCCCCTGCCTCACGAAAATCTCACGGACAGTTCGGTTTTCTACTCACCAGGCGCGGATCCCGCGCCGGGGAGAGAGGAAACATCATGAAGATCAGTACCCTGCTCGCGGCCGTCGCGCTCTCGGCAGGCCTCGTCGCCGGAGGGTCGGCGGTGGCCAATGCGGAGACGATTTACGTCGGTACCTACGGCACCGAGGCGGCCTGCCAGGTGGACGGCTTGAACGCCCCCGCGCACCCGGACTGGAAGTGGTGGCAGTGCCAGCAGACCCCGACCGGCGAGTGGGATCTGTACTACTCCACCAACTGATCGCGGTCGCGGGCCGGACCGCCAGCCGGCCCGCTCCGATCCGTCATCCCGACGGTCGCCCGGGATGACGGATCGGTTCTGTCTGAAGTGACCTATTGTCTGATGTCGTGCGTGTGCTGGTGGTCGAGGACGATGAAGGTCTTGGCAATGAGGTCGTCGCCGGGCTGCGCTCGGCGGGCTTCGCCGTCGATCTGGCGCACCGGCTCGCCGACGCGGACCTGAAGATCGCCGTCAACACCTACGATGTGCTCGTCGTCGACCGCGGCCTGCCCGACGGCGACGGCCTGCACCTGGTCGCCGCGCAACGCGCCGCCGGCCAGCGGGTGCCGGTGCTGATGCTCACCGCCCGAGACGGATTGGCCGACCGCGTCGCCGGATTCGAGCACGGCGCCGACGACTATCTGGTCAAGCCGTTCGCCCTGCCCGAGCTCGCCGCCAGGGTGCGCGCGCTGAGCCGCCGGCGCGAACATCCGGCGCCGGCGCGCCTGGTGCTCGGCGATATCGATATCGACCTACCCCGCCGCCGCGTGCAACGCGCGGGCATCCTGCGCTCGCTGACCCCCAAGGAATTCGCCGTGCTCGAGCTGCTCGCCACCCGCGCGGGCAGCGTGGTCTCGCGCACCGAGCTGATCGAGTGCTGCTGGGACGAGATGGCCGAGCCCGCCTCGAACGTGGTGGACGCGGTGATCGCGCAGCTGCGGCGCAAACTCGGGCCGCCGCAGGTAATCGAGACCGTGCGCGGCGCCGGCTTCATGATCGGAAGTGCACCATCCGCCCGCTGATCCCCGGGTCCGCCGCGCCGCCCGGCCGCTTCGCGAACGCCCAGCCCGCCGTGGCCCGGCTGCGCCGCACCCGCTGGCTGCTGACCGCCCTCATCACCGTCATCACCGCGACCTGCCTGATCATCCTCGGCGTGCTCGCGGCGACGATCGACGCCCGCTCGCGCCACAACACCGTCGACAACGGCCTCGACCGGGTGGTGACCGGGCTGTGGCGCAGCATCGATTTCGACCCCGACGCCCAGGCCATCGACCTCGCCTCGGTCGAACGCGACGACCTGGCCAACGGCGAGACCGCGGTCATGATCGTCACCAACGACGACAACGGGCACTGGCGCGAGATCTACGGACACCTGCGGTCCTGGCTGCCGCCGAACAACGGCGCGGAGGCGCTGGCCGACGATGCCGTGCGCGCGGGCGGAATCGTCTTCCAGAACGGCTACGACAGCGCCGGTCGCCCCGTGCGGCTGGCGGCCACGCCGATCTTCTGGGACGACACGACAACCCGCGCGGTCGTCGTCGCGGGGACGAATCCCGGTTTGGTGGACCGTGATCGGGCGCTGCTGCTGTGGGCGCTCGTGGTCGGTGGGCTCACCCTGGTCGTACTGTCCGCCCTTGCGGCACATGCGCTTTCGGGACGCAGCATGCGTCAGGCACTGCTGCTCGTCGAAGAGCAGGAGCGGTTCCTCGGCGATGCCGCGCACGAATTACGTACGCCGCTCACCACTTTGGGACTGGTCACCGCGCCGCGGCGACGCAACCCGCACGAGGTGGAGCGCGCGCTGGCCGACGCGGGTGAGCTGGGGACGCGGATGGAGCGAATCGTGGCGGGCCTGCTCGCGCGGGCCAGGATGCAGGCCGGGGTGACGACGATGGAGCGGGTGCAGTTGCTGCTCGACCAGCTCACCGAGTCGGTCGCCGAGGAGTTCAAGGCGAATGTCGTTGTGCACAGCAGTCCCACGGTGGTCGTCGGCGACCCGAACCTGCTGAGCCTCGCGGTGCGCAACCTGATCGAGAACGCGATCACGCACGGCGCGATCAATCCCGGTGCGCCGGTGGAGGTGCACGTCGGGGAAGGGCGGGTCACCGTGCGTGATCACGGTGCCGGGCTGAACCCGCAGCTGTCGAGCAATCCGTTCGCGCGCGGCGTCACCGGCGGGCGCGGTAGCGGAATCGGGCTGGCGCTGGTGGCGTGGATCGCCGAATTGCACGGCGGCACCGCGACTATGGAACCGGCGCCGGGCGGCGGCACCCTCGCGACCATCGCGCTGCCACCGCCCGGACTCGCCTGAGTTACCGGTTCGCCTGCCGCACTTCCTTGTTCGGCACACCGTCGGCCGGCACCGGCTCCAGAATCTCCGGGCGCGGTTCCGGGGCGGCGATCCGCAGCGCGTCGGCGGAGTCGTCGTCGGGCTGGGTCTGCGAACGGATCTCCGCCTCCACCCGGGCGCGGTAAGTCGTTACCTCGCGCTCGATTTCGGCGTCGTCCCAGCCGAGGATCGGCGCGACCAGCTTGGCCACTTCCTCGGCGCAGTCGGCGCCGCGGTCCGGGAACTCGATGGAGATGCGCATGCGCCGGGCCAGGATGTCGTCCAGGTGCAGCGCGCCCTCGGCCGCGGCGGCGTACACCGCCTCCACCTGAAGGTACGACGGCGCCGCGGTAATGGGTTGCAGCAGTTCGGGTTTGCCGTCCGCCATGGCCATCACCTCGTCGATCAGCGCGCCGTACCGATCCAGCAGGTGCTTGATCCGGTACGGATGCACGCCGTACTCCTCGGCCAGCTGCACCGTCTGATTGACCAGCGCGAAGTAGCCGTCGGCGCCGAGCAGCGGCACCTTCTCGGTGATCGACGGGGACACCCGGGCCGGAATGTCCTGCGCCGCTTCGTCGACCGCGTCGTAGGCCATCACTCGATAGGTGGTGTACTTGCCGCCCGCGATGCTGACCAGGCCCGGCGCGACCCGCGCGACAGCGTGTTCACGGGACAGCTTGGAGGTCTCGTCGCTCTCCCCCGCCAGCAGCGGCCGCAGCCCGGCGTAGACGCCGTCGATGTCGTCATGGGTGAGCGGGGTGACCAGCACGTCGTTGACCCGGTCCAGCAGATAGTCGATATCGGCCTTGGTCGCGGCGGGGTGCGCGAGGTCGAGGTTCCAGTCGGTGTCGGTGGTGCCGATGATCCAATGCGTGCCCCACGGGATGACGAACAGCACCGAGGTGGGGGTGCGCAGGATGATCGCGGCGTCGCTGACGATGCGGTCGCGCGGCACCACGATGTGCACGCCCTTCGAGGCGCGGACGTGGAAGCGGCCGCGCTGGTGGGCCAGCGCCTGCACCTCGTCGGTCCACACGCCGGTCGAGTTGATCACCACGTGCGCGCGGATGTCGGCGGTGCGGCCGTCCTCGCTGTCGCGCACCTGCACGCCGACCACCCGGTCCGCCTCGCGCAGGAAGCCGACCACCTGGGTGGAGGTGCGGATCACCGCGCCGTAGTGCGCGGCGGTGCGGGCGACGGTCATGGTGTGGCGGGCGTCGTCGACGACCGTGTCGTAATAGCTGATGCCGCCGATCAGCGCGCTTCGCTTGAGGCCGGGAGCCAGCCGCAACGCACCCATGCGGGACAGGTGCCGTTGTCCGGGAACGGATTTCGCGCCACCCATGGTGTCGTAGAGCATCAGCCCGGCCGCGACATACGGGCGCTCCCACGCGCGGTGGGTGAGCGGGTAGAGGAAGCGCAGCGGCTTCACCAGGTGCGGCGCCAGCGCGGACATGGCGAGCTCGCGCTCCTTGAGCGCCTCGCGGACCAGGCCGAACTCCAGCTGCTCCAGATAGCGCAGGCCGCCGTGGAACATCTTCGACGACCGGCTCGACGTGCCGGAGGCGAGGTCACGGGCCTCGACCAGGGCGACCTTCAGACCGCGGGTGGCCGCGTCCAGCGCGATGCCCGCGCCGACCACGCCGCCGCCGATCACGACCACATCGAAGTGGTCCTTGCCGAACCGCTCCCAGGCCGTCCTGCGCTGCTCCGGACCGAGGAACTGGGATTCCGGTTTCTTGGTCATGCTCGAACTCCTCCAGCCGCGGGTCGACGACGTCGTGGTCTTTATCGGGCATTCGATCGAGCTGCTCTGGCTACAGGCTATGCCAGTGGTCGCGGATCTCTTCGACCACGGCCTCGCTCGTGTCGTGCGGCCCTACTCGTCGGTAACTGATATCGACCCTAATCGAGCGGACCGCGCACGGCGATGTGATCCGCGACCAGGACCCGCGAAGCCGCAATCGGACACAGCGGGGCGTGTGTTTAGTAACCTGCACCAATGCGTCGCTATGTGGCCGCCATCGACCAGGGCACGACTTCGAGTCGGTGCATCGTCTTCGATCGGCAGGGGCGCGTCGTCGGCGTGGCCCAGCGGGAACACGAACAGATCTTTCCACGTCGCGGCTGGGTCGAGCACGACGCCGAAACCATCTGGAAAAACACCGAATTCGTGCTCGGCGAGGTGCTGAAGCAGAACAAGCTCAGCAGCGATGACATCGCGGCGGTCGGCGTGACCAATCAGCGCGAGACCACCGTGGTGTGGGATCGGGCCAGCGGCAAGCCGATTCACCACGCGATCGTCTGGCAGGACACCCGCACCGACCGGCTGACCACCGAGCTCGGCGGCGACATCGGGCCGACCCGCTATCAGGAACGCACCGGGCTGCCGCTGTCCACCTACTTCGCCGGGCCGAAGCTGCGCTGGATCCTGGACAACGTCGAGGGCGCGCGCAAGCGGGCCGAGGCGGGCGAGCTGTGTTTCGGCACCATGGACAGCTGGGTGCTGTGGAACCTGACCGGTGAGCACATCACCGACGTCACCAACGCCTCGCGCACCATGCTGATGGATCTGAATACCCGGCAATGGGATTCGGAGATCTGCGCGGAATTCGGCGTGCCGGAATCGTTGCTGCCCGAAATCCGTAGCTCCTCCGAGGTTTACGCGGAGATCACCTCCGGGCCGCTCGAAGGCATCCCGGTCGCGGGCATCCTCGGCGACCAGCAGGCGGCCACCTTCGGCCAGGCCTGCCTGTCCCCCGGCGAGGCCAAGAACACTTACGGCACCGGCAATTTCATGCTGCTCAACACCGGCACCACGCCCGTGGTCAGCAAGCACGGACTGCTCACCACCGTCTGCTATCAGCTCGGCGACGAGCCCGCGGTGTACGCGCTGGAAGGCTCCATCGCGGTGACCGGCTCACTGGTGCAATGGTTCCGGGACAACCTGGGCATCATCTCCTCGGCCGATGAGATCGAACCGCTGGCCCGCAGCGTCGAGGACAACGGCGGCGCCTACTTCGTGCCCGCGTTCTCCGGACTGTTCGCGCCGCGCTGGCGGCCGGACGCGCGCGGCGTCATCGCCGGGCTCACCCGGTTCGTGAACAAGGCCCATCTGGCGCGAGCCATCTTGGAGTCCACCGCTTTTCAAACCCGCGAGGTGGTCGACGCGATGCGCGCCGACGCCGAATCCGAGCACCTCGACCTCGAACTGACCACGCTGAAGGTGGACGGCGGCATGGTCGGCAACGACCTGCTCATGCAGTTCCAGTCCGACATCCTCGACGTGCCCGTCGTGCGTCCCGTGGTCAACGAAACCACCGCGCTCGGCGCCGCCTACGCCGCCGGCCTCGCCGTCGACTACTGGTCCGGCACCGACGACATCCGGGAGAACTGGGCCGCCGACAAGACCTGGGAGCCGACGATGTCCGCCGAAGACCGCGACGAGCATCTCAGGTCCTGGAACAAGGCCGTCGAGCGCACCTACGACTGGGCCGACTGACCCTCGGCAACTTTTCAGGAGTGATCTGGATCACTGAACGGAACGGTCTTCGCGCCGGTGCCGTCTATATCCCCGTACGGATCGCTCGACCGAAAAGGAACGAAAAGTTATGAGACGCACCGCATCCGCACTAGCTGTCGGCGCCTTGGCCACCGGCGTCCTGGCCCTCCTCGCACCCGCCGCACACGCCGGTCAGCCGGGCCAGTCGTGCTCGATTCCCGGAGCAACGGAAAAGGTCTACGTGGACGTCGGCAATGGTGTCCAGCGCAAAGCGGTTCTCGGCTGTGTGCGCTCCGGTGGCGGATACGTATGGGTGATCACGAACTACCTCCAGCCGGGCGTCAACGACGGCTGATCCGTTGTCGCCGGACCACTCGCACGACTCAGGCCGACTGACTATCCGGCCGCTCGGGCCAAACGATCGACGGCCTCGGTCAGGATCGCGGCGTCGGAAGTGGTGAAGCACATGCGCATCGAGTTGCGGTAGCCGCCGTCGACGGCGAAGGCGGAGCCGGGGACGTAGGCGACGCCGGCTTCGAGGGCACGCGGTAGCAGCGCCTGGGTGTCGGTGCCGTCGGTGAAGTCGGCCCAGACGAACATGCCGCCGGTCGCGTCGGTGCAGTGCACGCGATCGCCGAAGCGGGTGCGCACCGCGTGCACCAGGGACTTGGCGCGGGTGCCGTAGACGGTGCGCACGTGGTCGACGTGCGCGGTCAGCCAGGCCTCGTCGGCGAGCAGGTCGGCGGCGATCTGATGGGTCAGCGCCGAACCGCAAAGGTCCGCACCCTGTTTCAGCAATTCCACCGCGCGGCACACCGGGTCGGGGGCGACCATCCAGCCGACGCGCAGCGAGGGGGCGAGGATCTTCGAGGCGCTGGACAGTCGAATCACGTTGCGGGAGTAGGTCGCCACCGGCGCGGGCGCGGGGGTGTCGAACCACAGCTCGCCGTAGGGATCGTCTTCGATCACCCAGAAGCCGTGTGCGTCAGCGAGTTCCGCGAGATGGGCGCGGCGTTGCGGGCTCATGGTCACGCCGCCGGGATTGTGAAAGTTGCTCACCGTGTGCACCACGGCGGGACGCTCGCCCCGGGCGAGCAGGTCCGCGAGCACATCGGTGCGCATACCCTCGGCATCCAGTGGCACCGCGACGATTCGCGCACCGGCGGCCCGAAAGACTTGCAGCGCACCGACATACGCCGGATCTTCGACCACGACCAGCGCACCCGGGTCGAGCAGCACCTCCGCCAGCAGCGAAAGCGCCTGCTGCGAGCCGTGGGTCACGAAGACCTCGTCGAGGTCTACGGTCCGGCCGAGTCGAGCCGATTCGCGTTCGGTGAGCACCGCGCGCAACGGCCGCCAGCCGGGCGACTCGGTGTATTGCAAGGGCCCCGCGCTGCGCAATGCCGCGTCGGCCGCGACCGCGATCCGCTCGCGCGGCATCAACTCGGCGTCGGGCAACCCGCCGGCCAGGCCGATGATCTCCGCGCGCGTGGTGAGCTTGAGCAGGTCACGAATCGCCGAACTCTGCAATCCGCCCAGCTTGGCCGCGAGCGGTGGGATGGTCGGCGACATGGGAACCTCCGAACGGACGCCACGATATGCGAAATTCTACTTTCGCATATCGCCTACCAATATATGAAACATGTTTCCCATATATTGAGAAGGGTCACGGCTCCCGCGGCTTGATCGAGTAGACGAGCACCTTTCCGTCCCGGATCACGGTGGTGATGGTCTGGTGATAGATCGTTTCCGTGCCGTCCGGCTTGCGCTGGGTCAGGTCCACGTTGAACGTGTCGCTGCCCACCTCGGAGATCCGCAGGCAGTGCTTGGTCCCGACCGGAACCTCCGTGTCGATGCCGGCCTGGATGACATCGGCGGGCGAGACGTTCTCCGCGTCCGGCGCGACGAACCGCCGTGCCCGCTCACCGCTGCGCTCGACATAGAACGCGTACTGGAAACCGAGGATCGCATTGGCCCCGCTGCTGGTGTCGCCGTTGCCGTTGCCGATGGTCACCTTGCCGGTCTTGTCCGCCGGGCAGCTCTTCTCCGCGCTGCTGCTCGCGGCGGGCGGGACCGGGTTGTCGTTGCCGCCCTTGGACACCATGATCACGGTCACCGTCAGCCCGACCAGGATGACCACCGCGAGGATGCCCGCGAGCACGTTGCGCGCGGTGTGCGAGCCGGACTTCCGCTCCGGAGCCGGCGGGGCGGCCGGCGTGGCCGGGGTCAGCATCTTCGCGATCGGATCATCCGACCAGGACAGGCTCGGCGAGGTCAGCGGCGGCGGCTTGGGCACGCTGCCGGTGTCGGTGGGGCGGGTCCACCACGAGTCCTTGTCGGCGTCGGGCTCCCGATCGACCGGCGGCACCCGCGGCGGAACCGGCGGTGCGGGCCGTGGTTCGGGGAACGCCGTCGAGTCCGGCGCCCGGTACTGCGGGGGCGGCGGCGGGGTCGCGCCCGCATCGGCGGCGGGGCGCCAGACCAGTTCGGGATGGTCACCCGTCTGCTCCGTCACCTGCCAGCGCGGACCCGTATCCCCCATGGGCGGACCGAATTCCGAGACCGGCGGACCGAATTCCGAGACGGGAGGTCCGAATTCTGAGACAGGCGGGCCGAATTCACCCACCGGGGGGCCGAAATCCGACGCGGACTGGTCGTCGGATTCCTTCTCCCTCGGATCACCCTCGGAGGTCACACCCAATCCTTTCCCCAAGACACGCGTATGGGGCGGTCGTGAACGACCGCCCCACCCGTCGAATCAGCCCCAGTCAGTCTCAGTACTGGAGTGAACCACCCCACTGGGTGGTGACACCACCCACGTCGACCGTTTGCGGAGCGAGATCGCCCGGCTGCAGCGGAAGTTTAACCTGCGCGGCCGCTTCGAGCGCTGCGGCACCGCCCGGCTGTTCCTTGATCCAGTCCTCGACCGCCGCCTTGGCCAGGTTGGCCTGGGTGGTGTCGAAAACGGAGATCGTCTTGTTGTCGGCCAGGCCGACGCCGCCGGTGTAGGTGGTCACCTTGACCGTGTTGGCGTCGACGTATTCGACCGACACGCCGGCCTCACCGGCACCGGCCGGGGTGCTGTATCCGATGGTGCCGACGTAGCCGTGTTCGTTGTTGAAGTGATGCGTGTTGGCCACGTAGCCCGGCAGCACCGCGCCGCCGTCGATGTTCGCACCGATCTCCTGGTGCGGACCGGTCATCTCGACGACCGGCGCCGGCGGGGCCGCCTGCAACTGCGGGGACTGCCAGCGCGGCTGCTGCTGCGGCTGGACCAGCGTCTCCGGCTGCTGGGCCTGATTGTTCTGATCGCCCGGGGTGGTCTGGGTACCCGGGGTGCTCGGCGTGGTCTGGGTGCCAGGGGTGCCCGGTGTGGTCTGGGTGCCCGGCTGCGCCGGCGTGGCCGCGCCCGGCTGACCCGGCTTCTGGTCACCCGGCTGATCCGGCACGATCGCCGGCTGCGGCTGGTTCGACTGACCCGGCACCGGCAGCGGCGCGACGCGCGGGGTGGTGACACCCGGCTGGGTCGGCTGGGCCAGCTTCGGATCCTTGTTCGGATTCGGCATGACCGGATCCGGCGTATTCACACCCGGCTGACCGGGCGTCGTGACGCCGGGCTGGCTCGGCGGCTGCTGCGGATTGGTCGGACCCGGCGTCGCGGTGCCCGGACTCGGTGGCGTCTCCGGGGTCACTACTCCCGGCTGGGCCGGCGAAGGACTCGGCGGCGCGGTGGTGGGTGGAATGCTCGGATCACCAGGAGCGGCCCCCGCCGGCGCTGCCAAGAGAGAGGCCACAGCGGCCGCGGCGGCCAGTGGCAACGAGGTGCTCGCCATCGCTCGCTGCGCCCGACTCGGCTTACGATGTTTCACTTTTCGTATTCCCTTTCCCGGGTGTGACCTGGAGTTCAGTCACACTCAGTTGTCTCTGACGAGACGCCCGGTCGTCGAACGACGCGAAGGTCGTTCGACGTGTCGACTGGGAAAAAGATCCATCCCCCCGAACACCGAACCACGCGACCGCCCGCCGATCGCATCTCTGCGGGAAGTGAACCATATGTAGGCCTGATGAGCAATGTGAATGAAAACTTCAGACTGCACGAACCGCGCTGAACCGCAAGACCATTCAACCCAGGTCGACGCGGCGAATCCGGTGAGGCGTCGATCTTGATCCCCAGATCACCTCCGCCGCGGCATCAATCCAGGTCGTCGTGCCGCATCAGCTGCCGGGCCGCCTCGGTCACCGAGCCGGTCAGCGACGGATACACCGAGAAGGTCTGCGCCAGATCGTTGACGGTCAGATTGTTCTGCACCGCAAGCGCGATCGGCAAGATCAGCTCGGACGCGATCGGAGCCACCACCACGCCGCCGATGACCACGCCGGTGGCCGGGCGGCAGAAGATCTTCACGAAACCCCGGCGCAGGCCCGACATCTTGGCCCGCGGGTTGGTGTTCAGCGGCAGCATCACCGTGCGGGCCGGCGTCTCGCCGTTATCGATCGCGGTCTGGCTGACGCCGACCGTGGCGATCTCCGGGCGGGTGAACACCGCGGACGCCACCGTCTTCAGCCGGATCGGGCTGACGCCCTCGCCGAGCGCGTGGTACATCGCGATCCGGCCCTGCATCGCGGCCACCGAGGCCAGCGGCAGCAGGCCGGTGCAGTCGCCGGCCGCGTAGATGCCGGGCACCGAGGTGCGCGAGACCCGGTCGACCCGCAGGTAACCGCCGCGGTCGAGTTCGATGCCGACCCGATCCAGGCCGAGGCCATCGGTATTGGGGGTCGAGCCGACGGTCATCAGCGCGTGCGACCCGGCGACGGTCCGGCCGTCGGACAGCTTGACCACCACGCCCTCGGCGGTGCGCTCCACCGCGTCGGCGCGCGCGTGCTTCACCAGCTCGACGCCGCGTTCGGCGAGCGCGTCCTCCAGCACGAGGGCCGCGTCGGCGTCCTCGCCGGGCAGCACCCGGTCGCGACTGGAGACCAGCCGCACCCGCACACCCATTTCGGTGTACGCGGAGACGAACTCGGCGCCGGTGACGCCGGAACCGACGACCACCAGGGTCTCCGGGAGTTCTTCCAAGTCGTAGAGCTGACGCCAGTTGAGGATCCGCTCACCGTCGGGCTCGGCGCCCGGCAACACGCGCGGGCTCGCCCCAGTGGCGATCAACACAACCTCGGCCTCGATGGTGGTCTCGGTGCCGTCGGCCAGCTTGGCCAGGATCTGATGCGCGGCCAGTCCGGTGGACGCGTCGGTCAGCTCCGCGCGACCGGCCAGCACGGTGACGCCGACGGTCTGCAACTTGGACCGGATGTCGGAGGACTGGGCCAGCGCCAGCGCCTTGACGCGGCCGTTCACCTCGGCCAGCTGCACGGTCGCCTGGTTCGGGTCGAGGGTGATGCCGAGATCGCGGGCGCGGCGCAGGTCGGTGCGCACGCCGGTAGACGCGATGAAGGTCTTCGAAGGGACGCAGTCCCAGAGCACACAAGCCCCGCCGATGCCGTCGCTATCGATCAGCGTCACCGACGCACCGTGCTGGGCCGCCACCAGCGCCGCCTCGTAACCGGCCGGTCCGCCACCGATGATCGCTATGCGGGTCATTGATACCTCCGCTTCTGGTTGCGCACCGGGATCTCCGGTACCTGTCAACGTTATCGGGCGAGGCTGGCCCACCCGCCGCCCGGCCACCTCCCCCCACGGAATCGCTACGCGATGCCGGTTCTACCCGGTCGCCGCGCCCGGAACGCGCCACAGGAATACCGCATCTGGCCGGGATAGAGTCGATCCCTCGATGTTATTGGCTACCCTTCTCTGGTGCCGATCTACGCCGCCTATGGGTCCAACATGGACTCAACCCAGATGCTCGAGCGCTGTCCGCACTCGCCCATGTCCGGAACGGGCTGGTTGGAGGGCTGGCGGCTCACCTTCGCTGGTGACGACATCGGCTGGGAAGGGCCGCTGGCGACCGTGGTCGAGGAGCCCGGCTCCCGGGTTTTCGTCGTCCTCTACGACGTGTCGCCGGAAGACGAACAGCGACTGGATCGCTGGGAGGGTTCGGACTTCGGGATCCACAAGAAGATCCGGCTGCGCGTCACCCGCAGCGAGAGCGGCGCCGATCCCACGCTGTCCTGGCTGTACGTGCTGGACGCGTACGAGGGCGGCCTGCCCTCTGCCCGCTACATCGGGGTCATCGCGGACGCGGCCGAAAAGGCCGGTGCGCCCGAGGATTACGTGCATTCCCTGCGCACGCGCAACAGCCGCAACGTAGGCCCCGGCAACTTCGGCTGACAAACGAAACGACGTGGCCGACCCGAAAGGGCCGACCACGTCGCAGGTTTCGAAATCAGCGCGCGTTGAGCACGATATTCGTCAGCACCCGCACACCCACCGCGAGCGCCCGCTCGTCGAGGTCGAAGGTCGGCTGGTGCAGATCGAGCTGCTCGCCGTGCCCGGACCAGACGCCCAGGCGCGCCATCGCGCCGGGCACCTCCTCCAGGTACCACGAGAAGTCTTCGCCGCCACCGGATTGCATGGTGTCGGCCAGCGCGTCCGGACCGACCTTGCGGATCGCGTCCTCGAACATCCGGGTGGACTGTTCGTCGTTGACCACCGGCGGCACGCCGCGCCGGTAGTTCAGCTGGTACCGCACGCCGGTCGGGGCGAGCAGGCCGTCGACGATCTCGCGGACCATCGGCTCGAGCAGCGACCAGGTCGCGTGATCGCCGGTGCGGACGGTGCCGGTGAGCATGCCGGTCTGCGGAATCGCGTTGGGCGCCTTGCCCGCACTGACCGCGCCCCACACCATGACCGTGCTGGTGCGCGGATCGATGCGGCGGCTGAGCAGACCGGGCAGGCCGGTGATCACGGTGCCGATGGCGTAGACCAGATCGCTGGTCAGATGCGGGCGCGAGGTGTGCCCGCCCGGCGAGTCCAGCACCAGCTCGATCGTGTCGGCGGCCGAGGTGATCGCGCCGACCCGGATGCCGACCCGGCCCACCTCCAGGCGCGGATCGCAGTGCAGCGCGAAGATCCGCTCCACACCCTCCATCGCACCGGTGGCGACCACGTCGATCGCGCCGCCCGGCATGACCTCCTCGGCGGGCTGGAACACCAGCCGCACACCGACCGGCAGTTCCGGCACCTCGGCCAGCGCGAGCGCGGTGCCGAGCAGGATCGTGGTGTGCGCGTCGTGGCCGCAGGCGTGCGAGACGCCGGGCACGGTGGAGGCGAAGCTCAGGCCGGTGAACTCCTGCAGCGGGAGCGCGTCCATGTCGGCGCGCAGGCCGATCCGCGGGCCCTCCGGCCCGATGTCGCAGATCAGGCCGGTGCCGCCGGGCAGCGGCTGCGGCGTGAGACCTGCCTTGATCAGCCAGGACGAGACGAATTCGGTGGTGGCGAACTCGGTGCGGGACAGTTCCGGGTTGGCGTGGATGTGCCGGCGAAACTGCACGAGGTCTAACGCGTGCTCGGCCAGCCAGCCCTCTACTGATCCCAAACCTGTTCCTACGGTGTTCGGCAATACGATGTCCGCCGGGTCTTCGGCCAGGGCGCATGCCCCGGCGTCGATTCCCGTCGCCCGCTCCGCCGAACGGCCGGTAGTGCTCACCGAATGTCCTCCTGTCGTTGAACGAGCCGTTGCAACAACCTGTCCCTGTGTTCTTCATCGCCGGCAGCGGTGATCGCGGTACGCGCGAGTGCGAGCGCACCATCGACAACCGCACGATCCGCCGAAGCGTTGACGCTCGCCGCGGCGAAGCCGGGCTGGTGCGTCACCGCGCCACCGGCATCAATGCCGATGACCGGGTGGATGCCCGGAATGACGTTGGTGACGTTGCCCATGTCCGTGCTTCCGAGCGGCCGCTGTGCCTCGAGCTCGGGTGCGATCGGCACTCGTCCCAGACCGGTTATCTGCTCGCGGTAGGCAAACAGTAACGCCGGATCGGGTGTCAGCTCGGTATATGTCGGCGCGACAGTCCGGATTTCCTGGGTGCAGCCGGTCGCAAGGGCACCGGCCTCGAAACACGCCGACGCTCGTCGCATCAGGTTGTCGAGAGATGCGGAGTCGACTGCGCGTAGGTAATACAGCAGTTCCGCACGTCCGGGCACGATGTTGGGGGCCACGCCACCATCGCCGACTATACCGTGAAGTTGCTGGCCAGGCTGGAGATGTTGTCTCAGCAATCCGAGAGCTACCTGGGTGACGGTGACCGCGTCACCCGCGTTCAGGCCCAGTTCCGGCGCGGCGCTGGCATGCGCCTCGCGGCCGTGGAACACGATGGACAGGTCGGCCATCGCCAGCGAGCGCGCGCCCGCGATGTCGAACGGCCCGGGGTGCACCATCATCGCCATCGCCACGTCGTCGAATACGCCGCGTTCGAGCATCAGCACCTTGCCGCCGCCGCTCTCCTCGGCCGGCGTGCCGAGCACCAGCACGGTGAGCCCGAGCGCGTCGGCGACCTCGGCCAGGCCGAGCGCGGCGCCGACCGCCGAGGCGGCAATGATGTTGTGTCCGCAGGCATGTCCCATGCCGGGCAGCGCGTCGTACTCCGCGCAGATGCCGACCGTGAGCGGGCCGCTGCCGAAGCTCGCGCGGAACGCGGTCGGTAACTCGGCCACGCCGGTGGCGACCTCGAAGCCGCGTTCGGCGAGCGGCGCGATGATCTTCGCGACGCTTCTGGTCTCCTCGAACGCGAGCTCCGGTTCGGCGTGAATCGAGTGCGAAAGATCGATCAGCTGGTCGAGCGCGGCCTTGATCGCCGCGTCCGACTGCTGCATGGCATCGGCGCGCGCGACGTCATCGTCGATGCGCGATTCCTGGTGCCCGCTGCGCGGTGGTGGCATGGAACACAGTGTTGCACTCGGCCGCAAACCGGGCGCAGCGCATATCCGTCCAGCGGACCACACGGCGTCGTCGTCCGGAGTGGCGAACCGACCGAACGGCCGTCCGGCTAGCTCGTGGCGAAGGCGAGGTTTTCCGGGGTGGTCTGCACCGCGAGACCGGCCAGCGCCTTGGCGTGCAGGGCGCGCTTGATCACGGGCAGGTTCGGCTTGCGGTTGCTCGCCAATGCCGCGGCCTTGGCCACCGCGGTCGCCAGCAACGACTCCGCGTCGGCCTTGCCGTCGACGATGCCCGCGGCGATCGCCTCGTCGGCCGGGTAGCGGTGGCCGGTGGTCATCGCCTGCACGCAGACCTGGTTGCTCAGCCGCTCGGTGAGCAGGGCGTTCATCCCGACGGTGAACGGCATGCCCAGGTGCACCTCGGGCAGGCAGTAGAAGCCGCGGTCGGCGCGCATCACCCGGAAGTCGTGCGCGGTGGCCAGCATCGCGCCCGCGCCGAAGGCGTGGCCGTTCATCGCGGCGACGGTCGGCATCGGGAACTGCAGCAACCGGGTGTAGAGCGAGTGCACGCGGTCGAGGTAGCCGTGCGACTTGTCCAGGTTGCCGAACAGCCAGTCGGTGTCGAGGCCGTTGCTGTAGAACTTGCCGGTCGCCACGGTGACCAGCGCGGCCGGGCCGTCGGAGTCCTCGACCTTGTCCAGCAGGCCGTGGAATTCGTCGATCCAGTCCGGGTGGAAGCGGTTCTCGCTGTCCGTCTGTCCCTCGCTTCCGAGGTAGACGACGAACACATCCCCATCACGTTCCAGATACGGCATGCGTGCAGAATATCCGGCCCGCGGCAGCACTCCTACTCGCGGGTAGCAATCTTGTGCCGGGGGTGCCTACCTCAGGTTCGACCGCTGCGCGCGCGGACCGCTACCAACGCGCACGACGCCTTCGAGAGCTGCTCGCGGCCCAGCTACCAGCCGGACCGACCTGAGCACGGGCAGCAACGAAAGGTCGCGGACAGCGGAGCCCCGGCGGCGCAATCCAATACAGTGATCTACATGCTTGCCGAACAGGCCGCCGAGGCGATCGCCGAACGTACTGGAGTGCCGCGTCACCGGGTTGCGGTGGTGCTCGGCTCGGGCTGGCAGGAGGCGGCCGCGGAGATCGGCACGCCGGTCGCGTCGGTGCCGATGCCGGAGCTGCCCGGGTTCGGCACGCCGAGCGCGCAGGGCCACGGCGGCATGGTGCACTCGGTCACCGTCGGCGATACACCCGCGCTGCTGCTCATGGGCCGCCAGCATCTGTACGAGGGCTACCAGCCCGCCGATGTGGTGCACCCGGTCGCCGCGGCCATCGCGGCGGGCGCCGAGATCGTGCTGCTCACCAATGCCGCCGGCGGCATCCGCGAGGGATTGCGGGTCGGCGAGCCGGTGCTGATCAACGATCACCTGAACCTCACCGGACGCACCCCGCTCACCGGCGCCACCTTCGTCGACCTCGTCGACGCCTGGGATCCCGAATTGCGTTCCCTGGCAAAGGAAATCGACCCCAGCCTGACCGAAGGCGTGTACGCGGGCCTGACCGGCCCGCAGTACGAGACCCCGGCCGAGATCCGGATGCTGCGCACCATGGGCGCCGACCTGGTCGGCATGTCCACGGTGCTGGAGGCCATCGCCTGTCGCGCGCTCGGCGCCCGGGTGCTCGGTATCTCGCTGGTCACCAACCTGGCCGCGGGCGTCACCGGCGGGCATCTCTCGCACGCCGAGGTGCTCGCCGAAGGCCACGCCGCCGCACCGCGATTGGGCAAGCTGCTGCGCGGCGTGCTGGAACGGGTGTAGATGCTGCGCTTCGGCACCGCCGGTCTGCGAGGACCGCTCCAGGACGGTCCGGACGGCATGAACGTGACGACGGTGACCAGGGCCACCGCCGGGATCGTGGAGTGGCTGCGCGGGCGGTGCCTCGGTGGCGGGGCGGTGATCGTCGGCCGGGACGCGCGGCACGGGTCCGCCGAATTCGCCACCGCGACGGCGGAAATCTTTGCCGCGGCGGGCTTTCCGGTGACGTTGCTGCCGCGTCCGCTGCCCACGCCGGTGGTCGCGTACGCGGTGCGCGAGCTCGGCGCGGTCGCGGGCGTGCAGATCACGGCGTCGCACAATCCGGCGACCGACAACGGCTACAAGGTCTATCTCGACGGCGGCTCCCAGCTGCTGGCGCCGGCCGACACCGAGATCGAACGATGCATCGACGCGGTCACCGAACCGGTCGCGCGCACTCCGGTCGCCCCGGCCGGCGACGACGTGGTGCAGCGCTATCTGAATCGGGTGTCGTCGCTGCCGTCGGTGATCGGCGGCGAGGGTGCGCGGTCCGCGATCCGGATCGCCCTGACACCGTTGCACGGCGTCGGCGGCGACCTGGTGGTGAAGGCGCTCGCCGCGGCCGGATTCACCGACGTGCACGTGGTCGAGGAGCAGTTCGAGCCCGACCCCGACTTTCCCACCGTCGCGTTCCCGAACCCGGAGGAGCCCGGCGCGACCGATCTGCTGCTGGCCCTCGCCACTCGAATCGGTGCGGACGTGGCCATCGCCGTCGACCCGGACGCCGACCGCTGCGCCGTCGGAATTCCGTTGCCGGACAACACCTGGCGAATGCTGCGCGGCGACGAGACCGGCGTGCTGCTCGGCGACTGCGTGCTGCGCACCGCGCCGCCGGACGCGCTGGTGGCCACCACGATCGTGTCCTCGCGACTGCTGTCCAAACTCGCCCCTGCCCGCGGCGCCCGGTACGCGGAAACGCTCACCGGCTTCAAATGGCTGGCCCGCGCGGGTGACGGCCTGGTCTATGCCTACGAAGAGGCGATCGGGCACTGCGTCGACCCGGCCACCGTCCGGGACAAGGACGGCATCTCGGCCACCGTGCTGACCGCCGACCTGGTCGCCCGGCTGAAGTCGGCGGGGCGCACGCTGGCCGACCGACTCGACGACTACGCGGTCGAGTTCGGCCTGCACAGCACCGATCAGGTGTCGCTGCGGCTGGATTCGGCGGCGGCCGCCGCGGACGTGGTAGCCCGGCTGCGCGCGAACCCGCCGGACGCGATCGCCGGCGAGGCGGTCAAGTACAGCGACCTGCTCCAGGTGCGCAGCCGCATGCGCACCGACGCACTGATTTTCGAGGGCGCCACCTCGCGCATCGTGGTCCGCCCGTCCGGCACCGAGCCCAAACTCAAGTGCTATCTCGAGGTGCTCACCCCCGTCGAGTCGGCGGCCGGACTACCCGCCGCCAGGACAACTGCGGGACAACACCTTTCCGCATTACGCGAATACTGCCAGGGGCTCTGAACAGCCAGGCATCATCAGATGATGACGGCGATGCACTGTACCCACTGCGGCAGCGAGGGCCTGTTGCCCGGCTATATCGAGGACTCCGGCGACAGTTCCCGCGGCCATGCCCGCTGGGTCGAGGGGCCGCTGGAAATCGGCTTCTGGGGCGCCAAACGAACCGGCCGCACCCACTGGCTGGTCGACGCCTACCGCTGCGAGGAGTGCTCCCACCTGGAGCTGTTCACCCGCACGAAGGACGGGTGACAGCGCCGGCGGGAGCCGGTCCCATCGCAGGCTAGCGCGGGCCGAACTGGCGGTCGCCCGCGTCGCCGAGGCCGGGGACGATGTAGGCGTTCTCGTTCAGGCCGGTGTCGACGGCGGCGGTGACGAGGTTTACCGGATGCCCTGAATCAGTCAGTGCGGCAACGCCTTCCGGAGCCGCGACGACGCAGACCGCAGTGATGTCGGTGGCACCGCGGGCGATCAGGAGTTCGAGGGTGTGCAGCATCGAGCCGCCGGTGGCCAGCATCGGGTCGAGCACGTAGACGGGCAGCCCGGCCAGGTCGGCGGGCAGCGATTCCATGTACGGGACCGGCTGGTGGGATTCCTCGTCGCGGGCGATGCCGACGAAGCCGATCCGGGCGTCGGGGATCAGCTCGGCGGCCACGTCGAGCATGCCGAGGCCGGCCCGCAGCACCGGCACCAGCAGCGGCGGCTGCGCCAGCCGGATGCCCTGGGTCGCCTGCACCGGGGTGGTGATCTCGAAGTGCTCGACCGGCGCCGCGCGCAACGCTTCGTAGATGAGGATCCGGGTGAGGTCGCGCAGTGCCGAGCGGAAGGCGGAATTGTCGGTCCGCTCGTCTCGCATCGTGGTCAACAGGGCGGCGGCGAGCGGATGGTCCACGGTGTGAGTACGCATAAAGGGAACGATAAAGTGACCAGCGGACCCACCGCCCAGGCTCCACCCGAAAGTTTTTTCGCATCGGTGGGAACCGAACGGGAAGAGGGCGCGTCGAACCAAGTGAATGACGTACTCTGCCTGGGAACAACAGATGGGGGAAGCTCTGATGCGGAAGATGTCGGCGGACACCGAGGGCATCGCAGCCTATGGCGCGACCGCCCATGTGATGGCCGGGGAAATGGCTACGGCCGGGGCCAGCGCGGTCGCGGCGGAACCGGCGCTGCTCGGCCCGATCATGGGGTTGATCGGCGGCGATTTCATGGCCGCCTACGCCGCCGCGCACGCGGGGCACGTCGCCTCGATCGGTCAGCTGTCGGCGGTGCTCACCAGCATGGGAGTCGCCACCACCGGCGCGGCCACGGTGCTCACCGAGACCGACCTGAACCATGCCGGATCGCTGCAGAGCGTGGCCACCGAATTGAACGGGTGAGCCGGTGATCGATCTGAACGCGCTGGCCCAGCCGATCTTCGACCTGCTCGAGAGCTTCGGCTCCGGCGTGCTGCCGACCGGCGGCCCGTCCGACGCGCTGCGCAGCACGTCGACCGCCGTCGACCAGATCCACCAGCTGGGTCGCGACGGCATCAACAGCATGAACACCGCGTGGGACGGCCAGGCCGCCGACGCGGCGACCGCGAAGGCGCTGCGGGTGCAGACCTCCGCGGCCACCATCTCCGACCGTGGCAACGACATGGCTACCGTGGTGAACCAGGCCGCGGCCGAGGTCGAATCGGGCCAGAAGGATCTGGCCGGCATCGCCCAGTCGTTCGTGAACACCGCGGCGAGCGCGGGCCCCGCGCTGGCCACCCCGGCCGGGCTGACGATGATCGTCGGTTCCGCGATCGACCACCTCGGCCAGGCGCTCAACGTGGTCGGCCGGGTGCAGAACGAACTCGGCACGCACACCGCCTCCATGACCGATCTCACCCCGGCGCCGCCCACCACCTCGCTGGCCGGCACCCCCGCCACCACCACGGCCGGTGTCCAGCAGCTCGCCTCGACCGCGACCAGCGCGCTCAGCGGCGCCGGTTCGATGGCCAGCAGCCTGATGAGCACCGCGATGTCGGCGATCCCGTCCTCGACGACCACCTCGTCGAAAACCACCTCCGGCACCCCGAGTTCGCCGAGCAGCCCCAAGATCGACACCGGTTCGTCCGGCATGCCGAGCGACGGCAAGGGCGTGAAGATCACCCTGCCCGACGGCAGCACGGTGGAGGCGCCGAACGAGAAGGCGGCCACCGCGGTCCGCTCGGCGATCAGCGCGGTCGGCACCCCGTACGTGTGGGGCGGCAACACCCCCGGCGCCGGCCTGGATTGCAGCGGCCTGACCAAATACGCCTACGGCGAGGCGGGCGTCGACCTGCCCCGCCTGGCCGCCGATCAGGCCACCGGCACCTCGGTCTCCCCCGGCGACCTCATGCCCGGCGATCTGGCCATCTGGGACGGCCATGTCGCCATGGTGATCGGCAACGGACAATTCGTCGAGGCCGGCGACCCGGTCCAGATCAGCTCGATTCGAACGGAGAACTCAGGGATGGGCTTCCACGGCTTTTATAGGCCGACGTCATGACGAACCCGCAGCAACCGACGGTTCCCAACGTCACGGTCGCGGGCAGCACGAACCGGTCGGGCACCATCTCGGTGCGCGCCACGGATCAGGGCATGCCGGTAGAAATCAAGTTCGAGCGCAGCGAATACCGTTACGGCGCACAGAGTCTCGCCAACGAGATCCTGCGCCTGACCAAGCGCTCCACCGTCGCCGCCAAGGCGCGCCGGCGCGAGCTGCTGGCCGAGGCGGGCATGCCCGCCGACATCCTGGACCGGCTCGGCCTGCCCACCCGCCAGGCCGCGGTGGACGAGCTGGACCGCATCGACGACGCGGACACCGGACCTACGACCTGGATGAGGCCAGTATGAGCGAGCGGAGCGAGCGAACAATGAGCACAGCTGCCCCCGCACTCATGCCGGAGCCGAGCGTCAGCGAGGCGCAGGCATGAGTGCGGAGATGGATGCTCTCGTCGCCAATGCGACGCAGAAGCTGGAGGCGCTCGAGGCCGCGCTGTACGGCCTCAAGCAGGTGCGCGGACGCCACACCACCGAGGACGGCTCGGTCACCGTCGAGGTGGACAGCGACGGCGCACTGGTCGCGCTGAGCCTCGCGGAGACCGTCACCTCGCTGGCACCGGCCGAGGTCGGACAGCTGATCGTCTGGGCGTGCAGGCAGGCCGCGGAGGACGCGGGCAACCAGCGCTCGAAGGTCGTTGCGACACTGAACGAGTCATTCGTTCCCGGGGCGGACGACGCCAAAGGAACGATTGGGGGCGGGCCGGATAGTGCCTGACGCGGAAGGTCGATAGGCTTCCGCTCATGGCTTCTGGAGACATCGTCCCGATCGAGCTCGGCCTGACCGACGGCGATCTCGTCACCCTGTGGGCACCGCGCTGGCGAGACGGTGACGACGAGTGGGAGGCGTTCCTCGGACACGAGGACTCCCTCTACGGTTTCGAGACCGTTGCTGAGCTGGCCGCGTTCATCCGGACCAATTCCGACAACGACCTCGTCGAGCATCCGGCATGGAAGGTCGTCGCCGGGCTGTCGGCGGTCGAACTGGAGCCGGAGGAGAACTTCTCCTTCGATCTGGTCGCGGTGCCGGAGCTGGCCGCGGGCGAGCCCGATGTGGACGCCATCGCCGAGCTGGAAGACACCCTCGGCATGGTGCGCAACATCGGCGAGGTGTGCGAGCTGGAGACGGTGACCAAGTTCTTCGGGTCGCATCCGGTGCTCGGCGCGCTGCCCGGCGGGATCAACGCGTTCATCGGCCGCGACGGCGAGGAACTCTGGGACCAGATCGGCGCCGCCATCGCCAAGGGCTGGGACGACGTCCTGGACGCCATCGACTCCGTCGTGCACACCCCCGAGGTCGACGCGGAAGCCGTCGCCGTCGCCGAGGCGGAGCTGCTGGCCGCCGAGGAGAACGTGGTCGACGCCGACGACGCCGCGGACAACGAGGAGGACGAGTTCGAGCCCGTCGACCTCGACGCGGACGACGAGGACGAAGACGAAGAGGACGAGTCGTTCTGGCACGAGGTCGGCATCGACCCGGTCAAGATCATCGCCTCGGACGGCACCTACTTCACCCTGCGCTGCTACCTCGACGACGAGCCGATCTTCCTCGGCACGGACAACACCATCACGGTGTTCACCTCGGAGCGCGCCCTGGCCAGGTACCTGGCCGACGACCACGAACACGACCTGTCCCGGGTGAGCACCTTCGCCGACGTGCAGACCGCCGCGGTGGACGGTTCGCTCGAGGTCGAGGTCACCGACGAGAACGTCTACGTGCTGCCGGGTCTCGCCGACGACCTGTCCGAAGGCCCGGAGGCGGTCGACATCGAACAGCTCGATCTGGCGGTCGAACTGTTCACCGACGCGTCCGACTACGCCGGCGACGACACCGTGGAACAGGCCCTGGCCCAATCGAATCCGCTCGGCTGGTACGTCTCGTACCTGCTCAACCCGGACCCGAGCCGGATGGCCCCGAACCCGCCGTTCACCGCGGAGGCCCAGTCCTGGCGGGACCTCGAGCGCAACTTCGAGGCCCGGCTCAACCAGCAGTAAGCGGTTATTTCAGCCGAATCCAGATCTGCTCGGCTCGCCCGAGCAGACGGTCGTCGGCACCGTAGACGGCGGTGGACGAGAACGACTTGCGGCCTTGCTCGCCGTGGTTCTCGCCGATGACCACGCACGGTTCGCCGACCTCGGGGAGGTCGTGCACGGCGGCGGTCATCGAGCCGAGCAGGGCGGGCCGGTCGAACATGTCGGGCAGCGACCAGCCGCCGGGGCAGTCCATCGCGGCCCACAGCACGGCCGGACCGAGCGAGAGCGAATCGTCGGGGATCCACGGTGCGGCCACCCGGCCGTCGCCAACCGCGCCCGCCTCGATGCGCAGCCCGTCGGCGCGGCCGGTGCCGCAGACGAAACAGGACGCGAACATCTCGTTGCTCTGGTAGGAACTCGCCGCGGCCGACGCGGTCGCGAACGGCACGGATTGCGGTGTGTCCCGGTCGAATTCGCCGCTCCGGGATTCCGCGACCAAGGTGTCGCCGTCGTAGAGGCTACCTTCCCGAACCTCCAGCGGAGTGTCCAGCGGCGGCGGGCTGCGCAGGATCACCGTCACGGCGGCGTCCCCGTGCCGCTCGGCGAGCAGTCCGCCGACGTAGCCGCCGTTACCCGAATTGGGCGGGCCGTTGAACCGACTGGGGATCTGCAATGTCGCCATGCTCAGCCACGCTAGCGAACCGGCGCCCCGGGACTTCCGCCCCGTCCGGCGGACGAGACATGGCTCACGGGGAACCGGTCGCGCCGGCTCCTTCGTTATCCGAGCAGTACCGCGTACCCGGGCTTGATGATGTTGTCGATGATGCGCAGCCGCTCCGGGAACGGGATGAACGCCGACTTCATCGCGTTGATGGTGAAGCGCTCCAGATCGCTCCAGCCGTAGCCGAACGTATCGACCAGCTTGAGCATTTCCTGGCTCATGCTGGTGTCGCTCATCAGCCGGTTGTCGGTGTTCACCGTGACCCGGAAGCGCAGCCGGGCCAGCAGGTCGAACGGGTGCTTGTCCAGCGAGGGCACCGCGCCGGTCTGCACATTCGACGACGGACACAGCTCCAGCGGAATTCGCATGTCCCGCACATAGTTCGCGACCAGCCCGAGGCGCGCGTCCTCGATCGCGCCGGGCACGCTGATGTCGTCGGTGATCCGCACGCCGTGCCCGAGCCGGTCGCAGCCGCAGAAGGCCAGCGCCTCGTGGATCGACGGCAGGCCGAACGCCTCGCCCGCGTGAATGGTGAAGTGCGCGCTATTGGCTCGCATGTATTCGAACGCGTCCAGGTGCCGGCTGGGCGGGTACCCGGCCTCCGCGCCGGCGATGTCGAAGCCGCCGACGCCGCGATCGCGGAAACGCACGGTCAGCTCGGCGATCTCGCGCGAGCGGGCCGCGTGCCGCATGGCGGTAAGCAGGCAGGTGACCACGATCGGTCGGCCTGCCGCGGCGGCCGCGGCCTCGCCCTCCCGGAAACCTTCCAGGGTGTGCTCGACCACTTCGTCGAGGGTGAGTCCGCGTTCGAGATGCTGTTCAGGGGCGAAACGCACCTCGGCGTACACCACGCCGTCCAAGGACAGGTCTTCCGCGCATTCGCGGGCGACCCGGCGCAGGCCCTCCGGCGTCTGCATGACGGCCACGGTGTGCGCGAAGGTCTCCAGATACAGTTCCAGCGATCCACTGTCGGCCGCGTCCCGGAACCAGGCGGCCAGTGCCGCCTCGTCGTTGGCGGGTAGGTCCTCGTAACCGCACTCGGCGGCCAGCTCCAGCACCGTCGCGGGCCGTAGACCACCGTCGAGGTGGTCGTGCAGCAGCGCTTTTGGCGCCTGTCGGATCGAGGCAAGGGTCAATGCGGTCGGTCCAGTCATGTAACGACGGTAGCCGCACCGGGCTGGATCGGCACCCGAGTGCGGAAGTGGCAACCATCTCGTTGCCGAGTCACCCTGTGCCCGCCCACACCTGGACACCCGGGCACTGCGCTGACCGGCGCAAACGGCAGATCTGTGCGGCATCGCACAGTGCGAAATCGCCGTGCCGATCAGCACACAGTTCTGCATACGCCAGGTTTGTTCTGAGGCAACCGCAGGTGCACATCGATGGCCGAACGAGAGCTACGGCTCGTCGATTCCGCACGCACCATTGCCGATCGCGCACGACCGGTCGACGATCCTGTGCGCCCCAAACCAATTCGCGCGCGTCGCCTCGTTACCTCGACGGTTGCGGACCTAGGTGCTGGAGATGTGCTCAGCGTCGCCTATTCATAGCCGTCGCTGATCGCTACGCAGACGTTGTGCGGCAAGCTGATTCGACTTCCCAGCAGGTAGTTCAGGCTTCGATTCGGCCGAGTACCAATGGGGTGGAGGGCTTTTCGGTGAAGTCGCCGATGGTGAAAGCATCGGCCAATGCAGCCTGAGCGCCATCGAACGCGTCCGGGGTGTCAGTGTGCAAGGTGAGCAGTGGCTGGCCCGCGGTCACGGAATCACCTGGCTTAGCGTGCATTTCGATACCGGCACCGGCCTGGACCGGATCGCCTTGCCGGGCCCGGCCCGCGCCGAGGCGCCAGGCAGCAACGCCGACACTCATCGCATCGAGACGGGTCAGCACGCCATCGCGCTCGGCCCGCACGATCTCGGTGTGCTTCGCCGTCGGCAGCGGTGCGTCCGGGTCACCGCCTTGCGCGTGAATCATTGCGCGCCACTGGTCCATCGCCCGGCCGTCGGCGAGCGCGTCGGCGGGATCGATGTCGAGTCCAGCCAGGGCGACCATCTCACGCGCCAGCGTGATGGTGAGCTCCACGATGTCGGCGGGACCACCACCGGCCAGCACCTCGACCGACTCGGCGACCTCCAGGGCATTGCCCGCGGCGCGGCCGAGCGGGGTGTCCATCGCGGTCAGCAGCGCCACCGTGCGCACCCCAGCGTCGGTGCCCAATTCGACCATGGCCGTGGCCAATTCGCGGGCGCCGTCGAGGGTCTTCAGGAACGCGCCCGCGCCGACCTTCACATCGAGCAGCAGCGCCGCGGTGCCCTCGGCGATCTTCTTGCTCATGATCGAGCTGGCGATCAGCGGGATGGATTCGACCGTGCCGGTGACGTCGCGCAGCGCGTAGAGCCGCTTGTCGGCCGGCGCCAGATCGGCGCCCGCCGCGCACACCACCGCGCCGATCGCGGGGTCGGCGAGGATCTCGCGCATCCGCGGCACCGAAACATCCGCCTGCCACCCGGGAATGGCCTCGAGCTTGTCCAGCGTGCCGCCGGTGTGCCCGAGTCCGCGCCCGGACAGCTGCGGCACCGCGGCGCCGCAGGCGGCGACCAGCGGCGCCAACGGCAGCGTGATCTTGTCCCCCACCCCGCCGGTCGAATGCTTGTCCACGGTCGGTCGCGGCAGATCGGTGAAGTCCAGCCGGCTACCCGACGCGATCATCGCCCCCGTCCACCGCGCCGTCTCCCGCCGCGTCATCCCCCGCCACACGATCGCCATCGCCAGCGCCGACATCTGCTCGTCCGCCACCGCCCCGCGGGTGAATCCATCGACCACCCAGTCGATCTGCGCATCCGACAGCTCGCCGCCGTCCCGCTTGGTCGTGATGATCGAAACCGCGTCCAGTGCCGTCACATTCGCCAGTCTGGCACGAGATCGAATTGAAGGCTGGTTCTTGTCGGTGGCGTTCGATAGCCTCTCCGCATCAATCGTTCGAGGGGCTAGGGGGCAGCA
>NZ_VXLC01000012.1 GCF_008704205.1 Nocardia colli | reverse complement strand
TTGTCGGTGGCGTTCGATAGCCTCTCCGCATCAATCGTTCGAGGGGCTAGGGGGCAGCAATGACATCCATCCACATCGACCACCGCATCAGCAGGCTCGAAACGCGAGTCACCGACATCGAAGAGCACTACGGCGAGACGCACCTGACGCTGACACGACGAGTCGCCGGGCTCGAGATCGTAACCGGACGAAGCTTCGCATTGCTCATGGAACGCCTGGGCGTTCCACCGGCCGAGATCGCCAAAACCACTGTCGCCACAGCGGCCGAGATCGACGCCGTTCTCGAAGAAGACTGCTGAGGGGCCGACGATGACATCCATCCACATCGACCACCGCATCAGCAGGCTCGAAACGCGGGTCACCGATATCGAGGACACGCACGGTGAGTCGCTCTACAAGCTCACCCGGGCTAGCGTCGGCTCCAGGATCGAGACCGGTCGGCTGATCGACTGGACCGACAGCGCGAGCCGGGCTTTCGCCCTGATCATGGAACGGCTGGCGATCGCGCCGATCGAGTTCCCGCCGGCCGCCCGTGCGACCGAGGCCGAGATCGACGCGGCGCTCGAAGCGGAGCTGTGAGCGGTCGGTCAGATCTGTCCGGCGCCTAAGTCGTCCGGGCCGAAGGCATCCGGCAGCAAGGCACTGAGCGGGACGGGTCCGTCCTTGTGATCGACCAACAGGTCGGGCCCGCCGTGTTCGTAGAGGAGTTGGCGGCAGCGGCCGCAGGGCATCAGGATTTCGCCGCGAGAATCGGTGACCGAGATGGCCACCAAGCGACCGCCACCATCGGAATGCAAGTTACCGACGAGTACACATTCGGCGCACAGGCCCAAACCGTATGAGACATTTTCCACATTGCACCCGCGCACAATTCGGCCGTCGGCGCTGAGCGCTGCCGCGCCGACCGGAAACCGCGAGTACGGCGCATAGGCATTCCGCATAACTTGAATCGCGTTGTCGTGCAGGGATTTCCAGTCGATTTGCGACATCGGGAACCTCTTCTGGAACAGGCCGGAACTGGCCGCGCGGGACCCTCGAAGGAACCCTTCACGTATCAAGAAAGGTAAACCTAACCCGCCAGACTGTAGCGCAACGCACGGCACGCCGAATTAGTTCCGGCAAACCTAGAGGATTAGAGTCCAGAACAGATCGGTTCAGGTTCCCGGCAGCGGGCCGCAGCGCAGCCACCTGGGCATTTGCGCCCAACGCAGCCGGCCTCGGATCAATGAACCGGGTCCATCAACGACGTTGGAGGCACCGCACTCTATGACCACGATAGAAGCTCCGGCCCAGCCGAAGCGGAAGACGCTGTACCGAGGCGACCCCGGGATGTGGTCCTGGGCGCTGCACCGGATCACCGGTGTCACCATTTTCTTCTTCCTCTTCGTGCACGTCTTGGACACCGCGCTCGTCCGGGTCAGCCCGGATACCTACAACCGGGCGATCGAGACCTACAAGAGCCCCATCGTCGCGCTGATGGAAATGGGCCTCGTCGTCTGCGTGCTTTTCCACGCGCTCAACGGCGTCCGGGTCATCCTGGTCGACTTCTGGTCCAAGGGCCCGAAGTACCAGCGCCTGATGCTGTGGATCATTCTCGCGATCTGGTTCCTGCTGGCCGTACCCGCGATCGGGCGCCAGTTCTTCTACCTGTTCACGGAGCACTGAGATGACTGCACCTGTTCTTGGTAAGTCCTACGACCGGCCCGCGAGCCTGGACAACCCGCGTTCGCCGCGCATGCGCGCGAACAGCAACTTCGAGAAGTACGCGTGGCTGTTCATGCGCGCCTCCGGCCTGCTGCTGATCGTGCTGGTCCTCGGCCACATGTCGATCATGCTGCTGCTCGACGGCGGCGTGAAGCGGCTCAACTTCGGCTTCGTGGCCGGCCGCTGGGCCAGCCCGTTCTGGCAGCTGTGGGACCTGAGCATGCTCTGGCTGGCCCAGCTGCACGGCGGCAACGGCCTGCGCACGGTCATCGCGGACTACTCCCGCAAGGACTCGACCCGGTTCTGGCTGAACACGCTGCTGGCCATCTCGATGATCCTGATCCTGGCCGTCGGCACCTACGTCATTTTCACCTTCGACCCCAACATCAGTTAGGAACAGGTCAACTCGATGAGTGACTCGCGGATTCAGGAGCATCGCTACGATGTCGTGATCGTCGGCGCCGGTGGCGCCGGCATGCGCGCGGCGATCGAGGCCGGGCCCCGGGCGCGTACCGCCGTGCTGACCAAGCTGTACCCGACCCGCAGCCACACCGGCGCGGCGCAGGGCGGCATGTGCGCCGCGCTGGCGAACGTCGAAGAAGACAACTGGGAATGGCACACCTTCGACACCGTCAAGGGTGGCGACTACCTGGTCGACCAGGATGCCGCGGAGATCATGGCCAAGGAGGCCATCGACGCGGTGATGGACCTGGAGAAGATGGGCCTGCCGTTCAACCGGACGCCCGAGGGCAAGATCGACCAGCGCCGCTTCGGCGGGCACACCCGCGACCACGGCAAAGCGCCGGTGCGCCGCGCGTGTTACGCCGCCGACCGCACCGGTCACATGATCCTGCAGACGCTCTACCAGAACTGCGTCAAGCACGACGTGGAGTTCTACAACGAGTTCTACGTGCTCGACCTGGTGATGACCGAGACCGACCGCGGCCAGGTCGCGACCGGCGTGGTCGCGTACGAGCTGGCCACCGGCGACATCCACGTCTTCCACGCGAAGTCGATCGTGTTCGCCACCGGCGGCTCGGGCCGGATGTACAAGACCACCTCGAACGCGCACACGCTGACCGGTGACGGCATGGCGATCGTGTTCCGCAAGGGTCTGCCGCTGGAGGACATGGAGTTCCACCAGTTCCATCCGACAGGCCTGGCCGGGCTCGGCATCCTGATCTCGGAGGCCGTCCGCGGTGAGGGCGGCATCCTGCGCAACGCCAGCGGCGAGCGGTTCATGGAGCGCTACGCGCCGACCATCAAGGACCTCGCGCCGCGCGACATCGTCGCCCGTTCGATGGTGCTCGAGGTGCTCGAGGGCCGCGGCGCCGGACCGAACAAGGACTACGTCTACATCGACGTGACCCACCTCGGCGCGGACGTGCTCGAGGAGAAGCTGCCCGACATCACCGAATTCGCCCGCACCTACCTCGGTGTCGACCCAGTGACCGAGCTGGTCCCGGTCATGCCGACCTGTCACTACGTGATGGGCGGCATCCCCACCAAGATCCGCGGCGAGGTGCTGCGCAACAACACCGACGTGGTGCCCGGCCTCTACGCCGCGGGCGAATGCGCGTGCGTCTCGGTGCACGGCTCCAACCGCCTCGGCACCAACTCGCTGCTGGACATCAACGTGTTCGGGCGGCGGGCCGGCATCGCCGCCGCGGAGTACGCGCACCGCACCGAGTTCGTGGAGATGCCGGAGAACCCGGCGCAGATGGTGCAGGACTGGCTGGCGCTGATCCTGTCCGACCACGGCAACGAGCGGGTGGCCGACATCCGCACCGAGCTGCAGTACACGATGGACATGAATGCCGCCGTGTTCCGCACCGAGGACACCCTCAAGCAAGCCCTCACCGATATCCACGTGCTCAAGGAGCGCTACAGCCGGATCACGGTGCAGGACAAGGGCAAGCGCTACAACAGCGACCTGCTCGAGGCCGTCGAGCTCGGCTTCCTGCTCGAGCTGGCCGAAGTCACCGTCGTCGGGGCGCTCAACCGCAAGGAATCGCGCGGCGGCCACGCCCGCGAGGACTACCCGGACCGCGACGACGTGAACTTCATGCGGCACACGATGGCCTACAAGGAGAGCCCGGATCTCATCTCGGATATCCGCCTCGACTTCAAGCCGGTGGTGCAGACCCGTTACGAGCCGATGGAGCGTAAGTACTGATGACTGTGCATACCCACCCCGGCGGCTCCGCCGCCTCACCGTCCCCCGGCGTACTCGAGACACCCCCGGCCAAGCCCGCACCCATCCCCGAGGGCTCGGTGATGGTCACGGTCAAGGTCGCCCGGTTCAACCCGGAGGACGACAAGGGCGCGCACTGGGAGTCGTTCCAGGTGCCGGTCCTGACCACGGACCGTTTCCTCAACGTGCTCATCTACATCAAGTCCTACCTGGACGGCACGCTCACCTTCCGGCGCTCCTGTGCGCACGGGGTGTGTGGTTCCGACGCCATGCGGATCAACGGGGTTAACCGGCTGGCCTGCAAGGTGCTGATGAAGGACATGCTGCCCAAGGGCGACAAGTCCCTCACGATCACCGTCGAGCCGATCCGCGGCCTGCCCGTGGAGAAGGACCTCGTGGTGAACATGGAGCCGTTCTTCGACGCGTTCCGCGCGGTGAAGCCCTACCTGATGACCTCGGGTAACGAGCCGACCCGCGAGCGCATCCAGAGCCAGGCCGACCGGGCGCGCTTCGACGACACCACCAAGTGCATCCTGTGCGCCTGCTGCACCACCTCCTGCCCCGTGTACTGGAGCGACGGCAGCTACTTCGGCCCGGCCGCGATCGTGAACGCGCACCGCTTCATCTTCGACAGCCGCGACGAAGGCGCCCGCGAGCGTCTCGACATCCTCAACGACGTCGAGGGCGTCTGGCGCTGCCGCACCACCTTCAACTGCACCGACGCCTGCCCCCGCGGCATCGAAGTCACCAAGGCCATCCAGGAAGTCAAGCGCGCCCTGCTCTTCGCCCGCTGACCTCCCCGGCACCCGAAGGCCGCCTCCATCGAAAGATGAAGGCGGCCTTCGTCGTTCGCGGGGTATGGAGCCCGGCTAGTTGTCGTAGGAGGCGACGCCAACCGGGCCGGAGCCCAGGCAGAGGGTGAGTCCTGGTGTGCGGGAGGTGATTCGGAGGGTGGTGCCGCTGCCTACTATGCGGACGAAGACTGTGCTGAGGCCCTTGTGGACGGGGACGGTGACGGATTTGCCGTGTTCCATGGCGACGGACAGTTGGCCGTCGCTGCTGGCCAGGTAGTTGAGCTGGGCGGTCCATTCGTGGTCGAGCATGGGGCCGTCGAGGGGGATCAGGAGCGGGTCGGGGGGTTGGATTCGGTAGCCGCAGTTGGGGTCTGGGCCAGGGAGGATGCGCCGGTTCCACCAGACCTGGGCTTCGACGATCGTGCCGGTGTCGGTGATCATGCGCAGGTGCGGGGTCGAGTCGGCGAAGGTGCCCGGTGCCGCGATCGGGGCGAGGACCTGAGGGGTCAGGTTTTGCGGGTAGGCCAGCGGGTTCAGGACGTCCCAGGGGACCTCCTGCTCCAGTAGTGGCGCGCCGCCCCAATGGTCTAGGGCCGGTTTCACGTTCGCGAGATAGGTTTTGGTCGGACTCGGGCTCCACGAGCGGACGAAGGTGTACGTGGAGAACAGGCTGCTCACGACGAACAGCGCCAGCACCGGTATCGCGATGCGGCGGCCGAGCAACGAACTCGGTATCTTTCGCGGACTCGCCCGCAGGATCAACGCACCCACGACGGACAAGGTCACGCCGAGATCGGCGAAGTAGCGCAGCGACTGCATGAGTTCGGCCGCGGTGTTCGGCCCGCCACGCACCAGCGCCACCGGCAGTTGCATCACCAGCACGTAGGCGACGGCGAGCACCCACATCGGCCACACTCGACGCCGCGCGTAAATCGACAGTGCCACAACCGAAATCAACAGGATCCAGGCGACGACCACCGCCGCGCCGGGCGGGTCGGCCCACGGTGCGGCAGGCAACCAGCGCTCCCACCGCCACGGCCCGCCGACCAATGCGGGCACCACCCCGAGCGAGGTCGCGTTGGGCAACCAGTCACGCATGCCCTGCGGGTTGTTGTGCACCCCGGCGAAACCGACCACCGCCAGATAGGCCGCCAGCCAGCAGAGCAGCACCAGTCCCGACCCCACCCACAACCGCACACCACGCCGCGCCACCACCAGAACGGCGGATTCCCGCCCGTCGACGTATTGCGCGAGCACCGCGACAGCGAACGCGACGAACGGGATGATCACCGATTTCTCGAAGAACAACAGCGCTACCGCGAGCACGACCATCCCGGACAACACGTAGCGCTGCCGTCCGGTGCGCACCAGAAGCAACGCGTCGCCGATCACCCAGGCGAGCGCGAATTGCAAAGGCAGCGCGTTCAACGCGGCCGACCACCAGGCGAACGCAGGCAGCGTCACCGGCGAGAACAGAAAGAACGTCAGCGGAATGAGCAGTGCCCACCGGTCGCCGAGCAGCACGCGCAACATGCGCAGCACCGACAACGACACCGCGAGCTGACCCACCAGCAACGAGACCGCCGGCACCGCCCACACCAGCGGCGCAATTTTCGTGGTCACCCAGGCGGAGGCGAAGGCGAGCGGCATGAAATGCCCGTCGTGATCGTGCAGCAGCAGATCCGCGGAGAACAGCGGATACCGGCCTGCCCGGCCGACGAGGATCAGATCGTCCCAGTAGAAGAATCCGCTACCCGCCACCCAGCCGCGCAGCGCCAGTTGCAGCGCGATCAAGCACACTGCCGCGAGGACGACCGGCGACAGCCCGAGACGGTGTCGGACGCGCGCCGAGACCGCGCTCGGACGCGGAGTGGACACGGCCGTCGACGGTGCGATCGCAGCGGTGTCCATGCCGAGCCACCCTAGTGGCGACCCGGCTGCGCCCAGATACGACGCCGCACCGGAACGGTCAAGCCGCGTACCCGGTCACCTTCTCCACCTCGACCCGGACCGCCACCCGAACCTGACCTTCGGCGGGCAGCGCGTGCTCCTTGCCGTCGTACTTCCACGACAGTCGGTGCCCGACCTCGAGATCGACGTCGTGGACGATGGTCGCCTTGCCGCGCAACTCGACGTAACTCTCGCCGTCGGCGGAGTCGATCACGGTCACGCTGACCCGCGGGTCGCGCAGCATGTTCCGGTGCTTGAGCCGACCCTCCAGGGTGGAGAACAGCAGGTCATCACCGTCCCTGAGCACCCACATCGCCGAGGTCTGCGGACTGCCGTCGGCGTTGATCGTGGCGAGCACCGCGTAGTTCTTGGCGTCGAGCAGAGCGATGGTGGCTTGGCTGAGCGTGATTCCCATGCGCTGGACAGTAATGGGCGCGCCGGAAATCCGGCCTGCGGATTCAGCGATAGCCAATTGCCATCAATACCGGAGCGTTGCCGGTAAGTTGATCTTGGACATGCTCTCCAGGTTGCCGCACACATCGTCGGCCGCGCCACGACACTCCGTCGCGCGCGGCTCGAGAGGAAGGCGCTAACCCCATGTACGTGTTCCGAACGGCCATCGCCGCGACCGTGCTGACCTGCCCGGCCCTGATCGCCGCGGCCGCGACGGCATCGGCGCCGACCGGCGTCGCCCCACACCACAATTGCGCGACCGCACAGGTGGCCTCGGCCGTCGTCACGACGAATCCCCGCGGCCCGGCCGGTCCGCACCGCACCGTGCTCAACACCTTGCTCTACCCGGGCCTCGTCGATACCGCGGGCCCGCTCGGCATGGGCGGCGCGGCCTTCGGCCTCGGCCTGGCCGGACTGATCGGCACCGGCAGCGCACTGCTGGGCACCGGCAGCGTCGCCGCCGCACCCTGGGCGGCGTTCCTCGGCACCGGCAGCGCGGCGGCCGGCACCGGCAGCGCCGCACTCGCGCCGCTCGGCGTTGTCCTCGGCACGGGAGCCGCGTTCCTCGGCACCGGCAGCGCCGCCGCCGGAGCATCGGGCAGCGTCGCGACCGGCGGCCTCGGCACCCCGCTGGCGATGCTCGGCGCGGGCAGCGCCGCCGCGGGCACCGGCAGTGCCAGCCTCGCCGGCGCGGGAGCCGCCGCCGCACCCTTCGCCGCATTGGCGGGCACCGGCAGTGCGATGCTCGGCAGCGGCAGCGTCGCCGCGGTCCCCTTCGGCGTCGCGCTCGGCGCCGGTGTCGCCGCCGGAATAGCAACCGGCAGTGCGGGAATGGCGTCGCTGAGCGCGGCGTCACCGGTCGCGGGCGAGGAAACCACCCGCACCGGCAAAGCCGACAGCACCGACACCAGCACGAAGAGCAAAGACGCGAACAGTGAGTCGGCCGATCCGGGATACCACACGCTGAAGCTGGGACCGCCGACCCGCTGATCAATGATGCGGATCTGCCTCACTTCGAGGTAATGCGCCCACCGCGTATGGCACCGCTCGACGCCGCGTCGTCGTCGATGACACCGTCGAACTCTGCCTCCAGGCGGACCGCGGCGACATGCAGCGCGACTGCCTGGTCGCGAAGGGCCGCCCCATCGAAAGATGCAGGCGACCTTCTCGATACCGGATCTACAGCGCCGCGCGAACTTTCGCGGCGAACTCATAGCCGCGCCGCCAATCCGCGTCCGTCGGCAGGGTGACCACTCGCGAAACACCTTGCGCCGCATAAGCGGACACCTGCGCGGCGGCCTCGCCGACGTCCGACGACAAACCGACCGCCAGCACAGTGACCGAAAGAGGTGCACGTTCGCGCTCAGCGGCGAACTCCTGAAGCTCCGCGATGTCCTTGGCCAGTTGCTCCGGATCGGATTGGATGGTGATCCACCCGTCGGCGTAGGTGGCGGCCCGGCGCCGCGCACGAGTGCTGTTGCCCCCGACCAGGATCGGCGGCATCGACGAACCGGGAGCCAGGGTCACCTCGAGCCCATCGGCCAACGTCGTCGGCTGTCCGGTGACGAGACCGGGCAGCACCCGCAACGCCTCGTCGGTGCGCCGGCCACGACCCTCGAACGAGGTGCCGGCCGCCCGCCATCCGATGTCGCCATGTGCCGGATTCCCGGTGCCGACACCGACGACGAGCCGATTGCCGGACAGCGTTTGCAGCGTGCTGATCTGCTTGGCCGCCCAGGCGACCGGGCGCAGGGCCAGCAACAGCACGTTGTAGCCGATGCCGATCCGGTCGGTCACCGCGGCGGCGGTGGCCAGCGTGACGGTGCTGTCCAGCATCGGCGCGGTCGCGATCAGGTGATCGGTGGACCAGATCGAATCGAGCCCGAGCTCTTCGGCGAATCGGGCGCTTGCCCGCACATCGCCCAGGATCGGCTGCTCGGGATCGGGGGTCGAGGTCGGCAGGATAACGCCTATCTCCATGGTCATTTCGGTCCAATCACTCGCTATCGGCTGCTCGACAGCAACGCTACGGGTACGCGGCGAGCGTTCCAATCTCCTGTTCGCTCACGAAGATGTCGCAAACGCTCAACGCATGTACTGATCGGAGATGCGCAGACCACCGGTCCCGGCTCGCCGGTCGATATACCCTGACGTATGGGTCTGTCTCGTCGGCAATTGCTGAGATTCGGCGGCGCTGGTTCCGCTGCGGTGCTGGTGGGGGCGGCGACGGCGAGCAGCGGGCAGTTCCGGGTGCCGCGGTGGTCCGACGATCCGTTCAGCCTCGGCGTCGCGTCCGGCGACCCGACCGCGGACGGGGTGGTGCTGTGGACCCGGCTGGCGCCGGACCCGTTCGCGCCGGATGGCCTCGGCGGCATGCCGTTACGCCCGGTAACCGTGGAATACGAAGTCGCGCATGACGAGAACTTCCGGCAGGTGGTGACCCGCGGGTCGGCGGTCGCGACGCGCGAGCTGGCGCACAGCGTGCACCCGGAGGTCAGCGGACTGGACCCGGATCGCTGGTACTTCTATCGATTCCGCGCCGGATCGGTGCTGTCCCCGGTCGGCCGGACCCGCACGGCTCCGCTGCCCGGGCGGCCTACCGCGCGGATGCGATTCGCGTTCGCCTCCTGTCAATCGTGGAGTTCCGGCTACTACACCGCCTATCAGCACATGAGTGCCGAGGACCTGGATCTCGTTGTGCACCTGGGTGATTACATCTACGAACGCAGCTGGACGCAGGGCCGCAAGGGCGTCGTGGAGGAGCCCCAGTTCCGTACCGAGGCCGTCGACCTCGCCGGCTATCGACTCCGCTACGCACAGGCCAAGGCCGAGCAGCCGCTGCAAGACGCGCACGCCGCCTTTCCCTGGCTGGTCACCATGGACGATCACGAGATCGACAACAACTGGGCGGGCAACTCGCCCGGGCTCGGGTTCGACATCTACCGCATCCCCGCGCTCTTCCGCCGCCGCAAAGCCGCCGCCTTCCAGGCGATGTACGAGCACCAGCCGCTGCGGATCGCGCAGCTGCCGTCCGGGCCGAACATTCACCTGCACCGCCGCTACGCCTTCGGCGACCTGGCCGAGATCACCATGCTCGACACCAGGCAGTACCGCGACAAGCAGGCCTGCGGCGACGGCAACACGGTCATCGACTGCGCCGCCCGGCTCGACCCCGATCGCACGATATTGGGTGCGCGGCAACGCGATTGGCTGATCGACGGGTTCGCCAACTCCCAGGCCCGCTGGCAGATCCTCGGCAACCAGGTATCGATGGGCCAGTCCGACCAGGACGCGGGCCCGGTCCTCGCCGTCGGCACCGACTCCTGGGACGGCTACGTCGCCGACCGCAACGCCGTGCTCGGCGCGGCCGCCGACCGGGACGTGCCCAACCTCGTCGTGATCACCGGCGACCGCCACCAGAACCTCGCCGGCGACCTGCGCCGCGACTTCGCCGACCCCGAATCCCCGGTCGTAGCAGCGGAATTCATCGGCACCTCGATCTCCAGCGCGGGCGACGGCGCGGACACGACCGACTCCGGCCGCAACCTGCTCGCCGCCAACCCCGACCTAAAATTCTTCAACGCCCAACGCGGCTACGTCCGCGTCGAACTGGACCACACCCTGTTACGCAACGACTTCCGCGTCCTCCCCTACATCCGCCGCCCCGGCGCTCCCATCCACACGCGCGCCAGTTTCGTTGTGCAGGACGGGATCCCGGGCGCCACGCCGGCCACCCAACCCGACAAACCAGCCGACGGACCCGGCCCCAGCGCCACCGCGGGCCCGACCGGCGACAGCCCGCGCTAGCCGGATCAATAGTGGCTGGTGCTGGGCGGTGCGCTGGACCAGGTTTCGCCCGCGATCACCACGTGATCGAGGAAGCGCAAGCCGACGGTGCGGGCGGCCTCGGCGAGCAGGGTGGTGGCGCGGCGGTCGTCCAGGCTCGGGGTCGGGTCGCCGGAGGGGTGGTTGTGCACGACGGCGAAGGCGCGACCGTCGTTGCGCAGCACGGTGTTCAGGATTTCGCGGATCGGGACCGCGACCTGATCGACCGCGCCCTCGGCGACGAACACCTTGCGCCGCAACTGATTCTGCGCGTCGCACACCAGCACCAGCAGCCGCTCGACCCGGGCGCCGGTGAACAGCGGCCGGGCCGCGGCGGCGACATCCGACGCGGCGCCGAGGCGCACGGGGGTGCCGGTGTCGCCGCGGGCCCGGGAACCGAGGTGGAACGCGGCGATCAGGGCCGCCGCCTTCGCCACCCCGACGCCGGCCCGGCGGGACAACTCCTCGGGCCGGGCCGCCGCCAATCCGGCCAGCCCGCCGTGTTCGACGAGTAGCTCCACCGCGAGGTCGAGCGCGCTGGCGCCGGGCCTGCCGTGCCGTAGCAGCAAGGCCAGCAATTCGACATCGCTGAGCGCTTGCGGGCCGAGCGCGAGCAGCCGCTCGCGCGGTCGTTGCTCGACGGGTACATCGATAAGCGAAACCGGCATCGTTCCACCCCTTGGTCACGGCGACAGTGTCACGGAGTGTGCCAGGCCCTACCGACATGTTGCCCGCGGCCGCGGGGCCGCCCGAGTTGTCCGATCCTGCCGATTGCGAATCGGCGCGGGTCGGGCACACTGAGAGCGTCGATCGAGTACAGGGGCAGCTGAATGTTCAAACCGCGCGAGGCAACCGCGGCACCTAGGCGCGTCGCTCTGCTACCCGCGGTGTTCGCCGCACTCACGCTGCTGATGACGGCGTGCACCAGCGACAAGGACGCCGTGGCGCCGCCGATCCCGACCCTCGATCGGTACTACCAGCAGACTCTGGTCTGGGGTGCGTGCTCGGACTATCCGGGCGGCGCGGACCTCGGCGCGGCCGGGATCGAATGCGCGCGGGTGACGGTGCCGATCGACTACGGCAAACCCGACGGCGACACCGCCCGGATCGCCATCTCCCGGCTGCGCGCCACCGGCACCCGGGTGGCGTCGCTGCTGACCAACCCCGGCGGCCCCGGCGCGCCGGGGCTGAGTTTGCCACGGGCGCTGGCAAAGTCGCCGGTGGCCGAGCATCTCGACGTGATCGGGATGGACGTGCGCGGGCTCGGCGCCTCGACCCCGCGGGTCAGCTGCCGCTCGGCCGCCGAGTACGCGACGGGTCAGCGGGTGCTCGGCCGGACCGACCCGCTCGCCGAGATCGACCAGATCGAGGAGGAGAACGAGGACTACGCCAACTCGTGTGCGCGCCGCACCGGGCTGACGCTGCTCCAGCACGTCGGCACCGTCGACGTCGCCCGCGACATGGACGTGGTCCGGGCCGCGCTCGGTGAGCAGAAGCTGACCTACTTCGGCGGGTCCTACGGCACCCGCCTCGGCTCGACCTACGCCGAGCTGTTTCCGGAGCGGGTGCGCGCGATGGTCCTCGATGCCCCCGTCGACCCCACCACGAACATCGGCGACGAGGTGATCACCGCCGCCGGGTTCCAGCAGGCCTTCGACGCCTACGCCGCCGACTGCGCCAAATCGCCGGACTGCCCGCTCGGCACCGATCCGAAGAAGGCGAACGAGAACTACCGCGCGCTGGTCAACCCGTTGATCCGACGCCCGGTCCACGGGCTCGACTACAGCGCCGTCACCACCGCGACCATCGCCTCGCTCTACCATCCCTCGTCCTGGCCGGACCTGACCAAGGGTTTGACCGACCTGGCCAAGGGCCGCAGTGAGGCGCTGCTCAGCGAAGCGGGCGCCTACGCGGACGCCTCCTCCGACGACGTGCACCGCGCGGTGCTCTGCCTGGAGGAGATCCGGGTGACCGACCGCGCGGTGGCGGCCGACATCGTCCGCCGATCCCGTAGCGCCGCTCCGGCTTTCGACGACGGCCTCGGCGACGCCGACAACAAGGCGCCGCTGGATGCCTGTGCGTTCTGGCCGGTCCCGCCGACCGCGCAGCCGCACGTGCCCAAGGTGACCGGACTGCCGAAGGTGGTGGTCGTCGCGGCGACCGGGGATCCGGCGACGCCGTACCCCGGCGGCGTCACCCTCGCCAAAACCCTTGGCGCGGCATTGATCACCTACGAGGGCACCCAGCACGGCGCGGCCTTCGAGGGCATCGCCTGCGTCGACGAACCGGTGGTGAAGTACCTGATCGATCTGACCCCGCCGGCCGACGGCCTGCGGTGCGCGAAATCGTGAGCCGCCGAGCTACCCGTCGACGACGACCACCTCCGGCGCGGGCAACGCGAACAAGGAGTTGGCGGCCAGCTTTTCGAGATGACGCAGCTGACGCTCGTGCACGACGATCCGGCGCAGTGCCTCGTTGATCGTGGCATTGCTCGTCGAGGTGCCCATCACGGCGGCCGCGGCGGCGAGCAACTTCTGGTCGAGATCGATCCGCACGGATTTCATGCGTCCTCCTAAGTACATTCGCCATTTTGCGCCATCGCGCTCGCTCATGTCCGGCAAATCGGGACAGAGTCGGCGAATTCACGGCGGCGGTCGGCGGGCACTGGTCAGCTCGTCGCCGGAATCCGTCGCCGGATGCCGGTAATTGCACAGCAAAGGACAGTCAGCTAGACAGTTTGCCAAGCTGCGAGGGCTTTTGTTGTCGGCAGGCTCGAGCGGTGCTTGCATCGACGTATGTTCACCGAAGCGCAGCTGTACTCACCGGTGACCCGGTCCGGCGACGGCGATGTGACCGTCCACCTCAGCGACGAGCACCCCGGCGTGCACGACGCGGACTACCGGGCCCGTCGCAATGCCATCGCCGCGCTCGCGCTCGATTACGCACCGGGTAAACCGGTTCCGCAGATCGATTACACCGCCGAGGAACAGCAGGTCTGGCGGATCGCGTCGGCCGAGCTGGCGCGCAAGCACCAGACCTACGCCTGCGCCGAGGTGCTGTCGGCCGCGGCCCGGCTCGCCCTGCCCGAGGACCACATTCCGCAGTTGAACGAGGTCTCGTCGGCGCTGGTGCCGCTGAGCGGATTCCGCTACGCACCGGCCGCCGGGCTGGTGCCGCTGCGCCAGTTCTTCGGCTCGTTCGCGGACCGGACCTTCCACTCCACCCAGTACATCCGGCATCACTCGGCGCCGCTGTACACCCCTGAGCCGGACGCCATCCACGAGATCATCGGCCACGCCAACCAGATCGCCAGCCCCCGCTTCGCCGCCATCTACGAGGCGGTCGGCGCGGCGGTCGGCCGGCTGGAGACCGAGCCGGCGCTGAAGTTCCTCGCGAACGTCTTCTGGTTCTCGATGGAGTTCGGCGTGGTCCGGGAGGCGGGCGAAGTCCGTTGTTACGGTGCGGGATTGCTGTCCTCCTACGGCGAGATCGAGGAGTTCCGCGCGGCCGACCTGCGCCCGCTCGACGTCGCCGCGATGGGCACCGCGGTCTACGACATCACCCACTACCAGCCGATCCTGTACTGCGCCGAGTCGGTCGCCGAGATCGAGGACGTGGTCGGCGGCTTCTTCGCCTCGATGGACGACGAGACCCCGGACCGGCTGCGGCATTCGAGTCCGGCTGGGGCACAGTAGCTTTCACACGGCGGGCAGGGTGTTCAGTCCTGCTCGCCGGTCCGCTCCCGGCCGAGCGGCAACCCGGCTTCCAGCAGATCCAGCATCCGGCCGATGTTTTCGAGATTGGTCGGCGTCACTCGCGCGATGGCCAGACCCGCGCCGGTCAACGCGCCGGCGAGGACCCGGATATCGAAGTCGCGGGCGGTGCCGCCGACGCGTTCGGCCATCATGGCGGCGACCATCTCGATGTTGCGTTCCATTTCCCGGCCGATGGCCGAGCGCAGCTCGGGCACGTGATAGACCAGCGCCTGACGTTCCTGCTCGAAGGCCAGCGCCGACGCGGGCAGCGTGGTGAACACCTCCGCGATCGCGTTCCGCAGTGCGGTCAGCGGCGCGATGTCCGGTGGCTGCGCCCGGACCGCCGCGATCAGCAACGGGTCCATGTCGTCGGCGAGCACCAGCTGCTCCTTGGTCGGGAAGTAGCGGAAGAAGGTGCTCGGCGACACCTCGGCGGCGGCCGCGATCTGCTCGACCGTGGTATCGCTGTATCCCTGCTCGCGGAACAGCCGGAACGCTTCTTCGCGAATCGTCCGGCGGGTCCGCTCCTTCTTCCGCTCACGCAGGCCGTGCACCGCAGGCTCTTCTCCGGACAATTCAACCGACATGAGTCGATTCTGACTGATCGGCGGCCCGGACGGTGCCACCGACGACCTCCAGATCCGCCGACTCCAGCTCAGCGGGCCGCTTCGCCCGGATGGCGACGGCGGCAAGTATCGCGGCCACCGCACACAGGCCAGCGCAGACCCACAGCATCGCGGCCATGCCGCCGACGAACGCGCTCTGCACCTGGTGCAGCACCGCCGAGTCGCCGAGCTGGTGCGCCGCCGCGACGCCCGCGTTCACGCCGTCGGAGATCGGATCGCGGTTCAGCGAGCCGAGGTCCGAGCGGTACTGGGTGGCCAGCACCGTGCCGAGAATCGCGACGCCGATGGTGCCGCCCGCTTGGCGCAGCGCCTGGATCAACGCCGAACCCGAACCCGACCGTTCCGCGGTGAGCTCGCCCATCGCCAGGCCCATCGCGGTCGGCATCGCCAGACCCATGCCGGCGCCGAGCACGGTCGTCCACAGCGCGGTGAAGCCGTATCCGCTGTCCACGCTGGTCATCGCGCCCAGTCCGAGCGCACCGGCCAGCAGGGCGAAACCGAGCGCGAGCAGCCATCGGGTGCCCAGCTTCGGCAGGATCTTGTCGCCCAGCCTGCTGCCGACGATCAGCCCGCCGATCAGCGGCAGCAGTCGCAGGCCGCTACCCAGCGCGTCCACCCCGAGCACCGCCTGGAAGTACTGCGGCACGGTGAAGAACATGCCGAACATGGCGAAGTTGACCACGATGGAAAGCCCGGTGCCCCAGCGGAATCCGGTGTTCTCGAACAGCCCGAGATCGATCAGCGGATGCGCCGACCTGCGCTGCCAGAGCACGAACGCGCCGAGCAGCAGCACACCGGCGACGACGATGGCCCAGGCCGACAGACTGCCCCAGCCGAGGTCGCCGATCCGGATGAAGCCGTAGGTGAGACCGAGCATGCCCGCCGCCGAGAGCAGCACGCCGGGGACGTCGACGCGAAGCTGGTTCGCGCTGCGCGATTCCGGCACCAGCGCGAAGACCGCGAGCGCACCGATGATCACCATCGGCACGTTGATCAGGAAGACCGAACCCCACCAGAAGTTCCGCAGCAGCCAGCCGCCGAGGATCGGGCCCAGCGGCAGGCCGAGCGCGGTCGAGGTCACCCAGATGGTGAGCGCGCGTTGCCGTTGCGCGGGCTCGGGGAACAGCGACGGCAGCACCGACATGGACAGCGGCATCATCGCCGCCGCGCCGACGCCGAGCACCACCCGTGCGGCGATGAGCTGGCCGGACGAGGTGGCGAACGCGCAGGCCAGCGACGCGGCGCCGAAGATCAGCAGCGCGCCGAGCAGGAATTTCTTGCGCCCGTAGCGGTCGCCGAGCGCACCCGCGGGCAGCATCAGCGCGGCGAGCGCGAGCGTGTACGCGCCGGTGAACCATTGCAGCGCAGCGGTATTCGCGTGCAGATCGACGGCGAGCGTGGGCAGCGCCACGGTCAGCACCGTGGTGTCGAGCCCGATGGTCAGCATGGCCAGCGCCAGCGCGCCGAGCGCCAGCCAGCGCCGAGTCGCGTCTGTTTTCATGACCCCTCCGAAAGTGATAGAAGCTACTTTTTGATAGTAGCTCTCATTTAGTAGCTTCTGTCAATACCCCGCTCCGGCGTGCATTCGGCCGACCCGCCGTGGAATCGCTAGGCTCGCGAACGATGAAGATCCGGGACTCGCGCCGCCGCGCCACACTCCGCCTCGGTTCCGCGCTGGCTGCCTTGGCGGTGATCGCGGGGACGGCCGTTCCGGCGCTCGCCGCGCCGGCGCCGAGCACACCGACGACGCCGTTCACCACCCCCAATACCGACGGCTGCCCGCAGAAAACGCGGCCGCCCGCGCCGATCGACGAATCCGAGGTGCCGGCGCCCGGCGAGCCGACGCCGACCGCACTGCCCATCCCCACCCCGCCGGTCGGCGGCGGCCGGCTCGGCGAGTGCGGCGCGGTGCTGCCCAAGGGGGCGCCCCCTGCGCCGCAAGACATTTCGGCGACTGCCTGGCAACTGTCGGACCTGGACACCGGCGAGGTGCTCGCGGCCAAGGACCCGCACGGCCGCTACCGGCCCGCCAGCACCATCAAGGTGCTGCTCGCCACGATCGCGCTGCGCACCCTGGACCTGAACAAGACGGTCATCGGCACCGAGGACGACGCGAACGCCGACGGCACCCGGGTCGGCATCGGACCCGGTGGCCGCTACACCAACCGCCAGCTCATGCAGGGCCTGATCATGGCCTCCGGCAACGACGCGGCGCACGCTATCGCCACCCAGCTCGGCGGCGAAGCGGCCACCGTCGCGAAGATGAACGAGCTCGCGAAGTCGTTGGGCGCCTTGGACACTCGCACCGCCAGCCCGTCCGGCCTGGACGGACCGGGCATGAGCACCTCGGCATATGACCTGTCCGTCCTGTTCCGCGAGGCCATGACCATTCCGCTGTTCGCCGAGTTCATCCACACCGAGCAGATCGACTTCCCCGGCTATCCCGCGAACCCGAAGATCGAGGGTGACAAAGACCACCCGGGCTTCCCCATCGGCAACGACAACCACCTGCTCTACGACTACGACGGCGCCCTCGGCGGCAAGACCGGTTTCACCGACGACGCCAGGCAGACCTTCGTCGCCGGCGCCGAACGCGACGGTCGCCGGCTCTCCGTCACCCTGCTCAAGGCCGACGTCCGGCCGTTGCGCCCGTCCGACCAGGCGGCCCGCCTGCTCGACTACGGCTTCGCCCTCCCCCGCGGTGCGTCCGTCGGGAAACTCCCCGAGCCCGATCGCAAGCAATCGAAAACCGGTGCGGCCCTTGCCTCCCCGCCGCCGAGGGACCAGGATTCCCGTCCGCTGGCCGAGGACGGGCACGGCGACAACCGCACCGTCTGGATCGTCGGCGGCGTCATCCTGGTGCTCGCGCTGTTGCTCGGTGCGCGGCGGATGAACCGGCGGCGATAGCACCGGCCTCTCGACTGCCTGGCGGCCTCGTCCGGGCCGCCGGCGAGTGCCAGGTTCGAAATCGCACCCCGCATCGTGCAATGTTCGCGGCGATGGAACCGTTTCGCGCGACGCTGCGTCTATGGCTTGTGTAGGCGATTTCCGTCGACCGGATGCGGTCGCTGCAGGCGATGGGGTGCGTTGACTTGGCTGGAATTCTTGGCGTGGACATCGAGGTGCTGGGCAAGACCGTCCAGTCACTACGCGGCGCCGAGCAGGTGCTCAACGACGCGATGACGGCGATGACCAGGGACGGTCACGGCGATATCGGCACGACGGTGCTCAATGACGCCGCCGACAGTTTCCAGCGCCGGTGGCACTTCGGCATCGAGCGGATCGGCGAGTCGGCCAAGGTCACCGCGGAGGGCGTGAGCAAGTGCCACGACGCCTACCAGGACGTCGACACCGCCATCGCCAAGGCGCTCGACCAGGTGACGGCCGCGATCGACGGAAAGACGCAGGCCGAGGCATGAGCGCCAACCCGTACCCCAACCTCGGGTTCAACCCGGTCCCCGGCGCCCCGACCGACGTCGCCGGCCTGCGCGGGCAGATCAACACCTCGGCCGACGCGGTCCGCGAAACCAACGACCTCCTCACCCGCCTGCGCAACAGCAACGACAACGTGTGGAAAGGCGACGCGGGCGACGCGTTCCGCGCCAACTTCGACGCCACCCTCGGCCAGGATCTCGGCTACGCGCAGAAGTCCCTCGAACGCGCGATCAGCGTGCTCGACCAGTGGCACACCGATCTAGTCGGCTACCAGGACACAGCCAAGGGACTCGAAGCCGAGGCCGCCGACGCCGAAACCCAGCACACCCAGGCCGTCGCGACCCTGCAATCCGCCAAGTCCAACCCGGACCTCGCCCTGGCGAATGTGATGTTCACCGACCAGAGCGAACTGCGAGCCGCCCAAACCCGCCTCGACGCGGCCACCGCCCAGGTCCGTTCGGCGAGCACCGCCGTCGACAACTGGCAAGGCAAGATCGACTCCATCCGCCGGCGCGCCCGCGACCTGGAAACCCAGCACGACGGCACCGCCCGCCGCGCGGCCACCGAATTGGACGCCGCGGCAAAGGATTTCGCCCCTAGCCCGCCGGACAAGAGCATCTGGGATCGCATCGCCGACGCGGTGAAGGGCGTCGGGAAGTGGATCGACGAGCATCGCGAGGGCGTCCACCAAGCGCTGTCCATCATCGCCGCGGTCGGCGGTCTGGTCGCCCTGGTGACGCCCCCGCCGTTCGACATCATCGGCTTCGCGGTCGCCGCCGGCGCCACCGCGGGACTGCTGGCGCTGGACCTGTCGGATCCGGAGATACGTGACGGCTTGAAGAACGGAGAGCTGGATGCGTGGAAGACGGTCGGACTCGACTCACTCGGACTCGCCCCGGTCGGCGGAGCCGGCGTCGGCGTCGGAAAGGTCGGCTGGGGGTTGCTCCGCGGCGGCGATGCGGTCGCCGACGGCGCGCACGCCGCGCAGGCACTGGGTGGGCTGGAGCGGATCGGCGGCGCCGCCTACAACGCCGTGACCCACGAACCGGGGATCGTTTCGAAGGCGGCCGGGTGGGTTCCCGGCGTGCCCAAGGTGGTCGAAGCGCTGAGCCTCGACAGTGCGACGCGCACTGTGTTGCAAGCTACCGGCGTAGCCGGAAAGCACGCCGAAGCCGTGACCGCCGCCGAGGCCATCGACTTGTTCTCCCGTTCCGGCAAGGTGGTCAATTCCATCCTCGACCCCGTGCTGTCCCGGTAGCGGGTGATCGACGTGTCTGCGCCCGAAGCCTCCGCGCCCCTGTCGATCACGATGGACATACCCGCCGGATACGTCGCGCTTCCGCTGGACGACATCGACGGCTCGATAGCCCGCACCGCATCGATGTTCGCCGAACTCGGCCCCGGCACCGTGAGTTCAGCGGCGCCCGCTGTGCTGCAAGCGTTGAGAGTGCTGCTCACCAGGGTCACCCAGGTGAACGCGGTCTATTGCGGTCTCGGCCGGCATTCGGCCGCCGACGGACAGCCGATATCGTCCAATCTGATTGTCTCGCTGCATGAATACGGCGAACGACAGAATCCGCGCTTGACCCTGGCGGACGTATTGACGGCAAGCAGCGGCGGTGGCGAGACCTTCGAGAATATCGAGTTCATCGAGATATCGGAGCGGCCGATTCTCCTGTTCGATCGGCGGAGAACGCTCCCGGCTCCCGATCTCGCCGATCGAACATCCGCCGAGCTCGACCAGAAGGTGTATCAACTGGAGGCCGTTGTTCCCGCACCCGACGGCGCCGCCGTTGCCGCCATCGAGTTCTCGACGCCGTTCGTCGAATACGGCGAGGAATTCGTTCCGATGATCGCGGCGATGGCCGCCTCCGTGGATTTCGGCACGCCAGTCGCCCAGCCCGGCACTTCCTCCTCGCTGGATCTGTGAGCCGATGATCATGACGAACGAACCGCCGGCCAAGTCGTGCCCGGAGACCAGGGCTGCGATGCGAAAGGGCAGGGCCATCCGCTGGCTCCTGTTACTGATCGGCCTGGGCTGCCTGCCGCTCACCGTGTTCCTGATCGATGTCCAGCCCCGGGTCACCTCGAGCAACCTGGCGAAACTGGTCTCGCTCGGCATAAATCTGTCGGCGGCGAGCATGACGGTCGGGCTGATCTTCGGCGGGGTGCTGCTGTGGATCAACCGGAGAAGGCGCAAGGCGCTGAGCCGCTATCCCTGGTCGTCCTGGCCGGTGAACTACCTCGCCACCGGACGCTACGAGTGGGTACAACTGCTCGATCGGAATCGCCTGCCGGTATCCACCCTCATCCTGAGCACCTGGCCCAAAGATCTCGGAAAGCTGGTGAACCACAACACCTCCGAGATCTGGTTCGCCGGCGACCCGATGAAGTACGGGATCATCTCCAGACCGGGCGGCGGCGATCTGCGTTACGCCTACCGCTCCGGTTCCAGAACCCCGCCGCAGCTCACCTTCCGGACGAACGAGCCGAGCGATCAACCGGATCGGAGCACCTCGTCGCGACCCGAGTACCAGCTGACCCGGGAGCGCGGACGCCTCTCGATGAAGCCGGTGGACGAATCGCAGGGACAGCCGAAACGGCATGGTGGGAAGGAGGATTCCAGATATCCCTCGCCGCGCACGCTGCGCCGCACCATCGCCTTCATCCTCGATTGGGTCATCCATGTGGGATGTGGTGTCGGAGCCGCGATTGCCGTGAGTCCCGAGTTCTCCACGGACGCTGCCGCACGGCACGACTGGCAGCATCTCGGCGCCAATCCCGCTGTGGCGGTGGGCTTCTTTCTCGCCGCATCCGCATTCGACCGGATCATCATCCAGTCGATGATCCATACAACGATCGGCAAAGCGCTGTTCGGCTTGGTCGTCATTCGCCCTCAGGACGGCAGGTACCCGTCATTCGGCCGACTACTGGCGGTGTGGCTGTTCCATGTTTATCTGCCGCTCGGCATCTGGGGTGGCGCCGGCCCGGACCAGATCGAGGATTACTTCCTGCCCGCCGTGCGACGGCGCGATATGCCGCAGGGCAGTTCGGCGTGAACTGTGCGCGAATTCCTATGTCGGAGAGGACAACAGTGAGTCACTGGCGACACGATCGAGGATGGCTGCGGCCGCTGCCCGCGCCGGAGGAAAGCTCGCACTCACCGGCCGCGCGGTCGGCGCAGGGTCGAAAGCGCAAGGGCCGCAAGGGCTCCTGCGCCGAAGAAGGTGGCTCCCGCGCCGACGGAGAGTTCGCGGGCTGACGTGCGCGGGGCGATGATGGCGGCGGGCGGCGCGGGGATGTCGGCTTCGCGCTCGTTGTCGGAGGCGGTGGCGGCCCAGGCCGTGGCGAACAGGATGATGCGGTAGGTGACGTAGCTGAAGACCATCAGGCCGATGATCGAACCGAAAGCAGCGCCCGCGGGGCTGCTCAGCACCTTTTGCAGGTAGATCGAGGCGACGAACTTGAATACCTCGAAGACCACGGCGGCCAGAGCTGCGGCCTTGGCCGCGCTGGCCAGGGTGACCGGTTCGCGGGGCAGCCGGGCGATGATCCAGGCGAACACCGCCCAGGAGGCGAGGAAGCCGAGCAGGATCGACGCCTGCGCCAGCAGCAGCCGGGCGCCGGGCAGGTGCGACAGGCCGAGGCTGATCAGCAGCCGCGCGCCGAGGGTGCTGGAGGCCAGCGCGGAAAGCCCGAGGGAGACAACGAAGGCCAGACCGAGACCGAGTAGCGCGCCGAGATCGGACAGCTTGGCCAGGAACCAGTTCTGGTCCTCGCTCTTCTGCTCCCACTGCTCGGTCAGCGCCGCCCGCAGGTTGGCCATCCAGCCGAGCCCGGACCAGATCCCGGCCAGCAGACCGATGACGCCGACCGTGCCGCGCGACTCGATCGCCTTGTCGATCAGCTCGTTCAGCTGCTCACCGAGGGAGCCGGGAATGTTGTCGACGATCTTGGTCTGCACCTCGCTGAGCAGATCAGGATTGCTGGACAGCACGAAACCCGCGATCGCGAAGGCGACCATCAGCAGCGGAAACAGCGACAGCACGGTGAAATACGTGATGCCCGCCGCGTAGTAGTCGCCGCGCTGGCGCTGATATCGCCCACCCGCGCGCACCAGATGGTCCAGCCATGGCAGCGCCTGGATCCGTCGCTCGATCCCGGCCTTGATGTTGTCGATCACCTGCACCAGTTCGCCCCTTCAGGAGAGATCTCGCAGGTGCCGCCGCTAGCGGGCCAGCAGGCCCACTCGGTCGTATACCTGTGCGAGGGTGTTGCCGGCGATCTCTCGCGCACGCTCGGCACCGGCGGCGAGGATACGGTCGAGTTCGCCCTGATCCGACAAGTACTCTCGCACCTTCGCCTGCAAAGGCGTGACAAATTCGACCAGCGCGTCGGCCACATCGGATTTCAGGTCGCCGTAGCCCTTGCCCGCGTAATCCTTTTCGAGCGTGACGATCGGGCTGCCGGACAGCGAGCTCAGGATCACCAGCAGGTTGCTCACGCCCGGCTTCTGCTCCGGGTCGTAGCGGATCTCCCGCTCCGTGTCGGTGACCGCGGAACGGACCCGCTTGGCGGTGATCTTCGGATCGTCGAGCAGGTTGATCAGGCCCGCGTCGCTGGACGCCGACTTGCTCATCTTCGAGGTCGGATCCTGCAGGTCGTAGATCTTGGCGGTGCCCTTCTCGATGTGCGCCTCGGGCACCACGAAGGTCTTCTTGAACCGGGTGTTGAAGCGCTGCGCCAGGTTTCGGGTCAGCTCCAGATGCTGGCGCTGATCCTCGCCGACCGGCACCTGGTGCGGGCGGTAGAGCAGGATGTCCGAGGCCATCAGCACCGGGTAGGTGAACAGCCCGACCGACGCGTTGTCCGAGCCCTGCTTGACCGACTTGTCCTTGAACTGGGTCATCCGGCTGGCCTCGCCGAAGCCGGTGATGCAGCTGAGCACCCAGGCCAGCTCGGCGTGCTCGGGCACCTGGCTCTGCACGAACAGCGTCGACTTCTTCGGGTCGATGCCGAGCGCGAGCAGCTGCGCGGCGGCGGCCTTGGTCTGCGCCTTCAGCGCTTTCGGATCCTGCGGCACGGTGATCGCGTGCAGGTTCGGGATGAAGTAGAGCGCGTCGTAGTCGTCCTGCATGGTCACCCAGTACTGCAGCGCCCCAAGGTAGTTGCCGAGGTGGAACGAGGTACCGGTGGGCTGGATCCCGGAAAGGACGCGCTGCTTACGTTCAGCGGCCGGGGCTTCTGCAGGAACGGACATACCCCGATCTTTCCATGCCCTGCCCACCCGTCGCCCGACCACCGCCCCTCAACGAGTCGCTGCGCGACGCTGCTCAGGTGGATTTCGCTCCACCCAGTTGCGCGGGTCGACCCCCGGCATACTCGGCCGCCCCTTGGTGACCAGCTTGTGCTCGCGCCGCGAAACGAGCTTGTAGACCGGCGCGCTCGGCCCGGCCAGGGTGCCGCGCAATACCGGCGGTACCAGCGGCGTCGTCACGTGCGCGGTGCGCACGGCCTGGGCGAGCGCCCGGTACGCGACCTGGTCGGCGAGCCCCCAGCGCATGCCGTACATCTGCCGGATCCGCGGCGGCAGACTGCCCTGCACCAGCAGGAAGAATGCGGAGGTGACCTGCTGCATGGGCATCCGCTGTGGGTACGGCACGCGCTGGCCGGCCAGGTAGGAGCCGACCAGCCGGGCCTCATCGGTGAGGAACAGTTCGTCGGAGGCGAGGTAGGCGTCGAAGGACGCGCGGAACTCCGGGTAGCTGCCCGGCGCCGCGTCCGCGGGCATGCCGAACAACTCGGCCCAGCGCACGTAGTCCTGGTACAGGCCCTCGCGCTCGCCGTCGGTCAGGGTGCGGACCAGCAGGTCGTACATCACCTCGGCGGAGTCGAAGGTGAACGCCATCGTCATGTACATCAGGTGCGGGTCGAGCGCGGAGTAGCCGGTGCCCGCCGGGTGGTGCGGGCCGGCGTCTTCGGGCAGGGCGCCGCGGACCTTGGCGTGTTTGTTCGTGGTGAAAGCCAGCGCGCGATCCGCCTCGGCCTTGCTGCCCAGGAACACGGCCTCGAAGAGATGACCGGTGAGCGAGAGCCGGGTGTACGGCGTCATCCGATGCTCGGTGTTCTCCGCGGTGCCGACGTAGAGCAGCGGGTGCACCGCGCCGACGACCAGGGCACGCTGGCCGTAGGTCAGGCCGACGGCCCGCTTGCTCATCACCCGCCGGGCCATGGAGTGGTCGCTGAAATAACCGGGCTCGGACATTGCTGCCTCCTCATCGAGAGCATCTGGCAACAGCATCCGCCAGATTCGGCAATCTGGCAATACTCTCTGCCAGATTGGAGCCGTGCCAGAATCGACTCGTGACTGCATCGCGAAGCGATTCCGTGGGGGGTGGCGGTCGGGCGGCGGGCGGGCCAGCCCAACGGACGTATGGAGGGATCACCGCCGAAGAACGGCGGGCGCAGCGACGGGCGGCATTGCTGGAAGCCGCATTGGAGATCATCGGCAGCCAAGGGTTGGCCAAGCTGACGGTCTCCGGCCTGTGCGCACAGGCCGGGCTCAACGAGCGGTATTACTACGAGAGCTTCGACAGTCGTGATGCCGTGCTGACCGCGCTCGTCGACACCATCGCCGAGGAACTCGCGGTCGCGATCGTGGCAGCGGTCGGCACCGCGCCGAAGGACTCGCGGGCGACGGCGCGGGCCGCGATCGCGGCGGGCATCCACCTGCTCACCGACGATCCGCGCAAGGCCAAGGTCACGCTGGTCGCCGGCATGGCGACGCCGGAATTGCGGGCGCGCACAACGGAAACGGTGCGGGTGTTCGCGCGGATGGTCGCCGCGGAGGGGATCGACTTCTACGGGATCGATGATCCGGACTCCGATCCGGCGATCGACTTCCGGGCCAACTATCTGGTCGGTGGCCTGGTGCAGACGCTCACCGCGTGGTTACAGGGCGAACTGCCGCTCACCCGCGACGAGCTGATCGAGCACACCACCGACGTGTTCGTCCTGCTCGGTGAGGATTTGGCGCGCCGATTGGCGTGAGCCGGTTCAGAGTTCCAGTGTGACGTCGTGCAACCCGGGCGATTCCCCTTGCAGGACAACGCGGAACGGGATGCCCCTGCGCGACCAGTAGTCGGCGCAGTCGCGCATCGCCTCGGCGAACCAGTCCCGCGCGGTCGGCTCCTCGGCCAGCAGATGGACCGAATCCCGCACAACGACAACGTATCCCGTGCCTTCGCCGACGAAATCGTCCAGGTCGCGCAGGCATTCGTCGAAGGCGTCCTTGTTCTCGCCGAAGTAGTACGGGAATTGCAGCGCCGAGGCGACCTCGTCGAACAGCCGCCCGAGCGTGCGCATCTTGGTGCCGCGCAGTTCGCGCACCAGGTAGCCGGACGGCGCGCGGTAGCGCACACCGCTCAGCTCGGCCGCGTCCACGACGGCCGCACCGAGCGCGGGCGCGGCGCCGCGTTGCGCGCGCGATTCGGTCTCGACCGGGCGGGCCAGGAACTGCGACAACGGAATTACCTTGGACATCAGCGCATCCTCGTGAAGGTCTCGTAGTGGTCCCCGGTGTACCAGGCCGATCCGTCGCTGCCGGTGACGATGCGCTCGGCGTCTCTGGATCGGCCACGCTGCTTGGGATTCACATCCCACTCCTGGTAGGTGATCGGTTTGCCCGCACCGTCTTTGGCGGCCAGCGTGCCCGCGCGATTCATCCAGCGGTCACCGCCCTTGGTGCCGGGCGCGTTCGCCGAATCGGGCCAGCGGCCGGCGTCGATTTCGCGCAGGGTGTCGTAGGCCTTGCCGGGTACGCCCGGTGCGCGGCTGGTCGGCGGGGCCGGTTCCGAGGCCCGCGGTGCGCCGGGAACCGGTGCGCTGGTGGTGGCACGCGCGGTGGTGCTGGTCGCGACGGTGTCGTTGCCGCCGCCGCGCAGTCCGAGGACTGCGACGACGACCAGCGCGACCGCCACCACGCCCAGCATCGCCAGCGTGCGAATTGCCTTCGGCGACAGGTTCATCGGTATTGCACCGTGACCGGCGCGTGGTCGGACCAGCGCTGGTCGTAGGCGGCGGCGCGTTCCACCACGGCCTGCTTGGCGCGCGCCGCGAGATCGCCGCGGGCGAGTTGGTAGTCGATGCGCCAGCCGGTGTCGTTGTCGAAGGCGCGGCCGCGGTAGGACCACCAGCTGTACGGGCCGGGGACCGCCGGATGCAGTTGGCGCACCACGTCGACGTAGCCCGCGGCGAGCAGTTCGTCGATCCAGGCGCGCTCCTCGGGGAGGAATCCGGCCGCCTTCAGGTTGCCCTTCCAGTTCTTCAGGTCGAGTTCGGTGTGCGCGATGTTCCAGTCGCCGCTGACCACGAAATCACCGGTGCGTGCGGTCAGGTAGGCGCCGAGTTCGGCCAGGTAGCGGTACTTTTCGTCCTGACGCGGGGTGCCCTCCTCACCGGAGTGCACGTACACGCTGGCAACCGTGACGTCACCGAAGTCGGCCTCGAGGTACCGGCCGGACGCGCCGAATTCACTGCTGCCGAAGCCGATTCGGACCGCGTCCGGTTCCCGCCTGGACAGGATCGCGACTCCGGCCCGGCCCTTGGACTCCGGCTCGGCCTGCGCCAGCCACCAGCCTTCGGCGAGTGCGGGCGCCAGCGCCGCTCTGGTCTGCTCGTCGGTGGCCCTTGTCTCCTGGACACAGACGATGTCGGCCTCCGTCGCGGCGAGCCAGGCAAGCATGCCTTTGCCCGCGGCCGCGCGGACGCCATTTACGTTCACAGTCGAAATGATGTAGGCCACCGCACGACCGTACAATGCTGGTCAGATGAATTCCCTCGGACACCGCTGTCCAGGAAAGGGTGATGACGATGCCGTCTGACACCGCCAAGCCCGCAGGCCCCAAAGACGCCGCGCGGACGCCGGTCCCCACCAAGCCCAAGCCGGAGCTGCCCAAGGCCGTCAAGGCATTGCATATGGGTTCAGGTGACCCGCTGCTCCTGTTGCACGGCTTCATGATGTCGCCGCATTGCTGGGAGAAGACCGCGACGCGGCTGGCCAGCCAGTGCGAGGTGTACGCGCCCGCCTTCGCCGGGCACTGGGGTGGCGAGCGTGCCGACGGCTGGTCGGTCGACGTGCAGACGCTGGCCGACCGCATCGAGGATCAACTCGACGAACTCGGCTGGCGCACCTGCCACATCGCGGGCAACTCGCTCGGCGGCTGGGTCGGGGTCGAGCTCGCGCGGCGCGGCCGGGCCCGCACGCTCACCCTGGTCGCCCCGGCCGGTGGCTGGCACGCGCCGTCGCTCACTCAGCTGCGGATCAATCTGAAGTTCCTGTCGCTGGTGCCGGTCGTCGAAATCGGTAAGCGGCTAGGAGGTTTCGCGATCAACAACCCGATCGCGCAGCGATTCACGCTGCTGTGGCTGAGCAAGAACGCGGCCGCGGTCTCCCGGCGCGACACCGCGGCCGCCATCATGGCCGCGCTGCACTGCCCGTCCATGGTGCCGTTCCTCGTCGGCAGCCTGCGTGGGCCTGAGCAGGAAGACCTGTCCACGCTGGCGACACCGGTCCGGTTGCTGCTCTCCGAGTACGACCGCGTCATCCCCAATCGCGTGTACGCCCGCCGCTATCTGAAGGAACTCCCCGAGTCCGCCGACCGCATCGTGGTGCACGGCGTCGGGCACGTCCCGATGCTAGAGGCGCCGGACCGCATCGCCACCCTGATCGCCGAGCACGTGTACGCCAGCCGCAACCGGCTCCGCGCGGTGTGAGACACGGGATTTCCACAGGTCAGGAAGTTATCCCCAGAACGGAGAAAGGTCTCGATCCGGCGCCCGCCCGCGCCTACTGTTTCGAGGCATGGGGAGCACACAAACCGACCGCGCAGTGCATCGACTCCGCGGCGACGTCGACGGCCTGTACGAACTGAACAGCAAGATGAGCCGTGAGGCCCAGGAAGCCGACCGGGTGATCCGCGACACCAACCTAAGACTCCGACGGTTGTCGCGCACCTCCGGGCGACAATTCGGCGTGCTCCTCGCCGCCCACCGCCAACACGGGCATCGCCTGGACAGCGTGGAAGCGCTACTCGGAGAAGTGGCCACCCAGGTAAACCACCTGGCACCGCTACCAGCGCGAGTGGATGAGCTTGCGGAACAAATCGGTTGCATGGCACCGCAAGTGGGCGAGTTGGCGGAGCAAGCGAGCTGTCTGGCACCGCTACCAGCACGAGTGGACGAACTCGCGGAACAAGTGAGCCACCTGGCACCACTGCCAGCACGAGTCGGCGAGCTCGCAGAGCAAATGAGCCACCTGGCACCGCTACCGGCACGGGTGGATGAGCTTGCGGGACAGGTTGATTACCTGACTGAGCAAGTAGATCTGCTTGCACCGCTGCCGGAGCAAGTGGGCGGGCTCGCGGGGCGCGTGGACGGGATCGCCGGACAAGTAGACGGACTCACCGGGCGCATAGACGGGATCGCCGGACAAGTAGACGGGCTGTCGGGGCAAGTAGACGGACTCACGGGACGCGTAGACGGACTCACGGGACGCGTGGATGGACTCGCCGGACAAGTAGATGGGATCGCCGGGCAAGTGGACGGGCTGTCAGGGCGAGTGGATGGGCTTACTGGGCACGTGGACATCTTGACTGGGCATGTGAACGATCTGACCGGGCATCTGAACGATCTCACTGGGCATGTGGACGATATGACGGGGCATGTGAATCGGCTGACCGGGCGGGTGGATCATCTGACGGGGCGGGTGGACTATCTGACAGATCAGGTGGATCAGCTGGTGGAATTGCCAGGTCGGGTGTCCGGGCTGGAGGGGCAGGTGGGTGAGTTGGCGGTGGTGGTGCGGCAGAACTCGCAGACGCTGGATGTTGTGGTTGATTTGCTGCGGAAGGGGCAGCCTGCGCCGCTCGAGGGTGAGGGCTAGCCGACGTTCGGGACGCGGCGCTTCCTGTTCCCGTTTCATTTTAGCCTGGGCGACACTCGCAATACATCGGCCTGCGGGGCGATGTATTGCGGGTATCGGGCTCTTACTCTGTGGACCGGTCCGGTCGAGGCACAGGGTGGAGGGCACATGGATGAATTGACGGGCAAGGTCGCTGTGGTCACCGGGGCGGCCAGTGGGATCGGCCAGGGTATGGCCGAGGCATTTCTGGATGCGGGGATGCGGGTGGTGTTGAGTGATATCGAAGTAGATGCGCTGCATTCCACGACTGCCGAATTGCAGGGCAACGGGGCGGACGTGCATGCCGTGATCGCGGATGTTTCCGCGCCGGATGATGTTACGGAGTTGGCCGAGGCGACGCTGGAAAAGTATGGGGCCGTACATGTTCTGTGTAATAACGCGGGAGTTCACGCCGGTGGCCGGCCGTCCTGGGACAGCACGCTCGACGACTGGGAGTGGATCCTGGGCGTGAATCTGATGGGGGTTGTGCACGGGCACAGCATCTTTCTGCCGATCATGATCGAGCAGGACGAGCCGGCGCATATCGTCAACACGGCTTCGCTGGCGGCCTTGGTCGGCGGAAGCTCGCTATACGGTGCGACCAAGGCAGCGGTTGTCGCGCTGTCGGAAACCATTCACCACGAACTGGTCGGCGGTGGGTTCAAGCCACGGATATCGGTCCTCTGTCCCGGCTTGGTCGCCACGAATATCTTTGATTCGGAACGGAACCGGCCGACTCGTTATGCCGAGACCGGCCCGCGTCCGGCCGGCTGGGATATCGACGCCGCGCGGACGGCATTCGCACTCGGTACCAGCCCGCGAACAATCGGCGAGCAGGTGGTGCAGGCCATACATGAAGAGCGTTTCTATGTCCTGACCCACCCGGAATGGAACGGGCACATCGAACACCGAATGAAGCAGATCCTCAACGGCGACAACCCGACTCAATTGCCGCCGCCGGATATGTGATCGACGCTCAGGACGCTACATCGGACTGCTCGCGGCCGGTTCGGGGAAAGCCCAGCACCAGTCGGCAGACCTCGTCGGGGACGTCCAACTGCGGGCAATGGCCGACACCGGGCAAGGCGACGAACTCGCTGCCGGGCAGCATCGCGTGCAGCGCGCGGGCGGCGGACATCGGAATGATGCGGTCTTTGGTGCTGTGGACGACGAGGACCGGGCAGGCGACGACGAGATCGACGTGACCGGACGGGTGTTCGCGGGCGTAACGGGTCGCGTCCTGGCCGCGTGCCGCTACCGCGGCCATGTCGGGCACCGAACGGATTGCGGTGGTGAGGAATTCGGGATCGGCGACGACGCCGGGTCCGTAGACGAACAGTGCTACCGCGCGGCGCACACTCCAGCGCACCAGCGCGGCCGGAATGGGCAGGAGGCCGACCAGACGGAAGAACGTTCGGTACTCGCGCAGGCGACCGACGCGGGCCAGCCAGTGCCGGGCCAGCAGCGGCTCATCGAGCGAGACCACCGCGGTGACCTCGCCACCCGGATGCCGGGCGGCGGCGTGCAACGCGGTGGCGGCACCGAGGGAATTGCCGACCAGGACCAGTGGGCCGCGCTCGGCGATGATCGCATCGACGAAGCTGTCGAACTGCGGGGTCATCGGGCCAGGCCGGCGCTCATCCGCCAGGCCGAAGCCGGGAAGGTCGACGGCGAAAGCCGCACGGCCCGCGGCTTCCACAGCGGTGAGCACACCGCGCCAGGTATCCGCGCTATCGGCGTAACCATGCAGCAGCAGGATCGGCGTGCCGGACCCCGCGACGGAGAGAACGCGCGTGTTGACGCCGTCGTAGCGCGCGGTGGTTTCGGTGATCATCGGCCGGTTGCTCCTCGATGAGCACGCACCGATACGGCGCGTAGGACCAGCGGCGTTTCGATTGCGAGACCGGCGATCCCGGGTGCGCACGCCGTTGTAGCGCACCCGGGATTCGTAGCACGGTCAGGCCAGCAGACCCTTGGCGATGTGCGTCACCTGGATCTCGTTGCTGCCCGCGTAGATCATCAGCGACTTGGCGTCGCGCGCGAGCTGCTCCACCCGGTACTCGGTCATGTACCCGTTGCCGCCGAACAGCTGCACCGCCTCCATGGCGACCTCGGTGGCCGCCTCGGACGCGTAGAGCTTCATCGCGGACGCCTCGGCGAGCGTCGGCGGCTTGCCCGCGCGACCGCGCTCCAGCGTGTTGAACACCATGTTCTGCACGTTGATCCGGGCGATCTCCATCTTGGCCAGCTTGAGCTGGACGAGCTGGAAGCGGCCGATCTCCTGACCCCAGAGCTTGCGGTTCTTCGCGTAATCCAGGCAGAGCCGGTGACATTCGTTGATGATGCCCAGCGCCATGAAGGCCACGCCGACTCGCTCGGCGGTGAAGTTGGACCGCGCGCTCTCCCGGCCGTCGCCGCCCGTGTGCTCCTCGGTCTCGCCGAGCAGGCGGTCCTTGCCGAGCCGGACGTTGTCGAAGAACAACTCACCGGTGGGCGAGGCGTGCAGGCCCATCTTCTTGAACGGCTTGCCCTGGGTGAGCCCCTCCATGCCCTTGTCCAGGACGAAGGTGAGCACCTTGCGCTCGCGCTTGTCGCCGCCGTCGCCCTCGTCGACCTTGGCGTAGACGATCATCACGTCGGCGAACGGGCCGTTGGTGATGAAGGTCTTCTGGCCGTTGAGCAGGTAGTCGTCACCGTCGCGGCGGACGTAGGTCTTCATGCCGCCGAACGCGTCGGAGCCGGAGTCGGGCTCGGTGATCGCCCACGCCGCAACCTTTTTCATGGTCACGATGTCGGCGAGCCAGCGCTCCTTCTGTGCCAGCGTGCCGCGCGACATGATGGTGGTCGCGCCGAGGCCGATGCTGACGCCCATCGCGGTGACCAAACCCATGCAGACACCGGACAGTTCGCCGACCACCACCGCCATCAGCGATTCCTGCCCGGCGAACGGGCTACCGCCGGAAGACTTTTCCTTCTTCTTCTCCGGCAGCGGCTCGCCCGCGGCAATCGCCTCCGCTTTGGCGCGCTGCTTCGACAGCAGTTTCGCCACCGCCTCGCCGCCCATGGCGTCGATCCCGAACTCGCTGAACAGCTTCCGGATGATCGGATAGGGCGACAGTTCGCCGCTGTCGAGGGCGTCCAGGTTGGGCCGGATCTCCTTGTCGATGAACGTCCGCACGGCATCGCGGATCAAGACATCGGTCTCGGACCATTCGAACATCGTTGTTCTCCTTAACGTTGCGGCGAGCTCAGGGCAGCCGAGCGGAGATGTCGTCGATCAGCCACGGTCCCTCGGTCTCGATCGTCTTCACATCGTGCCAACCGGCCAGCTCGGAGATGGCCCCGCCCTGCACCGCGAACATCTTGCCGGTGATCGGGCACTTGTCCGAGGCGAGGTAGGCCACCAGGGGCGAGATGTTGGCGGGGCTGAACGCGTCGAATTCGCCGTCTTCGACCTCGTCGGCCTCGGCCGCCATCATGGCGCCCATGCCGGGCGTGGCCAGGGTGAGCCGGGTGCGCGCGATCGGCGCGATGGCGTTGACCCGCACGCCGTAGCGGGCGAGTTCGTCGGCGGCGACCAGGGTGAGCGCGGCGATCCCCGCCTTGGCCGCGCCGTAATTGGCCTGACCCGCGTTCGGCACCGTGGTGCCGGAGGCGGACGCGGTGTTGATCACCGCGGCGTTCGGCTGATTGCCCGCCTTGCTCTGGTCTTTCCAGAAGGCGGCGGCGTGGTGCAGCACGGCGGCGTGGCCCTTCAGGTGCACGGCGATCACCGCGTCCCACTGCGCCTCGTCCAGGCCCGCGATGAACGCGTCGCGCAGGATGCCCGCGTTGTTCACCACGATGTCGAGGCCGCCGAGCTCGGAAATCGCCTGGTCGACCACGTTCTTCGCGCCGTCCCAGGTGGCGATGTTCGCGGTGTTGGCGACCGCGGTGCCACCGGCGGCGATGATCTCGTTCGCGACCTCTTGGGCGGGCGTGGTGTCGGTGCCCTCGCCCGCATTGCTGCCGCCGAGGTCGTTGACGACCACGGCCGCGCCCTCCCGGGCGAACAGCAGGGCGTGCTCGCGACCGATGCCGCGACCGGCGCCGGTGATGATGGCTACTCGACCTTCGAGTGCACCCATCGATGTCTCCTCTTCCTCAAGTCTGTGCTGAATGTTGCGGCCGGACAACGACATTCGCCGGGACGGCGGAACCGTCCCGGCGAGCGGTCAATCGGCGATCTCGGCCAGCCCGTCGCTGAGGACCACGTCCTCGCCGCGCACGGTCTCGAAGGCGTAGGTGGTGACGCCGTCGGCGGAACCCACCTTCCAGATGCGGGTTTCCAGATCGTCGCCGGGGAACACCAGCTTGGCGAAGCGCACGGCAAACCGCTCGAGCCGGTTGACATCCGACCCACCGACCTCGGTGAGCACCGCCCAGGACGCGAACGCCATGGTGCACAGCCCGTGCGCGATGATGCCGGGCAGCCCGGCGTCCTTGGCCACCTGCTCGTCCAGATGCAGCGGCACCGGATCGCCGGAAGCCGGTGAGTACCTGAAGGTCTGGTCGTCGTCCACGTGCTGCGTGACGACCGCCGCCGGCGGCTGCGCGCGCAGGCCCTCGTCGAACTTGTGCGCCGGCGCCGCGGCACCGACCGTCTTGCCCGCGTCGATATTGCGGAAGAAGGCGGTCAGGTACTGCTCGTTGACCAATTCCCCGGCCTCGGTGCGGCATTCGATGAGGATGGTGATGGCCGTGCCGTTGGGCCGGCTGGTGTAGCCGGTCGCCTTGGCCCGCGAGACCAGCTGGTCGCCGGGCTGGATGGCCCGGTGGAAGTGGAAGTCCTGCTCGCCGTGCACGACCCGGCCGAAGATGTCCATCGGCGCGACCTCGATCACCGGCATCATCATCGCCTCGAAGACGGGGACGATGGCGAAGACCGGCGAGGCGACCTTGCCCGCGAGGTGCGCCTCGATCGGATCGTTGGTGGCCGCGGCATACTCGCCGATCCGCTCGCCGGTCACCTCGAAACGTTCGTCGTCACACCAGGTTTCGAGCCCGGCGTCGTCGAACTCGACGAGCCGGGCCGTGGTTGTCTCCGAGGTCATGCGGAAGCCAGGGCGTCGAGCTGCTCGAGCGACTTGTCCAGCTGCTTGAGGCCGTCCTTCTCGACCGCCTTGCCGAGCGCGCCCTTGATCAGCGCGCCCTCGAAGTCACCGGAGACCAGGATGGTGCTGCCGCCGTCGCCCTTGGGCTGGATGTCGAAGGTGAATTCGGTCTTCACCCCGGCCATTCCGGTGCCGCCGAGGGTGAGCTTGGTCGGCTGCTCGACCGAGACCACGGTCCACTCCAGCTTGTTCGCCATGCCGAGCATGACGATCTTGGCGACCAGCTTGGCGCCCTCGGTCAGCACGGCCGGCGGCTCCTCCATGAAGCGCTCGTGGATGGTGAACCACTTCTCCCAGGTGTTCGGGTCGGAGACGACCGTCCAGAGCGCCTCGGGGGTGGCGTTGACGTCCTTGGTGGCTTCGATGTGTCCCATTGAGATGACTCCTCGTCGAATTTCGTTGTGCGAGTTAAGCGATCAGCGGTCGGCGCGCCGGTAGGCGGTCACGACCGCGGCGCCGCCGAGGCCGATGTTGTGCTGCAGGCAGGCGGTGACGTCGTCGACCTGGCGCTTGTCCGCGGTGCCGCGCAGCTGCCAGGTGAGTTCGGAGCACTGCGCCAGACCCGTTGCGCCGAGCGGATGCCCCTTGGAGATCAGCCCGCCGGACGGGTTCACCACCCACTTGCCGCCGTAGGTGGTCAGGTTCTCGTCGATCAGCTTTCCGGCTTCGCCCGGGCCGCACAGGCCGAGCGCCTCGTAGGTCAGCAGCTCGTTGGCCGAGAAGCAGTCGTGCAGCTCGATGACCTGGAAGTCCTCGGCGCCGAGTCCGGCCTGCTCGTAGACCTTCCGCGCCGCCTGCACGGTCATGTCGTAGCCGACCAGGTTCTTGGCGGTCTCGTCGAAGGTGGACCGGTAGTCGGTGGTCATCGCCTGTCCGACGATCTCCACCGCCTGCGCGGCCAGGTTGTGCTTGTCCACGAACGCCTCGCCGGCCAGGATCACCGCGCCGGAACCGTCGGAGGTCGGCGAGCACTGCAGCTTGGTGAGCGGGTCGTAGATCATCCGCGAGCCGAGGATGTCATCCATCGAATACTCGTCCTGGAACTGCGAATACGGGTTGTTCACCGAGTGCTTGTGGTTCTTGTAGCCGATCTTGGCGAAGTGTTCGGCGGTGGTGCCGTACTGCTTCATGTGCTCACGGCCGGCCGCGCCGAACATCCACGGCGCCACCGGGAACAGCACCTCGGAGATCTCGGCGAGCGCCATGATGTGCCTCGCCATCGGCTGCTCGCGGTCGTCCCAGGTGGAGCCGAGCGAGCCCGGCTGCATCTTCTCGAAGCCGAGGGCCAGCGTGCACTCGGCCAGCCCGCCCCGGATCGCCTGTGCCGCAAGGTAAAGCGCGGTCGAACCGGTGGAACAGTTGTTGTTGACGTTGACCACCGGGATGCCGGTCATGCCGAGCTCGTAGACCGCGCGCTGGCCGGAGGTGGATTCGCCGTAGACGTAGCCGACGTAGGCCTGCTCGACCAGGTCGTAGGCGATGCCCGCGTCGGCGAGCGCCTTGGTCCCGGACTCGCGCGCCATATCCGGGTAGTCCCAATCGGTGCCGTCTTCGTTCTTGCGGCGGCCCGGCTTCTCGAACTTCGTCATGCCGACGCCGACGACGTAGACCTTGTTCGCCATCGAACTCCCTCAGGTTGTGCCTGTGCCGCCGCGTGCGGGCAGCGGTGAACCGATCCGTCCGGATCCAGCTGGAAACAAACATACAGAGATGTATGTAAGTACGCAAGGTTGTCAGCGTTACCGCAGGTTGCGGATACCGAATAGCCAGGTGGTAACACCCGGCCGTCGACATACAGCCCGAGGTGTATGTATCGCCAGTTTGCGCTGGTACGCAGCGATTTCCTGGTCCTGGGCCAGATCTCGATGCCATCGCTGTGACGTGCCTCACCGCCCCCGACGCCGTAACAGCCGCGTAATCGTTCGGAAATTCCCCGTCCACAACCGTGTACGACCGTCGAATGGTTGCAGTTATCGGTGCGGGGATGAGGAGTAAAACGTGGTCGAGCTCGATACCCGGTCGTCGAATTCCGACGGGATCGCCGCGGCGAAGGAAACCCTCGAGGACTACACGCTGCGGTTCGCGCCACGGAGCTACCGGAAATGGAGCCCGGCCGTGGTCGGCATCTCCGCCCTCGGCGGCATCGCCTACCTGGCCGACTTCGCCATCGGCGCGAACATCGGCATCGCGCACGGCACCGGGAACGCGCTGCTCGGCATCGGTTTCTTCGCGATCGTCATCATGGTCACCGGATTTCCGCTCGCCTATTACGCGGCGCGCTACAACCTCGATCTCGACTTGATCACGCGCGGTAGCGGATTCGGTTATTTCGGCTCGGTGCTCACCAATGTGGTGTTCGCCTCGTTCACCTTCATCTTCTTCGCGCTGGAGGGGTCGATCATGGCCCAGGGGCTGGAACTCGGTCTGGGCATACCGCTTTGGCTCGGCTATCTGGCCTCGACGCTGCTCATCTTCCCGCTGGTCATCTACGGCATGAATACGCTGGCCAAGCTGCAGGTCTGGACGACTCCGCTGTGGCTGCTGCTGATGGTGCTGCCGTTCGGATTCCTGCTGGTGCGCCATCCGGATTCGGTGTCGTCATTCTTCGCCTATGGCGGCGAGAACGGTTCCGGGGTAAGCGTTTCCGGCACGCTGCTGGCCGCGGGCGTGTGCCTGTCGTTGATCGCGCAGATCGCCGAGCAGATCGACTACCTCCGCTTCATGCCGCCGCGCACGCCGGAGAACGCGCGCAAGTGGTGGGGCTGGATGCTGCTGGCCGGTCCGGGCTGGGTGGTGTTCGGCGCGCTCAAGCAGGTGGTCGGGCTGTTCCTCGCGGTGTACCTGATCGCGAATCTGCCTGCCGCGCAGGGCATCGCGAACCAGCCGGTGCATCAGTTCCTGGAGATCTACCGGGACATGGTGCCAGGCTGGCTGGCCATGACGCTGGCCGTGGTGCTCGTGGTGATCAGCCAGATCAAAATCAATGTCACCAACGCGTATTCGGGGTCGCTGGCCTGGACCAACTCCTACACCCGGGTGACCAAGAGCTACCCCGGCCGGCTGATCTTCCTCGCGGTGAACCTGGTGATCGCGCTGATCCTGATGGAAGCCAACATGTTCGACTTCCTCAACAACATCCTCGGCTTCTACGCCAACTGCGGCATCGCCTGGATCGTCACCGTCGCAACGGATATCGCGGTCAACAAGTACCTGCTGAAGATCTCGCCGAAGCAGCCGGAGTTCCGCCGCGGCATGCTCTACGACTTCAACCCGGTGGGGCTGGTCGGATTCGGGCTCTCGGCGGTGCTGTCGATCATGACGTTCTTCGGCGTCTTCGGTGAGCTGCTGAAGCCGTACTCGCCGATCGTCGCGCTGGTGGTCGCGTTCGTCGCCACCCCGCTCACCGCGATCGCCACCAAGGGCAAGTACTACCTGCGCCGCACCGACGACGGCATCGACCTGCCGATGTTCGACGAGCACGGCAACCCGTCCGGCGAGACGCTGACCTGCCACGTGACCGGCCTGGAATTCGAACGGCCGGACATGATCGCCTCGGCGGTTCCGGGCCCGGAAGGCGAGATCCAGTACATCAGCTCGCTCGCCCTCTCCACCGACAAGGCCGGCGACCACCTACTCCCCCGGCAGCACTGACCCCTAGTCGGTAGCGCGAACGTCGGCGAGGGCCGCCTCGGCGATGTTGCGCAGGTGGGCGGTGGCGCGGCGCCAACGACGTTGGGCGCGTTCGTTGTCCGGGTCGACGAAGTTGGAGACGAGGATGCCGCGCAGGGCGTCCATCGCGGTGTAGATGAAGTCGCGGGCCTCTTTGCGGCGGATCTCGTCGGGAACGAAGCGGGCGACGGCCATCAGGACGGCGTTGTTGACGAACGGCTCGACCTTCTCCATCGCGGCGGCCAGCACCGGGTCGGTGCGACCGGCAACCCACAGTTCGACGGTCGCGATGAACAGCGGGCCCTGATGCAGTTCCCACAGGAATTCCAGCGCGGCGGCGACCGGGTCGTCGCCGCGCTCGACCTTGGCCATCTCCCGCATCGCGGTCTCGGCGCGCAGCTGGGCCAGATGGCTGATCGCGGCGACGACCAGGTCGGTCTTGGAACCGAAGTGATGCACCTGGGCGCCGCGGGTGACGCCGGCGCGTTCGGCGACCCGGGGCGTCGTGGTGCCCGCGTAGCCGTATTCGACCAGACAGTCGACGGTCGCGTCGAGCAGCCGGGTGCGCATCTCGGTGCTGCGCTGTTCCTGGGTGCGCCGCTGCGGTTTCGCGACTTCGATCCTGGCCATCCGGCGATTCTACACTTACATACAGCTCTGTATGTTGCCGAAGCGTCGGGTCAGGCGACCAGAGCCGCCGCCGCGACGAGGCGGGCGTCGCGCCGGGCGACCCCGACGGTGATCGCGAACAGCACCACACCGACCACGGCGAGGCCCGCCCCGACCACGGCGGGTGCGGTGTAACCGAGTCCGGCGGCGATCACGGCGCCGCCGAGCCAGGCGCCGCCGGCGTTGGCGATGTTCAGCGCGGCGTGGTTGAGCGCGGCGGCCAATGTCTGCGCCTCGTGCGCCACGTCCATCAACCGGGTCTGCAAGCCGGGCGCCAGCGACGCACCGGTCGCGCCGACCAGGAACGCGCCGATCGCGGCGGTGTACGGATTGTGCGCCGCCGCGACGAAGATCGCGAGGATGACGGCCATGCCGATCATCGAGGCGTAGATCGCCCGATCCACACCGCGGTCGGCGAGCACGCCGCCGACGATATTGCCGACCACCATGCCGACGCCGAACAGCATCAGCACGATCGGCACCAGCCCGGCGGACATGCCTGCCACACTGGTGAGAGTCGTGGTGATGTAGGTGTAGACGGCGAACATGCCGCCGAAGCCGATCGCGCCGACCAGCAGGGTCAGCAGCACCTGGGGACGGCGCAGGGCGCCGAGCTCGGTCATCGGGTTGGTCATGGTGATGCCGGTGAGCTCCGGCACGAAACGGATCAGCGCGGCTACCGTCGCCAGCCCGATCACCGCGACCACCACGTACGCGTCGCGCCAGCCGAGATGCTGGCCGAGCCAGGTGGCTGCGGGAACGCCGACAACATTGGCGGCGCTCAGACCGAGCATAACCGCGGCAACCGCTTTCGCGCGCTGACCCACCGGGGCGAGGGTGGCCGCGGCCAGCGAGGCCACGCCGAAGTAGGCGCCGTGCGGCAGGCCGGAGACGAACCGGGCGACCACCAGCAGGTGGAAGGTGGGGGCGAGCACGGTCGCCACGTTGCCCAGGGTGAACGCCGCCATCAAGGCGATGAGCAACTTCTTCCGTGAAGCCCGGGCGAACACGGCGGCGATCACCGGCGCGCCGATCACCACGCCGAGCGCGTACGCCGATACCGCGTGGCCTGCGGTCGGCTCGGAAACACCCATGGCGCGCGCGATCTCCGGCAGCAAACCCATGGTGACGAATTCTGTTGTGCCGATACCGAACCCGCCGAGCGCCAGCGCGAGCATGGCAGGCATATGCCAAGTCGTCCGCGCGGCCTCGGGGCGTGCGGGGGCCTGGGTAGCGAGGGGTGTGGTCACGTATCCATGAAACGCTTCCACTGGCCGTTTCGCTTCCCGAGTAAACGTGAGTTGAGACACGCTAACATCAAGAAAACGTGCAGGTCAGAATGCAAAACCGCGCATCAGGGACACCGCGGGCGCCCGACCTGGCAAATTCCATTCGGAAACAATCGCGTACCCCACGCCGGCTCGGACACCCGGGGCACCGGATGTGGCCAGCGTCATCGGGGCGTCGGATTCGCTTCCGGCTCCAGGAAATTCACGCCGGACGTTGCTCGAAGGTGCGGCGGTATTCGACCGGCGTGACCCCGACGACCGCGGCGAAGTGCCGCCGCAGATTGGGCGGCGGTGCCGAGGCCGCACATCCGGCTGATCCGATCGATGCCGAAATCGGTGGACTCGAGCAGGGATTGCGCGCGGGCCAGGCGCTGGGTCAGCAGCCATTGCTTCGGCGTCGAGCCGATCGACTGCCGCAGCCGCCGATGGAAGGTGCGCGGACTCATGGTGGCGCGGGCGGCGAGCAGCTCGACAGTCAGCGGCTCGTCGAGGTGTTCGACCGCCCATTCCAGCGCCGGACCGAGGTCGGCCTCGGCCCGTGCCGAGACGGACAGGTCGACGAACTGGGCCTGGCCGCCGGTCCGGCTCGGCGGCGCCACCAGCCGCCTGGCCAGCCGGTTCGCCACGGCGGCGCCGAAGTCGCGACGAACCAGGTGCAGCGAAAGATCCAGCGCGGCGGTCATTCCCGAGCTGGTGAGGATGTCGCCGTCGTCGACGTAGAGCGCGGACTCGTCCACCTCGACGGCGGGAAATCGGCGCGCCAGCACCGCCGCGTGCTCCCAGTGCGCGGTGACCCGGCGACCGTTCAGCAGACCCGCCGCGCCGAGCACGAAGGCGCCGTTGCACAGCGCGACCATCCGCGCGCCGCGCCGATGCGCCTCGACCAGGGCGTCGAGCAATTCGGGCGGCACCGGACGATCGTCGGTGGTGCAGTCGTAGGCGATCGACGGCACGAAAACGGTGTCGGCCGAGACCAGTTCGGCCACGCCGTACTCGGCGCGCAGGAATGCGCCGTGCCCGACGGCGGATTCGGGGACTTCCGGCAGCACCGAGCAGATCCGCAGCTCGTACCAGGGATCGGCGAGGTCGGGCTGGGGCGTGCCGAAGATCGCGCCGAGTTCGTAGAGGTCCCAGGGATGCAGCACGCCGGGGGTGACGGCGATGGCGACGGTATGGCCGGTCATGCCCGCCAGGATATGGCGGGAACCGTTCGCCACCGGTCGGTCCTGCCACTCGCGCGGTCCGCTCCGTCCGCGAAAACTGGGCACCGGGCGCCCACCCGACGAACTCACGGATCTACGGAGGAACGCATGACCAGCGATCACACGGCCGGCACGCGGGTGACGGTGCTCGGCCTCGGGCGGATGGGTTCGGCGATCGCCGAACGCTACCTGCGCGCCGGTTACCCGACGACGGTGTGGAATCGGACGCCGGGCCGGGCGGCGCACCTGGACGACCTCGGCGCCGAACGCGCCGAATCCCTCGCCGCCGCCATCGCGGCCGGCGAACTGATCGTCCTCTCACACATCGACACCGCGGGCGTAGCAGCCTTACTCGACACCGTCCCCGACGCGGTGGCCGGACGCACCGTGCTGAACGTCTCGACCGGTCGCCCCGACGACGCACGCGCCCTCGCGACTCGGATAGCCGCGCAGGGCGGACGATTCCTGGACGGCGCGATCCTCGGCATGCCCGCGACCCTCGGCACAACCGACGCGCTGATTCCCTACAGCGGATCGGCAGACGCGGCGGCCGAACACCGCACGACGATCGCGGAGCTGGGTGCCGCGACCTACCTCGGCGCCGACGCCGGACTGGCGGCGCTGCACGACATGGCGGTGCTGGCCGGCATGTACGGCATGTTCGGCGGCTTCTTCCAGGCGACGGCGATGCTCGGCGGCGAGCCGGCCACCGCGCACCGGCTCACCACCGAGTTCCTGGTGCCATGGCTGCGCGCGCTGCTCGACCTGTTGCCCGGCCTGGCCGCCGAAGTCGACGCGGGCGAGTTCGCGCCGACCTTCGCGAGCATCGCGGAGATGGGCGCGGTGCTGGAGACGATCCGCGGCGTGAGCCGCGATCAAGGCGTGCCCACCGACCTGCTCGACCCGCTCCAGCGGCTGCTCGAGACGGGCGTGGCACGCGGCCTCGGCGCGGACAACTTCACCCGCGCCGTCTCGGTGCTCCGCGACAATCCGGTCCCGGCCTGACCGGAAAAACAGTCCGGGCACCCGTACCACGATGTGGTGCGGGTGCCCGTTGTTCATTTCAGCCTGCCCGGGCGACATCTGATTTCGCTCGAACATGGGTAACTCACCGGGTACGCCCAGCGCCCATCCATGCCGTCACCGGCAGCCCGCCACGAAAATCTCGCGGCACCCGCGACCGGCAAAAGTCGCGGAGAGGCGGAGGAGCTCAGCGCAGAGCGCGGGCCAGGTTGGCGTCCAGGGCGCCGAGGAATTCCTCGGTGCTCAGGTAGCCCTGATCGCCGCCGACGAGCGAGGCGAGGTCCTTGGTCATCTGGCCGCCTTCGACGGTCTTGATGACGACATCCTCGAGGGTCTGCGCGAAGCCGATGACCTCGGGGGTGTTGTCCAGCTTGCCGCGGTGCTCGAGCCCGCGCGTCCAGGCGAAGATCGACGCGATCGGGTTGGTGGAGGTCGGCTTGCCCTGCTGATGCTGGCGGTAGTGCCGGGTGACGGTGCCGTGCGCGGCCTCCGCCTCACAGGTCTTGCCGTCCGGGGTCAGCAGCACCGACGTCATCAGGCCGAGCGAGCCGAAGCCCTGCGCCACGGTGTCGGACTGCACGTCACCGTCGTAGTTCTTACAGGCCCAGACGTAGCCGCCCTCCCACTTCATCGAGGAGGCGACCATGTCGTCGATCAGGCGGTGCTCGTAGGTCAGGCCCGCCGCGTCGAACTGGGTCTTGAACTCGGCATCGAACACCTCCTGGAAGGTGTCCTTGAACATGCCGTCGTAGGCCTTGAGGATGGTGTTCTTCGTGGACAGATACACCGGGTAGTTCTGCTGCAGGCCGTAGTTGAACGAGGCCCGCGCGAAATCGATGATCGAAGCCTTGAAGTTGTACATGCCCATGACGACGCCGCCGTCTTCGGGCATCTTCACGACCTCGTGATGGATCGGCTCGCTGCCGTCCTCCGGCGTGAAGGTGATGGTGACCGAGCCGGCCTGATACACCTTGAAGTCGGTGGCGCGGTACTGGTCGCCGAACGCGTGCCTGCCGATGATGATCGGCTTGGTCCAGCCGGGCACCAGGCGCGGAACGTTGGAGATAATGATCGGCGCACGGAAAATGGTGCCGCCGAGAATGTTGCGGATGGTGCCGTTGGGCGACCGCCACATCTTCTTCAGGCCGAATTCCTCGACGCGCGCCTCGTCCGGCGTGATGGTGGCGCACTTGACGCCGACGCCGTGGCGCTTGATCGCCTCGGCCGCGTCGACGGTGACCTGATCGTCCGTCTTATCCCGGTATTCGATGCCCAGGTCGTAGTACTCGAGATTCACATCGAGGTACGGGTGGATCAGCTTGTCCTTGATGAACTGCCAGATGATCCGGGTCATCTCGTCGCCGTCGAGTTCGACGACGGTACCTTCAACCTTGATTTTGGACATGGATCTTCGTGTCCTCCTAGGATGGTGCCCTCATTGCACGGCCAGGTGAACACGCTTGTGAGCGGACCCCAGCTGTTCCAACAGACAACGTATATGCCCCGCGTTGTCCGCGAGACGTGTGGTGCAAACAAGACAAGCGTACTGCTGCCGATGATCGTGGTGTGCGGGCAGCCCCCCGAGTGAGAAACCCCACGAACTTACTGACTGGTAGGTCATTCCGCAATTCGTCGTTCGCCACGCCCAACGACCTCGGTCCGCGCATCGCCGAGCTGGCGATACGCGGACCGAGGGGTATTTCGCGGAAATATCAGACGCCGACGTGCACCGGGCGCGCCCCGTCCTCGGAACCTTCGATCAGGTTCTCCGGCCGGTCCCTGATCATGAACGCGATCACCGGAACGGCGGCCAGGAAGAATCCGGCGCCGACGTAGAACGCCACGTCGTAACTGTGGATCGAGGCGCGGGCGATCAGGTTGTCGATCGTCGCGTGGCTCTCCGCGTAGGACTTGGCGGTCTGCACCGAGATGGTGGTCAGCAAGGCCGTGCCGACCGCGCCACCGACCTGCTGGGCCGCGTTCAGTAGCGCACTGGCCACGCCGGAGTCCGCCTCCTCGACCTGGTGCAGCGCGACGGTCTGCATGCCGACGAACAGCGGACCCATGCCCAGTGCGATCAGCACCTGCGCCGGCAGCACGCTGGCGGCGTAGCTGTCGCCGAAGCCGAGCTGGGCCAGCCACAGCAGGCCGAGCACGCCGAGCACAGCGCCGGCCACCATCAGCGGCCGCGGGCCGAGCTTCGGCAGCAGCGCACTGGTGATGCCCGCGGAGATCGCGATGCCGGCCGGGAAGGGCAGGAACGCGAAGCCGGCCTTGAGCGAGGAGTAGCCAAGGGTGATCTGGAAGTAGTAGCTCAGGAACAGGAACATCGCGAACATGGCGATCGGCACGAGCAACGCCGCCAGGAACGCGCCGCCCCGGTTGATCTCACCCGGAATGTGCAGCGGCAGCAGCGGATTGGCCGAGCGCCGTTCGATCACGACGAAGGCGATCAGCAGCGCGGCGCCGGCGATGAGCAGGCCCAGGGTGCTGCCGGAGAGCCAGCCGTCCTCGGCCGCGCGGCTGAAGCCGTAGACGATCGAGATCAGGCCGAGCGTCACGGTGACCGCGCCGGGCACGTCGTAGCCGCCGGTCCGCGGGGCAGGCACGTCCTTGACCACCCAGGCCAGCGCGCCGACCAGGGCGAGCAGCGCGATCGGGGTGTTCACCAGCAGGCACCAGCGCCACGAGGCGTACTCGGTGAGCGCGCCGCCGGCGATCAGGCCGAGCGCGGCGCCACCGGCGGAGATGCCGGCGAACACGCCGAACGCGGTGGCCCGCTCGCGCGCCTCGGTGAAGGTCACCGACAACAGCGACAACGCCGCGGGGGCGAGCAAGGCCGCGAACGCGCCTTGCAGCGCACGCCCGGCGAACATCTCCGCGCCGTTCTGCGCCAGACCGGCAAGTGCCGACGCACCGGCGAAGCCGATCAGTCCGACGATGAACATCCGGCGTCGGCCGAGGTAGTCGGCCAGCCGCCCGCCGAGCAGCAGCAGGCCGCCGAAGATCAGCGTGTAAGCGGTCAGCATCCACTGCTTGTTGCCGTCGCTGATGCCGAGATCAGCCTGGGCGAAGGGCAGCGAGATGGTCACGATTGTGGCATCCAGCACCACCATGAGCTGGGCCAATGCGATCACGCCGAGGGCGAACCAGCGTGCCGAACTGCCTTGTTTCTGGGGAACTTCTACCGCTTGCGCAGTGTCGGTCACGGTCATCTCCTCTTCGTTCGAACTCGGTGGCTATCCTGTCAGTAAGCGACATTTGGCGTCAAGAGCAAAATGTCGCAACACGACATTTGGCGGTTAAAGACACGAAAACACTGGGTTGCGATAGGGTGTGAACATGCTCGAGTCACCGACGCCGACGGGCGCGAGTGCCGCAGCGGAGCCCCCCGCGAACGCACATCCCGGCCTGCGCGAACGCAAGAAGCAGCAGACCCGGTTGCGGATCATCGAGGTCGGGCTGAACCTGTGCGACACACAGGGTTTCGACGCGACGACGGTCGAACAGATCGCCCACGCCGCGGACGTCTCGCCGCGCACGATCAACCGATACTTCGACAGCAAAGAGGACATCGTCCTCGGGCCGGTGCAGGACTTCGGTCAGGCCGTGGCGCAGACGCTGCGCGAACTGCCGGTCACCGACAACGAACTGGAATCACTGCGTACGGCGTTCTTGCGGGTGGTCGACCAGGCTGCGAACGAACCCCGCGGCGGGCCGATCTCGTTCCGGCAGTTCCAGCAGATGCAGCGGATCGTGCGCAGCAGTCCGGCGGTCAGCGCGCGCAGCCTCGAGCACGCGGACAACAAGAACATCGCCATCGCCGCGGTGGTCGCCGAACGAATGGGCACCACGCCCTGCGCACTGCCGGTACGGCTGGTCCTCGGCTCCTGGCAGCTCATCGCCCATCTCGCGATGGAGTGCGGGGAGAGCATGTTCGACTACGAGGATCTGCACGAGGCCGCGACCGCAGGCCGCAACTCGTTCTGCGCGGCGTTCGACGAGTTCGTCCGGGTCTGCGGCGGCGCGCGGACCAGCGCTTCCGGCTGAGTTCGCGGATAGGTTTCGGCTGTCGCGGGGCAGCCGGTTATGATGCCCTCAGGTCATGAGTGCCAGCGCGAAGCCCCGGCTTGCTGGACGGCAACCCTCCAGCAGCGGTGGGGTGCTCCGGGTGATGACCGGGCTCTCGAAGGTCGAGAGCAAGCGCGCTTTCAGGAGGTTCCCGAAATGTGTTGTTGTACTTCGCCCAAATCCCGATAACCCCCGTAGTTCTGGCGAACAACCCTTTTCATTGGAGCAAAGCTCATGAGTGATTCCACCGTGTCCGCGGCCGACGTCGATCCCACCGCGCAGTGGTCCTTCGAGACCAAGCAGGTGCACGCGGGCCAGGCCCCCGACAGCACCACCGGCGCCCGGGCCCTGCCCATCTACCAGACCACCTCGTACGCCTTCCGCGACACCGATCACGCCGCGGCGCTGTTCGGGCTCGCCGAGCCGGGCAACATCTACACCCGGATCATGAACCCGACCCAGGACGTGGTCGAGCAGCGCGTCGCCGCGCTCGAGGGCGGTGTCGCGGCCCTGCTGCTGGCCTCCGGCCAGGCCGCGGAGACCTTCGCGATCCTGAACCTGGCGTCCTCGGGCGACCACATCGTGTCCAGCCCGCACCTCTACGGCGGCACCTACAACCTCTTCCACTACTCGCTGCCCAAGCTCGGCATCGAGGTGTCCTTCGTCGACGATCCCGACGACCTGGACCAGTGGCGGGCCGCGATCCGCCCGAACACCAAGGCGTTCTACGGCGAGACCATCGCCAACCCGAGCAGCGCCATCTTCGACATCCCCGGCATCTCCGCTATCGCCCACGAGGCCGGGCTGCCGCTCATCGTGGACAACACGGTGGCCACCCCGTACCTGATCCAGCCGCTGGCGCACGGCGCGGACATCGTCGTGCACTCGGCGACCAAGTACCTCGGCGGGCACGGCTCGGCGGTGGCCGGCGTGATCGTCGACGGCGGCAACTTCGACTGGACGGTGACCGACGCGCAGGGCCAGCCGCGCTTCCCCGGTTTCACCACCCCGGACCCGAGCTACCACGGTGCGGTGTTCGCCGATCTCGGCGCGCCCGCGTTCGCGCTCAAGGCGCGCGTGCAGTTGCTGCGCGACCTCGGTTCGGCGATCTCGCCGTTCAACGCGTTCCTGATCAGCCAGGGCATCGAGACGCTCAGCCTGCGGGTCGAGCGGCACGTGGCCAACGCCAAGGCGGTCGCCGAATTCCTGACCCAGCAGCCCGACGTCACCAAGGTGATCTACGCCGGTCTGCCGGACTCGCCGTGGTACGAGCGCGCGCAGCAGCTGGCGCCGAAGGGGCCCGGCGCGATCGTCGCCTTCGAGCTGCGCGGTGGTGTCGATGCGGGCAAGAAGTTCGTGGACGGATTAGCCCTGCACAGCCATGTGGCTAACATCGGAGATGTGCGCTCTCTCGTGATTCACCCCGCGTCGACCACACACTCGCAGCTGACACCCGAAGAGCAACTGCTCGCCGGCGTCACCCCGGGTCTGGTCCGTCTGGCGGTGGGCATCGAGGGAATCGAGGACATCCTGAGCGACCTGCGTGCCGGTTTCGCGGCGGCGGCGACGTGACCTTGAGTACCGAACCGAGTTTCGCCCGTTCGTCCGGGGTGGCCCTGCCACCCCCGGACGGGCGGCTCGGCATCATCGCCATCGGGGACGTCAAGCTGGAGAGCGGCGCGGTCATCCCGCAGGTGCACCTCGCGGTGCAGCGCTGGGGCGAGCTCTCCCCCACGCTGGACAACGTGGTGCTGGTCGAGCACGCGCTGACCGGTGACTCGCACGTGGTCGGCCACCCCGACGACATCCACCCGCTGCCCGGCTGGTGGGACGGGATGGTCGGACCGGGCTGTCCGCTCGACACCGACGAGTGGTGTGTGATCGCGACGAACGTGCTCGGCGGCTGCCAGGGCAGCACCGGGCCGTCGACCCTGGCGCCGGACGGAAAGCCCTGGGGCGCACGGTTTCCGGAGATCTCCATCCGGGACCAGGTGGCGGCCGAGGCGGCGCTGATGGACCGGCTCGGCATCGAGCGGCTGGCCGCCGTGGTCGGCGGGTCGATGGGCGGCATGCGGGTGCTGGAGTGGATGGTCGGCGCGCCGGACCGGGTCGGCTCCGCGCTGGTGCTGGCCGTCGGCGCGCGCGCCACCGCCGATCAGATCGGCACCCAGACCACCCAGATCGCCGCGATCAAGGCCGATCCGGACTGGCAGGGCGGCGATTATCACGACACCGACCGCGCGCCGATGACCGGCATGGGCATCGCCCGGCGCATCGCGCACCTGACCTATCGCACCGAGGACGAGCTGGATCACCGGTTCGAGAACGGCGCGCAGGGCGCCGAGGATCCGTGGCGCGGCGGCCGGTACGCGGTGCAGAGCTACCTGGATCATCAGGCCGACAAGCTGTGCGGGCGGTTCGATCCCGGCACCTACGTGCTGCTGACCGAGGCGATGAACCGGCACGACATCGGGCGTGGCCGCGGCGGAGTGCGGGCGGCGCTGGCCGCTACGCCGGTGCCGTGCGTGGTCGGCGGGGTCGACTCGGATCGGCTGTATCCGCTGCGCACGCAGCAGGAACTGGCCGAGGGGCTGCCGGGGTGCGACGGGCTCGAGGTCGTGCACTCGCGGGACGGACACGACGGGTTCCTCACCGAAGCCGCGGCTGTGTCCAAACTGCTGACCGAGACCATGCGGCTGGCTCAGCAGAGCCGTCAACCCACCAGCTGAACCCACCTCGGACGCAACAGCTTTCCCCGCGCAGAGGTTCAAGTGCCGCGCACCGATTGTCGCGCAGCGCCCAAAACCACTGGCGATTCCACTCGCGGCGAGCGAATTGACGCGCGGCGTGCGGTAGCTACCTGCCGCGCAACATTTCGGCTGCTGCGCATCGATTCGCGAGTTGCGTCCAAAACTGCTGGCGATCATGTGCGCGGCGTGCGAATTGGTGCGCGTGATCAGTCGGCGGGCGGGGCGCCGACCAGTAGGCCGACGATGGCGTGGACGAAGCCCTGGAGGCGTTCGCGGGGGTATTCGTCGGGCTCGCTGACCGCCAGCCGGCCGAGCATCTCGGCGACCTGGAGCAGCGAGTTGGTGAGCAGCGCGGAATCCACTCCGGCCCATCGGGGTTCGAGCGCGGTGCCGATCCGGACCAGCGCTTCGGCCTGATCGAAGATGCCCGCGCGCGAATGGCGCAGTGCCTCCCGGTATTCGTCGGGGGCGTTGCCCGGTCCGGCGAGGATCAGTCGCCAGCGGGTCGGATTCTCCAGTGCCACACCGACGAACGCCTCGACCGTGGCCGAGGCGGCGACCACCGGGTCGGCGCCCATCAGGTCGGTCGGCAGGGTATCGGCGACCTGCTCGAGGCCGCGCTCGCGCTCGCGTTCCAGCAGCGCCGCAACAAGTTCCGCGCGGGTCTTGAACACGGTGTAGAGCACCGGCTTGCCGACGCCCGCCTCCTGGGCGACCGCCTCCATGCTCAGCTCGTGCAGCTCCACCCGGCTCAGCACCGTGAACGCGGCGTCGAGCAGCTGGGCCCGGCGCTGCTCCGGCGGCAGGCGTGGCGCATAGCGCCGGCGCGGCCGGTCCGCCGCGGTGCGCGATGTGGTCACTGCCGTTGCACCTCCATCGGTCCATCCTGACAGCATCCGGGCTCGAACCCGAATCCTTCCGGACACAAATGCTACGCAACCGTTGTATTCATTGCAGGCAATTGCTACGGTTGCGTTGTATTCACCCCCGGTGCCGGGGCGATCACCGCAAAGGAGCACGTGATGCACTTCGATCCGACCACCCTGCGCCGGGACGACTACGGGTTCTTCGGCCCCGGTTCGCCCAGCTGGAAGGTCTGGACCGCGCCGACCGCGGTCATCGGCTTCCAGCGCGCCGTCGTACTCGAGCACTTCGACCCGTTCCTCACCGCGGCCGTGGCCGACTCGCGCGGCATCTACAGCGACCCGCGCAAGCGCCTCGACCACACCTTCTCCTACTTCCTGATCGCCGCGATCGCCGACGGCCGCACCGCCATCCAGGCCGCCGAGCACCTGATGCAGATCCACGCGCCGATGACCGGCATCGAACCGATCAGCGGGAACCGCTACAGCGCGAACAGCCCGGACACCCAGCTGTGGATCCACATCACCGGCTGGCATTCGGTGCTCAAGGCCTACGAGATGTTCGGTCCCGGGCTCACGCCGGAAGAGGAAACCCAGTTCTGGCAGGAGTGTGCGGTCGCGGCAGAGTTGCAGACCTGCAAGCCCGAAGACGTGCCGCGCTCACGCGAAGAGGTACGCGCGTACTACGAGCGGGTGCGGCCGCGGCTGTGCACGTCCGAGCGGGCGGAGGAGGGCATGCACCATCTGCTGTGGACCTCGCCGCGCAACGGTGCGGGCCTCTCGTATTTCGTTGGCAGCAGGCTGCTTTCGCTCGCCTCGGTGGCGACGCTGCCGAAGTGGATGCGCAAGCTCGGCCGGTTCGATCGCTGGGGCATCGTCGACCTCGCGGTTCGGCTGCCCGCCAAGGTGCTGGTCTGGGGATTCAGCCGGTTCAACTCGTTCGGGCTGCTGGTCGCCGCGCCGTTCATCGCGCCGATGGCGGGGCAGATCCTGAAGGAGCACATCAACGCGGAGCCGCCGGCCCGGCTGGAGACGGTCAGCCCGAGCGAGGCACGCGCGTTGTACGGCAGTCGATCCGGACGCGCGGCCCTGGTCGCCGAGCCGGCCTGAGTTTCGGGATTCGCCCGCCGCGTCGAGGGGTTCGGCGGGCGGTTCACCGAATTGGTTTACGCCACAGCGGATTTTACGGAAGGTCAGCGATTTCCGGCGGCCGCGCGACGGGCCTGTTCGATCAGGTTGATGTTGGTTTCGATCCACTCGCGCAGGGCCGCGATGGGCGTACGCAGGCTGTGACCGAGTTCGGTCAGCTCGTAGTCGACGCGCGGCGGCACGGTGGGGTGCACTGTGCGCGTGAGGAATCCGTCCGCCTCCAGCTCGCGGAGGGTCTGCGTCAGCATCTTCTGCGAGATGCCATCGATGCGCTTGTGCAGATCGGTGTAGCGCATGGTGCCCGCGGCCAGGGCGTCGACGATGAGCACCGTCCACTTGCCCGCGATGTGGTCGAGCACCTGGCGGGTGGGGCATTTGGCCGAGTAGATGTCGGCGGGCAGGTCGGTGCCCTCGATGAGCGTGCGCACCAGACACTTTCGGTTCCCGCCGCGATCCGTGCCCGCCGGACCACCCGCCACTTCCAGCCCGCACCCATCGCACCGGAACTGATCGATGAACTGCTCGACCTGGCGGTGCAGGCGCCGAGCGCGTGGAACATGCAGGACCGCTCGATCGTCGTGGTCACCAGCGAGTCCGGGCGGCAGGCGCTGTCGAAGGCCGCGTTCGGTCAGCCGCAGCCTCTGGAAGCGCCCGTCGTCCTGGTCTTCGTCGCCGATCCCACGGCCTGGCAGGACAGCAATGCCGACATCGCCGAGCTGGCCGCAACGGCGCGTGGAACGCGGAGTTCACCGCGATGTTCAACTCCCGCAACGAGTTCCAATCGCTGCGGGAACGCGGGCTGCTCCGGGAGAACGCGGTCAAGAACGCGATGATCGCGGCCACCTACGTCATGCTCGCCGCCACCAGCCTCGGCCTGTCCTCGGCTCCGATGAACGGCTGGGACCCCGACTTGGTCAAGCAGGCCGTCGGCATCGGCGACCGCGACGACCTGGCCATCGCCGTCCTGGTCGCCGTCGGCTACAGCGATACCACCCCGCCGCACCCCGGCCGCCGCCCCCGCGGACAGTCGGTCTTCACCGAGCAGTACGCCGCGTCCCGCTGAACCCCTTGCGCGTCAACGGCTCCCGCCGCACACCTCTTGATTTCCCGCACACGGAATCGCATGCGATTCGGTGTGCGGGAAGTCGGAAGGTGTGCGGCTAACCGACGCCTAGGGTGTTGATGGTCGCGGCGATGAAGACGATGGCGGAGCCGAGCAGCGTCAGCGCGCCGACGTCGAAGGGTTTGCTGCGGACGGCGAGGAGGCCGACCCGGGCGGTCGGTAGGCACAGGCGGAATGCCGCGGCCAGCAAGGTCGCTCCGCCGAAGAACAGCGCGCCGCGACGCCACCGGTCCTGGGCCACGAACACGATCGCCACCGCGATGACCAGCGTCACGACCACCATCGGCAGGTGGCTGCGCAGGAACTGGGAGCCCAGGTTGCTGCCTGCCCGCTGGTCCGCGGTGGACGTGTCGGCTTCGGTCACCCCCCGATTCTTACAGACTCCCCCCACTACGCGCCCCCGACGGGCTCACTCGGCGACCGCGACGCCCTCGATCTCGATCAGGTGCTCCGGGGTGAACAGGGCGGCCACGCCGACCAGGGTGACGGTAGGCCGACGCGGCCGCGGGACGCGCGCCTGATTGACTGTCTGCCGTGTTCCGACTGATGTTTCATGAGCCCGCGATCCCCGGGAATACCGGTAATGCGATTCGGCTGGTCGCGGGGACGGGGTGTGAGCTGCACCTGGTCGAGCCGTTGGGGTTCGATCTCTCGGAGGCGAAGCTGCGGCGGGCCGGGTTGGATTACCACGATCTGGCGTCGGTGACGGTGCACAAGGATCTCGCGGCGGCGTGGGCGGCGATTCAGCCGGAGCGGGTGTTCGCGTTCACGACGCAGGCGAAGACGAGCTACGCGGAGGTGGAGTACCGCGAGGGTGACGTGCTGCTGTTCGGCACCGAGCCGACCGGGCTGCCCGCGGCGGTGCTCGAGGATCCGCACGTCACCGATCAGCTGCGCATTCCTATGCTGCCGGGCCGGCGTTCGATGAACCTGTCGAACGCCGCGGCGGTCGCGACCTACGAGGCCTGGCGGCAGGTCGGCTTCCCCGGCGGCGTGTGAGAAGGCCTGCCGCGCAGCCGGTTCAGCGATCGACGAGCGGGCCCTTACGGCTGTTCGGTTTTATGATCGCCCGGACCGTTTCCGGCACTCTGCTCTCCTGTCGCCGCGCTGCCCGCCGGTGTCGTAACCGGTGCGGCCCCTGCGCTTTCCGCGGGAGCGGGCCGCGGACCCGCCGGTGCCGATTCTGCCCGGCCGCGCTTGCCGCGCCGCAGCACCGCGCGCACGACGCCCCAGATCACGGCGGCCAGCACCACCAGGAAGCCGAGCCACGGCAACGCCTTACCGGTGAACACGACCGCGTCCTTCAGCCAATCCACCAGCGAGTTCCAGCCGGTGACGATGCCCTCCCAGAAGTTGTCGGCGCGATCCTCCTGGGCCTTCGTGGTCGCGGTGGTGATGTCGATATTGAGTGTGGACAGCGAGACCTCGTCGTCGAGGTGCTTCTTCTGCGCGGTCAGGCTGTCGAGTTCGCCCTGCCGGCTGGACAGCGCCTGTTCGGCGTTGAGCAGGTCGGCGGTGTTGGTCGCGCCGGCGATGAGCCCGCGCAGCCGGTCGACGGAGGCCTGCAGCGCCTTGATCCTGGCGTCCAGGTCTTCCCACTGCATGGTCACGTCGTCGCGGTTGGTGTGCACCCGGGTGATCCGGCCGAGGCCGCCGAGCCCGTCGATGAACGCGTCGGTCTTGTCCGCGGGCACCCGGACGGTGAGTGTGGCGCTGGGATCGTTGTCGTCGGTGCCGGGCTGTTCGGTCCGGCTGTCCACCCGGCCACCGGCCTCGCGCACCCGGTCGGCGATCCGGCCCGCCGCGTCGATCGGCTTGTCCGCCGTCATCTCGACGCTGCCGGTGACGACTTCCTTACGCGTGGTGACGGTTTCACCGCTGCCGGAGTTGTTGTCCTTGCGCGCCGGACCTTGATCACGCAACCCCGGTGGCGTCGCCGCGGGGGCGGGCTCCACGGTGGCGTAGGTTTCGAGCCGTCCCGGTGGCGGCGGGACCCGCTTGGCATTGTCGTTGTTGCTGCCACAGCCGACGAGCAACGTCAGACCGAGCAGACCGATGCACAGCACAGCAAGCTTCCGCATATTTCGCACAGTAGCCGCTTCAACTGCGCGAACAGCCCGACATAACCGTTCTCTAGAAGGCTTCTAACACTTCTCTAAAAGTGTGGGCGGCCAGGTCATTCGCGGAGCCGGAGTTTGATCTTCCGGATCCGGGCGGCCAGCGGCGGATGCGTCCCGTAGAGGCTGACCCGCAAGGCGACCAGCGGGGGTAGCGGCTGCTCGCCCCAGCGGCGCAGGGCGGCGGCCAGCGCACGGCCGTAACCGAGATCGACCGAGACCCGGTCGGCGGCGAATTCGTCCCGCCGCTGCTGCGCGCTCCTGGTCAGCGGCTCCACGACCAGCAGGACAACGATCCCGAGCGCGGCGGCGAGCCCCACGATCGGCGTCAGCACGATGGCCACGACGGGCAGCAACCCGACCGCCACGACCAACCGGACGTACGGTGCGAGCGGACCGAAGAGGCCGGCTATCCGCCCGGCCTTGCGGCACAACGCCCACATGACGCGGCCGGGCAGCGCAAGCCAGGTGTCGAACAAGCGCACCCGGGGGTCGACGTTGATGTGGTGTCCGAGTTCGTGCGCGAGAACCGCTTCGAGGTGCCGGGGTTTGAGCCCGGCGAGCGCCGAACTCGTCACCGCGACAATGCGACTCGGCACGGCGTAGGCATTCGGGTCGTCGGATTGCTCCACCCACAGCGAGTACGGCCACCCGTCCACTCCGGGCGCGCTGGTGACCTTCGCCCAGGCGGCGGCCAGGCGTTCGTCTTCGGGCGGGATCGGGCGCCGGAACTCGAAGGTCTTGGCGAATCGTTCGCGGTTGGGGGTGAACCAGGCCAGGTCGAAGAGCATGATCCCGAAGAACACCCAGAGCACCGTGACGGTGATCGCCAGCCAGATTCCGGCCCACGCGCCGAGGGTGAGAACGATTGCGGCACTGAGCAATACCGTGGGCAACGCCAGCACCAGCGTCAACCCCACCGCCAGGTAGTCGGTCGAGCGGGTGGTGGCGCGCTGTGGCGAATCGTCGGTTGACGGCGCAGGCATGGCAGCTCCCCGATGTGTCGAACGGGCCCGCGCTGGGCAGAACCCCTGATCGTACGACGACAACGATCCGGTGGAAACCGAGTTGTTCGGCGGCTCAGCGGAAGTCGCGCGACTTCGAATCGACGCGCAGATCCATCCGTTGCAGGTGTTCGGCGACGACACTGACCGCCCCCTCCGCGTTCTGCACGCGACCGCGGATGAGCAGGGCGGGAGCGCTCTGTGCGAGGCGGCGGAAGCGCGCCCACAGGCCGACCGAGCAGACGACGTTCACCATGCCGGTCTCGTCCTCCAGATTGATGAAGGTGACGCCAGCGGCCGTGGCCGGGCGCTGGCGGTGCGTCACCGCGCCGCCCACCAGAACTCGCGACCCGTCGCGCACGGCGAGCAGCCCGGCGGCCGGAATCACGCCGAGCGCGTCGAGCCGCGGGCGCAGGAATTCGGTGGGATAGCTGCCCGGGGAGACGCCGGTCGCCCAGACGTCGGCGGCGGCCAGCTCGAGGTCGCTCATGCCGGGCAGCACGGGGGCGGTGGTGGCGGCGCCGGTGCCGGGCAATCGATCCGGGCGTTCGCCCGCGGCGGCGCCGGCCGCCCACAGCGCTTCGCGGCGGGTGTTGCCCAGACCGCCGAGCGCGCCCGCGGTGGCGAGCGATTCCGCTTGGACGACGGTGAGTTCCACGCGTCCGGTCAGGTCGAGGAAGGAGGTGTACGGGCCCTGATCCCGTGCGGCGATGATCTTTTCGGCGAGGTCGGCGCCGATGTGCCGGATAGCAGCCAGGCCGAGGCGCACCTGGGTGCCCGCGTGCTCGAGGGTGGGTTCGGCGCGGCTGGCGTTGATGTCGGGGCCGTGCACCAGGACTCCGTGCCTGCGCGCGTCGGCGACCAGCGATTGCGGGGAGTAGAAGCCCATCGGTTGCGCGCGCAGCAGACCGGCGCAGAAGGCCGCGGGATGATGCAGCTTGAACCACGACGAGTAGAACACGATCGAGGCGAAGCTCTGCGAATGGCTTTCCGGGAAGCCGAAATTCGCGAAGGCGTAGAGCTTCTCGTAGATGCGGTCGGCGATCTCGCCGGTGATGCCGTGCAGGTCGCGCATGCCTTGGTAGAGGCGTTCTTTCAGCCCCTCCATGCGTTCCGGGGAACGTTTGGAGCCCATCGCGCGGCGCAGCAGATCGGCCTCGGCGGCGCTGAAACCGGCGATGTCGACGGCCATCTGCATGAGCTGCTCCTGGAACAGCGGAACGCCGAGCGTGCGGGACAGCGAATTCTCCAGCGCCGGATGGTCGTAGGCCACCTCCTCGGTGCCGTTGCGCCGCCGGATGTAGGGGTGCACCGAACCGCCCTGGATCGGACCGGGCCGGATCAGCGCCACCTCCACCACCAGGTCGTAGAACTCGCGCGGCTTCAGCCGGGGCAGCGTGGCCATCTGCGCCCGCGACTCCACCTGGAAGACGCCCACCGAGTCGGCACGGCAGAGCATGTCGTAGACGGCGGCTTCGCGCAGGTCGAGCTTGTGCAGCTCGACGATCTCGCCGGTGTGCTCGCGCACCAGGTCGATCATGTAGTGCAGCGCGGAGAGCATGCCGAGGCCGAGCAGGTCGAACTTCACCAGATCGATGGCGGCGCAATCGTCCTTGTCCCACTGCAATACGCTGCGGCCGGGCATGCGCGCCCATTCCACCGGGCAGACGTCGGCGATCGGGCGGTCGCAGATCACCATGCCGCCGGAGTGGATGCCGAGATGCCTTGGCAGTCCTTCGATTTCGGCGGCCAGCTCCAGCACCTCGGTGGGGATGTCGGTGCCGGTCTCGCCGCCGACGCCGTTCCACCGGCTCACCTGCTTGCTCCACGCGTCCTGCTGGCCCGGCGAAAAGCCCAGTGCGCGTGCGGCATCGCGAACCGCCGACTTGCCGCGATAGGTGATCACGTTGGCGACCTGGGCGGCGTACGCGCGGCCGTACTTGGTGTAGACGTGCTGGATGGCCTCCTCGCGGCGGTCGGATTCGATGTCGATATCGATGTCGGGCGGGCCGTCGCGTTCCGGCGAGAGGAAGCGTTCGAACAGCAGGTTGTTGGTGACCGGGTCGACGTTGGTGATGCCGATCGCGTAGCAGACGGCCGAGTTGGCCGCCGAACCCCGGCCCTGGCAGAGGATGTCGTGCTCCTTGCAGAAGGTGATGATGTCGTGCACCACCAGGAAGTATCCGGGGAAGTCCAGCTTGTCGATCACCGCGAGTTCGTGCTCGATCTGCCGGTACGCCTGCGGGTTTCGCTCCGGCGGGCCGTAGCGGGCGGCGGCGCCGAGATAGGTGAGCTCGCGCAGCCAGGACTTCTCGTCGTGCCCGGCGGGTACCTCGAACGGCGGCAGGTTCGGCGCGATCAGCTTCAGGTCGAAGGCGCATTCGCGGGCGAGCGTGGCCGCGTTGCGTACCGCCTGCGGGCAGTCGGCGAACAGCCGCGCCATCTCCGCGCCGGAGCGCAGGTGCGCGCCGCCGGCCGGGGCCAGCCAGCCGGCGATCTCGTCCAGGCTCTGCCTGGCCCGGATCGCGGCGAGCGCCATGGCCCGGCGGCGCTGGCCCGGTGCGGCGAAATGTGCTCCGGTGGTGGCGATTACCGGCAGGCCGAGGCGATCGGCCAGGGCGATGAGGTAGGTGTTGCGCTCGTCGTCCTCCGGGATGCCGTGGTGGGTCAGCTCCACGCTCACCCGGTCGGCGCCGAAGCGTTCGGTCAGGTCGCGCAGCGCGGCCTCGGATCGCACGAGACGGGTACTGCCCGAATGCAAATCGTCCGCGAGTGCTTGCCGCAGATGCCCTTTCCGGCAGCCGGTCAGGATCTGCCACTGTCCCTCGGCGGCCGCGGTGAGCACGTCGAGGTCGTAGCGCAGGATGCCCTTCTCCCCCGCCGCCATGTGGGCGGCCGCGATCTCCCGCGACAGCCGGCGATAGCCCTCTTGCCCGCGGGCCAGCACCAGCAGGTGCGGTCCGGCGGGATCGGGAGATCCGGTGCGCGGCATGGAATCCGGTGCGCCCGTGAGCCCGGTTCCCAGCGACAGCTCGGACCCGAAGACCGTCGGCATGCCCAGCTCCCTGGCCGCTTCCGCGAAGCGCACGGTTCCGTAGAAGCCGTCGTGATCGGTGAGCGCGATCGCCTCCAGGCCGAGCCGTACGGCCTCCTCCACCAGTTCCTCGGGCTGGCTCGCGCCGTCGAGGAAGCTGTAGGCCGAGTGCGCGTGCAGTTCCGCGTACGGCACCGTCGGCTCGCCTGCGGGCGGGGCGGGCTCGGCCAGGTAGTCCCCGCGTTTGCGGGACCAAGCCGGGCTGTCGCCGCCGTCGCCGGGGTACATGGCTTCGGGGTTGGTCCGGCCGGGGCGGCCGGACAGCACCCGCTCCAGTTCCGACCAGGTAGGCGGCCCGTTGCTCCAGCCCACCGCGGCTCACCTCCTCCGGACGGGTCAGTTGGTCGGTAGCGGTGCCGTGGAGCCCTCGGCGAGCGCCGTGTCGACCTGGTCGAGCCCGGCGCGGATCAGGGCGCCGTAGGCGTCGTTGGCGAGCACGTCGAGGTGGCCGCGGGCGATGGCCAGCTGCATGCGGGCGGCCTCGAAATCGCCGACTCGGCGGTGGCTGTCGGCCAGGTTGAGATACAGCGACGGCAGGAAGCTGCGCAGGCCCTCGTCCAGCGGGATGCCGGGGCCGAACACCGCGGCGAGCGCCCGGCGATCCCAGAGCAGCGCGGCGGCCGGGGTGTCCTGTAGGTCGGCGAGGTGATGCGCAATCACGCAGCGGTGCAAGGGATCACCGCCCTCACCGATCTCGTCCCACAACTTCTCCAGCGCCTGTCGCGCCGCCGCTTGGTCCCCGCCACCGAGCCGCACCGCGGCAAAGATTTCCGCCATCCGATCGTCCGCCATGCGCAGAGTATCGCACATATGTTCGATGGATTTCGAGAGGTTGTTCGACCCGTGTTCACCACCTCGACCCCAGCCCCGAAAAGTGACGCGTTCCACTTGGCGAGTAAACTTACTTCGGAGTAAGTTCATGCCCACCAAACCTGCAAAGGAGCACGATGAGTGAAGCATCGCGCAGCGATTCGATGAGGGGCGGTGGCCGGGCGACGGGCGGGCGTGCAGCATCCGCTGATGCCGGCCTGCCCGAGAACCGGCGCGGCCGGCGCAACCGGGACATCGCCGGGCGGCATGTCCTGATCACCGGCGCTTCCTCCGGCATCGGCAAGGCGGCGGCGATCGCCGTCGCGGGCAAGGGCGCCACCGTGTTCCTGCTCGCGCGCCGCGCCGAGGAACTCGCGTCCGTGGTCGAGGAGATCAAGGCGGCGGGTGGCAGCGCATACGGATACCAGTGTGACGTCACCGATTCCGACTCGGTCGACCACGCGGTGAAGACCATCCTGGACGAGCACGGCCACGTCGACATGCTGGTGAACAACGCGGGCCGGTCCATCCGCCGCGCCATCCACCGCTCCACCGACCGGCTGCACGACTTCGAACGCACCATGGCGGTCAACTACTTCGGCGCGCTGCGCATGACGCTGGCCCTGCTGCCGCAGATGCGGGAACGCAAGTTCGGCCACATCGTCAACATCAGCAGCGCGGGCGTGCAGGTGGCGACCCCGCGCTTCGCCGCGTACCTGGCCAGCAAGGCGGCCCTGGACAAGTTCGCCGAGGTGGCCTCGGTCGAGACCATGGCCGACGGCGTCACCTTCACCACCATCCACATGCCGCTGGTGCGCACCCCGATGATCACCCCCAGCGGCGATCAGGGCCAGCCCGCCGAATCCCCCGAGTGGGCGGCCGCGACGATCGTGCGCGCCCTGACCGAACGCCCCAAGCGCATCGACGTGCCGATCGGCACCTTCGCCGAATACGGCGCCCTGCTCACCCCCAAGTTCCGCGACCGCATCCTGCACCGCTACTACCGCGCCCTCCCGGACTCCCCCGCCGCCAAGGGCGAACTGGTGGAAGAACCCGAAGACACGGAACCCGCTGTGCCCGAACGCGAACCACGCCCCCGCTCGGCCGCCCGCCGAGTCACCGGCACCGCCCTCCGCCGCGCCGCCCGCTGGGTCCCCGGAACCCACTGGTAAAGCACGGCAAACGGATTCAGCCACGCCACTGACCTATCCGAGTGGCGATGCGTTCCGTGGTCTTTCAGTCTGCGGGTAGCTGCTCGACGGTGTCGACGGCGAGGGCGGTTACGGGTTTGGGGGCGGCGTTGCAACTGGCCTGGCGGGGTGGGAAGGCGATGGTGTGGGCGGTTACTCGCCAGCGGCGGCCGTCGCGGTGGGTGACGAGGGCGGCGGCGGGCGAGGCGGGGTCGGCCGGAGCCACCGAGTCAGGGGTGACGGTGAGATCGTCGGTAGTGGCGGAGATCTGTTCGCGCACAGCGATTTCTGCGAGTTGTTCGAGGGGTGCGTAGCAGCTGCGGCCGCGTAGGCCGGACAGTGAGACCTCGCCTCGGCGGGCGGCTTCGACCATCTCCTCGGCGGTTGTGGCATCCAGTCGGCCGTAGGTCAGGCCGGAAGGCAGTAGGACCAGGGCGGGGGCGAAGCGGTGGCCGCCGGTGTGCGAGCACTCCCACACTTGGCCAGGATATTTCGTGGCCAGTTCGGCGGCGATGGGGCGGCCGAGCAGGGCGCAGCACTGGTCGCGTTTTCCGTGCGCGCATACCAGTACCAGCGGATCATGTACTGGCACACCGATTCCCGGTGGCGGGCCGTTCAGCAGGTGCAGGTCGAGGTCGAGCAGCTGGTTCAGGTCGGTGATCTCCAAGCGTTCGCACCAGGAGCCCTCGGGGCGCGAGCCGGCGAGCAGAACCGTTCGGGTGCCGGTGAATTCGTTGCGGCCGGGGCGGCGGATCAAGGTCGGGCGCACGTGTGCGGCGGCGGTGCGGGCGGCCAGCTCGGGCGTGAGTTCCGGGCCGAGCACCTCGTCGCCGATCACGTCGCGACCCCACGCGCCGGGGTGTTCGACGCACAACCAGCCGGTCACCCGGGTGGCGGTGCCGGGCAGCGGAACCTCCGCCGCGGCGGCCGAGCAGAGCATTCCCTCGAAGGCACCCGCGTGCGCGCTCGGCTCGGCCGTGCGCAGGACGTCGCTCACGCCGCGAGGAACGGGTGCACGACGGCCGCGAACGCCCGATAGCGGTCGCGATGGATGCTGTGACCGGAGGAGAAGGCGGTGACCGCGCAGTCGGGGATGGCGGCGCGCATGAGCTCGAGTTTGGCCGGGTCGACCATGCCGCCGGGACCGCCGCGCAGCACCAGCGTGCGCGCGGTGATGTCGGGCAGCCGGTCCCACCACTCCGGGTTCGGCTTGCGGAACTGTTCCAGCGCGGTCCTGGTCATGGACCGGTCGAAGGCGAGCACCGCGCGCGGATGCCGGGCCAGGCTGCTGGTGGCGTGCCAGAGTTCCGGCACGGTCGGGAAGCGGCGGGTCAGCCGCAGCTCCTCGGCGCCGGACTGCAACGGCAGCGGGCACTCCTCGATGACCAGGCGACGGACCAGCTCCGGCCGCTCCTGCGCGACGCAGGAGACCGCGTAGCCGCCCAGCGAATGGCCGACCAGATCGACCGTGGACAGTTCCAGGCTTTCGCACAGCTTCCGCACGTCGGCGCCGAATTCGTCGAACCGGTACGAATCGGTGTGCGAACTGCGACCGTGTCCGCGCAGGTCGGGAATGATGACGCGCCGGCCGGCCTGCACCAGTTCGCGGGCGAGCCGATCCCAGGTGTGGCCGTCCCCGCCCATGCCGTGCACCAGGACCACGGGCACGCCGGAACCCGCGGTCGCCCCGGAATCCCGATAGGCGATCCGCACGTCACCGAGGTCGAGTCTGGTCACCGTGAGATCCACGATCTTCGAGAATACTGGTGTTATCGGTCACCGGCCTGGAACTTGTTGCAGGGATCACCTGAGCCGAGCGCCACAGCCCAGGTCAACCGCCTACTTCGGAAGAAATCCGGTGGCGAATCCGATCGCGCCGCGAAATACTCCGCGCATGCCGTCATTCGCGGAGTACGACCGCCGAAACTATCCCACCGTCGATGTCGCCACCGGATACGACGGATGGTCGACGACGTACGAGCAGACCGTCATGGACGAGATGGATCTCGCGCTGCTGGCTCGGCTGCGGCGACCGGAGTGGGCAGGAGTGCGGCGGGCCGCCGACCTGGGCTGCGGGACCGGGCGGACCGGGGCTTGGCTGCGCACGCAAGGTGTTTCGCATATCGACGGAGTCGATGTGAGCGCGGGCATGCTGGCGCGGGCCGCGGAGCGCGGGGCACACACCACGCTCACCCAGGCGGACGTGCGCGACACCGGACTCGACGGCGGCGCTTACGATTTGGTGATCGCGTCGTTGATCGATGAGCACCTCCCCGAGCTGGCTCCGTTCTATGCCGAGGCCTGGCGGCTGGCCGCGCCCGGCGCACGGTGCGTCCTGGTCAGCTTCCACCCGCAGTTCATGATGACGACCGGGATGCCGACGCACTACACGCCGCAGGGCGGCGAGCCGGTGGCGATCAGCACCAACCTGCACCTGCTCAGCGAGCACGTGACGGCGGCGCTGGACGCGGGCTGGGTGCTCAGCGAACTCACCGAGACGCTCATCGACGACACCTGGCTCACCGCCAAGCCGAAGTGGAAAGAGCTGCGCGGGCAACCGTTCACGATGGCGACGGTGTGGTCGCGGCCTCAGTCGTAAAGTCCTTCCGCACGCCAGCTCTCGTCGTGATAGACGAGCAGTAGCACCCGCACGTCGGACGGTTCGCCGTCGAGCTGGACCTGCGCGCGGGCGGTGAAAGTGGTTGGGGCGTCGCTGTTCCCGGCCGATTCCGGCACCCACCAGCGTTCGTCCACCGGCCACGGGCCCGCCCAGCCGGTCAGCCGCCACTGCCTGCTGCCCCAGCGCAGGCGCGACGGGTCGGCGTTGAACAGGGATCGCTCGGTGACCTGGATCGGCGCGCCGTCCACCGCTTCCAGATGGACCAGCGGAAGGCTGAGCAGCAGCAGCGCGGGCGCGGGTTCGGGCAGCCGGCCCGGCCACGGCAAGGCCGGATCGGCGGCGGGCACGGGTTCGTCGCCCAGCGCGACCAGGGTGATCCGCTCGGCCGGCCCGCGACCGCCGCTGAGCACGCCGACCCGCACCGCTTCGCCGCCGAGCAGGCCCTGCACCCGGACCAGCGCGCGCCGGGCCCGCTCGTCCTGCTCGCCGACGCCGCCCCACAGTCCGAGCTGTAGCGCGCCGGCCGCCACCACCTCCACGGGTTCCAAGCGCAGCAAAGTGACCGGCGCGGTAGGGCGGTCGCGCCTGGTGAGCCAGCCGTCCAGCTGCCAGCGCACCCGGTCCGCGGTGCCGTCCGGAGTCAGCGGTTCCGCGCACCGCCAGATCCGGGAAAGCTCCTCCCCCGCATCGGTTTCCGCGAAGATCGATAATCGGGTGCAGGCCAGTCCGGCGTTCGACAGCACGGCATGCAACTCGGCGGCGAGCATGCGGCCGGCGAAGGCGGCGGCATCGACCCGCTCGATCGGCGGGTCACAGCGATACTCCACGGTCAGGTCTTTGGGCGGCGGTTGCGCGGAGGGCGGGCGCTCGGGTTGCGCCTGCGCACAGCGGTGCGCGAGCACGGCGTCGGCGCCGAATCGGGAGGCGACCTCGCCGGGGGTCAGTGCGGCGAAATCGCCGATCCGGCGTAAACCCAAGCGGTGCAACAGATCCACCAGGTCGGCACGTTCCGGCGCGGCCAGGCTCGGCTCGACCGCGAGCTCGCGCACCGGCATCGGCGCGAGAAACTTCGCGCCCGCCCCGGCGGGCACGATCGCGCCGCGCCGGGCGGCGATCACCGCCGTGGACAGTTCGTCGGCGATGCCGATCTGCGCCTCCACCCCGGCCGCGGCCGCCGCGTCGACCAGCCGTTCGGCCGCCTCCTCCTCGGAACCGAAAAACCTGGCGGCGCCGCGCGCCCCGAGCACCAGCAGCCCCGGCCGCAGCACTTCGACCCCGGGCACCGTCGCGTCGACGGCCGCGACCACCGGCTCGAACAGCCGCGCGTCCCGATCCGGATCCGCCTGCGCGAGAAACAGATCCGGGCACCGCGCCTGCGCCTCCCGGCGCTTGAGCCCGCGCCGCACCCCGTCGCCCCGCGCGATCGCCGAACACGCGATCACCCGATTGGCGAAGAGCACCGCCACCGGTTGCGTCGCAGGCAATCGCGCCACCGCGGCAGCGGCAACCGCGGGCCAATCCGGGCACCACAGCGCCAATACCCGCGCCGCGCCTTTCTCTCGGCTGGGCAGAATCACGGTGCCGCACCGGATATCTCGGCACTGCCAGAAGCGGCCGAGGTCCCGATCTCCGACACCGGCGCGGACCGGCTTGGCCGCAAGCTGATCGACGGAGGTAACGGAGGTACGCGCGGCGGAGCGGCCAGGCATCGCGGCGCAGACCCATGTCGGCTCGAATAGTCAGGCCGAATCACGGTGCCGCGCGATCTATCTGCGGCCACCGCTGCACGGCTCGTCCGAGCGGGGCCCGGTCGACCGCGTGGCCGACAACGAGACCGCTTTCCCCGCAGCGCATTCCATCCGGAACGGGCGCGAGCAATAACTTCGCCGTCACGAGGCTGCCTCGTTGGCATCTACCGGTGCGACGGTGCGGGTCACTGTTTCGTGCCGGGCCCATTCGACGCGTCCGGCGTTCGAGCAGAGATCCAGCCGCCCCCGCCGGGGCGGACCCGCCTTGCCGCGCACTTCGACCTCGAGCCCGAGCGAACGTAACCGCCCTCGGCCGCGACCGAGACCCGCGTATCCGGCGACGCGAGCGTCGAGGTGCAGGGCGGCACCGGGCCAGCGGCCGTCGGTGACCACGAGGGTGGCGCCCTTGTTGCGGGCGCGGGCGGCGATCACCCGGGTGCGGGCGGGCGCGACGGCGGCGCCGCCGAGGCCGAGCACGACCAGGTCGAGCCCGTCGAGCAACACGGCGGCCACCTCCACCGGGTCCGGACCCGGATCGGGAATCACCGCCAATCGCTCCAATTGGGCGCCCATCTCCACCGCGGCGAGCAGGCCCAGCCGGGGCACGCCGACCACCGCGGCATGCCCGCCGTCCTCGGTCACCGCGGCGAGCAGGCCGGCCAGCAGCGAGCGAGCACCCGTATAGGACACGACGGAACCCTTGGCCAGGCCGCCGCCGGGCAACAGCCCAGCGAGCGCGGGCGGCACCGCGAGCGACTCCCGCCGCAGCTCGGCGTCGAGCGGAATGCGCGCGGCCGCCGCCTCGCCGCGACCGGGGATGGCCGCCATTCTTCTGCGCAGCTCAGCCAGCGTCGGCGGGCGTTCTCGGCCTACCTCGGGCGGACTCGCATGCGGTTGTGTCCCCTCCTGTGGTTTCGCATCCGAACCCATCCCTACCACCTACTTCCCACGATGGACCCGAGGCGAGCACCGGTTCAGCTATCGATCTGTATCGAATATACGTTCGATACCTGCTCAGTAGAAACCGACCCCCGGGTTCCGTCAAGTGCCCACTCCCCGCACCGCGATTTCGAAACGATGCCGTTGTAAACCGACGCCCGGTCTGTGCGCAGTCGTTATCCCGGCAGGTAAGCACGACAACCGGTGTCACAGTGACGAACACGGCCGACCGGCGGCATCGCGCCGCCGCACCTCTGCGGCGGGCTCAGCGGACGGAGCGACAGAGCAGAGCCGCGCCGAAACGGCAACCGTTCGTGTCAGCAAACCCCGTAGGCCACCTTGTTTTCCGCTACCCTCGCACCGTGACCGAACGCGCTCGTCCCATTGTCGGCCCCGACTATCTGGTCGCCGGCCGCTACCGGCTGCAGTCGAAGCTGGGTGGCGGTGGCATGGGCGCGGTGTGGCTCGCGCACGACCGCCTGCTGGACCGCGACGTCGCGATCAAGCAGGTCATCTCGACGGCCGGGCTCGATGAGGCCGAGGCCAACGAGATCCGCAGCCAGATCATGCACGAGGGCCGGGTCGCGGCCAAGCTCTCACACGAGCACGCGATCGCCGTCTACGACGTGGTGCTGGAGGCCGGCGAGCCCTGGCTGGTGATGGAGCACCTGCCCTCGCGCAATGTGGCCAAGGCGCTCGCGCTGGTGGACACGCTGCCGCCGATCGAGGTGGCCCAGATCGGCGCGCAGGTCGCCGACGCGCTGGCCGCCGCGCACGCCGCGGGCATCACCCACCGCGACATCAAGCCGGGCAACATCCTGGTGGCAGACCGCGGCCCGATCGTCGGCATGGCCAAGCTCAGCGACTTCGGCATCTCGCGCGGCGCGGGCGAGCACTCCGACGAACCCGACGGCGTGATCACCGGCACCCCCGCCTATCTGCCGCCGGAGGTGGCGCGCGGCGCGCAGCCGACCAAGGCGAGCGACGTGTTCTCCCTCGGCGCCACGCTGTACACCGCGATCGAGGGGCAGCCGCCGTTCGGTCTCGACGAGGACAGCGATGTGCTGGTGCACCGCGCGGCGATGGCGCAGATCATCCCGCCGACCCGCAGCGGAATGCTGACCGAGGCGCTGCTGCACATGCTCGAGCCCGCGCCGCAGCGGCGGCCGACCATGGCCGAGGCCAGGGACGAAATCCTCACCGCGGCATTCGGTCCCGGGACCGGGCCGTACATCCTCGGCGCGCCGGTGCGCACCGAGGACGGCACGATTCCGGCCTGGGCGGCGCGCAATTCGGCCTCCGGCCTGCGCAGTCCGCACTCGACCCCGCTGCCTCGGCGACCACAGCGCGCACCGGCCGGCGCCGCGGCGGCGCCCGTGCCGCAGCGGAACAAGCCGCCGCAGGCGAGCAACGCGCCGCTGGCGATCGCCGTCGGGCTGCTGATCGGCCTGATCATCATCATCGCGATCATCATCGCGGTGATGTGAAGCGCGTCAGTCGATTCGGCGGCGGTGCGCCCACCGGGTGAGCGCGTTGCGATTGGACTGCTGGGTCTTGCGCAGCACGTTGGAGGCGTGGGTTTCCACGGTTTTCACCGAGATGAACAGGTTTTCGGCGATTTCGCGGTAGGTGTAGCCGCGCGCGAGCAGGCGCAGCACCTCGAGTTCGCGCGGGGTCAGCGAGTCCAGTTCCGGATCGAGCGGCGGCTCGGGCACCTGTGACTTACCGGTGAACGAGTCGAGCACGAAACCGGCCAGCCGCGGGCTGAACACCGCGTCGCCGCCGGACACCCGGCGAATGCCGTCGGCCAGCTCGGCACCCGAAATCGTCTTGGTCACATAGCCTCTGGCGCCCGCCCGGATCACCGCGATGACATCCTCGGCGGCATCGGACACGCTCAGCGCCAGGCACACCGGACCCTCTTCGATGCCGGCCAGCACCGCGACACCGCCGCCATCAGGCATGTGCACGTCGAGCAGCACCACATCGGGATTCGTCGCCTTGATCCCGGCAATCGCCTCGGCCACGCCACCTGCCTCGCCGACGACCTCCATGTCGGTTTCCCGGCTCAACTCCGCCCGCACACCCGACCGGAACACTGCGTGATCGTCAACCAGAAAGACCCGCACGGCCACCCTGCTATCTCCTCAACTGTCGGTGGATCGAACCACCCTGGCGCGCGAGCCGCCCACGGGCCGCCCACACCCACATCGGTACCACATGTCGGCCGGGAAAGCGGTCACTGCCCGGGATGCACCGGCTCCGGCACCTGCTCGGCGTCGATGGTCGCGGCCGGCTCCCCCGTGTCCTGGTCGTCCTGACCACCGGAATCCGTGCGCGGCATGGTGATTCGGACCTCGGTGCCGCGGCCGGGGGTGGACAGGATCTCCACGTGACCGCCGCGACGTTCGATCCGGCCGCGGATGGACTTCGCCAGGCCCTGCCGGTCCTGCGGCACCGCGGTGGTGTCGAAACCGGCGCCACGGTCGCGCACGAAAATGCTCACCTGGTGCGGCTCGGTCTCGGCGAACAGGTCGATCTCCGGGACGCCGGCGTGCTTGGCGGCATTGACCAGCGCCTCCCGGCTGGCCCCGAGCAGCGCGGTGAAGTGTTCCTTCGGCAGGCCGGCTCCGGTCTCGCCGATGTCCATCGACACGTCGCCGACGGTCACCGGGGTTACCTTCACGCCGTGCTGATCCTCGACCTCGCCCGCGATGGTGCGCAGCGCGGCCGCCAGACTCGACTGGGCCGGACCGGAATCCTCGAACAGCCACTTGCGCAGTTCGCGCTCCTGGCTGCGGGCCAGCCGCAGCACCTCCTGCGGGTCCTCGGCCTGGCGCTGGATCAGGGCCAGCGTCTGCAACACCGAATCGTGCAGGTGCGAGGCGATCTCCTCGCGTTCCTCATTGCGGATGCGCGCCGAACGTTCGGCGTTCAGCGCCCGCATCATGCGCAACCACAGCGGAACCGTCAGCAGCCCCGCGCCGACCAGCGTGACCGCCACCGCGATCAACGCCGACCCGAGCGAACTCAGATCGATCCTGGCCAGCACCACCACGCCGAGCCCGGCCACGATCAGCGTGCCGCCGGCGACGATGCGCGCCCAGGTCACCACCGACGGCCGCGCGGGCAGCCCGAGCAGCGACCGCGGGCCGTCGGCGTCGTACTCCCGCCACACCAGCGCCGCGCCGATGGCGACCACGATGATGGGTGCGATCACATTCGCGGCGGTCCCGCTGAACAGCCACGACACCCCGACGGCCAGGCTGATGCCGAGGATCGCGAGCCCGATCGCCTGGCGCCGTTCGGAGCCGGACGCCTTCGCCACATCCGAGCCGCCCGGGGTGAAGATCCACAGCAACCCGTAGGTGACGATGCCCGCCCCGAACGCGGACAGCAGCACGAACGCCATCCGCACCTTGAACACGTCGACGCCGAGGTGATCGGCGAGCCCGCCCGCCACCCCGCCGACGATCCGGCCGCCCGAACGCCGCGTCATCCGCGCATACGGCGGCCGTCCCTGGTCCAACACCGGCGCGGGACCGAAGCCGCGCGCGGCCTCGAACCCCCGAGTGGCATCGAACCCTCGGGTGTCGAACGAGGGCGCAGACGGGTACATGCTCTCGATAGTGGCACGACCCGGCGACAGCTAGCCATCAGGAATCTCCCTGATCTTGCGCACTGGGTGGATGATTACTTTGACCATGCGGCTCCAAAAGGATCAGGAGAATCTTCAGGGTTCTCCCCGATGTGCGGATGTGCTGGTCAGGCACAGGATGGGAACCATGACGAAAACGAGCTTCGGGGATCAGCTCCAGCAGATCTGGCGGACACGGCCGGTGCGGTTGCCTCGGCAGGGGCCGATCGCTGGCGTGGCGGCCGGGTTCGCGCAGCGCTACAACGTCGATCCGGTGCTGGTGCGGGTGGCCTTCGTGGTGTCGGCCATCTTCGGCGGATCCGGGGTCGTCCTCTATCTCCTGGCCTGGCTGCTGTTCAGCGCCGCCGGTGACCAGTCCTCGGCGGCCGAGTCGCTGGTCGGCAAGGGGCACAGCTCCCAATCACAGACCAAAACGATCGTGTTGATCGTCGCGCTCGCCATCGCGGTGAGCACGATGGGTCCGGTCGGCGTCGGCCTCGGCGGCTCGGGGCTGATCAGCATGGTGCTGATGCTGGCGGGCTGGTGGATGCTGCACCTGCGCAATCCGGAACCGCCGCCGGGCACCACGAGCGAGTTCAGCGGGCTCGTCGCGGACAGCGGGATCATGGCGACCGGCTACCCCGGCGCGGTCTTCCCGCAGGGCGCGCAACGGCCCACCGGGGACATGTATATGCCGCCGACCAGCGTGTACACGCCGTACACGAAGCTGCCGGAGACCTACGCACCGGAAACGCCGAGCGCCGAACCGGTAGTGCCGCACCGGGATTCCGGACCGGCCGATCAGGTCCAGCAGGTCGACGCGGAGACCGTGCTGCTGCACAAGGGCGAAAAGGACGACGCACCAGCCGAATCCGTTTCACTCGACAAGGCCGGCAACACCACCGAGGTGCTCGACCCGCGCCCGCCGGCCTCCCCCGAGGTCCGCACTCCGTCGCTCGGCAAAGACGCGGCACCGCGCAGCACCGCCGCGCTGAAGCCGCCGACCCCGGCCACCATCGGCCGCCCGGCCCCGCCCTCCTGGGATCCGCTCGGCGTCGCGCCGCTGGCCTGGGACCTGCCCGAACCGACCCCGGTCCGCACCGTCGTCGCGCCGCCGCCGAAGCGCCCGCGCTCCCGGCTGACCCCGGTGGTGATCGGCCTGGCCATCCTCGCCGCCGCCGGCGCGGGTGCGCTGGCCGCCTCGGGCGTCGAGTGGATGACGCCCGGCCGGATCGCGGCGGTGGCGCTGGCGGTGATCGGGCTCGGCCTGGTGCTCGGCGCGTTCCTGCGGCGCGGCTACGGCCTGCTGGTGCTGACCGCTCCGCTGGCCGGGTTCGTCCTGCTGGCCTCGGCGGTCGGCCCGGTCGACTTCAACCGCGGCGCGATGGGCGAGCACAACTGGACAGTCACCTCGGCCGGTCAGCTCGAGCCGACCTATCGAGTGTCGATGGGTTCCGGCAAGCTGGACCTGCGGCCGCTGACCCTGACCGCGAATCGCACCGTCGATGTGGACGTGCAGATGGGCGACTTCCAGGTGCTGGTGCCCCCGAGCATGACCGTGCGGGCCAAGTGCAACGCGACCATGGGTAATGCCAAGTGCGACAACGGCATCACCGGACCGAACACCCCGGGCGCTCCGGTGCTCGACCTGAACATCAATGTCCGGGCCGGAAACGCGGAGGTGCACCGTGGGTGACAAGTCCAGCGAAACCACCGAGACCCGGCGCGGCCCGTCCGCCTCGCTGCTGATCATCGGACTGCTCGCCCTCGGCGTCAGCGCTTGGGCTTTCGTCGGCCCCGAGTCGTGGCCTTCGAACAGTGCGGCCCCGATCGGCTGGATCGTGGTGCTCGCCGCGATCATCGTCGGCATCGTGCTGGTGGTCTCCCCACGCCGCCGCCACTGACCTCCGGACAAAGCATGGCCCCGTCCACGGACGGGGCCATGCTTGTTGCGCTATCGGGGATTCACTCCCACTCGATGGTGCCCGGCGGCTTGCTGGTCACATCGAGGACGACCCGGTTGACCTCCGCCACCTCGTTGGTGATCCGGGTGGAGATCCGCTCCAGCACCTCGTAGGGCAGCCGGGTCCAGTCCGCGGTCATCGCGTCCTCGCTGGAGACCGGGCGCAGCACGATCGGGTGGCCGTAGGTGCGGCCGTCGCCTTGCACGCCGACGCTGCGCACGTCCGCGAGCAACACCACGGGGCACTGCCAGATCTGCTTGTCCAGCCCGGCCGCGGTGAGCTCCTCGCGCGCGATGGCGTCCGCCTGCCGCAGCGTGACCAGCCGGTCCTCGGTGACCTCGCCGACGATGCGGATGGCCAGGCCCGGGCCCGGGAACGGCTGGCGGCCGACGATCTCCTCCGGCAGCCCGAGCTCGCGGCCGACGGCGCGCACCTCGTCCTTGAACAACAGGCGCAGCGGCTCGACCAGATCGAATTCCAGGTCGTCCGGCAGGCCGCCGACGTTGTGGTGGCTCTTGATGTTCGCGGTGCCGCTGCCGCCGCCGGATTCGACGACGTCCGGGTAGAGCGTTCCCTGCACCAGGAACTCGACCTTCGGCGTCTCCCCGCCGCTCTGCTCGATCACGACCTCGGAGACCGCGTCCTCGAACGACCGGATGAACTCCCGGCCGATGATCTTGCGCTTCTCCTCCGGGTCGGTGACGCCCTTCAGCTCGCCGAGGAACTTGTCCACCGCGTCGACGGTCACCAGCTTGGCGCCGGTCGCGGCGACGAAGTCCTGCTGCACCTGCTCGCGCTCGCCCGCCCGCAACAGGCCGTGGTCGACGAACACACAGGTCAGCTTGTCCCCGATGGCGCGCTGCACCAGCGCGGCGGCGACCGCGGAATCGACCCCGCCGGACAGCCCGCAGATCGCGTGCCCGTCGCCGATCTGCTCGCGCACCGCGGTGATCAGCGAATCGGCGATATTGGCCGGGGTCCAGGTGGCGCGGATGCCGGCGATCTCGTGCAGGAAGCGGCTGAGCACCTGCTGGCCGTGCGGCGAATGCAGGACCTCCGGGTGGTACTGCACGCCGGCCAGGCGGCGGGCCCGGTTCTCGAACGCGGCGACCGGGGCGCCCGCGGAGGTCCCGGTGACCTCGAAGCCCTCGGGCGCGTCGGTGACCGCGTCACCGTGGCTCATCCAGACCGGCTGGATGGTCGGCAGGCCACCGTGCAGCACGCCACCGTCGACGTTGAGCTCGGTACGGCCGTACTCGCGGGTGCCGGTGTGGGTGACGGTGCCGCCGAGCGCCTGGGCCATCGCCTGGAAGCCGTAGCAGATGCCGAAGACGGGGATGTCCAGATCGAACAGCCGCGCGTCCAATTGCGGTGCGCCGTCGGCATACACGCTGGACGGGCCGCCGGACAGGATCACAGCGAGCGGCTGCTTCTCGGCGATCTCCTCGACCGTGGTGGTATGCGGAATCACCTCCGAGAACACACTCGACTCACGAACCCGACGGGCGATCAGCTGTGCGTATTGCGCGCCGAAATCGACGACGAGGACCGGTCTCTGTGTATCTGCCACCAGCACAGTTTAGTGACGCGGCAACCCGGGCGAACCATCGGCACAGCACCTTCGCCGAGCCCAGCTCCAGCAAGCAAAAAGGCGAGCCAGCAAATCGCCCCACCCGCCCCCGCGCCGCTGGCTATCCTCGTGCTCGTGCCATTCGCCCGCGCGATCGACGCCGACATCCACTACGAGGACAGCGGCGGGAGCGGCCCGGTGGTGCTGCTAGCACACGAATTCTTCATGGACCGGACGATGTTCGCGGCTCAGATGGCCGCGCTGGCACCGGAATTCCGGATCGTCTCCTGGGACGCGCGCGGCCACGGCCGCACCAGGGACGAGGGTTTGCCGTTCACCTATTGGACCGCCGCCCGCGACGCCCTGACCGTGCTCGATCACCTCGGCGCCGAGCGCGCGGTGGTCGGCGGCACCGCGCAGGGCGGCTTCACCGCGCTGCGCACCGCGCTCATCGCGCCCGAACGCGTGTCGGCGCTCATCCTGATCAGCACCGAGGCCAACGGCCCGACCGCCGAGCAGTCCGATGCCACCCAGAAGTTCCTGGCCGAGTGGTACGACGACGGCTCGCGCCAGCAGGCGGCCAATCAGCTGGCGTCCTGGCTGATCGGCGACGACAACTGGCACCGCACGGTCTGGACCACCCGCTGGTTGCTGCGCGACTGCCGCGGCATCGAGGTCGCCGCCGGCTGCCTGCTCAGCCGCGACTCGGTGCTCGAGCGGCTGTCCGAAATCACCTGTCCCGCTTTGGTGATCCACGCCACCGACAGCGGCATCCCACCCGACCGCGCCCAGCAACTGACGCAAGGCATCACCGGCGCGAGCTACGTGGAAATCGCCGGCGCCCGCCTAGCAGTCACCATGACCCACCCCGAACCGGTGAACATCGCCATGCGCCAGTTCCTGCGCGAACGAATCACGCCCTCACACGCGCGCTGAGCGACACTGCCACCTGCGCGCACGGACACTGCCACCTCGGCGCGGGACTGCCATCGTGTGCACGAATCTGTCCGGCGGGGAACCGGTTTCGGGGCTGCGCCGTCCAAGATATTCGAGTGCCGAACCCGGCCTCGAATTCGCACAGATCACACCCGATTTCGGGGGGAGCCGAGAATGACCAGTTCAATCGTCCGCAGAGGACTCAGCGCGCTAGCCGTCGCCGCCGCAACCGCGGCGAGCATCGGAGCAGTCGCCATCGGAGCGGGTAGCGCGGCCGCGGTGGAGGCGGACGGAGACGGCTGCCTGGCGCGTCAGACGTTCCCGATGGACGGCGGCGGCACCCTCTACGTCTGCGTCACCGCGGCCCGACCGACTTGCATCAGCTGGGTGAACGGTACGGCCGCCGCCGTCGGCGGCATAGTTTCCGAGAGCACGTGCGGTCACGTCGAGCAGGGTCAAGGCCGGTGGAACCATCCTGCCGGGTTCTACGGCGCCGTCGTCCGCCCGAAATAGCGGCTGCCACGTTTCCGGGTCGCCACCACCAGCAGGCGGTGACGACCCGGAACGCGGTCGTCCACGGCTCAGCCGCGGACGCTGAGGCCGACCTTCTGGAATTCTTTGAGGTCGGAGTAGCCGGCCTTGGCCATCGAACGGCGGAGGCCGCCAACCAGATTCAGGGAGCCGAAGGGGTCGTCGGAGGGGCCGTAGAGGACCTGTTCGAGGCTGGGGCGCACGACGTCGCCGTTGCCCTCGTCCAGTTCCCACTCGACGCCGAGCAGCGAGCCACGCGGCACCGAGGGGTGCGCGGCGGCGGACGGCCAGTACCAGCCGCGGCCGGGCGCCTCGGCGGCCACCGCGAGCGGCACGCCGAGCATCGCGGCGTCCGCGCCGCAGGCGATCGTCTTGGCCAGCTGGCCGGAGGTCTCCACGTCGCCGTCGGCGATGACGTGCACGTAGCGCCCGCCGGTCTCGTCGAGGTAGTCGCGGCGCGCGGCGGCGGCGTCGGCGATCGCGGTGGCCATCGGCACACCGATGCCGAGCACCTCGCGGGTGGTGGTCGCGCCCTGGAACGAGCCGTAGCCGACGATGACGCCGGCCGCGCCGGTGCGCATCAGGTGCAGCGCGGTGCGGTGGTCGCTGACCCCGCCGGCCACCACGGGCACGTCGAGTTCGGCGATGAAGGTCTTGAGGTTCAACGGCTCACCGTCGCCGACGTGCTCGGCGGAGATGATGGTGCCGTGCACGACCAGCAGGTCGACGCCGGCCTGCACCAGCGCGGGCGTGAGCGCACGGGCGTTCTGCGGGCTGACCCGCACCGCGACCGTCACACCGGCCGCCTTGACCTGCGCGACGGCGGCGGCGAGCAGCTCCGGCTGCATCGGCGCGGCGTGCAGCTCTTGGAGCAGCGAGACGGCCCGCTCGTAACCGCCCTTGCCGACCAGCTCGAGCAGCTGGTCGATCTTCGCGGCGACATCGGCGTGCCTGGCCCACAGACCCTCGCCGTTGATCACGCCGAGCCCGCCGAGCCGGCCGAGCTCGATCGCGAACTCCGGCGACACCAGGGCGTCGGTCGGGTGCGCGAGGAACGGGATCTCGAAGCGGTAGGCGTCGAGCTGCCAGGACAGCGACACCTGCTTCGACGAGCGGGTCCGGCGCGAGGGAACGATGTCGATATCGTCCAGCTCATAGGTACGCCGGGCGGTCCGGCCCATGCCGATCTCGACCATGTCGCGCACGTGTCTACTCCTTGCTCTGTTGGATTGCCGCGCCTGCGGCGCAGCGTGTTCGCGGGCGGCCGGCCTCGGCAACCGCGCGGGGCGCACGGGCTCATCAGGCTCGTGTCGTGCCTTCCGCTAGGCAGACCTCTGCCCACCGGTTGGTCCGGACACCGCCGGACCCGCGGATCAGGTCGTCGCTCCGCACGCGGCGGCACACCGACCCGATTGCCCGCGAACAGGGTCAATCATGCACGGACTGGGCGGTCCAGTACACAAGCCGACGCGGGCTAGCCGCGCCCAGTGTAGTTAGGGGCCTCGACGGTCATCGTGATGTCGTGCGGGTGGCTTTCCTTGAGTCCGGCCGCGGTGATCTGCACGAACTGCGCGTCCTGCAGGTGCGCGATGGACTGCGAACCGGTGTAGCCCATGGCCGCGCGCAGGCCGCCGACGAGCTGGTGGATGACCTGGTTGACCGGTCCGCGGAACGGCACCCGGCCCTCGATGCCCTCGGGCACCAGCTTGTCCTCGGCGAGCACGTCGTCCTGGAAGTAGCGGTCCTTGGAGAAGGACTTGGCCTGGCCGCGTCCCTGCATCGCGCCGAGCGAACCCATGCCGCGGTAGCTCTTGAACTGCTTGCCGCCCACCAGGATCAGCTCACCGGGCGATTCGGCGGTGCCGGCCAGCAGCGAGCCGAGCATCACGGTGGACGCGCCCGCGGCGATCGCCTTGGCGATGTCGCCGGAGAACTGGATGCCGCCGTCGGCGATCACCGGAACGCCGTGCGGCTTGCACGCGGCGACGGCCTCGAGGATCGCGGTGATCTGCGGCGCGCCGACACCGGCGACCACGCGGGTGGTGCAGATGGAGCCGGGACCGACGCCGACCTTCACCGCGTCCGCGCCCGCCTCGACCAGCGCGAGGGCGCCGGCCCTGGTCGCGACGTTGCCGCCGACGATCTGGATCCGGTCGCCGACCTCGGCCTTGATCTTGGTCACCATCTGCAGCACCTGGGCCTGATGGCCGTGCGCGGTGTCCACGATGAGCACGTCGACGCCCGCGTCGGACAGCGTCATGGCGCGCGACCAGGCGTCGTCGCCGACGCCGACCGCGGCGCCGACCAGCAGGCGGCCGTCGCGGTCCTTGGTGGCGTTCGGGTACTGATCGGTCTTGACGAAGTCCTTGACCGTGATGAGCCCGCGCAGCTTGCCGTTGCCGTCCACGATGGGCAGCTTCTCGATCTTGTGCCGGCGCAGCAGGCCGAGCGCGGCCTCCGCGGTGACGCCCTCCTGCGCGGTGATCAGCGGCGCCTTGGTCATCACCTCTTCGACCCTGCGGTTCTGATCGACCTCGAACCGCATGTCGCGGTTGGTGATGATGCCCACAAGGCTGCCGACCTCGTCCACCACCGGCAGACCGGAGATGCGGAACCGGGCGCACATGGCGTCGACCTCGGCCAGGGTGTCGGACGGGCGGCAGGTGACCGGGTCGGTGACCATGCCGGCCTCGGACCGCTTCACGGTCTCCACCTGGGCGGCCTGATCGGCGCCGGACAGGTTGCGGTGCAGCACGCCCATGCCGCCGGCCCTGGCCATCGAGATGGCCATCCGCGCCTCGGTCACCGTATCCATGGCCGAGCTGACCAGCGGGGTCCGCAGGCGGATATCCCTGGTCAACTGGCTGGAGGTCTCCACAGAGCTGGGGATGAGATCCGAGGCGGCGGGCAGCAACAGCACATCGTCGAATGTGAGGCCGAGCATGGCGATCTTGTTCGGATCGTCACCACCCGTAGATGGGCGGACAGCGGTGCGTTCGCCCGATACGGGATTACTCATTCGGATCGACCCCTCCTGGACGTCGACAGCGACCGGCACCGGGATTACCGGCGCCGCGCGCAGCTGATGGGATGGACTGGTGGCTCCGGGAATCGTGTCGGGTGCTCGCCGGGGCCTGAGACCATGGTATCTGTCCCGCAAACTCGTCGGCGAAGTGAGCCCACCCGGGGATGACGGGGAGGCGAAGCCGAGCAGGGGCGGGGGACGGCGGGGAGGCGAAGCCGGCCGGACAGGTAGGGGCAGACGAAACTTGCGGCCGACATAGCTGGCGCAGACCACCCTGTTCTGCGTACCGTGGGGATGTGCGTGACCATCTACCACCTGGCTTGCCGCCGGATCCGTTCGCCGGAGACCCCTCCGACCCGTCCGCCGCGCTCGACGCCATCGAGCCCGGTGAGCCGCTGGATCCCCACGAGCGCCTTGCGGTCGAGGAAGATCTCGCCGATCTGGCCGTCTACGAGGCGCTACTAGCGCACCGCGGAATCCGCGGACTCGTGGTGAGCTGCGAAGACTGTCGGCAGGATCACTACCACGACTGGGACATGTTGCGCGCCAACCTACTTCAGCTGTTGGTGGACGGCACCGTGCGCCCGCACGAGCCCGCTTACGATCCGACGCCGGAAGCGTATGTCACCTGGGATTACTGCCGGGGATACGCGGACGCCTCGATGAACGAGGCCTTCCACGGCGACGGCTTCGACGGGTTCGACAACTGAGGTTCGGCACACCGAACCGATGACGCGCCCCTTCCGGGGGTCCGCGCACCGCGGCATATAGCGCTGTGATCTTCGCCGCATCACCACGGGGCACGATGCCCCGAACGACAGAAAACCGACCGCCAATCGGCAATCGGTTCTTGTCTTGTTCGATTTTCCCGAGGGTTGCTGACGCCGGCTAACTCGGAGTCGCCGAGCCACCCGCTCCGGGCGGGATCACGAATGTGGTGCCCGGATTGTTCTGTGTCGGTGCCCGAGTCGGCGCCACAGTCGGCGCGCCGCCGTTGTCACCGGTCGGCTCGACCACCGTCGGCTTGGACACCGTGGTCGGTGTGGCCGGCGGCTGGGTGGTCGGCTCCACCGTCGGCGGCGGTGTCGTCACCGTCGGCGGAGTCGGCTTGTCATCGGTCGGCGGGGTGGTCGGGTCGGTCGGCTCAGTGGGCTTGTCGCTCGGCTGAGTCGGCTTCGTCTGCATGATCGTCGGGTCGACCGGCGGCTTCGGCTTCGGTGTCACGCTGACATCCGTCGACGGGTCGGTCGGCTTCGTCGAGGTGCCCTGATCCAGCTGATCGGCCAAATCGTCGTGACCGGCCGCGCGCAACTGATCGACGAGGCGTTGCCACTCCGTCATCAGCTTGTCGTGCTTCTCCGGGCTGTCGACCTGGTCGGCGTTCACCTTCGCCTGCACCAGACGCTCCTTGGCCTGCACCGGATTCTGGTTGATCAGCTTCCCCGCTTCATCCAGATCGGTGTTCGCCCGTTGCGCCACGGTGCTCTGCGCCGCCTGATTGAAGACGACTTCCTTGACCTTCCACAGCGGATCGCCGGGTTCGGACTGATACGAGAACGCCGTCATGCCGCCGAAGACCAGGGCGAGTGCCGCCGCGGTTCCGAGCAACGGGCGAACCAACTTCAGTCGGGTGCTGCCTACGCCGGTCCGCGCCTGACGCGCCGCGCCGATCTCCTGATTGACCGCCGCGACGATCTCATCCAGATCCGGTCCCGCGGCCATCGGCGGAGCGATCAGCTCCGCTCGCCAGTCCGCGAGCAAGGTCGCGAGCTGGTATTCCTCCGCGCTGTCGGTCCGTACCGGGCCATCGCTTGCGATCGCTTCGATCAACGCATCGTCGCGGCGTACCGCGGCGATATCGACCGGTCCCGTGTCTCCGGACGCGTCGGCGTAGGGACCGCTGTTTCGCGATCCAAGCCGCGCTTTCCAGTCACCCCGACCGCGCTCGCCATCCCTAGCCATACATTTCACCTGCCCTCGCCACTTGAGACTTCAGTTTCGCGAGTGCCCTGTGCTGGGCCACTCGTATCGCCCCCGCCGTACTGCCCACGGCGACTGCGGTTTCTTCGGCTGACAAACCCATGACCAATCGCAGGATCAGGATCTCTCGATGTTTCTCGGGGAGTGTCGCGAGCAGACTGTTCATCTGCCTGCTCGTCTCCGATTCGAGAGCTCGTTGTTCCGGACCATGGTCGGTGGATATGACATCTGGTACTTCGGCCATTGCCTCCGCCTTGTTACGGGCGGCGTTGCGATGGGCGTCGGCGACCTTGTGCGAAGCGATTCCGTAAACGAAGGCCATGAAGGGCCTGCCCTGGTCTTGATACCTGGGCAAGGCGGTCATCACAGCCAGACAGACCTCCTGCGCAACATCATCCGCGGAGAGCTGCCCACGCTCCGCGGCTCCGATCCGCGCGCGGCAATAACGCACCACGAGCGGGCGGATCATCTCCAGTACCTGAGCTAAAGCGGATCTGTCGCCCTGCGCAGCCGCAGAGACGGCGAGGTCCAACTCTTCGCCCATGTTCGTCATCGTCAGAGAGATTCCCGGCGTTACAAGTGGCACGGTCGGTGATGACCAGTGCTTCCGCCGAAGGGGCGGAACGGAACTAACAATAGCGATACAGCGCGCGGAACAAGGCAACACGGTCGCCCTTACCCGTTCGGGCCCCGCCCAACCAGATGCAGTCCCGCTTAACGGCTAGGCCACCGCCGGCGGACGAAACCGACCGCCACGTCGGGAGATGGTCGCCGCACAGTCCTCGGCCTCCGCCGCGGCGCCCTCGACCGCCAGCCCCGCGCGCAGCATCGCACCGGCCCAGCGCAACGGGAGCAGACCGTGTTCGCGGCACTCCTCGGCGACCTGATCGGCGAGCGCACGCGACCGATCGTGCTCCCCCGCCACCGCGGCGGCCGCGGCGGCCAGCAGCCGGGACTTGACCAGATGCCGCACCGACGGACCCCGCTCGGCGAGCTCGAGCGCGGTCGCCGCATGGGCCAGCGCGGGCTCGACAGTGCCTGCGGCAAGCGAGGTTTCGGCGCTGACCCACTGCCTGCGGATGGCAGGCCGCCAGCCGAGCCGCTCCTCCGGCACCACGTCGGCGCAGCGTTGCAGCAGCCGCCAGGCCAGCGCCACCCGGCCGAGGCCGAGCGCGTCGGCGGCGAGACCGGTCAGCGCGTCGCAGATCGCGTCGTCGCGATCGAACGGGTGGCCCGGCGCCTCGGCCGCGCGGCCGAGATCGCCTATGGATTTCGTAGAGATCAGGGCGACAGCCCGCCCGTCGAGGACGGCGGCCCTGGCATGCCAGCCGAGCTGGCGAAGCAGCGAACCCTCGGTACTCGCGGCCAGCGAAAGCACCATCGGATCGGTGCTGTGGGCCCGAGCAATTCGCAATTCGGCACGGGCCGCGGCATAACGGCCCTGACCGCCGAGAATCACCGCTCGATACCAGGAACCCAGCGCATCGGGCGCGGTCGGCAACTCGGCAGCGGCGCGGCCGGGGCGCGGGCCGAAGGCACTCTCGGCGAGTATCTCGAATCGGGTATCTCCGAGCGGAGCAGGTGCGAACACGGCCGAAACTGTATCCCGGGCCGGCCGGAGATGGCCGGGAGAAAGACCGGACCCGACCAACCGGCAACTACTCAGCATTTCTGATCTCTATCCGATGTTTCCATCAGGTAAATCTCGTACCGGCAATCCCCGGGCGCCCGCGATCGGAATTCACATGCGTTTCGCGCAATTAACCTCGATGCCCCGTTTCCGCCATCTCGGATCTGCTCGCCGAACCGGCCGCCGGGCGACGCTGTGACCGCCCCCACCCGACCGCGGCTGGGCTCTGATCCGGCGCCTGCCCCAGAAAATGGGGTCTACCAGCGGAAATACGCCCCGATCCAGAGCAGCGAGTACCCCGCCGCCACTGGTCAACCGATCAGTATCCCTGGAACCAATGCGAAAAGTAAACAGCTCAAAGGTTAAATTTCACGCCATGAGATTTGGGAAACTGCTGCGTCGAACTATTGACGGAATTTCGCGGCTGGACCTAACGTAGCTCATCGCCACGGACGGCGCCGCGCGAAATTGCAGCGACCGCAACGGGCGAGCACAGGGGCACCCGCCGACACAGCGCCGTGGCCTACCACACTTTGCAGAACAACTGCTCGACAACGCTGACGAGCTCGCACCACGAGGAGTTCACACAATGCCCATGCCGACCCACCTCCCCGGGCCGAACGCCGATGTCTGGGATTGGCAGATGCGAGGGTCCTGCCGCGGGCAGGACTCCGCCGTGTTCTTCCATCCCGACGGCGAACGTGGCCGAGCCCGTACCGCGCGCGAAATGCGCGCCAAAGAGATCTGCCGGGCCTGCCCGGTGCTGATGCAGTGCCGCAGCCACGCCCTCAAAGTCAGCGAACCTTACGGCATCTGGGGCGGCATGTCCGAGACCGAGCGCGAGATGCACGCCCGACGCAATCGGCGGCGCATGGCGGTTTAGTTGAAATTTGTTCCCATCCGCGGGGGGCGGCGCGCCGAATCCCTAGCAAACAACCGGCAGGCAACAAGCGGTCACCTCCGCCACGCCTGCAGCGGCGACCACCCGAAGCCGCACACCCTGTCGAGCCCTGCGTTTCGCGGTTAACTATCGGCGTGTCACGGCGTGTCTCTGATTAGAGCCACCTGGCGTGTCGAAGTTTTCCGCAAAGTCGCTGGGCCACAGGTGGTTTGCCGACACCCCAGCCGAAGGGAGGTCATAGCGACCCGCTACGGTGGTGACCGATGACACAGAATGGAGCGTTGTGACAACGCGGCAGCCGGCCGCAGAGGGCGACTCGTTCCGAAGAGATGCCTTCCCACCCGGTGTGGATTCTGCGGTTACGGCCCGCGCCGCCGAGAGCATCGAACTCGCCGACCTGCTACATCGTTGCGGTGAGTCCGACCAGGAAGCCTTTGCCGAGCTATACGACCGGACGTCCGCGCGCGTCTTCGGTCTGGTGCTGCGCGTCCTGCACGACCCCGGCTACGCCGAGGAGACGACGCAGGAGGTGTACCTGCAAATCTGGCGTACGGCAGCCAGTTTCGACGCCGACAAGGGTTCGGCCGTGACCTGGCTGATGACGCTCGCCCACCGGCGGGCCGTCGACCGGGTGCGCGCCGAGCAGGCCCACACCCAACGCGAGGTCGCCTACGGAATCCGGGTTCTCGGTAACGAATTCGACGAGGTGACCGAAGAAGTAGAGCGAAGGCTCGAACAACAGGCCGTGCTCGACGGGCTCGCCACTTTGACCGAGACCCAGCGAGAGGCCATCTCGCTCGCCTACTACGGCGGGCGAACCTACGCGGAGGTCGCGCTGTACCTCGGAGTAGGGTTACCGACCGTTAAGTCCCGAATTCGGGACGGATTGACACGACTCAAAAGAAGTTTGGGGGTGACGTGAGATGAACGAACGCCAGGTCGATCTCGCGCACACCGTCGCGCTCGGATCGATCGACGACGTAGATCACCATGAGGTGCAGGACCTGCTCGATACCGAAGACCCCGCGCTACGTGCGGCGTTCATGAGGGAGATAAGGCAGACGAGAGAAGCACTCGCCACGCTCGCCAGTGCGACGGCGACCCCGCCGCCCGCCACGCTGCGCAGCCAATTGCTCGCGGCCATCGCCGCCGAACAGCCGCCCGTCGCTTCTTGACCTAGGTAAACCGAAGGCCCCCGGACAGTCGTCCGAGGGCCTTCTCTGGTTTCAGCTCAGTGGCTGTGACCGTGGTGGCTGTGGTCATGCGCCTCTTCGGCGGGCTTGTCCACAACCGCACTCTCGGTGGTCAGGATCATCCGCGCCACCGACGCCGCGTTCACGACGGCCGAGCGGGTCACCTTCACCGGGTCGACGACACCGTCGGCCAGCAGGTCACCGTAGGTGAGGGTGGCCGCGTTGAAGCCATCCTTGCCGTCGGCGACCTTGCTGACCACCACGGAGCCGTCCACGCCCGCGTTGGTGGCGATCCAGAACAGCGGCGCCGACAGTGCGGTCCGCACCACCTCGACGCCGACCGCCTCGTCGCCGGACAGCGAGTCGCGCAGCTCGATCAGCTTCGCGGCCGCCTGCACCAGTGCGGAGCCGCCACCGGGCACGATGCCCTCCTCGACGGCGGCCTTGGCCGCGCTCACCGCGTCCTCGACCCGGTACTTGCGCTCCTTGAGCGCGGTCTCGGTGGCCGCGCCGACCTTGATCACCGCGACGCCGCCGGACAGCTTCGCCAGGCGCTCCTCGAGCTTCTCCCGATCCCAGTCGGAATCGGTGGCCTCGATCTCGCGTCGCAGCTGCGCGCCGCGGGCCGCGATGTCTTCCTTGGTGCCGACGCCGTCGACGATGGTGGTGTCGTCCTTGGTGACGACGATGCGCCGCGCCTGGCCCAGTGCGTCCAGGCCGGCCTCGCGCAGGTTGATGCCGAGGTCCGGGTTGATCACGGTGCCCGCGGTGACCACGGCCAGGTCGTCCAGGAACGCCTTGCGCCGGTCACCGAAGAACGGCGCCTTGACCGCGACGGCCTTGATCGTCTTGCGGATCGAGTTGACCACCAGGGTGGACAGCGCCTCACCCTCGACGTCCTCGGCGATGATCAGCACCGGCTTGCCGGATTCGGCGATCTTCTCCAGCAGCGGCAGGAAGTCCGGCAGCGAGCTGATCTTCTCGCGGTGCAGCAGGATGAGCGCATCCTCGAGCACGGCCTGCTGGCTGTCGGTGTCGGTGACGAAGTAGGGCGAGAGGTAGCCCTTGTCGAACTGGACACCCTCGGTGACCACGAGCTCGGTCTGCGTGGTCGAGGATTCCTCCACCGTGACCACGCCGTCCTTGCCGACCACGGTCAGGGCCTTGCCGACCATCTCGCCGATTTCCTCGTCCCGCGAGGACACGGTGGCAACCTGGGCGATCGCCTTCTCGCCGGACACCGGGGTGGCCGCGGCGAGCAGCGCCGCGGCGACCGCGTCGGCGGCCTTGGCGATGCCGGCGCCGAGCGAGATCGGATTCGCGCCCGCGGCAACGTTCTTCAGGCCCGCGCGGACCAGCGCCTGGGCCAGCACGGTGGCGGTGGTGGTGCCGTCGCCCGCGACGTCGTTGGTCTTGGTGGCGACGCTCTTGACCAGCTGCGCGCCGAGGTTCTCGAACGGGTCTTCCAGGTCGATCTCGCGCGCGATGGTGACACCGTCGTTGGTCACGGTCGGGCCGCCGAAGGCCTTCGCGAGCACCACGTGCCGGCCGCGCGGGCCGAGGGTGACCTTGACGGCGTCGGCGAGCTTGTCGACGCCGCGTTCCAGAGCCCGGCGAGCCTTCTCGTCGAACTCGATCTGCTTTGGCATAAGTCCTATTCCTTGGATTGAGACGAGACTGCCCCGGTCCCCGCTCAGGGGAACCGGGGCAGTGTCATGACGACTCGATCCCGGCGGTCGGGTGAGCGTTCATCACTCGATTGCGGCTCGCGCCGCGACGACCGCGCGGAGCGCGGGTCACTTGGTGACGACGGCCAGCACGTCGCGCGCCGACAGGATGAGGTATTCCTCGCCCTGGTACTTGATCTCGGTGCCGCCGTACTTGCTGTAGATGACGGTGTCACCCTCCTTGACGTCGACCGGGATGCGGTCACCCTTGTCGGTGACGCGTCCTTCGCCGACGGCGATGACGGTGCCCTCCTGCGGCTTTTCCTTCGCCGTGTCGGGGATGACCAGGCCGGAGGCCGTCGTCGTCTCGGCCTCGTTGGCCTGGACGAGGATCTTGTCCTCGAGCGGCTTGATGTTCACGCTCGCCACGTTGAGCCCTCCACTTTCAGGGGATGTCGTCCGCAACTGTTGTTCCGGACCATCGGTATCAGGTTTTGATGCTGACCCTGTCGCATAGCCCCGTCGTCGCGGGTGCCGGGACCCCTGCTCAGTAGTCAAAAATGCCTGGCACACGCCCAGTGCGCCGAACGAACGAAGTCCGACCGCGCACATCAGCAGTACCGACTAGCACTCTATACATGAGAGTGCCAGCGCTCAAGGCCGGGATGTGCCAATTTCGGATCGCGCGGCCCGGCGGATTCGCCCGCGCGAGCGCTCCGGCGAACACCCCGTGGTCGCCGACACGCCCAACGCACGCCCGGAGGGGTTTTCAAGAGATCCGGAAAACTGTAACGTTCGGATAACGGATTGTGACAGTATTGACGACGGTCGCTGTCCGACCGCTGTGTTCGTCACGAACCAGTGCCGTCGGAGACCAGGGGTTGTCACAGAACGTACGTCGCTACACCGCTCGGCGTCACCGAATACCTCAGCGTGATCCGAAGTTCCGGCGTCATCGAACACCCAGCGTCCGAGAAGAACCAGCGCCAATCGAGCTGCACCAGAGAGCTAGCCACACGTGATCCCTCGCCGGTCCCCGCGACCCATCCGGATAACGGGACCGAGCAGGTTTCGAAGCCGGATCGTCCGTCGACCACAGGCGACTCGGCAGTCCAATCGAGATGGTCAGCGACACAGGGCCATCCGCGCGAAGGGAGGTGAATGAACATGCGAACATCCCTCGGTATCTCGGCCGGGTCCGAGGTCGTGTGCTCGGCGCTCGTCGCCACCGCGTCGAACGGCGCGCAGAGCTTCGACTACCGCGTCGTCTCCGCCGACGCGGCCCACTCCGACCTCGGTGACCTCGTCGCGTCCTCGATCGAGCTGATGACCACCCAGCTACCCACCACGCAGCTGCACGACGCCGGCTATCCGGTCGGCGCGCGCTTCGCCGGCGCGCAGCCGCGCAACCTGGAATCGCCGACCAGTCGCCCGCCGACCAGCGTCGCCGTCGCCTACCGCAGCAAGGAGCAGGCGCAGGCGATCCGCTCGGCCACCGGCAAGCAGCGCGAACTCCGGCTCGTCCCGGAGGGCACCGCGGCGCTCACCTTCCTGCGGCACACCGGCCTGCTCGATCGTTACGACACCGTCGCCATCGTCGACCTCGGCGCGACCGGACTCACCGTGACCGTCGCCGATCAGGCCGACGGCACCGTGCTCCGGTCCGAGCGCACGATCACGATCAGCGGCAACGCCATCGACGACCTGATCTATCACCACCTGGTCGACCTGCACTACGCCCGGCGCGGCACCCGCCCCAACCGCGGCATGCTGACCAACCGCGGCCGCGCGGCCAAGGAACACCTGTCCATCGCGCCCGCCGTCACCATCGACCACGTGGCCGGTCAGCCGCTCAAGCTGACCCGCGCCGACTTCGAAGAGCTCATCGCCGACCTGCTGCGCGAGACCGCCGTCTTCGCCGCCGCGGTGTTCGCCCGGGCGCCCAAGTTCCCGCAGGCGGTGACGGTGATCGGCGGCGGAGCCAACATCCCCGCCGTGATCGACACGCTCGGCGCGGAGCTGGACGTTCCGGTGTTCACCGTCGAAGATCCGGACGCCGTGATCGCCAAAGGCGCCGCGCTGGTGGCCGATTCGGTGCAGCCGTCGGTGTTCCCGGTGGCCGCGCTCGGCGCCGACGCGCCGGTCGGCACGTTCACCAAGGTGGTCGGCACGCTGGCCGGCGCGATCGTGGTGGTCGGCCTGATCATCGGCTACGGCGTGAAGACCTTCGCACCCACCTCCGACGACGAGGTCTCCCCCGCCGGCACCACCAGCAGCGTCTCGCAGTTGCCGCCGGCTCCGGGCAGCATCATCGCGCCGACCGGCGCGGGCACCTCGACCAGCGGCCGGAATCAGGAAAGCACCAATCGTCCACCGACCGGCAACATTCCGCCGATCACCCAGGACCGCGGCCAGCCGTCGAGCACCGCGACGCCCACGCCGCTCACCTCGCCGACCCAGCCGACGCTGCGCCCCGACCCGAACCTCCCGGTGATCCCGTTCCCGGAGCTGCTCGGTCCGCTGTTCGGCAATTCCGCAGGCCCGCAGGGCGGTTCGTCGGTGCCGGACAAGAACCGGCCCACCACACCGAATCAGCACTCCGCGCCGACGCAGGCGCCCGCGCAGTCGCACCTGCCGATGCCGCCCAGGCAGAATTCGGGTTCGGCGAATCCGGGCGCCGGAAACCCTTGGCAGTCCGGCGAAACCGACTGACCTGCACCAAAACCGGCGAGGTGGAGCACAGAGATCGTCACCCGCTGGGACGTTCTAGACCACCCGGCTGATCGAAACCGGCAGCCCCGGATCGGTCGCCACCGTCAACGGCGAAGGCTTCGCGCCACCCGCGATCACATGCGCGCCGAGCGCCGCGATCATCACCCCGTTGTCCGTGCACAGCCGCGGCTTCGGCACCCGGAGCGTCAATCCGGCCGCCGTGCACCGCTCTTCGGCCATCGACCGGATCCGGGAGTTCGCCGTCGCACCGCCGCCGAGCACCAGCGTGTCCACGCCGACATCCTGCGCGGCCCGCACCGCCTTCATGGTGAGCACGTCCGCGACCGCCTCCTGGAACGACGCCGCGATGTCCGGGATCGGCAGATCCTCGGCGGTCAGCCCGCTGCGCTGCGCCGACTCCACATAGCGCGCCACCGAGGTCTTCAGCCCGGAGAAGGAGAAGTCGTAGCGCGCGTCCCGCGGCCCGGTCATCCCGCGCGGGAACGCGATCGCCCGCGGATCGCCCTGGCGCGCAGCGGCATCCAGCGCCGGACCGCCGGGGAACCCGAGGCCGAGCAGCCGGGCCACCTTGTCGAACGCCTCGCCCGCCGCGTCGTCGATGGTGCTGCCGAGCTCGATGATCGGCTCGGCCAGATCGGTGACCTGCAGCAGATGCGTGTGCCCGCCGGAAACCAGCAGCGCGACGCACGGCGGCATCGGCCCGTGCTCCAGCGTGTCCACCGCGACATGCCCGCCGAGATGGTTCAACGCGTAGAACGGCACATCCCAAGCCGCCGCATAGGCTTTCGCGGCCGCGGCGCCGACCAGCAGCGCACCGGCCAGGCCGGGTCCGATGGTCACGCACAGCGCGTCCGGCTTGGCGATCCCCGCCGCGGCGAGCGCCCGCCGCATCGCGGGCACGATCGCCTCCAGATGCGCACGCGAGGCGATCTCCGGCACCACACCGCCGAACCGCGCGTGCTGATCGACGCTGGAGGCGACCTCGTCGGCGAGCAGTTCACAGCTGCCGTCGTCGTGCCTGCGCACGATGCCGACTCCGGTTTCGTCGCAGGAACTTTCGATGCCCATGATGATCACGAAAGAACCTCGTCCGGGAGGGGCAGCGCGCTCAGCGCCGGCCTGCGCATGGTGTAGGCGTCGGCGCCGCTGGGGTGGTAGTAGTTCTTCCGCAAACCGATGATGTGGAAACCGTGCTTGGCGTACAACGCGATCGCGGGCGTGTTGTCGGTGCGTACCTCGAGGAACACCGGCCCGCCGCGGTTGCCCGCCACGTCGAGCAGCGCCTCCAGCAGCAGCGTGCCGATGCCGGCCCGCAGGCAGGTCGGGTCGACACCGATGGTGTGCACCTCGGCCTCGGGGTGTTCGTCATCACCGAGCAGCGCGACGCCGGCGTAGCCGACCATTCGCCCGTCGTCGTCGCGGGCGGTGATGTAGCGATTGTGCGGCGCGGCCAGTTCCGATTGGAAAGCCACCGCGTGCCAGGGATCGTCCTCCGGGAACAGCAGCTGCTCGAGTTCGACGCAGCGGTCGATGTCCGCGGTGACCATCGGCTCGATTCGGATCGTCATGTCCGCCTCACGCTCCCGTCCGGTCCAGCGCGCGGTAACTCTTCTCCACGGCGTCGGGCCTGCGCAGGTACAGCGGCACCAACGCGTCCGGCACCGTGCGCGCGAGCAGCTCGGCCGAGGCAACCCGCACCAGCCCGGCCGCCGACGGCGTTTCCACCGGCAGCACCGGCAGGTCGAAGAAGTCGACATGCGACGCGGAGCCGGCGATCACCGTGGCCTGCGCCATATCCACCTCGCTCGGCTTGGCCACGTCCGGCCCGGCCACCCGCACGCCGTCGCGGTAGCGCGCCCAGTACACCTCGCGGCGGCGCGCGTCGGTGACCACCAGCAGCTCGCTGCCGGGTGTGAGGTCCGACACCGTGTCGGCGGCGATCGCGTCCAGGCTGCACACGCCGTAGACCGGAATGCCCAGCGCGTCACCGAAGGCGGCGGCGGTGGCCATGCCGACGCGCAGCCCGGTGAACGGGCCCGGGCCGATGCCGACCACGACCGCGTCGAGGTCGGCCCTGGAACGTCGCGCCTCCGTGAGGCATTCGAGAATCTGCGGGGTGAGCACCTCGGCATGCGCGCGCGGATCGACCCGAACCCGGGAGGCGAGGGTGCGCGTGTCCGCGCCCCGTGCGGCCTGCTCCAGTTCCACCAATCCCGCTGTCACGGCGGGTGTCGCGGTGTCGACACTTAATACCAGCATGATTGATCCAACGATACCGGTTGGTAGCTGTCGCCGGTGCGGAGCTACCGGGTAGTTAATCCACCCATTCCCATACGGCGGTGCGCACGTCGGAATCCGGTTCGCGGGACAGCAGCACCCGCAGGTGCCGATCGCTGAGGTGTTCCACCACCCCGCGACCCCACTCCACCACGACCACCGCCTGATGCAGATCGGTGTCGAGGTCGAGGGCGTCCAGCTCGTCCAGGTCGCCGCCGAGGCGGTAGGCGTCCACGTGCACCAGCGGCACCGCGCCGTCGCCCGTGCCCGCCCGGTGCTGGCGGGCGATGATGAACGTCGGCGAGCTGACCCGCCCCTGCACGCCGAGTCCTGCGGCGATGCCTCGGGTGAGCGCGGTCTTACCCGCGCCCAGCGGGCCGTCGAGCACCACCAGGTCGCCCGCGCCGAGCCCCGCCGCGAGCTCCTTGCCGAGTGCCTCGGTATCGGCGACGGTGGGCAGGATCCGCTGCTGCCGGTCAGCCACTGGTCACCTCCGAGGCCTGGGTCGGTTCGCGTACGCCTGCGCGGACCAGCAATCGATCCAGCGCGTCGTTGACGATATCCGGGTATTGCAGGTGCGCCATGTGCGCGGCGCCGATGAGCCGGATCAGCTCGCTGCTCGGCAGCTCGTGCGACAGCGCGCGGGAGTTGCGGAACGGGATCACCAGATCGTTGGTACCGCCAAGCACCAGCACCGGCAGGTGCGCGAGGGTCGGCAGCGCGGCCGATTCATCGTGCAGCTCGATGGCTTTCAGGAATTTGACGATGGTCTCGACCGGCGTCCGATCGATCATCATGGTGGTGAACCGGGACAGGGTGGGACTCACCGGACCGTGATACGAGCTGACGTGCAGGATCGGCGTGATCACATGGCGCGCGGTGGAACGACCGGCCTGTACCAGCGCGGGCGCGGTGTGCACGGCCATCCGGAACCCGTCGATCGCCGGGCTGCGCAGCAGCTGGGTGATCCCCGTCGCGGTCACCTCGGCGGCCGCCGTGGACAGCAGCGCGACCCCGATCACCCTGGCCGCGAACAACTCCGGGAACTGCGCCGCGGCCGCGAGCACCGCCATCCCGCCCAGCGAATGCCCGACCAGCACCACCTGACCCGTCGGCGCGCTCGCCGTGATCACCGCGGCGAGGTCGCGGCCGAGCTGGGCGACGGTGCAGCTCTCGGTCGCCGGCGTGCCCGAGCGGCCGTGTCCGCGTAGGTCGAACAGCACGAGCCGCGCGGTTGCGCCCCACCGCTTTTCGAGGTCGCGGCGCTGAAAGTGGAAGGACTCCATGGTGTTGCAGAAGCCGTGCACGAAGATCACCGTGACCGGCGCGTCCGCGGGACCGCATTCGCGGGTGGCCAGGCGCACGCCGTCCTCGGTCAGCACCGCGCCGGAGCGGTCCTCATCGATGAGATCGAAGTTCTCGTCGCGGTATTCGTCGCGCCGGGCCGGCCACAGCACGCGGGCGCCCGCGCGGCGCAGCGCGTGCACCCCGGCCAGCGCGCCGACCACGCCCGCGGTGGCGAGACCGCCGCGCAGCATGGTGATCCGGCGGCTCACCGGGGGCCGCCCAGGTAGCGGCGGGCCGCTCGGCCGCGGGGTGAGCAGACGACCTCGTAGTTGAGCGTGTCGAGCCGGGCCGCCCAGTCCTCGGCGCGGGGGGCGCCGGCTTCGCCGCCGAACATCACCGCGACATCGCCCTCCTGGACGTTCGCGGCGTTGTCGCCGAGGTCGACGACGAACTGGTCCATGCAGACCCGGCCGACGTTCGGGTGCCGCGCGCCGCCGAGCCACACCTCGAAACGTCCACTCAGCGGCCGGAATACGCCGTCGGCGTAGCCTGCGGGGATGAGCGCGATGGTGGTGTCGCGCGGGGCGATCCAGGTGTGCCCGTAAGAGACGCCCTCCCCCGCCGCGATCCGTTTGACCTGAACGACGCGGGCCTGGAAGGTCATCGCCGGGCGCAAGCCGAAGTCGCCGAGTTCGGGAACCGGGGACAGGCCGTACATCGCGATGCCCGGGCGGACCAGGTCGAAGGCGAGGTCGGGGCGGGTCAGCGTGGCGGGCGAGTTGGCCAGGTGCACCAATTCCGGTTCCAGGCCGTGCTCTTTGGCGGTGGCGATGGCCTCCAGGAGGCGGTCGCGTTGCAGGTTGTTGGTCTGGTGCTCGGGCTCGTCGCCGCGGGCGAGGTGGGAGAAGATCGCGCGGAAGCGCACCGCCTGCTCGTCGACCAGGGATCGCAATTCCGCGAGGGCCTGCGGGTATTCGACCGCCGAGAGGCCGTTGCGGTTGAGGCCGGTGTCCACCTTGAAGGTGACGGTCGCGGTGCGGCCGGTGCTCCTGGCCGCCGCTTCCACCGCGCGCAGCTGACTGAGCGAGGAGACGCCGATCTCGAGGTCGGCAGTGATCGCGGCCGCGTAGTCGGCGTCGGAGTCGTTGAGCCAGCTCAGGATCGGCGCGGTGATTCCGGCCGCGCGCAGTTGCACGCCCTCGGCGATCGCGGTGACGCCGATTTCGGCGGCGCCCGCGGCCAACGCCGCCTTCGCGACCTCGACGGCGCCATGGTTGTAGCCATCGGCCTTCACCACCGCCATCACTGCCGCATCGCCCGCGAATTCCCGCAGGATGCGCACGTTGTGGGCAATGGCATCCAGATCGACGACCGTCTCCACCTGCGCGTACATGCCCGCCTCTCCGGGAAATCAGGCCAGATTCGGATGCCACGGCAGTGGCGTCGGCGACTGGCGGTGACGCGACGGGCTGTGCTCCGCCCGTACCCGACGAGTTACCCAGGCACAGCCGGAGTAAGTCGTCACGTTCTGCTGAAGTCTATTGGCGCGGCAAGGTCTGATCGAAGCGAGTTACCACGGCCGTGTCCTGCGGCACAGATCATAGGGCCCACCTATGACCGAGTCCGCAGCCACAGCGCCACCGCCGTGCGCCCCTGGCAGGCGGGCATGATCCGACAGCGGCGATGATGCGCCGCGACCAGAGCAGCGGCACGACGCCGCATCGGCGGACCGACCCCGTACGTGAGCGCTCAGGGTAGGCAAGTGCGCGAATGGCGGGGACGATCGAGCTGCGGGTCGCCGAAATAGGTACGCCTTCAAAGGTGCCCCTCGTCCGCCGCAACCTGAGTAACGGCGAATCGTCTTGTCGGCGGCCCAGTCGACACGGGGAGATCTACCTGACTGTGCGCGCCAGAACCCCGGATGAGCCAGTGCACGGAGGGTACGGCTAGCCGGACGAATCTGCTCGAGGAGCGGGTCGCCGAGATCGGTACGGCTTCCAGGGTGACCTTCGTCCGCCGCAACCTGGGCAGCGGCGAATGGCCATGTCGGTGGCCTGGTCGACACCGGAGATCTACCTAACTGTGCGCGTCAGATCACCGGGCGGGCCAGTGCGCGGAGGGTGCGGATGGCCGGGCGGAGGTGCTCGAGCAGCGGGGTTGCCGAGATGGGTGCGGCTTCGGGGTGACCTTCGTGGGCGGCGAGGTTGGCGGCGAGGGAGTGCGCCCGGGCGGCGGCCGCGGCGGACCAGGCGGGGGCGTGGCCTGCGGCGAGGAGGGCGCCGATGATGCCGGAGAGGACGTCGCCCGCGCCGGCGGTGGCGGCCCAGGAGGCGCCTGCCTCGTTGACGAGGACCGGGGCGCCGGGGGTGGCGACGAGGGTGGCGCGGCCTTTCAGCAAGACGGTGAGTTGCCAGTCCTCGGCGAGAGCGCGAACCGCGGCGACCCGGTCGTCGCCGACCTCTACGCCGGTTAGTCGCGCGAATTCGCCTGCGTGCGGGGTCAATACGGTCGGTGCGGTGCGGCCGCGAACCAGCTCGGGTTCGGCGGCGAGCAGGGTGAGGCCGTCGGCGTCGACCACGACCGGCAGGTCGGTGGCGAGGATCTCGACGAGCCGTTCGTGGGCATCGGTGTCGGTGCCCGCACCAGGACCGAACACCCAGGCCTGCACTCGTCCGACCTCCGAGACATGCTCGGTGGCAATGACTTCCGGGAAGTGCGCGAGGACGTCGGCGGCACCGGTTCCGGCGTAGCGGACCAGGCCCGACGTCGCCGCGACGGCCGCCCCGGTGCACAGCACCGCAGCGCCCGGATACTCGGCGCTGCCCGCGCAGACGCCCGTGACACCTTGGGAGTACTTGTCGTCGGTGGCATTCGGCACCGGCCAGCTCGCGCCGATCGAAGCGGGTTCCAGCGCCGCCAGATTCGGCTTCGGCAGACGTAACCCGATGGGCACCAGTTCGATTCGCCCGCAGTGCGGCGCGGCCAGCACATGCACCGGCTTGTACGCGCCGAACGCAACGGTGACATCGGCCCGGACAGCGGGTCCGGTGATCGCGCCGGTATCCGGATCAACTCCGCTCGGCAAATCCGCAGCAATGATCGGGACCCGCAGCGACGCAACGAGTTCCGCGGCATCCGGCCGGAGCGCGCCACGTCCGGAAATGCCGACGATGCCGTCGACGACCAGGTCGGGCCGGCCGACCTCTGTGGATAATCGACCGCCCGCCTTACCCAGCGCCGCAAGGGCTTTCGCGTGGGCGCGCGCCGGGTTCAACAGCACCGCGGTCACGGCGACGCCCCGGCGCCGCAGCATCGATCCGGCCCACAGCGCGTCACCGCCGTTGTCGCCCGAACCGACCAGCAGGGTCACCGAGCGTCCGGCGACGCCGCCGGTGCGCGCTCGCAGCTCGCCCGCGACGACGGTGGCCAGACCGTAGGCCGCGCGCTGCATGGGGACGCCGTCCGGGACCCTGGTGAACAGCTCGGCCTCGGCCTCGCGTACTTCGTCGGCGGTGTAATAACCCCGCTGCGTGGACATGAATAAATCCTCCACTTCGGCACTGCTCGTTCGCAGACTACGCTTGGCCATCATGCCAATGGTCAAGCCCCGTGCAAGGTCCACGCAGGTTGTCACCGGGTTCGCGGTGGTAGCGGCGCTGCTGGTCGCCGGATGTGGGGGCGGCGACTCCGATGCCGCCGCGACCAGCACGAGGCGACCGCACCCGACCACCACGACGGCGCAGCCCACCGGCGACGCGAAACCCGCCGACGCCACCGTCGAGGTGAGCAACATGAAGTTCGCCCCCGCCGAGCTCACCGTCAAGGTCGGCGACACTGTCACCTGGCACTTCAAGGACAAAGCCCCGCACACCGTGCAAGGCATCGGCGACAAGGCCATGGGCCTCAACAGCCCGATCATCGACAAGGGCGACTGGAGCTACACCTTCACCGTCCCCGGCACCTTCCGCTACCTCTGCTCCCTGCACCCGGAAATGCGCGGCACCATCACCGTCCAGTAGTCGCCACGGCCGGCACAACGCCGAACCCGAGCGATGCCTCGCCAAGTCCCGTCGGCCTTGCCGAGCAGACACATCGATGCGCCGAACGGGACATGGCGACGTCGACAAACGAGAAGGCGCTCGATCAGGTCCCATCCGCCCCGGCGAACAGGCGGTTCCGTGCGCCGAACTACCCAGCCACGCCAACAAACGGGCAGCCGCTCGGTCAAGTCCCATCCGCCCCAGCGAGCGAGCGGTTCCACGCGCCGCACGGACATAGCTGCGCCAATACTCGGATTGGCGCTTGGCCGAGTCCCGTTCGGTAACGCCGTGGGTTAGACCGGCCGGTACTGGCGGGTTCTGGAGCCGCTGGCCGAGCTGGTGTTGAGGGCTTCGACGGCCGCCACGAGCGGGGCCAGTTCAGGATCGGCGGCGGCTTGGCCGAGGGCGCTGGACAGGGCGTCGTCGTGGGTCGGGCGGGCCTGTGCCAGCAGGGCCAGGCCCGGCGGGGTGACGTCGGTGTAGATGCCGCGGCGGTCATCGGGGCACAGGTAGCGCTGAAGTAGGCCGCGGTCCTCCAGCCGGGTGACCAGACGGGTCGTCGCGCTCTGGCTCAACACCACAGCCTCGGCGACCTGGTTCATCCGCAGGTGCCCGCCCGGCCCGTCGTGCTGGCGGCTGAGCACGACCAGCAGCGAGTACTCGCGGACGCTCAGGTCGTGCCCGGTCTGTAGCGCCCGTTCGATGTGCGCCTCGATCCGATCGTGCAGCAGCGACAGTGCGTACCAGCCATCGGCCAGGCCGGTCAGGGCGGCATCCGCGGTCATCGCGTTCCTTCCGCGTAGAGGTTGTCCCTCCAGGATAGATGAGCTTCGCAATAGCCCGCGCTTGCAATTATCACGCGTCTGCAATTATTGTTGACGCCCGTAAGGATCAGGCGCAACTTATCGTGGAGGCTCTCGCTCATGCCGCTCGCACTCCTCGCCCTGACGCTCGGGGCATTCGGAATCGGCACCACCGAATTCGTCGTCGTCGGGCTACTCCCCGACATCGCCGGCACCTACGCGGTGTCCATCCCCACCGCGGGACTGCTGGTCACCGGGTACGCGCTCGGCGTGGTGGTCGGCGCACCGCTGATGACCGGGCTCGGCACGCGGGTCTCGCGCAAGCGGATGCTGCTCGGCATGCTGCTGCTCCTGGTGGCGGGCAACGTATTGTCCGCCGTCGCACCGACTTTCGGCCTGATGCTGACCGGGCGGATCGTCGCCTCGCTGGCGCACGGCGCGTTCTTCGGCATCGGCGCGGTCGTGGCGGGCGCCGTGGTTCGCCCGGACAAGCGGGCCGGCGCGATCGCGATCATGTTCACCGGACTGACCGTCGCCACCATGGTCGGCGTGCCGTTCGGCACCCTGCTCGGCCAGCAATTCGGCTGGCGGCTCACCTTTTTGATCGTCGCGCTGGTCGGCCTGATCGGCCTGGTCGGCGTCGCCCTGCTGGTCCCGGAACAGCCCGCCCCGCAGGACGCGCGGCTGCGCACCGAACTCGCCGTGTTCCGCAACCCGCAGGTGCTGCTTGCGATGGCGATGACGGTGCTCGGCTTCGGCGGCGTGTTCGCGGCGATCACCTATCTCGCGCCGATGATGACCGAGGTCACCGGCTTCGCCGACAGCTCGGTCACCTGGCTGCTGGTGCTGTTCGGCGTCGGCTTCTTCGCGGGCAACCTGATCGGCGGCAAGTTCGCCGACCGCCACCTGATGCCGATGCTCTACCTGTCCCTCGGTGGTCTCGCCGTGGTGCTCGCGCTGTTCACCCTCACCGCGCACAACAAGGTCACCGCCGCGATCACCGTCGTCCTGATCGGCGCCCTCGGCTTCGCCACCGTGCCGCCGCTCCAGAAGCGCGTCCTCGACCAAGCCGCCGGCGCACCGACGTTGGCCTCCGCCGTCAACATCGGCGCCTTCAACCTCGGCAACGCCATCTCCGCCTGGCTGGGTGGCCTCGTCATCGCAGCCGGCTTCGGCTACACCGCCCCCAACTGGGTCGGCGTCGCCCTGGTCCTCATCGCCCTCGCCCTAGCCGTCTGGTCCGGCGCCCTCGAACGCCGCCCAACCCCCCAATCCCCCACCACCCCAACCGAACCCCGCAAAGCCCTCGCCCACCCCTGACCCCACCCACAGCGCCGCACCGCGCTGACCCGCGTACCTCGCCACAGCCACGTCCCTCCCGGCAACCACCCCAACACCACCAAGCCAGCTCTCACACATCGCCACAACCGTGTCCCACTCGACGAGTACCCCAACACCCAACGGGACACGGCCAAGCCAGCTCTCACACTTTCCCGCAGCCATGTCCCACTCGACAGACGGCCCAGCGCCCAACGGGACATCACCTAGCCGGTACTCGCACTTCGCCACCGCCATGTCCCACTCGGCGAACATCTCAACGCCGAACGGGACACCACCTAGCCAGCTCTCGCACTTTGTCTCAGCCTTGTCCCACCCGGTGAGCAACCGCAACGCGACGCACCCCGAATCGCCGTGCGGTTCGGGGTGCGTGCGCCGAAAGAGTTGGGTCGGTGGGCTATTCGGCAGTGACGGACCTTGCCACGTTGCGAGGCATGTCCACATCGTGGCCGCGAGCCTGCGCTACTTCGACCACGAAGAACAGACAATCCAGCGCCGAACGGGACACCACCGAGCCAGCTCTCGCACTTTGTCTCAGCCTTGTCCCGCTCGGTGGGCCGCCGCAACGCGACGCACCCCGAATCGTTGGGCGGTTCGGGGTGCGTGCGTTGAAGGGGGTGGGGTGTGGGTTATTCGACGGTGACGGACTTTGCCAGGTTGCGGGGCTTGTCCACGTCGTAGCCGCGGGCCTGCGCTACTTCGGCGGCGAAGATCTGCAGCGGGACCGTCGACAGCAGCGGCTGGAACAACGTTGGCGCCGAGGGGATCTCGATGAGGTCGTCGGCGAACGGGCGCACTGTGTCGTCGCCCTCCTCGGCGATCACGATGGTGCGTGCTCCACGCGCCTGGATCTCGCGAATGTTGCTGAGCAGCTTGGAGTGCAGCACCGCGCGGCCCTTCGGGGACGGCATCACCACGATCACCGGCAGGCCCTCTTCGATCAGCGCGATCGGGCCGTGCTTGAGCTCGCCCGCCGCGAAACCCTCGGCGTGCATGTACGCCAGCTCCTTGAGCTTGAGCGCACCCTCCAGCGCCACCGGGTAGCCGACGTGCCGCCCGAGGAACAGCACCGTCGAGACGTGCGCCAGCTCGCGCGCGATCGCCCGCACCTGCGGCGCTGTCTCCAGCACCCGTTCCACCAGCTTCGGCATCGCCTCGAGTTCGGCGAACTCGCGGGCCACCTCGTCCGGGTACTTGGTGCCGCGCGCCTGCGCCAAGGCCAGCCCGACCAGGTAATTCGCGGTCACCTGGGCCAGGAACGCCTTGGTCGAGGCGACGCCGATCTCCGGCCCCGCCCTGGTGTAGAGCACCGCGTCGGACTCGCGCGGAATCTGCGCGCCGTTGGTATTGCAGATCGCCAGCACGCGCGCCTTCTGCTCCTTGGCGTGCCGCACCGCCTCGAGCGTGTCGGCCGTCTCGCCGGACTGCGAGATTGCCACGACCAGCGTCGACCGATCCAGAACCGGGTCGCGATAACGGAATTCGCTGGCCAGCTCCACCTCGACGGGCAGCCGGGTCCAGTGCTCGATCGCATACTTGGCCAGCAGACCGGAGTGGTAGGCGCTGCCGCAGGCGACCACGAAGACCTTGTCGAAGTCGCGCAGCTCCTGGTCGGCGAGGCGCTGCTCGTCCAGCACGATCCGGCCCGCGCCGTCCTGGTCCACGCTGAAATGCCCGATCAGGGTGTCCGCCACCGCGGCGGGCTGCTCCTCGATCTCCTTGAGCATGAAGTAGTCGTGGCCGCCCTTCTCCGCGGCGGCTAGATCCCAGTCGATGGTGAACGGGCGGGTCCGCGCGGTCGCGTCGTCGCCCGCGAAATCGGTGACCGTGTAGCTGTCCGCGGTGATCACCACGGCCTGGTCCTGACCGAGCTCGACCGCCTCGCGGGTGTGCTCGATGAACGCTGTGACATCCGAGGCGATGAACATCTCGCCCTTGCCGACCCCGATGACCAGCGGCGTCGATCGGCGCGCCGCGAAGATCAGGTCCGGGTGATCGGCGTGGGTGAAGACCAGCGTGAACGCGCCTTCGAGCCGGCGCACCACCGCGAGCGCGCTGGCGGCGAAGTCACCGGCCGTCGGTCCCTCGGCGTAAGCCCTGGCCACCAGGTGCACGGCGACCTCGGTGTCGGTGTCGCTGCGCAGCTCGACGCCCGCGTCCTCCAGCTCCCGGCGCAGCGGGGCGAAGTTCTCGATGATCCCGTTGTGCACGACCGCGACCTTGCCGCTGTCGTCGCGATGCGGGTGCGCGTTGCGGTCGGTCGGCGCGCCGTGCGTCGCCCACCGCGTGTGTCCCATTCCGGTGCTGCCCGCGAAGCGCGCGACCCCGATTTCGGCGAGCTCGGCCTCCAGATTCGCCAGCTTGCCTGCCTTGCGTTCCACTGCCAGCGCACCGGCGCCGTCGACGATCGCCACACCCGCGGAGTCGTAGCCGCGATATTCCATGCGGCGCAACGCGTCAACGACAACGCCGAGCGCGTCCCGGTATCCGACGTACCCCACGATTCCGCACATGGCTCACCAGAGTACTTATCGGATAACGTTCTCGTCGTGTCGGCGTCTGTGAAATCACTCCTGAGCACCCTGACCAGCCGCGGCCCCCATCGGGTGCTGCGCGGCAATTTGGCCATCGCCGGGCAGCCGGGGGTGGTATTCACGCCCGAATCGGGGCTCAACCTGCCCGCCGTCGCGTTCGGGCACGGCTGGCTGACCGGCGCCGCCAACTATCGGCAGCTACTCGAGCACCTCGCGTCCTGGGGTTTCGTGGTCGCCGCCCCAGATACCGAGCGCGGGCCGATCCCGTCACACCTCGGCCTCGGCACCGACCTGCTCACCACTTTGGACATCTGCACAGGTGTACGGCTCGGCGACGGCACCATCAGCGTGCATCCCGACCGGCTCGCCCTGGTCGGCCACGGCATGGGCGCGGGCGCCGCCGTCATCGCCGCGACCCAGCGCCAGGTCGCCGCGGTCGCCGCCCTGTTCCCGGCCCCCACCGCACCCTCCGCGGAAAACCTCGCCCCGGATCTCGACACGCCCGCCCTGATCCTCGCCGGTGCGACCGATCTCGCCTCGGTCAGTTCCAACGCCATCTCCCTCGCCACCGCTTGGGGCGGCCCGTCGGTCTTCCGGGCGATCGACGGCGCTTCGCACAACGGCATCATCGAAGGCCGCCGCGTGCTGGCCGCCGTTGGCGCGGGCAAACACGAATCCAAAACCGCCCGCACCACCCGCGCTCTGCTCGCCGGATACCTGCTCGCCACCGTCGTCGGCGACAAGACCTACAAAGCCTTCGCCGACCCGGAAGCGGAGATCCCGCACACCGCGGTCATCGACCCGGAAGCCAAGGAAGAGCCGAAGGCCCCGAAGCTCAAGATCGGTCAGCTCGCCGGTCTCTTGCGCCGGTAGCACCGCGGCGCAATCAGCCCACCGCATGCGGACAACAGAATTCGCACTCTCGGGGATCTGCACTGGTTTCAGGGCCCTGTATCTCGGTGCGAATCCCGAGCGACGTGCGGATCTCGGAGACACCGGTCAGCGGGGCACCGGCCAGGGCCGGTCGCTCAGATCAGCCAGGTTTCGCGCTGGTAGAAGGCGGCTTCTTCGTCTTCCTGGTCGACCGGGAGGACGTCGCGGTTGGCTTTCCGCGCGGCGATGGAGCGGGCGATGGCTTCGCGTTGTTCGCGGGCTTCGGTCTCGAGCCGTTCGCGTTCTTCGATCTCGGCGCGCGCTTCGGCCAGCTTGTCCGCGTGTGCTGCGAGAAATTCCTGCATGTCGGTAGCGGCGGCCTCGGCGAGCTCGCGGCTGGTGTCGGCGGTACGCCGGTTGATCTGCTCGAGTTCGTCCAGCAGCCGGGCCGAGCGGCGGCGGCATTCCTCGGCGGCGCGCTCGATCTCCTCGGCGTAACTCACGATCCCGGTTCTCCCCGATCCGCAGGTTGACATCAGCTCGCGGCTCCGCGCTCGCGCGCTCCCCGCCGCGTCCGCACTAGGCTACCGGGTTCCCGGCCCGCTGTGGCGTGCTCACAGTGGTCCTGCCTCGGCCAGATCGCCCATCGGGCCGGCCTCGGCCAGTTCCGCGCCGCTCTCGAACGGAGCGTCCGGGTTCTGTTCGCCCGGCATGCGTTTGGGCTTGTGCTCGCCGTCTTCCTCGCGCCGCAGGGGTGGTGGGGTGCCGGTGCGGGCGCTCGGCTGCCCGGCATTCTCGTCCTCGGCGGCAGGCGGCTTCTCGACCGGCTTCTGCTGTTCCGGCGCGGGGTCCGAAGGAGACTTCGCACCCGGCTGTTCCTTCTCCGGTGCGGTCGGAGCCTGGTCCGCGGGCGACTTATCCTTCTCGGGCGCGGACGGGGAGTGATCGGCGGGCGGCTTGTCACCAGGCGCCGCGGGCGTCGCGTCGTCGTTCGGCTCGTTCATCGAGATGACCGGCATCCCGTGCTCGTCCAGCTGCACGCTGAACTCCTGCGGCTTCCCGTCCCCGTCGGACATCACCAGTTTCAGCTGACCGTCTGCCATCTCGAACTTCAGATGCTTACCGGCAACATCGAATTCGGCCGTGGGCTTACTGTCCGGCTTACCGTCGCCGTCCTTGTCGACCTGCGTCGGCTCGATGAGCCCCTCGACCATCTTCACCGCGTCCTCGGCACCGTCCTTGATGATCCCGGTCAAGGAACTGACCCCGGCATCGACGAGGCTGCTGATCCCAGATGCCAAGGGCGACAACTGACTTGCCACTTGGCTGAGTGCAGGTAAGCCTTCCAATGACGAGGTATTCGGGACGGTCGGCGTCGACGGCGTGGCGGGCGTCGACGGCGTGTTCGGTGTCGATGGCGTGTTCGGTGTATTCGGTGTCGATGGTGCTTGCGTTGTACTCGCCGGAACCGTCGGCGACGAGGGCGTCACAGGCGTCGACGGAGAACTCGGCGTCGACGGCGCAGGCGTAGTGCTCGCCGGAACCGTCGGCGCGGCAGGACTTTCTGCCTTCGGCACCCCCGACTCTTTCGGCGTCCCATCACCTTTCGGCTGCTCCTGCGTCGGCTGCTGCACCGGCGCCCCGACCGGACGCGGATACGAAGCAACCGAAACCTGCCCCAGCGCACTGACTATCGGCACATAGACCTGCTTGACCGCCGTATCGGTCAAATCGCATGCCGCGGTGAACTTCTGCACCTTGGCCAGATAATCCGGCTTGAACACGTTGTCCAGCCAATGCTGACAACGCGCCTGAATATGCTGCTGATAGTCCGACCCCGGCAAGATCCCGAGGATGTTCCGCGCGGCCCAGGCATCGGATCCCCCGGTCAGATCCGGAAAGATCCGGCCGAGCTTGCTGAGCAGACTGTCGTCTTGCCAGCCGTTGCTGACCGCGATGCTCGTGCCGGAAATGATGTCATCGACGTCTTCTGGCGACTTCTCGGCGATTTTGACGCTCTCGCCGTTCTCCAGGATGTAGCGCACCACGTCGGCTTTGATCTTGACCGCGGAGCGCAATCCATCCCCCGCCGCCGCGATCGCCTTCCACGCTTCCCCCGCAGCTTTCCAGTCGGTGCCCGCCTGGTCGACCTGTTGGTTCAGCATGGCACTCGCCGCCTCGGCAGCCGCACCTTCCCAGCAGCCCCACAGGGCCTTGGCTTGGCCACGCTGCACGTCCAGCTGAGTGCCCGCGTCTTGCAGCACGACCTGAAGCTTCGCCGCGACGTTGCGCAGCTTGTCCTCGTTCAACCCGTTCTGCTCGTAGAACCGCTTGTGCAGCTGTTGATACGCCGGCACACCCGCGGTTTCGCCGAAGGCGCGCTTGAACCGTGGTTCGAACTTCTCGAAGTACAGCAGGCTCCGCGATCCGATATTCAGATACTCGGCGACGGGTGCGTAGGCGGGAACGTCGAAAGTCATGGCCGCCCGCTACGCCTTGCTGCCATGGTCGAGCTTCGCGATGTCGAACGAAGCCTCTTGATCGGTATTGGAGTACTTCACGACCGCGGCCCCCACCACATCGCCGGTGGCCAGCGTCGCCTCCGACCAGTTACCGAGCCACTTGTAGATCGCGTCGAGCCCGGCCTGGATCTGGCGTCCCTGATCGGCGTAGTTCTCGCCCGCATCGGCCGGCCCGAACGTGGCGTCGGCCACGTCCTTCGCGCGATTACGCACGGTCTGCCCGGACGTACTCAGGTCGTTGCCGAGGCGGCCCAACTCCCCGGTCTTGACGCCGACCAACTCGGATCCGGCCACGCGATCCCCTCCGTCCCTGCGTCGTACACGATCTCCCCGGACTTACGTCGGCGCCGGGCGTCCCCATTACTTCCTTCGACGCGCCTCGCCGACGTTCGGTTCCATCGAATTCGCAGAGCGGTGCCGAAGCGGCCCGACGGATCTAGGTGCCGATCTTCCCGTGATCGGTCCGCACCCACTCCGAGGACCCGTCCGGATGCCGATGGAACTCCCACGCGGCGTAATCGCCGTCGTTCTCCACCACCGTGACGTGGTCGGCGAGCCCATCGTGGTCGTAATCGGTCCACACCTGCATGGCATCGCCACCGTTGGTGGTGATGGTGTCGAGCGTGCCGTCCCCATCGATGTCCTGCGTGGGATGGTGCAACTCGATCGCGCCGAGGCCGTCGAGCGACGAGGACGCGTCGATGCCGGGCAGTTCCAGACCCGGCAATTCACCCGAGGTGATCATTACTCCTCCTCAGCAGGACTCGTGGTGCTGTCATCCAATGACCCGACAACAACGCTATCGCTCCATCCTGACATCCATGGGTGCCCGACGCAGCCCCCTGGCCTCACTTCTTCGGCATCAGCAGCCACAGCACCAGGTAGACGATGAACTGCGGGCCGGGCAGCAGGCAGGAAAGCACGAACAGCAGGCGCACGACATTGGCATTCCAGCCGAGGTATTCGGCGATGCCGCCGCAGACTCCGGCGATCCATTTGTCGTGGGTGGAGCGGGTGAAACGGCGGGCGGGTGCGGTCATGGTCTTTGTCCCTCTCTGGTGATGATCTCTTCGAACTCCACTCTGCCGAGCCGCACGCCGCGCCGCATCGGTCCGTGGACCGATCCCGACCCTGATTTCCAGTACCCAGGGGTCAGGGTGCGACCCCGAGTAGCGACCGGGTGCGAGGCGGCCGCGTGAGCACGGCAGACTTAAGCCAGTGAGCACCACTCTGCACGCGCGCGGACTGTCCGCGGGCCACGGCGAACGCACCCTGTTCGACGACCTCGATCTCACCCTTGCCCCGGGTGACGTGATCGGCCTGGTCGGCGCGAACGGCGCGGGCAAGTCGACGCTGCTGCGCATGCTCGCGGACCGGCGCACACCGACCGGCAGCATCACCCTGAGCCCGCCTGACGCCACCGTCGGCTACCTGGCGCAGGAACCCGAGCGGGTAGCCGGCGAGTCGGTCCTCGAATTCCTCGGCCGCCGAACAGGAGTCACGGCCGCCCAGCAAACGATGGACACCGCGGCGGAACGCATCGCGGACGGCGGCGAAGACGAATACGCCCACCCGTCGCCCGACCACCGCCCCTCATCGAATCGCTCCGCGATGCCGTACTCGGATGCGCTGGAACGCTGGCTCGCTCTCGGCGGCGCGGACCTCGACCAGCGCGCCGCCGAGGTCGCCGCCGATCTCGGCCTGATCGCCAGCCTGCCCAACGGCTTGGACACCCCGATGACCGGACTGTCCGGCGGCCAGGCCGCGCGCGCCGGCCTGGCCTCGGTGTTGTTGTCTCGCTTCGACATTCTGCTGCTCGACGAGCCGACCAACGATCTCGACCTGGACGGCCTGGCCCGCCTGGAACAGTTCGTCACCGGCGTCCGGGTACCGCTCGTGGTGATCAGCCACGACCGAGAGTTCCTGGCCCGGACCGTGAATCGCATCGTCGAACTGGATCTGGCCCAGCAGCAGGTCGGCCTCTACGACGGTGGTTACGAGGCGTATCTGACCGAACGCGAGATCGCCCGCCAGCACGCGCGCGAGGCCTATGAGGAGTTCGCAGACACCAAGGCGGGCCTGGAGGCGCGCGCACAAATGCAGCGCAACTGGCTCGAACACGGCGTGCGCAACGCCCGCCGCAAGGCGCGCGACCCGAAGAAGGTCGACTCGGATAAGGCGGGCCGCAAGATGCGCGCCGAATCCACCGAGAAGCAGGCCGCCAAAGCCCGGCAGACGCAACGCCGCATCGAACGCCTGGACGCGGTCGAGGAGCCGCGCAAGGAGTGGGAGCTGCGGATGACCATCGGCAACGCGCCGCGCAGCGGATCGGTGGTGGCCACGCTGTCCGACGCGACGGTCACCCGGGGCGATTTCACCCTCGGCCCGATCACCCTCCAGGTCGACTGGGCCGACCGGATCGTGCTCACCGGCGCGAACGGCTCCGGCAAATCCACCCTGCTCGCGCTGCTGCTCGGAAAGATCAAGCCGGACACCGGATCCGCCATGCTCGGCTCCGGTGTGGAGATCGGCGAAGTGGATCAGGCGCGCGGCTTGTTCCGCGGAACGACCTCGCTGGCTGACACTTTCGGCGCGCAGATGCCGGACTGGCCGGATGCCGAGGTCCGCACGCTGCTGGCCAAGTTCGGCCTGCGCGGCTCACATGCGTTGCGCGCCTGCGAAACCCTGTCCCCCGGCGAACGCACCCGCGCCGCCCTCGCGCTGTTGCAGGCGCGCGGAGTGAACCTGCTCGTCCTCGACGAACCGACCAACCACCTGGACCTGCCCGCCATCGAACAGCTCGAGCAGGCCGTCGAATCCTTCACCGGCACACTGCTGCTGGTCACGCACGACCGCCGCATGCTGGACACCGTCCAGGCGACCCGCCGCTGGCACATGGACTTCGGCAAGCTCACCGAAACCACCTGACCAGCGGCGCTGCCGATCAGACGGAGGCGACCCGCTTGGCGAGGTCGTCGGCGAGCTGCCTGGCCTGAGCCGGATCGGTCGCTTCGACCATGACCCGGACCAACTGCTCGGTGCCGCTGGGCCGCAACAGGACTCGGCCGTTGTCACCGAGAATGCGTTCGGCTTCCAGCACCGCGTCGCGCACCTCGGGCGCCGCCGCGACCAGCGACTTGTCGCTGACCGGCACGTTCACCAATACCTGTGGCACCGTCCGCAAGATGCCGGACAAATCCGCCAGGCTGCGCCGGGTCCGGGCCATCCTGGCCATCAGTTTCAGGCCGGTGAGGATGCCGTCGCCGGTGGTGCCGAACTTCGGGAAGATGACGTGCCCGGACTGCTCGCCGCCGAGCGTGTACCCGCCGCGGCGAAGTTCCTCCAGCACGTAGCGGTCACCAACGGCGGTGGTGAGCAAGGTGATTCCGGCCTCCCGCATGGCGATGTGCAGGCCGAGATTGCTCATCACGGTGCCGACCAAGGTGTCTTTCGCCAGATCACCGGTCTCATGCATAGCGAGGGCGAGAATCGCCAGGATGACGTCACCGTCGACCACATTGCCGTCGGCATCGGCCGCGAGGCAGCGGTCTGCGTCACCGTCGAGGGCCAGCCCCAGGTCGGCGCCGTGTTCGCGCACCGCCCGCTGCACCATCTCCAAATGCGTTGAGCCGCAACCATCGTTGATATTGAGACCGTCCGGCTCGGCGTTGATCGCGATCACCGTCGCGCCCGCCTCCCGGAACGCCGCGGGCCCGACCTCGGCGGCCGCACCATGTGCGCAGTCGACCACCACGGTCAGCCCGGTCAGGTCCTGCGCGGTCGCCTCGACGAGGTGCTCGACGTAGCGCTCGTGCGTGCCCGCGATGCTGTATTGATCGGGAATGGTCTGCCCGTGGTCGCGCGCGCCGGACGCGTTGACCACCCGGCCGATGCCGCGCCCGGTCGGTCGCACCGCGACGTCCTCGGCGAGCAGCGCCTCGATGCGGTCCTCGATCGCGTCGTCGAGCTTGTGCCCGCCGGCCGCGAAGATCTTGATGCCGTTGTCCGGCATGGGATTGTGCGAGGCGGAGATCATCACGCCGAAGCACGCGTCGTAGAGCCCGGTGAGGTAGGCGACGGCCGGCGTCGGCAGCACGCCGACCTGTAGCACGTTCACCCCGGTGGCGGTCAGGCCCGCGGTCACCGCGGCTTCCAGCATCTCACCGCTGGCGCGCGAGTCGCGGCCGACCACCGCGAGCGGGCGTTCCTTGCCACTGCTCAAAATCTGGGCGGCCGCACCCGAAACGCGCAGCGCCAGTTCCGGACTCAACGACTCGTTGGCCAGCCCACGGATTCCGTCGGTGCCGAACAAACGTCCCATACCTCAGCCCCTCATCGGTGGATCCGCGGCGCGCCCGAAGGCGACAGCCGGTGTTGCCACGAGGGGCACCCGAAACGCCGCGGCTGATACAGCACGAGAGCAGGCGACCAGTCGATGCTGGACGCCTGCTCTCGTACAGGTTGCCCGCCGACCGTACCGCCCCCGGCACCTCCAGGGTGCCGGATGACGGTGGTCGGCGAAGCCAAAATCAGCGCTTCGAGTACTGCGGCGCCTTACGGGCCTTCTTCAGACCGTACTTCTTACGCTCGACGGCACGCGGGTCACGCGTCAGGAAGCCGGCCCGCTTCAGGGCGGGGCGGTCGTCCGGGGTGACCTCGATGAGCGCGCGGGCGATGGCCAGACGCAGGGCGCCGGCCTGTCCCGACGGGCCGCCACCGTGCAGCAGCGCGATGATGTCGAAGTTCTCGGCCCGCTCGACGGTCACCAGCGGCGACTTGACCAGCTGCTGGTGCACCTTGTTCGGGAAGTAATCCTCGATGGTGCGGCCGTTGAGCACGAAGTTGCCGGAGCCCGGCACCATGCGCACGCGAACGACGGCTTCCTTACGCCGGCCGACGGTCTGCACCGGGCGGTCGATCACGATCGGGGCGAAGGTCTCCGCGGCGACCTCGGCCTCTTCGTAGCCTTCGCCGTCCTCGACAACCTCGACGGCGTCGAATTCCTCGACGACGGCTTCTTCGTTGAATTCCTCAGGAGCGGTCACTGGGCCACCTGCTTGATCTCGAACGGAATGGGCTGCTGAGCGGCGTGCGGGTGGTTCGGGCCTGCGTAGACCTTCAGCTTGCCCGCGATCGCGTTGCCGAGCTTGTTCTTCGGGATCATGCCCTTGACGGCCTTCTCCACGAGCCGGTCCGGACGGCTCTCCAACACCTGACCGACAGTGCGCGACTTGAGGCCGCCCGGGTGCCCGCTGTGGTGGTGGATCAGCTTGTCCGCCTTCTTGTTGCCGGAGATGGCAACCTTGTCGGCGTTGATGATGATGACGAAATCGCCACCGTCGAAGTTCGGTGCGTAGGTCGGCTTCGTCTTGCCACGCAGCAGATTCGCTGCTTGAACGGCGAGACGGCCGAGCACTACGTCAGTGGCGTCGATGACGTACCACTGCCGGGTGACGTCACCAGCCTTGGGGCTGTACGTAGGCACAGTGCTTCCCTGTCTGTAGTCGGTGTTGCCGGCCAGGCATGTGGTCGAAGCTCCCGGCGGCCGGTGGAGACCCGGGGTTCGATTGCACGACCGGTTTCCCGGTCGCCCATACGCCAACGAGCCACAATACCAGCCCGGATCTACCAGCCGAAATCGCGTCAGATCTGGATCGGTGGCCCCGGATCGATGGCCCGGCGCGGGCCGGGTAGCAGGAAGCGCAGGGTGTCGACGCTCGGCTGCCCGCAGTCCGGATCCGCGGTCTCCCGGTCGTGCGGGGCGGCCGCCGGGCCACGGGTGGACGAGATGCCGGGCCGGACCTCGTTGGTCACGTACGGCATCAGCGGGCACACCGTCGGACCGGCCGGCGCCGGTGCCGCCAGGCTCACCTCGGCCGCGGTCAGTTCGACCCGATCCGCGCCGGTCGGCAGCGCGACCACGGCCAGCGCCAGCGCGCCGACCACCGTGTGCGCCCCGAACAGGTTGTCCTTCATCTTGTTCCACAGCTTCCCCTTGCGGGGACGGCCTTCGTCATCGTCGTCGTCGGACTCGGGCTCACGCCATTGCCCTTGCCGCCCTTGGTCGGCGGGATCGGACTGCGGTGCCTGATACGACCGCGCGCCGGACGGCTGGGCCGGCGGCGGCCCGCTCTGCGGCGCGCTGCTGCCGGGCGGACGCCCCTGCTCCTCCAGGTACTGCCCCGGCGGCCGGGTGAAGCGGCTGCCCAGCTCGGCCAGATTCGGCGGCAGGCCGCGCTGGACCTCGTCGCGGGTGATCCTGGTCGTCGGTTCCTCGCCCTGCGTCGGATAGCCGGGCCCGTACTGCACGGGCGGCACCGTTCGCGGCGGCGACGGATCCATGTGGGGTTGTGGCACGTCCGTTCGGCGCTGCGAGGACTCCGCTTGGCGCTGTGCCGATTCGGCCTGCCGATGCGCGGCACCGGCCTGACGCTGGCCCGGCGCGGCCTGCTGCGGTGCGGATTCCGCCCGGTAGTGCCCGGCCGGATCGCGATACTGCGGTCCCGGATCCTGAAACTGGGTGGGGTCGACGCGCGGTGGCGCGGGCTCGGCATGCCGGCCCGGCGGTGCCGCCGGTTCGGGCTCTTCGGCTTCGGTGTCGGTCACCAGCAGGTGGGCCGCGCCCAGCACCAGCGCGTGCATCGGATGATCGGCGACCTGCAGGCGGTGGCCGAGATGATTCTGGAAGGCCAGGCGCAGCGCGTCGTTGAAACACACGTTGCCCGACAGCAGCACCGTCGAGGTGTCCGCGCCGATCGAGCGGGCCGCGGCCATCACCTCGATCACCACGTTGTCCGCGGACCTGGCGTCGCGCATGGACTCCATGGTCACCGGCACGTCGACCGATTCGGTCGGCTGTTCGTCGTCGCCGTGCACCGCGACCACCAGCACGGTCCGGCCGTCGGAGTAGACCCCGGTCGCGCCGATGCCGTGCGGGCGCGCCTGATCCGGCGGATGCACCAGCCCGAGCGCGCGCACATAACCCGACAGCGCGACGCTCTCCGGCAGCGGCTCGACGGTCACGTCGAGCTGTTCCACCAGCGCGGCGTACACCTCGACCTTCTCGTCCGGCCAGCCGTCCGGGAACGGCAGCGCCACCAGATCCGGCTTGCCGCGCAGATGCTTGCCGATCGAGGCGAGCGGGTTGTACATCCTGGCCCGGAACACCAGTTCGGCAGGCCAGGTCGCCCCGGCCACCACGATCTGCGGGTGGCCGAGGATGTCGCGCACATCGGCGATCGCCATGCCGAGGTCCGGGCGCTGCCGGTCCACGCCGGCGGTGTGCAACCGACCCGACGAATCAGCCAGCAGATACGCCGGCGGTGTCCACATACCCTCCACCTGGACCGGGCGGATCGGTGTGCCACCGCCACCCGCGGCCACGGACACCACATCCCAGCCGAGATGTACTGCCCCTACTCGCACCGTCACAGGCATAAGTGTGCCTGGTGTGCGGCCGAGATGCTTGCTCTTGTCCGGAGCCCCCGGTAGTGGCCGGAAAAACGCTCGCCCATCACGCCGCCGACGACTTCAGTCGCAACCGCCGCCAGGTGAGCACGGCGAGCACCAGGGTGATCAGCAACAGCACGCCGACGTCCAGGGCCCAGATGCCCGGCGTGTGCTGCCACAACGTGTCGGGTTGCGCGTTGAGGAACACCTCCCGAATATTCACCGTCGAGGCGCCGGACGCGTAACCCCAGCGCGCCGGGAACAGCCAGGACACCTGCTCGAGCACGACGCGACCGGTGACCGGGATCAGCCCGCCGGCCATCACCAGCTGCACCATGATCGCGACCACCAGCAGCGGCATCACCTGCTCGTTCGACTTGGCCAGCGACGAAAGCAGCAGTCCGACAACGACACAGCACACCGCGGTCAACGCGATGTCGATGTACAACTCCGCGCTGCCCGAGGACAGCACCGCGCCCTCACCGGGCCGCTTCTTCCCCGCGAGCACGATGCCGACCAGCACCGCCGATTGCAGCAGCGCGGTGATGCTGAACACGGCGATCTTCGCCGACAGATACGCCGACGGCAGCAACCCGACCGCGCGTTCGCGCTGGAAGATGGTGCGCTCGCCGACCAGATCACGCACGGTGAGCGTGGATCCCATGAAGCAGGCGCCGAGGATCAGCACCACGAGTAGCTGCTGCGTCTCGCCGCCGCCGGTGGGCACAAAGGTGCCGTCCGGCAACGCTTTCAGCGCGCCCCGCTGGAAACCGTCCTTGCCCGGCACCACCAGCGATAGCGCGCCGAGGATGAACGGCAGGATCACCAGGAACGACAGGTAGCCGCGATCCGCCAGGATCAGCCGCATCTGCCTGCGTGACAGCGTCGAGAACTGTTTGCCGCCACTGGATTGCGGCGGCGAGCCCGCCGACCCGTATTGCTGGGGCGGCGGTGGCGGCGGTGGCGCGAACGCCTGTCTGGATCGATAGGCGGCGAACGCCTGATCCGGATTGGCTGCCACGTTGGCGAAGATCTCCGCCCAGTCGCTGGTGCCGAGCGCGTTGCCGACCCCGGCCGGGTTGCCGCAGTAGGCGGTCTTGCCGCCGGGCGCGAGCAGCAGCACCTGGTCGCACATGTCGAGGTGGGCGATGGAGTGGGTCACCACGATCACCACGCGGCCGGCGTCGGCCAGCTCGCGCAGCATCACCATCACCTGCCGGTCCAGCGCCGGGTCCAGGCCCGAGGTCGGCTCGTCCAGGATCAGCAGCGAGGGGCCGGTGAGCAGTTCCAGCGCGACCGAGGCGCGTTTGCGCTGGCCGCCGGAGAGCCGGTCCACCCTGGTGTCCGCATGCTCGGTCAGTGAAAGCTCTTTCAGCACACCGTCGATCACCTGTTGCCGGTCGGCCCGGCTGTTGTCCGGCGGCAGCCGCAGCTCGGCCGCGTAGCCGAGCGCCTGCCGCACGGTGAGCTGCCGGTGCAGCACATCGTCCTGCGGCACCATGCCGATCCGGGAGCGCAGCGCCTCGTATTCGGCGTGCAGGTTGCGGCCCTCGAAGGTGACCACACCGCCGGACGGACGGGTGGTGCCCGCGATCAACCGCGACAGCGTCGACTTGCCCGCGCCGGACGGACCGATCAGCGCGGTCAGCGTGCCCCGGCTGGCCTGCATGTTCACATCGACCAGCAGTTGCTTGTTGCCCTCGACGGTGAAGCCGACCCCGTGCACCGCGAGCCCCTGCTCGGCCACCGGCTTCTGCCGCAGCACCAAAGTGCCCTGCTGCACGACGAAGTCGATGTTGCCGATGGTGATGATGTCGCGCTCGCGCAGCACCGAGCGCTGCTGGCGGTGGCCGTTGACGAAGGTGCCGTTGGCCGAGCCGAGGTCCTCGATGGTCAGGCCGTCGGAGGCGGCGACCAGGCGCGCGTGCTTGCGCGAGGCCAGCGGATCGTTGACCACGATCTGGTTGTCCGTGGTGCGGCCGATGGTCAGGCCGCCGGCGGGCAGGCGGTCGCCGCGCGCGATCGCCGCGGTGGACGCACGTGCGCGCACCGGCGGCATGTTCGAGGTGTCGGCCCGGGTGGTCAGGTTGATGTTGACCTGCGGCTGCGCGTCCTGCGGCGGCTGATACGCCGGGCGCTGGAACTGCTGGGCGGGCCGCTGGCCCGACATCGGCTGACCCGCCTGCGGCTGCTGACCCGATTGCGGCGGCCGCACCGAAGGGCGCTGCGGGGGTTGCGGATTGGCCGGCAACAGATGGAGCAGCGGACCGCTGATCGCGTCACCGAGACGCACCTGCGTCGGCCGGTCGATCGACACCGGCTGGCTGAGTCTGCGCGCGTCCACGAACACACCGTTGGTGCTTCCGTTATCGCTCAGCACCCAGGCACTACCCTGCCAAGTGAGTGTCGCGTGCACCCGTGAAACCAGCGGGCTGTCGACGAAAAGCGTCACCTCCGGCGCACGGCCCATGGTGACCTGCTGGCTCGAATCGAATACTCGTTCGTTTCCATCATGGCGCACGGTGATGGTCTGCGCCCCCGGTGAAGACATGCAGCGGATACTATTCCATCACCCGGACATCGGCGGTGCCCCCGACGCGCCTTTTGCCCCGATCCGGCGACCGATGTGAACGTGATACCGGCCGAATAGGGGGAGCCTTGCCGAAAGTCCGTGCGACGGCGATCATTACCGCCGCCTTGCTTGTTGTGGTGCTGGTCGCGGGCTGCACCAGACTGATCGACGGCCGTGCCGTCTCCATCTACGACGACCCGTTCAAGGTGGCCGGGCTGCCGACCACCAGCGGTCCGAGCGGACCCAGGACCGGCGTCGAGGACAGCACGCTCACCGCAACCAACGGCGACGGCGGCCCCGAGGACACCTTGGCGCTCAACGCCGTCGAAGACATCCAGACCTACTGGCACGGCGAATTCGGCAAAGAATTCCAGAGCGGCGACTTCAAGCCGGTCGGCACGCTGCTCTCCTGGAGCGCGAAGGCGCCCCGCAGCGACGCCCGTGAATTCTGCAAGGAAACCACCTTCCACCTGGTGAACGCCGCCTACTGCCGGCTGGACAACTCCATCGGCTGGGACCGCTCCGTGCTGCTGCCCGCCATGACCGAGACCTTCGGCAAGATGGCCGTGGTCATGGTGCTCGCGCACGAATACGGGCACGCGGTGCAGACCATGGCCCGGCTGGTCGGCGCCAAGGATCCGGTGATCGTCAAGGAACAGCAGGCCGACTGCTTCGCCGGCGCGTTCATGCGCTCGGTCGCCGAGGGCAAGTCCAAGCACTTCACCATCAACACCTCCGACGGCCTCAACTCCGTCCTCGCCGCCACCGTGGCCATCCGCGACTCCGACCCCGACGACCCGGAAAGCGTGCACGGCTCGGCCTTCGAGCGCGTCACCGCCGTGCAGGTCGGCTTCACCGACGGCCCGAAGGGCTGCAAGCGGATCGACATCGACGAGATCAACCAGCGGCGCGGCAATCTGCCGAAGGACTTCAGCGGCGACACCGGCCGCGGCGAATACGAGATCAACAAGAGCACCCTGGTCGAGCTCAGCAAGGCTCTCGCCGCGCTGCTGCCGACCAAGCCGTCGCCGACCTACGACTACTCCGGCGCCAAGATCGCCTGCCGGGACGGGGTCGCCACCGAGCCGGTCAGTTATTGCCCCGACACGAACACCATCGGCACCGACATCCCCGCCCTCGCCCAGCGCGGCGCGTCCAACTGGGACGTGGACGACCCGCTGCCGCTCAAGGTGACCGGCGACTACAACGGCTACATCGTCTTCATCTCCCGCTACACCCTCGCGGTCCAGCAGCACAACGGCCAGGAACTGGTCGGCGCCAAGACCGGCCTGCGCGCGGCCTGTCTGTCCGGCGTCATCACCGGCAAGCTCGCCGCACCCAACCGGCCGACCGCACAGGGCGACATCGGCCTCGCCGCAGGCGATCTCGACGAGGCGGTCTCCGGCCTGCTCACCGACGGCCTGGCCGCCAGCGATGTACAGGGCAACACCGTCCGCAGCGGATTCGCCCGCGTCGACGCGTTCCGCGCGGGCGTGATCAACGGCGAAAAGACCTGCACGTCAAGGTATTCGTAGCCGGTCTAACCGCCGAAGGGTGGCGGGGCGGAGTGTTCGAAGCGCAGGACCCGGTTGCCGAGCATGACCTCGGCGCCGGGCACCAGGACCATGGATTGGTTGGGGGCCAGGCGAATCCAGTCGCGGTAGCCGGGCAGGCGGGTGCGAGTTCCGTTGGTGGAGCCGCGATCCACCACGGTCACATCCCAGTTCAGGAGATGGACCTCGGCGTGGGCGCGGGACATGCCGCCGGAGGAGTCGTCCACCCGTAGCGGGACCAGGCCGCGTTGCGCGGCGTCGGAATGCTCTGGGTCGCGGCCGATCACGGCGTCCGCGGCGAGCACGTAGGTCATGCCGTCGTCGAGGATCAGGATGCCCAGCGGCGGCCGGATCACCTCGATCAGCGCCTGGGTCTGGTCCACCGGCATGCCGCACACCGTGCAGAACGCCGCCCGCGGATCGCTGGGATGCGCTCTGGCGCACTTGAATCCCATCACCTTGACGGTGAGCGCGGTGGCCTTCGCCGTCGCCTCCAGCCGCCGCTGCAACTCCGGGTCCGGCGGCGCGGCCGGGTTGGTGCCGCTCACCTCGGTGTGCGCCTGGTGCGGGTCCTCGTCGAGGCCGTGCGCGGCGGTCGAGCGCTGACTTCCGGTGTGCGGCTGCGGTTCTTGCGGCGGCGGCTCGTGGTCGATGCGTGCGGTGGGCAGCAGTTCCTCGTCGTCGCGCCGGTGCGCGCCCTCGCGCGGCAGCCCGGTCAACGCCCTGGTCTGCACCTCTTCGGACCAGATGATCGCGCCGCCCGCCTGCGCGATGCCCTCGACCAGCCAGCCGATGCCGCGCTGCGCGGGCAGTTCGGGGATACGCCCCTTCGCGTCGTCGACGAACAGCGCGACGGCGCGCGCCGGCACCCCGGCCACTCGATCCACCGTGAACGCCGCGTCGCTCCCCCGGTACCGCTCGACCGTGCCGTCCCCGGCGAGCACCGCGGTCACCGCGCCGTGCAGAAATATCGCCACCCCACCGCTTTCCGCGGTGGACAGGATGCCGAAGTCGATCGGCTCCCCCGGACTGATCTGCTCGGCCTGCTTCATCAGCCATCGAGTGGCCTGGCGCGCGATCACCGCGCCGGGCCCCTTCGGCTCGTGCTCGGCCGCCTCGCGCACCAGCTCGGCCAGCGACTCCACGGCCAGCGCGGCGGGCGAATCCCGGGTCGGCCTGCCCGGTCCGCGATGCCCGACCACGACGAGCGCCCCGGCGACGCGCACCACCGCGTGACCACCGACGACGACCTCGACCTGCCGATCCATCAGAGGTATCGGCCTCGACCGAAGGCACTGTCCAGGGGCGTCGTCACAGGAACCAGGGTATTGCAATCCCACAACTATCGACCCCCCTCCCAGGCGTCCGTCCGGTAACTTCAGTGACAGCACGTGAAGAAACGAGGACCCGTCATGGTTCGGACATCGCGAATCGCGCTTGCCGCGTCGTGTATCGCATTGGCTGGTCTTCTGACCGGGTGCGGCGGCGTACGAGGCACCGCTACGGCGGGCGAGGTCGACGTACGCCAGCTAGAGGTCGGCACCTACGCGGTGGACCGGCACCAGTACAACCAGGACCCCGGCGACAAGGCCGCGCTGCTCGAGGGCATGCGGATGTCCGACGCGGTGGCGCCGACCGTGGTGATCGATCCGTCGCTCAAAGTCGGCCGGGGCAGCACCGTGGTGGCCGACGCCGAGCAGGCGCTCGATTTCGTGGCCAAGTCGTCCAAGCCGGTGTTCGACCAGCGCAAGCTGCTCGCCGGCTACGCGGCCAGCGGCGCCGACCAGCCCGACCCGGCCGGACAGACCAACCCGGCCCCGGACGCGACCGCGGTGACCACCGCCCTGTTCCGCTTCCCGGATCAGGCGATCGCCAAGCTCGCCGCCCGCGAGCTGGAAGACGTGGACATCACCATCTCGCCGGACAACCGCAAACTGCCCTCGACCAAGTACCCGGACGCCTACATCCATTGGCGCCCAGGCGTTCCCACCGTCGGCACCTTCATGGCCTACAAGGAATTCGTCATCTCCCTGTTCATCCAGCGCCCGCGCGCCGACAGCGCCGACCTGACCGGCTGGGTCGACAAGGCGCTCGCCGCGCAGGTCAGCCAGCTGGACAAGTTCCAGGCGACACCGCAGGAGAAGATCAAGGACCTGAAGGTCGATCCGGACGGGCTGCTCGCCCGGGTCGCGGTCAGCGACCGCAAGAACCGCGCCCCCGATGCCGCCGTCTTCGCCATCTTCGGCCCGCGCCACATGGTGCACCGCGCCGAGGACGAATCCGCGCACCTGCGTCTGGTCGAGGAGGCGGGCGTGGACCGTCAGGCGGTCGCCGACGACAGCTACGTCGCCCGCACCAGGGACACCGCCGCCGCCCAGAAACTGGCCGACGGGCTGATGGAAAGCGAAGGCGCACACTACGACACGCTCGGCGCACCGAAGGACGTGCCCGGCGCCAAATGCCTGCAGCTCAACAGCAAGGGCAACCCGGACCGCGAATACAAGTTCCGGTGCTACGTCCCGTACAAGCGTTATGTGGGTGTCGTCACCAGCGACAAAGAACCGGACGTCCGGCAGAAAGTGGCGGCGGAATACGCGCTGCTCGCGAACAGTTTGTGAACCGAATCCTGAACGCTGTGGTCAGGTGTCGCGTCACGCGGTGACGTAAGATTCCGCGGGAACCACAGCCGTCAGGGGAGGGATGTTGCAGCTGCGCGCGAACCCGATGCCGCGCCGGACGGCGTATGCCCTGGTCACGGCGGCGATACTGGCGATTGCCGCCGGTGGTTGCGGATCGGATGAGCCGCCTGCGGAGACCCCCGTCGCCGCCGTCGACCTCAGCAAGCTGGACGTCGGCAATTACGACGCGAAGCCGCGTCAATTGGGCGCGGTGAAAAGCCTCGAGCAGGCCCGGATAATCGAAGCGGAACGACTCGGCAATTTCGTGCCGGTGCCGCTGGACATCGACTCCCGTTTCGCGCACGGCAATCCGTTCGTCGCCACGGTATTCACCGACCCGAAGTTCGCTCTCCGCGACAGCATGGCCGTCGACCGGTTCACCGAGGCCGCGCCCGACTTCGTCGCGGGCTTCCAGAGCTACGGCCGCACCGAGGAAGACAATCGGGGCATCGACCTGGTGAACGCGGTGCTGATCTTCCCGGACGAACAGAAGGCCACCGACGCCGCCGCGGCACTCGAGCGAGTCGATCGCGAGGCCGGCGACCGCAATGCCACCGTGGCGATACCGAAATACCCTGCCGCGCACGCACACTGGCAACCGAATCAGCAGTCGATCGGATCCTGGTATGCCACCGGCAAATTCGTCGTCTACACATGGATCTACGACTACCTGAAGGTTTACCTGGAGAAGGTCGATCTGCCCGCGATGTCGACGCTGGTGGAAAAGAGCCTCGACACGGTGGTCCCGTCCATCGCCAAGTTCAGTCCGACGCCGCCCGACAAACTCATGGACCTGCAAATCGACCTGGACGGCGTGCTCAACCGCACCATCGCGCGGCCGAGGGAAGACTCGTGGCTCAATCCGCCCGGCGCCTTCAATGCCCGCACCGCACTGCATTTCGTCAACGATCCGCCCAGCGCGCTCCGCTATCTGGAGAAGGCGGGCGCCGACCGGTACGCGTCGAACGGAGTGGAGCTCTACCGGGCACGCGATGCCGTCGCGGCCGCGGCCTTGCAGAAGGACATGGGCGGTCTGAACAAACGGTTCAAGAGCTCCGCCGCGCCGGCGAATCTGCCCACCGCCGACTGCCACGAATACATCGGGCGAACGACGATGGCGATCCGCTTCTACTGCTCGGTGGCCTACGGCCGCTACGCCGCTTTCTCGGCATCTCATCAATTGCTCGACGCCCAGCAGCGGATCTCGGCCGAGTACACGTTGCTGGTGAATACCAAATGAGGCGCGCGTTCGTGTTGTCGTTCGCCGCGTTGCTGACGGCGAGCCTGACCGCGTGCGGATCGATCGTGGCCGGGAGCTTCCAGCCCGCCGAGGTCGATATCCGCAACCTCGATACCGGGTCCTACCCCACCGAGCCGCCCAACGCACACGATGACGATTACCGGCCCGATTTCACCTCCATGCCGCATATCGCCGCAATGCGGTTGTCGGACTACGTGATACCGGCCTACGAAATAGATCCGCACCTGAAGTACGGCCAGTTGCCGTTCGAGATATCCCGCGGACTGCTGCCCGGCGAACTCGGCAGCGAAGGCGAGCTGAAGCCGATCGCCGAACGGAACAAATTGCTGTTCGGTTTCAAGACCACCGGTTTCGATCAGAAGACGACGATCGTCCCGTCCGCCTGGCCGATCAAAACGACGCAGCATGCGACCGCGATCTCCACGATGGTGATGCAGTTTCCCGATCCGGAGCGGGCAACGGCGGCCGCGTCGCAGTTCTATGACGCGGACCTGAACGCCAACCGGGAGCAGAACCAGCCGGTGCCGCTGCCGAATTACACTTCCGCGCACGCCCATTGGCGTCCGGGCACGCCGTTTCTGCGCGCGTTCCTGGCACACGGGTCCTATGTCGTCGCCTATCTGGTCTCGACCAACGAACCGGACCTGAACGCGTTGATCGGACTAGCCGAAAAGTCCTATGCCGCACAACTGCCCGCGCTGGACCAATTGAAGCCGCTCACCGATGAAGAACTGTTCCAGTTGCCCTGGGACACCGACCATCTGCTGAGCCGCGCATTGAATCCGAACAAGTCCGAACGACCGGCAATCGGCAGTCAAGCGCTCTACGGCCTGCGCGGCATCGTGCAGTACGCCGACGATCTGAGTGTCGCGAAACAACGCTTCAGCGCGATGAACGCGGACCGGTTCGCCGTTTCCGACGGCACGATCGTGGCCCGCACGCCGGACCCCGCGACCGCGAAGAAGATCGTCGCCGAACGACGCACGCCCGCACCGGCGGCACACGATGCCGATGCCCCGCCGAATGTGCCGGATTCCGCGTGCGTCGAGAACAAACGCTCGGCCATGGATTTCGAGATAAAGCGATTCACCTGCATCGTCGCCTATCGCCAATACGCGGGCTTCGTGACCGGCGATCAATTGCTGGACGTGCAGCAACGCGCCGCCGCCCAGTACGCGATTTTCGCGAACAGCCGCTGATGCGACGCACCTGGCCCGCCCCGCGCGTTCCAGTATGCTGCCGCGTGGGGACCGACTCAGGAGATTGTGGATCATGGCGATAAGCCCCGGCACTATCGTGGGCGGGTACCGCGTCCAGGGCGTGCTCGGCGCGGGCGGCATGGGCACCGTCTACCTGGCCAAACATCCCAGCCTGCCGCGGATGGACGCGCTGAAGGTGCTCAGCGGCGAGCTCAGCAACGACCACGAGTTCCGCACCCGCTTCGAGCGCGAGGCCAATCTCGCCGCCGGCCTCGACCATCCGAACATCGTCTCGGTCTACAACCGCGGCGAAGAAGACGGTCAGCTGTGGATCGCGATGCAGTACGTCGACGGCACCGACGCCTCCGCCGAACTGGCTCGGGACAGGCGGGCGATGAATCCGCTTCGCGCACTGCGCATTACCACCGAGGTCGGCAAGGGTCTCGACTACGCGCACCGAAAAGGCTTGCTGCACCGCGACGTCAAACCGGCCAACTTCCTGCTCTCCTCCACCGAGGGCGACGAAGAACGCGTGCTGCTCACCGATTTCGGCGTCGCCAAGTCCAACGACGACACCACCGAACTCACCCAGACCGGCAGCTTCGTCGCCACCATCGCCTACGCCCCGCCGGAGCAGTTGGTCGGCGGCCACCTCGACCACCGCGCCGACATCTACAGCCTCGCCTGCGCCTTCTTCAAACTGCTCACCGGCCGAAACCCGTACCCCGCAACACAACCCGCGCTGGTCATGATGGGGCACCTACACGAGCCGCCGCCGCTCGCCACCGCCGTCGATCCCAGCCTGCCCGCCGCCATCGATCACGTCTTCGCCAAGGCGATGGCCAAAGATCCCACCGAGCGCTACAACACCTGCCGCGAATTCACCGACGCGGCCGCGAGCGCCTTCACCCCCGGCTACGTCCCGGCCCCGACGAGCACCTCCGCCGGCTATCCCGTGCAGTCCTACGACCCGCGCCCGAATACCGATCCGCGCGTTGCGTTTTCGGGTCCGCAGACGGTAGCGCCGCCGGCGCCTTCCCGCAGCCGGTGGGCAATCGGAGCCGGCGCCGCTGTCGTCGTTGTCGCACTGGCCGTGGGCCTGGGCATCTGGGGGCTCGGCGGTAATGACAAGTCCAGCACCAACATCGCCGCCACGACCACGGCGGCCAGCTCTACGGTCGCCGTGAGCGCATTGCCGTCGAAGGAGCAGGCCCGCGCCGCCAACCCGGCCTTCCGCGGCAAGACCATCACGGTGGTGGATGTGCAGCGCATGGTCGGCACGAGCAAACCGGTTTCGATCTTCCTCGGCGGCACCCCACAGACAAAGTTCCTGGAGGACTTGGGCTTTGTCTACAACCTGGGCTACGTGGCGCAGGGCGGCGAACCATCGCCGCGGGCGATGAAATCAGCAGACTCGCTCGAGGTGGCGTCCGACAGCTACGTCCTCGCGGTGCGCACCGACGAAGACGCCGGAGGTGGCGGGCTGCGCGGGCTGCCATACCAAGTCGCGGGTACTCGGGCCACCGTCATCCCGCTGGACGATCCCGAAGCCGTAGCCGCGTTCCGTAATTGGACTCCAGATTCGGAGCAGGTACTGCTCGACAAGCTGGTCCCGCTGCTGCAGAAGCGAGTGAAGTAGCCCGAGCAGTGTCGCCGGTCGGCGGCCCCGGGTGTTATGTTGCCGATTGCGAAGCGTCGCTGGCGCGCGCACGTGCACCCGGGGGGATCATCGTTCGTCGGCTCGTCCTCCTGCTTGTCGGTCGATGGAGGGAACGATGCGGACAGCACTGAGAACACTCGCCGCCGGGCTGGCCGTCTTGTCGGTGGGCACCGCCGGATGCGGGTCGGACTCCCCTCCACCATCGCCTGCCGTCGACGTCAGCCAGCTCGATGTCGGCAGTTACGCGACCGCACCGCGCGAGATCGGTAAACCCGGTTTCGACCGTGCAAGGCTCAGCGAAGGGCAACGCCTCGCTGGCTTTGTCCCGTTACCGATGGACATCGACCCGAGGTTCAGCTTCCAGAAAATCTCCGACGCCAGCACGACACTGGGATTCATCGAAACCCTGTATACGCTCGAAATTTCCGCCGACAGTTTTCGTGCGAGCACGCCGGGCTTCATAGCAGGTTTCTATAGTTCCGCGTACTCGGAGAACGATGTGCTGATCGCGACCGCGCTCGAGAACACCGTACTGTTGTTTTCCGACCAGCAGGCCGCCGCATCGGCCGCCGCAGCCCTCGCGCAGACCTTTGCCGCGCAGAAGGGATTGAGCGAAGCGGTGAGCATCCCCAAGTACCGGGATGCTCACGCGTTCCGGAAGCCAGGGACACAAGAGCTCTACTCGTTCCAGGCCATCGGGCAGTATGTCATCCACACCGAGATCAGAGATCGCGCCAAAGTGACTCTCGAAATCACCGATCTGCCCGCCATGGTCACGCTCGCGGAACGAAGCAGCGATGCCGTCGCCGCACGATTGCGCGAGTTCCGTCCGACGTCGCCAGACAAGTTGACGGATGTCCCCCTGGACCACGACGGCATGCTCGGCCTCGCACTCCCGCGACCGAACGAAGACGGTTGGCGTAACCCTCCCGGCATATACGATCGCGCCGGAGCCCTATTTATGAGCAACGACCCTGTGCGGGATAAGAAGTTGTTCGATGAGGCCGGGGTCGATTGGTTTGCACACAACGCCGGTCATCTCTATCGCGCCGGGAACCCGAAGAGTGCGTTGCTTATTCGAGACAGTCACAGCGCGCTGAGCAAGCTGTTTCGCCGGATAGATCCGCCGAAGAATCTGCCCGATGCTCGCTGCCGCGAACGCCGCGCGAAGGATGTAGTCGTTCCGAGGTTTCATTGTGTAGTGTCCTACGGCCGGTACACCGCGGAGGTGTGGTCGGATCAGCTGATCGATGTGTACCAACGGATTTCGGCACAATACGCAATTCTCGCAAAGGCGAAGTAGACCGATGATCAGCAAGAACATGCGACTCGCCGCCGCTGCCATCGTTCTGATCACCATCGCTGGATGTGGTTCGTCAACGTCCGGCACACCGAAACCCAGCGAGATAGACGTCCGCACCCTCGACGTCGGCAAGTACCCCACCGAGCCGTTGGACACCGACGGGGAATTCATCCACTCGCTGCGCAGAGGGACCTCACTTGCCGTCTCCCGCCTGGCTAACCATGTGGTGACCGGCATCGACATCGCCCCCGAATTGCGATACGGCACCGGCGTTCAGGAGATCACCAAACCTGACGACGTAAGCAACGTCCTGGCGGAACAGAGCGTATCGATCGCCGCGCAGAACAAGTTGTTGTTCGGATTCGCTTCTGGCAGTAGCGATTTCCGGCCGGAGACCGCAGTTCCAGTGCCGCCTGAATCGACGCTCACCACGGTAACCGTCATGCAGTTTCCCGACCCCCAGTCCGCCGAGCGAGCGGCGGCGGAATTCGAGGCGGCGGATTTCGCCGTCGACCCGGATCAGAACGAGCGGGTGCGGCTGGCGAAATACCCACTGGCGCATTCCCATTGGCGGCCAGGAACACCGACAATCGGTTCGGTCGTGGCACACGGGAACTACGTGGTCAATACTTTCATCTCCACTTCACAGCCCGATCTCACCGCCCTGACCGGCCTTGTCGAGAAGGTGTTCACCGCCCAGCTGCCGATGCTCGACGCCCTCACGCCGCTGTCGCCCGAACAAGTCCTGAGATTAGATCTCGACCCCGAGGGCGTGATCCGCCGAGTACTGAATCCGTCGAACCTATCTGTTCCTGCTGTCGGCAGCCTCGCAGCCTACGAACTGCAAGGATTCCTGCACTGGCAAACCGACCGCATGGCGGCGCGGATTCTTTACGCCAGAGGCGAGCGTTTCGTATTCTCGGACGCATACTCGGCGTCAACGAACAGCTACACCAGGGGAATCGCGCAAAGCTTCGGCAAGGGGATCGGCAGGCTACTGGAGGGAGCCATCCTCATCCGGAGTCAGGATATCGACTCGGCTAAGGCACTGTGGTCCGCGATTCTCGACGCGCCGGATGCACGGCAAGAACCGCCGAACCTCCCGGATGGCAAATGTGCCGAACTTCCGACGGACCGATACGTCAAGGACTGGGTTTGCGCCGTCCGGTACCGCAGCTACGTCGGCTATGTCTGGAGCACTCAACTTCAGGACGCACAGCAGCGAGCCGCTGCCCAATACGCGCTGCTCGCCAACAGTCAGTAGCACCTTCACCCTGCTCTTCCCTGACGTTTTCCTGCCGATATACCCACGATCAGCTGTAGCGGGAGCCATAGTGGTTGGGTAAGGTATACGCAGCCAGCCCACTCGCCAATCAAGACATCAGCGAGCAGGGGGAAGGAGGGGAGCCGAGCGCTGGCGTTGCAAACATGCCAAGATCATCATGTCCGTGACCTGACGAGCGGCCAATCAGCGGCCCCGACAGCACGGATGCGCAAGGGCAACGGACGCTGGGGTCTGATCTCCGTAGGGGGAGATCCAAATTTTCTCGAGTCGGATGGAACCGATCAGACCTATCGAGCGTCCAATCAGATGTACAGGCCAACTGGGGGCTTCTGCCGTTGGCCGAGACGGGTAACCGAGAAGGAGCCAAAATGGCAGGACAGCTCGAAGCGAACAACGAGATCATCAAGAAGTTCGCAGACAACTGCAGGGATCGTCACGCCGCGCTGCAAAACGCGATCACCGCGCTGAACACGAAGTCGGACGACACCACCGCAACCTGGTCGGGCCAGGCGCGTGCGGCATTCGATTCGCTCATGGACAACTACTTCGCCCAGGCGAAGAAGCTGAATGACACGCTGGACCAGACTGCCGACAAGCTCACCAAGGCCGGCCACGCCTTCGCAGCGCAGGATGAGCAGTTCGCTCAGCAGGTGTCGCAGCAGGCCTCCAGCCTGACGCTTCCCTGACCCGGCTAACGCCCACCCGATACCAAAGGAGAGCTCCAGATGGCAGCCAACAACCCTGACACCATTTCCTCTAACTTCGGAGCGGTCGAGGCTGGTGCCCAGTCCATCGTGACCGAAGCGAAGAACATCTCGAGCATGCTCGAGGACTTCCACAAGCAGGTCACCGACTTCGTGACCAACTACTGGAAGGGTGACGCCAACGACGCGTTCGCCCAGCTCCAGTCGCAGTGGAACACCAGCGTCACCCAGCTGAACGCCACGCTGGAGACCGCCGGTCGCGCCGTCAGCTCCGGCAACACGGATCTGCAGAGCACCGACACCAGCCTCGCTGGTCTTTTCTGAGATCCTGTCTCGGCCAATTCGGGCCCCCGGCAAGCTACTTGCCGGGGGCCCGAATTATGTGAAGTCACGCGCGCGTCCTTTCCCGCCGCGCGCGAATTCGCCCGGCAATCCGTGCGCGGCAGGAGAACGGGTGCGCGGCAGCGGGCTACACGCGGAGCACGGTGATGCTGTGGATGCCGCTGGACCCGGTCACCTTGGAGCGGCTCCGACTAAGTCGGCCCGCTGGCGGTGTCCAGCGCCAACGCCGCCGGCCAAGACCTCCGACGATGCCGCGACCAACTCTCGAAGTCTGGAATACCGCGCGTATCTCATGCCACACGGCCGGGCTGGGCCCCGATGTCAGGCCTTCACTGACCAGCAAGGAATCGTGAGGCCGTAGGCACGGTAGACCACCGTCGCCGGCCGTAGTCCATTCGCTCTCGAACGAATCGCAGGCTGAACCGAGGGAACTGGCGTTACTGAATCACGCGGACGGAACTACCGAAGTTCTCGCAGGTGGTCGACAAGGACTGCCAGTCGTTGTCGGCATATTGGCAGCCGATGCTGACCTGAATTCCATACTCCAGCAGCACATGCCAGCGGACGGTGGAGCCGTCGCCGGGGCGTTCGGTGTAGGCGAGGGTGGATCTGCCGCCGTAGACGACGTCGCGCTGCAAGTCGGACATCACGCCCGCCGGGCGCTGCTTCATCTGTGTTTCGAGCTTCGTCGCGACCTGGTCGTAGGTCGCGCCGGGAGCAACCGGGGTTTGCGTCACTGTGACGCGTAGGCGCGCGCCGTCGTCCGGGGACAGATCCACGCGGGACTTGCCGGTGGCGTCCGGTGCGGAGGCGATATGCCAGCCGTCGGGGATCTGAAAGCGGATGCGGCCGTAGGTTTCCGGCCCTGCGGCAGGGGTGGTCGTCGGTGCGGCGGCGGTACTGCTCGGCGCCGATTCACTGCTGGGTACCGCAGTAGCAGGCGCGGCGACCGGTGCATCGTCGGATCGGTTCAGGAATACGACCACACCGACGACGGCCGCCGCGACCACGACGACCGCGGCGACGGCCGCACCGACGTATCCGAGACCGCCGCGACGCGGCTGTTGAGCCGCGGCGCGTTCACGCAACGGCTGCATCCATTCGTCCTGCGGCAGTACGGACGGCAGCTCCGGCTGATGGATCGGTTCGGTCTGCCGGCCTCGGATCAGATCGGACCCGATGAGCGCCCGCAGCCCGATGCCCTGCCCGCAGCGCTGCTGAACGGCAGCGCGGAGAAGGTCCAGTTTCCCGGCCTCGGTGACACCCACGGATTGCGCGAGGTCAGCCGGTTGACCGTCAAGCACCCGGTCGATCAACGCGCACAAGGCCGTGAAGCCACGTGACTCCGGCAGCACCTCGGCGAGCGCGAGTGTCGGCTGGTGCTCACAGGATTCGATGTGCACACCCTGATGGCTGCGGATAACCGCGGTGGCCGTGGTGGTGAGCGCGCCGAACTCCAGTACCAGCGTGCGCCGGCTGTGGCTGGTGCCCTCGTCCGCCGCGACCGCCCGCACCGCCAGCTCCTCGAACACGACGTCCGCCGTGAAGCGACGCGCCGCTTGATCGAGGACGGACCGCCGCGAGGCGCCCCATTCGGTCGGGCAGATCAGCGTGATCCGCTCGCACGGCGCGGCGACCCGCAGGTTCTCCAGCACGGCGGCGAATATCGCGGTCAGCCCGTCGACGACAGACGGGACGCGCGGCAACAACGCGACCGCCTCGGCAGGCACGTACTGCACCGCGGAACTCACCTGCGTCGGCGGAGTCAGCGACTCCCCGACCACCAGATCGAACCCGTTGCTGCCCAACACGATCGAGGGCGGCACGTCCCAGTGCGTCGTCGCGCCACGCGCCCAGACGCGCGTGTCGGTGACCACGACCTCGACGGTAGACATCAGGCCGGCGGCGGCATCCAGGCCGTCTGGATCAGACCTTCGCCACTTCGGGAGACATAGGTGCCGCGGCCCGGCGGCATCGGGCTCGGCCGCGTCACGCCCATCAGGACACCCTCGTCACGGCTGCAGCTCATGGTCAGACCGGCCGCACTGAGGTCCTTCATCCTGGCCAGCGTCGCCTCGAACATGGCGCGGCCGGCACCGCCGGAACGCCGGGCGATGATCAGGTGGAAACCCAGGTCCCGGGCGTGCGGCAGATGTTCCAGCAACGCCTGCACCGGATTTCCGCTCGACGTGGACACCAGGTCGTAGTCGTCGATGATCACGTACAGCTCGGGTCCGCTCCACCAGGAGCGTTCCTTCAGCTGCTGCGGCGTCACGTCCGTGCCCGGCGACCGATTACTCACGTACGCAGCCAGATCGATCATGTTCTGGGTGAACTGCGGCGCGGTCGAGCCGTATCCGGCGAGATAACCCTCCGGCACCATCCCGAGCATGGAACGCCGGTAGTCGCCCATGATGATCCGCGCCTGGTCCGGCGTGTTCGAGGCGCAGATGCCCTCGACGATCGAGCGCAGCAGCGTCGTCTTTCCCGACTCGGTGTCGCCGATGATGATGAAGTGCGGGCTCACGGCGAAGTCGATGTAGACCGGCGCCAGCTCGGCTTCGTTGATACCGATCGGGATTCGCATGCACTTCGCCGACTGATCGACCTGCGACGGCCAATTTCCGGCCAGCTGGAGCATCTGCTCGCGCGGCAGCTCCTCGGGCAGCATGCGCACCGACGGCGCGGGACGACCGGGGGTCAAGCGGGCGATGGTCGCGACCGCGTCGCCGACGGCCTGGCCGATATCGGTCGGGTCCGAACTGCCGTCGATGCGCGGCAGACCGGTCAGCATGTGCAGGCAGTCCGGCGTCATACCGCGACCCGGGCGGGCCTGCGGAACCATCGACGCGAACTTGCGCCCGAGGTCGGAGTCCATCGGATCACCGAGTCGCAGTTCGATTCTGGTGGCGATCTGGTCCTTCAGCGCGGGGCGCGCCTCGCGCCAGCCGGCCAGCGCGATGACGATGTGCACGCCGTAGGACAGACCCTGCACAGCCAGGTTCATGATCGTCTGCTCGAGTAGCTCGAAGTCCTGGCGGATGGAGCCGAAGCCGTCGATCACCAGGAACACATCGCCGAACGGATCCTCGTGCGCACCGGTCGCGGCCGGGCTGCTGGACGGATCCATGGCGCGCAGGCGGCGGAACTCGGTCATCGACTCGATGCCGAGCTGCCGGAACCGCGCCTCACGGGTGCGCACGATGGTGGTCATCTCGGCGACGGTGCGCCGGACCTGATCCCCGTCCAATCGGCTTGCGACCGAACCGACATGGGGCAGACCCTGCAGGCTCATCAGCGTGCCGCCACCGAAGTCGAGGCAGTAGAACTGCACCTGCTCGGCGGTGTGGGTGAGCGACATGGCCATGATCAGCGTGCGCAACGCGGTCGACTTGCCGGACTGCGGACCGCCGACGACGGCCACGTTGCCGCGGGCGCCGGACAGGTCGACGACCATCGGGTCGCGGCGCTGATCGTACGGCCGGTCGACGATGCCGATCGGCGCGCGCAGCGTCGCCACCGCGGAGTACTCGCCGGTGAGGATCGAGCGCGGGATGAGCTGGTCGAGCGTGGGCGCCTCGTCCAGCGGCGGCAGCCAGATCTCGTGTGCGGGACGGCCGTGGCCGTTGATCCGCGAGACCAGCATGTGCACGTTGGACACTTGCTCGCCGTCGTCGCCCTGATGCTCGGTCTCGCTGGGCTCGGCGGGCAGCGGAACCCGGTCCACCGCACGGAAATCCACGTGTGTGGCGGTGAACGGGCGGGCCTTGATATCGATGTCGCCGGATTGGGTGGCGACGGTGATGTCCCGCTGCGAGCCGCCGCCGACGTACGCGCCGGAGACGTAGGAAGCCTGGAACCGGACGATCTCGCCGGAGTCCGACTTCAGGTAGCCGCCACCGGGGTTGTTCGGCAGGTTGTAGGCGTCGGGTACGCCGAGCACCTGGCGGGATTCGTTGGCGGAGAAGGTCTTCAGACCGATCCGGTAGGAGAGGTGGCTCTCCAGACCCTTGAGCTTGCCCTCTTCGAGGCGCTGCGAGGCGAGCAGCAGGTGCACGTGCAGCGAGCGGCCGAGCCGGCCGATCATCACGAACAGTTCGGCGAAATCCGGGTGCTGGGTGAGCAATTCGGAGAACTCGTCGAGCACCACAAACAGCGCGGGCAGCGGATCCAGGTCGGCGCCGGCGGCGCGGGCCTTCTCGTATTCGGAGACGTTGGCGAAGTTACCCGCGGCGCGCAGCACTTCCTGGCGGCGGTTCATCTCACCGGCCAGCGCGTCCTTCATACGATCGACGAGGTCGGCTTCTTCTTCCAGGTTGGTGATGACGGCCGCGACGTGCGGCACGCTGTCCAAACCGAGGAAGGTCGCGCCACCCTTGAAGTCGACGAGCACCAGGTTGAGCTGATCCGGCGAGTGCGTGGCGAGCAGGCTCAGCACCAGCGTGCGCAGGAACTCCGACTTACCGGAACCGGTCGCGCCGATGCACAGGCCGTGCGGGCCCATACCGTTCTCGGCGGCTTCCTTGATGTCGAGTTCGACGGGCAGACCGTCCGCGCCGACACCGAAGGCGACCCGCAGCCGCTCCCGGCCGTAGCGCGGACGCCACGCGTGTTCGGGGTTGAACATGCCGATGTCGCCGAGGCCCATCAGCTGACTCCAGGTCGAGATCACCTCGGAGTCATCGGTTTCCACGTCACTGCTGCGCTGGGTCGCCGCGCGGTACGGGGCGAGCCGGCGGGCCACCTGCTGCGCCTGCTGCGGGCTGATCCGGTCGATCAGCGCGAAGCGCTCCTGGTTGCCGGTCGCGCCGCGGCCGACGCATTCGCCGTTCTCCACGATCATCTTGATGCCACGGGAGACCGCCAACCGGGGGGCGTAGCCGCACAGGTCGATGATGGTGACGCCCTCGTAGCCGGATTCGCGCAGCTGATCGTCCTCGGCTTCGAGCAGGCCGCCATCGACGACGATCACGATGTGCACCATGTTCGCGTTGGCCGGCTGGTTACGCGAGTAACGGACCCGGTTGCCGAGCAGCGGCTGCAATCCCGCCATGGCTTCCCGGATCGAGCCGTAGAACATGCGCTGGGTGCCGATGCCGTCCTGGGCGTCGGGGTGCTGGGTGTGCGGGAGCCACTTGGTCCACTCCCATTCGCGCGCGGTGTCCGGACCGCAGACGAACGCGAACAGCACCTGGTCCGGCGCCTGGAACATGCTGAGCTGCAACAGCATCGCGCGGGTCATGTCCCTGGCCTCGACCCGGTCGCCGTCCAGGGCGATGGTCGCGAAACCCTTGACCGCGATCGCGGTCGGCAGGTCGGGCACGGTCGAGTGGGCGCGCACGAAGCGGCGCAGCGAGACGGCCGCGATCGGCTCCAGCTCTTCGACCGGTCCGGTCTCCGGCGCGACCAGGCGGGTTGCCAGGCGCTGGCCGCCGACGCCGATGCGGGCGTGGCAGAAGTCCTTGTCGCCGGCCCGGCGCTCCCACATGCGGCTGGTGCCCGCGAGCATCCAGATCAGGGTGGGCTCGGGATGGCTCCACTCGACCGAGGCGCGCTGCTGGGTCGCCGTGGTGTCGACGTCGCGGCGCACCTGGTCCAGATAACGCAGATAGTCCTTGCGGTCCTCGTTCGCCTCGGCGGCCTTTGCCCCCTTGCCACCGCCCTGACCGGCGAACATGCCGACCATGGAGAACATCATCATGAGCGGGAACATCATGCTCATCGGATTCGACCCGATGCCACCGCCCTGGGTGAACATCAGCGCCATCATCCCGACCATGCCGATGATCATCACGACCGGCATCAGCTTCATCAGCAGGCTGCCCGGCGTCACCCGAGGGATCTCGGGCGGCGGCTGCAAGGTGACCTCGCCGCCGGGCGAGCGCGGCATCTCCCGGCGCGCGCGACGCTGAAACCGGACGGTACTCATCTGCGAGAATCCCCCTCCTCGACTGCTGTGATTCCGGCTCAGTGTAGAGGCCGTAGCCGACATGTCGTACAGTTCGACCAGCATTCTGCTGCCCGAACCGTGGGTTCGCAAACTCGACGTAGGGTCTCGGGTTTGCGAAAATACGAGGTAGAAGACGAGTTGGGGGAAGCTTGACGCACGCGCGACTTGACCACATCGATGAAAACTCCTCGCACGGCATCGTCCGCGCACCGGATCTCGCCCGGGTGACGATCCTCGCCAAGCACACCCAGGTGGACATGGCGATCCCGGTGGACGTGCCGGTCGCGCTGGTGATTCCGAGCGTCGTCGACATGGTCGCACAGCACAGCCGTACCAACGACTTCGACAACGAGGGCGAGCGCTTCGAGCCCGCCGAGTGGGTGCTGGCCCGGATCGGTCACCCGCCGTTCTCCAACTCGCTCAGCCTCGGCGAGCACGGTGTCCGCGACGGCGAGCTGCTCATGCTGGAGAGCGCCTCGCACACCGCACCCACGCCGCTGTTCGACGACATCATGTACAACGTCGCGATCGCCGATACCGATCATTACCGCAGCTGGACCCCCAAGGTCGCGCGGATCACCGGCTCGGTGCTCGCCGCCCTCACCATGCTCGTCGGCTGCCTCGGGCTGCTGCTCGCGCCCGGCTCGCTGCCCTACTGGGTCAGCGGTTCGGTCGCGCTGGCCGTGACGATCCTGCTGGTGGTCGCGGCCATGGTGCTCAGCCGGATGTATGGAGACACCTCCACCGCGCTGGTCCTCGGTGGATGCGCACTACCGACTGCCTTTACCGCGGGCATGCTCTACGTGCCCGATCATTACGGCTGGCCACACATTCTGCTCGGCTCTGTATTACTAGGCGCCACTGCGGTTCTGGCGTGGCGGGTCAGCGGCGTCGGCCTCGCGCTCTTCATCGGCGCGACCACGCTTGCCGTCTATGCCGTGCCTGCCGCCCTGGTCGGGCTGCTCACCGCACAGCCCGAGCGCGCGATCGGCGCCGGCGCCGCGGCACTCGGCCTCGCCGGTCTCGCCCTCGCACCGCGAATCTCCATGCTGCTGGCCAAACTGCCGCTGCCGCCGGTCCCCTCCCCCGGCACCCCGATCGACCCGACCGAGGACGACCCCGACGACCACCGCGCACTGCCCACCATGGAGGCCCTGCGGGTGAAGTCGGAACGGGCCCGCATGTACCTGGCCGGCCTGGTCGCCGCCACCACCGCGGTCACCGCCGTCGGCGCGCTCGCCGCCACCGACCCGATGGCCGACGACCCGTACTGGCAGGGCATCGCCCTCGCCATCGTGTGCGCCGTCGTCCTCATGTTCCGCAGCCGCACCTACGCGGGCGCCGAACAAGCCGTCGTCCTCATCGCCGGCGGCGCGGGCATCGTGCTGATCATGTTGGTGGGCGCCAGTTTCGAGATGGACCAGCCACTCGCTGTGTTCGGCACCGCCATGGTGATCCTCATCGCCGCCCTCATCCTCGGCATCATCATCCCCAACCAATCGGCCACCCCACCCATGCGCCGCGGCGTGGAACTCCTCGAATACGCCTTCGTAGCCGCCGTCCTCCCCCTGGTCTTCTGGGTGGCCAGCCTCTACTCCCTCGTCCGCGGGCTGTGAACCGGTACCTGCGCACCGGCGCGGCAGCGGCGGTCGTCGCACTCAGCATGTCGTTCGGGTTGGGCGCGAGTCAGGGTGTGGCACACGCGGATCGGCCGCCGCCGGTCGACCCGTCCTTGCTACCGGCGGGCGACCCGGCCCGGCCGCCGGACAAGACCGAACATCCGGCCAACTCTCCCTGCTACTCCACTCAACAGGGTGGCGATGGCCCGACAGTTCCGGCACCGCAGATGGCACTGAATCTGAAGCGCGCCCAGGAATTCTCCAAAGGAGAGGGCCAGCTCATCGCCGTAATCGACACGGGAGTCGTCCGTCATCCACGCCTGCCCGACGTGGAGGCGGGCGGTGATTATGTGGCAGACCCTGGCGACGGTGTCAGCGAGGACTGCGACGCGCACGGCACGATCGTGGCGGGCATCATCGCCGCGAAACAGGTAGACGGGCAAGGGTTTTACGGTGTCGCGCCCGAGGCTCGCATCTTATCGATCCGCCAAACCAGCGCCTTGTACGACACCCCTGGCCGGCAGGACAAGAGACCCGAAGACCCAGCCAAGGGATACGGCAAAATCGACGCGCTTGCGTCCGCTATCCGTCGCGCTGCCGACCGGCGCGCTTCAGTCATCAACATCTCGTTGGTCTCCTGCTTGTCAGCGAGCGAACAGCTCGGCGACGGAGCAGTAGGCGCCGCCGTGCGCTACGCAACGCTCGAGATGAACGCCGTCGTGGTGGTGGCCGCGGGCAACACCGACGACAAGTGCAAACCCAGCAATCCCAACCTTGTCGACCCGTTGCATCCCGATCGCGACCCGTGGAAGAACGTGACAACCAACGTCACGCCCGCGCGTTTCGATGACTATGTCCTTGCGGTCGGATCGATCGACGAGAACGGCGCACCCTCGAAATTCACGGTTCCGGGACCTTGGGTCGGCATTGCCGCACCCGGCGAGAATATTGTCTCGCTCGATCCGCGTGGTACCGGCACCATTACCGGAAAATACGAAAACCAAGGGCTAATTCCGAATGCGGGCACCAGTTTTGCCGCACCCTACGTATCCGGCGTAGCTGCACTGGTTCGTGCTCGCTTCCCTGAACTCAGCGCGCTCGACGTAATCAAACGCATCGAGGCCACAGCCCACGCCCCTGGCGGAGGCTGGAACCCCTATGTCGGTTACGGCGCAATCGATCCGGTCGCGGCGCTCACCGCCGAAGTCACGGAACCACTCCCACCGAAACGCTCCGCCGCACCCGTACAAGTGCAGCTCGCGGTACCCGCATCAACCCCGCCGCCAGACCATCGAGCCCGCAACATCGCCCTGATCGGCAGCAGCACCGTCGCCATCTTGCTGATCCTCGGCATGCTCGCGTCTTTCCCGATCCGCCGCAGATTCGGCATCTCCGGCGACGACATGTAGGCCGGCGAAAGTATCAGTAAGTTGTCTTCGGCTCCAGTATCCACCCGTCGGCCGTCGACTTGCAGGACCAGTACTTGGCATTTTCGCCGCCTTGCACGTGGCGATAGCCGTCGCAGTCCTCACGACTCGCAAAGGGCCCACCGCTGGTCCAATCCGCTTGCGCCGCCCCTGCGCCCAGAGCGCCGAGTGCGCTCAATGCGCCTAGGACCATCGAAATGGATGCGGCAGCTTTCAATGCGTTCTTCATCATTCCCCTTCATTACACGCGAGAGAGGTCTCTCTGGTCTTCCAGCTGAGTTCTCCGCAGCAGGCCACCTGAGGCAGCCATAGCCGCACTGTCCCCCACCCGAAACTTGTTCTGACACTTGGTATGACGCAGCAAGAGCACGATCGGTTCCCTCGGTTCGGGGACTACTTCGATCCGCCCGGCTCGGCGACTCGTGCGGGCTGCCGGAAAATCCTTTGAGCTGCAGGTAGCGTCTGCACCGCAAACTGCGGTACACAGGGTGCCGGATCCGAATCGACGCAGGTAGTTCCCCATGAAGCAGCAAGAACAAGCAGTCAGCGGCACGTCCGCGACGCAGGGACCTAGCCGCCGCGAGGCGTGGGAGCGGGCGACCGGAGTGCCGATGGTGGTGCTCGCGGTGCTGTTTCTCGGCGTCTATGCGTGGTTCGTGCTCGATACCGGCGCCTCGCCACAGTTGGATGCCTGGCTCGAACGAGTCGACGTGGTGATCTGGGTTCTGTTCGCGGGCGACTTTCTGATGCGGTTCGGTTTGTCCACTCGCCGCTGGCAATTTCTGCGCACGCACCCGGTGGAACTGTTGATCGTGCTGGTTCCGCCGTTTCGGCCGCTGCGGCCGCTGCGGCTGGTGCGGGCGGCAGTGCTGGTGCTCGGCACGCTGAACCGGCACACGTTGACGCACCGCACTCGGCTCTCGGTGTTCGTCGGCAGCAGTTCGGTGTTGATCCTGTTCCTGTGCAGCCTGGCCTTTTTCGACGCCGAGTACGGCGTGGAAGGCAGCAAGGTGCTGAACTTCGGTGACGCGCTGTGGTGGTCGGCGGTGTCGGTCACCACCGTCGGCTACGGCGACGTCTACCCGGTCACCGTCGAGGGCAGACTGATCTCCCTGGTGTTGATGACCTTCGGCATCGGCATCATCTCATTCGCCATCGGCACCACGACCAGCTGGGTGATCGATCAGTTGAAAACGGTCGAGGAGTCGGCCGACCGCACCGACCGGGAGATCAATGTGCTGGTCGAGGAGATTCGCGCGTTGCGCGCCGAGGTGGCGGCGCTACACGAGACCAACAATGCCGAAAGCTCGAATTCTGTTGGCGCGGACGGTCGTTAGCCGCTTACTTCGAGGCGATCGGCTGCTTGGCCGGGCTCGGATCAGGGGCGATGCCGTCGTGCGCGACCATCGCTTCCTCGCGGCCCATGGTCGGTCCGCCGGCGAGCAGGCCGACGATCGGCCATGGTGCGGGTTCCGGCGTCACGCCACCGTCGATGTCCATCCCGAGTGCTTTCGCCGCATCCTTGTTCTTGATGCCATACCGAACGCCCGTGTCGGAGACGTAGAACAGGCTGTCCTTGCGCCGACTGTCGACTTCGATGCCGGTGGTCTGGACGAAGGCGCCTGAGCCCGGTTTGAAATACACCGAGTCGACGTTGTCACCGTTGCCGTCGGCCTGCGCGAGGGGGACCAGCTTGGCGCTCTTCGGCATCGGCAGGTCGGTGGCGTCGATGACGGCCAATTCGGCACGCACAGCGACATCGGCGTTGCCCGCGGCTCCGGCAATCGGCTTCCACGACAAGCAGCTCACCGGACGCGAGTTTGTCTGGATGATCGCGGGTGCGACATCCGGATAGGTATCCACTTTCAACGTCCGCGAGGGCTGCGCGCGAGCCGCCTCGAAGTCACCGATGGCCGTGCCGTGGTCCGAGCTCGGCTGCGAGCTGCGGATGATGGCGGCGGTCAGCGGGCTGATCGGCTGCAAACCGTCGCGCAGGATGACGGCGTTCTGATCGGCCTTGCCGGCAATCTGGACTACCGTGCCGATCTTCAAATTATTGATGGGGTAGCTGGGCGTCCCACCCGGATCATCGATCTTCGGTGGCACGATCTGATTCACCTCGGGGATCGAGTTCAGCAGCCCTTCGCTGATCGGCCGCGGAATCGCGCCGCGAACTTTCAGCGGAACAGTGACCGACGGGTCGTTCATGTCGACCCGAGCGCGCGTGTTGTTCCACACCAGATACGTCGCGTTCTTGCCCTTCACCAACAGACCTTGATCCCGGCCCATGGCCGACGCCTTGTCGTTGAGCTCGAGGTCGCCGATCAGCACCGAGGTGGTGCGGTCGTCGCTGCCGTCGGTCTTCAACGAATCGCAGACGGTCCAGCTCCGCCCCTTGCCTGCTTTGTCGAAGATCAACGAACTGGGCGCACCCGGAATACCGATCAGCTGGCCGCGCGGCTTCTTACCGAGCTCGGAATCTTTGACGATCGTCGGCTTGGACGAGTCGTCGGCGGCCAAGCGAGCCGAAGCGAGGTTGAGGGTCGGGTAAACGACGTCGTCGATCTGCACATAGACGCCGCCGGATTCCTTCGCGATCAGAATCTTCTTGTCCCCGATTTTGTCTTGCGGACGCAGCAGCGCCAAGACACCACAACCAGCCAACACAACGATCGCCAAAACCAGCCCGGCCGCGTACGCCCGCGACTGCGAGCGCATCGGGTCGTGCAGCATTCGCACGTCCCGGCGGACCAGGGCGTGCTCCATCCGGCGGACCAGAAAGCGGTAGCCGCTGACCTGCCACCGAGTGGTGGGTTTTGAAGGCATTATTCCTCCCCCGAACAGTGCTCACGTTCGCGCAACACAGTACAGTTCCCGAGGACTCTTGTTCAGCTCGGCCACTCCTAATCGGCCGACACCGGGTACTTGGGGGACGACGATGGCGGAACCTGCCGGGGCGGGACCACGGCCGCTCCTTGGCCGAATCTCGCTGCAGAATCTGTTGATTGCGCAGGTCATCGGCTTTATCGCGGGGGTAGTGGCGTTGATCGCCGGGCTGCAGCCGCTGATCGCGCTCGGGGTGGGCATCGTCGTCGCGCTGATTCCGCTGATCCCGATCGCCAAGCGCACGGTGCTGGACTGGATCGCGACCTGGTGGCGCTACGTCACCAAACGTGAGTACACGATCGGCCAGACCGTCGACTTCCGCGGCACCGACGGGCGTTCGCTCGGGCTGTACTGGGAGGGCAGCCGGGTTGTCACGGTGGTCGAGGTGCTCGCGCCTCCCGGCGGGCTGACTCGGATCGCCCGCAACACCGTGCACGCCTCGCACCTGCTTCCGCTGCCGGAATTGGCGAAATGCCTCAACCAGCACGACATCCTGCTCAGCGGCATCGATATCGTCAGCCACGGGCACCGCAGCAGGTCGGGCACGCCCGCGGGCAAGATCTACGAATCGCTGCTCGGTCCGCTGCCCGCCACCGCGCATCGCACGGTGTGGTTGGCGATCAGCTTCGACGCGGTCGCCTGTCCGGAGGCGGCGGCCCGACGTGGCGGCGGTGCGGAGGGCGCGTCTCGCGCGGTGACCATCGCGACCCAGCGCATCATGCGCGCATTGGAAGACGCCGACTGCAACGCCCGCATCCTGACCGCGCCGGAAATCCGCAAGGCGGTCCTGCAGATCACCAGCGGATTCGACCCGCGCACCCTCGAACATCGTTGGCGCTATGCCGAAATCGGCAACAGCGTGAACATCGGCATGGCCGTCGACCCGAAGCGGCTCGGCTCGGACCTGCTCGCGCAGCTGTGGGTTGCCCCGTCGCGTGGCACCACGGTCGCGGTCCGGCTGCGGCCGGGTAGTTCGGCCGAGTCGGTGAGCATCGGCGCCGCATGGCGGCTGACCGCGCGGGAACTGCCGGAGCGCAGCAAGCTCTCCGGCATGGTGTCGATGAACGGACGGCACCGCGACGGACTGCTCGCGCACCTGCCGCTCGCCGTGCCCGGCGTGGACGCCACCGTCCCGATGAGCGAATACCCGATCGACGTGATCGACGCCCTGCACCTGCCGTCCTCGGGCTGCGGTCAGCTGATCGGCTCCGACGATGAGGGCAATGGCGTCGCGGTCCGCATCGTCGGCGCGGGCATCTCCACGGTCTACGTGGCCGGAGAGCTTTATCTCGCACAGCAATTGGTGTTCCGCGCCCTCGCGGTCGGCGAACGCATCCTCATCCGCACGGACCGCGCGCACGCCTGGGAAAACCTCGTCACCACCATCGGCAACCCGGAGCGACTCACCCTCGCCGTCGAAACCCACCAGTCCGACGCAGGTTTCACCGCCACCGTCGTCGACGGCGTCCTCGCCCCCGCCCCACACGCCGGCGTCACCACGATCTACGTCACCGGCGACCCGATGGGCTGGCCGGCCACCCGCCCCGACCTGTCCATCCACCAGCCCCAAGCGATCGGCAACCACGTCATCCTGCGCACCGGCACCGCCCAGGTCGACCTCACCCTCGTCTCCATCCCCCGCGAAGCCACCTACATCGGCCACCCCCGCGGCCGCCGCGGCGCCCCGGTGCCCAGCGCGGGCTGACACCGCGCACATCCTGTTGCGCCGCGCACGAATTCGCCAGCGATTTCGTGCGCGTCCGCACAACCTGTGCGCTGCGGACCGATAGGCACTCCGTTGCCCGGCCGCCCACAGCGACCTTCGGCGAGTCGCGCACGGGTGCGGCCACGCGGCGCACGTTTCATTGTGGCGCTAACCAAATCGCCGGCAATTACATGCGCGTCCGCGCAACCTGTGCGCAGCAACCACAGTAGTGCGCGGGCCGCAGATCGGTGCGCTGCGCGTGGCAACGCCACTCAAGGGGTGGGCCAGGTGCGCCGCGCATGTTTTGGCGAGGTGCGCACGAAGTGGCCAGCGATTTCGTGCGCGACAAGGTGATTCGTGCGCAGACGGGTGGATGGTGCGCGGGGGTGCGGATCAGCCGGGGTACGGGTCGGTTGTTCGGGCGGTGCGCAGGGTTCTTGCCCACCAAGCCAACTGGCGGAGCATGCGGGCCGAGGCGTCGATGGCGGCACCGTCGTGGGTTTCGCCGGACGCGTCGAATTGCTTCTTCGCTTGGTGGAAGCTGACGGTTTCGCGGATCGAGACCATGTGGATCTCGGCTACCACCTGACGCAGTTGTTCAACTGCGCGGAGGCCGCCGGAGAGTCCGCCGTAGGAGACGAAGCCGATGGGCTTGGCGCGCCATTCTTGTTTGGCAGTGTCGAAGGCAGTCTTCAGGGACGCCGGGTAGCCGTGGTTGTACTCGGAGGTGATGGCGACGAAGGCGTCGGCGGCGGCCAGGCGGGTGCGATAGGCGGTGGCCTCGGGGGTGTCGGTGAGGTCGGTCGGCAGGTGGGTGTCTGCCAGATCTATGACGCCCGTATCGAACTCGGCGTGCGCGCCTACTGTGCGCAGGAACCAGTCGGCGACCACCGGAGCGAACCGCTCCGGACGTACGCTGGCCACGATTACCTCGAGTCGCAACGGAGTGTCCACCGCGTGAGCGTAACGGGCGCGGCCGGGCGGAGGCCGTCAATAGACTGCCCGTGGCACACGCCGATGCGGCGAAAGGAAGACGAAATGATCTTGGTAACCGGTGCGACCGGAACCATCGGCGGCGAACTGGTGGCAGCACTGAGCGAGTCCGGCGCCCAGGTGCGCGCGCTGGTGCGCGATCCCGCGACCGCCACGCTGCCCGCCGGCGTCGAGGCGGTGAAAGGCGATCTGAACCGCCCGGAGACCATGGCCGACGCCTTGGACGGCGTGCGCGCGCTGTTCCTGCTGCCGGGCTACGACAACCGGGCCGACCTGCTCGACCGCGCGAAAAAGGCCGGGGTGCAACGGGTTGCGCTGCTGTCGAGCGCCGCGGCGGCATTGCAGGACCTGGACAACGCGGTCTCCCGCTACATGACCCTGTCCGAACAGGCGGTGCGCGAATCCGAGCTGGCGTGGACGTTCCTGCGCCCGCGCTCGTTCATGTCGAACGCGCTGCGCTGGCTCCCCCAGCTCGCGGTCGGCGACGTGGTGCGGGTGCAGTTCCCCGACGTCCGGGTCGGCGCGATCGATCCCGCCGACATCGCCGCGGTCGCCGCCCGGGCCCTCACCGACGCGGATCTGGACGGCCGGATCCTGGAATTGACCGGCCCGCAAGCGCTGCTGCCTGCCGACCAAATCGCCTTGCTCGCAGCGGTTCTGGATCGGCAACTCGTCGCACACGGACTCACCACCGAAGAGACCAGGGCCGAGCTGGCGGCCACCATGCCGCAGCATTACGTCGACGCCTTCCTGAGCTTCTTCGCCGACGGCACCTTGGACGAAGAGACGCTGTACCCAACCGTGCGAGAAGTCACCGGACGCGCACCGCGCACCTTCGAGCAGTGGGCGCGCGCACACACCGCCGACTTCGTGCGCTGACCGCGCAAGCGGACCCCTCGCGCGGTCCGCGCGGCCGAATCAGGCACGATATGGCCTGGCTATCGGCCTGACCGTGGCATAGTGTTCGACTCGGGAGGGGGATTTGTGATACTCGGGCGCTGGCTGCTCATCGAAACGCTCGGACACGTCGATACGTGGTCGCTGCTCGCCGTCGGCACGGCACCGCGCGAGTGGAAGTCGTTCCAGCGCGCGGTATCCACGCGACTACAGCCCCTCGTCGCCACCGCCTACACCACCGGTTCGAGCATCGACCAGCAGCTGCCACAGTCCCGGCACAACTGGTCGGGCCAGCGCATCCTGGTGGTGCCGCTGCACGGACCGGACAACCGGGTACACGCCGTCCGCCTGTGGGTCGGCACCGGCGAGCCACCGCCACCGGTCGGCGTGGCCGCGTTCGGCGTCGACGCGCGCGCCCGGCGGATCGAGGCGCTCCCACACGACCTCGGCCCGCATTTCGAGCCGGACCACATCGTGTGGATCGGCGCGGAATCCTTCGAACTCATCGAACGATTCGACGGTGCACTGGATCTCGTCGCCACCCTGGCCAGGTCGGAGCCCGGCGACCGCTGGCTCGACACAGCGACCGTGCGTGGGCGCACCGGACCGCGCACGCTGCTGCTCGCCGCCCGCAATCCCGACGAGAACCGTTACCGCTGGCTCGGTTTGGCCGTCGACGTCACCGACAGTGTTGCACCGCAGCGGAAATCCTTCGAAGCGGCAACCCTGGACCTGCTGCGCGGCGCACAACCGAACCTCTACCTCGCGATAGTCGATCTCGCCCAGGTGCGCCTGGTCCGCTGGGTCACCGAACCCGTCCCCGGACTGCGCTGGGGCCGCGGCACCGACGAGCGCACGGTGCCCCACCCGGCCGACCGGCATCGAATAGTTCGCGCCCGCAATGACATCCGATCCGGCGCCGAGCGGGTGACGATCCCCGGGGTGCGCATGGCCACCGACACCGGCGACTGGCTCGTCGCCGACCTGGCCGCGTCCCCGCTCCCCAGCGGTACCACCGGCACGCCGACACCCGAATTCGCCTTGGTCCAGCTGGACATCGTCGACTGGCCGCACAGCTGACCGGTCAGCCGGCCGCCGCCCGCACCGGAGCCGCGAACTCGGCCAGCCCGACCCGCGGCGCCACCATCGCGGTGAAACCCAGTGTCCGCCTGGCCCGTTCGGGATCGGCGACGAAATGGCGCACGTCACCGAGCCGGTACTGCCCGGTGACGATCGGCGCCGGACCACCGCACGCCTTGGCCATGATCGAGGCGACCTCCCACAGCGTGATCGGCCGCCCCGACGCGATATTCAGCGGAACGAACCCGGGCAGCGCCTGCTCGACCGCCGCCAGCACCGCCATGGCGGCATCGCGCACATGCACGAAATCCCTTACCTGCCCGCCGTCTTCGAACACGTGCGGCGCCCGGCCCTCGTCCAGCGCGGCCCGCACCTGACCCACCATTCCGGCCCGCGCGCCCTCGCCGTAGACCTGGTGCAGCCGCAGCGCCGTCACCGCGCCGCCGACGTTCAATCCCCAAGCGAAGGCGTAGTTTTCCTGCGCCACCTTGCTCGCGGCATAGCTGTCGCGCGGGCGCAGCGGCGCGTCCTCGCTCACCGGTTCCCAGGTCAGCAGGTCACCGGTGCGGGGCGCGCGATGATCGAACATGCCCCGATCCAGATCCGCGCGCCTGCGCAGTCCCGGGAAGAACGGCCCGCCGCGCGCGCTTCGATACCGCCCCTCGCCGTACACGGTGATCGAGGACGCCAGCACCAGCCGGCGCACCTTGGCCCGCTCCATGGCGCCGAGCAGCGCCGCGGTGCCGAGATCGTTGTGCGTGGCGAAGTCGGCCGGGCCGGTGCCCGCGGTGACCGCGGCCAGATGACAGACCACGTCGACGCCCGCGAGCAGCGGCGCCAGCGCGTCGGCGTCGCGCACGTCCACCCGCGCGACGCCGTCTGGCGGATCCGCGTCCGGCCCGTGCACCGCGGCGAGCATCAGGTCGATGGCGACTACCTCATGCCCGGCCGACGACACGGCCTTGCGCACGTGTGTTCCGAGGAAACCGGCCGCGCCGGTGATCAGCACTCTCATTCACCGCACCCTTGTTCGGCACCCCCGCCTGGGTCAGGGTAGCTCGAACGGCAGCGACACCCCGGTATGAACGCGGCACCGATCGCAGGTGTCGGTCTCGGTGACTGCGGCCACCGAGCGCCGGATCAGGTCCTTGAACGGCACCAGGTTGCGCTTGAACTCGGCGAACACGTCCACCGCGTGCACGCCGCTGCCCTCTTCCAGGCCCGCGTCCAGGTCGGTCACCAAAGCGACTGCGGCGTAGCACATCTCGAGTTCCCGGGCGAGCACGGCCTCGGGGTGGCCGGTCATGTTCACCAGGTCCCAGCCCTGCCCGGCGAACCAGCGGCTCTCGGCCCGGGTGGAGAATCGGGGGCCCTGCACGACGACCATCGTGCCCGCGCCCTTCATCGGCAGCACGTCGTCGGCGGACTTGATCGTCGCGGTGCGCAGGTCGTCGCAGTACGGGTCGGCGAACGAGACGTGCACGCCACCGCCGTCGAAATAGGTCTGCGGACGACCGGAAGTGCGGTCCACCAGCTGATCCGGCACGGCGACCGTGCCGGGACCCCAGTCCGCGCGCAGGCTGCCCACCGCGCACGGCGCGAAGATCCGGCGCACGCCGAGCGAACGCAGCGCCCACATGTTGGCCTGGTACGGCAGGGTGTGCGGGGCGAATTCGTGATTCTTGCCGTGCCGCGGCAGGAACGCGACCGGGCGGCCCTGCACCTCGCCGACCGCGATCGGCGCGCTCGGCGCGCCGTAGGGGGTTTCTACCTCGACGTGGGTCGCCTCGTTGTCGAAGAAATCGTAGAAGCCGCTGCCGCCGATGACGGCGAGCGCGGGCTTGGCATGCGAACTCATGCACCGATTCTCTCGTCTCGACGCGACGGCCGCTCGAGGGGGACCGAAACTCCAGACGACCGGCAGCTCGAGCCTTATGAGCGCCCGCCTGACAAGCGAGCCGGATAACTGTACCCTAGGGGGGTATTAATCCGGTTCGCCCGCAGACCGGCAGCCAGCGAGGAGACGCCGTGACCACCACCCCCCAGGACCACACCGCGCACGATCACGCCGCGCACGGCTACATCACCGCGAAGGACGACTACCTCAAGCGGCTGCGGCGCATCGAGGGTCAGGCGCGCGGACTGCAGCGGATGGTCGAGGAGGAGAAGTACTGCATCGACATCCTCACCCAGGTCTCCGCGATGACCAAGGCGCTGCAGGCGGTGGCGATGGGGCTGCTCGAAGACCACATCAGTCACTGCGTGGTCGACGCCGCGGTGGCGGGCGGGCCCGAGGCCGAGGCGAAGATCAAAGAGGCGACCGACGCGATCGCCCGGCTGGTTCGCTCCTGACCGAGCGGTCAGCCGTGCCAGCGGCGATAGACCTCGGCGGCGCCGGGGTGCAGCGGGACGGGCGCGGTGCCGATGAGCGAGCGGCCGTCCAGGAACTGGGTGCCCGCGGCTTCGGTCGGCACCAGCGAATCGGCTTGATAGACCAGTAGCTCGACGATCGACGCGGCGACGTCGTCGGGCAGGGACGCGGCGGCGAGCAGGAAGTTCGCCACTCCGATGGTGTGCACGGCGACGCCGCCGGGATAGGCGTCGGCGGGGATCTCCACCCGGTCGTACACCGGTCCGAACCGCTCACGCATCGGTGCGGCCAGTTCGCCCATGTCCACCAGCCGCATCCGCTTGGGGATCTCGAGCACGCTCGTCGGGACGCCGCCGGCCCACAGCAGCGCGTCCGCCTGCCCGGATGCCAACTCCGCCACCGCCTCGCGCAGCGGGCGATGCGAAACCTGCACGTCCACTTCGGGATCCAGGCCGGCGACCCGCAGGATCCGGTCGCCGGTCGAGGCGGCCCCCGATCCTTCCGCGCCCAGGCTCACCCGTGCGCCACGCAGCTCCGCGACGCTCCCGATCGAGCTGTCCGAGCGCACCACCAGCTGCAAGTAGTTCTCGTACACCCGGCCGAGCGCCACCTGATCCGTCGTGTCGCGCACCGAATCCGACAGTGCCAGAGCGGCATCCACCCGTCCGTGCGCCAGCAAGGTCAGGTTCTCCTGTGAACCCGAGGTGATCACCCGCTCGATCCGCACGTCACCCGATCGGGCCGCCGCAGCGGCGAGCAATCCGGCGAACGCGTAATAGAACCCGCCGATTTCGCCCGACGCCAGCCGCACGACCGGCCCGCCGCCACTCGGCCCGCACCCGACAATGCCCGCCGCAGCGGCCATTCCGCTCAGCGCCAGAAAGCCCCGCCGACCTATCAGCACCATGACACCTCGAATCGGCGTCTGCTGCCGAATGCCGCTCGCAACAACAGGTTTCGCTCTGTCACACGTCCCCGGCCAACGGCTATCCAGGCGTGGCCATCCCACGCTCCGTCGTTGTCCGCCCGCCGTCCATAGCGCGGCTGCACGGCCGCCGCACGCCACACAGCACCACTGCCGCACCCTCGGCGACCAGCCGCCGCGCGGCGGCCGCGCCGATGCCGGTGGGACGAATTGCCGCGCTTCGTCATACGGCCTCCGCCGCAGGTAACCGGATGTGCACGGCGAGGCCGTGCGGGGCGATCAATGCGACGGCGAGAGTGCCGCCGCGGGCTTGTGCGAGGGCGGCGGCGATGGGGAGACCGAGGCCGGAGCCGCCGCTGACGGCTGTCGAGCCGCGGAAGAAGCGGGTGGTGAGCCGATCGAGTTCGTCGGTGGGCACACCGGTGCCGTTGTCCTGGACGGTCAGGGTGACCCAGCCCGGTTCGGCGGCGACGGTGAGTACGGTGCGGGTGCCGGTTCCTGCGTAGCGGGACGAATTGCTCAGCGGCACATCGAGAATCTGCGCCAGCACGTCCGCGGGGACGGCGACGTCTGCGTGTTCGATGGACGGACTGACGTGCAGTTCCTGCCCCGCCGCCTCGAAGGCCGAGTGCCACGCGTCGAAGCGATCGGCGACCACTTGCACTGCGTCGCAATGATCATCGGCCTCGCCGAACTCGGCCAGGTCGAAAGCATCCGGCGTTTCGGCGGAGGCGAGCGCGAGCAGACCGTCGAGCAGTGCGGTCAGCCGTTCGACCTCCGCGCTGGCGCTGCGAAAGGTGCCGGCCGCGTTGCCGGGTATCGCATGCTCCAGCGAGTCAAGCCGAATCATCAGGGCGGCCAACGGGTTTCGCATGGCGTGGGCGGTATCGGCGACCAGCTGCCGTTGCGCGTCAACCGAATCCGCGACCGCCAGCGCCATGGCGTCGAAAGATTCCGCGACAGCACGCATTTCCGGCGGACCACCGTGATGACTGGCGATGGACAAGGGATGTTTCGCGGCAATCGTCTCAGCCCGCGGCTTCGGCACGGTCGCGGCGAGATCGGCGACCGAGTGCGACAGCGCCGCCAACGGTCGCAGCACCCAGCGACTCAACGTCAGTGCGAGCAAAGTGAACAGCGCCATCGCGATCGCACCGCCGAGCACGATCAACGCCCAGGTCCGCGCGATGTCGGCGCGCGCCCGCGCGGTCGACGCCTCGATCACCACCGCGCCGCTGACCTGCACTCCGGTGCCGACCGGACGCGCGACGAGCATGGTCGGCGCGCCCCACGGCGTCAGCTGGTCCACCGCGTGCGGGCGCTGATTACGCCGGGCCGCCGCCACCGCGGCACCGATTCCCGGGTCATCGAGGTTCGCGCCGCCGTTGGCGGTCGTCGCGCCCTTGGCATCGACTACCAGCACGTTCTCGCCATACAGCTCGTGATAGCGACCCACCTCATCCGACAACGCACGACTGTCACCCCCGGTCGATGCGGCGGCGGCCAGCGTGGCGAACCGGTCGGCGTCGCCGGACCGGGCGAGCACCAACTGCTGGGTCCGGCTTGTCGCCACCGTCAGCGACAGCGGGACGGCGAACGCCAGCACCGCGATCGCGGCGAACACGGTCAGCGCGATGAGTAGCCGGCGCCGCATACCCTGTCCCCGGTCACTGCCCCCACCGATACCCGTAGCCACGAATCGTGGTGATCAGCCCCGGCCGATTCAGCTTGGCGCGCAGGCCGGTCATGTGCACGTCCAGCGACCGCGACACCGCGACGAACGCGTCGCCCCAGATCCGATCCATCAGCTGCTGCCTGCTCACCGCCGCGCCGGGCCGTTCGACCAGCGCCTGCACCAGCTCGAATTCCTTCTGGGTCAACGTGATCGGCTCGCCACCCACCTCGACCGCCCGCGCCTGGAGATCCACCCGCACGTCCCCGGTGACCACCACCTCCTGCGCCGGTTGCGCCGCGGCGGCCGCGCGCCGGGTGACGGTCTCGAGCCTGGCCATCAATTCCGCGATCCGCGGCGGCTTCACGATGTAGTCGTCCGCACCGCCGCGCAGGCCGCGCACGATCGACCGTTCGTCGCTGCGCGCGGTCAGAATCAGCACCGGCACCTGACTCACTTCGCGCAGCTGCCGCAGAATCTGCAGACCATCCGCGTCAGGCAGGCCGAGGTCGAGAATGACCGCGTCATAACCGCGGTGCGCCGTCAGCAGATCCGCGCCGCGTCGCTTGCGCTCGGCCCGGTAGCCCCGGGCGTTCAGCGCCTCGACCAGCGCGTCCCCGACGCCGTCGTCATCTTCGACCACCGCAAGCCGCACGCGCCGATCGTCCCACAGCGGGTCGATCGGCGCGGGCGCCGGGCCGATGCTCACGCAGTGGTCAGCCGGTGTTCCGGCTCGACGACCCCGGTATCGCCGGTTCCCTCGGCCTCGATGGTCGAGGAGGCCGAGGTCTCCCGCATGAAGAAGTAGGTGACCAGCGAGACGAGGATGCAGCCCGCCACGTACCAGAAGTACACCGACTCGTGGTTTGCCTTCTTCAGCGCGAGGGCGATGGTCTCCGCGGTGCCGCCGAAGATGGCGACGGTCAGGGCGTACGGCAGGCCGACGCCGAGCGCGCGGATCTTGGTCGGGAACAGCTCCGCCTTCACGATGGCGTTGATCGAGGTGTAGCCGGTGATGATCACCAGGGCCAGCATCATCAGCGCGAACGCGGCCAGCACGTTCGTGGTGTGCGCGAGCACGGTCATGATCGGCACGGTGAGCAGCGTGCCCGCGACACCGAAGAAGATGAGCAGCTTGCGCCGCCCGATCCGGTCGGACAACGCGCCCGCCAGCGGCTGCAGCACCACGAACACGAGCAGGGCGATGAAGTTGATCCACGCGACCGTGCCCTTGGAGATGCCCGAGGTGTTGATCATGAACTTCTGCATGTACGTCGTGTACGTGTAGAACGCGACCGTGCCGCCGAGCGTCAGGCCCATCACCAGCAGGCATTCGCGCGGGTATTGCAGCAGCATGCGCAGCGAACCACGCGCGGGCGGCGGCTTCGGCTCGCCGCGCTGTGCGGCGGCCGACTCGGCGGCCTTGTCCTTGCCGTACTGGTAGGCGTGCTCCGCGATGCCGTCGGTGACGAAGACCCGGTTCTCCGGGTCCGCGGCCGCGGCCCGGAACTGCTCGGACTCGTCCATGCTGCGCCGCAGCCACATCACGATGAGCGCGCCCGCGGCACCGATGAAGAACGGGATCCGCCAGCCCCAGTTGTTCATTTCCGCGCTGGTCAGGAACTGCTGCAGGATGATCTGCACGCCGAGCGCGACCAGCTGGCCGGCGACCAGGGTGACGTACTGGAAGCTCGAGTAGAACCCGCGCTTGCCCGACGAGGCGACCTCGGACAGATAGGTCGCGCTGGTGGCGTACTCACCACCGACCGAAAGTCCTTGCAGCAGCCGGGCGATCAGCAGAATGGCCGGCGCGGCGAGGCCGATCGTCTGGTAGCCGGGAGTCACCGCGATCAGCAGCGAACCGGCGGCCATCACCGTCACCGACAGCGTCAGCGCGGAGCGGCGGCCGAACTTGTCCGCGTAGCGGCCGAGCAGCCAGCCGCCGATCGGGCGCATCAGGAAGCCGACGGCGAAAACAGCGGCCGTGGAGAGCAGCTGCGCGGTCGGATCATCCTTGGGGAAGAACGTTTTCGCGAAGTAGACGCTGAACGCCGCATAGACGTACCAGTCGTACCACTCGACCAGGTTGCCGATCGATCCGCGAAGCACGTTCGCGACGACCCGCCGCTCGCTCACGGGCTGTGTCGTAGTCACAAGATCTCCTTCTTCGACGCATCAGCGCGTCAGCCGAGATCGAGTGTGTCTGCTGTCACAGCCGCTGGGGAACGCTCCGAGTCGCATCCTTACAGTCCCTTAGGACGATCGCACGGGCGAACTTCCGCTGGTCGCGGCCGCCGAACACAGTGCGGGGACGACCGCTCACACCAAACGCAGTGCGGGAACGGCCGAACGTAGCGCCGGGATGACCGAACGCCCCAGTTCCGTCAGTGCCCGGAGCGGATCGGGGCCGAGTGGTGGACCGAAAGAGATGTGCCGGGCGCCGAGCCGATGCAGCTCGAGGCAACCCTCGATCACCTCGTCGGGTGACCCGACGACAGCCAGGCTCATCATGCGGCCATCGATGAATTCCACGGCCTTGCCGAGATCCCCTGCGCGAGCGTATCTTCCGGCCGCGTGGAAGTCCGATGGCGCCAGACCCGACGGCGCCAGGTGATCCGGCGAGAAGGACTGGCCGTAATAGGCGAGCTTCTCGGCCAGCGCCCGCCGCGCGGCACCGCGCTCGCCGACCGATACCCAGATGCACGCAGGTAGGTCGAACGCCGCGGCGTCCCGGCCGGCGTCCCGCACGCCCGCGTAGATATCGTCGCTGATCGTGCCGTACAGATCCGGACGGGAGAGCAGCGGGAGCGCCCCGTCGGCGACCTGACCGGCCAGCCGACGCATCCGCGGTCCCGTCGCCCCGACGTACACGGGCACTGGGCTGGTAAGGGGAAAACGCAGCGAGCTCGACTCGCCCCACCAGTCCGGTAGATCGGCTTCGGCTATGTCGGAATGCCCGAGCAGAGCGCGCAGGGCCGTCACCGACTGCCGCACCGTCATCATCGGCCGGCGTCGCTCGAGCCCGGCCCAGCCGAGGAAGTCGGTCGCGCCGGCGGCCACCCCCAGGGCGAATCGGCCGCCGGAGATCTCCTGGGCGGTGGCTGCCACCATCGCGATCTCGGTGGTGTGCACGGTGTACGGATTCATGATGCCGATACCGAGTCGGATGCGCTCGGTACGCGCGGCGAGGGCGCCGATCAGTACCGGAGCGGACCGGAGCAGCAGATCGTGCGATAGCCAAAGCTGGTCTACGCCTGCGGCTTCGGCGGCCGAAGCCAGCCGCAGGAGTTCTTCGTAGGGCAGATCGTTGTTGACGCGGATGGATATCTTCATTTCGCACCCTGTGCTTTCCGGAGATCGTGTACAGGTTGCCGAACCGGCGCGGGGCGCGCTCCCCGGGCACGCCGAACGAGCAACGCCGCACCCGCACAGCCCAGCGCGGCAATGATCAGCGCGCGGCAGAATCCGGCCGCCGAGGTGCCCGCCGTCCCGGCTACGCCAAGCACGGCCACGCCGATCACGCTGCCGAGCTGCCTGGCCATGGTCAGCAGCGCCGAAGCCGCCCCGGTGTGGCCTGCGGCGGCGACCCGGAGCAGGCCCGCGGTCGCCGACGTGATCGCGATGTCGACACCTAGACCGACGAGGAATGACGTTCCAGCAACCAGCCACAGCGCATGCGACCACACGCCGGCCGCCATGAAGAGCAATGCACCAGCGATGACCAGCAGACCGGTCAGCATGGCGGCGTTGGTCGACGATCGCTGTGCGATCCAACTGCCGCACGGCGCGCCTAACACCGCACCGGCGGCCTCCACCGTGATCACCAAACTTGTTTGCCAGGGCGAGAACCCCGCTACCCGCTGGAGAAATCCGGCCAGCAGAAAGAGCTGCCCGTAGAAGCCGAAATTGACCACGAACGCCACCACCGCGGTGGCGCGCGCCTGCGGATGCCGCAGCAGGGACAGCTGCAGCGCGGGGTTGGGGTAACGCCGTTCGACCGCGACGAAGGCAATGGCGAGCAGCACGCCGACCGCGATGAGCACCGGTCCCGCCGCCGAGTCCGGTACCGCACCCCACTGGATCACCCCCGCCACGAATGCCGTCAGCGCCGCCAGGAATACGGTCTGGCTCAACAGATTCAGACTGTTGTGCACGGTCAGGGTCTCGCGCAGGCACCGCCTGGACAGGATCACCGTGCCGAGGGCCAGCGCCAGGTTTGCCCAGAACAGGCTTCTCCATCCGAAGGCGGAGACGAGGACACCGCTGACGACCAGCCCCGCCACGGCGGCGGTGCTCCCGACCGTCGTCCAGATGACGAGCGCGCGAGCCCGCCTGCGGCCGTCCGCATAGCCGGCTTTGAGCAACGACAGCGACCCGGGCATGACCGCGGCCGCGCCGACCCCCTGGAGCACCCGGCCGGCGATGATCAATCCCGCCGAGTCTGCGACCGCGCACAGCGCCGACCCCGCGGCGATCAACCAGGTCCCGTTCAGATACATCCGCCGAGCACCCCACCGGTCGGCGAGTGCGCCGCCGGTGAGCAGCAATACCGTGCAGGCCAGGACGTAGGCGTCCACGATCCACGGCCCCAGCCCGGCAGTGATGCCGAGTCGCTCCTGCAGTTGCGGCAACCCGACCGTGACGACGGTGTTGTCGAAGGTGACCAGGGCGCCGCCGAGACACAGCGCGACCAGCATCCACGCCGACGGTGCCCGCGGTGGGGGCGTGGCGCGTCCGCACCGGCGAGCCGACACCACGATGGGGAGCGCCACCGACTCGCGCCCGGACGAGGTGGCGCGGGGTATGAACGCACCCGGGGCGGGCTCGTACCGCGACGTCACAGGTCCTTCGCCACCCGCGAGGTGAGGTGATGGGCGCCGACGAGCTGCCGGCCGCGGGCGGCGACCAAGGCGTGGCGGGAGATCACGACGGCGTCGCGCCAGCACCCCTCCAGCCCGTTGCGCCGATGGATCGCCGCAGAGCCGGCGGCGTCGAACAGCTCGCGGCACGCCCGCTCCGCGGTATCGACCATTTGACAGCAGGCCGAGCGCAGCAGCGCCACCTGCTCGGTGGGGACCGGACCGGCCTGCGCGCTGATCCACGCGGCCGTCGTCGCACTGTCGAGCAAAGCCACCGCAGCCCGCACTTGGCCGTGGGCACGGGCGTATGCCGCCTGTGCGATGGGCTGCTCGGCCAGCGGTCCAGCCCCGTAGCGGGTGCGAATGCCGACGGCCAGTTCGGTGAAGGCGGCGAGCGCGCGGTCAGCGGTCGCCCGCGCGACCTCCGCGATGCAACCGGCCAGCAGAGCGTAGAGCGGGTATCGGAACATCGGTGCGTCGACCGCCGGCGGCCCGGTCAGGTCGATGCCGTGCGCGAGCGGCACCTCGGTGTCGCAGCCGAGGGTATAGGAGGCACTGCCGCGTAAACCTAGTGCGTCCCAATCATTCTCGATGCTCACGACGGAAGACGGGACCAGCCACCAACGGGTCACCGTCACCCCGTCGGGCCCTGTCGTCGGCGCCGCGAGCGCCGCCAGGGTCATAGCCGGCGCGCCGGTGACCAGCGGCCACCGTCCCTGCAGCCGGACCCGCCCACCGTGCCGGACAGCGGTGCCGACGGGCATCGAGGAACCGCCGACCACCAGACGCCGGTCGGCGAAGTCCTGTGCCGCGGACGGGTCCAGACGGGACAGAAACGCTCCGGCCGGGCCATGGATCGCCGCCACCCACCCGGCGGCTGGATCAGCGGCGGACACCTTGCGCACCGCCTCCAGCAGTTGCGGAGCCGACCACTCCAGGCCGCCGAACTCGGTCGGCAGCGCGGCACGCGGCAGCGGAGACTCCGCCAGTTCCCGCCACACCTCTGGATGCAGCGTCCCATGCCGCTCCCCGTGCTCCCGGTGCGTCTGCGCGGCTGCGCACAGCTCCGCCACGGCCACGGCTCCGACAGTTGGCGTACTCAATGTTGTCATCGCGTTCTCCATCGCGAAAAGCCGGTGCCACCTGGGCGGACAGCATCCAACCTGATTCTTGGTGAAATCGAGCCGTCCTTTGACGGGACACTGTTTAACGGTACATAGCTTCAGTTGTCGAGCCATAACTTAGAGATAAGCCGTACGTATGAGTCCGTAAGTCACTGCACCAGAAGGTATTTCGACAAAAAAGCGCCCCACACAAGGTCGAACCTGGTGCGGGGCGCGATCGGTGGAAGTCTGCGGAGTCCTGCTCAGCTGTGGGCGTTCAGCAGCGGGGCCAGGGTGCGCAGGACGGAGATGTAGTCGTCGTTCAGGACCTGGATCGCGACGTGGCTGCCGCCGGCGTCCAGGTGCGCGTTGAGCTGGGCGACAACCTGTTCGGCGTTGCCGTGGGCGATGACGGCGTCGAAGACGCGGCCGCCGGGGGTGGCGAGTTCTTCGTCGGTGAAGCCGAGCCTGGTCAGGTTCGAGGCGTAGTTGGTGAGGCCGAGGTAGAAGCCGACGATGCCGTCGGCGAGCGAATGTGCTTGTTGCGCATCATCGGTCAGTACGACCTTGTGTTCGGTGGCGATGAACGCGTCCGGTCCGAGCGTCGCGCGGGCCTGCGCGGTGTGCGTGGCCGGGACGAAGTAGGGCAGCGGGCCCGCGGAGCGCTCCGCGGCCAGCTTCAGGACCCGCGGGCCGAGGGCGGCGACGGCGCGGCGCTCGACCGGGACACCCAGTTCGTCCAGCTCGTCGAGGTATTCGACCAGGGCGTCGTAGGGCTTGCGGTATTCACCGGTGTGCTCGGGGTGTCCCGCGCCGACGCCGAGCAGGAAGCGGCCGGGGAACCGCGCCTCGATCCGGTGGAACGACTCGGCGGCCTGCTTCGCGGGCGAGGACCAGATGTTCACGATGCTGGTGCCCACGTTGATGGTCTCGGTCGCGTCGAGCAACGGCTCGACGGTGGACAGGTCGGCGGGCGGGGACGACCCGAGCCACAGCGTTCCATAGCCGGATTTCTCCAGCTCCTGCGCGTCTTCCGGAGTGAACAGGTTGTACGCCCGCCACACACCGAACCGTCCGAGACCGTCGATTGTCATGCTCTGCGGAACCACCGTGCCGCCGTTCCTATTCCGGTACCGCGAAACCCTCGGACCGCCGGGTTCAGCTGCCACAGCAGCCGTCGCCGGCGGGAACCGTGCGCACCTCTCTGGTCTGCGCGTTGCGGGCGGCGAGGTCGGCATCGGCGGGGTAGTCGACGGCAACCAGGCTCAGTCCGTGCGCCGGGGCGACGGTGACCGAGCTGGAACGTTCGGTCTCGGTGAGCAGCGAACCGGCCCAGTCCGGGGTGCGCCGCCCCTCCCCCACCGCGAGCACCGCACCGACCAGGCTGCGCACCATGGACCAGCAGAACGCGTCCGCGCTGACATAGGCGGTGAGCAGATCCCCGTGCCGGGCCCAGTCGAAGCGCTGAAGTTCGCGGACCGTGGTCGCACCCTCGCGGCGACGGCAGAACGCGGCGAAGTTGTGCAGGCCCAACAGCTTTCCCGACGCCGCGCGCATGGCGTCGAGGTCGACGTCGGGACGGCAGGCGACGATGCTGCGCGCCTGCAACGGCTCGGCGCCGTAGCGAGCGGTGGTCAACCGGTACACATAGTGCCGGCGAATCGCCGAGAACCGAGCGTCGAATTCGGGCGGCGCGAGCCGAATCTCCTTGATCCGCACGTCCTTCGGCAGGAACCGCGCCATCCGGTGCACCAGCTTGTCCGTGTCCACCTCGGCGGTCGTATCGAAGTGCGCGACTTGGCCTTCCGCGTGCACGCCGGCGTCGGTGCGCCCGGCGACGGTCAGCTGCACCGGTTCCCGGAACACCTTGCTCAGCGATTCCTCCAGCACACCCTGCACGGTGCGCAGCCCGGGCTGGCGTGCCCAGCCGGTGAAATCGGTTCCGTCGTAACTGATGTCGAGCCGGAAACGGGCGGGCACCCGCGCGTCCGTCGACGACTCATCCGCAGAATCCACCGAATCCTCCACCGTCACAACATCTCCTGGTGATACGAACGAGCCCGCCGACCCGGAATCGGGTGGCGGGCTCGTTCGAGAACTCCGACGCGAACGTCAGGCGTCCTTCTTGTCCTCAGCGGCCTCATCGGCAGCCGGCGCCTCGACCTCGGCGGTCTCGGCAACGGCCTCGTCAGTGGTCTCCTCGACGACCTCGGCGGCCGGAGCCACTGCGTTATCAGCGGCCGGGGCCGCGTCGGTCTTCTTGGACGACGCGACCCGGCGAGCGCGGTCGGCCTCGTTGGTCACGGTCTTCTCCCGGACCAGCTCGATGATGGCCATCGGCGCATTGTCACCCTTACGCGGCAGCGTCTTGGTGATGCGCGTGTAGCCGCCCTCGCGACCCTCGAACGAGGGGCCGATCGTGGCGAAGAGCTCGTGCACGACGTCCTTGTTGCGGATCACCTTGAGCACCTCGCGACGGTCGGCAAGGGTGCCGCCCTTCGCCTTGGTGACAAGCTTCTCGGCGTAGGGGCGCAGCGCCTTGGCCTTGGACTCGGTGGTCGAAATTCGACCGTGCTCGAAGAGCGCCGTCGCCAGATTGGCGAAGATCGCCTTCTGGTGCGACGCCGACCCGCCGAAGCGAGCACCCTTCTTGGGCTTGGGCATTGTTTGTTCTCCTTGTGTGAGGCCGAGCCGGGGTGCCTACCCCAGCGGCCTAGAGCTGTTCGGTCTCGGCGTAGTCCTGCTCGCCACCGTCGGTGTCACTGAACGTGCCGCTGTCGCTCCACGTTCCGGTGCTCGCGTCGTAACCCACCACAGACGAAGGATCGAACGACGCCGGGCTGTCCTTGAGCGAGAGGCCGAGCGCGTGCAGCTTGACCTTGACCTCGTCGATGGACTTCTGGCCGAAGTTGCGGATGTCCAGCAGGTCCGACTCGGTGCGGGCGACGAGCTCGCCCACGGTGTGCACACCCTCGCGCTTGAGGCAGTTGTAGGACCGGACGGTGAGATCCAGGTCCTCGATCGGCAGACCGAACGAGGCGATGTGGTCCGCCTCGGCCGGCGACGGGCCGATCTCGATGCCTTCGGCTTCGACGTTGAGCTCACGGGCCAGGCCGAAGAGCTCGACCAGGGTCTTACCCGCCGAGGCGAGCGCGTCCCGTGCGCTGATGGAGTTCTTGGTCTCCACGTCCAGGATCAGACGGTCGAAGTCGGTGCGCTGTTCGACACGGGTGGCCTCGACCTTGTAGGTCACCTTGAGCACCGGCGAGTAGATCGAATCCACCGGGATCCGGCCGATTTCCGCACCGGACGCCTTGTTCTGCACGGCGGGGACGTAGCCGCGACCGCGCTCGACCACGAGCTCGATCTCCAGCTTGCCCTTGTCGTTCAGGGTGGCGATGTGCATGTCCGGGTTGTGGACGACGACACCGGTCGGCGGCACGATGTCACCGGCGGTGACGGTGCCGGGGCCCTGCTTGCGCACGTACATCGTGACCGGCTCGTCCTCCTCCGAGGACACGACCAGACCCTTGAGGTTCAGGATGATGTCGGTGACATCTTCCTTCACGCCGGGGACGGTGGTGAACTCGTGCAGCACGCCGTCGATACGAATGCTCGTGACCGCGGCCCCCGGGATCGAGGACAGCAAGGTACGCCGAAGCGAATTGCCCAGGGTGTAACCGAAACCGGGCTCGAGCGGTTCGATGGTGAACTTCGAGCGGTTCTCGGCAACGACCTCTTCGGTCAGTGTCGGACGCTGTGAAATCAGCATTTAGGATCATCCTCCTGTTTGGGCGCCCGCTATTTGACGCCTCGTTTAAGGGGTTGTGTGTGGTCCATCTATCCGATGGACCACACACCGTGTAGCAGCGTGTTACTTCGAGTAGTACTCGACGATCAGCTGTTCCGAGAGCGGCACATCGATCTGGGCGCGCTCGGGCTGCTGGTGCACCAGGATCCGCAGGCGGCCCGGGATGACCTGGAGCCAGCCGGGAACCGGACGGTCGCCGACGGTCTCGCGCGCGACCTGGAACGGCAGCGTGCCCAGCGACTTCTCCTTGACATCGATGATGTCGTACTGGGTCACCTGGAAGCTCGGAACGTTGACGCTCCGGTTGTTCACGGTGAAGTGACCGTGGGAGACCAGCTGGCGAGCCTGACGACGGGTGCGGGCCAGACCGGCGCGGTACACGACGTTGTCCAAGCGGCACTCGAGCAGACGCAGCAGGTTGTCACCGGTCTTGCCCTTGAGGCGGTTGGCCTCTTCGTAGTACCGGCGGAACTGCTTCTCCATGACGCCGTAGGAGAAGCGAGCCTTCTGCTTCTCCTGCAGCTGGAGCAGGTACTCGCTCTCCTTGATCCGCGCGCGGCCGTGCTGGCCGGGCGGGTAGGGGCGACGCTCGAACGCCTGGTCGCCGCCGACGAGGTCGACGCGCAGACGACGCGACTTGCGGGTGATGGGGCCTGTATAACGAGCCATTTGTTATCTGTTCCTTTCCCGCTAGACGCGACGACGCTTGGGCGGACGGCAGCCATTGTGCGGCTGAGGGGTGACGTCGGAGATCGTGCCGACCTCGAGGCCCGCGGCCTGCAGCGAACGGATCGCGGTCTCGCGGCCCGAACCCGGGCCCTTCACGAAGACGTCGACCTTCTTGACGCCGTTCTCCTGCGCCTTGCGGGCAGCGTTCTCGGCGGCGAGCTGCGCGGCGAACGGGGTCGACTTGCGCGAACCCTTGAAGCCGACGTGGCCCGAGGACGCCCAGGAGATGACGTTTCCGGCCGGGTCGGTGATCGACACGATGGTGTTGTTGAACGTGCTCTTGATGTGCGCGTGTCCGTGCGGGACGTTCTTCTTTTCCCGGCGACGCGACTTCTGGGTCTTCTTGGGGCCGGAGGCCCTGGACTTCGGAGGCATCGGTTATCCCCTACTTCTTCTTGCCGGCGACGGTGCGCTTCGGGCCCTTGCGGGTGCGCGCGTTGGTCTTGGTGCGCTGACCACGCACAGGCAGGCCACGACGGTGGCGCAGGCCCTGGTAGCAGCCGATCTCGATCTTGCGACGGATATCGGCCTGCACCTCGCGGCGCAGGTCACCTTCGACCTTGAGCTCGGGCGAGGTTTCGATGTAGTCACGCAGCTGCGTCACCTGATCGTCGCTGAGGTCCTTGCTGCGCAGGTCCGGGCTGACGCCGGTGGCCGCGAGGATCTCCTTGGAGCGGGTACGGCCGATGCCGTAGATGTAGGTCAGCGCGATCTCCATGCGCTTTTCGCGCGGGAGATCGACGCCCATGAGACGTGCCATGTGGCAGGTTCCTTCGGTTGCGGAGGTCTGCTCCCTGTCCGTCCCCTCGTCTTGTGTGGGGCACCGGCCTCCGTACCGGTGGTTGGCACACACGCCTTCCGGGCTGACCGGAATACCGCAGCGTGCGGCTGGAGCTGGGAGTTCTTCTTTAGTTGGCCAAGCCGATCAGTGATCGGTGCCCGGCTGGTGATCGATGGGGCGCGAACACCCCGCTTGATCAGCCCTGGCGCTGCTTGTGGCGCAGGTTGTCGCAGATCACCATGACCCGACCGTGACGGCGGATCACCTTGCACTTCTCGCAGATCTTCTTGACGCTCGGCTGAACCTTCACGTCCGTCCAATCTTGTTGTGGTTCACACGGGTGTGAACACAGTTTTTCCCCAGCCCAACCGGCTGGGGAAGTCTCTGTGGTGGGTCTTGTGACCCGGTTCCCGGCTCACACCGGGGCAGGTTGCCGACTCACGCCGACATGACCGCGACGAACGCGATCACTTGTAGCGGTAAACGATCCGGCCGCACGACAAGTCGTATGGAGACAGCTCGACGACCACACGGTCCTCGGGGAGGATACGAATGTAGTGCTGCCGCATCTTCCCGCTGATGTGCGCGAGAACCTTGTGACCGTTCTCGAGCTCGATCCGGAACATCGCATTGGGCAGCGGCTCGACAACTCGACCCTCGACCTCGATGGCCCCGTCTTTCTTCGCCATGTCCTCCGCGATCCCGGTTACGCTCAACCTGGTTTGTTTGGCTTGTTTCTGCTTACATGGATCTGTCGGTCGAAGTGACCGCTAGACACACAAACAGTCGGCGCATAGGTGCACCGCCGCTCCAGCTTACCGGTACCGGGTGGTTCCGGCAAAAATGGCCCATGCCAGCACCTGCTGTCAGTACTCTTTCCGCCCCGTTCAGAGCACGAAATCTGGTGCCGCGGGCCCCTGGCCTCCTGCCCCGCTGCGGCACGCGGACGTCGCGTAAACTGACCGCTGTCCAGGTAACAGGGTCGAGCAGATCGAGGGGGATGCCGTGAGGGAGCGCAGCGAGCGAACCTCGAACGCAGCACCCACGGGCATGACGGAGCCGAGCGCTAGCGAGGTGGAGGCATGAGTCGCAATAACGACGGCCTCCCCATGCTGCCGCCGTGGCTGTCCGAGAGCGATGTCACGCAGGTCGGCTACGAAGCGCCGGTACAGAATCTGCCCTCCGACGATGTGATCGACGATGGGCCGAGTCAGCGACGTCCAGACAGACGCGGCAAGCGGTGGCGTCGCGACAAGAACGATCGGCGCGGTGCCGACGGGCAGTCGAACGAGCCGAGCCAGCGCGCGCCCGAATCCGCTCCGCGCACCCCGGACTCGCCTCAGCACGAAGGTCCGCGCGACGACCCGTGGCGCCAGTCGGGTCTGGACGCCTATGTCCAGCCGCGGCCGGACGACGCGTGGCAGGCCGGACCGCCGCAGCGCGGCGAAGCACCGGCGCAGCGCACCGAGGCGCCTCACCAGCGCGCCGAAGCACCGCGCACCGAGGCACCGGCGCAGGCGTTGCCCACCCGCAACCCCGGCCCACCGCTGCCCGCCTTCCAACCGTTGGGCAGGCGCCCGGCCGCCGCCGAGCCGTCCGTGTCCAACGACGCGGCCCCGCGCACACCGGCGAACCGGCCAGAGCTACCGCCGCCGCCCGCGCTGCCGGACCCGCCGCCGCAGGCCTCGACGGCCACGCCGGACGCGCCGACCCGGACCCCGCAGGCTCCCGCCGAGCGCGCGCCCGAGTCCACTCCCGCGCCGCAGGCTCCCCCGCAGCGGGCACCGGAGTCCATTCCACCGACACACGCCCCGGTCCAGCGGGCACCCGAGTCCAGTGGTCCGCCGCCCTGGCTGGCCGGACCGCGACCGGAACAACCGACGCGATCGGAACAACCGACGCCGCCAGCACCGCCGCAGCGCCGTCCGCCGCTGCCCGATCCCCCACCGCCGCAAGGCGATCGGCCGGCAGCACCCACGGCCGAACAGACACCCCCGGCCCGGCTCGAAACGCCGACGGCACCGCCGCGCGGGGTCGAAGGCCCACCGCAGCGCGAGCAAGCACCGAGCCCGCAGAGCGCTGCCCAACGACCGGGCCCCGCGACACCTCCGGCGACGCCGGACCGCCCCGGACCACACGCACCTGGCGAACGGCCTAGCGCGGCAACAACTCCCGAGCCGCCTACCCGCGCACCGTTTGCCCCACCCGCAGCCGAGCAGGGTGCGGCACCTGGTCCCTCGCCGGAACAGGCCCCGAACCGTGCACCGGCCGGAAGCTCGATCCCGCCCGAACAAGGACCGCCGCCAACCGACCCACTGCGTGCACCACAGTCCGATCGACCGTATGGTCCGGCCCCCGAACAGGGACCGAATGGTGCTGCGGGGCCGCAACTCTCCGGCTGGCCGACGGGACCGTCGACCTCCGGCGTCACCGAACGCCCGGAATCCGGCCCACAGCAACGCGATTCCGGCCGGCAGCCCGACTGGGTCCCGTCATCCAACGCCGGCGCGGGCCGTACGTCGAGCAGTGGGCGGCATCGCCTGCCCTCCGAGATCGAGATGCAGCAGGGCGCGGTCGACGAATCCGGTCGGCAAGCCCCGCCGCAGAACGGCCCCGTGCAACAGCCCGGACCGTACGCACAAACGGGCACGGTCGGGCCGACCGGGCACACCCCGCCGACGATCGGCCAGGCGCCGAGCAGCGAACAGCCGGGTCCACAGGCACCGGCCGAGCCGTGGCGCAATGCCGCGGCACCGGTGTGGGCGGACGAAACCCCCACCCGGACAACGCCTCCGGTCGGCGGACCAGCACCGGGCAGCGAACAGCCGGGTCCGCAGGCACCCGGCGAGCCGTGGCGCAACCAGGCGCCCCCGGACGAAAACGCCACTCGGACACCACCGTTCACGGGCGGACAGGCGCCGGGCAGCGAGCAGCCCGAAGCACCACACCGAGCAACCGGCGGTTTCGCCGGACCGCAGGTCGGCGGGCAGGCGCCGGGCGGCGTCGCGCCGGCGCCTCCCGCGCACCCGGGGCAATGGGGCCGTCCGCCGGTCCCGCAAGGTGGCCAGTACCAACCCGGCGTGCAGTACCAGTCGGGTCCGCCGCCGTCGCTGGACGACGTGCCGATGCGGCGTGCCAAGAAGTCGCCCGGCAGCGGTTGGCGCAAGGCCGTGCATCACGTGTCCGGCGGCGCGATCAATCCGGGACTGTCCGCGGAGGAGCTGCGACTACAGGAACTGGTCGCGCGGATCCGGCAACCCGTGCGCGGCGACTACCGGATCGCGACGCTGTCGCTGAAGGGCGGCGTCGGAAAGACCACCACGACAATGGGTATCGGGTCGATCTTCGCGTCCATCCGGGGCGACCGGGTGATCGCGGTGGACGCCAACCCCGACTTCGGCACGCTGTCGCAGCGAGTACCGCTACAGACCCGGTCGACCGTGCGTGACCTGCTGCTCGATCCGTCGATCCAGCGCTACTCGGATGTGCGCAGGCACACCTCGCAGGCCACCAGCAGGCTGGAAGTGCTTGCCAGCGAACGCGATCCGGCGGCGTCGGAGGCGTTCAGCGAGGAAGAGTACCGGGCGGTCGCGCGCATCCTGCAGCGCTTCTACAACATCATCCTGACCGACTGCGGTACCGGACTGATGCACTCGGCGATGTCGGGCGTGCTGGATCTGGCCCATTCGCTGGTGCTCATCTCCTCCCCCGCCATCGACGGGGCTCGCAGTGCCGCCGCGACTCTGGACTGGCTGTCGCTGCACGGACACGATCACCTGGTCCGCAACGCGGTGGTGGTGATCAACTCGCCGCGGGCCGGATCGCCGAATGTCGGCATCCAGCAGCTGCGGGAGTACTTCCTGTCCCGCTGCCGCGCCGTGCACATCATCCCGTTCGATCCGCACATGTCCGAGGGCGCGGAGATCGATCTGCACCGCTTGCACAAGCAGACCAAGCGGGCTTACGTCGAACTCGCCGCCACCATCGCCGACGATTTCGCCACCGATCACCGGCGCTACCAGCCCTGAAACACCCCCGGGTCACACCGTCACGTGACGCGGGGGTCCACTGGTGCGGGAGCTCGGGAAAACGGTTGCGGGAGTTACCACTCCGGGAGACGACGCCTGCCCGCGATGATGTCGCGGACGAGATCGTCGTAGGCATCGGCGAGTTCGGCCAGGTGATGCCAAGCGCCGTGCAATCTTTCGTCGTGTGCGTCGAGGGTCATCAGCGCGTGATGCGCACGCACCGAGGATTCGGCGAGCCGGTCGATGACCGCACCCACTGTCTCGGTGTGCAGGGTCGCGCCGAGCCGATGCTGCGGCACGCTGCGCGCGACCCAGTCATCGATGGCCATGACCAATTCGACTCTGCGGCGCTCGATTTCGAGGACCACCAGCGGATCGGTGTCCACCGAACCACCACGGCCGACCAGTCGCCGCTCGTGCAGCACCGCGAGATCGCGAGCGAACCAGAGCAGCGGACCACCGACCACACGGTGTCCACGACACGCCCGAACAAGTAGATCAGAGGTGGGAAGCAGCCCAGGAGCGTGGGACTGCACCACCGAATCGGTACACCGCAGTGTGCCGGGAAGAGCCATTACGACTGTTGTATCCGAACCTGCCACGTTGCCTCGCCGTCATCGCCGCACAACACCGGATCAGGACGTTCATTACAATAAACCTCTGAAGGCACCTGTCAAGCGTTACCGGGCCGTAGGAAGTCACGAAGAGTACACTTCGTTACCTGCACGACCAACCGAGGAGCAAGATGGCGGACGGTCCGACGTATCACCGGATCGCAGACCTCCTCCGCGAGGAGATCCGCGCAGGCAAGTGGAAACCGGGTGATCGGTTGCCCAGCCACACGGAGCTGGCCGAGCACATGCAGGTCTCGCTGACGACCGCTCGCAACGCGATTCAGGTTCTGGTCACCGAAAATCTGGTCTATACAGCTACTTCCCGCGGCACCATCGTGCGAAACCAGGAAGTTCTGGAATCGGTTGTCACCGACCATATTCGACAGGACCGGCCGAAATCGCCGCACGATATCTTCGAGGAGATCGCGCGCGCCGCCCACCGGGTGCCGTCGAAGGAGTTCGCCGCGAAGATGGAGCCGGCCGGGCCCGCGGTCGCGTTATGGCTCGGCGTGCCGGAGGACTCCTGGGTGCTGGCCCGGACGGTCGTCCAGTATCTGGACAACGAGCCGTGGTCCTGGGAGGTCACCTTCTATCCGCGAGACCTGGCCGAGGCCACCGGAATCGACTCACCGCACGACATTCCGGAGGGCACCACCCGGCGGCTGGCCGATCGCGGGCACGCGGAGACCGCGCATCGCGACACGGTGACGGCGCGTCCCGCCTCTGCCGAAGAGGCCGTCGTGCTCGGCGTGGCGGCGGGCACCATCCTGCTGGATCACCTGCGGATCGGCGCCAACCACGAGCGGGTCACCAGGGCGACCCGCCATCGCTCCATCGCCGCGAGCAACCGGCTCGCCTATCAACTCGGCGACGCGGAGGGTCTGGGCGTGATCGGACGGACGCTCGGGGTGCCGTACGGGCCGGGTATACCGTCGGCATGAGCGTAATCGTGCTCCGCCAGGCGACAATTGGCGATCTGGGCGTGATCTGCCGGCTGCGGCTGCAACGCACCGCGTGGCTGACCGCGCGCGGCTCCGATCAGTGGACGGTCGCGGGCCGTGGACTACCCATCGAGATCTTCGCGCGAGGCGTCGGGCGCTCGCTGGACGCGGGCGAGACCTGGATCGCCGAGGTGTCGGGCGAACCCGCGGGCACCATCACCGTCAATCGGCACGCCGATCCGGGGCTCTGGTCGCCGTGGGAACTATCCGACGCGGTCGTCGTCCATTACATGATCGTTGACCTGCGTTTCGCCGGACAACGGATCGGTCACCATCTGCTTGCGCACGCGGGAGTGCTTGCGCGCCAACAGGAACGCGAGTGGGTCCGGCTCGACGCGTGGACCACCAACACCGAACTGCACGACTACTACCGCAGGGAGGGCTTCCAATTGGCGCGCATCGCGGGCCCGATCGCGACCGGCCCGTCCCGCGCGCTGTTCGAACGCCGCGCCGACAGTTGGGATCTCGGCGCACCGGTGGCCGTGCCGGCCGCGCGCAGCCTGGGGACCGCACCGAATCTCGGTGCGGTCCAACCGAACAACTGACCTACGTCGTCGGCGGCATGAAGGCGATCTGCACCATTTCCTGGCCGCGGCTGCGCGATGCCAGGGTGCCGCGGCCCGGGGGCAGCTTGCTCGGGCGGATCTCGCCGATGATCTTGCCCTCGTCCCGCGAGCCGCTCATGATCAGCGTGTCCACCGACAGGTTCTTCAGGCCACCGATGATCGGGTCGTAGAGCGCGCGCGAGACGCCGCCCATCCGCCGGGTGACCACGAAGTGCATGCCGATATCGCGGGCCTGCGGCAGGTATTCGATCAGCGGCGCAAAGGGATTGATGCCGCCGGTCGCCACCATGTCGTAGTCGTCGACCACGATGTAGATCTCCGGGCCCTCCCACCAGCTGCGGTCGCGCAGCTCCTGCGGGGTGATGTCGGAGCCGGGGATCCGCTTGGACAGGAACTCGGCGACCTCTTGGATCATCGGCCCGCAGGTCTGCGACGAGGTGGAGTAGCCGGCCAGGTGTTCGCCCTCGACCACGCCGAGCATGGTCCGGCGGTAGTCGATCATGATGATCTTCGCCTGGTCCGGCGTCGAGTTCTCCACCACGCCGGTCACGATGTTGCGCAGCAGCGTGGTCTTGCCGGACTCGACGTCGGCGAAGGCCATGAAGTGCGGATCCGTGCCGAAATCCAGGACCAGCGGCTGCAATTCGGATTCGCCGATGCCGACGACCACCCTGGTCGGGCTGAGCTCGATGCCCTGTTCCCTGGTGGCCGCCAGCAGCCCCTCGCGACCGAATTGCAGCGGCAGCATCCGCACCTCCGGCGCCTGCCTGCCCGCGTGCAACTCGGCGAGTTCCTGCCTGGCCAGGGTGACGCCGTCGGCCAGCGAGTCCGGATTCGAGTCGGAATCCAAGCGCGGCAAGGCGACCAGCATGTGCAGCTGGTCCGGCGTGAGACCACGGCCCGGACGGCCGACCGGCACCTGGAAGGCGGTGCGCCGCCCCATCTCCGAGTCCGTCGGGTCGCCGAGGCGCAGCTCCAGCCGGGTGCCGATCTGGTCCTTGACCACCGGCCGGATCTCCGGCCAGCGGGAGGCGCCGATGATCACGTGGATGCCGTACGACAGGCCCTGCGCCGCAATGGCATTGATCTGCGGTTCCAGCACGTCGAACTCTTCGCGGATCGCGGCCCAGCCGTCGATCACCAGGAACACGTCGCCGAATCGGTCGTCGGCCAATGGATTTCCGGCCGAGGCCGCGCCGTCGGGCACGTGCGCCGCCGCGGCGAACTTGCGCCGCCGGAACTCGGCCATCGACTCGATGCCGAGCTCGGCGAAGCGTTCCTCGCGCTGCCGCATCAGCGAGGTGAGCTCGGCGATGGTGCGGCGCACCCGATCGCCGTCCAGCCGACCCGCCACCGAGCCGACGTGCGGCAGGCCGACCAGGCCCGCCATGCTGCCGCCACCGAAGTCCAGGCAGTAGAACTGCACGTGCTGCGGGGTGTGCGTCGCGGCGGCGGCCATGATGATGGTGCGCAGCGTGGTCGACTTGCCCGACTGCGGGCCGCCGACGACCGCCACATTGCCTTGCGCGCCGGCGAGACTGATGGTCAGGACGTCACGGCGCTGCTCGTACGGCTTGTCGATCACGCCGATCGGCATCCACAGCTGGCCGTGCCGGTTGACCGGCGATCGCCAGTCCGGGTCGGGCAGCAGCATGTCGACCGTCGGCGATTCGTCCAGCGGCGGCAGCCACACCTCGTGCGCCGGGCGGCCGTGTCCGGTCAGTCGTTTGACCACGGTGTCGAGCAGCGAGTCCGGAATCCCCTCCTCGGTGCCGGGCGCGCCGGGCGGCGGCGGCAGTTCGAGCAGGGGGTTGGTCGGCGACGGCGGCAGATCCAGGGCGGATTCGGATTCGACCGGTTCCGGCATCTCCACCGGCCCCGCGGTGAACAGCGCGAGCCGCTGGCCGCCGACCGGCGCGCCGTCCTCACCGGTCACCGTGCCGACCGGCGCGACATACGGCCCGGACACATAGCTCGCGTTGAACCGCAACGGATCCGAGGCGTCGCTCTTCAGGTAGCCGGCGCCGGGCACGCTCGGCAGATGGTAAGCATCGGTGATGCCGAGCACCGCGCGAGATTCGTTGGCGGAGAAGGTGCGCAGGCCGATCCGGTAGGACAGGTGCGACTCCAGGCCGCGCAGCTTGTTCTCCTCCAGGCGCTGCGACGCGAGCAGCAGGTGCACGTGCAGCGAGCGGCCGAGCCGGCCGATCATGACGAACAGTTCGGCGAAATCCGGCTTCTGCGAGAGCAGTTCGGAGAACTCGTCGACCACGACGAACAGCGCGGGTAACGGGTCCAGCGGAACGCCTGCGGCCCTGGCCTTCTCGTAGTCCGTGACGTTGGCGTAGTTGCCCGCCGAGCGGAGCAGTTCCTGGCGGCGGTTCATCTCACCGGCGAGCGCGTCTTTCATGCGGTCGACCAGGGACAGTTCCTCTTCCAGGTTGGTGATCACCGCGGCGACGTGCGGCAGCGAGTCCAGGCCGAGGAAGGTCGCGCCACCCTTGAAGTCGACGAGCACCAGGTTCAGCGCGTCCGGCGAGTGCGTGGTGACCAGCGAAAGCACCAGGGTACGAAGGAATTCCGACTTACCCGAGCCGGTCGCGCCGATGCACAGGCCGTGCGGGCCCATGCCGTTCTCGGCCGACTCCTTGATGTCGATCTCGACCGGGGTGCCGTCGGGGGTGATGCCGATCGGCACGCGCAGCCGTTCGCGCGCGGTGCGCGGCCGCCAGACCCGGGCGGGGTCGATCTGCGCCGCGTCCGGGATCTTCAGCAGCGCCATCAGTCCGGGGTCGGCCGTCGATCCCTCGCCGAGGCTGACGATCTGGGCCGCGGTGGCCAGCCGGTAGCGCGAGAGGGTCCGGGAAAAGGCCTCGGCCTCAGCGATACTCACCTGATCGGCGGTGGCGAACTTCTCCACGCCCACCGCGCTGCGGGCGGACACGTCGCCATCCGCCGCGACCAGTTGCAGCCCGCGCCGGGCCGCGAGACCGCCCTCCGGCGCGGTGAGGTCGAGCACGGTCACCGAGTCCAGGCCGGACTCACTGATCAGCCGTTCGTTGCCGTTGACGTAGCCGTCATCGATGATGACCACCAGGTGCAGCCGCCCCTGGGTGGGCTGCGGGTTGCGCATGAAGCGGCCACGTTCCATCAGCTCGGCCGACAGCGCGGTCTCCAGCTCGCCGAGCGAGGTGTACATCATCCGGGCCGAGCCCATGCCGTCGCGCACCGTCGGATGTTGCAGGTGCGGAAGCCATTTCGCCCACGCCCAGGGCCCGTCCGGGTCCGCGCAGACGATGGCGACCGCGAGATGGTCGGGGCCGTGGAAGGTGACCAGCTCCATCAGCATCGAGCTGGCCAGCATGCGCGCGTCCTGGGTCGGACCGCTGATGTTGATCGCCGGGAAGGCACGCAGCGACACCGCGGTCGGCAGGCTGTGCACCACCGAATGGGTGCGCACGAACCGGCGCAGCGCGACGGTGGAGACCGGCTCTAGATCCTCCAGCGGACCGGTCTCCGGCCGGGCCAGCTTCGTGGCCAGACGATGGCTGCCCATGCCGACCCGGACGTGGCCGAAGTCGGGATCGTTGGGCCTGCGCTCCCACATCCGGCGGGTGCCGATCAGCGACGGCAGGTCGGCCGGGTCCGGGTGGCTCCAGGCCAGCGTCTCCAGCTGCTTGGTCCCGGTGCGGCGCACGTCTTTCCGGACCTGATCCAGGTAGCGGAAGTAGTCCTTGCGTTCCTCGTTGAGCTCGACCGCGCGCTTGCCCGTGCCGCCGCGGAAGCCCGCCATCATGCCGACCATCGACATGAGCATCATCATCGGGAACATCATGGACAGCGGGTTGGCCAGCAGGTTGCGCCCCATCATGGCCATCATCGCGATCATGCCGACCACCGCGACAACCATGACGACGGGCATCAGCTTCATCATCAGCGGGGCGGGCAGCGGACGGGGAATCTCCGGCGGCGGGGTCAGCGCCACCTCACCGCCGGGTGCCCGTGGCGGCGCTATCCTGGGGCGTCGTACGAAACCTTCGGTAGCCATGGATTCCTTCGATCGATCGAGCTCTCTGCGTTCGGCGCGGAGCCGGGGTTACGGGTCGTATTCGGCGTCGATCTCCCGACGTCTGCGGCGGTACGGAATCGCTACCGCCACACCGATTGCCAGTGCGGTCAAACAGGTCAGCGAGCCGATCACCGCGATCCGGCGCGGCCGTGGATCCGGTCCGGGCGGGATCACCGGCGCGGCGATCGCCCGATCGACATCGGCGCCTTCGCTCACCGACTTCTCCGGCAGCTGCGCGGTCAGCGCGGCGAGCGGATCGATCAGGCCCGCGCCGATCGCGTCGTCGTGGCCGGTGCCCGGCGCCTGCGCGGTCCGGATGATGCGGTCCATCACCTGTCGCGCATCGAGATTCGGGAAGCGCGACCGCACCAGGGCCGCCAAGCCGGCGACGTAGGGCGCCGCGAAGCTGGTGCCGTCCACCGGGCGAATGCCCTCGTCGGTCTGCACGCCGTTGACCAGCCCGACGCCGCCGCCCTTGCTGTCCAGCGACACGATGTTGCGGCCGATCGCGGCCACCGCGACCCATGGGCCGTGCAACGACAGGTCCGATGGCTTGCCGTCCGCGTCCACCGAGCCGACGGCCAGCACATACGGCGAGAACCAGGCGGGGCTGGCCACGGTGTTGACCGCGCCCCAGCCGGAGCCCTCGTTCTGTTTCTGGCAGGGACCGTTGCTTTCCACGTTGCCCGCGGCGGCCACCACGACGACGTTGTGGTCGTAGGCGTACTTCACCGCGGCGCCGAGCGCGGAGTCGGCAGTGTCGGATCCGGCTGGGCTACAGGCGACTTCGGAGATGTTGATGACGGTCGCGCCCAGATCCGCCGCGCGCACCACCGCCGCGGCCAGGGTGAGCACGCTGCCGTAGCCGTCGGCGCGGATGGTGCCGGGCGGGCGATCGCCCCCGCGGTCCTTCTTCTCGTAGGCCAGGCTCAGCTGGCGGATGCTGAGGATCTCCGCGTCCGGCGCGACCCCGGTGAACGCGTCGGCCGGACTCGGCTGTGCCGCAATGATTCCGGCGACCAGGGTGCCGTGTCCGTCGCAGTCCACGGTGCCGTCGGTGTCGGAGACGTAATCACCGCCCGGTTGCAGCGCGGCCAGGCGTGGATGCCGCTGCACCCCGGTGTCGATAACCGCGACCTTCTGTCCGGCGCCGCGGCTGAACTGCCAGGCCGCGGGCAGCTCGAGTACCCGCTGCGAGATCGGCGGCTCGTTCGGCGGGGACCCGGTGAGCTGAGGTTCGGCGCACTGGTCGGCCTGCTGGGTCGGTTCCAGCGGTGCGGGGCGCCCGCTCAACGCCTGGGCGATACCGAGCGCACCCGGATCGATAGCGGGCGGCGAGATCGCGGAGGCGGGCGGTGCGGGCACGCCCACCAGACCCACCACCGCGACGGCGCCGGCCATCCGCAGCAGACTGCGACGGAAGGCGCTAGGTCCCATCGCTGCCCGCGCTCATATGTTCCGGGCCAATGAGTAGACGTTCATGATCCACAGCACCATCGGGATCAGCGAGATGATCAGCAGGTACTCGAAGATCTCGATCATGCGCCGGGTCACCGGGGTGACCTCGATGTGCGGCCCGATCACGCCGAAGCCGATCGTGCCCGCGGCGAAGGCGACCAGCAGGCCGACCGAGAGCATTTCCAGATCCGCGTCCCCGATGGCCGCGCCGGCGACCAGCGAGACGAAGACCAGGCAGCCGCCCGCGATCAGCGTCGCGGCCTGGGTGAGGTCGGCGAAGGACCGGCCGCGCAGGCACAGGATGATCCCCGTGACCACGGCCAGCACGATGCCCTGCCAGCGGTCCGAGCCCAACGGGTCGGCCGCGCCGAACGCGCCGATCACCGCGCTCAACGTGCACGCGATGATCAGGCCGGACTGGTACTGGTTGGCCGCGCGGGCCCGCTCACCGAGGCCGGACGCGGACGGCAGCGCGGTGGCGCCGATCGCACCGATGCCCTCGATGGTCGGACGCTGTTCGTGGTCGGCCGGGTCGATCGCGGCGCCCGCGGTCGGCACCGGCGGGATCGGCAACCGGGCCAGCCCGGCCGCCAGTCGCGGCACCAGCGACAGCATCGCGATGCCGACCACCACCAGACCGCCGCCCACCTTCGGCAGGCCGGGATGCCAGGCCAGATACACCGCGGCGGTGATCCCCCCGACCACGCTGAGCGCACCCGCGGCGGAGAACAGCGTGGCCCCGGTGCCGATGACCCGATAACCGAGCACGGCCGCCACCAGCGTCACCGAACAACCGAGCAGCAGATGCGCACTGCCCAGTTCCCCGGGTACGAACAGCGCGGCGCCGCCGAACAGCAGCAACAGGCCGTCTAGCGACAGCCAGGTGGCGGTGACCTGGTCGAGGTATCTGCGGGCCGCGAAGCCCGCGGCGACGAAAGCGCCGATGCCCACGGCCGACAGCACGAACGCGGGCGCGAGCGGATCGCCGTGCCCGCGCGAGATGACCAGCAGCGCCAGCGCGGTCAGCACCGTCAGCACACCGGCGACCAAACCCATCCAGCGCGCGGAGTTGCCGGTCCAGCTGCGGAACTCCTCGGCGGTGAGCCGGGAGACCGCGTCGATCACGTCGTCGAAGAGCGCGGGCGATTCCTTCGCGGTGACCGAACGCAGCACGAGCAGTTCGCCGTCGTGCACATCGGCGTCGTTGAGCGTGCGGCTCGGCGCGAACGCCTCCTGGCCGACCCGGGCCAACGTCCAATGCTGGGCCTGCAACGGCACCGAGTCGTCCTCGGCGTCGAGCTGGTCGGGATTGCGGGACTCGATCAGCGCCACCAGGTCGCCGATGAAGCCGGCGATCGGCACGGTGGCGGGCAGCCCGACATCGAGCTGAGTGTTCCCGCCGATGACGGAAACCCGACTCAGCTCCGGTTCAGCGGCGCGTGTGCCACTGGTTGGTGACTCGATCAACGACCCCGGACCCCCGGCCTCTCCACTGACGATTGTTCACGCTTCGACCGCACTGGGTGGAACGTCTTCTGAGTGAACGACTTCGACACCCGTATGACTCTCACCTAGACAACACTTGCGTTGCAACCTCTGGGCAGCTGAACCTAATGTAACGGACAGACCAGGCACTGCGCGATCGGTAGTCTGGGGGGCATAAAGAACTCATCCGCTACTACGAACGAAGACTTCGGGGTCCGACAGCCATGACCGGCAATCGCCAAGCACAACGAGCCTTCGACGCCGGAATTCTGTCGCTGGGATTGTCCATCGAGGGCCAGGAATCCGCGCGCGACCTCGAGTACGCGAAGCTCGCCTTCCAGCGCGCCACCGAGTGGGATCCGACGATGTGCGACGCCTGGCTGGGCCGCGCCGCCGCCGGCGAGCTCACCAAGGACGTCTTGTTCAACATGCACAAGACCAGCGCGAGCACGCTCTATCGGGAGCAGCGCAGGCTCGGCCTGCAGCCGCGCGACCTGGCCGGCCGCTTCCTGCCCGGCCTCTACATCGATTACCCGCTGGCCAGCTACACCGAGATCTGGCTCGCCTGGGCCGCGCAACTCATCGCGGACAAGGAGTACGACGAGGCCGAGCGGGTGCTCAACGAGCTCGACACGCACCGCAGGTCCCAGCTGAGCGACCCGGATCGCGAGATCGACAACCGCATCTGCGCCTATGTCCGCGGCGTGCTGCACTACAACACCCAGCGCTGGCCCGACGTCATGACGGTGCTGGCCGGTTCGGCCGAGTGGGACGACCCGTTCCTCGCGGCCGGCGCGAACGTCATGGTCGGCACCGCGTGCGCGCAGCTCGGGCTCTTCGGTGAGGCGATCCGCCGGATGGAACAGGCCGAGGCGGGCCCGATTCCGGCCGCGCGTTCGACCGCCATGTTCTGCCGCGGCCTGTGCCTGCGCGAATCCGGCAACGAGGAAGTGGCGCAGGGCCTGTTCGAGAAGGTCTACTCGCAGGCGCCGGATTTCGACGCGAACACCGCCGCGATGCGCGACCGCACCTACCGGATCAGCATCACCTCGCGGGAGACGATCGACGCCCGCAAGGACAAGTGGGATCCGGCCTCCGCGCCGTCGATGAAGGCGATGGAGCAGGCCGAGACCGAGGACCGGGCCAAGAAGATCCTGGCCGACGCCCGCGCCGAGCTGGACTCGCAGATCGGTCTGGCCTCGGTGAAGACCCAGGTGGCCAAGCTGCAGTCGAGCGCGCAGATGGCGAAGATCCGCGCCGAGAAGGGTCTGGCCGCCGGGGCGCGCGGTCAGCACCTCGCGTTCACCGGTCCGCCCGGCACGGGTAAGACCACCATCGCCCGGGTGGTCGCCAAGATCTATTGCGGCGTCGGCATCCTGAAGACCGACAAGGTGGTCGAGGCCAAGCGCGTCGACTTCGTCGCCCAGCACCTCGGCGGCACCGCGGTGAAGTCGGAGGCGCTGATCGACAGCGCGATGGACGGCGTGCTGTTCATCGACGAGGCGTACACCCTGATCCAGACCGGTCTGCAGGGCGGCGACTCGTTCGGCCGGGAGGCCATCGACACGCTGCTGGCCCGGATGGAGAACGACCGCGACCGGCTGGTGGTGATCATCGCCGGTTACGACGGCGAGATCGACCGCCTGCTCGCCGCGAACGACGGTCTGGCGTCCCGCTTTTCCAAGCGGGTGCAGTTCCCGTCCTACACGCCGTCGGAGCTCGGTGAGATCGGCAAGGTCATCGCGCACAAGCGGGACTCCGAGCTGTCCGACGACGCGCTCGAGCTGCTCGTCCTGGCCTGCACCCAGCTCTACGAGTTGCAGAGCACCGACCAGAGCGGCCAGCCGCGCCGCGGCGTCGACCTGGCGGGCAACGGCCGATTCATCCGCAACGTCATCGAGGCCGCCGAGGAAGAGCGCGAATTCCGGCTGGCCAACGACGAGAGCCTGGATCTGGCCAATATCGACGAGTCGATGCTGATGCGGATCGAGGCGCCGGATATGCACACCGCGCTGTCCGGCATCCTCGCGTCGCTGAACGTCGCGTTCACCATCTGACCGGCGGGGCCTGCACCATCGGCTGGTGCAGGCCCCGCCCGGGTCAGTGCTGCGGTTCCAGCGGCAGTTGATCGCGCGCGGTGAGCGCTTCCTTCGCGGACAGCGTCGCGCCCGGAACCATCTGACCGATGATCGCCCACGGCGCCAGCCGCGGGGTGTCCCCCAGACCGAGCACACCCGCGGTCGCCATGTCCGGAATGCCATAGCGCACACCGTTATCCGCGACGTAGAACAGGCTGCCGCGGCGCGGGCTACCCGGGCCCATGCCGGTCACCTGAACGAACTCACCGGTCCCCGGCGGGACGTACACCGCGTCCACCCGGTCGCCGGTCCCGTCGGCGGTGGCCAGCGCGACCGTCTTCGCCGATTCCGCGATCGGTATCCGCACGCCGGCCAGCAGGGTCACCGAGGCGCGCTCGGCGGGACCGTCGCCCGCGTCGACCTTGCGATTGGCCGGAGCCGTGCCCGGCGTCTTGGACCAGGCCACGCAGGTGACCGGGGCGTCCTCGGCATTCAGGATCTTCGGGGTCTCGACCGGAAAGTCGTTGACCGGCAACGCATCGTGCACCACCCGCACCCGGTCCAGCACGTCCGGCGGCATGGTCGGGATCTCGCTCATCCCGTGCGAATCGGCGAACCGGATCACCTGCGCGGTGAACGGGCTCACCGGCTGCAGCGCGTCGGCGAGCACCGCGTACAGCTCGGGCTTGCCGTCGCCGACGTCGCGGATGGAGATGACACCGCCGACCGGGATCTTCGCCAGCGGGCCCGGACCGGGCTGGCCCGCCTGCGGGATCTGCGGCGCGACCAGCGGGGGGACTTCCGTTGTCGCGCCCAGCATTCCGGTGCCGATCGGCCGCGGCCGGTGCGTGGTCAGCTGCAGCGCGCGCTGCAGCACCGAGTTGCCCGGATCGACCTCGGCTCGCTTGCCGTCGTAGACCAGGTAGGTCTTGTCGCTGCGCTTCACCAGCAGCGCCTCGTCCTTGCCGACCGTGCGGGTGCGTTCGCCGAGGGCCGGCCGGCCCGCGATGATCGTCGTGGTGCCGCCGGTGGCCGAGGCCGCGCTGCCGCCCTGTGAGAGCGCGATCGTCTCGCACAGCGCCCATTCCGAGCGGGACCCCTGCCCCGAACCCGGCAGCGCGCTCGGCGCGCCGGGGATGCCGACCATCGGTCCGCGCGGCATGCTGTTGAGCTTGCTGTCCTTCACCGCGTTCGGCTCGGCATTGCTGCCGGTGATCAGGCGCGCGGAGGCCAGGTTCAGCACCGGGTGCAGCGTCTTGTTGCCGTCCGCGGACTGCACGACGACGTAGAGCGCACCGCTCTGCTTGCCCGAGACGATCAGCGAGTCGCCGATCGCGCCCTGCGGGCGCAGGAAGCTCAGGATGGCCGCGCCGGCGATCACCAGGATGCCGAGCACCAGGCCGACCATCAGCGAACGCACCTGGGACCGCATGGGATCGTGCAGCATTCGCACGTCACGGCGTACCAGTGCGTGATCGAGACGGCGCAACAGGAATCGGTACCCGTTGACCTGGGCTCGGGTAGTCAGCTGTGCCGGCACTAGGTCTCCATTGAACTGTCGAGAACCATCTTCATCGACACGGTACCGTAATTCCAGGACGGCCCTGAACCGATGAATTCATGGTCTTTCGGCGGTGGCCGTACGGGTGGCAGACAGGGACAACGCGGTGACGACAACGATGAACGAGACCAGGCCCGACGGGGAGACCGAATCGGAGAGCGGCGGCGCGCCGGCGGCGGCCGACCGGGCCTCGGCCTACGACACCCTGCGCGACCCCGAGTTCTGGCTGTTCCGGATCTATCCGCTGCGGGTGATCGTGCCGGTGGTGGTGCTGGCCGCCGCGCTGGCCTGGATCGTGCTCGCCACAACGCATTCCCTGTGGGGCGCGATCGGCGGCGGCGTCGGTTTCGCGGTGATCTTCCTGCTGCCGATTCGCGGCCGCACCCCGGCCGCCCGGATCGGCGGCGCGCTGGCCCGCCGGCGCAGCGGGCTGCGGCCCGCCGACCATCTGACCCAGGCGCCCGCTTTCGACGTGCCGTTCAGCGAGGGCGGCGGTTACGGGGTGCGCTGGGACGGCGAGCTGCTGCTGACCATGCTGCGCATCGATCCGCCGCCGGACACGCTGACGCTGCTGCGCCGCGGCTCGCTGAGCACCGACCAGTTGCTTCCGCTCACCGAAATCGCCCGCTGCCTCGACCAATTCGACCTGACGCTGGCCAGCGTCGACCTGGTGAGCACCGGCGCGCGCACCGCGGGCACCGGCATGATCTCGCACCTCTACGACAGCATCCTCGGCCCGCTGCCCGCCATCGCGCACCGCACCCTCTGGCTGGTGCTGCGGCTGGACCCGCTGGCCAACGCCGAGGCGGTGGACAAGCGCGGGGGCGGCGGCACCGGCGCCCTGCGCACCGCGATGATCGCCACCCGCCGGGTGGCGAACCGGCTCGCCGCGCACGACATCGCCACCTCGGTGCTGACCGCCGCCGAGATGAACACCGCGGTCCGTGAACTCACCCACGGCTTCGAGGTCGACCAGCTCGCCGAGTCGCCGCAGTCGCTGGAGTACCAGGGCCGCTACCTCACGCACTATCAGATCGGCGCGGAACTGATCGGCCCGCGCGGGCTGGCCGATATCTGGACGGTGCAGAGCCTGTCCACCACGGTGACGCTGCGGCTGCGCCCGGGCGCGCACCGGCACGACACGCGGGCCGACCACGCGGGCACCGTCGTGCTCAACGCTGTCGTCCGGTTCGACACCACCTTCGAGCCGGAGGAGCCGCCGCTGCCCGGACTGCGCGAGCTACCGGGCAATCAGCTGCGAATCCTGTTGGACACCTTGCCGATCGGCGCCGCCGGACGCTGGGGCGCGGACACCGGATACCGCGGCACCCTCACCGCGCTCACCGACATCGCGGTGCCCACCGCGGGCTGCGGTCAGTTGATCGGCGCCGACGAGATCGGCCAGGGCATCGCGGTGCCGCTGGTCGGCGAGGGCACCCGGCACCTGGAGGTCATCGGCAACCTGGACCTGGCCCAGCAGGTGATCCTGCGCGCCACCGCGCTGGGCGCACACGCCATCGTGCACACCGCGCGGCCCGATGCGTGGCACACCATGGTGACCAATCTCGATGCGCCGCATGTGCTTTCGATCGCACCGCGCTCGGCGGGCGCCAGCTATCACGCGCCGTCGGCGCCGCCGTTGCCTGCCGCGCCCTACCCGAGCACCACGGTCGTCGTGTTCGACGGGATCGCGCCGACCACGCACGCGGGCGGCGCCACCATCGTGCATGTGCGCACGCCGGACCAGCCGCCGAGCGCGATCGACGCCGACGTCACGCTGACCCAGGATCCGGACGCGCCGAACCGGATCACCGTGCGTACCGCGACCGCCAGCGCGACCGTGTTCATGGTGACCACGCCGGACGAGATGCACTACATCGGCGAATCGCTCGCCGCGCGCTGATCTGCGCTACCCGCTGATCGCGCGGTATCCGCCCCCGAAAACCGAAACGGCCGAACGGAACTGGATGTTCCGGTCGGCCGTCAGGTGACGGACATGTCAGAAAGCGGCGAAACCGTCGCCGACCTTGCCGTCGGCTTCGAGCGCACGCTGCAGCGCGTTCTCCACCTGGGCGCCGAGGGCATCCAGCTTCTGCAGCGTGTCCTCGAGGCCCTGGGTGAGGTTCTTGTGCGCGCCATCGAAGCCCTGCGACGCGTTCTCACCGGTCAGGTTGTCGTGGAACGCCTTGGCAGCGTCGTTGAGCGAGTCGATCTCGCCCTTCATCTTGCCGCCGTGCGTCTGCAGGTCGCTGTAGAGCTCGTTCATGGCAGCGGGATCGTAAAGGATGGTCATTCGTCAATTCCTTCGAACGATGGGTTCCGAAAACGGAGCGGAGCAGGCGCCGATCAGGCCTGGTCCATGGCCTGCAGGGTCGACTTGCCGTTGTTGACGGCTTCGGTGAACTGGTCGAGGCGCTTGTTCAGATCTTCGGCCTCGTCGTGCCAGTCGCCGGCCACCTGAACGAACTTGTCGGACGCGTCGCCCTTCCAGCCCTTCAGCACATCCTGCGCGGCCTGGTCGATTTCCTTGACCGAGGTGCGGAGGTTGTTGATGGCGGTCTCGAGATCGCCGACGACCTTCTGGACGCCGCCGGCCTCGACACCAACAGCCTTGCTCGAGCCACCGAGTGAGGTGAGGGACATTTGTTTGACCTTTCGTCATATTTGAAGATCGTTCTCAGACAAACGATCTCGTCGAACTACAAGACAACCGAAGTTGCCACCCAGGAATTACTGCGGCAGCCACCTCCCCCCGGGCAGCCCCTCGATCAACGTGGCGACTGCTTGCGCAACCCGGTGGTCGGTACCCGGCGTGACCGTGGACCAGATCTGCTGATCCGGGGAGACCGTCGGCGCGACGACGATCCGCCCGCGGGCGGTGTCGTACACGGCGACGGCACCCGGTGCCCGCGTGGTCACGCCATCCTCATGGGCGCACGCCACGATCTCGGCGTATGCGTGCGTCGCACCGAACGCGAGCCCCAATTTCGTGGCGTCGCGTTCGGTGGCACCCAGGGCATAGAGAGCGTCGGTGAGCTCGCTCGGCGTGGCGGCGGCATCCAGCCGCTCGGCCAGCTCCGCGGCGGGGACGCTGAATTGGGGGATTTCGGCGGGCGGGCACGGATCCATCGCGGCGAGCAGCGGGCGCACCAGATCGGTCGCCGATCCGTCGGTCCACAGCTGGCGCACCTCGAAGGTGTCGCCGGTGCGGACCGCCAGCGCGTGCGCGTGCCCGCGCCGCACCACGCAGACCCGCCGGGTGCCGTGCTCGGTGAAGATGCGCGCGGCCAGTTCCTGCTCCGGCAGCGCCAGCGTGAACAACGTCTCGGCCAGGTCGGGAGCTACCTCGCCGTGCGCGTCGATCAGGCCGTCGTCGATCAAGCCGGCTACGGCGTGCTCCTGCGCGCGCTGCCATTCCTCGAACGAATCCTGTTGCGGCCCTACCGAAAGCGCCAGCGGCAGGGTCTGCACCCCGGCCCGGTCGGCGACGGCGAGCAGCGCGTCGTTGGTCAGTGTGGTCACGGCGCACCGCCGGTTTCGGCTCGAGTCTCGGTGGGCGCCTTGGTCACCGACTCGGTGCCGCCGAGAACGGCCGGGGCAGCCTGGATTTCGCCCTCGAGCCCGATCTGGTCGGCCTCGCCCGCCAGGCTGGCGCGCGGGAACCGGGCCGAATCCTGGCCGCCGCCACCCGCGCCGCCCATCGCGCCGGGGGCCACCGGCGCGGACTGGCCGGTCGCGGTCGTCGCACTGACCTGAGTCGATTTGGTCGTGGGCTCGGTGGTGGTCGTGGATTGCGAGTACACCGGGGCGCGGTAGTTGGACAGTGCCCGCGGCGGCAACGTCGGCATCGCGATCGAACCGATCGGCATCCCGCCCAAGCCCGGCATCGCTTTCGGCGCGGCGGCCGCGGCGGCGGTCGCCGCCTGCTCCGCGGCCAGCGCCTGTTCCGGCGCGATCTTCGGCGGTTCCTGATGCCGCCACGGGGTGGCCAGCGGTTCGGCGGCCGTCTCGTAGCTCCGCATCACCCGCGACGCAACGGCTTTCGCCACATCGGCTTCCGCGTCGTTGTCCGCCGCGATCGCCCGGATCGGAGCGCCGAGCATCGCGCCCATGCTTTCCAGCGTGGCCTGCACCTGCTGGATCTGCTGGATGTCCGCGGTGTTCGGCATGGTCAGCTTGGCCACCTCATACGCGGCGACCTGGGCCTGCAGCCGGGCGGCGTTCGCGGTCGCGGTGCCGGCCGCGTCGACCAGCCAATCTCGCAGCGTGGTCACCTTTTCCATGACCTCGCCGCTGCGACCGGACTGCCACGCGGTGCGCAGCGAAGCAAGGACCCGCTCGTATTCGAGCACCGCCGCACCGAAAACCGTGGCGAGCCGCGCCCATTCGGCGGCCGCCTCGGCCATCGGCACAGAGCCCGGCCCCGTGGTGAGGTCTCGCGCGAGCCGCTCCGGCGGCCGAGCTTCCCACACCACGCCGGTAAACCCTGGCTTCGGTGGTTCGATCATTGCTGCGCTGTGCCTTTCCAAGACAGGCCTTTCCACGGACCGTGCCTCAGGCGGACCTGCCGCCTGCCGCGTCGAAGTCCGCGACGCTGTCGCTTTCCATCTGGCTGAACTCGTTGGTGTGCAACCGCAACGTGGCCGCCAGCTTTCGCATCTCGGTCACGCTGGCCTGTGCGCTCGCCAAGTACGAGGACGCGACCTCGTTCCCGGTCTGCGCGGCCCGGCCGGAGACTTCGTCCGCTCCCGCCGGCTGGATCGTCAATGCCTGCTCCGCGGCTTGCAGATCCGCGGCCAGCCGGTCGGCGAGCACATCGAGTCCGCTCGATGCCTCTCCGGCCGCGGCAGCGTCGAACTGGAAGCTCGCGAACGCGCCATCACTACTCATGAGACCCTCCTCAAAGTCAGAGCGTGAGTTCTTTATCCGGCGGTGGTTCCGACGTGGTGTCGGTCGCGCCGACCACCGGCAACGAGACCCCGTCGATCCGGCCGACCACTTCGTCGCCGTGCTGGCTGGTCACCATCTGGCCGCGCAGCGAGTCGGTGCTGGACGCGCCGTCCCTGGCCAGTCCGGCCGCGCCCGCGGCGCCCGACATCGGCATGCCCATGCCGCCCGCGCCGGTGCCGCCGGTCGACATCGCCGCTGTCGTAGCGGGACTCGACCCGACGCCGCTCAACCCGGTGAGCGAGCCCATCGAGCCGCTGGCGACGCGGGTACCCTGCCACGGGTTCAACGGAGCGTTGGTCGCGGCCACGCCGGGACCGGGGCCGAATGCGCCCGGGCCGGAGCCGATACCACCGTTGGCGGCGTGCGCTGCGGCCTTGGCCTTTTCCTCGTCGGAAAGCCCTTCGCCGGTATGAGTTTTCGAGTCGGCGACCGGTTTCGGCGCGCTGAGCGCCGAACTCGCCTGGGCGAGCTGGCCGAGTGACTGCGCCGCCGTGGTCGCGGTGCTGATCAGCGGCGTCACCATGCTCATCAGCTGACTGAGCTGATCGGCGCCGCCCGCACCCGCAACGCCCTTGGGCGCGTTGGTGATCGGGACCTTCGTCCCGGTCGTGGTCATGGAGGCGCTGTGGCCGAGCAGTTCGCCCTTGGTCTTGACCGTGATGCCGAGCGCCTCGGCCATCGCCTCGACCGCCGAGGCGGCCAGAAACACCTGTCCCGCGGGGGTTGCCGCGTACAGCGGCGCGAGGGCCAGCGTGGTGGAGAACTTGGCCACCACCGCGGACATCAGGCCCGCGCCGGTGAAGACGCTGCCCGCCGCGTTGGTGAGCACCGCCTTCTCCTGGGTGCTCTGGGCCTCCAGCTTGCCTGCGTCCGTGCTCGCCTCGCCGGCCTTCTTCGCCGCCTCCATCGCGGCCATGCCCTGCCACACCGACATCGCGGTCTGGATCGCCGAGGTGCCGATCTGCATCACCGTCTGCATGACGGTCGAGATGCCGCTCAGCAGCTGGGTCGGGTCGACCGGCGGCGCGGGGGCCGCCGCGTTCTGGGTGCCGTCGGCGTTGGCCGGGGCGGGCGCGGGAGCGGGCGGCGCGCCCAGCTTCCCGCTGCCGAACGCGGACGCCAGATCGGTCAGCGGCCGCATCAGCGCGGTGAGATCCAGCGGCGGCAGCGGCGGCATCTCCGGCATGTGGATGAACGAGGGCATCTCGGGCATGTTCGGCAGGCCCATGCTGTGCAGGATGTCGTTCACCGGTTGATCGAGCATCGGAGCTAACGCACTGCCCCGCAACAGATCCAGCACAGTTGGATCCAACGGCTCCGCCCCCGGCGGTGGGATTGCCCCGGGGATGGTCATGACTTCGAGTTGACCGATCCGATGGCCGCGCTGGACGCGCCGTCGGTGACCTCATAGGTGCTGGCGGCCTCGTGCGCGGTCAGCGCGGTGCCCGCGTGCACCGCGGCCAGCTCGGCCACCGAGCTCAGATGGTTCGCCTGCGCGAACGCGAACGAGGCGAGGAACTCCTGGCCGATCAGGCCGAACACCGGTACGACGGTGCCGATGGTCGCGGCCTGGTCGACCGCACCCGCCGACGCGACGCCCGCGGCCATCGCGGCCGAGGCGGAACCGTAAGCCCGAACCGCATCCGGGACAACTTCAATGTGATTCATGACTGACATCCAATCCCGAAACACCCAGGTGTCTCGTCAAACCGTACCTACCGGACCATGTTCGGCGCTGATCGCGACATAATTTCTAGATCACTGACCCGCGTTTTCCTCGTTGTATGCGGTGACCAGATCCGCGCGTTCGGCGAAGGCCCGGTAGGCGGCCGCGCGTGCGGTATCGATCAGTGTCTTCTCGAAGTCGGTCGGCGAGAGCTTGGCTATCGCGCCGCTGAGGCTCAGATCGACCAGCGCGCCGTTGCCGTCCACCGACGCGGTGACCGACCCGTCCTCGGAGGTCTCGGTCACCAGGATCCCGGTGGTCGCGTCGTTGAGATCGCGCAGCCGGTACATCTGCTGCTGCACCCGCGCGATCAATTCGTCCATCGTGTCGACCATGACTACCTCCCGAATTCTCGTCCTGGTCAGACTGATCGAAGCCAGCTCTGCGGCTCGGTCTCGTACTCCTGCTCCTCGATGATCTCTTGTCTGGCGACTTCCTGCTCGGTGGGCAGTCCCGTCATCGCCAGCATCTCCGAGGTGAAGCCGGCCTCGCGTAGCTGCGTCCGGCGGGCCAGCCCGGCCCGGTTCGCCGACTGCTTGCACAGCCGCAAGATCTCCGCGGCCAGCGCCTGCGGATCACGCCGCAATTGATCCTGGTCGAGCTTGATGCCCAACGGCAGTCCCTGCTCGGTGGTGCGCACGGCGATCGAGCCGGTCAGCGAGGTCACGACGAATTCCGTCGGAAACTCCTGTCCCGCATCGTCTTCAGCTTTCGTCATAGCCGCCCGCTCTCCGAACATGGGATCAATAACAGCGTCTCACGCATGCCGACTCCTTAACAACTCCTTATGCGCGATCATCTTTGCTGGCCCGGGCCTACTTCGGCGATCTTTGCGTGGATCGGCGATGCCGGTCGAAGAGGTCGTCTTGTTCGACGGAATGGTGAACGTGGATTCCAATTCGCAGGCGAATTGCGTGTCTTGGCCGCTGCGACGAAAGCGGCGTCGAGGTGGTCCGGAATCCGGCGGTACGTGACGCCGCGCGCGGAGAAGCGATCGACCGGCGATTCCAGCGCGCCGTTCCCCGTCGGCGTGGCGAAGCCGGCCCAAGGCGGATTCTGCAAGGTCACCGATCGGCAGACCCGATCGTCCCCCCGCGCCTGACCACTCATCCGCTACTGGCCCTCCTCGTAGCTGCGACGATGCTGACGCTATGTGCGCGCGTCGGCATCGCAGCCAGTTCTAACAGCGTGCCAATTCTATGGGTACTAGCGTCGGGCCTGCATGTACAGACCCGAATGTTGGTGGCACTCACGCGGTGAACATAACGTGACCTGCGGCTGGGTGGGATCCGATCGGGTGGGCTAGAAGTAGCGGAGGTAGGCGGCGCGGAAGGATTCGGCGCGCAGGTCGTAGTCCGGCGGGAGGTAGTCGTTGGCGCGGACGTGCTGGACGAATTCGTCCGGAATGGCGAGCGGGCGAACAGTCAGATACTCGAGGGAGTCGGTGCGCCAGATCCATTCGCCGTCGGAGTGCAGCGAGGAGCCGCCGGGGATCCAGCCCTCGCCGGTGACCAGGTTGGGGACGGCCTCCATCACGTCGAAGACCTCGGGGGCTTTGCGCAAGTAGTCGAGGATCCGGTCGCGGTCGGCGAGCTGCTGATCGGTGCTCGCGTCGTGGATCGAGGGGAGGTCGTCGTGGCCGCGTTTGTACATCTCCCGATAGATGCCAACGGGTTTCAAATCCGGCATGTCACCTCATTCCTGCTCGCATTGCGTTCATTATGTTCACAGCCGAGGGTCAATTGAAGACACTGGCGCATTGGCGCGGGTCGGCCATTACATCGCGAACGATTAAACCGAGGTCCGTGCCGCCGCCGTTGAGCGGATACGGAAAATCGACGACCGGCTGACCGTCGACATGCACCCGGAACCGCGCGTGCCGCTGATCGACATGCTCCCAGCCGACACCGACGGAGGGTGCGTCGAGGTCGAATTCGTTGGACCCGAGACGCAGCGTCAGCCGTCCCGCTCTCCGATAGAACACGGCGAGCACATCACCGAAGTAGCCGAGCACGCCACCGACCGGGCCGGCCGCCGCCGGGATCGCCCGCAGGGACCCGCTGTCCGGATCGAACGACGCCCAGCGGCCGCCGTCGAGCGGCTGGATGACGATCTCGCTGCTGCGCGAATCGTTCTCGCCGTTCCAGCGGCGGCGGTCGCCGTTGCGCGAACCCGCGCCACCGGCGGCAGCTCCGCCCATCGGCGGCAGCACCGGTGGCGGCGGCAGCATCGGCTGCTGCTGGTCGCCGACCGGCGCGCCGTTGAACTGCGATTGGCTCGGCAGTTGCCCGTTCTGGCCATTCTGGCCGGGATAGCCGGGCTGTCCTGGATGCGACAGCTGGCCCGGAAGTGACGGCGACCCAGGTTCACCCGGGTATGGGGGAAGCGCCTGCGGTGGATACGAAGGCCCACCGGACTGGCCGGGTGTCTGTGTAGGCGACGGGTCCGGCGGTGTGGGTGGAGTTGTCGGCGGCGTCGTCGGTGGAGTCGTTGGCGGCGTAGTTGGTGGCGTCGTCGGTGGAGTTGTCGGCGGCGTAGTTGGTGGCGTCGTCGGTGGAGTTGTCGGCGGCGTAGTTGGTGGCGTCGTCGGTGGCGTCGTCGGCGGCGTAGTTGGTGGCGTCGTCGGTGGCGTCGTCGGCGGCGTAGTTGGTGGCGTCGTCGGCGGAGTTGTCGGCGGCGTCGTTGGCGGCGTCGTTGGCCGGGTCGTCGGCGTGGTCGGCGGCCTCGGCGTGTGCGGCCGGGTCGGCGGCACCGAATGCTGCGGCGGAGCCGGCGGAACGGGCGGATGCGGGGGCACCGGAGGGTGCGGCGGCGGCTGCGGCGGCTCCACCGGCAGATCCGGCATCGGCACATGGATATGCAGCGGCGGGCCTACCTCCGGCGGGAACTCGAACTCGTACTCGTGCGGCGGATGCGGTATGTGCGAACGGAATATCGGCGTCTCCGGCTCACCGCCGCGGAATCGATCGCCCCCACCATCGTCGCCGCCATTGTCCGAGCCGCGATCGCGGTTCGAACCGCCGTCGGTGGTGCCGCTATCCGACCCGGAATTGTCGTCGCCCGCGGAATCATCCCGGTCGGATTCCCGAGTCCGATCGCGCGCGGAACCTGAATCACGCGACGACTCATCATTTTCGGAATCATCACGATTCGCATAGTTCCGAGTCCGGTCCCGCGCCGATCCGGAATCGCTCGGCAGCTCAGCGGGATCGGAGTCCTCGCCCTCGGGCCGGCGATTCACCGCGGAGTCCGGATCGACCGGCTGCTGCCGATCGGAGCCGCCGGTGTCGCGATCGCGATCGGTCGCCGAGCCCGAATCAACCTCCTGCTCAGCGAGATCGGGGGCATCAGAGTTGCCGGATCGATCCGGATGCGGCCGCGTCTGCGTCGAACTACCCTGCGGCTCTTGCTGGTTCGCGTTGTCAGTGGTCGAACGGGTCCGGTCGCCGCCGGCTTCGAGCGAGCGCAGTGCTTCGGCCTGACTTTCGGCGCGCCCCAGCTCGGCTTCGATGCGTCCGACTTCCGCTTCGGCGACCAGGTAGTCCTTGGCCGCCCGCTCGAGTTCGGCGACCTTGTCCAGCCGGGCCTGCTGCTGGGTGACGTCCAACGTGCGCGCCCGCAAATCCTCTGCGCGCGCTTCGATTTCCCGTTCGGAGCGCAACTCGTGCGGCTCGATCGTCATCGACAAACCCTCGGCCGCCTCGGCCCGCGCCGCCTCGGCGCGATCGAGCCGATTCTGCGCCTGCACCAGGTCCAGTTCGAGGCGCTCGCGAAGGTCCTCGACCTCCCGCCGGGCGTCGGCATCGACATCGTGTTGCGTCGCGTCATCGGGTGACGTCGCCGGATCACGTTGCGGCGCACCGTCGGGCTCCCCGACCGGGCCGGGCAGTTCGGGCTGCTGCCCGCTGCGGGCCAGCGCGCGAGCCTGCTCGAGTGCAGCGTCGTGGCGTTGCATGTTCTGCTCACGCAACCGGACTTGCTCAGCGGCGTCCTCGAACTCGCGGAAGGCCCGCGACAGGTCGTCCACCCGGCGCTGCCCCGCCGGATCCGGATGCTGCGCGCGCAGCTCGGCCAGCCGGGTCTCGATCGGCTCGGTGGAGCCGAACAGCCACGCCGGATCGATCCCCATGCTCTGTTCCAACGCGAGCAGCGCATCGGTCCGAGCGTCCAAAGTGGCTCGCGCTTCGGACAATTCGAGCTGGTAGCGGTCGCGCGGCAGGAACGGCGTCGATTCCGGCAGCGGGGCGGCGGCATAGGGAATGCCCGCCCGCCAATCGGTCAGCGGCGGCCGGTCCGCGTCCCAGTGGAAGCCGAGACCGATCGCGTGCGTGTTCGCGTCGTGCCAGGTCTTGTTCCGATTCTCGGGGTCGCGCAGGAACTCCGACTCGGCCAGCGCGTCGTAGAGCATCACGATGTCCTGCTTCAGCGGCTTGCCCGCCACGAGGCGGTTGAGCGCCTCGGCGACGTCGGCCAGCTGATCCATCCGCTGCCGCACCAATCGTCCGGTGGGATCGGCGTAATCGGTGACCAGGTGCTCGTCCTTCATGAAGTGATCGAGAACCTGCTGGATCTGCTCGCGAGTGAAGCGCGGCGGCGGCAGCGCGCTGTCCGCGGTGGTGTCGTGCCACATGTGCGGCGCCAGCTCCTCGGTCATCCGATGCAGCTGTTCCTCGGTGATGCGGCCGTTGATGTGCTGTTCCAGCAGCCGGGTCCGGATGTCGGCGACGGTGTCGCGCACCGCGATTCGATCATTGCTGTCGAACATGCCGAGCGCGCGGTCGGCCAGCTCGTCGATCTGCCGGTTGATCCGGTTCCATTGCTCGGCGACGTCGGGCCGGGTCGGGTCGATGCCGCGATCGGTGTCGACCAGTTCCTTACGCACCAGATCGATGAGCTTGCGCGCGGCGACCGCCTGCTGATCCTCGCCGAAGTGCGCCAGCTGCTCGGCGATCGTGTCGGCCAGCCGATCGTCCGCGCGGAACCGGTCGTATTCGGCGTCGGCCCAGTCCTGGACCCGCTGCCATTGCTCGACTTCGTGATCGAAGACCTGCTGCAACCACTCGGGGATCTGCACGTGCTCGTCGAGGCGCGAATGCTCGCTCGCCTCCCAGCCGCGGAACATCGGCTGGATGTTGGTCTCCGGCGGCTTGTGCCAGTCGAATCCGTCCCACACCGTCGCGAACGGCGGCAGCTTCTGCAGCCACGGCCGGGCCTTGACCCAGTCGCCGATCGCCGGGTGCCGGTGGATCCAGTCCCGGACCGCAGGATGGTCGATCGCCTGGAGCAGGGTGCGGATATCCCGCTGGATGGCATAGAAATCGCCGCCGATGTGGATGGTGACGATGTCGTCGGCCGGAACGCCGCCCTCGAAGTATTCGACCGGCGCGCTCATCGGGTTCATCGGCAGCATGTTCTTCGCGATATGCCCCGGCGGGATATCGGCGAACGGCGTGGCCAGGTCGTTGATGTAGTCGGCCAGGCCGGCCCACCAGTCCGGGTTGCCCGGGTCGTACTCGCTCAGGCTGTCGCCGCGGCGCAGCTTGCCCTCGGCGTCCACGTTGACCGACCAATCGGGCCTGCTCGGATTGACCGTGTGCCAGTCCCCTTCACTGTCGCGCCAGCGGACCACCAGCATGCCGGGGTCGCCGTTGATCCAGCCGGTCTCCGTGCGCTCCAGCCGCGGCCCCGGATGGACCACCGGCTCCTGCCCGGGGGCGGTCTGCCGGTATTCGATCTGCGGGTGCCGCAACATCGCCTGCGCGACAGCGGAATTCGTGCGAATCGCGTGTTCGAGCGCGGCGTCGTGCAGCGCGTGCGGACGCGCCGGGTCGGGCTGCTGGCCGAAGACCACGATCCGCGGGCGCTCGCCCTCGATGATGCCGACCCGGTCGGTCGCCATCCGCCCGCCCTCGGCGTCGATGGCGTCGCGCCACTCGACCACCTCGTGCCAGCGCTCGGTGAGCTGGGTCATCTTGTCCTGCAGGCGGGTCATCGCGGTGTCCGCCCGGATCACGTCGGCCGCGGCGGACTCGAGCTCGTCGAGCATGGCCGGCCGGTGCGGATCGGTGCCGTCGTCGAGTTGCCGCTGTTGGCGCATCGTCTCGGCCAGCCGGTGTGGCTGCGGCCCGAGATCGGACAGCGGAATATGCAGTCGCTCCGCCAGATCCTCCAGGACCGCGCGCCGTCGCTTGCTGTCCTGGAAGATCGCCGCCTGCTGGTTGGCCAGCCGGTCCAGTGCGGTGACCACGTCGGCGGACAGCGGCCGGTCCCGGTTCACGTTCTCGCCGTGCAGCACCTTCAGCCTGGCGTCGATCCGGTCGACCGCCGAGTCGAGCTCATTGAATGCCTCGACGGCGTGGATCAGTTGGCGGATGGATCGTTCGCGCAACTGACGCTCGGCGCCGGCCACCGGTTCGTGCACGACCCTAGCGGGGCTGTCCAGGTTGGCGGGCACCCGCACCGACCGGCTCTGGGCTTCCCGGTGCAGCTCCATCACCCGCTGGGTGAACGCGTCGCCGGTCAGTTCGGGCACATCGAGTCGCCCGGCGATCTCGTCCCTGGCCGCACGGGCGGCTTCGCGCTGGCGCGCCAGCTCGCCCCGCTCCTCGAGCAGGCGGTCGTATTCGGCCTCACGGGTTTCCGCCGGACCGGTGAGCTCTTCGATTCGAGCGATCTCGGCGGTGAGCCGGTGGATCGTCGCCTCGGTCTCGGGTACCCGATTGGACAACCGCTCCAGTTCCCTGACCCGCAGCAGTTCGTGCGCTTGCCACTCCTGCCCGTCGGGACGGCGATGATTCAACTCGCGCACCGTCTCGGTGAGGTTGTCGCCCGGGCGCAGCGCCGCCCAGTCATCGGCCGGGTCGACGCCGAGCAGCTCGGCCAGCTCGTTGCGCCTGCGCAGCGCGGCGTCGAGGTCGCCGAGGGCGAGGGTGCGCGCTTCGGCCAATTCGGCAAGGCGTTCGGCGTTGTCCGCCACGTGCGCGGCCGGGTCCGGCTGCGGGGCGTTCTCGGATCTGGTTGCGCCGCTGCCATTTTCGGGGCTGCCGGGCCGCTCTGAAGCACCCGGGCGTTGCTGACCGGCGTCTTCTGGATCGCCCGGGGCCTCGGATCGGGGCGGATCGCTGTCCGGGCGGACGTTCTGCTCGAGCATCGTCAACCGGTCGAGCACCGACTGATGCCAATCGGGGTGATCGGCGAATTCCGGTGCCAGCGCCTCGATCCGGCCGCGGATCTCGGCCAGCTCGGCCGCGGTCAGATCGTGCTGACGCCACGTCAGCCCGCCGTCCGGACCCTCCTCGAGGAAGTGATGGGCGAAACCACTGGTGGTTTCGGCATTCGGGCGCTGCCCGCCGCCGAACGCGAGGCTGTGGTCGATACCGCTGATCACACCGTCGCGCGTGACCAGCCAGTTCGTCATGCCGCGGTCCGGCATCCGAATCAGCGTGTCCAGCAGGCCCAGTCGGACACCGGCCGGCGTGTTGGTCAGTCCGGTCTCCTGCGGGCTCCACGCGCCGGGATGCCGGCCGCCGGCCCAGTCACCCGGCATGAGCTGCATGTAGACCACGTGGTCGCCGGCCCGCACGACATGCGGCACGTTCGCGCCGACGGCATGACCGATCTGTGCCGCATGCACTTCCGCGTCGGCGTGCTGAACATTGCCGAGCGTCTTGCGGATCAGCTGGGTGCCGTCCTCGAGCGTGATCCGCGTCGCCTCGTCGCTGATCCGCTCGAAGCGGATGTTCTCACCGGACGTCGCCGCGGCCTCGACCCTGGCCACCGCCTGCGCGAGCGCCGCAGTCTCCGGATCGGATTCATTCGGCTCCTCGACCGGGCCGCCCTCCGGCGGACGGTGGCCACCGTCGGAACCGCCGGCGCCCGGATCGCCTGCCTGCGGCGGAGCCGGCGGCTGCGGTGGCTTGTGCGCACCGTCGCCGCTTTCGGTCGCGGGCTTGGGCGCCGATCCCGTTTCGGAGGCCGGCTGTTCTGGACGCTGGGGTGCGCCCGGTCGCCCGGGGTCACCCGGCTTGTCCGGGGGGCCACCGGACGGTTCTTCCGGTGCGGGCGGATCATCGTCCGGGCGCACGTTCTGCTCGAGCTTGGTCAACCGGTCGAGCACCGACTGATGCCAGTCGGGATGATCGGCGAAGTCCGGTGCCAGCGCCTCGATCCGGCCGCGGATCTCCGCCAGCTCGGCCGCGCTCAAATCGTGCTGCCGCCAATGCAATTGGCCGTCGGGGCCGAGCTCCAGGAAGTGATGGGCGAAGCCGCTGCTGGTTTCCGCGTTCGGGCGCACCCCGCCGCCGAACGCGAGGCTGTGGTCAATACCGCTGATCTGTCCGTCCGGGGTGACCAGCCAGTTGGTCATGCCCCGGTCGGGCATCCGGATCAGCACATCGAGCAGGCCGAGGCGCACACCGTCCGGCGTAACAGTCAAACCGGTGTCCCGCGGGCTCATTGCACGGGAGTGCTGCATGTCGGCCCAGTCACCGGGCATGACCTGCATGTAGATCACGTTGTCGCCGGCCCGCACGATGTGCGGCACGTTCGCGCCGACGGCGCGACCGACCAGCGACGCGAGCTCTTCCGCGTCCCCGTGGCGAGGGTTGGTGAGCGTCTTGCGGATCACCTGCGTGCCGTCCTCGAGAGTGATCAGCTCCACCCGCTCGGCCCGTCGCATCGCGCCCTCGCTGAGCACCTCGACCTGGAACGTCTCACCGGCCTCGACCCGAGCCGCCGCGCGAGCGACCGCCGCTGCGTCCGAACCGGATTCACTCGGCCCGCCGGCGGGCTCGCGCTGCGGCGGACGGGGACCGTCGCCGCCGTCACCCGGATCGCCCGCCATAGGAGCCGTCGGCGGTTGCGGCGGCTTCTTCCCGCCACCCGCACCGTCGGCGGCCGTCCGGCCGTCCGAACCTTGCGGCGCCTCTTCGGTTTTCACCTCGGCCGGGCGTGCTTCTTCGCTCGGTGGCTTGTTCGCGGGATCGTTCGGCTCCGTAGCCGACCGGTCCGGGTCGGTCACGGGCTTGTTCGCCTCGGTCACGGGCTTGTCGGCTGCGCTCGGATCCTCGACCGACTTGCGCTGGGCCGCAGCGTCATCCGTCACCGGCGTGCTCTGTACATCCTTCGGCTCCGGTACCTCACCGATCGGCGGCTTCTTCGCGCCACCACCATCGCTCGGGGCGTCGGGTTCTGGACGGGGCGCGGCGAGCGGCGGCGCGTCCGGCGGGTCGGTGCGGTGCACCTGCGTGCGACCGTCTTCGCCGGGGACGAGACGGTAGACGACGACGTTGTCACGGTTCGGGCCGACCAGATCATCGAGCTCGGGATGCACCGCGGCGGCCCGATCGAGCAACGTGCTCGGGTCTGCCGACTCGCCGCGCAGCACAGCGATTACCTGTGGTGGATCGCCGGGAACGACACCGATCTGCGGCACGCCCTCCAACGGCTCCGCGCCGGCCTCGAGCATCGTGTTCTTCCGCAGCTGATCGGCCAGCTGCTGATCTCGCTCAGCCGCGTCACGCTCGGCATACCGGTGCCGCTCGAACGCGTCCTCGGCCTCGGCCGGATCCTGCGCCTGCCGCAACTCTTCCGCGGCTTCGTCCCTGGCCCGGACCGCGTCGGCCTTGACCTGCTCCAGCCGCTCGATCTCGTTACTACGTTGCCGCGCATCAGCTTCGGCGAACCGCTGCTGCTCCGCCAACGCCTCCGCCGACCGAGCGATAACCTCCGGCGAGTCAGTCCGGTGCACCTGCGTACGACCGTCCTCACCAGGGACGAGGCGATAGGTAGTGACATTATCGCGGTTCGGCCCGACCAAATCACCGAGTTCCGGATGCACCGCAGTGGCCTGATCGATCAGCGTCGTCGGGTCCGTCGACTCCCCGCGCACCACGACTATCGCCTGCGGCGGATCACCCGGAATGATGCCGATCTGCGGCACCCCATCCAGAGGCTCCGCGCCGGCCTCGAGCATCGTGTTCTTCCGCAGTTGCTCGGTGAGCTGATGATCCCGCTCGGCCGCCTCCCGCACCGCGTACTTGTACCGCTCGTACGCCTCCTCGGCCTCAGCCGGATCCTGCGCCCGCAGATGTTCCGCTTCGGCCTCGTCCCTCGCCCGGATAGCATCGGCCTTCACCTGCTCCAGGCGATCGACCTCGTTACTGCGTTGCCGCGCATCAGCTTCGGCGAACCGCTGCTGCTGCAGAATTTCTTCCGGCACCTGCGTAGGCCGATTCGCCTCGGTCACGGGCTTACTCGCTGCGCTGTCCCCGGTGGGCGCAGGTGTCTCGCGCACCGGCGCGGATGTCTCGCGCACCGGAGCGGGCGTCTCACGCGGCGGCGCGGGCGTCTCACGCACCGACCCGGGCGTCTCACGCGGCGGCGCAGGGGTCCCACGCACCGGTGCTGGCGTCTCACGCACCGGCGCGGGCGTCTCACGCGGCGGCGCAGGCGTCTCACGCGGTGGCGCGGGCGTCTCACGCACCGACCCGGGCGTCTCACGCGGCGGCGCAGGCGTCTCACGCGGCGGCGCGGCCTCATTGACCAGCTCGTTCGGTTTGTTCGCCGGCTTGTCCGCCACCGCCGTCGGGTCTTCGCTCGGCTTGCTTTGGGCCGCAGCATCATCCGTTGTCGGAGTGGTCTGCACCTCGGCCGGTGCCGGGGCCTCGCCGGTGGGTGGCTTCTTGGCGCCGCCGCCGTCGCTCGGCGCGTCGGGTTCTGGGCGGGGTGCGGCCAGGGGTGGCGCGTCCGGTGGGTCGGTCCGGTGCACTTCGGTGCGACCGTCTTCGCCGGGGACGAGACGGTAGACGATGACGTTGTCGCGGTTCGGGCCGACCAGGTCATCGAGTTCCGGATGTACTGCGGCGGCTCGATCGATCAGCGTGGTCGGATCCGTCGACTCGCCACGCACCACGGCAATTACCTGTGGCGGATCACCCGGGATGATGCCGATCTGCGGCACCCCGTCGAGCGGCTCCGCGCCAGCCTCGAGCATCGTGTTCTTGCGCAGCTGTTCGGCGAGTTGCTGGTCCCGTTCGGCCAGTTCACGCTCGGCATAGTTGCGCTGCTCGTACGCTTGCTCGGCCTCGCCTTGATCCTGCGCGTCGTCCAGCCGTTTCGCGGCGTCGTCCCTGGCCCGGACCGCGTCTGCCTTGACCTGCTCCAGCCGCTCGATCTCGTTACTACGTTGCCGCGCATCAGCTTCGGCGAACCGCTGCTGCTCCGCCAACGCCTCCGCCGACCGAGCGATAACCTCCGGCGAGTCGGTCCGGTGCACCTGCGTACGACCGTCTTCGCCGGGGACGAGACGATAGGTGGTGACGTTGTCACGGTTCGGGCCGACCAGATCGCCGAGCTCCGGATGCTGCGCGACCGCTCGATCGATCAGCGTGGTCGGGTCCGTCGACTCCCCACGCACCACGACGATCGCCTGCGGCGGATCACCAGGGATGATGCCGATCTGCGGCGCGCCGTCGAGCGGCTCCGCACCGGCTTCGAGCATCGTGTTCTTTCGAATCTGCTCGGCGAGTTGCTGATCCCGCTCAGCAGCCTCCCGCACGGCATACTTGTGCCGCTCGTACGCCTCCTCGGCCGCGGCCGGATCCTGCGCCCGCAGATGGTCCCTTTCGGCCTCGTCCCTAGCCCGGATGGCATCGGCCTTGGCCTGCTCGAGCCGATCGATCTCGTTACTGCGTTGCCGCGCATCAGCTTCGGCAAATCGCTGCTGCTGCAACAGCTCTTCTGCGGTCGGTGCCGGTTCCTCCGGTCGCGCGTTCGAATCCGCTTCCAGCACAGGCACTTCCGGCTGGTCGCCGCGGATCGCCGCGCGAGCGCGGTCGAGCTTGATGTCGTGCTCATCCAGCCGCTGTTCGAGGCGCATGACTTCGGCGGTGGCGTCGTCGAAGTCACGCAGTGCGGCCGCCAGGTCATCGATGTGCTGCCGGCCGGCCGCGTCCGGCTGCTGCGTCCGCAGATTGGCCAGTCGGTCGGCGGGATCGGCGGCGCGGAACAAACTCTCGGGATCGACCCCGGCTACCCGCGCGGCGTCGAGCAGTGCGCGTGAACGTGCGTCCCAATGCTCCTTGGCGTTGGCCAATTGCTGCTCGTAGCGGTCGCGCGGCAAGAACGGCTCCGGCGCGTGCAGCGGTTCGGGCGCGTACGGGATATTCGCGCGGTCGCCGGTCAGCGGCGGCCGGTTCGCGTCCCAGTGGAAGCCCTCGGCCACCGCGTGTGCGTTCGCGTCATGCCAGGTCCAGCGTCCATCGCGGGGCGCAGGAGTGCGCAGGAAGTTGGATTCGGCGAGAGCGTCGAGCATAAGGACGACGTCCGCTGGCAGCGGTTTGCCGTCGACGATCCGGTTGATCGCCTCGGCCACATCGGCGAGCTGATCCATCCGCCGCGTTGTCAGGTTGCCGTTGGGATCGGCGTAATCGACGGCCGGGTGCTCGTCGACCATCAGATGATTCAGGATCTGCTGAATCTGATCCCTGGTGAACGCCGGGAATTCGTGCTTCGGTGGCGCACTGTCGGGTTGCGGGCGATCCGGGAACGGGTCGGGCCAGTTGTGCTCTTCGATCTTCGGCGGCAGCGGACGGATATCGGGGGCCAGCCCGTCTGCGATCCGAGCGATGTCCGCGTCCGTGATCGGGCGTCCGACCACCTCGTCCGCGATCCGGGTGCCGTCGGCGCCGATGGGAAGGTGCCCGTTCCGGATGTCGAGCAGCTGTTGCCGGATCTCGGCGATCTTGTGCCGGATCGCGACCCGATCATCGGTGGCGAAGTTATCGAAGGAATCGTCGGCGATCCGGTTGACGGCCTCGTTGATCCGCTGCACCTGCCGGTCGACCCCGGCCTGGTCCGGTCCGATACCGCGGTGCGGATCGACCAGTTCCTTGCGGATGCGTTCGACCAATTCCTGTGCGCCGACCCGCATCTGCTCTTGCCGGTACTCTGCCAGCCGTTCGGCCATGCGATCGGCGAGCTGATCGTCGGCCCGGAACTTGTCGTATTCGCCGTCAGCCCATTGCTGGACCTCCCGCCACTTCGCGATCTCCTCATCGATCGCGGGCCGCAGCCACTCCGGAATCTCGACCCGGGCATGCTCAGCCGGCTCCCAGGTGCGGTACATCGGCTGGAAATTGGTCTCCGGCGGCCGGTGCCACTGGAACGACGACCACATGGTGCCGACCGGGAAAAACCGCTTCAGCCACGGCCGCGCCAGCACCCAGTCGCCGATCGCCGGATGCCGATGGATCCACTCCCGAACCAGGGGATGGTCGATCGCCATGAACAAGGTACGGATATTCCGTTGAATAGTGGCGATATCGGCACCGAGATGGAGGCTGACGATGTCGTCGGGCGACATGCCGTTGTCGAAGTATTTGGTCTCGACGTTCATCGGGTTCAGCTCGAGCATGTTCTTCGCGATATGCCCCGGCGGGATATCGGCGAACGGCGTCGCCAAATCGTTGATGTAGTCGGAGAGGCCGCCCCACCAATCCGGATTGCCCGGGTCGTATGCGGTGCCCGCGTCGGGACCGCGGTTGGTGCGCAGGCTCGGCTTGGCCGGATCGACGTTGTGCCACTGGCCGTCCGCGTCCTGCCAGCGCACCATCAGCAGGCCGGGGTCGCCGTTGATCCATCCGGTGGCGGTGCGCTCCACTAGCGGACCACTTATCGGCTCCCGCCGCACGGTGCCGTCTTGATCGAAGATCACCCGCTGGTATTCGATCCGCGGTTGCCGCATCATCGCCTGTGCCACAACCGGTTCCGTGAGTATGGCGTGCGCCAGCGCGTCGTCGTGGCTCGCGCGCGACGGCTCGAAATCCGCTCGCGGACCGAACACGATGATGCGCGACGGCTCACCGGGGATGTAGCCGACCCGGTCGGTGACCATCCAGCCGTCCTCGGCCGCGACGAGATCGCGCCACACACCGTTGAGCCGGGCCATCTCGTCGCGCAGCTTGCCCATTTCGTGCTCGCCGACGAGCACGTCGCGCGCGGCGGCCTCCAGCTCGTCGAGCATGCGGTGGCGCTCGGCCATCTCGCCGTTGTCCACCCGCATCGTGCGCGTGCGATGCCAATCCAGCGCCTTTTCCAGGTCGCGTGGATGCGGGCCGAGCTCCGATACCGGAATCCCGAGCCGCCGGGCCAGGTCCTCCAGCACCGGTCGCCGCGCCTCGACCTCGCGAAGCAGGTCGGCGTACTCGAGGGCCAGGCGATCGAGGGCGGTGCCGGTATCGTCGCCGGGCGGACGTTCACCGACGACGCCCTCGTCCCGCAGTTGCGCGAGGCGTGCGTCCTTCTCGGCGATGGCCGCGTCGAGCCGGTCGCAGTCCCGCATGGCGTCACTGAATTTGCGGAGCTCACGCAGCAGCAATTCGCGCTCGGAACCACTGACCTGTTCCCGGACGATCCGTTCCGGGGTATCCAGGTTGCCGGGGATCCGGGTCCGCCGCGTTTGCGCCTGGTCATACAGCTCGTGCATGCGGTGCTCGAACGCGGAGCCGGTCAGATCCGTGAACCCGAGGTACCCGGCGAGCTCATCGCGCTTCGCCCTGGCGAATTCGCGCTCATGATCCAGCGCACGCCGCTCCTCGAGCAGACGGGCGTACTCGCCCTCCGGGGTCTCGAGTCGAGCGGCTTCGCGTGCGGCGTCCAGCGCGGCCAGTTCGCGATCGATCCTGGCGATGTCGTTGTTCGCGTCATGGACCCGGTTGGCCAGTTGCTCCAGCTCGTCGATGCGGGCGTGCTCGCGCGGCTGCTCACGCACCTCCATGGTGCGGTTGCGCAACTCCTCCAACGTATGCGTGAGGTCGTCGCCCGGTCGCAGTGCCGCCCAATCGTTTTCGGACGAGACGCGCAGCCGGCCGGCCAGCTGATCGCGCTGCTGCTGCAGCGCATCCCGCTCGGCGACGACACGATCGCGCTCGGCTTCCAGCTCGCGCTGACGCGCATCGAACGGATCCTCGGGGGCCGGCGTGCCGTCGGTTTCGTGTGGCGGGGTGCCATCCGTCTCATGCGGCGGTGTCCCGTCACCGGGCTGTCGATCGCCACGGTTCGTTCCGTCTTCACCCGAATCACCAACGGGCGGTGTCGATTCCGGCGGCTTCTTCCCGCCGCCCGCGCCCTCGGGTTCGGGCGGAGCGGCGGAATCCTCACGCGGCCAAACCTTCACGTCACCCTCGTGCGGAACTTCGCCACCGGGCTCCGGAGCCCGATGCCTGCCCGCCTCCGCGGACGGCACCTCCGCCGCGGGGCGTGGCAACGTGCCATCGGCGACGTCGCGAGAGAACTCGGCGCGCAACGCCAGCATCCGCGCCCGCCACTCGGCGTGATCGGCCGCCATCTCCGAGGCCCAGTCCCGCGGCTCGGTATCCGCGATCCGCCGCATCTCGGCGGCATGATCGGCGGCCATCCGCGCCGACCACTCAGCGGTCTCGGCCCGCATCCGATCGGCCCAGTCCGCAGTGCTCTCGTGCCGGGGGGCGCGGTCGTTGCCATCGTCGGTCAGCCCGGGTTCAGGCCCATCGCCATCCGAGCGATCCATCCATTCCATTCGGTCGGTGCCGGGAGCGCGGGGCTCCTCGCCCGTCCCGTCTCGCCGATCGCCTTCGGGCGCGATTCGGTAGTTCGGCTCGTGCCCGGACTCGCGAACGGTCGGGTGGAGTTCGACGGCGGCATCGGGGTGGAAGGTTCGCCACTCGCCGCCGTCGCGAATGACGGGGGCGGTGCCCGGACCCTGTGCCCGGTCGACACCGACGGCGTCGGTGGGCGCGGACACCTCGACGCCGAGCCGGTTCGCTACGTATTGGGCCCAGCCGTGCTCGTTGCCGCTGTGGCAGGACAGCAACCGGATCGGTGTGCCGGGAACGTAATTCGGGTTGTTGAGGATCGCCTGCACGATCTGCTCGGGATGGGTCTTCTCCTGGAAGCCCGGGATCGGGGCGCCGTCCTCGCTGCCGTGCACGACGACGTCGTGCACACCGTCCTCGTGCAGGACGTTGTCGCGGACGTTGTGCGTCTTGGTGTCATCGCCGATCGAGGTGCTCTCCGGACGATGGACGACACCCTCGCCGTTGGCCAGGTAGTCGTCGTAGATCAGCGCGTTGTCGTTGCTGTCCGGATCACGTTGCGGGCCATCGTCATTGCCGGCCATCTCGTCCGACGGCCTTGGGCGCGTTCCGTTTTCCGTGTCGGGTTCGCGCGGGGCGCGATCGTTTGTCGGCGTGTTCTCCTCGGACGGACGGGGGCGCGATCCCGTATCGGTATCGCTCGGGGCACGATCGAGCGGCGGCGTGCCCGCGTCGGCCGGGCGCACCGAGGTCACGGGTTCCACCTCGGCCGGTTTAATGACCAGGTAACCCTTGTCGCGGGCCTCTTGCTCGGTGAAGATCCCGGCGATGTCCTTCACCTTCGGGATCGGGCTGTTGCCCTCGTGCACGTCGACGAGCTTCATCAGCCCTTCGGGCGTGGTCGCCGCGACGTCGAGATCGCTGTCGGAGTGGAACGGTGCGCCGGACTTCTCCGAGACACCCGTTTGCCGGCTGCCGAAGATCACCAGCGGCTCACCGGTTTCCGCGACCGATTTCCTTGCGGCGTCCAGCATTTCCGGCGTCACGCCGGGACCGGGTTCGCCGATCACCTCGACCTCGGGCAGACCCCCATCCGGCCGATCGAGGCCGATCTCGTCCGGCACCCGGGGTGGCAACTCCCCGTCCTCATCCCGCACCCTCGGTGCAGGCTCGTCCGTGTCGTCGTGCCGCGCGGGGTCGTCAGGCCGCCCGTCGTAGGCCTGACCGACCCGCGCCTGGCTTGCATTCGTCTGCGCCTGCACCTCGGCCGTCAACCGCGCCCGATCCACCGCGTTCAGCGCATGGTCGGGCCGTCCGCGCCCGTCGAACACGACGGCGTGCGATCCGCTCATCGCCGCCGGCACCCGCGGCGGATAGCCGTGGTCGGCCAGTCCTGCGCCGAGGTCGCGAACGATGATGTCGCCACCCTGGTTCACCAGAAGATAGGCATGGGCGCCGACGCCGTGTTCATCCCGTGGCCCCGAGTACGAGTCGACCATCAGCGCCGACGCGCCATCCCCGAGATCGAGCAGCCGCTGATGCGTGTCCGCGTGCGTGGTCGGCTCCAAATGACCGCCTGCGGCCAGCTGCAGTTCCGCCCTGGTCATGCCGTCCATGCCGATCGGGCGGTCCGGCAAACCCACACGGTCGTCGCCGTACATCGCCCGCAGCTCTTGCAACGACAGCTCACCACAGCGACCGCGACGATCATCCGGATGGCTGACCGGGTTGTCCGGCGCGTGCTGGACCGGACCGGTCGCGGACGGGCCCGGGGTGCCCGCATCCGGTGTGGACGCGTCGGGCTGGGTCGGCGGCTGCAGGCTGTCCCTGGAAATGACGCCGCCGATGTCGTTCATCGGTACTCGCGCACCGTCATGATCGAGCTTGAATTTCGCGTAATCCGCTTTGCCGTTTATATCGACGTGCACCTTGTGGTATTCGATATCCAACGTGCCGTCGTGGTGTGCCTCCAGCAGCTGTTTACGAATGTCCAACAGCGCCGGGCCTTCTGGCCGCTGTAGCAAGTCCGCTTCGGATTCGGTCAGAATCGTCCGGAGATTCTCGTCGATGGCGAGCGTGCGCCGCAGGTATTCGGGCGAGCCCTGCTGTGCCCGGCCGCCGGGCGTCGCCGCGCTACCCAGGTCCGAGCCGACCCCCTTGGCCTCGATCACGATCAGCTTGGCCGGGGTATCGCCGTCCCGCGGGATGAAGACCGCGATATCGACGGAGTTGTTGCCGTCGAACGCGCCTTTGAACGGAGTCACCTGCACCGCGCCGGGATGCATGTCCGGGTCGAGCGCGTACGCGGTCGCGCCCAGCTCACCGAGCAGCTTGGAGGTGGCCACCATCTCCTTGCCGAGACGGTTGTATTCCCGGGCGTTCTCCTCCATGTCGTACAGGCGCGCGAGCTTTTCGATTTTCTGCTCGGGCGTCAGGTGCCGAGGATCGCTTTCCGGGAGCCGAGCGTGCTTCTCGATCTCCGCCGCGATCTTGGGAATTTCCTTCGGGAGGTTCTTCTCGCTCAGCTTGTTGACATCAAGTTTTCCGTCCTTGTCCCGGACGTTGAACTCGTCCATTTGGGGCTTGAGCAAATCGCTGACGTCACTACGAAGTTCGCCCTGCTTGATCCGGAGCTCGGACGCTTTGGCCAGGTCCGCCAACGCCTTCGGATCTTTGACCGGGTAGTCGCCATCCTCCGCGACCTCGGCCTTGAACGCCAGATCCTGGCCCGAGAGATGGTCCTTGATCCAGCGCTTGCCGTCGGTGAGATTGAAACCCTTGTCCCGGAACGTTCCCGGCGCATCGTTGACGTGGTGCCACGCGCCGTCGGGCGAGCGGAAGACCTGCGGTGGATCATTGGGTTGGCGCAACAGCCCATCCGCGCCCCGTTGCAGCCCCGGCGGCACCGGCTCATCCGCAGGGAAGAAACCGTGGTGCTGTCCGGGCAGGTTACCGACCCGGCCCGCATCGGCGAGATCGGCCGGGTTGGCCAGCAATTCATCCCGGATGTGGCTCGGCACCTTGTCCACCGGGGTGCCGTCCGGCTTGAACATGATCGCGCTGACGCTGTGCACTTCCTTCGGCGTCCGCGGCGGGTAGCCGTGCTCGGTCCCCATGCCGGGGTCGTGCACCTTGATCTGGCCGCCCTCGTTCACCAGCAGGTACGCGTGCGCGCCGACGCCGTGCTCGTCGCGCGGGCCCTTGTAGGTGTCTACGACGAGTGCGGTGGCGCCGTCGCCCATCTTCAGTAGCCGGCGCTGGATCGCGTCGTGGCCGCCGGCGAACTCGCGCAACTGCCCGCCCGCGGCGCCGACCAGCTCGCGCTGGGTCATGCCGTCGGCGCCAATTGTCCGCTCCGGCAGGCGGATTCCCTCGCCGAACTGGTCACGCAGTTGCTTCAGCGAGAGCTCGCCGCACTTGCCGCGATTCGGATCGTCGGGCTCGAGCGGCCGCTTGCTGTCGTTGTCGCCGTCCTGGCGCGGCGTCGTGCCCTCGCCGTCGGTTCCGTGCGGACGGGTTGTGCTGTCCGCGCCGGACTGCCGCGGGTGTGCGGTGGTGCCCGCGTCCGCGACCGGGACGAGCTGCACATCGTCGTGATGCGGGCGGCTGTCGGAGTCGTCATCGTGGTTGCGCCGCGCGGAATCCGCGTCACCGTCCCGATTCGGACCGTCGCCCACCGGTCGAGCATCGTTCGCGCGCGGGCGCCCGGCCTCATCCCTGGCGTGCGGCTCGGCCCCGGCATGTGGCCGATCTGCTTGTGGCGCACCGGCTTCCGGCTTGTTCCTGGACTCCGGCCCGTCCGACTCCGGACGCGGCCGAACGTTGTCGTCCGAATCCGGGTGCACCTGGACGTGCTCGTCCGCACCGCCGGCCTTGCGCTCCGGCGCTCGGGACACCTCGGAGCCGCTCGACTCCGCGCGAATACCAGGAGTCGAATCCTTTCCCGCCCGAACAGGATTCGCATCCGAGACGCCCGCTCGCGAATCGCCGCGCGGGCGATCGGCACCGGGCTTGGCGTCCGGCGATCCGGCACGCGAGTCAGCAGCCCTCTGTTCCCCGCCTTGCCTGGTCTCGCCACTACGCCCGGGTTCCGCACCGGCGGGCCGAGAGGTCGCGTCACCGGCAGGCCGGGACGTAGCAGCGTCACCGGCTTGCCGCGGCGACGCACCGTCACCACTGTGCCGGGGCGCCGCACCGTCGCCGCTGGGTCGGGCAGGCGCACCGTCACCGCCGGGTCGAACGGGTGCACCGTCGCCACCGGGACGCACGGGCGCACCGTCACCGACGCGACCCGCGTCGCCCGAATTATGGTTTACCGCAGCACTTCCCGGCTCCGCGCCGGAATGCTGCTGGGGTACGGTCGACCGATCGGCGCCGCTGCCCGACTCGCTGGTACTGCTGTCGTGCGTGCCACTGTCGGCGATGCCTGCCCGGCTGCGGTCCGCGCCGCCACCGTCGGTTCCGGCATGCTGCTCCGGCGCACCGCCACGACTCTCGGATGTATTGCTGTGCTGCTGACCATCGGCGCCACGGCTCTCCGAACCGCCTTGCTGCTGGCCGTCGGTACCGCGACTTTCCGAATTGCCTTGCTGCTGACCACCATCCGTGCCACGGCTCGCCGAATCACCGTGCTGCTGGCCACCGTCGGTACCGCGAT
>NZ_VXLC01000011.1 GCF_008704205.1 Nocardia colli | reverse complement strand
CTGCTGGGGTACGGTCGACCGATCGGCGCCGCTGCCCGACTCGCTGGTACTGCTGTCGTGCGTGCCACTGTCGGCGATGCCTGCCCGGCTGCGGTCCGCGCCGCCACCGTCGGTTCCGGCATGCTGCTCCGGCGCACCGCCACGACTCTCGGATGTATTGCTGTGCTGCTGACCATCGGCGCCACGGCTCTCCGAACCGCCTTGCTGCTGGCCGTCGGTACCGCGACTTTCCGAATTGCCTTGCTGCTGACCACCATCCGTGCCACGGCTCGCCGAATCACCGTGCTGCTGGCCACCGTCGGTACCGCGATTCTCCGAACCGCCTTGCTGCTGGCCGTCGGTACCACGACTTTCCGAATTGCCTTGCTGCTGGCCGTCGGTACCGCGGCTCTCCGAATTGCCTTGCTGCTGACCACCATCCGTGCCACGGCTCGCCGAATCACCGCCTTGCTGCCGGTCTGCGTCGGTGCTGTAGGTCCGATCCGAGTCGGTGCGAGTGGAGTCGCCGCTCTGCCCGGAGGTATCGTCGGTCCGCGTCGACGAACCGTCGCCGGAGCTGTTGGTGCGATTGCCGGCCCCGCCGCCGACATTGTCGCCGCCGGTCCGTTCACCACCCGTGCCACCGTGCTCGCCCTGGCCGACCCCGCCGTTCTGCGTCGTGCTCAGACCATTGCTGCCGGCCGGACGCATGTCCGGACCGCCATTGCTATGTGTACCAACGCCTTCGGGCCCGAGGCCCGCATACCCGACCCGTGGCCCGCCCGGTGCCCCGACGCCGGTCGGAGCGCCCATCCGGCCGAAGTGGAAATTGGTGGCCCGCGCCTTGTTGCCGCCGGACATCGCGCCGTTGGACAGGCCGGCCGTGATCATGCGCGGATCGAAGTTGTTGAGCGCGCCGCCCCACCCGTTGTTCATGACGTCGATCGCGAATTGCGGTGCGTACCCGGCGATCGACCCGGCGAAGCCCGCGCCGAGGCCGGTGACCGCGCCCTTCATGCCGGGGCCCAAATCGACGTGCTTCAAACGGTTTCCGAGCCAATGCCCGGCCGCCGCACCACCGAGCGCACCCGCACCCGACGACACAGCGGTCATCTTGACCTGGTCCCAGTTGATGTCCTTGCGGTGGCCCTGTTCCTTCTGGATCCACTGGATTCCCAGGTCCTGGATGGTGCCGAGCGCGAGGTCGAGTGCGACGTGCTTGACGAGGAACTTGATGCCCTTGGTCACGGCCATCTTGAGGACATGCTTGAGGGCGGCCAAGAGCGATTGCCTGGCGATCATCCGGATCGTCACACGGGTCGCGGCAATGGCGGCCAACTCCACGGCGGGTGCGGTGGGCGGAAACAGCCACGCCGCGGCGAGCTCGATCGCCAGCAGTCCCAGCGAGGACCACATCATCCATTTGGCGTACTCGATCTCGGTACCGACGCCGTCGGCGGATTCACCGAGCTTGTCGAAGAATTCGGCGAGCTTCTTGAGATTGTTGTTCTCTTGCTCCTTGCTGGCGCCGGTACCGTCGCGCATCTTGTCGAACGCGCCCGCGATCTCATCGCGCGCCGCACCGGACGGGTACGCGCCGAGCGCGGCAGACTTGGCCGCGTTGATGTCGGCCATGATGCCGCGCAGCTCTTCGGCGGCGTTGCGCCAGTCACCGGCCAGCGCTCGCATGCCGGTTTCCGAGCCCTCGGGCCAATCGCTACCGGCGACCCACCCGAGAGTTTCGAGGAGTCCATCCCAGAAGTCCATTTAGATCACCAACCGGAATCGGTGACCCCACGCTCCCGGGACTTCACATTGTCGATCGTCTCGACATTGTCGAATGTCATGGCGGCGCTGTCGGTTTCGGCAGCGGTGGCCCGCTCCAGCGAATCGGGTTTACTCAGTGACGCGTGTACCTGCGCGGGCATCTGGCTGCTGAGGTCCGGCATTCCCTCGACCAGATCCGACAACTTCGGCAAACGCGCGCGCTCCTGCTGGAACGGCGCGAGCAATTCCTGCGACTGGCGGCGCACATCGGTGGTCGCTTCTTGCGCCGCCTGCGTGACGGCGCGCGCCAATTCCGCGTATTCCAAGTCCTCGACGCCCCGGCCGAACTTGGTCTCGATGACATTGCCGTCCGCATTGACCACGACGGTCACTCGGCCGCCGCGCACCGTCGCCTTACCCGTCAGTGCAAGGCGCTGTTGCTGCAATCGCGCGATGGAGTGGAGCTGCGATTGCACCTCTTCCATCAGGCCCGCGACGTCTCCCCGAGAAAAATCGTGTGCCACGGCTACCGACCCTTACTCACCTGGTGAAGCTTTCGCCATTGCGCTTGTCCAGATCCTGCTGCAGCTTGTCGGCGACCTTCCGCTGGTCGGTGGCCACTTGCTTGAAGGTGCCCGCCATACCGGTGACGCCGTCGGTCAGGTTCTTCTTCGAGGACAGATATCCGTCGTCGCCGCCGGGGCCGTTCGCGAACTGGTTACCCATTTTGTCGTCACCCCAGGGGGCACCGCGACCGGAGACGGTCGAAGTCAGGTTGTTGATGACGTCGGTGATCCGATCGCCGACATGGGCCGTCTTCCCCGCGGCCGATCGGAAATCTTCCGGGTGGAACTCGAATTTCTCATCCGCCACAATGCACCCTTTCCCGCAGTGCGAGGGGACGCCAACCCCCGGTCGTAACCTGAAATCCTTGGCAGAGTTCATGATCAGTTCACCCGATCTCCGCCACCAGTCAATAAACCGTAACACCAACAGTAGTGGTGGACCACTCCAACAGAGCACCCCATTACTAGGGGCACCGGAGCCGGCTTGCCGGCTCCCAGCAGCCACGATCAGGCATCCACCTGGCCGTGCCGCCGCTGGAATCGCTGCTCGAACTCGGCGATGTAGAGCGACGGCGCCACCGAGGACGACGACTGTTCCAGCACGCCGTCGTCGGCGATGTAGAACAGCGCCCGGCCGATCGCGATCTCGCCCGGCGCGGTCGGCACGTACACCATCCAGCCGATGCTGATCCGATCCGCGCGCAGGCCGTCCATCGGATACCGGGAGGTGTCCATGCCGCTGTTCAGGATGAACTGCCGCACCCGGGCGATGGCGTCCTCCTGCGGCATCGGCTCCGGCACCGTCATCGTCACGCCGGCCATGGTGAGCTGGTAGAGGGCGCTGTCGATATCGAAGGTGCCGTCCTCGCCGAAGACGTCGACCAGGGTGGATCGGGTGACGACACCGATCTCCGCGGCGGACACCAGGTTCGCGACGGCTTGCCGCAGCCGAGGGCTCGGCGATTCCGCGATCAGCCCGGACACGATGTCGACCACGGACTCCGGCGACCACATGCCGGGCACCGCATCGCTGAGTTCGTCGGCGATCGGCGACATGCCGCGATACCAGTTGCCGCCCTCCCACCAGTAGCAGAACGAGAGCAGGCCACTGGCCGCGCGCGAGTTCAGCACCGGATTGGCTACCCACTCCGGCGCGCCCGCGTACAGGGCGGGCATCGGCACGCCCTCGTTGTAGACCGCGTTCAATTCCGGTGCGTTCCACACTCCGCCGGACAACACGGCCCGGCCACCCGGCACCGTGTACAGCGTGGAGCCGCTGCGCTTGGACCCTTCGAACCAGCTCAACGCGGGCAATACCCGCGGACCCAGCGGCGATCCGGCTGCGACGAAGCCCGCGGCGATCACCGCCCAGCGGGCCGCCAGCAGCGGGAACGCCGGAAAGTCGTTCGCGGCCAGCGCCCCGCGCCGGCCAGCGTCCCGATCCGCCCGCGCTTGGACGGCCGCCTCCTGCGGTGTCCGCGACTGCCGATCCGCGTGCCCGATGTAGGCCGCCAGCCACACCGGCAGCACGTCGCGCGGGTAGACCTCGAGGTCTGCGCGGTAGATCTCCGGGGCGAAGAGTTGTTCGTCGGGGAACGGTTCGTCGCCGTAGTCGTAATCGACCTCGACCTGACCGCTGCTGGTCAGCGTCATGGTGTAGCGCCACCAAGGTCCGTCGCTGAGCTGCGCCGACACGTGCCGATGCTGGCGGACCAGGGTCAGCACCTCCTCCGGCGGGTAGGCCCGCGCCATCCGTTCCTCGTCGTCGGTGAACACCGCGAGGGCGACCTCGGCGGCGACGGTCACCGCGAAGACCGCCTCCAATCGCTGCCAGCCGTCCGGACCGGCCCCGCCCAATTCCCTGGCGATCTGATGGCTGATCGCCGTGGCCACCTCGGCCGGATCCGCCACCGGCGGCGTCGCGCCCATGGCTCCGGCGAGGGTGAAACCGACGTCGGGTTCCTCGTCGACGGACTCGGCGGCGGCCGGCTCGGTGGGTTCGGCAAAACCGTTCTGCTGCTCAGGTGTGACCAGGAACTGCTGCATGAAAGCCGTTTGGGCGGCGGTCGTCTCGGCATCGGACGGCGCGCCCGCATGATCGTGATCCGGCGCCGGCTCGTCGCGGGGCCCGGGATCCGGAGCCTGGTCGTCTGGACTGGTCACGTCGCGGAAATCTCCTCATCTGCGCACCGAAACGGCGGCCGTTCCGAAGAGGTAGCCGCCCCCGCGTCAATCCTGGCATAGATCATCGGGCGGTGAGGTCCGCGTGCGCGGACGAGCGGCGGCATCGCGTCAGGCCTCGGGCCGCAATCCGAGTAGCGGCAATTCCAGCGGACTGTTGGCCGTTTTCTCGTTCCACGCCTGATAGACCAGGGGTGTGGGGTCGGCGATCCGGAAGGCGTCGCGCAGACCGGTCACCACCATGTCCGCCAACCTTCGATAGGCCGTCGACGGCACGGGCCAGGGCAGTTCGACCCACCAATTGTCGAGGTGGTCTGCGTCGGGTTCCTGCCAGCCCGTCGCCCGCAGCAGATGCCTTCCCTGCTCACCCGCTTGCACCGCGGGATCGAGCCAGCGATCACCGGCCAGTTGCGCCCACACACTGTCGTCGAGCTGCCGGAACTGCGTGGTCCTGCTCTTGTCCGAGGAGATCGGCGCTTCACCGATGACCACCACCGCGCCGGTCGGCAGCGTCGCCAATTGCGTGGCCAACCCGTCGGCGAACTCCGCCCATCCCGTCACAGCAACCCCTGTTCCTCCAGGTCGATGGCCGCGTCGTGGTCGGCGAGCCAGGGGTTGGTCATCAGATACAGCTCCACGGTCGTGCCGGGATCGCGCAGCACGAGCGTTGTCTCGGCGCCGGCCCAGCGGACCTCGGGTACCGCGCCGGGGATTCGCGCAGTCGGCTCACCGAACGCACCGCTCAGCGCGGCGACCATGGCCGCGAACGCGTCGCGCGTCTGCGATCCTTCCGGCTCGTCGTCGGAGGCGAAGTCGGTCACCTGGACCTTGATCTCGCCCGCCTGACCGTCCCGGCCGGTCAGCTTGGCGCTGCCCGCTCCGAACCCGGAGTCGAGCATGACCCAGTCGCCCCGCGCCATCACCACGGTCCAGCCGAACGCCGATGCCAGCTGTGCCGCATCGTCGAGCTGCCACGACCAATCGAGTGATCGCAGCCGGCTGGCCAGCTCGACGATTTCCTCGTCGGTCAACGCACGCCATTCCGTCATGCAATCACCCTAGCTCTACCGTCGGACCTCGTCTTTTCCGCGCGATCGACTGTGCCACAACGGGTAACCATGCACAACAGACCGCGCCCCGAAACGACGGCGGCGAGCGCTATGCCGAGAGTGGACCGCGTTCGACCTCGGCGCGTTCGACCTCGGCGATGAACTGCTCGACGCCGTCCAGGGCGGAGCGGGCCTCGGGCAGGAGTCGATGGGCGACCTGAAATACGTGGAACATGCCTGGCCACAGCTGTACCTCGCACCGGCCGCCGGCGGCGCGCTGGGCTGCGCCGTAGTGTTCGGCGTCGGCGCTGAGCATTTCGCTGCCGCCCGCCTGCAGCAGCATCGGGGGGAGGTCGGGGCCGACGTGGGCGGCAACGTTCAGCCGGGGGTCGTCGAAATGGGTTGTGCCGGTGTAGAGGCCGGTCATTCGGGTGGCGAGGCCGAAGGACATGAAGGCCTCGTTCACCTCGGTGCGGCGGGCGTCGGCGAGGGTCCAGGTCGAGTCGACGAGGGCGGAGAAGCCGACGAGGGCCTTGGGTTGGGGTAGGCCGAGTTCGCGCAGTTGGACGCACAGGCCGAGGGACATGTGGCCGCCGGCTGAATCACCCATGAGCACAATGTCTTGCGCGGCGTGGCCTTGTTCGAGTAGCCAGAGGTAGCCGTTCAGGACGTCGTCGTGGGCGGCGGGGAATCGGTGTTCGGGGGCGCGCCGGTAGCGCAGGGTGAACGCGGGGCGGTCGAGGCGGCGCGACAGTTCGGAGACCAAGCCGCGGTGGGTGGACGGGCTGCAACCGACGTAGCCGCTGCCGTGCAAGTAGTAGATGAGTGATTGCCCGGGTCGCGGCGCTGCGCCGACCCACTCCCCCATGGTCCGGCCGCGCGGCCCTTCGGTGTCCACCACTGTGGTCGGCAAGGTGCGGTCGAACCAGATCCGGCAGGCGACGGCCAGCCCGAGCCGGGCGCCGGCCACGCCGAAACGGTTGGCGGGCAGGCGCGCACCGAGTGGTCGCAGCGTGGAGTGCAACGCGAAAATCACGCCACGGCTGGCCAGAGATAGCGGATCACCATTGATCATCTACCGATTGAACCCAAGCCGACGGGCTGTGGCAACAGCGGTCAGATCTACCGGGCACAGTGCACAAAAGCGCCGGTTACCTGCTGTTCGATGTCACAGTCTCGCGTGGTCAGGCGAAGATCGCGGCGCGGCGGGCGGGGTCCGCGAGGACGTCGCGGACCAGCAGGCCGAGGTCTCCGTCGGCGGGGACGGAACGGTAGATGACGTCGAAGGCGGGGACGCCCGCGACGCTGACCACGAACCTGGTGTTGCGGCGATCGTGGGGATACCAGTCGATGGTGACCGGGCCGTCGAGATCGATGTCTCGGTTCCCGACCCGCAGGCCCAACCTGCCGTGTTGCCGGTAGAGCACCACCGGGACTTCGCCGAGCTCGGCATAGACACCGCCGAGCTGGTTCGCACCGCCGGGCGTCGCGCGCAGTGCGCCGGTGATCGGGTCGAATTCGGCCCATACGCCGTAGCCGACGTATGGACGCACGACAATCGTTGTGGAGCCGCCATTTTCGCCGGTGTAGGCGCGTCGGCCGTGACCGTTGCCGCCATTGCGGTGGCCGTTGCCGCCTGGCCCTGGTCCGCCCATAGGTGGCATGGGCGTCCATGGCGGCAGGGAGGATCCCGGCTGATCAATCGGTGGAATCGTTACGCCTGGTGGCAGATTCGGCGGCACGGAGGTTCCGGGTGGGACCGGGCCTCCCGGAGACGGATGGGGTGGTGTCGGAATCTGTGGTGGGACCGGCAGGTTCGGCGGAACCGGCAGGTGTGGTGGCACCGGCGGGATCGGTGGCGCCGGGATGTGCGGCGGCTCCGGCAGATTTGGCGGGTCCGTCGGCAGTTCCGGCGGGACGGGCAGATTCGGCGGCACGGGCGGCACGGGCGGCACGGGCGGCAGGACCGGCGGATTCGGTGGCACCGGCGGATTCGGTGGGACCGGCGGATTCGGCGAGACCGGGATATGCGGTGGCACTGGCGGATTCGGCGGGACTGGGATATGCGGTGGCACTGGCTGATTCGGCGGCACTGGAATATGCGGCGGAACCGGCGGGATCGGTGGCACCGGGATATGTGGCGGCTCCGGCGGATTCGGTGGCACCGGCGGCGTTGGCACGTGCGGCGGGGTCGGCACGTGCGGCGGCGTCGGGACATGCGGCGGGGTCGGCACGTGCGGCGGCGTCGGCGGTATCCGTGGCGGCACCGGAGGGCGCGGCGGCACCGGCGGAGTGGGCGGATGCGGCGGTTCTACCGGGGGTTGCGGGTCCGGCACCGGCCACGGGATGGGCGCGGAATCCACCGGCTCGGGGAACTCGAACTCGTAGTCCCGCGGCGGATGCGGAATATGCGACCTCAGTGCCCGACCAGGCAACTGCGGCGGCCGCGAATCCCGTTGTCCGTCAGCGGAATCAGGCGGATCACCACCATCACCACGAGTCGCCCGCCCGCCGCTGTCACCACCTTCGGGCTTCGGCCCGGACTCCTCCGCCGACTTGGGCTCACGCGCAGGTGACTGCTCCGACTCCGATGGGGCGGCACCATTTCGCCGATTCGTACGCGTACCAGCGTCACCAGCCTCGGACTTCGGCGCGGGCTCCACCGTCGACTCCGGCCGACGCGGAAGTGACTGCTCGGACTCCGACGGGTCACCACCCTCTCGCCGATTCGAGTGCGCACCAACGTCACCGGTCTCGGGCTTCGGCGCCGGCTCCTGCGCCGACTCCGGCTGACGGGACGGTGACTGCTCTGACTCTGGCGGATCGCCACCGTCTCGCCGATTCGGGTGCACACGCCCCTCGCCCGTTACGGGCTTCGGCGCAGACTCCTCGCGCGGCACTGAATGCTCGGTACTCACGCTGGATTCCGGCGAGTTGCCATCGTCCTGCCGATTCGTATGCTCGCCAACGTCACCGGCCTCGAGGTTCGGCGTGGGTTCCTCTGCCGACTCCGATTCGCGCGGGACTCGATGCTCCGTGCTTGCGTCGGATTCCGGCAGGTCACCGTCGTCTCGCCGGATTGTGTGCGGATCCGCGTCGTCGGTTTCCTGCTTCGGGGCGGACTCATCGGTGGATTCGAGCCTGCGGGTAGGCGACTCGTTGGTTTCTGTAATGGGTTCCGGCGGGATGCTCTCGCCGGTCTGCTTCGTATGTGTGCCAACATCTTCCGACGTCGGAAGGTTTTTACCCGTCAGTACCGGGTCGTGCGGAGGCGACTGTTCGAGTCCGGATTCAGGTTCCCTACTGGTTGGCGATTCGGAGTCAGTTGATCGCTCTTGCTCTGGTGCGCGTACGGATTCGTCTGAGCGGTCGTGGCCGGTGACAGGGTCCAGGGCCGTAGCTGGTTCGCGGGGCGCTGAGCTGTTCGGATCCGAGGGTGGGTTCTGTGGCAGGGCGGTGGTTGGCGGTGGGTTCTCGTCTGGGCCGTCGGCGGCGGGGCGGTCGAGTTCGTCGAACTTGGCAATCATTTCGCGGTGCGCCGCCTCGAGGTTCGCCATGAGTTGCTGGTGTTCGCTCTGGGCTGCGAGATCGGTGCGGATCTGCTCGAGGTGGTCGAGCACGCGGCGCAGTTCGGCGTCGGCCTGGTCCGCGTGCCGGCGGTAGGCCTCGTCCACCTTTGCCAATTCGCGGGCCAGTGCGGCATCGATCCGGGTGGCCTGGTTCGCTGAATCGGGATCCGTTGCGGGACTTTGCGACTCGAGCCGACCGGCCAGGTCGCGACCGATCTGCTCCAGACGGTCGAGCGTCCGCTGCAATTCGGCGTCGGCTTCCGCGGAATGCCGCCGATACGACTCGTCCAGCGCGGCGAGCTCACGCGCCACCGCCTCGTCGATCCGTGACGGCAGATGCGTCGAATCCGGCTCCGGCGCAACGCCTTGCGGCTCGAGTCGCGCAGCCAGATCGCGGCCGATCTGTTCGAGGTGATCGAGCACTCGCCGCAACTCGGCATCGGCCTCGTCCGAATGCCGCCGGTACGACTCGTCCAGTGCCGCCAGCTCACGCGCCACCGCGTCATCGATCCGCGAACGCGGGTCGACCGAATCGGGCTCCGGCACAATGTCATGCAGGTCGAGCGGCTTGTCCAGATCTTGGCCGATCTGCTCCAGACGGTCGAGCGTCCGCTGCAACTCGGCGTCGGCGGCTTCGGTATGACGCTGATGCGATTCGTCCAGCGCGGCGAGCTCGCGTGCCAGCGCCTCGTCGATCCGTGAACGCGGATCCGGCCTGGTATCCGCACTCGGCCGATCGTCGTGTGCCTTGGGTTCGGTGCTCGGCGGCTCCTCGAGTGTCTTCGTCCGGTTACCCGGGTCGTCCGGGCGCTGTTGCGAATTCGGCTGCCGCACCGTGTCATCGGTGGAACCGTCCCGCGCACCGGGCTGCTGGCCCTCGATCGCCGGGCGCTGGGCGGCGCCGCCTGATCCTGGCCGACGGGGTGGCGGCTCGGTGGGGGTCGAGGAGGCGGCTGGGCCGTCCTCGTCGGGCCCACCCAGTTCGGGCCGGGGGTGTCCGGCGTCGGGGTGTCCGGTGTGATCGCCCGCCGGCAGTTGCTCCGGCGCCCGGTAGAACTGCTCCGCCAGGTCGGCGAGTTCGCGGATCCGCGCCGCACGCTGCCGGACCTCGTCGCGCATCTTGGCGATTTCCGCGGCCAGCTCCGTGGGCGTCAGCCCCTCGTGCTTTTCGATCTTGCCGTCGCGGTACGCCTCGTACACCTTGCGGAACGTCGCGTCGTCGGCGTCGGCGAGATCGACGCCGACCAGCCGCGACCAGTCCCGGTTGGGGTCGGGCCGGTCGCTCTCGGGATCGCTGTCGCGATCCCAGGTGCCGTCGCCGTCGGGCCGGCGCGGATGCTCGGCGAGGGTCTGCCCGAAGTCGAGCGAATCGCCGGAATCCATTGCGTCGCGGATGATGTCGCGCAGTGCGTGGATCGCCTCGGGATCGTGGATCGGAGGCTCACCGGTGACCCGCGGGTCGGCGGACAGATCACCGCGTGGCACGTCGGCATAGGGATCGCTCTTGATCAGCGAATTCGCGTACTCGGTGAGCGCGTTCTTCAGCAGGTCGTGCTTGCCGTCGCGTTCCATCTGCGCGAGCAGCTTGCGCAGCTTCTTCGGGTCCAGGCTGTTCGAGTCCGACCCGTGCACCAGCCGGCCCGCGTCGTTCTTGGTGTATTTCGGCGGGAAGAGTTCCGACGGCTCGACGCCGAGCCGCTTCGCCAGTTGGTCGCGTGCGGCCACGAACGCGGCCGGGTCGAGGTCGCGCAGTTGCTTGGCGTAGGCGACGAGGTCGCCGATCTGCTGGGCACGCAACGCATTTCGGAATGAGTTGTCGGTCAGTGCCTCGGCGAGCCGTTGCGGGGTCAGCTCCGCCTCGGGGATGCCGAGGCGGGTGGCGAGCTGACTGCGCGCGTCGCCGATGTCGTTGAAGGACGAGATGTCGTTCATCGAGCGGGCGAAGTCGGCCAGCGCCTCGATCTGCCCGGCCCGAACGGCGTTGTCCAGCTTCATATCCGCGATCGTCTGCGCCAGCCGATCCGGGTGCAACGCCTCCGGTTGCAGCCCGAGGCTCCGCGCCAGATCCACCAGATCGGCGAGCACTTCGGCGCGCGGGCGCGGCGGTGGCGGCGGCGCGTCCGCCGCCGACGGCTCGGTGTGCGGGACGTCGGCGTGGTCGAGCACGACCGGCCGCCACTGACCGTCCTTGTCGCGCAACAGGGTTACCGCCAGATCGCGCCCGTCGATGGTCTCGCGATGGTGATAGACGTCGGGCGTATCGACCGGTTCGAGATGGATATGACCGTTCCGATCAGTGCGCGCCTTGTGGTAATCGACTTGAACGTCACCACGATTCACCGCCTGCGCGAGGTCCGGGTGGTCGGCCAGCACGCGGGCGAGCGCGGCAGCCCGGTCCTGTGGTCCGTCGATGACGACGAGCCGGTCCGGCACATCCTCGCCGACCGGAATCCGCATGACCTGGTCGCCGAACGGTTCGCCGATCGGCGGCTGATCGTCGGATTCGGGATGCACGCGGAATTCGGCGGCGTCGGCGAATTCGGCGACCCGGTCCGCGCGCGCCTGGTTCGCGGCCCGGAGCTCATCGATCCGCTGCGTGGTGACCGAGTCGATGTCGAGGCCGAACATCTGTGCCCAGGTGGACAATTCATCGCGCAGCTGGTCGCGACGCAGGGCGTGTTCGAAGTAGGCCCGCGGCCCCTGATCCCGGCCGAGCTCGGGATCGTTCGGGCCGATATCACCCCACTCCTTCAGCGGGTCCGCGCCGTTGCCGACCGGCGTGTAGTTCTGCACCCCGGTCGAACCGTCGAAGGCCGCGTTGAGCTCCTTGAGGAAGCGACCCATCGGGTTGTCGTCGAAGAAGCTGACCTGGTCGGAGTACGGGACCGGCCGTCCTGCCGGATCCGGTTCGCCCTGGCGGACCGGTCGGCGGCCGGGATCGTCGTCGAACTCGTCCTCGTCGAAGTAGAGGTCCTCGTCCTCCTCGGCGTGGCGACGCTGGTCGGGTCCGTCGAGTTCGCCGGGGCGACGACGCTGTTCCCCTTCGTCGAGGGCGGGACGCGAATCCTGGCCTGCCACATCCTCTCTGGTGTACGGCCGGGTCTGCTCCTCGTTGTATCGCCGGTGCGCGTCGGCGAGGCCTTCGATCGCCGCGGCCTCACGCAGCGCGCGGTACTCCTGCTCGTCGATGGCCCGGCGTACCGTCGCCGGGTCCTCGTCGGGCAGGTCGAAGCCGAGCCGGTCGGCCAGCTCGGAGAGCGACTCGTGTTCGGGCGGTGGGCCATCCGGGTCCGGCGTGGGATCCGGGTGCGCCGGCGGTTCCTGCTCGAGCGCCCGCGCCTCGTCCTCGGAGACCAGGCCCAGCCGCTCCATGTCGTCGACGATCCGCTGCCGCTGCTCCGGATCGGACACCGAGAGCGCGTCTTCCAGGACTGCCCTGGCCTCTTCCGCCGAAATCTGGCTGACCTCGAAGAGGTCTGTGATGGTCTCGCGCACCAGATCCGGGTCGGCGTCGCTGACCCAGAAGCGGTACTCCTCGCCGTCCGCGGTGCGCGGCGCCACGAAATCGCCCGCGATATCGGGGGTCCGCCCGGACAGCTGGCCCAGGATCGGCAGGTGTTCGCGGTTCTTCCAGATCGTCGCGCCCTCTTTCAGGATGCGAGCGACGTTGGGCGCCTTGTCCGATGAGTCCGGCGCCGGACCCACGTGCGGAACGTCCGGCGAATGCGGCACGTGCGGGACCGGAGCCGGGGTGGGCGGCTGGTCGAACAGGTGCGGCGCGTTGGCCACGCCGTCCCGCAGCGCGGTCTGACCGCGGCCGTCCTCGCCGGACCCGGACGGATACTTGGGGTTGTCGCCCTCGTAGCCGCGGACGTAGATCCGGTCTCGAATGCGTTCCCACGCACGACGAACCGGCGACTTCTTCTCGACCTCGCCCGAACCCTCTTGCCGTGCAGGCGGTTCCCCGTCGCTGGCCGGGACCGCGCGCCAGCGATCCTCGCCATCCGGATGCAGCGCCAGGGGTACCTGCTCGCCGTCGATGTCGAGCGTGTGCGGGTGAGTGTCTTCGGCGAGCACCACCGAATCCGGTTCCAGTACCGAAGGAGCACTGGAGTCGTTGTCGCGGTGAGTATTCGATTCGCCGCCGGGATCGTCCGGAGAGGCGGGCGGCGGTAGTTCCGGTGGCTTCTTGCCACCCCCGTCCGAACCCGACGCCGGTTCGACCGGTTCACCGTCCGGTGGCCGGTGTCCGACCCCGACCTCGTGCAACGCCGGATCCCGTGGCGGCAGGCCGGAATCCGCGTGCTGCTGCGGAATTCCGTTCTCGTCGAACAGGATCGTGCGGGTGAGCCGCACCGGATAGTCGCCGCCGGGCGGGACCGGCGGGAAGCCGTGCGGCAGGCCCAGGACCGGATCGCGGACGACGATCTCGCCGTTCTCCTTGACCAGCACGTAGGCGTGCGCGCCGACGTTGTGCTCGTCGGACTTGCCGTAGACGTCGATCACCAGCGCGGCCACCCCGTCGGGACGCTCGATCCGGTTGCCGTCGGCGTCCAGCACGAAACTGCCGTCCGGCCGAGTCTCGTACATCAGCGCGTCGCGAATCTCGTTGTGGTTCTCGACGTCTCGCAGCGGTGCGTGAGCGGCCTGCTCGATTTCGCTCTGCGATACACCGTCCAGGCCGACTTCCCGGGTCGGCACGTCGATCACGTCGCTGCCGGTGATCCGACGGATGAGTTCGAGGCTGCGGACCGCGCAGTCGCGCTGTCGGTCGATGTCCGAGGGATCCGGTCGCGTCGTGGCGTGGTCGGGATCGGCGGCCGCGGCGGTATCCGGTTGTGTGGTGCGATGTTCCGCCCGCGGTGCGGCGTCTGCGGCCGGCGCGGCGGCGAGCGGCAGCAGACCGGCCAGGTCGAGTGGTGCCGGGCCGTCAGTGTGCGAGTTGTCGGTCGACCGCGGCGCGTCGGAATCGGCCGACTGTCGTGTCTCGGCGGTCCCGTCCACGCTCGAGCGGGCGCGCGGCGGCTGCTCGCCGCTCGACCCCGATTGCAGCGTCGACTGATGATCGGCGCCGCGGGCGCGCGAGTCCGCTACGCCGGTACCACCCGAGTCACGGGTGCGCGGGGCGGTTCCGTCACCGCGGGCGTCGCCCGCCCGGGGACGATCGGTGGGCGGTCGGGTATCGCCCGCCGGACGGCTGTCCGGGCTTCCGGCGCGCTGCTGCTCGGTGCGGGGGGCATCCGATCCGGTGTGCGCGCGTACATCCGCGGCGGCCGGGCGAGGCGTACTGGAAGATGCTGGGGTGTTGCGGCTTTCGCCGGCGGCCGGGTTGGCCGAGGTCGGATGGGCGGGTGGAGTACCCGGATTCCCAGCAGGCGTCGGATGAATCGGCGTGTTGGCGACCGGTCCGCCATCGACGTTACGGACCACAACCGGGTCACTGCCAGTGGATGTCGCGTCGATCCGGCCGTCGGAACCCGCACCGTGTACGGCGTCCGCTTCCGGCGCCATCCCCGCCCGCTTGGTCGCGGCATCGCCGGAATCAGCATGCGCCGCAGCACGATCCGTGCTCGAACCGGCGTTGTCGACCGATCGGGAGCTGCCGTCGCCAGTCCGGCCCTGACCGTCGCCATCGGAATGCGCCGCGGAGTCGCCTGCCAGGCCCGCATCCTTGGCCGCCGCGTCGCCCGCTCGGCTCCCGGCCTCGCCGGTGCCCTCGCCGTCACGTGCGCCCCGGCTCTCACCGGATCCGTTGGTCTCAGCGGAATTCCGGCCGTCACCCGGCCCCCGGCCGTCGCTCGATCCGTCGGCATCACTCGAATTCCGGCCATCACCCGACCCACGATTCTCGCCAGACCCGTTGACGGCATCCGAATTTCGGCCGTCGCTCGACTCCCGGTTCTCGCCGGACCCGTCGCCTTCGCTCGAATTCCGGCCATCGCCCGACCCACGATTCTCACCGGACCCGTTGGCGCCATCCGAATTCCGGCCATCGCCCGACCCGCGGCTCTCGCGAGACCCGTCGGCATCGCTCGAATTCCGGCCATCACTCGATCCGCGATTATTGCCGGCCCCTGCGCCGTCGCCTGAACTCTGGCCGTTGACCCCGTTCGTCTGCCGGGTACCAGTATCGCCGCCGGCACGTCCGTTGCCCGCGGCATCCGCAACTCCGGCCGGCCTGGTCGCTGCGCCGTCACCGGTCGTGCCCCGGCCGCTACCGTCTCCGCCCGCCCGAGGCCCGGACCCGGTGCCGTCGGTCGAATTCGCTCCGTTGCCGGACGGGTGGACGGCGTCTTCGAAACGGTCGCCGAAACTGGGTCTGCCGAACAGGTCCGGGCGCATGTTTCCCCAGGCATGCTGCGCGCCAACCTTGTTCAGGCCGGACATCGCGCCGTTCGATGCGCCCGCGGTGAACATCCGCCAGTCGACCTGGGTGTTCTTCAGGTTGTTCCAGGCATCGCCGACACCGTTGCGGGCGGCGTCGATGCCGAACTGGGTGCCGGTGGCGGCGACGAAACCCGCACCCGCACCGACCAATCCGGCGGCCGGGCCGGTGATCGCGGCCCGCATCCACGGCTTCATCTCCGAGCTCAGCCGGTGGCCGAGCCAGTCGCCGAACGGGCCGGCGGCGGCTCCGCCCGCGGCCGAACTGACCGCGGTGACCGCGACCTGGTCCCAGTTGATCGATTTGCGGTGGCCGTGGTCCACCTGCCACTGCTGAACGCCGAGCTCCTGCAACGTGCCGAGCATCGTATCGATCGCCACGTGCCGCAGCAGGAACTTCGCGAGCTTCGACGCCACGAGCTTGCCCGCGTGCCGGATGATCGCCGAGACCACCCGTTCACCGATGACCCGTACCGCGATCCGGGTGATCCCGATCGCGGCCGCCTCGACCGCGGGCGCGGTCGGCGGGAACAGCCAGGCCGCGGCGAGTTCGCCGGCCAGCAGGCCCAGCGACGACCAGTACATCAGCTTGGCGTACTCGATCTCGGTGCCGACGCCGTTGGCGGATTCGCCGATCTGGTCGAAGAGCTCGGCCAGCTTGTTCAGCGACTGGTCCTTCGCCGAACCGTCGCCGGAGCGCATGCTGTCGAAGCCCTTGATCATCTCCTCGACCCCCTCGCCGACCGGATAGGCGGTCAGCGAGGCGTTTTTCGCCGCGTCGATATCGGTGAGGATGGTGCGCAGATCAGCGGCGGCGGTGTGCCAGTCCTGGGCCAGGGCCCACATCTGATCTTCGTTGCCCTCGGGCCACTCCATGCCGACGATCGGCTCGAGCCACTCCAGGAAGCCCGGCAGTTCGATCATGGTGGATCAGCGAAAACCGTCGCGGTTCCCGTGTTCCATCTGCTCGAGCAGCTTGGCGCTCTTGGTCTGACCGGTCGAGAAGTTGTCGAGCGAGCCAGCGATGTTCTGCGCGCCGGTGATCATGTTGTCCCGCGAGGAAGTGTAACCGCCGGACCCGTCCGCACCGTTGGCGAAGTTGCGGCCGAGTGTGTCGTTGCCCCAAGGGTTTCCGCGCGCGTTGATCGACGCCTGCAGGGTGTGCAGCACCGTGTTGATTCGGTCGCGCGCGTCCCCGGTCTTCTTCGCTGCCTTGAAGAACAGATCCGAGTCGTACTGGACTTTGTCCGCCACCGCGTTCCCTCCGCGTATGTGCGGTCCCCCGCACCCACATCAGCTGTACGCATTCGACGATGACAGTCCATAGCAACTCGCCTGTTGCTCGCACATGAACGGAAAGTGCCGCGACAGTTACAGACAACATGCGGGTACACCTGGCCGTTCACCTCGCGAAATGTGCTATACGCGTTGATGTTCGGCCGGCGGGGGCGCTACGGGAAGCTCAACCGCGCACAACATCAGCTACTTCGGCCGGTGTGCCGCGGGGAGTCGGCGGGCGCCTGTTCGAGAGGCCAGGTTCCGAGGGCATGCGCAGATTGGCGTCGCTTTGTGCATGCCCCCGGATCCCGTCTAAAACGTTACATCAAGAAACGTGCCGCTGTCTAGCGGCAAGGTTCGCGGCGTGGACGCCGACCATCCTCGCCTACAGACCGGGCAGCTCTTCGGCCAGCTCGGCGATATCGCGGTTCAGGTAGTGCGCGACGAAACGGTTGACCAGCTCGGCCGCCGCCTGACCGGGCACAACCCGGGCAGCGAGCACACGATCGGCCAGCTCGGCCCGATCCGCCTGCGTGCGCCCCGACTGCCGGAACGACTGCCAGGCGGTCCGCTCGAACACGTCGACGAAGCGCCGGGCGATGCGATCGCAATCCCCCCGCAACCGCTCGACCTCGTCCAGAATCTGCGCCGGCGCCGCCCCCGACGCCGCCAATTGCTCGGCGATCCGGACGAGCTGCTGGTCGGCCACGACATAGGTGGCGGCATCGAGCGGCTCATACATTCCGGTCGCGACAACCCGGGCGAGACCGTGCGGCACATCACGGTACCGATCGGCGAGTTCTGTTGCGGCAACGACCATTTCACTGACAGCAGCGCCCGCGCCCGAATCACTCGGCGCATCGAACTCGGCCGCCGCGCCGGCATGATCGAGCGCCTCCGGTTCGGGGACGCCGAGGATGTCACCGAGGTCGTCGCCGCGATCCCAGGCCTCGAGCAGTTCCCTGATCCCGTTCAGCTTGATGCCCCGATCCAGCAACCGGCCGATGGTGCGCACCCGGTTGAGATGGTCGGACCCGTAGAACCCGGTGCGCCCCTTCACCTGCGGCGGCGGCAGCACGCCACGCTCGTGATAGACGCGCAGGCTTCGCACGGTCGTGCCGGCCTCACGCGCCAGCTCATCGATCGTAAATTCCGTACCTGCTGCCATACCTCAAGGAAACCACACCGAAACCTGCGCTGACCGAATGATTGCCGCTCGATAGCCGGTCGACTCGGCCAGATGACGATCACATTTCATGAGATGACAACCATGTACATCTATTGAACGTGCCGTTAAACAACGGTACGTTACTGAGCGATATGACTGCCGTCACATGAAAGGCCCAGGCATGACCATCGTTCGACCTCCCGTACAGACGCAGGAGCCCGCTTCGCGGGCCCTGCACGCCGAGGACGCGGGTTATCACAAGGCGCTGCGTCCACGTCAATTGCAGATGATCGCCATCGGCGGCGCGATCGGCACCGGACTGTTCCTAGGCGCCGGCGGCAGACTGAAAGACGCTGGGGCAGGGCTTTTCCTGGCGTACGCCGTGTGCGGCATCTTCGTGTTCTTCATCCTGCGGGCCCTGGGCGAGCTGATCCTGCATCGCCCGTCCTCGGGTTCGTTCGTCTCCTACGCTCGCGAGTTCTACGGCGAGAAGCTGGCCTTCGGCGTCGGCTGGATGTACTTCTTCCACTGGTGTATGACCGGCATCGTCGACATCACCGCGATCGCCACCTATGTCCACTACTGGGGCAGCATGCAGGTGATTCCGCAGTGGACCATCGCGCTGGTCGCGCTGGCCCTGGTGGTCGCGATCAACATGGTCTCGGTGCGCTGGTTCGGCGAGATGGAGTTCTGGGCGGCCCTGATCAAGGTGGTCGCGCTGGTGGGCTTCCTCATCGTCGGCACCATCTTCCTGGCCGGGCGGCGCCCGATCGAGGGCAACAGCACCGGAATCAGCGTGATCAGCCAGCACGGCGGCCTGCTCCCGAACGGCATCATCCCGATCGTGCTGTGCACCACCGGCGTCATCTTCGCTTATGCCGCAGTGGAATTGATCGGCACCGCCGCCGGTGAGGCGGAGAACCCGGAAAAGATCATGCCGCGCGCGATCAACTCGGTCATCGCCCGCATCGCGCTGTTCTACGTCGGGTCGCTGGTGCTGCTGTCGCTGCTGCTGCCCTACACCGCGTTCAAGTCCGGCGAGAGCCCGTTCGTCACCTTCTTCTCCAAGATCGGTGTCGGCGGCGCGGGCACCATGATGAACCTGGTCGTGCTGACCGCGGCATTCTCCAGCCTCAACGCCGGGCTGTATTCGACAGGGCGCATCCTGCGCTCGATGTCGATGAACGGCAGCGCCCCCGCGATGGCCGGGCTGATGTCCAGGCGCGGCGTGCCCTACGTCGGCATCCTCGCCACCGGCGCGGTCGCGCTGATCGGGGTCGGGCTCAACGCGCTGGTCCCGGACAAGGCCTTCGAGATCGTGCTGAACATGTCCGCACTCGGCACCATCACCGCGTGGGCGGCGATCGTGCTCTGCCAGCTCAAGCTGTGGCGCTGGTCCACCGAAGGCAAGATGGCGCGTCCGTCCTTCCGGCTGATCGGTGCCCCGTACACGAGCATCGCGACGCTGGTCTTCCTGGCCGCGGTAGTCGTGCTCATGCTGTTCAGCGGCAGCGAGGTACAACGCGGCGCGGTGATCGCGATGGCGGTGATCATGGTCCCGGCCATGATCCTGGGCTGGTTCTTCGCCCGCGGCCGGGTCATGCACCTCGCGGCCCTGCGCGAAGGCTTCACCGGCGCGTTCCCCGTGGTCGCCGAGCGGCCGATGGAACACCGCGATCCGCGTATCGCCGATATATCCGGCACAAGCAACAACACCGCAACGAACAATGAGGCAGAATCGCGATAAGGCCGACCTGTTCCGCCCGCTCCGCCACAACGGTTGTCCACCGGTGTCGCGGAGCGGTGCGGGTTCGGCCCCATGTCGAACGCGTTGGTGCTGAGAGGGTCGAATGCCGGAACACTTCAGTGGCTCCGAGGACATTCGCCCGGCTGCGCAGTCGACCACACTGACCGAGGATCTCGGAGAATTGGCATACCGCGCGCAGAATCCGTGGGCTACCCGACGAGTATCGCCGGCCGAAACCACTCCGTGGCTGCCGGATCAGGACGATTCGCTATCACTGGAAGCCGAACCCGGTTCCGAACGCAGTGTCCGGTCCCGGCCCAGTGTTCGCCGGCTCAGCGCGGGACTCGTCGACCTGCCCCGAGTTTCGCAGGTCGACCCCGCGACCGCGATCCTGCGTAATCCCGAAGTACCCGAAGAGAAACGGTTCTGCTGGAAATGCCAGAAGCCCGTCGGCCGCTCGGCGGGCGACGGATACGCGCCGACTTCGGGGAAATGTCCGAATTGCGGATCGCCGTTCAACTTCCGGCCGCTGCTGGCCCCCGGCGATCTGATCGCCGACCAATACGAGGTGCAGGGCTGCCTCGCCTACGGCGGCATGGGCTGGATATTCCTCGCCCGCGACCGCAATGTCAGCGACCGCTGGGTGGTCCTGAAAGGTTTGCAGAATCCGCTCGACTTCGAGGCCCACGTGGTCGCGCTGGCCGAACGACAGTTCCTGTCGGAAATGGCGCACCCGGGGATCGTGAAGATCTTCAACTTCGTCAAACATCGGTCGGCCGACGGAATTCCGTGCGGATACATCGTGATGGAGTACGTAGGCGGGCAATCGCTGAAGGAAATGCTCGATCTGCGCGCCCCCGAACACATCCCGGTGGCCGAGGCCATCGCCTATGTGATGGAGGTGCTGCCCGCACTGGATTATCTGCACTCGTTCGGCCTGGCCTACAACGATCTGAAACCGGACAACATCATGGTCACCGAGGACGAGGTCAAACTCATCGACCTCGGCGCGGTGGCGGCCAGGGAATCCGGCGGCAGTCTTTACGGCACCCTGGGATATCAGGCGCCCGAGTTCACCAGCACCGGTCCGACCGTCGCCTCCGATATCCACACGGTCGGACGGACATTGGCCGCGTTGACGCTGAATATGCCGACCGAACGGCAGGGGCCGAAACTCCCCGGAATTCCGTCGGCCGACGAGGAACCGGTGCTGCGCCGCTATCCCGTCTTCGAGCGCCTGCTGTTGCGGGCGACCGATCCCGATCCGGCACAACGCTTTCCGTCTGCGTATGCGATGTACCGCCAGCTCGCGGGCGTGCTGCGCGCGGTACTCGCCGAGGATACGAACCGGGAGTATCCGCAGACTTCGGCGGTATTCGGTTCGCCGCGTGGTGATTTCGGCATCGATACGGTGATTCGGCAGACCGAGGGGGTGTTCGAGGGTGCACGTCAGGTGCCGATGCTCGACCCACCGAGTGTCGTTGCCGCACTACCTGTCCCGCTGATCGACAGCGAGGATCCGAGCGCAGAGCTGTTGTCTCCCTTGCTCCACGGCGATCCGCAGCAGACACTCGACACACTGCGACAGAGCACCGCCGACATGCACGCGGGAGCGATCGGCACACCCGAAACCTTCGATCTGGAAGGCACATTGGCCGCGGTCCGGGCGCATCTGGACCTGGACGAGGTGGAGCAGGCCCGGGAAAGTCTCGCGCGCTTGCTGCCCGCATATCCCGCGGACTGGCGCATCGACTGGTATACCGGTATCGCGGAACTGTCCTGCGCCGACTATGCGCAGGCCTACGAGCATTTCGATCGCGTGCACTCGATGGTTCCGGGTGAGATCGCGCCGCTGCTGGCGCTGGCCGCGACCGCTGAACTCTTACTCCAGACGGACTCGAATCCGGACGGGCCGGATCAATGGCGGCAGGCGGCGACGGAGTATTACCGGTCGGTCTGGCGAAACACCCGCGGCGTGGCCAGCGCGGCATTCGGCCTGGCGCGCAGGCTTGCCGTCGACGGCGATGTAGCCACCGCCGTTTCCACCTTGCAGCAGGTGCCGGATTCCTCGCGGCATCACAACGCGGCGCGAATGACCGCGTGCCTGCTGCTGGTCACCCGGCCGGTCACCGAGCTGACGCAAACGGACCTCGACGCTGCGGCCGCACACCTCTACGCGCTCCCGGACGAGCCACGACTGATGCAGTTGCAGGCGACCGTATTGAGCGCCGCGCTGGCCTGGCTGAACCGAGGTGGAAAACCGGAGGGGCGCACCACGATCCTCGGATTTCGCTATACCGAGGACGGCCTGCGTGGTGGACTCGAATCGGTCCTCCGGGCAGTCGCGCGGACGACACAGAATCGGCTGCACCGCTATGCGCTGATCGATCTGGCCAACGATATTCGGCCCCGATCCCTCTGGTAGGAAACGGAGTTCGTCCGCCATTGCGATTCGGTCAGGGTTTGTCGCGCTTGCCGAACGAGTGGGTGTTGTTGGTTTCCTGCCCATCGATCAGGCCCGCCGCATCGCGTTGGCCGTCGGCGATCGCACCGAACGTCCCCGAGATTCCGCCGATCCCCTGGAGCAGGTTGGTGCGTGCGGCGAGGTAGCCCTTCTCGCCATCGGCGAACTTCTTCCCGAAACTGTCCTTGCCCCACGGAGTACCTGTCGCACCCAGCTTGGACTCCAGGGTGGTGAGCACGCCGTCGATTCGGTCGTGAATGCCGGCCGCGTGATTCGCCGCCGTGCGGAGCTGATCGGTGTCGACCTCGAACTTCGGCATTATTTCTTCTTCTCCTCATCGGTCATGGTGAACGGCACATCGACCTCCGGTGCCGCCTCTGGTTCCGCGGCCTCCGGTATCCAGTGCTCGGCCGTCGGGGCGGTGGGCACCTTGAACGGCGCGGGCATCGGGCCCCAGTCGATGATCTGTTTCGGCCGGGTCTTTGCCTTCATGTCCTTGCCCGGGCCGAGGTAGGCATTCGGATCCGGACGCGGGGCCGGTCGATCCGGTTCGGATCCGCCGCTGCCCGACGACGACGGTCGTGAGCCCGATGTTCCGGTGGAACCGGTTGTGCCAGAGCCGCTCTGGTTCGAGGACGAGCTCGAGCCGCTGTGCGTCGACGACGAGGAACCCGACGGATGGCTCGCGACGCTCGGCGCGCCGGTCGATGATCCGTGGACGCTGCCACCGGGCGGCGACCCGTGCCCGCTGCCACCCGACGACCCGTGGACACTGCCACCGGGCGGCGTCCACCCGCCGTCGACCGACGACTGATATGAGGTCGGCGGCTCGACGCTGGCGGTGCTACTGCGGACGGATGGCGGCGGGCTTCCTTCTGCGCCACCCGTTTCCGTCGCGGTGACGAACGAGCCGGAGTTCCGTGAGGAGCCCGAGGATCCGTCGGCCGAGTCACGACCCGATACTCCGCCCGTCGACTCACGACCCGACGTTCCACCAACCGAATCACGTCCCGACGAACTGCCCACCGACGCGCGGCTCGAAGACCCACCGGCCGAATCACGCACCGAGGAACCGCCGTTCGATTCACGGATCGATGAACCACCCGTCGAATCACGGATCGAAGACCCGCCCGGTGACTCGCGAGCTGTCACAAAGGAATCCGTCCGGCCCGAACCACTGCTCGACGATCCACCCGAAGACCGCACCGACGATCCGTCACCATGCGTCGATGACCGGCTGGACGTGGCGGACTGCCCGTCGCCGCCACCACCGAACGAATGCGCATTCTGCGCCCGGGACCCACCGCCGGACGCACCCGAATGTGATCCGTTCTGCGAACCACCACCGGACGCACCAGAGTGTGAACCGCCCTGCGATCCTCCACCGGACTGCGAACCGTGCTGCGACCCGCCATCGGACGTGACAGAGTGCGCACCATTCTGCGAACCCCCACCCGAGTGCGAACCGTTCTGCGATCCCCCGCCGGACTGCGAACCGCTCTGCGAACCGCCACCGGACTGTGAACCATGCTGCGACCCGCGCCCGGAACCGCCCGACTGCGAACCATTTTGCGACCCACCGCCGGACACGATCGACTCCGAACCGTGCTGCGACCCACCTCTGGAACCGCTCGACTGCGATCCGTGCTGGGACCCACCACCATTCGACACCGAGGCCGTCGACACCGACCGCGATCCGCCCGAATTCGAATGCCCCCCTGAACTATTCGCTACCGATACCGACCCGTCACCACTCCGGACCGACCCAGTACGCCCGCCGTTGGTGACCGGAGCCGGGGCAGGCGTCGGCTTGTTCGCCCAGGCAAACCGGCGTATGTCGTTCGGCGACACCGTCTTCAGCGTGAACCCACCGCGCGCACCGCCGACCAACCCGCCCCTGGCCGCCGCACCCACCCATCCACTGGGCGAGGAGAACGACGTCCACGACCCGGTCGCCACCCCGACCGCCAGATTCCCCGCGGCCGAGCCGACGATCCCGGAGGCCGCGCCGATGAACGCACCGCGCCCGGTGGCGCTCCACGCCCCGATGTTCCGCCCGCCGATCACCTTGTCCAGCCCGAAACCCAAGTAGCGCGCGAACTCTCGCGACGGCAACGTGCCTGCGGCCGAGGCGAAAATCGAGACCCCGAACTGGGTGCCGTCGAACTTCCGGCGATGCCCCGCGGCCATCTGCCCGAGCTGTACGGCGGCGTCCAAACCTGCCGAGGTGACACCGGTCTCCAGCAGCTTCACCGAGTACACGCCCCACCCCTTGGCGGTCGGCGCGACCAGGCGGCCCGACGCCAGCGTCTTCAGGAAGAAGCGCTTCTCGGTGGCCGCGCCCAGCTTCGCGGCCAGCCGGCCGATCTGCGCGGCCAGCTTGTCCTCGAGCACCCGCAGGATCGACCGCGTGGTGGTGATGGCCGCCGCCTCCGCCGCGGGCGCGGTCGGCGGAAACAGCCAAGCCCAAATGATTTCCAGCGCCAGCCAGACGAGCGAGACGATGATGTTGATCTTCGTCGCCTCGAGTTCGGTGCCCGCGTCGAACGTGGAATCGGACACGGTCTGAAGCAATTGCGCCAGGGACTCCAAAGATTCGTCGCCGGTGCGCAAATGGTCGAACGTGGCGCCCATGGCGGTGGCGCCGTCGCCCTGTAGATACGCCCGCATCGTCGTGCTCTTGGCCGCGTCGATCTCGGACAGCAGTGCGGTCAGGTCAGCGCTCGCGGCCTTCCAGGCGGCCGAGATCTCCCACATGCCGCTCTCGTCGCCGTCCGGCCAGGTCGCGCCGGCGATCCAGCCCAGCCAGCGCAGCTCCTCGGGCAGATACAGTCCCATCCCCGCTCACCGGCCCGCGCCGGCGGCCATCGTCGCCCTGTCGGTCTCGGTCCGCTCGTCGGTCATCGATGCTCCACCCGCTCGCCCGTCGACTGGCCTCCACGACACCGCACACGGATGAACTCGCGGTGTCGCCCAACGGAATTCGGGCTCAATATCAATCACACCCGGGTCAGCGAATGATCATCGCGAGCAGCCGGAACGGACCCGCGGTACCCACCGCGAGCCCGCACGGCATGATCGATGACTGTGCGAATCCTGCTGCAACGAGTGAGCTCAGCCCAGGTGAGCGTCGACGACGAGATCGTCGGCCGGATCGCCCCGGCCGCGTCCGGAGTGCCCCACGGACTGCTCGCCCTGGTCGGCGCCACGCACAGCGACACCGAGGCAAACGCGAAGACGCTCGCCGACAAGGTGTGGCGGCTGCGCATCCTCGACGGCGAACGCTCCGCCGCCGACCTGTCCGCGCCGATCCTGGTGGTCAGCCAGTTCACCCTCTATGCCGACACCGCCAAAGGCCGCCGCCCGTCCTGGAACGCGGCCGCGCCCGGCGCCGTCGCACAGCCGCTGGTCGACGCGTTCGCCGACGCCCTGCGCGAGCTCGGCGCGACCGTCGCGACCGGGCGATTCGGCGCCCACATGCAGGTCGAGCTGGTCAACGACGGCCCGGTCACGCTGTTGCTGGAGGGGTGATCCACGGCAGGCGGCCCGCGCCGCCGATTCGAAGCACACGCTGCCCACATCCCCCGCGCAGGATCCTGGTGCGCCGAGCCGATAACCGTGACAGACTCGTGCGTTAGAAGGTGCGGGTGGCCCCATGCCGCCGGTTAGCGGAGGATCATGCTGGAAACGAGGGACGCGATGGATCTGGACGCGCTGGAGCGTCGGGTCGCCGCGGATCGGTATGCGGCGCTTGATCGTTCGATCGAGGCGGATCTGCGACTGGCCACCTCGCTCGCCGAGCTGGCGAAGGGCTTCATCGCCACCAAGACCAACGGGTCGGTACGCGACCGGACCAGGGACGGGCTGGCGCCGGCCGAGGAGGCCGTCGCCATTCGGCTGCGCCTGCTCTCCACCGGGCAGGTACTGAATGCCCGGCTCGCGGGCGAGCTGAACGAGGCGCTCCGCTCGGTCGAACTCGCGGCCAGGCACAGCGGTCGCCGGGAACTCGCCACCACCACCATCCGGCGCGCGTGCGACGCGTACCGGCAGGTGGCGCGGATCCATCCGGAGGTCGCGGGGCTGTGCGCCGACGGACTCTCGAAATGCGGTGTGTGGCTGGGCCGCCTCGATCAGGATGCCGCCGTCGCGGCGACCGAGGAGGCGGCGCGGATCCGCAGCGCGCTGGCCGCGGCGAACCCGGAGCTCTCGGGTAAGTATCTGGCCAGCTTGAGCACGTTGCTGCGCACGCTGATGGTCGGCCGGTCACGCAAGCAGGCACTGTCGATGTATCGCGAGCGGTACTCCGCGTTCACCTCGACTGGTATGTCGATCCGGTTGCGCGCGTGCGGGGTTCAAGATCTCGACCTGACCCCGAAGTCGTACAAGGCGCTGGCCGAGCTCAATTGCCGCACGCTGGAGCAGGCCGGACGGCTGACCCAGCAGCAGATCCTGTTCAAGTCCTCGGGCGATCTGTCGACCGTCGAGGAGATCAACTGGAAGCTGGCCCTCGTCGGGCTGCGGCCGCTGCTGCCCGGCGCGGAACCGGACCCGCCGTCGATGCCGGTGCAGATCGGCACCAGTTTCGGCGCGCTCAGCGTGTACTGCCCGGTGCCGGACGCGATCGCGCAGATCCGCGCGGCGATCATCGGCGCGTACGCGACCGACGACGCCTATCCGCTGGATCGGGAGAGCTATCTCGGTGAGCGCGAAGAGCATTGGAAGATTACCGACGCCGAGGTGAACACCGCGGAGAAGCTCAGCGACGACGTGGTGCTGATCGATCAGCCCTACGGCGGCTGGGTGACGGTGATGAGCCTGCACTGGGAGCTGACGCCGGTCGGCAAGCATCCGCTGGCCAGGCGGCTGTCCCAGGATTGGCCGGTGGCCGCGATCACGGTGACCGAGCATATCGCCTACGAGCTGTGCTGGTACGAGCACGGGGCAGCCACCCAGTACGCCGCGCTCGGCCGGCCGGCGGGGCAGGCGCCGCTGGATAAACCGTTGGCGCCGTTGGACTTCAAGATGCTGGCCGATCTGAACGCCGACCGCGCGAACGAGACGAAACTTCGCGCGGCGTTCGGCAACACCCAGATGTTCGCCAACCTCACCTATCTCCCGTCGAGCGGGTTGCGGCAGATCAGCGCGACCACCCCGCTCGCCGAGCACGGTGATCGCGTGCTGTTCTTCCGGACTACGCCGTAGACCGTCACACCGCGGTGGTCGGCTGCACCGGCTGAATGGTCGAGTTGCGGCCCCAGATGAACCATACGACCGGGCCGAGGAACGGGAACGCGAGCATGAGCAGCACCCAGATCGCCTTACCGGCCGCCGCGTAGTTGCTGGATCGTAGCGCGCTCACCACACCGGTGATGAACAGCGCGATGGCGCCGATGGCGACAGCGACAGCGAAGACGCCGAAGGCGATCGAGCCAGCCGTTTCGGCGGTACTGGCCAGGCCGGGAGCGGAAGCGAGAGCAATTGTTGTCATGCCACTCAGCGTAGGTTTCGGACCCGTCCCGCCACATCGGTGACTAACCCTGAATTTGCTGTCGCGAATGTGCTCACCGATGTACGCCGCGGGGATGACCTGGGGTGCGACGTCGGGATCGCCTCGGCGATGTGCGTCTCAGGGTCGCTTCAACAATTCAGTATTAAAGTACCCCGCGTTCGCCGTGCTGCGGTTCGCCGTGAATACCGAAATCGACCGATGACGTGCGATCTGCCTGTCAGCTGGGCGGACGGGGCGAAACCCGCAGGCGAACTTCTCGAGAACTAATTGAACGGAACGTTTATGCCCTGCCATGGAGTGCTCTACTGAGATCACGCCCGAACGGTGTCGTAGGTCACCCTCAGTGACCAGCACCCGCTCGGGCGGCTTCACCGGACAACGATGCTAGTCGAGGCTCTTCTCATGGATCAACTGGCGTTGGCGGAGACCCCAGCCGCCCGATGCGCCTATTACCGCCATACCTGTGACCTACCCGCCGGATTCCATCCGGAGATCGGCCGGATCACCGTCCGGGCCGGCTTCGTCGGCGCGATCACCATGCCCGCCGCACTCGGTCAGCAGGTCCACGACGATTTGATACATCATCGAAATCCATTGGGCCCCGTCATTTCTCACGTGCGCTCCAAACGCTGGACCTTTCTGATCCGGCCCGACCTGCCCGACGACGTCCGCCTGTTCGCGGAGTTGTTCCGGCTCAACGTGTCGATCGTGCCGATCGGCGGCGAGATCGCGCTGCCCTCCCCCGCCGACTCACACGCCGGCTACCGCGAATGGATTGTGGCCCCGGAGAACAGGTTTCGGCCGTCCGGTGCGGCCATCGTGGATACCGTGCGCTCCTGCCGGAACACGGGGCCGCGATGACCACGGGACAGCTTCCCGCGAAACATCAAGTGCTGCAGGCTTGCCGGGGTGAGCCGCCGGAGAACAATCCACTCCTGCGGGGCGCCCACGAGCTGACCACGCTGCACGAGCGCCGGCTCGGCGCAGGCCGGGAGACCACCGACGAAATCGACGCGCTCCGAGCCAGTTTGGTGCGCGACATCGATCGCTGGATCACCGTTCAACTGCCGCCCGCGCACGGCGCCGCGCATGTGCACACCGAGACGGTCGGCGCGGTGATCGACCGGCTCGCCCAGTTCACCGCCAACGCCTACGCGGCGCTGGCGAGCGCCTCCGAATGGGACCTGTGGGACGCGTGGCAGCGCCTCGCGGAGCTGGCCGTCGGCTACGACGATCTGGCCGCCGAGGTGTGCGCGGGCGTGCGGCGGTTGCCAGGCGCGTCCTAAATCTCGCCCGCGCGCTGCTACCCGGACTTAGGGTGGGGCACATGGGGAATACGACTGATCGAGATGCGAGCAAGCGTGCCCTGCATGCCCGGCGGGCCGCTTCCTTCGGCGCCAACGCGATGGACTACGCCGACCACCGGCCGGACTACCCGTTAGCGGCCATCCGCTGGGCGCTGGAGCAGGTGCCGACCGTCCCCGCGCCGATCGTCCTCGACCTCGGGGCCGGCACCGGGAAGCTGACCGAGGGCCTGCTCGCGGCCGGCGCCTCGGTGATCGCGGTCGAGCCCGACGACGGCATGCGCGTGGAATTGATGCGGCGGCTGCCGGGCGTGCGCGCACTCGAGGGGACGGCGGAAGCGATTCCGCTCCCGGATCGTTCGGTGGACGCGATCGTGGCCGGGCAGGCGTTTCACTGGTTCGATCAACAGCGCGCTTTTCCGGAATTCGCGCGAGTTTTGCAGAAAGGCGGCGTTTTCGCCGCGCTGTGGAACACCGACGATTCACGAGTCGACTGGGTCGCCGAACTAGGCCGGATCGCGCGCTCGACGGCGTCGAGTCCACCGCTGGAACTGGCCCCCGCGGCGCTACCCGAGCACCCGCTGTTCGAGGCCTTCGAAAGCGCCAATTTCCCGCACTCCCAACGGCGGACAGCGGAATCGCTGACCGCGACCATCGGCACGCACTCGCACACCCTGGTGGTGCCGGCGCAGCAGCGGGCCGAGGTGCTCGGCCGGGTCACCGAGTATCTGCACAGCAGGCCGGAGACCGCCGAGGGCGAATTCGACCTGCCCATCGTGACTTTGGTGCTGCGCACCGCACGCCGAACCGGCTGACCGCCCACCGACTACCTGTCGCAAGGGAATTCGCACACCACACACGATTTCCGCCGCTGGCGCCTGCCCGGGCGGGGGCGCCGCGCGCTCGAACCACGTGATGCGCCAATCGGATTCGAGTAGTCGCCTACTCGGGCAAAGCCCACCCGCCCGGACATACGCTGATCGCAGAGTTCAACACAGTAGCGATAGTTCAACCGTAGCGATCAGGCCACCAACGTCGACCTGATCCGGCACCCGGGCAATGCCGCCCGACTCAATGTCACGGTCGCGCGCAACTGGCGCAAGGAACGACGACACCGATCCAGCGATTCGGCTGGGTATCGCCGCGAGGCGAGATCGTCCGGCAGGGGCCGCCACCCCCACCGGCGTCGGTGCGTATCGACTCCTCGCCACGCTGCGTCGCCGACCGCCAGTGTTCACGAACAACGTTGCGCCGCTCGATCTTCCGCACAGGAGGGGTCGGCATGGATCGACGGCGCCGATCGTGCACAACCCGGCACGGCATTCGTGTGCCGGGGTGCCTACTCCGGGCGCAGGGTGAGGATGCGGGGGCCGTTCTCGGTGACGGCGACCGTGTGCTCCCAGTGCGCGGCGCGAGTGCCGTCCACGGTGACGACGGTCCAGTCGTCATCGAGCACCTGGGTCTGGGTGGTGCCGAGGGTCAGCATCGGTTCGATCGCGAGGACCGATCCGACGACGAGTTTCGGGCCCTTGCCCGGGTCGCCCTCGTTCGCCAGGAACGGGTCGAGGTGCATCTCGCGACCGATGGCGTGACCACCGTAACCGTCGACGATGCCGTAGGCGCGGCCATGCAACTGTTCGGCGGCGCGGGTGCCGAGTTCGATGGCGTGCGAGACGTCGGAGAGCCGGTTACCGGGCACCATGGCCTCGATACCCGCCTCCATGGACAGCTTGGTCGCCTCGCTCAGCAGGCGGTCGGCGTCGATGATATTGCCGACGCCGAACGTCCACGCCGAATCACCGTGCCAGCCGTCGAGAATGGCGCCGCAGTCGATGGAGACCAGGTCGCCCTCGGTGAGGATCTCGCCCGCGGTCGGAATCCCGTGCACCACACGGTCGTTCACCGACGCGCAGATCGAGCCGGGGAAACCGTGGTAGCCCTTGAACGACGGCACCGCACCCGCATCGCGGATGAGCTGCTCGGCGACCTCGTCCAGCTCCAGGGTGGACACCCCGGGCTTGGCGGCGGCGCGCACGGCGACCAGGGCGCGGCCGACGATCGCGCCGGCCGCCGCCATGGCTTCGAGTTCACCGGTGGTGCGAAACGGCACCACCTTCTTGCTCTTGCGGCCGAAGACCATCAGCGCACCGTCGTGAAGTGCATCAGCGGCCCAGGGCGTGCAGCACGCGGGCATGCACCTCGTCGATGGTGCCGACCGCGTCCACCGGGACGACCAGGCCGTCGTAGTGCTCGAGCAGCGGCGCGGTCTCGTCGCGGTAGACGACCATCCGGTTGTGGATGACCTCGGCGTTGTCGTCGCTGCGCCCGCTGGTGCGGCCACGCTCGACCAACCGCTCGATCACGGTCGCCTCGGGCACGTCGAAGCTCAGCACCGCGTCGAGCTTCTTGTCCATCTCGGCGAGGATCTTCTCCAGCGCGTCGGCCTGATCGACCGTGCGCGGGTAGCCGTCCAGCACAAAGCCGTTCGCGGCGTCGGTCTCGTTGACCCGGGCCTCGACCATGCGGTTGGTGACATCGCTGGGCACCAGATCGCCGGCATCCATGTACTTCTGTGCTTCGCGGCCGAGCAGGGTCTGCTGGCTGATGTTCGCGCGGAACAGATCCCCGGTGGAGATGTGCGGGACGCCCAGTGTTTCCGAAAGCAGGACGGCCTGAGTGCCCTTGCCGGCACCCGGCGGACCGAGCAGTACAACTCTCACTTGAGGAACCCTTCGTAATTTCGATTCATCAGCTGGCTTTCGATCTGCTTGACCGTGTCCAGGCCGACACTCACCATGATCAGCACCGCGGTGCCGCCGAACGGGAGGTTCTGACCGTTACCGGAAGCGCCGATATCGAGGAAAAGATTCGGCAGGACAGCTACGAGACCGAGGTAGACCGAGCCGGGGAGGGTGATGCGACTCAGCACATGGTTGAGGTAATCCGCGGTGGGCTTGCCGGGGCGGTACCCCGGGATGAAGCCACCGAACTTCTTCATCTCGTCCGCGCGTTCCTCCGGGTTGAAGGTGATCGCGACGTAGAAGTAGGTGAAGAACACGATCAGACCGAAGTAGATCGCGATGTAGACCGGGTTGCCCGGGTTCACCAGGTACTTGGCGATGATCTCCTGCCACCAGCTCGGGTCCGGGTTGTTCCGCGAGGAGGTGAGCTGGGAGACCAGATTGGGCAGGTACAGCAGCGAGGACGCGAAGATCACCGGGATGACGCCGGCCTGGTTGACCTTCAACGGCAGATAGGTCGAGGAGCCGCCGTACATCTTGCGGCCGACCACGCGTTTCGCGTACTGCACCGGAATACGGCGCTGGCCCTGCTCGACGAAGATGACCGCGGTGATGATCGCGAACGCGGCGACACAGACCAGGCCGAACACCAGACCGCCGCGGCTGTCCAGGATCTGCTTGCCCTCGGTCGGGATGCGCGCGGCGATACCGGCGAAGATCAGCAGCGACATGCCGTTGCCGACACCGCGTTCGGTGATCTGCTCGCCGAACCACATGACCAGGGCCGCGCCGGCGGTCATCACCAGCACGATGATGATCATGCCGAAGATGCCGTTGTCGGCGATGATGTCCTTGTCACAGCCTTGCAGCAGCTGCTTGCGCGAGGCCAGCGCGACGAGGCCGGTGGCCTGCAGGACCGCGAGCGCGATCGACAGGTACCGGGTGTACTGCGTCATCTTGTTCTGGCCGGACTGGCCTTCCTTGCGCAGTTCCTCGAACCGCGGGATGACGACGGTCAGCAGCTGGATGATGATGCTCGCGGTGATGTACGGCATGATGCCGATCGCGAACACCGACAGCTGCAGCAGCGCGCCACCGGAAAACAGGTTGATCAGCTGGTAGATACCGCCGGAATCACCGCCGGATACCTGCTTGATGCAGTCCTGGACGGCCCTGTAATCGACGCCGGGGGACGGCAACGCGGCACCCAGACGGTACAGCGCGATCAACCCCAGCGTGAAGAGAATCTTCCGCCGTAAGTCCGGAGTCCGGAAGGCCGATACGAAGGCGGAAAGCACAGATCCTCCTGGCGAACGACATGGTGGTCAGGACATGGTTGATTCAAGCAATACTCCAGATCCGACGATGTGGCATCTGGGGACGCTGAAAACCATGACGAGGCTTGGCAGACAACAACTTGAACTCTAACAGTGGCACCGGACGAGCTTTCACTCGTCCGGTGCCACTGGTTGTCAGAGTACCGTCAGCCCAGCTCGGTGACAGTGCCACCGGCCGCAGTGATCTTTTCCTTGGCCGCGCCGGTCACCTTGTCGACGGTCACCTGGACCGCGACGCCGATCTCGCCGTCGCCGAGGACCTTCACCAGCTGGTTCTTGCGAACCGCGCCGGCCGCCACGAGCTCGGCCTTGCCGATCTCGCCGCCCTCGGGGAAGAGCTTGGCGATGACGCCGACGTTCACGACCTGGTATTCCGTGCGGAACCGGTTCGTGAAGCCCTTGAGCTTGGGCAGCCGCATGTGCAGCGGCATCTGCCCACCCTCGAAGGCGGCGGGGACGTTCTTGCGTGCCTTGGTGCCCTTGGTACCACGGCCCGCGGTCTTACCCTTGGATCCCTCACCACGGCCGACCCGAGTCTTCTCGGTCTTGGCACCGGGCGCGGGACGCAGGTGATGCAACTTGATGGTCATGTCAGACCTCCTCAACTGTCACGAGGTGGCGCACGACATTGATGAGTCCCCGGTTCTGCGAGTTGTCCTCGCGAACCACGGTCTGCCGGATCTTGCGCAGACCGAGCGTGCGCAAACTGTCACGCTGGTTCTTCTTGGCGCCGATCGTGCTCTTGATCTGGGTCACCTTGAGATCTGCCATTACCTGGCACCTCCCGCAGCCTGGGCGCGCGCACGCAGCATGCCCGCAGGGGCAACGTCCTCGAGCGGCAGGCCACGGCGAGCCGCGACCTCTTCCGGACGCTGCAGCATCTTGAGCGCCGCAACGGTCGCGTGCACGACGTTGATGGCGTTGTCGCTACCGAGCGACTTCGCCAGGATGTCATGGATGCCAGCGCATTCCAGCACGGCACGGGCCGCACCACCGGCGATCACACCGGTACCGGGCGAAGCCGGACGCAGCATGACCACACCGGCCGCCGCCTCACCCTGAACCGGGTGGACGATGGTGGAGCCGATCATCGGGACGCGGAAGAAGCTCTTGCGAGCCTCCTCGACACCCTTCTGGATGGCCGCGGGAACTTCCTTGGCCTTGCCGTAGCCGACGCCGACCAGACCGTTGCCGTCACCGACGATCACGAGGGCGGTGAAGCTGAAGCGACGACCACCCTTCACGACCTTGGAGACGCGGTTGATCGCGACGACGCGCTCGAGCTGGTTCTTCTCGGCCTGCTGGTCGCGACGGTCGTTGCCGCCCCGACGGTCGCGGCCACCGCCGCGCTGGTTGTCGCCGCCACCGGCGGCACCATTCTGCTGTCCGGCGGGTCCGTTGCCGCCGTCACGCCGTTGACGTCCCGGCATCAGACGTTCCTTCCGTTGGTCTTGATCATCAGAACTTCAACCCACCTTCGCGAGCAGCGTCGGCGAGCGCCGCGATGCGGCCGTGGTAGTCGTGACCACCACGGTCGAACACGACGGCCTCGACGCCGGCAGCCTTGGCCCGTGCGGCCAGCAGTTCGCCGACCTTCTTGCTCTTGGCCGACTTGTCGCCGTCCAGTGCACGCACGTCCGCCTCGATCGAGGACGCGGCGGCGAGGGTCTTGCCCACCGAGTCGTCGATCAGCTGCGCGTGCAGGTGCCGCGAGGAGCGGTTGACCACCAGGCGCGGACGCTCGGTGGTGCCTTCGACCTTCTTGCGCAGACGGAAGTGACGGCGGGTCTTCGACAGACGACGCGTCGTGGACACGTCCTTGCCGCGCGGCTTGCGCTTGGCGATCTGGTTTTCGGTTTGCGCCATGATCACTTACCCGTCTTTCCGACCTTGCGGCGAACGACCTCGCCGGCGTAGCGGATGCCCTTGCCCTTGTACGGGTCGGGCTTACGCAGTCCGTGGATCACAGCGGAGATCTGACCGACCGCCTGCTTGTCGATTCCGGACACGGAGAACTTGGTGGGCGATTCCACCGCGAAGGTGATGCCCGCCGGGGCCTCGATCGGCACCGGGTGGCTGTAGCCGAGGGCGAACTCCAGGTTCGAGCCCTTGGCCTGCACGCGGTAACCGACACCGAAGATTTCCATCTTCTTCTCGTAGCCCTTGGTCACGCCTTCGACCATGTTGGCGACGAGGGTGCGGGTCAGGCCGTGCAGCGAGCGGTTCTGCCGCTCGTCGTTCGGGCGAACGACCTCGAGCTGGCCGTCTTCACCCTTGCTGATGGTGATCGGCTCGGCGACGGTGTGCGTCAGGGTGCCCTTGGGACCCTTGACCGACACCTGCTGGCCGTCGATGGTGATCTCGACGCCGGCCGGAACTGCGATGGGCTTCTTGCCAATACGCGACATTTGTCCTACCTCCCCTTACCAGACGTAGGCGAGGACTTCCCCGCCTACACCTTGCTTGGCCGCCTGGCGATCGGTGAGCAGACCGGTCGACGTGGAGATGATCGCCACGCCGAGGCCGCCCAGGACCTTGGGCAGGTTGGTGGACTTCGCGTACACACGCAGACCCGGCTTCGAGACGCGGCGCAGGCCCTGCAGGCTGCGCTCACGGCTGGGGCCGTACTTGAGGTCGACAACGAGGGCCTTGCCCACGGTCGCGTCCTCGGTCCGGTAATCGGCGATGTAGCCCTCGCGCTTGAGGATCTCGGCGATGTTCGCCTTGAGCTTCGAGTGCGGAGCCTTCACCTGATCGTGGTACGCCGAGTTGGCGTTGCGCAGACGAGTCAAGAAGTCCGCGATCGGATCAGTCATGGTCATGGTTAGACCTCGACACCTTTCTCGCTACGGTTCCCATGCAACACCGCCATGTACAAGACATGCCGATCGTGGGCCTACAGCAATTGGGCTGGTCCGGCCGACGCTTGCCGACCGGATGAGTTCTCAAGATGAGTTCTCGGTGCCAGGGACGGGCCGCAGGTGTCTGGTCAGTGATTGCACACAGACCTGCGGACACAGAGGTGCCCAGGCAACCGGTCTAGTGTAGACAACGCCCAGCTGGCGGCCAAATCCGGGGGCTTGAGCCTGCCCACCTGGCCCTCCTCCGAAGGATCGGACTCCGCACAGTGCGTCGACTCGACCTGAACCCCGCGAAGAAGCTGCGCAATCCCGGCCGTCACCTGCCTCGCGACATTATTCGCCGCGGCCGAAGCTGTCGAAAATTCCCCGCGCCGCCCTCCCCACAGCCGCGTCGCCTGCTTGGTGACCACACCCGACCTATTCAGCTCCGAGGTCACAATCTTCCTGTCGGAGGAGACAAATCTCCTCGAATTCGACGAGGACCTCCCCAAGCACTTGATTACCAGAACCCACTGGACCTGGACCTATCCCCACCGCCAGCAACGGGTGCGCTGAGCACGCACACTCGTCGGGACGTGATGGAGAGAAACGCCGACTAAGAGGTGCACCATGTCCCGCTCGGCACACGAGGCGCCGGGTTCAGTCCGCACTCAATTTATTTCAGACCCCGAAATCGCGCACTGATGTCTTGCACGTCTTCGATTGAGCCTTTGGCAACCTCCACGACCAACGCTTCCGCACCGTCGACATCCAGGGGCAATGTCACCCCGTTCAGACCGAGGAACACCACTGCCGATATCCAGGCCGTGCGCTTGTTGCCATCAACGAACGGATGATTGATCGTCAGCGATTGCAGCAGCGCAGAAGCCTTGTCGAACAGATCCGCATACGCCTCCTGCCCGAACATCCCCGACGAAGGTCGGTGGACGGCGGAATCGAGCAGACCGAGATCCCGGACCTGCACCGGTCCGCCGAACGCAACCTCTGCGATGTGCAGTACATCCTCCAGATCGAGGTACTCGGTCACTTGAGCCGTTCCATGAGCTCGGCCCACCGAGTCACTTCACCGGCAGCGAGCGCGCGAACCCTGTCGCGGTGAGCATGCCGAGCCAGGTACTCCTGCACTGCCTTGTTGATCAGCGCATTCATGCTCATCCCCTCGGCGACGGCCTGGTCGCGGAGCAGGTTGCTGGTCTCGTCATCGGTGCGATAGTTGATCGTCGTCATGCCACCCATCCTACCGGAGTGGCCCCACGATGGCCCCATGCCGATCTGCGATCAGAACGCTTAGCTACGGCCGATACTCGTGAAATTCCCACCTGGCGATTTTGCCGATCTCCACCGCCAGTTCCGGCCAAGTCGGGCGCTCGATATCGCGCAGCAAGTCATCGGCGTGCCGCTTGATCAACGCGACATCGATTCGCTCCAGCACCAGCAGGTAGCGGTTCGAGTTCGAGTCCGCAACAGACTCTGGACTGTGGATATGTTTCAGTTCAGCCTTCATCGTCGACCATCGCCGACCGCCGCCGATGCCAGTGGAAGCCAGGCGCTCCGGCTAGTCGGATTGGCCGGAGCGGCCTACGCTTACAGTACGAGTACGCAGATTTCACGCGCTGCGCAGATTCTTTTGAAGCTCGAAAGCCTGTCGCAGGAAGGCGAGGAAAGAATTCGCCAGCAGCTGATTTTCCGGACTCCCCTCCTGGTACGCATATACAGCGTCGGAGTCCGGATCGAAGAAATACACTTTATAGCCTTGATGGTGCCCAAAGAAGAAGCGATCACGCAAAGACAGCGCCTCCCCCGGCCCGCTGCTTATATCTGCCGCCGCCTCGTTTGCCTCTAGCAATGAAGGATAGAACAGGTCGGTGCCCACGAAAAAGCTTCCCGCACCCCTACCCAGTACCTTCAAGAATGCAAGATATTCGCCTGGGATCGGAAACCCGCCTGGGGCCGCGGATACAACCTCTGCGATCTCGCCGGCGGTGCAACCAACGATCTCGTCAACCGTTGCAAACCCCGACCCGACGAGGTCTCGGCATATGGCTCTCATGGACTCTAAATTCTCCGTATTAGCCATACGTCACGCCTAACTCCAAGCCGTAGGTCGCAGCTTGTCACGCATCCCTTCATGTGGCATCGAGATCAGCCACTCTCGGAGATTCGAAACTCCGGATCCGCACTGGTGCAAATCTGCACTTTTCCCCAATCGCCGACCACGGTGTACACCCCGTCCGAACTGGTCAACGAATCAATATTGCCCATGTCCTCGGTACCGGTTGCATCTTTGTATTTTCGGAACGACCGATCAAGCCACTCGACACTGCGAACTTCACCGAAGACGAGCTCACCGTCAACATAGCAATACTGCTCACCAGCCGCAGGCGCGTGATATCGAGGGTGATCAGGCGTCAAGACCGCTTCGAGCACAAACCTGATTTCAGTCGCATCCTCGGCGATGTCTATCACATAACTGTCCTCTAAATAGAGGCCTGCAAGAGTTGAATAGTCCGTGTAATTTAGCGTCATGGTAGGTCCCAATCAATCGACGTATGGTTATCCGGGCTTTTACGCGTGACAGGGTTTCCATATGGATCCGTTCGCTGCCCGGTGCTATCCCTGATCTCAACGTGAGGATCTCCACTGCCAGGCGCTCTATCGCTCCCCTTCTTGATTGTTATTCGTACAATTCCGTTCTCGTCCGTGTATTTTAGCGGGCCATTCTCGGTCTGCGATCTGGTCCAGCCCTGGTTTTTCGCAAAATCTTCGATCTCACTGGCTTTGGGCGTCCGCCCTTGGAAGAGATCCTCGAACTTCTTGCGGTTGAAGGGATTCAACGATCCGACAGCCTTGCGTATCCGCTCGTACAGATCCTCGACAGCTTGGCGGCCCTTTGCCAGCGCAGTCCTCGCATCGTCCGCGAGGCCCCTCAGCTGCAAGACCTTGCGGGCACGCCAGGCAGAAACGGATGCTTTGATCTTCCCGGCCCATTTGTGGGCCGATTCGGCGGCTTTGGCGCCGGCGATCAGACCGCCGACACCCGTCAGGCAGGAGGCTATGACGATGACTGCCACGTTGATAGCGGCTTCTTCGATGATGGCTTCGATGAAACCCTTGATCTCGTTGCGGAGTTCGACGATCGATTCTTTGTAGTCGAGGCAGGTCTTGCTGATCTGGGTGCAGGTGGTGAGGAGTTGTCCGATGGACGTCTCCAGGGTTTTCAGGTCTTCGCGGACCTGTACCGCGTCCTTGGATGTCACATCATCGAAGAGGCCGGCGGCGATGGTGATTTTGTCTTTGGCGTTGGTGTTCTGGTAGATCGTGCCGAGACGGTCCCAGGCGTCGGCGGCCTTGGTCAGGGTGTCGGTGTTGCCGTCGGGGAGAGGGCAATTGATGGCGTCGAGTACTTCGATGGAAGTCTTCGCCAAGCCTTGCGGGGTTCCGCCTGCGGCCGATGCCGGAAGTGCGTAGGGCCCGAAGGTCGCTGTCGATGCCGAGTCGGCCGGTCTGTCTGGTTGTGCCGTACCTTTCAGTGCGGCATCGGATTTGGCGTGTTCGAAACCGACGTCGTTGAGGGCGGTGCCGTAGGCGCGCAGGGTCGAGAAGGTCTGGTCGAAGAACGACACGGCATCGCGGGCTGATTCGTCGTAGGAGGCTGCCCAGGCGCGGCCGTCCTCGTCGCGGCCTGCCATCTGTCCACAGCTGTTGAGTTCGCCGAAGACGTATTTGAAGCTGTCGTTCAGCGCGGCAGCGGCGTCGAAGCAGTTGACCGCGGCCTGGTAGTAGACCTTGGGATCTACCTCGAGCTTGCTCATACGCCGAGAATCCGCAGGGTCTGGGATGCGGCGTTGGTGTAGCTGTCATGAGCGGTCTTCAACGCCGCTTCCAGAGCCACTAGCCCGTCCTGCATGTCGGTAACCCCCGCCATCCATTCGGTGTGCGCCTGGCTGTAGGCCACGGCTGCCGTACCGACCCACACGCCTTCCACTTCCTTGGCCTTCGCCTCGAGCTGCGCCAGCCGATCGGCAACCGCGGCCTTGTATGCGCGCATGCGAGCGGCCAACTCCTCGAGTTTGTCGAGGTCGACCGAGAAAGCCGGCGTATCAGCGGTCATGAGATCGGCCCCCGTTCAAGGTAAGTCCAGGGAGCTGATGCCTAAGGCGAACGACTGGTCGGCCGACTGGAGTGTCTCAGCGGTCACGCCCAGCTTTTCGGCCAGCTCGATCAATGCATCCCACACTTGGTCGGCACCTTCATGGAACTCGTCCCAGGCGGCGGTGAAAGCACCCGCATTGTTCCCCGCCCAGCTGTCGATCGTGGCCTTCGTGTCGGTGACCAGCGACGAATACCCGGACTTCAATTCGTCCGCGATCTGGTAGGCCATGCGCCCCAGCGCTTTCACCTCTTCGGGCTCAACCGATAGCGACGGTGGATCGCTCATGGCTGATCAGTTCCTTTCGGTGGCGGCTCAGGTGCTCTGTTCTTACTCTGACGCACCGGATGCTGTCCCGGTTCCACGAGGGGATCAGATGTTGAGGTGGGTTTTGATTATTGGGGCGACTCGGGCGGTCAGTTCGTCCAGGTTTTCCGAGGCGATGGGTTCTACTCGCAGGATGTAGCGGAGGTAGGCGATGCCGAGTAGTTGGGCCATCGCTAGGTCGATTCGTAGTTCCGCGTCGGGGGCGGGGAGTGCGGCCGCGATCTGGACGTAGACCTGGCCCTGGATGAATTCGCGGACCAGGTTGGCGGATTCTTCGTGGGTTGCGGCGCCGCGGAGGATTGCCAGGAGGGGGGCGCGGGTTTCCGGGTGGTCCCAGGCTTCGAAGAACACTCGGGTCAGCCGCTCGCCGGTTTCGCTCGGGTCGCCCTGGGTGATGCGGGCCGCGATGTCGGCCGGCTCGAACGGCCAGCCCATGGTGGCGCGGAACAGGTCGGCCTTGCTGCCAAAATAGTGCCTGATCAGCGCGGGGTCGACGGCGGCAGCGGTGGCGACCGCGCGCACGGTTGTCTTGTCGTAGCCGGTTTCGGCGAAGATGCGTCGCGCCGTCGTCAGCAGTAGTTCCCGGGTGTCGGTCTTGCCGGGGCGTCGTCCGATCGGAGGCATGATGACGGAAACTCTACAACCGTTGATTTCCTGCTTTCCGCCGCGATACGCTGAGCGCAGTAATTCCACAAGTGAGGAGTTCCCGAGATGCCTGCTCCACGTTGGGTCGCTCGCGCGAACCGCATCGGACTCAACCGACTCACCAGGTTCATCGCTCCCTGGGCACCGGGCTGGGCGGTGGTGGTTCATCGTGGACGCAAATCGGGCCGGACCTTCCGAACGCCGCTGTGGGCGTTCCGGCGCGAAGGCGGATATGTGATCGCACTGACCTACGGACCCGAATCCGATTGGGTGCGAAACGTTCTCGCCGCCGGCGGTTGCCAACTCGAGTCCAGGCGCCGGCGCTACGAGGTCGATAGCCCTCGCGTGTACCGCGACGACAGCGCCGCCGACATGCCGCCGTTCATCCGCTTCATGCTCCGCAGGGTCCTCGCCGCACCGGACTTCCTCAGCGTCGACATCCGCCGCGAACTGTAGTCCGCACACCGAAGTGCATGATCAGCAATCATGCAGCACATTGGATGCAACAAAGCCGCAATGCGGCTGTACACGGGTGTTCTGCCGGAGCCAAGACCTACTTCACCGCGATCCAGCAACCTCGATAGGACATCTCAGCGAACCCCACGTGACCTCTATTGGGCAGGCGACCGAGCTGCGCATACTACGTAGGTGCTCGCGACCGGGCGTAACACTCCGAACGCGGGTCACGGTGTATCGAAGGAACCATCTGCACCACGTCGAGGAAGGACCGCGGGTGAACGTCCTGGTCGAAATGACCGCCCTGACCCTGAGCCGCCCCACTGCCGGGGCCGGCGACATCGAGCGTGCGGCCTGGTACGAGGCCAAAGCCAATCTGCATTCGTACCTCGCCGGACAAGGCGGCACCGACGCCGCGCGGGAAACCGCGTTGGCAGTCAGCGCCCACCAGCGCTCGCTGGAATTGCTGGGCCAGCTCAACTGACGAATTCAACGGCGAAGAACGCACAAAGGCTCGGCCTCCACCGGAGGCCGAGCCTTTGTTCAGTTAAAAGTCCTAGTCGACTGCACTCACGCGGAGGGCAGGATCACCAGGAGCTCTTGTGCACGCCCGGCAGCTCGCCGCGGTGCGCCATCTCGCGAAGGCAGACACGGCAGAGGCCGAACTTGCGGTAGACGGCGTGCGGGCGACCGCAACGCTGGCAGCGGGTGTAGGCGCGAACGGCGAACTTCGGCTTGGCCTCAGCCTTGATCCGCAGTGCTTTCTTGGCCATCGTCAGTTCTCCTTGAACGGGAAGCCGAGGTGCTTGAGCAGGGCGCGGCCCTCTTCGTTGTTCGTCGCGGTGGTCACGACGGTGATGTCCATACCGCGCGGACGGTCGATGGAGTCCACGTCGATCTCGTGGAACATCGACTGCTCGCTGAGGCCGAACGTGTAGTTGCCGTTGCCGTCGAACTGCTTCGGCGACAGGCCGCGGAAGTCGCGGATACGGGGCAGCGCGATGGAGACCAGGCGATCCAGGAACTCCCACATGCGATCGCCACGCAGCGTGACCTTCGCACCGATGGGCATGCCCTCACGCAGCTTGAACTGCGCGATCGACTTGGTCGCCTTGCGGATCTCCGGCTTCTGGCCGGTGATCAGCTCGAGGTCCTTGACCGCACCGTTGATGAGCTTCGCGTCGCGGGCGGCGTCGCCGACACCCATGTTCACGACAACCTTGACCACGCCCGGGATCTGCATCACGTTGGCGTAGTCGAACTCGCTGTTCAGCGCGTCCTTGATCTCGGCCCGGTAGCGCGCCTTCAGGCGCGGCTGGGTCTGCTCAGAGGTAGTCATGTCAGATGTCCTTCCCGTTGTTACGGGAGATCCGGACCCGCTTGCCGCTCTCCTCGTCGGTCCGGTAACCGACGCGGGTCGGCTTGCCATCGGAGTCGACGATCATCACGTTGGACACGTGGATCGGAGCTTCCTGGGTCACGATGCCACCCGAAGAGGCGCCACGCTGGTTGGTGGAGTTCGCGACGTGCTTCTTGATCCGGTTGACGCCCTCGACCAGGATCCGGTTGCGCTCGGGGTAGGCCTGAATGACCTTGCCCTTGGCGCCCTTGTCCTTACCCGAGATGACGAGCACGGTGTCGCCCTTGTGCACCTTCATGTCAGAGCACCTCCGGGGCCAGCGAAACGATCTTCATGAACTTCTTCTCGCGCAGCTCACGGCCGACCGGGCCGAAGATGCGAGTGCCACGCGGGTCGTTGTCCGCCTTGATCAGCACGGCCGCGTTCTCGTCGAACTTGATGTACGAACCGTCCGGGCGACGGCGCTCCTTGGTGGTGCGCACGATGACGGCCTTGACGACCTCACCCTTCTTGACGTTGCCACCGGGGACAGCGTCCTTCACGGTAGCGACGATGATGTCGCCGATACCGGCATAGCGACGCGACGAACCACCGAGAACGCGGATGCAAAGGATTTCCTTCGCGCCCGTGTTGTCGGCGACGCGCAGTCGCGACTCCTGCTGAATCACTTCAGCTCCTCCTGGACCTGGATGTATACGCACGCCGGATTGCCGACCCGACGGGCATGGTCAGTTGCCCTCCGGACGCGCGCCTGCCAGCGGTTTCGTGGATCCGAATGTGCAACTCGAGAACCAACCACTGGGGGTTCACTGCCGAATTGCGGGCATAGCTCCCGCAGGCAACTGTTCCAGTGTAGGTGAACCCGCAGGTCGACCCAAATCGGGGGGCGCATCCTTCGCGTGGGGTCCTGGAGGACCCAGATTGTTGGCGGACCAACCTGGGACGAAACATCAGGAGGGCCGGTCTCGGATACCTGGGGAGTGTCCGCGCGGAGGCTACCCTCGGACCGAGCAAGATCAGTAAAGGAGAAGCACCGTTCGGCTCGACCGTACCGAAAAGGGGATGCTCTTGAGCTCGTCCGCTCGTCTCGATCGCCGCGCCTTCCTGCTCGCCCTCGCGGCTGTGCCCGCCGCGGCGACGTTGGCCTCCTGCTCTCAGGACTCGCAAGCCTCGAACGTCCGGCTCACCGGCGTCGATCTGGCCGGGGCGAACCCGGCGATCCGCCCGCAGGACGATCTCTACCGGCACGTGAACGGGACCTGGCTGTCGCAGTATCGGCTGCCGCCGGACAAGTCGTCGTTCGGTTCCTTCGACGAGGCGAACGACCGGACCGAGCAGCAGCTGCGCGGCATCGTCGAGGGCATCCGCAATCCGAAGGCCGGTTCGACCGAGCAGCAGATCCGCGATCTCTACGACGCCCGGCTCGACCGGGACGAGATCGAGCGACTCGGTATGACGCCGGTCGCCGACCTGCTCGCCGCGATCGACGGCGCGAAGACCAAGCCGGATCTGGCTCGGGTGATGGGTTCGCTGCCGATCGCAGGGCTGATCGGGTTGCAGGTCGTGGTGGATCAGAAGAACTCCGCCACCTACATCGCGCAGGTCAGCCAGTCCGGCATCGACGCGAATCTGGACGAGCAGTACTACCGCAAGCCCGAGTACGCCGAGCAGATCGCCGCCTACCGGACCTATCTGGAGCAGGTTGCGACCGGCGCCGGGCTCGCGGATCCGGCCGGCACCGCGCAGCGGGTGCTCGACCTGGAGACGAAGATCGCCGCCGGATTCTGGGACAGCGTCCGCGATCGCGACCCCGACACCACCTACAACCCGACCACCTGGGCCGAATTGATCAAGCTCGCACCGCAATTCGACTGGGATCCGTGGCTGGCGGGCAGCACCGACCGGCCGAAGCAGTTGTTCGACAACCTGGTGGTCCGGCAGCCCTCGTTCGTCACGACCGCGGGTCAGTTGTGGGCCGACGTCCCGATCGAACAGTGGCAGGAGTACCTGCGCGTCGGTGTCGTGAAGGAATTCGCGCGCTACCTGCCCAAGGCGATCGCCGACGCCACGTTCGAGTTCGTCGACAAGACGCTGCAAGGCCGGGACGAACGCCAGGAACCGTGGAAGGACGGCCTCGACACGGTCGACGCCAACCTCGGTGAGCCGTTCGGCAAACTCTATGTGGCCAAACACTTTCCGGCGTCGGCCAAGGATCGGGCCAAGGCGCTGGTCGCCGATCTCATAGCCGCCTACCGGCAGGACTTCACCAACTCCTCGTGGATGTCGCCGACGACCAAGACCGCCGCGCTCGCGAAGCTCGACAAGATCGTCGCGAAGATCGGGTACCCGGACAAGTGGATCGATTACTCCGGGGTGCGGATCACCAAGGGCAAGCTGGTCGAATCCGTCCGCGCCGTACGGACTTTCGAGGTCGCCCGGGCATTCGAGAAGCTCGGCACGCCGGTCGACAAGACCGAATGGGGTTTCCCGCCGCAGACGGTGAACGCCATGTACGACCCGAACGCCAATCAGATCACCTTCCCCGCCGCCATCTTGCAGGCGCCGTTCTTCGACGCCGACGCCGTGGCCGCGGTGAACTTCGGCGGCATCGGCGCGGTCATCGGCCACGAAATCGGGCACGGCTTCGACGACCAGGGCGCCAAGTACGACGGCGACGGCAACCGGCGCGACTGGTGGACGCCCGAGGACACCGCCGCGTTCGAGGCCAAGACCAAGCAGCTCATCGAGCAGTACAACGCGCTGGTCCCGCAGGGTCTCGATCCGAGCAAGCACGTCAACGGCGCGCTGACCGTCGGCGAGAATCTGGCCGACCTGCGCGGATTGCAGATCGCCCTGGCCGCCTATCGCGCGGCCGCCGAGCGCGACGGCAAGCAGCCGGACCTGCAGACGGTGTTCCTGTCCTGGGCCAGGATCTGGCGGCAGCAGTCCACCACGCAGACCAAGGAGATGATGCTCGCCAGGGACGTGCACTCGCCCAACGAGTTCCGGGCCAACCAGGTGGTGCGCAATATCGCCGACTACTACTCCACGTTCGGCATCGTCGCGGGCGACGAACTGTTCCTGGCGCCGGAGCAGCGGGTCACGCTCTGAGATGGACAGCCGGGTAGCGCCGGCGACGGGTAGCCTCGGGCGAACAAATCGCGCCTGACGAGGATGCGGCGGAACCGCATCGGGAGAGGAAATCCTCGTGACACGTCTCGGACACCTGGACCGTCGTGCCTTCCTGATCGCGCTCGGGGTGGTGCCCGCCGCTGCCGCGCTGGCGTCTTGCTCGAACGACAGCACACCGGCGAGCAAGCAGCTCGCCGGTGTGGACATGGGGGGTGCGGACCCGGCGATCCGGCCACAGGACGATCTGTACCGGCATGTCAACGGAAAGTGGTTGCGCGACTACCAGCTGCCGCCGGACAAGGTCGCCTTCGGTTCGACGAGCGAGGCGGCCGAACGCACCGAGCAGCAGCTGCGCGAGATCATCGACGGCATCAAGGATCCGAAGCCGGGCTCAGAGGAGCAGCAGATCCGGGATCTGTTCGACGCCAGGGTGGATTGGGACGAGATCGAGCGGCTCGGCATGACCCCGCTGGCCGGACTGTTCGGCAAGATCGACGGCGCGGCGACCAAGGCAGACCTGGCCAAGGTGATGGCCGAGCTGCCGATCGCCGGCCTGATCGGCATCGGCATCGGCACCGACCGGAAGAACTCGAACGCCTATATCCCGTCGGTCGGGCAGTCCGGGCTCGGGCTCGGCGAGCAGTACTACCGCAAGCCCGAATACGCCGACGTGCTCGCGCAGTATCGAATCTTCCTGGGGCGCATCGCCGCCGGCGCGGGGCTGCCCGATCCGGAGGCCTTGGCGCAGCGAGTGTTCGACTTGGAGAAGCGCATTGCGCCCGCGCACTGGGACAACGTGCGCACCCGCGACACCGACGCCACGTACAACGTGTTCAGCTGGGCCGATATGGTCGCTCTCGCACCGGGATTCGACTGGGATCCGTGGATGGCCGGGAACACCGACCGGCCGCGCGACCTGTTCGCGACGATGGTGGTCGGCCAGCCGTCGTTCATCACGGCGGCCGGCCAGTTGTGGACCGAGGTCGACATCGCCACCTGGCGGGACTATCTCAAGATCAGCGTGATCCGCGACTTCGCGCCGTACCTGCCGAAGGCCGTCAACGACGCGAACTTCGAGTTCAAGGGCAAGGTGCTCAACGGGCAGGAGGAGCGCCCGGACCGGTGGAAGTACGGGGTCGGGATCGTCGACGACAAGCTCGGCGAACAGCTCGGAAAAGTGTACGTGGACAAGTACTTTCCGCCCGAGGCCAAGCAGCGGGCCAAGGAAATGCTGGACGATGTCATCGCCGCGTACCGGGACAACTTCACCAACTCGACCTGGATGTCCCCCGCGACCAGGACGGCGTCGATCGCGAAGCTGGACAAGATCGATCCCAAGATCGGTTACCCGGACAAGTGGGTCGACTACTCGCAGATGAAGATCACCCGGGGCAAGCTGATCGAATCTCTGCTGTCCATCAATACTTTCGAGTCCAAGCGCGCGTTCGCCCGGCTCGGCACCCCGGTCGACAAGACCGAATGGGGGATGTCGCCGCAGACTGTGAACGCCTACTACTCGGCGTCCTCCAATCAGATCGTGTTCCCGGCCGCCTATCTCCAGCCGCCGTTTTTCGACAAGGACGCCCAGCCTGCCGTCAACTTCGGCGCGGTCGGTTCGACCATCGGCCACGAGATCGGCCACGGTTTCGACGACCAGGGTTCCAAGTACGACGGTGACGGCAACCGGAAAGACTGGTGGACGCCCGAGGACAAGGCCGCGTTCGAAGCCAAGACCAAGCAGCTCATCGATCAGTTCAATGTCCTGGTGCCCGAGGGTCTCGAGCCGAGCCAGCACATCAACGGCGAGCTGACCGTCGGCGAAAACCTCGCCGACCTGCGCGGCCTGCAGATCACGCTGTCCGCCTTCCGCATCTCGGAGAAGCGCCGCGGCATCGACAACCCCGACTACCAGACCTTCTTCCTGTCCTGGGCGCGCAGCTGGCGGGAAAAGCAGACCAAGGAACTGACGGTCCGCTACCTCGCCACCGACACCCACTCCCCCGCCGAATTCCGCTGCAACCAGGTCGTCCGCAACCTCACCGAGTTCTACAACACCTTCGGCGTCAAAGAAGGCGACAAACTCTTCATGCCCGCGGACCAGCGCGTCACCTTCTGATTCCCGCACACCCCTTGATTTCCCGCACACCGTCTCGTCGGCGATTCGGTGTGCGGGAAGTCAGCGGGTGTGCGTCCAGCGCGGCGTCCGCGACTTCCGGATTCATGCATCGGCCGGAGTTTCGACCGCGGCTCGGGCCTTCGGCCATTCGCGGGACAAGGCCAGCAGGTTGCGGAGTTCGGCGGTGCGGTCGTCAGCCGGAGGCCGAATCGCGCTGCGGGGGTGGCCGGTTCGGTTCGGCACCGGGAGGCCGCGGCGTTTGTGCTCGACGGCCTCGGCGATACGCATGGCAAAGCTGCTGATGGTGTCGGCGTGGGGTGCGGCCGTGTCCGGGGCGAACTGCCGCAGATGCAGTAGGGCATCACCGATTTCGATGGTCATCCGGTAGAGGCGGGCGGCAGATCCTTGGCGCGCGGCGTCTGCCGAGTGCAGGACCACTTCGGGGACGGCGTCGGTGAGATCGAGCCATAGGGGGCGTAGCCGGCGACATTGCCTGCCTGTCCGATCCAGTTCGGCCCGAACGATAATCGCGTTGATCAACGGGATCGCGATTAACGCGGTGAGCACGGCCATGCCGAGAAAAGAGCCGACGACTCCGACGGTCCCGGGTCTTCCAGGTGGCCCGCCCGATATCAGTTGCAACATCGCATAGAACGCGCTGTCTACGGAGTAGACGCCGAAGAGCAGCAGGGCCGAGTAGGTCAGCCGCTCGCGCCTGGTCGGCGCCGCGTTGCGAAGTTCGCGCACGCAGGCCCGGCCGAGCAGCACGCCGGTCCAGGCGAGGACCAGATAGACCGCCGCCCATGCGATCCGCTCCCAGTCGACACTGCGATGCAGAGGTAAACCTGCCGCTTCGGCTCCCGCGCAGATCAATACGAAGGTACCGAAGGTCGCCGCGATCGCGTCGTAGCTGCGCTGGTGCCGGCGCCACGTCCGCGGATCGGCTCGGCCGAACAGCGCGACAAACCCGAAATAACCGGACAGCGACCCTGCGCCCACCGCCAGGAACAGCCGCTGCCCGAAATCCGGGTAGCCGAGGCCCGCGGCAATCGCATATCCGAGCACCGAGCCGATGACCCAGATCAGGGTTCGATTGATCAGATGGTCAGTGGTCGTCTCGTTGACGAGCAACCACCGGCCGACCATGACCAGGGCCGCGAACAGGACGACAATCCCGGTGAGCAAGGGCGGAGCGGCGTTCATCGCCGTTGAGAATATGTCTCACTCGCTCCGGCCCTTGCCCGTTGGGCTCCGGCCTTTGCTCAGCGAGCGGGGACCGGGATGAGGTCCTCGGCTTCGGCGAGTTCGGCTTGTTCGTCGTGGACGTATTTGTTGCCAGCGAAGAAGGACGCTGCGGCGGCCAGGAACATCATGATGGCGGCGGCTACGAAGACTACGACCAGGCCGGTGTGGAAGGGGCCGGTGAGGAGGTGGGGGAAGAATTCCTGGCCGGTGAGGGTGTCGGCGTTGACGCCTGGTTTGGCCAATTCGCCGGTGGGGCCGAGCAATTCCTGGATCGGGTTGTAGCCGAGGAACGCGGCGAACATGCTGGCCACCGGGGGTAGCCCGGCCACGTCGGCGGCGGCTCCGGCGGAGACGCCCTGGGCACGCAGGCCCGCGTCGAGCGCCGAGGGCAGGCTGGCGGCGAGGCCGACGACCATGAGCGAGAAGAAGATTCCCATGGACAGCGCGTTGCCGCCGTTGAACAGGGTGCCGCGCATGCCGGAGGCCGCACCGCGCTGGGCGGCGGGCACGCTGGACATGATGGCGGCGGTGTTGGGCGAGAAGAACAGGCCGCTGCCGATGCCGTTGAGCAGGATGATCGCGGCGAACACCCAGTAGTTGAAGTCGACGGGGACGACCAGCAGCAGCAGGAACGTCACTCCCGCGACCAGCGCGCCGCCGGTGGTGAACGGACGCGAACCGTAGCGGTCCGACAGCCAGCCCGAGATCGGTCCGGCCGCAAGGAATCCCACGGTCAGCGGCAACAGGTAGATGCCGGCCCACAGCGGCGTCGACTCGAAGCTGAAGCCGTGCAACGGAAGCCAGATGCCTTGCAACCAGATGATCAACATGAACTGCATGCCGCCGCGGCCGATGGAGACCATCAGGTTGCTGAAGTTGCCGAGACCGAAGGCCCGGTTACGGAACAGCGCAAGGTGGAACATCGGATCCTCGACCTTGCTCTCCACCACGCAGAACACACCGAGCAGCGCGATGCCGCCGATCACCGACCCGAGCACCCATGGACTGGACCAGCCGGTGGCATGTCCGCCGTAGGGCTGAATGCCATAGGTGATGCCGGTGAGCAGCGCGGTGAGCCCGAGCCCGAAGGTGATCGTGCCCGCCCAGTCGACCTTGCCCTTCGACCGGATGCCGACCTCGTGCAACGAGCGGTACGACCAGAACGCACCGAGGATGCCGATCGGGACGCTCACCCAGAACACCGCGCGCCAATCCCATTCCGACAGCACGCCGCCGATGAGCAGGCCGAGGAACGAGCCCGCGACCGCCGCCACCATGTTGATGCCGAGCGCGGTTCCACGCTGCTTGGCCGGGAAGGCGTCGGTGAGGATGGCGGTGGCGTTCGCGGTCAGCATCGCGCCGCCGACACCCTGGATCACGCGCCAGACGATGATCCACATGGCGCCCGCACCACCGTGGAACGGATCGAAGGACAGCGCGAGCGCACAGAACGCGAACACCGCGAAACCCATGTTGTACACGCGTACTCGGCCGAACAGGTCGCCGAGCCGGCCGAACATGACGACCAGCACCGCCGTCGCGAGCAGGTACCCCATCAACATCCACAGCAGGTAGCCGACGTTACCCGCGTCGAGCGGGTTCAGCCCGACGCCGCGGAAGATCGCGGGTAGCGAGATCAGCACGATCGACGAGTTGATCGCGGTGAGCAGCACCCCGAGTGTGGTGTTGGTCAGCACGATCCACTTGTAGTGCGGATGGTCCCGGTCGTAGCGCTGCCTGCGGCGGATGGTCGAAACCTCGCCGAGGTCGAGATCGGTGGATGGAGACGTCACAGCACAGCCCCTCGCAGATGATTATCACCGCAAACTATATAGTTAGCGGATGTAACGATCAAGACTGACCGGTGTGATCTGTGACCGGATCGACCTCGACCAGGAGGTCAGCGGGATCGATCGGCCGCCCACTCGCGCGACAACGCGAGCAGACTGCTGAGCTCGGTGGTTCGGTCGCCCGCCGGAAACTGCACCGCTCGGCCCGGATAGGCCGGCGGCCTCCCATGCTGTTTCAAGCGGGCGGCCTCCGCGATATCCCGGACGTAGGTGCGGAGATCGGTGGTCTCGGTGGCGCTCGGATCGGGCACGTACTGCTTGAGATGCAAGAGGGCATCCCGGATTTCGACGGTCATGCGATAGAGGCGCGCGCTCGAGCCGGGGCGATCCTCGTGGTCGAACGGCAGCACCACCTCGGGCACGGCCGCCGTGAGGTCGTGCCACAGCGGGCGCAGCCGGCGGCACCATCTGCTTTCCCGATCGAGACCTGCCCGCACGAGCAGGGCGCTGACCAGCGGCATCGATATCAGCGTGGCCAGGATCGCCAGCATGACGAACGAACCCACCGCCCAGGCGGTGCCCAAGTCCTGCGGCGACGCCCCGGACAGCGTGTGCAGTGTTCGATACGTCGACGCGCACACGGTGTAGCAGGCGACGGCGAACAAGGCCCAGTAGGTCAGCGTTTCCCCGGCGGTCGCAGCGGCGGCGCGAAGTTCACGCACGCATGCCCGCCCGAGCGTCACGGCGATCGCGATGAGGAAGATATCGGCGGCCACCCACAACAAACCGTCCCAGTCCACCACGCGCATCGATGCCGGGAACAGGCCTATTTCGCCGGCCACGGCACAGAGCAGCACGAGGAGTCCGGCCGACGCGGCCACCGAATCGTATGCGCGCTGGCGCTGCCAGGTCGTCCGCTGATCAGCGCCGCCGAGCAAAGCGATGAACCCGCACGTGTTGGACAACGTCAGAAAGCCAATGGCCATGAACACTCGTTGTCCCACATCGGGAAAGCCGATACCGGCCACCACCCCGTAGCCGGCCACCGCACCGATATCCCAGGTCAATGCGCGGTTGATCAAGCGATCGGTGAGCGATTCGTTGACCAGCCACCAACGACCACAGACGATCGCCAGCACGAAAGCGATGACGACGGTGGTGAATACGGGCGGTGCGGAATTCATCGGGTGGACGGCCACTCACGGGCCAGGCCGAGAAGCATCTGGAGCTCGGAGGAACGGTCGGGTGGGCGCGGTGCGGCATCGATCGGACGCCGCCCGGACGCGGCCGCACCTCGCGCCCTCGCGCGCGCCGCACTGGCCATCAACACCGCGTAGCCCTTGCGATCGTCTTCGAACAGGGGGCGGATCGCGGCGTCCTCGGCGAGGTCGGGCACGTACGGCCGCAGTTGCAGCAACGCGTCCCAGATCTCGACCGTCATGCGATAGCGGCGGTACGCGGAATCCTGGCTCGCCGAATCGTCGGGTGGCAGCACCACTTCCGGCACCGCGGTGGTGAGGTCGTGCCACATCGGACCGAGGCGGCGGCAGTGCCTGCCCGCGCGATCCCACCCGGTGCGCGCGAGCAGCACGTCGACCAACCGGACCGAGATCAGCAACGTGAGCAAGAAGAAGTTGGCGAGAATGACGACGACCCACGCCGCGCCCGGTTCGGACGGCGGTGCCCCGGAAACCGTTCGCACGCTGCCGATCAACGAACCGACGGTCCAGTAGCCCGCGAGCAGGAGCAGGAGCGAATACAGCAACGTCTCCTTGCCGACCAGATCGTCTTTGCGCAGCTCCCGGACGCAGACCCGCAGGATCAGCAAGCCCGAGACCGCGGCGAAGACCTGGGAGACGGTCCACACGGCGGTGGACCAGCTGAACGGCAACAGGTGATCGAGGATGGGTTCGGCCAGCAGCACCGAACCCGCCGCGACGGCCGCGATCGTGTCGTAGACGCGTTGGCCGCGGCGGGCTTCGTAACGAGCCGTCCCGTCGAACAACAGTCTGGCGAACCCGTAGGCCTGCGCACCCGCCATCAACCCGCAGCCCATGAACACCCGCTGCGCCAGGTCCGGTGCCCCGGCGCCGGTGACGACGCCGTGCAGCAGGAACCCGGCCAGCTCCCAGCTGAACAGGCGGTTGATCAGCCGATCCATGCTCGTGCTGTTCGCGAAGAACCATCGCCCGATCGTGACGATCGCGGCGAACACACCGATCGACAGCACGAGCCAAGCAGGTACAGAATTCATCGTCGGTGACACTAACTCGCGATCGTTCCCCCGGCCATGGGGCGGGTCCGGTCGTTCAGCTCTCCGCCGCTCTGCGATAACCACGAACGGCCAACGCCCCGAAGACCGCGACCAGCCCCACCGACCAGGCGACGGTCTGCAACAGCGGAACCGCGACCGGCCCACCGACGGTGAACCCGCGCATCGCCTCCACCGCACAGCTGATCGGCTGGCCGCGCACGATCGGCTGCAGCCAATCGGGGTAGTTCTCGATCGGCACGAAACCGGAGTTGAAGAACATCGCGAGCAGCACGACCGCGGCGAAGATCTGCACCACCTTGTCGCCGATCCGGCTGACTCCCACCACGATCACCATCGGCGTGAACCCCGCGATGACGATGACCGGCACGATCAGCACGCCGAGCACACCGACCAGGCCCTGCTGGAAGCGCAGGCCGAGCACGACGCCGACCACCACCACGACCACCGTCGCCGCCACTGCCCGCAGGCATTCGGCGATCAGCCGGCCGATCAGCCCGGCCGAGCGATTGATCGGCAGCACCCAGAAGCGGCGCAGCAGGCCGCTCTCCCGCTCGCCGTACAGCGAAAGGCCGGTGCCGGTCGCCCCGTACATGGCGCCGGCCACGGCGATCATCGGCACGAAACCGTAGATGGCGTCGGTGCCGCCGCCGAGGTCGAGCGACTTGCTGAGCACCAGATCGAACATGAGCAGCAGCAGGATCGGCAGCACCAGGGTCGTGGTCACCACCTCCTGCTGCCTGCTCCAGCGGCGCAGCAGCCTGCCGGTTTCCACCAGGCTCTGATCGACCAGCGCGTTCATCGCCGCCGTCCTTCCACTCGCACCGACACGATCATGGCCCCGGCCAGCAACCCGATCACCCAGACCGCGGCCACCGCGGTGGTCGATGTGTGCCTGCCTTCGGACAGCTCGCGCAGTGCGGCCGCCACCTGCGAGACCGGTTGGTTGCGCACGAAGGGCTGGATCCAGCCCGGGAAACCCTGCGCGGGAACGAAACCCGTCGACATCATGAGCAACAGCAGCTGCGGCGCGAACAGCACCGTCGCGCCGAGTTCCGGATTCGCCGTCGCGGTGCCCAGCGCGTCGGCGGCGATCACCACGGCCGCGCCGAAGCCCAGGACGAGCACCAGGAAGGCCACTGTCGGGCCGAATCCGTGGAAACGGAAACCGAACAGCGAACCGATGGTCAGCGCGCCGGCCAGTGCGGCGAGTGCGCGCACCGCGTTCGCGGAGATACGCGCGGCGGGCGGTACCCACGGCGGCACCGGCATGGCCCGCAGCCGAGTACCCATGCCGCCCGCCACCTCTCGCGCCGCCCGATCGCCGGCGAACATGGCGGTGAAGAACATGGCCTGGATCGCGATCAGCGGCAGCAGGTACTGCGCGTAATCGATCCCCGTCGCCTCCATCGAACGACGCAGCGGCACATAGATACAGACGAAGAAGGTCAGCGGCGCCGCGAACGCGAGCACCAGGTCGCCCTCCCGCACCGCAGCCCGAATACCGCGCCCGCTCAACGCGGTCCACTGCATCCCGTGCGGCACCCGCAGGATGGTGTCGGTGGTCATTTGGCGGCCTCGGCGGGCTTGGTCAGTTCGATGAACACCTCGTCGAGCGAGGGCCGGCGCAACGCGATGTCGATGAGTTCGATCTCGGCGTCGGTGATCCGGCGCAGCGCCTCGCCGAGGGTGGTGGCGCCGTCCGGCGCGGGCAGCGAGACCCGGTCGGCGGACTCGGCGACGGTGATCTCACCGAGCCCGCTCAGCGCGGTGACGACGGCGGGCAGATCGCCCGGGTCGGCCGGGACCACCTCGCAGTAACTCGCGCCGGTGCGCGCCTTGAGCTGGTCGGCCGTGCCCTCCGCGATCACCGTGCCCTGGTCCACGACAATGATGTTGTCGCTCAGCACATCCGCTTCCTCGAGGTACTGCGTGGTGAGCAGAATGGTGACGCCCTGCTGCTTGAGCGAGCGCACCAGCCCCCACAGGCTCTGCCTGCTCACCGGGTCGAGGCCGGTGGTCGGCTCGTCCAGGAAGACCACCTCCGGCGTCCGGACCAGACCGCACGCGATGTCGATGCGCCGCCGCATGCCGCCGGAGTACTGGCCGACCCGCCGATCGGCGGACTCGGTCAGCTCGAACTGGTCGAGCAGTTCGTCGGCGCGGGCCCGGGCCTGCTTGCGGCGCAAGCCCATCAGGCGACCGAACAACACCAGATTCTCCCGGCCGCTCAGCATCTCGTCCAACGCCGCGTACTGACCGGTGAGCATGATGGACGCGCGGACCTCGGCGGCCTGCTGGACGACGTCGTATCCGGCCACCACGGCGCGGCCCGCGTCGGGTTTGGTGAGCGTCGACAGCACGGACACGGTGGTGGTCTTGCCCGCCCCGTTCGGGCCGAGCACCCCGAGCACACTGCCCTTCGGCACCTGGAAGCTGATGCCGCGCAACGCTTTCACCTCGCCGAAGGACTTCTGCACGCCCTCTACGACGATCGCGTGCTCGGCCGAAGCCGCGGGCGCCCCCGTTACCCTGCTCGAATCCACCGTGCTGTCTCCGTCCTTGCTGCGAATCGTGCTCGGTCCCTGTGAATCCCGATCAGCCCAGCAAAGTCACCACCTCGTCGAGGGACGCGCCGCCCAAAATGGCGGTGACCGGTAGTTCACGCTTCAGTTCGAGTTCGATGCGTTTACGTAAGTCCAACGCCTGCAACGAATCCAGACCGAGCGCGACGAGCGGGATCGATCCGTCGATGGCCTCGGTGGTGTCCATGCCCATCACCGCGCGCAGGGCGAACTGCACTTGCTCGGCGGTGTTCGGTGCGACGGACCGGCTCGTGGCCGGTTCCGGCTGTGCGGCCGCCGGGGGCGCGGCGACGACCGGCTCGGCCTTCACCTCGGCGAACTCCTCGGGCAGGTCGCCGAGCTCCAAAGTACTGAACAACGGATCGAAACCGAAGGCGGAGAACAAGGTTGCCAGCCGATCCCAGTCCGCCGTCGCGACGATGACGTTCTCCGCCTGCACCGTGACGCCGGCGGCGATCGCGCTGCCCGGTTCCATCGGCCGCAGGCCGGTTCCGCTGATCTTCGCCAGCGCGTCGGCTTGATCGGCTCCGACCGCACGCCAAAGTCCCCACTGCACAGAAGAACTCGCGATACCGCGGCCGCGGTATCGCGCCGCCGCCGCGTCGAGCATCCGATTCACCGCGGCGTACACCATGTGCCCGCGGCCGCCGATGGTCGCCGAGAGCGACGAGCACAGCACGATCCGGCCGTCCGGCGTGCGCGGGAAGTGCCGGACCAGGTGCTCCAGCGCGACGACCTTCGGCGCCGCCGCGCCCCGCACGGACTCCGGGGTGAGCTCGGCGGCCGCGACATAGTCGACCGCGGCGTGCACGATCAGATCCGCAGGCGTGCTGCGGTATTCGTCGGCCAGAGCGCGCACCGCGGCCTCGTCGGTGACATCGCAGCGCCGGACGATCACCTCGGTACCGCCGAGCTGCTTGATCTGCTCGATCCGCGCCAGTGCCCCGGCAGTACCGCCGGATCGGCTCAGCAAGGTGATCCGTCCGGCGCCGTCCCGGGCGAAACGCTCGCAGAAGTCCAGCCCGAGCTTGCCGGTGCCGCCGACGATCACCACCTCGTGCAGGTCGGCGGAGTCGAGCGGCCGAACGGTCGAGACATCCTCGGCGACCAGCCGTTTCGCGTACACGTGACCATCGCGCAGCGCGAGCTCGGGTTCCTGAGCAGTGTGCAGCGCGACCATGAGCGCCTTGGCCGCGTCCGCGACGGGCCTGCCGGGCGCGAGATCCACGTGCCGGAACGAGACACCGAGGTGTTCGGCGGCGAGGCACCGGAATCCGGCCTGCGCGCCGGCGTGGAAGAGATTCGGGACGTCCGCGTCGAGCACCTGCTCGCCGCCGACGGTGACCAGCCACACGTCGCGAACACCGTCGAGCCGGGGCAATCGGCCACGCTCGCCGAGGAATTCGGCTAGTTCGGCGACCGCCGCATCGGCCTCGAGGTCACCCAGTTCCGGCAGCACGATGACGGCGGTGTCGAAAACCGTTCCGGCACTGTGCGATGTGGCGTCCGGATCGACAATCGACACACCGTGCCGCAGTGCAGCGTCATGGAGTGCGGTCACCAGCTCGGCGCTGCGACCGTCGTGGTCCAGCACCGCCATGGTGCGCGGCGGCACCAGCGCACGGCCGCTCATCCGCGCCCACTGTTCGACAATGCGCTGTGCGGGCACAGTGTCCTGCTCGACCGCGGCCGCGCGCACCGGGGCGGTGCCGGTCGCCGCCGGAGCCGCGGAGTGATCGTAGGCCGCCCACAGATGCTTCGGGTTCATCTGGGTGTTCGGAAAGTCGAGTAGCGGAAGTCGGGGTGCGGCAGTCGAATTCGTGCGCAACGCGGACCAGTCGTAGCCGAGATCGCTGACCGCGACGAGACCGAGGTTGCGGGTGAACTCGCGCAGATCGGTGGCCGATCGGCGGGAGGTCCCGATCGTCTGGAAGTCGCGCTGCGGGGTGACGGCGCTCAGGTTCTCCTGGACCGCGAGGAACAGCGCGGGATGATCGGCGATCTCGAGGAAGGTGTCGACCCCTCGCTCGGCCGCGAGGGCGATCGCCAGGTCGAAGCGAACCCGGTTGCGCAGGTTCCAATACCAGTAGTCCCCCACCGGCAGATCGGGGGTGATCGCGGCGCCGAGGGTGGATCCGATGCATTCGATCTCGGTCGCCGCGAATTCGGGGCGATCGAGTTTGGCGGCCAGCGAGTTGTCCAGGAAGCTGTCCCGGAACTCGGTCACCACGGAGGTGTGCGCCGGATAACCGACGCGAATCTCCTTGGCGAACTTGCCCTGTTCGGTCAGCTCGGCCACCACGGCGGCGACCGTCGGGCTCTCCCCGCCGATGGCGAGCACGTGCGGGGAATTGATCACCGACAGCTCCGCCCAGCCGGACTGCCGGGCCAGGATGGCCTCGCACTCCTCGCGGTCCACGCCGACCACGGCCATCGAGTACTTGTCTTCCCGGCCCTCCTGCTTGGCCAGTGTGTCGACGAGTCCACCGCGCATGGTCACCACACGCACGGCATCGGCCAGTGTGATCACGCCGGACACCACGCCCGCGGCCAGCTCGCCCTGGCTGTGCCCGACGGTGACGCCCGGGGAGACCCCGGCGGCCCGCCACATCGCCGCGAGCCCGATCATTTGCATGAACAGCGCGGGCTGCACGATGCGCAGCAGGTTGTGTCCCGGATCGGATTCCGCGAGCAGGTAGGACCGCGGCGAGAGCTCGAAGAGGTCCTGGAAGACTGTCTCCGCCTCGTCCACCGCAGACTTGAACGCAGGTGAATGCGCGTAGAGCATCCGGCCCATTCCCGGGTACTGGCTGCCCTGGCCGGGGAAGATGTAGCCGATCTTGCGCGGCTTGGCGGCGCTCCCGATGGCGACGACCGATGCATGCGGCTCACCGTTGGCGACCGCGCTCAGCGCCTCGATGAGCTCGGTCCGCTCGGTGACCATGGCCAGCGCGCGATACCGGCGCGCCACCCGGGTCCGGAAGAGCATGTCGGCGACCTGATCGGGTCCGACCTCGGGATGATCGCCGAGGTAGGACAGGATGGCCGCGGCCTCGCGACGCAGCGAATCAGGCGCGTCCGAGGACAGCAGGACCGGGATGCTGCCGTCCGGAAGTCGATAGTCAGACATGGATCTCCTTCTCCAGCACGGGCATCGCGATGACCGCGTGCGCGTTCGTGCCCGCTACGCCGAACGACGAGACCGCGCCGTAGCGCACCCCGTCGCGGGGCGCCCAGTCCTCCAGCCGTTCGGCCAGGCGTAACCCGGACTGTGCCCAATCCAGCTGCGTGGTGGGGTTTTCCGAGTGCCTGGTCGGCGCGATCTGTCCGTGCAGGCCGCTGAGCAGCACCTTGATCAGGCCGAGAATCCCGGCCGCCGCTTGCGCGTGGCCGAGGTTCGACTTCACCGAACCGAGCCGAGGACCGCTGCCCGGCTGCGCGGCTGCCCCGTAAACCCGGGCCAGCGCGGTCAGTTCGAGGGGATCACCGACTGCGGTACCGGTCCCGTGCCCCTCGATCATGCCGATCAAGTCCGCCGAAATACCAGCTGCCCGAAGTGTTTTCGTGATCAGCCGCTCCTGCGCCGCGGCACTCGGCACGGCGATCGGCGCACCCGCGCCGTTGTGGTTCACCCGGGTCGCGAGCACCCGGCCGTACACTCGATGTCCGAGCGCCTTGGCCCGTGATTCTCGTTCCAGCACAACGACTCCGGCGCCTTCACCCCAGAGGGTGCCGCGCGCGTCCGCGGAATACGGCTTGCATTGTCCATCCGTGGACAGCGCGTTGACCTTGGAGAATTCGAAGAAGCCACCGAGTGAGCCCATGACGCAGACACCACCCGCGAGCGCCCACTCGCACTCGCCGGCGCGGATTGCCGACGCCGCCAGGTGCACCGCGGCCAACGAGGACGCACAGGCCGCTTCCACTGTCATCGACGGTCCGGACAGCCCGAGACAGTTCGATATGCGCCCGGCAACGGCAGCCATCGCCGCACCGGTCGCCCGGTACCCGGTCTGCTCGTTCGCCTCGTCGCCGCGCGGCCCGTACTCGGTGTACGAGGCGCCCATGTAGCAGCCGATTTCCTCGCCTGCCAGATCCTCCGGATTGATACCGGCGTTCTCCAGCGCACGCCACGCCACCCGGAGCGCCACTCGCTGTTGCGGATCCATCGCCACCGCCTCACGCGGCGTGATACCGAAGAACATCGGGTCGAATTCCGCCGCGCCGTCGAGGAAGCCGCCCGCGTCGCGGACCCGGCTCCAGCCTTCGGCTTCGGACTGCGCCAGCAATCGTTCGATCGGCCACTCCCGATCGCGGGGGAACGGGCCGATCAGATCACGTGATTCGGCCAGTGCCGACCAGAACCCCGCCAGGGTGTCGATGCTGCCGGGTACCTCGACGGCAAGCCCGGCGATCACGATGGGATCGTCCTCGCTCGGATGTTCGCTCATCGCGTGGCCTCCTGCGAAATCAGCTCGGCAGAAAGAATTTCCGCGATGCCGTCGACTTGATCGTTGAGATAGAAGTGCCCGCCGTCGAACATCGTCACCGCCAGCTCCTGCTCGGTGTGCTGTTGCCAGGCGAACAGATCGCCGATGCCGACGAATTCGTCCTCGCTACCGCCGAGCGCGTGGATCCGGGTCCCGACCGTGACGTCCTTGGGGCAGCTGTAGGCGTCGAACGCGCGGTAGTCACCCTTCAACGCGGGCAACGCCATCCGCATCAATTCCCGGTTCGCCAGCAGATCGGCACCGGTGCCCTGCAACCCGCCGACATGATCGAGCAGCTCGTCGTCCTCGGTCGGATGCGGCGGCATATCGGCCACCTGCCATGGCGCGCAGGCCCCGGAGACACCCAGCAGCCGCACCGGCACGCCCGCGGCGTCGGCCAGCCTGGCGAACTCGAAGGCCACCATCGTGCCCATGCTGTGGCCGAAGATGGTGATCGGCTCACCCCGGTTGAACGGCGAGCGCGCGAATTCGTCGAACGCGTCGCCTGCGGTCTCCTGGATGGTGTCGCGTACCGGTTCCTGGGCCCGATCCTGCCGGCCCGGGTATTGCAGCAGGATCACGTCGAAGTGCGCACTGAGCGCCTTGGAGAACGGCCGGTACGTCGAGGCGCCGCCGCCCGCATGCGGACAGATCACCAGCGGTGGGTTGTCCGCGGACCGCGGTTTGTGAAACTTTCGGATCCAGCCCGGTGTACTAGCCATTACCTGATCTCCTGCCTGGCACCGCGATTGCGGTGCTTCACTGCCACATCCGTCGCATGACCAACATCCCCAGGTCCGCGTCGTCGAGGATCGCGGTGTCGCCGATGCGGCGATCGGCGTCCTCGGCGATGGCCCGCAGGGTGTTGGTGAAAGCGGATTCGATGATCTGAATGTCGTTGTCGTCGAAGGAGTCCTCGGCGTAGAAGACGACGACCTGAAGGGGTTCACCGGGGAACAGCAGGTCCGCGGGGAAGATCATGATCAGCAGCGCGTTGTCGGTGGCGCCGCGGCCCTCGAACGACACCAGATCCAGCTGCTCCTCGCCGAGCAGCCGCACCAGTTCGTCGCGACCCGACGGGTAGGACTGGAAGACGAACATGCTGTCGAACAGCCTGCGCGCGCCCGCGACTCGGTTCGCCGAGGTCAGCCGGTACTGCTGGAATTCCATGAGGTCCGCGCGCCGGCGCTGAACGTCGGTGAGCCGGCCGCGCCAGGTCTGCTCGGCGGGTAGCTCGATGGCGACCGGGACGGTGTTCACGAAGCAGCCGATGGCGTTGTCCACCTCGTCGAGGTCGGCCGGGCGGCCGGAGACGACCTCGCCGAAAACCGCTGCGTCGCCGCCGGTTACATAGCGCAGCACGTTCGCCCAGGCCAACTGGCAGACCGCGCTGAACGTGGTGCCGGCCGCGGCGGCCAGTTCGGTCAGCGCGTCCGCGACCGCGGCGTCGACCGGGAAGCGGTGCGCCACCGGCACTCCCGAGCCACCGGGCACCCGATTCGGTGCGACCACGCACGGCTGCACCCCGGCGAGGTACTCGTTCCACACCTCTTCGGTCGCTTGCTCTCGATCTTCGGTGAGCCGCAGGAACTCGGCGAAAGTCGCCGGGTTGCCGAGCGGTTCGGCGGTGCCGCCGCTGGCGTAGTCGGCGAAGATCTCACGCGGCAGCAGCTGGCCGGACCAGCCGTCGGTCAGGATGTGGTGCGAAGCGAGCACCAGCATGTGCGACGCATCCGGCAGATGCACCACGGTCGCCCGCATCAGCGGTCCGCGGGACAGATCGAACACGCCCGCCTGATCGGCGTCCAGGAATTCCAGCAGTCGTTCCGGTGCGTCCGGCTTGGCCGCGAAGTCGACCTCCTCGACCAGGAAGTCCATCCGATCGGCGACGATCGCGTACGGCTGTCCCGCGTGCGACACCGAAATGGCAACGCGCAGATTCGGATACCGATTCAGCACGTTGTTCAGCGAGCGGGTCAACCGGGGCACATCCAGCGCACCGCGCACGGTGATCGTGGTCTGCACGGTGTAGGCGTCGCGGCCCGCGTTGCTGATCGCGGTGAAATACAGCCCCGCCTGCAGCGGTGCGAGCGGATACACGTCGGCGCAGCGGCCGTAGAGCGACTGCCAGCGATCGAGGTCGAGCTGGGTCACGTCGCGGGCGAGCACGTCGCTCGGCGTCAACCGCCGCGCCGGGTTCTCGCGCACGGTCTTCGCCAGTTCGCGCAGCGCACCGATCCACCGGTCGGCTAGTTCGCGGACCTCGGCCTCGGCGATCGGGCCGGACGGGAACCGGAAGGATGCCCGGAGCTGCGGCGAGTCGCTGTCCAGCAACGCGACCGTGTTGATGTCGAGCAGGGCAGGCGCGGGCATGGCCGCGTTCGCGTGGCCGCCGAGATAGCCGAATTCCGGTGCGGCGTCCCATTCCGTCGCCGCGTCGGCGACGGCGAAGCGGCCCATGTAGTTGAAGCTGAGCTGCGGCGGCGCGCCATCGGCGAGCCGGGATGCGGTGTCGGGATTGAGCTGCCGGAGCAGACCCCAGCCGATGCCGGAGTCGGGTACCGCGCGCAGCTGCTCCTTGACCGCCTTGACCGCGCCGACCATCTCCGCATCGGCCGCGATGTCCAGCGCGACCGGATAGGCGGTGGTGAACCAGCCGACGGCGTTGGCGAGATCTACTCCGGCGAACAGGCTTTCGACGCGGCCGTGCCGCTCCATGGTCAAGGTGACCGGACCTGCGTCTCGATCGCGGGCCCGCCGGAACCGCCGGGTCGCCACGGCGAGCGCCGCCACCTGGATGTCCAGGAAGTCGCAGCCGAAAGCCTGTGCCGCGGTGGTCATCAGGTACTGGGTGTCGGCGATGTCCAGCTCGGCGGTGACCTCGCGCACCGTCGCGACGGTATCGACGGCGGCGTCGAAGGCGCGGTCGCCGAGCAGCGGGTCGGCGCTGTCCGCGATCTCCTGCCAGAACGGCAGGGTCTCGGTCACCGAATCGGCCTGCGCGAGCCGGACCAGATTGGTATTCCAGGCCTGCACCGACGTGCCGAGGTCGGCCGCCGAAACCTCTTCGTGCGCCCAGAGTCTGCGCAGATCTTCGTGGATGACGCGCCAGGACACACCGTCGACCACCAGGTGGTGCAGCACCAGCAGCAGCCGTCCGGCGGACCGGTCGCCGGTGTGCACCCAGGCCGCGCCGACCATCCGGCCCGCCGCCGGGTCGAGCGCTTCGGCGATGGCGCGCAACTGCTCGTTGAGTACCTCGGTCGCGGTCGATGCCCATGCGGCGCAATCGATCTCGACGTCGATGAGGCCGGGGTGGGTGAACGGCTCGTCGGCCTGCGGCACATAGTAGGCGGTGCGGCCGTCCGGTCCGGTCGCCAGCCGTGCGCGCAGCAGCGGATGCCGGTCGAGCAGCCCGTGCAGGACGGCCGTCAGTCGCTCGAGCGAGCTGTCTTGCGGGGTCACCATGGCGGTGGCCTGGCTGTATGCGGCGTAGTCGGCGCTCTGCCCGGTCAGCAGGGTGGCGATCGGGTTGAGCGGGATCCATCCGGTGCCGTCACCGGATTCCACCAGCGCGGGCGCGGTGGACAGGTCGATCGGCACGGTGGCCGCGGCGATCAGCGCGATGGTGCGCGCCGCGAACAGCGCGCTGGTGGTGATCAGCAGGCCGCGCTTCTTGAGCGCCGAGGCCATCCGGATCGCGCTGATGGAATCGCCGCCGAGCGCGAGGAAGTCGTCGTCGGCGGCCAGTTCGACCTGCTCGGCCAGCCCGAGCACCTGCCGGATCACCGCGGCGACCGCCTGCTCGGCCGGGTCGCGCAGGGCCCGGCCGCGCCCGGTGCCGCCGCCGAGGTCCGGCACCGGCAGGGCCTTGCGGTCCAGCTTCCCGTTCGCGGTGAGCGGCAGCTCGGCCAATCGCACCAGCGCCGACGGGATCATGTAGTCGGGCAGCCGGTCGGCGAGGTGGACTCGGATGGCACCGGAGTTCTCGGCCTCGGTGCCGGACTCGTACGCCGAACCCGGTTCGGGCACGTAGTACGCGACCAAGGCCGCGTCGGTCGCACGGTTGATCGCGATCGCCGCGGCGGACGCGATGCCGGGCACCTGACGCAGCACCGAGCCGACCTCGCCGAGCTCGATCCGGTGACCGCGCACCTTGACCTGATCGTCGATCCGGCCGAGGTACTCCATGCTGCCGCTGGGATGCCAGCGCACGACATCACCCGTGCGATACATCCGCGCGCCGGGTTCGTCGGTGAAGGGGCAGGCGACGAAGGTCGCCGAGCTCAGGCCCGAGCGGTGATGGTAGCCCTGCGCGAGTTGGGTTCCGCCCAAATACAATTCACCGGTCACCCCGGGCGGCACCGGCCGCAATCGATCGTCGAGCACATAGACGTCCGAATTCGATTCGGGCAGGCCGATCAGCGCGGCGCGGAAATCCTCCGGTGCGGCCAGCGCGCCCGCGAAGTTCTCGTGCATGAGGTCCATCGCCGCCTCGGTCGGCCCGTAGAGACCGAGCACGGTGCCGCCGAATACCCGGCCGGCCTCCTCGACCAGCGGCGGCGGCACCGCCTCGCCGCCGAGATAGACGAACCGCATCGAGCGCAGGCGGGCGGGATCGGGATCCGCGTCGAGAAACGCCCGGGTCACGCTGGGCACCAGGGACAGCTGGGTGATCTGGTGCCGATCGATGATGTCGGCCAAGGCTTCTACATCGGCCTGCCACCAATCCGGCGGCGGCAGCACCGTGGCCGAGCCGGTGCACAACGCGTTGACCAGTTCGAAGACCGAGACGTCGAAGCCGATCGGCGCCTTCTGCAGGATTCGCTCGGCGCCGAAGCCCAGGTAGTCGCGCATCCATTGGACGTGACTGGCGACCGCGCGATGATTGATCACCACGCCCTTCGGCCTGCCCGTGGTGCCCGAGGTGTAGAGCAGGTAGGCGGCGTCGAGCGGGTGGATGGGGCGGGTAAGTTCGCCGGGCCGGATCGGGGTCGCGTCGAGCCGAGCCGACGCCGCCTGCTCGGCCTGGTCGGCGAGATCCAGGATCGGCACACCCGCGATATGTTCCGGATCGAGCAGCCGGTCGGGCCCGGCCGAACGCACCAGCAAGGCCGGTCGCGCATCGCCGAGCATGAATTCGATGCGATCGGCGGGGTAACTCGGATCGATCGGCACATACACGGCACCCGCACGTAGCACGGCCGCGAACACCACCGGCAGCCATTCGCTGCGCTCGGCGAAGACACCGACCCGGTCGCCGGTCCGTACGCCACGTTCGAGCAGTCGGCGGGCGAGACGGTTGACCCGCGCGTCGAATTCGGCGTAGGGAAGCTCGATTTCACCGAAGACCACGGCGATGCGATCGGGATGGTCGCGCGCGGAATCGCGGATCATCGCGTCGACGGTGGCCGGCTCGATCGGCACCCGGTCGCCGCGGGACCAGGTCTGCACCGCCGCACGATCCGCGGCCGAGAGCACGAGGAGTTCGTCCACTCGGCGGGCCGCCGTGGCATCGGCGAGCGTCTGATCGATGTATTCGTGCAGCCGTTGGATCGTCGACTCGTCGAAAAGATCTGTCCGATAGGTGATCTGGACGTCGACTCGATCGCTGTGCAGGAACGCCTCGACCGCGATCGGCAGCAACGAGGCGCCGTGGTCGGCCAGCCGCCAGCTGGTGACCGCGCCGGGCAGCTGCGGTCCGTCGATCTTCTGGTCCAGGAACAGCACCATGGTGTCGAACAGCGCGGAACCGACATTGCCGGTGGCGCGGTTGACCGCGCGCACCACGCCCTCCTGCGGGAAGTTCTTGTGCCGAAACGCATCTGTGGTCACTGCGCGCACGTATTCGACCAGCTCGGCGAAGGTACCGCCGCCGGCCCGATCCGCCGGCGGGTTCAACCGCAACGGGAGCATGTTGCTGAAGTTGCCGATCAGCAGCTCCATCCCGGGCTCTTCGCGGTTGGCGACCGTGGTGCCGATCACCACATCGGCCTGACCCGTGATCTGGCGCAGCGCAACGTAATACGCGGCCAGGAACACCGAGAACGGGGTGGTGCGCAATGCCGCGCTGAGGTTGCGCAGGTTGGCATCCGCGGTCGCGCCGAGCAGCCGGTCCAGGCGGCTGCCGGTTTCGGTGACGAGCAGGGGACGCCGGTTGTACGGCAGCGGCAGTTCCGGCACCTCACCGTCGAATCGACCGGCCCAGAAGTCGCTGTCCGCACCGTGATCGGCGGTGGCGAACCGATCCTGCTCCCACTCCGCGAAGTCGGCGACCTGGCGGCGCAGCGGCTCGACGGTGATCGAACCGGTCAGCGCCGCGCGGTAGTACCGCTCGACATCCTTCGACAACGCGGGCAAGGTCATGCCGTCCCAGGCGATGTGCTGGATCACGACGATGACGACCACGCGGCGCGGGTCGAGCCGGACGAAGTCGAGCCGCAGCGACGATTCGTTCGACAGGTCGAAGGTCTCGTGCGCGGCTGCCTCGACCCGCACGCCCAGCCTGTGCTCTGCCTCGCTCGCCGCGAATCCGGTCAGATCGAGCTCGCGCACCCGGGGCGCGAGCTCCGGATGGATGCGCTGGTACGGGTTTCCGTGCTCGTCGTTGTGATAGGTGGTGCGCAGCACCTCGTGTCGTCGCACCAGCGCCAGAAAGGCTTGCCGCAGTGCGTCGTCGACGACCTCGCCGTCGAAGGTCAGCGCCAGGCACAGGTTGTACGCGGTGCTGTCCGGTGAAATCTGCTGGTGCGCCCACACATAGCGTTGCCCGAAGGACATGGCGGCCCGGGCCGGATCCCGGCGCTGCGGCACGGTGGGCGTGCTTGCCAGCCCCGCCGCGGCGAGCCTGGCCCGCATCGCTTCCTGTAGGTCTTCCAGCGATCGCATTACGTCAAACCAATCTGTCTCGAACTATCCGGTGCGGCAACGCATTCCGCGCTACACCAGGGCCACCGTCGGCGGCAGGCTGATCTCGGCCAGCTCGAGCAGGATCCGGGCGACGTGCACCAGCCGGTCCGGCGCCGGCTCGGCGGCCAGCAGGCCCGCGCTGATCCGGCGCACGGTGCGGCCCTCGAGCACCCCGGTCACGCCGAAGCCGTCCACCGCCAGCAGGCCGCGGATCTGCCCGGTCAGCGTGGTGGCCAGGATCGAGTTGCCACCGGCGTCGAAGAAGTCCGTATCGACGCCGAGCCGGTCGAGCCCGAGCACCTGGGCGGTGATGTATTCGACCGCGGCCTCCACCTCGTTCGCCGGGGGCACGTAGACGGTCCGGGTATCGGCATCCGCGGCGAACAGGGCGCCGATCGCGGCCCGGTCGAGCTTGCCGTTGGCGGTGAGCGGAAGCGCGTCGAGCACCTCGACGACTTCGGGAATCATGTAGGCGGGCAACAGTTCCCGCAGCTGCTCGACGATGTCGGCAACCTCGACCGGTCCGTCCGCGGTGACTGCGGCGGCGAGCCTGCCCGCCGCGGTGATCACCACGACGGCCGAGCGCAGCGGTGCGAGCGTGACCAGCGCCGACTCGACTTCACCGAGTTCGACCCGGTAGCCGCGAATCTTGACCTGATGGTCGGCCCGCCCGAGGAAGTCGACGGTGCCGTCCGGCAGATAGCGCGCCAGATCACCGGTCCGGTACCAACGCACGCCGTCGACCTGGACGAACCGGTCCGCCGTTCGCTCGGCGTCGCCGCGGTAGCCGTCGGCGACGCTCGCGCCGCCGATCCAGAGTTCACCGGGCACCCAGTCGGGGCAGTCCTCGCCGCGCTCGTTGACCGCGCGCAGTCGCACGTTCGCCAGCGGCGTGCCGTAGGGCACATCGACCCATTCGGCGGGGAAGTCGTCGGTGACCTCGCAGACGGTGGAGTGGATCGCGGTTTCGGTGGTGCCGCCGAGGCCGACGAAGCGCAGGCCGGGCACCAGGGCACGGGCCCGTTGCGCGAGTTGGGTTTTCACCTTGTCGCCGCCGGTGAGCACGAGCCGCAGCGAGCGCAGTTGATCGGGTGCGGCGAGCTCGAGCAGCATGCCGATCAGGCCGGGTGCGCAGTTGAGCACGGTGACCCCGGCGTCGGCGATGAGCGCGGCCCACGCGGCGGCGTCCCGCTCGATCTCCGCGTCGACGCAGGCGAGTGCGCCGCCGAGCGACAGCGGAGCGAAGATGTCGTAGACCGACAGGTCGAATCCCAAGGCGGACAAGCCGATCAGCCGATCGTCCGCGCCGAGGCCGAAGCGGGCGCCGATCGCGTCGATGGTGTTGGCGGCGGCGCGGTGGCTGACCTCGACGCCCTTGGGCTCGCCGGTGGATCCCGAGGTGAACAGCACGTAGGCCAGGGCATCCGGTGTCGTGGTCACCGGACCGGCCAAAGGCGTTGCCGCCAGCGCGGTTCGGAGGGTGACGCCGGTCACCGACGCGGGCAGCGCATCCGTGTCGTCGATCAGCGCGACCCGCACACCGCCGCGCGCGAGGATCCGATCCCGCCGTGCGCTCGGCTGGTCGGTGCCGATCGGCAGGTAGGCCGCGCCGGCGGCGAGCACCCCGAGCACGGCGGGAATCTGCCGGTGCCCCTTCGGGATCACGACCGCCACGGTGTCGCCGGGCTCGACGCCCGCGTCCACCAGGGCGCGGGCGACCGCCAGCGACTGCGCGGACAGCTCGCCGTAACTGGACGACCCATCGTCGCGCCAGTGCAGCGCCACGCGCTCCGGATGCTGCTCGGCCAGTGCGAAGAACGCGTCGTGCAGGGTGCGCTCGCCCAGATCGACGGTGCTGTCGTTCGCCGAATCACGCACCGCGCGCTGTGCTTCCGGCAGCGCGATGGTCAGCGCCGCGGACCAGTCGGCATCCGCCCGCACGAGTGCGTCCAGGGTGGCACGGAATTCGGCGAACATCGCCTCGGCGACACCCGCGGGCAGTGCGTCACGGCGGATGTCCCAGTTCACCAGCAACCCGCCGGCCAGCTCCACGACCTGTGCGTCCAGGTCGACCTGCGGCCCCTGGGAGAGGATCCAGACCGGCTCGCCGAAGACGCGAGTGACCTGCTCGGAGAACAACTCCCCCAGATCGAGCCCCGAGGTGAAGACCACCGACGGCGTAACCGGCGCGCCGCGCAACCTGCCGAGATCGCGCAGCACGTCCAGGCCCTCGTAGCCGGCGTGCGCGGCCGCGGTGTGCAGTTCGCGCTGCAACCGCTTCGCCCGGGCCACCATCGACTCCGTCGTGCGCGCGTCGACGTCGACCAGCACGGAATTGGTGAAATCGCCGACCACCCGGTCGATGTCGTCGTGCAGCGGCTCGCGGGCGAACAGCGGCAGGTTCAGCAGGAAACGCTGCTGCGCCGACCAGCGCGCGATCGCCTCGCTGAACACGGTGGCCAGCGCGACGGCCGGGGTCACGCCGTTGCCGTGCGCGTACTGCTGCAATCGGGCCTTGCCCGCGGGGTCGAACCAGTGGTGCAGCCGGATGCTGCGCGCCGGATCCGGTCGCTCGTTCTCCGCGACGACCGGCAGCGACGGAATGTCGGGCAGCGTCGGCGCCTTCTGCGCCCACCACTGCTCGTCGACCGAATTGTCCGGCGCGGTGCGCGCTTTGGCGGCCAGGTATTCGCGGAAGGTGAAGCCGAGCGGCGGGAGCGTGTCGTCGTCGGCCGCGTAGAGCGTGGCCAGGTCGTCGAGGATGCGGCGGTAGCTCTGCGCGTCGGCGGCGACCATGTCGACGTCGAGATGCAGGCGGTGCGCGCCGTCCGGCAGCACCGTGACAGCGATGTCCACCACCTGTCCGGCGGCCACGTCCATGCGCTGATGACTCTTGTCCTGCCGGATCCGGCTCAGCTCGGCCTCGACGTCTGCCTCGGCCCGCGCGCTCAGGTCGAGCGTGTGGCATACCGGAACCAGCGGCTCGGGCAAGATCCGCTGCATGCCGCTGTCCAGGAACTGGGCGCGCAGCATCGCGTGGTGCCGCACCAGCCGCTCGGCCGCGCGGCGCATCCGATCCGCTTGCAGGCCACGGCCGTCGAATTCGACGTAGAGGTGGGCCGCCACGCCGCCGAGCCGCTGATCCTGCCTGCGGCCGACCCAGTAGGCGTGCTGCATCGTCGCCAGCGCGAATTCGTCGGTGGCGGCACCGGTCTCGGCAACCGGAGTCGGCGCGGGCTCTTCCGCAATCTGGCTTACACCCAGCAACTGCGCCCAGGCGGCGATCGTCGGGGACAACGCGAGAGTGGAGCTGCGCACGTCGTAGCCCTGTTTACGCCACTTGGCCGCCAAGTGCATGAGCTTCATCGAGTGCATGCCCAGACTCACCAGATCGTCGTCGTAGCCCACCGTTTCGGGTGCTACGCCGAGATCTGCCGCCACCAGGTCGCGCAGTTCAGCCTTGCCGAGCATCAGACTCCTCACCAGCCGAGAAGCGGCCCATCGGGCCACGTAGGCAAGCCTTGCCTAATCTCAAGGCATCGTAACCCACGAATGGGGCCCAGAGACAGAGTGTGGTTTGCCTAACCCATTTTCATGACTTGTCATCGGCGTACCGCCGGTTACCGGCTCACCGTTCGGTGAATTCGGTCAGCGCCGCGGCCCAGCGGCCGACCCGGACGTCGGTGTCCGCCTCGCCCAGAACCGCCGAGTTGACGTCGAATTGGGCGACCAGCGACGGACCCTCGTCCCGGGGAACGACCGCCGTCGTCATGTCGACGGTGAAACGCACCGGCAGATCGGGATGACCCGCGACACCGAACTCGGCGGTGAATTCCGCCAGCGGGGCCAGCGACCACGCGCCGGCGCCGAAGCTCAACACGTCGAATCGGCCGAGATGATTGAGCCGGAGCTGGCCGCGCGCGGCGTGCGTGCGCTCGCCGAGTGGCGGGGCGCCCGCGCCGGGCGTCCAGCCGTCGATCTCCGCGAGCGGAACCAGCACGGTCTCCTCCACGGTGAACCAGCCGACCTGACGGGTGTCGTCGTCGGCGGGTCGGCCGTGTGATTCCCTGGTGAGCGCGACCAGGCCCGCGGCGTCGGCACTGTCGGCGAACGTGCGCGCGCCGGCGAGAATCAGGATGTCCTCCACCGAGATTCCGGTCTCCGCGCATCGGGCGAGCAGCCGCTCGGTGCGTTCGGGGCCGAGCTCGAGCACGCGCTGGATCACTTTGGCCGCACGGTCGGTGGCGGGGTCGGTGAGCCTGCCGCCGAGCGGGGCGCCGAGGATCGGTGACCGGGTGGTCGGGGCCGGGCCCTCGGCTGTCCGCCGGACGGCCTCGTTCAACGGGAGCCGGCCCTGTTCGAGCCTGCGTAGATCGTCGACGAGGATCAGCCAGGAGACGACGTCGACGGCGAGATGGTGGATCGACAGGAGCAGGCGGCGTCGACCGGGTCCGCCGTCGAGCAGCGTCGCGGCGATCATCTGCCCGGTCGCCGGATTCAGCCGGTCGACGGTTTCGGACAGCCGGGCGGCCGCGTCGGCCGAGGAGTCGGCGACCACGGTCAGACATGTTGCCGCGTCCGCGGATTCCTCGACGACCAGCACTGCCGTGCCGTGCGCACCGAAGTCGAGCCGGGAACGCAGCGTCGGGTGGGCGGCCGCCAAGGCGTCGATCCGCTCGGCGATCTGCTCGGCCGACGCGTCGTCGGGGAGCGTGATCACCTGACTCTGCGCCAGGTAGCGGTAGTCGCCGTTGGCGATGATCTCGTGCGCGAGCGGGGTGAGCGCGAGGACGGTGCCCGCGGGCGTGTGCGCCGCCTCGACCGGGTCCGCCGCGTCCGCGGCGTCGAGGGTGCCCGCGAGCTCACGCAGATCCGCCGCGGCGACAACGTCTTTCGCGGTTACCCGGAAGCCGGCGCCACGCAGCCGGGACACCAGATCGATGATTCCGATGCTGTCGATGCCCAGATCCACCAGGCTGTCCAGCACACCCACCGTCGCCGTACGTCCCTCGCCCATCGCGGCGATCAGCCCGAGCAGGGTCCGCTCGGTCTCGGTGGCAGGCTCGGCCGCGACCGCGTCGGTGACCGGTGCGTGCAACAGCGCGGTCGCGGCGTGCACATCGAGTTTGTCGTTGCGGTTCAACGGGATCTGATCGACGTGCACGATCCTGGTCGGCACCAGGAACCGCGGCAGCCGCAGCGCCAGCGCCGCGCGGATCTCGGCGACCGAGCGCTCGGCGACGACCAGGGCGCCCAGCCGGGTTCGGCCGTTCTCCACGAAAGCCAGTGCGGCGGCATGCGTTACGCCGTCGAGCTCACGCAACACGACCGTCGCCTCGTCCGGTTCGACCCGATAGCCGTTGATCTTGACCTGGCTGTCGATGCGACCCTCGTAGGCCACCGTGCCCGCGGTGGTCCGGCGGACCAGATCGCCGGTACGGTAACGCCGTCCGCCGGTTCCCGCGACGAACGCGGCCGCCGTGGTACCCGCCCGGCCGAGGTAGCCGAGCGCGAGTTGCGCGCCGGACAGGTACAGCTCGCCGTGGCCGCCCGGCGGCACCGGGCGCAGCCGGTGATCGAGCACCTCGGCGGCCAGCCCGTCGAAGGTGCGCCCGATCGTGGGCGCCGCGTGCTCGTGCACGTCGGCCATCAGCGCTTCGACCGTGGTTTCGGTCGGTCCGTAGAAGTTGATGACGCGGGTGCTCGGCAGTCGCCGCAGTCGCGTCCAGGTGTCCTGGCTGATCGCCTCGCCGCCGAGTGCGAGCACCAGCAAAGGACAGTACTCCCCTACGGGCTCCGTGGATTCGGTGAACAGTCCGGCGGCGATCAACCGGCTCAGCATCGACGGCGAGGTGTCGAAGATATCGATCCGCTGCTGCTCGATCGCCGCGACGATCTGCTCGGCATCGGTGCGCACCTTGTCCCCGAGCAGGACGACCGCGTGCCCGCTGAGCAGGGCGACCGTCGGCTGCCAGGCGGCGTCGAAGCCGGTCGACCAGCCGTGGCCGATCCGCAGTTGCCGCCCGGTCTGTGTGCTGAGCGGAGCGAAGATCCGGCGCTCGTGGTTCGACCAGTGATTCAGCAACGCGCCGTGCGGAACTACGACGCCCTTCGGGCGACCCGTGGTGCCGGAGGTGAACACGACGTAGCAGGGTGCGTTCCGATTCGCCTGCGGTACAGCGACGTTCGCGGCCGATGGACCGGGCTGGCCGAGTAGGCGCAACCCACCGTCGTGGTCAGGTACCGCGTGCGCGACCTCGCGGCCCTGCTCGCGTACCAGGCTCAGGGTGTCGGCGAGTGACTCGTCGGCGAGCACGACGCCGACGTCGGCGACCTCGAACATGTAGGCCAGCCGATCGGCGGGCGTCGCCGGATCCACATGCACGCACAGCGCACCGGCCAGCCCGATCGCGAACGGCGCGTGCAGCACTCGGCGATCCCGCGGCAGCACCACCGCCACCGCGTCGCCGGGCCGAACGCCCGCGGTGCGCAGGTTCTCGGCCAATGCTGTTACGGCCGTGCCGAACTCGGCGAAGCTCTGCTCCCCCGCCGGGTCGATCACGGCGACCCGCTCGGCGGCCCGCTCAGCGGCGGCGAGCAAAGCCTCGGGCACCGAGGCATAGTCCACCGGCGGCCGCGCGTCGACGGTCAGCGCGGCGGGCTCGTCGTCGAGCAGCAGATCGATATCGCAGCCGCGCTCCGCCTCGATCATCCGGCGCATGACCGCGAGCACCCTGCGCGCCAGCCGATCCGGATCGAATCGGTCCACCAGGTCCGGGCGGATCTCCACCCGGGTGATGAGCCGCTCGTTCTCCACCACGGGCACCACCGCGATCGGATAGTGGCTCGGCGAGTCGATCCGGCGCGGCGTCATGGTGGCCCCGCCTGCCAGCGGCATCGATGCGGTGATTTCGCCGAGCGGCGTGTTCTCGAAGACCAGCAGGGTGTCGAAGAGTTGCCCGGCGTCCGCGTGCTTGGTGATCTCGGCGATGCCCAGGTATTCGTGTGCCCGCAATCGCGCCACCGTGCGCTGCAACTCCGCGCCGATCGCCGCGGGCGAGCGCTCGTCCATCCGCACCCGGACCGGAATGGTCGTGACCAGCGCGCCGACCAGCCGATCGGCGTGCGGCAGCGACGCGTCGCGCCCGGACGTGGTCTGCCCGAACACCACGTCGTCGCGGCCGGTCAGCCCGGAAAGCACCCGGGCCCAGGCCATTTGGCAGACGGTATTCAGGGTGATGCCCCGGGAACGGGCCCAGCTCGAGACGAGTTCGGTTTCCGCCCGGTCGAATTCGGCCGTGCCGAGCACCGGGAGGTCGCCCGGCGCGGGCGGCGCGAGCATCGGCATCGGCGTCAGGCCGGCCAGCGCCTCGGTCCAGGCCGCGATCGAGGCGGCGGTGTCGCGGGTGGCCAGCCAGGCCGCGTGCTCGCGCAGCGGGGGCGCCGCGGGCAGCGCCGATCCCGCGCCGCCGTGCAGCGCGATCAGGTCGGCGAAGATCAGCGGGATGGACCAGCCGTCGACCACGATGTGGTGTGCGGTGCAGATCAATTCGTAGGCCTGCTCCCCGACCCGCGCCGCCGTCACCCGGAACAGCGGACCGTTGTCCAGGTCGATGCGCAGGCGACCCTCGTCCCAATAGAGCTGCTGGGCAGCGGCTTCCGGATCGTCGGCGGCGCGCAGGTCGACCTCGCGCCAGCCGATCCGGCCGGCCGAGGTGATGACGAGCACGGGATGCGGCAGGCCGTCGGTCAGCACCGCCGCGCCCAGGTGCGGATACCGTTGCAGCACTTCGTCGAACGCCGCGCGCAGGCCGTCGAGGTCGACCAGGTTGTCGATCCGGGCGGCGAAGGTCACCAGGTAGGGGTCCACGTCGCCGGACATGGTGCTGACCGAGTAGAGCCCGCGCTGCAACGGCGACAGCGCGACGACGTCGAGGATCTCGGTGGTCACCGCACGCCGAATTTCTGGCCGAGCGCGGCCAGCGCCGCCGCATCCAGACCCGAGGCGCTCATCGGCGCCGCGGCGGCCGGTGCGGGCGCGGCGGTGGCGGGGGCACCTTCGTTCAACTGGGTGGCGAGTTCGTGGATGGCCGGGAAGGCGAAGACCGTCTGCACGTCCAGCGCGTATCCCTGTTCGGCGAGGTCGGTGACCAGGCGCAGCGCGGCGATCGAGTCGCCGCCGAGGGAGAAGAAGGTGTCCGCGCGGCCGACCTCGTCGTCCTCGTCGAGTTCGAGCACCTTCCGGATCGCCGCCGCGACAACGCGTTCCGCATCGGTCTGCGGCTCGCCGCCGAGCCCGGGGCCGCCCAGCAGGTCGTCTGCCGAGCCTGCCTGGGTGAACAACGCCGTGCCGATAGGCTCGTCCGTCCCGGCGGCCCAGGCCGCGCAACGGCGTTCGAGGTGCGTGGCGAGGTCGTCCAGGGAACGCCGGCCGGACAGGGCCGGGAAGTCGAGGGTGAGGGTCGCGCCGTCGGCGTCGATCGCGATATCGACCACCAGGTCGACCCCGTACGGGCGAGCGGTCCGCCGGTGCAGCTCGCGCACGGTGTATTCGGGTGTGCTGAGCGCGAGCGGCCCGACGTCGCGCACGCCGACCAGCACCTGGAACAGCGCGCCGGTGACCACCGCGGCGGTGCCCTTCAGCTGATGGGTGAGCCGCTCGATTCTGGTCTGCGCGTGCGCGCGGGCCTCGGTCACACAGGCCACGGTCGCGTCGATGAACTCCCGCGGGGTGCCGGTCTCCACCGAATCCAGCCGCAGGACCAGCTGATTGGCGATATTGCCGAGAGGGGCGCCCGATTCGGCCCGCGCCGGCTCGACCAGACCCACCGGAATGTCCCCGCCGATTCCCGCCTCGCTCAGCACCCGCGCGATGAGCGCGGCGAAGGTGGCGTCCGCGTCGCGGCCGTCGAGCAGTGCGTCGAGCGTGCCGCGATCGATGCGGAAGGCCCGGCGAGGTCCCTCAGCGCCGGTCTCGTCTTCGATGATCGGGACCGCGCGTTCGGGCAGGTCCGCCAGTCGCGCCGTCCAGTAGGCCAGCGCCGGATCGTCGCCGGCGGCGGCGCCCAGCTCCTTCAGCTGGGCGGCGACCAGGTCGCGGTACTGCGCCGCGGCGGGTTCGGCCTGGCCGTGCTCGTAGGCCGCGAACAGTCCGGCGGCGAGCAGATCGAGCGTGCGGTCGTCGGCCGCGACCGGATGCACCGTGATGGAGACGACGGCGCGGTCCGGGAGGGCATAGCGCCGGATCCGGATCGGGAGGTCGCGCCCCAGATCGAAGCGATGCACGGCATCGGAACGCAGCGCGGGCTCCAGTGCGGCCGTGTCGATTCCGACGGTCTCGACCACGCTGTCCGGCGCCGGTACGACGCGCTGGTACGGGACGCGGCGATCGTCGGGGAAGACGGTCCGCAGGATCTCGTGCTCGGTCAGCACCGCGATGGCCGCCTGTTCGAACGCCTCGTCGTCGAGCTCGCCGGAGACCTCCAGCGCGACGAACAGATTCGCGGCCGCGGTGCGCCGCAGTCGTTCCGGCAGCAGCACGGCCTGCTGCGCGAGGGACAGCGGCGTGCCGCGATCCCCAGCGGTGGTGGCCCTGGGCGCGTTTCGCACCAGCGAATCCGACATCTTCGATCCTTCCGAGCACCGCAGCAACACCGGGAGAACCGCCGCGGCCACTATGTACTGATCAAACAGTCGAGGGTGGATAGCACGTAGCTACCCACCCCCGAGTTAAAGTTAGCCTATCCTAAAACAGATAAGGCCAACGGACCAGTTGTGCCTACTTGCTCACAGCGGCCAATGTCGGATCGAGCTTGTCCAGGACATAGGGCACCGACAGCGGCGTCGGGATATTGATGGCGCTGATCGTGGTCACGTCGACGAAGGCGATGCCGTTGTTCTTCACCGACGGCAATTCGTCGTAGCCGGGCAGCCGCTTGAACTTCTCCGTGAAGGCGGGCAGCGCGCCGCAGATCAGCATGTCGGAAGTCAAGTCGCCCAACCGTTCCGGAGACAGCGCCAGCCGGCCACCGGCCGGAGCCTCCTTCGCGATCTGCTCCGGGATGGCCATGCCGAGCCGGTTGAACAGCGCGGCCGAGCCGTCCTTCGGATCGGCCAGCACCATCAACTGCGCCGGACCGGTCAGCATGCAGGTGAGGAAGGTCTTGCCGCGCAGGCCCGGATAGCGATGCGCCACCTCGTCGATGCGCCCGTTGACGTTCGCGACCACCTTGTCCGCGTCGGCCTCTTTGTGCAGCACCTTGCCGAGCGTCGCGAGCTGATCCGACCACTGGTCGATCTGCGCGTTCGGTGTCACCGGGCCGATCGTCGGCGCCAGCTTGGACAGCTTGTCGTACATGGCTTTATCCACCATGAAGCCAGGAACCAAGATCAAGTCGGGCTCCAGCGCGGCGATCTGCTCCACCACGTCGGAACCCATCTTCAGCACCTTGGCCTCGCTCAGCGAGTCCGGCACCCACGGCACCTGCGACTTTCCGCCCTGCGAGACGTTGTCGGCATAGCCGACCGGTGTCACGCCCAGCGCGAGCGTGGCATCGAGCCACTGGTTTCCCAGCGTGACAATGCGTTTCGGGGTGCCGCTGACCGCGGTTTGGCCCATCGAGTGGGTGATGGTGATCTCCCCGGACCCGCTGCCACCCTTGTCGTCGGATCCACAGGCGGCGGACGTGAGCAACAGGCCCACCGCCAGCACCGCGAAAGCCCGGCCGACTATGCCACGACCCCGTCCCGCCGTTCTTCGGCCCAGCTTCATTCCGTCACTCCTCATATCGCGAATCGCACCTGGTCGAGCCGATCCTCGCCGCAAAAAGCCAGGCTAGGCAAATGTCAGCCAGCCGTCGTCGGTCCAGCACGCACGGTCACCGGTGCGCACCAACCACCCCGGCGCGAACGGATCAGCCAGGAACGGCCCCGCCGCCGCGTCACCCGCACGGGCCAGCGCGGCGCCGCCGATGAAGACCTCACCGAGCACACCGGGCCGGACCGGCCTGCCGCGTTCGTCGAGCACCAGCACCCGAGCGCCGGGAATCGGGCGCACCCGCCCGGTGCCGTCCAGCGGACCGCGCGCGACCGCGCCGACGTACTCCGGCACCGCGTAGGCGATCGTGCCCACCGAGCCCGGCGCGGTCGCCGCGAGCGCGGCGGGAAGTGCTGGCGGAGTGTCGATTCCGGTGATGTCCCAGCGGCAGACGGTCATCGAAGCGGGGCCGGCGGCCTGCGCGAGCGCGGCGGCGGTACCGGGATCGGTGACCACGTGCGTCACCGCGAATTCGGTGATCAGCGCGGCCAATTCGGCGGGATCGGTCCGTTGTGACTCGGTCGCGACGATCAGCAGCGCGCCGTCGGCCAGCGCGGCGAACAGCTCGACCGCCGCGCGCGCGTCGATGCGCCGCACCGCGAACAGGCGCACGTCGCGCGCGTTGTAGGCCGGATCGGTACGCCCGCACCGGCGATCCGCGGCCACCGCCCGGCGATCCGCGACGGCCACCGCCAGCGCTTCGGCGGCGGGCAGGGCGAAAGCACAAGTGTCGTCGATGGATTCGTTGGCCGGCCCGACCAGCGTCAGGACCAGCCGGATCAGCCGGTCGCCCAGATCGGTGGCCGGCGTGACCTCGTCGGGCCGCCCGGCGGCCAGCCGGTCGAACAGCTCACCATAGGTCAAGGCCTTTGCCCCGCAACGGATCGCGGGACGCGCGCTGGGGAACCCGTAACCGCGGCGGATGACCTCGGCCAGGTCTGCCACCTCGGCGAGCTCGACGCCGGTGGACCACTCGCCGAGCAGCCGCTCACGTTCGGTGGTGGTCAATTCCTCCGGCGGCACCACAGGAGTCGCCTCGATGAGCGCGGCGAGACCGGCCACCGTCGGGTTGTCGAAGACCACGCGCACGTCGATCTCGACGCCGAACTCGGCGCGCAGCCGCGGCACCAGGCGGTTGGCCAGCAGCGAATGACCGCCGAGGTCGAAGAACGAGTCGTCGGCGCCGACCCGGTCGAGGCCGAAGATCTCCTGATACAGCTCGGCGAGCCGAATCTCGGTGGCGGTGCCCGGTTCTCGATAGCCGTGGGTGACCCGGACCGGCTCCGGCAGCGCGTTGCGGTCGAGCTTGCCGTGCTTGGTCAGCGGGATCTCGTCGATCAGCATGAACGCCGACGGCACCATGTACTCGGGCAGGGTGGCGGCTACTCGCGCCCGCACCTGGTCGAGGTCGAGTTCGCCTGCGACGGGAACCACGTAGGCCGCGAGCATCATCCCGATCGATCGGTCCGCCACCGCGACCACCGCGCAGTGCCCGACGCCGGGATACGCCGCGATGGTGGCCTCCACCTCGCCGAGCTCGATGCGATACCCCCGCACCTTCACCTGCGCGTCGGCGCGGCCGACGAATTCGAGCACCCCGTCCGCGGTGCGCCGCGCCAGATCGCCGGTGCGGTAAAGCCGTTCACCGGACAGGAACGGATCGGCGACGAAGCGTTCCGCGGAGGGCCCGGACCGGTGCAGATAGCCGCGAGCCAATTGCGCACCGCCGAGATAGATTTCGCCGACCACGCCGTGCGGGACCAGTTGCAGCCGATCGTCGAGCAGGTAGCAGTACACGTTGCGGTTGGGCACGCCGATCGGCACGATCCGGGTGCCCTGCGGGCCGTCGACCGGCATGTGGGTCGCGGACACCACGGCCTCGGTCGGCCCGTAGTGATTGCGCAGTTCGGCGTCGAAGACGCCGGAGAACCGGTCGGCCACTTCACCGAGCAAAGCCTCACCGCCGACCGGAACATGCCGCAGCGCACGCCATTCGCTCACTTCGGGCAGCAGTAGGAAGGTGCTCAACGTCGACGGGACCATGTGCAGCACGGTGATCCCGCAGCGCGTGATCAGATCGGCGACATACGGGATGTCGCGGAACGCGCCGCGCTTCGGAATCACCAGGCGCGCACCGACGGTCAGGGTGACGAAGATATCGAGCAGCGAGGCGTCGAAGCTGACCGGCGAGGACTGCAGCAGCCGATCGTCGGCGGTCATCCCCCATTCCGCGCGGAAACCCTCCAGGTGTTCGGCGATCGCGGCGTGTGAAACCGCCACGCCCTTGGGCTTTCCGGTCGATCCCGAGGTGTAGATGAGGTAGGCGAGATTGCCGGGACGCAGCGGGCGCACCCGGTCCGCGTCGGTCGGATCGTGGTCGGGCAGCTCGACCGCGGACTCCTCCGCGGCGGCGAACTCGACCATGCCGAACACCAACCGGGGAGCCGCGTCTCGATAGAACTCCTCGATGCGCTCGTCCGGATCATCCGGATCGATCGGCAGGTAGGCGCCGCCGGCCTTGAGCACCGCGAGGACCGCGACCACGAACTCGATCGAGTTGCCGAGCCGCAGCGCGACCGCGTCCTCCGCGCCGATGCCCTGCCCGATCAGCCAGCGCGCCAACCGATTCGCGCGTCGATCGAGCTGGTCGTAGGTCATCGACACGTCCGCGACGCCATCGTGGCGCGGCGCCACCACCGCGAGCGCGTCGGGTGTGGCCGACACGGCGCGTTCGAACAGCGCGACCAGGGTGGTCGCCGGGGTATCGACCAGCGCGCCGTGCGACTGGGCCAGCAGCCGCGAACGAGCTTGCGGGCCATACATATCCAGATCGCCGACCCGCTCGCCCGGCGCGGACAGCGCGCTGTCGAGCAGCTGTACGTAGTGCGTGAGTAGTTGTTCGGCGAGTCCGTGGTCGACCTCGTCGGCCCAGTATTCGACCTCGGCGTGCGCACCCTGCGCGTCGAAGACGGTGGTGACCCGCAACGGAACCTGCGGCGCCGGGCGAACCAGGTCGAGTCCGGTGGCGGTGACGCCGTCGAACTCGAAACCGCGCGGCGCCTCGCGCACGCCGAAGCCGACCCGCACCAATTGCTCCAGGCCGTCCCGGCCGTTGCCGCGGTCCGGGTTGATCTCGCGGATCACCCGATCGATGCCGACCTCCTGATGCGCGAATGCCGCGGCGCAGGTGTCGCGAACGCGCGCGGCGAAACTCGCGAAGGTGTCCTCGGGACGGACCGCCGCCCGCAGCAGCACCGTGTTGCCGAAGTAGCCGATCACCGAGACGGCCGACGCGTCGCGGGTCGATACCGGTACCGAGACAAGGAAATCCGTCGCCGCCGTATAGCGGTGGATCAGCGCGTGGAAGGCGGCCAGCGCCACCGCGAACGGGGTCGAGTCGTATTCGCTCGCGAACGCGTACACCCGGGAGAGCAGCTCGGGAGGGACCGCGAGCACGTAGCGCCCGGTCCGGCGGGTCTCGGTGTCCGCACCGTTCGGCTTGCCAGGCAGCTCCAGCGATTCCGGCAGCGGACGCAGCGCGCCGCGCCAGTAGTCGACCGCGGCGTCACCGGGCTCGGCCGACCGGGCGTCGTTGCCCAGCACCTCGACCTCGACGAACTGGGTGGCGCGGCCGGACGGCGCGGCGCCGTTGTACGCGGCGTTCACCTCTGCGCGCAGCACGCTCCACGAATCGTCGTCCCAGCAGATCGTGTGCGCGACCAGAATGAAGACGAACTCATCGGATCCGGTGCGTACCAGGGTGATCCGCAGCGGCGCCTCGTCGGACAGCGCGAACGGGCGGCCGAACGCGCGGCGCGCCAGCACTTCCAGCCGCCGGGCCCGGCTCGGTTCGGCCAGCTCGGACAGATCGTGTTCGTGCCAGGACGGCGCCAACGCCGGCCGGGCGCGCTGGAACGGCTCGCCGTCCGCACCCAATCCGTAAGTGGTGCACAGAATGTCGTGCCGGGCGACGACGGCCTCGACCGCGGCGCGCAGGCGCGCGACGGCCAACTGCCCGGTCAGGCGGTACGCCACGCAGATATTGAGCGTGGTATCCGCCGGATCACGGATCTGCAGGAACCAGGCACGCCGCTGCGCCGCCGACAGCGGATACCGCGCACCCTCGATGCTGTCCTTCGATGGCCGATCGGATCGGCTGTCCTGCAGGCGATTCGGCGAGTTCGCAATGGTCGACATGATTCCTTCACCCCCCGGTTGAACGTTGCTTGTAGGTCCGCGCGCGTGACCGCGCGTACCCCCCGGCAACCGTCAGCCGAAGGCCGCCTCCGGGACGGCGGTGAGATAGCCGCCGCGGGCGAAGAATTCGGCGCCGTCGTGTTCGACCCCGTCGGCCGTGCGGATCCGGGTGAGCACCAGGCCGCGGTTGTGTCCACGCACCGGGTCCGGCCCGCACACCACCGCGCCGCCGCCTTCCTGCACGACGACCCGGCCCGCGGTGCCGCCATAGCAGGCCGCGGAGACCGACGCGGCGAGCACCTCGATCCGTTCACCGCGATAGCAGGCGAACGCCCGCGGGTACGGCTCGGACAGGGCGCGCACGAAACGCTCGAGATCGACCGCGCTGCGCTGCCAATCGATCTGGCTGTCCCGGTCGGAGCGCTTGTGGAAGTAGGTGCGTTCGGCCTTGTTCTGCGGCCGCCAGACCGCGTTGCCGGACTCGAGCAGGCGCAGCGCCTCGTGCACCACACCCGGAATCAGGTCCATCCCGGCGAGCACCAACTCGGTCCCGGTGGCGTCCGGCGGAATCGGCAGCGAGTGCTGCACCAGGATGTCGCCGGTGTCCAACTGCTCGTCCATCCGGTGCACGGTCAGCCCGAACTCGGACTCGCCGCTGATCAGCGCCCACAGCACCGGCGAGAACCCGGTGAATTTCGGCAGCAGCGAATCGTGCAGGTTGAGCGTGCCGTACGGCGGCATCGCGTAGAGCTCGGCGGGCATCCAGGTGTACCAGCTGTTCACCACGATGACGTCCGGCTCGGCCCGCTTGACCAGGTCGATCGTCGCGGCATCGGCCCGCTCGGTCAGGTGCACCGGGATGCCGTGCTCGCGCGCGAGCTCCTCGACCGAGTCCGACCAGATCGCCTTGTACGACTGTTCGCTGGCCGGGTGCGTGACCGCGAGCACCACCTCGTGTTCCGAATCGAGCAGCGCCTGCAGGGTTTTGCGGCCCCAGGTCTGGAAGCCGAACGACACGATGCGCATGAACCGAACCCCATCCTCGAATTTAAGTAAGGCTAGCCTAGCCTACCGATTTGCCCGCTGTATCGCGGCCTGGGGAATCGACCGGGCCGGAGTCGGCGCCGGGGCAAGCACCCGATCCGAGAGTTCGCCGAGACAACTGAGATTCGGGAACCCGGGGCCCTGCGCGAGTCCGGCGAGATTGGGCAGGTAGAGCTTCGCGTCCAGCCCGGAGACCGCGAGATCGTGACCGATCGACGCTTCGATCCGCGCCTGGGTGATCGGCCCGCCGACGGCGAGCTCGACCAGATCGGCCGCGTCGGAGTCGAACAGCTCGAGGAACCACAGCGGTTGCCCGCCGGTCGCGTCGACCACGAGATCGAAGGTGTGCACCTGATCGGGACGCAGCTCGTTGCGCAGCGTGAGCGCGACCCCCTCGCCCTGCTCGGCCATCCGCACCACCCGGCCCTGGAGGTGATGAACCCGGCTGTCGCCCAACAGGTTCTCCTGCACGCGCACGGAGAAGACGCCGCGATCGGTGCGCCGGACGACGTCGCGCCGTTCCTGAATGCTCAGCGCACGCCACTTGGCCGGATCGCTGTACAGAGAGTTCTCGAAGTAACTCTCGCCACGGGTATAGATGGTCGCGGCGGGTGAGATCACCGACACCGTGAGCACGTCGTGGCGGACCAGTTCGTCCATCGCCGATCCCGCGGTCTCGCCGCCGCCGATCACCGCTGCCCGCGACGAGGCGGGCAGGCTGCGCTTGCCGACGAGATCCCAGAAGTCCGCGATGCTCAGCACTTTCGGATGCTCGGCGAGCGCGCGGCGCGAGTGCCCGGGACCGGTGATCATCAACCGGTCGGCCTCGATCGCGCCGATCGAGCCGTCCGCGTCGGCCACCGAGACCGACCAGCCGTCGGCCGTCGGGGAGATCTTGCCGACCGTGCCGAGCACCAGCTCGAGGTCGGTCTTGCGCGCGACCCATTGCAGGTACTTGGCCCACATGTTGTGGTGCGGGCTCGGGCGCCCACGGTCCACCCATTCGGCGTAGGTACCGCGTTCGACCAGGAACGATGTCCAGCTGAACGCCATCATGGCCTCGTTGATCGCATGGTTGTGACCACGCGCCCAGGTCGAGTGATACGGGAAACCCACATCCTTCTCCGGGCTGGTGCCGAGCCGATGCTGACCATCGGTCCAGCCGCCGCTGGGCAACCAATTGCCGCCCACCGCTTGCGATTCCACGACGATGATCTGCGGCGCCGGCAGGCCCAGCCCGCGCAGCACGTGCGCTTTCGCCGCGACGGCCATCGCCTTCGGACCAGCTCCGACTACGAGAAGTCTGTCCACCGGTTCTCCTATCTGTGATTCCAGCCACCGCGCAGCTATCGGATCGGGCCGTCAGCTGCGGTGACGGCCGGCAGCGTCCGGCAACCCGCGACGCCGGGCGGGCGACCCGCCCCATATATGCATAGGCTTACCTTATATTTGTGGGCAGTGCCAGCCCTGTGGCGAAGAACCCAGGCCCGGCGCCACCACGCCCCAACGGAATGGAAATGCACATGATCAAGCGCAAAGCCCACGCGGCCACCGCAGCAATCGCCCTCACCGCCGCCGCTCTCGGCGCCTTCGGCACGGTGGCCATCGCCGCTCCCGCGACCGCAGCGCCATCTATCGTGCGAACCGCCGCACCGTCGGCCGGCGAGCTGAATTCCAAGCTCTCGCTGGTGCTGAACTCCGGGGCCGCGCGCTCTGCCCGCGCGGCCGAACTCGAGGGCGGCGAAGCCGACCTCGCGGTTGTCGAACGGGTCGGCGGCGTCATGGGCGGCGTGCCCGGCCTGACCTGGACGGTGCAGAACGCGAACGCCGCGGGCGACACCCTCAACGCCGATCTGCTGGTCACCGTCCCCGGCTACGGCACCTTCCCGCCGATCCAGATCGCCTGGCGGCAGATCGACGGCACCTGGAAGCTGACCAGCGAGTCGGTCGACACCATCGCGTACTACGCGGGCCAGCAGCGCTGATCGTCCGCGCCGCAACGACATCGGGCTCCGTGCACCGCACGGGGCCCGTTCTCGTCCATCCACCGCGCGACTTTCTACTTTACTTAGGCTAGCCTTATCCGCATGGGTAAAGGAGCCAATGGCCTCATCCTGAAGGCCTGGCGGGCGGACGACTACAGCTTCCGGGTCACCTCGACCGAGAGCATCACCGACAAATACCAGCGCATCGGCTTCACCGCCGGTGGCCTGCTGGCGGCGCACCCCGTGCACCCCACGCAGTGGATCCGGTTGTGGGTGCCCGATGCGGAGAGCGACAAGCTCTATCAGCGCGGCTACACACTGGTCGATCAGGATCCCGAGAACGACCACTTCTACATCGAATTCGCCCTGCACGGCGGGCCGGCCAGCGCGTGGGCGCTGCGGGCCGCGGTCGGCGACGAGATCGAGGCCTGCGTACTCGGCTCGGATTTCACGCTGCCGGAAAAGGCGCCGAGCGAATACCTCGTGTTCGGCGACACCGCCTCGCTGCCCGCGGTCAACTCGCTGCTCGACGCGATCGGCGACACCCCGGCCCGGGTCTGGCTGGAATGGCAGTACGAATCCGACACCACGCTGCCGGTGCGCAACAAGCCGCACCACCAGGTCACCTGGGTGCAGCGGGTCGACGACGGCAGGCTGCTGCGGGAGCAGGCGCACGAGATCTCCTGCGCGAAGGACGCTTACGGCTGGGTGGCCTGCGACGGCCACACCACGCGGTCCATCGTAAAAGCCCTCAAGACCACCCACGACCTGCCGAAAACCGCGATCAAGTCGCGCGCCTACTGGAAGTGAGCCGCCGGTCCGCCATTCGGCGGGGGTCGGTTCATCCCAGAGGATGACCCCGATCGCGACCTGCTGTCGACGCGCGCCGGCGCCCTCGTCCGCCAGGCTGTAACTCGGATTCGAACCCGCCCGCGCAGCACCTGCGTGGCCCGGCGCCGGAGCGGAGGTCAACTGGCATGACGATCCTGGACGCGGTGCTCGGGTTCGCCGCGGTCGCATTCGCGGTGACGGCGGTCGCCACCGCGCCCATCGCGCGGCGCATCGCACCCGTCGCACTGCCCCTGCTGCTCGCGGGGTGCGTGGCACAGTGGTTGATCGAGGGGTTCTATTGGCAGTTCGCGCCGACGTATCTGTTGCTCGGCGCGGCGACCGGACTCGTTGTCTGGCAGGCGAAATGGCGGGTCGGCGGGTGGACCACGGTAGCCAGGGTGGTGGTCGCGCTCCTGCTGGCACCGGCCGCGCTGGCCTGGGTGATGGTTCCGGTTCCCGATCTGCCCAGGCCGACCGGATCCTATGCCGTGGGTACCGAAATCCTCCGGCTGGTCGATCCGAACAGGCCGGAACCGGCCACGGACGCGCCGGACGATCACCGCAATGTCGTTGTGCAGGCCTGGTATCCGGCCGGCCTCGCGGCGCACGGAAGGCGGTCTGCTTACATCGACGGCCAGGATCGGCTGCCGGATAAGGTCACCGTACTGCCGAGCTTTTTGATGCGTGGATACGACCGGATCGACACGCACGCCCTGCTCGACGTGCCGGTCGCCCCCGACCGGTCGCGCTGGCCGGTGGTGCTGTTCTCCCCCGGATACGGTGCGCCGCGCGCCTTTTACACCGGGCTGATCGCGGACCTGGCCAGTCGTGGATTCATCGTGCTCGCCGTCGACCACCCGTACGAGGTTGCGGTCACCGAACTCGCCGACGGCACCATCGCGACCACGCGAGAGCGTTTTCTCGACGATGATCCGGACCAATCCCGCTATATGAGTGGGCAACTCGACGTGCGCACCGCCGATCTGCGCTTCGTGGTCGATCAGCTAGAGCGTCCGGACATCATGGGCCCCAGGCTTTCCGGACACCTCGACACCGAACATGTTGCCGCGATCGGGCATTCGTTCGGAGGCGCGGCCGCGGCTGCGGCAGTGGCGAGTGACCCGCGAATCAAAGCGGCGGCGAACATCGATGGCACGCTGTACGGCAACCTGCCGCAACAATCGTTGACGAAACCGTTCCTCCTGCTGGAAAGCGATCACGCGGAAACCGGTCACGGCACCGCGTATTTGGACGGCAATCGTTCGCTGCTCGACCGACTACAGGCAGGCGGTTTCCGCTACGAGATCGCCGAGGCCAACCACTACAGCTTCACCGACGCCCCGCGATTCCTCGCCGATCCGGCCAGGTTGCTGATGGCCGAAATGATCGGCGGCGCTAGGGGGCCGCGCGAAACCCAGCGGGCCACCAACGACATAGTGAGCGCGTTCCTGCGGGAGCCGCTCGGTGGCGGGCGTGGCGATGTCGAGGCCGCCGCCGCACACTACCGAGATATCCACGGCGGGCCGGTGCGCTAGGTCCGCTCGTGACGATCGGCGCCACGAGCAGACCCAGGCCGTCCGGTCAGACGGCGACCGGCTCCAGCCGCCACCCGGCCGCCCGGGAGCGTTCGTTCCAGAAGTCGGCGTAACGCCCACCCGCAGCCAAAAGCTCTGCGTGCGTGCCGCGTTCGACGATCCGGCCGCCATCGAGAAACAGGATCTGATCGGCGTGCGCGATCGTCGCGAGGCGATGCGCGACCACGATGACCGTCTTGTCCTTGGTGAGCTGGTGGATTCCGCGCACGACCACCGCCTCGCTGTGCGGATCGAGGGCGCTGGTCGCCTCGTCGAGCAGCACGATCGGCGCGTTCTTGAGCAACGCGCGGGCGATCGAAACACGTTGCCGCTCACCACCGGAGAGCGCGACACCGCCCTCGCCGACCGCCGCGTCCAGCCCCTCGGGCAGGCGCTGCACGATCTCGTCGACCCGGGCCGCCTGGGCCGCCTGCCAGATTTCTTCGTCGGTGGCATCGGGCTTGCCGATCCGAATATTGTCCGCCACCGAACGATTGAACAGATAGACGTTCTGGAAGACCAGCGACAACTGATCCAGCAGCGTCTCCGACGGCTGGTCCCGCACGTCGTGCTCACCGACGAGCACGCGGCCCGCGTCCACGTCGTAGAAGCGCGCGGCGAGCCGGAGCAGCGTGGTCTTGCCCGCGCCGCTCGGTCCGACGATCGCGGTGGTGGTGCCGGCGGGCACGGTGAACGTCAGGTCGGCGAGCACGGGCTCATCCGGCCGGTAGCCGAAACTCACGTCGTCGAACTCGACTGCCGGAAGTCCCGGCGAGACAGCCGTTTTCGCCTCGGGCAGCACCGGCTGCGCGAGCAATCCGCCGACCCGGTCGACGGCTCCGGCCGCCGCGCGCAATCCGTTGGCGAGCTGTGCGGCCTGATTCAGCGGCTCGATGAACCGTGAGCTGACCGCGATCAACGCCACCGCGGCCGCGGCCGAAACCGCGCCGTCGGTGAACCTGCCGACCACGACATAGGTCAGCACCAGGAACACGGCCTGCACGAACAGCGCGAACACGATCAGGCCGGGCACCGCGGTGAACACCATTCGGGTGATCGCCGAACGCTGCTGGTGCAGCGCGGAGTCGAGCGCGCGGTTACCCGCGCCGACCGCGCCGAACGCCCGCAGCACCGGCTGTGCCTGCGCGAACTCGACCACCCGCGCGTCGGCCTCGGACGCGGCGGCGTGCACCCGCTCGTCGGACCTGGTGTAGGCCCGGTTGGCCAGGCTGTTCACCACGAACAGCACGGGCGCCGCGAGCAGCATGGCCAGCGAGATCCGCCAATCGATGAACAGCATGCCCACCGCGACGCCGAGCGGAACGATCACGCTGTTGAGCACCTTGGCGAGCAGATACGCGACGGTGCCCTGGATTTCGCGCACGTTCTCCACGGCGATCCTGGACAGCTTTCCGGCACTGGCGGTTTCGAACCAGCCGAGCGGGAGCGCGTTGAGGTGATCACCGATCCTGGTCTGCAGCCGCAACTGCATACCGACCGCGATGCGCAGGCCGAGCACCGCTTGCAGGTAGCCGAAGATCGCGACGCTCGCGACCGCGGCGATCATCAGCAACGCCCAGAACCAGGCCCGGCCGAGATCGCGATCGAACAGCGCCTCCAGCACCGGAACCAGCAGCAGATAGGCGGCCGCCTGGCTCAACGCCTGCGCGGTGATCGCGGCGAACAGTTTCGGGGTCAGCGGGGCGAACTCGTCGGGGACGAGCCCGAGAACCTTGCGAATCATCGCGCCGCCTCCTTTTCGATGAGGGAGACGGCGCCGAGCGCCGCCTCGTTGATTTCCCAGAGCCGCTGGTAGGTCCCACCGGCGGTATAGAGGCTCAGATGGTCGCCCTGCTCGACAATGGTTCCGTTCTCCAGCACCAGGATTCGGTCCACGCCGGTGATGGTGTGCAGCCGGTGCGCGATCACCAGCACGGTGCGGCCGGCGACGAGCACGGCGAGCGCGTCCTGCACCGCGGCCTCGGACTCCGGGTCCGCGAACGCGGTCGCCTCGTCGAGCACCAGTACCGGGCTGTCCGCGAGCAACGCCCGGGCGATCGAAAGCCGTTGCGCCTCACCGCCGGACAGGCTGGCGTCGACGCCGATCTCGGAGTCGTAGCCGCGCGGCAGGGCCATGATCCGGTCGTGGATCTGCGCGGCCCGAGCCGCCCGCTCCAGGGCCTGGTCATCGGCGTTCTGGTCGGCCAGCCGCAGGTTCTCCCGAATCGTGCCGCGGATCAGCCGCACGTCCTGGAAGACGAATCCGACCGTGCGATAGAGCTCTTCGGTGGAATAGTCGCGAATATCGCGCCCGCCGATGGTGATTCGACCGGAGTCGACATCGTAGAAGCGCGGGACCAGCTTGCCGAGCGTCGATTTGCCCGAGCCGCTCGGCCCGACCAGCGCGGTGAGGGTACCCGGCCGCAGTTCGAGGTCGAGATCGTGTAGCACCTGATGGTCGGTGCGGTAGCCGAAGCCGACCGACTCGAACCGGACCACGCCTTGTTCTTCCGTAGCCACCGGCGAAGTGTGTGTCCCGGTGGCCAATTCGGGGGTCTGCTGCAACTCGTGCAGCCGCACCGCCGCGGCGCCGGCCGCGCGCAGCGCCTGCCCGCCGTAGCCGAGGCCGAGCAGCGAGCTGCCCAGTCCCAGGCCGACCAGCAGGAACGGCAGCACGTCGAGCGGGACAAACCAGTCGAGCCCGACCCCCGCCAGTCCGGCGAGCACGATCAGCAGCATCACGAACACCGGGGCGAGCACGACGTCGGAGGCGGACTGCAGCCGGATCATCGGCGTCTTCCACCGATCCAGACTGCGCGCCTGACCGTCCACCGCGTCCTGGAACACGCTGTGCGCCTTGCCCGCCTGGCCGAACGCGCGCACCACCTGGATGCCGTCGACGAACTCGATGGTCGCCTCCTGCACCCGATGTTCCCATCGGTTGTAGACGGCCAGCCGGTCCCGGCTGTCCTGATCCATCATCTTGCTGAGCGAGATCGCATACGCCAGTAGCGGAATCAACAGCACCAGGGTGAGTCGCCAGTCGACGGTCACCAGGTAGCCGAGGGTGACCAGCGGCACGATCACCGCGCCGACGAATTCCAGCCGCGCGTGCGCGACCAGATAGTGCAGAGCCTCGACATCGTCCTGGAGGTACTTCTTCACCTCGCTTGAGGTGCGCTCGCCGAACCAGCCGAGCGGCACCCTGGTCAGCTTGGCCGCGAGGGCGCGCCGGACGGTGAGCTGGTAGCCGGGGTCCACCAGGTGTGACCAGGTGAGCGCGACCGCCTGCAGCAGCCCGCGGACCAGCAGCACCAGCATCGCCACCCAGACCAGCCGCCAGACCCGATCGGTGTCGACCTGGTCGGCGAGCAGCTCCCGGCAGGCCTCGACGATCAGCACGAACGGCACGACGGTGCACACCGAGGCCACCGCCATGATCAGGCTCGCCAGCGTGAGGGTGTGCCGGACCGGCGCAAGGATCTCCTTGCGGGCCAGCTTCTCCTGCTGCTTGCGCGCCTTCTGCACCGCCTTGGGCGGCCGGTTCCCCGCCTCCGCCGCCGGAAGCGGCGCGACCTCCACCGTCATAAGTTGCTGCCTCTCGCCATCGTTGTGCCTCCCCCGACCGGACTCATCCTCACATAAGATCAGACCGGAATGTAGGTTAGCCTAAGTTATCCGCGACGAGCGTGGGGTGCTACCGGTTTCCGGCCGGTCGCAACCCGATCGAGCACCGGCACCTACGCGGCGTTCCACAGCACAGCCTCGGGTACGGCATTCATCCTGCCCATTCAGAAATGCCCGCGTTTATCGCCGAATCGATTGTCGCACTGTGGACTTGTTCCGGACATCTGCGAAAACGCCGCAATACCCGAGGCTTTCAGCCGCCCGTCGCGCCGGGGAATCCTCCATGAACGAACGGCCGACCAGCCCCGATAGCGCACGTACATCGCTAGCTTTTGATTCATACGGAAGTACTGCGTACGGAGTCGTGAATATGTTTGTTACACAAGTCATTTCCACAATGTCGCACTGTTCGGTCGATCCCGGCGAGCTGACGCCGAAACAGGCGCACCGCGCAATGCAGGTGCATTTGAATTGCAGCGTGGACGTGTGCCGGGTGCGCCGGCGCGCGCGCCGGACGCTGGTCGAGGCGCGGCGGATGGTGCTCGATGAGCGGGCGACGCCCTAGGCGGAATCCCCCGGGTTGTTGCGGTGTTGTCCCCCACATGACCACAACGGCATCCGACCGCTCCGCCGCGCCCGTCGTCGACCCGAGCACCGCCTTCGGCGCGAAGGTCGTCGCCCGGCTCGGCACGGAGCCGGTGATCTGGCTGACCACGGTCGGCGCCACCGGGACCCCGCAACCCAACCCGGTGTGGTTCCAGTGGCGCGACGACGAGTTCCTGCTGTTCAGCAAGCCCGATCAGGCCAAGCTGCGCAACCTGGCCCGCAACCCACGAGTGTCGCTGAACTTCAACAGCACCGAGTGGGGCGGCGAGGTGATGGTGTTCACGGGTACCGCGCGGATCGACGACGTCGCCGCGACGCCGGACGAAATCGCCACGTACACAACGAAGTACGCCGATGGCCTGCAGGACCTCGGGCTGAGCGCCGAGCAGTTCTTCGCGGAATATTCGGCCATCGTCCGAATCCGCCCGGATCGCCTGCGCGGCTTCTGAGGCTGCCCGCCCAGCAGCCCGCACGCGGCCGGCGAAATGGCCGACGACTAGGGTCGATGCCGATGAGAAGGCGGCAGCAACCGCCGTTGCCCAAGCGGCACGGCCTGGACCCGGCCCGGCTCCGGCTGCCGGAGGACGGGGACTGGGCGACGATTCGCGACCACCTGGTCGAGCGACTACCCCGGGTGGATCCGACCCGCATCGATGAACTGCTGCGCGAAGGCGGGATCGTCGATCTCGACGGTCCGATCGCGCCGGACACGCCATATGCGCCGGGTAGTGCGGTGTGGTTCCACCGGGATCTGCCGATCGAGACGCCGGTGCCGTTCGACATCACCATCGTGCATCGCGACGAGGATCTGCTGGTCGTGGACAAGCCGCACTTCCTCGCGACCATCCCGCGCGGCCAGCACATCTTGCAGACGGCGCTGGTGCGGTTGCGCCGGGAACTGGACCTGCCGGACCTGATTCCGGCGCATCGGCTGGATCGGGTGACGGCGGGGCTGGTGCTGTTCATCATCAATCCGGCGCGGCGCGGGGCGTATCAGACGATGTTCCACAAGCGCACGGTGCGTAAGGAATACGAGGCGATCGCGCCGGTCGATCCGGAGCTGACCCTGCCGCGGGTGGTGCGCAGCCGGATCGTGAAGGAGAAGCACGTGCTCGCGGCGCAGGAGGTCGAGGGCGAGCCGAACGCGGAGACCTCGATCGAGCTGCTGGAGCAGCGCGACGGGCTCGGTCGCTATCGACTGCGGCCGTTGACCGGGCGCACCCATCAGCTGCGGCTGCATATGAACGGCCTCGGCGTCCCGATTCTCGGCGACGACTTCTATCCGGTGATCACCGACAAGCCGGTCGACGATTTCACCCGTCCGCTGCAACTGCTGGCCGCGTCGCTGGAGTTCACCGATCCGATCAGTCACGAGCCGCGACGCTTCGACACCACCCGCACATTGCAGGCCTGGACGGATCCGGCGGGGTGGGCCGGCTGACGGCACTGGAGGTCAGCCGGCCCATGCGCCCGCCGCGGGGCTCAGGCCACGCCGGGCGCGGCTCCTGGAACTGAAACAGGTTCCAGTCAGAGTAGCCGGTGTGCGTCGACGCCACATCGAGACCCGTATATCCGGTGAATTCGGGTAGACGGGACACAGATGACTACTCGAGCGGCGGCCCCGGCACCCATCCGTACACTGGGCGGGATGCTCGCACAGGACCTCGACGAAACGGCTCCGCCCCGCCACAAATTGCATGCGTATGCCGATGTGGCCGTGGTTGTCGTCGTCCTCGCCGGGACGAACCTGATCGCGCACTTCACCACCGCCTGGGCCAGCATCGTGACCGTGCCCGTGGCCGCCGTGGTGCTGCTGGCGCTGATGCGCCGGCGTGGACTGCACTGGCATGAACTCGGCCTCTCGCCGCGGCAGTGGCGGCGCGGGACGATCTACGCGCTCGGCGCGGTCGGGATCGTGCTCGCCGCGGTCGCCATCGGTGCGATGCTGCCGATCACCCGGCCGTTCTTCCTGGCCGATCGCTACGCCACCATCTCTGGAGCGCTGATCGCGTCGATGATCGTGATTCCGTTGCAGACGGTGATTCCCGAGGAGCTGGCGTTTCGCGGAGTGTTGCACGGCACGCTGGATCGGGTTTATGGCGTGCGCGGAGTCTTTGCCGCCGGATCATTACTTTTCGGGCTGTGGCATATCGCCTCGTCGCTCGGCTTGACCAGTAGTAATCGCGGGCTTTCCGGGTTTGTCGGCGGCGGTGTCGCGGGTCAGATCGTCGGCATTCTGCTTGCCGTTGTCGCCACCGCGGGGGCGGGCGTTGTGTTCACCTGGTTGCGCCGGCGCAGCGGCAGCTTGCTTGCACCGATTGCGCTGCATTGGTCCGTTAATGGCGCGGGTGCGCTCGCAGCCGCCATCGTGTGGCATACGACGCTCAGCTGACTCGACCGCGGGCGTCGAAAACGTGCGCGGCGCATAGGAATTCTCGGCGTATTGCGGGCGCATTCTGAATCGACACCAACGGCGTGTTGCCCAAATCGGCGTGTCCCAAGATCACGCGAGATATTCGCACTGGTTTTCGAGCGTCGGCATTGACCTCGGCCGGTGGTCGGTTTAGCCTCAGTGCGATCACACATACGTTCGAGCAAGTAGGTCTGCTGACGATCTGCTCCGGGAAGGCTCGCGATGCGCGACGAACAATCCACCGGTAGTTCCGAGATCGCCGCGTTGGCGCAGCGGGTCGAGACGGCCCGCGGAAAATTGCCGCTGCAGCACGATGCCGCGCTGTTCGAGGTGTTATCCGAGCGCGAGATCGGGGCAGAACGCGAACTCGCCGAATGGGTTCGGGCGCAGCGGCGGATGCAGCGGCGGCGAGCGGTCGAGGAAGAACTGGCCGCCGAGAAGCGCGACCGGCGCAGCGCGGCCGCGATTCGGCGAGCCGACGAGGCGGACGAGCGGTGGCATCGGCGGGCGCTGGCGGCACGACGGCGGGTATCCAGCGAGGACGCGCGGCTGGCGCAGCTGTATCGGCGGGCCGAATGGTCGTCGCGGGCTTTGATCGCGGTGGTCGTGCTCGGCATGGTGTGGGCCGGGGTGAACGTGCAGCACAATCTGGTGCCGAGCGGTGACATGACCGACCCGCTGTACTGGTTGAGCTATGGGATCGAGGCGATGATCTCGATTCCGATCATCACCATCATGGTCGCCGCGACCACCGCCGCCCGCTGGGGGCGCGAGCTCGCGCGGGGCAAGGTGGTGTTCTTCGAGACCGCGTTGCTCGGCACCACCATCGCGTTGAACGCGGGGCCGCACCTGGCCTCGGGATCGTTCGGGCGGGCCGCGGAATACGCGATCGCGCCGGTGATGGTCGGGGTCGTGATCTGGTTGCACGCTTGGGTTTCCGCGCGGTACGCGCTGCTCATCGATGGTGCGCCGGTGGTGGATCGGGACCCGACGGTGGTCCGGCATCGGGTCAGCGATCGAGATTCGCCGGTCGGGCTCACGGTCGATGCGCCAGATGATCGGCGTTGGTTGCTCAGCGGAGTGGATCCGTATGCAGCGACGGCGGCTACCCGGTTGGCCGAGGCGAGTCCGGTGGAGAGCGTCGATGAGCCCGCGGATCGTCGACAGATCGATCACCCGGAACCGGCCATCGCGACGGCCGATGGGTATGCGGTGCGGTCGTTCTCGGCCGACACTGTGCACTCGGCCGATGCATCCAACGGCAATGCTCCTCAGTCATCGACCAACGGGCACGCGGTGCAGGCGATTCCGGTCGGCAATTTGCCCGAACCGGATGTTGCGACCGAGCAGCCGACACACCAGTCGACCAACGGCCATGTCGCGGTGCCGTTCTCGGCGATCAATGGCCATCCGCTGCCGGCCGAACTGCACGACCCGCGTTCAGCCGCACCGGTCCACAACGGTCGGTCGACCAACGGCTTTGCGGTACAGCCAGACTCGCCGACATACCAGGACGCCGCACCCGAATCGAACACCATCGAGTCGTCTGCGCAGTCCGCGCGTACCAACGGCAACACATCGCCGACCAACGGTCATGCCTTCACGAACGGCCATGCAGTCACCAACGGCCATGCGGTCACCAACGGGCACGCAGTCACCAACAGCCACGCGGCCACGAACGGGCACGCAGTCAACAACGGTCATCCGGTAACCAACGGCCACACGAACACCAACGGCCACCTGGTCACGAACGGCCACGCGAACGCCAACAGCCATTCAGTTACGAGTGACCGCCCGGTCACGAACGACGACGCGGTCACGAATGGTCAGCCGGCCACGAGCGGCGACGAAGTGACGAACGGCCGTCCGATGACGAACAGCGATTCGGTCACCGACACCATCCGGCCCGCACCGAATGGCAAGCCGGTCAACGGGATCCGCCGCACCACACCAACCAACGACAACACTCCACAACCCAACGGCCACCCGGTCGCGGACGATGATGCGGTCACGAACGGCCATTCAGTCACGAACGGCCATGCGGTCACCGACACCACCCCGTCCGCACCGACGAACGGCAAGCCGGTCAACGGGAACAACCGCATCACTCCATCCACCGGCGACATCACGCAACCCAACGGCCATGCGGTCGACAGCGGCCGTGGCACATCGACCAATGGTCACGCCGTGTCCAACGGCCATGCCATGCAGCTCTTCCCGGTGAACGACATCCCGCGTGAGCCTGCCGATCCTCGTCCCGCTACACCGGCACCCGATACGACCGCCGACGCCCATCGCGGCGACGAGCCAGAAGAGCCTCATCCTGGTGACCCCATACGTAAGGCCGACGCAACCATCGCCGACACTGTCGCCCAAGCGATCTCGGGTGAGACTGTCTCCCGCCCCGCCCCCAGCCGCCGGAAGCCGGCCACCCCGGACGTCGAGATCGAACAACTCGCATTCGAAGCGACTCCCGAGCCGTCTCGTTCCGCTGCACGCACCGAGCCGCCCAGTCCCCCCGTGCGCACCGAGCCCGCCACCATCGTCGCCCGTGTTCCTGCCGAGCTGCCGGTGGAACCGGATTTCCTGGACGACGAGGACGAGATCGATGAGGACGACGAAATCACCGCTCTCGCACACGAGATCGCGCGGCGCGGAATGTCGAACCTGTCCGTCGAGCAGCTCACTCAGATCTTCCGCCTCGCCGACGAATCCTGGCTGACGCCGGGCATCGCCAACGAGGTAGGCGTCTCCCGCGCCGCCGTGGCCCGCGCGGTCGAGGCGGGGATCAAGGTGCGCCGCCCCTACGCGATCAGCGGCTGACGACTCAGCACCCTGAACAACGAAAAGAGCTGCCCGCCGGATATTCCGGAGGGCAGCTCTTTTCGTCCTATTTATCGGCGTCCTATTTATCGCCGTTGACCGGTGTCGGACCAACTCCCGCTGGGCACGGTCAGCGCCCCGTCACCGCGTACGGTGCTGTGCGGCTCGGACGGCCCACCGGACTTCTCATCCCCATGCCCCGGCCACCACGCGCGGTGCCCGAGCAGCGCGGTCAGCGCCGGGGTGAAGAACATCGCCATCACGAAGGCGGCGATCGCGATGCCGACCGAAATGGCGAATCCCATCTGCGAGAGCACGTTGTTGCCCGCCAGCATCATCGAGGCGAAGGTGCCGGCCAGGATCAGGCCCGCCGCGGCCACCGTCGGACCCGTATGCCGCAGGGCAAGCGCCGCAGCCTGTTTCGGGTCATGTCCCTCGCGGGCCTCCTCCCGCAATCGCGCCACCATCAGGATGTTGTAGTCCGTGCCGAGCGCCACCACGAACAGATACATGATCACCGGCAGCGTGAAGATCAGCCCGGTCTCGCCCTGAATGTGCTGGAACACCAGCACCGAAGCGCCGAGCGTGGCGGCGAACCCGAGGAACACCGACGCCATCAGGTACCACGGCGCGACCAGGCTGCGCAGCAGCAGACCGAGGACGATCATGATCAGGATGGCCGCCACCGGGAACACGATGGCGTAGTCGTGGTTCATCGCGTCCTGGAAGTCGACGAAGACCGCCGTCATGCCGCCGACGGCCGCGGTGGTTCCGGTCGGCACCGCCGCGTGCGCGGCATCCCGCAGCGGACCGCGCACCGTCTCGATCGCGGCGTCCGATTCGGGCGCGGAGGTAAGCGTCACTTGGAAATTGGCGGTGGCCTTGTCCGCGGACAACAGTGGCTCCGCCACCTGGCCGACGCCGGGCACCGCGGTCAGCGCCGCCCGATAGGTGGTGAGCTGATCACCGGTCAGCGCGCCGCCGGTCGAGCGAAGCAGCACGTCCGACGGCTGGGTCGCGCCGGCCGGCATGCCCTTGAGCAGTTCCTTGTTGTAGACCACAGATTCGGACGCGGTCGAGGTCGAGCCCGAACTCAGATCGAAGGTCGGATTGAACCCGACGGCCACGATGCCGAGCGCGACGAGCACACCACCGGACACCAGCGCGAACGTCGCCGGACGCCGCCCGAGCGCCGCGCCGATCGCGCCGAACCGCGCGCCCCTCGGCTCCGCCTGCCACGCCTTCGACGGCCAGAACACCTTGGTACCCAACAGCGAGACCACGGCGGGGATCAGGGTGAGTCCGGCCAGCAGCGCCACCGCGACCGCGATCGCCAGCGCCGGACCGAGCGCCCGGAACATGCCGAGCGTGGACAGGGTCAGCGCCATGAACGCGATGATCACCGCGGCCGCCGCGGACGTGATCGCCTCGCCGACCCGGGTGACGGCGCTGACCATGGCGGTCTTCGGATCCTCCCCCGCCCGCAGCCGTTCCCGGTAGCGGAACATCAGGAACAGGATGTAGTCGGTGCCGACACCGAACAGCACCACCAGCAGGATGGCATTGACCGAACTGTCTATCTTGAGGTCGAAAGCCTTGGCCACCATGGCGATCAGGCCGGTGACCACGCTGGAGACCGCACCGATGGTGACGATCGGCAGCAAGGCGATCACCGGGCTGCGGAAGATGATCAGCAACAGCACCAGGATCAGGATGATCGTCGCGGCGCCGATGATGGCCATGCCCTTGTTGCTCGACTCCACCTGATCCAGCAGCTGCGCCGCCTGACCGGTGATGCCCGCCTTCAGCTCGGTGTCGCGCACCTGTTCCTGCAACGAGCTGCGCAACGCCTTGACCGCGTCGCTCTGGGTGGTGTCACTCGCGCTGGTCGCCTTCGTCAGCTGCACCGCGATGACCTGGATCAACCGGTTCTCCGACGGTGGAATCGCCTGGAGGCCGAGCACATCCTTGATCTTCGCGTCGGTGAGCTTCGCGCCGATCGACGCGACCGCGGTCGCGTCGGCGTCATCGAGCTGCGCCCCGTCGGACCGGGCGAAGACGATGAGCGCCGAGGGCGCCGCGCTCTGCGGAAAGGCCTTCTGCTGCATATCGAGTGCCTGGATCGACTCGTAATGCGAAGGCAGGAAATCGGATTGGTCGGTGGTCGAGGTGAGCTGCGGTGCCGCCGCGACCACGCCGACGATGATGAGCAGCCACAGGCCGATCACCTTCCACGGATGGTGCACGACCAACTGCCCGAGGCGAGCAAACATGGGGGACAAGTCCTTTCGGTATCCGAGCCGCAGCTCAGATGTCGAGATCCTCGATGGGCGGGTGTTCGGTGACGTCGACGAGCGTGCGGTAGATCTTCAGCGGAACCCGGTCGTGCAGTTCCGCCACCGAATCCAGCACCTGCAGCGTGGAATCGCCCCAGCTCTGATCCTCGAGGTCGAAACCGTTGCGCCAGTCCTTCTTCAGGTCTTTGACCCAGTCGGTCATCACCGAGAAGTCGGTCCAGTCCGTGGTCTGCTTGTGCACCGCGTACTTGCCCTTGCGACTCAGATAGACCCGGACCTGCTCAACGCCGACCCTGGTGAACTGTGTCGACTCCGCCAGCAGGCGGCCGGCGAACCGCTGCGCCCGCCCGCCCCCGGGCCCCACCTTCACCACGACTTCGCGGAACTCGTCGGAGTCCCCCTTCTCGAAGTGCACAACCTCATCCACCGCGTGCTGCGATTCCATGATGACTCCATTCATAAATGAGTGCGCATGCGCGCATAGACTTAGCAGTCGACGAACCCCTCATGCGTTCCCGTCGACCCCCAACAGATCTGCCGTGTATCCGTTGCGCCGGACCGCCTGCGTCAGGCGTTCCGTCTTGGCCAACTATATGTAGATGTATACGTATAGCGCAAGACCCTGTTGATGCCCGATTTATCGGTGCACTACAGAGGGGTCGGCTTAAGGATTCAGGCGCCGATTTGGCCGGCTGCGGCCGGTTCCTTCCGGATCGCGGGGCGGCGGCGTTCGCGCAGGGCGAGGAGGAGCGGGATGCCGAGGCCGATGATCAGGCCGAGGGCCGCGGCCGCGCCGAAGCCCGCGGGGAAGCCGCCGGCGTCGATGGCGATGCCGGCCACGGAGCTGCCGATGCCGTTGCCGAGGGTGAGGGCGGCGCTGTGCCAGCCGATGGCTTCACCGCGACCGCCTTCGGGGACCACTCGGCTCATTTGATCGATGGAGGCGGTAATCGTTGGGGCACAGAAGAATCCGGCGACAAGGCCGGTGATCGCGAGGGAGATCGGACCGATGGCGAAGCACATCGGGATGGTGACCGCGCCGAGGCCGGCGAGCAGGAGGTAGGTCGAGATGGGGCGGTGCAGGGCGCCGTAGATGAGGCCGCCGACGATCGAGCCGAAGCCCCAGACGGCCAGGACCACGCCGAGCCATTGCTGCGCCTCGAACTCACGGATGGCGGAGACGAAGGTCAGTTCCGAGCCGGCGAGGACCGCGATGGCCGCGCTCGCGCCGACGCACAGGGCGACGAACTCGAGGCGGAACCAGCTGCGGCGCGGGACGGCGACCGAGCTCGCGCGGTCGGCGTCGGCGGCGGAACGCAGGGGTGGGTTGCGGACCCACAGCAGAATGCCCGCGAGCACCAAAGTCATTTGGACGAAGAACAACACCATGGTGGTCGACCAGATGCCCGCGGCGGCGACGCCGACGATCGGTCCGACCATGAACGCGCATTCGACGGACACCGCTTCCAGCGCGAGCGCGGGCTGGCGGTTCTGCTCGGTGGTCGCGGCGATGACCGCCTGCCGGACCACGGTGAAGATCGGCACGTCGAACAGGCCCGCGATGGCGGCCAGGATGAGCAGCGGAACGTAGTCGACGAACGGCGCGATCGACCAGCACACCGCGCCGATCAGGATGGACGGCGCGATGGTGCGGCGCAGTCCGAATCGGTCGAGCAGCCGCCCGCGCCAGGGTCCGCTCAGCGCGATGCACACGGTGACGATCGTGCTCAGCGCTCCGGCCTGCACATACGATCCGTGCAGCGTCTGCACGACGTGCAACGCGAGCAGCACGGCCCCGGCGAAAAACGGGATACGCACCAAGGCCCCGAGCAGCAGTACATTCCGCACCGCCGCACTCGACAAAACCACCCGATAGGACCGCACCAACCGAGCTTGTCACGCCCCACCGACAACCCGCCAGCGATTTATCCCATGAATTCAACCCCCATCGGCACACTCGGCCAACCACTCAACACGCAAGCGGTAGTTCACCTTTCACCCCAACTGCGGCGCACCTTTCCGCCTGCCGCGTACGTCACTGCTAGCGATACCGTGCGCGGCTGCACAATTCGTACGCGGCGACGCCCCACCGATCAGTTCGTGAGTCCGGCGCGGTCGAGCAGGTAGTCGATCATGGGTTCGTAGTACTCGGGGAAGACGCCGTCGTCGAGCGGAACGGTGACCGCGATCTTGCCCTCGGCATGCCCGGCGAACAGCGCGGGGTCGTTGCAGTCGGCGAATCCGACGGTGTCGATGCCGGCTTCGCCCGCGGTTCCGGCCCAGCCGTGGTCGGCCATGACGAGGTCGGGCCAGGGGTGTGGCTCCGGACTGTCGCGCAGTTCTTGCAGCATGGCCTGCATCGGGTTCGGGTCGTGCGTGTGCTGTAGCCGGCTGCCGGTGCGGAGCGCGGCAACGCCTGAGGTGTAGACGATTTCGCGAACCCGCGAGCCGTTGGCGGTGATGACCTGGTACGACCAGCCGGCGGCGGGGGTCAGGATCGTGCAGCCCGCGGCGTGCAGCGCATCCTCGACGGCTCGATAGACACCCATGAGCGGTCCCGGATGACCGGTCGCCAGCAACACCGTCTGTTGATCACGTGCGGCCTGCCCGATTCTGGCGCCCATCTCGTCGAGCGCCGCGATGGTCAGGTCGACGCCGATGGTATCGGCCCCCTGCCGGTGCCGCGGATCGGGATTGACTCCGCACAGCCGCGCCATCATGTCCAGCGTCTCGTCGAACGTCCAATCCTTCAGCGTCAGCCCGAATTGATATCCGGGGTCCTTCGCGACCATCCGCCGGTAGTGCGCCAGGTTCCCCTCGCGCGGTGTCGCGACATCCCCCGCTATCCGAGTCTGTAGCAGATGCTTCCGCAACAGCGCCCGATCATATGGCTGCACCAACAATCCCACCTCCGCATCGGCCGACCGCCGCCGAGCCAGATGCACGGACGCAGTCTTCGATCGCCGTCAATACGACACTACAAGCAGCGATGGGCGCACTGCGCGCGTCCGACTAGTTCGCCGGCTCGAGGAAGGGGTTGCGGACCTCGAGGCCGAGGAAGTCGCGGCCGTGCTGAAGATCTTCCGACAGTAGGTATTTCGCGCCGGACTGGCACGCGGCCTCGATGATCAGCGCGTCCCACCAGGACACGGTGTGTTGTTCAGCGAGGAATGAGGCGTTCATGACGATCAACGGATCGGTATCGCGGGCACACCATTCGCTGTACAGCGCGATGACGCGTCGCGCTTCGGCCGGGCTCAGCGGTGGCTTGAACTTGCGCGTGGCGACCGAATAGAACTCCTGGAGGACCTGGGTACTGAGCAAGCCGGCGTTGCGCTCCCACAGATCCGCAAGCACGGCACGCGCGATCGCGCTGCGCTTGTTGTCGCCGGCCTCGTAGGCATAGAGCAGGATGTTGGTATCGATGAAGACTCGTTCCGAGTTCATCGAGCCAGAGCTTCGTCACGGTCATAGAGGTCTTCGCGACGCCACGTGATGCGACCACCACTTCCTCGCCCGGCCGCCTCCGCCATGAGCTCCAGCGCCTGCACCCTCGCTGCCTCGTAACGGGCGTAGTCGGCGGCGATCTCGCGGACCTGCTGCGCCAATAGCGCGCTGACAGAGGTTCCCTGCCTTGCCGCGATCACCTTCGCCTGCGCGATCACCTCTTCATCCAGCTGAAGCGTCAGGTTCCTTTTGGCCATGCCACAGGATATCACGTGGTCCACGTGGAAATCACGTGGATTCACCTCGCCTTCCGGAAACGACGAAGGCCCGCCTCCCGAAACGGGAAGCGGGCCTTCGACTTTCAGACCGGGAAGGCTACTTGGCCTTCTCCAGCACCTCGACCAGACGCCAGCGCTTGGTCGCCGACAGCGGTCGGGTCTCCATCAGCTGGACGCGGTCGCCGATGCCGGCGATCTCGTTCTCGTCATGCGCCTTCACCTTGGAGGTGGTGCGAATGATCTTGCCGTAGAGCTTGTGCCGGTTACGGTCTTCCAGCTCGACGACGATCGTCTTGTTCATCTTGTCCGAGACGACGTAGCCGGTGCGAACCTTGCGGCTGTTACGCTCTTCGACTTTCTGTTCGGTCATGCCGCATCTCCCTTGTCAGCGGGTCCGGAGGCCAGACCGAGCTCGCGCTCGCGCATGACCGTGTAGATGCGCGCGATTTCGTGACGAACCACGCGCAGCCGACGGTTGTTGTCCAGCTGACCCGTCGCCATCTGGAAGCGCAGGTTGAACAGCTCTTCCTTGGAGTCGCGCAGCTTCTGCACCAACTCTTCTTCGGTGAGCTCGCGGAGCTCTGCGGCCGGTGTTTCGGTAGCCATCAGAACTGCTCCTCCCTGGTCACGATCCTGCACTTCATCGGGAGCTTGTGCATCGCGCGGCGCAGGGCCTCGCGAGCGATCTCCTCATTGGGGTAACTCATCTCGAACATCACGCGGCCGGGCTTGACGTTCGCGATCCACCACTCGGGCGAACCCTTACCGGAACCCATGCGGGTTTCGGCAGGCTTCTTGGTGAGCGGGCGATCCGGGTAGATGTTGATCCAGATCTTGCCGCCACGCTTGATGTGGCGGGTCATCGCGATACGTGCCGACTCGATCTGCCGGTTGGTCACGTAAGCCGGCTCCAGCGCCTGGATCCCGAACTCGCCGAACGCCACCGAGGTGCCGCCCTTGGCCATGCCGGAACGACCGGGGTGGTGCTGCTTGCGGTGCTTGACCTTACGAGGCATCAGCATTGCGTCAGCCCTCCTGTGTCTCTGCCGGAGCGTCCACCACCGCGGTGGCGGCGCGCCCGGCCTCGGTGCTGGTCGCCGTGGTACCGGCGGAGCCGGACCGACGCGGGCGAGACGGACGCTCACGGCGCGGACGATCGCGATCGCCGGCCGGTGCGCTGGCGGCGGCGAGCTCACGCTTGCCACCGACGATGTCGCCCTTGTAGATCCAGACCTTCACGCCGATGCGACCGAAGGTGGTCTTGGCCTCGTAGAGGCCGTAGTCGATGTCGGCACGCAGCGTGTGCAGCGGGACCCGACCCTCGCGGTAGAACTCCGAGCGCGACATTTCGGCGCCACCGAGGCGGCCCGAGCACTGCACGCGGATGCCCTTGACGTTCGGCGAACGCATGGCCGACTGGATGGCCTTACGCATCGCACGACGGAACGCCACGCGGTTCGACAGCTGCTCGGCCACGGCCTGAGCAACCAGCTGCGCATCCGACTCGGGGTTCTTGACCTCGAGGATGTTCAGCTGCACCTGCTTCTTGGTGAGCTTCTCCAGCTCGGCCCGGATGCGATCGGCCTCGGCGCCACGGCGACCGATGACGATGCCCGGACGAGCGGTGTGGATGTCGACCCGAACGCGATCCCGCGTCCGCTCGATCTCCACCTTGGAGATGCCCGCCCGCTCCATGCCCGTGGCGAGGAGCTTACGGATGGCGACGTCTTCCTTGACGTAGTCCGAGTACTGCTTGTCCGCGTACCAACGCGACTTCCAGTCGGTGGTGATACCGAGGCGGAAGCCATGGGGATTGATTTTCTGTCCCATTTACTTTGCCCCTCCCTTCCGGCGGTTGCGAGTTGCTCCACCGGCGGTGGGGATGCTCTCGACCTCGATGGTGATGTGGCTGGTGCGCTTGCGAATGCGGAACGCACGACCCTGGGCGCGCGGCTGGAACCGCTTCATGGTCGCACCCTCGTCGACGTAGGCCGTCGAGATGACCAGGGTGGCCGGGTTCAGGCCGAGGTTGTTCTCGGCGTTCGCCGCGGCACTGGCCACGACCTTGGCCACCGGCTCGCTCGCGGCCTGCGGCGCGAACTTCAGGATCGCCAGGGCGTCCTCGACTCGCTTGCCGCGGACCAGGTCCACGACTCGGCGAGCCTTCATCGGGGTCACGCGAACGTGCTTGGCCGTCGCGCGTGCAGTCGGATTCTGAGTGTCAGTCGTCATCGCCGCTTGCTCTTCCGGTCGTCCTTGATGTGGCTCTTGAACGTCCTGGTCGGCGCGAACTCACCGAGCTTGTGCCCGACCATGTTGTCCGAGACGAACACCGGCACGTGCTTGCGACCGTCATGGACGGCGAAGGTGTGACCGATGAAATCGGGGATGATGGTCGAACGACGCGACCAGGTCTTGATGACCTGCTTCGTGCCCTTCTCGTTCTGCACGTCCACCTTCGCGAGGAGGTGGTCGTCGACGAACGGGCCTTTCTTGAGGCTGCGTGGCATTTCTTACCTCCTCCTTCAGCGCTTGTTCTTGCCGGACTTGCGGCGGCGGACGATGAGCTTGTCGCTCGGACGGTTGGGCTTGCGGGTGCGGCCTTCCGGCTGTCCCCACGGCGAGACCGGGTGGCGACCACCGGAGGTCTTGCCCTCACCACCACCGTGCGGGTGGTCGACCGGGTTCATCACGACACCACGGACGGTGGGGCGACGGCCCTTCCAGCGCATACGGCCGGCCTTGCCCCAGTTGATGTTCGACTGCTCGGCGTTGCCGACCTCGCCGACGGTGGCGCGGCAGCGCACGTCGACGCGGCGGATTTCGCCGGAGGGCATACGCAGCGTGGCGTAGGTGCCTTCCTTACCGAGCAGCTGGATGCTGGATCCGGCCGAACGGGCCATCTTCGCGCCGCCGCCCGGACGCAGTTCCACGTTGTGGATCGTGGTACCGGTCGGGATGTTGCGCAGCGGCAGGTTGTTGCCCGGCTTGATGTCGGCCGTGGGGCCGGACTCGATCGGGGTGCCCTGCGCGATGCCCTTGGGCGCGATGATGTAGCGCTTCTCGCCGTCCGCGAAGTGCAGCAGCGCGATGTTCGCCGTGCGGTTCGGGTCGTACTCGATGTGCGCGACCTTGGCCGGGATGCCGTCCTTGTCCAGTCGACGGAAGTCGATCAGACGGTAGGCACGCTTGTGGCCGCCACCGCGGTGCCGGGTGGTGATGCGACCGTGCGCATTACGACCACCCTTGCTGTGCAGCGGACGGATCAGCGACTTCTCGGGGGTAGACCGAGTGATCTCAGCGAAGTCCGAAACGGACGACCCGCGGCGACCCGGGGTTGTCGGCTTGTACTTACGAATTGCCATGAGTTCTTCTCTTCTTTCTGGAGTCCCAGGCGCTTACGCGACCGGGCCTCCGAAGATCTCGATGGGCTTGCTGTCGGCCGAGATGGTCACGAGCGCGCGCTTGGTGTTCTTGCGCTTGCCGTAACCGAAGCGGGTCCGCTTGCGCTTGCCCTGACGGTTGGCGGTGTTGACGCTGGTAACCGTGACACCGAAGACCTTCTCGACGGCGATCTTGATCTGCGTCTTGTTGGAATCCGGGTGCACGATGAAGGTGTAGGTGCCTTCCTCGATGAGTCCGTAGGACTTCTCCGAGATGACCGGCGCCAGCAGGATGTCGCGGGGGTCGGCGATGGTGGTCACTTGCTCTCCTCCTGTGCCGCCTCGGCGGGGCCGTGCACGAAGGCGTTGAGTGCCTCCACGCTGAACACGACCTCGTCGCTTTCCAGCACGTCATAGGTGTTGAGCTGGTCCGGCGCGATCGGGTGCACGAACTCGAGGTTCTGCACGCTCTTCCAGGCCGCGAGGTCCTCACGTCCGAGGACGAGGAGGAACTTCTTGCGGTCCGACAGCTCCGCGAGGAAGCTCTTGGCCGTCTTGGTCGACGGGGCCTGCCCGGCAACCAGTTCGGTGATCACGTGGATGCGCTCGTTGCGCGCCCGGTCCGAAAGTGCTCCACGCAGTGCGGCGCGGATCATCTTCTTGGGGGTGCGCTGGCTGTAGTCGCGCGGCTGCGGGCCGTGCACGACGCCACCACCGGTGAACTGCGGCGCGCGGGTCGAGCCCTGACGGGCGCGGCCGGTGCCCTTCTGCCGGTACGGCTTCTTGCCACCACCGCGGACTTCACCGCGGGTCTTGGTGGAGTGCGTGCCCTGACGGGCCGCGGCCAGCTGCGCGATGACCACCTGGTGCATCAGCGAGATGTTCGCGGTCACGTCGAAGATCTCCGCGGGGAGCTCGACGGTGCCATTGGTCTTGCCGCCCAGTTCCTTGACCGGCAGGCTCAGGTTGGCCTTCTTCTCGAGGCTGGTCATGCGTGCGCACCACCCTTCACTGCGCTCTTGACGATCACGACGTTGCCGCGACGACCCGGGATCGCTCCCTTGATCAGCAGCAGGCCGTTTTCGGCGTCGACCTTGTGAACCGAGAGGTTCTGCGTGGTGACGCGGTCGTTACCCATGCGACCCGACATGCGCATGCCCTTGAACACGCGGCCGGGGGTGGCGCAGCCACCGATGGAGCCGGGGCGACGGTGCACAGCCTGCGCACCGTGCGAGGCGCCCTGACCGGCGAAGCCGTGACGCTTCATGGTGCCGGCGAAGCCCTTGCCCTTGCTGGTACCCGTCACGTCGACGTAGGCGCCCTCTTCGAAGACGTCGGCGTTGATCTCCTGGCCGACCTCGAAGGTGGACGCGTCGGCGACGCGGATCTCGGCAACGTGCCGGCGCGGCGTGACACCGGCCTTGGCGAACTGGCCGGAGACCGGCTTGTTCACCTTGCGCGGGTCGATGGCGCCGAAAGCGACCTGAACGGCGCTGTAGCCGTCGCGCTCCACGGTGCGGATCTGGGTGATTACGTTCGGTCCGGCCTTGATGACGGTCACGGGAACGACGCGATTCTTCTCGTCGAACACCTGGGTCATCCCGAGCTTGGTGCCCAGGATGCCTGCCGCGGGCCTGTTCTTGTTGTCAGTCATATCTCCAGTCCCCGTCACTGAATGTTGACGTCGACGCTGGCCGGCAGGTCGATGCGCATCAGCGCGTCGACCGTCTTCGGCGTCGGGTCGAGGATGTCGATAAGCCGCTTGTGCGTACGCATCTCGAAGTGCTCGCGCGAGTCCTTGTACTTGTGCGGCGAACGGATGACGCAGTACACGTTCTTCTCGGTCGGCAACGGCACCGGCCCGACGACACGGGCCCCAGTGCGGGTCACCGTCTCAACGATCTTGCGCGCTGACGCGTCGATCGCCTCGTGGTCGTAGGCCTTGAGCCTGATGCGGATCTTCTGTCCCGCCACGCTAAGTGTCCTTTTCTCCGCTTATACCTTCGTGATCCGGAAGCTGGCTTCCGTACCACCCTCAATTTGCACAGCCCGAACACACGAAGACGTCTCACGAGAGACCGCGACCGAGCACGCATGCTCGATCCTCGCCGCTGTTCATCTGTCATGGTTCTCCGGTCCACGCGGTCGGGCGTGTCGCCCATCCGCTCATTCCTCGGCCCCGGATAGAACTTCATCTCAGGCCTGGAACCGTGTTCCCGGACGTACCCACACCGGTTGACCCGATGAGGTACACGATTGTTGGTACTCGCCTCGCCTAGCCATCCCGTCTCACACGGAAACAGGCACGGCACTGGTACAAGGCAACCCGAACAGTATGCCCGACGCGGTCGGCTACTTCAAATCCGCCCCCCGCGAGTTGCTCCGCCCAGGTCAGCGGCATGACGGCGGAGACAGCAAAGGCGGCGGGTGACGATTCCGAGGGGTCGTCACGGCCGCCGCCGCTGGTCATATCGGGCCGGATCCGAGCGCGCTGCCGAGCCGGAACCGAGCCCGGATCGGTAGGTCAGCGCAGATCCTGGATGACCACGTACTTCGAGCCGGCGAAGACGGCCGGATCGACCACGGCGAACGAGATGGTGCCGCCGCGCGAGTTCGCCGCCTCGCCCGCGACCCCGGCGAATTGGAGGTTCTCGTTGTACCGGATGCCGTCGACCTCGACGCCACCCTGATACACCGAGTCCTCGTCGAGGTAGAACAGGCCGTCGGTGGTCAGCGGGCCGTTGAGCAGCCCGGCGAGCGGACTGCGCGCCAGCGCGACCGTCTCGTTGTGATCGAGGTCGACGCCGAGATAGATGCCGTCCTCCGGCGCGATGACCGGAGTGAAGGCGGCGGCCTCGCCCGCGCCGGCCGAGGCCGCGATGGCGGCGCCACCGAGCGCGATGCCGAATGCCGCGACAACAGAACGAATACCCATGTCTATGAACTCCCAGTTCCCGTGTGCACCAACGGAAATGGCGTCGGCCCCCAGTCGCTTCAGCGAATGACGCAACCAAGAAATATAGCAAGTTGAACCCCCGACCAGGAAGTCCCGGATGCCGCCGCGTAGTGAATTGAGGCACACTCGGCCGACCGAACTTACTCAGCAGTAAGATGAGCGCATGACGAAAGAGACTGCGACCCTCCGCAGCTGGAAGAAGCTGCCGGACAACCGGCTCGGCCACACGCTGTTCTCGCTGGGCATGGTGGCGCGGGTGCCGTACTTCGGCACGGTGCTGCCGAGTGTCGTGCGGCTCGAGCCGGGCCTGTGCGAGGTCACCTCGCCGAAATGGTTCGGCATCCACAACCACCTCGGCACCTACCACGCCATCGCGGCGTGCAACCTGGCCGAGGTGGCCATGGGCATGCTGAGCGAGGCGACCGTGCCGAGCACCCATCGCTGGATCCCGAAGGCGATGAACGTGCAGTACCTGGCCAAGGCCGAGACCAGCCTGCGGGCCGTGGCGAAGCTGACCGAGATCCCCGACTTCAGCACGATCACCGAGGGGCAGAACCTGATCGTGCCGGTCTCGGTCTACGACAAGCACGGACTCGAGGTCGTGCACGCGGACATCACCACCTGGGTCACCCCGCAGTAAGCCCCCGGGCCGCGCCCTTCTAGCAGGGAAGGGCGCGGTTGTCGTTCGCCAGTGCGCTGAGCACCGCCGCGGCCGCTCGCGTATCACCAAGCAGGCCACTGTGATTCGCGATATCGGTCGGGCAGCCGTCTTGCAGCCAGATGTTGCGGTTGTCGCCGGTGGGTGCGGCGAGCAACGCGGTCTCCTGCGGGGTGATGATTTCGTCGGCGCGGGAGGCGAGCGCCGTGTACCGGACACCGGGCACGGTCTCGCCTCCCGCGTTCAGCCGGTTCAGCAGCGGTGACCCAACCACCTGCTGCTGTCCCGGGGTTCCGAAGACCTGGGCCGCGATCTGCGCGTTTTCCAGGCCGAGCGAGGCCAGATCCGGATAGTTCGTCCGGAGTCCGGCCCAGGTCGAGCCCCGATACGGGGTTCCGAGGGTGATCACCTGCGTGACCGCGTCCGCGCCTTGCGCGCGCAGGTACTGCCGGATCACCGTGCCGCCGGTGGAATGACCGACCAGCGCCACTTGCCGCGCGCCGGTGGCGTTGCGCACCGCCTGCACGACCTCGTTCAACTCGGTGGCCATGCGGTCGATGTCGGCGACGCCGTAGATGGTGCGGCCGAGCATCGCGGCGCCGACCGGGCCGATACCCATCGAGGCAGAACCGGCCTGGCCGCTCACCACATCGCGCACACCGGGTGTCGGCCCGAGATCCGCGGCGAACACGCAGTGGCCTTCGCCGCGCAGCAGCGGCGCGAGCAGGGCGAAACTATTGGGTGCGTCGGTGCCGGAACCGTGCACGAGCACTACCGGCTGCGGCCGTTCCGCCGACGGACGGCAGGCCCAATCGTTGGCGCCCGCGAATGCGGGGATGGGCGGCCCGGCGACCGCGGCCGGCGCCTGCAATACAGCCGCGCTCGCGGCAGCGAGTACCAGGCCGGCGATGCGCGCGGCCTGTTTCCGAATCCACATCTCAAATTCCCAACGGTGCGGACAGCGCAGGCCACGAGTTCTTCAACGCGTCTTCCCAATAACCCCAGGAATGGGTGCCGTCCGGATGAATGTCATACGTTGCCGGAATGCCCAAGGTATTCAGGCGAGTTTGCATATTGCGCGAGCAGTAATTCGTGCCCGCTTCGATAGCACCACCCTTTATGAGCTGCGCCGCATAACCGTCGACACCAGGCAGTGAATACTTGCCGTTCAATTCGTCGTACTTCCCGGGCAGCCCGCCGCCGCTGGAAATGTAGATCGACTTACCGCGTAGCCCCTCGGCCTGCACGTACGGATCGTTGGCCGCCCAGCGCGGGTCGTTCGCCGCGCCGTACATGTTCTCCAGGTGTGCCCAGCCCCAGGTCTCCACGGTCAGCCGGACGAACTCCTGGCCGACCGGGTCGCTGATCTGCGCGCAACCGCTGTACGCGGCGACGCTGGAGTAGAGGTCACCGCTGGTCGCGGCGAGCGCCAAGGTGGTGGTGCCCGCCATGGAGAAGCCGGCGATGGCATTGCGCCCGCTGGTCGCGAAGTATTTGTCGATGAGCGGCGGCAGTTCGCGGGTCAGGAAGGTCTTCCACTTCTGCCGCCCGAGCCGGGGATCGTCGTTCACCCAGTCCGCGTAGTAGCTGAACATGCCGCCGATCGGCGAGACGACGTGCACGTTCTTGGTCGAAAGGAACTGCATGGCATCGGTTTCGGTCGCCCAGGTGACGCCGTCCTCGCCGCCGCCTGCGCCCTGGAGCAGATAGAGGACCGGGCGGGGCGCGCTGGTGTCGGCCGCGCGCTGCGTCTCCACCTGGATATCGCGATCCATCGCCGCGGAATGAATTGTCAACGTCAGCTTTCGCGCGTCGTGCTCTTGCACCGCGACAATCGATGACTCAGCCGGCGCCCCATGCGCCGGTGCAGACATAATTGCTATCACCGCTGCACCCACTGTGACCGCGAGCACACGAAGCCGGCCGCGGTTGTTGCCACTCATGATTCCCCTTCTCCTGAACGCGGAAACCACCCGCGTACGGCGCCAAGACTACGGGGCGAAACAACCCTTTTTCATCACTGAAGTTGCAGGGCCACCAATTCTGGGGGCACGATTTCGTGCAATTCTCGAAGTGCTTGCTTTCACTTTGTCCGGCTTGTTCCGAGACCCGATTTTCTGGGGCTCGTCGGGCCCGGATAGTTGCGTCGGCCCGGCCGCAGCGGATTGAATGCCCTCATGGGTGTCAGCGCGGTCCGGGAAGTCGACGTATGCGTGGTCGGGCTCGGTCCGACCGGCCGGGCGCTGGCCCATCGCGCGATGCGGGCCGGACTCAGCGTGACCGCCGTCGATCCGCGACCGGATCGGCTGTGGCCGCCCACCTACTCCTGCTGGATCGACGAGCTGCCGGACTGGCTGCCGTCGACCGCGATCGCCAGCACGATTCCGCGCCCGACCGTCTGGGCCGAGTCCGAGCACCGCATCGATCGCCCCTACTGCGTGTTGTCCAAAACCGGCTTGCGCGAGGCGCTCCCGCTCGACGACGCCACCGTCCGCACCGGACGCGCGACCCGGGTCGACGCGCACGTCGTCGAACTCTCCGACGGCACGACGATCAACGCGGCCACCGTGTTCGACACCCGCGGCCTGCCCACCCTCGGCCGGCGCCGGGCCGCCAGCGCGCACGGCATCTTCGTCGCCGCCGAGACGGCCGCGCCGATGGTCGAGGACGGCGAAGGGCTGCTGCTGGATTGGCGGCCGGAGAACGGCGCTGGCCCCGGCGAGCCGCCGTCGTTCCTCTACTCGGTGCCGCTCGGCGACGGCACGGTGATCTTCGAGGAGACCAGCCTCGGCCTGCGGGGCGGCATGCCGCAGCACGAGCTGCGTAGACGAACACTGAATCGGCTTGCCGCGCACGGCATCCGGCTCACCGGCGACGAACCGACCGAGGCCGCGCACTATCCGCTGGACCAGCCGCCGCCGAAAAAGGGCACCGCACAGGCGGTTCCGTTCGGGTCCCGCGGCGGCATGATGCACCCATGCACCGGCTACAGCGTGGCCGACTCCCTGGCGCTGGTCGACACCGCGATCGACGCACTCCAGCAGGGCCGCGACCCGATCGCCGAACTGTGGCCGCCGCGAGCCCGATTGGTCTACTGGATGCGGATGCGCGGCCTATGGGGCCTCGGCCGCCTCACCACCGAACAGTCGATGGCCATGTTCGACGCGTTCTTCACCGCCTCGCCGCGCGGACAGCGCGCCCTGCTGTCCGCCCACGACGACTACACCGCGCTCGGCGCGGTCCTGTTCAACACGGTCGCGCACACCTGGCCGTTCCGCTGGCGCTACGACCTGGTCGGCTGGACCAACCGCAACCGCTGGCTGGACTACGACTTCGATCAGGCGCCGGTCTCCGCCGCCCGGCGATAACCGCGCACGGCCGGGTAGGCGAACACCACGATCAGGCCGAGCGTCCACAGCACCGTCTTCATCAGCGGCTCCGCGACCGGGCCGCCGTAGGACAGTCCGCGCATCGCGTCGATCGCACAGCTCATCGGCTGATTCTTGATCGTCGACTGCAACCACGTCGGGTAGGCGAAGGCCGGGGCGAAGCCGGTGTTGAAGAACATCAGCAGGGTGTTGATGATGCCGATGATGTTCACCAGCATCACCCCCTCGGTGACCGTGGCCAGCGCGGTGACCAGCACCGCGAAGGCGACGCCGAAGAGCACCGGGATCCCGATCAGCGCGATACCGGCGAGCGGGCCCTGGTTGAACCGGAAGCCGAGCAGCATGCCGACGCCGATCACGAACAGGGTGGTGACCAGCACGCGAACCGCCTCGGCGAGCAGGCGTCCGGTCAAGCCCGCCGCGCGATGAATCGGCATGGTCCAGAACCGGCCGAGCAGACCGGTCATCTTCTCGCCCTTGAACCCGAGCGCACTCACAACGGCACCCGACATCGCCGCGACCAGCGTGAGCAGCGCCATCTGCGCGTAGATGCTCGGCTGGCCGGTGTAGCCGGTGATCGCCTTGCCCAGCACGATCTTGAACATCAGCAGCGTCAGCGCCGGGTACACCAGCGTCTGAATCGTCGTCGCGGGATCCCGCGCCCACACCAGCAGCAGTCGCTTGCACTGGATCAGGCTGTGCGTGACCCAATTACTCAGCGAGTTCTCGGGTTTCGCGGTCACCTCGGGCAGCGGCGTGTTCCCCGAGATCTTGTCGGTCTCGTCGATCGGCGCCATGGGGGCCTGCACAGAACTCATGATCGCCTCACGCTCGCCCAGACCGCCAGCGGGATGAACACGAGCGCGAGCCCGATCACCCAGGTCAGCGGCACCCACAACACTTGCCAGCTCACGCCGCCCGCGGCCATGTCCCGCAGCGCGAAGGAGAACTGGGAGATCGGCTGATTGCGCACGAACCCCTGAATCCAGGTCGGGAAGTTCTTTTCCGGGACGAACCCGCAGGAGAGCATGCCGAAGATCAGCGTCGGCAGGGTCAGCGCCTGGCTCAGCGACTCCGGGCTCTTGGTCAGGCTGCCGAGCGCGTCGGCGCCGAGCGCGAGCGTGGTGCCGATCGCCAGCGAGAACAAGCAGAACAACGCCGCCTGGCCGAAGCCGGCGACGAACCGGAAGCCGATCAGATAACCGAAGAGCACGGCCGCGGTCAGCGAGGTGATCGAGCGAACCAGCCCGGCCGCGATCCGCGCGGACAACGGAACCAGCATGCCGATCGGCATCGTCTGCATTCGCGTGCTCAACCCGGTCAACGCCTCGAACGCGGCCAGCTGTGCGTTCGACATCATGGTGAACGCCATGGTCTGCAACACGATGATCGGCATGACGTACTGCGCGTAATCGATGCCCTGGAACTTCATCACGAAGCGCAGCGGCAGATAGAACCCGAGGGTGAACACCAGCGGCGTCACCACCGCGACGATCAGCTCACCCTTGGTGGCCATGGTCCAGACGATGCGGCCGGACAGCGCGCGCCACTGCGCGAACGAGGACAGCCGGGCCTCGGGTAGGTCCGCGAACAACGCGGCCGCGTCGGCGGCACGGTCCGGAGCGGTAGCGGTCGTCACGCGGTACCGCCCGAGTGTCCGGTGATGGACAGGAAGACGTCGTCGAGCGAGGGCCTGCGCAGCGCGATGTCAGCCAGCTGGATGCCCGCGGTGTCGAGCCGGCGCAGCGCCTCGGTCAGCGTGGCCGCACCCTCCGGCGCCGGAATCGAGAGCCGGTCGCCCCCGTTGAGGGCGGCCAGCACCGCGGCGGGCACCAGGTCGCCGAGCGCGGCGGCGGTCGGGCGCAGCTGCGTCGGGTCCAGCGGGACCACCTCGCAGTAGCTGCCGCCGGTCTTCTCCTTGAGCTCGTCGGCGGTGCCCTCGGCGATCACCGTGCCCTTGTCGATGACGATGATGTTGTCGCTGAGCACGTCGGCCTCTTCGAGGTACTGCGTGGTCAGCAGGACCGTGATGCCCTGCGCTTTCAGCGCGTTCACCAGATCCCAGACGCCTTGGCGGCTGCGCGGATCCAGGCCGGTGGTCGGCTCGTCGAGGAACACCACCTCCGGCCGCACCACCAGACCGCAGGCGATGTCGACGCGGCGGCGCATGCCGCCGGAGTAGTGGCGCACCGCGCGGCGGCCGGCGCTCACCAGGTCGAATTCCTCGAGCAGCGTGTCGGCCCGCTTGCGCGCGGCGGACTTGGTCAGGCCCATCAGGCGGCCGAACAGTTCCAGGTTCTCCCGGCCGGACAGGTTCTCGTCCAGCGCGGCGTACTGCCCGGTCATCATGATCGACCGGCGCACGCCCGCCGCGTCCTTCAGCACGTCGTGCCCGGCCACGACGGCGGTGCCGGAGTCCGGGCGCAGCAGCGTGGACAGGATCTTCACCATCGTCGTCTTGCCGGCGCCGTTCGGTCCGAGGATGCCGAGGACGGAGGCGCGGTCGGCGACGAAGCTGACCCCCTGCAGTGCATGCACATCGCCGAACGACTTCCGCACGTCCGTCACCCGGACCGCTGGCTCACTGGCATGCAGATCTGCTTGGTTCAAGCTCGGCATCAACTCTCCACTATCGGCATTTGCGACGACTCAGGGGCCGCCGGAGCGCGCGCGTATACGTCCCCATTAGAGATCCGTAGCGCTTGGCGTGATGTTACCGGCATGCGGGGTTCGTACCGGGTCGCCCGCGCTCTACCCAACGGGAGCGCGAACTAAATGTGTCCTTACTCACATTCGCGGATATCCGTCCGGCACGGCCCGAATCGTCGCTGGTGAACCATGTCAAGGGCAGCGCGGTGGCGGCGCGCGAGCCTTGTCGGCCCGTCGCGGCGACCATAGTCTGCTAATCGGGGGAACACTCACTCGTCCGCGGCGGCCGCCTCGCAAGTGGCCCGCACGCCGATTTCGATACTGCGAGAGGTGATCATGGCCGAGTCCGCGCAGCCACAAGTGGCGGCGCAGCCCGGAGGATCGGGCCGATCGAACGTGCTGACGTCCTACGACCCGCGCACCGGCGAGACCGTCGGCAACTACGCCGTGATGGGCGCGGGCGAAATCAACCGCACCGTCCGCGCCGCCCACGCGGCCGAAAAATGGTGGGCCGAACTGGGTTTCAGCGGCCGCAAGCGCTGGCTGCTCGACTGGAAACGCGACATCGCCCGCCGCGCAGGCGAATTGGTCGAGATCCTGTCCGAGGAAACCGGAAAACCGGAGGCGGACGCGGCAATCGAGGTGATGCTCGCGGTGGAGAACCTCGATTGGGCCGCCCGTAACGCCGCCCGCGCGCTGGGCAGGCAGAAGCTCGGCTCCACCTGGCTGACCCGCAACCAGCAGGCCTCGGTCGGCTACCTGCCGCTCGGCGTGATCGGCGTGCTCGGCCCGTGGAACAACCCGGTGTTCACCCCGATGGGCTCGATCGCCTACGCCATGGCCGCGGGCAACACGGTGGTGTTCAAGCCGCACGAGCTGACCACCGGCGTCGGCGTCTGGCTGGCCGAGAGCTGGTCCCGGCTGGCGCCGAATCAGCCGGTGCTGCAAGTGGTTACCGGCGATCACGCGACCGGCTCCGCGCTGTGCCGGGCCAAGGTGGACAAGATCGCCTATGCCGGTTCGGAGTCCGGCGCGCGCGAGGTGATCGCGCTGTGTACGCAGACGATGACGCCGGTGGTGGTGGAGCGCAGCGGCAAGGGCAGCATGGTCGTGCACGTCGACGCGAAGCTCGACGACGCCGCCGAGGCCGCGGTGTTCGGCGCGATGGCCAATGCCGGGCAGAACGCGACCGGGATCCAGCGGGCCTACGTCGCCGAGTCGGTCTACGAACCGTTCCTGGAGCTGGTGGCCGCGCAGGCCGCCAAGCTGCGTCCCGGCGCGGACAAGCGCGCGTCCTACGGCCCGATGATCCTGGAATCGCAGGTCGAGGTGGTGCGCAAGCAGATTCGCGACGCACTCGCCCGCGGCGGTCGCGCGGTGGTCGGCGGCCTGGACTCGATTCGCGAGCCGTACATCGAACCCGTGGTGCTCGCCGAGGTGCCCGAGGAGAGCCTGGCGATCACCGGCGAAGGCATCGGGCCCGTGCTGGTCGTGAACAAGGTGACCAGCATGGAAGAGGCCGCGCAGCGCATCAACGCGGTCGGCAACGACGTCGCGGTCTCGGTATTCACCAGAGACGTGCACGAGATCGAGGCCTTCGCCGAACACTTACGCGTCGGCGTGGTGACCATCAATTCCTCGACCGCCTACGCGGGCATTCCCGCACTGCCGTTCGGCGGAGTCGGCGAATACGGCCAGGGCCACAGCCACGGCGACCAGGGCCTACGCGAGTTCAGCCACACCCTCGCCATCGCCCGCAAGCGCTACAAGGCGCCGGTCAACCTGTCCACCTTCGACCGCCACCCCCGCCATTTGCGCTTGGCCAAGACCATCTTTCGCATCCGGCACGGGCGACGTACCTGAATTGCCGCACACCCCTTGATTTTCCGCACAGCCAATCGCATGCGAATCGGTGCGCGGGAAATCAGATGGTGTGCGGCTATGCCTTGTCGCCGAGCAGGACGGCTTGCATGAGCGCGGTGACGCGGGCCAGTTGTGCTGGGCGGGAGTCGAATCGGAGGAGGCGGCCGACGTCGATCACCTGACCGATGGCGGCGTGTACGCGGAAGCGGGCCTCGACCGGGTCGCCGTCCAGCAGGTTGGCCCATTCGAGCACGTTCTGCCGTTGGATGGCGCGCAGCTTGTGCTGCTCGGCCGGCGGCAGGTTGCTGAATTCGGCGTAGTAGACCGGCATGATCTCCGGCATCGCGAAGGTGAGCCGGGCCTGGCGTTCGGCGATGCGGCGCACCGCGTCCTCGCGGCTGGTCGCCTCGGCGAGTGCCTCGGTGATCGCGAGCGCGACCCGGTCGCCGGTCCGGTAGAACGCGGCGGCGAGCAGGTCGGACTTGCTGGCGAAGTAGCGGTACACGCTGGAGGCGTTGATGCCGACGGCCGCGCCGATCTCCTCGATGCTCGCCTCGTGGTAACCCTGCCTGCCGAAGATCCGGATCGCCTCGGTAAGCAGCTGTTCGCGTTTCGACGAGACCGGCAGGCCGCGGGTGACCGGTCCCGGATCCGGTTCCGGCGGCGCGGGCGGCAGGTCGGCGCGCAGGATCGCCCAGGACATGTCGTGCAGCAGCGGCAGCAACTTGGCCCCGGACAGCGCGCTGCGATGCGCGGAAATACTGGCGATCGCACTGAGCACGGCGGCGGCCAGCATCGCCACGTCGGCGGGCGGCGCGTCCGGGCGCAGCAGCGCGATCGGTTCGGCGAGGGTGCCGTTCAGGTCGTCGTAGATCTTGCGGATCCGGACTCGATCTTCGCGTTCCAGGTAGCGCCGCTCCCAGCGGTACAGCCCGGCTTCGCGGCGGATCTCGATGGTGTGCTCGCTGATCGCCCGGATCAGCGCGTCCAGCCGCTGCCCGGGTTCGAGCTGCGGGTCGTCCGCGGCGCGCGCGACATTCAGCAGGTGTCTGGCGCCTTCTTCAGCGGCGGCGACGAGCAGCGCGTATTTATTGGTGAAATGCCGATACAGCGCGGGCCCGGAGATCCCCACCTCGGCGGCGATCTCGTCGACGCCGACCGGGTAGTACCCGCGATCGCTGAACGCGCGCGCGGCCGCCCGGATGATCTGCACCTTGCGATCCTTCGGCCGCCGACGCACCGGCGCACCCGTGACCCGCCCGCCACCGCCCGCGGAATCGCCGCGCGATGCCGGCCCGTCCGGCCGCGCGGAAGCGAGGCCGACCTCGCTGCGATCCGCGACCATGCACCTCTCCGTTCTCCGGCGGCGCCGCTGGTTGACAGCGCCCGACAATGGAACCTAAGTTAACCACAATTCGCAAAGTTAACCAGTATTCATGGCAGGGTAGCCGCTGAGTTCCAGCGTAGGAGCAAACATGAGCAATACCGATTCCGCGGCAGTAGACGTGTCATCCACGCCTGCGGCCGGCTTTTCGGCGGTGCACGACGGCAAGGTGCTGCGGGTGACCATCGCCAACCCGAAGCGCAAGAACGCCGTCGACTACGACACCATGGTCGCCCTCGGCGACACCTTCGTGAACGCGGCGCAGGACAAGTCGGTGCGGGCCATCGTGCTGACCGGCGCGGGCGGCGACTTCTGCACCGGCGCCGACCTCTCCGCCACCGTGCGCGAGGCCCAGCGCGGCATCACCCCCGACATGACGATGGACGCCGCCAACCGATTGGTGCAGGCCATCGTCGACGCCCCCATCCCGGTGATCGCCCGGGTCAAGGGCGCCGCGGCCGGCGTCGGCGTCGCCCTCGCCCTGGCCGCCGACCTGGTCTACGCCAGCGACGACGCCTACCTCCTGCTCGCCTTCATCAACATCGGCCTGATGCCCGACGGCGGTGCCGCCGCCATGATCGCCGCCGCGGCCGGTCGCCCGCTCGCCGCGGAGATGGCCCTGCTCGGCGAGCGCCTCCCCGCCCCCGCCGCCAAACAGGCGGGCCTCTTCACCGCCGTGCTCCCCGAAACCGAGCTCGACCAGAAGGTCGAGGCCGCCGCCGCGAAACTCGCCACCGGCCCCCGCCGCGCCCTCGAACTGACCAAGCAAGCCCTCAACCAAGCGACCCTGACCGCCCTCGCCCCCGCCCTCGCGGCCGAAAAGTCCGGGCAGACCGAGCTTTTGACCTCCCCCGACTTCCTCGAGGGCGCCACGGCCATGCTCACCAAGCGCAAACCGGTCTTCGGCGACTGACACGGCTCCGGCCTGAAGGCTCGGCGCAGCGGGACAGCTAAGCTCCTCGGCTATGGGCTACCTGGCTACCGGGGCAACTGGGTTCATCGGTCGGTTCCTCATCCCCGAGTTGCTGAAACGCGAGGGTGACATCCATGTGCTGGTACGGCCGGGCGCCGAGTCCGCCGACCGGTTCGCCTACTGTGCCCGCGAGTGGGGCGGCGAGGATCGGGTGCGGCCGGTGCCCGGCGATCTCGGCGCGCCCGGTCTGGGTATCGATCCGACCTGGCTGGCCGACCATCGCGGCACGATCGACCACGTCTTCCATCTGGCGTCCAGCTACGACCTCGCCGAGCGCAGCGACGGCACCCGGCATCTGGTCGACGTCGCCGAAAGCCTGAAAGCCGGTCTGCTGCACTACGTCTCGACGGTCGACGTGGCCGGTTCGGCGGAGGGCCTGTTCACCGAGGACATGTTCGACGAGGGCCAGTCGCTGACCACACCGGCGCAGCGAACCAAGTTCGAGGCCGAGCGGATCGTCCGCGCCGCCGCCATGCCGTGGCGCATCTATCGGCCGTCGATCGTGATCGGCCATTCCCGGACCGGCGAGATCGACCGAATCGACGGCCCCTACTACCTTTTCCGCCTGTTGCGCATGGGCGCGCAGCTCCCGCGCATCCTGCCGGTGCTCGTGCCCAAGCTCGGCGAAACCAACATGGTCCCGGTCGATTTCGTCGCCCGCGCCCTGGATCACATTGCGCACCAACCCGGCTCGAACGCGACCACCTACCACCTGGTCGATCCCCGCAGACAGACCGTCGCCGACGCCCTGAACCTGTTCGCCGACGAGGCCGGCGCACCCCACCTGGTCGAGGTGATGCCCAAGCGCGCCCTCGACATGGTGCGGCAAGTCCCCGGCGCCAGCTGGCTCCTCCCCCGCGTCGGCATCCCCCGGGACATCTTGCAGCACAGCGAATTCAGCTGCTGGTTCGACTGCCGCAACACCACCGCCGCCCTCGCCGGCACCGACATCAAGGTCCCCCCGCTGGCCGGCTACGCCCCCCTCATCTGGAAGTACTGGATCGAGAACTGGGTCTGATCACCGAATGCCCCAGCCGCCGTTCAGCTTTCAGGCGCCGGTGACCGTCAGATAGATCAGGGCGACGTTGAGGGCCGAGATGATGGCCGCGATCAGCCAGGCCAGGGTGGTGGTGACGCGGTGGTTGACGTCGTTGCCCATCAGGGCACGGTCGCTGGTGAAACGGACCAGCGGGATCAGCGCGAACGGGATGCCGAAGGACAGCACCACCTGCGAAATGATCAGGGCGCGGGTGGGATCGATGCCGACGCCGAGGATGATCAGGGCCGGGATCAGGGTGACCAGGCGGCGCAGGAGCAACGGGATGTGGCGGCGCAGCAGACCCTGCATGATCATCGCGCCCGCGTAGGCGCCGACCGAGGTCGAGGCCAGGCCGGAGGCGAGCAGACCGATCGCGAGCAGCAGCGCCGCGACCGGGCCGAGCGCGTCGCCGACGGCGGTGTGCGCGTCCTGCAGGGTCTCGATCTCGCGGTCGCGCAACGTATTCGCCGCCATCAGCAGCATCGCCAGGTTGACCGTGCCGGCCAGCAGCATCGCCAGCACCACGTCGACCTTGGTGATCTTGAGCAGCCGGACCCGCTGCGGTCCGACCGGCGGGTGGCCGTGCCGGTCCCTGGCCAGGCCGGAATGCAGGTACACCGCGTGCGGCATCACCGTCGCGCCGATCATGGCGGCGGCGAGCAGCACGCTCTCCGAACCCTGGAACCGGGGCAGCAGGCCGCCGAGGGTGCCGCCGACCGACGGCGGTGAGATGAAGATGCTGGCCAGGAAGCCGATCGCGATGATCGCCAGCAGACCGGTGATCACCCGCTCGAACGGCTGCTGCCCGCGCCGGTCCTGCACCAGCAGCAGACCCATCGACACCACGCCGGTTATCCCGCCGCCGACCAGCAGCGGCAGCTGGAACAGCAGGTTGAGCGCGATCGCCCCGCCGACCACCTCGGCCAGGTCGGTGGCCATCGCGACGATCTCGGCCTGCCCCCAGTAGGCGAGCCGGGTGCCCCGCCCCGACCGCTCCCGCACCGTCTCCGGCAGCGACATGCCGGTCACCAATCCCAGCTTGGCCGAAAGGAATTGGACGAGCCCCGCCATCACGTTGGCCATCACGATGACCCACACGAGCAGGTACCCGAACTTCGCGCCTGCGCTGATATTCGACGCCACGTTGCCGGGGTCGACGTACGCGATCGCCGCCACGAAGGCAGGGCCGAGCAAGAGGCCGGCCGCACGGGCCCGCTGGGACGCAGCTTTAGCGGACTCCGCCATCGTCGTACTCACAGAACAGAATTTTACGGGTTCCCGAACTTTTTCGTTAGCCCTACCCGTAAAAAGCAACCGCCTGGTCATACCCGAAGGTATAACCAGGCGGTCGGTCGGTATTTAGTGGGTCGGTCAGATGCCCAGGCCGCGGGCCAGGACCGGCCAGGACAGCTGGAACTCGTCGCGCCAGTAGCCCCACGAGTGGGTGCCGCTGTTGCGGAAGTTGTAGGTCGCCGGGATGCCCAGCGAGTCCAGCTTGCCCTTGAGGTTGTTGGTGCAGAAGTTGGTGCCCGCCTCGATCACGCCGCCGATGATGATCTGGTTGGCCAGACCGTAGGCGCCGGGCAGCGCGTACTTGCCGTCGAGCGTGTCGTACTGGCCGGGCAGACCGTTGCCGGTCGAGATGTAGAGGTCGAGTCCGCGCAGGCCCTCGGCGTGCACATACGGATCGTTGGCCGCCCAGTCCGGCGCTCCCGGCGGGCCCCACATGTTCTCGGTGTTGCCGCCGCCCCAGGTCTCGACGGTGAGCTTGACGAACTCCGAGCCGACCGGGTCACTGGTCTGGGCGCAGCCGCTGTAGGCCGCGGCCGCCTTGTACAGGCCGGGCTTCGCGATCGGCAGCGCGAGCACGGTGGTGCCCGAGGTGGACAGGCCGGCGATCGCGTTCACGCCGTTGGTGCCCAGCGCGCCGTCGACCAGCGGCGGCAGCTCCTCGGTGAAGAAGGTCTTCCACTTGTTGCGGCCCAGCGTCGGGTCGTCCTTGATCCAGTCGGTGTAGTAGCTCCACTTGCCGCCGATCGGCTGGATCACGTTGACGTTCTTGTCCGAAAGGAACGCCAGCGCATCGGTCTTCGCCTGCCAGGAGGCATCGTCCTGGCCGCCGCCGGCGCCGTTGAGCAGGTACAGGGTCGGGCGCGGGACCGACGCGTCGGCCGGGCGCTGCACGTCGATGATGACCTTCTGATCCATCGCCGCCGAGTACACGTACAACCGGATGTTGCGCGCGTCCTTGTATTCGGCCTTGGTGATCTTCGAGCCGTCGGGCGCGGTCGGATTGGCCAGCAGACTCTTGCCGTCGATGATCGGGTCAGCGGCGGAGGCGGGGGTCACGCCGAGGCCGGTCATCACTCCCGCGAGGACCGCAGTGGCCGCGATCGCCGCGGCGGCACGCAGGCCGCTGCGCCGGGTCTGTCGACGTATCAATTTCGCACCTTCGCTTCGTCTCGAGATTCCATCTGCATTACCCCACGTGCCCTGCGGTCGATGCCCTGGACACACCACGGCAGACCATACGGGCTATGTAGTCGCGGCAAAAGAGGTGATCGTTACCGCAGCGTTGCCCCATCATGCCTGAACTACCCCGTTTCGGGCGCGCCCGACCCACCTAGTGCGTCCGCGGATCGAGCAGGTCCGACAGACTCGGGCCGATCTCGGCCAGCGCCTCCGGCGTGGTCATCTGATCATGCGCGACACCGACCGGGTGATCTTCGACACGACCGTCGACGAACGGCTGCCAGTTGGCCGCCGCGGTGTCGTGACCAGCCGCGCTGTAGTAATCGAGTCTGCCGTAGAACACCTCTGGGCGATGCTCGGCGATGAGCTCGGCCGAACGCACCGCGCTGCGGTAGATCCGGCGCACCCGCTCGGGCGTGAGCACGGCCATGTCCGGCGGGATGGTGGCGTGCAGCGCGGCGAGCGCCTCGTCGCTGAGGTCGTGGATGTCGCCGTCGGCAGGCAGCAGCGCGTCGGCACCGATACCGAGTTCGCTGAGCGCCTCCCGGATCGCCGCGCGGAAGTCGGTCACGTCGATGTCGGGGTGACTATCCAGCATCGCGAGCAGCGCGACCTGCTCACCGGTGGCCTGCAATTCGGTCGCGATGGCATGCGCGAGCACGCCGCCGAGCGACCAGCCGAGCAGCCGGTACGGCCCCTGCGGTTGCACGGCCCGGATCTCCGCGACGTACCGGGCGGCCATCTCGGCCAGCGAGTCCGGCAGGTACCCGTCCTCCGACAGCGCGGGCGACTGCAAGCCGAAGATCGGCCTGCTGGCCGGCACGTAGCGCGCCAAACCCGCGTAGCACCAGGACAATCCGTACATCGGATGGATGCAGAACAGCGGTTCCGCGGGGGCCATGTCGTGCGGCACCCGGGTGCGGATGGACAGCAGCACGCCGAGCGCGGCGTTCGAGTCCAGGTCGTAGTCGTGGTCGCCGGCCAGCGCGGCGAGGATGCGGGTGGCCAGCGAGCCCGGGGTGGAGTCGGTGAAGAACCACTGCACCCGGACCTCGGCGCCGGTGAGCGTGCGCAACCGGCTGACCGCGCGGGTCGCGACCAGCGAATTGCCGCCCAGGTCGAAGAAGTCGTCGTCGAGCCCGACCCGGTCGGCGCCCAGGATCTCGGCGAACACCTCGACGATGGTCCGCTCCAGCGGAGTGGTCGGCGGCCGGTACGGCCGAGCGGCGAGTTCGGGCACCGGCAGCGCCTTACGGTCGAGCTTGCCGCTGGCGTTGAGCGGCAACGCATCCAGGACCAGGAACGCCGACGGCACCATGTACGACGGCAGCGCGGCCCGCGCGTGCAGCAGCGCCGCGGTCTGGTCGATGGTCTCCCCCGGCATGGCCACGAGGTAAGCGACGAGCCGGTCTCCGGTGCTGCCGCCGACCAGGCTCACGGCGGCGTGGCGCACCGAATCGAGGCCGAGCAGCACCGTCTCGATCTCGCCCAGTTCGACCCGCTGACCGCGCAGCTTCACCTGGAAGTCGCTGCGGCTTAGGTACTCCAGCGCACCGGCCCGCCAGCGGACGATGTCACCGGTGCGATAGAGGCGCGTACCGCCCTCGTGCGCGACGAAACGCTCCGCGGTGAGGGCGGGTGCTCCGAGGTAGCCCCGGGCCAGCTGAACGCCCGCGATGTACAGCTCACCCGCGGAGCCGGGCGGCACCGGGCGCAGCTGCCGGTCGAGCACGTGCACCTGGGTGTTGGCGACCGGTGCGCCGATCGGAATCGCCACGGCCGCAGCCTCTTCGACCGCGTAGTCGGTGACGACCGTCGCCTCGGCGGGCCCGTACCAGTTCACCAGCTCGGTGTTCGGCAGGGCGGCGGCGAAGGCGGTCGCGGTCTCGGCGGTCAGCGCCTCGCCCGCCGCGAACACGCGGCGCAGGCTCGGGTACTCGGCCGCCGATTCCGGACCCAGGAACGCGTCCAGCATCGACGGCACGAAATGCACCGTGCTGACCGCGTTTTCGGCGATGGTCTCGGCCAGGTACACCGGATCGCGATGACCGTCCGGTTCGGCGACGACGATCGAGGCGCCGGTCTGCAACGGCCAGAACAACTCCCAGGTGGAGATGTCGAAGGTGATCGGCGTCTTGTGCAGCACCACGTCGCCGGCGTCGTGCGGGTAGGCCCGCTGCGCCCAGCGGAACTGGTTGACCATCTGCCGGTGCGTGATCACCACGCCCTTGGGCCGGCCGGTGGAACCGGAGGTGTAGATGACGTAGGCGACGTTGTCCGGGTGAATGTCGGTGTCGGTGAACGCGACCGACTCCAGCGGCAGGTAGAGCGTGTCCACCGCGACGACCGCGATATCGGTGTCGGTCTCGAACGCGTCGGCGGTGGTGGTCAGCACGCAGGCCGGATTGGCGCCGGCCAGCACGTACTCGTTGCGTTCCGCCGGGTGATCCGGGTCGATCGGCAGGTACCCCGCGCCGGCCCGCAGCACGCCGTAGATGGTGACGACCAGGTCGATACCGCGCCGCATGGCCACGCCGACCCGCGATTCCGCGCCGATGCCCCATCGGCTGATCTCCCCGGCCAGCGCCCGCGAGCGCAGGTCGAGATCGGCGTAGCTGAGCGTGACGTCGCCGTAGCGCACCGCCGGTGCGTCCGGCGTGCGCGCCACCTGCGCGTCGAACAGCGACAGCAGCGTCGCGTCGTCCAGCAGCTCCGGCACTTCCGTGGCGTTGCGGGCGGCCAACTCGGCGCGTTCGGTATCGAGCAGCACGTCGATGTCGGCGATCCGGGCCTGCGGGTTCGTCACGAAACGCCGGATCAACGCCGAAAGCCGTTGCGCGAGCGCCTGTGCCGCCGTCTCGTCGAACAGGTCGCGCAGGTACTTCACCGACACCCGCAGCTGACTGTCCAGCACCACCATCACGGTGAGCGGGTAGTGGGTGCCGTTGACCGCGCCGACGCCGGTGACGCTCAAACCGTCGATGTCGCTGGCCTTGTCCAGACCGTCGCGATCGACCGGGAAGGACTCGAACACCACCAGGGAGTCGAAAAGCCCTTCCACGCCGATGGTTTCCTGAATATCGCTCAGCCCGAGGTAGTGGTGGTCCAGCAGACCCGCCTGCTCGCCTTGCAGCTGACGCAGCAGGCCGCCGAGCGTGTCGGTCGCGCCGAGGCGCACCCGCACCGGGATCGCGTTGAGGAACAACCCGACCATGCTCTCGACGCCGTCCAGCTGCGGCGGGCGACCGGAGACGGTAGCGCCGAACACCACATCGTCGCGATCGACGCTGCGCCCGATCAGCAGACCCCACGCCGCCTGCACGACCGTGTTCACCGTGACGCCGAGGCCCGATGCCAGCCGGGTGAGCGCGGTGGTGTCGGACTGGGCCAGCTCGAAGCCGACTTCGCCGACCCCGGCGGAGATTTCGCGGCCGGGATCGACCGGCGCCAACGGCGTCGGCTCGGTGATCCCGCTGAGCGCGGTGCGCCAGGCCTCGCGCGCCGCGTCGGCCTTCTGCGCGACCAGCCAGGCCAGGTAGCCGCGATACGACGGAACCTTGGGCAGATGCCGGGAATTGCCGCCGAGCGCGTACAGCGTCAGCAGGTCCTTCATCAGCAGCGGCATCGACCAGCCGTCGATCAGGATGTGATGGCTGGTCACCAGCAGGTGGAAGGCGTCGGCCGACGAACGGATCAGCGCGAACCGCAGCAGCGGCGCGGTCCGCATGTCGAAGTGATCGGCCAGGTCGGCCGCCTTGATCGCGGCCAGCTCCACGGCCGCGGCGTCCGGCTCCAGCCGGCTGAGATCGATGAGCCGCCACGGCACTTCGAGCGAGTCCTGCACGATCTGCAACGGATTGCCCGCCGCGTCCTCGGCGAAGGCGACGCGCAGGTTGTCGTGCCGATCCAGCACGGCCTGTGCGGCCCGGTGCATCCGGCCCGGGTCGACGTCGCCACCGAGGTCGAGGACGAACTGGGTGGTGTAGACGTCCACCGAGGACTCGGCGAGCAGCGCGTGGAACAGCATGCCCGACTGCAACGGCGTCACCGGCCACACGTCGGTGAGGTTCGGATAGGTGGCGGCGAGGCGGTCGATGTCGGCCTGCTTCAACCGGACCAGGGTGAAGTCCGACGGCGTGAAGGTGACGCCCTCCGCGCGCAACCCGTGCTCGGCCAGCCCGCCGAGCGCGTAGATCCAGTGCTCGGCAAAGGTTTTCACCGCGTCGCCGGCGAATGCGGCGGAGGCGTAGTCGAATCGGGCGACCAGGCCGTCGTCCGCGGCGTCGACCGTGAGGTCGAGCAGCAGGTCGTCGGCCGTGGTGTCGGTGTGCACTCGGGCCGGGCGCAGATCCCGGTAGCGCAGCGCGAAGCGGCCGCGACCGAGTTCGCTCAGATCGGCGGCGGTGTCCGCGTTCAGGTAGCGCAGCAGGCCGTAGCCGACGCCCTGCGAGGGCACCGAACGACGCAGCTCCTTGATCTGCGCGAGCGCGGCGCCCGCGGCCGGGCCGCCGACGAGGGCGTCGTCGGCGTCGATCCGGCTGAGCCGCAACGGAAGCGGGAATTCGGTGGTGAAGCCGCCGACCATGTTCTCGTCGGCGTCGGTCGCGGACCGCTCGTCGGCGGACAACCGGATCACCGAACCGAGGGCGCGCGTGACCGGATCGCCCGCCGCGGTCTGCAGGGCCAGCGCGACCGCGGTGAGCAGGACGTCGTCCACGGTGGCGTGATAGGCCGCCGCGGCGGCGGCCACCGCGGCGGCGCCTTCCGCGGTGATGGCCAGCGAAACCCGGCTGCGCGCCCGCAGATCGCGCCCGTCCGCGACATTCCCCTCCGGGATGGTCGCCAGAACCCGCTCCCACCAGCCCAATTCGCCGACGGTCCGCAGATCGTGGGCCTTGGCCGAGAGGGCGCGGATGAGCACGCCGAGACCGGATTCCGGCGCCGCGGGAGCGGCGTGCCTGCCCCGGCTCCACGCCGCGGTCAGCTGATCCACGATGGTGCGCCACGAGATGTCGTCCACCACAAGCCCGTTGGCGACGACGATCAGCGTCGACCGGCCCTCGGGTCCGCCGGTGAGCACGAAATGGATGTTGCGGCCCTGCTCGGGATCGAGCGCCGCGGCAGCTGCCTGCACCACATCATCGATGGGTAGCGTGGTTTCGCCGTGCTGCGCGTCCAGGCGGCGGAACGCCTCGCCGGTGCGTTCGTCGGCCGGCGGAATCCGCAGCACCGGAACGTCGCCCTCGCGGTCGAGCCGCACCCACAGCATCGGATGCTGATCGAGCACCTTGCCGACCGCGGTGTGCACGGCCTCGACCGCGCAGCTCTCCGGCACGTCGAGCGAGATGGCCCGGACCTCGACGCCGGTTTCGAGCAGCCGGGCCGCGTGCGGGGTCAGCGGCAGGTCGCCCGACTCGTCGCCCGGCCCGTCCTCGACCACGGCGGCCTTGGCCAGCGCGGCCACGGTGCGCGACTCGAAAACGTCACGCGGGGTGAAGGTCACGCCGCGCCCGCGCGAGCGCGACACCACCTGGATGGAGACGATGCTGTCGCCGCCGAGGGCGAAGAAGTCGTCGTCGAGCCCGACCCGGTCGATGCCGAGCACCTCGCCGATCACCTCGGCGATGGTCAGCTCCGCCTTGGTCTGCGGGGCCCGGTAAGCCGTTGTCTCGATGGCCGGTTCGGGCAGCGCGCGCCGATCCAGCTTGCCAACCGGGGTCAGCGGGATCTCGTCGAGCACCACGATGGCCGTCGGCACCATGTACTCCGGCAGCGTCGCGCCGAGCTGCTCGGTCAGCGCCGCGACATCGAGCGTCACGCCCTTGGCCGGCAGCACGTAGGAGACGAGCATCGTTGCGCGGTAGAGCCGCTCACCCGGCCGGCCGTACGGATCGGCGACGAACCGCGCCGCGGTGAGCCCCGGCCTGGCGTGATAGCCACGTGCCAGCTGGATGCCGCCCAGATACAGCTCGCCCGCAACACCTTCGGGCACCGGGCGCAGCCTGCGGTCGAGCACCAGCGACCGCATGCCGCGGATCGGGCCGCCGATGGTCACCGGCTCCCCTGCCCGCAGCGGATCGCTGATGTTGGTCATGATCGTGGTCTCGGTGGGCCCGTAACCGTTGTGGAAGCGCCGGTTCTCGGCCACCGCCCACTTGGCGACCAGGTCGGCGGGCACCGCTTCGCCGCCGGCCACGATGGCCTGCATGCCGGACAGCGCGTCCTGGTCGAGCGAAGCGAGCACGGACGGGGTGAGGAACGCGTGCGTGACGCCCTCGGTCCGGATCAGTTCGGCCAGTTCGTCGCCGCCGAACGTCTGCGGCGGCGCGACCACCAGCGCGCCCGCCGAGCCGAGCGCGAGCAGCAGCTCCAGCATCGACGCGTCGAACGACGGGGACGCGAAAGCCAGTGCGCGCGTGGTCTGGTCGAGCTCGTAACGCTCCACCTGCTCGGCGCTGAAGTTGGCCAGGCCCGCGTGGGTGACCACCACGCCCTTGGGCAGGCCGGTGGAGCCCGAGGTGTAGATCACGTACGCGGCGTTCGTGCTCCGGATGGGGCCGTGGCGTTCGGTGAGGCTGATCGGGCGGTCCGAGCGGGACGCGACATCGAAGGTGAAGTCGCGATCGTCGAGCACGAACCAGGGCCGGCCACCCGCCATCGAGGGCAGGCCGCCGAGCTCGGCGGTCAGCGTGACGCCCAGTGCCGCACCGGAATCGGCCACCATGTGCGCGATCCGATCGGCCGGGTAGGTCGGGTCGATCGGCACGATCGCCGCGCCGGTCTTGGCGATCGCCCACAGCGCGAGCAGCGACTCCACCGAACGCCGGATGGCCAGGGCGATCAGCACATCCGGGCCCGCACCGCGATCGATCAGCGTGCGGGCCAATTGCGAAGAGGCTGCGTCGAGTTCGACGTAGCTGAAGGACCGTCCGCCGACGACGAGCGCGGCGCCGGTGGGATTGCGGGTGACCGCCGACGCCATCAGCTCCGGCAGGCTGCGCGGCGCGGCGGCTTCGGCGCCGGCCCGGGAGACCAGGTCGGCCCGCTCGGACTCGTCCAGGATCTCCAGGTCGCCGACCGCGGTGGCCGGGTCCTGCGCGACGGCGGCGAGGATGCCGCGGAAGCGACGGCCGAACTCGCTGACCGTCTGCTCGTCGAACAGGTCACGGGCATAGGTGAATTCGGCGGCGAGCCCGGCCTCGGCGCCCGCCTCGGTGCGCTGCTCGCGCATGGTCAGCAGCAGATCGAACTTGGCGGTGTCGGCCGCCGGGTCGAGCGCGGCGAAGTTCAGGCCGGGCAGCTCGAAGCTGGTCGCGGCCAGGTTCTCGAAGGACAGCGCCACCTGGAACAGCGGGTGCCTGCCCGCGGACCGCTCCGGATCGAGCACCTCGACCAGCCGCTCGAACGGGGTGTCCGCGTTGGCGAAGGCCCGCAGGTCGGTCTCCCGGTTGGCGGCGAGCAGGTCGGTGAAGCCGAGATCGGCCGCGACCCGGGTGCGCAGGACCAGGGTGTTGACGAACATGCCGATCAGATCGTCGAGTTCGGCTTCGCCGCGGCCCGCGATCGGGGTGCCGATGGCCACGTCCTCGGTGCCGGACATGCGCGCCAGGAACACCGCGAGCGCGGTGTGCACGACCATGAACAGCGTCGCGTTGTGCTGCTTGGCCAGTCCGACCAGCGCGGCGTGCACGTCGGCGTCGATGACGAAATCAGTTTTGCCGCCGGCGAAACTCTGCGCGGCGGGGCGCGGCCGGTCGGCCGGCAGGTTCAGCTCGTCTGGCAGGTCGGCGAGTTCGGTTGTCCAGTAGGCGAGTTGGGCGCCCGCGAGCGATTCGGGATCGTCGTCGCTGCCGAGCACGCTGCGCTGCCAGAGCGCGTAGTCGGCGTACTGGATGGGCAGCGGCGCCCAGGACGGCGCCTCGCCGCCGCTGCGGGCGGCGTAGGCCAGCATCAGGTCCCGGGTCAGCGGGCCCATCGACCAGCCGTCGGCGCTGATGTGATGCGCGACGAACACCAGCACATACTCGCTGGCCGCGAGCTGGAACAGCCGGGCCCGGAACGGCACCTCCATGGTGACGTCGAAACCGGCGGAGACGATGCGCTGCACCTCGTGCGCGACCCGTTCCTCGCCGATCTGCGCGGGCGCCAGATCCACCGAAACCTCGTGCGGCGCAACGATGCGCTGCGCCGGACCGGCCATGGTCTCCGGGTAGACGGTGCGCATGATCTCGTGCCGGGCGACGAGATCGGCGACGGCCTGCTGCAACGCGTCGACATCCAGGTCGCCGGACAGGCGGATCGCGGCGGGGATGTTGTAGACGGCGGCCGAGGTGTCGAACTGGTTGAGGAACCACATCCGCTGCTGCGCCGACGACAACGGGATGTGGTCGGGGCGAGGCTGCGCGACCAGCGGATTGCGCGTGTGCTCGGTCGTGGTGTGCTCGACCTTGACCGCGAGCCCGGCGACGGTGGACGCCTCGAACAGCGCGCGCACCGGCACCCGCGAATCGAGCGCCGCGCCGATCCGCGCGGCAACCTGGGTGGCCAGCAACGAGTTACCGCCGAGGGCGAAGAAGTCGTCGTCGGCGCCGACCCGTTCGACGCCGAGCACCTCGGCATACACCGACGCGACGATCTCCTCGATCGGCGTCGACGGCGCCCGGAACACCAGCGCCTCGAACTCCGGCTCCGGCAACGCCTTTCGATCCAGCTTGCCGTTCACATTGAGCGGCAGCTCCTCCAGCACCACGAACGCCGACGGCACCATGTACGACGGCAACGCCTCGCTCAGGGCCGACTTCACCTGTGCCACATCGAGACCGGCGGGCTCTTCGGGTCCGCCCGCCTCGGCGGCGGCTTGCGCGGCGAAGGCTGCGGCCTGGACGGCAAAGGAACCGGCCGGCCCGGCGGGGGCGACAGCTTCCGCGGTGGGAACCAGATAGGCCACCAGGCGATCACCGGTCTTGGGATCGGACTTGGCGACCACCGCGGTCTGCGCGATCTCCGGCAGCGCAAGCAGCGCGGCCTCGATCTCGCCGAGCTCGATGCGGAAGCCGCGGATCTTCACCTGGAAGTCGGTGCGGCCCTGGTACTCCAGCTCGCCGTCGCGGTTCCAGGCGACCAGGTCGCCGGTGCGGTACATGCGCGCGCCGGACTGGAACGGGTTGGCCACGAACCGATCAGCGGTCAGGTCGGCGCGGCCGAAGTAGCCGCGCGCCAGCTGACTGCCCGACAGATACAGCTCGCCGGAGATGCCGACCGGCACCGGGCGCAGGCGGCCGTCGAGCACGTAGGTCTGGCTGTTCCACTCGGGCGTGCCGATCGGCACGGAACCCTGGTCCGCCTCAGTCACCCGATGCCGGGTCACCGAGACCGCGGCCTCCGTCGGGCCGTACAGGTTGTCGAGGCGAACGCCGGGGTGCGCCAGCAGGAATCGCTGCGCCAGGGCAGCGGGCAACGCCTCGCCGATGGCGAGCACGCGCCGCAGCGGTGACGGTTCCGGGTCGGCCGCGGTGCCGGTGTGCACCAGCAGGGCATCCAGCATGGACGGGACGGCGTGCAGCGTCGTCACCGATTCCCGGATGATCAGGTCGTTGAGGTAGGCCGGGTCGCGATGCCCGTCCGGTGCGGCGATCACCAGCTTGCCCGCGCAGGCCACCGCCGACCAGAACTCCCAGACCGAGAGATCGAAGGTCGCGGCGGTCTTGAGCAGCACGGCGTCGTCGTCGGACAGGTCGAATTCGGCGGTCTTCCAGTGCAACTGGTTCGCGATCGCGGCGTGCGAGACGGCGACGCCCTTCGGGCGGCCGGTCGAGCCGGAGGTGAAGATCACGTACGCGGTGTTCTCCGGCCGCAACGGCGCGACACGCTCGGAGTCCGCGAGCGGTCCGCTGGCGAAGGAGCCGAGGACCAGCTCGTCGATGGGCACCAGAGGCGCTGCCTCGGTGTCGAATTCGGCGTCCGCGTTGGTCAGCACGCACACCGGTGCGGCGGTCGCGAGGATGTAATCGGTGCGTTCAGCGGCCTGGTCCGGGTCGACCGGCACATACACGCCACCGGCTTTCGCCACCGCGTACATCGCCACGACCAGGTCCACCGAGCGGCGGAAGGCGAGCGCCACCCGCGCTTCCGGCCCGACCCCGATCGAGATCAGGTACCGGGCCAGACGATTCACCCGGGTGTCCAGCTCGACGTAGTTCAGCTCGTGCCGGGCGCCGTCGGGCAGGTCGGCCACCACGGCGACCGCCTCGGGGGCCGCGGCCAGCACCGCGCGTTGCAGGAACGACGGCAGCGTCGTCGCGTCGACCGGGTGCGCGGTTTCGTTCCAGCGCACCAGGACCGAGTCGCGTTCGCCGCCCGCGAGCAGGTCGATATCGCCGACCGGTGTCGACGCGTCGGCGACCACGGCGGCGAGGATCCGCGACAACCGATCGGCGAAGCCCTGCACGGTCGCGGCGTCGAAAAGATCGGTGGCGTAGGTGAAGAACCCGCCGATGCCGGTGGGCGCGCCGGATTCGTCGTAGCCGTCGCCGACGATGAGGTGCAGATCGAACTGCGACACATCGAGATCCGCGTCTACCCCGGCCACCGTGAGCCCGGGTAGTTCGAGCGCGGTGCGCGCGATGTTCTGGAAGGACAACCCGACCTGGAACAGCGGGTGGTGCGCGGTGGAACGCGGCGGGTTGAGCACCTCGACCAGGCGCTCGAACGGGATGTCCGCGTTCGCGAACGCTTGCAAATCGGTATCGCGCTGCCGCGCAAGCACATCGGTGAACGATTCGCCGCCGTCGAAGCCGGTCCGGAAGACCACGGTGTTGACGAACATGCCGATCAGGTCGTCCAGCTCACGCTCGCCGCGACCGGCCACCGGGGTGCCGATGGCGATATCGCCGGAACCCGACAGCCGGGCGAGCAGCACCGCCAGCGCGGTGTGCACGACCATGAACAGCGTCGCGCCCTGCGCGCGGCCGAGTTCCACGAGACCGGCGTGGGTCGCGGCATCGATCCGCACGTCCACCCGGGCACCGGCCATAGACGCGATCGCCGGACGCGGCCGATCCGTCGGCAACTCCAGCAGATCCGGCAGGCCGGCCAGCTGCTTGCGCCAGAACAGGATCTGTTGCGCGGCAATCGACTCCGGGTCGGTCTCGTCGCCGAGCACCGCCCGCTGCCACAGCGCGTAATCGGCGTACTGCACCCGCAACGGATTCCAGCCGGGCGCCTCGCCTGCGGTCCGTGCGGCGTAGGCGATCATCACGTCGCGCACCAGCGGGCCCATCGAGGACGCGTCCGCCGCGATGTGGTGCACCACCACCGCGAGCACATAGTCCGAACCCGCTGTGCCATCGGTGATTTCGAGCAGCCGCACGCGCACCGGCACCTCGCCGGTCACGTCGAACGGCGTCGACGCCAGCGCGTACACCTCGCCGGGCACGTCGGCCGCGGCCACCGGCCGGGCGGTGACGTCCAGGGCCACCAGGCTCGCGGGCAGCACGACCTGCACCGGACCGTCGGCGTTCTCCGGGTACACGGTGCGCAGCACCTCGTGCCTGCTCACCACGTCGTCCAGGGCCGCGCCGAGCGCGGCGACGTCCAGCGTGCCGGTCAGCCGTAGCGCGAACGGGAGGTTATAGGCGGCCGAACCGACGGCCGCGTCGTCGCCGTCGGCTTGGTCGAACCGGTTGAGGAACCACATCCGCCGCTGTGCCAGCGACAACGGCAGCTGCTCGGGCCGGGCGATGCTGCCGAGCTGCACGCCCCGCTCGGCGTGCGTCCTGGATTCGATCGCGGCGGCCAGCGACTGCACGGTCGGCGTCTCGAACAGCGTGCGCACCGGCACCTTCGCGTCCATCGCGGCGCCGAGCCGGGCCACCAGCTGGGTGGCGATCAGCGAGTTGCCGCCCAGGGCGAAGAAGTCGTCGTCGGCGCCGACCCGGTCCAGGCCGAGCACCTCGCCGAACACCCCGGCGACGATCTCTTCGACCGGTGTTGCGGGCGCGCGGAATTCGCGCGCGCTGAAGGTCGGTTCGGGCAGCGCCTTGCGATCCAGCTTTCCGCTCGGGTTCAGCGGGAAGGCGTCCAGCGGCACGAGCGCCGTCGGAATCATGTAGGCGGGCAGCGTTTCCGCGATGGCCGCGAGCAGTTCCGGCTGCTCGATCGAATGTCCGGGCGCGGCAACGACATAGGCGACCAGCTGATCGCCCAGCGTGGACTGGCTGACCAGCGCGACCGCCTGGTTCACCGCGGGCTGGGCCAGCAGCGCGGTCTCGATCTCGCCGAGTTCGATGCGCTGACCGCGGAACTTCACCTGGAAGTCGGTGCGGCCGATGTACTCCAGCCGATGCGCGCGACCGGCGGTGGCGTCACGCCACACCACCAGGTCGCCGGTGCGGTACATGCGCTCGCCGAAGCCGAACGGATCGGCCACGAATCGATCGGCGGTCAGATCCGGTCGGCGGACGTAGCCGCGCGCCAGCTGATCACCGGCGAGGTAGAGCTCGCCGGGCACCCCGGTGGGTACCGGGCGCAACCGGGCGTCGAGCACGTAGACCTGGGTGTTCCACTGCGGCAACCCGATCGGCACCGAACGGGTATCCGAGCCGTCGGCGGGCCAGTAAGTCACCGACACCGCGGCCTCGGTCGGGCCGTAGAGGTTGTGCACGCGCGCCGCCGACACCGCGCGGAACGCGCCGACCGTCTCCGGCGGCAGCGCCTCGCCGATCACGAAGACGTCCCGCAGGGTCGGGCAGGCATCCGCCGCGGTGTGCGCGGCGAACACGGTCAGCATGGACGGCACGAAGTCGGTGACGGTGACCCGCTGTGCGGCAATGGTTTCCGCGACATAAACGGGATCGCGGTGCCCGTCGTGGGTGGCGACAACGAGGGTCGCGCCGGCCCGCAGCGGCATGAAGAAACCCCACAGCGACACGTCGAACGTGGTCGCGGTCTTCTGCAGGTACACATCGTCGGTGCCGAGCGGGTACTCCGCCAGCATCCACTCGATCTGATTGTTGATCGCCGCGTGCGACACCGCGACGCCCTTGGGACGACCGGTGGAGCCCGAGGTGAAGATGACATAGGCCGGGTGCTGCGGCAGCACCGCCCGGAGCAGTTCCTCCGGACGGACCGGGGCACCGTCGAAAGCGTTGGTATCGACCGTATCCAGGGTCAGCACCTCGATACCGGCCGGCACCTCGATCGCGTCCGCCGACGTGGTGACCACGCAGGCGGGCTGTGCCGTGTCGAGGATGTGCGCGATCCGCTCGGCCGGATGATCGGGATCCAACGGCACATACGCGCCACCCGCGGTGACGATCGCGTACATACCGACAACCAGATCAAGCGAACGCCGAATCGCCAGACCCACCAACGACTCCGCGCCCACACCCTGCGAAATCAACAACCGAGCAAGCCGATTGACCCGCTCATCGAACTCGCGATAGGCAAGCGTCGCGCCTTCGTGCACCAGCGCGATGGCGTCCGGATGCGCCGCGGCCGCCCGCCGATATCCATCGAGGAGCAACTCGGGCGCGACCGCGTGCCGAGTCTCGTTCCAGCCGACCAGAATCCGCGCCAGCTCCGCCGGAGCGAGCAGGTCGATCTCCTCGACCGCGCGTTCCGGATCGGCGCCGACCGCGACCAGCAGCCGCTCGAACCGCCGCGCGAATTCCGCGATGGTGGCCTCGTCGAACAGATCCGTGGCATAGAGGAACTGCGCGGAGAACCCGCTCTCCGGCTTCGGCACCACCGTCAGCTGCAAATCGAACTTCGCCACCGCGCCGTCGAAATCGACCGCCTGCGCGGACAATCCGGGCAGCTCGACCTGCGCCCTGGTCAGGTTCTGGAAGAACAGCGCCACCTGGAACAGCGGGTGATGCGCCTGCGAGCGAACCGGGTCGAGCACCTCGACCAGTCGCTCGAACGGCAGCTCGGCGTGCGAGAACGCGGCCAGGTCGGTCTCTTTGGTGGCGTCGAGCAGATCGAGGAAGGAGGCGCCGAGGTCGATCGGGGTGCGCAGCACCAGGGTGTTGACGAACATGCCGATGAGCCCGTCGAGCTCACGTTCGCCACGACCGGCGACGGGTGTGCCGATGGTGATGTCGTCGGTGCCGGTGAGCCGGGCGAGCAGGGCCGCGAACGCGGCGTGCACCACCATGAATTCCGAAGCGCCCGAGCGCTGCGCGAGCTCGATGAGTCCGCGATGCACCTCGGCGCTCACCTCGAACGTGTACTCCGCGCCGCCGCCGGAAGCAATGGGCGGGCGGGGCCGGTCCGCGGGCAGCTCCAGCCGATCCGGAATGCCCGCCAGCACATGCCGCCAGTAGGCGATCTGCGCGGCGGCCACCGAGGTCGGATCGGACTCGGCGCCGAGCACCTCGCGCTGCCACAGCGTGTAGTCGGCGTACTGCACCGGCAGCGGCGGTACCGCGGGCGGCGCGCCGTTGCGCCGGGACAGGAAGGCGCCGAGCAGATCTCGCAGGAACGGGGCCACCGACGCGCCGTCGGCGGCGATGTGGTGCACGACCACCACGACCACGTGCTCGCTCGGCGACAGCTCGGCCAACGCGATGCGCAGCGGCACCTCGGCGGCCACGTCGAAGCCGGCCAGTGCGAACCCGCGCAGCCAGTCCGCCACCTCGTGCTCGGCCAGCGGCTTCGGGGCCAGGTCCGGAACGGCTTGGGCCGCAGGCAGAATCACCTGGTAGCCGGTGCCGTCGATGGCCGGGTACACGGTGCGCAGCGTCTCGTGCCGCTCGATCACATCGGTGATCGCGGCCTGCAACGCCGACACGTCCAGCAGCCCGGACAACCGGATGGCGAACGGGATGTTGTTCGCCGCCGAGGCGGTATCGAACTGATTGAGGAACCACATCCGCTGCTGGGCCAGCGACAGCGGAATGTGTTCCGGGCGTTCGGTCGGCGCGAGCGCACGCCTATCACCCGCGCCCTTCAACGTCTCCATCCGCTCGGCAAGCCCGGCGACGGTGGGGGTTTCGAAGATCAGTCGCGCGGGCACCCGCGCCGTGAGCGCCGCACCGAGCCGGGCGGCGGCCTGGGTGGCGATGAGCGAGTTGCCGCCGAGTTCGAAGAAGTTGTCGTCCGCGCCGACCGGGGCGCCGGGCCCGAGTAACTCGGCGAAGACGTCCGCGACCAGTTCCTCCAGCGGGCCGACCGGCGCGCGAAACACCTTGGTCTGCAAGCGCGGCGAGGGCAGCGCGGCCCGGTCCAGCTTGCCGACCGGCGTCAGCGGGATCGTGGCCAGCACCATGACCACCGTCGGCACCATGTGCGCGGGCAGGCTCTGCTCGGCTACGGCGGCCAGTTCGGCGGCGTCCGCGTCCATGCCCGGCGCGGAGTGCACGTAGGAGACGAGGATCGTTGCGCCGCTGTCGAGGTCGTGCCCGACGGTCACCGCGAAGTCGACGGTCTCGTGCGCGGCGAGTACCGCGTCGATCTCGCCCAGCTCGATCCGGAACCCGCGGATCTTCACCTGGAAGTCGTTGCGGCCCAGGTACTCCAACTCGCCCGAGTCAGGCCCACCCGTCGCCCGACCACCGCCCCCCACCGAATCGCTACGCGATGCTGATGCCAGTCGAACAAGGTCACCGGTCCGATACAACCGGGACCCGTTGGCCTCGAACGGATTCGCGACGAACCGCAAGGCCGTCAGCCCGGCTCGGTCGTGGTAGCCCCGGGCCAGCTGCGCACCGGTGATGTACAACTCGCCGACACCTCCGGCGGCGACCGGCACCATCTGCTCGTCCAGCACGTACTCGGTGATCGCGCGGATCGGTCCGCCGATGGTCACCGGTGCGTCCGCGGCAAGCGGCGCACTGATATTCGTCATGATGGTGGTCTCGGTGGGCCCGTACCCGTTGAAGAACTCCCGGATCCGGTTGCCGGAAACCGGTGCGGCCCAGCGCCGCACCAACTCCGGCGGGCACGCCTCGCCGCCGGCGACCACCACGCGCAACTCGTCGAGCCCGGACGGATCCACCGACGCCAGCGCGGCCGGGGTGATGAACGCGTGCGTCACGCCCTCCCGGCGGATCAGCGCCGCGAGCTCCTCGCCGCCGAACACCGTCGGCGCGACGACGACCATGGTGGCCGCGCCGCCGACCGCGAGCAGCAGTTCCAGCACCGACGCGTCGAACGACGGCGACGCGAAATGCAAAGTCCGCGAATCGCTCGTGACCCGATACCGCTCGCGCTGCTCGTCGCAGAAGCTCGACAGACCGGCCTGGGTGACGACGACGCCCTTCGGCTTGCCGGTCGAACCCGACGTATAGATCACGTAGGCGGGATGTTCGGCCCGCAGCGGCCGCACCCGGTCGATGTAGGTCACCGGGTCGGCGGGGAACTCCTCGAGCAGCCGGGCGCAGTCGGCGGTGTCGATCGGCAGCCAGTCCACCCGGTCCGGTAGCTCGTCGCGGACCGCGGCGACGGTCAGGCCGAAGACCGCGCCGGAGTCGACGACCATGTGCTCGACCCGGTCGGCGGGATAGTTCGGGTCCACCGGTACGAAGCCGGCGCCGGCCTTGGCCACCGCCCAGACCGCGACCACGGAGTCGATCGACCGCGGGATGCCGATGGCCACCAGATCCTCCGGCCCGATACCGCGGCCGATGAGTAGTCGGGCCAGCCTGGTCGAGCGGTCATCCAGCTCGGCGTAGCTCAGCTCGGCCAGCGTGCCCGTGGCGTCGGCGAACGCGACCCCGATACCGCTCGGGTTCGCCTCGGCCGCGGTGGCCAGCAGCTGCGGCAGGGTGGTGACGCGGGATCGCCTGGTTCGGGTGGGCCGAACGCGTGCCGGTCGAGTCATGCGCACACCACAGCGCGCGCGTCGTCATACCGCTGCCCGACCGACCGAACCATGGAGAAGCCTCACCCTGCCTGTTGTCGCCGCAAACCCGCCTCGATGCTCCCCGCCCCCATGATCATCGACCGCGCGCATGCCCATCGTTACCGACCCCACCGGCGCACGCCGAACACAGCCCGTGCGATCCGGGCAGCGGACCGCGACCCGGCCGCGCGAAACGCGCGCCGGGAACGATTATTCCCTGCCGGCGCGCGATTGGTGACCCCACGGCGGCAGGACCTGCTCAGTCCAGCCGGCCGAGCTGAATCGCCAGCTCGGCGCCGATCTCGGCGAGCGCCTCCGGCGCGGTCATCTGCGCGTGCGTCACCCCGACCGGCTGGTCCAGCACCGCACCGGTGACGTGCGGCGACCAGTCGGTCGCAGTGGCGCGAAGCACATCCGCCGGATCGGCGACGGCCGCGCTGAAGTACGCCACCGAGCCGTGGAACACCCCTGGACGATGCTGGGCGATCAGTTCGGCCGAGCGGACCGCGCTGCGGTAGATGCGCCGCAACCGTTCGGGGGTCAGGGCGACCAGTTCCGGCGGGATCATCGCGTGCAACGCGGCCAGGGCCTGGTCGCTGAGGTCGTAGATGTCGTCCTCGGCCCCGATCAGGTCGCCGCCGAGCCCGAGTTCGGCCAGCGCGCCGCGCACCGCCGCGCGGAAGCCCGCGACGTCGGGGTTCGGGTGGCTGTCCATCATGGCCAGCAGTTCGACCTGCTCGCCGTCGCCCTGCAGCTCGGTGGCGATGGCGTGCGCGAGCACGCCGCCGAGCGACCAGCCGAGCAGCCGGTATGGGCCGTGCGGCTGCACGGTCCGGATCTCGGTGACGTAGCGGTGCGCCAGCTCGGCGATCGAGCCGGGCAGGTCGCCGTCCTCGGACAGGGCAGGCGACTGCACGCCGTAGATCGGCTGGTCGGCGGGCAGGTGCTGGGCGAGGCCGGCGTAGCTCCAGGCCAGGCCGTACATCGGGTGCAGGCAGAACAGCGGCGCCGCGCTGCCCGTGGTGCGGATCGGCAGCAGGATGCCCATTCCGGCGTCGAGGTCGCGCTCTCCCGGCGCCTGCGCGTCGATCCGGGCGGCGAGCCCGGCGACCGTGGCGTCGGTGAAGAACCACTGCACGCTGATCGTCGTGCCGGTGGCCTCGCGCAGCCGGCCGACGGCCTGTGCGGCGAGCAGCGAGTTGCCGCCGAGGCCGAAGAAGTCGTCGTCGAGACCGACCGTCTGCACGCCGAGCAGGTCGGCGAAGACCCCGGCGATGGTCTGCTCCAGCGCCGTACCCGGCGCTCGGAAGGCGATCGCGCTGACGAATTCCGGTGCGGGCAGGGCCTTGCGGTCGAGCTTGCCGTTCGGGGTCAGCGGGAGCGCGTCCAGGACCACGATCGCGTCCGGCACCATGTAGCCGGTCAGGAACTCGGCGACCTCGGCCCGCACGGCCGCCGAGTCGACTTCTGCCACAACGTAACCGACGAGGCGGTCGCCCTGCACGTCCGAACGGACCAGGGCGACGGCCTGATTCACACCCGCGCAGCGCACCAGCGCCGCCTCGATCTCACCGAGTTCGATGCGGAAACCGCGCAGCTGCACCTGCTGGTCACTGCGACCGGCGTATTCGAGCAGGGCCTTGTCGCCGCAGTCCCGCCAGCGACCGACGTCGCCGGTGCGGTACATGCGCGAACCGGGCGCGCCGAACGGATTCGCCACGAACCTGGTCGCGGTCAGGCCCGGCTTACCCAGGTAGCCGCGGGACAGCTGCGCGCCGACCACGTGCAGCTCACCGGGCACGTCGAGCGGGGTCGGGTGCAGGCGCGGGTCGAGCACGTAGGCGTCCAGGCCGGGGATGGCGCGGCCGATGACGCTGGCCGGATTGCCGCGGTCGCGCTCGTCCAGCGGCAGGAACGACACGTGCACCGTGGTCTCGGTGATGCCGTACATGTTCACCAAACGGGTTGCCGCACCGTGTCGTTCGTACCAGCGCTCGAGCTTGCGCAGATCCAGGGCCTCGCCGCCGAACACGACGTAGCGCAGCGCCAGCGCGCCGGGCTCGGCGGCCCGGTCGGCCTCCGCCAATTGGTAGAAGGCGGACGGGGTCTGGTTCAGCACCGTCACCCGCTCGCGAATCAGCAACTCGCGGAACTGTTCCGGCGACCGCGACGTGCCGTAGTCGACCACCACGACCGAGCCGCCGTGCGCCAGACCGCACCACAGTTCCCACACCGAGAAGTCGAACGCGAACGAGTGGAACAGCGTCCAGACGTCGTGTTCGTCGAAGCGGAACAGGGTTTGGGTGTTCGCGAACAGCTCGACGACATTGCGGTGCGCGACGCCGACGCCCTTCGGCACGCCGGTCGAGCCGGACGTGTAGATGACGTAGGCCAGGTTGTCCGGGTGCAGCGGCGCACGCCGGTCGGCGTCGTGGATCGGCGCGTCGGCGAATGCCGTTGTCTCCTCGAACAAGACGACGGGCAGGTCACCGGTGGGCACCGCGGCCCGCTCGTCCGCCGTGGTCAGCACGCAGACCGGGGCGGCATCGGCGAGCATGTATTCCAGCCGCTGCGCCGGGTAGGTGGAGTCGATGGGCAGGTAGGCGGCGCCGGTCGCGAGCACGCCGAGCAGGGCGACCGGCAGGTCCTCGGTGCGCGGCACCGCAACGGCCACCAGCGATTCCGGGCCCGCGCCCTGGGCGATCAGGGCTCGGGCGACCTGGTTGGCGCGACGTTGCAATTCACGATAAGTCAGCGTCGCGGAGCGACCCGATGAGGGGCGGTGGTCGGGCGACGGGTGGGCCAGCGTGCGGTCGCCGAAACGAATCGCGACCGCGTCCGGACGACGCCACACCTGATCGGCGATGAGGCCGGGCAGGGTCGCGCCGGGCACCCAGGCGCCGAGCGAATTCCATTCGCGCAGCACGAGTTCGCGTTCACCGGCGGCGAGCACGTCGATATCGCCGACCACCACCGCGGCGTCGGCCGCGATCGCCGCGAGGATGCGGCGGAAGCGGTCGGCGAAGTTCTGCACGGTCGCGGCGTCGAACAGGTCCGTCGCGTAGCCGAAGATCGCCGAGAGGCCTTGGCGGTCCGGCTGTTCCGCGATGGTGAGTTGCAGGTCGAACTTGGCCGTCTGCACCTGCGGGTCGAGACCGGCCACGGTGAGGCCGGGCAGCTCGAGCGAGGTCTGGGCCAGGTTCTGGAAGACCAGCATCACCTGGAACAGCGGATGCCGGGCCGCCGAGCGGACCGGGTCGAGCAGTTCGACCAGTCGCTCGAACGGCAGGTCGGCATGGCCGAACGCGGCGACGTCGGTGTCGCGCACGGCGGCGAGCAACGAGTCGAACGTCGCGCCGGGCTCGATCTCGTTGCGCAGCACCAGGGTGTTGACGAACATGCCGATCAGGTCGTCGAGTTCGGCCTCGCCGCGACCGGCGACCGGGGTGCCGATGGCGATGTCGGAGCTGCCGGACAGGCGGGCGAGCAGCACCGCGAGCGCGGCGTGCACGACCATGAACAGCGTCGCATTGTGCTGCTGGGCAACCCGTTCGAGCGCGGCGTGCAGGTCCGCGTCCAGCTCGAAGTCCAGCGTCGCGCCTCGGTAGGAGGCGGCCGCGGGGCGCGGGCGGTCGGCGGGCAAGGCCAGTTCGTCCGGCAGGGCGGCCAGCGCGGTGCGCCAGTAGTCGGCCTGCTGAGCGATCAGGCTCTGCGGGTCGTCCTCCGCGCCGAGCACGTCGCGCTGCCAGATGCTGTAGTCCGCGTATTGAACCGGGAGGGGGGCCCAGTCCGGGGCCGCGCCGCCGGTGCGGGCGGCATAGGCCAGCATCAGGTCCCGGGTCAGCGGGCCCATCGACCAGCCGTCGGCGCTGATGTGGTGCGCGACGAACACCAGGACGTAGTCGGTGGTGCCGGTGATCTGGAACAGGTTGGCGCGGAACGGAACCTCGGCGGTGACGTCGAAACCCGCCGCCACGACTCGGTATACCGAATCCGCCACATCCGCCGCGTCGATCTGCGCCAGCGTGAGATCGACCGGAATCTGCTCGGCGATGGACTGCACCGGGCCGTGCTGCGTCTGCGGGTAGGTGGTGCGCAGGATCTCGTGGCGGGCCACCAGATCCCGGACCGCCGATTGCAGTGCGGCGACATCGAGTTGGCCGGAGAGGCGGATGGCGGCCGGGATGTTGTAGACGGCGGAGCCGGTGTCGAACTGGTTCAGGAACCACATCCGCTGCTGGGCCAGCGAGAGCGGAATCTGTTCCGGGCGTGAGCCCGCGACCAGCGCCTTGCGGCCGGAGCCGACGTGCTGCTCGACCTTGGCGGCCAGACCGGCGACGGTCGAGGCCTCGAACAGCGCGCGAACGGGAACACGCGAATCCAGTGCGGCGCCGATGCGCGCGGCGACCTGCGTGGCCAGCAGCGAGTTACCGCCGAGACCGAAGAAATCGTCGTCGACGCCGACCTGATCGACACCGAGCACCTCGGCAAACACCGAGGCCACGATCTCCTCGATCGGCGTCGACGGCGCACGGAACACCTGCGCCTCGAACTCCGGCTCCGGCAACGCCTTTCGATCCAGCTTGCCGTTCGCATTGAGCGGCAGCGCATCCAGCACGACGAATGCGGACGGCACCATGTACGACGGCAGAGTGGCAGTCAGCGCCGACTTCACCTGCGCCACATCGACCTCGGTCCCGGCCGGAACCAGGTAGCCGATCAGGCGATCACCGGTGCGCGGGTCCGACTTGGCGATGACGGCGGCCTGGGCGACCGACGGCAGCGCGAGCAGCGCCGCGTCGATCTCGGCGAGTTCGATGCGGAAGCCACGGATCTTCACCTGGAAGTCGGTGCGGCCCCGGTACTCCAGCTCACCGGAGGGCTTCCAGGCCACGAGGTCACCGGTGCGGTACATCCGGACGCCGGTCTGGAACGGGTTGGCCACGAACCGATCCGAGGTCAGATCCGCCCGACCGAAGTAACCACGTGCGAGTTGTGCTCCGGCCAGGTACAGCTCACCGGAGACGCCCACCGGCACGGGCCGCAGTCGCGAATCCAGCACGAAGACCTGGCTGTTCCACTCCGGTGCGCCGACGGGCACCGAGGCCTGATCGTTGCGACCGACCCGATGGCTGGTGATGGACACCGCGGCCTCGGTCGGGCCGTACAGGTTGAACAGTTCGACGCGCGGGTAGTCGCGCAGGAAACGTTGCGCCAGTCCGGCCGGCAGTGCCTCACCGATCGCGAGTACTCGCCACAGCGAGTTCGGGAAATCGCCGGCGGTGAGCGCGTCGAGCATCGACGGCACCACATGCAAAGTGGTCACCCACTCGCGAGCCATCAGCTCATTCAGGTACGCGGGATCCTGATGACCGTCGGGGGCGGCGATGACCAAACGGCCACCACACACCGCCGCAGACCAGAACTCCCACACCGAAAGGTCGAACGTGGCAGCGGTCTTCAGCAGAATCGCATCAGCAGCATCGAGACCGAACTCGGTCACCTTCCACTGCAACTGATTCGCAATAGCCGCATGCGAAACCGCAACACCCTTAGGACGACCCGTCGAACCCGACGTGAAAATCACATACGCCGTGTTCTCCGGACGCAACGGCGCAACGCGATCGGCATCGGTAACCGGGGAGGCATCCAGTCCGTCGAGATCGAGTTCATCGATCCGCACCAAAGGCGCGACGTCGGTAGCGAACTCGGCGTCGGCATTGGTCAGCACGCACACCGGTGCGGCCGTCTCGAGGATGTAACTGGTGCGCTCCGCGGCCTGCGCCGGATCCACCGGCACATACGCGCCGCCGGTCTTCGCCACCGCGTACATCGCCACGACCAGGTCGGCCGAACGGCGGAATGCCAAGGCGACCCGCGACTCCGGTCCGACGCCGACGGAGATCAGCTGCCGGGCAAGGCGATTGACCTGGGCATCCAGCTCCGCGTAGGTCACCTTCTCGCGACCGGTCGGCAGATCGACCACGAGCGCCACGGATCGCGGATCGGCGGCCACGGCCGCGTCCAGCAGCGAGACCAGTGTCGCCGACTCGTCGACCTGCTGCTCGGTGGCGTTCCACCCGGCCAGCACGTCGTCGCGCTCGACCGCGTCGAGCACCTCGATATCCCCGACCGGCGTGGTCGCGTCTGCCACCACGGCGGCGAGGATTCGTGCGAACCGCTCGGCGAAGCCCTGCACGGTCGCGGCATCGAAAAGGTCTGTCGCATAGGTGAAGAACCCGCCCATGCCGGTCGGCACGCCGGATTCGTCGTAGCCGTCGCCCACGATCAGATGCAGATCGAACTGCGACACCGCCAGATCCGCGTCCAGCCCCGACACCGCGAGACCGGGCAGTTCGAGCGCGGCCCGCGCGATGTTCTGGAACGACAACCCCACCTGGAACAGCGGGTGATGCGCCGTCGAGCGCGGCGGGTTGAGCACCTCGACCAGGCGCTCGAACGGAATGTCCGCGTGCGCGAACGCGTGCAGGTCGGATTCGCGCTGCCTGCCCAGCAGGTCGACGAACGACTCACCCGACTCGAACTGGGTCCGGAACACCACGGTGTTCACGAACATGCCGATCAGGTCGTCCAGCTCACGCTCGCCCCGACCGGCCAGCGGCGTGCCGATGGCCACGTCCACCGAACCGGAGAGCCGGGCCAGCAGCACCGCCAGCGCGGTGTGCACAACCATGAACAGCGTCGCGCCTTGCGCGCGAGCAAGTTCCACGAGACCGGCGTGGGTAGCCGCGTCGATCTGCACATCTACCCGGGCACCGGCCATGGACGCGATCGCCGGACGCGGCCGGTCCGTCGGCAACTCCAGCAGATCCGGCAGGTCGGCCAGGTGCGAGCGCCAGAAGCCGATCTGCTGCGCGGCAATGGATTCGGCGTCGGTCTCGTCGCCGAGCACCGCCCGCTGCCACAGCGCGTAATCGGCGTACTGCACCCGCAGCGGCGCCCAGTTCGGCGCCTCGCCCGCGGTCCGTGCGGCGTAGGCGATCATCACGTCGCGCACCAGCGGGCCCATCGAGGACCCGTCCGCGGCGATGTGATGCACCACGACAGCCAGCACATACGTGTCCGCGACGCCGTCGACCTGGAGCAGCGCCACCCGCACCGGGACCTCGGTGGTCACGTCGAACGAGCTCGACGCCAGCGCGTACACCGCGCTCGCCACGTCGGCCTCGCTCAGCAGCCGCGGCGCGACATCCAGCGCGATCCCGTTGGGCGGCAGCACAACCTGGATCGGGCCGGTGGCCGTCTCCGGGTACACGGTGCGCAGCACCTCGTGCCGCGCCACCACATCGTGCAGCGCCGCGCCGAGCGCGGCCACGTCCAGCGTGCCGGTCAGCCGCAGCGCGAACGGCAGGTTGTAGGCGGCCGAACCGGCCGCGTCGTCGTCCTGGTCGAATCGGTTGAGGAACCACATCCGCCGCTGCGCCAGCGACAGCGGCAATTCTTCCGGCCGTTCGATGCTGCCCAGCTCGACCCCGGGCCGGCTGTGCACCTGCGAATCGATCACGGAGGCCAGGCCGGCCACGGTCGGTGCCTCGAACAGCGTCCGCACCGGCACCCGGCCGCCGACGGCCGCACCGAGCCGCGCGACCACCTGGGTGGCGATCAGCGAGTTGCCGCCGAGGGCGAAGAAGTCGTCGTCGGCGCCGACCCGGGTCAGCCCGAGCACCTCGCCGAAGACGCCCGCGATGATCTCCTCGACCGCCGTTGCGGGCGCGCGGAATTCGCGCGCGGTGAACATCGGCTCCGGTAGCGCCTTACGATCCAGCTTGCCGCTGGCATTCAGCGGGAGCTCATCGAGCGCGACAATGGCGGCCGGAACCATGTAGGTGGGCAACGTTTCCGCGATCGCGCCGCGCAGCTCCTGCGGGTCGATCCGCGCGCCGGGCGCGGCGACCGCGTAGGCGACCAGCTGGTCACCGAGCGTCGACTGACTGACCAGCGCCACCGCCTGGCTCACCGAATCCTGCGCCAGCAGCGCGGTTTCGATCTCGCCGAGCTCGATGCGCTGACCACGGAACTTCACCTGGAAGTCGGTGCGCCCGATGTAGTCGAGCACCATGTCCTCGTCGGCGTCCGCGCCGGAAGCCTTGCGCCACACCACGAGATCGCCGGTGCGGTACATGCGCTGACCGCTGCCGAACGGATTCGCCACGAACCGATCGGCGGTCAGATCCGGCCTGCCGACGTATCCGCGCGCCAGCTGGTCACCGGCCAGATACAGCTCACCGGCCACGCCGTCCGGGACCGGGCGCAGGCGCGCGTCGAGCACGTAGACGCGGGTGTTCCACTGCGGCAACCCGATCGGCACCGAGCGGGTATCCGAGCCGTCGGCGGGCCAGTAGGTCACCGACACCGCGGCCTCGGTCGGGCCGTAGAGGTTGTGCACGTCCGCGTCGATCACCGCGTGCACGGCGGTGACCGTCTCGGGCGGCAGCGCCTCGCCGATCACGAAGATCTGCTCCAGCGTCGGGACGGTGCCTTTGGCGGTGTGCGCCGCGAAGATGGTCAGCATCGACGGCACGAAGTCGGTGACCGTCACCGACTGCGCGGCAATGGTTTCCGCGACGTAGGCCGGGTCGCGATGCCCGTCCGGGGTCGCCACGACCAGCCTCGCGCCGACCCGCAGCGGCATGAAGAAACCCCACAGCGACACGTCGAACGTGGTCGCGGTCTTCTGCAGGTAGACGTCGTCCGCGTGCAGCGGGTACTCGGCGAGCATCCACTCGATCTGATTGTTGATCGCCGCGTGCGACACCGCGACGCCCTTGGGACGACCGGTGGAGCCGGAGGTGAAGATGACGTACGCCGGGTTCTGCGGTGACACCGGACGGAGCAACTCGTCTTTGCGCACCGGCGCGCCGTCGAACCGTGCCAGGTCGGCGGTATCGATCGACACCGCAACAGCGCTGGTCGGCAAGGCGGCCGCGTCGGCGGAAGTCGTGACGACGCAGGCAGGTTGGGCGGTATCGAGGATGTGCGCGATCCGCTCAGCCGGATGATCCGGATCCAACGGCACATACGCGCCACCCGCGGTGACGATCGCATACATACCGACAACCAGATCAAGCGAACGCCGAATCGCCAGACCCACCAGCGACTCCGCACCGACACCCTGCGAAATCAACAACCGGGCAAGCCGGTTGACCCGCTCATCGAACTCGCGATAGGTGAGCTCAGTGCCCTCGTAGACCACCGCGACGGCATCCGGGGTGGTCGCCACCGCCTGCCGATAGCCGTCGAGCAGCAGATGCGGGGCGACGCGCTGCCGAGTGTCGTTCCACTCGAACAGAATCCGATCCCGTTCGACCAGCGACAACAGGTCGGCATCGCCCATCGCCCGGTCCGGGGCGGCGGTGACCGCGCGCAGCAGCCGGCGGAATCGAGCGGCGAACCGGGCCACCGTCGCCGCGTCGAACAGATCCGTGGCATAGGTGAACATGGCCGACAGGCCGGCGTTCTCGCCCTCGTGCGGGGTCACCGTCAGCTGCAGGTCGAACTTGGCTGCCGCGCCGTCCAGATCCAGGGCGGACGCCGACAGCCCCGGTAGTTCCAACGCGGGCTTGTCCATGTTCTGGAAGAACAGCGCCACCTGGAACAGCGGGTGATGCGCCTGCGAGCGCGCGGGATCGAGCACCTCGACGAGCCGCTCGAACGGCAACTCCACGTGCGAGAAGGCCGCGAGATCAACCTTTTTGGCCGACTCGACCAGCTCGCGGAACGACGCACCCGGCGCGCTGTCGGTGCGCAGCACCAGCATGTTGACGAACATGCCGATCAGCCCGTCCAGCTCCGCCTCGCCGCGACCGGCCACCGGCGTGCCGATGGCGATGTCGGGCGTGCCCGAGAGCCGGGCGAGCAGGGCCGCGAACGCCGCATGCACCACCATGAACAGTGAGGCGCCCGTGTCGAGCGCGAGCGCGTCGAGCTTGGCCCTCGTCTGTGCGTCGACCTCGAACGTGTGCACGCCGCCGCGACCGGAGGGCTGTGCGGGCCGCGGCCGATCCGCCGGCAGTTCCAGCCGACCGGGCAGACCCGCCAAAGCCGTTCGCCAGTAACCGATCTGCTCCGCGGCGACCGACTTCGGGTCGTTCTCGTCGCCGAGCATCGCGCGCTGCCACAGGGCATAGTCGGCGTACTGCACCGGCAACGGAGCCCAACCCGGCGCGGATTCCGCGCTGCGAGCGAAGTAGGCAACGGTCAGGTCCTGCACCATCGGCGCCATCGATGTGCCGTCGGCAGCGATGTGATGCACCACGACCGCGAGCACGTGGTCGCCGTCGCCCAACCGGAACAACGCCATCCGCAGCGGCACTTCGGCCGCCACATCGAATCCGGCGAGCATGAACTCGGACAGCCTGCTCGGCAGCTCGGACTCGGCGACCTCGGTCACCACCAGCTCCGGAATCGCCTGCGCCGCAGGCAGAACCACCTGATAGCCGGTGCCGTCCACCGCCGGGTAGACCGTGCGCAGCGTCTCGTGCCGCTCGACCAGATCGGCGACCGCCGCTTGCAGCGCGGGCACGTCCAGCGCCCCGGACAACCGGATCGCGAACGGAATGTTGTTCGCCGCCGAGGCGGTGTCGAACTGATTCAGGAACCACATCCGCTGCTGGGCCAGCGACAGCGGAATGTGCTCGGGGCGCGGCATCGGCGCCAGCGCCTGCCTGCCGCCCGAGCCGGTGAACGGGGCGAGCCGCGCCGCCAGAGCGGCGACCGTCGGCGCCTCGAAGACGGTGCGCGCGGGCACCCTGGCGCCGATCTGCGCGCCGAGCCTGGCCACCACCTTGGTGGCGACCAGCGAGTTGCCGCCGAGCTCGAAGAAGTCGTCGTCGGCGCCGATCTCGGCGCCGGTGTCGAGCAGCTCCGCGAAGACCTGCGCGACCAGCTGCTCCAGTTCGCCACTGGGCGCGCGGAATTCCTTGGTCTGCAACTGCGGCGCGGGCAGTGCGCGGCGGTCCAGCTTGCCGGTCGGCGACAGCGGGATCTCGTCGAGCACCGTAATGGTGGTCGGCACCATGTGCGCTGGCAGCCGCTGCTCGGCGGTCGCGATCAGCTCGTCGGTGTCCACCGTCGCGCCCGGCGCGGCCAGCACGTAGGAGACCAGAATCGTTGTCCCGCTGTCGAGCTCGTGCCCCATGGTGACCGCGAAGTCGACACTCTCGTGGGTCGCCAGCACCGCGTCGATCTCACCGAGCTCGATGCGGAAACCACGCACCTTCACCTGGAAGTCGTTGCGCCCCGCATACTCCAGCCTGCCCTCGGCGGTCCAGCGAACCAGGTCGCCGGAGCGGTACAGCCGAGAACCGTTGGGGTCGAACGGATTCGCTACGAATCGCGCGGCGGTGAGTGCCGGGCGATCGTGGTAACCGCGCGCCACCTGCGCGCCCGCGATGTACAGCTCGCCGACCACGCCGTCCGGCACCGGCGAAAGCCGCTCGTCCAGCACGTATTCGGTGACGCCGCGGATCGGACCGCCGATGGTCAGCGGGGCATCGAGCACCAGCGGCGCACCGATGTTCACCACGATCGTGGTCTCGGTCGGCCCGTAGACGTTGAACAGGGCGCGGACGCCGCCGGTGACCGGAAGTATCCAGCGCCGCACCAGATCCGGCGGCCAGGCCTCGCCGCCGACCGCGACGACGCCGAGGTCGTCCAGCCCGGCCGGATCGATCGAGGCCAGCGCGGCGGGGGTGATGAACGCGTGGGTGACCCGCTCGCGGCGCAGCAGTTCGGCGAGATCGTCGCCGCCGAACACCGTCGGCGCCACCACGACCATGGTCGCCGCGCCGCCGAGGGCGAGCAGCAGCTCCAGCATCGAGGCGTCGAACGAGGGCGAGGAAAAGTGCAGTGTCCGTGCGGTACTCGTGACTCCGTAGTGGGTGCGCTGCTCCTCGCAGAACCCGGCCAGACCGGCCTGGGTGGCGACCACGCCCTTGGGCGCACCCGTCGAACCGGAGGTGTAGATGACCCACGCCGGATGCTCGGCGCGCAGCTGACGCACCCGATCGGCGTTGGTGATCGGCTCGGTCGAGTGCCGCTCCAGCGAGCGCAGGGTGGTCTCGCTGTCGATGACCAGCCATTCGACCTGGCCGGGCAGCTGGGCGGCGGACCGGCCGATGGTCAGCCCGAAGACCGCGCCGGAGTCCTTCACCATGTGTTCGATCCGGTCGGCCGGATAGTTCGGGTCCACCGGCACGAAACCGGCCCCGGACTTGGCCACGGCCCAGACCGCGACCACGGAGTCGATCGAGCGCGGAACACCGATCGCGACAAGATCTTCCGGGCCGACGCCGCGCTCGATCAGCAGCCGCGCCAGGCGGGTCGACCGCTCGTCGAGCTCGGCATAGCTCAGTTGCGCCAGTGTCGCTGTGGCGTCGGCATAGGTGAGGGCGATGCCGTCCGGGTTCGCTTCGACGGCGGTCGCCATCAGCTGCGGCAGCGTGATGACCCGGGGTCGCCGGGTCCGCGCCGGCCGGACACGAGCCGAACGCGTCATGCGTTCACCAGTGCCAGGATCTTGCTTCCCCGCCGGCCATCAGCACGCACGTCCCCAACTACACGAACCATGAAACTCTGCTCATCCTGCCTGTCGAACATGTTGAAGCCATACTTGGCGCGGGGCGCCTCGATTCGGCGAACCGGTCCCGAGTGACCCTAGTCATGTTTTTAGGGGCTTGCACCCGATACTCGGCGGGATTTACCCCGCACGCAGCAGATCGGCCAGTCCGACGACCGTCGCCACCTGCGTCCATGCGCCGCCGACATCCCCGCCGTCGGCGAGCACCACGGCTCGGAGGTCCTCCAGTGCCGCCGGATCGAGGGTACTGGCTGCGGCGCGATCGGTCAGCAGGTGGCTGACCCATTCGTCGGCCAGCGCCTCGGTCAGGTCGGCGTCGCCGGGGACGAGCACCATGGAGGCGCCGCACGAGCCCGCCGCCACCACCTCGATCAGCGCCAGCTCCGCCGGGCCGCCGAACTGGAAGGTGCGGGACTCGAAGGTCAGCTCGGTGCCCGTGCGCAACTGGTCCGCGGCACCGGCCAACTGGTCGTAGGTGAGGGTGCGCGTCCCGACGTAGGCCGGATCGGTGCCACGCAGCACCCGGGTGCGGTGCGCGTAGGTGACCGGTCGTGGCGATTCCGCCGCTATCTGCGCGGCCACCGCGGGATCGTCGAGCACGAGCCAGTCGACCTCGCTTGTGGTGGGCACGGCGGCGCCGGTCAGTCCGACCTTGACCACCGGGCCCGCGGGGATCGGCGCGTCGGCCGAGGCCAGCGGAACGACCGCGGCGCCGGCCTTGAGCACGGCCCAGGTCGCGACGACGGCGTCGACCCCGCGGTCGAACCGGACCGCGACACCGTCGCCGGGACCGCAGCCCCGAGCGGCCAGCACGCGGGCCAGCCGGGACGAGCGCGCGTCGAGTTCCTGGTAGGACACCGCGTCCTCGCCGGCGACCAGTGCGGGGCCGTCCGGGTCGTCCTCGACCACCGCGGTCAGCGCCTGGGTCAGTGCGGTTCCGGTGGTGGCCGTCGCGCCGGTGGCGCTGGGCTCCTGCGCGGATTCCGCGGCGGACTGCACCCGCTCGCGCTCCTGGGCGTCGAGCAGGTCGATGTCGCCCACCCGCACGGCCGGATCGGCGACCACCGCGGACAGCACCCGTTCCAGCCTGCGGCACAGCGCCTGCACCGTGGACTCGTCGAAAAGGTCTGTCGCGTAGGTGATCGCGGTGATCAGCTCGTCCGGGGTGCCGTCGGCGTGATGCCGCGGATCGACGTTCACCTGGAGGTCGAACTTGGCCGCGATCTCGCCGCCGTCCAGTCCGGTGATGGTCAGGCCGGGCAGTTCCAGCTTGGGCTGCTCGTTGTTCTGGAACGACAGCACGACGCCGAACAGCGGGTTGTAGACCGTCGCGTGGCCGACCGCGACCACCTCGGCGACCCGTTCGAACGGGATGTCCGCGTTGGCGAACGCGGCCAGGTCCGTCTCCCGGGCCCGGTCGACGAGTTCGGCGAAGGTGACGCCGGGCTCGACGGCGGTACGCAGGGTGAGCGTGTTGACGAACATGCCGACCAGCTCGTCCAGCGCGCGTTCGCCGCGACCCGCGATCGGCGTGCCGATGGCGATGTCGCTGCTGCCCGACTGCCGGGCCAGCAGCACCGCCAGCGCCGCGTGCACGACCATGAACAGCGTCGAATTGTGTTCGCGCGCAAGCCGGACCAGTGCCGCGTGCACGTCCGGCGAGACGGCGAAGCCGGTGGAAGCGCCGCGCATCGACGGCACCGCGGGACGCGGGCGGTCCAGCGGCAGGTTCAGCTCGCCGGTCAGTCCGTCGAGCTGGTGCCGCCAGAACGCCAACTGCTTTGCCGCGATGGAGTTCTCGTCGTCGTCGGTGCCGATGACCGCACGCTGCCAGGCGGCGAAGTCGGCGTACTGCACCTCCAACCGCGACCAGCGCGGCGAATTGCCGCCGATCCGGGCGAGATACGCGGTCACCAGGTCGCGGGCCAGCGGGGCCATCGAGGCGCCGTCGGCGGAGATGTGGTGCACGACCAGCGCGAGCAGGTGCTCGTCCGGGCCGACCGCGAGCAGCAGCGCGCGCACCGGAACCTGCTGGGTCACATCGAATCCGGTGGACAGCAGCTCGGTGATACGGCCGATCGGATCGGCGGTGGAGACGGTCTCCAGGCCACCGGGCAGCGACTCGCTGACCGAGAGGATCTCCTGGTAGGCCACCCCGGCCGGGTCCGACGGGTAGCGGGTGCGCAGGGTCTCGTGCCGCTCCAGCACGTCGGCCACGGCGTTGCGCAGCGCGGGCACGTCGAGCACGCCGGAGAGCCGGATGGCCAGCGGGATGTTGTAGGCGGGCGAGTCCGGATCGAACTGGTTGAGCACCCACATCCGTTGCTGCGCAAGCGACAACGGCACCCGGTCGGTGCGCGGCATCCGGGCCAGCGGCGGCCGGGCGCCGGACGCCTTGGCCGCGCCGGGCACGACCCGGGCGGCCAGCGCGGCGACGGTGGGCGACTCGAACAGCTCGCGCACGACGAGGTTCGCGTCGAGCGCCTCGTTGATCCGGGCGACCACCCGGGTGGCCAGCAGCGAGTTGCCGCCGAGGCCGAAGAAGTCGTCGTCCAGGCCGATCTCGTTGGCCCCGAGCAGTCCGGCGAACACCTCGGCGACCGCCTGCTCGACCGGCGAGCCGGGCGCGCGGAAGGTGGCGGTGCTGAGGAATTCCGGTGCGGGCAGGGCCTTTCGGTCCAGCTTGCCGTTCGGCGTCAGCGGGAGCACATCCAGCACCACGATCGCGTCCGGCACCATGTACCCGGTGAGGAATTCGCCCACCTGCGTACGCAATTCGGCCGCGTCGAGCTGAATTCCGGTGTCCGGCACGACATATCCGATGAGCCGATCGCCCGCGTTCTCGTCCGCGATGACCAGGACCACCGCTTGGCTCACCCCGGGGCAGCGCACCAGCGCCGACTCGATCTCGCCGAGCTCGATCCGGAAGCCGCGCAACTGCACCTGCTGATCGCCGCGACCGGCGTACTCCAGCGTCGCCTGCCCGCCGAAGCCGACCCAGCGGCCGATGTCGCCGGTGCGGTACATCCGAGATCCCGGCGCGCCGAACGGATTCGCGATGAACCGGCTCGCGGCCAGCCCGGGACGGCCGAGGTAGCCGCGGGACAGCTGAGCGCCGGCCACGTAGATCTCGCCGGCCACGCCGACCGGCGACGGGTGCAGCCGGTCCTCGAGCACGTAGGCGTCCAGGCCGGGCAACGCGCGGCCGATGACGCTGGCCGCGTTGTCGACCATCTGCTCGTCCAGCGACAGGAACGACACGTGCACCGTGGTCTCGGTGATGCCGTACATGTTGACCAGCCAGGGCGCGTCCACCGCGTGCCGCTCGTACCAGCGCTGCAACTGGCGCAGGTCCAGGGCTTCGCCGCCGAACACCACATAGCGCAGCGCGAACTTGGCCTGATCGGCGTTCTGCGCGGCCCGGTCCGCCTCGGCGAGCTGATAGAACGCCGAAGGGGTCTGGTTGAGCACGGTGACCTGTTCGCGAATCAGCAACTCGCGGAACAGCTCCGGCGACCGGGAGGTCAGGTAGTCGACCACGACGACGGTGCCGCCGTTGGCCAGCGCGAACCACAGTTCCCAGACCGAGAAGTCGAAGGCGAACGAGTGGAACAGCGTCCACACGTCGGTCTCGTCGAACTCGAACATCGACTGGGTGTTGGCGAACAACTGCACCACATTGCGGTGTGTGACGCCGACGCCCTTCGGCACACCGGTGGAACCGGAGGTGTAGATGACGTAGGCCAGGTTGTCCGGCCGCAGCGGCGCGGTCCGCTCTGCCGCGCGCACCGCGGCGTCGGCGAAGCCGGCGGTGTCCTCCAGCAGAATGACCGGAATATCGCCCGCGGGAATGGATTCCAGCTCGCTCGCGGTGGTAAGGATGCACGCCGGAGCGGCATCGGCGAGCATGAACTCCAGCCGCTGCGCGGGGTAGGTCGTGTCGATCGGCAGGTACCCGGCACCGGCGGTGAGCACCGCGAGCAGCGCGACCGGCAGCTCCTCGGTACGCGGAACCGCAACGGCCACCAGCGCTTCCGGGCCGACGCCCTGCGCGATCAGCGCCCGGGCCACCTTGTTGGCGCGACGCTGCAACTCGCCGAAGGTGAGCGTGGTGTCGCCGAAGCGGATCGCCCCGGCGTCCGGACGCCTGCGCGCCTGCGCGCCGATCAGATCCACCAGGGTCACCTCGGGCACCGAGGCGCCCGGGCTGTTCCACTCGTGCAGCACCAGATCGCGCTCGCCCCGGGCGAGCACGTCGATATCGCCGACCGGGATGTCGGAATCGGCGGCCACCGCGGCCAGGATCCGGCCGAAGCGGTCGGCGAAGTCCTGCACGGTGGCCTCGTCGAAGAGGTCGGTGGCGTAGGTGAAGGCGGCCGAAATGCCTTCCGCGGCACCCTGCCGGTCGATCCGCTCGACCAGCGCCAGTTGCAGATCGAACTTCGCCAGCGGCATCGCCAGATCCACCGCCGAGGCGGACAGGCCGGGCAGTTCCAGTTCGGTGCGGGCCAGGTTCTGGAAGGTCAGCATCACCTGGAACAGCGGGTGCCTGGCCGCCGAGCGGGCCGGATCCAGCAGTTCCACCAGGCGCTCGAACGGCACGTCGGCGTGGCCGAAGGCCTCCACGTCGACCCGGCGGACCTCGCGCAGCAGTTCGTCGAACGTCGCGCCGGAGTCGATATCCGTGCGCAGCACCAGGGTGTTGACGAACATGCCGATCAGGTCGTCCAGCGCGGCCTCGCCGCGCCCGGCGACCGGGGTGCCGACGGCGATGTCCCTGGTGCCGGACAGCCGGGCCAGCAGCACCGCGAGCGCGGCGTGCACGACCATGAACAGCGTCGAATTGTGGTTGTGCGCAAGGCGGCTCAGCGCGCCGTGCACGTCCGGGCCGATCTCGAAGGCGAGGGTGGCGCCGTGGTTGGACGCGACCGCGGGCCGCGGCCGGTCGGCGGGCAGCTCCAATTGCTCGGGCAGCGCGGCCAATTCGGCGCGCCAGTAGTCGATCTGCTTGGCCAGCACCGATTCCGGGTCGTCCTCGGCGCCCAGGATCTCCCGCTGCCAGATCGCGTAGTCGGCGTACTGCACCTCGAGCGGTGGCCATTCCGGTGCGCCACCGCGCATCCGGTCCAGGTAGGCGGCCATCAGGTCGCGGGTCAGCGGGCCCATCGAGAAGCCGTCACCGGCGATGTGGTGCACCACGCAGACCAGTACATGCTCGGTCTCGCTCAGCTCGAGCAGCCGAACCCGAACGGGCGGCGCCGAAGTCACGTCGAAGCCCTCGGTCACCACGGCGGCGACCAGCCCGGCCAGCTCGGCCTCGGTGGCCGGCTCGACCACGAATTCGGCTACCGCGCGCGGATCGCCGATCGAGAGCACCCGCTGGTAGCCCTCGCCGTCCACCTCGGGGTACAGCGTGCGCAGCACCTCGTGCCGCTCGGTGAGGTCGCGCACGGCGGCGCGCATCGCGTCGATGTCGAGGTGCCCGGACAGGCGCACCGCGGCCGGAATGTTGTTGACCGCGCTGCTCGGATCGAATCGGTTCAGGAACCACATCCGTTGCTGCGCATAGGACAGCGGCACCCGCGACGGACGCGGGCGGGCGTGCAACGCCTGCCCGGCGGCCGAACCCGCGTGCTGCTCGACCCGTTCCGCCAGCGCGGCCACGGTGGTCGCCTCGAACAGCAGCTGCACCGGCACCCGCACCTGCAACGCCGACCCGATCCGGGCGGCGGCCTGCGCGGCGAGCAGCGAGTTGCCGCCGAGTTCGAAGAAGTCGTCGTCCACGCCGACCCGGCCCTCGTCGCCGGCCACCAGCAGTGCGGCGAACACGTCGGCGACGATCTCCTCGACCGGCGTCGACGGGGCGCGGAAAGCCTTGGCGGCGAACACCGGTGCGGGCAGCGCCGCGCGGTCCAGCTTGCCGACCGGAGTCAGCGGGATCTCGTCGAGCACCATGATGGCGGCCGGAATCATGTATCCGGCCAGCGACTCTCCGATGAACTCGGCGAGTTCGCCGGTGTCGACGACGGTTCCGGCGCGCGGCAGCACGTAGGACACCAGCGCGGTCGCGCCGGACGGCAGCGTCTTGCCGAGGGTGGCCGCGTAGTCGATGTCCGGGTGCGCGGTCAGCGCGTTGTCGATCTCGCCCAGTTCGATGCGGAAACCACGGATCTTGACCTGGAAATCGGAGCGACCCAGGTACTCGATCGTGCCGCCGTCCTCAGATTCACTGCGCCGCACCAGGTCTCCGGTGCGATACAGCCGCGCGCCCGGAGTATCGGTATCCGCGCCGAACGGGCTGGCCACGAAGCGCTCCGCGGTGAGCCCCGGCTTGCCCAGATAACCCTGCGCGAGTGCGGGACCCGACAGATACAGCTCGCCGACCACGCCCGCTGGCACCGGCCGCAGCCGCGAATCCAGCACGAACGCACCGACTCCCGGGATCGCCGAGCCGATCGTGATGACGTCGTCGGCCACCATCGGCGCCGAACTGGTCGCGAGAATAGAGGCCTCGGTCGGTCCGTAACCGTTGTAGAACTCACGATCCGCGGTGGCCCAGCGGCCGACCAGTTCCGGACCGAACTTGTCCCCGGCCACGACCACGACCCGCAGGTCCTCGAGGTCGGTCGGGTCGACCGATTCCAGCGCGCCCGGGGTGATCAGCATGTGCGTGACGCGTTCGCGGCGCAGCAGATCGGCCAGCTCGTAGCCGCCGAACACCGACGGCGGCGCGATCACCAGCGTCGCGCCGGAGGAGAAGGCGAGCAGCAACTCCAGGATCGACACGTCGAAGTTCGGCGAGCACACATGCAGCACCCGCGAATCGGCGGTCACGCCGTAGTGCTCACGCTCGGCGGCGACCAACCCGGCCAGGCCGGTGTGGGTGACCACGACGCCCTTGGGCCGCCCGGTCGAACCGGAGGTGTAGATGACGTAGGCCGGGTGCCGCTCGTCCAGCGGACGCACCCGGTCGGTGTAGGAGATCGGGTGCTCGGGGCGCGCGGCGATCCGCGCGGCCTGCACCGGGTCGTCCAGCTCGATCCAATACACGCCGGTGCCGAGCACCGGGCGGTGCGCCGAGGTGGTGAGCCCGACGGTCGCGCCGGAGTCGGACAGGATGTGATTGATGCGGTCGGTCGGGTAGGCGGGATCCACCGGCACGTACGCGGCGCCGGTCTTGGCGATGGCCCACACGGCGATGACCGACTGGAGGCTGCGGGCGATGCCGATGGCGACCACGTCACCGGGTCCGACACCGCGCTCGATCAGTTCCCTGGCCAGCCGCGAGGAGGTCGCGTCCAGTTGGGCGTAGGTCAGCTGGCGTTCGTCGTCGAGCTGACCCGACGGATTGAAGCGAACGGCGACCTCATTGGCCTCGGATTCGACGGCGGCGGTCAGCAACTGCCCGAACAGCGGGCTGCCCGACCTGCGGCGACGGCTACCACGAGCGGAACGACGGGCAGTTTCCATTCGAGTGCATTCACCTCTCGCATCGAGCTAGGACCCGGCCCTACCCATATCGAGGGCGTATCGTCCGGGGCCAGCGCGGTCCGAGCAATCATATAAGGGACTGCTCGGTGCCCACGCCTTGCTGTCTTGGATTGATACGGACCGCTGACAGCGGTCCGCCCCCTTTGTTCGGGCTCCTGTCTTTCCCACATCCGCCGCTACCCCCATGGAAGCGGTGTCTTGCCAGATGCCACGGTCTATATCGGTAACAGACCGGTCGTGTTGCAGGAGTACCCGGATCGGTGAACTAGTTCACAACCAACCTCGCCGGGTTGCCTGCACCCCGGCCTGGAATCGGGTGCTCGCGCCGAGCCGCTCCAGCAGTCGCGCGGTCCGGCGGACCACAGTACGCCGAGACATCCCGAGCCGTCGCGCGATGGTGTCGTCGGTGGCGCCGAGACCCATCAGCGTCAGGATCGCGCGGTCACGTTCGTCGAGGGCCTCCGCGGTCGGGTTCACCGAGATGGGCGCGGCCAGCGACCACAGCACGTCGAACGTCTTGATCAACAGGTCCAGCGCGGGTGAGCCGGTGATCCGCAAGCCCATGGGGTCGGGGCGGCGTTCGTCGACGTGCAGCACCAGGCTAGCGCGTTCGTCGTCGCTGACGATCATTTTGAACGGCGGCTCCGGCAGCGTGCGCGCCTGTGCCCCACTGGCATTGGTGGACAGAGCGTGGCGCAGCCGCTCCGGATCCTGATAGATGGTGTCCTGATAGAGCGTCTGGTAGCGGATGCCTTCGCCGAGCCGATTCCGCTTGAGCTGGAACAACTGTCGCTCACGCTCGAGATCGCTGAGGTAGGGCCCGCGTTCGATCACCTTGACGCAGCTGCGCGCGCTGGTCTGCATCTCCTCGAAATCGGCGAGCATTTCCAGGCGTTCGAAGACCGGCACCACGGCGCCGTTGCTGCGCGGCGAGCGGCGCACCGAACGGAACGTCTCGCTGAGCCGCGCTGCGGCCGTGTGCATCTGGTTGATCTGCTGTTGCCTGCGCCGGGCCTCGGCCTCGGACAACGACTCCGGGGCGTGCGCGTCCCACACCGCGGGACCGTCGTCGCCGCCCGGCACTCGCACGGCGGCGCGCAGGTCCGCGAGCACGTTCAACGACGCCGCGGCGGTCTCCTCCGAAACGCCCAGGTACTGCGCGATATCGGGGAGACTCGATCGCGGATGATGCACCAGCACGGCGTAGGTGCGGCCGTGCGGTGATCCAGGCTCGAAGATGTCGCCCAGCTCTGTCACGATCCGAGCCTATCGACCGATCGGTCCTGGCGGGGCTCCCTGCCCGGGAATGGGGGCAGGGATCGACGGAATATCAAGCCGGGCAGCGGAATCAGTGGGCCGACGGTCCCCACTGCAGCGGCACACCCTTGGCCGCCAGGTACGGCAGCGGGTCGATCTTGGTGCCGCCCTGGTCCCAGATCTCCAGGTGCAGGTGGGGGCCGGTGGAGTTGCCGCGGTTGCCGACGGTGGCGATCACATCGCCCGCGTTGACCCGCTGGCCGACGTGCGCGAGCATCTCGTTGACGTGGCCGTAGACGGCGATGGTGCCGTCGTCCTGCTGCACCCGCATCCACAGGCCGAAGCCGGACGCGGGGCCCGCTTCGATCACCGTGCCGTTGCTCACCGAGTGGATGGGGGCGCCGATCTGATCGGCGAAGTCGAGGCCGTAATGCATTTCGCCCCAGCGGCTGCCGAAGCCGGAGCTGATCTCGCCGCCGACCGGGCGCACGGCGCCCATCGGGGCGGGCGCGGTCTGCTGCTGCACGCCCTTGAGGATCTGCTCGGCCTGAGCCAGCGGGCCGGCGATCTCCGGCGGCAGGTTCTGCAGGCCGAACGGTGCGGGGGCGGGCGCGGCGATCTGACTGGCGACCGGCACCTCGGGAGCCGGGGCCTCCGGCGCGGGGGCCGCCTTGACCTGGGCGACCGGCAGAATGCCGGTGCCGCGGAAGGTCATCGGAGCGTCAGCTTCGTCGCCGTCGTGCGCACCGGGCAGCAGCGGACTGGCGACCGCGGGGGCGATCTGGGAGACGGTGCCGATCAGGGCGCCCGCGGCGACCGCGACGCCGGCGGCGACCTTCACCCGGTCGGTCGCGGTGGACTCGACGCGATGCCGCGTCGGCCGACCCGAGATTTCATCGCCGATGAGGCTCATGACGGTAATGGAACTGGGGCCTACCCGATGGTGCGACACAGCTGCGTCCTTGCGTCCGAAGAACAGGTGGTTCAGCGGAGCCGGGCCGGTCGCGGACCGGTTCGGTAACGATCCGGTGAAGCTTGCGATGTAACGGTTTGGCATCCGTTGTGACGGGAACTCTACCCCGTCGTGACCATTCCGCAACCTTCTGCGCAAAGTCGCAGGTAAATACCGGGTCACACGTCCAGTAGGACAGACTGGAGCCGTGATCATCGATGACCTGACCGTCCCGATTGTCCTCGCTCCGATGGCCGGTGGGCCCTCAACGCCCGAATTGACCGTCGCGGTCACCGAGGCCGGCGGATTCGGCCTGCTGGCCGCGGGTTACCTGAGTGCGGCCGACACCGCCGCCCGGATCGCCGCTACCCGCGCCGCGACCGGCTCCCCCTTCGGCGTCAATCTCTTCGTGCCCGGCCCCGCCGCCTCCCCTACCGAGTTCGCCGGCTATCTCGCCGAGCTCGCGAGCGAGTACCCGGTCGGCGACGCGAAATACGACACCGACGACTGGGACGCCAAGCTCGATCTGCTCGTCGCCGACCCGGTCGCGGTCGTCTCCTTCACCTTCGGCTGCCCGACCGCGGCGGAGATCGACCGGCTGCGGGCCGTCGGCACGGAGAGCTGGGTGACCGTCACCTCCCCGGCCGAAGCGCGGATCGCGATCGAGCGCGGCGCCGACGTGCTCATCGCGCAGGGCGCGGAGGCGGGCGGGCATCGCGCCACCTTCGTCGATCGGCCCGCGGACGACGACACCGATCCGCTCAGTGTGCTCGCCCTGCTGCAACTGCTGATCGCCGCGACGGACCAGCCGGTGGTGGCCACCGGCGGCATCAGCACCGGCGCGGGCATCGCGGCAGCACTCGCCGCGGGCGCGGCGGCCGTGCAACTCGGCACGGTGTTCCTGCGCTGTCCCGAGGCAGGCACCAATCCGGTGCACCGCGCCGCGCTGACCGCCGACACCCCGACCATGCTCACCCGGGCATTCACCGGCCGCCGGGCCCGTGGCCTGCGCAATCAATTCATGGTCGAGCACAGTGCGACCGCACCCGCCGCGTACCCGGAGATCCATTACGCCACCGCGCCTTTGCGGGCGGCAGCGAGGTCCGCGGGCAACCCGGACAACGTGAACCTGTGGGCGGGACAGACGCACACCCTGGCACCGGAGTTACCAGCCGGCGAACTGGTCCGCACCCTGGCGGCCGAAACGAAAACCGCACTGAACGCGGCACTTTCGCGGCGAATCCAGGTTTGTTGACAACGACTTTCGATTAGAATCGAGACGCATCGCATCGGCCATCCACCCTTGGAGGAGAGCGCTATGTCCCTCGATGTCCCCGCCCCACTGCTCGAACGTGCCGAACGCGGCGAAGTCGACGACGCCGATTTCGTCGAGGTCGTCCGCCAGTCGCTGCCCTACGCCTACGAAGTCGTCAGCCGGGTCGCCGGCGAACTGCGTTCCGGCAGCGAGGAATACGCCGACAACCTGGTCGCACCGCCGGACGAGGTAGCGCGCGGGCAGCTGCTGCGCGCGATGGCCTCGGACGCGATCCGCGCCGGACTGGAGCGGCACTTCGGCGTGAAGCTCGCCTTCCAGAACTGCCATCGGGTGGCCGCGTTCCCGCTGTCCGCGGTCGGCGGCGAGACCTACAGCACGTTCATCGGCACCCGGGCCCAGCTGCTGAATCAGAGCCCGGAACTGCGTAACTGCTGATCGCCCACCCGGAAAGCCCGGCGCGGCAAGACTTCCCGCGCCGGGCAGACCGCGCTCGGATCAGGACAGCGTGGTGACCGTCAGGTCGCCGTCCGCGTACTGGGCGCGCAGCCGCTTCTTGTCGAACTTGCCGACGCTGGTCTTCGGCACCTCGGCGATGAACGTCCAACGTTCCGGCAGTTGCCATTTCGCGAACTTGTCGGCGAGGAAGTCGCGCAGCTCGTCGGCCTTCGCCTCGGCGCCCTCGGTCAGCACGATGGCGACCAGCGGCCGCTCGTCCCACTTCTCGTCCGGCACGCCGATCACGGCCGCCTCGGCCACCGCCGGGTGGCCCATCACGGCGTTCTCCAGGTCCACCGACGAAATCCATTCGCCGCCGGACTTGATCACGTCCTTGGACCGGTCGACCAGGGTGAGGTAGCCGTCCCGGCTGATCTTGCCGACGTCACCGGTGCGCAGCCAGCCGTCGTCGAACTTGTCCGGGTCGACCTCGGCGCCGTCCGGTGAGTAATAGGAGCCGGTGATCCACGGACCGCGAACCTCCAACTCGCCCAGCGCTTCCCCGTCGTTCGGCACCACGCTGCCGTCGTCGCCGACCAGCCTGGCCTGCACGCTGGCCGGAAACCGGCCCTGGGTGTAGCGGTACTCCCACTCGTCTTCACCAGTCGCGCCGGTCGGCGGATGCGCGACGCTGCCGAGCGGCGAGGTCTCGGTCATGCCCCACGCGTGCAGGATGCGCACGCCGTGCTTCTCCTGGAAGGCCCGCATCATCGAGGGCGGGACCGCGGAGCCACCGACCACCGCGGTGCGCAGATGGGTGATGTCCTGCGGGTGCGCGGCCAGACCGGCCAGCACGCCACCCCAGATGGTCGGCACCGCCGCGGCGAAGGTCGGCTTCTCCGCCGCCATCATCTCCAGCAGCGGGCCCGGCTGCAGGAACCGGTCCGGCATCAGCACATTCGCGCCCGACATCAGCGCCGCGTACGGGATGCCCCACGCGTTGGCGTGGAACAGCGGGACGATGGCCAGGATGGTGTCGCGGCCGGTGAAGGCCATGCCGCTCGGCGAGCACACCTGCATGGCGTGCAGCCAGTTCGAGCGGTGCGAATACACCACGCCCTTCGGGTCGCCGGTGGTGCCGGAGGTGTAACACATTGCCGCGGCGGAACGTTCGTCGATCACCGGGAAGTCGTAGGTATCCGGTTGCGCGGCAAGCAGTTCGGTGTAGGAGTGCACCTGTACGCCCTCGGGTGCGGACAGCGTCGAGGCGTCGCCGTTGACCACGATGACGTGCCGGACCGTCTTCAGGTTCGGCAGGTACTGGGCGAACATCGGCAGCAGCGTGCCGTCGACCAGCACCACCTGGTCCTCGGCGTGGTTGGCCACGTAGACCAGCTGATCGGGGAACAGCCGGATGTTGAGCGCGTGCAGCACCGCCCCCATCGCCGGGGCCGCGATGTAGGCCACCAGGTGCTCGTTGTTGTTCCACATGAAGGTGCCGACTCGATCGCCGATGCCGACGCCCAACTCCCGCAACGCGTTGGCCAGCCGCGCCGCGTCCGCGCCGACTTCGCGATAGGTCATGGTGCGCACGCCCGTACCGGTCCAGGTGGACACGGTCGAATCGCCGACAAACGTCGATGCGTAGCGCAGCAACGTCGCCAACGACAACGGCTCGTCCTGCATGGTGCTCAACATCGGAACTCCTTTTTCTTCAGTGACTTCCACTCAGAAAGCCAAGTCTGTTTCGGCGCACGACAGCGCGGGACGAATCCGGCTCCGATGGAGCAGGTCAGGCAGCTTCGAGAGGGTATGGACGCGCGTCAACATGGTTCAGCACGCACCGACCATGAGCCACATCACAGGGCGAATGCTACCGAACAGTAAAGGCGGCCGGGGAGTGCTGAACAGGAATGTTCTCCGAAGACTAATGCGACGGCATGCGCCCTCACTTTCGGCAGGTCAGGCCGATTCAGCCCGCGTGCGCCGGGTAGGCGTGCACGACAGCGGTGTTCAGTTTGGGCACGACGTGGGTGAGGGTGTGCTCGGCCTCGTGCGCGACGCGGTGGGCGTCGGCGAGGGTGATGGTCGGGGCGACGTCCAATTCGACGTCCGCGTGCAGCCGGTGGCCGATCCAGCGCATGCGCAGGCTGCGGACCCCCTGCACGCCCGGCTCTGCGGCCAGGGCCCGCTCGGCGGCGGTCACCAGGCCCGGCTCGACCGCGTCCATCAGCCGGCGCAGCACGTCCCTGGCCGCGGTGCGCAGGACCGCGAGGATGGCGACGGTGATCAGCAAGCCGATGATCGGGTCGGCGAGCGGGAAGCCGAGTGCGACGCCGGCCGCGCCGAGCAGCACCGCCAGCGAGGTGAACCCGTCGGTGCGGGCGTGCAGGCCGTCGGCGATCAACGCGGCCGAGCCGATGCGCCGGCCGACCCGGATCCGATACAGCGCGACGGTCTCGTTGCCGAGGAAACCGATCACCCCCGCGAGGGCGACCCAGCCGAGGTGCTCGATCGGCACCGGCGCCAGCAGCCTGCGGACCGCTTCGTATCCGGCGATCAAGGCCGACAGCGCGATCATCGCGACGACGAACAAGCCGGCGAGATCCTCTGCGCGACCGAAACCGTAGGTATAGCGGCGGGTGGCCGCGCGGCGGCCCAGCGCGAACGCGATCCACAGCGGCACCGCGGTCAACGCGTCGGAGAAGTTGTGAATTGTGTCCGCCGCCAACGCAACTGAGCTGGATGCCAGCACGACCAGGACCTGCAACACCGCGGTCACGCCGAGCACCACCAGGCTGATCTTCACCGCGCGGATGCCGACGGCACTGGCCTCCAGCGCGTCGTCGACGCTGTCGGCCGCGTCGTGGCCGTGCGGCACGAAGATCTCCCGCAGCACCCCGCGCAACCCCTTCGGATGCTCGTGGGTGTGTTCGCCATGTGCGTGCCGGTGCCCGAAACTTCCTGGCTCTCCGTTACTTTCGTGGTGCGTCATTGCGCGGTTCCAGTCCGTCCGGGCAGCTCTCGAACAACCTCGCCGCGGTGATGCGGCGGAATGCCGGGACCCGCGTGCTCGGCGTTGTGGACGGCATCCACAACGAGCTGCCGGACATGTTCGTTCTCCAGGCTGTAGTAGATCGTGGTGCCGGAGCGGCGAGTGCTGACCAGTCGCGCCATCCGCAGCTTGGCCAGATGCTGGGACACCGAGGGCGCGGGTTTGCCGACGGAGCCGGCCAGGTCGTTCACCGACAGTTCGCGATCGACCAATGCCCACAGCACCCGAACCCGGGTGGCGTCGGCCAACATCCGGAAAACCTCGACAACCAGACCGACCTGATCCTCCGCCAGTTGCGGCCGACCTTCCTGGCTATCTGCATTCATAAGCAGATAATAGACCAGGCAAATGCCCCATGGCTACGGCGAATTCCCCGAGTTCATCCCCACCGGACCGGAATGGCGGCGACACCCCCTGCGTGGCCGCCGACATGCCGGTCCGTCCCCATCGAACCGTTCACTGTCTTAGTCGCTATGGCGCGAGTGCGCCAGCCAACCTGCCGGAACAACATCCGAATGAGACAAAACCCGCCGGTCGGTCACCGCTGGACAACCGGCAGTTACCGCCGTGACCAGCGCGAATTCGCCCGCGCCGCAGCGTCGCTCGCGATGTCGATGTGCGATTACATCTGCACGCCCATAGCAGGCCGACCAGTAGGCTTTGTCCGTTTTTCTCGATTCAGCGTACTCAGCCACACGCCTGCCACGACGCGCCGAGCCGGTGTGCCAACAGGAAATTCATCAAGTCGTGTTGCAACTCGACGCCGCGGCCGGACTGCATCAGCAACCCGCCGCCGATGTGGTCGGGACCGATCGGCGTCCGGAACTCGGCGAGGACGCAACTGCCCGCGGCGTATCGCTCGACCGTGGTCGGCACCGGGTCCGTGGTGGCCGTGACCGTGGTCGGCACACTGGGCACCGCGGGCTCGCCCGCGACCCGGTAAGCGCCGAGCCACTGGGTCAGGTTCGCCCGGCCGATCGGATACAGGCTGGTCTGATCGGCCAAGTCCTGCAAGAAGAATCCGGGCACCGGCCGGGCTCGTTCGCCCATCGCGGCGACGATCGATGCGCCGGACAGGTCCGCGCTGAACGTCTGCGGGTTCAGGCCGTACGGCCCGCCCGCCATGGGCGCGATGGCCGCGTACAGATCCGGATAGCCCGCGGCCATGACCGTGGACATCGCGCCGCCCGCGGAATATCCGCCGACGTACACGCGCGAACGATCCAGCCCGAACTCGCCGATCAAGGACTTGGTGAGGTCGGCGATGATCGACGACTCCCCTTGTCCGCGTGCCTGATTCGCCGGATCGAACCAGTTCCAGCAGTATCGCTCGTTGGCCGCCGCGGTCTGGATCGGATAGGCGAGCACGAACCCGAGTTCGTCGGCCACCTTGGTCAGCGAGAATCCGGTGTCGGCGAGCTGGCTCTGCGGATCGGTGCAGCCGTGCAGGTAGACCATGAGCGGCTTGCCGGTCGGATCTCCGGGCGGAACATGCAGGTAGTAGTCCCGCGCGCCCGCCGCATTGGCGAAGCTGCGTCCGACCACCGGCGCCTGCGCCGAGGCCGGGCCGGCGAGCAGGAAGGGCATGCTCAGCGCCATGAGGGCGAGCACGACAGTCGTCATTCGGCCACGCGGCCTACTACGCACCATCGAGATTCCTTCCAGCAAGGTCGTTGTCGAATGTACCGCCGCCGGATGACGAACGGGCGCAAAGGGTTCCGCACGTACTGAGCGATCGATCACAACCACCGCGCCACCCGGCCCGCCGGTCGCGCGCGAAGTAGCGACGACCTGACGCCCGCAACGGCGCTCCGCTCGCTAGCGTAGGGGTATGCCAGTGGATCGAATGCTGCCGACGTCCGAGGCTCGGGACCTGCTCGAGCTGACCCGCGATATCGCCGACAAGGTGCTCGAGCCGCGGGTGGTCGAGTGCGAGAAGACCGGGACGTTCCCCGACGGCGTCTTCCCCGCGCTCGGCGCGGCCGGCCTGCTGAGCCTGCCGTATCCCGAGGAATTCGGCGGCGGCGCCCAGCCCTACGAGGTGTACCTCCAGGTGCTCGAGGAACTGGCGGCGCGCTGGGCGGCGGTCGCGGTGGCGGTCAGCGTGCACAGCCTGTCCTGCCATCCGCTGTTCACCTTCGGCACCGATGAGCAGCAGCAGCGCTGGCTCGGCGACCTGCTCGGCGGCGAAACCATCGGCGCCTACAGCCTTTCCGAGCCGCACGCCGGTTCGGACGCGGCCGCGCTGCGCTGCCGGGCGGCGAAAGTCGAAGGCGGATACCGGATCACCGGCGCGAAGGCGTGGATCACCAACGGCGGCCGCGCCGATTTCTACACCCTGTTCGCCCGGACCGGCGAAGGCTCCCGCGGTATTTCGTGCTTCCTGGTGCCGCGCGACACCGAGGGCCTGAGCTTCGGCAAGCCCGAGGAGAAGATGGGCCTGCGCGCCGTGCCCACCACCACCGCCGCCTACGACGACGCGTTCCTGCCTGACGAACGACTGATCGGCGAAGCGGGACAAGGGCTTTCGATCGCGTTCAGCGCCCTGGACTCCGGCCGGCTCGGCATCGCCGCCGTGGCGACCGGCTTGGCCCAGCGCGCACTCGACGACGCGGTCGCCTACGCCAAGGAGCGCGAAGCGTTCGGCCGTCACATCATCGATCACCAGGGCCTCGGCTTCGTGCTCGCCGACATGGCGGCCGCCGTCGATTCGGCCCGTGCCACCTATCTCGACGCCGCCCGCCGCCGCGACGCCGGACTCCCCTACTCGCGCCAGGCCAGCGTCGCGAAACTCATCGCCACCGACGCCGCCATGAAGGTCACCACCGACGCCGTCCAGGTGCTCGGCGGGTACGGCTACACCCAGGACTTCCCAGTCGAGCGCTACATGCGCGAGGCCAAGGTCATGCAGATCTTCGAGGGGACCAACCAGATCCAGCGCCTGGTCATCGCCCGTCAGCTCGCCGGGAACTGACCGCCGATCTGGCCGAAAATGCCGATTCACTGACCGCGGATCTCTTCGGACCTGCGGATTCGGCGCTTAGGCTCGGATCATGACAACGCCGTCCATCATCATTATCGGAGCGGGGTTCGCCGGACTCGGGGTGGCGCTCGAGCTGCGGCGGGCCGGGCTGGATTCGTTCACCATCCTGGAACGCGCCGCGGATCTGGGCGGCGTATGGCGGGAGAACACCTATCCGGGCGCCGCGTGCGACGTGCCCTCGCCGCTGTACTCATGGTCGTATGCGCCCAAATCCGATTGGCCCCGGCGGTTTTCGGAGCAGCGCGACATCCATGAGTACATGCGCGGGGTCGCCGGGAAGCACGACCTGACCCGGTTCATCAAGTTCGGCACCGAGGTGACCGACGCGGAGTTCGACGAGCGGACCGGACGCTGGACCGTCACCACCGCGGACGGCACGCAGCTCAGCGCCGATATTCTCGTACCCGCGGTCGGCCAGCTCTCGCGGCCGGCCATGCCGAACATTCCGGGCATCGACACCTTCGCCGGACCTGCCTTCCACTCCGCCGAGTGGGATCACCGCGTCGACCTGGCCGGCAAGCGCGTCGCCTGCATCGGCACCGGAGCCAGTGCGATCCAATACATTCCGCGCATTCAGCCCGCGGCCGCGCACCTCACGCTGTTCCAGCGGTCGGCGGCGTGGGTGCTGCCGAAGTTCGACACCGAATACAGCACGACGCACAAGGCGGTGTTCAAATACCTGCCGCCGACCCGGCTCGCCGAACGGTTCGCGATCTGGTCGCTGTTCGAGGTGCTCGCGCTGGCGCTGACCGACATCCCGGCGATGAAGGCCCCCGTGATCGCGCTGGCCGATCGGCACCGGGAAAAGCAGGTGCCCGACGCGGAACTGCGCGAAAAGCTGACCCCCGACTACGCGGCGGGTTGCAAGCGCGGCCTGTTCTCCAACGAGTACTTTCCCGCGCTGGCCCAGCCGAACGTCACGGTGGAGACCACGGCGATCGAGGCGATCACGCCGACCGGCATCCGCACCGCCGACGGCGTCGAGCACGAGGTCGATGTGATCGTCTACGGCACCGGGTTCAAGGGCACCGAATTCCTCGCGCCGATGAACATCTACGGCGTAGGCGGGCGCAAGCTGGCCGACGTCTGGGGCGAGGAGGGGGCGCGCGCCTTCCTCGGGTTGTCCGTGCCGAACTTCCCGAACCTGTTCATGATGTACGGCCCGAACACCAATGTGGGCTCCGGTTCGATCATCTACATGCTGGAATCGCAGGCGCGCTACATCCGGCAGGTCGCGCAGTACCTCACCGACCGGCCCGGCCGCTATCTGGCCGCCAGGGCGAGCGCCGAACAGCACTGGGACGACTGGCTGCAGCGGCGGCTGAAAGATACGCCGTGGAATTTCTGTTCCAGCTGGTATCGCAACGCGGCGGGCCGCATCACCAACAACTGGCCGGGCGCCACCGTGCTCTACCGCTGGAAGACAAAGACTTTCGAGCTGGCCGACTACGACGAGGCGCAGGCCGACCGGCCGCTGGCCGACGTGCGCTAACTCCCAGACCGCGCCGTCTGTTTTCAGCCGGGTCTCAGCAAGTGCCCAGTAAACTGGGCATTGTTTCCGGACCCGGCTATGGAAGAGGTACGCGCGGTGTTGTGGCTACTGATCGTCGTGGTGATCGTGGCGGTGGGCGCCCTCATCGTGGTGCAATCCCGGCAGAGCAAGCAGCGCACGGCCACCGAGCTCGCCGACGCGCTGGCCGACGCGCGCCAGGTCAACGAGCGGCTCGGCGGCCAGATCTACAACCTCACCGGCTCGAACGAGGCGGCCAAGCAGGCGTTGGTCGACGCGTCCGAGCGGCAGCTCGCCGCCGGGTCGCAACTCGATCAGGCGCGCACGCCCGCGCAGGCGCGACTGGCGAAACAGACTGCGCTGGAAGGGCTCTATTACATTCGCGCGGCGCGCACTGCGATGGGCATGGACCCTGGGCCCGACGTTCCGGCGCTGGACGGGCAGGACTCCGCAGGCAAGGTCACCGAGCAGCGGGTCGTCGAGCATGACGGGCGGGAGATCGCGGCCTCGCCGGAGCCCTCGTCGGCGACGCCGAACTACTACCCGGGTGGCCGAGTCGCGGGACGTCCGGTTCCTGCGGGGTGGTACTCCGAGCCGTGGTGGAAGCCCGCGCTGATCGGCGGGGCCTGGGGGCTCGGGTCGGCGCTGCTGTTCTCGTCGCTGTTCTCCGGGATGTCCGGGGTCGGGTATGACGCGCAAGGGTTCGAGAGCGGGTACGGCGACGGGTACCAGGACGGGTTTGCGGCCGCGGGGAATGACGGTGGGTACGACCCGGGTGCGGGCGACACCGGCGGGTACGACTCCGGTAGTGACGCAGGCGGATTCGACGGTGGCGGCTGGGATGGTGGTGGGTTCGACAGCGGTGGTTTCGATGGTGGCGGCGGGTTCGATGGTGGGAGTTTCTGAGCTGGTCCACTACGGCTAGCACCACCCTCTGGCCGCCTGCCTGCACGGTTGTTTTCGTATCGCGCCGTGCTGGACTGTTGATGAATGATCATGCAGCGCAAGCGAACCGCGATGATCGCGGTGGCATTGGCAGCAGTCGGCACGGCGTGCGGGAATTCTGTGGGAGCACCTGAATTTCCGACCGGTTTCTGGCAGGTGGACGACTACGGGAGTGTGCTCGCCGTAGCTGCCGACGCACTGGAGACTTACCAGGTGACGGCTCTGAGCTGCATGAAGGACGAGACGGCCACTCGTTCCGGGAATCCGGGCAGGTACGTCACCGAAGGCAAGGACGTGCTCACTGTGCGGCCCGGCGATCATCCGGATCGGGCCTTGCTGCACATCGATGGGTCGCCGGGCGACCGCACGCTGCGGCGTCTCGCCGGGCTGCCGACAACATGCGGTACCGAGCCCGCCGCCTTCGATGTCTTCTGGCAGACGTTTCAGGAGAACTATCCGTTCTTTGCCGCGAAAGATATTGACTGGCAACAGGTTCGGGACCGATTCCGCGACCGCGCCGATCTGGCCGAGCAGCGCGGTGACGATGCCGAACTCTTCGCGACGCTGCGGGATATGGTCGCGCCGCTCAACGACGCACACGTGGTCGTGTCGGCGGGCGACAGCGGATTCTTCGGCACCGGCCGGCCCGGTACGACCATCCCCGGCCCGCAACTCGATCAACAGGTCAAAGAGTTCGTCCAGCGTCGCGACCTCCAGCACTCGCTCACCGAATTCGCCAACGGACGCATCGGCTACGCGGACATCCCCGGGCGGGACTACGGCTACCTGCGGGTTTCCTCGTTCAGCGGCTACACCGCGGACCGGACCTTCGCCGCCGACAGCGCCGAACTCGATCGCGCGCTCGACGCGATCTTCACCGCGGACCGGCTGGGCCGGCTGCGCGGACTGGTCTTGGATCTGCGCGTCAACGGTGGTGGCTCAGACAGCCTCGGCCTCCAACTGGCCGCCCGGCTCACCGACCGACCCTATTTCGCCTACGCCAAGAAGACCCGCGGCACCGAGCCTCAGCCGCAACGCGTCGAACCGGCCCGCATCGGCTTCGCCGGACCCATCGCGATCCTGACCGGCGGATCCACGGTCAGCGCCGGCGAGACCTTCACCCAGGCAATGTTGGAACGCCCCTCGCGTACAACAAGAATCGGCGAACCCACGCAAGGTGTTTTCTCCGATGTGATGGAACGCAAACTGCCCGGCGCCCGGCACGCGGACTGGTGGTTCGGCGTACCCAACGAGGAGTTCCTGACCTCGAACGGCCGGACCTTCGACGGCACCGGCATCCCACCCGAACTGACCGAGCCCGTCTTCACCGACGAGGAATTCGCCCAGCAACGCGACTCCGCTTTCGATCGCGCGATGCAGTGGCTGACCAGCGGCGCTTGACGCCGGCGGCAAACTGTCTGAGACTGTCAGCATCTCGAATTCGGATTGGCTGGCGGCAACCGGTCGGGAGCACATGCTGGGAGGGCTCATGACGCTGACCACAGCCGGTATTCCGGTCGAGGATTTCGGCACGCGATCGCGCCGCTGGGCCAGGGAATGTTACGAGTGGTCGAAGGTGCCGTTCCTGCCGTCGAGCCAGCGGGTCGGCCGGGTCTACGACGTAGTCGGCCCGCAGAACCTGTTCGGCGAGGACTCGCTGTTCATCAATCTCGGCTACTGGCGCGACAATCCGGCCACCCTCGACGAGGCGAGCAAGGACCTGGCCCGGCTGGTCGCCCGCGAGGCGAGCCTCGGCTCCGACGACATCCAGCTCGACGTCGGCTTCGGCTACGGCGACCAGGACTTCCTCTGGGCCGAGGAGTTCAAGCCGAAGCAGATCGTCGGCGTGAACATCGCCGTCGAACAGATCGAGATCGCCAGCCGGCGCGCCGCCGAACTCGGCCTCGACCACCGGATCAGCTACGTGTACGGCTCCGCGATCGACCTACCGCGCGACAACGAATCGTGCACCAAGGTGACCGCCCTCGAGTCCGCCTTCCATTTCCCCTCGTACACAAAATTTTTCGCCGAGGCACACCGCGTCTTGCAGCCCGGCGGCAAGCTCGTCACCGCCGACATCGTGCCCCGCACCAACCGCGCCTCGAAGGCCCTCGTCAACCTGTCCGACCGCCCCGGCGTCCGCCGCCTCCCCGGCACCCTGCACGAACGCGACTTCTTCGACATCCACCACTACCGCCAGGCGCTCACCGACGCCGGCTTCAGCGACGTCATCACCTACTCCATCCGCCACGAGGTCTACGCACCCCTCGCCACCTACCTCAGCAAACGCCTCCGCGACCACGACATGCGTCGCGTCAACCCCGCCCTCCGCCTCGCCTTCAGCCGCCCCGGCCTCACCCTCTGGGGCCCCTGGGCCGACTACATCATCGCCGTAGGCACCAAGAAACCCTGACCCCCGAATCCGTTTCGGCCCCAGCCCCCCGACCCGGTAGACTCCCCAACGTCCCGGTCCCACCACCGGGCCAGCCCTCGTAGCTCAGGGGATAGAGCACCGCTCTCCTAAAGCGGGTGTCGCAGGTTCGAATCCTGCCGAGGGCACAAAGCCGGGAACGAACTTTTCAGGTCAGGCCAATTTTGCGCGTCGCTACGTATTGCCATGCCTCAATGCGAAAGCTGTTGAGGTACAGCACGCCTGCTCCAAACGGAGGACGCTGCCATGAGGAACGAATTCCCAGCGGATTGCGCGATAGTGCGGAGTCATGGCACGGTCCACTGGCGCCGAGCCCAGAGCGCTTCGAGCCTGTCCGAGACCGACTCGATACCGGGCGGGAGGGCGACCGAGTGCGCAGCGTCCCAAACGTTCGCCATGACAGAGCGCACCGTGCCTTGCGCGATTCGCGGCGCCAGCCCCCACGAACGGGCTTCGGCCACAAGGTCCGATTCGTCGATCGAGTCGATGCTGGTGCGCCCGTTGATGATGTGGCCTGTGCCTTTGAATCTAGGATCCAGGTACCTGACCGGCGCGGAATCGTACATCGGTGCCAGTGACACCTCGCCGCGACGGCCGAGCAGGAGTGAATAGTTCTTCGAATGCGCGTCACCGTTGCCGATGATGACATTGAAGGTCACCACCGACAGTAGGTCGACGCGGAACGCCTGAGGATCCATCGCACGGTCGGCGGCCACGGACGCGAGGCGGCGCAGCCTGGATCCGAGCTGTTCGGACTCGGTTGTACTTTCATATTTTGCGCCGGGGTCCAGACCGAGCGACTGACAGAAATCCTCCTGGTGCAGTCTGTCCCCGTCCGGGGTGCGGTCATAGCGGGCGACGACGAGAGCGCTACGTCCGTCGAACGATTCGACAGTAGTCTGTGCGGCACTAAGGCCCGCGGCACCGGCTACAGACATCGCCCAATGTTCGGCCTGAATGAGATGCGGCACGGTCGCGCCAGCCAACGGCTCAGGTTTGATGATGTGTGACGACACCGCGCCGCCTTCGGGCCATCCCCAGGATCCGTCCGGTCGCGCGACCAACAGCACCTTGTCCTGAATTCCCGCAAGCGACGCCTGCGGAACGGCCCCTTCGGGGAGGTGGTAGGTGGGGAGATCAGCAACGAGCCGGTTGACTTCGTCATCGGCGAGCTCCCTGATCGCCCCCATAGACGGCACTTCACCTTCCGGGACGAACTGCACCGCACCCGCGCATTCAGCACCTACCGCTCGCAGTAGCTCCAGCTTGTCGATGGAGGTAACCCCGAGACTCGCGGCGAGATGGCGGCGGAGATTCCCCTCGGGAAGGAGTCCTTCCAGGAAGGCGGCCACAGGTCGACTGCCCACCCCCTTTGCATCAGTGACCGCCTTGGTATCGAAAGGCAGTGCAAGCGATAGCACCCGGGCTCCCTGACCAAAAACGTCCAGCGCTTCGTCAGTGAACTCGAGCTTGTATCGGTAGGTGCTGGGCTCAGTGAGGTGGGCGACGTGATGTCCGTACAACCACACATCCAAACCGGGGACCTTGTTGCGGCCCATCGAGTTACCGCCCCTCGACGGTGACCCGGCTGAACTTCGGCACTACAACGGTTTCGTAGCCGCACTCGGATAGCGCGCGAATGGCGGTCTCCATATTGACCGCGCCTCCCCTTTCCAGCCGCGAGACAGTCATCCTCGTGACGCCGAGCCGCTCGGCAAGATCTGCCTGGTGCAGGCCTCGCTGCTCCCGAGCACGGCGCACTGCTTGGCCGAACTCGGCCGGGGTGACAGCCCTAGCGTGATCCATATATCGATCATAACACGTGTCAGCCTAAAAGATTCATATATCGATCACGTGGCAAGCGAGTGCCTGGAGATCGATATATGGATCACCACCTATCGGCACTCGCACTGCTTGCTGACCAGCACTCACGCTTAGGCTGCCGGAATCCCCAGCAGGGGAGAGCCGGCGATGACCTTGCAAGCACTGAGTTGCCGACCCGCTCTCGCCGACCAACGCGGTCGACAGTATCGGCAGTTGCCGGGAGCTACGTGGTGGCGGCAAAAGGGGATCCGCCACCCGATTGGGCAGGGAATCAGGCGTTGATTGTGGCTACGGCTTCTCGGCCGTAGTTGGTGGCGTAGGCGTTTTCGATGCCTACGAGGATGTCGACTACCTCGAAGTAGCGGTCCCAGAAGGGGGTTTCACGGAGGGCTTCGATTACCAGTTGGAAGGACTGGTGGTCGATGGCTTCCCAGACCCAGACGTCGGTTACGCGGGCTGAGTAGAACTCGGTGTCGAAGAAGCGGGATCGGACGTTGGCGACCTTGGCTCGGACCGGGTCGAGGATTTCCTTGGTGAAGACCTCGAATCGGCGGGGGATGGTGAGGGCGAGCCACTCGGGGGTGGTTCGGACCAGGATGAAGGCGGTCAGGCCGGGTTCGAAGGTGTTGTCGCTCATGGTGTTTCGTGCTCCTCAAGTGGGTCATCGGTTGCAATAGTTATAGATCACAGTGTCTCGATATGAGAGCTCGTAGTCAAGACCAGCCCGAGAGGTAGCGCCTGCACCGTGGCGTACGTCGCAGGTAGTGCGGAAAATATTTCGAGACAGCGTGTCTTTGTTCTGCTATCTTTTCGGTACACGATGACTCGAAACTAGAGCGGGTCGTCTCGTACTCGAGGAGGTCACGCTGATGCGTGCATTTGTCACCGGAGCCAGCGGCTGGATCGGCTCCGCAACCGTCGATGAGCTGCTGGACGCAGGTCACGAGGTGGTCGGGTTGGCACGGTCGGACGCCGCTGCCGAACTGCTGGAGAAGAAAGGGGCGATCGTTCTGCGCGGCGACCTCGATGAGCTCGACTCGCTGCGCCGTGGTGCGTCCGAGGCGGACGCCGTCGTGCATCTGGCGAACAAGCACGACTGGGGTAACCCCGCGGAGTCAGACCGCGCCGAGCGGGCCGCGGTCGAGGCGATGGCCGAGGCGCTGGTCGGCACGGACCGGCCGCTGATGGTCGCGAATGGGCTGTCGGGACTGGTAGAAGGCCGGTCCGTGCTGGAGACGGATCCCTCGCCGGCGGTCGGCCCGGACTCCGATCGGGGCGGCAGCGAGAACCTCGCGCTCGATTACGTCGAGCGCGGCGTGCGATCCATGATCATCCGGTTCGCCCCGTCCATACACGGGGAAGGCGACTGGGGTTTCGTCACGTTCCTCGCCGCCGCCGCACGCAAGCAGGGCGTCTCGGGCTACATCGGCGACGGGTCCACGACCTGGTCGGCGGCGCACCGCTCCGACGCCGCCCGGCTGATCCGGCTCGGAATCGAAAGCGCCCCTGCCGGAACGCGTTTGCACGCGGCCGCCGAGGAGTCCATCACCACGCGCGCGATCGCGGAAGCGCTCGGCCGTTCGCTCGAACTCCCGGTGACCTCGATCGATCCGCAGGACGCGGACGCGCACTTCGGCATCGTCGGCCACTTCTTCGGGCTGTCCATGACGGCGTCGAGCGAGCTCACCCGCGCGACCGTCCCGTGGGTGCCGACCGGGCCGACCCTGATCGAGGACATCGAGAACGGTGCGTACCGGCAATGACCGCGCGGGGGCTCGGCCGCGTCGGATAAACGGTGCACGATGACCCCATATGCTGGCGGCGTGAGGAAACCTGCCACCCCGGGGCGTCCGCGCAGCGAGACCGCTCGGCTCGCCGTCCTGCACGCGGTCGACGATCTGCTGGTCGAGATCGGCTATTCGGCGATGACCATGAAGGGCATCGCCGAACACGCCGGTGTCGGCCGGCAGACCGTCTATCGGTGGTGGCCGACCAAGGCGCACATCCTGATCGAGTCGTGCGCCGACGACGCACGCGGCGAACTGACCGTCCCCGTGCACACGGACCCGGTCCGGATGATCACCGACTTCCTGGTCGCCCTCACCCAATTCCTGACCACCTCGGCGGCCGGCGCGGCCTACCGGGCCCTGCTCGGCGAAGCCCAGCACGACACCGAGGTGAGCAAGCTCGTCGCCGAAGCCGACCTGCTCGCCGAACCGGCCCGCACCGTGCTGGACCACATCCGCCCGCACTTCCCCGGCCTCCCCGACGACCAACTCGCCGTCGCCGAACTATGCGGCCCGGTCGTCCTCATCGTCATCACCGGAAACGCTCCCCCACCACTGCGCGCCCTCCGCGGCCACGCCCAACGCCTCGCCGCCGCCTGGGCCTGACCCGAAGCCCCGAGTTCGCCGATTTCCGGCAGAACGGGACTGCGCATCAGCGCTAGCCGCATCAGCGGTTCAGCAGCTCGCGCAGCGCCTCGGTGACGGTGGCCGGGGATTCCTCGGCCATGAAATGGCCGCAGCTGACCGTGGTGTGCTTCAGGTCGGGAGCCCAAGCGCGCCAAAGAGATTCGGCGTCGAAGCCGAGCGCTGCGCCCCAATCCTGTTGGAGGACCGAGACGGGCATGCGGAGGTGGTTGCCTGCGGCGCGGTCGGTTCGGTCGTGGTCGAGGTCGAGGCCGGCGGAGGCGCGGTAGTCGGCGACGATGCTGGGGACGGCGGCGGCGCTGGCGCGCAGGTAGGCGGCGCGGAATTCGGGTGGGATGGCGGCGGGGTCGCGGGTCCAGATGTCGAGGAAGTGGCCGAAGAAGGCGTCGGGGGTGGCGGCGATCATTTGTTCGGGCAGGCCGGGGGGTTGGGCCATCAGGTAGAGGTGGAAGCCGACGGCGGCGGTGACGCCGTGCATGACGTCCCACATGTCGAGGGTGGGCAGGACGTCGAGGGAGGCCAGGTGGGTGACGGTGTCTGGGTGGTCGAGGCCGGCGCGGATGGCGACGAGGGCACCGCGGTCGTGGCCGGCCAGCGCGAATCGCTCGTGGCCGAGAGCCTTGGCGACCGCGACGACGTCGGCGGCCATGGTGCGCTTCGAGTAGGTGCTCCCGGTCTCGGCGGGCTTGTCGCTGTCGCCGTAACCGCGCAGGTCAGGGCAGATGACGGTGTGGTCGGCGGCCAGGTCTGCGGCGACGTGCCGCCACATCAGATGGGTCTGCGGGAAGCCGTGCAGCAGCACGACGGGACTGCCCGCGCCGCCCACCGCGACATTGAGTTCGACCTGGTCGGCGACCGCGATCCGCTGGTAGTCGAATCCGGTAATCTTCGGTGTCATGAGGTGTCCTTCCGGTGTTCGCTGGTGACGCCAGACAGTCTTTTCGCCCGCACTCAGCAACTGGTCAGCAGCGACTGAGTACGGCGTCGTGACGCATCTTCGTTTCGGCGTGCTCGGGCCGATCGGCGCCGAACGCGGCGGCCGGCCACTGCCGTTGAAAGGGCCGAAGCATCGCGCGGTGCTGGCGCGATTGCTGGTCGCGCGGGGGCGGATGGTCTCGGTGGATCAGCTGATCGATGACCTGTGGGAACGGCCGCCGCAGGGTGCGGTGGGGGCGATTCAAACGTTCGTCGCGGATCTGCGGCGGGCGCTCGAACCCGACCGCGCGCCGCGCACGCCGGCCGAGGTGCTGGTGACGGTCACACCCGGATACGCGCTGCGCACCGAGCCGGACGCGGTGGACGCGGACCAGTTCGAAGCCGCCGTCGTCCGGGCCGCCGAACTGCTCACGATGGAAAACTTCGACCGGGCACTGTCGACCGCCGACGCGGCAATGGCGCTGTGGCAAGGTCCGCCATACGCGGAATTCGCCGAACAAGGTTGGGCGCGTGCCGAAGTCGACCGGCTCGACGGGCTGCGCTTGCTCGCCGCCGAACACCGCGCTGCCGCACTGATCGAACTGGCACGACCCGCGGAAGCTGTGCCCGCGTTGAATTCCCTGCTCGCCGAGCATTCTTTGCGCGAACACGCGTGGGAGTTGCTCGCGGTCGCGCTCTACCGATCCGGCAGGCAGAGCGACGCCCTGGCCGCGCTGCGCCGTATCCGTCACCTCTTGCGCACCGAACTAGGCGCAGACCCTGGACCGGAACTCCAGCGGGCCGAGGCCGACATCCTGGCCCAAGCACCACGTCTGCTGCCGAACGCCCGAACTTCCTCGCCTGGAAGGGGTTTCGTCGGGCGTCGGCTGGAGTTCACGGCGATCCAACACGCCGCCGACGATGCCGCCCGACACGGACGCGTGCGATTGGCATTACTCGCCGGTGAGGCCGGTGCTGGCAAAAGCACACTCACCGAACAGGTTTCGTCTGCATTGACCGGCAATGGGTGGCTCACCGCGCGCGGCGAGAGCCCAGCGGATCTAGGTGTCCCGCCCGGCTGGGCGTGGACGAGGATTCTCGCCACCCTGACCGCAGCGGATCATGCGGCGAGCACCTGGCCGGACCAGGTCGCGACCACAGATCCGGCCGAGGCGCGCTTTCTGTTTCATCGCGCAGCGGCCGACTACCTGGCGTCGGTATCGCGACGCACGCCGATTCTGCTGGTCTTCGACGACATCCACAATGCCGGTGCGGAAACCCTCGACCTGCTCTCCGCCCTGGTCACCGGGGGTATACCAGGCCCGGTACTCGTATTGGCGACGTACCGCAGCACCGAGATCAGCACCGAACTCACCACCACTCTGGGCAAGATGGCACCCTTCGAACCCGTTCGCGTGTATCTGAGCGGCCTGTCCGAGGACGACACCACCACCTTGGTACGCGAGATCGCCGGACCGGATATCGCCGAACGTGACGGCTCCCGAATTCACCGGCGCAGCAATGGAAATCCCTTCTTCGTTCGCGAGCTGGCCCGTCTGCTCCGCGACGAAGGACCCGACGCATTCGACGCCGTCCCGCCGGGCGTCCGCGAGGTCATCCGGCATCGCCTGACCATCCTGCCGCAGTCCGCGCAAACCCTGGTCCAGCAGGCTTCCGTACTCGGCGAAGACGTCGACCGCGAGATCCTCATCGACCTGGCGGGCAACACCGGCGCGCTCGACAGCCTCGAAATCGCCTTGGCAGCAGGTCTGTTCACCGAACAGTCCGATGGTTCGCTGCGCTTCACCCACGCCTTGGTTCGCGACACTGTCTACCGCGACATCAGCGGACCACGCCGAGCACAGTGGCATGGCGAGATCGGCCGTCTGCTCGAAAAGATCAGCACCACAGATGTTTCCGTCTTGGCCCACCACTTCATCCGTGCACAAAGCCGCGCGACCGCACCGAGCGCCGCCCGATACGCCAGCGCCGCGGCACTCGAGGCCGAACACGGATTCGCACTCGGCGAGGCTGCCAGGCAATGGCGCGCAGCACTCGACGCCTTCGACCGAATGCCCGAACCGGACCCGTCCGCACGACTCGACGCGATCACCGGCCTCGCCCGAACATCGGCGGTCACCGGCGATCTCGCCGAGGCCCGCACCTACCGCGAACTGGCCGTCACGCAGGCCGAACAATGGGCCGATCCGGTCCGCGCCGCACGCGTGATCAGCTCCTTCGACATCCCCGCCATCTGGACCACCAACGACGATCCCGACCTTGCGGCCCACATCGTCACCGCCGCCGAACGCACCCTCGCCGCCCTCCCCGCCGAACACCGCGAGCTGCGCGCCAGGTTATGCACAACAATCGCCCTCGAACTGCGCGGCGCCGCAGACGATCGCGGACTCCATGCCGCCGCGGAAGCGGAAACGATCGCCCGCGAACTCGACGATCCCGCCCTCCTGGCCTTCGCCCTCAACGGCCGCTTCATTCACACCTTCCACCGCACCGGCCTGAGCCCGGAACGCGCCCGCATCGGCGACGAACTCATCGCACTCGGCCGACAGCATCGACTGCCCACCTTCGAGGTCCTCGGCCACCTCATCGGCATTCAAACAGCATGCGCAACAGCAAATCTCAAATCAGCCGACGCCCATGCAGGGGCCGCGGACCACCTCGCGGCCGACTACGAACTACCGATGGTCGGCGTCTTCACCCACTGGTATGCCGCCCTACGCATCGCGCTCACCGGCAATCAGTCCAAAGCCGAGACGGCCTACCGCGCCGCCGCCAAGCTGCTCACCGGCAGCGGAATGCCCGGCGTCGAGCAGGGTCTCCTCCCTCTCGCCCTGCTCTGCCTGCGACTCCAGCACGGCATGCCGCCCGACGACCCAACCGCTGCATGGGGCCCTTACGAACCGTGGGTCCGCCCGATCATCCTCTCCGCCAACGGACTTCGCGACGAAGCAGCCGCAGCACTGAAAGCCGTCCCCGACTCCCCCCGCGACCTCCTGCTCGAACTACGCACGTGCCTGCACGCCCGCGCCGCCCTCACCCTCGGCGACGAACCGGCCATGCGCCACTGCTACGACCGATTACTCCCCGCCGCAACCGAACTCGCCGGAGCAGGCAGCGGCCTGATCACCTTGGAACCGGTCGCCCACTACCTCGCCGAACTCGCCACCGCACTCGGCAAGCCGCAAGCCGACGAGCACCGACGGCAAGCACTCACCCTCACCCGGCGCGCGAAGTCGCCCGAATAGCGGTCACTCCACGGTCATTTCCCCCATCGCCGACCAATCGGTCCCGTCGATGGTCCGGCTGATGATCTTCGGCGTCGACGCGAGCGCCTGCGGCAATTCGGCTACCGCGGCCTTGAAATGGGCGCTGTTCACGTGCGCCTCGCCGGCCGCCTGATCGAAAAACGCCTCCACCAGAACGAATTCGGCCGGGTCATCGACGCTGCGGGACCACTCGAACCACAGATTCCCCGCCTCGGCACGAGTCAGCGCCGTGAACGGCCCGACGAGCTCGAGCCACCGGTCCGTCCACTCCGGCTTGGTCTTGAACTTGACGACGATGAAGATCATGACGCTCCTGCGGTAGTCGGGCTGCCGCGACACAGCCCGACCCACTGCGGTCGGCCGGGCGGCGATCGTGACGAACACCCCATTGTCGGACGATCAGTAGATGTTGGAGGGCCGAACGAGCCCCTCGGCCAGGTCACCGAATCCGGGCGCGATGATCGCGCCTGGGTTGACCATGATCTCCTCGACGATCAGCGTCTCGGTGGTCAGCAGCAGCGCGGCAATCGACGCGGCACTGCGCAGGGCCGAATGCGTGACCTTGAGCGGATCGATCACCCCCGCGTCGAACATGTCGACGTAGGCGTCGGTCATCGCGTTGAATCCGTGCCCGACGGGCAGCTTCGACACGGTCGCCACGGCCTCGTCCCCGTCGTAACCGGCATTGATCGCGATCCAGCGCAACGGTTCCTCGACCGCACGCCGCACGATCTCCCGCCCTTCGGCGGCATCGCCGGTGAGTTCGAGCAGGTCCAGCGCCGGTTGGGCCTGGAGCAGCGCGGTGCCGCCGCCGGCGACCACCCCCTCCTCCATCGCCGCCCGCGTCGCCGACAGCGAGTCCTCCACCCGGTGCAGCTTCTCCTTCAGCTCGACATCGGTGGCCGCGCCGACGTGCACGACGGCGACCGACCCGGACAGCCGGGCGATGCGCAGCTTCAGGTTGTCCTGATCGTGCTCGTTCTCGGCCCGTTCGAGTTCACGCTCGAGCTGAGCGATGCGCGCCTTGGCGTCGTCGGGCGCGCCCGCCCCGTCGACCAGCGTGGTCGAGCGTTCGGTGACGGTCACCTTCCGCGCCTGGCCGAGGTGCTCGACCCGGATGTTCTCCAGCGCGACACCGGAGTCGGCACTCACCACGGTGCCGCCGAGAACCGTTGCGAGATCCTCCAATTCGGCGACCCGCCGATGTCCGAAGCCGGGTGCGCGCACGACCACCGAGCGGAACGTGTCGTGCACATTGTTGGTCACCAGCATGCTCAATGCCGGGCCGTCCATGTTCTCGCAGAGGATCACCAGCGGCCGCCCGGCGCGTTGCACCTGCTCGAGCACCGGCATCAGCGTCTGAACCGTGGAGATCTTCTGGTTCGTCAGCAGCACGTACGCGTTGTCCAGGACCGCCTCCATCCGGTCCTTGTCGGTCACGAAGTACGGCGAGAGGTAACCGTGGTCGAATTCGAGTCCGTCGATGTACCCGAGCCCGAGACCGAGCCGCGGCGACTCCTCCACGCTCACAACACCATTCACACCGACCCGGGCCAGCGCCGCCGCGATGACGTCGCCGATCTCGCTGTCGTTGTTCGCCGAGAGCATCGCCACGTGCCGCAGCTCCGCCTCCTCGGTGATGCTGCGACTGCGCTCGCGCAGCAGCTCGACGACCGCTGCCGTCGCGTGCTCGATACCCCGCTTGAGCTGGATCGGATTCGCGCCCTCGGCCACGGCGCGCAGGCCTTCGCGCACCATCGCCTGGGCCAGCACGGTCGCGGTGGTGGTGCCGTCGCCGGCCACCCCGTTGGTCTTGGTCGCCACCTCTTTGACCAGCTGCGCGCCCATATTGGCGAATGGATCGCGCAGCTGGATCTCCTTGGCGATGGTCACGCCGTCGTTGGTGATGGTCGGCGCGCCGGTGAGCTTCTCCAGCACCGCGTTGCGGCCCTTCGGCCCGAGCGTCACCTTCACCGCGTCCGCGACGGCGTTCACACCTTGTTCGAGCAGCCCGCGGGCGTTCGCGCCGAAGCGCAGTTCCTTGGCCATATCGCACACACCTTTGGTCGAAGTTCAGTTGTCGAAATGCCGTGTCACGGAACGAGAATCGCCCGGCCGCGGACCCGGCCCGCGTCCAGATCGCGCAGCGCGGCAGCGAAGTCGTCCAGCGCGTACCGCGTCGTGTGCAGCCGCACCCGGTTCTGCGCGGCGAGCACCATCAGCTCGACCAGGTCGTTGTAAGAGCCGACGAGGTTGCCGATGAAGTTGATCTCGGTCGAGATGATGTCGATGGTCGGGACCGAGAGCACGCCGCCGTAGCCGATGACGTAGTAGTTGCCCGCCCGGCGCAGCATCGCGACGCCGGCCTCGATCGCCCCACCCTCGCCGACGAAATCGATCACCGCTTCGGCGCCGTTGCCGCCGGTGAGCTCGAGCACGGCAGCGGCCTCGTTTCCGTCGGCCTGCACCGTGTGGTGTGCGCCGATCTCCTGCGCCAAGGCCAGGGCAGCCGGGGACCGGTCCACCACGATCATTTCCGCGGACGACAACGCCGCGAACACCTGAATGCCGATGTGCCCCAAGCCGCCCGCACCGATCAACACCGCCTTGTCGCCGGGACGCAATGCCCGAGCGGCCTTGGCAACCGCGTGGTAGGCCGTGAGTCCGGCGTCGGCGAGCGCCGCGACATCGGCGGGCACCAGTGCCGAATCCAGTTTCACGACCGCGCGGGCGTTCGTGCGCAGGTACTCGGCGTAACCACCGTTGGTGTCGATGCCCGGGAATTGCGAACTGGCGCAATGGACATCGTCGCCGGCCCGGCAGGCGCGGCAGAGACCGCAGGTCATCAGCGGGTGCAGGATCACCGGATCGCCGGGTCGCAACCCGGTCACCGCGGGCCCGACCGCTTCGATCCAGCCCGCGTTCTCGTGCCCGATCGTGTACGGGAGCGTGACGCCGCTCTTCTGCTCCCACTGCCCCTCGATGATGTGCAGATCGGTGCGGCAGACGCCGGCCCCGCCGATCTTCACGATCACGTCCAGGGGCGACTCGATCACCGGGTCCGCGACCTCGACCAGTTCCGGCTTCGAGTCGTAGGCGGCCAGTTGCACGGCCTTCATCGCCCTGCTCCGTTCTCATACGTTGTGGTGCTGGAGGTTTCGCCGTAACGGGTGGCGAGCAGGCCACGGCAGAAGTGCGCGTTGCCCTCGATGCTGACCCGCACCGCACGGGCATAGCGCAGCCGGATCGCCAGGTCGCCGGACTGCAACGCGGCGCCGTGCTCGTCTACGAGAAGCATTGCGCCGGGATCGTTTCCGAGTCCGATGGCCGCGCGCCGACGTAACAGCGAGGTCCGCTCGCGCCCGTCGGGCACATCGCCGAGCGTCAGTTCCAATGGCGCGTCGGTCATTCGGTCCGCCGCCGACAGCTTGCGCACGACGCGTTCCAGCGCGGCGATATAGGCCTTGCGCTGGAACGTCTTTCGCAGCTCGTCGAGTTCACGCGTCGCCTCGCCGGGGAAGCTGCCGGTGAACCCGGCGCCGTCCGCCACACCGGCGTTGATCTGCTCTGCGGCGAAATGGTCCTCCAGCAGCACCGTGACGGCATCGACCTCCGGCAGCGCCGCGACCGCGTCATGGGCGTCCGCGACCATCAGATACGCGAAGTTCGGCGCGCAGAAGTAGGCGGGCAACCGCAGCCGGATCACGACTTCCCGCCCGTCCAGCACCCGCACCTCGGTGACGAACCGCAAGGTGGTGACCGGTTCGTCCAGCTCCGGGTCCCGCACCGTGTCGAGTGCGGCCCACACCCGCTCGGCAACGGTCTTCGTCTGCGCGACGGTGGTCATGCCGGCACCCGATCGGCGGGCTGACCGTCGTGCGACGGCTGCACCTCGCCTGGCACCTCGAATCCGTACAGCCGGGCCAGATTCAGGCCGAGGATCTTCTTCTTCGCCTCCGTGCTGATCGTGCCGTACTCCGGCTGGAGGTCCTCGGGGATCTGGAAGTCGACGAACTTCTCGATCAGCCAGGCGGGCTTCCAGATCGCGTAGTCACTGGCGAAGGTCAGCCGGTTCTCGTCGAGCCAGTACAGGAGTTCGCCGATGACCTGCGCGAAATACCGTGGGCGGGTGTGGATGAACGGCATCGCGACGGCCAGGCCGCCGTACACGTTG
>NZ_VXLC01000010.1 GCF_008704205.1 Nocardia colli | reverse complement strand
GAAGGTCAGCCGGTTCTCGTCGAGCCAGTACAGGAGTTAGCCGATGACCTGCGCGAAATACCGTGGGCGGGTGTGGATGAACGGCATCGCGACGGCCAGGCCGCCGTACACGTTAGGTTCCTGGGTCGCGATCCAGCAGAAGTCCTCCAGCCGCGGCAGGCCGACGTGCTCGATGATGAAGTTCAGATTGGGGAATGCGGTCGCCACGTCGTCTACGTCCGCGACATCGAAGGCGTCACGGTTGAGCGGGTAGATGGTGGGGCCCTTGTGGATATGGATGTTGCGGATGCCGAGCTGTTCGCACTTCTCCAGGTACCGGTAGCTCCATGGGTCGGTCAGCTTGTAGCCCTTGGACTCTCCCTTCCACTCGGCCGTGTAGAGCTTGACGCCCTTCAGGTTCCAGCGTTGGTGCAGTGCCTCCAGCTTGTCCAGGCCGGCCTCGCCGTCGCGCGGATCCCAGGCGCCGTTGGTGATCAGCTGGTCCGGATGTTTCTCGGCGAGTGCGCCATTGCGTTCGGTGGTGTTGAACCCGTTGACGTAGAAGTCGGTGAGATAGGTCGGCTGGAAGATGCCCTTGTCGACATAGCCGACCTCGAACAGGTCGTGCATCAGATCGGCCTCGGTATAGCTGCCGAACTTCTCCAGTGTCCAAACCTCGTCGGCCGGTGAGAGATTGCGGTGGTAGTCGTAGAAGCAGCCGGTGAAGCCCGCGCCGTACCGGTTCTTCTGATTGCTCGGGCCGCCGTCCCAGAAGTGGATGTGGCCGTCGACGATGAAGTACTTCTCGCCGTCCTTTTCGTACATGGTGGTGCTCCGATACTCAACGGGTCTGTGGGCTGTGGGTCACTGCACCGGTTTCAAGTCGAAATCGATGTACTCGGCGGCGTCCTCAGGATTGGCGAAAAGCATTGTCCGGTCGTCGAAATGGACCATCCGCCCGTAGTGGGTGGACATGATCTCCTCGAAGTCGGACAGGGTGAACTCGGTGCCGAGCGCGTCGGTGATCTCCTCGAAATCGAAGGTGAGCACGCGATTACCGTCGACCCGGATCATCGAGGGGTACTCGGTGATCTTCACCCCGTCCTTGCGGCCCATCACTTCCGCGACGACGTAACCGTTCTGGTTGTTCATCAGGGTGATGCCGCACATGTTCGACGACCCGACTCCGGTGCCGAATTCCATTGCAGTACTCATCGGTTCAGCTCCTCGGGCTGGTCGAGATCCAGATCGGCCAGCACGCTGCGCAGGCCGGACTTGGCGGCTTCGAACGATTCGGCGAACGGGATGGTCCGTTCCTGCGGCTGCGACCAGATCGGTTGCAGCTCACGGGCGGCCGCGATGCTCAGCGGCACCCACTTCGCCAGCCAGCCGCCGAGCACCTCGCGGTTGTGCGCGCCGTGCTCCTCGTCCCGGGTGAGCAGCGCGAACAGCGCCCGGGAGTAGCCGAGGTCGCGGTTGTAGTCGTGCTCACCGGAGCCGACCAGGCTCGGCGTGACGTAGTCGCCGTTGCGGGCCGCTATCTGCATGACCAGATGGCTGCGGAACAGCACGCCGACCAGCTGTTCGAAGACGACGTTGGTCGCGAACAGCGCCTCGGCCCAATCGCCTGCGGCGGTGAGCAATTCGACATTGCGCCGGACACCCTGCCAGACCGCGTCGTCCTGCCAGACCGCGCGATGCGCGGAACCGTCGAAGCCGCTGAGTGATTCGCTCAGGTCCAGGTTGTACAGCGCGAGATCCTGGGCGAAGCGCAGCTTGTGCGCGCAATTCACCGCCATCGCGTTGTTGATCATGTTGGTCGGGGCCGAACGCTGCGCGGCCATGAAGACGTGCAGGCCGAGGCCGTGCTCGGCGTGCATCCAGGCGCCGAGGTTGCGCTCGACGAACTTGGTCCAGGCCGGCGTCCACGAGTTGTAGGCGTCGGCTAGTTTCGCGTTGTCGAGGTTCTGCTGGATCTGCCGCACCGCATTGGCGTTGTTGCGGTAGATCGTCTGCTCCCACTCCTCGTTCGGGTCGCGGAACTTGTGCCAGTCGGTGGATTTCAGCGCCGTCCACTCGTGCGGGTAGCCGCCCGGGCCGTCGCCGAAGCCGTAGATCCAGCCCTGGCTGAGATGGCGGGCCGGATCGGGCTGCACGTCGAAGGTGACGTCCTCGTAGGTGGTGGCCCGCAGCTTCGCGGGGGTGAAGTAGTTGTAGGAACGGCTGCCCGAGCTGGGGAACTCCAGGGCGCCCGCTTCGGCGTCGGTGAATTCCGGCTTGGGGAAACTGCGCTCCGATTTCGTCGCGGGCTCGGCGGGTGCGGTCATAATCGGTTCTCTCTTTCTCTGGAATCAGGTCTGCGGAATCGTCGTGGTGAACTTGTCGAAGTGGATCCGTTCGCGCGCAACCCCTTTGCCGTCGAGCATCCGCATCGCGGCATCGACCATGGGCGGCGGTCCGCAGAGGTAGATCTCGGACTCGGTCAGGTCGGGTTCGCGCCGATCGACCACGTCGGTGACGAAGCCGAAATCGCCGTCCGCGACACCCATTTCGGCCCAGTCCGCGGTGGTGTCTTCGGAAAGCGCCGGGACGAAGGTGAAGTCGGTCAGCTGGTCGCCGAGCCGGGCGAGCTCGGGCAGATAGAACAGGTCGGCGGCGGTGCGGGCGCCGTAGTAGTAATGCACCGGCCTGGCGCTGCCGATCTCGACCAGATGACGTAGGAGCGACAGGATCGGCGCCATCCCCGCCCCGCCGCCGATGCAGACGATGTCGCGCTCGGAGTCCTTCTTGACGGTGAACGAGCCGTACGGACCGCGCAGCCGCAGTTCGTCGCCGACCGCGAGCTCGCCCGCCAGCAGGCCCGAAAAGCGCCCGCCCGGATAGCGTTTGATGATGAATTGCAGCCGGCCGGAGTCGGTCGGCGTGGTCGCCATCGAGAACGAGCGATGCTCCTCGGTGCCGGGGATCATCACGTCCGAGTACTGCCCCGGCTTGAAGGTGTAGGCCGCGGGCTCGATCAGCTCCACTTCCAGCGACACGATGTCGTGCGTCAGGTCGGTCAAGGCGACGATGCGGGTCCGGAGTTGTTGCAGCGGAACCGCGTTGCGCAACTCGTCCTCGTCGAAGTTGATCAGCTCGATCTCGCAGTCGCTGTAGGCATGCGACTTGCACAGCAGCACATACCCTTCCTCGCTCTCGTAGTCGGCGAGCGCGAAGGTGGAGTAGCGATCCATCTGGATGTCGCCGTCGAGCAGGAACGATTTACACGCCGAGCACTGCCCCTCGCGGCAGCCGTGCATCAGCGAAACCCCTTGGCGGAAGGCCGCATCCAGGATTGTCTCGTTCTCGTCGACCTCGATCTCCAGTTCGACCGGCTCGAACCGGATGCGATGGGTGTCCCCCACGGGAAACTCCTCGGATGGGGCCCGGTGCCTGCGCTCGCGGACGAGCACGCAGGCACCGGACGGTCGATGGGATCAGGCGACCTCGGCCGGGCGACCGCCTGGACCACCGGCCGTGTACGCGGCGACGTGCGCCGCGCGCTCGGCGTCCGACATCTCGTTCAAGAGCACGTTCGGGCTCTGGAAGTTGATGCCGCGCAGGTCATCCAGCGTCCACAGCTTCTTCGGATCGTCCAGATCCAGGTGCGGCTGCGGGATCAGGGTCTTGCCGTCGTCGCGCACATAACCGAGGTTCTGCACGATGTCGGCGAGATCCTGGTTGTGGTGCAGGGTTTCCCATTCGCGATGACCGGTGAGCCGGCCCATGTTCGGCGTCGGCCTGCCCTCGTACTCCGGGCGGAACGCCTTGATGTCGGTCCACGCGCAGGTCTCCGAGCAGTACGTGCGCCACTGACCGTCCACCTTCTCGGTCACCATGTCACCGCGAATCAGGCACGGCACCATGCAGGTCCAGCAGCGGTGCGGGTACTGGTAGTCGACGTCCTCGAACGCGATCGGCTTGTTCCGGCCGGGGTAGCGCAGGCGGTTGTAGTTCTCCCACCAGACGCCGTACTTGTTGTACCAACCCGGGTACTTCTCCTCGAACCATTCGAAGTCCTGGTCGGTCATCGGATCGATGCGCCAGTAGTTGACTGGCCAACCGGTGGCGAAGAATTGGGCCACCTCGTGCACGTAGCCCTTGTTCACGATCCGGTTCCACGCCTCCTCGACCAGGTCGTGCGGGATGGTCAGGCCGTACTTCTCCAGCGGGATCAGGTAGCTGCGGTAGTAGTCGTCGTAGATCCAGCGCCGCCACATCTCGGCGTAGCTGTCGCGATCCTTGCGCCGATCCTTGGTGCCGTACTCGATGAAGGTGCCGATCGCGGCGTCCACCACGCAGTGGTTGTTCCACCAGGCGTAGCGCAGGTCGCGCTCGAGCAGTTGCCGGTTGTCCTCATCGGCCAAGGCCATCAACAGAATCGAGTAGCCGTTGGAGATGTGCCGCGACTCGTCGGACTGCACCGAGTGGAACACCGTCGGCAGCAGGTAATCGCCATTGGCTGCCGCCTCCGAGGGCATCGCGACGAAAAGGGTGTTGGTGAAGGCGGTTTCGGCGACCACGGTCAGGTAGATGTTCGCCGCGGTGATCGCGTCGCCGGTGATGAAGCCCTCGCCGAACTGGCGGCCGATGGTGCCCGCGTAGTTGTTGGCGAACGCCTTCTCGCTGATATCGAACCCGGCCGGGTCGATGTAGTGATTCATGTAGAGGCGCTTGAGATTCATCTGGATCGTCGAATGCCGGACCTCGTCGATCATCTGCACCGCGAGGCCGTTGTGGATCTCCGGATTCGGGACCGCGTCGATGGCCATCGGCATCGCGCGGGCCGCTGAGATCTCCGGGAACGGGATGATCGAGAGGAACAGCTTCTGCCATTCCATCCACCGCTGCTGTACCTGACGGAACATGTTGCCGCGGATGGCCCCGTCCATCGCGCCGAAGACCCGGTTGTCCTTCTCCTCCTCCATCGGGAAGTAGGAGCGCAGGATCTGTTTCAGCGGATCCTTTTTCGGCGCCTTGTCGAATGTGTAGTCGGTGCCGAACCGGGTGGCCGGTGTCGCGAAGGTCGGTTCCCACGACAGTTCGGTGATCTTCTTGTGAGCCTTGCTCAGGCTTTGCCTGCTCAACGTCTTCCTCCTGCTGTGGCTGCTGCACACGCTTCCTGTGACCTATGACACAGCGAAAGGGTTAGGCTGGACGTCTCAATCTGAGACGCGTCGCACATTGAGACGCGGCTAGCGTGGACTACGGCTGGTCAGTTTCGAGGTGAGAGCAATGTCGGACCCCCATGTCGATGCCGTTGTCAGCCTGCGGCAAGCCAGGGAACGGTTCTTGACCGCGGAACCGGTGGACACCCTGCCGGTACGCAGCACCGTGCTCGATTCCTGGCGTCGCTCACGCGCGCTGCGCATCCACCCGGACCGGGTGGAGCTGCCGTACGTGCGCGACCCGAATCTGGACTCACCGCTCACCAATGCCGCGGCCCCGGTGTTGCAGCGGCTCGCGAATGATCTTGCGGCGCAAACGGTCAGCGTCATCCTGACCTCGTCGGACGGGCTGGTGCTGGAGCGGTATGCCTCCGAGGTGACGATCATGCACCTGCTGGACAGCGTGCAGCTCGCCCCCGGATACAGCTACGCCGAGACGTTCGTGGGGACCAACGGCATCGGCACCACGCTGGAAACCGCCAGCCCCACCTTCATTCGCGGCGGCGAACACTATCTGGGCACGCTCGGCAGGCTGGCCTGCGCGGGCTCGCCGATCCGGCACCCGCTGACCAGGGCGGTGCTCGGGGTGATCGACTTGACCTGCTGGGCAAGCCGATCCGATCCGCTGCTGTTCACCCTGGCCAAGAGTGCGAGCAGTCAGATCGAGGATCGGCTCAGCTCGCTGGCCAGCGAGAGCGAGACCGCGCTGCTGGAAACCTATCTGCGCCAATGCCGGCGGTATCCGCTCGGCGTGCTGGCCATCGGCGGCGATGTGGTGTTGATGAACCAATACCTGCGGCACGCGCTGGACGCGCACGATCAGGTTGCGCTGCTGGAACTTTCGGCCGATCTCGCGGGCGGCGCCAGCGCCGTCGACACACTCGTCGCGCAGTTGCCGAGCGGGCACACCACCAAAGTTACTGCGGTAGAAAGGATTCTGGTGCGCGGCGGGTTACGCGGTGTCGTGCTGCACGTCCAGCTCGCCGCGGATCGTGCCGTGCGGCGCACGATCGGGCAGGCCACCTTCACGGTGCCCGGCGTCGCGGGCCGCAGCAGTTCGTGGCGGCGCAGCTGCCAGCAGGTGGAGCGCTGCTGCCGCGATCGTGAGTGGGTGGTGCTGGACGGCGAAAAAGGTTCGGGGCGAACGCGACTCGCGCGGTCGGTAGCCGCGCACGTCAGTGCGGACAAGATGGTCCGGGTGCTGCGCACCTCAGAGTTCGCCGATGCCGAGCACATGCTCTCCGCCTTGAGCGCCGAGACCGCGAGCAACGAATTCAATGTCGTGATCACCGATCTGGAGCGACTACCCACCGACGTGATCGAGCCGCTCGCCGAGATCTTGCAATCCTGCGCGGGCCGCGGCTGGATTGCGGCAACGATGAATTCGGCCACCCGCGCGCCCGCAGTCGACTCGCTGCTGCTGCCGTTCTTCACCCACACCGTCGGCGTGCCCGCGCTGCGGCATCGCATCGAGGACCTCGACGATCTGGTCCCGTTCCTGCTCCGCGAGCTCACCAAGGGCGCCGACGTCCGGCTGGCCCCGGACGCCATGCGCCAACTCGGCAAGCTGCCCTGGCCGGGCAACGTCACCCAGTTGCGCCAGATCCTCGCCGAAACCATTGCCGTGCAACGATCCGGCATGATCCAGGCGGACAAGCTGCCGCCGCAGTGCCGGTCGCTGACCCGGCGCAGGCTGAGCCAGCTCGAGGCGCTGGAGCGCGACGCGATCGTGCGCAGCTTGCAGGAGAACGGCGGCAGCAAGTCCGAAGCGGCCGCGGCACTGGGCATGTCGCGGGCCACCATCTATCGCAAGATCAAGGATTTCGGCATCGCCTGACTCACGGGGTGAGCAGTTGATCCTGTTCGGTCAGCGGGGCGCCGGAGTACCACGGGACGACCTCGCCGAAGCGGATCAGCTCGCCGTACCGGTCCGGGTCGACGCCCGGGGTCAGCGCCAAATCCAGTACGGCACGGGCGGCTTCGGCGGGAGTCTGGGCGTGACTGAAGTCGCTGAACCAGGGGCGCGAGGTCGCGGTGTCGACCATGCCGGGGCAGACCGCGGCGAGCAGGGTGCCGGTGGCCAGATCGTGGTCACGGCGTTCGGCGGCCACCGCGCGGACCGCGGCGACCTGGGCGACCTTCGACGGGATGTTCAGCCAGCGCGGCCAGCCTGCCTCCTCCGCCGTCTTGGCATGGATTGCGCTGCGCCAGGATTCGACGGCGTACTCGACCTGGTCGAGGGTGGCGTGGTCGAACAGCGGGCGCAGTCGCTCGGGCAGGTGGCCGAGGGTGCCGAGCGAGCTGGCCACGACCAGCAGGCGGCCGCCGGGGCGCAGGATCGGGGCGAAGGCGCGCAGGATCGAATGGGTGGCGGTGTTGGCGACGTCGATGTACTCGTCGGCCATCGCGGACTGGGACTGATCCGGCAGCAGCCGGGTGGTGGCGTTGGAGAGCACGATGTCCACTCCGCCCTGGGTCTCGCGCAGTTCGGCGGCGAGGGCGGCGATCGCGCCGGCGTCGGCGACGTCGAGCACCCGGCCCTCGACCCGGCTGCGAGTGTTCGGGGCAGCGGCGATTTCGGCCACTGCGGCCGCGACCCGCTGCGGGTTGCGGCCGGTGAGCAACACCAGGTCCGCCGGGTCCATTCGGGTCGCCAGGCCCTCGGCAAGTGCCCGGCCCAGACCTTGATTCGCCCCGGTCACCAGGGCTGTGCGTGCAGCGTTCATGACTCCAAGCTAGGAAGCCGCCATCCATGCGTCCAACGAGATTTAGGCACATCTGGTATGCGTTGAAGTCATGGATTTCACCGATGTGTCGCTGACCGCGTTGCGCGTTTTCCGCGCGGTCGCCGAGCAGGGCACCTTCACCGCGGCTGCGGGATCGCTCCGCTACACACAGTCCGCGGTGTCGCGGCAGATCGCCTCGATCGAGAAGCTGGCGGGCGCGGAACTGCTGGAGCGGCACCGGGAGGGGGTAAAGCTTACGGCGGCAGGGCATCTCGTGTTGCGGCGAGCGAGCGCGGTGCTCGATCAGATCGAGGTGACCGCCCGCGAGTTGTCGGGACTGCCCGCCCAGGCGGCGACGGTTCGGGTGGGCTGGTTCCCCAGCGCCGGCGCCGCCCTGCTGCCGAAGGCCATCGCGGCGCTGCGGCAGACGCATCCCGGCATCACCGTCCACAGCCGCGAGGGCAGCACGCCCGCGTTGGTGCGCGCACTGCGCGCGGGCAGCGTCGACCTGGCCCTCCTCGCTTCCATGCCGCCGTTCCGGCCGCCGGACACCGAGTCGCCGGCGCTGGTTCTGCACACCCTCACCGAGCGCAGCCTGTGCATAGCCCTGCCCGCCGGCCATCCGCTGGCACGCGGCGACTACATCGACGTCGCCGACCTGCACGGTCAGCAGTGGATCGCCGGGCCGAACACCAGCGATGACCGGCTGATGGGCGTCTGGCCCGGTTTGGACGAACGCCCCGAGATCGCGCACACCGCCCGCGACTGGCTCGCCAAACTCCAACTGGTCGCCGCCGGTTGCGGATTGACCACCATCCCGGCCCTCCTCGCCCCCGCCGTACTACCCGGCGTGCGCGTCCTGCCGGTCCGCGGTGGCCCGCAGGAGCAACGCCGGCTCCTGCTCGCCCATCTCCCGTCGCCACTCGGCGAGGCCGCGGCCAGGACCGCCGAGGCATTCCGCGCCGCCGCGATCGAGCTGCATGGACCGCAGTAACCCGCGAACGCCCAGGTAACGTGGGTTTGCTTACAATTTGCCATCGACCGATGTTGTCGCTCCACACTCGCCATAAGCTGCTCTCGAACTGGACGCACGTCCAGCAACAAGGAGGCGTCTACGATGCGCGTTACTCGTGGTTGGAAGAGTTCGGTGGCAATGGCCACGGTCTCGGCAAGTGTCCTGCTCGGGTTGCAGGCGGCACCGGCCGCCGCGGAAACCCCGGGGATGCTGATCGCGGCAACTCCGCAGGCCGGCGGCTGGCGGCCGATGCCGAACGGATCGGTGATCACCTACTGGACGGCCGGATCGGACGGCACCCCGAAGCAGGCCAGCGGGGCGCTGTTCATCCCGAACGGCACGCCGCCGCCGGGCGGGTGGCCGGTGATCGCGTTCGACCACGGGACGACCGGGCTGGGCCGCGGCTGCGGCGGCGAATCCGATCCGAGCACCGCGCCGAACTCGCACTGGCACGCCGAGGAAGACGACATCATGCGGCGCCTGGTCGGCCAGGGCTTCGCGGTGGTGGCGCCGGACTATCTCGGACTGGGCCTGTTCGACACCGGTCCGCACCCGTACCTGGAGTTGCAGACCGAGGCGACCGCGACCATCGACATCCTGCTTGCCGCACGTTCCGCGCACCCCGAGCTGTCCCGGACCTGGGCCACGATGGGCCTCTCCCAGGGCGGGCAGGCCGCGCTCGGCACCGGCCACCGGCAATCGAGCTATGCCGCCGATCTCGATTACCGCGGCACCATCGCGGTCGACCCGGAGTCGGATGTGGAAAAGGTGCTGCCCATCGCGAGTCCCGCCATCCCCACGATTCCCGGCACCGCGGAAACGCTCGGCTTCCTGTCCAGCATCTTCGCCGGATTCCGGGCCGCGCGACCGGACATCGACTTCAACCAGTATCTGAGCCCGGTCGGACGTCAGCTGCTCGACGACATCGGCACCATGTGCAAGCCGGAGATCGAGGCACGGGTGGACGGCGTCGGCATCGGCGAGCTGCTGTCGAAGCCGTTGTCCGACAGCCGGGTCCGGGCCGCGTACGAGTCCTACCTGACGGTGCCGGTCAGCGGTTACGACGCGCCGATCCTGCTGCTGGTCAACGCCACCGACACCACCGTGCCGTCGCCGCTGCACGCGACCCTGGCCGCGCAGTTCGCCGCCAACGGCGTCGACTTCCAGACGGTCACCGGCACCGGCAAGCACACCCAGATCAACCCCCAGATGTGGGCTGCCATCGACGCTTTCCTGGCCCGCGTCAAGTAACCGATTCGCCCGCAAGCCGGCTGGCGAGAATCCGTCGGAAGCTGACGATCGAGCTACTTCTCGACCGCCCGCACGGCACCTAGCGTCGTAATCACCTGAGGTAGAAGGAGATTCCGATGCTCGCACAATTCGTGCTGTTCGATGGATTCGACCCGATGGACGTGATCGCGCCGTTCGAGATACTCGGCGCGGGCGGCACGGTCACCGGCGGCCTGCTGGAGGTCGAACTGGTATCCGCCGAGGGCGCGCGGGAGGTACCCAGCGGCGTGCCCCCGATTTCGTTGTGGGCCACCGGAAAGCTGGCACCGCAGCGCGCGGACATGGTGATCGTGCCCGGCGGGATGGGCCGGATGCCGACGGACGCGGACGACCACGGCGACGGCTCGGTCCTGACCGTGCTCACCCGTGCTCTCGACACCGAATTACCCGCCCTGCTGAAGGAATCCGTCGATCGATCGGGCGTGACCGTCGTCGGCATCTGCGGCGGTTCGCTGCTACTCGGGTTCGCCGGTCTGCTCGCCGGCCGCCCGGCGACCACGCATCCATTGGGCATGGAAGCGCTCGCCCGGACCGGCGCGACCGCCGTCCCCGCCCGGGTCATCGATGACGGCGACGTGATCTGCGGCGCCGGTGCGACTTCCGGACTGGACGTCGGGCTGTATCTGCTGGAACGCGAACTCGGGCCACGAGTCGCGCACGCAGTCGAACAACTGATCTCCTACGAACGCCGCGGAACCGTTTGGCAGAACACAGGTTCCGAACCGATACCCGCCTGAACAAAGAATGTCCCGGACACGAAAGTCCGGGACATTCTTGCGTTTTCGGTCAACGGGGGGCGTTGGCCGGGTCGGCGAGGGTCGGGGTGCGCCCTTCGCGGTTAGCCCGGCGGGCGTCTTCGAAGAACTCGCGGGAGAACATCGCCGACAGCACCGCGATGCCGCCGCGGTGGACGCGGAATTCGCTGGTGGTGCTGGTGCCGATGAGCCGGATGACGCGGCCGGCCGCCTGCTGCGGGCGGGCGAAATCCTTCACCCGGCCGCGGCCGGTCCAGGCGAGCGCCGACTGGTCGATGACGGCGTCGTCCGCGACGAGCAGCTTGACCATGGCGTGGTCGAGGTTCACGTGCACCTCGATATCGCCGTCGCCGGCCAGCTGCGGTGAACGCAGGTCGATGACGGCGCTGCCGTAGCGGACGGTGACGTCGAAGGCGGTCGCGTCGGTCCAGTCGCCGAGGCGCTTGACGGTGCCGTGATCGACGTGGATCTGGGTGGTCTTGGTGTTCATTTCGGTGGTCCTTTCGGGGTGTTCTTCCTGCTGAATTAATAGTGGCACACAGACTAGTTCCTTTGCAACTAGTTTTAGAGAATCTAGTAGTCCGGTGCCCACTAGAATGAGTCGCATGACGGCATCGACGCAGTTCAAGCGCTCTCCCCTGGCGATGGTGGTGCTCGGCATCCTGAATCTCGAGCCGATGCACCCGTACGCGATCCAGCGCCGGATCAAGGAGTGGGGCAAGGACAAGGTGGTCAACGTCGCCCAGCGCGCCGCGCTCTACAAGACGATCGGCAGGCTGCAGGAGGCCGGGCTGGTCGCGGTCCGCGAGACCGGACGTGATCAGCAGTACCCGGAGCGCACCGTCTACGAGATCACCGACGCGGGCCGCACCGCCTGCACGACCTGGCTGTCGGAGATGATCGCGACACCGCGCAACGAGTACCCCGGCTTCCCGGCCGCGCTGTCGTTCCTGATGCTGCTCGACCCGGACGGCGCCCGCGCCGAATTGGCGCGCCGGGCAACGACTTTGCGCGAGCAGCTGGCCGAGATGGACGCCGACGCCGAGCAGATGACGGGCATGGACCTGCCGCGCGTGGTGATGCTGGAGGACGAATACCTGCGCGCCGTCACCGAGGCCGAATTGCGCTGGGTCGAGGGCGTTGTCGGCGATCTGACCGCGGGCACGCTGACCTGGTCCTGGGACTCGCTCGCGCCGTTCGTCGGGGAATCCACCGCAACGGAGTGAACCGGGCGCTGTGAGGTCGCCCAATGGTGGCGGTGTTTGCGGCGGGTTGTGGGTGGGTCGTCGTAAGGTACGGGCATGGTGCCCACCGAGAAGTCCGAGTTGGTGCAGTCGATCGTCGAGGCGTATCTGCTGGACGGAAATCGGCAGTACAGCCGCACCGACGTGGCCGAGCAGGCCGGGACCACCACGGCGCTGACCAAGCGGTTGTGGACGGCTCTGGGCTTTCCCGCGGGATTGGACGACGACGCCGTCGACTACACCGATGCCGACATCGCGGCGCTGCGCAACTTCCGCGATCTGAGCATCCTGTCCGCGGCCGACGCCAGGCAGCAGGCGGCGACGGCGCGCACCCTCGGTCAGGGCATGGCACGGCTGGCGGAATGGCAGGTCGACCTGGTACTCGCCGAGATCGGCGCGCGCATCGCGGCGGCGGATCCGGACGCCGACGCCGAGCAGACCATTCGCACCGCCACCGAGGGCACCATCGCGACGCTCGAACAGCTCAACACCTACGCCTGGCGCAGGCACCTGGCCGCCGCGCTGTCCCGGTCGCTCGATCCGGGCACGTCCGCCGGCGAGACCCTGCGCGACCTGGCGGTCGGCTTCGCGGACATGGTCGGCTACACGCGGCTGACCAGGCATCTGCATCCCGATGAACTCTCGCTGCTGCTGGAGTCGTTCGAATCCACCACCACCGCCGCGATCACCGAGAACGGCGGCTGGGTGGTGAAGAACGTCGGCGACGAGGTCATGTTCGCCGCGAACAGCGCCGCCAACGCGGCACGCATCGCGCTGGCCATTCAGGAGTCGACGATGATGGTCGGCGGCACCCCCGAACTGCGCGTCGCGCTGGCGTACGGGCAGGTGTTGCAGCGGTTCGGCGATCTGTACGGATCGGTGGTGAACATCGCGTCCCGCCTGACCGGCGTCGCCCGGCCCGGCACGGTCCTCATCGACGACGAGGCCGCCACCGCGCTGGAGGGCGAGTCCGAGTTCATCATCAAGAACCTGCGCAGCGTCCGCGTCCGCGGTTTCAATCGGCTGCGCCCGCACATCCTGCGCCGCAACGAGAAGAACCAGTGAACCCGAGTTCGGGCCCGGCCCCTATCGCGACCTAAGCTCTGGCCAGTGGAAATGGACTGGTCCGAGCTGCGCGCGCGATTCCTCGTCGACGAGGACGAGGCGATCCTCGCCCTGCACAAGCCCGCGGGCATCTCCGTCACCGGCGAGCGGCACGACGCCGACCTGGTCGAGCTGGCGGCCGCGGCCGGCGAGACGCTCTATCCGGTGCACCGGATCGACAAGGTGACCTCCGGGCTGGTGCTGCTGGCCAAGGAACTCGGCGCGCACGGGCAGCTGACCCGGCAGTTCAACAAGCAGACCGCCGAGAAGGCGTACCTGGCGATCGTGGCGTCGAGCGAGCTGCCCGACACTGGGGTGATCGACCTGCCGCTCAGCGTCGGACGCAAGAACCGGGTGCGCATCGCGGCGCCGCGGGAAAGCATTCGCCGGGAAGCGGATCGCTGGTTCGTCGCGGACGCCGATCTGCTCGACACCAAGAACTATCCGTCCCGCACCGAATTCGCCACGGTGCTGCGCCGCGACGACTTCGCGGTGCTCGCGCTGCGCCCGATCACCGGGCGCCGCCACCAGATTCGCGTACAGCTGGCCTGGATCGGCCATCCGATCGTCGGCGATCCGCTGTTCGACAAGTCGGGCGCACACGAGCGGACGTATCTGCATTCGTGGCGGCTCGGCCTGACCGCGGACTGGCGCACCCCGCCGGAACTCGCCCTGGAGGCGACGCCCGACCCGGAGTTCTGGCGGCCGATCCAGGCCGAGCCGGACGAGGCCGGCGAATTGCTCACCCGCGCACGGGAATTGCGCCGCGCGCTCGGCTGATTCAGCGCGTCCACTCCGGTGACCGGCCGAGCATCGCGATGATCTGATCGAACCGATCCGCGGTGGACCACGGCACCTCGGGACCGAACGCGGCACCGGGCGCGAGCCGGATGTCGCCGCCGGGAACGGCCTGCGCCACCGGGAACGCGGCCTCGATCAGCGCGGCGTCGAATGCCACGGGCAACCCCAAAGTCTTTGCCACATCCCAGGAATGGACGACGTAGTCGATGAAGTGGAAGCTCACCGCCTGCGCTCCGGAGAACTGATAGTCGGCGCTGAACTCCGCCAGCGGGAACTTCCGGTCCAGCACGTCGGGCGCCGCGAACGCCTCCAGCACGTGCTCGGCCGCGGCGCGATAGCTCGCCACCGGGTCCGCGCCGAGCGGGCGCAGCTTCCACAGCACCGGGTCGCCGTCGCCCCGCGACGCCGCGGCGAATCCGTAGTGCTGGGCGATCATGTGCGTCAGCAGGCCGTGCAGCGTCCAGTCGGCGCACGGCGTCGGCTTGCTCAGGTCCGCGTCGGTGAGCCGCTCGACCAGGTCGATGCTGGTCCGCACGGCCTGCGCGTCGAACGCGACGAGGTCGACGGTGTTCTTCAGCGCGTCGAGGGTGCGCAGTTCCGCGCTGGTATCCGGTTCGGTCGCCATCGATGGCTTCTCTCTACTCGATGCTCAAATGATAAGTACGAGCCTATCGTATGCACCCGCCTATCATCTATCAAGCAGTATTTTCTATCCATGTCCGAAGCACCCCGTCCCGACCTCGCCGCGATGATCGCACCGCTCATGCGGACGCTGCTGGCGGTGGAACTGCCGGTGCTCGAACGGCATGAGCTGTCGATGTGGGGATACGCCGTGCTGCTCGGACTCGGCAAGGAACCCGTGTACACGCAGGCCGCGCTGGCCAAGTCGATCAATGCCGACAAGACCCGGATCATCGGCGTGCTGGACGAATTGCAGCAGGGCGGATTGATCCGGCGCGAACCGGATCCGGCGGACCGGCGGGTCAATCTGGTGTCCATCACCGCGGCCGGACGCAGCCTGCGCGATCGAGTGCAGGCCGACATCCAGCAGCAGGAAAATCAGCTGCTCGAACAGCTTCCGGCGGCGGACCGGCGGGCCTTCCTGCGGTCGTTGCAGACGCTGGCCGCGCAGGCCGGCGAGCAGTCCCAGTGAGCGCGCACACAGACCGCCGCACAGGTTTCCGCTGGTGGTGAGCCTCATGGCGACGCGTAACACGCAGGTCAACTAGCCTTAATACGTGCCGCGCACGGGAGGCGGGCACACTCTGACGCAACGGAGCGATCCCCCAGAGAAAGCGAACGCCGATGATCCTGGTGGCTCAGGTCAGCGACACACATTTCGATCTCGGCGCCCGCAACGCCGAACGGGTCGAACAGGTCATGACCTTTCTCACCGGTCTGCGCCGCAGACCGGACGCGATCCTGGTGACCGGTGACATCACCGATTCCGGCCAGCACGAGCAATACGCCGAGGCCAGGCTCGCGTTCGACCTCGACATTCCGGTGTACGCCATCCCGGGCAACCACGACGATCGCGCCGCGTTCCGCAGCACACTGCTCGGCGAGGCCGCCTCGACCGCGCCGATCAATCACGCGCACCGGATCGGGGATCTGACCGTCGCACTGCTGGATTCGAGCATTCCCGGCGAGCCGAGCGGGCGGCTCGCCGACGAGACCTACACCTGGCTGCACGGTGTGCTCGCGACCGCACCGGCCGACAAACCGATCCTGCTTGCGCTGCATCACCCGCCCGCGTACCTGTTCAGCCCGGTCGTCGACGAGATCTCGCTGGAGGAGCCGGAGAAGTTCGCCGAACTGGTGGCCGGCGACAAACGCATCGCCGCGGTGCTCACCGGCCACGCACATTCCTCGGCGACAACGACATTCGCCGGGCGCCCGCTGCTGGTCGCCCCGAGCACCGCGTCGGTCCTCGGCGGCCTCTGGGAACTCGACCTGCCCGATCACGTGATGGACTACGCCCCCGATCCCGCCGTCGCGCTGCACATGATCGATGAAAAACACAGCCTGACAACCCATTTCCGCAGCGTTCCGATGGGTGGCCGGCTGGGCACGCTGCCGAGCTGACCGATCGCGGACGCGGATTTCGTTTAGTCACCGCAGGTCCGGGCAGTCGAGGAGGAGACAGTTTCCCTCGACGCGAAGGAACTCCGATGACCGATCTCGCCGCCTCCGTAGTGCGCACGACCTTCGCGGCCGGGGCAAACCTGCGCCATGCCAGGGTTTTCCATCCCACCGGGTTGAACCTGGCCGGTCGGCTGCACGCGGAACCCGAGTTCGACCACCTGTTCGGCGAGGGCGAACGCGCGGTCATCGCGCGCCTGTCGAAGGGAGCGGGCACGCCGGGCGGCCTGCCCGATGTGCTCGGCCTCGCGTTCCGGGTGCTCGATCGGCACGACCAGCCATGGGATTTCGCGCTGGCGACCACCGGCCGCGGCACGCTCGGCCGGTTCCTGATCACACCGGCGCGCAGCTGGGTCCGCGCGGGGTACGGCAGCCTGATGCCCTATCGCGTGGGAAAAACCATGCCCGTGTGGTTCTTTGCCGAGCCCGACACCGGCCAGCCCGCCTCCGCATCCCTGGCCGCGATGACCGAACACCTGCCGGAGCACCCGATCTCGTTCGAGTTGCAGGCCCGGGGGCTCACCGGAGCGCCGGTGCGCCTTGCCACGCTGACGTTGCGGCTCGCGGAGCCCGCCGAACACCGCACGGATTTCTTCGATCCCATGCTCAACCATCCGGACGGGGTGGAATTGCTGCCGCGGATCGTCGGCAAGGTTCGCGAATTCGCTTACGCGGGAAGCAGGAATGGTCGCGGCGAAGTCGAATGACTTTGCGGCTCAGCGGCGGACGGCCCGTTCGCGGCGGTAGGCGGCCGGGGTCGCGCCGGTCCAGCGTTTGAACGCGTAGATGAAGGTCGAGGATTCCGCGTAGCCGAGGCGGATGGCCACGTCGCTCACCGAAAGCGGTGTGGCGGAGAGCATTTCCTCGGCCAGCGCCCGGCGCACCTCGTCGAGCAGCGCTCGATAGCTGGTACCTGCCGCATCGAGATGGCGGCGCAGGGTACGGGTGCTCATGTTGAGATCGCGTGCGACGGAGTCGATTCCGGGCGGTCCGGTGAACCCCTCGGTGCCGCCGGGAACCAGCAGTTCACGCACGTCGGCGGCGATACCGGTGCGGGCGCGACGCCGATGCACCAGGGCGCGGCACTGCGCCAGGCACATGGCCCAGGTCTGCTCGTTCGCCTGCGGCAGTGGCTGATCCAGCACGGCCGGGTCGATCGCGAACAGGTTGCGCGGCCGCCCGAACCGGGGACGCACCACCGTCACCGCTTCGATCCGGTCGGCGTAATCCGGTTCCGGGAACCGGAATTCGGCCCTGGCCAGCGGCAGGTGGCGGCCGAGCAGATCGCTCATCACCTGATGCATGGCGGTGACGTCGCGTTCGACCAGGAACTGCCGCACGTCGGCCGGAATCAGCTCGTCGTGCACCCAGGCGATGAACTCCCCCTCCCGCCATTCGGCGACGGGCAGGCTGAAGGTGAAGCTCAACTCCAGATATCGCAGCGCGAACGAGATCGCCTCGCCGAGCGTCGGGCTGCTCACGCAGGCGAAGCCGAAGATGCCGAAGGTGGTGATCCGGTAGCGGCGGCCGATCTCCACGCCGAGCGCGGGCCGGTCGCCGAGTTCGCGGACCAGATTGCGGACCACGGTCAGCTCGATCTGCGCGTCGATCTGCGCATCCGGATCGCGCAGCACCGGCTCGGACAACCCGGTTCCGGCGAGCATTCGACCGGTAGGCACGCCGCACTCGGCCGCGTAGCCGACCATCAGCGCCACGCTGGCTATCCCGCGCGGAAAGTTCCAGTCGCGGATTCCCGGATCCTGCACCCGCTCCACACCGCCCAGTATGGCCGAATTTCTCTATTGGCTACCCCGACGCCCCCTACAGTGGAATTATCTTCGGTCCTGTGAGGAGTGTCACATGACAACAGGCAACCGGCCCTCGGTGCTCATCATCGGCGCGGGCTTCGGCGGCATCGGCATGGCGATCGAATTGCGCCGCAACGGTTTCCACGACCTCACCATCCTGGAGCGGGCCGCCGATCTTGGCGGCGTGTGGCGGGAGAACACCTATCCGGGCGCCGCCTGCGACGTGCCGTCCCCGCTGTACTCCTACTCGTTCGAGCCGAAACCGGACTGGCCGCAGCGCTACTCCGGCCGCGCGGCCATCCACGCCTATCTGCGCGGCGTCGCCGAGCGCAACGGCGTGCTGGACGCGATCCAGTTCGGCACCGACGTGACCGATGCCGAATTCGACGACGCGTCCGGGCGCTGGACGGTCCGCACCGCGGACGGGATGGCCCGAACCGTGGACGTCGTGATCTCCGCGGTCGGCCAGCTGTCGCGCCCCGCGCTGCCGAATCTCCCCGGCATCGACACCTTCGCGGGCCCGGCGTTCCACTCCGCCGAGTGGGACCACGGGATCGACCTGACCGGCAAGCGGGTCGCCTGTATCGGCACCGGGGCCAGCGCCATCCAGTACATCCCGGAGATCCAGCCGAAGGTCGCGCAGCTCACCCTGTTCCAGCGCACCCCGGCCTGGGTGATCCCCAAATTCGACACCGACTACTCCCCGATTCAGCACAAGCTGTTCGCCCGGCTGCCCGGCGCTCTGCTGGCCGAGCGCTTCGGCTGGTGGGCGATCGCCGATTTCGTCTCGCTCGGCCTGGTCGAATTCCCGGCCATCGCGCGGCTGGTGGCCCGCATCGCCGACCGCCATCTGCGCAAGCAGGTGACCGATCCGCAGCTGCGGGCCGTGCTCACCCCGGACTATCCGATCGGCTGCAAGCGCGCGCTGTTCTCCAACGACTACTACCCCGCGTTGACCCGGCCGAACGTCCGGGTGGAGACCGCCGCGATCACCGAGGTGACGCCCGCGGGCGTGCGCACCGCGGACGGCACCCTGCACCAGGCGGACGTGATCATCTACGGCACCGGCTTCAAGGGCACCGAATTCCTCTGGCCGATGGACATTTACGGCCGCGCGGGACACAAGCTGTCCGACGCCTGGACCGACGGCGCGCACGCCTACTACGGCATCGCGGTGCCGGAGTTCCCGAATCTGTTCCTGGTCTACGGGCCGAACACCAATCTCAGCGCGGGCTCGATCATCTACATGATCGAATCCCAGACCCGCTACATCCGCCAGGCCGTCGAGCTGCTCGAGCGCAGGCCGGGACACACCCTCGAGGTCCGCGCGGACCAGGAGCAACGGTTCAACACGGCGCTGCAGCAACGGCTCGACCGCACCCCGTGGAACTTCTGCTCGAGCTGGTACCGCAATGCCGCGGGGCGCATCACCAACAACTGGCCGGGCTCGCAAACCAGTTACCGCCGCCGCATCCGCAAGCTCGACCCGGACGCTTACACCCTCACCCCGGTCGGATGACGGCGCGCCGAACGCACACACTGGCAGACTTGTGCCGTGACTGGACGCCCGATAGCTGACGGAACGGCCGAACGCGGGCCGCTACGACCGATCGAGCTGGCTGTCGGGGCGGTGCTCGGCGGGGCGACCGTCGGATTGGTGACCGTCGGCACGGTGATTCCGTTCGCGGCCGCGCTGAACCTGGTCGCCGCGGTGCCCATGGGATTGATCGCACAACGATTCCGGCTGCGCGCGCTGATCACCGCGGCCGCCGCGGCCACGGTGGTCACCTTCGTCGCGACCGGGCTGGTCGCCACCACGGGGCTGATGGCGACGGCGACCATCGCGGGCATCATCGGCACGACCAAGCGGCGCGGCGGCGGATTGGCCTCGGTGCTCGGCCTGTCGGTCATCGCCGGGCTGATCTGGGCCGGCTTCGCGGTCGGTCTGCTGCAACTGTTCTCCGCGGGACGGAACCTGCTGTTCGACACCCTGCGCAACACCTCGCGCGGCATCCAGGAGCTCGCCGCCCGCCAGCAGCAGCTCGAGCCGCTCGGGCGCGCGGCCGCCGACCTCACCGATTCCGTGCTGCGCTGGTGGTGGGCCTGGGTCGGCGGCGGGGTCGCCTCGGGCATGATCGCGACCGCGCTGTTCTCCTGGTTCGTGCTCGGCTCGGTGCTCGACCGGCTGACCTGGCTGCCCGGCCAGGACCGCCTCGACGCGCCGGTCGACGATCGCCCGATCGCGCCGCTGCCGGTCACCTTGCGGGGAGCCGCCTTCCGCTATCCTGGCGCGGTGCGCGACGCGCTGACCGGCATCGACCTGACCGTCGAGGTCGGCGAGTTCGTCGCGGTGGTCGGGCACAACGGCTCCGGGAAGTCGACGCTGACCCGGCTGCTCGCCGGTCTGCCGCCCACCGCGGGAACGGTGCAGCGGCCCGGCTCCGCGGGGCTCGGGCATCAAGGCGGCACCGCGCTGGTGTTGCAGCGGCCGGAGAGCCAGACCCTCGGCGTGCTCGTCGCCGACGACGTGGTGTGGGGCCTGCCGACCGAACTGGCCGCCGACGTCGATGTCGCGGCCCTGCTCGGCGAGGTCGGACTGGACGGCATGGGCGACAAGGAAACCGCCACGCTGTCCGGCGGGCAGCAGCAGCGGCTCGCGGTCGCCGCGGCGCTGGCGCGCAAGCCCGCGCTGCTGATCGCGGACGAGGCCACCTCGATGATCGATCCGGACGGCCGCCGCGAACTCGTCGAACTGCTTGCGGCACTGCCGAAACGGCACTCGATGGCGGTCGTGCTGGTGACCCACCACGAGGCCGACGCGGCCGCGGCCGGCCGGGTGGTGCACCTGGCGCAGGGCCGCGCGGTCGAGCGGTTGCCCGCCTGGCCGCGGCCCGCGCGCGACGTGCGGCGCAGGCCGATGGGCGACACGATCCTCGAACTGCGTGACGTCCAATACACCTACAACCGCGGAACCCCGTGGGAGGCAGCAGCACTGCACTCGGTCGACCTGACCGTGCGCCGCGGTGAGGCGCTGCTGATCGTCGGCGGCAACGGATCCGGCAAGTCCACGCTCGCCTGGATCATGGCCGGCCTGATCGAACCCAGTTCCGGCCGTTGTGAGCTCGCGGGCAAGGCGGTCACCAAGCAGATCGGCCGGGTCGAGCTGGCGTTCCAGCACTCCCGGCTGCAACTACAGAAACAGACGGTCGGCGCGGAGATCGCGGACTGGGGTGGGCGGGCCACCGGGTCCGGTGCGGTCGGACGCGCGCTGGATGCCGTCGGCTTGGATCGGACACTCGCCGCGCGGTCCATCGAGGAACTCAGTGGCGGACAGGCCAAACGGGTGGTGCTCGCCGCGATCGTCGCCTGCCATCCCCAGGTGGTGGTGCTCGACGAGCCGCTGGCCGGGCTCGACCCGGAGGGGCGCGCGGACATCGTGGAACTGCTTGCGCGGCTGCGCGATTCCGGGCTGACGCTGATCGTCATCTCGCACGACGTGGAGGACATGTCCGCGGTCGTCGACCGGACGGTGCACCTGCGCTCCGGGCGGCTGCTCGCGGCCGACTCGGTCACCGAAACCGCCGCCGAGGACGCGGCGCACAAGTCCGAGGCCCGGCCCGCCGCACCGCTGCGGCCGCCGGGTGACGCCGCGTGGCGGCTCGAGCGTGGAGGCCGGTCATGAGTGTGGTGCTGTTTCGCCGGGTTCCGGTGACGAGCCCGGTGCACAACCTGTGGGCCGGCACCAAGATGATCAGCGCGTTCCTGATCAGCTTCCTGCTGATGTTCCTGCCGACCTGGCCGGTGCTCGGCGTGATGATCGTGTTCCTGGTGTTCATCGGGTTGGTCGCCCGGCTGCCGCTCGGCACGCTCCCCCGGCTGCCCTGGTGGTTCTGGGGATTGCTCGCGCTGGGCGCGCTGCTCAACGCGCCGGTCGGCACCCAAGCCGTGGTGCGGTACGCGCAGACGGTGACGTTCGCGCTGATCATGGTCGCCGCGTCGTTCCTGGTCGCCTGGACCACGCCGATGAGCGATATCGCGCCCGCGCTGGCCAAACTCGGTGCGCCGTTGCGCAAACTCCGGGTGCCGGTGGACGAATGGGCCGTCGTGGTCGCGCTGACGTTGCGCGGGCTGCCGCTGCTGATGGAGGAGATCCGGGTGCTGCGCGCGGCGCGCAAACTCCGGCCCAAGGACAACCTGCTCTACCTGGCCACCGAAAACCCGCTGATCGACATCCTGACCGCCGCCATGGCCGTATCCACCCGGCGCGCAGGCGAACTCGGCGAGGCGATCACCGCGCGCGGCGGCACCGGCGAACTCGCCGCCTACCCCAGCTCGCCCGGGCGCGCCGACACCATCGCGCTGGCCATCGTCGTCGCGGTGTGCGCGGGCAGCGCCGTGCTCGGCTTCGCGCTGCTGTAGCCGCCTGCCTAACCCGCCGCCCGGCCGCCGCGGGCGATACTGACCGGGTGAGCGACGGCGACGAGGTACCGGCTTGGCAGCGGCGGACGGCCGGGGAATCGCGGCTGGCGGCGACCGCCGCGGTCATCGCGATAATCGCGTTGCAAGTAGTGTTGCCGGATCGATTCTTGCCCGAGCCTGAATGGTTGCTACCCGGGCTGGAGGGCCTGCTTTTGGTGGTCGTACTGGTCGCCAACCCGGTGCGAATCGACCGCGAGGAGAAGTGGTTCCGGTGGTTGGGACTGACCCTGGTCGGACTACTCGGAGTCGCGACAGCATATTCGGCGGATCGATTGGTGGCCGGGCTGATCGACGGCACGCTCAGTGACGATCCGGCCCGGCTGCTCGGGTCCGGCGGCGCGGTCTGGCTGACCAATGTGGTGGTGTTCGGCCTCGGCTACTGGGAGTTCGATCGGGGCGGCCCGGCGGCCCGGGCGCACGCCCGAAAGCCATTGCCGGACTTCATGTTCGTGCAAATGCAGAACCCCGATCTGGCGAGCCCGGACTGGGAGCCGCAGTTCATGGACTACCTGTATCTGTCGTTCACCAACGCGACCGCGTTCAGCCCGACCGACGTGATGCCGATGTCGCGCTGGGCGAAGGCGATGATGATGGTGCAGTCGGCGATCTCGCTGATTCTGGCCGCCCTGGTCATCGCCCGCGCGATCAACGTATTGCATTGACACAGTCGAATAGCCAACCGCTATAACCGGATTCGCGGTTTCGGAAAAGGACACAAGCCCCCTATTTCTTGGGCTGAACCCCTGCTCGAGCGGTAGAGTTATCTACGGAGTAGCTGTTCTCCGGATCACGTCATTGCCGCGCGCACAGTGGGGGAAAGGGATTCGACGTTGCGCGGCGCTCTCCGCTGCTCGAAACCTGATGAAGAATGGAACACCCGAATGATTCTCCGCAAAATCACCGCGGCCGCCGTGCCCCTGGTCGCCGCCGTCGCGGTCGGCGCGGGCACGGTCCATGCCCAGCCTGCCGTCGCACCCGAGATCGGCTATGCGGCGAAGCTGGTGGGAGACAAGATCATCACCACCCTGACCGGCGGATCGTTCGAAGTGGTCGGCAATGTCGTCGACCTCAAAGACGAGGCCGGGAACACGGTGGTCACCATGCCGCTGGCGTTCCGGCAGGACGGGCTGGAGTTCCCGCTACCGCACGCGGTACGCGACGCCGGCCGGGTCCTGGAACTAACCGTGGTCAAGGACGTCGCGCAGGCGCGCCCGGTCCCGGCGACCGAGATCGCCTCGCCGTTCGAGAACCAGCGTGCGCAGGACGCGTTCCTGTCCCAGTTCGGCATCGCGACCGCGGTCGGCGGGTTCATCGGCACCGTGATCGGCGCGCTGGTCGGGCTGACCGGCATCCTCGGCGGCCCGACGGTGATCGCCAGCGTGCTGGCGGGCGCGGCGGTCGGCGGGATCATCGGCACCATCGTGGCCGGCGGCCCGACGCTGATCGTCGCGGGCATCGACCTGCTCAGCACGCTCGCCGCGCCGCCGGGGACGACCAAGTGGATGGATGAGACCGGACGCGCCAAGAACTGACGCCCGACCGGCGCGGCCCGTACCGAATCCTCGGTACGGGCCGCGTCGTCGTTTGCGCGCTACCGTTCGTGACAACCAGGTGCGACCGGCACACCCGTCACCCGGTCCGCGAGATAGGACATCGCTCCGAACGATTCGATGACGGCGGCCGGGTTGTGGCCGGGCACCACCGAATGCACCGAGGTGATGGTCGCGCCCTGGCCGCAGTATCGGCCGAGCAGGTCGGTGAAGCCGGCGACGGGAACCACATCGTCGCTGTTGCTGTGATAGAGGTACATCGGGATGCCCGGGGCCGGAGTGCCGAGTTCGTGCGGATCGGTTGCCGCACGGAAACTGGGGTGGGACAACAGGTTCGGCACCGAGGCGAAGTCGTCGACGCGGGCGTTGACGTATTTCGTCACCAGATCCGGGCCGCACGCGGCGCTGTCGGCGGCGATCATCGCGCGGCCACGATCGTTGAGCAGATCCATGATTCCGGCGCCCGGGTTGTCCCGGGTGGCGGCGATGACGATCAGCATGGCCAGGCCGGCCTGCATGGTGCCGTCCACGTGCTGGGCGATGGCGGGCCAGTTCGACGGGACGCCGCCGGCGGCGATGCCCGCGATGCGCACGTCCGGCGCGTACTGCGGCTGCATCTGCGCGGCCCACAGGGTGGCGAAGGCACCGCCCGAATAACCCCACGCGGCAATCGGAGTCGCCGGGCCGAGTCCGGCGGCGGGCAGGTCGCGGGCGGCGCGGATACCGTCCAGCACGCCGCGACCGGAATTGACGCCGTCCAGGAACCGGGACTGCGGGCCCTCGTGATCGCTGGTCACCACGGCCCAGCCGCGGCGCAGCGCGTCGGCCATGAACGGGGTGTCGATCAATGCCTGGGCGCCGCCGGGGTCGGCGCCGCCACGCAGCGCGTAGGAGGGCGCGCACCGGGAGCCGAGGCTGTCCTCGGCGATCTGATACGACAGCAGCGGGCGCGGGCCGGGCCCGAGCCACGGCAGCATCGGCACCATGACGGTGGCCACGTCGGCGACCGCCGCGCCGCTCGCGTCGGAGCTGCGGTACTTGACCTGCCAGGTCGAAACCGGAAGCGGCAGACCGAACAACGCGGTCTGGCGGGACTCCACGATCGCGCCCTCAGGGTAGGTCGCGAGGTCGGCGGGCGCGGCGTAGAACGGATCGGCGTCGGGCGGCGGCACCTGAGCTCGAGCGGCCGGCGCGGTGATCAGCGTCGAGGCCACGAGTGCCGCCGCGACGGCGGCCGCGCAGCCGGCTCTGGTCAGCGCCGCGCCGATGCGCCGGACCGGCGCTTCGGGTGGTGCCGTGCTGCCGAGGAGCGATGTCCCCCTACCGATTCCGCCCGGAGTCGCCATGGCAGGCAACCTACCTTGCCGGTGGTCGAACCGGTCGACTCTCGCTCGACGTTTCGCCGACACGCCTAATTCGTTGCCGGAACGACACATTCGGCACATGGCGGCCTCCCCTGTCCGACGAGGCGCGACGGAGTGCGCTTGACGCGGCACTGCGCCGACCGGCTCCGGCCTCGGGGCATCCACAGTAGTGGCGGATCAGGGCCACCGGCAGCGGTCAATCATGGTCAGCCGCACCGCCGCCGGTCGTCCGGCCGCATCGCCGAACGGGACATCGCAGTGTGCGCACTCGGCCTTCGCCGCTGCCATGTCCCGTTCGATGACGCGTCACTTCTGCTGGTGCAGGGCCTTCTTGGCGGCTTCCTGGGCCGAGTCGACCTGACCGGCGAACTTGCCGTCGGTCTTCTGGTCGACGAGGTCGCCGGCCTTGTCGATGACGGTCTCCACCTTGTCCGCGTTCTGCTGGGCCAGGTCGAGCGCCTTGTTCGCCAGGTTCTTGAAGTCCACCGTGTACTCCTCGTCCGAAATGGGTCCAACCGGGCATCACTGTAATCGGCGGCGGTGAACGCCTGCCGTTCAGCGATCAGTCCGAGGCGCCCAACCAGGCCGGATGCCACAGGCGGCCGGTCTCGGTCCAGTTCATGAAGCGCACGGTGCCATGGACTTTCGGCGTCACCCAGACCGCTTCCTTGCGTTCCTCTGCGGTCAGCTCGTTGTCGAACGGGCTGGTCTTGCGTTCGGCCGGACCGAGCCGCTTGGCCAGTTCCTGCATATCGGCATCGTTGAAGCCGGTGCCGACGCGTCCGACGTAGATCAGCCTGCCCTCGTACGGGATGCCGACGAGCAGTGACTTGAAGTTGCGCGCGTCGCTGCGCCGCCAGCCGCCGATCACCACCGCCTGGGTGCGCCAGTTGCGCTGCTTCACCCACGAATGACCGCGCTTGCCCGGCAGATACACCGAATCCTTGCGCTTGGCGATCACGCCCTCCATGCCGTGATCCTGACTGTAGCGCACCGCGTCGGCGCCGGAACCGTCCAGCCGCGGCGGCACGAGCATCGAGGGCGCGGTCCCGGCCAGCGCCTCCAGTACCCGGCGGCGATCCGAATAGCGTTTGCGGACAAGCGAAGTGCCGTTCAGATAGAGCACATCGAAGGCGACGAACACCGCGCGCGCCGCATCCGCCTGCAACAGACCGAGATTGGCGACGCCGTGGTCGTCGAAGACCACCGCCTCACCGTCCAGAACGACGCTGTGCCCGGCCAATTCGTCGGCGAGCGAGGCGATCCCCGGATACCTGGCGGTCACCACGTTGCCCACTCGGCTACGTAAAGTCAGTGTGCCGGAATCTATTTCGGCAATCAGCCGGAAGCCGTCCCACTTCGTCTCGAAGGCCCACTCGTCGGTGCCCAGATCGGTGACATCGCCGGGGGTGGCGAGCATGGGCGAGAGTCCGCGCGGGAACGACGCCGGACCGCTCGGCACCCGGATGATCCGGCCGGACGGCGGATCTGGGTCCGTACCAAGCTTTTTCGCGCTGTCGCCGGGCTGTTCGCGCATCAGATGCATCAGCCACTGGTTGCCGTTGGTCTGGATCAGCGCGTAGCGCCCGTTGAGCCGCTCGCCGTGGAATTCGACGATCACCTCGTCGTCGCGCCACTTCTCGGTCTCGTAGGTGCCCGAATCCCAGATGGTCATCTCCCCCGCGCCGTACTCGCCCCTCGGGATGGCGCCGTGGAAGTCCAGGTACTCCAGCGGGTGGTCCTCGGTGTGCACGGCCAGCCGGTTCTGGTCCGAGCTGGTCGGCGGGCCTTTCGGCACGGCCCAGGACACCAGCACGCCACCGCGTTCCAGGCGGACGTCCCAATGCAGCCGTCGCGCATGGTGTTCCTGCACGACGTAGCGATTGCCCTCGGTCGGTTCCGGGCGATCGGCGGGCACAGGCTCGGGTGTGCGGGCCGGGTCGCGCATCGACCGATACTTGGCCAGCGCGTCGGCGCCGGATTCCGGCGAGGCGGCATTGCCCTTCGGCAGTGCCGGGTCGAGGTCGGCGAGCAGGTCGCCGTCGTCCTGCCAGCGGGCCAGGACCTCGTCGAAACGTAAGTGCCGCAGCTTCTTCCGGCGTTCGATCTCCTTCCAGCTGCGGGGCGCGGCCGCGTTGGGTTGTTCGCGTCCGCGCAGCGAGTAGGGCGCGATCGTGGTCTTGGACGGATTGTTCTGGCTCCAGTCGAGGAAGACCTTGCCGCTGCGCATCGATTTCGCCATCGTGGCGGTCACCAGGTCGGGGTGCAGCTTTTCCAGGTTGGTCGCGACCTGCTTGGCCACCGTGGACGCGCCGCCCGAGCTCAGCTCGCGATCCAGCGGAACGTAGATGTGAATTCCCTTGCTGCCGCTGGTCACCGGGAACGCATGCAGCCCGATCCCCTCGACCATGTCGCGCACCGCGAGCGCGACCCGCGCGCATTCGGCCAGCCCGGTGCCGGGCCCGGGATCGAGGTCGAACACCAGCCGGGTCGCCGGGCCGACCGCGTCGCCGTCGAAGCGCCACTGCTGCACATGGACTTCCAGCGCCGCCTGCTGACCGAGCCAGGCCAGGCCGGCCTCGGAGTCGATCACTGGGTAGGTGACCGTGCGATCGGAATGCTGGATGGTGTGCCGCTCGATCCAGGACGGCGCGTGCGCGGGGAGGTTCTTCTCGAAGAAGGACGGCTCGTCGACCCCGTTGGGCCAGCGCTTCCTGGTGACCGGCCGCCCGGCGATGTGCGGGAGCATGGCCGGCGCGATCGCCGAATAGTAGGCGATGACTTCGCCTTTGGTGGTGCCCGTGGCCGGATACAGCACTTTGTCGAGGTTGCTGAGTTCAACCTCGATGCCACCGAACTTCCGGCGGGATGCCATGCAATCGAGTTTAGAGGCGGGGACCGACAGAAAGCCGGATCCCCGCCGCTCGTCAGACCTGCGGGCTCGAGCTGTCCATGCCCGGCGCGTCCGGGGTGTCCGGCGTGGTGCCCGGCGCACCGGCACCGCCCGGCTGACCCGGCGCACCCGGCTGATCCTCCGGCGGGACCACCTTCTTGGCGGCCTCCTTGCCCTTGGCGATCTTGTCCGAGTACTTGCCCTGGGTCTTCTGATCGATGAAGTCGCCGCCCTTGTCGATGGCGTCGTTGATCTTGTCGGCGTTCTTGGCCGCCGCGTCCTTGCCCTTGCCGACGAGGCCCTTCAGAGTATCCGCGAAGCTCATAGCGTTCGTTCCTTCCTCTAGCCCACTAGCAGGATGTCGTCAACCCACATCTTCCCACCACGAATCCCGTGCTGCGGTGCTACCTGGCTCGACCCGCTGGCCGGGCATCGGAATCGCGATCGCCGTGCCGGCCGCCTCGGCCGCGGTCACCATGCGCCGCACCGGCTCCGACCAACCGTGGAAGGCCAGATTGAAGGTCGCCCAGTGGATCGGCACCAGCAGGCCGTGCCCGGCGTCGCCGGTGCACAGGTCGGCGTGCGCGCGCACCGCTTCCTCCGGGTTCATGTGCACGTCGCGCCACCGCTCGTCATAGGCGCCGATGGGCAGCAGGGTCAGGTCGAACGGGCCAAGGGCCGCACCGGCTTCGGCGAACGCCTTGGTGTAGCCGGTGTCGCCGCCGAAGTACGCCCGCTTGGTCGGGCCGACGATCGACCACGACGCCCACAGCGTGGTGTTGCGGACCAGGCCGCGGCCGGAGAAGTGCCGCGCCTCGGTACAGGTGAGTACCAGATCCGAACCCTCGTGCGCCCGGCCCAGCGCGGACAGCGAAACCGAACCGCCCCAATCCAATTCGATGATCCGGCGTTCCGGCACACCCCAGTGCCGCAGGTGCGCGCCGATGCCGACCGGGACCAGGAACGGCGCGGTCTGGCGCAGCACCAGCTCGCGGACCGTGTCCTTGTCCAGGTGGTCGTAGTGGTCGTGCGAGATGATCACCGCGTCGAGCGCGGGCAGTTCCGACAGCGGCGTCGGTACCGGATGCATCCGGCTCGGGCCGACCAGCGCGGACGGCGAAACCCGTTCGCTCCACACCGGATCGGTGAGCACCCGGTAGCCGTCGATCTCGATCAGCGCGGTGGCGTGGCCGTACCAGGTGACGGCCAGGTCGGCCGCGGTGTCCGGCAACTGCGGGGTCTGCAGCGGGATGACCCCGGTCGGACGGCCGGCGTTGCGCTTGGTGAGCGCCGAAACCAGCAGCGACGGTGCGGATCCCGCGGCCAGCTGACTACTCGGCTCGGTGTTGTGGAACTGGCGGTTGCGGTAGGTCGCCGCGCCGGCCGCGTACGGCTGGATGGCGTTGATCGAGGCGCCCATCGCGGACGGGATGCCCCACGCCGCGCGAACCACCCAGGTCAGGCCCAGTGCACCCGCGGCGGCCGCGGCAAGGCTGCGAATGTTCATCAGCGCCCCAGGAATTTCGCGGCGCGCTTCTCTTGCCTGGCCAATCGGCCCTCCTGCGCGTCGGCGCTGGTCCAGGCCGCCTCGAGCGCGGCGCGCTGCTGCGCGTTGTCCGGCTCGCGGGTGCCGTCGTCGTTGAGCACCAGCTTCATGTGCCGCAGCGACAGCGGCGCGAGCTGGGCGATCTGCTTGGCCCAGGACTGGGCGTCGGCCAGCGAGCCGAGCCGGTTGGCGAAGCCGAAGTTGTAGGCGTCGGCGGCCGTCACCTGATCCGCGCCGAGCAGGATGGTGCGGGCCGGGCCGCCGCCGATCAGCGACACCAGCCTGCGCACCGTCCACCGGTCCACCGAGATGCCGAGCTTGGCCGCGGGCACCGCGATGTAGGCGTCCGGCGCGATGACCCGCAGATCCGAGGCGAGGGCCACCTGCACGCCCGCGCCGAGCGCGCCGCCGTTGATCGCCGAGATCACCGGCACCGGAACCGACTCGATGGTGTGCAGCATGTCCTGGAGTCCCTCGAGGAACTCCTCGGAGTAGACGCCGGACAGATCCGCGCCCGCGCTGAAGATCGGGCCGCGCCCGGTGATCACGATCACCCGCGCGTCATCGGCGACGGCGGCAAGGACGGCTTCGCGCAGCAGCGTGATGAGTTCGAGGTTCAGCGCGTTGCGCCGCTCCTCACGCTGAAGTTCGATGGTCACTACGTCACCGTCTCGGCTAACTCCGAGCATGCGACCTCCCCAACTGAACGATCCGTCTAGTTACATTCACTTTGCCACAGCCGACGGCGTAGACCGCTGAAGCGGATACGATCGGCGGCTGTGCCGACAGACTTCGACCTCCTGGTGATCGGCGCTGGTCAGGCCGGGCTGTCAGCTGGCTATCACCTTCAGCGCCTCGGGCTGCGCCCCGAACAGGACTTTCTCATCGTGGACCATGCACCCGGTCCGGGCGGGGCCTGGCAGTTCCGCTGGCCCTCGCTCACCCTGACCACGGTCAATCGGGTACACGACCTCCCGGGCATGTCGTTCGCCGAGACCTTGCCGCCCGGTTCGGAATCCGCGCCCGCGGCGACCGCGGTGCCGCACTACTACGAGCTCTACGAGAAGCACTTCGATCTGCGGGTTCGCCGCCAGGTCTCGGTGAAGGTGGTGTGCGATCGGACCGAGGACGGCAGCCCGGCCGAGCACGGGCCGATCCTCAACGCGGAGACCGACTCCGCGGGCACGATCCGGGTGCGCGGCCTGATCAACGGGACCGGGACCTGGGAACATCCGTTCATCCCGCGCTATCGCGGCGCGGAGACCTTCGCCGGACGCCAGCTGCACACGCACGACTATCGCACCGCGGCGGAGTTCGCCGGCAAGCACGTGGTGGTGGTCGGCGGCGGCATCTCGGCCGTGCAATTGCTCGACGAGATCTCCCAGGTGACCTCCACCACATGGGTGACCCGTACCGAACCGATCTTCCGCGACGCATCATTCGGCCCGGAAGACGGGCGCGCGGCTGTCGCCAAGGTGGAGGACCGAGTACGCCGCGGACTGCCACCCGGATCGGTGGTCTCGGTGACCGGACTGCGACTCGACGACCGACTACGGGCCGCCCAACGACGCGGTGCACTGCACCGCCTGCCCATGTTCGACCACATCGAACCCGACGGCGTGCGCTGGCCCGACGGCACCTTCCAACCCGCCCAGGTCATCCTCTGGGCCACCGGATTCCGCAGCGCCCTGGACCATTTGGCACCCCTGCGCCTACGCGGCCCCGGCGGCGGCATCACCATGACCGGCCGCCTCGCCACCCAGGTAGCCACCGACCCCCGCATCCACCTCATCGGCTACGGTCCCTCCGCCAGCACCATCGGCGCCAACCGCGCCGGCCGAGCAGCGGCCGTGGAACTGACCGACTATCTGGGGTTGGGTTAGTCCAGGCCGGCGGTCATTGTGTCGGGGTGGGCGCCTACTCGGCCGTTGTTGTCGAGGGCGTTGATGGCGTCCAGTTGGTCTCGGGAGAGTTCGAAGGCGAAGACGTCGAGGTTTTCGGCGATTCGGGAGGGGGTGACGGACTTCGGGATGACTATGTTGCCGAGTTGGAGGTGCCAGCGGATGATCACCTGGGCGGGGGTGCGGCCTACGGCGGCGGCGATCGAGGTGATGGTGGGGTCGTCGAGGAGGGTGCCCTGGCCGAGCGGGCCCCAGGCCTCGGTGGCGATGGCGTGGCCGGCGTGGAAGTCGCGCAGTTCGCGCTGGGCCAGGCGCGGATGTAGCTCGATCTGGTTCACCACGGGGGTTTCGCCGGTCTCGCCGATGAGGCGCTCCAGGTGGGCGACGGTGAAGTTCGAGACGCCGATCGACTTGATCCGGCCCTGTGACTTCAGTGCTTGGAAGGCGCGGAACGTGTCGATGTAGCGATCGGCCTGGGCCACCGGCCAATGGATCAGGTACAGATCGACGTAATCCAGGCCGAGCTTCTTCATGCTCGTGTCGAACGCGCGCAGGGTCGAATCGAAGCCCTGATCGGCATTCCACAGCTTGGTGGTGACGTAGACCTCGTCGCGCGGCAGGCCGAACTCACGGATTGCGCGACCGGTGCCTTCTTCGTTGCCATAGATCGCCGCGGTGTCGATGCTGCGGTAGCCGGCCTCCAGCGCCGCGGTGACGACCGGGGTCACCTCGTCGTCGGGCACCTGGAAAACGCCGAAGCCCAGCTGCGGGATCACGTTGCCGTCGTTCAGGATGATCGAGGGTATGGCGGAGGTCTCGCTTCTGAAGGTCACCCTGCGACGGTAGAAGTGTGGCGGCGAGCCGTCAACGCTGCCCCTTGGCGTGTTGAGCCCCGGTTTACCGCCCGACCTGCGGTTTCTCGCCGGCCAACAGTGACGGTCGCGACTCGATAAGGCGCGCTACGCGACTCGGTAAGCGTCACTGAACACCGAGGCCGGCCATCGTCTCGAACAGGCCGGCGGCCTTGCGGATGTCGCGGCGCACCGCGTCCGGGGCGTCGCCCGACTGCAACCGATGCCGGATCTCCGCGTGCAGCGCGCGATCGATGCCGGCGAGGGCGGCCGCCAGCACCCGTGGTGTTGCGTCACGTTTGCCCGCGCCGATCGACTCCGTAATGGCCTCGGCGAGCGCGGCCTCGGTCTGTTCGCCGAGCAGGCGCAGCCGAGCCTGTAGCGCCGGGCTGGCGTCGACCAGTTGCCAGAAGGTCGTGGCTTCGGCGGACAAGCCCAAAGTCGGCTCGTCGCGCCGTAGTTCGTCGAGGAACAGGCGGTGCACCGCCGCCGCGGGCGACTCGTCGGCGGCGCGTTGCCGTACCGCGCCCGCGAGCCGGTCGATCACCTCGGCTTGCCGATCGAAGAAGAGATCCTCCTTGGTCGGGAAGTAGTTGAAGACGGTGTTGATCGACACCCGGGCGGCGTCCGCCACCTCGGCGACGGTGACCCGGTCGAAGCCGTGCGCGCCGAACAGACCCATCGCGGCGTCGGCGATGGCCAGCCGGGTTGCCCGCTTCTTTTCCTCGCGCAGCGCCATGGTCCTCCTCGTCGGTACGCCCGAATTGTAGCGTGACACCAATTTTGGTGTGACACCAAATATCGATGCTACGGTCGGCCCATGGCTCTTCGATTCGGGATCTACGCGGGCGGGCTCGGCGCCGACGAACACGGCAATCTGACGCCAGGGCCGCCGGAACAGGCCGAACAGATCGGTGCGGCGCTCGACGCGCTGCACGGCGAACATCCGTTCCTGGCCCGGGGATATCTGCTCTACGGCGAGAGCATCGGCGGCGTGCGCGAGGCCCCGCCGGACGTGGCGCAATACGCCCAGAACAGCCGGAAGCTGGATCTGGTGGTGTGCTTTCACGACCGCAGCGCGGACCTGTCGGGCTGGCTGGATTACCTCCGCGCCCAGCTGCGGCGATTCGGGTCGCGGCTCGCGTCGTTGCAGGTCGCCGAGGAGGCCAATCACGCGGGTCCCGGTGGGGACGGCGGGTTTCCGGCGGTGCGGCAGGCGATCGTCGAAGGGGTGATCGCAGCGAAGGAGGAAGCCGGGCGGCTCGGCCTGGATGTGCGGATCGGGTGCAATTCGACACCGATCTTGGATCCCGCACAGGAGTTCTGGACCGATCTCGGGCGGCGCGGCGGGCGGGAGTTCGTCGACGCGCTCGACTATGTGGGCCTGGACTTCTTCCCGGATGTGTTCCAGCCCATCGCTTCCGCACAGTTGGTCGATGCGGTCACCGCGGTGCTGACCGGGTTCCGGCAGCAGAGCCTGACCGCGGCCGATATTCCGGAGTCGACGCCGATGCACGTCACCGAGACCGGTTGGCCGACCGGGCCGGGCCGGTCGTATGCGCGGCAGGAAGCGGTGCTGGACAGTGTGGTTCGCACCGTCGACGCGCTCGCCTCCACGCTCAATATCGACACGTACGAGCATTTCGCGTTGCGCGACGCGGACACCGGGCACGGCGATATGAACTTCGAGTTCGGTTTGCTGCGTTCGGATTACACGCCGAAGCCGGCGTTCGCGCGGTATCGGGAGTTGATCGCGGAGCTCAGCGCGCCGGGCGCTTAGCCGTCTGCCGCTTTCGGGAGGCCGAGTCTGCGGTAGCGCTGTTGACGCAGGGCACAGAGTTCGGCGGCGGGGCGTTGCCGGAGCTGAGCGAGTTCGTCGGCGATGGCGGCGCCCATGCGGCGGGCGAAGTCGACCGATTCGTCGGCGGCGTCGGGGTATTCGGGCACGATGCGGTCGACCACGCCGTCGGCGAGCAGGTCGGCGGCGCGGATGCGCTGGGACTCGGCCAGTTCCGCGGCGTGCTCGGTGTCGCGGTGGACGATGGCGCTCGCGCCCTCCGGCGGCAGCGGGGCCAGCCAGCCGTGGGTGGCGGCCAGGACGCGGTCGGCGGGGAGCAGGGCCAGCGCGCCGCCGCCGGTGCCCTGACCGAGCAGCACCGAGACAGTCGGAGTGGCCAATGTCACCAAATCCGCGATGCAGCGGGCGATCTCGGGTGCCAATCCGCGCTCCTCGGCCTCCCTCGACAGGGCGGCGCCGGAGGTGTCGATCACCAGCACGAGCGGCAACCGCAACTCTTCGGCAAGCGCCATGCTGCGGCGCGCTTCCCGTAATGCGGCGGGCCCCATGGAGTACCCGCCTTGCTGCCCGGATCGGTCGTGCCCGAACACCACGCACGGCTGGCCGCGGAAGCGCGCCAGTGCGTGCACGACGGTCCGATCCGCTTCGCCCTGTCCGGTTCCGCTCAGCGGAACCCGTTGTGTCACATGGCGTAACAGGTCTCGAATACCGGGCCGGTCCGAGCGGCGCGAGATCACAACGGACTCCCACGCCGAGACCGCGTCGGGCAGCTTCCGGTCCGGGCGCGGAACATGTTCGCTCGCAGGCGAATCCGGAATCCCACTGAGGACGCTCAGCGCACGATGCGCGATACGCCGGAAGATGGACACGGTGATGGCACCGTCGATAACTCCACGGCGGTAAAGGTTTTCGGCCGTCTGCACACCTTCGGGGAACGGCTGACCGTACAGCGCCTGATAGACACGCGGCCCGAGAAACCCGATCAACGCGCCGGGTTCGGCAAAAGTCATGTGCCCCAACGAACCCCACGAGGCGAAGACGCCGCCCATGGTGGGATTGCGCAAGTAGACCAGATAGGGATGCCCCGCGGCCTTGTGCGCGGCGACCGCACCGGCGATCTTCACCATCTGCACGAACGCGACGGTGCCCTCTTGCATGCGGGTGCCGCCGGAGGTCGGCGAAGCGACCAGGGGCAGCCCGAGTTCGGTGGCCCGCTCGACCGCGGACACGATTCGTTCCGCCGCGGCGACCCCGATCGAACCCGCCAAAAAGCCGAACTCACAGGCGATTACGGCGACCCGGCGGCCACGCAGCAGTCCCTCGCCGGTGAGCACCGACTCATCGGTGCCCGCCGCGACCGCAGCCTTCTGCAACGCCTCGCGGTATCGCGTGGTCGCGGCCACCGCGATCGGTGGCCGGTCCCAGCTGACATACGAGTCGGTGTCGAGCAGTTGCCCGAGTAGTTCGCGCGCCGAAATCCTCACCGCGCGAGCACTCAGTAGCCCTGCATCACCTTGCGCAGGGCGTACTCGGTGAGCGCGACCAAGGCCTGCTTGGCCGGCTCGCGACGCCGGGCGTCGATGGACAGGATCGGCACGTCCGCCGGGACCGCGAGGGCCTGCCGGATGTCCTCGATCGGGTACCGCGGCGCGTCGTCGAATTCGTTGAGCGCCACCAGGAACGGTAGGCCGCGCGCTTCGAAGTAGTCGACGGCCGCGAAGCTGTCCTCGAGCCTGCGGGTGTCGACCAGGACCACGGCGCCGATGGCGCCGCGGATCAGGTCGTCCCACATGAACCAGAATCGGTACTGGCCCGGCGTACCGAAGAGGTACAGCACCAGATCGTCGGCGAGGCTGATCCGGCCGAAGTCCATCGCCACGGTGGTGGTCGACTTCATCGGGATGCCCGTCAAATTGTCGATTCCGGTACTGGCATTGGTCACCAATGCCTCGGTGCGCAGCGGAACGATCTCCGAGACAGCACCGACCATCGTGGTCTTACCGACACCGAAGCCACCCGCGACCACGATCTTCGCCGACGTTGGCTTGCTGGTACGGGTGTCGACCTGCGCCGTCGAATCAAATACGCCGGAGTCCACTGAGAACCCTTTCGATCAGCTCGCGACGTTCATCGTCGCTGGAATCGTCTTTCAAAGTCGCCGAAACGCGTACATGCCCGGCCTCGATCAGGTCGGCAACCAGCACGCGAGCCACCCCGATGGGGATACCAAGTCGGGCTGCTACCTCAGCGACGGACGGCGATTCTCTGCACAACTCCACGATTGACGTCTCGATGTTGGTCAGTTCGAACTGCCGCTCCAGGGCGACCGGATGCGATGCGACGAGCGCCTCCAACGCCAACTCGACCGCGGGCCTCGTTCGGCCTGCGGTCAACGAGTATGGGCGGACGAGACTGGGCTCGGCGCTCCCCAAGCGGTGATCTTCTATGTCCATCCCACCATCAGGAACCCATCGTGACGCGTGGCGTGGCCTGAACTGTCTGGCCAACCCGCTCGACCAACAACGCCATCTCGTAGCCGACCTGACCGATGTCGCACGACGTGTTGGTCAGCACGGCAAGGTACGAGCCGTCGCCGACCGCCATGAGTAGCAGGTAGCCGTGCTCCATCTCGACGACGGATTGCAGCACGGTGCCGCCCTCGAACAGGTTCGAGACGCCGACCGAGAGGCTGGCCAGTCCGGCGGTAACGGCCGAGAGCTGCTCGGCACGGTCGACGGGCAGCTGAGCGCTCGCGGCCATGAGTAGGCCGTCAGCCGAGACCAGGACGGCATGGGCTACGCCAGGAACCTCGTTGGCGAAGTTCGAAACCAGCCAATCCAGCTGACGATTCGTACCACCTAGATCGGGGTTCATCGGTCTCCTTTATCTCCGGTTAAGTTCATTGCTCTCATCGCGCGGCCGTCCCGGACGCCCTGCTGATGGCGACTCAGGCTGGACCTGATCGTTTCTGGATCACGGCTCGGTGCTCGTTCCACCGCACCGTTGACGGCGCCCGGGACCAGCCTTCCGCCCGGATTGCGTTGCGGCAACCCGGCCGCCGTCCTTGTTTCGGATTGTGCCTCGCTGGCCGCCCGAGCCGCCTGCCATCCTTCATCACCGGGTGATTCGAAGGAGGCGGCCACGGTGGACCTGTCCATATTCGGGTCTGACAGCCACGCCGACATCATTTCCGCGAAAATCGGTGTCCCGCCCATGACGGAATCGCCGGTCTCGACCGCGGGCTGAAGCCTGGTCTGGAAGAACGACGCCGTCCTGGTCGGGTTGGCGCGGTAACTGTGCCTGCCTGGATCGCCGCCTGCGGCCTCCGCATCCTTCGGCTGCTCGTCGACGCCGGGCAGCGTACCCCGGCCGCGCTGGGACAGACCAAGGCCCGGCGAGGAATCCCGCTGCGGCAGACCGTCACCCGGCTCGCGCTGGGGCAGGTTCGGCGGCACCTGGGTGCCCGGCTGCCGCTGCGGCAGGCCGGTCGGTGTCGTCTCCCGCTGCGGCAGGCTGGCCGCCGCGTGCCGCTGGCCACCGGTGCTCGGATCGCGCTGCGGCAGACCGCCCGCACTCGGGTCACGCTGCGGCAGACCACCGGAACTCGGATCGCGCTGCGGCAGACTCGAATCGCGCTGCGGCAAACCGCCCGCACTCGGGTCACGCTGCGGCAGACCACCGATGCTCGGATCCCGTTGCGGCAAGCCACCGGACGCGGACTCACGCTGCGGCAGACCACCGGAACTCGGATCGCGCTGCGGCAGACTCGAATCACGTTGCGGCAGACCACTCGCGGTCGGATCCCGTTGCGGCAGAACACCGGACGCGGACTCACGCTGCGGCAGACCACCGATGCTCGGATCCCGTTGCGGCAAGCCACCGGACGCGGACTCACGCTGCGGCATACCGTTCTCGCCACGCTGACGACGCGGCAGGCCACCTGCGGTCGGCTCGCGCTGCGGCAAGCCGCCCGCGGTCGGCTCACGCTGCGGCAAGCCACCCGCGCTCGGATCCCGTTGCGGCAGACCGCCGGACGCGGACTCGCGCTGCGGCAGGTCACCGGACGCAGGCTCACGCTGTGGCAAACCACCGGCATTCGGGTCGCGTTGCGGCAGGCCCTCCCGCTGCGGTAAGCCGCTCGGCCCGGTCTGCCGTTGCGGCAGACCACCCGGGGCGCTGTCGCGCTGCGGCAGTCCGCCCGCGCTCGGGTCCCGCTGCGGCAGCACGCCCGGCGTGGAATCCCGTTGCGGGAGCCCGTTCTCGCCACGCTGACGCTGCGGCAGGCCGCTGGGCGGCTGCGCGAGACCACTGATGCTCGGCTGCGGTACGCCGTTGCTGCCCGGCTGACGCTTGGGCAGCTCGCCCGAATTCGCGTCCCGCGGCGGCAGACCCGTCACGGTCGGCTCGCCCGGACCACCCGGCTGCCGCGGCGGCGGACCGCCGGGGGCGAGATTGCGCTTGGGTAGGTTCGCGGCGGCGAGCTTGCCGCGCTGCGGCCCACCGGACGGCGGACCACCCGGTGCGGGGCGCAGCGTCGCACCCGGCTGCTGTGCGTTCGATTGCAGCCCGGACGCCATCGAGTTACCCGGCTGCCGCTGCGGCAGCCCACCGCCGGCCGGAATCGGCCCGCTGGGGTTGGCCTTGGTGATCGGCAGCGGTCCGCTGACGCCGGGATCGACGGTCACCATGACGTTGCCGCCCGGGGTCCGGGTGATCGCCCGCATCTGCATCGACGACGGAGCGGCCGGCCGCGGCCGCTCGCCCGCCTGCGGCGACGGGGTGACCGGCTGCGCGGTGATCGGCTTGCCCGCGACGATGAGCCCGCCGGGAACGTGCACGGTCACCGTGACGCCCGGATCGCGCGCGGTGTCGAAGGTCGGGCGCAGCCGCACGGTGAGCCCGTGCCGCTCGGCCAGCCGGCCGACCACGAAAAGACCCATGTGCCGGGCGGTGTCGGGGCCGGGCTCGGCGGTCTGTTCCAGACGCCGGTTGATATCGGCCATTTCGGACGGCGGCATACCGATGCCGCGGTCGGCCACCTCGATGAGCATGCCCTGGTCGTGCGCCTGCGCGAAGGTGAACTTCACGTCGGTCTCCGGCGGGGAGGCACGCAGCGCGTTGTCCAGCAGCTCGGCGAACAGGTGCGCCATGTCCGAGGCGGCGGGCTCGACCAGCGAACCACGCGGCGTGGCACCCAGTTTCACGCGCTCGTAGTCCTCGACCTCGGAGATCGCGGCCCGCAGCACGTCGGCGATCTCGACCGGGGCCGACTTCGCGCGCCGCTGCCGGGTGCCGGCGAGGATGAGCAGGTTGTCACCGTTACGCCGCATACGAGCGGCGAGATGGTCGAGCCGGAACAGGTTCTCCAGCAGCCGCGGGTCCTTCTCGTCGTACTCCATCGCCTCGATCAGGCTGAGCTGATGGTCGACCAGGGACTTGGAGCGGCGGGCCAGCGTCTCGAACATGTCGTTGACCTGTGAACGCATCTGCGCCTGGTCGCTCGCGAGGCGCAGCGCCTGGCCGTGGATGTCGTCCACCGCGCGGGCCAGCTGGCCGATCTCCTCGGTGCTGCGCACCGGCATCGGTTCCAGCGGCACCTCTTCCGGCGACGCGCCGGTGCGGAGCTGGGCCACCTCGTGCGGCAGGTCGCTCTCGGCAACCCGCAAGGCGGCCAGGCGAAGCCGGTGCAGCGGCACGATCATCGAGCGCGCCACGAACACCGCGAGCAGCAACGCCGCGAGGATGGTGGCGACGACGACCGCGGTGTAGGTCCACGCGTCCCGTTGCGCGGTGGACACCAGCGAGTTCATCGCGCTGTCGATGTCCTTGGTCGCCCGGCTCACCACGAGCTCGTAGACCGCGAGACTGTCGGTGAGCGACTTCTTCAGATCGCCGACCGGAATCTGACCGGCCTGCGACTGCGGGCTGTTCAGCAACGTCACGCGAGTGTCGATGCCCGCGCGCAGATCGGCGATCGAGGTGTCCCCGTCGGCGAACCGATGCGACAGCACGCCGAGCAGCGAGCGCTCGGTGTTGGCCGCGGTGAGGAAGCCCGGCGTGCCGACCTTCGGGTCCTTCAACACTTCTGGGAACGCGGCGACCTCGCCGACCAGCGTCGCACGCGTGTTGAGCGAGTCGACGAGGCGCAGCTTGGCCGTGTCGACCGCGGTGTCGCTGACCTGGCCGACCGTCGTCTCGACGATCCGCACGCTGTCATTACGCACCCGGTCGATCAGGCCGATGGCATCCGAGCTCGGCCCGGTGCTGACGTTCTTGCCTTGCTGCCGAACGGCTTTTGCCTGATTGAGCATGCTGTCCAACGCCGAACGCGCGCCGGACACACCACTGAGCTTGTCGGCGGCCTTCTCCGCGTTGGCAATCGCCTTGTCGAGATCGGCGAGGTTCTGGTCGGTCACCACCGAGACGTTCGGCGCGACCGCGATCATCTGCGAACCGACAGTCGTCGCCGTCTGCGCGCTCAGCGCCGTGACGGCCGGAATGGCCTGGACGTTCTCCGCGACGTCGGCGAGCCGACCCGAGTTGGTGAACTCCGATGAAATCCTGGACACGCCAAGGCCTACCGCGACGGCCAGCGGGACGGCGAGAACTGCCGTCACCTTCCAGCGCAGGTCCCAGTTGCCGAGCGCCCAGCGCCTTCTGCCGGACCTAGCGGCCTCACGCATCTCCCACTCACTTTCCAAACTGGCCCCAACCACGCGCCATCAGCGAACCTCCACACGCATACTGGCTCGACAGGCGGAGCTGGCCGAGAACTGCGGCTGGCCGAGAAATTGCGTCTACGACGGCCCAAATAAGTGACATCAGATTCTAACGGATCAATAACTTCTTGGGTGACTCCGAGTAAGCATGCGACCCTTGACCTGGCCGTTCCAGGCAAAACCAAAGGTCACAACACCCACCCGGGCGTCGCGTGAAGTCTGCCACAATCAACCAGATCTATCGAGGCGGGCATCGAGGCGAGGCTAGGGAGTCACGGGTTTGAACGTGCGGCACGAGTACCGACCGGTCTATCAGACCAGCTTGGTCGACCCCGCCGAGTTCTGGGCCGGGGCGGCTGAAGCCATCGATTGGGTGGTGCCACCGACCCAGATCATCGACCCGGCTGCTCGCCCGGTGGCCAGGTGGTTCACCGATGCTCGCCTCAACACCTCCTTCAATGCCCTCGACCGGCATGTGCACGGTGGCAGCGCGGCGGAGGGGGGCCTAGCGGATCAGCCCGCCTTAATATACGACTCCGCTATGACCGGCGCCAGAGGCGTTTTCACCTATGCGGAGCTGCTGGAAAAGGTTACTGAGTTCGCCGGCGCGATGAGCCGGCTCGGGGTGGTCGCGGGCGATCGCGTCATCATCTACCTGCCGATGATCCCGGAAGCCGTGATCGCGATGCTGGCCTGCGCGCGCATCGGCGCGGTGCACTCGGTGGTGTTCGGCGGCTTCGCCGCGCCGGAGCTCGCCGCGCGCATCGACGACGCGGAACCGGTGTTGATCATCACAGCATCCGGCGGCCTGGAACCGGGCAAACAGCTCGAATATCCGCCGATTGTGTTGCAAGCCTTGGATCTCGCCGCGACCACGGCGCCGCGCACGGTGATCGTGAAGCAGCGGCCGCAGTTCCCGACGATCCACTTCTCCGCGCCGCAGGCCGCGACCGAATCCCTGCCGAGCTCCGCACAGACCGTCGCCGCCCAGTGGCTCGATTGGGACGACGCTGTCCGAGATGCGCCACCGGCCGAGCCGGTCGCGGTCGCCGCGACCGATCCGCTCTACATCCTCTACACCTCGGGCACCACCGGGAAACCCAAAGGGGTGGTTCGGGACAACGGCGGACACGCGGTTGCCCTCGCCTGGTCCATGCGCAACATCTACGACATCGGCCCGGGACAGGTGATGTGGACCGCCTCCGATGTCGGCTGGGTGGTCGGGCACTCCTACATCGTCTACGCGCCGCTGCTGGTCGGCGCGACCACGCTGCTCTACGAGGGCAAGCCGATCGGCACGCCGGACGCGGGCGCCTACTGGCGGGTGGTGGCCGAGCACAAAGTTCGCGTGCTGTTCACCGCGCCGACCGCGCTGCGCGCCATCCGCAAGGCCGACCCGGAAGCCGAACTGGCGCACGGCCACGACCTCTCCTCGCTGCGCGCGCTGTTCTGCGCGGGCGAGCGACTAGATCCCGCGACCTACGCCTGGGCCGACGAGGTGCTGCTCGCCGATCGCACCGACTGCCCGGTGGTGGACCACTGGTGGCAGACCGAGACCGGCTGGCCGATCTGCGCGAATCCGCTGGGGCTGCAACAACTTCCGATCAAGGCGGGCTCGGCCTCGGTGCCGGTGCCGGGCTACCGGCTGCGGGTGCTCGATTCCGAGGGCAACCCGGTGGCGCCGAATATCGAGGGCAACATCGTGATCGGGCTGCCGCTGCCGCCCGGCACGCTGACCGGTCTGTGGAACGACGACGAGCGCTACAAGCGTTCGTATCTGACCGCCTACCCCGGCCACTACCTCACCGGCGACTCCGGCTACTTCGACGAGGACGGGTACCTCTACGTGCTCGGCCGCAGCGACGATGTGATCAACATGGCCGGGCACCGGTTGTCCGCGGGCAGCATCGAGGCGGCCATCGCCGGGCACCCGGCGGTCGCCGAGTGCGCGGTGATCGGGCTGCCCGATGAACTCAAGGGCCATCGGCCGCTGGCCTATGTGGTGCTCAAGTCGGGCGTCGAGGTCGATCCCGCGCAGCTGCGTGACGAGCTGATCGAACGGGTCCGCGCGCAGATCGGCGCGATCGCCACGCTGCACGACGCGGTCATCGTCACCGCGCTGCCGAAGACCAGGTCGGGCAAGATCCTGCGCAAGACCATCCGGCAGATCACCTCCGGCGAGCCGTACGAGGTGCCGTCCACCATCGAGGATCCGTCGGTGCTCGAGGCACTGGAAGAGCAGATCCACGCGGCTCGTCCCGCCTCTCCGAGTATTTAGGCCAGACTCGGGTGCCGCGACTGTGCCGTTGGCGCCCGGCGGCAAGTTAGCCGGTACCCGGCGAGTTACCCATGTGCTCATGAAATCAGTTGTCCTACTGAATATTTCCGTTGAGCACCGCGCAGATCGAAGTGGGTGCTCAGAGATTCCTTAGGGAACGTTCAACAAGGTGCCAGTGCGGCGGCCTAGCGTCGAGGGCGCTGGTAACCACCCCTCGACGAACTGGAGTCACACCATGAAGCGTTCCGTTGGCCGTCCCGCTGTCGCCGCCCTCGCCGCGGGCGGGCTGGCCACCGTCGCCGTGTTCCTCGGCCCGGCGATCGCCTCCGCCGACCCGATGGAGCTGGCCGGCCCGCTGCTGAACTCGGACTGTTCGTTCGCGCAGGTCGACGCCGCGCTGCACGACAAGGCCCCGCAGCTGGCCAAGATGCTCGACGCGAACCCTGCGCAGAAGGCCGAGTTGCAGCGCAAGTTCGATCAGCCGGTCGAGCAGCGCCGCGCGGAATTGCAGCGGGCGATCAACGAGAACCCGGACGCGGTCCAGCAGGCCCAGAACGACCCGCGCTACGCCCAGCTGCGCGGCACCATCCAGGCCGTCGCCGACTCCTGCCACAACTACTGACCGGGCGCGCATGCCCACCTGAGCGGTTGCACCGATCGGTGACGGCACAATGACAGACGTGACACCTACGACCCCGACCGTCCTCGTCGTCGATGACGACGAGGACGTGCTCGCGTCGGTCGAGCGCGGCCTGCGGCTTTCCGGGTTCCACGTGCTGGTGGCCAGGGACGGCGCGCAGGCGCTGCGCAGCGTGAACGAGCACGCGCCGGACGCGATCGTGCTCGATATGAACATGCCGGTGCTCGATGGCGCGGGCGTGGTGACCGCGTTGCGCGCGCTGGGCAACGAGGTGCCGATCTGTGTGCTCAGCGCGCGGGCCTCGGTGGACGATCGGATCTCCGGACTGGAATCGGGGGCCGACGACTATCTGGTCAAGCCGTTCGTGCTGGCCGAACTCGTCGCGCGGATCAAGGCGTTGCTGCGCAGGCGCACCGATACTCAGCCGCCGGCCACGCCGGGCGCGATCACCGTCGGGCCGCTGGAAGTCGATGTCGCGGGCTATCGCGCGCTGCTGAACGGCGCCGAAATCGAGCTGACCAAGCGGGAATTCGAGCTGCTGTCCACGCTGGCGCGCAATGTCGGCGTGGTGCTGAGCCGCGAGCGGCTGCTGGAACTGGTGTGGGGCTACGACTTCGCGGCCGACACCAATGTGGTCGACGTATTCGTCGGGTACCTGCGGCGCAAGCTGGAGGTGGATGGCGCGCCGCGGCTGCTGCACACGATCCGCGGGGTCGGGTTCGTGCTGCGGGCGCCCAAATGACGCAGGTCGCCGCGCCGAAATCGCTGTGGCGCCGGGCCTTTTCGCTGCGCACCCGGGTCGCAGGCGCGGCGGCCGCGGGTGCGGTCATCGTCGTCGCGGTGATCAGCGTGATCAGTATTCACGCGATCGAGCGCAACAACATGCGGCAATCCGATCAGCAGCTGGCGATCGCCGCGCGCTTGGTATTGATCGAACCGGTCGTCGTGGTGCGCGTTATCGGCTTCGTGCCCGGGTTGAACAACGACATCGCCGTCACCGTCCGGGTGAACGGCGACGTCATCGCGAGCACGCCGACCCAATTGCCCGATCTGGCACCGGGTTCGCGGACGGTGCCGGTCGGCGGCACGCCGTACCGGATCCTGTCGACGACCGAGAATCAGCCCGCGGGCCGGGTGGTGTCGATGGGCATCCCGACCGCGTCGGCGGCCGCCGCGACCGCCGAGCAGCGACGCTGGGTGCTCGGCGGGGCCCTGTTCGCCATCGCGGCCTCCGCGGCGCTGGGCTGGCTGCTGGCGGGGCGTGCGGTGCGTCCGATCGTGCGGCTCACCCGTCAGGTCGACGCGCGCAGCGGTCTGCCCGATCCGCAGAACCCGCAGACGCCGGTGGACGGCTCAGGCGTGCGCGAAGCGGAAAAGCTTGCCGACGCGGTGAATACGATGTTGCAGCGGGTGGACCAGGCCCAGTCGGAAACCGCGGCCGCGCTGGAAACCGCGCGCGATTTCGCCGCGGTGTCCGCGCACGAGCTGCGCACTCCGCTCACCGCCATGCGCACCGATCTGGAGGTCTTACGCACCCTCGACCTGGACGAGGCGCAGCGCGCGGAGATCCTCGCCGATCTGCAACGCAGCCAGGGCCGAGTCGAAACCACCCTCGCGGCCCTGGAACGGCTCGCGACCGGCGATCTCACCAACGAACGCGACCACGTCGCCACCGATGTCGGCGACCTGTGCGACCAGGCCGCGCACGACGCCATGCGGCACTTCCCCGGGTTGAAGGTGCGCATCGACAGCGACACCGAGCTGGTCACGCTGGGCCTGCCCGCGGGTTTGCGCCTCGCGGTGGACAACGCGCTGGCCAACTCGGTCAAACACGGTCGCGCCACCGAGGCGCTGGTCTCCGCGCATCGAGCGCCGAACGGGCACATCGTGATCAGCGTGGACGACAACGGTCGCGGCATCCCGGCGGACGAGCGGCAGGCCGTGTTCGATCGGTTCTTCCGTGGCAGTCAGGCCAGCAAGGGCGGGTCGGGGCTGGGTCTCGCGCTGGTCGCCCAGCAGGCCCAATTGCACGGCGGGCGAGCCTATTTCGACGACGGCACAATGGGCGGTATCCGCCTGGTGCTGGAGCTCCCCGCGCCAACCGCCCCCTGATCGCCGCGCACATCCAGTCCTGCCGCGCACAGCTTCTCGCCCCGCGCACGAAACAGCTGGCGAATCCGTGCGCGGGACACCAGACCCCGCGCAGGACTCGTCGCGCGGGGTTTTGAGCGCCGCGCTGGTTTTCGTGGGCCGCGTGTGAAATCGTCGGCGAATTTGTGCGCGACAAGCGAAGACTTGCGCGGGGCCTTAGCGAACTCTCATAGAAACGCCAACGCTGAGGCCATGTGCGGGTTCTAGGGTCGGCGGGGTGACCGGAAAGAGTGCCCGCTTGGCCCTGCTCGTCGTTGCTCTCGTCAGTGCGGGCGCGCTCGGCGCCGGAATCACCGCGTGCAGCCGATCCGACGACAGCCCCACCCGCATCGCCCTGGTCAATGCCGACGCCGGGCCGACGGGCGCACGAGTCGTCAAAGCGTTGCAGGACGCGGGCGGGTACGAGTGGACCGCGGCCGAGCCGGGCGAGGCGAACACCGACGACTACGCCGCGGTGATCACCCTGCCTGCCGACCTCACCGAATCCATGGGCTCCCTGGCCGGCACCGAACCTCGTCGCGCGAAGGTCACCGTGGCCACGCACAAGGGCGCGGACACCGGCCTGGTGAACGGCGCGGTCACCGAGGTCACCCACCGGGTCGGCGCGGCGGGTGTCGACGCGGCGCTGTCCGCGGTCGGGCAGGCGCGCAGCCAGATGACGCAGGCGCAGTTCACCGCCCAGTTGCTGAAAGCGGGGGTGAACGCGGCGGCTTCGGGCGCCGAGCAGTTCAGCTCGGGCGCCGATCAGCTGCTCGGGTTCCTGAATTTCGCGAAAGAGGGTTCCGCCCAACTGACTTCGGCGATCGCGCTGCTGAACTCCACCGTCGACGGGGCGGCCAAGCAGGCGAATCAGCTTGCCGTCGCGCTGGATTCGACCGGCATCACGATCGCACAGGTGGAGCAGACGGCGAACACGGTGAGCACCGGGCTCGACCAGATCCTGCCGCCGCTGCGCGCGCTGCCGTTCGCCGGCGATCCGGCGCTGGCCGACATCATCAAGAAGCTCGAAGCGCTGCAAGGCATTTCAGGACAGGCCGGGTCCCAGCTCACCGGCCTCGGCGCGCTGGTCGGCGGCGCGGTCGACCCCAGTACCGACCTCGGCACCCTGCTGCACACCGTGGTCGACCGGATGACCAGTGCCAGTGCGCAATTGAACGAGGGCGCAAAACTGGCCGAGGACCTGCCCCGGCTGGCCGACGAGGGCGGCGCCCAATTGGTCAGCGCCATCAGCCAGCTCACCGGCGGCGTCACCCAGTTGCAGACCATCGTCGGCAACCTGAGCACGCAGACGGACAAGGCCGTCCAGGCCCTCCCCCAGCGCAGCACCGCCCAGCAGTCCGCGCTCGCCCTCGCACTCACCGATCCGGTCGAGATCGTGCACCAGTGAACGCGCCGCGGCCCGGGCCCCACCGAAGGGGAACCCGGGCCGCGGTCAGCGTTTTCGGACTAGTTCGCGTCGATCAGGTCGATGACGAAGACCAGCGTCTTGCCCGCGAGGGCGTGTCCGGCACCGGCCGGGCCGTAGGCCAGGGCCGGTGGGATGGTGAGCTGGCGGCGGCCGCCGACCTTCATGCCGGGTATGCCGTCCTGCCAGCCCTGGATCAGGCCGCGCAGCGGGAAGTTGATAGATTCGCCGCGGTTCCACGAGGAGTCGAATTCCTCGCCGGTGTCGAATTCCACGCCGACATAGTGCACCTCGACGTTGCCGCCGGGCACGGCTTCCTTGCCTTCGCCCTCGATGATGTCCTTGATCACCAGCTCGGCAGGCGCGGGGCCGCCCTGGAATTCGATCTCCGGCTTGGTCATTCGGCTTATCCCCTTCGATAGGTGATGGTGGGTGAAACGGTGGAGCTAACGATTGGTGATCTCGCGGTAGTCACGCGCACCGTAGCCGGTGTAGATCTGCCGCGGGCGGCCGATCTTCAGTGGCTCGCTGTGCATTTCGCGCCAGTGCGCGATCCAGCCCGGCAGCCGGCCCATGGCGAACAGCACGGTGAACATGCGGGTCGGGAAGCCCATGGCCTTGTAGATGACGCCGGTGTAGAAGTCGACGTTCGGGTACAGGCGACGCTCGACGAAGTACTCGTCGGTCAGCGCGGCCTCTTCCAGCGACTGGGCGATGTCGAACAACTCGTCGTTGCCCAGCTTCTGCAGGATCGCATCGGCGTGCTTCTTGGCGATCGCGGCGCGCGGGTCGTAGTTGCGGTAGACGCGGTGCCCGAAGCCCATGAGCTTCACGCCGTCTTCCTTGTTCTTGACCTTGCGGATGAATTCCTTGACGTCGCCGCCGTCGGACTTGATCCCGTCCAGCATCTCCAGCACGGCCTGGTTCGCGCCGCCGTGCAGCGGGCCCCACAGGGCGTTGATGCCGCCGGATACCGAGGTGAACAGGTTGGCGTCGGAGGAGCCGACCAGGCGGACCGTCGAGGTGGAGCAGTTCTGCTCGTGGTCGGCGTGCAGGATCAGCAGCATGTCCAGCGCGGCGGCGACCTCGGGGTCGACCTCGTACGGCTCGGCCGGGAACCCGAAGGTCATCCGCAGGAAGTTCTCCACCAGGCTCAGCGAGTTGTCCGGGTAGAGGAACGGCTGGCCGACCGACTTCTTGTACGAGTAGGCCGCGATCGTCGGCAGCTTGGCGAGTAGTCGGATGGTGGACAGCTCGACCTGTTCGGGGTCGCGCGGGTCCAGCGAGTCCTGGTAGTACGCCGAGAGGGCGTTCACCGCGGAGGACAGCACCGGCATCGGGTGCGCGTTGCGCGGGAAGCCGTCGAAGAACCGCTTCAGGTCCTCGTGCAGCAGCGTGTGCCTGCGGATCCGGTCGGTGAAGTCGTCCAGCTGGGCCTGCGAGGGCAGCTCGCCGTAGATCAGCAGGTAGCTGACCTCGATGAAGGTCGAGGTGCCGGCCAGCTGGTCGATCGGGTAACCGCGGTAGCGCAGGATGCCCGCCTCACCGTCGATGTAGGTGATCGCCGACTTGGTCGGGGCGGTGTTCATGAAGCCCGGGTCGTAGGTGACGTAACCCGTGCTGGCCAGGAGCTTTCCCAGCTCGATTCCGTCGTTGCCCTCAGCGGCCTTGGCGACCGTCATCGGGAACTCCCCGCCGGGGTAGGTAAGCACCGGCTTGGCGTCTTCGTCGACGTTGATGATGTTCTCAGCGGGCACGGAAGGATCCCTCTCAGGCTAGAACCGTAGGCACCGTCGCGGTCGGCGCACGATGCACTTGTCTCAACGCTAGACGTTCACCGACGCGGACAACCAGGAGGGTAGTCCTGCGCGACCGCACATTCATCTCTAGGCCACGTGCGGTGGTTGTAGCTCGCCGAACAGCGGTTGCCAGGTATTCGCAGGGCTCATGGTGCCACTATTTCCGCATGTGCGCGGCCTACTCGGTATCGGAGGAATGCCGGGAATGCCACGGCGGCGATCACCACGCCGATCACCACCAGCCCACCGCCACCGGCCGCGGCCACAGCGGTACCCAGACTGGCCGCCGCAAAACCGTGGGCAACATCACCGATTCGCGGCCCACCTGCGACGACCACGATGAACACGCCTTGCAGCCTGCCGCGCATCTCATCGGTCGCGACCTGCTGCAACATGGTCACCCGCAGCGCCGCCGAGACCATGTCCACCGCGCCGCCGAAGGCCGAGCAGAGCAGCGCGAGCCACAGTCCCAGGCCCAGACCGAGCCCGTGTCCGGTGAATCCGACGGCAACCCCGAAGCCGATCATCGCCACGCCCCACAGCGCGATGCAGATCAGCACGGCCAGGCCCTGGCGGCGGATTCGCGGAATCCAGCCGGAGAACACGCCGCCGAGCACCGCGCCCGCCGACATGGACGCGAACAGCAGGCCGAGCGCGACGCCGCCGGTGGTCGGATCGCCGAACGTCTCGTGCGCGATCTGCGGGAAGAGCGCGCGCGGCATGCCGAACACCATGGCGATCACGTCCACCGCGAACGACGCGAGCAGGATCCGCTGCGTCGCCAGATACGCGAAACCGTCCAGCACCGTGCGGAATCCGGCCTTGCGCGCGGTCCCGGTCGGCGGCAGCGCGGGCAGCCGCCACACCGCCCAGACGGTGGCGAGCAGCGCGATCGAGTCGATCAGATAGAGGGTGGACAGCCCGACCACCGGGATCAGCGCGCCCGCAAGCACCGGCCCGGCGATGGCGCCGAACTGCATCACCGTCATGCTCAGCGAATTGGCCGCGGCCAGTTGGTCTTCCGGCAGCAAGCGCGGGATGGTCGCGCTGCGCGTCGGCTGGTTCACCGCGAAGAAGGCCTGCTGCACCGCGAACAGGCCGAGCACCACCCACACGTTGTCGATGCCGGACGCGGCCTGCGCCCAGAACGCCACCGCGGTGAGGCCGGTGCCGACATTGGTGATGAGCATCAGCTTGCGCCGGTCCATCACGTCGGCGAGCGCGCCGCCCCACAGCCCGAACACGATCAGCGGCACCAGGCCGAAAAGCCCGGCCAGGCCGACATATCCGGAGCTGCCGGTGATCTGGAAGATCTGCTGGGGCACCGCGACGATGGACAGCTGCGCACCGATGATGGTGACGACACCCGAGGTCCACAGGCGCCGATAGTCGGGATTTCGCAGCGGTGTCGTGTCGGCCAGCAGTCTCACCGGCGGCAGCATAGCGAGTGCGGGAAGTAAGTCAGGGTTGTAGTCGCTCGACTTTCATCGCCCCGTCCGCGATCAGCACTCGAATCCGGTTGTGCAGCCTGCCCCGTCGGCCCTGCCAGAACTCCACCTCGTCCGGACGGAGCAGGAACCCGCCCCAGTGCGGCGGCACCGGAATCTCGTCGACGTCCTCGAAGCGGGCGATGGTCTCGGCCATGGTGCGGTCCAACTCCGCGCGCGACCCGATCGGCCTGGACTGCCGCGACGCCCAGGCGCCCAGCTGCGAATCGCGCGGGCGGGAACGCCAATAGACCCCGGTGGTCTCGGCGCCGACCCGCTCGATCGCGCCGCGCACATGCACCTGCCTGCCGAGCGCAGGCCAGACGAAGGTGGCCGCGGCGAACGGGACCGCCGCGAGCTGGTTGCCCTTGGCCGAGTCGTAGTTGGTGTAAAAAGTCACACCTTCGGGCGAGAGGCCTTTACACAGCACCGTCCGGGCGACCGGGCGGGGCGTGCCGTCGGTCATCGAAACGGTGGCCAGCACCATGGCGTTCGGCTCGGCGACGCCAACCGCGGTCGCCTGCTCGATCCAGTGGCGTAACAACGGCTCCCAGCCGCCGGCCAACCAGGTTTCGTCCAGATCGACGTCTTCGCCGCTGCCGAACGGGGTGCCCCCGTACTCGGCGCGCATGCCCGCGAGATCGGTGCTCGGCGGGAAATCGGCCGTCTCCTGGCCGCCGGGTGAATTGTCCAGGTCACGCATGGGCCAGACGTTACTCCGGGGTAGCAAGGATCTAAGGTGTTGGTGATCGGCATGTGCTCGAAATTGCAAGGAGAAGTCACAACATGACTACCAGCCCCGCGGTGCCTACCGGCCAGACCGCCGTACCCAGCGATTTCGTCAGCGGCCTGGAGGGTGTGGTGGCCTTCACCACCGATATCGCCGAGCCGGACAAGGACGGCGGCGCGCTGCGCTACCGCGGCGTCGATATCGAGAACCTGGTCGAGGGCCAGGTGACCTTCGGTGACGTCTGGGCGCTGCTGGTCGACGGCGAGTTCGGCCGGGGGCTGCCGCCCGCCGAACCGTTCCCGCTGCCGGTGCACACCGGCGATGTCCGCGTCGACGTGCAGGCCGGTCTGGCCATGCTCGCCCCGATCTGGGGTTACCAGCCGCTGCTGGACATCGACGACGAGACCGCCCGCGACAACCTGGCCCGCGCCTCGGTGATGGCGCTGTCCTACGTCGCGCAGTCCGCGCGCGGCATCTACCAGCCCGCGGTGCCGCAGAAAAAGATCGACGAGTGCACCACGGTCACCGAGCGGTTCATGACCCGCTGGAAGGGTGACCCGGACCCGAAGCACACCGAGGCCATCGACGCCTACTGGGTCTCCGCCGCCGAACACGGCATGAACGCCTCCACCTTTACCGCGCGCGTGATCGCCTCCACCGGCGCCGACGTCGCGGCCTCGCTGTCCGGCGCGATCGGCGCGATGTCCGGCCCGCTGCACGGCGGCGCGCCCGCCCGCGTGCTGCCGATGATCGAAGAGGTCGAGCAGACCGGCGACGCCCGGGCGCTGGTCAAGGGCATCCTGGATCGCAAGGAAAAGCTGATGGGCTTCGGCCACCGGGTCTACCGGGCCGAGGACCCGCGCGCCCGCGTGCTGCGCGCCACCGCCAAGCGGCTGGCCGCCCCGCGCTACGAGGTGGCCGCCGCGCTGGAGCAGGCCGCGCTGGCCGAGCTGCGCGAGCGTCGCCCGGACCGGGCGATCGAGACCAACGTGGAGTTCTGGGCCGCGGTGATCCTCGACTTCGCCGAGGTGCCCGCGCACATGATGCCCGCCATGTTCACCTGCGGCCGCACCGCAGGCTGGTGTGCGCACATCCTCGAGCAGAAGCAGCTGGGCAAGCTCGTGCGCCCGGCGGCCATCTACACCGGACCCGCCCCGCGCGGCCCGGAAGAGGTCGCGGGCTGGGCGGCGATCTCGCACGCCTAGCGCGATAGATAGACGGTATGACCGCGAGCCGAATGTCCTGCACCACTTGGACGTTCGGCTCGCGTAGCATCCGGGGCTGACTTCGGAAAGAGGGCTTACGGATGATGGATAAAGGCATGTCGCGCCGGCGGATGTTCGGCGTCGGCGCCGCGCTGGCCGCCGGGTTCGCCACCACCGGATGTGGCACGGCGCAGAGTGAGACGCCCGCACAGCCCAGTTCGACCGGCCGCTCTCCGGTCGCGGGCAATTCCGCCGTGATCGCCAAGAACGCACCGCCGCCGGGCAATTCCCCGGCCGCGGTGGCCGCCCGGCACGCGGGCGACCACCCGCAGCAGTGGGGCGTGGCGATGCCGGGGATCCTCAGCACGTTCGCGGCCACCGGCAAGCAGATGGCGCTGACCTTCGACGCGTGCGGCGGGGCGGGCAACAACGACATCGACGAGTCGCTGGTGAACTTCCTGATCGCCCAGCAGATTCCGGCCACCTTGTTCCTGAACAAGCGCTGGATCGACGCGAACCAGCAGCGGGCCGCGCAGCTGGCCATGAACCCGCTGTTCGAACTGGCCAATCACGGTGTGGCGCACAAGCCGCTGTCGGTGAACGGGCAGGCCGCCTACGGGATCGCGGGCACCGGCTCGGCACAGGAGGTCGCGGACGAGGTCTGGGCCAACCACGAGCGACTAACCGGGCTGGTCGGCCGCCCGCCGCGGTTCTTCCGCGCCGGCACCGCGCACTACGACGACGTCGCGGTCGCCATCGTGAACGAATTGGGCGAAATCCCGGTCGGTTTCAGCATCAATGCCGATTACGGCGCGACCGCGAGCGCGGCCAAGGTGCAGGGTGCGATGAATGCCGCTGCGCCCGGGGCGATTTCGCTCGCGCACATGCATCGGCCGCAATCCGGGACCGGTGCGGGGATGATCGCGGTGCTGCCGACGATTCGCGACATGGGTTTCACCTTCGTCCACCTCTGACCGAGATCAGTCCTCCCCGAGCGAGGCTGCCCAGTCGACCGCGACGGATTCGCCGTGGTCGACGGTGAAGAAGGCGACCTCCAGGTGCTGGCCGAGATCGACCAGGCCGATCGCGGACAACGGCACCGGTTGCACGAGCCGGACCAGCCACGGGGTCGGTTCGTCCCAGGCGCGCAGCTCGAGGTCGAGGCGAAGCACCGGGTCGTCGCGGCCGGAGTAGTCCGCCGCGACCGGGGTCGCGGCCAGCACGGTGGCGTCGGCGCGGCGGCCGTCGGCGAGGATCTTCGCGATGCTGACCCGGCCGGTCTCGGCGAAATCGGGCACATAGAGCACCAATCGATCCCGGTCGCCCGGATCGACCCGGCAGCACACCACGTCACCGGGTTGCATCCACTCCAGGTTCGCCGCGGGCACCCGCTGGCGAACCCTGGTCTCGTACGGCGGAATTCCGTCGACCAGGACCCGGACCCAGAACACGTGTCCGGGCGCGGCGGGCTCGCCGGCCGTCGCCTTCGAACTCGCCCGCACGCCGAGGACGGTTGCCGAACCCAGCGCGCCGCGCATCAGCAACTCCCGGCGCGCGTTATCGGAGATCGCGCCGACGCGCAGTCCGAAGGATCGTGGTCGTCGACCGAGCAATCGCCACCCCGAGTTCGCCGGCGCCATGTTCATGGGCGCAAAGGTTAGCTGGACTGTGGTCCGCGACACAGCAATTCCACTGCAACCCGAGCAGACCGGGACAATTCCGGCGTGGCGCGGCGACACCGGCGTCCGTGGCCTCGAGCACAGGTGCCGACCCGCACGAACCGGGCAGGTCCGACACGCTTTACCCTGTTCGCATGACCACTGCGCTCCCGACGATTCCCGCCGACCTCAAGCCCGCCGACGGACGATTCGGCTGTGGCCCGTCCAAGGTGCGCCCGGAGCAGTTGCAGTCCCTGGTGACCGTCGGCGCCTCGGTGTTCGGCACCAGTCATCGGCAGAAGCCGGTGAAAGATGTGGTCGCGCGGGTGCGCTCGGGCCTACGCGAACTGTTCGGGCTGCCCGACGGTTACGAGGTCGTGCTGGGCAACGGCGGCACCACCGCGTTCTGGGACGCCGCCGCGTTCGGCCTGATCCGGGAGCGTTCGCTGCACCTCACCAACGGTGAGTTCAGCTCGAAGTTCGCCAGTGTGGCCAAGGGCAACCCGTTCATCGGCGACCCGATCGTCGTCTCGGCCGAGCCGGGCAGCGCGCCGGAGCCGGTGTCGGACCCGTCGGTCGACCTGATCGGCTGGGCGCACAACGAAACCTCCACCGGCGTCTCGATTCCGGTGCAGCGCCCGGCGGGCTCGGCGAACGCGCTGATCGCCATCGACGCCACCTCCGGCGCGGGCGGTCTGCCGGTGAACATCACCGACGCCGATGTCTACTACTTCGCGCCGCAGAAGTGCTTCGCCGCCGACGGCGGCCTGTGGGTCGCGCTGATGAGCCCGGCCGCACTCGCCCGGGTGGACGAGATCAAGGCCTCGGGCCGTTGGACGCCGGAGTTCCTGTCGCTGCCGATCGCGATCGACAACAGCACCAAGGATCAGACCTACAACACCCCGGCGCTGGCCACCCTGCTGCTGTTCGCCGACCAGATCGAGTGGCTCAACGGCAACGGCGGCCTGGACTGGGCGGTCAAGCGGACGCTGGATTCGTCCTCGCGCCTGTACAACTGGGCCGAGTCGAGCGAATTCGCCACGCCGTACGTCAAGGACCCGGCGCACCGCTCGCAGGTGGTCGGCACCATCGACTTCGCCGACTCGGTCGACGCGGCCGCGGTGGCGAAGGTGCTGCGCGCCAACGGCATCGTCGACACCGAGCCGTACCGCAAGCTGGGTCGTAACCAGCTGCGCGTCGGCATGTTCCCGGCGATCGACCCGGAGGACGTCAGCCAGCTCACCCGCAGCATCGACTGGGTAGTGCAGAATCTGGGCTGACGCACTCGGATTCGAGCGCGACACGCCACAAATGACACGCCGCGCCGCGCGGTGCAGTAAGTCGAACAGAGCAGATTAGCGGGGTGCGGGAGTCTTTTTGGAGATTTCCGCACCGCGTGTCTCGCCCCACGGATCCCAGAAGTGCACTACTGTTTCGGAAAGGTGGCGGTGTCGCGGGTCGACGCGGTAAGGAGGTAACGGTGCGTGAACTTCGAGTGATCGGGGTGACGCCCGACTCCACGCACATCGTGTGTATCGACACCGAGTCCGGCGCGAAGTACCGGCTTCCCGCCGACGACAAGCTACGAGCCGCAGCGCGCGGAGACCTTGCCCGATTCGGCCAGATCGAGATCGAAATGGAAGCAACTATGCGTCCTCGCGATATCCAGGCTCGTATCCGTGCCGGCGCCTCCGTCGACCAGGTCACCGAAGAATCCGGCATGCCGGCCAGCCGCGTCGAGCGGTTCGCCTACCCGGTCCTGCTGGAACGGGCCCGCGCGGCCGAACTCGCGCAGAAGGCACACCCCGTCCGCCCCGACGGCCCCGCCGTGGAAATCCTCATCGATGTCGTCACCGCCGCCTTCACCGAGCGCGGTCACAACATCGAGGGCGCCGAATGGGATGCCTGGAAAGACGAAAAAGGCTTCTGGGTCGCCCAATTGCAGTGGCAGAACGGGCGTTCGGAAATCGCCGCGCACTGGCGCTACCAGCCGGACGCGCACGGCGGCTCGGTCTCCCCGCTCGACGACCCCGCCTCCGACCTGATCGATCCCGACTTCGGCCGCGCGCTACGCGGCCTGGCCACGATCGCGCCCGCCGAGCCCGAGGCCGCCGCACCCGCGCCGCAGCCCGAGCCCGCGGTCGAACCGCGTCCGACGCCCGCCGCGCCGCCCGCCCGCACCGCGGCCCGGCAGCAGAGCCAGCCCACCCTGGACGAGTACTACGAACAGCGGGCCGTCGCCGCAGGTGGCGCGAACACGCCTGCCATCACCGCCGGTGCGACCGCGACCCCCACTGCCACAACGACCGCGACGCCCACCGCGGCCGCCCCGGCGCCCGCACCGAGCGCGCCCGCGCCGACTACTCCGAGCACGCCGGCGGAACCCACCGCTCCGGCCGCGCCCGCCGCGTCGACCAAGCCCGCCGCCGAGGAGCCCGCCAAACCCGCGGCCAACGGCAAAGCGCCCGCTAAGCCCGCCCGCACCAAGCGCGGCAAGGCGCCTATGCCGTCCTGGGAGGACGTGCTGCTGGGAGTGCGTAGCTCCGGGCACTGAGTGTGCTTGAAGCTGCCTGCATTTCGATTGCTCAGTCGTCCTGAGGTCTTGTCGCATCCGCATGTCCGGAACGCGCAAACCCTTCGCTCGGCGAATTAGCCAGCGGTATCGCCGCGTTCCGGAAACGACGTCCGCCGACGGATTTCTGGTACGCACTGGCGTGTTCAGGGGCCGAAGGTCCGCCTAGCGACGTTCAGGGCGAGTAGATTTTTCGGTGTGTTGTCGACTGCGCACTGCGGCCCGGACGGTTCAAGAAGACGATGAATTGTTCGACACCCCAGTGCGTTGCTCGAAGTTCGCGGAGCTGATTCGTGCAACCATCGGGAGGTGCCGGAAATGCTATCGAAAGCTTCGACGCTCTGGTACGTCGACGCCCCCGACCCGTTGACGGTCCTGCGCGCCAACCACGATCCGGATCCGGATGCCGCACTGGCGCTGGCGAAACAGTTGCACGGCGACCGGGACGTGCTGCCGATCATGGTCGGCACCCTGGCCGGCTGTGCCGGCCCCGACCTCGACGAGGTATACATCGGTTGCTACCCGGGCGTGACGGTCGTGTGCTCGGCCCAGGCCGCGCGCGTGCATCCGACCGAGATCCCGGAGTTGCTGGTCCGGCCGCTGGCCTCCGAGCACACCTTCCTGGTGTCGTTCGACGCCGCGCACGGCTGGGGCGCGTTCGCGCATTGGGAGCGGGGCGAATTCCGCCGGGCGTTCAGTTCCAGCCGGGTGAACATCCTGGAGGACGAGGGCCTGCCGCTGGTGTGGGAGCGGCCGTATTGGGCCGGCGAGCATCCGGTGCGCTGGCAGGCGGGCGAACTGCCGGACCCGCAGACCCTGCCGTTCGACCCGCCCGATTTCGCCGACGCGGCCAACCACGAATGGCTCGGCTTCCACTACCGCTCCCCCGCCGCCGAGGGCGCCTTGGTCCCCGGCGATGTCGCGGTGTGCGGGTTCACGCTGTATCCGAAAGGCCAAGCGCCCGACCCGGCCACGCTGGTGCCGCCGCAGCACGAGCCGGACCTCGGCGCGCGACCCAAGCGCGGCCTGTTCGGCTGGCTGCGCGGCCACGACCGTGTTTCCTAAGCCGCGATCCCGCTGATCAGCAACGCCACCCAGCCGAGCAGCACACCCACCACGGCGCCGCCGACCACCCACCTGGTCACCGGCGTCCACCGCCACCGCCAGGCGGTCGGCGCGGCCCCGCCGGCCGCGACCAGGTTCACCGCCACCGCGAGCAGCGGATGCACCTCGGCGAGCGCGCGGCCGAAGGAGAACACCGCGACCGCGGCGAGCAACCCGACCATGATCGAGACGGTGATCCCGGCGCCCCAGGGCGTCGGGCCATGATGCGGTGGATAACTCACGTCCGGACCCGCTCGTAGAAGGCCATCGCGGCCGCGGTGGCCACGTTGAGCGAATCGGTGCCCGGTGACATCGGAATTCGCGCCCGCACATCGGTGGCTCGCATCGCGTCCTCGCTCAACCCTGGACCTTCGGCGCCGAGCAACAAGGCCACCCGGTCTCCGGTCATTGCCGCGGCCAGCGTCACCGCGGCGGGGTTCGGAGTTAACGCGATGATCTGGAACCCTTTGCGCCGCAGTATATCCAGACCCCGGGGCCAGTCGGGGACGGAAGCGAAAGGCACCCGCAGCACGTGCCCCATGGACACCCGCACCGCGCGCCGGTAGAGCGGGTCGGCGCACCGATCACCGAACAGGATGGCCTCGGCGCCCAGGCCGGCCGCGTTGCGGAACATCGAGCCGAGGTTCTCGTGATCGTTGACGCCCTCCAGCACGGCCACCGTGCGCGCCGACTCCAGGACCTCGTCCAGGGTGAGCGGTGCGGGGCGCTGGGCGACCGCGAGCACCCCTCGATTGAGATGGAAGCCGACCACCTCCGCCATCACCTCGGCGGACGCGCGGTAGTAGGGCACGTCGGCGCCGGCCAGGTCGTCGGCCAGCTCTTCGCGCCGCTTGTCCACGCCCAGTAAGGCGGTCGGCGCGAACCGGGAATCCAGCATTCGCTGCACGACCACCACGCCCTCGGCGATCACCAGACCCTTCCGGCCCGGCAGATCTGGCCGGCGATCGGCGGACTTGAGGTCGCGGAAGTCATCGACCCGCGGATCGGCGGGGTCGACGATATCGATCACTTCGGCCACGGATACATCCTGCCTGGGCCGGGCGCGCGCCGCCGCCTCCGGTGCGGCCGAGTCGCCCGGTACTAATTCGAATGCGCTGCCGCACGCCGCGTGGGAGTGTCGTGCCATGACGCTGCCAAACGGAATCACCATTCGGTCGGCCACTCCCGCCGACGACGCCGCGATCACGCTGGTCGCCGATACCTCCTTCGGCATGCGGCTGCCCGAGGCGTTCCGGAACCCGGCGACCAGGGTCTTCCCCGTCGAGGGCGCCATCGTCGCGCTGGACGGCGAACGGATAGTCGGGGCGACCAAGGCGGCCAGGATGACGCTGACGGTGCCCGGCGAACGCACGGTCGAGGCGTGCGGGATCGCGGGCGTCGTGGTCGCGCCGACGCATCGGCGGCGCGGGATCCTCCGGGCGATGTACACCGAGCAGCACCGGCGGACCGAGGCGGAGGGCGTGCCGCTGACCATCTTCACGGCCAGCCAGGGCACCATCTACGGGCGCTTCGGCTACGGGCCGACGATCCGGGAGAACGCGGTGCGCATCGATCGCCGGTTCGCCGAGTTCCGGCCGACGGCGCCGGATCCGGGTGGCGTCGTGCTCGCCACGCTGGCCGAGGTGACCGATCAGGTGCAGGCCGTCTACGACCGCTGGCGCCGGCTCGTGCCCGGCGCGCAGGCCCGCCCGGAGACCAGCTGGAAGATGCTGTTCGCCGACCCGGCCGAATACCGCGGCGGCGGCACCGATCTGTTCGCCCTGCTGCATCCGGACGGCTACGCGCTCTACCGCTACACCCGCAGCCAGGACGTCAATGTCGCCGAGGTGGTCGACATGCGGGCGGTGACCACCGACGCGCATGCCGCGCTGTGGCGGGTGCTGGCCGGGCTGGAACTGGTGACGCATATCGACGCGGTACTCAGCGACAACGACCCGCTGCCGTACCTGCTCACCGACATCCGGCTGGTCGGGACCACCGCGCGCTACGACGCACTGTGGTTGCGGCTCATGGACATTCCGGCCGCGCTCACCGCCCGCTCGTATCAGCGCGACCTGGAAGTCGTGCTCGCGGTGACCGATCCGTTCCGCGACGCGGGCGGCAGCTTCGCCCTCACCGTGCGCGACGGCATCGCCGAATGCACGCCGACCAACCGACCGGCTGACCTCGAACTCGGCATCGATGTGCTCGCCAGCATGTACCTCGGCGCCTATCCGGCACGGGTCTTCGCGGAGGCAAACCGCTTGCAGGCCAAGGACTCCGCGACGGTCCGCGCGTTCGGCGACGCCTTCGCCGCCGAACGCGACGCAATGCTCGGGTGGTTCTTCTGACCCATGCCCGGATATCGCGGCTGTGGCCGACGACGCACCGGCTCGGGGGAAACCCTGATGCCGGTGCCCGGTTCGGCTGGCATCCTGTTCACATGGCGCCGATTCGTTTGATCCTCAACGTCCTGTGGCTCGTGTTCGTCGGGGTGTGGATGGCGCTGGGTTACATCCTGGCCGGGATCATCTGCTGCATCCTGATCATCACCATCCCGTGGGGCATCGCGTCGTTCCGGATCGCGGCCTACGCGCTGTGGCCGTTCGGCCGGACCACGGTGGAGCGGCCGGGCGCGGGCGCCGGCTCGCTGGTCGGCAACATCATCTGGGTGATCGTCGCGGGCTGGTGGCTCGCCCTCGGCCACCTGCTGACCAGCATCCCGCTGTTCATCTCGATCATCGGAATCCCGTTCGGCTGGGCCAATTTGAAGCTCATCCCGCTGTCGCTGTTCCCGCTCGGGCGCGACATCGTGGACAGCGACCAGCCGTTCGGGGCGCGCTGACCGCCAGGGGATGGCAGGAGGCCTACTCGGATTCGGCGACTATCTGCTTCATGATGCCGACGGCCTGGGTGAGCACGTCGATCTGATTGTCGGTGAGGCCGGAGAGCTGTTCGGTCATCCAGGCCTCGCGGGCGTGCGTCTCGTCGGCGATGAGCGCGGTACCCGCCTCGGACAGCGACACGATGATCTGGCGACCATCGGTGGGGTGCGGCTTGCGCTCGACCATCCCCAGGTCGGTGAGCGAGGCGATCACGCGCGTCATCGACGGCGGCTGCACGCGCTCGCGCGCGGCCAGCGCTCCCGGCGTCATCTCGCCGTCGCGGGCCAGGGTCGCGAGGGCGGAGAGCTGGGTCAGCGAAATCTGGGAGTCGGCGCGGCGGCCGCGCAGATGACGCGTCAGTCGAACCACTGCCAGTGAGAGTTCACCGGCGAGGGCTCGAACATCGGATGGCGTTGTCACAGAGCTGAACGATACGGGACGGGTGCGCGTCGGACGCGCGTTCTCGCAGCTACGCTGGTGCCGTGACCGAGAATGTGCCGCAGATCCCGCCCCGGCTGACCGATCCGCGTCCGGTGCTCGCGGTCGGCAGCGCGCTCTGGTTGGTGGCCACGGTGGTGGTCTGGGCCAGCGGTGACCGGTGGGCATCGGTGCTGCCGGTCTGCCTGATGGGGCTGGTGGTCGGCGTGCTCGCGCTCGGGATCTTCCTGATCCAGCGGCGCGGGGCGCGCCGGGGCGACAAGGGCGCGCAGACCGGCCTGTAGCGCACGCACGGACGTCAGCCGACCTCGAAGTCGTTGGTAGTACCGGTGAACGGGTGCAGTGCGCCGTCCGGGCTCAGGCTGTCGGCGTAGTGCTGGAACCGGTATCGGCCCGGTGTGGCGTCGGCCGGGATGTCCCAGGTGAACCGGGCCACGGATTCGGCCGCGCCGCGTTTGCTCCAGAAGTACTTCACCGCCCACTCGCCCTCGTTGGCCACCCGCGTCCACTCCCCTGACGCGTTCTGCCGCTGCACTTCCAGGAACGTGCTGTTGCGGCGGGTGTTGTGTTTCGGGTGGGCAGAGACGAATTCGGCGGCGACCTGAGTGCCCGGGGCGTACGACGGGGCAGGCTGGGTCAGCACGTCACCGAAGCCGCGGCCGGGCGGCGTGCTGTCCGGGCCCGCGCCGGGCTGGAAGTTCGGTTGCAGGTTGGACACGTCGCGCGGGGCGGGACCGCGCGGGACCACCTGACGAGCCGCGAATGCCGTTGCCAGGCGGGTGAATTCCTGCTGGTAGGCGCAGAGGGTGTAGCGGCCGAACAGGGTCGAGGCGCCCTCGTACTGCTGCGAGTCGTATTCCTCTGGGGTGGTGACGTATTCGTGGTAGGCGTTCGCGTAGCCCTGCATCAGCACCTGCTCCAGCGGCACGCCGAGCGCGTCCGCCACCGCGCGGCGCACCCGCAGGCCGGACGTGATGGTGAATTCCCCACCGGCGGCGGCCAAGTAGAGCTCGCCGAGCCGAACGATCTGAATCGGCAACACATTCGGCACCCAGGCCACCGGCGGCATCAGGCCGAGCGGCGCGGCGATCGCCTTGGGCGCCTGGGCATCCGCGAGCCAGGCCGGGGCGGGGGTGTTCGCGCCGCCGAGGGCGTCCAGGAAGGGGTTGCGCACGCCCTCCGGGATGGGCGCGCCGGGGAAGCCGGGTCCGTCCTCGATGCTGCCCGCGATGAGCGAGACGCCGGCCGCCGCGGTCGCGGTGTGCCGCGGCTGCCCGTCCGGGGTGAATCGGCCGGCTACGGCGACGTCGGCCAGGTCGATGTAACAAAGCATCGAGTCGACCGGTCCGCTCATCGACTGTGCCTGGGCCAGTGTGTCTTTCGCCGCCTGATACTGGCGCTCGCCGATGATGCGGGTGTTGTCGAACTCGTTCTCGGTGGGTCCGGAGCCGGGGCGCAGGTTCAGGTTCGGGGACATGTCGCCCGCGTTGGTCTGGGCGAAGGCGGCGACGAAATCCGGTGTGCCGTCGAGGTAGCGCACGCCGTGCTCGAGGTGCTCGTAGGCGAATGCCGCGTAACCCTTGTTGTCCGAGCTGATCAGCCGGTTCTCGTTGGTCATCGAGGTGCAGTGGGTGGAGAACCAGGTGATGGCGCCGATCTGCCGGCCACCTTTGATCAGGGACAGGGCGGTCACCGCCGGGTCGATCGCTTCGGGGAAGTGTTGTTTGTCGGCAACGGGATTGAGTTCCCACGCCACCCGGGACCGGTTGACGCTCGCGTCGTGCAGTTCGCCGTGGCCCAGCGCCAGCGAGCCGGGGCCGAGATCGGCGTCCGCGGCGGCGATCGCCTCGACGATGCCGTTGACCTCCGCGTCGTACACCTGCTGCTGAAAACCCAAGATGGACAGGTTGTATGCGTAATCGTTACTGGAGCCGCCACAGGTCGCGTGCGAGTGCGTCGAGGTGAGCACCACGTTCTGCTCGGTGTACCGATCGCCGAAGCGCCGGGCCAGCTCCGCGAGCACGCCGCGGTGCACGGATTGGAAGATCATCCCGTTCTCCGCGACCACGAAAACGATCCGCCGCCCGGCGCTCCCGATGATGAACGCGCGCGCCCGCGGCCGCAGGTGAATACCCGCCGTCTGCTGTTCGAGCTGGGAATATCCCATCATTCCGCATCCCGCGGCAGGCCCGGTGATGTCGGAAATACCGACACCGAGCTCGTAGCCGCCGGAACCCGGGGCGGCCGCCGCCTCGGCGCCGAGCGCGCCGGACATGGCGGGCACCGCCGCGGCGGCGGCGAGCGTCGCCGAACCTGCGACGGTTCGGGCAAGAACGGTTCTGCGCGACAGCGGCATACGCGTCTCCTTCGATCTGATGGCAGCGAACCACACAACTGGTCACTCGTCCAGTCGAGATTTTTCTACCGGCGAATTGACTGCACGCTCCCCGAGCGCTTAACTCCCTGGGGTGTCCTCCCGATTGAGCGTCGAAGAAAGACGGGCCCACCTTATCGAGGCCGCTATCGGTCTTGCCGAAAAAAAGGGCGTTGCGGGCGTGACCACGCGCGATGTCGCCCAAGCGGCAGGAGTCTCGCTTGGAGTGGTGCATTACTGTTTCGAAAACAAGGACGCGCTGATGACCGAGCTGGTCAAGGCGTTGTCGATGGAATTACGCGATTCTGTCGACGCCAATGAAACGGTATGGCAAGACGTCGGAAGTGGAAAAGAAGCACTTCAAAAATTGATCCGCGCGGGACTGGAACTGATGTGGCTCAACATAGAAGCCACTCCGGAACGTCAACTGCTCACTTACGAAACCACCACTTACGCACTGCGCGAGGGTGAGCAAACTCCAGCGAAACTCGCAATCGCCCGCGAGCAGTACAACTTCAACGACTCCACCGTCGGCGACATCCTGGAACACGCGCGCGACGCGACCGGAAACCAGTGGTCGGTTCCGCTGCAATCGTTGAGCCGGTTCACCCTGAATGTGATCGACGGCGTGGTACTTCGGTGGTTGGTGGACAACGACAGTGAGAGCGTGCGGTCGCAGCTGGATCTGCTCAGCCAGATGATCGCGGAGTACGCCGCTTAGCGGTTGTCACTGCGGGACAGGCGGATTCGCCCGCTAGCGCGGTGTCCGGACATGCACGGTGTTGCCGTCGCGCCACCACGGGACCGAGGCGGTGATCTCGATCGCGCCGTGCAGGCGGACTTGCAGATCGTCGTGCAGCATCAGATCGCCCGTCTCCCGGGGCAGCGAGAAGAGTTGCCGCAGTATGACTCCCAGTGGTTCGGCGGACCAGGTGGTGCGGCGGCCGGGGGTCAGGATCTCGGCGGTGACCGACTCGGAGACCAGGGGCAGGTCGAGCAGGGTCGCCAAGGTGGGCGCGGCCTCGATGTCGCCGACTACCAGACGATTCGGGGGCACGGCCAGGCCGAACCAGGGCTGATCGAGGACGAGGGCCTGAGCCGGATCGATGACGTCGCCGGACAGCGCGCGCACCCGATCGGGCAGGGCGAGGTCGGCGAGATCCAGGCGATCTTCGGCCACAGCGGCGGCCAATGTCGCGTGCGTGCGCGAAACCACCTCGGGGGTAGGGGTTTTCGCCGGATCCGCGAGCGCATTGAGCAGGGCCGTGGCCAATTCGGGGGTGATCACGGACGAGTCGGCCAAGATCGCGCGCATCGCGGTGGCGTCGTCGGCGAGACCCGGAACCGCGAAAGTCGGCAGCAGCTCGGCGAATTCGGTATCCGAGGGATGGCGCATCAGGCCGAGCGGCGTGCCGTCGATGCGCGCGTTGGTGCGCAACCACCACCCGGTGTAGCCGTTGCGATCGGTGAGCAGGCGGCGGGTGCGCGGATCAGAAGCCAACTGCCACAACGCCTCCGGCCAGGCGGCGTCGTCCACCAGGTCGAGATCGCGGATCGCGGCGAACTCCGGCGGATCGTCCGCCAGCGTCGACCACCAGCGGTCCTCGTCGTCCAGATCGTGATCCGGGCCGGTCGGATCGGCCTCGGTCACCACGGTGAAGTCCCAGCCGACGCCGATGGCCCGCAACGCTTGCGCGCCATAGCCTTCCACCACGGCGGGATCGATCGCGCTGAACGGTGAATCCTCGACCAGCAGCTCACGCAGCGGGGCGTCGGGCAGCAGCAGTTCGTCGGCCGGGCGCAATTCGCCGTCCACGTCGGGCAATTCGATCAGGCTGAGCCAGGCCGGGAGCGCGGCCGGATCGGCGAGCACGGCCAGGCGCAGGACCGCGTCGATGGTGTCCGCGTCGTCCGGGTGATCCTCCAGCTCGGCGCGTAGATCGGGTTCGCTCAACAGGTCTTCGGCGGTCGCCGACCGCGCGCCGAGCCGGGCCAGCAGCGGATGCGCCGCCTCGGGATGGACCAGCCTGGCCCAATGCACCGGAATCGCGACCTCGAGGTGGTCGTCGAGCACCGTCGTGCGGGGGCCGGTGACCAGGCGCCCGTCGGCGAGCGGAACCGCAAGCGCGCCAAGCTCTTCGGCGGCCAACGGGTCCGCTACGAATACCTCCAGCGCCGCGTACAGCGAATACCACCAGTGCGGTGGGCGCTCCAGGCCGCTGGACAACTCGGCCAATCGCGCCAGTCCGAGCCGGTGCACGTCCAGCACTCCCAGTGCCTCGGCATGCCCGGGGCGGGACAACTCCGGAATCACCAACGGCCCGACCACATCATCGAGCAGACGCGCCAAGTCGTCGGTCAGGCCGGTGAAAGCACTCGCCCGGGTCGGCACGGCCACGTCGACCGGATCGGTAGCGGTTGCGTCGAATACGGCCGAGTCGTCGAGTAATTCGGCACCCGCGCCGGTGGACAGCGCGTTCGGCCATGCCGGTGCACCGTCGGTGTCTGTGGTTGCCGACGAATAGGGGTCGCCGGCCGAAATCTCGGCACCTGTGGATGAATCCGCATCCGGTGCGGCCGACAGGGGCGTTTCTGCGGAGCTGGGTGTGGCGTGTTGTGGCGCAGGGTCGAACAGGGCCGCTGCGGCGTCCTCAGCGGCCTTGCCGCCCGTGCCGGGGGCGACGACGATCGGGAGCCACGCCTTGGTCTGGAGTTCGTGGATCAGCGCTTCGCGGAGCAGGCCGTCGGCCTCGCTGCGGGCGAAGCCCGGAGTGGGGACGAGCACCAGACGATCGCCGGGCGGGAGGGCGCGGGCGAAATCCGCGTAGCCGGTGGCGAGTTCGGTGAGGCGGGCGCCGGGGAGCAGGCGGCGGCGGTCCGGCTGCATGGCGATGTCGGCGATCAGCAGGGCCGGGAGGGAGAGTTCCTCGTCGGAGCGGGTCGGGGCGCGCAGCACGTCCGGGGCGGCGGCGGTCGGCCTGCCGTTGCGCAGCGGGAGCAGCCAGCGGGCGTGTGCGGCGCGGTACTGCCACCAGGCGCGGTGCGTGCCGTCGGGGCCGTCGACGCGGATCTCTTGCAGGTCTTTGCCGAGATCGGTGGTGGTGCTGGTGAATTCCGCCGCTTCGATCGTGATGTGTTGCAGCGCGGGCAGTTCCAGCAGCAGATCGATGGCTTCGTCGTGCAGGCCGGTGAGCAGTGCTTCGGCATCGATGTCCGGGCGCAGGCGCAGCACGACTTCGGTGTCGAAGCCGGGTGCCGGTGCGGCCTCGGCCGGCCAGGCCATCCGCAGCACCGGCGGCGCGAACTCGTCCGCTTGGTCGTTGGCCGCATGGTCGGGGATCCGGATGTCGTTGCGCCGCAGCGCGTCCCAGGTCAAATCGCGGGAGAACCGGAGCGAGCCGGTGGTCGAGCGCAGCTCGATCTCGTCGCTGACCGACAGCACGGCGGTGAAGCCGACGCCGAACCGGCCGACCGCCGTGACGTCGGACTTCCCGGACGCGCGCAGCGCGGTGAGCGCATGCACGCCGGAGAGATCCAGCGGCGCACCGGTATTGGCGATACGCAGGTGCGCACCGTCGAGCCGCACCACCAGCCGGCCCACGACACCGGCCTTGGCAGCCGCGTCCGCCGCGTTCTGCGCCAGCTCGGTCAGCAGCCGGTCGCGGTAACCGGCGCGCACCAGATCCGCCTCGGTCGCCGCGTCCTCACGCAGCCGAGTCGGCGAATCACGCCAGGCGGCAAGCACGCCCGCCCGCAACGCCGAGGTGCCGAACGGATCGGCCGTCCCGGTCAGCTCTGCGGCGATGAGTCAGCCCCGCCGTCGACAACCCGCTCGTCATCAGAGGACACCCGCGCATCAGCCTCCGCGTCACCACCATCGGCAACCACAGTGACCGACCCACTCGGCTCCACCACAACATCGAAGCTGGACTTGGCCTCCGCCACATCGTCAGCCGCAGAACCACTTTCACCGGCTTGCACATCCGCACTAAGCGTGCCCTCGGCAACTCCCGCATCCGCAACCGACGCAACCGACTCGTCGCCGGATCCGGTCTCCACGGCCGAACCCTCCTCGACCGACGCAGCCCCAACATCTGTTGCCACATCAGCTGATTCGACAACCGTCTCGGCGCTGGACACATCGGCCGGTGCCGCATCAACATCCGCCACAACCGATTCGACCTCGACACTCGGCGCAACCTCGGCCGTTGCCGTCTCGGCAACCGGTGCAGCCGATTGGGCCACGGCCGATGCGCCCGACTCGTCAGCGGACTCGGTCTCGATAGCCGGAGCTACCTCGACCGGTGCTGCCACAACATCGGCAACCTCGGCCGCTGCCGCGTCAACATCAGCCACAACCGAAGCGGCCTCAGCGGCCGACGCGGTTTCGACATCCGCGACCACTACCGCATCGGCCGATCCGGTGTCAGCAACAGGAGTCACCGCATTCGGTGCAGGCGCGGTCTCAACCGCTGCCGACGCATCGGTGGATTCGACCTCGACATGCTGGGCTGCCTCGGTCTCTGCCGTATCGGCAACCGGTGCAACCGAATCGGCCTCAGCCGACGTGGTTTCGACATTCTTGACCACTGCCGCGTCGGCTGATCCCGTCTCAGCAACGGAAGTAGCCGCATTCGGCGCAGGCTCGGCCGCAACCGCCGCGTTTGCCGATTCAGCCTCGACACTCGGCGCGACCTCAGCCGGTGCCGCATCGACATCTGCCACCGAAGCGACCTCGGCGGCCGACTTGGTCGCGGCATCCGCGACAACTGCCGCATCGGCCGATTCCGTCTTGGCAACGGGGGTCGCCACATTCGACGCGGGCTCGGCCTCAACCACTGCCGACGCGTCGGTCGATTCGGCCTCGACGCTCGGCGCGGCCTCAGCCGGTGCCGCGTCGGCGACCGGTGCTGCCACAGCAGGCGCAACCTCGGTCGCGCCAGCAACCGAATCGACCCCGGCGGTCGGCGCGGTTTCGGCAGGTGCCGTATCGGCAACGGGAGTCGCCACGTTCGATGTCGGCTCGGCCTCAGCCGCTGCCGCTACATCGGCCGACTTGGTCTCCACGGCCTGAGCGGCCTCGACCGGTGCCGCTGCGACATCTGTTGCCACATCGGCCGACTCGGCGACGGTCTCGGCGGTGGGGGCGACCTCAGCTGGGGCTGCGTCGACATTCGCTACAGCCGATTCGGCCTCGGCGACAGGTGCTTCGGCGGATTCAGTGTCGGCGACCGGTGTCGCATCGGTAATCGGTGCGGGCGATTCGGCCACGACCGACTCTTCGGCGGAATCGGCCTCGGTCGACGGGGCTTCCTCTGCCGCCTTGTCGGTTGTGGCTGCCGCATCAGTTGATTCGGGCTCTGCCGCGGCAGGGGCGAGGAGTTCTTCGGCGGGGATCAGGTCCACGGCTGCGTCGTCGAAGGCCTCGTACAGGGGGGAACCGCCACCGGTGGGGGCGACTGTGTCGGAGTGGGCTCCGCAGCCGTAGGCGACGTGGACTACGTGGCCGTCGGCGCCCATCGCGTTGCCGCAGACGCCGAAGGCGGCGCGCATGGAGCCGGCGAGGGGGAGGTAGAAGCCGCACAGGCCGCAGGTGGAGGGGGCCGCCTTGGCCATGTCGGCGTCTGGGCCGAATTCGGTGTACCAGCGTTCGGCGGCTTCTTCGCGACCTTCGAGGCTGAGCACCTGGGGGCGGCCGAGACCGATCTCCAGGGCGACCTCGTCGACGGCCGGGTCGCCGTTGGCGACGTAGCCGGGTACCAGGCGCGGGTCGTTGGGGGGTGGCGCGAGTAGGTCGCCGGGGGCCAGGTCACCTGGCCGGATGCGCTGGTCCCAGGGCACGAAGTCGGGCGCGACCAGGGCGTCCGGCCCGGGCAGCAGCGCCGATTCGCTCACCGTCGCATACTCGGCCTCCGGTGGGGCCGCCACGACGACCGCCCACTGCCAGCCGCGATAGCCGGGCAGCGTGGCCTCGAAGTGGTGGGTTGCCGCGCTGTCGTCCTCGGCAGCCACGCCGAGATGCGCCCCGACACCGGCTGGTTCCAACTCCAGGAGCGCACGGCGGGCCAGATCGACGGCATCGGCCAGAATCGGCCGGACACCGGACTCAGAAACAGAAACTGCGCTCACGGCCTACATTTTGCCGTATGAAACGCAATCGGCAGACGTTGGCCATCGGTGTGCTGGTCGGTCTGGTCATCTGGGGCGGGTGTGCGGCGGCCGATGATGCGTCGCCCGCGATGAATGTCGAGGTCGTGGCCACCCGGTCGCATGATCCGCGCGCGTTCACCCAAGGTCTCGAAATCGATGGCGACGTTCTCTACGAAGGCACCGGACTGTCGGGCGCGTCGAGCGTGCGCGCGACGAACCGCTTCACCGGCGAGCAGTTGGCCCGGGTCGATCTGCCCGCACCCTATTTCGGCGAGGGACTCACCCTCGCCGGGGACAAGCTGTGGCAACTCACCTGGCAGGACCACACGGCCTTCGCCAGGGACCCGAACACGCTGGCCGAGATCGGCCGCGCGTCCTACGCGGGCGAGGGCTGGGGTCTGTGCACCCGGGCCGGCCGGCTGGTGATGAGCGACGGCACCGACACGCTCACCTTCCGCGATCCGGTCACCTTCGCGCCGACCGGCTCGATCCGGCTGACCAGCCACCAGAACGCGCGGCTCAACGAACTCGACTGCGCCGAGGACGGTTCGGTCTACGCCAACGACTGGCCCAGCGACAACATCCTGCGCATCGACCCTGACAGCGGTCAGGTGCTCGCGCAGATCAACGCGGCCGGCCTGCTGCCGCGGCCGCTCATCCCGAACGGCGAGGACACGCTCAACGGGATCGCCCAGATTCCCGGCACCGACCGGTTCCTGCTGGCGGGCAAGAACTGGCCGACCACCTTCGAGGTCCGCTTCGTGCCTGCCTGATCGCGGTGAGTTCCGGCACACCGATTCGCATGCGAATCGCCGTGCGGGGAAGTCCAGGGAGATGCACCGCCGTCAACGACGCGACGAACGTCACCTTCCGCCGACACCTTCGACAGCGAGTGAACGCCCAGCACCGAAGTACGACAGAATTGAGGATGTGACTACTCCCCGCGAACCTTCCGGTCCCGACCGTGATCGGTGGGACGGCGAGGAGTATCCGCCGATCGAACGGCACCCCGGTTTCGACCGGTATCCGCCGCCGAACACCCCGTCCGGCCGCAGGCCACTGCCGCCGCTGGACCCCGACCGGCTAGCCCGGCGCTCCGACCCGCCCGACCCCGCTGAAGCCGAGACCCGCAGGCACGCCACCCCGCGCCGGGTCTTCCCGCATCGCCCGGAACCGCCGCATCATCAGGAACCGCCGCGCCCGGAGCCGAAGGCCGCGATACCGCCGCCCACCGCGCCGCTGCCCGAGCAATCGGACGAGCCCGCCGACGATTCCCCGGTTCTGCCCGGCACCCAGCGCGTTCCGCGCAAACTCACGGTCACCCGCGTCGCCGCCATGCGCGGCCGCCAGCTGACCGAGAAGGGCATCGCCACCTTCCAGCGCGCGGCCAAGGCCGACGGCGCCGATAAGTCCGGCCTCACCGCGCTGACCTACGCGACTATGGCGAACTTCGCCCTGGACGCCGCGGTCGCGGTCTCGCTGGCCAACACCCTGTTCTTCGCCAGCGCCACCGCGGAGAGCAAGACGAAAGTCGCGCTGTACCTGCTGATCACGATCGCCCCGTTCGCGGTGATCGCCCCGCTGATCGGCCCGATGCTGGACCGGTTGCAGCACGGCCGCCGGGTGGCGCTGGCCACCTCGTTCGCGTTGCGCGCGGTGGTGGCGGTGGTGCTGATCCTCGAATTCGACAGCTGGGCACTGTATCCGCTCGCGCTGTGCATGCTGATCGGCAGTAAATCGTTCTCGGTGCTGAAGAGCGCGGTGACGCCGCGCGTGCTGCCACCCGATATCGACCTGGTGCGCACCAACTCCCGGCTCACCGTGTTCGGCCTGGTCGGCGGCACCATGGGCGCCGGCGCGATCGCCGCGCTGGCCGCCGCCATCGCCGGCTCCAGCGGCGCGCTGATCTTCGCGGCGGTGATCGCCTGTGCCGGAACCTATCTCAGCCTGCGCATCCCGTCCTGGGTGGAGGTCACCGAGGGCGAGGTGCCCGCGACGCTGAGCTACCACGCACCCACCGAGGCACTGACTCCGGAGAAGGAATCCGCGACGCCGCCGCGCAAACGCAGGCAGCCGCTCGGCCGCTCGGTGGTGACCTCGCTGTGGGGCAACAGCGCCATCCGAGTGCTGACCGGGTTCCTCACCTTCTACGTCGCGTTCGTGGCCAAGGCCACCGAACACCGCCCGGCCCAGCAGGCCGCGATGCTCGGCGTGGTCGGCGCGATGGCCGCGCTGGGCAACTTCGCCGGCAACGCCACCGGCGCCCGGCTCAAGCTCGGCAAGCCGACGCTGATCGTGCTCGGCTGCACCGCGGCCTGCACGCTGGTCGCGCTGTTCGCCACATTCGCCAACAACCTGCTCGGCGCGGCGCTGGCCGCCCTGATCGCCTCGTGCACCAGCGCGCTGGCGAAGGTGTCGCTGGACGCCTCGATCCAGGACGACCTGCCGCCCGAGTCGATCGCGTCCGGTTTCGGCCGCTCGGAGACCGTGCTGCAACTGAGCTGGGTGGTCGGCGGCGCGGCGGGCGTACTGCTGCCGACCGACTACTGGAAGGGCTTCGCGGTGATCACCGCGATCCTGGTGATCGGCCTGGTGCAGACCTTCGTCAGCTACCGCGGCCATTCGCTGCTGCCCGGCCTCGGCGGAAATCGTCCGCAACACGCGGAGCAGGAGGTTCCCGCGACCCGGCCGATGCCACACACTTCGAACGCATACCGTCGACCAGGGACGAGCGGCGGCGAGACCAGCCGTATCCAACCAGGGATAGGAGACCCGAGCCAGTGAGCGAGAAGCTCAGCCCGCGCGCGATCGGCGCACTCGTCGTTGCCGCACTACTCGTGTTCACCGTCGCCTTCGTCGGCGTCCTGGTGGTGCTGGTGCGCAACGCGGACGAGCACGATCCGGTGATCACGGCCTACGCCCACGGCAAGACGGTGGACGTCACGCCCTACGTGTACTGCACGGTGCGGATGGAGGACTGCCGCTACGGGCAGACCATCGAGCTGAAGGTGCCCAAGGACTATCCGTTGCAGCTGTCGCTGCCGAAGCAGGTGGCGGACGCGCCGTGGCTGGCCCAGCTGGTCTACGCGCTGCCCAACGGCGACCGGATCGACCGGGTGATCAGCCACGCCAACTTCGACGCCGGCGCGCTGGCCGTCACCATCGACTCGCATCCGGAACCGGATCTGCGGCTGGTCGGGGTCGAATTGCAGCTGCCGATCCTGGCCAGGGACAAGGACACCGGCAAGGAGTTCTATCTGCCGCACGCCGCCTGGTCGATCAGCACCGCCGCGTGACCTCAGCTACGACAATCAGCGCGTGGGCTCACGAAGAGCCCACGCGCTGATTTCTATCGATCAGTCGAAACGAATCAGTGGTCGAGTTCGCGGGCAACCGCGCGGACGACCTCTGAGATGCGCTGCGCCGTCTTGCGATCCGGGTAACGCCCCTTGCGCAGGTCCGGCTGCACCGTCGCCTCGAGCAGGGTGATCATGTCCTCGACCATCCCGTGCAGCTCGTCCGGCGTGTGCTTGCGGGCGACGGGCTCCTTGCGGACGCGCTCGCGCTCCTGACGCTCCTGGCCCTGTCGCACCGACGGCGGGGCCTCGAGCAGCTTCAGGCTCAGCGCCTGCGGGCCACGACGGCCCGCGGCCATGCCGAATTCGACGCGCTGCCCCGGCTTGAGTCCCTCGACGCCATCGGGCAACGCGGACGAACGGACATAGACGTCCTCACCCTCGTCCTGGGAAAGGAAGCCGAAGCCCTTTTCGACGTCGTACCACTTCACCCTGCCGGTCGGCACTGCGCTCACCCGTTCATCATCGAAAAACTCGAACCCCACCGGCCCGAGCACATCTGTTCACGGAACCCGCTGCGGCACAACGCCGGAGAGCGGGTTCTCTTCTGTTTGCGAAAAGAACGCGCCCAGCAGTGATGCGGGACGCGCTTGCCTACGAGTCTACCCCGGTGCCTATAACGCAAGCACATCAGTTTTACGGTCGTCCGGTGACGAACCCTTCCGCTTCACCACCGCCGCACGACGCCGATCCCTCGTCGACCGGGGGCGGGCAGCGCAGGCCCGGAGACTGGTTGCTACAGCTCGCGCTCGGCCTGTTCGCGCTGGGATTGCTGGCGATCGTCGCCATCTTCCTGATCCCGGTGCTCTCGGACGGATCCCCGGGGCTGTGGCTCTACTTCGCCGCGATGCTCGCGCCACTGGGATTTCTGTTCGCGATCTTCTTCGCCCTGCGATCGGGGCGGCGCTCGCGTTGATCGACCTGGACAGGAAAGATTATCGAACCCGTGTTCGGATCGATCTGACCCGAAGGTCACCGGTGCGCTGCGAACGGGTTACCCGGGTCTGTCGTTACCAAATCCCAGTTGTGATCCTCGTCACATAACGGGAAGGTCACGGACCGGTGACGGCCTGACACTCGTCTGAGCGCACCGCGTCTAGCTGCAAAGAAGGGTCTACGTCCGGGCCGAGACCGGGCCGAGACCCGCCCGTACACGCCGGTTACCAAATGGTGATTTTTCCCGCCGATCGTCGTACCGTTCTTAGCGAGCCGGGACAACCGGCACACACCGGGCCCGCCGCACCGAACCTCGCCCCGCGGGACACCGGAAACCCGACGGAAACGTAGGGGCGAGGGCGGGCATGACGACCTCTCAGTCCAGCCCGACCGATGACCTCGCAGGTGCGTCGAGAGGAAGACGAACCCGATATGAGTGGACGCCATCGCAAGCCAAGCTCCACCGGACGTACGGTAGCCAAGGTTGCTGTGACCGGTGCGATCATCGGCACCGCGGGTGTGGCCCTCGCTGGCAATGCCAGCGCGGCACCCGACTCCGACTGGGATCGCCTCGCACAGTGTGAGGCCGGCGGTAACTGGGGCATCGATACCGGCAACAGTTTCCAAGGTGGACTGCAGTTCTCCCCGAGCACCTGGCGGGCCCATGGCGGCGGCGAGTACGCGGCCAGCGCCAACCAGGCCACCCGCGAGCAGCAGATCGCCGTGGCCGAGAAGGTCCTCGCCTCCCAAGGCTGGGGCGCCTGGCCGAGCTGCTCCTCCAAACTGGGTCTGAGCAGCGCGCCCACCCCGCGCTCCGCCCCCACCACCAGCGAAACCCCGCGCTGGAGCCCCGAGCCCGCGCCGCAGGCCGCTCAGGCCGCGCCGGACAGCACCCAGCAGGTCTTCTCGGCCGTCGACCGCGCACTCGAGGTCGTTCAGGGCCAGGGCGTTCAGGTGCCCAAGGAAGCCTTCGACTTCTTCAACGCCGCCAAGGCGAGCAACGCCAAGCTCGATCCCGCCATCGTGAACTTCTACGAGGCGAACAAGGGTCTGCTGCCTTCTTGATCAACAACGAATAAGGCCCCGCATCCTCGGATGCGGGGCCTTATTCGTATCTGTCGGACTTCCCGTCCGGAAAATCAGCGGTTGATGACCGTGTTCGGGTGCATGTAAGGCAGCTGATCCGCCGGAAGCGGGAACTCGGTGTCCTCACCGTACGGCGAGAGCCCACCGGAACGGGTCGACGAGAGTTCGGTGACCGCGTGGTCACCTTCGGCGACCTTGGGCCAGCCGTTGTCGACATACGGTTTCTTCGATTTGTTCACCACAACCCTCATGCTAGCGGCTGGCGACCGCTCCGACTCGTCAGGCCGGAGCTACTCGGCAAACTCTTCGCGTCGGCGACCGGCGGTGCGGGAGTAGGCAAGTCGGCCGGTCCCCGACGAGTTGTCCATCCGCTCGCGAAATCTGCAGTGACCTGGGTATCTGCTGTGCAGTCAACGCCGCACCGGCGCACCCCGATCCGAGACCGTAGGCTGGATCGGATGACCGCGACCTCCCTCGCCGGATGGCTCGGTGCACGCAGTGATGCCCAACTGGTCACGCTGCTCGAACTCCGGCCTGATCTGGCTGTGCCGCTGCCCTCGTCGATGGCCGTGCTGGCCGCGCGGGCCGAGCAGCGTGCCTCGGTGCTGCGCGCCACCGATGACCTGGACACACTCGATTTCGCGATCCTGGAAACCCTTGCGGTGCACGGGGTGACGCGCACCGAGAGCAACGGCGCCCCGCTGACCCGCGCCGAGTTGCACGTGCAGCTGAACGAACGGGTGAGCGCCGCCGCGATCGATGCGGCGCTCGAGCGGCTGACCGCCCGCGCACTGGTCTGGACCAGCGACGATGGGCTGCACCTGATCACCGCCGCGGTCGAAGCACTGCCCTGGCCGATCGGCAGCACCACCGAGATCCCCGACTCGCTCACCGAGCCCGAGGTTCGCGCGGTCCTGCCCGAGCTGGGCTCGGCCGCCCGGGCGCTGCTGGACAAGCTGGCCAGTACCGGCCCGCGCGGGCGCACCAGGGACGCCGCGCCGGGCACCCCGGCCGACCGTCCGGTGCAGCAGCTACTTGCCCGCAGGCTGTTGAACCGGATCGACGACGAGACGGTGGAACTGCCCGTCACGGTCGGTCAGGTGCTGCGCAACGAGCCGGTGACGCACCCGCACGCGCTGACCCCGCCCGCGCCGAAGCCGAAGAAACAGGCCTCCGCCGAGGTGAACGCCGTCGCCGCGGGCGAAGTCGGCGAACTGCTGCGGCACTGCACCGCCATCCTGGATCTCCTCGGTCAGGCCCCGGCCCCCGCCTTGCGCGCGGGCGGGCTCGGCGTGCGCGAGCTGCGCCGGATCGCCAAGCAGGCCGGCATCGACGAGCCGCGGGCGGGTTTGCTGGTCGAACTGCTGGCCGCCGCGCGACTGATCGAAAAGGGTTTGCCGGACCCGCCGCCGGAGGTCGACTCGACCGACGACTTCTGGGCGCCGACTCCCGCGGTCGACGCCTGGCTGGAGGCGCCGCTCGCCCGGCGCTGGGCCGCCCTGGCCATCGCGTGGCTCGAGCTGGACCGAATGCCCTGGATGATCGGTCTCCGCGACGCCAACGACAAACCCCTCGCCGCGCTCTCGCTGGAGCTGCGCACCCCGCACGCGCCCCGCGACCGGCACGCGATACTCGGCCTGCTCGCCGAATATCCGTCCGGCAGCGCCCTCACCCCCGCCGACCTCGGCCGGGTGCTCGCCTGGCGGCAACCGCGCTGGCGCAGGCACTTTCGGCTGGAGGCGGTGGAACACACGCTGGCCGAGGCGGCGTCGCTCGGCTTCGTCGGCCGCGGCGCGCTCGGCTCCCCGGCCCGCGCGCTACTGCACGGCTCGTCGACCAGCGCGGCCGACGCCGAGGCGGCGATGGAGTCGGCGTTGCCCGCGCCGGTCGATCACGTGCTGGTCCAGGCGGATCTGACGGTGATCGCCCCGGGCCCGCTCACCGCGGACCTACAGCAGCGGATCGAACTGGTCGCCGACGTCGAATCCGCCGGTGCGGCAACGGTTTACCGCATCGGCGAAACGTCCGTGCGGCGGGCGCTCGACGCCGGGCTCACCGCCGCCGAACTGCACGCGCTGTTCACCAAGCACTCGCGCACCCCGATCCCGCAGGCGCTGACCTATCTGATCGACGACGTCGCCCGGCGGCACGGACAGCTGCGGGCCGGCATGGCTCAATCGTTCCTGCGCAGCGACGACCCGGCGCTGCTGGCCCAGGTGCTCGCCGCGCCGGTGGCGGGCACGCTCGCGCTGCGGGCCATCGCGCCGACCGTGGCGATCGCCCAGGCGCCGCTCGGCGAGGTGCTCGAGCAGCTGCGCGCGGCCGGTTTCGCGCCGGCGGGCGAGGATTCGGCGGGCATCATCGTGGATCTGCGGCAGCGCGGCGCGCGGATCTCCGCCCGGCCCAATGCCCGGCCGCCGTGGCGGCCGATGCCGCCGAGCACCGAACAGCTGGAACTGCTCGTCACCGAACTCCGCGCGGCCGAACGCGCCACCAGTGCGCGCTCCGCGCAATCGGTGCGGATGGACGGCACCCGCACCAACACCGCAGCGACCCTGGCCCTGCTGCAACTGGCGGCGCGGGTGCGGCGCTCGGTGAATATCGGCTACGTCGACGCGTCCGGGGTCGCGACCCAGCGTGTGGTGGAACCGCTCAAGGTCGGCAACGGCCAGCTGGACGCGCTCGACCCGGTGACCGGCTCGGTCCGGCACTTCACGCTGCACCGGATCGCGTCGGTCGCCCTGCTCGAATAATCAGGCCTTGGGCTTGGCCAGGCAGAAGGTGGTCTTCGGCGCCTCGGAGATCAGCCGGAAGCTGTCCGCGTCGGCCCCGCACAGCAGCTCGTCGGCCTCGCCGTCGATCCGCTTCACCACCTTGAAGGTGGCCTCGGTGGAACCGCAGTCCACGTTCTTGACCCCGGCGGCGCTGCTCTCGTTGTAGCAACTGCCCTGCTTGAAGTTGGGCGCCAGGCACAGGAATGCGGTGCCGCCGGCGAGGTTCGCCTGGTATGCGGTGTAGTCCGTCGCGCAGTCGACCTTCTTGTCGGAGCTCTGCGCGATCTTGTAGACCGCCTTGTCGGACGAGCAGTCGACCGTCTCGGTCTTGGCGTCGGCCGAGGCACCCTTGACGATGCAGTCACCGACCTTGGCCGCCCCGCCGGACTTGCTGTCGTCCTTGGCCGACGAACAACCGACCAGCGTGACGATTACCGCCGCCACCGCGACGAGGGCAAGCACCACGCGTGCCAGCAGCCTCGCTCCTGGAAACTTCACCTGAAAACCTCTCTCACCGAACACATTCACGCCGCTCGCGAACGCGGTGAGGATACCCGGACGCGGACCGCATCGGCTCTACGGGTGATATCGAAACTTGGCTGACGTGCGGACTACCAGGTGCTCCACAGGCCGAGGAGCGCGAACCCGAGGATGCTGGGCAGCAGGCGGCCGAGCAGTTGGAATCCAAAGCTATTCACTAGCAATGCCTTTCGCGTATGACCCATAACGTGGACATTCGTCCAACACGTGGGTTCTGTCGCTCCGGCGGACCGAGTCGTTACGCTTGGCCAGTATGACGCTGGACGAGGTTGCCCGCGACTTGTACGGACTCGCCCCGGGCGAGTTCGTCGCCGCGCGCACGGCCAAGGCCGACGCGGCCAAGGAGGCGGGCGACAAGGAGCTCGCGACCGCCATCGGCAAGCTGCGCAAACCCACGGTCACCGCGTGGACGGTGAACCTGCTCGCCCGCGAGGCGCCCGAAGACGTGGAAGCGCTGCTCCAGCTGGGCGCGGCGCTGCGTTCGGCGCAGCGCAAACTGTCCGGCGCCGAGCTGCGCAGCCTGAGCGGGCAGCGGCAACAGGCGGTCAACGCGCTGGCCAAGAAGGCGGGCGCGCTGGCCGCCGAGCACGAGCGCCCGGTGAACGAGGGCGTGCTGCGCGAGGTCGGGCAGACGCTGAACGCGGCGCTGGCCGATCCGGAGGTCGCCGAACAGGTGCACGCCGGAACACTGGTCACCGCGGCGACCTACGACGGGTTCGGCCCGGCCGGTCCCGGGCTGGTCGCGGTCGACGACGCCGAACCGGCCGGGGCGCCCGCCGAGGACAATCCGCGCCACGATCTGGACGACGCGCTGGAGTCGCTCGAAACCGCGCGCGCGGCAAGGGATTCGGCCCACGACGAGGCCGACCGCGCGGCAGATCAGCTGGGCGACATCGACTCCCGGATCACCGAACTGAAGGAAGCGCTCGCCCAGGCCGAACAGGAACGGCAGTTCGCGCGCGCCACCGAACGCGCGGCCCAGGACCAATTACGTTCGGCGCAAAAGCAACTCGACCGCGCCGAACGCTGGGTGGAGCGGGCGCGCGAGCGCGTCGACGGTGAGTGAGCCTCAGCCGCGCAGGCTGCCCGGATAGAGGTGCTCCTCCGGCGGCGGCGTGTTCGTGTTGAGCCAGGCGTCGAAGAACCCGGTCAGATCCGTCGGCGACTTCGACTGCACGAACGCGCGGAACTCCGGCATCGACGCGTTCGCGTAGGCGTGTGCGGCGTTGAATTCCCGTACCGCGGCGAAGAATACGGCGTCACCGAGCTGCCTGCGCAGCGCGTGCAGGAACAGCGGCCCGCGGTAGTAGACCGAGGTGAATTCCTTTCCGGCGCCGGGGTTTGCCAGCGGGATCTCCCAGAACTCGCTGTTGCCCAGGTACGTCTGGAGGGTCTGCCGGTATTCCGCGTCGACGTCCTTGCCCTCTTTCTGCTCCGGCCACAGATAGTCGGCGGTGTAGCTGGCGAAGCATTCGTTGAGGCACACGTCCGACCACTGCCGCACCGACACCGAATCGCCCCACCACTGGTGGGTGATCTCGTGCACCGCGGTCGGCAGGTCGGTCCACGGCGCGTAGATCGGCCGGGTCTGGGTCTCCAGCGAGAACATGATGTCGGCGTCCACGTAGATGCCGCCGGACGACTCGAACGGGTAAGGGCCGTAGAGGCTTTCGATGAAGTCGAGGATCTCCGGGAGGCGCTGCTCGGTCTCCCGGTTGCGTTCGGCCTGCGGGGCGAAGGCGCTGATCAGCGGGGCGCCGTTGGCCCGGCGCTGCTCCAGGAAGCTGAACTTGTCGATCGCGATGGTGGTCAGGTAGCCGATCACCGGCTGGTTGGCCGCCCAGCTGACCGTGCGCCGCTCGCCGCGCACCTCGTCCTGGGTGCGCAGGCCGTTGGAGACGACCTCCCATTCCGCGGGGACGGTCGCGTGCACCGCGAAGGTGGCCTTGTCCAGCGGGGTGTCGTTGAGCGGGTACCAGGTGGTCGCCGAGTGCGGCTCGCCCGCGGCGAACGCGCCACCGCTCGGCGCGTAGGTCCAGCCGTTGCCCTCGGTGTTCTGCGCGATGCCCGCGTAGTCCACGGTCACAGTGAACGGCAGGCCGGGCAGCAGCGGGATCGACGGGGTGATGGTGAGTTCGTGCTCGCCGTTGCGGTTGAACCCGGCGGGCAGGTTGTTCACCGTCACCGTGCGCACATCCGGGCCGGCGAAGTCGAGGTTGAACGCGCGCAGCGCCTGGGTCGAGACGGCGTCGATGCGGGTGCTCCCGGCGAGCTGGTGGCTGGCCGGGTCGTAGTCGAGGGTGACGTCGTAGTGGCGGGCGTCGTAGCCGCCGTTGCCGTCCTCCGGGTAGTACGGGTCGCCGAGGCCGGACGATCCGGTGAACGGATCGGGGGGCGGGGCCGCGGCGGCGGGCACTCCCGCGGTGACGACCGCGCCCACGACCACCGCACACATCCAGCCGGACAACCTCATTCGACAACCACCCCTCTTACTTCCGGTACAGCCGTACCAACCCCGATGGATGGTAGCCGGTTCAGTCCGTGCTTCCGCTCAGTGCCACCGACGCGCCGAGCCCGACGATCATCATCCCGCCGGCCCCGCCGACCGCCTCCAGCCTGCGCGGCGAGCGGGCGAACCAGCTGCGCGCCGAGGACGCGAGCAGCGCCCACGCGCTGTCGGAGACCACCGCGATCGCCAGGAAGATCGAGCCGAGGATCAGGAACTGCAGCGGCAGCGACCCGGCGGCCGGATCGGCGAAGTGCGGCAGGATGGCCGCGAAGAAGATGATCGCCTTCGGGTTGGTCACGCCGACGATCACGCTCTGGCGCAGCACCTTCGCGTCCGGCACCAGGTCGACCTTGGCGCCCAGCGCGTCGAGCAGCGTCTTACGCTCGCGAATCGCCTGCACGCCGATGTACATCAGGTACAGCGCGCCGGCGAACTTGATCACGGTGAGCGCGAGCGCGGAGGCCATGAGCAGCGTGCCGAGCCCCACCGCGACGAGCAGCAGCGCGACGAACACGCCCATGCAGTGTCCGATCACCGAGAGCAACGCCGCGCGCCTGCCGAGCGTGAGCGCCCGCCCGATGGTGAACAGCACCCCGGGCCCGGGGACGATGATGAGGACGGTCGCCGCCGCGAGAAACGCCAGCAGGTTGGACATCGGAACCATCTTCGGAGTCTAAGCGGCGGCGCAACCGGAAAATCGGCGATTGTTCCGACGTCAGGAACCGAGATCGTCGGGCAGCTGGTGCGGATCGAGCAGCAGCCGCTTGGCCGGCGCGCGCCGGACCTTCTCGGTGAGCGCGAGATTGTCGGTGAGCAAACGCCATTCGGCGTCGCTGATCGCGGCGCGGGCACGCTCGATGACCTCGTCGTCGGTGGTGCCCCAGGCGATCGGCATGGCACTGACCGACTGCCAGCGCTCGCCGACCTGCCGCGGCGCCCGGTCGGTGCGCACCGCGACTGCGGGCACCCGCTCCCCCGCGGCCATCTCGTGCCCGGGCAGCGTGCGGACCCGGCGGATGACCAGCGCGTAGCGCGGATCGGCGGCGTCCGGCTTGGCCACGTCGACCAGGGCGAGCAGCACCACGCTGGCCGGGTAAGTCTCCGAGACCACCGCGGGCACCAGCTCACCGTCGGTGTAGAGCTTGTCGATGCTGGCGTGTCGCGCGGTCCAGAAGGCCACCCACAGCGAGACCACCGCGCCGAGGATGAACGCGATGGTCAGCAGGTAGGCCCACGGGTGGTCCAGGTAGATCAAATACGCCGCGCCGGCGGTCGCGATGATCGCCGCGGCTATCGCCCCTATACGTAGTCGACGCTGATCGGCGAAGACTTCGTTGACCGCTCGGGCATGCTTACGGTCCACCGGGAATTCGAAGCGTCGCACGTCCCTATTCCTAGCACAGTTTACGGAGGAGTTGCCTCCACTTATCCGATGGGCGGACCGAGCAGGTCGTCGGCGTCCATGATTCGGTAGGCATACCCTTGTTCGGCCAGAAAACGCTGACGGTGCGCCGCGTATTCGGCGTCGAGGGTATCCCGAGCCACCACCGAGTAGAAATGGGCTTGGCCGCCATCGTGTTTCGGCCGCAGCAGCCGGCCAAGGCGCTGCGCCTCCTCCTGGCGGGAGCCGAAGGTGCCCGAAACCTGCACCGCGACCGAGGCTTCCGGCAGATCGATGGAGAAGTTCGCCACCTTGCTGACCACCAGCACCGGGATATCGCCCTGCCGGAACGCCTCGAAGAGTTCTTCGCGCTCTTTGGTTTTCGTCGAACCCTGGATCACCGGCGCGTTCAGCGCGGCGCCCAGCTCGTCGAGCTGGTCGAGGTAGGCGCCGATCACCAGGGTCGGCGCGTCCGTGTGCTTGGCCAGGATCGACTGCACCACCGGGATCTTCGTGCGCGCGGTCGAGCACAGCTTGTAGCGCTCCTCCGGCTCGGCGGTGGCATAGGACATCCGCTCGGCGTCGGTGAGCGTGACCCGCACCTCGATGCACTCGGCGGGGGCGATCCAGCCCTGCGCCTCGATGTCCTTCCACGGCGCGTCGTAGCGCTTCGGGCCGATCAGCGAGAACACGTCGCCCTCCCGGCCGTCCTCGCGGACCAGGGTCGCGGTGAGGCCGAGGCGGCGGCGCGACTGCAGGTCGGCGGTCATCCGGAAGACCGGCGCGGGCAGCAGGTGCACCTCGTCGTAGATGACCAGGCCCCAGTCGCGGCTGTCGAACAGCTCGAGGTGCCGGTATTCGCCCTTGGTGCGGCGGGTGATCACCTGGTAGGTCGCGATGGTGACCGGGCGGATCTCCTTGCGCTCGCCGGAGTATTCGCCGATCTCCTCCTCGGTCAGCGAGGTGCGGGCGAGCAGCTCGCGGCGCCACTGCCGGCCCGCGACGGTGTTGGTGACCAGGATCAGCGTGGTCGCCTTGGCCTTCGCCATGGCGGCGGCGCCGACCATCGTCTTGCCCGCGCCACACGGCAGCACCACGACCCCGGAACCGCCTGCCCAGAACGAGTCGGCGGCCATTTCCTGGTAGTCGCGCAGGTGCCACTTGTCGTCGGAGTAGTCCAGTTCGATCGGATGCGCCTCGCCGTCGACGTAGCCGGCCAGATCCTCGGCGGGCCAGCCGATCTTCAGCAGCATCTGCTTGATCCGGCCGCGCTCAGAGCCGTGCACCACGACCGTGTCGTCGTCGAGCCGGGCGCCGAACATCGGCGCGAGCTTCTTGTGCCGCAGCACCTCCTCGAGCACCGCGCGGTCCAGGCTGACCAGCACCAGCCCGTGCGCCGGATGCTTGACCAGCTGCAACCGTCCGTACCGGGCCATGGTGTCGACGATGTCCACCAGCAGCGGCTGCGGCACCGCGTACCGGGAGAAACTGACCAGCGCGTCCACCACCTGCTCGGCGTCGTGCCCGGCCGCCCGCGCGTTCCACAGCGCCAGCGGCGTCACCCGATAGGTGTGCACGTGCTCGGGCGCGCGCTCCAATTCGGCGAACGGCGCGATGGCCTGCCGCGCCGCGTCGGCCAACTCGTGGTCGACCTCCAGCAGCAGCGTCTTGTCACTCTGCACAATCAGTGGACCGTCGGTCACAGCCCCTCCTCGCATCGATTCCGGACCATTCTCCCTGAGACCCCCGACAGCCCGGCACGGCCGGTCCCCTGACCACGACAATTACCGTTGCAGCACCCGGTCGAACTCGGCGGGCCAGCCCTCCGCGGGGCCCGGCGGGTCGGTGGGGAGACGGGCGGCCAGCCAGTGGTCGCGGCTGCGGCCGCGTTGCAGGCTGCCCTGCCGGGCCAGGCCCTCGTAGCGGAAACCGGTGCGCCGGGCCACGGCGGCGGAGGGGTAGTTGCCGACGAACGCGCGCCAGCTGATCCGGCGCAGCGCCATGCCGTCGGGCCGGAAAGCGTAGTCGCAGACCAGGTTCACCGCCTGGGTCATCAGGCCGCGCGAGCGTTCGCCCTGCGCCAGCCAGAAGCCGATCTCGGCCGAGGACTCGTCCCGCTCGCCGAGCCCGATCATGCCGACCACGGTGCCGCCCTCGTGCAGGCGCAGCGCCCAGGTCGGGCTGCGGCCCGCCCAGCCGGGGCGGACGATGTCGTCGACGAAGGTCTGCGCGTTGTCCCGGGTATAGGGCACCGGAATGGTCACCCACTCGCCGATGGACGGGTGCTGACAACACTCGGTGATGGCGTCGATGTCCGCGGCGATGGGGGTCGATAGCCAGACCGTTCCGTTCGACAGCGCGTGTGCGTCCATCGAGTCATGTTGTCACGAATCGCCGGACCTGAGCATCGGCTTTCCCGCGGGCCGGGCCGGGATACCGCGGTAAACCGACCGGCCCGGAGATCGTAGAATCTCCCTGATGGTTGCCGCTCTGCTTGCCGGATTGTTCGAATCACATCGAGCGCATCTGCTCGCGGTCGCGTATCGGCTGACGGGCAGCGTCGGCGACGCCGAGGACGCGGTGCAGGAGAGCTGGCTGCGCCTGGCCGGCGCCCACCAATCCGAGATCGACGATCCGCGCGCCTGGCTGACCACCGTGGTGAGCCGAATCTGCCTGGACCGCTTGCGCAGTGCCGCGGTGCGCCGGGAAAGCTATGTGGGGCAATGGCTGCCGGAACCGGTGGTGACCGCGCGCACGCCGTCGAGCACGCCGGATCCGCTGGAGGCGGTGGTCCGCAAGCAGGAGTACCGGCTCGCGGCCATGGTCGTGCTGGACCGCCTGACCCCGCCGCAGCGAGTGGCTTTCGTACTGCACGACGGACTTTCGGTGCCGTTCGACGAGATCGCCGCGATCCTCGACGTGTCGGCGGAGGCCGCCCGCCAGCTCGCGGTGCGAGCCCGCAAGGCGGTGGCGGACACGCCGCCGCCGGTGCCGGATGCCGAGCACGAGGCCGCGGTGCAGCGCTTCCTGACCGCGCTGCGCTCCGGTGACGTGCGCGCGGTTACCGCTGCGCTGCACCCGGATTCGGTGGTGATCGGCGATGCCGACGGCACCACCTCGACCGCGGTGAACATCCTGCGCGGCGCGGATCGGATCGCGCGCTTCTACCTGGGCCTGGTGCGCAAGTACGGCTTGGACGGCAGCGCCGTGGATCCCGCGTACAACTACGAATTCGCCTCGGTCAACGGACAATTGGGCATGGTCGTCACGGCGGACTACGGACATCCGCCGCGGGTCATGGGTTTCACCATCCGCGACGGACTGGTCTGGGGCACTTACGATCTCGCGAATCCGGCCAAGCTGACCGGCATTCGACTGGGCTGAGCCCGCCGGGCCGGCCCCCTCATGACCGGCCCGGCGGGCTGCCGTCAGGGAGTGGCCGAGCCGGAGAACCAGTTGCCGGTGGACGAGCCGAGGCCGGGGTTGCCGGTCGAGGAACCGAGCCCCCAGTCCGGGGTACCGGAGCCGAAGCCCGCGATGAAGTCCTGCATGACGTGCCGAAGCAGACCGAGTGCGGATCCGGCGACCTCCGACGTGGCCGGATTCACAACAAGGTCGAGATATGAGGCCATGAATGCCCCTTTCGAGATACCCGCAGATCGCGGGACTGTGAGGTAGAACACGGCGAGGCTAGCCGCCGTTGGGAAACCGCACAACCATGCAGGTAGAAGGCTCAAAGTTGAAGTGAAGCATAGCTATTCGCTATTGAATAGCAACAATAGCGAATGCTGGGCTAGTCTCCGACTATGCCTCCGCAACCCGCCACCGTTGCTCGCCTGCGCCCCTTCGCCTCCACGATCTTCGCGGAGATGACCGAACTCGCCGTCCGGTTCGACGCGGTCAACTTGGGCCAGGGCTTCCCCGACACCGACGGCCCGGCCGGCATGCTCGAGGTCGCCAGGCAGGCCATCGCCGACGGCCTCAACCAGTACCCGCCCGGGCGCGGGATGCCGGTGCTGCGCCGCGCCATCGCCGACGACCGCGCCCGCCGCTACGGCACCCACTACGATCCCGACACCCAGGTGCTGGTGACCGTCGGGGCGACCGAGGCGATCGCCGCCGCCATCCTCGGCCTGGTCGAGCCGGGCGCCGAGGTCGTGCTGATCGAGCCGTACTACGACTCCTACGCTGCCGCAGTCGCTTTGGCCGGCGCGCAACGTCGCACCGCGCGCCTGGTCGCCGACGGCGATCGCTTCGTGCTCGACCTGGACAGCCTGCGCGCCGCGATCACGCCGGCCACCCGGATGCTGGTGGTCAACTCCCCGCACAACCCGACCGGCACCGTGCTCGGCCGCGCCGACCTCGAGGCCATCGCCGAGATCGCTTGCGAGCACGACATCCTGGTGCTCACCGACGAGGTCTACGAGCACCTGGTCTACGACGGCACCGAGCACATCAGCCTGGCCACGCTGCCCGGCATGGCCGAGCGCACCGTCGTGGTGTCCAGTGCGGCAAAGACATTCAGCGTCACCGGGTGGAAGACCGGCTGGGCGTGCGGTCCGGCGCCGTTGATCGACGGCGTACTCGCGGCCAAGCAGTTCATGACCTTCGTCGCCGGCGGCCCGTTCCAGCCCGCGGTCGCGCACGCGCTGAGCCATGAGCTGGAGTGGGTGGCCGGGCTGCGGGACACGTTGTCCGAGAAGCGGCTTCGGCTCGCCGCCGCCCTGGCCGACACCGGGCTGGAGGTGAAGCAGAGTCCGGGCGGCTATTTCGTCTGCGGCGACATCACCCCGCTGGGCGCGACCGACGGCCTCGCCTTCTGCCGCGAGCTGCCGAAGCGGCTCGGCGTAGCCGCCGTCCCGGTCAGCGTGTTCGCCGACGATGCCGCGTCCTGGAGTCATCTGGTGCGCTTCACCTTCTGCAAGCGCGACGAGACGCTCGACGAGGGCGTGCGCAGGCTCCGCGCGGGCGGGCGATAAAACTTGTCATACCCTGTCAGGTTTCGCTGACAGGGTATGACTCATGGCAACTCAATACTTCACCGCGACCAGCCTCGACGGTTACATCGCCGACGAGCACAACTCGCTCAGCTGGCTGTTCGAGGTAGCCGACGACGGCGGCGCCGAGCACAACATCACCGAGTTCCTGGCCGGCGTCGGCGCGATGTGCATGGGCGCGACCACCTACGAATGGATCATGGCCAACGACCCGCCGGAGAACTGGGCCAAGGTCTACGGCGACCGCCCGTGCTGGGTGTTCACCCATCGCACGCTGCCCGCCATCCCGGGCGCCAACCTGCGGTTCGTGTCCGGCCCGGTCGAGCCGGTGCACCGGGACATGCTGGAAGCCGCAGGCGGGCAGCACATCTGGATCGTCGGCGGCGGCGAGCTGACCGGACTGTTCGCCGACGCCGGGCTGCTCGACGAGATCATCGCGGGCGTCGCGCCGGTGACCCTCGGCGCCGGCGCGCCGGTGTTGCCGCGCCGAATTCTGGCCTCCCGCATGCAACTCGTCGACGTCGAGCAGATGGGTCAGTTCGCGCAGCTGCGTTATCGATTGAAGTAGCCCGCGCCCCTGATCTCCCGCACGTCGCGGGAGATCAGGACGGGTGCGGCGAGGTCGGATCGACCGGCGGCCTGGTCCGCGGATATCGGCGGGCTTGCGGCGCATGCCAGCCGAAGCGCAACGCGAGCAGCCGGAAGGCGATCGCGCCGAGCGCGGCCAGCGCCCCGGTCCACGCCTGGTAGACGCCGAAGTGCAGCAGCGTCGCCGTGGCGACGGCGCCGGCCAGCGCGGGCACCGCGTAGATCTGGTCCGGCCGAAGCACATTCGGCGTCTGCCCGCCGAGCAGGTCGCGGATCACGCCGCCGCCGATCGCGGTGACCAGGCCGAGCAGCGCCGCCGAGGGCGCGCCGAGGCCGTGCGAGTAGGCGATGACCGTGCCGGTGACACAGAACAATCCGAGCCCGAACGCGTCGGCGACCTCGAGCGGTCCCCTGGTCAGCCGCCGCGACGGATGCCAGAAGAAGATCACCGCCGCGGCCAGCACCGCCGTCCACAGATAACTGAGATCGACGAACGCCGCGGGCGGGGTGCGGCCGATCAGCAGGTCCCGGATGACGCCGCCGCCGAGCGCGGTGGCACAGGCCAGCACCACGATGCCGAAGATGTCGAAATCCCGCCGGACGGCCAGCAGCGCACCCGAACTCGCGAACGCGAACACCCCGAACAACTCCCCCGCGTGCTGCACCGCACCGGCCGCCGACCCGAACGGGCCGGCCAGCGCCGCGGCATCGAAATCCACCATGCCGCTCACCGTGTCATATCCCGGCGCGCGCTCCGCGCCGACAGGCCCGTGCGGTCAGGCGGGGGTGGGGCGGGCCCGGTCGGTGGCGAGCAGGACGGCGATGGCGCCGAGCATGGTGCCCATCAGGTAGCGCTGGACGCGCAGCCAGAGCGGCCGGCCGGTGAGGAAGGTCGCCAGGCCGGCCGCGCCGAGCACGATCAGTCCGTTCACCGTCAACGCCACCACGATCTGCACCGCGCCGAGGATCAGGCTCTGCAACCAGATCTGCCCGTGTTCGGGCGCGACGAACTGCGGGATCAGCGCCATGTAGAGGATCGCGATCTTCGGATTCAGCAGGTTCGTCAGGAACCCCATCACGAACAGCCGCCGGGCCGGATCCGCGGGCACCGTCGTGGGCTCGAATATCGAAGTGCCACCGGGCCGCAGCGCCTGCCAGGCCATCCACAGCAGGTACGCGGCACCGGTCAATTTCACCGCCAGGTACAACCCCGGCACCATCGCGAACACCGCGGTGATGCCGACCGTCGCCGCCACCAGGTACACCCCGAACCCCAGCGCGACCCCGCCCAGCGACACCAAACCGGCGCGGCGGCCCTGCGACACGGTCCGGGAAACCAGGTACATCATGTTCGGCCCGGGCGTCAGGACCAGCCCCAACGCCACCGCCGCAACACCCAGAACTGCCGCCATCTCGATCACGCTGTCGATCCTCGCCGACCGGCGCCGACCGGTCGCGGTCCACTTCAGACTTGCTGGTCTGGTGAGCTCGGCACCGCGTTGCCGGCCTCCCGCACCCGAGCACCGCGCGGGAGGCCGAAACCGGTGTGGCAGTCAGGGATTGCGGCGCTGCCGCACCGCCTCGGCCAGCGTGTCGAGCTGGCGGGCGGTGGTGTCCCAATCGAGGCAGGCATCGGTGATGGACTGGCCGTAGGTCAGTTCGCTCGCGTGCCCGAGGGTCAGATCCTGCCGGCCTTCCACCAGGAAGCTCTCCAGCATCACGCCGACCACGCCGGGTTCGCCGGCGCCGAGCCGGGCGGCGATGTCGGTGACCACGTCGACCTGCTTGTTGTGGTCCTTGTTGCTGTTGCCGTGGCTGGCATCGACGACCACCCGCTGCGGCAGTCCGGCCTTCTCCAGCCGCATGCCCGCCTCGGCGACCGAGGCCGCGTCGTAGTTGGTGCCGGAGGTGCCGCCGCGCAGGATGACGTGGCAGTCGGGATTGCCGGTGGTGCGGATCAGCGCGGCGCGCCCGTCCAGGTCGGTGCCGGGGAACACGTGGCTGGCCGCGGCGGCGCGGACGCCGTCGACGGCCACCTGCACGTCGCCGTCGGTGCCGTTCTTGATGCCGACCGGCATGGACAGCGCGCTGCTCAGCTGACGGTGCACCTGGCTGGCCGCGGTGCGGGCGCCGATCGCGCCGTAGGCGACCAGGTCCGCGATGTACTGCGGGGTGATCGGGTCGAGGAACTCGCACGCCACCGGCAGGCCGAGGCCGGTGATGTCGACCAGCAGCTTGCGGCCGATGCCGAGGCCGGTGTTGACGTCGAACGAGCCGTCCAGGTGCGGATCGTTGATCAACCCCTTCCAGCCCAGGGTGGTGCGCGGCTTCTCGAAGTAGACCCGCATCACCACGTGCAGCCGGTCGTCCAGCTCGGCGGCCTTGGCGGCCAGGCGGCGCGCGTAGTCGAGGGCGGCGGCGGGGTCGTGCACCGAGCACGGGCCGACGATCACCATCAGGCGGTCGTCCGCGCCGTTGAGCACGTCGACGGTGGCCGCGCGGCCGCGGCGAACGGTGTCGGCGAGCGCGTCGGTGATCCGGTGGACCTGACGGACCTCGGCGGGCGAGCGCAGCGGACTGACGCTGAGAGTGCGTTGATCGTCCAGGTCGGAATGCCGTGGATCGACGTCGACAGCGGTTGTCATGTGGGTTCCTTTTCTTCGGCCGACCCACGGACGTGAAACCCCGTCGAGCCGGTCTTCCGGCTCGGGGTGGAATGTCGTCAGCGCAAGTGGTTGCCGCAGACCAGCCCACCCGGGGCCGGCTTGCTAAACCAGAAATAGACGCGCTGCACGTCAGGCACTGTACCAGGCAGATATCGAGAGGTGGCTCGATCGTGCCGCAGGCCACAGCACGGTCGAGCCGGCTTGCCTCACCCCCACTGGCCGGGCTGGTAGTCGCCGGCCGGGGTGCGGGCGATGACGTTGAGCCGGTTCCAGGCGTTGATCATCGCGATGGCCGAGATCAGGGCGGCGGCCTGGTCCTCGTCGTAGTGCTTGCGCACCTCCTGCCACACCTCGTCGCTGACGCCGGCGCTGTCCGCGATCCGGGTGGCCTCCTCGGTCAGCGCGAGCGCGGCCCGCTCGGCCTCGGTGAACACGGTGGCCTCGCGCCAGGCGGCGACCAGGTTGAGCCGCACCGAGGTCTCGCCGTGATGCGCGGCGTCCTTGGTGTGCATGTCGGTGCAGTAGCCGCAGCCGTTGATCTGGCTGGCCCGGATCTTGATCAGCTCGTGCGTGGCGGCGGGCAGGGTGGAGTCGTTGATGATCCGGGCGGCGTTGTTGAGCCGCTTGATGAAGCTGCCGGCGACCTGGTTGCCGAAGAGGTTGATGCGAGCGTCCATGATGTTGCCTTCCTTCGTGGTTGTTCTTGCGTCTTCGTAGAGAGGACGACACGGGTAGGCGATGTGTGACATCGAGGCGGCTACTTCGCGAAATCGTAAGTGACGCCGGTCAGTCTCTCCGACAGCTCCCACAGGCCACGGGCGACGTTCTCGTCGCGCGAGGCCTTCGTCGAACCGGAGCGGCCCGGGTAGCCGCGCAGCCCGCGCCAGCCGGTCGGCCCGTAGTAGCGGCCGGGCTCGACGTCGGTCGTCGCGGCGTAAAGCGTGGACAGCGCGCCCATTTCGGCGCTCTGCGCGAGCAGCAGGTTGCCGAGCCACATCACCGCGTCCTGGATCGACTCGGTGTGCGACATCAGCTCGGTCGCGGCATAACCGGGGTGCGCGGCGACCGAGATCTTCGGCGAGCCCGCCGCGCTCAGCCTGCGCTGCAACTCGTAGGCGAACATCAGGTTGGCCAGCTTCGCCTGCCCGTAGGCCGGCCAGCGCCGATACGGGCGCCGCTCCCAGTTGAGATCGTCCAGATCGATCTTCCCGATGACGTGCGCACCGCTGGCCACCGTGACGATCCGCGCCGAAATCTTGTCCAGCAGCAGCCCGGTCAGCGCGAAGTGGCCGAGATGGTTTGTGCCGACCTGCATTTCGAAACCGTCCGCGGTGCGCGCCTGCGGCAGCGCCATCACCCCGGCGTTGTTGATCAGCACGTCGGCCCGATCCGTCGCCTCGGCGAACTCCCGCACCGACGCCAGATCCGCGAGATCCAGCTTCCGCACCACCGCCCGCTCGCCCAGTTCCGCCGCGACCTGCTCCCCCTTGGCCACGTTCCGGCAGGCCAGCACCACGTCCGCCCCGGCCGCCGCCAATGCTCGTACCGTGGCCGCCCCCAGCCCGCTGTTCGCACCGGTCACAATGAACTTCCGACCGGCCTGATCGGGCATCGCCGAGGTATCCCACCTGCTCATGGCGGGGAGTCTAAACCGAGACGCTGCGTCATACCTGGGCCAGCACAGCGGCGATCGAGACTTGCTCGAATCAGCACGCGATCGTGAGATAGGGTTGCCTTACCTATGTTCACCGAGCTCGGCTCGGGTTAGCCGTGAGGTACGACCGTGACTTCGACATCCACCCCGCATCGCGATGGTTATGTGCCCTTTCCGACCGAGGCCGGCGAGGCCTATCGGGCCGCCGGATATTGGGACGGGCGGGCGCTGGGCGAGCTGCTGCGGGAGACGGCTCGGCGGCATCCGCATCGGCCCGCGCTGCTGGAGGCGGACGGCGTGCGCAGCTACGCGTGGCTGGACGCGGAGTCCGATCGGATGGCGCACGGGCTGCTCGCGCTGGGGATTTCGCCCGGCGATCGGGTAGTGGTGCAGTTGCCGAATGTGCCGGAGTTCGCGACGGTGCTGTTCGGGTTGTTGCGGGCCGGGATCATTCCGGTGCTGACCCTGCCCGCGCATCGGCGGGCCGAAATCGAGCATCTGACAGCGCTTTCCGAGGCCGTCGCCTACATCGTGATCGATCGGCTCGGGGATTTCGACTATCGGGAGCTGGCCGCCGCCGTGCGGGAGTCGGTGCCGTCGCTGCGGCACGTGCTGGTGCTCGGCGAACCGGGATCCGGCGTCGCCTTGAATTCGGTGCCGCGCGAAGGCGATTCGCTGCCGGTGATCGATTCCAGCGATATCGCGCTGATGCTGGTCTCCGGCGGTACCACCGGCTTGCCGAAGCTGATCGCCCGCACGCACGACGACTACGTCTACAACGCCACCGCCAGCGCCGAGGTGTGCGCGCTGACCGCGGACGACGTCTACCTCGCGACGCTGCCTGCGGCGCACAACTTCCCGCTGGCCTGCCCGGGGATTCTCGGCACCGTGAGCGTCGGCGGCGCGGTCGCGTTCATCACCGATCCCAGTCCGGAGAGCGCCTTCGCCGCCATCGAGCAGCATCGGGTCACGGTCACCGCGGTGGTCCCGCCGCTGGCCCAGCTGTGGTGTGCCGCAACCGAATGGGAGGAGGCCGACCTGAGTTCGCTGCGGCTGCTCCAGGTCGGCGGCGCCCGGCTGGCCGAGGTCAACGCCCGCGAGGTGACCCCCGCGCTCGGCGCCACCTTGCAGCAGGTGTTCGGCATGGCCGAGGGGCTGCTCAACTTCACCCGGCTCGACGACGCCGCCGAACTGCTGCACACCACGCAGGGGCGGGCGCTGTCCCCCGCCGACGAGATCCGGGTGGTGGACGCGGACGGCAACGACGTCGCGCCGGGCGCCGAGGGCGAGCTGCTCACCAAGGGGCCGTACACCATTCGCGGCTACTACCGCGCACCCGAGCACAACGCGCGCGCCTTCACCCCGGACGGCTACTACCGCAGCGGCGATCTGGTGCGCAGGCTGCCGAGCGGGCACCTGATCGTCTCCGGGCGGATCAAGGACGTGATCAACCGCGGCGGCGAGAACGTCTCGTGCGACGAGCTGGAGGAGCATCTGCTCGCGCATCCGGCCGTCCGGCACGCCGCGGCGGTCGGCCTGCCCGACGCCGCGCTCGGCGAAAAAGTCTGCGCCGTACTGGTTGTCGACGGCGAGATGCCGAAACTGGCCGAGATCAAGACCTTCCTGACCGAACGCGGCCTGGCGACCTACAAGCTCCCCGACGTCCTGCGGCGCGCGGACCGGTTGCCGATCACCGCCGTCGGAAAGATCGACAAGAAGGCGTTGCGCGCCACCGCGGGGTGAGCTGCTCGATATGGAAAAGACAATGGGCAGCGCATCTTTCGATGCGCTGCCCGAAGATCCGATCGAACGGCTACTGCGCCTGCACCACATAGGGCGCGATGCTGCCCAGCTTCTCGCAGGTCTCCTCGAATTCCCGCTCCGGCCGCGACTGCGCGACGATACCCGCCCCGGCCCGCAGCCAGGCGCCCTCGGTGGTCTGATAGATCGCCCGCAGCACCAGCGTCGCCTCCAGCGCGCCGGTCGGCGAAATCGTCACCACCGCACCGGAGTACAGCCCGCGCGCGTCGTGGTCGAGCCGGAACACCGAGTCGATGCCCTCGGCCTTGGGGATCCCGGACGCGGTGACCGAGGGGAACAGCACCTCGAGCGCGTCCCAGCTGGTCCGGTCGGCGGCCAGCGTGCCGCACACGGTGGAGGAGATGTGCTGCACGCTGCCGCGCTCGCGCACCGCCATGAAGTCGGTGACCGCGACGGTGCCCCGGTCGGCCACCGAGGTCATCTCGGCGAACGAGGTCTGCACCGAAATCGCGTGCTCCACGATCTCTTTGGGGTCGGCGAGCAGGTCCGCGCGGGCCGCCGCGTCGACGTCCGCGCCACGGCCGAAGGCTCGGGTGCCCGCGACCGGCTCGGTGGTCACCTTGCGGTCCTCGTCCACCGACGCGACGAGTTCCGGGCTGAACCCGGCCGCCTCGAGCCCGCCGAGCCGCAGCAGGAACGAGCGCGCGGGCGTGTTGTGCGCGCGGCCGAGCCGATAGGTGGCCGGCACGTCCACCACGAACGGCAGATCGACCTTCCGGGACAGGATGACCTTCTGATACCGGTTCGCCTGGATCTCGCCGACGGCCTCGGCGACCCGGCCCGCGTAGCCGGTCGGGTCGAGCCGGATATCCGTCGGATGCGGCTGCGGCAGTTCGCTTTCCTGCGATTCGGTGATCAGGTCGTGGATGTCGCCGGTCTCGGCCGGCGTGGCGCCGGAGATCCGGATGCCGTATTCGCCGATCCGCACCTCGATGCGCGGAATCATCAACTGCACCAACGTGGTCCGCGGGTCCAGATGCGCGGTCGCGCTGTAGGCCCACGCGCAGAACTCGAATCCGATCCAGCCGTAGGCATTACGGCCGTCGAGCGGCAGCGCGGCGAGCGCCCGGTCGACGACTCCCGCCGGGCGGCCCTCCCATGCGGTCGCGGTGGTCTGCCCGTCCCAGCTGACCCGCAGTTCCTCGACATCCAGCTCGATACCGCCGATCGGATCGGCGGCGAATACCCACTCACCCGGTCGTTCGTACATCACGTACTCACCGAACCGATCGGCCCCCGCCAGCCGGGACATCGCTGCCGCCGGATCGGTCACATACTCCACCCGCAAGCGTTCGTCCGTGGTCGACAACGATCCTCCAAAGTTCTAACTGGCCTTGCTTTGGAGGTAAGGTTAGCATTACCTGACTGACTGCATACTGTGCCCGCAAACACATCGAACGACCACCGAAAGATCACTTCGCCGGACTTGAACGGTCATTTCGCCGGCACGGCAAGGGCCGAACGCTCGACGCTCAGCAAACTCTCCGCGCTGTGTTCCGCGTGGTACGCGGCCGCGCCACCGCGCAACCCGAACAGCCGCTTCGAGTAGAGCAGCCAGACCACCGCGGCGATGTTGACCAGCAGCGCGCCGATCCGCAGCACGGTCACCTTCTCGGTCAACTCGTAGATCTCCAGCGGCAGGAACAGACTCGTCGCGACGACGGCGAAATACTCGCCCCAGCGCTTCATCAGCCACAGCCCGAGCGCCTCGATACCCTGCAACCCCGCATAGCCGAAGACGCCGACGGCCACCCACAGCAGCGTCGTATTCGACAGCGAGAAGGCCTGATCGATCAGGTGCACGATCTTGGATCGATCGACATCCCAGCCGAATTGGTCGGCCAGCGGGCGCAGCAGCGGCAGATCCTGGTCGAACGCGGCCCGCATCGTCTCCCGCGACGTCCGGAACTTCAACACCGCGAACGCCACACCGATCAGCACCAACCCGCGCAGCAGTCGCTCGATCGCCAGCGCGCGCATCAACCAGCGATCGCGCAGCAGCCGCCCGCGCGGCACCTCCGGCGCGTGGTCGGCCGGACCGGACCCGACCGGGTCGCCCGGCACGAAGGTCCCGCAGCGCAAACAGCGCCAGGCCACCCCGGCCACGGTGTCGACCCGCAACCGATCGGCCAGGTCCGCCTCGTCCGGTGCGTAGGTGTAATGACCGTGCCAGCCACATGCGCGCAGCGCCCAATCCATAAGCGCAGCGTAATTCGCACTCGCCCGGAACGCGGGATCATGGCCGCGCGTTCAACTTGCGGGCCCGAGTGCCTGCGCGGAATCGCCCTAGGGGGATTCAATAGGGAGATCTTCTGTCGGAGGGAATCGGTAATGATCGAGCACCGTGGCGGATCGCCCGCGGATATTGAGCGAGCATCGGCACCGGGGTCGGTGGTGGCGCTGGTCGACGCGGCCTCCGGCGTGGAGCGCGAACTCATCGGCGCCTGGTTGACCGAGGGCGGGATCGCCAAGGAGTTCGGCACCGACGCGCCGATCACCCAGCTGGATCTCGATGCCGGCGCGGTGGCGTCGCGGCTGGTCGGCCGCCACGACGATCCGCTGGTGGTGCCGGTGCGGGTGCTCTGGCGGCCGCCGGAGCGCGACGGCGTACGCCGGATCACCTTCGCCGACATGGCGCTGCTCACCAACCCGCGCAAGCCGAATCGACTGGCCCAGCGCAAGCTGGCCGGCCAGCCGAACCGGCACGTGGTGCTCACCGGGCAGCCCGCGCTGCTCAGCGAATTGCGCACGAACAACCCCGAAGCCGCCGCGCTGGTCACCAAGGGCACCGCCGAGCCGTTCGCCCGCGCCGTCGTGCGCGCGGCCGTGGTGGCGTTGGAACGGGCCGAGCGCACCATCATCGGCGACCGGTACAAGGTGCCCCGGCTGGTGGCCGAGGAGATCCTCGACTCCCCCGACTTCGTGCGCCGGCTCGAACTCATCGCCGACCAGATCGGCGCCGGCCCGCACGAGGTGTACCGGCGCGCGGAGAAGGCGCTGAACGAACTCGTCGCCGCGCAAAGCAGATTGGTCTCCGACCTGTTCACCCAGGCGATGCGGCCGATCCACGCGTCGACCTGGAAGGTGGACTCCGACGATTCGGGGCTGGCCGGGCTGCGCGACCTCAACCGCCGCTACCCGCTGGTGTTCCTGCCGTCGCACCGGTCCTACGTCGACGCGTTCGTGCTCGGTGATGTGCTGGCCCGCAACGACTTCCCGCCGAACCACGTGATCGGCGGCGCGAACCTGAGCTTCTGGCCGATGGGCCCGATCGCCCGGCGCACCGGAACCGTGTTCATCCGGCGCAGTTTCGGCGACGACGAGGTGTACAAGGCGGTGGTCGAGGAGTACTTCGCCTACCTGCTGGCCAAGCGCTTCAACCTGGAGTGGTACTTCGAGGGCGGCCGCACCCGCACCGGCAAGCTGCGCCCGCCGCGCTACGGATTGCTGAATTACCTTGCGGCGGCGGTCCGCGCGGACCGGGTCGAGGACGTCATGCTGGTGCCGGTGTCGATCACCTACGAGCGGCTCAACGAGCTCGGCGCCATCTCGACCGAGCAGGTCGGCGGCAAGAAGAAGCCGGAGGGGCTGGCCTGGCTCGCGCGTTACGTACGCAGCCAGCAGCATTCGGCCGGGCACGTGTATGTGCGCTTCGGCGAACCGCTTTCGGCACGCGACCGGCTCGCCGCGCACGGCGATCCGCTCACCACGCCGCCGCTGACCATCCCGCTGCATCGCACCGAACCCGCGCCCGCCGGGCTCACCGAGACCGGACAGGGCGCGCCGGACGCACCCGACGTCGCGGAGCTGGAACGCAAAGCCGTGCAGCGGTTGGCGTTCGAGATCGCCGTCGGCATCAACGCGGTCACCCCGGTGACGGTCAACGCGCTGGTCACCCTCGCGCTGCTCGGCGTGCACGAGCGCGCGCTCACCCTCGGCGAGGTGCGCACGGTGCTCGCGCCGGTGCTCGGCTACATCGAGGAGCGGAATCTGCCGCACGGCGAGCTGGCCGCGTTGCGCGACGATCAGGGCCTGGCCGTTGTGCTGGAACAACTCTCGCTGGCCAAGGTGGTGACGGTCTATCGCGGCGGGCTGGAGCCGGTCTATTCGATCGAGGCGGGCGCGCACCTGGAGGCCGCGTTCTATCGCAACAGCGCCGTGCACTGGTTCGTCAACCGCGCCATCCTCGAGCTGTCCATCCTGGCCGCGCTGGACAGCGACGGCGCCGACCAGCTGACCACCGGCTGGGACGAGGCGTTCCGGCTGCGCGATCTGCTGAAGTTCGAGTTCTTCTTCCCCGAGCGGGCCGAGTTCGCCGAGCAGATGACCGCCGAGATGCTGCTGCTGGATCCGCAGTGGCACAGCCACACCCGGGACAACACCCTCGGCTCGGAGGTGATGGCCAAGCTCACCGGTTCCGGATTCATGATGGCGCACCGGGTGCTTCGCTCGTTCTTCGACGCGCAGCTGGTGGTGGCCGAGCGGCTGGCCGACCGGGACCCCGAGGTGGAACTCGACCGCAAGCAGTTCATCGCCGACTGTGTCGCGGTCGGCAAACAGATGATGCTGCAACAGCGGCTGCACAGCCCGGAATCGGTCTCCACCGAATTGTTCACCAGCGCACTGAAACTCGCGGACAACTACGGGCTGCTCGAAGGGGTGTCGCACGATTCGGCCAAGCGCCGCGCGGATTTGACCGAGCGGCGGGTGGAATTCGCCGATCAGCTGCGCACCATCGGGACCCGCATCTCCCGCGCGGCGGCGCTGGATCCGTCCAATCGGGAGACCCGGTGAGCGCGGAGCTCGACGGCGCGCTCGCCGAGATCCGTTCCGGGCTGACGGGCGCGCAGATCGCCGCCATCTTCGACTTCGGCGGCACCGTCGTCGACGGCTTTCCGCGGCCGGGGACGTTCCAGCGGCTGTTCCGCCGGCGCGGCACCGAGGAGGTGCTGCTGCGCGGTATCCGCAACGGCGCCACCGACGGCGAGTACGGCCGGTTCCTGAACCAGCTCGCCGAGGCGCTCGCGGGCAGATCCGAAGCCGACCTGGACGCGCTGGGCGAGCGGTTGTTCCGGCGCACGGTGTACGGACATCTGTATTTCGAAGCGTGGCAACTGATTCGGACGCATCAGGCGGCCGGGCACACCATCGTGCTGGCCAGCTCGCTGACCCGTTTTCAGGTCGCGCCCGCGGCGGCCGAGCTCGGCATCGAGCATGTGCTCTATACCCCGATGGCCGCCCAGGACGGCATCCTCACCGGCTATCCGGACGGAAAGACGTTGTGGCGCAACGGCAAGGCCGATGCGGTCCGGGAATTCGCCGCCGGCCACGAGGTGGACCTCACCCGCAGCTATGTCTACGCCGACAGCACCGCCGATCTGCCGCTGCTGTCCCTGGTCGGTCATCCGACTGCGGTGAACCCCGACCAAGAGCTCACCTCGGTGGCCGCCGAACGCAATTGGCCGGCCCTGCGCTTTCACCCGCGCCAGGGTGCGCGCCCGGCCGACTATGCCCGCACCACAGCGGGTTTCGCTGGACTGCTCGGCGGCGCGTTCTACGGCGTCGCGTCGAAGTCACCGACCAGGGACCATCGGCAAATGGCCGATGCGCTGCTGGAGCACGCCGCCGGAAACACCTTGAGCCTCGCCGGAGTGCACCTCCGGGTGAGCGGCGCCCAGAACGCGCGCGCACCGCGGCCCGCGGTGTTCCTGTTCAACCATCAGAGCCAGTTCGACATCATCATCGTCCCCGAGGTGCTCCAGGGCGGGGTCACCGGAATCGGGAAGAAGGAGCTGACCCGCAACCCGGTCTTCGGCCCGCTGATGCGCTTCGTCGGCGTGACCTTCATCGATCGGTCGAGCACCGACAAGGCCAAGGCCGCGCTCGCGCCGGTCGTCGACACGCTGCGCGGCGGACTGTCGATCGCGGTCGCGCCCGAGGGAACCCGTTCCTACACACCGGATGTCGGGCCGTTCAAGAAGGGTGCCTTCCACATCGCCATCCAGGCGGGCGTGCCGGTCATCCCCATCGTGATCCGCAACGCGGGCGAAATCTGCTGGCGCAACTCGATGGTCGCGCGGCCCGGCACCGTGGATGTGGCGATCCTCGATCCCATCGATGTCAGCGGCTGGGATCCGAATGACCTGGACGACAAGGTCGCCGCGGTTCGCCAGCTGTATGTGGACACGTTGCTGGACTGGCCGAAGCCCGACTGATTCGCGCGAACCTCCGCGGACCGCGCCGAATTCCGTTGCGGCGGTTACCGGCCGGAGTGATACAGGCCACACCGGCGCGAATTGACCTCAAGAATTGTTGAGGTTTGATGATTGTTCTCAGCACCAAGCAGCACAGCTTCGGATGAGGAGAACATCATGACCATCGCTCAAACCTCCACCCCCGCACTGCGTATCCCCGCGGTCGGCCGGCCGACCGCCGTCGTGGGCAGCGTCGTCGCCGCGGTCGCGGTCAACCTGATCGTCTGGCTGCTCGGCGAAGCCGCCGGCGGCTCGTTCGAAGTGGTCGACCAGGGGGTCACCACATCCGTCGGCGCGGGCGGGGTGATCGTCTCCTCCGGCCTGCCGCTGCTCGTCGGCATGACGGCGGCCGCGCTGGTGTCGTACTTCTGGACCGGTGCGCTGCGGGTGGCGCAGATCGTCGGTGCCGTTCTCGCCATCGCGACCATCGGCTTGACCATCGCCGCACCGTTCGACGCCGTGACCACCGTCGCGCTGTCGGTCATGCATGTGGTGCTGGCACCGGTGCTCGTCGTCGGACTGGAAGCGATGCGCCGTGGCCTGTCCGCCCACTGAACCGGCAATGACGTAGGGCCCCACATCCATCGCGGATGTGGGGCCCTACGCCTGTCTGTCCTAGACCGAACGGCCGAAGAGCAGCTTCCACGGCATCAGCGCCGACTCCAGCTGCACCTTCAGGCTCATCTTCGAGGCGCCCAGGGTGCGCTCCTCGAAGCGGATCGGCACCTCGGCGATCTCGATGCCCTTCTTGACCGTCCGATAGTTCATCTCGACCTGGAACGAGTAGCCGTTGCTGCGGATCGAGGCCACGTCGATCGCGCGCAGCGTGTCCGCCTTCCACGCCTTGAACCCGGCCGTGGCGTCTTTCACGCCGAGCCGCAGGATCAGGTTCACGTAGAAGTTGGCCCACGCGGACAGCGCCTTGCGGTGCCACTTCCACTCGTCGGCGGTCGAGCCGCCCGGCACATAGCGCGAGCCGAGCACGACGCCGGCGTCGGTGGTGGTCAGCTTCTCCAGCATGGCCGGAATCACCTCGGCCGGATGCGACAGGTCGGCGTCCATCTGGATCACCACGTCCGCGCCCTCGTCCAGCGCCCGGGTGATGCCCGCGATGTAGGCCCGGCCGAGGCCGTCCTTCTCCGTGCGGTGCAGCACGCCGACCACGTTCGGCAGCTCGGCGGCCAGCTTGTCGGCGACGTCACCGGTGCCGTCCGGCGAACTGTCGTCGACCACGAGCACGTGCAGGTCGGGTACCGGCAGCGCGGTCAGGCGCTGCACCGCAACCGGCAGATTCTCCCGCTCGTTGTAGGTCGGCACAACAACGGTAACCCTCAAGGGTCGCCCTCCCTGCTGATCCTGGTCCAGCTCGCAGCCCACGTCAGGACCACCGAGCAATCGTTTGAGTTCGGAGAAACCGTACTTGATACAGCTGAAGCAGGCCTGAGTGGATCTACCTGGTGACCGATATCGGGCAGGCATCCGCGCACGTCACAAGATCACTTTTGCGCCGCGGCCGCCCGCCCCGCGTCCACGCTCGCGGTCAGATCACTTGTCGCACACCGGACTACCGGCCTCGGTCAGTCCTCGTCCCCGGAATCGGCCTGCGCATTGCGCGCCTTGACGATCTCCAGTGCCCGTTCCGCGGTCGCCTGGTCCGGGTACGGCCCCATCCGATCCTGGAACCAGCACTGCCTGCCCTTTTCGGCCCGCTTGTGCTTCAAGCAGTAATACCAGCGCTCAGCCATGCCCCCAGCATTCCACCGTCAGCGCCCGTTCAACCCCATTTCCAAGATCATCGGGCCGGCTCGCGATTCGCGAGCCGCTCGCGGCATGGGTTACCAGAGGTGGCGGAAGTGGACGAGTGCGTCGACCACCAGAACTGTGCCGAAAAGCACGAAAAGAACACGTAATGCGGGTGGGGCGTAGCGAGTGAGGATCCGCACCACGGCGCGGTAGACGCGCCGCGCCCGCGGGGTCCGGCGCAGGGACAACAGCAGCACCAGCAATGGCGGCAACAGCGCCAGCGCGCAATACGCGACCACGATCAGCGGCCACAACACCGGCAACGGATCCTGCGCCGAGATCATCGCCAGCCCCGCCAGATACGGCACCGCCGTCGGCGCCTGCACGAGACCGATTGCCATCCCGACGAATCCGAACAACCACGGCCGCCGCCGCACCGCCGCCGCCCAGGCCGGCGGCTCGGTCCGGTTAGCCACCGGAACCCGGCTGATGGCGATCAACACCATCCCCAACCCCAACTCACCCCAATACCGCACCCCCGGCGTCAGTTCGAACTCCACCAGCCCCGTCAGGAAGTTCAACCCGAGCACCGTACAGATGCCGAAAGCGGTGGTAACCGCGAAAACCCCCGCGATGAAACTCACCCCACCCGGCACCGGCGACCGCCGCCCGATCCGGCTGTCCGCCACCACCGCCGTCGTAACCCCCACCAGCAGCACATCCAGCGAATCCAGAAACGCGAAACCCGCGAGCGCTAGAAGGAGGGTCAGCATGACCCGGCCAGCCTACGGGAGCGCCGGACCACACCCCCACGACGCCGAGCGGGACCTGACGGTGGCGCTACTCGCGTTTCGCCGCCGCCAGGTCCCGCTCGCGGTGAATCACTCGGTGGGCGGGCCCGCCTGGGGGCCGACGAGGGGTTCGAAGGTCGCGGAGTAGGTGTCGAAGCGGGATTTCCAGTCGACGGGCTCGAGCCCAGCCAGGCGGTCGAGGCACTCGTCCCAACCGGCGGCGTTGCGGGCCGCGGAATCGGCCGGCAGCTCATCGATCAAGACCAGCAGAGTCCCGCTCCCGTGCGGCGTCAGCTCGAACTGCAACCGTTCCTCGCCCCAGCTGAACGCAAGCAGCTTCGGCTCATCGACCGCGAATACCTCACCGCTGAGCGTACTTCCACCCATCTCGTCGCCGAAGTCGAACGTGATCGCCGCCCCCACCTCCCACACACCGCCGACCACCTCCACGTCGCACGGGAACCAGGCCCGCAACTGCTCCCGCTCCGTGATCGCCTGCCACACCACCGCCGGCGGATCCGCCAGCTTCCGTTCCAGCCGCACCGCCGGCCGCGCCCCATCGGTACGAAGCTCTGCCTGACTCATTCCTGCCTCCGTCGCTCGAGATGTTCTTCCAATAGATCGAGATGCGTGCTCCACAACCGGCGATAAGGCGCCAGCCAATCGTCAACCCCCACCAGCGGCTCCGTCCGAATCCGATACACCCGCCGCTGCGCCTCCACCCGAACCTCAACCAACCCCGCCTCCTTCAACACCCGAAGATGCTTCGAAACCGCAGGCTGACTAAGCCCCACCCGCCCCACCAACTCCCCCACCGGCTGCTCCCCCTGCCGCAAAACCTCGAGGATCGCCAACCTGCTCGGCTCCCCCAACACCTGAAAAACGCTAGCCGTGGTCACCCCTACATATTCCCCTACAGTTATATAACTGTCAAGGCATACAAGAGAGAAACGGATACAACAGCCAGACCCAAGGCCAGCTCGCGCGGATTGCATTACAAGGGAGGGAGTCCGGGAGGAGAACCACACCAAGCAGATCTCGACCAGGTCGAATCCGCAGCCCGCCCCCAAAAGGCGACCACAGCCCAAGGGGGTTCGGGGGGCGAAGCCCCGCCGAGCGGGGCGTGGGGGTTGCACCCCCACAAGAAACGAACAAAACGAGCCCCGCACGCGCACTCCGCGTGCAGGGCTCGCCTACGAGTTTTGTGGCCAGGGCCGGGATCGAACCGGCGACCTTCCGCTTTTCAGGCGGACGCTCGTACCAACTGAGCTACCTGGCCGCAGGCACCCGAGTTGAATGCCATACGCGAAACGCCGGATTGCTCCGGCGCCTCACTTGCGACCCTGACGGGACTCGAACCCGCGACCTCCGCCGTGACAGGGCGGCGCGCTAACCAACTGCGCCACAGGGCCTTGCATACTACCAACGGTCCGAAGACCGTACCCCCTACGGGATTCGAACCCGCGCTACCGCCTTGAAAGGGCGGCGTCCTAGGCCGCTAGACGAAGGGGGCTCGTCTCCGGATTTCTCCGGAACCGGCTTCAACGGCTATCCGTTGGGAGCCCGGTTAGCTTATGACAGACCGGACTCGATTCCCAAATCGGCTGTTCAGAGTCCCAAACTGAGCTCTTCGAGGCGGGCGTGGGTGCGCCAGCCGTCGTTGCGGAACTTCTCCGCCCACTCGGTGGTGGACATGGACTCGATGACCACCTCGAGCGCCTCCTCGAAGCGCGCGCGCAGATCGATGCCGGTGCCGTGCGCGTCGACCATGTAGCGCTGGCCGGCCAGCGCGGCGGTCAGTGTGCGGGTGAACCGGTCCGCGTCCGCGTCGGCGCGCAACTGCCCTTGGTCGATGGAGCGGACCGCGAGCGCGCGGACGGCGCGCCCGAGTATTCGCCCACCGCCGGTTTGCACGTCCCGATAGAAGTCGGGCTCGATGATCAACCGGTATTCGGCCTGCACGATGATGTCGTGCTCGAGCCGCAATGCCATCTCGTCGATCATGCCGTGCATGACGTCCAGTGGTCCGAGATCCGTTCGGCCGAGCCAACGCTCGGCCGATGCGCGATAGCGTTCGACCGCCGTCTCCAGTACGGCGCGTGCTAGATCTTCCTTGGAATCGAAATGGAAGTACATGGCGCCCTTGGTGGCACGCGACCCTTCCAATATGCGGTTGAGCGATGCAGCGGCATAGCCGCTCTTCCCGAACTCAACGGCGGCGGACCTGATAATCGCCGCACGTGTCCGGCGGGCCCGCTCTTGCTGCCGTGCCATGCTCGAAACGCCTCCGAAGCCTACTCGCCGCCAAACAGCCACCCCCAAAGGAACGGGCCCTTGGCGCGAAGTTATGAGTTTTATCAATACTTCAAACCGGGTTTTCGCCCAGTTTCAAACTTTCGGTACGAAAACTTGCGAAAAACCTGAAACACACCAGCTGGTATAGTTTTCCTGCCCGGGTGCGCCGCAGGGGGTGCGCACCCGGGTATTTCTTCGTCTCGGATCTGCCTCCTGCGGCGTTGTCTCCAGGGAAGTCACGATCGGCCGGACCGCTCGCGACACGTTCGGGCACATCAACGATAAGCCGAATTCCGAATCACCGGACGAGTAGACGATTCTTACGGAATTCATCAAGTCGTCACCGTACCCGGAATCCCCTTCCGACACGCGGCAAACCGACGAGTCAGGTAACTGACCGGTTCGGTTTACTGTTACAGCAAACATCAAGCAACCAAGCTTCCCTCTGTGCTCGTTCCCCCAATTCGACAGCGTCCCAGCAACGTTCACCCGAGGAGACCGGCCGACCGGAGCGCGGGCCATCGTGGGCAGCCCGCCCGCTCACCCCACCCGCACATGCGCCCGAGCTCAGGCCCCTCACCCCCCGCAAATCCAAAGACATTGCTAGCCAACATGATTGGATGGTAGCCAATTCTCGGCGCAATGAACAAAGTTGGGTACCAAATGTTTACCGGCGAGATCGCGAGCCACACATCGCGCGTTACTAGGCGCGACAACAAGTCTCGGCGTCAGATTGCCACTACTCGCCGGCCCTTGCGATCCGAGCCGCCGCCGGCCCGCGACTCGCCCCGCTCCCCCATTTGGGCCATCGCGCCGCGCCCACTACACTGGCCCACCGCGCCCCTATAGCTCAGTTGGTAGAGCTACGGACTTTTAATCCGCAGGTCGTAGGTTCGAGCCCTACTGGGGGCACTCGTCGGGCGCCCGGTCTACCGGGCGCCCGCTCTCGTTTCAGCTGGACTGTCGCCGGCTCCGGCGGCCGGGCCATACTTGCAACGCGCCCTCGGCGCGCGGGTTCGAAACACCACACTCCCTCCGGGCATTCCCCTACTGTGAGCGCGACACGGGCAATCCCGGTCATCCCTCGACAAGGCGGAGCTGATGACTTCCTTCGATGATTTGCTCTCCCAGGTACCGATCGGCCAGATCGCCGCGAAGCTCGGCGTCGACGAGAGCACCGCGACCAACGCGGTCAAGGCCGCGCTGCCCACCCTGCTCGGCGGTCTGCAGGCGAACGCGACCCAGCCCGACGGCGCGGCCTCCCTGGTCGGCGCCCTGGACAACCACGGCGACCTGGTCGAGGGCGAAGGCCAGGTGGACATCGACAAGGTCGACGTCACCGACGGCTCGAAGATCGTCGAGAACGTCTTCGGCCAGGAGAAGAACACGGTGATCAGCACCCTCGGCGCGACCGAGGGCACCGGCGGCAACGACCTGATCGCCAAGCTGATGCCGATTCTCGCCCCGATCGTGCTCGCCTACCTGGCCAAGCAGATGACCGGTGGCGGCGGCAACGCGGCGCCGCAGACCCAGCCGGCCGGCAACGGCGGCATCGGCGACATCGGCGACATCCTCGGCGGCCTGCTCGGCGGCAGCAGCAAGAGCGGCGGCATCGGCGGCGCGATCGGCGAGGCGCTGGCCAAGAATGCCGGCGGCGCGCTGGGCAACGTGCTCGGCGGCCTCTTCGGCGGGAAACGCTGAGCTGGGCGCACTATGCAATTTGCCCCGGCGTGTGCAGTGCAGCACGCCGGGCTAACACTTCTCGGCCCGTAGCGATAGTCCCCTCGCTGCGGGCCGAAGCCATACACTCGACAGTGGTCGCCGAACGCCAACGACGGCGTATGACGTGCATCACGGGGCATCAACAGGCATTCGGATGCGTTTCGCATCACACCTACGGTGCCGTAAGGTATGGCCGCACGGCATCGGTCTACCTTGGGGGGATGACCTGCTCGACCGGACGCACAGACTGAAGGGTTCATACATGGCAAGGGATCTGACTCAACTCGAGCTTCTTACGGAGTTGGAGCCGGTTGCCGCAGAAAACGTCAACCGGCACTTCTCCTTGGCAAAGGAATGGCATCCGCACGACTACGTCCCGTGGGATGAAGGCCGCAATTTCGCCGCACTCGGGGGCATCGACTGGGATCCTGAGCAGTCCCGGTTGAGCGAAGTCGCGAAGGCCGCCATGGTCACCAATCTGCTGACCGAGGACAACCTCCCCTCCTACCACCGCGAGATCGCCGAGAACTTCTCCCAGGACGGTGCCTGGGGTACCTGGGTCGGCCGCTGGACCGCCGAGGAGAACCGGCACGGCATCGTGATGCGGGACTACCTGGTGGTCACCCGCGGCGTCGATCCGGTCGCCCTCGAAGAGGCGCGGATGATCCACATGACCAACGGTTTCGCGTCGCCGACCGAGGCCGACGCCGGCTTCCTGCACTCCGTCGCGTACGTGACCTTCCAGGAGCTGGCCACCCGCGTCAGCCACCGCAACACCGGCAAGGTCTGTGACGACCCGATCGCCGACCGCATGCTCCAGCGCGTCGCCGCGGACGAGAACCTGCACATGATCTTCTACCGCAACATGTGCGCCGCCGCGCTCGACCTGTCTCCGGACCAGGCGATCGAGGCCATCACGCTGATCCTGGAGAACTTCCAGATGCCCGGCGCGGGCATGCCCAACTTCCGCCGCAACGGCGTCCTGATGGCCAAGCACGGCATCTACGACCTGCGCCAGCACATGGAAGAGGTGGTGCAGCCGGTGCTCAAGAAGTGGAACATCTTCGAGCGCGAGGACTTCACCGGCCGCGGCGAGGCCTGCCGCGAGCGGCTCGCCGCCTACCTGGACAAGCTCGGCAAGGACGTGCTGAAGTTCGAGGAGCAGCGCGACCGCATGCTCGCCCGCGAGGCCGCCAAGGCCGACCGCCAGATGGCGAGCAGCACCGCGAGCTGAGCTCGCACCCCGATCGACCACGAGCCGCCGTCCGGAGCACCGGACGGCGGCTCGCGTATGTCCGGCTAACGCTGTATCCAGCAATTATCTGCTTTCGAGGTTTATTGCGTCGAAGATCGAACTTCGACGCAATAAACCTTCAAACGTTGCGCGCACCGCAATAGGATTCTGCGCGGTACCGCCGTTCACATTCACGAACGCATTCGCCGCGCAGGTGTCGCTATGTTCGCCAACTGGGGAGCGGTATTCGTCGTCGCCCAGTTCACTCGAACATTCATGTCCTGGCAGTTCGGTGTCGCGGTGCCCGACCCATGTATTCGATCGATATCCGTTCGGCCTGCGGCCGCCGGCGTTTCGATCGGCGATATCGCCGCGGGCAAGCGCTGCGGTCATCGGATTCGGGCGGCTCGGTCCTTACCCGCGGGACCTGCGAATTCCTACCGTGGGGAGAAGACGACGGCGTCGGCTGCGCGAAGGGACGGGCGAACATGGCAAAGCACCGCTCACGGTGGATGGATGCGGAAATGGATGCGCTGGCGGAGCTGTCGCGCGACTTCTTCGGTAAAGAGTGCGCGCCGCACGAGGAGCGCTGGGCCGAGCAGCAGCACATCGACCGCGAGGTGTGGTTGCGGGCCGGCCAGCTCGGCCTGCTGTGCCCGAGCGTGCCGGAGGAGTTCGGCGGCGGGGGCGGGGACTTCCGGCACGACGCGGTGATCGCCATCGAACAGGTGCGCGCGCTGGCGCCCAGCTTCGGCGGTCCGGTGCACAGCACGATCATCGCGCACTACATCGCCGGATACGGCACGGACGAGCAGAAGAAGACCTGGCTGCCCAAGCTGGCCTCCGGCGAGATCGTCGCGGCGATCGCGATGACCGAGCCGGGCACCGGATCGGACCTGCAGGCGATCCGCACCACCGCGACGGTGCAGGGCGACGAGTACGTGGTCAACGGCGCGAAGACGTTCATCTCCAACGGTTTCCTGGCCGACCTGGTGCTGGTCGTCGCCAAGACCAACGAGCAGGGCGGCGCGGGCGGGCTCTCGCTGATCGCGGTCGAGACCACCCGCGAGGGGTTCCGGCGCGGGCGCAATCTGCACAAGATCGGCCAGCACGGGCAGGACACCTGCGAGCTGTTCTTCGACGAGGTGCGGGTGCCGCGGACGAACCTGATCGGCGAGGCGGAGAACCAGGGTTTCATCCAGCTGATGCAGCAGCTCGCGCAGGAGCGGCTGATCATCGCCGTCACCGCGATGGCGACGATGGAGAAGACGGTCGAGCTGACCCTGGAATACACCAGGGAGCGCACCGCCTTCGGCAAGCCGCTGTTCGGCTTCCAGAACACCAAATTCACGCTGGCCGAATGCGATACGGCGGTCACCGTCGGCTGGAGCTTCCTCGACGACTGCGTGGAGAAGCACGTCCGCGGCGAGCTGGACATCCCCACCGCGGCCAAGGCGAAGCTGTGGCTGTCCGAGCAGCAGAACATCCTGGCCGACCGCTGTTTGCAGCTGTTCGGCGGCTACGGCTACATGGCCGAGTATCCGATCGCGCGGATCTTCACCGATTCGCGGATCCAGAAGATCTACGGCGGCACCAACGAGATCATGAAGGAGATCATCGCGCGCGGGCTCTGAGCGCGCCGGTCCCGCTGCGCCGCTTCGTGATTGCCGAATCCGCCGACGATCGCCGCGGCAACGCCGACACTGGGTGTATCGCGCCGTACCGGTCGGCCGTTCGCACCGGCCGTGGCCGATCGAATCAGGAAGGCCGAGAACATGACCAGTGCACCCCACGGCGACGCCCCGCTGACCGGGAAGGTCGTCGCGATCACCGGCGGCGCGCGCGGGATCGGCCGGGCGACCGCCGAGGCGTTCCTCGGGGCAGGCGCCACGGTCGCGATCGGCGACATCGATGTGGAGCTGGTCGACAAGACCGCCGTGGAGCTCGGCGCGGACCCGGACGCCAAGATCATCGGCCTGCCCTTGAACGTGACCGACCGCGAGTCGTTCGCCGTGTTCCTCGACACGCTGGAAAAGGAGCTCGGGCCGCTGGACGTGCTGGTCAACAACGCCGGCATCATGCCGACCGGGCTGTTCGCGGACGAGGACGAGGCGATGACCGACCGGATCGTCGACATCAACCTGCGCGGGGTGATCACCGGGTCGCGGCTGGCCACCAGGCGGTTCCTGGCGCGGGGCAGCGGGCATCTGATCAACATCGCGTCTTTGGCAGGCACGCAAGGGTTTCCGGGGCTGGCCACCTACTGCGCGACCAAGCACGCGGTGGTCGGCTTCACCTCGGCGCTGCATCTGGAACTGAAGGAACACGGCGTGCAGGTCTCGGCGGTGCTGCCGGGCATCGTGCGCACCGAGCTGTCCGCCGGGGCGAACATGCCGGGCTGGATCGAGCCGATGACCACCGTCGATCCCGAGGATGTCGCGCAGGCCATCGTGCGGACGGTGGTCAAGGGCAAGCCGCTGGTGACCGTCCCGCGCAAGCTGGCCGCGATCATCAAGACCGCACAGCTGCTGCCGTATCGAGCGCAGCTCGTGGTCGCGCGATTCACCGGCGCGACAACGGCTTACGCGCAGCCCGATCCGGAAATCCGGGAGCGGTATCACCGCCGGCTGCGCGATCAGTAGCGATCCGCTGCCGCGCAGGAAGATTCAGCCGGCGGTCGGCGCGGACCCGCGATAGGAGCCGGGCGGGCTGCCGGTCCAGCGGCGGAACGCGCGCCGGAACGCGCTCGGTTCGGAGAAGCCGAGCCGCGCCGAGAGCGCCTCGACGGTCTCGTCGCCGCGCACCAGGCTGGCCACCGCCGCGTCGCGCAGGATGTCCTCGCGGATCTGGGTGATCGAGGTGCCCTCCTCACCGAGCTTGCGGCGCACCGTCTGTGGGCTCATGGCCAGCCGTTTGGCCACCTCGTCGGCGGTGGGCCAGCGATCGCCGGCGGTCTTGTCCCGGACCCCGTGCAGGCCGCGGGTGAGGATCTTGCGCACCTGCTCGGCGAGCGAGGTGCCGTAGTCGCGCCGGGACAGCACGTCGATCGGGGCGTTGCGGGCCCAGTCGATGAGGTCTTCCTCGGTCCGGGTGAGCGGCGCGTTCAATAGTTCGCTGTCGAAAGTTATTGCGGCGGTGGCGGCGTCGAAGACCAGCGGGGCGCCGAAGACGAGGTCGTAGTCGGCGATATTGCGCGGCCGCGGATACGGGAACTCGACCTGGCGCAAGGCAACTCGGCGGCCGATACCCCAGGAGACCATCCGGTGGATCGCCGCGAGCAGGAACACGGCGAGCAGCTCTTCGCCGGCGGCCAGCACGCTGGTGTCGAGCGTGCACCGGGTGCGTTCGCCGTCGGTGGTCACCGCCATCGGCGGCAGGCCGGGCAGCAGGCGCTGATATTCGCCGAACCGGCGGATCGCCGCGCCCAGATCCGGGCAGGCGATGAGGCCGAAGCCGACCAGCCGGACCGATCCCCGTGGCACCGGCGCCGGGCCGAGGCCGAACAGTTCGTCATCGGTGATCCGCCACAGCTGGCGCATGGTCGCGGCCACCTGATCGACCGTCACCCGCGCCCGGTCCTGGGCGAGCAGCTCGGGCGCGACGCCCACGCTGCCGAGCAGCTGGGTGATGTCGACGCCCTGCCGCTGCGCGGTGGCGACGGCGGAGCGCACGAAGTCGATCGGCACCGTCCTCGCCGCCACCAATACCTCCTGCGTCCCTGGTCGAGGCGAACCTACCAGGCCGGATGCGGTGAGCGCGGCGGTCACCGAACGTGCGCCGCGCGGTCATCCCGGGGGCCCGCCCGGATTCCTAGCGTTGCTGGTATGAGCAACGACGCGTCGACCAGGCCGGGTTCGACCTCGGCGCCGGACGGGACGACCTTCAACCTGGACCGGCTGGGAAACTGGGGTGCGCGCGACACCTTCGTGGTGGACCAGGAACGCACGATCGCCTACGCCGCCGCGACCAACGATCCGATTCGCCAACACCTCGACGGGACATACGCGCCACCGGTTTTCGCGGTGGTGCCGATCACGGTGATGATGGCCGACGCCGCGATGTCGGTGGTGCCGGACGAGCTGATGCTGCGAATCCTGCACGGCGAGCACGACTTCCGCTTCCACCGGCCGATCGAACCGGGCGAGACACTAGAGGTACGGGCCCGGCCGATCGGAATCGAGGGCAAATCCTCGGGCGTGGTCGTCACCTCGCACATCGAGACCTACAGCGGCGACGAGCTGGTGAACGAACAGTACTTCGTCGGCTTCTTCCGCGGTGGCGAATTCGACAGCGCCCGCGGCGAACCCAGCCCGGCGCACGCCTTCGACGAGCGGCTGCGCGCCCGCGAGCCGGACTTCCTCGCGGCGCAGACCTTCGACCCGGATCAGACCTTCCGCTACGCCCAGCCCGCGGGCGACCCGATGCCGATCCACCTGGTGGACGAGTTCGCCAAGGCGATGGGGTTGCCCGGCATCATCATTCACGGCCTGTGCACCATCGCGTTCATCTCGCACGCGCTGATCACGAGGATCAGCCCGGAGGATCCGACGCGGCTGAAAAGGCTTGCCGTGCGGCTGAGTTCGCCGGCGTTCCCACAGCAGACCATCAACACCGCGGTATGGGCGACCGAGCGGCAAGCCGGGCGTGATCGCTACGCGTTCGAAACTTGTTCCGACAACGACCAATTCGTCATCCAGGACGGGCTCGCAGAGTTCGAGGCCGTAAGCGACAAGGAAACGATATGAGCAACCGGGTTTTCGTCATCGGTGTCGGCATGACCAAGTTCGAGAAGCCGGGCCGCCGGGAGGGCTGGGACTACCCGGCCATGGCACAGGAGTCCGGCACCAAAGCGCTGGCCGACGCGGGCATCCGCTACGACCAGGTGCAGGAGGCCTACGTCGGCTACGTCTACGGCGATTCCACCAGCGGGCAGCGCGCCGTCTACGAACTCGGGCTGACCGGGCTGCTGGTGGTCAACGTGAACAACAACTGTTCCACCGGATCCTCGGCGCTGTACCTGGCCGCCAGGGCGATTCGCGGCGGGCTGGCCGACTGCGCCATGGCGCTCGGCTTCGAGAAGATGCAGTCCGGCTCGCTTGAGGCGGGCTACACCGATCGGGAGCAGCCGCTGCTGCGTCACATCGAGGCGCTGGCCCAGCTGCGCGAGTTCGCGATGCCGGTGGCGCCGTGGATGTTCGGCGCGGCGGGGGTCGAGCACATGGAGCAATACGGCTCCACCCGTGCGCATTTCGCCAAGATCGCGGAGAAGAACCACCGGCACTCGGCGAACAATCCGTACGCGCAGTTCCAGGATGTGTACACGTTCGACGAGATCGCCGCCGCCAAAATGGTTTACGAGCCGCTCGGGCTGACCCGGTTGCAGTGCTCGCCGACCTCCGACGGTTCGGGCGCGGCGGTGCTGGCCAGCGAGCGTTTCGTCGACGAACACGACCTCGGCGCCCGGGCCGTGGAGATCGTCGGCCAGGCGATGGTGACCGACCTCGAATCCACCTTCGCCACCAAGACGGCGCGCTCACTCGTCGGCGTCGACATGACCGCCGCGGCCGCCCGAAAGGTGTACGCGCAGGCCGACATCGGCCCGGACGATCTCGACGTGATTGAGCTGCACGACTGCTTCTCCCCCAACGAGCTGCTCACCTACGAGGCGCTCGGCCTGTGCGGCGAGGGCGAGGGACACAAGCTGGTCGACGCCGCGGACACCACCTACGGCGGGCGCTGGGTGGTCAATCCGTCCGGCGGCCTGATCTCCAAGGGTCATCCGCTCGGCGCCACCGGCCTGGCCCAGTGCGCCGAGCTGACCTGGCAGCTGCGCGGCGAGGCCGACGCCCGCCAGGTCGGCGACGCGAAAGTCGCACTCGCGCACAACATCGGCCTCGGCGGCGCGGCCATCGTCACCGCCTACCGCCCCGCCGAACGCTGAATCCGGCACCACGCCAACCGCTTTACCGAAGTAGAGGAGAACGACCATGGCACAAGCCAAGGTGTCCAAGGAGTTTGCCGCCGCGCCGGAGAAGGTGTGGGCGGTGCTGTCCGACCCGAACCGGTTCGAGGAGTGGCTGACCGTGCACACCAAGTGGAAGGAGCCGCCGCCCGCGCAACTGTCCATCGGAACGACCATGACCGAGGTGCTCACCATCATGGGGATGGCGAACACCATCACCTTCACCGTGGACGCCTACGACGCGCCGAACTCGACGAAGTTCTCCGGCGTCGGCCTGGCCGGCGCACAGATCAGCTTCACCCTCACCGTGCAGGCCCAGGGCGACAACGCTGCGCTGGTCACCATCGACGCGGAATTCATCAGCCAGATGATGGTCGGCGCGATCGGCGGCGCGATCGAACGCGCCTCCACCAAGGAACTCGACGCCTCCCTCGCCAACCTCGCCGGTCTGCTCGCCTGACCACGCTCTCCCCCTCGAAAGGAACATCATGGGTTCGCTGGACGGACGCGTCGCCATCGTCACCGGCGCGGGGCGCGGCATCGGCCGGGCACACGCGCTGCTGCTGGCCGCCGAAGGAGCCGCCGTCGTGGTCAACGACCTCGGCGGTGACAACGAGGGCGTCGGCGCCGACGCCGGGCCCGCGCAGCAGGTGGTCGAGGAGATCGTCGCGGCGGGCGGGCGCGCGGTCGCCGACGGCGCGAACATCGCCGACTGGGCGGGCGCGAAAGCCCTTGTCGAGCAGGCGATCACCGCCTTCGGCGGGCTGGACATCCTGGTCAACAACGCGGGCATCCTGCGTGACGCGTTCATCGCCGCGATGGACGAGGCGCAGTGGGACGCGGTGATCGCGGTGCACCTCAAGGGGCATTTCGCGGTGCTGCACCACGCCGCCGCGTACTGGAAGGCGCAGTCGAAGGCCGGGCAGCAGGTCGCGGCGTCGGTGATCAACACCGCCTCCGCGTCCGGCACCTTCCTGCCCAATCCGGGCCAGGCCAACTACGGCGCGGCCAAGGCGGGCATCGCCGCGCTCACCCAGGTCGCCGCGCTCGAACTGGAGCGATACGGCGTGCGCGCCAACGCGATCGCCCCCGTCGCCCGCACCCGGCTCACCCTGGCCACCCCCGGCATGGGCGCCATGTTCGCCGAGGAGGTCCCCGCGGGCGAGTTCGATGCCTTTGCCCCGGAGAACATTTCCCCCCTCGTCGCCTACCTCGCCCAGGAGAAGTGCCCGATCACCGGCAAGGTCTTCGCCGTCCAAGGCGGCGCGATCTCGGCCCTCAACGGCTGGACCGCCACCGGGACCATCGAAACCGACGGCCCCTGGCAACTGACAGATCTGGCCGACCGCCTCCCGGACATCGCCTGATTCACCGCACTCGCCGGCACGGCCCCACGCGCCGGCGAGTGCGGTGCGCCGCCGCCGGTCCCGCGCACCAGCTGCATTGCCCGTGCGAGCAGGCCGTTTCGGGGGCGCACAGGCCCGTTACGTGCGGAAATGAGAGACTGGACGGCGTGACGATGACTACCGGGGCGAAGAGTGCGCTGCGGATCGGGCCGTATCCGGTCGATCCGGCGGTGGTGCTCGCGCCGATGGCGGGCATCACGAATCTGGCGTTTCGCAAGCTGTGCCGCGAGTTCGGTAGCCCCACCTCCATCTATGTCTGCGAGATGATCACCGCGCGGGCGGTGGTCGAGCGCAACGAGAAGACCCTGGACATGATGGCCTTCGACGCGGACGAGTCGCCGCGCTCGATGCAGCTCTACGGCGTCGACCCGGCCACCCTCGGCGAGGCGGTGCGGATCATCGTCGGCGAGGGCAAGGCCGATCACATCGACATGAACTTCGGCTGCCCGGTGCCCAAGGTGACCAAGCTCGGCGGCGGCGCGGCGCTGCCGTACAAGCGGGCGCTGTTCAGCCAGATCGTGCGCGCCATGGTGGCCGCCGCCGAACCGGCCGGCGTCCCGGTGACGGTGAAATTCCGCATCGGCATCGACGACGAACACCTGACCTACCTCGATGCCGGGCGCATCGCGGAAGCCGAAGGGGCGCAAGCGGTCGCGCTGCACGCCAGGACCGCCGCGCAGCGCTACTCCGGCCAGGCCGACTGGTCGGCCATCGCACGGCTCAAGGAAGCCGTCACCACGATTCCGGTGCTCGGCAACGGCGATATCTTCTCCGCCGCCGACGCGGTCCGGATGATGGCCGAGACCGGCTGCGACGGTGTCGTGGTCGGCCGCGGCTGCCTCGGCCGGCCGTGGCTGTTCGCCGAGCTCCAGGCCGCGCTGCGCGGAGAGGCCCTGCCCACCCCGCCGAATCTCGGCAAGGTCGGCGAGGTGCTGTACCGGCACGGCACGCTGCTGTCGGAGACCTTCGGCGAGGACAAGGCCATGCGTGACCTACGCAAGCACATGGCCTGGTACCTGATGGGCTTCCCGGTCGGCGCCGATCTGCGCCGCGCGTTCGCCACGGTGTCCAGCCTCACCGAGCTGGAAGACCTTGTCGGGCAGCTGGATCCGACCGCGCCGTTCCCCAGGGACGCGGAGGGTCCGCGCGGAAGACAAGGCTCCCCAGGCAAAGTCGCGCTGCCGCACGGCTGGCTGGACGACCCGCAGGACCCGGCCGTACCGCACGCCGCCGACGTAATGCACAGTGGCGGCTGAGAACCGGACGATAGCGCACCGCTGATACCCAGGCGAACCGACGCCGGTTCGGGTATCCAAATCAGCGTGTGGCAAATTCGATTTCGCACTCAGGTGGCTCACCGTGGCGGAATCGTTATCATTGCGGAATCGGTCAAGCCGGTCGAGTACGGCCCGAGGCGGCGACGTAGACGAAAAGCGAGGTTCGTTGGTGGGTGACGATCGGCACGGGCGTTCGCCACGGCCCGGAGATCGCGCCCCGTGGGAGCGCTATCCCACGGAGGACAACGACCGAGACGGCTCCCGGTCGTCCCGGCGATCCCGGCATACCGACGCCACCGCCGACGCGGGCTCCGCCCCGCTCACCGTGCAGGATCTGGTGCAGAAGGTCGACAACGAGCGCTCCGGCCGCCGTGGCCGCCGCGCCGCCCAGCCTCCGGAAACCGGTGCGGCGCCGAGTCGCGGCCCGCGCCAGCCTGCTCCCACCGGATCCGAACCGCGTCCTGCCGAACCAACTCAGCGCCGCCCGGCGGAATCAACTCAGCGCCGCCCGGCGGAATCAACTCAGCGCCGCCCGGCGGAACCGACTCAACGCCGCCCGGCCGAACCGCCGCGCCGCCAAGACCCGCCGCGCCAGCCGGACCAGGCCGCCCGGCGCCCGAGCGAGCCGACCCGTCGGCAGCCCGCACCGGGCCGCCCGGCCGAGCAGCCACCCCGGCGTCCCGCCGACACCCCGCCGCCCCGCACCGCGGGCTCACCGGTCGCTCAGGACATCGCGGGCGCACCCGCGGCGCGCACGCCGAACCGGCGCGGCGAGGACAGCCGCAAAGCCACCCCCACGGCCGCCAGGGCGAAGCAGGAAACGGCCGAAGAGGTCACCGACATCCTGCCGCCGCTGGCCGAGACCACCCGGGCCAAGCGCAAGCAGACCGACTGGCCCACCAACGACGAATCCGGTGCCGCACAACCCAAATCCGTCGGCGCCGCGCCGCTGTCCCGGCTGGCCGCCAGCAAGCAGCGCCGCAACAAGCGGCTGCGCCTGGCCGGGCGCAGCGCCCTGACCATGTTCGCGGTACTCTGCCTGCTCGTCACCGGCGGCGGCTGGAGCTACCTGCGCTCCACCGGCAACAACTTCACCCAGATCTCGGCGATCGACGACAACAGCGACGACGTGGTCGACTCGGACGCACAGCTCGGCGACGAGAACTATCTGCTCGTCGGCACCGACACCCGCGCGGGCGTGAACAGTCAGGTCGGCGCGGGCACACTCGACGACGCCGAGGGTTCCCGCGCGGACACCGTCATGCTGGTGAACATCCCGAAGAACCGCTCGCGGGTGGTGGTCGTCTCGTTCCCGCGCGACCTCGACGTCACCCGGCCGCAGTGCAACGGCTGGGACAACGACAAGGCCCAGTACACCGCCGAGACCTTCCCGTCGGCCATCGGCGACAAGCTCAACGCGGTCTACGCGCTCGGCGGCCCCAAGTGCCTGTTCACCACGATCCAGCGGATGACCGGCAGCGCGATCAATCACTTCATCGCCGTCGACTTCGCCGGCTTCGAGGCCATGGTCGATCAGATCGGCGGCGTCGAGGTGTGCTCGCCGAAGCCGATCAACGACGAGATCCTCGGCACCGTGCTGGAGACCCCGGGCAAGCAGAAGGTCAACGGCTCGACCGCGCTGAACTACGTGCGCGCCCGGCACGTCTACGGCGAAGAGCGCAGCGACTACGACCGGATCAACCGGCAGCAACGCTTCATGGCCTCGCTGCTGCGCGGCGCGCTGTCCAGCAAGGTGCTCTTCGATCCCGGCAAGCTGAACGGCTTCATCAACGCGTTCACCAACCACACCTCGGTCGACCGGGTCACGCCCCAGGACCTGCTCACCCTCGGCCGCTCGCTGCAGAAGCTGGACGCGGGCACGGTCACCTTCCTGACCATCCCAACTGCCGGCACCACCTCCTACGGCAACGAGATCCCGCGCGAGCAGGACATCAAGGCGATCTTCAAGGCGATCCGCGACGATCAGCCGCTGCCCGGCGAGAAGAAGATCACCCCCGCCCCCGGCTCCATCCCGTCCGCGCCGCCGACCCCGCCCAAACTGACCGCCGTCGATCCGAGCACGGTGTCGCTGCTGGTCTCCAACGGTTCCGGCACCTCGGGCCTGGCCCAGCGGGCCGCGACCAAGCTGGGCAACCAGGGCTTCGGCATCTTCAACATCGGCAACTACTCCGGCGGCAGCGAGGTCACCTCGAAGGTCCGGTACGGGGCCGGGCAGGAGGCCGCCGCGGCCACCGTGGCCAGCGCGATCCCCGGTGCGCTGATGGAATCGGCCAGCGACCTCGGCGGCATCGTCGAGGTGGTTATCGGCGGCGACTTCAACGGCACGGTGCGCACGCCGACACCGGTGGGCGACCCGATCTCGAACATGCCCTCGATGGCGCCTGCGACGCCGGTCACCCTGCCGTCGGATCTGGAGCACGTCAACGCGGCCGACGAGACCTGCAAGTAAGCACGGACCCGACCTGCGGCAACACCGTCGCTACCGTTCGGCACCGGTCATTCACCCTCCGTTCGTGACTTGGTCAGCGCTGGGAACTAATGTCTGGTTTTATGCGTGTCATCTACAACGAGCAAATGGCCGATCTCGCCCACCTGTTGGGCGAGATGGCCGGGCTGGCGGGCTCGGCCATGGACCGGGCCACCCAGTCGCTGCTCCAGGCCGACCTCGCTCTGGCAGAGCAGGTGATCACCGAGTCCGACCGGATCGCCGAACTGATCCAGGATGCCGAGGAACGGGCGTTCGCTCTGCTCGCGCTGCAGGCGCCGGTCGCGGGTGACCTGCGGCAGGTGGTGAGCGCGATCCAGATCGTGGCCGACGTCAACCGGATGGGCGCGCTCGCGCTGCACGTGGCCAAGGTGGCCCGGCGGCGCCACCCCAACCACGCGCTGCCCGAGGCGGTCAACGGCTACTTCGCCGAGATGGGCCGCATCGCGGTCAACATGGGCGCGGGCGCCAAAGAGGTGCTCGAGACCCGCGATCCGGAGCGCGCCGCGCAGCTCAACGAGGACGACGAGGCGATGGATGATCTGCATCGTCACCTGTTCACGCTGCTGATGGACCGCGACTGGAAGTACGGCGTCGCCGCGGCCGTCGACGTCACCCTGCTCGGCCGCTACTACGAGCGCTTCGCCGACCATGCCGTCGAGATCGGCCGCCGGGTCATCTTCTTGGTTACCGGCGTATTGCCGCCGGACCCGGACGCCGAGTCCTGATCGGGAACTGCCTGCCATCCGAACAAGATGGCAGGCAGTTTTACCTTGCGGGACTTGACGTCTCATGGGCGGGGAATGAAAGATTGGCCACGTAGCTGAGCGGTGGATGACTCGCTACGCGGATGCCGTTATGGGAGTTGCGGCACAGAGGGGGCGGACATGAAGGTCGATCCAACCGAGCTGCGCGCATTGGCCGCGTCGATGGACAAGATCAGTGGCGAGATCGCCGCGCTGAAGGTGAACACGACCATCAGCGCGCTCGGTGCCGCGCTACCCGGCTCCACCGTGACCGACGCCTGCACCACGGCCGGCGCGACCATCGAGGCCGGCTGGCTGCGAATGGCACAGCGCGGCAAGGCGATATCCAACATCGCCAAGGGCGGCGCCACCAACTACGAGGTGACCGACACCGACTTCCAGGCGAGCCTGAAGAAGCTGGGCGGCGGGCAATGAAGAGCGGCGACCAGAATCCGACCCTCAGCCAGGTCCAAAACCAATGGCAGCCTTGGAAACTCAACGAGGCCGGCGAGGAAATCAAGACGCGCAATACCGATTTCGGGACGCTGATCGATCAGACGGTCACGCAGATCCGGGACGCGGGCTCACATTGGAGCGGCGATGCCTATTACGCGGCATACGACCGGATAGCCGGAGATCGCGACACTGCCAACAAAATGGCACTGGAGACGACCGAACTCGCCAATGCGCTGATCAACGGCGGCACGACGCTCACCGGATATCGGCAGTCGTTGCTGGACAAGGTCACCGAGGCGACCACCGCCGGATTCAAAGTGTCCGACGATTGGCAGGTCACCGCGTCGGGTGACAGCTCTGACGAGGAAGACCTGCACACCCATCAGACGGCGATCACCACCGCGCTCAACGAGATGGTCGGCACCCAGGCGGGCATCGTCACTGCCATCGAGCAGGCGAATACCGCGGTGCAGACGCAGAGCTCGGCGCTCGGCGAGGGCGATCCGATCGACACGGTCACCGGCTCGCCGAAATCGACGCTGACCGCGCAGGAGATCAGCGCCGACCAGCCCGCGAGCACGGTTCCCGCGGCGACTCAGGAAAAGGCGCAGGACCAGCAGGTGCCCGTGGCGGGCAGTCCGAAGAGCGTCGTGGACGACAAGTCCGAAGTTCCGAAAACGACCGAGCAACCCAAGACGACCGAACAACCAAAAACCACCGAACAACCAAAAACCACCGAACAACCAAAAACCACCGAGCAGCCCAAAACGACCGAGCAACCAAAAACCACCGAGGAACCCAAGACCACCGAACAGCCCAAGACCACGGATCCGGCGGACACCACCAAGGTTGGGTCCGGTTCGGCCAACGACCCGAATTCCTGGACTCCGGCGAACGTCATCAGCATGGTCACCGCGGTCGGCACGATCACCGGCAATGTGCCCACCCTGATCGAGTCCATCGGCAAACTCGACGACGATTGGGACGACATCATCAAGGCAGGCGGCGAGGCAGGCAAGAACCTCGTCGACTCCGCGGGCGGCGCGGCCGAAAAGTTTGCCACCGCCGCGGACAAGATCATCACCAGCGTGGATCACGCGGTCGACAACACACCCGCCACACCGGCGACGAACAACCCCGGCGCCACCCCCGACAACCCGGCGGGCACCACCGACAAGCCCCAAACCCCGCCGTCCGACGCGCCCACCGGACAGCCCGCCGGACAACAGCCCCCGGCCAACGCCCCCGCCGGACAACAGCCCCCGGCCAACGCCCCCGCCGGACAACAACCGCCGGCCAACGCCCCCGCCGGACAACAACCTCCGTCGAACACGCCTGCCGGACAACCGCAATCGCCGGCCAACACGCACACTCAATCAGCCGAACAGGCCCCGGCCGCGAACAACCCGGCCACCTATACCGCCAACCCCGCCGCGACCACACCGGCGAGCAGCAGCCTCTTCGGCCTCCCGTCACCGACCCGCGGCAACGAATCCGATCGCGAACACCGCCCGAACAATTACGTGATCGAAACGACCGAAACCGAAGCGGCCGAACAGTAATCGGCCCGAAATAGGCGCGATACTGCAATGCGGAACCGCGCCTTAATATTTCGCGCTCACCGACCGCAAGATCACCACAAGCGAACCTTAAGCCCGGCCCGACATAATTTACATCGAGGCAAGGGAGACAACAGGATTCAGCCTCGCGCAAGCAATTCACAAAATGGAGGGGAACCATGTCACGCATCAAGCAGAGCCTGCTCACTGGCGCCACCATCGCGGCCGCGGCTTTCGCCATGACGGTCGGCGGTACCGGCCTTGCAAGCGCCAGCCCGCAGGTCGGCCAATCGCAAGGCTCGTGCACCTACACCATCGACGTCTTCCCGGTCGGCGGCGTCGACCGGGACGCGTACGGCAACGTGCATTTCATCAACATCGGCCGCAATGACAACAGCGGTGTCAACTGCCGCTACAACATCGAAATCAAGTTCCGGGTAAAGGCCACCGGCGCGACCTTCGTCGCGACCCATTCCGGGCATTCGCTGAACGACGTGCAAGAGGTCGACGGTGGCGGCCTGCGGACCTTCCAGGCCGGCCTCCAGGTGTGCACCGACAGCGGCTGCTCCCCGTGGGCTTATTCCACCATCGACCGCAACCGCTGATCCGGGAAATGCGAATGGCCCGCGCACTGCGCGGGCCATTGTTCGTATATACCAACCGATCTCGGACTAGCCGAAGCGGCCGGAGATGTAGTCCTCGGTCGCCTTCTGGCCGGGGTTGGAGAAGATCTTCTCGGTGTCGTCGATCTCGACCAGGCGGCCGGGCTTGCCCTGGGCCTCCAGGTTGAAGAAGCCGGTCTGGTCACTCACCCGGGCAGCCTGCTGCATGTTGTGGGTGACGATGACGATGGTGAATTCCTTCTTCAGCTCGGTGATCAGGTCCTCGATCGCCAGCGTGGAGATCGGGTCCAGGGCCGAACAGGGCTCGTCCATCAGCAGCACGTCCGGAGACACCGCGATCGCGCGGGCGATGCACAGTCGCTGCTGCTGACCGCCGGACAGGCCGCCACCCGGCTTGTCCAGACGGTCCTTGACCTCGTTCCAGAGGTTCGCGCCGCGCAGCGAGCGCTCGGCGACCTCGTCGAGCTCCTTCTTGTTGCGCACGCCCTGCAGCTTCAGCCCGGCCACCACGTTGTCGCGAATCGACATGGTGGGGAACGGGTTCGGGCGCTGGAACACCATGCCGATGGTGCGGCGCACGCCCACCGGGTCGACCTGCGAGCCGTAGATGTCCTCGCCGTCGAGCAGCACCGCGCCCTCGACGCGGGCGTTCGGCGTCACCTCGTGCATGCGGTTGAGCGAGCGCAGCACGGTGGACTTGCCACAGCCCGACGGGCCGATGAAGGCGGTGACGCTGCGCGGCAGCACGGTCAGGTCCACGTCGGCGACCGCGTGGAACTTTGCGTAGAAGATGTTCAGGTCTTTGACGTCGATCCGCTTGGCCATCTGAGTTTCCTATCGATTCCGCGTGAGCAGCTTGTTGACGACCGCGGCCGCCGCGTACAGCAGCGCGATGAGCAGGATCAGTGTCAGCGCCGCACCCCACACCCTGGCCCGGCCCTCCGGCTCCGGGTTCGCCAGCTCCTGGTAGATCAGCAGCGGGAGCGAGGCCATGTTGCCGTCGAAGAGGTTGGTGTTGATCGACTTGCTGTAGCCGACCAGCACCAGCACCGGCGCGGTCTCGCCCATCACACGGGCGAGCGCGAGCAGAATGCCGCTGATCATGCCGGGCAGCGCGGTCGGCACCACGATCCGCGCGATGGTCTTCCACTTCGGAATACCGAGCGCATAGGACGCCTCACGCAGCTCGTCCGGAACCAGCTTCAGCATTTCCTCGGTGCTGCGCACCACCACCGGAAGCATCAGCAGCACCAGCGCCAGTGACACCGCGAACGCGCTCTGCGGTGCGCCGAAGGTGGCGATCCACAGCGCGAAGATGAACAGCGCCGCGACAATGGACGGCACGCCCGCGAGGATGTCGACCATGAATGTGGTGGTCTTGGCCAGCATTCCGCGACCGTATTCCACCAGGTAGACAGCGGCCATGATGCCGAGTGGCACCGCGATCACCGCGGCGACCGCAGACTGCACGATGGTGCCGTAGATGGCGTGATACACGCCGCCACCGGACTGGTCGGGCAGGATACCCTTCTGCGACTTCTGCCACCAGTCAAGGGAGACAACCGATTCGAACCCCTTGCTCACCACCATGATGAGCACCCAGGCCAGCGGGATCAGCGCGATCGCGAAACACAGCCAGACCAGGCCGGTCGCGATGTTGTTGCGGATCTTGCGGCCGGTGCTGACGTCACGGAAGGTCGGCGCCTTGATCGGCTTGTCGAGCGTGGTCGTGGTCATCACCCGTTCACCCTTCCGCCCGCGGCGAGTCGCGCCAGCGCGTTGACGACGAAGGTCAGTGCGAACAAGACAAAGCCTGCCGCGATGTAGGCGCCGGTCGGCAGCGGCGAGCTGAATTCCGAAGCCGAGGCGGCGATTCGAGAGGCGAAGGTGTAGCCGCCGTCGAACAACGACCAGCCACCCGCCTTCGCCGCGGTGTGCAGCACGACGAGCACGGCGATGGTCTCACCGAGCGCACGACCGAGGCCGAGCATCGAACCGGCGATCACACCGCTGCGGCCATAGGGCAGCACGGTCATCCGGACCATCTCCCACTTCGTCGCGCCCAGCGCGTGCGCCGCCTCTATGTGCGCGGCGGGGGTGAGGTTGAAGACCTCACGCGACACCGACGTGATAATCGGCAGGATCATCACAGCGAGCACGACGCCCGCGGTGAAGATGGTGCCGCCACCGGAGATCGACACGTTGCCGTCGGCGAACAGGAAGAACCAGCTCAGGTTCTTGTTCAAGAACCGTTCGGCCGGCTCTAGCTGCGGCGCCAGCACCAGCACGCCCCACAGGCCGAATACGATCGACGGCACCGCGGCGAGCAGGTCTACCAGCATCGCGAACGGCCGGGCCAGCGGCTTCGGCGAGTAGTGCGTCAGGAACAGGGCAATGCCGACACCGATCGGCACCGCGATCACCAACGCGAACACCGCGCTCAGCACAGTGACCATGAACAGGTCTCGGATGCCGAAGCGTAGGTGGTCCGCGTTGGTGGTGTTGAACTCGGTGCTGGTGATGAAGTTGGCCTCGTTCGCCATGACCGAGGGCACCGCGCGGATCAACAGGAACAACGCGATCAGCGCGATAGCGGCGACGATGGTCGCGCCCGAAGCGGTGGCCAGAGACCGGAAGACGATCTCGGCCCGGTTGCTGTGGGCGGGACGAGCCTTTTTGGCCGGCTCGGTGCCAGGTTCACTCGACATAGGGGGAATGTCTCCGGCCGCCCGCGGGCCCGTCGAATCCGACGAGCCCGCGGCGGTCACCTCAGGGTGCACGGTCATGGCTACAACAGTGCGATCAGGAGATGGCGTTGATCGCGGTGGTCAGGCGGGTCTTGAACTTGTCCGGGATCGGGACGTACCCGGCCTCGTCGAGACCCTTCTGGCCGTTGGTGGTCGCCGAGGTCAGGAACGCCTTGACCGCCTTGGCGGTGTCCGCGTCCTTGTACTTCGAGCAGACGATCTCATAGGTGGCGAGCATGATCGGGTAGGCGCCGGCCTCGGTCGGCTTGTAGAACGAGCTGGTGTCGAGCACCAGGTCGTTGCCCTCGCCCTTGACCTTCACGCCGTCGATGGACTTGCCCGCCGAGGCCGCGGTCAGCTTGACCGGGTCCTTGCTCGCCGAGGTGATGATCTGCGCGATGGACAGGTTCTGCGACTTCGCGAACGCCCACTCGTTGTAGGTGATCGAGTTCTTGGTGCTCTTGATGGCGGCCGAGGTGCCCTCGTTGCCCTTCGCACCCTCACCGACACCGCCGGCGAACGCCTTGCCCGCGCCCTTGCCCCACGCGCCGTCGGCGGCCGCGTCCAGGTAGAGCTGGAAGTTGTCGGTGGTGCCCGACTCGTCGCTGCGGAAGATCACCGAGATCTTGTCCGAGGGCAGCTTGGCGCTCGGGTTGAGCGCCTTGATCTCCGGGGCGTCCCAGGTGGTGACGGTGCCGTTGAACACCTTGGCGGCGGTCGGGCCGTCCAGCACGAGGTCGGTGACGCCGTCGATGTTGTAGGTGATGGCGATCGGGCCGAAGACGGTCGGCAGGTTCCAGGCGGGCGCGCCGCAGCGGTCCTGCGCCTTGGTGGTCTCGTCCTTCTTCGCGTTGAGCGGCGAGTCGGAGCCGCCGAAATCGGTCTGGGCTCCGAGGAACTCGTTGACGCCCGCGCCGGAGCCGCTCGACGTGTAGTTCAGGGTGTTGCCGTCGCAGTTGGCCTCGTAGGCCGCGACGAAGCGGTCCATGGCGTTCTTCTGCGCCGAGGAGCCGCTCGCCTTGAGCGCCTTCTTGCCACCGCAGGCGATGTCCGACTTGGCAGTGGTGCCGCCGTTGCTGGTGCTGGTGTTGTCGTCGCTGCCACAGGCGGCGAGCGTCATGGCACCAACGGCCAGCACACCAACGAGGGCGCTGCTGCGCTTGAGATTCACTATTCCTCCGGAAAGGCGTCCTACTCGTCCGGTCCCTCACCTGGCCCGGACGGGTGATGTGGTGCTGTTCGCGGGGAACTCGCGCACCAGGCAGCCGTGGGCTGCCCACCAATCAACGTAAAGTCACGTGGTTGACAGTTGGACCGACCTGAGTGAACGGCGAGTGAACAGGCAAGCGCGATTGAGCCCGTTATGTGTGACATTTGCCGCAGTTTTACTCAGACGCCCCCGACGGGGCCCCTGCTATTCAGCTGAGGCCGCCGAATAGGCGACATCGATGTGCGCCGGAGTGAACCCGAGCCGGGTGTAGGTATGCACCGCGGCGGTGTTGTCGGCCTCGGTGTAGAGCAACACCTCGGCGAGGCCGCGTTCGCGCAGATGATGCAGGCCGACCAGGGTCAGCAGCCGGCCAAGCCCGCGGCCCTGCGCGGCCGGATCGATGCCGACCACATAGACCTCGCCGACCGCCGGGTTCTCGTCGTAATGCACCTTGGTCCAATGGAATCCGAGGACGCGGCCGGGATCGGCGGTGTCCGTCGCGAGGAACAGGCCCTTCGGGTCGAACCAGGACTCGGCGCGGCGTACCTCGATATCGCGTTCGGTCCAGCCGCCCTGCTCCGGATGCCAGGCGAACGCGGCGTTGTTCACGCGCAGGATTTCGGCGTCGTCGGCGGGCCCCGCGTAGGTGCGGATGGTCACCCGGCCGCGAGCCGTGATTTCGGGTAGCTCGGGCGTTGCCAGGGGTCGGCGCATCTGCCAGAGCTCGCGCGCGGTGCGCAATTCGAGCCGGGCCGCGACCGCCTCGGCGGCGGGCAGATTTCCGTGTGCCCAGACCCGGGTGCCCGGTCCGCCCTCGGCAAGTGCCGCGGCGACCAAACCGGCGCCGATGCCGTGCCCGCGGGCCGGCGGATCGACCGCGACCTCGGCCATCGCCGGGTGTTCGCCATGGGCCGGAACGAGATTCGCGTAACCCGCGATCGCGTCGTCGCGCACGGCGATCAGATGCCGCACCGCGGGGTCATCGCCCGCGCTCAGCGACAGGATGGCCTGTTCGGAAACCGGGGCCACGCCGTCGGCGGCGACCGCGCGTTCGAGCAGTTGCCGGACGTCCGCGGCGGCGGCCGCATCCAGCCGCTCGGTCCACTCTGTTGCCACGCCGTTCATCGGGCTCCATTCCTCGCGCTCGGCGGCATCCCGAGTGGGAGCCCTACCCGGACAACGTCATTGCGCAGCCCAGCATTTCGCGACCGGCCGAAGCCGATCCGCGTCTCGATCGCGGTGCGTCGAACACCGCGTCCGGCGCGCTGAACGCGACGCGAACACATAATGACGCGACGGTGTTTCGGATTGTTCGGCGGGCCCGCCGAACTCACTGCACGGAGCCGTTGACCGGAGCGAGCGGCGCGTCGTCGGTGCCCTCCGGCTCGTCCTCCGGAACGGGCGCCGAGTCGCCCTTGGTCGCCGTCCGCGACGGGCGCACCGCCTTGTAGCCGACGTTGCGCACGGTGCCGATGAGCGATTCGTACTCGCTGCCGAGCTTGGCCCGCAGCCGCCGGACGTGCACGTCGACCGTGCGGGTGCCGCCGAAGAAGTCGTAGCCCCATACCTCTTGCAGCAGCTGGGCCCGGGTGAACACCCGGCCCGCGTGCTGCGCGAGATACTTGAGCAGCTCGAATTCCTTGTAGGTCAGGTCGAGCGGACGACCGCGCAGCCGGGCGGTGTAGGTGCCCTCGTCGATCACCAGCTCGCCCAGGGTGATCTTGCCGGAGTTCTCCGGGCTGGCCACGCCGCCGTTGCGGCCGACCAGCAGGCGCAGCCGGGCGTCCAGCTCGGCCGGCCCGGTGCCGGGCAGCAGGATGTCGTCGAGTCCCCAGTCGGCGTTCACCGCGACCAGGCCACCCTCGGTGAGCACGGCGACCACCGGCACCGACGACCCGGTGCTGCCGAGCAGGCGGCACAGGCCGCGCGCGGCGGCCAGGTCGGTCCGGGCGTCGACCAATGCGACGTCCGCGGTCCCCGCCTCCAGCAGCGAACTGACCTCGGTCGGCGCCGGACGCACGTTGTGCGCCAGCAACGACAGCGAGGGCAACACCGCGTCGGGGTTGGGGTCGGAGGTCAGCAGGAGTAGCTCCACAAGCTCTCCTCCCATCTCGTAGCTCCGTTGGACAACAGCCGCACTGCCGGGGGCCACGTCGCTGATCACAGGTAATTCGGATGCAAGATTAGCGCGTCAACCCCGATGACCTCGCCATCCGGGTCGCCGAGCCACGCCGAGTGATATGTCTGATACCAGAAATGCACTGTCGCGCCTGCTTCCCGATGCGACGACGCCCGCAACCGCTCTATAAGGTTCAGCAATGCGCAAGCTCATCATCGGGCTGCTGATTCTCGCGGGACTGGCAGTGGTCATTGATTTCAGCGTCGCCGCCTATTCGGAATACCGGGTCTCGCGCGCGCTGCGCCAGGGCACCGATCTGCCCGCCGATCCCGCGGTCGCGATCCGCGGTGTTTCCTTCCTCGTGCAGGCCGCGGGCGGTCGCTATGACGATGTCTGGATCCGGGCGAGCGGCAATCTTCCGCATACGCCGGGGGAATACGAATTCGAGGCGAATCTGACCGGCGTGCGGATCCCGCTGCACGATCTGGTCGACGGCAGCCTGAAAGACGTGCCCGCGGAGCAGGTCGACAGTTCGCTGCGGATCGGGCCGACCGAGCTCGGCCGCTTGTTCACCATCCCCGACCTGCAGGTGAAGGGCCCGCCGCAGCGGGACAAGTCCGACGGCACGGGCGGATCCGGCGGCTCCGGCATGACCTCGACCGACGACGAACCGCTGTGCCTGTTCGGCAGCCTGCCGGAATTGCCGAGCGCCCAGTACGGCACCGACAAGGTCTTCGTGCAGGCCGACCTGTCCCTCGACGGTGACCAGGTGAAAGTCGTCGCGACCGGCTTCTGCCCGCAGGCGGGCAACGACAAGACCATCCCCGAGGAGGCCATCCCGGCGGCCACTCGCTCGGCGGTGCTCGCGCGCTTCACCCGTACTATCGACATCAAGGAATTGCCGTTCGGTGTCCATCCCACCAAGGTGAGCGCGCAAGGCGGATGGATCGTAGTGGAGGGCAAGGGCGTGAACGTGACGATCGACCTCGACCGATTGCAGCGATCATGATCGAAATCACAATTCTGGCAGTGATGTTGCTGGCCGCGCTGGCGGTGGGCGTTCTCCTGCGCCGCCGCGACGGCAAAGTCCGCGCCGCCGACGTCACCGAAACCCGCTCGGCCCGGGCCGATCTGCTCGCCGCCGTCGGCGTGACCGGCTCGGTGCCCGCGGTGCTGCACTTCTCCGCGGACTGGTGCGGGCCCTGTGCCGCGGTGCGCCGCGTCGTCGCCGACGTCACCGGCCAGCTGGCCGAGTCCGCGCAGCCGCCGCTGGACATCGAGGTCGACATCGACGCCGAGCCGGTGCTGGCCAAAGAACTGAACGTGCTCTCGCTGCCGACCACGTTCGTCTTCGATAGTGAAGGCCGCGAACGCTTTCGGATCTCCGGCGTGCCGAAGGTGACCGATCTGCGTTCCGCGCTCGAGCCGCTGACGCTCGCCGCTTAGCCGCCTTGACAGGATTCCCGGGCAGCTGTGATCAACCCGGGGTCCTTTTCTCCCGCCCGATTAGGTAAACTGCATTCGTGCTTTACAACCACGAGCTGATGCTCACCCGACGCCGCACAGTTGATCTGTGCCGCCTCGGTGGTTGTTGCTGCCTGTGCCGCTGAGCGGTCGGCTTTCCCAGATTTCCTGACGCCGACCTCTGTCCGCCGTGCGAGTGATCTCGATGATCCCCCGGCGAACTGGCAATTTTCCAGCCATCAGTCGCATCCAGCGCAGGAGTACGCACAATGTCCACCGAAATCGGTAAAACTTCGCAGAATCAGTCAATTGCCAACGGGCAGGTCGATGTTCGCGGACCCCGCTTCGCCGCGTGGGTCACCACCGCCGTCCTCGTTCTGGTGCTGATCGCAGCCATCTTCTCCCCCATCGCCGCCGCGATACTCATCGCCATTCAGGCCGTCGTCTTCGCGATCGGCGCCGCCTACGGTCCGCGCAAGCATCCGTACGGCCGGATCTACGCGAAGTTCGTCGCGCCCCGGGTGGCCCCGACCACCGAGACCGAACCCGTGCCGCCGCTGAAGTTCGCGCAGCTGCTTGGCCTGGTCTTCGCGGCGGTCTCCCTGCTGGGCTTCGCGCTCGGCTCCACAGTTGTCGGCGCGGTCTTCGCCGGCTTTGCCCTGTTCGCCGCGTTCTTGAACGCGGCGTTCGGGATCTGCCTGGGTTGCCAGATCTATCCCCTGGTCGCCCGTTTCCGCCGGATTACCCCGTCCCCGGCACCGAACTGATCCGCAAGTCATCTCTGAAAGGAACAACATGGCTCGCTCCGATGTCCTGGTCTCCGTGGACTGGGCCGAAGAGAACCTCAACGCCCCCGGCATCGTCTTCGTCGAGGTCGACGAGGACACCTCCGCCTATGACGGTGGCCACATCGAAGGTGCCGTCCGGCTCGACTGGAAGAAGGACCTGCAGGATCAAGTTCGTCGTGACTTCGTGAACCAGGAGCAGTTCTCCGATCTGCTCTCGGCGCGCGGCATCTCGAACGACGACGAGGTAGTCCTGTACGGCGGCAACAACAACTGGTTCGCCGCGTACGCCTACTGGTACTTCAAGCTGTACGGCCACAACAACGTCAAGCTGCTCGACGGTGGCCGCAAGAAGTGGGAACTGGACGGCCGCCCGCTGTCCACCGACGGCGTCAGCCGCCCGGCCACCCAGTACAAGGCCGCCGCCCCCGACGTGACCATCCGCGCGTTCCGCGACGAGGTCATCGCCGCCATCGGCACCAAGAACCTGGTCGACGTCCGTTCGCCCGACGAGTTCTCCGGCAAGATCCTGGCGCCCGCGCACCTGCCGCAGGAGCAGAGCCAGCGTCCCGGCCACATCCCCACCGCGATCAACGTGCCGTGGAGCAAGGCCGCGAACGAGGACGGCACCTTCAAGTCCGACGACGAGCTCACCGAGATCTACCAGGAAGCGGGCTTGGACGGCGAGAAGGAGACCATCGCCTACTGCCGCATCGGTGAGCGTTCCTCGCACACCTGGTTCGTGCTGCAGGAACTGCTCGGCCACAGCAATGTCAAGAACTACGACGGGAGCTGGACCGAATACGGCTCCCTCGTCGGTGCACCGATCGAGTTGGGAGCGTAAATATGTGCGCAGCACCTACCCAGGGCCAGGCCATCCCCGCCGGCGTCGACGTGGAGAAGGAGACGGTCATCACCGGCCGCGTCCTGAGCACCGACGGTCAGCCGGTCGGCGGCGCGTTCGTGCGCCTGCTCGACGGCAACGGTGACTTCACCGCCGAGGTCGTCGCCTCCGGCACCGGCGACTTCCGCTTCTTCGCCGCGCCGGGCGCGTGGACGTTGCGGGCGCTCTCCTCGGCCGGCAACGGCTCGGCGGAGGTTCGCCCGGAAGGCGCGGGCATCCACCCCGTGGACGTCGCGGTCGCCAAGTAAGCCGACCGTACGCAGCCGACGGCCCCGGGCTTCCCCAACTATGACGGGAAGCACCGGGGTCGTCTGCGTATAGAGCAGCGGATGTCGTTAGACTCCAAATGTGGTCCTCTTCTTCGAGATTCTGCTGGTGGCCGTCGCCATCCTCATCGGCTGGTTCGGCCTGTACGTCTTCTACCGGCTGTTCACCGAGTCATGAGCGATCTCGCTAGCGAGGGTTCTAATCCGGCCGAGCAAGCGAGTGAACAACTGAACGGCAACGGCTCCGCCGATTCGGCTGCTCGCCGAAGCGGCGATCAAGCCGTGTCCGAGGCCGTCGAGCGGGCGAAGTCGACCGGCTCCCGCAACATTCCGGCGCTGCCGGATCTCCCACTGCCGGAGGACACCGCGAACCTGCGCCTCGGGCCGGACCTGAGTTCCTCCATGCTCGCGCTGCTGCCCATGGTCGGCGTCTGGCGCGGCGAGGGCGAGGGCAACAGCCCCGAGCGCGGCGACTACCGCTTCGGTCAGCAGATCATCGTGGCGCACGACGGCGGCGACTACCTGTCCTGGGAGTCCCGCTCCTGGGTGCTCGACACCGAGGGCAACTATTCAGGCCCGGATCTGCGCGAGAGCGGTTTCTGGCGGGTCGGCATCGACGGCAACGACGAGGTGATCGAGCTGCTGCTCACGCACAGCACCGGCATCGTCGAACTGTTCTACGGTCAGGCGCTCACCCAGTCGTCCTGGGAGCTCGCCACCGACGTGGTCATCCGCAGCCAGTCCGGGATCGTCGTCGGCGGCGCCAAGCGCCTCTACGGCATCGTCGAGGGCGGCGATCTGGCCTACGTCGAGGAGCGAGTGGTGGCCGACGGTCCTTTGGAACCACGCCTCTCGGCCCGCTTGCAGCGCTACATCGGCTGATTCGCGGGCTTTCCGCCGCTTGTTCGAACCTGCTCCGAAAAAGGAACGACCCCCGAGCCTTACCGGTGTAATGGTTAGTTACACGGGTCCCGTTCGGACTCAAACGGGGGCTCGGGGGCCGGGTGACTGCGTGGAATTCGCTAACGCTCGCGCGGCGAATCACCTGCAGCGGTGGCGCTAGCGCGCAGCCACCTCACGAGTCCTTTGAACATACATTCGTCGAACCACCTCCTTCCTTGTGTACAAACGAATCTAGCCACGAGTCAGCGAGTCGGCAACGGAATTTCTCGATGAGCTGAAGTGGGGACTCCACGGTCCGTGAAATCCGCCGTGACCTGGGCTGATGCGTCGACGTGGACGATGGCTTCGGCGCGGTTGCCCGGCGGCAGTTGATGTGTGACGACGACCACAGTTCGATCGGGGGCGACCAGTCCGCTGTCGGCATCGAGCAAGGCGCACAACAGGTCTGCGCCCGCCTCGGCCTCGAGGTGCTCGGTGGGTTCGTCGAGCAGCAACACCCTGGCCGGGGACACCAGCGCTCGGGCGAGCAGGATGCGGCGGCGTTGACCACCGGAGACGGCGGCGGCGCCACCGACCACACCGGTGTGCACGCCCTTCGGCAGCGAATCCAGCCAGTCACCGAGACCTACTGTGCGCAAGGCGGTTTCGGCCTCGTCCTCGGTGACGTCGCCGCGTGCGACGCGCAGGTTCTCCAGCACGGAGGTGCCGAAGAGGTGGGCGTCTTCGGCGAAGAAGGTGACGCCGGGCCGGGGGGTGTCGAACAGGCCGGCCCACAGCATCAGCAGCGTGGTCTTTCCCGCACCGCTCGGTCCGACTACGGCGATTCTGCGGCCGGCGGGTATCTCCGGAAGTTGTTGGGACAGTTGCACTTCGAGCGCATCAGCAGTTGATCGGTTGTCGACCGCCGCGTCATTGTTCGAGCGAGCGCCGCCGTCGAGCCGGATCAGCCGATGCAAGGCCGCACGGGCCGTAGTCAGTGCCTGTGCCGCGGCAGGGAGCGGACCGACTGCTTCGAAGGCCGAGAGCGGCAGCAGGACGAGCACGGTGAGCGCCATCGGTGTCATCGCGCCCGGTGCACCGCCGGACGGTCCGTAGAGCGTAATTCCGATCAGCAAGGCCCCCAGCACGCTCGCACCGATCGAGAGCGGGGTGGCGGCGGCCGACCACGCACTGTGCGCGGCCGCCTTGTCTTCCGCCGCGACCGCACGCTGAGATGCATTGTTAGCAGCGCCGAGTGCCGCGTCCAGCCGGCCCGCGACCCGCAGTTCCGCCGCGTGATCCAGCACCGTCAGCGCCTGCGCGGTGAACTCGGCCCGGTCCGCATGCACGGCCCGTTCCGCCGCACGCGCCGCCTTAGCCGACAGCCACGGCGCGAGAATCCCCGAAAGTGCCAGTGCCCCCGCCAGAATCGCGGCCGCGGCCACCGAAATCGTGGCGAGCAGGCCGATCGCGACCGCGGACAACACGGCGGCGACCGCGACCGGAACGAACACTCGAACCACGACCGCGCCGAGATCGTCTATGTCGCTACCGATCCGGACGAGCAGATCACCACGCCGCAGCGGCCCTTCAGCACCGGGCCGGCCCGCATCCGACCGTTGTGGCCTGCGCAACCAGAAGTCCGAGCCCGCCAACGTCCGATAGACCGTCGTCCGCGCCGTGGCCATCGCCCGCAACGCAACATCATGCGTAGCAAGCCGTTCCAGATACCGAGCCAGCCCCCGCGAAATCCCCAACGCCCGCACGGTCACCACCGCGATGCTCAAATCCAGCACCGGCGGCATCTGCCAGGCCCGAGCAATCAACCACGCCGCAAGCGCCGCCAACCCCAGCCCACTCCCGAGCGCCAGCACGCCCCACGCAACCGCCACCACCACGCGCCACCGAGACAACTCGAGCAACGCCCACATCCGCCGCAGATCGCCACGCACCGAAGCCCCCTCCGTCGCCGCGGTCATCGCCGCACCATGCCTGAACCGCCTGTTGCGGCATGCACATCAACCATGCGTGGCCGCCTGCCGATGCCGAGCGGGTAGTGGCCGCCACCCAGTCGGATCGCCGCTGCGCCGCTCATCAGATCGTCACCTCGGCCAGATCGGCGGCTGCCGCGCGCACCCGGACAACGTGGTCGCCCGCGGCGAGAACTGTTGGGCGGTGGCCGATCACGAGGACGGTGGCGCCGTCGCGGGCGCGTTGGCGCAGGGCCGCGAGGACGGCGGCTTCGCCGTCGGTGTCGAGGTGGGCGGTGGGCTCGTCGAGGAGCAGGATGGGGCGGTCGGTGGCGAGGACTCTGGTGAGTGCGAGGCGTTGGCGTTGGCCCAGGGAGAGGCCGACGCCGCCGGGACCGACGACGGTGTCCCAGCGGTCGGGCAGTTCGTCCAGGACCGTGTCGAATCCGGTGGCGACACAGGCGGCTTCGAGGTCGTCGACGACGCGGGTCGGGCCGTGGGCGGAGGGTGACTCGGCCTGTGCGCCGAACAGTTCCAGGTTCTCGCGCAGGGTGCCGGGCACCAGGACCGGTCGCTGTGGCAGCCACGCCACCTGGGCCCACCACTCGTCCTGATCCAGGTCACGCAGGTCTACGCCGTCGACGGTCACCGACCCGCGGTCCGGCGCGATCAGGCCGAGGATCGCCTGCACCGCCGTCGACTTCCCGCTGCCGTTCGGTCCGGCGAGCACGGTCACCGCACCGGGGCGCAGTTCCACCGACAACTCTTCGGGCGCAAAGCCGTTGCGCGCCGCGACGGAAAGATCCTGTAGTCGGACGACGCCGGAACAGCGCCACGGCTCGGCCGCATCGCCGATCCGGTCACCCGAATCGGCTGCCTCCGGCGCGGATTCGAGGACGGCGAAGGCCTTGTCCGCGGCCGCCATTCCGTCCTGTGCGGCATGAAACCGCTCCCCCACCATCCGCAGTGGCAGATACACCTCAGGGGCCAGCACCAGGGCAACCAGGCCCGCGTACAGGCTCATCTCACCGAACACCAGCCGCAGGCCGATGGACACCGCGACCAAGGCCACGCTCAATGTCGCGAGCAACTCCAGCACCATGGAGGAGAGGAACGCTATGCGCAGCGCCCGCATCGTCCGCTGCCGCAACCCGTCGCCCAGCTCACGCACCCGTCCGGCCATCGAGCCGGGCCGCGTCTCCGTCGAATCGGCGACGCTCGCAGCAGAACTCCCGGATTCACCGCGCTCGCGCCCCAGCGCCCGCAGCGTGGGCATGCCGGCGAACAGATCGAGCAGTTGATCCGAAAGCCGCGTCGTCGCCGCTAGAGTCGCCTCGGCCCGCCCCTGCGTCAGCAGGCCGATCAGGATCATGAAGACCGGAATCAACGGCAGCGTGACCACCACGATCAGGCCCGCGACCGGATCATGAATCGCGATGACCGCCAACACGATCGGCGGGACCAGCACCGCAAGCAGCAGTGCGGGAACGTATCCGATCAGGTATCCGCGCAGCCCGGACAGTCCGGTCCCCACCACGACCGCGAGTTCGGTTCTGCGACTTTCGAGTTCCCGCGGCGACAACCGCGCCCCGGCGGTGAGCACGGCGGTCTCGAGCTCCGCCACCACGCCCGCCCCGGCCCGGTGCGCCAGCCGCGATTGCACCCAGGTGGCGAGCACCCGGCAGCCGACGGCGAGCGCGAGCACGAGCAGTTCCGTCGTCCACGCGCCGAGCGTGCGCCGGCCGGGATCGGTGACGACCCCGGCCAGCACCCGGGCCAGCATGACCGCCGCGACCACAATCGATCCCGTGATCACCACGGACAGTGCGACACTCAGCGCCAGGTAGCGGCGGGCCGAGCGGGCATACCGCCACAGGCGCGGATCGACGGGCGGGCGAGCCATGACTCACTCCTTCGCGGAGCCGAGCGGCAAGCCGACCGGTGCCGGAATCTGATCGACGGTGATCCGCTTGCGGAACACCCAGTACGTCCAGCCCTGGTAGAGCAGCACCACCGGCGTGACCAGTACGGCCGCCCAGCTCATCACCTTCAGCGTGTACGGCGTCGACGACGCGTTGTGAATGGTCAGGTCGAACGCGGAATCGATGGTGGAGGGCAGCACATTCGGGAACAGCGACCCGAACAGCAGCGTGGTCGCCGCCGCCACCACGACGGTGGTGCCGAGGAACGCCCACCCGTCGCGATCGGCGAACACCGCGACCGCGGCGGCCACCAGCCCGATCACCGCGAGCGCCAACGGAATCCAGGTCCAGCCGGTGCCGTAGGCCAGCTGGGTCCAGAGGCCGAACCCGCCGACGACCACCGCCGTCGGCGCCAGCAGCAGCTTGGCCGTGCGCTGCGCGTCGTCGCGCACCTCGCCGCCGGTCTTCAGCCCGAGGAACACCGCGCCGTGCAGGGCGAACAGCAGGCCAGTGGTCAGCCCGCCGAGCAGTGCGTACGGCCCGAGCAGGTCCCACACCGAGCCGGCGAACTGCTTCTTCTCGTTCAGCGGCACCCCGCGCACGATGTTGGCGAACACCCAGCCCCACGCGAGTGCCGGTATCCAGGAACCGATTCCGATGCCGAGGTCGCAGCGCGCCCGCCAGCGCGGGTCGTTGATCTTGCCGCGGTATTCGATCGCGCAGATCCGCAGGATCAGCGCGACCAGCAGCAACAGCAGGGCCAGGTAGAACCCGGAGAACATGCTGGCGTACCACTCCGGGAAGGCGGCGAACATGGCGCCGCCCGCGGTGATCACCCAGACCTCGTTGCCGTCCCACACCGGGCCGATGGTGTTGAGCACCACCCGCCTTCGCGTGTCCGAGCCCCGGCCGAGGATCGGCATCAGCATGCCGACGCCGAAGTCGAAGCCCTCCAGCACGAAGTAACCGGTGAACAGCACCCCGATCAGCACGAACCAGAACTCTTGCAGACTCATCGTCGGCTCCTAGTAGGCGAACGAAAGTTGTTCGACGGCAGGCTCTTCGGCGCGATGCCGACCCGGACCACCGGAGTCGCCGGGACCGTCGCCGACCACCGGGGCCGGATCCGGTCCGTGAATCACGTAGCGCCGCATCAGGTAGAACCAGACGATCGCCAATCCGCCGTAGAGCAGCGTGAAGACGATCAGCGAGAACAGCACCACGCCGGCCGAATGGTTCGACACACCCTGCTGCACCATCAAGCGCAGATTCAGATCACCCGTCGGATTCGGCGCGACAACCCAAGGCTGGCGGCCCATTTCGGTGAACACCCAGCCCGCGCTGTTGGCCAGGAACGGCGTCGGAATCATCAGCAGGCTGAGCCAGGAGAACCAGCGCTGGTCCGGCACCCGGCCGCGGCGGGTCAGCCACAGCCCGGCCAGCGCGAGCAGCGCCGAGCCCGCGGCCAGGCCGATCATCGCGCGGAACGACCAGTAGGTGACGAACAGGTTCGGCCGGTAGTCGCCGACGCCGTACTTCTCGTTGTATTCCTTTTGCAGATCGACTACACCGGGCAGGGTGACGCCGCTGAACTCGCCCTTGGCCAGGTACGGCAGCACCACCGGCACCTCGAGCACGTGCGTGACGCTGTCGCAGTTGTTGTGCGTGCCGACGGTCAGGATGGAGAAGTCGGGGTCGGTTTCGGTGTGGCACAACGATTCCGCCGAGGCCATCTTCATCGGCTGCTGCTCGAACATCAGCTTGCCCTGGGTGTCGCCGGTGAAGAACAACCCGGCCAGCGAGATCAGCATCACCCAGATGCCGACCAGCGCCGCGGGCCGCCACATGGTGCGCGCCTCGGCCAGCTGCGCGGCATCGCCGCTGCGCGCCTTGCGCACCATCCACCAACCGGCGATGCCCGCCACGAAAGTGCCTGCCGTGACGAAGGATCCGGCGACCACGTGTGGAAAGGCCGCCAGCAGTGTGTTGTTCGTGAGCACCGCGACGATGCTTTCGAGTTCAGCGCGCCCGGTCTCCGGGTTGAACCGCGCCCCGACCGGATGCTGCATGAACGAGTTCGCCGCGACGATGAAGTACGCCGACGCGTTCACCCCGATGGCGACCATCCAGATCGCCGCCAGGTGCGCGAGTTTCGGCAATCGCGACCAGCCGAAGATCCACAGCCCGAGGAACGTCGACTCCATGAAGAAGGCGACCAGCCCCTCCAGCGCGAGCGGCGCGCCGAACACGTCACCGACGAACCGGGAGTACTCGCTCCAGTTCATCCCGAACTGGAATTCCTGCACGATGCCGGTGGCGACCCCGAGCGCGAAGTTGATCAGGAACAACTTGCCGAAGAACTTGGTCAGCCGCAGCCAGTGATCCTTACCGGTGATCACCCAAGCGGTCTGCATGGCGGCGACCAGAGGAGCAAGTCCAATAGTCAGCGGCACCAAGAGAAAGTGGTAGACCGTCGTGATGCCGAACTGCCATCGAGAGATGTCCAGGGCGTCCAACACGACCTCCTCGTCGTCTACGACATTACGTAGTAATACTACGTCCGAGGAGGTCCGGAACAATGAGTCCTACGCCACGACACGCCTACCAGTTCAACTCCTACCAGCACGTTTACTGCTCGCATCGACGGCGATAGGACCGAGATCACGCCGTGACAGCTGATTTCGTCAGCACATGGGTAACTCACCGGGTACCGGCCGACTCGCCCACAGCACTACCGCCGGTCGCCAACGGCACCGGCGAGGCACACGAATCTGGCCTGAATACTCGGACAGGCGGATGAGCCGCCCGAGGGAGTTAGTTGTCACCAATCGCCGATGGCGCCCGCTCGCTCGATGCCGCGATCGACCAGATCGATGATCTCCTGCGCGTTGTCCGGGGCCGACATCCGCAGCCCGTCCAGCGAATTCACGCGGGCGGCGAGCGAGATGCTGGACATCATCCAGACGCTGTCACAGGTGAGCAGATCGGCGGTGAACAGCGACTTGTAGACGCACTCCCAGCCGGCCTTCTCCGCCTCGGCGAACAGCGCGCGCTGGGTGACGCCCGGCAGCACACCGTTCTTCGCGGGCGGGGTGATCAGCTGCTTGTCCCTGGCGATCACCACGGACGAGCGCGGGCCTTCCAGCACCCGGTTCTCGGTGCTGGTGAAGATCGCGTCGTCGGCGCCCATCCGCGCGGCGAACCGCAGTGCCGCCATGTTGGACGCGTAGGACAGGGTCTTCGCGCCGAGCAGCTGCCACGGCGCGGCCTGTGCCAGGTCGATCGAGATACCCCGGGACAGGGTCACCACCGAGACGCCCTCGGTGCGCGCCTTCTGCACCCGATCCGGCACCGGCAGCACGAGCACGTACGCGGTGGGCACCGGAACGGCGGCGGCGAGATCGCCGGACGTCACCTTCTCGGCCACCCCGGACAGCTCGCTGTCGCGGCCGCGGGTGAGCACCAGCCGCATCACGCCCTCGCGGTCGGTTCCCCACTCCTTGGCCGCCCGCTCGACCGCCTCGCGCCACCGGCCGATTTCCGGCTCGGGTAGATCCAGCGCCTGCGCCGAGCGACGCAGCCGGCCTAGATGAAATTCGATCGCGCACGCGTTGCCCGCGCGCACCAGCACCGTTTCGAAAATACCGTCGCCACGCAATACGCCGATATCGTCCGCATACAACAACGGCGCGTCCGCGTCCCGGACCGCGCCGTCGAGTGAGACAAGAACCCGATCTACCATGCGTCGAGACTAGGCGGTTCGGCAATGTCTCGCCTAGGTCACGGAAGACTTCGCAGCATCTTTTACAAGCTGCCGCCCGAGGTTCACGCGCAGGCCGCGCGGACGACGGCCGGACCGTCTCCCCGCTGCCCCGGTTCGGGCACCCGAGCGCGACCCCGCCTACAGTGGAAACGTGTCCGTGGTCGTTGCGCCCAGCCCTATCCTCGCTGTTTCGGGAGCCGTCGCGGGAGCGCCGGGTTCACCCGACGCCGCCGTCGCCTGGCACTACGGTGATCCGCTCGGTGAACAGCGGGCCGCGGTAACCCGCACGGCGGTCATCGATCGGTCCCATCGTTTCGTCCTCCGGATCACCGGCGCCGAGCGCCTGACCTGGCTGCACACCATCTCCAGCCAGCACATCGCCGGCCTCGGCGACGGGCAGTCGGCGGAGAACCTCGACCTCGATCTCAACGGCCGGGTGCTGAACCACTTCGTGCTGACCGAGCTGGACAGCGCGGTCTGGATCGACACCGAGGGCGACCGCGGCCAAGCGCTGCTGGACTTCCTGAAGAAGATGGTCTTCTGGGCCGACGCCCAACCGGCCGAGGCGGACTACGCGGTACTGAGCCTGCTCGGACCGAAGGCCGCCGAGGTGCTCGCGACGCTCGGCGTCGCGACCGTGCCCGGCACCTACGAAGCGGTCGCGCTGCCGGACGGCGGGTTCGTGCGCCGGATGCCGTGGCCGACCGCCGACTCCTTCGATCTGGTCGTCCCCCGCGATCGGCTCGCCGAGTTCTGGACCCGCCTGACCGAGGCCGGCGCCGAACCCGCGGGCATGTGGACCTTCGAGGCCCTGCGGGTCGCCGCTGTGCGCCCGCGGATCGGACTCGACACCGACGAGCGCACCATCCCGCACGAGGCCCGCTGGATCGGCGGCCCCGCCGAATTCGGCGCGGTGCACCTGGACAAGGGCTGCTACCGCGGCCAGGAGACCGTGGCCCGGGTGCACAACCTCGGCAAGCCGCCGCGGCACCTGGTGCTGCTGCACCTGGACGGCTCGGCCGACGAGCGCCCCGAGATCGGCGCCGACATCACCGCGGGCGGCCGCGCGATCGGCCGCCTCGGCACCGTCATCGACCACTACGAACTCGGCCCGATCGCGCTCGCGCTGATCAAACGCACCGTCCCGGCCGACACCGCGCTCACCGCCGGCCCGGCCGCCGCGGCCATCGACCCGGACTCGGTGCCGTCGGACGACTCACCCCAGGCGGGCAGGCTCGCCGTCGATCGGCTCCGCGGACGCTGACCCGACCATGACCGCCGAATACCGAAGGGGCGCAAGCTCCACGTCTCGCGCTGAATCACGCCCGAACCGCGAATTCCCGGCCCGACGACCCGACGAGAGGAGTGCCGCCGATGCGAACCGATGACTCCGGCGAGGTCGTGGCCGTCTGCGTGGTGCACGCCGAGCTCGACGTGCCGGGCCGGGTCGGCAAGTCCGCGATCGACAAGCGCCCGACGCCGGGCCGGGTAGCGGTGCGCGCCCTCGGTCTCGACGGGGATCACGTGTGCAACACCAAAGACCACGGCGGCGTGCACCAGGCCGTCTACGCCTACGCCGACGAGGACGCCCGGCGCTGGGGCAACGCCCTGGATCGGGAGCTGCCCATCGGCTGGTTCGGCGAGAACCTGCGCATCGCCGGCCTCGCGGTCAGCGACGCGGTGCTCGGCGCCCGCTGGGCCATCGGCGACACGCTGCTCGAGGTGAGCGCGCCGCGGGTCCCGTGCGCCACCTTCCAGCACTGGAGCGGAGAAGCCCAGTGGGTCAAGCGATTCACCATGCAGGCCGACACCGGCGCGTACCTGCGGGTGCTGACCGAGGGCACGATCGGCGCGGGTGACCGGGTGTCCGTGGTGCACGTCCCGGACCACGGCATCACCGTCCGCGACCTGTTCACCGGCGACGACCCCGACCTGCTGGCCATCCTGCTCGCCGCCGAGCCGACCATTTCCGACGACGTGCGCAGGCAAGTCGAACGGCACGCCCGCAGACACGCCAACGCCGACCGCGCGGCGCAACGACGCGCCGACGAATCCGCCGAACCGGCCACGCAGCGTGGCACCGAACTCGACACGGGAGCGCAACTGTGAGTGTGGAACTGGTCGAAGTAGTCCGCTCCGGCTTCCGCGAGTGCGTGCACCGCGGCTCGGCCGTCATCCTCGATCCGACCGGCGAGCCGACGCTCACCCTCGGCGAGGTGCACCTGCCGATCTTCCCCCGCTCGACCAACAAGCCCATGCAGGCGATCACCCTGCTGCGAAACGGGTTCGACCCGGTCGACGACGCCGAGCTGGCCATCTCGACCGCCTCGCACTACGGCGAACCTGACCATGTCGCGCTGGTCCGCCGGCTGCTCGACCGCTTCGGCTTCGACGAGAAGTCCCTCGAATGCCCGCCGGATCTGCCGGTCGACGAGAAGGCGCGCGCGGCCGTGCTCTCGGGTTCGCACGAACCGCGCCGGATCTACATGAACTGCTCGGGCAAGCACGCCGCGATGCTGGCCACCTGCAAGATCAACGACTGGCCGACCGAGGGCTACCTCGACGAGGCGCATCCGCTACAGCAGGCGGTCATCGCCACCGTCGCCGATCTCACCGGCGAGCCGGAGACCGATCTCGGCATCGATGGCTGTGGCCTGCCGATCATTCCGGTGTCGCTGGTCAACCTGGCCCGGGTGTTCGCCACCATGGCGACCGCGGATTCCGACGCGCCGGAGCGGCGCGTCGCGGACGCCATCCGCGCCCATCCGCGAGTGATTTCGGGCACCAACGCACCCGATCTGCTGACCATGCAGGCCACCCCTGGACTGGTCTGCAAGATCGGCGCGGACGGGGTGCACGCCGGTGCGCTGCCCGATGGAACGGCCTTCGCGTACAAGATCGAGGACGGCAGCGACCGGGCCCGAATCCCCTTGACGCTGGCAATTTTGCAGCGGATCGGCGTCGACTGGACCGACGCGCACACCGAGCTGGCGGCCCCCGCGGTGCTCGGCGGCGGCGCCCGGGTCGGCGTGATCCGGGCGATCCCTGGGGTGCTCTAGCCGGACCGGCCGAGGGCGACAACCGGGCAAACGGAACCACTTCGGAGGTTCTTCACCCACTCCTGGAAGCGGGACGGCCGGACACACGCTAAAGTGTCTGTCAGGAAGAGTATTAATTCGAACGGGGCCGCCAACCAAACCCCAGGCCGCCCCGCAGTGACGCGAGGGGGTCAGCCATGGGCCGTGGCCGGGCTAAGGCAAAGCAGACCAAAGTCGCACGCGAGCTGAAGTACAGCAGCCCGCCGAGCGACTTCGCGAGCCTTCAGCGCGAGCTTTCGGGAAGCCCCCACTCCCAACGGAGTGGTGTGCTGTCCGATGAGCACGACGCGGACAAGTCCTCATCTCAATTCGAAGAGGACGACTACGACGACTGGCGCCGCTGACTCGGAGCAACGTTCGAAAGGGGAGGTCAGCGTGCCTCCTCTTTCTGCCGTTGCCGCGCGTTGACGGATAACGCCGAAAAGGCTTAGAACACACCAGCGTCCCGCATCTGAGCGATGCGGGACGCTGGTTTGTGTTTGTGTACGGGTCTCAGAACCGCGGGTGTTCGCCCACCAGAACGGCACGCAGGGCGTCGGAATCCTTGGCCTTCTTCACGGTGCCCAGGGTCCAGCACTCGATGTGCCGCGCGGTCAGCACGGCGAGCGCCCGGTCCACGTCCTCGGGCGCGACGATGGCGACCATGCCGACGCCCATGTTGAACGTCTTCTCCATCTCGACCCGCTCGACCCGGCCGCGCTGGGCGATCATCTTGAACACCGGCGCCGGGTTCCAGGTGCCGCGATCCAGCTCGGCCACCATGCCCGCCGGCAGCACCCGTCCGAGGTTGGCAGCCAGTCCGCCGCCGGTGACGTGGGCGAAGGTGCGCACGTCGGTCTCGGCGATCAGCGCGAGGCAGTCCTTGGCGTAGATCCGGGTCGGCTCCAGCAGTTCCTCGCCGAGCGTGCGGCCGAACTCCTCGATGTGCCCGGTGAGCGACATCCGGTCGATGTCCAGCAGCACCTTGCGGGCCAGGCTGTAGCCGTTGGAGTGCAGGCCGGACGAGCCCATCGCGATGACCACGTCACCGGGACGCACCCGGTCCGGGCCCAGTACCGCGTCGGCCTCGACCACGCCGACACCGGTCGCGGACAGGTCGTAGTCGTCCGGGTCCATCAGGCCCGGGTGCTCGGCGGTCTCGCCGCCCAGCAGCGCGCAGCCGGCCCGGACGCAGCCCTCGGCGATGCCGGAGACCAGCTCGGCGACCTTCTCCGGGACGACCTTGCCGATGGCGATGTAGTCCTGCAGGAACAGCGGCTCGGCGCCGCACACGACGAGGTCGTCGACGACCATCGCGACCAGGTCGAGGCCGACGGTGTCGTGCTTGTCCATCGCCTGCGCCACCGCGATCTTGGTGCCGACCCCGTCGGTGGACGCGGCGAGCAGGGGTTCGCGGTATCCGCCCTTCAGCGCGAACAGTCCGGCGAACCCGCCGAGGCCGCCCTGGACCTCGGGTCGGCTCGCCTTCTTCGCCAATGGCCCGAACAACTCGACTGCGCGGTCACCTGCCTCGATGTCCACGCCTGCCGCGGCGTAAGAGGCACCACCACTGGGGGTCTGTTCAGTCATTTTCGGGGAAAGCTCCAAACCGAATCGGCGGATAGATGCCTGCTCACGCTACCGGAGCCCGATAACGACGTTGCACCGGTATTGGCTCGCCCTATTGACAATCGGGCGAGCCAAACCGTATTGCGACAATCAGCCTGCGGCGTTGGTCGCGAACAATGCCGCGCTCTCCGCCCGGCGTCTGCGCTGCTCTACCGGATCGGGCACCGGTACCGCGGCCACCAGACGCTGGGTGTACTCCTCGGTCGGCGCCCGCAGGATGCGATCTCGATCACCCTGCTCGACCACCGCGCCGTTGCGCAGCACCACGATCCGGTCGGCCAGCTGGTCCACCACCGCGAGATCGTGGCTGATGAACAGGCAGGCCCAGCCGCATTCGCGCTGCAGCTGCCCGAACAGCTCCAGCACCGCGGCCTGCACCGAGACGTCCAGCGCGCTGGTCGGCTCGTCGGCGACCAGCAGGTCCGGGTCCAGGACCAGGGCCCTGGCCAGGCTGGCGCGCTGACGCTGACCGCCGGACAGCTCGTGCGGATACCGGCGTTCGGTGCCCGCCGGCAGCTGCACGTCATCGAGCAGTTTGCGCACCCGCGCCTTGATCTCGGCCGCGCTGCCCATCTTGTGCACGAGCAGCGGCTCGGCCACGCACTCGCCGACGGTGAGCCGCGGATTCAGCGAGCTGGCCGGGTCCTGGAACACGAACCCGAAGCGCCGCCGGATCGGCTTCATCTTGCGCCCGGACATGCCGGCGATGTCCTGCCCGCGGATCTTCACCACGCCCGAGGTCGGGCGCTGCAGCGCGGCGACACAGCGGCCGATGGTCGACTTGCCCGAGCCGGATTCGCCGACCAGGCCGAGGGTTTCGCCGGGTCCGATGCAGAGGTTGACATCGTCGACCGCGCGGAACGCGGGCCGCCCGAACGAGCCGGGGAACTCCACGACCAGATCGCTCACCTCGAGCACCGGCTCGGCGGTGGTGGCCACCTCGTCGGCCGGACCGTGCGCCAGCTGCTCGGTGCCGAGGTGCGGCACCGCCGCGAGCAAGGCCCGGGTGTAGTCCTCCTTCGGGCTGGCGAACAGCTCGTCCACCGGCGCCTGCTCGACCACCTTGCCGTTGCGCATCACCACGACGCGGTCGGCCAGGTCGGCCACCACGCCCATGTTGTGCGTGATCAGCACGATGGCGCTGCCGATCCGGTCGCGCAGATCCCGCAGCAGCTCCAGGATCTCCGCCTGCACGGTCACGTCGAGCGCCGTGGTCGGCTCGTCGGCGATGATCACCTTCGGCTCGCAGGCGATCGCGATGGCGATCACCACGCGCTGCTTCTGGCCGCCGGAGAGCTGGTGCGGGTAGTAGTCCACCCGGTGCTCGGGGTCCGGCAGGCCGACCATGCGCAGCAGTTCGATCGCGCGCGCCTTGGCGTCCTTCTTGCTCATCTTCGAGTGCGCGCGCAGCGCCTCGCCGATCTGGAAGCCGACGGTGAACAGCGGGTCGAGCGCGAGGCCCGGCTCCTGGAACACCATCGAGATGGCGCCGCCGCGCAGCGCGGTGAGCTGCCGCTCGTTCATCGAGGTGATGGCCTCGGTGCCGAGCGTGACCAGACCGCGCACCCGCGCGGTCAGCGGCAACAGGCCCATCGCGGTGCGCGAACTCACCGACTTGCCCGAGCCGGACTCGCCGACGATGGCGAGCACCTCGCCGGGATACACCTCGTAGGAGACGTCGGTGACCGCATAGACGGGTCCGGCGTCGGTGGCGAAGGTGACCGACAGTGATTCGATGGACAGGGCCGGTTTGCTGCGGTCGGTAACCACGGCTGGCTCGGTCATGATGTCTCCTTCCCGGCAGTGCTGTCCTTGGTCGGATCGACCTCGGCCCCAGCGGTTTCGACGCCCGCGACGGTGATCGCGTCGCCGGGCGCGGCGGACACCGCACGCCGGGTGCGCAGCACCGGGTTGAGCACCTCGTTGAGGCTCTCGCCGACCAGGGTCATGCCGAGCACCACCAGCACGATGGCGAAACCGGGGAAGATACCGGTCCACCAGATGCCGTTGGAAACGTCCGACAGCGCCTTGTTCAGGTCGTAGCCCCACTCGGCGGCCTGGGTCGGCTCGATGCCGAACCCGAGGAAGCCCAGACCCGCCAGGGTCAGGATGGCCTCGGAGCCGTTGAGCGTGACGATGACCGGCAGCGACTGGGTGACGTTGGCGAAGATGTGCCGGAACAGAATTCGCGCGGTGGACGCGCCGGTGACCCGGGCGGCGTCCACGTACGGCTCGTTCTTCACCGAGACGGTCGCGTTGCGCACCACTCGGAAGTATTGCGGCACAAAGACCGCCGTGATCGCCACCGCCGCGGACAGCACGCCGCCCAGGCTGGTCGATCGGCCGCCCGCGACCACGATGGACACCACGATCGCCAGCAGCAGCGTCGGGAAGGCGTACATCGCGTCCATGAACAGCACCAGCACCCGGTCGAACCAGCGGCCGAGGTAACCCGACAGCAGGCCGAGCGGCACGCCGATGAACAGCGACAGCACCAGCGAGATCACGATCACGAACAGCGCGGTGCGCGCACCCCAGATCACCCGGGAGAACACGTCCTCACCGCGCACCGAGGTGCCGAACCAATGATCCGCCGACGGCGCCTGCTGACGGACGAAATCGACACCGTCGGAGGCGCTTTGGGCGAACCCGTAGGGCGCGATCAGCGGCGCGAAGATGGCCGCGAGCACGAACACGGCGACCAGCGCCAACCCGAGGATCAGCGTCGCGCGTTGCAGGCCCGCGGTCATGGTGAACAGCCGGAGGCCGGGGATGCCGCGCCGGCCCGGCGGTACCACCGGCGCGACGACGGGCTCGTTCAGCAATTCCGGTGCGGTCATCAGAACCTCACCCTCGGATCGATCAGTGCGACAAGGGTATCCACCAGGAAGCTCATCAACGCGACGAAGATCGCGATGAACGCGACGATGCCCTGCACCGCCACGAAGTCCCGGGCGGACAGATACTGCGCGAGCTGATAGCCGAGGCCCTTCCACTCGAAGGTGGTCTCGGTCAGCACCGCGCCGCCGAGCATCATGGCGATCTGCATGCCCATCACGGTGACGATCGGAATCATCGCGTTGCGGAACGCATGTCGTCCGGTGACCACCCGCTGGGAGAGGCCACGGGCGCGCGCGGCATCCACATAATCCGAACGCAGCGTCTGGATCAGGTTGATCCGCACCAGCCGCAGGAAGATGCCCGCGGTGAGCAGTCCGAGCGCGATCGCAGGCAGGACAGCGTGTTTGAGCACATCGATGATGTAACCCGTGTCCCCGTAAAGGAATCCGTCGATCAACATGACGTTGGTCTTCGGCGAGACATGCTGCAGTTGCAGTTCAACATTCGTGCTCGCGCGACCCGCCACCGGCAGCCAGCCCAGCTTCACCGCGAAGACCAGCTTCAGCAGCAGGCCGACGAAGAACACCGGCGCCGCGTAGGCCAGGATCGCGAACAACCGCAGACCGGTGTCAGAGATCGAATCCCGGTGCGTCGCCGCGTATCTGCCCAGCGGGATGCCGATCGCGAAGGCCACGATGAGCGCCCAGAACATCAGCTCGGCCGACGCCGCACCGTAGGTGGTGATCACGTCGCTGATCTGCCGGTTGTCCTGCGACTTACCGAAGTCCCCTTGCAGCAGCCCGGAGATGTAGTCCCAGTACTGCGACAGGATCGGCCGGTTCAGCCCGGCCGCCTCTTTGCGAATCTCGATCTGCTCCTGGGTCATTCGCCCACCCATGGCCGCACTGATCGGATCGCCCGCCACGCGCATCAGGAAGAACACGACGGTGGCCAGGATCCACGCGGTCACCGGGATCAGCAGCAGTCGCACGCCGAGGTAACGCAGCAGGGCGAGCTGGCGCGAATCGCCGCCGCCCTTCCGTGGTCGGGGCACGCCGAAGCGCCGGGCCCGGGCCGGCGCTGGCTTCGTTTCTGGAGCAGCTATCGTCCCGGGCCCGGCTTCGCCGGATGTCACTTGCTCAGCACCGTGTAACGGAACTTGAAGGACGCGTCGAGAGTCTGTTCAACGCCCTGCACGTTCTTGCCGGAGACGGCGATCTGCTTGCCGGACAACAGCGGGAGGATCGGCACGAAGTTCTGCGCCAGGTCCGTCTGCACACCCTTGAGGATCTCGAGCCGCTTGGTCTTGTCCGTGGTCGTGGTCTCCGCGAGCAGCTGGGCGGTGATGCCCGGGTTCTCGAAGTGCGACTGCAGGAAGTTGTTCGGCGCGAAGAACGGGGTCAGGTAGTTGTCCGGGTCCGGAAAGTCCGGGAACCAGCCGAATTGGTACAGCGGGTAGGAGTCGCGGGCGCGCTCACGCTGGTAGCTCACCCATTCAGTGGACTGCAGGTTCACCCGGAACAGGCCGCTGGCCTCGAGCTGCGACTTGAGCGCCGCGTATTCCTCGGAGCTGCTCGAACCGTAGTGGTCCGGGTTGTACTGCAGGTTCAGCTCGACCGGCGTCGCGACACCGGCGTCGGCGAGGAACTTCGCCGCCTTGTCCTTGCTCGGGCCCGCGCCGTAGATGTCCTTGTACGGCTCGGTCGCACCCGGAACGCCCTGCGGGATGGACGAATACGCGGGCAGGTAGGTGCCCTTGTAGACACCCTCGGCCAGCGCGGCGCGGTCGACGGTGGAGGCGAGCGCCTTACGCACGGCCAGCTTCTGCTCCGGCGTGCCGCCCGGCATGGTGTTCATGTTGAACACGATGTAGCGCAGTTCACCGCCGGGCCCCTCGTGCACCGCGACCTTGCTGTCGCCGCGCAGCGAACCCACGTCGGTCGGGGTGAAGGAGCGGTAGCCGACGTCGAGCGACCCGTTCTGCAGGTCGAGCTTCATGTTGTCGGTGGTGGCGTAGTACTTGGTCGAGACCGTCTTGGTCTTCGGGGTACCGAGGATGCCGTTGTAATCCGGGAACGCCGTGTACTCGACCAGCTTGTTCTTGTCGTAGCTGGCGATGGTGTAGGGACCGGAGTAGCCCTTGTTCTTCACCACATCTTCGTCGGCCATCACCTTGTCCGGCGAGTAGACCTTCTCGTCCACGATCGGACCGGCCTGGGTCGGCAGGATCGCCGGGAAGGTCTGGTCGTTGGCGACCTTCAGGGTGAAGTTGACCGTGCGGTCGTCCGGGGCCTCGGTCTTCTCGAGATTGCCGAGCAGCGAGGCGGGGCCGTTCGGGTCGTTGATCTTGAGCATCCGGTCGAAGGAGAACTTGACGCTCTTGGCCGTCAGCGGGTTGCCGTTGGCGAACTTCAGGCCCGCCTTCAGGGTGCAGGAGTACACCGTGGGGGAGGTGAAATCGCACTTCTCCGCGGCGTCCGGCTTCGGCGTCGCGTCGCCGGGCGCGAAGTTCAACACGTACTGGTAGAACTGCGTTTCCGCGACCAGGGAGCCGTTGTCATAGGCGGCCGCCGGGTCGAGGGAGAAGATCTTATCCGTGGTGCCGGCCACCAAGCCGCCACCACCACCACTATCACCGGTCCGGCCCGAACCGCAGCCGGCCAAGGCGGACGCAACCAGCGTCGCCAGGCCGACGGCCGCGATGGTTCGCGTCCGGGTCCGGCCCCCAGGTGTTCTAGAAACCAACATCAGGGCCCCACTTCTCGAGCGCCGCACCGCGTTGTCCTGGATCGCAGGACAGGTGCGGACACATATGAACTTCCGATCTGACGGGCACCGTACCCACGAACCATTTCCGGCACGTTGCGTTTTCACAGAAAAATGATCGGGAGATTAGGTTGCGTTGCAAAATGCGCATCGCAGGGGCCAGATCACCGGACGAATGTCCAGGAACGCGCCCTCCCGGCGGTTGACGTGTCACAAGTACGCCAGGGCACGCCGACGGACAAACAGCGCGGGTTACCGCGACGCGCGTGATCGACCCGCCGTGCGCACACCATGTTTTGGGCAGGACCGAGCACGCCGGAGGGCAGTCGACGATGACGGGAAATCCGCTCGAAATCGAGACAACGATGTGCTCGAAAACCGGGCGGCTATGTGCTCGACCTCGCGACAGCTATATGTCGGAGATACCGGCACTCGATGGGCAGCCGTGTAACACGACCGCCCGATGGATCAGGGACGGCTCAGCGCGCTAGCGTTGGCGTTCTCGCCCAGCAGCAAGGCCTCGGGCTGCCCGGTGAGCATGCCTTCGAGCACGTTCTTGCCGATGGCCGCCTCGGTGGGCAGCGCGATCGGGTAGGTGCCGTCGAAGCAGGCGCAGCACAACCGCGAGCGCGGCTGTTCGGTGGCGGCGATCATGCCCTCGGTGGAGATGTAGCCGAGGGTGTCCGCGCCGATCGAGCGGCGCACGCCCTCCACCATCTCGTCGAAGCTGCCCTCGGCGCCGGAGCCGTTGGCAATCAGCTCGGCCGGCGAGGCGAAGTCGATGCCGTAGAAGCACGGCCACTTCACCGGCGGCGACGCGATCCGGACGTGGATCTCCAGCGCGCCCGCCTCGCGCAGCATGCGGATCAGTGCGCGCTGGGTGTTGCCGCGCACGATCGAGTCGTCCACCACGATGAGCCGCTTGCCGCGGATGACCTCGCGCAGCGGATTGAGCTTGAGCCGGATGCCGAGCTGGCGAATGGTCTGACTCGGCTGGATGAAGGTGCGTCCGACATAGGCGTTCTTCATCAGGCCCTGGCCGTAGGGCACGCCGGAGCCCTGCGCGTAACCGACCGCGGCCGGAGTACCGGATTCGGGCACCGGGATCACCAGGTCGGCGTCGACCGGATGCTCCTTGGCCAATAGTCGGCCGATCTCGACCCGGGTGGCGTGCACCGAGCGGCCGGAGATGGTGCTGTCCGGCCTGGCCAGGTAGACGAATTCGAAGACGCAGCCCTTGGGTTCGGGGTTGGCGAAGCGCATCGACCGCACGCCGTCGGCATCGATCGCCAGCAGTTCGCCGGGTTCGATCTCCCGGACGAACGCGGCGCCGACGATGTCCAGCGCGGCGGTTTCGCTGGCAACAACCCAGCCACGGTCGAGCCTGCCCAGGCACAGCGGGCGCACGCCGTGCGGGTCACGCGCGGCGTAGAGGGTGTGCTCGTCCATGAAGGTCAGGCAGAACGCGCCCTTCAGGGTCGGCAGCAACTCCATCGCGGCCTGCTCGATGCTGGAGTCGGCGGAGGCGTGCGCGAGCAGCGCGGTGATCACGTCGGAGTCCGACGTCGCGGCGATCGGCTGCGGGCGGCCGTTGGCCACCGTCGCGCCGATGAGTCCGTATTCCCTTGCCCGGCCTGCCAATTCGGCGGTGTTGACCAGATTGCCGTTGTGCCCCAGGGCAAGTCCGGAACCGACCGAGGTGGTGCGGAAGATGGGCTGGGCGTTTTCCCAGGTCACGCCGCCGGTGGTGGAGTAACGGCAGTGCCCGACGGCGATGTGGCCCGGCATGGCGGCCAGCGTCTGCTCGTCGAATACCTGACTGACCAGCCCGAGATCCTTGAAGACCAGGATCTGTGAACCGTCGGATACCGCGATGCCCGCCGCCTCCTGCCCGCGGTGTTGCAGCGCGTACAAGCCGTAGTACGTGAGCTTCGCCACGTCCTCGCTCGGCGCCCAGACTCCGAACACACCACACTCTTCGCGTGGCTCGTTCTCGACCTGATCGGAGGTGGCGGAAATAGCGTCAACCGGCAGTTCGGCCTTGGTCACCGTTTGCTCCCTGTTCGGGCGGGCTGGGGGCAGCACCCAGTCTACGGGTGAAAGTTCGATCACGATCACCCCCACCGCATACGAGCAGCAATCGGCGTGGCGTGCGGACCGGGAAATTCGGCCTCGGCAGCTGTTACGGTGCGAGCCGTGACGACTACCGACAGCGCGGATTCAGGCAGCGGGACGGGATCGACCACCGGGACAACCCCGCCGCCACGCAGGCCGTGGGCGCGCATGGTGCTGTTTCCGATGGCCGTGCTCACACTGCTGACCGCGTTGCTCGGCATCATGTATCTGGATTACGTCGTCGATCCGGAGAAGAATCTGCACGATTTTCCGATCGCGCTGGTGAACCAAGATGTGGGCGATGTCATCAAAACCGCCGATCGTCAGCAGCAGGTGAACTTCGGTAACCAGATCACCGACGCGCTGGCGAAGGGGGTGCCTGCGGACAAGGTCGACCTGCGGGTGCTCAGCATCAGCGAATCCGAGCGGCAGATGCAGTCCGGCGAGGTCTACGGCGCGCTCATCATTCCGGGCGACTTCAGCAAGCGGCTCGGCATCCTCGGGGTCGGCAGCGTGATTCCGGGTGAGATGGAACGCCCGATCATCACCATGCAGACCAATCCGCGCACCGGCGCGTTCGGCACCCAGATCGTGCTGCGGGTCGGCAATCAGGCGCTGACCGAGGTGAACAAGCAGGTCGGCAAGCAGCTCACCGATCAGGTGACCGAGCAGCTGAAGCCGCAGCCCGGTGGGCCGCCGGCGCCCGAGCTGTCCGGCGCGGCTCGGGTCGCGCTCGCGGATCCGGTGAAAGTCGTTGTCCAGCAGTACCATCCGCTGCCCGACGGCACCGGCCAGGGGCTCAGCGCGTTCTTCTACTCGCTGCTGTTGCTGCTCGCCGGGGTGGTCGGCGCGATGGTCATCCACACCATGATCGACGCCCAGCTCGGGTTCATCCCCACCGAATACGGGCCGTGGTTCGTGCACTATCCGCCGACGCCGATCTCCCGCTTCCGCACCCTGCTGATCAAGTGGGGCGTGATGGTGGTGACCGCGAACATCGTCTCGGCCGTCTTCCTGATCGTCGGCAAGATCCTGGACATGCCGATCGATCACCCGCTGGCCCTGTTCCTCTACAGCGCGCTGGCCATCATCGCCGTCGGCGTCACCGGCCTGTCCACGCTGGCCGCCATCGGCTCGGCCGGCCTGCTGGTGAACCTGATCCTGTTCATCATTCTCGGCCTGCCGTCCTCCGGTGGCACCGTCCCGATCGAGGCAACCCCGCAGTACTTCGGCTGGCTGGCCTCGTTCGAACCGATGCACCAGGTCTTCCTCGGCGTCCGCGCCATCCTCTACTTCGACGCCAGCTTCGAAGCCGGCCTCAGCCGCGGCGTCTGGATGGCCGTCCTCGGCCTCGCCATCGGCCTGCTCTTCGGCGCCGTGATCTCCCGCTTCTACGACCGCAAGGGCCTGCACCGCAGCAGCAACCGCGCCGCCGCCTGATTCGCCGGTAGGTCAGTCCTCGGCGCGGGCGATCGGAAGCCAGTGCGCGACTTCGGGGGCGCGGCTACCCGAGGCGGTGAGGGCGCCGGAGTCGAGGGCGGTGGCGAAATCGAGCAGGCCGGTGGCCAGGAGAAGCCAAGTGCGGGGGTCGGTTTCGACGACGTTCGGCGGGGTGCCGCGGGTGTGGCGCGGGCCTTCGATGCATTGGACGGCGACGAACGGGGGGACGCGGACCTCGACCGAATGGCCGGGGGCGGAGGCGGCCAGGGTGCGGGCGGTCGTGCGCACCGCGGCCGCGAGTTCGGTACGCGCGGGGGCGGCGACCGAGTCGTCGCGGAGCCATTCGCTGACTGCGTCCACTGCTGAGCGCAGCTCTGCCGGACTCACCGATTGTCTTGCCACCCGGCCGAGATTACCGGCTCAGGGCAGGTCCGCGGCCGGTCGGGAGGTGCGGGATCGCGGAAAGGGTTGTGCGACCGGATCGCTCGCTCTTACAGTAAGTAAGCAATTACTTATCGGGGTGTGTCATGGCTGACTCCACGCGGGATCGCGTCATCGCGGCGGCGTTGCGCCTGTTCGGGGAGCAGGGATTCGCGCGGACCACGGTGACCCAGATCGAGCGGGCCGCGGGGCTCTCGGGTGGGTCGGGGGCGATGTACCGGCACTTCAAGTCCAAGGACGAGCTGCTGGTCGAGGCGGTCCGATCGCGGCTGACCGAGCGGGGCGAATGGGCGGCCTTCCTCGCGCCGGACTTCTCCGTGCTGGCCTGGCTCGAATCGCTGGAGCCGCGCGGCTCGACCGCGGACAAGCTGACCCTGCTGTTCCGGATCGGCCTGGCCCGGCTCGAGCACGACCGCGACGTCAACCGAATCCTGATGCGCGACAACTCGATCGGCACGGACGTGCTCGAGGTGTTCCGGCGCGAGGAGTACTCGGTCTTCGTCTCGGCGGTGCTGCGCGGGCTGGCCGAACTCACCGATCCCGAGTCGCGGGAGGATTGGGAGTCCGCCGCCGCGGTGATCGTCGGCGCGGTCGCGCACTACTGGCTGATCAGCGACACCTTCGGCGGCCACCACCCGACCGCGGTCGATCCCGATCGCTATCTGCGGTCCATCGCCGAAATGGTTGTCGCCCGGCTGCATTGGACGGACGAATAAGGGAGAGGGAACACCATGAACACGCATGTCACGGTGATCGGCGGGGGCCTGGCCGGATTGACGGCGGCCATCGCGGTCGCCGAAACCGGCGCCCCGGTCCGGCTGTACGAGGCGCATCAGACCCTGGGCGGGCGCGGACGCGCCACTGCCCCACCGTATGTCGTGCACGACGGTGCGCACGTCTTCTATGCCGACGGCCCGCATTACGCCTGGCTGAAGCAGCGCGGATTCGTCGGCGATCTCGGCTGGCCGCGGCTCGGCGACTGGGCGCGCGCGGGTTTCCGGGTCGGGGGCCGCGTGCGATCGCTGCCGCCGGTGCGGATGCTGCGGGCGCAGGCGCGCGGCCGGCTCACCGCGCCGGTCGACCTGGACTTCCGCGGCTGGGCCGCGGATCGGTGGGGCGAGCCCACCGCCGAGCAGCTGGCCAACGCGATCAGCGTGGTGACCTATGACGCCGATACCGGCCGGCTCTCCGCTGCCTTCGTGTGGGAACTGTTCCAGCGCGTCTTCGGTGCGAACGTGCCGGCCGTGCGCTGGGTACGCGGCGGCTGGCAGCGGGTGATCGATCAGATGGCCGCGCACGCAACCGAACTCGGCGGCGCCATCGAAACCGGCGCACGGATCGACCGGCTGCCCACCGGCGGACCGGTCATCGTCGCCACCGATCTGAACGCGGCCCGAACGCTGCTCGGTGACGACAGCCTGCATTGGACCAGCGGTCATTGCGCCCTGCTCGATATCGCCGTCCCCGCGTCGCGCGGCGACCGCACCCTGGTGTTCGATCTCGACGAAGGCGGCCTCCACGAGAGTTACACCATGCAGGACGACACCATCGCGCCGCCGGGCGAATCGCTGTTCCAGCTCCAGATGCCCACGCGCACCGGCGAATCCGCCAGCATGACGCTGACCCGGCTGGAGCTGTTCGCCGACACCGTCGTGCCCGGCTGGCGGGACCGCGCCACCTTCCAGCGTTCCGCGACGGCGAAGGGCCGCACCGGTGCGCTCGATCTGCCCGGCCAGACCTGGCGCGACCGGCCCGCCATCGATCGCGGCGATGACGTCTATCTGATCGGCGACCAGGTCGCCGCGCCGGGGATGCGCGGTGAAATCTCCATCAACAGCGCCTTGCTCGCCGCCCGCGCCGCGACCCGGACCGCGAAGACCGACGCCTGACCTGTTTTGCGCATGCCGAAGGGCCGGGTAGTGGCCCGGCCCTTCGGTTTTCGCGAATGATCAGTGCGCGCCGGCCGGCTGCTTGGGGGTGACCCGCATGCCGACGAAGCAGGCTTCGGTGCCGTCGTCCAGGGTCTCGAAGACGACGGGCATGTAGTCCTCACTGAAGGAGGGACCCGCGCCCGAGGCCGCGAAGACCGTCGCCGAGACCGGGGTGAGCTCCATGCTCAGCGGCGGGGACATGTCCTTCATGCCGTCGACGAATTCGTACAGCATGTGGGCGGAGCCGTCGTCCTGCTTACTGACCGTGATGACCACGCCCGCCCGCAGGTAGGTGCCGACGAACGGATCGATGGACACCGGAACCGGCGGGTCGGCCGGAGCGAACGGCTCGGGCATCTCGACTCCGGCCAGCTCGGCGAGCAGTTCGCGGAACAGCGCCGCGTAAAGCTGGCGCGCGCCACCACCATTGGTGAGCAGCGCGACGGCGACTCCCGCCTCGGGGACCGCCCGCAGGTACGCGTACTGGCCGATCGCGGCGCCGTCGTGGCCGAAGCCCTTGATGCCGTTCCAGTCGTAGAGCGTCCAGCCCAGCCCCCAGCCGTCCGCGCTGACGGTCCACTTGTCCGGCACCTCGACCTCCAGATTCTGCATCGCCGCAACGGTTTCCGGAGTCAGCACCGCCGTTCCGCCGGCGGCGCGACCACCCTCCAGGTGCAGGCGCGCGAACCGCACCATGTCCCCCGCCGAGCTGATGACCCGCCCGGCCGGCGCGAACGAGCGCGGCATGAGGTCCCACTCCGGCGCCGGATCGGGGTACTGCCCCGGTTCGCCGAGGTGGCTCATCGCGGTGCGGAATTTCAGCGCCTGCTCCGGCAGCGTCACCAGGTGGTCGAGGCCGAGCGGCGTGGCGAGCAGGTCTTGCACGGCCTGGTCGAAGGTCGTGCCGGTCAGCACCTCGATGACCCGGCCGAGCACCACGTAACCGAGGCTGCCGTAGGACATCGCCGTGCCCGGCTTGCAGTCCAGCGCGACTTCCCGTGCGGCCCGGACATATTCGGCCAGGCAGTTGTCACCGCGCCCACCGTCGAAGGCGAAGTCGTTGGTCACCCCACCCGTGTGGTTGAGCAGCTGCCGGATGGTGATCACCGCGGTGGCTTCCTCGTCCGGGGTGCCGAACTCGGGCAGCACGTCGACCACGGCGGCGTCCAGATCGAGCTTGCCCTGATCGACCAGGCGCATGATCATCGTCGCGGTGTAGACCTTGGCGACCGAGCCGCACAGGAACACCGAGTCGGTGCTGACCGGAACGCCGGTGCCCCGATGCAGGACGCCGCTGGCGATCTCGTAGACCTTGCCGTCGACCAGGATGGCCAGCGCCGCGCCGGGCACGTGGTTGGCGATCCGGAGCTCGTCGAGGCGCTGCTGCCACCGCGCGACCGAGAAATCGCGCCCGGCCGAGTCCGCGCCGCCCCACTCGCCCTGCACTTTCCAGTCGCCCTCGGCGCTCCAGTTCACGTTGCTCGACATGTTCTTCTCCCTGCTCTGAATCTGATCTGCCGTACGTTGTTCTCCGTTGCGAACACTGTACGCACAGCGGAACGTTGTGCGCAATAGCGCATGACGCACTTCCACGTTTTGGCTGATCAACGGGATATCGACGGCTCTTCAGAGCAGCGGATCGACAGATTCGGAGGCGTCGCTACGGAAAAATCGCGCCGACAGACGTGAGCACGACCTCGCGGAACTACGGCTTCGCGGACGTGCCGAGGAGCCGGGCGATGCGGGGCGCCACGGCACCGCCGACGTTGACGGCCAGGTGCAGCAGAGCCGGGGCGGTGGCGCTGCCGGTGCGCCGGCGCAGCCGGCCCAGCGCGACCCCGCCCGCGGCCGTCGCGGCGACCGTGACCGGGATGCCGTCGCCCGCGGCCCGAGCCGGGTGCACATGCCAGAGGCCGAAGGTCAACGCACCGAGAACCGATCCGGCCCGAGTGCCGAACGTGTTGTCCAGCAACGGATCCAGCGTGGCGCGAAAGATCAGCTCTTCGCTGTAGACCGTACCGATCGGGATATGCACCGCGATCCATTCGGCCGGCGATACCTCCGGCCCACGATCGTCGAACTCGTGCAACTTGCTCCGCACCGACGGAATCGCCAGTGCCACACCGTAACCAGCGGAAACCAGCGCGGCCGCAACCGCGCCGTACCGAAACCCTTTCGCCGAGAACCAATTCGGCGATCCGTGAAAAGTTGCGCCGTAGCCGGTGGCGAATGCCGCGTTGGCGGCGGTCCGGCCGCGCACGCCGAGCCCGAGCCGCGGCAACACCCAGTTGCTCCAGGTCAACGGAATAACCACGGCGGCAACAGTTTCCGGAACCTTACTCATTTGGTCTTCCGCTCGAAGTCCTCGGCCGCCTCGATCTCCGCCCGGATCCGGTCGGACATCGCCGCGGTCCAATCCGGCGGCGCGGCGATCGCCGCCCACCCATCGAGCACCAGGCTGCCGTAGCGGTGCCCGTGCCCGTCGGTGACGCCCTGGGCATTGGTGAGATCGGCGGCGACCTGCCAGAAGGTCACGAACGGCCACCAGCGCATCTGCGAGGACACGTCCGCGCCGCGCGGCTCGGACAGCCAATCCGGCTGGGAGAAAATGAGATCCGTCGACCACCAGACGATCGGGTCGGACGCGTGCTGTAGGTAGGCGATCCGCGGCGGCCGCCACTCGGTGGACGGGCGGGCGAGATCGGCGCTGTCCGAGGCGAATCGCACCACCAGTCCGTCCGCGTACACCGGCTCGACCTCGCGCGAGCCGGGGTCGCGCCGCGAAACGAACTGTTCCCATAGTCGATTCGAGTTCGGCGGCCCGACCCACAGCGCGCCGTCCACCTTGGTTCGCAGATCCGCGAGCCCGTCGAAGGCGGCCTCGGACCCCTGCGAGCCCAGGCTCTCCCCGTACACCAGCAGCTTCGGCCGCTGTTCCGGCGGCCGCGCGCGCCAGTGCGCGTAGATCGCGTCGAACATGGCCCGGCCCGCGGTCGCGGCCTTGCTGCGGTCCGCGAGGAACGACAGCACGCTGGGCAGATACGAATACTGCGAGGCGACGATCGCGCTGTCGCCGCCGTACATGTACTCGACCGCGGCGGCCGCCATGCCGTTCACCCAGCCGGTGCCGGTGGTGGTCACCACGACTAGCACCTTCCGGTCGAACGCGCCGGTGCGCTCGAGTTCGGCGGCGGCCAGTTCGGCCGGCTCCTGGTCGGCCTCGGCCGATTCCAGTCCGACATAGGCGCGGATCGGCTCGCGGGCCGGCTTGCCGGTCACCTCGCTGATCTTGCTCGCGGTCGGCCCGTGCGAAACGAACCAGCGCCCTTCGTATCCGAGGGTCTCCCACTTCGCCAGCGAGGCCGGGCTGCCGGAACGTTCGGGCTGCACCGGCTGGATCGCGTTCGCCGAGCTGTGGTCGTTGCGCACGCTGAACGCCGAGTTCGCCACCGCGAAGAAGGCCCGCGAGGCGACGCCGTTGAAGATGGTCACGGCCAGCACCACCAGCACGAGGAACCCGGCGGCCGGCGCCAATTCGCGCGGCACCCGCACCCACTTGTTGAGCAGGCGGGCCAGGAACCGGATGATCTCGCGCACCGTCCGATACACCGCGACGACCGCCATGCCGACGGACAGACTCAGCAATCCGGTGCGCAGATAGGCCGGCGTGGTGGTGCCCTCCATGCCCATCAGCGCGGTGATCTCGCGCTGCCAGCGCGCCGACTGGACCAGCATCAGCGCCGCATTGAGCGCGGCGGTGATCAGGACCGCCGACTTCACCGCGTAGCGCACCCAGGTCGGCGGCGGCGCAATCTTGGTCAGCCGCGGCCGCACCCACAGCCGGAACAACCACTCCAGCACGCAGCCGACGCCATAACCGAGCGCGGCGTTGATCCCGCTGATCAGCCCCTGGAACAGCCAGTCCCGCGGCAGCAGCGACGGCGTCACCGACAGCACGAAGAACACCGTCGCGAAGACCAGCCCGACATAGTTCAGATCGATGATGTCCTCCGCGCGCCGCACGATGACGACGCCGCGCGCACGCAGCTTCGTCAGGGTGGAGGCGGACTCGAGCACCCGAACAGTATGGCGTTCCGGTACCGTCGGCGCGGCGATGCCCTGGCCGCCACGCGGTGGCGTAGACGCAGATCACTGCCGACCGGCAACTACCCAGGCCGCTCGAGTAGTTGTACACGGTTGCCCGCCTGCGCGTGTCGGCAGAATTTCTCGCATGAGCACTCCCAACGCCCAGTCGAAAACCACTTCGGCCTTCATCGCGCAAGCCGCGATCGCGTTCGGCGTCAGCTTCTTCGGGGTCGGCGTCGGCATCTGCTATCTCCCACTGGACATGTGGCAGCGCGGGTTTCTCGCGATGTCGCTGCTGTTCCTGGTGACCAGCACCTTCAGCCTGGCGAAGGTGGTGCGTGACCAGCACGAGGCCGCGACCGTGCACGGTCGCATCGATCAGGCACGGCTGGAAAAGCTGCTCGCAGAGCACGATCCGTTCAACACCGTGACCTGACGCGCCTGGGCGGGCCCGGTGCACGAGGGGTCCAGGTCCGCCCAGGTCCGCGTCCTACCAACTCATTTGAGCGAGCGTTCCCGAATCGCGGACTGCTCCAAGTAGTTCCGGATCCGGTCGGACAGGTCCGCGGACCAGTCCGGCGGTTCGGCCAGCGCGGCCCAGGCGTCGAGCACCAGCGTGCCGTAGCGATGGCCGTGCCCGTCGGTGACGCCCTGCGCGTTCGGCAGGTCCGCCGCGACCTGCCAGAACGTGACGATCGGATACCACGCCATGGTCGGCGACACGTCCGAGCCGCGCGGCTCGCGCAGCCAATCCGGCTCGTTGAACAGCAGATCCGGCGACCACCAGACCACCGGATCGGACGCGTGTTGCAGATAGGCGATGCGCGGGGTGAGCCAGGTGCTCGACGGCTGCCACAGATCGCCGCGGCCGTCGGCGAAGCGCACCACGAGTCCGTCCGCGTAGGTCGGCAATACCTCGGGCGAGCCCGGATCCCGGCGGGCGACGAACTCGCCCCACAGCCGGTTCGAGTTGGGCGGCCCGACCCACAGCACCCCGTCGGCCTTGGTGCGCAGGTCGGCCAGGCCGTTGAACGCGCCCTCCGACCCCTGCGAGCCGAGGCTCTCGCCGTAGACCAGCAGCTTCGGCCTGGCCTGCGCCGGCCGCGCCGACCAGTGCTCATAGACCTTGTCGAACACCAGCTTTCCCATCCGCGTCGCCTTGGCCTTGTCCGAGAGGAACGACAGCACGCTGGGCAGATACGAATACTGGGTGGCGACGATCGCGGTATCCCCGCCGTACATCATCTCGACGGATTCGGCGCTGGTCGAGTCGACCCAGCCGGTGCCGGTCGTGGTCACCACCACCAGCGCCTTCCGCTCGAACGCGCCGGTGCGCTCGAGTTCGGCGACGGCCAGCTCGGCCTGCGCCTCCGGGCTGTCCGCCGATTCCAGTCCGGTGTAGACCCGGATCGGTTCGCGCGCGGGTTTGCCGGTGACCCTGGCGATGTCGTCCGCGGTCGGCACGTAGGAGACGAACCAGCGGCCCTCCGAGCCGAGCGTCTCCCACTTGGCCAGCGAGCTCGGGCTGCCGGAACGTTCGGGCAGCTGCGGCTGCACGGCATTGGGTGAGGTGTGACTGTTGCGCACGCTGAACGCCGAATTCGCCACCGCGAAAAAGCCTTTGGCGAGCACGCCGTTGAACAGCGTGACCGCGAGGATGGTGACGATCAGGAACCCGATGGGCAGCGCGAACTTTCGCGGGATGTGCACCCACTCGGTCAGCTCGCCGGCCACCCAGCGCACCAGCCACCGCACGGCGCGGAACACCCCGATCACCAGCGCGATCACCGCCGCACTCAGCGCGCCGGTGCGCAGGAAGCCGGTGGTCGTGGTGTCGTCCATGCCCATCAGCTCGGTGATCTCGCGCTGCCAGCGCGCCGACTGGATCAGCATCACGATCGCGACCACCACGCAGGCAACCACCACGAGCGCCTTGACCGCACCGGGCACCCAGCTGGGCAGATCGGCGAAAACCTTTGTCACGGAGGCGGGTAGTCGCGGCCGGACCCAGCTACGGAACGCCCACTCCAGCAGGCAGCCCACGCCGTACCCGATGGCCGCGTTGACCCCGCCGATCAGCCCCTCGAACAGCCAGTCCCGGGGCAGCAGCGACGGCGTCAGCGACAACGAGAAGAACAGCGTGGCCACGACCAGCCCGACGTAGTTCGGGCGGAAGAAGCGCTCGACAGTGCCGACGATGTCGCCGGCACCACCGGCCAGACGCGTTGAGACCGCTTCAGCCTCGGGCGCCATCAGATCGCGCTTGCCCCGAACAACTTCGGCAGCGTGCCCTCGTGCGCGGCCCGCAGCTCGTCCATGGGGACGGAGAACTGTCCTTGCACCTCGACCGAATCCGTGCCCTGGTCGACCACGCCGATACGCGTCCACGGCAGGCCGCGGGCGGTGCACATCTTAGTGAACCGGGTCTCCTCCGAACGCGGCACCGCGACCAGCACGCGACCGGCGGACTCGGAGAACAGCGTCACGAACGGATCGGCATCCTCGGGCAGCAGCACCCGGCAACCGGTTTCGCCGGCCAGCGCCGCCTCGACGACGGTCTGGATCAGCCCGCCCTCCGAAAGGTCGTGCGCGGCACTGATCATGCCGTCGCGCGAACCCGCGGTGAGCACCTCGGCCAGCAGCTGCTCGCGGGCGAAGTCGACCACCGGCGGCACACCGCCGAGGTGATCGTGCACGACCTGCGACCAGATGGAGCCGCCGAATTCGTCGCGGGTATCGCCGAGCAGGATCAGCGTCTCCCCCGGCTCCAGGCCGAGCCCGGTCGGGATGCGCCGGTGCACGTCGTCGATCACGCCGAGCACGCCGACCACCGGGGTCGGCAGGATGGCGGTCTGCCCGGTCTGGTTGTAGAAGCTGACGTTGCCGCCGGTAACCGGAATGCCAAGCGCCACACAGCCGTCCGCGAGGCCGCGCACGGCCTGCTGGAACTGCCACATCACGCCCGGATCCTCTGGCGAACCGAAGTTCAGGCAGTTGGTGACCGCCTTCGGGGTGGCGCCGGTGGTGGCGACATTGCGGAAGGCCTCGGCCAGCGCGAGCTGCGCGCCGGTGTACGGATCCAGCTTGGTGTAGCGACCGGACGCGTCGGTGGCCAGCGCGATGCCGAGGCCGGTCTCCTCGTCGATCCGGATGACGCCCGCGTCCGCGTGCTCGGCGAGCACCGTGTTGCCGCGCACGTAGCGGTCGTACTGCTCGGTGATCCACTTGCGGCTGCACAGCTGCGGGCTGGCCAGCATCTGCAACAGGGTCGCGCGCAGTTCGTCGCCGGTCTTCGGGCGGGCCAGCTTGTCGGTGCTGTCCGCGATCAGCGCGTCCTGCTCGTCCGGACGCTGCACCGGGCGCTCGTACACCGGGCCCTCGTGCGCGACGGTGCGCGGCGGCACGTCGACCACGGTCTCGCCGTGCCAGGTGATGACCAGGCGGTCACCGTCGGTGACCTCGCCGATCACCGTGGCCAGGGTGTCCCACTTGCGACACACCGCCATGAACGCATCCACGTTCTCCGGGGTGACCACGGCGCACATGCGCTCCTGCGATTCGCTGGAGAGCACCTCGGCCGGGTTCATCCCGGTGGCGCGCATCGGCACCTTTTCCAGGTCGATGTGCATGCCGCCGTCGCCGGCGGCCGCGAGTTCGGAAGTGGCACAGGACAGCCCGGCGCCGCCGAGGTCCTGGATGCCGACCACCAGCTTGGCCGCGTACAGCTCGAGACAGCACTCGATGAGCACCTTCTCGGTGAACGGGTCGCCGACCTGCACGCTGGGCAGCTTCTTGCGGCCGGTGCCGGACTCGTCCCCGGAGAAGGTGTCCGAGGCCAGCACGGAGACGCCGCCGATGCCGTCCAGGCCGGTGCGCGCGCCGAACAGAATGATCTTGTTGCCGGTGCCGGAGGCGAAGGCCAGGTGCAGGTCCTCGACCCGCATCACGCCCGCGCACAGCGCGTTCACCAGCGGATTGCCTTGGTAGGACGGGTCGAACACGGTCTCGCCACCGATGTTCGGCAGGCCGAGCGAGTTGCCGTAACCGCCCACGCCGCGCACCACACCGTCGACCACGCGCCGGGTGTCGGCCGCGTCCGCCGCGCCGAAGCGCAGCTGATCCATGACCGCGATCGGCCGGGCGCCCATCGCCATGATGTCGCGCACGATGCCGCCGACGCCGGTCGCCGCGCCCTGATACGGCTCGACATAGGACGGGTGGTTGTGGCTCTCCACCTTGAAGGTGACGGCCCAGCCGTCGCCGATGTCGACCACGCCCGCGTTCTCGCCGATGCCGGCCAGCATCGAGGAGCGCATCTCCTCGGTGGTGGTCTGGCCGAAGTAGCGCAGGTGCACCTTCGACGACTTGTAGGAGCAGTGCTCGCTCCACATCACCGAGTACATCGCCAGTTCGGCGTCGGTCGGCCGACGGCCGAGAATTTTCTTGATGCGGGCGTACTCGTCGTCCTTCAGACCCAGCTCTTTATAGGGTTGCGGCACGTCGGGAGTTGCTGCGGCTGCGCTGACGGTGTCGACCTGCGAAGTCACGGGATACAGCGTCCTTTCGACATGATCCGGTCGGGCCGGGAACGCGAAGCTGGGGATTCGCCTGGAAGTTTAGCTGTGGCGGTCGATGGGCAGCGTGGCGCATCGGCATCCCGCCCGGTTCGCCGTATTCCTGTGCGCGAGGTCACAGGCCGCGGGCGGGATCGCGCGCGCCGACGGGGGTCACACCACGGTCACAGATACTCTGGGCCCGTGAACGAACGATCGGGGGTTGCGGATTCCGCTGAGCCGGTTGCCTCGAAGAACCTGACCGGCGGTGCGTCCGCCGAACCGACCGCCGCCGAACCCGCCGCGTCCGGGCGCGTTCCACTCTCGCGCGAGCAGCTGCACTGGCTGCTGGCCGCGATCGGCCTGTTCGCCGCGTCGGCGGTGCTCTCGCTACTGGTCCACTGGTGGTCCGGCTATATCGATCTGCAGGTGTACCGCAACGGCGCCCGGGTCTGGCTGGACGACGGCGAGCTGTACGGGCCGATGCCGCCGGTCGCGGGCATCGGACTGCCGTTCACCTATCCCCCGCTGGCCGCGCTGTTCTTCGCGCCGCTCGCGCTGATCCCGCTGCCGGTGGCCGAGGTGCTGGTCCTGGTGACCTCGCTGGCCAGCCTGGGCGCGACGCTGTGGGTGGTACTCGCGCGGATCCGGCCCGAGCTGCCCCGGGTCACCGTCGTGACGATCGTGATCGGCGCGGTCGCGCTGCTGCAAACGTTCGAACCGCTGCGCCAGACCTTCGGTTTCGGCCAGATCAACCTGGTGCTGATGGCCGCCATCACGCTGGATTGCCTGGTGCGCAAGCCCTTCTGGCCGCGCGGCATGCTGATCGGCATCGCGGTGTCGGTGAAGCTGATCCCTGGCGGGTACCTGCTGTACTTCCTGCTGCGCAAAGACTGGAAGGCCGCGGGCACGCTGGTCGTCTCCGCGATCGGCGCGGTAGGCCTGGGTTTCCTGCTGTTCCCGAGTGATTCGGCCGAGTACTGGTTCCACACCCTGGCCGACACCGGCCGGATCGGGCCGCCGTACTTCGCCGGCAACCAGTCGATCAAGGGCCTGACCTTCCGGCTGGGCGTCGCCGACTCGGTGGCCACCGTGCTCTGGATCGCGCTGTCGCTGGTGGCGATCGGGCTGGCCGCGATCTGGATGCGCAGGCTGATCGAGGCGGGCGCGAACGTGGCCGCGCTGCTGGTGAATGCCGCGGCGGTGCTGCTGGTTTCGCCGGTCTCCTGGTCGCACCACTGGGTGTGGATCGCGCCCGCGCTGGTGGTGACCGCGGACGCGATCGTGCGCGGCCGGCGCAGCCCGCTGTTCCTCGGCTCGGTCGGGCTGCTGACCGTCATGTTCATCATCGGGCCGCAATGGCTGCTGCCGCACTCCGAGGACAAGGAACTCGGCTGGGCCTGGTGGCAACAGCTCATCGGCAGCAGTTACGTCCTCGCCACCCTCGCGGTGTTCGTCGTCGCGGTGGCGACCTATCACCCGGTGACGGCGGGCGTGAGGAAAGCGGCCAGCGCCGCGGCATAGGCCGCGACGTCCGCGGCGCCCATCATTTCGCGCGCCGAATGCATGGCCAGCTGGGCCGCGCCCACGTCGACCGTCGTCATGCCGGTGCCCGCGGCGGTCATCGGCCCGATGGTCGATCCGCACGGCAGATCGGCGCGATGCACGTAGCGCTGCAACGGAACTCCGGCCTGCGCACAGGCCAGCGCGAACGCGCCCGCGCCGACGGCGTCGGTGGCGTAGCGCAGGTTCTGGTTGACCTTGAGCACCGGCCCGCCGTTCACCTGGATCCGGTGCGCGGGCTCGTGCCGCTCGGCGTAGTTGGGATGCGTCGCGTGCGCCATGTCGCCGGAGGCGCAGACCGAACCGGCAAGCGCCGCAAAGTATTCGGACCGGTCGCCACCGCGGGACAGCACGATCCGCTCCAGCACGGTCGGCAGCAGATCGGACTGGGCGCCGCGATCGGACTGGCTGCCGACCTCCTCGTGGTCGAAGGTGGCGAACACCGGAATGGCCGCGCCCGGTTCCGCGCTCGCGGCGAGGAAGGCGTGCAGGCCCGCGTAGCAGGTGCCCTGGTTGTCCAGCCGGGGCGCGCTGACCAGATCCTGGTCGCGGCCGACGATCCGGCTCGGCGCGAGATCGTGCGTCATCAGTTCCCAGCCGAGCAGCGCGGCCGGATCGACCTCCGCGTGCTCGGCCACGAAGGCGAGGAACGAGCGCGGCTCGCCGCCGACCCCCCACACCGCGTTGACGTGCCGCTGCGGATCCAGCGTGACGCCCTTGCGGTCGTCGGACAGGTGAATGGCCAGCTGCGGCACCCGCAGGATCGGCTCGTCGATGCGAACCAGCTTCTCCCGCACCGTGTTTCCATCCCGCACGCTGAGCCGGCCGGAGAGGCCGAGCTCGCGATCCAGCCAGGAATTGAGCCACGCGCCGCCGTAGGGTTCCAGGCCGACCAGCTGCCAGCCGGCCGAGGTCAGATCGGGATGCTGCTTGACCCGCAGGTTCGGGCTGTCGGTGTGTGCGCCGACCACCCGGAACGGGGTCACGCCCGCGGCGTCCGCACTCGCCCACGCGATCAGCGAGGCGCCGCGCACCACGTAATGCTTGCTCGGGCCGTCCGCTGGCCACGACGCCGATTCGTCGAGCCGGGTGAAGCCGTTGGCGTCCAATTCGGCGGCCAGCGTGCGGCAGACGTGGAAGGGCGAGGGCGACTCGTCGATGAACGCGCACAACCCGGTGGCCGTGGCAGCAGTGGTGGAAACGGGCATGCTGCGATCCTAGGGTCAGGTGATCTTGTGCGCGGAAGGTGCTGATCAGGGCAGGGCCGGTGGCGTCCCCGCCAGGCGCGAACGCCGACCTGCCCACCTACTACCTGCTAAGTCATCCGCTAAGTCATCCTGCTGCTGCTCGGTACTACTGGTGGAGCGGAACTACTGGGCGTACGTGTCGCAGGTCGCGCCGACCCGGCCCATCTTGGCGCCGAGGTCCGGGCTCTCACCCATCGCCTGGTCCAGGCCGTTGGTCAGCTTCTGGCCGACCAGCTGCTGCAGCGTGTTCGCCCGCATTTCCGGCGCGACCTCGTAGGCCATCTTCAGCATGCCCTTCTGCATCGGCGAGGCGTCCAGGCGCGCGGCCATCTCCGGCAGTTCCGCGTGGATCGCGGCGTCGATTTGCGTGAAGGAGCACTGCGAGGTGAGCAGCGGTGACAGATCGCCGATCATATCCGCCGACGCAATTCCCGTTCCGAACAACGAAGCACCTGCGGCGATCCCGCTGATGGCGAGAGAGGCGAAGGCGTAACGCGGGTTGAGCATCTTCATGAATTCACCCTTCGGAGAGCTCGATCGGATGTTCGGGGCTGAATACCCCGGCGGTGATGGTACCCAAGGAATTCCGCGAGCCTCCGGCCACGTCCGGTAAGCGCACGTTCACCCCGCATTCGCCGAGCTCCATTTGCCTGCCGGACATGGGCGGATCGCTCGAATTATTTCCGTACGGACAGGTCAGGGACCGTTGGCGCGTCGAACATCGTTGCGCCCCATGGCGGGAACCGATACGGCCGCATGTCAACTGACCAGTTCGTAAGGCATTCTACGTAATTCGGACATTACATCGTGTCGCCGCACGAACCGTACTCGCGACGTGCTAAAAGCTTGTCCTATGAATTGGAGCGTAAACGCAGAAGCGCACAACTCCCGCAGATCACGTTCCGTAGCCACCATCGCGGCGTCCGGACTGATCGCCTGCGCTATGACCACACTGGGTGTATCGACGGCCGCGGCCGATCCGAGCGCCGATGCGAAACTCGTGAACACTTCGGTCAGTTCTCCGGACGGTTCCCGGATAACCGGCACAGAGTCCATGGACGATCGCAATATCCGACTTCAGGTTTATTCCGCGGCAATGGACAAGACTTTTCCGGTCGAGGTCCAACTGCCCGCCGATACTTCGGTACCGCGCCCCGCGCTGTATCTGCTGAGTGGCGCCGGCGGCGGGATCGACATCGCCTCCTGGCAGGCGCAGAGCGATGCCCGCGAGTTCATGGCGGACAAAAACGTGAACCTGGTGTTGCCGATCGGTGGCATGTTCAGTTATTACACCGACTGGATCAAGGATGACCCGGTACTCGGGCGCAACAAGTGGAAGACCTATCTGACCGAGGAACTGCCCCCGCTGATCGACGCGGCCCTCGGCACCAATGGCGTGAATTCGATCGCCGGCATCTCCACCTCGGCCACCACCGTGCTCGCCCTGCCGATCGCCAAGCCGGGTCTCTACAAAGCCGCCGCCGCATACAGCGGCTGCGCCCAGACCAGCGATCCGCTCGGTTCCCGGTTCGTGAAATTCGTGGTCGACGGATACGGCAATGCCAACCACGAGAACATGTGGGGGCCGACCGGATCGCCCGAATGGCTGGCCAATGATCCGTATATCAATGCCGAGGGCCTGCGCGGCACGGATCTGTACATCTCCTCGGGCAATGGCCTGCCGGGTCGTTACGACACCCTGGATGGCCCGCATACCCAGCCGGGCGTGAGCGGGCTGGCGAATCAGATCATCATCGGCGGCATGATCGAGGCGGCCACCAACAACTGCGCGCAGAACCTGCGGACGCGGCTGAACGAACTCGGTATCCCGGCGACCTACGCGCTGCGCGATTCCGGCACGCACTCGTGGGGCTACTGGCAGGACGAGCTGAAGGCGTCCTGGCCGGTGCTCGCGCGCGGCATGGGCTTGCCTGCCTAAACCGCTACCACCAGCTGCTGGACGGTCCTGGAGGACCGGGTAAGGCCCGCACCGCGGCCGCCCGGTCCTCCTTTGCGTTACCGGGTACGAGTTGCTGTGCGGGACAGGCAGGTACGCGGACGGCGTGGGCGTGCGGAGTTGTCCGACAGGGCGGCAAGCATTTTCGGGGAGACCGAGCGGCGCGGATCCGCGACCGTTCCTCGGGTGAGCGCGGGTGGGATTCTCCGAGTTACGACATCAAGAGTCATCCACGCAGACGCGCAGGCAATACATCGGGCCGTTCAAGTGCACGAGCGGTCTGTCCGGAAAACGAGACGTGCCGGACGCCTGCAGTGCGTCCGGCACGATCTCGATCTGTCCAGCTAGGCAGGGGCCCAGCCGGGCGGGTGCAAACTAGACGACCGCGATGATGATCGCCAGAATCACACCGAGGGCCGCGACAGCAGCACCGAGAAAACTACCAACACCGGGGAGCAGCATTCTTCCTCCTGTTTATGGATTGATCCACTGCAACGAGCAGTGGCGAGCATTGCCAATGTGTGGCTGGTGAATGTCGAACAACCTCACTCCGGAGGTGTTCATGATCTCGGCCGGCGCGGAGACTGCCAGTTGGACGCTCGATTCTGCGGAGTATCCGACACGATCTCGATCGCAGCAGGCCGGAGAGGTTTCTAGCTAGACGACGGCGATGATGATTGCGAGAATCACGCCGAGGGCCGCAACGGCAGCACCCAGAAAACTACCAACACCGGGCAGAAGCACAGTTCCTCCTGTTTGTCGGTCGAGCTTGGTGATCAGTGTGTCTAACTGCCTCGACCTCGGAAACTCGGCCGAGGTTTCGCCTCACCGTGGAGGCATGCAGAACTCAGTTGGCCGAAGCCGACCGATTTAGACGACGGCGATGATGATCGCCAGAATCACGCCGAGGGCCGCGACAGCAGCACCGAGGAAACTACCAACACCGGGGAGCAGCATTTTTTCTCCTGTTTGTCGGTTGATCAATTGATCGAGCAGCGGCGTGCACGCATACTGCCGAGTGGAGACTGTAGAACATCTACGGCCGATAAGAAAATCGGCCGAGGCCGCCTCTCTGCGGAGACGGCTTCGTGATCTCGATCGATCAGCTCGGGGAGCTAGATGACCGCGATGATGATGCCGAGAATCACGGTCAGAGCGGCAACAGCGGCACCGGCCATACTTCCAACAACGGGGAGCAGCATTGTTCCTCCTGATAGTAGGTCGAACCATTTGATCGATCAGTGACGGCTTGCCACTGGCGATTTCAGACTGTCGACTTCCTCGACATATCAGAAAGTAGCCGACGTTGCCTCACATCGGAGGCTTTTGACGAACTCGGTCAGCTGGAAACTTAGATGACCGCGATGATGATGCCGAGAATGACGGTCAGCGCGGCAACAGCGGCACCGGCCATACTTCCGACCACGGGCAGCAGCATTGTTCCTCCTGATAGTAGGTCGATCCATGGATGACTTAGCGTTGGTGATCATGCCAACTGTCAAGGAACAAAGGGCAATCCGACCCGGCGTGTCGGGAAATTCGCCGGGACACCCCCGTTGTGGGCGGCGAATTTTATTGGACGCCAATGCTCAATAATCGAATTGGACGATCGACCGACCAGCCGAATGCTCAACCGGCGCAAGCAAATCCATCGAACGCAGCCCCCATCGGGCAGCCCCATACCATCCATCCCACGCAATACGCAAAAGCGCAGGAGTGCAGAGAATTTGTCCGGCGGCCGACAATGGGCGCCAGAACGCGCTGCGGGACACCGGAACCGCCCGCGGGATCAGCGGAACGAACCGCGCCGCCCAGGCGCCGCCGGCGATCATCGCGCACAATCAGAAAGATTTGCGCTTCTGATCCGTCGCGCAGTTCATGATCAATCAATTCCACGCAGAATTAAAGAACGAACAGTCCGATCCATCGATGACCGACAGATCGGACTTTCGGGACATTCGTCCGTGAATCCGTGCTACTCCGGGTTCGTGGAAACAAGTTCCAGTAAACGCATCAGTTCCGCGTACCGGCGCGCACCGATCCGCGACCGCAGTTCCTGCTCCGCCCGCGCCTCCTCGGCGCGCACCGAAGCGACCAGTTCCGCGCCGAGCCGGCTCAGCCCGATCAGGATCCGCCGGCGGTCGTCCTGCGCCGCCAGCCGGAAGATCAAACCGCGCTCGGCCAGGTAGTCCGCGTGCCGGGTGGCCGAGGACGGGGCTAGCTGCGACCTGGCCGCCAGCTCGCTCATGGTGATGCCGGTCTCACTGGAGAGATTCGACAACATCGACCACTGGTCGGGTGTTAGCTGCCTGGCACACAGTGCGGCGTCCAAGTGACGCAGCCAACCGCGTTCCGCGGCACGCAGCGCACCATGCAGCGTCGAATATCCGCTTACAATGGTCGTCATTGTTATTCCTGCCTGCCATGAATTTCGCTCTAACGAGAAGAAGAGTACCGAATGCCGGCGTTCGGCGAGAGCCCAGAGGGCACTATCGAGATCCTGAACATAGTCCCGATGCAGGGACCTGGCGGTATCGTGGCCCCCTCCTGCGACGCGGCGATTTCGCTTGCCGTCGACGAAATCAACCGGGGCACAGGAATTCTCGGCCGCGAAATTCGTACTACGAATATTGATGGCGGCCGCCCGCCGCACGAGGTGGCGAGCGAGGTTTCCGCGCTGCTCGCCACCGGCATGGTGGACGCGATCACCGGTTGGCACACCTCCGCGGTGCGCCGGGTGGTGGCCAAGGCGACCGCAAGCCGGGTGCCCTATTTATTCGCCACCGGGCACGAGGGTCTGCCGGACGAACTACCCGGCGTTCTGATGCTCGGCGAGCACCCGGCAGGGCAGACCTTGCCCGCTTTGCACTGGCTCGCCCGCGAGCACGGCATCCGCCGCTGGGCCATCATCGGCAACGATTACATCTGGCCGCGCGAGTCCGCCAAGGCGATCCGCAACAGCCTGTCCGACCCCGCCGACGTGGTGCTGGAGCGGTTCGTGCCGCTCGGCGCACCCGATTTCGGCGACTTCCTGTCCCACCCGGCGCTGGACAAGGCCGACGGCGTGGTGATCCTGATGGTCGGCGCGGACGTGTCCCGGTTCAACCGCCAGTTCGCCGCGACCGGACGCGCGGCCAGTCAGCTGCGGATCAGCCTCGCGGCCGACGAGAACGTGTTACTGGCCGGCGGCGCGAGCGCCAATCACAACTTCTATGTCGCGTCGAGTTTCTTCATCGACGAGCACACCTCGGACGGGCGGGATCGGGTCGACCGCTATCGCAAGCTGCACGGCGAATTCGCGCCCGCGCTGACCAGTTTCAGCAATATGACCTACGAGGCGATCCACACGCTGGCCGGGCTGGCCCACGCGGTCGGCTCGCTGCGGGTGCCGGACGTGCTGGGCGCGATCGATCACGGCGTGCTGCTGGAGACCCCGGGCGGGCAGCGCGCGTTCCAGGGCAACCAGGCCATCCAGCACGGCTATATCGCCCGCGCCAACGGCGTCCGGTTCGACATCGTCGCCAGAATCACCTGAGCCGCACCCTTTTCGGCCTCCCGCGCGCGGACGCGCGGCGGATCGAAAAGTGTGCGGCTCGTGGTGGTTACGCGGAGACCAAAGTGTCCAGCACCGAGAGGAACAGGCCGAGGCCGTCGTCGCTCGGGCCGGTCAGTGCCTCGGTGGCGTGTTCCGGGTGCGGCATCAGGCCGACGATGCGGCCGTCGGCCGACGCGATCCCGGCGATGCCGCGCTGCGAACCGTTCGGGTTGTCGCCGGCGTAGCGGAAGACCACCCGGCCCTCGCCCTCCAGTTCGTCCAGCACGGCGGTCGAGGCCTGGAAGCGGCCCTCACCGGACTTCAGCGGGACCAGGATCTGCGCACCGGCCTCGTAGCGCGAGGTCCACAGCGTCGACGCCGATTCCACCCGCAGCCATTCGTCCCGGCAGATGAAGTGCAGGCCCTCGTTGCGGGTCAGCGCGCCGGGCAGCAGCCCGGCCTCGCACAGCACCTGGAAACCGTTGCAGATGCCGAGCACCGGCAGGCCGGTCTTGGCGGCGCGCACGACCTCGCCCATCACCGGCGCGAACCGGGCGATGGCGCCCGCGCGCAGGTAGTCGCCGTAGGAGAAGCCGCCGGGCACGATCACCGCGTCGACGTTCTTCAGATCGGCGTCGGCATGCCACAGGCTCACGGCCTCGGCGCCGGCCAGGCGCACCGCGCGGGCCGCGTCGACATCATCGAGCGTCCCCGGAAAGGTGATGACTCCGATGCGCGCGGTCATGACAGCCGCGTGACTTTCCACTCTTCGATCACGGTGTTGCACAGCAGTGCCTCCGCGATCTGCTCGAGCTCGGCGTCACCGACACTGTCGTCGACATCGAGTTCGAATCGCTTGCCCTGCCGTACATCCGAGATGCCCTCGAATCCCAGGCGCGGGAGCGCACCGACGATGGCCTGTCCCTGGGGGTCCAGGATCTCGGCCTTCGGCATCACCTCGACCACGACTCGTGCCACGCGTTGCTCCTCATGTGGTGGTGGGGGGTTACCTGAGCAGCGTAGTTGTTTCGGCGGACGTGCCCGACTCCGGGTGGCGCAATAGCATGGCGGAATGCGCATAGCTCACTTCGGCCACTCCTGTCTGCTCGTCGAGCTACACGGCAAGCAGGTGCTCTTCGATCCGGGCACCTTCTCGCACGGTTTCGAGGGGCTCACCGGCCTGGACGCCATCGCGATCACCCACCAGCATCCGGACCACATCGATCCGAACCGGATCGAGGCCCTGATCGACGCGAATCCCGGTGCCCGGCTGCTGTCCGACCCGCAGACCGCGCAGCAGCGCGGGGAAAAGTGGGAGGCGGTGCACGCGGGCAACGTGCTCACCCTCGGCGAGCTCCAGATCACCGGGGGCGGCGGCAGGCACGCGGTGATCCACCCGGAGATCCCGGTCGTCGACAACACCGTTTTCCAGCTGGGCACCGCCGACGATCCGGCGGAACTGGTGCATCCCGGCGACTCGCTGTGGGTGCCGCCGGTGCCGGTCGGCGTGCTCGCGCTGCCGGCCGCCGCGCCGTGGATGAAGCTCAGCGAGGCGGTGGACTACCTGCGCGCGGTGACGCCGCGCGCAGCGCTGCCCATCCACTACGGCATCATCGAGCAGGCGGCGCAGGGCATCTACTTCGGCCGGCTGGCCGAAATGGGCCCGGCCGGTACGGAATTCACCGTGGTGGAGCCGGAAGACCAGCGCGAGTTCTAGGTCTCCCGGCTCGGCCCGCTACCCGGACCGGTCGGCGTAGTCCAGCAGGAACAGCGCCTCGGCCAGTGCCATGTGCTCGATCTCGGACGGATCCACGCTCTCGTTGGGGGCGTGGATCAGGCACGTCGGTTCCTCGACGCCGAGCAGCATGATCTCGGCATCGGGGTAGGTGTCGGCGAAGACGTTGCACAGCGGGATCGATCCGCCCTGCCCCTGTGTGGTGGCGGCGCGGCCGTAGGACGCGGCCAGCGCCGTCTCCATCGCCTCGCGCGCCGGGCCGCCGTTGCCGGAGCGGAATGCCGCGCCGATGCCCTCCAGTTCGATGGTGAGTTCGGCATTCCACGGGGTGTTCGTCTCGAGGTGCGCGACCAGCGCCTTGTGCGCCTGCTCCGGATCGGTGCCCGGCGGGATGCGCAGATTCAGCCGGGCGCGCGCGGAGGGCTGCACGGCGCCGGTCGAGCCGACCACCGGCGGGGCGTCGATGCCGAGCACCGTCAAAGCCGGTCGCGCCCAGAGCATGTCGGCGACGGTGCCGTCGCCGATCAGCTCGACGCCGCGCAGCACGCCCGCGTCGATGCGGAACTGGTCCTCGGGATACTGCACGCCGGACCAGCGCTGGTCGTTGGGCAACCCGGCCACCGTGGTGTTGCCGTGCTCGTCGCGCAGCGTGGCCAGCAGCTGGATCAGCGCGGCCAATGCGTCCGGAGACGGTCCGCCGAACATGCCGGAATGCAAAGGGCCGGCGAGGGTTTGCACCGTGACCACGACATTCACGCTGCCGCGCAACGTTTCCGTCAGGGTGGGCACGCCCGCGGCGAAGTTGCCGCAGTCGCCGATCAGGATCGTGTCCGCCCGCAACAGGTCCGGGTTGGCCTCGACGAAGCGTTCCAGCCCGCCGGTGCCCTGCTCCTCGGAGCCCTCGGCCACCACCATGACGCCGAGCGGCAGGTCGGGACCCAGCGCGCGCAACGCGGTCAGGTGCATGACGATGTTGCCCTTGCAGTCCGCCGCGCCGCGGCCGTACCAGCGGCCGTTCTTCTCGGTCAGCTCCCAGACCGGGGTGCGCCAGGCGCCGCTGTCCAGCGGCGGCTGCACGTCGTAGTGGCAGTACAGCAGCACCGTCGGCGCGCCGGGCGGCGCGGGCCGGGCGGCGATGACGGCCTTGCTGCCGTCCGGCGTCTCGTGCAGGCCCGCCCTGGTCAGCCCGGCCGCGACGAACGCGTCGGCCACCCACTGCGCGGCCCGCTCGCATTCCTCCGGCGGGAACTGCCGCGGATCGGCCACCGACTTGAACGAAACAAGCTGCGTCAGATCGGTTTTCGCCTGCGGCATGAGCGCGGCCACCTTCGCGCGCAGCTCTGCGGTGCGAGAATCGTCGGTCATTGCCAGCGCCTCACTTCTTCGTCGTCGCGCGGCCGACACGCCGCTGTTCCACTCTGGCACGAACCGTCCAGCACAACGGTGGAAATCTAGTCGACCGAGCAGTTCGTGTCGCCCGACTTCCGCCGGCCCGGATCGGACCGGTGTGGTTGTGTTGGGTGACGCCAGCACGCGAGCCGACACTGCGGAGGTAATCCGATGTCCCCAAGCGCAGACTCCGACGACCTGTTCGCCCTGCCCGGCATGAGCCGGGTCGCGCCCAAAGGCGGATTCCCGCAGGGCGAACTCTTCGCCGAGGTGGCCTACGAGATCGTGCACGACGAGCTCATGCTCGACGGCGTCTCCCGGATGAATCTGGCCACCTTCTGCACCACCTGGGTGGACGAGCAGGCGCGCAAACTGATGGTCGAGTCGATGGACAAGAACATCGTGGACAAGGACGAATACCCGCAGACCGCCGAGCTCGAGCGGCGGTGCGTCCGGATGCTCGCCGACCTGTGGCACTCCCCCGACCCGGCCGGCACGCACGGCACCTCGACCACCGGGTCCAGCGAGGCCGCGATGCTCGGCGGGCTGGCCGCCAAGTTCCGCTGGCGGCAGCGCGGCGGCACCGGCACACCCAATTTCGTGTGCGGGCCGGTGCAGGTCTGCTGGGAAAAATTCGCGCGGTATTTCGATGTCGAGATCCGGCAGATTCCGCTGCGCGGGGACCGGCTGACCATGCATCCGGACGACGTAGCCGCCTACTGCGACGAGCGAACCATCATGGTGGTGCCCACTTTCGGTCAGACCTTCACCGGGCTGTTCGAGGACGTCGCGGGGATCAGCCGCGCGCTCGACGAGTTGCAGGAGACGAGCGGCCTGGATATCCCGATCCACGTCGACGCGGCGAGCGGCGGCTTCCTCGCCCCGTTCACCGCGTCCGATCTGGTGTGGGATTTCCGGCTGCCGCGGGTGAAGTCGATCAATGCCTCCGGGCACAAGACCGGGCTGGCGCCGCTCGGCGTCGGCTGGGCGATCTGGCGCGAGGCGGCCGACCTGCCCGCGGAATTGGTCTTCGACGTGGACTATCTCGGCGGCAGCATCGGCACGTTCAACTTGAATTTCTCCCGGCCGGGCGGACAGGCGATCACGCAGTACTACGAATTCATTCGACTGGGCCGCACCGGATACACCCGCGTGCAGTCGGCCATCTACCGCGCAGCCCAGCAGCTGGCGGCGGGCCTGCGCGAACTCGGGCCGTTCGAGCTGATCCACGACGGTGACCCGCACCGGGGTATCACCGCCGTGGCGTGGCGGTTGACCGGCGATCCCGGGTTCAACCTGTACGACCTGTCGGATCGGCTGCGCAGTCGCGGCTGGCTGATCGCCGCCTATCCGCTACCCGCGGACCGGGAGGACGAGACGATCATGCGGGCGGTGATCCGGCACGGCTTCACCGTCGACCTGGCCGATCTGCTGCTGGCCGATGTCACCCGGTGCATGAAACAGCTGGCGCGGCATCCGTTTTCGACGTCGCTCACCCAGCAGGAGGCGGGCGGATTCACGCACAGTGCGCGGGCGGCGGTGCCGAGCAAGCAGAGTGAGACCGCCTGATCGGGCGGAGCGACGCCGCCGCCCGATTACGCCATTCACGAGCGGCGGCGTCGATCGGCCCGCTCGGCGGTGCCGATAACCAGCCCAGCCGCGCTGCCCGACCGCAGCACGACGCGGCGTATTTTCAGGCCGCGCGCGCGATGGCGGGCGGTTCCCAGCGGTAGACGGCGCCGGTCGCGCCGTGGAACAGGGCGAGGTCTACGGCATCGAGCATGGCCTGCCGCGGGCCGGAGCGTTCCAGTTGCGCGGCCGATACCGCGAGCCGCAGCATGCCGCCGCGGCGGGCCGTCCGCGCGGCGCCCATCACCAGGGCCCGACACCACCACGGTTCGGCGCGGAAGCCCTCGCCGATCCCGTACACCCGAACCTTCTGCGCCACATTGTGTTCCAGGTCCAGGATCGAGGTCAGGCCGAGCGCGACCCGGAAACCGACCTCGGGCAGCGCCTCGATGGCGCCGGCGGAGGCATCCCAGCGCGGCGCGGCGAACAGCCGGGTGCGCAGCTCCACCCGCTCCATCACCCGATCCGCCGCCATCAGCCGCAACCGCGCCTCATGCCTTGGCAGCGTGGCGAATTCGGCCCGCCGGCTCTTGGTCGCCGCCTGGTCGTAGCCGTGCAGCACGATCGCGTCGCCGCGAGCCCGGCGCCCGCGCAACCACGCCTGCGTCGCGGGATCCTCGACCAGTTTGTACTTGCCCTTCAACCGGGGCGCCACGAGCAGCGACAGTGGCACACCGCGCTGATCGAGCTCCGCGGCGAACTCGATCGCCGCGTCCCGAGTGGTGTCCCGGATCCCGGAAATGGATACGACCAGCTCAGCGTTCATGAATCAACGGTGCCAGGGGCAGATGTACTGGGCGTGCAGGCCGGATGACCAGGCGACGAACACCTTGACACACGTTCTCGCCGCAGATCCCGAAGAGGCCGGCCAGCGGAAACCGGCCTCCCGTCCGCGGACTACGCGCCGGCCAGACCGACCCGGTCCAGCACCCACGCGTACTCGAAGGCGACTTCCTTCCACTTCTCGTACCGGCCGCTGACCCCGCCGTGGCCCGCGCTCATCTCCGTCTTCAGCAGCAGCTGCGCGTCGCCGGTCTTGGTGGCGCGCAGCTTCGCGACCCACTTGGCCGGTTCGACGTAGAGCACGCGGGTGTCGTTGAGGCTGGTGATCGCCAGGATCGCCGGGTAGTCCTTGGCCTCGATATTCTCGTACGGGGCGTAGGACTTCATGTAGTCGTAGACGTCCTTGTCCGCCAACGGGTTACCCCACTCGTCCCATTCGATGACGGTCAGCGGCAGCGACGGATCGAGGATCGAGGTGAGCGGATCGACGAACGGGACGTTCGCCAGGATGCCGGTGAACAGCTCCGGCGCCAGGTTCGCCACCGCGCCCATCAGCAGGCCGCCCGCGCTGCCGCCGTCGGCGATCATCCGGTCCGCCGAGGTCTTCCCGGTCTCGATCAAATGCTGTGCGCAGGAGACGAAGTCGGTAAAGGTGTTCTTCTTGGTGAGCGTCTTGCCGTTCTCGTACCAGAGCCGGCCCATCTCGCCGCCGCCGCGCACGTGCGCGACCGCGAACACCATGCCGCGATCCAGCAGCGACAGCCGGGAGACGGAGAAGGACGGATCCATGCTCGCCTCGTAGGAGCCATATCCGTAGAGCAGCAAGGGCTTCGGCGAATCCAGCGCCAGCCCCTTCTTCCAGACCAGCGAGATCGGGATCCGGGTGCCGTCCGCGGCGATCGCCCAATCCCGGTGCTGCTCATAGTCGTTCGCGTCGTAGCCGCCGAGCACCGGCTGCTCCTTGCGCAGCAGCAGATCGCCGGTGGCCGGCACGTAGTCGAACACCTGCACCGGGGTGATGAACGAGGTCAGGCCGATGCGCAGGGTCGGCTGCGCCCACTCCGGGTTGGCGCCCGCGCCGACCGCGAACAGTTCCAGATCGAAGTCCAGCTCGCGTCGCTCGCCGTAGCCGCTCTCGGTCAGCGGCCACACCGCGACCCGGGTGAGCGCCTCGCGCCGGTAGCTCAGCACCAGGTGATCGGAGTAGGCGTCGACGTCTTCGAGCCGCACGTCGTCGCGGTGCTCGATCAGCAAGGTCAGGTCCGACGGATCGGCGACCGGGGCGTCGGCGAGCACGAAGTTCTCCGCCTTCACCCCGTCGACCACGTCGTTGTGCAGGATCAGGAACCGATCCGCGCCGCCGACCACCGCGTGCTCAGCCGAGTACTCGACCCCCTCGCGGCGCGGCAGGATGACCCGGAATTCGCCCTCGGGATCATCGGATTCGAGCACCCAGCCCTCGGTGGTGATCTTGGAACCGACCCAGATCATCAGGTACTTCTCCGAGCGGGTCGAGGTGATGCTCACCCAGTAGCGCTCGTCCGGCTCGTGGAACACCTTCACGTCGCCGGCGGTCGGGGCGCCGAGACGGTGCCGCCACACGGTGTCGGGCCGCCAGGACTCGTCCACCGTTTGGTAGAAGACGTGCGTGCCGTCCAGCGACCAGGTCGCGCCGGGCGCGGTCTCGGCGATCGCGTCGGACAGCATCTCGCCGGTGCGCAGGTCCTTGAACCGCAGCACATAGCGCTCGTCGCCGACCGTGTCCACGGAGTAGGCGAGCAGGTTGCCGTCGTGGCTGAGCGAGAACGCGCCGAGCGCGAAGAAGTCGTGGCCCTCGGCTACCACGTTGCTGTCCAGCAGGATCTGCTCGCCGGGCACCTCGGTGCCGGCCTCCAGCTGCGGCGGCGTCCAGGCGTCGATGCCCTCGGCGTCGGCCGCGATCGGACAGCGGCAGTGCACGCCGTACTGCTTGCCCTCGAAGCTGCGCGAGTAGTACCAGTAGTCGCCCATCCGGGTCGGCACGGACAGGTCCGTCTCCTGGGTACGGCCCTTGATCTCGTCGAAGATCGAGTCGCGCAGCCCGGCCAGATGCGCGGTCTGCGCCTCGGTATAGGCGTTCTCCGCCTCTAGGTGCGCGATGACCTCGGGGTTCTCTTTGTCCCGCAGCCACTCGTACTCGTCGACGAACACATCGCCGTGATGCACGCGTTCGGTGGGCACCGTCTTGGCGATCGGCGCCGTCACCCCGTCGAGGTCTGAGATCGTTCCGGTACCGCTGTCGAGAGCCATGGGCTCCACCGTAGCGGCGCGGACCCCTGCCGTCCCGCCAGGACCCGGCAACACCCCTGCTCGAGCTGCCGCACCTCGCCGAATCCGGTCTAGCCCTTGCCTTCCGGGCGCGGCACGGCGCCGGACGCGGCGTGGATCACGCTGTCGAGGACGTCGTGGGTGCGTTGCAGGTCGCGCATGGCCTGCTCGATCCGCTCGCGCTCGCCGGTGAGCCGCTCCACCAGGAACGGCGTGGCGGCCGCGTTCGGCGTGCCGTCCACGTCGTGGATGCAAGGCAGCAGCTCGCCGACGGTGTCGCTGTGCAGGCCGGCGGCGAACATCTCCTGGATGCGCCGGACCCGATCCACCGCGGCCTCCGGGTACTCGCGTTGCCCGCCGGAGGTCCGCTCCGAGCCGAGCAGGCCCTTGGTCTCGTAATACCGCAGCGACCGGACGCTCACGCCGGTCCGCTCGGCCAGTTCACCGATGCGCACAAATCGCTCCTTGACCTGACATTGATGTCAGGTTTTACGGTACAGGAATGTTGCTGCTGACCGAATACCGCAATTCCGCCCGCACCCTGCCCAACCGCATCGTCATGTCGCCGATGACCCGGCTGCGTTCGCTGCCGGACGGCTCGCCGACCAGTGATGTCGCCGACTACTACGCCCAGCGGGCGGCGGCCGGGCTGATCGTGACCGAGGGCATCTGGCCGCATTCGACCGGGCAGAGCGAGGCCTGGGTGCCCGGGCTGCAAACCGAACAGCATGTCCAGGCGTGGCGGAGAGTTACCGAGGCCGTGCACGCGAACGGCGGGCGCATCTTCGCGCAGCTGATGCACGGCGGGCGCAAAGGACACCCGCAGGCCCGGATCGACGGCTCCTGGCCGGCCGGTCCGTCCGCGGTGCTGGACGAGGATCGGGTGCACCTGATCGCGGGCGGCAAGGGCGACCCGATCACGCCGGCGGCACTCGACCGAGCCGATATCCACGAGGCCGTCGAGCATCATGCCAGGGCCGCGCGCAACGCCATCGCCGCGGGCTTCGACGGGGTCGAAATCCACGGTGCCAACAGCTATTTCGTGCATCAGTTCCTGGCCGACAACACCAACCTGCGCACCGACGAATTCGGCGGATCGATCGAGAACCGGATGCGGTTGCCGCTGGCCGTGGTCGACGCCGTGGCCGCGGAGATCGGCGCGCAGCGCACCGGCATCCGGCTGTCCCCCGGCAATCCGCAGTTCAACATGTTCGAAGCGGACCCGGCGCCGCTCTATCGCGCGCTGGTCACCGAACTCGACGGTCGCGGCCTGGCCTACCTGCACCTGACCGACAACGACACCTACTCCGCGCTGGCCGATCTGCGGCCACGCTGGCACGGCACGCTCATCGCCAATGTCGGTGAAAACCGGGAGGCGACAACGGCGGAGGCGGCCGAGAGCGTGCTTCGATCCGGCGTGGCCGACCTGGTGTCGTTCGGCCGGCAGTTCATCTCGAACCCGGATCTGGTCCACCGCATCGCCCACGACCTGCCGCTGGCCCCGATCCGCGAGCACCTGCTCTACGGGCGTACCGCCGAGGGGTACAGCGACTACCCGCACTGGGAGCCTGCCACCGTTGCGTCCCACTGATTCGGGGTTTACCCGCAGCCGAGCATCAGGGTTCAGGCTTCGAGCAGCTTGACCCTGTTGTTCGACCGTTCGGCGAGCACTCCGCCGGCCGTGGCCAGCACCAGCAGCACCGCGAGCTGGCCGCCCCAGCCGCCCGGCACCCAGTCGAGCAGGCCCCACACCTGGGATTTGCGGTGATCGATGAGCAAACGGATGACGGCCTGGGCCGACGCGACCATTACGACCATGCCGACGATCTGCAATCCGATCCACGCGTTCTTGCCCATCACACTCTCCATTTCCGACATGTCCGGTGGCGACGTATCTCATGGTTGTCCCGGGGCAGGTCATCGCGCATCGGCCGTCGGTCGGCGAGCAGTTCATCCTTTGGTAGATCCGATTTCGCCCTGCAGGCCGATGCGCGGGCCGTCCGCGGGCACTTACAGTCGCGTCATGTCCACCGATCCGCTCTCGTCGGCGCCACCGCTTCGGCCGTGGTCGCACGCCTGGCGGATGGTGGCGGTGATCCTCATCGGCCTGCTGGCGTGGTCGTCCACCAAGGGCGAGATGGCGCCGATCGACGGTGCGCTGCTGATCTGGTTCCAGGTCGGGGATCCGCTGCTCGGGGTGGCGTGCATGCTGCTCACGCTGCTGCGGCGGCGGTATCCGGTGGCCATCGCGGCGATCGTGACGGTCGCGTCCACCGCCTCGGTCACCGCCAACGGGGCGGCGGCGCTGGTGCTGTGTTCGCTGGCCACCCGGCGGCGCTACGCCGAGACCGCCGCGCTGGCCATCGTCAGCATCGGCACCGGGCTGCTCACGGACAGCGTGATCTATCCGAAAGAGACTGCGTTGCAGCCCTATTGGATCGACACCGCGGTGCTCACGGCCGCCATCGCCACCATCGTCGCGATCGGCTTCGCGGTGGGTGCGCGGCGAGATCTGGTGTGGTCGTTGCGCTCTCGCGCGGAGACCGCCGAGCGGGAACAGCACGCGCGGGCGGCCGAGGCGCGGCTGCTGGAACGCAATCGGATCGCGCGGGAGATGCACGACGTACTGGCGCACCGGATCTCGGTGGTGGCGATGCACGCCGGGGCGCTCGGTTTCCGCACCGACCTGACCAGGGAGCAGACCGCCGCGACGGCGAAGACCATCGCCGAGAACGCGCATCTGGCGTTGCAGGAACTGCGCGAGGTGCTGGGAGTGCTGCGCACCAGCGACGATTCGCTCACCGCCACCCCGGAACCGCCGCAGCCGACGCTGGCCGATCTCGCCCGGCTGGTCGACGAGGCGCGCTCGGCGGGGATGGACGTGTCGATCACCGACACGACCACCGACGATCTTCCCGCGACCAGCGCGCGCACGGCGTATCGCATCGCCCAGGAGGGACTGACCAACGCGCGCAAGCACTCTCCCGGCGCCGCGGTCCGGGTGCGGATCGATGGCGGGCCGGGGCAGGATCTGATCGTCGACGTCGGCAACTCCGCGCCGCGGCAGCCGGGACTCGCGCTGCCGTCCTCCGGTTACGGTCTGCTCGGACTCGCCGAACGGGCCGAACTAGTCGGCGGCACACTGGATTACGGCCCCGATTCGAGCGGTGGCTTCCGGCTGCGGGCCGTGCTGCCGTGGCCCGCCGTCGTCGCGACGAGCGACAGATGACCGCACGCGTCCGCGTGGTCGTGGTCGACGACGAGCCGCTGGCTCGTTCGGCGCTGACCATGATTCTCGGCGGCGATCCCGAGCTGGAACTGGTCGGCGAGGCGGCCAACGGCGAACAAGCGCTGGCCGTGATCGCCGAGCGATCCCCCGACATCGTGCTGATGGACATCCGGATGCCGGTGCGCGACGGGCTCGACGCCACCCGCGAACTGCTCAGCTGGGCCGACCCGCCCAGGGTGATGGTGCTGACTACCTTCGACGCCGACGACATGGTGTTGCGGGCGCTGCGCATCGGCGCGCACGGATTCCTGCTCAAGGACACCCCGCCCGGGGATATCGTCGCCGCGGTCAAGCAGGTGGCGGCGGGGCGGCCGATGCTCTCGCCGAGCGTTACCGCGCAACTGATCTCGGTCGCCACCGCCGGGCCGAGCGCGCAGGACGCGGCCCGGGAACAGGCCCGCGCCGCGCTCACCACGCTGACCGAGCGGGAGCGCGATATCGCCGAGGCGATCGGCCGTGGGCTGGCCAATTCCGATATCGCCAAGGAGATGCACCTCAGCGTCGCCACCGTGAAGTCCTATACCAGCAGGCTGCTCACCAAGCTCGATGCCGAAAACCGGGTCCAGATCGCGATTGTCGTGCTTACTGCGGGGCACAACTAGCTGATCTCGCTGTGCCCGTTATGGATTCAAGCTCCGATGGCCGGTGCGATGGTCGGCCAGGACGCGTGCAGCGTGTCCTGCCAATAGGACCAGGAGTGAGTTCCGGTGGCGCTGTAGTCGACTCGGGCCGGGATGCCCAGCCCCCGCAGGCGCTGCTCGAACGAGACGACGCAGGCGTTGACGCCGAACTCGACCGGGCCGCCGAGGAAGATGTTCTCCGCCAGTTGGGGTTTGATCTCCGTCTCGTGCGGGCCGGGAATGCCGGTGCCGCTGGACAGATAGATCGTCTTGCCGCGCAAGCGTTCTGCCAGCAGCGCCGGATCGTGCTCGGCCCAAGCCGGGCTGCCCGGAGGACCCCACATGTTGATCGGGTTGCCGCCGCGGTTGGCGATCGAGAACATCACCGCGCCCATCGCCAGACCGGTGTCGGGGCAGGCGCTGTAGCCGGCGACGGCGCGGTACAGCCACGGATTGCGGGCGGCCAGGATGAAGGCCGCGTTGCCGCCCATCGAGAGTCCGCCGATCGCGTTGACGCCGTTGCCGTTGAACCGGGCGTCGATCAGCGGCGGCAGTTCCTCGGTCAGGAACGTCTCCCACCGGTAGTGGCCGAGTTGCGGGTCGTCCTGCTGCCAGTCGGTGTAGTAGCTGGCCTCGCCGCCGACCGGCAGCACCACATTGACATTCGCACCCGCGAAGAACCGCTCCGCGTCGGTGGCGTTGGTCCAGGTGCTCTGGCTGGTGCCGGGGTCGAGCCCGTCGAGCAGGTAGTACGCGGGTCGCGCGCCGCCGCCCGCCGGATGCAGCACCTGAACCTGCACCGTCCGGCCCATCGCGGGTGAATCGATGAACACCGCGGCACGCGTCGGGGTCAGGTTGTCCACCCGCTCGATCTGCGCGGCCGAGGCCGTCGCGGGTCCGACGACCGCGGGGCCCACCACCGCGAGCGCCATCGTCAGCACTGCCACAGCAACTGGTGTTCGACGCATGGTCACACCTCCATCACCGCATCACAACGGCTTTCAAAGGTAACTCACCACGAATTATTGCGGAAGTGACGTTGCTCTCCGGCTCTTATTCAGCAAACTATCCGGTACACAACCCGCCTACCGCCGAAACCGCCACTCAGCGGCCCAGCGCACCCCGAATCGACCCGGCCAGATAATCCAGATCCGCCCGCCGCGGACTCGTCGGCCGCCCCCGCAACCCGAACCCGTCCCCCGGCGTCCGCGGAATCACATGCAGATGCACATGGAACACCTCCTGCCCCGCCGTCACCCCGTCGGCCAGAAAGAAATTCACCCCGTCACACCCGACCTCACTCACCCGCAACGCCGCCGCCACCCGCTGCCCCACCTGAAACAGCTTCCCCCCGACCACCGGATCCAACTCCGCCAAACTCCGCGCCGCCACCTTCGGCACCACCAGCACATGCCCCGGCGTCATCGGCCGAATATCCATGAACGCCAACACATCATCGTCCTCATACACCCGACTGGCCGCAGCCCGCCCAGCAACAATGTCGGCAAAAATCGTGTACGGATTCACGCCCGAAACCCTAGCCCGCCGCCCCGCCCAGAAATTCGATACCGCCACCGAACCGACCGGCCCATACTGGCTCCCAGCTCCTGGCACTAGCCGGGAGAAGTGGGCCCGGCTCGTCACCGGACGGTGGGAAGCCGGTACCGCGCCTCGCTTCCGGCCGTAGCCGGAGGAAGTGGACCCGGGTCCTGGCCGGACGACCAGCATCCGGGCTCCGCGCCGGCCGGAGTCTCCTGTGTCGACATCACCTTCCAGCCGCGCAATTCCATAGCCGTCAAGCAACCGGTGCAGTATCATCGAAACCAGCTCCCGGCACTAGCTGGAAGAAGTGAGCCCGACTCCTGGATGGATGTCCAGCAGTCGGGTTTCGCGCTTTTAGCAGGCTCCCACGTCCTTGACCGTGTGGATGAACGGTGTCACGGACGACTTCCATGTCCCTCCGGCACCGAAGGACCAGGCGACCGCATCGGGCCACCATAGAGCTGGCTCATTATGCGGTGGTAGATGAACGTATGGCAGGTCTCCCGACATCTTGGCCAGAACGCCGGCAACAGTGCTGCGATCCCTTCCGTCCTGACTTTCGCGAGATTCGATGACGAGGCGACCAGCCCGGAGCTCGAGCAAATCGATCACCAACGCGGCCAAGCACTCGTGACGTACCGTCACCTCGCGTCCTCGACCCTCGAAAACCCTGATCTGCATGCCCCGCAAATGACGCAGCGAGGCGAGGATCTTCCGCTGCCGCTGGACGGACTCATGCCAAAAGTGCCATCGGCGATGGCCCGGCAGGCAAAAGCTCCGGGCCAGTGCTCGAGCGGCAGCTAGTTCCGCCACCGGGATCAGCACTGCGCACAAGATGTAGCGATCTCGTCGAATCGACTCGTCCACGAACGCATGAAAGGGCACGCCGGGACGATACCGTTCAGCTATGACACCTGCTAGCGAATTCGCGGCGAAACGGCCGCTCCCGCTACAGGATTGGCGAAGGCGTGTAGTTCGCGGCGGCCGGGTTCTGGTCGACGAGTTTTTGGACTGCGGCGATGACGTCGGAGACCTGGGCTTCGGCGGCGCCGATGAAGGCGGACTTGTCGGCGAGCGCCGCGTCCAGGGCGGGGCGGTCGAGGGGGAGGCGGTCGTCTGCGGCGAGGCGGTCGAGGAGGTCGGGTTCGCGGCCTTGTTCGCGCATGGCCAGGGCTACGGCTACCGCGTGTTCCTTGATCACCTCGTGGGCGGTTTCGCGGCCGACGCCGGCCCGGACCGCGGCCATGAGGATGCGGGTGGTGGCGAGGAAGGGGAGGTAGCGGTCGAGTTCGCGGGCGATGACGGCGGGGTAGGCGCCGAATTCGGCGAGCACGGTGAGGAAGGTTTCCATCATGCCGTCGATGGCGAAGAAGGCGTCCGGCAGCGCGACGCGGCGCACCACCGAGCAGAAGACGTCGCCCTCGTTCCATTGCGCGCCGGCCAGTTCCGCGCCCATCGAGGCGTAGCCGCGCAGCACCACCTGCAGGCCGTTGACCCGTTCGCAGGAGCGGGTGTTCATCTTGTGCGGCATGGCCGAGCTGCCCACCTGGCCGGGCTGGAAGCCCTCGGTGACCAGTTCGTTTCCGGCCATCAGCCGGATGGTGTGGGCGAACGACGACGGTCCGGCGCCGACCTGGACCAGCGCGGAGAGCACTTCGTGGTCGAGCGAGCGCGGGTACACCTGGCCGACGCTGGTGAGCACGGTCGCGAAGCCGAGATGCCGGGCCACCTGCTGCTCCAGCGCCGACAGCTTGGCCGGATCGCCGCCGAGCAGGTCGAGCATGTCCTGGGCGGTGCCCATCGGGCCCTTGATGCCGCGCAGCGGGTACCGGTCGATCAGCTCGCGCACCCGGGTCAGCGCGATCAGCAGTTCGTCGGCGGCCGAGGCGAACCGCTTGCCGAGCGTGGTGGCCTGCGCGGCGACATTGTGCGAGCGCCCCGCCATCACCAGCGTCTGATATTCGGCGGCCCGCTCGGTGAGCCGGGCCGCGATCGCGATGCCGTGCGCGTGCACATGCTCGAGCGAGAGCCGGATCTGCAGCTGCTCCACGTTCTCGGTGAGGTCGCGGCTGGTCATGCCCTTGTGCACGTGCTCGTGCCCGGCGAGCGCGTTGAATTCCTCGATGCGCGCCTTCACGTCGTGCCGGGTGACCCGCTCGCGCTCGGCGATCGAAGCCAGGTCGACCTGGTCGATCACCCGCTCGTAATCGTCGAGCACGCCCGCGGGCAGCTCGATGCCGAGCTCCGACTGCGCCCGCAGCACCTCCAGCCAGAGCCGCCGCTCGAGCACGATCTTGTGTTCGGGCGACCACAGCCGCACCAGTTCCGGACTGGCATAACGGGTGGCGAGGACGTTCGGGACAAGGCTCACGTCTGGTCAGTCTAATGCGCGGAAACGGTCCACTTGCTGGGGCGTCGCCGGGGCGACGATGTCGATCACCTCGAGCAGGGCGCCGCGGGCCATTCGGCGTGGTTCGGGCTCCAATTCGGTGAGGGCCGCGACCACCGCGCCGTCGACCACCGCGACCAGCCTGCGCAGTTGCTCGGGACGAACCAATCGGTCGGAGCGGCGCAGCACATCGGCAAGTAACTCGTCGAGCTGAGCTCTGAGGCGTAGCTGTACTTCGCGTAGCTCGGGGTGCCGCGCGGACGCGACGGACCGCTCGTACCGGGCGATCAACTGCCCGCGCGCACCCTCGTCGTGCCAGTGCCCGTCGACGCCGACCAAGAGATCGAGCACCAGATCGACGGTCGCCTCGGCGCCGCGGCGGCGGTGGCTCACCTCGCCGACGCGGCGGCGCATCGCGTCGAGTTCCACGTTGCCGCTGAATTCGACCGCGCGCGCGATCAGATCTTCCAGTGATTCGAAGTAGTAGGTGGTCGACGCCAGCGGAAGATCAGCGCGGGTCGCGACCGATCGGTGTCGCACCGCCTCGAACCCGCCTTCGAGCAACAACTCGGCGGCAGCAGCTACCAAAGCCTGGCGACGCCGTTCGCCTTTCGGGGTCGTCGCGGTGATCACCGTGCCATCGTGCCAGTCGTCATCAGTTCTTCCAGGGGAAATCAGCGAGGAAAAGCAACCATCGATGTTTTACCGTATCCGCGCGGCCACGGTGCCGAACTGCGGAAAGTTGTTGCCGGACACGACGATCAAACACCCAGATAGTGCCCTAGACGAACCAGGGCCTGCTCGATGTCCGCGGTGGCTCCCGCGAAGGAGAACCGAACTGTCCGATTTCCGTGCACCGTGTCGAAGTCGATGCCCGGTGCGAGCGCGACACCGGTGTTGTCTAGCACGTCCGCGCACCAGACGCGCGCGTCATCGGTGAGATGGCCGATATCCGCGTACGCGTAGAAGGCGCCGTCGGCCGGGGCCAGGTCGGTGATGCCGATCTTCGGCAGACCGTCCAGCAGCAGCTGCCGGTTGATCGCGTAGCGGCGCACGTGGCCGTCGAGCTCGGCCTTGGCCTCCGCGCCGAACGCGTGCAGCGCCGCGTACTGCGAGATCGCGGGCGGGCACACGGTGAGATTGGAGGCGAGTCGTTGCAGCGCGGGACGTAATCCGCTGGGCGCCAACATCCAGCCGAGCCGCCAGCCGGTCATCGAGAAGTATTTGGACACCGAGCCGATGACGACCGATTCGCGCGAGGTCTCCCAGGACGAGGAGGTCGCGGTGTCGGAGCTGGCGTAGGTGATGCCGTGGTAGATCTCGTCGGAGATGAGCAGGGTGGCGTGGTCGTCGCACCAGCGGGCGAGGGCGGCCAGTTCGGCGGGGGCGATCATGGTGCCGGTCGGGTTCGCCGGGCTCGCGACCACCAGCCCGGCCGGGGGTTCGGGCAACGCGTCCAGCATGGCGACCGTCGGCTGAAACCTGGTCTCCGCGCCGCAATCCAGCTCCACCACCCGGCAACCGAGCGCGGTGAGCGTGTTCCGGTAGGCGGGATAACCGGGACGGGCGACGACCACCGTGTCGCCGGGGTCGAAGGCGGCCAGGAAAATCAGCGAGAACGCGCCCGACGAACCGGTCGTGACCACCACGTCGTCCGGGTCCACGGCGTAGCCATAGGTCTCGGTGTGATGCCCGGCGATCGCCTCGCGCAACGGCAGGATACCGAAAGTCTCGGTGTAGCCGAGCAATTCGGATTCGATCGCGGCCTTCGTCGCGCGCAGCACCGGTGCGGGCGCGGGCGTCGACGGCTGTCCGGCGGCCAGCACGAGCACATCGCCGTGCGTCCTGGCCCGTTGCGCGGCAGCTTTCCAGACGTCCATCACGTAGAAAGGTGGAATGGTCGACCGGCGAGATTCTCTGGACACCCGTCAGACGGTAGACGGTGTCGCATCCCGACACGGCGCTGACGCTCGCCTTTCCACCTGGTCGTGCGCGCCACTCCCGCCCGGGTTATGGTCGGCTTGATGCTCGAGGATGCTCGACGAGCTGGGCTCGACCGGGTGCGCGGAGTGGGTGGCATCGGGGTCATTCCGCCGGACTGGCGCGCCCGGCTCCGGGAACGACCGGCGCGCGGCCTGCGGGTCCTGCTCGATCGGCGCAACGTCCAGGAACTCCTGCGACGCCGCCCCGATCCGCGGGAACTGTGGCAGCGGCGCTCCGAGCTGCGCGACCGGTGGGACAAACGCCCCGACCGCGACAAGATCCTCGCCCTGCTGCGCAAACATCGAGTGCTGCTGGCCGCGCTCGCGGTCACGGCCGTCTTCGCCGCGGGCGACGCCTCGTTCGCGGGCGTGATCAGCGATCGCACGCCGGACCCGGACCACGCCCAGCGCGTCGCGGTGGCCTATCCCTTGCAGGTGCAGGCCACGCCGCCGTCGGTGCGCCGGCTCCTGAACGCCATCGACAACGGTGAACGCCTGCGCGAACAGGCGGTGGTCGCGGCCGCCGCCCGCGCCACGCTGGAACGGGCCAAGGCCGAAGCGGCCGCGGCGGCCGCCGGTGAATGGCAACCGTGGATGGGCGGCAACACCTCGACCACCACGCCGGGCGCGATCCTGCCCAGCATCGGCGGCTTCGTTATGCCCGCCCGCGGCACCTTCACCTCCGGATTCGGTTCCCGCTGGGGCACTTTCCACGCGGGCATCGACATCGCGGCGCCGATCGGCACGCCGATCTACGCGGTCGCCGACGGCACCGTCATCGACGCGGGCCCGGCCCAGGGCTTCGGGCTATGGGTGCGGATCCGGCACGACGACGGCACCATCACCGTGTACGGCCACATGTACGACTTCTTCGTCTCCCGCGGCGAACGCGTCCCGGCCGGCATGCAGATCGCCCGCGTCGGCAACCGCGGCGATTCCACCGGCCCGCACCTGCACTTCGAGGTGATCGTGGGCGGGCAGCACATCGACCCGCAGCCGTGGCTGGCCCTGCACGGGCTCACCTTCAGCTAGGGACGGCGATACGGTCCTCGACCGCGGCGAGGCCGATGTCGGTGCGGTAGTGGCTGCCCGGCAGCTTGATCGACGGGATGCGCGCGTAGGCGTTGGTGCGGGCCTCGGCGAGGTCCGCGCCGACGCCGACCACGTTGAGCACGCGGCCGCCCGCGGAGACCAGGGCGCCGTCTTCGCGCAGCGCGGTTCCGGCGTGCAGCACCGCGGCGGAGTCGTCGACCGCGCCGTCGCCCGCGCCGGTGATGACATCACCGATGCGCGGGCGGCCCGGGTAGTTCTCGGCGGCGATCACCACGGTGATCGCGGAACCGTCGCGCCAGCGCGGCGGGTCGACCTCGGCCAGCGTGCCGGTCGCGGTGGCGTTGAGCAGTTCGGCCAGCGGGCTTTCCAGCAGCGCGAGCACGGCCTGAGTTTCGGGATCGCCGAAGCGGCAATTGAATTCGACCACGGCGGGTCCGGCGGCACCCATCGCGAGGCCGGCGTACAGCAGTCCGGAGAACGCGCAGTCGCGGCGAACCAGTTCGGCGGCAACGGGTTTCACCACGTCCTCGACGATCGCGGTCACCGCTTCGTCGGACAGCCACGGCAGCGGCGTGTACGCGCCCATGCCGCCGGTGTTCGGTCCGGTGTCTCCGTCGCCGACTCGCTTGTGATCCTGCGCGGGCAGCAACGGCACCACCGTCTCCCCGTCGACCAGGCAGAACAGCGAAACCTCCGGCCCGTCCAGGAACGACTCGAGCAGCACCGGATGTCCCTGCTCCAGCAGCTCGGCACCGTGATCGCGGGCCGCGGAACGGTCGGCGGTCACCACCACGCCCTTGCCCGCGGCGAGCCCGTCGTCCTTCACCACCCAGGTCGGCCCGAACCGGCTCAGCGCGGCATCGAGGTCGGCCGGGGTGTCCACGATCTCGCTGTGCGCGGTCCGCACGCCCGCGACCGCCATCACGTCCTTGGCGAAGGCCTTCGAGCCCTCGATCCGCGCGGCCGCGGCGGACGGTCCGAAGCAGGCGAACCCGGCGGCCCGCACCGCGTCGGCGACGCCGAGCACCAGCGGCACCTCGGGCCCGATCACGACGAGGTCGGCGGCCGCCTCGGTGGCCAGCGCGACCACCGCTTCCGCGGAGCACGGATCGACCGGCCTGGTCGTCGCGTGCTGCGCGATACCCGCGTTGCCCGGCGCGGCGACGATCGCGCTGACCGCGGGGTCGCGGCGCAGAGCCAGGACGAGGGCATGTTCACGGGCTCCGGAACCGATGACGAGTACGCGCACGGCAGACAGCTTAGGTGAAGGCCCGCGGCGCGCTGCGCTCACTCATGAACAGCAGTCGACCATCGAATATCGGTCTCGCGACATGGATGATGGAAAGGGATGGTTCGGGCAGACCGCATCCGGGCCACGCACCCACACCGCGCGAAGGATGTGCACACGATGGGTCTGATCGACGGACTGATGGGCAATGCCGGACGGATCGATCCCGGCCGGGCGCAACAGGAGTACGCGAAACTGATGGGCGACGGCGAGCAGGTCTATGCCGCGTATCTGCTGGTTCGCGATGCCATCCTGTTCACCAACCGGCGCCTGATCCTGGTCGACAAGCAGGGCATGACCGGCCGCAAGGTCAGTTATCACAGCATTCTCTACCGCTCGATCACCCACTTCTCGGTGGAGACCGCGGGCACCTTCGACCTGGACGCCGAGCTCTACATCTGGATCTCCGGCAGCCACGAGCCGTTGCAGAAGCGGTTCAACCGTCAGGTCGACATCTACGAGGTGCAGGGCATCCTGTCGCATTTCGTCGCGGTGTAGCCGCTCAGGCCTCGGCGCGGTGTTCCGCGTCGGTGACCAGCGGACGCACCTTGGTCAGCAGCAGCTCGAGAAACTGCGCGGGCTGCCAGAACGACGCGAAGTGCGTCGCGTCGGTGATCAGCGCGAACTCCTTGTGCGGCGCCTGCACGTCGTCGAAGTAGCGGCGGGCGCGGGCGACGGGCGTCAGGCTGTCGTGCTCGCCCTGAAAGATGAAGAACGGCAACTCGAATCGCGTGCCGTCGCGCCACGCGTCGAACTGCACGGACTCGACGCCGATCCGCTCGGAGAACTTCATGCCGTCCGCGCCCGTCTTCAGGTCGCGCAGCCGATGCTGCGGCGAGAACCACATCGCGGGCAGGAGCATTTTCTTGATCATGGCGGCGATGAACGGGTCGACGCTGGCCACCAGCTTGGCGTGCAGCCCCCAGTCGGCGGCGGTCCAGGTGGTGGGGTCCGGGCCGATCCGCTCCAGCTTCGCCGCGGCGGAACGCTTGCCGCCCGAACGCAGCCGGCGCACCACCGCGTGGAACGCGATGTCGTCACGCTCGCTGCCGGCGATGTTCTGATCGGTGCCGACGTAGGCGGAGTACAGCTCGGGGTGCTTGCGGGCCAGCCGGAGTCCGAACACCGAGCCGAAGGAGTTGGCGAGCAACACCACCTTGTCCGTGGACAGTCGCTCGTGCACGTAGCGGGTGACTTCCACTGCGTCGGTGAGCAATTGGTCGAAGGTGACCGCGCCCTGCTCGCCGTGGCCGAACGTCTTCCCGGTGCCGCGCATATCCCAGCGGACGATGGTGAAGTGCCGTTCCCAGGCCCGGGTTCGGTTGGCGAAGTAGGTATTGGTGACGCCCGGACCGCCGTGCAGCTCCAGCAGCACCGGGTTGGCCAGGTCCTCGCCGCGGATCTCGATCCACTGGTCGATGCCGCCGATGCGCACGAAGCCGGACTCGGCGATGCCGTTCGGGGTGTCGATCCGGAGTTCGGCCGCGGCCCGGCGGCGGCGCAGCTGGCGATGGGCGAGCAGGCCGGCGGGGGCGGCGGAAACTGTGGCGGCGGTGGCGAGCGCGAGCGTGATCATGCCGGGTTCCTAAACTGTGTCCAATGGAAACTTATACGTGTACGATAGACACAGTTTCGCTCTCGCGCAACACCACGACGCCGCCGATACCAGCGGGCCACCGCAACCCGCGGCGCGTAGCCTGCGGGGCATGGCTTCTGTATTCAGCGCGATCATCGCCGGACAGCTTCCGGGCCGATTCGTCTGGGAGGACGACGAATTCGTCGGTTTCCTCACCATCGCACCGGTCACCACCGGGCACACCCTCGTGGTGCCCCGCAAGGAGATCGATCAGTGGCAGGACATCGACGCGGACACCTTCGCCCGGTTGAACGTCGTCGCACAGAAGATCGGCCAGGCCGTGCGCGCCGCCTGGGACGCGCCGCGCGCGGGTCTGCTGATCGCCGGGCTCGAGGTGCCGCACCTGCACGTGCACGTCTTCCCGGCGTTCACCATGGGTGACTTCGACATCTCCGGCGCCGACACCGACCCGAGCCCCGAGTCCATGGACGAGGCGCAGACCAAGATCAAGCAGGCGTTGCGCGACCTCGGCTACGGCGCCAACGTTCCCGACTGAGTCCGTCGATCGGAACCAGGGTGGTCCGAACGCCGAAGCGGCGTTCGGACCACCCTTTTCGTTCACCGGTTGTAGGGCTGTTCCTGCACCCAGCTGAAACCGCGTTCGAGCAACGGAAAGGACTTCGGGTCGACCTCGGTGAAGAAGGTATGGATACGGTGACCGGCGTAGTCGTTCGCGTCGATGACCATGCGGCCGGGGGCCGGCCACCAGTAGGTGAGCCGCACCCGGACCGGGGTTTCCTCGAAGGTGCCCAGAGCGATGCGGTGGTGCAGGTCGATGATGTGCCGCTTCGGATCGATGGTGCCGCCGTACACCTCGAACGAGTCGTCCATGTGCTGAATGGTGAGCACCATCGGATCCGAGACGTGGAACGGACGGTCGATAACCACTCGGCGCCACCGTAATTCGTCGGTGAGCAGCGGGTCGCGGGCATAACCCTCGGAGGAGAAGCCGTCCACCCGGTAGATGCCGTAGAGGTCGGGAGTCTCCTTCGACCACTGCTGCCAGTTCTGCGCACCGAACACGCCGAGCAGGCCCAGACCCACCGCCAGCTGCGCCGCCAGCGCGATCCGATTGGCCCGCGCGGAACCGAACAGCGGCACGGTCCGGATCGCGGGCCCGGGGTTGCCGTCGAACAGTGCCGCAAACAACCGGCGCGCATAGGGTGCCAGCAGGAACAGGCTCAGCAGCAGGAACTGCGACGACACCGTCTTCAGCCGGATGTCATAGGTCATATTCAGCAGAAACACCTGCGTCATATCCACCGCGCACAACAGCGCTCCCGCCGCCGTCGCCCGCGGCACCAGCAACAACACCCCCGCCAGCAATTCCGCTGCGCCCAGCGCGATTTCATACGGCTGCGAAACACTGACCTGCGACCACAACACCCCCTCCGGACTGAAATTCCCGTAGGGCTCCACCAGCCGATTCAGCACGAACGGCATCTGCGTCGGAATCGCTTTCGCCATCCCGAAATAGAACATCGCCAACGCCAGCACAAACCGCAGATACAACTGCGTCCAAGCGAACAGCCGCGTGTACCCCACCCGCCCACGATCCAGCACCGACCACACCCCAGTCGCCACCCCAGACATCACCACCAGCAAAAACAGCCCGGTCCACTGAAACGCACTGTCACTCCCCACCTGCGCACTGGTAACCCGCAAACCCAGCACATGCGCAGCAGTCCATTCAATAGGCGGCCGCACCAAACTCGACAAATGCAACACCGAGCCCGTCTCGACCCCCACCCCCGCCAGCAAAATCGGCACCAGCCCCAACACCCCCGCCACCCCGATCCCCCCGAAATAACCCACCCCGAACCGAAACCCGATGCGCGTCAACGGATGCCACCACCCCGCAACCCCACCCCCATCCTCCTGCACCACCGAACCTCCCCTACTCGCGAACTCTGTGCCGCGACAGTAGAAGCGCCCCCTTAACGAGGACCGGTCAGCCGCCTTAACAACCGCACCTGCACGCAGACGCACAGCGAATCACTGCATCGGATACGTCCATTCAGGATGATCACTACATGGATCGAGAAACATCGAGACGAGGCGCCGAGTTGCTGGCAGCCGACATCGAGTCGGCTCTCGGCTTCGAGGTCCACATCGACGAAACGATCCCTGAGCACCTTCGCCGGCAACCGTCTTCACCCGGGTGGTGGATCGAATGCACTGTCCCAGCCTTGAATGTCCTTATCGGCTGTACCCCAAGCGAGTCCACCCCGAGCGGTGTGGCGTGCGGACTGGCTCGGCGCATTCACGACGATGTCCTGGCCCGCAGCGGAAAGATCTGGCCCGCCGACCCTGCGGGTGGGGACCAACCATTACTCCCCACCCAGGATGGCTGGCAGGGGCAGAGCAGCTCGATACCGTACGGGCAGATCGTGACCGCAAAGGATCCCGATCCGAGTCTCGACGGCGTGATCCGATGGTGGCTCCCCCACAGCTATGACGGTCTGATCGCCAGTGACTCCGGCGATGACGTGTGGTTCTCCCGCTGGGAATTCCGGGGCGACGACCAACGCATCACACCGGGCATGCCGGTCACCTGGCTGATCGGCGAGGGCCAGCACGGAAAGTACCGCAAGGCAAGCGAAGTCCGGCCGGCGCAACCGTAACCGATTTGAGCAAGCGCCCCACCAAAGCAAGAGTCCGTGACCTGCTGCTTCAACCCCGAGTCAGCAGCTCGCCGCCGAACACAAATCGAAAGTTAATGGTGTTCAATCTCCAGGACCGCTTGGCGGCGGAACTCGACAGCATCGTTGTCACGAAGTGGCGGGTACCCCCGGTCAGGTACCCGCCAATTTCAGCGAACAGTGGATATCTATCGATTCCGTTAGCTCACGGCTTGTCGTTGATCAGCTCACCAATGTCGACTGGCAGGGCGAGGTGGAGGTCGTAGGTGGGCCACGTCAGCGTCAGCTTGTCGTCCCATCGTTCCTGCGGCCACCAGTACTCGAGGGTCCACACGTACTCCCACGGCTCACTGGTCTGCGGGTCGCCCCCCCGCGTCGGCAGCCGACCAGAACTGAGCTGGACTTTGCCATGTCCGGACTCGACCGAGATCAACTCGCGTTCGTGCCCATCCAATAGCTGGATCGTGGCAAATAGTGCCTTCGAGTCCGAATCCTGATATTCCGGCCTTTGACCGTCAGGAATCAGGCGGATACGCAGCAGGCAACCGGTGGAATAGACCTCCACTGGCCACAGCGCCCAGGAGACCTCTCCGGTTCGGCCGGTCGTCAGCTGGCCCACCAGTACTGGAATCGCCGTGTTCGTCATCTTGGGTAGCTTACAACGAACGGATGGGCCGAATTGTCTTGGATCCCATGAGGAGTCAAGAACTTGACATGCACGCCCACGTTCACCTGGTCTCCTGCCGTGTATGGGTATATGACGGTCTTCGAGGCCCGGCCGCCGCCGAAGGTCGATGACGACGAAGCAGAGTTCAACCCGACCGGAGACAGGGTAACCTCCATTCCTGTGGCACCCTGCGTGTTGACGATGTCATAGGTCAGAGCAATCCGACCTTCGTCGAACGGTCGCAGCGTGATGTAGATCGAGCCCGCTGGCCCGGTCTCGGAGTACTCCGGACCGGCCGATGCAGTCGGAGCCAGAAGAAGTGATCCCAGCACCGCCAAGCCTGCCGCTATGGCGAGAACGAATATCCGGGCGAAACTCGAGCCTGAGACTCCACTTCCCGCAGGTCTCGGTAAGGCTGCGTCGATGCCGGTCTGGGACGTAGATCGGTGAGCACCGGAACCGCGAACCGCGGCACCTTCATCAGTGAACAACATGAGAACCCCTCCGTAAGAAAAGGCGGGGAATCCCTTGGACCACAACGTCTTCACTCCCCCCGCAGTTTGGATACATAGGGTTAGACGGCAACCATCGCAGATCGGTTCCATCGGAGTTCGACGAATTTCTTTGCGGCTCTTCGCAACGGGGGCGGCCTGCGCGACGAGACCGCCTCGACCCGTCGCCATCACCGGGCCGAGTTGTCAGCGGTCGACCGATAGCCTCGTACTCGACAGCGTGACAAGATGTTCGGGTCGATGAGCGTCCCGGTGATCCGAGACGAAGGCCGAGGGGGCTCCAAGATGGTGACGACCGGATCGCGACGGCAACTGCTGAAACCCCCCTTCTCTTACCTCGACGGAAAGATCAGCTTCGGACAAGGGGCGCTTCGTGCAGCGGCCGCTTCCGCTGTGGTGGCGAGTATCGCGATCATCGTCGGTGGCGGAGTCGTGCGCGTGTCTGGTTCCGGCCTCGGCTGCCCGGACTGGCCCACATGCGCGAATGGTGCACTGTCTCCGACTCCCGAGATGGGTCTGCACGCCATCATCGAATTCGTCAACCGACTGCTCACCAGCGTTATTTGCGTAGTGGTCGGAGCAGTGATCGTCGTCGCACGTTTTCAGCGAGAACCCCGGCCACAGGTCACCCGGTGGGCGTGGGCGCAGTTCTGGGTTATCGTGCTCAACGCTGTGATCGGCGGACTGACCGTGTGGGCACGCTTGAACCCATTTGTGGTCGCTGGGCACTTTCTGGCCGCCACCCTGCTACTCGCTGCGGCAGCGGTGACCTGGGACATCGTCAGCCGACCCGATCATGACACCGTTCGGCCGATCGATACCAGCGCAACAATGCAACGGCAACTGGCCTGGGTACTACTGGCTACCACCACCGCACTGATGATCGTTGGAACAGCAGTAACCGGGGCGGGCCCCCACGCCGGTGATTCGAGCGACGTGCAGCGCATGCCGTTCGACTGGGCCACAGCGACCTGGATCCATGCCGTGCTTGCCGGCACCGTCACCATCACGGCAGCGAGCATATGGAGGTCGAGTGCTCCAGGCACCGACCTACGCCGCCGCACCACTTGGGTTCTACTGGCGCTAACGGCGCAGGTGGGTGTGGGAATCACCCAATCGGCGACCGGGCTGCCGAATACCCTTGTCGTCGTTCACATGTTGGTCGCTGCATTGGTGTTCATCGGGGCAATCCGGGTGTTCCTGGAAACCGCTCCGCACGTTCGAGCGACGTGCTCCACCTGAACGAAAATCCGTGACCTGCTGCGACAGCAGGTCACGGATGGTTGAGCCCCCTGTCAGGATTGAACTGACGACCTTCGCTTTACAAGAGCGGTGCTCTACCACTGAGCTAAGGAGGCGGGTGGAAAGCGGTTGCCATCATAGCCGGGCATGCCGACTGCGTGACACCGGGTTTACGGCATCACGCAGTCGGCACAGTGTCCCGGCGCAGTATTCAGCTACCGCGGGATCAGGACTGGGCGCCCTGACGGGCCGCGTCGTCGGCGGCCATCGCGTCGCGCAGGCTCTTCGGACGCATATCGGTCCAGTTCTTCTCGACGTACTCGACGCAGGCAGCGCGGCTGTCCTCGCCGAACACGACGCGCCATCCGGCCGGGACCTCGGCAAAAGCAGGCCACAGGGAGTGCTGTTCTTCGTCGTTGACCAGGACGAAGAAGCGGCCGTCTTCGTCATCGAAGGGGTTGGTGCTCAATTTCACCTCACTGGATACTGGCGCTATGTACGGGATCGCTCGTGGATCCTTCGGCGCCGGGTCCGACGAACCGAGGGTTCAACGGACTTGCGCGCCGTTGGAGTCCCGAGCGTTGTTTCGACCCTAGCAAGGGAGACGTTACGCCTGGGCGGTTACCTCTGGCCGGGGAATCTCAGCTCGCGAAAAAGTCGAGCAGAATCTTGTTCACTGTCTCAGGGCGCTCGAGGTAGCCGAAGTGACCGGCGTCCGGCACTTCCTGATAGCGCGCACCGGGGATGACCTCGGCGACTTCCCTGGACAGATAGGGCGGGATCATCCGGTCATCGGCGAATCCGACGGCCAGGCACGGCACGGTGATCGCCCGGTAGGCCTGCACCCGGTCGAAATCGTGATCCATCCGACGCTGCGCCCGGATGCCCGGAGTGACCGGGCCGCCGGTGAATTCGAACAGATCGAGCCAGTCGCGCGCCGAGTTCGGGTCGGCCAGCGTCGCCGGCGAGAGGTTCATCACCGCGGTCACCGCCGCCTCGTACTTCTCCGGCAGCTTCACCCCGCTGGCGTCGAGTTCGTGCTCGCCGAGCGAGAGCGTCTTCTGGAACTGGTCGAGGCGTCCGTGCCCGGCCATGAAGACCGCCTTGCGCACCAGCTCGGGCCGGGCCAGCGCCAGCTCCTGCGCGACCCGCGCCCCCATCGAGGTGCCGACGACCAGCGCCGGACCCTCGTCCAGGAACTCGATCAGCGCGGCGGTGTCGGCGGCCAGCTGGTCGATGGTCATCCCGGTCGCGGCCTCGAACGACGGCGCGATCCCGCGGTTGTCGAACGTGCACACCCGGTAACCGGCCGCGACCAGCGCGGGCACCTGATGCAGTTCCCAGACCCGCCCCGGGCTGCCGGTGCCCATGATCATGACCACAAGCGGCCCCGAACCCTTGACATCGGTACCCCGCGCGCGGTCACCTTTGACCTGGTAGTTGAGGGAAATTCCGTTCACCGTGGCCAGCGGCATATCGACCCTTTCGTGGAGTTGATGCTCCGTCCCACGGTATAGGGCGGGAGGGAGTCGGCACACCGGCCGGGGGCCGGTCTGACGCGGGTGCCACCCGCGCTCGGCGACGCCAGATACCATTGACTATTCGCACGTACGAGCGTAGTGAACCGGGAGGACTTGAAGATGGCCGCGAAGGGCAGCGCGAACGACATCGCGGACGACGATCTGGAACCACTGGCCGACGAAACCGCACGTCAGGCCCAGCGCGTTGTCGCGGCCTACGCCGAGGACGCCGACGAGTGCCGGATGCTGTTGTCGATGCTCGGCATCGCACCGAGCGCCCGGGCAGAGTAAGCCCCGCCCTTCGACGCCAACGGCGACGTCGACTACACCCGATTTCCCAGGGGACCCAGCGACGCGCAAAGGATGCGTGAGTGGACCAGATGACATCGTCCGACGACTCCGACCCCGCCCTAGACCCCGCACCTGACGAGAACACCCCGGCGATCACCGGCCCGGCCGAGTCCGGTTCCGGTTTCGTCGTCGTGGCCAACCGGCTCCCGGTCGACCTGGAACGCCTGCCCGACGGCACGACCCGCTGGAAGCGCAGCCCCGGCGGCCTGGTCACCGCGCTGGAACCGGTGCTACGCAGCAACAAAGGCGCGTGGGTCGGCTGGGCCGGCGTCCCCGACGCGGACGTCGATCCGATCATCGAGGACGGCCTCGAACTGCATCCGGTGCCGCTGACCGCGGAGGAAGTCGCCGACTACTACGAGGGCTTCTCCAACGGCACGCTGTGGCCGCTCTATCACGACGTGATCGTGCGCCCGGTCTACGACCGCAAGTGGTGGGCCGCCTACGTCACGGTGAACCGGCGCTTCGCCGAGGCGACCGCGAAGGTGGCCGCCGAGGGCGCCACCGTGTGGGTGCAGGACTACCAGCTGCAACTGGTGCCGAAGATGCTGCGCATGCTGCGCCCCGATCTGACCATCGGTTTCTTCCTGCACATCCCGTTCCCGCCGGTCGAGCTGTTCATGCAGATGCCGTGGCGCACCGAGATCGTCGAGGGCCTGCTCGGCGCCGACCTGATCGGCTTCCACCTGCCCGGCGGCGCGCAGAACTTCCTCTATCTGGCCCGCAGGCTGGCCGGTCAGCCGACCTCGCGCGGCACCGTCGGCGTGCGGTCCAAGCTCGGCGTCGTGCAGGTCGGGTTCCGCACGGTCCGGGTCGGCGCGTTCCCGATCTCCATCTCCTCGGCCGAACTCGACGAGCACTCCCGGCGGCGTTCGATCCGCGAACGGGCCGCGAAAATCCGTGCGGAACTGGGCAATCCGAAGAACATCCTGCTCGGCGTCGACCGCCTGGACTACACCAAGGGCATCGACATCCGGCTCAACGCGCTGGAAGAACTGCTGCTGGAGGAGCGGATCGATCCGTCCGAGACGGTCATGGTCCAGCTGGCCACGCCGAGCCGCGAACGGGTGGAGAGCTACATCCAGATGCGCGGCGACATCGAGCGCCAGGTCGGCCGGATCAACGGCGAGTTCGCCCAGGTCGGCTACCCGGTGGTGCACTATCTGCACCGCCCGATCCCGCGCGACGAGCTGATCGCCTTCTTCGTCGCCGCCGACGTGATGCTGGTGACGCCGCTGCGCGACGGCATGAACCTGGTCGCCAAGGAGTACGTCGCCTGCCACAGCGGCCTCAACGGCGCCCTGGTGCTCAGCGAGTTCACCGGCGCCGCAGCCGAATTGCGGCAGTCCTACCTGTGCAACCCGCACGACCTGGACAGCGTCAAGGACGCCATCGTCTCCGCCATCGAGGACGATCGCGACACCAAGCGCCGCCGCATGCGCTCGCTGCGCCGCCAGGTCCTCGCGCACGACGTGGACCGCTGGGCCCGCGCCTTCCTCGAGGCCCTCGCCCAGGGTCAGGTCGCGGGCAGCGCGCTGCTGACCGACGACGACACCTACCCCGAGGAGCGCCAGCCGTCGCGGTAAACCGTTCACAGGAATCACCCAGGTTTGGTCCAGCAAGTTCGCAGGCGGATAACGGACTATGAACCCATGAGTGGTGCGCCTGCGGAGCAGGCACCCGAGGCGCGGGTGCTGGTGGTCGACGACGAGCCGATGATCGTGGAGCTGCTCGCGGTGAGCCTGCGCTACCAGGGTTTCGCGGTGGACACGGCGGTCGACGGGGCGCAGGCGCTGGACAAGGCGCGCAGTTTCCGGCCGCAGGCGCTGATCGTCGACGTGATGATGCCCGGCATGGACGGCTTCGGCCTGCTGCGCCGGCTCCGCGCCGACGGCATCGACTCTCCCGTGCTGTTCCTGACCGCGCGCGACGAGGTGCAGGACAAGATCACCGGCCTCACCCTCGGCGCCGACGACTACGTGACCAAGCCGTTCAGCCTCGAAGAAGTGGTGGCCCGGCTGCGGGTGATTCTGCGCCGCGCGGGTCACGCCGCGCCGCAGCGGGAGAGTTCCCGGCTGCGGTTCGAGGACATCGAACTCGACGACGACACGCACGAGGTGTGGAAGGCGGGCGAGCCGGTCGCGCTCTCCCCCACCGAGTTCACCCTGCTGCGCTACTTCATGGTCAACGCGGGCACGGTGCTGAGCAAGCCGCGCATCCTCGATCACGTGTGGCGCTACGACTTCGGCGGCGAGGTCGGCGTGGTCGAGACCTATGTGTCGTACCTGCGGAAGAAGGTCGACACCGGCGACGAGCGGCTCATTCACACGCTGCGCGGGGTCGGCTATGTGATGCGCGCGCCGAGTCGCAGCCGGTCGGCTGGGAAATGACCCGGGGCCGGATCGCGGCGCTGCGCGCCAAGACCTCCGGTGTGCTGTCGGCGATCCCGCTGCGGGTGACCCTGATGCTGATCCTGGTCGCCACGGCCGGACTCGGGCTGCTGATCTCCGGCATGGTGGTCACCTCCGGCCTGGAACGCTCGCTGACCGATCGCACCGATCAGCAGCTGCGCAACGGCGCGATCGAATGGTCGCGCCGCCGGGTGCCCCCGCCGCCCAGCCTGCCCGGCGATCCGCGGCACACCAGCCAGTTCTACGTCCGGTCGGTGCAGGACGACGGACGGGTCTACGTGATCAAGGCGTTCGGCCTCGATGCCGAACCGGCCCTTCCGGATTCGCCGCAGATCGGCCCGATGACCGTGCGCTCGGTCGGCGGCGGCCCGATCGAGTGGCGGACCCTGACCGTCCGGGTGCCGGACGGCACCACCACGGTCGCGCTGCCGCTCAATCAGAACTTCGAGATCGTGCAACGCCTGGTGATGCTGGAACTGGTGGTCGGGCTGATCGTGCTGACCGCGCTGGCTTTCGCCGCCTACTTCGTGATCCGGCGCAGTCTGCGCCCGCTGCTGCGGGTGGAGAACACCGCCGCCGCCATCGCCCGCGGCGACCTGTATCGGCGAGTTCCGGTGCGCGGCAGCAACACCGAGGTCGACCGGCTGTCCAGATCGCTCAACGGCATGCTCACCCAGATCCAGCAGGCGTTCGCCAAGACCGAGGCCTCGGAGGCGGCGGCCAAGCGGTCGGAGGCGAAGATGCGCCAGTTCGTCGCCGACGCCAGCCACGAATTGCGCACGCCGCTCACCACTATTCGCGGTTTCGCCGAGCTCTACCGCCAGGGCGCGACCACCGATCCCGACCTCTTCATGGACCGCATCGAACGCGAATCGCAACGGATGGGCATTCTGGTCGAGGACCTGCTGATGCTGGCCAGGCTGGACGCACAGCGCCCATTGGAGCAGGGTCAGGTCGATCTGCTCGCCGTGGCCAGCGATGCCGTGCACAGCGCACGGGCGATGGCCGCGGCCGCGGATCCGGACGGGTCCAGCCGCCGCATCGAACTCGAAATCGAAACCGGCGAGGGCACTTTGGAGATCGTCGGCGACGAGACCCGGCTGCGCCAGGTGCTGGCCAACCTGCTCAACAACGCGCTCACGCATACCCCGCCGGAGGCCGCGGTCGCCGTCCGGCTCACCCCTACCGCCGACGAAGTCCTGCTCGAGGTTGCCGACACCGGCCCCGGCCTACCCGCCGACGAGGCCGACCGCATCTTCGAACGCTTCTACCGCACGGACAACTCCCGCGCCCGGACCAGCGGCGGCACCGGCCTCGGCCTGTCCATCGTGCAGGCGCTGGTCACCGCGCACGGCGGCTCGGTCGATGTGCGCAGCACCGAGGGTGCCGGCACCACCTTCACCGTCCGGCTGCCGCGCGAAACGACCGCGTGACAGCCGTTTTCGACTAAACCGGCGTGACCTGATCCACCAGCCAGCGATCGCCGTCCTTCTCCACCGTGGCCCGGACCCGGCTGCCCGTGGTCGTGCCCTCCGGCGAATCCTTGCTGGTGGTCACCTGATTCAGGAACAGCAGCACGACCACCTTCGACTTGTCGCCGGAAACGACGCCGCCCGCCTGCGTGGTCGCCTTGACGTTGAGCTGCTTCTCCTTGGCGCCCGGGGCGATCGCCTGCTCGATGAGCTTGAGGTAGTCGTCCTTGAACTTCGGCGAGAGGTTGTCGGCCGCCTTCGGCAGTTCCTTGTCCACCGTCTGGAAGTCGTAGGTGAACATGGCCGAGACGGTCCGGCTCGCGGCGGTCACCGCGTCCTTGCGGGCCTGCTCGGCCTGGTCGTCGTTCCAGATCCGGTAGCCGCTGACGCCGAGCACCACGATCGCCGCGAGGGCGAGCACGCTCAGCGTGGCCAGGAAGATCTTGCCGCGCTTGGTCATTCCACGAAGTGTCATCCGACGAACTCCACCTTCGAAACCGTCATGCCGGAGTCGCCGCTGCTCACGGTGACCCGGAAGCGATAGAACCGGGTCTGCTCGCCCTGCTGGCCTGCGTTGGTGAGCGACTGCTTGGCCGCGACCAGCACCGTCGCGGAGTCGTCGCTGTCGTTCTCCAGCGCCGCGTCGACGATCTCGCCGTTGGAGACCACCTTGGCCTGCTGCACGATATTCATGAACGGGTCGACCCGCCCGTCGAATTCGTTCTTGAACTGGCCGGAGGCGACCGAGAGGATCCGGTCGATGTCGGCCTTGGCCGAATCGGCGCGGATGGTGGTGAGGTTCAGGATGGCCTGCCGCGCGGTCTGCTCGTATTCGGCGCGGCGGTCGTCGCGGGCGTCGATCGAACGCACCTTCATACCCGCGAAGCCCGCGCCGACCAGCAATGCGAGCACCAGGACCGCGGCCGCGGCAACGCCGACGATGCGCCACGTCCCGGGCCGGGCCCGCGCGGTATCGGCGTCCTGCGCTTCGGCGGCGGGCACGCCCTTGGCGAGGTCGATCACCTTGCCGTCCACCGAGTCTTCGGCGACAACCGCGTCGACCGGTGCCGCGGCCTTCGTGTCGGTTGTCGCCGAGGTGGAAGCCGGTACCGGAACCGACGTCACCGCGGCGCCCGTGGTCTCCTCGACCGGCGGACCCACCGAGCGCACCGCGCGTCGCCGCGTCCGGTGCTGATCTGCGTTTTTCTCGCTCATCGTTGCTGCTCCTCGAGCATCGCCTGCCAGCTCGACGGTACCGTGCCCGAACCGCCCGGTCCGATATCGCCCTGTCGGTAGGTGCGGCCGTCCGGGCCGATGTACTGGCCGGTGGACGGGTCATAGGATCTCGCGGCAGCGGGCGTGCCGGTGCCGTACGCGGCGGGTGCCACCTGTGTCGTCCCCGGTGCGACCGGCGCGGAGGCCGGGGCTACCGGTCGCGGCGGGCCGAACGCGGGGTTGTCCCCTTCCGGGACGTAACCGGTCCGGCAGAGCTCGGGGGTCGGCGCTCGCACGCCGGGGAATTCGGCGCACGGCGTGTTGCGGATGCCGCGCACGTCGATCGGCGAGTCCTGCGGCACTTTGCAGTACAGGCCGGGCGGGGAGGGGATCGAATCCAGCTCGCTCGGCGAGCGTCGTTCGTTGGGCGGCAGGAAGCCGGTCGTGCAGGCGGGCGGGTCGTTGACCACCACCATGAAGTCGACCATGGCGCCGTATTCCACCGGTCCGCGGATGATCGTCCGCAATGCCGCGATCAGCGGCGGGAAGACGACCAGGAGTTGTTCCAGCCCAGCGTGATACGTGACGCCGACCTGTCCGGTGCTGACCAGGTTGGTCAGCAGCAGCGGCAGGGTCGGGCGCAGCGATTCGAACTGGGCGCTGACCCGCTGCATCGCGGACGGCCCGTCACGCAGCACATTACGCAGCGACGGATCGTGCGCGCGCAGCTGATCGGTGACCGTGGCCAGGTCGCTGGTCCAGGACCGGATGGCCGCGTCGGACTCGATCTGGGTGTCCAGCAGCGGTCCGATCTGGTCGAGCAGCTTCTTCGTCGGTTCCGCGCTGTTCTGCGCCTCCTGCACCAGCAGCGACGCCGAGTCGATGAATCGCTGCAGGTCGGGTCCCGCGCCGTTGAACGCCTTGAATGCCTCGTCGATCACCTGCCGCAGCCGGGTGTCGGCGACGCTGGACAGCAGCCGATCGGACTGGTCGAGCAGCGTGCCGACATCTTGCGGAAGTTTGGTGCGGCCCACCGGAATCACCGCGCCGTCGGCCAGGTTCCGGCCGGCCGGGTGGTCGGGCGGGATCAGGTCGACGTACTGCTCGCCGATCGCGGAGACGCTGCGCACCCAGGCGTTGACGTCCGCGGGGACCTTGTAGTCGCTGTCGATGGACAGCTTCGCCTCGACCCCGCTGGTGGTGAGCCGGACATCCTGCACCACACCGACATTGGTGCCGCGGTAGGCGACGTTGGCGGTCGGGTAGAGACCACCCGTCGCCGCCAGCTGCACCGTGACGTCGTAGCGGCCGATGCCGAACATCGCGGGCACCTTCACATACACCCCGCCCATGATCACCAGGCCGATCACCGTGAGCACGGCGAAGATAGACAGCTGGATGCGGACGAATCGGGTGAGCGTCATCGGCCCGGACCCCCTTGTGGCGCAGTGTCTCCCGGCATCGGCACGGTCAGCCCGGGGATGGCGGGCAGACCCGGAATCGGCGGCAGGCCTGGAATGGTCGGCGTCGGCTGGGCGCCCGGGGCGGGCGTCGGCTGCAAGGGTCCGGTCGCCGGATTCCCGCTCTGCGTCGCGGTGTCCGGCGCGAAACTGCCGATCACGCCCTCGACGCCGCCGAATCGGCCACCGAGCGGCGTGCCGGTCAACCAGTTGCTGTCCAACCGCTTTCCGGTGAGGTCGACCGTGATGAACAGGTTCAAGTAATCGCCCATGATCGCTTTGTCGAGGTTCTTCATCGGGAACGGGAAGGTCGGGATGATCTTCAGCGACTCGACCAGGTTGTTCCCCGTATCGGCCAGCGTCTGCAGGACGGGGGCGAGGCTGCGCAGGTTGGCCTTCAGGTTGTCGCCGCTGCTGGCGATGAGCCGGTCGGTGACGTCGCTGAGGTCACCGAGCGCGTTGATCGTCGCGGTGATGTTCTTGGTGCGGTCGGCGAGCACGGTGAGCGCGGGATGGATCCGCTCGATCGCGGCGGCGACCACGTCGCGCTGCTGGGCCAGCTGGCCGCCCAGGCGGTCGAGTCCGCTCATCGCCGCGATGATGTCGTTGCGCTGCTTGTCCAGGTTGGTGGTCAGCTCGTTGAGCTGCGGCAGCAGATCGCGAATGTCGTCGGCCCGGCCGCTGAGCGCGGAATTCAGTTCGCGGGTAATGGTTTCCAGCTGCGAGATGCCGCCGCCGTTGAGCACCACCGACAGCGACGAGAGCACCTGCTCGGTCGTCGGAAAGGCGCCGGCCCGCTCCAGCGGAATCAGGTCGCCGTCCTTCAACTGTCCTTGCGGCACAGCGTCACTCGGCGGCGCGAGCTCGATGTGGTTGCTGCCCAGCAGACTGGTCTGGCCGATCTTGGCGACCGCGTTGGCGGGCAGCCGCACGCTCGGGTTCAACGTGACGGTGACCAGCGCGTGCCAGCCCTCCACCTCGATGTTCGACACGGTCCCGACGGTCACGTCGTCGACCCGGACCGGTGAATTCCTGGTCAGCGTGGTCACATTCGGCATCTGGATGCGCACCTTGTAAGCGCCGTCCATGGTGCCCTCGGTGCCCGGCATCGGCAGCGAGTTCAGCCCGTCCCACTCACAACCCGAGCTGCCCAGCGCCACGGCGAGACCCACCATCAGCATGGCCATCCGGCGTGGCTTTCTCATCGCCCTCCTCCTGGAACAGCAAGTCCGGTAAGGCCGTTCGGCACGGTCACCGGCGCCGGTCCCGGCGCGGGCCCGGGCGGGGCGGTCTGCCCGGCCAGGCTCGGCGGGCTGTAGGTCAGCTGGTTCGGGAACGCGTGCACGCCGGTGGCCGGATTCAGCATGATCGGCGCGTAATTCATGGCGAGCGAACTGATCACCGGCGCGAGGTACTGCGCGCACAGATCGGCGGAGCGATCCGAGTCGTTGGTTTCCAGCGCGCGCACCGAACCGCAGAGGAAGCCGAGCGGATCGGCGGTGTTGTTGAGCGAGACCGCACCGGCCAGCGTGCCCTGCGCCGGCTTGTAGATCTGGTAGAAGTTCACCAGCGCCGTCGGCCCCGAATGCAGCACTCGCTCCAGTTCGGGCCGCTTGTCCACCAGCTGCTGGGTGACCTCGGCCAGCCGCTGCACGCCCTCGGTGAGCTCCGCGCCGCTGCCGTCCAGGAACCGCTTCACGTCGCCGAGCGCGGTATCCAGATTGTCCAGTCCCGCACCGAGTTCCTGCGCGGTACCGGCCAGCACCGAGGAGACCGACGCGAGGCGGCCGCCGAACTGCACGATCTGCTCGTTGCTCGCCGACAGCACGTCGACGAACTTCTGCAGATTGCGAATGGTGCCGAACAGGTCGGTTCGCCCGTCGGACAACGTATTCAGGGTCGCGGACAGCTCGCGCAACGTGTCCCGCAGCTTCTGCCCGTTGCCGTCCATATTGTCGGCGGCGGTGTTGACGAAGCGGCCGAACGAGCCCTGCGTGTCGTCACCGACCGGACCGAGCGTGGTCGACAGCTTGGACAGTTCGGCCTTGATGTCGTCCCACTCCACCGGCACGGCCGTGTGCTCGAGCGGAATCTCCGCGCCGTCCCGCATTTTCGGGCCGCCGACGTAGGCGGGCGCCACCTGGATGAACCGCGCCGAGACCAGCGACGGCGAGATGATCACCGCGCGCGCGTCGGCGGGCAGGTCGATGCCGCGGTCGATGGTCATCTCGACCTTCACCCGGTCCTTGCCCGGCTCGATCGAATCGATCCGGCCGACGCTCACACCGAGCACCCGGACCTCGTCGCCCTGATACAACCCGGACGTCGACGGGAAATACGCGGTGATCTTGGTCTTCCCGATCCGGGTCACGCCGCTGTAGATCGCGGCGACCACCAGCACGGCGACCAGCCCACCGGCGATCAGCAGCGCCCAGCGCGGCAGCTTGCGAGCTCTGTCCAGCATGTTCATCGCGGTGGCTCCTGAAGGGCGGGCCCGATCGACGGCGGTGCCGGGTTGGTGAAGATGTTGCGCAGGTCCTCGGGCAGATGCTCGGGCCACACCAGCGCGTCGACCAGCGGCTGCAACTCGGTGCTGGTCGCGTTGACCACGTAGGCGTTGAACCACGGCCCGTTGCCGACCTGCTCGCCCAGCGCCGCGGCGTACGGGCCGAGGCTGTCGAGCGCGTCGGAGATGTTCTGCTTGTTCCGCTGCAACAGGCCGAGCACCGAATTCAGTTTGTCCAGTGCGGGTTTGAGGATCGGCTCGTTGTCCGAGACCAGGCCGGACAGCTGCTTGGCCACCTCGTTGACGTAGACGATCAACTGCCCGATCGCGGCCCGGCGCCGGTCCAGCTCGCCGAGCAGGTTGTTGCCGTCCAGCAGCAGCGCGTTGATCTGGTTGCTCCGGTCGGCCAGGATCTTGGTGACGTTCTGCGCCCGGGTCAGCAGCTCGGACAGGGCCTGGTCGCGGGCATTGATGCTGCGCGACAACGCGGTAACGCCGTCCAGCGCCGCGCGCAGCGGCGCCGGGGTGTCGGCGAAGGTCGCGGAGAGCGTGTCCAGGGTCTTGTCCACCTGATCCATGTCCAGCCCCTGCACCGTGCGGCCGAGGTCGCCGAGCGCGTCGTTGAGCGAGTACGGAGAAGTGGTGCGGTCCAACGGAATCGTGTCGTCCCGCCGCAGCGCGCCCGAACCGGTCGGGGTCAGCTCCAGCGACTTGCGGCCGAGCACGGTGTTGGTCTTGATCGCGGCGGAGGTCTTCTGGCCGAGCACGATCGACTCGTCGAGGGTGAACCGGACCAGCACCTTGGCGCCGTCCAGATGGACATCGTCCACCCGGCCGGAGCGCACGCCGGCCACCTGGACCGGGTCGCCGGGCAGCAGCCCGCCCGCGTCGGCGAAGTACGCGGTGTAGCCCGCGCCGCTGCGAATGAACGGCAACCGGTCGAACTGCAAGGCGGACAGGGCGACACACGCCGCGACGACTATCCCGACGATGCCGATGGTGACGGCGCGTGATCGCTCGTTCATCAGGGCGTGCACCTTCCGGTCGTCTGCTTACCCGGCAGGTTCACCTGCATCGGCTGCCCGTTCGGGCCGTCCACGACCAGGTTGGTCCCGCAGACGTAGAGCTGCAGGAACGAACCGTAGGCGCCGATGCGGATCAGCTTCTTGTAGGTGTCGGGCAACTTGTCGAGCACCCACTGGATGGTGTCCGAGCCGTTGTCGAGGTTGGTGGACAGCCGGCCGGTCTGCTCGATGGTGGAGCGCAGGTCCGGCCGTGCCTGCTGGAGCAGTCCGGTCAGGTCGCGGGTCGCGCCGGCGATCCGCGGCAGCGCGTCGCCGATCGGGTCGCGGTCGGCGGCCAAACCGCTGACCAGCCGCTGCAATTCGTCGAGCGTGGTGGCGAACTGGTCGCCGCGCTGATCGATGGTCTGCAGCACCGTGTTCAGGTTGTTGATCACGTTGCCGATCAGCTCGTCGCGGTCGGCGAGGGTCTTCGCGAACGAGCCGCCGCTGTTGAGCAGCGAGACCAGCGTGCCGCCCTGGCCTTGGAAGATCTGCAACAGCGCGCCGGTCAGGTCGTTCACCTGAGCCGGATCCAGGCCGCGCAGCAGCGGGCGGAACCCGCCGAGCAGCATGTCCAGGTCCAGCGCGGGCGCGGTCTTGTCCTTGCCGATGGTGCCGCCGTCGCGCAGCGCCTCGGTCGTGCCCGGACCCTCCAGCAGCTCCAGATACCGGTCCCCGACCAGGTTTTCGTAGCGGATGGTGGCGCGGGTGCTGGTGAGCAGCCGGTACTTGCGGTCGACGGCGAACTCGACGTGCGCGAGATGGTCCTTGCCCACCTTCACCGAGGAGACCGAGCCGACCGGCACACCGGCGATGCGGACCTTCGATCCGGGCAGCATCCCGGACGAGCTGGTGAACACGGCGTGGTAGCCGTACTCCCGAGCGAAACGCATCTGGCTGAACACGATCACCAGGCCGGCGAACACCAGCGCCATCACCAGGGTGAAGATGAGCAGCTTTACCGTCGTCGCGGTGTTCTTCACAGCGAGCCCACCCCCGGCAGTCCGGCGAACAGAAGCTGGAACACCTTCGGTGCTTCGTTGGGCTTGGTGAAACCCGTGTTCGGCACGTACGGCGCTCCCTCGTTCGTGTCGGTGACGACGTAACCCGCATGGCTGCCCGGCACTCGATCGACCACGCCCTCGCAGTGCGGGCCGCCGGTCGCGTTCACCTTCGGCAGGTCGTCCGGATACTTGTAGGGCTGCGCGCCGAACATGAAGTTGGTGTTCATGCCGATGCCGGGCAGCTTGCCGCCGAACACCTCCTCGGCCAGCGGCATCATCGGGCCGAGGCCGTTGATGATGCAGCTCAGCGCGGGGGCGTACTCGAAGAGCAGGCTCGTGGTCGGGCGCAGCAGATCCAGCGCGGTGCTGAAGTTGGCCTCGTTCTCCCGCAGCACCGAGCCGGTGGTGTCGGCCAGGCCGATCAGGTTGGCCAGCACGTCGTCCAGGCTCTGCTGCTCGTCGACCAGCGTCTGGCTGGTGACGGTGGCGTTGTCCACGGTGCGCAACAGGTCCGGGACGGTGTCCGCGTACAGGTTGGTGACGTCGCCGGTCTTCACCAGATCCTGTTGCAGGGTGGGCAGATACGGGTTGATGTCGCGCAGGTAGGCGTCGCTGCGGGCGAGCAGGTCGCCCAGCTTCTCACCGCGGCCCTGCAGCGCCGTGCCGAGCGCGGACAGCGTCGCGTTCAGCTTCTCCGGCTCCACCTTGGCCAGCACGTCGGACAGATGCTGGAACAGCGTGTTGAATTCGACGGTCACGTGCTGCGCCGTCACCCGCGCGCCCGGTTGCAGCGAGGCCGACGAAGGCTGTTGCGGCACGGTGAAGTTCACGTACTTCGCGCCGAAGACGGTGGTGGAGCGGATGTCCACGCCGGCGTTGGCCGGAACCAGCTTCAGCTGTTCGGGATTCAGCGCGAGTTTCAGGCTGGCGCCGTCGGCGGTCTGATCGATCGAGACCACCCGGCCGATCTCCACCCCGCGCACCTTGACCTTGGCGTCGGGGTCGAGCACGAGCCCGCTGCGCGGCGCGTCGATGGTCACGGTGGCCGTCGAGGTGAACCCGCCGACGAACATCACCAGCGCGACGGCGACGATCGCGACCAGCGCGAGCACCATCGCGGAGCCGGCCAACTTGTAACCCACTGCTGCGCGCACTTTGTTCGAATCCGCCATATCGCGTTACCCGGAGAGGTGAAAGTTGCCGGAGGTGCCGTAGATGGCCAGCGAGATCAGCAGGGTCACCGTGACCACCGCGACCAGGGAGGCGCGCACCGCGTTGCCGACCGCGACGCCGACCCCGACCGGTCCGCCCGCGGCATGGAAGCCGTAATAGGTGTGGATCAGCATGACCGCCAGGGCCATGAAGATCGCCTGGGCGAACGACCAGAGGATGTCGCTCGGGATCAGGAAGGTGGAGAAGTAGTGGTCGTACACGCCCGCCGACTGCCCGTAGATCACCACCGTGGCGAACCGGCTGGCCAGGAACGACGCGATCACCGCGAGGGCGTACAGCGGCACGATCGCGATCATCCCGGCGAGCACCCGGGTGCCGACCAGATACGGCACCGGCCGGATCGCCATCGATTCCAGCGCGTCGATCTCCTCGGCCACCCGCATGGCGCCCAGCTGCGCCGTCGACCCGGCCCCGATGGTGGCGGCCAGGCCGATGCCGGAGATCACCGGCGCGGCGATGCGGACATTGATGAAGGCGGCGAAGAAGCCGGTGAGCGCCTCGACGCCGATATTGCCGAGCGAGCTGTAGCCCTGCACGGCAATGGTGCCGCCAGCGAACAGCGTCAGGAAGCCGACGATCACGACAGTGCCGCCGATCACCGCCAAAGCGCCGCTGCCCATGCTGATTTCGGCGATGAGCCGAATGGTTTCGGTGCGATAGTGGGTCAGGGCACGCGGAATGGCCCCCAGGGCCTGTGCATAGAACACAGCGTGTTTACCAACAGAATCGAGCGAGTCCGACATCCGACGCACTCGTCGCACGGTACGCGGGAAGCGGGATTCGATCACGAAGGCCATGCGGTCACCGCGCCGTGAACTTGATACCGACCGCGGTGACCACCACGTTGACCACGAACAAGGCCATAAAGGCGAAGACAACGGTCTGATTCACCGCATCACCGACACTCTTCGGACCACCTTTGACATTCAGGCCCAGATAACAGGCCACCAGCCCGGCGATCAGCCCGAACAATCCGGCCTTCACCTCCGAGATGACCAATTCGGGCAAATGCGTCAGCAGCGTGATGCCGTTGACGAACGCGCCCGGGTTCACGTCCTGCAGAAAGACGGAGAACAAAAATCCGCCGACGATACCGATCGTGCAGACCAGGCTGTTGAGCATCAGCGCGACGAACATCGACGCGAGCACCCGCGGCACCACCAGGCGTTGCACCGGATTGATGCCGAGCACCCGCATCGCGTCTATTTCCTCGCGAATCGTGCGTGCGCCCAGGTCAGCGCATATCGCGGTGGCGCCGGCCCCCGCGACGATCAGCACGGTGACGATCGGGCCGACCTGGGTGACCGCGCCGAAAGCCGCGCCCGCCCCGCTGAGATCGGCGGCGCCGATCTCGCGCAACAAGATGTTCAGCGTGAAGCTCACCAAAACGGTGAATGGAATCGCGACCAACAGTGTCGGCACGATGGAAACGCGTGCGATGAACCAGGACTGGTCGATGAACTCGCGACCTTGAAATGGTCTGCGCACACTGGAACGCGCGACTTCGGCCGTCAGTTCGAAGAACCCACCCACTGCGCGCAATGGCACAGCAAGGACCTCGTTCATCTTTGAACCTCCTTGCTGAAATCTGCGCGAACTGCTCACGGCACGATTCTTCACCGAGGCCGCACCGCCTCAACGATTAGAACACGTTCACTGCGTCGCCGGAAGATGTTTGCCACTTTTGAACTGCACTTTTTCTTTGCATCGGCATATGAATGTGGAACGAGTGTCAGGAGATTGATCCCACCTTTGTGCGGCGGCACACATCTCACACTCCAATGTCTACCAACTGCCCGACCCTTGATCAACAGTTGGACGGCCGATCAGCAGTTCATTGTCAGCGGGTCTTGCAGAAGTCAGTCCTCGATCGGCGTGCTTCGCCCGAGGAGTTCCACCGAACGAGCTCAGCCGAGATCGAGCAGCGCCGAGGCCGAGAAGGTTTGCCCGGCAGGGCGTTCGGCGAAATAGCCGCCGAGGGTGGCAGCGAGGTCGTCGGCGGACCATTGCCCACCGGTGGCATCGAAGCGTTGCTCGACGACGGGAGCTGCCATGAGCGCCACCATGCCGCCGTAGACCACGAAGAGTTGACCGTTCACCGCGTCGGCGGCCGGCGAGGCGAGATACGCGACCAGCCTGGCCACATGATCGGGCGAGAGCGGGTCCACCTCACCCTCGGGCGCGGCGCTGAACACGGCCTCGGTCATCGCGGTCCGCGCGCGCGGCGCGATCGCGTTGGCGCGCACGCCATATCGGGACAGCGCCCGCGCGGCCGACAGGGTCAGCGCGGTGATGCCCGCCTTGGCCGCGCCGTAGTTGGCCTGGCCCTCCGGGCCCAGCAGACCGGCCTCGGAGGAGGTGTTGATCAGCCTGCCGTAGACCGGTGCGCCGGCCGCCTTGGACTTGCCGCGCCAGTACGTTGCGGCGTTGCGGGACAACAGGAAATGACCACGCAGATGGACCGCGACCACCGCGTCGAAGTCCTCGTCGGTCATGTTGAACAGCATCCGGTCCCTGGTGATGCCCGCGTTGTTCACCACGATGTCGACGCCGCCGAAGGCCTCGTCGGCGGTCCGGATCAACGCGTCCGCGGTCGCCCGCTCGGCGATGCTGCCCGCGACGAATTCGGCCTTCGCGCCGAGCGCGCGGATCTCCGACAGGGTGTCGGACACCGCGTCGGATTCCGACAGGTCGTTGACCACCACCGAAGCGCCGGCCGCCGCCAGTGCGAGCGCCTCTGCCCGCCCCAGCCCCGCGCCGGACCCCGTAACAATCGCCACCCGGCCCGCAAGACTCAACTCATCACTCACGGCTGCGCCTCGCTGACGCTCGGCTCCGCCGTTCCTGCGGACGCTGTGTCCATGGCTCGTTCGCTGCGCTCACTCACGAGCCCGACCCTAGAACGTGTTCCATTCCATGGCAAGGGTCGGCTTCACTGGAGCCGCAGCGCGGCTTTCGGGCACTGCGCCACCGCGTCCTCGACGTCGGCCAGCCGGTCCGCGGGGACGTCCGCCGCGAGGATGTGCAGCTGGTCGTCGTCATCGAGTTCGAACACGTCGGGGGCGATTCCGACACAGATTCCGTTCGCCTCGCACTGGTCCAGATCGACGCTGACCTTCATGGGAACTCCTTTACCGCGATCCTTGCCGAAGCCTAACAAGCCGGTGCCCCCGCAGGTGGCGGCATCGACCCGATTCACCCTCAATACTGGAACATGTTTCAGTCCATATGCAATGATCGGGTGAACCCACATCGACGAAGGCCTGAGGTATTTGCCATGCGCATTGCGTACACGCCGCAGCAGGAGGAGCTACGCGCGGAGCTGCGCGACTACTTCGCGCGACTCATCACTCCCGAGCGCCGGGCTGCGCTCAGCGCGCAGACCGGCGAGTACGGCCAGGGCAACGTCTACCGCGAGGTCGTGCAGGAGATGGGCCGCGACGGCTGGCTGACCCTGGCCTGGCCGAAGGAGTTCGGCGGGCAGGACCGGCCGACCATGGATCAGCTGATCTTCACCGACGAGGCCGCGATCGCCGGCGCGCCGGTGCCGTTCCTGACCATCAACTCGGTCGCGCCGACGATCATGCACTACGGCAGCGAGGAGCAGAAGCGCTTCTTCCTGCCCAAGATCGCCGCGGGCGAGCTGCACTTCGCCATCGGCTACTCCGAGCCCGGCGCGGGCACCGACCTGGCCAGCCTGCGCACCAGCGCGGTGCGCGACGGCGACGACTACGTGATCAACGGTCAGAAGATGTGGACCAGCCTGATCGCGTACGCCGACTACATCTGGCTCGCGGTGCGCACCGACCCGAACGTCAAGAAGCACAAGGGCATCAGCATGCTCATCGTGCCGACCACGGCCGAGGGCTTCTCCTGGACGCCCGTGCACACCATGGCCGGACCGGACACCAGCGCCACTTACTACCAGGACGTCCGGGTGCCCGCGAGCGCACTGGTCGGGCAGGAGAACGGCGGCTGGTCGCTGATCACCAACCAGCTCAATCACGAGCGCGTCGCGCTGACCTCGGCCGGGCCGCTCGGCCTCGCGGTGAGCCAGACCGTCGAATGGGCGCGTAACACCAAGGCGAGCAACGGCTCCCGGGTGATCGATCAGGAATGGGTGCAGCTCAACCTGGCCCGGGTGTACGCCAAGGTCGAGTACCTGAAGCTGCTCAACTGGGAGATCGCCAGCCGGGCCGACGCGGGCGGTGACGCCGCGCCGCGGCCGTGGGACGCCTCCACCTGCAAGGTGTACGGCACCGAGCTGGCCACCGAGGCCTACCGGCTGCTCATGGAAGTCCTCGGCCCGCAGGCGTATCTGCGCCAGGACTCACATGGCGAAGCACTGCGCGGCCGGCTCGAACGGATGCACCGGGCCGCGCTGATCCTCACGTTCGGCGGCGGCACCAACGAGGTGCAGCGCGACATCATCGCCATGACCGCCCTCAAGCAGCCCGCCGCGGCGCGCTGACTCGGAAAGCAGGTAGCAGACATGGATTTCATGCCCACCGAGGCGCAACTCGATCTGGGCCGGCTGACCGGCGAGGTGTGCGGCAAGCTCGTCACCGCCGACCGGCTGCGCGAACTCGACACCGCGACCGAACGATTCGACGAGGCGCTGTGGGGATCGCTGGCCGAGACCGGCGTGCTCGCGGCGGCGCTGCCGGAGGCCGTCGGCGGCAACGACTTCGGCGTGCTCGAGCAGACCGCCGTGCTGCGGGAGCTCGGCAAGCATCTGGCCGCGGTGCCGTACCTGTGGTCGATCGTGGTCGGGGCCGGTGCGCTGGCCCGGTTCGGCGATGCGGCGCAACAGGATCGGGCGACGCAGGCGGGTGCGGGTCAGGTGATCCTGACCGCCGCGCTCAGCGAAGAGCGCAACTGGGAGCCCACCAAGCCCGCCACCACTGCCGTCGAGGCGGACGGCGGCTGGCGGCTCACCGGCGCCAAGATCACCGTGCCGTTCGCCGGCCGGGCCGACCGAATCCTGGTTCCGGCCACGGTATCCGGTGCGGCGGCGGTGTTCCTCGTCGATCCAGCGGCGGTGACGGTGACCGCGCAGGAAGTGGTCGACCACACGCCGGAGTACGCGATCGAACTCACCGATGCGCCTGCCGAATTGGTCGGCACCGTCGAGGGCGGCGCCGAGATTCTCGACTGGCTGCTCACCCGCGCCTGGCTCGGGCTCAGCGCGCTCCAGCTCGGGACCTTGGAGCGTGCCCTCGAACTGGTCGCCGAATATGCCCGTGAGCGTGAGCAATTCGGTAAAGCGGTCGGCAGCTTCCAGGCCGTGGCGCAGCGGCTGTCCGATGCCTACATCGATGTTCAGGGCCTGCGACTGGCGGTTACCCAGGCGGCCTGGCAGATCTCCGAAGATCTGCCCAGCGGGGAAGCGGTGCACACGGCCAAGTTCTGGGCCGCCGACGCGGGGCATCGGGTGGCGCACACCGTCATTCACGTGCACGGCGGTGTCGGCATCGACCGGGATCACATCGTGCACAACTACTTCACCGCGGCCAAGCACAACGAGTTCGCGCTCGGCGGCGGGACCGATCACCTTCGCGCGCTCGGTGCGCTGTTGGCGGCCGGGGCGTCCTGATCTGTCCCGAACAAGAACGCCTCGCCGGTACCGGCGGGGCGTTTTTGCTATGCCGACATGAAGAGCGCGTCTCACGAGTTACGTTGCGAGCAAAGCTCTTTGCGGCAACGCACAGCTGCGGTCCGGCGAACGAAGGGTCGGCCCCCGATCGAGAACGGAACCATCCGGCCCCTCGCTGGTACCGAATATCGTGCATGCCCGGGCAACCGCCCGCGTGACACCGCGTGCGCACCGCGCACCGCATAGTCCGGAGGACGATATTCCAGCCGTACGTTCCGCCTTCGCCCGCCTCGCGGTCGCCGTGCTCGGGATGCTCGCCGTGGCGGGTGCCGCGCCGGCAACCGACGCGCGTCCCGACGTCACGAGCGGGCAGGGTGCCGAGACCGCGCTACCGGTGGCCGACCTCACCGCACTGATCGAGCAAGCAGGCGCCCGCGCCGCCAGCGCCGAGGCGCGCGGCGCCTCCGCACTCGAGGCGATCGCGTCTGTCCACACCGACGAGCCGGGGACCTCGCCGAGCGACACCACCCAGACCCAGGAGGTCAAACCGGTTGCGGCCGAAGACATCCAGTTCCGGCCGTCGCTGCCTGCCGCACAGAAGGCCACGGTAGCGGCGGCCAAGGCCGCGACCGCCGCCCTCACCAGCATCGAGAAGCTGCCGAACCCGCCGAAGAACGTCCAACTGACCGCGGCGGCAGCGAAACACGCCGCCGACCAGGCAGCGGCGGCGCCGATCGATATCGCGCTCGCCAATATCGCCGCGACAGCGGAGAACAAGGCCCTCGCCGCCAGCGCCGCGGCATTCGGCACGACCTCGGCCGAGGTGGAGTGGGTCACGACCGGCTAGCCGCCGACCAGGCCGAAGTCATTGCGGCGCAGTCGAAGTCAGATAGCGCTGGAGGGTCGGCGCGATGTCGGCGATGAGTTCGTCGCGGGTGAACGCGACGACCGGGGGGATGCGCAGGATGTAGCGGCAGAGGGCGATGCCGAGGAGCTGGGCGACGACCAGGCCGCTGCGGCGGGGGGCGTCGGCGGGGTCGCCGAAGCGGAGGACGGCGGGGAGGACCTGCTGGGCGAAGACGTTGCGGAAGCGTTCGGTGACGGCTTCGTCGGTGATGGACGAGCGCAGCAAGGTCAGCAGAACGGCGTTGCCCGGCGGCTCTTCCCAGAGGGCGAGGAAGCGGCGGATCAGCAGTTCGCCGACCTCGCCCTCGTCGGCGGCGGCCAGATCGGGCAGGGCGAGATCGATGTCGACCGCGGCGGCGAACAGGCCGTCCTTGCTGCCGAAATAGCGCATGACCATGGACGGGTCGATCGCCGCGTCTCCGGCGATCGCGCGGATGGTCGCCTTGCCGTATCCCTCGGCGGCAAATCGGGCACGGGCGGCGTCCAGGATCGCCGCACGGGTCGCATCCGAGCGACGCGCGGGCTGCTGATCAGGCTCGATCGTCATGCCAACGAATGTAGGCCAACAACTGTTGACTTCGCAACGTGAACCGCGCTACGGTTATGCCAACAGGCGTTGGCCTACAGTTGTTGACCTCAGGAGTTCCGATGAACACCACCCAGAACCCGCTCCCCGACAGCACTTCCGTCGTGATCGTCGGCGCGGGCCCCGCCGGACTGACCGCGGCGATCACCCTGGCCGATGCCGGCGTCGACTTCGTCCTGCTCGACCGGCTCACCGAGGGCGCCAACACTTCTCGCGCCGCCGTCGTGCACGCCAGGACCCTCGAGGTGCTACACGAGCTCGGCATCGCCGAGGAGCTGATCGCCAAAGGCCTTGTGGTGCCGCGATTCACGGTGCACGACGGTGCCCGCACCCTGGCGACCATCCGATTCGACGGCCTCCCGACCCGGTACCCGTACACCCTCATGGCACCGCAGGACACCACCGAGGCGGTACTGCTCGCCCGGCTGCGCAAGGCAGGCGGCGACGTCCACCGGCCGTACCAGGTGACCCGCGTTGCCGACGAAAACAACGGCGTCACAGTCGAATACACCGACAGCGTCGGCGCCACCGGCACGGTCCGCGCCGACTACGTCATCGGTGCCGACGGCATGCACAGCGTCGTCCGCGAGCAAGCGGGCATCGGATTCACCGGCGACACCTACCCCACCTCCTTCGTCCTCGCCGACGTCCGCATGGACTGGCCGATCGCCCGCGACGAAGTGGCACTGCACCTTTCGCCAGAGGGCGTCACCGTGGTCGCACCCCTGCCCGACGAGTCCGAACCGAACCGCTACCGCGTAGTCGCCACCCTCGACGAAGCCCCCGAACACCCCACCCGCGACGACATCCAGACCATCCTCGACACCCGCGGCCCCGGCGGCGACGTCAAAGTCCGTGAGGTGCTGTGGAGCTCACGCTTCCGCGTCCACCACCGCGTCGCCGACCACTACCGCGCCGGCCGAATCCTCCTGGCCGGCGACGCCGCCCACGTACACAGCCCCGCCGGCGGCCAAGGCATGAACACCGGCATCCAAGACGCCGCCACCCTGGGCCCCCTCCTCGCCCGAGTCCTCCACGGCGACCCCACAACCCTCCTCGACACCTACGAAACCACCAGGCGCCCGATAGCCCTCGCCGTAGTCACCTTCACCGACCGCATGACCCGCATGGCCACCCTCCGCCCCCGCCCCGCCCGCACCCTCCGCAACCTAGCCCTCTCCACCCTCACCCGAATCCCCGCCATCCGCACCACCCTCGCCCACCGCTTGGCCGAACTCGCCAACCGCTGACTCGGCTACATCACGTCGGGCGGCCAGAGTTGGCGGACGTTGAAGCGGGCGGGGCGGTGGTCCGGGTCGGCGAAAGCGGCCCGGTCGCTGGTTTCCAGTTGGAAGAGGACGGAGAAGTCGTCCAGGCCGAACTTGCCGAAGAGCCGCGGCCAGGAGGTCAGCATTTCGACCGCCGCGGAGGTTGCGGCGATCGTGCTGCCGACACACAGGAATACGGCCGGGCAGTTGCCGAAGTTCTTGATCTTCTGAATGTAGAAGAGCTCGGTGTAGAAGGGGGTGCCGTCGGCGGCCTGGTCTTCGCGACGTTCGAACGGCCGGTCTTCTTCGCCGCAGACCACCGCGCACCAGGTGGGCGTGCCGTCCGAGGCGCGCCGCGGCACCATCTGGATGGTTCCGCGAATGCCTGCTTGCCGCTGCACCACGTATGCGGTGAGGGGGTTGTAGACCGGGCCACCGATCAGTACGTACGTGCACGGCTGGGCGAGCGCGACCTGGGCGATCTCGCGAATGGCGGCGTCGGTGTGCAGCTCGAGGTCGGCGTCCGGATGGTTGACCTTGGTGTACGGCGGGCTGACGCTGATGTCGCTGCGCAACACCACATCCGGCCCTTGCAGGCCGAGCTGGCCGGCCAGGGCGGTGAACAACTTGCTGGTGATCGAGGTGCGTGGCTGGAATACCGTGCGAAGCCTGGTGGCCGCCCGGTATTCACCTTCGGTGATCGTGGTGCCGTAATAGCTTCCGGTATGCAGCCCTACCGTTCCGCCCGGGCGCACTTGGATATTCGAGACAACGACCTCGATACGCGCCGAACCATCCCGGCGGCTACCGAAGAACGCGCGCAATCGGCGCTTGCGCCGAGTACCGACCGCGTGGATGAGACCCAGCGCCACCACGGTGATCACGATCAGCGACGCGACATTGGCGACGACTCCGAGGAAGATCTGAGCCGCCGGTGCGGACCAACCCATGCCAACCACATCCAGTCATTCGGCACGCCGGATATCGGGCTCCCCCGCCCGTCCGACAGGGATCGATAGATCACACAGCAGTTGACAACACGAGCCAGCCCATTACAGCACGGCCGGGAATCGAACGTTCTCGGAACTGCCACACGCGCGAAAGGCGTTAGCGGATACCGGCCTTCGCGGCGGTGAGGTCGCCGTTGGTGAAGTCGACCTGCCGTTCCGCATTCGACAACGCGGTGACGACGCAGGTGCCGAAGGGGCCGGTTCGGTCGAAGAGGGTGGCGCTGCCTACGGCGACGCCGTCGGCGCTGAGGTGGCTGTCGGCTTCTACGCCGATCTCGGAGCCGACCGGGGTGCGGGCCAGGGCGAGGGTCATGTCGGTGTTGATGAAGCCGACGCCGGCGCTGCCCCAGTTGGTCATCAGGCTGGTGGTCTCACCGATGACCACGGCACCGACGAAAGGTGAGGGCGGTTCGCCCTCGAGCACCCGCATCGGCACCTGCCACATGCGCTTTCGGCTGTCGTTCTGGTGTTCGCCGATATCGGTGGACCAGCCGTCGGCGTGCGCGTCACTGCCCCAGAGCGGACGCGTGGGTTCGGAGGCGACCGGCACGGACGGCGGCTGTGGAACTTCCGTGCGCGTCCACAACTGCCCCGGCGGCTGGACCGAGCGCTTGAGGAAGACGACGGTCGCGCGGGCGACGTCGACGCCGTCCTGCATCAGCGCGGCATCGGCGACACGGATCCGTCGTCCGTCCCGGACCAGCTCCGTCACCACGGTCACCGGTTTGGCCAGAGTGGGCCGGAACAGGTCGACGGTCAACCGGGCGGGGAGGAACCCCGCCGAACAGTGTTGCTGTTCCAGCGCTCTGGCCATCAGTCCGCAGACCGCGGGCCCGTTGATCATCGTGGGCGACCAGGCACTCGCGGCGAACGGCAACGGCTCGAAGCCGTGCGCGGTCGCCTCGAAGAACCCGTAGCGGACAACCACTCTCGATTTCCCCCTGTATCCGATCGACCTACTTGCGGCTCGCCTCGGCGTGCTCGTCGGCGGCACGTTCCTCGGTCTGCGACTTGGCCCAACGATAGTCCGGCTTACCCGCAGGCGAGCGCTTGATCTCATCGACGAACCAGAGGCTGCGGGGCAGCTTGTAGGGGGCGATCTCCTTGGTGAGGAAGGGACGCAGATCATCGATGGTCGGGCGGTTCTCGCCGCGACATTGCACGACCGCGACGACGCGCTGACCCCAGCGTTCGTCGTCGACCCCGACCACGAGCGCGTCGAAGATCTCCGGGTGCGTCTTCAGCGCGCCTTCGACCTCTTCGGGGTAGATCTTCTCGCCGCCGCTGTTGATGCTGACCGAGCCGCGGCCGAGCATGGTGACCGTGCCGTCTTCCTCGACCCTGGCGTAGTCGCCGGGGATGGCGTAGCGAATTCCGTTGTACTCCTTGAACGTTGCGGCGGTCTTCGCCTCGTCCTTGTAGTAGCCGAGCGGAATGTGCCCGCGCCGCGCCAGAATTCCGACCACACCCGAACCGGGCTGCACCGGGTTCCCGTCTTCGTCGAGCACCTCGGTGGACCCGTCGATCTTCACCCGCGGCCCACCGGTGTGGTTGACCCCCTTGGCCACGATCGACAGCCCGCCGAAACCGGTCTCCGAGGAGCCGATGGAATCGGAGATCATCCGGTTCGGCAGCAACTCCAGGAACTGGTCCTTGATCGCGGGCGAGAACAGCGCCGCGCTGCTCGCCATCACGTACAGGCTCGAAAGGTCATAGGGCTGACCGGTTTCCGGGTTGCCCTCGACCAACGCGTCCAGCATCGGCCGCGCCATCGCGTCGCCGGTGATGAAGATCAGGTTGATCTTGTGCCGGTCGATCGCCTGCCACACCCCGTGCCCGCTGAACTCGGGCAGCATCACGGCCTTGCCGCCGTCGAACAAGCTGTGGAAGGTCGCCGTCTGCGAGCCGCCGTGGATCATCGGCGGAATCGGGAACCGGACCATGCTCGGGTTGTTGGCCGCGCCCACCTTGGACTGCTGCCACTCGTCCTCGATCGGCTCACCGGTGATGAAGTTGATGCCGCCGCCGAGCACCCGCCACCAGTCCTCGTGCCGCCACATCACACCCTTCGGCAGGCCGGTGGTGCCACCGGTGTAGAGCATGAAGATGTCGTCGGGGGAACGTTCACCGAAGTCCCGCTCGCCCGAGGACTGCGCGAGGGCCGCCTCGTATTCGACCGAATCCGCTGCGGTCGGGATCGTCCCGGTCGTATCGTCGTCGACGACGAGAACCGTCTTCAGCAACGGGGTATTCGGCCGGACCCCGGCCACTCGATCGCTGTAGCGGCGCTCGTGGATCAGCGCGACCATGTCCGAATTGTCGAAGATGTATTGCAACTCGTTCTCGACGTATCGGAAGTTCACGTTGATCATCACCGCGCGCGCCTTGAACACCGCGACCATCGCCTCGACGGCCTCGATCGTGTTGCGCGAGTAGATGCCTACCTTGTCGCCCGGCTCGACACCGTGTTCGAGCAGGTAGTGAGCCAACTTGTTGGCGCGCTCCTCCAGCTGTGCGTAGGTCACCTCGCGGCCGTCGTCAGCGAGCGCGACGCGGTCGGGCATCAGGTCGATGGAATGTTCGACAAGGTCCGCTATGTTGTAGCTCACAAGGCTAAAAATAGAACGTGTTACTGTTCCTGGCAAGGTGCGAACGTCAGGAGATTCGTCAATGCCCCACTGCCTCGTCGAGAAACGCGACCATGTCCTCATCGTGACGATGAATCGCCCCGAGGCGCGCAACGCGCTTTCGGCGGAGATGATGGCGATCATGCGCGACGCCTGGGACCAGGTGGACAGCGATCCGGACATCCGGGTGGCGATCCTGACCGGCGCCGGCGGCGCGTTCTGCGCGGGCGCGGACCTCAAGGCGATGACCACCCAGCACCCCGGCGATTCGTTCGCCGGCGGCGGCTGGGACCTGTCCAAGATCGAGGCGCTGCTCAAGGGCCGCAGGCTGACCAAGCCGCTGATCGCGGCGGTCGAGGGCGCGGCCATCGCGGGCGGCACCGAGATCCTGCAGGGCACCGATATCCGGGTGGCCGGGGAGAGCGCGAAATTCGGTGTGTCCGAGGCGCGCTGGGGCCTGTTCCCGCTCGGCGGGTCCGCGGTGCGGCTGGTCCGCCAGATTCCGTACACCGTGGCCGCCGACATCCTGCTGACCGGCCGGCACGTCACCGCCGCCGAGGCCAAGGAGATCGGGCTGATCGGGCACGTGGTGCCGGACGGCGGCGCGCTGGACAAGGCGCTCGAACTGGCCGCGCTGATCGCCGCGAACGGCCCGCTGGCGGTGCAGGCCATCCTGCGCACCATCCGGGATACCGAGGGCATGCACGAGGAAGAGGCGTTCCAGATCGACGCGAAGCTCGGCACCGCCGTGTTCCGTTCGACGGACGCCAAAGAGGGTCCGAAAGCCTTCGCGGAGAAGCGGAAGCCGACCTTCACCGGCAGCTGAGAAACGACGCCCCCGGCACCTTTCCGGTGCCGGGGGCGACCCCTCGCCGGGGCTCAGCAACTCGTGTAATCCATCCAGAACGGCTCCCACTGATGGCCGTCCGGATCGAGGAAGCTGCGGCTGTACATGCCGACCTGCTCCTCCTGCGCCCGCTTGTCCGCGTTGATCTCCTCGGTGCCGCCCGCGGCGAGCGCGGCGGTCGCCAGCGCGTCCACCTCCGCGGCGCTGGTCAATGCCAAACCGTAAGTGGCGCCGACCTTCTCGCCGGTGTCGGCGACCTTGCGCTGACAGAACGTGGTGAAGAACTGCGTGGTCAGCAGCATGACGCAGATGTTGTCGTCGATGACGATGCAGGCCGCGTTATCGTCGGTGAACTCCTGGTTGACCTTCCAGCCGAGCGCCTCGTAGAAATCTTTCGACCGATTCAGCTCGGCGACGGGTAGGTTGAGAAAAATCATCCGGCTGGTCATGTCTCGGGCACCTCTTCGTAGTCCGCCTGTTTAGTTGCGCATCAATAGAGACGAATCCCGGCGGCCGAACTAATCGCTCGCCTGCCCGATGTGATCGCACCCACTGCGGCGGCCCGCTCGATGATCTTGATGGTGCTGGTAGCGGACTTTTGGGTCTCGAATGTGTCGGTGGGCTGTGGCAGGGTGACACCCATGAACGACTTGTCCGGCCAGACCGCCGGCCTCGCTCCCGACGTGCTCGAATCCTTCGAGAAGCACCGCCGGGAATTGTGCGCTTACGCTTACCGCATGCTCGGCTCGTCCTTCGAGGCCGAGGATGCCGTCCAGGAGACCTTCACCCGCGCGTGGAAGTCCTACGACTCGTTCGAGGGCCGCGCGAGCCTGCGCTCCTGGCTGTACCGGATCACCACCAACGTCTGCCTCGACATGCTCGACGGGCCGCAGCGCCGGGCCAGGCCGATGGACCTGTCCGGGCCGTCGCGACCGGATTCGCCACTACCCGCGCCCCAGCCGGACTACGTCTGGATCGAGCCGATCCCGAACGCGCTGGCCTTCGGCGCCGACCCGGCCGACCACGCCTCGGCCAAGGACACGTTGCGCCTGGCCTTCGTCGCCGCCTGTCAGCACCTGCCCGCCACCCAGCGCGCGATCCTGATCATGCGCGAGGTGCTGCGGTTCTCCGCCAACGAGACCGCCGAGGCGCTCACCATGTCCCCCGCGTCGGTCAACAGCGCGTTGCAACGGGCCAGGGCCACCATGTCGAAGGTGCAGCCGGCCGCCACGGACACCTACGACGAGTCGAACGAGGACCAGCGCAAGCTGATCGACAACTTCGTCAAGGCGTTCGAGGCCTACGACATGGACGCCCTCACCACGCTGCTGAAGACCGACGTGTCGCTGTCCATGCCGCCGCTCGAGTTCTGGGTCTCCGGCCCGGCCGATGTCACCGCGTTCATGCTCGGCCACGGCAGCGCGTGCCGCAATTCCCGCATGATCCGGCTCGAAGGCGCCAACGGCGAACCGGCCTTCGGCCAGTACAAGCCCGGCGACGAGCCCGGCGTGTGGATCCCGTGGTCGGTCATCGTGCTCGAGCTGGACGGCGACGCCGTATCGAACATGTGCTTCTTCCTGGACACGGCGAAGCTGTTCCCGCTCTTCGGCCTACCCCCGGAGCTGCGCGAACCGGTCTGACGCACAGCGAAGGCGACCTCCACGGTCCGGAGGTCGCCTTCGACGGTCTTACGACGCGGGGACGTACCGCTCGCGCAGCTTGCGCTTGTACAGCTTCCCGTTCGGATCCCGGGGCAGCTCGGCCAGATAGTCGACCGACTTCGGCATCTTGTACTTCGCCAATTGCGTTGCGGCGAAGGCCAGTAGCTCGGCGGTGAGTTCGTCGCTGCCCTCGATGCCTTCCGCGGGCTGCACCACGGCCTTGACCTCGGCGCCCCAATCCGGGTGCGGGATACCGAAGACCGCGACATCGCCGACCTTCGGGTGGGTGATCAGCACGTTCTCGATCTCGGCCGGGTAGATGTTCACCCCGCCGGACAGGATCAGGTCGGAGCGGCGGTCGTGCAGGTAGAGGTAGCCGTCCTCGTCGAGGTGGCCGATGTCGCCGACGGTGAACAGGTCACCGACCCGCGAATCCTCGGTCTTGGCCTTGTCGTGGTGGTACTCGAAACTCGAAGCGCCCATCCGCATGTAGACCAGGCCGGGTTCGCCGGCGGGCACCTCGGTGCCGTCTTCCTCGCTGAGCACCTTGATCACCGACCACGGCCACGCCTTGCCGACCGAGCCAGGCTTACGCAACCACTCGGTCCCGTTGATCACCGTGCCGCCACCCTCGGTGGCCGCGTAGTACTCGGTGACCGTCGGCCCCCACCACTCCAGCATCTTCCGCTTGGTCTCCTGCGGACACGGCGCGGCGCCGTGCACCATGCTGCGCAGCGAGGACACGTCGTACTTGGCGCGCACCTCCTCGGGCAGCCCGAGCAGTCGATGGAACTGGGTCGGCACCATGTGACTGTGCGTCACCCGATACTTGTCGATCAGCCGCAACATCTCCTCGGCCTCCCACCGATCCATCAGAACGAGCTTGTGCCCCAACTGAATCGAGATGGTCGCGAAGTTCAGCACCGCGGTGTGATAGAGCGGCGACCCGCAGATATGCACGTGATCGTCGTAGGGCGCCAGCTCGAACAGGCCGAAGAACGCGCCGGTGTGCGGCGGTACGACATCCGGGTCGGCGCCGGTCAGCGGGCGGCGAACGCCCTTGGGCCGCCCCGTGGTTCCGGACGTGTAGAGCATCGGCGCGCCGGTGCTGCGATCGGACGGCCGCCCGGTGTCCGCGGCGCCCAGCCAGGCCACCGACTTGAAACCCTCGATCTCGCCCACCGAAAAGCGCGCCGACGCAGGCAATTTCGCCTCGTCGGCGGCGGCCTTGCCGGTGGCGGCGAACCGATCGCTGACCAGGAACGCCTTCGCCTCGCTGTCCTGCAGGATGTAGGCGACCTCCGGGCCGGTGAGATGCCAGTTCACCGCGACGATGTACAGCCCGGCCTGGTACGCCGCGAAGTAGGCGGCGATCGCCTCGACGCAGTTGTGCACCATGCTGACCAGCACGTCGCCGGTTTCCAGGCCGAGCCCGCGCAGGCCGGTGGCATAGCGGTTGGCGAGCGTGGCCAATTCGCGATATGTCACCTCCCGGCCCGCCGGATCGACCATGGCGATCCGATCGGGTTCGGCTTCGGCGATGTTCCAGAGACCGAGAATTTTTACTGACTCCTGCACTGGGGGATGGTGAGGAGGGGTAGCCGACGGGGTGGGTGAGGCATTCACAGTATTGAATCTAGAACGTGTTCTACATATCGACAAGGGGTGCGAGCCGACGTAATTGTTCGACATCGGGAGCCGACACCAACATCATGGTGACCCCGGCCGCCGACCAGACCCCGAGTTGCTTGCGGACATGCTCCTCGTCGCCGATGATCGCGGTATCCAGAATCATCTCGTCCGGCACCACGGCCGCGGCCTCGGCCTTCTTGCCCGCCATGAACAGCCTGCCGATCTCGTCGACCTCGCGCTCGTACCCCATCCGCCGATACACCTGCGCGTGGAAATTCTGTTCCGGCGCACCCATGCCGCCGATGTAGAGCGACATGATCCAGCGCATTTTCTCCAGCTCGCTCGCCGGGTCGTCGGTGATCACCACCTGGCAGCTCGCGGCGATCTCGAAGTCGTCGCGCGAGCGGCGCGCGCCGGCCCGTGCGAACCCCTCGTCGAGCCAGTCGTTGTACATGTTCGCCAGCCGCGGCGCGTAGTAGATGGCCAGCCAGCCGTCGGCGATCTCCGCGGTCAGCGCGACATTCTTCGGCCCTTCGGCGCCCAGCCAGATCGGCAAATCCGCACGTAGCGGATGCACGATCGGCTTGAGCGGCTTGCCGAGTCCGGTCGACCCCGGCCCGGTGTAGGGCAGCGGATAATTCGGCCCGTCGCTGGTGACCGGCGCCTGACGGTCGAGGATGCGCCGGATGATCCCGACGTATTCGCGGGTGCGTTGCAGCGGCTTGGCGAACGGCTGGCCGTACCAGCCCTCCACCACCTGCGGCCCGGACACCCCGAGCCCGAGGATCGCCCGGCCGCCGCTGAGATGATCCAGCGTGAGCGCGTGCATCGCGGTCGCGGCCGGCGTGCGGGCCGACATCTGCACCACCGAAGTGCCGAGGCGCACCCGCTCGGTCGACGATCCCCACCAGGTCAGCGGGCCGAACGCGTCCGATCCCCACGATTCCGCGGCGAATACCGCATCGAACCCGGCATCCTCGGCCGCGACCACCAACTCCCCCGCGTTCTGCGGCGGCTGTGCCATCCAGTACCCGAGTTGCAGTCCGAACTTCATGGAACACCCTTTCCGAGCCAACTGCTTGCCAGCAGAATAAGAACCTGTTCTACTCGACATTGTGACTCAGGGGAATACTGCATCCGGCGTAATCGCGGATGAGAGAGGGGCGAAATTGAACACTTCGTCGCGCAGCGACTCCATGAGGGGCGGCGGTCGGGCGACGGGTGGGCACACCGCACCTGATGTACTCAGCGCGCCTCTTCGGGTGCGATTCGACTACACCCGGTCCGTCGGACCGACGATCGGCAACTTTCTGACCAACCTGCGTGCCCGCAAGGTCGTCGGCGTGCGCGGCTCGGACGGACGCGTGCTGGTGCCGCCGCCGGAATACGATCCGGTGACCGCCCAACCACTCACCGAGTTCGTCGATGTCGCCGATACCGGCACCGTCGAGACCTGGACCTGGGTGCGCGAGCCGCTGCCCGGCCAGCCGTTCGACCGGCCGTTCGCCTGGGCGTTGATCCGGCTGGACGGCGCGGACACCACGCTGCTGCACGCGGTCGACGTCGCCGCGCCCGAGGACATCCACACCGGCCTGCGCGTGCGGGTCAAGTGGGCCGCGGAGACCACCGGCAGCATCCATGACATCGCCTCTTTCGTGCCGGGCGAAGAGTCCGAAGCACCGGTGGCAGCAACCGACGGTGAACCGATCACGGTGATCACCACCCCGGTCGCCCTGGACTACAAGCACACCGCCTCACCCCAGGAAACCGTCTACCTGCGCGGACTCGCCGAGGGCAAGCTGCTCGGCGGCCGCACCGACGCCGCGGGCAAGGTGTACTTCCCGCCGCGCGGCGCCAACCCGACCGACGGCAGGCCCACCGACGAGGTCGTCGAGCTGCCCGACCGCGGCACCGTCACCACGTTCTGCATCGTGAACGTGCCGTTCCTCGGCCAGCGGATCAAGCCGCCCTACGTCGCCGCCTATGTGCTGCTGGACGGCGCGGATATCCCGGTGCTGCACCTTGTACTCGGTTGCGAGGCAAGCGAAGTGCGGATGGGCATGCGGGTGGAAGCCGTGTGGAAGCCGCGCGAGGAGTGGGGCTTCGGCCTGGAGAACGTGGACCACTTCCGCCCCTCCGGCGAACCCGACGCCGAGTACGACACCTACAAGCATCACCTCTGAGAGAGGCGCACGTTGACTGACAACGACCCGTCGACCCACCCCGCCGTCTCCGCAGGCTCCGACGGCTACCATCCCCCGGTTGACATCGCGGTCGTGGGTTTCGCCCACGCGCCGCACGTGCCGGAGACCTTCGGCACCACCAATGGTGTGGAGATGCTGGTGCCCTGCTTCCAGCAGCTCTACAGCCAGCTCGGCATCACCAAGTCCGACATCGACTTCTGGTGCTCCGGTTCCTCCGATTACCTGGCCGGCCGGGCCTTTTCGTTCATCTCGGCGATCGACGCGATCGGCGCGGTGCCGCCGATCAACGAGTCGCACGTGGAGATGGACGCGGCTTGGGCGCTGTACGAGGCGTGGGTGAAACTGCGCTCGGGACAGGCGACGACCGCGCTGGTGTACGGCTTCGGCAAGTCCTCGGCAGGCACGCTGCGCCAGGTGCTCACCATGCAGCTCGATCCGTATCTGGTGACCCCGCTGTGGCCGGACGCGTGGTCCATCGCGGGCTTGCAGGCCAGGGCCGGGCTCGACGCGGGCCGCTGGACCGAACGCGACATGGCGGCGGTGGCCGCGGGTGACGGCGGCGACGTCGAAAGTCTGCTCGGCGCACCCTATGTCGCGGATCCGCTGCGCGCACACGACGTCGCGCCGATCACCGATGGCGCGGCCGCGATCGTGCTCGCCGTCGGCGACCGGGCCCGCGAACTCTGCGAGCGCCCGGCCTGGATCACCGGCATGGCGCACCGGGTGGACACCCCGGTGCTCGGGGCGCGCGACCTCACCGTCTCACCGTCCACTTCGGCTGCGGCACAGGCGGTTACCAGTGGCGATACCACCTTCGACCTCGCCGAACTGCACGCACCGTTCAGTCATCAGCAGCTGATTCTCGCCGAGGCGATCGGCCTGAAGAACGGCACTAAGGTGAACCCGTCGGGCGGCGCGCTCGCCGCGAACCCGATGTTCTCCGCAGGTCTGGAGCGAATCGGGTTCGCCGCGAAGGCCATCATGGCGGGCGACGCTAATCGCGCGCTCGCCCACGCCACCAGCGGGCCGGCGTTGCAGCAAAACCTTGTGACAGTTCTGGATTCGGAGGCGAGCCGATGAGTTTCCCGGCCGCGGTGCTCGGCACCGGACAAACCCATCACGTGACGAAAAGAACCGATGTATCGATGGCGGGCATGTGCCGCGAAGCCATCGATCGCGCGCTCGACGACGCCGGACTCACCATCGCCGATATCGACGCGGTGGTGGTCGGTAAGGCGCCGGATCTGTTCGAGGGCGTCATGATGCCCGAGCTGTATCTGGCGGATGCGTTGGGTGCCACCGGAAAACCGCTGTTGCGCGTGCATACCGCCGGTTCGGTCGGCGGCTCCACCGGTGTGGTCGCCGCCAATCTGGTGCAGGCGGGCGTGCACAAGCGGGTGCTCGCGATCGCCTGGGAGAAGCAGTCGGAGTCGAATGCCATGTGGGCGTTGTCGATTCCGGTGCCGTTCACCATGCCGGTCGGCGCGGGTGCCGGCGGCTACTTCGCCCCGCACGTGCGCTCCTACATCCGGCGCTCCAACGCGCCGAGCCATATCGGCGCGATGGTCGCGGTCAAGGATCGCCGCAACGGCGCGAAGAATCCCCTTGCCCACCTGAAACAGCCTGACATCACACTGGAATCGGTGCTGGCCTCCCAAATGCTGTGGGACCCCATCCGTTTCGACGAGACCTGCCCGTCCTCCGACGGCGCGTGCGCCCTGGTGATCGGCGACGAGGAGGCAGCGACCGCGGTCGAGGCCACCGGCAAGAAGGTCGCATGGGTGCACGGCACCGCGATGCGCACCGAGCCGACCACCTTCGCCGGACGCGATCAGGTCAACCCGCAGGCCGGCCAGGACGCGGCCGCCGCGCTGTGGCAGGCCGCCGGAATCACCGACCCGCTCAACGAGATCGACGTGGCCGAGATCTACGTGCCGTTCTCCTGGTTCGAACCGATGTGGCTGGAGAACCTCGGCTTCGTGCCGCAGGGCGACGGCTGGAAGCTCACCGACAAGGGCGAAACCGAGATCGGCGGCATCCTGCCGGTCAATCCGTCCGGCGGCGTGCTCTCCTCCAACCCGATCGGCGCCTCCGGGCTGATTCGCTTCGCCGAGGCGGCCAAGCAGGTCATGGGCCGGGCCGGGGCCTACCAGGTCGAAGGGGCGCGCAAGGCCTTCGGCCACGCCTACGGCGGTGGGTCCCAGTACTTCTCGATGTGGGTAGTCGGGTCGGACAAGCGATGAGCCCGTTGCAGTTCACCCTCGGTATCGCGCTGAGCCCGCTGGAGCAGCTACCGGAGCTGGCGAAAACCGCTGAGGAGTGCGGGTTCTCGTCGATCGCGCTGCCGGACTCGCTGTTCTACATGAAGTCGGCGGCAGCGAAGTATCCGTATACCGCTGACGGCAGCCGGTTCTGGGGACCGGAGACCCCCTGGGTCGACCCGCTGATCGGCGCGACCGCGATGGCGGCGGTGACCAGCCGGATCCGGTTCTACACCAACGTACTCAAGCTCGGTTCGCGCAATCCGCTGCTGCTGGCCCGCCAGGTCGGCTCGGTGGCCAATCTTTCCGGCAACCGCTTCGGCTTCGGCGTCGGGATCGGCTGGGCCCCGGAGGAATTCGAGTGGTGCGGGGTGCCGTACGCGCGGCGCGGCGCCCGGGTGGACGAGATGATCGAGGTGATCAAGCTGGTCCTCGGCGGCGGCATGGTCGAATTCCACGGCGAGTTCTTCGATTTCGACGAGCTCCAGGTCAGCCCCGCGCCGACCGAGCCGGTGCCGTTCTATATCGGCGGGCACACCGAGGTGGCGCTGCGTCGCGCCGCCCGGGTGGGCGACGGCTGGACCTCGGCGATGATGACCTACGACGAGCTGTGCCGCACCATCGGCAAGCTGGACGCGCTGCGCGCCGAATTCGGCCGCGGCGACGCGCCGTTCGAGATCCAGGCCGTGTGCATCGACCGGTTCGGCCGCTCGGGCTACCAGGATCTGGCCAACGCCAGCGTCACCGACGCGATCGTGGTCCCCTGGCTCTTCGACGGCATCGGCTTCGACGGCGACCTCGCCGCCAAACAGGACTCGCTGCGCCGATTCGCCGCGGCGAACATCGAAGATCCGATCGTCGCGGAGGTTTCGGCATGACTGCCACCGACCATCCGGCGCGGGCCGCCGGGCTCGCCTCGCAGGCCGCGGTGCGGGCCAGGGACAAGGACGCGTGGGTCGCGCTGTTCGCCGAAGACGGCATCGTCGAAGATCCCATCGGCCCTTCGGGTTTCGACCCGGAGGGCAAGGGGCATCGCGGTAAGGAGGCGATCGCGGCGTTCTGGGACAAGGCGATCGCGCAGACCGAGCTGATCGAGTTCCTGTTCGGCGACTCGTTCGCCTGCGGGAACGAGATCGCGTTCACCGGCACCATCCGCAGCACGCTCGGCGGCCATCAGATCGACGCGGACGGTGTGTTCACCTACCGCGTCGACGAGACCGGCAAAATCGCTGCGCTGCGGGCATTTTGGGAAGTCGATCGCGCGATGGCCACCGCGAAGAAGATCGGCTGACCACAGACCAACGGGCGAAAGGCCCTCGTACCGGAAGTGGGGACTGCCGGGACGAGGGCCTTTGTTCTGTGCTCAGTGCGCGACGGGACAGGTCTTGAAATCGACCTGGAATTCCTTGATCCCGTTGAGCCAGCCGGAGCGCAGCCGCTTCGGATCACCGAGCTTGGTGATGTCGGGCAGGTGGTCGGCGATGGCGTTGAAGATCAGGTCGATCTCCAGCCGGGCCAGGTTCGCGCCGACACAGAAGTGCGCGCCGGTGCCGCCAAAGGACACGTGCTGGTTGTCCTTGCGCATGATGTCGAACTGCTCGGGGTTCTCGAACACCTCGTCGTCGAAGTTGGCCGACCGGTACAGCATCACCAGCCGCTGCCCCTTCTTGATCTGCACCCCACCGAGTTCGGTGTCCGCCAACGCCGTCCGCTGGAACGAGATGATCGGCGAGGCCCACCGGATGATCTCGTCGACGGCGGTCGCCGGCCGCTCCTTCTTGTACAACTCCCACTGATCCGGGTTGTCCAGGAAGGCCATCATGCCGTGGGTGATCGCGTTGCGCGTGGTCTCGTTGCCGGCCACCGCGAGCAGGATCACGAAGAAGCCGAACTCCTCCGGGGTCAGCTGATCGCCGTCCACGTCGGCCTCGACCAGCTTGGTGACGATGTCGTCGGCCGGACAGGCCTTGCGATCGGCCGCCATTTGGTACGCGTAGCCGAGGATTTCGGCCGACGAGGCGACCGGGTCGACGTCGATATCCGGGTCGTCGTAGCCGGTCATCTCGTTCGACCAGGTGAAGACCTTCATCCGGTCCTCCTGCGGGATGCCGATCAGCTCGGCGATCGCCTGCAGCGGCAGCTCGCACGCGACCTTGGCGACGAAGTCACCGGACCCGGATTCGGCTGCGGCCTTGACGATCTCGTGGGCGCGGGCCGAAAGTTCCGCGCGCAGACCGTTGATCGCCCGCGGGGTGAAGCCGCGCGAGATAATCTTGCGCAGCTTGGTGTGTTCCGGGGCGTCCTTGTTGAGCAGGACGAACCGCTGCAATTCGATCTGCTCGCGGGTGATGTCGTCGTTGAAGCGCGGGATCGCGGTGTTCTCGAAGGTGGAGAAGACCTCGCCCCGTCGGGATACCTCTTTGACGTCGGCGTGCTTGCTCACCACCCAGAAGCCCTGGTCATGGAAGCCACTGACCTCGACCGGCTGTGGATTCCACCAGACCGGGGCGGTCCGGCGCAGCTCGGCGAACTCCTCGACCGGAATCCGTTCGGCGTAAATATCGGGGTCTGTGACGTCGAATCCGTCCGGCAGATTCGGCCGGACATTCCGAGGGTCTACCACCAGATGTCTCCTTCGACAAACTGAAACACGTTCTATAATCATTGAAGCATAGGCGGCCGGATCAGGAAAGAAACCGGACAGAACCGCCCACGAGCTACCCGAACTCGTTTCAGTTTCTGCATCAAATGAAAGGTTGGACATGGGCACACCCGTCATCGTCGAGGCCGCTCGAACCCCCATCGGCAAGCGCGGCGGCTGGCTGTCCGGCCTGCACGCGTCCGAGTTGCTCGGCCTGGCCCAGCGCGGCCTGCTCGAGCGCGCCCACCTGGATCCGGCCCAGGTCGAGCAGGTCATCGGCGGCTGCGTCACCCAGGCGGGCGAGCAGTCCAACAACGTGACCCGGGTCGCCTGGCTGCACGCCGGACTGCCCTGGCAGGTCGGCGCGACCACCATCGACGCGCAGTGCGGCTCGGCGCAGCAGGCCAACCACCTCATCGCTGGGCTCATCGCGACCGGCGCGATCGACGTCGGCGTCGCCTGCGGCATCGAGGCGATGAGCCGAGTTCCGTTGGGCGCCAACGTCGGCGAGCACGCCGGCCCGCGCAGGCCGGCCTCCTGGAACATCGACCTGCCGAATCAGTTCGAGGCGGCGGAGCGGATTGCCAAGCGGCGCGGCATCACTCGCGCCGATGTCGACGCGTTCGGCGCGCGCTCGCAGCGCCTGGCCGGACAGGCCTGGGCCGAGGGCCGCTTCGATCGCGAGGTGCTGACCGTGACCGCACCGGCCGTGGACAAGGAGGGAAACCTGACCGGCGAGAAGCTGGACGTGTCCCGCGACCAAGGCCTGCGCGAGACCACCGCCGAGGGACTGGCCAAGCTGAAGCCGGTACTGGAGGGCGGCATCCACACAGCAGGCAGCTCGTCGCAGATCTCCGACGGCGCGGCCGCCGTGCTGCTGATGGACGAAAAGGCCGCGCAGCGAGCCGGATTGCGGCCGCGGGCGCGGATCATCACCCAGGCGCTCGTCGGTTCGGAGCCGGAGTTCCACCTGGACGGCCCGGTTCAGGCGTGCTCGCGCCTGTTGGAGCGATCGGGTATGACCATTTCGGACATCGATCTGTTCGAGATCAACGAGGCGTTCGCCTCGGTCGCGCTGTCCTGGGCCTCGGTGCATCAGCCGGACATGGACCGGGTGAACGTCAACGGCGGCGCGATCGCGCTCGGCCATCCGGTGGGCTCGACCGGATCCCGGCTCATCACAACGGCTTTGCACGAGCTGGAGCGAACCGGCCGCAGCACCGCCATGGTGCTGATGTGTGCCGGTGGCGCATTGGCGACAGGGACCATCATCGAACGGATTTAGGGCCTTCGACCCCCGGAAACCGGATTGTTGAACGTTCATCCCCCAGGCCCGGAAACGTGTCGTACGCCACATGGCAGCTACGACTTGCAACTAGATGAGACGTCAGCTATCTTTCCGCTATCAGGACCGTATCGGGGAAGACCTCCGCGACGGGCCAGAACCGGTCCGTACCTCGGCTTCTCGAGAGCCGTTGGGGTGACCCGCAAACGCGACGGTCCCAGTACCTTCGCCGGAGTGGCACCTAGAAGCTTCAAGGAAATCCGGAATCAGGCGTAGGTTTTCAGTTACTGAGCCGCTAATATCAATGATACGTATCCGAGATAACGACTGTTAGTACAGCGAAGGGAATTGGGCGGCTCACAATGGCTGATTTCGCGGCGCGGCTGAACAAGCTGTTCGAAACCGTGCATCCCCCGGGGCGTAAGCCGCACACCAACGCGGAGGTTGCGGCTGCGCTGACGGCCTCCGGACATCCGATCTCGAAACCGTACCTGTCGCAGTTGCGGTCGGGACAACGGACGAACCCGTCCGATGAGACGGTGGCCGCCCTGGCGAAGTTCTTCAAGGTCAAGCCGGACTACTTCTTCAACGACATCTATGCCGCCAAGATCGATCATGATCTGGAGTTGCTGTCCCAGCTGCAGGGCTACGGACTGCGACGGCTGTCGAGTAGAGCGTTCGACCTGTCCGAAGAATCTCAGAACCTACTCACGTCCATGGCGGAGAAGTTGCGAGCAAGTGAAGGCTTGCCCGAAATTCCTCCGGATGGCACCGAATAGGTTCGCTTGCACGTCAAGCACAGTGCGACCCCTCCGGGTCGCACTGTGCTGTGTTATGTGTGCGTCAATGTGAACAGTGGAACAGGGCATGCCCGGAAAAATAGGGGCAGGTCCGCCCGATGCCCGAACGCGCTCAGATGCACACACATTCGACAATTCTCGGACAACAGATTCATGCGCGCGTGGGTAAACCATCGGTGCGCGCAGAACTCGCGGGTGCCGTCGCCGCAGCCCCGCAGCACAAGATCTCGTAGTACGTACTAGAGCGCCGAATACCCGGCGGAGCGCAGCCCCGCCGGCTCAATTTCGGACGTGCTCCAAAGATGTCGCGTCATACGCTCGCGCGATGGCCTGGACCCAGCCACGCGGACTAATCCCCTCCGGCGGAGCAATCCACCGAGCGTCGACCGCCACATCGCCCAACGGGTTTCTCGCCCACTGCGCGACGGTGTCCGCGCGCTCGGCGACCGACCGCGGTGGCGGCGCGACCGCCGCGAGCACCACACCGCCGCCGGACTGCAGATAAAGCGCGTCCATGATCTGCGCCACTTGATCGGATGCCTTCAACTGAGTCGAGGTGCCGGTCTGGTCGTGCGCGACCACCTCGGGAAAGCGGCCGACCAGAATCCGGTGCAGCAGCCGAATCTGGCGCAGCAGCAGGCGCGCTCGCACCCACAGCTCCACCACGATCCACACCGCGCCGAACGCGATGAGCAGGGCGGCGACCTCCCACACCGGCCACGCCCAGTTCGGCTGGCCCGGCGGCACCGGCGCCGCGTCGGTGAACGCGCGCCGGACCTCCAGCACCGCGAGCACCGCGACGACCGCGGAACCCGTGGTGTAGATCGCGATTCCGCGACCGAGGGTGGTCCAGTCCAAATTGCGCAGGCCGGTGATCACGATGAAAATCGCGCCGAACGCGACCACCTCCCAGCCGAAGGTGAACGACCAGGCGATGGCGGCCGCCACGGCGACCAAGCCCATGCTGTAGATCACCATGGCGACCTGACGCAGGTTCTGCCGGGAGACGACCGGCCAGGCGGCCGAGGCGACCACCGAGGTGGCGGTCACGAAGGCGATCCAGGCCGAGACCACGACACCGTCGGACAGCCAGCCCGCGTGCACGCCGTGCGGGCGCAGGTTGTCGATGGCCACCGCGATCTCGGGGACCGCGACGGTGGCGGCCAGCGCGACGGCGGCGACCGCGACCACGATGGCCACCCGGGCCGTGGTCGCCGGCTTGACCAGCACGCGGCCGACTCGGGCGCCTGCCGCCATCCAGACCAGCAGAGCCGTCAACCAGAGGGTCATCCCAGAGCCTCATCGAATCGAAGGACCGAGACGCCTGCGCCTCGACTGTTGAACACGCGGAGCCGGGTCATCAGCATGGCGGCGAAGGTCTCGGCCTCCCACTCGGCGAGCTCGTCCGCGCCGTCGTCGACGATCTGCTGGTGCGCCCGCTGGCTCAGCATGTAGGCGATCAGATCGTCGCTGGCCTCAAGGGTCACCTCGGGTGCGGGCGCGCCCTCGTGGTTGAACACGATGTGCCCCAGCTCATGTGCCAGGGTGTGCTCCCGGCTCGGCAGCGACTGGGCGAGCACGATCACGTCGCGATCCGGGTAGAGCCGGCGCTGACCGCACACGCCGGGGCCCAATTCCGCACTGGCGATTTCGATTTCGCGCCGACGCTCGCTCGCGATGGCGAGCACCACCTCGTCGAGCGTGGTGGCGTCCGAGTCCGCGGCGACCGCGCACACGGCATCCACCGCGGCCGCGACCCGGCGGTACGACCGCGAGCTACTCTGCGTCTTGCTCTCACTCATGCCACACCCCTCACGGTCTCGGGAAGAACACGGCACGGGCGGCGTCGACTCGGGCCTGTGCGGCCGAGGCACCCTGGAAACTGACTGCGCCGGAACCGGCTCCGGCCAGCCCGAGGGCGAGCAGGCCACCGATCACCGACAGCAGTTTGGGTTTGGGGAGACCGTCGTTCGCGCTGGTCGGACGCACGTCGGGGTTGGGCTTGGCCGGGGCTGCCTGCACGGGGGCGGGCGGCGGAGGAGGCGGCGGTGGGGGCACGGCCGCCGGAGCCGCGGCAGGGGCGGGCACGAGCACCGGCAGGGCCGGAATGGCTGGGATCACCGGGGACGGCACCGGCGGGACCGCGATCGGCGGAGCCGCCGGGGGCGCGGGCGGTGCGGGGATCGGGATCAAAAGCAGCAGCAGCGGCGCGGCGGAACCGACGGCCGCAGAGCCCACCGCGGCGGAACCGACTGCGGCAGAACCGGTTCCGGCCGAACCGACACCCGCGGAGCCGACGCCCGCCGACCCGACACCGGCCGAACCCACTGCCGCCGAGCCGACGCCTGCGGAGCCGACGGCGGCGGAACCTGTTGCGCCGACACCGATTCCGGTGGAACCGACAGCTGCGGAACCCGTGGCCAACGCGCCGATGCCGGCGGAACCGGTGACGCCGAGCGCGGCCGAGCCGGAACCAAGGACGAGGCCGAGCCCGGCCGAACCGGATCCGAGCGTCAAGCCGAGTCCGGCCGAACCGGTACCGAGGACCGCGCCGAGTCCGGCGGAACCGGCGGCGCCTGCCGCGGCCGAGCCACCTGCCGCCGCGGAACCACCGGCGGCTGATCCACCGGCCGCGGCCGAACCGACGGCAGCGGACCCGGCGGCCGAACCGGAACCGATCGCGGGGTTAGTAGGCACCGCACTGACATCTGAGGGCTGTCCGGGCACCGACAGTGGGTACCAGGGATCTCCGGTGTCGTACGGGGGCGGAGCGGGGTCCACAGCGCACCCTGGGCACCGTTCTGAGGGTTGCGCCTGCGCGGCCACCGGACCGAGTAGCGCAAAGCCGGCCACAGTCCCAGCTACTGCAACCACACGGAACGTGCGACCAACGGCCATGCGCCGAGCCTTCCCCTCATTCGTAAAGCGCAGATCTCACCCGGTCGCCACTCTCACACGGGACTTCTAACGGATGGGGGCCATAGTAAACCCCTATCGTCAGGTGCGCAGGAAGAAGGTCGGAAGCCCGGTCAGGCCCCGTACACCGGTTCGGGCGGCATCCCCTTGGCAATCAGGTCAGCTACTACCGGGCCTAGTTCGGCGGGTGACCACCGGGCCCCGCGGTCGACCGCGACCCCGTGCCGCCAACCGTCGGCGAGGGCCACTTTCCCGCCTTCTACCTCGAACATGCGTCCGGTGACCGCCGCGGATTGCGCGCTGCCGAGCCAGACGACCAGCGGCGAAATGTTCTCCGGAGCCATCGCGTCGAAGCCGTCTTCCGGCCGGGCCATGGTGTCGGCAAACACGGTCTCGGTCATCCGCGTGCGGGCCGCAGGTGCGATGGAATTCACAGTCACGCCGTAGCGGCCGAACTCCGCGGACGCGGTCAGCGTCAGTCCGGCGATGCCGGCCTTGGCCGCACCGTAGTTGCCCTGGCCGACGCTGCCTTGCAGGCCCGCGCCGGAGCTGGTGTTGATGATCCGGGCGTCGACCGGACGGCCCGCCTTGGACTCACCCCGCCAGTATTCGATCGCGTGCCGCATGGTGACGAAGTGGCCCTTGAGGTGCACGCGGATCACCGCGTCCCACTCGTCCTCGCCGAGGTTGACCAGCATCCGGTCGCGGACGAAACCGGCGTTGTTGACCAGCACGTCCAGTCCGCCGAAGGTATCGATGGCCTGCTGGATAAGCCGTTGCCCGCCTTGCCAATCCGCGACGTCGTCGCCGTTGGCCACGGCGCTGCCGCCGAGCGCCTCGATCTCCGCGACCACCTGTTCGGCGGGGGTCTCGCCGGTCGCGGCGCCGTCGAGCGCCGAGCCGAGGTCGTTGACCACCACCTTCGCCCCGGCCGCGGCGAAGGCGAGCGCGTGCGCGCGGCCGATGCCGCGGCCGGCGCCGGTGACGATGACGGTGCGGCCTGCGCAGATCTGCTCGGTGTCCATATCTATGTCCTCTTCGTGGTGTCCGTTGTGTTCAGGACTGCTGACCGACCGCCGCGGTGGACGCGGCCAGGAAGGCCGGGCGCTCGCCGCCGCCGTGCACCAATAGGGCGGCTCCGCTGACATAGGCGGCCAGCGAGGAGGCGAGGAAGACGGCGCAGCGGCCGACGTCGTCCGGCTCGGCCATCCGGCCGAGCGGAATGGTCTCCCCGACCGCGTCGATGCCGGCCTGGTCGCCGTAGTGCAGCTGGCTCTGCTCGGTGACGACCGGGCCGACGACGAGCGAGTTGACCCGCACCTTCGGCGCCCATTCGACCGCGAGCGAGGAGGTCAGGCTGTCGATCCCGGCCTTGGCCGCGCCGTAGGCGGCGGTGCCCGGCGAGGGCCGGGTGCTGCTGACGCTGGAGATGTTGACGATCGAGCCGCCGTCCGGCTGCTGCTGCATCACCGCGTTCGCCGCCTGCGAAACCAGCAGCGGGGCAAGCAGATTCAGCTCGACGATCTTGGCGTGGAAGTTCTTGCTCGCGGTGGCGGCGAGGGCGAACGGGGCGCCGCCCGCGTTGTTGACCAGGTGGTCGAGGCGGCCGTGCCGCTCGACGACGGTCTCGATCAGTCCGCGCACCGCGTCCGCGTCGCGAATATCACAGGGCAGGAAATCGATGGCCCGGCCGTCGGCCTCGACCGGGGCCTCGGCGGGCCGCCGGGCACAGGCGATCACGGTCGCGCCGGCCGCGAGGAAGGCCCTGCTCACACCCGCACCCACGCCGCGGACGCCGCCGGTCACCAGAACGACGCGGTCGGCCAGATCGATTTCGAGTGCCACCGTGCTAACCTACCAAGCAACTGCTTGCTTTGCCAATGCTGAGCTCAGGCCGGGCCGGGTCGATCCGACGGGCCGCGGCCTTCATGAAGGGATAGGGCGATGGGGATCAACCGTCACGCCGAATCAACCGGCATCACCGTGGTCACGGTCGACTACCCGCCGGTCAACGCGATACCGACGGACGGCTGGTTCGATATCGCCGACGCCATCCGGGAGGCGGGGCGGGACAAGGAGACCCGAGTCGTGGTGCTGCGCGCCGAGAATCGCGGTTTCAATGCCGGCGTGGACATCAAGGAGATCCAGAGCAAGCCGGGTCACCAGGCGCTGATCGACGCGAATCACGGCTGCTTCGAGGCGTTCGCGGCGGTGTACGACTGCCCGGTGCCGGTGATCGCGGTGGTGCAGGGCTTCTGTCTCGGCGGCGGGATCGGCCTGGTCGGCAACGCGGACGTCGTGATCGCCTCGGACGACGCCACTTTCGGCCTGCCCGAGGTCGACCGCGGCGCGCTCGGCGCGGCCACCCACCTGTCCCGGCTGGTGCCGCAGCATCTGATGCGCGCGCTGTTCTACACCGCGAGCACCATCACCGCGCAGCAGCTCCAGCACTTCGGCTCGGTGTATCAGGTGGTGCCCCGCGCCGAACTCGACGCCGCGGCAATGGAAGTCGCCAAGAACATCGCGGCCAAGGACGGCCGGGTGATCCGCGCGGCGAAGCGGGCGCTCAACGGCATCGATCCGCAGGATGTGCACCGCAGCTACCGCTACGAGCAGGGATTCACCTTCGAACTCAACCTCGCCGGTGTCGCCGACGAGATCCGCGCCCGGTTCGACGAGGATCTGGCCGCGCGCAAGGTCGAGAAGTAAGGGGTCGGAAAGTCATGCGAGACAAGCGAATGTCGCTCGACGAGGTCGTCGGCGAGTTGCGCAGCGGAATGACCATCGGGATCGGCGGCTGGGGTTCGCGGCGCAAGCCGATGGCACTGGTGCGGGCCATCTTGCGCTCGGACCTCACCGATCTGACCGTGGTCAGTTACGGCGGACCGGATCTGGGCCTGCTGTGTTCGGCGGGCAAGGTGCGCAAGGCGTATTACGGCTTCGTGTCCCTGGATTCGGCGCCGTTCTACGACCCGTGGTTCGCCAAGGCCAGGACCTCGGGCGCGCTGGTCGCGCGCGAGATGGACGAGGGCATGCTCAAGTGCGGGCTGGAGGCGGCCGCGGCGCGGTTGCCGTTCCTGCCGATCCGGGCCGGGCTCGGCTCGGACGTGCCGAACTTCTGGGACGGCGAATTGCGCACGGTCGCTTCGCCGTACCCCGATGCCGACGGACAGACCGAGACGCTGATCGCGATGCCCGCGCTGAATCTCGATGCGGCGCTGGTGCATCTGAACATCGGCGACCGGCACGGCAATGCCGCATACACCGGCGTCGACCCGTACTTCGACGACCTGTACTGCCTGGCCGCCGAGCGCCGGTATGTCTCGGTGGAACGGATCGTCGAAACCGACGAACTGGTGAAAACTGTTCCGCTGCAATCACTGCTGCTCAACCGGATGATGATCGACGGCGTGGTCGAGGCGCCTAATGGCGCGCATTTCACCCTGGCCGGGGACAGTTACGGCCGGGACGAGAAGTTCCAGAAGCACTACGTCCAGTCGGCGAAGACGCCCGAGGCGTGGCAGCAGTTCGCCGACAAGTATCTGGCCGTCTCCGAGGACGAGTACCAGGCCGCCGTCCGCGAGTTCGCCCAGGAGGCTGCGCGATGACCACCGAAACCATCACTCGCGCCGAGGTGTGCGCGGTCGCCTGCGCGGAGATCTTCAGCGGCGCAGGCGAGATCATGGCCAGCCCGATGTCGCCGATGTCGATCATCGGTGCGCGCCTGGCCAAGCTGACCACCGAGCCGGACCTGCTGCTCTCCGACGGTGAAGCGCTGTTGTTCGCCGACACTCCCCCGCTGGGCGGCAAGGCGCCGATCGAGGGCTGGATTCCGTTCCGCCGCGTGTTCGACGTGGTGGCCTCCGGACGGCGGCACGTGGTGATGGGCGCCAACCAGATCGACCGCTTCGGCAATCAGAACCTGTCCGCGTTCGGTGCGTTGCAGCAACCGACCCGGCAGATGTTCGGCGTCCGCGGCGCGCCGGGCAACACGATCAATCACGCGACCAGCTACTGGGTTTCGCGGCACACCAACCGGGTGTTCACCGATCGGGTCGACATCGTCTCCGGCGTCGGCTACGACAAGGTGGACCCGGCCAACCCCGCGTTCCGGTTCCATCACCTGCACCGAGTGGTCACCAACCTGGGCGTCTTCGACTTCGAGGGACCCGACCACACCATGCGGGCGCGCAGCCTGCACCCCGGCGTTACCGCCGCGGAGGTCGCCGAGAACACCTCGTTCGAGATCCACGGCCTCGCCGACGCACCGGAAAGCCGGCTGCCCTCGGCCGAGGAGCTGCGGCTGATCCGGGACGTGCTGGATCCCAAGCAGATTCGCGACACCGAGGTGCCGTCGTGACCGGCAGGCTGCGCACCACGCTGACCGATCTGGTCGGCGTCGAACACCCGATCGTGCAGACCGGCATGGGCTGGGTGGCCGGACCGAGCCTGGTCGCGGCGACCGCCGAGGCGGGCGGTCTCGGCATCCTGGCCTCGGCCACCATGACCTACCCGGAGCTCGAGGCGGCGATCGCGAAGACCAAGGCGCACACCGGGAAACCGTTCGGCGTGAACATCCGCGCCGACGCCTCGGACGCGCCCGAGCGCATCGATCTGCTGATCCGGGAAAAGGTGGCGGTCGCGTCGTTCGCGCTCGCCCCCAAGCAGGACCTCATCGCCAAGCTGAAAGACGCCGGCGTGGTGGTGATTCCGTCGATCGGCGCGGCCAAGCACGCGGTGAAGGTCGCGTCCTGGGGCGCCGACGCGGTGATCGTGCAGGGCGGCGAGGGCGGCGGGCATACCGGCCCGGTCGCCACCACGCTGCTGCTGCCGTCGGTGCTGGACGCGGTGGACATCCCGGTGGTCGCCGCGGGCGGCTTCTTCGACGGACGTGGCCTGGCCGCCGCGTTGGCCTACGGCGCGGCGGGCGTCGCGATGGGCACCCGCTTCCTGCTCACCCAGGAGAGCACCGTGCCCGAGGCGGTCAAGCAGGAGTACCTGCGCAGGCAGCTGCAGGACACCGTGGTCTCCACCAAGGTCGACGGCATGCCGCATCGGGTGCTGAACACCGAACTCGTGCAGCGGCTGGAACATTCGGGCCGCACCCGCGGGCTGGCCGCCGCGGTGGCCAATGCCGCCAAGTTCAAGAACATGACCGGCATGAAGTGGTCCACCCTGGTCCGCGACGGACTGACCATGCGAAAGACCAAGGACCTCACCTGGTCTCAGGTCGTCATGGCCGCCAATACGCCGATGCTGTTGCGCGCCGGTCTGGTCGAGGGCAACACCCAGGCGGGTGTGCTGGCCGCCGGTCAGGTCACCGGCATCATCGAAGATCTGCCCACGTGTCAGGAGCTGATCGATCGCATCGTCGCCGACGCGATCACCCGCATCGAAGCGCTGCACAAGAATCTCTGAGTCCGTCCGGCGAGATGCCCCGCACCCGCATCGGGGGCGGGGTGTTTTCGCTCAGCGAACTGCGGTCGCCGCGCACCTCGCTGTGCCCGTAGCATCCCGCTCATGAACCAGCCGATGCCCCCGCAACAGCCCCAATATCCGCAGCAGCAGCCCGGATTCCAGCAGCAGCCACCGCCGGGGTACCAGCAGCAACCGCAACCGCAGCCCGCGCCGCAGTTCCCCATCCTCGTCTCCACCATGAACGACGTGCCGGGGCACCGGGTCGTCCGGGTCTACGGCGAGGTCGCGGGCCTGACCGTGCGCAGCCGCGGCCTCGGCTCCAACCTCGCGGCGGGGTTCCGTTCGCTCGGCGGCGGCGAGATCACCGAATACACCCAGCTCCTGTACCAGTCCCGCCACGAGGCGATCATGCGGATGTGTCAGCACGCCATGTCCTTCGGCGCCAACGGCATCCTGGCCATGCGCTTCGACTGCAACGAGATCGCCAACACCATGAGCGAAGTCGCGGCCTATGGGACCGCGGTGCTGCTCGAGCCCGCCGACAAGGCGTAGTTACGCGGGGAGCCATTCCGGACGGCTGGAGCCACGAGGTTCCAGCCCGAAGCGGTCGAACGTTGAGAGCAGGGCTAGACCGCAGGTTGGTTGTCGACCTTCGCCAGCGCTTCCAGCACGGCATGCGTGCGGCGATCGCGTTTGGCGACGAGACGCTCGTAGTTCTGCTGGCCGGAGCCGTACGCGCCCTCGATGTGCTCGATGAGTTCCTCCCGCAGCGCGGGGTCCGCGGATGGCTTACCCGGCTCGATCTTGCCGACTTCCGCGCCGACGCCCTCGAAGAGGTGCCTGGCCCCGCCGGGACCGCCGCCGAGGACATTGCCCTCGAAGAGGCCGATGGTGGCCCAGCGCAGGCCGAGCGAGTTCTGCAAGATGATGTCGAGGTCCTCGACGCTGACCACGCCGGACTGCACCAGATAGGTCGCCTCGGTGCTCAGCACCTTTTGCAGGCGATTGGCCACGAATCCGGGGATTTCCCTGCGGATTACGACCGGCACGCGGTCGAGTTCGGTGTAGAGCTCGACGGCGCGGGTGACGGTCGACTCGTCGGTCTTCGCGCCGGGCAGCACCTCCACCAGCGGCATCAGCTCCGGCGGATTGAACGGGTGCCCGACCAGGATCCGGCCGGCGTTGTCCAGGCCGGCGGCGATCAGGGACGCGGTGATCGACGAACTGGAAGTGGCCAGCACGGCATCGGCGGGTGCGGCACGCAGGATCTCGGCGAAGAGCTCCTGTTTGACGGGCAGACGCTCCGGGCCGTTCTCCTGCACCAGGTCGGCCGCTTCGACTGCCTTCGCCAGATCGGCGGTCCAGGACACGCGGTCGTCGCCGCCGAATTCGGACTCGACCAGCTCGCGCAGGTCCGGGCGTGGGTCGGTGATCACCACGCGCCAGCCGTGCCGGTGCGCCAGCCGCGCCCAGGACAAGCCGATCACGCCCGCGCCGACCACGGCCATGGTGCGCTGAGAGTTCATGGGAGACCTACGATTCCGGTCAATGACTGACCTTCGAATTTCGCGATGACGCGCTCGGCGGAGCCGTCCAATGCGACGGCGCGGACATTGCCGCCCAGATCGGTGACGTAGGCAAAGCCCGCCTCCAGATCGACGGTGAGTCCGATGGCTTCGGCGAAACCGCGGGCCAGGATTTCCGGAGTGCCGCCGGTTTCGCCGGGCTCTGGAATCGGCGCGCGATTGAGTGTGTTGCCCGAGGGCTCAGCACCGCGGTCGGTCCAGTAGAGGTAGCGATCGGTGGTGTCGAGCCAGAGGTCGATCGGCTCGGGCAGATGGTCCCACAGCACCTCGATATCGGTGCGGGCCGCGGCCGTCTCACCTTCCGGCACAGCGAGATTCGCGCGGAAAATGCGGCCGCGACCGCCTTTGGCCGGACCCTTCTGAGTCCAGTACAGCGCGCTCCCGGCCGGGTCGACGGCGATGCCTACGCACTCCTCGGCCTTGTCCCCGGTCGCGGGATTGACCACCAGATCGGTCAATCCGGTGCCGTCGACACCTACTCGGCTCACCCGGCGACCTTCGCGATCACTCCAATAGAGTTGCCCGGCAGCGAAATCCGCGTCGAGTTGCTTGCCGGTGGTCAGCGCGCCGACCGGCAGGACCTGCCGCCGACCGGTGCCGTCGAGCGCCGCGGACTCGAGTGAACCGTTCTTCGGCGAGAAGTCGAAGTTATCGTCATCAAGCGGCAGCGCGGGATCGAAATCGGGTGCGCCCATGATGGTCCAATAGATGCGTCCGGCGGCTTCGTCGTAGGCGATGCCATCGGGAACCGCACCGGCATCGCGAACGACGGTCGTCACCGACCCGTCGGCGAGATCGATGCGAGCGATGGTGCGGTTTCCGAGATCGAGCACCAACAGCGCCTGGAACACGATGCACCTCCATGGTGTGCCGCCTGCGTCGGGCGGATCGACTTCCACGCTAATTCGATAGATCAGCTAACGGAACTACCATGTTCCACAGTGTCATTATGTCCACGTTGATAATAGTCAAAAAATGACGTCTAGCTGCGACTTTATCGCAGTGATCGAAATGTGAGAAATGTCCAGAGCGGTCAACTGAAGCATCGTCAGGTCAGATAGCTACCATGGCGCAAATGGAGATCCACCACCTGCTGCGCTACTTCTTGACGGTCGCCCGGGAACTCGATTTCACCAAGGCGGCGCAGGCGTTGCAGATGTCCGTTCCGCCGTTGAGCCGGCGCATCAAGGCCTTGGAAACCGAACTCGGCGAAGCACTGTTCGAACGCTCCACCCGGCACGTCCGGCTGACCCCGACCGGCGCCCGGCTGGTGCCCCTGGCCGCCTCGATCGTCACCGACTTCGACGCGCTACGCGAGCGACTATCCACCCCGGACGATCGGCCGATCGACGTACGCCTCGCCGTCCCCGAACTGCTCGGCACCGAGATCAGCCACCGGTTGACCACCGCGATGACCGAGCTCGCCCCCGAATACGCCTTCGCACTGGAGCAGATGCGCTCCGCCGATATCGGGGCCGGCCTGCGCAGCCGGCACATCGACCTCGCCCTGTCGCACATCCCGTCGTCCGGATCGGGCGTCGAGTCGGTGGTCATCGCCACCGAACCGGTCGGCGTCCTGGTCGAATCCACCCGGTTCGAGGGCCGAACCTCGCTGCGGGTAGCCGACTTACGCGGCTTCACCCACATCCAAGGCCCCAAGCACTGGGAACTCGCCCTCGGCGACCGCGCCGAAACCACGCTGTCCGGTGCAGGCATCAGCGCGGGCCGCGGCCGGTTCAAGACCCTCGACGGCATGCTCATGATGCTGCGGCAGACCCGCGGCTTCATCGTCGCGCCCTTCGATTCCGAGGGGCTGCACGCCGTCGACCGGGCCGAATTCCGTTTCCTCCCGGTCGAAGACCTCAACCTCGACGTGCGCACCGCCCTGCTCTGGCGCACCGGCGACGAGCGGTTCGCCCGGCTCGCCGCCGAACTCACCGCCCGCCTGCCCGGCTGACTCAGCTGCCGAGGCGCTCGATGATGGTGACGTTGGCGGTGCCGCCGCCCTCGCAGATGGTGAGTAGGCCGTAGCGGCCGTCGACCCGCTCCAGTTCGTTGAGCAGCGAGGCGAAAAGCTTTGCGCCGGTGGCGCCGAGCGGGTGGCCGAGCGCGATCGCGCCGCCGTTGACGTTGACCCGCTCCGGGTCCGCGCCGGTCTCCTTCAGCCAGGCGAGCACGACCGGGGCGAACGCCTCGTTGATCTCCACCACGTCGATGTCGTCGATGGTCAGGCCGGTTTTCTCCAGCGCCCACTTGGTCGCCGGGATCGGCGCGGTGAGCATGAAGATCGGGTCGGCGCCGCGCGCGCTGACGTGATGGATGCGCGCCCGCGGCGTCAAACCGTAGGCCTCGACGGCCCATTCGGAGGCGAGCAGGGTGGCGCTCGCGCCGTCGGAGATCTGGCTGGCGACGGCCGCGGTCAGCGGGCTGCCCTCGGCCAGCGGCGGCAGCGACGCCATCTTCTCCAGGCTGGTCTCGCGCGGTCCCTGATCGATCCAGAAGTCGCCGACCGGCACGATCTCCTTGTCGAAGCGGCCGTTCTTGATCGCGTCGCGCGCCCGCTCGTGGCTGCGCAATGCCCAGCGCTCCATGTCTTCCCGGCTGATGTCCCACTTCTCCGCGATCAGCTGCGCGGCCCTGAACTGGGTGACCTCGGCGGTGCCGTAGCGGTGATCCCAGCCTTCGGAACCGACGAACGGCGAGTCGAAGCCGTACTCCTTGCCCGCGTACATGGCGGCCGAGATCGGGATGGCGCTCATGTTCTGCAACCCGCCCGCGACGATCACCTCGGCGGTGCCGCTCATGATCGCCTGCGCGCCGAAATTGATGGCCTGCTGGCTGGATCCGCACTGCCGGTCGACGGTGACGCCGGGCACCTCTTCCGGGTAGCCCGCGGCCAACCACGCGGTGCGCCCGACGTTTCCGGCCTGCGGGCCGACATTGTCGACGCAGCCGACGATCACGTCGTCGACATTGCCCGGGTCGATCGGATTGCGGTCCAGCAGCCCGCGCAGCGCGGCCGCGCCGAGGTCGGCGGGGTGCACGGCGGCCAGCGCGCCGCCGCGCTTGCCGACCGGGGTGCGCACCGCGTCGATCACGTAGGCGTCCCGCAGCGGGGTGTAGGGGCGGCGGGGTGCGGAAGGTGCAGACATCTAGAACTCCTACGTGGTGTGCCCGGCGGAAAGCGTGAGGCCGTCGAGCACGATGGTCAGATATTGCTTGGCGAGGTTGTCCACGGTGATGGGGCCGCCCGGCTGGTACCAGCGCACCGCGACCCACACGGTGTCGCGCAGGAACCGGTAGGCCAGTTCGACGTCGATCTCGGGCCGGAAGCTGCCGTCGGTGACGCCGTTGGTCAGCACCCGGTGCCAGAGCTCGCGGAATTCACGGTTGTAGTCGGCGATGTAGGTGAACCGCTCGGCGGTGCGCAGGCGCTTGGCCTCGGCCTGGTAGATCGCCACCGCGGCGTGATGCCGGTCGAAGGACTGGTAGGACGCGATCACCAAGGCTTCCAAGGTGTCTCGCGGGCTGAGCCCGGCGCCGACGATCTCCCGGTAGTGCCCGAACAGCTCGTCGAGGAAGCCGCGCAGGATCTCGTCGACCATCGACTCCTTGGAGTCGAAGTGGTGGTAGAGGCTCCCGGATAGAATTCCGGCCGCGTCGGCGATGTCGCGCACGGTGGTGGCGCGCAGGCCACGCTCGGCGAACAGTTCGGCCGCCAGCGTGAGCAGTTCATTGCGCCGTGCGGATTTCGAAGCCTCGGGTGCGGTCACATCGGCCATAATACAACCAAGCATTTGCTTGGTACAGGGTGGCGCGCCAATGTGCTTGCCGAAGGCCGGGCAGTAGGTCTGTTCAGCGGACCGAATAGCGCAGCGGAGAGGACACCGATAGGTCGGCTAGCAGCCGGTCGCAGATCACCACCGGCGCGATACCCGCTCTGGCCATTCGGGCCACCAGCGCGAGCCGGCGTTCGCAGCTGTCCCACTCGACGGTCAGCTGACCGCGCCCCGGGCCGGCGTCCACGGTCGCCATCACCCGCGGCGGACCGAAGGCCATCGGCTCCTCGATCAGCTTGAGCACCATGCCGCGCTGCCATGCCTGATAGGTGTCCATGTCCGCGCCGACCACCAGCTTGTCGGTGGCGGCGCACAGGCCCTGCGCGATCTCCTCGTCGAAGGCCACCCGATCGAAGCGGAACTTGCGGCATTTGGCCACCACGTCGAGCAGGTCCGCGCGCACCTCGCACAGCAGCGCGGACTGCCGATGCCTGCGCCGGTCCTGCTCGTCCTCCGCCGGATCGGAGCCGAGCCCGATCTGCTTGGCCCGCTCCCGATCTCGCGCCATGTCGGCGCGCAGCGCGCCCCGCGGGTCGCGGGTCACCTCGCGCTCGTCGACGGCGTACTGCTCGAGAATCTGGGCCGCGCGCAACGCGGTCGCACATTCGGAGGTGTGCTCCATCAGTTCGGCGCCAAGGGTTAGCGCGGCGAGCACCATGCTGTCCAGCCTGCGCCTGGCTAGCACCACTTCGCGCACCAATTCGAGTTCCAGTTGTTCGCGGGCAGCTGGGCTATCCAGGCCCATAGCCATCGCCCCTTTGGAGAGTGCGGGATCCGATCTCAACCAGCATCGCACACCCCGGGGACATCTGGCGCTGCCTTTTCTACCTGATCAGCCGCCCATTTGCTCGATGTGCGCCAGAAGCTGGAAGGCGATCGCACTCTGGCGCGGTGTGCGGTCCGTCCAGTCTGTCGCGGCGGAGCGAACGTGCCGGGTAGCCAACGACGGGCAACGCGAAAGCGATTCGAGCAACCGATAGCGAAAGATGTTGCGGCCTACGCCGGATCGCCGAATTTCCCGTGTGCGGCGCCGGTGGTGCGCGAAGATCGCGGAGAATCGCCCGAGCGCGCGCGGGGCCCGTCACCGCGACTCCGGCCGCGGCCGGCACCACCCGGAGAATCCTGGGACACGATCTACGCCGTGCCCCACCGCGGGACTCCGCGCCCGTGTGACCCGCCCCGGGCATCGCCGGCCGCGGTTTCCCCAATTGCGGTGTCGGGGAAACCGAACCGGCTCAGGCGCGCTGGCTGCTGACCGAGACGACCTCGCCGGTCAGGTACGAGGTGTAGTCGCTGGCCAGCATGGCGATGGTGGCCGCGACCTCCCACGGTTCGGCGGCCCGGCCGAAGGCTTCCCGCTCGGAGAGCCGGTCGAGCAGCTCGGTCGAGCTGACCTTGTCCAGGAACGCGTGCCGGGCGATGCTCGGCGCGACCGCGTTGATCCGCACGCCGAGTTCGGCCGCCTCGACCGCACTGCATCGGGTCAGCGCCATCACGCCGGCTTTGGCTGCGGCGTAATGGGCTTGGCCGTGCTGCGCGCGCCAACCGAGCACGCTGGCGTTGTTGACGATCACGCCGCCGTGGCCCGCGTCGCGGAAGTAGCCGAGCGCGGCGCGGGTGCAGCGGAAGGTGCCGTTGAGGGTGATGTCGAGGACGCGGTCCCACTGCTCGTCGGTCATGTCGACCACCGGGGTCTCGCCGCCGAGCCCGGCGTTGTTGACCATGATGTCGATCCGGCCGATCGCCTCGGCCGCGCCGCGCACCAGCGCGTTCACCTGCTCGGTACGCTGCACGTCGCAGGCGATCGAGGCGACCTTGCGGTCCGGGAACTCGGCCGCGAGTTCGGTCGCGGTCTCGGCCAGCCGTCGCTCGTGCCAATCGGAGACGACCACGTCGGCGCCCTCGGCGAGCAGCCTGCGCGCGGTGGCCGAGCCGATGCCGGTACCCGCCGCCGCGGTGATGACGGCGGTGCGCCCGGTCAGCAGGCCGTGCCCGGGAACCGGCTGCGGCGCAACAGAAAGATCGGTCACGGACGTGCCTCTCGCGGCAGGCCGAGCACGCGCTCGGCGATGATGTTGCGCTGCACTTCGTTCGAACCTCCGTAGATCGTGTCGGCGCGGGTGAACAGGTAGAGCCGCTGCCATTCGTTCAGGTCGTTCTCCTCGGCCACCAGGCCGGCCGGGCCGAGCACCGCCATGGCGAGTTCGCCGAGGCCGCGATGCCAGTTGGCCCACAACAGCTTTGCCACCGAGGCCTGTCCCCCGTCGTCGACGCCCGCGCCCTCCATGGTGCGGATGGCGTGCGCGCGCAAGACGCGCAGCCCGACCCAGGCCCGGTCGATCCGGTCGGCGATGAGCGGGTTGTCGGCGGCGCCGGTCCGGCGGGCCAGCGCCTCGACGTCGGCGAGTTCCCTGGCGAACCTGATCTGCTGGCCGAGCGTGGAGATGCCGCGCTCGAAGGTCAGTGTGCCCATGGCGATCCGCCAGCCCTCGCCCGGCGCGCCGACCACTAGGTCCGCGGCGGTGCGCGCGTTGTCGAAGAACACCTCGTTGAACTCCGAGGTGCCGGTGAGCTGGATGATCGGGCGCACGTCGATGCCCGGCTGATTCATCGGAACCAGCAGGTAGGACAGGCCCTGGTGGCGCGCCGATCCGCGCTCGGTGCGGGCGATCACGAAGCACCAGTCGGCCACGTGGGCCAGCGAGGTCCAGATCTTCTGGCCGTTGATCGACCACTCGTCGCCGTCGAGCTGCGCCGCCGTGGTGATCGCGGCCAGGTCCGAGCCGGCGCCCGGCTCCGAATAGCCCTGGCACCACAGCTCGCTCACCGTGCGGATGCCCGGCAGGAAGCGGTCCTTCTGCGCCCGGGTGCCGAAGGCGAGCACGGTCGGGCCGAGCAGTTCCTCGCCGACGTGCGAGACCCGGGCCGGCGCGTTCGCCTTGGCGTACTCCTCGTGGAAGATCACCTGCTGGCGCACGGTCGCCTCGCGGCCGCCGTACTCCTTCGGCCAGCCGAGACAGGTCCAGCCCGCCGCGGCCAGATGCCGGTCCCAGGCGAGCCGCTCGTCGAACGCCTCGTGTTCGCGGCCTGGACCGCCGAGCCCGCGCAGTTCGCGGAATTCGCCGTTCAGGTTCTCCGCCAGCCACTCGCGCACGTCGGCGGCGAATTGCGCGTCTTGCGTCGCGGAAAACCGCCCGCCCTGCGCGGCGGTGTCGGATTCTGAGGTCTGGATCGCACCCACGCCGGTAGGATAACCTACCAAGCACTTGCTTTGTAGGGCGCTTGCATAAGTGCTCTAACACGGACGGTAAGGACAACCGTGACATCCCCTGCACTGACGACACCGCTGGCGCTGCACCATGCCGCGCGCACGTTCGGCACCGCTCCCGCCCTGGCCGACGGCCCGGTGCGACTGGACTGGACCCAGCTGCTGGCGGCGGTCCAGGAGGTGGCGCGGGCGCTGATCGCGCGCGGCGTGCAATCCGGCGACCGGGTCGCGATGTGGGCGCCCAACACCCACCACTGGGTGGTCGCCGCGCTGGCCGCGCACTATGCCGGCGCATCGCTGGTCCCGTTGAACACCCGCTATGTCGCCGACGAGGCGGCCGACGTCCTGGTCCGGGTCGACGCGCGGGCGCTGTTCATCGCCGGCACCTTCCTCGGCCGCGATCGGCTCGCCGAATTGCGCAAGGCCGCACCGGAACTCGACATCGAGACGGTCGTCGTCATCCCGGTCGAGCCGGGCACGAAGACCGGCGACGAGACCGCGTTCGACTGGTCCGAGCTGGCCGGGGTCGCCGAGAAGGCCACGCTCGCGGAAGCCGAGGCGCGCGCCACGGCGGTGAGTCCCGAGGACACCGCCGACATCCTGTTCACCTCCGGCACCACCGGCCGCAGCAAGGGCACCGTGGTCGCGCATCGGCAGGCGCTGTCGGTGGTGCGCGCCTGGGCCGAGTGCGCGACGCTCACCGGCGACGATCGGTATCTGGTGGTCAGCCCGTTCTTCCACAACTTCGGCTATAAGGCGGGCATTCTGGCCTGCCTGGTCACCGGGGCCGCGATCATCCCGCAGGCGGTGTTCGACGTGCCCGCCACCATGCGGCTGGTGAGCGAGGAGAAGATCACCGTGCTGCCCGGGCCGCCGACCATCTATCAGACGCTGCTCGACTACCCGGACCGCGCGGAGTTCGACCTCGGCACGCTGCGGGTCGCGGTGACCGGCGCGGCGACCGTGCCGGTGGTGCTGGTCGAGCGGATGCGCGCCGAGCTCGACTTCGAGGTGGTCATCACCGCGTACGGCCTGTCCGAGGCGGCGGGCTTCGGCACCATGTGCCGTCCGGACGACGACGCCGAGACCATTTCCGGTACCTGCGGCCGCCCGATCGCCGACTTCGAACTGCGGCTCGCGCCCAACGGCGAGGTGCTGCTGCGCGGGCCGAACGTGATGCTCGGTTACCTCGACGATCCCGAAAGCACCGCGGAGGCCATCGATTCCGACGGCTGGTTGCACACCGGCGACGTCGGCACGGTGGACGAGCGCGGCTATCTGAAGATCACCGACCGGCTCAAGGACATGTACATCTCCGGCGGGTTCAACGTGTATCCGGCCGAGATCGAGCAGGCCCTCGCGCGGCTCGACGGCGTCGCCGAATCCGCCGTGATCGGGGTGCCGGACACCCGAATGGGCGAGGTGGGCAAGGCTTTCGTGGTCCGCAAGGCGGGCGCGCAGCTCACCGCGGACCAGGTGCTCGCCCATGCCACCACCGTGCTGGCCAACTTCAAGGTGCCGCGGTTCGTCGAATTCCGTGACCAGCTGCCCTACAGCGCCGCCGGGAAAGTGCTCAAGCGTCAACTACGTGAGGAGATTTCGTAATGTCGGAACCGATCCCGGACGAGGGTGACGTGGTCACGTACGAGGTGCGCGGCCGCACGGCGATCGTCACGCTGAACCGGCCGGACTACCGCAACGCGCAGAACTCGGTGATGACCTACGCCCTCGACGCCGCCTTCGAGCGCGCGGTCGAGGACCCCGAGGTCGGCGTGATCGTGCTGGCGGGCAACGGGAAACACTTCAGCGCCGGGCACGACATCGGCACTCCCGGGCGCGATCATCACATCCACTACCCGAACAAGGCCGCGCTGTGGTGGGACCACGTCGACCGGGTCGGCGGCGATCAGCGCTTCGCCCGCGAGCTCGAGGTCTACCTCGGCATGTGCCGGCGCTGGCGGGAGATCCCCAAGCCGACCATCGCGATGGTGCAGGGCGCGTGCATCGCGGGCGGGCTCATGCTGGCCTGGGTGTGCGATCTGATCATTGCCTCCGACGACGCGTTCTTCTCCGATCCCGTTGTGCGGATGGGCATTCCGGGGGTCGAATACTTCGCGCACCCGTGGGTGATGGGGCCGCGCGCCGCCAAGGAGTTCCTGTTCACCGGGGACCGGTTCGGGGCCGCGCAGGCCAAGGAGTGGGGCATGGTCAACCGGGTGGTGCCGCGCGCCGAACTGGAGGCGGAGACGCTCGCGCTGGCCGAAAAGATCGGCACCATGCCGCAATTCGGGCTCGCGCTGACCAAGAAGGCGGTCAACCAGGCCGAGGATCAGATGGGCATGCGCACCGGAATGGATTCGGTGTTCGGGCTGCATCACTTCGCGCACGCGCACAACGCCGAGGTCGGCGCCGATTCGCTGGGCGGCATGAACGCCAAGTCGATGAAGGCGCAGGCGGCTTCGACCGGCGAGAACGGGGCGAAGTAAGTGGATCTCGAGATCGACCAGGCGACCCGGGAATTCCAGACCGAGGTCCGGGAGTTCCTGGCGGCCAGCAAGCCCGCGCAACCGCTGCCCTCGATGGATACCAAAACCGGGTTCGAGGCGCACCGCGCCTGGGAGCGCACCCTCGCCGACGCGCGGCTCTCCGTCGTCGCCTGGCCCGAGGAGTACGGCGGCCGCGATGCCTCGCTGCTGGAATGGGTGCTGTTCGAGCAGGAGTACTACGCCGCCGGCGCGCCGGGACGGGTGAGCCAGAACGGCATCTTCCTGCTGGCCCCAACGCTTTTCGAACACGGCACGCCCGAGCAGCTCGACCGGATCATGCCGCGGATGGCGCGCGGCGAGGACATCTGGGCGCAGGCCTGGTCGGAGCCGGAGGCGGGCAGCGACCTGGCCGGCATCCGGTCGACCGCGCGCCGGACCAACGGCGGCTGGCTGCTGAGCGGGCAGAAGACGTGGAGTTCGCGAGCGGCCTACGCGGACTGGGCCTTCGGGCTGTTCCGCAGCGATCCGGAGGCGGAGCGGCACAAGGGGCTGACTTATGTGATGTTCCCGCTGTCCGCCGATGGTGTTGCGGTGCGGCCGATTCCGCAGTTGGACGGCGAGCCCGGCTTCGCGGAGATCTTCCTCGACGAGGTGTTCGTGCCGGATCGCGATGTGATCGGCGCGCCGGGCGAGGGCTGGCGGGTGGCGATGAGCACGTCCAGCAACGAGCGCGGCCTGTCGCTGCGCAGCCCCGGACGGTTCAGCGCGACGTCGCAGCGGTTGATCGATCTATGGCTCGACGCCGGCGACGACGCGAACACCGGGCAGCGAGATGCCGTGGTGGACGCGTGGATCGGCAGCGAGGCCTACCGGCTGCACACGTTCGGCACGGTGACCCGGCTGAACGAGGGCGGCAAGCTCGGCGCGGAATCCTCGATCACCAAGGTGTTCTGGTCCGAGCTCGACATCGCCATGCACGAGACCGCGCTGGAGGTGCTCGGCGCGAGCGCCGAACGCTCCGGGTCGTGGACCGACGGCTATCTGTTCTCGCTGTCCGGTCCGATCTATGCGGGCACCAACGAGATTCAGCGCAATATCGTCGCCGAGCGGCTGCTCGGACTACCGAGAGGAAGCAGTCGATGAGATTCGCGCTCAGTCCCGAACAACTCGACTTCGGCACCAGCGTGCGCAAGCTGCTGGACGCGGGGCGCACGCCCGCCGCGGGGCGCGCCTGGGCGACCGGGGATCCGCGGCCCGGCCGCGGGCTGATCCGTCAGCTCGCCGGTGCGGGGGTGCTCGGTCTGGCCATCGATGACGAGCACGGTGGGGTCGGCGCGGAGCCGATCGATCTGGTGGTCGCGTTCGTCGAACTCGGGCGCGCTGCCGCACCGGGTCCGCTGGTGGAGACCGCTGCCGCGATACCTGCTCTGCTGCAAGCACTTCCGGATACGGAACTGGCCGCGCGCTGGTTGCCCGGCTTCGCCGAAGGTGCCGAGCTGGGCACCCTCGCTTTCGCCTCGCCGGATCACAGCGCGGTGGCGCTGGACGCAGACAGCGCTGAGGTGGTGTTGATCGCGGACGGCGATCAGCTGCACGTCGGTCATCGGACCGGTCTGGTGCGGTCGATCGATCCGGCACGGCGGCTGTTCGCCGTGGCCGCTGACGAATCGGTCGCGGAGGGCGTGGCCGACGCGATCGCCACCGGGTTCGACACCGGCGCACTGGCTTGTGCGGCACAGCTGCTGGGCGCCGGTCGCGCGCTGCTCGACTCGACCACCGGATATGCCAAGCAGCGCAAGCAGTTCGGCAAGCCGATCGGCGAATTCCAGGCGGTCAAGCAGAAACTCGCGGATGTGCTGATCGGCCTGGATCTGGCCGAACCGCTGCTCTACCGCGCCGCGCTCACCATGGGCGAGCCGACGCGCGGGCGCGACGTCTCGGCCGCCGTGATCGCCTGCGGCGACGCGGCCTACCGGGCCGCCAGGGCGGCGCTACAGGTGCACGGCGCGATCGGCTACACCGCCGAATACGACCTGTCGCTGTGGTTGACCAAGGTCACCGCGCTCCGGTCCGCCTGGGGCACACCGGATCTGCACCGGGCACGGATCGCGCGGGCGCTGCGTGCCGAGGCGGCGGATCGGCAACTTCGAGGGACGGCATGACCAGCACCGAACATCAGGAGTTCACCGCATCGGTGCGCGCCTTGCTCACCAAGCACGCCGGATCGGCCGCGGTGCGCACCGCGATGGATACCGAGCTCGGCTACGACCAGGCCCTGTGGCAGCGACTGTGCGAACAGATCGGCGTCGCGGCGCTGGCCATTCCCGAGGAATACGGCGGTATCGGCGCGAGCCTGGTCGAATCCCTGCTCGTGGTCGGCGAACTCGGCCGCACCCTGGCCGGCGTGCCGATGCTCGGCTCCGCCGTCCTCGGCGTGCAGGCGGTGCTGCTGTCGGGCGATGAAGAGGCGTGCGCGCGGCTGCTTCCCGAGGTCGCGGAGGGCACGCGCACCCTCGCGGTGTGCTGGGCAGGCGAGAACGGCTGGGACGAGCCCGGAGTCCACGAGGCCGACGGAACCCTCAGCGGCACAGCTCGATACGTGCTCGACGGCAGCATCGCCGACACACTGATCGTGGTCACCGCGACCGGGTTCTTCGAGGTCGACCCCACCGCGACCGGGGTCACCCGGCGCGTCGTGCCGACCATGGACCCCACCCGCAAACTGACCGAAATCACCTTCACCACCGCCGAAGCCCGCCGCCTCGGCACCGCCGATCCGCAACCGGCCATCGCCCGCCTACGCGAAATCGCCTGGGCCGCAATCGCCGCCGAGCAAGTGGGCGCCGCCGAGCACTGCCTGACCATGACGGTCGAATACACCAAGTCCCGAGTCCAGTTCGGCCGCCCCATCGGCAGCTTCCAAGCCCTCAAGCACCGCATGGCCGACATGTACGTCCTCCTCGAATCGGCCAAGTCCGCCTCCGCCGCCGCCACCCTCGCGGTAGCCGAGCACACCCCCACCGCCCCCGAGGACGTCTGGGTCGCCCGCCTGCACTGCTCCGACGCCCTCACCACCATCGTCGCCGAAACCGTCCAACTCCACGGCGGCATAGCCATCACCTGGGAACACGACGCCCACCTCTACTTCAAACGCGCCCACGGCACCGCCCACCTCTTCGGCACGCCGCAGCGTCCGGTGGCGCATAGTTCCTGAATCACCTGGTCAGAGCCTCGGTATGTGTTGCATGCCGGGGCTTTGGCGTGTTCGTGATCGAGTTCACGGGACATATATAGTTAGCTTATGTAATAATATCTGGGTGCAGCAGGCTCAGGTGAACACAGCGGATGACATCGTCGTCGATCTACTCGTAACCGCGGGCAGGCTCACTCGGCTGGCCGGGGTGATCAGCGGCGACGACCTGCCGCGGGCGGTGTTGCGGGCACTTGCGGTGCTCGACGAACACGGCGCCGTGCGGGTCAGCGAGTTCGCCAGGATCGACCGATGTTCGCAGCCGGCAGCAACGACGCTGATCGGCAGGCTGGTCGCGGATGGTTTCGCGACCCGGCGCAAGGACTCGGCCGATTCCCGGGCCGTCGTCGTCGAACTCACCCCGGCCGGACGCAACCGGCTCACCCAGGCGCGGCAGGCCTTCGCCGCCGCGCTCACCACGCGGCTCGACGGCTTCGACACCGAACGCCTCGCCCGCATGGACACCGATTTGAACGAACTGCTGGAGGCCCTGAAAACGGCTACGCCACAGCATCATCCGATATAGAGGGAAGATCAATGAGCACCTTGGCTCCTGATCGCGCCGCAGGCGCGGAACCCACCGCGAGCAATCGCCAACCGAAAGCCGTTTGGGCCGTCGCCTTCGCCAGCGTGATCGCCTTCATGGGCATCGGGCTGGTGGACCCGATCCTGAAACCGATCGGCGAACAACTGCACGCCTCGCCGTCACAGGTGTCGCTGCTGTTCACCAGCTACATGCTCGTGACCGGCGTGGCCATGCTGATCACGGGCGTGGTGTCCAGCCGCTTCGGCGCGAAGAAGACGCTGGTAGCCGGCCTGGCCATCATCATCGTGTTCGCGGCGCTGGCGGGGTTGTCCGACACCGTCACGCAGATCGTCGGGTTCCGCGCGGGGTGGGGTCTGGGCAATGCCTTGTTCATCGCCACCGCGCTCGCCACCATTGTCGGCGCGGCCAGCGGCGGCGTCGCCCGGGCGATCATCCTCTATGAAGCCGCGCTCGGCATCGGCATCGCGACCGGACCGCTGCTCGGCGGCGTGCTCGGCGGAATCAGCTGGCGTGGACCGTTTTTCGGCGTCTCGGTGCTGATGGCCGTAGCCCTGGTCAGCATCGTCGTGCTACTGCCCGAGGGCCCGAAGCCGACGCACCACACCTCGATCACCGCGCCGTTCCGCGCGCTGCGCCACCGCGGGCTGCTGACCGTCAGCCTCACCGCGCTGCTCTACAACTTCGGCTTCTTCACGCTGCTCGCCTACACCCCGTTCCCACTGGACATGGGCACCTACGCGATCGGCTTCATCTTCTGCGGCTGGGGCATCCTGCTCGCGTTCTCCTCGGTGTTCCTGGCGCCGCGGTTGCAGCGGCGGTTCGGGTCGCTGCCGATGATGGGCCTGTCCATCGCGCTGTTCGCCGCGGACCTCGCGGTGATGGCGGCGTTCGCCGAGCACAAGCCGGTGCTGATCATCGGCACCGTGCTGGCCGGGCTGTTCCTCGGCGTGAACAACACGCTGATCACCGAGGCCGTGATGATCTCCGCGCCGGTCGAGCGGTCGACCGCGTCCGCGGCCTACAGCTTCGTTCGCTTCGCCGGTGGTGCGGCCGCGCCGTACCTGGCGGGCAAGCTCGGTGAGCACAGCGTCGCGCTGCCGTTCTGGGTCGGCGCAGCCTGTACTGCGGGCGCGGTGCTGGTCCTGGTGGCCGGGCGCGCGGCCCTCGCGCACATCGATGACCACGATCCGGCGCCGCACAGCGTCACCGAGGCGGAAGCGATCACCGTCGGCGACTGACCTCGCACCCGCGGCTGCCTGGACCCGCTCAGGGTTCAGGCAGCTGTTCTGTCTGCGATAACTACTCGGACAGCCGCCCGGGAGTACCGTCGAATGTCATGGGCGATGCGCAACGCGGGCGGGTAAAGATCGAAACCAGCCAGAAGCGAGTTCGGGTGTTCCTCGGCGGCCGGGTGGTGGCCGATACGGCGCAGCCGGTGCTGGTGTGGGAGGGTCCGCACTATCCGACCTACTACATCCGCGCCGCGGATCTCCAGGCGAAACTCGAACCGACCGGCCAGTCGCACCACTCCCCCAGCCGCGGCGACGCGACCGAGTACGACGTGGTCGTGGACGGCACCACCGCAACCGCCGCCGCGCTCCGCTATCACGATTCCCCGCTGGCCGAGCTGAACGACCTGGTGCGGCTCGACTGGAACAAGATGGACGAGTGGTTCGAGGAGGACGAGCCGGTCTACGTCCACCCGCGCGATCCGTACTCCCGGGTCGACATCCTCGGCAGCTCCCGGCATGTGCGAGTCGAGATCGACGGCGTCACCGTCGCCGACTCGCACTCGCCACGCATCCTCTTCGAAACCGGCCTGCCGGCAAGGTATTACCTGCCGATGACCGATGTGCGCATGGACCTGCTGCACCCGTCGGACACGCACACCAGCTGCCCGTACAAGGGCACCGCCGACTACTGGACGGTGCGCGTCGGCGACAACGAATACCAGGATTACGTGTGGGGTTACCGCACGCCGCTGCCGGAGAGCCAGAAGGTCGCAGGCCTGGTCTGCTTCTACAACGAGAAGGTCGACATCTACCTCGACGGCGAGTTGCAGGAACGTCCGAAGTCGCCGTTCAGCTGAGTCAGCGGTAGCCGATCAAGCCGTCCGCCAGCTCCTCGGCGTCACGGATACAAAACTGGCCCATAGTCACCGATCGACTATGGGCCTGCACTGCGTTGGTACCGATCAGAGATCGCGATACACGTCCCGGCGCCACCCGACCTTCACCACCAGGATCACCAGCACATCGTCTTGCACTTGGTAGACGACTCGGAAGCGGCCGACTCGCAGGCGATACGCATCCACGTTCACCAACTTTCGGATGGCCAACCCCTCGGCGTACGGATCGTCGCCAAGGACAGTGAGCGCGGTGAGGATGCGCATCGCGTCTCGTTGTTCCAGGTCTCGCAGTTCACGCCGGGCAGACTCGAGGAACTGAAACGTATATTTCACTTACGCGCCTCGAAAATATCGGCGAGCACTTCGGCCATGCTGGAGGTCTTTTCACCGGCGGCGAGGCGGGCGACGGCCTCTCGCGCCAACATTTCGTCTTCGGCGTCATCGACCGCTTCCACCACAGACAGGGGAACCAGCGCGGCGGCAGGAGTGCCGTCGCGGAGAATGATCACCTGCTCACCAGACTCGGCGGCATCGATGTATTTCGCCAGGTTGGTGCGTAGTTCGCGGGTGCTGATCTCACTCATATACACAGTGTACACGCATATGTGTACACGGCAGCCTTTGCCCTCTTCAACTCGGACAGCCGAGTACCCGGAGCAACCGGCGCATCACCTCCCCATACGCCTCCAGCACCCGAGCCTCCATCCCCCGAACCTACAGCCGCACGCCTTTCGATTTCCCGCACCTGGATTTGCATGCGATTTTCGGTGCGGGAAATCAGAAGGGGTGCGGCGGGGTCAGACTGCGACCAGTGGGGGTTTGTGGTCGGCTCGGCGGTATTGGCCTGGGGCTAGGCCGTATTCGCGTTTGAAGGCCTTGGCGAAGGCGAATTCGGAGGTGTAGCCGACCTTTCGGGCTATCGTGCCGAGTGGGGCGTCGGTGTCGCGGAGTAGGCGGGCGGCGGTGAGCATGCGCCAGCGGGTGACGTAGGCGAGGGGCGGTTCGCCGATGGTGGCGGTGAAGCGGCGGGCGAGGGTGGCGCGGGAGACGCCGGCGATGTCGCTGAGATCCGGGACGGTCCAGGATCGGGCCGGTTCTTCGTGCACGGCTCGAAGCGCGGCGGCGACCGCGGGATCGGCGAAAGCGCCTGCCCAGCCGGTGGATTGCGCGCTGGACTGCTCTTCGAACCAGGCGCGCAGCACGAAGAGCAGCAGGGTTTCGAGGATGGCCGGAACGGCGGCGTCGCTGCCCGGGCGCGGTTCGGCGATTTCGGCGGCGAGCAGGTCGACCGCGCCGCGCAGCGCGGGATGGCGACCGGGACGGGCCGGGAGATGGATGAATTCCGGTAGCTCGTCGAGCAGCGGATGGCTGCGCTGCTTACCGAGTTCGTATGCGCCGCACAGCAATGCGGTGCGCACCCCGGCCCCGGTGATCTCCCTCGGCTCCCCCGGCTGCGCCTTCTCGGTGACCGGACTGTCGAGGCTGTCGATCAGCACATGATCCGCGCCGCGCGGCATGAACACGACGTCGCCGACACCGAGCGCCATCGGCGTGCCGCCCGGCGGCACCAGCCAGCACGAGCCCTGCAACACGACGTGGAAACCGGCGCCGGGCACGACCGGATAGTCGCGACCCCAGGGGGCGTGCCGGATGAACATTCCGGAGGTCGGACTGCCCGTTCGGATGGCGGCGATGGTTTCACTGAGAACGTCCACTTGCTCACCATAGCGCTCCACAATGAGTGTTTGAGATATAGCAGCGAGTATCACGGCCATTGGTTAACTCATACAGCGCTCATAGATTGATGGCATGACATCGACGAGCCCCACCGGATCCAGCAAGAACATCGCCGTCTACGGTGCCACCGGCATCACCGGCGGCTACCTCCTCACCGAACTACACCGCCGCGGCTTCACTCCGATCCTGGTGGGCCGCAACGAAACACGCATCCGCGCCGCCGCGGTCGCCGCCGATCTCCCGAACGCCGAGATCCGCGTCGCCGACCTCGCCGACCACGACGCACTGGTCGCCGCGTTCACCGGCGCCGACGTGGTGATCAGCAGCCTGCCCGCCTACGTGGAGCACGGTGCGGCGGTCCTGGCCGCGGCGATCGAGGCCGGCGCGCACTACACCGACATGTCCGGCGAGCAGCTGTTCCTGAAGCAGGTCTTCGACGAGTTCGGCCCACGTGCCGAGGCGGCCGGGGTGAGCCTGGTCCCCGGCGTCACCGACAGCAATCTGCCCGGTGACCTGCTCGGCTACCTGACCACCCGCCGGGTGAGCGGCCCGGCCGAGGTAGTGGTCAGCCATCTGAGCAAGAGCGGCGGCAACGGTTCCAAGGGCAGCGCGAAGACGGTGCTGGCGAGTCTGGACTGGTTCCGCAGCGGCGGCTGGAACTACGCGGACGGCGAATTGCACACCGGCGCAACGGCCCGGCACTCCACGATGACCTTCCCCGGCGAGACCGCGCCGACCGCGGTGGCGAAATTCCCCCAGCCGCCGGTACTGACGATCCCGCGCCACTCCGACGTCTCCTATGTCGAAGGCGTGCTTGCCACTTCGATCCTCGACACTCTCAGCGGCTTCACCGCCGAGATCATCGACTCGCTGCCCGACGCACCGAGCGCCGATCTGCGCTATGACCTGGTCGTCGACGCGTTCGGGGCGGACGGCCGGACGGTCCGCGGCGTGGTGAGCGGCGTGCACTCCTACCGCGATTCGGCGCTGATGGCGGTAGCGGTGGCGACTCGATTGGCGGAGGGCACCACCAAGCCGGGTGCGCTCGCGCCTGCTGAAGCCTTCGACGCGGCCGAATTCCTCGATATATTGGCGCCTTTCGGCATCACCTGGCGCATCGCGGAACTCTGAACCAGGCGCCTTTGGGGTGAGTGACCGGACTTGAACCCGCGACCTCCTGGATCACAACCAGGCGCTCTGACCAACTGAGCTACACCCACCATGTGTTCAGCCACGGTAACGCGGCCGTTCAGCTCCGGTCACCTGGTTTTTCACCGGGGACGTCCGGCACCACCGCGCGCGGATCAGGCATAGTCGAATGATGACCGACAATCGACCCGAGCTCGCCGCCGTCCTCGACCTGTCCCCGCATCCGGAAGGTGGCTGGTTCCGCGAAACCTGGCGCAGCGCCGTGGAATTCAAGCCGGAGGGCTACGACGGCGCACGGTCCAGCGCGACCGCGATCCACTTCCTGCTGCTGCCGGGCGAGCAGTCCGCGCCGCACACGGTCCGCTCCGACGAGCTGTGGCTCTGGCATCGCGGCGGTCCGCTGGTGCTGAACATCGGCGGCGAGGAGATCGTGCTCGGGCCGGATGTCGAGCACGGTCAGGTGCTCCAGGCGGTGGTGCCGGGTGGGGTCAGTCAAGCGGCGCGCCCCGCAGGCGACGAGTACGTGCTGGTCAGCTGCTTCGTCTCGCCCGGTTTCGACTTCGCCGACTTCCAGATGGACTGAGCCTCACTCCCCGGCGTACTCGCGCCGCGTCCGTTCGACGAGTTCGGCGACGCCGAGCACCTCGGTGACCCCGGACGCGGCGTGGCCGGCGCTCCAGATGTCCGACCAGTTCTTCGGCGCGCCGGGATCGGCGAAATGCGCTGCGGTGTCGAAGGTTCCGGCACGCAGGGCGGCGACATCGATGCCGAGCGACTGCATCGAGCCGGCCAGCATATTGGTCGGCAGACCGGTGAACGCGGAGGTCAGCACCACGTCGTCGAGGCTGGACGCGGCGATCAGATCCTTGTGCGCGGGCGCGGCCATGCTCTCCGCGGTGGCGAGGAACTTGGTACCCATGTAGGCGAGGTCCGCACCGAGGGTGATCGCCGCACGTAAGGCGACACCATCGGCGATCCCGCCGGCCAAAACGACTGGACCGTCGAAGAATTCGCGCACGGCACGGACGAACGCGAACGGATTCGCCCAGCCGGTCTGCCCGCCCGCACCGGCGGTGAGCAGGATCAACCCGTCGACACCGCACTCGACCGCCCGCACCGCGTGCTGCACCGACGCCACATCCGCGAGAACCAGCGAGCCCACCTCGTGCAACGGGCCGACCACAGCGCGCGGCGTCCCGACCGAGGTGATCACGATCTCCGTCGGCTGCTCGCGCAACACCTGCAGATCCGGCAGCAGCCGCGCGTTCCCCGGGTGCACGATCAGATTCGCCGCGACCGGGGCCGGACGCGCCCCGTTACCCGACGCCAACGCGACATCGATCGCCGACAACCACTCCGACAGTTGTTCCGGCGTACGGGCATTCACCGTCGGGAACGCGCCGACCACGCCGGCCCGGCAGGCCGCGATCACCAACTCCGGCCCGGAGACCTGGAACATCGGCGCGGCGATCAACGGAACGGTCAGCCGCGCCGCGAGTTCGGTGAATCCAGGATGAGCCATGCCCGGACAATAGAGCAGCCCGCGTGACATCGAAAAACAGTTGGCGAACTGCCCATACGGCACCTGCCGACGTTGTCACTTCGCCCGCAGGTGACTACTCCGGCACCTCGACCACGCCCTCGTCGACCGCCCATTTGATCGTCTTCTCCAACTGCGGGCAGGAATCGGGGCGACCGAGGCCACCCCCGTTCCGGCTGAGTTCGGCGAAGACCGGGCAGTGCGTCTGCGGCGGCTCGGTCCACTGCACCGAGGTCTGATGCGAACTGCTCTTGCGCACCAGCACCCGGCTCTGGCAGGCCTGACACGCCAGCGGTGTCAGGCCCTGTTCCAGATAGTGCTGCTTGTCGACCACGGTCTGGGCGCGCACTTCAGCCTGCCGCGCCGGTTGGTCGGCGAAGTCGGGTGCTTTCGCCCAGGTGGCCATCAGACTCCGGCCTCCGCCTGGTTGGCGGCAGCCTCGTCGGCCTCCCGCTTGCGCCGCAGGTTCTCCGCGACCTCGGCCTCCCAGACCTCGTTCGCCTTGGTGGTGTCCACCTCGAACTCGAAGCGCTGGGTCATCTTGTCGGTGACGTCGGCGAGGTCGACGTAGAACTGGTCGTACCAGCGACGCAGCTGGTAGACCGGGCCGTCCTCCTCGCACAGCAGCGGGTTCTCGACCTTGGACTTGTGCTTCCAGATCTCCACGTCCTGGAGGAAGCCGACGCTGATGCCCTCGGTCATCTTGGCGGCCAGCTTGTCCGCCATCTCGCCCTCGACGCCCTGCGGCTTCTCCAGCGTGATGCCCCATTGCAGCACGAAGGAGTCCTGGGTCACCGGGTAGTGGCAGTTGATCAGGACGCTCTTGACCTCGTAGCCGGTGTACAGGTTGACCAGCGGATTGATCATGTAGGACGGCCCGAAGTACGAGGCCTCCGAGGTCAGCGTGGTGTCGCCGCCGTATTTGGAGGCCATCCCGATGTCCGGCCTGCCCTTCGTATTCAAGTACTGAGTGGCGATGTGCCCCTCGAAGACGTTCTTGAAGAAGGTCGGGAAGGCGAAGTGGATGTAGAAGAAGTGCGCCATGTCGACCACGTTGTCGATGATCTCGCGGCAGTTCGCGCCCTCGATCAGCATGGAGTTCCAGGTCCAGTCGGTCCAGCCGCTGTCGAGCTGCTCGACCGGGTTGCCGTCCGCATCGGTGTAAGGGCCCTTGATATGCGGGATGGTCACCTCGGGCGGCGGCTGGCTGCCCTCGACGTCGTGCCAGACGAACAGCTGGCCGTTGCGCTCCAGCGTGGTCCATTTACGGGTACGCGCCAGTGGCGGCACGCGCTTCCCGTACGGAATCGCGGTGCATTTGCCGTTCGTGCCGGACCAGCGCCAGTCGTGGAACGGGCAGGCGATGTCGTCACCCTTGACCTCGCCCATGCTCAGATCGCCGCCCATGTGCCTGCAGTAGGCATCGAGCACCCGCAGCTCGTCGTTGCTGTCGGCCCAGATCACGAGCTTGGTGCCGAACACATTCACCGCGTGCGGCTTGCCGTCGCGGAACGACTTGGCCAGACCGAGGCAATGCCATCCCCTCGCATAGCGGGTGGGCACGGTGCCGACGTCTAACTCCCGGACCTTCGCACCGCTCCCCTGTGGGGTAACTGCCATCGCGAATCCTCCTCCTTCTGTACTAGAACACGTTACAAAAATGTGGCGTTCCACGCCAGCGATTCACGCCACTTCCTGCACATGTCCATCCAGGACACGCGATCGACACCCGTTCTCGACAGAAATAAGAACCTGTTCTAGTCTCAGAAGCAAATGAGTACCGGTTATCCAATTGACCAGGCAGGAGCAGGTCCCGAGATGACGCAAGAAGTGACCGAACGGGTCGACGCGCTGTTGCCGACCCTGCGCGAGCGCGCGCAGGAGGCCGAGGACCTACGCCGCATCCCCGACGAATCCATGAAGGCGTTGCAGGAGACCGGGTTCTTCCGGCTGCTGCAGCCCAAGCAGTGGGGCGGTCACGCGGCCGACCCGGTGGTCTTCTACGACACCGTGCGCAAGCTGGCCAGCGCCTGCGGATCCACCGGTTGGGTGGCGGGCATTGTCGGCGTACACAATTGGCATCTGGCGCTGTTCGACCAGCGGGCGCAGGAAGACGTCTGGGGCGAGGACACCGAGGTGCGGATCTCCTCGTCGTACGCGCCGATGGGCGCGGGCACGGTGGTCGAGGGCGGCTACCTGGTCAACGGGTCCTGGGCCTGGTCCTCGGGGTGCGATCACGCCACCTGGGCGGTGCTCGGTGGTCCGGTGATCAAGGACGGCAAGCCGGTCGACTTCGGCAGCTTCCTCATCCCGCGCGACGACTACCGCATCGACGATGTCTGGAATGTGGTCGGATTGCGCGGCACCGGGTCCAATACTGTTGTGGTGAAGGACGTTTTCGTCCCGACGCACCGCTTCCTCAGCTTCCGCAAGATGAGCGAACTGACCGCGCCGGGCCTCGAGCAGAACACCGATCCGGTGTACCGGATGCCCTGGGGCACCATCCATCCCACCACCATCGCGACCCCGATCGTCGGCATGGCCTACGGCGCGTACGCGGCGCACGTCGAACATCAGGGCAAGCGGGTGCGCGCGGCCTACGCGGGCGAGAAGGCCAAGGACGATCCGTTCGCCAAGGTGCGCATCGCGGAGGCGTCCAGCGACATCGACGCGGGCTGGCGTCAGCTGTCCGGCAATGTCGCCGACGAATACGCACTGCTGTTGGCGGGCAAGGAGATTCCGTTCGACCTGCGGGTGCGCGCGCGGCGCGACCAGGTGCGTGCGACCGGACGCTCGATCGCCGCCATCGACAAGCTGTTCGAGAGCTCGGGCGCCACCGCGCTGGCGAACGGCACTCCGCTGCAACGGTTCTGGCGCGACGCGCACGCGGGCCGGGTGCACGCGGCGAACGATCCGGAACGGGCTTACCAGATGTACGGCCAGCACGAGTTCGGGCTGCCCGTCGTCGACGCGATGGTCTAGGAGCTGCTGTGACCTCTACCGTGGAACTCACCGCGGAATCGACCTCCCGGTTCGCGCAGGTGCGGCCGGATCTGCGGCTGCACTATCACGAGGCCGGCGTCGGCAACGGGCCGACGATCGTGCTGCTGCACGGCGGCGGGCCGGGCGCGTCCTCCTGGTCGAACTTCGCCCGCAATATCTCGGTGCTGGCGCAGAGTTTTCATGTGCTCGCCGTGGATCAGCCCGGATACGGGCAGTCGGACAAGCCGACCGAGCATCCGCAGTACTTCGTGCACAGCGCCTCGGCGCTGAAGGACCTGCTCGATCACTTGCAGATCACCTCGCGGGTGCACCTGCTGGGCAACTCGCTCGGCGGCGGCGCGGCCGTGCGGTTCGCGCTGGACTATCCGGATCGGGCCGGGAAACTGGTGCTGATGGGCCCGGGCGGGTTGAGCACCAACCTGTTCGCACCCGACCCGACCGAGGGCGTGAAGCTGCTCGGCAAGTTCAGCTACCAGCCGACCAGGGAGAACCTGGAGGCGTTCCTGCGCATCATGGTCTTCGATCAGTCGCTGATCACCGACGAGCTGATCGACCAGCGCTTCGCCGCGGCGAGCACGCCGGAATCGCTGGCCGCGGCCAAGGCGATGGGAAAGTCGTTCGCCGGTGCGGATTTCGAGCTGGGCATGCTCTGGCGCGACGCCTATAAACTGCGTCAGCCCGTGCTGTTGATCTGGGGTCGGGAAGACCGGGTCAATCCGCTGGACGGCGCGCTGGTCGCGACCAAACTGATTCCGCGCGTTCAGCTGCATGTGTTCGGCGGATGCGGGCACTGGGCACAGCTGGAGAAGTTCCACGAATTCAACCGGCTGACCATCGACTTCCTCGCCGGTTCGAAGGAGAAGTAATGGGGATTCGATCACTGGCCTACCTGCGCATCGAGGCGACCGACATGGCCGCCTGGCGCGAGTACGGCCTCAAGGTGCTCGGCATGATCGAAGGCAAGGGCGGGAATCCGGACGCGCTGTATCTGCGGATGGACGAATTTCCGGCCCGGCTGGTGATCGTGCCCGGCGAGCAGGACCGATTGCAGATCTCGGGGTGGGAGACCGCCAATGCCGGGGAGCTGCAGGACATTCGGACCCGGCTCGAAGGCGCGGGCGTGCCCTACAAGGAGGGCACCGCCGCGGAACTGGCCGATCGGCGAGTGCACGAGCTGATCCGTTTCGATGACCCCTCCGGCAACACCCTCGAGGCGTTTCACGGTGCGGCACTGGAACATCGGCGGGTGGTGAGCCCGTACGGGCACCGGTTCGTCACCGAGGAGCAGGGGCTCGGGCACGTCGTGCTCAGCACCAAGGACGATCAGGCCGCGCTGGAGTTCTACCGGGACGTGCTCGGTTTCCGGCTGCGCGACTCGATGCGGTTGCCACCGCAGATGGTCGGGCGACCGGCCGACGGCGACCCGGCCTGGCTGCGCTTCTTCGGCTGCAACCCGCGGCATCACTCGCTGGCGTTCCTGCCCATGCCGACGCCCAGCGGCATCGTGCACCTGATGCTCGAGGTGGCGGACGCCGACGACGTCGGGCTGTGCCTGGACCGCGCGCTGCGCAAGAAGGTCAAGATGTCGGCGACCCTCGGCCGGCACGTCAACGACAAGATGCTCTCGTTCTACATGAAGACGCCGGGCGGTTTCGATGTCGAATTCGGCTGCGAGGGACTCGAAGTCGACGACAATGATTGGATTGCCCGCGAATCCACGGCCGTGAGCCTGTGGGGCCACGACTTCACCGTCGGGCAGCGCCAGCAGTGACAGAGAGGGCGAGCGAGACGATGACCCATCCTGAAATCGACGCACGGGCCTTCCGCAATGTGCTCGGCCAGTTCTGCACCGGTATCACCGTGATCACCACCTTCGATGACGCCGGCGCACCGATCGGTTTCGCCTGCCAGTCGTTCGCCGCCCTCTCCCTGGACCCACCGTTGGTCCTGTTCTGCCCCACCACCACGTCGCGCTCCTGGGCGGCCATCGAGCAAGCCGGCCGCTTCTGCGTCAACGTGCTGGCCGAGGAACAACGAGAACTGTGCGCCCGCTTCGGTTCCCGCGAACCCGACAAGTTCGCCGGCGCCCCCTGGCACACCTCCCCCCGCACCCTCCCCGTCCTCGACGACGCCCTGGCCACCATCGAATGCACGGTGGAAAGCGTCGTCCCGGGCGGCGACCACCACATAGTCATCGGCCGAGTCCAAGCCCTCACCGAGTCGACCGCTTCCGGCCGCCCCCTCCTCTTCTACCGCGGCCAATACACCGCCATAGAACCCGAGAAGACCACCCCCGCCCCCTGGCGCGCCGACCTCGACCACTTCCTCACCACCACCACCCTCGACACCTGGTTGTAGTCGAACGCGAAATGGCCGAGAAACCTTGGTTTCTCGGCCATTTCGCGTTCGGTCGCCCAGGCGCTGATGTCGCGGTGGGTACCGCGACATCAGCTCGAGGTCAGGCGGTGGGGACGGATTCTTTTTCGCGCTGGAGTTCCAGGGCGATATCGATGAGTTGGTCTTCCTGGCCGCCGACGAGTTTGCGCTGGCCGGCGCGGACGAGCATTTCGGCGGCGGAGACGCCGTAGCGTTCGGCTTGGCGTTCGGCGTGCTTGAGGAAGCTGGAGTAGACGCCTGCGTAGCCCATCATGAGGGAGGAGCGGTCGAGCAGGCATTCCTGAGGCATGGCGGGGCGGACCACGTCTTCGGCGGCGTCGGCGATGGCGTAGAAGTCGATGCCGGTCTTGATGTCGAGCTTGTCGCAGACGCCGACCAGGGCCTCGACGGGGGTGTTGCCCGCGCCCGCGCCGAAACGGCGGGCGCTGCCGTCGATTTGGGTGGCGCCGGCCCGGATGGCGTAGATCGAATTGGCGACGGCGAGGTCGAGGTTCTCGTGGCCGTGGAAGCCGACCTGGGCATCGCTGCCGAGTTCGGCGACCAGAGCGGCGACGCGGTCGGTGACCTGGTCGAGCACCAAGGCGCCGGCCGAGTCGACGACGTAGACGCACTGGCAGCCGGCGTCGGCCATGATGCGGGCCTGCTTGGCCAGCACCTCGGGCGGCTGGGAATGCGACATCATCAGGAAGCCGACGGTTTCCAGGCCGAGTTCGCGGGCCAGGCCGAAGTGCTGGATGGAGACGTCGGCCTCGGTGCAGTGGGTGGCGATGCGGCAGATGGAGGCGCCGTTGTCCTGGGAGATCTTGATGTCCTCCTTGACGCCGACGCCGGGCAGCATCAGGACCGCGATCTTGGCCTGGGTCGCGGTCTCCGCGGCGATCTTGATCAGTTCCTGCTCCGGGGTCTTGGAGAACCCGTAGTTGAACGAGGAACCGCCGAGACCGTCGCCGTGGGTGACCTCGACGACCGGCACCCGGGCGCCGTCGAGGGCGGCGACGATGTCGCGGACCTCGGTGGCGGTGAACTGGTGGCGCTTGTGATGGGATCCGTCGCGCAGCGAGGTGTCGGTGACGCGGATATCGAGTTCTGCTGAGTAAGCCATGTTTTCGCTCCTTACACCCGAGCCGAGACGATTTGGCCGGCGATGACCTCGCCGACCTGTGTCGCAGCGGCGGTCATGATGTCCAAGTTGCCCGCGTACGGCGGCAGGAAGTCGCCCGCGCCCTCGACCTCGACGAAGACCGAAACCTTCGCCATGCCACCGGAAATCACCGACGGCGGGTCGTACTGCGGGTCGTTGAGCAGGCGGTAGCCGGGCACGTACTGCTGGATGTCGGCGACCATCCGGTGGATGGAGTCGGTGATCGCGTCGGTGTCGGCGTCCTCGGGAATCGCGCAGAAGATGGTGTCGCGCATGATCATCGGCGGCTCGGCCGGATTGAGGATGATGATCGCCTTGCCCCGCTGTGCGCCGCCGATGGTTTCGACGCCGCGGCTGGTGGTCTTGGTGAACTCATCGATGTTGGCGCGGGTGCCCGGACCGGCCGAGACAGACGACACCGAGGCGACGATTTCCGCGTAAACCACTGGTACGACGCGGGATACGGCGGCGACGATCGGGATGGTGGCCTGGCCACCGCAGGTGATCATGTTGACGTTCGGCGCGTCCAGGTTCGCGCCGAGGTTCACCGGCGGCACCACGGCCGGGCCGACCGCGGCCGGGGTGAGGTCCACCGCCCGGATACCGGCTTCGGCGTATCGCGGCGCGGCGGCGCGATGCACATACGCCGAGGTGGCCTCGAAAATCAGGTCGGGCAGCTCGGACTGGCCGAGCAGCCAGTCCACCCCTTCGGCGGAGGTCTCCAACCCCAGCCCGCGGGCCCGCTTCAAACCCTCACTGTCGGGATCGATCCCGATCATCCACCGCGGCTCGATCGCCTCCGAACGCAGCAGTTTGTAGAGCAGATCGGTACTGATGTTGCCGGACCCGACGATCGCGGCGGTGACGGTCCCGTTGTCGGACACCACAAGCCTCCTAAATGAATTGCAAACGGACAGAACCGAGTCCAGCGAACTCGGCATGGAATGCGTCGCCCGGGCGCGCGTCGATGGCGCGGGTGCACGAGCCGGGCAGCACGATGTCGCCCGCCTTCAGCCGCACCCCGAAGCTCGCGACCTTGCGCGCGAGCCAGGCCACCGCGATCACCGGGTCACCGAGCACGGCGTCGCTGCGCCCCTCGGCCACCACCTCGCCGTTGCGGGTGAGCACCGCGTCGATCTTCTTGATGTCGATGTCCTCGGGCGCCACCCGCTCCGGGCCGAGCACGTACCCGGCCGAGGACGCGTTGTCGGAGATGGTGTCGGTCAGGCCGATCTTCCAGTCCTTGATCCGCGAGTCGATCAGCTCGATCGCGGGCGCGAAAGCTACGGTCGCGGCGAGCACATCGGCCTCGGTGCAGTCCGCGCCGGGCAGGTCGGCGCCGAGCACGAAGCCGACCTCCACCTCGACCCTGGGGAACAGGTAACGCCCGGCCTCGACCGGAACGTCCTCGTAGACTTCCATTTCCGCGAGCAGATGACCGTAGTCGGGTTCGTCCACACCCATCATCTGCTGCATTGCCTTAGATGACAGGCCGACCTTGTGCCCGACGATCCGGGCGCCGCTGTCGAGCCGGCGCCGGATGTTGATCAGCTGGATCTCGTAGGCATCGACCACATCGATGTCCGGATGCCGGGCGACCAGCGGATCGATCGCCACCCGGTCGCGTTCGGCGAGCTCGAGCTCGTCGGCCAATGCGGTTCGTACCGTGTCGGACAGCACCTAGTTTCCTTCCATTCGATCGAGTGTCCCGAGCTGTTCGGAAAGCACCTGTTCCCCCGCCGCGGACCGCCCGGCCCGGCGACCGGAGAAGATGCAGTCCGACAGCGAAAGCCCGCTGACGTAGGACTCCGAGCAGATGCCGACGGCGGTCCGGCCTGCCGCGAAGAGTCCCGGAATATCGTTTCCGGCAGTCGATTTCACCGCGCCGGTGTGTTCGTCCACGACGACGCCGCCGAGGGTGAGCATCGGGCACGGGTTGGCCAGGCTGGGCTTGATGCCGACGTCCAGCAGCCAGAACGGCCCGGTACGAAGCGGTTTGGTGAATTCGGCGGGCTTGCCGACCGGGTCCGGGGCGCCGTCCTCGATCGCCGCATTGTGCGCGTCCACCGTGGCCAGCAGCCCGGTCACGTCGATGCCGGCCTTCGCCGCAACCGCTTCGAGCGTCGCGCCACGCTTCGCGGTGCGCCGCATCGTCTCGAACTGCCCGCGCTGGAACCACGCGCCCTGCTTGCCGATCTGGCCGATCGCGGTCCGCATCAGCTCGTCGTCGGCGAGCAGCCAGCCCTTGCCGTCGTGTTCGGTGATGAGCGCGTGGCCGACCGCCGCGCCGTACCTGGTCTCGTCGATCACCCGGCGGCCCGCGGCGTCGACCAGGATCGCGCCGGTGAAGGCACTGGGCGGCAACAGGAATCGCCACGCGGAGACATTGCTCATCCGGTCGGTGGCGGCGCCGGCCCGCTGCGCGAGCTGGATGCCGCTGCCGTCGTCACCGGTGGTGCCGAGCGCGAGCCCGCCGCGATAGGCCGGTGCGTGCTCGCGCACCATCGCGCGATTGGCGATGAACCCGCCGGCGCTGAGCACCACACCGCGACGAGCCAGCACGCGAATCATCTTGCCGTACTGGCGATCCAACCGGTCCAGGCGTTTCTCCAGCGCGGCGCGCAGCGGCGGGTAGTAGATGCCGGGCTTGGCCGCGACCTTCGCCATCCGGGTGTACCGATCCCGGACGCGACCGGGTGCGTCCCGCAGCGACCGGCACTCGACGCCGATCACCGCGCCCGTGTCGTCGACGATCAGTTGGGTTGCCTGCGTGAGAGTTTCGACCCGGACGCCGAGCCGGGAAGCGGCCGCGGTGAGCGGCCCCGTGAGCTGCTTGCCGGAGGTACCCTTGCCCTTGACCCGATGCCCACGCTGCGCGGCGGGGATGTCCCGGAACGCGCCGGAAATCTCGCTGCCGGAGTAGTAGAGGTAGTAGCTGTCGTTCGGATACGACGTCTTGTACGGGCACAGCGACGCCTCGAACGGAACGCCATGGCCCTTCAGCCACTCGATCATCGCCGGGCTGCCGTCCACGAACCGGCGCAGCGTCGCCGGCGACACCGCGTCGCCGACCTCGCGCTCCAGGTACGCGAGCATCGCCTCGGGCGTATCCGCGACACCGGCGTCCCGCTGCACCGACGTCCCGCCGCCCGCGTAGATGATCCCGCCGGACAGCGCCGATGCACCGCCGCCGGCGAATCGCTCCAGCGCGAGCACCTGCGCACCGTCGGCCGCCGCCTCCAGCGCCGCGGCGGCGCCGGCCGCGCCGAAACCCACGACGACCACGTCGGCAACCAGGTCCCAATCGAACCCCATGTACTTCACTCCGGTCTGAAACTGAAACGAGTTTCTCAGCAAACGGAAAGCCGAGTAAGTCTTCTGCCACACAACATAGACCAACGGCCGCCTCATTCTATAACGTGTTCTACATGATTGATCGGGAATACGATGTGGTGGTGGTCGGCAGCGGCGCTGCGGGCATGACCGCCGCCCTCACCGCCGCCCACCACGGGCTCAGCGTGGTGCTCATCGAGAAGGCCGCGCACTACGGCGGGTCCACCGCACGCTCCGGCGGTGGCGTCTGGATCCCCGGCAACAAGGCGCTGCGCGCGTCCGGCCGACCGGACGACCGCGAGGTGGCCCGCACCTACCTGCACAGCATCATCGGCGACGTGGTGCCCAAGGAGCGGATCGACACCTACATCGACCGGGGTCCGGAGGCGTTCGACTTCGTGCTCGACCACACCCCGCTGAAGATGAAGTGGGTGCCGGGCTACTCCGACTACTACCCGGAGGCGCCGGGCGGGCTGGGCGCGGGACGGTCCTGCGAACCGGCCCCGTTCAACGCCAAGGTGCTCGGCGCGGAGCTGGCCAACCTGGAGCCGCCCTACGCCAAGGCGCCACTGAACGTGGTGGTCATGCAGGCCGACTTCGTCCGGCTCAACCTGATCCGCAGACATCCGAAGGGCATGGCCCGCGCGCTGCGGGTCGGCGCGCGCACCTACTGGGCCAAGTTCACCGGCAAGCACATCCTCGGCATGGGCCAGGCGATCATCGCCGCCATGCGCAAGGGACTGCTCGACGCGAACGTGCCACTGCTGCTGAACACCCCGCTGACCGGGCTCGTGGTGGAGAACGGCGTGGTCACCGGGGTCGAGGCCGAGCACGAGGGGCAGCCGGTCACCATCACCGCGCGCTACGGCGTGGTCCTGGGCAGCGGCGGTTTCGAGCACAGCGCCGAGCTGCGCACCAAGTACCAGCGCCAGCCGATCACCACCGAGTGGACCACCGGCGCGGCCGCGAATACCGGCGACGGCATCGTCGCGGGCATGGCGGCGGGCGGCGACGTCGGCTTCATGGAGGACGCCTGGTGGGGTCCGACCATCTTCAAGGGCGGGCGGCCGTGGTTCGCGCTGGCCGAGCGCAATCTGCCGGGCACCATCATGGTCAACGCCACCGGCAAGCGGTTCGGCAACGAGTCCGCGCCCTACGTCGAGGCCGTGCACACCATGTACGGCGGCGAGTACGGGCAGGGCGAGGGCCCGGGCGAGAACATCCCGGCCTGGCTGGTCTTCGATCAGCGCTACCGCAACCGCTACATCTTCGCCGGATTGCAGCCGGGCCAGCGCTTTCCGTCGCGCTGGCTGGAGAACGACAACATCGTCAAGGCGGACTCCCTCGAAGAGCTGGCCACCAAGATCGGTGTCCCGGCGGCCGATCTCGCCGCCACCGTCGCCCGGTTCAACACCTTCGCCGAGACCGGCAAGGACGCGGACTTCGGCCGCGGTGACAGCCACTACGACCGGTACTACGGCGATCCGACGGTGAAGCCGAACCCGTGCCTCGCGGCGCTGATCCAAGGTCCGTTCTATGCCGCGAAGATCGTGCCCGGCGATCTCGGCACCAAGGGCGGCCTGGTCGCCGACACCGCGGGCCGGGTGCTGCGCGAGGACGGCAGCCCGATCGAAGGCCTGTACGCCGCGGGCAACAGCTCGACCCCGGTGATGGGCCACACCTACGCCGGTCCCGGCGCGACCATCGGGCCTGCGCTCACCTTCGGCTATCTGGCGGTGCTCGATATCGTCGAGAAGAAGGCGGCGCAGCCGACCCGTCCGATGCCGTCCAGCAAGGAGTCCTGATGCCGATCGATCCGAAAGTCGCGCTCGGGGCCGAACTTCCGAGCCGGGAGTTCGCCTGGACGCCGTCCGACGTGCAGCTGTATCAGCTCGGACTCGGCGCGGGCACGCGCTGGACCGACCCGGCCGAACTGCGGTATCTCGACGATCGCGGACCGCAGGTGCTGCCGACGTTCGCGACCGTCGCGCCGACCCTGCACGAGACCGAGCCGCCGCGGGTCAGCTTCCCCGGCATCGACATCGACCTGGCGAAGGTGGTGCACGGCCATCAGGAGGTGGAGGTGCACCGCCCGATCCCGGCCGCGGGCAAAGCGACCAGCACCGGGCGGATCACCGAGCTCTGGGACAAGGGTTCCGCGGCGGTGGTCGTGCAGGAGCAGACGGTCACCGGTTCCGACGGTGCGCCGCTGTGGACCGCGCGTTCGTCGATCTTCGCTCGCGGCGAGGGTGGTTTCGGCGGTGAGCGCGGGCCGAGCACCAAGTCCGAACTGCCGGATCGCGCACCGGATTTCGACGTGACCACGGCGACGCTGCCGCAGCAAGCGCTGCTCTATCGGATGTGCGGTGATCGCAATCCGCTGCACTCGGATCCCGAATTCGCCCGCGCTGCGGGCTTTCCCGCGCCGATCCTGCACGGGTTGTGCACATACGGCATCGTCTGCAAGACGGCTACGGACACCGTGCTCGGGTCGGATGCGAGCCGGGTCACCGGTTTTCGCGCGCGGTTCGCGGGTGTGCTCTATCCGGGTGAGACGATCCGCACCCGGATCTGGCAGCAGGACGGCGAACTGACCATCGCCGCGACGGTGGTCGAGCGCGCGGACGCGCCGGTGCTCGGCGACGTGACCCTGCGGTTCCGGTCCGCCTGAGTCTCCTGCACACGTCCATCAGGCACCCGCACGCTTCAAGAGGCGTGCGGGTTCGTTTGCGGGGCGCCGGTCGGCTGTGGTGTACCCGTGTTCCGGGCGCGGCGGATCGCTGCGCCATGAACTATCAAGGCGTACAACACGATCACCAGGATGGGCGCGGCCAACGGGGCCCAGGCAAGCTGCACTGGAAGCAAGGCCGCGCCGACGCCGACGGCGGCGAAACCGACCGCGCCGGTCACCGACGGGACCGTGGTCGGCACCACGCCGTGCGGGGCGGTGACGGTGGCGGCGTTGAGCAGATAGGCGGTCGCGACCAATCCCATTGCGGCGGCGGCGAGTACGCCGGGGTTCGCGACCGCGAGCACGCCGACGGCGAGCAGGACGGCGGCGACCGCGACCGGACGGAACCACCAGCCGAGTGCGACCAGGACGAGCGCGGGGATGGCGGCCCACGGTTCCAGCAGCGCCACCGACGTCACCAGCAATACGCCCGACAGGACGGCGAGGAAGCGGGTCATCGGCGCACCCGCACGGTACGACGATGCTCGGGCAGCACGCGCATGATCTGATCCAGCCGGGTGTCCGCCGGCCAGGCCACGATATCTACGCCGACAGTGCCCATGTCGCGGTACATGGAGGCGCGTTCGAGCTGCCACATCTTGGCCAAGGTCGGATCGAGCGCGCCCCGAAACGGCGTGCCGCGCAGGACATCCACCACCACCACGACGTGCCCGCGCTTACGCAGATCGATCAGCGCGAGCGCGAACTGGGTGTCGAGCAGCGTGGAGAACGCGACCACGATCGCGCCGAGCGGCACGGCCGAGTGCGGTGCCAGCGTACCGGTGGTGGGGATATGCTCGTCGCCGACGCCGAGCACGGTATCCACGACCCGGTAGAACTGCCGGCGCCCGATATCGGGCCGCAGCCAGCGCGGCGCTTGGCCGAGACACACCACGGCGGTCCGGTCGCCGGCTTGCAGAGTCGACTGGACGACCTGCGCCGCACCACGCACCGAGAGCTCGAGGGAATCGGTCGCCGGACCCGGAGCCTGTTGCGAGGTATCCACCAGCACAACGACATCCGCGGAGCGATTGGTCAACCGCTCGGTGACATACAACCGGCCGCGCCGCGCACTCACCGGCCAGTTCACGATGCGCAGCTGGTCACCCGGCGCGTAGGCGCGGATATCGGCGTACTCCACACCGGGCCCATGCCTGCGCGTGAGATGCGTGCCGAGCCGTTCGGGAAGTTCTGTGCGCGGCAAGCGCATTCGCTGCGGATCGGTGATCGGATAGACGAACAGTTGCCCTGCGGGCAGCACGACGTTCGCCACCGCGAGACCCGCCGGACTCAGCGCGGACACCCGCACCGACACCGGATAACGCCCCCACCGATCCGCCGACAGCGCGAGTCGCAGACCGGCGGGCGCGGCTCCGGAATCGCTGGCCTCCTCGACCTCGATACCAAGCGCCGTAACCTTTTCCGGCTTCAACCGCAGCAGCGCGTGCCCCTGCTCGACGAACGCGGCGACGGTCAGCACCACCTCTTCGGATTCGAAGCAGCGCAGCGTCCCGCCGCCATCCACCTGGATCCTGGTCGAGGACTGCTGCCACGGCGCGGTGGCGAGCACGCCGAGCAGCGGCGCGGCGAACACGACCAGCTGCCACCGCCCGAGCACCACCGCGAGCACCAGCGCCGCGGCGGCGCAGATCGCCAGCATGAAGACCAACGGTGCCGGGCGCCACCGCAATTCGGCCTCGACCGCGGTGCTGGCGTCGCGATGCCTCATGTCACAGTGGCGCGCGGAACAGGCAGGCGGCGCAGCAGTTCGGTGATCACGTCCTCGCCGCGGATCCGGCGCACCCACATCTCCGGGCGCAGGGTGATCCGGTGCGCCATGGCCGGAATCGCCAGGGCCTTCACGTCTTCCGGGATGACGTAGTCGCGGCCGAGCAGTAAGGCACGGGCGCGTGCCATCTGCACCAGGTCCAGTTCCGCGCGCGGACTCGCGCCGACCTCCACCTGCGGGTGCGCCCGGGTGGCCGTGGCGAGCGCGACCACGTAGCTCACCACATCCGGATGCACCGTGACGTACTCGACCGATTGGCGCATCTCCAGTAGGCCGTTCGCGTCCACCACCTGGGTGACCTGCGGCGTCGTCGCGCCTCGCTCCAATCGGCGGCGGATCATCTGCTTCTCGTCCGATTCGGAGAGGTAGCCGAGCCGGAGCTGGATCGCGAACCGGTCCAGCTGGGCCTCCGGCAGCGGGTAGGTGCCCTCGTACTCGATCGGGTTGTCGGTGGCCAGCACGATGAACGGCTGGGGCAGCTGGAAGGTTTCGCCGTCGATGCTGACTTGCCCCTCGGCCATCGACTCCAGCAGCGCCGCTTGGGTTTTCGGCGGGGTCCGGTTGATCTCGTCCGCGAGCAGCACGTTGGTGAACACCGGGCCGCGGCGAAAGGTGAAGCGGCCGGAGGTCATGTCGTAGATGGTCGAGCCGAGCAGATCGGCGGGTAGCAGGTCGGGGGTGAACTGTACGCGGGTGAATTGCAGACCCAGCGCCGCGGCGAACGACCTGGCGATCAGCGTCTTGCCGAGACCAGGCAGGTCCTCGATCAGGACGTGACCGCCGGCCAGCACGGCGATCATGATCAACCGCATTTCTTCCTGCTTGCCCACGATGACCCGGGATAGCTCCCGGAGCACGGCATCGCTGCGCTGGACCGTGACATCCATCGGCATCGTCATGTGTGTACCCGCACTTGCCTCAACCCATTTCACATTCTCTGCAGGCGGCTCAGGATCTCGTCCAGCGCCGCCCGTCCCGGTGCCCTACTGGTTTGATCACGCAATGCCGAGTTCGCCGGGTCCACCCAGCGCCACAGTTCCGGCCCGAACAGGTGGATGCCGGCGGCCTCGGTCGCCCTGCGGTTCTTCGTCACCCGCTGCCCGCTGGACAGCTCGAACTCCTTGGCCAGCAACGGGCGCAGGTGCCGGTCCCAGTCGGCGCGGGTGCCGTCGGCGCGGTCGGCGAGCATCTGCGCCCTGGCGTGCCAGCGGCGCAGCATCTCCGCCGGTCCGTTCTCGATCTCGTCGATGTCTTGGTAGCCGCGCGGCTCCGACCGCTCGAGCAGCGTCCAGACCAGCCAGGCGAAGGCCACCAGCACGGGTACCGCGGCGAGGAACAACAGCACCCCGCGCGCTCGGTCCAGGGTGACGATCTCGATCAGCGCGATGACGATCGCGGCACTGATGACGATGGCCGTTCGATTCAAGCTGCCGCCTCTCCTTGCAAGTCCGCCAGGACGATTCGCAAAAGCTGCTCGGCCCGCATCCGCTGCCACTCGAGCATCGCATGTGGACTGAATCTGGCCTCCTCGAACAGGGAGACCAGTTCCCGCGCCGAGGCGTCGTGCAGCGCGCCGCGTTCGAAGGCGCGGGCCAGCACCTCCATCGGGGTGTCCGAGGCCAGCGGCGCGGCGGCGCGATCGAAGGCGAGGCCGCGTTCCATGGCGACGTAGCAGGCGATGATCGCGGCGCGCGGCTCCTGGCCGGGCACATTCATTGCGGCCAAGCCCATTTCGGCCGCTCGGGCCAGCGAGTCCACCGCGGTGGGGGCGACCGGGACCAGCGGCAGCGGGGCCGGCGCGGGCCGGCGCCGGGCGGCCACCGCGACCACGACGAGCCCGGCGATGGCCACGCCGACCAGTGCGGCGGCGGCGATCGCGGTGAGCAGCAGGGCGGTGCCGGTGAGTTCGGCGGGGGTACTGCCGGGATCCGGTGCGCTGGTGGCGAACTCGGCCGGTGGCTGCCCGGTGGTCGGGACCGAGGCCGGTGGTGGGGGCGCGCTTTCCGGCCCGCTGCCGACGAAGAACACCGCGGCGGCGGCCGCGAGGATGAGCGAGACCACCGCGAGGCCGGCCAGCACCAGCAGGCCGACGCGGCCGAGACGCCACTGCTGGCGGTCGGTGTCGCGGTCGGGCTCGGGCATGGCCAGCGGCAGGCGGTGCTGGCTGGCGATCACGCCGGCCAGCAGGATCACCATGGACACGGTGAGCAGCACCGGCATCAATGCCACCGACAAGGCGGAGGGTGCGGACGGATTATCGCGGGATTCGGTCACTCCTGGGATGTATCCGCGCAATGCGATCGCGGCAAGGGCCAGCAACGTGATCAGCACGATCACGCGCATTATCGGCGCTCGCGCCCGGGCCACTGATTACCACCAAATCTGAGTACTGCACAAAACAGCCACATAGTTACATGCCGAGCGGTCCGCTCGGGAGCGAATCGAATACTTCGGAATACATCCGCTAAAACCGTGCATGGTGCCGTTCAGAGCCGGGTCGTCAGCGGCTTGCACAACTATCCGACGGGAGCGGGCGTGAATTGTGACAGTTCACAAAGTCGGCTGGCGAGTCGCGCGATATCCGGGACGCCGCGGATGCCGTCGACCAAGTCCGCCAAAGGCACTCGCGCCCGCACGGTGAGTTCCCGATCCGCGTCGTAGAGCACGTCGACCACGTTGACGAAACGCATCGCCCAGTCGGGTGGTACTTCGCGCAGCGGCGGTATGCCGGTGATGGTCCACTGTGGAAAACGCTGGGACAGTTCGACATAGTCCGCGGCGGCGGTGGGAGTGCCGCAGAGCGCGGCGAATTCGATGGTGAGCGCGGTGGCGGTGGCGGATCGGGCGCGCAATCGGCGGGGGCCGATCTGGACCTGGACCGAGTCGGGATTCGTTTCGCCGCGCGGCTTCGCGGGTCGATCCGTGGGATCGACCAGATACCGACCGGCCGCGAAACCTGTTCGGCCGTCGGGTGATCGGTCCGCCCGCGTGCGATAGTCCACCGGCCCGTCGAGCGAAATCACGTCGAGGTTCGCGGTGATCCGCGCGATCGTCGGCAGGAAATGCTCGTGAAACAGCGGATTCGGCAGCAACTCGGCGGGCGCGTAATTCGACGTAACCACCAGCGTCACTTGACGCTTGAACAAAGCATCGAGCATTCGAGCGATGAGCATCGCGTCACCGATGTCGTGCACATGGAATTCGTCGAAGCACACCAGCCGCGCATCCCCGAGCAACGCGGCGACCGCCTTATCGATGGAGCCGGACGCGTGCGCCGCCGCATGCAACCGAACAAAGAACTGATGAAAGTGAAAGCGCCGCTTACGATCCGAAGCCACCCCCGCGAAGAACCGATCCATCACCATGGTCTTCCCGCGCCCCGGCCCGCCGTACAGATAGACCCCGCGATGCCGCCGCACCGGCCGCCCCCGCCGATCCACCAGCTCCCCCAGCCGAGCCACCGCCCGCACCTGATCCGCGTCCAGCTGAATCTCGCCAGTCCCCATGCCGACCTCCTCCCCTACATGCTGGTAGGCGACGAGAGGCGGGTGCCAGCAAAGGTGACCAGGCCGACAACGTGACGGCCAGCTCAGATCACTCCGCTTCGGACGACTTCCACGGATCGAGGATCGTCACTCCGGTTGGTTCGAAGTCGCGTACATTGCGGGTGGCCACGGTCATCCCGTGCACCAACGCGGTAGCAGCGATGAGTGCGTCGCGCACCGGCCGAGAGTTGGGCACATGCAACTTGGCGCTGCGTCGGGCCACCGCCACATCGACCGGCAAGACCCGCTCGGCAAACGACGGCAGCACTTGCGATTCCAGCCACTTTCGCAAGATGCGGCCCTGTGCGGGATCGCGTCGCTCGACCCGCAGTACCCCGATTTCCAACTCCTGGACCGTGATAGCCGAGACATACATGCCAGCCACCGGGTTGTCGGCCGCCCACGAGTAGACGTTCTTGTCGACCTTGCCGGACCCGGCTTTCCTGAGCTCGGAGACCACATGGGTGTCGAGTAGGAACATCAGTCGAAATCCGCACCCTGGGCATGGTCCCGCAGATCTGGCAGGTCCAGTTCGATGTCCTCGGCACCCTCAGGCAAGCCGAGCAAGTCGAGAATCGTCACGCCACCCCCCGTAAGTCGCTCGTAGTCCGCATAGCTCAACAGCACATGCACAGGACGCCCCCGATCCGTGATGATGACCGGCCCACTCGACGCGGCCCGCTTGGCGCGCCCGGTGTCTTGATTGAACTCACGACTTGTCATAGTGGTGGCCGTCATGCAACTCCTAAACACGCTATGTAGATACGTTACTACATTGCTGGGTGGGGGTGTCAATCTCCGGCGGGCGAAGGTGGTGCCGACGCGTACCAGCCGCGTTCGCTGTAGGTGGTGCCGGTGAAGTGGGCGCGGATGCCGGCGGCGGGGTAGGCGATCATGGCGTCGGGGAGGGCGTCGAGGGGGAACCAGCGCAGTTCGTGGCAGCGGTCGGGTTCGCGGTTGGTGGGGTTGCCGGTCCAGTGGCGGGCCTCGAAGAACAGGCCGAGGCGGGGGTCGCGGCCGGAGCCGACCACGTGGGCGGTGTGGATGTGGCGCAGGTCGGCCGGGTCGAGGCGGACGCCGGTTTCCTCGGCGGCCTCGCGGACCGCGGCGGCGGTGGCGGATTCGCCTGCCTCGAGCTTTCCGGCGGGGAGGTGCCAGAGGCCGTCGAATTCGTCGTCGCTGCGGCGCTTGCTGAGCAGCAGGCGGCCGTCGCGGATGAGCAGGACGTGGACGTCGACCAGGTGCCGAGCGGTCATAGGGTTCCTCCCGTGCGGCGATCTTGCCGGTTCCAATTTACGCGGGGCTCAAGACCGCACGCCCAATTCGAGAGCGATTGCGCCGCGCACCAATTCGCGGGCCCGGGCGAGTTCGAGGGTGCCGCTGAGCCAGCGCATGCTCACGCCTTCGACCAGCGCGGTGAGGCGTTCGGCGGCGTCGGCGGGGGCGACCTCGGCGGCGACGGTGCCCTGCTCCTGCGCGCTGCGGATCAGTCCGCTCAGGTAGTCGGTCCAATGCGCGGTGGCGTCGCGGAGCTGCTCGCGCAGTTCGGGCTGGAAGACGGCGGTGGCGCGGGATTCGCCCCACGCGGTGCTGTTCTCGATGACCAGCGGCGTGTCCTGAAGCTCGAGCAGCAGCAGTTCCCGGAGGTGGCCGAGCGGGTCGGCGGCGGCGTCGACGTCGGATTCGGTGTAGCGCTCGGCCCGGGTGCTGATGAAGTCCAGGGTCTGCGCGAGCAGGCCGGCCCGGTCCTTGAAGTGGTAGTAGATCAGCGAGGTGGAGACGCCGGCCGCTTCGGCCAGCTCCTCTACCCGTAGGCCACGGATACCGCGTTGGGCGACCACGCGGGCGGCCGACTCCAGGATCGAATCACGACGAGACATGCGGACAATGATACCGTGTATTCCTGACTGAAATTTCAGTCAGGATCTCTTACCAGGATCATCGACTATCGGAGCCCGTGATGGAGAACCACATGTCCCGCCGATCTGCCTTCAGCGTCCTCGCCGGCCTGCTCGCCGCAGGCGTCTCGGCATGCGGCTCGTCCGAGCCGTCCAACTCCGGCGACCACGGCAATACCGGCATGCCACAGGCGGCCGGGCCGGGTGGCCGCTTCGGCGCCGAGTGGGAGAGCCACGCGCGCACCTTCATGTCCTGGCCGGCCCAGGCGGCGATCTGGGGGCAGTACCTCGGTGACGTGCGCAAGGACATCGCCGGGCTGGCCCGGGAGATCGCCGAGTACGAATACGTCGTCATGCTGGCCAGGGAGGATCAGCGCGACGCGGCGCAACGGGCGTGCGGTAGCGGCGTCGAGGTGATTCCGCTTGCGGTGGACGACCTCTGGGCCCGCGACACCGTCCCGGTCTTCGTCGAGCAGGCGGGCCAGGTGGTCGGCGTCGACCTCGGCTTCAACGGCTGGGGCAACAAACAGCGCCACGACAACGACGGGCCGCTCGGTCAGAAACTGTTGTCCCGCTACCAGATTCCGCGCTATCGGGCCCCGTTCGTCGCCGAGGGCGGCGCGCTGGAGACCGACGGCGAGGGCACCCTGCTGGTCACCGAGAGCTCGATCGTCAACGACAACCGCAATCCGGGCAAGAGCCGCGACCAGCTCGAGGCGGAGTTGAAGCAGACCCTCGGCATCGAGAAGGTGATCTGGTGCGCGGGCGTGCGCGGCGAGGACATCACCGATGCCCACATCGACTGCCTGGTCCGCTATGTGGCGCCCGGAGTCGTGTTGCTGGACACCGCGTTTCCCGGATCGCCGGCCGACTCGTGGTCACGGTCGAGCGAGCAGGCCAGGCAGGTGCTCGCCGAGGCCACCGACGCGCGCGGACGCAAGCTCCAGGTGATCGACCTGCCGCAGCCGGATCCGAACGAGATCACCGGCGAGGGCGACGAATTCGTGTCCAGCTACGCGAACTTCTACATCGCCAACGACGCGGTGTTCGTGCCCGAGTTCGGCGACCGGCGGGCCGACGACCGGGCGCGGGGCATCCTGCGCGATCACCTGCCGGGCCGGGACGTGGTCCCGGTCCCGATCGATGAGATCGCCGCGGGCGGCGGCGGCATCCACTGCTCGACGCACGACCAGCCGGGCGCGCCGATTCACTAGAGCGCCCGCTCAGTTGGCGCTGAGCACCAACCCCGAGGTCGGTACGCCGGTACCCGCGGTGACCACGATGTTCGTCACATCGTCCACCGGGTTCACCGAGGTGCCGCGAATCTGGCGTACCGCCTCGGCGATGCCGTTCATGCCGTGGATGTAGGCCTCGCCGAGCTGACCGCCGTGCGTGTTCAGCGGCAGCCGGCCGCCGACCTCGATCGCACCGTCGGCGATGAAGTCCTTGGCCTCGCCGCGACCGCAGAACCCGAGTTCCTCCAGCTGCATGAGGACGAACGGGGTGAAGTGGTCGTAGAGGATGGCGGCCTGCATATCGTCCGGGCGCAAACCACTTTGGGCCCACAGCTGATCGCCGACCAGGCCCATCTCGGGCAGGCCGGACATCGCGTCGCGGTAGTAGCTGGTCATCACGTACTGGTCGGCGCCGGAACCCTGTGCGGCGGCGGTGATCACGGCCGGTCGCTGCGGGAGATCGCGGGCCCGTTCGACGCTGGTGACCACGATGGCGACGCCGCCGTCGGACTCCTGGCAGCAGTCGAGCAGGTGCAGCGGTTCGGCGATCCAGCGCGAATTCTGGTGGTCTTCCAGGGTGATCGGCTTGCCGTAGAAGAACGCGGCGGGGTTGACCGCGGCGTGTTTGCGGTCGGCCACCGCCACGGCGCCGAAATCCGTACTGGTAGCGCCGTATACGTGCATATAACGCCGAGCGACCATGGCGACCTGCGCGGCGGGCGTGCCCAGCCCCTGCGGGTAGGACCAGCCCGCGTCGATGCCCGACGAGGTCGGAGCCGAGGCGAGCGCGGTGGAGAACTGGCCGAACCGCGACACCGAGCGCTCGTTGAAGGCGCGGTAGGCGACCACCACATCGGCGACGCCGGTGGCCACCGCCATCGCTGCCTGCTGGATGGTGGCGCAGGCCGCGCCGCCGCCATAGCCGATGTGGCTGAAGAACTTCAGCTGCGGGATGCCGACCGCCCGGGCCACCGCGGCCTGGGTGTTGGTGTCCATGGTGAAGGTGGTCAGGCCGTCGACGTCGTCGGGTGTGAGGCCCGCGTCGGCCAGCGCCGCGGTGACCGCCTCTGCGGCCAAACGCAATTCGCTGCGGCCGGAGTCCTTGGAGAAATCGGTGGCGCCTATACCGACGATGGCCGCGCGGGCCGAAATGCCTTCACTCATGTGAACTCCGGTAAGCGATAACGGCTTTCGCCGTGATGTGGTCGCCGAGACTGTCCTTGCCGACGATGTCGAGGTGGATGTCGTCGCCGTCGATGGCGGTAACCGTGCCGCTCAAGGTGAGCGTGTCGCCGGCGTACAGCGGGACACCGAGGCGCAGCGAGATCGACTTCAGTATTGCGCGCGGCCCGGCCCAGTCGGTGACGAACCGCTGCACGATGCCCGTGTCGGTGAGGATGTTGACGAAGATGTCCTTGGAACCGCGGGCGACCGCCTTGTCCCTGTCGTGGTGCACATCCTGAAAGTCCCTGGTGGCCAACGCGGTACTGACCACGAAGGTCGGATCCGCATGGATCGACAGCTCGGGCAGCACGGTGCCGACCTCTACCGAAGACGGTGTGACGGTCGCGGTCATGCGATCACCTGCCAGACCGGCAGCGTCGCGTCGTCGTCGAGCTTCTCGAACTCCACCTGGACGGGCAGCCCTACCTGAACCTCGGCGGGATCGATCCCGCGCAGTTCCCCGAGCATGCGCACCCCTTCCTCCAATTCGACCAGCGCGACCACGAACGGCAGTTGCCGCCCGGGCACTTTCGGCGCGTGGTGCACGACGTAGCTGAATACGGTGCCGCGCCCGGAGGCGACGACGTAGTCGGTCTGCTCCGACTTGTCCTTCCACAGGGCCGGGATCGGCGGATGCCGCAGCGAGCCGTCGGGCAGTTGCTGAATGCGCAGCTCCCCCGCTTTCGTTCCGTCCCAGAAGAATTCGGTGTCCCAGGAGACCAGCGGCTTGACCCGCTCGCCCGCGGGCGCCTGCGGCGCGGCGGTGCCGGGCGCGAATTTCAGCAGCCGGAACAGCATTTCGGCGACCAGCTCGTCGCCGACGTGCCAGCTGGTCAGGAAGGTGACGAACCAGCCCTCGCCCAGCGCCGTCCGCTTCGGACCACGGATCTCGGACAACCGGCTGGTCGCCGAGACCTGCTCGCCGACATTGAGATACCGGTGATAGGTCTGCTGACAGTCGGTGGCGACGACCGAGGTGTATCCGGCCGCGTCCAGCAGTTCGGTGGCGTCGCCCATCGGATCGTCCGCGGGGCGAACGCCGTTGAGCCCGAACATGGTCCACACCTGTGCCATGGCGGGCGGGGCGACGATGCCCGGATGTCCGGCCGCTTTGGCGGCCGCTTCGTCGACGTAGATGGGGTTGGTGTCGCCGATCGCCTCGACCCAGTTGTTGATCATCGGCTGGTTCACCGGGTCACGCCCGAACCGGGGCGTGCAATCACCGGCCGCCTTGATCCGTTCCGCCTCGGCGACGATCGCTTCCGGACTGGTTGTTTCCGGCACGCGCGGCTCCTTCTCGACTAGCACTGTCTGGTGGCTATCTGGGTACTCGCGGCAGTTTCAGCCCGGCCGTCGCGACGAGCTCGCGCATCACCTCGTTGACGCCGCCGCCGAAGGTGACCACCAGGTTCTGTTTGGTCCGCCGGTCCAGCCAGGTGAGCAGCTCGGCGGTGGCCGGATCGGCCGGATCGCCGTAGTGGCCGACGATCTCCTCGGCGAGCCGGCCCGCTTCTTGCAGCGCCTCGGTGGAGAAGACCTTGGTGGCCGACGCGTCGGCGATCACGCTCGCCGGGTCGCCGTCGACGGTCGCGGCCACCTGCCAGTTCAGCAGCTCGTTCAGCCGGACCATGGCATGAATGCGGCCGAGCGAGCGGCGCACATCGGTCTCGCCGAGCACGCCGCGCGGCTGCGCCCAGTCGCGCACCCGGTCGTAGAGCTGCTCGATCTTGCCGGACGGACCGAGGCTGACCCGCTCGTGGTTGAGCTGGGTGGTGATCAGCCGCCAGCCCGCGTTCTCCTCGCCGACCAGCATGTCGGCCGGCACCCGGACGTCGTCGAAGTACGTCGCATTGGTGTGATGCGCGCCGTCGCAGGTGATGATCGGCGTCCAGGAGTAACCCGGGTCCTTGGTGTCCACGATCAGGATGGTGATGCCGCGATGCCGCGACTCGACCGATCCGGTGCGGCAGGCCAGCCAGATGTAGTCGGCCTCGTGCGCGCCGGTGGTGAAGATCTTCTGGCCGTTGACCACCCAGTCGCCGGAGTCGTCGCGCACCGCGGAGGTGCGCAGCGAGGCCAGGTCGGTGCCGGCCTCCGGTTCGGAGTAGCCGATGGCGAAATGGACGTCGCCGGAAAGGATTCCGGGCAGGAACTGCTTCTTCTGCGCGTCGGTGCCGAACTGCTGCAGGGTCGGGCCGACGGTGAGCAGCGTGACCAAGGGCAGCGGAACATCCGCGCGCACGGCCTCATTGAAGAAGATCTGCTGTTCGACGGGACCGAAACCCTGCCCGCCGTACTGCTTCGGCCAGCCGACGCCGAGCCAGCCGTCGCGGCCCATCCGGCGCACCACCTCGCGGTAGGCGTCGCCGTGCCGGTTCACCGCCATCGCGGCTTCCTCGTCCGGGGTGACGAGATCGGCGAAGTACGAACGCAATTCGCCGCGCAGCTGACGCTGCTCGGCGGTCAGGTCGATGAACATCTGGCCCCCAAACGATCTAGTCGGAACGATGCGCCGCCGAGCCAGCGAGCGATGTCCTTGGCTTGTGAGTAGTAGCGGTGCATCGGGTGGGTGATGTCCACGCCGAGCCCGCCGTGCAGGTGATGACACTTCTGCATGGCGGCAGGCAGATCGGCGGCCACGCTGTAGGCCAGGACGTCGAGATCGTCGTCGATCCGCGCCTGGTGTTGCTGACTGGAATCGTCTTGCGCCAGTGCCCAATTCGCCGATACCGCGGCCACGTGCAGGGTGCGCGAGACGACGTAGAGATCGGCGATCTGCTGGGCGACGGCCTGGAATTCGGCCAGCGGCCTGCCGAATTGGCGGCGGGTCCGCAGGTGCTCGGCGGTCAGCACGAGCGCGCCCTTGAGCAGTCCGTCCGCGACCGAGCCGATCGAGGCGAGCGCTAGTCGATGCAGGTCGGCCAGGCCGCCGGGTAGTAGTTGCTCGGCCGGGATGCGCACCCGATCGAGCCGGACGGTGCATTCGGGGGTGCCGCCGGACACCGGCGACGGCACCCGGATCAAACCCTTCGCGTCCGAATCGATCAGCGCGATCCCGGAATTGGTCGGGATCAACAGCCAGCGGGCCTCCTCCGCGTACGGCACGGCGATCTTGTGCCCGGTGACCAGCACCGAGTCGCCGTCGGCTACCGCCGCCGTCTCCGGCTTGACCGCGAACGGCGCGGCCGGTTCGCTGAGCGCCGCGGTGAGGATCGCGCCCTCGGCCACCTCGGGATACACCCGCTCGGCCAGGTTGTCCGGCAGCACCGCGAGCAGCGGCAGCAGGCCGAAGCCCAGCGTCGGCAGCGCGGGCACCGCGACCGCGTCGGTGGCCAGCTCGGTCAGCAGCACCGATATCTCGGACAGCCCCATTCCGTCGCCGCCGAACCGCTCCGGCAGCGCGACCGAGAGCAGCCCGGTCTCGGCCAGGCTCGGCCACAAGGCGAAATCACGGGCCGGTTCCCGTTCCAATAAACTCACGACGACCTCGGCCACCGCGTCCTGGCCCTCGTCCCTGGTGAAATCCATGCTTAATCTCCAGTCGACTCGTCGCTAGCTGTCCACGTCGCGAGGTAGCCCGAGAATCCGCTCACCGGCGACGGTCAGCAGGATTTGTTCGGTGCCGCCTGCAATCGATAAACAGCGTGTGAGCAGGAATTCTTTTACCACTTCCGAGTCCTGCGCACCGGCGGGACCTGCCGACTCGGCGGCGAATTCCGCGACCGCCTGGCGATGCCGGACGCCGACTAGTTTGCGCACGCTGCTCTGTGCGCCGGGATCGGCGCCGGCCAACATTTTTACGGCGGCGCGCTGTTCGAGCAGTAAACCTGCAATCGCGTCGGCGACAAATCCGCCGAGGCGGTCGTTCACCAACTCCGTACCGGGTCCGGTGGCGGGCGATTTCGCGATGAGTTCTTCCAGCACCGGCCCGATGCCGTTGCCGCCCATCGCCACCCGCTCGGTGGACAGCGTCGATCTGGCGATCTTCCAGCCGTTGCTCAGCGCACCGACCACGCCGTCGTCCGGGACGAAGACGTCGTCGAGGAACACCTCGCTGAACCGGGCCTCGCCGGTGATCTGCACCAGCGGGCGGACTTCCAGTCCGGCGCTGTGCATGTCGACGAGGAAGTAGCTGATGCCGCGGTGTTTCGGCGCGTCGGGATCGGTGCGGGCCAGGCAGATCGCCCAGTTCGCCTTGTCGCCCAGCGAGGTCCACACCTTCTGCCCGTTCAGCACCCAGCCGCCGTCCACCTTTTTCGCGGTGGTGCGCAACGCGGCCAGGTCGGATCCGGCGCCCGGTTCGCTGAACAGCTGGCACCAGACGACGTCGCCGCGCAGCGTCGGCCAGGCGAAGCGATCGATCTGCTCCTCGGTGCCGTGCTGCAATAGCGTGGGCACCGCCCAGCCGCCGATGGCCAGGTCGGGCGCGGTGAGGCCGGCCCGGCGCAGCTCTTCCGAAATCAGCAGACCGGTCATCGGATCCGCGCCGCGACCGTACGGCGCCGGCCAGTGCGGCATGGCCAGGCCGGCGTCGACCAGGGCCGAGCGCTGCTGATCGACGGGCAACGCGGCGATCCGCGAAACCTCGGCCGACAGCTCGTCGGCGCTGCTGCCGTCCACGGCCGCAACACCTTCGGCGGCGAAGACCCGGTCGGCGCCGGTGGTGCGGCGATGACCCGCGCGGGTCAGTTCGGTGAGCCGGGCCCGCCAGCGCGCCGACCCGCCGAGCAGCTGGCGCAGGGCCACCGCCCGGCGCAGGTACAGATGCGCGTCGTGCTCCCAGGTGAAGCCGATGCCGCCGAGCACCTGGATGCAGTCCTTGGCGGTGTCGACCGCGGCGTCGAGCGAGATGGCGGCGGCGATCGCGGCCGCGACGGGCAGCTCCGCGCCGCCCTCATCCACCGCGGCCGCGGCGTCGGCCGCCACGGCGCGGATCAATTCGGCCCGGCACAGCATCCAGGCGCAGATGTGCTTGACCGCCTGGAACGAGCCGATCTTGCGCCCGAATTGCTCACGGACCTTTGCGTATTCGACCGCGGTCTCCAGGCACCAGCCGGCCAGACCGGCCAGCTCGGCCGCGGCCAGCACCACGACCAGATCCTCGACCGCGTACGGCGACGCGAAGATCTGCTCGGGCGCTACCCGCACGTCGGTGCAGTGCACCCGGGCCAGCGGCGTGCTCAGGTCCAGCGGCGCGAGCGGTTCGACCCGAAGCCCGTCCGCGTCCGGCTCGAGCAGGATCCAGCGCTGCCCCTGCGGTGCGGAAACCGGCAGCAGCACAGCTGTTTCCGGCGCCGCGCCGAGGACCGAATCCCAGGAACCGGTCAGCGACAGCTCACCGTTCGCGGCCGCTACGCTGACCTGCGCGCCGACAATGAAGTCCAGCGCGACGCCACACGGTAATTGCTCGTCGAGCTGTCCCGCGGTGATCAGATTGGCCAGGGCCGTGGCCAGCACCGGCCCGCCGACCAGGTCGTGCGCGGCCTGCTCGACCAGCACGGCGAGATCGGCGACCGAGCCGCCCGCTCCGCCGGAGTCCTCGGCCACGGCGACCCGGAAGATGCCGAGATCGGCGAGGCCGGGCCAGTACGCGCGCCAGAAGGCGCTCGGATCGGTCCGCATTGTTGCAATTGGACGCACCGATCCGGCCCACCCACGCATCGACTCCTGGACGGCTTTATGCTCGTCAGTGGTGGCGATGGTCACACTCCGTACCGCCTTCCCGGCGTGACTCCCACACCTAGAACATGTTCTAATATCCTAGCTGTGCGGAAGTCAAGAGACGACCGCCGAGCCGATACTCGGGCCAGTTACACGAACGACGTCTCCGGAAAGGACTCTCACCGATGGCCAGTCCCTCCCGATCGCAGCCGGCCGATGGCAATGCGGCACCGGCTACCGCGACCGTTACGACGCTCAGTGAGGACGAGCTGAGTTCGGCCGCGCAGCGGGAACGGCGTAAGCGGATTCTCGACGCGACGCTGGCGCTGGCCTCCAAGGGCGGCTACGACGCGGTCCAGATGCGGGCCGTGGCCGAACGCGCCGATGTCGCAGTCGGGACGTTGTACCGGTATTTCCCCTCGAAAGTGCACCTGCTGGTGTCCGCGCTGTCGCGCGAATTCGAGCAGATCGAAGGCAAGCGCAAGCCGCTTGCCGGACAGTCGCCGCAGGAGCGCATGCACCTGCTGCTGCAGCAGATCACCCGGATGATGCAGCGCGATCCGCTGCTCACCGAGGCCATGACGCGCGCGTTCATGTTCGCCGACGCGTCCGCGGCGGCCGAGGTCGATCGGGTCGGCAAGGTGATGGATCGGGTGTTCGCCCGCGCCATGAACGACGGCGAACCGGACGAGCGCCAGCTCGCCATCGCCAGGGTGATCAGCGATGTGTGGCTGTCGAACCTGGTCGCGTGGCTGACCCGGCGCGCGTCGGCGACCGACGTGACCGAGCGCCTGGAGCTGACCGTCGACCTGTTGCTCGGCGACCGCACCTAGCATTCGGACAGCCAGCACATACCCGGCAAATGACGAGCGACCGCCGGGTTCGTGCGGAAGATCACATTCGGCACCGAAGGCGGGCCGGGCGCACAGAATTCGCGTCCGCGCCCGCCGCTCGGCGTAGTCGGGTAGCGCGAGTTTTGCGCGCCCCCTGCAGCACCCATCGCACATCGGCATGATCGCAGCGCACGCGAAGAAGTGACCAGTTGTGGCCGCTCGGACCCGAGTTCGGGCCCTCGCCGCGCACTCCGGCGCGAACGGGCGGAAAATTAGACACAGCGCACGCATAGCGGCGGGCGTCGGTGCGGCAAATCTAACCCAGTATTGTTCTGCCCGCCCATGAAAAAACTCCTCCGATCACTAGGTTGGATGCGTGAGCGCACAGGATCTGCCACTGGAACTTCGTCGTGCACTGTCGACAGTCGCGCGAGTGCCGAGACTGTTGGTTGCCTCGGACTATGACGGGACGCTTGCGCCCATCGTTTCCGACCCGGCGAAGGCCTTTCCACACCGGGAATCGGTGAGTGCGTTACGCGCACTCGCCGGACTCACCGGAACCACCGCCGCGGTCATTTCCGGCCGCGCGCTGCGAGACCTCGCCGCTTTGTCGCGACTTCCGGTCGAGGTACAACTGATCGGTAGTCACGGCTCGGAATTCGACGTCGGCTTCGTGCACGCCATCGACAACGACGCCAAACAACTGCTCCAAGAGGTGCAGTCCGCGCTGACCCAGGTCGCCGCGGAGAACCCCGGCGTCACCGTCGAGATCAAGCCGGCCAGCGTCGCGCTGCACGTGCGCAACGCCAGTCCGGAGATCGGCCACCGGGCGCTGACCCAGGTCCGGCAGGGGCCGGCGCTGTGGTTCGGCGTGCAGGTGACCGAGGGCAAGGCCGTCATCGAATTGGCCGTGGTGCAAACCGACAAGGGCACCGCACTCGACACCATCCGGCATCAGGCCGCCGCGTCGGCCGCGGTGTTCTTCGGTGACGACGTGACCGACGAGAAGGCCTTCCGCGTGCTGTCCGGCCCTGACCTCGGCATCAAGGTGGGCGAGGGCGACAGCCAGGCCAAGTACCGGGTCGACAGCACCGAGGCGGTGTCCTGCGCACTGGCCTTCCTGCTGGAGGAGCGGCGCACCTGGCTGGCCGGCGCGAGCGCGCCCCGGATCGAGCGGCTGACCATGCTGGCCAGCCCGCGCTCGGTGGCGCTGCTGACCCCGGACGCGACGGTCACCTGGTTCTGTCATCCGGAACCGGACTCGGCCGCGGTGTTCGCGCACCTGCTCGGCGGACCGCAGGCCGGGCACTTCACCATCGAGCCGGAACGGCCCGGCCTGCCGCTGTCGCAGCGCTACATCGACAGCACCATGACCGTCGAAACCCGTTGGGCCAAGCTGCAAGTGGTGGACTACCTGCCGCACGATGTGGCCGCCACGCGGACCGACCTGACCCGGGTGATCACCGGTGACGCCAAGGCCGTGGTGACCTTCGCGCCGCGCCCGGAATTCGGCCAGGTGCCGGTGAGCATCGAAGCCTCGGAGAACGGGCTGCGGGTGCTCGGCACCAACGATCCGATGGTGCTGCGCTCCCCCGGACTCACCTGGGAGATCATCAGCGACGGCACGCACGACTCCGCGCGCGCCGTGGTCGACCCGGCCAAGGGCCCGATCGTGCTGGAAATGCGTTGCGGCACCTCCGATCTCACGCCGGCCAAGACCGACGAGCTGGAGCGGCGCCGGATCGCCGAAGGCTACTGGTCGCAGTGGGCGGGCACGTTGCAGCTGCCGTCGCTGAAGCCGGACCTGATGAAGCGTTCCGCGCTGACCTTGCGCGGGCTGGTGCACGCGCCGTCCGGGTCCATCCTGGCCGCGGCCACCACGTCGCTGCCGGAAGACATCGGCGGCGTGCGCAACTGGGACTACCGGTACTGCTGGCTGCGCGACGCGTCGCTGACCGCGCAGGCCCTGGTGTCGCTCGGTTCGCTCGGCGAGGCCGAGCAGTTCCTCGGCTGGGTGCACCGCGTGCTGGAGACGCTGCCCGGACCCGAGCGCCTGCACCCGCTGTACACGCTGTACGGCGAGACGCTGCCGCCCGAGGCCGTGATCGATCAGCTGCCCGGCTACGCGGGTTCGCGCCCGGTCCGGGTCGGCAACGCGGCCAACATGCAGGTGCAGCTGGACGTGTTCGGCCCGATCGTCGACCTGATCGCGAGCCTGTCGCACGCGCGGGAGCTCCAGGGCATCACCGATCCGGCCGCGGCGCTGCCGGACGCGGACTGGGAACTGGTGCGCGCCATGGTTTCCGCGGTGCAGCGGCGCTGGCAGGAACCCGACCACGGCATCTGGGAGATCCGCGGCAACCCGCGCCATCACGTGTACTCGAAGGTGATGGGCTGGCTGACCGTGGACCGGGCGCTGACCCTGGCGCAGAAGTTCGCGCGCGAGGTCGACCCGGCCTGGACGGTGCTGCGCGACACCATCGCCGAGGAGGTGAAGTCGAAGGGCTGGAACGACGAGGTCCAGTCGTTCACCGCGGCCTACGACGGCACCGACCTGGACGCGGCGACGCTGCACATCGGATTGAGCGGGCTGATCGATCCGTCCGATCCGCGCTTCGCCGCGACCGTCGTCGCGACCGAGGCCGAACTGCGCAGCGGCTCGACGGTGTACCGCTACCACCACGACGACGGCCTGCCCGGCGGCGAGGGCGGCTTCCACCTCTGCGCGGCCTGGCTGGTCGAGGCGTACCTGCTGATCGGCAAGCGTTCGGACGCCGAGGCGCTGTTCGCTCAGCTGGTGGACGTGGCCGGACCGACCGGACTGCTCAGCGAGGAATACGACCCGGTGGCCGAACGCTCGCTCGGCAATCACCCGCAGGCCTACAGCCATCTCGGCCTGCTGCGGTGCGCCCAGCTGCTCGGTCAGCCGGCGGAGGTGCTCGTCTAACCGGTTCCATCGGAGTTCTCCGGGCCCGTCGACGGCCGCGCAACCGCGCGTCCCGGTCGGCGGGCCCGGACTCGTCTCGGCGGCGCGCAGTTGCTAAAGTGAAACAGAAACCATTTCCATTAAGCTGCGTAGTGTCACCCGCTCGAGTGCGTCACCAGCTGTTGAGCGTCACAGGAGTGCCCCCGCGTGAAGACAAGCATTGCCATACGGTTCGCCGGTGTCGCCGTGGGGGTTGTCGCCGCACTCTCGCTCACCGCCTGCGGCAGCGACACGAAGGATTCGGGTAAGCCGAGCGTCATCGCGTCCACCAACGTCTGGGGCGATATCGCCGCGACGATCGCCGGGCCGGACGCCACGGTCGAATCGATCATCAGCGACCCGTCCGCCGACCCGCACTCGCACGAGACCTCGGCGGTCGAGTCGGCCAAGCTGCGCGACGCGGACCTGGTCGTCTACAACGGCGGCGGCTACGACGAGTTCGCCGAGAAGGCGGTGGCGGGGCGGAACAAGCGCACCGTCGACGCGTTCGAATCCCGGCCGGACAAGGGTGATTCGAACGAGCACGTCTTCTACGACATGAAGACCGTCGCGACGGTCGCGGACCGGATCGCGAGCAGCCTGGGCGAGCTGGCCCCCGGCGCCGCGGCCGGTTTCACCGAGCGGGCCGCCACGTTCAAGAGCGGACTGGCCGGAATCACCTCGATCGCAGGCAAACTCGCCGCCGAGCACCCGAAGACGCCGGTGCTGCAGACCGAACCGCTGGCGCACTACCTGCTGCTCGCCGCGGGGGTCGAGGACAAGACGCCGCACGAGTTCCAAGAGGCGATCGAGCAGGAGACCGATCCCGCCCCCGCCGCCGTGGCCGCGACCCGGGAACTGTTGACCGGCAAGCAGGTTCGCGCGCTCGTCTACAACGTGCAGACCCAGGACAAGATCACCAAGGACCTGCGTTCGGTGGCCAAGTCGAACGGGCTGGCGGTGGTCGAGGTGACCGAAACCCTGCCCGCCGGAGTGGATTACCTGCAGTGGCAGACCAAGAACGCCCAGGTGCTCAGCGCGGCGTTGAGTTGAGTTGAGTTGAGCGAGACCATGACGACGCAGGGGGTCGCGTTGAACGAGCACACCGAACCGGTACGGCGGCAGGCGCTTTCGGCCGTCCGGCTGGACGGGGCCCGGTTGTCCTTCGGCGACCGGACGCTCTGGCAGGAATTGGATCTCGACGTCGCGCCGGGCGAATTCGTCGCGGTGCTGGGGCCCAACGGTTCCGGCAAGACCTCGCTGATGAAGGTGCTGCTCGGCCAGCTCGGGCTCAGCGCGGGCACCGCGCGGATCGCCGGTGCGCCCGCGCGGACCGGAAATCCCGATATCGGCTATGTGCCGCAACAGAAGACGATCGACGCCGGGGTGCAGTTGCGCGGCGTCGACCTCGTCGGCCTTGGCTACGACGGCCACCGCTGGGGCCTCGGGCTGCGGGCGCGGGCCGAACGCAAGCGCAAGGTCGCCGCGGCGATCGCCGATGTCGGCGCGGAGAAGTTCGCGAACGCGCCGCTGGAGACCATGTCCGGCGGCGAGCAGCAGCGGCTGCGGGTGGCGCAGGCGCTGGTCGGCGACCCCAAGGTGCTGCTCTGCGACGAACCGCTACTGAGCCTGGACCTGGCCAATCAGCGGCTGGTGGCGGAGCTGATCGACAAGCGCAGGCGCGGCCACGACACCGCGGTGCTGTTCGTGACGCACGAGATCAATCCGATTCTGCCGCTGGTGGATCGGGTGCTGTACCTGGTGGACGGCAAGTTCCGGATCGGCACGCCGGACGAGGTGATGACTTCGGACGTGCTGTCGGAGCTGTACCAGACCGAGGTCGATGTGCTGCGGGTGCGCGGGCGGCTGGTGGTGGTCGGGACCGGGGACACCATGGACGCGCTCGGCACGGCCGGCGCGCACTGCCACGGCGACAACCCGGCGGTCGTCGAACCGGAGGCGAGCGTGGTGCGCTCGTGATCGACAAGCTGTCCGGGGTGCTCGGCAAGATGTTCGACTTCGGCACCACCGCGAACCTGATGTCCTACGACTTCGTGCAGCAGGCGGTGCTGGCCGCCGCGCTGCTCGGGCTGCTGTCCGGGGTGATCGGGCCGCTGATCATCAGCAGGCAGATGTCGTTCGCGGTGCACGGCACCAGCGAGCTGTCGCTGACCGGCGCGGCCGCGGCGCTGCTCGCCGGGATCGGCGTGGGCGTCGGCGCGATCGCCGGGTCGGTGGTCGCGGCGGTGCTGTTCGGGTTGCTGGGAACGCGTGCCCGCGAACGTGATTCGGTGATCGCGGTGGTGCTGTCGTTCGGGCTCGGACTGTCCGTGCTGTTCCTGTGGCTGGGTCCGGATCGGGCCGGGTCGAAGTTCTCGCTGCTGACCGGGCAGGTGGTCAGCGTGGGCAACAGCGGGATCACGCTGCTCGCGGCCTGCACCGTCGGCGTGCTCGCGGTGCTCGCGATCGTCTACCGGCCGTTGCTGTTCGCCAGCTCGGACCCGGAAGTCGCGGTGGCGCGCGGGGTTCCGGTGCGGGCGCTGTCGATCGTGTTCGCCGTGCTGCTCGGCATCACCGCGGCGTTCGGGGTGCAGATCGTCGGCGCGTTGCTGGTGCTCGCGTTGCTGATCACGCCCGCCGCCGCGGCCGCGCAGCTGACCGCGAATCCGGTGCGGGCCACCGTGTTCGCCGTGATCTTCGCCGAGATCGCCGCGGTGGGCGGCATTCTGCTGTCGCTGGCGCCCGGCGTTCCGGTGTCGACGTTCGTCACGACGATCTCGTTCCTGATCTATCTCGCCTGCCGGGTGATCGGGAGCCGGCGCCGGCAGGTCGCCCGCGCCCGCTGAGGTCCGGGCGGAACATGGCCGCAGATCTCTACGCGCCTGCGCCGTCGGGTGCATAACGTTCGGAACGGCCCGTCGGGCGGCTTTGATGGCGGGTGCCTTCAGTCGCTCGGCCAGGGTTTCGTATGCTCGACGCAAGCACCCTCCGAACGATTGGTGACCAACGATGATCGACTTCTCGATGCCCGCCGAGCTCGCCGCCGAACGCGATCGAGTACGCCAGTTCGTCATCGACAAGATCGTTCCGTTCGAACGGGATCCGCGGCTCACCGCGCACGGGCCGACCGACGAGCTGCGCCAGGAGCTGGTCGAGCTGGCCAGGGCGGAGAAGCTGCTCACCGTGCAGGCGCCGGAGTCGCTCGGCGGGCGCGGGCTCTCGCACATCGAGCAGGCGGTGATCTACGAGGCGGCCGGCTGGTCCACCCTCGGCCCGATCGCGATGAACTGCGCGGCCCCGGACGAGGGCAACATGTTCCTGCTGTCCAAGGTGGCGAACCCGGAGCAGGTCGAGCGCCACCTCGCGCCGATGGTCGCCGGGCAGCACCGCTCGGTGTTCGCCATGACCGAGCCGGACGGCGCGGGCTCGGACCCGGCCCAGCTGGCCACCACCGCCACCTTCGACGGCGAGAACTTCACCGTCAACGGCCGCAAGTGGCTGATCACCGGGGCCAACGGCGCCAAGACCTGGATCATCATGGCCCGGCTCGCGGAGAACCCGCACCTGCCCGCCGGCCCCACGCTGTTCCTCACCGACGGCGATCAGCCGGGCATCGTCATCGAACGCACGATGAACACGATGGACCGCAACTATGTGGCCGGGCACGGCGTCGTCCGGTTCGACAACCTGACGCTGCCCCAATCGGCCCTGCTCGGCGACGCGGGCCAGGCGCTGCGCTACGCCCAGCTGCGGCTGGCCCCGGCCCGGCTCACGCACTGCATGCGCTGGCTCGGCGCGGCCGAGCGGGCGCAGAGCATCGCGGTCGCGCACGCGCGCACCCGGACCGCGTTCGGCAAGCCGATCGGCGAGCACGAGGGCGTGTCGTTCATGTTGGCGGACAACGAGATCGCACTGCACCAGTGCCGGCTGACCATCTGGCACGCCTGCTGGCTGATGGATCAGGGCGAGAAGGCGCGGCACGAGAGCTCGATCGCGAAGTCGTACGTCTCCGAGGAGCTGTTCAAGGTGGCCGACCGGTGCGTGCAGGTGCTCGGCGGCATCGGCATCAGCGACGAGACGGTGGTCGAGATGATCTTCCGCGACATCCGCGCGTTCCGGCTCTACGACGGTCCGACCGAAGTGCACAAGTACGCGATCGGGCGCAAAGTACTGCGTGGTTGAGCGAGGTTTTTCGGGCCCGGGTCAGGGCGGGGCCACCTCGACTAACATGCTGGCATGAGTTCGGAACTGCACGTCGATGTCTCCGCGGGCATCGCCGTGCTCACGCTCAATCGGCCCGCTCAGCAGAACGCCTTCACCCCGGCGATGGCCGCCGAATTGAGCGCCGCGTTGCAGCGCTGCGATGACGAGGACAATATCCGGGTCGTGGTGATCACGGGGACGCCGCCCGCGTTCTGCGCGGGCGCGGATCTGTCCAGCCGGGTCGGCGACGTCAGCGCGACCATCGAGCCGGCCCCGTGGCGGGTGCGCAAGCCGGTGATCGCCGCGGTGAACGGGCACGCGGTCGGCATCGGGCTGGCCCTCGCGTTGCAGTGCGACCTGCGCTACATGGCGCGGGACGCGGTCTACGGGCTGAACCAGGTCCGGCGCGGCGTGGTGGCCGACGGCTACTCGCACTGGACGCTGCCCCGCCTGGTCGGCATGGCCAACGCCGCGGACATCATGCTGACCGGTCGCACCTTCGACGGCGACGAGGCCAAGGCGATGGGCCTGGCCAACGGCAGCATGCCCGGCGGCGAGGTGCTGCCGATGGCCTTGGCGATCGCGCACGACATCGCCAACGGGTCGGCGCCGCTGCCGGTGGCCATGTCCAAGCGGCTGCTGTGGGAGGGGCTCGGGATGAGCCCGGCCATGGTCGGGCAGCTGGAGACCGACCTGAACGCGCACGTCAGCAAGAGCATCGACGGCGGCGAGGCGATGGCGGCGTTCAAGGAACGCAGGCAACCCAACTGGACCGGCAGCGTCAGCGAGGAATGGCCGGCCTGGGACGCCGAAGAGGAGCAGGAACGCCCCAGCCTCGATTAAGCGTTGCCGCCCAACAGGATCAGCAGATAGAGCACCCCGAAGATGATCATGAAGATGGTGCCGATGATGCCGAGGATGTACCCGACCACCACCTGAACCCGCCCGCCGTAGGCGCCGTGGGACTCCTCGATCTGGTCCAGGGCACGCTTGCCCATCGCCCACGCCACCGGACCGAGCACGCCGCAGCAGAGCACGCTCGCCACCCCGAGCCAGAGCACCGCCGTCGCGTTCGGATGCTCGATCGGATTGCCGATGGGCTGGTTCGGTATGACCACGACGCGAATTCTACGGTGCCGACGCGCCCCACCGCGTCTATTGCCGTGTGCCGGGGGGCGTTTCGCGATCGGTCAGTAGCGGCGCTGGCGCGCGATTTCGGCGAGCACGACGCCCGCGGCCACGGAGGCATTGAGCGATTCGACCGGGCCGGCCATCGGGATACTCAGGATCGAGTCGCAGTTCTCCCGGACCAGGCGCGAGAGGCCCTTGCCCTCCGAACCGACCACGATGACGGTGGGTTCGCGGCCGTCGAAGTCGTCGAGGGTGGTGTCGCCACCCGCGTCGAGGCCGACCACCTGGATGCCCTGCGCCGCCCAATCCTTCAGCGTGCGAGTCAGATTCGTCGCGCGGGCGACGGGCAGCCGGGCCGCGGCGCCGGCGCTGGTGCGCCAGGCGACGGCGCTGACGCTGGCGCTGCGCCGCTGCGGGATCAGCACGCCCTGGCCGCCGAACGCGGCGACCGAGCGGATGACCGCGCCGAGGTTGCGCGGGTCGGTGATGTTGTCGAGGGCGACCAGCAGCGCAGGCTCGGCCGTGCTGCGCAGCTCGGCGAGCAGGTCGTCCGGGTGCGCGTAGCGGTACGGCGGCACCTGCAGGGCGACGCCCTGGTGCATGCCGTTGGCGCTCAACCGGTCCAGGTCGCCGCGCGGCACCTCGAGAATGGAGATGCCCGCGTCCGCGGCCATCTTGACGCTCTCGGTCAGCCGCTCGTCGTTCTCGGCGCCGAGCGCGACGTACAGCGCCGTGGCGGGCACGCCCGCGCGCAGGCATTCGACCACCGGGTTGCGGCCGAGCACCATCTCCGGGCTGTCGTCGTCCTTGCGGCCGGCGGCGCGACCCGCGCTGCCGCGCGGTCCGCCGCCGCCCTTGGCCGCGGCCTTCGCCGCGGCGGCGGCGCGCTTGGCCGCCGGATGCTTGGTGCGCGCCTCGGCGGGCGGGGTCGCGCCGCGACCCTCGAGCCCGCGCCTGCGCTTACCGCCGGAGCCGACGACGGCGCCCTTCTTGGTCCCGCCCTTGCGGATCGCACCACGACGCTGCGAATTGCCTGCCATTACTTGGCCTTTCCAGGTTGTAGCGCGTCCGGCGCCGTGAGCGGCGCAGCGCCAAGGGCCCATTCGGGACCGTTTTGCGTGTCGGTGACCTCGATTCCGGCTGCCTGCAATCGATCGCGGGCGGCATCGGCGCTCGCCCAATCCTTGTCTGCTCGCGCCTGTTGACGGCGGTCGAGCTCGGCGCGCACCAGCACGTCGAGCGCGCCCAGTGCCGCCGACGAGTCGCGTGGGGTGAACCAGTGCGGATCCAGCGGGTCGACACCAAGAATACCGAGCATGGCGCGGACCTGTCCGGCCAGGTCCCGCGCGCTGTCGATCGCGCCCGATTCCAGGGCCTTGTTGCCCTCGTGCACGGCACGGTGGATCTCGGCCAGCGCCTTCGGCACGGCGAGGTCGTCATCGATGGCCGCGGCGAACGCATCGGTCCACTTGCCCACCGGGATGTCGCCCGCGCGATCGGCGGTGCGGTGGATGAACGCCTCGATGCGCTGATAGGACTGGGCCGCGTCGTTGAGCGCCTTGTCCGAGTACTCCAGCATCGAGCGGTAGTGCGCGCTGCCGAGGTAGAACCGCAGCTCCACGGCGCGCACATGGGTGAGCACGTTCGGCACGGAGAGCACGTTGCCCAGCGACTTGGACATCTTCTCCCCGCCCATGGTCACCCAGCCGTTGTGCAGCCAGTACTGGGCGAAGCCGTCGCCGGCCGCCTTCGACTGGGCGATCTCGTTCTCGTGGTGCGGGAACACCAGATCCATACCGCCGCAATGGATATCGAATTCGGGGCCGAGGTAGAACTCGGCCATCGCGGAGCATTCCAGGTGCCAGCCGGGCCGGCCCGGACCCCACGGCGACGGCCAGGTGGGCTCGCCGGGCTTGGCGGCCTTCCACAGGGTGAAGTCGCGCGGGTCGCGCTTGCCCTCGCCCGCGCTCTCGCCCTGGTGCACGTCGTCGAGGCGGTGACCGGACAGGCTGCCGTAATCGGGGTAGCTCACCACGTCGAAGTAGACGTTGCCTTCGGAGGCGTAGGCGTGCCCGCGCTCGATCAGCCGCTGCATCATGTCGACCATCTGGGTGATGTGGCCGGTGGCGCGGGGCTCGACGGACGGCGGCAGCACGCCGAGGGTCTCGTAGGCGTTGTCGAAAGCGCGCTCGTAGGTGGCGGCCCACTCCCACCACGGCCGGCCCGCCTCGGCGGCCTTGTTGAGGATCTTGTCCTCGATGTCGGTGACGTTGCGGATGAACCACACGTCGTAGTCGTGCGCGAGCAGCCAGCGGCGCAGCACGTCGAAGGCGACGCCGCTGCGCACGTGGCCGATGTGTGGCGCGCCCTGCACGGTGGCACCACACAGGTACACCGAGGCACGGCCGGGAACCAAGGGCGCGAAGTCGCGCATGGTTCGCGTGTCGGTGTCAAAAAGGCGCAGCGTCACGGCGTTCGATCCTAGCTGGTAGATAGACCTGTACCCGGACCGGCTCGGGTCCGTCGGAGCGGGGTCAGCGACAGGATTGCAGCAGGGCGGTTGCCATGGCGGCAATGCCCTCGCCGCGGCCGGTCAGTCCGAGGCCGTCGGTGGTGGTGCCGGAAACCGAGACCGGGGCGCCGAGCAGCTCGCCGAGCAGTTGCTGGGCCTCGGCCCGGCGCGGGCCGATCTTGGGTCGATTGCCGATCACCTGGACCGCCGCGTTGACGATCTCGAAGCCGGCCTCGTCGAGCAGCCTGCGCACTTCCTTCAGCATGGCGGCGCCGGAGACGCCCGCCCATTCCGGGCGGCCGGTGCCGAAGACCGCGCCGACGTCGCCGAGTCCGGCGGCGGACAGGAGTGCGTCGCAGAGCGCGTGGGCGGCGACGTCGCCGTCGGAGTGGCCGGCGCAGCCGTCGTCACCGTCGAAGAGCAGCCCGGCCATCCAGCAGGGGCGGCCGGGTTCGATGGGGTGCACGTCGCTGCCGATGCCGACGCGCATATTCGCCACCGCGCTGCGCTCGGTCATTGAGCCACCGCCCGGCGCAGGTCCGCGCCGTCGAGCACCGCGTGGGCGAGCAACAGGTCGAGCGGAGTGGTGATCTTGAAAGCCATTGGGTCGCCAGGGATGGTGTGCACCTGCGCGCCGAGCAGTTCGACGAGCCCGGCGTCGTCGGTGGCCTGGACGCCGTCGGCGAGGTAGGCCGAGCGGAGCAGTCCGGCCGCGAAGCCCTGCGGGGTCTGGATGGCGCGGAGCTGGGCGCGATCCGGCGTGCCGGTGACCGCGCCGGCCGCGTCGACGGATTTGATCGTGTCGGCGACCGGAAGCGCGGGGACCACGGCGAGATGTCCGGCGCGCAACTCGGCGGCGACCCGGGCGATGAGCGCGGGCGGGGTGAGCGCCCGTGCGGCATCGTGCACGAGGTAGTAGGCGGCCTCGGGTGCGGCGGCGAGACCTGCCCGCACCGAGTCGATGCGTTCGGCGCCGCCGACGACCACGTGTACCGAATCCGAGGGCGGCAGCAGGGCAACGGCGCTCTCGACGAATTCGGCGGGAACCATAACGATGATCCGGTCGACCGCGCCGGAGGCGATCAAACCTTCGACGGCGAGCCGGACCATAGGGCTGCCGCCGACCGGGACGAACGCCTTGGGTGTGGCTTCACCCAGGCGGACGCCGCGACCGGCGGCAGGCACCAGAGCAACGACGGTTCCGTCGGTGAGACGAGCACCGTTGTCGAGTTTGTTCACGGTCAGGAAGCCGCGGCGAGGACCTCGTCCAGCAGCGTCTCGGCCTTGCCGTCATCGGTCCCCTCGGCGAGCGCGAGCTCACCGACGAGGATCTGCCGGGCCTTGGCGAGCATCCGCTTCTCACCGGCGGACAAGCCACGATCCTGCTCACGACGCCACAGGTCGCGGACGACTTCGGCCACCTTGTTCACGTCGCCGGAGGCGAGCTTCTCCAGGTTGGCCTTGTAACGGCGGGACCAGTTGGTCGGCTCCTCCGTGTGCGGCGCGCGCAATACCTGGAAGACTCGATCGAGACCTTCCTGGCCGACGACATCACGTACGCCGACGTATTCAGCATTCTCAGCGGGAACCCGAACAGTCAGATCGCCTTGGGCGACCTTCAGGACCAGATACTCTTTTTGCTCACCCTTGATGGTGCGAGTCTCGATAGCTTCGATCAGCGCCGCTCCGTGGTGGGGGTAAACGACGGTGTCTCCGACCTTAAAAATCATGTGTCCCGTGCCCCTTTCGATGTTCACAGTTTAACATGCGACTCGGTAACGGCGCGATCAACTGTGCAGGTCAGGGCCACAACGAGGTAGCGGTGGGGCTTGACAGAACGGGGTCGGTGTGCATTACGTTGTGCCAGAACGGGTTACCTCCCCGCACTGCCCCCGTCCCGGCCCCCCGACCTGAGCTGGCAGTGCGTTCGCGATCCGCCGATGCTCGACCGATCTGTTACCAACCGACCCGCGCGTCGCGAGCCCCGGCTCCCGGTCCGTAGCGGGAACTACTACGCTGCCTAGTTATTACTCTCCTTACGGAGATGAGCCCGGTCGACATGGAGGGACAACCCGTGACTGCCCTGAAAGCTGTGACCGCCCTGAAGAAGGCGCGACGTCGCATGGTGCCGGTTGCCGCACTCGCCGCCGGCGCGGCTATCGCGCTGACCGGCTGTAGCTCGGGCCAGATCTCGCAGACCGCGGACCAGGTGGCCGCGATCAACGGCAACCACGCCGACATCGGCAAGGTCGCGCTGCGCAACGTGCACATCGTCTTCCCCGCCCAGGGCACCGAATACAACAACACCAAGGGCGGCAAGGCGATCATCGCGCTGTCCATCATCAACAACAGCCCGTCCGTGCCGGACGAGCTGACCAGCCTGACCACCGACCTCGGCACCGTGAAGATCACCCCGGCGGCCGGCAAGTCGACGGTCGAGCTGTCCCCCCAGCAAACCGTGGTCGCGGCCACCAAGCCGGTCAAGGCCGCGACACCCGCGGGCGACGCGCACGCCGCGCCGACCAGTTCGGCCGCCCCGACCTCGGCCAAGCCGGACGCGCACGGCGCCGACCACGCCGACGTCGCCGAGGCCACCGTCGATCCCGAGGCGCGCCCGATCCTGATCGAGATCACCGGCCTGACCAAGGACATCACCCCGGGCCTGACCTACAACGTGGCGTTCAACTTCAAGCAGAACGGCACCGTCCAGGTCCAGGTGCCGGTCGACGCGGGCGCTGCCACCGCCCGGCAGGAGTCGGACAAGTCCGGCGCGACCGAGGCCGAGCACAAGGGCGGACACTGAGCGTCTAGCCCCCTTACGGAGATGGCTGCCACACCTGCTGGATGTGGCAGCCGTTCGTTTTCCCGGCCACGCGCCGTCTGCGGGCCTGGACGGGCGGGTTTTGTCGGACGCGGTACGTAAGGTGCGCGTGTGGCCAAGACCAAGTCGATCTTCCGGTGCTCCGCCTGCACGCACGAGGTCGCCAAGTGGGTGGGCAAGTGCCCGGACTGCGGGGCGTGGGGCACGGTCGACGAGGTAGCCGTCGCGCCGACGGGTGCGGGCGCGCCCGCCCGGCGCGCGATGCTCCCGAGCACCGCCGCCGCGCCGATCTCCACCATCGACTCGCAGATCACCAGGGCCAAGCCGACCGGGGTCAGCGAGCTCGACCGGGTGCTCGGCGGCGGCGTGGTCCCCGGCTCGGTGGTGCTGCTCTCCGGCGAGCCGGGCGTCGGCAAGTCGACCCTGCTGCTCGAGGTCGCGCACCGCTGGGCCAGGCAGAACGACGCGAAGGCGCTCTACGTCACCGCGGAGGAATCGGCGGGACAGGTGCGCCTGCGCGCCGACCGCACCGGCGCGGTGCACGAACGGGTCTATCTCGCCGCGGAATCCGATCTCTCCGTCCTGCTCGGGCACGTCGAGCAGGTGCAGCCGACGCTGCTGGTGGTCGACTCGGTGCAGACCATGCTGGCGCCGGAGGTGGACGGCGTGATCGGCGGCGTCACCCAGGTACGCGCGGTGACCTCCGCGCTGACCTCGCTGGCCAAGGCGAGCGGCATCGCGGTGCTGCTGGTCGGGCACGTGACCAAGGACGGCAATGTCGCGGGCCCGCGCACCCTGGAACACCTGGTCGACGTGGTGTTGCAGTTCGAGGGCGACAAGAACTCCTCGCTGCGCATGGTGCGCGGCCTGAAGAACCGCTTCGGCAGCGCGGACGAGGTCGGCTGCTTCGAGCTGCACGAGGACGGCATCGCCTGCGTCGACGACCCGTCCGGGCTGTTCCTGCACCACCGCACCGATTCGGTGTCGGGCACCGCGGTGACGGTCGCGATGGACGGCAAGCGGCCGCTGGTGGCCGAGGTGCAGGGGCTGACGGTGGAGACCGAGATCCCGAATCCGCGCCGCGCGGTCAGCGGGCTCGACTACAACCGGGTGGCGATGGTGCTGGCCGTACTACAGAGCCGCGGCAAGGTGTTCCTCGGCAAGTCCGACGTCTACGCGGCGACGGTGGGCGGCATGCGGCTGCTGGAGCCCGCGGCCGACCTGGCCATCACGCTCGCCATCGCCAGCGCCAATTCCGAGGTGGCGATTCCGGCGGGCTGGGTGATCCTCGGCGAGGTCGGGCTGGCCGGCGAGGTACGCAAGGTGACCGGGCTGGAACGCAGGCTGGCCGAGGCCGAGCGGCTCGGCTTCACCACCGCGCTGGTGCCGCCCGGCTACACCCCGCTCAAACGCGGCGGCATGAAGATCCACGAGGTGGCCGACGTGCGCTCGGCCATCCGCATCACCGGCACGCGCAAGCGGCGCGCGCCGAAGGAAGAGAAGGAAGTGGCACCCGATTTCTGATCGGCCCGGCCGAATCCGGGAGGGCTCAGGCAGGCGTCAGGTTGAACGGCTCCGGCGAGCTGTGCAGCGAACCGAATTGCGCGATCACCTGATACGCCCCCGCGGGCACCGGCACCCGCTCACCGACGCAGCCCTGCTGCGAGGTGGTGCCCGACCAGCGCACCGTGAACAGCGCCTGCTCACCGGGTTTCAGGTTCCGCTGGTTCGACTCGTCGACCGGCGAGCAATCCGAACTCGTCCAGAATCGGCGCTGACCGTCCAGCGACAGCACCGACGCCTGGATCTGCGCCAGGTTCATGTCCCGCTGGCAGACCGAGCTGGAGATGTTGGTGATGACGAAGCGGAAGTTCGGCTGCTCGCCGACCTTGTAGGTCGGCTGGTCCACGCTGATCTTGATCGCCAGCGACTGATCCGCGCACTGCCCCGGTCCCACCGCGGGCTCGTTCGAGGCGGTCGAGGCGACGCTCGGCGACGCCGCGGCGCTGGATTCGGCCGGGCCCGCCGCCTTGGTGGTCGAGGCGTCGGCGGGCTTGCTCGGCGTCACGGACGACGAACCGGCCGCGACGGGCTTCGAGTCACCGGGCGAGTCACCGCCGCGCGAGACCGTCAGCACGAGCCAGATGACCAGCGCCAGCGCGACGACCAGGGCACCGATCGCCAATGCGCGTCGACGCCAATAGATCTCCGGTGGCAGCGGTCCATTCGGTTCCAGCACGCCTCAACGGTAAGGGCACGACCGGGCGCGACGACTCATACGCCCGGCGTGTCGGTCCGGATTACGCGATCGTGGCGATCCAATTCCGGCCCGCACGCTGGGCTGACACCGACCCGGACGGCTCAGGCGAGCTCGCCGATGTTGCCGACGACACGCTGCAACTTCACCTGTCCGTCGGCGAGTTTGTATGTGACACAGGCGATCGCCAATTCGCCGGCCGCGACACGCTGCGAGATGATCATCGATCGCTGCATGAGCAACCGGCTCGTCTCGACCACGTGCCTGGCCTCCATCTCGTCGACGGTGGACAGGCCCTCGCGGCGGCCGATCAGAATGGACGGCGTGACCCGCTCGACGACGCTGCGGATGAATCCGCCCGGTACTTCGCCGCCGTCCAGCGCATCGATGGTGGCCTTCACCGCGCCGCAGCTGTCGTGCCCGAGCACCACGATCAGCGGCACATTCAGCACCTCCACCCCGTACTCGATCGAGCCGAGCACCGAGCTGTCCACGACGTGGCCCGCGGTGCGCACCACGAACATGTCGCCGAGCCCCCGGTCGAAGATCAACTCGGCGGCGACCCTGGAGTCACCGCAGCCGAAGAGGATCGCGGACGGATGCTGGCCGCTGACGAGCTTGGCTCGGTCGGAGGCGCCCTGGCTAGGATGCTGCAGCGCACCGGAGACGAAGCGGTCGTTGCCTTCGCGCAGAGACTTCCAGGCAGTGACCGGATTTGAATCAGGCATACCGACCATTGTGCACAAGGCTTGTGTTACCAGCCAGTTCGTTTGGTTACGGGTCGGCAAATACCGGCCGGCGGCAATAGGACAGGAACCGTGAGGAAAGCACCGAACAGCATCGATGCCGACGTGTTGCTCGACTGGTACGCGGAGACCGCACGCGACCTGCCGTGGCGACGCCGCGAGGTCACCGCGTGGCAGATCCTGATGAGCGAGATCATGTTGCAGCAGACCCCGGTGGTCCGGGTCGAGCCGATCTGGCGGGAGTGGGTGGCGCGCTGGCCGGTGCCCTCGGCCATGGCGGCCTCCTCGCAGGCCGAGGTGTTGCGCGCGTGGGGCAAGCTCGGTTACCCGCGGCGGGCGCTGCGGTTGCACGAATGCGCGCGGGTGCTGGCCGCGGAGCACGGCGACGAGGTGCCCGCCGATGTGGACGTGCTGCTCGGCCTGCCAGGAATCGGGGCGTACACGGCGCGGGCGGTCGCGTGTTTCGCCTACGGGCAACGAGTTCCGGTGGTGGACACCAACGTTCGTCGGGTTGTCGCCCGGGCCGTACACGGGCGGGCAGAGGCCGGGAATCCGTCATCGCGGGATCTGCCGGAGACCGAAGCGCTGCTGCCGCAACAGATCGATCGTGCGGCGGTGTTCTCGGCCGCGCTGATGGAACTGGGCGCGACGGTGTGCACGGCGCGCACTCCGGACTGTTCACGGTGCCCGCTGCCGACCTGCGCATGGGTCGCGGCGGGGCGTCCGGTCTCCGAAATCGTCCGTCGCACACAGAAGTACGAGGGCACCGACCGCCAAGCGCGGGGCAGGCTGCTCGACGTGCTCCGTGGCGCGACGGGACCGGTCGAGCAGGTGCGGCTCGATCTCGCCTGGCCCCGTGATCCGGGCCAGCGCGCCCGCGCGCTCGACTCGCTGCTGGTGGACGGCTTGATCGAGCAGACCGTGGACGGCCTGTTCGCGCTCGCCGGCGAGGGCGGCAACGCCCCCTGACCGGTCGCGGCCGAACGCCCCAGCGCCACACGCTTTCTGATTTCCCGCACCGAGAATTGCGTGCGATTTTCGGTGCGGGAAATCAAGAAGCGTGCGTCTCGGCGAGGATGCGGCGGAGGAAGCGTTCGACGGCGGCGCGGTACCGCTCGGGCTGATCGTCGTGCACGAGATGGGCCGCGCCCGGGACCAGTACATGCTCGGCGTCGGGATGCGTCTCGGCCATCTGCCGCATCTGGCCGGGCGGGGTGATCGTGTGCTCGCCCTCGAGCAGCAGCGCGGGCACCCGGATGGCGTGCCACTGCGGCCAGAAGTCGCGACTCCCCCATTCCTCGGAGATGTCGCGGAACGTGGCGACCGAGCCGTGCAGCCGATACCCGTCCGGCCCGTGTTCGAACGAGTTCAGGAAGTACCGCCCGGCGACCGGCCCGAAGAACTTCAGCACCGCGTTCGCGTCCGGAAACGGCTGCGGCCACGCCTCGATCATCGCCGCCCAGTCGGTCGCCGTCCGGCCGGTGAAATCCGGGGCGATGTCCTCGATCACCAGCGCCCGCACCCGATCGGGGTGCGTCGCGGCGAACACCCAGCCGTGCAGCGCGCCCATCGAATGCCCGATCACCACCATCGGTTCGGTGATGCCCGCGGTCGCGGCGGCCAGATCGGCGACGAACGCCTCGGTGGTCAGCTCGTCCGGCGCCGGCCTGCCGTGCCCGGCCGCGTCGAAGGTGTAGACGTGCCCGTAGTCGCGCAGCCAGTCCAGCTGGTCGTGCCAGGTCCGGGCGCTGCCCATCAGCCCGTGCAACAGCAGGATCGGCACGCCCGCTCCGCCTTCGTCATGCAACACCCCGCCGATTCTGCCGGGCCGGGCCGACAGGTGCGCACAACCCCCGATACGGCCCATACCGGGCACTCGCTCGCGGGTCGTATTGTCGAGCGCATGGCTGTTGTGAAGATCAACGCGATCGAGGTTCCCGAGGGCGCGGGCCCCGAGCTGGAGAAGCGGTTCGCCCACCGGGCGCACGCGGTGGAGGGCTCACCGGGTTTCCTCGGTTTCCAGCTGCTCCGGCCGGTCGCCGGGGACAACCGGTACTTCGTTGTCACCCAGTGGGATTCGGAAGAGTCGTTCACCGCGTGGCGGGACGGCCCGGCCCGCGAGGCGCACGCCGGCGAGCGGCAGAAGCCGGTGTCCACCGGTGCGTCGCTGCTGGAATTCGAGGTCGTGCTGGACGTGGCGGCCAAGCCCGCGGGCTGACGTGAGCACCCGCGCCGGGCGGGCCAACCGGCCCGGCGACTCGCCCGACGCCGGGGCGCGACCGTGCCGGTCGTGTTGACGTCGGGTGCCTCCAGGTGTCACAGTTCGAATGACAAAACGCGAGGGTGATGCGGTAATTCGGTGAAAATCCGGAGCGGTCGCGCCACTGTGTTCCATGCACCGAGTCCCTGGGTGCCGGAAAGCCAGACACCGGCATCTTCGCACCCCATTCGACGGGACGCGCATCCCTAGGAGGACCGCATGGCTATCGCGCATTCGCCGAGCCGGGCAAACGAAACTCTGGCCACTGTGCTCGTCACAGTCGGTGTCGTTCTACTCGCACTGCTCACGCTGTACCTGGTCGGCTTCGACCAGGGCGTCATCTCGCGCAGCGGGATGTACATGCACGAGCTGATGCATGACGGACGCCACCTGCTGGGGCTTCCGTGCCACTGAGCTCACCCGATGCACTTCCCCTGACCGGTTCCTTGAAGGCCTTGCTGCTGCGTGGCCTGCTGGCCGGTCTCATCGCGGGTCTGCTGGCCGCGTCGGTCGGCTTCTTCGTCGGTGAACCGAAGATCAATGCCGCCATCGCCATCGAGGAAGCCAATTCCGCGGCGGCGGAGCACGCGCCCGGCGCGGAAGCGGAGGCGAGCGGCGGCCATTCGCACGGCGACGAGGAAGAGCCCCTGGTGAGCCGCACCGGGCAGAAGGCGGGACAGTTCCTCGCACTCGGCCTGGCCGGTCTCGCGCTCGGCGCGATCTTCGCCTCGGTCGCGAACTTCGCCCGGCGCTACAGCACGCTGTCCGGGCCGAAGCTCGCGCTCGCGCTCGGGCTCGGCGGCTGGGCCGCGATCGTGGCGGTGCCGTTCTTCAAATATCCGGCGAACCCGCCCGCGGTGGGTGATCCGGAGACGATCAATCAGCGCACCCTGCTCTGGGTGGCCGCGGTACTGCTCGGCCTGGCGGCCGTCGGCATCGGCGTGTACGTCTACAAGCTGCTGCGCGGCCAGCTGAGCACCGTGCGACTGATCGGCGGGGTGGCCGCGTTCGTTCTGGTCACCATCGCCGGCTACGTGCTGCTGCCCGGCGTCAACGAGGTGAAGGCGGACTTCCCGGCGGCGCTGCTGTGGCAGTTCCGGGCGGCCTCGCTCGGTGAGACCGCGACGCTGTGGGCCTGCCTGGCCCTCGGCTTCGCCGCGCTCAGCGAATTCGCCACGCGCAGTGATACTCCGGTACGAGAGTCGATCGCTACCGCGGGCTGATCCGCATCCGCGAAACGAGGGGCAGTGTCGGTGTCATGACCGGCACTGCCCTTGCGCAACCACCGCGCCCTGTCCTCGTCGCGTTCGCCGGCCTGGTGGTCGCGCTTCTGGCCGGGGTGGCCGAGGCCATCGAACAGTCCGCGCTGCTGCTGGAGCGCGACGAGGTCGACGTGGCCGGCCTGGCCACCGGACTCACTGTGCGCCTGGGGATCTACCTGGTCGTGCTCCTCGTCGCGATCCGGATGACGCACGGCGCCCGCTGGGCCCGGCTCCTGCTGACCTTCGGCATCGGCGTGATCGGCCTGCTGTCGCTGATCATCGAACCGCTGGCGGCGCTGCTGTCCGCGGACCGGTTCGGCGACCTGTTCGCGCACCTCAGCATCGAATCCGTGGTGATCGGCCTGTTCCGCACGATCCACGTGGTCGCGGTGCTGATCGCGATCCCCGCGATGTATCACCCGGCCGCCCGCCGATTTTTCCGCCGGGCCTGAACATTTCGCACCAGTACATGGCTCCCCGCACACCCGAGGGATGTGCGGGGAACCAAGCAACTATGCGAGGGCCGCGTCCAGCAGGATGTGGTCGACGCCGGACAGGGCCTTGCTGACCGGGCAGCCGGCCTTGGCCGCCTCGGCCGCCGCGGCGAACGCGTCGGCGTCGATGCCGGAGACCTTGCCGCGCACGGTCAGCTTGATGCCGCTGATCCGGAAGCCGCCGGCCGGGTCCGGGCCGAGGGTCACGTCGGCGCTGACGTCGAGGCTCTCCGGGGTGCCGCCCGCATTGCCGATCTGCGCGGACAGCGCCATCGCGTAGCAGGACGAGTGCGCCGCCGCGATGAGCTCCTCCGGGCTGGTGGTGCCGTCGGCGTCATCGGCCGAACGCTTCGGGAACGACACGTCGTACTTGCCGACGCCGGAGCTGGCCAGCTCGACCTGTCCCGACCCCTCCTGCAGAGTGCCGGTCCAAGCAGTACGCGCGGTACGTGTAGGCATCACGGTCCTTTCGCTGATTATTGGATGCAGCCCGAGCTTAGCCAGCCGACCCCCGCACGTCTCGAGGTCAGACTAGAGCGCCGTATTGGCAAGGCCGGCGGCGTGGCGGATGGGCTCGCCACCCGACCGCTCGCACGAAAAGCGTTGCCGCATCGGGTCACTCGGGATTGGTGACCCGGGCCAGCACGATGCCACCGATGATCAACGACAGCGCGAACACCCGGCCCGCGCTGAGCGGATCCTTGTTGAACACGATGCCGAGGCCGATCGCGCCCACCGCGCCGATGCCGGTGAAGATGGCGTACGCGGTGCCGACCGGCAGCGTCTGCATGGCCCTGGACAGCAGGTACACCGCGGTGACGCCGAGCACGAAGCAGAGCACGGTCGGCCACAGGCGGGTGAAGTTCTCCGTCGGTTTGATGCTCTGCGACCAGACGATCTCGACCAGCCCGGCGATGCCGAGGACAACCCAGTTCATCTCAGTACTCCTTTGCCAGACTGCGTGCGGACTCGATGGCGAGCGCGTACGACTCGTCGTGCTTGTCGCGCAGGTGGGCCAGCGCGGGATCCTGCCGGGCATTGGCCAGCTCGGCGTTGACGAAAACCGTGTCGTACACGGCGAAATGGCCCGCGAAGAAGTCGCGCAGGTAGCGCTCCTGATAGTCGTACGCGGCCTTCGGCGCACCCGGCGAGTACGCGCCGCCGCGGGCGGTCGCGACGACGAAACGGCGGTGGCCCAACGACATTCGCGGGAAGGTCACCTGATCCAGCCAGGCCTTGAGCGCGGCCGGAATCGAGTAGTTGTACATCGGGGTGCCGATCAGGATGACGTCCGCGGCCAGCACCTCGGCCAGCAGCGGCTCGACGATCGCCCACGCCGCGGCCTGCTCCGGCGTGCGCACCAGCTCACCCAATCGGTCAAGATCCGTGGTGGCCTGCGCGAGCACCGCGTCGCACAGCTCGGTCCACGCCTCGTCGATGAACGGCACCGGATCGGCCGCGAGGTCCCGGTAGCGGTAGCTGCCGTCCGGGTTGTGCACCCGCCACGCGTCGGCGAAGACGGCACTCACCTCGCGGCTGATCGAACGGGTACGGGCGCTCGCGTCCAGGTGCAGCAACGTTGTCATGACGAACCTCTCGAATGAACTGGACATAGCGTCCATTTACTGACGGGATCGACTGTATCGACAACTGGACACGTTGTCCACTTACCGTTGAACTCGGGTACAGTCAGCGGCATGACCAGGCACATGGATCTGCTCAGCGGGCAGACGGCGGCCCCGCCGGAACGCGCGGACGCGGCGCGCAACCGGGCCAAGGTGCTCGCCGCGGCGGCCGAGCTGTTCGCCAGCCGCGACCCGCGCACGGTGACGATGGACGACATCGCTAAGGCGGCCGGTGTCGGCCGCGGCACGCTGTATCGCCGCTACCCGGATACAAATTCGATCGCCGTCGCCCTGCTCGACGAACACGAACGGGCATTGCAGGCGCAGTTGATCGGTGGTGAACCGCCACTCGGGCCGGGAGCGCCACCCGCGGAACGGCTGGCCGCGTTCTACGCCGCGATGGTCGAATTGCTGGACGCGCACGCCGATTTGGTGCTCGGCGCGGAAATCGGCGGGGCGCGGTTCGCGACGGGGTCGTACGGGTTCTGGTTCGCTCATGTGCGAGCGCTGTTGCTGGCGGGCGACATTCGGGAACCGGACGCGTTGGTCGATCCATTGCTCGCGCCGCTGGGCGCCGAAATCTACCAGCAGCAGCGCAGCCGCGGACTGACCTCGGCACAGATCGCCGATGCCCTGCGCGACCTCGCCCACTCTATCCTCGGCAAGACGCGCTGAAAGCCGTCGGCGTTTGTCCGCCAACGGCTTTCAGCACCAGCCGCTCACACCAGATCGCGCCGGCGCATCAGCCACAAGGTGCCCGCCACGAAGAGCGCGATGTAGCTCCCGAGCATGATCAGCGACTCGGTGCGGGACAGAATGTCGAGCACACCGGGCGTTCCCGCGCCGACCGTCCGCATCGCCCCCGCCATGGAACCGGCCGCGGTACCGGGCAGGTGGTCGGTGATCACCGCGATCGGCGAGAAGATGGACGCCACGCCGCGCAGCAGGTTCTCCACCACCAGCACCCACACCAGGCCGAGACCGACGGCCAGCGCCGGACCGCGGGCGATGGTGCCGATCAGCGCGCCCGCCAACGTCCACATGCCGAGAATCGCGATCCCCGTGAGGATTCCGAGCGCCGACTGCTGCAGAGACGGCAGCGCCAACGTCTGCGACTGGGTCGCGCCGATCAGCGACGCCACCCCGATGTCCACGACGAACGCGGTGAGTACCAGCCCGGCCACCACGACCACCAGGCTCACCAGTACCCCGCCGACCGCGCTGATCCGCGACGGCCCCTGGGTGAACACGGTTTTCCAAGTGCCCCAGCCATATCCGCTGCCGGTGGTCAGCGCGCCGAGCACCAGCATCAGCGCGCCGCCGAACATCGCCATGCCCTGGGTGAACACCTCCGGCACCGCCGCGGGCAGCATCTGGTGCAGCAGCGCGTCTTTCGGCAGGCCGTTCGACATTCGGCCCGACTCGCCCGAGGTGTAGGCGAGATAGTTGAACAGATAGGAGAAGGTGAGGTTCAACAGGATCCAGGTGCCGAGGATGATCCAGAACGCCGGCCACTTCCGCAGCCGCAGCGCCTCCGCCTTCGTGCTCGCCCACAGGTCGTTGATGGTCATTTCGCCACTTCCAGCTGAGTCATTTCGAAAAACACTTCTTCCAGGGACTTTTCGTCGATTCGCAGTTCCAGCAGATCGGCGCCGGCCGCGACCACCGCCCGGGCCACCGCGGGCGCGGTGCCGTTGCCCGCCTCGATCCGGATGCCGCTCGAGGTCAGCATCGCGGCCCGCTCGCCGACCACCTCGCGCACCGCGGGGAACGCGATCTCCATCGGTTCGGCCCGCAGCAGAAGCGATGAGGCGCCGCGCAATTCGGCCACCGTCGACTCCACCAGCAGCTTGCCCTGCGAGATCACGCCGACCCGATCGCAGATCTCCTGCACCTCGCTGAGCATGTGGCTGGACAGCAGCACCGTGTGCCCGTCGGCGGCGAGAGTGGTGATCAGTTCCCGCATTTCGGCCATGCCCTGCGGGTCGAGACCGTTGGTCGGCTCGTCCAGGATCAGCAGGTCCGGCCCGCCGAGCAGGGCGGCGCCGACGCCGAGCCGCTGCTTCATCCCGAGTGAATAGGTGCGGAACTTGTCGTCGGCCCGGCCGGCCAGGCCGACACGGACCAGTGCCGCTTCGACCTCGGCGGTGCCGATGCCACGGTATTTCGCGAGTACTCGCAGGTTGTCGCGGCCGGACAGGTACGGATAGAAGCCCGGACCCTCGATGAGCACGCCGATCCGGCGGACCACCGCGGGATCGCCCGGCGCGTGCCCGGCCACCGTCGCGGTGCCGTCGCTGGGCCGGATGAGCCCGACCAGCATGCGCAGCGTGGTCGTCTTGCCCGCGCCGTTCGGACCGAGGAACCCGTAGATCTCACCGGCCGCGACGCTCATGCTCACAGCGTCGACGGCGGTGTGCGCGCCGTAGCGTTTGGTCAACCCTCGGGTGACCACGATCGAATCTGTCATGCACCGAGAATCCGCTGCCGACCAGGTCCGCCACATCCGTCGCGCGGCGACGTTCGGTGTACGTACCGCGGACGACGACTGACGTCCGCGCGGTCGTTATGGTCGAAACAGGCGCGGCACGACAGCGGTCGTGAAGGCGTCGAAGACGCTACTGTCTGTGAACACAACAACTGATTTCGCATGTACATGGGTAACTCGCCGGGCACGAGCTAACTCGCGCACAAGGGAACCGCCGGCCGCCGACGTCACTGACTCGGCACTTGTGTCTGGCCTGAATACGCGGAGAGGCGGATGAGCATTTCGAGTCGAGGCTCGCTCGGATGGGACTGGGGTGTGGCGCTGGTGGTCGCCGCGCTGCAGATCGTCGGCGGCACATTCGCGAATCAGAGGATGGGTGACAATTCGCTCGACGTCCTCGGCTACCTGCTACTACTCGCCGGGCCGGTGGCGTTGATCTGGCGGCGGGCCCGGCCGGTGCCGGTGCTGCTCGTCGCGCTCACCGCGTGCATGGCCTACCTGGCGCTCGGTTACGGCTACGGGCCGATCTTCTTCTCCTTGGTGATCGCCTTCCTGACCGCCGCGAGCTCCGGATCCCGCTGGTGGACTTACCCGCTCGTGCCGATCGGCTATCTCGTGCTGGTCTGGCCGGTGCCCGCGCTGTTCGGCCGCGGCGCCAACGTGTGGCAGATCTTCGCGCTGATGGCCTGGCTCACCGTGCTGCTGTGCGTGGTGGAGGGCATTCGGCAGCGCAAGGCCGTGTTGCAGGCGCGCAGGCAACGCGCCGAGGCCGCGCGCCGCGACGAGGAGGCGCAGCGGGAACGGCGGGCCAGCGAGGAGCGCCTGGCCATCGCCCGCGAGCTGCACGACGTACTGGCGCACAGCCTTTCGCTGATCAACGTGCAGTCCTCGGTGGCGCTGGAGCTATTCGACAAAAAGCCCGAGCAGGCCGCCTCCGCGCTGGACGCGATCAAGACCGCCAGCCGGGACGCGCTCGCCGAGGTGCACACGCTGCTGCACTCGATCCGCACCGGCGGCACTGTCGCGGGCGAATCCGCCGGTGCCGAAGACGAATTCAGCGATGTCGAGCAGACCGCGCCCAGCCGGCGTCGCCCGCGCGGCTGGAGTGGACGCAATTCCGCTGGCGCCGAACGTGTTTCGGACGACGATTCGAACCGGGCCGGCGGTGAATCCGCCGAACCCGAGACGCGACCGGCGGCGCCGCGCAATCCCGCACCGAGCATCGGCGACCTGGACACCCTGCTCCAGCGCGCCCGCGCGGCCGGCTTGTCGGTGAGCACCAAGATCATCGGTGCGCCGCAGCAGCTGCCGAGCGTGATCGACGTGGCGGCCGCGCGCATCATCCAGGAGTCGCTGACCAATGTGGTGCGGCACGCGCCGGGCGCGGAAGCCACGGTGAGCGTGCGCTACGCGGCGCAATCGGTCGACATCACCGTCGACAACGCCCGCCCGACCGCACCGGTGACCAGGACCGGCACCGGCGGCGGCAACGGAATCATCGGCATGCGCGAACGCACCCACGCGCTCGGCGGCGCACTCACCGCGGGCCCGCGCCCGAGCGGCGGATTCCGGGTCGCGGCGCGACTGCCGTTGCGGCCGATGGAACCGAGCGAGCGCAGGCCCGCGCCGAGCCGCACCGAGGACACCGTCCGCCCCGACAACGTACGGCAGATCCGGCCCGGCGACAAGGCGCAGCAGTCCAGCGCGCCCGGGGCGCAGTAGGAGGCGTCGTGACCGACATCCGGGTCCTGGTGGCCGACGATCAGGCGCTGGTGCGCGGCGGCTTCGTGGCGCTGCTGGAAGCCCAGGACGGCATCGAGGTGGTCGGCGAGGCGGACAACGGCGAACAGGCCGTGCGGATGACCCGCAGCCTCACCCCCGACGTGGTGCTGATGGACATCCGGATGCCGATCCTCGACGGCCTCGCCGCGACCAGGATGATCGCCGAGGACGCCGAGCTGGCCGAGGTGAAGGTGGTCGTGCTGACCACCTTCGAACTCGACGAGTACGTCTTCGAGGCGATGCGCTCCGGCGCGACGGGGTTCCTGGTCAAGCACACCGAACCGGCCGACCTGGTGCGCGCGGTCCGCGTGGTCGCGGCCGGTGACGCGCTGCTCTCCCCCGGCGTCACCCGCCGCCTGATCGCCGAATTCTCCGCGCACGCCAAGACCCCGCCGCCCGCAACGCTTTCCGAGCTCACCGACCGCGAGCGCGAGGTGCTGGTGCTGGTCGCCGAGGGGCTCACCAATGCCGAGATCGGCGAGCGGCTGTTCATGAGCCCCGCCACCGCCCGCACGCACGTCAGCCGGATCCTGATGAAACTCGGCGCCCGCGACCGCACCCAATTGGTCGTCATGGCCTACGAATCCGGCGTGGTGCGCCCGGGCTGGCAGTAGCTACGCGCCGCCCGGATTCGCCTGTTCGCGCTCCGCGTCGGTGAATCCGCGGCGCAGCGCGTCGGGCCGGGCGGTCTGCAGCCGGGCCGAGCTGGCCGACGCCGCCCGGAACACTCCCGAAACACCCTGCGGCGCAGCGGCATAGGTGATCGAGTTGTTCGGGTCGAAGCCCATCTGGGCGCCGATCGCGACCGCGTCCATGTTCGCGCCGAGGAACAGGAAGTTCCAGTTGTAGACGTCCTGCTGCTGGGTGATCAGCGATTTCACCGCGGTGTGCGACCACTCCCGGCTGGAGTTCTCGTGGCCGTCGGTGAGCACCACGACGATGACCGTGCCCGGGCGTTCGGCTTCCGGCCGCTTCGCCAGTTCCGCACCGACGTCGGTGACCAGCCGGCCCACCGCGTCGTAGAGCGCGGTCATGCCGCGCGGATGCAGGTCCAGCGGCGGCACCTGGGCGAGCGGGCGGTTGGCGTAGACGCACTCGTATTCGGTGTCGAAGCGCGCCAGCGTCACCTCGATCGTCTTGGGCACGTTGCGCTGCTCGTCGATGAAGGCGCTGAAGCCGCCCTCGGTGTCGGATTTGATCGACTGCATCGACCCGGAACGGTCGAGCAGTACGGCTATCAAGGTCAGGTCTGGATTGGTCATGAGCTACCCCCGGTCGGTTCGATGAACCCCATCCAACGTACCCCCGTATACGCGCCGCGGCGTACGGCAAGCAGCGCCGCGCGACCGATGTCCGGGGGTGGGTCGGCGGCGCAGGCTTTCGGCATGAACATTTCCACGCACCCCGAGGCGATCGCCTTCCTCGCCGACCATTACGACGGCGGCTGGCATCCCTGGCCGTTCTTCTGGATCTTCCCGCTGCTGTTCTGGATCACCTTCCTCACCTTGGCGTTCTTCGCGCGGCGCCGGTTCATCGGCCGGGACAGCGGCGTCGGCGCCCTGCGCACCGCCTTCGCCCGCGGCGAGATCACCGAGGACCAGTACCGCAGCCGGCTCGCCGTGCTGCGCGAGCCGCGGCGGCCGGTCAAATGAGCATGAAATTCGGCATTGTCGTCACCCCGCGTTCCGGGGCCGAATGGGCAAGCGCGGCAAAGGATGCCGAGCAGCGGGGCTATCGGACGATCCTGCTGCCGGACACGTTGAACACGCCGTCGCCGTTCCCGGCGCTGGCCGCGGCGGCCGCGGTCACCAGCACGGTTCGGTTGCGGCCCAACGTGCTTGCCGTCCCGCTGCGCACCGCCGCCGCCACGGTCCGGGAAACCGCTGCGCTGCAATTGCTTTCGGACGGGCGGTTCGAGCTCGGCATCGGTTCGGGCCGGCCGGAGGCGAGTTCCGAGGCCGAACGCCTCGGCATGCCCTGGGGTTCCGCGGCCGAACGCCGGGCGCAGCTGGCCGGCACCATCGCAGCGGTGCGCGCCCAGGTCGATCCGCCCCCGCCGGTCGTCGTCGCGGCCAGCGGCCCGCGAATGCTCGCCGCCGCAGCGGAATTCGCCGATCGCATCCTGCTCGCCGCCGGGCCGCGAGTAACCGAGGCAGAGCTGGCCGACATGGTCCGCGTCGTCCGGGACCACACCGATCGCGACATCCCGTTCAGCCACCAGCTGATCGGCATCGGCGACCGGCTCCCGTACTGGACCAGCACCCGCCTCGGCCTCACCATCGACGAGTTGCGGACCGCAGGCGCGGCAGGCGTCCTCGACGCCGACCCATCCGCCGCCGCAGAGGTGCTCGAAAACCGCAGGGAAAAATACGGAATCGACGAGGTGATCATCCCCGGCGAACTATCCGAAGCCTTCGCCCCCGTACTCGCCCGCTTCGCGACCGCCGATCACTGACCGGCGCTCCGGTGCCGGCGCGGGGTCGGCACCGGAGAGCTGGCAGTGAAGTCAATAAGTCTCGTTGGATGCGGTGGTATCCCACCGCCCGGCGCGAGGGTTCCAGGTGCCGGTAGACAAGGTTCCGTCTAGAAGCGGATCGGCAAACCCTGCGAGCGCGACCAGCGCGGCGTCGAGGCCGTGCAGGTCTGGCGGCAACGAGGTACCGGCGGCTTCTCGCGGGTAGCCCGCATCCCATCCGGATCCAGGCCTGGTGACGACACCGGGCAAGGTCAGGTGATCACGGCGTTGCTGCTGAATCCGAAGTGCCCGTATGGTTTCGGCCGCATCGATGGGGAACCTGTCGATGATGAGCAGCAGGTCGACCAGATCGTGCCAGCGAGTCGACGGCGTGGCATTAGGTCCGTGGACTTCATACATCGCGGCGATCTTGTCCGCAATCTGATCGGCCAGGGAAAGGCAGCGAAACGGCGGAAGGTCGGCGAAGTTGTCGAGCTCGAGCAGCGTTGCCGGTTCGACCTGGTCGACATCGGACGCCAGGGTAGGCCTGATCGAGAGATCGATGGGGAAATGGTGGAGTTCAGTAGCGCCGTAATAGACCGTGGTCACCAATTGTGCGCTGTGCGCAGTGGCGGGGTCGTTCTTTCCTCGGCGCACCTCGAAGGTCAACGGATCGAGATCGCTGGGCGTGGCGCAGAGCTGCTGAAGTTCGGTCACGGCTTGATCTGCGTCGACGTCGATCCGCAGGATGTCGATGTCGCGGCTATAGCGAGCGCCGTCGGCAATGCGTACCAGCAAGCCGCTGCCGCCTTTGAGTACCCAGGGGCTGCCGACGTCGGCGAAGACGCGCCCGAGAAATCTGAGTAGGTAGAACTCGCGGTGGAGCTGGGTGGCTGGTCGACCGGTGGCGCGCGCAACCTGTTTGACCTTGGCGTTGAGCGACATCCGGAAGGCGGACGCCGATCGGCGGGGTTGGTTCAGCATGGTGCCTCGCCGTTCGAGGTAGCACCTTCGGCCGGGCGGTCCTCGGTCTCATACACGGCTGCTGGCTCAGCGGCGAGGTTCGGTGTCGGGCTGAAGTTGCGGGCGACCATATCGCGGATCTCCGCGAGAAGATCTGCCCACTCAGGAGTGGAGGTCAGAGCGCTGATCGCGGCCGCATTGATGCCGTCGAGTTGGGTCGACGGCATCGAGGGCATTGCGGCATGGATGGTCGCCATATCGATGGCGGAGGCAGGAATGCCGGCCTCGACGATGAAATCGCGGACCAGTCCGGCACCATCGCCGGGGCGCTGGCCGTAGCGGTGGGCGTATGGGCGCAGAGCGTCGGCGACCTGGCGGGAGGTGGTATCCCCACTGAGGATCGCGTCTCGGACCACGGTGGCGAGGTGACCGCCGTCGGTGTGGGCAGCGGCGAGATCCACGACGGTGCGCAGTGGGCGGGTGACGGGCAAGCCCTGGACACGGTGCCAGTCGGAACGCTCGAGGGTGCCGACGCGGAAGGAGAGTTCAGGAGTGCGACTGCTGTTGCGCCGCCGAGGAACAGTGAATGTGTGGACGTCGGCGTCGAGGTCGCCCAGGTCCTGCAGGGCCGCGGCCGAGCGATGACTGACCACACCGACCGGCACCGGGTCATTCAGCCGGTCTGCGGCGCCTCGTTTGGGTTCCAGCGCAAGCCATTCCGCGCGAAGCGCTTCGAGCGGGGATTCAGGAGCGCCCGCGAGGCGGTACACACCGTGACGCAGCCGGACCAGCACCCCCCGGTCGGCGTAGCGCTTGAGCCGCATGGGGGTGACACCCCTGGCGACGGCTTGGCCGGTGGTGAGCAGGCCCCACTGGCCCTCCGCCAGGTCGGCGAGGTCGAGTAGCTGCTCGTCAGACATGCACCAATAATATCATCTCTCGGAGCAATAATATCAGTGTTAATGATATTTTTTACGATTGCCTGGTTACCTTATGTGCATCTGCTCGAGAACGAAAAGGCCCGCCTCCCATTGAGAGGCGGGCCTTTTCGGGTAGTGCTTTTACTCGCCGGAGGCTTCCGCCGCGGTGCCTTCTGCGGCGCCGGTCAGGACGACCTCGGGCTTTTCGTCGCCCTTGTCGTCGGCCTTGGTGAGTTTTGTCTTGCCGGTGAAGGTGAACTTGGCGTCT
>NZ_VXLC01000001.1 GCF_008704205.1 Nocardia colli | reverse complement strand
CCGGGGCCGCGGTCGGACCCGAAGTCGGGGCCGGAGCCGCGGTCGGGGCCGGAGCTGCGGTCGGGGCCGGAGCTGCGGTCGGGGCCGGAGTCGGGGCCGCGGTCGGGGCCGGGGTCGGGGCCGCGGTCGGGGCCGCGGTCAGGGCCGGGGTCAGGGCCGGGGTCAGGGCCGGGGTCAGGGCCGGGGTCGGGGCCGCGGTCAGCGGCAGGGGCAGGGGCAGGGGCAGGGGCAGGGGCAGGGGCAGGGGCAGGGGCAGGGGCAGGGGCAGGGGCAGGGGCAGGGGACGCAATCGCCGTGCGCGTCCCTGCCACCCGTGCACTCCCGCCGCGGTTCGGCCGACAGCGCCCCAGCAATCTCCTCACCGTGTCGCCCCCTGGTTCACGGGACGCGACGGCGTCCGCGTGCAAGGTCAGCAGCGGTAGGACCGGCCCGCGCGTGGTGACCCGGGCGATCACGTGATCGCCCTCACGGTGTCGCTCCTGGTTCACGGGATGCGACGGCGTCCGCATGCAGGGTCAGGAGCGGTAGGAGCGGTGCGCGGCTGGTGACCCGGGCGATCACATGACTGCCCTCACTACGCACCGAGATATCCGCGGCCGGAGGCGCCACGCGCCGAGCCGCCGAGATCGCATTCGTTTCGTCGCCGCGCGCGGACAGCCGGGCCGCCTCGCGAGCGGCGTCGACGCAGCGCACCTGCGTCGACGCCGCCAGCAAAGCCCCGATACAGAGCACGACCGCGACCACCAAGGTCGCCAGCGCGATCGCCGCCTCAACCGTCACCGAACCCCGGTCGTCACCGAGACTCGTTGCCCCGCAACGATTTATCAACCCCACTAGACAGCGGTGTTGAGCGCCCGATCGATGATCTTCGTCAGCGCGTTCACAATGCTGTCCCCGGTCACCACTCCGTACAGCACCGCCCCGAACGCCGCCGCCGCGATAGTTCCGATCGCATACTCCGCCGTACTCATCCCCTCGTCCGCAACTACCACATGCATGACTCGCAACCGCACCTCCGTATATACAGCCCTCGATCCGCAGACCACATGACTCGCCATTCGCTCGATCCCCACCTGATTCCCCTCTCACCTCACCCCGCACGGCCGATCCGCACAGGTGTCTTCCGCTGGGCCGGGTACGCCGTGCGCGCACGACTTCGGCCACACCAACTCGCTGAAGGACGTTCACAGGAGTCCGTCGCCGAGGACTCGGCCCGCCAGGCCGATCACTACGGGGACGATGCCGAGGCAGACGAAGGCGGGGAGGAAGCAGAGGCCGAGGGGGCCACCGATCAGCACTCCGGCGCGCTCGGCTCGTGCCGCAGCGGCATCCTCGACCGCTGCCCGGCGCTGTTCGGCCAACTCGCCGACCGCGACCGCCAGCGAGGAGCCTGATCGCGCTGACCGCCGCGCCATCCGCGCCAACGACTCGACCTCCTCGGCGCCCGGTTGCCCGACCCGGTCTTCCGCCGCCCGCTCCCACGCCGTCGCGGCATCCGCGCCGAGCGCGAGCAGATCCGCGGCCCGTCGCAGCGCCTCCCCCAACACGTCCGGCGCGCCAGGCGCTACAGCTCGGGCCGCGCCGGCCATCGGCAGTCCGGCGCGCAGACACGCGGCGAGCAGATCGAACACCGACGCCGAGGCCAGTGGATCGAACTGCCGCTTCGCCAACGGTTTTGCGGTGTGCGTCACCGCTGGCTGCCAAAGCGCCCGCAGCCGACGGCTCACCGCGACGCGGCCGGGCAACAGAACCAGCGCCGCCGCGATCAGCAAGACCGGCAGAACCGGGTAACCCGCGACTCGGTCCACCCTGAACCTCCTCACACATGTCACGACACGAATGTGCTTCGAGCACAGGACCAATCCCGCCGGCCAGGCCGACGACGTCCGTCGTGCGCCACGGTTCCACCGAACTAGCACTGTCCGCGTGGCCGGATGCGGCGCTCGCCAGGCTGCGACCCAGGCCGCATCGACCGCAACGCCACCGGTCACCGTTGGATCGGCCGCATGTACCGCCGGTGAACCCCTCATCCGACGACAGCGACCGAACACAGCCGCGATCCGAATCGGCCGCGATCCTGGCGGCATCGACCGCAACGCCACCGGTCACCGTTGCGCCGACCGTGTGCGCCGCTGGTGAATCCCTCATCCAACGACAGCGACTGAACGCAGCCACGGTCCGGATCGCCCGCGATTTCCAGCACTGCCCTGGTCGAATCCGATTGCTGCACAACGGACTCTTGCAGGTGATGGAGTGTTGGATCGCTGGACGGCCGACGCACCGGCGCCGGGCAGGCACGGCGGTGTGCTCTCGGACTTGGAGCCGGTTCAGCCGATTGGGCGGGCAGACCAGCGGGAGACGACAAAGTTGTTTCATACGAGGACCTTTCGGGTGATGGCGTCGGTCCACAGCAAGCCGGCGCAGGCGAGGGCGGCGCCGAGGGGCAGCAGGATGGTGCCTGCGGGCGAGGCGAACAGCACGTGCAGCGGTGCGGCGCCCATCAGTTGGCCGAGGCCGATGCCGAGCAGCGGGAGCGCCGCCAAGACGCCGGCGGTCGCGCGGGGACCGGCGAGGGCTGCGGTTGTGCGGCCGTGGAAACGGATGCGCCCCGCCAGGTCTGTGCGTGCGGCGGACAGCAGCTCGGCCAGCGCGAGCCCGTGCCGCTCCGCCACCTGCCAGGCGTCAGCGATACGCGACAACTCCGCCGCGACAATAGAATCCGAATGCCGCAGCCCCTCCGCCGCCGAACCACCCAACCGACTCCGTCCAGCGCTCACCGCGAAAGCCTCAGCGGATTCACCGCGCGCCTCACTCGCCGCAACCTCCGCCGCCGCACTCGGATGCGCACCAACCCGCAACTCCCCGATCACCGCCTCCAACGCGTCCAGCAGATAAGCGCATTCGGCATTCCTGCGCCGATCCAGCCGGCCTCGCCGAACTCGAAACCCCACCGTCCCAACCACCATCACCGCAGCAAGAAACGCTCCGACCCCGAACACCACAGCGGCCGCCACCCCACCACCTGCGACAATCCGAAACACCTTGTCCCGCTGCATTTTTTGCGCCACAGCAGGTTCAGCGAACAGCACCTCGAACCGTCGCCGGGACGCAGCGGCCGGCGCCATGAGCACAGCCAATGCGAGACACATCAACCCAGCGATCACCGGCCCGCCTGCCGATCCGTCGTGCTGCACCGCCGTGGCGACGCAGTGTCCGACACCATGGGCAAAGCGAACGCAAGACGAACCGACGGCGCGGTCACCGACTGACCTGCCAATCCATCGTATTGCGTTGTCCACAAGGCGAATCCATCCACAGCTGCGGCGCACAACGCGAACACTCGATGCTGCGGCGACCACACCGGAGCAGTCGACACAGGTTCGAGCCGACGACCGGCCTCGCGTGATTCAACCCAGTCCCAGCGTGCGCGCGGACCTACGCCTGTCGATGTGGCAGTGGTCAGATGACCGTTGCATCGCCGAGTCAGACCAGGTTGAACGAACACCCACGCCCCTGGAATGTGCGTTGGCGCAGCCGACACAAACTCGAACCGACGACCGACCCCGGGTTCTACGGGGCCCCAGTGCGATTGCGCGCGCGAGGCTGCGACCGTCGATGCGGTGATCGTCAGATGACCATCGCATCGCGGGGCCAGGCGACGTTCACCGAGCACTCGAAATCGTGGCCTTCGTATCGGCGCAGCCCACAGGATTTCGAGCCGACGACTGATCCCCCGTGGTTCAACCAGGCCACACAGCGATTTCGTAGTCGGTGCGGGGGTCATCGGGTGAGCCTTTCGTCGAGGAGTTGGGTTAGGTCGTTGGCAGCGGGGGTTGGGGCGGAGGTGTGCCAGGCGGGGGTTATGTGGATGTGGCCGGATTCGGGGCGGTGGACGAGGCCGATTTCGCGGAGGCATCGGGAGCCGTCGGGGCGGCGGTGGACGTGGAGGATTACCTGGACGGCGGCGGCTAGTTGGCTGTGCAGGGCGGCGCGGTCCATTCCGCCTAGGGCGGCAAGGGCTTCCAGGCGGGCGGGGACTTCCTGTGGGGAGTTCGCGTGGACGGTGCCGGCACCGCCGTCGTGGCCGGTGTTCAAGGCGGTCAATAGGTCTACGACTTCCGCGCCCCTGACCTCGCCGACGACGATGCGGTCCGGGCGCATGCGCAGGGCCTGCCGCACCAGGTCGCGGACGGTTACCGCGCCGACTCCTTCGACGTTGGCGGTGCGCGCGACGAGTCGCACCACGTGTGGATGTGGTGGAGCGAGTTCTGCGGCATCCTCCACACACACGATTCGCTCGCTGGGTCCGACTTTGGCCAGCAGGCCGGACAGCAAAGTCGTCTTGCCCGCACCGGTTCCGCCGACCACCAGGAACGCCAGGCGCGCCGCGATGATCCGCTCCAGCAGCCGCTTTGCGTCGGCCGGTACCGCACCCGCTGCCGCCAATGCGTCCAACCCTTGGGTGGCAGGCCGCAGCACGCGCAGGGACAGGCAGGTGCCGCCGTGCGCCACCGGGGCGAGCACGGCATGCAGCCGCACGCCGAACGAATCACCCAGTGCCGCTCCGGTTCCGGACAGCCTGCCGTCCACCCAGGGCTGCGCGTCGTCGAGTCGCCGACCGGCCGAGAGGGCGAGCCGCTGCGCGAGCCTGCGCACCGCCGCCTCGTCCGGGAAGGTGATCGAGGTCTTCTCCAGCCCGTGCCCGCGATCTATCCACACCGCATCCGGCCCGGTCACCAGCACATCGGCGACCCTCGGGTCGTGCAGCAATGGCTCGAGCACCCCGGCCCCGGTCATCTCGGTCTGCAACAACCGCAGCGCCCGCAGCAGATCCGTGTCCCCGAGCACCCCACCCGCCTCGGCCCGGATAGCGGCCGCGACCTGCGCCGGATCCGGATCCCCGGACCCACCGGACAACCGCTCCCGCACCCGATCCAACAACTCCGAGGTCACCAACGCACTCATCGCCGCCCCCACTCCCCTGTCATCCGGCGGACACGACCCACAGGCCCGTCCCCCAGCCGGAATCGATAACCACGCCGCGCCACCACGAGCCGGCTTGTCGTGCAATGCCGGATGCCGCGCCGCCGGACCAGCCCGGCATTCATCGCCGCATCTGATCCGGCGGGGCCGGAGCACTTCCGACGAAGTCGGCGACCGCACCATCGATCGATGACCAATGCGCTCCTGGACATGTCACGCAACCGTCTGACCTGCCGCCGACTCCGCACCACCCCGCTCAGACGGAATCGACCGCACATCGTGCAATGCCCTGTCCCCGAGCGACACTCGACAACCGCACCCCCACAGCCCAGTTCGCCGAGCCGTCGCGGATCCACCTCCCCCGCCCTCATCGCCGCTGTCCAGCCGGCGCACTCAGCACATTGAGCACCGCGTCTGCCGCGTCACGCAATGGCCCGCGGCGGTGCACGGTCAGTCCGCCTCGCTCGAGGCGAGCGGCCAGGCCGGGCTGGGCGCGGACTGCGGCCAACAATGGCAGGTCGAGGACTTCGGCGACCTCGGGACCGCGCAGTCCGCCCGGTGCCGGACCACGGACTATCAAGCCCTGGTTGGGGTTTCGGCGGCCGATGTGGGCGGAGACGGATTCGGCGGCGGCGACCGCGCGGATTCGGGCGGGAACGACCAGGACGACGAGGTCGGCGGAGTCGAGCATTTGGTCGGCGTGCGGGCCGCGTTCGCCGGAAATGTCGCAAACCACCAAATCGCCTGCGGCACGGCCTGCTTCGATGACGGCGCGGACGGCGGCGGGCCCGATCTCGCGTGGCAACCGGCCCGCACCGCAGCGACCACAGGCGAGAACCGCCAGGCCGGGGGCCGCGGTGGGCAGGGCGGAGTGCAGGGCGGCGGCGGAGACTCTGCCGTCTTCGACGACCAGGTCGGGCCAGCGCAGGCCGGTGGTTGATTCGATGCCGAGCAGCAGGTCGAGGCCGCCGCCGAGGGGTGCGCCGTCGACCAGGACGGTGTCGTGACGGAACCCTTCGGCGGCCGATCGCAGCGCAAGTGCGGCGGCCAGCGTGGACGCTCCGGCACCGCCGGCGGCACCGGCGACGGCGACCACGACACCGTCTCCGGTGCGGTGTTCGCCGTACTCAGCAAACATCTCGATAAGTCCCTCGGCACCCCCGGGCAACGCGATGACCCGCTCGGCGCCGACGGCCGCCGCGGCCTGCCAGTCGAGCAGCGCCGGTTCGCCCTCGGTGACCAGGACGATCCCGATCCGGCGTAGATATCCGGCTTCGGCGGCGGCGCGGGCCGTGGTTGTGTCCAGGATCACCAGGGGTGCTCCGGTCCACGCGTGCCTGCCGACGGGCAGTGTGCGTTCGTCGAGGCCGCGTTCGGCCGCGGCGGCGACGCGGCGTACTTCGTCGCGCAGCCGGGGGTCGTGCAGGAACACGAGGGCCGGTGGCGGGCTGCTGTTGTCCGGCGCCACTTCAAGATTCATGCGGCTGAGCGTGGCCGAGTTCGGGCGACGGCAGAAGAGGCGATGCGCCGATTGTGGATAGCTCGGGGGTGTGCAGAACTTTTGGGTGCTGCGCGAGGGGATCCGAACCGTCCCCTGAATAGAGGACGGCCCCAGCCGGGGGGGGAGGAGGCTGGGGCCGTCGGGTTCAGCCCCGGGGGGTCGGGCTGAACGCGCCTGGACTATGTCCAGGTGCCAGCAATACTACACCCAAGCCCCGCCCACAACGCAAGTCTGTCGCGGCAGAACTTTACGGCGATTACGGGCTCCGCGGCTGCGGGGCAAACTCCCCGCTCGCGGTCGCGGATGCGGTTTCGGCGGCCGTCATGATCGACAGCCGCGGCGTCCCCAGTCGGTCCCCAGTTCCGCACCGCGGACACCGGCGCCGCCCGCACGGCCGGAGCGCCGGCGGACGTACGCCTATGCTGGTCGGGTGGACTCACCCACCGCGCACGGACGCGTCGCCGCCTTCTTCGATCTCGACAAGACCGTGATCGCGAAATCGAGCACGTTCGTGTTCAGCAAGCCGTTCTACGCACAGGGCCTGCTGAATCGCCGCGACGTGCTCGAAAGCAGCTACGCCCACTTCTTGTTCATGCTCTCCGGCGCCGACCACGACCAAATGGAGCGGATGCGCGCGCATCTCACGAACATGTGCGCCGGGTGGGACGTGGAGCAGGTGAAAACCATTGTGGCGGAGACGCTTCACGAGCTGGTCGATCCGCTGATCTACGCCGAGGCGGCCGATCTCATTGCCGACCACAAGATCCGGGGCCACGACGTGGTGATCGTGTCGGCCTCGGGCGAGGAGATCGTCGGCCCGATCGCCGAGGTGCTCGGCGCGTCGCACACCGCAGCCACCCGGATGGTCGTCGAGGACGGCAAGTACACCGGCGAGGTCGAGTTCTACTGCTACGGCGAGGGCAAGGTCGCGGCGATCGAAAAGCTCGCCGCCAGTGAGGGTTACGACCTCGCGCGCTGTTACGCGTACTCCGACTCGGTGACCGATCTGCCGCTGCTGAGCGCGGTCGGCCATCCGACGGCGGTCAATCCGGATCGCAACCTGCGCCGCGAGGCCATCGCCAAACATTGGCCGATCCTGACCTTTTCGAATCCGGTGTCGCTGTGGGCCCGGTTCCAGGCGCCCTCGTCCACCACCCTTGCCGCGACCGCGGTGGTCGGCTTGAGCGCGCTGCTGGCCGGCGCTATCAGTTATAGATTGCTGCGCCGGCGCAACTGACCCTTAGCCACGGCGCACGAGGCAGCGACCCCTGCTGCTCGAGCGAGAGCGGGCTGCTTGCCGACGGGTTTGCTGAAGAAGCGCGGAAGAATTCGCGACCAGGCATTGAACCACGAAACGCCGATCGACACGCCGAATATCGAATGTCTTACCACCTCTTGATGTGAGGGCCGTCACAGGGTAGAAAGGTAACTACGGAAGGTCGGAAGGCCAAGGCAGGACCGGAAGAGAAGGTTCAGTCTCCCAACCACCCTTCCCAGCACGGGCACCAGGCACCCACGCGGAGCGCGCCGCGACAAGGGCAGAAGCGTTGTGGGCCTGCGAAATCCGGGTCTTCGTCGGCGAGGGCCTCGCACAGGTTGCGGGGATGAACCGTCGGAGTTCGGACTATCGCCGAGGCCGCAAGAACACAACCCACCCAGCACGCTTGGTAACCGGGTAGTCCGTGCTACGCGGGCGGCGAGGTCGACAACGACAACGCCGCCCGTTTTGATGTCCGGGCCCTATCCCGACGCCGAATCGGCGATCGACGCGGCCTCCCGCGCACCGTCCTCCAGCGCCCCGCAGCACAGCATCACCCAGCTGCCGACCGCGTCCACCGCACCACTGCCGAAGCCCGCCGCGGCCTCCAGATACGCCTGCCGACGCCGCAGCCAGAAAACCTCCGGCACGCCCAGACTGTGCGGATCCAGCCCGCTCGACACGGCCACCAGCCGCGACGCCGCCCGAGCCACCACGCCGTCGGCGGTCCCGAACGGCCGCAACGCGAGCAGCTCCCCGTGCACCACCGCCGCGATCACCGGCGCGGGCGCACTCGACCCGAGCACCGCCTGCACCAGCAGATCCAGGCGCTGCGCCACCCCGGCATCCGCGCGCGGCCGGCCGAGCGCCTCCTCGTCGGTCACCAGATCGGCGGCGGCGAGCAGATGCAGCCGGGCCAGCGCCTGCAACGGCGCCCGCTGCCAGGTGCCCACCAGATTGCGCAGGGCGTCGCCGTCGAGGGCCTGGCCGACCCGCAACGACCCGGCCAGGATCGGATCGCCGACCTGACCGTCGGCGGGCAGCTCGGTACTGCCGCCGTCGATGGCGGCGGAGGATCGGGCCGCCCGCACCGCGGCCTCCGCGGCCGTGGTCGGCCAGCCACGCCGATTCGCCTTGTGCCGGTGTACCTCGGCGAGCGCGTCGCGGGCACGGTCGGCGGCGGCGCGGACGCCGGGCAGATCGATGAGGGGCTGTAGCGGATCGGTCACGATTCACGAGGCTACTTGCGCCCACCCGGACGCCCGACCCAGCCCCGCCCTGCTCCACGGCCCGGCAGACCGCCGCGCTGCCAGGCCGCCGGATCGCGGCGCAGCGAGACACCCCGGAATGCGAAAGAAGCGGCCACCCCGACCCAGCCGGGTCAGGATGGCCGCCTCGCTCTTCGGCCTGCCGACAATCGCGGCAGGCCGACTTCCTCAGCTCACCAACAGATCTCGGCCGGGAATGGCATCCAGCAGCCGGCGCGTGTACTCCTCGCGCGGGCTGTCGAAGACCTGCTCGGTCGAGGCCGCCTCGACCACCTTGCCGGTCTGCATGACCAGCACGTCGTCCGCGATCTGCCGGACCACGGCCAGGTCGTGCGTGATGAACACGTACGACAGGCCGAGCTCGGCCTGCAGATCGTTCAACAGCCGCAGGATCTGCGCCTGCACCAGCACGTCGAGCGCGGACACCGCCTCGTCGCAGACCACGACCTCGGGCGAGAGCGCGAGGGCGCGGGCCACGGCGACGCGCTGACGCTGACCGCCGGACAGCTCGTTCGGATACCGCCGCATCACGGTGGACGGCAGCGACACCTTGTCCAGCAGCTCACGAACCGTGGTCTCGCGCTCCTTCGCGGTACCGATGTTGTGCGTGCGCAACGGCTCTTCGATGGTGCGGTAGATCGAGTACATCGGGTCCAGCGAGCCGTACGGATCCTGGAAGATCGGCTGCACCCGGCGCCGGAACGCGAAGGCGCTCTTGCGATCCAGCTTGGCCACTTCCTGGCCGTCGAACACGACCTTGCCCGAGGTCGGCTCGAGCAGGCCCAGGATCATCTGTGCGACAGTCGATTTACCCGAACCCGATTCGCCGACGATGGCGGTCGTGGTGCCACGCCGCAGCCGGAACGAAACATCCTGCACCGCAACGAAGTCCGTCGATTTCCAGGGCGCGCTGCCGCGGATCTTGAAGGTCTTGGTCAGGTTGTCGACCACCACGACGTCGTCCGGGACGTTGGTCAGCTCGGTGTCGGCGGCCGCGATCTGCTCGGCCACCTGCACCGCCTGCTCGCGAATCTCGATGCGCTGCTTCACCGAAGACAGCCGCTGCGAGGCGAGCGAGGGCGCGGAGTTCACCAGCCGCTTGGTGTACAGGTGCTGCGGTTCGCGCAGAATCTGCAGTGCCGGACCGGATTCCACCACCCGGCCGCGGTACATCACCACCAGATGCTCCGCGCGCTCGGCGGCGAGGCCGAGGTCGTGGGTGATCAGCAGCACCGCGGTGCCGAGCTCGTTGGTCAGGCCCTCGAGGTGGTCGAGGATCTGCCGCTGCACGGTGACGTCCAGCGCCGAGGTCGGCTCGTCCGCGATCAGCAGCTTGGGGCGGCAAGCCAAGCCGATGGCGATGAGCGCACGCTGGCGCATACCGCCGGAGAACTCGTGCGGGTACTGGTTCACCCGCCGCTCGCCGTCGGACATGCCCGCCTCGTGCAGCAGCTCGATAGCGCGTTCCTTGGCCGCCTTGCCCTTGGCGATCCCGTTGGCCTCCAACGTCTCCCGGATCTGGAAGCCGATCTTCCACACCGGGTTCAGGTTGGACATCGGGTCCTGCGGCACCAGCCCGATCCCGCTGCCGCGCACCGCGACGACGTCCTTCTTGGACGCCTTCGCCAGGTCCTTGCCGTCGAACATGATGCTGCCGGAGGTGACCTGACCGGTGCCGGGCAGCAGATCGATGATCGCGTGCGCCGTGGTGGACTTACCCGAGCCGGATTCGCCGACGATCGCGACGGTCTGGCCCGGATACACCGACAGGTTCACATCGCGGACCGCGGGGATCTTCTTGCCCTCGGAGGTGAAACAGACGTTGAGATCCTTGATTTCGAGCAGTGGCGACTGTGCGCTGCGGAATTCACTCACCGCTTCCTCGCCTTCGGGTCGAGGGCGTCGCGCACCGCGTCGCCCAGCATGATGAAGCTCAGCACGGTGAGCGCCAAGGCCGTCGCGGGGTAGAACAGGATCGCGGAGGTGCGAATCTCCTTCTGCCCCGAGGCGATATCGGCGCCCCAGGAGACGATCGTGCGCGGCAGTCCGACGCCGAGGTAGGACAACGTGGCCTCGGTGACGATGAAGACGCCGAGCCAGATCGTGGTGACCACGATCAGCGGGCCCGCCGCGTTCGGCAGCACATGGCGGATCAGCGTGCGTATTCGGGATACGCCCAATGCCTTTGCCGCCGTGACGTAATCGCTGTTCTTCGACTGGATCACCGCACTGCGCGCGATCCGGGCGGCCTGCGGCCAGGTGAACCCGGCCAGGATGACGATCACGGTCCAGATGGTCCGCGAATCGAGCAGCTGCATGATCACGATCGCGGCCAGCATCAGCGGGATCGCGTAGAAGATCTCGGCGACCCGGGACACGAGCGAGTCGAAGAACCCGCCGTAGAAGCCGGCCAGCGCGCCGAGCACGCCGCCGATCAGCACGAAGCAGATGGTGGAGCCGATCCCGGCCATGACCGAAGCCCGTGCGCCGTAGACGGTCCGGGCGTAGATGTCGCAGCCCTGCTTGTCGAAGCCGAACGGATGCCCGCCGCCGCGCGGATTCATGCTGAAGTCGCCGTTGCAGTACCGCGGATCCTGGCTGGTGAACAGCCCGGGCCAGATGACGACGACGAGCACGAACAGGATCATCAGCGCCGCGATGATGAAGATCGGATTGCGCCGCAGCTGCCGCCACGCGTCGTACCAGATGCTGGTCGGCGAGCCCTGATCGACGACCATGTCGGTGGCGAGCACCTCGACCTCGTCGGGCGGGGCGACGAAGTAGGTCTGCCTACCGCGGGCCGCGCTCTCGGCGAGGTCGATTCCTTTTCCTTTTTCGAGGTCAGGCATAGCGGATCCTCGGGTCGAGGGCGGCGTAGAGGAGGTCGACGATCAGGTTCGAGACCAGGAAGATGATGATCAGCACGGTCACGAACGAAACGACGGTCGGTGGTTCACCTCGGGTGATCGCCTGGTACAGCGTGCCGCCGACACCGGGGATGTTGAAGATGCCCTCGGTGACGATCGCGCCACCCATCAGCGCGCCGAGATCGGCGCCGAGGAAGGTGATCACCGGGATCATCGAGTTGCGCAGGATGTGCACGGTCACCACCCGGCGCCGGCTCAGGCCCTTCGCGGTCGCGGTGCGCACGTAGTCGGCGGACATGTTCTCCGCCACCGAGTTCCGGGTCAGTCGAAGCACATAGGCGAACGACAAGGACCCGAGTACGAACGCGGGCACCAGCAACTCGCTGAAACTCGCTTTACCGGTGACGGTCACCGGCGCGATCCCCCACTTCACCCCGAGCAGGAACTGCGCGAGGAAGCCGACCACGAAGATCGGGACGGCGATCACGATGAGGCTGATGACCAGCATCGTCGAGTCGAACAGCTTGCCCTTGCGCAGGCCGGCGATCAGGCCGAACACGATGCCGAAGACGGCCTCGATGAACACCGCCATGAACGCGAGCTTGATGGTGATCGGGAAGGCGCGAGCCAACTCCGCGCGCACCGGCCTGCCGGAGAAGGCGGTGCCGAAGTCGAACGTGACGATGCCCTTCAGATACAGCAGATACTGCATGATGAAGGGCTGGTCGAGGTGGTACCGCGCGCGGAGTTGGGCCTCCACCGCGGGGGTCATCGGTTTGTCGCCGGCGAGGGCGTGGATCGGGTCGCCGGGGACGAGGAATACCAAGGCATAGATGAGCAACGTCGCCCCGAGGAACACGGGGATCATTTGAAGCAGACGCCGCACGATATACCAGGCCATTTACGCCTCCTGGGTTCAGTGACGAGCCGCGCTGCCCGAGGGCGGCGCGGCTCGATCAGCGGCTACTTCTCGATGTTTTCGAAGTCGAACAGGCCGTTCCAGGCGAGACCGGCGGACTTCACCTTGTCCGACCGACCGGCCGAGGCGATGTAGTCGAGCACCGGGATGTCGGCCATCTGCTGCAGCATCATGGTCTGCGCCTGCGCGACGATCTTGTAGGACTCCTCCTGCGACGGCGCGGCGAGCGCGGCATCGAGCAACTTGTCGAACTCCGGCACCTTCCAGTCGACGTTGTTGGTATCGGAGTAGCTGTAGTACTGCGAGGTGAGGAACTGCAGCATGGTCGGGTAGTCGCCCTGCCAGCCGTAGCGGAACGCCTTGCCGATGGTCTTGGCGTTCACCTCGTCACGGATGTTCTTGAACGTCGGATACGGGAAACCGATCGACTCGATGCCGAGAGTGTTCTTGATGCTGTTCGCCACGGCTTCGATCCAGGCCTGGTGGCCGCCGTCGGAGTTGTAGGCGATCTCGTACCGACCCGACCACGGGGAGATGGCGTTGGCCTGGGCCCACAGCTTCTTCGCCTCGTCCGGGTTGTACTTCAGGAACTCCGAGCCGGGCAGGTTGCCGTTGAAGCCGGGCAGCGAGGCCGAGGTGAAGTCACGCGCGGGCAGCCGGGTGCCGTGGAAGATGTTCTGGCAGATCTGTTCCCGGTTGATCGCCATCGAGAGCGCCTTGCGCCGCAGCACGCCTTCCTCGCCGGAGAAGTGCGGGACGTTGGTCTGGATGCCGATGTGCTGGTTCTGCGCGGTCGGCTTGGTGATCGCGCGGTCGCCGAGATCCTTCTCGTAGGAGGTGATCGCGCTGTCCGGGATGGTGTCGAGAGTGTCCAGGTTGCCCGCGATCAGATCGGCGTAAGCCGTGTCGTAGGACTGGTACATCACGAAGCGCAGGCCCTTGTTCTTCGGCGCGCGGCCACCCTTGTAATCCGGGTTGGCGACCAGGTCGATCTGCACGTTGTGCTGCCAGGCGCCGTTCTTGGCGAACTTGTACGGGCCGTTGCCGATCGGGTTCTCGCCGAAGGCCTTCATGTCCTTGTAGGCGGCCTCGGGCAGCGGGTAGAACGGCGCGTAGCCGAGCTCGGTCTCGAAGTCGATCGACGGAGACTTGAGCGCGACGGTGAAGGTCTTGTCGTCGATCACCTTCAGGCCCGACATCGTCTGTGCGGTGGGCTTTTCCGCCGACACCTCGTCGAACCCGACGATCGGGGTGAACGCGTAGCTCTGCAACTGAGCATTGGTACCGAGGGCGCCGTAGTTCCATGCGTCGACGAACGACTTCGCGGTCACCGCCGTGCCGTCGGAGAACTTCCAGTCCGGCTTGATGGTGATCTTGTAGTTCTTCCGGTCCGTCGTCTCGATCTTCTGCGCCAGCTCGTCGTGCGCGACACCGTTGCCGTCGTAATACTTCAGGCCGGCGAACAACCGGTCGACGACACGCCCGCCCATGTTCTCGTTGGTATTGGTGGGCACCAACGGGTTCTGCGGCTCACCACCGTTCGTGGTGACGATGCTCGCGTCGGCACTGTCGTCCGACGAGCATGCGGACAGTCCGAGGCTCGTAGCCAGCAGTGCTGCCGCAGTCAGCGCCATTGCTCTGTTGAATCTCAACGCGTTCTCCCGATTTCGAGAAGGGCGGAATCCTTGGCACGCGCATGAGGTCACCAGGCGCATGCCGGCACAATCCGCCTTGGGTGCCTCGCAGATTATCCACAAGAACCGGGCTTGTCATCGGATTGACAAAGGTTCGTTCCACTTGTTACCAATCCGGCAACATGCCCGAAACACGAAAAACATCGCGCAAATATGACCTAACGGCCGGAACATTGCCTCTGTAGAGACCGTCCGGTGTCTCCGGGGCCGACCCTCCGTTGCGGATTACGCGACGGCGTGTCGAGACCGAAACCCGGTGAACAGACCGGACGCGGCGTAGGTCACAGTTGATTACTGTCGAACGTGCTGCGTTTGATTCGTGCGCTCAGGCTACGTGGAAAGAAGAAACGAGATGACCGAAACCGCCGACCACAGGGACTCGTACACGCCGAGCGCGGAGTTCGCCGCGGCGGCCAACGCCGGTGCCGCTCTGTACGAGCAGGCGTCGGCCGATCGCGACGCGTTCTGGGCCGATCAGGCGAGTCGGTTGCACTGGCATCAGCCCTGGACCCAGGTGCTGGACTGGAGCGACGCACCGGTGGCGAAGTGGTTCACCGGCGGCAAGCTCAATGTCGCCTACAACTGCGTCGACCGGCACGTGCTCGACGGGCACGGCGACCAGGTCGCCATCCACTGGGAGGGTGAGCCGGGCGATTCGCGCGCGATCACCTACCGCGAGCTGCTGGCCGAAGTCAGCCGCGCCGCGAACTACTTCACCGAGCTCGGGCTCGAAGCGGGCGACCGGGTCGCCATCTACATGCCGATGGTGCCCGAGGCCATCGTGTCGATGCTCGCCTGCGCGCGCCTCGGCCTCACCCACTCGGTGGTGTTCGCCGGCTTCTCCCCCACCGCGCTGCGCCAGCGGGTCGACGACGCGAGCGCGCGGCTGATCATCACCACCGACGGGCAGTGGCGGCGCGGCAAGTCCGCCCCGCTCAAGGAGGCGGTGGACGAGGCACTGTTCGCGAACGGCGATGTCCCGCATTCCGTCGAGCACGTACTCGTGGTGCGCCGCACCGAGATCGAGGTGCCGTGGACCGACGGCCGCGACCTGTGGTGGCACGACACCGTCGCGCAGGCTTCGCCGGAACACGAGGCGCAGGCCTTCGATGCCGAGCATCCGCTGTTCATTCTCTACACCTCCGGCACCACCGGAAAGCCCAAGGGCATCCTGCACACCACCGGCGGCTACCTGACCCAAACCTCCTACACCCACCACAACGTCTTCGATCACAAAGCGGGACAAGACGTTTACTGGTGCACCGCCGACATCGGCTGGGTCACCGGGCACAGCTACATCGTCTACGGGCCGCTCGCCAACCGCACCACGCAGGTGGTCTACGAGGGCACGCCCAACTCACCCGACGAGCACCGGCACTTCCAGATCATCGAAAAGTACAGCGTCAGCATCTATTACACGGCTCCGACGCTGGTGCGCACGTTCATGAAGTGGGGCCGCGAGATCCCCGACGCCCACGACCTGTCCTCGCTCCGCCTGCTCGGCAGCGTCGGCGAGCCGATCAACCCCGAAGCCTGGCGCTGGTACCGGGAGGTCATCGGCGGGGACCGCGCGCCGATCGTGGACACCTGGTGGCAGACCGAGACCGGCGCCATCATGATCTCCCCGCTGCCCGGCGTCACGGCGACCAAGCCCGGTGCCGCGATGGCACCGCTGCCCGGCATCTCGGCGCTGGTCGTCGACGAAGAGGGCAAGCCGGTGCAGCGCGGCGAGACCGAGGCCAACGGCTACCTGGTGCTCGACCAGCCGTGGCCGTCGATGCTGCGCGGCATCTGGGGCGACATGGAGCGCTACCGGGCCACCTACTGGGAGCGCTACGCCGAGCAGGGCTGGTACTTCGCCGGCGACGGCGCGAAGCTCGACGCCGACGGCGACCTCTGGGTGCTCGGCCGGGTGGACGACGTGATGAACGTGTCCGGCCACCGGATCTCCACCGCCGAGGTGGAGTCGGCGCTGGTCGGGCATTCCGGCGTCGCGGAGGCCGCGGTGGTCGGGGCCAGCGACGAGACCACCGGCCAGGGCATCGTCGCGTTCGTCATCCTGACCGCGGAGACCGAGGACACCGGCACGGCGCTGGTCGCCGAGCTGAAGGCCGAGGTGTCGCGCGCGATCAGCCCGATCGCGCGGCCGCGGGAGATCCACGTGGTGCCCGAGCTGCCCAAGACCCGCAGCGGCAAGATCATGCGGCGACTGCTGCGCGACGTGGCCGAGGGCCGGGAACTCGGCGACACCTCGACGCTGGTCGACCCCAACGTCTTCGAGGCGATCCGGGCGACGAAGGCGTAACCCGAACCGATAGACAGCGCATGGTAGGACCGGTGGCGTAATTCGTCACCGGCCCTACCCGTTAGGATTGCGTAAGGTGTGCCGGGAAGTCTGGTCGGCATGCGGTCGCGTACCTGACAGCCGAATCGGTGGATGGCGTGGTCGCAGCGTTGACCGACCCTGCCGAAAGGTTCCCCGTGATCACGCAAGTGCGCTCGGAACTGTCCCGCTATCTCCGCACCGAAACCGTCGGCGGCGCAATCCTGCTCGTCGCGGCCGCCGCGGCGTTGCTGTGGGTGAACTCGCCCTGGGGCGACAGCTACCTGACCATGACCCAGACGACGCTCGCCATCCCGTCGCTGCACCTGGATCTCACCCTGGCCGAATGGACCGCCGACGGCCTGCTCGCCATCTTCTTCTTCGTCGCCGGACTGGAACTCAAACGCGAACTCGTGGTCGGCGAACTCGCCGACCCGAAACGCGCCGCGCTGCCGATCGTCGCCGCGGTCGGCGGCGTGGTCACCCCGGCGTTGATCGCCCTGGTGGTCGGCCTCGGCGTGCCGGGGATGGATCGCGGGTGGGCCATTCCGGTCGCCACCGATATCGCGTTCGCGCTGGCCGTGCTGGCCATGACCGGCTCGCGCATCCCGGCGAGCGCGCGGGTGTTCCTGCTCAGCCTCGCCGTGGTCGACGATCTGCTGGCCATCATTCTGATCGCCATTCTCTTCACCACGACGCTGGCGCTGCTGTGGCTGCTCGCTGCCGCGGCCTGCTTCGCGGCGTGGGCGCTGGCCCAGCACAAAAGGATCAGCACACCGTGGCTTTATCTTCCGCTGGCGCTGGTGGCCTGGTACGCGCTGCACGAGGCGGGCATCCATCCGACGCTGGCCGGCGTGGCGCTCGGCTTGCTCACCCGGGTGCGGACCGACCCCGGTGAGGACGAGGCGCCGGCCACCCGCTTGGAGCACCTGATCCAGCCGATCTCGGCCGGACTGTGCGTGCCGCTGTTCGCGTTGTTCGCCTCCGGAGTTCCGTTGGACGGCAAGGTGTTCGGCGAGCTGTTCAGCGACAGGCTGGCGCTGGCCGTCATTCTCGGGTTACTGCTGGGCAAGACCGCCGGAATCTTCGGGATCAGCTGGCTCGCAATCCGGTTCGGTGTGGCCAAGCGCCCGGCCGGACTGGGCTATCGGGACATGTTCGCCCTGTCGGTGCTCGGCGCGATCGGGTTCACCGTTAGCCTTCTGGTGGCAGAACTCGCGCTGGCCGACGTCGACGACGGCTCCGCGGTCGAATTGGCGAAGGCCGCTGTGTTGGTCACATCAATGGCGGCGTCGCTCGCCGGTTCGGCGCTACTGTTGCGGCGTGGGCGTGTCCACCAGGCGCGGCGGGACGCTCGTGCGCTACAACGAGAAGAGTGAGGCGGAAGCAGTGCCTGGACAGGGAGAAGGGTCTACCAAGTGAGTTTCACAAACGGCGGTAACGGGAACGACGCACAGCGCGGTCGTACGGTGACCTCCATTCCCTTGTCCGACGCCAATCCCAGCGGTAGCGCCAGCTTCGGCACGCTGGTGCGCGACGCCACCGAGCAGATGTCCACGCTGGTCCGCGCGGAGGTCGCGCTGGCCAAGGCCGAGGTCACCGGCGAGATCAAGAAGGGGCTGCAGGGCAGCGTCTACTTCATCCTCGCGCTGACCGTGCTGCTGTTCAGCACGTTCTTCTTTTTCTTCTTCCTCGGCGAACTGCTCGACGTGTGGCTGGCCCGCTGGGCCGCGTTCCTGATCGTGTTCCTGCTGATGGTCGTCACCACCGCGTTGCTCGCCTTGCTCGGCTATCTGCGGGTGAAGAAGCTGCGCGCACCGGAGAAGACGATCGACTCGCTCAAGCAGGCCCGCTCGGTGCTGCCGCACGGACTCGGCGCCGCCGCCCACGACGAGCCCCGCTCGCTGGAAAAACCCGCTTCGTAACCGCTCGCTCGCGCGCGGATACCCCGAACTACTAGGCTGCATCGGCGTGTCGTCGCACCATATTCCGGATCCGTCCAGCGTCCGTTTCGACGGCCCCTGGGCGCATCGGGACGTTCATGCCAACGGCATCCGATTCCACGTCGTCGATGCCGCGCCCGAGCGCACCGACGCCCCGCTGGTCGTGCTGTTGCACGGCTTCGCCGACTTCTGGTGGTCCTGGCGGCATCAGCTGACCGGGCTCGCCGACCTCGGCTACCGCGCGGTGGCGGTCGACCTGCGCGGGTACGGCGACAGCGACAAACCGCCGCGCGGCTACGACGGCTGGACCCTGGCCGGCGATATCGCCGGGCTCATCCGCGCGCTCGGCTACACCGACGCGACCCTGGTCGGGCATGCCGACGGCGGCCTGGTCTGCTGGGCGACCGCGGTGCTGCATCCGCGGCTGGTCCGGTCCATCGCGGTGGTCAGCTCACCGCATCCGGCGGCGCTCAAGAGCGCGGTGCTGCGCAACCGCAGGCAGCGCGCGACCTGGCTGCCCAACTTCCTGCGCTACCAGTTGCCCCGCTACGGCGAACGACTGCTGACCACCGGCGACGGGTTCGAGGTCGAACGGATGCTGCGCCAGCGGGTCAGCGGAACCTGGTCCGGCACCACCGAATTCGTGGACACCGCGCGGCGGATGCGCTCGGCCATCCAGATTCCCGGTGCGGCGCACTGTGCGCTGGAGTATCAGCGCTGGGCCTTCCGCAGCCAGTGGCGTCCGGATGGCCGCCGCTTCATGGCGACCATGCGTGAACCGATCCGGATCCCGGTGCTGGCCATGCGCGGCGACCTGGACCCCTACGTGCTCACCAGCACGTTCCGTCGCGGGCAACATCTTTCACCGGATCGCCGCCTCGCCACCATCCCGGCCGCAGGGCATTACGCCCATCAGGAGAACCCGGACATGGTGACCGCCGAGCTGGCGAAGCTGCTCGCCTAGAACGACATTCGAGCCGGCGTCCCGGGTCGAGTCCGTTGCCGGCTTCGACCCGGGGCGCGCCGATCAGCTGAGCACGCAGGCGCCGGTACCGACCGGGACGGTCGACCCGGAGGCGGCGTCGAGCTGGGCTCGCACCTCGGCGAGTGTGAGCACGTAGCCGGTGTCGTCGTCGGTGACCGCGGCGCCGAAGACGACGCCGAGCACCTCACCGTCCGTATCCACCAGCGGCCCACCGGAATTACCCGCGCGCACCGCACCGCGGACGGTGTAGACCTCGCGCTCCACCGTGCCGTCGCGATAGATGTTCGGACCGGTCAGGTCCAGCGTTTCCCGCACGCGGGCCGCGCTGGCGGTGTAGCGCCCGCCACCGGGGTAGCCGAGCACGATCGCGCTGTCCCCCGAACGCGCCGCGGTGGGCGCCTGCGGGATCGGCGTGGCCGTCAGTCCGGGCACCGCCAGCACCGCGACATCGATCGACGGGTTGAACAGCACCACGCTCGCGTCGAGCGGGCCGCTGGAGGTGTCCACCTGGATGCTGGTGGTGCCGGCGACCACGTGCGCGTTGGTCATGATCCGCTCGGGCGCGATGACGAAGCCCGAACCCTCCAGCGCGCGCTGGCAACTCGGCGCGACGCCGCGGATGCGCAGCACGCTGCTTTGCAGCGAGGCCGCGACCGGGCTGGACAGCACGCTCGGATCCGGCGGCTCGACGGCCGCGATCGGGGCGCGGCCGAACGGGCCGATGACGTCCGGCAGGCCGGAGGTGTTGAGCAGCTTGGAGAACTCGTTGGGCAGGCGGCGCAACCAGTTCGGCGCGACGTCGTTGACGTCGGTGAGCACCCGGGAACCGTTGATCGCGGTGGCGATCGACGGCTGCGACGAGGTGGCCAGCGGCAGCGCGAGCAGCCACGCGGTGACCAGCACCGCCACCGCCTGCAGCACCGCGCCGACCACGCTGTCCACGCTGCGGGTGAACGGATGGCGCATGCCGCCGCGCGCGGCCCGGCCGAGCACCATGCCCGCGACCTCGCCGATGATCACCAGCAGCACGATCAGCAGCACACCGGTGAGCACCCGGGCGCGGCCCTCGTCGACATGGATCAGGATGTGCGGCGCGATCAGGATGCCGGCCACCGCGCCGAGCACCACGCCGAGGAACGCGAGGGCGGACGCGACCGCGCCCTGCCGCCACCCCGAGGAGGCGGCCAGCAGCGCGAGCAGCACCACCGCGATATCGAGCCAGGCCGAAGTGCTCATAACGTCATACCCACGTCGGCGAGGGCGGCTTCTAGGTCACGCACGTCCCTGTGGTCCCAATCCTGGTCCCAGCCTGCGGCTTTGAAGATTCCGGCGAGGATGCCGCCGGTCAGGCCCCAGACCAGCATGCCGTCCACCTGGAAGGCGGGGCTCTGGTAGCCGAGGCTGCTGCGGACCAGGAAGCGGTTCGCCGGATCGAGCAGCTCGGCCACCGGAACGCGCACCACCCGTTCGGTCTCGCTCTGGTCGACCACCCGGACCTCGCTGGGGGTGCGCCAGTAGGCGACCACCGGGGTCACGTCGAACCGCGACGGTGGCACGAACAACTTCGGCAGCAGCGCAAGCGGTTCCACGCCGGAGCGGTCCAGCCCGGTCTCCTCGCACGCCTCGCGCAGCGCGGTGTCGATCAGCCCGGTGTCACCGGGATCCACCTCGCCGCCGGGGAACGCGACCTGACCGCGATGCTGGCGCAGCGTGGCGGCGCGCTGGGTCAGCAGCACCTCCGCGTCCGCGGGCAGGCCGCCCGGCGCAGCCGAATCGGGCTCGGGCGAGCCGCCGAACAGCACCAGCACCGCCGCCTGCCGTGGCGTCGACGTGATGGACATGGCCCGGCGCAGGGTGCGCGCCAGCGTGAGCGTGTCCGAGGTGTCCGACGCGGGCTCGGTGGCCTTGCTCAGCCACTTCGGAATGTCTTGGGGCACCGGGATGCTCATGCGGCCACCCCGAGTTCCTGGCCGACCGTGTTCGCGATGTCGTCCACCCCGGTGAACGCGCGCACCTCGACCCGCGCGACCGAGCCGTCGGCGCGCAGCAGCACCGAGATCGGCAGCACGGCGGGGGCGCCGACGGCCGAGCGCACGCGCGCGTCGGCGTCGAGCACGCCGGGCAGTCTCACGTTCAGTCCATTCAGCCGTGAAATCGCCTTGGCCTCATCCGGGTCGCTGTGCACGGTCAGCACGGTAATCGCGTTTCCGGCGCGCTGGGCGAACTGCTGCAAATACGGCAATTCTTGCGCACACGGTCCGCACCAGTAGGCCCAGAGATTCAGCAGCGCGGGCTTACCCGCCAGCGCGGCGGCCAAGTCGACCGATCCGCCGTCGGCGAGGCACTCGACCGTCAGGCCGGCCAGCGGACCCGAACCCACGGCGCCCGCGGCGGGCCGGGGGCAGGCCGCGAGGTCCGCGGCGGCGCGTTGCTGCTCGGATACCCCGGCGCGCACGCGCGCCTCCGGCCGGTTGTCCGCGGCGGTGTCGCGACCGCGCGGCCACAGGGCGGCCGCCAGTGCGACCACAGCGATCAATCCCGCCAGCGCCCATCGCCAGGCGACCGGGAGTTCTCTCACCGGCCCACCAGCTCGAGCAGATGCTCCCGCTCCGGACCCTTCACCAGCTCGGCGGCGGTGTCCGGGTCGGTCGGACCGGCCCCGAACGACGGGCAGTCCTTGGCCAGCACGCACACGCCACAGGCCGGCTTGCGGGCATGACACACCCGGCGGCCGTGGAAGATCACCCGGTGCGAGAGCATCGTCCAGTCTTTGCGCTCGATCAGCTCGCCGATGATGTGCTCGACCTTCACCGGGTCTTCCTCGGTGGTCCACATCCAGCGCCGGACCAGCCGGCCGAAATGCGTGTCCACGGTGATGCCGGGCACGCCGAACGCGTTGCCGAGAATGACGTTGGCGGTCTTGCGGCCGATCCCGGGCAACTGCACGAGTTCGTCCATGGTGTGAGGCAATTCACCGTCGTGGTGTTCGAGCAGCGCCTGACCGAGGCCGATGAGCGAGTTGGCCTTGTTCCGGAAGAAACCGGTCGAGCGGATGTATTCCTCCAGCTCGGCGCGGTTGGCCTCGGCGTAGGCGCGGGCATCGGGGTACTTGACGAACAGGGCGGGCGTGGTGAGATTCACCCGCACATCCGTGGACTGCGCGGAAAGTATTGTCGCGACCGCCAATTCGAGCGGCGTGGTGAAGTCCAGCTCACAATGCGCGTCCGGGAAAGCCTCGGCCAAAGTGCGATTCATCCGGCGCGCCCGGCGCACCAGTCCTAGCTGAGTTTCCGCCTGTCGCGCGCGGGATTTCCGTTTCGGAGCGGCGACCGGAGCTGGTTGCGCATCGGTCGCCTCGGGGGCGGACGCACGCCCGTTCCCGGCGGCTGTGGAGGGGGTGACACGCACCTGTCCACCATACGGAACCATCGGCGAACGTTGCCCGTCCAGTTCGGTTGCCGTGTTCCATCTGAGACCTAGACCGTGTTTACTCCTCCGTATGCAAGGACTCGCTGTGGTGCTCTTCCCAGTGCTGTTGATGCTGTTCGCACTGGGTATGGAGCGGGTCGAGAACCGGCTCCGCAAACTTCTCGAACCCGACGAAGAGGTTCAGCAGTACCTGGACAAAGCAAGCAACGCAGAAGTGAAAGAGCTGACGAGGCTCGGCCTGCCAGCGGCCGTTGCCCGGATGCGTAAACGCCGCGCCCGCGGCGAAGAGCTGGATGTGGCACGGGCAAGCTGACGCGTGACCGACAGACCTGGCGGCTAGAGCTGCGGTAACCACACAGGTGCCCGCGAATGCCGAGATCAGAAACTGGTACGGTTCTTCGCTGCGCCACGCAATCCACACGTTACGTGGTGTCTGTCACTACGCTGTCATCATGCCGCGTAGACTGCGCTGTTGGCCGAGTCGCTTTCGGTCCAGTACAGAGCCATTTCCCATAAGGAGCACATAAGTGGACGAGGCCCTCGCCAGAGCAGGCATCTTCCAGGGCGTCGAGCCCACTGCGGTGGCCGCCCTCGCCAAGCAATTGCAGCCGGTGGATTTCCCGCGCGGCCATGTCATCTTCAACGAGGGTGAGCCAGGGGATCGGCTCTATATCATCACCTCGGGCAAGGTGAAGATCGGGCGCAGATCACCGGACGGCTGGGAGAACCTGTTGACCATCATGGGCCCGTCGGACATGTTCGGCGAGCTGTCGATCTTCGATCCCGGACCGCGGACTTCCACCGCGACCACGGTGACCGAGGTTCGCGCCGTCACCATGGACCGGGACGCCCTGAAGTCCTGGATCGACCAGCGGCCCGAGATCGCCGAGCAGTTGCTCCGCGTGCTCGCGCGTCGCCTGCGTCGCACCAACAACAACCTGGCCGACCTCATCTTCACCGACGTCCCCGGCCGGGTCGCCAAGGCGCTGCTGCAGCTCGCACAGCGGTTCGGCACCCAGGAGGCCGGTGCGTTGCGGGTCACCCACGACCTGACCCAGGAGGAGATCGCCCAGCTGGTCGGCGCCTCCCGCGAGACCGTGAACAAGGCGCTGGCCGACTTCGCGCACCGCGGTTGGCTGCGGCTGGAGGGCAAGAGCGTGCTCATCTCCGACTCCGAGCGCCTGGCCCGCCGCGCGCGCTGAGCGTCGTCAACCGAACAGACCGAACAACACGCTGGGTTCCTAGCTCCTAGAGCCCAGCGTGTTGTCGTGTCCGAAGCAGGCTGGCTAGCCTTCGGCGCGCAGGTATTCCAGCTGCGCCTGCACCGAGCTACGCGCGGCCAGCCACAGTCGCTTGTCGACGTCGGCGTAGACCCGCCGGACCACCGCCATCGCCCCCGCGTTCGGGCCGAGCACCTGCAACGCCTCGCGCACCTGATCGAGGCGTTCCTGTCGATGCGTGATGTAGTACCGCGCCACCGGTTCCAGATCAGGATGATCCGGGCCGTGCGCGGGCAGCAGCGCCTTGCCCGCCCCGATCGCGACCAGCCGGTCCAGCGAGGCCAGATAGTCGGCGAGGGTGCCGTCGCTCGAATCGAGCACGGTGGTGCCGCTGCCGAGGATCGTGTCGCCGGTCAGCACCGCGTCGTCGAGCAGGAAGCTGGTCGAATCACCGGTGTGGCCCGGCGTGGCCACCACGGTGATGCGCAGACCGGCCGCCTCGATCACCTCGCCGTCGACCAGCGGCGCGGTCGAACCGCGCAGGAACTCGGTGTCCTTGGCGCGCACCGTGGTTCCGGTCAGCTTCACCAGGTGGTCGATGCCGCCGGTGTGATCGTGATGCCGGTGGGTGATCAGCGTGAGCGCGATCTCGCCCCCGGTGACCTCGGCGATCTTGGCGCCGTGCGCCTTGTCCTTCGGACCGGGATCGACCACCACACACTCCGAGCGGCCCGGCGCGCGCAGGATCCAGGTGTTGGTGCCCTGCAGCGTCATCTGGCCCGGGTTGTCCGCCAGCAGCACCGCTGCCGTCGGGGTGACCTGCCGTAGTTGTCCGTACGCGGGATGAGTCAGCGTCATCGATGTACCCCAGTCGATCGAATCCCAGTCCGGGACTTAACTTTGTTTAGCGCACCTCGACGATGATCTCTACTTCGACGGGGGTGTTCTTCGGCAATTCCGACACGCCCACCGCGGAACGCGCGTGCACACCCGCGTCACCGAAGACCTCGCCGAGGAACTCCGACGCGCCGTTGATCACGATCGGCTGATCGTTGTATCCCGGTGCGGAGGCGACGAATCCGACCACCTTCACCACGCGCACCACCGCGTCGAGCCCGACCAGATCGTGCACCGCGGCCAGCGCGTTGAGCGCGCACAGTTGCGCGGCTTCCTTCGCCTGCTCGGTGCTGACCTCGGCGCCCACCTTGCCGGCCACGGTCAGCTGACCGTCGGCCATCGGCAGCTGGCCGGAGGTGTAGACCAGCGAACCGGTGCGGATCGCCGGGATGTAGGCGGCCACGGGCGCCACGACCGGAGGCAGGGTCACCCCGAGCTTGGCGAGATTGCTCTCCCAATCGGTCACTGCGGTCATTCCCCTTCTCCTTTACTTCGGGCGCTTGAGGTAGGCGACGTGCTGCTCGCCGGTCGGCCCGGGCAGCACCGAAACCAGCTCCCAGCCGTCGGCGCCCCACTGATCGAGAATCTGCTTGGTCGCGTGCGTCAACAGCGGCACGGTCGCGTACTCCCATACGGTCGCTTCACTCATGTGGGTGAGCGTAGCTCTGTCTAATTTGCGGCGCCTGCGGCACCGCGTGTTCGCGGCCCCCTGGTGTCGCGAACGAAAATGCTCGATCTCGCTTCGCTCGAAAGCGACGGTCTACTGAGTGGTCCGGTAGCGAATCCGGCGGCAGCACAGGCGACTACATCGCGTTGCCCAGGACGCAACGGGCCTGCTGTCTGGTACAGACACACGCGCTGGACCAGGCACTAGGCGGATCCCTCGGGCGCGATCTCAGAACGGGTTATAGGCTCGCGAGCGTGGGAGTACCAACAGCAGTGCCTCTTTCGGCCGAGCCGGGACTGGAAACAGGGTGGCCGAAGCGTGCGGAGCAGGCCCGGCTGCACTATGTCTCCGGCAAGGGAGGCACCGGCAAGTCCACGGTGGCCGCGGCGCTCGCGCTGGCGCTGGCCGCGGGTGGGCGCCGGGTGCTGTTGGTGGAGGTGGAGAGCAGGCAGTCGATCGCGCAGCTGTTCGACCTGCCGCCGCTGCCGCCCACCGAGACCCGGATCGCCACCGCCGACGGCGGCGGTGAGGTGGTCGCGCTGGCGCTCGACATCGAGCACGCGTTCCTCGAATACCTGGACATGTTCTACAACCTCGGCTTCGCCGGACGGGCGATGCGCCGGATGGGCGCCATCGAGTTCGTCACCACGATCGCGCCGGGCCTGCGGGACGTCATCCTGACCGGCAAGATCAAGGAGACCGCGGTCCGGGTGGACAAGGCAGGCAAGCGGGTCTACGACGAGATCGTGGTGGACGCCCCGCCGACCGGCCGGATCGCCGGCTTCCTCGACGTCACCAAGGCCATGCTGGAGGTGGCCAAGGGCGGGCCGATCGCCGCGCAGGCCGAGGGCGTGTCCAAGCTGCTGCACTCGGATCAGACGATGATCCATCTGGTCACGCTGCTCGAGGCGCTGCCGGTGCAGGAAACCGCCGACGCCGTCGCGGAATTGAAGGCGGCGGATCTGCGGATCGGCACGGTGATCGTCAATCGCGCCACCGAGGGGCAACTGCCGCCGGAGTTCCGCGCCGAGGCGGCGCAGGGCGAGGTCGACACCGACGCCGTCCGGGCGGGCCTGGCCACTGCCGGGATCACCTTGGCGGACAACGACTTCCAGGGGTTGATCACCGAAACCATCGAGCACGCGGCGACTTTGCAGGCGCAGGACGACTCGGCCGCCGACCTGGCGAAGGTCGATGTGTCTCGCATGTACCTGCCCGCCCTGCCGGACGGCATGGACCTCGGTGGCCTGTACGAACTGGCCGAACATCTCAGTAAACAAGGGGTCCGATGACTACGACGACCGTGGCTGCGCCGCTTGATATTTCGGACATCATCAACGACCGGACCGCGAAGGTAGTGGTCTGCTGCGGCTCCGGCGGCGTCGGCAAGACGACCACCGCGGCCGCGATCGCGCTGCGCGCGGCCGAGCAGGGTCGAAAGGTGGTCGTTCTCACCATCGATCCGGCGCGCCGACTGGCCCAGTCACTCGGCGTCGCCGACCTCGGCAACACCCCGCAGCGGGTGCCGCTCGGCCCGGAGGCCAAGGGCGAGTTGCACGCGATGATGCTGAACATGCGGCGCACCTTCGACGACATGGTGCTCGAGCACACCAGCCCGGACAAGGCCGAGCAGATCTTCGCCAACCCCTTCTATCAAACCGTCGCCTCGTCGTTCGGCGGGACGCAGGAGTACATGGCGATGGAGAAGCTCGGTCAGCTGGCCGGGCGCAAGGAGTGGGACCTGATCGTGGTCGACACTCCCCCGTCGCGCAACGCGCTGGACTTCCTCGATGCGCCGAAGCGGCTCGGAAACTTCTTGAACGGCAGGATGATCCGGGTCATCATGGCGCCGGGTCGCGGCGTCACCCGGTTGGTCACCGGCGCAATGAGCCTGGCGGTGCGCGGGGTGTCGACCATCGTCGGCGGGCAGATGCTCAAGGACGCGTCGAACTTCCTGCAGTCGCTGGACTCGTTGTTCGGCGGCTTCCAGGATCGGGCGGATCGCACCTACGCGATGCTGTCCAAGCCGGGCACCCACTTCCTGGTGGTGGCCGCGGCCGAGCCGGACGCGTTGCGCGAGGCGTCGTTCTTCGTCGATCGGCTGTCCACCGAGCGCATGCCGCTGGCCGGCCTGATCCTCAATCGCACGCATCCGGCGCTGAGTTCACTGTCCGGCGATCACGCGCTGACCGCGGCCGAGCAGCTGGCCGACAGCGATCCGCTCACCGCGGCCGTGTTGCGCATTCACGCCAGGCGGGTCGCCACCGACAAACGCGAACAGCATCTGCTGCACCGGTTTACCGGCGCGCATCCGCGGGTACCGATCGTGGCGGTGACCGCGTTGCCGTTCGAGGTGTCGGATCTGCGGGCCCTGCGCGCCGTCGGTGATCAGCTCACCGGGCACCGCGCTTCGGCTTGATACATAGACGCATCGGCTATTGATCCAAACGGAAGTAATTGCCCCCAAACGGGACTGAGCCCGCTTTCGCAGGCTCAGTTCCGAATGTTTGCCGGGGCTACATTGCCACCTGATGCTGGCGCTGGGCCTGGAAGAAATCGGCCCAGGAGGTCACCTCGGGATGCTGCTTGAGCAGCGCACGACGCTGCCGCTCGGTCATACCGCCCCACACACCGAACTCCACTCGATTGTCGAGCGCGTCGGCACCACACTGCATCAGCACCGGGCAGTGCCTGCAGATCGTCGCGGCTTTGCGCTGTGCAGCCCCGCGAACGAACAACTGATCGGGATCCACTTCCTTGCATCGGGCCTGGGCTACCCAGGCAATCCTTGCTTCGGCCTGCTCCACGTCCAATCGAGCGATGGGGGTTGTCATGTGCATTTGGTGTGCCCCTTTGCAGTCCGAACACCGGGTCAACGGCGCTCCAGAATCGCGTGTCAGCGTCGCAGCAACCCAAACCCCGCTGCGCTCTGCACCACATTCCACTTTGAGTGTTAGCTCTATCACACTGGGTTCTCAATCTAGGTAAAGGTTGGGCTCCAGCGCAAGACCGCCCCCGGAATTTTTGGTACGTCCGTCCCTGCAAAATGCCGCGAGCGGCGGCGGGTCCGGCATATTCGCGGCGCGCCGTCCCGCGACACGCCAGACTCGCCCTCGCGACACGCCCAATCGCCCGTGCGAATCGCCTTCGGGTAAACGCACGGAAGAGGGTTCGGACCCCACCCCGTAGGCTGGGGATCGTGCCGATCACACAAACGCTCGCGAGGCTGGCCGGCAGCTGCGCGCTGGCCGCCGTGCTCGTCGCCGGGTTGATGTTCCCGCTCGCAGGTGGCTTCGGATTCGTCTCGAACCGAGCCGCCGACGCCGTCGACAACGTGTCCTCGGAACTGGTGGAGGGCACCGCGCCCGCCGTCTCGACCATGGTCGACGCGAGTGGGACACCGATCGCCTGGCTCTACGAGCAACGCCGCTTCGAGGTTCCCAGCGACAAGATCTCCAACGACATGAAGCTGGCCATCGTCTCCATCGAGGACCGGCGCTTCGCCGAGCACGAGGGCGTCGACTGGCAGGGCACGCTGCGCGCGTTCCTGACCAACACCAGCAGTGGCGAGGTCCAGCAGGGCGCGTCGACACTCGACCAGCAGTACGTGAAGAACTTCCAGCTGCTCGTCGTGGCCAAGACCGACGCCGAACGCCGCGCCGCCATCGAGACCACCCCCGCCCGCAAGATCCGCGAGATCCGGATGGCGCTCACCCTGGACCGGGAGCTGACCAAGGACGAGATCCTGACCAGGTATCTGAACCTGGTCCCGTTCGGTAACTCCTCCTACGGCATCCAGGACGCGGCCCAGACCTACTTCGGCGTGGACGCCTCCGAGCTGAACGTGTCGCAGGCCGCGATGCTGGCCGGCATGGTGCAGAGCTCGTCGAAGCTGAACCCGTACAGCAACACCGAGGGCGTGCTGGCCCGGCGCAACACCGTGCTGGACACGATGATCCAGAACATCCCCAGCCGGGCCGAGGAGTTCCGCGAGGCCAAGACCAAGCCGCTGGGCGTGCTGCCGGAGCCGAAGGGCCTGCCGCGCGGCTGCATCGCCGCCAACGACCGCGGCTTCTTCTGTGACTACGCCATCCAGTACCTGGCCAACGCGGGCATCAGCCGCGAGCAGATCGACAAGGGCGGCTACCTGATCAAGACCACGCTCGATCCGGCCGTGCAGGACTCGGTGAAGCGGTCGGTGACCGACGCGGCCAACCCGAATCTGGACAACATCGCGCAGGTCATGTCCGTCGTCGCGCCGGGCCAGGACTCGCATCCGCTGCTCGCCATGGCGAGCAGCCGCACCTACGGCCTGAACCGGGACGCGAACGAAACCGTGCAGCCGCAGCCGTATTCGATGGTCGGCGACGGCGCGGGCTCGATCTTCAAGATCTTCACCACCGCCGCGGCCATGGAGAAGGGCCTGGGCATCAACGCCCAGCTCGACGTGCCGACCCGGTTCGAGGCCAAGGGCATGGGTAACGGTGGTGCGCGCGGCTGCCCGGCCGCCACCTACTGCGTGGAGAACGCGGGCAAGTACAAGTCGCCGATGTCGGTAACCGAGGCGCTCGCGACCTCACCGAACACCGCGTTCGTCAAGCTGATCCAGGCCGTCGGCGTCACGCCGACCGTCGACATGGCGGTCCGGCTCGGCATGCGCTCCTACACCGAGGCCGGCAGCTCGGGCCACGGCAACCAGAGCCTCGCCGACATGATGAAGGAACAGAATCTCGGTTCGTTCACCCTCGGCCCGGTCGCGATCAACCCGCTCGAACTGTCCAATGTCGCCGCGACCCTCGGCTCCGGCGGCAAGTGGTGCCCGCCGAACCCGATCAAGGAGGTCGTCGACCGGTCCGGCAAGCAGGTGCCGCTCACCCAGCAGGCCTGCGAGCAGGTCATCGAGCCCGGTCTGGCCAACACCCTGGCCAACGCGATGAGCAAGGACGACGTCAGCGGCACCGCGGCGGGCGCCGCCCAGTCCGCGGGCTGGAACGCACCGTTGTCCGGCAAGACCGGCACCACCGAGAGCCACCGCTCCTCGGCCTTCGTCGGCTTCACCAACTCCCTCGCCGCCGCCACCTACGTCTACGGCGACAGCCCGACGCCCGGCGAGATCTGCTCGTTCCCGCTGCGCAACTGCGGCGACGGAAACCTGTTCGGCGGTAACGAACCCGCGCGGACCTGGTTCAACTCGATCAAGCCGGTGCTCAACCGATTCCCGCCGCCGGGCCTGCCGCCGCTGGACGACAAGTACGTCCGCGGATCGAACAACGCGCAGGTTCCGGACGTGACCGGGCAGACCCAGGGGCAGGCGACCGCGGCACTGGTCGGCGCCGGCTTCCAGGTGACGCCGGTGACCGGTCCCGGCGCGCAGGCCAAGGGCACCGTGATGGGCACCTCGCCGAACGGATCGGCGATCCCCGGTTCGGTGATCACGCTCTACATCAGTGACGGCACCCAGCGCGCCGCGCCGCCGCCGGGCCCGCCGCCCGGACCGCCGGGAATCCCGGGGCTGCCACCGCCACCGCTGTTGCCGCCCATCCCGATTCCCATTCCGATCCCACGCTGACGAAAAGGCCCGCGAACCAATCAGGTTCGCGGGCCTTTCGCGTTGCGGATGGACGCGGCTACCTCGGCGGGTGCGTCAGAGCCGGGCCTTCACCGCGGCGGACAGGCGCGAGCCGTCGGCCTTGCCCTCGGCCAGCGCGGTGGCGACCTTCATGACCTGGCCCATCTGCCGCATGCCCGGCCGCTCGCCGAGCTCCTCCGCGACCTGCGCGATCGCGGTGTCCGCGACATCGGCGACCTCCGCCTCGCTCAGCTGGGTCGGCAGGTATTCGTCGATGATCCGCGCCTCGGCGTGCTCGTTGGCGGCCAGCTCCCCGCGCCCGTTCTGGGTGTAGATCTCGGCCGACTCGCTGCGCTTCTTCGCCTCTTTCTGCAGCACGGCGATCACGTCGGCATCGGAGAGTTCGCGCGCCTCGGAGCCTGCGGTCTCGGCCGTCTGGATGGCGGCGAGCAGCATCCGCAGCGTGGCGAGACGCAGTGTGTCCTTGGCTTTCATCGCGGCGGTCATGTCCGTCCGCAGTTGCGCTTTGAGTTCCGACATGAGGCTCACGGTAGCCGGTCCCCGGCGACCCGCCCACCACATTTGCGCTGCTGCGACAGATCCCGGTCCGGTTTTCCGGGGCGGTCCTCGACGGGAATGCAAGCGGTTGTGCGTAAACACACTCGGCGTTCCGCAACGGGGTCACCTATGCTGGGCAAATGCCCGTAATCTCGACCTCTGCTGTCCGCACGACCGCGTTGGGAGCCGCCGGGGCGGCCGTGGCCGGAATCGGCTACGCCTCGCTGGTCGAACGCAACGCCTTCGTTCTGCGGGAGGCCACGATGCCGGTCCTCGCGCCGGGCTCGTCGTCACTGCGGGTGCTACACATCAGCGATCTGCACATGACGCCCGGCCAGCAGCGCAAGCAGCAGTGGCTGCGGGAACTGGACCGGCTCGAGCCGGACCTGGTCATCAACACCGGCGACAACCTCTCGCACCAGAAGTCGGTACCCGCGGTAGTCCAGGCCCTCGGCGGATTGCTTTCCCGCCCGGGGCTTTTCGTTTTCGGGAGCAACGACTACTTCGCGCCGGTGCCGAAGAACCCGATGAAGTACTTCAAGAAGGATCACCGCCGGGTCTACGGCGCCCCGCTGCCGTGGAAGGACCTGCGCGCGGCCTTCACCGAGCGCGGCTGGCTCGATCTGACCCACATCCGCCGGGACCTGGAGGTCTCCGGCATCCGGATCGCCACCGCCGGCGTCGACGACCCGCACCTGCACCGCGACCGCTACGACACCGTGGCCGGCGCGCCGAACCCGTTGGCCGACTTGCGCATCGGCCTGACCCACTCCCCCGAGCCGCGGGTGCTCGATCGCTTCGCCGAGGACGGTTACGACCTGGTCATGGCCGGGCACACGCACGGCGGTCAGCTGTGCCTGCCCGGGTACGGCGCGCTGGTGACCAACTGCGGCATCGACCGGTCCCGGGTCAAGGGCGCGTCCAAGTGGGGCGAGCACACCCAGCTGCACGTCTCCGCGGGCGTGGGCACCTCGCCGTGGGCGCCGTACCGCTTCTGCTGCCGGCCCGAGGCGACCCTGTTGACGCTGGTCGCCGCGCCGCCGAAGCGGCCGTCCGCGGACAGCGGACAGGGCGTGTCCACGTCGGAGGCCGTCGCCCGCTAAGGTCGCGTGCCGAGACGTGTGTCAGGCAGGGGACAACTGTGAGTGGATTCGACGACCGGCGCAACGACCCGACCGTTCTGGGCCGGCCCGGTGCGGCGCACCCAGATCAGCAACAGCCGTACGGCGCAGATCAATTCGACCCGGCCGGGTCGGACGCCGAGACCGCTGAGCAGCCCGCCCCCGCTCGGCCCTGGAAACGCGATTCGGGGTTCCACGAACAGGTGCAATGGCCGCCGCAAGGACCCGGGCAGCCTGATCCGACCGTTCAGTGGCAGCAAGGTGGGTCGACCACGCCCGCGCCGAATTACCAGTGGCAGCCGAGTCCCGGCGGCCAGCCGAGTCCCGGTGCCCCCGCGACGAACTCGCAGTGGCAGCCCGGCAACGCCGCACCCCAGCGGCAGCCGGGCGGCAGCGGTCAGCAGTGGCAAGCGCCCGCCGTCCCCGGGCAGGCCGACCCCACGCTGATGGCACAGCCACAGACCCCGCAGTGGCAGGCGCCCGGGCAAGCCGACCCGACGCTCATGGCCCAACCCCAGGCCCCGGCCGCGCAGTGGCAGGCGCCCGGGCAGGCCGACCCGACGCTGATGGCGCGGCCCGTCTCCGGCGGACAGCCGCAGCAATGGCAGGCACCGGCTGCCGGGCGGGCCGACCCGACTCTGATGGCACAGCCGGTATCCGGCGGGCAATGGCAGCCGCCTGCCGCGCCGGGGCAGGCCGACCCGACCCTGATGGCACAGCCGCAGGCCCGCGGGCTCAGCGAGCCCGCCGGTCTCTGGCAGCCGAGCCTCGGTGCGCCGGAGCCGAGCCAGAACTCGCCGGGTGAAGCGGCGCCGACCCTGCTCGGCTACCCCAACGCCACCCGACTAGGCCAGCCCGACCCCGCGCCGCAATGGCAGTCGGCGCCCGCGTATGCCGCGCCGCCGGTTTACGGGCAGCCCGTAGGTGGCGCGTACGCGCCCCAGAGCGGGTTCGGCGGGCCGCCGCCGCAGCAGATGCCACCCGGGCACGGTGTGGGCGGCCCACCGCCCAGCGGGCGCGGAAAAGCGGTGCTGTTGATCGGACTGGTGGTGCTGCTGGTCGCGGCCGGCGCGGTCACCGCGGTGACCCTGGCCAAGCGCGGCGCCAACAACGCCGACTCGCAACGCAACTCGCCCTCCATGGTGAGCGCGCTCACCACCAGCGAGGGCGCGCCGACTCCGTCGAAGACCAGCACGGCCGCCCCGACGCCGAGCAGCAACGGCCGCCATGAGACCCCGGTCGTCCCCGGCTACCAGGTCGTCGTCGCGCCCGATCGCGGCGCGGCCTACGACGTCCCCGCGGGCTGGGTCATCGCGCCGGAAACCGCCATCGGCGGATACGGCGAACCGCCGAATGCGGTCGCGGGCAAGGGTTATGCCAGCGACGGCAAGGGCTACTGCCCCGGCTCGACCCGCACCGCGTCGTTCCTCACCGGCTCCAAGGACGCCGATTCCGGTACCGCCGCAACCGATCTCGGCACCAGGACGGCCAAGCTCGCCTACACCGCCTCCGCCGACGCGCGCCCGGCCCCGCCGGTCCCGCTGGAATCGCTGGACGGCACCCAGCGCGGCATGTTCGTGGAGACCAAGGGCACCGTCACCCAGGCCAAGCCCGGCTGCGCCACCGCGTACTCCGTCTATACCGCCGCGTTCCCCACCGACAACGGCAGCTTCGTCATGGTGATCACCGCCGACACCGGCGTCCCCAACGCCGTCGACGCGGACACCGCCAAGCGCATCTTCACCAGCATCCGCCCCCACGACGGCTGACCGCCCACCCCCCGAAAATACCCCTTCTGACCAGTGGGTTTAACGTCTACACCGTCCTTGTTGTAAGGTAGTCCAGGTTCGATTCACGGGGTGTGGCGCAGCTTGGTAGCGCGCTTCGTTCGGGACGAAGAGGTCGCAGGTTCAAATCCTGTCACCCCGACTCGTGGTTGAGACGAACGGTCTGCCCCCTGCCTTCACCGGCAGGGGGCAGACCCGTTTCCGGACCTTCGTGGACAGCTGCCGAGGGGCCATGTGTCTTACGATTACACCGCCTACCAACTGAAGGACGGTCACCGTGTCGGAGCTGTTCGACTGGTCTACGCCGAATACATACATCTTCCCGGTCGACATCGATGACTACCTGGCGATGCCGGAGGACCTGGCCCACAACGTCGAGGTCCAGGACGGGATGGTCGTCTTCTGCGAATCCGCCACACCCAACCACAATGCCGTCGCACGCAACATCGAACGAGCATTGCTCGACGCGGAAGCAAAACGTACCTCGGCAGTCCCTTGCCTTCGGATAAATCGCGACGTGGACATGCTCGTCTCGGAGGTTCCGCTGCACTACAAGCGCCCCGACGTCATCCTCTACCACTGCGTCGATCAGCCCCGCGGACGCTGGAAGCAAAAGCCGACCATTGCCGATACCGTTCTGGTCGTCGAAGTGGTCTCACCGACCACCGTTACGACGGACATGATCGATAAGCGTGCGGAATACGCCCGCTTCGGCATCGAGCACTACTGGATCGTCCGCATGGCCAATGACGACGGCCCGGCGATCTCCGTCGAGCGGCTGGTGCTGAACTCCGATGGAAGGTATGTCTCGAGCGGTCACCGAACCCGCACGGAACCGCTCGACACTGCGATCGAGACGCTGAGCCCATTGGACGTCCACATCACCTGGGAAGACCTCGACCTCGGCATCGACTGATCCGCGTACGTTGCAACCCTGCTGCGATTGATGCACAGTCCGCGCACGAAATGGATACGCACCGCCCTCGCACCCGCCGGACGGATCGCGCTGACCAACTACCTCGGCCAATCCGCCGTCGGGCTGCTCCTGTTCACCGGCATCGGATTCGGTGCGGCGGGGGCACTGTCGCCACTGGGCACATTCGTAGTCGCTCTGCTCGTCTTCACGGCCCAATTGGCGGTCAGTGCGGTGTGGTTGCGCCGGTATCGCTATGGGCCCGCGGAATGGCTGCTGCGGTGGATCACCAATGGCCGTCGGCCCGCCTGGCGAGTGCTGGAAAGCCGGACGGTGTAGCGAAGCAGTCGATTTTGGGCGGACGGGGACGGCATACTGGGCCTCTGCTGGGCACCCAGCGGCGAACCTGGAAAGGCAAGGCCATGAACATGACCGGCCCGCTTGCCGGAAAGACCGCCCTGATCACCGGCGCGGACACCGGAATCGGCAAGTCCATCGCCAAAACCCTTGCCGGGCAGGGCGCGCAGGTGGTGATCCAGCACCCGCACAGCCCCGAATCGGCCGCCGACGTGGTCAAGGAGATCACCAACGCCGGCGGTTCGGCGCTCGCGCTCGCCGCCGACCTCGGCGACCGGGACGAATACGAGGAGCTGATCCAGGCGCTGCTGGAGGAATGCGGGCACTGGGATGTGCTGGTGCACACCGGTGCGGCGGCCATCACCACGCCGCTACGGGAGATCTCCGCCGAGGAGTTCGATCTCGGCTTCGCGGCGCCGGCCAAGGCCGTGTTCAACGGGATCCAGCTCGCCGCGGCCCACCTCGCCGACGGTGGCCGCATCATCACCGTCGGCGGCTCGGCGACGCCCGGCAACGCCGTCGAAAACGCCGCGACGGAGGCCATCGCGGAGTTCACCCGCTCGCTCGCCCCGGATTTCACCGAACGGCGGATCACGGTCAACGCGGTCAGTCCCGGGACGGCGGGCGAGAACAACGGCGGCCAGGCCGAGGGCGAGCACGAACCGAGTTACGTCATGGGGACTGGCGCCGCCGAACGCCTCGGCGCGGCAACCGAGCTCACCGACGCGGTGGCCTACCTGGTGAGCGACGAGGCCGAAGCGGTGACCGCCCAGCACATTCGAGTCAAGGCCGCGACCGCCTGAAACATCCCATGACTCAAGCAAACTGCCGGTGAAACTCGGGCAACGCGGGCCGCTCGGCCGCACCCGATCGGCCGGTCAGCGAATGGTTCTGCGCGACCGCGAGACTCCGGGTGAACGATCTCGATCCGGATCGTGCACACCGGGTTCGCCGCGACCGAGCGAGCAAACGCTTACGCTGTGAAATATGACTCGTGTTACCGCGCAAGCGAGCAGAGTGGACAGCGCGACGACGTCATCGACGCCCGTGTATCGGAATGCCGAACTTTCCGATCTCGCCGATGTCGCGGCGATCGAGGCCGAACGCTTCGGCGATCAGGCCTACCCCTACTTCGTGCTGCGCCAGCTCTTCGACTTGCACGGCGCCAATTGGCTGATCGTCGAGGTCGGCGGCCTCGTCGTCGGTCACGTCCTGGTCGCGCTCACCCCCGACCGCCGCGGCTGGCTGCTCAGCCTGGCGGTCCGCACCCACAGCTGCGGTCGCGGCTACGGATCCACCCTGCTCGCCGAGGCGATCAACCTCTGCCGCCGCCAGGCGATGCGCAGCGTCCTGATCACCGTCCGCCCGACCAACCAGTCGGCATACAACCTCTATCGCCGCATCGGCTTCGCCTGGACGGGCTACGAGGAACGCTACTTCGGCGCCGGCGAACCCCGAGACGTCCTCGAATACAAATTAGCCAATACCTGATGCCTCAATAGTCCAGCACCACAGCACATTTCGAGCACTACCCACGGGACACGTTGCCCCACTGCGTAACCCGAGATCGACCCACACCCGCCCGATCGACGCGGACCCTCATCGAGGCCGTCAGCGATAGAAGTGTCGGCAGACGCCAGATCCGGCAAAGCTCATCGACCACGTGCGCAGCCGATCACCGCACTCACCCCACCTCACGCGGCCGGCCCGGATATACGGTGAGGAGACTCTTACGCCTTGCTAACCTGTCGTCACATCGATGAAACGCGAGCTCCATAGCGTATACAGGTATGTCGACACGGTTGGCCACACTGGAAGACGCGGCGGGGAAGCCACTACGGGACGTGGTTTATGCGGCGTTGCGCAGCGAGTTGATGAATGGCGACATCAAGTTCGGGGAGCGGCTGACGGAGCCGAAATTGTCGGCGCGGTTCGGGATTTCCCGGACGCCGATTCGGGAAGCGTTGACCGTGCTGTGTTCCGATGGATTGTTGCAGCGCGAGGAGTACGGGTTCAGCCCGGTGCGGCCGAGCATTCCGTTGATCCGGGACCTGTACGAGCTGCGAATCACGGTGGAGCTAGGCGGGATTCAGCGGGCGATGACGAATCCCGCGGTGACCCATGACCGTGCGTTGCTCGAGGTCGAGCGCGACGCGTGGCTGGCGTTGCGGGCCGATCCGCCGGTCCAGGAGCCCGGATTCGTCGTGCGCGACGAGGAATTCCACGTCACCCTGCTCACCGCGGCCGGAAATGCGGAGATGGTGCGCGCGCTGACGGCGGTGAATTCACGCATCCGGCACGTCCGGATGTACGACTTCATGGTCAACAATCGCATCGAGACGACCATTGCCGAACACCTCGGCATTCTGGATGCCGTTCTCGCCGAGGACCTTCCGCTCGCCTACCGGCTGCTGCACACGCATATCGGCGAATCACTCGACGTGGTGCTCGAACGAGTCACCCGGGCCATCGCGGCGATGGCCGCCGAATAACCCTCAACTGAATAGGGAGAAGCACGTGAGGCTGGAATTCGATACGGTGCTGGTCGCCAATCGCGGTGAGATCGCCTGCCGGATCATGCGATCCGCGAAGGCCCTGGGGCTCAAGACGGTCGCCGTCTACTCCGATGCCGACACCGGCGCGGCGCATGTCGAAATCGCCGATGTCGCAGTACGTCTCGGCCCCGGCCCGGCCGCCGAGTCCTACCTGCGCTCGGACCTGGTGATCGAGGCGGCGCTGGCCACCGGCGCCGGCGCCATTCATCCCGGTTACGGATTCCTTTCGGAGAACGCGGATTTCGCCACGAAGGTGGCCGAGGCCGGCCTGCGGTTCGTCGGCCCCACACCGGAGCAGCTGCGCGTCTTCGGTGACAAACACACCGCGCGCGAGGCTGCGCGGGCCGTCGGCGTTCCGCTGATCCCCGGCAGCGGCCTGCTCGACTCGGCCGAGCACGCGGTCGCCGAAGCCGCCCGGATCGGCTACCCGGTGATGCTCAAGGCGGTCGGCGGCGGTGGCGGCATCGGCATGCAGGCCTGTTTCGCCGCGGACGAACTGCGCGCCGCCTACCAGCGCGTTCAGCGCCTGGCGGCGACGAACTTCGCCTCGACCGGTGTCTTCCTGGAACGTTTCGTCGCGCGGGCGAGGCACATCGAGGTCCAGCTGTTCGGCGACGGCAACGGCCGCGTGGTCAGCCTCGGCACCCGGGATTGCTCGTTGCAACGACGCAATCAGAAGGTCCTCGAAGAGGCGCCGGCACCCGGCCTCAGCGCCGAACTGACCGACCAATTGCTCTCGGCATCACGAGAACTCGCCCGATCGGTCGGCTACCGCTCGGCCGGAACGGTGGAGTTCGTCTACGACACCGAACACGGCACCGCCTCGTTCCTGGAGATGAATACCCGGCTGCAAGTGGAACATCCGGTGACCGAGGCGGTGACCGGCGTCGACCTGGTCGCCTGGATGCTGCGCCTGGCCGGCGGCGACGCCTCGATGGTGGACGAACAGCCGGAGAGCGGTCCGCCGATCACCGGCTGGGCCGTGGAGGCCCGGGTGTACGCGGAGGATCCGGGCCACGACTACCGGCCCAGCGCCGGATTGATCACCGCCGCGGCCTTCCCGGTCGAGACCTACACCGGCGCCACCACCGCGAGCGCGGCGCCGCAAGGCCTCCGCGTCGACACCTGGGTGGGCACCGGCACCCAGGTCAGCCCGTACTACGACCCGTTGCTGGCCAAGGTGATCGCCACCGGCGACAGCCGTGACCACGCCTTCACCCGCCTCACCGGCGCCCTCGCGGACTCCCACATCTACGGCGTGCAGACCAACCTGCCTCAATTGCGCCAGGCGACAAGCGATTCGCGGGTATTGCGCGCGGAGCACGTCACGACGACGCTGGCCGAGATCCGCCCGGTCGGCCGCCGCCTCGACGTACTGCGCGGCGGCACCATGACGACGGTGCAGGACCACCCGGGCCGAATCGGCCTCTGGCAGGTCGGCATTCCACCGTCCGGCCCGATGGACGATCTGTCGTTCACCCTCGCCAATACCGCCGTCGGCAATCCGGTCGGCGTGCCCGCGCTGGAGTGCACGCTGCACGGCCCGCAACTGCGCTTCTCCGACACCGCGGTGGTGTGCGTGACCGGCGCACCCACCCCGGTCACGGTCGACGGACAACCCGCGCCGATGTGGCAGCCGATCACGGTGCCGGCCGGTGCGATGCTCGACGTCGGCGCACCGACCGACGCCGGCCTGCGCACCTACCTGGCGGTGCGCGGCGGCATCGACGCCCCGCTCTACCACGGCAGCGCCGCCACCTTCACCCTCGGCGGTTTCGGCGGCGTCACCGGCAAAGCCGTTGTGGCGGGCGATGTTCTGGGCATCGCACCGACCGCCGAGCACACCCTTGGCACCCCCGCCGAGGTGCCGGAGCACGAGCGCCCCGACTTCACCCACGACTGGCAGCTCGCCGTCGGCGAGGGACCGCAGACCTCCCCCGCCTACTTCACCGACGACGACATGACCCAGTTCTATACCCACCCTTGGCAAGTCGGCAGCCACGCCAACCGCACCGGCATCCGGCTCGAGGGACCCAAACCGACCTGGTCTCGCACCGACGGCGGCGACGCCGGGCTGCATCCGTCCAACCTGCACGACAACCCGTACAGCGTCGGCACATTGAACGTTTCCGGCGACACCCCGATCCTGCTCGGCCCCGACGGCCCCAGCCTCGGCGGCTTCGCCTGCCCGCTGACCGTGGTCTCGGCCCACCGCTGGAAACTCGGTCAGCTGCGTCCCGGCGACACCCTCCGATTCGTGCCCGTCACCGACGACGAGGCCGTCCTGCTGCGCGAGTCGAACTCCACCCGCGCGCACGACATCGTCCCGAATCCACGTGCCGCACTGCGTGATCACGGAATTCTCGGCGCCGTCGACGGCGACGGCGATCGCCCGCGGGTCGCCTATCTGCGCGGTGGTGACGACAACATCCTGGTCGAATACGGCGACATGGTGCTGGATCTCGGCCTGCGCATGCGCGTCCACGCGCTCGCCGAGGCGCTGGCGGGCACCGGCCTGCCCGGCATCCTCGACGTCACCCCGGGCGTGCGCGCACTGCACATCCACTTCGATCCCGAAGTGCTGCCGCAGTATCGGCTGCTCGGCACGCTGCACGAGATCGAACTCGCGCTCCCCGCGACCACCGACCTGGTCGTGCCGAGCCGCACCATCCGGCTGCCGCTCTCGTTCGACGATCCGTCCATCGCCGAGGCGATCGACCGCTACCGCAGCGGTGTGCGCGACACCGCCCCGTGGCTGCCGTCGAACACCGAGTTCATCCGCCGCATCAACGGACTCGACAGCGTCGACGACGTGCGCGCCACCGTGTTCGACGCGGAATACCTGGTGCTCGGCCTGGGCGACGTGTATCTCGGTGCACCGCTGGCGGTTCCGCTCGATCCGCGGCATCGCCTGGTGACCACCAAGTACAACCCGGCCCGCACCTGGACACCGTCGGACGCGGTCGGCATCGGCGGCAAGTACCTGTGCGTGTACGGCATGGCCTCGCCCGGCGGATACCAGCTGATCGGCCGTACCGTGCCGATCTGGTCCAGTTACCGGCAGTCCGCGCCGTTCGAACCGGGCACGCCCTGGCTGTTCCGGTTCTTCGACCGCATCGTCTGGGAACCGGTGAGCGCCGAACAACTCCTCGACCATCGCGAGGCGGCCGCGGCGGGCCGGTTCGACGCGGAGGTCAGCGACGGCACCTTCGCACTGGCCGACCACCTGGCGCTGCTCCGCGCGGAAGCCGAGTCGATCGCCGAGTTCACGGCCAAGCAGACGGCGGCGTTCGAGGCGGAGAAGGCGGCCTGGCGCGCGGCGGGCGAGTTCGACCGCCCGACCGCGACCGCGCCGGTCGCCGATCCGGCCGACGATCCGCTGGCGGACCTGCCGCCCGGCGCGACGGTCGTGACGGCGCCGATGATCGGCAATGTATGGCGCGTCGAAGTCGAAGCGGGACAACGTCTTACGGCAGGAGCACCGATCGCGGTGCTGGAAGCGATGAAACTGGAACTGCCGGTGCACAGCCCGGGCGCAGGCACGGTGTTGAAGGTCCTGGCCACGCCGGGCGCCAAGGTAGAACCGGGAACCCCACTAGCAGTGATCGGAGTCGACTGAATGACCGCCGGCGAGCTCTCCCCACCCACCCCGCCGGCTCCGCCGGCTGCCGTCCCCTTCGGCAACAGCACCTCACCCACCGAACGAGTGGCCGCCGCGTATCGGCGGATCGCCGAGGTGGATCGGCCCGAGGTGTGGATCACCCTGCGCCCGGAGAGCGAGGTCGCCGCCGACGCCGCGGCCGTCGAACAGCGTCTCGCCGACGGCGCCACACTGCCGCTGGCCGGTGTACTGGTGGCGGTCAAGGACAACATCGACGTCGCCGGGCTGCCGACGACCGCGGGCTGCCCTGAATTCGCCTATACCGCGGAGGTGACCGCGTCCGCGATCGAGCGGCTGGTCGCGGCGGGCGCGATCGTGCTCGGCAAGACGAACCTCGACCAGTTCGCCACGGGACTGGTCGGGACGCGCAGCCCTTACGGGGCGGTGCGAAATGCGTTCGATCCCGAGCTGATTTCCGGCGGTTCCAGTTCGGGCTCCGCGGCGGCGGTGGCGCTCGGCCTCGCCGATATCGGAATCGGCACGGACACAGCGGGTTCCGGACGGGTACCCGCGGCGCTGCACGGAATCGCCGGCATCAAGGCCACTTTGGGCATCATCCCGGCGCACGGTGTCGTGCCCGCCTGCGTGGACTACGACGCGGTCACCGTCTTCGCCACCGAGCTCGCCGACGCGGTGGCGGCCGCCGCGGTGATGTCCGGGCCGGAGCCGCGCGATCCGCGCAGTCGCACCTGGCCGGCCGACGTCCGGCTGGCCGCGCCCCTGGCCGCGCGGATCGCGATCCCACGGGCGGCCGACCTGGTCGCGCTGAGCGAGCCGTATCGGGAGGCGTTCGCGCGGACCGCCGCCGTCGTCGCGGATTCCGGCGCGAAGATCGAGGAGGTCGACATCTCCGGCCTGCTCGACGCCGCGCTGCTGCTGTACGACGGCGCGATCGTCGCCGAACGCTACGCCGCGGTCGGCGCCTTCCTGGAAACCGAGCCCGCCGGAGCCGATCCCACGGTCGCCGCGATCATCGAATCCGCCGGTGCGACAACCGGTCCCGCGTTCGTGGCGGATCTCGACACGCTGGCCCGCGCCCGCGCGTCCGCCGCCGAACTGCTCGGCGGTTTCGACGCCCTGCTGCTGCCCACCACCACCGAACACCCGAGTATCGCCGCGGTGCAAGCGGATCCGATCGGCATCAATCGACGCCTGGGCACCTTTACCAACTTCTGCAACCTGCTCGACCTGGCATCGATCGCGATCCCCGGCGAACTCACCACCGCGGGTGCGCCGTTCGGCGTGATGCTGGTGACCCCTGCCTTCACCGATCAGGTCGCTATCGATCTGGCTGCCCGCATGGTCGGCAGCGATCCCGCGCCGTTGCTGGTCGAACGCGGCGTCGACTTGGCCGTCTTCGGCGCGCACCTGCGCGGCCAACCACTGCATTGGCAGCTGGAACAGATCGGCGCCCGCTTCGCCGGAGACGTCCGCACCACCGACGCCTACCGTCTCACCGCCCTGGACACCACACCGCCGAAGCCCGGACTCGTCCGTCACGGGGACGGCCTCGGCGCGCCCATCCTCGGCGAACTCTTCCGCGTCTCCGAAGCGGGACTCGGCAGCTTCCTCGCCGCCCTGCCCGCTCCCATGGCCCTCACCAGCGTCGAATTGTCCGACGGCCGTTCGGTTATCGGCTTCGCCTGCACCTACGACGCCGCCATCACCGCCACCGACATCACCGCTTACGGCGGCTGGAAGTCCTACCTGTCGCGGTAGCACCGCCTGCGCACCGAGCCCCGTGGCCCGCCGATCAACCGGCGGGCCGCGTTCTGTGTGTGGGCTCTACATGAACCGCCATTTGCCCTGCCGCCCTCGGCATACCGCGATGAGCAGGCAATTCTTTGCCAGAACATTCGTCTTACACATTTGTACTAGACATCCGTGCAAGCGTGCTGTAGACATATGTCTAAGACATTCAGCACCAAGCAAGGGACCAGATCATGAGCACGAACTCCACCCAGCCCCGCATCCTCATCGCCGGTGGCGGCATCGGCGGCAACGCGGTCGCGCTGCAACTGCTTCGCGCAGGCATCCGCGCCACCGTGGTGGAGCGGGCCGACGCGCCGCGGCCGGGCGGGCAGGCCGTCGACCTGCGCGGGCCGAGCGTCGAGGTCGCCGAGCGGATGAACCTGATGCCGGGCATCCGCAAGTACCAGCTCGACGAGCGCGGCATGAAGTTCGTCGACGCCACGGGCCGCGACATCGTGCGGATGCCGACCGAGCTGTTCGAAGGCAAGGGTGGCGTGGCCGAAATCGAGCTCACCCGAGGCGATTTCAACCAGGTGCTGCTCGACGCGCTGGCCGAGGCGGGCGGCGTGGACTACCGCTACGGCGAGTGGATCGTCGAGCTCGCCCAGGACGCGAGCGGGGTCGACGTCACCTTCGCCTCCGGCGCGCAGCAGCGCTTCGATCTGGTGATCGGCGCCGACGGACTGCATTCCGGCACCCGCCGGATGGTGTTCGGCCCGGAGGAGCAGTTCTCCACCTACCTCGGCGGCTACATGTCCTTCTTCACCCTGCCGTCCCCGGACAGCGTGGAGAACAACTGGTTCACCATGCACTCGATGGTCGGCGCGACCAATATCGGGCTGCGCCCCGACGCCGACCCGGCCACCTCGAAGGCCCTGATCACCATCCGCACCGACGCGGATCCCGCACTGCGCCGGGATGTTCCGGCTCAGCAGGAGCTGATCCGGCAGCGGCTGGCCGGCGGCGGCTGGGAAGCGACCACCATCACCGACGCGCTGGGCGGGGCGAGCGACTTCTACTTCGACGAGCTGGCCCGCATCGACATGCCGACCTGGTCGAAGGGCCGGGTCGTGCTGCTCGGCGACGCCGGTTACTGCGGTTCACCGCTCACCGGCAACGGCACCGCGATGGCGCTGATCGGCGCGTACGTGCTCGCCGGTGAGATCGTCACGCAAGCAGGCGATCCCGAGCAGGCGCTCGCCCGCTACGAAGCGGTGCTCCGGCCGTTCATCGCGAAGGCGCAGGAGCTCCCGCCGGGTGGGCTGAAGGCGATGACCCCCAAGTCCAGCTTCGGCATCCGCGCGGGGCACACCGTCAGCAAGCTGATGACCTCGAAGGCGATGAAGCCGCTGATGATGAAGATGCTCACCAAGACCGAGTCCTACGACCTGCCCGACTACTCCGCGCAGACCGTCAGCCAGTAATCCGAACCGCAACGACCGGAGCCGTCCAGTACGGCTCCGGTCGTTGTCGTGCAGGACTATTCGACGACCGTTCGCCGGTCGAGCAGGAACGGGAGGGCGAAAGTGCGCAGTAGGGCGCGCTCCTCGTCCTCGCCCGCACCGGGCAAGGTCAACAGCGACACCATCACCCGGACGAACCATTGCCCGAGCCGGCGGGCGGCGGGGCCGGGCAGGTCCGGGCGGAAGCCGCTGACGAAGCCGGTCGCGAGGGTATCCACCACTTCCGACGAATTCGACAGCTGGGCAACGATTCCCGCGTTGGCCGGCTCGAACCACACGGCCAGGTGCGGAGTTTTGCGCACCTCGGCGATCAACGCGGTGAAACCGTCGAGCAGTTGCTCGCCGGGGTCCGCCGCCGCGGTGACCGCCGGATCGCGCCATACCCGCTCGACCACCAGCCGGGCCTCGCGGCCGGCGAAGGCGACGTACAGGGCCTGCCGATTGTCGAAGTATCGGTACAGCGTCGCCCTGGAACATCCTGCGGCCTCGGCTACTTCGGCCATTCCGACGCCGGTGACGCCCTTGTCGATGAACAACGCGCGCACCGCGTCCAGGATCCGCTCACTCGCCAGTTCCGCGCGCCCGTCCGCCAGCCAGTCCCCGGTCATGCCGCGCACCGGAACGGGACGGTGGTCGGCCGCCGGACGTACGGCCCCGGCGCGTACTCGACCGCATCGATGTCCACGGTGAAATTCGGGAAGCGATCGAGCAGTTCCTCCAGTGCCACTCGAGCCTGCATCCGCGCCGCAGCGGCACCGAGGCAGTGGTGCGGGCCGTGGCCGAAGGTGAGGATGCGCTGCGGATTCCGGTCGATATCGAGCTCCGCCGCGTCCGCGCCGAACGCGCGTTCGTCGCGGTTGGCCGAGCCGAACATCAGCAATACCTTGCGCCCCACGGGGATTGTCTTGCCATCCAATTCGACCGGGCGGGTCACGGTTCGCGCCAGACCCTGCACCGGCGCGGTCAGCCTCGCGAATTCCTCTATCGCCGTGCGGATTCGGTCCGGGTCGGCGGCCAGCTCGGCGCGCTGGTCCGGATGTTGTTGCAGCAGTTGCACGGCGCCACCGAGCAATCCCGTCGTGGTGTCGTTGCCGCCCGCGACCATCGTCCAGGTGTAGGCCAGAATCTGCACCAGCCCACGCACATCCGCGTCGTCCGCCGCCATGCCCGCCTGCACGAGCAGCGACACGGTGTCCTCCCCCGGGTCGGTCCGCCGCCGCTTGATCAGCTCGGCGAAGTAGCCCATCATCTCCATCGACGCGGGCAGCGCCTGGGTTTGCGCGCGATCGATGCTCCCCGCGACCACCGCGTCGGTCCAGCCGTCGAACCGGGCCCGATCCTCCTCCGGTACGCCGAGGTAATAGGCCACCACCATGCTAGGCAGCGGCTTGAACACCTGCTTGACGATGTCGCCGCCGCCGTCCGCGGCGATCCGGTCGAGGCGGTCGCGGACGAATCGGCGCACCACCGGTTCCACCTCGCTGACCTGCCGGGGGGTGAACCCGCGGGCGACGAGCTTGCGAAAGTCGGTGTGCTCCGGCGGATCCTGCATGACCAGCGGCGGATTGTCGGTCAGCCCGATCTGTTCCAGCTCGCCGTATTCCACGGTCAGGCCGTCGCGGGAGGAGTAGGTCTCGCTGTCGCGGGCGGCCGCGTAGACGTCGGCGTGCCGGGTGAGCACCCAGTAATCGTGGTCGGGGCGGGCCGGCGGCACCACGTGGTGCACCGGATCCTGTTCGCGCAGTGCGGCATACATCTCCCACGGCGACGTCCAGGTGGCGCCGGAGCGGAGCTCGAAGACGGGAGCAGGCTGATACGCATCGATCAACATGTATTGACGGTAAGACAAATACGCAAAAGTGTCTAGAACAAGTTCTACCCGTGGCGCCGGGCCGATTACCCTCCGAAACCGGTCCGGCCGCCCCTCGTCTCGGGATCATCGCCCGCGCACCCGCGGTTACCTTCAGCAGTGGCAACTTCGGTGTCCGTTGCCGGTCAGCTCCCGGAAGAGCCTGCGAAAACGTGTCCGGTGTCCCGAGTGGCCTGCCAGGCCGGTCACCCCTCGTGGACCGGCCCGGCAAGCACTCTCCCCCGGAGCCCGACCTGTCAACCCCTCGAAGACAGGTCACGCTCCGTTCCCCACCCCCGGTGGTGGACTGACCCACCGAACGCTCCGGTTCCCCCAAACCGGAGCGTTCGGTGTTGAGACAAACAATGCCTGCGCGGGCTTAGCACGGACTTAAGAACACCTTGCAGGCGTAAAACCGCAGGTGATGGCGTCAGATGGGTGACGAATGTGCCGCGTTTGTATCAACCGGTCCCGGATGACGGATGATGGAGACAGGTGCGTGCAGGAGATTGGGAGCAACGATGGAAACCGTGGTGGTCTGGGTATTGGCCTGCGTGCTGTATTGGTGGGGCCTGCTGTAGCCGTGGACAGAAACCTGGCCGGAACCGGCCAGGTCTACTACACTCGGTCGTAGAGCGGCGTGCACCGTTGCCGCCGCGTCTCCTCCGATGGGGGTCACGATGACGCACCCGACAGCCGCCCGGCCCGATCTCGCCGCAGGCCCGGCCTTCTCCCAATTACGTTGGGCTACCGCTCTGTTCGCGGTGGCGCTACTCACTCATGGCGCCGATCATCTGCGGCGCGGGATGGACACCGTCTCCAGCACCGTAATGGTGCTCGGCACAGTGCAATTCGTGCTCGGTGTCGCGACCGTCGTGCTGGTGTTCACCGGTCATCGGTGGGCGGCGCTCGCGGCCGTCGGGATCGGGTTCGTCAGTGCCGCCGGGTTCGTCCTGGTGCATCTGTTCCCGGACTGGTTCGGTCCGCTCAGCGACAGCTTCATCAACGCGCCCGCCGCGGCCAAGGTGAACGGATTCTCTTGGTTCGCGGCGATTTTCGAGATCATCGCCGACCTGCTCATCGGCATCGCCGGCTTGCGCGCCCGGCGCGCGGCGGCCTGAGGACGACGTAATCAGCGTCAGTGCACGGCTTCGACGGCCACCCTGGTGGCGTCGGCGATCACGTCGTTGCTCGATTCGGCTTCCTTGACCGACTTGCAGGTCTGGATCGCGATGACCAGCGGGGCGGCCGAGCCGTCCGGCCAGGTGACCGCCGCGTCGTGCGCGCAGCCGTAGTCGCCGGTGCCGGTCTTGTCGCCGGTGCTCCAGCCGGCCGGCACGCCCGCGCGAATTCGCTTGTCGCCGGTGGTGTTCGCCTTCAGCCAGCCGGTCAGCCGCGCCCGCTCCGGCGCGCCGAGCGCGTCACCGACCACCAGCGCGCGGTAGTCGGTGGCGAGCGCCGCCGGGGTGGTGGTGTCGCGTTCGTCGCCGGGAATGGCGGTGTTGAGCTCCGGCTCCCAGCGATCGAGGTGGCTCACCTGGTCGCCGATGCCGCGCAGGAAGCCGGTGAGTCCTTGCGGGCCACCGAGTTCGCGGAGCAGGAGGTTGCCCGCGGTATTGTCGCTCTGGGTGATCGCGGCCTCGGCGAGCTGGGCGACGGTCATACCCTCGGCGACCTTGGTCTTGGTGACCGGCGAATAGCTCAGCAGGTCGGCGTCGGTGTAGTGGATGACCCGGTCGAAGTAGCCGGTGTCGAGTGGATGCGCCTTCAGCAGGGCCGCGGCGGCCAGGCCTTTGAAGGTGGACAGGAACGGGAAGCGTTCGTCGGCGCGCGCGGTCAGCGTCTTGCCGCTGCCGGTGTCGACCGCGAACACGCCGATCCGCGCGTCGTACTTCTTTTCCAGCGCGGCCAGCTCCGCGGCCGACGAGTTGCCGGACTGGGCGCTGGAGGTCGGCGAGTCGGTATGTGCCGTAGTGGAATCGGGGCCGCATGCGGCGAGCAACGGTAGGACGAGAGCGGCGGTGGTCAAGGCCACCCGGGAATCACGCGTCAGCCGAAACATCCCATCACTTTCGCAGGCGGGCCGACGCCCGGCAAACCGAGACCTCAGTCCGTATGACCTGCGGCTATGACCGAGGCGGGTGCGCACCTCGGGTGCGCACCCGAGGTGCGCACCCGCCTCGATGTCACGATCAGCCCTGCGCCGGCGGCGGCGTCGAACCGGCATCGAGACCGGCCCGGACGCCCTCCTCGACGCGCTTGCCGAGATCGGGATCCACGTTCGTCCAGTACTCGAACACCCGGCTCAGCACCGGCTCCTGCACGCCGCCGAGCACGTGCCCGACGATGTTGTTCACCAGGCGCTCGCGCTGGTCATCGTTGAGTACCTCGCGAACCAGCGTCCCCGCCTGGGTGAAGTCGCCGTCCTCGGCGTGCTGGACGTAACCCGCCCGCACCATCGTCGGATCGAACTCCCACAGACCGCCGTCCGGCGCCTGCGCCGGGTCGGCGTGCGGTCCGCCATAGGAGTTCGGCGCGTACACCGGCACGGTCGCATCGTTGTAGGCGAACCGCATCGCGCCCTCCTTGGAGTAGGAGTTCACCGCCGCGGCCCGCGGCAGGTTCGGCGGCAGCTGCGCGTAGTTGGTGCCGATCCGGTAGCGGTGCGCGTCCGCGTAGGCGAACACCCGGCCGAGCAGCATCTTGTCCGGCGAGAAGCCGATGCCCGGAACGACATTCGACGGCTCGAACGCGGCCTGCTCGATGTCGACGAAGTAGTTGCCCGGGTTGCGGTTCAGCGTCCACTTGCCGACCTCGATCAGCGGGTAGTCCTTGTGCGACCACACCTTGGTCAGGTCGAACGGGTTGAACCGGTAGCCCTCCGCGTCGGCGGCCGGCATCACCTGCACGTGCAGGGTCCAGCTCGGGAAGTCGCCGCGCTCGATCGAGTCCCACAGATCCTTGCGGTGGAAGTCGGCGTTCTCGCCGGCGATCCGGTCCGCGTCGGCCTGGGTGAGGTAGTCCACGCCCTGGTCGGTCTTGAAGTGGTACTTCACCCAGAAGCGCTCGCCGGCCTCGTTGACCCACTGATAGGTGTGCGAGCCGTAGCCGTTCATGTGCCGGTAGGTCTTCGGGATGCCGCGGTCACCCATCAGCCAGGTCACCTGGTGCGCGGTCTCCGGGCGCAGGGTCCAGAAGTCCCACTGCATGTTGTGGTCGCGAAGTCCGTTGCCGGGCAAGCGCTTCTGCGACCGGATGAAGTCGGGGAACTTGATCGGGTCCTTGATGAAGAAGACCGGGGTGTTGTTGCCGACGAGGTCGTAGTTGCCGTCCTCGGTGTAGAACTTCACCGCGAAACCCCGGGGGTCGCGCCAGGTGTCGGGGCTGCCCTGCTCGCCGGCGACGGTGGAGAACCGGACCAGCGACTCGGTCCGCGCACCCGGCTGGAACAGCTTGGCCTTGGTGTAGCGGCTGACGTCGTTGGTCACCACCAGCTCGCCGTAGGCGCCCGCGCCCTTGGCGTGCACGATCCGCTCCGGCACCCGCTCGCGGTTGAACTGGGCGAGCTTCTCGATCAGGTAGTGGTCGTGCAGCAGGATCGGGCCTTGCGTTCCGGCGGTGAGCGATTCGTCGTCGCTCTGCACCGGGGTGCCGGTGTTGGTGGTTGTCGGCTTGGTCATTCTCGAAGCCTCCTCGTCGTCACGAATGCCCGGGGGTGGGCTGTACCCCCGCGGCTCAATCAGGATTGCTGCCGCTGTTCGCGCGGCAGGCCGGGCATAGGCCCCAGAAGACGACCTCCGCCTCGTCGACCGCGAAACCGTGGTCGTCGGCGGGGGTCAGGCAGGGCGCTGCGCCCACGGCACAGTCGATGTCGACGACCGTGCCGCAGCTACGGCACACCAGGTGGTGATGGTTGTCCCCGGCGCGGGTCTCGTACAGCGCGGCCGAGCCGGCCGGCTCGATGCGCCGCAGGAGTCCGGCGTGCACGCAGGCCCTCAGCACGTCGTAGACGGCCTGCGTGGACACCGAACCCAGGGCTTCCCGGACGGTGGCCGCCACCCGATCCGCATCGGAATGCGGCGCGGCGGCGACCGCGTCCAGCACCGCGACCCGCGGGGCGGTGACCCGCAGACCGGCCGCACGCAGCTGCGTCCGGGGATCGGTGTGGTTGGTGCGCATGCCTTCGATCCTCCACCTTTTCTGGAATTAGTCAAGAAAAGGACAGTGGCGCGCATCACATCCGCTGCCGCGGAATACATCCGGGCGGGTGGTCGTTGATCACCACTGTCGACGTCCGGACAGCCCCGGGCCTCACCCCTTTGTCGCTACGAGCGACCACCCGCCGAGAGGCGCTTGTGGGACGTCGACTCCGAGTCGTGACGCTGGCGTGGCGTCCGGCGACTCAGCGCCGCCAGGTTTTTTGACCTGGCGGCGTTTGTGTTTTCCGCCCGGCTCGCCGCCCAGGTGTCCCGGTCCTGGCGGGCCTGCGCGATAGCCTCGTGCGCATGGGGCGATTCGGTGGGTTCCTGGTTGGGTTCGCTGCGTTCTCGCTGGTCGCGGGCAATGTCTTCGCCGGCAGCGCGCAGGCGGCGCCGAGCCGTGTCGCCGGCGACCTACGGTGCACGCCGCAGTCCGGGCGGGAGTTCCCGCGGGCCCGGCCCGAGCAGGTCGGCCTGGATTCGGCGCTGCTCGCGGACGCGCTCACCTTCGCCGCCACCCGAAATCGGTTGAACGTACAGGTGTTCCGGCACAACTGCCTGATCGGCGAGGGGCCGACGAACGCGCAGACCGGGAACGTGGCGTGGAACATCTGGAGTTCCACCAAGAGCGTCGTCTCGATGCTCGCCGGGATCGCTTGGGACCAGGGCAAACTCGATATCTCCGCGCCGATCGACCGCTACCTGCCGCCGGAGCTCGGCGACACCGAGCATCGCTCGATCACCGTGGAGAACCTGCTCACCGAGACCTCGGGGTTGAAGGTCGGCGCGCTCACCGAGGGCATCAGCGGCGTGGTGCCGATCGACCCGAACAGCGCCGTGCAGGCGTTGGGCATGCCGCTGGTCCATCCGCCGGGTACCAAGTTCACTTACAGCCAGCGCAATGTCGACTTGCTCAGTTACGTACTCGAATTGGCGGTCGGCGAACCGTTGCAGCAATTCGCGCAGCGGGAGCTGTTCGATCCGCTCGGCATCGAACGCGGCGATTACTACTGGGCGCGCGACCGCGCCGGACACACCTACGGGTATGCCCATCTGATGCTTCCGCCGAACGATTTCGCCAAGCTCGGCCTGCTGGTGAGCAACGACGGGCGCTGGGGCACACAGCAACTCATCTCGGACAAGTATCTGCGCAAAGCGCTTCGGCCGTCCTCGGCCAACGAATGCTACGGATATCTGTTCTGGCTCGGACCCGAGTGCGCGGCGCCGCTCTACAACGTGCCCGAGGACGTGTTCATGATGGACGGCCTCGGGATGCAGAACGTTTTCGGCATTCCGAGCCTGGACCTCACGGTGGTCTGGACCGGATTCTTCGGTAACCGCAGCGGTAAAGGCGTGACCGGCAGCCTGCAGAATCAAGCGGAACTGCCCTACGAATTCTTCCGCAAACTGTTCGCGGCATTCCATGATCGGCCGCTGCCCGACCCGGGCCCGTTCGTCGAACCGCCGGTGGTGCTCGACCCCCGGACGTACGTCGATCCGGACATCCTGCTCGCGGTATTCGGCATCGGCCCGGACGCCTACCCCGGCTGCAATGTCTTCTCCTGCCTGAACTATCCGCTGGCCCCGCCGTTTTGGGACACCGCACCGGGTTGCGCGATCCTGGTCTGCCTCGGCCCGGACGCGCCGGGGATCCGGTGAATCTCCGGCACCCTCGCCATTCGCCGGTCGCCGCCTCGTTCGCGCGATAGCCTCGTGCGCATGGGGCGATTCGGTGGGTTCCTCGTTGGGTTCGCGGTGTTATCGCTGGTCGCGGGGAATCTATTCGCCGGCAGCGGGCAGGCTTCCGCCGAACCGGTGAGCTGCGAGGTGCAATCCGGTCGGGAATTGGCCCGGGCGACGCCGGAACAGGCCGGGCTGGACAGTGCGCGGCTGGCCGCGGCATTGACCTTCGCCGCCGGTCGAAATCGCATCAATATCAAGGTGTTCCGGCACAATTGCCTGATCGGCGAGGGGCCGAACAACGCGCCGACCGACAATGTGGCGTGGAACATCTGGAGCGCGACCAAGAGTGTGGTCTCGCTGCTCGCCGGAATCGCCTGGGACCAAGGCAAACTCGATATCTCCGCGCCGATCGACCGGTATCTGCCCGCCGGACTCGGCGACGCCGGGCATCGATCGATCACCGTGCAGAACCTGCTCACCGAGACCTCAGGGATGAAGGTCGGCGTCTTGGCCGAGGGCGCCACCGGCGTCGTGCCGATCGACCCGAACAGCGCGGTGCAGGCGCTCGGGGTGCCGCTGGACAACCCGCCGGGCGCGGTATTCAGCTACAGCCAGCGCAATGTCGACCTGCTGTCCTATGTGCTGGAATTGGCGGTCGGCGAACCACTTCAGCAATTCGCGCAACGAGAACTGTTCGATCCGCTCGGCATCGAACGCGGTGACTATTACTGGGCGCGCGACCGCGCGGGGCACACCTACGGTTACGCGCATCTGCTGCTTCCGCCGAACGATTTCGCCAAGCTCGGACTGCTCACCAGCAATGACGGGCGTTGGGGCGCACAGCAACTCGTCTCGGCCGACTACCTGCGGCAGGCGCGCGAGCCGTCGATGGCCAACAAGTGCTACGGCTATCTGTTCTGGCTCGGACCGGGGTGCGCGGAATCGGACAGCATCCTGCCCGCCGATGTGTACATGATGGCCGGGCTCGGCCTCAACAACATCTTCATCATCCCGAGCCTGGACCTGGTGGTGATGTGGACCGGATTCTTCGGCAATGTCAGCCAGTACGGGATCTCCGGCACCATCCAGAACATCGCGGAACTGCCACACGAATTCTTCCGCCGGTTGTTCGCGGCGTTCCAGGAACCGCCCATGCCCGACCCGGGACCGTATGTCGAACCGCCGGTGCGATTGAACCCGAGCCAGTTCGTCGATCTGAACTTCGTGCTCGCGGTTTTCGGAGCCGGACCGTTCGCCTATCCCGGCTGCGATGTCCTGTCCTGCTTGAACTTCCCGTTGGCCCCGCCCTTCGCGGACAACGCGCCGGGCTGCGCGATCATGGCCTGCCTCGGCCCGGACGCGCCCGGCATCCGCTGAATCACACGCCGAGGAAGGGCAGCTCGCCCTCCTTGGCGCCGTGCGCGCGGAAGTGCTCCGGGGTGACGACGATGAACGGCGCGTCGGACTCGGCGATGAGTTCGCCGTCGAGTTCGAGCCGGGCGTAGATGTGCAGCTTGCGGTCGCCGTCGCGGCGATCGATGTGCGCGGACACCGCCATCTGGCGATGCAGCGGCGCGGGCTTGACGTAGTTCACCGTGAGTTTGGCGGTCACCGCGGGGATCCCGCTGTGCGTCGGCACGGTGCCCGAGGCCTCGTCCAGCACGGCCGCGACCACGCCGCCGTGCGCCAGGCCCGGTGCGCCCTGGTGTTTCTCGTCGAAGGTGCAGGTGCCGGTGAGACGCCCGTCCACCAGCGCCGACACCATCGCTACCCCGGCTCGATTGGCCGGTCCACAGCCGAAACAGTTGTCCCCGTGTGCGGACTCCGGTCCCTGGCCGCTCCCGGTGCCCTGTGGGCCATGATCAGCGGCTTCGGCGAGTCCGGTCATGCGCACCCCCCAATCAGGAATCAACTGTGTCCTGAGTGAAGTTACGCCACACTTACCCATCGCCGCTTCCCGCGGCAGACCCCGCGGCCGGTGATCCGCTACGGTTCAACCGATTCACCGCATTGCCGTTAGGAGCCGAGCAGTGACCGACCGCGTAGTGCCCTCTGCGGAGGATGGATTCTTCAGCGCCCATCGGATGGGGGCGTTCGCCGACGCGGTGCTGGCGATCGCGATCACGCTGCTGGTCATCGAGATCAAACGGCCGGAGGGCGCAGAGCTGGCGAGCCCGCACGCCTTGGCCGAATTCCTCTGGCACGAGAAGGCGTCGTTCGTCGCGTTCGTGCTGGCGTTCTTCCTGCTGTGGTCGGTGTGGCGCAGGCACCACATCTTCATCGACGAGGTCGAGCGGCTGGACCGGGCAACCACCGCGGCGCACGCGCCACTGCTGCTGTTCGCCGCCTTCCTGCCGTTCCCGACCGCGATTTTCGGGCACGCGTCGGACAACAAGCTGGCCGCGTGCCTGTTCGCCGCGACCGCCGCGGCGCTGTTCGGCAGCGAGGCGATCATGAAGGAATTCGCCTGGCGACGTGCGGAACTGCGCCCCGGCGTCGATCCGGCGAAACTCCGGCTCAGCGCCAACGCGTCCGTGGCGGTCACCGCGGTCTTCGCGGCGACGGCCGGGCTGGTGTGGGTCACGCCCTACATCTGGTACGTCTGGTTCTTCGTTCCGCTGGCCGCCTCGTTCGGCGGGAAGCTGCTCGATCGCCTCCGGCCGGAGGGCACGGTGCGCCGGGCCGAGCACGCGCAGGCCTAGCCCGGACGCACGCGGGGGTCAGTTCAGCGGGGTGATCCAGCCGTGCAGGTCGTCGGTGCGCAGCGCGGCGGCGTGCCGCTTGCGCAGGGCCTGGGAGATCGGGCCCGCCTGCCCGTCGGCGACCGTGCGACCGTCGACCTCGAAGACCGGGGCGGCGCCCGCGGAGGTGCCGGTGACGAAGACCTCGTCGGCGATGTAGAGCTCGGTCAGGTCGACGGCGCGTTCGACCACCGGGATGCCGTCCTCGGCCGCCAGGGTCAGGATGGTCCGGCGGTTGATGCCGTCGAGGATGTCGCAGGACACGTCCGGGGTGATCAGCGTGCCGTTGCGGACCAGGAAGATGTTGGCGGCGCTGAGCTCACAGACGTGTCCGTTGCCGTCGAGGAAGATGCAGTCGTCGTAGCCGCTGTCGATCGCGTCCTGCTTGGCCAGCACCGAATTCACATACGCGCCGTTGACTTTCGCGCGCGACGGGATCGCGTTGTCCGGAATGCGCCGCCACGGACTGGATTTCAGCCGCATGCCGTCCTGCGGGACGATCGGCACCGCGTCGTAGACGAAAATGCTGACCTGGATCGCGCAACCACGCACCCGGGTACCGGGGATCGACTCGACGACATGCACTGTCGCCCGGACGAATACGTCCTCGACCGGCGCATTCTGCCCGACCACCTCGACCACCGCGGCGTAGAACCGCTGGTAGTCCCACTCCTGCGCGAACCGATCGATCCCGATGATCTTGCACGACTCCTCGAGCCGCCGGAAGTGATCGTCCAACCGGAACGCGGTCCGTGCCGCCCCCGCCACATGAACCGGAAACACGGTGTAGACGCTGAGCCCGTACAACACCGCCGACGATGCGACCCCGACCGTTGCCGCCTCGGCCGCAACGATCCGGTCACCTAGATACACCTGGGGATAGGGGTTTGCCATCGGCGGAGGCTAACAGCCCCGCGGGCGAGCAGGCGACCCGATTTCGGGCCGGTCGCCTGCGGCGACGTCATTCGTAGTGCTTACCGACCTTGGCGATCCACACCGCGTCCTCGACAACTTTGTAGACGATGCGGTGCTCCTGAGTGATTCGGCGCGACCAGTAGCCGGCCAGGTCGTGCTTCAGCGGCTCGGGTTTGCCGATGCCCTCGAATGGGTCGTTCATGATCGCCTTGATCAGCACGTTGACCTTCTTCAGCACGGTGCGATCACGCGGTAGCCACGCGCTGTATTCCTCCCAGGCCGATTCGGAGAAAACGAGCTTCATTCGAGGAGCTCGCGAGCGATGCCTCCACCGCCCTCGAGCTCTTGAATCGACTGACGTAGGCGGGCGCCATCGGGTCCGCTGAGCAGCTGGACCGTGGTCATCAGCGAGTCGTAGTCTTCCTTGGACATCAGCACCGCATTTCCCCCCTTCGACACGATCTCTACCGTGTCGTGGTCGTCGTTTACCTGTTTGACCAGAGGAAATAGGTGCTTTCGTGCTTCGCTCACAGTAATCGCAGCAGCCATAAATCCTCCTCAACCGGTACCAGATACGGTACCACTTCGCGAGCCGCGGGCGAATGCTCCGGCCACACTCCGAAGTCGGGTCGACCGGGAGGCGCGGCGCGGCTGGTTACGCTCGGGCTTGTGACTCAGGGACAGCAGAGCGGGCAGGCAGTGCAGACAAAGGAGTTCATCATGAGTCCAGCCGACGAGGCCCGTGAAGCAGCGGTGACGGCGGCCGTCGGGAAGCTCGACCTGCCGGCCAAGGCCCGGTTGCTGATGGGGCAGGACATGTGGTCGCTGCCCGCGCTGCCGGAGATCGGTTTGCGGTCGCTGGTGATGTCCGACGGGCCGATCGGGGTACGCGGGGTGCGCTGGACCGCCGACGATCCGTCCATCGCACTGCCGTCGCCGACCGCGCTCGCGGCCACCTGGGATCCGGAACTGGCCAGGCGGGCCGGGCGGCTGCTCGCGCAGGAGGCCCGGCGCAAAGGCGTGCACGTGCTGCTCGCGCCGACGGTCAATCTGCATCGATCACCGCTGGGCGGAAGGCATTTCGAGAGCTACTCCGAGGATCCGTATCTGACCGGGCGGATCGGGACCGGCTACGTGAGCGGGGTGCAGGACGGCGGAATCGGCACCACGGTCAAGCATTTCGTCGCCAACGACGCCGAGACCGAACGCTTCACGGTGAACAATGTCGTGTCCGAGCGGGCGTTGCGCGAGCTGTATCTGGCGCCGTTCGAGGCGATGGTCCGCGCGGCCGGGCCGTGGGGCGTGATGGCGGCCTACAACCAGGTCAACGGCACGACGATGACCGAGCACGGCGAACTGCTGAACGGAATACTGCGCGGGGAATGGGGTTTCGACGGGATCGTCGTCTCGGACTGGATGGCCGCCAGGTCGACTGTCGCCGCGATCACCGCGGGGCTGGATGTCGCGATGCCGGGACCGCGTGGGGTCTACGGGGAAGCGCTTGTCGCGGCGGTGCGCAACGGCGACGTGGACGAGTCCGTCGTCGATGCGGCAGTGCGCAATGTGCTGCGGCTCGCGGCGCGGGTCGGGCTGCTGGAGGGCGCGGAGCCCGCGGTTACCACGCCGCCCGCCCAAATCGACGGCGTCGCGTTGGCGCGGGAAATCGCCTCGCGCGCTTTTGTTCTGGTGCGTAACGAGCAATCCACCCTCCCCCTCGACGCGAGCCGGACGAAGGTCGCGCTGATCGGCCTGGCCGCCCGCGATGCCCGCATTCTCGGCGGCGGTTCGGCCACCGTGTTCCCGGAGTCCGTGGTGTCGCCGCTGGACGGGCTGAACGCCGCGCTGCCGGACGGCGCGCTGACCTATGCGATCGGCGCCGCCCCGAGCGACGTCCTCGGGGCCGCGGATCGCGGATTCGACTTGCACGCCAGGGTTTTCGACGCGGATGGCACCCTGCTCGGGGAGAGCTCGCTGCCCAACGGCATGGTCAACTGGCTCGGCGAACTGCCGGACGGCATCGACTACGACGCACTGCACTCCGTCGAGGTGTACGGCACGTTCACTCCTGAAGAAACCGGCGCGCATGTGTTCGGCACCAAGGGTGTCGGCGATTTCCACCTCACCGTCGATGGCACCGTACTGTTCGAGGGCGACGAATCCCTCACCGGCGCAGACCCGTTCGAGGCTTTCTTCGGCACGCCGACCGAACGCGGCACGGTCGACCTCACGGCTGGAACTACGGTCGAGGTGCGCATGACCCATACGCCGATGAAGGTGGCGGATCCGCCGATCCAGGCGATCCTGTTCACCCTCGCGCACAGCGATCCCCGGCGCGATCCGGACGAGCTGATCGCCGAGGCGGTCGAGGCGGCCCGCGCCGCCGACGTCGCGGTGGTCGTGGTCGCCACCACCGAGCAGGTCGAGTCCGAGGGCTTCGACCGCAGCAGTTTGAAACTCCCCGGCCGCCAAGACGAATTGGTCAGCCGGGTCGCCGCGGCGAATCCGAACACCGTGGTGGTGGTGAACGCCGGCTCACCGGTCGAAATGCCTTGGCGCAACGACGTTCCCGCAATCCTGCTGAGCTGGTTCCCCGGCCAGCAGGGCGGCGCCGCGCTCGCCGAGGTGCTGCTCGGCGGCACCGAGCCGGGCGGCAGGCTGCCCACCACCTGGCCTGCCACCCTGGCCGATTGCCCCGTCTCGGAGGTCACCCCGGCCGACGGCGAACTCGTCTACCGCGAGGACCTGTTCATCGGCTACCGCGCGTGGGAGCGAGCGGGTACGACTCCGGCCTACCCGTTCGGGCACGGGTTCGGTTACACCACATGGGATTACGAGTCGATCACCAACGACGGCAGCACGGTGACCGTCCGCCTGCGCAACACCGGCGACCGACGCGGCGGCGAGGTCGTGCAGGTCTACCTTGCGCCTGTCAACGATTCGGCGCTCCGTCCCGCTCGCTGGCTGGCCGGTTTCGCCCGCGTCGAGGCCGATCCGGGCGAACTGGTCGAGGCCGAGATCCGCATCCCGGATCGGGCCTTCGAGATCTGGGACGACGGCACGTGGCGAAAGGTGCCCGGCACGTACGCGATCCGAGCCGGGCATTCGATCGCCGATCAACGGCTGACCATCGACTACGAACTGGGGTAGACGACCGCGGCCGTGGATCCGGTAGGGATCCACGGCCGCGTCGTACCGAAACGTCCTCAGCGCTCGCTGAGCAGAACCTCGGCGATCTGAATGGTGTTGAGCGCGGCGCCCTTTCGCAGGTTGTCGCCGGAGATGAACAGCGCGAGACCGCGGCCGTCGGGCACGCCCGGATCCTGCCGGATGCGACCGACGAGGGAATCGTCGGCGCCGGCCGCCTGCAGGGGGGTGGGCACCTCGACGAGCTTGACGCCGGGCGCCTTGGCGAGGATCTCCTTGGCCTGTTCGACCGAGAGCGGCTGGTCGAATTCGGCATTCACCGACAGCGAGTGCCCGGTGAACACCGGCACGCGCACGCAGGTGCCGCTGACCAGCAGGTCGGGCAGGCCGAGAATCTTGCGGCTCTCGTTGCGCAGCTTCTGGTCCTCGTCGGTCTCGCCGGAGCCGTCGTCGACCAGCGAACCGGCCAGCGGCAGCACGTTGAACGCGATCGGCGCGACGTACTTGTTCGGCGCGGGGAAGTCGACGGCGCTGCCGTCGTGGGTGAGCTGCTCCACGTCATCGATCACCGCGCGCGCCTGCGTCGCAAGCTCTTCCACGCCGGCCAGGCCGCTACCGGACACCGCCTGGTAGCTCGACACGATGAGGCGACGCAGGCCCGCGATGTCGTGCAACGGCTTGAGCACCGGCATCGCGGCCATGGTGGTGCAGTTCGGGTTCGCGATGATGCCCTTGACCAGGTTGCGGGTCTGCTCGGGATTGACCTCGCTCACCACCAGCGGGACGTCGGGGTCCTTGCGGAAGGCAGACGAGTTGTCGATCACGGTGACGCCCGCCGCGGCGAAGCGCGGGGCCTGGATCCGGGACATGGTGGCGCCGGCGGAGAACAGCGCGATGTCGAGGCCGGACGGATCGGCGAGTTCGGTGTCCTCCACGACGATCTCGCCGCCGCGCCACGGCAGCGTCTTGCCCGCCGAGCGCGACGACGCGAAGAACCGCACCTCGTCGGCCGGGAAGTTGCGCTCCTCCAGCAGTTTTCGCATGACGGCGCCGACCTGACCGGTCGCGCCGACGACTCCTACTCGAACACCCATGGCTTACCGTCCTGTTCCGGCGTGCACCACGGCGACCTCGTCGCCGCCGAGATTGAACGCCCGGTGCAGCACCTGGACGGCCTCGTCCAGTTCGCTGTCGCGGACCAGCACCGAGATCCGGATCTCGGAGGTGGAGATCAGATCGATGTTCACGCCCGCGTCGGCCAGCGCCTCACAGAACGTGGCGGTGACCCCGGGGTGGCTCTTCATGCCCGCACCGACCAGGGACACCTTGCCGATGTGGTCGTCGTAGAGCACCTGCGAGAAGCCGATCTCGGCCTGCTGCTTGGTCAGCATCTCGACGGCGCGCGCGCCGTCGGTCTTGGGCAGGGTGAAGGTGATGTCGGTCTTGCCGGTATCGATCTTGGAGACGTTCTGCAGCACCATGTCGATATTGATCTCGGCGTCGGCGACCGCGCGGAACACCTTGGCGGCGTAGCCGGGGACGTCGGGCAGCCCGACCACGGTGACCTTGGCCTCGCTGCGATCGTGCGCGACGCCCGTGAGGATTGCTTGCTCCAAGGGGATGTCCTCCATCGATCCGTAAACGTAGGTGCCCGGCTTGTCGGTATAGGACGAGCGAACATGCACAGGCACGTTGTACCGGCGCGCGTATTCGACGCAGCGCAGCATCAGCACCTTCGCGCCGCAGGCCGCGAGCTCCAGCATCTCCTCGTAGGAGACCTGCTCCAGCCGCTGCGCGTCCGGCACGATCCGCGGGTCGGCGGTGAAGACGCCGTCCACGTCGGTGTAGATCTCGCAGACGTCGGCCTCCAGCGCCGCGGCCAGCGCGACCGCGGTGGTGTCGGAGCCGCCCCGGCCGAGCGTGGTGACGTCCTTGCTGTCCTGGCTCACGCCCTGGAAGCCGGCGACCAGCACGATCTGCCCGTCGTCCAGCGCCTGACGCAGGCGGCCGGGGGTGACGTCGATGATCTTCGCGTTGCCGTGCGCGCCGGTGGTGATCACGCCGGCCTGCGAGCCGGTGAACGAGCGGGCCTCCGCGCCGAGCGAGTGGATGGCCATCGCCACCAGCGCGTTGGAGATGCGCTCACCCGAGGTGAGCAGCATGTCCATTTCCCGGGCCGGCGGCGCGGGCGCCACCTGCTGGGCGAGGTCGAGCAGTTCGTCGGTGGTATCGCCCATGGCCGAGCAGACGACCACCACGTCGTGGCCTGCCTTCTTGGTCTCGACGATCCGTTCAGCGACGCGCCGGATGCGCTCGGCGGTAGCCACCGAGGATCCTCCGTACTTCTGAACAACGAGAGCCACGACAGGGTCCTCCAAGATCGACTACCAGCTGCTAACAGCCACCCAGACTACCGGCCGTGGTCCAGCGAATTCCGGCTGGCTCCTCAGCCGAGCGCCGCGGCGGAGCTGTTTCGCTGGTCGGACTCGGTCGCGAACTTCGCCGGAAGCGCCGCCGCAGCTCCGGCATTGCGTGCGGCCGCCGCCGGGTGCATGACGCACGATGGAGTGATGAAGAGCACGGTATTAGCGGTGACCACCGGTCGGACCGAGGTTGTGCAGGACATCACCGGCCAATGCGCGTCGTTCGTGCGCGACGCGTCCGGCGGCGGGGACGGGTTGCTCAATGTCTTCGTGCCGCACGCGACGGCCGGGGTCGCGGTGCTGGAGCTCGGTGCGCGCAGTGACGACGATCTGCTGGCGGCGCTGCGCGATCTGCTGCCCGCGGATGATCGCTGGCGGCACGCGCACGGGTCGCGCGGGCACGGGCGCTCGCACGTGATGCCCGCGTTGATCGCGCCCTACGCGACGATCCCGGTGATCGGCGGGGCGATGGCGTTGGGAACCTGGCAGTCCGTCGCGCTGGTCGATCTCAATATCGACAATCCGGATCGGCAGGTGCGGTTGTCGTTCCTCAGCTGAGTCAGCCGTCCGCGGGCACGTGCAGGCGGGCGAGTTCGGTGCGGTTGGCGATGCCGAGCTTGGCGTAGACGTGGGCCAGATGGGTTTTCACGGTGCCGCGACTGATGAACAGGCGCGCGGCGATCTCCGGATTGGACAGGCCGTCGACGGCGAGGTCGACGACGGAGCGTTCCATCGGCGTGAGACTCGCCCAACCGGAGTCCGGTCGGTTGCGTTTGCCGCGTGCCTTGGTGGCGTAGTCGACGGCCTGGGTGATGCCCATGGATCGGCCGCGATCGAGGTGGCCGGCCAGGTCCTGTTCTGCGACACGGGAATCCAGCAGGGTACGGGCTATCACCACCGAACTTCCGGGTGCCGACCCGGTGTCGGCGCGGGCGCGCTCGGCGGCACCGAGCAGGACGGCCGCCGGTTCGAGGGTGCCGCGCCGGGCCAGCACCGCGGCCAGCGACTCGAGACTCGCTACGCAACCGAGAACGAGTTCGCGCTCCGCGCGGAGACGTAATGCTTCGTGGTGCAGGCGCAGCGCCTGCTCGATATCGCTGTCGTGCAACAGGAATGCCTGCTGGTCGAGCACGTCGGCGTGCACCGCGGGCAGTGCCCGGATCATCGGCCCGGCGGCGAGCGTGTCGAGAAGTGCTGCGGCCGAGACGGATTCGCCGAGCTCCCGCAGTGCTGCCGCGAGCACGACCTGGGTCCACGGAGTGAGCGGCCCGTCGGCGGTGTCGCCGGGCGTGCGGCCCTCCCTGCGGCACCACGCGATCGCCTCCGCCGGGTGGCCCGCCGCCAGCGCGAGCATGCCGTGCACGCGCTCCCAGCCGGGTACGAACGGCGAGGCTTCACCGTCGAGCAGGCGATCGATCGGCTCGAGCACCGCGGACGCGTCGTCGAAAAGTCCCTGATACACGCGTATTTCGGCGAGGGCCGCGCGGGCCGAGCCCAGGTGGTGGAAGTCGTGCAGCGGTTGCGCGGTGGCGACCGCCTGCTCGGCGAGTTCGGCGGCGCGCGGCAGGTCGCCGGACCGGGCGGTCGCGGTGGCGAGCCAGGTCAGGGCGAAAGCGGCGAAGCCTCGATCGTTGCGCTTGCGCATGCCGACGAGGGCCTGCTCGAGTTGTTCGATGGCGCTGCGGTATTCGTCCCGGAACAGGTGGATCAGGCCGAGCAACGCCTGGGTCGAGTCGGCGACGAAGCCATCGTCGGCATGGAGTGCCTCGGTCCGTAGCGCCTCGGCGTCGGCGGACGCCCGGTCCAGGTCGAGGCCGAGTTGCTCGACCGCGCAGAGCGAACGAGCCAGTCTGCCGACCGCGTCCGCGCCGAGTTCGGCGGCTAATGCCGCTGCGGCGCGGGCGGATTCGTAGCCGACGAAGCCGTACACCGCCGTGTCACACACCAAGGCCAGCCCGGCCAGCACGCGCGCCTGTAGCTCGTCACGCTTTCCTTTGCCGCGGTCGACAGCCAGTTGCAGCACCTGCACGCCCTCGACACCACGCGGTTCGAGATACCAGAACCACGCCATCGCCGCGGCGAGCCTGCGCCCGTCGGACGGATCGTCGCGACCCAGTCCCCAGTCGATGGCCGCGCGAATGTTGGCCAACTCCACCGTGATTCGCGCCCGCCAGGCGTCCTGGTCGGTGTTGCGCAACGGTTCGGCCTGCTCGACCAGGGCGAGGTAGGCGGCGAGGTGGCGATCGCGCAGCGGCTCGGTCTCCGCGGCCTCGGCGAGTTGCAGCAGCGCGTAATCCCGGACCACGCCCAGCATTCGATAACGCGCCACCGCGCCGGTGGTATCCGCGGTCACCAGCGACTTGTCGATCAACCCGCGCAACGTCCGTAAGGCGCGACCAGGCGTCGCGTCGAGCTCCCCCACCACATCGGCGGAAAACCCCGGCTCGAACACCCCGAGCCGCCGGAACAGCACCCGTTCGTCGTCATCGAGCAGCTCATGACTCCAGCGCATCGACTCCGCGAGCGTCTGCTGCCGGAACGGCGCGGTGCGGGCGCCGCCGTCGAGCACGGCATAGGGCTCGTGCAGCGAGTCCGCGAGCTGGGCCAGTGACAACGTGCCCGCCCAGCCCGCGGCGAGTTCGAGGGCCAGCGGCAATCGATCCAGGCGGTCGCAGACCCGCCGGGCCGCGGTGCGCGCCTGCGGCGTCGGCTCCCCCGCGTGCGCTCGGTCGAGGAACAGCGTCAACGCGTCCGCCAGCCCGAGCGCGGGTACCCGGCGCACCTGCTCACCGCCGACGCCGAGGGGCGCGCGGCTGGTCGCGAGCACGCCGAGTCGCGGACAACGCCCGAGCAGTCCGGTGACCAGCGCCGCGACACCGTCGCCGAGGTGCTCGCAATTGTCGAGGATCAACAGGGTTTCGCGATCGGTGAGGCCACGCGCCACGGTCGCGACCGGATCCGCGCCGCCGGGTATCAGCACATCGAGGGCCGCGGCGACGCGCTGCACGACCGCCGCGTCGTCGTGTTCGTCCTCCAGCGCGACCCATCGCACACCGTCCGGCCACACCTCGGACACGGTGCGCGCGGCCCGGAGCGCGAGCCGCGTCTTGCCGCAGCCACCGGGTCCGACCAGCGTGACGACCCGGCCCGGTCCGACGGCGGCACCGATCGCCGCCAGTTCCTCGGCGCGGCCGATGAACGAGGACAGCTCGGCAGGTAGTGCGTCGGTGGAGTCGGACATCGCGTCAGCAGTCTGACACGCCGGGCCTACCCGGGCGACCCATATCCGGTCCGGTAACTCGGCCACCTCACCCGCCGGATATCGGCCAGGTGGCAGATGTTCCGCGCCCGCCGCGGCGGAAGTATTTCTCTCAACGACGCGGACAGCGTCACCGACAAGAAGGACACACCATGACGAACACAGCAAACCGCCGGGTCGTTGCCAACATCTCGCTCTCGCTGGACGGCCGCACCAACGGTCCGGGCGGCGACTACGACATGAGCTGGATCGTGCCGCACGCCGTGAGCGACACGACCCGCGACCGGATGGTCCAGATGACCGAGGCGGCCACCACCGCGCTGCTCGGCCGCAAGAACTACCAGGGCTTCGGCGGTTACTGGCCGACCGTAGCGGTCGACGAGAACGCCGACCCGCGCGACCGCGCCTTCGGGCAGTGGCTCGACGGCGTGGAGAAGGTGGTCTTCTCCAGCACGCTCACCGAGGCGCCGTGGCAGCACTCGCGGATCGCCGACGCCGACCCGGTGGCCACGGTCAAGCACCTGCGCGAGCAGGACGGCGGCGACATCGTGGTGCTGGCCAGCAGCAGCGTGATCAAGGCGCTGCTCGCGGCCGACGAGGTCGACCGGATCCGGATAACCCAGTGCCCCGAGATCGCCGGCGGCGGCGCCCGCCTCTTCGAGGACGGCCTGGCCGCGTCGAGCTGGTCGCTGACCGACCTGTCCAGCACCGAGTCCGGCGCGCTGTACCTGATCTACGACCGGATCCGCGGCGAATGATCTCCCCCCGACGGCGACGGCCGAGCAGCGCACGCTGCTCGGCCGTCGCCATGGGTCAGGCGCGGGTCAGCCAGGTGACCTGGTTGCCGTTGCCGAATTCCTTGCGTGCGGTCGGGGTGAACAGCGTCGGCTTGAACTCGCCGGCGAAGGCCGGGACGCCGGTGCCCGCGACGACCGGGTAGCTCTTGATCACCAGTCCATCGATCTCATCGAGCAAGGCGGCGGCGAGCTTCCCGCCGCCGGCCAGCCAGATATCTTGGCCCTCTTCCTTTTTGAGCCGCTGAACCAGGGCTACCGGGTCCTGCTCGACCAGCTCCACCGCCGGGTCGTCGATCCGGCCGAGCGTGCTCGACACCACGTACTGGCGCATGTGGCCGTACGGGCTGGTCAATCCGATGGCCAGCCCCGGCTCGTAGGTTCCCCGGCCCATCACCAGCGTGTCGAACTTCTGATTCGGCGCATCCGGCGCCACCCCGAAATGTGGACGGACATGAGTTGGCAGGGTCTCCGGGTATTCCTGACCGAGCCACTCGATGAAGTCCGCGGGCAGCGGATAGAAGGAGATATCGCCATCCGGAGCGGCGATGTAGCCGTCGAGCGACATACCGACGAAGTAGATGAGCTTTCGCATAGCAGAACCTCTTTCGAAATAATGATGATCAGGCGCGGGTGAACCAGGTGACCTGCGCGCCGTTGCCGAATTCCTGGCGCCGGGCCGGGGTGAACAGGGTCGGCCGGAACTCGCCGGCGAACGCGGAGATGCCGCCGCCCGCGACTACGGGATAGCTCTTGATGATCATCTCGTCGATCTCCCCGAGCAGTTGAGCGGCAAGCCTGCCGCCGCCGCAGAGCCAGATATCTCGGCCCTCTTCTTTTTTGAGCCGCTGCACCAGCCCGACCGGGTCGGTGTCGATCAGTTCGACGCCCGGGGCATCGATGCGGCCGAGCGTGCTCGACACGACGTACTGCTTCATGTGCGCGTACGGGCTGGGGAACCCGGCGAACAAGCCCGGCTCATACGTGCCGCGGCCCATGAGCACCGTGTCGAAGTGCTTGTTCGGCGCGTCCAGCGCCATCCCCACCTGCGGCCGAAATTCGGTCGGGACGAACTCCGGATACTCCGCGTTGATCGACGCGGCCATCTCGGCATCGACCGGGTAGAAGTCGTATTCGCCGCCCGGACCTGCGATGTATCCGTCGAGTGTGACACCGACGTAGTAGACGAGCTTTCGCATACCAGTACCGCCTAAACCGTTGTACTCTGTTCGTAGTGGTTGAAAGGTAGTACTACAGATGGAGTGGTGTCAAGTGCGGACTAATCCCGAGCGCCGGCAAGCCCTGCTCGACGCGGCCATCGAGGTCCTGGCCAGCGACGGAGCGCGCGGACTCACCTTTCGCGCGGTGGATAAGGAGGCGGCGGTGCCGGCCGGCACCGCGTCGAACTACTTCGCCAACCGGGACGACCTGATGACTCAAGTGGGCAGTCGCTTCTACGAACGACTCACGCCGAGCGCGGCCACCATGGCCCAGCTGACCGACGGCCCGAAGAACCGTGCGCACATCCGGCAGCTGATGCAAGACGTCGTCGAGCGCATCGAGGCGTTCCGCACCGGCTACCTCGCACTGCTCGAGCTGCGACTGGAGGCGACCCGGCGACCGGAGCTGCGCGCCGTACTGACCGAGCGGGTGCGCGCGGACATGGAGTTCAACGTGCGCAACCACCTCGACGCCGGACTGCCCGGCGACGAAAAGTCCGTGCAACTGCTCTATTTGGCGTTGAACTGGTTGATCGTGGACCGCCTCACCCTGCCCGGCGTGTTCACCGAAGAACAAAGTCAGCAACTGATCGACGCCGCGGTCGATCGTCTCGTCGGCCCCTGAAACCGCGCGGTCTTCATCGCCGAATCCTTGTGACCCACGTCACCGATATTCGATAATGAGTCGATGATGGCGAAAGTCGGAGATCGGCTGCTCGTACACGGACACGTTGTGGGACAGGGCGATCGGCAAGGCGAGATCATCGAAGTTCGCGGACCCGAAGGCGCACCGCCCTACCTCGTGCGTTATGCCGACGGACGGGAGTCGCTGGTGTTTCCGGGTCCGGACGCGATAGTCGAACCCGCCACCTGACGCACGAACCGGCACAAATCTTCCGCGTGGAACTTGTTCACATACTTCCGATGTCCACTTTTGGACACATAAGGCCATGTCGGCAGCGCCCATGGACTATCGACCGCGACGACGAGGTTGACGGAACAGATAACCGATAGAGAGAATCGGGCGCAGTTGTCCATCGGGGGTCGGAAGGTTTTGCATGCGCACGAGAACCGATATTCGATTCGTCGTCGACGCCGATTCCGCGCAAGTGATGGATGCGCTGGCCGCTGTCGAAATGCTCCCGGAATGGTCGCCGGGATATACCGATGCCCGAGTCGCATCACGTGACGAAGCGGGAAGACCGGTCCGGGTTTTCGTCAAGACCGAACTGCTGGGCAGCTCGGATATGCAAGTGCTGGAATACGATTGGACCGACGGACGGTCATCGTGGCAGGTCACCGACAGTACCCGGGGCGCGAAGGGCGGCGGCTGGTTCGAGGTCACCGAGGGCACGGACGGCACCGACGTGTGGTTCCACGCGGAGGTCTACCTACCCATCCCGGTGCCCGGGCTACTACTCAAGCGCACCGTGCGCAAGCAGAACGAGATCGCGGTGCAGAATTTCATCGAGTTCGCCGAGTCGTTTCCGGAAGCGGAAACAATGAAGCCGTATAGCTATAACGAATAACCGGCAGTCGGCACACGCCCGTAGCGAAATCGCGCGACGCGCAGCCCAGCAAGCAGGCGGCGACCCGATCGGGGTGCGACGATGTGCACCATGATCGGTTCCAAACGGGTTCGGCTCACACCGGTGGCCGAAGGCGAGTCGGTGACGCAGCTCGAGCTGTTCTTCGACCTGGTGCTCGTCTTCGCGTTCACCATGGTCACCGACCTGGCGGCGGAAGAGACCAGCGCGAAGAACATGTTGCGCGCGTTTCTCGTGCTGGCCTTGATGTGGTGGTTGTGGATCGCGTACTCCTGGCTCGGCAATGTGATCCGGGCCGACGAGGGCTTCGCCAGGGTCGCGATGTTCGTCGCGATGGGCGGCGCCTTCTTGGCCGCGTTGACCATTCCCGAGGCGTTCCACGATCTGCCCGGCGGCTGGTACGGCCCCTTGGTCTTCGCGATCGCGTACCTGGTGGTGCGGCTGGTGCACGTCATCGTGTTCTGGATGGCCAGCGCCGAGGACGCGCAGCTGCGCGGTCAGGTGCTGCGCTGGTCGCTCGGCTCGATCACGATCGGCACCACGCTGCTGGTGATCGCCGCGATGACTTCCGGCGCGGTGCAGATCGCGCTGTGGATCGCCGCGATCGCCGGTGACTACCTGTGGACCCTGGTGGCGGGCACCGACTGGCGATTGAATTCGGCGACCCATTTCGCCGAACGCTACGGCCTGATTGTCATTGTGGCGCTCGGTGAATCGATCGTTTCGATCGGAATCGGTGTGGCCGGGCTGCCTATCTCCTGGCCGATCGCGGTGGGCGCACTGCTCGGGCTCGCGGTATCCGGACTGCTGTGGTGGACGTATTTCGATGTCGCGGCACTGTCCATCGAACACGAGCTGAAGCATGCCGACGGCAAGCGGCAGATCAAGATCGCGCGCGGCGCCTACACCTTTTGGCATTTCCCGATGATCGTCGGAATCATCGCGCTCTCACTGGGATTGAAGAAAGTCCTCTACTATGTCGGCGACGCTTCACATCACACGCTGAAAGACGCGTTGTACGGAATTCCGTTGTTCGCGTTGTACGGCGGAGTCGTGCTGTATCTGATCGCACTGGTCGGCGCGAAACACTATGCGACGGGGCAGATCAGCGCGCCGCGGGTGATCGTCATCGTCGCGCTGCTCGCGCTGATCCCGCTGGCCGCCGCGCTGCCCGCCTTGGCATCGCTGGCCATCCTGTGCGCGGTGCTCGGCATCCTGATCGTCTGGGAAACAGTCCAATTCGCGCAGCCGCGGGACGAGATCAGGCACGGGGTATCCGGCTGAGGTGATGCCGCACGCTGTGTTCGGCCGGCGTCGGCCCGTACGCGGACGGCGGCACCCGGACATCGTTGCGCACCGCGTGCCGGATCTGATCGATGTTCTCCCGCAACACATCCGAGACCAGCTCGTCGGTGCGCGGATCCTCCAGCACCTGGAACAGGATGCGGAACGTGGTGTCGGCGATCAGCCGGATGATGTCGTCGTGGAACGGGATGTAGCGCACCCGGCCGGCCTGCGGATCCTTCTTGATCAGCTCCAGGATCATCTCGTCCATCTCGGCGCGGTTCTCCTGTAGCGCCGCGGCGATATTGCGGGTGTAGTGGCCGGTGCGCATCACCGAGGCCACCTCGTCCATCACCGCGATGGTCATCGGCCGCTTGATCGTGTCCACGATGGTCAGGACGAACCGGTTGATCAGCGCGGCGGTGATCCGGTCGCCGAACACGCGGTCGGCGACGCGACCGAGCCGGACCACGATCACCACGATCCGCAGCAGCCGGAAGCCGCGGAAGAACGGGCTGGTCACCGGGATCATGCCGAGGACCTCGTACCAGTAGACGAACGGGAACGTCCACGGCCAGCCCGCGCGCCGCCAGCGCCACAGGAACTCGACGGCGAACACGCCGCAGATCGTCCAGTCGACGATCACGATCACGCGATGGGTGTGTGCCGAGACGTCGAAGAAGCTGATCCAGACGACCAGCACCACCGACACGACGGCCAGGGCCAGCATGCAGAAGTCGGTCCACAGTGCGGGCGGCTTACGCGGGTAATCGCCCTCCGGGAGTTCCTCGCCGACCGGAGTGCTGCTCGCAGCTGTCACCTGAACTGTCCCTTCAACGCCGAACGGTCGTGCCGACACTAGTCGGCACGACCGCGCTTCGGCTGGACCGCTACTTTCCGGAGCGGATGATGGCCTCGATATTGCGCTCCGCGAGCGCGGCGATGGTCAGCGACGGATTCACCGTGCCGGTGCTGCCCGGAATGGCCGCACCGTCCATCACGTACAGACCGGGATGCCCGTGCACCCGGCCGTAGCCGTCGGTGGCCCGGCCGAGCACCGCGCCGCCCAGCGGATGCGCGGTGAACAGCGCGTTCGCGTCGTAGCCGAGGGCACCGTATTCGAGGACGGCGTCGGCTCGTTCGGCGATCCGGTGATCGACCGCGCGGGCCGCGGCGACCATGTCGTCGCGGTTGCGCGACGGCCAGGACAGCCCGACCCGGTTGGTGGCCGCGTCGTAGCCGAACCGCGTGCGGGCCGGGTCCAGGACCATGCCGAGCGAGGCGAGCGCGCCCGTCTCGAACGGAATGCCCGGGATGTACCAGCTTTCCAGGCTGAGCGGAAGGCCCGAATCGTCGAAGATCCGGCTCGCGCTCGGCACGCCCTGCCCGAAACCGGCCAGCGCGCTCGCGCCACGGCCGAGCACCACGTCGCCGTTGGTCCCCCAGCCGTCGCCGACGTGCTCGTTGAGGTTGGGCAGTGCGCCGGTCGCCTGCGCGCGCACCAGCAGCTCCGAGGTGCCGACCGAGCCCGCGCCGAGGAACAGCTGATCGCAGGTGAGCGTGCGGGTGCCGAGCACCTCGCCGGTCGGCGCCAGCTTCGACACCCGCACCGAGTACCGGCCGCCCGGCTCCTGGGCGATGGACTCCACCTGATGCCCGGGGAAGATCGCGGACCGGCCGGTGCCCTCCGCGTACTTCAGATAGTTCTGGTTGAGGTCGAACTTGGCGCCGTTGGAGTTGCCGAGGTTGCTGCGCGCGGCGGTGGCCGAGGCGCGGGAGCCGCCGGCCAGTTCGGCGCGCAGGATGTCCCAGTTGAAGATCGAGTCGTTGGGCGTCGGCTGGTAACCCGCCTTGCGCACCTGGTCGTCCCAGGCCCTGGAGTGCGCGAACGGCTTGGCGGCGTAGATATCGCCCGGCATCGAGTTGAGCCGCAGCATCTCCCGCACCCGCGGGTAGTAGACGCGGTCCAGCTCGCCGTATTCGACCGTGCCGCCGAAGAGGTGGTCGAAGAAGCGGCGTTCCGGCGCGACCATGGCGCCGGTGAAGATCACCGATCCGCCGCCGACCGCGGCCGCGCGCCAGACATCGATGCCCGGGTAGTTGGTGCAGTCCAGGACGCCGCCGAAGCTGGCGAAGGTCATCGGCACCTTGCTGACGCCGGTGAAGTTCGTCCGATGCCAGAAGCCGCGACCGTCCGGCAGGTCGTCGCCGGTGAAGATCTCCCGCCACGGATCGTTGGGCCAGCGCGACCCGCGTTCGAGCACCGTGTTGGCGATCCCGGCCTCGGCCAGGCGCAGCGCGGTGACCGCGGCGCCGAAGCCGGAGCCGATCACGATCGCGGGCGAATGCTCCGGCGGGTCGGGCAGCGGCGCGAAGATCTCCGGTACCCACGACTGGAACAGCAGGTTCCACACCGGATCCGCGGACGCCGGTGCGGCGCCGGGCAGCGTTCCCGCGACAGCACCGAGTAGCGCGGCCGTACCCGCCGCTTTGAAGAAGGCGCGTCTACGCACCCAGCCACCTCCCTCATCACGCATGGCCGAGCGCAGATTACCGGTATTCCGGCTGGCTGAACAGTCGTTGCCGGACCGTCATCCGTTGTCCCCCTTCCATTGTCCCGCCGGATGGGACCGCGCCGACGCTCAGCGGCGGCAACGACCGCGTGACGAACAGGCCACGCGATGCCGTCGGCAGATGGACGGGAGGGGCCGGCGACTCACTCCGCGAACGGTGCCCGATCCGCCTTGCAGGTCGCGCCGGGCGCGGGAAGTTGCTGGTCGATGAGGTAGCGCTCCTGCAACCGCCGGGTGCAGTCGACCGTGGTGTCGTGGCCGTAGCCGCCCTCGATGACCACCAGGCGCGCGTTGACCAGCGCCTGCTGCGCCTTGCGGGCCGCGGTCAGCGGCGTGACCGGATCGAAGCGGTTGTTGAACAGCAGCGCGGGCACGTCCGAACGCAGGATCCACGGACCGGCGTAGCGCTGCGGGTAGCCGCCCTGCGGCGACGGCCACGAGGCGCAGGACTGCCGCAGGTACAGCCAGAAGCCGCTGAAAACCGAACCCTCGGCGCCCAATTCCTTTGCCAGCGCGGGCCATTGCTCCGGCTCGCGCGGAAAAGTGTTGTCCGCGCACGAGATCGCGATGAATGAGTCGAGGAAGCCGGGCGGCACCGCGTTCGCGTCGAGCACCGCGCGCACGACGTCGGGGTTGCCCGCGGCGCCGCGCTCGAGTTCGGCGAGCAGTTGGGCCAGCGCGGGCCAGCCGTCCTTGGGGTCGTACAGCATCAGCGTGTGCGGCGAGACGACGTCGTCGAAGGCGACCGTCCGGGCGCGGTCGCCCTCGCCGACCACGATGGGCGCTTGCCGCAGCCGGTCGAGCAGCGCAAGGTCGCGGGCGCGTAAATCCTCACCGCCGCTTACCTTTTGATCGCTGCGAATCTGCCCGATCGGGTCGGCGGCCGGCTTGCTCGCGCCGGCGAAGGCACAGCGCGGCTGACCCGCCTGGGCACACAGCCGGAAGAACTCGTCGAGCACCTCGTCGGTGCCGGTCGCCGCGGCGGCGACCTCGGCGCGGGTATCGGAGGTGTAGGCGTCCGGGTCGATCATCGAGCTCAGGCTCAGCGCGCGCACCCGATCGCCGAAGACCGCGCCGTACACCTCGCCGAGATAGCTTGCGTACGAACCACCTTCGTAGGTCAGCCGCTTGTCCCCGACCGCGCGGCGCAGCAGATCCAGGTCGCGGGCGGCGTCGACGGTGGTCAGATGCGGCAGCAGGGCCGCGCTGTTGGCCGCGCAGCCCGCCGACAGGTCCCGGCTGAACCGCGCCTGCGCGGCCTCCTGCTCGGCAGTCACCGGCGGAATCCAGGTACCGGCCCAGAACCGTTGCTCCGCTTCGGGATCGGCGAAACACCGGACCGGCGCGCTGCGCCCGACGCCGCGCTGATCGAAGGTGACCACGTCGAAGCGGCGGGCGATCTCGCCGGGGAACATCTCCGCGCTGCCCGCCCACTTGATGCCGGAGGCGCCCGGTCCCCCGGCCGCGGTGAACAGGGTGCCGATGCGGTGCGACTGATCGGTCGCGGGCTGGCGGACCAGCGCGAGCCCGAGCGTCGCGCCGTCCGGGTGCGCGTAGTCGACGGGCACGGCCGCCGTCGCGCATTGCAGCTTGCTCAGGGTCTTCTCCTGGCACGGCGCCCAATCCAGCCGCGGCGTCGGCGCGGCGTCGGCCTGGGCGACCAGGTCGGCCACGGCCTGCTCGTGTTTCTTCGGCGTACCGCAACCACTCACTACCAACGTCGCCGCCAGCGCACCGACGACGACGATCCTCCACCCACGCATATCGAACATCTTGTGCCGCAACGGCACGGCCGTCGTCCACCACAGGGATGAATTGCACCCTGAGATCTCCGCCACCTCCTAGGTCATCAACAGCCGGACCACCGCGATGAGGCCGACCACCACGATGACCGCGCGCAACGCGGTCGGCGGCAGCCGCCTGCCCATCTTCGCACCGAGCTGGCCGCCGATGATGGAGCCGAGCGCGATCAACACCACCGCCCGCCAGTCCACGTCGGCGATCACGATGAAGATCACCGCGGCCACCCCGTTCACGATGGTCGCGAGCACGTTCTTGATGCCGTTGAGCACCTGCATGTCGTCGTGCACGAACACGCCGAGCAGCCCCATCAGCAGCACGCCCTGCGCGGCGCCGAAGTAGCCGCCGTAGATGCCGGTCGCGAAGATCGCCACGAGCAGGATCGGGCCGCCGTGCTTGGGCGCCGGGCTGTCGCCGTTCTCCCGCCGGCCCTTGACCCAGCGCGACAGGCGCGGCTGCACGACGACCAGCACCAGCGCCGCGATGATCAGCACCGGCACGATCGCCTTGAACGCGGTCGCGGGCAGCACGAGCAGCAGGATCGCGCCGGTGATGCCGCCGAGCAGCGACGCGGTGCCGAAGCGCAGCAGCCGTTCGCGTTGCCCGGCCAGCTCCCGCCGATACCCGTGCACCCCGCTGAGCGAGCCCGGTACCAGGCCGATCGTGTTGGACACGTTCGCCGTCACCGGCGGCAGCCCGAAGGCCAGCAGTACCGGGAAGGTGATCAGCGTGCCCGAACCGACGACGGCGTTGATGCCGCCCGCTCCGATGCCCGCGCCGAAGACCGCGAGCTGTTCCAGCCATGTCATATGTTGAATCCGTTCGACGTCCCGTCGGACCATACGGTCCGTACAAGCGTTTGCTCTGTCCGAACGCTAGCCGCAAGGTCGGATGACCGGACGACGGGACCGGGGTTCCAAGGTGTATTGCCACACGGTAAACTCGCCGACATCATGCAGCGGGCACTTCTTCTCAGCCGCCGCGACGGGGTCTGATCGGACCGGCTCCCGTCGCGGGGTTTCGCCGCGCCGGTCGACCCACCCTTTGGGAAACACCACACCCTCGGAGTAATCGCCATGTCCCCTGCTGACGCTTTCGTATCCGGCTCGCGCACCATCACGCCGCCGTCCAAGCCCGCCCCGGCCGATCAGGCCGGGTGGAACGCGCAGAAGAACTCCTCGATGCCGACCTTCCGGTATCGCCCGTTCGCCGAGGAGGTCGAGCCGGTCACCGTGCCCGACCGCACCTGGCCGGACAAGATCATCGATGTCGCGCCCGGCTGGTGCGCGGTCGACCTGCGCGACGGCAACCAGGCGCTGATCGACCCGATGAGCCCGGCCCGCAAGCGCCGCATGTTCGACCTGCTGGTGCGGATGGGCTACAAGGAGATCGAGGTCGGCTTCCCGTCGGCCAGCCAGACCGATTTCGACTTCGTCCGGGAGGTCATCGAGGACGGCGCGATCCCCGACGACGTGACCATCCAGGTGCTGACCCAGTGTCGCGCCGAGCTGATCGAGCGCACCTTCGAGGCCTGCGCCGGCGCGCAGAACGTGATCGTGCACTTCTACAACTCCACCTCGATCCTGCAGCGCAAGGTGGTCTTCCGCGCCGATCGCGCGGCGGTCAAGAAGATCGCCACCGACGCCGCGACGCTGTGCCTGCAGATCGAGCAGCGCTACCCCGACACCAACTGGCGCTATGAATACAGCCCGGAGTCCTACACCGGCACCGAGCTGGAGTACGCCAGGGAGGTCTGCGACGCGGTCTCCGCGATCATCGCGCCGACCCCGGCCAAGCCGCTGATCATCAACCTGCCCGCCACCGTCGAGATGGCCACGCCGAACGTCTACGCGGACTCGATCGAGTGGATGAGCCGCAACCTGGCCCGCCGCGACTCGATCGTGCTGTCGCTGCACCCGCACAACGACCGCGGTACCGCGGTGGCCGCCGCCGAGCTGGGCTACCAGGCCGGCGCGGACCGGATCGAGGGCTGCCTGTTCGGCAACGGCGAGCGCACCGGCAACGTCTGCCTGGTCACGCTGGGCATGAACCTGTTCTCCCGCGGCGTCGACCCGCAGATCAACTTCTCCGACATCGACGAGATCCGGCGCACGGTCGAGTACTGCAACCAGCTGGCGGTCGCCGAGCGCCACCCGTACGGCGGCGACCTGGTCTACACCGCGTTCTCCGGCAGCCACCAGGACGCGATCAACAAGGGCCTGGACGCGATGAAGGTCGCGGCCGACGACGCGGACTCCGACGTCGACGACATGATCTGGGCGGTGCCCTACCTGCCGATCGACCCGAAGGACGTCGGGCGCACCTACGAGGCGGTCATCCGGGTCAACTCGCAGTCCGGCAAGGGCGGCGTCGCCTACATCATGAAGACCGATCACGGCCTGGCGTTGCCGCGCCGGCTGCAGATCGAGTTCTCCCAGGCGGTCCAGCGGATCACCGACGGCGAGGGCGGCGAGGTCACGCCGAAGGAGATGTGGGACGTCTTCTCCGACGAGTACCTGAGCCCGATCCGGCCGCTGGAGCGGATCCGGCAGAAGGTCACCGCGTCCGAGACCGACGGCGGCACCGACACCATCGCCGTCGTGGTGAAGGTGGACGGGGTCGAGCAGGAGATCACCGGCACCGGCAACGGCCCGCTCGCCGCGTTCATCGACGCGATCGCCGCGGTCGGCTTCGACGTGCGCGTGCTGGACTACTCCGAGCACGCCATGTCCGCCGGTGACGACGCGCAGGCCGCCGCCTACGTCGAGTGCGCGATCGGCGACAAGGTGGTGTGGGGCGTCGGCATCGCCACCTCCATCACCACCGCGTCATTGCGCGCGGTGGTCTCCGCGGTGAACCGAGCACACTGAGCGCAACCCCGGCGGTGCGCGCGGCGGTCTCCTCGGCCAACCGAGCACGCTGATAGCGCAGGTCGAGTACGGTGGAGCCGGGCGTGGTGGTCGTCGATCGACCCCGCGCCCGGCTCTCGATCTTGCTGTCGGAGACCAGATATCGGCGGCGTGTCATCCGGGCGCGTCCGCTCTTCATACCGCGACGCGAGCCCGCGAACCCCGTGCTAGCGTTGGTTTCGCACTCAAGCGCCGAGCTCTCTGCTCGTAGTCCCGAGCAGATGGGGGAACTGTGACAACTAACGACCACAACCCGACCTCACCGCCGTGGCTGCAGAGCCAGTCGGTGGACACGGCCGATGGCGCCGAGTCGGAGCAAGCCGCCGACCCGTCGGCCGAGCAGCCCGGCGACGTGGAAGTGGCGGAGTCCGAGGCCGCCGAAGCGCCGGAGAAGCCGGAGCAGGAACCGGCCGAGCCCGGCTTCAGCGGCTCGACGGACCAGACGGTGTCCTACCCGCAGGCCTCGATGCCGCCGCAGTCCTACGGCCCGCCCGAGGGTTTCGCGCCGCCCGCACCCGCCGAGCAGTACGGCGGCTACGCGCCGCCGAACGCCGGAGCGTTCGCGCCCACTGGCGCATATGAGCCGTATCAGACCGGCCAGTACCCTCCGGTGAGCGCGCACAGCGGCAGCCATCAGATCGCGCCCGAGCCGCAGAACCCGGGCTACGGCGAGTACCGGCAGGAGATCGGCCCCGACGGCCTGGTCCGCCGGGTACCGCAGGAACACGCCGAAGCCCCTGCGCCGCAACCCGATCAGCCGGCCGCGCCGATCTACAGCTGGGCGCCGCCGCCCCCGCCGGTGACCCACCAGCCGCCGCCCGCGTATCAGCCGCCGCCCGCACCGATGGGCCAGCAGCCGCCCGGACCGCCGATGGGCCAGGTGCCGCCGCCGAGCTGGCAGGGCGGACCGAACCCGCACCAGCCGTCGCAGCCGTTCCAGCCGCAACACGTGCCCGCGCCGGGTCAGCCGGGCCACTCGGTCAACGACCTGAACCTGCTCAAGCGCGCCCGTCGCGCACCGCGCAGCGGATGGCGGCGGGCCGTGCACAAGGCCACCGGCGGCGTGCTCAACCCCGGCGAGTCCGCGGCCGACGTCGTCTACCGCGACCTGGTCGACCGGGTGAATCAGCCGGTGCGCGGCGACTACCGGATCGCGATCCTGTCGCTCAAGGGCGGCGTCGGCAAGACCACCACCACGGTCGGCCTCGGCTCGACGTTCGCGTCGCTGCGCGGCGACCGGGTCATCGCGATCGACGCCAACCCGGACCTCGGCACGCTCGCCCACCGGGTGCCGCGCCAGACCCGCTCCACCGTGCGCAACCTGCTCGAAGACCAGCACATCAGCCGGTACTCCGACGTGCGGGCACACACCTCGCAGGCCCCCAGCCGACTGGAAGTGCTTGCCAGCGAACAGGATCCGGCCGTCTCGGAGGCGTTCAGCGAGGCCGATTACCGCAAGGCGATCGGCATCCTGCAGTCGTTCTACAACATCATCCTGACCGACTGCGGCACCGGCCTGATGCACTCGGCGATGGCCGGCGTGCTGGACATGGCCAGCTCGCTGGTGCTGGTCACCTCGCCCGCGATCGACGGCGCGCGCAGCGCCTCGGCCACGCTGGACTGGCTCGATCACCACGGCTACGGCAAGCTCGTCGAGCGCACCGTCGTCGTGGTCAACGCCTCCCGGCGCGGCGCGTCCACGGTCGACCTCGACCAGCTGCGCAAGCTCTTCCTCGACCGCACCCGCGCGGTGCAGGTGGTGCCGTTCGACGATCACCTCGCCGAGGGCGCGGAGATCGACCTGGAGCTGGTCAGCAAGCCGACCCGGCGGGCCCTGCTGGAACTGGCCGCGATGGTCGCCGACGACTTCGGTTACGTCGGCGCGCAGCAGTACCACCACCCCGGCCCGATGGGCCACTAGAACAGTCGAAAAACATTGCGGCCCGGCGCATCTCGCGCCGGGCCGCCTTGTTTTGCCGGCCTAGTACTTGCCGAACAGGACCGCCGCGTTGTGGCCGCCGAAACCGTACGAATTGTTCATCACGTACTGCACATCGGTGTATCGCGCGGTGCCGCTGACGATGTCGAGAGCGATGTCGGTGTCCTGGTTGTCGAGGTTCAGCGTCGGCGGGATCACGCCGTCGCGCAGGCTCAGCACCGAGATCGCGGCCTCCAGCGCACCGACCGCGCCGACCGAGTGGCCGAGCGCGGATTTGGGTGCGTAGACCGCGGGGTGCTTGCCGATCGCGGCCTCGATTCCCTTGGCCTCGGCCAGATCTCCGAAGGGCGTTCCGGTGGCGTGCGCGTTGACGTGGTCGACGTCCGTGCCGGCGACGCCCGCGGTTTCCAATGCGCGCCGCATGGCCCGGGCGTTGCCACGTCCCTCCGGATCCGGCGCGACCAGGTGATAACCGTCCGCCGTCAGCCCGGCACCGAGCAACCGGGCCAGCGGCCGGGCACCCCGCGCCAGCGCGTGCTCCTCGGACTCCAGCACGAGCAACGCCGCGGACTCACCGAAGACGAAACCGTCCCGATCGCGATCGAACGGACGCGAGGCGCGTTCCGGTTCCCCGACCCGTGAACTGAGTGCGCGCATGTTCGTAAACCCGGCCAGCGCAAGGGCATTGATCCGCCCCTCGACGCCGCCCGCGACGATGATGTCCGCCTCGCCGAGGATGATCGACCGCCACGCGTGCACCAGCGACTCACAGCCCGACGAGCACGCCGACACCGGCGTGACCACGCTCGCCCGCGCGCCGAGTTCCAGCCCGAGCACCGCGGCGGGGCCGTTCGGCATGGCCATCGGGATGGCGAACGGCGAGACCTTGCGATACCCCTGGTCGCGCAGGATGTCGTTCGAGTCGACGATCACCTCCGCGCCGCCGACCCCGGTCCCGATCGAGATGCCGAGCCGGTCCTGATCCACCTCCGGCGCGCCGAGCGTGTCCCAGATCCGTTTGCCCATCACATAGGCCACCTGCTGGACATAGGACATGCGCCGCTTCTTGATCCGATCGAGCTCGGCGGTCGGATCGCTCTTGAACGTCGCGCCGATATTGATCGGCAACTGCCTGCTCTCGACCTCCGGATCGTCGAGCACCCGCACACCGCTCTCCCCCGCCAGCAACCCCTTCCAGGTGGACTCCGCGTCCGCGCCGAGCGCGGAGGAGACCTCCACCGCGGTCACCACCACGCTCCGGAATCCTCCGTTGCGCGTAGAGAACTGGGTGATATCACGCATCGCCGTCGCGTGTCCTTTCGTCGAGCCGCACCACGCGGAAAGCCTGTCCAGCAATCTATTTGGCCGAACCGGGCGGCGACATGTGCGGAACTCTCACAGGACGGACCCGGGAATTGTGGGAATGTGCCAACGACGCAACAACAGTCGGCCGCTTAGGCTCCACCCTCGACTCCCGTACCAGTGCCTTCGCGTCACACTATCGTGATCACCGCGCGGGCGGCTGTGGAAAGCGGACAACTCGGCGCGACGTCGAAATCACTTCTCCCGCTGGGCCGTAGACCGCGGCGCGGACTCCGCGACCACGCTCGCCGCGGCATCGTGGAAGGCGGCCAGGACCGCGGCGATAGCCGGGCTGCGCTCGGCCCGGGGCCGGGTGGCCAGCTCGAACATGCGGGCCGCCCGGACGCCGGTGAGGCGCAGCAGCGACAGGTCCGGATGCGACACCGAGTAGCGCGGCATCAACGAGACGCCGTAGCCGCTGATGACCAACGCCTCGATGACCCGGAAGTCGTTGAGCCGCTGAGCTATTCGCGGCTGCACGCCGGTCTGGGTGGCGATCGAGCGGAGCACGTCGTCGATCGGGTAGCCGCCGCGCACGCTCAGCCAGGTCTCGTCGGCCAGTTCCCCGGGGATCACCGAGGCGTGGCCGGCCAGCCGATGAAACGGCGCCACCACGACATCGATGGGTTCGCGCATGAGCAGGCGGACCGCGATCCGTGGGTCGGCGATCGGCGCCGCGCGCTCGTCGCGATGGGTCAGCACCACGTCGAAATCGGCCAGCAGCCGGGTGACTTCGGACGGCGGCAGGTCCACGTCACTCGCGACGAGCTCCACACCGCTACCCGCGAGCGCGGACAGCACCAGCGGCAGCAGCAGCGAGCCGGCCGAGGGGAACAGCGCGACCCGCACCCGCCCGCGCGGCGAACCGCGATAGTTGGCCATCTCCGCGACCGCACGATCCATCGCGGCGAGCACCTCGTCCGCGCGCACCACCAGCGCCCGGCCCGCGTCGGTCAGGCGGACGCGGCGGCCGTCGGGTTCGAGCAGCGCGACGCCCGCCTCCTTGGCCAGCACCTTGAGCTGCTGGGAAACGGCGGAGGGGGTCATCGAGAGCGCGGTGGCGACGGCGGCGATGGTGCCGCGATCGGCGAATTCGCGCAGCACCCGGAGTCGCTCCACCGACATCGGCGGCCCAACCGGCTGGTCAACCACGGTTTTCCCAGGTGACGGACCCGCCGGACGACCCACTTCGATCATGAAGCAAAACTACATCAATAGTCCATATTAATTCGATTGTTCTGATGGTTAGGCCCGCGCACGATTGATCGCATGACCGCTCGTGATCGCCTGCTCGGATTGACCGTCGTTCTGCTCTGGGGACTGAACTTCCTCGCCCTGCGCGCGGGGCTCGACCACTTCCCGCCGTTCTTCTTCGCGGCGCTGCGCTTCGCGGTCATCGCGGTTCCGGTGCTGCTGTTCGTCCCGCGCCCGAAGGTCCGGCTGCGCTGGCTCCTGTTGTACGGCACCGGTTTCGGCATCCTCCAGTTCGCGTTCCTGTTCACCGCGATGCGCGCGGGCATGCCGACCGGACTGGCCTCGCTGGTGTTGCAGTCGTCCGCGCCGTTCACCGTGCTGCTCGGCGCGCTGTTGCTGCGCGAGCGGATCCGGCCGGTGCAGGTCGCCGGGATCGTGGTGGCGATGGCGGGCATGGCGGTGATCGGCTGGGACCGGCTCGAGCACGCCTCGCTGCTGCCGGTGCTGCTGACCCTGGCCGCCGGTCTCGGCTGGGCGTTCGGCAACATCGGCGCGCGACAGGCCACCGTCGAATCCCCCGGCCTCAACACCATGCACCTGACGCTGTGGATCGCCGTGGTCCCGCCGCTGCCGATGTTCGTGCTGTCCGCCGCGACCGAGGGCCCGACCACCGGTCTGCACGCGATCGTCGATTCCTTCTCCGCGGCGGGCTGGCCGGCGCTGGCCGCGGTGGCCTACACCGCCCTGCTCGCGACGGTCGTCGGCAGCGGCATGTGGACATTCTTGATGAGCCGCTACCCCGCGGGCGTGGTCGCGCCGTTCACGCTGCTGGTTCCGGTCGTCGGCATCGCCGCCGCCTGGGCGTTCCTGGACGAGACGCCGACACCGCTGTCGCTGATCGGCGGCGTGATCGTCATCGCGGGCGCGTTCGCCGCGACCGCCGGTAAGCGCTCGAAGGTCGACCAGGCGCAGGCCGCGGAACTCGACGCGGCGGCGGGCACCCCGGAGCTCGTCAAGGCCTGACCCCGCGCGCAGAGCGACGCCGCCCGTCCCGCCCGGCCCGTCGAGCGGGACGACGGGCAGCACGGATATTTATGTGTACCAACAGGTTCGGGAAACCGTCGTCACAGGTTTGCCTATCCGATCCCGGATATCGCTATGCTCACATCCGCCGACCGAATCAGCCTTCATCTCGGACCAGGCACAGGGCGGGTACGCCGGTGCGGACCTGCCGCTTTACAGTAGTGACAACATGTAATAAAGGTCCCGAGGCTAGGCACAGAGCGGCGCATGGCAGAAAATCGGTGGACCGTATCGCGGAGGACATTGCTTCGCGGAACGGCTGTGGCGGGGGTAGCGACAGCGGGGGCACTCACGGCCGGGGCGCTGAGATCCGGGCCTGCCGCGGGTAGTCCGGGCGGCAGGCGGGTCGCGGTACTGGGCGGTGGCGTCGCGGGCTTGACCGCGGCGCACGAACTGATCGAACGTGGCTTCCAGGTAACGATTTTCGAGCGCCGCGCGTGGGGCGGCAAGGCTCGCAGCGTGCCGGTGCCCGGCACCGGCGCCGCCGGCCGGCCGGACCTGCCCGGCGAGCACGGCTTCCGCTTCTTCCCCGGCTTCTATCAGCACGTGCCGGACACCATGCGCCGAATTCCGTTCGCGGGCAACCCGAATGGCGTGTGGAACAACCTGGTCGCGGTGCCCGAGGCGCGCTTCGCCCGGCGCGACGGCGACGACTTCCGGCTGCCGCTCGGCCCGCGCGCCCGCACCGGGTTCACCCCGGACAGCTTCCGCGAGACCGTCGGCGCGACGATCTCGACCACGCTGCACATGCCGGTCAACGAGGGCCTCTACTTCGCCAACCGCCTGCTCGTGTTCAACAGCAGCTGCGACGCCCGCAGGCTCGGTCAGTGGGAACACACCTCCTGGCGCGACTACGTCGGCGGCAACGCCCGCTCGCACGAGTTCCGCGCGCTGCTCTCCCGCACGCTGACCAGCATCATGGTCGCCGCGAAAGAGGACGTGGCCAGCGTCCGCACCATCGGCAACATGGGCGAGCAGTTCCTCGGCAACCCGGCCGAGATCGGCAACGACGGCGGCCTGGACCGGGTGCTGAACGGCCCGACCAACGCCGTCTGGATCGAGCCGTGGCTGCAGCGGATGCGCGAGCTGGGCGTGCAATTCGAGCTCGGCGCCGAGGTGCACGGGCTCGACGTGCGCGACGGCCGGATCACCGCGGCGCGCATCGTGGACAAATCCGGTGCACAACGCAGCATCGGTGCCGACTACTTCGTGGTCGCCATGCCCGCCGAACAGGCGCGCGCCCTGTGGTCGAAGGACGTGCTCGCGGTGCGCCCCGAGCTGGCCGCGATGGATCGGCTCTTCTCCGACTGGATGAACGGCATCCAGTTCTATCTGCGCAGGCCCGCCGACATCTCGCGCGGCCACACCGCCTACATCGACGCGCCGTGGGCACTCACCTCGATCAATCAGAACCAGGTGTGGGCGCGCAAATTCACCGACTTCGGCGACGGCTCCGTGCAGGACTGCCTCTCGGTCGACATCTCCGACTGGAACACCCCGGGCATGCTCTACGGCAAGCCCGCCAAGGAATGCACCCACGACGAGATCGCCCGCGAGGTCTGGGCGCAGATCGCGGCGCATCTCAACGACCGCGGCGACGTGCTGCGCGACGCCGACCTGCACTCCTGGCACCTCGACCCCGGCATCACCTGGCAGGACGGCCCGCACCGCAACGCCAACGCCGACCCGCTGCTGATCAACACCGCCGGCTCGTGGGAGTTCCGGCCGGAACCGCACGGCGCGCTCGAAAACCTGTTCCTGGCAGGCGATTACGTCCGCACCAACGTCGACCTGGCCACCATGGAGGGCGCGAACGAGTCGGCCAGGGCCGCGGTGAACGCGCTGCTCGACGTGTCGGGCTCGAACGCCGAACGCTGCCGGATGTACACGCTGTACCGGGCGACCGAGCTCGAACCGCTACGCCGGATGGACGCGGACCGCTACGCCGCGGGCCAGCCCAACCTGTTCGACGTGCAGATCTGATGTGATCGATCTCCCGGCGGCGCACCGCGATCCGGATGCTTGAATCGGGTATGCGCGAGTCCACCGAAGAGCTCACCGACCCCGTCGAACTGCGAAATCTGCTCGGCGAGGTGGGATCCCGCGCCGCGAACAAGGAGCGGGTCACGCTGCATCCGCGGGATCGCGACTGGATCGCCGCCACTCCGTTCCTGGTGATGAGCACCAGCGACGCGCAGGGCAACTGCGACGCGTCGCCGAAGGGCGATCCGGCGGGCTTCGTCCGGGTGCTCGACGACCGGACCCTCGCGATTCCCGAGCGGCCCGGCAACCGGCGCGCGGACGGCTACTTCAACATCCTGGCCAATCCGCACATCGGCCTGCTGTTCGTCATCCCGGGCCGCAGCCAGACCCTGCGGATCAACGGGCGCGCCCGCCTCGTGCGCGACGCCCCCTACTTCGACGAGATGGTGGTGCGCGGCCACCGCCCGATCCTCGCCGTCGAGGTCGACATCGAGCAGATCTATTTCCACTGCGCGAAGGCGTTCCTGCGCAGTCATCTGTGGCAGCCCGAGCAGTGGCCGGACGACGGCCTGCCGTCCTGGCCGCACCTGGTCAAAGAGGTGCAGACCGACACCACCGAAACGCTCGAGGAACTCGAACGCCACTACGCCCCCGCCAACTACAACAGCAAGCTGTACCAGGGCTAGCCGAGCCGAGTGGGCCACGCCACCGGCCCGGGCCGCGCCGGTAACCCCGGTCGAACATAGACTCGCGGCGTGGCAGACATTTCGGTGCGTGGGCGAATCGCCCTGCGGGCCGCGGCGGCAGCGTCGTGGGCCTCGCAGAAGGCGGGACGCGGCAAGGGATCGATGATCGGCGGGCTCATCGCGCTGCAGATCGACAAGACGATCATGGACCAGCTCGGCCGCGGCCGGCGCACGGTGCTGGTCACCGGCACCAACGGCAAGTCGACCACGACCAGGATGACCACCGCGGCGCTCAGCACGCTCGGCGAGGTGGCCACCCAGGCCGACGGCGCCAACATGGACGCGGGCATCGTGGCCGCGCTCAGCGCCCATCGCGGCGTCGAACTGGCCGCGATCGAGGTGGACGAGCTGCACCTGCCGCACGTCACCGACGCGCTGAATCCCGCCGCGGTCGTGCTGCTCAATCTGAGCCGCGACCAGCTGGACCGGGTCGGCGAGATCAACATGATCGAACGCAAGCTGCGGGCCGGCCTGGCCCGGCACCCCGACACCGTGGTGATCGCCAACTGCGACGACGTGCTGGTCACCTCGATCGCCTACGACCACCCGAACGTGGTGTGGGTGGCCGCGGGCAGCGGCTGGTCGATGGACGCGACCAGCTGCCCACGCAGCGGCGAGCCGATCCTCTGGGAGGGCGAGCACTGGCGTAGCACCGGCGCGGATTTCGAACGGCCGGAACCGGATTGGTGGCTGGACGGCGACGATCTGGTCGGTCCGGACAAGCAGCGATTCCCGCTGAAACTGGCCCTGCCCGGCCGGGCCAACCGCGGCAATGCCGCGCAGGCGGTCGCCGCGGCGATCGCGCTCGGCGCCGACCCGGCGGCCGCGGTCACCGCGACCGGCACGGTGCGCGAGATCGCCGGCCGCTACCGGACGGTGCAGGTCGGCGAGCACGCCGCCCGGCTGCTGCTGGCGAAGAATCCGGCGGGCTGGCAAGAAGCGTTGTCCATGATCGAGCCGAGCTCGGCCGGGCTGGTGATCGCGGTGAACGGGCAGGTGCCCGACGGCGAGGACCTGTCCTGGCTGTGGGACGTGCGGTTCGAGCACTTCGAGGGCGTCCAGGTGGTCGCCTCCGGCGAGCGGGCCACCGACCTCGCCGTGCGCCTCACCTACGCCGGGGTCGAGCACACCACGGTGCCGAATCCGTTGCGCGCCATCGCCTCCTGCCCGGCGGGGCACGTCGAGGTGCTGGCAAACTACACCGCATTCCGGGATCTCAACCGCGACCTCGAGGCGAAGTCATGACTGAATCGACCGTGCGCATCGGTCTGGTGCTGCCCGATGTGATGGGCACCTACGGCGACGGCGGCAACGCCCTGGTGCTGCGGCAGCGGCTGCGGCTGCGCGGCTACGACGCCGAGGTCGTCGAAATCACCCTGGCCGACCCGGTTCCCGACTCGCTGGACATCTATACCCTTGGCGGCGCGGAGGATTCGGCGCAGCGCCTGGCCACCCGGCACCTCCAGCGCTACCCGGGCCTGCAACAGGCCGCCGCGAACGGCACGCCGGTGCTGGCCATCTGCGCCGCCATCCAGGTGCTCGGCCAGTGGTACGAGACGTCCTCGGGCGAGCGGGTGGACGGCGTCGGCATGATCGACGTGACCACCTCGCCGCAGCCCAAGCGGGCGATCGGCGAGGTGACCACCGCGCCGCTGCTGTCCGGGCTCAGCGCGGCGCTGACCGGCTTCGAAAACCACCGGGGCGGCACGAAACTCGGCGGCGACGCGACCGGGCTGGCCAAGGTCACCCGCGGCGTCGGCAACGGGGTCGGCGACGGCCTCGAGGGTGTGGTGCAGGGCTCGGTGATCGGCACCTACATGCACGGTCCCGCGCTGGCCCGCAATCCGGAACTGGCCGACCTGCTGCTCATGCGCGCGCTCGGCGTCACCGAATTGCCGCCGCTGCCGATGCCGGAGGTCGAGCAACTTCGCCGTGAACGTCTGCGCGCGTAGGAACTCCGGCACCAGATAACACAATGCGAGGTCGCGGCCTCGCCAATCCACAAACGCGACTCGGCCGATAAGCTCCGGGGCGCTGAGCTATCGACGCGCTACGCTCCCCGCTATGACGACGATCACGCCGGGGTTGCCTGCCGAATCAATGGCGCAACCGGTAATGCCACGCCGTCCTCCGATATGGACTCGCTGGCGCAGCATCCTGCGGCCGCGTCCGTTGTATCTGTCCCTGATCGTTTCCTCGGTGGTCGCGCTCAAGGCGTTCGAGATGTCTTTTGCCGCACTGCACCATCTGGCCGTGCGCAATCTGGTGGAAGCCGATCTCGCGTCCAATGTGCCGATCGCCATCGACGGCCTCGTTGTCGGTTCCATCGTGGCCACCGCGTCATTCCCGAAACGCAGTGCCGGGTGGTGGTATGCGACCGGGCTTTTCGTCCTTTCGACGCTGGTATCGGTGGCCGGGAATATCGAATACGCGCGCGAGATCGGCGGCGGCCCGGTGTCCTTGATCATCTATGCCGGAATGCCGCTCACCCTGCTGTTCGCGGTGCATCTCACGTTGATTCTGCTGGGCCGCAGCACCGCCGCGCCCGAACTCCCGGACGCGGTCGGCACGGAAACAGATCACTACGTGACCGCCGAGGAACTACCGGAGCAAACGACATCGCCGCAGCTCAACGCGCATCCGCAGGTCAATGGCCAGGCACCGGTCAACGGGCACGAGGCCGCGAAGCCCGCGGCCGGACCGTTCGCCGCGGGCCCGAATACCCCGATGCGCTTCAACACCTTCGACGCCGAGGGCCGAAAGCTGGTCAACCACCGATAATCCCGCGGCGACATCCAGGTAGTTACCAACTCACCCACGCTCGACTACTTCGATGGAGAAAACGCATGTCTCTCACAGTCTGGCAGGACCAGGACGTCGATCAGTTCCGTGAAGTAGCGAGCCGGCTCGCGTCGGTGATCCAGAGCAGTGTGGATCGATCGGGTGCGCTGAGCCAACTCACCGAGTCGGTGGAAAGCGGGGACGCGTTCACCGACCTGTTGATCGAATTCGCCGGGCGCTGGTTCCATGAAACCGGCGGGCAATCGGTGTTGATCGGGCCGGAATTGTTCTGGCTGTTGTCCGAACCGAACCTGCGTAAAGGCATCAGCAGTGCGCTGCGCGGACCGGAAACCGCGCCCGATCTCGAGTACTCGGTCAGCCGGCGCAGCCGGAAACTGTTGCTGATCTGTGTTTTCGAGACATTGGCGCAGAACCAGTGGCTGGCGGGCAACATCGGCGAGCACGTCGGGATGAACGGCGTGAATGGCGTGAACGGCAGCGTCAACGGAATAGCCTGATCCGCCGCCCGGCAATTAAGTTCACGGCGTTTCTAACTCTCCCCTCGACCCCCTCGGCGCGGATAGCGTCGAGGTTTGCCGAGTTTTGAGGAGAGTGCCGTGTCCGACGTGGGCCCGCATCGGCGTGGTTTGCCCCCGAGCGCCGCATGACCGCTGTCACCACGCCGGACGCGCCGACGGTGGGCGCGGACGCGCCTGCTGTCGTGCCGCGCCGCCGGCGCACCTATCGTCGCCTGCTCGGTCCGGCGCTGACCCGGATCGGCGCGCTGGCGCTCGTGCTCGGGGTGTGGGCCGTGGTCACCGCCGCCGGCCTGGTCGATCCGCTGTACCTGCCGTCGCCGCACGCGGTCTGGGATGCGTTCGTGCGCGCCAACTCTCGCCATCAGATCGCCGCGGGCGTGGATCGCACGGTGATCGGTGAGCAGAACTATTACCTGTGGGAGCATCTGCTGGCCAGCCTGCAGCGGATCGCCGCCGGGGTCGGCCTCGCGATCGTGGCCGGCCCGCTGATCGGGTTCGTGATGGGCATGCTGACACCGGTGCGGCTGGTCACCGAGCCGATCCTCAACTTCCTGCGGTCGCTGCCGCCGCTCGGCTATATCGGCCTGCTGATCGTCTGGTTCGGCATCGGCGACATGTCCAAGATCTGGTTGCTGTTCCTGGCCGCGTTCCCGCCGATCGCCGTCGCGACGCTGAGCGGCGTCACCGGGGTCAAGCAGGACTATCTCAATGCCGCCCGCTCGCTGGGCGCCGGTCGCGCCCAGGTGATTTCGCGGGTGGTGCTGCCCGCGACGCTGCCCGAGGTGATCGGCGGCATCCGGATCGCCACCGCGTTCGCCTGGACCACCGTGGTCGCCGCCGAGCTGAACAACGGCATTCCCGGCATCGGCGGCCTCGCGTATATCGCGGGCACGCAGCTGAATACGCCGCTGACCATCGCGTGCATCATCGTGATCGGCTGCGCCGCACTCGTGCTCGATTCGGTCATCGAATTCGTCGGTGACCGAGCAGTTCCGTGGAAGGGCAAAGTATGAGATCCGTAGTCCGCCGGGCGATCACCGCCGGTCTGGCCGTCGCCGCCGTGGTCGCGACCACCGCGGGGTGCGTCGAGTCCGGTCGCGGCGACACCGGAACCGCAGGGGCGCAAGCGGTATGCCCGTTCGCCGCGGATCCCGGCGTGACCGCGACGGCGCGGATCGGCTTCCAGGCCATCCCCAATGCCGACCTGTTCGTGAAGGATCGCGGCCTGCTCGCGGCCTGCCTGCCGAACGCGAAGGTCACCTGGAGCCAGTTCTCCTCGGGCGCCGATGTGGTCCAGGCGTTCGGCGCGGGCAGCCTCGACATCGGCACCATGGGGTCGAGTCCGGCGACCAAGGCGCTGTCCGCGCCGCTGAACCTGCCGGTGCGGGTGCTGTGGATCCACGACGTGATCGGCAAGTCGGAATCGCTGATCGCCAAGGACAATTCGATCACCTCGCTGGCCGGGCTGCGCGGTAAGCGGATCGCGACACCGTTCGGCAGCACCGCGCATTACAGCCTGCTCGCCGCGCTCGGCAAGGCCGGTCTGGCCGCCGACGTGCAGTTGATCAACATGACGCCGGACGCGATTCCCGGCGCCTGGAACGGCGGCCAGATCGACGCGGCCTGGGTGTGGGATCCGACCCTGTCGAAGCTCGCCGAGTCCGGCGGTCACATCGTCACGTCCAGCGCCGACACCGCGGCCGCGGGCGCGCCGACCTTCGATCTGGCCGTCGCGAGCAAGCAGTTCCTCGACGAGAACGCGCGGTTCGCGGTGGTGTGGGCGAAGTTGCAGGACTACGCGGTGACGCAGCTGCGGACCAAGCCCGAGGAGGCGGCCGTCTCGATCGGCGCGCAGCTCGGTATCGAGCCGAAGCTGGTGGGGCCGCAGCTGGCCGGGTACACCTACCTCGGCGCGGCCGAGCAGGCCGACGCGAAGTACCTGGGCGGCGGTTTCGGCGCCGATCTGCACAAGACCGCCGAATTCCTGTTGAGCCAGGGCGGAATCGCCGCGGTCGGCGACGAATCCGCTTACCGCACCGGCATTTACGGCGAGGCAGCGAAGGGCGCGAGCTCGTGACCGAGCTGGTCCGGCTGACCGGGGTGAGCAAGAGCTACCCCGGTGACGACGGCTCGACGCAGGTGCTCGCGCCGACCGACCTGATCATCGACAGCGGCGAATTCGTCTGCGTCGTCGGCCCTTCCGGCTGCGGTAAGTCGACCTTGCTGAACCTGCTGGCCGGCTTCCTCGAGCCGACCGAGGGCACGGTCCAGGTCGGCGGCCGCCCGATCACCGGGCCGGACCCGGACCGCGGCGTCGTCTTCCAGCAGCCCAACCTCTACCCCTGGCTGTCGGTCCGGCAGAACGTCGAGTTCGGGCCCAAAGTCCGTGGCGTACCGCGCGATCGACGCACCGCTGACGCCGATCGCATGCTCGCCCTCGTTGGCCTCGATCACCTCGGCGGCCGCCGCCCCTATGAGCTCTCCGGCGGCCAGCAGCAACGCGCCCAGATAGCCCGTGTGCTGGTCAACGATCCGCAGATCATCCTGATGGACGAACCGTTCGGCGCACTGGACGCCCTCACCCGGGAAAATCTGCAGGGCGAACTGCAAACCCTCTGGCGCGACCGGAAAAAGACGGTCCTCTTCGTCACCCACAGCATCGACGAGGCCCTGCTCCTGGGCACCCGGGTGCTGGTCATGGGCACCCGTCCCGGCCGGGTGATCTACGACGAGCCAACCACTTTCAAATCCGCGCCGGCGGACCCGTCCTTCACCGCCCTGCGCGCCCATCCCGATTTCATCCACATGCGGGACGAGGTCTCCGCGCACATCTACGCCGCCCACGCCTGACGCGGCCTCACACCAGGAGAACGGCGACGTCGTATTGCTGACACCACGGGTCGCGGGTGACCAGCGTGAGATCCTCATACTGGGCCTGCGCCACCAGCATTCGATCGAACGGGTCCCGATGAATCATCGGCAGCCGACCGGCCGCAGCCGCGTGGTCGAGGCCGATCGGTAGCTGGATGAACCCGCCGTTCCCGATGTAGTCCGCCAGCCCGACCGGCCCGTGCAGCTTGCCGAGGGCCTGCTTGATGGCGACCTCCCAGATCGTCGCCGCGCTGACCAGGATGTCCGGGTCGTGGGTGATCCGTTCCTTCAGTGCGTCGGAAAGCGCCGGATCGTCGGTCAGCCACCACAGCACCACGTGGGTGTCGAGCAGCAGCCTCACGGCATCATCCCGAAGTCACCGGCGATCTGGGCGTTGGTCTCGTCGGAGTCCCAGTCGGGGGTGAGGACCAGCCGCCCGCGCAGCGAGCCGCGACCGCCCCGGTTCGCGCTGCGACTCAGCGGGACGACCTTGGCGACCGGCTGACCGGCGCGACTGATGATGATCTCCTCGCCGCGTTCGACCCGTTCGATGATGCGCGACAGGTTCGTCTTCGCCTCGTGGATGTTGAACTGCCCGGCCGCTTCGCCCGCCATGACCCACCTCCTTAGCTAAGAGGTTAGTCCACCGCAGTCGAGCGCGCCACCCGCTTTCCGGATGCCGCCGGTCAGCGCGGGATAGCGCAGAGGTCGTGGGCCAGGCGCATCTTGTCGAGAACCGGGTCGGGCAGCACGAAGGGGTAGAGGTCGGGGTGGCCCATGGAGCGGTTGACCATGTTGAGCGACCAGGCGAGGGGGAGCCAGAGGTCGATGATCTTGTCGAAGCCTGCCCGGCCGACCTGGGGGCGGTCCAGGGAGGCGCCGGCGGGGGCGATGCCGAACGCGGCGGCGGTGTCCAGGGTGTCGCGGATGTGCAGGTAATGGGCGAAGGTTTCGGCCCAGTCCTCCGCGGCGTGCATAGTCGCGTAGGAGGAGACGTAGGCCGATTCCCAGCCCGCAGGAGCGCCGTCGGAGTAGTGCCGGTTCAGGGCCGCCTGATAGTCGGCGTCGGGATCACCGAAGAGTGCCCGGAAGCGTTGCGCGGCTTCGTCGGTGGCGACCAGGATCATGTAGTAGTAGTGGCCGATCTCGTGGCGGAAGTGGCCGAGCAGGGTGCGGTAGGGCTCGTCCATCTCGATGCGCAGCTGTTCGCGGTGCGGGTCGTTGGCCTCAGCCAGGTCGAGGGTGATCACGCCGTTCTTGTGACCGGTGATCACCTTGCCGCTGGCGCTGGTGAGCAGGTCGAAGGCCAGGCCGCGGTCGGGGTCCTGGTCGCGGCCGACGATGGGCAGGCCGAGCTCGGTCAGCTCGACGATCAGCCGTCGCTTGGCCGCTTCGGCTTCGGCGAAGGCGGCCAGGCCCGCGGGATCGAGGTCATTGGGGCGGGTCCGGGTGAGCCGGCAGGATTCGCACAGCACGGGTTTGCCGTTGGGCGTCGCGTTCCCGTTGCCGTCCGGGGCCGTATCCGCGGCGGGTTCGGGCACGGCGACGAGCCAATTGCATTGCGCCACATGGAGGTTGTCGCAGAGCCGGAACCGGCTGGCATCCACGACGCCGGTCATCGACTCGTTCGGCGCGCCGCCCGGCGGCGCACCGATCACCACCAGGGCGAGGTCGGCGAGGCTGAAACCCAGTGGGCTGGAACAGGACAGGCACACCGAGTTCTCGAAGGCCAACTGCTGACCGCAGTTGGGGCAGGCGAAATCACGCACGCGGGTTACACCTCCACCGGAGAGACATCGACCGAGACGGTAATTGTGCTCTCCTTGGCGTCGGTGTAGATGATGCCGCGCAGCGGCGGCACGTCGGCATAATCGCGGCCCCAGGCGACGGTGACGTAGCGCTCGTCGCCGAATTGATCGTTGGTGGGGTCGAAGTCGATCCAGTGACCGGTGCGGTCGAGCTCGTCGGCGTCCGGCACCCACACCGCCGACCAGGCGTGCGTGGCGTCGGCGCCGACCATGCGTTCCTTGCCGGGCGGCGGGTCGGTGGCCAGATATCCGGACACGTAGCGGGCGGCCAGGCCGTGGGACCGCAAGCAGGCCACGCCGATTCGCGCGAAGTCCTGGCAGACGCCCGCTCCGGCCGCGAACACGTCGGCGACCTTGGTGGAGACGGTGGTCGAGCCGGACCGGTAGGTGAAGTCGGTGTGGATGCGCGTGTTGAGTTCGGCCACCGCTTCGATGAGCGGGCGGCCCGGCGTCAGCGATTCGGCCGCGTACGCCCGGACCTCGGGGGTGATCTCGGGCGGTTGCAGATCGAGGGTGAACTCCACGGCGAGCGGGCCGGTCGCGCCGGTCGGGCGGGCATGCTCCCACGGTTGGGCCGCCGGTCCGTTCGCGGCGCGGTCGGGACGGTCGACCTCGACCAGGGACTCGCCGGTGACCACCAGGGTCCGATGCTCGGCGGTGACGTGGAAGTAGGACGTGGTGTTGCCGTACACATCCGGGCCGACCGACTGATCCGAGGGCACCGGATCGATCGAGATGTCGTGCGAAAGCAGCCGCTGCCCAGGGAATTCGCGTGGTGTGAGGTACGCGCGCCCATAGGAGCTGGTGACCTCGTCGGAGTAGCAGTACGTGGTGCGGTGCGCCACCCGATAGCGCCGGGCCGCGCCGTTGCGGCCGCTCATCCGACCACCCGCGTGCTGCCCCACAGCGGCTGGAAGCCGGCGGGCAGCGACAGTCTGGAGGTCTCGAACGACTCGGACAGTTTGCGCAGCCGCAGGTGCACGCCCTCCAGCAGCTCGAGCAGTTCGGTGCGCTTGCCGTCCTCGTCGGTGACGTCGAGATCGTCCGGGTCGACGCGGCGCAGCATCCGCTGCGCGTCGGCCAGCAGGCGTTGCGGCCGCGACGATCCCGAGGCGCCGGGCAGCGCCTGCAGGTCGGCGTCGAGGCGGTCGAGCTGGTAGGCGAGCGAACGCGGATTGGCGGTGTCGAAGAGCAGCAGGCCGGCGACGGCGGAGATACGCACCGAATCCCCGTGCCGCCGAAGGTAACTCACCTGGGACTCGGCGGCGCGCAGCACCGACTCGGTGACCACCCGCTCGGCCTCGTTCGGGTAGGTCTGGGTCAACGCCGCCGACATCAGCGCGGTCAACGCCAGCCCGCGCTCGATGCGCTTGCCGATATCCATGACGTACCAACCGGAATCGCGCACCAGCGATTCGGCGCCGATGCCGGACAGCGACAGCAGCGCCGCCAAGGTCAGCGAATGCACCGCCGACAGCGCGGTTTCCTTGTCCCCGTGCGCGCCCCGGTATTCCGCGAGCGCGCGGTCCACGGCGCTCAAGATCATCCAGGTATCGGCGGACAGCTGATCGCGCACGGCGCGGGCGGCGTTCTCGTAGCGATCGATCGCGAAGGCCAGCGAGCCGGGCAGGTCGCGGTCGATGGTCAACGCCGCCAGGTATTCGTAGCCCTCCCGGGACGCACCCGCGACCGCGGGCGTCCACGCCGGTCCGGGCGGCGTGCCGCCCTGTTCCTCCGCCGCGCTCGCCGCAGCGGCCATCGCCCGGTGCAGCACGCCTGGTCGGATGGTCACGTTCATTTCCTCGGCTATACCCGAGTCGGCGTCATCGACACTCGCCACCTCGGAGTCGGCCTCGACCGAAATCGGCGGTTCGCCCATCGACTGCTGCTGACTCGCCCCTGTCTGCGAAATCCCGGATCCACTCGACTGCGATTGCGACTGGCCAACTCTCGCGGCCGGCGTCGCGTCCGTGGCGGTGTGCGCACTATCCACAGGGCTGCCGTCGGTGACTTCGTGATCTGTGGAATCCTGCTCTGCCGCAGCATCATCGGCATCGGCGATCCCGGAGAGCACGGCGGCCGGAGCGACGGTCGCGGTGGCCCGGCCCAACGCCGCCATCAAGACCGGCACCGCCTCGGCACCCTCCAACCAAGGCCGATAGCGGTAGTCCTGATAACGCGCATGTGTGGCGATGAGCAGCCGAGCCGCGGACTCGGCCCGCTCGCTGTAGCGCCCCATCCAGAACAGATCGTTGAGCACACGCGGCGAACTGATGGCCGCGACCACCGGGGCGGCCCGCCGTTCGCGTTCCTCGTGCGGCGCCTCGGTGCCGACCGCGGGCACCGCGGTCGGCGCCGCCCGCACCCAAATGTCTTTGGCCGCAACCTTGATCACCGCCCGATCGGGCACCGTGCGCTGATGCAACTGCCCGAGCCCACCCGCCATCGCGGTGTACCCGCTGCGCCGGGCCATCGAGAACAGCCGCATGCCGACCGGCGCCGGCGCCAGCCCGCCGTAGCCTTCGACCGCGGGCGCCACCGAGAACTGCGCGGGCTCCTGCCCGACCCACTGCCAGCCGGTCTCCTCGATCCGGGCGCGCAGCTCGGCGCGCTGCCGGATGGACAATTCGGGACCGAAGAGCGTCGCGCCGTCGACCGCGGACCGAATGATCAAGCGGTGCAGGTTCTTTGTCAGATGAGCGCGTTCCTTCTCGTCGCCGCCCCAGTAGGTCGGTGCGCTCTCCAGCAGCAGGTCCTCCCCGAGCAGCGCGCGGGACAGCCGCGGCAAGAATCCGGTCAGCGCCGGGTTCTCCAGCAGCCCGCTACCCAGCGTGTTCACCACGGTGACCGCGCCCCTGCGCAACACCTCCACCAGCCCGACCACGCCGAGCCGCGAATCCGGCCGCAGATCGAGCGGATCGGAGAACTCGGCATCCACCCGGCGCAGCACCACATCGACCCGGCGCAGCGTGCCGAGCGAGCGCATCCACAGCGCGGCGTCGCGCACCACCAGATCCGCGCTCTCCACCAGCGGGAAGCCGAGCATGGACGCGAGATTGGCCTGATCGAAGGCGGTTTCGGAGTGCACGCCGGGACTCAGCACCACGACGAACGGATCGTCGGCCTCCCCCTCCTGCGCCGACTCGATCAACATCAGCCGCATCGCCCGGGCGAACGGGGTGAGCGGGCGCGGATTGGAATGCTCGAACGCCTCCGGGATCGCCGTGGACACCACCCGCCGGTCGGCCAGCGCGTACCCGGCGCCGGACGGCGCCTGCGCCCAGTCCGCGGTCACCCGGAACTGGCCGTCGCTCCACCGGCTGATGTCACACCCGTGCAGGAACAGCTGATGCCGGCCCGGCACCGTAATCCCGTGCGCGGCACGGACATAGCCGCGATAGCCGAAGATCACCTCGGGCGGCAGCAGCCCGCTGGTGAGCGTGCGGCGCGGGCCGTAGACATCGGTGAGCACCTCGTCGAGCACCCGCGAGCGCTGCACCAGCCCGGCCTCCAGCCGGGTCCAGTCGTCCGCGGCGATCAGCAGCGGGATCGGATCGAGCCGCCACGGCGTGGTCACCGCCTGCTCGCTCGCGCCGGTGACCTCGGTGTAGGTGATGCCGTCGTCCTCGATCAGCCGGCGTACCCGGCTGTCGAGCCGGCCGAGGCCGGAGGTGCCGAGCTCGACGAAGTCGGCGGAGAGCTCCGACCACATCCGGCGCACCTTGCCGTCCGCGTCGACCAGCTCGTCGTAGTAACCCTCGGTGGGCCTGCCGCATTCGTCGTAGGGCGCGATCTGCACGCCGCCGCTCCGGTAGCGCGCGAACTGCTCGGCCACCTGCTCACGCACGCCGGGCACCGCCGTCGTCTCCCGCAGTGCGTCTTCGCGCATCGTCACCGCGCCGACCTCACTTCCGCTGCCAGAGGTGCCTACCGGTCGCCGGCCGATCCCCAGACGGTCCGCGCCCGGCGCAGATCGAGGATGCCCTGCACACCGCTGTCCATGGACTGTGCCGCCATTTTCGCACGTAACTCCCCCGGATCGACCCGTGCCGTGGTGTGTCCGGCCGCCTCGAAGCGCCGGTTGCGCCGCGATTGCGCCGCTACCGCATTGACCGGAGGCTCGGCGTAGGCCATGCCACCCGGGTGCGCCACGTGATAGGTGCAGCCGCCGCGGGACAGGCCGGTGCCGGCGTCGATCAGGTCGAACACCAGCGGCACGTCGACGGTGATCGACGGATGCAGCGAGTTCGGCGGCTGCCATGCCCGGTAGCGCACGCCCGCGACCTGCACGTCGGCCTTGTCGGTGGCCAGCAACGGGACCGGCATGCCGTTGCAGGTCAGCACGTAGCGGCCGCGATCCGCGCCGGCCACCCGCACCTGGAGACGTTCCACCGAGGAATCGACGTAGCGGGCGGTGCCTGCCGTGGTGGTCTGCTCGCCGAGGGTGTTCCACGGTTCGATCGCGCCGCGCAGCTCGATCTCGATATCGCCGAGCATGACGGTGCCGATGCGCGGAAAGCGGAATTCGGTGAACGGGTCGAGCCAGCCCGCGTCGAAGTCGATGCCGTGTTCGCGCAGGTCGGCGGCGACCTCGGCGATATCGGCGAGCACGAAGTGCGGCAGCAGATATCGTCCGTGCAGATTCGCGCCGTGCCGAATCAGCCGCGCCCGCAACGGTTCCGACCAGAAGCGCGCGACCAGGCCGCGCACCAGCAGCGATTGCACCATCGCCATCTGGAAGTGCGGCGGCATCTCGAAGCCGCGCAGTTCCACCAATCCGAGCCTGCCCCTGGCGGTTTCGGGACTGTAGAGCTTGTCGACGCAGAACTCGGCGCGATGGGTGTTGCCGGTGAGATCGGTGAGCAGATGACGCAGCGCGCGATCGATGTGCCACGGCGCCGAACCCACCGAGCGGGCGGCCGAATCCGCCACCTGCGCAACCTGACTCGATTTGGCCAGCCGCGCGATCTCGGCGAACGCGATCTCCAGCTCGTAGAGCGTCTCCTCGCGTCCCTCGTCCACCCGCGGCGCCTGCGACGTCGGTCCGACGAAACGCCCGGCGAACAAGTAGGACAGCGACGGATGCCGCTGCCAGTAGGTCAGCATGGAGACCAGCAGGTCGGGGCGGCGCAGCAGCGGCGAGCGCGCGGGCGTCGCACCGCCGAGCGTGATGTGGTTGCCGCCGCCGGTGCCGCTGTGTGTGCCGTCGACATCGAACGATTCGGTGCTCAGCCGGGCCAGGCGGGCCTGCTCGTAGAGGGTGGACAGCAGCTCGGACTGTTCGGCGAACGAGACGGTCGGCTGCACGTTGACCTCGATCACGCCGGGGTCGGGCGTCACCGAGAAGGTGTGCAGGCGAGCGTCTACCGGTGGCGCGTACCCCTCCAGCACGACGGGGCGATCGACCGCCACTGCCGCGGCTTCGATTCGGCGCACCAGGTCGAGGAAGTCGTCGAGTTCCGCGATGGGCGGCAGGAATACGTGTAGTCGTCCGTTGCGAACCTCGCCGACCAGGGCGGTCGTCGGCTCCCAATCGGCGGGTTCGACGATCGCGGGTTCCTCGGTGCGGTCGACCGCGAGCGGCTCGGCGAACAGCGGATCGCGGTCGGGACGTTGGGGTGGCGTGTGCCAGGAAACGGAGTCCAGTGGCAGCCGCAGTCCGGCCGGAGAATCGCCTTCCGTCAACACGATTCGACCGGCTGGTTGATCTGCGGTTACCCCGCGGCGCAACCGCCAGTCCGCGCTCGCCCAGCCGGAGCCGTCGTCGCGGCGATACAGCGACAGCACGTAGGCCGTCGGTTCGGTGACCTCGGCGTCGAGGCGAGCCAGCAGCTCCTTGCGCGCCTGGGCCGAGTCCATATCCGGGTCGAGGTCGTCGATCGGGTCGACCGGATCCCCTTCCGGGGCACGGACTTTCCCGGCCAGCCGGAGCAGCGGGTCCTCGTAGGCCGGACGGACCTGACCGTCCGGCAGACCCAGGCTCAGCCCGACATGTGCGATCAAGTCCCGGGCGACGCCGGAATCCGTGCCACTTCCCACCGCCGATCCCCACGGGTCGGCGAGCAGGTCCTGCCGCGTCCAGGCCGGCTCATCGTCGTCGCGCCACGCGACCGCGATCTCCCAGCGCGGCAACGGTTCTCCCGGATACCACTTCCCCTGCCGATACTGCACCAACCCGGTCGGCGCGTAGATCCGGCGCAACCGATCGGCGAGATCGACCGCGCGTTCGCGCTTGTGCGCGCCATCGGCCTCGGTGGTCCATTCCGCCCCGGTCTGGTCGTCGATGGAGACGAACGTCGGTTCACCGCCGACAGTCAAACCCACGTCCTCGGCGGCCATCCGCGCGTCCACCGCGGCGCCCGACGCGGTGATCCGCTCCCACTGAGATCCGGTGTAGGGCAAGGTAACCCGAGGATCCTCGTGGAACCGCCGGACAGTATTGGCGAACTCCATGGTGGCGCCGGTCGGCCCGGTCGCCCCGGTGATCGGCGCGGCGGACACCGGATGCGGCGTCGCCGCCAGCGGAATGTGCCCCTCCCCCGCGAACAACCCCGACGTGGGATCGAGCCCGACCCAGCCCGCGCCGGGCAGGTACACCTCGGTCCAGGCGTGCAGATCGGTGAAGTCGGCCGGCGGCCCCGACGGCCCGTCCAGCGACGGCACATCCTGCGCCAGCTGCACCAGGTACCCGGAGACGAACCGCGCCGCCAGACCCATCTCACGCAGGATCGACACCAGCAACCAGGCCGAGTCCCGGCACGATCCGAGCGCCCCGCGCAGCGTGTGATCGGGCGTCTGCACCCCGGCTTCCATCCGGATCGTGTAGCCGACGTCCTGGCGCAGCGCCTGATTGAGATCGACCAGGAAGTCGATGGTGCGCGGCCGATCCGTGACGTGGTGCGCGCGTACCCAGTCCTCGACCAGCTCGCCCGGCCCGGAACCCGGCCCTGCTTCGTCCACCGGCCGCAGGTACGGCTCGAGGTCAGCGAGCAGTTCCGCGCTGTAGCCGAACGGGTAGTGCTCGGCGGAGTCCTCGATGAAGAAGTCGAACGGGTTGACCACCTCGAGGTCGGCGATCAGCCCGATGGTGATCGACAGCTCCCGCGCGGGCTCCGGAAATACCAGCCGCGCAAGGAAATTGCCGAATGCGTCCTGCTGCCAGTTGCAGAAGTGCTCGGCCGGGGTCACCCGCATGGAATAGGCGTCGATCTTGGTGCGCGAGTGCGGCGCCGGGCGCAGCCGCACCACGTGCGGGTGTACCTCGACCGGCCGGTCGAAGGTGTAAATGGTCCGGTGTTCGAGCGACACCTTGATGCCCATGCAGCAAGTTCACCACATGCCGGACGCGGCGTGAGACACAATCGCGCAGCGGTCGCCGGTGCGCCGAACTGCGCAAACTCCGGTCGCGATCCGACACACGCCGCCGGCCTCCCGCGGCGGGCGGCGCGGGAGTGGTAGACACGAAGATAACGAACCGATCACGTCTGGAGGACGCATGCGTGCGCCGGATTGTTCGTCCTGTGAGTCCGCCGTCGATCACTGCCACGGCACCCTGATCGTGCACTCGACCAGGCTCACCGAATGCACCGAGAACGACTGCGCGGACCTCGACTACGTGCGGCACACCTTCGTCGTCGACTGTGCCGACCTGGCCGGCGGCTGCGCCTGTGCCGAGCCCCACCCGGCCCGTCGCCTGGCTTGAACGGCCGCGTACGTACCCTGTCCGGGTGAGCTATGACCACGTCTTGCTGCCGTCCGGTGTCGCGTCATCGATCGCCGAGGTCGACGCTTACCTCGCCACTCAGCAGGGACTCCCCGAGGCGGGCCTGGTCGCGCAGATCGCGGCCGAGCTGAACAAGGCCGACGCGGAGGTCCCGGAGGACGACAGCTTCCTCAGCGTGCACCCGGTCGGCGGCGCGCCTACCGGCGCGGCGTTGCAGGTGCCCTGCCCCTACGACGCGATCGGCTTCGTCCGGCAGCTGCTGTTCGCGATCGCGACGCCGCTGGACTACGCGGTCTACGACCCGCAGCTGGCCTGGCTGATCGACCCGGCCGGGCACGTGCCCGCCACGGTCACCCACGGCGGCGCGGGCGAATTCCCCTACCTGACCAAAACCCTTGCCGATCAGTGGGTTTCCGAGCTGGCCCCGCCGAATCCGTACCTCGTGGTGGAACGCGACGAACAGATCTACATGCAGACGTACCGGGAGAAGACCGGCGCGTTCACCCTCGAATACCGAGATGGCTCCCCGGACAAGCACTTCGGCACCACGGTGCTGGACGCGCCGACGGTGTCCGCGGTGATCTGGGACTGGGCCACCGACGACCGCACCCGGATGCAGACCCTGCCGTGGTCGCGGGTCGAACTCTGACTCACTGGTTCTGCACGGCCAGCCGCCCGGCCAGCGCGATGAAGGAGACGCCGAACACCCGGCGCATCCAGGTCACCACGACCGGCCGGGAGATGACGTGGTTGCGCAGCGCCGACGCGCACACCCCGTAGATCGCGAACACCACGAACGTGGTGAGCATGAAGACCAGGCTCAGTTCGAGCAAGCGCGCCAGCGCATTCGGTGAACCGTTCGGCACGAACTGCGGCAGGAACGCGAAGGCGAAGATGGTCAGCTTCGGATTGAGCAGATTCAGCAGCACCGCCGAGGTGACCACCTTGCGCACCGACTGCGCGCCCTGATCCGCGTCTTCCGGCACGGTGAGCGCGCCCTTGTCCCGGAAGGTGCTCCACGCCATGTAGATCAGGTACGCGACGCCGAGATACTTCAACGTCTGGAACGCGACCGCGCTCGCGTTGAGCAGCGCGGCCAGCCCGGTCATCGCCGCGACCAGGTGCGGCACGGTCCCGATGGTGCAGCCGAAGGCCGCGATCACGCTGGCCTTGGTGCCCCGGGAGAGCCCCGCCGCCAGGGTGAACAGCGCGCCGGTGCCCGGCGTCACGCAGATGACGAGCGTGGTCAGCAGGAATTCGATGCTCATCCCCGACACAGTAACCCGTGCCCGGCGCGCCGCAACCCCCGTAGATTCGGGGCTGGAAATGCGGCTAGAGCGCGCGCCGGCCGGACAGCGCGCGGCCCAGCGTCAGCTCGTCGGCGAATTCCAGATCGCCGCCCATCGGCAGGCCCGACGCCAGCCTGGTCACGCTCAGGCCGGGGAAATCGCGCAGCATCCGCACCAGGTAGGTGGCCGTCGCCTCGCCCTCGGTGTTCGGGTCGGTCGCGATGATCACCTCGGTGACATCGATGCCGTCCTCCTGATTTCCGATGCGCGCCAACAGTTCCCGGATCCGCAGCTGGTCCGGCCCGACGCCGCTCAGCGGGTCGAGCGCGCCGCCGAGCACGTGGTAGCGACCACGGAACTCACGGGTGCGCTCGATCGCCTGCACGTCCTTGGGCTCCTCGACCACGCAGATCATGGTGCGATCGCGGCGCGCGTCGGCGCAGATGCGGCACTTCTCGCCGTCGGAGACGGTGCCGCAGACCACGCAGAACTGCACGCCGTCGCGCACCTTCTGCAAGGCGGCCTGCAACCGGTCGATCTCCGGCGGCTCCACCTGCAGCAGGTGAAATGCGATGCGCTGGGCGCTCTTCGGACCGACGCCGGGCAGCTTGCCCAGCTCGTCGATCAGATCCTGAACCGGACCCTCGTACAACGGCTATGTCCCCGTGGCTCTCAGAAGCCCGGCAGCCCGGGCAGCGAACCGCCGCCGAGCCCACCCGAGAGCGGGCCGAGCCGCTCGGCCGCCAGCTGCTGCGCGTTCGCCATCGCGTCGTTGACCGCGCCGATCACCAAGTCCTGCAACGTGTCCACGTCTTCCGGGTCGACCGCCCGCGGATCGATGGTCAGCGCGACGACCTCGCCGGACGCCTTGACCGTGACCTTGACCAGCCCGCCACCGGCCTGCCCGTCGACCTCCGCGGCGGAGATCTCGGCCTGTGCTTCCATCACCGCCTGCTGCATCTGCTGCGCTTGGGCGAGTAACTGCTGCATGTCGAACTGACCACCGGGCTGCACGGCATATTCCTCTCTGGGGAAAGTGTCACTGATCAGCCTAGTCCCTGCGACGCGCGGGACGCCGTGCCGCCTCTGGCCGCTGAACCGCCCGCCCGCGCGAATTGCGTTCGGCGATATCGGTCCCGACCGGTCGTTATGTCTTTGATGCATGGCCGGTAACAGGTTGAGTACGCCGGGGTCGGGAACAACAAGATCGACCTACCATCGGGAAGTAGGTCGGGAGTTCTGGAGTACCGATATGAGCACGATGAGGGCACGTTTCCTGAGCACCGCGGTGCTTTCGCTGGGGGTTCCCGGCATCTTCCTCGGCATCGCCGCACCGGCGGCGACCGCGGATTCCGGCGTCACCGAGGCGGCCGCCGATTACGGCGGCGGTTGCGTCCTCTACCCGGACAATCGAGCGGCCACGATCGACTCGCTGCGCTTCCGCTGTTCGCCCGAGCAGCAGGACGCCGTCTTCCGGGACGCGGAGCGCGGCGACGTGCCGATGGGCGTGCAGAACGGCTGGGTGACCCGGCCGCCGGCGATTCAAGGCATCGCGCCGGCGTTCTGGATCGGCAAGGTCTTCTACACCGGCCCGGACGGCGGCACGCTGACCAACCGGATCACCGGCGCGGGCTACGAGGCCTGGCCCGCGTATGTGTACAGCGCGCCCGCGATGCTCGACGGCAGGCCGACCTGGGCACTCAACTACGACCCGTCCCCCACCCCGCAGGTCTACGACGAGATCCGGGAGGTCACCCCCGGCGTCTGGTTCGGCTATTCGTGGTGGCGCGGCGCCTTCCAGAACACCCTCCTGCTGACCTTCGTCCTGGGCTGACCGCGCAAAGTTGACTCTCCCCCCGCTGGAGGGTGTTCGCTGAGGGACATGACAGCGACCGTCTCCATCGGGGAGTTCGCCAGGCTGACGTACCTGACCGTGAAAACGCTCCGGTACTACCACGACATCGAGCTGCTCGAGCCGATCGAGATCGATACGGGGTCCGGCTACCGGCGTTACTCGACCGACCAGGTGGCCCAGGCCCATCTGATCCGGCGCCTGCGCCAGCTCGACATGCCGTTGCCCGAGATCAAGGCCGTGCTGGCCGCGCCGGACGACGACATCCGCAACGCCGCGCTGCGCGCGCATCTGGAGCGGATGGAGGCCGAGCTGGCCCGGACCCGCTCAGTGGTGGCGTCGCTGCGGTCGCTGCTCACCCCGGCCGCGCCGCTCGCGGTCGAATACCGCTCGATCCCGGCCTTTTCCGCGCTGGCCATCGCCGAGGTGGTCAGCCGCGACGACATCGGACCCTGGTGCGCCGCCGCCTACCCGCTGCTGCACGAGACGTTGGGCGCGGCGGGCCTCGAGGCCGACGGCATCGACGGCGCCACCTATTCGATGGACTTCTTCGAGCACGATCTCGGCGAGGTGGTCGCCTACGTCCCGATCCCGGCCGCCGCCCGGCTCGCGCCGACCGGCCGGGTCTCGGTCATCGAACTGCCGGCCCGCCGCTTCGCCATCGCCCTGCACGAGGGCGACTTCGAGGATTTCGACCGCACCTACGGCGCACTGGGCAGCTATGTCGCCGAACACGACACCGCGCTGGCCGAGCCGGTGCGCGAGCGCTACCTGCTCAGCCCCGACGACACCGACGACCCGAACAACTACCGCACCGAAGTCTGCTGGCCGATCGGCCTGCTCTGAAAAATGGAGAACCCCATGACACTGTCCCTCGCGCACATCACCATCGACAGCTTCGACGCGGCCGCGCTCGCCGGATTCTGGGCCGAGCTGCTCGATCAGCCGGTCGACCCGGACGCCTCGGAGCAGTTCGCCACCGTCGGCCGGACCGCCGGTTCGGCACCGATATTGATGTTCATCCAGGTGCCCGACAAGACCCCGGGCAAGAACGTGATCCACCTCGACTTCCACGCCGAGGACTGGCATCAGCACATCGAGCGCGCGGTCAGCCTGGGCGCCAAGCGAATCGGCGACTTCGACGAGTACGGCGCGCAGTGGACCACGCTGGCCGACCCGGAGGGCAACCTGTTCGACATCGGCGCGGCGTAGCCGCCGAAACCGAAAGCGCAGCCCGACCCACGCGGGGTCGGGCTGCGCTTTTCGTTATGTCCTGTGCGTCAGGCGAGTTCGCGCGCCAGGTTGCCCAGCACCTCGGCCTGGATCTTCTTCAGCCCGAGCGGGGCGAAGATGCCCTCGAAGATGCCGGCCACGCCGCCCGCGCCCTGCCAGGTGGTGCGCAGGCTGACCTGCGCGCCCGCGCCGTCCGGCGTCACGGTCCAGGTGTTGACCATGGTGGAGTTCGAATCACGCTCGGTGACAATGGAATCCGACACGGTGACGACCGCGTGCACGTTGCGCGAGCGCTTCTCGGTGGCCTGCAGCGTCCACTCGGCCACGGTGCCCGCGCCCTTGCCGCCCTCGACCACCTTGTAGTCGCGGTAGTGCGACGACAGAATGCGCGGCCGCACCGTCTCGTAGTCCGCGATGGCCTCGAGGGTGCGCTTCGGATCCGCCGCCACGGCGATCGAACTGCTGGCGCTGACCTGTCCCACAATGAGCTCCTTGTCCGGGTACGGTATGTCGACCGGTACCCATCCTGCCCTGTAGCGGCCACCGCACCGCATACCGGTCGAGTCGTGTGGCGAACTTCTCCGAGCCGGTCGATATTCCGGTTCGCAACATATGCGTGACATTTCTCCCGAGACCCCGCCCTCGCGGTGGTCTCACACAGAGGTGCGTACTAGCGTCGAGGGGTGGCAGTGAGTCTGTTGGGGAAGGCCGGACACGCTCCGGCCGCACACGAATCCGGATTTGCCGCGCATCGGGCTGGAGTGGACCGACTCCTGGCGAGTTATCGCGCGATTCCCCGGGACGCGAATGTGCGGCTGGCGAAGAAGACCTCGAACCTGTTCCGGGCCAGGGCGAAAAACCCCGCGCCCGGCCTCGACGTATCCGGGCTGGCCCAGGTGATCACGGTGGACCCGGTGGCGAAAACCGCCGACGTGGCCGGCATGACCACCTACGAGAACCTGGTCGCCGCGACCCTGCCGTACGGTCTCGCGCCGTTCGTGGTGCCGCAGCTCAAGACGATCACCCTCGGCGGCGCGGTGACCGGCCTCGGCATCGAGTCGACCTCGTTCCGCAACGGCCTGCCGCACGAGTCGGTGCTGGAGATGGACATCCTGACCGGCAACGGCGAGATCATCACCGCCACCCCGGACAACGAGCACGCGGACCTGTTCCGCGGCTTCCCGAACTCCTACGGCACGCTCGGCTATTCGGTCCGGCTGAAGATCGAGCTGGAGACCGTGCAGCCGTACGTGGCGCTGCGTCACCTGCGCTTCCACGACCTGCGCGAGCTGGAGCGCACGCTGGCCACCATCGTCGACGAGAAGGCCTACGACGGTGAACGAGTCGATTACCTCGACGGCGTCGTGTTCACCGCCGACGAGAGCTACCTGACCCTCGGCCGGCAGACCGACGAGCCCGGCCCGGTCAGCGACTACACGGACATGGACATCTTCTACCGGTCCATCCAGCACGACGCTGATCCGTCGGGTCGCTCCGCCGGTTCCGCTCCCGTGCAGCCCAAGCGCGACCGGCTGACCATCCACGACTACCTGTGGCGCTGGGACACCGACTGGTTCTGGTGCTCGCGCGCGTTCGGCACGCAGAACCCGAAGATCCGCCGGTTCTGGCCGAAGCGCTACCGGCGCAGCAGCTTCTACTGGAAGCTGATCGCGCTCGACCACAAATACAACATCGCCGACAAGCTGGAGGCCCGCCAGGGCAACCCGCCGCGCGAACGCGTCGTGCAGGACATCGAGGTGCCGGTCGAACGCACCGCCGACTTCGTCGAATGGTTCCTGCGCGAGATCCCGATCGAGCCGATCTGGCTGTGCCCGCTGCGGCTGCGCGACACCGGCGCGCCCGCGACCACCGAGCGCACCTGGCCGCTCTATCCCCTCGAGCCGAACCGGACGTACGTCAACGTCGGGTTCTGGTCCGCCGTGCCCACCGTGCCCGGACAGCAGGAAGGAGCGGCCAACCGTGCGATCGAGCGCACCGTGACCGACTTCGACGGACATAAGTCGCTGTACTCGGATTCCTATTACGACAAAGATGAGTTCGCGGCGCTGTACGGCGGCAATACCTACACCGAATTGAAGAAACGCTACGACCCAGACCAGCGGCTGCTGGATTTGTATTCGAAGGCGGTGCAACGCAAATGACGACATTCAAGGACCGTTCTGACGTCTTAGGCGACCTCGGAGCCAAACTCAGCATTGCCGAGATCTTCGAGACGCTGATCGACGGCGAGGTACCGATCCGGCTGACCGCCTACGACGGCAGCGCGGCCGGACCCGAGGACTCGAAGTACGCGCTGGACATCAAGACCCCACGCGGGATCAACTACCTGGCCACCGCGCCCGGCGATCTCGGCATGGCCCGCGCCTACATTTCCGGCGACATGACCGCCGACGGAGTGCATCCCGGCGATCCCTACGACATCCTCGCGGCGATGGACGGGCTGAAGTTCCATCGCCCGTCCGCGCTCGCGCTGGTCACCATCGCCCGCTCGCTGGGCTGGGAGCGGCTCAAGCCGATCGCGCCGCCGCCGCAGGAGACGCTGCCGCGCTGGCGCCGGATCGCGCTGGAGGGCCTGCGGCACTCCAAGACCCGCGACGCCGAGGCGATCCACCATCACTACGACGTCTCCAACAAGTTCTACGAGTACGTGCTCGGCCCGTCGATGACCTACACCTGTGCGTGTTACGGCGACGAGGACTGGACGCTGGAGCAGGCGCAGGAGAACAAGTACCGCCTCGTCTTCGAGAAGCTGCGGCTGAAGGAAGGCGACCGGCTGCTCGACATCGGCTGCGGCTGGGGCGGGATGGTCCGCTACGCGGCCAAGCGCGGGGTCAAGGTGATCGGCGCGACGCTATCCGCCGAGCAAGCCGAATGGGCGCAGGCGAAGATCGCCGAGCAGGGGCTGTCCGACCTCGCCGAGGTGCGGCACTCCGATTACCGCGACATCGCCGAGGGCGAGTTCGACGCGGTCTCCTCGATCGGGCTCACCGAGCACATCGGCGTGCACAACTACCCGTACTACTTCGAGTTCATGAAGAGCAAGCTGCGCGACGGCGGCCTGTTCCTCAATCACAGCATCACCCGGCCGGACAACACCCGGACCACCAAGGCGGGCGACTTCATCGACCGCTACGTGTTCCCGGACGGCGAGCTGATCGGCTCCGGCCGGATCATCTCCGAAATCCAGAACACCGGTCTGGAGGTGCTGCACGAGGAGAACCTGCGCGAGCACTACGCGCTGACCCTGCACGAGTGGTGCAAGAACCTGGTCGCGAACTGGGACGCGTGCGTCGCCGAGGTCGGCGAGGGCACCGCGAAGGTGTGGGGCCTGTACATGGCGGGTTGCCGGCTCGGCTTCCAGCGCAACGTGGTTCAGCTGCACCAGGTGCTCGGCGTGAAACTCCCCCCGGACGGCGACTGGACCGTGCCCCTGCGGCCCTGGTGGCAGCCGTAGCTTTCGCGTTACTGCCCGTCCGCTTCCAGGAGTTCGTCCAGGAAGCGGGCGGGCAGTTCGATGTCTCCGGTATGGGCTGCGGCGGTGGGCATTTCGGCGTGCAGTATGCGCAGGATCGAGACGACGCCCGGTCCCGCGTCGAGTAACGGCCTGGTCCAGCCCAATCCGGCGCAGGTGGCGGCGGCGGGCAGCAGCAGGCCGGTGGCCTCGCCGACCCAGCCGGACGCGGCGAGGCATTCGGCGAGCAGCAGGGAGGCGTCCAATTGCGCACGGGGACGGCCCTTGTCGAGCATGCGGCCGTGCAGGGCGCGGGATCGGCGGACCGCGCGGTCGTCGGAGCCGAGGCTGCCTTTAGCCAGCAGAGTGCGGATCGCGGCGATCTCTTCGGCCTCCGCGGTCATCACCGCGGTACCGGCCATTCGACGACCGGCATGCAGTGGGGCCGAGGGGGATTCGGATTCGAAGGGCTGCTCGTCCGCGGGGTCCAGTAGGCCGAGGCGCAGCCGTTCGGCGCGGATGTGCGCGGCGAGCCGGAACAGCCGGTTGTCGTGGGCGATCCGCGCACCCTCGTCGAGTCTGGTTGCGGCGGTGAACAAGTCGCCGCGCACCGCCTTGACCCGGGCGCCGATGACGAACGTCGAGATCAGGAAGTCCACCGGGCCGACCCGGGCGACCAGCTGATGACTCTCGTCGAGCAGCTGCTCGGCGAGATCGAGATCGCCACGGCGGTAATTCAATTCGCCGAGCATCGCGGCCGCCACCCGCACCGCGTGCGAGCGCGGGCCGGACCGCTGCTTGGCGACCTCCCACGCCTCCTGGAAACACTGGGTCGCGGTGGGGATGTCGAGCTGCTCGTAGGCGGCGGCGCCGCGCCCGCACAACCCGAACACCGCGCCCAGCGGATCCTTGGACCGCGCATGGTATTCCGCCGCCCAGTCCTGTATCTCCCGGGCGCCGTCGAAGTCGAACTCGCACAGCCGCACGAACGAGGTCAGGTTCGCCGCGGTGGACACGGTCCAGGCGGGCAGTCCGTCCGGCGTCTTCAGGCACTCCGCGACCCGGTCCAGCACGCCCTCGGTGTGATCGCGGGCGATCTGGTCGGCGGCGCCGAGCACGGCGGCCTGGCAACGCTGCCGGTTCACGTCCTCGTCGGTGGCCGAACCGCGGGCGAGGATGTTGGACAGCCGGCCGAGCGCCGTGCGAGCCGCGCCGGACTGCTGCAGGTTCACGTTGGCGCGCGCCACCGCCATCAACAGCTTGGATCGCGAAGCCACCTGCTGCATCGGCAGTTTCGAGACCGTGCCGAGCAGCGTGGCCAGCCGGGACTTGTCGATCAGGTCCATGCCGCCGGTCTCGAGCAGGTCGAGCGCCATCTTGAAATCGGTGGCGGCCAGCGCGTGATCGACCGACTTGCGCAGCAGCTGATGCTCGGCGTACCAGCGGGCGGCCTTGCGGTGCAACGACTTCAACCGTCCTGGCTGGGCGCGTTCCAGTCGCGCCCGCAGATGCTCGGCGAACAGCGGCTGCATCCGGAACCACTCCGGGTCGTGCACGATCCGGCGCAGGAACAGCTCGCGCTGCTCGGCCTGCTCCAGCAGCTGTTCGGCGTCCGCGTCCTCGGACAGCGCCGCGGCCAGCGAACCGCACACCCGCTCGGTCACCGAGATCGCCATCAGGAAGTCGAGCATCCTGGGTTCCAGTGTGTCCAAGACGTTTTCGGCGAGGTACTCGCGGATGCCGTGATTGCCCTCGGACAGATTGGCGATCAGCTGCGCCGGATCGGCGTTGCCGCGCAGCGACAGGCTGACCAGCTGGATCGCCGCGGGCCAGCCGTCGGTGGCCGCGTGGATCTGTTCGACCTGCGTCTCCGACAGCGGAAACCCGTGGTGCCGCACCAGGATCTCCGCGGTCTCCTCGACGGTCAGGCGCAGCGCGGCCGAGCCTATCTCGACCAGCTCGTCGTGCACCCGCATCCGGCTGGTCGGCAGGCCGGACTGCTCCCGGCTGGTCACCACGAAGCGCAGATGGTGACATCCGTTGTCCAGCAACGCTTCCATCGCCCGGTGCGCGCCCGGGTCGGTGACCCGGTGCCAGTCGTCGACCACCACGACGACCGTGCTGCCGCCGGCATGGATCTCGTCGATCAGCGTCGAGATGACGAAGGCGGCCGCGTCCGCGGGGCGTTCCTCGAGCACCTGATCCAGGCCGGTGCCCACGTCCGGGCGGACCCGGCGGATCGCCTGGATCAGGTGGGCGAGGAACCAGATCTCGTTGTCGTCGTCCTGATCCACGCCGATCCAGGCGACCGGGATGCCGCGCTCGGTCAGGTCGGTCCGCCACTGCGCGGCCACGGTGCTCTTGCCGAAACCGGCGGGCGCGTGGATCGCCGCGAGCCTGCGCCGGCCGCCCGCGCGCAGGATGTCCAGCAGGCGCGGGCGCGGGACCGGCTCCCGGGCCGGGGTCGGCGGCCGAAATTTGGTGGCCGCGGTCGGCGGCAAGGTGGTGGCCGACCCGGTCGCGCCGGTGTGCTGCGACACCGAGGGGCGCAGCGTCAGCGGCCAGCTGCGCCGGGCGGTCACCGCGGGCCTGGACTTGGTCGACGCCGAGGACTCGACCGGATGGGCCATCGGCTCGGGCGCGGCGATGGTCTCCAGCAGCGCCATCTCGTCGGGCATCTGGTCGTGCTCGCGCTGCACCGCGCGCAGCAGCTGCCCGAAGTCGTAGGCCGAGGGCGGGCGTTCGGCGGGGTCGATGGACATGGCCTGCTGGATCGCCTCGGCCACGCTCGGCGGGATGTCGTGCTCGCGCAGATCCGGCACCGGCTGGGTGGTGATCCGCAGGAACTGCGCGACCACCTTCTCCCCCGCCTGCCGCTCGAACGCGGCGTGCCCGGTGAGCAGCGCGAACAGCGTCGCGCCGAGGCCGTAGACGTCGGAGCGGATGGTCGGGTCTTCCCCCTTGAGCACTTCCGGCGCGGTGAACGCGGGCGAGCCGGTGATCAGGCTGCTGGAGGTCTGGAAGCCGCCGGGGATCCTGGCGATGCCGAAGTCGGTCAGCTGCGGCTCGCCGTAGCCGCTGAGCAGCACGTTCGCCGGCTTCACGTCGCGGTGCAGGATCTGGGCGCGGTGCGCGCTCTCGATCGCGCCGGCCAGTTTCACCCCGGCCCGCAAGGAATCGGCCCAGGTGAGCGGGCCTTGATCGCGGATAACCTGCTCCAGCGAACCGCGGGTGCAGTACGGCATCACGATGAACGGCAGCCCGCTCAGCGTGACGTCCACCTGCAGGATGTCGACGATATTCGGATGGCCGGACAGCCGGCCCATGGCCTGTTCCTCGCGCAGGAAGCGCTCGCGGCTCTCCACCTCGATCTCCGAGGAGAGCACCTTCACCGCGACGACCCGCTCCAGGGCCCGCTGGATACAGCGATAGACCACGCCGAAGCCACCCCGGCCGATCTCCTTCGCCTCCGACAGGCCCATCGCCTCCAGCTCGTCGGCGATCCCGATGAGCGGGTGGCGCTGGGTATCCGAGTCGGCCGGGGTCGAGTCGGGGCCGACTTCGCCCGTACGCGTCCGTGGTTTCACGTGACCACCTCGAACTCACATCGAATCGGCGTCACCGTCGAACAACAAGCACACCGACGCACGGACATCACCCGGTACCCCGCGCGATGTCCGATATGTCTGCGCATACTCCAACGTAGCGCGGGCGCGGCACCCGGTGGGAGAAGTTTCGGAACAGGATGCTTTCCACCTCCGCCTTCCCCCTGATTCGCCCAGCTCAGCGCTCCCGAGCGGGCCTGGTGTCCGGTGCGATCAGGAACGAGATTCGCTCCATTACATTCTGCCGCTTGGTGTTGTGGAAGGACGCAATTTCCCAGCGACCGGCCTGGCGCACGAGCGTGTACGTCTGCGTCTTCGACAGATCCTCCGGCCGTTTGCGATCGCCCTTATAGGTATCGCCGCGACTGTTCACCACCGCGGTGTCCGCGCCGTAGAACCGGATGTCGAGGAACGAGTCGGCCAGCTCGGTGCCTTTGAGGAAACCGCCGAACAGCGCCCGGTGGCCCTCGGTCAGATCGGCGCGGCCCTGGTAGTGGGTGCCGACATAGCTGGTGTAGGTGGCGTTCTCGGCGAACAGGTTGCCGTAGGCGTCGGCGTCGCCGCGTCCCCAGGCCGCGGTCAGCTCGTCCAGGAGCGCGCACACCTCGTGCAGGGATTGGGGTGTCGCGGCGGGGCCGGACGGGGTGACGGTTTCGCATTCGGTGGTGCCGAGGTTGTGCACATCCGCGGTGTTGTCCAGCCAGAGGTAGCCGCCGCCGGCGGCGACGCCGAGGGTGATGACCGAGGCGGCGAGGACGCGGGTGACGGTGCGGCGGCGCTTGGTCTTGGGGGCGTTGATCTGAATGTCTTTGGTGTTCATGGCTTCTCCGTGAATGTCGGTGGGGGTGCTTTCAGCGCTGGGCGGCGGGGCGAGCGCCCGGGGCGAAGCGGAAGGTGAAGCGCTCCATCAGCTTCTTGCGCTTGGTGTTCTGGAAACTGGCGATCAGCCACCGGCCGTCCTGGCGGACCAGCGTGTAGGTCTGCACCTTGCCGAGCCGGTCCGGCGTCTTCGGGCTGCCCTTGTAGAGGTCGCCGCGGCTGTTGACCACCGCGGTGTCGGATCCGTAGAGGCGGATGTCCACCACGTCCTCGGCCATCTCGGTGCCCTTCAGGAAGCTGCCGAACAGGGCGCGATGGGATTCGACGATGTCCGCGCGGCCCTGGAAGAGGGTGCCGAACCAGGCGGTGTAGGTGGCGTCCGCGGTGAAGACCGCGCCGTACGCGTCGGCGTCGCCGCGACCCCAGGCCGCGACCATTTCGGTGAAGACGGCGCGGATTTCCTGGCGCTGCTGGTCGAGGTTGTTGCTGCTCATGATGACCTCCGTGATAGATTCTCTGCGTAGAAGAGCTTTCTTCTTTGAAGAAGTTTCTTCGTTGAGGAAGAGATTATGAGATGGAGGTCGGCCGTGTCAACACCTTCTGCGCGCTCGGATGCGAGCAAGGTCTACCAGCGGTATCTGAGTGCGGTCATGCTGCATGGACAGGCCGGGGCGCGGGCCGTCGACCTGGGCGCGACCGATCTGTACGCGCTGAACATCCTGGAGTTGACCGGGCCGATGACGCCGGGCGAGCTCGGCACGCGCAGCGGACTGACCACCGGTCCGACAACGCGGCTGATCGATCGGCTGGAAGCCGCGGGTTACGTACGCCGCGTGCCGGTGCCCGGTGACCGACGCAAGGTATTGGTCGAATTAGTAGGCACGCCAGCGGAATTGGACGAGGTGCTGGCACCCGCTCGCCGCCGGATCGGCGAGATCGTCGGCGGCTACACGCCCGAACAACGCGAGGTGCTGTTCGACTACTTCACCCGCGCCGCCGACGCATTCCGCGACGCGACCGAAGACTTGCGCACCGACTGACACCAGCGCGCCGCGCACGTTTCATCCCGCCGCGCACGAATTCGCCGACGATCTCACGCGCGGCAGGCTGATTCGTGCGCGGCGGGCCGCAATCGGCATCTCAGCGGACGGCGAGGGCGATGAACTGGGTGATCTGGTTGTCGGCGAAGTTGTTGTCGCTCACCAGGATCAGGGTGCGTTCGCCGGAGGGCAGGCGCGGGCCCCAGGTCATGCCTTCGACATTGTCGATATTGCGCAGGCCGACGTCGGCCAGGTCGACCAGCAGGCGCTTGGCGGCCGGACGCGCATTGCCGAGCGGGGCGTCGAGCACGTTGGTGGCGCCCCGCAGGTCGGCCTCGTAGATCCTGATCTTGTTGCCGACGCCGAAGACGAAGGAGCGTTCCAGCACAAGGACTTTCGCCGGATCGACCGGGTCGACGGCCAGGATCGAGGCGATGCCGTTCATGCCCAGGTCGGGCTGCGGCCGGGACTCGGCGAACACCGGCTCCATGGTGTACGGGTATTGCGCGAGCAGCTGACCGGTCCGGGTCTGCACGGTGATCCGCGAGGTCGCGCCCGCGGTCGTCGTCGCGAGCGGACCGTCTTGCAGCAGTGGGGCTTCCACCGAGGTCAGGAAGAGGGAACCACCGGCGGCGAACGTCGCGCCCTCCAGCGCCAGGTTCTGCCGGGGACCCGAATTCGGCTGCATCCGTTCGTTGTCCGGGATCGGCAGCTCGCCCGCGAAAGTTCCGTCGGGGCGGGTGATCCGGACCGAGGGGTCGGCCAGCACCGTGTCGGTGCGCTCGCCCTCCTGCGACCAGAAGTAGTCCCCGGACCACGGATCGATCCGAATCTCCTCGGGGTCCAGCGACTTCGGGCCGTACACGGTGCCGCCGGGAGTCAGCAGCGGCCGGGTGCCGGTGAATTCCACCGGGCCGAGGCCGTTTTCGCCGACCGCGAAGCGCGCGGTATAGAACCGGGCCGGGTTGCGCTCCGAACGGTCGTCGCTGATCAGCACGTAATCGCCGGTGCGCGAATCGAAATCGATGCCGGACAGGCCGCCGACCCTGGTGCCCTGGAAGTCCAGATCGTTGGGGATCACCTGCTCGCCGAGCAGCCGGACCGCGTGGCCCGACTCGGGCTCCGCGCCGGCCGGCGCCGCGGCCAGCGCCAGCGCGACGGCCGCGACCAGCAGGGTTTGCGCACGTCGTGCCTGTCCACGTCTCACGAAGACCACGCTATCCATAATGCGGTACCAACAGGTGAACAGCACCCGAATCCGCCGAACCACCCGTGAAACGGCGAAAGCCCGCCACCGCGAAACGCGGTGGCGGGCTTTACCGTTGGTGACTACTTACGCAGCGAGGCCGGAACCTCGAAGCGATCGCCGTAGGTCTTGGCGAGGTAGTCGGCGCGCTCGACGAACGCCGCCTGCCCACCCGGGTAACCGACTACGAACTGGTGCACGCCACCGGTCCAGGCCGGGTAGCCGATGCCGAAGATCGAGCCGATGTTGGCGTCGGCGGTGGTCTCCAGCACACCCTCGTCGAAACACTTCTGCGTCTCGATCGCCTCGATGAACAGCATGCGGTCGATCAGATCCTGCAGCGGCACGGTGAAGTCCGCCGTGGTCTTGAAGTGATCGCGCAGGCCCTGCCAGATGCCGGTGCGCTTGCCGTCTTCGTCGTACTCGTAGAAGCCGGCCTTCTCCAGGCGACCCGGACGACCCTCGGACACCAGGTAGTCGATGACATCCTGGGCCGGGTGCCGCTTCTTGCCCATGGTGGTGTCGCCGTGCTCGGCGGCCTCCTGGGTCTCCTTGGCGATCTTCTGCATGAGCTTGAGGTTCAGCTCATCCGACAGCTGCAACGGCGCGGCCGGGTAGCCCGCCTGCAGACCGGCCTGCTCGATGGTCGCGGGCTCGATGCCCTCGGTGAGCATGGAGATGGCCTCGTTGACGAAGGTGCCGATCACGCGCGAGGTGAAGAAGCCACGGCTGTCGTTGACCACGATCGGGGTCTTCTTGATCGCGAGGGTGTAGTCGAACACCCGGGCCAGCGCCTCGGGCGAGGTCTTTTCGCCCTTGATGATCTCCACCAGCGGCATCTTGTCGACCGGCGAGAAGAAGTGGATGCCGATGAAGTCTTCCTGGCGCTTCACACCGGCCGCGAGGCCGGTGATCGGCAGGGTCGAGGTGTTCGAGCCCAGCAGCGCGTCCGGGGTGACGATGTCCTCGATCTCCTGGAACACCTTGTGCTTGAGCTCGGTGTTCTCGAAGACGGCCTCGATCACGAAGTCCACGCCGTCGAAGTCCTTGGCGTCGGCGGACGGGGTGATCCGGTCCAGCAGCGCCTTGGACTTCTCCTCGGTGGTCTTGCCGCGGGAGAGGGCCTTGGCCTCAATCTTCTCCGAGTAGTTCTTGCCGCGCTCGGCCGCCTCGATGGTGACGTCCTTGAGCACGACCTGGTAGCCCGCCTTGGCGGAGACGTACGCGATGCCCGCGCCCATCATGCCCGCGCCCAGCACGCCGATCTTCTTGATGTCCTTCTTCGGGACATCGTTGGGCCGCGAGCCACCGTTGTTGATGGACTGCAGGTCGAAGAAGAACGCCTGGATCATGTTCTTCGCGACCGGGCCGGTGAGCAGGTGCACGAAGTAGCGCGACTCGATCAGCGACGCGTTGTCGATGTCGACCTGCGCGCCCTCGACCGCGGCGGACATGATCGCCCGCGGGGCCGGCATGTTGGTGCCCTTGAGCTGCTTACGCAGGTTGGCCGGGAACGCGGGCAGGTTCGCCGCGAAGGCCGGGGTGGACGGGGTGCCACCGGGGATCTTGAAGCCCTTCTTGTCCCACGGCTGCACGCCACCCTCGGGGTTGGCCTTGATCCAGGCCTTGGCCGCGGGGACCAGTTCCTCGATCGAGCCGACGACCTCGTTGATCAGGCCGATTTCCTTGGCCTTGCCCGGGCGGTACTTGTTGCCCTGCAACAGCACCTGCATCAGGGCGTTCTGCAGGCCGAGCATGCGCACGGTGCGGGTGACGCCGCCACCGGCGGGCAGCAGGCCGAGGCTGACCTCGGGCAGGCCGAGCTGCACGCCCGGCACGTCGGCGGCGATCCGGTAGTGGGTCGCCAGGGTGATCTCCAGGCCACCGCCGAGCGCGGCGCCGTTGATCGCGGCGACGACCGGCTTGCCCAGGGTCTCCAGGCGGCGCAGCGCGTCCTTGATGGTGAAGAGTTCGTCCATCACGCCCTGGCCGTCGTCCGGCCCGACCTTGATCATGTTCTTCAGGTCGCCGCCGGCGAAGAAGGTCTTCTTCGCCGAGGTCAGCACCACGCCGGTGATGTTGTCCTTCTCGGCCTCGAGCTTCTCGACGGTCGCGGTCATCGACGTCTTGTACAGCTCGTTCATCGTGTTGGCGCCCTGGTTCGGGTCGTCCATCGTCAGCGTGACGATGCCGTCCGAATCCTGCTCCCAACCGATCATGTTGGTTTCGCTCACAGCTCTGTGTCTCCTTGAATTCTCAGCTGCCGGTTGGGTTTAGACGCGCTCGATGATGGTCGCCACGCCCATGCCGCCGCCGATGCACAGGGTGATCAGGGCGTAGCGGCCGTTGCGGCGCTCCAGCTCGTCGACCATGGTGCCGGTGATCATCGCGCCGGTGGCACCCAGCGGGTGGCCCATCGCGATCGCGCCACCGTTGACGTTCAGCTTCTCGTCCGGGACGTTCAGGTCCTTCTGGAACTTCAGCACCACCGAGGCGAACGCCTCGTTGATCTCGACGAGGTCCATGTCCTCGATCGTCAGGCCCGCCTTGGCCAGCGCCTTCTTGGCGGCCGGGGTGGGGCCGGTCAGCATGATGGTGGAGTCGGCGCCGCTGGTCGCGGTCGCGACGACGCGCGCACGCGGGGTCAGGCCGGACGCCTTGCCCGCCTCTTCGGTGCCGACCAGCACCAGCGCGGCGCCGTCGACGATGCCCGAGCTGTTGCCGCCGTGGTGCACGTGGTTGATCTTCTCGACGAAGTAGAACTTCTGCAGCGCGACCGCGTCGAAGCCGCCCATCTCACCGATCACGGCGAAGGACGGGTTGAGCTTGGCCAGGTCCTCGGCGGTGGTGCCGGGACGCATGTGCTCGTCCTTGTCCAGCACGACGATGCCGTTCTGGTCCTTGACCGGAACAACCGACTTGGCGAAGTAGCCGCCGGTGGTGGCCTTGGCGGCCAGCTCCTGCGAGCGCACCGCGTAGGCGTCGACGTCATCGCGGCTGAAGCCCTCGATGGTGGCGATCAGGTCGGCCGAAACACCCTGCGGCACAAAGTAGGTGTCGTAGTTGGTGGCCGGGTCCAGCGCCCACGCGCCGCCGTCGGAGCCCATCGCCACGCGGGACATGGACTCGACGCCGCCGGCCAGGACCAGGTCGTCGAAGCCGGAGCGCACCTTCTGCGCGGCCAGGTTGACGGCCTCGAGGCCGGAGGCACAGAACCGGTTGAGCTGGAAGCCGCCGACGGTGTCCGGCAGGCCGGCCACGGTCACCGCGGTGCGGGCGATGTCCATGCCCTGGTCACCGACGGGGCTGACGACACCAAGGATCAGATCCGAGATCCGGTCTTCGTCGAGGTTCGGGAAGCGGCCGCGCAGCTCCTGGATCAGACCAACAGTCAAGTCGATCGGCTTGACCGAATGCAGCGAGCCGTTCTTCTTGCCGCGGCCGCGCGGAGTGCGGATGGCCTCGTAAATGTAGGCCTCTGTGGTCATATCGGAGTGTTCCTTCCTTAAAGGTGCGGCGGCCGGACGTCGTCCGTCCGAGCGCTCTGTGCGGCTACCCCGCGCGATGCGGGGTAGCCGCGGGTAACCTCGCCGACCGGTCCCGCGACCGACCGTCCTGACGCTGTACAAAACGCGGCATGCGACGGCGGACGCAGGTTCCGATCGCCCATACGCCTGGGCATACCATAGAACCTCGTCGTACCGGAGCTCACGGCCACCCGTTCATACTACCGTGGTGTGCGAACTCCGGTTAACTTAACGTCCTGGCGGCGGTGGTTGTCAACCACTCAGCCGTGTGGCCCCCAGCTCACTCTTCAGCAATTCGAGGGCAGCCTCGTCGGGGTCGCGCCGATCCTCGGGCGCCACCGGCACCGCCGCGGCGCGAATCATCTCCTCTTCGTCCTCGGGCGTGGTCTCCGGTACCACCCCGCCACCTGCCTCGTTGCCGACCGTGGGCTGCGCCGACTCGGGCGGCGCGGAATCAAAAGGGCCGGGATCGTCCGGTAGATCGGGAAAATCGGGCGGCGGAATATCGTCGTCGCCGAACGGGCGCGGCTTGTTCGCGCCGCCCGCCGGGTCCGCGGCAGCGGCGTTCTTGGCCTGGCTCGGCCGCGAGAAACGCGGCGGCGCAGGCGCATCCGTGCCGCGCGCGGGCGCGTTGCCGGATTCACGCGCGGCCGGCTGCCCGGCCCCGCGCTGCGGCTTCGCCTGCCCACCGCCCCGCGGTGTCGCCGCAGGTCGCGCCGCGCCGCCGCCGGCCTCCCAGCGCACATCGTGCGCCCGACCGAGGACCGCGTGCACCGCCGAGCGCACCGCGTCCAGGTTGCGCGGATCCGAGAGCCGCTGGGCCAGCGGCGCGTGCTGATGGGCGAAGACGATCGTGTCGCCTTCGATGCGGGAGACCGAGGCGCCGGCCAGCATCGCCTGCACGGCGGCGCCGAACTCACGCACCTTGGCGCGGATGTCCGCCCAGGCAGCCTCGACCTCGCGCAGCAGGTCCGCGTTCGGGGCGGTCGACGGTTCCGGTTCGGCGACCGGATCGGGCTGCACCGCAGCGGGCGGCGCGGCGGCCGGTTCGACAGGAGCCTGCTCGGCAACCTCCCGGATAACCGATTCCACTCCGGAAAACGCCTGCACCGGTTCGCGTTCGGGCTCATCCGCGGCCGGTACCGGCTCGGGCGAACCGGCCGGAACTTGCTCCGGCGCGGCCGCGGGCGGTACGGAAGACGCTGCGGGGCTGACGGATTCGGGCTGCGCCGGAGTCGATGCGCCCGACTGTTCGAACGCGGTATCCGACGCCGCGGCGATCGGATCTGCGCCGGTGACAGCGGGCACGGCTGCGCCGATCTCAGCGGTATCGCGGGCCGTCGCCGCCGACGCTCCGTCCGTTGAAGCATCCTGACCCGCGGCACTCGCCGAGGCGGTGCCGGAGTTCGAAGCACCCGATTCGGTCCGGACAGCATCGGCCGGTGCCGCTTCGGCCGCCGCGACAACCGGCTCGTGGCGGGTCTGCGCAGCACCCACATCGCTCGCAGTCGTCGCGGGCGGGGCGGCCGTCGTTGTAGACCCGGCAGTACCCGGGCTGCCCGCGTTCTCCGGCGCGCCGCCGGACGATCCAGCAGTCTCCCGGCGGATGGCGGCCAACGCCTCCGCGCCCCGGCGACGGGTCGACTCGGGCGAGCTGGAAATAGGAGCGGGCCTGGACACAGCCGCCACGGCCGCATCCGCGGGCGCGGAGCCCGACGAGGCCGCGGGCAACGGCGCGACGGCCCCGCCGGCGAATCCGCGTTCGAGCCGCTCCAACCGCTGCAACGTGGCGGATTCGGCATCCGAGACCGACGGCAGGAGCATCCGCGCACAGACGACCTCGAGCAGCAGCCGCGGCGACGTCGCGCCGCGCATTTCCCCGAGCGCCTCGTGCAGCAGTTCCGCATAACGCGCCAACGTGGCCGGACCGAGCCGCCCGGCCTGATCACGCATCCGATCGAGGACATCCCCCGGCCCGGAGACCAGCGCGCGCTCGATCGCGTCGGGCACCGCGCGCATCAGGATCAGATCGCGCAGCCGCTCGAGCAGGTCGACGGCGAACCGGCGCGGGTCGTGCCCCGCCTCCATCACCCGGTCGACCGTGCCGAACAGCTCCGCGCCGTCGTTGTTTGCCAGCGCGCCGATCGCGTCGTCGATCAGCGCGACGTCGGTGACGCCGAGCAGCGAGACCGCCCTGGAGTAGGTGACGCCCTCGGGTCCCGCACCGGCCAGCAGCTGGTCGAGCACGCTGAGGCTGTCGCGCGGGGAACCACCGCCGGCGCGAATCACCAAGGGGTACACCGCCTCTTCGACGGTCACCTGCTCCTGGTCGCAGATCTTGCCGAGCAGGCCGCGCATGGTGGCGGGCGGCAGCAACCGGAACGGGTAGTGGTGGGTGCGCGAGCGGATGGTCGGCAGCACCTTGTCCGGCTCGGTGGTGGCGAAGATGAAGATCAGGTGGGCCGGCGGCTCCTCGACGATCTTCAGCAGCGCGTTGAAGCCGGCCGTGGTGACCATGTGCGCCTCGTCGACGATGAAGACGCGGTAGCGGGATTCGGCGGGCGCGTAGAAGGCGCGGTCGCGCAGTTCGCGGGTGTCGTCGACGCCGCCGTGGCTCGCGGCGTCGAGTTCGATCACGTCCAGATTGCCGGGCCCGCCCGGGCCGAGCGCGATGCAGGACGGACAGACGCCGCACGGCTTCGAGGTCGGCCCCTGCACGCAGTTCAGCGAGCGCGCGAGGATGCGCGCGGACGAGGTCTTGCCACAGCCGCGCGGGCCGGAGAACAGGTAGGCATGACTGATCCGGCCGGTGTCCAGGGCGGTGCTCAGTGGGTCGGTGACGTGCTCCTGACCCACTACCTCAGCGAACGTTGCCGGTCGGTACTTCCGGTACAGAGCCACGGCCAGAGGTTACCGGCGCGCACCGACAAAGAACATTCGCGCTGACCGCCGGGCCCGGCGCGGCGGAACACCAACAGCGGAGACCCCTTGAATGTGATCCAAATCACAAGATTCTGCGGCCCTTATTAACCCCCACTGACCGATAGCAACAGCGGCAACGCATGAGCTATCGCTGACGAAGCACCGGTCGATCGCGGGAAATTACCGCCCAATTCCCCCATGTAGACCGGAAAATATGTACTCATGCCCCGATTTACCGCAGGTTTGTGGAGATAACGAAAGCGTCAACGAGGGTGACACCGACGCAATCGGCTGGCTACCGTGGCAATCGGCAACTTCGGTAGCCAAACCTTCATCAGGTTGGTTGCCCCGGCCGGTCCCTCATCCCGACCGGGGCACAACCAAAGTTCCCGCACCGCCGAGTTCCAGCGCAGCCGAGTTCCACATCCATCGGAGGAACTTCTCACCGTGCAAAAGCCTGATGACATCGCCACCGCGTTGCTTTCCAGCACCGACTTCGCCGGCGATCGTTCCGCGGTCGATCTGCTGAGCCGCGCGATCAGCCCGCAGGACTTCGCGCTCAAACGCGACTCCCTCCCGGTTGCCGCCACCGCCGATCCCGCCACCTCCGCCGCCATCCTCGAGCTGCTCGAACGCGGCCAGGTGCCGACCATGGCCGCGATCCGCACCCTCACCGCGCAGAACGAGATGCGCCGCGAGGCCGAACGCATCGAGCGCCTCGGCCGCCGCGCCCAGCGCAGCATCGACGACTTCGGCCGCGCGCTGGCCACCCTGGCCGACGCCCACTGGACCGCGCACGGCATCGGCCCGACCCGCCGCGACGTGCTGTCCTCCGAGCAGGTCATGACGCTGATCCGCACCCGCATCGGCGACATCGCCCCGTCGGCGGTGAAACACCTCTGGCTGATCGAGCGCGCCCAGCGGGCCGGCTGGATCGCCTCCAACGCCAACGCCGGATCGCTGTGCGCCGGTCGCCGTTTCCACTCCGACCAGTACGGCAACCGAGTCTCGCTGCGCCCGGTCAACACCATCGGCACCGCGGTCGCCGCCTACCTCGGCGACTACCTGACCGAGCACGAGCGCGCCCCGCGCTGGTCCACCGTCGCCCAGGAACTGCGCGACGATCGCGGCCGCCGGATCTTCCACAACACCGCCGACGCCCGCGCCCAGGAACTCTGGCTGACCACCGCCGAATGGGTGGCCATGCGCGACGATCTGCCCGTTCCCGGCAAGCGCGGCCAGCGCGCGGTGGCCCGCAAGTCCCGCGCCTGAACGGTCCCGCTCAGCGGCCGTATTCGGCAAACATCCCATGTCCGAACCGGCGCGCGACTCGTAGACCAGCGCAAATCCGGCGGTGAGCATTCGGTAATTTCCTTGCAACGCATATCGCGTGGAAGGAGCTTCCCGTGTCCACATCCCTGGATCCCGCGGCCACCGCCTGGCTGCTCGTCAGCACGGCCCTGGTGCTGCTGATGACCCCGGCGCTCGCGCTGTTCTACGGCGGGATGGTGCGCTCGACCGGCGTGCTCAACATGCTGATGATGAACTTCATCGCGATCCCGCTGGTGACCGTCGCCTGGCTGCTGTTCGGCTACAGCCTGGCCTTCAGCGACGACGCCGGCGGCGGGCTGATCGGCAACCTCGACCACCTGGCCATGACCGGCATCGACCCGACCACCCTGCACGGCGCGGTACCGGAACTGCTGTTCGCCACCTTCCAGCTGACCTTCGCGATCCTGACCGCGGCACTGGTCAGCGGCGCGATCGCGGACCGGGCGAAATTCGCCGCGTGGATGATCTTCGTGCCGGTGTGGGCGCTCGCCGTCTACGCCCCGATCGCGCACTGGGTATGGGGTCCGGACGGCTGGCTGGCCTCGTTCGGCGCGCTGGACTACGCGGGCGGCCTGGTGGTCGAGATCGCCTCCGGCGCTTCGGCACTCGCGCTCGCCCTGGTGCTCGGCCCGCGCATCGGTTTCAAGACGGACGCGATGCGCCCGCACAACCTGCCGTTCGTGCTGCTCGGCGCGGGCCTGCTGTGGTTCGGCTGGTTCGGCTTCAACGCCGGGTCGGCGCTGTCCGCGAATGGCGTTGCGGCAGCGGTCTTCCTGAACACGCTGGTGGCCGGCTGCCTGGGCATGCTCGGCTGGCTCGCGGTCGAGCAGATCCGCGACGGCAGGCCGACCACCTTCGGTGCGGCGTCCGGCGCGGTGGCCGGTCTGGTCGCGATCACCCCGTCCTGCGGCTCGGTGAACACGCTCGGCGCGCTGATCGTCGGGCTCACCGCCGGCGTGGTGTGTTCGTTCGCGGTCGGCTGGAAATTCAAAGCGGGCTATGACGATTCGCTCGACGTAGTCGGCGTGCACTTCGTCGGCGGCATCGTCGGCACGGTGCTGATCGGCCTGCTCGCCACCCAGGTGATGACCGGCGGCGTCGAGGGTCTGTTCTTCGGCGGCGGGCTGGCGCAGCTCGGCAAGCAGTTGGTCGGGGTGCTGGTGGTCGCGGCGTACGCGTTCGTGGTGACCTTCCTGCTCGGCAAGCTCATCGATCGCACCCTCGGCTTCCGGGTCAGTCAGGAAGAAGAGACGGCGGGCATCGACTTCGCGCTGCACGCCGAGACCGCCTACGCCGAGGGCGTGCACGGCCATGCCCCGCGGCGGTTCGGCGAGGGGCATTTCGGCCAAGGCCACCTGGGTGACCGGGATCACTGATCGCATGGCGGCTCCCTCTATCGACACCGAGGTAACGGCGTTACGCTAACGTCGTTAACCCACTGCGCCGAGCAAGGGAGCCGCGCGTGCTGATCCGGATCGCACAGATCGTCACCCGATATCCGCGGGCGATCCTGCTCGCCGCCGCCGCGCTCGCGATCCTCTGCGGGGTGTTCGGCGCGACGGCGGCGGCGCATTTGAAGTCCGCCGGATTCACCTCGCCGGACGCCGAGTCCTCCCAGGTCGCGCGGTTGCTCGCGGACAATTTCGACGGGGCCGCGCCGAACTACGTGCTGCTGGTCAGCTCGGATTCGGGCGCCGACGCACCAGCCACCCGCGCGGTCGGCCTGCACCTGACCGACACGCTGCGCGCCCGCCCGGATGTCAAAGGCGTGCAGTCGTATTGGACCGCGCCGCCCGCGGTGGCCTCCGCGCTGCGCAGCACCAGCGGCAAGGAAGCGCTGGTCTTCGCCTACCTGACCGGCGACGACACGCAGTCCCAGGAGACCGCGGGCGCGCTCACCGAGCAACTGACCGGAACCACCGACGGCATCACCGTCCGGCAGAGCGGCACCGCCGCCGTATTCCACGACGTGAACAAGCAGATCACCCACGACCTCGCCCTCGCCGAAGGCGTCGCGATCCCGGTGTCGCTGCTCGTGCTCGTGCTGGTGTTCGGCAGCCTGATCGCCGCCGCGCTGCCGCTGACCGTCGGCATCTTCGCCATCCTCACCACGCTGGCCATCCTGCGGATGTTCACGCTGATCACCGACGTGTCCATCTACGCGCTGAACATGACCACCGCGATGGGTCTGGCGCTGGCCATCGACTACAGCCTGTTCATCGTCAGCCGGTATCGCGAGGAGCTGGCCAACGGCCTCGAACCGGTGGCCGCGACGATCCGCGCCGTGCAGACCGCGGGCCGCACCGTGCTGTATTCCGCACTGACGGTTGCGCTTTCGCTGGCCGTGCTGAGCATCTTCGACATCTACTTCCTGCGGTCGTTCGCCTACGCCGGGGTCGCGGTGGTCGCGGCGGCGGCCGCGGCGGCGATCCTGATCCTGCCCGCGGCGCTGGTGCTGCTCGGGCACCGGGTGAATTCGCTCGACATCCGAGTTCCGTTGCGGCGCTTGTTCGGTCGTTCGGCCCCTGATCCGATGCAGCCGCCGGTACCGGAGCAGAGCTGGTGGTATCGGATGGTGACCTGGGTGACCGGGCATTCCATCCCGGTCGCGCTGATCCTCGTCGCACTGTTCCTCGCGCTCGGATCGCCGTTCCTCTCCGTGAAATTCGGCTATCCCGACGACCGGGTGCTGCCGACCACCGCCGCCACCCGCCAGGTCGGCGACGTGCTGCGCGCGGAATTCCCGGCGGCCAACGCGGGCAACAACACCACCGTCGTCCTGGACGGATATCAAGGCGGCCCAGGGCCGATCGGCGACTACGCCAAGGGATTGTCCAAGGCGGACGGCGTTTCGGCGGTGCTGTCCAGCGCCGGCGTCTACATCAAGGGCGGCCGGGTCGCCAACGGTCCGGCCGGAATGGCAAACGGCACCGGCGAATACATCAATGTGGCGACCCGCGTCGACCCGTTCTCCCCGGCGGGTGAGGCACAGTTGCGCGAACTGCGCGCCGTGCCCGCACCGGGGCAGACGCTGTTCGGCGGCGGCGCGGCGGTCAATGCCGACGCCCTCGACTCGCTCGGCAAGCGGCTGCCGCTGGCCGTCGCGCTGATCGCGCTCGCCACCTTCGTGGTGCTGTTCCTGTTCACCGGCAGCCTGATCCTGCCGCTGAAAGCCATTGTGCTCAACACACTTTCGCTGTGTGCCGCGTTCGGCGCGATGGTCTGGATCTTCCAGGACGGGCACCTGTCCGGCCTGCTCGGCTTCACTCCGGTCGGCTACATGACGCCGACCATGCCGATCCTGATGTTCTGCCTCGCGTTCGGCATGTCGATGGACTACGAGGTGTTCCTGCTCTCCCGTATCCGCGAGGAATGGCTCGCCTCCGGTCGCGTGGTCGACGGCGTCGTCGTGCGCACCGCCGAGGACAACGTGCACGCGGTCGCCGTCGGCGTCGCCCGCACCGGCCGGATCTTCACCGCCGCGGCCGTGCTCATGGCCATCGTGATGGGCGCGATGGTCACCTCGAAGGTGTCGTTCATCCAGCTGATGGGCCTCGGCCTCACCCTGACCGTGCTCGCCGACGCCACCCTCATCCGCACCATGCTCGCGCCCGCCCTGATGAAGCTGATGGGTACCTGGAATTGGTGGGCGCCCGCGCCGCTGGCCCGGCTGCACGCCCGAATCGGGTTGAGCGAACACGCCGATCCCGATCCCAGCGAGCGCGTGCTGGCCGGGCGCGAATGATCGGAGCACGCAGGTCGCGGTCCGCCCGCGGCACCGGCGCCCAGCTGCGCACCGAAATCCTCGACGCGGCACGGGAATTGCTGGCCCGCACCGGGCACGCCGATGCGGTATCGATTCGCGAGATCAGCAAGCTGGTCGGCGTGAGCGCCCCCTCGATCTACCGGCATTTCGCGGACAAGGACGCGCTCATCGAGGCCGTGGTCGTGCAGGTCTTCGAGGACCTGGACGCCGCGATCGTCGCCGAGACCGATCCGTCCGTCTCGCCGATCACCCGGCTGTGTCAGCAGGGGCTGGCGTATGTCCGGTTCGCCAGGGAGCACCCCGAGCAGTATCGGCTGGCGACCGTGCCGACCATGTCCGTCGGCGCGGTGGATCAGGTGCTCGGCAGCGGTGCGTTCCAGCACTTTTCGCAGACGGTGCAGGAATGCATGGACGCGGGCGTGATCACTCCCGGCGACCCGATGCCGGTCGTGCTCGATCTCTGGGCCGCCGCGCACGGAATCGCGTCGCTGCTGATCGCGAAGCCCTACATTCCGTGGGGCGATACCGAGGTGGTGGCCAATCGGGTGCTGCGCGCGGCGTGCGTCGGCCATGTGGTGGTGGACATGATCGGCGCCGATACCGAGCCGGACGAGTTCGCCGCCTGGGTGAGCGAGCTGCGCCGCGACCGCTGAGCCGTCGCGGATTGGAATCTGCCTGCGTTTTTCCCTCGTTATCCAGGACTTTCTCCTCGATGCTTTGCCTCGACAGCTCCACCTAGATGAGGGATCGCAGTACATGAGGATGAGGAAGCTTGCCGTGGTCGCGGCATTGGTGACCATGGCGACCGGAGTTGCCGCTGGCACTTCCGTCGCCGCACCGCCGGCCAACGATGATCCGGTGAATTTCACCGCCCATGCCACCGACGCGTCGTCGATCATCACCACCGACTCCGGGTCGATCGTGGTCGAGGACGACACCTTGAAGATCAAGGCGGCCAACGGCACCGTCGTCGCCGGCACCCCGCTGAAGTTCCGCATCGACGACTTCGAACTCCCGATCGCGGCCGACATCGCGGGCCACACCGCGACGCTGACCCCGCAGCTCGATCCGGCGAAGGCCACCTACAAGCCGGTCGCGCTGCCGTTCGAGGACAAGGCCCCGTGGAAGACCGAGTACGACCGTGAGCAGGCTGCCTGGAGCCGGCTGACCAGCACCATCTCCATGGGTGCCACCATCGGCACCCTGGTCGGCGGCCTCGGCGGCGCGGCGGTTGGTTGCGTCCTGGGCGGCGCGCTCGGCGGCACGATTGTCGGCGGCACCATCGTCGGCCTCTTCGGTCCGTTCGTCGGCGGCATCATCGCCGGCTGCCTCGCGGGCGCCGCCGCCATCGGTGCGCTCGGTGTGATCGGCGGTCAGATCTTCGTCACCGCCCCGGTCGCGATCGGTGCGGCGATCCAGTACTTCACCACCATCAACCAGCCCTTCGTGGCGCCGAAATAGCTCGCGGTCGCCACTGCCGCGACAAAGCCCCGCCCAGCATCCTCTCGCCTGGGCGGGGCTTTTTCGTGCGCGAGCAGGGCGGGCGATGCCCGACTTCCTCGAGCCGTGACCTGGGAAAACACTGTGTGCGACAACACAGCGGCGGTTTGAGGCTTGGTGAGTTGCGGTCACCGGTGTTAATTTCATTTACATGTCTGCTGGCCGATCGAACGCGCTGCGGGTCACCTATGTGACCGCCGCGCTGGGTCTTCGGTTGCCGCTGACGCGCGAACTGTGTTGTCGCCCTTGCTGCAGCTGAGCTGTTCTTCCAGCTCGTTTGCTGCCTAGTCGCCCATGTAGGCACGTCCCGCCAGGCGCGGGACCTCGGCAAGGAATCTTCACCATGTCCCTTCCTACCCTTGAACGATCCGTCGCCAGGACCGCAGGCGGCCGCATCCGGGTCCAGCGTCCAGTGGTCGCCCCTGAACTGCGCATCGCCGACAACCCGGCGGCCGCGGTTCTGCGCTCCGCCACCGGTGGCCCGGTCTCGCGCGACAATGCCGCACGCTCGACGGGTCTGAGCATCGCCACGGTCAACCGACAGGTGTCCGCGCTGCTTGCCGCCGGTTTGCTCCGCGAACGTCCCGACCTCACCGCCTCGGGCGCGGTCGGACGTCCGCGGGTGCCCTTCGAGATCGACCACGAGGCGTACCTGACCCTCGGCATCCACATCGGCGCCGCGGTCACCAAGATCGTGGCGGCCGACCTGCGCGGCCGCATCCTCGGCGGCCTGGCCATCGCCACCCCGCAGACCGGCCAGGAATTCGCCACCACCACCGTCGCCCGCAGCGCCAAGGCGTTCCTGCAGCGGTGGCATCGGCGCAAGCCGCTCTGGGCCGGCGTCGCCATCGGCGGCCGGGTCGATCCGCTCACCGGCGTGGTCGACCATCCCAAGCTGGAGTGGCAGGGCGCGCAGATCGGCGCCGTGCTCGGCGAGGTGCTCGAGCTGCCCGTGTCGGTGGCGCCGCACGTCGAGGCGATGGCGGCCTCGGAGTTGTTGCTGCCCACCATCGAATCGCGCGACGCCGCCAACGGACGCGTCGCCGGTCCGGAACGCGGCAGCAGCCTGTACTTCTACGTCCGCGAAACCGCCGGTGTCGCGGTAACCCTGGACGGTCGCGTGCACACCCCGAGCAACGGCCCCGGCTCGATCGCGCACCTGCCGACCGGCTCCGACGTCGAATGCACCTGCGGCAGGCGCGGTTGCCTCGAGGTGACCGTCGGCGATCGTTCGCTGCACTCGCGGGCCGTCGGGCGCGGAATCATCCCCGCGCACAACGGAACCGCGGGCTCGACCATCCTCGACCTGTACCGTGCGGCCGAGTCGGGCTCGGAGCCGGCCCGCGAGCTGCTCGCCGAGCGGGCCACCATCCTCGGGCACACCGTGGCCATGGTCCGCGACATGCTCAACCCCGACCGGGTGATCCTCGGCGGGCAGGCCTTCACCGGCTACCGCCCGGCCGTCGCGCACGTGGCTCGCGCATTCAACCAGGGCTCCTCCCTCCCGCCCACCGACATCCGGATCAGCGGCTTCGGCGGCAAGGTTCAGGAATTCGCGGCGGTGGTCACGTCACTGAGCGTGCTCTACGCGGACCCGCTCGCCGCTATTCGCCGAACCACGTTGAGCGACTGAGGGTTCAGCTCAGCAGTTGCTGAGCGTTGCCGCCGAGGACCAGTTCGCGGACTTGTGGCGAACGGGTCGCTCGCTCGACGGTCAGGCGTGCCGTGACCGGGTCTCCGTAGGGCACATCCGAGCCGAACAGGGTGCGCTCGGGGATCTCGGCGATGGCGATGCGGACGGCGAAAACGATACTGGCGGTGGACAGTTCGAGGTACATGCTCGGGGTGTCGCGGACCAGCTCGATGGCGTCCATCCAGTGCGCTCCGCCGAGCTGAGACACCACGAGCGGTACCTGTGGATAACTTCGCGCCAGGTCGGCCAGGGTGTGCAGGTCGGCGGCGGTGGTGGGCGCGGCGCCGTGCACGACCACGGGGAGCCCACCGTGGTCGGTCGCCGCGCGCAGTACCGGCTCGAGCAGCGCCGCCTGACCTGACGGCGGGGTCAGCTCACCGATACCGCGCAGCCCGCGGCCGACCACATCGCGGTCGACCAGCAGGCCGACGTCCGGTGCGTCCAGCGGCACCGAGCCGAACCCGATGAACCGGTCCGGGTACGCGGTGAGCGCCGCATCCAGCTCACGCCAGGCGATCTCGCGGGCCTCGTTGCCGCCCCCGGCCAGCGCCCGGTACAGCAGGTCCATCTCCTGCCGCAGCTCCGCCAGGTCTCGGGCGCGCTCCGGATGCGGCCGGGACATGAACAGCACGGTCTTGTCCACACCCGCCTCGTCGAGCAGCGCGATGTGGTCCTCGACCGGAACGTGTACGTGGCTGTGTGCGTCGATGATCAACGGTCCTCCTCAGGAATCGAGTTGCACCGCCGAGTGTTGATCCCTGACACCATGGGAAGGTCAAATCATGCTGATCGGTGAGCTGGCGGAGCGCACCGGCATCAGCGAACGCCTACTGCGCTATTACGAGCGCGTCGGCCTGCTCTCCGCCGAACGCCGCAGCAACGGTTACCGCGAGTACGACGAGGACGCCGAACACCGCGTCACCCAGATCCGCGCCCTGCTCGCCGTCGGCCTCCCGACCCGCGCCATCGCCCGACTTCTCCCCTGCACCAGTGCGGACGGCGCCCTCCGCGCCTGCCCCGGCGTCCTCCCCACCCTCCAGGACCGCCTGGCCGAATTGGACCGCCGCGCCGCCGAACTGGCCACCGCCCGCGACCTGCTCCGCCACGCCATCCTGGACACCGAACGCTCAGTCCAGGACTGAACAGTCAAGTGCTGGGTCAGCGGTGGGGGTCGCCTGCGGTCGAGAACAGCCCTTCCAGGGCGGTGATGAAGAACGGGAAGTGCCCGGCGAAGCGTTGCAGGTTGCGGTCGCGGTCGAAGCCGCCGAACCAGTAGAGGCCGGGTTGGGAGTCGGCGGAGGGGTTCAGGTCGCGGAAGGCGCGGATCCAGTTGTCGGCGCGGCCGCCGATCACCATGAAGGGCAGCGCGCGGGAGAAGACGGTCTCCTGGTCGATCGGCGGAACCTGTTCCCGCCTGGTCGATTCCAGGCCGCGCTGAAGTGCCCGGATCTGACCGGTCAGCGCGACGCCGTGGGTGGTCCGGACGGGCAGGTACTTCGGCAGCAGCACGGTGGCGATGCCGGCGAGCGCGATCGCGACACCGACGAGCGCGTGACCGGAGGTGAGGGCCAGCGCGACGGTCGCGATAACGCCGGCGACGATCAGCGCACCGCCCAGCGCCATCGCCAGGCCGGGGCGGCGACGGTCGATGAAGGTGCCGCGGGTGACCGCGTCGGCGATCAGCGCGGTGCGTACCGGTCCGGACTGCACCCGTCCCGGCGCACGCAGTTCGGTGATCGTCGCGGCGTCCGTGCCGTCGGGCAGCAGCGCCCGGTAAACGGCCTTCTCGTAGTCCCGCAACTGATCATCGGGCGTGTTGACCCGGGTGATCCGCCAGTCGGTCTCCCCGAGCGGCGTCACCCAGATGTAGCGGCGCACAGCAAGATCCACCACCGTCGCGGCGATATCGACCGGATCGACATGCTCGTCCAGCAGCAGCCCCGCCTCACCGGGCAGCACCCCGTCCGGCGAGGTGAACTGCACCCGCTCGCCATCGCGCACCAGCGGATCGATCGTCGCCGAACCGGCTCCGGCAGCGGCATTCTGACGGCGCGCGCGCAGCACGAAGGCGACCAGCCCGGCCAGCGCGAGCAGCAGCACCCCGAACGCGACGAGCACCGGTGTGGTGATCCCGAACGGTCCGGCAGCGCCGGTGTCGCGCACGTCCGCATTGCTCGGCACACTGCCCGGCGGCAGTTGCAGGGTGAGATCGATCGCATCACCCTTCTTCAGGTCGGTCTGCTCCAGATGGAGCACGCCGTCCACCTCGGTCTTCACGTCGGCGCACGGCCGGGTGTTGCCGGGCGGCCCGAGTTTGCAGTCCACGATGCCCATTTCGAAGCTCGGGCTGATCAACGTGGCGCTGATCGACGCGATATCGCTGCCCATCACGCCGAGCCAGTTGAACACCTGGCTGCCCGGTACGTCGTTGACCAGGTTGTGCACCGAATAGGTGAACGTCGACGTACCCGGCTTCGCCTCGATGGTGAATTGATCGTTCGCCACCGTCGCCGTGCCGGCCCCCTTGGTGTCGACGTCGGTGACCTTGAAATAGCGTTCGACGTCGTCACTCACCTTCAGCCGCAACGGCAGCGACATCCGGAACGAACCGTCGGCCGGCACCTCGACCTGTTCGACCACCTCGAGTACGCCCTCGCGGCTGAGCTTCAGATCGGCGATGATGGAGACACCGCTCGGGGCGGGCTGGGTGTGGGCGATCGGGGCGGTCGCGAGCAATCCCACGGTGGCGAGCAGCAGCGCGCCTACGGCGCCCCCCCGAAAAGTCAGCATGGCTGCCTACTTTAGACAGCTTGCTATTCTGCGTCATCGGCTGTCGGTGATCATTGAGACGAGGGGGTACGGGGGCGTGACCCAACCACCGTACGGATACGGACCGGTTCCGCCTGGTGGGCGACCGGTTCCGCCCCCGCCTGGGTACGGTCAGCCTGCGCCCGGCTACGGGCCGCCGCCGGGATACGGTCCGCCACCCGGATATGGACCACCGCCGGGTTACGGACAGCAGCCGGGCTATGGGCAACAGCCCGGGTACGGACAGCAGCCGGGCTACCAACAGCCGGGATATGGTCCGCCACCTGGATATTCGCCGCCCGGGTACGGTCCGCCGCCCGGACATCGCGCACCGCCGCCGATGCCGTACGGCCCGCCCGGACGTCCGCCGCACACGCCGCGTCGCAGGTCCGGTGGTGGCGGCGCGTGGATCGCCGTGCTGGTCGTCGTGGTCTTCCTGGTCGCCGGCGGCCTGGTCCGCAACGCCATATCCACCGGCAAGAACGACAACAACGCGACCGGTCCCGCCCCGAGCCTCACCTTCGCCCCCGACGGCGCGGTCGGCCCCGCCGAGACCGGCGCCAACCCGCTGCTGGCCGACCCGAATGCGACGCTCATCCCTTCGCGCTGCGCGTACTCCCCGTGGGGCACCGACGTGGACGCCGCACGCAAGTTCTTCGACAGCGCCGCCGGCTGCCTCGAGGCGGCCTGGAAACCGGTGCTGCAGAAGGCGAATCTGCCGTTCACCGCGCCGTCGCTGAACGTGAGCGCGACCACCACCGGCATCACCACCCCGTGCACCGGCTCGACCAGCAACTTCGCCGCCTTCTACTGCCCGGCGAACAAGACCATCTACATGCCGATCAGCCAGCTGCAGACCGACTTCTTCAAGAACAACTGGATCGTCTACCTGTCGGTCTTCGCCCACGAGTACGGCCACCATGTGCAGGCCATGTCCGGCATACTGCGCAAGGCCAACAGCGACCGCGCCGACGCGGGCCCGCGCAGCACCCGAGGCCTCGAGCTGTCGCGCCGAGTCGAGTTGCAGGCCAACTGCTTCGACGGCATGTACCTGAACTCGTCCTCCGGCGCCGGCTCGCTCACCAACTCGCAGCTCAACCTCGCGCGCAAAGATGCCTACGGGCGCGGCGACCAAGCCGGCGACATGCGCGACCACGGCACCTCGGAAAACGGCGGCCAATGGTTCGAGACGGGTTTGGACAAAAACCGTGCCGCCCAATGCAATACCTTCACCGCCTCGGCCTCGGCCGTCAGCTAGCGGTTCAGGCGGGCCGCGGCCCCTGCACCTCGTCGGCGAACGGCGAGCTCGGCCGGCGCGCGTAGGTGTACTCCGGCGCCACGGTGATCACGTCGCACACCTGCACCAGTTCGCCGGGCACGTCCCCGTCGAAATGTGCTGCGCTGGGCACGATCACGGCATCCGTGCCGAGCCGCCGTGCGACGTTCATCAACCGCCCGACGGTGTCCTCGGTCTCCGCGCCGAACACCACCGTCTTGGATAGGTCGTACCCGAACCGCTGTGCCAGACTGCGGATCAGCACCTCATCCCACTGCTGCCGCGCGCCGGAAACATCTCGACGCAAATACCCCACTGCTGCTGGACGTCGCCTCATCAGACCGCTCCCTTCCGCCCAACACCCTCCCGGCAAAGCGCCGACCCCGGCAATGCCCGACCACTGCCAGTCCCCCGCCACTGCACCGAATTTCGCCGGAATCCGCGCTCGGCACCGGCAGCGGCGCGGACTATCCGTGCGTCAACTCTGCTTCGCTGCCGCCTTGGCCTGTTTCTTGAATTCCCTTACCTGAGCCAGTGATTCGGCATCCGTGACGTCGGCGACGGAACGGCGCGAACCTTCGTCACCGTAGGCGCCGGCTGCTTCCCGCCAACCGACCGGTTGCACCCCGCGCTGCTTTCCGAGTAGCGACAGGAAGATTCGCGCCTTCTGCTCGCCGAATCCGGGCAGCGCCTTCAGCCGGCGCAGCACCTCTTTCCCATCCGGCTTGTCCTGCTTCCACAGGTTCTCGGTCTTCGCGTCGTAGTTCTCGATGACGTAGCGGGCGAGTTCCTGGGCGCGGCGGGCCATCGAGCGGCCGTAGCGGTGGATGGCCGGCGGAGTGGCGCAGAGGTCTTCGAATTCCTGCGGGTCGGCCTCGGCGATGCGGTGGATGTCGAAGCCGCCCATCCGGTCGGCGATCTTCTTCGGGCCGCGGAACGCCTGTTCCATCGGATACTGCTGGTCGAACAGCATGCCGAGCAGGGTGGCGAAGTGGTCCTCGGTCAATAGCTCGTCCGCCTCGACGTCCTGCGCCAGGCAAAGCTTGCGACTCATCGCCCATTCCTTCCCACCGTGACAAACCTGCTCGGACGGATTCGATCATCTCACTTGTCAACACAGCGCGAAGGCGTCCTGCTCATCGCGCCTCGAGCCGCACCGTCGCCCGCCTTATCCGGGGTCGGAGTCGGTGGGCGCGGTGGGTCTTCACGTGATTGGATTGCCGCATGCAAGGGGGGTTGGCGGTCGATACCGGGCGGGCCGCGCGGGTGCTCACCGAACTGGGCGCGCCGTGGATGATCAACATCGTCACCTCGGTGCTCGCCGGGTTCGCGGTGGGTGCGCCGGCCTGGGGATTGTTCGTCGCGGCGATCTCGGGCGCGATTCCGATGATCGTCATTCTGCTGGGTGTGCGGCGCGGGATCGCGAGCGATCGCCATGTGAAAGAGATCGATGACCGGCACTGGGTGATCCTGGCGATTCTGGCGATCGTGTGCGCCGGCTTGATCGTCGAGATCGTGCGCGGCGCGCCGCGTGAGCTGATCGGCTGGACCGTTGCCGCACTGGTGGTGCTGGTCGGGATCGGCATCGTGACCGTGCTCGGCGGCTGGAAGGTCAGCGTGCACACCGCGGTCGGCGCGGGCACGACCGTCCTGCTGGCCATGGTCGCTTCTCCGTGGTTCCTGCTTGCCCTTCCGCTGACGGCGCTGGTCGGATGGTCGCGGGTATGGCTCGGCGATCACACTCGCGGCCAGGTCATCGTGGGCGCGGTGCTCGGCGCGACGTTGGCCGCCGCCACGTACCTGCTCGCCGCGTGACCGGCCTCACATCCCTACCGCGCGTCGCCATACCCCCGCGCGTAGGCTCCTGCGCATGCCTCAGCAGACGGCAGTACCTACATCGGCACCCCACGAGGTGGCCACGGCTAGGGATGGAAACGGGCCCATGGACACCTACACTTTGCGCCCCGATCGATTCGATCGAGCAGGCCAGGATCAACTCGTCGACGTTCGCGACTTACAAGCCGCACTGCCCGGTATCCGCAGGTTGCGGGACTGGGCGCACGACGCACTCGCGCTGCGTCCCGGCGAGCACGCGCTCGACATCGGCTCCGGCACCGGCACGGAGGTCATGGCCTTCGCCGACGCGGTCGGACCCGACGGCTCGGCGGTGGGCGTCGAGCCCGACCCGAACCTGCTCGCCTCCGCCGAACGCCGCGCCGCCCAGACCGGTTCGACCGCCAAATTCCATTCCGGCGATGCCTACGGCCTGCCGTTCGGCGCGGGCAGTTTCGATGCCGCGTTGTGCGAGCGGGTGTTTCAGCATCTGACCGCGCCCGCCCGCGCCGCCAACGAGATCGCGCGCGTGCTGCGCCCCGGCGGCCGCGTCGTGGTGGTGGACAGCGACTGGGGCACCGCGATCGTGCACCCGGGCGAGCGTCAGGTGGTGCGCGAGGTGGTCGACACGCTGATCTCCGCGACCACCAACCCGTTCTCCGGCCGCAGGCTGCCCGGGCAATTGACCAAGGCGGGCCTGGTGATCGACGAGATCGGCTCGCACGCGCTGGTGCAGGATCGCACCGTCGGCGTCGGCTCGCTGGTCACCCGCATTTCGGCGATGGCGGTGGCGCGCGGCGTGATCACCGAGGAGCAGCGCGCGCGGCTGGTCGAGGACCTCGAGGCAGGCGCGGCCAGCGGCGACATTCACCTTTCGGTGACCATGTTCGCCGTGCTGGCGCACAAGCCGGACTGATCGCAGACAGCACAGCGGGCGCGTACCTCGGTACGCGCCCGCTGTTTTCGTTCTACTTGTCGAGCAGCTTCTCGGTGGCCGCGAGCAGCACGCAGGTGGCCAGGCCGTCCATCGCTTTCTCCAGCTCGGGCAGCTTCGGGAAGCTCGGCGCGATCCGAATGTTCTTGTCCTCCGGGTCATTCCGCAGCGGGAACGCCGAGCCGGCCGCGGTGAGCGCGATGCCCGCGTCCTTGGCGAGCGCGATCACCCGGGCCGCGGTGCCCTCCAGGACGTCCAGGCTGACGAAATAGCCGCCCTTGGGTTCGGTCCAGGACGCGACCTTCGACGCGCCCAGCCGGTCCTCCAGGATCCGCAGCACGGCAGCGAATTTCGGCTCCAGGATGGCGCGGTGCTTCTGCATGTGCGCGCGCACGCCGTCGGCGTCCTTGAAGAAGCGCAGATGGCGCAGCTGGTTGATCTTGTCCGGGCCGATGCTCTTCTTGCCCGCATGGCCGAGGTACCAGTTCAGGTTCGCGGTGGAACCGCCCAGGAAGCTGACGCCCGAACCGGCGAAGGTGATTTTCGAGGTGGAGGCGAATACCAAGGGGCGGTTGGGGTTTCCCGCCGCGGCGGCCAGGCCGAGCACGTCGTACACCGGAGCCGCGGTGTCGGTCAGCGGGTGCACGGCGTAGGCGTTGTCCCAGATCAGGCGGAAGTCCGGAGCCGCGGCCGGCATCGAAACCAGTTCCCGGACAACCTCTTCGGAGAACGTGACGCCGGAAGGGTTGGAGTAGTTCGGCACCACCCACATGCCCTTGATCTGCGGATCGTTCGCGACCAGCTCGGCGACAGCGTGCGCGTCCGGGCCGTCGTGGTGCATCGGGACCGGGATCATCTCGAAGCCGAGCACCTCGGTGATCGAGAAGTGCCGGTCGTAGCCGGGGCTCGGGCACAGGAACTTCAGCTTCTCCTCGGCGGCCCACCGGCGCTCGGAGTCGTTGGTGCCGTACAGCATCGCGAACGCGAGCACGTCGTGCATCAGCTCGAGGCTGGCGTTGTTGCCGGCCAGCAGGTTGTCCACCGGGATGCCGAGCAGCTCGCCGAAGATCGCGCGCAGTTCCGGAAGTCCGTGCTGGCCACCGTAATTGCGGCAGTCGGTGCCGGTGCCGTCGCGGTAGTCGCCCTCACCGGGCAGGGACAGCAGGTCCAGGGACAGGTCGAGTTGTTCCGGCGAGGGTTTTCCGCGGGTCAGGTCCAGCGTGAGCTTCTCGGTCTTGAGCGTCGCATAGTTCGCGTGCTGAGTCTCGTGTTCGGACACGAGTTCCTCGTGGCTCATCAAACCGATCTGCGTTTGCCGGGGCATCCTGGGCAGCCTTTCGAAGCAGCGGGGACGTGGGTTGTGGCCGGACCGATGTGCGGCGGCCGGACGTGCGGCCCGTCAGGCGCATCGGGCGTCAACGGACCGTAGTTCACGTTACCCGTGTGTTGCTCGGAATTGGAGGCGTTATTCAGCAGCCGGTTTTCGCCCGGGCGAGGCCCCTCAGAAATTAAGGGGACCCCGCGCACCCGGCAGAGCCCATTGACCCTTGCTGCCTTCCGGCCCTGGGGGAGTTCACAGGATGCGCGCCGCGCGGGATCCGTCGGCCAGTGTAGCCGCTCCCCCGCCCATCCCCCTCCTCCGGGTACCCGAAACCGCGTGAAAACCGGGCCGAACTGCGATTTTCCTGGTCCGAACGGACCCGTTTGGCGTCAACCCTCCCCCACCCGGTATGCTTCCCCACGGAGGATTCGCCTAGTGGCCTATGGCGCTCGCCTGGAACGCGGGTTGGGTTAACGCCCTCAGGGGTTCAAATCCCCTATCCTCCGCCACGAAAGGCCCTGACCGAATGGTCAGGGCCTTTTCTATTCGGCGCTCCCAAGGTCATCGGCTGAGCCCCCGAGGTCCATACTGTGCGACGTGACACCATTTCGCGCAGGCGCACTCGCCTTCGGAGCGGTGCTCGTCACGGCCATCGTCGCCTTCGCCATCGCTGTGGTCGTCGACAACGAAGTCATCAAAGCGATCGGTGTGCTCGGTGCGCTGGCGGGCTCCGTCGGCCTGGCGACCATGACGTATCAGCACTTCATGCGAAAGCATGGCGAGCCCCCGGCGCAGGAGCACAACCCGCCCACCGAGGAGGCCGGTGCCGCGACACCGGACCTCGGGATGACGCCTACGGCACAGGTGAGCCAGGTCGCCGGCTGGTTCAACCGCATAACCATCACCCAGAACTCACCCGTCACGCAGCCGAATTCGAACCGGGCGTCGTCCGCCCGCTGGGTTCCGCTCGTCATCGCGCTGGCGTGTCTGGCGGTGCTGATCCTCGCCCTGGTCAAGTTCTCTGGTGGTCCGGAATCGAATGCCCGAAGCGGTCACCCACCAGTCGATCTGACCCCGCCGAACGTGAACTCCGCTGCCCCGATAGACAATTGGACACCCACCCCGCAGGACATCACCGACATCATCGGCCTGCCCTGTGTTCAGCTATGCCAGCAAGCCCAGATGCAGGTCAGCACGGCAATCGACATAGACCCGCCCGCAGGTGACAATCTCCCCGACCTCGTCGCCCTGCCGGGTAACCAGTTGAAGCCCATCAACGGTGCGGGGATCAAGCCGACATCCGAAGGACCGATCGACGCGGGTCGCTGCATTCCGGAAACAGGCTTTGACAGCACCGGCCCGATCGCCGCAGGTCCACCTATGTGTCTGCGGACAACTGCGGGACGCCGGGTCATGCTCGTCAGCCGCCAGAACAACGGCTCCGACTATATGACCCTCGTCTACGCCGTGCTGCCTCGATAGCCGAACTCCATGGGTGCGGGATCGCTCGATCCGGTCCCGGCGACGCGCCGATCGAATGTCGCGGATGTCTTGTGACCGTTCGGGTTACGCGCAGCCGGAGTTGAGTTTGTACAGGTGGATCTTGCCGGCGTAGTCGTGCACGAACAGGAGCCAAGGCGAATCGTCACAGGCGCGCGCCGATCGGTCGACCGCGAACGGCAACGGCCAGCGGCGATCGGCGGATTGTGGACCGCCGTATCGCTCGACCAGGCGCTGATACTGCTCGCTGCCCTCGGGCGCGGAATCCAGGCGACTGTAGGTGACCTCGTCGATGCGCGGCGGCGGGGTCAACATCCAGGTGAGCGAGTCGTAGCGGGACAGGAAGAACAGCCAATCCACGACGAGCGCGGCAAGAACAACGACAATCACCACGGCCACAGCCGTAAGCCATTTTCTCGAACGAGTGCGTGCTTCAGTCACCGGGATAGTTCACCTTGATCATGTGATAAGTCAGCGGGAAAGAGCTTCCGCTGCCCTGCTGGAGCGTCCAGGGCACCTGCTTGTTCTCTTTCGAATGGTAGTCGACCACGTCGGCCATCACCGTCTCGCCGTTCGGCATCGTCACCGGCTTCTGCCCGACGTAAATCGCGGTGTGGTTGATGGTTCCGGCGTTGGCGCCGTCGTTCAACTCGTACTGAACGATGTCGCCGGGTTTCAGACCGGCCTTGCTCAAGGCCAGCGGGTCAGCGGAAGCTGTCGTGGTGGTGATCCCACCGGTTTGCACCTCGGTGCCGCTCGGGGTTCCCGATTGCGGATTGTCCCGGAGCAGATATTCGTGCAGATTTGGTGCGCCACCCCAGGTATACGACTTGTCGACTTTGGCAGTGTCATCGTCGTAGTACCACCGGCCGTTGTCATCGCGGTGCATTTGCGGGACGCCACCATCGCCCTCGTCCTTGAATCCGCCGGCGCGCAAGCACTGTGAGACGAAGTTGGTGCAATCCGCGTCGCCCAGGTCCTCGTAGTCGGGATTGCGGCTCAATGCCCAGCGGTTGGCGTACTCGATGGCCGCGGCCCGTTCCGGCGAGAGGGACGTATTGCCTGCGTTGATGTCGATGTTGTTGCTGATCGGCGCCATTCGGCGAATCTCGTCGATGGCCTCCTGAATCTTCGGCTTCCACTGCGCGTCGGCCTCGGCGATGGTGGTGGCGAAGCTGATGAGGCTGCTGCTGAGGTTCGCCGCCTCGTTCTCGTCGGTCATGCCGTGCACCGTCCAGGCCTGATCGTTGCCTATGACGACCGGCTCGACCTCGTGCAGTTGAACGAGTTGCTTGATCTGCCCGACCGAGTATTCGATTGCCCCGTGCAGGCTTTCGGACGCGCTTTCGAGGTCGTAGTAAGCCGTTGCCACGGCTCGCATTTCGCGTTGCTCTCGGACGGCACGATCTTCCGCGGCGTTCTTCGCCGCGCCCGACCAATGCAGGTCGTCGTGCAGCGTCGTGTATACCGAGTTGGACGCCGACACGATCGCGTCACCGATCTTGCCCGCGTTGGCGGCCACGTCTTTCAGCACCGCCACGTTCCACGATGTCACTTGATCCCGGGTCGGGATCGATCCTGTCGGACTCACAAATCATCGCCCCCCGTGCGGATCTCCCGAGTTCAGATCGCTGAATGACGACAACTTGCCCGCGGTCGCGGTGTCGGTATCGGTGTATTCGTCAGCAGAGATCTTCAACAGGTTTCCGAGTTCCTTCATCCTGGCCTGGAGTACCGCCTTGGCCTGACGACTCGCATTGTCCGCATCGGTGAACAAAGCAGCGCAGCCCAGGCCATTCAACTGAGTGACCGCATTGGCTCCCCCGAGTCGCGTCCAATGATCGACGTTGCCCGACTCCGTGAACAATTTTGTAGCCGCTGCGCGCAGGCTGGCCGGTTCGACCTCCACAAGACACCCCCTATCCGAGGATCGAGACTATCTCCCGGAGTTAGCGACATCGAAGCTGGGTCTACCCGAGTCCGGGACACGGCTGGCGCTGTCGACCTGACATAGGTGCCGAAAGACATTGCCCTGGTTCCGGTTTGGAATGTCGTAGGCTCTGGCGCAGGAAGGCCCTGATCAGTTGATCAAGGCCGCTCTGTTGCCTCATGCGACGGCGGTCAGCCCAGGGGTGATTTGGTTGCGCGGCGGCTGTCGATTGTGGCGAGGATGCCGGCTATGGCGGCGATGGCTAAGCCTGCGTACAGGATGATGTTGCCTGCGATGGTGGCGATGTTTCCTGAGGTCAGGTTGTTGACGAGGGCGCCGCCGAGGAGGCCGCCTAGGGCTATGAAGGCGGCGATCAGGGTGGCGAGGAGAGGGGTCCACCACCAGCGGGCGGTGAGGGCTACGGCGATGGCGAATACTGCTATTACGAGGATGCCGGGTGGGAAGCCGGGGAATTTGGCGGGGTCGGCTATCCATTGGATTATCAGGCCCAGGATGCCGATAATCAGTCCGTAGAGGGACAGTTTGGTGTTCTTCGGCAGGGCTATCAAGCGTGTACCAATTGTGTTCATTGTCAATGCCTTTCGAGTCGGCCGGGGACTGTTCGAACCGGGTTATCGCGGGGAGGCGACTTCGGCGTCGGCCGGTGCACGCCAGCGGACGGCGGCGATTCCCAAGAGGACTGTTGCGGCGAAGCTGAGCATTTGCAGCCACGCGGCGAGGAATTCGATCGTCTCGGTGGGGGTGACGAGCCGGGTCCGGAAGTCGGCGTCGGCGAATCCGCCGAACAGGAAGAACAGCGACATCACGACCGCCGTCAGGGGGATGTATCGCCATCGAACCGTCGCGACCACAACGGCGAAGCCGAGATAGATCAACGGCCCAGGACCGTCGTAACCGGTTAGGACACTGCGAGATTCGATGATCTCGGGGCCGGCGTCACCGATGGCGGCGAGCACGAGGGCCGCGCACGTCGCGAGGATGAAGAGCCGGTGCCTGCCTGCCGTTGTGGTCATGAACACACTGTCGGTCAGGAGGGGTGGTCGGCACATCCGCCGCGCAGCGGATCAGCCGGTACGCCGCGGCGCGTAGTCGCCGCACATCCCGGCGCGCTCGAACCGAGATGTGCGGCTTGGATTCTCGCGGATCAGAAGTGGTAGGCGTCGACCTCGCCGAGGTAGCGGGCGCGGGTCGGCTCATCGATGAACGAGGCCTCGAACGAGTTGCGGGCAAGGGTGCGCAGGTGGTCGGCGGTCAGGTTCAGGGCATCCTGGATGCCGTCGAGGTTCTCCTGCACGTAGCCGCCGAAATAGGCCGGGTCGTCGGAGTTCACCGTGGCGACCAGGCCGAGGTCGAGCATCTTGCGCAGCGGGTGGTCGGCCAGCTTGTCGATCACCCGCAGACGCACATTGGAGAACGGGCACACGGTCAGCGGGATTCGCTCTCGCACCAGGCGCGCGACCAGCTCCGGGTCTTCCAGCACGCGGATGCCATGGTCGATGCGTTCGACGCGGAGCACATCCAGCGCCTCGGCCACATACGACGCGGGCCCCTCCTCGCCGGCGTGCGCCACCGCGCGCAGCCCGAGCTCGCGGGCGCGTGCATAGACCGCGGCGAACTTGGCGGGCGGATGACCGACCTCCGCGGAGTCGAGTCCGACCGCCACGATCCGATCCAGGTACGGCTCGGCGGCGCTCAGCATCTCGAGCGCGGACTCGGCCGACAGATCCCGCAGGAAGCACATGATGAGCTTCGTCGTGATGCCATACCGCCGCTCACTGTCCCGCAGCGCCGCCCACAGGCCGTCGATAACGGTCGCGAACGGCACCCCACGCGCGGTGTGCGCCTGTGGATCGAAAAAGATCTCCGCATGCCGCACGCCCGCCGCACTGGCGCGCACCAGGTACGCCTCGGCCAGCTCGGTGAAGTCCCGTTCGACCCGCAGCACATCCGTCAGCCGGTAGTACAGATCGAGAAACGACTGCAGATCCTCGAACTTGTAGGCGTGATGCAACTCGTCCACCGAGGCGAACGGCAACTCTGCGCCATTGCGTTCGGCCAGCGCAAACGCCAACTCCGGTTCCAGCGTTCCCTCGATGTGCAGATGCAGTTCGGCTTTCGGTACGGGCATTCCGGGGATCCTAGCTAGTTGATCTGGTAGATCCAGATGCCCGGGGTGGTCAGTTCGCCGGTGGCGGACCAGCGGTAGGTGCGGGCCAGGCCGGGGCCTTGGTAGTGGCGGAGGTAGTCGAGGAGGGCGGGGCGGGTGTGGTGGCCGGTGGCGAGGCCGTTCAGGGTGATGGTGGTGAGGTCGTAGGCTTCGACGGCGTTCCAGCCTGCGCCTTGGTTGTTCAGGGCGCGGAAGTCGAAGTAGAACTTTCCGGTGACCGGCGCGCAGATACAGGACAGGAACGCGCCACGGGTCGAAATCGGTGATGGGGCAACGAAATCCGTGCTGAGCGCGCCCTCGGTGGTGACGAAGGGGGCGGTGACGCCGGCCTGTTTCAGCTGCTGGGCGAAGGCGGCCGCTTCGGCGCTGTAGCCGGAGTAGAACACCGCGTCCGGGGTGGCGGCGGCGATCTTGTGCACCGCCGCACCGAAGTCGCGGCCACCCTGTTGGACATCCGCCCGGCAGCTGGGGTCGGCCGCGCTGCCGAGCATCGCGACGACATCGTGCGCCAGGCCCTTGCCGAACCCGGAGTCGTCACGAACAACGCAGATCTGGCTGAAATGTGCAGTGTCGGTGAGGTATTTGCCCAAGGCCCGACGATAGACATCGGTGGCGGCCACGCCACGGAAGAAACTGCGCCAGCCCTTGGCGGGGTCGACGGGGGTGGTGCCCGCAAAGAGGAAGGACAGCCCGGCGTCGCTGAAAATCCCTCCGGCGGACTGGATCCCGCCGGACAGCGGACCGACCAGCGCGACAATCGACGGGTCGTCCACGATCTGCCGCGCGACATCGGCCGCGGACTGCGGGAACCCGCCGGAGTCGAATTCGCGCACGGTGACCGGACATCCGGGGTTCGCCTTGGTGAACTGGTCGACGGCCAGTTTCACGCCGCCGATCAGGCCGCGATCGGTCCCGGCGTCGGATCCGGTGAGCGGTGCGGTCGAGGCGATGGTCACCGGCTCGCACGTGGCCTTGCCGTCACCGGCCGGACTGGCGGCGGTGCTCGGCCGCGGCACTTCCTTGCCGTCTGCGTCGATCTGCATCAGCGCCTGGAACGGTGCTGGACCTCCGGTGGTGCCCGGCGCGACGGCGGCGGACCAATCGATCGGTTGCAGTGCAACAGGTCCGGTTACATCGCCGGTCTTCACCTCGGAGTGATCGCCTGTCGCCCAAAGGATCCCGGCGACCAGAGCGACGACCACCACCAGCACCAGCCCACCGATACCGGCGCGGCGCAGCGATCGGCGCGCGGGCCGGCGCGCGTCCTGTGGCGCCGACTGCCATACCGGCGGCGGGCCCTGCGGTTCCGCCAAAGCTTGCTGCGCCGCGACGGCGAATTCCGTACAGGACGCGAATCTTTCGTCGGGATTCTTCGCGAGCGCCTTCGCCAATACCTCGTCGATGCCGGGCGGCAGAGTCGACCGCAGGCGGTGCAGCAACGGCGGTGGCTGCTGAAGGTGACCGGCGATCATCGCGGCAGGAGTGCCCGCCGCGAATGGCGACGTGCCCGACAACAACCAGAACAGGCTGCACGCCAACGAATATTGGTCCGATCGATGATCGACGGGGACGAACGACAATTGTTCCGGCGACGCGTACGCCAACGTCGCCGCGATCCCGCCGGCCTCGGTCAACGGCCTGGACTCGTCTCGCAACCGGGCAATGCCGAAGTCCGTCAACAGAACTCGCTCACCCTGCGCCGGGTTGGCGCGAGCCAGCAGGATATTGGCCGGTTTCACATCGCGATGCAGGACTCCCGTGGCGTGCGCGTAGTCGAGTGCTTTAGCCGTCTCGGCGATGATCTCGGCGGCCCGATGCGGTGGCAGCGTGCGCGGATCGACTGCGCCGGCGTCGATGCCGTCGACGTACTGCATCGAAATCCACAGCTGCCCCTCGTCGAGACCGCGGTCGTACACGGTCACGATGTTCGGGTGGTCCAGCCGCGCGACCAGATCCGCCTCACGCTCGAACCGGGCTCGAATCTCGGTGTCGGCATACAGATCCGGATAGAGCAGCTTCAACGCGGTCAGCCGAGGCAGGCGCGGATGTTGCGCCAGATACACCGATCCCATTCCGCCGCGGCCCAGCTGACGCTTGATCACGTATCCGGCGAAAACCTCACCAGCGCGCAGCATCCAGCCCCCTCAGACTTCGAGTCCGCCGAACCGGGCATCGCGCTGCCGGGCTCGGCGCCGACCGCGGGTAGCACCGAGCCAATCTTAGCTTCGAGATAGCCTGTTGCACTATCGAATCGGATGCGCCAAGATCTGGCCGGGGTTCGACGGGGAGGGGGATCACGTGCTGATCGAATTGGCGGTCGGGGACGCCTACGGTGCCGGGTTCGAGTACGCGAGTGCGGGCATTGTCGCTGAACACAACACGCTGGCCGGGTATATCCAGCATCCGACGCATCTCGGGATTCGGCCCGGTGCCTATACCGATGACACGCAGATGACGTTGGCGGTCGCGGAGTTGCTGGTGTCGGGTGAGCCGTGGCGACCGGCGGGGCTGGCCGAGTACTTCGTGCGGGCTTACCACCGCGATCCGCGCGACGGCTATGCCGGTCGGTTCCAGCAGTTCCTCGATACCGTGCACAGCGGCGAGGATCTGCTGAGCCGCATCGACCCGTCCAGCGACAAGAGCGGATCCGCGATGCGCGCCGGGCCGGTCGGGTTGCTGCCCACCGTCGACGAGGTGCTGCGCTACGCGGAAGTGCAGGCTCGGGTCACGCACAACACACCCGCCGGGATTTCAGCTGCGCAGGCCGCCGCGTTGGCTGTGCACTACTGCCACTACCAGCTCGGTCCGGTGTCCGGACTCCCCCGCTGGGTCGGCGCTCGGCTCGATCCGAGCTGGGCGCGACCGTGGCGCGGCAAGGTCGGATCGAAGGGCTGGATGAGCGTGCGCGCCGCACTGACCACATTGAGTTCTAGCCATAGTCTCAGCGAAATCCTGCGCACCTCAGTGGCTTTCACCGGAGACGTCGACACCGTGGCGACCATCGCGCTGGCGGCCGGATCACGCTCGCCGCAGATCGAGCAGGATCTGCCGGACGCACTGGTTAACGGCCTCGAGAACGGCACCTTCGGTCGCGACTATTTACGAGACCTGGACGCGCGGCTGCTCGCGAAATTCGCCTGACCCTGGTTCACGAATCCAGCACCACGATTCGCGCACCGTCGACGAGCAATCTGCTGGGTGTGAGTCCGCACATCGCGTGGAAGGTATCGCTGAAGTGCGAAGGGCTGGCGAAACCCGCGTCCGCCGCCGCGGTGGTGAGATCGGCGACCTTCGCGACGGCACGGCCGACGCTGAGCATCCGCGCCCACATCCGATAACGGCGAAAGCTGGTGCCCGCGTCCCGGGCGAACAAATGCAGGAATCGCGAGGTCGACAAGTGCGCCTCGGCGGCCAGCTCGGCGGCCGAGTTCGGCCGGGCCGGATGGGTCAGCAATGTCGCCGCCGCGGCCGCGATCCGGTCGTCTACTGTCGCCACTCCAGGACCACAGGCCAGGTCGACGGCGGCCACCGGATCGAATTCCGGCTGCGCGGCCAGGCTTATCAACTCTTGCTCATTACGATGGGCCGAACCGAATCCACCAGAGCGAGTGGTCATTCGGTCCCAGCTGCTTTTCGCCCGGGGCGAGCCGGGATCGATGTAGCAGAACAACATCCGCTCGCCGGTGGCCACGACTCGATGCACCATGCGCGGCGGAATCAGCGCGGACCGCACCGTCTGCTCGATCCCGTCGGCCCGCACCGTGAACGGCGCATCGAGACCGACCGCCAGGCACAGCACCGAGCCGCAATGCGCGTCGAGCCGCAGCGAAGGACCTCGATATACCGCGTGCCCAGGCCACAACCACACGGTCGCGAGACAGTGTGTTTCTGGAAGTGCCGCACCGCCCATACTCGCCATGCTTGCACGACCGAGGGAAAGGGTGGATCGAGGATGCGATTCGAATACGTCGCGCAGGCAGCGCTGGTGCTGATCGGCGTGATCCATATTGTTCCGGGCATCGTCGCCTGCGCACCCGGTCGCGCCGGCGCGGTCTACGGCACCGGACTCGGCAATCGCGACCAGGAGTTGCTCTTGCGGCACCGCGCGCTATTGCTCGCACTGGTCGGAATCGGACTGGTCGTCGGCGCGTTTGCCGAGCCGATTCGAGTTGCCGCGATCATCGCGGCCGTGATCAGCATGATCAGCTTTCTGGCACTCGCGCTCACCGTCGGGTTCCGCGAGCTGAATGGCAAGACCAAGCGCGTCGCGTGGATAGATGTGGTCGCACTGGTCGCCCTCGTGCCTTCCGCACTTGCCTTTGTCTGACGAAAGCGTGGGGCACCGAATGGCACCCCACGCTTTACCGCTTACTCCCCCAAATACACCGGCAACTGACGGTGACCGTTGGAGACGAAACTGCCGACCGGCTGCAATTCCGCGGGATCCACCGCGAGCCTGAGGTTCGGGAAACGCTCGAACAAGGCGGGGAGCGCGACCGCCGCTTCGAGCCGGGCGAGCGGTGCGCCGATGCAGTGGTGCGCGCCGTGCCCGAAGGACAGGTGGTCCTTGTTGGTGCGGTGGATGTCGAACTGATCGGCCGTCGCACCGTGCAGGTTCGGGTCCCGTCCGGCGCCGGCGTAGGAGGCAAGAATGGCCTCCCCCTTGGGGATTCGGATGTCGCCGATCTCGATGTCGTCGACGGCGTAGCGCAACGGCAGGTGCGCGACCGGCGCCTCGTAGCGCAGCGTTTCCTCCACCACATCCGACCAGGGCACCCGGCCCTCGACCACGTCGGCGCGCTGTTCCGGATGGGTCAGCAGCGCGAAAATCGCCTGGTCGAGCAGGTTTACCGTGGTTTCGTGGCCAGCGTTGATGACCAGCATCAAGGTGTCGACGAGTTCCTTCTCCACCAGTTGCGCGCCGTCCTCGGCGCGGGTGGCGATCAAGACGCTGGTCACGTCGTCGCCGGGCGTCTCGCGCCGGTAGGCGACGAGTTCGCTGATGAGCCGGTACATCTCGAGATAGTTGGCTTGCGCCTGCTCGGGGGTGAACGAGGTGTCGAAGAACCCGTCCACGCACTTGTGCAGGCCGCCGCCCAAATGTTCGGGCACGCCCATCATCTCGGTGATCACCTGGATCGGCACCGGATACGCGAATCCCGCCCGGAGATCGACCGATTCGCCGGGCAAGGTGGCGGCCAGCGCGTTCAGCAGGTTGTCGGTGATCGCCTCGATCCGCGGGCGCAGCGCCGTGGTGCGGCGATGGGTGAACGCGGGCGAGACCAGTTTCCGCAGGCGCCGATGGTCCGAACCGTAGGCGGTGAACATGTTGTCCACCGCGACCCAGGGCAGCAGCGGCCAGGCCTCGGTGATCTCCCCGTTGATGAACGAAGACCAGTGCTGCCGAGGATCTTTGGACACGCGCGGGTCGGCGAGCAGGCTCTTGAGCACCGCCGCGTCGGTAGCCGACCACGCGGGCACGCCGCCCGGTAATTCCACTACCGCAACGGGTCCGCGCGCCCGGATGCGCGCGGACTCACCTTGGATGTCGGCACCGGTCGTGTCCAGAACTATCGGTTCATGCTCCATCGGACGCTCCTTACATCATGTTCAACGGAGGGGACTGGGGGAAGACGACCGGCAGTGCCGCTACCGCACGGTGGAAAGGCCCTGGCCGCCAGACCAATTCGTCCGGCGCCACGGCGAGTTCGATCTCCGGCAGCGCGTCGAGCAGCTGATCGATGGCGTCCTGCACGATCAGATAGGCGACGGACTTGGCCGGGCAGGCGTGCGGTCCGGCGGCCCAGGCCAGATGCGAGCGGTTGCCGGTGCGGTCGCCGCCGCGGATCTCGGGATCGTTGTTGCAGCCGGCCAGGCTGATCAGGACCGGCTGATGCGCGGGCAACCAGTTGTTGTCGATCAGGATCGGCTGCCGCGGGTAGGAGGTGCAGAAGTTCGCCATCGGCGGGTCGTTGAACAGGACCTCGTCGAGTGCGTCCCGGGTCGACATGCTGCCGCCGAGGACGTGGCCGCCGAAGCGATCGTCGGTGACCATCAGGAGCAGGGTGTTGATGATCAGGTTCTGCTGCGGTTCGATGCCCGCGCCGTAGAAACTGATGAGCTGGCACAGCATTTCGGTGTCGTCTAGTTCGGCCGGGTGATGCGCTAGTCGGGAGGTGACGTCGTCGCCGGGCTCCGCGCGGCGCAGGCTGATCAGCTCCAGCAGGGCCTCGCTGAGCATCTGCATGCCCTGCGCGGCATTCACGGTGTCGAAGAGCTGAGCCATGCCGGTCGCGACCCGCTGACCCAATTCCGCTGAGCAGCCCACCATTTGATTGAGCACGTCGAAGACCAGCGGGAACGCGTACTGGGTCACCAGATCGGCCGAGCCGGTCGTGCAGAAGGTGTTGATCAGCGGGATGGCGATCCGCTCGACGGTGGAATGCAGGGCGTGCAGGTCGATTCCGTCGATGGCGGCGGTGTAGGCCTGCCGGTAGCGCGCGTGCGCGGCGCCGCTGTTGCGCAGCGCGTTCGGGTACCACTCCATCATCGGCTTGATGGGTGAGTCGTCGGGGATGTTCTGCTGCCAGGTCCGCGGATCGGCCGGAAAGTGCTCGGGGTCGTTGAGGATTCGCAGCGCGGCGTCGTAGCCGACGACCAGGGTGGCAGGCACGTCCGGGGCCAGCTCGATCGGCACCAGCGAGCCGTATTGACGGCGCATCTCGGCGTAGGCGCGATGGGGATCGGCCGCGAACTCCGGGGTGTGCAGCCGCACGCGGGGCCCATCGGTATCGATGGGCGACCCGTGCTGAACCGGGCAGACCCCGGGTGCGGCGTTGTCGGACACGGTGAATGGTGACGTGGTCAAGGACGTGACTCCAGACGGTGGGTGCGCGGGCACGCGGCTCGGGCACGTGCCTGGTGGAAAGGTCGGAGGTATATCGAGTTTCACCCGACCATAGGTGACCACTGCTAACGAGTGCACGTCGAGGATCGGAACGCTGTGCGGTAACCGTGGTTTCACCGCGTCCCCCTCACAGTCCCTGCAGGGCACGCGGTTTCGCCGGTCGAACACCGGATTCCCACGGTCGGCCCTGGTAGCCGCCCAGAACCTGACGGCCCACCCACGGTAGCAGCATTGCGAGAAAGTCTCTCTCGATGCGGCAATCGGGCACGGCGGGCTATCGGGTCGCAAATATGTTGCGCTACCAGGGAATAGAGCGAGAACTGCGAGGTGGCGGTCAGTTGACCTTGTACAGCCAGGTTTGGGGAGTGGCGAGTTCGCCGGTGGTGGACCAGCGGTAGGTGCGGGCCAGGCCGGTGCCCTCGTAACCACGGAGGTACTCGGCGAGGTCGGCGCGCGAGGTGCGGCCGGAGGTGATGCCCTTCAGGACGATCGTGGTGAGGTCGTACGCTTCGACGGAGCTCGGGCCGGGGGCTCGGCCGTTCAGCGCCTGGTATTCGCCGGCGAATTGGTTTACGACGGGGCCGCAGGAACAGGACACGATCGCGCCCTGTGCCGAATTGCCCGCTCGGGCAACGAAGTCCGGGGTGACGGTGCTTTCCGCAGAGACGAAGGGGACCGTGATGCCCGCTCGGCGCAGTTCCTGGAGCAGGGCTGCGGCCTCTTCGGCGTAGCCGGAGTAGAAGATCGCGTCGGGCTTGGCCGTCGCGATCGTGGTGGTCAGCGTGGCGAAGTCGCGGTCACCTTTGCCGATGTCGGCGGCGCAGTTCGGATCGGCGGCCGAGCCGAGGCTGGAGACGGCGCTGCCGGCCAGGCTTCTGCCGTAACCGGTTTTGTCCTGGATGACGCAGATCTTGCGGTAGTGCGCCGTATTGACCAGGTACTTGGCCAGGGCGGTGCCTTGGACGTCGTCGGCGGCCAGGCCGCGGAAGAAGGAGTGCCACCCGTTGGTGGACAGGGCGGGATCGGTCGCCGATGGAGTCAGGAACGGCAGGCCGGCGTCGTTGAAAATCTTTCCGGTGGACTGGATTTCCGTGGAGAACACCGGGCCGATCAATGCGGCGATCGATGGATCGTTCACGATCTGCGCGGCTACATCACTTGCCTGTGCACCTGTGGTGTCGAATTCTCGTAACGCGACAGAACATCCGGGGTTCGCCTTCGTGAACTGATCGATGGCCAGCCGCACCCCGCCGTCCGCGCTGCCGCCGCCGGAAACGGCTGTCGTGGCGATCGTTACGGGCGTGCACGTTGCCTTGCCGTCGCCTGCCGGAGTGATCGCGGCAGCAGGTTTCGCGACCTCCTTGCCCTGTGCATCGATCTGCGTCAGTGGCTCGATCGCTCGCGGCGCACCGGCGGTCCCTGGAGCAACGGCGCCGGACCAGTCGATTGTGCGCAGGGCACCAGGGCCGGACGGTGTGGGCGCGGCCGGGCTATCCGAAGAAGTTCCCGAGTTGGCCCAGATGATCCCGGCGACGATCACGGCCACAACCAGAACAGCCCCGGCGACAACAGCATTGCGCGTGGCCCGTCCGCCAGCACTCCGGATTTCCGGCTGGCTATCGCCCGGCTCGGCGGTCAACGTCGGCTGACTCGGCTCCGCCCACAACGTCGCCCCGCGCGAACCAGACTCCACCGCAGGATGATTCGGCGGCGATGGCCGTGCGCCCCGCCCCGAGCCGATCTCATCCGACCCGGACCCTTGCGTCGGCCCAATCGAATCCTCTTGTCGTGCACGCTCATCCGGCGTCGGTGCGGGCGCGGACTCGCCCGGGGGCCGCCTGTGCGTGGACTCGCTCGGTGGCCGCTGCCCATAAGACCACTCGCCCTGCCCTGCCCGTTCTGCGCGTGGATCCACCCAGGACTGCGGGATGGTCGGTGGGGCGTGGGCGGGCGATTTCAGAGCTTCGCGGGCGGCCGTGGCGAATTCCGTGCAGGAGTCGTAGCGGTTGCCGGGGCGCTTGGCCAGTGCCTTGGACAGCACTGCGTCGAGGGTCGGGGGTAGATCAGATCGGCGGGTGGTGAGCGGGGGCGGAGGTTGTTGGAGATGTGCGGCGATCATCGCGGCGGGGTTGTCCGCCGTGAAGGGGGCGGTGTTGGAGAGCAGCCAGAACAGGGTGCAGGCCAGGGCGTACTGGTCGGAGCGGTGGTCGACGGTACCGGCCGAGAGTTGTTCCGGGGAAGCGTAAGCCAAGGTCGCGGCGAACATTCCGGTTCGCGTGAGTTGGTGAACGTCGTCGCGTAACCGGGCGATGCCGAAGTCGGTCAGCAGGACGCGTTCGTCCTGTCCGGCGGTCGCGCGGGCCAGCAGGATGTTGGCCGGCTTCACGTCGCGATGCAGGACGCCGACGGCGTGCGCGTAGTCGAGCGCCTTGGCGGTTTCGGTGATGATCTCGACCGCCCGGGTGGGGTCCAGCGAGCGCGGATCGAGCGCGCCGGCGTCGGTGCCGTCGACGAACTGCATGGAAATCCACCGGATGCCCTCATCGACCCCACGGTCGTACACCGCGACGATATTCGGGTGATCCAGCTGCGCGACCAGTTCCGCCTCGCGCTCGAACCGAGCACGCATCTCGTCGTTGGCATGCAGATCAGGGCTGAGCAGTTTCAGCGCGATCCGCCGCGGCAACCGCGGATGCCGCGCCAGATACACCGACCCCATGCCGCCACGACCCAGCTGCCGCTCGATCACATATCCGGCGAAAACCTCACCAGCGCGCAGCATCCGCCCTCTCAGACGTCAAGTCACCCGACCGCATCAGCGCATCCGGTCGCTCACCCGGTCATCGTAGCCTGCGCGTTTACCAGGCAGGACGGGCTAGTTCGACCCGCCGGAGCCGGACGGAGCCGGCTTGTCACCGGGCACGGTGACCTCCTGCTCGGCGGCCATCACCTGATCAGGCGAGGTCGCCGACGAGCCGCAGAAGCCACCGACGCGGTAGCGGCCGGCGGGAAGGTTGTGGCGGGTCACCCGGATGGTCTGGCCCGCGGGCGCGTAGCCGGAGCCGTCGTGTTCGGCGAACTCGTGGACCGAGGTGTCGATGCCGATGATGGCGTAGCAGATCCCGGCCGTGTTGGGGTTGCGGATCGTCGCGGTGATCTCATGGGGGCCGGTGGCGGCGAAGGTGAGATCCGGAGGCTGATAGCCGGCCGGGGCCGCTGTGGCTCCGGCGGTCGAGAGCAGACCCGCTGTCGCGATGAGGCCGAGCGCCAGAGCCGTGGGTCGGATCGAGATGTGCATGTCTAGTCCCCTCGCTTGTCGGTCCGCGCGGTGACGGCGTCCGGACCCGTGACCACTCCCCCGCGGGAGCCCGCGTCGCACAGTCTGCCAGAGCGGAACCGGCGCGTTCGGCCGAATCATTAAGTGGCACATTCAATTTGAGTCTTGCACGGGGTGTGCGGCGGAAACTCCGTTGACCCGGGCAAACCGTTGCACCAGGCTCGATGCGGTGGACAGTAATCCGGAGCCGGTACGGCTCGAGCCGTTGACGGAGGAGAACCTCGCGCTGTTGCTCGAGGCGGCGGTGGCCGATGCGGATCCGTTGGAGGTGATGCCGCCGGTGGCTGGGGAGCCGGGGTGGAATGCGGAGCGGCGGCAGGCGTTTCTCGAGTTTCATCGGGGGCGGGCGTTGGTGGTGGACGCACCGGTCGAGTACACGTATTTGATCGTGGTGGGTGGCCGGGTTGTGGGGGCCGCGCGGTTGCAGCCTGGAGACGAGGGGTTCGAGGCGGGGGTTTGGATCGGTCGTTCGGATCGGGGGCGCGGGGTGGGTAAGGCGGTGGCCGAGCTGCTGCGGGTGGTTGCCGCGGAGATCGGGGCGCGGCGGGTGGTCGCGGTGACCACGGTTGATAATTCGGCGGCGCGGAAGTTGCTCGGGGCGGCCACGTCGACGGTCAGTGGCGACACGGTGACGGCGACGCTCGCGCTCGAATAGCGCCGGCATCGTGCTGTCGGCGGCGGCGGTGATGCGCGGAAATCCTGTGGCAGAGTGGGATTGATGGCTGGCTTCAGATGGGATCACAACAGCTTCTACCACCGGTTTCTGCTGCGGCATCTGCCTGATCCGTGCGCGCGAGTACTGGACGTCGGATGTGGAGCCGGAGCGTTCGCGGTGGAGTTGGCCCGGCATGCCGAGCAGGTCGATGCGATCGATCGGTCGCCGGTGATGATCGACGCGGCGAAGCAGGCGGTGCCCGGCAATGTCGCCTGCGTTCTCGGGGACGTGCTGGAGCAGCCGTTGCCTGCGGGAAACTATGACGCGATCGTTTCGATCAGCACGCTGCACCATATGCGCCTGGACGAGGTGTTGCCGGTGCTGGCCGAAGCGCTGCGTCCGGGTGGCGTGCTGGCTGTCATCGCATTGCCGCGTGCGGACCTGGTTCGGGAACTGCCCGTCGAACTCGTGGCCGCGATCGGTCAGCGGGTTCTGGCGGGCACGTTCGCCGTTCTGCGCACGTTCGGTCGCGGGGATTGGTATGCATTGGAGCCGAGTCACGAGAACATGCCGGTCGTTCTCGATCCGCCGTTGACGACTCGTCAGGTACGGGAGCAGGCGGTCGCGCTGCTTCCTGGAGCGCGGGTTCGGCGGCGCGTTTTCTGGCGGTACTCGCTGGTGTGGCACAAACCCGCCGAAGGTTAGTCTTTTCGCTCCGAATTCGGCTGTACCGCAATCATTTCAACCCATGCGCTGCTTCTTTCAGGGCGGCCCGTAACAACTCGGCGTAGGCATCGAGATCCGGGATCGTCGCGGTATCGGCGTGCAGCGAGATCGTGACGGTGTCGCCGAGTCCGTGGACGCCGTGGGTCAGGCGCATGACGGAGCCGATCGCCGGGAAGCCGCCGGTGAAACGGACCGGGCCGCCGCCGAAGGTGAGGTTCGCCGGGCCGCGGTAGACGCTGGAGACGACGGTGTGACCTGCGACGGAGTCGGGGACCGTGTCGAGCGGATAGCGGGCGATGTCGCGGCGGAGCATCGGTGCGGGGACGACGTCGGTGACTCGATCCTGAGCCGTCAGCAGGGGATGCTGGGCGCGCAGGCGCCGGTCGGCCATGGTCGCGGCGATCTTGTCGGCGCGCAGGCGGAGATCGGGTTCGTCGATGGACAGGTCGACGCTGAGGCTTCGATAGTTGTTGTGGGCGTTACTTTTCGCGGTATCGGATAACGCCATCGGAACCTGTGCGCCGAGTTTATCCACAGGGGCACCACGCATTTCGAGGTAGCGCGCGAGTGCGAGCGACACGGCGGTCAGCACGACAACGGTCACAGTGCGTCCAGGAGCACGCAATGATTCGGCGTCACACACGATCATCCGCACCTGGTGGGCCGAATCAGCTTCTGTCACAGCGTTGTTGACCAGACTGGGCGGAAAGTCCGGCCCAGGCGGCGGCAACTCCCCTGCCGCAGTGAGTTCCGCAAGTCTCTGCTGGGCTCGAAAAGCTCGATAACCACGAATCGCGGTCCGCGCGATCCGAATCGGCATCCGCGGCAACGCCAGCACCGCGCCCACCGGCGCAGGGATCGCCCTCGCACGAAAGGTGCGGAGCGCGCCCGCTACCGAATTCGAACCGGCATCGCCCTCATCCTCGGCGAACAATGCCCGCGCGATCTCGGCCGCACGCCGGCCGTCGGCAAGTGAGTGCGACATCTGTAGCACCGCGACGAGTGCCGGTCCGGAGCCGCCCGGCGCGTCGACGATGCCGCGGAACAGGTGAAATCGCCACGGTCGCACCGCCGCGTCCACGCCGGTGTCGACCACCTCGCCGAGCGCGGTGAGCAGGTGCGACCAATCCGGCTGCGGCAGCGCATGCTCGACGAACTGATCGGAGGTGAACTCGCACGGCACCCACGACGGGTAGTCCAGATCGCCCGGCACATCGCGGGCCCGGACGCGCAGATCGGCGATCCGCGCGCTGCGTTCGGCGACGAATGCGCGCAGTTCCGCAGACGGGCGCCCGGCATCAGTGAGGCAGTACAGCAGGAACAGATCATTGCGAGTACGGGCCGACAGCCAGTACATCGTCGCGTCCTGCGGCGCCATCGAACCCACCGTCCGACAGTATCGAACCCGCCGACCCCGCCGCCCCATCGAATGGGACATGGCTGCGGCGAACATCGAGAACGGCCGCCGCCATGTCCCATTCGGCGCTCGCTTCAGGACCGGGCGGGACATGGCTGTGGGAGATGGCGGGAAAGTCCACCGTGATGTCCCGTTCGGCGGCGATTGTGAACGGCGTTTCGGTAGTACCGGATCGGCGAATGATCTTGGTTCGCAAGTGGATCCGGGCAAACCTATCGATTCCGGACGGGTTGCCTGCTACCGTCTGTAGTAGAACGCATACCACTCTCCCAGGGGCGGGGTGTCGACCATGGCAACTCAACTCGGTCGCAAGGTCAGCGCGCAGGCGGATTCCGCCGACGAGCGATATCAGGCCGCCAATTTTCTGAAGCGGTCGATCAACAAGGTGTTTCCGACGCACTGGTCGTTTCTGCTCGGTGAGATCGCCTTGTACAGCTTCATCATTCTGCTGCTCTCCGGCGTGTATCTGACCCTGTACTTCGACCCGTCCATGACCGAGGTGGTCTACGACGGCTCCTACCAGCCGTTACGCGGCGTGACCATGTCGCGGGCGTACGAGACGGCGCTGAACATCTCGTTCGAGGTGCGCGGCGGACTGTTCGTGCGGCAGGTACATCATTGGGCCGCTTTGCTTTTCGCGGCGTCCATCATCGTGCACCTGTTCCGCGTGTTCTTCACCGGCGCGTTCCGCAAACCGCGCGAGGCGAACTGGGTGATCGGTGCGCTGCTGCTGATCCTGGCGATGTTCGAGGGCTACTTCGGTTACTCGCTGCCGGACGATCTGCTCTCCGGCACCGGGCTGCGGGCGGCGTTCTCATCCATCACGCTGGGCATGCCGATCATCGGCACCTGGCTGCACTGGTTGATGTTCGGCGGCGACTATCCCGGCACCATCATCATTCCGCGCCTGTTCATCGCGCACGTGCTGCTGTTCCCCGGCATCATGCTGGCCTTGATCGCGGCGCACGTGGCGCTGGTCTGGTACCAGAAACACACGCAGTTTCCGGGGCCGGGTCGCACCGAGAACAACGTGGTCGGCGCGCGGATCGTGCCGGTGTTCTCGCTGGATCAGGGCTCGTTCTTCGCGTTCACCCTGGGCATCGTCGCCCTCATGGGCGGGCTGTTGCAGATCAACCCGATCTGGAACATGGGTCCGTACAACCCTTCGCAGATCTCCGCGGGTTCGCAGCCGGACTTCTACATGATGTGGACCGACGGCATGATGCGCCTGATCCCGCCGTGGGAGATCTATCTGGGGCGCTACACGGTGCCCGCGCCGGTGTGGGGCGCGTTGATCATGGGCCTGGTGTTCACGGTGCTGATCACCTATCCATGGATCGAGAAACGGCTGACCGGGGACAAGCACGCGAACCACAATCTGCTGCAACGCCCGCGCGACGTGCCGGTGCGCACCGCGATCGGTGCGATGTCGATCGCGTTCTATGTGGTGCTCACGCTGTCCTGCGTGAACGACATCGTCGCCTACAAGTTCAACGTCTCGCTGAACGCGACGACTTGGACCGGCCGGATCGGCATCCTGCTGATCCCGCCGCTGGCCTACTTCGTGGCCTATCGGGTCTGCCTCGGCTTACAGCGCGGCGACCGCGAGGTGCTGGAGCACGGCGTCGAGACCGGCGTGGTCCGGCGGCTGCCGAACGGCGAGTACATCGAGCTCCACCAGCCGCTTGGCCCGGTGGACGAGCACGGCCATCCGATCCCACTGGCATACCAGGGCGCGCCGGTGCCGAAGAAGATGAGCAAGCTGGGTGCGGCGGGCAAGCCGGGCACCGGCAGCTTCTTCCGCGCCGATCCGTGGCAGGAGTCCGAGCGCAATCACGAGGCCGACCACGAGGAAGAGCGGCGGCAGCTGGCGGTACTGCGGAATTACCAGGAACGCGATAGCCGGAACGGGAACGGTTCGGGCAGTAACGGTTCGGCGCGATAGCCGGCGACGAATAGCTGGCCGGCGCGCGTTATCCCGACACGCAAGTATTCGGACGCCGGAATCCCGGTGCCCGAATATTGCGAAGGCCCCGAGTCCGTGCCGACCCGGGGCCCGTAGTGCCTGTTCAGGCTGCCTGTCGTTATCAGGCGCGCCCGAACTCCCCCTGCGCTACTCCGGTTAGGAATGCGTCCCACTGCCCCGGGGCAAACGCCAGCACCGGGCCACATCCGTTGTCCTTGGTGTCACGGACCGCGATTTTGCCGTCGACTAGAAAGGCGACTTCCACACAGTTCCCATCAGGGCCGCTGTATGTGCTCTTGCGCCACACAGCATCCGTCAAATCAACCTCCACGGCACTAGCTCCTTTGCTGCGTCGAGAACGAGATTTCTTCTGACATCGTTCTAACTAGCACCGGCACCCGGCCAAGCAACGCCGAATCCCCTGTGCGCCTGACGAAAGCGCGCAACTCAACGGTGCGTCGTTATCGCACTGTACGTCGGGGTGAATACACCCCCGCGAGGTTGACCCCGCGACAGAGACTTTAGCAGGTCGATCGAAAGTTTGCCCGTCTCTTGCTTATTGAATCATCGCAACTGCCATGTTTGCGAAGATTAAATGTTGCGGAAACATTGCCAGCGGGTTGCAACCATTCCTCTGATCGTACTGCCGCAAACTTTTCCGCCGATGTGATTGCCCTGTGATCCGCCATAGTTTCTTTCTGCGGACACTGTCTCATCGACGCCACCACCGTGGGCGGGCATGATGGAAGGCATGGTTGACCGCGATCGCGACGACGCAGGTCGCGCCCTTAACTCTCGTCCGCGTGACCGATTGGGCCGTCCGCTGCCGCCCGGCAGTGCCGGAGTTGCCCGAATTCCCGATGATCTGGAACTACCGCCGCAGCAAACCCTCACCTTCGCTCAGCAACTGCTGGACGACGGTTTGGCATTCAACGCGCACGAGGTATTAGAGGCAGCGTGGAAGAACGGACCGTTCGCCGAACGGATGCTGTGGCAGGCACTTGCCCAACTTGCTGTCGGTGTCACACACATCCAACGGGGTAATCCCAAGGGTGCGCGCACCCTGCTGACCCGGGCGATCACCCGGCTGACCGAGTTCGAGCCGGCGGACGGCGCGGAGGCGCCCTACGGCATCGACCGCGCCGGGCTGATCGCGCACTCGCAGGCCCTGCTCGACGCACTCGACGCGCAGACACCGATCTCGCCCGAGGAGCTGACGCCGCACCTGCGCGGCTGATATCTACGATGGGCACCGTGTTCACGTCATCCCGAACCAGCCGGGCCCGTGCCTGAGCCGGGTGCCGGCCGGTACGCGCCGAGCCCGTCCGGGGATCTGCACATGGGGAACCTGCGCACGGCCCTGCTCGCCTGGGCGTTCGCCCGCTCGACCGGCCGGCGCTTCCTGATGCGGATCGAGGATCTCGATCGGGTGCGGCCGGGCGCCGAGCAGCGGCAGCTGGACGACCTGGCCGCGATCGGACTCGACTGGGACGGCCCGGTGGTCCGGCAGTCCGAGCGGCTGCCGCTCTACCAGGCGGCCATCGATCGGCTCACCGCCGCCGATCTCACCTACGAATGTTTCTGCACGCGAAAAGAAATACAGCAGGCGGCCACCGCGCCACACGGTCCGCTGGGCGCCTACCCAGGCACCTGCCGCACGCTGACCGACCAGGCGCGCAGCGACTTCCGCGCCCAGGGACGCCCGGCCGCACTGCGCTTACGCGCCGCGGCAACCGAATTCGAGATCGTCGACGACCTGCACGGGCGCTACCGCGCACCGGTGGACGACGTGGTGCTGCGCCGCGGCGACGGCATCCCGGCCTACAACCTCGCGGTGGTGGTCGACGACGCGGCGCAGGGCATCGATCAGGTGGTGCGCGGCGACGACCTGCTACCGTCCACCCCGCGGCAGGCCTACCTCGCGACGCTGCTGGATCTTCCGGTGCCGCACTACGCCCATGTTCCGCTGGTACTCAACGCCGAAGGACAACGTCTGGCTAAGCGCGACGGCGCGGTCACGCTGGCCGACCAACGCGCGCTCGGCAACACGCCCGACCAGGTAGTGGCCGTGCTCGCCGACTCGCTCGGCCACCCGGCGACCTCGGCGGCCGAACTGCTCGACAGCTTCGACCCGGCACATCTGCCCCGCGAACCGTGGATACTCGACGGGAATGGGTTGTTGCAACGCAGTCGATGTCCGTAACGTACGCATTCGTCCAACTACTGATCACTCGACGAGGACAAACTATGACAAGCGGTGGGTACGACCCCAACCAATATCCGCAGGGCGGGCAGCCGTATGGGCAGCAGCCGTACCCGCAAGGCGGCCAACAGCAACCGCAAGGCGGTCAGCAGTTCCCGCAGGGCGGCCAACAGTTCCCCCAGGGCGGGCAGCCCTACGGCCAGCAGCCCCAGTACGGTCAGCAGCCGCCGCAGTACGGCCAGCAGCCGCAATACGGTCAGGCGCCGCAGTACGGCCAGCAGGATCAGTACGGCCAGTACCCGCAGCAGCCGGGCGGTTTCAACCAGTACGGCGGCCAGCCGGGTGACCTCGGCACCCGCATCGGTGCGCGCGTCATCGACGCGCTCATCCTGGCGATCCCGTACGCCATCCTCTACGTCTTGTTCAGCGGCTCCACCGGAGCAACCATCGGCCTGTCCGTGGTCTGGACGCTGGTGGAACTCGCCTACTTCGTCGGCATGGAGACCACCCAGGGGACCACACTCGGCAAGAAGATCCTGGGGCTGAAGGTGCTCGCCCCCGGTGGCGCGGCCAAGATCGACCCGGCCACCTCGCTGAAGCGCAACCTGTGGCTCGCGGCGAACGTCATCCCGTGCATCGGCGGTCTGGTCTCGCTCGGCCTCGCGATCTACATCATGGTCACCATCTCGCAGGACCCGAACAAGCAGGGCTGGCACGACAAGTTCGCCGGCGGCACGCAGGTCGTCAAGTCCTGACGCCGATCGGCTGAAGACACGCGCAGGGGCGCACCCGAATTTCGGGTGCGCCCCTGACGTTTTCGCGGGGTGGGGCTAGGTGGTGCCGGCTACCAGGACGACGACGAACCAGAGGACGGCGAGGACGATGGCGCCGACGCCGATCCAGATGCCGGCCAGGGCCATGCCCTTGCCTTCCTGGCCGGACTGCTTGATCTGGTTCAACGAGATGACGCCCAGGATGATCCCGACGATCGATCCGAGGCCACAGGTGACGAATCCGGCCAGCGAGGCGATGAGGGCGCCGATGGCCAGGCCGTTGGTGCCCTGCGGCTGCGCCATCCCGTACGGCTGGTAGGCGGGCTGGTAGCCGTAGTTCGGCTGGCCGTACGGCTGCTGCTGGGGCTGGGCCGCATACGGTTGCTGCGGCTGCTGGTAGCCCGGGTACTGCTGTTGCGGCGGCGGGGTCATCGGCTGGGCGGGTTGCTGCGGGTATTGCGGCGCCGACGGGTACCCCGATGGCTGTTCAGCGTTCGGGTATTGCGGAACCGAGCTCGGTGCACCGGATTCCGGCGATACGCCTTGGCCGCCGTACTGCTTCCACCATTCGTCGGAATCGCCGGGATTCGTCATTGCTACAGGGTATTCCACAACCTGGTTGGATGATGCGGGTGAGTGAGCCGAATAAAACCGAAGTCCCCGAATCTGGACGCCCCGCGCCCGACCATGCGGCATTCGCCCAGGTGGCGCGGGGGTACTACACACCGATCGTGGCGTTGTTCACGGCAACGCTGATCATCTCCAATATCTGCGCGACCAAGGGCGTGCAGTTCTTCACCGATCACTCGGTGCACCTGGGCCCCCTGGAGGTGCTGCCGATCAGCACCGACGGCGCCTGGTTCCTGTTCCCGCTGGCCTACATCATCGGCGACGTGCTCAGCGAGATCTACGGCTTCAAATCCGCCCGCCGCGCCATCTACTTCGGCTTCGCCGTCCTGCTGCTGACGGTGGTGTGTTTCAAGATCGCGATCGAGTTGCCCGCCGCGACGTTCTACGAGAACCAGGACGCGTTCCGCACCGTCATCGGGACCACGCCGCAGCTGGTCGCCGCCGGACTGGCCGGCTATTTCGTCGGCGAGATGCTGAATTCCGCGACGCTGGTGCTGATCAAGGAACGGACCAAGGAAAAGCACCTGTGGGCCCGGCTGATCGGCTCCACCGTGGTCGGCGAGTTCGGGGACACGCTGATCTTCTGCTCGATCGCGGCCACCGCCATCGGCATCGACTCGTGGAGTCAGTTCGTGAACTACGTGATCGTCGGCTTCCTGTGGAAGACGCTCGCGGAGGTCATCGTGCTGCCGATCACCTATCGGGTGATCGCCTGGCTCAAGAAGCACGAGCCGACCTACGCACCGCGCGAAGCACCCGCACTACAGAGCTGAAAGACGTTGGCGGCCACCGGACTTCACACCGTGGAGTCCGGGGCCACCAGGACTACGGGGTCGGGATCCGGCCCTTCCAGCGACCGAGCGTCTCGGCCTTGTGCTCGTCGAAATAGCCACCCTCGATGCTCGCGCGAATACGGTCGACCAGCCGAATCGTGTAGCGCTCGTTGTGAATTGTGCACAGGGTTGCCGCGAGGATTTCCTTGGCCTTGAACAGATGATGCAGGTAGGCGCGGGTGTAATTGGCGCAGGTGTAGCAGTCGCAGGTGTCGTCGATCGGGGTGAAGTCACGCCGGAACCGGCTGGTGTTGATATTGAATCGGCCCTCGGCGACGTAGATCGCGGCATTGCGGGCGACCCGAGACGGGTTCACACAATCGAACGTGTCGGCGCCGTGCTCGACCGCGGTGAAGATGTCCTCCGGCTCGCTGATGCCGAGCATGTGCCTGGGCTTTTCCTCGGGCAGTTCGTCGCAGCACCAGCCGACGATGGTGCCGAGGTTGTGCTTCTCCAGCGCGCCGCCGATGCCGTAACCGTCGAAACCCGTTCCCGCGCTGCCGCGCAACGATTCGAGGCCGCGACAGGCCTGGCGGCGCAGGTCTTCGTACTGCGCACCCTGGATGACGCCGAACAGCGCCTGGTACGGGCGGTGCGTGCGGGCCGCGGTCAGCCGCTCGTGCTCGTCGAGACACCGCTGCGCCCACTCGTGCGTGCGCTGCAACGACTTCTCCTGGTAGCCGCGGGTATTCATCAGCGTGGTGAGCTCGTCGAAGGCGAACATGATGTCGGCGCCGAGCTGATGCTGGATGCCCATGGACACCTCGGGGGTGAACCGGTGCTTCGAGCCGTCCAGGTGCGAGCGGAAAGTGACGCCGTCGTCGTCGACGGTGGCCAGCCGCTCCTTGCCCTTCGCGATCACCTGATCGCTGCGTACACCCACGGCTTCCATCGCGAGCACCTTCTTGAAACCGACGCCCAGCGACATCACCTGGAAGCCGCCGCTGTCGGTGAAGGTCGGCCCCGGCCAGTTCATGAACTTGCCGAGCCCGCCCGCCTCGTCCACGATGTCCGAGCCCGGTTGCAGATAGAGGTGGTAGGCGTTGGCCAGCAGCGCCTGCGCGCCGATCTCTTTCATCGTCTCCGGCAGCACCGCCTTCACCGTCGCCTTGGTGCCCACCGGAATGAACGCGGGCGTGGCGATCTCACCGTGCGGCGTGCTGATCACGCCGGACCGGCCGTGCCGCCCGTCGAGGCGGGTACCGACAGTGAACGAGAAGGAACCGGGGTCTGACACCCGAACATCCTCCCAGCAAGGAATCGGCGGCACCGTCTGCCCCTGCCGCACGCACGACAAAGGCCGCCCCACCGTCGGGAAACGGCGAAGCGGCCTTCGATCGAGCGCTACACCTCCGCGGACGCCGCCGCGAACTGCGCGTTGTACAGCCGGTAATAAGCGCCGCGCTCCTCGAGCAGGCGTTCGTGCGTGCCGTGCTCGACGATCCGGCCCGCCTCCATCACGACGATCAGGTCGGCGTCGCGGATGGTGGACAGGCGGTGCGCGATGACGAAGCTGGTGCGGTCGCGGCGCAGGGCCGCGGTCGCGTGCTGCACCAGCAGTTCGGTGCGGGTGTCCACGGAGCTGGTCGCCTCGTCCAGGATCAGGATGGACGGCTTCGCCAGGAACGCCCTGGCGATGGTGATCAACTGCTTCTCGCCGGCGCTGACGCCGGAACCCTCCTCATCGATCACCGTGTCGTAGCCGTCGGGCAGCGCGTGCACGAAACGGTCCACATACGCGGCGCGCGCGGCGTCGAGGATTTCTTCCTCGCTCGCGTTCGGGTTGCCGTAGGCGATGTTCTCCCGGATGGTGCCCTTGAACAACCAGGTGTCCTGCAGCACCATGCCGATGCGAGAACGCAGGTTGTCCCTGGTGATCCGGGTGATGTCGACACCGTCGATGGTGATCGCGCCGGAGTCCAGCTCGTAGAACCGCATCAGCAGATTCACCAGCGTGGTCTTGCCCGCGCCGGTGGGACCGACGATGGCGACCACGTGACCGGGCTCGGCGATGAGCGAGAGCCGCTCGATCACCGGCTTGTCCTCCTCGTAGCGGAAGGAGATGCCCTCGAACTCGACCTCGCCGCGATCGACCGGACGGGTGTCGGCCGCGATCGGATCCGGGCTCTGCTCCTCGGCGTCGAGGATCTCGAAGATCCGCTCGGCCGAGGCGACGCCGGACTGCAGCAGGTTGGCCATCGCGCCGATCTGGGTGAGCGGCTGGCTGAACTGACGCGAGTACTGGATGAACGCCTGCACCTCGCCGAGCGAGAGCTGACCGGTCGCCACCCGCAGGCCGCCGACCAGCGCCACCAGCACGAAGTTCACGTTCCCGAGGAACATGATGGCCGGCATGATCAGCCCGGAGATGAACTGCGCCTTGAAGCTCGACTGGTAGAGCTCCTCGTTGCGCTTGTCGAACTCGGCGCCGACCTCGCGGTTGCGGCCGAACGCGGTGACGATCTCGTGGCCGGTGTAGGCCTCCTCGACCTGTGCGTTCACCATGCCGGTGTGCTTCCACTGGTCGACGAAGTGCGGCTTGGAGCGCTTCGCGATCAGCGCGGTGACGGTGATCGCGGCGGGCACCGTGAGCAGGGCGATCAGCGCCAGCAGCGGCGAGATCCAGAACATCATCACCAGGATGCCGAGCACGGTGAACACCGAGACGATCAGCTGACTCATCGTCTGCTGCAGGCTCTGCGACACGTTGTCCACGTCGTTGGTGACCCGGCTGAGCACGTCGCCGCGCGGCTGGGAATCGAAGTAGCGCAACGGAAGCCGATGGATCTTGTCCTCGATGTCGCTGCGCAGCCGCTTGACCGTCCGGTTGATCACCATGTTCAGCAGGAAGGCCTGCAACCAGCCGAACACCGATGCGCCGATGTAGAGCGCGAGCACCAGCATGAGCACCCGGCCGACCGCGGTGAAGTCGATGCCGGTGCCCGGCACCACGTTCATCGCGCTGAGCATGTCGGCAAAGGTGTTGTCGCCCTTGGACCGCAGGTATTCGATCGCCTGCTGCTTGGTGGTCCCCGGCGGGAACTTCAGCTGCCTGCCGACCACGCCGTCGAAGACCAGGTTGGTCGCCTTGCCCAGCATGTACGGGCCGAGCGTGTTCAGCACGACCGAGGTGATGGCGAGCAGCACGACCAGCCAGACGAGCTTCTTCTCCGGAGCGAGCCTGCGCAGCAGTCGCTTCAGCGACGGGCCGAACGACTTCGCCTTGGCATCCGGCGCACCGGGAGCCGGCATTCCTGGCCTCATCGCACCTCCTCCGCGCTCAGCTGGGACGAAACGATCTCTTGGTATTCCTTGCAGTCGCGCATCAACTGTTCATGACTGCCGATGCCGACCATCTCGCCGTCCTCCAGCACCACGATCTGGTCCGCGTCGCGGATCGTCATGATCCGTTGCGCCACAATGATTACCGCGCAGTCCCTGGTCACCGGTCGCAGCGCGTCCCGCAGCCGGGCATCGGTGGCCACGTCGAGCGCGGAGAACGAGTCGTCGAACAGGTAGACCCGCGGCTGCTTCACCAGTGCCCGCGCGATGGCGAGCCGCTGGCGCTGACCGCCGGAGACCGTGGTGCCGCCCTGGGCGACCGGTGTCTCCAAGCCCTGCGCCATCTCCCGGACGAAGTCGTCGGCCTGCGCGATCTCCAGCGCCCGCCACAGCTCGTCGTCGGTGGCGTCCGGATTGCCGTAGCGCAGGTTGCTGGCCACGGTGCCGGAGAACAGGTACGCCTTCTGCGGGATCAGGCCGATCTGTTCGCGCAGCAGCTCCAGGTCGATGTGCCGGACGTCGGTGCCGCCGAGGTAGACCGCGCCGTCGGTGACGTCCATCAAGCGCGGGATCAGGTTGAGCAGCGTGGTCTTGCCGGAACCGGTGGAACCGACGATCGCGGTGGTCGTGCCCGGCTTCACCTGGAAGCGAATGGCTTTGAGCACCGGCTTCTCCGCGCCGGGGTAGGCGAACTCGGCGAACTGGAAGTCGACGTCGGCCGGGTCGCCCTGGAACGGTTGCGGCAGCTTCGGCGGCACGACCGAGGACTCGGTCTCGAGCACCTCGCCGATCCGGTCGGCCGAGACCGCGGCGCGCGGCGCCATCATGGCCAGGAACGAGGCCATCATGACGGCCATCAGGATCTGCATGATGTAGGACAGCATCGCGGTGAGCGAGCCGATCTGCATGGTGCCCTGGTCGACCGCGTGCCCGCCGAACCAGATCACCGCCACCGCGGTGAGATTGCTGATCAGCATGACCAGCGGGAACATCAGCGCCATCAGCCGGCCGACGCGCAACGCGGTGTCGGTGAGTTCGGTGTTGGCGACACCGAAGCGCCAGGTCTCCTGGCGTTCCCGGACGAACGCGCGGACCACCCGGATGCCGGTGATCTGCTCGCGCAGAACGCGGTTCACCTCGTCGATCCTGGTCTGCATGTCCCGGAAGCCGGGCACCATCCGGCTGATGATCCAGCCCATCGACAGCCCGAGCACCGGCACCGCGATGAGCAGCAGCCAGGACAGGCCGAGGTCCTCGCGCAGCGCCATGATGATGCCGCCGATGCACATGATCGGGGCCATCACCAGGATGGTCGCCGACATCGCGATGAGCAGCTGTACCTGCTGAATGTCGTTGGTATTGCGGGTGATCAGCGACGGCGCGCCGAACATGCCGACCTCACGGGCGGAGAAGGTGCCGACCCGGTGCAGCAGCGCGCCGCGCAGGTCGCGGCCCGCGCTCATCGCCGCCTGCGCGCCGAGGTAGACCGAGCAGCCGGAGGCGAGGATCTGCACGCCGGTGACGGCGAGCATCCGTAGCCCGGTGCTCCAGATGTATCCGATATCGCCCTTGGTGACGCCGTTGTCGATCAGATCGGCGTTGAGACTCGGCAGATACAGCATCGCGATCACCGAGATCAACTGCAGCACAACGACCCCCGCCAGCTGGGCGCGGTAGGGGTGCAGATAGGTGCGCAGAAGTCGAATCAGCATGATGAATCGCAGAATACCGGCGAACAGTGACGTGCGTCGCAAAGATTTCTGACCAGCATAAATAGCCTCCCGTCACGGCGCTTATCCGCGCCTGGCGTTCAATTCAGTGGCCCTGGCGTCTGATTCAGCGGGTGCTTTGTCTGATTCAGCGGACCTAATTCAGCGGGCGCTCTCTACGCGCCCATGCGCCCGGATCATTGGTGAGCGCGTCGACGAACTCGGGTAGCCGATTGCCGGCGACGTCGTCGATCGACACATTCTCCAGTACCGCACGGATATTCACGCGCAAGGCGATCCAGACACGCTGCAGCGATTCGGCCGCGCCGGAATAGGTCACGTCCTCCGGTCGCTCGCCGCGTACCGAAGCGAGCGGCCCCTCGATCGCCCGGATCACGTCGGCGACGGAGATCTCGCCGGCCGGGCGGGCCAGCCAGTAGCCGCCGTCCGGGCCGCGCCTGCTGATCACCAGATCGGCGCGGCGCAGGTCGCCGAGCACCGTCTCCAGGACCTTCGGTGGAATGCGCTGCGCCGTGGCGATCGCGTCGGCCTTCACCACAGGCGCGGCCTGCACGACGGGGCCGAGCGCGGCGGGGTTCAGCTGCGGTGCGCGGGCGATTTCGAGCAACGTCCGCACCGCGTAGTCGACCTTCGCGGTGATATGCACAGCTTCTCCTGGCGTTTTCCGGTTGGTCCGTCTGAGTAGCTGCAATCTACGCGCAGTCGCGCGGGTTGAGCACGCAGGTCGCCGCATCGAGCAGCGTGGTTTCCACCAGGGCGTCGTCAGCGCCCGGCGCGAACTCGCGCGACATCAGCGCGACGCCGAGCATGGCGAGCGCCGCACTGGCCCGGAGCTTGGCCTCGTCGGTGGCGTCCGGCCCGGCCAGCCACTCGCGCAGGGTCCGATCGTCGTCGACCAGATCGGGGTGCCGGTCGGCCATCGCGTTGACGATCGTCACGGTGTCGCGCAGCACCAGCGCGCCCGCGGCGCGGTAGTGGACCATGCCGCGCAGGTAATTGCGCAGCACGTCGCGAATGCCGTCCACGTCCCGCGTCGCCTGATCCAGATCGACCACCACCGAACGCATGTGATCGATGATCGGATCGATGATCGCGTGCAGCAGATCGAGCTTCGAGGCGTAGTGATAGTAGAGCGATGCCTTTGTGATTCCTACCGCATCCGCGACCTCGCGCAGGCTCGTCTGCTCGAATCCTTTGTCGCCGAATAGCTTCACCGCGGCGTCGCGAATCGCGGATTTCGTCCCCCGACCAGCGGCAACGGTGGCAGGGGTGGAACGGGCGGCCATCGGATGATCCTCTCACCAATCGTGCGCCGAGCTAACGGTGCCAGCGAAATTGAGGTTGCCCCTCCGCTTAGAGCCCGGATAGTCTACCTACCGCACGGTAGGCAGAAAGCGTCACGTGGAGGCGGGGGACAGGCAGGGCACCCCCGCGAGTGCTGTCACCGGCTTGAATCAGCACACCCCCAGCATCGCTAGGAGATCCTTCGTGTCCGTATATCTCTATAGATGGGGAAAGTTCGCTTTCCGAAGAAAGTGGATCGTTCTCCCGGTCTGGCTGGTCCTGTTCGTCCTGCTGGGCGGGCTCGGATCGCAGCTCAGCAAGCCGATGACCAACGACTTCACCATGCCGGACCTGCCGTCCGCGCGGGCCAACGACATTCTGGACAAGCACTTCCCCGGCGCGTCCGCCGCGTTCAAGTTCGACGCGGTCACCGGCACCTATGTGATCGCCGCACCGGCCGGGCAGAAGCTCACCGACCCGGCGAACCGCACGGCGGTCGACGCGTTGATCGCCAAGCTCGGTGAACTCGACATCGTCGACCACAGCAAGCCGCTGATGAACCCGATCGAGGCCGCCGACAAGATGGGCTGCCTGGCCGATCCGGATCCCGGCAAGTGCAGTGGCGCACCGCTGAACGTGCTCAGCAAGACCGTGCCGGACTCGGTCGCGGTGCTGAACGTGCCGTTCACCATCAAGAGCTTCACCGACGTCACCGACAAGGAACGCGACGCGGCCTACGCGGTGGCCGCCGACGCGCGCAACGCCGGACTGACCGTCGAGATGAGCGGCTCGATCGCGTCCAAGCAGGAGGCGCCGAGCGGCAAGTCCGAGATGATCGGCATGGGCGTCGCGCTGATCGTGATGATCGTGGCGTTCGGCGCGATCGTGGCCGCCTTCGTGCCGATCGTCACCGCGATCGTCGGCCTCGGCGCGGCCACCTCGCTGATCATGCTGGGTACCTCGGTGATCGAGGTGCCGAGCTTCACCACGTTCCTGGCGTCGATGATCGGGATCGCGTTGTCCATCGACTACGCGCTGTTCATCGTCTCGCGCTACAAACATGAACTGGCGGTACAGGATTCGCCGGAGGAGGCGGCCGGCACCGCGCTCGGCACCGCCGGGTCCGCGGTGGTGTTCGCCGGCCTGACCGTGATCATCGCGCTCGGCGGGCTCAGCATCGTCGGCGTGCAGTTCATGACCTTCATGGGTCTGGGCGGCGCGATCGCCGCCGGGTTCGCGGTGCTCACCGCGATCACGCTGATGCCGGCCCTGCTCGGCGCGTTCGGCAAGGCCCTGTTCAAGCCGAAACTGCCGCTCGTCGCCCAGCACGATCCGGAGGACGACCAGTCGGTCACCAACGGCATGCGTTTCGGCCGGCTGATCGGCAAGGCGCCGTGGCTCGCCCTCGGGCTCAGCGTGCTGGTGCTGGGTGCGCTCGCCGCGCCCGCGGCCGGACTGAACCTCGGCCTGCCCGGCGACGACAGCCAGCCCAAGACCTCCACCATCCGCAAGGCCTACGAGCTGCGCACCGAGGGGTTCGGTGAGGGCAGCAACGGCGTGCTGAACGTGGCGGCCGACCTGTCCAAGGTGCCGGTGGAGAACCGGGACAACGCGGTGAAGGCGCTGCGCGACAAGCTCTCCGCCTACCCCGGCATGGACTACGTGACCGAGCCGAAGTGGAGCGAGGACAAGCAGGGCGTGCTGCTCGACGGCGTGCCCAAGTCCGGGCCGAACAACCAGGCCACCAAGGACCTGGTCAAGGACGCCCGCGACGCCGAAGGCCAGCTGCAGGCCGAGTTCGGCATGGAGTACGGCATCACCGGCACCACGGCCATCTTCGCCGATGTGGACAACGTGCTGCTCGGCAAGATCGTGCCGTATCTGGCGATCGTCGCCGGCGCCGCGTTCGTGCTGCTCATCCTGGTGTTCCGCTCGATCCTGGTGCCGTTGACCGCGGCGCTCGGCTTCCTCTTGTCCATGGGTGCGACGTTCGGCGCGACCGTGCTGATCTTCCAGGAGGGCAAGTTCGGGCTGATCGAGGATCCGCATCCGCTGATCAGCTTCCTGCCGATCATGCTGATCGGCCTGGTGTTCGGTCTCGCGATGGATTACCAGGTGTTCCTGGTGACCCGGATGCGCGAGGAGTTCGTCAACGGCAAGTCGCCGAAGGAAGCGGTCGTCGCCGGTTATCACCACGGTGCCCGCGTGGTGACCTCGGCCGCGATCATCATGATCTCGGTGTTCGGCTCGTTCCTGCTGGAGACCGACGTGACCGCGAAGTCGTTCGGCTTCGCGCTGGCGGCCGGCGTGCTGTTCGACGCGTTCATCGTCCGGATGGTGCTCATCCCGTCGCTGCTGGTGCTGATGGGCAAGTGGGCCTGGTGGATGCCGAAGTGGCTGGACAAGATCGTGCCCGATATCGACGTCGAAGGCGCCAAGCTGCGGGAATTGCAGCAGCGCTCGGCGGACACGGTGCAAGTGCCGGTCGGCGTCAGCTGATCGCCTAGCTCGTGCTCGGCCCCGCACCCGTTCGACGGGCGCGGGGCCGAGTCGTATCCGGGGTTCTTGATCTTGTGGGCCGACCGCAGCAGACTCAGAGAAGTTCGATCTCTCCAGCTCGGTAGTTCCCGGCGGGTGCAGTCGGCCCGCGCGCGTTATGTCGTTCGATCCGGCACGACTCGATCACCGCGAGGAGAACCCTGTGTCCGTGTATCTATACCGGTGGGGAAAGTTCGCCTTCCGCCACAAGTGGATTGTGCTACCCATCTGGATCGTCGGTTTCCTGGTCCTCGCCGGCCTGGGCGCCCAGCTGAAAGAGCCGATGAGCGATGACTTCAGCATGCCCAACCTGCCGTCGGAACGCGCCACGCAGATCCTCGACCAGCACTTCCCCGGCATGTCCGAGGGGTTCAAATTCGACGCCGTCACCGGCACCTATGTGATCGGCGCGCCCGCGGGGCAGAAGCTGACCGACCCGGTCAACCGGCAGGCGATCGACGCGCTGATCGACCAGCTGAACCAGCTCGGCATCGTCGACCACAGCAAGCCGATCGCGAATCCGATCACCGCCACCGAGGAGATGGGCTGTCTGGTCGCCGAGCCGGACGCCTCGAAGTGCAGCGGTGCGCCGCTGAACGTGCTCAACAAGACCGATCGGGACACGGTGGCGTTCTTCAGCGTGCCGTTCGGCATCAAGAACTTCACCGACGTCACCGCGGACAGTCGCAAGGCCGCCTACGACGTAGCCGATCAGGCGCGCGCCGCGGGTTTGACGGTGGAGATGAGCGGCACCATCGCGATGGAGCAGCAGGCGCCGAGCGGTAAATCCGAGATGATCGGTATGGCGGTCGCGCTGATCGTGATGATCGTGGCGTTCGGCGCGATCGTGGCCGCGTTCGTGCCGATCATTACGGCGGTGGTCGGGCTCAGTGCGGCGACCTCGTTGATCTTCCTCGGGACGTCGTTCCTGTCGATACCGAGTTTCACGACGTTCCTGGCGTCGATGATCGGGATCGCGTTGTCCATCGACTACGCGCTGTTCATCGTCTCCCGCTATAAACATGAACTGGCAGTACAGGATTCACCAGACGAGGCCGCCGGTACCGCGCTGGGGACAGCAGGCTCCGCGGTGGTGTTCGCCGGGCTGACCGTCATCATCGCGCTGGTCGGGCTCAGCATCGTCGGGGTTCGATTCCTGACCTTCATGGGTCTCGGTGGCGCGGTGGCCGCGGCGTTCGCCGTGCTGACCGCGATCACGCTGATGCCCGCGCTGCTCGGCGCGTTCGGCGGGGCGTTGTTCAAGCCGAAGCTGCCGATCATCGCCCAGCACGATCCGGAGGACGACGACTCGGTCACCAACGGCATGCGCTTCGGGCAGGCCATCGGCAAGGCGCCCGCGGTCGCGCTGGTGCTCAGCATCGTCGTGCTCGGGTTGCTCGCGCTGCCCGCGACCAATATGAACCTGGGGCTGCCCGGCGAGGACAGCATGCCCAAGACCTCCACCGTCCGGAAGGCCTACGAGCTGCGCACGGCCGGGTTCGGCGAGGGCAGCAACGGTGTCCTCCAGGTCGCGGTCGATCTGGCCGGCGTCCCGGCGGACAAACGCGCGGCGGCGCTGGCCTCGCTGCACGACGAACTCGCGAGCTCGCCGGACATGGACTACGTGACCGAGGCGCGGATGAGTCAGGACGGGCTGGGCGCGCTGATCAACGGCGTACCCAAGTCCGGCCCGAACGATCAGTCGACCAAGGACCTGGTCCGCGACGCGCGCGCCGCCGAGGGGCGGCTCGAATCGCAGTACGGGATGAAATACGGCATCACCGGCACCACCGCCATCTACGCCGACATCGACCACGTGCTGCTCGGCAAGATCGTGCCGTACATGGCCATCGTGGCGGGCGCGGCGTTCATCCTGCTGATCCTGGTGTTCCGCTCCATCCTGGTGCCGCTGACCGCCGCGCTCGGCTTCCTGCTGTCGATGGCGGCCACCTTCGGCGCGACGGTGCTGATCTTCCAGGAGGGCAAGCTCGGGCTGATCCAGGATCCGCGGGCGATCGTGAGCTTCCTGCCGATCATGTTGGTGGGCTTGGTCTTCGGTCTCGCGATGGACTACCAGGTGTTCCTGGTGACCCGGATGCGCGAGGAATACGTGCACGGCAAACCGCCGAAGGAGGCGATGATCAGCGGTTATCACCACGGGGCGCGCGTGGTCACCTCGGCAGCGGTCATCATGATCTCGGTGTTCGGCTCGTTCCTGCTGGAGACCGACGTGACCGCGAAGATGATGGGTTTCGCGCTGGCCGCCGGTGTGCTGTTCGACGCGTTCATCGTCCGGATGGTGCTGATCCCCTCGCTGCTCGCGCTGATGGGCAAGTGGGCGTGGTGGATGCCGAAGTGGCTGGACAAGATCGTGCCCGACATCGATGTGGAAGGCGCCAAGCTGTTCGCCTTGCGCGGGCAGCCGACGCCGGGCGAGGCGAAGCTGCCCGCCGACGTCGGCTGATAGATACGACTCGCCCCCACTCGGCTACCGGGTGGGGGCGTTTTTCATTGGCTCGGCTGCGGCAATGTGCAGTCGTCGACCTTCGGGTTCACACCCATGTAGTTGAGCGGACCGGCGAGCGCCGTGACGGCGATCGTGCCCCAGCCCGCGCAGTTCGTCGGGCCGCTCTCGAAATAGTGGCGCTGCCCCGCGGCGAGCAAGCCGATGGCCAGCCAGATGAGCAGCAGTGTGCTGAACATCCGGGGACCGGTACGGCGCACTGCTCGTCCGCGAACACCGCGGTCACGAATCTCTCGGTCGCGCATGTCATCGCTCCCTTTCCGTGCTCCCCACCTGAGAATACCCGCCTGAACAGCGATTATCCGTTTACTGGCTGGGTTGGGGCACGTTGCAGTCGGCGACCTTCGGGTTCACCCCGACATAGTTGAGCGGACCGGCGAGGACGGTGAGCGCGGTACTGCCGAATCCGGCGCAGTTGACCGGGCCGCTGTCGAAGTAATGGCGCTGGCCCGCGGCGATCACCCCGATCACCAGCCAGAGCACGACAATCACACTGCCAAGTCGCATGCTGCCTCGTTCGTCGGTGTCCGCTGAGCAACATCATTATGTGATGCCGGACGCGACGCGCCGAACGCGCCGAGATCACCTGCGTGCCGTACGACAGCGAACCTCGCGCCCGTTACCGGGCGCGAGGTCGCCGAATAGGTTGGGCCGGTGCGCAGTACGCGCTCACCGGTTCCGTGGATTACGGACTTGGTTGCGGCACATTGCAATCGTCGACCTTGGGATTCACGCCCATGTAGTTGAGCGGTCCCGCGATCACGGTGACGGCGATGGTGCCGAAGCCGGCACAGTTCACCGGCCCGCTGTCGAAGTAGTCCCGCTGAGCTGCGGCGACGACGCCGACCAGCAACCAGACCAAGACAATAATGCTTCCGATTCTCATGTTTCTCTCGCTCATCGGTCTCGAGCGGACTGCACGACGGCGCATGGGCCACCACGTCCTTCCCGCATTTAGCTATCCGGCGTATACCCCCGTTCGCCCGAAATATCCGTTCCGCCGAAACTATTGCTCGCCGGCTCGAAACCGCAGGCGGCCGCTGCATTTCATCCGCTGTTCAGCCGGGGGCGGTACGCCACAGGGGTGAGCAGACAGCGCAGCTGGACGATCGATCTCGTGCGGGTCTTCGCCATCGGCGTCGTCGTGGTCATCCACTGGATTTCGGTGCGGGTCACCGTGACCGACGGTGTGGTGCGCGGCGATTCCGCGCTGCACGGGCGGCCGCTCTGGGCGTTGTCCTGGCTGATTCAGGTGATGCCGCTGTTCTTCCTGGCCGGCGGGTTCGCGAACACGCTGATCGTGGATCGTTGGCGGGCAACGGGGTTGAGCTACGGAGAGTATCTCGGGCCGCGGGCACGGCGGCTGGTCACGCCGGTGCTCGCGCTGATCGCGGTGCTGGCGCCGGTGATCGGCGTGCTCGGTGGCTATTCCGAGCGGACGGCGGTGACCGCGGCGCATGTGGTGGCGAGTCCGCTGTGGTTTCTCGCGGTGTATTTGATCGCGGTGGCGGCGGCTCCCGGTGCGGTGTTCGTCCACGATCGGGTGCCGTTGCTGCTGCCCGCGGTGCTGCTGGGGTGCTCGTTCGGGGTGGATGCCTTGCGATTCGGTGGGGACGGTCGATTCGCCGAATGGAATCTGTTGTTCGTGTGGATGTCCTGTCATCAGCTCGGTGTCGTGCACGCGCGCGGGCTGCTGCGCCGGGTCGCCGAGGCCGGCGCGCTGCTGATCGCCGTGCTCGGCTGCTGCCTGCTGGTGGTGATGGTCGGGCCGGGGCCGTACTTTCCGACCACGCTCGGCATGGCCGATGCGCCGGTGTCCAATCTCGCGCCGCCTACGTCGGCGATCTCGATCCTCGCCGTCGTCCAGCTGGCGCTGCTGACGCTGGTGGATCGGCGGATGGCCGGGTGGGAACCGCGCAGCTCGGTGCGCCGGATGATCACGGCGGTCGTGCCTTTGTTGATGACCATCTATCTCTGGCACGTGCCTGTCAACGCGATGCTGACCGGAGTGGCGGTCCTCGCGCCGTCCCGATTGCTGCCTGCCGATCCACAACTCTGGTGGGAGACAAGGCCGTTGTGGATCGCGGTCAGCGCGGTGATGTTGTTCCTCGTGGTCCGGATCAGCATGCGCTGGGATGCGTTCTGTGCGCGGTACGCCGCACGCGACGCCACGCTGCCCGCACTGGCCGGCACGCTGCTCGCCGCCGGTGGCGTCTATGGGATCTGGCGATACCAACTGTTCCCGGTGGGTCCGGGCGCGGCCGTGCTCGCCGTGCTGCTCGGCGCGGTCGTGCTCACCACGACGCGGCGCAATGCCGACGCGGTCAAGAGCGCGACACCCGCCTGATTACTGCCGCCGGGAATCCGAATAAGCCCGGGCGGCAAAGCAATCGGGGGGACAATATGTCGATGGCGCGGTCGATGGAGGAGCAGTGGCAGCGGTTCGGTGAGCAGCTCGGGTCCGGGCGCGGACGACTACCGGCGGAGGTTCGCCGGGAGATCCGCAGGCGGGCCACCGATTCGGCGGGTGGTGACGGCATTCCCCCGGAGCTAGCCGCGTTCGCCGACCTGGTCGCGGAGCGTTCGTACCGGGTCACCGAAGCGACCGTCACCGGGCTGACGGCGGCGGGACACAGCGACGACGAGATCTTCGAGACGGCGGCCGTCGCCGCTTACGGGGCCGCCGATCGGCGGCTACGGGCCGCTCGCCGCGCGTGGGGAGGTCGCTGAAATGTGGCTCGAGGCAGTGGAATCCGGACATGACCGGCCGACCCGGTGGATGTTCGGCATGATGCGGCGGTTCAGCAAGATCGACCTGCCCGCGGTGTTGAAGGTGACGTTCTATCGGAATCATTTCTTCGGGACGCCGCTATCGGACCTCATCCAGCAGGCCATGCGCGGGCCCTCGTTCTGGACGGTAGCCGAACGCGAGATCTTCGCGACCGGGACGTCGCAGGCGAACGAGTGTCCGTTCTGCACCTCGGCGCATCACGCGATCGCCGGTGCCTACGTGGATATTCAGGTCGTGGACCGCGCGTTGCAGGACGGAGCGGACTCGCCGCTACGGCCCGAGGCGCGGGCCATGCTCGAATTCCTCCGGAAGCTGGCCCGCGACCCCGACGGACTCACCCCGGACGACGCGGACAAGGTCCGGCAGGCGGGGGTTTCCGCCGAGGCCTTCGACGAGGCGGTGTGGGTGGGCGCCACGTTCGGGGTCATCAATCGGATGCTGAACGCGTTCGGCGCGCAGGCGCTGGCGCCCGAAGAAGCCAGGGGCGGTGCGAAATTCATCAAGGCGGCGGGTTATCGGGTGCCGTCGCCGATCCGGATTTTCTCCCGCGGTACCTGAGCTAGGAGAAGTCGGCGGCGTGGTCGGCGGCCCACTGTGCGTAACTGCGGGCGGGTACGCCGGTGACTTCCTGGATCGTGGTGGTCGGCTGGCCTGGGGTGTCGACCATCTCGGCCAGGCCGTTGAGGATGAAGTCGGCGAATTCCTCTGGTACCCATTGCATCTGCGCTTTGGCCTGCTCCGGGGTGATCTCCTCCCAGGTGAGTGGGCGGCCGAGAGCCGCGCCGATGGTCGCCACCTGCTCGGCCCGGCTCAGTGACGTCGGACCGCTGAGTTCATAGCGTGCCCCGAGGTGCTTGTCGGTGGTCAGGGCGAGCACCGCGACCGCGGCGATGTCAGCTTCGTGCAGCAAGGTGCTCGACGCTGCGCCGTACGCGCCGCGTACCACGTTGCCGGCCCGGATCTGCGGTGCCCATTCCAAGGTGTTGGTGGCAAAACCGTAGGGCCGCAAGAAGGTCCATTCCAGTGCCGAGTCCAGGATCGGTTGTTCGATGAGCGCGTGCACCCGGCCGATCGGGTTGTCCTGCTCGGCCACGTCGTCGCGGACCGCGGCGGAGGACAGCAGGACGATGCGATTCGCGTGCTCGGCGATCACCTCGATCACCGAGTTCGCGGCCTCACCAGGCAGATTCGGCCAAGTCAGATAGACCGCATCCACTCCGTCCAGCGCGGGGACCAACGTTTCCGGCGCGGTCAGATCGCCGGGTACGACCTCGACACTCGCCGGAAACGAGGCCGCCGCGGGCGTGCGCGCCAACGCGCGTACCTCGACCTCGGTGTCCGCGAGCTTCGAAACAACTTGTCCGCCAACGTGACCGGTCGCCCCGATCACCAGAACCTGCTTTGTCTGAGCCATGAGCTCACCTTACGAAAGCGGCTTTCTTTTGGTAAGGCCATACCTCGAAGTAAGCTCTGGTCATGAAGGTAGGTTCCCTGGCCAGCAGCTCGCCCGGCACCACACGAAGTGCGATATTCGACAGCGACTGCCCGGGCCGCACCGTCCTCGACAAGCTGACCAGTCGTTGGGGCGTGCTGATCCTGGTCGCCCTGCGCGACGGACCGATGCGCTTTCATGTGCTGCGCGACAACGTCGGTGGCATCAGCGAGAAGATGCTGTCGCAGAACCTGCGCACCTTCACCGATTACGGACTCACCGATCGCGCGGTGGAACCGACCACTCCCCCGCAAGTCACCTACTCACTGACCCCGATGGGTATGGAAGTAGCGGAACGATTGCATGCTCTGCTGGACTGGGTCAGCATCAACGGCGAGGCAATCGTGAAATTCCAGTCAGGGAGGTCAGCACGATGAGCAGGTCCCATTCTCGAGCCGCAGCGAGCGCGGCGGCCTTAGCGGCCGTAACCGTCACCGCCGCACTGACCGGTCCACCGGCCAACGCCGAGATGACCAGCGTCAGCGTCACCGCCGGTTCCGAGGGAATCGTCACCGGCTGCCGCTACACCATCATCGCCACGGTCACCGACCTATCCGACGACCCCGCCTCGGTCTTCTTCTGGCTCTCCGGCGGCGTCATCCCCGGCAACGGCGAACGCCTCCCCGGCGACCCCATCCACCACCCCGCCAACAACACCGTCACCACCACCTGGACCCCCACCCGCCCCGGCCCGCAAAACATCACCGCCATCCAAAGCGACCCAGGCAAATACACCTCGACCAAATTCACCACCGTCAACGTCGCCGGCACCGGCCTGGACACCGGCAGCTCCTGCATCAAAACGGGCTAGGTACGAAGCATGAAAAGCCCCGCATCCGTTTGCACGGATGCGGGGCTTTTGGCGGTGGCGGAGGGATTTGAACCATAAGCTTGATCTTGGCCAGTGGCTCGAACCCCTCCCCACCTGCCGAAATGCATCACTGCGAGTGACCCCGAATGACCCCGCTATCGGCCTGGTTATGCCCAAATTATGCCCACCTACGCACCTTCCGAAGTGATCCGGACGGCTGCGGCCCGCCAAGCTATGCCGCCCCGGACCGGGCACATCGATATCTACAGGCCCCGCGTATCCTGCGTCGCCATGACAGCACACCGCGCAGCGCAGTCCCCCACCCGCCAAGCGCTGGCGACGCCAGAGGACCTGGCCGAATACTTGCGAACCACCACCCAGCGGCTTGCCAACGACCGCTATCACGGAACAGGGCCGAAGTTCATCAAATACGGCCGTACCATTCGCTATCGGTGGGCAGACGTGCACTCTTGGGAAGAGGCCAACTCTCACACCCGCACCTCGCGTTAGCCCAGTCCGTTAGCCGTACCCGTCGTCCGGCTCTGGCCCCTGCTGGTATGCATCGCTCCCGCCCTCTCTTCGACGTTCCGGATGGCTCGCCCAGTATCCGGGCCACCACACCATCGATTTCGTCTTGGAGACGTGGCTTACTGTCCTGATCTCGCAGCTCGGCAGCAATCCGCGTCAGCGTCTCCAGATCAGCCCGGCAGGCCTCCCGCAGGATCGCCTCAACTTCCTCATGCTGGTATGCGTTTAACCGCCCGCGCCACCGGAGTCGCCACATCGCCTCGCTCATGACCGCACCCCGGAACGTGTGGAGCGATGTAGCAGCCCTGCCGCCCCCAGCGTGCTCAGCGCCGCCTTCCGCTGCCTGCACTGGACAGACTCGTTGTGCAAGTGGATCTGCAACAGCCGGTGCGCCTGCTCGTTTGTGAGTGGGCCAGGATCGAACCCACAGTGGTCGTAGTACGGGTAGTCGTTGGGATCGTCCGAGCCGTTCTCGAATCGAATAACCACACGAACGGTGTCGAAATCAACGTTCATGGCGTCACTCCCACGGTGTTGGGTGCCTCGAAACCGGAAGGAATTGCGAACTCAGGGTGGGGGTCAAGACTCAGCCGGTACATGACTCGATCACCGGTGAATGCAGTGCGGCCGTGCATCCACCGATGGTTGTGCAGCACGTAGCCCTGTCCAGGCTCGAGTGCGAATCGGATGGTGTGCCGCTCGATGGCAGCACCAAGCACGGGTAGCCATCGCGTGATTTCAGGCGAGTACTTAACGAGACCGTCCATCCGAAAGCGGACCCGTATCCGATTCCCTTGTGAATGCTCGAACACCGAGCCGAGATAACCAGCGGCACCGCCGAATAGCGCTGTCCGCGGTTGCGACAATGCGCGCGCTGCCTCAGGGTCGTTGATCGCCAGATCGGTGTAGACACTGCGGCTGTCGATTGCGATGCATTCACCGCCTGAAGAGCTCTTGCGTCCGCACACCACGAGAAGTAGCGCGGGCGGTTCCAGCACCCCAGATCGGTCGGTGTGCGGTGAAAGTGCACCAGTACCGAATCCCTCGAATCCAATTCTCCTTGCCAGTCCACCCCGATTCTGAAGTGTCGTCACGCCGTCGTCGTCACTGTCCCTGTGCGGGACGATACGACCGAGGGACGCCCCGAGCGTGACCAGCTGAGCCCGGGTGCGAACCTTGTCGAACCTGGCGAACCCATCAGCAGCGAGCCCAACTGCCACCCCTGCTGCCCAATCCTGCTGTAAGTCAACGAACATGTACTAGACCGTGCGCTCTGCGGCTTCAGTGTCCACTGACAGACTGTCAACCTCAACCCTCTGCCGGGCCGCCTTGGCCGGTGCTAGCGTCGCGGCATGACTGCATCCGGTTACGTGCCGCACATGTACTCGATCTCGGTAAAAGGCGTTGTAGTTCGCGATGGGCAAGTTCTTCTGCTGAAGAACGAGCGCGATGAATGGGAATTGCCCGGTGGCAGAATCGAACCCACCGAGACACCCGAGGAATGCGTGGCCCGCGAAATCACCGAAGAGACGCAGTGGCCTGTTACTACTGGACCGATTCTCGACTCTTGGATCTACTACATCAATGAAGCCGAACGACACGTCTTCATCGTGACTTACGGGTGCTACCCGGATACCGATGCCGAGCCTGTTCTTTCTCACGAGCACAAAGAAGTTGGACTGTTTCGCGAAGACGAGATAGCGGGCTTGAAGATGCCGGATGGATATAAGCGGTCCATCATGACCTGGTTCGCACAACTTCGGGCAGCGGAGAACGTCTAGGAGAAGCTGTGGGCGGCAGTAGATGTCAGGCGTGCGGAGTATCGATCGGTCGCTACGCGACTGAAGCTGTGTGCCCAACCTGCGCCGCCAACACCTCCACCAGCGGTAGCGCGGTAGTTCGAGCCGCACCGATCGCTTCGGCAATCTGGTTGTGGGCCGCTCCCGAAGCAGCGACCGCAATAGCGACACGCGATCTTCCCACTATCCTTCGGACCTATCGACGACTGACCGGGCTGAGCCAAATCGGATTGGCGGAACTACTCGGCTACGACAAGTCGTATGTGTCGATGCTCGAGACGGGTCGACGCGCGATCAGCGACATAGCCACGCGCCGCCACATCGCCGCCCAACTCGCCATCCCCGCACACGTGCTTGGAGTGACTGGTACCGACGACGCTGAATTCCGAGCCATGCTCCAATTCGGTGATTCCACAGTGCGTCTCGCCGAGATTGCGCGTCAGGCCGGACATGCCGTCGAGGCAGTCAACGAACTCTGGCCGCTGGTAGCCCGATTGGAGGCCAGAGCAGCCGAGGGACACATGGAGCGAGACAGCCTCATTCTGCTGGCACAGGCACGGGTTGCTCTCGGGGTGTCGCTGGGCACTGTCCTACCTGAAGAGCGCCTGCCGTCCGCTGCTCGATGGACTGGACAGGCCGTCACCGTGGCTGCACTCCTAGATGACCCGGCATTTTATGCCCACGCACTTCGGATGCACGGCAACGAGTTACGCAAGGCTGGGCACGTCGGCGCGGCCGTTGTGCGGCTAGAGCGGTCCCTAGAGCTGTCGCGCGACCCGGCGGACCAAGGTGCAACGCTGGCATTCTTGTGTCGAGCTGCTGGCGAGCTCGGAGACGCAGAGCGGTTCGACTCTGCCCTCTGCTCCTACCGCGACTTACTCGATCAGAACCCTGGCAGCGGGCTGTTATTCCAGCCATTCACGTTGCGCGAGATACAGCTACGCGGATTGATGGGCACTGGACGAGCGGTTGAAGCTGGTCAGCTTGTGCACAACCAAGTCGGCTCACCTGCGGCCCCGCAATGGCGGATCATCGAACGCGTCACCACTGGCGAAGTCTTTACTTCGATCCATGAAACAGACGCGGCACAGGACGCGTTCGCAGACGCAATCAGAGCGGCCGAGACCCACAGGCTTCCCCACCAAATACAGCGAACCGTCAGAGCTACGGTCAAGGCCGGATTGCATGAATTAACCATCGAGGGAACGGATGTGCTCCATCGCCTTCGGTCTCTCCTTTCGAAGACGACTTAGCATGTCGGCTCAACTACTCGCCGACGAAATCCGCCGCCGGCACGCCGAAGAACTACTCATCGCCGAACACCTCAGCATCGAACAAATCGCCCACCGCCTCGGCTACAACGCCACACCCGCGTTCACCGCATCAATCACCCGCTGGACAGGCATGCCCCCGCGCGCCTACCACCGCAGCAAACTCAGACCCGCCGACACCCGACCGGCCACCGGCGGCACCAAAACCCTTGCAACATCCAACATCCGACAAGTAACCACCGACCGCTCCGTCAAGACAATGAGATCGCGTGTTCCACAACATAATCCGCCCAATGTCTACGCCGGATACTACTCGACACCTCTGATACCTCCGGCGCACCGCTGCTTCTCGCAGCATGCACGAGCGCGAGGCGGCGCATCGACAACTTCAGTTCCAGAGTGACCTCGATCGGTCAAATCGGTAGGCGGTACGAACAGCCCGGGACGGGCGCCTGGCAGCGGCGCACTCGGCCGGATGCGGAGAAATCACCAGCTCGAAGCTGCCGCGGCACGCCTGGATTTACCGCGATAGAGATCGGTCCCTCGATGGCACTCCGGATGAGGGAGGGAGCTGTACCCGGCGCGACAAGACGGCCCGGGAAGTGGTTTCGGCGCTGAAGGTCGCGTTCCTACTCGGCCGGACTTGACACCCGACGCGTTCACCGAGTGTGCCCATGTGGGGCAGTTGGACGACCACACCCACCGCATGGGATTGCTGATCGCAAGGCGAGACCCGAAGGACCAACTCGAAGGCGGATACAGCAGCAATGAAACATGAGTACGAGGCGAAATTCCTGGCCGTAGACGTCGAAGGTCTGCGCGCCAAGCTCACCGAGCTCGGCGCGATCCAGTCGTTCTCGCGAACGCTGTTGACCCGCAAGATATTCGAGAACGATTCACTGACTCGTGGTGCATGGGTCCGCCTGCGTGACGAGGGGTCTCGCTCCACGCTGACACTCAAGCAGGTCACCGACGCCACCACCATCGATGGCACCACCGAATCGAAACGACGGTGGGAGACCAGCACGCCATGGCGGAAATCCTGGTCAAACTCGGTCTGCGTCAGGTCCGATACCAGGAGAGCTACCGCGAGGAGTGGCAACTCGACGACGTCGTGTTCGACCTGGACACCTGGCCCGTTCTACCGACTTTCCTGGAAATTGAGGGTCCGAGTGAGTCTGCCGTGCGCCTCGCAGCCGCACGCTTGGATCTGGACTACACCGACGCCAGGTTCGGCAGCGTGGACGAGATCTACAAGAGCGAAACAGGCCGGAACATCCTCACTGAGCCGACTCTGTTGTTCGAGGAGCCGACGAAGGAAGTCTGAGGCGGATCGGGCCTGCCGTGACAAGCGCTGGTAGCCAAACAAGCCGTTGCCTGAACTGAAAAGCCCCTCACCTGTGTGAACAGGTGAGGGGCTTTTTGGCGGTGGCGGAGGGATTTGAACCCTCGGAGGGGGGTTACCCCTCACACGCTTTCGAGGCGTGCTCCTTAGGCCGCTCGGACACGCCACCGCCGACAACCATACCGGACTGGGGGCGGATCGTTAAATCGCCTGGGTAGCTCTTGGACTGGTGTGATGTGACGCACGGAAGGTGCGGGTGGGGCGGCGAGGCGGGGTCAGCGCTGGGTGCGGAAGAAGGTGTCGAGGAGGGCGGCGCAGTCGGGTTCGAGGATGCCGCCGCGGACCTGGGGGCGGTGGTTGAGGCGGCGGTCGCGGACTACGTCCCAGAGGGAGCCGACGGCGCCGGTTTTGGGTTCCCAGGCGCCGAAGACGAGGCGGGAGACGCGGGCGAGGACGAGGGCACCTGCGCACATGGTGCAGGGTTCGAGAGTGACGGCGAGGGTGACGCCTTCGAGGCGCCAGCCGTCGCCGTGGACCTCGGCGGCGCGCCGCAGAGCCAGGACCTCGGCGTGTGCGGTGGGGTCGCCGAGGGCTTCGCGGGCATTCGCCGCGCGGGCGAGTTCCCTTCCGGCGGAGTCGAATACGACTGCGCCGACGGGAACGTCGCGGGGGTCGGCTTCGGCGGCCGCGGCGATCGCGGCACGCACCATGTCGGTGTCCGAAGGTACGGCGAGGCCCGGCACGTCAGCGGGGCAGCTTGTCCAGCACCGCCGAGAGTTCGTCGGCGAAGCCGAGGCGTTGGGCGATCATGCCGAGCTGCTCGTCGGGGTAGAGGTCGGTGTCGGCGAGGATGACGCTCAGCACCGGCTCGGGCAGGCCCAGATCGGCGAGCACGCCGAGGTCGCCCTCTTCCCACGGCTCGATGTCGTCGAGCTCGTCGGGGTCGATGTCCGGGATTTCCACATTCAGGGCGTCGAGGACGTCCGCGGCGATGTCGTAATCAATGGCGGCGGTCGCGTCCGAAACCAGCATCCGGGTACCGCTGGGCGCGGGCCGGACCACGATGAAGAACTCGTCGTCGATGTCGAGCAGGCCGAAAACGGCACCCGAGCTGCGCAAGGCCTTCAGTTCGTTTTCCGCTGCGGACAAATCCGTAAGCGCATCGTGGCTCAGCGGGCTGCACCGCCATTTGCCTTCTTCGCGGACAACCGCCACTGCGAACCCTTCTACGTCGTCGTAATCATCCGACGCCGCCCTATTCGTGCCCGAGCGCTGTGCTGCCATGGCCGCAACGGTAGTCTGCCCGAGCCGAAATGTTGAAGTCGTATGCGAATCTGTTCAGGTGACTTCTGCTGGGAAAGCGTCCGTGTGTGTCCTCGGAACCGGCTTGATCGGCGGTTCCCTGCTGCGCGCCGCCGTCGGCGCCGGGTACGACGCCTGGGGGTTCAACCGATCGCCGGCCGGCGCGGAGGCCGCGCGCAGGGACGGCTTCGACGTGACCGAGGAGCTGTCCGCCGCGCTGACCCGGGCCGCCGATGCGGACGCGCTGATCGTCATCGCGGTGCCGATGCCCGCGGTCGGGCACCTGCTCTCCGCCATCGCCACCTACGCGCCGCGCTGCGTGCTGACCGATGTGGTCAGCGTGAAGGCGCCGGTCGCCGAGGCGGTCCGCAAGGAGGGGCTCTCGGCCCGCTATGTCGGCGGGCATCCGATGACCGGCACCGCCGAATCCGGGTGGGCCGCCACCGATTCCGGCCTGTTTCGCGACGCCGTGTGGGCGGTGGGCGTGGACGAGGGCACCCATGCCGAAGCGTGGACGAGGGTGGCGCGGCTGGCGCTGGACTGCGGCTCGGTGGTCGTGCCGGTGGTCGCGGACGAGCACGATCGCGCGGTCGCCCGGATCTCGCATCTGCCGCACGTGCTGGCCGAGGCGCTGGCCTCGGCCGGTGCGGCCGGCGGTGCGCTCGCCCTCGGCCTGGCGGCGGGTTCGTTCCGCGACGGCACCCGGGTCGCGGCCACCGCCCCGGATCTCGTGCGCGCCATTTGTGAACCGAATTCCGCGGCACTACTGGCGGTGCTGGAGGAAACGCTCACGGTGCTCGGCGCCGCCCGCGACAGCCTGCGCGCAGACAATTCCCTGGCCGATCTCGTCGAGGCCGGACACGATGCCAGGGAACGCTACGAAACCGCGCAACGATGGGAAATCACCGATATCCACCCCGGTGACCACAATTGGCTGGCGAACTTACGCGACGCCGGGCAGCGCGGCGGGGTTATCACCCGGTTGAACTGAGCCCGGGAATTGTCAGATGCGCTCGGCCAGGCCCGGGTAGTCGAGCAGGAAGCCGTCCGCGTCGACGGTGACCGTCGCGCTGGAGACCGGGGACAGCACGCTGATGCCGTCGGCGGCCGCGCTGTAGGTCAGGCTCGCTTCCTGGACCAGCAGGTCGGGCAGGCGCACATAGACGACCGGGACCTGGACGTCGTGCACCGCGTGCTGCAGGTCGAAGCGGCGGATCGGCAGCGTGTTGAAGAACGGGCTGAGCACCACGTCGACATCGAGCGCGCCGGCGAAGGTCGAGCGGACGTGGCTGCCGCCCGCGTCGACCAGCCAGTAGTTCTCCTCGTCCCTGGCGATGGACGCGTGCCGTTCGCCGGCCGCGGTCGTGGTGCGCAACGAGAGGCGCTTGGTCGCGCCGCTCTCGTCGGTGACCAGGTCGTAGGACGCGCTGAACGCCGGATGGTCGTCACACGCGCCGCCGATCATGCGACCGGCGGCGCGGATGCGATTGCCGTTCAACGTCACGCGGACCGACTCCATCCGGGACGCGTTGTGCGCGCGCCAGGTGAGAATCGCCGGCCAACGGGAGGCCGGTGGCGTATCGGGGCCAGAGGCTTGGCTCTCGGAGGCTGGGATCGTCACGTATCTACCGTAAGCGACACCGAGCCCTAGTCCGCACCACACCAGCCCGCATCACACCAGCGATTCCCGCCACGCCGCGTGCAAACTGGCGAACCGGCCGGTGCCCGCGATGAGCTCGGCCGGGGTGCCGTCCTCCACTACGCGCCCGGATTCCAGCACCAGCACCCGGTCGGCGATCGCCACGGTGGACAGCCGATGGGCGATGATCACCGCCGTCCGATCGCGCAGCACCGTCTCCAGGGCCTGCTGCACCAGCCGCTCACCCGGGATGTCCAGGCTGGACGTGGCTTCGTCCAGCACGATCACCGCGGGGTCGGCCAGGAACACCCGGGCGAACGCGACCAGCTGCCGCTGCCCGGCGGACAACCGGCCGCCGCGCTTGCGCACGTCGGTGCCGAAGCCCTCGGGCAGCGCCTGCACGAAGTCGTACAGCCCGACCGCGCGGGCCGCCGCGAACACCTCCGCATCGGTGGCGTCCGGCCGGCCGAGCCGGATGTTGTCGGCCACCGAGCCGGAGAACAGGTAGGACTCCTGGGTGACCATCACGACATTGCGGCGCAGGTCGGCGTCGGAGATCCGGCGCAGGTCGATCCCGTCCAGGGTGACCGTGCCCGCGGACGGGTCGTAGAACCGGGTCAGCAGCTTGGCCAGCGTGGACTTGCCGGCGCCGGTGGCGCCGACCAGCGCGACGACCTGTCCGGCCGGGATGTCCAGGGAGAACTCCGGCAGCACCTGACGCTCGCCGCCGTAGCCGAACGACACCCGATCCATCAGCACCGCGCCGCTCGCCTTCGCCACCGGCGTCGGGTCGGCCGGCTCAGCCACCGAGGGCTCTTCCTCGAGCACGCCGGAGATCTTCTCCAGCGCCGCGGCCGCGGACTGATACGAGTTGAACACCTGCGCGAGTTCGTCGAGCGGACCGTAGAACTCGTTGAGGTACAACAGGTATGCCGCGAGCACGCCGACCGCGATGTGGCCCTCGATCACCTGCCACGCGCCGACCACGATGATGATCACCGTGGTCAGGTTGCCGAGCAGCCTGCTCAGTCCGGCGTAGTCGCCCATGCCGCGCATGGCCTTGGTGGTCGCCTGCTGGTAGTCGCCGTCCTCGTGCGCGAGCACCGACTCGTTGCGCTGCTCGCGGCGGAAGGTCTGCACCGCGCGCATGCCACCCATCGACTCGACGAACTGCACGACCACCTTCGCGATGGCGCCGCGGGTGTGCCGGTAGCTCGCCCGCTGCCTGCGCTGCGCCCACCGGGTGACGAACACCAGCGGCACGAAGCCGATCAGCACGATCGCGGCCAGCGTCAGATCCAGGTAGATCAGCAGCACCGCGATGGTCAGCACCGACAGGATCGCGCTCAGCGCCTGATTCAGCGCACCCTCCAGCAGTTCCTGGAGGGTCTCGATGTCGCCGGTCAGGCGCGCGACGACCTTGCCCGAGGTGTACTTCTCGTGGAAGGCGACGCTGAGCCGCTGCATGTGCGCGAACGAACGCACCCGCAGGTCGAACAGCACGCTCTGGCTGAGCTTGCCGGACACCCGCAGGAACAGGAACGTGGTCAGTCCGCCGATCAGCACCGCGCCGAAGTACCCGCCGACCGCCCAGGTCAGCGGGGTCCAATTCCCTTTGCGCCCTTCGCCGATGCCGTTGTCGAGCCCGTGCGCGATGAACAGCGGCGCGGACACCATCGCGGCGTTGTCCACCACGATGAGCACCAGCGCGAGCGCCGCCAGCTTGCGATACGGGCGGACCAGGTCGAGCAGCAGTCGCCGGGATCGCCCGGCCAGCACCAGGTTTCCGGCCTGGGTGACCTCCTTGTCCTCGCTGGCGATGCCGCGCCAATCGGCGGCCTCGTCCCGCTGAATGACCGAATCCGCTTCCGTCACCGCGTCTTTCGACACGACCGTCTCCGTGCTCACTGCTCCTCACCTCCCATCAGTTCTCGATATCGGCTGCTGCTGCGCAGCAGTTGATCGTGGGTGCCCTCGGCGACGATCCGGCCGTCGGCCAGCACCGCGACCCGGTCGGCCAGCGCGGCCGTCGAGGGGCGATGCGCGACGAGCAGGGTGGTCGCGCCGGCCAGCACGGTGCGCAGCCGTTCCTGCACCCGCTCTTCGGTTTCCACATCCAGCGCGGACAGCGGATCGTCGAGCACCATGATCCGGGTGCGATTGCCCTCCCCCGCCCCGCTCAACACGGCGCGGGCCAGCGCGAGTCGCTGCCGCTGACCGCCGGACAGGCTCAGTCCCTGCTCGCCGATCCTGGTGTCCAGTCCCCACGGCAGGTGGTCCACGAACTCGGTGGCCTGCGCGACGTCCAGCGCGCGCCGCACGTCGGCGTCGGTGGCGGACGGGTCGCCGAGCGCGACGTTCTCCCGCACGCTCGCCGAGAACAGCACCGGCTCCTCGAAAGCGACCGACACCAGCGAGCGCAGATCGGCCAGCCGCATGGTCGCGATGTCGATGCCGTCGATGGTGATCACGCCGCCGGACACGTCGTAGAGCCGCGGAATCAGGTTGAGCAGCGCGGTCTTTCCGCTACCGGTCGCGCCGACCAGCGCGACCGTCTCACCGGGGCGGATCTTGAGCGAAACATCGTGCAGCACCTCCCCTTTCGCGTCCGGGAAGGCGAACTTCACGCCCTCCAGCCGCAATTCGCCGACCACCGTCTCCGGCAGTTCCACCGGATCGGCCGGGTCGGCGATGTCGACCGGGGTGTCGATGATCTCCCAGTACCGATCGCCCGCGGTGCGCGCGTCGTTCAGCTCGGCCAGCAGGAAGCCGGTCCAGATGATCGGCCACTGCAGGAAGTTGGCGAGGGTGATCGCCGCGACCAGGGTGCCGAGCGTCATCGAGCCCTGCACCACGGCGTAGCCGCCGTAGCCGAGCGCGAACGCGATGGCCAGCTGCGGCAGGCCGGTCATGGCCGACCACAGCCGCGCGTCCAGGCGCACCTTGAACATCTCGGTCTTCTGCAACTCGCGTGACTGCGCGAGGAACCGGCCGCCGAAGAACACGCCGCGGCCGAACGCCTTCAGCACGCGCACGCCCTGCGCCGATTCCTCGGCGGTGGTGGCCAGGTCGCCGGACTGGTCCTGCGACCGTCGCGACGCGATCGAGTACTCGCGCTCGAACCGAACGCAGATGTAGGTCAACGGGATCGCGATGATCACGAAGATCAGCCCGATCTGCCAGTTCAGGAACAGCAGCACCACCAGGCCGACCGGGATCAGCACGAAGTGGATGATCAGGAACGGCCCGGCGAACGCGACGAAGCGGCGCAGGGTGGCCATGTCGTCGACCGCGCGCGAGAGCAGCTGACCCGACTCCCAGGCGTCGTGGCGTCCGATCGCCAGCGACTGCAACTTGCGGAAGATCTTGGCGCGCATGGTGATCTCGACCATGGTGGCCGGCTTGGACACCAGCCAGCGGCGGCCCCACACGCCGAAGGCCTCCAGCAAGCCGAGCGCGAGCACCAGCGCGACCGGCGCGAGTACACCGGCGAAATCGCGGTGCGCGATCGGTCCGTCGATGATCTTGGCGATGATCAACGGGATGACGATGGCGGTCAGCGACGAGAGGACCGCGAGCGTGGTCGCGCCGAGCAGCGCACGCCGGTACGGGCGCACGTACGGCCAGAAACGGCGCAGCGATTGCAGGCGGCCCGGCGCGGACGCGGCGGGCCGCTCCGGTCTGTCGGCCTCCGGATCGGCGGTCGCGACATCCAGTGCAACTGACATAGTGCCCCCTAGAGGTCTGTGGATGGTGGTGGCGAGAACCGGCGCACTCGGTGATGTTCGCACCCAGGTCCGACATTTCAGGGTGGCAGCATCGCCCCGATCAGCCAACCGATTTTCCGGCCCCGCCGATTCCCCCGCGGCCGCGTTCGTGCTGGATATCACCGCTTGTCCGCAGGTCGCGCTGTCCGTCATGGAGCAAGCAAACAACCTCGAGTAATCTTCAGGTCAAGGGGTGACGCGCGTAACGAAACGACCTCGGCGCCCAGATCCTGGGCGCCGAGGTCGGTGAATTCGAATATTCGAACGAGGTCCGGCTCTAGCGGACGCCCGCGCTTTCCCGCTCGGCCGGCGCGTCCGGGAAGGCCTGCTGCTGGTAGCCACCGCGCAGCGTGCCGTCCAGATACGCGGCCCGGCAGGCCCGGCGGGCGATCTTGCCGCTGGAGGTCCGCGGAATCGAACCCGCGGGCACCAGCAGCACGTCCCGCACGGTGACGCCGTGCCGCTGGGAGACGGCCGCGCGCACGGTGTCGGCGACCGGTTCGGTCTCCAGCTTGCCCGCGCCGGTGTTGCGTTCGGCGACGATGACCAACTGCTCGGAGTTGTCGTCGGCGTCGAACTTCAGGCCGGAGTGGCTGCCCTTCTCGAAGACCAGCGCCGGAAGTTCGTTGGCGGGCACCGAGAATGCCGCGACGAAACCGGGTCGCAGCGCGGTGCTGGATTCCTGCGCCGAGAACTCCAGGTCCTGCGGGTAGTGATTGCGCCCGTCGACGATGACCAGGTCCTTCACCCGGCCGGTGATGTAGAGCTCGCCGTCGAGGTACGCGCCGTAGTCGCCGGTGCGCATCCAGTGCGCGTCCTCGGGCGTGCCCGCCGCGTGACTGCCGTCCGGCTGCCGGGCGGCCAGCTTGGCCTGGAAGGTGGCCGCGGTCTCGTCGGGCTTACCCCAGTAGCCGATGCCCATGTTCTCGCCGTGCAGCCAGATCTCGCCGACCTCGCCGTCCGCGCGCTCGACGCCGGTGTCCGGATCGACGATGGTGGCCCACTGCGACAACGCCACATATCCACAGGACACCTGGGCGATCGCATTGTCGGCGTCCGGCTCGACCTCGACCATCCGGCCCGAATTCAGTTGGGCGCGGTCGACATACACCACCCTGGCCTCGTCCTCGGCCTTGGTCGCCGACACGAACAGCGTCGCCTCGGCCATGCCGTAGCAGGGCTTGATCGTCGTCTTCGGCAGGCCGTACGGCGCGAACGCCTCGTTGAACTTCTTCATCGAGGACACCGACACCGGCTCGCTGCCGTTGATCAACCCGATCACATTCGACAGGTCGAGTTCTTCGCCCGGCTTCGGCTTACCTCGCGCCGCCGCGTGCTCGAACGCGAAATTCGGTGCCGCGGCGAAAGTTCCGGCGCCGTCGGAGGCGGCGGCCAGTTCCTTGATCCAGCGATAGGGGCGGCGGACGAACGCGCTCGGCGACATAATGGTGATGAATCCGCCGCCGACGGTCGGCAGAATCACGCACAGCAGCCCCATGTCGTGGAACAGCGGCAGCCAGGTGACGCCGCGCGAATTCTCTTTCACGCCAATGGCATCGATCATCTGCAACAGATTGGTGCCGACCGCCCGGTGCGTGATCTCCACGCCCGCAGGCGTTCTGGTGGAGCCGGAGGTGTATTGCAGGTAGGCCACACTGTCGATATTGATATCGGGCCGCACCCACATCGCGCCGACGCTGTCCGGAATCGCTTCCACCGCAATAATCCGCGGCCGTTGCGCCGCGGGCAGATGCCGGAAGAAGTTCCGCACACCGCCCGCCGCGGAGCCGACCGTGAGGATCGCCGCCGGCGTGCAGTCGCTGAGCACCGCGGTGAGCCGGTCGGTGTGCCCCTGCTCCTCCGGGTCGAACAGCGGCACCGCGATATTGCCCGCGTAGACGGCCGCGAAAATGGAGACGACATAGTCGAGTCCCTGCGGCGCCAGAATCGCCACCCGGTCACCGGGCTGGGTCACCTGTTGCAGTCGAGCCGCGACGGCTCGTAGCCGGACACCGAACTGCCGCCAGGTCAGCTCGTGGTACTCGCCGTCGCGTTCCCGCGAATAGTCGATATAGCGGTAGGCGAGGTCGTCGCCGTTCTCCGCGCTGTGCTTGTCGACGAAGTCGATCAGGGTCTTGTCACCGCGGATTTTGATATTGCCCTGGTCGTCCAAATAGTCGTCGAAGGTCTCGTCGATCATCGCCTTATCCTTTTGCCAAAGCACGCACACAGGCCGTGCAGTTACACCGAACACAGGTCGATAACGAAGCGTCGGGAAGGCTAGCAGGTGCGCAGCCTTCCGACGCTCAGTACCGCCCGAAGGCGATCGCTACGTTGTGTCCGCCGAAACCGAACGAGTTGTTCACGGCGTAATCGATCCGACCCGGCCGGCTCTGGCCCTTGACCACGTCGAGATCGATTTGCGGGTCCTGATTGTCCAGATTCAGGGTGGGCGGGACGATGCCGTCGCGAATGGACAGCACGGTGATCACGGACTCGAGCGCGCCGACCGCGCCGATCGAGTGCCCGAGTGCGGATTTCGGCGCGTAGACCGAGGCGTGGTTGCCCACCGCCGACGAAATGGCTTGCGCCTCAGCGGTATCCCCGATCGGCGTCGCGGTGGCGTGCGCGTTGACGTGCGTCACATCTTTTTTCGTCAGCCCGGCCTTCTCGATCGCCCTGGTCATCGCGCGCGCCGCACCCTTGCCCTCCAGATCGGGCGCGACCAGGTGGAAGGCGTCGGAAGTGATGCCCGCCCCCATGATTCGCGCGTGGATGGTCGCGCCGCGCGCCTTGGCGTGTTCCTCGGTCTCGATGATCATCATCGCGCCCGCCTCGCCGAACACGAAGCCGTCGCGGTCGGTGTCGAACGGGCGCGAGGCGCTCTTCGGATCGTGGTTGCGGGTGCTCATCGCGCGCATCATGGTGAACGCCGCGATCGGCACCGCCTGGATGGAACCCTCGACGCCGCCGGTGACCACCATGTCGGCGTCGCCCATCACGATCATCTGCCACGCGTTGGCGATCGCCTCCGAGCCGGACGAGCAGGCCGATACCGGCGTCACCACGCCCGCTCCCGCGCCGAGCTCGATGCCGACGCACGCGGCCGAGCCGTTGGGCATGATCCGCTGCACGGTCAGCGGCGAAATCTTGCGGTAGCCACCGTTTTTGATCCGGTCGCGGGCGTCGATGATGTACTCGCCGCCGCCGAGTCCGGTGCCGATGGCGACGCCGAGCCGGGTCTTGTCCACCTCCGGGCTGCCCGCGTTGCGCCACACCTCACGGCTCAGCACGGTGGCCATCTGCTCCACGTAGGACAGGGTGCGCGCCTCGACCCGGGTGAGACTGTCGGCCGGGGAGACCTTCAGGTGACCGCCGATGCGGACCGGCAGCTCGAACTGCTCGATGAAGCTGTCCTCCAGGACGTCGATGCCGCTCTCGCCGTTGAGCAGGCCTTTCCAGGTCGAGTCGACGTCGCCCGCGATCGAGGTCGTCGCGGCCAGGCTGGTCACGACGACGTTGGGAAAGCTCCTGTTTTTCGAAGGTATCTGCATGTTCGCTCACTTTCCCTAGCGTGACGACTAAGAAATTTGTCGAGCTCAAAACCTTGTGGAGCAGTTGCATTTCGCATGCGGACGCGCCGCCTAGCACGTGGGGCGGCATCCGCGCGTATAGCGCTGGAGCGCAGGCAGATCAGCCTGCCGAGCCTGTCATCAGGGCCGCATAGTCGATCGGCCGATAAGCATTATCGAGCAGCAGCAGACCGATCGAGTTGCTGACACGCGGACGGTACCAGGCGACCTTCGCGGTCGCTCGGTCACGCCGTCATGGCGCTGTTCGCGACCGGCACCCGGCAACTCGAGTAACCTCTCCCCGGGCACGGGGCGACGTCGGCGGCGTCTCGACCGAAGACGCGAGGAAGGGACGGTCGGTGACGGGCGCGCGGATGGTCGGGCTGTCCGCCGGGATCGGCGGGCTCGAGCTCGGCCTCGGCCATAACGGCTGGCAGACCGAGCTGCTGTGCGAGATCGACGCGGGCGCACAGGGGGTGCTGGCCGCCCGGTTCCCTGATGTGCCACTGCATTCCGACATCACCGGCCTGCGCGCGCTACCCGCAGGCACCGAGCTGGTCGCGGCCGGTTTCCCCTGCCAGGACCTGTCCCAGGCCGGACGCACCGCGGGCATCACCGGCAAGCGGTCGGGCCTGGTCGACGAGGTGTTCCGGCTGGTGCGGCGCAAGCGCGGGCCGCGCTGGCTGCTGATCGAGAACGTCCCGTTCATGTTGCAGCTCGGTCGCGGCGCGGCGATGCGGCACATCACCACGGCCCTGGAGGAGCTCGGCTACACCTGGGCTTATCGGGTGGTGGACGCGCGGGCGTTCGGCCTGCCACAGCGCCGTCAGCGGGTCTTGATGCTGGCCTCCAGGACCGAGGACCCGCGCGGGGTGCTGTTCGGCGACGACGCGGGGCCGCGGATCGTCGGCGACCCCGATCGCGACCCGTGCGGGTTCTACTGGACCGAGGGCGTGCGCGGGCTCGGCTGGGCGGTGAACGCGGTGCCGACGGTGAAGGGCGGATCCGCGCTCGGCATCGCCAGTCCGCCCGCGGTGCGGCTGCCGTCCGGCGAGATCGTCACGCCCGGTCTGGTCGATGTGGAACGGCTGCAAGGCTTCGACGCCGATTGGACCGCGCCCGCCGGTGAGGTGCTCGGCGTCCGGCAGGGGCATCGATGGAAGCTGGTCGGCAATGCGGTGAGCGTGCGGATGGCCGACTGGGTCGGCTCCCGGCTGGCGGCACCGCTGCATCCGATTCCCGGTGACCAGCCGCTACCGCCGGGAACGCCGTGGCCGGTGGCGGCCTGGGGGCACAACGGGGTGGCCTATCGGGTGCCGGTCTCGACCTGGCCGGTGCACGAACCGTACGAGGATCTGCGCAACTTCCTCACCGACTCGCGGCTGCTCTCGGCCCGGGCGACCGCCGGGTTCCTGCGCCGGACCAGCATGGGCAGCCTGCGGTTTCCGCCGGGCTTCCTCGACGACGTGGAGAGCCATCTCGATCGGATGGGTGGCTGGGCGGCATGAGCCGGCGATCGGATGCGGCGCCGGGTTCGTCCGGCGACGCGCCCGAGGACGCGCAACGATTTCCGAAACCCGCGCAGCGCCCCACCACCGACGCGGCGACCAGTGCCCGCATGTCCAAGCAGCGACGCACCGGAACCAAGCCTGAGCTGGCCTTACGTCGCGAACTGCACCGGCGCGGGCTGCGGTATTTCGTCGATCGGGCACCGATCCGGGGGCAGCGGCGGCGCGCCGATCTGGTGTTCCCGCGACTTCAGGTCGCGGTCTACGTAGACGGCTGCTTCTGGCATCGCTGTCCGCAACACGCCACCGATCCGCGCAACAACGCGGAATGGTGGGCCGCCAAGCTGGCCGGCAACGTGGCCCGGGACCGGGCGACCGACGCGGCGCTGATCGAGGCGGGCTGGCAGGTGATCCGGGTGTGGGAGCACGAGGAATCCGGCGCCGCGGCCGATCGGGTGCAGGCCGCGCTGGGCCGGACTAGCGGGACTTGACCCGGACCAATGTGCGCGGGGCATGGGCGGCGAGGTAGCTCGACGCCACCATCACCGTCATCACGATGACTCCGGCGGCAGCGGTTGCGTAGCCGATCATGGGGACCTCCTAGTGAACGCTTCACTGACAGCCTGTCCGCCGAACCTGACAGGAGCCTGTGTAGTGCGTGGCAAAGGCGTGTGTTTGATCCCATCGCGGTGGTGATCCCATGACTCGGCCGCCGCACTGACCTACGGTTTGAACATCGGTCCAGTGGCAGGTAGGAGAATGGGTCCGTGACAGATAGCCAAAAGATCGCCGAACGGCGCGTGCGGGTGGCGTCCTTGGTGATCGCGGCGGCAATCCTGATCGCGGGAGTCTGCTACTCGTCCTGGGTGCTGGAGTTCGTGCTGAAGATCGACGTCGACCCGGTCAACTCGTTCCTCAGCGAGCTGGACGCCGAGGGAAAGCCATACCGTGCGGTGTTCGCGACCGCCGACAAGATCGTCGGCGCGGTGCTGATCCCCGCCGCGATCGGCGGACTGCTGATTTTCCCGCGCCGCCGGTTCACCACGATCGGCTGGGTCGCGCTGTTCTGCTTCGGCGCGGCCACGATCGCCGATGTGTTGCTACCCCTGAAGGACTGCACCGCGAGCGACAGTGGGTGCGGCGGCGGCAGCGAGCTTTTCCCGCAATTACACCAGCCGCACGCACTGTCGAGCACCATCGCGGTCACCTCGATCGCCGTCGCCACCTTCGCGTTCAGCCTGGCCGCTTTCCGCTATCACCGCTGGCGGATCCTGCGCGAGGCCGGGCTGGTCGTGCTGGTGGTCGGGTCGGCGGCGACCGTGTGGATGCTGGTCGCCGACAACCTGCCCGGCAATTACGCGCTCGGCATCGCCCAGCGGATCCAGGTCGGGTCGATGTCGCTGTGGCTGATCACGCTGGCCGCGGCGGTCATCCTCGAAGGCCGGGAGTGGATCGACCCGAACGACTAGCTATTTCACCGTCAGCTTGACGGTGTGCTCGGCGGTCTTGGCCGGCAGCTTGGTGGTGTCGACGAAGAGGATCTCGCCGCTGTCCTGCACGCCGTTGGGCAGCGTCTTGGGCTTCAGCCCGAACGGCGGCTGGTCGCCCTTGCTACCGGCCAGACCGAAATCGCTGTCGTTGGAGATGTAGAGCGTCTTGCCGCCGTCCAAGGTGGCCACGCCCTCGATCTTGTCGTGGCCGAAGAACTTTCCGTCGGCGTCGAGATCCTTGACCAAGCCGTTCAGGTCGAGGTTCTTGGGCTTGGCCGCCGGGGTGACGCCCGCCTTGGTCAGTCCGGCGACACCGTCGGTGGTGGAGACGGTGCCGACCAGGGTCTCCAGTGGCTTGCCGTCGATCAGCAGGCCGCCGTGTTCCGGATCGTAGTGCGCGCCGGGCACTTTCGAGTCGGGGCCGACGTCGGTGGCGTTGGCGATGTCGACGGTCCACAGCTTCTTGTCCGCCTTGGGCGCCAGATTGCCGTCACGCTCGTCGACCAGGAAGGTGGTCGCGCTCAACGCGGTGACCTCCGAGTCGGCGACCTTGGTGCTCTTCGGGTTCTCCAGCGGAACCACGAATTCCTTCTGCGCCTTCGTCTTCAGATCGACGGTGACGAGCCGGGTCAGCGGCACCTCCTTCGCGGATCCGCTGAGACCGGGCGTGTTCAGCGCGCTCTGCACCAGGCCGACGAGGGTGCTGCCGTCGGGCGTGATGGTCAGGCCCTCCATGCCCTGGTTCGGGGTGCGCAGCGAAAGCTCCTTGGGCAGGCCGGATCCCGGCGCGAGGCGCTCGAGCTCGCCGCCCTTGGCATCGAAATGCACCAGGAACGGGCCGTATTCGTCGGAGACCCAGAAGGTGCCGTCGGGCAGTGCGACCAGGCCCTCCGGATCGAGGCCGTGATCGGTGGGCGGCAACACGTTTCCGGCCAGGTCCTTGATCGTCTCGCCGGTGTTCGCGGCGACATCGACCTGCCCGTTGAACGGGACGCCCGCCTTGGTGTGCAGGTCCAGGCTCGATTGCAGCACCGCGCGGGTGCCGACCAGCTTGAACCTGCCGATCTTGGGCACGAAACTCGCGGTCGGGGAAAGCTTCTCGTTCTTGCCCGGGCCGTCCACGTTCGGGCCGCGGTCGGTCAGGCCGTAGAACTCGTCCTTGCTGCCGGGCACCGGAGTCCAGGCCGAGCCGAAGCCGCTGCCCTGCACCGTCGTTCCGCCGAACTCGCCGAGCGGCGGAATGTCGGTGGTGTACAGGCGAACCGCGTCGGTGGTGGTCACCTTCAAGGTGTCGGATCCGGTGTACCCGGCCTTCGGCGTGTAGACGACCGCGCCGTCCACCCGGCGGCTCAGCGTGCCGTGCTCCGGATCGGCGATGCGGACGGCGGCGCTGCCACCCGTCTTGGCGAGCAGGTCGTCCAGGGAGATCACCAGCGGCTGATCCTTGGTGGCGGTGAAGTCGGCCGAGTCCGCGGACGAGCAGCCTGCGGCCAGCACGCCGGCACAGAGGACGGCGACGGCGGTGATGCGAGGACGAGAATGAGCTTTCACTGGGACTGCCTACCGCGTCGATCCGACTTCTGGCCGACGCGGAGGTGACAATTCGGTGCCGATCGGCGCGCATGCGATGCTGTCGCCATGACCGCACGCGTGAACATCTCCTCCGGCTCCGAATTCGAAGACATCGTCGGCTACAGCCGCGCCGTCCGGATCGGCAATCACATCGCGGTCAGCGGCAGCACCGCCTCGGTCACCGGCGGCACCGCGGTCGGCGGCGACGATATCGGCGAGCAGACCCGGGAAACCCTGCGCCGCATCGCGGCCGCCCTCACCGAGGCCGGCGCGAGCCTCGCCGACGTCGTGCGCACCCGCATCTTCGTCACCGACATCGCCCGCTGGCCCGAGGTCGCCAAGGCGCACGCCGAGGTCTTCGGCGAGATCCGCCCGGCCACCTCCATGTACGAGATCAGCGCCCTGATCACGCCCGCCCTGCTGGTGGAGATCGAGGCCGACGCCATCGTCGGCGAGTAGCTCCCGGTGAAGTGCGACGGGGTCCGATCCGGATCGCTAGGGTCGCTGTTGTGACCAGTGCCCTGCCGGAAGATCCCGTCTCACTCGACACCCTCGCCGAGGCGACCGACCGTCTCCTCGACGCCATGCGCAAGCTCGGCAACGACGACGTGGCCGAGGCCTCGCTGCTGCCCGGCTGGAGTCGCGGGCACGTGCTCGCGCACCTCGCCCGCAATGCCGACAGCCTGCTGAATCTGTTGCTGTGGGCGCATACCGGGGTGGAAATCCTGCAATACGCGAGCATGTATCTGCGCGACTTCGACATCGATGCCGGCGCTCCGCGACCCGCCGCCGAACAACTCGTCGACAACGAGGCCGCCACGAAACGGTGGCTCGCGCTGGCGAATTCACTGACCGAGGACACCTGGCACGCGGAAGTCCGCACCCGCCAAGGGCGTCCGATCCCCGCTAGCGAGGTGCGCTGGATGCGGTTGCAGGAGGTGGAGATTCACCACGTCGACCTGAATGTCGGGTACACGCCCACCGATTGGCCCGCCCCGTTCACCGCCCGCATCCTGCAGCAGGCGACCGTCGACATGAACCGAATCACCACCGCCGCAACCGAACCGGTGCCGGCCTTCGAATTGCGCGCCACCGACACCGATTTCACCGGCCTCGTCGGCACCGCCGCCCCTGCCACCACCGTCACCGGTACCGCTGCCGCGCTCGCCGCCTGGCTGCTGGGCCGATCGAACGGCGCCGACCTCACCGGCGACCTTCCCGCGCTGCCCGCCTGGAAATAGCTCCTCGACCGGAACAGCCCCGCCCCTCGATGGATTCGAGGGGCGGGGCTGTTCGTTCGGCTCAGGTCAGCGAACGGTGAATTCGAAGGCGGGCAAGGCCTGATGCGGGCGGTCCGTCGTGGTCGTGATGCTGATGCGGCCACGGCCGGTGGGCAGATCGGCGCGCCCGACCGCGCCCGGATTCATCGGCAGCGCGAATCCCCAACCGCCGCTGACCAAGACCGGCACGGAGCCGGAGTCGCCGGTGGTGAGATTGCGCCAGTTCGCGAAGACGGTCACGGTGCACGGCGGGTACACGAACAGGTAGTGCTGGATGCCGTACCAAACGCTGGCGGCGCCCGGTCCGCCGACATCGGGACGGTTCCCGGCATTGCCGGTGATCGTCGCGAAGGTGAGCGGGTCGTAGCAGAGGGTGTTGGTGTACCCCAGCTGGGTGCCGAGGGCATCGTCGGCCGTGGCGGTCGCATTGGTGGCGAGCAGCGCGCCGACGAGCAGCGCCCCGACGACCGGGATCCGAACGAGCCAGTTGCGGTGTCGCATGGTCTCTCCGTAGGTGTGGGCTGAGGTCAGCGGAAGGTTTCGTACAGCCGGGCATCGGTGGCGATGCCGAAGTGCCCGGTGATGAATTCGTTGCACTCGGCGCGCGGGTGGGTCTGGGTCGCGTCCATCTCCGGATGCGGGCCCGCGTAGGCGTTGCGCTGGCTCGATTGCCGGTAGGGACCGACGCCGATGCCGCCCCGGGTGACGAAGACGCCGATGCAGTCGGCTTCCACGGTGAAGTACCCGTCGCCGCCGGGGCAGAAGCCGGTCGCGCCGGTCACCGATCGATCGAGGACACAGTCCCGCGGTTCGGCGGCGGCCGAACCGGCGGTGGCGACGACCGCGGCCGCCGCAATTCCTAGTAGGGCCGAACTACTGATGATGCGGCGCCAGCTTGCTGTCATTCCGATCTCCGTTCGTTGGACCATCACCGCAATGTATCGGCCGATTCCACGTGGAAGTGACAGGTTCCGCCGACCCCAATTCCATTGGCAGGCGCTCAGCCCTCGGGATAGAAAACGAACAGCGTGCACCCGGTCGTCGTCTGCGGAATGTGCGAGGAACCGGCCGGTGCGTGGATGAACGAACCCGCGGGATAGTCCCGGACCCCGTCGTTGAATACACCGGACACCACGAACACCTCCTCGGGTCCCGGTTCGTGCACGTCGATTCCCGACCAGCAGGAATTCGGATCCAGCTCGAGGAAATACGCCTTCGCGCCGTTGTCCCCGGCCCACAGCGACCGCGCGCGGATGCCGGGGAAGAGCTCGCGCACCGCGGCGTCCTGCGCGTTGGACCATTCGTAGCCGGACATGTTCAGCTCTGTCGTCATGCAGCCAGCCTCGCGGCAACGAGGACCGCTGCCGAGTGTCAGAAATGACATCTCGAGGTACTTTTCTGCCATGCACAAAGTCGTCGCGCTGGTTCACGCTCCGCAGTCGACCTTCGAACTCAGTTGCGCGGCCGAGGTGTTCGGGCTCGAGCGCGGCGGACTGCCGACGCGCTACGAGTTCAGCGTGTGCGCGGAGCAGCCCGGACCGGTCCCGACCTACGCCGGGTACGCCATGCTCGTGACCGACGGCCTCGACGCGCTCGACCGGGCGGACACGGTGCTCATCCCCGGCTGGTTGCCCACCGAAGAGACACCCTCACCAGTCCTGATCGAATCATTGCAACGCGCCCACGCCCGCGGCGCGAGGCTGGTCAGCATCTGCTCCGGCGCCTTCGTCCTGGCCCACACCGGCCTGCTCGACGGACGACGCGCGACCACCCATTGGGCCCGGACAGACGAACTGGCGACCCGCTTCCCAGCCATCCACATCGACCGCGATGTCCTCTACGTCGACCACGGCGACATCGCCACCAGCGCGGGCGCCGGAGCCGGCATCGACCTATGCCTGCACCTGGTCCGCGCCGATCAAGGCGCCCGCTACGCCGCCCAACTCGCCCGCAGCATGGTCATGCCGCCTCACCGCGAGGGCGGCCAGCTGCAATACGCCGCACCCCCGCACCCCATCCAGATCGACGGCTCCCTGGCACCACTACTGGAATGGATAACCGCACGACTCGACGAACCACTCACCGTCGAGGACTTGGCCACTCAGGCCGCCGTCTCCCCGCGCACCCTCGCCCGCCGCTTCACCGACCAACTAGGCGTCGGCCCCGGTCAATGGCTACTCGCCCAACGAATCACCGTCGCCCGGGAACTCCTGGAGACCACCGACCTCCCCCTGGACGCCGTAGCCCGCCGAGTGGGACTGTCCTCCCCCACCAATCTCCGCAGACGCTTCCTCCGCGCTCTGGGCACGACCCCGGGCGCATACCGCAGAGCTTTCCGAACCGATCACCCATAGCAGCCTGGAAACCCCTAGCGCACCGACGATTTCGCCACCGACTTCGGGAACCGTGTCAGTGGGCTTCTCTACGCTGCCGGGCATGATCTGTTCTCGAACCAGACCGCGCCATATTCCGGTCGCCCCCAACGCCCTCGAGCTGGCCGGCACCGACCTTGGCGAGATGACCTCTGGGGCCTTGTTGCCGGCCGATGGTGGGCTCTCGACGGTGGGGATGGTGTGAGAAGTGTTCAGACTCGATGGCGAAGTGGGCGTCTCCTACAGCCAGATCTACGTCGTCAGTGACCCGGGCGACGCCAGCCCGCGCATGCACGAGGCGTTCGCCGGACAGAACTCCGGACTGTGCGGCGCCGCGGTGCCCGGCGCACTTTTCCTGCTCACCGGTTTGCACACCGGCACCGTCGGCTTCACCGTCGAAGTGCGTAGTCAAGCTCCCGCACTGGATCCGGCGTGGGAGGACGTCGTGGAGGTCTCCTTCTACCCGCTCTCGGAGGAGAGCTTCCTGATGGAGTGGGCCGGCGAGGATTCCTGGGAACTGGACTTGATGGAAGGGCTCGACTACCGGGTGCGGTACTGCGCGCGAGGCATGGATCAGGCGCGAGCGAAGGACGTCCGACTCGACGATGAGCCACTACAGGACCGTTACCTCCTGCAGTTCTGGCCCGCCCCGCCCGAACCGGACCGGATAGTGCGCCAGACCTCGCAGAGCGCGGCCCACTCCCATGATTGGGTCCGCCGGCAACCCGATGCCGAGTCCCGCGTGCGGGCGATCACAGCGCAGCGACGGGCACACCTCACCCCGGAAGGGGTCGAATCTTTTCGCTACGCCGAATCTCCACAAGGGACGGCGGATATCGCGGTCATCTCCCGCGACGCCGATCTCCAGTCGGTCCGCGCGCAGTTGACCTCACTGAGCTCCTATCCCACAGCGCTGCCCTGGGATTGGGCCGACCCCTTCGTCCTGCCGGCCGGCACTCGCGTCGGTCATGTCGAAGCGTTCCTCGAACAGGTCGGTGAGCACGCCTTCGCCCTCGGCACCGTCCTGGCGTCGCTGGAATCCGGCCAGAACCACTACTTGGCCTTCGTGACACCGGTCGAGTTCGAACACCTCTCGCGGCTCCTGACCGCACACCGGATGAGCGCCGAGATCGTGCGATACGGCCACTGGACGCGAGACGATGACATCGCCACTCGATGGAACCTCGCCGACCTAGCGCAAGGCCGGATGCTCGAGCCATAGCGAGAAATGATGAAAGCCTTGGCAATTGGATTGCCAAGGCTTTCATCTTGTGCGGCTGAAGGGATTCGAACCCCTAACCTTCTGATCCGTAGTCAGATGCTCTATCCGTTGAGCTACAGCCGCGTGGTTATTCAGTTGTGGTACCGGTTACCCGGGTTGTGGCGGAGGCGAGAGGATTTGAACCTCCGGTCCCCGTGAAGGGACAACTCATTAGCAGTGAGTCCCATTCGGCCGCTCTGGCACGCCTCCTGGAGCCTTCTCTTCGAGGGCACCGGTCCTTTCGAACCGCCGAGCATGAAGATTACAGTAGCTGTTGTCCAGATCGCAAAACGGCTGGTTATCAGCGTAAGTTGCTGTCGAACCAGTCGAAAATCCGGGTTTGTGAGTCGACCAGACCGTAGTCGTCTTCGGTGGCCGGATGGTCGGCGCGATGCCGGAGTCCGGGGTAGCTGACGACCAGGCTGGCGACGGCGGCGCGGCCGGTGGCGTCGCGGAGTCGCTCGACCTCGACGGGCGGGGTGGCGGGGTCGTCGGTGCCGAACAGTCCGAGCCACGGCGCTTGCAGGTGCGGGGCGACCCGGACCAAGGCGTCGGCCTGGTCGGTGAGCGGCTCGACGATGCCGGGCGCCGCGACGCTGACCGCCGCGCCGACCGGGCGGTTGGTGGCGACCAGGAACGCGGCGGTGCCGGCCGAGTCGAAGCCGAGCACCCCGATGGTGTCGGGGAACACACCGTGCCGGGTCAGCCAGTCGAAGCAGGCGTCGAAGTCGTCGAAGAGCTCGTCGCCGAACACCTCGGCGACGGACTCGCGACTGGTCCGATGGAACAGGTTGGGCGCGACCACCGTCCAGCCCTCCGAGGCCAGCGCGCTCATCAGGGCCAGCAGCGCCCCGGTGAACTCGCGGGATTCGTGCAGCATCACGATGCCGCCGCGAGCATTGCCCTCGGGTTCGACCACGATGATGGGCACCTGGATATCGGCGGCCCGGCGTATCGAGTCGGTCGCGGGTTCGGGCGACGGTTCGTCGCGGCGCAGGGGGGCTAGGTCGTTGTAGGTGCCCGACATGAAACCAGCGTAGGGCGACTTCGTGATCTTCGGTAGAAATTGCTGCTGAGGGGCCATCGGCCACAGAATTTCCGGTACGCGGGCCATGCTTTGCGCGCGGCCACCTATGGTTGGTGTGTGACAGCGTCAACCCGGCCGGACCTCGACTCGATTCCGGCGTATGTCCCCGGCCGCAACCATCCCGGCGCGGTGAAGCTCGCCAGCAACGAGACCACCTTCGGTCCGCTGCCGACCGCGGCCAAGGCGATCGCCGAGGCGGCCGAGCAGGCCAACCGGTATCCGGACAACCAGGCGCTCGAATTGCGGGCCGCGCTGGCCGATTTCCTCGGGGTCACGCAGGAGAACGTGGCGGTCGGCTGCGGCAGTGTCGCGCTGTGCCAGGAACTGGTGCAGATCACCTGTGACGCGTCGACCGACGAGGTGCTGTTCGCCTGGCGCTCGTTCGAGGCCTATCCGATCGTCACCAAGGTCGGCAACGCGACCGCCGTGCAGGTGCCGCTGACCGCGGCGCACGTGCACGACCTGGACGCGATGGCCGCGGCGGTCACCGAGCGCACCAAGCTGATCTTCGTCTGCAATCCGAACAACCCGAGCGGCACCGCGGTCGGCAAGGCCGAGCTGATCCGCTTCCTGGACGCGGTCCCCGAGCGGGTGCTGATCGTGCTGGACGAGGCGTATTTCGAATACATGCGGCTGGCCGAGGAGAACTACCCGGACGGCGTCGAATTGGGCCGCACCCGCCCCAATGTCGTTGTGCTGCGTACCTTCTCGAAGGCCTACGGGCTGGCCGGGCTGCGCGTCGGATACGCGGTGGGCGATCCGGCGGTGATCACGGCGCTGATGAAGGTGCACATCCCGTTCAGCGTCAACCGGGTCGCGCAGGCCGCGGCGATCGCGTCGCTGGAGTCGCGGCACGAATTGCTGGACCGCACACACACTCTCGTGCTCGAACGCGACCGGGTGCGGGACGCGCTGCTCGCCGCGGGCTACGCGGTGCCGCCGAGCGAGACGAACTTCATCTGGCTGCCGCTGGGCGAGCGCAGCGCCGAATTCGGCGAGGCGAGCGCCGAGGCGGGCGTGCTGGTGCGTCCGTACGGCGCCGACGGGGTGCGCGTCACCACCGGCGATCCGCACGAGAACGATCTGTTCCTGAGTTTCGCCACCGATCCCGCGGTGCGCGAGCGCTTTTCGATCTAGCGCGGGTCAGACGCCGAGGGCGCCGGCGATCACCGGCCAGGACCGGACCAGCTCGTCGGCCCAGTACGGCCACGAGTGGGTTCCGGTCGCGCGGAAGTGCGCGGTCACCGGGATCCCCAGGACGCGCAGCCGATCGGTGAGACGGCGCGTGCAGGCGTTGGTGGCCGCCTCCAGCGGCCCGCCGAAGCTGATCGCGGTGGCCACGTCGACGTCCGGCTCGCCCGGCACGTCGTGGATGCCGGGCACCCCGCTGCCGACGGACATGTAGATCGTCTTGCCGCGCAACGCTTCCGCGTGCAACGTGACGTCGTGGTCCAGCCACGCGGGATCGTCCTGCGCGCCGAACATGTTGTCCGGCTCGCCCTGGTAGGTGGCGATCACCGCTCTGGCCTGTGCCTGGCCGAGGTCGGTGCCCATGGAGAAGCAGCCGCTGTGCGCGGCGATCGCGGTGTAGAGCTGCGGATGCCGCACGGACAGCATCATCGCGGCCTCGGCGCCCATCGAGACGCCCATGACGGCGTTGCGCCCGTTGCCGTCGAACTTCGCGTCGATCAGCGGCGGCAGCTCGCGGGTCAGGAACGTCTCCCACATGTTGGTGCCGAGCACCGGATCCGGCTTCTGCCAATCGGTGTAGAAGCTGGCCGGGCCGCCGACGGTGAGCACGACGTTGACGTCTTTGTCCTCGAAGAAGCGGTCCGCGTGGCCCATATCGGTCCAGTTGTTGCTGTCCGGGTTCGCGCTGCGGCCGTCGAGCATGTAGACGGTCGGCCGCGGCTTCGAGGTGTCGCGCGGCAGCAGCACCTGCACCTCGACGGGGCGGCTCATGGCCGGCGACTCCACGAAGACCCGCAGCCACCGATCGTTGATCGGTTCGATGCGGTCGATCGCCGGTTTCGCCGGACGGTCCGTGGTCGGCTCGGCCGGGGCCGGACCATCCGAGGAACCGGAATTCGGTTTTTGCGGGTCTGAAGGGGCTGCCGACAACTGGGGAGCGCCGAACGCCACAGCACCGGAAACCAGTGCCGCGCTGACCAAGACGCCGGATACCCAGCGCCGCACCCCACGCCGAGACAGCATGCGACCCATCCTGCCAGAAATGCGCAGATCAATCGGGTGGCCATAGCGGGTCGCCATAAGATGTGACCAGGGCCACGTTTGAGGTGCAATTCGGCTCTGCCTGCGACGTTCGGCTCCGGGCGCGCGCAGATGACCGTTCATATGCGCGCTGAGCGCCGGGCGTCCATGTCGCCTAGATCACCCGATTTCGCCGATCCGTCGCCTCGATAACGGCTGCGAACCGCGCGCAGCAAACCGCCGAAACCCGAACTCCGAACGACGTCAACGGGACTCGACACCGAGCCGATTTTCGGCGCGACTTGGGCCAACCCAGCAAATCCAGCAAATCTGGGCACACCGCCAGCACACCCGCCGTACGCTACTCTCCGGGCCTCTTCCGGGCATGAACAAGGACGAGCATGATCGTGGATCCGCACCATCGGCACCGAGGTCAACTCGCTGCGCTTACGCGCAGCAAGCGGACCGGCCGCTCGGTACGTAGTCGGGACAGACCGAGCAGGATCGCGCTCCCCTTCGGGCCGAAGCTATTTCGCGGCATCCCGGGGCCGGCACACTCGCGCGGACCACCGACGCGGGACGCTGTCGGCTGCGCGCCCGCGCGAATTCTCCCGCTCGAACTCGTCTGTTTCACCGCAGTACCTATGCCCGACCGGAGAAAACCGTGAATCCTGTGTTACCCGTCCCGCCGCTCGAAAACTCCCCCGACACAAAGCCTTTCAGTACCGACCTGAAACGCCGGCTACGCGAGTGCGATGAATTCTTCCGCTTACCGGAATTGGCGCACCTGTCGTCACAGCGCCGCCGCACCGCGCTGGAGCAGCTCGAACAAACCGGTGGCTACCTGCAGACCGCCGAAGAGATCCTGATCGGAGCCAAGCTCGCGTGGCGTAACCACGCCCGCTGCGTCGGCCGAAAACATTGGCGCTCATTGAAATTGCTCGACGCGCGGCGAGTGCGGTCCGCGCGCGATCTGGCCGAGGTCTGCTGGCAGCATTTGCAGATGGCGACCAATGGCGGCGCCATTCAATCGATGATCACCGTCGGCCCGCCGCGGCAGCCCGACGGGCGGGAATTCCGCATCGTCAGCCCGCAGCTCATCCGGTACGCGGGATATCGCAACGGAGACGGTTCGGTGACCGGCGACGCCGCGAATGTAGCGCTCACCGAATTCGCCATGAAGCTCGGATGGCGCGGTGCCAGAACACCTTTCGACATTCTGCCGCTACTGATCAGCACACCGGACGAGCCGATCCGCTGGTTCGACATTCCGCCCGAGCTGGCCCGCGAGGTGGCGCTCGAGCATCCGGAATTCGAGTGGTTCGCCGCGCTCGGCCTGCGCTGGCACGCGCTGCCCGCGGTATCCAACATGAACCTCGAGGTCGGCGGCGTCACGTACCCGTTCGCGCCGTTCAACGGCTGGTACATGGGCGCGGAGATCGGCGCACGCAATCTCAGCGACACCAACCGCTACAACATGCTGCCGCTGATCGCCGAAATGATGTGCCTGGACACCAGATCCGAGCGCAACCTGTGGCGGGACCTGGCGCTGGTCGAGCTCAATCGTGCGGTGCTGCACAGCTTCCGGAAGGCGGGGGTGTACATCGTCGATCACCACACGGTGGCCAAGCAGTTCTGCGATCACGTCAAACGGGAAGAGACGGCCGGGCGGAAATGCCCGACCGACTGGAGCTGGATCAATCCGCCGATCTCCTCGGGTCTGACGCCGACGTTCCATCGGTACTACGACCCGCCGGATCTCGATATCCGGCCAAACTTCGTGCGGCGGGATTTCAGCGGGGACGCGGAGGACTGAGCCGGTCGGCGGTTTGCACGGCCGCCGACCGCGGCTTCACGATCGCTTGCGGCGCAGGACCCGCCACACGACCAGGGCCGCGAGTGCTGCGGCTCCGGCGATCACGGCAGGTGGTTTCCGGGCCAGGTCCGCGGCCTGCGTGCCGCGTTCGATGATCGGTTCCGAGGTCTCGGCATCGACCTTGTCGACCAGTTCGCGGGTCTGCGCCTTGGCCTGCTGAGTCTTTTCCTCGACGAGTTGCTCGGCCTTGGCTGCGGTCCGGGTCGCGGATTCCTTTGCCTGCGCGGCATGTTCGCGCAAGGCGGCCGCTGCCTCGTCCGCGTCGCGAGCGGTTGCGGCCTTCGCTTCGGCAGCCTTGCGGTTCGCGGATTCCTTTGCTGCCGTGGCGATTTGGCTGGCGGACTCGGTTGCCTCCGTGGCCTTCTCGCCGACGGATTCCTTGGCTTCCGTGGCCTTCTCGCCGACGGACTTCTTGGCTTCCGTGGCCTTCTCACCGACGGATTCCTTGGCTTCCGTGGCCTTCTCACCGACGGATTCCTTGACTTCCGCGGCCTTCTCACCGACGGATTCCTTGGCCTCCGCAGCCTTCTCGTTTACGGATTCCTTGGCCGACGCTGCCTTCTGGCTTGCGGCCTGCTTGGTCGCGGCGGTCTTCTTGCTCGCCGCCGCTTTCGGCTCGGCGGTCGTGCGATTGGCGGCGGCCTTTGCCTGCGCCAGTTGCTCGGCGGCGGCCTCGACTGTCTCCGTGGCCTTTTCCTGCACAGCGTCCCCCTTCTCTCGCGCAGCGTCGCTCGGCTCATCGGCGGCCGGCACGGCAGCGTCTGCCTTGCCGGACGGTTCCGAAACCGGTTGCCCGAGTTGCTCTCTGGTCTCGTCGCGCTCCCCGCGCAACGCTTCCTCGGCGATCGGACCACTTACGATCGGCTTGCCTGTCTCGGTGTCGCCGTCGGCGTGGCGTTTCTCGTCGCTCATCGGCGTCTCCCGTCCTCGCTGGCTTCGATGTCGCGTTGACACCCGCGTCGACGGGCGGTTACCCGGCGATGTGGGAGACAAACACGCCAGGACACAGCCCATAGCGGAGCGGAAGGCAGGGGCGACACATCATCGCCCCTGCCTGTCATACCGAACGAGGTGTCGTTATGTGAGCTGCCAGTGCCAGCCACGGTCGTTGTCGTAGGTGCAGACATATTGCCGGCCGGTGGTTCCGGGACCGTCCCATGCCGTCCAGTTCATGAAATCCCTGGAACAGACGATGTCGGTGGGCTCCGCAGTGGCGTTCGGCGCAGCCAGCGCCAACGATCCCGCGATCGCCGCTGCGGTGGCGATGACGAACGGCAGCTTCTTGCCGAAGGTGTTCATGTTTCTCCCCAAATGAACGAGCTGACCCGAATGCGTCGTCCTAGATGGGCTGCCAGTGCCAGCCTTGTGCTTCGCTGTAACCGCAGTAGTACTCCTGGCCCGCGTATCCGGGACCGTCCCAGGCGTGCCAGGCCTCGGTCGCCTCCGTGCACGGCTGGCTCGGGTATGCGCTGGCGTTCGGCGCCGCGAGCGCCAGCGAGCCTGCGATGGTCGCGGCGGCCGCGAAGGCGAGTGGCAGCTTTTTGCGCAAGTTCATGAATTCTCCCCAATTCGAACCAGTTGCATCGACGCACATCTGGCGTCCATCACAACGTATCCACGGGGAAATCGAAATTGCCAGCAGGACTGCCATTTTCGGCAGTCGACAGCGTGCCGGCGAGAGGCGCAGGGTTGGCAGTGAAACCGCGCGACCTGCGCCCTCGTCGTGGCGAACTAGCTACCGAAGCTGCCAGTGGCCGGCTTGTTGGCAGGCACGGCGACGGTGACCGTCTCGCTCAGCTCGTAGCCGCCCGCGGGGCTGGTGTCCGCGCAACCGCCGCGCGCGGTGATCTTGGTGCCCGGCTCGAGGCCGGTCAGCGTGGTCTTGATGGTCTGGCCGGGCTGGGCCAGCGACTCCAGCTTGCCCTCGCCGAAGAAGACGTGATTGTTCTCCGGTCCGACGCCGGCCTCCGCCCAGCACTGCCCCCGCTCGTTCGGGTTGGTCAGGGTGGCCGTCACCGTCCCCGGCCCGGTCCCTTCGAAGGTGACCACAGGGGCCTTGAACGGGGCCGCCGCAACGGCGGGAGCGGCGGTAAGCGGGGCGAACGTCACGGCCGCAGCAGACGCGGCAAGCAGGATGGCTCCAGTAATTCGTTTGTTCATCACACGACCGGATCCTGCCCGCAAACAGGTTCGAACACAACGTGTTCCGCACCCAGATCACCGCCCACAAGCCGGGACGCGATCCCCGAAACCAGCCCCGACCTGCAACCTACCGAAGCGGAGACGGAGGGATTTGAACCCCCGGTCGATCTCTCGACGCTCGCTTTCAAGGCGAGTGCATTCGGCCGCTCTGCCACGTCTCCAGGAACACGATGGTAGCGGACGGGTCAGAGGGGGCGCGCTCCGATTTCCTGATCGATGCGGGCGAAGACTTCGGCGATGACCTCTAGCTGGTGGGGGGTGAGGAGGTCGACGAAGTCGCGGCGGACTGCTTCTACGTGGCCGGGGGCGGCGGCTTCGAGGCGGCGCATGCCCTCGTCGGTGAGCTCGGCGAGGACGCCGCGGCCGTCTTCCAGGCAGGTGTTGCGGCGGACCATGCGCTCGCCTTCGAGGCGGCGGATCTGGTGGGTGAGGCGGCTGCGGGAGGAGAGCACGCCGTCGGCGAGTTCGCTCATCCGCAGGGCGTGGCCGGGGGCCTCGGACAGCAGGACCAGGATGCGGTATTCGGCGACGCTGAGGTCGTTGTCGCGTTGTAGCTGCCGGTTCAACGTGGCCATCAGCCGCTGGTGCCCGTCCATATAGGCCCGCCAGGCCCGTTGCTGAGCCGGAGTGAGCCACCTCGGCTCGGCCGCCACGGGACTGCTCGGTTCGGAATGCACGCTGCTCATTCTATGTCGGCCCCAACTGCGGAAAGTTGCTGTGGGGAAAGCGTATCGGTCGATGGGCGGCCCCGGCCCCGGATCGCGCCCAGGTGACCGGGCGGGGGCCCCGTTTCGCGGCGCGGCGGGCCGGAGCACTATGGAGCCTGTGCATGCGATCAAGCTGAACGGTTCCGGCGGGCCCGAGGTGATGGCGTGGGCGGACGCGCCGGATCCGGTGCCCGGACACGGCGAGGTACTGATCGAAGTGGCGGCCGCGGGGGTGAACCGGGCCGACCTGATGCAGCGGCAGGGGTTTTATCCGCCGCCGCCGGGCGCCAGCGAGGTGATCGGCCTCGAATGCTCCGGCATCGTCGCCGCGCTCGGTGACGGTGTGCGCGACTGGCAGGTCGGCGATCGGGTGTGCGCGCTGCTGTCCGGCGGTGGCTATGCCGAGAAGGTGGTCGCACCGGCCACACAGTTGCTGCCGGTGCCGGACGGCCTGGATCTCGGCGCGGCCGCGGCGCTGCCCGAGGTGGCGGCGACGGTGTGGTCGAACCTGGTGATGACGGCGGGACTCCAGTCGGGTCAACTGCTGCTGATCCACGGCGGCGGCAGCGGGATCGGCACGCATACCATCCAGGTGGCACGCAGCCTCGGCGCACGGGTCGCGGTGACCGCCGGCTCGGCGGAGAAGTTGCAGCGCTGCAAGGAACTCGGCGCGAGCGTGCTGATCAACTACAAAGAGGACGACTTCGTCGCCGCGGTGCGCGCCGAAAGTTCCGGCGCGGACGTCATTTTCGACAACATGGGCGCGGTCTACCTGTCCCGCAACGTCGATGCGCTGGCCGACTTCGGGCATCTGGTGATCATCGGTATGCAGGGCGGCGTCACCGGTGAGCTGAATGTCGCTGCGCTGCTGCGGAAGTGGGGCACGGTGCACGCGACCAACGTGCGCAACCGGCCGGCCACGGGACACGGCAGCAAGGCCGAGATCATCGCCGAGGTGAACCGCCACCTGTGGCCGTTGGTCGCGGACGGCACAGTCGCGCCGGTGATCCACGCCGAACTGCCGATCACCGAAGCCGGCGAAGCCCACCGCCTGCTGGAATCCGGCGAAGCCTTCGGCAAAGTCGTTCTGCGCGTACAGGACCTCTGACAACGCACGCGCCGCGCACGAATTTACCTGGCGCGCACAAGATTGCCCGCCGCTTCGTGCGCAGCACGAGAATCAGCGCGCAGCAGACAGACACAGCCGTAGCGCGGCGGCGCGGATGCCCAGCGCCGCGCACGAATTCACCTGGCGCGCACAAGATTGCCCGCCGCTTCGTGCGCAGCACGAGAATCGGTGCGCGGCACACAGACACAGCCCGGGCTCGGCAGGGGCGATCGCCGGTGCCGCGCACGAATTTGCTTGGCGCGCATAGGATTGCCCGCTGGTTTCAGCGCGGGAGGAGAATTGGTGCGCGGGAGGTCTACTCCAAGGCGGCGAGGGCGCGGCCGAGCTGGTCGATCTCGAACTTGGTGGTGTAGGGTGCGAGGCCGATCGTCACCGCACCACCCTCGTCGTTGACCCCGAGCGCGTCCAGCAGCCGACTGCCGCCGTGCACGCCACTGAGCGTGCCGATTCGATTGTCGGCGAGCTTGGCTGCGACCTTCTCCGCCTGCATGCCCGCGAGAGTGAAACTGACGGTGGGGATTCGGGTGGAGGCGCGGCCGATCACGGTGAGGTTCGGGATCTTGTCCAGCACGTCCATCAGGTGCTCGAAGAGCTGATCGTGGTAGTCCTGCAACGAGGTGATCGACATTTCCAGGCGCTGGCGGCGGCTGCCGCGCGCGCGTTCGTCGAGTCCGGCGAGGAAGTCGATGGAGGTGGTCAGCCCGGCGAGCAGGGCGTATTGATGTCCGCCGACCTCGAGCCGCTCGGCGCCCTTGGCGTAGGGGTTCAACGACATCGAGGGAATTCGATCGAGGAAGGCCGGATCGCGGAACACCAGCGCGCCGATCTGCGGACCGCCCCAGGCGGGCGCGCTGAGCGCGACCACGTCGGCATTGAGTTCGTCGATGTCGATGAGCGCGTAGGGCGCCGCGCCGAACGCGTCCGCGACGAGTAGCCCGCCCACCTCGTGCACCCGGTCCGCGGCGACCCGGACCGCGGGCGCGGAGCCGACGATCGGCGAGGCGGCGGTGAGCGCGACCAGGCGCGCGGTCGGCCCGATCAACTCCTCGAACTGCCAGGACGGCATCTCGCAGGTCTCGATCTCCACCTCGGCCCAACGCACGTGCGCGCCGTACCGATTGGCAATACGCAGCCACGGCGCGACATTCGCCTCGTCGTCCAGCCGGGACAACACGATGCCGGTGCCGAGCCCAAGCCGCGAGCTCAGCGATTCGGCCAGCCAGGCGAGCAGCACAGCCCGATCGGGGCCGAGCACAACGCCCGCCGGATCGCCGCCGACCAGATCCGCCACCGCCTCGCGGGCCGCGTCCAGGATGGCGGCGCTGCGCACCGCCGCACCATGACGACCGATATGCGAAAAAGAGGAAGTTCGGAATCCTGTTGAGACGGCGCGAGATACCGCGTCCGGCACCAGCATGCCCGCTTGCGGGTCGAGATGAATCCAGCCGTCGCCGAGGGACGGTATCAGGCCCCGAACCCTCGCGACGTCGTAAGTCATGTTGGCCACTCTAAGGGCAGCGGGCGAGCCTGTGTAACTGCGTTCCCCTCCGCTTCACAGCGGGGGCACAGCGACCTGGGACTCAGCATGGCAACCGACTTTCAGCAAATCCGAACCACACGACCCGAACAGAATAGAACGCCACCGGGTCACCACGCCGGGTACCGGGCAACCTGGTCGCAGCCGGTTATCCCCAGCCCGCTGAACACCGACTTAGCGCGTTCGGGAACGACGCGACATGATAGGGACCATGACGCAATCGGATGAGGCCCCGGACCACATCGTCGTTGTCGGACCGGACGGCCACCCGTTGGTCATCCCAGCGGAGGCCGCGGCGGACGCGCCCTTCACCGCGCAGGTGGTGACCGACGAGGACAAGAAGGACGAGTCGGACGATCGGGACGATACCGGCGAATCGCTCGCCGACATGGTCGAGCAGCCGGCGAAGGTCATGCGCATCGGCACCATGATCAAGCAGCTGCTCGAAGAGGTGCGCGCGGCACCGCTGGACGACGCGAGCCGCAGCCGGCTCAAGGAGATCCACAAGTCGTCGGTGCGCGAACTGGAACAGGGCCTGGCCCCGGAACTGCGCGCCGAGCTCGAGCGGCTCACGCTGCCGTTCACCGACGACGCCATCCCGTCCGACGCCGAGCTGCGGATCGCGCAGGCGCAGCTGGTCGGCTGGCTGGAGGGCCTGTTCCACGGCATCCAGACCGCGCTGTTCGCGCAGCAGATGGCCGCGCGAGCGCAACTCGAGCAGATGCGCCAGGGCGCGCTACCGCCCGGCATCCACGCGGGCGACCCCCGCGGCGGCCCGGCCAACCACGTGACCGGCGGGTCCGGGCAGTATTTGTGAGGTGACCGACCCGCGTCCACGCGGGTCGGCGGGAATGTCCAAGGGTAGTGTCGTGCACCGTGCCCGCCGCTGCCGCCCGCCCCGACTCGGACATGGGTTCGGGGCGTCCTGAAGAGAGCTCAGTGCGTTCAGATGACAGCTCAGATGAATCCGTGCGCTCGGAGGACGATCCCTCCGACGACAGTGCGGTGCGCTCCGACGACGGCGCAGCGGAAGAGGACCAGGTGACCCCCAGCGAAACCTCGACGGCGACCGCGGTCGCCGAGCCCGTGGACACCGACCCGTTCCCGTCGGATTCACAGACCTACCGGCGCGCATTCAAGGACTTTCGCGTCGGTTTCGGTCAGCGGGAACTGTGGCTGTCGCTCGGCTGGCAGGACATCAAGCAGCGGTACCGGCGCTCGGTGCTCGGTCCGTTCTGGATCACCATCGCGACCGGTGTGCAGGCCGCGGCGATGGGTCTGCTGTACGCCGCGCTGCTCGGCCAGCCGATCAAGGACTACCTGCCCTATGTGGCGGTCGGCATCATCATCTGGAATGTGATCAGCGCCAGCATCCTCGAGGGCTCCGATGTTTTCGTGGCCAACGAGGGACTGATCAAGCAGTTGCCGTCGGCGTTGAGCGTGCACGTCTATCGCCTGGTCTGGCGGCAGTTGCTGTTCTTCGCGCACAACATGCTGATCTATGTCGTGGTGCTCGTCGCGTTCGGTGTGTGGGAAAAGCTGCACTGGACCGCGATATTCGCCATCCCCGCGCTCGGGCTGCTGTTCCTCAACGCGATGTGGGTGTCGATCGTGTTCGGCATCTTCAGCACGCGCTATCGCGATATCGCGCCGATCCTCGGCAGCCTGACCCTGATGTTGTTCGTGCTGACCCCGGTGATGTGGAGCACGAAAAGCCTGACCTCGCAGGGCGGCGCGGTCGGTGACCGCGCGAGGCTGATCGAGATCGTCCCGACGTTCCACTATCTGGAGATCGTTCGCGCACCGTTGCTCGGCGAAGACCAGCATCTGTATCACTGGGTGATCGTCGGCTCGATCACCGTGGTCGGCTGGCTGGTCGCGATCTTCGCGATGAAGCAGTTCCGCTCGCGCGTGCCGTACTGGGTTTAGGAGGGTATCGATGACCGACCATGTGAGTATCGAAACCCGCAATGCCTGGGTCGAATTCCCGATCTTCGACGCCAAATCGCGTTCGTTGAAAAAGGCGTTCCTCGGTAAGGCCGGCGGCGCGATCGGGCGCAACCAGTCCGATGTTGTCGTCGTCGAGGCACTCAACGACATCACGCTCTCGCTGAAGGAAGGCGACCGGGTCGGCCTGGTCGGGCACAACGGCGCGGGCAAATCGACCCTGCTCCGGCTGCTGGCCGGAATTTACGAGCCCTCGCGGGGCGGTGCCCGCATCCGCGGCCGGGTCGCGCCGGTATTCGATCTCGGTGTCGGCATGGACCCGGAGATCTCCGGGTACGAGAACATCATCATCCGCGGCCTTTTCCTCGGGCAGACGCGCAAGTCCATGCTGGCCAAGGTCGACGAGATCGCCGATTTCACCGACCTCGGCGATTACCTGTACATGCCGCTGCGTACCTACTCCTCTGGCATGCGGGTCCGGCTCGCCATGGGCGTGGTGACCTCGATCGACCCCGAGATCCTGCTGCTCGACGAGGGCATCGGCGCGATCGACGCCGAATTCATGAAGAAGGCCCGGCTGCGTCTGCAGAAATTGGTGGCCCGATCGGGCATTCTGGTATTCGCCAGTCATTCCAACGAATTTCTCGCGCAACTCTGCGATTCCGCGCTGTGGATCGATCACGGCCGGATCCGGCAGCGCGGCGGCATCGAAGAAGTGGTGCGCGCGTATGAGGGGCCGGACGCGGGCAACCACGTCGCGACCGTCCTGCGTGAGCTGGAAGCCGAGCGCGAACTGGAAGCCGAAAAGACCATGGGAACCGACCGAGAACTGGAGCGGAACAAGGCATGAGTGAGCCGACCGGGCAGGACACCCCGATCGAGACCGGGGCGGATGCCCTGGTCGACTCCGCGCCGCAGAGCTCCAGTGCAGCCGAGGCGTACATTCCGACGGGGACCGGGCCGGAGGCTCGCATCGTGGCCGTCGTGGTCACCCACAAGCGCCGCGAGCTGCTCGCCGAATCGCTGAAAGTCATTGCCTCCCAGGCTCGTCCGGTGGATCACCTGATCGTGGTCGACAATGCCAACGAGCCCGAGGTGGCCGACCTGGTGCGCGATCAGCCGATCGAGGCGACCTACCTCGGTTCGGCGCACAACCTCGGCGGCGCGGGCGGTTTCGCGCTCGGCATGCTGCACGCGCTGAGCGTCGGCGCGGACTGGGTCTGGCTGGCCGATGACGACGGCCGCCCCGAGGGACCGGATGTCCTTGCCACCCTGCTGGATTGCGCGAAACGGCACGGGCTGGTCGAGGTGTCGCCGGTGGTCTGCGACATCAACGAACCCGACCGGCTGGCCTTCCCGCTGCGCCGCGGCGTGGTCTGGCGGCGGCTGCGGTCCGAACTCGGCGACGAGGACTTCCTGCCCGGCATCGCCTCGCTGTTCAACGGCGCCTTGATCTCCGCCAAGGTGGTCGACGTGATCGGCGTGCCCGACCTGCGCCTGTTCGTGCGCGGCGACGAGGTCGAGGTGCACCGCAGGCTGGTCCGCTCCGGCCTGCCCTTCGGCACCTGTTTGCAGACCGCGTACCTGCACCCCAACGGCGCCGACGAATTCAAGCCGATCCTCGGCGGCCGCATGCACACCCAGTACCCGGACGACCCGATCAAGCGGTACTTCACCTACCGCAACCGCGGCTACCTCATGTCCCAGCCCGGCATGCGAAAGCTGCTCCCCCAGGAGTGGATTCGCTTCTCCTGGTTCTTCCTGGTCACCCGCCGCGACCCGGCCGGCCTGCGCGAATGGTTCCACCTGCGCTCCCTCGGCCGGCACGAGCAGTTCGGCAAGCCGGACCAGCGCCCGTAGCCATCCCGCGGTCGCGGCCGGTCGAATAAATCGGTTGCGCGGGAAAACTGGCTCATGTCACAGTGGGGCAACTGCGAGAGAGGCGAGGAGGTGTTGACCGTGGCTAGGAACCTGCGGATTGTCGTGTCCGGACGAGCTGTGCTTGTGCACGCCGCCACACGGAACGCCACCTCATTCTTCCGTCGCTGAGTCCGGGTTGGGCTCGGTGCCCAACGAAAGACTTCTTCCATCATGGTCGAGAACGACCTTCTTGTTCCTTACGGCTGGACCGAAGCCGTAGCTGACGAGTATGCCTCGATGATCGAGGACGGCTGTGTGCCCGCCCGGGTCATCCGGATGGATCGCAGCGAATGTGATGTCGCCACCCCGACGGGGCCGGTCCGGGCCCGGTGCCCGCGGGCCGATGCCGAGGTCAGCGGGCTGTGCACCGGTGACTGGGTGACGATCGACGCCGAATCGGCGGTGCGGCAACTACTTCCGCGCCGGTCGGCGATCATGCGGTCGTCGGTGTCGGGCCGGTCGCAGGGCCAGGTGCTCGCCGCCAATGTCGACACGGTGCTGCTCTGCACGGCGGCCGACGCGGATGTCGACCTGGGCCGGATCGAGCGGATGCTCGCGCTGGCCTGGGAAAGCAATGCGCAACCGATCGTCGTGCTGACCAAAGCCGATGCGGCAGAAGATATTCCGATCGAGGACGTGCGCGCGGTCGCGCCCGGCGCGAGCGTGCTCACGGTGAGCGCGAACAGCGGCGCCGGGCTGGACGTACTCGCCGCCATGCTCGACGGAACGGTCGCGTTGATCGGCCCGTCCGGCGCCGGCAAGTCCACCCTCGCCAACGCCCTGCTCGGGCAGGACGTGTTCGCCACCAACGCCGTTCGCGCGGCGGACAAGAAGGGGCGGCACACCACGGTGCATCGCGAGCTGCGGCCGTTGCCGAACGGCGGCACGCTCATCGACACCCCGGGGTTGCGCGGGATCGGGCTCTGGGATGCCGCCGAAGGGATCGAGAAGACCTTCAGCGACATCGAATCCCTCGCCGCCCGTTGCCGATTCGGCGACTGCGCGCACAACGGCGAACCCGGCTGTGCCGTGCTGACCGCCATCGACAACGGCGAACTCCCGCAGCGGCGCTTCGACAGCTACCGCAAGCTGGCCAAGGAGAACGCCTGGATGGCCGCCCGGACCGACAAGCGCCTGGAGGCCGAGCGCAAACGCGACTGGCGCGCCATCGCCAAACAGCAGCGGCAGGGCTACCGGGAACGTGGCTCCCGTCGCTGAGTGATCACCCCGGAGCGCGGGCGGGCGGCACGCGGATCAGCGACCGCCCGCCCGGCGCGACGGCCCCACCCGACCTCCCTATGCAACCCGTTGCATATGACGAGGGTTTACGCTTATTGTGCAATCGGTGGAAGGCTGCGGGGTCTTGCCTGCGGCGCTGACGACAGGAGCAGGTCAATGACGGAACCGGGATCCAAGCCGCTCGCGGGTAGAACGCTCATCATGTCCGGCGGCAGCCGCGGCATCGGGCTGGAGATCGCCAAGCGGGCCGCGGCGGACGGCGCGAACATCACGCTGATCGCCAAGACCGACCTGCCGCATCCCAAGCTCCCCGGCACCATCCACACCGCCGCGGCCGAGCTGGAGGCGGCCGGCGCCCAGGTGCTGCCGTTCGTCGGCGATGTGCGGATCGACGACTCGGTGGCCGAGGCCGTGCGCCAGACGGTGGAACTGTTCGGCGGCATCGACATCGTGGTGAACAACGCCTCGGCGATCGATCTGTCCCCGACCGACGCGCTGGCGATGAAGAAATACGACCTGATGCAGGACATCAACACCCGCGGCAGCTTCCTGCTGTCCAAGCTGAGCATCCCGGCGCTGCGCGAATCGGCCGCGGCCGACCGCAATCCGCACATCCTCACCCTGTCCCCGCCGCTCAACCTCAACCCGAGGTGGGCAGGCATGGCGCTGGGTTACACCATCGCCAAGTACGGAATGTCGCTCACCACACTGGGTTTGGCGGAGGAACTGAAGGGCGACGGCATCGGCGTCAACTCGCTGTGGCCGCGCACCACCATCGCCACCGCCGCGGTGAAGAACCTGCTCGGCGGCGAGGAGATGATCGCCACCTCGCGCACCCCCGACATCTACGCCGACGCCGCCTACCTGGTGCTCACCTCACCGGCCAAGTCGACCTCCGGCAACTTCTTCATCGATGACGATGTCCTTGCCGCGCACGGCATCACGGATCTGGAGAAGTACCGCGTCGTGCCCGGCGACGGCAAGCTCACCACCGACCTGTTCCTGGACGACTCGCCGCTCGGCCGGTAGCGCACACAGCTGAGGGGACGGGCAAGACTTCGCCCGTCCCCTCGGCCATGCGTGAGATCAGTTGTCGCGCTTGGTCTTCTCGATGCCGTAGAGCCGCTCCCAGTTGGCCCGGCTGGTCAGCTCCGGCACCGCCGCGCGGTACTGCTGTTGCAGTGCGGGCAATTCGCGGCGCAGCTCGCGCAGCACCCGGATGGTGCGGCGGAGCAGCTGCCGGGCCCGGGCCTTGTCCCGCTGCCGGACCCGGACGCCGGACTGTGAGGCGTCGGTGACCACCACGTGGTCGAACAGCGAAACATGCCACCAGTACGCGTCTTCGCGGGTGACGCCGATGACGCCGTGCTGGGTGCGGCCGAACCACTGGTTGATCGCCCGCTTGATCAGCACCAGCACCGGACGGCTGGGTTCGCCGGTGGCGCGGCGCAATTGGATGTCGCCGGACCGCACCGGCGGCGTCGAGGCCGGATGCTTGATCGTCTCGGCGTAGTCGGCGCGGGTGCCGCGCGCGGCGGCCAGCGCGGCGATACCGCCGTCCTGCAACACCTTCGGACCCTTCAGGAAGTCCTCGATGCCCTGCAGGGTGGTGTGCACCAGGCCGTACTGCATGGCGACCAGCTGCTCGGAGAGTTCACGGAACAGCTTGCGGGTGATCGCCTTCGCATCGAGATCGGTGTGCAGCGAGCCGACGATCAACGAGTTGCGCGTGCTGAAGTAGCGCGCCCAGTCGTCGTAGTCCTTCCAGTAGAAGTCCGCGTGCCACACCGCCGCGTTCGGCAGGGTGACCGTGACGAAGCCGTTCTCCCTGGCCCGGATGCCGTATTCGACGTCGTCCCACTGGAAGAAGATCGGCACCGGCAGCCCGATCTTGGCCACCACCTCAGCCGGGATCAGACAGGTCCACCACGCGTTGTAGCCCGCGTCGACCCGGCGCTCCTGGTTCTTCTTGAGCATGCTGGTGTTGCGCAACGCCTTCGGCACCTTCTGGCCGTGCCGCAACTGCTGCAGGTGCACCTCTTCGGCGCCGACATTGAGGTAGTCGGGGTTGAGCAGGAACAGCATCTGCGCGCCGACCAGGGTCGGCTCCACCGTCATGTTGGCAAAGGCGTTGAGCCGCAACACCGTTTCCGGCTCGCACAGGATGTCGTCGTCCATCAGGATGACGTCGGCGTGCTCGTTGGCCGCGGACACCTCGTACAGGCCGCGGGTGAAGCCGCCCGCCCCACCGAGATTGGGCTGGCGGAGGTAGCGCAGCTTGTCGCCGAAGACCGGCACCACCTCTTGGTAGCGCGGCCGGTTCTGCACCAGGTCGGTGCCCTGGTCCACCACGTACACCGCGTCGATCGCGTCCAGCACGACCTCGTCGGAGGCCAGCGCCGCGACCGTGTGCGCGCAGTCCTCGGCCCGGTTGAACGTGCAGATGGCGATGGCGACCGGACGGATGTGGTCCGGCGCGGCCGTGGTCCAGCTGACCTCGGTGATGCCGAGATCGCCGCCGATGGCGTCGAATTCGAGCCAGATCGCGCCGCCGTCGACGTACTGATCCAGCGGCGCGTTGAGCGTCAGCGGGCCGCTCTCGGTGACCTGCGCGGTGTCGATGATCCGGCGATGCCCCGCGATGTCGGAGGCGACCAGGCGGATCCTGGCCTTCTTGGTCACGTCGAGCACCATGGTCACCCGTACCTCGGTGACGGTGGTCCAGCGCTGCCAGTAACTCGCGGCGAAGCGGCCGAAGTAGGTGTTGGTGTGTGCGGCGGTTCCCTTGTCCAGCCGCAGCACCTGGCGTTCCCGATGCGCGCGACCCTTGACGACGGCGTACAGCTCGTCGCTCACCTTGGCCGACGGACCGGTGAAGATGCCGCGCTGCAACACCAGCCGATCCGGGGCTCGGTGGTCGGAGCGCAGCGAGGCCGGGGCGTCAACGGCCGGGGCTCGATCGTTCGTTTCGGTCACGGCCTGGGTAGCCGACTGATCCATGAAGTCCTCGAAATCGTTATCGTGCCGGACGGGACAGACTGCCCCTGGATGCCGTTCGCGGCGGGGGTGAGGATATCAACCAGCGTAGCTAGCTGCCTGCTCAGTGGTGGTGCCGACGTGTCTATTACGGTTGCTGAACGTTCGCTGAAGTATCGTTCCCGGGCGCGTCGGCCGGTTCGCGCGCGCCGGTGAAGACGAACTTGTCGTAGGCCCAGTAGCGGAAGATCACCGCCACGATCTGGCCGATGAGGGTGCCGGAGATGTTGTCCGACAGGGGTGAGGACAGGTCGAGCACGTACCGGGAGAAGCCGAGGCAACCCAGTTGCAGGCCGATCGCGACGACATTGAACACGGCGTAGAGAAGGTATTCGCGCCCCGGGTTGTCCGTCTTCTTGTGCGCGAAGGTCCACCACTTGTTGCCGAAATAGGTGACCACCGTGGCCACCGCGATCGCGATGATCTTGGCCGGCAGCGGAGCGTGATAGAGCACCCCCTCGCCACCCCAGAACACCAGGAGGTTGTAGGTGCCCGCGTCGACCAGGAAGCCGATCGCCCCGACCACCAGGAACGCGCTGCCCTGCCGCAGCGCGGTCAGCACCTTCCGGACGATCGATCCCTCGACGGGCGGCACGGTCTCGCCCGCCTGCGCGGTCGACTCACTGGTTGGCACGGCCCGACGGTACCGCAGCCCGCGCGCGGTGTGCCCCGACCGAAAATTCCGCCCCCGACGCGGTGAGGTCGGCCACGCGTCGACGGTGGGTTCCCTGTACCCTCCCGGTGTTCCCACATTCACCACCGATCGCGAGGATTGACCCGGGTGGACTCCACCGAGCTTCGTATTGCCGCCGTGGTGCCGTGCCACAACGAAGAAGCGTCCGTCGCCAAGGTCGTCGCCGACCTGCAGGCCGCCGTGCCGGGAATCGTCGTGTACGTCTACGACAACCTGAGCACCGACCAGACCGCCGAGCGCGCCCGCGCCGCCGGGGCGATCGTGCGCCACGAGTACACCAAGGGCAAAGGCAATGTGGTCCGCCGCGCCTTCGCCGACATCGAGGCCGATGTCTATCTGATGATCGACGGCGACGACACCTATGAGGCGTCGGCCGCGCCGCTGATGATCAAGACCCTGCTCGACGGCCCGTACGATCACGTGCTCGGCGTGCGCAGGCAGGACGAGAGCGGCTCGGCGTACCGGGCCGGCCACGAGACCGGCAACAAGGTGCTCAACGGCGTGGTCGGCAAGGTGTTCGGCGAGAACGTCGAAGACATGCTGAGCGGGTTCCGGGTGTTCTCCCGCCGGTTCGTGAAGAGCTTCCCCGCGGTGTCCCGCGAATTCGAGATCGAGACCGAGCTGACCGTGCACTCGCTGCACCTGCGGGTGCCGCGGACCGCGGTGCCGGTCGATTTCCGCGACCGCCCGGCGGGCAGCGAGAGCAAGCTGCGCACCTATCACGACGGGCTCAAGATCCTGGCGCTGATCATCGGCCTGGCCAGGCACGAGCGGCCGGTCATGTTCTACGGCCTGTTCGGCACGCTGAGCTGGCTGGTCTCGATCGTGCTCAGCATCCCGATCGTGGTCGAGTTCTACAACACCGGCACGGTGCCCCGGTTCCCGACGCTGTTCCTCGCCTTCACCCTGCTGCTGCTCGGCAGCCTGGCCTGGACCGCGGGCCTGATCCTGGACGGCATCCGGCGCTCGCGGCACGAGGCCGCGCGGCTGGTGTACCTGCGCTACTCCGCGGTGAGCGCGGACGACTTCCATCCGAACGGCAACGGCGGTGACGCCAGCACCGGCGGAGACCGGCGGTGACCACCTCGGCGGAACGCGCCACAGCCGAAGACAGCGAATCCACCCCGGCCCCGGACGACACTGCTCCGGCAGCGACCAACGGCACCGCGAAAGCCGTGTCGGTCAAGACTTCCGAATCCGGATCGGCCCGTGATTTCGCGAGCCGGCTGGTGACGCGCCTCGGTGGCGCGACGATCGCCTTCACCGTGCTCGTCGCCATCTTCGGCGGACTGTTCACGGTGCTCACGCCGGCCTTCTGGGGTCATGACGAGATCACCCAGTTCGGCCGTGCCTACCAGGTCGCGCACGGCGGGCTGCTGCCGCAGAAGATCCACGACGATCGCGGTGTCGCCTACGGCGGCGACGTCCCGACCAGCATCACCGCCCTGATGGGCTACGCGCTGCGGGACTACACGACCAACCCCGAAGAGCCCGGCTCGATGGTCGAGGACCCGAGCGCGTACGACCGGCTCGGCGGCGCGGCGGTGTCCGACCGCAGCGAACCGGTCTGGTTCACCAACACCGCGGCCTACTCGCCGGTGCCGTATATCCCGGCCGCCATCGGCATCCGGCTCGCGGAGCTGTTCGGCCTGGACGTCGGCGGGATGATCGCGCTGACCAGGCTCGCCGGACTGCTCGCCTACGTTTCCGTGGTCGGCTTCGGCCTGTACGCGCTGCGCAAGCACCGGGTGCAGTGGCTGGCGTTCACCGTCGCGGTGCTGCCGATCGCGGTGTTCCAGGCGGGCACCGTCACCGCGGACACCATGACCAACGCGCTGGCCATCATGGTGTCGGCGCTGCTGGTGAAGGCGCTGTTCCTGGGCGACCGGCTCGGCCGCGTGGAAACCGGCGCGCTGCTGGCCGCGACGATCCTGCTGCCGATCAGCAAGCCGACCTACGTGCTGCTGGCGATGCTCGTCGTGCTGGTGCCCGCGGACCGGCTCGGCTTCACCGGCTGGAAGCGCGGAATCCCGTGGGGCTTCGCGGCACTCGGCGGCCTGGTCTTCGCGGTCTGGATGAAGATCGCGGCGCCGACCGGCGACGGCATGGGCCTGATGCGCCCGGAGCACCAGTGGCATTCGGTGAAGCCGGGCGAGCAGTTGCGCGGAATCCTCACCGACCCGGGGCATTTCATCAACGTGTTCGGTGAGAGCATCGCGCTGCGCGACGAGCGGTGGTTCAGCCAGTTCTTCGGCGAGCTCGGCTTCGCCTACATCGACGTGCCCGCGCTGACCATGCTGGCCTGCCTGTTCGCCTTCGCGGTGAGCATCGGCGTGGCGGATCGGATGACCGCGGCGACGTTCCGGCGGACGTTGCTCGTCGCGCTGACCGTGGCGGCCAGCGTGGCGATGATCTACGTGACGCTGTACATGTCGTTCACGCCGGTCGGCTACTACATCATCGACGGGGTGCAGGGACGCTACTTCGTGCCGCTGGCGATCGTCGCGTTCGCGGTGCTGCTGCGCTGGATGCCGTTGCGGCTCACCAACGTCGCGGGCCGGACCCCGACGCTCGGCCCCGCCGTGACGGTCATCGTGGCCACCGTGATCGCGCTGATCGGCGCGGTCTGGAAGTACTACGACATCGTCTGGGGCTGAGCTAGAGGGTCTGCTCGCCCGCGGCCACGTAGGCCCGCTCGGTGACGGCTTTGTCAGGGCGCCACCAGGATTCGTTGTCGCGGTACCACTGGACGGTGGCGGCCAGGCCGGCCCGGAAGTCGGCGTAGCGCGGAGCCCAGCCGAGTTCGGTGCGCAGCAGCGTCGCGTCGATCGCGTAACGCTGGTCGTGGCCGGGACGGTCGGTAACGTGGTCGAAGTCGTCCGGGTCGCGGTCGAACGCCTCCAGAATCATCCGCACCACGGACTTGTTGTCCAGCTCGCCGTTGGCGCCGATCAGGTAGGTCTGCCCGATCCGCCCGCGCTCCAGGATGTCCCAGACCGCGCGGTTGTGGTCCTCGACGTGGATCCAGTCGCGCACCTGATGACCCGCGCCGTAGAGCCGGGGGCGGACGCCGTCGATCAGGTTGGTGATCTGGCGCGGGATGAACTTCTCCACGTGCTGGCACGGCCCGTAGTTGTTACTGCAATTGGACAGCGTGGCGCGGACGCCGAACGAGCGGGTCCAAGCGCGCACCAGCAGATCACTCGACGCCTTGGTGGCCGAGTACGGGCTCGACGGGTTGTACGGCGTCTGTTCGGTGAAGGCGGGCGCGTCCGGGGTGAGATCGCCGTAGACCTCGTCGGTGGACACGTGGTGATAGCGCACGTCATAACGGCGCACGGCCTGCAGCAGTGAATAGGTGCCGACAATATTGGTCTGCACGAACGGCCACGGTTCGGCCAGCGAGTTATCGTTGTGTGATTCGGCGGCGAAGTGCACGACCGCGTCCACTCCGCTGACCAGTTCGTCGACCAGATCGAGATCGGCGATGTCGCCGTGGATGAAATCGATCCGATCAGCCACCGAGTCCAGGGATGCCCGATTTCCGGCATAGGTCAACGCGTCCAGAACCGTTACGGTGGTGTCGGGACGGTCGACAATGGTCTGCTTGACGAAGTTGGCTCCGATGAATCCGGCTCCGCCGGTGACAAGCAATCGCACCCCATGAACCTTACGTCCACGGGCGCGGTGCGGCAGGATCCAGTCCAGGTCAGTCGAACTCGGCGGTTCCGCCACAGTTGCGCTCTGTGACCTTGGTCTCTTACTGTGCAGTAGAACTAGGACGCCCAGTCCGATTCGGCGGTGAAACCCGCACCTAGAGTGCATATTTCCGCGACCCCACCATGCCATGGGTCTCTTTGGTGAACAAAATTTGAATAAAAGGTCACAACCGGTTCACCACTCGTTAGCTGGTCTAGATTTCGATCGTCTAGTCCCCTCCGAACGCTTCACATCGAGGTTCTCAACAAAATGCTGATGAGGAAATTCGCCGCTACGTCGGCCCTGCTGATCGCCGCGCTCGGCGTCACGGCAGGCACCGTCAACGCGGCGCCGGCCGTCGAGGACGCGCCGATCAACTTCACTTCCCAAGCCACCGACACCCAGTCCATCATCTCGATCGACTCCGGCTCGATCGTCGTCGAGGACGAGGCGCTGAAGATCAAGGCTGCCAACGGCACCACCGTCGCGGGCACCCCACTCAAGTTCCGCCTGGACGATTTCGAGTTCCCGCTGGCCGCCGACATCTCCGGCCGCACCGCGACGCTGACCCCGCAGCTCGAAATGGACAAGGCCACCTATAAGCCGGTCGCCCTGCCCTTCGAAGACAAGGCGCCGTGGAAGACCGAGTACGACCGTGAGCAGGCGGCGTTCAACCGCATGAAGGACACCATCGCCATGGGCGCCACCATCGGCACCCTCACCGGTGGCCTCGGCGGCGCGGCGGTCGGTTGCGTCCTGGGTGGCGCGCTCGGCGGCGTGATCGTCGGCGGCACCATCGTCGGCCTGTTCGGCCCGTTCGTCGGCGGCATCATCGCCGGCTGCCTCGCCGGTGCGGCCGCTGTCGGCGCGCTCGGCACCATCGCCGGCCAGATCTTCGTGACCGCGCCGGTCGCGATCGGTGCGGTTATCCAGTACTTCACCACCATCAACCAGCCGTTCGTCGCCCCGAAGTAATTCGGCGAACGACGCTGCGACACAACTGAACTCGCACAACCATCAGCGAGCCAGGAGCCCCGCCGGCGACTGCCTAGGCGGGGCTCCTTCCCGATCCAAAGCCGGTCCCCCGCCTGCTGAACGCAACTGACAGAGGACTAAATCAATGCTTATCAAGAAGTTTGCCGCCACCTCGGCGCTGCTAATCGCGGTGCTCGGCGTCACGGCGGGCACCGTCAACGCGGCGCCGGCCGAGTCTGCCGAAGCGCCGATCAACTTCACCTCCCAGGCCACCGACACCCAGTCCATCATCTCCATCGACTCCGGCTCGATCGTGGTCGAAGACGATGCGCTGAAGATCAAGGCGGCCAACGGCACCACCGTGGCCGGCACCCCGCTCAAGTTCCGCCTCGACGAGTTCGAGTTCCCGCTGGCCGCCGACATCTCCGGCCGCACCGCGACGCTGACCCCGCAGCTCGACATGAGCAAGGCCACCTACAAGCCGGTCGCCCTGCCGTTCGAGGACAAGGCGCCGTGGAAGAACGAGTACGACCGTGAGCAGGCCGCCTGGTCGCGCATGACCTCCACCATCTCCATGGGCGCCACCATCGGCACCCTGGTCGGCGGCCTCGGCGGCGCGGCCGTCGGTTGTGTTCTCGGTGGCGCGCTCGGCGGCACCATCGTCGGCGGCACCATCGTCGGCGGCACCATCGTCGGCGGCACCATCGTCGGCGGCACCATCGTCGGCGGCACCATCGTCGGCGGCACCATCGTCGGCGGCACCATCGTCGGCGGCACCATCGTCGGCCTGGGCGGCCCGTTCGTCGGCGGCATCATCGCCGGCTGCCTCGCGGGCGCCGCCGCGATGGGCGCGCTCGGCGTGATCGCCGGTCAGATCTTCGTCACCGCCCCGGTCGCGATCGGTGCGGCGATCCAGTACTTCACCACGATCAACCAGCCGTTCGTGGCGCCGCCGGCCGCCAAGTAGCCGAAAGCAGTACTGGCACAACCGAATATCACCGCGAAACCCCGCTCGGCCGTCGGCCGGGCGGGGTTCGTCGTGTCCGGGCATGCGCGAGCCCCGTCCCGGCCACAAGCGGAACGGGGCTCGCCTGGACAGGCCGGGCCGCTTACGCGGTCCGCGCCTGTTGGCCCTCCTCGATCCGTGCCCGGACGAAGCGCGACACCCGGGCCAGCGCCGCCCGGCTCTCCGGCAGGTTCGGCGCGATGCTCATGAACGCGTGTACCTGGCCGCGCCAGAGCTCCACCGCGTTCGGCACGCCCGCCGCAGTGAGCCGCTGCGCCATCAGCTCGCAGTCGTAGCGCAGCACCTCGTCCTCGGCGGCGATCAGCAGCACCGGCGGCAGGCCGGCCAGGATCCCGTTCACCGGCGACAGCAGCGGATCGAGCTTGCCGTCGATCTCCGCGCCGATGCGCACCACCGCCTCCAGCGCGAGCAGCGGGATGTACGGGTCGCGCCGGACGTTGACATGAGTTCGCTTGGCCGCGTAGTCCAGATCGAGCAGCGGGCTCAATCCGACCAGTCCGGCCGGCGCGGGCAGACCCACCTCGATCGCGCGCAACGCGGTGGCGAAAGCCAGGTAGCCACCGGCGGAGTCGCCGGCGAAGACGATCCGGCTCGGGTCCGCGCCGTGCCGCAACAGCCAGCGGTAGGCGGTGAGGCAGTCGTCCACCGAATTGGTGATCCGCTTGCTCGGCAGCTGCCGATAGTCGACGTTCACCACCGGCAGCCCGGTACGCCGCGCCAGGCTCGCCGCGACCGGCCGATGGGTACGGAGCCCACAGACCGCGAATCCGCCGCCGTGCATGTACAGCAGGGCACCGTGCCGCAGTGCCCTGGCCGCGCCTGCGGGGCGCAGGATCTCCATCCGGAAACCGTTGAGCGACACCTGCTCCCGATCGATGCCCGGCGGCTCCGGGCGCAACCTGGCCAAGGTGTCGATGGCGAGCGCGCCGATCGGGATGGTCGCGCGGGTGATCGGCGCCGCGCGCAAGGCCGGCCGGACGACGCCCAGGCAGGCCGCCAGCACCAGGCGCGCGGGAGCACTCAGATTTTCCGGGTTCATCACATTGCCGGGCTCGCCGACGCTGGTCGCTGCCATCGCGCACCTACCTCACCAACTGGCGCGCCGAGCCACGACCGAGGGTCCCAGGCGAGCTGTCGGCGCTGACATCTCACACAGTGTCGTTTCAGAACACCATGCGCTGTGTGACCTAAGCAACAGAATCACCGAATCGGCGGCTCCCGAAACCGCGAACGCCGATTCCGTAATCAATTCGACGAGCACTCGGAACCTCGCCGACGCCGAGCACCGCCCCGAATGGCAGACTCCTGGTCATGCGGGGAATCATCCTGGCGGGTGGCACCGGATCCCGGTTGCATCCGATCACACGCGGGGTCAGCAAACAGCTGGTCCCGGTCTACGACAAGCCCATGGTCTACTACCCGCTGTCCACCCTGATGCTGGCCGGCATCCGCGACATCCTGGTGATCACCACGCCCGAGGACGCGGACGCGTTCGGCAGGCTGCTCGGCGACGGCGCGCAGTTCGGCCTCGCGATCAGCTACGTGGTGCAACCCGAGCCGGACGGACTGGCCAGGGCCTTCGTGCTCGGCGCCGACCACATCGGCACCGACGACGCGGCACTGGTGCTGGGCGACAACATCTTTCACGGCCCCGGCCTCGGCACCACCCTGAACCGCTTCGCCGGGATCGACGGCGGCGCGGTGTTCGCCTACCGGGTGTCGGATCCGACCGCCTACGGCGTGGTCGAGTTCGCCGACGGCCGCGCGGTGTCGATCGAGGAGAAACCGAAGACCCCGCGCTCGAACTACGCCATCCCCGGGCTGTACTTCTACGACAACGACGTGCTCGAGATCGCCCGCACGCTGCGCCCGTCCGCGCGCGGCGAATACGAGATCACCGACATCAACCGGGCCTACCTGGAACAGGATCGGCTGCGCGTCGACGTGCTCGCCCGCGGCACCGCGTGGCTGGACACCGGCACCTTCGACTCGCTGCTGGACGCCGCCAACTACGTGCGCACCATCGAGGAACGGCAGGGCCTCAAGATCGGCGTGCCCGAGGAGGTGGCCTGGCGGATGGGCTTCATCGACGACGAACAGCTGTGCAAGCTGGCTGAACCGCTCGCCCGCTCCGGCTACGGCAGCTACCTGCTCGACATCCTCGAACGCGGCCGGGACTGGTGAGCATGGAGTTCAGGGAACTCGCGGTGCCCGGCGCCTGGGTGATCACCCCGCGGCAGCTCGGCGACGGGCGCGGCATGTTTCTGGAGGGGTTCAAGGCCTCGGAGTTCGAGAAGGCCACCGGCCGCGCGTTCGATCTGCGGCAGGTGAACTGTTCGGTCTCGGCGGCGGGCGTGCTGCGCGGCATCCACTACACCGAGGATCCGCCGGGGCAGGCGAAGTACGTAACCTGTGTGCGCGGAGCGTTTCTCGACGTGGTGGTCGATCTGCGGCCGGGCTCGCCGACCTACGGCCGCTGGGACAGTGTGCTGCTCGACGACGTGGATCGGCGCTCGATGTTCCTGTCCGAGGGTCTGGGGCACGCGATCCTCTCGCTGGAGGACGACTCCACCGTCACCTACCTGTGCTCGCTCGAGTACACGCCCGAATTCGACCGGGACATCGACGCTTTCGATCCGCGGCTGGGTATCGACTGGCCGACGGTCGGACGCGACGGCAGCCCGCTGACCTTCATCCGCTCGGCGAAAGACACTGCGGCGCCGCCCTTTTCCTGAACACGGCAAAAGGCGATGGGCACCACCGTTCGGTGGTGCCCATCGCCTTTCTTGCGTCAGCTGTGCGGGGTCAGCCGACGAGTTCCAGCTCCGGCTCCGGCTTCGCGGCCACCTCGGCCTGCTTGCCGCGCTTGCCGAAGAAGGCCGAAAGCGCAACCAGCGCACCGACGATCGAGACCGCCGCGGCGAACATCAGACCCGGCCGGTAGGTGTCGAGCATCGCGGTGGGCGAGGTGTCGCCGTGCGTGCCCGACGCGATGATCGCGGTGGTCACCGCGAGCACGATGGCCGCACCGACCTGCATGGAGGTCTGCAGCACGCCGGCCGCGAGCCCCTGCTCGTCGTCGTCGATCCCGTTGGTCGCCTGAATGTTGATGGCGGGGAAGCCGACCCAGCCGATGCCGATCAGCATGATCGCCGGCAGCAGCATGGTCCAGTACGACGGATCGGTGTCCAGCCGCAGGAACAGCAGGTAGCCGACGGCCATCACGGCCATGGTGACGCCGATGATCGGGCCGGTGCCGAACCGGTCGACCAGCTTGTCCGAGAAGACCGCCGACAGCGCGACCATCAGGCCGACCGGCAGCAGCGCCATCGACAGCTTCAACGGCGACCAGCCCAGGGTGTCCTGCATGTACAGGGTCACGATGAACTGCCAGCTGAAGTAGGAACCCGCGACCGCGACGATGGCCAGGCTGGCGCGCACCAGCGACACCTTGCGCAGGATGCCGAGCCGGACCAGCGGGTGCTTGACCCGCTTCTCCACCGCGATGAATCCGGCGAACAGCACCAGCACCGCGGCGAACGAGCCGAGCGTGCGGGCCGAGGCCCAACCGGCCTCCGGCGCGGTGACCACGGTGTAGACCAGCAGCAGCATGGCGGAGGTGGACAGCAGCGCGCCGAACAGGTCGTGACCGCCACCCTCGGCGGGCTTGTCCTTGGGCACCAGCACCCACGCGGCGGCCAGCGCGGCCAGCGCGATCGGGACCGGCAGCAGGAAGGTCCAGCGCCAGCCGACGCCGGTCATCAGGCCGCCGAAGAGCAGGCCGGACGAGTAGCCACCGGCACCGAACACGGTGTAGATGGACAGCGCCTTGTTGCGGGCCGGGCCCTCGGCGAAGTTGGTGGTGATGATCGACAGACCGGTCGGCGCGGTGAACGCGGCGGCCAGGCCCTTGATGAACCGGGTGAGGATCAGCAGCGGTCCGGAGCTCACCAGACCACCGGCGAGCGAGGCGATGGCGAAGACCGCCAGCGCGATGAGGAAGACCTTGCGGCGCCCGAACAGGTCGGCCGTGCGGCCACCGAGCAGCAGCAGGCCGCCGTAGCCGAGGATGTAGCCGCTCACCAGCCACTGCAGGGTTGAGGTCGAGAGATCGAGTTCGTTGCCGATGGACGGCAGCGCCACCCCGATCATCGACACGTCGAGGCCGTCGAGGAACAGCACGATGCACAGCGTGATCAGCATGCCCCAAAGGCGGGTAGTCCATCTGGTCGGATCGGTCGCGGAAGCGGCCGCCAGGGTTGCTGGTGAAGTCATGCGGGATACGTTACATGCGTGCGCATTAAATGCCAACACATTTAATGCAGTTGCATAGACGTCCCTCGATCACTAGGATGGGGCCATGTCGAACCCGTCGACAATCGAGACAGCCCGCCGCACCGTCGCGCAGACCGGGCTGATTGGCGAGTGGCGCGAGCTGCTCGACCGGCACGCGACGGTGAGTTGCGCACTGGAAAAAGCGCTACAGGGACAGCATCAGATCGGACTCAGCGAGTTCGAGACCCTGGACCGGCTGATCGACGCCAACTGTGGCGACTATCGAATGAGCGATCTGGCCAACGACATCTACCTGAGCCAGAGCGCGCTCTCGCGCGCGGTGGCCCGGCTCGAACGCGACGGCCTGGTGTCGCGCACCATGTGCACCGACGATCGCCGCGCCGTGTTCGTCTGCCTCACCGAGAAGGGGCGCGAGGTCTACGACCGCGCGCTGCCCACCCACCGCGCGGTACTGACCGAGACCTGGGGCTCGCCCGGCCAAAAGTGCTGACCCGCAACGCCGTCCGGCGTCGCGATCACACGCTGCAGCTGCCGCGGGCCTCTTCGATGCCCGCGCGCGCGTCCACCGCGACCGCGCCCAGGCTCGCGAAAGCCTTGCGGTACCGGTCGATTTCGTTTTCCTTGTCCAGGTAGACCGGACCGGTGAAGGCCTCGACGTAGACCACCGGCGGTTCGGGCTGCTCGCCGACCCGCAGCTCGGGGAACTCGAGCATGACGAACCGGCCCGAGTCCATGCCCTCGTGGTAGCCGGAATCCGGTGGCACCAGGCGGATTCGGACGTTCGGCAGGTCGCACATGCGGCGCAGGTGCTCCAGCTGTCCGGCGGCCACCTCGGCGCCGCCGATCCGCCGCCACAGCACCGATTCGCTGATCACCGCGTCCAGGTGCATCGGCGAATCGGGGCGGGTGACCAACGTCTGCCGCGCCATCCGCAGCTGCACCCGGCGGTCGACCTCGTTGGCCGGCATCTCCGGTCGCGCGGCGCGCAGCAGCGCGCGGGTGTAGGCCTCGGTCTGCAACAGGCCGGGCACCAGTTCGTTCTCGTAGGTGGACAGCCGCGAGGCCGCCTCCTCCAGGCCGATGTAGACCTCGTAGCCCTCGGCGATCACGTCGCCGTAGGCGGTCCACCACCCGCGCGCCTTGGTCTCCCTGGCCAAGGCCGTGAGCGGTGCGATCAGGTCGGTCGGCGCGCCGTAGACCTTGCACATCGCCTCGACGTCGAGGCTGCGCAGTGAGGTCTGGCCGGTCTCGATCCGCCAGATCTTGGCCTCCGACCATTCCAGCTGCTGCGCGGCCGTCCTGGTGGTCATCCGCGCCCGATTACGCAGATCCCGCAGGTGCCGCCCCAGCTGCCGTCTCGGCATCGTCGACCCAGTGGTCCCCGCCGGTAAAGCCATGGTTGTTCCCCCCTCGTTGCCGTGCGCCGGTCGCACCGAACCCGTCACGAGTTCGTCATGGCGACCATCCCTACCAGATGCCGCTCGTCGATACCCCGGCATCCAAACAGCATTGTTTCACAGCGAATCGGACAAAGGTCACGATCGGTGGCGCAGCTAGGCCGTTGGCCTCGCAACGTCAAAAGGGTTTGGCGGGACGCGTTTCGGTTCGCTACCTGCGCGAGCCGCCCTTGCGGAAGCGCCAGAACTGCACCGCGCGAACGTCTTCGGAGAGCTGGTTGACCGGCTCCGCGACATCGGACAACGCCTGGAACAGATCGTCGGCCAGCTCGCTGATGTGCTCCATCCGGGTCGCCAGGCGCGAGGCGTTGGCCAGGAATTCCAGGATCAGCCGCACCGCGGCCGCGATGGTCAGCCCGAGCGGCACCCCGATCAGCGCCGCGAGCACCCCCAGCACCGCCGAGACCCGCCACATGGACACGGTCAGCGCGATCGGCACCGCGAAGGCGAACACCAGCCCGAGGATGTAGACCAGCGGCAGCAGCGTGCGGGTCGCGGTGCGGCGGAACTGCACATCGAGCAGACCGCGCGCCGCCTCGACGCTCCACTGACCGAACGCGCGCGGGCTCTCGAACGGCTCCGGCGGCGGTTCCTCGGCGACGGCGGCGGTCCGGGAGAATCGGCGCGCGGCCGATTCCTTCCAAGTGATCCACCGCGATTCGGCTTCGTACTCCTCCGGGTTCGGCAGCTCACTTCCCCTGCCGGTGCCGTTGGACTCATCACTCATGGTCGAAATCCTCCCCGTAATCGCACATCCGAGCCAGCCGAGAAACTCGCCGCGACCACACGAGTCCCATCATCCACAGCCGTCTCACCGGAACGGCACAGCGAAAGAACAGGTCAGCGGCCGAAAGTAGCGGCGGGACAACAAGTCCTGGACAGTTCGAGCAACGTCATAGCAATTTGCTTTCAAGCACGGCTGAAAGAGACGTAGCCAACAGTCCTGAAGAAGTTTTGAAGATCGCGTAACACTGCGGACAGCCCGCACCGATACGCCCCATGAAGATGCAGGACCCAGATCTACCGGGGAATGGAGAGAACAGTGCGCACCACGTTTCCGACTTCCGTCTCGGCGGCCGCAATGACCGCCGCTGCGCAGGACTACACCCAGCGCGGATGGACGGTCGCAGAAACGGCCAACGGTCTCTGCCTGATCACCGATGACGACCTTTCCGCCATCGAGGTCAGCGGCGAGCTGGCCGGCGAAGTTCGCCGCTTCCTGCGGGCGAACAACCTGTCCGGGCCGGTCATCGAGCTGCCCGGCGCCGAGCGTCGCGAGATCCACTTGGTCACCGGCGTCCGCAAGGCCGCCATGGCACTCGAGGCGCTCACCGCCGCCGGTGCCGTTGTCTACACCGACGGCGCGGGCGTCCCGCTGCCGCCCACCCAGCTCTCGGCCGGTTCGGCCTGCTGGAGCGTCGCCCCCGCCGAGGCCCGCTGGGTCCCGCCGGTCGTCGCGATCAGCGCCGCCGTCCGCGCCGCGACCGCCCGCAAGGGCTCGCAGCTGACCAGCGTCGCCTGCTGAGTAGTTGACGACGGCCGGGCCCTCCGCCCGGCCACCACGACCGATATCCGGCTGACGCCGACGGTATCGGTCGTTTTATTTTGAGCGGTCCACCGCAAATCGCCCGTTCTCTTTTCAGCACAGCGCCGACGCGGGAGGATGGGGCATGGCTCCCATCACGGATTCCCGCAACCTGTTGCGCACCTGCCCGCTGTGCGAGGCCGTGTGTGGACTCGAAATCACCCTCGATGCCGACGACCACGTGACCTCGGTCCGCGGCGACAAGGCGGATCCGTTCAGCAAGGGCTTCCTCTGCCCCAAGGGGGCGAGTTTCGGCACCCTCGACGAAGATCCGGATCGGGTGACCGAGCCGATGATTCGCGATCGCGCGACCGATACCTGGCGGACCGCGTCCTGGAACGACGCCTTCGATCTCATCGCGGAACGTTTCCCGGCGGTCATCGCCGAACATGGAAAACAGGCCGCGGCAGCCTATTTGGGCAATCCGAACGCACACACCGTGGCGGGCGCGCTGTACGTGCCCGTATTACTGCGTGCACTGAGCACCAAGAACCTTTTCTCCGCCAGCACCGCCGATCAGATGCCCAAGCAGGTGGCCAGCGGGCTGATGTTCGGCGATCCGCTGACCGTGCCGGTGCCGGACCTGGACCGAACCGACTTTCTGCTGATGCTCGGCGCGAACCCGCTGGAATCGAACGGATCGCTGTGCACCGCACCGGATTTCCCCGGGCGACTGAAGGCATTGCAGCGCCGGGGCGGCCGGTTCGTGGTGGTCGACCCGCGGGTCACCCGGACCGCGAAGCTGGCCGACGAGCACCTGTTCATCCGGCCGGGCAGCGACGCGTATCTGCTGTTCGGCATCGTGCACACGCTGTTCGCCGAGCAGCTCACCGACGTCCGGGTCGAGGTCGACGGGCTCGACGAACTGCGCACGGCCGCAGCGGCATTCAGCCCGGACTCGGTGGCCCTGCGCACGGGGATACCCGCGGCGACGGTGATTCGGCTGGCCCGCGAACTCGCCGCCGCGCCGACCGCGGCGGTCTACGCCAGAATCGGCACCTGCACAGCGGAATTCGGCACCATCACCCAGTGGCTCGTCGACGCGATCAACGCGTTGACCGGCAATCTGGACCGTCCCGGCGGCGCCATGTTCGCCAGCGCGGCGGCGGGCGGGATCACCCGCAGCCGGCCGTTCCGGCTCGGGCGCTGGACCAGCCGGGTCCGTGAACTACCCGAGGCGATGGGCGAACTGCCGGTCGCCACCCTGGCCGACGAGATCCTCACCCCCGGCGAGGGGCAGATCCGCGCGCTGGTGACGGTCGCCGGGAACCCGGTGCTGTCCGCGCCGAGCGGCGCCCGCCTCGACGCCGCGTTCGCCCAGCTCGACTTCATGGTGAGCGTCGATCGCTACCTCAACGAGACCACCAGGCATGCCGACGTCATCCTGCCGCCGCCGCGGCCGGTGCAGTCGCCGCACTACGACTTCGCCCTGTTGCAGTTCGCGGTGCACAACTACGCGCGGTACTCCCGCCCGCTGGTCCCGCTCGGCGATCGGCCCTCGGAATCGGGGGTGCTGGCCCGGCTCGCCGCGGCGGTCTCCGGCATGCCGCACGAGAGCGCGGACGGGGTGGACCCGCTCACCGGCGTGGACGAGCTGATCATCGCGGGCACGTTGCAGAAGGCCGGAATGCCCGAGCGGCGCGCCGAATTGGTGGGCCTGGACACCACCGAACAGCGCCTCGACCTGATGCTGCGCCTCGGCCCCTACGGCGAGTGGAACGGCGGAACACTGAATCTGCAAGTGCTGCTGGACAACCCGCACGGCATCGACCTCGGCCCGTTGCAGCCGCGGCTACCCGAGGCGCTGCGGACCGCGTCGAAGCGGGTGGACCTCGCGCCGCAGCCGCTGCTCGACGACGTGTCCAGGATGCGGGCCCGGCTGGCCGACCTCGCGCCGGACGTGGTGCTGATCGGGCGCCGCCAGCTCCGGTCGAACAACAGCTGGATGCACAACATCGGCCAGCTGGTGAGCGGCTCGAATCGCTGTACGCTGCACATCAATCCGGCCGATGTGGCCCGGCTCGGCCTCGGCGAGCACGCGGTGGTGAAGTCCGCCGCGGGCACGCTGACCGTGCCGCTGGAGCCGACCGACACGATCATGCCCGGGGTGGTGAGCCTGCCGCACGGCTGGGGCCACGCGGACAGCACGCAGACCGTCGCCCGGCAGCACGCCGGCGTCAATGCCAATGTGCTGACCGATGATTCGGTGGTCGACGTGCCCTCCGGCAACGCCATCTTCAACGGCGTCCCGGTGACACTGAACCCGGCGTGAGGCACGCGCCGACCGCGCGCGGATCGAGCCGGCCGTCCGGGTAATCATCCCGGCCGGTCGGCTTGTTGTCGAAACCCGGAATCCCTTGCGCTAACTACGCATTCGGTGCATTCTCAACGTTGGTTTCACAGTTTTTGCCAGGCCGAACGGACTAAAATGGACAGGATTTCGGTTTAGTCGCGAGCTCAGCGTCGACCCGCGCGGATCCGGATTCCGGCGACCAGAGGGTGGCGAAGATGCCCGGTACACAGTGCGGCAGCGACGGCGAGCACGAGCTACAGGAGCGGTACGGCACGCAGGAAAGAGCTGCTCGCTTCTATAACGACCAGGTGCTGGAGCAGCTGAATCCGACGATGATCGAATTCATCGGCCGGATGGAGATGGCCTTCATCGCCACCTCGGACAAGCACGGCGAATGCGATTCCAGCTTCCGCGCGGGCGAGCCCGGATTTCTGCACGTCATCGATGAACGCACGATTGCGTACCCCGAATACCGCGGCAACGGCGTGCTGGCCAGCCTGGGCAACATCCTGGAGAACCCGCACGTCGGGATCCTGCTCATCGATTTCGTCCGCGATCTGATCGGCCTGCACATCAACGGCTCGGCCCGGATCATCCCGGACGCCACCCTGCGCAAGTCGACCCCCGGCCTCCCGGAGAACCTCAAGGGCCGCACCGCCGAACGCTGGGTGGTGGTCGACATCGAAGAGGCCTACATCCACTGCCGCAAGCACATCCCGCACCTGGTGCCCGCCGAGCGCGAGCGCCGCGACTGGGGCACCGACAACGTCCGCGCCAAGGGCGGCGACTACTTCGGCGCCAAGGCCGAGAGCGGCGACCGATCCGGAGCACTGGTCCCCCACTGACCCGGCCCGCGGCGGCTAGTGGATCTTGAAGATCACCAGGCGCTGGACCACGAAGTTGATCACCGTGGCGGTGCCCTGCGCGATCACGAAGGCCAGCAGCTGACGCCAGACGGCGTCGGGCAGCGCCTCGTAGAGCACCGCGTTGATACCCACCTGGACGGCGAAGGTGACCGCGTAGAGGATCACCACGGCGATGAACCGGGCCCGGCTCGGCGGGGCCTGGAAGGTCCAGCGCCGGTTGATCAGGTACGCCGTCGTGGTGCCGACGATGAAGCTGAGCGACTTGGCCACCTCACGGGGCAGCCCGAGCAGGTTGAACAGCAGGCTGTACAGCCCGAAGTCGACGATCGCCGACAGGCCGCCGGTCAGGGTGAACCGGACGATCTGGGTCTTCAGGTCGACGTCGGTACCGCCCGGCTCGTCGACCAGGGGGAGCTCGGCCGGGAGCGGCAGGTGGGGTTCGGCATGCACGCGACGAGCGTAGCGGGCGCTAAACCGATACGTAGATCACTACTCCGGAGTAAGCGACATCGACCGGATGTCCGGTCATACCTGTAGCCTCTATGCCGATGTCCACGAAAGCTCCGACCGCCACCACGACGACCGGTAACGAGAACGGCACCACCGTCACAAACGCTGGGGCCGACGCCGGGAACGCGTTCGCATTGCCGACGCAGACCCGCACGTTGACCGGGTGGGGTCGCACCGCACCAACCTCATCCGAAGTGCTCTCGACCGGTGATCCCGAACTGATCGCCAAGGCTGTGGCCATGGTCGCCGAGGACAATGACTCGAAGCCCCCGCAGCTGCGCCGTGGCGTGATCGCGCGCGGCCTCGGCCGCTCCTACGGCGACCACGCGCAGAACGCCGGCGGCCTGGTCATCGACATGACGGCGCTGAACAACATCCACCGGATCGACCGCGATACGCGGATCGTGGACGTGGACGGCGGCGTCAGCCTGGACCAGCTCATGAAGGCGGCGCTGCCGTTCGGGCTGTGGGTCCCGGTGCTGCCGGGCACCCGGCAGGTGACCATCGGCGGCGCCATCGCCTCCGACATCCACGGTAAGAACCATCACAGCGAGGGCAGCTTCGGCAACCACGTGCGCTCGATCGATCTGCTGACCGCCGACGGGCAGGTGCAGCACATCACCCCGAAGCGCAACGCCAAGCTGTTCTGGGCGACCGTCGGCGGCAACGGGCTCACCGGCATCATCCTGCGCGCGACCATCGAGATGACGCCGACCGAGTCGGCCTACTTCCTCAACGACGGCGTGAAGACCACCACGCTGGACGAGACGATCGCGGCGCACAGCGACGGCAGCGAGGCGAACTACACCTACTCCAGCGCGTGGTTCGACGTGATCAGCCCGCTGCCCAAGCTCGGCCGGGCCACCATCACCCGCGGCCGACTGGCCAAGGTCGACGAACTGCCCAAGCGCCTGCGCAGCAAGCCGCTGAAATTCGATGCGCCGCAACTGATGACGGTGCCGGACATCTTCCCGAACTGGACCATGAACAAGCTCACGCTGCGGTCCATCGGCGAGGCGTACTACGCCATGGGCGGCAACTACACCGGCAAGGTGCAGAACCTGACCCAGTTCTATCACCCGCTCGACATGATCGCGGAGTGGAACCGGGGCTACGGTTCCAACGGCTTCCTGCAGTACCAGTTCGTGGTGCCGACCGAGGCGGTCGAGGAGTTCAAGCGGATCATCATCGACATCCAGGGGTCGGGGCACTACTCGGCGCTCAACGTGTTCAAGCTGTTCGGCGCGAGCAACCCGGCGCCGCTGAGCTTCCCGATGCCGGGCTGGAACATCTGCGTCGACTTCCCGATCAAGCCGGGGCTCAACGAGCTGGTCAGCGAGCTGGACCGGCGGGTGCTGGAATTCGGCGGGCGGCTCTACACCGCGAAGGACTCGCGGACCACCGCGGAGACCTTCCACAAGATGTACCCGCGGATCGACGAGTGGATCAAGATCCGCCGAAGTGTCGATCCCACAGGCGTTTTCATGTCCGATATGGCGAGAAGGCTGGAGCTGCAGTGATCAATGCCGTAGGTAACCCGCAGGCCATCCTGCTGCTCGGCGGGACCTCCGAGATCGGCCTGGCGATCTGCGCGGAATACCTGAAGAAGGGGCCCGCGCGCATCGTCCTGGCCGCACTGCCGAACGACCCGCTGCGCGAAGCGGCCGTCGCCCAGATGACGGCGGCCGGCGCGAGCCAGGTCGACCTGATCGACTTCGACGCGCTCGACACCGACGGCCACCCGAAGGTGATCGACGCGGCCTGGGACGGCGGCGACATCGATATCGCCATCGTCGCGTTCGCCCTCGACGGCGATCCGGAAGAGCTGTGGCAGAACCAGCGCAAGGCCGTGCAGGTCGCCGGAATCAACTACACCGCATCGGTTTCCGTCGGCGTGCTGGTCGGCGAGAAGATGAAGGCGCAGGGCTTCGGGCGGATCATCGCCATGTCCTCGGTCGCCGGTGAGCGGGTCCGCCGCTCCAACTTCGTCTACGGCTCGACCAAGGCCGGCTTGGACGGGTTCTTCCTCGGACTCGGCGAGGCGCTGCGCCCGCACGGGCCGCGGGTGCTGGTGATCCGGCCGGGCATGGTGCGCACCAAGTTCTCCGCGCACGTCAAAGAGGCGCCGCTCACGGTCGACAAGGAAGACATTGCGGTGCTGGCGGTTTCGGCCGCGCAGAAGGGCAAGGAGCTCATCTGGGCACCGGGTACGTTCCGCTACGTGATGATGATCCTGCGCCACATTCCGCGCCCGATCTTCCGCAAGCTCCCCATCTGAGTTTCTCCCCCGGAGCCGCACCTCGAGCCGACCCCGCACCTGTCGCGTGGGTCGGGAGGTGCGGCTTTTTCGTTTCGCCACGACGACATGCGTTGCCACATCCGCCGCCGGACCTGGCAGCATGATCGCCGATCGTCCGTGCGAATGCCCAGCCCGAGTGAACCCGGAGATGCCATGCGAGTAAGCCGAGAATGCCGCAGCACGGCGTGCCCCTCGCACGTCGCCGGAGCCGGTCGATGACGGCCGTGATCGAGGAGCAAGGCGCGACGCCCGCTCCGGTGCGCGGACGCGGGTCTCGGCTGGCCGCGCACATCGGGTCCGGTGTCGGTGAGGCCGTGCTCGCTGCGCTCGTCGCCATCGTGGTGACCGCCGTGGGGCTCGTCGCGTTTTCGCTGGTGCACTGGCCGGCGTTCAACTCCTCCAACGTGACTCGGGCGCTGACCACGGTCGGGCAGGTTGTCGCCGCGGTGTTCGTGGTCGCGGCGATCGCGCTGACGCGGATGCGGCCGGGAAAGTGGTTCGCTCGGCCGTGGGTGGCGAAACTGCTGTCCTGGGTGGGCATTTCGACGTTCGTCACGTTCACCCTCGGCATGCCGTTGGCCGCGACCAAGCTGTACCTGTTCGGGGTGTCGGTGGACCAGGAGTTCCGTACCGAATACCTGACCCGGCTCACCGATTCCGCGGCGCTGCACGACATGACGTACGCGGATCTGCCGCCGTTCTATCCGGCCGGATGGTTCTGGATCGGCGGACGGGTCGCCAACGTGCTCGGGATGGACGGGTGGGAGGCGTTCAAGCCGTACGCGATCGGCTCGATCGCGGTCGCCGCGGTGGTCTCGCTTGTGCTGTGGTCCAAGCTGATTCGCGCGGACTGGGCGATCGCGGTCGCCGCGTCGACCACCGCTCTCACGGTCGCGTATGCCGCGCCGGAGGCGTACAGCTCGGTGATCGTGATCCTGCTGCCGCCGGTGCTGGTATTGGCGTGGGGTGCGCTGCATCGGCCGGAGGAATCCTCGGCCACCGCCGGCGGTTGGGGCGCGGTGATCGGCACCGGACTGTTCCTCGGCCTGGCCGCGACGTTCTACACGCTGTACGCCGCCTTCGCCGCCTTCGCCGTCGCGCTGCTCGGGCTGGTGGCGGCCGGGCTCGCGGTGCGGGAGCGGTCCGCGGCCGGTCATCCTCGGCGGGCGCGCACGGCCGACGGCCCGGCTGGTCCGGCGTGGCGGGCGGCGTTCGCGCCGTTGGCGCGGCTGGTGGTGATCGCCGCGATCGCCGCGTTGGTCGCGCTGATCGTGTGGTTGCCGATTCTGCTGAAGGCGCTCCACGGTGTTCCGTCGCGGTCCGGTTCCGCGTTCCACTATCTGCCGGAGTCCGGGTCCGAGTTGCCGCTGCCGATGGCGGAGTTCTCGCTGCGCGGGGCGTTGTGCCTGGTCGGCGTCATCTGGCTGGTGGTGCGCGCGGCCTCGTCGCGACGGGCGCAGGCGCTGGGCATCGGCGTGGTGGCCATCTATCTGTGGACGCTGCTGTCGATGCTGGCGACCGCCGCCGGGACCACGCTGCTGTCGTTCCGGCTGGAACCCGTCCTGCTGGTGCTGCTGGCCGCGGCGGGCGCGTTCGGCTTCGTCGAGGGTGCCTGGGCCGTCTATCAGGCCTTGGGCGAGCCGGCCAACTTCCGCGTCGCGGCCGTGGCGGTCGCCGTCGTCGGCGCGCTGGCGTTCACCCAGAACATCCCGCACATCCTGGCGCCGGAGATCACCACCGCCTACACCGACACCGACGGCAACGGCATCCGTGCGGACCAGCGCCCGGCCTCCGCGGTCGCGCAGTACGGCGAGGTGGACAAGGCCATCACCGCGCAGACCGGACGGCCGCGCTCGGACACCGTGGTGCTGACCGCCGACACCAGCTTCCTGTCCTTCTATCCCTACTACGGCTTCCAGGCGCTCACCTCGCACTACGCGAACCCGCTCGCCGACTTCGCCGGCCGGGCCGCGACCATCGAGGGCTGGAGCAAGCTGAAGACCTCGGGCGCGCTGCTCGACGCGCTGGCCGCCAGCCCGTGGCGCGCTCCGGACGCCTTCCTGTTCCGCAACGGCGGCGACACCTACACGCTGCGCCTGGCCAAGGACGTCTACCCGAACGATCCCAACGTGCAGCGCTACACCGTCGCCTTCCCCAAGGATCTGTTCACCGATCCGCACTTCACCACCACCGATATCGGCCCGTTCACCCTGGTGGCCGTCCGCCGATAGCAAGCTCGAATAAAACAGGGCAGAAGCGCTTCTCGACCTGCGCTTCTGCCCTGTTTTCGTGCTACCGCCAGACCTCGTTGCCAGGCATAACACAGCCTATTTGGGTAGCGTAGGCGGCTGAGTTGAAGCTAGTTACAGGAGCTGTTTGCAGGTGGTACAGGCACGACAGGTCGATCTGGGCACGCAGGACGGGTCGGCGGTAGGAATCGCGGACAGAGCCCCGGCCGCGACCGACGTGCACACCACCGAGACGCCGGCCCCCGTTCGCCGGCGCCGACTCCCCCGCCTCCGGATCAATCGGTCCGACTTCGTCGTGACCGTGGGTTATCTCGCGCTGGCGATCGTGGTCCTGTCCGGGCAGTGGCGCAACACACAGAGCGGATACCTGATCAAGAGCGGTCAGGACCAGACCATGTGGGAATGGTTCTTCGCGGTCACCGCGCATTCGGTGGCGCATCTGGAGAACCCGCTCGGCACCACGCTGCAGAACTTCCCGGCCGGGGTGAACATGATGGCCAACACGGCCATGTTCGGGGTCGGGGTGCCGCTCACGCCGATCACCCTGCTGTTCGGGCCGACCGTCACGTTCGTGCTGGTGCTGACGCTCGGCCTGGCCACCACCGCGCTGGCCTGGTACTGGCTGTTCTCCCGCGAGCTGGTCGAGTCGAGGAGCGCGGCCGCGATCGGCGGGCTGTTCTGCGGTTTCGCGCCCGCGATGATCTCCCATGCCAACGCGCATCCGAATTTCGTTGTGCTGCTTCTGCTTCCGATCATGGCCGGGCTGTTGATCCGGATGGCCAGGCGCGCCGTCGCCGGTGCGCCGCGCTGGCGCGTGCGCGATGCCGTGCTGCTGGGATTTCTGGTGGCGCTGCAGATCGCGCTCGGCGAGGAGCCGCTGCTGATCTTCGCGCTGTCCTTCGGACTGTTCACCGTTGTGTACTACTTGCACACACCCCGCCAGGGCCTGCGCGTGCTGCGCGGAATCACCCCGGCGATCGTCCTGGCCGGATCGATCGCCTTGGTGCTCACCGTGATTCCGCTGTGGTGGCAGTTCTTCGGGCCGCAGAGTTACCGCTCGATCGATCACGGCCCGATGGGCAACGACCTGAAGGCGATCACCCAGTTCCCGTCCGAATCGCTCGGCGGGATGTTCCTGCCCGGGCAGTACGTCGCGATCAACGAGACCGAGCAGAACGCCTACTTCGGCTGGCCGCTGCTGCTGGTGCTGGCCGCCACCGCCGCGCTGCTCTGGCGCGAACGGGTGGTGCGGGCCGCGGTCGTGGTGATCGCGGTGTTCGGCGTGCTCTCGCTCGGCGCGGTCGCCATGTTCGGCAAGCGCGACACCGGCATCGCCTTGCCCTGGCGCTGGGCCGAACACGTCCCGCTGCTGAGCACGGTGCTGGAGACCCGGCTCACCATGGCGGCGATCCCGGCCATCGCGGCGGTGCTGGCCCTGGCCAGCCAGCGGGCGATCGGCTGGTGGCGCGAGTCGCCGATCGACTGGCGGCCGCTGGCCTGGTTCGGCGCGCTGCTGTTCGCCCTGGTTCCGTTGGTCCCGACGGCGCTGCCGGTGGTCCAGCGCCCGCCGACGCCCGCGTTCTTCGCCGACGGCACGGTCAGCCACTACGTGAGCGGCGGGTCGGTGGTGATGGTGCCGCCGTCGCGGCCGATGGACGCGGGCGCGCTGCGCTGGCAGACCGACGCCGGCTTCGACTTCCCGCTCGCGGGCGGCTATTTCGTCGGCCCGGCCAGCACGCAGAAGAAGGGCATCTACGGCCCCGAGTTCCGGCCGACCACCGCGCTGCTCGTGCAGGCGCAGGACACCGGCGCGGTGCCGCCGATCACCGACGAGGTCCGCGTCGAGTTCCGGGACGACCTGGAGTTCTGGCACGCCGACGCGCTGGTGCTGCCGCCGACCAGGAACGCCGACACGCTGCGCGGCACCGTGACCCAGCTGCTCGGCTTCGGCCCGACACGGATCGATGGCGTGTGGGTCTGGGATGTTCGCGCGGTGGGGTAGCTAGCATCAACCCCCGTGCGACCGGACCGATCAACTCGAGCGTTCACCCGTTACCGCCTGATCGCCCTCGTCTCCGGGCTCCTCGGATTCGTGCTGGCGCTACTGACACCGCTGTTGCCGGTGCGGCAGGACCAGGCCACGCTGGACTGGCCGCAGGCCGGGCTCAGCAGTGTCGAGGCGCCGCTGGTGTCGTATCAGCCGTTGCGGCTGAGCGCGACGCTGCCGTGCTCGCTGATCCAGGCGGTGGGCTCGGGCACGGTGCTGTCCACCGTGCCGGTCTCGTCCGGACAGGCCACCGCCACCGGGCTGGTGGTCTCGGTCGCCGACGGCACGCTGTCGGTGGTGCTGCGCGATGTGCCGCTGCTGTCCGCGCCGGTCGCCGAGATCACCGCGGCCGGGTGCGCCGCACTCACCGTCGACTCGACGGCCGCCGCGACGGCCACCGAGATCACCGGCGCGAGCCGGCAGGACGGGACGCCGTTCCGCAACACCGTGACTCGGGACATCCGGCCGCAGATGGTCGGTGTGTTCACCGATCTCGAAGCGGGTCGGCTGGACGGCGCGCGGGTGCACGCCGACATCGACTCGCGCTTCTCCTCCTCGCCGTCGGTGCTGAAGCTGATCGCGATCATCGCCGCGGTGGTGTTCACCATCGTCGCGCTGCTCGCCCTGCACCTGCTCGACACCAGCGATCGGCGCCGGGCGCGCCGGTTCCTGCCCGCGCACTGGTGGCGGTTCACCGTGACCGACGCGGTCGTGCTCGGCACGCTCGGGCTGTGGCACTTCATCGGCGCCAACACCTCTGACGACGGCTACATCCTGAACATGGCGCGCGCCTCCGGGCACGCGGGGTACATGGCGAACTACTACCGCTGGTTCGGGGTGCCGGAGGCGCCGTTCGGCTGGTCCTACGAGGTGCTCGCCTGGATGACCCGGCTCTCCGACGCCAGCCCGTGGATGCGCCTGCCCGCCCTGCTCGCCGGAGTCACCTGCTGGCTGGTGATCAGCCGGGAAGTGTTGCCGCGCTTGGGTGCCCGGGTACGGCGGAACAAGGTCGCGCTGTGGACGGCCGGGCTGGTGTTCCTCGCGTTCTGGCTGCCTTACGACAACGGGCTGCGGCCCGAGCCGCTGATCGCGGCGGGCGCGCTGCTCACCTGGTGCTCGATCGAACGCGCCATCGCCACCGGGCGACTGCTGCCCGCGGCGATCGCGGTGCTGATCGCGGGGTTCTCGCTGGCCGCCGGGCCGACCGGGCTCATCTGTATCGGTGCGTTGATCGCGGGATCGCGGCCGGTGCTCCAGATCATCATCAAGCGGGCGCGCGGGGTGGTACCCGCGGTCGGTGGTGGGGTGGCCGAAAGCCCCTCGGGTGCAATGGGACTCGACGACGCGGACGAAAAGAGTGTTCCGGCGGCGAAGTCCGGCACTCGACCGTCCTGGGCGACAACGCTGTTCCGCTACCTGGCCCTGCTCGCGCCCGGCCTGTCCGCCGGAACCCTGGTGCTGGTAGTGGTTTTCGCCGATCAGACGCTGTCCACCGTGCTCGAAGCCACCCGGGTGCGCACCATCGTCGGGCCGAACGTGGCCTGGTTCGACGAACGCACCCGATGGGATTCGCTGCTGATGCTCTCGCCGGACGGCTCGCTCGCGCGCCGGTTCGGTGTGCTGGTCATGCTGCTGTGCCTGCTGGTCTGCGTGTTGCAGGTGCTGCGCAAGGGACGCATCCCGGGCACCTCGCGCGGGCCGTCGGTGCGGATCCTCGGCATCGTGTTCGCCTCGCTGGTGCTGATGATGTTCACGCCGACCAAGTGGACGCACCACTTCGGCGTGTACGCGGGACTGGCCGGATCGCTGGCCGCGCTGGCGGCGGTCGCGGTGGGCAGCGAGGGAATTCGCTCGCCGCGCAACCGGGCGCTGTTCGCGGCGGCGGTGCTGTTCCTGCTCGCGGTGACATTCACCGGGTCGAACGGCTGGTGGTACGTGTCCAGCTACGGCGTGCCGTGGTGGGACAAGGCGCCGCTGTTCGCGGGCAAGGGTTTCTCCACGCTGTTCCTCGGGCTCAGCGGGGTCGCGCTGATCGTCGCGGTGTGGCTGCACTATCGGGAGCCGTATCGCCGGCCGCGCACGACGCCGCGCCGGTTCGATCGGTTCGCGAGCGCGCCGCTGACCATCGCCGCGGCGCTGCTCGTGCTGTTCGAGGTGGCGTCGCTGGCCAAGGCGGCGGTCGCGCAGTACCCCGCGTACTCGGTGGCCAAGTCGAATCTTCAGTCGTTGACCGGAGATTCGTGCGCGCTGGCGAACGAGGTGCTGGTGGAGACGGACACCGCCGACTCGGTGCTGCTCCCCTTCACCGGCGCACCCGCCGACGGATTGGCCGCGGAGTCGAAGGGATTCACGCCCAACGGGGTCGCCGACGACCTCACCGCCGACGCGGATGAAACCGTGTCCGGCGGGGCCAACTCGGTCAACTCCGACTCGAAGAACAAGACCACCAAGACCACCGGTGCGGGCACCGGCGGCGGTACCACCACGCAGACCGGCATCAACGGCAGCACCGTCGCGCTGCCGTTCGGGCTGGACCCGGCGACCACGCCGATCATGGGCAGCTACCAGGAGGACGAGCAGACCCAGGCCTCGCTGACCTCTCAGTGGTATCACCTCGACCTGGCCGACAGCATGCGCCACGACCCCGCCTACCAGGTGCTGGCCATCACCGCGGCGGGCCGGATCCGGCACGTGGACGCCGACGGCGTGGTCACCTACGGCCAGGAGCTGCACCTGGAATACGGCGTGCGGGCGGCGGACGGCTCGGTGCGCAAGCTCGGCTCGGTCGACCCGATCGACATCGGACCCGCGCCGTCCTGGCGCAACCTGCGGGTGCCGCTCGACCGGCTGCCGGTCGAGGCGAACGCGGTGCGGCTGGTCGCGGTGGACAACGACATCACGCAGAAGCAGTGGCTCGCGGTCACGCCGCCCCGGCTGCCCAAGCTGGCCACGCTGAATTCCGTTGTCGGCTCGGACAATCCGGTGTTGCTCGACTGGCACGTCGGGCTCGCCTTCCCGTGCCAGCGCCCGTTCGATCACCACGACGGCGTCGCCCAGGTGCCGAACTGGCGGATCCTGCCCGACCGGGTCGGGTCCGATGCGTCCAATGCCTGGCAGGACGACATCGGCGGCGGGCCGCTCGGCTGGACCGGGCTGCTGCTGAAGTCCGAAACCATCCCCAGCTACCTCGATCACGACTGGTCGCGCGACTGGGGATCGCTGGAGAAGTTCACCCCTTATGACAAGGGCGCGAAACCGGCTGAGATCGGCGTCACGGTGCAAACGCGGTCCGGGCTGGCCGAGGACGATCCGATCCGGGTTCGGTAGCCGCCGTTGCCGTTCCGCGACACCGGACCAGCCGGTTCGGTGTTGCGGGGCCGCAAAGATGTTGTAAACAGACCGGTTGGACGGCAAAAACACCGCAGGATCGCAGGACGAAAACCACAGAAATCCGTAACCTGTGCACTATGACGTCGGCTTTCGACCACATGGATCTGCGTGACCTCGTCGGTCTGCTCACCGCAGATGAGCAACGCGAACTGCGCCCCGCGGTGCTGCGCGTCCTCGACCGCCTCCCCTCCCAGGAGGTCCTGCGCCGCGAACTCGGTCTGCGTATGACCAAGGTCTGAGCAACCCACCAGCGACTACCGGCCGCGCCCGCCGAGGGCCGCCCCGCCGGTAGTCCACCGCACGCACCCCATCTGACGGGCGAACCACGCCCGGCGCCTCACGGCACCAGCACCACCCGCCCCCGCAACCCGCCTTCCGCCAACCGCCGCTGCGCCGTCCCCACGGCGTCCAGCGGCAACGTCTCAGCGACCCGCAGCGTCAGCTTGCCCGCATCGACCCGGGCCACGAGTTCCTCCAGCTGACGGCGATCCGAACGCACCAGCACGGTCGTTACTGTGGTGCCGCGCAACGGAATCGGCGTCGCGGCCACACTCACCGAAACGAACCTTCCGCCGCCTCGCACCGCGGCCAACGTCGCAGGACCCAGCGCCGCAGCATCCAATGCCGCGTCCACACCGCCCGCCACCACCTCGCGAACCGCATCCGGCAAACTCCGTGTGCGCGGCACGAAATCTGTCGCACCGAGGGCCCGCACAGCCGGCTCATCCGCAGCAGCCGCTGTCGCGATCACCCGAATACCCTGCGCCGCAGCCAGTTCTACCGCGAATCCCCCGACCGCACCGGCGGCGCCGGTAACAAGCAGCGTCTCACCGTGCCGCAGTTCGAGCGCGGCCAGCGCCTGCATCGCGGTCAGCCCGTTGAGCGGAATCGTCGCGGCCGCGACCGGGTCCACCGAAGTCGGTGCGGGAGCGACATTTCCGGCATCGAGCACGACGTAGTCCGCCTGGGCCGCCAGCGACACATCGAGCCGATCACTGATCCCGATCACCGCCTGCCCCGGCTCGAACCCCGCTACGTCTTCGCCGACCGCGTCGACGGTGCCCGCGACATCCCAGCCAACACCCCACTGCTCCCGGTCGGCGGCAAACAGGGTGCCGCCCACACCATCCCGCACCATCAGATCCACCGGATTGACCGCCGCCGCTGCGACTTCGATCCGCACCGCACCGCGCCCCGGTTCCGGCGTCGGCACCTCGGCAAGCTCGACGACACCCGGCTGCCGGACGACCACTGCACGCATGTTCTTCCTTACTGCTCGACTGCGACAAACCTAAGCTCGGCTACTATCCAACAGGTAGTAGTTACCTGAGAGTGCGTAGCGGACAGCGAGGTGAGCACATGCCGACAACCACTGCGGCTCAACGCCGTGAACAGGCAAAAGACCAATACGACGCCTACCTGGCGGACTGCCCCGCTCGGCTGCTGCTCGACCGCATCAGCGACAAATGGGTCAGCCTCATCCTCGGCGCCCTGGCCGACGGCCCCCTCCGCTACGCCGAACTCAACCGCAAGATCGCCGGCGTAAGCCCCAAGATGCTCACCCAAACCCTGCGCACCCTGGAACGCGACGGCCTCCTCGACCGCCGCGTAACCGCAGCAGTCCCAGTCCGCGTCGACTACGAACTGACCGAACTAGGCCAAAGTCTCAAACCAGTCATGCAAGCCATCAAGTCCTGGGCCGACCAACACATACCCGACGTCCACCAAGCCCAAGCCCGCTATGACAATGACCGGGCGTAGCAGGTTCGCGAACGATAGTCTTGACCCATGACCGCGGCATTCGACGACATGGACCTGCCCGCGCTAGTTCGGCTACTAACCGAAGACGAGCAGCGGGACCTGCGACCCGTTGTGCTGCGTTTGGTCGCCAGCCACGGTCGGCCTACCGAACAACATCCGACCACCCCGGCACGCCGTCTGTCTTTCACCGGAACAGTCGAGGCCGCACCGGACTTTGCCACCACATCCCAGGAGGTACTCCGGCGCGAACTCGGCGGTGGTGCGTGATCATTTGCGATACCGGCCCGCTCCTGGCCATTGCGAACAGCAAGGACAGCGAGCACATAGCCTGTACAGCCGCGCTCGCCGACGCGCCTGGCCCGCTGATTGTGCCCAGCACAATCGTGACCGAGGTCTGCTACATGCTCGCCAGGCTTGGGCCACAGGCCGAGGCACAGTTCTTACGCGCCCTGGCCGCGGAGGAACTACAGGTCGAACCGCTGACCTCGTCCGACTTCGGACGCATGGCCGAATTGGTCATTCAGTATGGCGGCTTTCCGCTCGGAGCAGCTGACGCATCGGTGGTCGCGGTTGCCGAACGTCTCGGGGTAACCACCGTGGCTACGCTCGACCACCGCCATTTCCGCCAGATCGTGCCCAAGCACTGTGCCGCGTTCACTCTGCTGCCAGGCGAAGAGCAGTTGGCTCGGCACCAACGACGCTAGACCTGTTCATCACAACTCCTATTCGAAACCCAACAACCGCAGGCCCGTCGGGGAGGCTGGTGCCTTCGCGACGGGCCTGCGGTTGTTCGGTGGTGTCTAGAACACTCGGAGTTGGCCGGGGGACCAGAAGCCGGAGCGGGTGGTGGTGCCGGTTTCGAGCTTTGCGGGGGTGGCGGAGCGGTCGTATTGGTCGTAGCGCTCCAAGGAGCCCCAGTCGCGGGCCCAGTTGTCCTTGAGGTAGGTCGGGACCGTCACGGACTTTGCCAGCATTTGGGCGAAGCCGAGGAGGCCGCCGAATTCTTCGGCCTGCCAGGTGTTGGTGGAGCTGATGGCGAGCGGGCGGTCGGGCAGGATGCGGTAGCCGGGGACCTCGGCGACGCCGTTCTTGTGATAGAGCGGGCGCTGGCAGGGGAATTGCAGGCCGACGGCCCAGTCCTCCAGGACCGGCTGCTCGGAACCGATGAAGGTGTTGAGCGACTGCAACTTCGGCATCCGCGGCGGGGTGAACGCCAGCCACTGGTCGCCGATCAGGATCGGGTCGTTGGCGACGATGCGCACCGCGTCGGCGTCCGGCGCGATCTCGGCGAGCGGGACGCGCAGGTTACGCCAGGACGGGAACGGGCCGATGTCGCGCGGCAGATAGGTGCCGAGCTTCTCGACGCTGCCGTCCGGCAGGTGCTTGCCGTAGTCGACGGTGAGCGACTGGCCGTACTTGGTGTCGCCGGTGTCGTCCACGGACAGGATGCGGCCGGCCGCGGAGATCACCACGAGCGGCTTGTCCTCCGACCGCGGCGCGAGCCCGTACCAGCTGGAGGTGAGGTGCGCGGGCTGCTGCACCCCGCTCTGGTAGCTGCCGAGGATCGGCGTGGTCGCCGGGTCCAGGCCGAAGGGCAGGGCCACGGTGCTGCCGTTGACGCCGCGCGCACCCTGGCCACCGCCGGTGCCCGCGCTCTGTCCCTCGGCGAACGCGGCGCCGACCGACTGGGTGGAGGTGTTGCCGGTGCCCGGCTTCACCTCGACGCTGTCGGCGGACAGGTCGTTCGGCACGCCGTTCGGATCGAAGCCGACCGGGTCGACGCCGGCCAGCGGGTCGTTCGGGTCGGTCAGCGGGTGGGCCGGATCGGCGATCGGCTGCAACGCGCCGCCGTTCGGATTCTGTTCGACCAGAACGTCATTGGCGAGACCGCAACTGCTGCCGCCGATCGCGTCCAGATTCGACCGGGCGATCGAATAGGCCGGGTACTGCGAGACCGCGCCCTTGACCAGCGAGAGCACCTCGAGCAGCACCATCAGCGCGGCGACGACGGTCAGCGGGATGGCGGCGAACTTGCGAATCCGCTTGCCCCGCGCCGACTTCGGCGAGGCCTCCGGTTTCGCGTAGCCCTCGCGCAACGAGTGCCAGGCGACCAAAGCCAGTGCCAGACCGAACAACCCGAGCATCAGGGTGTTGGACTGGTAGCCGTGCAGCGAGATCCGCTTGTCGAACCACGGCACGCCGAAGCTGGACACGTACCAGTAGCCGTTGATGCCGGAGAACGACAGCGCGAGCACGAACAACAGCCCGGCCAGGAAGATCGCGCGATTCTTCCGCGCGCGCAGCGCCGACGCCGAGACCGCGACCGCGGTGACCGCGGTGACCGCGGCCAGCGAACCGGCGATGCCCGCGTACGCGCCGAAGTGGTGCGTCCACTTGGTCGGGTTGAACATCATGAAGAAAATGGTGCCGAAGACGACGCCCATCAACCGCCAGGTCGGCCCGCTCGCGATGCCCGGAACCTGCCTGCGCCGCAACAACACCAGCATCGTGGTGAACAGGCACAGCAGCATCACCAGGAAGGCGAACCGGCGGGCCAGCGAGCCGTCGACGGTCTCCACGAACAGGTAGTAGTAGCGCAGGTAGTCCTCGTACCAGGCCAGGTTCGGCCCGGTCACCTGACGCACCCGGTTGGCCTCCTGGATGCCGGCGAAGGTCTGGTCGGTGTACACCGCGATCAGCACCAGCAGCCCGGCCGCGGCGATCGGCGCGAGCAGCGGCAGCGTGGACCACCACTTCGCCCCGTCGGAGCCGAACTGCCGTCGTTTGCGCACCACGATCCGCACCAGCGGACGGATACCGGCGAGCAACGCCGCCACACACATCAAGCCGGTCGGCGCGGCCGCCAGGGTGAACGCCGCGACCAGGACCGCGACGCCCGCGGGCAGCAGCCGCCCGGTCGCGATGGCCCGCTCGATCGACACCCAGGTGAGCAGCGCGCCGAGCGCGACGATCGGCTCCGAGCGCAGGCCGTTGTCGAACGGCAGCCAGAACGCGAGGAACACCAGGCCGCCGGTCCACAGCGCAACCTTGCTGTTGCGCACGCCGCGGCCGAGCCGGGGCACCACCTCGCGGCTGATCACCATCCAGCAGAGGATGGCGCAGAGCAACGCGGGCACCCGCACCCACGCGCTCGCGGTGGAGAACTCCGCGAACAGCTGGATCACGTAGTAGTACCAGCCGAACGGCGCCTCCGGCACGCCGTACCAGCGGAAGTAGTTGGCCATGTAGCCCGCGTGCGGCGCGACCCGCACCATGCTCAGGATGTAGCCGTCGTCGGAGGTGTTGGCGCCGACGAAGTGCCAGACCAGCAGCGTGCCGATGATCGCGCCGTCGGCCCAGGTCGGCTTCAGCCAGTTGGACGGCAGGAAGCGGCGGTGCCCGCGCCCGTCACTGCCGTCGAGCCGGGCCAGCGCCGCGAGCGCGACCAGGGTGCACAGCACCGCCGCGATCATCGCGATCAGCTTGATCGCGGTCGGGCTGCTGGAGAAGCGGGTATCCACGGTCATCTTGAACGACAGCCCGTCCGGCACCGCGCCCTTGAGTTCGGAGAAGACGCCGACCACCTGCGGACGCAGGTCGCTGTTCATGGTGCCCTCGACCGGGACCTCGATCTGCTGCCCGCTACCGGCCGGCGCCTTCGGGTCGTCGATCATCCGGGTGAGGCCGGTGAACTCCGCGTGCGTGCTCTGGTTGTCGGAGGTCAGCACCAGCGCCGAGCAGCGGTCCATGTCCGACCGCGGCGCCGACACCACCACCGCGTTGCGGTCGACCACGTCCACCGAGGTGTCGGACACCCGGATGAACAACGCCTCCAACGCGGCTCGGTCGCCCTGCGGCGGCGCGGTGGCCAGCAGCATGCCGCCGCGCTCCGGCAGCTGCGCGACCGCGCTGCACGGAATGCTGGCGCTCAGGTCGATCGGGACCTGAGACATCAAGGGGGCCTGCACATTGCCGAGCTTGCCGTCCTGCGGCCAGTTCAGTTGCGCGGTGGTCTGGGTCACCGGCAGGAACGGGGTGGCCAAGGCGAACAGCGCGCCGAGCAATCCGGCGACCAGCGCGATTATTCGCGCGGTGCGGAAATCGGCCGAAGAGGCCGCTGGCACGGCGGGCGGTTTCGTCAGGACAGCAGTAGCGGCGTCGGGCACGATTGGCAATGCTAGCTGTAGCGCCCCGCCACGTCTCGAGGCCAGGCTAGTCCGCGTCAACGAGTCTTTAGGTCGAGCTCCCCGCCGCCGCGCGTCTTTAGGCCGACTTAGGTGCGCAGTAAGTTTCGCGGCCGCCGGCGGATAAGTTCCGAATCGCGTCGGCGGCGTACCCGCCGAGTTACCCGGCTTCTCCCGAGATCAGTTGCCGTTTCTAGATCAATTGAAATACGAAATGAACTTTGCGCGCCCCGACCTGGACAAACATCACAGGGCCCGGCCGTATCTCGAGACCGGCAAAAGGCGGGCGGTGGCGGGCTGGCAAGGTGTGGGTATGACCAAGGTGAATCTCACGACGAATTACGGACCGATCGTCCTGGAACTTGACGACCAGAAGGCGCCGAACACGGTGCAGAACTTCGTGGATTATGTGAACGCGGGTCACTACAACGGCACCATCTTCCACCGCGTCATTCCCGGCTTCATGATTCAGGGCGGCGGCTTCGAGCGCGGCCTGCGGCAGAAGGGCGTGCAGGCGCCGATCCAGAACGAGGCCAACAACGGCCTGAAGAACGACAAGTACACCGTGGCGATGGCGCGCACCAACGACCCGCACTCGGCGACCGCGCAGTTCTTCGTCAACGTCTCCGACAACGCCTTCCTGAACCACTCCGCGCCGACCCCGTCCGGCTGGGGCTACACGGTGTTCGGCAAGGTCGTCGAGGGCACCGAGGTGGTCGACAAGATCGCCGCCGTGTCCACCGGCAGCGCGGGCGGGCACCAGGACGTGCCGACCGACGACGTCGTGATCGAATCCGCCAGCCTCGGCTGAGGTAGCCCGACTCGGGTGAATCGGGCCGCGCCCCAACGGGATGCGGCCCGATTCCGGTATTACAGCGGCAGCAGGTGGTGCTTGCGCGGATTGCGCGCCAGCGACTTGTCCCGCAGCAACTGCAAGGCCTTGCGCAGCTCCAACCGGGTGTTGGCGGGCTCGATCACCGCGTCGATGTAGCCGCGCTCGGCGGCCACCCACGGCGTCGCCATGGTGGCGTTGTAGAAGTCGATCATCTGCTGGCGCATGGCCGCCCGCTGGTCCTCCGGCGCGGCCGCGATCTGCTTGCCGCCGATCAGGCTCACCGCGCTCTCCGCGCCCATCACCGCGATGCGCGCGGTCGGCCAGGCCAGGTTGACGTCGGCGCCGAGCTGCTTGGAGCCCATCACCGCGTAGCCGCCGCCGTACGACTTGCGAATCACGACAGTCACTTTCGGCACGGTCGCCTCCACGTAGGAGAACAGGAACCGGCCGCCGCGCTTGATCACGCCGATCTTCTCCTGCTCCACGCCCGGCAGGAAGCCGGGGGTGTCGACGACGAAGACCAGCGGGATCTCGAACGCGTCGCACAGCCGCACGAAATGCGCCGCCTTGTCCGAGGCCCTGGCGTCCAGCGCGCCCGCGTAGACCATCGGCTGGTTCGCCACCACGCCGACCGGACGACCGTCGACCCGGGCGAAGCCGGTGATGACGTTGCGGCCCGCGGTCGCGCCGACCTCGTGGAAACCGCCGTCGTCGAAGATCCGCAGCAGGATGTCGTGCATGTCGTAGGCGGCGTTGTCCGAGTCCGGCACCAGGGAATTCAGTTCCCGGTCGCTGTCGGTGAGCTCCGGCTCCAGGCCGGGGTTCACGATCGGCGCCAGTTCCTGACAGCTGGTCGGCAGGAAGCTCAGGTAGTCGCGCACCCACTGGAACGCCGACTTCTCGTCCGGCGCGACGTGATGGATGTTGCCGTACTCCGCCTGGCTCTGCGCGCCGCCGAGCTCCTCGAGGCTCACGTCCTCGCCGGTGACCTCGCGGATCACCTTGGGGCCGGTGACGAACATGTACGCCTCTTCGGTCGCCACCACCACGTCGGTGTTGATCGGGGCGTACACCGCGCCGCCGGCGCACTTGCCGAGGATCATCGAAATCTGCGGCACCAGACCGGACAACGGCTCCTGCCGCCGGCCCAGCTCGGCATACCAGGCCAGCGAGGTCACCGCCTCCTGCACGCGCGCGCCGCCGGAATCGTTGATGCCGACCACCGGACAGCCGACCTTGGCCGCGTACTCCATGATCCCGGCGACCTTGCGGCCGAACATCTCGCCGACCGAACCGCCGTAGACGGTCTGGTCGTGCGAGAACACCGCCACCGGCCGGCCCTCGACCAGGCCGTGCCCGGTGACCACGCCGTCGCCGTACAGCGCGGTCGGGTCACCCGGCTTACGCACCAGCGCACCGATTTCCACGAAGGTGCCCGGATCGAGCAGCATGTTGATCCGGTCACGGGCACTGGGGATGCCCTTCTTCGCCCGCTTCGCCACTCCCGCTTCGCCCGCCGGTTCCTGCGCGAGATCCAATCTTTTACGCAGGTCGGCGAGCTTCTCAGCAGTCGTGCTCACGTGGCCCCTTTCGTCAGTCACCCCTGAGGGGTTATCACCGCAAGCTTCGCGGTGAGGTCGGCTCCGATCTTTCCGATCCGCGGTTCGTCGACGATCTGCAGGTGGTCGCCCGCGATGTGGATGACCTCGAGCTTTGGAATGTATTCGTCCCAACCACCATTCGGGCGCCGATCGGCGAAACGGGGTTCCAGCTCGATCATGCCGTCCTGATAACGATCGGCGAGGTAGAGCACGACATCGCCGTCGTAACGGGTCGGCGTGGTCTTGGCCAGGTGCCGGCTCTCGATCCACGAGGTGCGCTGATGTTCGAGCACGCCGCCGGGAATCTTGGTACCGCTCATCTTGACCAGGTCGCTGATCATCTTGAACTGCTCTTCGTCGGAAGCCGCGGCCAGCGTCTCCAGCTGTTCACGGTCGAGCTCGCCCTCGACGCCGTAGGTCTTCTTCGCGAAGACCTGATAGCGCTCGATGCGGCGCACCCGCTCCTCGGGGCTGTTGTCCTCGTCCGCAACCGGCAGCGCCAGGTCGATCAGGCCGACATTGCGCACATCGGCGCCGTCGGCCCGCAGCAGCTGGGCGACCTGCAGCGCGAACACCGCGCCGAGCGACCAGCCGTAGAGGACGTACGGGCCGTCACCCTGGATCTTGCGCAGCTCGGCCACATACTGCTGCGACCGCTCCAGGATGTCGCCCTCGACGCGTTCGAAGCCGTACATCGGGGTGCCCGCCGGGAGCCGCTTCAACAGCGGTTCGTAGACCAGCGTGTTGCCGCCGGACGGGTGGAACACGAAGACCGGCACGGCATTCGAGCCCGCTTCGCGCGCCCGCAGCGGCCGGATGAACCCGTCCACGTCGGCCCCGCTGTCCTGCAGATTGCGCACCACGTCGGCGAGCTGCTCGATGGTCTCGCAGTCGAGCACGTCGTCGACTGTGACCTCGGCCTTGACCCGCTCGGTGAGCCGCTCCGCCAGCTTCTCGGCGACCTCCTCCTCGAGGATCGGCAGGGTGTTGAAGATGCCGCCCGCCGACTTGCCGGTGACGATCGCCCAGGTGGCGAAGGTCAGGCGCTCGGCGGCGTCGCGGGGTGGCACGTCGTCCTCGTCGGCCGCGGACGGCGCACCGAAGACCGGCGTTGCCGGGGCGGGGGCCGCTTGCGCCGTGAGTTCCTCGGCCGCGCCGATCACGGTGGTGTCCACCTTGTCGAGCGACTGCTCGATGGCCGACTCCTTCGCCTCCGCCGCGGCGGCCTGCTCGGCCGACACCGGAGCGGGGGGCGCCGTCGCGGGCCCGGCATCGGTGATGCCCGCGGCCGCTTCGGCCTCGGCGACGATCTCCGCGGCCTCCGCCTGCACCGACGTGGTCTCGATGTCCAGCGAAACACCTTCCGTGGCAGCCGCTTTCGCGACCGCCTCGGCGGGGTCCGCACCGGCCTCGACCGCCGCGCGCGCGGCGGCGATGAATCCGCCGTCGACCACGATCTCTTCACCCGCGGCCTGCCGCGCGGCGACCGCCTGCATCTCTTCGCGATGCTCGACGGCGTAGCGCAGCACCTTGCCGACCTCGTTGAGGTTGGCGTCGCGCACGGCCTGGATCTGCAACTGCGGGATGTCGAACTCGTACTCGACGCGGTTCTTGATCCGCATGGCCATCAGCGAATCCAGGCCCAGCTCCATCAGCGGGATCTCCATCGGGAGGTCCTCGACCGCGTAACCCATGGACTCGGCGACGATCAGCGCGAGCCGGTCGTCCAGCGACTGGCTGCCGTCGGGATCCCACCGGTCACCGAAGGTCTCCACGACCTCCAGGTCCGCGTCGCCCGCGGGCTCGAGCGCGGCGGCGGCCGGAACAGCCTCGGCCGCAACGGATTCGGGCAGCGGCGCACCGGAGGTGACCACCGCGTCGAACAGCAGCCGGAAGGTCGCGCCGTCCTTGGCGTGCACCTGCACCGACGCACCACCGGGGTGCGGGGTGAGCGTGGTGGTCAGCGTGCCCGCGGACGGAACGGCGCCGTGGGCGATCGAAGCACCCAGCGTGACATCGCTGAGCACCTGTGCCGCAGCGGCATTCACCAGCGCGACGAGGTCGCCCGCCGACGCGGCCTGCACCTCCCACGCGTGCCTGCCGTCCGGCAGCGCCACGTGCGCGCCCGGCGCCCCGGTGTTCCCGGTGGCGGCCAGCGAGACCTTCGGCCAGAACTCCTTGCGCACGAACTTGGTTCGCGGAACGTCGGCGTAGTCGCCCGGAGTCAGCAGCGAGGACAGGTCGACCTTGTGCCCGTGCACGTACAGCTGGGCCAGCGCGCCGATCACACCGGCGGCCTCGTCTTCCTTGCGCTTGAGCGTCGGGATGAGCTGTGCGTCGTGCAGGCCCGCGGCGAAGGTGGTGCCGAGAACCTGCATCAGCGCAACGGAATTCGGCGCGAGTTCGAGGAAGGTGGTGTGCCCGGCATCGACCGCCATCTTCACCGCGTTGGTGAAGTAGACGCTGCCGCGCATGTTCTTGACCCAGTAGTCCTCGTTGTGCACCGGATCGCTGCCGGGGCGGTAGAACTCGCCCTTGTGCACGGTCGAGTAGAGGCCGGTCTTCAGCTTGGTCGGCTCGATGCCGGCCAGTTCGGCGGCCAGTTCGCCGAGCAGCGGATCCATCTGTGAGGTGTGGCCCGCGCCGCGGGTCTGCAGTATCCGGGCGAACTTGCCCTCCGCCTCGACCCGCGCCACGATCGCCTCGACCTGCGCCTGCGGGCCGCCGATCACCGTGTTGGTCGGCGCCGCGTACACGCCCACCTCGACGTCCGGGTAGTCGGCGAGCAGCGCCTCGATGTCCTCGGCGCTCTTCTCGACGAGCGCCATGTTGCGCACGTCGTCGTCGGTGATCATCTGCTCGCCCTCGTACATCAGGCGCGAGCGCGCGCAGATCACCCGCACCGCGTCCTCGAGCGGCAGGCCACCGGCGATGTAGGCCTCGGCGACCTCACCCATCGAGTGGCCGACCACCGCGTCGGGCTGCGCGCCGTGCGCCCGCAGCACCGCGGCCAGGCCGATCTGGATGGTGAAGATGCCGACCTGCGAGGTGCCGACGTTGTAGTCCTGGCTGTCATCGAGGAACAGCTCGCGGATCGAGTAGCCGGCCTCGTCCTCCACCAGCACGTCGACCTCGTCGACGGCCGTTGCGAAGATCGAATTCTCCAGGTAGAGCCGCTTGGCCATCTTGCGATGCTGCGCACCGAAACCGGAGAGCACCCAGACCGGTCCCATGACCGCGGGCGCGTCGGCGGTGAACACCCCGGCGCCCGGCTTGCCCGCCGCGATGGCGCGCAGGCCGGTGACGGCCTCGTCGTGGGTCGCGGCGAGCACCACGCCGCGCGAACGCCAGTGGCTGCGCTTGGCCAGCGATCGGGCCACGTCCTCGAGCGAAACGTCGCGTCCCGCTTCGGATTCCAGCCAGTCGGCCAGTTCGGCGGCGGCCCTGCGGCGGCGCGAGGGCAGATAACCGGAGACCGGCAGGATCACCGGCAGCGGCTCGGTCCGCTCTTCGGTCCATTCCGCCACGGGCGCAACGACTTCCGCGACCGGGACCACGGCTTCCGCCTCCGCGACTGCAGGTCCCAGGTCTGCAACCCCGGCCCGCCGCACGTCTGCACCGATTTCGTCGTCTGCCTCGGCCGCTTCGACGACCGCGTCCGCTTCCGCGATCACGTCGGTGGTCTCGTCCTCGAGTTCGGCGTCGAGCGCGGCGGCGGAATCGACCGCCGCGGCCTCGACCACGGGTTCAGCGATTGCCGCGACCTGGGCCGAAGCCGGAACGTATTCCTGCACAACGACATGCGCGTTGGTGCCGCCGAAGCCGAAGCCGGAGATGCCGACGGTGGCGGTGCCGCTGTAGCGCGGGAACTCCGTGGGCTCGACGACGACCTTCAGCCGCGACTGATCCCACGGGATGTACGGGTTGGGGCCCGCGTAGTTGATGTTCGGCGGAATGACGTTGTGCTGCAAGCCCATCAGCACCTTGGCCAGGCTCGCCACACCCGCGCCGGACTCCAGGTGGCCGAAGTTGGTCTTGGCCGAACCGAGCAGCGCGGGCTTGTCCTCGTCGCGACCGCGACCGACCACCTTGGCCAGCGCGTCGGCCTCGATCGGATCGCCGAGCGGGGTGCCGGTGCCGTGCGCCTCGATGTAGTCGACGGTGGACGGCACGATGCCCGCGTCCCGGTACGCCCGGCGCAGCACGTCGGCCTGGGCGTCGGGGTTCGGCGCGAGCAGACCGTTGGAGCGGCCGTCGTTGTTGACCGCGGAACCCTTGATCACGGCCATGATTCGATCGCCGTCACGTTCGGCGTCGGCGAGGCGCTTGAGCACGAACACGCCCGCGCCCTCCGAGCGGACCATGCCGTCGGCATCGGCGGAGAAGGCCTTGATCCGGCCGTTCTTGGCGACGCCGCCGCCCATGTCGAAGCCGAGGGTGGCCATCGGCGCCAGGATCATGTTCACGCCGCCGGCCAGTGCCACATCGGCATCGCCGTCACGCAGCGCGCGCACCGCCTGGTGCACCGCGACGATGGTCGACGAGCACGCGGTGTCGACGGTGACCGACGGGCCGCGGAAGTCGAAGAAGTAGGAGATCCGGTTCGCGATGATGCCGTTCGAGCTGCCCATGATGCCGTACGCCTGCGCGGACGCGGGTACGTTCGGGCCCTGCTCGGCGCCGAGCCCCAGCGCGGAGATCAGCATGAAGTCGCTGGTGGACGAGCCGACGAACATGCCGACCGGCTGCCCCTTGAGCTCGCTCGCCGGAATTCGGGCGTGCTCCAACGCTTCCCAGGTCAGCTCCATCATCAGGCGCTGCTGCGGATCGACCCGCTCGACCTCCAGGGGCGACATCGCGAAGAACTCCGCGTCGAAGCCCTTGACCACGTCCTGGTCGAGGTAGCCGCCGAGCGTGTTGCCCTCCGCGATGGCCTTCGCCGCCGCGGGGTTGCTGGCGAACTCCTCCCAGCGGCCTTCGGGCAGCTCACGGATCGCGTCGCCGCGGCCGATGAGGAATTCCCAGGTCGATTCCGGGGTGTCGCCCGCGCCGGGCAGCCGGGTGGACAGGCCGACGATGGCGATGTCGTGCGCCTCGCCCGGCTGGTAGCCCTCGGTATAGAAGGCGTCGCCGGACGCGTCCTCGACCGGCTCCGGCTCACCGTTGATGACCATCTCGGCCAGCGAGGCGATCGTCGGATGCTGGAAGTAGGCGGTCGCGGTGAGCACGACGCCGGTCAGCTCCTCGATGTCACCGACCAGCGCGATGGCGTCGCGCGAGGCGAGCCCGAACTCCTCCATCGGCCGGTCGACGGTGATCTGCTCGACCGGTTGATTGATCGCCTCGGCGACCCAGTTGCGCAGCCAATCCCGCAGCTCGGAGACCGTCATGTCGGTCTGTGCGCCGCCGGGGGTGGAGGCGGCGACCACCTGCGCGGAAGCCTGTTCGGCGTCCGCGTCGGCGGGCAGGGATTCGGTCGTGGTGGACGTGCCCTCGTTGTCAGCCATCAATTCCTCAAGCTACCTGTCTGCGTACCGGGTGTCGGCGTCCGAGGCCACCCCTGGGCAATTACTCTTCCGGTGCATCGGGGAACGCCTGCTGGGTGTAACCACCCCGCAGCGTTCCCTCGAGGTAGGCGGCCTTGCAGGCCCGCCGGGCGATCTTGCCGCTGGAGGTACGCGGGATGGAACCCGCGGGGACCAGCAGTACATCTCGAACGGTGACACCGTGCCGCGAGGCCACCGCGGCCCGTACCTCGTCGGCGATCGGCAGCGGATCCGCCTTGCCCGCGCCGGGGCCGCGCTCGGCCACGATCACGAGCTGCTCGGAGGCGTCGTCGGCGTCGAACTTCAGGCCGGAATGGCTGCCCTGGTCGAAGACGAGCGCGGGCAGCTGGTTCGCCGGCACCGAGAACGCGGCGATGAAGCCGGGGCGCAGCGCCTTCGAGGACTCCTGCGCGGAGAACTCGAGATCCTGCGGGTAGTGGTTGCGGCCGTCGACGATCACCAGGTCCTTCACCCGCCCGGTGATGTACAGCTCGCCGTCCAGGTACACGCCGTAGTCACCGGTGCGCATCCAGTTGGCGTCGCGGTCGGTGCCCTCGGCGTGGCTGCCCTCGGTCAACCGATGCGGCACCTTGTTCTGGAAGGTGGCCGACGTTTCGTCCGGGCGACCCCAGTAACCGATGCCCATGTTGTTGCCGTGCAGCCAGATCTCGCCGACCCGGCCGTCGGGCTGCTCGTGCCCGCCGTCGTCCTCGACGGTCTCCGGATCGACGATCACGGCCCACTGCGACAGCGCGACGTAACCGCAGGAGACCTGCGCGATGGCGTTCTCCGTGCCCTGCTCGACCTTGACCATCCGGCCGGCGTTGAGCTCGTTGCGATCGACGTAGACGACCTTGGCTTCGTCCTCGGCCTTGGTCGCCGAGACGAACAGCGTCGCCTCTGCCATGCCGTAGCACGGCTTGATCGCGGTCTTGGGCAGGCCGTACGGCGCGAACGCCTCGTTGAACTTCTTCATCGAGGTGGTCGTCACCGGCTCGCTGCCGTTGATCAGGCCGATCACATTGGATAGGTCCAGCGACTCGCCATTCTTCGGCAAGCCACGCGCGGCGGCGTGCTCGAACGCGAAATTCGGTGCGGCGGCGAAGGTTCCGGCGCCGTCGGACTGCGCGGCGAGTTCCTTGATCCAGCGGTACGGGCGGCGCACGAACGCGCTCGGCGACATGATGGTGATGTACTTGCCGCCGACCGCGGGCAGGATCACCGTCAGCAGGCCCATGTCGTGGAACAGCGGCAGCCAGGTGACGCCGCGCGAGTTCCAGTCCAGGTTGATCGCGTCGACCATCTGCAGCAGGTTGGTGCCGACCGCGCGGTGGGTGATCTCCACACCGGCCGGGGTCCGGGTCGAGCCCGAGGTGTACTGCAGGTAGGCGATGTCGTCGATGGCGATATCCGGGCGCACCCAGCCCTCGCCGACGCTGTCCGGGATCGCGTCCACCGCGATGATCCGCGGACGCTGTGCCGCGGGCAGCGACCGGAAGAACTGCCGCACACCGGCCGCCGACGAACTGGCGGTCAGGATGGCGGCGGGCTCGCAGTCGGCCAGCACGGCATGCAGGCGGTCGGTGTGACCTGGCTCGTCCGGGTCGAACAGCGGCACCGAGATGGTGCCGGCGTAGATCGCGGCGAAGAAGGAGATCACATAATCCAGGCCCTGCGGCGCGAGGATCGCGACCCGGTCACCCGGGTTGGTCACCTGCTGCAGTCGAGCGGCCACCGCGCGCAGCCGAATGCCGAACTCACGCCACGTCAGTTCCTGCGCCTCGCCATCACGCTCACGCGAGTAATCGATGTAGCGGTACGCCAGGGTGTTCGCGTCGTTCCGGGTGTGCTTCTCGACGTGATCGACCAGGGTGTGATCCTCGGGAATTCGGATGTTCCCGGTCTCGTCCAGGTAGTCGTCGAAAGTCTCTTCCATTCCTTCTTCTCCTCCGAGGCACACGCAGCAAGACGGCGACAACGCCGTAGTTACCTGTGAGGCCCCGACTCGCTTTCGCCCGCGGGTGGCTCCAAGTGCCCGAGTCAGCCTGCAGTTATTGGGCGGTCTGCGCGGTGACCGCTATCGGCTAGATGTACTCAAACCAGAGTCATGTTACAGAGAAGCCCGGCTCACTCGTCTCGCAGCAGGGGAATAACGGGGGCGAATGCGTCCATCTGGGTGGGAAACACCCCGACATAGGACATCGAGGTGAGTTGGCGCACACGACGGATCTGCTCGGCGATTTCCTCGAAGCTGCCGATGGCCACGTACGGCGAGTTCAGGATGTCCTCGACCGAAAGCTTCACGTCCACTTCGAGATCCGGGTGCAGACCTCGCTCGATCGCGGAAAGCGCCATCTCCGCGGTCTTCTCGCGATCGTCGGTGATGACGATGGCGGTGATCGCCCAGTTGAGCTCGATGTCGGCGAACCGGTCGCCCGCGGCCTCGCGGATCAGGTTCACCTTCTCGATCGTCTTCTCCAGGGTGATCCCCGACAAGAGGCCTTTACCGTTCTTGGTGGTCACCGGCACGATCGAGATGATGTCGGCGTGCTTGGCGGCCAGTCGCAGCATCTTCGGGCCGCCGCCGCCGGTGCAGATCGGCGGGCGCGGACCCTGCCGCGGCCGTGGCGTGCCCTTGATCCCGTGCACCTGGTAGTACTTGCCCTCGAAGGTGCACTCCTGGCCGCGCAGCAGCACGTCCAGGATGGTCAGCGTCTCGTCCAGCTTCTCCAGCCGGATGCCGGGGGTCTCGTACGGCAGGCCGGCGGCGAGGAACTCGTCCTGCTTCCAGCCCGCGCCGACGCCCACCTCGAGCCGGCCCTTGGACAGCACGTCGATGGTGGCCAGGTCCTTGGCCAGCACCACGGGGTGCCGGAAACCGTTGGCCAGCACCGACGTTCCGAGCCGGATCTTCTCGGTGGCCTGGGTCAGCGCGCCGAGGGCCGCGATCGGGCCGATCTGATCACCGAGGTGATCCGGCACGAAGAAGGTGTCGAAGCCGTATTCCTCGGCCTGCTGCGCCGTCTGGATGAACTTACGGGCGCCACCCTCTTGCTTGTTTCCCTCGCCTGCTGCCCCGAAGCGGAAGCTGCGCGGCGGCGTACCGAGCGCGGTCAACTCACCGGCTGGTGCGGCGGCTTCTGTCATGAACTCATGCTCCTGGCTGTAAGGAAATTCGGGCGCGACGGTGCAGGGCGGTCCTACCCCGAACGCGGAGTGAGTGTTACCTGCGTCGCGATCACCAGCGGCACTTTACAGCGTCCTGCCCAATGGGAGTCGCGCTTGTCGGAGCAGTACTAGGTGTACTGCGTGCCGACCGGAACATTGTCTGTGAGATCTCACGAATGTGCCGGATGCGGCGCCGATTCGATCAGCCCGTTCGCCCAGTTGACGGTCCACTGAGTGGAGGTCGCGCCGCTGTCCTGGACGACGAAACCGTTGTAGAGCGCGTGCACCGGGTTGCCCGCCGCGCGCACCAGGGCGCCGACGCTGCCCATGATGTTGAACGGGCTCAAGGCCTGCCGTGGTGCGTCACAGATCAGATCGCCCTGGGCACAGATGGTGAAGGTGCGCGGGGCCAGCTCGCCGAAACCGCCGGGCCGCGGGCCGGTCATCGTGATGCCCGGAACGTTGAGGCCCTTGAGCGCGACCTCCGCGCCGACGCCCGCGGGCACCGCGCCGACCTGGACGGCCTCGCCCGGACCGGTGTCGCCGGTGCGCCTGCCGTCGGAAATCAGCGTCACGCCGAGCACCTTGTTCGCCGGCACCGGGCCCTTGCCCTGGCCGATGTCGGAGGCCACGTCGCCCGCGATCACCGCGCCCTGGGAGAACCCGGCGATCACATAGGTGGTCAGCGGACACTCGCGGTAGCGCGCGGCCATCGCGTCGACCATCCGCTGGGTGCCCTCGGTCCGGCTGGCGTTGTAGGACGCCTGACCGTCCGGCGGGATCGCCACCGGATTGGAGAACTGCGCGACGTACGGGACGGTGTACACGTCCAGCCGTTCCTTCGGGAACTGCTGGCCGACCGGGTTGGAGACGTTGAGCATCAACGACACCGGATTCGCCGTCGGGTTGTGCGGATCGTCGTTGCTGTTCGACTCCCAGGTGCCCGGCACCGAAATCATCTGCACGTCCGGGCAATCCGCCGACTGCGAGGTCGGCTCCTCCGGCGGCTTGGGACCCGGCTTCGGCTGCTTCAGCAGACCCGCGAGCAGGTACCACAGCAACAGCGCCACGATGATGATCAGAACCGGGATCCCGATCAGCAAGAGACAACCCGCCGGCCTGGACCGGCGAGCTCCCGAACCGCCGCGTGCGTTCACTTGCAGTACGTCTGCTTAGCGGCGCTGATGTAAACCTGCCCGGCCTTCTCCACCGGCATCTTGGCCGGATCGAAGGACGGATCGGAACCGGCCATCGCGGTCACGAAGGTCATCAGATCCTGATCGGAAGCACCGGACGCGGTGCCCTGGCACACATAGTTCGCCACGCTCAGCGCGATATCCGGGGTGGACGGGGTGACCCCCTGCTGCTTGAGCGAATCGAGGTACTTCTTGTCCTTGTCGGTGAGCTTCGAGGTATCCGCCGGCGGCGGGGTATCGATCGGCTGCGGCCGCTCGGGCGCCACCGTCTCGGCCGGCGGCTGATCGGACGCCGGGGCCGGAGCGGGCGCCGGAGCCTGCTGGCCCGGATCCACGCTGCTGCTGGACGCCGCGGGCGGCTGCGTGGCCGCGGTGGTGCGGGTCAGCGTCGGCGTGCTCGACGCGGTCGAGTCGTTACCGCCACAGGCGGCGAGCAGGCCGGTCGCGGCGATCGCCACAACAACGCCGAATACCTTGCCACGGGTCCTCTGCATGAATTCTGTCCTCGATCTGTTCGCAAACGGGGGAGGTCGCCCCCCAACATAGCTGTGTTATTGGCCGCGTGGCCGCGGCGGGTTCGTGGCCCCGGGGTGTCTCGCGTCCGAGCTGTCGAGACTCGCGCCTGCGGCGCATGCGCTTCGACAGCTCGGCCGCGAGACGGGCCACGAACGGGTCGCTCGTAAGACTCGCTCCGTTGGGGTTGAGTCGGGTGGGTAAGTCTCGGACTGGTGTTAGCCCGGGGTGGGAGTGATCAAACTATTAGAGGCCGTGGACTTCTGGTTTTCCGTCTTTGATGACGATGAAGCCGGTCTGGAAGTTTTGCTGCACGCCGCCGGGGACGGGGAACTCGTCGCTGATGGGGTAGCCGAGTTTGCCGTTTTCGTAGCCGAGGACCTGCCAGGCGTCCATGATGGGGCCGTTCTTTACCGACCAGGTGCCGGAGAGGGGGCTCCAGTAGATGTTGCCGCCTTCGAAGCGGCTGTAGCGGCCTAGGTCTTTGGCGGGTTGTTCCTCGGTGAGGGGGAAGCCGAGGAAGCTGTTCTCGTAACCCATTTGGGCGTACTTGCCGAGGACCATGCCCTGGACTCGATGTACGCCGGTCTTGGCGCTGTAGTAGAACGGGCCGTTTTCGAAGGACTGGACGGCGCCGTCGCGGTTGGGGGTCTTGACCTCGGGGGCGACGGGGTAGCCGGCGGGGCCGCCTTCGTAGCCCTGCTTGCCCCACTCGTCGAGGATGGCGCCGCGGACGACCTGGGCGCCGGTCTGCGGAGTCCAGTAGAGCGAGCCGTTCTGGAAGGTTTGCATGCGGCCCTTGCCGTCGGGCAGTCCGCGTTCGTCGCCGGTGGGCAGGCCGAGCGGTCCGGCGGCGCCCTGGGCGGCCTGGTAGCCGCCGCCGATCATGCCGCCGACGGGGTGCGCGCCGCCGGCGGGGGTGAAGTAGACCCGGCCGGAGCGGAAGTCCTGGGCGACGCCGCCGGCGACGGGGTATTCGCTGGACAGGCAGTCGCCGAGCCAGTTGTTCGCGGCGGCCACGGTGGCGATCTGGCCGCCGACGGTACAGGCGGTCTTGCCGGGGTCGACGCCGAGCGCGGCCGCGGCCTGGGTCCAGGACTGGCGCATCTCGAAGTCCCAGTAGGGCCACGAATGCGTCCCGGACGGGCGGTAATTCACCTGGGCGGGGATGGCCAGCCGGCCGAGCTTGGTGACGAAGTTCTGCGAGGTGAGCCGGGACAGGATCTCCAGGCCCATGCCGGCGTAGTTGGTACTCACGCCGGGAATGCCGGACGCCTGATCGAACGGGCCGGTGGCGCCGCTGCCGCTGGAGACGTAGAGGGTGATCCCCTTCAGCTTCTCGGCCAGCGTGTACGGGTCGTGCGCGGCCCATTCCGGGCTGGTCGGCGGGCCCCACATGGCGCCGGTGTCGAAGCCGCCCGCGTCGCGCATGGCGAACTGGATGGCCTGCGGCATGCCGATCGTGGTGGTGGTGAGGAAGCCGGAGTAGGACGCGGCGAACTTGGCGAAGCCGGGGTTGCGCGCGGCCAGGAACATGGCCGCGGTGCCGCCCATCGAAAGACCTTCCAGGGCACGGACATCCGTGGCCCGCCAGTCGCCCTCGAGCAGCGGCGGCAGTTCCTGGGTCAGGAAGGTTTCCCACTTGTAGTTCTTGCCGTTGTTCGGCTGGATCCAGTCGGAGTAGAAGCTGGACTGGCCGCCGATCGGCAGCACCACGGTGACGTTCTTGTCGGCGAAGAAGTCGACAGCGCCGGCGTCTTTGGTCCAGCCGCTCTCGTCGTCTTGGGCGCGCAGGCCGTCGAGCAGGTACAGCACCGGGAAGCGCGCGTCGGGACGGGTGGCCCAGTCCCGGGCGAGCAGCAGCTGCACCTGGACCGGGGTCGCCATGGACGGCGAATTGATCCACAGGGCGACCCGGCGGTCGGTCAGCCAGATCACCTTCTGGATGGTCGCCGGGGCAACGGCGCCCTCCGGCGCTGCGGGGGCAGGCGCCGGTGCGGGGGCAGGTTGCGCGGACGCCGGCGCGATACCGGCCGCCAACGGGATCACCATGGCGGTAGCGAGCAGCACTAACCGCCCGCGAGCCGGACGAGCGCCACGACGCTCGCGTCTCCCCCATCTGCCGCGCCGAATCCCTGCCACAAGAGCTTTCTACCCCCGTGCGGGCCGTGTTCCGGGGAGGACACGCACTATTAGAAAACCGCCGTGTTCGTTTTGCGAGCTCGCACAACGCATCCGGCGCCGAACGCAACTCAGGCCGTACCCCGCGAGGGGTACGGCCTGAGTGGGGTCAAGCAGCGATCACCAGGCGCCGGTGGCGTCCAGGATGCCGTTGCGGGACTTGAACAGCTCGCCCTCCCAGTACTTCCAGGAGTGCGTGCCCTGGGCCGGGAAGTCGAACGTGGCCGGGATGCCGAGCGAGGCCAGGCGAGCCTGGAACGCGCGGGTGTTCACCAGCGAGAGCGCCTCGAGCGCCATCGCGTTGCCGGTGTTGAACACACCGACGGCCGAGTTCGGGTTGTCATACTGACCCGGCAGGCCGCTGGCCGCCGATATGTACATCGGCAGGCCCTTGAGCTGCGGCGCGAACACGAACGGGTCCATGCGCAGCCACGCGGGGCTCCACGGGGCGGCCATCGAGTCGACGTTGTAGCGGCCGGCGTCCAGCATCGCGACGCGGATCGCCTCACGCATGCCCGGCGCGGAGATGTTCAGGTAGCCCGAGTAGGAGGCGGCGTACTTGAACTGGTCGCGGTGGTAGGCGGCCAGCGCCAGCGCGCCACTGCCACCCATCGAGAGACCGGCGACCGCGTTGTTGGTGCGGGAGACGCCGTAGCCCTCGAGGAAGGCCGGAAGTTCCTTGGTCAGGAAGGTTTCCCACTTGTAGGTGACCTTCTGGCCGTTCAGGTTGCTCGGCTGGTACCAGTCCGTGTAGAAGCTGGACTGACCACCGACCGGCATGACCAGGGTGATGTTGTCGCCGCCGAACTGCTGCAGCGCGTTCGTCTCGAACGACCAGGCGTTGCGATCGTCGCGCGCCCGGAGTCCGTCGAGCAGGTAGAGCGCCGCGTTGCCGCCGCGCGATGCCCACTGCACCTGAACCTTGATCGGTCCCATGCTGGACGGGACCATCAGATCTTCGAATCCACCTGCGGGGGTACGCAATACCGGAGCGTGCACCGGCGCCGCAGTGGCGATTGGGGCCGCCACACCGGCGGCGATCGGTAGCGCCAACGCAGCGGCACCGACAGCCAGAATTCGATTACGCCAACCACGAGGTGCGCCTCGCCGTCCCGATTTCGTTCTCATCGGCGCGGCCGCCCTGCCGAAACGCATGAATCCTGCTCTCTTTCTGCTTTTCTGCCTGTTGTGGTGCGGTCGGCGACCCGCGAGGGGCGCAACCACACCAGTGCTGCCAACGAGTCGCACACCGCCGCGCACCGGACCCCGACATTCCGGCGCAGGCGACTGCGAAACAACGATCTGGTCACACTTGCGCTCGCTGGACGATATTCGACACCCGTGGCCTTAGCAAGACCGAGGCAACCTGGTGGCCGAAATCCGCCCGTACGCAATCTGTGATGGTGCGGTGACCCTATCGCGTTCCCCTGGTGATTGTCGTGCCGGAACCCCAAATTTTCACCTGATGGCGGGAAGTGTCAGCTCAACCTAAATTCGCGCTGAGGTCGGGCAGCATCTGGAACACCTGGTCCTGCCAGTAGTTCCAGCTGTGCACGCCTACCGGTGGGTAGACGAACACCGAGTTGCTCGGTCCGAGACTGTTAATCCGAGCTTCAAAGCTGCGGGTGTTGGCGAGCGCGATCGTTTCCAGCGCCATCGCGTTGCCGAGGTGATAGACGTCGACCGGGCCGTTGATCACGTCACGCGGACCGTTGAGCCCGTTGCCGGAGGAGATCCACAGCCGAGTTCCGTTGTCGCGCAACAGTGGCGCGAACATGAACGGATCGTTACGCAGCCAGCGCGGATCCCATGGCGGTCCCCACATCGCGTCGATGTTGAACCCGCCCGCGTCCAGCATGGCCAGCCGCAGCCCCTCCTTCATGGCGGGCGCGGAAATGTTCAGGTAGCCGGAATACGAACCGGCATAACGGAACTGGTCGGGATGGTAGGCGGCCAGCGCGAGCGCGGCGCTGCCGCCCATGGACAGGCCGAACACGCCGTTGCCGCGCGGATTGAAGCCGAGCCGGTCGCGCAACGCCCAGCGCAGATTCTCGGTGAGAAAGCTCTCCCAGGCATAAGGCTGCTGTTGGCCGTTGGTATTGCTCGGCGCAATCCAATCCGAATAGAAGCTGGACTGCCCGCCGACCGGCATCACCACATTGATGTTCCAGCGCGGCAGCACCCTGGAGATGTCGGTGTCGACTTCCCAGCCGCTCAGGTCGTTGCGGGCGCGCAGGCCGTCCAGCGCGTAGACCACGCGGCGGGTGTTGCCGTCCAGGGCACGGAAGATCCTGGTCTTGATCGGGCCCATGCTGGAGTCGACCCAGAAGTCGTGGCCGCTCGGGTCGAAGCCGGCCTGAGCGGGTGCGGCGAGGCCGCCGAGCGGCAGCACGAGCGCCAGCGCCAACCCCGCGACCGAACGCCGGAACCAACGGCGATCCATCGATTCACGAACACCGGCAACCGTTCCGCTTACTCCGCCAGACCGCATCGATTCGACCCTTCGCCCGTGCGATCGCCGTTGACCGCAACTGTGGTGCATGTAGATCGACACTCGGCATCGAAGGCTTTCCTGGTGAAGCCGCCGGGCCTATCGCTCTTCTATAAGCACTTATTCGAGCAATAGCTGTCGGAAAACGCGGCGCGATGCCGGATCGTGACGAACAACCAGCGATTAGCCGATGCCGAGTTCCAGCCGAACGGCAGCGCCGCGACAAGATCGCGATTTGTTCGCCAGCGATCAACCAGACAATCATCGCGCGGATATCGGCGGACCGGGGTGAAAAACAACAGACCGCCCGGCGCTTGGCAGCGCCGGGCGGTCGAAGTACGACGAATTCGTCAGCCGATATTGGCGGACATGTCCGGAATCATCCGGTACGCCTCGTCGGTCCAGTTGTTCCACGCGTGAATGCCGTAGGCCGGGTAGGAGTAGACGGTGTTGCCGCCGCCCAGCGTCGCCATCCGCACGTTGAACGCGCGAGTGTTGGCCAACGCCAAGGCCTCCAGGCCCATTCCGTTCAGCGTGTTGAAGCTGGGGCCGTCGTTGGCCGTCGGCAGGCCACTGGCCGCGGCGATCCACAGGCGGGTGCCGTTGCGCACCAGGTTCGGCGCGAAGACGAACGGATCCATGCGCAGCCACTGCGGGCCCCACGGCGGCGCCATCGAGTCGACGTTGTAGCCGCCCGCGTCCAGCATGGCGATGCGGATCGCCTCGCGCATGCCCGGCGCGGAGATGTTCAGGTAGCCGGAGTACGAACCGGCGAAGCTGAACTGGTCCGGGTGGTACGCGGCCAGGGTGAGCGCCGCGCTGCCGCCCATGGACAGGCCGAACACGCCGTTGCGGTTCGGGTTGAAGCCCAGCCGCTCCTGCAGCGCGTTGCGCAGGTCGCGGGTCAGGAAGGTCTCCCACTGGTAGCGGTAGCTCTTGCCCGGGCCCGCGGCCAGGATGTTCAGCGCGCCGGAACCGGAGGACGAGCCGGTGCCCGCCGGGATGCCGGCCAGCTCGCTCGGCGCGTTCCAGTCGGCGTAGAAGCTGGACATGCCGCCGACCGGCATGACCACGTTGATGTTCGCGTCGGCCAGGACCGCGGGAACGTTGGTCTCGATCTCCCAGCCGTTCAGCGTCTCCGGCGCACGCATGCCGTCGAGCACGTAGGCGACCCGGTTGGTGTTGCCGTCGCGGGCGCGCAGCACGCGGGTCTTGATCGGGCCCATGCCGGAATCGACCCAGAAGTCGAACGCGCCGGGGTCCATGCCCGCCGATGCGATGGCGCCACTACCTGCTGCCGCGACACCGAAGGGCAGCAAAAGCGCAACGGCGACCCCGAGTGCGGATCGCTTCACCCACGAACCAGTCGCTCCGGACGTACCGGATCTACCTTTCCAGCGGGCAATTCGCATCTAACTCGACCTTTCGTTCGGGCGGCCGGGGGGCAAACAGCTGGCGATCTCTACCGGCCCCCTCTGCGGACACTGAGTGCCGCCGTCCACCGAAACCGGACGAATCGACCTCCGTGCATGTTCTTCGTGTATCAATCGGCATCGGAAGCTTATATGTTGCTGGAAAGTGACTCATGCCACAACTCGCCCGCCGCTACCCCTTCTCATTCGTTACCAAACGCGGTTTGGACGCCTGGCAAACGAAAAGACCGCCCGGTGCACTCGGCACCGGGCGGTCTTCCGAACAGACTTACCCGTGAATCACCCGATATTGGCGGACATGTCCGGGATCATCCGGTAGACCTCATCGGCCCAGTAGGTCCAGTTGTGCACACCGACGGCCGGGAAGTCATAGGTGGCGTTCCCGGCGCCCAGCGTGGCCATCCGGACCTGGAACGCGCGGGTGTTGGCCAGCGCGAGCGCTTCGAGTCCCATCGCGTTGACGGTGTTGAAGCTCAGGCCGTCGGCCCCGCTCGGTAGACCACTGCCCGCCGAAACCCACAGCCGGGTGTTGTTGGCCTTCAACTGCGGCGCGAAGACGAACGGATCCATCCGGAGCCACTGCGGTCCCCACGGCGGCGCCATCGCGTCGATATTGAAGCCGCCCGCGTCCAGCATGGCCACCCGCAGCGCCTCGCGCATACCCGGCGCGGAGATGTTCAGGTAGCCGGAATACGAACCGGCGTAACGGAACTGGTCCGGATGGTAGGCCGCGAGGGTGAGCGCGGCACTGCCGCCCATGGACAGGCCGAACACGGCGTTTCCGTTCGGATTGAAGCCGAGCCGGTCCCGCAGCGCGAAACGCAGGTTCTTGGTGAGGAAGGTTTCCCACTTGTAGGTATTCGTCTTACCCATGCCCGCGGAGCCCGAGAGCAGTCCGGAGCCGGAGTTGGCGGAACCGGTGGACGAGGAACCCCCGCTGCCGGCGCCGAAGAAGTTGCTCGGCCCGGTCCAGTCGGCGTAGAAGCTCGACGGACCACCCACCGGCATGACGACGTTCATGTTCCACTTGGTCAGCTCGCGCACGACCTCGGTGTCGACTTCCCAGCCGTTCAGGTCGGGCCGGGCCCGCATACCGTCCAGCGCGTAGACCACGCGACTGGTATTGCCGTCAGCGGCACGGAACACCCGGTTCTTGATCGGACCCATTTCCGAGTCGACCCAGAAATCGAAGCCGTCCGGATTGAAGGCCGCCGACGCCGGTCCGGCCGGGCCTGCCACCGACACCCCGAGCGGCAGCAGAATCGCCATCGATACCAGCGCCGAACGCTTCAGCCACGATCCGGCTCTTCGAGTATTCAGACGCCCGAACACGCCTCGCATCAGTTTCGACCTCTCGTTCATGCAACGGCACCGGCCGTTGTCTAACGATGACCCGCCGATGCCTAACTAGTTGACGTCATGACGGGCGTACTTTCGCAGCCTAGCGCGTCATCGTGACAGTGGCGTTATCGAACCGAGACAGAGGGGTGTACACGAATTTTGTGAAACCTGCCCAATGCACCACCGGGTCCCCCTGTGAAGGGGGACCCGGTGTGGCTGTTGATCTTCGACGCGTCTAGCGCGGCGCCGGTGCGGGCTTAGGGAACGGGTCGACCAGGCCGCAGCGCTCGATCTCGTACTTGGGCACCCGATCGATCCGGTACTTGGCGAAGGTCAGCGCGTGCTTCAGGTTGTGCCGGAAGCGCTCGAAGGTGAGCGGGTCGCGGTAGGAGATCTGCAGCGCCTCGGTGGCCGGGCAGGACATCGCGGTACGCGCCTGGGTCACCCACTTCTCGTCCAGGTACCAGGGCATCCACGGCTTGCGGTCCACCATGCCGGTGTCCACGATGACCCAGTCCGGGTAGAGCGCCTTGTCGTGCCCGATCCGGCCGTCGGTGAGCCGCTCGGTGTGCGCGGCGAGCGGATAGGCCAGGCCCATCTGATCGATGACGCGCACGTTCAGCGGGACGTTCATGCTGGTCATGCCGAGGTTGAGGAAGTAGACCGTGTGCCCGGCGCCGCCGGCCGGAATCGGCTGCGGCGGCGGGGCGATGTACCAGAACATGAACGACGGCGAGTTCAGCAGCAGGCCGCCGTTCGGCGTCTCGGCGATGTTGTCGACCATCGGCCGGATGCGCGGGTAGTCCAGGTAGTCCTCGGCCAGGATCGGATGATCGTGGCCGGTGTTGAGCACGTAGTAGACCCGCTCGTCGACGATGCCGGTCGAGGTGATCTTGGTGCCGGACTTGATCGCGGTCGTGTTCGCGGCGAACAGCGCCCAGCCCGCGGTGCCGAGCAACGCGAACAGCACCACCGCGAACGACCAGTCGGCCGCGGTCGCGGAACGGAACCCGCCGGCCGGCAGCCGGATCGGCACCACGGCGACCGGCAGCAGCAGCAGGAACAACTGGGCCAGCAGCATGCGGCCGTGCATGAAGTCGCCGCCGACGCGCAGCGCGTAGACGGTGAGGATGAATCCGCTCAGCAGCACCAGCGTGACCACCGCGGCGGGCGAGCGCAGCCACTCCCGGATCCGGTGCGCCTTCCAGCGGGACTGCTCCGCCGAGGCGGCGTGCCGCCCGGCCGGGTCGGCCGGTTCGGCGGTCTTACCGCGCGCCGCAACGACTCCCGCGACCAGCAGCACGAGCAGCGGCACCCACAGGTAGTACGGCCCGACCAGATCCCAGAGGTAGACGAAGCCCTGATGCCACTTGGCCCCGCCCGCGTCCTTGGCGACCGCGGTGTTCGGGTAGGGCAGGCCGTAGTAGCCCATCCGCCAGATCTGGTAGCCCATCGGCACCAGGCCGGCGGCGGCGATGATCAAGCCGCGCAACACGATCGGGCGCAGCTTCGATTCGGGCATCGGCGCGATCACGATCATCAGCAGCGCCAGGCCGCCGACCAGCGTCATCTCCGGCCGGATCAGCGGGGCCAGCCCCGCCAGGAACACCAGGCCGAACAGCCCGGGCAGCTTGACCCGCTCCGCCTGGCTCCAGCGGATCAACTGCCACCACAGCAGGCCGAGCCAGCAGATCACCAGGCAGCTCTCCAGCCCCGAGGTGACATAGTCGCGGGCCGGCGGAATGGCTATGTAGACCAGCATTCCGGCGGGCAGCAGCAGCGCCGACTTCGGGCCGCCCCACAGTCGGCTCGCGCCGAGCATGGCGAACACGACCGCGGCCAGCGACAACGTGAACGCGATGCCGAGCACCACGTACTCCAGCCGGGCCTGGGTCAGCCAGCTGAAGAACCAGACGATGTAGGTCCAGGCGGTGCTGGTGTTGGTCTCGACCCGCTCGCCCTCGTTGAACACGGGCCCGTTGCCTGCCAGCAGGTTGCGCACCGTGCGCAGCACGATCAGTCCGTCGTCGGCGATCCAGCGGCGCTGCCAGCCGCCGACGGCGAAAAGGACCACGGTGAGCGCGATCCCACCGACGAAGGTGGCGCGGGATAGCACGGCGTACCGCGACGCCGAGCGGGCCGGCTGCACAGCCGGCCCCTCGTTCGCGTACTCCGCTTGATCCACTCCCGCTACCAACATCTCGTCAGGTGAGATAGACAGCGACACCTACCGCTCCGATCCAGGCGATTGCGAGGAACTGAAGGACTCGGTCCCCCAGTGCGATCTCTTCGGGTTCACCGGCCTCGCCGCCATCGACGTCGACCGCGTAACGCAGGATTGCGATGGTAAACGGAATCATCGAGATTGCGAACCAGTTGGTGTCTTTCAGGTTGTCCTGCTGGAACGCCCACAGACCGTAGAACACCACGACGGCGGTGGCCGCGAGGGTCCAGATGAACCGCAGGTAGGTCGGCGTGTAGTACTCGAGCGACTTGCGGATCTTCGCGCCCGTGCTCACCGCGATCTGCAGTTCGGCGTAGCGCTTGCCCGCCGCCATGAACAGCGAGCCGAACGCCATGATCAACAGGAACCACTGCGACAGAACGATGTTCGCGGCCGCGCCGCCGGCCACCGCGCGCAGCAGGAAGCCCGAGGACACGATGCAGATGTCCAGCACCGCCTGGTGCTTGAGCCCGAAGCAGTAGGCCAGCTGGATGCCGATGTAGATCGCCATCACCACGGCCAGGTGCCAGGACGCGAGGAACGAGCCGGCGATCGAGGCGACCAGCAGCACGATCGACAACGTGTACGCCAGGTTGACCGGCACCACGCCGGCCGCGATCGGCCGGAACCGCTTGGTCGGGTGCGCCCGGTCCGCCTCCACGTCGAGGGCGTCGTTGACCAGGTAGATGCCGGAGGCCGCCAGGCAGAACACCACGAAGGCGATCCCGACGTGACCGAGCACGTCGAGCTCGTTGGCCGTGCCCGCGGCCAGCGGGGCCGCGAGCACCAGGACGTTCTTGACCCACTGCCGCGGGCGGACGGCCTTGATCAGCCCGCCCGCCAACGTCTTCGGCGGACCCTTGACGACCGCTTCGGCTAGGTCGGCACCAGTCGGCTCTTCGCTCATGTCAACCAAGGCTCTTTCTGTGGCGGTCATCGAGTCTCTTTTCGGTGGCAAGCACAACGGCGGCGGACGCGGCACCGAGCGCCGAACCAGCGAGCACGTCGGAGGGATAGTGCACCCCGAGCACGACCCGGGAAAGCAGCATCGGTGGGACGAGCACCGCAGGCAAGGGTAGCCCGGTCAATCTGCCGAGCAACACCGCCGCCGCGGTGGTCGAGGTCGCGTGCGAGGACGGGAAGCTCAGCTTGCTCGGCGTCGACACGTTGACCTGCACCGACGGATCGTTGGGGCGGGGCCGCCGGACAATCCGCTTGATCACGATGGAGGCCGCGTGCGCGCCGACCGCGCCGACCGCGACGCCGGCCCACTGCCTGCGCCGCGGCTTGTCCACCAGCCAGCCCGCCGCGGCGATGCCGACCCAGCCGAGCGCGTGCTCGCCGAAGTGCGACATGCCGCGCGCCGCCCGGATCACCTCCGGGGTGGCGATCCGGGTCTGCACCGCGTTGATGATCTTCACTTCGGGCGGCGCGGGCTCGGTCGACGGCACCGCGGACACCGGTCCGCCGTGGCCGTTCGTGCTTTGCAGCGGCTTGTTCACCGCGGTGTTGTCCGCGAGGCTCACGACTGATCACCCTTCGTCTCGGCGCCGATGCCGAAAGCTTTTTCCCAGGCCGCGGTGCTGGTCAGCTGCGGGTGGGCGGCGCGGTAGCGCTGCTGCATCTCGGGGAAGCGCGCGGCCAGTTCCTTGCGCAGGCGCAGGGCCTCCTTGAACAGGCCGAGCGCCTGGCGCGGGTCGCGCTTGCGGTAGACGACGCCCCGGCCGTCGGCGGTGGTGACGGTGACGCCGTCGACCTGCGAGAGCAGGAACCAGCGCGCGTCCAGCGTGGGGACGTTGAGCTGCGGGACCTCGTGGTGCTGAGTGTGCGCCGGGCGGAAGTTGTGCACGACGCCCTTGGCCAGCCGGACCACCTTGGCGATCGGGTTGGCCGGCTCGCCGACCGCGCCGACCTCGATGTGGCTGGCCAGCGGCAGCTCGGTGGACGACGGCAGGATGACCGCGTCCGGGTACTGCTTGCGCAGGGCGTGCACCGCGCCGAGCGCACTCGGCAGCAGCTGGAACAGGCGCTCCGGGCCGGCCAGGAAGTCGCGGATGGCCAGGTTCTGGATGGCGACCGTCGAATACTCCAGGCAGAGCAGGTGTTTCAGGGTCGCCTTGACCGTGTTGACCACCATGCCGCGCCCATTGCCCGGCATGTGCAGGGAGGCGACGACCAAGCGGTTGCGCAGGTGGAAGTACGCCTGCCAGTCGATGGCGTCGTCCTTGTCGCTCCACGCCATGTGCCACACCGCGGCGCCCGGCAGGGTGACCGTGGAGTAGCCGTGATCGCGGGCGCGCAAGCCGTATTCGACGTCGTCCCACTTCAGGAACAGCGGCAGCGGCTGACCGATCTCCTCGGCCACCCGGCGCGGGATCACGCAGGTCCACCAGCCGTTGAAGTCGACGTCGATGCGCCGGTGCAGCAGCTTGGAGTTGTCCCGGTCCTTGAGCGGGTACTTGGAGAAGTCGTGGTCGTACTCGACGTTCGGCGCGGACGTCCACATGAAGATGCCGCGGTCGACGACCTCGCCCATGCTGTGCAGGTGCGAGCGCTCCTGCAGGTTCAGCATCTGCCCGCCGACCAGCATCGGCGACTTGGCGAACCGGGCGAAGGCCAGCGCGCGCAGGATCGAGTCCGGCTCGATCTCGATGTCGTCGTCCATGTAGACGATGTACTGGGCGTCGGTGGTCTTCAGCGCCTCGTACATCACCCGGCTGTAGCCGCCGGAGCCGCCGAGGTTGGGCTGGTTGTGGATGGCCAGCCGGTCGCCGAGCGGCGCGGCGGCCTCGTCGAAGCCCGGCTCGTCGACCACCTTGCGGTTGCCCTGATCGGCCACGATGACCGCGGCGATCTTGTCCAGCACCAGCGGGTCCGAGCCGAGCGCGGCCAGGGTCTTCACCAGGTCGGTCGGCCGGTTGAAGGTCGGCATGCCGACCGCGATGGTGCCCTCGTCGGGGGCCTCGATCGGCGCGTACCAGCCGCCGGACAGCAGCGTGACCGCCGTGTCGGTGGTGATGTCGAACCAGATCCAGCCGCCGTCCTCGAACGGGCCGAGGTCGGTCTCGAACTCGACGTGCACCGACTCGGTACCCGGCGCGACCGCGAATTCCTTGCCCTGCACGTGGATTCGCGAACCGTCCGCCTTCGAGCGGTACACGTCCACCCGGCCGTGTCCGGCCAGCTCCAGGCGCAGCACCACCGACGGCAGGATGCTCCAGCGCCGCCAGTAGCTGGCCGGCAGCGCGTTGAAGTAGGTGCAGAACGACACCTCGGACTCCGCGCCGATGGACAGCGAGGTGCGGGTGGCGGCGTGCGCGCGCTTGGCGTTGGTCTTGGATTCCTCGACGTAGAGCGTGCGCACGTCGAGCGGCTCACCCGGCCGGGGCAGGATGATCCGTTGCAGCAGCGAGGTCGCGCGGGTCTCGGTGGTCATGTCTTCCAACAGGGATTGGGAGGTCATTCTGCACTTTCGTCAGCGAGCGGCGCACCGGACTCCAAGTGCGGGCGCAGCACATTGTCGAACATGCTGAGCGCACTGCCGATGGCCATGTGCATATCCAGGTACTGGTAGGTGCCGAGGCGGCCACCGAAAAGGACCTTGTCCGTTGCGGTTTCCTTCTTGGCGAGCGCGCGGTACGCGGCCAGCTTGGCGCGATCCTCCGGCGTGTTGATCGGGTAGTACGGCTCGTCGCCGGTCTGCGCGAAGCGGGAGAACTCGCGCATGATGACCGTCTTGTCCTTCGGGTAGTCGCGCTCCGGGTGGAAGTGGCGCGGCTCGATGATGCGGGTGAAGGGCACGTCCGCGTCGTTGTAGTTCATCACCGAGGTGCCCTGGTAGTCACCGGTGTCGAGCACCTCGGTCTCGAAATCGATGGTGCGCCAGCCGAGTTCGCCCTCTTGGTAGTCGAAGTAGCGATCCAGCGGGCCGGTGTAGACGACCGGGGCGTCCGGGTTCGCGGCGCGCAGTTCCTCGCGTACCTCGAACCAGTCGGTGTTCACCCGGACCTCGATGAGCTCGGAGGCGGCCATGTTCTCCAGCCACTTCGTGTAGCCCTCTTTGGGCAGGCCCTCGTAGGTGTCGTTGAAGTAGCGGTTGTCGAAGGTGTAGCGCACCGGCAGGCGGGTGATGTTGCCCGCGGGCAGTTCCTTCGGGTCGGTCTGCCACTGCTTGGCGGTGTAGTCACGGATGAACGCCTCGTACAGCGGGCGGCCGATCAGCGAGATCGCCTTTTCCTCGAGGTTCTGCGCGTCCTTGGTGTCGATCTCCGCGGACTGCTCGGCGATGAGCGCGCGCGCCTCGTCCGGGGTGAAGTAGCGGCCGAAGAACTGAGAGATCAGGCCGAGGCCCATCGGGAACTGGAAGGCCTGGCCCTTGTGCTTGGCGAAGACCCGGTGCTGGTATCCGGTGAACTCGGTGAACTTGGTGACGTAATCCCAGACCCGCTTGTTCGAGGTGTGGAACAGGTGCGCGCCGTACTTGTGGATCTCGATCCCGGTATCCGGATCCGGCTCCGAGTAGGCGTTGCCGCCGAGGTGGTATCGACGATCGATCACCAGCACGCGTTTACCGAGCTCGGTAGCGGCGCGTTCGGCGACGGTCAGCCCGAAGAAACCGGAGCCGACGACGATCAGATCGAACTGAGAGGAGGAGTTGGCGGAGTTACCCGGGGACGATGCGACGGTCACGGGAGCCCAGAGTATCGGAAGTCCGCGCGGGGTCTGGGTGGAGTCGTGCGGGGCACCGCACGGGACCAGGTTCGCGCACGTTTTCGTGCCCGAGCCGTCCGGATTTCGCCGGAAGTTTGCCGAATAGCGGGCTTGACGGTAATGCGGGCGCTATTGAATGGATAGTTCGCCGTCGCCGCGTTCGTTTTCGCATTCGGTGGACGGATCGGCCGGCATTTTTGTGCGCGACGGCGAATGTCTATGCGGCGATACCGCGAGTCTCGGCGATTTCATCTATGCGTGGCACCGAGGGACGCGACCAACTCCAGCAGGTCCGCGTGGAACAGCGCGGCGGGGTCTGCGTAGACGGGGCGCAGGTGGCCGTGGATTTCGAGGGAGACCTGGCCGTGGACTCGGCCCCACACGCGCAAGGCGAGTTCGGCGGTTTCCGGGGTGAGGGTGTCGGCACGGATCTTCGTGAGGTAGTCCGGGGGAAAGTTGGGCCAGGCCGAATCATCCACGGGCACACCGGGTTCGGGCGCGCGGAGGGCTGCGACCAGTTCGTTCAGTCCGCTGCATATCCGCTGCGCCGCCAGTTCTACCGGGGCGCCGTCGGGCGCGGAGTAGCCGGGGACCGGGTCGCCGTAGATGAGGCGGAAGCCCTCCGGATTGGTCAGCGCCCATTCGCGTAGTGCCGTGCACCAGGCCAGTAGCCGAGCGCCCGGATCGTCGGCGGGGACGGCGTCGCGGGCGGTCTCCAGCGCGTCGGCGAGTGCGGTGCTCAGGTCGCCGATCAGCGCGGTGATCAGGTCATCGCGGTCGGCGAAGTAGCTGTAGATGGCGCGGGCGGTCATGCCCATCTCGCGGGCGATGCCGCGCAGGGAGATCGCGCCGGGGCCGTCGGCGGCCATCTGACGCAGGGCGATCGTGGTGATCTCCGTGGTCGTCATGGTGCGCAGCCGTTCTCGTCTGGTGGGCTGCTCGGTCGTCGGCATCTTGACACGGTACATCGTTGCGATAGTCTTCGCCGTGTTGTTAGGATACACCGTTTCCTTTTGCTACGGCGGATAGGAACGGCTGCTGTGAGTGGAGGATTCATGACCGCGTATGTGATCGTCGAGGCCGAGATTCTGGATGCGGAGCGGGCCGGGGAGTACACGGCGGTGGCGGTGCCGTCGGTGCTGCGATACGGCGGCCGATACCTGGTCGCGGGGGCGACGCCGGAGGCAGCGGCGGGTTCCTGGCCCGCGGACGCGGTCACCACGGTGATCGAGTTTCCGGATATGGAACGGCTGCGCGAGTGGCATTCCTCGGCGGAGTACGCGGTCGCGAAGGAGTTGCGTGAAGGCGCGTTCACGTTGCGGCTGCTGTTCGCCGAAGGGGTTGCCGCGTAACCGATTTCCCGCACGCCGGGTTCGGCGTGCGGGCGGCTGGTACGTCAGTCCGGGAAACCCACCTCGACCTCGACCCGGTCGCGGTCGGTGTACATCCGCCAATAGTGTTCGCCCAGTTCGGCATTGCCCATGCGGGTGATCTCGAGGTCGGCCGGGAACAGCTCCGGGTGTTCGTCGACGAGCTGTTCGGCCTTGCTGTTGCCGATGAGCACGCCGATGTTCAGCAGGCCCGCGTAGACACCGGTGCCCTGCAATTCGATCGCGAGCTGGTGGATGTAGCCGCGCTGGGCGGCGAGGGCGACGCCGAAGTTGGACAGGAACGGCATCGGGTGCCGATCCGACGCACCCGAGGAGAACAGCAGGGTGCCCTCGCCGCGTTCGATCATCGCGGGCGCCAGCGCGCGGGTCATCAGGATCGGCGAGTAGAGCTTCAGCGCGAGCGGGGTGCGCAAGGCGGGCACGTCCACCTCGAGCGTGGACGGAATGCGGTCCACCGGGTCGCCGGCCGCACCGTGCATCGCCACGTCGATCCGGCCGAAGGCCGCGCCGATCTGCTCGATCACGGCGTCGATCTGGGCCGCATCGGTGACATCGGCCGGAAAGGCGGCCGCCTCGATGCCCTCGGCCACGAGTTCGTCCACATGCCGCCGCGCCTTGTCCGGGTTTCGCCCGATCACCGCCACCCGGAACCCCTCGCGCCCGAAGCGCCGCGCGGTGCCCACACCGAGCCCGGGCCCGAACCCGAATATCGCGATGGTCTTCGACATGCCTACCTCACTAAGTTGAGCAGTGGTTCAAGTTAGATGTCCGACGGTAGCACTAACTTGAACCCATGCTCAACATAATTCGCGGGCCGGATTTGTAGGATCGGCGAATGCCCGTGGACAAGCCGTTACGCAGCGATGCCCGCCGCAACCGCGACGCGCTGGTGACCGCCGCCCGCGACGTGTTCGAAGAACGCGGCCTCGACGCGCCGCTCAAGGAGATCGCCGCCCGGGCCGGCGTGGCCATCGGCACCCTCTACAACCGCTTCCCCACCCGCGACGACCTCATCGCCGCCGCCGTCGAGGACCGCATCGAGGCGGGCGGGCGCATCGCCGAGGAGGCCCTCGCCATCGACGACCCGTGGGACTCGTTCGTCTACCTCGTCGAAAAGGTCTGTGAACTCCAGGCTTCCGATCGGCTGCTCAGCGAGCTGGCCGTCCGCGCCGCCCCCAGCACCGCCATCGCGAACGCGCAGGAACACGGCCACGGCATCATGCGCCGGATCATCACCCGCGCCCAGCAGTCCGGCGCCCTGCGCCCCGACTGGGTGCTCGAGGACATCGCCTTCATCACCTGGTCGCACACCAGAATCCTCGAGGCCACCGCCGCCATCGCCCCCGAAGCCTGGCGGCGTCACCTCGCGCTGACCCTGGATGGCTTGCGCGCCACCGCGGCACATCCGCTACCGATCCCGCCGATCACGGAAGACCAACTGATGCAATCGCTTCGAGGTCAACCCGAAGGCGGGGCATAACTGTCGAAGCCGGCGACCTGCGCCGACCCGAACCGACTGCCGGTCAGGGGCGCGGAGGTTGGTAGTGCATCTGGACGGGTGGCTGCTGGATATACGCCGTCGGGGCTCGCGAAACGCTGGGACGGGTCAGTGCGACTACCAGCGAGATCAATCCCAGGGCGGCGCCGCCGATGATCAAGTAGGCGGGGAAGGACGCTCCGACGGCCAGACCATGGTCGCCACCGTAGGTCACGCTGAACAGGCCACCGAGGAAAACCCAAGCGCCGCCGATGATTTCCAGTTGGCGGCCGACCGGCTTGCCGATGATGGACAACAGACTGCCGACGGCAAGGGCGACGGCCATCAGTGCCGAGACGATCAACAGGACTTCCAGCACCGCATGGAACTCCGACGCGATCTTCCAGGCGTCGTAGGTGTCGTCGGTGACCTTCGGCTTACCGATCCGGTCCGCTACCCGGAAGTGGTTGACGGCGAAGAACGAGCCGGCGCAGGCCAGGGCGGCGCCGAGCCACGCCGACACGATCGTGATCACCTCGGCCAGTCCGCTGTGCGTAGTAGCCGGAGCTGGATTGCCTGGTCCGCCATATGGATTAGTCATCGAACCCCCCTCTAGGTATCGGGCGAACCTTACCGCGCGGACGGCGGTGGATCGAGTCGATGCGGGTGCCGGCTGATGGGCGCACGGCCGGGCTACGCGTCGACAGGGCCGAAAGTTGCTCGGTTGTCCGGGATTTCGGTGCGCGGGGGCGAGTAGGTGACCCAGCGGCTGGTGCGGCCGGACGACGCCAGCAGGAAGATGACCAATGGCAGGACCGCGGACACCAGCGAGGCAATCCACTCGCGGTGCAGCAGGGCGGTCAGGGTGCCGATCAAGCCGTCGAAGTTGGCATTGACGATTTCGAGTGACCGCCGCTGCTCGGGCAGCCAATCGATGCCGTAGTCGGGCTGGTAGTTGAAGACCGAGCAGTAGAGAGCGACAAGCGAGGCGACCGTCAGCAGGCCCGAGGTGAGGATGAGGATGTAGCGGCCGGTTTCGTCGCGACGGAGCAGTTGGACAGCGCCGTAGATGAGCGCGATCGCGGCGAGTAACGCGCCGAGGGTCGAGAAGATGGCGAAAGATTTGTCGACGTGCGGACCGTCACGCAGGGCGCTCAGCACAGTTCGCTCGCCCCACAGGTTGAACAGCCCGGCGACCAGGGCCAGCACCCCCGTCGTGGTCGCGACCACTCCGCTCGGCCCGGCGACGCGCGAACTCTCCCTGGCGTATGTCATTGCTCGGATGCCCTCTCTCCGCCGACGGCCGGCACGCATTCAGTATGCGTACCGGCCGTCGGTTGGGCGTGATCTAGAGCTGTGTCTCGGCGTAGACCTTCATCGCGTCCCGGACGAACTCCGCGGTGCCCGCGCCGTGCACGTCGTAGTTCGCGCCGAAACGCGGATCCGCGACGTACATTTCGCCGAGGCCGATGAAGGCCTCCCCGAGGACGGCCCTGCCCTGCCAGCCGTCGCCGATCCAGGCACGGTGCCGGGCCACGATGGCCTGGACCTCGTCGCTGTCCGGCGCCAGCCCGGCGGCGTGTGCCCGGCCGTAGTCGGCGGCGATGTCCAGATGGGTCTGGAAGTGCGCCTTTTGCTGGGCCGCGCTCATCGAGCGCCACCACTTGTCGCCGCTGTCGTAGGCGTCCTTGCCCCAGCGTTCGATCACCTCATCCTTGTACTGAGTGTGGTCGAAGCCGTCGAAAACCTCTGCAGCCATGAGTTGTTCACCTCTTTCCGTCTTCTGCAGCGTGGTTTGCACCGAGGAGATCTGACGCCGGATCCGATCCTGTTCCTGCCGCAGCAGTTCCAGGTGCGTGCGCAGTGCGGTACCGGTGTCCTGTTCTCCGGCAAGCACTTCGGCGATGACCGGAAGGCCGAGGCCGAGTTCCCGGAGCAGCAGGATGCGTTGCAACCGCAGCAGGGAGTCCTGGTCGTAGTAGCGATATCCGTTGGCGCCGATCCGGCTCGGCGGCAGCAGCCCGAGCTGGCCGTAGTGGCGCAGCGTGCGGCTGGTGGTACCGGCCGCCTTGGCCAGATCCTGGATGGACCATTCGGTGCTCACGACCTGTTCTCCCTTCTCATCTCGTCGGTGTAACCAGCATGCAAGTTGACGTTACGTCAAGGTCAACCCTCTTTATCCGCAGTTCAGCGGGCAGGCACCAGAACCGGCTCGACCGGCGCGGCGACCACCGGAACTGCCTTCGGCCGTCCGGCGAGCTGGCCGTACAGGGTGCCGCCGAGCGCGATGACCAGCCCGGCCATTTGCAGCGGTCCGAGTGCCTGACCCAGTGCGATCCAGCCGATCACCGCGGCGGACACCGGGCTCAGCAGCCCGAGGAACGCCACCGAGGTCGCGGGCACCTTGGAGATGCCGCGGACCCAGAGCCAGTACGCCACGGCGGTGCCGACGACCGCGAGGTAGAGGTAACCACCGATCGCGCGGCCGTCCAGCGCCGGCGGCGCACCCTCGATGAGCGCGGCGAGCGGCAGGATGAACAGTCCGCCGGCGGTGAGCTGCCAGCCGGTGAGCGCCAGCGGGCCGACGCCCTCGGGCCGGCCCCACCGCTGGGTGAGCACGGTGCCCGCGGCCATGAACGCGGCGCCGGCCAGTCCGGCGATGACGCCGAGGGTGTCCAGCTGTGCGTTGGCCTTCAAGACGACGAGCGCGACACCGAAGACGCCGATCAGGCCGGCCAGCACCTTGCGCCCGTTGGGCTTCTCGGCGAGGAACACGGTCGCGAAGCCGAGCGCGAACATCGGCGCGACCGCGCCGAGTACGCCGGCGACGCCGCCCGGCAGCCGGTACGCGGCGAGGAAGAGCAGCGGGAAGAACGCGCCGATATTGAGGATGCCGAGCGCGGCGGCGCGCCCGATCCAGATGCCGCGCGGCAGCACCCTGGTGATCGCGAGCAGCGCGAGACCGGCGGGCAGCGCGCGCATCAGCGCGGTGAACAGCGGGCGGTCCGGCGGCAGGAACTCGGTGGTGATGGCGTAGGTGGAGCCCCAGACGATGGGGGTGAGGGCGGTGAGCGCCAGAGTGCCCGCGTACGAGTTTCCGGTGCGCGGGGTGGTGCTAGTTGTCATGTCGTTCGCTCCTCATTGATAATCTCAACGTTGAAATATCTACTCCTAGAAGTGCCTTAGCGTCAAGTAGATCAATGTTAAGATTCTTAGAGTCGAGAGGAGCGGCCATGGCGGACGCGGTGGACGTGTTCACCCAGCACTGGAACCGGGAGCGACCGGAGGTCGACGTCTCGCCGATGGCCGTGGTCGGCCGCATCCAGCGGCTGTCCCGCCTGTTCGAGCACGAGCTCAAGCAGTTCTTCGGCCAGTTCGGGATGGAGTTCTGGGAGTTCGACGTGCTCGCCACCCTGCGCCGCTCCGGCGGCGACGAAGGACTCACCGCGGGCGCGCTGATCAAGGTGGCCATGGTGACTTCGGGCGCGATCACCAACCGGATCGACCGGCTGGTCGCGAAGGACTGGGTCGAGCGCATGCCGTGCGCGACGGACCGCCGGGTGATCCGGGTGCGGCTCACCCCGGCGGGTCGTCAGATGATCGACGATGTGCTGCCGAAGCACATGGAGAACGAGCAGCGGCTGCTGGCGGCACTGAATCTAGAGTCGCGGGAGCAGCTCGCCGGGTTGTTGCGGACGCTCGCAGAATCGCTCGGGGACGGTGTGCCGGATTGAGCCGGTATCCCGGAAACCCGTTCTGGACAAACAATTTCGGCCTAGGCCGCCGCTCACCGACTAGCCGCCAATCGTCACCGCCGTGCTGACGATCCTGGTGACAGCGGACTACTCGTCGCACCACCCGACGGGATCGGAATCCCTGGCGTCGGACGCGGTGTTGGGGTAGCCGCGGTCGTCGGCGCGACCGTGCTGCCGGGTGATACCGAACTCGCGGGCGGCACGAAGCCGATCGGCGGTGCGGACTCGAACACCGGCGGCACACTCACCCCGGACGGAACCGACTCCGGCACAGGCACTGTGCTGACACCCGAAGGCGCAGGCTCCGGTACCGACGGCACACCGGCATCAGACGGCGCGGACTCGAAATCCGTAGGCACATCCCCATCGATTGGCCCCGGCTCGAACACCGGTACTGCGCTGGCACCAGCCGGAACCGACTCGACCGGCGACGAGATGCTCGCGCCGGCCGGAACCCGCTCGGCGACAGGCGCTCCGGCGGCATCGGATGGCACGCTCCCGGGCTCGGGCGCAGCAGGGGTGCCCGCGGACGGTGGCTCGGGCACTGGCATCGCGTTGGCAATAGGCGGTCCTGACTCAGGTACCGGCGGCGTGGTTGCTCCGGACAGAGCTGGCGCGGGCGCGCTCGGAGCGTTGCCTACCGGTGGAACCTGTACGGGCGCAACGGGACCAGGCGCTGACGGCACGCTCGCGTTCGACGGACCACTCTTCGGTGCCGGCGGATCGGGCACCAACTGCAACAATGTCGTGAAGTCGACGACCTGTGCGCCGAGGGTGGCCGTGTAGATGATGACCCCGTTGGTGAACATGCGATACGTCCCGGCATGTTCCGGCAATGCCATCTCCGGTCCGAGCGGCTGGCCGACTTTGCTTGCCGCACCGCCGATTCGACGGTATTCGACGTCGATCGGCGATTCACCGACCGCGACCTTCGTCCGCGGATCCACCGGAGTGGTCGGTGCGTTGGGCGCGACCTCGCTCAGTGCCGGTCCGACCTCGAAGGTGTAGATGTCGGCGGGTTCGCCACCGCCGGGCGCGGAAGAGTACTCGGACCGCAGGATTCGCCCGTCGCGCAACAGCACGGTCCCCGCGGTGGACACCACGGCGGCGGCCGCGCGCGGATCCTCCTTCGCGGTACCGGGATACACCTGACAGTCGGTGGTGTCGCAGCTCTGCGCATACGGAAAACGGTGCTCGGCAAGGACATACGAGCGCGCGGCGATCGCTTGCGCGCGCAAGGCCTCGGCCCCGCCCTTGTCCGCCCAGTTCGCCTGCACCTCGGCCGGGATGACACCGAGCAGGTAGTCCTCCGCGTCGACGCGGTTGACGGTGCGCGCCGACCCGTTCTCCGTCGCCACACCGAGCGCGCCGCGATACGCCGAACCACCGCAGAGCGTCAGGTGCTCCGCCGCCGGACGATTCGGTTCACGGTTGACCGGATAGACCCACGGATCATCGGTCGCCGCCTGCCACAGCACCTCGCCGTCACACCCGACGGTCACCACCACGTTCGCGCCGCCGGTGGGCAGCGGAGTCAGATGCGCGGCCTGCCCGGCCTCGACGAACTGGCCGGCGACCCACAGACCGGTGCCCGCATAGGTGTCGAGAGTCGAGTCGTCCTGAGCGGTCAGCCGGATCCCGACGGTGTTTGCCGAAACGGTGCCGAGCGTGGCGCCTGGGTAGTAGTGCCCGAGGATATTTTCGGCGGTCCACCCCTCCTGCGCGTTCGCGAACGCGCCGAGCTGGCTCATGCCGCGCCCGTGCCCGGGTCCCGCGACGGTCCGATACGGCGTGTCCCCCGGCCACGCCCACAGCACGAGCACGGCACCTACAGTCAGCGTCACACCGCCGGTGACCAGCACCGACCGCGTGGATAGCGCAGGTTGTCCGGGCCCGCGCGTGCGCTGTCCCCGGCGTGCCGCTCGTTTTGCTCTGCGCGCAGATTTCACCCGCATTTGTGCTCCCCCCGTGCTCTTTCGTTCCGGTGCTGTGGTGCGTCGCATCCGTTCACTCCCACGGTATTCCGGGGCCGGGCGGATTGGATACCTGTCGGCATGTCGTTCCATCCGGCCGCATTCCGAGAGCTACATTCGAGCAATCACATAATCCTCAACCAGAGGTTTAGATATGTGACAGTAGTGACTATTGTGATCGTTGATACATCAGGAAGCAACCCTGGTTTTGCACACGATCACTGGTTCGACCTGAATGGAGACGCTCGTGCCCTACCGCAAACCGAAACGTTCCTACGTCCTCCCGGTTGTCACCACGCTTGCGGTAGCGGCCCCGCTCGCGGCGCTCACAATGAGCGACTCGCCCGACTATCGCGCGACCACCGGCACCGAACTCGCGGCCGTACCGGCCCAGCTGGCCGAGGTCGTGCTGAACTTGGCCCCCGACATCGTGCTTCCGCTGCGCGAACTCACCGGCTTGGATCTGCCGGATCTGCACCTGTCGGATCTGCGCATGCTGCCGCTACCGGCGTCGATTCCCATTCCCGACGGACTACCGCTGCCACCTGGTGTGCAGCTACCGAAAGAAATTCCGCTACCGAAGCTGAATGGTCCACATCCGGCCACCCCCGGCCAGCAGAGCGCGCCAGGTCTGAACACCGCACCTGGATCGAACGCCACTCCCGGGCAGGGCCTCGCACCAGGGCAGACACCATTCCCCGGGCAGGCCACCGCGCCAACTCAGAACAGTTTTCCGGGCCAGGCGGTTACGCCGAATCAAAACAACATTCCGGGCCGCACCGCGCCGAACAATTCGCCTGGCCAAGCCGCCGCCCCGACCCAGAATTCCATTCCCGGGCAGGCCATCGCACCAGGCCAGAACACCAATCCAGGCCAGGCCGCCGGGCCGGCGCAGAACTCCATCCCGGGCCAAGCCGCCGCGCCAGCGCCGAACACCAATCCGGGCCAAGCCGCCGTGCCAGGTCAGAACACCAATCCGGGCCAGGCCTCCACTCCGGTGCAGAACCCCGTCCCGGGGCAGGTCGCCGCACCCGGCCAGATGCCCAATTCCGGGCAGACCGCACCGACCCCCGCTCAATCTGCTCCAGGCGGTGCGCGTTTCATCGCCGACCCGAGCCGTCTCGAACCGGGCACCACGCCCGACACGCCCGCGCTGGCTCCCGGCGCGGTCCCGCCCGAACTGACCGATCAGGTCGGCGCGCAGGTCAAGGAACTCTCCCGGGAAACTCCGTTCAGCGTCGTCGCCCTCACCGCCGCCGACCTGACCAACACCAAGGCCATGCTGCGCGCCCGGCAATCCGACGGCAGCTGGGGCCCCTGGTTCAACGCCGAACCGGTGGACACCCGCCGCACCGATCGCGCCGCGGCCGGCGGCAAGACCGGCACCGAGCCGCTCTACGTCGGCACCACCAACGCGGTGCAGATGCTGGTCACCCGCAAGAACGCCGCGGCGACCGCGCCGGACCCGGCGGACCGGCCCGCACCGCGCTCGGACGATCCGGCCCAGATGTCCGGCGTCGACCTCACCGCCGTTCTCATCGATCCGGGCCGCGGCGCCATCGACGGCGCACTGCACAAGGTCGCCGCGCCCGCACCCGGCGGCGGACCCAAGGTCATCTCCCGCGAGGGGTGGGGCGCCGACGAGAGCATCCGCTGCGAAGAACCCACCTACGACGACGGACCCGGCAAAGACGGCCTCGGCGGCATCACCGTGCACCACACCGCGGGCCGCAACGACTACACCGAGGAAGAGTCCGCGGGCATCGTCCGCGCCATCTACACCTATCACGCGAAAACGCTGGGCTGGTGCGACATCGGCTACAACGCCCTGGTCGACAAGTACGGCCAGATCTTCGAGGGCCGCGCGGGCGGACTCGATCGCGCGGTACAGGGCGCGCACGCCGGCGGGTTCAACGAGAACACCGCGGGCGTCGCGCTGATGGGCAACTACACGCAGGACCCGCCGACCGAGGAGTCGATCGAGGCGATCGGCAACTTCATCGGCTGGCGCGCCAAGATCGCCCATCTCAACCCGCAGGGCAAGACGACCATGTACTCCGAGGGCACGGAGTACACCTCCTACGCCATGGGTCAGGCGGTCAATCTGCCGATCGTGTTCGCCCACCGCGACGTCGGCAACACCACCTGCCCCGGCGACGCCGCCTATGAGCAAATGGATCGAATTCGCGAAATCGCCGCGAGTGTCGCGGGCGGCTCGGGCGTCACCAGCAGCGGAACCGGCAACGGCACCGACAGCAACGCGAACAACGGGACCGGCACCGACGGCGCCGCCAACAGCCCGGCCCCGCAGGCCGCGCCGCGCAACAAGCCCGACCTGTCCGCGCTGGCCGCGCTCACCAAGAAGCTGCTCGGCATGGTGAACGAGAACCCGATCGCCAAGCACTGGGCGGATAACGGCGGCCCCCGCGGACCGCTCGGCGCCGCCCAGACCGAGCCGCTGCCCGCTGCCCAGGGCCAGCAGTACGCCAAGTTCGCCAACGGCTACGTCTACACCGCGCCCGACGGCAAGGTCATCGAGGTGCTCGGCAAGATCCTCGACCGCTTCCTGCAACTAGGCGGCGACGCGGGCGTGCTCGGCCTCCCGACCAGCGACGCCTACAACGTCCCGAACGGCCAGCGCGCGGACTTCCAGTACGGCTCCCTGATCCTCAACCAGGTAACCGGCATCGTCACCACGGTATGGAAGACCTACAACGACACCTACCAGCAGGATGGGGGCCGCCCCGCACCCGCCGCCGCACCCGGGCCGGCTCCGGCACCCGCCGCTGCACCGGGACCGGCTCCCGCTCCGGCTCCGGCTGAATCCTCTACTCCCGCTGAGGTTCCAGCACCCGCCGAGCCCCCGGCCCCGGCACCGCAACCCGACGCCCTCCAATTCCCCGCTCCGGAAGACTTCCTCCCAACCCCCGCCCCGGAACCAGCGGGCTGAATCTGAACCACCCCACTCGGAGCTCGCCGCCGTGATCCACTCAACGGCCGCGGGCTCCGATTGCGTTCACGGCACCCCACCTGCCGCCCCACAAGCGGTCGATAACTGTTGCACACCAGATAATTTCGACGCAGGCCCTCAACTCTGACCTGCATCGTTATGACTCTGCGCGAGGCAAGCCTCCGCCACGGGCACGCGTAAGCCCGCGCACCAGCACACCGCGCACCGTTTAACGTGCTGCGCACGAACCAGCGGGCAAATCATTGCGCAGCAAGCAAACTCGTGCGCAACGACCAATTCAGATCCACCAGCGTTCGAGGATGCGGGCGACGCCGTCGTCGGAGTTGGACTCGGCGACCTCGTCGGCGGCGGCTTTGGCCTCGGGGTGGGCGTTGGCCATGGCGACGCCGTGGCCGGCCATGGTGAGCATCGGGACGTCGTTGGGCATGTCGCCGAACGCGACGATGTTCGCGGATTCGACGCCGAGACGCTGGGCGACGATCGCCAGGCCGGAGGCCTTGGTGACGCCGGGTGCGGACAACTCGATCAAGCCGTGTTCGGTGGAGTAGGTGATGTCGGCGCGCTCACCGATCAGCGGGGCGAGCACGGTGCGCATGTCGGAGCTGCGCGCGCCGGGTAGTCGGATCAGCATCTTGATCGCCGGTGCGTCGATCACCTCGTGCCGGGCGACCGTGGTGTCGTCCGGGTTCAGCCAGGCGTGCTCGTAGAGCGGGGAGCTGACGAACTGCGGGGTGACCGCGTCGTGCGCGCTCTCGCCGACCCGTTCGGCCGCGAGCCCGCACCCGGGCAGCGCCTCCTCGGCCTGGTCGGCGATCCAGGACAGGGTGGCCACGTCCAAGGTCATGCTGGCCAGCACCCGATCGGTGGCGCTGTCGTAGATGACCGCCCCGTTGCCGCACACGCACAGCGGCGCGTAGCCGAGCCCGTCGACCACCGGGTCGATCCAGCGCGGCGGGCGTCCGGTGGCAAGCACGAACGGCACACCGTCGCCGATCAGCGCGTCCACCGCCGCCTTGGTGCGCGCGGTGACCCGCTCGTCGTGATCGATGAGGGTGCCGTCGACGTCGGTCGCCACCATCTTCGGCTTGGGCAGGTGCAGGAGGGTCACCTATTCCATCCTGCCGGACAACCGTCTGGGAGTGGCGGGGGTATCACCAGGAAGGTGGTGATCGGTCGACACTCGCCGCGGTCTACGCGGACGGTGGGCGCCACACGGTGTCGTCCGCGGGTTGCGCCGGTGGCACCGAAGTGGGTGGGCGCAGCACAGTCTCGTCGTTGCGGCCGATCGAAGCGGGCGCGTCACTCGCCGCTGCCTCGGCCGACGGCCACGCGGCTTGGTCTTTCGAGGCCGCATCATCTGACTGCGCAGGCACACCCGCACCTACCGGAGGTACGGACTGTCCCCCGCCCGGTACCGAAGAACCCGGCTGCGCGGGCGCACTCCAGGCCGCCTGCTGCCCGGCCGACACGGGCTGCCCCCACCCGGCCTGCGGCACGGACGACTGCCCGTCAGATACCGAGTGCGCGGATGCACCCCAGGCGGCCTGCGCTGCCCCGGGCGTCTGGGGCCAGGACGCTTGGCCGGACCCGGCCTGGTCCGATTGCTGCCCGTCGACGGGTGCTGGCTGCGCAGGCGTGCCCCATGCCGCCTGCGGCGGTGGCTGCTGCCAGGGCGTTTGTCCGGCCTGCGGCATGGGTTGTCCCCAGCCACCTTGCGGCTGCTGGTCGACGGGCGGTTGCGGCCACGCCTGCCCCTGCGGTCCCGGGTAGGGGTATCCATACGGCTGCGGCATCATCGCGACCGGCGTGTGCGCCAACCAGCGGCTCGTCATGGGCAGCAGGGCGAGCACCGCGGTGACGGTGGGGAAGATCAGACCGAACAGACCACTGGCGCCGCCGCTGAGCGTGCCACTCAAACTGTCGGTCCCGTCGAACGACCGGACGATCGCGAACCCCACGATCTCCGCGACGATCACCGCCGCGCAACCCACCACAACGAGCAACCGCCCGAACGACTTCCGGCTGAACATCCCGATCGCGCCGACCCCGAGCACGATCGCGACCACCAGCGAGATGGCCCCCGACGCGATGGCCCAGGTCTGGAACCAGTCCTCGGAAAACAGCCCGGTCGTGTCGTATTCGTCGAGCTGCCAGCCGATCAGCCCGAACGCCAGGCTGATTCCGCCGCCGAGCAATTGGCCGACCGCGCCGACGCACGCGAGCACGCCCGCGGTGATCGCGGTGCCCCCGCTCGGCGCCGGCATTCCGGCCGAATATCCCGGATACGGGTTGTACCCACCGGGATATTGCGGATAGTTCATGGCTCCCCCTTCGTCGCGTCGAACCGACCGCGTCCGCGTGTGCCGCAAGAATAATGGACATGCCCGGCCCCGCGTGACACGCGCGTCCGGGTCATCGTCCTTATGATCAGGGGCTAATACTCGACGCTGGTCCCGTCCAGCCGAAAGACCACGAGGACTGATGACCGGCTTCCTGCTACGACGCGCGCTTCACTATGTCGTGCTGTTGCTGCTCGCGTCGTTCCTGACCTTCAGCTTGGCGTCGCTGACGTTCCGCCCGCTGGACAGCCTGGAACAGCGCAATCCGCGCCCACCGCAGGCGGTGATCGATGCCAAGGCCGAGGAATTACACCTCAACGACCCGATCCCGCAGCGCTATATCACCTGGCTGAAGGGGATACCGCAAGGCGATTTCGGCAAAACCCTGGCCGGGCAGCCGGTGAGCCAGGAACTGCCGCGCCGGGTGGCGGTGAGTTTGCGCCTGCTGATCATCGGATCATTGGTCGGCACCGTGCTGGGCGTCCTGATCGGTGCCGCCGGAGCGATCCGGCAGTACAAATTCAGCGACTACTTCACCACCATCATCTCGCTACTCGTGCTGAGTACGCCAGTGTTCCTTCTTGCGACACTCTTGAAATACGGTGCGCTGGAAATCAATTCGCTCACCGGCTCGCAGATATTCCTCTACACCGGGGAGACTTCGGCGAACCGGATCGACGGATTCTTCCCGCAGCTGCTCGACCGGCTCCAGCACCTGGTGCTGCCGACGGCCGGTCTCGCCCTCGGCGGCATGGCGGGCTACAGCCGCTATCAGCGCAACGCCATGCTCGACGTGTTGCAGAGCGATTTCATTCGCACCGCCCGCGCCAAGGGTCTGACCCGCAGCAAGGCGTTGTACAAGCACGGCCTGCGCACCGCGCTGATCCCGATGGCGACCCTGTTCGCCTACAGCCTGCTCGGCTTGATTACCGGCGCGACGTTCACCGAGAAGATCTTCGGCTGGCACGGCGTCGGTGAGTGGCTGGTCGACTCGATCAACGCCCAGGACCTGTACGTGGTGGTCACGGTGACCGCGTTCGCCGGGCTGGTGGTGCTGGTGTCGGGGCTGCTCTCCGATGTGGTGCTGGCGATTCTCGATCCTCGGGTGCGTGTGCGATGACTGAAGCGGAAATCATCGTCCAGGGTGCGCCCGAGCCCGCCGCGGCCGGGCGCAGCAAGCTGGTCCTGCGCCGTTTCCTGCGCAACAAGCCCGCGGTGATCGGCGCGGTCATCCTGATCCTGCTGTTCGTCCTCAGCTTCGCGCTGCCGCCGCTGCTGAAATACGACTATCAGCAGCTGGATTACACGTCCTTGCTGAAGCCGCCCAGCGGCAAGCACCCGTTCGGCACCACCCAGATCGGGCAGGACGTGCTGGCGCAAACCCTGCGCGGCATGCAGAAGTCGCTGCTGATCGGCCTGTGCGTCGCGCTCATCTCGACCACCATCGCCGCGACCGCGGGCGCGACCGCCGGGCTGCTCGGCGGCTGGACCGACCGCGCGATCATGTGGCTGGTCGACCTGCTGCTGGTGGTGCCGAGCTTCATCATCGTCGCGCTGTTCGCGCCGCGGACCAAGGGCAGCGGGTCGATTCTGCTGCTGATCCTGCTGCTCAGCGTGTTCGGCTGGATGATCAGCGCGCGCATCGTGCGCGGTCTGACGCTCAGCCTGCGCGATCGCGAATTCGTCCGGGCCGCACGGTATATGGGCGCACCGACGCGCACCGTGATCGTCAGCCACATCCTGCCGAACATCGCGTCGATCCTGATCATCGACACCACGCTGGCGGTCGGCGCGGCGATCATGGCCGAAACCGGGCTCAGCTTCCTCGGTTTCGGTGTGCAGCCGCCGGACGTCTCGCTCGGCTCGCTGATCGCGTCCGGCACCAAGTCGGCGCTGACCTATCCATGGCTGTTCCTGTTCGCCGGTGGCCTGCTGATCACCATCGTGTTGTGCGCCAACCTGGTCGGTGACGGACTGCGCGACGCGTTCGACCCCGGCGCCAAGCGGGCGCGCTCGAAGAAGAAGGCAAAGGTATGACGGGCGCTGACCCCACCGAGAAGGTCGTGGTCGAGAAGAACTTCACCGCACCGCTGCTGGAGGTCACCGACCTTCGCGTGTCCTTTCCCAGCGAGGAGGGGCGCATCGAGGCGGTGCGCGGGGTCAATTACACCGTCTCCGACGGCGAAGTGCTGGCCATCGTCGGCGAATCCGGCTCCGGCAAGTCGGTGTCCTCGCTCGCGGTGATCGGCCTGCTGCCCGAGCAGGCCCGCATCGGCGGCTCGATCCGGTTGCGCGGGCGCGAGCTGCTCGGCCTCGGCGATCGCGAATTGTCCAGGCTGCGTGGCAGTTCCATCAGCATGGTGTTCCAGGACCCGCTCTCTGCGCTGACCCCGGTGTACCGGGTCGGCGAGCAGATCGCCGAAGCCCTGCTCGCGCACGGCAAGATGAGCAAGTCCGAGGCGGCGGCGCGCGCGATCGAGCTGCTCGACCTGGTCGGCATCCCGGAACCCGCGGTGCGCGCCAAGGCTTTTCCGCACGAGTTCTCCGGCGGCATGCGCCAGCGCGTGGTCATCGCCATGGCGATCGCCAACGATCCCGCGCTGATCATCTGCGACGAGCCGACCACCGCGCTCGACGTCACCGTGCAGAAGCAGATCCTGAATCTGCTGCGCAAGGCGCGCGATATCACCGGTGCGGGCGTCATCATGATCACCCACGACATGGGCATCGCGGCCACGCTGGCCGACCGGGTCGCGGTGATGTACGCCGGGAAGATCGTCGAAACCGCCACCACCGCTGAGCTTTTCGCCGCGCCGCGGATGCCGTACACGGTGGGCCTGCTCGGCTCCATCCCGCGGATGGACCGCCCCGCCCGCCAGCCGCTGATCCCGATCGTGGGCGCACCGCCGGCCATGCACGCGCTGCCGCCGGGCTGCTCGTTCGCGCCGCGCTGCCCGATCGCGATCGACGAATGCCGGGTCGCCGAGCCACCGTTGGAGAAGACCAACCCCGGCCACTCCGCCGCCTGCATCCGCACCGCGGAGGTCGGCGTCGACGACCTGTTCGAGGCCTATCGGCAGGAGATCACCGAGCCCCGGGTCGAGGCCGAGGTCAGCGACCAAGTGGTGCTTCGGGTTTCGGAGCTGGTGAAGACCTTCCCGATCACCGCGGGCATCCTGTTCAAGCGCCGCAAGGGCGAGATCCGCGCGGTCGACGGCATCAGCTTCGAGGTGCGCGCGGGCCGCACGCTGGCCCTGGTCGGCGAGTCCGGTTCCGGGAAATCGACCACGCTCAGCCAGATTCTCGACCTGGTCCGGCCGGAATCGGGCACCATCGAGATCATGGGCAGCGACGTCGCGACCCTGACCAAGGCGCAGAAGCGGGAGATCCGCCGGAAGATGCAGATCGTCTTCCAGGATCCGACCGCCTCGCTCGATCCGCGCCTGCCGATCTTCGACGCGCTGGCCGAGCCGATGCGCATCGACGGCCGCTCGCGCGAGGAGATCGGGCGCCGGGTGCCCGAACTGCTCGAACAGGTCGGCCTGCGCCGTGATCACGCCGAACGCTATCCGGCCGACTTCTCCGGCGGGCAGAAGCAGCGCATCAGCATCGCCCGCGCGCTGGCGCTGGATCCGGAGATCCTGGTGCTCGACGAGCCGGTGTCCTCGCTGGACGTCTCCATCCAGGCCGGCGTGCTGAACCTGTTGCGCGACTTGCAGATCGAGCGCGGACTGTCCTATCTGTTCGTCTCGCACGACCTGTCCGTGGTGCGCAATCTGGCGCACGACATCGCGGTGATGTTGCGCGGCAAGATCGTCGAATCCGGTCCGGCGGAACAGATTTTCGCCGATCCGCGGCACGAGTACACGCGCGATCTGATCGACGCGGTGCCGGTGCCTGCCGTCAGCCGATAGTGAGGAGAGTGCGATGCCGATCCGAGCAAGCCGAACCACGGCCCTGCGCTGGGCGATACCGGTGGTCGCGCTAGGCCTGGTCGCGACCGGCTGCGGTTCGAGCGACGACGGCTCGGCGGCCGGCGTGTCCAGCGCGATCGGCACCAGCAGCGACATCAACCCCAAGGGCGTCGACGAGCTGCGCGACGGCGGCAACCTGCGGCTGGCCACCACCGCGTACCCGGCGAACTGGAACACGCTCTCGGTCGACGGCAACGACGCCGAGATCGCCGACATCGAACGCCCGCTGATGCCGCGCGCGTTCAATACCAACGCGGCCGGCGAGCTCACGGTCAACCACGACTACTTCACCGACGTCGCGCTGACCAGCACCAGCCCGCAACAGGTCACCTACACGATCAACCCGAAAGCCGTGTGGTCCGACGGCAAGCCGATCACCTGGGCGGACATCCAATCCCAGGCCAAGGCGCTGGACGGCACCGACAAGCGTTTCCTGATCGCCATCACCGTCGGCTTCGACCGGGTGGAGAAGGTCGAGCGCGGCATCGACGACCATCAGGCCGTCATCACGTTCAAGCAGCCGTTCGCCGAATGGCGCGGGCAGTTCGCCGGCAACCTGTCGCTGTTCCCCAAGTCGGTGACCAGCGATCCGGAGGCGTTCAACAAGAGCCTGGTCGACGAGATGAGCCCGACCGCGGGCCCGTTCCTCGTCCAGTCCGCTGATCGCGGCAAGGGCCGAATCGTGCTGGGCCGCAACCCGAACTGGTGGGGCGACAAGCCGAAGCTCGACACCATCACCTGGACCGTGCTCGACCGCAACTCGTGGGTCGGCGGACTACAGAACAACGAACTCGACGCGGTGCTGCTCACCAACCTCGACGACGCGACCACCGTGCGCAAGTCCTCCGGCGTGGTCGTGCGGCGCGCGCCCGGAAATCGCTGGCGGCACATCACCTTCAACGGCGCACCCGGTTCCATCCTCGAGGATTCCAGTGTGCGCGTGGCGATCTCGAAGGCGATCGACCGCCAAGGCATCGCCACCGCGGTGCAGAACGGACTGGTGGAGAACCCGAAACCGCTGAACAGTCACGTCTTCCTGGAAGGCCAGGCCGGCTACCAGAACAACAGCCTCGGCTTCGACCCCGACGCCGCCGCAGAGGAACTCGACGCCCTCGGCTGGAAACTCAACGGCGACACCAGGGAAAAGGACGGCCGCAAACTGGTCATCCGCGACGTCATGTACAAGGACGACACCTGGGTGCAGATCGCCCAGATCATCCAGCAGAACCTCGCCCGGATCGGCGTCAGACTCATCGTCGACACCAAGCCCGGCGCGAACTTCTTCACCGACGTGATCAACCCCGGCGACTTCGACGCCGCCCAATTCGTCTACGTCGGCGACGCTTTCCCGCTCAGCAGCATCCCCCAGACCTACGGCTTCCACCCCGGCGACTGGCAGAACAACTTCGGCCACATCGGCTCCCCCGAACTCAACACCCTGATCGATCAAACCCTCTCCGAACTCGACCCGAAGAAGGCGATCGACCTGGCCAACGAGGTAGACCGAAAGGTCTTCGAGGAAGGCCACTCCCTGCCATTGACCCAGTCCGAAGGGAACTGGGGCGTCCGCTCCGACATCGCCAACTTCGGGTCACCGGGACTCGCGTCGTACGACTACACCAAGATCGGATTCGTGAAGTGAGCCAAGCCGTGCAACGCCGCGAGATGTCTCGCCGGAGGCGTTCAGCGACAACAAGATTCGCCATTCCCATGCTCACGCTCGGCTTGCTCGTGGGCGGCTGCTCGAGTTCCGACGACGACAGTCATGCCCGGGGTGAGACCGGCGCCCTGAGCACGACCAACGATGTCAATCCGAAAGAACGCGACGAGTTGCGCGACGGCGGCAACCTGCGGCTGGCCACCTCGGCGATTCCGGAGAACTGGAACACGCTGACCATCGACGGAAACGATGCCTCGATCAACAGCATCCTCCGGCCCGTGATGCCACGCGCCTATCGGACCGACGCCGCGGGCAAGCTGTCGATCGACACCGACTACTTCACCGATATCCAGCTGACCAGCACCAGTCCGCAGGTCGTCACCTACACGATCAATCCGAAGGCGGTCTGGTCCGACGGATCTCCGATCACCTGGGAAGACATGCGTTCCCAGGGCATCGCGCTGAGCGGGGCCGACAAGCAGTTCCTGATCGCGCAGTCGTTCGGCTTCGACCGCGTGGCGAAGATCGAACGCGGCGCCGACGACCGGCAGGCGGTCATCACGTTCAAACAGCCGTACGCCGAGTGGCAGGGTCAATTCGCCGGTGAAGGGTCGCTGTACCCCAAATCGGTGACCGCGAATCCGGAGGCGTTCAACAAGGGCCTGATCGACGGGGTCACCCTGACCGCCGGTCCGTTCAGCGTGCAGAACGTGGATCGCACCCAGCGCCGCGTCGTTCTCGGCCACAACCCGAAATGGTGGGGTAACACCCCGAAGCTCGACACCATCACGTTCAGCGTGCTCGATCCCGCCGCGATGCTTCCCGCGTTGCAGAACAACGAGATCGACGCGGTCGGGCTCGGCACCCTCGACGACGTGAAGACGGCGCGCAACACCCCCGGCATCGCGATCCGCCGAGCGACCAGCAACTTCTGGGGCCACCTGCGCTTCAACGGCGCGCCGGGTTCCATCCTCGCCGATCCCCAACTGCGCGTGGCCGTTTCGAAGGCGATCGACCGGCAGGGCATCGTCACCGCCATCCACAACGGCATGGTCGAGAATCCGAAACCGCTGAACAGTCACGTCTTCCTGGCGGGTCAGGTCGGCTACCAGGACAATTCGGCGCCCATCGCGTACGACCCCGCCGCGGCCGCGCGGATGCTCGACGACCTCGGCTGGAAACTCAACGGCGAGTTCCGGGAGAAGGACGGTCGCAAACTCGAGATCCGCGACGTCATGCTCAACAGCCAGGGCTGGATCCAGATGGCGCAGATCATGCAGCAGAACCTGGCCCAGGTCGGGGTCAAGCTGATCATCGACACCAAGCCCGCGCAGGGTCTGTTCACCGATGTCATCCGGCCGGGCAACTTCGACGTCGCCCAGTTCTCCCTCGTCGGCGACGCGTTCCCGATCGGCGATCTCGCCCAGGTGTTCGCCTACAACCCCGACGATCTGCAGGGCAACTACGGCCGAATCGGTTCGCCGGAATTGAACGCGCTGATCGAACGCACCGTCTCCGAACTCGATCCGCAGAAGGTGATCGAACTGGCCAACGAGGTGGATCGGAAGATCTTCGAGGAAGGGCATTCGCTGCCGCTGTACCAAACGCCGGGCAATGTCGGCGTGCGCGCCGAGCTCGCCAATTACGGGGCGGCCGGGCTGGCCTCCTATGACTACACCAAAATCGGGTTCGTCAAGTAACTACGCAGTATCTCTGCAAGAAGGAGCGCAACATGCGGGTTCGTTCATGGACAACGCGATTGGCGATTCCGCTGGTTGCCATCGGGTTGATCGCGGCCGGATGCAGCTCCGACGACACCAGTGCGCCGGCGGGTTCTACCGATGCGCTCGGGACTACGAACGACATCAATCCGAAGGATGTCGGCGAGATCCGGGACGGGGGAAACCTGCGCCTGGCGCTCGGCGCGCTCCCGCAGAACTGGAACGGGCTCACCAACGACGGAAATGACGCCGACACGGCCGCTCTCTTGCGTCCGACTATGCCGCGCGCATTCAAAACCGATGCGGCCGCCAACCTTTCGGTCAACACCGACTACTTCACCGATATCCAGCTGACCAGCACCGAACCGAAACAGGTGGTCACCTACACCATCAACCCCAAGGCGGTCTGGTCCGACGGCACGCCGATCACCTGGGAAGACATCCAGTCGCAAGCACACGCGATGAGCGGCGTGGACAAGTCGTTCCTGATCGCCGCCACCGCGGGCTTCGACCGGGTGGAGAAGGTCGAACGCGGGGTAGACGACAAACAAGCGGTTATCACCTTCGCGAAGCATTACGCCGACTGGCGTGGACAATTCGCGGGCACCACGTTCTTCTTCCCCAAATCGATCACCTCGACACCGGAGGCCTTCAACAAGGGCGCTCTCCAAGACCCCGGACCGAGTGCGGGTCCATTTATCGTGCAATCCGTCGACCGGGCACAGGGCCGAGTGGTACTCGGCCACAACCCGAAGTGGTGGGGCGACAAGCCGAAGCTCGACACGATCACCTTCAGCGTCCTCGACAACTCGGCGCAGCTGCCTGCCCTGCAGAACAACGAGATCGACGCCGTCGGCATCGCCAGCCGGGATGAGCTGAAGACCGCGCAGAGCACCGCCGGCATCGTGCTGCGCCGGGCGCCGGGTAACCAGTGGTCGCACCTGACCTTCAACGGTGCGACGGGCTCCATTCTCGCCGACGCCAAACTGCGCGTAGCGATTTCGAAGGCCATCGACCGGCAGGCCATCGCGACCGCTACGCAGAACGGCCTGGTCGAGAACCCGAAGCCGCTGAACAATCACATCTACATGCGAGGCCAGGAGGGCTACCAGGACAACAACCTGCCCTTCGATCCGACCGCGGCCGCCAAGGAATTGGACGATCTCGGGTGGAAGCTCAACGGGAACGTCCGCGAAAAGGACGGCCGCAAGCTGGAAATCCGCGATGTCATGTACAACCAGGACGTCTGGGTCCAGATCGCCCAGATCATCCAGCAGAACCTCGCGCAGGTCGGCGTCAAGCTGAACATCGAGACCAAGCCGGGCACGGGATTCTTCAGCGACGGGATCATTCCGGGCAACTTCGATGTCGGGCAGTGGAGTTGGGTGGGCGACCCGTTCCCGCTCAGCAGCCTCTCGCAGATCTGGGGCTACAACCCCGAGGACATCCAGGGCAACTACGGCCGGATCGGCTCGCCCGAGCTCAACGACCTGATCGAGCAGGCGGTGTCCGAGCTGGATCCGAAGAAGGCCATCGAGCTGGCCAATCAGGTCGACCGGAAGGTCTTCGAGGAAGGGCACTCGCTGCCGCTCACCCAGTCCCCGGGCAATATCGCGGTCCGCGACAACCTGGCGAACTTCGGTGCGGCCGGCCTGGCGACCTACGACTACACCAAAATCGGCTTCCTGAAGTAGACGTCGCCGATCGCTCCATGAACAGGAAGGTCCCCGAATGAGGATTCGCTCTCTGGGCGCACGGGTCGCGATTCCGTGCGTCGCCATCGGGCTCATCGTGTCCGGCTGTGCCGATAACGGCAGCGTGACGCCGGGCACCAGCACCATCGGCACGACGAATGACATCAACCCGAAGGATCCGAGCGAGCTGCGTGATGGCGGCAATCTGCGGCTGTCGCTGTCCGCATTTCCGGAGACGTTCAACTACCTGCACGTCGACGGCGGCACCGACGACGGATCGGCGATCGCCGCCCCGACGATGCCGTCGCCGTTCGTCAGTGACGCCGCGGGCGATCTGACCGTGGATCACAACTTCTTCACCGACGTGCAGCTGACCGGCACCAGCCCGCAGCAGGTCACCTACACGATCAATCCGAAGGCGGTGTGGTCGGACGGTTCGCCGATCACCTGGGCGGATCTGCGCTCGCAGGCGGCTGCGCTCAGTGGGCGGGACAACCGGTTCCTGGTGTCGTCCACCAGCGGTTTCGAGCGGGTCGAGAAGGTCGAACGCGGGGTCGACGATCGGCAGGCGGTCGTCACGTTCAACAAGCCCTACGCGGAATGGAAGGGGCAGTTCGGCTACCTCTATCCGAAGGAAACCACCGGCACCCCGGAGGCTTTCAACGATCGCGACCGCAACGGCCCGGTGGTCAGTGCGGGCCCGTTCGTGGTCACCGAGATCGACCGCAGCCAGAACCGGATCACCCTCGGACGCAATCCGAAGTGGTGGGGGCCGACGCCGAAGCTGGACCGGATCACCTTCAGCGTGCTCGACAGCACGGCGACGCTGCCCGCTGTGCAGAACAACGAGCTCGACTACGCGTATATGTCCGGCATCGAGAACGTCACTGCCGCACGCAATGCCAAGAACGTCGTCATCCGGCGCACACCTGAGCCGAGTTGGTCGCATCTGACCTTCAACGGTGCGCCCGGCGCGTTGCTCGAAGACCCCAAGCTGCGCATCGCCATCTCGAAGGCCATCGACCGGCAAGGGCTGGTCACCGCCGCGCAGAACGGTGTGGTCGACAACCCGAAACCGCTCAACAATCACATCTACATGGCGGGCCAGAAGGGTTATCAGGACAACGCGGCGCCGATCGCCTACGACCCGGACGCGGCCGCACGGATGCTGGACGAGCTCGGCTGGAAGCTCAACGGCGATGTGCGTGAAAAGGACGGGCGCAAGCTCGAGCTCCGGGATGTGATGTACCAGCAGGACCTTTGGGTGCAGACCGCGCAGATCGTGCAGCAGAATCTGGCGAAGGTCGGCGTGAAGCTGACCATCCAGACGGTGCCCGGCTCCGGTTTGTTCAAGAACGTCATCGATCCGGGCAACTTCGACATCGCCCAGTTCAGCTGGGTCGGTAGCGTTCTCCCGCTGGGCGCTCTTCCGCAGATCTATGCCTACGACCCGAACAACTTGCAGAGCAACAAGGCTCGGATCGGTTCCCCGGAGCTGAACGCGCTGATCGAGCAGACCGTCGCGGAACTCGATCCGGAGAAGGCCATCGAGCTCGCCAACAAATGCGACCAGATGATCTGGGCCGAGGGATACTCCGTGCCATTGCAGCAGGCGTCGGGCACCTATGCCGTCCGCGACAACCTCGCCAATTACGGCGCGTTCGGCCTCGCCTCTGCCGACTACACGAAAGTTGGCTTCCTGAAGTGAGTTTCGGATCGGGCCACCCCCTGGCCTATCCGATCAGTGTGACGATCGGCGCCCTGGCGGTATGTCTCGCCTGGGCGCCGTTCGGCGATCTGGACCAGGTGGCGGCGTTGGCCACGGTGGCGCTGGGGATCATCGGATATACGGGCTTTCGAATCGCCGTTGCGCGTGGACTTCTCGCCTTCTGGCCCTCGGGAACCACACGCACCGTGGGTGTTTCCCGCATCCGCCAACAGCATCGATTGGTCAGCCGCTCCTGGCTGGAGATCAGCGAAACCGGCCGACCCCGCTGGCTCCCGGTCTATTTCGACCCGGCCCTGATGACCCTGACCGAATCCCGAGCCGACCTGACCGACCGAACCATCCACATCGCCGGCCACCGCCTCTACCCCGCCGGCCGCATCCGCACCACCGAACCCCCCGGCCGGCTCATCGACAACCCCTCCCTCCCCGACCCGCACGCCCCCACCCTCACCACCACCGCAACCCGCCTGCGCCGCCGCCTCCTCCTCGACGCCCAACCCACCGTCGCCGCCCCCTTCGCCGCCCTCATGTGGATCTACGTCGACGGCGGCACCTTCACCACCTTCCTCGCCGCCACCTCAACAGCCGCCGCCACCGCCCTCTGGCTCTCCGCCATCCGCGGCTCCGACCCGAGCTGACCCCTTGATCGCACAGTCCGCGCTCGCCTCGGAAACGAAGCTGTCCACGGATTTTCACCGGCTGTGGGGCGCGTTGACCATCAGCCAGCTCGGAAGTTCGCTCAGCGCAGGCGCTTTGCCGTTGATCGCGATCATCGTGCTCGGGGCATCCGACTTTCGCGTGTCGCTGCTCGCGGCACTCTCGGCCGTGGTCAGCGCGGCTATTGCGCTGCCGCTCGGGCCTTTTGTCGAGTTCCGCCGCAAACGTCCGGTGATGATCGGTGCGGATCTGCTGTCCTTCGCGGCTCTTGCGACCGTTCCGGTGGCGATGGCGTTCGGGGTGCTCAGTTACGGGCAGCTGTGTGTGGTGGCGACGGCCCAGGTGCTGTGCACGATGGTGTTCAGTGCGGCCAGCGGGGCACACCTCAAAGCGCTGGTGCCCGCACCGATGCTGACCACCGCGAACAGCCGGTTCGAGACGACGTTCTGGACGGTCTCCGGGCTCGGTGCGCCGATCGGCGGAATCCTGATCGGCATCTTCGGCGCAGGCACGACGGTGCTGATCGATGCGATCAGTTTCCTGCTGTCCGCGTTGGGGATTCGTTCGCTGGAGCGGCCCGAGCCGCCGCCACCGGTCGCGCAGGCCGAGCGCCGCTGGGTCGCCGACATCCGGGCCGGCTGGGCCTACATTTTCCGGCATCCCACACTGCATGCGCTGTTCTGGAACGCGATGGTGTTCGGCGGCGCGATCCGACTCACCGGCCCGCTGCTGGCGATCCTCATGCTGCGCGATCTGCGACTCGCGCCGTGGCAGTACGGGGTGGCGCTCGGCATTCCCAGCTTCGGCGGCATCATCGGGTCGTTGCTGACGAGCCGGCTGATCACGCGCTTCGGTGAACGCACGGTGCTGCTCGGGTTCGGCGTGCTGCGCACGTGTTGGATGGGTTTCCTTGTGCTCGCCGGGCCTGGAGTCGCCGGGCTGGCGATCATCGTCGCGGCGGAGACCGCGCTGCTGTTCAGCGCGGGTGTGTTCAATCCCGTCTTCACCACGTTCCGGATGCGTGTGACCGACGATGCCTACATGTCGCGGGTAGGCATCGCCTGGTCCATCAGCTCTCGCTCCTGCCAACCGGCGTTCATTGCCCTCGGTGGCGTCTTGGCTACCGTCACCAGCGTTCGTTTCGCTATCGGCTGCGCGGCCGTCGCGTTGCTGAGCAGTGCGTTCCTACTGCCGTGGCGGGCTTGGCCGGTTCGGGACGCGTCTGGTTCAGGAATGTAGCCAGTGTTGTAGGTCGGTGACTGTTTGTAGTTCCGTGGCGATCTCGGCGCGGTCGGCTGGGGTGAGGTTCAGGGTGTTGATTTCGGTTATCAGTTCGGTTGCTCGGTTGGAATTTCCTGCGGCGGCGGCTATTTCGGCGAGGATGGCCAGGGCGCGGGCTTGGTCGGCGGGGGTTGCGGTGGGGGCGTGGCGGCGTAGGGCGGTTTCGAGGATGCGGGTGGCGGTGGGGTCGTCGTTTTTGAATTCGCGGTAGTTGCGGGCGTTGTCGAGGGCTCGGGGGAGGCCGGAAAGGTCTTGGGCGCCGCCGTATTTCAGTTTGGGGATGGTGTGCTGGAGGTAGATGACGGAGTTGCCGACCGGGTCTACGACGGTGAAACGGGTTTGGCCCGGGCGGAATCGGGTGATTCGGGGGAGGCCGCGGGCGGGTACCCGGCCGTAGCGGGCGCGTAGGGCGGTGCTGAATTCGGCGTGCCAGGCGGCTAGTTCGTCCACCTTGACCAGGCAGCTGATGTACGCCTGTTCGGCGCTGAGGTCCTTCGGGGTCGGACCGAAGTGCAGTTCGAATCCGTCACGTTGCACCTCGCCGTAGGTGTACGGGCGGGTCATTTCCCGGGTGACCGTGTAGCCGAGTGTGCGGTAGAAATCCAATGTGGCCGGTAGGTCGCCGCCCCAGAGCTGCGGTATCGAAATGTTCGCCATCTGTGCCTCCCCTTGGTGATCGAGTCCGAAATCGACCGTACGGACCTGTGCTCGCTTCGCGCCTATGCCAATTTCGGTGATCTGGGTCACGTCTCCCTGAATGACTGCTCGGCACCGCACATTTCGAATTGGTCTGACCACTTGACCTCCTGACCTATCTAGGCGCAGAGTAGGAGCATGGCGTTGCAACCAGTGATCAAGCGGTCGGTGTCGGGGGATGTTTTCGAGCAGATCGCGGCGGATGTGTTGAGCGGGGAGCTGGCGCCGGGGACGGCGTTGCCCAGTGAGCGGCAGTTGGCCGAGGCATTAGGGGTGTCGCGGCCCGCCGTGCGGGAGGCGTTGCAGCGGCTGGCAGCGGCGGGGCTGGTCGCGGTGCGGCAAGGGGACGCGACGACCGTTCTGGATTACCGGCGCGGGGCGGGGCTGGAGGTTTTGCCGCGACTGCTGGTTCAGGCCGGCGAGTTGGATCCGGCGGTGGCGCGCAGCATTTTGGAGGCGCGGCTGCACAACGCGCCGAAAGTGGCCGAACTGGCCGCCGTCCGGTTGGGCACGACGGATTCTGCGGCAGTCGGCGCGGCACTGACCGGCAGCGTGGATGCGCTTGCCGCGGAACAGGATCCGGTGGCGCAGCAGCGACATGCGATGGCGTTCTGGGATCACGTGGTCGACGCGGCCGACTCGATCGTGTTCCGGCTGATGTTCAACATGCTGCGCGCCGCGTACGAACCGGCGCTCGTGGCGCTGGCCCCGATCATGTCCGCCGAGGTGGGCAATGTCGAGGCCTACCGCGAACTGGCCGCCGCCATCGTGGCGGGCCGGCCACAAGAGGCCGCCGATATCGCCCGAGCGCTGCTCGAGCCGGCGACCACCGCACTGATCGGCGTCCTCGGCGGACACTGATCACGTTTCACCTAGGAATCACGATGACGAAACCCCATTCCCCCGAACAGGATTCGGTCGAGCAGACCGCCCGCGCCCGGGTGCGCAACGACGAACGGGCGCTGCGCCGCGGGCTCACGCTCGGTGCGGCCTTCCGCGAATTCCTCCGCCATCCGTCGCCGTGGCTGATCGGCCTCACGCTGATCGCGGCACTGGTCGGCCGCATCCTGGTGGGCGACTGGCAGTTGACCGACGCGCTGGTGCCCGCGGCGATGCTCGCGGTGTTCCCGGTCTTCGAATGGATCGTGCACGTCACCGTATTGCACTGGCGGCCAAGACAACTCGGTCCGATCGCGATCGACAGCGAGCTGGCCCGCAAACACCGTGAGCACCATGTCGATCCGCGCGACATCCCGCTGATCTTCATCCCGACCAAGACCCTGTCGGTGCTGGTGGTCGTCCTGATCGCGCTGGGCGTCTTCGCCTTCCCGCGACTCGGCCTCGGCCTGACCTTCCTGCTCACCATCACGATCCTCGGCCTCGGCTACGAGTGGACCCACTACCTCATCCACACCGACTACAAGCCGAAACGCTCGCTCTACCGCGCGGTCTGGCGCAACCACCGCCACCACCACTACAAGAACGAGCACTACTGGTTCACCGTCACCACCTCCGGCACCGCCGACCGCCTCTTCGGCACCCACCCCGATCCCGCCGCGACCGAATCCTCCCCCACCGCCCGCCACTTACACGCCAGCTGAGTTCCAGCGGGACATGGCTGCGGCGTCGACGGCGCGTCGCCGCAGCCATGTCCCGCTGGAACTGGATGAGGCGCTCGAGCGCGACTGCCAGGCCATCGCCCTATTTCTAGGGCGGTGGCCTTTTTCGTGCTGTCGGCCAACCCCTGTGACCGGGGGAACTCCGATCACTCGGGAAGAAGTTCTTGACTGAGTACCCTAGGGGGGTATGGTAACTACAGGAAGGGCGGCAGATGCCGTCACAGAAGGAGAGACACCATGAGCACCGCGATCACCGTGACGACTACCGGAATGACCTGCGGGTGCGGCGTCGACTCCGCCGCCGGCTGACGTCAGACCCGAAACGGAGCATCCGATGAACGCAACCACCAAGTTCGCCGGCTTCGCCCTCGGCCTGGCCGCCGTCTTCGGCATCGCACTTGCCACCGGCGCGGTGATCGGTCCCGATCCCGCCGCCCCCGAATCACACGCTCACGAGGACGGGCCTGCTGTCCCGCCCGACCACGCACCTGGAGGAACGATGGCCACCGAGAACGGATACACCCTGCGGCTCGATACCGCGCTCACCACCGCGGCCCCGAATGTTCCGCTGCGGTTCCGCATACTGAATCAGGACGGCGCGCCGGTCACCCGCTACCAGCGCAATCACGACAAGGACCTGCACCTGATCGTGGTCCGCCGCGATATGGCCGCCTTCCAGCACGTGCACCCGATCCTCGGCGGCGACGGAACCTGGAGCGTCCCACTGGATCTCACCCGCGCCGGGGACTACCGGGTGTTCGCCGACTTCATCCCGGAGGACGGCGAGAACCTCACCCTCGGCGCGGATCTGCGAGTCGCGGGCAACTACGACCCGCAGCCGCTGCCGCGCGCGGCGACCACCACCAAGGTCGGCGGCTACACCGTCACCCTGGACGGCACCGTCACCGCCGGGCAGGCCTCGAAGGTGACGCTGTCGGTGAGCCGCGACGGCAAGCCGGTCACCGATCTGCAGCCTTACCTGGCGGCATACGGTCACCTGGTCGCGCTGCGCACCACCGACCTCGCCTACCTGCATGTTCACCCGGACGGCCACCCAGGCGACGGCGTCACCCCGGCCGGCCCCGGCATCACCTTCTATGTCACCGCGCCGAGCACCGGCGACTACCGATTGTTCCTGGACTTCCAGCACGAAGGCGTGGTCCGCACCGCGGAGTTCACGCTGACCGTCGGCCAGGGCACGGCAGCGGCCGAGCCGGTGCGCCACGACGAACACGGCGGCACACCCGCTCCCGAGCCGAACCCGGCCGGACACGGCGCCCCGGCGCACACCCACTGAAGCGCGCCGGTCGCCCCCACGCCGGCTGAATCTCCACTACCGTGCCGCACAGAACGGAGCACACGATGACCACCGCGACACAACCACCCGGCATCGGGCAGGTCGAACTGGTGATCGGCGGCATGACCTGCGCGTCCTGCGCCAATCGCATCGAGAAGAAGCTGAACCGGCTCGACGGTGTCACGGCGACGGTGAACTACGCGACCGAGAAGGCGCGGGTCGACGTCACCGGCGATGTCTCGCCGGCGGACCTGATCGCCACGGTCGAGCAGGCCGGCTACAGCGCGACGCTGCCCGCCCCGAAGACCGCGGAAACCGTTGCGGCCGAGGTCGATCCGACCGCGGCGTTACGTACCCGGCTGCTGGTCTCGCTGGTGCTGACCGTGCCGGTGATCGCGATGGCGATGATCCCCGCGTTGCAGTTCACCAACTGGCAGTGGCTGTCGCTGACCCTGGCCGCGCCGGTCGTGGTGTGGGGTGCGCTCCCGTTCCACCGCGCCGCGCTGACCAATCTGCGCCACGGCACCGCCACCATGGACACGCTGGTGTCCATGGGCACCCTCGCCGCGCTCGGCTGGTCGCTGTACGCGCTGTTCTGGGGCACCGCGGGCATGCCGGGGATGAAGCACCCGTTCGAGTTCACCATCTCCCGGATGGACGGCACCGGCAGCATCTACCTGGAGGCCGCGGCGGGCGTCACCACCTTCATCCTCGCCGGGCGCTTCTTCGAGGCGCGGTCCAAGCGGCGGGCCGGTGCGGCCCTGCGGGCCTTGCTCGAGCTCGGCGCGAAAGAGGTCTCGGTGCTGCGTGACGGGACCGAACAGCGAATTCCGGTGGAGCAGTTGGCCGTCGGCGACCGGTTCGTGGTTCGTCCCGGGGAGAAGATCGCCACCGACGGCGTGGTGGTCGAGGGTTCGTCGGCCGTCGACGCGTCGATGCTGACCGGTGAGTCCGTGCCGGTGGAGGTCGGCACCGACGACGCGGTGGTCGGCGCCACGGTGAACGTCGGCGGCCGGATCGTGGTGCGCGCCGGTCGGATCGGCTCGGACACCCAGCTCGCGCAGATGGCGAAGCTGGTCGAGGACGCGCAGACCGGAAAGGCGCAGGCGCAGCGGCTGGCCGATCAGATCTCCGGCTATTTCGTGCCGATCGTGATCGCGCTGTCGGTGGCCACGCTCGGATTCTGGCTCGGCACCGGCGGTTCCGTCGCGGCGGCGTTCACCGCCGCGGTCGCGGTGCTGATCATCGCCTGCCCGTGCGCCCTCGGGCTGGCCACCCCGACCGCGCTGATGGTCGGCACCGGTCGCGGCGCGCAGCTCGGCATCCTGATCAAGGGGCCGGAGGTGCTGGAATCGACCAGGCGGGTGGATACCGTGGTGCTGGACAAGACCGGCACCGTCACCACCGGCCGGATGACGCTGCTGGATGTCGTTGCGGCCGAAGGCGAAGACGCCGACCAGGTGCTCGCTCTCGCTGGGGCGCTGGAGGATTCCTCGGAGCACCCGATCGCGCAGGCGATCGCCAAGGGCGCCGGGGAGAAAGCCGGTGCGCTGCCACCGGTCGAGGGCTTCGCGAATATCGAGGGCCTCGGGGTGCAGGGCGTGGTGGACGGGCACGCGGTGGTCGTCGGCCGGGCACGGCTGCTCGCCGACTGGTCACAGCAGCTGGACGCCGACCTCGAACGGGCCATGCGGGCCGCGGAGGCCGACGGCAAGACCGCGGTGGCGGTGGGCTGGGACGGCAAGGCGCGCGGTGTGCTCGTGGTCGCCGACGCGGTGAAACCGACTTCGGCGCAGGCGATTTCGCAGCTGCGGGCGCTCGGCCTGACCCCGATCATGCTGACCGGCGACAACGCGGCGGCCGCCGCGGCGATCGCCGCTCAGGTCGGCATCGACGAGGTGATCGCGGAGGTGCTGCCGCAGGACAAGGTGGACACGATCAAGCGGCTGCAAGCCGAGGGCAAGGTCGTCGCGATGGTCGGCGACGGCGTCAACGATGCGGCGGCGCTGGCCCAGGCCGATCTCGGCCTGGCCATGGGCACCGGCACCGACGTGGCCATGGAGGCCAGTGATCTCACGCTGGTCCGCGGCGATCTGCGGGCGGCGGTCGACGCGATCCGCCTGGCCCGCCGGACCCTCGGCACGATCAAGGGCAACCTGTTCTGGGCCTTCGCCTACAACGTCGCCGCGATCCCGCTGGCCATGGCCGGGCTGCTGAATCCGATGCTCGCGGGCGCCGCCATGGCGTTCTCCTCGGTCTTCGTGGTCAGCAACAGCCTGCGGCTGCGCACCTTCCGCTCCACCGCGCGGTAACCGCCGGAAACCCGACGGGACGGCACCCACCGGTGCCGTCCCGTTCGGCGTTGCGGGCTACTGCAAGACGCCGCTGTTCCCGAGTGCCATGGCGGCACTTCCCGTGCCCCACGCCGCGGCGGCGCTACCGGTCACACCCAATAGGGCAAGCAGAGCAAGCATGAATTCGACCTTCCATAGAACCGTTGATCAGCAAGCGAAAGTTACTGCCGCCCAACAGCACTCCACAATGGTCTAGGCCGGACTCTCGGCAACCTCCCGCGCAATTGCCAGCCGATTCACAGCCGGCGATTACGCGATGGTTACCCGGCCGCGGGCGGCACCGGCCGGCGCTTCGCGGAACAACGCGGCGTGATCGGCGGCCCACTCGGCGTAGGTGCGGGGTGCGCGGCCGAGGGCCTGGCGGAGATCGTCGGTGACGATGGCGTTGCCGCCGGTGCGGACGTATTCCTGCCCGGCGAGGGCACCGGCGATGAACGCCTCGGACAACCCGGCGTCTCGCATGTGTTCGCGGGCCGCCTCGTTCGGTACGTCGACGACCTCCAGCGGTCGGCCGAGCACCTCGGCGAGCACGGCCACCTGGTCCGCGCTGGTCAGCAGCTCCGGGCCGGTGAGGGTGTAGATGCGGCCCGCGTGGTCGGACGACACCAGGGCTTGCACCGCGACCGCGGAGACGTCGCGCGGATCGATGACGCCCTGCTGACCACTGCCGGTCATGCTGGGCACGGACCGGCCGTTGCGGATCGCGTCGGCCCAGCTCAGGGTGTTCGAGGCGAAGGAGCTCGGGCGCAGGATGGTCCACTCGGCGCCGCTGTCCCGGGCCGCCTGTTCGCCGGGCAGATGCCAGGTGCCGATCCGGCCGACCTTGTCCTCGCCGGTGCCGATCGCGGAGAGCTTCACGATGCGGCCGACGCCGGCCTCGCGCGCGGTGGTGATCAGGGTGTGCTCGGTGTCGACGTATTCCGGGCCGAGGATGCCGACGATGAACGCGGCGTCGACGCCGGTCGCGGCCGCCACGATGGAGGCCGGGTCGTGGTAGTCGCCGCGCACCACCTCGACGCCAGCGGGCAGTTGCGCCTGGGCCGGGTCGCGGGTGAGCGCCCGGACCTGCTCGCCGCGCGCCACCAACTGCCGGACGATTTCGCTGCCGATGGTGCCCGTGGCACCGGTGATCAGATCATGAGACCCACGCTGCCGCCCGGACCACCGGGTTCTCTAGGAGATTTCGGCACAGCCGCCGGGCCGCCGAATGCCTACAGTGGATTCGGTGACCAGCATGCTGCGCACGGCGCCCGTCGTGACCGCCGACCTCGTCGAAGCGACGGTCCCCGCACCCGAATCGCTGCGGCCGTGGTTCACCGAACTCGGGCGCATCCCGACCGTGCGGGACCTGGCCGAATCGTTCGCACACGTCCCGCAGGCCGCGACCACGATCGTGCTGCGCTCACAGCAGGGCGGGCCGCGCGAGGCACTCGTCATCGGCCCGCAGACCAAGGCGCTCTACTCCCATCCGAGCAAACCCGCGTCCTGCCTGCGGCTGCGGTTGGCGCACGGCGCGGCCCGGCCGCTGCTCGGCGTGCCCGCTGCGGTGCTCACCGATCGGGTCATCCGGCTCGCCGACCTGCCCGGCGTCGCCGCCGATCTAGCCGACGAGCTGATCGAGCTGGACGCCGACGAGATCTTTCAGTTCCTGGAAGATATTCTGCCGCAACGCATTTCCGAGAACGAGACCCGACGCGCACAACGCGAGGTACTCCGCTCGGCCGTAGCGTCGCTATCCGCGGATCCGAACGGCCGCTCCATGCGCGCGTTGGCCGCCGACGTCGCCGTCAGCGAACGCCAACTCCGCAACCTGTTCACCGCCGGAATCGGCGTCTCCCCCAAGCATTTCGCGCGCATCGATCGAGTACGCCGCATCCTGACCCAGGTGCGCAGCACACCGATCGCGCAATCACCTTTCAGCACAAGCGATTACGAGTCCAAGACGTCCCTCGCGCAGCTCGCCGCAGACAACGGATACTTCGACCAATCCCACATGACCGCAGACTTCCGCACCCTAATGGGCGTCCCTCCGCGCTCATTCCTCCGCGGCGCTGTTCCCACTCCGTCTCCCTGCCGCCCACTAGACCGCATCTGACTGCGCGGACTCAGGGTTTCGGGGGTTGGGACTTGGCTCGGCGGCGGGCCAGTTCTTCCTGTTCCAGGACGGCGGCTTCGGCGAGGGTGGGGGCGGTGCCGCCTAGGCGGGCGGGGACCCAGCGGGCGCCCGGTTCCATGGGGTAGTCCTGTTGGGCTTGGGTGAGGAGGTCGCTCATGGAGGTGCGGAGGGTGGCGGTGAGTTCTTCCGGAGGTTCGGCCGGGGGGATGGGGTCGCCGATGCGGATGTTGATCGGGAAGTTGTGGCGGCCCAGCTGTTTCGGGATGTCTTTGGTCCAGACGCGATGGGCGCCCCAGATGGCCAGGGGGATGATCGGGACGCCGGCTTCGATGGCCATGCGGGCGGCGCCGGACTTGAAGTCCTTCAGTTCGAAGCTGCGGCTGATGGTCGCCTCGGGATAGACCACCACGAGTTCGCCGTCGCGCAGCGCGTCGACCGCCCGGCTGTAGGACTCGGCGCCCGCGGTCCGGTCGACGCCGATTGCCTTGCAGTGCTTCATCAGGAAACCGACGATGCCGTGCTCGAGCTCGGCCTTCATCATGTACCGGACGTTGCGGCCTGACTTGCGCCCGACCAGTCCGACCTCCATGAAGTCCAGGTACGCGGTGTGATTCACGGCCAGCACCGCGCCGCCCGAACTCGGGATCCGGTGCTGATCGGCGATGTCGATCCGCAGCCCCTGCACCGCGAAGATGGTGCGCACCAAGCCGGTGAGGACGTCGTAAACCGGTTCCCGAGCCATCCGAATCTCCGCTGTTACGAGGCCGTCTTCTTCCGCGCGGCCTTTTCCGCGGCCTCGGCGGCATCGAGCGCGTCGGCCTCCTCCAGGGTAGGAGCGCTGCCGCCGAGGCGAGCCGGTACCCAGTACGCGCCCGCCTCGTGGGTGTAGTCCTTTTGCAGGTCGAGCAGCATCTCCTGCATGGTCGTGCGGAGTTTCGCGGTCAGCTCGGACGCGGGCTCGAACGGGGCGATCGGCGCGCCGACGGCGATGGAGATCGGAGTGTTGGTGCGGCCCAGACGCTTCGGGAAACCCTTGGTCCACACCCGCTGCGCGCCCCAGATGACGATCGGGATGATCGGCACGCCGGACTCGATGGCCATCCGCGCGGCGCCGGACTTGAAGTCCTTGATCTCGAAGCTGCGGCTGATCGTCGCCTCGGGGTACACGCCGACGAGCTCGCCGCGCTGCAGGTATTCGACGGCGGCCTTATACGAGTCCGCGCCGGCGCCCCGGTCGACCGGAATGTGCTTGAGCGCGCGCATGATCGGGCCGGAGATCTTGTCGTCGAAGACCTCTTTCTTGGCCATGAACCGGATGTAGCGCTTGGGGGTGCGCACCGGCAGCCCCGCATAGGTGAAGTCCATGTATCCGGTGTGGTTGACCGCGAGCACGGCACCACCCCGCGCGGGGATATGTTCAGCGCCCTTGACGGTGAACTTCAGGCCTTCGACGAAGAAGACGGTACGGGCAAGGCCGATGATCGTCCGGTAGACGGGTTCCACAATTCCGCTAGCGTAGTCGCTGACTGTCCCATCCGGCAGTGGGCCGCTGCTTTATGGGTCACACCGGGTCCGGGACGGCCCGTCGCACGCAGTAGAGAAGAGGATCGTCGAAGTGGAATGCGCCCGTCCGAATTCATCTGGACGCGACCGGTCCGCGTCGCACCTTCGACGAGTGGTGATCGGCGGCTTGGCCGTCACCGGGGCGTTCGTGCTGAGCGGCTGCGATTCCGTGGTCGGCATCCCGACCGATGAGCCGGCGGCGGTCGCGACCACGAGCACGACGCCGCCCGCCGCGGTCCCGTCCACTCAGCTGGTTCCGCCGACCTCCGCCACCGTGGCCGCCGCGCCCACCACCGGCACGGTCGCCGAAGTGCCCGCCGCCGTGCAGCGTTGGGCCGCGGACCTGAAGACCGGCACCGTCGCGCAGTTGCAGGCCAAGTGCTGGACCATCGCGCCGCGCAACGTGGCCGAGATGTACGCCGACGACCAGCCCATCCTGGCCGCCCTGGCCCAGCCCGGCACCGCCACCAAGGACGCCATCACCTGGAAGAACCGCAGCACCACCGTCGCCGTCGACCGGGCCGCGCTCGACACCGGTTACGCCTGCCCCCGGGTCGCCACGGCGGGCGCGGACATCGACTACAACGAGGCCGACGCTCGGCACACGGTGCGGCGCTACCTGGCCAGATTCGTCGGCACGCCGCTCGACGCCGCCGACAAAGAGGGCGCCTACCCGCTGGTCTGCAAGGCGTCCCCGGCGAGCTGGGATCCCACCGGCACCGGCAAGGCGATCGCCGCGCCGCTGGCCGACAACCCGGGGAAGCTGACCGGCGCGACCAAGTTCGCCGACCAGGAGATCAGCTCCGAGCGACTACGCGGGGACTACCTGACCGTCGAGGTTCCGGTGACCAACTCCGCGGGAGTCACCAAGACCCGCACCTTCACCCTGACCGCCGGTCCGCAGGGCTACTGCATCGGCGACGTTTCGCCGTGAGCACCGCGAGCGGCGGCAGTTGCACCCGAGCGATTACCCTGGGTGGCTGGTAACGGTAGGAGGAGCAGCTCGTGCAGATCACCAGCGTCGGACACGCCGGATTCCACATCCGCACCGCGGCGGGGTCGATCCTTTGCGACCCCTGGGTCAACCCCGCGTACTTCGCGTCGTGGTTCCCGTTTCCCGACAACACCCAGCTGGACTGGGACGAGCTGGGCAATTGCGACTTCCTCTACGTCTCGCATCTGCACCGCGACCACTTCGACGCGGAGAACCTGGCCAAGCACGTCAACAAGGACGCGACCGTGCTGCTGCCGGACTACCCGGTGCCGGATCTGAAGCGCGAGCTCGAGCAGCTCGGCTTCCACAAGTTCTTCGAGACCGAGGACTCGGTCAAGCACACGATCAGCGGTAACGGCGCCGAGCTGGACATCATGATCATCGCGTTGCGCGCGCCGGCCGACGGGCCGATCGGCGACTCCGGGCTGGTCGTCTCCGACGGCGAGACCACCTGTTTCAACATGAACGACGCGCGCCCGGTCGACATGGACGTGCTGCACGACTCGTTCGGGCACATCGACATCCACCTGCTGCAGTACTCGGGCGCGATCTGGTACCCGATGGTCTACGACATCCCGAGCCGGACCAAGTCGAACTTCGGCAAGCAGAAGCGTCAGCGCGGGATGGACCGCTGCCGCAGCTACATCGAGCAGGTCGGGGCCACCTGGGTGGTGCCGTCGGCCGGGCCGCCGGTGTTCCTGGACGACGAGCTGCGCTACCTGAACGACGATCGCGGCGACGAGGGCAACATCTTCCCGGATCAGATGGTGTTCCTGGATCAGATGAAGATCCACGGCAACGAGGGCGGGATCCTGATGATCCCCGGTTCGGTCGCCGACGTGCGCGGCGCCGAGCTGGAGTTGACCCATCCGTTCGAGCCCGGCCTGATCTACGACAACAAGGCCGAGTACATCGAGTTGATGGCGCAGCGGCTCGCGCCGGTGCTGGCGGCCGAAAAGGCTTCCTGGGCAACGGGTGACGAGCCGTTGCTGGAACCGCTGAAGGCGCTGTTCGAGCCGATCATGGCGCAGAGCGATCTGATCTGCGACGGCATCGGCTATCCCGTCGGGCTGGTGATCGGCGACGAGACCGTGGTTCTGGACTTCCCCAAGCGGGTGGTGCGCGGGGCTATCGAGGGAGAAGGCAAGTACCGCTACGGTTTCCGCATCGCCCCCGAGCTGGTGCGTACCGTGCTGCGGGATAACGAACCCGACTGGGTGAACACCATTTTCCTGTCCACCCGCTTCCAGGCGTGGCGGATCGGCGGCTACAACGAATTCCTCTACACCTTCTTCAAATGCCTCACCGATGAGCGGATCGCCTACGCCGACGGCTGGTTCTCCGAGGCGCACGACGATTCCGCCTCGACCGAATTGGCCGGGTGGGAAGTGCAGCGCCGGTGTCCGCATCTCAAGGCGGATCTGTCGAAATTCGGTGTGGTCGAGGGAAATACGCTCACGTGCAATCTGCACGGCTGGCAATGGGATCTGGAATCGGGACGGTGCAAGACGTCCAAGGGGCATGAATTGCGGTCGCGGAAACTCTGAGCGCATCGGACCGGCCGGCCCTTTCGGCGCCGACCCGGAATTCGCTCGTTCCGCAGTGATCAGGCTTTGACCTCCCTGGTGAGCCGCGAGGACCAGGGGCACCAGAAACAGCCCGGCAGGAACGCGCCACAGGCCTCGTCGAGATGGTCGTCGACGTAGGTGATGCTCGCGTCGCAGACCTCGATCGCCATGGTGAAGAAGGTGATGGTGTCCGGGTCGAGGTGGAAACTCCACCCTGGGTTGTACTCGGCCGACTGCTTACGAATGCGACCCATGACATGGATCGACATCTGTTCCTCGCCGGAGAGGATCCGTCGTGCTTCCGCGATACGCGCTTCGTTGGTCAATCTGACCACGAATTCTTTGCCGGAGTAATCCGTGAATGCGAAGTCTGCCATGATATTTCACCTCGAAGGGTCGACCGATGGAGCCTTGCCATTCGATGGTAGCCAGCGGCTATGTCTTATTTCCGGCGAAATCGATTGTGCGGCAACATAATTAAAGAACCGTTCTGTATGCGGCCGGGAAACGGCCGGTTTTGCTGTAACGGACGCGGCGTTGCGTACCAGAATCCTGGTTCAGTGGGTGATCAGCGCCGGGCCACCGTTTTCGCCTGCACGATCAGTTCTCGCGCGGCGATCGCGCCCCTGGCGACGGGTGCGGCGACCCGGCCGTCGGCGTCGACGAGGACCGCCGACGGGGTGCCGCGGACGCGGTAGCGCAGGGCCGCCTCGTTGCCCAGTTGCACCAGTACCGGGATATCGGCGAGGCCCTGCGCGCGGCCCCATTCGGCGTGTTCGGCGGCGTCGCCGTTGCCGACCACGACAATGGTCAAGGCGTGTGCGGTGCGTTCCTGCCAGCGCGGCAGTTCACGCGCGAGGCCCGCGCACAATTCGCATCCTGGATGGACGAAGACCAGCAGCACCTGGCGTCCTCGCGCCAGCAGCGACGCCAAACTCGTTCGGCCACCGGCGACATCGAGCAGCTCGAATTCCGGTGCGACCGCGCCGACCGGCAGACCCTCCGCGCCGAGCGTCGACAACGTTTGCTCATCGACCCGCTTACGCAGCGTGCGCACCTCACCCCACAGCCACGTCAGTACCGCGACCAAGACCGCTGCCACTGCGAGCCAGACCGCATCGTCGGTGGGCAGCGCGCCCGGCACCTGCGGATAAGCGACCGCACCCCACGCGACCACCAGCGCAAGGACCAGCAAGACCCCGTTGCGCACCAGCGTCCGCGCCCCGATGGGCTCCGCACTCACCGCACCGAAACACGAACAAGCCGGACGCTCCCCACGTTTCAACAGCCGCGCGACCGCCAGCGTGAACACCACCAGCAACAGCACGGCCAGCACCGCCCCCGGCAAAACCGCCCACGGCACCAGCACCGCGACCGCGACCAACCCCTCCAACACCGGTAGCCCCCACCCCACCGCCGGCACCCACCGAATCGGAACCCCGAACTCCCCCACCGCTTTCCGCGCACCAACCGGATCCGCCAGCTTCCCCACCGCCGACAACCCGAACAGCACACCAACCACCAGCCGCGAAATCCACACCCCGTATTCGATAGGCATGAGCGCAGGTTCCCACACCCGCAAACCTTCGAAATACGAATCGGCAGAACTACTTCCAGCCTAGAATCGATGGTGTGCCGAGCCCGCGAGCGGTCGCCTACTACCCCACCGCGGTGCCACTCCACGACGCCTGAAACCGCCGGCAATGCCTCGATCAATGAGCACACGGCGGACGAGTAGGACACCACGACAGCCACTCCGCCGCCACGTACCACTCGCCTTGCCCGCCGTCGGTTGGCAGGGCCGGAACTTGCCGCACCACTCCTGATTTCTCGCACCGAGAATTGCATGCGATTTTCGGTGCGGGAAATCAAGAGTGGTGCGGCTGGCGGGCGGAGTCTCGGGGCGATGCTGACGCAGGCTGCGTTGACTCGTTCGCCTTGTAGCTCGGCGTGCACTCGTTGAGTGGCGCGCCTCGTCGGGTGCTGCGGTGTCAGCTGTGGGAGCGGGTGGCGATGCCGACGGCGAGCAAGGTCAGGGCGCTGCCGATCACGGTGGTGGTGGAGAGGCCTGCGGTGGTGGGGGTGGTGATGTCGAGGGCGATCGAGGTCAGGAGTTGGCCGGCTACGGAGGTCAGGGCTAAGAGGAGGACGCCGGTCCAGCGGACGGTGATGGCGGCCAGGGCGATGAAGGCTATGCCGATCAGGCCGCCTAGGTAGAGCCAGGGCTGGGTGGGGAATTCGGTCGGGAGGCCGGAGCCGAGTAGGACGATCGCCTCGAGCGCGACCAGTCCGGCGAGGCCGACGCAGAAATTGACCAAGGTGGCGGGTAGGGGGCCGCCGATTTCGCCGACGCGGCCGTTGACGGCTTGTTGCCAGGCCAAGCCGATGCCGGCCAGTGCGGGCAGGATGATCAGGAGCGCGGTCGGTGCGCTGCGCAATGAGTCGGGTACGGAGAGAGCTCCGGCCGGTGCGCCGGATCTGCCTGCGCCGGCGATCAACACAGCTAGTACGGCGAGGGCAGCACCGCCGAATCGGAGTGCGGTGATCGGAGTGCGCCCGCTCGGAGAGACGCCGAGACGGTCGACCACCAGGCTGCTCAGGAGTTGGCCTGCGACAACGGCAACGGTGAAAGAGGTGACGCCGATCGCCGCGACGGTGAGCCCCTGGCAGGCAACGAAGAAAGCACCGCAGAGCCCACCGAGCAGGTGCCAAGGGCGCAAAGTGCCCGCCGACAACGCCTTCCGAACCTGCGCCGCACCATCCCGCAGCCGACCACTGAACACGAACGCGATCACCAGAATCAACAACCCGGACCCGAAACTGATGGTGGCCGCAGCAATCCCGTCATGCAACCGCCCACCGAGCGCACCATTGATCCGCCCCTGCACCGCCACCCCCGCCCCGATGCAGAACCCGAACCCAAGCCCCAACCTCGCCCGCGCGGTCACCCCGAAACGCTACCGCCGCCCGCCCCGACTCCAACGCTCACGCACCCCGACCGAGCGCGCCCCGCGGATCAAGCCGACTCGATACGCAAGCGACCGAACACGTCCTGCAGAACCGCCCAGACCAGCGAGACTGCGTAAATGCCGAGCGTGCCCCGCAGGTCTGCCTGCGAATAGGAGCCACGTGACCTGTATCTGCCGGAGAGCCCACACACGATGTGCAGGCGCCGCAGGTCGCCGGCGCTTCTTGTTCGCCGACCCGATGAAGAGAGCAGCAGTCGGTCGGTGCAGAGTGCGTCTTGCGGATCAGCTCGCACGAAGGGCACTGGCGACCACGGATGACGGGCGCGCTGTGCCGGTCGGCCCATATGACGCGAGTGGGCAGCCATCCGGTCGCGGCGCGCTCTGTCGGTCAGCCGGCGCGGAGGGGGCGGGTGGCGTAGGTGTCGTGGCGGGCGTAGGTGCGGTCGCCGCCGTTGCGGGCGATGGAGCCGCGGACCAGGCGGGTGCGGATGCGGGCGCCTAGGGTTTCGTGGAAGCGGGTGGCGCCGGGGAGGATTCGGCGGGGGAACTCGAGGGCGCCGTTGACTACCGCGGTGGCCATGACGGCGCTTTGGTAGAAGCGGCTGTCGGGGAGGCCGAGGAAGTCGGCGTTGCTGGGGCCGAGGATGATTCGGCTGTAGGCGACCATGTAGCTGGTGATTATGCGGCGCACGGCGCGCTGGGCCACGGTGTCGTTGCCGACGAACAGGCCGCCCGCGGCGGGGATCAGGGCCTGGGCCAGGCGCTGGGAGTCGGCGTCGGGGATGAATTCGGTGTCGGCGAGGATCCAGAACGCGCGCCAGGTGTCGGTTTCGCAGGTGGGCAGGATCTCCGCGTCGACACCGAGCAGGAAGCCGACGTAGCGCCAGAGCTGGAAGACGGCGTCCTTCTCCTTGGCCGAGAATTGCAGGCCGAGCGCTTGGGCGCCAACGAGATTCGCCATGGAGAACAGGCCGAGGGTGCCGACGGTGAGCACCTGGTTGACCGGGTGATCCCACGCTTCGTAATCCCAGTCGGGGCGTCGGTTCATGCCCGCCCGCACCAGCGCGTGCATCAACCGCACCCGCAGCACACTCTTGTAGCCGACCGCATTGCGTTGCAGCGCACCGGGAGTCGTCACATCGAGCCACCACTGGGTGGTCTCGGCGAGCCGGCGCGGCGCCATCGCGTCGAGGTCGCCGGTGCCGACGAGGGTCTTGTCGGCGCGCGAGGCCAGGTATCCGCCCATCAGGGCGAACATCCCCATCGCGATGCCACCCCAGACGCTGGTCCGGCCGACGACGCGCGCGCCGCGATCGATCTTCTCCCGGTCCAGCCAATACGGATCGGCCTCGACCTGCTCGAAGAACGCGGTCAGTTCCGGCGGCGCGTCCGGCACCGCGTCCAGTCCGCTTTCGACGGCGAGCTCGAACATCCGGCGGCCCTCGCCGACGGGCAGCCGCTTGAACATCGCGACCATGGCGTCGGCGAGCGGATCGCCGACGGAGGTGAATCGGCGGAACGAGTCGCGCTGGGCGGCGGTGCAGCTCAGATCGCCCGGCGCCATGACCGGCACGGCGTACTTGAACGGGAACTCCGTGAACAGCTGCGGAGTGGGCAGTTTCTGGTTGTCATGCGCCATTGCACTTCACCCGTCGGATCGAGGTTCGCGGTCGAGCATTCTGACAAGACCGTCCCACACAATCAGATATCTGGCAAGGATGTATGCCAGAATGACTCCGATGGCTACCACCTCGCGGTCCTACGGCGGCGTGCCGATCGAACAGCGCAAAGCGCGGCGACGTGCCGCGCTGCTCGACGCCGCCCAGGAAATCATCGGGACCTCGGGTTTCGCCAAGCTGACGGTGTCCGGGTTGTGCACCCAGGCGCGGCTGTCGGAGCGGTACTACTACGAGAGCTTCGGCGATCTCGACGCGGTGTTCAGCGAGTTGTTCGACCGGATCGTGGACGAGATCGGGCAGGCGGTGGTCACCGCGTTCGTCACCACGCCGACCGATATCCGCGCCAAGACCAGGGCCGCCATCGCCGCAGCCATCGACCTGATCGCCGACGATCCGCGCAAGGCGCGCATCGTTACCGTCGAGGCGCAGCTGAATCCGGCGCTGCTGATGCGCCGGGCCGAGGTGATGCGCTCGTTCGCGGGCATCATGATGGCGGTGTGCGCGGGCGAGGTCGGGGCCGAGGTGGTCGAAAAGGCCGGTGACCAAGCCGAATTCGCTGCCACTCACCTGCTCGGTGGACTCTGGGAGACCACCAACAGCTGGCTGGCGGGCACGCTCCCGGTCACCCGCGCCGTTCTGATCGATCGCTCCACCGACCAATTCCTGCTCACCGCAAGCCATCTCATCGGCGCCCCGCTCGACTAGTCATCGAAGGGGCCTGGTTGAGGCATTGGCCGACTCGCGGCACCTCGATGTCCCGCTCGACTAGACATCGAACGGGACCTGGTTGAGGCATTGGCCGACTCGCGGCACCTCGATGTCCCGCTCGACTAGACATCGAACGGGACCTGGTTGAGGCATTGGCCGACTCGCGGCACCTCGATGTCCCGCTCGACTAGACATCGAACGGGACCTGGTTGAGGCATTGGCCGACTCGCGGCCCGCTCGACGAAAGCACACGACCGCGGACGAGGTGGCTCATTCGGCTGTCCCTGAGCCGGGAGGCCTCGACGGTAGCCAAGACGGGGTCAGCAAGGCGATGGGGAGCATCGTCGCGCCGAGTAAGGCGAGCATGGTCGACATGGACCAGAAAGTGGTGGTGAGCGCGGCGAAGGCGAAGACGGCCAAGGCGACGACCTCACCGAGCAGGCCGGATACCGAGGTGACGGTGGCGCGAGCCGGGCCTTCGATCGCGTCTTGCAGGCGGGCGCCGGCGACGACACCGGCGTTGTACACAATGCCGTAGGACAGGCCGATCGCGGTGAAGCCAAGACCAGTAAGGACATACACGGCGCTCGGCCGGTGTTCGGCGAGTCCGGCGAACAACGCGCCGCCGAGGAACAGCACGCCGCCGAGTCCGACGGCAATCGCCATGGTGCGGCCGGACATGCCTTCGGTGCGCCCGGCGAGCACCGAGCCGCCCAGCGAACCGAGGACGGTGAGGCCGACGAGCAACGGCACCACCGCGGTCGGCACGCCGACCGACTCGGCGAGCAGGGCGAAATACTCGTCGAAGGCGGTGATACCGAAGAGCAAAGCGCCGAGCAGCACGCCGTTGCGCACCGCGCGTACTCGAATCGCTTCTCCGACACCGGTCTTCAACATGGCGAGGTAGCGGGCGAACGGTCCCGCCGCAGTCCGATGCTTCGCGTCAGCGTCGTCGGATCCGACTCGATCGCCGGTTACCGGCACCGTTTCGTCTTCCAGTTCATCGATGTCGGCGGCGGATACCGCCTTCGGCGCGCTGGGGAACGACATCGCGATTACCGTGTGCAGCGCGGCGAATCCGACACTGGACCAACCGATCAGGGCGTAACCACCCCAGAAATACAGCGGGGTGGCGGCGACGATACCGACGACGATGGCAGTCTCGGATGCCGCGCGGGTATAGCCGAGGATGCCCGCGTACGCGGACTGCTCGCCACGCGCGGCCAAGTCGTCGTACAGCAGCGCTTCGAAGGTGCCGGACACCAAAGCGCCTGCGGCGCCCCACAGTACGAATCCGAGGGCGAAGCCCGGATACGTCGGGACCAGGGTCCACAGCGCGAACCCGGCCGTCAGCAGGACACCGCTCAGGACGAGAAGAGCACGGCGCGACACCGTATCCGCCCATGCACCGGACGGCACCTCGAGCAGAAACGCCGTGGTCGACCAGATCGCGAACAACGAGGAAATCTGCCCGGTGCTCAGCCCGTGGTCGGCGAACAGCAGGGAGTACAGCGCGTACAGCGGGATCAGGTCGCCGATGCCCTTGAACAGCACGGCGCGGATCGTCAGCGAGCGCAGCGACGGAACCGCCGGCACCCGGACCGAACGTGGAGGAAGACTGTGGGTGGCGGCGCTACCCGTCAGCCGGGCGAGCACCCCTCGGACAGATCAACAGACGTAGACGAGCAAACGCATGGGGTTGAGCATGCGAGCTCGGACAGACCGCGTCAAGCAGTTATCCGAGCGGCAGCCAGCCGTTGGCGGCGTGCATCGAATCGCCGTCGTCCAGCTCCCGGCCCGCCACGCCAGGACCGACCCGGCCGTGGTTCTCGTTGAGGTCGCTGATCAGGTCCGCGACCGGGTGCGAGTCGCTGTAGTGGTAGCCCTGGGCGAGGGCGAAGCCGAGTTCGGTGAGCACCGCCGCCTGGTATTCGGTCTCCACGCCCTCGGCGATCACCTGGAGGTCGAGCGCGCTGCTCAACGCGGCGATCACGCCGAGCAGCGGCGGCGCCGGGGAGTCGGAGCGGATCGCGGCGACGAAGGACTGGTCGACCTTGAGGATGTCGCTCGGCAGCGTGGCCAGCCGGCTGAGCGAGGAGTATCCGGTGCCGAAGTCGTCGATGGCGATCCGCACGCCGCGGTCGCGCAGGGTGTGCAGATTCGCGATGGCCGTGTGCGATTCGGCCGCCAGCTCGCTCTCGGTCACCTCGAGCACCAGTTGCTCGGCGGGCCAGCCGGTGTTGGCGAGGATGCCCGCGACGCGGTCGGCGTAGCCCGCCTCGGCCAGTTCCAAGCCGCTGACGTTGACGTTCAGGGTCAGATCGAGTTGCGCGAAGGTATCTTGCAGTCGCGCCGCGTCGGCACAGGCCCGGCGCAACACCAGCTCGTCCAGATCGGAGATGAGGTCGTATTCCTCGGCGACCCGGATGAGTCCCTCGGTGGTGACGTCCGGCTGCGCGCTCGACGACCAGCGCAGCAGCGCCTCGACCCCGACCGCCTTGCCGCCGCCCTCGCTGAGGCTGACGATCGGCTGGTAATGCACGTCGAGCAGGCCGCGGTCGATGGCCTCGCGCAACTCCACCGCGAGCGGTAGCTGCCGCGACGACTCGAGCACCGTCCGGTTGCGGCCCGCCTGCTTCGCCCGATACAGGCCGACATCCGCGCGGCTCACCAGCAGCGAACCGGATTCGCCTGGCTGCCATGAGGTCACACCCGCGGAACACCCGGTGGTCACCGCCGCGCGCAACTGCTCGGTGAGCAGGATGGCCGCCTGCTCGGTGGTGTTCGGCAACAGCAGCGCGAACGCATCGCCGCCGTAGCGGGCCAGACGCTGGTCCGGCGCAAGCAGTTTCGACCAGGTGTCGGCGACGCGTTGCAGCACGGCGTCGCCGGCCCGGTGGCCGAGGTGGTCGTTGATCTTCTGGAAGCGGTCGAGGTCGACCAGGACCAGCGCGAGTCCCTGGCCGGTGCGGGTGGCCTGCTCGATCGCGGAGTTGAGCGAGCGGTCGAAGCCGCGCCGGTTCAAAAGGCCGGTCAGCACGTCGATGTCGGCTTCCGACGCCATCCGGGTCAGGATGCCGACGACCACGCCGACACCGAAGGTCACCCCGGCCGGGATCAGTCCGGACCACCACGGCAACCCGGGCACCACCGGCCGCGCGGGCAACACCCACAGGCACAGCACCATGGCGAAGGCGATGTGCGCGGCGGCCTGCGACCACGCGAAGAACAGCGCGGCGTCACAGGCGACGAAGACATAGAAGGCGGCGAGGCTGATCGCGCCGACGGTGTTCGGGAAGGCGTAGACCGCGACCGTGACCAGCACCGTCGCGATGGCGACGTAGACGTGATGCACCGAGTGCGGCAGCCGCGGACCCCAGGCGAGCAGGGTGAGTCCGAGCGTCAGCGCAATCGCCGCAGCCGCACCAACCAGCGGCCGACTACCCTCGTCGCCCGGGGCGATCGCAGTAATCAGCAGACCCAGCACACCACCCATGACGTAGAACGCCCCGGTGGTCCGAGCCATGACCATAGCTGTCGCCAGCGCCGATGCCGCCCGCACCCGGGTTCGGGTATCGCCGCGCGCCCCGATTCCTCGCACGGACAATAGCCTAGACACAACGAATCCCGGCGGTTGCCACATCCCGTGAATCCGGCATGGCGAACCGGTGGCTATTCATCTTCGCGAAACATTCGGGTAGCCAACACGACTTGGCCACGGCGGCCCACATCCGACATTCGCCGACCGGGGCACGCCAAGGCTAGAGGCGAACCGCGGGCAGTTCGGACGAGCGAGTGTCCGCGGTTCGCCGGATGACGTGCGGGCGGGAGTTCGCCTACTTCGGCGGCGTCAGCACCTCGGTGCCGACGAACGGAACCAGCGCCGCTGGCACCCGCACCGAGCCGTCGGCCTGCTGGTTGTTCTCCAGGATGGCCACGATCCAGCGGGTGGTCGCGAGCGTGCCGTTCAAAGTCGCTGCGATCTGCGGCTTTCCGTTCTCGTCGCGGTAACGCACGGACAGGCGACGGGCCTGGAAGGTGGTGCAGTTCGAGGTCGAGGTGAGTTCCCGGTAGGTCTGCTGGGTCGGCACCCAGGCCTCGCAGTCGAATTTGCGCGCGGCCGAGCTGCCGAGATCGCCCGCGGCAACGTCGATGACCCGGTAAGGGACCTCGACAGCCGCGAGCATGTCCCGCTCCCAGCCGAGCAGCCGCTGGTGTTCGGCGTCGGCCTGTTCGGGCGTGGTGAAGACGAACATCTCCACCTTGTCGAACTGGTGCACCCGGATGATGCCCCTGGTGTCCTTGCCGTAGCTACCGGCCTCGCGGCGGAAGCACGACGACCAGCCGGCGTAGCGCTTCGGGCCGTCGCTCAGGTCGAGGATCTCGTCGGAGTGGTAGCCGGCCAGCGGCACCTCCGAGGTGCCGACCAGGTAGAGGTCCTCCTCGGCGAGCCGGTAGACCTCCGAGGCGTGCTGCCCGAGGAAACCGGTGCCCGCCATGATCTCCGGGCGGACCAGCACCGGCGGGATCATCATGGTGAAGCCGTTGGCCACGGCCTTCTGCGCCGCGAGCTGCAGCAAACCGAGCTGCAGCAGGGCACCGTAGCCGGTCATGAAGTAGAAGCGGGCGCCGGAGACCTTCGCGCCGCGTTCCATGTCGATCAGGCCGAGCGACTCGCTGAGGTCCAGGTGGTCTTTCGGCTCGAAATCGAATTCCGTTGGTTTCCCTACGGTTTCGAGCACGACGAAGTCGGCCTCGCCGCCGGCCGGCGCGCCGTCCTGCACCACGTTCGAGATGGCGCGGTGCGCGGCGTCCATATCGGCGTCGGCGGCGTGTTGCGCGACCTCGGCCTCCTTGACCTTGACCGACATCTCCTGCGCCTGCGCGAGCAGCGCGGATCGCTCGTCCTTGCTCGCCTTGCCGATCAGCTTGCCCATCGCCTTGTGCTCGGCGCGCAGGTTGTCGGCGGTGGCGACGGCCGCGCGGCGGGCCACGTCCGCCTCGAGCAGGGCATCGACGAGGGCGGGGTCTTCGCCACGGGCGCGCTGCGAGGCACGGACCGCGTCGGGGTTGTCCCGCAGGAATCGGAGGTCGATCATGGGGCCTCAGCCTAGTGGTCCGGCTATTACCGTTTCACCCCGATATCCCTGGATGCGGAGCACTCGGCCGACGGCGCGCGCATAGTTGGCTTGTGGGCACAACTTTCGACGAATCAGCGATCGATGAAGCACTGGCCGAGCTGACCGCGGGCGAGAAGGTGTGGGCACAGACCCCGCTGCGCCGCCGCCGGGAGCTCCTCGACGACCTGCACGCGCGGACCGGCCGCTTCGCCGACGACTGGGTGCGGGCCGCCCGGACGATCAAGCGGCTGGACGCGGACTCGCCGCTGGTCGGCGAGGAATGGATGTCCGGGCCGCTGACCATGTTGCAGGCCACCGCCGCGCTGTCGGCGACGCTGGCCGCGCTGGAGGACGGGCGCAGTCCGCTCGACGGGGTGTCGATCAAGGATGCGCCCGGCAATCGGGTCGCGGTGCCGATCCTGCCGCTGAGCACCTACGACCGGCTGCTGCTCAACGGTTTTCACGGCGAGGTGTGGCTGCGGCCCGGCGTCGACGCCGCGACCGCGCGGCGGCGGGCCGGGCTCGCGCAGCTCGATCCGACCGCGACCGGCGGCATCGGGGTGGTGCTCGGCGCGGGCAACATCACCTCTATTCCGCCGCTGGACGCGTTGTACGAGCTGTACGCGCACAACCGGGTGGTGGTGCTGAAGCTGAACCCGATCACCGATCCGCTCTACACGGTGTTCGAGATGGTGTTCGCGCCGCTGTGCGAGCTGGGCGTGCTGCGGGTGGTGACCGGCGGCGCGGAAACCGGCAGTTACCTGGTGCATCACCCGGACGTCGCGCATGTGCACATGACCGGCAGCGCGCAGACGCACGACGCGATCGTGTGGGGACCTGGCCCGGAGGGGCTGGAACGCAAGCAGGACAAGCGGCCGGTGCTGGACAAGCCGATCACCAGCGAGCTCGGCGGGGTGTCGCCGACCATCGTGGTCCCCGGCGACTGGTCCGACGCCGATCTGCGGTATCAGGCCGAGCACGTGGCCACCCAGCGGCTGCACAACGGCGGCTACAACTGTGTCGCCGCACAGGCGATCGTGATCAGCAAGGACTGGGAACTCAAGGACAAGTTCCTGGCCGAGCTGCGCACCGCGCTCGCGCAGGCGCCGCAGCGACCCGCCTATTACCCGGGGAGCGACGCGCGGGTCGCCGACGCGGTGGCCGCCTATCCGGACGCCGATCAGCTCGGCTCGGGGCGGGTACTGGTGGAGCAGTTACCGCTCACCGATACGCCGCTGTTGCGCACCGAATATTTCTCGCCCGTGCTCGGCGTGGTCGAACTGCCTTATGCGGGCGGTGAATTCCTGCAACAGGCGGTCGATTTCGCGAACAATGAACTGACCGGGACGCTCGGCGCCAACGTGCTCGCCCATCCGGCGACCATTCGCAAGCTCGGCATCGGGTTCGATCGCGCTATCGAGCGGCTACGTTATGGCGCGATCGCGGTGAATGCGTGGACCGGGCTCGCCTTTCTCGCCCCGCGCGCATCCTGGGGCGCTTTCCCCGGGCACACACTCGACGATGTGCAAAGCGGAATCGGCGTGGTGCACAACGCTTTTCTGCTCGACGATGTGGAACGCACGGTGGTGCGCGGTCCGTTCCGCCCCGCACCGCGCTCGGTGTTGCGCGGTGAGCCGGCGTTGTCGCCGAAACCGCCGTGGTTCGTCGGCAATGCCGCGGCGGCGGTGACCGGGCGCAAGCTGACCGAGTTCTACGCCAGCGGCAACCCGGCCCGGATCCCCGGCATCTTCGTCTCCGCGTTCCGCGGTTAGCCCGGCGAAAAGAGCTGATCAGAGCAGGTCGTGGCACCGCGGCGCGGAGACTGCCATGATGGATCGCGATGTCCTCCTCCGATCATGCACCCAAGCCAGAGCCCGCGAGCCGGCTGACCAAGCGCGGCCTGCCGACGCGCACCGGCGCGGTGCGGCGGCCACTCGACACGGTTCGCGGCTGGTTCAGCGGCGATGTCCCGCTGCCCGCGCCGACCCTGCGCTGGGGTCTGCTGCTGGTGGCGGCGGGCGCCGTGATCGCCGCGCTGGTGACGTTGTTCGTGACCGGATTCGACAACAACAAGGTCGCGGCGCACACGCCGGGCTCGCCCGGTGAGCCGATCGTGGACAAGGAATTCGGCACCGCGGTCAAGGGCGACTGCCTGAGCTGGGCCAAGCCGGACCACTCCGATCTGGCCAAGGTGCGCTGCGACAGCAAGCACATGTTCGAGGTCGCGGCGGATGTCGACATGAGCAAATACCCGGGCAAGGAATTCGGGCCGGGGTCGCGGTTTCCGGACTCGCTGCGCCTGACCGAGCTGAAGGAAGAGCACTGCGTGCCCGCGGTGCAGCAGTACCTGGGCGGGAAGTTCGATCCGCGCGGCCGCTACATCGTCGGGCTGATGTATCCGAGCCCGGACGGCTGGCAGCACGGTGATCGCACGTTGCGCTGCGGGTTGCAGTACGCGGCCAGCGCGGGCACGCCGGCCTCGGTGGGCAGCGCCGCCGACCACGATCAGTCCAAGGTGTACGGGCCGGGCGTGTGCCTGGGCATCAATCAGAACCTGCCCACCGATCCGGTGGATTGCGGGCAGGCGCACTCGGTGGAGGTCGTCTCCACCATCGACCTCGGCCAGCGATTCCAGGGCGGCCCGCCGGCCAAGGAGGAGCAGGACAAGTTCGTCGAGGACGAATGCGCGCGGACCTCGTCGGACTATCTCGGCGGGCCCGACGTGATCAAGAACAAGACGCTGACCCTGTTCTTCGACTACCTGGACGCGCGCAGCTGGCTGGCGGGCAGCCGCAAGCTGGACTGCATGGTCGGCAAGGGGGCGGACCGGGAGGGGTTCGCGCCGATCACCGGTTCCGCTAAGGGCGACATCCTGATCAACGGCCAGGCCCCGCAGCCGCCGCCGAACACCGGGCGCTCCACCCCGACGCCGCTGCCCGGCGCCGCGCCGCTGCCGCCGCAGCCGAGGTAGTTCGCGACGATGTCGGTCTCCATGTCCGAGGAGCGGTTCGAGGAACTGGTCGGCGACGCGCTCGACCGCATTCCACCGGAGTTGGCCCGAGCCATCGATAACGTGGTCGTGCTGATCGAACCTCGCAATCCGGAGGATCCACATTTACTCGGGCTGTATCACGGCGTCGCGCTGACCGAGCGGGACAGCCACTACGGCGGCACATTGCCGGACACGGTGACGATCTATCGCGAATCCATCCTGGCCATCTGCGCGGACGAGGCCGAAGTGGTGGAAGAGGTGGCAATCACCGTGATCCATGAGATCGCACACTATTTCGGCATTGACGAAGACCGCCTGCATCAGCTGGGATGGGGCTAGTCTTTACCCCAGCTGTATGAGTGCGGTTGCAGTTGGGGTGAGACAGGAAGAAACTTTAGGGGATTCGATGGAACCGATCGCTTTGCTGTCGCGTCCTATCACTCGAAGGGGGAATTCTCATGGTTCCGCCCCATCGCCGCCACTAGAAGGAGTCGAGTCATGGTTGGCCACGTACTAGTACAACCCGAAGTCGTCCTCGCTGCTGCCGCCGAGCTGGATCTACTCGCCGAGCGGCTGGCTGCCGCCGCCGCGTTGACCGCGCCCGCGACGCATGTCGTCCCCTCCGGGGTCGACGAGGTGTCACTGCATGCCGCGAACCACCTCAACCGGGGCGCGATGACGCATGACCAGGCAGTCGCGCAGGGGATCCTGGAACTGCACCACGCCGCCGCGACGCTGCGCAGCCAGCTCGTCACCCACATCGGCGAGGACGTCGCGCGGGCGACCGTCGTCAACGCCATCAGCGGAACAATCGCTTAAACGCCTGCGGGCACAGCAACAAGCACGAGCAAGGGGAGAAAGCATGACCGCAGGAATCACCGGGGTGTTCTGGCTGCCCCGCATGGCAGAAGGAAACTCGATCGCGCTCAACGCGGGCGCACACGCCGTGCCGATCTCGGCCGCGGCGACCGCGTGGGGCGGACTCACCGCCGCCTGGGTGGACGCCACCGCGACCGTCGCCCGGGTGATGGCCGAGCTCGGGGTCGGCATGCAGGGCATCAACGGCATCTCGGCGCTGTCCAAGCTCACCGGCTTCATCGGCTGGGCCGAGCAGCAGGGCGTCATGGCGGCCACCATGGGCTCGAAGGCGGCGGGCAACGCGATCGCCTACACCGTGGCCTCGATCGCCATGCCCAGCCTCCCGGAGATCGCGGCCGTCGACGCGGCGCGCGTCGCCGCCCACTCGACCGGCGGCGTGCTGAACGGCACCTCCGAAGCGGCCGAGGCGGCCAAGGCCGCGCTCGACCTGCGGGCCGCGCTGACCATGGAGACCTACGAGGCGGCGACCACCGCGATGGTGCTGACGCCGGGTGAGTTCGTCAACCCGCCGGCCATCGCGCACGGCGCCGGCTCCGCGGACCAGGCCGGTCAGGCCGACCAAGCGTTCCAGGCCACCAACGCCGATCCGGTGCAGACCGCGATCTCCACGGCGGCCGCGTTCGTGAACAACCCCGCCGTGATCAGTGCGGCGACGCAGGCGGCGAACGTCGCGGGCTCGGTGGCGACGACCGGCGTGTCCGGTGTCGGCACCATCGGCTCGCACGCGATCGCGGCCGTCACCTCCGCGGCCTCGGTGCCCAGCGTCACCAGCGCGGCGCCGGCGGCCATGGTCGGTGGCGCGGGCCTGGCCTCGGCCGCGGTGTCGGCGGGCACGCGGTCCGCGTCGTTCGGCTCGGGCGCCTCGGTCTCGGTCGGCAACGGTTCGCTCAAGCTGCCCGAAGGCTGGGGGTCGAGCACGATCGGTGGCGCACCCACCGCGGCTCCGGTCGCCGAGAACGTATCGGTCAGCCAGCCCACCGCGGCGCCGGTGCAGCGCAGCAACACGCCCGGCAGCCCGCTGCTCGGCAACCAGGTTCGCGACGAGGACGACGAGTCCGAGCACAAGAACCAGATCGACCTGCGCGCAGAGCACTTCACCGACGGCCGCTACGCCGCCGACGGAGTGATCGGCGCCGAGACGGCCGCTAAGTGACGGTGCTCGGCGCGGGCCGCGGCCCGTCGATGCTCGCCTCGGTGGTGTTGTCGCTCGACGAGATGCAGTTTCTCCTGGAGAAGCTGGAGATCGACGAGGTGCCCGTTGTGCTGGACGCACGCGGGCAATACGACAACGTCACCGATCACGATGCCGCGATGGCCGTGGCCGCCCAGTCGCTCACCGATCGGGAACTGCTGATCGGTGACGTGGTCCACCAGGAACTCGAAGACCGGCTGCTGGCGCTGTACCGACCGCACTGGGTGGTCGCGCTACGGCTGTTCGTCGACGGTCAAGCGAGTCGGATGTGTCTCGCGAAGGGCGACGATGTTGTCACCGTCGCCCTGCGCGGGCCGCAGTCCTACGTGATCGACGAGGCCCAGGACGACCTGCCCGGCCCGGTGATCGCGGCGCTCGGCCCGGCCGATCCGCTCGACCTGACCGGCATGCGGGCCCCGACCGAGCAGCTGGTCCCGATCTTCGACGACACCGGTGACGCGGCCGCGACCGCCAACCGGCTCGCCAAGGTCGGCACCCCGGCCGCCGACGCACAGGCCCTCGCCTCGGCGATGGTGCAGATCCACTCGCACGCCGAGATCGTCGGCGTGGTGTACGGCGACGGCACCCGCGACGTCACCGACAACCACATCGCCGTGTTCAACACGCGCGGCGGGCGGTTCATCGCGACCGCGAGCAAGTCCGACGACGAGGTCAAGTGGACGTCGCTCAGCTCGGGCACGCCCGCTCGGTTGCGAACGGCGTTGCAGGACTTGATCAGTGGGCTGCCCGAGCGGGCAGAGTTTCCCCGCAAGCCCGAGCAGGTCTAGCTCGATCCGCTGAAATCAGCTTGCTGCAAAACGTCGAAATGCCCTGCGCTGAGATGGCACGCTGGTTACGTGGTTTCGCCGACGTTCGCCGCGATCGAGCAGGCTCTCCGGGACAGCTGGGCGGCCGACACGTGTTCGCCGGACGATGTGGCGAGGGCGGCATGGGATTTCGGCAATCCGGCCTGGGGGCACTGCGATATCACCGCGCTGGTCCTGCACGACGTGTTCGGCGGGGAACTGGTGCTCGGCGAGGTGTTCCTGGACGGCGAGCGGCGCGGATACCACTGGTGGAATCAACTCCCCGACGGGACCGAGATCGACCTGACCCGCGAGCAGTTCCGGCTCGGGGAAACCGTCACCAACCGCCGGATCGTGCATCGACCGGCGGGACCACTGCGCCGCCGCGGCGACGAGTACGCGCTGCTGCGGCGGCGGGTCGCCGAACGCATCGGCAGCGCACTGCCGGGCTGAGCGGTCAGCCCATCGGGTCGTCGGCGGTGGGGGCGACGTCGTAGCCGAACGGCGGCGTGAACCGGCCCCAGCGGATGCAGTCCCAGGTGCCGTCGGGCAGCGGGACCAACTCGATGGTCTCGGTGTTGTCCAGGTGGTTGTTCGTGGTGAACGGCGGCAGCACGTCGGCCAGATAGCGGGAGACCAAACGCATTGATGCGCCATGGTTTACCAGGATGACGTCGCCGGTATCGGAGTCCGACGTCAGGTAGGTCTCGCGGAGTTCCTCGATGACCGGCAGGAAGCGGGCCAGGACGTCACGACCGGATTCGCCGCCGGGGACGCGCTCGTCCAGATCGCCGTTGTGCCAGGCGCGGTAGATCCGCTGGAAGAACAGGTGGGCTTCCTCGCTGTGCTTGCCCTCCAGGTCGCCCGCCTGTACCTCCTGCACGTTGTCCAGGACGGTGGCGGGCACGCCGGTCGCGGCCTCGATGTAACCGGCGGTCTGGCGGGCGCGCAGCGCGGCGCTGCAGAACAGGACGCGCGGCGGGTTCACCAGGTTCTCGCCGAACAGCTTCGCCTGTGCCGCACCGCGTTCGGTGAGCGGCAGGCCGGGCACCTTCGTATCGAGGAGTTTCGCGACATTGCCCTCGGTCTCGCCATGTCGCACCAGAACCAACTTGCCCGCGGCGATCTTCTCGGTCATAGATCCGCCACCCCCTTTCTCAACTGCGTCAGCCATTCCGCGGCCGCCTCATCCGACGGCGGCGGCGTGCCGGTCGCTGACGTCGCAGGCCAGGAACCGAGGAACCGGATCCGCGCCGTGCGATGCAAAGCCTTGAGCGCCTCGGCCACCGCCGTGTCATCGATGTGGCCGACGCAATCCAGATAAAAGCGATAGGTGCCCATGCCGGTGCGGGTCGGCCGGGACTCGATCCTGGTCAAATCGATGCCGCGGGTAGCGAATTCGGCGAACGCGCGCATCAGCGAACCCGGCTCGTTGGTCAGTTCCAGCACTATCGACGTCCGATCCGCGCCGGTGGCCGGCGGAGCCACGCACGGACGGGTGACCAGCACGAACCGGGTGATCGCCTGCTCATGGTCGGCCACGCCGGCGGCCAGCACGGCCAGCCCGCGGCGAGCGCCGGCCAGCGCGGTGGACACGGCGGCGTCGGCGTGGCCCGCGACCACGTCGTCGGCCGCGGCGGCGTTCGACGCCGACACGTACGGCTGCGCCTGCGGCAGCTCCCGGGCCACCCACTCGCGCACCTGCGCGGCGGCCACCGGATACGCGGCCAGCGTGCGCACCTCGGAAAGGCTGGTGCCGGGGTGACCGAGGATCGTGAAGGTCACCTCGAGCTCGGTCTCGGCCACGATCTGCAGCCGCGGACCGATGGCCAGCGAGTCGAGCGTCGCGGAGATCGAGCCCTCGACCGAACTCTCGATCGGCACCACGGCGCCGGCCACGTCGCCGGAGCGGATCAGCTCCAGCGCGGCCCCTTGGCTGGGCGCGGCAACCCGCTCGACGGCCCCTTCGAAGGCCCCCGATGATTCGAGTTCGGCAAGGGCCATCTCGGTGAAAGTTCCGGAGGGCCCGAAGTACGCGATGCGCGGCACGGTTACGACCTTACTTGCGTCCGCGACCGGCGCTCCCGCGATTAACCCCCTACCCGGTCCCACCACGCCTTTCTCCGGTTGCCGCGCGGCCGCGCCGGCGCTCAGCGAGTCGACTGCCGACATCCCGAGCTATCTCGCCGCGTCGTGGTCCTGATCGACAACGGCGAACGAATCGAGTTCCGGCACTCGACGGCCCGCCGCGCAGATCCCGCCACGACCGCTGGCAAACGTTGTCCCCACCGAGCCGGCTCCGATCAACCGTGAGTGACGCATCGGCAATGGTGTGCCGCTGAGGGGTCAGTTGGGGGCAAGCGGTTGCAGGGCTTGGGTGATTTCGTCGACGGCGTCGGTCTCGATGGCAAGGAGAACGGTTCGGAATGCTTCTACCGCAGGGGGTTTCAGGGCGATGAGGAAGTTCGTGTCCGGGGTGGCGAGGGCCGTGCGGATGTCTTCGCCACAGAGCGCGGCGACGGTGGCGGCCACGATCGCCAGGGCGCGTTCGCCGGAGGAGGTGCGGGCGATGAAGCCGGTGTCGGTGTGCACGATGGTGGCCAGGAAGTCGGCGATGGCCGCGTCGGGGGCGTCCGCGTCGAGGGTGGGGACGGTATTGCCCGGCCGGGGTGCACGCACCAGGCCTTCGACGAGGCTGCGCCGGGCGGGAGTGGTCAGTGTTATGAGTACCGGTTCTCCGGTCGATTCCGCTCCGTGCGCCACCGATTCACCGTAACAACCCGCGGCGGTGCGGAGTTCAGGGAGGCAACCAGCGGCGAATTCTCCGGATCAGCCTGGAGCTAACGCTTGCGGATGTTTCGCTCGTCACTTAGCTTAGGGTAACCTAATTGAGCGCCCGAGCGAGGCGAACAACGCCCGACCACGGAGGTTTGCATGCCGCGTCCGACACCGACTGTCTCACCGTCCACCGCCGAGCGGGTGCGCAGCGCGTGTGCGCATGCGGAGCAGGCGGTGCTGGCCATGCCCGGCATCGACCCGACGCCGGTGTCCGTGCATCACGTGCGCGAGTGCGGCGACGCGGTGATCGCGGTGCCGACCACCTCGGTGGCGGCGATCGTGGCCGGGAACTCGCCGGACGCGGGCGCCCCCGCGGTCCTGGAACTCACCGATCACGCGCCGCTGCCGCTGCGCGAACCCGTGCGCGCCCTGGTGTGGCTGCGCGGGTGGGTGCGGGCCGTGCCCGCTCAGGCGCAGCGCGCGCTGGCCGGTGAGGTCGCCAAGGAGAACCCGGATCCGGGCCTGCTCGATGTCGGGCACACCGCGACGCTGCTCCGGCTGGTGATCAACTCCGCGGTGGTCGCCGACTCGACCGGCGCCGAATCGGTGAGCATCGACGAACTCCGCCGCGCACAGCCGGATCCGTTCTGCACCTTGGAATCCGCGTGGTTGCAGCACATGGATGCCGACCACGCGGACGTCGTCGCGCAACTCGCACGCCACCTGCCGCCCCGACTACAGCACGGCATCGTGCACCCCCTCGCCATCGACCGCTACGGCCTCACCCTGCGCATCGAAGGCCGCGACGGCGACCACGACTTCCGCCTCCCGTTCAGCACCCCCGCCGACGACATCGAATCGCTCAGCCGCGCGGTCCGCACGCTGGCCGGCTGCCCCTTCCTCAACGGACTGCGCCGCATCTGACGCGGACTGTTGCCACGCCGGTTCGCGGATCTGCGCTCGGGCCGACGTTGCGCAGGCCCCGCCCGCGCAGATCCGAGTCGGCTCGCGCGGGTCCGTTGCGTCGCCTTGCCAGCGGTTGTGGATGCGCGCGAGTTCGCCTGCTGCGCAATGATTTGCCCGCTGGTTCCTGCGCGGCACGCTGATCGGTGCGCGGCGTGCTGGTGCGGGTTCGCGCTACGGCAGCCAGGACACGTGGCCGCGGAGCACGGTGTATCCGACGTAGGCGACCGTATCGATGGTGGCGTGGGCGAGGATCAGCGGCCACAGCTTGTTCGTGCGCTGCCAGTAGCGGCCGAAGATCAAGCCCATCACCAGGTTTCCGAGGCCGCCGCCGAGGCCCTGGTACAGGTGGTAGCTGCCGCGCAGCAGGGCCGAGGCGAGCAGGGACGAGTTCTCCGACCAGCCGAGTTTGCGCAGGCGGGTGATCAGGTAGGCGACCACGATGATCTCCTCGGCCAGCGCGTTCGCGCAGGCGGACAGGATCAGCGCGGGCAGCCGCCACCAATGGTCGCCGAGCGACGCGGGCACGATCGTCACGCTCATCCCCAGCGCGTGCGCGGTCAGATACAGGCCGAGACCGGGCAATCCGATGATCGCCGCAAGCACCAGCCCCGGCAGGACGTCCGCGCGCCAGCGCATCCGCGTCGCGAGACCGATCAGCCGCGGCCCGATTCCGCTGCGCCACAACAGATACAGCCCGAGCGCCGCCCACCCGGCCAGCCGCGCCACACTCAACAACTGGAACAGCAGATCGATCGTCGACTGGGTGGACCGCGACGGATTCAGCGCGACCGTCCGCCCACCCACCCCGCCCGGCGCGAGCGCGCTCTCCACCAGCGACAGCGCCGCGTTGAGCCCGCTCAACCCGAACGTGACCACCAGCACGACCGCGAGCTCGAGCTTGATCCCGAGCCGCTCCCGCTCCGTCACCTCGGACTCGCCGGCCCCGGACTCACTACGCATGGACTCGAATCTATTGCCCGGCGATGCGCACGCTCCACGCGCCGCACCTCGAGTCGTGTCCGCCAACCCGTGAAGCCTGGCCATGGCGCAGACGATCCGCCCAGTGCAGGTTCGGTCGAGTGAGCTGCCGCGCCGAAAACCACCCGGGAGACGGCACATGCGCGGCTAGCCCTACCCACCGAACAATCACAAGCTCCGCCGACCAACACCTCTTCGTCCGACGACCACCGGACACACCGAACGTGCAGTGCCACGGCCAACACCCAGTTCGATGTTCGAGCGGCCGCCGCGATCCGTCTCGCCCAGCTGCGCTCGCCAGACGACAGCAGGCAAACACCTTTCACGATGAGCAGATATTGCCGGTCCACTCAGCGGTCCACCCGCTCCGGTGTCGACAAACACATCGATCCGCGGACATAGCCGATGACCTGCATCGATAGCCACACCGGACAGCCGGCCATATCCCGTGACCCAACTGTTCTCCGCATCTCGATAACACCGAAGGACCGCAGGCGAATTCATAGTGAGTGCGCGAACCGACGGGCACCGGGACCGGCGCGGACCACGCAGGGCACAGACGAGGTCAGCGCCGGGATCGGACGGAGATCATCCGTCGCACGACCTCCCCGAACGACTACGGATAAGTAGAGTCTCAGTGATGAATGGCGACGACCCCAGGTACCGCGCGCCGATGCGCCGGGTACCGCCGTCCGGCCCGCCGCCGCGGCAGCGTCCCGGGCCGCACCGCGCTGGCCCGCCGGGTGATCCGCAGTCGCCGTACATCGAGCCGACCCAGGTGCTGCGCCGCGGCGGCCCGCAGCCGCCGCTCGCGTATTCGCAGGTCCCGCCGGAAAACGCCGGAACCCGCCGGCCACCGCCGCCGCTGAACAAGCCGCCAAGGCCGCAGACCCACGCGCCGACGCAGCAGCCGGTGCCCTATCGCGAGGGACCGCCGCAGCGTCCGCATCGGCCGAGCCCGCCGCCGCCACCGCCGTCCGGTCCCCCGCGCGGCGAACGCCAGCCCCGCGCGCCACGGCCGCGGCGCAAGCGCCACTACTTCCGCTGGTTCCTGGTGCTGCTGGTGGTGCTGGTCATCGCCGCGGTCGGCGCCGTGGTGAAACTCGACGGCTCGCTGACCCGCATCCCGGCGCTGGCCAACTACGCCGACCGCATCGGCGATACGCCGGGCACTAACTGGCTGCTCGTCGGTTCGGACGGCCGCGCCGGCTTGACTCCCGAACAGGAACAGGAGCTGGCCACCGGCGGCGAGGTCGGCCCGGAACGCACCGACACGATCATGCTGGTGCACATCCCGAAGTCAGGCAAGACCACGCTGGTCAGCCTGCCGCGCGACTCGTACGTCAGCATCCCCGGCAACGGCAAGGACAAGCTGAACGCGGCCTTCGCGATCGGCGGACCGCAGCTGCTGGTGCAGACCGTCGAGATCGCGACCGGCGTGCACATCGACCATTACGCGCAGATCGGCTTCGGCGGTTTCGCCGACGTGGTGGACACGCTCGGCGGCATCGACGTCTGCGTGCCGAAGGCCATCGACGACCCGCTGGCCGGGATCAACCTGCCGGCGGGCTGCCAGAAACTGAACGGGCCGGAGGCGCTCGGTTTCGTGCGCAGCCGTGCGACCGCGCTGGCCGACCTGGACCGGATCAACAATCAGCGCATTTTCATGGCGGCGCTGGTGAAGAAGGCGACCAGCGGCGCGACGCTGGCGAATCCGTTCAAGCTGTGGCCGCTGGCGACCGGCATGGCGAAATCGCTGAAGGTCGACGACGGCGACCATATCTGGAATCTGGCGCAGCTCGGCTGGGCGATGCGCGGGGACACGATTCCGACCACCGTTCCGGTCGGCGGTTTCGCGGACACCGACAGCGGCAATGTGCTGCTCTGGGACAAGAACAAAGCCGGGCAGTTCTTCGATGCGATCGCTTCGGACCGACCGATTCCGGACGACCTGCTGACGAGGTAGCGTCGATTGCATGACGGACACCGAGCTCGATCAGCCGTTCCCCGCTCTGCTCAGCGCACAGATCCAGCGCGGTTTCACGGCCGCCCAGCAGTACCTCGCGGCGGCCGTGTACCTGGACTCGAATCGCTTGCCGCAGTTGGCGAGACACTGCTACGGCAAGTCCGAGGAGCAGCGCGCACACGCATTACGGATGGTCCAATATCTGCTCGACCGCGATCTGGAGGTCCGCGTCGGCGGGCTGAACGAGATCCGGTCCAGCTTCGAATCTCCCCGTGCCGCAATAGCTTTCCTGCTGGAGACGGAGCAGACCCGGAGCGGGCAGATTACCGGCCTGGCCCGCGCGGCCCGCGAATCGGGCGACTACCTGGGCGAACGCTTCATCCAGTGGTTCCTCAAAGAACAGGTCGAAGACGTCGCCAAAATGAACACGCTGCTGACCGTGATCGACCGTTCGACGGGCGATCTATTCGACGCGGAGAACTTCATCGCACGTGAACTCCGCGCCCCGCAACGGGCCGACAACGCGACCCCGAGAATGGCTGGGGCAGCGAAGAATTAATTAGGCAATACTAGCCTCAATAAGGTTGCACTTGGATGACAGACGCCTTGACCAGCGCTAATGTCCCCTACTATGTCCAGCCATCCGGAGTCCCCACGCAGCAAATTCCACGGCCTGCTCCATGATCAGATCAGGCACGAATTCAACGCCGAGCATCAATACATCGCAATCGCGGTATGGTTCGACAATGCTGACCTGCCGCAGCTGGCCAAGCGTTTCTATGCGCAGGCGGTCGAAGAGCGCAACCACGCGATGATGATCGTGCAGTACTTCCTCGATCGGGATATCAGCGTCGACCTGTCCGGTATCGATGCGGCAAAGTCCAAGTTCGAGAATGTGCACGAGCCGATCGCGCTGGCCCTGGCCCAGGAGAAGACGGTCACCGACCAGATCATCCAGCTGGCCAGCACCGCCCGCGAAGAGGGCGATTACCTGGGCGAGCAGTTCATGCAGTGGTTCCTGAAGGAGCAGGTCGAGGAGGTCGCGAACATGACCACCCTGCTCACCATCGCCGAGCGCGCCGGGTCCAACCTGTTCGATCTGGAAGAGTTCATCGCCAGGGAAATGGGTGGTCCGAGTGATGCTTCCGGCGCCCCGTCGGCCGCGGGCGGATCCATCTGATCGGTCAACGCAAACAGGCCCAGCTCTTCGCGAGCTGGGCCTGTTGCCGTTTTAGGAGGCGTCCTACTGAGCGCTCATGGTGCTGAGGATTGCCTTGAGTGCCGCGATAAGTTCAGTCATGAAACTTGTTTCCTCTTTCTTCATCAGGTCGGTGAGGCCACCCTCTACCAGCGTCCGATACTAGCCGAGAAACTGACTCCCGAGTAGCGAGGAAAATATTCGCTGTGGTTCAGCGCAGGGTGACTTGGCGCGAACGCAGACCGTCGCGCGAGCGCCGCTCACCGGCGGTCAACGGCGCATCCGTGGCGAGCGCCTCGGCCAGCCGCGCATCGAATTCCTGTGCGGGCTTTGCCCATTCATCCGGGTGCTGTTCGGGATCCAGGTCGAAGACCGGGACCAGCACGCCGTGCGTGCGGAACGAACCGGCGAACCGGGAGCCCTCGCCCAGCTGCAGACCACCCGCGGCGTGCAGGCGAGCCAGCGCCAGCATCAGGTCGTCCTCGGCCTCCGGCCGGACCCAGCGGATGTGCGCCTTGTCGCCGGCGTCCACCCACCACGCCGCACCGGTCGCGTCCGGGCCGAGCGCGATCCGCGCCGACGGCTTGATCGCCAGCTTGGCCTGCTCGATGGTCGCGGCGACCTGCGGGTCGGGCTGCACGCCCTCGGGCACCCACCAGTCGAAGTCCTGGTGCACCGTGAGGTCCAGGTCCGCACCGGCATCGATGACATCGGCCAGGCGCGGGCCACCGGCCACGCTCTCCACCGACGCCAGCGAGTCGCCGGGCTCGGCGGACTGCGTCCACAGGATCGCGGCGGCGAGATCGGCGCCGAGGTCGGCGCCCTGGAACTGCACCTGCGCACCGACGTAGCCGCTCGGCTGATCGCCGGCCCGCACCAGCGCGGCCACCGCGCCGGGCAGCACGGTGGCGAGCACGACCGAACGCTCGGCCGCGACGCCGGACGCCAGCTTCAGCTCGGCGGTCGCCGACGGCACGAACTCGCAGAGCGCGACCAGATCGCACTCCGCGGCCAGCCCCTCGAAGGGACGCGAGACGGTCTGGGCCGCCTGCTCCAGCGCCACCTTCCGCTCGGCGAGACGCAGTGCCCGGTTCCCTCCGGGCTTAGGACTATTCCGCTTGCTCTTACCCACGGGGGGTCAACCTACAGGGTGTGCGCGGCGCCACCCCGCGCGCCACGGCACCGGACGCGGCCCGAGACGGCGGGTGGCCGGACCGTCGACGGCCGATCGGCGAACGACGCAGGCGCACAACCTGGTTCGCGCACACCGCGATCCGCGGCGACCTGGTCACCGGACCGACTCTGTCAAGGCACCTTTCGGACTCAGGCGGCGTCGAGTAGCGCCTTGGTGCGGCCGGGGTGGTTGGTGGCGACCCAGCTGACGCCGAGGTCGGCGCACAGGCGGACGTCGTCGGGGTCGTCCACGGTCCAGCAGTAGGTGGCCCGGCCCGCGGCGGCGGCCTTGTCCACCAACTCGGGATGATCGCGCAGCGTCTTCACCGACGGACCGACGGCGGTCGCGCCGACCGTGGTCGCGGCGCCGCCGCCGAGGTAGCGCGACGACTCACCGAGCAGCACTGTCGGCAGCAGCGGCGCGGCGCGGCGGATCCGCCAGACCGCGGTGGCCGCGAACGACATCACCACCGCGCGTGAGTGATCCGCGGACGCGGGCGTGGCGATGCCGAACCGCTGCAACTCGGCGAGCAGCTTGTTCTCCACCAGCGCGCCGTAGCGCACCGGGTGCTTGGTCTCGATGAACAGCTTGGTCGGCCGGCTGCGCCAGTCCAGCACCAGCGTGATCAGCTCGCTGAGGGTGAGCACCTCGGCCGCTTCGCCGTCCGCGCCGAAGTCGAGTTCCTTCAGTTCGTCCAGGGTCATCTCGCTGACCAGCCCGGTGCCGGAGGAGGTCCGGTCGACGGTGCGATCGTGCACGCACACCAGATGCCCGTCCCGGGTCAGCCGGACGTCGCATTCGACCCCGTCGGCGCCTTCCTCCAGCGCCAATTCGTATGCGGCGAGCGTGTGTTCGGGGCGCGCCGCCGAGGCACCGCGGTGCGCCACGACGAACGGTGCGCGACTGACCTGGCTCACTTGGCCATAACCTCCTCGTGCTCACGGTCCACTGCACCGTTGTCGATATCTGTGTCCGGTGGCGCGTCGGCCGCGTCCTTCGGCTGCTCCGCCGCGCGCGCCCCGCCGCCGGGTTGCACCGGCTCGATCACCGGCACGGCCGGATCGACGGCGATCAGCCAGCGGCGCGCGGTCCGGCTGCGGCCCAGCGCGTCTCGATCCTCGACCGCGCGCAGCATGGCCAGGGTGAGCAGCGCGACCGCGGCGGCGACCAGGTCGGTGAACCCGGTGAACAGCACGCCGTCCGCCTTGACCTGCAACGAGTCCGCCGTCCGCCAGGCCAGCGCGGCCGCCGTGACCAGGCCGCCGAAAATCCAGGCGGCCCACCAGATCCGGATCGCCCGCAGCGCGCGCGGATCGGACCGGCGCGCGACGATCTCGGTCAGGAAGACGCCGGGCCACAGCAGGTTGACCACCGGAATGACGCAGCCCAGCACCAGCGTCCGGACCGAGCGCGGGTCGGTGCGTCCGGCCTCCTGGAAGGCGAGCCTGCGCGCGTCGACCAGCCAGCCGACCACGGCCACCGCGGACAGCAGCGCGAGCAGCAGTGCGATCAGCGCGGCCGCGACGACGAACACGTCGGAGCAGATCAGCACCGCGGGATGGATCAGCCGCGTCCGATTGCGCAGCAGCAGTAGGTAACGCAGCAGTTCGGCGACGGCCGCGACGGCGAACATCGACGCGGTGGCGATCAGCAGCGTGGACGCCCACCTGGTCAGCCTGGTCAGCGGGGGCGGCGCCGCGGCGGCGGGCCGGGGCGCCGGATCGAGCAGGCCCCAGCGCGGAACCTGGGTGTAGCGCGGGGTTTCGCGGCGCGCGGCGCGCCCGGCGGCCGGGGCGCGGCGGGTGCGCTGGTCGGGCTTGCGCGCCACCCAGCGATAGTTGCGCCGCTCGGCGGGCGCGTCGATGGGCGCGGGCGAGAGCAGCACGCCGCGGCAGCGCGGGCACCAGTGCATCGGGGTCGACTGCACGGCCCAGCGCGCGCCACACCGCGCACAAGGTTGTACGACCGTGCTCACCGTGCCTCCTGTGTCTCGCGGCGTTCGCTAGTAGATCTTCGCCTGCCGGTCACCGTCGGCCACCAGCGGGCGTCCGGCCTGCTGCCAGGCCACCATGCCACCGTTGACCTGGATCGCGTCGAAGCCGATGTGCGTGAGGTATTCGACCACCTGCAGGGAACGGCCGCCTTGCCTGCAGATGACATAGAGATCGACGTCGTAGTCCAGCTCGTCCACCCGGGCGGGCACGTCCACCATCGGGATGTGCACGGCGCCCGGCGCGTGTCCGAGCTGCCATTCGTCGTCTTCGCGCACATCGAGCAGGATCGCGCGCGGGCCGTCGGCCGGACTCGGCGCGCCGCTGTCGAATTCGCTCGGCACCGCGTCCACCGGGACCGAAGGAACATGGGGACTCGTCACGGTTTCGATCCTGCCATGGGTGGACGGGTGCCGCGTGGTTCCGGCCCGCGCCCGGGCGGCCGGCGGCTCGACATCGAGCCGGTACTTCAGGTATGTTTTCCGTCCCGGAACCCTGATCGATGCCCCGCTCAGTGGCCGCATGTGCATACCTCCGACAGAGTTATCCACATAATCCACAACTTCATCCACAGGCTGCAGCTATCAGACAGCGCACCAGTTTCAGGGTTTGGCTATCGAAGCTACCCATCGGCTAACTCATCTTCCAGCCCACGCACCCCGATCCGGGGCCCTTCGCGGGCCGTCAGCAGATTCGCGGCGTGTTCGTGCGGCGCGAACGACCGATCCGGGACTCCCCTCCAACATCCGATCCCGGAGCGGTCATTCGCCGCCGACCTCGAAACTCGCGGGCGTGGCGGGTTCCGATATCTACTTGGACGGCGGCGGGTCCGATTCGGTTCCATAAAAAACGAGAACACTAGCGAAAAACTGAAATACTGGGCTCCACCGGTAGCTGTCGGTAGCCTGTGGCCATGAACGTGAGCAGGGGGCTACTCGACGGAATGGACACGGCTGGGCTCAACGTCGCGCTGTCCGAGGCGACCTGCCTCGGCCTCGAGGTCGACGCCGCGGCCAAGCAACTACGACTCGACTTAGAGGTGCTGACGCTTCCGGAAAACGGAACGCCCACCGAGGATTACCGCGTTCAGGTGACCTTCACCGGGGTCGGCCGCGTCGCGGCATCGCTGCGCATGCAGAACTGGGACGACCTGGAACCGCAGGTCCTGCCCTTGCAACTGGACGGACTCGACACGGCCATCCGCAGCTTCGGCGGCGGCAGGCTGCACGGCTGGGAGTTCATCGACCTCGACGACAGCGGCTGGGCCCTGTGGAGCGAGCTGCTCAGCTTCGACACCGCGATCGACGAGCACGTCTCCGCGCATGTGCTGGAGTTCTCCCAGGAAGAAGGCATCGACCCGCGCGAACTGGACGTGCGCGTGTGGTTCGACAACGTGCTCATCGCCGACACCGCCGGCCGGGAGATCCCGCTGGCCGAGTTCATCGCCGGCGCTACTCGCTGGTGGGAGGCGCACGACGCGGGCGACCCGCGGGCAACCCGTCCCGGCGTCGCGCCGCCGCTCTGACCCGACCGACCGACACCGCACATCCGGGGCCTCCGGGTGTGCGGTTTTCGTCTGCGCGGAGCCGGGCCGCAGGCTTGGGTGACCGTTGACGTAGTGGGTATCCGGCACCAGGATCGGTACTGCCCGGCTGGGCGGTTTGCCCGATCCGGCGCAAGGATGACGGACCAGGTGCGGCAACGTCGCCCCACTAGTTCGTCGCAATACGACGTGGTTCGATGCTACGCGTGAGGTTCGACCCGGTGCCGCGGTGACTTCCACGGTGCACAGCCCATGCCCACTACGGAATGCGGGGGCATCAGGCCCGGTTGGAACCGAGCGGGTGTACGAATGATGGTTGGGTGTGCTCGAGATGGGCGCACGCAGCCCGACATAGGAAGGGACATCGTGGCTGAGTACACGCTGCCAGATCTGGATTACGACTACAGCGCCCTGGAGCCCCACATCTCCGGGCAGATCAACGAGCTGCATCATTCCAAGCACCACGCCGCATACGTCGCCGGCGCGAACACCGCACTCGAGAAGCTCGAGGCCGCCCGCGACAGCGGCGATCACGGCGCCATTTTCCTGTACGAGAAGAACCTGGCCTTCCACCTGGGCGGGCACGTCAACCACTCCATCTGGTGGAAGAACCTGTCCCCCAACGGTGGCGACAAGCCGACCGGCGAGCTCGCCGCGGCGATCGACGACCAGTTCGGCTCGTTCGACAAGTTCCGTGGCCAGTTCACCGCCGCGGCCAACGGCCTGCAGGGCTCCGGCTGGGCGGTGCTCGGCTACGACACCCTCGGCCAGAAGCTGCTGACCTTCCAGCTCTACGACCAGCAGGCCAACGTCCCGCTGGGCATCATCCCGCTGCTGCAGGTCGACATGTGGGAGCACGCCTTCTACCTGCAGTACAAGAACGTCAAGGCGGACTACGTCACCGCGTTCTGGAACGTGGTCAACTGGGAAGACGTGCAGGATCGCTTCGCGCGCGCCGTCGGCCAGGGCAAGGGCCTGATCTTCGGCTGACCGTCGCCTCGGTGCCTGCCGGGCCCGCGCTCCCTCCGCGATCAGCGGTCGGGGCGCGGGCCCGTCTCATGTCCGGGACTCGACGCGATCCGGACACGCCCGGGCCGCAAACCGGTATCGGGCCGCCGCCCGCGGGGCTGTGGGCTGCGGCAATCGCTGGTCAGCCGGTTTTCGCTGGTCGGCTGGCACTCTTTGGTACTTGTGTGCCAGGTGTTTCATCGGTCATTCTCGGAATCCACAGTTCGAGGACGGGCAAGGCCGCCCCCGGTTCGATGACGGGAGGCACGATGCGTACGAATGAACCGATCGGCATCACACCATTCCAGGCCCGCGGCGCGCTGCGGGGGTTCGTCATTTCCGGGCGCTGGCCCGACACCACCAAGGAGTGGGCGCAGGTGCTGGTGCTCGCGGTCCGGGTGGCCTCGATGCCCGGGTTGCTGGCCACGTCGACGGTGTTCGGCGTGCGCGAGGACCTGCCCGACGACCCGGCGCCCGGCACCGTCGGCCTGGTGATGGCCGAGGGGACGGTGCTCGGCGCGGAGGCGTTGGCGCCCGGACGGTTTGCCGGTCATATGCCGGCGGCCCTGCTGATGCTGCATCCGCCCTCGGAAACCCGGCCGTCGCTGCCGGAGTGCGCGGGGGCCGCGTCGGGTTGCGTGCTGCTGCCCGGCGTGCCGCATCTGGGGCTGGAGCATCGGGCGGCGTGGGCCGAGGCGGAAGTGGACGGCACGGTGACCTCCCTGGTCAGCCGAGTCGGACTGGACCCGATCAGCGACCCCGACACCGCGGTTCTGGCCATGCTGCTGGCCGCGTAAGGGTACCCGAAACTCTCTGCGTGGATCGCCAAACTTATTGCGCGCATTGCGATTTGGGCAACAACAGGTTGGCACACTCGGACGCGTGCGGGTAGAGTCGGAGTCAGCGAAGGGGAGTAGCCCCCAATTGCACAGTCGACATACTGACCCGCAACCCCACGAGGGTTCGGGTCCGGCTGTGTGAACCGGAACAATCCGGTGGGCGAGACCTTCGGCCGAGACAACTAATCGTTGTCGGCCGGAGGCATACCCAGACTCCGACCGGCAGGCCGGAGACCCGGGAGCCGCACAATCATGATCGCCACTGTTTTGCTGAGTATCGGCATCGTCTTCCTTGCCGAGCTGGGCGACAAATCCCAGCTGATGGCGTTGACGTTCGCCCTGCGCTATCGCTGGTGGGTGGTGCTCGGCGGCATCGCCACCGCGTCGGCCGCGGTCCACCTGATCTCCGTCGGCGTCGGCTATTTCCTCGGATCCGCGCTGCCGACCCGGGCCATCTCGCTGGTCGCCGCGCTCACCTTCCTCGCCGTCGGCCTGTGGACGCTGCGCGAGCACTTCCGCGCGGACGACGAAGACCCCGCACCGAAGTCCCTGCGCGCGAGCACCGCGCCGTTCTTCGTGGTGCTGTCCGCGTTCCTGCTCGCCGAGCTCGGCGACCGGACCATGTTCGCGACGGCCGCGCTGGCCACCGATTACGACTGGGTCGGCGTGTGGATCGGCTCGACGATCGGCATGGTCGCCGCCGACGCGCTGGCCATCGGCATCGGCATCCTGGTCGGCAAGCATCTGCCGGAGCGGGCCATCGGGATCGGGTCGGGTCTGCTGTTCCTGTACTTCGGTGCGGCGACGCTGATCTCGACGGCCGCGCCTTCGCTGAGTGGGCTGGTCGTCGCCGCGCTGGCCGTGATCGCACCCGCGCTGGGTGCGGCGGTCATGCTGATCGTCCGCGCGCTGCGGCCCGCGCCGGTGGCGCCCGACGTGCCGTCGGCTGCTCCGGCGACGGATCCCGAACTGCATCGGTAGTCGGTGCTCGGGGACGAATCGGAGCAGTTACGAGTTCGCGCGCCTGATCAAGGATGTGACTCGGCCAGCGCGTCCCCGAACAACTCGCCGCCGCGGCGGACCAGATTCAGCAGCGGAACCCGCAGTGCGAGCAGACCGGCCGAGTCGTCGGCCGCGATCCGGCCGGTGACCATCGCGCTGATCGCGGCGGCCAGGGTCTGGCAGGCGAAGCGCTGCTCATCGGTCCGGGCGCCGAGCACGTCGGCGATCAGCCCGACGAACAGCTCCTGCAGTTTCGCCCGGCGCGCCAGGGCCGCCGTGCCGACCGCGTAGACCTCCACCAGGAACAGCCGCGCGCTGGCCGGGTCGTCGACCAAGTGCTGCAGGTAGGCGGCGAAGATCCGGTCCATCTTGACCATGCGGTCCGGCTCGGGTTCCGCGGCGGCCGGATCGTCGGCGTCCTCGGCGGCATCCGCGATGCGGCCGAGCAGGTTCTGCACGGCCCGCTCGTAGGCGGCCTCGAAACAGGCCTCCTTGGAACGGAACTGCTCGTAGAACGTCTCCCGGGACACCCCGGCGCGTTTCAGGATCGCCGCGACCGACGTGCCGACATAACCGTTCTCCACCATCGCCTCGGCCATCGCGATCAGGATGCGCTCACGCTGCGAGGCCACCACCTGCTCACGCGGCAGGCCGTGCCTGCCGCGCGGGAGTTGGCGTGCGCTGGTTGCCGATTCGGTCATTCGATGGCTCCGGGGTCGGGTCGGCTAAGCTTTCCGCTCCATTTTGCGGGGTCTGTCCGGTTGGTCCGTAGTGAAGGGTGCTTCTTCGTTCCGCGCGATCTCCAGCGCCCGCCGTACGCCTCGGCGCAGCGCGATCGCGATCACGCGCTGGGCGATCGGCCGGAACGGCAGCACCACCGCCACCCACCAGGGCGAGACCACCTGCCGACGCCGCCGCGCGATCGCCTTCTCCACCGAATCGATGGCCGGCCCGAGCGGCGCGACGCCGGACACGGTAGACCGGCCGATGATCGCGCGCGCCGCGGCGGTGCCGAATCCGCGCGAGGTCATGTCGGTGTCGAGTTCGGCGAAGTACGCGACGCCGACCTTCGCTCCGGTGTGTTTGAGCTCGATCCGCAGCGTATTGCCGAGCGCCTCCACCGCGGCCTTCGACGCGCTGTACGCCCCGACCAGCGGCAGATGCACCGCCGCCGCGAGCGAGGAGACGACCAGCGCATAGCCGTTCGGATGACTGATGTGCGGCCCCGCCGCCCGCAACGTGTAATAGACGCCGAGCACATTGACCGCCAGCGTCTCCTCCATCACCGCCGGATCGCCCCCGATCAACGGCAACTGCCGCGCCACCCCCGCGTTCGCCACCACCACATCGAGCCCGCCGAGCTCCCCCACCAGCGTCGTCACCACCCGATCCACCTGCTCACGATCCCCCACATCGCAATACCGCCACGGCGCGTCCCCACACTCCCGAGCCACCTCCCCCAGCAACTCCCCCTCCAACCCCAGCAACGCCACCTGCGCCCCACCCGCATGCAACTGCCGAGCCAGCGCGGCCCCGATCCCCCGCGCCGCCCCCGTGATCAAAACCTTGCGCCCAGCAACAGACGCCCCCGCGAACAGCTTCATGCAGCGACGGTACCACCAATGAACACGTTTGTTCGCAAATAAATCTGCGGACCCCCGAATGGCCGCGCGGACCGGCCGAAATAGCCGCCTGCCTGCGGGTATTTCAGTTATGCCGTTAGCACATGAAACGTAACGCAGGTCACAACGGGTCGATAGAGGCGTCATCAGTTCCATCACTTCTCGCAGAAGGCAAGACAGATGACGTCACCGCAAGGCGAATTCCCACCGCAGCAACCGCCGAATCCCCAGTGGGGCAACCCGCCTCTGCCCAGCGGGCAGCAACCACCGCAACCCGGACAGTTCGCACCGCCGCCCGGATACGGTCAACCGCCGAAGAAGAAATCCAGTGGCGGCAAGATCGTGCTCATCGTGGTCGCGGTCATTATCGGGTTGTGCGGGTTCAGCGCGGTGATCGCTGCCGTCAACAGCGGAGACGACAAGAAGACCGACACCACTGCCAGCAGTCCGGCATCCGCGCCGGCCGTCGGGGCGGCAGGCGAATCCGCTGCCCCGCCGGCCGCGAAGCCATCGGCGGAAAAGCCATCGACGGCCGCGCCCGGCCTCAACACCCCGGTACGGGACGGCAAATTCGAGTTCGTCGTCACCGGCGTCCAGGTCGGCCTCGGTGAAGTGGGCGACAACCCGTACCTGCAGCGAAAAGCCCAGGGCGCGTACACGATCGTCTCGATGACCGTGAAGAACACGTCCAACAAGCCGCAGGGCTTCAGCCCGAGCGCCCAATATCTGTTCGACAGCAAGAACCGCAAGTTCGAGAACGACAGCATGGCCGCGATCAACCTGCAGGCCGACACGAGCATGTATGCCAGCGTGAACCCGGGCAACACCGTGACCGCTCAGGTCGTGTTCGACCTGCCTGCCGATGCGGTGCCGAGCCACATCATGCTGCACGACTCGATGTTCTCCGGCGGCGCCAAAGTGACCCTCCAGTAGCCCCCGCCCGAAGCTCGGCGATGGTCCTTTCCGGAGTGAGAGGGAGTCCTCATGGGGGTTGGGTGGGGGAACCGTTAGGGTGCAATTGACGAAGGGCCAACTGGCTGTCACGAACGAGAGGACCATCGTGGAGATTTCGGGTTCCGCCGCCATTGTCACCGGAGGCGCATCCGGCCTCGGCGCCGCCACTGCCAAGCGTTTCGCCGAGCTGGGGGCCACTGTTTTCGGCCTTGATGTGCCGCAGTCGATCGAGCGGGCCGGGGACAACGTGCCAGCCGGGGTCACCCTCATTCCGGCCGATGTGACCAGCAATGACGAGGTCGCCGCGGCGGTCGCGAAGGTCGTCGAGTCGGGCGCGCCGCTGCGCATCGTGGTCAACTGCGCCGGCGTCGGCTGGGCCGGGCGCATCCTGTCCAAGAACGGCCCGCACGATCTGGAGCTGTTCCGCACCGTCATCACGGTGAACCTGCTTGGCACGTTCAACGTCATGCGGCTGGCCGCCGACGCGATCAGCAAGACGGACACGGTCGACGAGTACGGCCAGCGCGGCGTCATCATCAACACCGCCTCGGTCGCCGCGTTCGAGGGCCAGATCGGCCAGATCGCGTACTCGGCGTCCAAGGGCGGCGTGCACGGCATGACCGTGCCGGCCGCGCGCGACCTGGCCCAGTTCGGCATCCGGGTGAACACCATCGCCCCCGGCATCATCGACACCCCGATGCTGGCCGGCGTCACCGAGGAGTACCGCAAGGGCCTCGAGGCCGGCGTCCCGTTCCCGTCCCGCCTGGGCCGCCCGGACGAGTACGCGCAGCTGTCGCAGTACATCGTCGAGCACGACTACCTCAACGGCGAGACCATCCGCATGGACGGCGCGCTGCGCATGGCCCCGCGCTAAAGCACCGAGCAGAACCCGAAAGCCGCTGCCGACCGAGGTCGGCGGCGGCTTTTATTTGTGCCCGATGCCGAGGAACGCGGTGGTGGACAGCGGCTGCTGCGGCCGATAGTGCTCGGCCAGATAGGACTTCATCAGCGCGACCCGTTCGGCCCAGACCTGTTCGCCGACCGTGCGGCGCATGAGTCCCAGCGGCGCGCTGCTGCGCACCATGGTGTCCCACATCTGCTCGGCGCTGTCGAAGGCGAGCGAGGTCGAATGCCGTTGGATGGACACGGCTTCGAAGCCGGCCCGGCGCATCTCGGTCTGGAAGACCTCGGGATTCTCCAGGCTGAGGTAGTTGGGTTGCGGCTCCTGGATGCTCGGATCGGCGGCGTGGAAGGCGCCGAACATCATCCGCATCAGCGGCGATTCGACGACCGGCGCCCAGCTGGACACCACGGCCGTGCCGCCGGGCCGCAGCACCCGGAACAATTCGGCGAAACCCTTGCCGCGCTCGGGAAAGAACATCAGCCCGAACATGGAAAACCCGGCGTCGAAACGGTCGTCGTCGAAGGGCAGGGACTGCCCGTCACCCACGCGCGCCTCGATATTGGTCAATCCGGCCGCCCCCGCCGCGGCGGTGAGCCGGTCGATCATCGGGGCGGAGAAGTCGATGGCCTGCACCTGCGCGACCTGCGGCGCGGCCAGCAGACTCAATAGCCCCGTCCCCGCGGCGACGTCGATGACCTGGGAAGACGGTGTCAGCGAGGCGAATTCGAGCGCCCGGTCGGAGAAGGGCTGCATGATCGCGGACGCGAATTCGGCGTAGCCGTCGGCGACGAGATCCCACGGCTCGGCAACGGCGAGAGGGTTTCCGGACATATGCTGACGATCCTTTCGATCGCCCAAATTTAACCGCTTCGCCCCGTGAGAGACCACAAAACCCGGCGAATATCGCTGTGCGCGAAGGATTTCGAATCGAGTGCCAGAAGGTAGCGAAACATATCGTTTCACTCTAAGAGCAGCTCAATAGGGCAAAACGGACTCAGATCGCGCGGCGGAAAGTCATCAGGTCACGCCCCGGCCCGTTGTAGTCCGGCACCGGACCGCCGACGGTGAACCCCATCCGGGAGTGGAACGCGATGGACGTCTCGTTCGCCGGCGCGGTCACCGCCGTGACGACCCGCCGGTCATGCGCCCGCGCGGTGGCGAAGAACCGCTCGTAGAGCTCCCGCGCCAGCCCGCTCTTGCGCGAATCCGGATGCACCCCGACGAAATGGATATACGCCGCATCGGATTCCGACGGCGAGGGAAACCCGATCAGGAACCCCGACAGCCGCTCGCCGGTCTCCGCGACCAGGCTCGTCCGATGGAAGTGATCGAGAAACAGCCGTGGCAGCACCGGCAGGATCGCGCGCCCCCACCACTCGTCCACCACGCCCGCGATGGCGTCGTAGTCCGCGGCCCGCGCCGCCCGGATCACCGGCTCAGTCGAATTCGACACGGCACCCATTCTGCCGAGCAGCCGGCGAGGACCACCGCGGGGTGGTCCTCGCCGGTGACCGGATCAGAGCGTGCGGGTGAGCCGGTCGGTGAGGATGTGCGCGAACCGCGCCGGATCCTTCAGCTCGCCGCCCTCGGCCAATACCGCGGTGCCGTAGAGCAATTCGGCGGTCTCGGTGAGCTCGGGAACCTTGCCCGCGTCGGCATCGTCCTTGCGCGTGTCGTAGGCGTCGCGCAGGCCGGTGACCAGCGGGTGGGTCGGGTTGAGCTCGAGGATTCGCTTGGTTTCCGGCATCGCCTGACCGGACGCGCGATACATCCGCTCCAGCATCGGGGTGAAGTCGAAGACGTCACCGACGAGGCAGGCGGGTGAGGTGGTGAGCCGGTTGGTCAGGCGCACCTCCTTGACGCTCTCGTCCAGCGCCTTGCCGAGCCAGCCGAGCACCTCGGCGAAGTCCTTGTCCTGCTGTTCGCGCAGCGCCTCGGAGGCCTTCTTCTCCTCCTCGGACTCCAGGTCGACCTCGCCCTTGGCGATCGAGACGAACGCCTTGCCGTCGAACTCCGGCACCGAGCCGACCCACATCTCGTCGACCGGGTCGGTCAGGATCAGCACCTCGCGGCCCTTGGCCTGGAACGCCTCCATGTGCGGCGAGCTCTCGATCTGCTGCCGGGATTCGCCGGTCATGTAGTAGATCGAGTCCTGGCCCTCGGCCATCCGCTCGACGTACTGGGCGAGCGTGGTCACCTCGGACTCGGAGTTCGTCGAGGCGAACGACGAGACCTGCAGGATGGTCTCCCGGTTGTCGGTGTCGCCGAGCAGGCCCTCCTTGAGGACGCGGCCGAATTCCTTCCAGAACGTCTGGTACTTGGTCTGGTCCTCGGCGCCCTGCAGGTCCTTGACCGTGGACAGCACCTTCTTGACCAGCCGCTTGCGGATCATCCGGATCTGTCGGTCCTGCTGCAGGATCTCGCGGGAGACGTTGAGCGACAGGTCCTGCGCGTCCACCACACCCTTGACGAAGCGCAGGTACTCCGGCATCAGCTCTTCGCAGTTGTCCATGATGAACACCCGCTTGACGTAGAGCTGCACGCCGCGCTTGTGCTCGCGGGTGAACAGGTCGAACGGCGCCTGCGAGGGCAGGAACAGCAGCGCCTGGTATTCGAAGGTGCCCTCGGCCTTCATCGGGATGATCTCCAGCGGATCGTCCCAGGCGTGGCTGACGTGCTTGTAGAACTCCTTGTACTCCTCGTCGCTGACCTCGCTCTTCGGGCGGGTCCACAGCGCCTTCATGGAGTTGAGCGTCTGGTCCTCGACGACCGTCTGCTCGGTCTTCTCCTCGCCCTCACCCTCGGTGACGGTGCGCTCCACCTGCATGCGGATCGGCCAGGCGATGAAGTCGGAGTACTTCTTGACGATCTCCCGGAGCTTCCACTCCTGGGTGTAGTCGAAGAGGTGGTCGTCCTCGTCGGCGGGCTTGAGCTGCAACGAGACCGAGGTGCCCTGCGGCGCCTCGGCCAGGGTTTCGATGGTGTAGGTCGAGCTGCCCGCGGCCGACTCCCAGCGGGTGCCCTCGGTCTCCCCGGCGCGCCGGGTGGTCAGCGTGACCTTGTCGGCGACTATGAAGGTCGAGTAGAAGCCGATGCCGAACTGGCCGATCAGTTCCGCGGTGTCGATGTTGCCCGCGGCGGCGCTCTTGGCTTCGTTGAGCTTCTTGCGCAGTTCGGCGGTGCCGGACTTGGCCAGCGTGCCGATCAGGTCCACTACCTCGGCCCGGGACATGCCGATGCCGTTGTCCCGCACGGTCAGGGTCCGGTTGTCCCGGTCGACCACGAGGTCGATGTGCAGGTCGCCGGTGTCGACCTGTAGATCCTTGTCCTGGTAGGACTCCAGTCGCAGTTTGTCCAGTGCGTCCGAGGAATTCGAGATCAACTCCCGCAGGAAGGTGTCCTTGTTGGAGTAGACCGAATGGATCATCAGCTCGAGCAGCTGATGGGTCTCTGCCTGGAACTCGAGTTGTTCGACGTGCTCAGTCACGACGCGATAGTACGACGCCCGAAATCCTCGAGGCCAGGAACCTCGAGGTCTGCCCGGTCCGACATCCAGTCGCGCAGCACCTGGGTGGCCCGCACGTCGTCCTCGTTGTACTCGAACAACCGGGTGCGCTGGGACATGTCCGGCTCGCCCTCGTAGCCGACGGCCAGCCGGTACCAGCTCATCGATGCCTCGCCGCCCGCCTCGGCGTCGCGCCAGGCGAAGCCCGCGACCGGGGCGATCTTCTTCAGGCCCTTGCCGTTCGGGCAGATGAACTGGTCGGAGACGGCCTGGAACATGTCCACCCACTCCGGGCCGTCGACGAACGCGCGCACCTGGTCGACCGTCGGCACCCCGGGCCGTCCGGCGAAGCGGCGGGCCGACTCGTAGAGCCACTTGTCCTCGGCGGTGCGCGAATAGCAGTAGGCGGCAAAGGTTTTGCCGTTCAGCGCGGCGTCCGCGCGGATGGTCATCAACCAGGTCCAGAACTCGCCGAACGAGCGGCCCTCGTCCTCGGTGGGCAGCGGATCCCAGGTGACGAACGGGCGGTAGACGCCGTCGAGCAGGGTGCCCCACAGGTAGGCGCCGTATTCCTGGAAGCTCTCCAGGTCGACATCCACCTCGACGTCGGCCCGCTGCACCCGGACCTGCTCGACCCGGCGGACCAGCGGCGCGCCCGCGATCCAGGCCCGGGCGGTGACCACGGCCTCGTCGAACGGGCCGTGCTGCCAGTCGTCGGGGTCGTCGCCCGCCCACTCGGCCAGGTCGTCGATGGTCTGCACGCCGTGCCTGCGCAGCACCTCGGCGCGGGAACCGGGCGCGACCAGGCTGACATCGCGATGCTCGACCAGCCAGCCTTCGCAGCTGGGTCCCTCGATGCCGCGGGTCCACCACGGGCACTGCCGGCACTCGGGCACCTTCGACGGCACGGTCGGCAATTCGCCGCGCACCACCGCGACCCGGTCGGCATAGCGCTGGTCGTAGTCGGCCAGCACCGGGCCGAGGTCGTGCACCAGGATGCAGTCGAAGTGGTAGCCGATCACGCCGCCGACCAGGGCGGGGCTGGCCATGCCGTGGCGTTGCAGCATGCGGTACAGGTGCGCGAGCCGCTGCTGGTCACGCGGCTGCTGACGCAGCTTGCGATGCCGGTCCGGGCGCGGATTCCAGTGATACGGGTCGGTGGTGGTCGGGTGGAAGTCGGCGGGTTCGGGATGGCGCGGGTCGGTCACCTTGTGGTTCACCACGATCACCGGGATGTACCCGCCGCGATCGAGATCGCGCAGCAGGATCTCCGAGCCGCCGCGCCGGCCGGTCTCCGGCTCCTGCGGCAGCAGCCCGCCCCAGATGTGCCGCACGCCTTCCGCGCACGCCGCCATCGTGGCCGCGGCCCGCTCGGACGCGCGCAGCGTGGGGTCGATCACCACCCAGCCGGCCGGGTCCGCCTCGATCAGCGCGTCGCGCACACGCAGCCGGTGCGCCGTCGCCGCCTCCCGGCGCTGCCGCACCCCCGGATCCTCGGTAACCCCTTGCAGCGCCCCGGGATGTACCGCGTCCAGATGCAGCCGATGCCGGCAACCGATCAGCGCCCTGGCATCGATGAACGGGGTCGGCGCGCCCGCACCGCCGGCCGGCCGTTCGACGGCCGTGCCGTTGTGCTTGCGACCTTCTCGGTCACCGATGCCCGATTCCACGCTATGCAGTATGGTCCCTACCCCCGACAAACCCACGAACCCCGTGGGCACAGCCGTGGTTCGAACCGGACGGCGCCCGCTCTCGTGACCACCACAGTGCGACTTCGGCGAGCAGCCACGCGATCGGCGACGCCTACCCGTTAGGGTAAAAGGCAAACCGTGTGACATGGGCGGACGGGCTTTCCCCGGCGTCGTACTGCCATGGCAAACCAGCATGACGGAGGGCCTTCGATGGGGTTGTTCACGAAGCGCAAGCGGCGCCCGAGCCGCAGGGCCGAGGCGAAAGCTCTCAAGCACAAGGCCGGTTTGGAAGCCAAGCTGGTCGCGAAGAACGACCGCAAGGCCCGCCGCGCGGAGGCCCGTACCCAGCGCAAGGTGGCCAAGGCGCAGATCTCGGCGCTGCAGGCGGAGGAGAAGGCCTCGCTGAAGCTGGCCGCCAAGGCCGAGCGTGAGCTGTTCAGCGCGAGTCAGATGAAGAAGTACCTTGGCGTGGCCCGGGTGCTGATTCCGGTGCTCGCGCCGCTGGCCTATCGCGCCGCGACGTTCCTGCGCGCGCAGCTGGACACGCGCAAGGCCCAGCAGCTCGGCATCGGCATCGAGCAGCTCGGCGACTTCGGCGGGCACGGCGCGAAGTTGCAGGCCCGGATCGTGAACACCGAAGCGGCGCTGAACAAGGTCGCCGCGCAGGGCGGCAAGGACAAGGGCGACACGCAGAAGTTCGTCGCGGCCACCCAGTCCCGGCTGGACAGCCTGGCCGCCGCGGTGCAGACCGCCGAGCAGATGCCCGCGCCGCGCCGCCGGGCCGTGCACGCCTCGATCGGCGAGGAACTGTCCGGAGTCGAAGCGGACGTGCTCGCCCAGCTCGGCGTGCGCTGACCTTCCCCGCGATGCCCCCGTCACCGCATACCGGCTACCTGCGTGGTGGTCTGGTCGGCGTGCTGGTGGGGGCGCTCGCCGTCGCCGCGCACGGCGGCGCGGGCGGTGGTTTCCCCGGTTCGGCGGAGCTGACGCTGGTGCTGCTCGTCGCCGCGCTGGCCGGCTGCGCCGCGAATGTGCTTGCCGGCGGCCGTGGTTCGATGCTCGGGCTGCTGCTGCTCGGACAGGTGGCGAGCCATGTCGTGCTCTCCGGCCTGCTCGGGCACGAACATCCCGCTGCCACAACGAATCCGCTGCCAACCGGATGGATGCTGGTCACGCACGCGGGGGCCGCGCTCGGCTGCGCCGCGATCGTCTCGATCGCCGAACGGCTCTACGCGGTGGCCTCCGGCGCGGTCCGCGCGGTGCTGGCCAAGCCGCCTCCGCCGCGGATCGCCGGACCGGCGCACTGGTCCGATCCCGGTCTCCCGCACTACCTCTGCCCGCCGAAGGGCGCGAGCGGCCCGCGCGCGCCGCCGGTACCGGCCTGACCCGCCGCACCACTCCCCTTCGGACAGAGAGCCTTTCCCTCATGCACCGTTCCATTTCGCGCGCCACCGGCACGGCCGTGGCCGCCGCCACCCTCGCGTTCCTCGCCGCAGGCACCGCCTCGGCACACGTCACCGTCGACGCGCCGGGCGCCCAGCAGGGCAAGTACGGCGTGATCACCCTGCGGGTGCCCACCGAATCCGACACGGCGAGCACCACCGCGCTCACCGTCGCCCTGCCCAACCTGAAAAGCGCACGCACCGAACCGATCCCGGGCTGGTCGGCGAAGATCGAGAAGAACGACAAGGCGGAGATCACCGCGATCACCTGGACCGCCGAGCCGGGCAACGCCGGCGTCGGCCCCGGCCAGTTCCAGCGCTTCGCCATCGCGCTCGGCCCGCTGCCCAGCCAGGAGACGGTCAGCTTCCCGGCCAAGCAGACCTACAGCGACGGCAAGGTGGTCGACTGGAATCAGCCCGCGGGCGCCGACGGCGCCGAGCCCGAACATCCGGCCCCGTCGCTGACCCTGGCCAAGGGCAAGGCCGGCCTCGACCACGGGTCCGCCGCCCCGGCCGCGAGCTCGTCGGCCGACGACACCGACAACACCGCCCGCTGGCTCGGCGGCATCGGCCTGGCCCTCGGCCTGCTCGGCGTCGCGCTCGGGCTCGGCAACGTGATCCGGGCGCGGCAGTCGTGATCCGGCGACTACTCACCGCGCTCGTCGCGGGGGTGTTCCTGCTCGGATTCGGGGTTGCCGCAACGGGAACCGCCGCCGCGCATTCCGCGCCGACGGCCAGCGTGCCGGACGACGGCGCGACCGTCGACGCGGGACCGGCCCGGGCCAGCATCACCTTCAACGAGGCGTTGCAGCCCAGCTTCCCGGCGCTCACCGTGGTCGGGCCGGACGGCAGCCTGTGGTCGAAGGGCGCGCCGACGGTGGACGGCAACACGGTCAGCGTCGAGGTGGGCGAGCTCGGCCCGGTCGGCGAGTACACGGTGGCCTACCGGGTGACCTCGGCCGACGGCCATCCGGTCAGCGGCAAGCGGCATTTCACGCTCAGCAAGGCGGGCAACGGCGTGCCCGGCGAGAAGCCCAACGCCAACGGCGGCAGCTCGGACAGCGACGGCTCCGGCGGAATTCCGCTGTGGGTCTTCATCGTCGGCGCCGTGGTGCTCTTCGGCGGCGGCCTGGCGTTCGCGCTGTTCGGCGGCAGGAGCCGGAAACCGAAGCAGCAGTGACGGGCAGGACGATCGGCGGCCGGGGCGGCGCGCGGCGGGGTACCGCTCGCGCGCCGTGGCCGGTGCTGCTGGTCGTCCCGGCCGGGCTGCTCGGCGTCGTCATCGCCTGGGCGTTGACCCTGCCCGCGGGGTTCGCCGCCGCGGCGACCGTCCGGGTGCTCGCCGACGGTGCCGGCGCGACGGTGCTCGGGCTGGCCGCGCTGCCCCGGCTGCACGCGCGCCTGACGCCGCCGTGGCGGTTGCTCGCGGTGCTGGCCGGATTCTGGTGCGGCACCGAGTTCGCGGTGCTGGTGTTCGAGGCGGCCGAGGTGGTCGGCGTGCCGGTGGGCAGGCTCGAGGCCGGGGAGTTCGGCACGTTCCTGGTGAATCTCAGCGGCGGGCAGATCGGCATCGCCATTCTGGTGGGCGTCGGCGCGGTCGCGGTGTATTCGGCGGTGGCCTTCCGGCGGGCAGATATCGCGTCCGCCGATCTGGTGCTGGTGTTCGCGGCGGTGGCGCTGGCGCTGCGGCCGATCACCGGGCACATGTCCCAGCAGACGTTCGGGTCGGTGCTCGCCGCGGTGCACGCGCTGGCGGCGGCGGCCTGGTTCGGGCTGCTGGTCGCGCTCGCGCTGGTGGTGCGGACCCGCGGCGAGTGGGCGGTGGTGCTGCCGCGGTATTCGGCGATGGCGTTGCCGCTGGTCGCGGCGGTGGGGGTGACCGGGCTGCTGAACGGGCTGGTGCGGGTCGGCGGGATCACGCCGTTCGTCACGACCGGGTACGGGCGCATCCTGCTCGCGAAAACCGTTGTGCTGGTTGGTCTACTGGCGCTGGGCTGGTGGTGGCGGCGCAGCTGGGTGCATCGGGCCGCCGATCACCGGATGACCGCCGAGGCCTCGCTGCGCCGCGCGACCCTCGAGGTCGTGGTGATGGCGCTGGCCTTCGGCCTGGCCGCGACCCTCGCGGTCACCGCCTGACCCCCGCGCACGGGCCCGGCGACCTAGATCGAAACCAGTTACTGTTTTCCCATGACCGAAGTGAAGATCGTCGAGGACTGTGCCGCGTCGGCGGAGTCCGCGTTCGCCTACGTGAACGACTACCAGAACCTGCCGCGCTTCCTCTACGGCATCCAGTCCTTCACCCCGGTCGGCGCGCAGACGGTCGGCGTCGGCGCCACCTTCGACGGGCACATCAAGCTGGGGCCCGCCTCGCTCAAGTCCCGCATCGAGGTCGTGCGCTGGGCGGAGAACGCCCTCATCGCGGTGAAGTCGATCAAGGGCTTCGAGGTCGAGTCGACCTTCCTGTTCCATCCAAAGGGCGCGGGGCAGTGCACCGTCGACGCGATCGTCGACTTCCGGGTCGGCGGCGGGCTGGCCGGGCGCGCGCTCGGCAAGACCATCGAGCCGTTCGTGAAGATCGCGGTGCAGCACACCACGCACAATCTGATCACGCAGATCACGGCGTTCCATCAGGACCGGGCCGCCGAATCGGATGAGTCCGTTCACTGATTCGGGCCATGCGGGATGCTGGATCCCATGAGTGAGTGCGAGCGAGCCGGGCCACCGCGCCCGGCGAAGCGGATGCGGGCATGAGCGCTACGCCGTCGTTCTTCCAACGCATCGGTTACATCCTCGGGCGCCCGCTGCCCGCGTCGATGACCGACTGGGTGCGCGAAGATCTGGTGGGTCCCGGCGCGACGCGGCGTTATCTGCTGCGCATCCTGGTGCCGCTGATCCCGGTGCTGATGCTGTTCCTGCTGCTGCCGGGCCCGTTGTGGATGGGCCTGGCGATGATGGCGCTGCTGTATCTGCCGCTGATCTATTTCACCGTGGCGTTGATGTATGTGTACCGGCGGCACCGGCTGATCAAGCACGGTCTCGACCCCGCGCTGGCGGACGCGGACGCGCGCCGCCGGGCCGAGCCGGAACGCCTGGCCTACGAGCGCAGGCACGGCCGAGGTTGATCCGCCCAGCAACCTAGCGGTGACCGACGCTACAGGCATAGCCTCGAGGTATGAACAATCCCACATTTCGGCAGCGGATCGCTTACGATCTGGGCCGCGAGCTCCCCGAGGAGCTGCACGAGTGGGTCATCCGCGACCTCGTCGGACACGGGGCCATGGAACGCTATCTCGTCCGGTTTCTCGGGCCCGTCATTCCGTTCTTCGCGCTGGTCCTGCTCTTTCCGGGGCCGATGCCGCTCAAGCTCGGTTTGATCGTGATGATGATCGTCCCGATGGTCATCTTCACCGTGGCGCTCAGCTATGTCTGGCGCCGCTACCGTCTCGTCCAGCACGGGCTGAACCCCGATCTGGTCGACCGCGCCAAGTTCTCCGAGCACGATCGGGAGATGTACGAACTGCACTACGGGCACCGTTAGCGGCGCTCGGCATACCTATAGCGATCGATGTCACAGCAAGAGCGGCCCTTCCGGAAGTCCCGCTCGGCCACCCCTAAGCTGAGCTGGTGACCGAATCGCAGAATGACGTTGTGGCTACTGCCGACCTGGCCGACGAGATCGGCCCCGAGATCCGCAGCTGCGACACGCAGTTCATCCAGTTCGGTGGCCGCGCGGCCTTCTCCGGCCGGATCACCACCATCCGCTGCTTCCAGGACAACCTGCTGGTCAAGCAGACGCTCGGCGAACCGGGCCGGGGCAAGGTGCTGGTCGTGGACGGCGACGCGAGCGTGCACACCGCGCTGGTCGGCGACATCATCGCCGGGCGCGGCGTGGACAACGGCTGGGCCGGCGTGATCATCAACGGCGCGGTGCGCGACTCGGCGATCCTGCGCACCCTCGACATCGGCATCAAGGCGCTGGGCACCAACCCGCGCAAGAGCACCCAGACCGGCAGCGGCGACCGCGACGTCCCGGTCGAATTCGGCGGCGTCACCTTCGTGCCCGGCGACGTGCTCTACAGCGACCACGACGGCGTCGTGGTCCGCGCCGAAGACTGAAACAACCAGGTCAGACGGACACCCTCGCCTGATGTCCGGCGAGGGTGACGACGTCGCCGATCTGCAACTGCCGCCCGCGCCGCAGTTCCACCTCGTCGTTCACCCGCACCAGGCCGGAGGCGATCACCGTCTTCGCCTCCGAGCCGGATTCGATCAGATTGGCCAATTTCAGGAACTGACCGAGCCGAATGCCTTCGTCATCGATCGGTACGTCGACTGGTTCTGCCATGAGCTACATCCTTACCTGGCCTCGGGAATCGGTAAACGCCAGCCCCCGGGCGGGTCGCTGACACGCGTGTGCGACGCGCCGATAACCGACATGCCCGGGAGGTCTTCGAGCACCGCGACGGCGGCACCGTACACACTGGTTCAGTGACCACCACGCAAGCCCGGCAACACCTGATCGAACCGCCCGCGGACAGACCGACCCCACCGGTCCCCCATCGGGGGCATGGACGGCTGGCAGAGGTCCCGCATATCGCGGGTCTGGTGCTCGGGGTTTTCGCGGTGGCGTGTTTCCTCTGGAGCCTCTCGCCCGGCTTACGTTTCCTGACCCAGGTACCGCGCCGCTACATCGACAACTACTACTTCGACGCGCCCGACACCAACCTGATGTGGGCGCTGATCATCGGCCTGCTCGCGGGCGCGCTGGCCAGCCGCAAGCGGATCGCCTGGTGGCTGCTGCTGGGTTACGTGTCGCTGTACGCGCTGGCCGACGGCCTGGATTTCGCCGACACCGGCAATATCGACGCGCTGGTGGCGATGATCGTGCACCTCGCGGTGATGGGCGTGCTGATCGCGGCCTGGCGCGAGTTCTACACGAAGGTGCGCCGCGGCGCGGGCTGGAAGGCGCTCGGCGTGCTGATCGGCGGCCTGACGGTCGGCTGCATGCTCGGCTGGGGTCTGGTCGAGTTGTTCCCCGGATCGCTGCCGCGCGGCGCGCAGCGACCCGGCTGGGCCATCTATCGGGTCACCGCAGCGGTGCTGGTGGACAACGAGCACTTCGACGGTCACCCGCGCCCGTTCGTCAACTTCCTGCTCGGCCTGTTCGGCGCCATCGCACTGCTCGCCGCGGTGATCATCCTGCTGCGCTCGCAGCGCGCGGCGAACGCGATGACCGGCACCGACGAATCCGCGATCCGCGGCCTGCTGGAACGCTCCGACGTGGAGGACTCGCTCGGCTACTTCGCCACCCGCCGGGACAAGGCGGTGGTGTTCGCGCCGAGCGGTAAGGCGGCGGTGACCTATCGGGTGGAACTCGGCGTCTGCCTGGCCAGCGGTGACCCGATCGGCATCCGCGAGGCGTGGCCGCAAGCGATCGACGCGTGGTTGCGGCTGGCCGACCAATTCGGCTGGGCCCCAGCCGTCATGGGGGCCAGCGAGATCGGCGCCACGTCCTACCGGCGGGCCGGCCTGTCCGCCATCCGGCTCGGCGACGAGGCGATCCTGGACACCAGGGCGTTCTCCCTGGCCGGCCCCGAGATGAAGCCGGTCCGCCAGGCCGCGAACCGGTTGCGCAAGCACGGCATCACTGTCCGGATCCGCAGGCACCGCGACATTCCGGCGGACGAGTTCAAGCAGGTGATCGCCCGCGCGGACGCCTGGCGCGACACCGAGACCGAGCGCGGCTTCTCGATGGCGCTCGGCCGGCTCGGCGATCCGCTGGACGCGGATTGCCTGCTGGTCGAGGCGGTCAACGGACAGGACCGGGTACTCGGCATGCTGTCGCTGGTCCCGTGGGGCCGCACCGGCGTCTCGCTGGAGCTGATGCGCCGCGACCCGCACGGCCCGAACGGTGTGATGGAGCTGATGATCTCGCAGCTCGCGCTCAACTCCGAGCAGCAGGGCATCACCAAGGTCTCGCTGAACTTCGCGGTGTTCCGCTCGGTGTTCGAGGAGGGCGGGCGGATCGGCGCCGGTCCGGTGCTGCGGCTGTGGCGCGGTGTGCTGCTGTTCTTTTCGCGCTGGTGGCAGCTGGAAGCGCTGTACCGCTCCAACGTGAAGTACCAACCGCATTGGGTGCCAAGGTTTTTCCTGTTCGAGGAGCGCAGGCAGCTGCCCCGGGTCGCGGTGGCCAGCGCGCTCGCCGAGGGCTTCCTGCCGCGCTTCGGCAAGGAACCCGACACCATCACCCACACCGGCATGCACAGCGCGGTGCCTGCCACCATGACCGGGCTGCACGCCGACGGCAGCCCGCCCGAGCCCGGCCCGGTCGAGGGCACCGAACAGCTGCCGCGCCGCCCCGAGCAGGTGCGGGTGCGGATGGACAAGCTGGACCGGCTCACCGCGTCCGGTGTCGAGGCCTACCCGGTCGCCTACCCGCCGACGCACACCGTCGCCGGGGCCAGGCAGTCGCCGCGCGGCACCACGGTCCGGGTCTGCGGCCGGCTGCTGCGCATCCGCGACTACGGCGGCGTGATCTTCGCGGTGGTGCGGGACTGGACCGACGACATCCAGCTGGTGATCGACCGGGATCGGGTCGGCGCCGAGCGCAGCGCCGAGTTCACCGACTTCTTCGACCTGGGCGACCTGATCGAGGTCAGCGGACAGATCGGCAGCAGCCGCCGCGGCGAGCTCTCGCTGCTCGCGGCGGACTGGCGGATGCTGGGCAAGTGCCTGCATCCGTTGCCGGACAAGTGGAAAGGCCTCTCCGATCCCGAGGCGAAGGTGCGCCAGCGCTACGTCGACATGGCGATCAATCAGGAGACCAGGGAGGTGCTGGCCAAGCGCAGCGCGGTGGTGCGCTCGCTGCGGGACTCGTTGAACGCCTGGGGTTATCTGGAGGTGGAGACGCCGATCCTGCAGCAGGTGCACGGCGGCGCGAACGCCACCCCGTTCCTCACCCACATCAACGCCTACGACCTGGATCTGTATCTGCGGATCGCGCCCGAGCTGTACCTCAAGCGGCTCTGCGTCGGCGGCATGGAGAAGGTGTTCGAGATCGGCCGCACCTTCCGCAACGAGGGCGTCGACTTCAGCCACAACCCCGAGTTCACCATTCTCGAGGCGTACGAGGCGCACAGCGACTACGAGCGGATGATGCACGTCTGCCGCCAGCTCATCCAGGACGCCGCGCTCGCCGCCAACGGCGCGATGGTCGCGTTGCGGCCGCAGAGCGACGGCTCCTACGAACCGGTGGACATCTCCGGCGAGTGGGCGGTGAAGACGGTGCACGGCGCGGTGTCCGAGGCGATCGGCGCGGAGGTCACCCCGCAGACCGGCCTGGAGCAGCTGCGCGAACTGTGCGACAAGGCCGAGGTGCCCTATCAGCACGGCTGGGACGCCGGGCAGGTGGTGCTGGAGATGTATGAGCACCTGGTCGAATCCCGCACGGAGGAACCGACTTTCTACATCGACTTCCCCACCTCGGTGTCCCCGCTGACCCGCGCCCATCGCAGCATCGAGGGCGTCACCGAACGCTGGGACCTGGTCGCCTGGGGTGTCGAACTCGGCACCGCCTACAGCGAACTCACCGATCCGGTGGAGCAGCGCCGCCGGCTCACCGAGCAGTCGCTGCTCGCGGCCAACGGCGACCCGGAGGCGATGGAACTCGACGAGGACTTCCTCCAGGCACTCGAGCACGCGATGCCGCCCACCGGCGGGCTCGGCATGGGCGTGGACCGGGTGGTCATGCTGATCACCGGGCGCAGCATCCGGGAGACATTGCCCTTCCCGTTGGTGAAACCTCGCTGAACATTCCGTTGCCGCGAAGGGCGCACAGGCGACGAATCGGACAGCTACCCTTGGGAATCGGGCCGGGGCGGCCGGGAAATCTTCGGCCCCGGGAGGAGACCGATCACCGAGATGGGGTTCGACAATGTACCTTGACCTGCTGACCAATCTGAGCCTGGTCGACCACAGCGTCTGGGCGAGCCCGGACACCTGGAACTCGGCGATGGAACTCGCGGCCAAGAAGAAGAGGCGCAGCAGCGGCGGCCTGATCATCGGCGGACTCTGCTGCCTGCTCGTGGTCGCGGCCATCGTCGGCGGCATCTACCTGCTGATGCGGCGGCGCAAGCAGCAGTAGGTCGCGCCCGGATCGAGGGTTCGCCCTCGATGCGGCAGAGTGGGGCGTGTGCAGTTGATCCTCGTTCGCCATGCCCAACCGCTCCGGATCATGAACTCGGCCGGTCCCGCCGATCCCGAGCTCGCGCCCGTCGGCGTCGAGCAGGCCGAACGGGTGCCTGCCGCGTTGAGCCAGCATCGAATCACCCGGATCGTGAGCAGCCCGCAGCGGCGCGCGCGGGAGACCGCCGCGCCGACCGCGGCGAAGCTCGGGCTGGGCGTCGACCTCATCGATGATCTCGCCGAATACGATCGCGACCTGCCCGCCTACATTCCCATCGAGGACGCCAAGGTGGAGTTCCGCGAGATCTACGAGCGGATCAAGGCGGGCTACATCCCGGATCAGATCGACGGCAAGGCGTTCAAGTCCCGGGTGCTCGACGCGGTCACCGAGATCGCCGCGGGCACCGATCCGGCCGACACGGTGATCGCGTTCACCCACGGCGGCGTGATCAACGTGCTGCTCCAGGAGATCCTCGGACTGGAACGGCCGCTGACCTTCCCGATCGACTACTGCTCGATCACTCGAATCCTGTTCTCCCGCACCGGGCGCCGGACCGCGGCGACGGTGAACGAGAACGGGCACGTCTGGGACCTGTTGCCGCGCAATATCAAATCCTGAGCATTCATTCACAGACGATTGGCAGGGACGTCGCACCGGCGTCCCAGGCGCGGAACCTTCTATGGACCCGGTGAGCCACTACCCCGAAGTGGCCCACAGTTCGAGAGAAAGGAATTCCGTGTTGCTCTCCAGAACATCGACGTCCATGCGACGCCTCGTCGGCATCGCCGCGGCGGGAGCGCTCATCGCCGTCCCGGTCGGCGCGCTCGCGGCGACCGCCTCGGCCGAGGCCCCGGCGCCGGACGCCACCATCCAGGTCCAGGCGGCCGGTGACGTGGACCAGCAGGGCGCCGACATCGACCGGCCGCATCACAAGCACCGCCCGGACGGACCGCGCCGGCACCACCGCCCGGATCCGGGCGCCGCGCCACAACAGTTCCAGCAGTTCCAGCAGCTGCTCCCGCCGACCGGCTCCGGATAAACCTGCTCGAACCAAAAGCGAAGGCCCACCGCCTGTGGTCGGAGGTGGGCCTTCGCTGTGTGCTGTATCGGATCAGGCCATGCCGGCGATCCAGTTGTGCATCCAGGAGACGGCGGTCTGGCCGCCGCCGACCGGGTAGCTGCCGTACAGGGTGTGCGCCTGCGACTTGTAGAACCGCTCCAGGTCCTTGGCCCGCTGCTCGTTGGCCGAGTCGGTCAGCTGCGCCTGCAGGGTCGGCACGCCACCATGCGCGAACAGGTCGTTCATGATGTTGCCTGCTTCGATCTGGTAGCGCCACATGTTGGCCGGGTTCGCGTCCGAGGCCTGCGCCATGAAGCCGGCGAACCGGGTGACGAAGTCGTCCGGCGCGGTCGCGCAGTACAGGTCCTCGACGGCGCAGATGCTGCGGGTGCGGTCGCTGACCCAGCCGAAGCCACCCACCCGGGGGCCGCCCGCGCCCGCGCCGGGGGCCGGTGCGCCGACCTGCACGTCGGTCGGCGAGCGGCGCGGATCGGAGATCAGGCCGACGCCGGAGATCCGCTCCGGCGCAACCACACTGAGCCCGGTGCCGATCTCGGCCGCGAGGTCACCCGCGGCATCGGCGCCCTGGCTGTAGCCGACGAGCGCGATCTTGGTCGCGCCGCACGAGTGCGCCATGTCCGAGATCAGGCCGCGCGCCCGGTCGACGGCTTCCTTCTTCGAGTTGCCGTAGACCTCGCCCTCCCACGGGAAGGCGGTCGCGGCGTAGGTCACGTAGTCGACCTCGGTCGAGCGAGGCAGATTGTTGGTGACGCCGGCCAGCATGCCGGGCTGCGGCTTCTTGTCCTTGCCGGTCTCCCAGGTACCCGGGATCGCCACCACGTAGAGGTTAGGGCAGCCAGGATCCGCGGTCGCGGAACCGGCGCCGAACACCATGCCGGACAACACCGTCGCGGATGCACCAAGAGCCGCGACAACCTTCTTCAACTGCATACCGCTCCAGTCCAAACCAATGCCCCTCGTGGACATATCCCCGACAAGTTGCGCACCAACTCTGAACCCGACGAGTGACCGTCCAGTGCACGCTGGGTTAACTCCAGCCACCCACCGATATGACGGCTACGATCCCCAACCCACATCCCAAGATCAGCAGCGCGACGGGATCACAATAAAGGTCCGCAGCCGCCGACGCCATCCGAAACCCCGGTCCACGTCCGTTTTCCGTCGAATGCCCAAACCTCAACGTTCCCACCACAACCCGGCACCCAACCCGCCCCGGACCGGGGCCGTTCCACCGCTCGCCGACGAGCAATCGGAGAGCAATCATGAATTCCCGGTGCAATTCACTCCATAAGACCAGCTAAACAGCTTTTAAGGCACCAAGGTCCGGCGCGAACTCCCGGACAGCGGCAAACATCGAGAGCGCTGCGGCAATATCAGGAACCCGCAAAAATGCCCGCGGCCGGAATCCGTTGACGGCCAAAAACTTCGCCGGGAGTGTCGCGCGCCACTCGCCTATGGCAAATACGGAGAAACCACCCACAGAACAAAGGCGCCCGTGGACATCGGTGTCCACAGGCGCCTTTCCGCTCCGGTAAGAGAGGGGTTCAGCTCATCGCTGCGCGACCATGGTGGGGGTGATCGGGGCCGGGAGGGCCGTCTCACCTTCCAGGAAGCGGTCCACCGCGGCGGCCGCGGCGCGACCCTCGGCGATGGCCCAGACGATGAGGGACTGGCCGCGGCCCATGTCGCCGGCGACGAAGACGCCGGGGATGTTGGTCGCCCAGTTCTTGTCCCGCTGGACGTTGCCGCGCTGGTCGTAGCCGACGCCGAGATCCTCGAGCAGGCCGGGCTTCTCCGGACCGGTGAAGCCCATGGCGAGCAGGACCAGGTCGGCCTCGAGGGTGAAGTCGGTGCCGTCCACCTTCTCGAAACGGCCGTTGGCCATCTTCACCTCGTGCGCCTGCAGGCCGGTGACCTTGCCGTCCGCGCCGAGGAACCGCTCGGTGTTGACCGAGAACACGCGCTCGCCGCCCTCTTCGTGCGCCGAGGACACCCGGAACATGAGCGGGTAGGTCGGCCACGGCGTGGACGCGGCGCGCTCCTCCGGCGGACGCGGCATGATCTCGAACTGGTGGATGCTCTCCGCACCCTGCCGGTGCGAGGTGCCCAGGCAGTCCGCGCCGGTGTCGCCGCCGCCGATGATGATGACCTTCTTGCCCCGCGCGTGGATCGGCGGCAGGCCGTCGGCATCGGTGACGTCGTCGCCGAGCTGCACCTTGTTGGCCCACGGCAGGAACTCCATGGCCTGGTGGATGCCGTCGAGTTCACGTCCGGGGATCGGCAGGTCACGCGCGATGGTCGCGCCGCCGGACAGCACGATCGAGTCGTACTGCTCGCGCAGCTGCTCGGCGGTGATGTCCACGCCGACGTTCACGCCGGTCTTGAAGATGGTGCCCTCGGCCTCCATCTGCGCCATCCGGCGGTCGATGAAGCGCTTCTCCATCTTGAATTCCGGGATGCCGTAGCGCAGCAGCCCGCCGATGCGGTCGGCCCGCTCGAACACGGTCACGGTGTGACCGGCCCGGGTGAGCTGTTGCGCGGCGGCGAGACCGGCCGGGCCGGAGCCGACGACGGCGATCTTCTTGCCGGTCAACCGGGTCGGGTAGACCGGGGTCACCCAGCCCTCGTCGAAGGCGTTCTCGATCAGGTCGATCTCGACCTGCTTGATCGTCACCGGGTCCTGGTTGATGCCGAGCACGCAGGACGCCTCGCACGGCGCCGGGCACAACCGCCCGGTGAACTCCGGGAAGTTGTTGGTCGCGTGCAGCCGGTCGATGCCCTCGCGCCACTGGCCCTTGTAGACGAGGTCGTTCCACTCGGGAATCAGGTTCCCGAGCGGGCAGCCGTTGTGGCAGAACGGAATACCGCAGTCCATGCAGCGGCTGGCCTGCCGTTGCAGGGTCGCCTTGGGGTAGCCCTGCTCGTAGACCTCTTTCCAGTCCATCAACCGCAGTTCGACCGGACGGCGGGTGGGTAGCTCCCGCGAGGTGTGCTTCAAAAATCCCTGTGCGTCAGCCACGTTCGGCCTCCGTAATCTTGCCTGTGGACATCGGACTCAGCTGTTGGATACGGCGTGCGCTAGCCACGGGCCGCCTCCATGATCGCCTCGTCGACGTCCTTGCCTGCCTTCTCCGCCTCGGAGATGGCCAGCAGGACCTTCTTGTATTCGCGCGGCATGAGCTTGACGAAGTGGTTCACCTGCTGCGACCAGTCGCCCAGAATGCGTTCGGCGACCGCCGAACCCGTCTGGTCGCGGTGCTGGGTGATGATGTCGCGCAGCCAGGTGAAGTCGTCACCGGAGAGCTGCTCGACCGCGTCGGCCTGCTCGGGGTTGAGCCGGGACTCGAAGGTGCCGTTCGGGTTGTAGACGAACGCGACACCGCCGGACATGCCCGCACCGAAGTTGCGTCCGGTCTCGCCGAGGATGACCACCCGGCCACCGGTCATGTACTCCAGACCGTGGTCGCCGACGCCCTCGACCACCGCGAGGGCGCCCGAGTTGCGCACGGCGAACCGCTCGCCGACCACGCCGCGGATGAACGCCTTGCCGTTGGTCGCGCCGAACAGGATCACGTTGCCCGCGATGATGTTCTCTTCGGCCACGAACTCGGCCGGCGCGTTCAGCGACGGGCGCACCACCAGGTGCCCACCCGAAAGTCCCTTGCCGACATAGTCGTTGGCGTCGCCCTGCACGCGCAGCGTGATGCCGGCCGGCACGAAGGCGCCGAAGCTGTTGCCCGCGGAACCGGTGAAGGTGATGTCGATGGTGTCGTCGGGCAGGCCCGCGCCACCGTAGAGCTTGGTCACCTCGTGGCCGAGCATGGTGCCGACGGTGCGGTTCACGTTGGTGATCTTGGTTTCGAACTTCACCGCCTGGCCGCGCTCGAGCGCGTCGCGGCTCTGCGAGATCAGCTGCTGATCCAGCGCCTTGTCCAGGCCGTGGTCCTGCGTCTTGGTGCAACGCCGGTCCTGGTACATGAACGCGGTCTCGACGTTGTCGAGGATCGGCGACAGGTCCAGCTTGCTGGCCTTCCAGTGCTGCTTGGCCTTGGCGGTGTCGAGCAGGTCGACCCGGCCGATGGCCTCGTCCAGCGTGCGGAAGCCCAAGAGCGCCAGGTGTTCCCGGACTTCCTCGGCGATGAACAGCATGAAGTTCTCGACGAACTCCGGCTTACCGGTGAAGCGCTCGCGCAGCACCGGGTTCTGCGTCGCCACACCCACGGGGCAGGTGTCGAGGTGGCAGACCCGCATCATGATGCAGCCGGAGACCACCAAAGGCGCAGTGGCGAAACCGAATTCCTCGGCGCCGAGCAGCGCGGCGACCATCACGTCGCGGCCGGTCTTCATCTGACCGTCCACCTGCACGACGATCCGATCGCGAAGTCCGTTGAGCAGCAACGTCTGCTGGGTCTCGGCCAGGCCGAGCTCCCACGGGCCGCCCGCGTGCTTGAGCGAGGTGAGCGGCGAGGCGCCGGTGCCGCCGTCGTGGCCGGAGATCAGCACCACGTCCGCGTGCGCCTTGGACACACCGGCCGCGACGGTGCCGACGCCGGGCTCCGCAACAAGTTTCACGTGAATCCGCGCCTGCGGGTTCGCGTTCTTCAGGTCGTGGATCAGTTGCGCCAGATCCTCGATCGAGTAGATGTCGTGGTGCGGCGGCGGCGAGATCAGGCCGACGCCCGGCGTCGAGTGCCGCACCTCGGCGACCCACGGGTACACCTTGTGCGCAGGCAGCTGGCCGCCCTCGCCGGGCTTCGCGCCCTGCGCCATCTTGATCTGGATGTCGGTGCAGTTGGTCAGGTAGTGCGCGGTCACGCCGAAGCGGCCGGAGGCCACCTGCTTGATCGCGCTGCGCCGCCAGTCTCCGTTCTCCTCCGGCTCGAAGCGAGCCGGGGATTCGCCGCCCTCACCCGAGTTCGACCGGCCGCCGAGCCGGTTCATCGCGATCGCGAGGGTCTCGTGCGCCTCCGCCGAGATGGAGCCGTAGCTCATCGCGCCGGTGGAGAACCGCTTCACGATCTCCGACGCGGGCTCGACCTCGTCGATCGAGATCGACGCGCGCTCCTTCTTGAACTTGAACAGGCCGCGCAACGAGGCCAGCCGCTCGGTCTGGTCGTCGACCAGCTTGGTGTACTCCTTGAAGATCGAGTACTGACCCGAGCGGGTCGCGTGCTGCAGCTTGAACACGGTGTCCGGGTTGAACAGGTGGTACTCACCCTCGCGCCGCCACTGGTATTCGCCGCCCACCTCGAGCTCGCGGTGCGCGCGCTCGTTGCGGTTCTCCAGGAACGCGATCCGATGCCGCTCGGCGACGTCGGCGGCGATGTCCTCGAGGCCGATGCCGTCCAGGTGCGAGCGCAGACCGGTGAAGTACTCGTCGGCCAGGTCCTGGGACAGGCCGATCACCTGGAACAGCTGCGCGCCGGTGTAGGACGCCAGCGTGGAGATGCCCATCTTGGACATCACCTTGAGCACGCCCTTGCTCGCGGCCTTGTTGTAGTTGTAGACCGCCGTGCGGAAGTCCTCGGCGTGATCGCCGGTGCTGCCCGGCATGTCGAGCGCGCCGCGCTCGAGCATGTCCTCGATGGTCTCGAAGGCCATGTACGGGTTGATCGCGGCCGCGCCGAAGCCGACCAGCATGGCCATGTGATGCACCTCGCGGGCGTCACCGGCCTCCACGACCAGGCCGACCATGGTGCGGGTGCGCTCGCGCACCAGGTGGTGGTGCACCGACGAGGTCAGCAGCAGCGACGGGATCGGCGCCAGCTTCTCGTTGGACTCGCGGTCGGACAGCACGATGATCCGCGCGCCGCCGTCGATGGCGGCCGACACCTGGGTGTTGATCGCCTTGAGCGCCTTGCGCAGGCCCTTGCCACCCTTGGCCACCGGGTACAGGCCGCGCACGATCACCGAACGCAGCTCGGGCTGGGAGCCGTCGTCGTTGATGTGCACCAGCTTGGCCAGCTGATCGTTGTCCAGGATCGGCTGTTCGATGGCGATCTGCTTGCACGACTCCGGGCCGGGGTGCATCAGGTCGGCCTCCGGGCCGAGCGCCCGGCGCAGGCTGGTGACGACCTCTTCCCGGATCGCGTCCAGCGGCGGGTTGGTGACCTGCGCGAACAACTGGGAGAAGTAGTCGAACAGCAGCCGGGGCCGCGACGACAGCACCGCGATCGGGGTGTCGGTGCCCATCGAGCCGAGCGCCTCACCGCCGGTCTTGGCCATCGGCGAGATCAGCAGGTTCAGTTCTTCGTTGGTGTATCCGAAGATCTGCTGCCGGATCAGCACCCGGTCGTGCGACATGTGCACGTGCGGGCGGTCGGGCAGGTCCTCGAGCTTGGTCACACCCGAATCCAGCCATTCCTGGTACGGGTGCTCGGCCGCAAGATCGGTCTTCAGTTCCTCGTCGCCGACGATGCGGCCCAGCGAGGTGTCGACCAGGAACATGCGGCCGGGTTGTAGTCGGACCTTGCGGACCACCTTGGACGGGTCGATGTCGAGCACGCCGACCTCGGAGGCCATCACGACGAGGCCGTCGTCGGTGATCCAGATGCGGCTGGGGCGCAGGCCGTTGCGGTCGAGCACGGCGCCGACCACGGTGCCGTCGGAGAAGCACACCGACGCGGGGCCGTCCCACGGCTCCATCAGCATCGAGTGGTACTCGTAGAACGCGCGCCGCTGCTGATCCATCGTCGCGTTGCGTTCCCACGCCTCGGGGATCATCATCAGCACCGCGTGGGGCAAGCTGCGGCCGCCGAGGTGCAGCAGTTCCAGCACCTCGTCGAAGCGCGCGGTATCGCTCGCCCCCGGGGTACAGACCGGGAAGATCTTCTCCAGCCGGTTGTTGCCTGCCGAGTCGATGCCGAAGATGTCCGAACGCAGCAGCGCCTCGCGCGCCCGCATCCAGTTCTCGTTGCCGGTGACGGTGTTGATCTCGCCGTTGTGCGCGACCCGGCGGAACGGGTGCGCCAGCGGCCAGGACGGGAAGGTGTTGGTGGAGAAGCGCGAGTGCACGATGCCGAGGGCGGACTCCACCCGGCTGTCCTGCAGATCGAGGTAGAAGGCGCGCAGCTGCGGCGTGGTGAACATGCCCTTGTAGACGAAGGTCTGGCCGGACAGGCTCGGGAAGTACACCGACTCCTTGCCCACCGTGCCCTCGCCCGGGCCCGCCTTGCCGAGCTCGTGCTCGACCCGCTTGCGGATCACGTACGCGCGGCGCTCGAGGTCCATGCCGGACAGCTGCTCGGCCGCACCCCGCGGGGAGCCGAGGAAGACCTGCCGGAACGTCGGCATCGCGTCCCGGGCCAGCGCGCCGAGCGACGACTCGTCGATCGGCACCTCGCGCCAGCCGAGCACGGCCAAGCCCTCTTCCTGCACGATCCGCTCCACGCCGTAAGCGGCACGGGCGGCCTCGCGACGGGCCTGCGGCAGGAAGGCGATACCGGAGGCGTAGGAGCCCTCCGGCGGCAACTCGAAGTCCACGATGGCGCGGAAGAACCGGTCCGGAATCTGGATCAGGATGCCGGCGCCGTCACCACTGTTGGGTTCCGCGCCTGCGGCACCACGGTGCTCCAGGTTCAACAGAGCCGTAATAGCCTTGTCGACGATGTCGCGGCTGCGGCGGCCGTGCATGTCGACGACGAACGCGACACCGCAGGAGTCGTGTTCGTTCGCCGGGTCGTAGAGCCCGACGGGTCCAGGTGACCTGTGGCCAGGAAGTTGCATCATGCCTCTGCCTTCAAGAAGGGCGTTCGACGAAAAAGAAATAGGCAATTTCGTCTGAATGCCTCCGTACAAGACTGCGCCCGTACGTTCCGAAACCAGCCGCGCTGATGGTCTTCGGCGTGCAGTCACGTCTCCAGTTGTTCACCCGCTTCAGTGACGTAGTGGGTGCTCGTCGGTAACAGATCCCTAACGAGATCCTTACCTCCGTGCGGGTTCCGGCCCGCTACGCTGAGCACCGGTTAGGAGCTGCCCGAGCGGGCGAGGGTGCCGAGCATTCTGTGTTCGGCGTAAGAGCAAACGATAAGTCAGGTCCGGGGCCCAACCAACTTAGGTTGCACTAATAACCGGGTCTAGCTGGGCTTCTTCATTCGGTCCTCCACGTGTGCGCGTCGTCCAGTGTAAAGCAGCGAGTACCCCATGATCGATCCTGCGGCACTCGTGGCCAGCCGCCTGCCGCCGGCGCGCGAGAGCGGCCCCAAACCTCGCAAATAGGTCAGGAAACCGCTCTCACCTGCATCGAAGATGATTTCCCTCGCTTCGCACCCGGCAAACCACTCCGCGGCGGCTAACTCGAAAGCGGGGTGGATGAGAGATTTCCGACAGGGTCCTGACGAGCCCGCGACGGGATCCGACCGTCCGGATTCTTTTGCCCGCTGTGGCTTTCAGCACACATGCAGCTAACACGGCGGAGTGGTATTCGACACATTTTGGTAACCGAAACCTATACGCCGTCAGGCGGTAATAGACGCGACTTATTGCGGGCCGGTGGCCTTTTCGCCGAATATTCGCCGACCGGCCGAACTCATGGCCCTGAAGTCGGCGCTTAAAAAGGGGTTCAGGGCGTCCTAAGAACCGTTCTGCGCGGGCCGCGCAGCGTTCAACGCGGCGCACACAGTGCCGCTGCGGCACGCACCAGCGCGGCCTGATGCAGCGCGTCGGTATTGCCCGCGCCGAATACCTCGAAGACGCTGTAAGCCAATCTTTCCGCGCAATCCGGCGCGCTCAGTTCGGCGCGCCGCGCGGCGAGTTGGTCGACGATCCCGACGTTCACCCGGTCGATCACCGGGCGCACCGAGGCCAGATCCGGGGCCGAACCGGGCGCGGCGGCCGGGTCGAACCGCCAGCGGGTGATCAGGCCGCGCTGCACGATCTTGTTGGACTCGATCTGCGCGGCGAACACCTGCCGCACCCAGCCTTCCGGCAGGTCGAGCTCCGCGCCCAGCCGGGCCATCGAGTCGTAGACCACGGCCTCCCTGGCCGGGTCGTCGATGGTGGGCTCGGCGCCGGTCGGCGCGGCGCTCGCCCACTTCGCCGCGGCCACCGCGTCGCCGGTGTCCAGGCGCTCGAGCACCAGCGCGACCAGGCGGTCCAGCGATCCGCGGTCGCCGCCCGGATCCGCGTTCGCGCTAACCGGCGACACGATCAGTGCCGCCGACATGATCATCAGCGTGACGAACCGCATGGGCTGACCTCCCGAGATGGTGCGCGCGGAAACGGATCATCGAGTCAGAGTAGGCGAACCCGGGCAAAGTGAGCCTGGCCACATACGTCCGATGCCACTCGGTGTGTCGGGGACAGTCCTGTCACGCTGTGACCACGAAACCGTGACGGTTGAGCCCGCGAAATCCCCTGGGACCAAGAGGATGTGAGTTCCCATGACCCTCACCGGCTTGTTCACCTGGCTCGGCGGGGGTCAGCACAGCGAAGTCGCCTACCGCCACGAACACACCAGCTATGCCGTCACCGGCGCGGCGGTGCTGCTGTTCGCGGTCGTGTCCGGCCTGATCACCGTGTTCGCGCTGGCCTCGACCGGCACCTGGGCGGTGCTCGCGATCATCCTGGTGGCGCTGCTCGTCGCGGTGCTCGCGGGCGCGATCGCGCGGGCGCTGGCGACCGCGCGACCCGGCGGCGGACCCGACCGGCTCGGCCTGCTGGGCCGCCTCGCCCTCGCGGTGCTGGCCGGCGGCCTGATCGCCGAGCTGGCCGCGATCGTCGTCTTCGGCGGCAGCGTCGACCGGACCCTGGACGAAAGAGCCCAGCGCTCAGTCGCTTCGGCACCCCAGGTGGTCACCGCGCGCGCCGCGCTGGACCAGGCGCGGGCCGACCGGAGCACGCTGGATCAGACGATTGCCAAGGCGCAGGCCGAGGTCGACCGTTCACTGCTGATCGCCCGCTGCGAGCTCAGCCCGAACCCGGAGTGCGCGCAGTTGCCGATCACCCGGGTGCCCGGGCGCGGACCGGAAGCCCAGATCGCCACGGACATGCTCGACGACGCGCGCAAGCAGCTGGCCACGGCGCAGGGCCGGGTCGAGCCGCTGGATCAGCGCATCGCCGACGACGAAAAGGCCGTCACCGCAGCCGAATCGGCCGCCTTCGGCACCGCCGACCGCGGCCTCGGCGCGCGCTGGCAGGCGATGAACGACTACACCACCCGGCACGGCGGGGCCATGCCGCTGCGCATCCTGACCATCGTCGCGTTGATCGCCCTCGCCCTGCTGCCGCTGCTGCTGCGCTGGTGGCGCGGGCAGACCTCGTTCGACCGGCGCACCGCGTTCCTGGATGTGCAGGACCGGGCCGAGCACGCGGCAGACGCCGCGATCGCGATCAAACGGGCCGAGACGCGGGCCGAGGCCGAGGCGCTGCGCGCCGAGCAGGAACTCACCGCGGCCCGCCTCGCGATCGAGGCGGACGCCGCCATCGACCGGGAACGGCAGCGCACCCGCATCGTCGCGGCCATCGGCGGGCTGGAGATCGGCATCAGCGAACCGCCGCGCCGCCCCGAACTACCAGCCGCACCGGCTGACGACCGAAAGGACAGCTCCGTGTCTGCCGAAGGATTCCCGAACCTACCCGCGCCGGTCTCCGCGCGCGCCCTCGCGCCGAGCACCGGCGTGCCCGCCCGGCTGCCCAAGACCGGTGGCGGGCTGGAACTCCCGCTGATCGGCACGGTGCCGTTCACCGACACCGCGGCGCGGCTGATCCGCCCGCTGGTCCCGTCGTTCGTGGCCAACGCGATCGACAACGCCACCCACCCGCTGCGCACGGCCAGGCAGGCGTTCGAAGAGGTCGAGGAGATCACCTTCACGCTCAAGCGCACCCGCAAGGTCACCATCGACACCCAGGACTCGCACGCGCCGGCCGGGTATCAGCTGGCACCGGGCTCGCCGGAGGCCCTGCGCGCCCAGCACCTCGCGGCCACCGTGGTCGACGCGGACTACGGGCAGCAGGACCCGCGCTACTCGGCGCTCCCGGACGGCTCCGGCGACGACCAGTCCTACGGCCTGCCCGCCGCCCGGCAGGACGAGCTCAGCGGCCGTCGGCAGTCCGGGCTTTCCGGCCGCGACCAGCGGGAACTGCCGCGCGGGCGCTGAGTGCCTACCGTGGGGGCCATGCGACGCGTTCGAGCGAACCGGGCCCGCACGATGTCGGCGACGCACGGCGGTGCCGTCGCCCTACCGCGCTGCCCGATCCGCCACGAACTCGCCCAGCGCCGCCGGCCCGTCGATCGGGCGCGACCGGCCGGGCCGGCGGAGCGGTTCTGCGCCCGGGCCGACCTGCGCACCCGGCCGATCGTCGAGGCGCTCGGCCGATCCTGGACGTCTGGTCCGGCTCTTCGCGGGTGGTCCGGCCTAGGCTTTCCTCCCATGGCCCACAGTGACGTTTCGACAGCCGCCTTCGGGTCACGGCTGCTCGGACCGGTGGACGAATCGTCGGGGATGCGCCGGCTGCGGGTGCAGCTGCTGCTCACCGTGCCGCTGGTGGCCGCGAACCTGGCCGGGATGGCGGTCACCTTCGCGCTGATCGGGTTCGTGCTGCCCGGGCCCTCGGTGTTCACCAGGGAACTGCTGCTGCTCAACGTGATCGCGACGCCGGCGTACTCGGCGCTGGCGCTGCTGATCGGCATGTGGTGGGGCACGGTCAGCGGGCTGCGCGCGTTGCGCTGGGCGACCGATCCGAATCAGGTGCCGAACGAGGCCGAGCAGATCGCCGCCGCCGCGGTGCCGCGCCGACTGGTCCTGCGGCAGGCGGTGCTGTGGCTGGCCGGTGCGGCGGTGCTGACCCCGCTCTACGGCGTGGTCGAGCCCGCGCTCATTCCGAAGATCCTGCTCGGCATCGGGTTCAGCGCCGTCGTGGTGTGCGCCAACAGCTATCTGATCGCCGAATTCGCGCTGCGGGCGGTGACCGCGCGGGTGCTCGACGCCGCGCCGTCGCGGCGCAGGCGCGGGATGGGCGTGTTCATCCGTTCGCTGATCGCCTGGATGCTCGGCGCGGGCGTGCCGGTGGCGCTGTCGATGATCGTCGCGGTGTGGGCGCTGGTCGACTCGTCGGTGAGCACGGCCCGGCTCGCGGTGTGCGTGCTGTCGCTGGGCGGCGCCACGCTGGTGTTCGGCCTGCTGCTGATGATGCAGACGGTGGCCGCGACCATCGCGCCGATCCGCGGCGTGCGCCGCGCGCTGCGCCAGGTGGAGGACGGCGACCTGCGGGTGAACATCACCGTGTACGACGGCACCGAACTCGGTGAGCTGCAAAGCGGTTTCAACCACATGGTGGAGGGGCTGCGCGAGCGCGAACAGATCCGCGATCTGTTCGGCAAGCACGTCGGCCGCGATGTCGCCGACGCGGCGCTGGCCGGCAACCCGTCGCTCGGCGGCGTGGAGACCGAGGCGGCGGCGCTGTTCGTCGACATCGTCGGCTCGACCACGATGGCCGCGACGGTGCCCGCCGCCGAGATGGTGGCCATCCTGAACCGGTTCTTCGACATCGTGGTCGACGAGGTCGAGGCGCACGGCGGGCTGCTCAACAAGTTCGAGGGCGATGCCGCGCTGGCCGTATTCGGCACGCCCGCCGCCCTGTCCGACGCCCCCGGCGCGGCGCTGGCCTGCGCCCGCGCGATCCGGCGGCGGCTCGACACCACCGCCAACGACTTCATCGCCGCGATCGGCGTCGCCGCGGGCCGGGTGGTCGCGGGCAATGTCGGCGCCCGGCAGCGCTACGAGTTCACCGTCATCGGCGACGCGGTCAACGAGGCCGCCCGGCTGTGCGAACTCGCCAAGCAGGACGACCTGCTGCTCGCCTCCGCGAACACCATCGCCGCCGCGGCTGCCACCGAAACCGAGCACTGGCAGCTCGGCGAATCCGTTACCCTGCGCGGCCGCCTCACCCCCACCCAGCTCGCCCGCCCGCGCCGCACCGGACCGCGCGCCGATCGCGACCGCCGCCCGGGCGGCCAGCACAGCGACGGGCTTTCCACCTGAAGCAGACGTACCCCGCTCCGACGATGCGGAGCGGGGTACGAATCAACCGGTATTACGGACGCGCCGTGCGCAACCGGAACGCCACCACCGCGGCGATCAGCAGGATCGAGGCCGTGCCGATCGCGGCGAAGTGGATGCCGGAGACGAACGCCGTGTGCACCGAGGTGAGGAACTCACCCGATACCGCCTCCGGCAGCTGCCGCGCGAATCCGGTTGCCGCGCCGAGGGATTCCGACGCGACGCCCACCTGGTCGCCGGGCACGTGGGTCAGGTCGAGCCCGTTGCGGAAGATCGCCATGACCACGCTGCCGAGGATGGCCACGCCCAGCGCGATGCCGGTCTCGTAGGCGGTCTCCGACACCGCCGCGGCCGCGCCGGCCCGCTCGACCGGCGCCGAGCTGACCACCAGATCCGACGAAACCGTCAGCGCCACACCGACACCCGCGCCGATGAAGAGGAACCCGAGGATGAACGGCGTGGTGCTGCCCGCGGCATCCGGCCCGAGCCAGAAGAACAGCGCGGAACCGAACGCGGCGACGGTCAGCGCGCTGCCGAGCACGGCGCCCGGCCGGATCCGCTGCACCAGCCACGCCGCGGCGAGCGACGCGAGCACGCTGGCCGCCAGACCCGGCAGCAACAGCAGTCCGGCTTCCATCGGCGAGTGACCGAGCACCAGCTGCAGGTACTGCGAGCCGAAGAACAGTACACCGGCCAGCGCGAACACCGCGAGCAGGTTGGTGATCACCGCGGTGCGGAACCTGGGCAGCGCGAACAACTTCAGGTCCAGCATCGGGTCGTCCAGGATGCGCTGCCTGCGCACGAACACCACGCCGGCCACCACACCGACCGCGCCGATCCCGGCCAGCGGCAGGCTGAGCCCGTGCGCCGCCGACTCCTTGATCGCGTACACGATCGGCACCAGCGCGAGCATCGACAGTCCGGCGCTCGGCAGATCGAAGCGACCCGGGTTCGGGTCCCGCGATTCCGGCACCAGGAACGGGCCCAGGGCGATCAGCACCAGCATGACCGGCAGGTTCACCAGGAACACCGAGCCCCACCAGTAGTGCTCGAGCAGCCAGCCGCCGAGCAGCGGTCCGGCCGCCGCGCCGCCGCCGGCCATCGCGCTCCACACCGCGATGGCGACGGTGCGCTGGCGTGGATCGAGGAACATCGACCGGATCAGGCCGAGCGTCGCGGGCATCAGCGTCGCACCGGCGACACCCTGCAGCACGCGCGCGCCGATCAGCATCTCCGGCGAGACGGCCCAGGCCGCGATCACCGACGCGATGCCGAATCCGGCCGCGCCGATCAGCAGCAGCCTGCGCCGGCCGATCCGGTCGCCGAGGTTGCCCATCATCACCAGCAGGCCGGCCAGCACGAACGAGTAGACGTCGATGATCCACAGCAGCTGCGGCGTGGTCGGCGCCAGATCCGCGCTGATCGCGGGCACGGCCAGGTCGAGCACGGTGGCGTCCACGGCCAGCAGCAGCAGCGCGAGCGCGAGCACGGCGAGGCCAGCCCAGTCGCGCGCGGTGGCGCGGGGTGGGGTCTCGACGTTCGGCCCGGTCAGCCGGGGGTTCTTCGCGGTGTGTGTGGTCATTGGCTTTCTCGACTTCCGTCGCATATCTCTTCTTACCGTCCGGACGGTACAGTATCAGACATTACCGTCCAGCCGGTATAGTTCCGCTGGTGACGGCCAACACCCGCGACCGAATCCTGGACGCCCTCGAATCCCTGCTCCTGGAAAAGGGCATGTCGCACGTGACGCTGGAGAGCGTCGCGGCGCAGGCCGGCGTCTCCAAGGGCGGGCTGCTCTATCACTTCAAGAGCAAGGACGCGTTGCTCGCCGGGCTGGTCCGCCGGCTCACCGACCGCGCGGGCCAGCAACTGGACGAACACCTCGAACGCGGCCAGTCCGTCGCGAGCTGGTATCTGCAGACGCCGAACACGGACAACGCCGCCGACGCGGTGGAACTCGAGATCTACCGCTCGATGCTGGCGACCATGCGCACCATCGACGCCGCGGCCGACACCGAGGTCGACGAGGTGCAGCAGGCGCTGATGGAGATGATGGACTCCTGGTCGGACGGGCTGGACAAGGAGGTCGAGGACCCCGTGCGGGCCGACCTCATCCGGCTGGTCGGCGACGGCGTGTACCTGCGCGCCCTGCTCGGTCTGCCGCAGATCGACCCGGCGCGCTACCGCCAGGTCGTGGCACGACTGCTGGACTAGACTCGGCCCGTGCTACCAGCCGCCGACCCGGCCGGTGCCGTCGGGGCGGGGAACGATCCGGTACCAGGGTCCCCTGGAACGACGGTGCCGATCCGTCCGATGACCTTCCGCGAACTGCTGGACGTGCCGTTCGCGCTGATCCAGGCGAACCTGCGCGCGCTGGCCTGGTCGAGCGGGTCCGCGCTGGTCGCCGCGGAGCTGCTGGTCGTCGCGATCACCGCGGGGATCTCCGAGCTGACCGACGGTGCCGACTCCGCCACCGGGTGGGCGGCGATCCTGTCGACGATGGTCTGCGTGTGGCTGCTGCGGTTCGTACTGCGCGGCACGACCGTCGCGATCGGGCTGGCCAGCGTGTCGGGTGCGCCGATCGGCGCGCGCACCGCCGTGCGCCGGGCGGGCAGTGCCGCCGGGCCGATGCTGATCTTCCAGCTCCTGTACACCCTGGTCGGGTTCGGCGTGCTCGCGTTGTCCAGTCCGCTGATCATCAGCCTCCCGTTCGGCGTGGCCTGGCTCGGCTGGCTGCGGGCCAAGCGGTTCGTCGCGGTCCCGGCCATGCTCGTCGAGCGAGCCCCGCATCGGGCGGCCGTCGCCCGGTCGAAACTGCTTGCGGTCGGCGCGGAATGGCAGACGGCCGGACTGTGGTTCGTGCAGCGCTGCCTGCTCGTGCTGCTGGCCGTGCCGCTGCTCGGGATTCCCTGGTATCTCTCGGATTTCTCCGGCACCCATCGGTGGCCGGTGATCGTGCTGCTCACCAGCGGCGTGCTGCTGGTGGTGGCGTTCGGCGAGGTCGTCGAGGCCTCGACCCGGGTGGTGTCCTACGTCGACCGCCGCTGCCGCCGTGAAGGATTGGATATTCACGTCCCCGGGCAGGCGGTGCGATGAGCGAGTACGACCAAGCGCCCCAGGACAATCCGGTCCCGCCGCCGAGCCCACCGCGCCTCGGTGCGGCCGCCGACCACCGTGCGGCCGCCGAGAATGCCGCGCAGCACCGCGATTTCGACAGCGCGCTACGCGAACGTTTCCGCGCCGTGCTGCGCGGACTGGAACAGCGCGGCGTGCTCGAGGTGCGCCGGTCCCGCACCGCCCGCGAAACCGCCGACGACGTGACGACCGCCCTCCCGCCGGAGACCGTCACCGAATTCCAGCCCGCGGCAAACAGTTTCGACGAGGTCGTCTACGGCGGCCGCCGCGCCACCGAGGACGAGTACCGCAGACTCGAATACGCCGACCGGTTCTCCGCGGCAGCGCCGCCGCCGGTCCTCGAACCGACCGAAGTCACCGCCACCGAGAAGACACCGCGCACCCGCCGGAAACTGCCGCCACTGCCGGATCTGTTGCGCAACCCCAAGTTCTGGGCCGCCGTGGCGGGCGCGGCCGTGCTGCTGCTCCTGCTCTACGCCTCCCTCCAGTCCTGCGGCGCGCCGAACGCGCCGACCCCGCAGCAGCCACCGGATATCCCGCGCACCAGACCACCGCGCGACTCCGGCGGTTCCGGCTTCGGCACCGGTGACGACGCCATCTGGGACCGGTTGCCCGCCCCCGTCTTCTTCGGTGGCCTGCAATTCCTGATCGCCGCCGCCCTGGTGGTGTGGTGGCGGGCGCGCCGTCGCGGCGCACTGGTGCGCGAACCACGCCCGGTCGAGGTGGCGGCGAACGAGCTGCTCGCCGGGCAGGCCGCGCTGTACCGGCGCTCGAAGGACCACGAGCACGTCGCGAACAAGCTGCGCGCGGCGACCCTGCGCCGGATCCGCCCGCCGCTCGGGATGACCGCGGACACTCCGCCGGACCGGCTGATCGCCGCCGTGGCGGCGCGCACCGGCCAGGATCCGAACCAGCTCGGACTCGCCCTGTTCGGGCCGGTGCCGGACGCCGAAACGCTGGAACTCGTGGCCACCCAGCTCGACTGGATCGAAGCGGAGGTCGGATGAGACACGCACGCTGCCCATCGACGGGGCGCGGGAACCCCCGCATGACACTGGAGGTCGGATGACCATCCCCACCAAGGACACCAACCACACCCCCACCGCCGAGGAGGCGGCGGCGGCGTTCGCGGCGTTGCGCGCCGAGATCGGCAAGGCGGTGGTCGGCAACGACGCCGCGATCATGTACCTGGTGCTCGCGCTGCTGTGCCGTGGGCACGTGCTGCTCGAAGGCGTACCCGGCGTGGCGAAGACGCTGCTGGTGCGGGCCTTGGCGACGGCGCTGGAACTGGACCACGCCCGGGTGCAGTTCACCCCGGACCTGATGCCCGGCGACGTCACCGGCTCGCAGATCTACGATCCGCACTCGGCCGAGTTCACCTTCCGGCACGGCCCGGTCTTCACCAACCTGCTGCTCGCCGACGAAATCAACCGCACGCCCCCGAAAACCCAGTCGGCGCTGCTGGAATCCATGGAGGAGCGCCAGGTTTCGGTGGACGGCCGGCCGCGGCCGCTGCCCGATCCGTTCGTGGTGATCGCCACCCAGAACCCGATCGAGCAGGAGGGCACCTATCCGCTGCCGGAGGCGCAGCTGGACCGGTTCCTGTTCAAGGTCGACGTCCAATTGCCCGGCCGCGACGACGAATTCCGCATCCTGCAACGGCACGCCGCCGGCTTCGATCCGCGCGACCTGGCCGCGGCCGGGCTGCGGCCGGTGGCCGGGCCCGCGCACATCCTGGCCGGCCGGGCCGCGATCGCCAAGGTGACGATCAGTCCCGAGGTGCTGGCCTACATGGTCGACGTGTGCCGCGCTACTCGCATGTCCCCCGCCGTGCAGCACGGCGCGTCCACCCGCGGCGCCACCGCGCTGATGGCCGCTTCGCGCGCGTTCGCCTGGCTGAACGGGCGCGCGTTCGTCACCCCCGACGACGTCAAAGCCCTTGCCGTGACGGTGCTGCGGCATCGGCTGCAACTGCGGCCGGAGGCGGAGCTGGACGGCGTGACCACCGAGGGTGTCATGTCGTCGCTGCTGCTCTCGGTCCCGGTTCCGGTGTAGTCCGTGGTCGTCACCGGTCGGCTGGCCGCCGCGGCGGGCGTGCTCGCGCTGCTGGTCACCTTCGTCGTTCCGTCGCTGCTCGGCGTGCTGCTCGCGACCAGCGCGCTGGCCGCCGCGCTGCTCGTCGACCTCGTCTCGGTCGGCCGGGCCCGCGACCTCGCGCTGTCCAGGGCGCCGCTGACCACGGTCCGGCTCGGCCGCTCCACCGAGGTGGAACTGGTCGCGGTGAACAACGGCGCCCGCCCGCTGCGCGGCACCGTGTGGGACGACTGGCCGGACAGCGCCCGCACCGGGAACCGCACGCACACACTGGATCTGGCCCCGGCCACGCTGGTCCGCTTCCACACCACGCTGGCCCCGACCTACCGCGGCGACCGGGTGGCCGGCCAGGTGACCGTGCGGCTGATCGGCCCGCTCGGCCTGGCGGGCAGGCAGACCCGCCGCAGCGTGCCGGCCCGGGTGCGCGCGCTGCCCGCGTTCCGCAGCGAGCGCCTGCTGCGCTCGAAAGTCAAACGGCTGCAACAACTCGAGGGCCGCAACGTGGCCAACCTGCGCGGGCAGGGCGACGAATTCGACTCGTTCCGCGAGTACGTCGCGGGCGACGACGTGCGCGGCATCGACTGGCGCGCCACCGCCCGCGCCACCGACGTGCTGGTGCGCACCTGGCGCCCGGAACGGCACCGGCACATGCTGATGCTGCTGGACACCGGCCGGATCAGCGCGGGCCGGGTCGGCGACGGCACCCGCCTGGACGCGAGCATCGAGGCCGCGCTGCTGCTCGGCGGGCTGGCCGCCGCCGCGGGTGACTCGGTCGACCTGCTCGCCTACGACCGGGAGCCGCGCGCCGAGGTGCGCGGGATCAGCGGAAAAGGCTTGCAGCTCAAGCTGATGCACGCGCTGGCGGGGATCACCCCGGCTCTGGTCGACACCGACAGCGCGGGCCTGGTGCGCGCCGCCATCCAGCGCACCCGCCGCCGCAGCCTGGTCGTCTGGTTCACCAGCCTGGACGGCGCCGCGGTGCAGGAGAACCTGCTCCCGGTGCTGCCGACCCTCGCCCAGCGCCATCGCGTGCTCATCGTCTCGGTCACCGACCCCGACGTCGCCGCGGCCGCCGCCACCCGCGCGACCCGCGCCGACCTCTACCCCGCGGCCGCCGCCGAATCCATCCTCGCCGAGCGCGCGCTGGTGCAGGAGTCGCTGCGGCGCAGGGGAATCGCGGTGGTCGCCGCTTCTCCTGACCATCTGCCCGAAGCCCTCGCCGACGAATACCTGGAACTCAAACAGTCCGGAACGATGTAGCGCGGAGCATCATGGAGTCCATGTCTGATCTCGCCGCGTTTGTCCGTGGGCTGCCCAAGGCCGAGTTGCATCTGCACCTGGAAGGGACGCTGGAGCCGGAGCTGAAGTTCAAGCTGGCCCAGCGCAACGGGATAGAACTGCCGGAGAAGACGGTCGACGAGGTCAAGCAGACCTACCAGTTCCACGACCTGACCTCGTTCCTCCAGGTCTACTACCCCGCCATGCGGGTGCTGCTGGAACCCGCGGACTTCCACGACCTGGCCTTCGACTACCTGACCAAGGCGCACGCCCAGGGCGTCCGGCACGTCGAGATGTTCTTCGATCCGCAGGCGCACACCGGCCGCGGCGTCCCGTTCGCCACCGTGATCGACGGATACCGCTCGGCGATCGTGCGGGCCCGGCGCGAGTTCGGCATCTCCGCCGAGCTGATCCTGTGCTTCCTGCGCGACTACTCCGCCGAGTACGCGATGGCGACCCTGCTCGAGGCGCTGCCCTACCGCGACTGGATCGTCGGCGTCGGGCTCGACTCGGACGAGCGCGGCAATCCGCCGAGCAAGTTCGCCGCGGTGTTCGCCCGGGCCCGCCGCGAGGGCTTCCTGCTGACCATGCACTGCGACATCGATCAGCAGGACTCGATCGAGCACATCCGGCAGGCCCTGGAGGACATCGCCGTCGACCGGCTCGACCACGGCACCAACATCGTCGAGGACGACCGGCTGGTCGAGCTGGCCAAGGGCCGGGGCATCGGGCTCACCTGCTGTCCGGTCTCGAACTCGTTCGTCACCACCCTGATGAAGTCCGACGAGATCGTCGCGCTGCTGGACCGCGGGCTCACCGTGACGATCAACAGCGACGACCCCGCCTACTTCGGCGCGTACGCGGCGGACAACTACGTCGCGCTCGCCGAGCACGCCGGCCTCGACCTCGATCAGCTGGTGGCCCTGGCGAAGAACTCGTTCCGCGCGTCGTGGATCACCCCGGGCCGGCTGGACGCGTTCCTGCGCGAGATCGACGACTACGTCGCGGCCAACCGGTAACTACCGCCCGACCGGCAGCGGCACCGGTCCGAACACCGGGAACATCGGCGGCGGCAGCGCCCGGCGCTGCCGCTCGGCGATCACCGCGCCGAGCACCTGCAACGGCGGATACCCGCTGGGCGGCGGCACCTGCAGCCGCGCGCACACCGCGCCGACCAGGGCGCTGCCCAGCTCGTGCTGCACCACCGGCGTGAGGGTCCGGAACCGGCTCAGATACTGCCGCACCGCGAGCGCCAGATCGTCCGGCAGCATGGCCAGCGGCAGCGGCGCGGCCCAGCCCGCGAGCCACGGCGGCGCGACCGCGAGCAGCGGCGCGGGCAGCGACCGCTGCGCGTGCACCACCACCGTGCCGGCCAGCACGTCCCCGACCCGGCGCGCGTTCGGCGAGCACATCGAGGTGAGCACCGCGACCGCGCCGAACGCGCCGAGCATCCAGAAGTCGACGATCGCGCCGGCCAGCCCGCGGGTGAGCGCGTGCCGGAAGTCGATCGGGCCGCCGTCCGCGCGCACCACCCGCAGCCCGAGCAGCAACTTGCCCAACGTGCGTCCGCGCGAAGCGGTTTCGCAGATCACCGGGTAGCCGACCAGCACCCCGACGATGGTGACCAGCACGGCCACGTTCAGCCAGGCGGTGTCCGCCCCGCTGGGCAGCAGCACGCTGACGGTCAGCACGAACAGCGCCGTGGCCAGCATGAGCTGCACCACCACGTCGACGAGGAACGCGGTGGCCCTGGTGGGGATCCGGGCGATCGGCAGCTCTAGCGCGACCGCTTCGCCAGTGGTGAATTCAGCCATGTCGATAGCATTCTTCCGACCGGCGGTAGTGGGAGGCAAGCCTGTGGATGTCGACGCGTACAGCTACGCACATCGGAGGGCCTGGGAGCGGCTGGATTATCTGGCCAGGCGGAGCAGGCTCACCGGGGCCGAGGCGGACGAACTCGTCACGCTGTACCGGCGCACGTCCCAGCAGCTGGCCCGGCTGCAGTCGCACAGCCCGGACCCGGAGCTGATCGCCGGGTTGAGCGCGCTGCTGGCCAGGGCGCGCGGGCGGGTGCTCGGCGGCCGCGGCGACACCTGGTCGGAGATCGGCCGGTTCTTCACCCACCGTTTCCCGGCCGCGCTGTACCGGAGCTGGCCGTGGTGGGCCGGCGTGGCCGCGGCCTTCCTGCTGGTGTCCGCCGGGCTGGCCGTCTGGGTGGCCCGATTCGATTCCGCGCGTACGGTTCTCGGCATTCCACGGGACACCGGCGGGCTGACCGAGCGGGGCGGGGCGTTCGAGTCCTATTACTCCGAGCATCCGCAGGGCGCGTTCGCCGCGCAGGTGTGGACGAACAATGCCTGGGTGACGGCGATCGCGCTGTTCACCGGGGTGCTGATCCTGCCCGCGGTGTATCTGCTGTTCATGAACGCGCTCAATCTCGGCGTCTCGGCCGGGTTGATGGCCGACGCGGGGCGGCTGGATTCGTTCTTCGGCTTCATCCTGCCGCACGGGACGCTGGAGCTGACCGCGATCTTCGTGGCGGGCGGGGCCGGGCTGAAACTCGGCTGGACTCTAATCGATCCGGGCCGGCTGAGTCGCCTCGAAGCGGTGGCGCGACAGGGCCGGGCGACCGCGACCATCGCGCTCGGGTTGGTCGGGGTGCTGCTGGTGTGTGGCTGCATCGAGGGTTTCGTGACGCCGAGCGCTCTGCCCGCTCCGGTGCGCATCGCGATCGGGTTCACCGCAGAGGCGTTGTTCCTGCTCTATGTGTTCGGCGTGGGCCGCCGGGTGGTGCTGGCGAAGGCGGCGGACGCGCTCGCCGGGTCGGACGACGGTCGGTAGACAACGTCGAGCACACACTGAGCGAAGTGGGTTCGGGTACTGGACAGCAACGCCGTGTCACGGATCGGTTGCGATGTCCCCCATTTGAGTTCCGCTGGCCGCAGCGAGTCATGCTCAGCTGCGGCCAGCGTTACCGTCGACTCTACACAATCGTTATCCCTATGCAACCCTCCTCGCTGGTGTCAAGCGTATAAAGCAGCACGCCAGCAAACCCTTGTGAGAGCATGGTTTTTCAGACTTCCAGCTAACTTGCAGCTGTCTGTTTTTGCGCCATTCGAACAGCCGAGAAGTACTCGATCGTACGAATCCGCAGGTCCGTCTGTGTCCACTTAGTGGCGGTACAAACATTGTTCGAACGATTAGCTGCGCCCTCGGCATAGACATCTCCATGGCAGGCACGCAGGGGCAACGACCTGCTGATTCAGCCCAGAAAACCGAGTTAGCTGGACACTGGATGAACAGAAAGCGACCACAGGTTTGTTTACAGCGTAATTAACACGACACATACCTGGTTGAACCGCCCGTGGACATGCATGCGTCTGGTCAAGATCAGGAATAACCAGACGCGAAAAGGCGCCTGATCGAGCGCCTCGACGGCGCCGGTTCAGCACCACGGCCGCAGCCTCGAGCAGGGGTGTGATCTTCGCCTCACCACCCCCGCGGAACCGGCGAATGCGGCGAAATCGGCACTGCGGCAAGCTTTCCCCAAACGGGACACACCGGTACAACACGCCGAAAGGCGCACAACTGGGGCGCTTGTCGTGCCGCGGCCCACGACCGCACCCGTCCACAGCCTGGGGGTCGGCAACGCTCCACCGCTGTGGACAGGACCCGGACTGTGCACAGGCACCCGTGCAGGCAACGACCGATCCGATCGATGTCCACACCTCGGTATCGCGGCACCATCCCCAAAGGCAGCACTCACCCAACAGCTTTCGCGCACCGTTCTCCCCACCCATGGGGACGGTCATGCACAGGCAGCAGCCAGGCGGTTCGGGGTCGATTGCGGCGCAACGCTCGAGCTCAGGCAGGCAACGCGAAGGTGAACGGCATTCGGCCATCCCGAAACAACACACAGGATCATCCACAGCCACCAGCCGTCGTCACCAAACCCCGTGCGGCGCAATATCGCGCCCAGAAAGCACGGAAACACAGGTGGGTGCCGATCGATGCTCCTCGAGCAGCACACAGATTTATCCACAGGCACCGGGGATGTGCACAAACCGTGAACTCGGCTGTGCAGCACGGGTATCCACCGGCGGTGGCTCGAACGGGCGGCGACGCCGCCCGCACTCAACCGACGCGCAGAATCCCGGTGACCGTGCCCTGCAACACCTGTCGCCGATGCGTGATCAACGGCGACGTCTGCAACGGATCGTCGACGATGGTGCCGGGCAACGGACTACTCGCGGTCACCGCACCGGTATCCGGATCGACCGTGGTGAACGCGTAACCGTCCAACGGTGTGGTGACCTCGGCACCGAGCCGGGTCACTGTGTACAACGCGGCATCGGCTGTGGATAGATGGGGAACCGCCGCGCTGCGCACCGTGTTCTCCCAGACCGTGTGACATCCGTTGTCGTCCACATCAACCCGGGTCATCCCACCGGTGAACGGCGCGGCCGGCGGCACCGCCGGACCCGCGCCCTCCGGCACCGCGGGATACGGATAGCCGTAGGTACTCGCGACGAACAGCGAGCGCCCGATGCCGACCGGCGAATTCTCGCTCCCCGCACCGCCCTTCGTCAGCACCGGCTGCGAGCACACCAATTGTCCGGTTCCGGAACGGAATACCAGCGCGTTGACCTGACCGTCGGCGTTGTCGACGATGGTCAGGTAGTCCGCGCCGGTCTTCGGGCCGAAGTAGGTGGGTGTGGATCCGGTACCCCAGCTGAGCTGTCCCGGTTTACGCGCCGAGCCGCGCGCATACGGTGCGCGCCACAGCACTTCGGGACGACCGGACGAGCCGGCCCGCAGTTCGTACAGCGCATGCGTGGTCGCGACCGCGATCCGTCCGCTCGGCGCCGCCGAAATGCTGTTCGCCACTTGCTCATCGGCGGGCAACGTCACTGTGACCGCAGCACCGGACGGCGCGACCAGGCCGACGACGCCCTTCCCGGTGGCGAACCAGATATTGCCCGCCCAGTCCGGCACCAACCCGGTCACGTTGTCCCCCACCGGAATCACCGCCGACAGGTCCGCCAGCTGCTCGCTGTCCAGCCGCCACTTCCCCGCCGCGTCCCTGGCGTGGCCGACGCGGAGCAGTCGATTGCCGCCGTCCACGACGACGAGCTTGTCGTTGTTGTCCAGATACGCGTAGACGCCGCCGAGCAGGCTGCCCTTGGTCAGCGGCAACGCGGCCAGCGCTGACCCGACCGGTCCGGGCGACGCCGGATCGATCAGCTGCACGACCGGTGCCTGTCCGACGATCGCCGTGCACAACGCGACCACCAGGTTGTCCGACCCCTCCAGCAGCGTCGGGCAGGCCGACGCCAGCGGATAGGCCGAGACGGGCGCACCCGGACCGGGCCCCGCCAACGGAGTGGCATCCGACGAACCGGCGTCCCCGTGCATCGTCGAGGTGCCGAGCGGCCCGAGGTACGGGTTCGGCGGTGCCAGCGGCCCCCACGCGCCGGTCGCCGAGGCGGGCCCCGCGGTCAGCAACGCGGTCGAACAGGCGGCGAGCAGGATCAGCGGAACGCGCATCACGGTCTTTCGGGTCGGCACGGCATCCGATCGAACCGGAACGAACGCCTTCGGGACAGTATTCGAAACGCCAATGATCCAAATTTAACCGGTGCCCGCGGCGAACCGTCCGGCCGCGGAACCGCTGCTGGATCCGCCGATCCCGCATCATCTGCTGATCGCCACCCGCGCGTAGCCGCTTACATCAACGCGCCGCCGTCGATCCGGATCTCCGTGCCGGTCATGTAGCGTCCGTCGTCGGAGGCGACCATCGCGACCACACCCGCGATGTCCTCCGGACTGCCGAGCGCGCCGCCGTTGAGCCAGCCGGTCATCCGGGCGAACAGCTTCGGATCGAAGCCTTCCGGCTGATCCCGGATCGATTTCGTGGTGATCCCGCTGGTGATGCCCGCGGGCACGATGTTCACCGCGCGCAGCCCCTGCTTGGCGTACTCCAGCGCGATCGCGTGGGTGAACGCGTTGACCCCGCCCTTCGATGCCGCGTAGGCCGCGAGGTAGGGCGCGGCGCTGAACGCCGCGGTCGAGGAGATGTTCACGACCACGCCGTGCCCCGATTCCACCAGCGCGGGCAGCGCCGCCTGGGTCACCAGGAAGGTGCCGGTCAGGTTCACCCCGATCACCTGGTTCCAGGCGTCCAGGGGCATCTCGTGGGTGCGGGCCGGGCGCAGGATGCCCGCTCCGTTCACCAGCACGTCGAGCCCGCCGAGGAAGCCGAGCGCGGTCTCGGTCGCCGCGCGCACCGACTCCGGATCGGCGACGTTCACCGCGACCGTCCGCAGTCGCTCGGCGGCGTCGCCTGCCTTCTCGGCCGTGGCCGCCAGCCCCGGCTCATCGATGTCGGCGGCGACCAGCTGGGCCCCCTCGTCCAGCAGGCGGAGGGCGATGCCCTGTCCGATGCCGGAGCCTGCTCCCGTCACCACCACCCGGCGGCCGTCATATCTGCGCATGCCTTGAATTAGAACAGGTTCTCATTGTGAGTCAAGACACTTCCGCCATCTCGATTCCCGACCATCGAACTGGAACACGTTCTAGTCTGGGCAGATGCCGCACGACGCGTTCCAACCGGCCAGGCTCGGGCCGGTTCAGCTGCGCAACCGGATCATCAAGGCCGCGACGTTCGAGGGCCGCACGCCGGACGCCCTGGTCACCGACGAGCTGATCGAATTCCATCGCGCCGTCGCCGCGGGCGGGGCCGGGCTGACCACCGTCGCCTACTGCGCGGTCGCGCCCGAGGGCCGGACCGACCGGCACCAGATCTGGATGCGGCCCGAGGCGGTGCCCGGGTTGCGCAGGCTCACCGACGCGGTGCACGCCGAGGGCGGCGCGGTGTCGGCGCAGCTGGGTCATGCCGGCCCGGTGGCGAACGCGGCCTCAAATCGCGCGCCCGCACTCGCGCCGAGCAGGCAGTTCAGTCCGATCAGTCTGCGGCTCACCCAGGCGGCGACGGCGGACGACATCCAGCGCATCATCACCGCGCACGCCCGCGCCGCCCGGCTGGCGGTGGCGGCCGGATTCGACGCCGTCGAACTGCATTTCGGGCACAACTATCTGATCAGCTCGTTCCTCAGTCCGGCGCTGAACAAACGCTCGGACGAGTACGGGGGCACCCTGAAGCAGCGCGCCGAATTGGCCCGGCGGACCGCGGACGCGGTGCGCCAAGAGGTCGGCGGCGAGCTCGCGGTGCTGGCGAAATTCAACATGGACGACGGGGTGCGCGGCGGGTTCGGCGGCGCCGAAAGCCTTACCGTCGCACGGTGGCTGGCCCAGGACGGCCACCTCGACGCGCTCGAGCTCACCGTCGGCAGCTCGCTGCGCAATCCGATGTATCTGTTCCGCGGCGACGTGCCGCTGCGCGAGTTCGCCGATTCGTTCCCGCAGCCGCAGCGCGCGGGTATTCGCCTGGCGGGCAGGCGATTCCTGCGCAGCTACCCGTACCACGAGACCTATCTGCTCGACGAGGCGTTGCGCTTCCGCGCCGAACTCGCGCTCCCGCTGGTGCTGCTCGGCGGCATCGCCTCGCGCGCGGCCGTCGACACGGCGATGGCGCACGGGTTCGAGTTCGTCGCGATGGGCCGTGCGCTGCTGCACGATCCGGATCTGGTCAACCGGATGCGCGCCGACGCCGCCAGCGAATCGCTGTGTACCCATTGCAATCGCTGTATGCCGACGATTTATCGGGGCACGCGTTGTGTATTGACTTCCCCCGGTTAGCGAGAAGGCCCGATCCTGGTGGACCGGGCCTTCTTTCGGTGACTACGACGCCTGGCCGGGCAATTAGGCGGGTTTGGCTGCGGCCGCGGTCAGCTCCGGACCGACGATCGACACCCACTCGTTCATCTCCGGCGAATCATCCTTCGAGATGGCCATGAGGTCCTGCCTATTGCAGCCGCCGCCGGCCGGGACGCCGTCGAACCGCTCTTGCAGCCACTGATATGTCCCCGGGACCGACAGGAACGCCTGCGAATAGGATTCGCCGATCTGGATGCGCCGGTAAGTGATCTGGCCACCATTCTGACAGTAGGTGTCCACCAGTCGGTCGGTCGCGTACGCGGGCATAACCCAGTCACCCATCGACTGGAAGATATATGTCGGCCGGTCGGGCGTCGTATTTCCCATCTTGACCATGTCCAGGTACCTGCTCGGCACCGGCTCACGCGTCATGTCCGGTGTATCGAACAATCCCTTGATGTTCAGATTGGGGAAGCTCATTACCGACCAGCCCTGACATACATTGCTGTGCACGGAACGCAGTCCCTGACCCAGCGGGTTGATGTGCTGGTCGACATACTGCTGCAATTCCGGGTATTCCCGGGTCAGCCCGATGATGCCCGCGAACACGGTGCCGGCCGCCGGTCCGTTGTTCTGATAGTCGACCAGGTCGCGCAGATCCGACGCGGTGGAACCGGAGACGGTGCCGACCAGGTTCACGTCCGGCGCGTAGGAAGCGCGCTGTTCGGCGGCATGCATGGTCGGGATCGAGCCGCCCGAGTCGCCCCACAGACCGACCTTCGTGTCGCGTCCCTGACGCAGTTCCATCGGCTTGAAGTTCTCCGCCGCCCGGACGCCGTCGAGGGTGATCCGGCCGGCCAGCGGGCCGGCGGCGAAGGCGGAGAGCAGGCCTTCATGGTCCGGGATGGAGACGGCCCAGCCCTTGGTGACCGCGTAAAGCGCCATGGGCAGCATGAAGTTCGGGCCCATCGTGCCCGCGTAGTTCGGCGGCAGCGCCAGCACCTGGCTGGTGTAGGACGGTGCGCAATGTGCCGCGACCGCGTCCTCCGGGATCTGCACCGACACCAGGTTCGTCGGGGCCTTGCCGCGCGGCTTCATCACCGTGGTCACCGCGGCGATCGGCTCGTCCCGGCTGTTGTTCGATCGGTACGACAGCTGCCAGGCATCGACATCGGGCTGCACGATCGACTGGAACGCGGGACGCACTTCGCGCGCGGCGATGATCTCGCCCGGCTGCTTCGCCGCGACCACTTCGCGCGGCGGATTGAGAAACACCTGATCGTCGGCGGGCATCGCCGGCGGAGTCAAGGCGGGCTGAATCGGGACATAATCGTCGGAGGCGCACGGGCACGCCGCGGCGAAACCGACGGCGGCCACCTGAATCACGGCCGCGGCACCCGCGGCCAACATCGTTGCCCGCCCATATCGGCGGTGCCGTGTTTTGAACATGTTCATACCTGATCCTTCAGCTGAGGGAGAGGTGCATGACAAGCCGTAACCGGGAGCAGCGGCACCAAATCCCCGACGAATGCAGGTATTAGCGAAGTGACCACTCCGGTGTGAGCCGCCGCAAGCGTAGATGAACATTTGAATAATCCAGCGCGAAACGCGAGGAAGATCCTATTTAAATCCCGTGACCACCAACAACGCTCATCAGAACCGTTCTCAATTAACTTCCGCCCGAGACCTTTCCAACTCGAGTCCGGCCCGAAATGTCCGATGTGAATGCGCGGCGCAGTTCGCTGCGCGACCACGTTTCGACAATTGAGAACAACCGTGTACACGAATACGAAATAGCCGAAAATAACGCCTATTGGGCGGATTTCACGGTTGTGCACACCTTGTGGATATCGGTAGTTATACACACCTTGGGGATATTTCCGCCGCCGGGAAACCACCAGTTCCACCGGCCCAGGATCTGCATCAGCGCGGGCACCAGCACGAGCCGGATCAGTGTCGCGTCGATGAGCAGGCCCACCGCCACGGCAAAGCCGAGCTGCCGCAAGCCGTTCAGGCTCGACACGAGCAGACTGCCGTATCCCACCGCGAGAATGATCGCGGCCAGCGAGATCGGCCGCGCCGTGCTCTGCAACCCCACCACCACGGATCGGCGGTTGTCCCCGGTGCGCAGATACTCCTCCTGGATCCGCCGCACCAGAAACAACTCGTAATCCGTGGAGAGCCCGAACAACAGGGCGAAGGCGACCAACGGCACCTGCGCCCAGATCGGGTGGCCGTCGCGCTGGAAAACCAGGACCGTGAGCCCGTACGCGGCGCCCGCCGACAGCAGCGCCATAGCGATCGCCTTCAGCGGCAGCACCAGACTGCGGAGCACCGCGATCAGCAGCACGAACAACAGCATCAGCACGCACCCGATCACCCACGGCAACTTCGCCGAGGTCTCCGCGACGATGTCCGCGATATGGCCGCCCGGGCCGCCGACCAGCACCGAGACGCCGGGCGGTGCCGCGGCCGGAATTATCCGGGTTCGGATGCGCCCCACCAGATCCGGGAGTTCCGGCGAATCGATGGGGTACTTCGTCAAGACCAGAAGCGCTGTGACACTGTCGCCGTCATCGATCGTGGCGATCGCGTCGACGCCCGGATCCGCGCGCAGGGCGGCGACCAAGCCCTGCGGGTCGGGCAGCGGCGCCGTCGCGGGCTGGCGCAGCGCGAGCGCGAGCGCCCCGGTCGCACTCGGCACGTCCCGCTCGCTGAGCTGCAGACCGGTCAGGTAGGCGGTGCCGTCCAGCGCGCCGCGTTCCAGGTCGATCCCCGTCCGCATCGTGCCGGCCGGTATCGCCGCACAGATCAGCACCGCGATCACCGCCGACGCATACGGCCACGGATGCCGCATCAGATGCTCTGCCCAGCGCGAAAGCCGCTCGCCCGCGCCGGTTTCGGCGCGGCGCGGCCATTGCCGGTCGAGCACCGGCGTGACCGTGACGAGCACCGCGGGCAGCAACGTGAGCACCGCGACCGACACGACGACCACCACCGCGATCATCCCGATCGCCATCTGCAGGAAGACATGCCAGCGCACCAGGAACAACGCCATACACGCCGAGGACAGGATCAGCGCCGAATACAGGACGGTGCGCCCCGTGGTCGTGATCGCCGTCGCGATCGCCTGCGTCGGCTGCCCACCGGCGGCCAGCTCTTCCCGATATCGATTCTGTACGAACAGCGCATAGTCGATACCGATGCCCAGACCGAGGGCGCTCACCCCGACCAACAGCATGCCGTCGACGGTGAAGACTCCGGTCAGTAAGGCGAAGACGCCGAGGGTGGTGACGACCGACGCGCCCGCGACGACGATCGGCACCAGCGCGGCCACCGGCCTGCGCAGCCCCCACCACAGCACCACGATCGCCAATGGCAGCGCCACCAACTCGATGTGCATCAGGTCGGTGATCTCGACGCCCTGAATGATCTGCCCGAACCCCGAGACGCCCAGCAAATACGCCTGCACCTCGCCGTTCGACGCGCCGTGCACCGCGTCCGTCACCAGGTCCTGCAACACAGGCGCCCGCTGCTGCCGCCGGCGGTCGTCGCCGGCCAGACCCACATAGACGTAGGCCGTGTGCTCATCGTGAAAACTCGCCCGCCAGGCCTCGAACGTCTCCGGCAGCGCAATCTCCCGCGTGGGATCTCCCGCGACCGGAAGCAGCAGCACCCCCGACACATCCGCCTCGTGCGCAAGCGATCGCATACCCGCCGTGATCGCCCGGCGAAACGGCGGATCCGACGCCCGCAGCCCCTCCGAATGCAGCACCGCGATCACCGACTCGTCCCCGAGCGTAGGCAGCGCATCGGCCAGAATCCGGCTCGCCCGTTGCGATTCCGACCCCGCAACCTCGGTAGGCGGTGCCAGCAACGACCCGAGCAAACACGGAAGCCCGATCAACCCCATCCCCACCGCAACCCCCCACCCCGCGAACACCCACCGCCGCTGCCGCGCCATCGTGACAGCCACCCGAGCCAAAACCCCCCGCCGACCTCCCTGAGACATCCTCCAGACCCCCACATCGACAAAGGCGCCCAGCACCAGCATTCGATCCGGTGCCGACAACCGAGACAGCGGCATGCCCCGCAGCCAAAGACAACGAACAAAGACTCACTGCACGTTCGTCACCGACCACCGAACGGATGGGTCCCCCAGCCCCCTTCCCCCACGAACCACCCCACCCGACACGCCTAACCCGTCCCACTGTGCTGCGACACACACCCACAGACCCACCACACTGCACACCGCCCATGAGCGCCAGCGAAATGTATGCGACTCAGGAATGGGGGGTTCGGGGGGCAAAGCCCCTCCGAGGCGGGGCGTGGGGCCCCGCCCCACAAGATCGACGAAACGAGAAAGGCCCACGCTCTGTGTGAGCATGGGCCTTCCACGAGTGAAGTGGGCGAAGGGGACCAGAACTACCAGTTCCCCCTGATCACGGGTGCATTTCGGTGCTAAATCCTGCTGTTCACGTGACTTCGGCACGCTGACGATCGCTACGGTAACGCCGAGGTGTTGACGCGGTCAACATTCCCGATGGGGGATCACCTTCGGCGTGTCGCCTTGAAAACGATCGCTTGATTCATGATTCACTAATCATTAATCTAGGTCCATGGTTCTAGCCGGGTGCCCACCGGAGCGACAGATGTCGGCCGCCTTGTTCGGCAATCGCTACCGGCTCGAACTCCTGACGGCACTGGCCGAGAGCGGCGATCAGGGAGTTAACCTGTCCCAGCTCGCTGAAGACCGAACCGTCGCCGCGAGCGTGTACTACGGTCCGATCCGCGACCTGCTGAACGCAGGTCTGGTTGAACGATTGGGTCAGATCACTGGTGATCGCCGTTGCTGGTACCGACGGCGGGAGTATGGATTTTGGAACACCGTTTCGTCCCTTGCGCAACGGTTAGCGGAAATCGAGGTGGAGGCGTCGTGAGTCGTGCTGGCATGGCCGAAGCGGCACGGGCCGTCGCTACGGCCCGGCACGCGAACGACACACTGGAGCAATCCTCGTCCGCGGTTGTGCGGGTGTTCAACACCACAGTGGGGGTTGCTTATCTCCCTAACGCTGCGGAGATCACACGGCGCCAGGCGAGTGGCTTGGCAGCGGTCACTCAGATGGATCTGTTGGATGTGTTGATGGGTCTACCGATCGGACTGCCCATTGCTGTGAAGGATCTCACAGGCCGCGAGCGCCGACTTCTGCGGCGAGCACCAGCTGGGATTGTCGACATCGTTGAGGGCCAGTGCACCCGGCAAGCGGTGCCGCCGCTGTCGCCGCAGTTTGCCGTCGTCTCCAGTCTCACGTGGAAGGACGGCTTACGCTCGGCGGGTCAGTTCGCGCCGTTCTGTAGCCGGGTCATGCTGCTGCGCTCGGTCCCCGATGATCTGGACGACGCGCGGGTGCAGGCGTCGTTTTTCGGGATCGGGATCTGCGTCTTCTCGAGCAGTGGGTTGCGAATGCTGGTAGATCCGCAGCCGTATGTGCGCCACCGTCATTCGTGCGGTCAGTGGTGGTTCGCCGAGGAGCTTTATAGGCAGGTCATCGCGTCTGGGCTTGGCGGGTAGTCCCCGACACCGACCACCACGGCGCCAACTCAGCCCATGCTTTCAAAGTCTTCGGAGCCTCGAACCCGTCGGGCTGATTGATCTGGGCGTTGACGACTTCAGCGTAACCAGCGGCCGTGTGGCATCGGTTCTTCCACCAGACCGCCCTGTGGGCGACCGTGGGTTGCGCATGCATGTCATTCACCCACGAAGCCCAGGTGTACATACCGTGACGGTGCGCGGCAATGGAGTCGTCCCTGCTGAGAAACGTATCCAGTTTGCGTCCGCCGCATGATGTGCACGTGCATACCGGTGGCCGAGCGTTTGCGAACCGGCGAGCGAGTGTGGATCCCTTGTGGAAGGACATGAGCTCCTCGAACAACACGCTCGGAGACTGGTCCTGCTGCATCGAGAACGAGCGCTGCCCGAAAGGGACGATGTGGCGCTGGCTGCCGCCGGTGCCGATCGAGGTCGCAAAAGCGCCATGGCTCATGGCGTCGAAGCCCGTCAAGTCGGTCCTCAGCACTGCAATGTGGCCTGCGTCGGCTACCAGTCGGCGGAGATTCTCGACTGCGTCCTTGTAGCGTTCCATCGGATCGTACTGGCTACCCAGGAACACTGCCTTGGGTTTGTCGAGCGTGGCGAGAACCGCAATGACATGGCCGATAAGGTCATTGTTCAGCCATGCGATGTCCAGGGGGACGCTTACCAGCACATCGTCTCGCTCGATCCGAGCTGCTTCTCGAACCACTGCCCGCAGCGCGTCGCTGTCGCCGGCGTTAAGGTACCCGGTGGGGGTCAGCGCCAGGTTTGCTCCGCAATCCCGCTGCGCCTGCAGGCATTCGTCGAGTGTCAGGGGAAACAGGCGCTCCTGCTGCTCGTCCTCGTCATCATCGAGGAAGAACGGCTCGTCTTCGGTTGCCAGTATCCGGCTGTAGCCTTCGGGATCCCGCAGCAGCAGAAGGTCTGGATGGCTTTGCCGGATCGTCTTGATGCCGACGGCGGCCTTCTTTCCAGTCAGCACCAGTCCCGCGATGCTCGGTGGCAGTGGAATGATCTTGCGTGCTGTGAGCTGGTTGGTATGCAGCAGGACTTGGTCGTAGAGCACACCTACTGGGCCCGCCACCGGACTCGGTCCCGCTCGGTGCGCAATCTCGGGCAGCACACCATCCATGTCGCTCGAGCGACCGTTCGATCTAGCCGACTTCGTCATCGAACACCCTCCCCTACTCGTTTGGCTGTTGTTGCGGTACAACGAACTCCAGGATGTTGCCCGTCGCGGTGCTGTCTGGCTCCGTACAGATCGATGAACTCGTCGGCAGTCAGGAACGCGGAACGAGCCAGCTCTGTGACGTCAGTTCCTTGGTCGAGATGGCGTGCGACGATCGAAGCGACGGCGGACGGGGTTTCCGGTTTCAGGGCACCAGGCTCGCGAGTTCGGTAGCCGAGGCTCGACATCTCCACCGCCAACGTGCGGTACTGCCAATCACTGATGACACCGAGGGTGTACGCGCGGCGAAGCAGCGCCCACATCGAGACATTCCACTCGTTTTTGAGGTCGAGTAGTCGCTGCACCGTCACCAGCCGGGCTTGCAGATCACCGCGGATCTCGCGGACCGGCATCAGGAACTCGGCGGCGAAGTCGTTGGCCTGCTTTTCCTGAGCCGGATGCGGAATCCGATGCATCACCATGTGGCCCAGCTCGTGGGCAAGGGTGAACCGCTGACGCTCCGCCGGGGTACCCACGTTCAGCAACACGAGCGGATCCTCACCATCCGGGCTGCAACTGACCGCATCGACCGGCACCGCCTCGGCACCCGAATCCAACGCCACCGGTGCGACCAGCTCGCGGCAGACAACCAGCGCCCCCGCACCCTCGACCAACTCGACAATCGAATCCAACCGGCCACGACGAACTCCCCACTGCTCACGCACCGAACGCGCTGCATCAGCAGCAGTGTTCAGATCATCGACCTCGATACGCGGGACCAGATTGCCCACTCGATGAGGCGCGAGGGCCCTCAGTCCGTTCAGCTGGATGCGAGTCAAGTTGAGCAGAGCATGAATCCGCTTCAGATCACCTGCCGCCGCGGCCTGTTTCTTGCGGTGGTGCACCAAACCCGCTCCCGCCCCCACCTCCCGCTCGGTGAGGCACAGCAGCGACACCGGATACCCCACGGCATGCGCATAGAGCTCGAGCCGGTCACCAGCCACCCTCAGCCGCCCGGATTCGGCCCGGCTCACATATCCCTGGCTGACCCGTCCCGTCGAGCCCGCCAACTTCTGCATCACCTCGGCCAACTGTGCTTGAGTCATCGACCGCGACTCCCGAGCCAGCACCAACATCCGCGGATGCGCGGCCGCAGCGTGCACAACGTCCATCCCACCTCCAGTCATCCCGCAAAAATGTACCAGAAAATATTCCTCACACAATGCGTTCGGCTTGCCGCGAGGAACGCGTCACTGGAGCGCCCCGAAGCAGACTTGTCTCGCGTTGATACGTCTCCACAGCCAGTCCTCCAGCACTGCGCAACTGTGACTCGACTAAATCGACTCAACGTGAGAAGCTAAACGAACGTTTCGAAACATAGTTCGTAACTTTCGCTTGAGTATCGTCCGAGATTCGGCGAGGGAGGCATGCCATGAGCGCGCAACCGTTGGAGGAACAGACCTTTGTCGCGGAGCATCCACAGCAGTTGGCACCCGTGCTGAGCTTTCTCGAAGCTCATGCGCAGCGGCGCGGAAATACGGTCGGGTCCAGCTATGCACTTGTTGGTGTAGACGAGCATGACCGGATCGAACTTCCGCAGGAAGTGCATCAGGCGTTGACACAGGTCGTTGCGGCAATGTTGGCAGGCAAAGCCGTGACAGTTGCTCCCCGAAGCATGACATTGACCTCACAGCAGGCCGCGGACCTGCTCGGCGTCAGTCGGCCAACGGTCAAGCGGCTCATCGACAAAGGCGACCTAGCTGCAGAACGCATCGGGACTCGGCATCGGCTGCTGCTCGATGATGTCCTCACCTATCGAGAGAACCGTCGACAGCGACAGTACGACGCTCTGGCGTCAACAGCGGTCGACATAGACGCCGACGACGACCCCGCGGTGATCCGCGAGCAGCTGCGAGCAGCGCGTCGTGCTGTTGCTGAACGCCGGAGGGCGGAAGGCTGAAAGAATCGGCAGATGTTCGCAGTAGTGCTGGATACCTGTGTCCTTTGGCCGAGCCTCCAGCGTGACTTCCTGCTATCGCTCGCCATCGAAGGTCTGTACCGGCCGCTGTGGTCGGAGACGATTCTGGAAGAGCTGGAGTACCACGAAGCTAGAAAACTTGTTGAACGCGGTGCGGATTCGACGCTAGCGGCGGCTCAAGCGAGCCGTTTGATCGAAGCGATGCAATCGGCGTTCGATGATGCCCTCGTGGAGAATTGGGAACCTCACGAGGGCAGCTTCGGCCTTCCTGATCCCGATGACGAGCATGTCCTCGCTGCAGCGGTCGTCGGTAACGCCGGCGCAATCGTGACTCACAACATGCGCGACTTCCCAATGGTTTCGGTACCGAGCCAGATTCAGATCCTCGGACCGGCCGCGTTCGCGGCCGATGCTGTATCAGTCTCTCCAGATACAGCCCTACACGCTGTCGAGGCGATCGCATCCCGGCACAGCCGTCCACCCGAGACCGTCGAGCAGATACTGGATCGTCTGGTGAAGCTGTATGGCATGGGCGAGGCAGTCGACCTCATTCGCAGCATCACATAGCAGCTGCTGCCGGATCGATGCCCAGCCTGCGCACTCCCCCTCGCCCACAGGCAGTTTCGAACCCACCCAACAGCCACCTCACGCGACCCGGTTGACCGAGGGTCCGATCGGCCAACCGGGCCTCGGAGCCCTACACCGCCGGATCGGGGGCCAGGTCTTTCAGTCGCGGTATCTTCACGGCAACGACTTGCGCCGCAGCAGCACTGGCGGCGCGGTCGAGATGCCCATACCGTTGGTAGGTCGTGTCGTAGGAGTCGTGCCCGGCATCGCGGGACACCACGAACATCGGCACACCACCCAACAACCGCCAACTGATCCCGTTATGCCGCAACGTGTACGGACTCGGCCGCTTACCACCAACCGATCCACGACGATGTGGCCCTGGTCGTCGATCTCGACCAGCTCCCGCAACGCCGACAGGAACGCCTCCTGATAGAAATACGCCGGACGAATCGGCGTGCCACGACGGGTCTGGAACAACAACGCGTCATGCGGACGGTCCAGATCCAACAGATCCAACGTCTCAAATGGAACGTTGACCGTGCGCACACCACGCTTGGTCTTCGGCGGACCCAACCTCCGCCGGGTCCCGGCGTACTTGAACGCCTTGTTGATCCGCACCGCGCCAGTGCCACGATTGACATCCCCGAGCGTCAGGGCACCGACCTCGCTAGGACGAGCCATCGACGCCAACGAGAACTCGGTCTGGGCATGCCAACGCTGCGGCATCGCCGACAGGAACAGTTCGTACTCAGCCAGCTCGAAGAACACCATCTCCGCGCTGTCGTGACGCGGCAACCGCATCCCTTCACACGGGTTGTAGGCGATCAACGGCTTCGGGCGCATCCGCGCCGCCGCGGCCATCGCCGAAGCGAAGAACCCGTGCTTGTTCGCGATCGTCTTACCGCTGTTCCCCTTGTCCTGCAACGACAACACCCATGCGGCATCGGTGAACTGTGTGACCTCTGGCCATGCGGTAACACCAATGAAGCTCGGCGCGGTGGGATCTGGTCGGTTCCCACCGTTGAAGCCGGGGTGTGATGCCGCGCCGTGCCGACTGCTGTTCCGGTTGCCGTGAAACGATCTGTTTGGCGGCGTCGGCAGAAGTAGAGTCCGATAGTTGTGTCTCGCGCGTCCAGGAGAGTTCCGCAGGGTTGGGTGCAGTACACGGTGTCCCGGCGCTACCGGGTTACGACGCCGCGCTGTCGTTCCAAGTGACCGCGGCCGCGGTTCCCCGGGTAGGTGAACTCCTCGAGTTCGATGGGCCCGGCAACGGGCTCGCACTCACTGTGAACACGGTGGAGCACTATTTCTCGATCAGCGAGGACACTCCCCATCCGCACTCCAGCATCGTGGTCAGCATCGAGATCGCCTCTCCGATCTCGGTACACATCGCACAGACGCTGTTCGAGGACAGCGCGGAGATGCGGCGATGGATCGACCAGTTCCCCACGATGGAACCGGCCCCGCCGCCTCGACCGGGTATCCCGTGCGCCGAATGCGGCGGCGGCGCTTCTGTCTCGTGCAGCAGAAAGCCTTGTGGCGCACGGCATCCCGTACCTACTGTCGAATACATGCAGGAACATCGATGTCCGGGCGAGCTTCCCCGCTTACGCAGCGCGCTGGGCCGTTCACGCTCGGCAGGTCAATGGAATGAATTGATGGACAACCGATATGCGGTGAAAGCAGGCTGACATGTAGTCGAATCCGCGCAAATCCTAGCATCGCCCCTTGCCATAGAGCTGCAGCGCTCGAGCCACATCGTGCCGTTTGGCCCGCAATGGGCCTAGAGGGCAAAGCGCAACGGCACCAACGGACGGCACATAGTGCGCGCCCATCCCGGCCTCACCAGCCGTGGGATACACCGTCGCGTACATACTCCACGCGACAACGGCAAGATTGCCGTCCACCCGGACGACCTCCGCGCGGTCGACCCGATCCCACGGCATCCAGGCACAGTTCCTCGGAAAGAAAGCCTGGATGCCGGCTGCGCCGATCTCCAGTCGGACCGGCCGCATCGCCATGCGCCAGAACCCCCCGACCAGGCACAGCGCCACTATGCCTAGAACACCGGAGACCACTCGCCAAAGGCCGGGCCCCCCAATCACACCCAACGCTGCGACGACGCTGGCCAGAAGCAGGATCGCGACGAGGACCCAGTAAATCCCTTGGCGCCCTTCGAATGTCACATACAGTCCCGAGGGATTTGCCCGTAGAGACTGTTGCGGATCCCAGGACGGCAGCGCGGGACCGGCCCCTTCCAAGGCTTCCTCGATGTGCACCACGGTTTTAGAGACAGGTCGACCAGTAACATTGACTGCTCTGCTGCGAACAACTGACATCGGCGTGTAGGGCCTCCCCGTGAACGCCGCCGCATCGCGCAACTCTGACAACAGTGTCTGAGGACTGATCTCCCCGCCGAGCATGGCTTCGATGTGTTCACTGTCGAGCAAAATCAGTTCGAGCCGATCGCCGTGCACCAGGTCACTGAGCGCCTCACCGGTGTAGCCAGCCATCGAGACGAAGACACCGTAGGTACCGCTGAGTCGCTGCCTCACCCGCTTGTGCAGCTTGGCTAGTTGTCCGGTGTCGGCTTTGGATTTCGACCACTTGGCTTCGAGGATGTAGCGCGTATCGCCGATCGCGAAAACGACATCGATCTCGCCAACGGACCGCTGATTCTCTCTGGCATCGATTCCGTAGTCCCGAAGCAGGTCTGCGAGCCAACCGTTGAACCGCCGCCCGCGGTCTTGCGGCGTCTGGCCAGCAAGTTGCTGCATGGCCTTGTAAACCGCCTGTAGGCTCTCTAGCGAGCTGGCCGCCGACATGCGGCCGATGCTACCTATTCATCCCGGTGCCCGCAGTCGACCAGTGGTTGCTGGTCTACGTCGATTCGCGAGTGAACGTAGGGTAGCCGGCCGTCCAACCTCCGCGCTTTCGCGCGCTCTACTCGCGCCCGCCGCGTATAAATCCAATTCCGTCACCGATGCACCAACCCAGGACCTCTGGATCCATACGGTCCGGACCGTCCAGCAATCCGGCGCTCAATTCCTCGGCCGGAATCGGCAGTACTCGCGGCGTACGCGCTCGTTCGACCAGTCTCGGGGACCTTTCGATCTCGCTTTCGTCGTACTCCTCCAATGGTCGCAGTCCTGAAAACCCTTTCCCGACAAACGCATCCACGACTCGCGGCCAGTCCGGCATGCCGAACCAGTTCCCTTGCACACTGCCGAAGCAGGACTTCACCGCGATGAACCATTCCATGTCGTGGTCGTCGCACTCGGTCAGCTCGGCGTAGTACATCACCGCGCTTGCTGCGTCTCTCGCCCACTCTTCGTAGTACTCGCCTAGCAGGTCCGCGACGGTCCTTGAGCCTGCCGCGATCCGATCCGGACGGATTACCTCGCGAGACAGTCGATGCCATGCGGCATATGTCCGATCAGCTGCCCCCAGAAAATCACACATCATACGGAAGATGGCAACGTTCGCGGCGAACATCTCGCCATCGCTGATGCGACCGAGCCCGCTGCTCGCGTGCGCATCCTCGACAATCGTGTTTCGCCATACTCCGAGCACCATCGAATATGCCGCGACCGCCAGTTGATCGGCACCGATGCGGCGGGCATGCCGCTCGGCGTAGTACTCCCGCCCCTGATCCAATGTCCAGGTCGCCATATCGAGCTGACTGTTCACCGGGCGGTAGATGTTTCCGTACTCGGCGGTCCGTTCAATCGTGACGAAACCTTTCGACTCGAGTCTCGCCAGCTTGGCACGGACGGCTTTGACATATTGGGAATCAATGTCGTACTTATCGATTTCCCACGAACGTGGGTGTGTCATCTTCGCGATCAGTCTCGCTTGGATGCCACGCGGAAACAGATCGACCGTATCCACGATTCTTCGATAATCGGGTTTCAGTGCCTCGTACACAGCGATCTCCGATTCGCTTCTCATACCGCCCCCTTCCTGATGAACATGAATGTGTCTGCATCCGAGGTTCGCCGCGACGACGCCCATGCCCGAGCTGGGCGGATGACCATTCGCCGCAGGCGCTGCGGCGAAAGCACCGTTGTCGACCATCCGGAGTAAGTATTGTCACGGTTTGCCCATGAGCACGTAGCCGTTTGAACGCATCGGTGTCTCGCGACCAGGTGTACGGACCACCCGCTCGACAGTGCCTTCTAGGTGCGGGCGGTCATCTCCATAGCCTCCGCTCTACGCACCGTGAATGTCGGTGCCCGATGGCACTATTCGGTCATGACAACAGGGCGGGCGCGGCAGGGCACCATCTGGTGTGCCGAGGACTATCAGCTACTCATCGACGCACTCCGCCAGGATCTGCCCGATGAAGAGGTCGCCGAACACACCGAACGCACTCTCTCAGCAGTGCGCAAGCGCGCGAGCGTCATCCTTGACGACGCTTACCAGCCGACCGAAGCACTGCGCGCACTGCGGCGCATAGTCTCCGATCCTGACTACGACTGGGAGACAACGGTCCGCGGCGCGCACGCACGCATGAATCTCCCGTACTGGGACGCTTGCGCCGACGAACGGCTGATCCTGGGATGGGCCGCCGAACATCCACCGGCTATGGCCGACCTCATCCGCGAACTCGACGCCACCGAGGACGCCATCGCCCGGCGCTGCCTGTGGCTCGAACTCACCGACAACCGCGCCGAGGTCGTCAACCGCTTCGGCGCCGCACCCGGAGGCGCACTCGCCGCGCACGCACGCCTGGCCCGCGACAAAACCTCCGTCGAACTCGGCGTGCTGGTCGTGACCGCGGCAACCGGCAGGGTTGTGCACCTCTCCCTACACCCCACCCCAGAAGCAGCCGTCACCCACGGCCGCGGACTAGCCGCCGCCCAACTGGATGACGAGCCCGCCACCTGGACAATCGGCAACCGCATCGTCGGTGAAGGCCCAGCACGGACCACCATGACCGGGGTTTGGGGCGACTGGCCCGCCGCAGCCAACACGACACCCTCACCAGCGGCGCAGACCACACCTGCCTGGCGACGACTTCTCCGGCGGCACTGACCCCCTCCGCGAGACGGCGGGGCGCGCTCATCACCGCACTACCAGCCGGTTAGCGAGGGCGCCTCACCGTCGCCTGTCGCGGTCGATGAATCGCCGGTATTGCGCCCGGTTTCGGCCTCGATCCCGATCAGGCCGTCGACGTAGCTGTGCAGATAGTCACGCAACAGGACGAAGTGAATGCCTGCGGCCTCGGCGGCGAGCATGGCCTCGAGGATCGCCTCGGCCTATACCGCGCCAGGGTTGACCAGCAGGATTGCGAACCACGCCGCGCGCGGCAGGTTCTCGAAAGTTCGTGAGGTCTCGACGGTCCGGCCGGCGCGCGGAATGCGATAGCGCACTTTCCATGTGGTGATGCCCGCGGCGCTGGTGTGCGGGGTGGGTGTCGGTCCCTGTGGGAGCGGGGCGATTCGGGTGCGGCGTAGTGCCATGGTCGCGTCCTAGCGGTTCGCGACGCCGAATCCCCTCAGATCCGTTGTGTACCGGAGTGTGTACGCAAACAGGGCCGAGATCGTTGATCTCAGCCCTGACCTGCGCTTATGTGGTGGGCGAAGGGGGACTTGAACCCCCACGTCCCGAAGGACACTGGCACCTGAAGCCAGCGCGTCTGCCATTCCGCCACTCGCCCGAGCGACTCGGAGACAGTATCACGCACCCTGCGTCAGGACGAAATCGCGTGTGGGGGGCCGTGACGCGGGGGCTGGACAAGCGCGGGAACCTGCTGATCTTTCCAAGAGTTACAGGTGTGGACGATCGTGGATATCATGCAATGAACGTGCTCGATACGCGACACGCCATACACGTGTGTCGTTGTTACGAATCAGCAGAAGAGACGCTCACCGAAGGGAGGCCGAGATGGGCATCGTTTCACGGTTCGAGCGTCGTCTGCAGGGCGCCGTCGGTGATGTGTTCGCCAGGGTGTTCGGCGGCAACGTCGTGCCCCAGGAGGTGGAGGCGGCGCTGCAGCGCGAGGCTGCCGATCATGTCCAAGAGCTCGACGGCGGACATCTGTTGGCGCCCAACAGTTATGTGATCACTATCAATTCTTCCGATCATCAGCAGTTGGACGCCGATCACGACCTCACCACCCGCGCGTTCGCCAAACACCTGCAGGATTACATCCGCGAGCAAGGCTGGCAGACCTACGGCGAAGTACACGTGGCGTTCGAGGCATCCCCTACGCTGCACACCGGACAGTTCAGGGCTAGCGGCCGGGTCGACCCGGACGTCGGTCGCGGAGCTACAGCAGCTCGGGGCCCTGAACCCACGCCACAACGACCTGCAAACCCGCAACCAGGAGCTGGCCCCATGACGCAGAACTCAGGCTATGACCCGAGCCGTGAGCCCGCGGAGTCCGATCCACGCAACCGCGGGTACGCCCCACCGCCTGCCGGTCGCGGTGGTGCACAGAACGGCGCGTACCGCGAGGACTATGCGCGTGGCGCGGCACCCGAGGGCCAGCAGGGTTACGGCGATTACCAGAACGGCTACGACTACCAGCAGGGTGGCCAGGCGTACGGCCAGCCGGGCTATCAGGAGCCGGGCTACGGCCAGCAGCAGGGCTATGCCGATCGTGGCTACGGCCAGCAGGGCTACCAGGAGCCCGCGTACGGCCAGCCCGGTTACCAGGAGCCCGCGTACGGCCAGCCGGGCTACCAAGAGCCTGCCGCGTACGGTCAGCCGGGCTATCAGGAGCCGGGTTACGGCCAGCAGCAGGGCTACGGCCAGCAAGGTTATGGCGATCAGGCCTACGCGGATCCGGCCTACGGCCAGCAAGGCCAGGGCTACGCCCAGCCGGGCTACGGCCAGCAGGGCTACCAGGAGCCCGGTTACGGCGATCAGACCTACTCCGAGCCGGGCGCCTACGGCCAGGACGACCAGGGCGGTTACGGCCAGGCCTACTCGCAGCAGCCCGGTTACGGCGCGCAGCCCGGCTACGGCGCCGCGCCCGCGTATCCGGCTGCCCCGCAGGCGGGATCGGGCTACTCGGCGACTCTTCAGCTCGACGATGGCAGCGGCCGCACGTACCAGTTGCGCGAGGGCAGCAACATCATCGGCCGCGGCCAGGACGCGCACTTCCGGCTGCCCGATACCGGCGTCTCGCGCAGGCACATCGAGGTCCGCTGGGACGGGCAGACCGCGATGCTCTCGGATCTGGGTTCCACCAACGGCACGCTGGTCAACGGTTCTCCCGTGCAAGACTGGCAGCTCGCCGACGGGGATGTGATCCGCGCCGGGCACTCCGAGATCCTGATCCGTATCGTCTGATCCCGTAAGCTCGCGATGCAGGTCACGACTTGGCCATCCAGGATTCGTCGGTCGTATCGTGATCGAATTCGACCTACGGCCCTATGATGCTGCCAACACACGCACGTCTCCGGTACCGGGGTCGGCAAGACCAGCATGCTGGTGGGGGTGGTCGAACCGCACCTACGGCACCGACATACACGGTCGAACAGGAGGTGGAACGCCGTGCAGGGACTGATCCTGCAACTGACCCGTGCGGGGTTCCTGCTGCTGTTGTGGTTGTTCGTGTGGGCGGTGCTGCGCACCTTGCGCAGCGACATCTACGCGGCATCCGGCATACGGATACAGCCCAGGGCCGCACGCGGTTCCGCGGTGCTGCCCTCCTTCAGCCGGGGCCAGAAGGGCGCCAAATTTCTTGTGGTGACTCAAGGTTCACTCGCCGGCACCCGCATCTCGCTAGGCACCCAACCGGTGCTGATCGGGCGTGCGGACGACTCCACGCTGGTGCTCACCGATGATTACGCCTCGACCAGACATGCGCGACTGTCCCCGCGTGGCGATGATTGGTACGTCGAAGACCTCGGCTCGACGAACGGCACCTACCTCGATCGCGCGAAAGTCACCACTGCCGTACGGGTTCCGCTCGGCACTCCTGTCCGTGTCGGCAAAACAGTGATCGAGCTGCGATCGTGACACTCGTTCTCCGCTACGCAGCGCGTAGCGACCGCGGACTCGTCCGGGGCAACAACGAAGATTCCGTGTACGCCGGAGCGCGCTTGCTCGCGCTCGCCGACGGCATGGGTGGCCATGCCGCGGGCGAGGTGGCGTCGCAGTTGATGATCGCCGCCCTGGCCCACCTCGACGACGACGAGCCGGGCGACGATCTGCTCGGCAAGCTCGATTCGGCGACCAGGGAGGGCAATGCCGCCATCGCCGATCAGGTCGAGGAGGAGCCCGAACTCGACGGGATGGGCACCACGCTCACCGCGATCCTGTTCGCCGGCAAGAAGCTCGGCCTGGTGCACATCGGCGACTCCCGCGCGTACATGCTGCGCGGCGGCGAGCTGGCCCAGATCACCCGCGACGACACGTTCGTCCAGTCGCTGGTGGACGAGGGCCGGATCACCCCGGAGCAGGCGCACACGCACCCGCAGCGCTCGCTGATCATGCGCGCGCTCACCGGCAACGAGATCGAGCCGACGCTGATCATGCGCGAGGCGCGCGCCGGGGACCGCTATCTGCTGTGCTCGGACGGCCTCTCGGATGTGGTGAGCGATGAGACCATCGCGAACACCATGCGCGAGGGCAGCACCGACGAATGCGCGGACCGGCTCATCGAGCTGGCGCTGCGCAGCGGCGGACCGGACAACGTCACGGTCGTCGTCGCCGATGTGATCGATCTCGATTACGGCCAGAGTCATCCGATCGTGGCCGGCGCCGCGTCCGGGGTGGACGAGGACACGCCGCCGCCGAACACCGCGGCCGGACGCGCGGCAGCCATGCGGCCGCCGCGGGCCGCGCCGCGCCGGGCCGCCGCGACACCCGAGCCGGAGCCGAAGGGCAAGGCGCGCAAGCTGCGCTGGATCGTCCTGGCGTTCGCGCTGGTGGTCGCGGTCGGCGTCGGATTGCTGGTCGGCTACAAGATGATTCGCAGCAACTACTACGTCGGCGCCGACAACGGCTCGGTGGTGATCCTGCGCGGCCTACCCGGTTCGGTGCTCGGTTACTCGATCCACGACGTGAATCAGGTCGGCTGCGTCACCAAGACCGGGGAGCTGTCCCTGGTCGATCCCGGCGCCGATCTGCCGTCCTCGTGCAAGCAGCTGAAGGTCACCGACCTGAAGCAGACCGGTCGCGAACAGGTCGGCAAGGGCTTGCCGCCGGGTTCGCTGGATCGGGCCAAGGAACAGATGCGGTCCATCTCGCAGGGCGAGCTGCTCCCGGCCTGCCCGGCGAAGACCTCGGTGCCGCAGCCCGGTGTGCTGCCGACGCCGGAGTCCTCGCCGCCGGCCGCCCCGCCCGCGCCGACACCCGGCGCGCCGAGCACCGCCGCCGCCCCGACCGCCGATCCCGCACCGCCCGCGGTGCCCGGCAACGGTGAGGCGAAGGGCCCCGAGATCAAGACGCCGACCCCGGTTCCGTCGGCGTCCGCGTCGCCGAACCCCCAGATCGCGGGGGAGAACTGCCGGGTGACGGACTGATGTCCGCGCCGGCACCGCCGTCCGCTGGGGCTTTTCCCAGTCCTCCCGGCGGCTTCGCTCCCGCGCCGCCGCCGAGCACGAGACGCAACATCGAACTGTTGCTGCTCGCGGGCGCGACGGTGATCACGACGGTCTCGCTGTTCCTGGTCGAGGCCAGTCAGGAGCAATCGGTCACCTGGGACATCGCCAAGTACGGCCTGGCTTTTCTGGGTTTGTTCGGGGTAGCCCATCTCGCGGTGCGCCGGTTCGCGCCGTTCGCCGATCCGCTGTTGCTGCCGATCGTCGCGCTGCTCAACGGACTCGGTTTGGTGCTGATCCACCGCCTCGACCTGGCCGATCAGCAGGAGGCGGCCTACAACTCGTGGTCGATGCCCTCCCCCGACGCCAATCAGCAGATCCTGTGGACCGCGCTCGGCATGGTGGTGTTCGTCGTGCTGCTGATCGTGCTGCGCGACTACCGCACGCTGGCCCGCTACGGCTACACGCTCGGCCTGGTCGGGCTGATCGCGCTGGCCCTGCCCGCGGTGCTGCCCGCCCGGTTCTCCGAGATCAACGGCTCGAAGAACTGGATCAAGATCACCGGATTCAGCATCCAGCCGGCCGAATTCGCGAAGATCCTGCTGATCATCTTCTTCGCCTCGGTGCTGGTGGCCAAGCGCGACCTGTTCACCGCCGCCGGGCGGCACCTGCTCGGCATGGAGTTCCCGCGCGGACGCGACCTCGGCCCGATCGTGGTGGTCTGGATCGTCTGCGTCGGCGTGCTCGTCTTCGAAAAAGACCTGGGCACTTCGCTGCTGATCTTCAGCACGGTGCTGGTGATGCTCTACATCGCCACCGAGCGGGTCGGCTGGTTGATCATCGGCGGCGCGCTGCTCACCCTCGGCTTCTTCTTCGCCTACCAGACGTTCAGCCACGTCAAGGTGCGCACCCAGACCTGGCTGCACCCGTTCGACGACTACAACAACACCGGCTATCAGATCTCCCAGTCGCTGTTCGGGCTGGCCACCGGCGGTCTGGCCGGCACCGGCCTGGGCAGCGGACGCCCCAATCAGGTGCCCTTCGCCAAGACCGACTTCATCATCACCACCATCGGCGAGGAGCTCGGCCTGATCGGGCTCACCGCGGTGCTCGTCCTGTTCCTGGTGCTCATCGTGCGCGGCCTGCGCACCGCGCTCGCCGTGCGGGACAGCTTCGGCAAGCTGCTCGCGGCGGGCCTGGCGTTCACCGTCGCGATCCAGCTGTTCGTCGTGGTCGGCGGTGTCACCAAGCTGATTCCGCTGACCGGTCTGACCACACCGTTCATGTCCTACGGCGGCTCCTCGCTGCTGGCCAACTACGCGCTGCTGGCGTTGCTCATCAAGGTCTCGGACGCGGCGCGCGCACCGGCGCCGGCCCGCAAGGCCGTGCCTGCGGCCCCGATCGCGGAGATGACCACCGAACTGTTGCGCAAGCCCGATGCGGGCCGACCGGAAGCGGGGCCAGCGACGTGAACACTCCCCTACGCCGGGTCGCCATGGCGGTGATGCTGATGATCGTCGCGCTGCTGCTCAACGCCACCTATGTGCAGGTGATCAAGGCCGACGACTATCGCGCCGATCCGCGCAACTCCCGGGTGCTGCTCGACGAGTACTCCCGCCAGCGCGGGCAGATCTCCGCGGGCGGCACCGTGCTCGCCAACTCGGTCGCCACCGAGGACCGCTACAAGTACCTGCGCACCTACCCGAGCTCCCCCGAGGCGTACGCGCCGGTCACCGGCTTCTACTCGATGCAGTACCGCACCACCGGGCTGGAGCGGGCCGAGGATTCGGTGCTCAACGGCTCCGACAGCCACCTGTTCGGACAGCGGCTGGTCGACATGGTCTCCGGCCGGGATCCGCGCGGCGGCAACGTGCTCACCACCCTGGACCCGGCCATGCAGCAGGTCGCCTACGACCAGCTGACCAGCAAGAACTTCACCGGATCGGTGGTGGCGATCGAGCCGAGCACCGGCCGGATCCTGACCATGGTGTCCACCCCGAGCTACGACCCGAACCAGCTGTCCAGCCACGACGGCGCGCGCGGCACCCAGTCCTGGGAGCAGCTGAGCGCGGACGAGCGCCAGCCGATGCTGAATCGGGCTGTCTCGCAGACCTATCCGCCCGGCTCCACGTTCAAGGTGGTGACCACCGCGGCCGCGCTGGCCAACAACATCGCGACACCGGAGGATCAATTCACCGCGGCGCCGAACATCACCCTGCCGGGCACCAGCACCACGCTGGAGAACTACGGCGGCTCCACCTGTGGCTCGGGCCAGACCGCCTCGCTGTACGACGCGTTCCGGTTCTCCTGCAACACCGCGTTCGCCGAGCTCGGCGTCAAGGTCGGTGCGGCGAAGCTCAAGGACCAGGCCGCGGCCTTCGGCATCGGCGAGAACCGGGGCATCCCGATTCCGGTGGCGGAGAGCACGGTCGGCACCATCGCCGACAATGCCGCGCTGGCGCAGAGCAGCATCGGTCAGCGCGACGTGGCGCTGACCCCGCTGGACAACGCGGTGATCGCGGCTACCGTGGCCAACGGCGGCGTCCGGATGGAGCCGCACCTGGTCGACCAGCTGCAAGGGCCCGACCTCAGTGAATTGTCCAAGACCAAGCCGGTCTCGCTCGGCCAGGCGTTCAACGCCCAGGTAGCGTCACAGCTGACGAATCTGATGATCGCGTCGGAGACCAACACCACCGGTGGCCAGTCCTCCGCCCGCTATCAGATCGCGTCCAAGACCGGCACCGCCGAACACGGCAGCGATCCCCGCAATACCCCACCGCACGCCTGGTACATCGCCTTCGCACCCGCGCAGAACCCGAAGATCGCCATCGCGGTCATCGTGGAGAACGGCGGGGATCGGGCGCTCGGCGCGACCGGCGGCAAGGTGGCCGCGCCGATCGCGCGTGCGGTCTTGGACGCCGGTCTGCGGGGGAGCTGAACGATATGGATGTGCGAGTGAAGGTACGGGGATGCTGAACAACGGTGCGATGATCGCCGACCGCTACCGCCTGCAACGCCTGATCGCGACCGGCGGCATGGGCCAGGTCTGGGAGGCGCTGGACACCCGGCTGGACCGCCGGGTGGCCGTCAAGGTGCTCAAATCCGAGTTCTCCGCCGACCCCACGTTCCGGCACCGGTTCCGCACCGAGGCCAGGACCACCGCCCAGCTGAACCACCCTGGGATCGCCGGGATCTACGACTACGGCGAGACCACCGACCCGCAGGGCAGCGAAACCGCCTACCTGGTCATGGAACTGGTGCAGGGCGAGCCGCTGAACACGGTGCTGAACCGGCTCGGCCGGCTCTCCGTCGGTCAGGGCCTGGACATGCTGGAGCAGACCGGCCGGGCACTCGACGTCGCGCACCGCGCGGGCGTGGTGCACCGCGACGTGAAGCCGGGCAACATCCTGGTGACGCCGACCGGTCAGGTGAAGATCACCGACTTCGGCATCGCCAAGGCCGTGGACGCCTCCCCGGTGACCAAGACCGGCATGGTGATGGGCACCGCCCAGTACATCGCGCCGGAGCAGGCGGTCGGCGAGGACGCCACCGCGGCCAGCGACGTGTACTCGCTCGGCGTGGTCGGTTACGAGGCGCTGGCCGGCACCCGTCCGTTCAGCGGCGACGGCGCGATCACCGTCGCGATGAAGCACGTGCGCGAGACGCCGCCGCCGATGCCGGGCGATCTGCCCGCCAATGTGCGCGAGCTGATCGAGATCACCATGAGCAAGGACCCGAAGAGCCGCTATTCGCGCGGCGGCGAATTCGCCGACGCGGTGGCCGCGGTCCGCGCGGGCCGCAGGCCGCCGACCCCGACCGGAGCCAATCCGTCGCTGTCGATGACCGGCGCCACCCGGGTGCTGCCGCCCGGGCCGACCGTCGCGATTCCGTCCACGCCAACCGATTTCGACGGTGCGACGGTGCACTACTCCGCGCCCGCCGGTGCGGCCCTCGGCAACGCGGGCTACGGCAACGGCACCGGTGCGCCCGCGACGATGCTCAACACGGGCACCGGCGGTAATCAGGTCGCACCGGGTAACGGTCAGCGCTTCACCACCACGCAGAAGTGGATGGCCGCGCTCGGCGGCGGCGCGGTGCTGTTGCTCGCGGTCGTGCTGTACCTGATGTTCGGCGGCGACACGAACCCCGATTCGAAGGTGCCGCCGGCCACCACGTCCACCACGGCGCCCAAACCGCCACCGCCGCCGGTGACCAGCACGACGACGCCGAAACCCGTTCCGCCGCCGCCGGTTACCACCACCGAGGCGCCGACCACCACCACCGAACCACCGACGACGACGCCCGAGCCGACGACGACCACCCCGCCGCCGAGCACGACCACGCCGCCGAAGACCACGAAGCCGTCGACGACGACTCCGGCCACCACCCTGCCCCGAATTCCCACGATCGACATACCATTTCCGGGGAACAACAACGGCCGGAGCCCCGCGGCCACCCCGAGCGCGCCCAATAACTCTTCGCAAGGACAACAATGACGACCCCGAAGAATCTCTCCTCCCGCTATGAGCTGGGCGAGATCATCGGGTTCGGCGGCATGTCCGAGGTGCACAAGGCCCGGGACCTGCGGCTCAGCCGGGACGTGGCGATCAAGGTGCTGCGCGCCGACCTGGCCCGCGACCCCACCTTCTACCTGCGGTTCAAGCGGGAGGCGCAGAACGCCGCCGCGCTGAATCATCCGGCCATCGTCGCGGTGTACGACACCGGCGAGGCCAAGGTCGACGACGGCCCGCTGCCGTACATCGTGATGGAGTACGTCGAGGGCGACACGCTGCGCGATATCGTGCGCGGCCAGGGTCCGCTGCCGCCGCGCCGGGCCATGGAGGTCGTCGCGGACGTCTGTGCCGCACTGGATTTCAGCCACAAGGCCGGCATCGTGCACCGCGACATGAAGCCGGCCAACATCATGATCAACCGGGCCGGCGCGGTGAAGGTGATGGACTTCGGCATCGCGCGCGCGATCGCCGACAGCGCCAACCCGATGACCCAGACCGCCGCGGTGATCGGTACCGCGCAATACCTTTCGCCCGAACAGGCGCGCGGCGAGACCGTCGACGCCCGCTCCGACGTGTACTCGGTCGGCTGTGTGCTGTTCGAAATCCTCACCGGGGAGCCGCCTTTCACCGGTGACTCGCCGGTCGCGGTGGCCTACCAGCATGTCCGGGAGGACCCGCGGCTGCCGTCGCACGTGCATCCCGGCGTGCCGCGCGAGCTCGACTCGGTGATCCTCAAGGCGATGAGCAAGAACCCGGCCAACCGCTATCAGAGCGCGGCCGAGATGCGCGCCGACCTGATCCGGGTGCTCGGCGGGCAGAAGCCGATCGCCCCGATGGTGATGACCGACGAGGATCGCACCACCGTCTTCGGCTCGGACGAGCCGGCGCCGCGCAGCTACCGCACGGTCGAGCGCAACGACGACACCGCCGAGCAGGGACCACCGGAGCAGGGCGGCCCGCGCCGCACGCTCTACATCGGGATCGCCGCGGCCGCCGGTGTCGCGGTGCTGCTCGCGCTGTTCTGGGTGCTGGTCGGCCCCGGCAGCAAGCCGGATCAGATTGCGGTGCCGGACCTTTCGGGCAAGACCTCGCAGCAGGCGACCGACGTGTTGCAGCAGGCGGGCTTCAAGGTCGCCATCCAGCAGAAGCCGGACAGCAAGGTCGCGACCGGCAATGTCATCGCCACCGCGCCGCTCGGCGGATCCCGGCAGGACAAGGGCAGCACCGTCACCGTGCAGGTCTCCACCGGCCCGGCCCAGGTGCAGGTGCCCAAGCTCGACGGGATGAGCCAGGCCGAGGCCGAGGTGGCGCTGCGCAACGGCAACCTGAAGATGGACCCGCAGGTCCAGAAGAAGCCGTCCAGCGCGCAGGACGTCGACAAGGTCATCGGGCAGGATCCGTCCGCCGGTTCCCGGGTCGACGTCGACAAGGCCATCGTCATCACCATCGGCGGCGGCCCGGAATCGGTCCGGGTGCCGAACGTGGTCGGCCAGGACATCGACGTCGCCAAGCCGAACCTGGTGGACAGCGCCGGATTCAAGATCACCATCCAGGAAGTGCCGTCCTCCCGGCCCAAGGGCGAGGTGCTCTCGACCAGCCCGGCAGGCGGCGCGAGCGCGGAGAAGGGCTCAACGGTCACCGTTCAGGTGTCCAGCGATCAGATCAAGATGCCTTCGCTGGTCGGGCTGACCGTCGCGCAGGCGGTGGACAAGCTGCGGGCGGAGGGCTGGACCGGCACGCAGAGCCAGATCAGCCAGTCGCCGCAGGGGACGTTCGACACGAGCAGCGTCGGCCGGATTCTGAGTCAGCAGCCGTCCGCGAGTGGGTCGATCCCGAAGAACGGAACAGTGGTTGTCGGCGTAGGCGTCCTCGGACCACCCTGACCGGTCCCCCGCGTAGTCAGACCGAAGCCAGGTGCCACAACAGTGAATGTCGTGGCACCTGGCTTTTTATCGGGATCAGTTAGCTCAAAGCACCGACCGGTCGGTGTTATCAGCGGCAGAATCGGTCTTGCTCCATCCGGATCAGCAGTGCTGACTAGCGAGGAGGAAGCCCCATGACGACCGCCAGGGACATCATGAAACCCGGTGCGCAGTGGATCTCGAAGGACGAGACCGTCGGGAAGGCCGCCAGGGTGATGGCCGAACTCGGCGTGGGATCGCTCGTCATCGCCGACGACAACGACCGGATGTGCGGGATCATCACCGACCGCGACATCGTGGTGAAATGCATTGCGCAGGGCCGTTCCCCGGCCACCACGCGCGCCGCGGAACTCTGCGAATCGACGCCGCGCTGGGTGGACGCCGAGGCCGACGTCGAGGACGTGCTGGACGCGATGGAGATTCACCGGGTCAAGCGGATGCCGGTGATCGACCACAAGCGCCTGGTCGGCATGATCAGCGAGGCCGACCTGGCCAGGCACCTCGACGACAATCAGCTCGGCGAGTTCGTGACGGCGATCTACGGCCGGCCCTAGGTTCAGGACAGATCGAGGTGACGGTTCATCGACATCGCCTCGTCGGCCAGTTCCTGGAGCTCGATCACCTCGACGCCTTGCTGTCGTAGCTTCTCCACGCCGACGCAATTGGCCACGAAGGTCGCGGGTTCGCGCCAGGCCAGCACCACCCGGGGAATCCCCGCGCGCAGGATCCGGTCGGTGCACGGCAGGCGGGTCGCGGTGCTGCGCTGCGAGCACGGTTCGAGGGTGGTGTAGATCGTCGCGCGGGACAGCCGGGGATCGTCCGCGTCGAGCTTGTCCAGCGCGGACTCCTCGGCGTGCACCTTCGCGTCGGTCTCGCGGGAGTATCCGGTGGCGATCTCGACGTCGTCGGCCACGATCACCGCGCCGACGGAGAACGCCGTGTCGCTCGGCGGGCACAGGCGCGCGAGTTCGATCGCCCGCCGCAGGTATCGAATGTCGCGGTCTGCCTGGTTTTCCGGCTTCGGCAGGTAGCGCAGCACGGCGACGTCACCGGCCTGGGTGACATCGGCCAGCCGCATCCGGCGGTGCGGGGCGCCGGGATAGCTTGCGGCGTCGAGGAATCGGGGTGCTCCGGGGTCGCCGACCAGCAGCGGCGCGACGGCCAGGTGCAACTCGTCGGCGAGGTCGGCGGCGAGGAAGGCGGTGTGGATGCGGGTGCCGCCCTCGACCATGAGCCGGGCGATGCCGCGGCGACCGAGGTCGTCCAGCAGTGCGCCGAAGTCGAGTTCGGTACCGAGAGAAACGACTTCAGTGAGGCAGGACAACCGGTCGCCGAGCCGCGTCGCACCCGCATCGGTGGTGTACACAAGCTTGTCGCCGCCGTGGTGCCAGAACCTGAGGCCCGGATCCAGGTCTCCGCTTGCCGTGACGGTGATCTTCAGCGGGAACTCCGGCTTGCCCGCGGCGATCCGCGTCGCCCGCCGGTCGGCACTGTCCACCAGCAACCGGGGATTGTCGCGCCGCAACGTCTCCGCGCCGATCAGGATCGCGTCGGAGTCCGCGCGCACCTGATCGACCCGATCGAAATCGGCCGTGCCCGACAGCCGCAGCCGCTCGGCGCTCGCGTCATCGATGTATCCATCGACACTCATCGCGACCGACAGGAGCACGTGCGGACGAGTCACCGTCATGCCGCGCTGCGCGAATCCGGCGACTGCGCTGCCTGCGTCTCCGCGCCACCGACCAGCCCGGTTCCGGCGCTCATTGCAGCACCAGGGCGGCGACCTCCGCCTCCAGCATTTCCACCAGGCTCTCCGCCGGGCGCTCGCCGCAGACGCCGAGCCAGTTGGCCAGCATCCGGTGCCCGCCCTGGGTCAGCACCGATTCGGGGTGGAACTGCACGCCGTGGATCGGCAGGGTGCGGTGCCGCATGGCCATCACGATGCCGGACTCGGTGCGGCCGAGCACCTCGATCTCCGCGGGCAGGGTGTCTTCGAGCACGGTGAGCGAGTGGTAGCGGGTCGCGGTGAACGGGTCGGGCAGGCCGGCCAGCACGCCCGCGCCGACGTGGAACACCGAGCTGGTCTTCCCGTGCAGCAGTTCGGGCGCGCGGGTCACCGTGGCGCCGAACGCCTCGCCGATGGCCTGATGGCCCAGGCACACGCCGAGCAGCGGGACATTGTGCGCGGCGCAGGCCCGCACCAGGTCGATGCTGGCGCCCGCGCGATCGGGGGTGCCGGGCCCGGGGCTGATCAGGATGCCGTCGAATTCGGTGACGACGGCGTCCACCTCGGCCAGGTTCGGGTCGTCGTTGCGCCAGACCACGGCCTCGACACCCAACTGCCCGAGGTACTGGACCAGGTTGAACACGAAGCTGTCGTAATTGTCGACGACCAGAACACGCATGGTCCGAGATTACGTCCCCGCACGCCGCCGCGTCGCATCCATTACCAGTTGGGATAGCCTAGACACACACCGGAGGGTGCCAGAGCCTCGTCCACTGCGGCGAGCGAGCTCCGCACGACCCACCCGCGCCTGCCCCGCCGGTACCGACCTGCACGCCGAAATACGAGGACGTCATGCCCAAGTCGAAGGTCCGGAAGAAGACCGACTACACGATCAACCCTGCCAGCCGGACTCCGGTGAAGGTGAAGGTCGGGCCGTCGCCGGTCTGGTACGTCACCATCATGCTCGGGTTCATGCTCGCCGGCCTGGCCTGGCTGCTCGTGTACTACCTCGCGGCCGACCACATCGGCTGGATGAACGATCTGAACGCGTGGAACTTCCTGATCGGCTTCGGCCTCATGGTGGTCGGTCTGATCATGACCATGCGGTGGCGCTGACACCACATCTGGGTTGTTTCCGGTGAACCGGACACCACATCTGGGTTACAGACGTGTCATTCATACACACCTGTGGATGAACCTGTGGACAACTCGAGGACCGATTGGGGAAAGTGACGCGTGACACCGGATTCTCCTGATCCCCAGTCGGCAGATTCCGCGCCGCGCGACGCCACGCCGCGACTCGCGTGGACCACGCCGACCCCCGCGCTCGTCGCGGTCACCGGTGGCGGCATCGTGCTGGCGGTCGCCGCGATCCTCGCCAACGAGGCCGCCAGCCGACTGCTCGTCGGGTTGGCCGCCGCCGGACTGCTGGTGCTGGCCGGACTGGGATTCCGGCAGCGACCTCGGCTTTCCGTGATTCCCGGGGCCGACCCGCGCATGGTTGTGCGCAATTTGCTGGGCGCCGACGAATACGTACGCGACCAGATCATCCGGGCGCGGGTGGTGGACTATCGCCGCCTCGGTCGCAAGATGCCGATGCTGGAGATCGACGTCGATCACGACGGCACCGAACGGCTGCTGATCTTCGGCCGCTGGGATCTCGGCACCCGGCCCGATGACGTCTACGACACCCTGGTCCACACCCTCCGACTGTCGGCTGAGGGCACCCGCTGAGCCGTTTCGGCCGGAGTTATACACAGGCTGGGCAGAACTTCGGCGCGGCTTCGCGTGTTTCACGTGAAGCCGCGCCGAACGTCGAATCAGGTCAGGGACATCGCCGTCGCGCCGGTCACGCCGACCGCCACCAAGGCGACGACCGCGACCGCGACCCAGCCGATGAGCCGCGCCGTGTCCTGGGATTTCGCGCGCAGCCAGGTCGGCAGGAACAGGATGCCCAGCGTCGCGAGCGTGCCCGCGGCCAGGCCGCCGAGGTGACCCCACAGCGAGATGCCCGGCAGCGAGAAGCTGATGAACACGTTGATGCCGATCAGGATCAGCATCTGATTGGGGTTCTGCCGCAGCCGGATCAGGATCACGGTGATCGCGCCGAACAGGCCGTACACCGCGCCCGAGGCGCCGGCGGTCGCACTGTCCTGGGAAAACACCATGACCGCGGCCGAGCCGCCGAGCAGGGACACCAGATAGACCGCGAGATAGCGCAGCCTACCGAGCACCAGCTCGGCGTCGCGGCCGATCACATACAGCGCGAACATGTTGAGCAGCAGGTGGATCGGACCGTAGTGCAGGAAGCCCGAACCGATCACCCGGAACCACTGACCGTCGGCGACCAACGGCGGGAACAGCACCCAGTCCGTGAACAACGCCGAGGCCCGGTTGTTCACCAGGCTCTTCGCCTGGGCGGCGGTGACGGCGAAGACCGCGACGTTGATCGCGATCAGCGCGTAGGTCACGTAGGGCAGCGACGCCCTGGCCACCGGCGCACCGGCGACGGTGCGGACCGGTGGCACGTCACGCCGCTCTTGCCGCAGGCAATCGACGCAGTGCTGGCCGACCGCCGCGGGGCGCAGGCATTCGGGACAGGCGGGCCGTCCGCAGCGCGTGCACGCCAGGCCGGTCGGACGTTGGGGATGGCGAACGCACGTCGGCGCAGGCGGCTGGTCGGTCATGAGCTCATTCGATCGTGATCTTGGTGATTTCGATGGATTCCAGCGGGCGGTCGTTGCGGTCGGTGGCGGTGGTGGCGATCGCGTCGACCACCTTGCGCGACTCGGGATCGACGACCTCGCCGAAGATGCTGTGCTTGCGGTTGAGGTGCGGCTGGGCGCCGACGGTGATGAAGAACTGCGACCCGTTGGTCGCGGGTCCCGCGTTGGCCATGGCCAGCAGGTAGCCGCGGTCGAAGCGCAGTTCCGGGTGGAATTCGTCGCCGAACTCGTAGCCCGGTCCGCCGCGCCCGGTACCGGTGGGATCCCCGCCCTGAATCATGAACCCGGCCATCACCCGGTGGAACACCGCGCCGTCGTAGAACGGGCCGGTGCTGCCGCCGCTCGCGTTCGCGGTGGTGTACGGCGCGGAACCGTCGGCCAGGCCGATGAAGTTGCGGACCGTCTTGGGCGCGTGGTTACCGAAGAGCGAGATCTTGATGTCGCCGCGATTCGTGTGCAGCGTCGCCACAGCGGTCTGATTCGGTGAGGTCACGCCGCAATGCTACGGTCCCGCCGCCCAGGAACCTCGGCGCACCGTCCGGTGCCGCCCGTGTCGGGTCGTGCGGGTGGCCGAGTTCGGCAACCGATTACGCGACGCTGAGCTGGCGCTACTGCATGAACGGCCCGGTTGTGCCAGCATGGGCCAATGACCTTGGGGCCCCTACATGTATCCGCACGTACTCGTAACCGGCTCATCGTCGCGGCCGCCGTCGCGCTGGCGGGTAGCGTCGCGTGGCTGATACGCAGTAAGCGGCCGCAACCGCCCGCGCCCGCCCCGGCGCCGCCACGGATCGGTTACTCGCGCAACGGCTCCGCGCCGGCCCCGGTCGCCGGGGCCGGCCTGGAGAACGGGCGCTGAGCGTCAGCGACTGACGGTGTTCTTGTACTGACGCACCGCCAGCGGCACGAACACCACCATGATCACGACCACCCAGATCAGCGTGGTCACCTCGGGATGGCGCAGTGACCACGCGGTGGGTTCGGGCGACAACGGACTGGTGTTGCCGAACAGGTCACGGGTCGCCTGGGTCAGCGCCGAGACCGGGTTCCATTCGGCGATCACCCGCAGTGCCGTCGGCAGCTTCTCACTCGGCACGAAGGTGTTGCCGATGAATGTCAGCGGGAAAACCACGATGAAGCTGGCGTTGTTGAACACCTCCGGCGCGCGGACCAGCAGACCGACGTAGGCCATGATCCAGGACACCGCGTAGGCGAACAGCAACAGCAGCACGTAGGCCAGCACCGCGTCCAGGAACGAGCCGCGGATCCGCCAGCCGACCACCAGGCCGGTCAGCGACATCACGGTCAGGCTGACCACGTTGATCACCACGTCGCTGAGCGTCCGGCCGATCAGCACGGCCGAGGGCGCCATCGGCAACGAGCGGAACCGGTCGATGATGCCCTTCTGCATGTCCTCGGCCAGCGCGGCACCGGTGAACGACGCACCGAACACCACGGTCTGCGCGAAGATGCCGGCGATCAAGAACTCGCGGTACCCGCCGGAGACGCCGGGCACGTCGATCGCCGCTCCGAAGATGTAGGCGAACAGCAGCACGAACATGATCGGCGAGAGCGTCGAGAAGATCAGCACGTCCGGTACGCGCCGGATCTTGATCACGCCGCGCTTCGCGATGGTCAGGCTGTCGCTGACCACCATCGACAGCCGGTCGACGAGCGAGGGCCGGTCATTGACCGAAACCACGGTGGTCATCGGGTCTTTCCTTCCGCTGCTTCGAGCTTTGCGGCCGCATCGCGACCGTTGTCGTTGACCAGTTCCTCCGCCTCGTGCCCGGTGAGGGTGAGGAAGACATCGTCGAGCGAGGGCCGCCGCAGCCCGACGTCGTGGATCTTGACGTCGTGCTCGGCCAGCTTGCCGATCGCCGCGACCAGCGCCTGCGAGCCGTCCGAGACCGGCACGGTGATCCGGCGCAGCCCGGGTTCGACGTGAATCTCGCCGTCCGCCAGGCCTTTCAGCGCCTGCATCGCGGTGCCGAGGTTGTCCGCGTGATCCACGGTCAACTCGATCCGGTCGCCGCCGACCAGCGTCTTGAGCTCATCGGCGGTGCCGCGGGCGATCACCTTGCCGTGGTCGATCACCGCGATCGCGTCGGCCAGCCGGTCGGCCTCGTCCATGTACTGCGTGGTGAGCAACAGGGTGGTGCCGCCCGCCACCAGCTCCTCGATGACGTCCCACAGATCGAGCCTGGCCCGGGGATCCAGGCCGGTGGTCGGCTCGTCCAGGAACAGCACCGGCGGGTTCGCGACCAGTGCGCCGGCCAGGTCGAGTCGCCTGCGCATACCGCCGGAATACGTTTTCACCGGACGGTCGGCGGCGTCGCTGAGCCGGAAACGATCGAGTAGTTCGCGGGCGCGCGCTTTACTGGGTTGCACGCCCATGTGATAGAGACGCCCGACCATTTCCAAATTCTCGAAACCGGTCAGATATTCGTCCACCGCGGCGTACTGGCCGGACGCGCCGATCCGGGAGCGCAGCGTCCGCGGGTCACGCAGCACGTCGATGCCCGCGACCGTCGCCCGGCCTTCGTCCGGCACCAGCAGCGTGCTGAGCACCCGGACCGTGGTGGTCTTACCTGCGCCGTTGGGTCCGAGCAGCGCGGTGACGGTCCCCTCCGGGACCGAGAGGTCGAGTCCGTCGAGGGCGACCAGATCGCCGTATCGTTTGACCAGACCCTCGGCGACTATTGCGTCGGGCATGATTCTCCTGAGTTCGTGAGTTTCGTAGGATGTATTTGCTCGACGCCAGTGCTCTGCCGCCTGCCGAATTCGCCGGATCGGGACCGATTTCCGATACTCGAGTCAGTATTGCGCCACCCACCGACAATTTCATCCGATTTGTTCGGTTTCTCGATCATGAAAAAGGAACCTCCCGGCACGGGGCAGTCGGCCGCGTGGCGAGTAGATCTCTCTACAATGTACAGAGTTTGCGAGCCGCTGCCCACCCTCAAATTTGCCGCGGCACCCGTGCGCTGACAGACAAAGGTCGCACCTCGATCCAGGCGGTGCTCGGGGGTGCCGGATCGAAGTGCGACGGGTTCGATACTCCCGTGCCGCACCGACTCCGGTCGCGGGTAGCTGACTACTCGATTCGCCGCCGCGCAGTACTCACGTTCGGGCGCGCCGACGCGAAACCGCCCGAGCGCCTTGCCCGCTCGGCCGATGTGACTGGTCGCGACCCTGGTGAGCACGAACACATGTTCACACCGGGGTACGACAGATTTGCGGGCCGTGAATCCGCCTGCCGAAACGACACGCGGCGCCGCCCGCGGCCGATGAGCGCGAATCACCCATATCCGACAGCGATCCTCGCCACACAGCGACCGGTCGGCATGTTTTCTGCCGTTGTCGGCACTCTGGGTTCGACCCCGGACAAACTAGGTATCGACCTGTGCAACAGTCGTTTTGGCAAACACCAGGCCACCCTCGAAGAGTGCCCCCGCGGGGTGCCCCGAGTACCCCAAACGCCCTCGAACAAGCAGAAAGTAAGCCCACCCAAAAAATCTTGGAAAAGTGGCCCTCCCCACGCGCACACAATCGGGGATCATCGCGTAGGATCATTCAGGTCGGCCCCTCCCCCCCGGGCCGACCTTACGCGGGCCTCGGCTAACTCCCCCCCTTCGCCGAGGCCCGCTCCCCATTTTCGGACCAGGTCAGACGGCCTGATCCGGTCCGGGTCGCACTGATCGCCAGGCCGTTGCCAGCCGCTGATCGCGCACCCGTCCGGCGATCGCGAGCAGCGGACGATCCCGCTCCCACCGTTGCCTCGTCGCCGAATCCACCGACGCCCACAGGGAATCCAGCTCCGTCAGCATCGTGCCGACACATTCGAACGCGCCACCCAGCGCGACGTGCACGCCCGGCGAACTCGGCGCATCGATGTCCAGCCCGCGCACCGCCGACACCGCGGTGAGCAGTCGTTGCAGCGCGGACTGCGGCCAGTCCGCCGCCCGCGCCACCCGGACCAGCCAGCCCAGCGCCGCCGCGAGCACGTGCACGTCCTCGATCGTGCGGAACGGCTTGAGGTAATCCAGGTAGCCGTCGCCCGGCAACACCACTGCCGCAACATCGGTCAGCGTGACCATCGCGTGCGGGATCTCCGGGGCGAACGCGGTCGCGGGCAGATTCGTCACGTGCACCCCGGCGGTCTGCACGTCGACCATGGTGGCGCGCAACCGATTCCGGCCCGACTCGTCCGCGCCCACACTCGCGATCACCACCAGCCGGTGTGCCATCCGGCCAAGCGTGGCAAAGGTTTTCGTCCCGTTGAGCCGGACGGCGCCCTGGTCTTCGGTCAGCGTCGTCAGGATCGCCGACGGATGCCCGCCACCCGCCTCGGTCGCGCACAACGCGACCAGCTCGTCTGCGGGCAGATCCGGAATCAGCGTGCGCAACGCCTCCTGATAACCGGACAGGAACGCGTAACCCAGCCGGTCCGCGCCGAAGCCGCCGGCCAGGGCGACGTCGACCGGTTTACCGAATCGGTTCGCGGCCACCCGATGTCGGGTCCAGGCCGCGGCGACATCGTCGAGCGGGGCCGCGGCGAGCGGTTCGGTCAGCAGGAAATCGAGCACGGAGTCCACTCGTGCACGGTAACCGGCGACCGCCCGCCGCGGCCCGTCGTCAGACCGCGACGCGTTCGGCGCCGACCGGTGCCCGCCAGATCCGGCTGCGCAGATCCAGCCCGCGAATCACCTGGATCCGCCACGGATCCAGCCGCAGGATCTGCAGTTTCGGGTCCTGCGGCGAGCGCCAGAACTGGCCGAGGTCGTACCCGGCGCCGGGCGGGCTGGTCTGCCGGTACAGCTGCCAAACCCGCTGCCTGACCTCGGGCGAGTCGACCCACTCCGCGGTCGCGTCCACCGCCACCGAATTGTTGCCCGGCGCCCAATAGGAGAAGTTCACGTGTGGATTGGCGGCGATGTGCGCCTCCTTGACCGGCGTCCGGTAGGTGGCCAGCCAGCCGAGCGGGTGACCGTCGATCTTCTCCCAGATGGGGATCAGCACCCGGGTCCGCGGCCGATGCTGCCGATCCACGGTCACCATGGTGGCGTAGCCGATCTGCCCGACGTATCTGTCGAACTCCGGCTCGAGGTCCGTGAACGACGCGACCTTGCTCGTCATGCCCCTGCTCCTTCCGTGCGACCGGTCACAACGGATCGCCTGGCGGTCGGCGTGCGTACGATCGCGCGCCCCGTTCGGCAACCGCTTCGGTCGGTTACTAATTGTTACTGACAGCATCATGCGTCACCGATGCTGACCACGGAAGACGGCACTTTCGAGTCCCTCGGTTACCGCACGGATACCGACGAACCGATCGCACCGCCAGCCGAACGGTCGGTCGATGTCGCATTGGTGACCGTCCGGCAAACTACGGCGCTGCGCATGCGCGTTCCGCCGGCGAGCGGTAACACTGAAGAGTCACATTCGCCTGCGAAAGGAGCCTGACCTGTGCCGAAACCGGACGAAGCACGCAAACGGGCACTTTTCGACAACGAAGCCAGATTGTCCTGGGTACTGGCCGCATTGGCCGGATTGATCGGTGCCGCGGCGTTCATGCATACCGCCGGCTACTTCGTCACCTTCATGACCGGCAACACCGAGCGCGCCATCCTCGGCCACTTCCATCAGCAGAACGACACCGCCCTCGCGGCCGCCGGGCTGCTCGCCTCGTTCGTGGGTGGCGTCGTCGTCGCCTCCTGGTGCCGCAGGCGCTACTGGTCCGGCCATCCGCACGGCCCGACCCTGCTGACCACGTTCAGCCTGGCCACCGCCTCGATCATCGACATCGTGCGCTTCCAGAACCCGGATACCGCCTCCATCGACTTCGTGCCGATCCTGTTCGTCGCCTTCGGCGTCGGCGCGCTGAACACCTCGTTCGTCAAGGACGGCGAGGTGTCCGTGCCGCTGAGCTACGTCACCGGAACCTTGGTGAAGCTGGCCCAGGGCATCGAACGCCACATGAGCGGCGGGGATTACGCCGACTGGCTCGGCTACTTCCTGCTCTACCTGAGTTTCGCCCTGGGCGCCCTGCTCGGTGGTCTGCTGAGCATGCTCGTCGCCGGTTGGGCAATGCTGATCACCGCCACCGTCGTCTGCCTGATCGTCACCGGCTACACCTATCTGCACCTCGATCGGCACGGACCGCTCTCCGAGCAGTGACTCCTGTGCAGTCGTCGGTCCTGCCGGTTACGGTGGCCGCGTGGAGGAGAACATCGGGACCGACGCAGACCAGTTCGCAGCGCTCGTCCTGCACCAACTGACCGCCGCCGGCCAGCACGACGCGGAGTACGACCCCGGCGATTTCAAGATCACCGTCGGCAGTCTCCAGCTGTACCTCGGCAACATCTATCGCGAGACCGCCGGGCTCGGCGCGGAAGACCGGGACCGCCGAATCGCGAACTTCGTCGCCGGCCTGACCGACGACGACACTCCGGACAGCTGGGCCGAGGTCCGCCCGCTGCTGCGACCGATCCTGCGCCCAAGCACCTTCGGCATCAGCTCCCCCGCCGACGGCATGCGGCCGATCTCCCGCCCCGCCTTCCCGTTCATCGACGAACTCGTCGCCATCGACCGCCCGCACTCCCGCTCCATCGTCTCCACGGCGACCCTGCGGGACTTGAACGTCAGCGCCGACGAGGTCTTCGCCGCCGCCCGCGAAAACCTCACCGCCCTGGTCGGTTCCGGCGGCTTCCAGGGTGACGGCCTGATCCACTTCGCCGACAACGGCGACGGCTACTGCACCTCCTGGCCCCTGGTCCCCGGCTGGCTCGCCGGCTCCGGCGACGGCACCCACCGCCCCATCGCCTTCCTCCCCGACGTGGACACCCTCATCATCGCCCCCGACCTGGACGACCTCGCGCCCCTCTTCGAACACGTCGAACAGCGCTACCGAGAAGCCGTCCGCCCCATCTCCCCCCAGGCCTACACGGTCGACGACCACGGCACCGTGATACCGCTCGACCAATCCCCCGACCACCGCCACCGCGCCCTGGCCCTGCGCGCCCGATGTGGTTTGGCCGTAACCGAATACGGCGCCCAGTCCACCGCCCTGGAGCAAGCCGTAGACGACCACCTCGCCTACCCCGACCACGAAGACCTGGCCCCCGCCTTCGCCGGCTCGGTCATGTACGTAGCCGACGACACCGGCCCCTACACCGCCACCATCTGGGGCAAAGACGTCGAATACCTACTCCCCGAAGCCGATCGAGTCATCTTCTGCACCGAAGAGAACGGCCAGATGCACACCCTCTTCGAAGTCCCCTTCCCCGCCGTAGCCGAGGTAGTCGGCCTGACCCCCATCCCGAACATGTCCCCCCGCCGCTACGAAATCCGCCACTGGCCGACCCCCGAAACCCTCGCCCGCCTGGAAGCGGCCGCAATCCCCCGCTGAAAAGCGAAAAGCACCCCAGCCCTCTCGCATCCGAGAAGTACTGGGGTGCTGAATATCCCACGTCACCCACCGATGGCCTCAGCCGTTCCACGTGGAACAAGCTGAGGCGCGCCAGATTTCACCCGTCCGGCCAGTGAGTCCGCCAGCGTCGGCAGGATTCACACCTGCCCGACAACACAATCCAGGGCAACACAATCCAGGCTGAGGCGATAAGCAAAAGTTGGGTGGCAGTCAACAGAACCACTCCACAACCCAGGACTGCCGACCAGAGAGGGGGGTCCGGGGGGCAAAGCCCCTCCGGGCGGGGCGTGGGGGCTGCGCCCCCACAAAACACGCGGAACGAGCCCGGCTCATGCCTTCCATGAGCATGAGCAACCTACGAGTGGAGCCTAGGGGAATCGAACCCCTAACCCCTGCCTTGCAAAGGCAGTGCTCTGCCAATTGAGCTAAGGCCCCGAGTCAGCGGGTGGTGACCTCGTGCCACATGTCCGCGTCGTTGCGCTGGCGCAGCTTGGAGATGCCGATGAGAACCGCTACCACGGCACCTACCGTGACAAGAAACTTCATGGTTCCCACCCTACTGTGATGTTCGGGAGTGGGCCTAGGAGGACTTGAACCTCCGACCTCTTCGTTATCAGCGAAGCGCTCTAACCGCCTGAGCTATAGGCCCGTATGGCTCTTGTGTTCTTCCACCTGAGCCGAGGCTAGAGATTACCCGACTTGCACATGAACGACCAAAACGGCTGGTAGAAGGGCCGATATCGATCGAAAAACGGCCGGTGCCGGCCCCTGGATGGGGACGGCACCGGCCGGTGGTTTTCGAGGTTTTCTAGTCGGGGTCGGCCAGGGTGACCTGGATGCCGCCGACCAGATCGCAGCACTGGTTGTAGATGAACGTGCCGACGGTGCCGAGGGCGGTGAACAGCACCACGTTGATCAGCCCGATGACGCCCGCGTAGCCGAAGACGGTGCCCGCGTCGATGAGCCCGACCGATCCGCTGTCCTGCGAGACCATGTCGGTGAAGGTGTTGTTCAACCGCTCCCACACGCCCATGCCCTCGAGCACGATGTAGAGCAGGCCGACGGCGAGCATCCAGACGAAGAACATGGCGACGCTGATCACCAGCGAGATCTTCAGGGTCGACCAGGGGTCGATCCGGCGGATCTGCACGGTGGCGCGCAGCGGCTCGCCGGTGGCGACGGCCGCGGCGACCGCGACCGGCACGGCGGGCGAGATCGGCGTCTGCGGGCCGGTGTGCTCGGCCGACGGCGGCAGCGGGTGCCGGATCTCGGAGAGGTCCGGCATGTCCTTGATCAGTTCGGGCCGGGCGATGCTGCGGGTCGGTCCGTCGATGCCGACGGACTTCACCATGGCGGCTTCCTTGCGTGCCGCCTTGGCCGCGAGGTCGGCGGTGGTGCGCGCGTTGGATACGCCACCGCCGAGACCACCGCCGCTCAGACCGCCGCCACCCGGGCCGCCGGAGCCGCTCGGGCGTCCGGTGACCGGCGCCTGGCCGGGCCGGTACAGGTTGGACTGTGGTTCCCGCTGCGGCAGTTGTGCCCAGCCGTCCTGGAACGGCGATTGGCCACCACCGTTGCCACCGGACTGATCCCCCGACTCGGGTGCGCCGGGCTCTGAGTTGTTCATGCGGACAGTCTGATCGAACGGATCTTGGCCGCTTTGACCGGGAGCCTGCTCCGGCCCCTTCGGCTTGCCCGCGAAATCGCCTTGCTGGTCTTGCATTTCGCGCTGCTGTCCGCCTTGCTGGCCGGACGGGCCGCCGCCGGGTTGATTACCGTGCTGCTGCCCGCCCGGCTGGCCTGCGGCGGATTGCCCACCACCACCGTTCGGCTGGCCGCCACCTGGCTGCCCGCCGCCCGGCTGGCCGTGATCGGCCGACGAATTCGGCCGGGGGATCGGCCGCGGCGGAATCGGGGACGGTGCGATCCGCTCGGTCACACCGTTCGTCTGGTGCCGCTCGTCATTCGGCTGATTCGGAGTGGTCAATGGGAATCCTTAGATCCGTTCGTTGCCGCCGCTGGTGGGTTTACTCGGAAGAACCGGTGTCGCTGTCGTCGCCGGCGAGCAGGTCGGGATCGGGCTCGTCGGCGTTGCGCGCGATAGCAAGCAACGTATCGCCCTCGCCGAGGTTCATCAATCGCACGCCCTTGGTCTGTCGTCCAGCCTTACGCACCTGCTTGGCCACGGTCCGGATGACACCACCACCGGACGTGATCGCGTACAACTCATCCTCGTCCTCGACGATGAGCGCACCGACAAGGGTGCCACGCTTGGGGTCGTATTGGACGGTCAATACACCTTTACCGCCCCGGCCCTGCGCCGTGTACTCCTCGATCGCAGTCCGCTTAGCGTAACCGCCGGCGGTCGCCACCAGCAGGTATGTATCCGGCCGCACAACATTGAGCGACAAGAGTTCATCCGAGGCGTTGAACCGCATGCCCTGCACGCCGGAGGTGGCCCGGCCCATCGGACGCAGCGCCTCGTCGGTCGCGGAGAACCGGATCGACTGGCCCAGCGCCGAGACCAGCAGCAGGTCGTCGTCGGCCGAGCACAGCACGGCGCCGACCAGTTCGTCCTCGTCGCGCAGGTTCACCGCGACGATGCCGCCGGTGCGGTTGGAGTCGAAATCGGTGAGCTTCGACTTCTTCACGAGGCCATTCTTGGTGGCGAGCACCAGATATGGGGAGTCTTCGTAGGATTTCAGCTGGATGATCTGGGCGATCTTCTCGTCCGGCTGGAAGGCGAGCAGGTTGGCCACGTGCTGACCGCGCGCGGTCCGGCTGGCCTCGGGCAGCTCGTAGGCCTTGGCCCGGTACACCCGGCCCTTGTTCGTGAAGAACAGCAGCCAGTCGTGCGTTGACGAGATGAAGAAGTGCTTGACCAGGTCGTCCTGCTTGAGCCCGGCGCCCTGCACGCCCTTGCCGCCGCGCTTCTGGCTGCGGTAGAGGTCGGTCTTGGTGCGCTTGGCGTAGCCGGTCTCGGTGATGGTGACGACCACGTCCTCGCGGGCGATCAGGTCCTCGTCGGCCACGTCGCCGTCGGCCGCGATGATCCGGGTGCGCCGGTCGTCGCCGTACTTCTCGACGATCTCGGCCAGCTCGTCGCGCACGATGGCGCGCTGACGCTCCGGCTTTTCGAGAATGTCCTTCAAGTCGGCGATTTCGAGCTCGATCTTGGCCAACTCGTCGACGATCTTCTGCCGCTCCAACGCCGAGAGGCGGCGCAGCTGCATGTCGAGGATGGCGGTGGCCTGGATCTCGTCGATGTCAAGCATCTGCATCAGGCCGGTGCGCGCGGTGTCGGTGTTGGCCGAACGCCGGATCAACGCGATCACCTCGTCGAGCGCGTCCAGCGCCTTGACCAGGCCGCGCAGGATGTGGGCCCGCTCCTCGGCCTTGCGCAGCAAGTACTTGGTACGCCGGACGATGACGTCCAACTGGTGCTTGACGTAGTGCCGGATCATCTGGTCGAGCCGCAGCGTGCGCGGCACGCCGTCGACGATCGAGAGCATGTTGCAGCCGAAGCTGGTCTGCAACTGGGTGTGCTTGTAGAGGTTGTTCAGCACGACCTTGGCGACGGCGTCGCGCTTGACCGTGACCACGATCCGCATGCCCGCGCGGTCGGAGGACTCGTCGTGGATGTCGGAGATGCCGGCGATCTTGCCGTCGCGCACCTGCTCGGCGATCGCGTTGATGAAGTTGTCCGTGTTGACCTGGTACGGCAGCTCGGTGATGACCAGGGTCGTGCGGCCCTTGTTGTCTTCCTCGATCTCGACCACGCCGCGCATCCGGACCGAGCCGCGGCCGGTGGAGTAGGCATCGTGGATGCCCTGCCCGCCGACGATCAGGCCGTAGGTCGGGAAGTCCGGACCCTTGACCCGCTCGATACAGGCGGCCAGCGTGGACTCTTCGTCGGCGTCGAAGTTGTCCAGCGCCCAGTAGATCGCGTCGGCCAGTTCGCGCAGGTTGTGCGGCGGGATGTTGGTCGCCATGCCGACCGCGATGCCGTTGCTGCCGTTCATCAGCAGTGCGGGCACCCGGCTGGGCAGCACGGTCGGCTCCTGCGAGCGACCGTCGTAGTTCGGCACGAAATCGACCGTCTCGTGGTCGATCTCGCGCAGCATCTCCATCGCGAGCGGGGTCAACCGGCACTCGGTGTATCGCATGGCGGCCGCGCCGTCGTTGCCGCGCGAGCCGAAGTTGCCCTGGCCGTCGACCAGCGGGTAGCGCAGCGACCACGGCTGCGCCATGCGCACGAGGGTGTCGTAGATCGAGCTGTCGCCGTGCGGGTGGTAGTTACCCATGGTCTCGGCGACCGGACGCGCGGACTTCACATAGCCGCGGTCGGGCCGATACCCGTTGTCGTACATGGCGTACAGCACACGCCGGTGCACCGGCTTGAGGCCGTCGCGCACCTCGGGCAGCGCGCGGCCGACGATCACGCTCATCGCGTAATCGATGTAGCTGTTCTGCATTTCCTGCTGGATGTCGACCGGGTCGATCCGGTCGCCGCCGGCGCCTCCGTACGGAGGCAGCGTCGTGTCGGTCATGAAGTCTCCTTAGCGGGCCTGGTGCGGTTGCGGTGACGTGGCAACGCGCACCGGCTTATACGTCGAGGAAGCGAACGTCCTTGGCATTACGGGTGATAAAGCTGCGGCGGGCCTCTACGTCCTCGCCCATCAGCACGCTGAACAGCTCGTCGGCCGCGGCCGCGTCGTCCAGGGTGACCAGCTTGAGCACGCGCACCGAGGGGTCCATCGTGGTCTCCCACAGTTCCTTGGCGTTCATCTCGCCGAGACCCTTGTAGCGCTGGACGCCGTCTTCCTTGTTGATCTTCTTGCCCGACGCGAGACCCGCCTCGAGCAGGCCGTCGCGCTCGCGGTCGGAGTAGGCGAACTCCGGATCGCTGCGCTGCCACTTGAGCTTGTACAGCGGCGGCTGCGCGAGATACACGTGGCCCTGTTCGACCAGCGGGCGCATGAACCGGAACAGCAGCGTGAGCAGCAGGGTCGCGATGTGCTGGCCGTCCACGTCGGCGTCGGCCATCAGCACGATCTTGTGATAGCGCAGCTTGGCGATGTCGAACTCGTCGTGGATGCCGGTGCCGAACGCGGTGATGATCGACTGGACTTCGTTGTTCTTCAGCACCCGGTCGATGCGGGCCTTCTCGACGTTGATGATCTTTCCGCGCAGCGGCAGGATCGCCTGGTACATCGAGTCGCGCCCGGACTTCGCCGAGCCACCGGCGGAATCGCCCTCCACGATGTAAATTTCGGACTTGCTCGGGTCCTTGGACCGGCAGTCGGCCAGCTTGCCCGGCAGGCCGCCGAGATCGGTCGCGCTCTTGCGGCGCACCAGCTCCCGGGCCTTACGGGCCGCGACGCGCGCCTGCGCCGAGGAGACCGCCTTGTTCACGATGGTCTTCGCGTCGGCCGGGTTGGCCTCGAACCAGTGCGAGAGGTGCTCGTTGCATGCCTTCTGCACGAACGACTTGACCTCGGTGTTGCCGAGCTTGGTCTTGGTCTGACCCTCGAACTGCGGCTCGGAGACCTTCACGCTGACGATCGCGGCCAGGCCCTCGCGGATGTCGTCACCGGTGAGGTTGCCGTCTTTTTCCTTGAGCAGCTTCTTGTCTTTGGCGTACTTGTTCACCACCGTGGTCAGCGCCGCGCGGAAGCCCTCTTCGTGGGTGCCGCCCTCGTGCGTGTTGATGGTGTTGGCGAAGGTGTGCACGCTCTCGGAGTAGCCCGAGTTCCACTGCATGGCGACCTCGAGCTCGTGGCCGGTGCCCTTGCCGGTGAACCCGACGACCGAGTTGTGGATCGGCTGCTTGGTCCGGTTGATGTGGCGGACGAAGTCCTCCAGGCCACCCGGGTAGTGGTAGGTGCGCTTCTTCACCTTGTGCTCGACCGGCGCGGCGACGTCTTCGGCCTCGGCGTGCTTCGGCGCGTCGGCAGTCTCGCTGACCACGTCGTCGGTGATCTCGGCGTCGGTGACCCGCTCGTCGGTCAGGGTGATGGTGAGTCCCTTGTTCAGGAACGCCATCTCCTGGAGCCGGCGGGCGACCGTCTCGAAGTTGTAGGTGGTGGTTTCGAAGATGTTCGGGTCGGCCCAGAACCGAATCGTGGTGCCGGTCTTCTTGGACGGATCGCCTTGCAGGAGCTTGCCGGGGACCGAGTCCTTGTAGGTCTGGGTCCAGTGGAAGCCGTCGCGGTCGATCTCCGCCTCCAGCTGGGAGGACAGCGCGTTCACCACGGAGATACCGACACCGTGCAGACCACCGGACACCGCGTAGGAGTCGGAGTCGAACTTGCCGCCGGCGTGCAGCTGGGTCATGACCACCTCGATGGTCGGGACGCCCTGCGCGTGCATCGCCACCGGGATGCCACGGCCGTCGTCCACCACCTCGACGCCGCCGTCGGCGAGCAGGGTGACCTCGACCTTGGACGCGTACCCGGCCATCGCCTCGTCGACGGAGTTGTCGACGACCTCCCAGATCAGGTGGTGCAGACCACGCTCACCGGTGGAACCGATGTACATGCCTGGACGCTTGCGGACCGCCTCGAGTCCTTCGAGGACCGTGATGGACGAGGCGCCGTAATCCGCCTTGCCCGAGGAAGCGTTGGTCGAGCCCGATGCGTTGGAGTCGTTGGCAGCCACTGGTCGGTAGCTCTCCTTACTTGCTGATCCTCCTGGCGAGGCACTGCACAGCACGCGTTGATCCCTGGCCATGACTGCTCGAGAAATACAGGGCCACGCGGGCTGTACGGGACGCACCGAAGGTGATCGCCGCTAGTTACGTCACCATCCTACTGGTACACCCAACCTACAGTGCACCTACGACACCCCTGACGGCTCCGTGAATGCGAGAAATCGGATTGTCGCGAGTCTGTTCCGCCTTTCGGGGCTTTAGCTCGCCTCTGGGAGGATTCGGGCGGTGCGCATCGCGGGACCATCCGGGCGGCACAAGGTCACCGGGCGGTATGCCCGGATTTCCGGCCGCGCGGGCGTTAACCGGCGGTTCGCGAACCGAGCGATACCGGCCCTCGGTTTCACGTGGAACGCGGCCGTTTTACCCGTAGGTATCGCGTGGTCCGCGACCGCGCACGTGCCGTTCGCCCTTGCGCCAGCTGGGCGCCGCGGGCCCGCTGATCTTCAGCGAGGTCACGATGCCCGGACCGACCGCGGCGCTGATCTTCGCCAGGATCTGGCTCTGCAACATGCGCAATTGGGTTGCCCAGGCGGTGGATTCGGCCGCGATGCTCAGCACGTTGTCCTTCAGCGTCAACGGGGTGGCATGGGCGGCGATGTCCTCGCCGACGACGCCGGCCCAGCGGCCGAACACCGTGCCCTCGGCGACCTTGGCGGACCAGCCGCGGTTCTTCGCCAAGGAGCCGGTCAACGCGCCGAACAGCTGGGGATCACGCGGATCCGGGCCCGCGCCCGACCAGCCGCTGCGCCGCCGCGCCCCGGTCCGCAGCTTGCGCTGCGGCGAGGAACGCCCCTGCCCAACGGACTTCCCACTCGCCTTTGCCGCGGCCCGCGCCTCTTCGAGTGCCCGCCTGGCCAGATCCACACCGCGCAATTCCGGCTCTTTACCTGCCGGTTCGGCGCCATTTTGATCGGTCACCAGGCTCCTCTCGTCTCGCGCGGCCAGAGGGTCACTCTACGACAGCGCACCGACAGAACAGACGCCTCAGATGCGGCAATACCCGCACTAGTTGTCCACAGGACCTGTTGATAACCATGCTTTTCTGTGCATACGTCACAGTGCGTTCGTCATGATGCCGGGGTAACCGGCTCGGCGATCCGGGAGGTGCGGCCGTCGCCGCCACCGCTGGTTTCCACCCGCAGCGGCACGGCGGCGAGTTCGGCCGGGACGTCCTCCGGCACCGCGGCGGTGATCAACACCTGTTCCGCGCCCGCGGCGACGGCGGCCAGGGCGGTGCGCCGACGGCGGTCGAGTTCGGCGAACACGTCGTCGAGCAGCAGCACCGGTTCGGATCCGTTGGCGCGCAACAGCTCGAACGCGGCCAGGCGCAGGGCGAGGGCGAACGACCAGGATTCGCCGTGACTGGCGAAACCCTTGGCCGGCGCCTCACCGAGGTTCAGTTCCAATTCGTCACGGTGCGGACCGACGAGACAGACGCCGCGTTCGAGTTCCTTCGTCCGGGCGGTGGCCAGCTCGCGCAGCATGATCGCTTCGAGCGCCTCGGTGTCGTCCGGTGCGGGTTCCCTTGCCGGATCCAGGAATTCGGGCGGCAAGGTGGCGCTGCGGTAAGCGATTGCGGCAGGCCGGGATTCGGGCGCGAGCGAGGCGTAGGCCTGGGCGAGGTATGGGTACAGGTCGTGCACCAGGCGCAGCCGGTAGGTCAGCAGCACCGAGGCGTGGGTGGCCAGGTGACCGTCCCACACGTCGAGGGTGCTCAGATCCGACTTCGATCGGGCTTGCCGCCCAGCGGATTTCAACAATGCCGAGCGCTGGCGCAGCACCCGGTCGTAGTCGCTGCGCACGGCGGCGAGCCTGGGCAGCCGAGCTGTGCACAACTCGTCCATGAACCGCCGGCGCTCGCCCGGATCGCCGCGCACCAGCGCGAGATCCTCGGGCGCGAACAGCACCGTCTGCAGGATGCCGAGGATCTCCCGCGGTCGCCGGGCGGGCGAGCGATTGATCTGCGCGCGATTGGCGGCGCCCTGGTTCAGCTCGATGTCGATGCGCAGTTCGCGGCCGGTGTTGACCACGGACGCGCCGATCCTGGCCTTGTCCGCGCCCAGCCGGATCAGCGGGGCATCGGCGGAGACCCGATGCGAGCCGAGGGTGGCCAGGTAGCCGATCGCCTCGAGCAGGTTGGTCTTGCCGTTGCCGTTCGAGCCGAGGAAAACCGTTCGGCCTGGGGATAATTCGAGTTCCGCGTGGTCCCAGGAGCGGAAGTCACGCAGCGACAGTGTTCTGATGAACATCCGCTACCTGGCCCCTACCTGCGCGAGTTCCGTCACTTGAAGTTGTGCACAACGCATCCACGCGGGCGCCGAAACCGTCGCCGCCCATGCACAGTCTGTGTGCGACCTGTGCATGAATCTCGCCGAACTCGGCCGCCCGATCGCCGAATCCCGCAGCGTGGCTATCGGTTTCGCGGCGACCGAGGCAACGACCGAACTCGGATCGCGGTCGTGCACAGGTGCTCAGCCCGGCAGCCGGACCGGCATCAGCAGGTAGGTGTACGGGCTGTCCAGGGCGGCGAACGCGCCCGACTCGAGCACCTTCGGCTCGTCCTCGACGGCGGGCAGCAGCACCGCGGGCCGGCTCGGCGTGGTGAACCCGAAGGTGACCCGCTCGGCGTGCAGCGCGGACAGGCCGTCGATCAGGTAGCCCGGGTTGAACGCGATGGTCAGCGATTCGCCGCGGAAGTCGGCCTCCAGCCATTCCTCGGCGCGACCGGCATCGTCGCCACCGGCGGACAGTTGCAGGCCCTCGGTGGAGAACTCCAGCCGCACCTGGGCGCCGCGCTCGGCGACCAGGGCGACGCGCTTGATCGCCTCGGTCAGCACGGACACCTGGAGGGTGGCGATCGAGGTGTGTTCCTTCGGCAGCAGCTGACGGAACTTGGGGAATTCGGCGTCGAGCAGCCTGGTGGTGGTCCGGCGGCCCGCGTTCACGATGCCGAGCAGGCCGTCCGACCCGGCACCGGTGCCGAGCGAAAGCTGCACGGGCGCATCGGAAGAGCCGAGCGTCTTGGCGGCCTCGGACAGCGTCCTGGCCGGGATGAGCACCGCGGTCTCGATCGCGGCATCGGCAGGCGACCACTCGATGTGGCGAACCGCGAGACGGAACCGGTCGGTGGCCGCGAGCACCACCTTCGAACCCTCGATCTCGACGCGGATGCCGGTGAGCATCGGGAGCGTGTCGTCGCGGCCAGCCGCGACGGCGACCTGGCCGACCGCGTTGGCGAACACGTCGACGCTCAGCTCGCCGGTCTGCTGCGGCACCTCGGGCAGCTGGGGATAGTCCTCGACCGGCATGGTCGGCAGGGAGAACTTCGCACTGCCACAGGCGATCAGCACCCGGGTGCCGTCCACCGACACGTCGACCGGCTTGTTCGACAGCGACTTGGTGATGTCGGCGAGCAACCGGCCGGAGACGAGAACCTCGCCCGGACCGGCGACCTCGGCGGCGACCCGCATCTGCGCGGAGACCTCGTAGTCGAAGCCGGAGACGGTGAGCCCGCCTTCGTCGGCGACCAGCAGCACGCCACCGAGTACCGGGACGGGAGGCCGGGACGGGAGGCTACGTGCCACCCAGGCAACCGATTCGGCGAAGTCCTCTCGGGCGACCCGAAACTTCATGCTTGCAAGCTCCATCGCCCGATCTGTCCTCTCCCAGTTCCGTGAGCTGTTATGCGGTGGCCGGACATTCGTCCTCCAAGCCTGTCGGCTCGTTCAACATTGATTCGCGCAGGATGTGGATCAGCCGCCATGGAAAGTGTGGCACAGGCGACCGACACCAAACCGTACCCGCGACTGGAGCTGTGGCCTAGCCCGACCCTCCGGCGGTTCTTGTCGGCCTGACGTTCGGTCATCCCGGTGAGTGCGTGGCAGGTGTGTGGATCCTGTCGAGGACCGAACTGTCGCTCGTAGGTCTGCTCCCCTCTTCTCCTTGCCTGGGGACGGGAGTGGTTCGAGTCGTGACTCTCCTCAACCCGACTTTCCACACACCTGTTTTAAAGAAGGTTCTTCTAGGAGAAGAACTGAAGTAGTAGTAGGCACTGTGGAATCTGTGCACTGACGCCGAATTCGCAGGTCAGCGGGCGTGGTGCCGTGGGGATGACCGCGGGGTGTCTCGAGGATGAACGAGGGGCGTCTGTGGAGTTCCGAAGTTGTCCCACATTCATCCTCGAGTGCTCCTCGAGTTGTTCCACCGAATTCACCCGGTTGTTCACACGTGTGTACCGATGCGTGGACAACTCGAGGAATCCTCGAGGACTCCACATGGACTCCTCGAGGATTCCCCAACCCCGTGACCGACTGCCGTGCTGGTCACTGCCTGTGCGCAAGATCGCCTGGGGAAGCTGGGGATAAGTCCCTGTTAGCGAACGGCCGACGGTCCATCCCCACACCTGTTAGCCAACCGGTGCACAACTAGGAGTTTCCTCGAGGACTCCACAAGGATTCCTCGAGGAATCCACAGGCCACAAAAAAGCACCGCCCCAGGTCAGGGGCGGTGCGGGGGTGTTAGTGAAACTCAGCGCGAGCGTTGCTTGATTCGGGCTGTTAGTTCTTGCACCTGGTCGTAGACGCGGCGCCGCTCGGTCATCTCCTTGCGGATCTTCTTCTCCGCGTACATCACCGTGGTGTGGTCGCGGCCGAACGCCTGGCCGATCTTCGGCAGCGACAGATCGGTCAGCTCCCGGCACAGGTACATGGCGATCTGCCGCGCCTGGGCCAGCGGCCGCGCCTTGCCCGGCCCGGTCAGCTCCTCGAGCGTGGTGTTGAAGTACTCCGCGGTGACGGCCATGATGGTCGCCGCGTTGATCTCCAGCGCCGCGGTGTCCGGCATCAGGTCACGCAGCACCACCTCGGCCAGCGGCAGATCCAGCGGCTGCCCGTTCAGCGACGCGAACGCGGTCACCCGGATCAGCGCGCCCTCCAGCTCGCGGATATTGCGTTCCACCCTGGTGGCGATCAGTTCCATCACGTCGTGCGGCACATCGAGCCGGTCCATCCGCGCCTTCTTGCGCAGGATGGCGATGCGGGTCTCCAGTTCGGGCGGCTGCACATCGGTGATCAGGCCCCACTCGAACCGGGTGCGCAGCCGTTCCTCCAGCGTGGCGAGCTGTTTGGGCGGGCGATCGGAGGAGACGACGATCTGCTTGTTGGCGTTGTGCAGGGTGTTGAAGGTGTGGAAGAACTCCTCCTGGATGCCTTCCTTGCCCTCGATGAACTGGATGTCGTCGACCAGCAGGATGTCGGTCTCCCGGTAGCGGCGCTTGAACGCCACCTTCCGGTCGTCGCGCAGGCTGTTGATGAAGTCGTTGGTGAACTCTTCGGTCGAGACGTACTTCACCCGCATCCCCGGGAACAGCCGCTGGGCGTAGTGGCCGGCCGCGTGTAGTAGGTGCGTCTTGCCCAAACCCGAAGCGCCCCAGACGAATAGGGGGTTGTAGGCGCGGGCCGGCGCCTCCGCGATGGCGACCGCCGCGGCGTGCGCGAAGCGGTTGGACGCGCCGATGACGAACGTCTCGAAGGTGTACTTCGCGTTCAGGCTGGCCGAGGAGCTCGACGGCGCGGAGCTCTCCTGCGACTTGGTGAAGTAGGTCGGCCAGGAATTACGGGCGTTGACCACGGGCTCGTCGTCCCGGTCGGTGCGCGGGCTCTCGGATTCGCGGACCGACTCGTGCGCGGCCGCCATGCCCTGATCGTCGGATTCAGCGGCCTCGCGCACGGGAGCGCGGACCGGGCCGCGCATGGCGGCGGGGCCGGGCTCTGGGGTGAACAAGGACTCCTGGCCGGGCGGGATGGACTCGCGGCGCGGCGGTAAGCCCTGGTCACGGCGCTGCGCGGGCGATTGGTCGTGCCGGGGTGCGGACTGCATCTCGGCCGGGGCCTGGTATTCGCCACGGTCCTGGTAGTCGTCGCGGGCGTAGTCCTGGCGGTCGTACTCGCCGGTGGCGGGGTATTCCGGGGCGTACTCGTTGTCGGAGTAGTCGGATCCGCCGTTGTAGCTGGGGGCCGGGGCGTAGTCGTTGGACTGGGCGTAGCGCGGTTGCTGGTAGTCGTCGCGGCCTTGGTACTCGCCGCCCGGGTAACCGGCCTGGCCGCGGCCGTTGTCTCGAGGGCCGTGGTCGCGGTGACCATTGTCTCCGGGGCCGTCGTCCCGGGGTCCGTTGTCCCGCGGTCCGTTATCTCGAGGTCCATTGTCGCGGGGACCGTTATCTCGAGGTCCGTTGTCCCGCGGGCGCGAGGGCATGCTCGTCATCCGGGCGTGCCTTGGGTTGTTGCTGTTCCGGTCGCCGGCCGGGGCGGTCGGCGCGGCGATGCGCACGCCGAGTCCCTCCACCTGTGGGCCGAGCCGCCGGGCCAGTGACCGCAGGATCGGCTCGCGCAGATCGCGTTCTATGGCTTCCTGAGCCAGCGAGGAGGGCACCGAGAGCAGGGCGAATCCCTGCGCCACCGTCAGCGGCTTGACCAGTTTCAGCCACGCCTGCTGTGCTCGGGTCACCGGCGGAATGGCACCGTCGGTCGAGCCGGTGGTCAGCTCGGCAACTACCTCGGGCCACACCGTGGCCAACACGTTCTGCTCGTCGTCCATGCAGTTTCCTCCCCGGAAGTAGGTCGATAGGAGCAGACGGCCGGGGCACGCGGGGAGGCAGTGGTGCCGACCGTGCTCGGGTCGGTACCGTGATCCTGCGTACGTCCGTAACCGGTTCGAGCGCTGCCCGGATCCCCATTCCGAGCGGCGACGTGGCACCGTCGGCCCTACGAATATGCCACTCCACGGGTCTTTCCACACAATTATCCACAGATGTGGAGAACCCTGGGGAGTTGTGAAATACGGCTTTTCGGCCCGGCGGCAAGGCTCTGACCTGGGGTTCTGTAGCAACCACCTGGCTACGCAGGTTGGCGAGGCGCTCGGGCGTGGCTAGGGGTGTGGACGAACTCACGGTGATACTCACAGGGTCTGACCGTGATATGCACAGCTTTGGGATCGATCGGCCGGGGTTCGCGCTGGTCGGCTGTCCGGGGCCGCTCGGGTGGGGCGAGTTTGACCCGCTCCGAGGCGATCAGTACCCTCGTACAGTCACCCTTTGGTGCGGTGGCGGTCTTGTGCTGACCGCGTGTAGGTCGTGATCGACCGACTGTGCGCCAAGACCGACGCGCCGATGATGACCAGAACCGTGATTCATCGCGAATACCTGTTTCACCGAAATAGCTTCGGGCGCCAACTGGTGCCCACTGACTCGAGGAGTGTTGACCGTGGCCAAGGGCAAGCGGACGTTCCAGCCGAACAACCGTCGTCGGGCTCGCGTCCACGGCTTCCGTCTCCGGATGCGCACCCGTGCGGGTCGCGCCATCGTTTCGGCGCGCCGCCGCAAGGGCCGCGCCGAACTCACTGCCTGATCCTCCGCGGACGCTCGGGTGTTGCCTGAGTCGTATCGGTTGCATCATCGTGCCGACTTCTCCCGGACGGTGCGCCGCGGCCAGCGAGTCGGGAGACGAGATCTGGTCGTACACGTGCTCACGCACGGGTATGACGGAGTCGTGGACGTGAATGGACGACATGGTGATCCAGCCACAGCGCTGGTCCGCGTAGGCGGGCCGCGCTTCGGGCTGATCGTCAGCAAGGCGGTGGGCAACGCGGTGATTCGACACCGTGTGGCCCGCCGCCTGCGTCATATGTGCCTCCAGATAGTTCCGGAGCTGCCTGCCGACGCCGACATCGTGATCCGTGCCCTGCCGGGTGCGGCAGCCGCCTCCTCGGAGGAGCTGCTGCGCCAATTGCGCGGGGCGATACGCAAACTCGGTGCCGGATCGACCGGCGCGGCAGCCGTCGGATCGGCCGGCCCGGCATGAGCCGCACCGCGAAGATCGGCCGGCTACCGGCGAACGCACTGATCTTTCTGATCGAGTTGTATCGGACCTACGTCTCCCCCACCCGCATGCCGGTGTGCCGATTCACCCCGACCTGCAGCGAGTACGCGGTCACCGCATTGCGGACGCGCGGGCTGTTCGTCGGCCTCGGATTGGCAGCCGTGCGACTGGCCAAATGTGCGCCCTGGCACCCTGGTGGGTGGGACCCCGTTCCGGAGCGGAAGCGAAGCACCGTTCGCACCGTGCCCGGGACCGTGGCAGCCACCGATCCGGCGCCGCAGGAAGCCAACCTGCAGGCCGACCCGGTGTCGGAGCCGAACGCTTGGAAAGGATCACCGCGCGCGGTGATCGGCGATACGAACGACGGGAGTGCATAGAGCCGTGCTCGACTTCATTTATTATCCGGTGTCCTGGATCTTGTGGTTCTGGCACCGGGCGTTCTCGTTGGTGCCCGGTCTCGGTAAAGACAGCGGCATCGCCTGGGCACTCGCCGTCGTCTTCCTGGTCTTCACGTTGCGTGTGCTGCTCTACAAGCCGTTCGTGAAGCAGGTGCGCACCACCAAGCAGATGCAGGAACTGCAGCCCCAGATCAAGGAGCTGCAGAAGAAGTACAAGAACGACCGCCAGAAGATGGCGACCGAGATGCAGAAGTTGCAGAAGGATCACGGCTTCAACCCGCTGATGGGCTGCCTGCCGATCCTCGCGCAGGTTCCGGTGTTCCTCGGTCTGTTCCATGTGCTGCGCTCGTTCAACCGGACCGGCCACGGCTTCGGCCAGCTCGGCATGTCCATCGAGCAGAACGCGAACACGCCGAACTACGTGTTCAACGCGGCCGACGTGCAGTCCTTCCTGAGCGCCCGGCTCTTCGGCGCGCCGATCTCGTCCTTCATCACCATCCCCGACACCGAGCTGCGCGCCTTCGCCATCGACGGCCTCGGGCTGCCGAACAAGGTCAGCATCGCCGCCGTCGCGATCCCGTTGATGATCATCGCCGGCCTGGCGACCCACTTCAACGCCCGCGCCTCGGTGGCCAGGCAGACGCCGGAGGCGGCCGCGAACCCGCAGGCCGCGATGATGAACAAGCTCGCGCTGTGGGTCTTCCCGCTCGGCGTGCTCGTCGGTGGTCCGTTCCTGCCGATCGCCATCCTCCTGTACTGGGTCTCCAATAACATCTGGACCTACGGGCAGCAGCATCTCGTCTTCGGTCGTATGGAGCGCGAAGCGGAAGAGAAGAAACAGGCCAAGCTGGAACAGCGCGCGCAGAACGCGCCGAAACCCGGGGCCAAGCCGGTCAATACGCGGAAGAAGTCGCCGGTCGACGCGGTCGAGGACGCCGTCGATGCGGTGGACGCTCCCGCCTCGACCAACGGAACCGCCAAGACCACCACCAAGGCCGCGGGGCAGCAGCGCAGGCCGGGTGGCCAGAAGCGACCGGGCGGCAACCGGGGCCGGGCGAACCAGAAGCGCCGTCGCTGATCGCAATTCGGTGGTCGGCCGGCCACCACGCTGAGCAACCCCTTGATCGCGCACCGTCCGGCGGCGAGCGCACGGCGAGCGCGATGAGCAGATGAAGGAAATCAAATGACAGTTGAGACCGACGGAGGGGACGCCACAGTGGCGACGACGATGGTGAACGCCGGAACGGACGCCGACGATGTCGTGAACGATGCCGAGGAAGCCCTGATCGAAGAGGGCGAAATCGCGGGCGACTACCTGGAGCAGTTGCTCGACGTGCTCGACTTCGACGGTGACATCGATCTCGACGTCGAGGGTGACCGCGCCATCGTCAGCATCGACGGTGGCCGGGATCTGTCAAAGCTGGTGGGCCGCAACGGCGAAACGCTCGACGCGCTACAGGAGCTGACCCGGCTGGCCGTGCAGCAGGCGACCGGCGTGCGCAGCCGGCTGATGCTGGACGTGGCCGGCTGGCGGGCCAAGCGCCGGGAAGACCTGAGCGCGCTCGGCACCGCCGCCGCACAGCGGGTGCTGGAATCCGGTGCGCCGGAGTCGCTGTCCCCCATGACGCCGTTCGAGCGCAAGATCGTGCACGACGCGGTGTCGGTGATCGACGGCGTCGCCAGCGAGAGCGAAGGCGTCGAGCCGAACCGGCATGTTGTGGTTGTTCCGGCCTGAGCGAAAGCGAGACATGTTAGGGCCCGGCGTATTTCGTCACCCTGACGGGTAATGGTTGGATGGGGCCTCTGGTCTTCGGATCGGGGGCCTTGTTCATGTCCGGCACCTGATTGTCCGCGCGTCGCCGGTCCCCTGATCGACTCGAGTTCGGAAGGATGTTTCACGTGGAACGAGATCTCGGTGAAGCCACCGCATTGCCCGCCGAGCTGGAACCCCCAGCCTCGGCTGCGGCGGTGTTCGGCGACCGACTCGATCTCGCCCGGCGGTACTGCGCGGCACTCGCCACCGCCGGCGTCGAGCGCGGGCTGATCGGTCCGCGTGAGGTCCCGCGGCTCTGGGACCGCCACATCCTCAACTGCGCGGTGATCGGCGAACTGATCGCCGAAGGTTGCTCGGTCGTCGACATCGGCAGCGGCGCCGGACTCCCCGGCATCCCGCTCGCCATCGCCCGACCGGACCTGCGCATCACCCTGGTCGAGCCGCTCCTGCGCCGCACTATCTTCCTGAGCGAGTTCATCGAGGCGGCCGGACTCGACGTCACCGTGGTCCGCGGCCGAGCCGAGCAGTCCGGTGTGCTGAAGGAAGCCGGCGGCGCCGACGTCGTCACCTCCCGCGCGGTAGCTCCCCTCGGCAAGCTCGCCCAGTGGTCCCTCCCCCTGCTGCGCGACCACGGCCGGATGCTCGCGCTCAAAGGCGTGAGCGCGGTAGAGGAACTCGCCCGCGACGGCGAGGCGCTCGAACGAGCCGGCGCCGGCAACGCAATGGTCGTCGAATGCGGCGCCGGTCTCGTCTCCACCCCCACCTTGATCATCAGCGCCGAACGCCTCCCCCGCGCCGAGCGTACGCCGAGGCGGCGGAGCGAGAATGCGACTGCGCGTCGGGAAGCGAAGGCGGCGAAGCGGGCTGGAGAGCCCGGGGTTGGCCGGGAGCGGAAGACGAAGTAGCGCACCGATCCGGTGCAGTGTTTCCCGTGAAACCGTCGGTCGAGTTCTCCGGGTTGCTGGGCCGCCCAGGGACACGAGATCCTCCGATCGCTGGGGCGCAGGCAGACATGCTGGCCGAGCCGCGGGATCGCCGAGTCATTGGATCGTCGGGGGCGAGTCGCCAAGTGGCAGGCCGCCGCGAGGACATCAGGCGCCGGGCTATCAGAGCTCACAGGATCGTCGGGCAGCTGGGGCGCGGGCAAGCCGATCCGAGCCGCGGTATTGCCGAGTCGCGGAGATCGCGGGGCCGTCCGGTTCGTAGGTTGCCGAAGCTTCGGGCGGTCCGCTGGATCGGCAAGCACACGGGATCGCGCCGCTGCCGGATCACGAGATCTCCGGTAATCGGACACCGAATCGACGATTCGTTGGGGAGTGTCTGACGGCGGACTAACCGGTCGTCGGGCCGCCCGGGCCACTGGCCGCCCGGGCCACTGGCCGCCCGGACCACTGGCCGTCAGGTCGCGTTGGGCTCTTCGGTCGTTAGGTCACCGAATCGCGGGTCACCAGGTGGCCGAGTCGTCGGGCACCAGCTCGCGGTCGCCCGGTCCCGAGTCACCGGGCACTGGGTCACCCGGGCCGTCGAGTCGTCCTGTTGCTGGGGCGGTTTGAATTGCCGAGACGTCCAGTCCCGGGGCCGCCAAGTCCCAGCCGACGGTCATCCAAGTTGCCGGATCGCCGGGCTGTGAACAACCGGGCAGGCGGAGCGGCGGGATGACCAGACATCGGGGTCCTTCGCTGCGACCCGCCATCACAGATCCCGCGCCGATCAGGACGCAGACACCGACGGCCGCACTCTATTGCTGAGTCGGTTTGTACCGCCGAGTCGAACTGGTCGTCCAATCTCTGCCGCCAAAGTCCCGGTCGGCAAGGTCGCCCAGTCGCCTGCCGTCGGGTCGCCGAGCTCTGAAGGGAGACAGGCGCGGTGCCGTCGGGACGTCTGGACAGCGGGTCGCTGGCCGCGAGCCGCCGCCACTGATCGCGCGTCCGGTCAGGACGCGCGCACCGGCGGGCTCGTCTTAGTGCTGGGTCGGTTTGTATCGCAGAGCCGTCCAGTCCCTGGCTACCGAAGTCCCCGTCGGCGGGTTCGCCATGTCGCCCGTGTCGTCGGATCAACGGGTCGCGGAGTCGGGGGTTGACCGGGGCACATGAGCGCCGAGTCGTAAGGTCGCGAGCCGCGGGTCGCGTGCCGCGGGCGGAGGGCCAAGGGCCAAGGGGCGGCCGGAGCGAGTCGCGGAATCGCGAAGTCGTCCGAGTCGGTGGGCGGTCCGCTGAATCGTCGCGATCGCGGGATCGCGCCGCCTGCTGGGTTCCAGGATCGCCGAGTCTCAAGGGCGTTGAGGCGTTGACGAATGTCTGGCGGCGCAGGACGGAACAGTCAATTAGGCGTTCCGCTGGAGAAGCCAGAAGCTGCGCGGACTCCCGGATTCGATCCCGAGCGATCGGTGACGCGGGTGCCGAAGTTCGGTCGACTGGACGCCGTCTGGCGACTTTGGTGATCTGCCCTCCGACGATCCAGTGATCCCGACGATCCCGCGGGTTGATCTCGCGACCCAGGTTGCCGGGCGATCCGGCCGACTCGACGATAAGACGTTGCGCGATCCCCCCCGCATGCGCCCGGCGACCCGGTGATTCTGTGGCCCGGAGGGCCGCTGGCTCCGCACAGCGGTCAGTCTTGCGTATCCCGACCCGGCGGCCGGACGCGTTCCGTTGCCCGGTACCGATGATCCGGCGATCCCGTGACCGAGGTGGCCCAGCGACTGGATGATAAGGAGGTCGCGCGATCGCGTGTGCCCGGCGGCTCTCCGGCCCGGCCCGGCCCGGCCGGGCTCCATGCCCGACGGGCTGGCGACTTTGGTGGTCCGTCCCCCCCGACGATCCCGCGGGTCGGCGGACTGACGATCCCGTGACCCAGGTTGCCGGGCGACCCGGCTGACTCGACGATGAGGACGTCGCGATCTTGTCCGTCGGCGGCTCGGCCGGCCATTCTCTGGCCGGGCCCCGCAGACTCCGTGCAGCGGCGGCTTGGGCGAATCTCTGACCCGGCGGCCGAACGCGTCTCGCTCTCCCTGCGCCGATGGTCCGGTGATCCTGTGACCCAGGTAGTCCGGCGGCTCGACGATACGGAGGTCGCGCGATCTTATGCGTCGGCGGCTCGGCGGCCCGGCGGCTCTGTGGCTCTGTGGCCCGGGCCCCGCCGACTCTGTGCGTCGGCGGCCTGGCGAACCACTGCGTCGGCGGCCGGATGCTTCCCGCTACCTCGGCGCGCCGATCATCTGGCGATCCCGCGACTCGACGACGGAAGGCAGGGGGCGTCGATCTATCAGGTGCCAGTGCCGAATCGCTTTGCTCCGCTGGCGGATGGAGCTATCCGTTCATTGGCGGATGCGGCCTTGCGCAGTGTCCGTTATTCGTCACTCCGCCAGCTCGCTGCTGCCCACTCAATGCGTCACGTGACTCTTCTGTCGGAGGGTGGTGGGTCGGTCTGCTCAGCGCGCGGAGGTTCGATGTTTCATGTGAAACCGGGTGGGCGACTTCATTCTCTGATCTGACGGAAGTGGTCGGGGCGATGCGCGGTGGTTCGCTGCGCTGGGGGCAGCGGTGCCACGTCGCCTCGTATGGTTCGAGTCGTGCCTGTCGGTCGGTGGGTTGACCGTGCTGGCCCGGCTGTCATAAAGCCGGGCTTTGTGCCGCGTGGTCTACCTGGTCTGTGGGCGTGCTGATTGATCCGTGTCCAACCGGCATCGCCTCCGTCGCCGATGTGGGACGACTTTGGGTACTGCCGCCACGATTCCTCTGGCGCTCGTCCTGCCCCCACCCGGGGTGCATCATTCATGGGAGAACGATCGGGCGATGTTTCACGGGAAACCGTCGCGATGGCGGACCGGTCTCTGCGTCGATTTCGACCAATCGATCCCGTCGCTCGATCCCGGGTCTTCCGACAGGCCGCGGCTCTGGGCGCCGACGCACGTCGCCTCGTCGCCTCTCCGCCTCGTCTCTTCACCCCGCGCCGGCACTCCACGTTGCAGCCTCATTGCGATGCCGCCTGGCCTCTCGCCGTCCGGTCGTCTTAGCAACCGTAACCGCGATCCCGCCACCTCATCGCCCCGCTGCTTGTCACCCCACTTCGCCTCGCCGCCGCGCTGTCGCGCGGTTCCGTCGTCTCGCTGTCCGGCCTATCTCCGCCGTTCCGCCCGTCCCCCGTTATCGCCTCGCTGCCTCGCCCGTTCCGCCGTCCGCCGCTCTCTTCGCCTCGCCATTCCGCCATCTCGTCGTCTCGTCGTCTCGTCGTCTCGTCGTCTCGTCGTCTCGTCGTCTCGTCGTCTCGTCGTCTCGTCGTCTCGTCGTCTCGCTGTCTCGCTGTCTCGCTGTCCGGTCTGTCCCCGCTGTCCGTCGTTCCGCCGTCCCCGTCATCACGTCGCTGCCCCGCCCGTTCTGCCGTCCGTTGCTTCTTTCGCGTCGCCATTCCGCCGTTCCGATACCTCGCCACGTCGTCCGCCTCGCCACTTCGTTTGCCCGTCACTTCGTTCGCTCTGTCACCTCGCGACCCGTGACCCATCACCTCATCGATTCGTCACTCGACCACTCCACGCGCCCGGCCCATTGGCCCTTCGCTTAGTCGGTCTTGTCTATATGGCCCATTGATCTCCTCGTCGGCCGATCGCCCCCGCCGACTCTCAGTCGTCATAGTCGGGTCGCCGTGCCGCGAACGGTTCATCCGTCGGAGGGGCAGGGGGCGCTCATCGATGGTTTAGCGGAGGAGAGGACGGCGGGATGGGTGTGGTGGCCAGGGCGACGGAGTTGGGTGCGGCGGCGAGTTCGTGGGCGAGCTGGGTGGCGATGCGATGTGATGCGGGTGACGGAGCGATGAGGGTGGCGAGGTCGGTGGTTTGGCGAATTTATGGAAACCGGGCGAGCTGGAGGCATAGCTCGAGGAAGGTGCCAGCGTCGGCCGGATGGCGCTCCCCCGTGGTGCTGGTGAATGTGTATGGCGGTCGGCCGGTCGCTTGACGGGAGGGGCTCGTTTGGATGTTTCACGGGAAACGTCTACTCGATCGGATGGCACCAAACGGGCAGACGTGCGACTTCTCTGCACTGGTTGAGCACGACCGGATCGGTCATGCTTCGCGGCTGAAGCGGCGTCGGCACCGGACGCCGCACCTGCGCCGCTCGCCCGGTTTCACATGAAACATCGCGAGTCGAATCGCGACCCGCGCACGCCAACCACCTCGCAACCCCCTTGGCGGACCCCGTGTTTCATGTGAAACATTCGGGATCGATCGCTGAATGCGGACAACTTGGCGTGTCCTCTGCACATTGCCGCGATTCAGCTTTCTTATCGCGCTCGGTGCTGGCAAGCTAGTGAGCGTCGGGCGTGAGCGTAGGTGCCACGGAGGAATTGGTGTCGCGACGAGAGCTCCGCTCGGTCGATCGGGCGCCGCGAACCCGGTTGCGCATCATGTTCGTACCGACACCAGCTGTTTGATGACACGGCGCCGACGCTCGTCGGAAGCACGTGATCTGAAGTTCTCGGGTTAGGAGCTGTCTATGTCGAGCGGTCCGGCGAATGTTTCACGGGAAACTACGTCGCGCGTGCCGGGAATGCTGGACTCCAGCAATTTCGACACGGAGACATTCGGAAGCACACCGTTTGGGAACATCTCCCCCAGCGAGACCCCGATCGCGGCCGAAGCACAACGCGCCAGCCAGATTCTCCATCCAGGAAAGGTGACAGTGCAGAAACCGCACGAGCAACGCATCATCACCATCGCCAATCAGAAGGGCGGCGTCGGGAAGACGACCACCGCGGTCAATCTCGCGGCCGCTTTGGCGCATCAGGGGATGACGGTCCTCGTGATCGATCTGGACCCGCAGGGCAACGCGAGCACCGCCCTCGGGATCGAGCACCACTCGGGCGTTCCGTCCAGCTACGAGCTGCTCATCGGCGAGGTGTCGGTCCGGGACGCGATCCAGGTGAGCCCGCACAACGAGCGTCTGCTGTGCATCCCGGCAACCATCGATCTGGCCGGTGCGGAGATCGAGCTGGTGTCGATGGTGGCGCGGGAGGGCCGGCTCAAGGCGGCCATCCAGGAGGCCAACATCGCGGGCTACGACATCGACTACGTGATGATCGACTGCCCGCCGTCGCTCGGCCTGCTGACCGTCAACGCGATGGTCGCGGCCAAGGAGGTGCTGATCCCGATCCAGTGCGAGTACTACGCGCTGGAGGGTGTCGGGCAGCTGCTCCGCAATATCGGCCTGGTGCAGGCGCACCTGAATCCGGACCTGCACGTGTCGACGGTGATCCTCACGATGTACGACGGCCGGACCAAGCTGGCCGACCAGGTCGCCGAGGAGGTTCGCGGGCACTTCGGCGACGCGGTGCTGCGCTCGGTGATTCCGCGCAGTGTGAAGGTGTCCGAGGCGCCGGGCTACGGGATGACGGTCCTCGATTATGATCCAGGCTCCCGAGGCGCGATGAGCTACCTCGATGCCGGACGTGAAATGGCGGCCAAGGCAACGGCGCTGGCACATGCCGCGGCCGAAGCCGCGGAGTGATCTGGCTGGATGACGACCGGGTCGGCGAGACCCGGTGTGGTGGCGGAACGAGGAAGGGGTCTGTAGACCGATGAGTCAGGCGAAGAAGGGTGGGCTAGGACGCGGTCTCGCCGCGTTGATCCCGACGGGACCGGCGACCGCGCCGGGGCTCAGCAGTCAAGCGGCCAGCGTCATCGGTCTGGATCCGATCGGGCCGCAGCCCGCTTCGGCCTATCTGCATCGGGTCCCGGACCCGGCCGAGGACGACCTCTCCGCCACCGGCGGCGCGGTCTACCGCGAGATCCCGCCGGAGCAGATCGAGCCGAACCCGAAGCAGCCGCGTCAGGTGTTCGAGGCCGAGGCGCTCGACGAGCTGGTGCACTCGATCAAGGAATTCGGTCTGATGCAGCCGATCGTGGTGCGTCGGGTCGAGCCGGGAGTGGACAAGTTTCAGCTCGTCATGGGCGAACGCCGGTGGCGCGCTTCGCAGGTCGCCGGTCTCGCTGCGATCCCCGCGATCGTCCGGGAGACCGCCGACGAGTCGATGCTGCGCGACGCGCTGCTGGAAAACATCCACCGGGTGCAACTCAACCCGTTGGAAGAGGCGGCGGCGTATCAGCAGCTGCTCGAAGAGTTCGGCGTCACCCACGAGGTGCTCGCCGATCGCATCGGCCGGTCCCGCTCCGCCGTGACCAATATGATCCGGCTGCTGAAGCTGCCGATCTCGGTGCAGCGCCGGGTGGCGGCGGGCGTGCTGTCGGCCGGCCACGCGCGGGCACTGCTCGGATTGACCGCCGGCGCGGACGCGCAGGAGGAACTAGCCAAGCGCGTTGTCGCCGAGGGCCTATCCGTGCGCAGCACCGAGGAGGCGGTGATCCTGGCTAACCAGGAGACCGCTCCGGCTCCGGACCCGGCGGCCCCGCCTACCCCGCAGCGTAAGCCGATTCACATGCCGGGTTTGCAGGATGTGGCCGATCGGTTGTCCGGGTCGTTCGACACCCGGGTGATCGTCAGCATGGGCAAGCGAAAAGGTCGGATCGTCGTCGAGTTCGGCTCGGTCGACGACCTCGAGCGGATCGTCGGCCTGATGGAACAGGCCAAGCACGATTTGTGACAGAAGTGACAGAAATAGACTTGTGCATGCGATAGGTAAGTCCTCGGAGCCGAAACGTCACTGTGACGGACACGCGAATTCCGCTAATTAGCGGAGCGCATCATCTCCCCGGACGAACCAACACAAGTTCTTAACCAACAGCACAGCGACGTGGAATGAGGCGGGTTCTGTTGATCGCTTATTCTTGCTGGCAAGAACATAGTGATGCGGTGTGACTAAAACGCGAACCATGGGCCAGGGTGCCGCACGCGGGCCGGCGTCGAGCACAGGCGAGGCGCGGACATGAGTGTGGACGAATCGGACAGCTGGAGGCTGAGCAGAGCAGTGCAGACCAGCGTCACAGCACTTACCCTCGGCGGGCTCGACAAGCTCCCCGCGCACTCCCGGCGCTGCGTGTTCTGGGAGATGGATCCGGCCGTCGCGGAGGACTCGCGCGGCTTCAGCGATCCGGTCTTCGAGAAGGAGGCCTGGCTGTCCACCGTGCTGCTCGAATGGGGTTCCTGCGGGCAGGTGGCGAACGTCGACGGCAATGTCGCGGGCTGCGCCCTGTATTCGCCGCCGAGCGCGGTGCCGCGGGCGTCGCTGTTCCCCACCTCACCGGTGAGCCCGGACGCGGTCCTGCTGACCACGCTGCAGGCCGAATTCCCGTACCAGGACAACGAGGTTGCCCACCAGCTCATGCAGGCCGTGGTGGCCGATCTGGTGCGTCGCGGCGTGCGTGCGCTGGAGTCGTTCGGCATCCGGTCCGATCCGCCGTCGCAGGCGCTCTCCGAGCGGTTCGGCTCGATGACGCTGATGGAACGGATCGTCTCGCCGATCAAGAGTTCCGGCTCGAGCTCCCCCGGTTCGATGGCCGAGTGTTCGCCGGAGACCTGCATGATCGAGGCCGACTTCCTGGAGGAGGTCGGGTTCAAGGTGATCGCGCCGCATCACCGATTCCCGCGGCTGCGCCTGGAGCTCGATTCCGATCACGGGTGGAAGGAAGACGTGGAGCGCGCGCTCGATCAGCTGCTCGCCGCCGCGGCGATGACTCCCCCGGCACGAGTCGGAGTTCGCTGAAACACTCGGACATAGAGAACGCCCCTGCCGACGGGATCGGCAGGGGCGTTGTGACTACATGCGATCGGCGGCGGCCAGTTCCTCGGCCAGCAGTTCCGCGAAAGTGTAAGTGCCCGTTGGCTGATCATCCTGACCGAGCAGGTACAGCCGCTTCACCGAGATCAGGATCGCCTCGGCGATCACGTCCCGCATGCGCGGATTGGTGAGCACGGTGGCGTCGTAATCGTTTGTCAGATAACCGATATCGATCTGCACCGTCGGCATCTTGGTGAGCCGCAACAGATCCCAGGTCCTGGCGTGCGTGCGGCAGTCCTGCAGTGAGGTACGCGCGACGACCTCACGCTGGATGAACCCGGCCAGCACCTGGCCGATCATCGACGCGGAGCCGTGCGAGTTGCCGAAGTAGAAGCCGGCGACACCGTTGGCCAGCGGGCTCGGGTTGGTCGCGCAGCGCAGCGAGATCATCAGGTCGGCGTCGAAGGCGTTCGAGGTGTCGGCGCGTTCGGCATCGGTCGGGTTGGCGCCCCACGGCCGGGACAGGAAGGTCTCCATGCCGGTGGCGGCCATCCGGCCTTCGAGCCGACTTGCCAAGTCCCACAGGATTTCCGACTCGTACACGTCGCCGTATTCGGTCGGTACCGGGTGGCCCTTGTCGGGTCCGCCGAGACCGGGATCGATGACGATGCGCTTGCCGGTCAGCTGCGGTCCGGCCCGGTGCACCACCTCTTCCTCGGCGATCCGGTGCGGATTGCCGCCGGTGACGCGGGCGCCGAGCAGGTCGAGCGAGCGCAGGGTGTCCGGCCCGCAGATGCCGTCGGCGGCCAGGCCGATCTCGCGCTGGAACGAGGTGAGTCCCTCGTGCGTGTGCGGGCCGAAGTAGCCGTCCACCCGGTGCACGTAGAAGCCGAGGTCCTGCAGCTTGCGCTGCAGGGTCGCGACGTCGTCGCCGTACAGCGGTGCGGAGAGCTGATAGATCAGCGTGCGGGCGCCGAGGCGGTAGGACGCCTCTTTCAGCGCCCGGTAGGTGGCCGGGCCGACCACGCCGTCGACGAGCAGTCCGCGATGCTGCTGGAAGGCGCGGACTGCGGAATCGAGGCGGTGGTCGAAGGAGGCCTCGGTGTCTTTCCAGTACTCGCGGGAGTCGGCGTGATCGGTGTCGACGTGTGCGTGTAAGAACCCGAGACTTGCCAGGGTGCTCCGAACCTCTGCTACGGCTGGACCGCTATCGCCGTGACGAAGTCGGTGCATGCGTGAGAGCCCTTTCCTTCCGTCAATCCGGGTACCCACTCATGCGATGGGATACACCCTGCGCACGACCGGCGTCGGTCGATTGTCTCAGACCCGGACGGGAATTCGGCATTCCCGGGTCCAGGCATCCTACGGCGCGTCGATGGATCTCGACGGCCTTTGGCGCCTATGGCATTTGCGCGACGGGTGTCAGATCTCGCCGTCGAGTTCGCGCAACAGGGCGGCTTTGCCCTTCGCACCGACGATCTGCTTCACCGGCTTACCGCCGCGGAACAGCATCATAGTGGGCAGCGAGAGGATCTTGTAATCGCGGGCGGTGCCGGGATTCGCGTCGACGTCCACTTTCGCGACGGTCAGCTTGTCCGCGTGGGTGCCGGCGATCTCCTCCAGCACCGGGGCGACCATCTTGCACGGGCCGCACCAGGTGGCCCAGAAGTCGACCAGCACGGGCTTCTCGCTGAGCAGCACGGCGTCGGCGAAAGTCGCGTCGGTGACGGTGATCGTGTTCTTGGTGGCACTGTCGGACATGGGTTCTCCTTGCTGAATTACCGACCGCCCCGGCCCCGCCGCCCGGGATGCGGGCGACGGGATCGGAGACGATGTCAGTTGGCGGGTACGGCGACCGTGTGGCCCGCGTGGTCCAGGGTGTTCGAGCTGATATCGCCCTGCTCGGAAAGCCAGCGCTCGGCGTCGATGGCCGCGCGGCAGCCGGTGCCCGCGGCGGTGATCGCCTGCCGGTAGGTGTGGTCGACCAGGTCGCCCGCGGCGAACACGCCGGCCACCTCGGTGGCGGTCGACGGGTGCACCACCTGCACGTAGCCCTCGTCGTCCAGCTCGACCTGATCGCGGACCAGCTCGCTGCGCGGGTCGTGGCCGATCGCGACGAACAGGCCGGTCGCGGCCAGCTCCGAGGTCTCCCCGGTGCGGGTGTCGCGCAGCACCAGGCTGGTCACGCTGCCGTCGCCCTTGACCTCGGCGACCTCGGCGTTGAGCCGGAACTTGATCTTCTCGTTGGCCTTGGCCCGCTCCAGCATGATGCGCGAGGCACGGAACTCCTCGCGGCGGTGCACGATGGTGACGCTGGCCGCGAACTTGGTCAGGAAGGTGGCCTCCTCCATCGCGGAGTCGCCGCCGCCGACCACGACGATGTCCTGGTTCTTGAAGAAGAAGCCGTCGCAGGTGGCACAGGCGCTCACGCCGCGCCCGAGCAGCTCCTGCTCACCGGGCACGTTGAGGTAGCGGGCGGCCGAACCCATGGCCAGGATCACCGCGTAGGCCTGGTAGGTCTCGTCGCCGACGGTGACGGTCTTGATCGGCCCGCTGAGGTCGAGGGCGTCCACGTCTTCGGTGCGGATATCGGCGCCGAACCGCTTGGCCTGCTCGCGCATCTCTTCCATCAGGTCCGGGCCCATGATGCCGTCACGGAAGCCGGGGAAGTTCTCCACCTCGGTGGTGGTCATCAGGGCGCCGCCGAACTGGGTGCCTTCGAACACCAGCGGCTGGAGCTCGGCCCTGGCCGCGTACACGGCGGCCGTGTAGCCGGCAGGTCCGGAGCCGACGATGATCAGGTCGCGAACTGGCGCACTCATGAGGCCCTTCCGGGGAGAAAACGATTGGACGTCTCGGTCAACAACAGGGTAATGGCTATTGTTCCTGGGCAGGTCGGGTCCCACGTGAGGTTCGGCTCAGTGCTGCGACGGTGGCGTTCAGGTATCCGCGCGGGCGATTGTCGGGTGCGTCACTCAACCGATGTCCTGCACCGTGAGGTGCTGCGGATCGTCTGTGGTGCAACCGGTTCCGACGACCAGCGCGGTGATCTTCGGCGTGCGCGGGCCGGTGAGCAGGATCAGCACCGCGTCCTTGCCCTGGTAGCGGATGTTGTTGGAGCCGAGGACGGTGCGTTCGAGTCCGTTGGCGCGCATGCAGCGTTCCCGGGCGGCCGGGTTGCCGAGCAGGCCGGTGGCATCGTTGCGGCCGAGCGCGCTGAGCATCGCGGGTGCGCTGAGATCCGCGCCGAGCTGGGTGCCGTCGGAGGTCGGCTGGGCCGTCGGGGTGGTGTCGTTGCCGCGCACCACGGTCAGCGCGATGGAGGCGCAGGCGACGACCGCCACCGCGGCGGCTGCGGCGGTGAACCAGCGCAGGCGGCTGCGCCGGTGGTCGTCGAGTGAGATCGGTGCGGCGGGCCGGGTGCCACGCACGGTGTCCACGTCGGCTTCCGGGTCTGGCGTGACCGGAGTCCGGAGGATACGCACGGTCTCGTCGTCGGGTTCGGATGCGATCGGACTGCGGACGACACGGACGGTTTCATCGTCGGTATCGGGTGCGGCGACGGGAGTCCCGGTGACCCGGACCGTCTCGTCGTCGGGAGCGGGCTTTGCCGGGACCGCAGTCCCGATGACGCGCACGGTCTCGTCTTCGGCAGCGGGCGCCGGTGTGACGGAAGCACGGACCGCGCGCACGGTCTCATCATCGGTAACCGACTGTCCGGCAACCGGAGTCCGCACGACGCGCGTTGTTTCGTCGTCGGTATCGGGCGTAGCCGCAACGGGTAACCGATAAATGGTCGCGCCCGTCTCGGTGGGCTCCTCGTCCAGGTCGAATCCGTCGACGAACTCGGCCAGCCGGGCGGCGATGTCGTCGGGCATCGGATGGATGATCTGGTCGCTGCGGCCCAGCGCGCGTAATTCGGCGCTGACGTCGTCCAGCGCGTGCACGAAACGCAGTGCGTCGCCGTCTTGCCGGACCACGGGCCACAGGTGCTCGCGCAGTTCGGGCGTCACATTGTCGGCGTGCAGGTCGGCGAGCAGTTCCGTCGAGAACGGAGGCTGCGGCATGGATCTGGTTGCCATGGCACCTCCTGTGTTCTCGTCTGACATCGCGGGGATCCCCTCGGGCCGGGGAACTATATGGACATCGTCTACGGGTTCGTCACTATTAATGACGCATCTCAACTACCTCCGGTTCCCCGGATCGCGCAGAAATTCCAATCGTTCTTGGAGACGCTGCCTCCCGCGGGCGCAGCGGCTCTTGATCGTCCCCTCCGGAACACCGAGCATAGCGGCGGCTTCGGCCACGCTGTACCCCTCGAGATCGATGGCAACGAGGGCGGTGCGCTGATCCGGCGGCAGCGCGAACAGCGCCTGATCCACCACCAGCGACATCTCGAATTCGGCGACCTTGTCCCGGTCGTCGTGGGGTTCCGGCATGTTCTCCGGCGTGAGTGAGACAGCCTTGCGGATCTTGTTGCGCCGGATCCGGTCCAGGCAGGCGTTCACCACGATCGCGTGCAGCCAGCTGCGCACCTCGGCCTCGGCCCGGAACGAGTGGGCCGTGCGGTGCGCGGACAGCAGCGCGTCCTGGAGGGAGTCCGCGGCGTCCTCGCGGGTGTAGGAGGTGCGCAGCGCGGTCTGCCACAGATGATCGTTGTGCCGGCGCAGCAACTCGGCGAAGGCGTGCCGCTGGCCGGCCACGTGCGCCTGGAGTAGCTCGACATCGGTGTAGTCAGCGCCCACGAACGAGCGTTCGCGGTACGCGGCAGCAGGCCGCGATGTCCCCCCGCGGAAATTCTCGTTCAGTTCCGACGACAATGCCAACCCCTTGGACAGCGCTCACGGTGGTGACGGACAAGGTCGACCATCACCGAAATTTCGCAGCATCCAGGATCGAAAAAACCAGAACCCGGGAAGCTCCCCTGTGCTGAGAGCGCGAGGAGATCATATCGTTACTCGCGATTGCACAGCAACCAAACCGGGGCGATCGTGATTCACGGGGTGACGCGACAGAAGGGCGTCGAAGAATGGCCTGCACGGTTCACTTCACGTGCGGCGAGCAGTCGAGCGGCGGTGCTAGGGAGCGGCGTCGAAGCGGATATCTGCGATCGAAGTCTGGAACTGACCACCCGAGTTGCCCAGTCCGGTGATCCAGACGAGCACGTAGCGGGCGGCTTGATCGGTGCGGACCTGGATGTCGGTGACCCCGTCGTTGAGCTTTGCCGAGCCGATCAGCTGCGTCTGATCCAGGGTCGGTGACGTGGTCGGCGAGGTGCGGATCTCCACCGCGGTGCCCGGGCTCGGCGAGTTGATCGAGATGTTCGTCAGCTTGGCCGGGCTGGGTAGCGTCGCCAGCAGCCCGACGCCCTTCTTGAGCGCGGGGAACTGCTGGTAGTACTGATCCGTCCGCCACACCGTGCCCGGATTCTGATCGAGCACGGCGTTGACGTTGCCGACCCCGTCCGGGGTGCCCTCCGGGGAGAACACCGTCACGCTGGCCACCGGGACCGGCACGCCGCCGGACGGGGCGACCGGCCCCGCGGCGGCCGGGGTGGCCGGCGCGCTGTTGTTCGTGGTGAGGCCGATATTGCGCTGTTCGTTGAGCGGCGCGTCCGAGGCGCCGGGCGCGAACACGCTGACCATCCACCAGATCACGATGCCGACCACCAGCGCGGCCAGGATGCCGAGGCCGACCATGATCCACATCATCCGCTGGGATCTCTCCCGTTCCGCGGCAAGCAGTTCCGGGTCGGCGAGCGACTCGTCGGGAGCCGACGGCGGACGTTGGCCGAGCCGCAGCACCGGGATGAAATCGGTCTTCTGATCCACCACCGACGCCTGCTCGAGCACGTGCTGCACGGTCGCGGCGGTACGCACGCCCTTGTTCGACTCGAGCGAGCGCACCGCGACCGCCGAGATCTCGAAGGGCACCTCGGGTCTTATGGTGCGCGGTTCCACCGGGGTGCCGTCCGGGCCGAAATCGGCGAGCCGCAACCCTCCGACGGTCGCGGCGGTGCCGGTGACGCCGCCGGAGCGGATCGGCCAGCGGGCGGTGATCAACGCGTAGAGCATGGCGCCGAGGCCGCGGACGTCGGACTGCGCGTCCGAATCGCCCAGGGTTCCGGGGAAGGCCAGCACGGCGTCGCCGGTGGCGCTGATCCGCACCCGGTCCGGGTGATCGATGGACAGCGAGCCGCCGCCGCGATGGGCCAGCTCGGCGGCCGAGGCCAAGGCCCGGATGGCCCGCGCGGCGCCGATCGGTGAGGGCACGGTCTCGGCCATCTCGCGCAGCGAGCGACCGGGGGTCCACTCGGCCACCACGATGCCGCCGGAGCTGCCGCGGACCACGTCGAGCACCCGGGCCAGGCCGGGTGAGTTGATCCGGCCGAGGCGCAGCGTGCGGGACAGAATGGCCTGCGGACCGTCGTGCCCGGAGTTCTCGCCGGCCGTCTGATCGGCGTCGACGAAGGTCAGCGCGACCTCGCGGTCGAGCTTGATGTCGAGCGCCTGCCAGAACTTCAGGCCGCGCGCACCGCCGTGCCCGGCGAGCAGCCGGTACCGGCCACCGGCCACCGACGCGCCGGGAATCAGCTTCGGGCCGCGCGGCGTGCGCCGCGAACCCAGGTTCTCGCCGCCGAGCGGCGGCATCTCCGGTGATCCGATCGGGATCATCCCGGTGTCGTACATCGGATCGCGTGCCGGTACCGGACTCTGGCGCTCGTGCGGACCCTGCGGGGCCTGCTCGTGATCCGGCGCATCCGCGTCGTGATCCGGCGGACCGGTGCCGGTCTCGCGGTTCGCGTACGCGGGATCCGACGGCTCTCCCCCGGGAGGCGGAGCGTCCGTAGACAACCCGCCTGCCGCGGTCGCAGAAGAATCAGCGGCTGGGACGCCGCCCACCGCGTCGTCGCTCACCCTCGGTCCTCCTTCGCCCTGGTAATTCGAGGTTCCGGCGATTTCGCCACTTGTGCTTCTCTGCCGAACAGGGTACGGGAACTCGCCCATGCCGGTGATGTCAACGGCATCGGCTCGGATCACGGGCAAAACCATGGTCTGAGCATCCATGTGCGGGTCGTACCCAGCGTATGCCAGATACGGATCCGGCCTGCGCAGTACTTGGGTCGCGTACTGATCGTCGACCGGACCGTCGAGATCGAGATCGGGCGCCGGCGGCGTCCAGCCGAGCCGGCGGGAGATGGCCACGGTGATCGCGACGACCTCCGGGACCCCGGCCAGGCGCATCAGGCCGAAGGCGACCGAGAACATGACGATCGCCGTGATCGCCACCCGGATGAGCGAGCCGGGACCGCCGAACGACGCGGTCAGGCGCTCGAGTCCGAGCACGCGGTCCACGATCCACATGACCGCGCCGCCGGCCACCGACGCGAACAGCACCCGGGTGATGGTCCGGCTGACGTTCGACATGCGCAGATCGCCGAGACTGCGGTGCAGCAGGAACCCGCCGACCACCGCGCCGACCGCGAAGCCGAGACCGTTGGCGACGCCCAGCGCGATCACCACGTGCTCGGCGTCGGTGACCATCGGCGCGATGGCCGAGAAGGTGATCTTGGCGGCGGTGATGCCGAGGATGATCCAGGTCGGGATCCACGCCTGTTCCCTGGCGTAGAACACGCGCAGGTGAATCAGCACCAGCGCGTAGGGAATCAGCGAGAACGCCGACCAGCTGACCGCGAGGCCGAGGCGCGCGGCGTCGCCGCTGCCGAAGTTGCCGTATCCGTACAGCGCCTGCCCGACTTGCGGGCCTGCCAGGGTCAGGAAGGTGACCACGGGCAGCAGCGCGATCATGGTCAGCCGGGTGGCGGCGGACAGGTCGTCGACCACCGCGGGGGTGTCATCGGCGGCGGCGTTGCGGCTGAGCCGCGGCATGATCGCGGTCAGCACCGTGACGCCAAGGACGCCGTACGGCAACTGCAACAGCAGCCACGCGTTGTTGTAGATCGCCGGACCAGCGGCGTCGGCATGCGAGGAGATACGGGTCGCGAAGACGAACCCGGCCTGACTGATCAGGACGTACAGGATGATGGCCGCGCCCATCCCGCCGAACTGCTTGAGCCGCGCGTCGACCCCCCACAGCGGCCGCAGATCGATGTGCTCGCGCCGGATCGCGGGCACCAGGCTCACCGCCTGCACCACCACGCCGAGCGTCACGCCGACGCCGAGCACCAGCAGTTTCGGCTCGCCCATCCGCACCGGATTCAGGCTGATCTCGCCCGGCATCAGCACATAGAGGCCGAGCACGGACAGCACGACGAGGTTGTTCAGCACCGGCGCCCAGACACCGGGCTTGAACTGCTGCCGGGTATTGAGGATGGCGGTCAGCAGGGCGGACATGCCGTAGAAGAGGATCGCGGGCAACAGCAGGAAGGCCAGGGCCGTGGTCAGCCCGGTATTGACCTTGCCGTCGTCGGACAGGAACACGTAGGTGGTCAGCAGCGGCGCGGCGGCCGTGGCCAGCAGAGCGGCGGTGGCCAGCACGACGAACGCCGCCGTGACGAGTCGCCGGACGAAGGCGACCCCGTGGTCGGGGTCCTCCTGTTCGGCACGCACCAGGGTCGGCACCACGATCGCGGTGAGCACCGCGCCGAGCACCAGTTCGGCGATCATGTTCGGGATCTGGCTGGCCACGGTGAACGCGGAGGCGATCGCCGGGCCGAGCACGGTCAGCAGCAGCAGCTGTTTACCGAAGCCGGTGATCCGGCTGATCAGGGTGACGAACGCCATCGAGCCGGAGTCGCTCAGCAGCCTGGAGCTCGAATTCGGCTTCTGCTCGGCCGGTTTCGCGGCGGCGGGCCACTCCTGGGTGCGCGGCCGGTTGCCCGCCTCGGCGACCGCGGCGGGTGCGCGGCGGTGCGGCGGCGGCGCGGGCTCCGGGCGAGCCTGTGGCGGGGCGTAGCGCGGCGGCGGCATCCGGTTGGACGGCGGCGTCGCGGGGATCGGGCCGGATTGGCCGGGTCCGGGCCGGGGTGCGCCGGGCGGGACCGGCGCGGGTCGCGCGGGTGCCGGACGCGCGGCACCGGGCGGCGTCTGGCCGGGTTGACCGGGCGCGGGCCGCGGCGGACTGACCGGGATAGCGCCGGATTGGCCGGGCGCGGGACGCTGCGGGCTGACGGGAATCGCGCCGGATTGGCCGGGCGCCGGGCGCGGCTGGCCGGTCGGGATCGCGCCGGACTGACCCGGCGGCGGTCCCGGCCGCTGGCCTGGCGGAATCGGGCGAGGCTGCGCGGGCGGTGGTGCGGGATATTGCCGCTGCCCGGGGTGCGGTGCGGGTGCGGGGCGTTGCGGCGGGCCCGGTGGCCGTTGGGACGGTCCGGGGGGCATGCGCTGACCGGGCCACGGCTGCGGCGGCGCCGAGGGCCGGCTGACGTGCGGCACTCGGGGCGGGGGCGGTTCGTGCGGGCCGGCGTTCATGTCCGGGTCCTCGGCCTCCGCCTGCGGCGGTAACCGTTCCCACGGCGCAACCGGCGCCCGACGGGCCGGTGGCCCGTCTCGCCGATCGGATCGAGGCCGATGCGCCGATGAGTCATCGTCGCTCATCATGCCTCCTGCGCCCGGCGCGACAGTGCAACCCGGTCGGCTCGGCGAGCGGCGTCCACGCTGAATCGCTCACCGTTCCTCCTGGTACTGCCCATTACTCACACCGCCCCTGCGCCGATGCGAGCCTTCCGCGATTGTCCTCCACTCTGCCACTGTGGTTTGTCGGACGTCCAAATCCGGCTGACGCGGCCGGTGACACAACAGAGGGCGCTAGCTCACCGTCCCTCACTGTGCCTCCTGGTGCTCCTGCTGTATGGCGCGGTTCTTGGCCCGCCGGTATCGATTCACCCGGCGCCGGGTGCTCGGATCGAAACCTTCGTCGGCCGGGTCCGGCTGGCCGCGGAACCGGCGCCACAAGCGGCGCCCGGCCAACAGAAACAGCAGTACTCCGGCACATGCGGTAATTATGGCCAGGGTTTGACCATAGGCGTTGGAGCGCACCGAGACCGAGGTGGCATTCCCCAGCGGAATCCCGTCCGGTGTGGTAAGGGAGATCGGAATCACCAGGTTACGGCTGTCGTTCACCTCGGTCGGGATTTGGAACGAGCGTGTCCCCTTCGGCGGTAGTTGCTGTTCGCCCAGGTCGGTGATCTTTGCCTCGCGGGGCGCCTCGATGCGGAACTTGATCCGGATGGACACCGGCAGGTTGTTCCGCGCGACCAGCAGCAACGGGCTCTGCTCGGACGCCAGGGTGTACACGCCGCCGGGCGGCAGCACGGTCACCGAGTGATAGATGTTGTCCATCGCCCGGGTGTTCTGGTCGATCCGGCGCTGGGCGAAAGTGTCGGCCTGGGCGGCGTCGCCGGTCCGCCGATCGGACAGGCTGAGCACCCGGAGCAGGTCGTCGCGCAGCGGGTCGAGGAACTCGCGCGGCGTCGGATCCGCCTCCGGCACCTCGACCAGCGCGCGCATCAGCTCGCTGATCCGGCGGCCCTGCTCGCGCACCGGCGCGACGAACCGGTCCGGCACCGCGTCCGCGGCGGCCTGGGTCAGATAGTCCAGCTCATAGGGCTGCGGGTCCGGCGGCTGGGCGACCAGGTCCTGGAACGGCCGCGGCGTCGCGAGATTGCTCCGCACCAGCAGTTCGATCTGCCGCAGCAGCGCCGTGCCCTCGTCCTTGCTCGCGCTCCACTGCTGCGGCGGGACGAGTAATAAGGAGCGCGGCTGATTCGGCTGCGGGTTCAGCGCGGACCAGGAGATCGCGCCGAGCGCGTCCTGCAACCGGGCCACCCTGGAGTCGTTGCTGACCTCGTAGCGGACCTTGGTGGGGGTGAACGAGGGGGTCGGCGGGTTGGAGCCGAGCGCGGCGAGCGCGGTGGCCGACCAGATGTCGAAGGTCGCGACGTGCAGCGCCGGATCGGCCGGGGTGGCCGCCGGATTCCCGTTCGCGCCGGGCGGATTGGCGGCCGGTGGCGTGGCCGGCGGCGGCACCGGCGCGCTGACGGAGGGCAGCCGGACGACATCCGGGTTCGCGCCGTCCGCGGGCACCGCGGTCTGCGTCGGCGGTTTCTTGCTCTCCCCGCGACCGGTGGACGTCTGCGTCGCCTCGGACGTCCCCGCCGTGCCTTCCGGCGCGATGCCCGAATCGGCGAGCACGGCGGTGCCGAAACCGTGACTGCGCAACAGGATTCCCGCGCCGTTGTCGATGCTGCCGGAGTCCGGCAGGCTCACCCCGCGCACCGACTTGGTGGCCAGAATCGAGTCGACGAGTTCGGCGGGCGCGTTCATCGCCCGGGCGGAGAGGTCCGGATCGTTCACCGCGGCCAGCGCGTCCAGGTCCACCTGCGCGAACGGCAACGCCACCGAGCACATCGTCCCGGCGAGCGCGCGCAGCCGATCCAGCCAGGTCTGGGCTTGGGCCGCACCGGTTCCCGCGCGGGTCGCGCCGTCCGGATCGGACGGACTGGCCAGCACCCGATAGCCCTTGGTCATCTCCTGCACTGTGACCAGCAGGTCCGGATCGATCGCCAGGCACACCGAGGCGGCCAGCGCGCGATCGCGGGTCGGCGTGGTGTCGAACACCGTCTCCAGCGCGCCGAGCAGCTGATCGAGCCGGCCGCCCTTGGCGAGGGACGCGGCCAGCTCGTCGTCGGTGAGTTCGACCTGCCCGTCCGCCGTCCCCGGCCGGCCCGCGACCAGGCGCGGACGGTCGGCCAGCGGCCACAGCAGGGTGGTAGCCACCGGCGCGTCGGTCGGCGCGGTCACCGCCTGACTCGCGTCCGGGGCGTCGGTGCTCTTCGCCGTGGGCGGCGGCACGCCGAGCACGGGCAGCAGGAACCTGGCGTCGTCGAGCCGGGCTTGGCTGCCGTAGTCCGGCTTGCCGTTCACGTTCAACAGCAGCGGATACACACCCGGTTCGGTGATATTCAGCGTGCTCTTGCCGGTGCTGCCGCCCGGGCGCAGCGGAATGGTCACGGTGAACTTGGTGCGCTCGCCCTTGTCGAGCTGCGCCACCACGTCTTCGAAGTCGCCGTTGACCTCGTAATTGACCTGGTCCTGCTGCAAGGTCGCGCGCAGATCGCGCGGCACCGCGACCGCGGCCGCCCGCTGCACCCGGATGGTCAGGTCTTTGACCTTGCGATCCCCGATGTTCATGATCGAGCCGGACACCGTCAGCGTCGAATCGCTGGTCGTGGTCACCGCGGTCGGCGTCACCGAATCCAGGGACAGCTTCAGGAATTTCGGCCCCGAATCCGATCCGGTGCCGGTGGGTTGCGCCTGCGCGGACGACACCAGCATCGGCAGGATCGTCACCGAACCCAGGATGGTCAGGACCGCCACGATGATCCGGAACAGGCCCACCCGCCACCCGGCCGCCACCCCCCATGGAATCGCTGCGCGATGCAGCGCAATCCATCGCCTCATCGCTTGCCGGTCTCCATCCGGTCGATCAGCTTGTTCGCCACTTCGGCCAGGCGCCGTTCGTCCGCGTACGCCAGTCGAGAATTCAACTCGCTCAACGGCACCCACGCCACTTGGGTGACCTCCACGTCGGCATCGGACAGTTCGCCGCCGGTGGAACGCAGTAGATAATGATGCACGGTCTTGTGTACCCGCCGGCCATCGGTGACGAACCAGTAATCGATGCTGCCGAGTTCGGCGACCACCACCCCGTTGATCCCGGTCTCCTCGGCCACCTCGCGGATCGCGGTCTGCTCGGAGGTCTCGCCCTCCTCGATATGCCCTTTGGGCAGCGACCACAGCAGCCGTCCGCGCCGATCCGTGCGCCCGATCAGGGCCGCGCTGCGCTTGTCCCGCGGGCCGTCCAAACCGTCGACGACCAGGCCACCGGCGGAAGTTTCGCGGACCGTGCGCATGCGCGGTTTCGCCGCGTTGGCGGCCGAACCGCGGCGCCGAGGCTGGCGGCGTCGACTGTTCGCGCGATCGGCCGGAGACACCAAGCAATCCTACTGTGTTGGATTTGCGCGGACGCACGCCCCGCGCAACCGGCACTGCGCCGGAATCTCGCTCGGTAGGGCTCGGTAAGCTGCTGTTTCGTGGTTTCGACCGAGTCCGAGGACGCAGAGCTGGATAGACGTACCCGATTGCTGGCTGCCGCGGCGGTGACGCTGGGCAGGCTGTCGGAGGTACTGGAACCGCTCGGCGAGATGTTCGCGGCGAGCGGTCATGAGCTGTATCTGGTCGGCGGCAGCGTGCGCGACGCGGTGCTGGGCCGGCTCGGCACCGATCTGGACTTCACCACCGACGCCCGCCCCGAGGTGGTGCAGCAGCTGCTGCGCGGCTGGGCCGATCATCTGTGGGACACCGGCGGTTTGGCGTTCGGCACGGTCAGCGGGTCGAAGAGCGGTCAGCAGCTGGAGATCACCACCTTCCGCAGCGACAACTACGACCGGGTCTCGCGCAATCCCGAGGTCACCTTCGGCGACAATCTCGAGGAAGATCTGGTCCGGCGCGACTTCACGGTCAACGCGATGGCGGTGCGGATCGGCGCGGACGGCTCGCTGGAGTTCGTCGACCCGCTCGGCGGGATGGACGCGCTGCTGGCCGGCCTGCTGGATACGCCTGCCGCGCCGGAGGATTCGTTCAACGACGACCCGTTGCGCATGCTGCGCGCCGCCCGGTTCGTCTCCCAGCTCGGCTTCGAGCTGCATCCGCGGGTGCACGCGGCGATCACCGCGATGGCCGAGCAGATCGAGCGGATCACCGCCGAGCGGGTCCGGGTGGAGCTGGACAAGCTGATCGGCGGCGCGCACCCGATCGACGGCATCAACATCATGTGCGAGACCGGACTGGCCCAGCGGGTGCTGCCCGAGGTGCCCGCGATGAAGCTGGAGATCGACGAGCACCACCAGCACAAGGACGTCTACTGGCACTCGCTCACCGTGCTCCAGCAGGCCATCGACCTGGAGGAGGGCGATCCGGACCTGGTGCTGCGCTGGGCCGCGCTGCTGCACGACATCGGCAAGCCGGACACCAAGCGCAACGAGCCGGGCGGCGGCGTCAGCTTCCATCACCACGAGGTGGTCGGCGCGAAGATGGTGCGCAAGCGGATGCGGGCGCTGAAGTACCCGAAGCAGTTCACCGAGGACGTGGCCCGGCTGGTGTTCCTGCACTTGCGTTTTCACGGGTACGGCAAGGGGCAGTGGACCGATTCCGCGGTGCGCCGCTACGTCACCGACGCCGACGAACTGCTCCCCCGCCTGCACAAACTGGTCCGCGCCGACTGCACCACCCGGAACAAGCGCCGGGCCGCCGCGCTGCGCGGCACCTATGACGACCTGGAGACGCGCATCGCGAAACTGCAGGAGCAGGAGGATCTGGCCAAGGTCCGCCCCGACCTGGACGGCAACGCGATCATGGAATTGCTCGGCCTGCCACCGGGTCCCGCGGTCGGCAAGGCGTGGCGGTTCCTCAAGGAGCTGCGCCTGGATCGCGGGCCGATGACCCGTGACGAGGCGGAGTCGGCCTTGCAGGAGTGGTGGAAAGCCCAGGCCTAGAAGACGATCAGCGTCGTTCCGGTGACGATGGCGGAGCGGATCTGGGCCAGATCGAACGACCCGGTGATCTCCGGCAGTTCGATCCGGAACCGGACCAGGTCGCCGTCGCGGGTGGCGTGCACGATGCGCGCCTGATTCGGTAGCTGTTCGAGCAGCAGCGCGGGCGTGCCGATCATCCGGCGCGGCATCCGCACGCCCAGCCAGGCGGCGCGACGCAGATCGACGGTCACCCGGTTGTCCGTCACGGACGCGTCCACCAGCGCGGTCAGCCGCCGGCGCCGATGTTTGGCCCGGATCAGTCCGCTGTCATCTATATCCAGCACCCAATCCAGCGGCTGGCTGTTGATCCAGCCGACCAGCGCCGCGGTGGTGACCGTGCCCTCGAGGTCGAGTTGCGACGCACGTACCTTCGTCGGCACGCCCGGAATCAGGCGGACGCCGTGCGCGATCACGGTCACGGCCTCGATCGGATGGTTGTCCCAGCGCAGCCGGGACAACACCGTCTTGGTCTGGAAATGCGCGCCCCGGCGGCGGACCTTCAGCACCTGCAGGGTGGCGTGCAGGTCGTGGCCGAGCAGCGTGGCGCTGACCTCCTGCCCGCCGAAGCGGCTCAGGATGCCTTCGCTGAGCACGGTCATCAGGGCGTCCGGCAGCAGCGCCGTGACGGTGCCCGCACCGAGGTCGGCGCCTGCGTCCACCCAGGAGGTGGTGACGGTGATCCACTGTTCCAGCCAGGACTGCTCGAACAGGCGCTTGCCGAGATCGACGGCCCGTAGCGGCGACCAGGACTTCGGATCGAAATACGTGGCCATGATTGGTCCGAGCGTACTTGCCGCCGCTGAACTGGACCATCGACCTGTGACCCAGGTCGCGTTCGGGCGGTTACCACCCCGCACTGACCGGGCATTCTTGCTTGTAGACCACCGTCACAACCACAATCGGGTGCTGTCTCGACACACCGCCACGGAAAGGGTGCATATGCCGCTGGATCTGAACAGTGATCTCGGCGAGGGCTTCGGTCCGTGGAAGATGGGCGACGACGCGGCCATGCTCGACATCGTGACCAGCGCCAACATCGCCTGCGGGTTCCACGCGGGCGACCCCTCGATCATGCGCCGGACCTGCGGGCTCGCCGTGGAGAAGGGCGTCCGGATCGGCGCGCACGTCGGCTATCGCGATCTGGCCGGGTTCGGCCGGCGCGAGGTCACCATGGTGCCCGCCGAGTTGTGTGACGAGGTGCTGTATCAGATCGGCAGTCTCGACGCGTTCGCCAAGGCGGCCGGCGATCGGGTGCGGTACGTGAAACCGCATGGTGCGCTCTACCATTCGGCGTCCCGGGACCGGCAGCTCGCGGACGCGGTGCTGGGCGCGCTGGTCGATTACGACCCGGAGCTGGCCTTGCTCGGTCCGGCCGGCTCGCAGCTGGAGCAGGCGGCGGAGGCGGCGAAGGTGCGTTTCGTCGGTGAGGGATTCGCCGATCGCGCGTACACGCCGGCCGGCACGCTCGCCGCGCGCGGACTGCCCGGCGCCGTTCTCGGCACCAACGAGGCGGTCACGCAGGCGGTTTCGATCGCCATGTCGGGCACGGCGCGCACGGTGGACGGGTCCGGCGAGGTCGCGGTGCGCGCGGCCAGCATCTGCGTGCACGGCGACACCCCCGCCGCGGTCGAGATGGCGCGGCTCATTCGCACCGCCCTGGACGAGGTCGGGGTGCCGGTCGAATCGTTCGGCTGAGGATGACGGACCGCGAACCGGCGGACCCGGATCGGCAGATCCGGGCGGCCGGCGATTGCGCGCTGCTCGTACTGCCGGCGCACCATGACGACATAGCGAAACTGGTTGCTGCTCTGCGTCTTTGCCCGCCGGAGGGTACGCAAGACGTCCTACCAGCTGCGGAAACCGTTCTCGTGACGCTGCTTTCGCCGGAGCACGCGGAATCCGTCCGGCAGGAGTTGGCGGCCCTGCTGCGCGAGCTGCAACAGCCGACGGCAGAACAGGATTCGGGCATTGTTTCCCGTGGAACACTGCCGGACCACGATTCTCCGGACGATCCCCTGGTCGTGCCGGTGCGCTACAACGGTGCCGATCTCGCCGAGGTCGCGCGACTGCTCGGACTGACCGAAGCCGAGGTGATCGCCGAACACACCGGCACGATCTGGCGATGCGCGTTCGTCGGATTCGCCCCGGGCTTCGGCTATCTCGAGTCATCCGATGGCCGATTGACCGTGCCGCGCCGACCGCAGGCCCGCACCACCATCCCGGCGGGCGCGGTCGCACTGGCGGGCGGCTACTCGGCCGTCTATCCGCGCAGCACCCCCGGCGGCTGGCACCTCATCGGTACCACCGACCTGCGGATGTGGGACGTGGGCCGCGATCCGCCCGCACTGATCCGCGCGGGCGGTTCCGTCCAGTTCGTCGCGGACTGACTCAGTTCGCCGAATCCAGTTGAGCGTGCATGAGATACACGTTGTAGCTGTCCCAGGACGAAATGGTGAAGTACAGATCCTTGCCGGTCGACCACGGATGGATGAAGCCGCCGTAGGACTTCGGATAGTCGGCGGTGGACAGCAGCTGCGCCGCCTCGGTCCAACTACCTTGCGGTTCCGCGGCATTGCGCGCCACGATCGCGCCGCGACCGGAGTCCAGGTACACCATCTGCCACTGCGCGTTGTCCCGGTCGTAGCGCACGGACACCTCGCTGGCCAGGCCGGGAACCAGTGGGGTGGCCTGGTTTTCGGCGGCCGGCGCCCAGCTGCCGTTCACCCAGTACTGGTAGGCGGAGGTGTTCAGCACCTCGTCCTTCGGCACTCGCGCGAGTCCGATCACGCCGACGCGTCCGTTGGGCGTGCCGAACATATAGACGTAGTCCCCCTGCGGCACCATCGCCGCGACCTGGAACCGGCCGACGCCGAACAGGTTGTCCCACTTGGCATGCTGATCCTTGGTCCAGGTGCGCCCGTTGTCGTCGGAGTAGGCGAGGCCGCCGTAGTTGTTCGACCAGAGTCCCGGAATGCGGCTCCACCGATTCACCGACATGTAGCTCAGATACTGCCGATCGCCCAGCGCGAAGCCGGAGGTCGGAATGGTGGTCGTTTCCCAGTTCTTGAGCTTGCGGCTGTCCAGGATCTCGGCGGCGTGGCAGCGGCTGTCCTGCACCATGGTGTCCAGCGACATGCCGTCGGACAGTTCGTGATCGGTGCTGTAGCCCAGCACATTGCTGCGCCAGTCCTGGTCGTCGTGCCCGGCGCCGCCGGCCTGCCAGCCCTTGCCGAAGGTATCGCCGAACACGACGGCGACCTCGCCCGGCTTGGTCTCCCACATGACGCCGAGGTCGGTGCCGTCCACCTGCCAGCGCAGGTCGGTGCGATTCTGCGAGCCGTGTCCGGTGATCTGGCCCGCCAGTTCCACCGACGTGACGCGCGGTTCGGCCACGGGCGCGGCGAGTGGTCCCGGTTCCGCGGGGTGGGTCACCAACGGGGGTGCGGGCTGCGGCGCGACGCCGGGTCCGCCGGGGACCGGCACCGGGATCGGTTCGATCTCGGGCTTGAATTCGATGCGCGGCACCTTGATCGGCTCGGCCGAACCCGGACCCGGCGGGGTTCCGGTGTCCGGGAACGGGCTCGGATCAGGGTTCGGCTCAGGCGGTTTCGCGATATCGCGGACTTCGGGGCACGGTGTGTGGCACGGATCGGTGGCCGGTGGACCCGGGTCGATCCTGGTCCTGTCCGGCTCCGGGCCGGGCACCGTGATCGGCGTGAGCTGCGGAATCGGCACCGGGATGTCGATCCGCTCGGGTAATACCACCGAGGGTAGCGGCGGCAGTGCGGGATCGCGCTCGCGATTCAGCGGATCGAAACCGACCTCGCCGCAACTGTTCACCGGCGCGGGCGCCCACGGGAACGGCGCGGCCTGCCCGGCCGGGACGGGCAGGACGAACAGCCCGCCGAGCACCGCACCGAACAATGCCGGAACACCGGCGGATCGACTTCCGAAGCGGCGCATCAGGTATCACGGTTCCGCGCCGGAAAACCCATGGGTCGCTGACTCCTGTCGAATCGGGCCGAAGTGAAAAGGAACCTACCGGAATAGGCCGGGCGAAATAGGGAACCGAATGTCGGTCGCGCGCGTCCAAAGAGATATGAACGAGATCGAGTACGTGTTCGGCACGGGCGACGGCACGGTGCACGTCTGGCACAGCCAAGCCGATCTGGAACTGGCCGGCCCGGCCTCGGCCTCGGCCGACGCGGTCCAGCTCGACTTCGACGGTGACGGTCTCGCCGACGACGCCATGTGGGACACCTGTGGTTCCGGCATCGCCGACGTGGCCGCCCTGGACTTGGACAACGACGGGGTCCTCGACCACTTCTATACCGACCCGACCGGGTTCGGCACCTGGAATCACCAGATCACCGGCACCGCGTCCGACGCGGTCAGCGAGCCGCTGGACTGGATCGTGCGCACCGACCATATGGAGGCCCAGCAGCACACGGCCGCCGATGTCGCACCGCAGGATTCGCTCCCCGGCTTGTCTCAGGTCGAGGATCAGCCGCCGCCGCATCCGGTGCTCAAAGACGCGCCACCGTCGCACCGGCCGCCGGACGACCTACCCGACTATCTGGCGCAGCGGATGAATCCGACCGGACGGCACCTGGACGACGATCCGGTCATCACCTGAATTCGACCGCGCCGCATATTCTTCAGCCGATCTTCCGCCGCCGCATATTGAGCGCGATGGCGGCAATTCCCGCGCAATAGATTCCGGCACCCACCACAATCACCGGCAACGACCGCCCGTCGTCCGGGATAACCAGCGCCGCGGCGGCGATCGCCAGGATGAACGCGATATTGAACACCGTGTCCTGCAACGCGAATACCTGCCCGCGCCGCGCGTCATCGATATCCATCTGCATCGTCGCGTCACCGGTCAGCTTGATCGTCTGCCCGGCCAGCCCGAGCAGGAACGCGCCCACCAGCAAGAGTTTGTGCGCGTGCGGCACCGCCGCGCCCTCGTCCACGATGGCGATCGGGGTGACCAGCGTCAACTGGACCACCGTCGCGGTCAGCAGGCCGGCCACCACCGTCTTCGATCGGCCGAGGCGCGGAATCAGCAGCGGCGCGACCACGGCCGCCACCAGCATGCCCGCGGCGATAGCGGCAATGGCGACCCCGAAACCGAGCAGCCCGCTGCTCAACGCGGAACCGTGGGCCGGTCCCTGCCGCAGCACGAGCACCATGATCAAGGTATTGATGCCGAACACGATTCGGTGCGTACCGATGCCCAGCATCGCGGTGGTCACCTGCACCGACTCCCACACCGCCGTCGCACCCGTGCGCAGGCCGGTGGCGATCGCGCGCACCGTGCTCTCGCCGGACGTCACGCCCGCGTCCGGGCCGAGCACCCGCGGCGCGAAGCCTGCCGCCAGCATGGCGCTGACCACCGGCCCGAGACCGCTGATCGCCACCGCCACCGCCGAGGCGAAGTCGCCCGCCCCGATCGACCCGATCACCGCCACTGAGGTGGCCGCGCCGAGCCCCGCGCACCCCGAGGCCACCGTGGCCAGCACCGAGTTCATCGGCACCAGCCAGTGCTTGGCCAGCACCTTCGGCAACGCCGCCGACACGCCCGACAACACGAACCGGCTGATCCCCACCACGGCCAGCGCGAGCAACAGCAGCGGCGTCTCGCCGAGCCCGGCCAGCAGTCCCGCGCAGACCAGCGCGATCAGCACCGCCCGCGCCACATTCGCCACCAGCAGCACCGTGCGCCGATCCCACCGATCCAGCAGCGCCCCCGCATACGGCCCGATCAGCGAATACGGCAGCAGCAGCACCGCGAATCCGGCGGCGATCGCCAGCGGATCGGTCTGCCGCTCGGGATTGAACAGAATCGCCCCGGACAGCGCCGCCTGGAACATCCCGTCGCCGAACTGACCGGTGAACCGCACGATGGCCAGGCGCAGCACGCCCGGGCTTTGGCGTAGCGCGGTCCACAGCGGCTCCGGCCGCTCGTCCGAGGGAATGGAGCTCTCCGAGCGACCAGTGGACACGCCGCGAGGTTACTGGCTGCGGCCGGATCGCGCCGAATCAGTGCGCGTCGGTGACCAGGGCGCTGACCGCCGCGCGCATGTCCGGCGCCATCGGCAGCTGGTCGAGGGCGCCGGCATCGATCCAGGCGAACGCGTCGTGCTCGCCGGGCTCCAGCGCCACCTCGCCCGGCTCGACGTCCACCAGGAAGCTGTATTTACGCACTCGGGACTTGGTTCTGGTGGCGTAGTCGATGCCGCCGAGGAAGTCGGTGATCCGGCGCACGCGCAGGCCGGTCTCCTCGAACAGCTCGCGTTCCACGCATTGAGCGAAGGTCTCGCCGGATTCGACTCCGCCGCCGGGGAGTTCGTACATGCCGCCGTGGAAGTCGTCCGGCACCCGGCGCACGACCAGGAGTTTGCGGTCGCGGAACACCGCGACGCCGACCACGAAGTGGGCGATGCCGTCGCGGCGCGCCTCGCTGCGGAGTTGTCGCTCGATGCGCGCGAGGGTCTCGGGTCGCATCTGTTCGTCACCTCCGGTTGCATTGCGGCGCATCATTTTACGAACCCGGCCCGGGCGCGGGAAGCGTTCGCCCACCGGGTCGCCGGATCGGCCGGTGCTGCTCGCCTGACGTTCACCCGCTGGTCGCTCGCGTAAAATGCCGAGTGCAGGACAATTTACTAGGAATGTGGAGTACCGCGACGTCTGTGCTCCTACCCTGAAAGGTGATCGGTGCACGGTCCCGAGAGGAGGACCTGATGTCCACACTCACGACACCACACATCGACGTCCATCGAGCAGGCGACCGCATGAAGACGCGGGTCTCCTGGCTGGATTCGAAGCATTCGTTCTCGTTCGGCGAGCACTACGATCCGGACAACACCCACCACGGCCTGCTGCTGGTCAACAACGACGATGTGGTCTCCCCCGGTCAGGGCTTCGACACGCATCCGCACCGGGATATGGAGATCGTCACCTGGGTGCTCGGCGGCAGCCTGGTCCATCAGGACTCGCTCGGCCACAGCGGCATCATCTATCCGGGGCTGGCCCAGCGGATGAGCGCCGGCACCGGCATCCTGCACTCGGAGAAGAACGACGCGTGGCGCATCGACGGCGCCCGGCACGACGAGCCGGTGCATTTCGTGCAGATGTGGGTGGTCCCCGATGAGCCGGGCCTCACACCCGGCTATCAGCAGCTCGAGATCGACGACGAGCTGGCCGCCGGCGGTTTGGTGACCGTGGCCGCGGGCCTGCCGCGCTACCGCGATCGCACCGCCATCGCCATCAACAGCAGCCACGCGGCGTTCCACGTGGCCCGGATGTCCGGCGACCCCGAGCACGTCATAGACCTGCCCGACGCCCCCTACCTGCATGTTTTCGTCGCGAGCGGCGAGGTGGAGATGGAAGGCGTCGGCACCCTGGACGAGGGCGACGCGGTCCGGCTGACCCGCACCGGCGGCCAGCGGGTCATCGCCCGCAGGCCGTCGGAAATCCTGGTCTGGGAGATGCACGCGCGCCTCGGCGCACAGTAGCCGGACGGCCTGAATCGATCCCGCCGTGCGCGTCCAGGCACCGGACGCCGCCGGCTTGCGACAAAATGGGCATACCTCGCATTAACATCCGCCCGTAGCGCATGCGATCAGTAGGCGATCCCCGCGTACCCGCCGGCCCACCTGGTCCGGATCGAGCGGCGCGAGGCACCGACGGAGAGGAAGTCCATGTCGCAATACCCGCCTCCCGGCCAATACCCACCGCCTCCCGGGTACGGCCAGCCGCCCGGCGGCCAGCAGCCTGGTCAGCCCGCGTACTGGCAGGAGTCGCCGAAGGGCAAGGGCCTGGCGATCACCGCGCTGGTGCTGGGCATCATCGCGCTGCTGAGCTTCTGGACGCTGGTCGGCGGCTACCTGTTCGGCGCGTTCGCCGTCATCTTCGGCATCGTCGCGCTGGTGAAGACCCGGTCCGGCCGGGCGGGCGGCGCGGGGATGGCGATCACCGGCCTGATCCTCGGCGCGCTGGGCCTGATCGGCGCCATCGTGGTCACCGTCGTGGGCTACAGCTTCTTCGTCAACAGCGGCGGCAAGGACTTCGTCGACTGCGTGAACAAGGCGGGCGGCGACCAGTCCAAGGTCGACCAGTGCGAGCGCGAATGGAATCAGCGGCTGGAGGACAAGTTCAGCGTCACCCTCACTCCGCCGCCGGCGCCGACTCCCCGCTGACCGCCGCGCAGGCCCGGGTAGCGGCCAGCACGTCGCTCATTTCCGGGCGAAAGTCGCGCTCGGGCTCGGCAATCCACTTGCGGTAGCCGCTGCCCTCGTCGGCCGGCGAGGGCAGCACGATGTGGCTGCCGGGCAGCGCGACCGAGGCGCAGACCCGGAACAGGTCGGCGAACAGTTCGGTGTCCAGATACGAGTTGTCGGTGGGACCGGTGAGGAACGTCCACCGGTCCGAACGCGGGTGCGCGATGATCGGTCCCGCCCGGTCGTCGGGCGCCGCCGCGGTCAGCCGCGCCCGCACCCGGCGGCCGAGCGCGGCGGGCATCACGACCGCCCCGACCGCACCCACCTCCAGCATGATCCGGCCGAGCGCCGGGTCAACGACGCCATAGAGCCCGTGGTCCTTGCGATATCGGCGGCAGCGGGCGATGGCGTCCTGCATCGTCGTGTAATCGGAGGATGCGGGATAACTGCCTGATTCAGTGCGGGACAAACTCATGACGTTCCTCGCCTCGATGCGGGTGGATCGCGTGAAGGGGGGAGAGAATCGACCGCTGAAACCCGACCCTAATGCCGCACAACTGGGTTGACAATAGTCACACGCCGGTGAGTCCACCCCGCGTACGATCGCCTGTCATGGCACCCGTCTCGCCTACCGTTGCGCGCTGGGAACTGGTGTTGCGGCTGCGTGAGCTGCGCGAACAGCGCGGGTTCGATTCGGCGGGCTTCGCCAAGCGGGTCGGCTTCACCCCGGCCAACTGGTCGCATGTGGAGAAGGGCCGGCGCGTGCTCACCGGCAACACCATCGGCCCGGTGCTCGAGTTGCTGGAGGTGGAGGCCGAGGAACGCGCGGAGCTGCTCGCGCTGCTGGAGGCCAGCAAGCAGCGCGGCTGGTGGACCAAGTCCTCCGCGCTGATCGGCCCGGAACTGCAGCGTCTCTACGGCATGGAATCCGGCGCGCAGAGCATCCGCAGCTACGACAGCCTCGTGGTGCCCGGCCTGTTGCAGACCGAGGACTATGCCCGCGCGCTGATCAGTTCCGACGTGATGATCCGTCCGGTACAGGTCGATCAGCTGGTCGCGATCCGCATGCGCAGGCAGGAACGATTGCGCGGCAAGGAACCGGTCGAGCTGACCGCGGTGATCGGCGAGGGCACGCTGCTCCAGCAGACCGGGGGGCCGGAGGTGCTGCGCGCGCAGTTGACACATTTGGCCGAGCTGATCGACGAGCTGGACACGGTCGAGGTGCGGGTCATCCCGTTCGCCGCCACCGCGGGCGCGGTGCTCGGCGGGTCGAGTTTTCACCTGATCGATTTCGCCGGCCAGCAGCTCCCGACCTTCGGCTGGGCGGAGAGCGCGGTGTTCGGCGGGGCGGTCGACGACCCGGAACTGGTCCGCGATCTGAGCTTCGCCTACGTGCGCGCGCAGGAGCAGTCGCTGGACCGTGTCGCATCATCGACCCTGATCAGGACGTATGCCCGAGTGTAAAATCCGGCCCATGGCCACCACCGCTACTTCCCGGTCGGTTTGCACCGACTGGTTCCGGTCGACTCGATCGAACAACGGCAACCAATGTGTCGAGGTCCGCTTCGATGGTGACGCGGTGCTCGTACGCGACAGCAAGTACCGCCGCAATCCAGCCAACCACCCCGCCGACGAACCCATCATCACCGTCACCGCCCGGGAGTGGACCACGTTCCTCGACAGCGTGCGCGTGCCCGGACGACCGTCCGGCGCGCTCATCGCGCACACCCGCGCCGACGGGCACACCACGCTCGAGCACGGCGGCACCGTGCTCGGCTACACCCCGCAGGAGTGGGACGCTTTCCTGCTCGGCGCCCGCGACGGCGAGTTCGACCGCGTCGCGCTCACCGTCTGACCGACGCACTGCCAAATCCATGACCCGTTGCCCCCGGCTGTCCGCAGTCGGGGGCCGATTTCTGCGCGCGTCGGCATACTGGACAGCGTGACTTCCGAGCTGAACAGTCCCTCCGGTATTGATCTGTCCTACCTTGACCAGGCCGTACGGGTGCAGGACGACCTGTTCGCGCATGTCAACGGCAAATGGCTGGACGACTACGACATACCGGCCGACCGCGCGGTGGACGGCGCCTTCCGCGCGCTCTACGACCAGGCCGAACGCGACGTCCAGGTGATCATCGAGCAGGCCTCCGCGCAGGCCGCCGAGCCCGGCAGCGATGCCCGCAAGATCGGCGACCTGTTCACCAGCTTCATGGACACCGAGACCGTCACGGCGGCCGGCCTGGCCCCCATCTCGGCGGAGCTCGCCGCGATCCAACAGATCGCCGATCGCAGCGCGTTCGCGGCGCTGCTCGGCACGTTGCAGCGCACCGGCGTCGGCGGCGCGGTGAACTTCTACGTGGACACCGACGACAAGGACTCCACCCGCTACCTGGTGCACGCCACCCAGTCCGGCCTCGGCCTGCCCGACGAGTCGTACTACCGGCAGGACGAATCCGCCGAGATCCGCGCCGAATACATCGCGCACATCGGCCGCATGTTCGCCCTCGCCGCGGCGGATCCGCGGATCGCCGACCTGCTGCCGCAGGACCTGGACACGGTCGGGCAGCGGGTGTTCGAGCTGGAACGCAAGCTCGCCGCCGGTCACTGGGACGTGGTGCGCCGCCGCGACGCCGAACTCAGCTACAACTTGACCACTTTCGCCGAACTGGTCGCCGCGCACCCCGAGTTCGACTGGGCCGCATGGGCTTCCGCCCTGGCCGAGCACGTCTCCGCGTCCGGTCCCGAGGTGCTCGCCGAAGTCGTTGTCCGGCAGCCGGATTACCTGGACACCTTCGGACGGGTGTGGACCGAGGAAGCACTGGCCGACTGGCAGGCCTGGGCGGCCTGGCGGGTGCTGCGTGCGCGCGCACCGTATCTCACCGACGAGCTGATCGCGGAGAACTTCGCCTTCTACGGGCACACGCTGACCGGTGCCGAGGAGATCCGCGAGCGCTGGAAGCGCGGCGTCTCGCTGGTGCAGGACCTGCTCGGCGAGGCCGTCGGCAAACTGTATGTGGCCGAACACTTCCCGCCGGACGCCAAGGCCAGGATGGTGGAGCTGGTGGAAAACCTCCAGGAGGCCTACCGCCGCAACATCGCCGAGCTGGACTGGATGGGGCCGGACACCAGGGCGGCCGCGCTGGCCAAGCTGGAGAAGTTCACCCCGAAGATCGGCTACCCGGACAAGTGGCGCGACTACTCCGACGTCCGGATCGACCCGGCCGACCTGGTCGGCAACTACCGCAACGGTTACGCCGCCGACCACGATCGCGACCTGAACAAGCTCGGCGGCCCGGTGGACCGCGACGAATGGTTCATGACGCCGCAGACGGTCAACGCCTACTACAACCCCGGCATGAACGAGATCGTCTTCCCCGCCGCGATTCTGCAGCCGCCGTTCTTCGACATGAACGCCGACGACGCCGCCAACTACGGCGGCATCGGCGCGGTGATCGGCCACGAGATCGGCCACGGCTTCGACGACCAGGGCGCCAAGTACGACGGCGACGGCAACATGGTCGACTGGTGGACCGACGACGACCGCACCGAATTCGGCAAGCGCACAAAGGCATTGATCGACCAGTACAACGTGCTCTCGCCGAAGGAACTCCCGGACGAGCACACGGTCAACGGCGAATTCACCATCGGCGAGAACATCGGCGACCTGGGCGGGCTGTCCATCGCGCTGCAGGCCTACAAGATCTCCCTGGACGGCAAGGAGCCCGCGGAGATCGACGGCCTCACCGGCCTGCAACGCGTCTTCTACGGCTGGGCCCAGGTCTGGCGGACCAAGGCGCGCACCGAGGAGGCCATCCGCCGGCTCACCGTCGACCCGCACTCGCCGCCCGAATTCCGTTGCAACGCAGTCGTTCGCAACATCGACAGCTTCCACGAGGCGTTCCAGGTGAACCCGGGCGACGCGCTGTATCTGGACCCGGCCGAGCGGGTCAAGATCTGGTAGACCCGCGGACCGAGGGACGCCTCAGCGCAGGCGTTCCTCGGTCGTCGCGTCGAAGAAGAACACGTCGTCGAGCTTGGGCCGCAGGCGCAGCTGATCGCCGAGCGCGACCTGGAACCGGCGGTCCACCCGCGCAACCACCTTGCCGGAGCGGCTGTTCCAGGCAGCATCGGGATTGCGGCGATCCCGGGGCCCTGCGTGGTTACGCAAGCTACCTCCTCCGGGCCCATCGCTCTCGCCGCGGGCCACACCGTGGCTGTACACGAACGACTCCGAGCCCAGCTCCTCGAGCAGCTCGGCGGCGACGGTGAGCGCACCGTCCTCGGTGGTCACCTCCCACGATTCCGGCCGGATCCCGACGATCACCCGATCGCCGGTCTTCGCCGTGTGCGGCACCGGGATACGCAGCTCGTCGAGCACCGCGGCCCCGTCGCGCACCGGCGCCTCCAGCAGGTTCATCCCCGGCGAGCCGATGAAGCCGGCGACGAAGGTGTTCACCGGATTGTCGTAAAGCTCACGGGGCGCGGCGATCTGCTGCAACTTGCCGTCGAGCAGCACGGCCACCCGGTCGCCCATGGTCATCGCCTCCACCTGATCGTGGGTGACGTAGACCGTGGTGGTGCCGAGCCGCTTCTGCAGCGCCGCGATCTGCGACCGGGTGCTGACCCGCAACTTCGCGTCCAGGTTGGACAGCGGCTCGTCCATGCAGAACACCTGCGGCCTGCGCACGATCGCCCGGCCCATCGCGACCCGTTGCCGTTGCCCGCCGGACAGTTTCGCCGGTTTGCGGTCGAGCAACTGCTCGAGCTCCAGCATCTTCGCCGCCTCCTGCACCCGGACCAGGGTGTCGGCCTTGCTCATGCCGGCGTTGCGCAGCGCGAAGCCCATGTTCTCCGCGACGGTCATGTTCGGGTACAGCGCGTAGCTCTGGAACACCATCGCCACGTCGCGCGCCCGCGGCGGCAGGGCGGTGACGTCCTTGCCGCCGATCAGGATTCGGCCCGCCTCCACCGATTCCAGCCCGGCCAGCATGCGCAGGCTGGTCGACTTGCCGCAGCCGGACGGGCCGACGAGCACGATGAACTCCCCGTCGGCGATGTCGATGTCCAGGCGGTCGACGGCGGGTGTCGGCGCCCCGGGATACAGGTGCGTCACACCGTCGAACTGCACTGTGGCCATGGGCGTCGATCTCCTCGTGTGAAACTCACGGTGGCGGCCACGCGCGGCGGCCGCCACCGGATGCGGGTATTACTTGGGCAGCTTCGGGGTGATCTGCCGGTCGATGATCGCCTGCAGCTGACTGGTGACATTGGCGTAAACCGTTGCCGGGTCGGCGTTCTGCAGCCCGATCTGCTCCAGTCCGGTGCCGATGATCTGGTCGCCGCCGGGCACGAACACCCGGGCGTAGTCCTGCGACTTGGTCAGCGGCAGCTGGTCGATGGCGACCTTCGCGTTCGGGTTCTTCGCCAGGAAGTCCTGCTCGCTCGGATCGGTGACCGCCGACTTGCGCACCGGCATGTACCCGGTGGCCTGGGAGAAGTACGCCGTGTTGGTGGCGTTGGTGATGAACTCGATGAACTTGAGCGCGTTCACCTTTCGCTGATCGGAGATCTTCGCCGGGATCGCCAGGCCGGCGCCGCCGGTGGTGACGCCGGGGCCGTTCGGGTGCGGCAGGTTCGCGGTGCCGAACTGCAGCTTGCCTTCCGCGTTCTGCTTGATGCCCTTGAGGTCGCCGGTGGAGGCGATGGTCGAGGCGATCACGCCGGTGCCGAAGTCGACGGCGATCTGCGGCTTGATGCCCGCGTACTTCTTGGTGTGGATCATGTCCCGGAAGAACTGCGCCGCCGCGATCGAGCCGGGTTCGGTGAACTTCAGCTTCCACTGGTCGGAGTACGCGCCGCCGAAGGTCCAGTTCGGGCCCTGGAAGGTCCAGGCCAGGTAGTTCTTCGCGTCGCCCCAGCCGTGCGCGAGCTTGCCGTCGCCGACCACGGCCTGGATCTTCGGGCCCCACTCGTCGAACTCGGGCCAGCTGTTCGGGCCGCGGTCCGGCAGGCCGGCCTTCGCCCAGACGTCCTTGTTGTAGTAGAACAGCGGCGTCGAGCGGGAGTACGGCAGCGCGTAGTGCTTGCCGTTGAACAGGTAGTCCGCGGCCAGCGAGTCGACGTAGTCGTCCAGCTTCACCCCGGCGTCGCCGAAGTGCCCGTCCAGCGGTTCGATGGAGCCGTTGAGGGCGTAGTTGAACCACCAGACATCGGAGAGCACAACGACATCGGGCACTTCGCCGCCGGACAGCGCCGCATTGAACTTCTGCGACACTTCCTCGTAGTTCTTGCCCGCGTCGATCAGGTTGACCTTGAGCTCGGGGAACTTCTCCTGGAAGCGCTTGATCAGCTCGGCTTCCTGATCCTTCGAGCTGCCGGGGTGGTTGGACCAGAAGTTGATGGTGTTGGCGTCGCCGGACTGCTTGGCGCCACCGCCGCTGCCCGCGCACGCGGTCAGCGCCGCGCCCGCGGCGACGGCGCCGGCCAGCCCGATGAATCCGCGCCGGGACAGCGCGGGGAATCGATTAGTGGACACGTGGTTTCTCCTGTATCTAACCCTTGACCGCACCAGAGGTGAGGCCTTTGATCATGTGGCGTTGCAGCAGCAGGAACACCACGAGAATCGGCAGCATGGTCAGCAGCGTGCCCGCCATCACCGGCCCCCAGTTGGTGACGCTCGGATTCTCGGTGTTCTGCAAGAGGGTCAGGCCGACCGGCAGCGTGGCCACCTCGGGACCGTCGGCCATCAGGAACGGCCAGAGGTATTCGTTCCACTCGTTGACCAGCGTGACCACCGCGAACGCGACCATGGTCGGCCCCGACATCGGCAGCACCACCTTGACCAGCAGCCGCCACCAGTTCGCGCCGTCCATCCGGGCGGCCTCGATCACCTCCGAGGGCAGCGACAGGAAGTGGTTGCGCATCAGGAAGGTGCCGAAGGCGACGCCGCAGAGCGGAACGATGATGCCCACCAGCGTATTTCGCCAGCCGAGCTGGGCGACCAGCGCGTAGTTGGAGATCACGGTGATCTGGTTGGGCACCATCAGCGCCGCGATGATCACCAGGAACACCACCGACTTGCCGGGGAACCGCAGGAACACCAGCCCGTACGCGCTGAGCACGCCGAGCACGAACTTCACCGCGGAGATGGTCGCCGTGACGATCACCGAATTACGGAAGAAGGTCCAGAACGGCAGCTTGGTGGTGGCGTCCTGGTAGTTCTCCGGATGGAAGCTGTGCGGCCAGTACACCGCGGGCTGCACGTAGATGTCCGGGCGGTCCTTCACCGAGGTGATGAGGATCCAGAACAGCGGGACGCCCACGATGATCAGCACGCACACCATCGCGGCGTAGCCGAGCAGCTGCACCCCGAGCTGGCGCCGCTGGTAGGAATTGGTCTCAGCGCCTGCGCTTTTCACTGCTCATTCCGATCCATGACGCGAACCTGCACCAGCGTGACCACCAGCAGCACGACGAACATGATGGTGGCCACGGTCGCGCCGTACCCGGCGCGGAAGTTACGGAAGGTCTCCTCGTACACCTGGTAGACCATCGTGGTGGTGCCGGTGCCCAGCGGCCCGCCGCGGGTCATCACGTTGATGATGTCGAAGACCTGCAACGAATTCAGCAGCACCGTGATGGACAGGAAGAACGTGGTCGGGCGCAGCTGCGGCAGCAACACCTTGGTGAAGGTGGTCCAGCGGCTCGCGCCGTCCATCTCGGCCGCCTCCATCAGCTCGGCCCGAACCCCTTGCAGCGCGGCCAGATAGATGACGAAGCTGTAGCCGAGGTTCTTCCAGATGTAGGTCACCGTCACCATGAACAGCGCCCAGTGCGGGTTCTGGTAGAAGTCCGGCACGTTGTCCACACCGAGCCGCCCGAGCACGTCCTGGACCAGGCCGAAGCTCGGATCGAAGATGAACTGGAAGGCCACGCCGATGGCGGCGCCGGAGATCACGAACGGCGCGAAGATGGCCGAGCGGACCACGTTGCGGCCGAACAGCTTCCGGTCCAGCAGCATGGCCAGCGCGAGGCCGAGCACCATGCTGCCGACCACCGCGGCCAGCGTGAAAACGACTGTGTTGGTGACGATGTCCCAGGAATCGGACCGGCCCCACCACTCGGTGTAGTTGTCCACCCCGATGAAGGTGGCCACCGGATCGGAGATGTTCCAGTCGAAGAAGGAGAGCCGGATGTTGTCGATCAACGGCCGGTAGACGAACAGTGTCAGCAGCGCGAGATTGGGTACCACCAAGATCAGGAACAGGACGTAGTCCTGCCAGGGCCGGTTCCGCAAACCGCGTCCGCGCGGTTGGGGTAGTACTCGTTCCGGCTTAGCTCGCACGTCGCGCACTCTACGGACAGGAGCAAACAGTCGGTTAACGCTGTCCGGACGAACGCTGAACTTCTCGAGCACGCGCCCAGTGAATCAAGAAGCCGAACATCACGATCAGCATTTCAGCTAATTGATCGTAATGTTCGGCTCGATGACGTGTCTTGGGTTGTGCGGGAAGGTCAGTCGTTCCAGTCGCCGGCCAGGCCGTCGCTGGTGCCGATCGAGCCGCCCTTGGTGTTCACGATGACCACCGGGTCGCCCTTGCGCGAGTTCTCCATGAACCACTTGGCGTTCTCGGTGCTCACGTTGAGGCAGCCGTGGCTGGAGTTGGAGACGCCCTGCTGGCCGACCGACCACGGCGCGGCGTGCACGAAGATGCCGCTGTTGGAGATGCGGGTCGCGTACTCGACCTCGAGCTTGTAGCCCTCGGGGTCGGTGGTCGGCACCCCGTAGGTGGACGAATCCATGATCATCTTGCGCAGCTGCTCGCCGACCACGTAGGTGCCGTTCGGCGTCTCGTGCTTGGTCTTGCCCATCGAGGTCGGCATCGTCTTCACCTCTTCACCGTTGCGGGTGATGGTGATCGTGTGCGTGTTGTCGTCGGCGGTGCTGACGAACGCGTCGCCGATCCGGAACGCGCTGCGGGTGCCGCCCGCCTCGACCGTCACGTCGGTGTTGTCCGGCCAGAACTCGTTCGGCCGCCAGCGCACCTGCTTGTCGCCGCGCCAGTAGAAGTGGCCCGGCGCGGCCTTCGACGAGGTGACCTTGATGAACTTCTCCGCGGCGCCGTGATCGGGCACCGGGTCCTTGAAGTTGATGATGATCGGCTGCGCGACGCCGACCTCCTCGCCGTCGGCGATGTTGATCGACGGCGGCGCGAAATTCGGCTGCTGCTGTGGCGCCGGGTCCTGTGCGGAACCGGCCGAACCGGAGCCGAACGGGAACGGCTCGGCGTCGGCGGGGGCGACCAGGAGGACGCCCGCCGCGATCGTCGCGGACAACAGGGCGCCAGCCCGCAGCCTGCGGGTTAGCTGAGCTCCCCTGCGATGGGCAGGTAGCGACCCGGTGTGCGAAGCGACATGCATAGGTTTCTCGTCCATTCCATCTCTCGGCGCACCCGCGCGGACGCACGTGTGCCACGAGATCTCTCATCGGCGTGGAGCAGGCAGAGCTCACCCCACGGGTATTGACGGCCCGACCCTCATCCTTCCTACCGTCCCGGTGCGGCTCGAAGCCAGTTGCGTTTCATAGTGATTCGTTCAGACCGCTCGGTGTGGTAGCCGTCACATAACCGGTCGGTGGTTGGTCGGCTTCCGGAAAGGTACCGGTCACGTCGGCGAGTCCGGTGCGTAGATCGATGCCGCTGGTCGCTCGGTATGCGGCTGCCGTCAAACGCCTTCGTGATGTAAATCACCCTCGACGACGAACGGAATCGAGCGATGCGGACCGGTTGCTATGTTGTGCGGCACCGACATTGGCGCACGGCCGTTCGCATACCGCGCGGGCAGCCGCAACCGCACCCGGTTCACGATGGTAGCCAACGCGATTCGCAGTTCGTAGTCGGCCAGCGCGGCCCCGACACAGCGCCGATGCCCGCCGCCGAACGGCGCGAACTCGAACGGCCCGTACTTGCGCTCGACGAACCGCTCCGGCCGGAACCGGCGCGGGTCGGGCCATACCTGCGGATCCGAGTGCAGCAACGGCACCGCGACGCCCATCGTGTCCCCGGCGGCGAGGGGCACCCCGCGCAGGGTGAACGGCGCGGTCAGCCTGCGCACCACGATGGGCACCGCGGGGTGCAGGCGCAGCGTCTCCTGGCACACCGCGTCCAGGTAGGGCAGCCGGGCCAGCTCGACCGGGCTGACCTCGGGTCCGGCGGCGCGCAACTCCGCGCGCAGCTGGTCCAGCGTGGACGGTTCCCGGTGCAGGTGGAACAGCGCCCAGACCAGGGTGGTCGCGGTGGTCTCGTGCCCGGCGACCAGCAGGGTGCGCAGTTGCTCGCACAGCTCGGCGTCGGTGAGCGCGGTGCCGTCGTCGTAGCGCGTGCTCAGCAACATGCCGAGGATGTCGGTGGCCAGTTCCCCGGTGCCGGTGCGCCGGTGCGCGATGTCGTCGAGGATCAGCCGGTCCAGCCGCGCCCGGGCCGCGACGAACCGATCCCACGGCGCCTGCCCGAACAGTCCGTGCCGCAGCACCGGCACCAGCATCAGCGGCCCGGAGAACGCGGTGAGGAATTCGGCGACCGCCGTGGTGTATTCGGCCCGGCGCTCGTGGCTGTCCACGCCGAACACCGCCTCCAGGATCACCCGCAGCGTGATCGCCCTGGCCGCGGCGCGCGAATCGATCCGGACGCCCGGCTGCCACGCCTGACCGCTCCCGCCGGCCAGCTCCTGCACCACCGAGTCCCGGATGATCTCCCCGTACACCCGGATCCGCGCACCGTGGAAGGCCGGGGCGAGCAGCGCGCGGTCGCGGCGATGCCGCTCGCCCGCGGCCAGGATCAGCGAGGCCGGGCCGACCAGCGGTTCGATCGGGTTGGGCCGCGGCGGTTCGAGCGCGTCGATCGGCGCGCGGAACACCTCGCGCGCGCCCGCGGCCGTGCCGGTGAACAGCGCCGAGCCGAAGCCGGGGAAGCGGACGAAGAACGGATCGCCCTCGCGCGCTCGACGCCAGCGGAAGTACCGATCGAAGTCGATGCCCGCGGCCAGCGCGTGCAGCACGATCAGCCGCGGTGCGCGCGGTGCGGTGCCTGCGCGCGGCTCGGCTGTGCCCACGTCCATATCTATAGCTACGAACTCACCGGCCGGTAGGTTCGACGCGCGTCAGGAATCCGTCTCGTCGACGATCACCGTGGGCTTGGCCCGGCGCACCGTGTTCCGCGCGGTCGCCGCCAACCGGGCCAGCCGGGCGTCGCCGAGCGCGGTCACCGCGTTGCCGAGCCGGTTGGTGACGAAGGCGATCGACATGCCGAGCTCCGGATCGGCGTAGGCGCCCGACCCGCCGACGCCGTAGTGGCCGAACGCCTTTCGCGGCTGCTGCTTGGACATCAGCACCGGGCGGTGATACCCGAGGGTGAAGCGCAGCGGCAGCCCGAGCACGTAGTCGCGGCTCTCGGCGGGTTGCACCTGGTTGATCGTCTCGATCGTCTCCGGCCGCAGGAACTGCACGGTCTCGGCGCCGCCCGGGCGCGGTACGAAGACCCGTCCCCTGTTGGCCAGCGCGCCGTACATCCTGGCGAGCGCGCGCGCCGAGAAGACGCCGTTCCAGCCGGGCATCACCGCGTCGTGCACCCGCGGGTCGCGGACCAGCTCGTCGAAGCTCTCCGGCATGCCCGCCTCGGCCAGCCCGCGGATCGGGCGCACCCAGGACAGCACCGAGGAGGCGGTGTTCCAGCGAATGCCCGGCGGGCTCAGGTGCGGGAAGATCTTGGCGATCCGATAGCGCTCCGATTCCGGCACCCGGAACCAGAATTCGTCCAGGCCGAGCGGCTCGGCGATCTCCCGGCGCACCACGTCGACGAACGGATCGCGGGTGACCCGCTGCACGATCTCGGCGACCAGCCAGCCGAAGGTGATGGCGTGATATCCCGAGGTGCGGATGCGGCGCGGGTCCGGCGGGCTGTCGGCCAGCGCCTTGATCACCGCGTCGTAGTCGAGGATGCCCTCGCGGCCGGGCACCAGGCCGCGCACCCGATGCAGCCCCGCGCGGTGGGAGAGCACATCGCGCACGGTGATGTCGTCCTTGCCGTGCGCGGCGAATTCGGGCCAGTACCGGGCGACCGGTGCGTCGTAGTCGATCAGGCCGCGTTCGGCCAGCCGGTGCACCACGGTCGAGGCGACGCCCTTGCCGGTGGAGAAGGTCAGCGCGACGGTGTCGCCGTTCCAGCGCCGATCCTTGCCCGCCCAGCCGCCCCAGATGTCCACCACGGGCTTGCCGTCGAGATAGACGGCCAAGGCGCCGCCGCCGCGATTCGGCTGGGTGAACATGCCGAAGAATTGATCGGCCAGGCGAATGAATCGCGGGTCGACCAGCATTTCCTTGGGCGCGGCGAGCTTGCCGCCGGCCGGGTCGGCGGCATCGAAGCCGCCCGCTGCCATTGCCGAAACCATGGGGTCACCTCCTGACCGCTGATCACGGGTGCGTCCCTCAGGGTAGCTGGTGTACCGGGGTCTGCCAGCGGCCGAAAGGCGTGCTGAGGCAGGTGTCGCCGGTGCGTGAATTCCAGGCGAAAGCGCCGCCACCCAGGCAGACCACGGAGCGTTCGGCGGTCTGCGCGCTCGCCCGCGAGCCGTCGAGCGCGACCGACACCGCGATGATCGGCACCCCGGGGCTCTGCGAAACCTCGGTGCTGTCAATGGAACTCAGGGCGATCGCGTCCTGCCCCACGCCCAGCGCGATCGGTATCCCGCCCGCGCCGTTGCTGGCGCCGACCCCGCCGCGCACGCCGACGCCGATCGCGGTGGCGCCCGCGGTGGCGTTCGCGTACCCGACACCGTCGATGCCGAACGATTTCGCCTGGCCGAGCAGGTCGGTGGCGGCCCGGCAGGCGGTGCGGCCGTCGATGACTGTGATGTCGGTCCCGTTTTCCGAAGTGCAATGCACATCGGTAGCTGAGGCGACGCCGGGCAACGCCAGAGAGGCAAGTACCGCGGCGGCCGAGCAGACGATCACGCTGATCAGCTTCACGGGCAACTCCTCTCGAACTCTGAAACCCCACTGTACTCAGATCGGTTGCTGGAACCTCGATTCCAAAGAGCGCTTGCGAGTCGCGAATGCGCGAGGCCGCGCGGTCGAGTCGACGTGTGCGCGTTGGATGGTGTATGCATGGCGTGTATTTGCAAGCGCAGCTTTATCTTGTTTACTTCGGATTCTTACGGGGGCGTGAGTTCGGAGCGTGACAGCTCGGGAGGACTGTTTCGTGTCTGGTCAACTGACCTGGGGTCGTGTCGCGTTTGCGTCATTCGTCGCGGCGGCCGCGCTCGCGCTGGTCGGCTGTAGTTCCACGGTCAGCGGTCACGCGCAGCCCGCGGTGGACAACGGCACCATCAACGCCGTCTCGATCACCAGCACGCCGAAGCCGTCCTCGGGCCGGCCGACCACCAGCAAGCCCACGCCGACCAGCAAGGGCGGCAACACCGACTTCCAGGCCAACGAGGGCGATTGCGTCACGCTCGGCGGCACCACGTCCAACGCCACCATCACCAAGGCGTCCTGCGGCAGCCGCGCGGCCAACTACAAGGTGATCGGCAAGGCGCCGAAGAGCACCCAGTGCGTCGGCGACGCCGACAACTACTACGCCGAGACGCTCAACGGCATCGAGCAGGGCGCGTACTGCCTGGACATCGACTGGGTCGTCGGCGGCTGCATGGATGTCGGCGGCGACGACCCCAAGCGGATCGACTGCACCGGCGCCGCGCCGGTCAAGGGCGTCAAGGTGGTCAAGCGGGTGGACGGCGCGGACGACGTGAACGTCTGCGGCAGCGGCACCGGATACGTCTACGAGCAGCGCCATTTCGTCGTCTGCGTGCAGGAGATCTGACTGCCCGCCCGGTCGGTGAACTGACACCTTCGCCCAGCGCTGAACTCCCGGGCAATCGGGTGCCGGAGGGCTAAGTTGAGCCGGTGAGCACGACTGATCTTCCCCGGCTGAAATCGGCCACCGGCCGCTGGATTCTGCTGGCCACCATCCTCGGTTCGTCCGTGGCCTCGCTCGACGCGACCGTGGTGAACATCGCGCTGCCGCGGATCGGCGAGTCCCTGAACACCGACGTGGCCGGGCTGCAATGGACGTTGAACGGGTACACGCTGACCCTGGCCTCGTTCATCCTGCTCGGCGGCTCGCTCGGCGACCGCCTCGGCCGGCGCAAGGTGTTCGTCTGGGGCACCATCGGTTTCGCCCTGGCCTCGGTGCTGTGCGGCGCCGCGATGAACATCGAGATGCTGGTGTTCGCGCGCATCCTGCAGGGCGTCGCCGGCGCCATGCTGACGCCGGGCAGCCTCGCGCTGATCTCCTCGTCCATCGATCGCCGCGATCAGGGCGCGGCGATCGGCCTGTGGTCCGGCTTCGGCGGGGTGGCGGGCGCGTTCGGGCCGTTCCTGGGCGGCTGGCTGATCGAGCTGGCCGGCTGGCGCTCCATCTTCTTCATCAATGTGCCGCTCGCCCTGGTCGTGGTGCTGGTCGCGCTGAAACACGTGCCGGAGAGCCATGATCCGAACGCCGAGGCCCGGCTGGACGTGCCGGGTGCGGTGGTGGTCGCGCTCGCGCTCGGCGCGCTGACCTTCGGCCTGATCGAGACCATGCCGGTGTTGCTGGTGGCGGGCGTGCTGCTGCTCACCGCGTTCGTGGTGATCGAGCTGCGCAGCGACCATCCGCTGGTGCCGCCGGTGCTGTTCGCCTCCCGGGTGTTCACCGCGGCCAACCTGGTCACGCTCGCGGTCTACGCGGCGCTCGGCGGCGTCTTCTTCCTGCTCGTGCTGGAATTGCAGTTGGTGGCGGGGTATTCGCCGCTGATGTCGGGAGTGGCGACGGTGCCGATCACCCTGATCATGCTGGTGCTCTCGGCGCCGGCCGGGCGCTGGGCGCAAATGCACGGCCCGCGTATTCCGATGACCGTCGGCCCCTTGCTCGCTGCGGGCGGCTTGGTTCTGCTGCTCCGAATCGGCCCGGACACCGTCTATTTCACCGACGTACTGCCCGGCGTGCTCGTCTTCGGCTTCGGTCTCGCCGCCCTGGTCGCCCCGCTGACCGGGGCCGTGCTCGGCGCGGTGCCGTCCAGCGAGGCGGGCATCGCGTCCGGGGTGAACAACGCGGTCGCGCGGACCGCGCAGCTGCTCGCCGTCGCGGCGCTGCCAGGTCTGGCCGGAATCTCCGGCGCCCTGGGCGATCCGGTCGCCTTCAACGCTGGGTTCGGCAAGGCCGTCTGGATCTGCGTCGGCCTACTGGTCGCCGGCTCGCTGCTCGCGGCCGCACTGCTGCGTCCGCCGCGTCGGCCCGCCACCCTGGACAGCGTCGACTGCCTGCCGCAGTGCGGCGTCGCCGGTCCCGCGCTCGCACCGGCGCACACCGAGAAACCGGCGCCATAACGAGAAATGAGCGGGCGCAACCGGTTCGGATCCGGTTGCGCCCGCTCACTTCGGGTGTCTGGTGAGACGGGTTAGATAGGCAGGTAGCCCGCACCGACGCCGCCGCGGGCGTTGATGTCGTCCATGATCGTGCTCATGTTGGTGCCGACCTCGGGGCCGAAGCAGGCCATGGCGAGATAGGCGTTCACCATGCCGACCAGGGTGGTGCCGATGACGACCGGCGCGCCGGAATCGCCCTCGACGACGCACATCTGGCTCCAGGTCTCCATGTTCGACCCGAAGACGTCGCCCCAGCTGATGCCGCAGGTGTTGCCGGTGGTCCGGCCTTCCTTGCAGACGATGTTCGGGAACGCGGCGGGAGCGCCGAGCCCGGTGATCGTGACGTTGCCGACCCGGTTCACCGGGATGATCTTGCCCGGCTCGAACTGGATGACCGCGTAGTCCAGATCGTGGTTGGAGTAGACAAACCGGCCGATCACGCCGGCGCCGCGGTTGGACTCAGCGAAAACCTCGGCGCCGGGATCGCCGCAGTGGCCTGCGGTCAGGCCGACGAGCCGGCCCGCGTTGTCGTGGCCGACCGTGGTGACGGTGCACTCGAATTGGTTGTCGATGATGATGCCGGAACCGCCGCCCAGAACCGGCGGGCCGGGATCGGCCTGAGCGGCCCCCGCGCCCGTCCCGAGTAGCGCCGCACCGAGGGCTACGGCGAAGGCGGCGGTGGCCACCTTGGCGAGTTTGCTGAACATGTCCCTCCAGACGTCGGAAGCCCGCACGATATCAATCTGTCGCACCCATCGTGTCAGTATTCGGGCCCGGGCGCGTCATCTACTGCGGGGTGTCCACGGCGGGCGAGCCTTAACCCCATTTTAGACATAAGGACGAATTCGTCTCTTATTTGTAATAATAGCAACAGGCTATGAAAACCGCAGTCGCCCGTTTCTAGTTTGTCCTCGAACAGTAGTACAGCCCGTTCTGTTCGGTTCCGGAAACAAATGCGATTTTGAATGAACTCTTTCCGAATAAATTAGTGTGATGATCATGTCTGGGCGGCCGATTCATCGTGCTGACCTGTAACTTGTTCCAGAGAAACCGCCCTCCGTTTTGGGCGCGGACCCAATGCCAGTGGCCGCCGCCATAGCGTTTAGGACACAGTGACCGTCGTCTATGACTGCAATCACAGGAGGGTGGTGTGTTCTGGCTTACTACGTAGTAAGGTGCGTCAAGCAAACAAGTCGTCGGGGCAGCCAACCGGCGTCGAGAGGGGTTAGCCAGTGCAGTCGACCAAGAGTCCTCCAACAGGATCACGGATGAGTGATGCGGTCGATTGGACCAAGGGTTACTGGGCCGACCATCCGAAGGCTTCGCTGGAGACCTTCGGCCGACAGATCACCATGGGGATCGCCGCGGTCGCCGAGTTGTTCATCGCGATCTTCCGCCGCCGCTTCCCGTTCAACGAGTTCGTCCGCCAGTGCGCGTTCATGGCCAGCGTCTCCGCCGCGCCCACGCTGCTGGTCGCCGTCCCGATCGGCGTCATCGTCTCCATCCAGGTCGGCTCGATCGCAGGCCAGGTCGGCGCGACCTCGTTCATCGGCGCGGCCAACGGCCTCGGCATCATCCAGCAGGGCGCTCCCCTCGTCACCTCGCTGATGATCGCCGGCGCGGTCGGCTCCGCGGTGTGCGCCGACCTCGGCTCGCGCACCATCCGGGAAGAGATCGACGCCATGAAGGTGATGGGCGTCGACCCGATGCGCCGGCTGGTCGCCCCCCGGCTCGGCGCGGCGATGCTGGTCAGTGTGCTGCTCTGCGGCTTCGTCGTTTTTGTCGGCTTCTTGACTGGTTACATCTTCAACATTTTCGCGCAGAACGGTACGCCGGGTTCCTACATCGGCACGTTCTCGTCGTTCGCGGTAACTACCGATCTCTTTGTCGCACTGGTCAAATCGCTGATTTTCGGGCTGCTCGCCGCAATCATCGCCTGCGACAACGGATTGAACGCGCGCGGTGGTCCCGGCGGCGTGGCCAACGCGGTGAATTCCGCGGTGGTGAGTTCCGCCATCATGTTGTTCGGCGTGAATCTCGTCATCACCCAGGTGTACAACGCACTGTTCCCGTCACAGGTGGTCTGAGTGTCGTCGACATATGTTCCCCCGCTGCTGCGGCCGTTCCAGCAGCTTCGCAAAACCGCGAACGCGCCGATCGATCTGCTCGCCCGGCTGGGCCATCAGGTCTTCTTCCTGCTGCGCTCGATCGGCTCGATTCCGCTGGCGCTCAAGCACTATCCCAAGGAAGTGTGGCGGCTGCTCTCCGACGTGAGTTGGGGCAACGGGAACCTGGTCGTCGGCGGCGGCACCATCGGCGTGGTGGTCATCCTCAGCGCGTTCGGCGGCATGACCGTCGGCATCCAGGGCTACAACTCGCTGAACCTGCTCGGGCTCAGCCCGATCACCGGCGCCATCTCCGCCTTCGCCACCACGCGTGAGCTCGGCCCGCTGCTCGCCACGATCGCGTTCGCCGCGCAGGCGGGCTGCCGGTTCACCGCGCAACTGGGCGCCATGCGCATCTCCGAGGAGATCGACGCGCTGGAGTCCATCGCGATCCGGCCGCTGCCCTACCTGATCAGCACCCGGATGTTCGCGGCGATGGTCGCCATCATCCCGCTGTACTGCCTCGGCCTGGCCATGGCCTACATCTCCTGCTCGCTGACCGTGCAGCTGATCGGCGGCACCGCGAGCGGCACCTACCAGCACTACTTCTACCAATTCCTGGTGCCGACGGACGTGATCTACTCGCTGCTCAAGGCGATCCTGTTCGTCGCGATCACCACGTTCATCCAGTGCTACTACGGCTTCTTCGCCTCCGGTGGACCCGAGGGCGTCGGCGTCGCGGCCGGCCGCGCGATCAAGGTGTGCATCATCGCAGTTGTTTTCGCGAACCTGTTCATGACATTGGCGATCTGGGGCATCAACCCCGGCATCCGGATCTCGGGGTAGCACCAGATGATCATCGATCCCAGTGGGCGCGGGCCCACGATGCGTCAGTTGATCGTGGCCGGTCTGGCCGGCCTGATCGTGCTCGCGCTCGTGCTCGGCTTCCTGACCCTGCGCTACAAGGGCTACTTCGTCGAGAAGGTGAACGTCACTGCCAACTTGACCACCACCGGTGACGGGCTGCCCTCGCAGGCCGACGTCAAGTTCCGCGGCGTGCTGGTCGGCGCGGTCAAGGAGGTCGAGGTCGCGGCCAAGGGCGAGCTGCAGAAGGTGCAGATCGAGGTGAAGCCGGAGTTCGCCAAGGGCGTGCCGGCCAACGTCACCGCCCGGGTGGTGCCGAGCAACCTGTTCGCCGTCACCTCGGTCGAGCTGGTCTTCAACGGCCCCGCGGACCAGTACCTGCACGAGGGCTCGATCATCGAGGAAGACCGCAGCAAGGGCACGCTCGCGCTGCAGGACACGCTCACCACGGTGCGCAACATCCTGGACCGGATCGATCCGATGCAGTTCGGCCGGGTGCTCGGCACGCTGTCCCAGGCGCTCGACGGCAGCGGCCGGATGCCCGGCTCGACCATCGAGCGGCTCGACCGCTGGTTGCAGTCGGTCGACGACTCGATCCCGAATCTCGGTGTGATGCTGGGTGATTTCTCCACCTCGTTCCACGCGTTGAACGAGTCCTCGCCGGAGCTGCTCGACGTGCTCGGCACCTCGGTGCAGACCGCGCGCACCATCGCCGACCGGCGCAGCGAGCTGGTCGCGCTGATCACCGGGGCGGGCAGCACGGTCGACACGGTGAACGATCTGTTCGCCCGCAACGGTGATGTGGGCAAGCAGGTCACCACGGGCACCAGCGACATGTTCGGCGCTGTGGCCGCGGATCCGAGCGCGATCACCCGGACGATCCTGAACCTCAGCGAGATGACCCGGAAGATGGACTCCACCTTCACCTGGGGCCCGCAGCAACAGCAGCGCTGGGACGCGGGCATCACGCTCACCCCGTACAAGCCGTACACGGTGGCCGACTGCCCGCGCTACGACGACCTGGCCGGACCCAGCTGTGCCACCGCCCCCGCGGTGAACGAGCTGCCGCCGCTGCCGGACAACCTGAAGCCGCGCGCGCTCGAGTCGGCGGCCGGTCTGCCGCCGGTGGTGCCGATGCCCGGCCTGCCGCTGATCCCCGGCGTCACCACCCCGGACTCGCGGCCCGCCGACGCCCTCGTGCCCAGCGCGCCCCGCCCGTTCGCGGGCACCCCGCTCGAGGGTCTGTTCCCGATGCTGCCCGGCCTCGGTCAACCGCCGGCCCCGGCGCCCGCTCCGGCACCGGCGGCTCCGGCCGCCGCACCGGCGGGCACTCCCGCCGCGGGCGAGATCTCCTACAAGGGTGACGCGGCGATCGCGAAGCTGCTCGGCCGCCAGCCGACCACAGCCGAATATCTGCTGCTGAGCTCGATTTTGAAGGGCGGGACCATGCACGTGGCCGAAAACCGGGTCAGCCGATGAGCATTCGTAAACCGCTGATCGGGTTCGGTATCTTCGCGATCGTTTCGATCCTGGTGACCGTCGTCGTGTGGAACACGCTGGCGCGCATCGTGAACGGCGATACCAACACCTACTCGGCGACCTTCTCCGACGTGCTCGGCCTGCACGAGGGCGACGACGTGCGGATGGCGGGCGTACGGGTCGGCAAGATCGAGAAGATCGAGCTGGACCGCGACGCCAAGTCGAAAAAGCAAGTGGCCAAGGTGACGTTCGTCGTGCAGCGGGATCAAACCCTGTTCGACGACACCAAAGCCCTTGTCCGCTACCAGAACCTGATCGGCCAGCGTTATATCGCGCTGGCTCCGGGCAAGTCCTCCGGCCCGGTGCAGCTGAAGAACAACGCGTCGATCCCGCTGGACCGGACCGAACCGTCGTTCGACGTCTCGGGCCTGCTCAACGGTTTTCAGCCGCTGTTCCAGGCGTTGCAGCCCGAACAGGTGAACCGCCTGTCCGAGACCTTCATCCAGGCGTTGCAGGGTGACGGAGTCTCGTTGAGCGCGTTCATCGTTCAGGCCGCGCAACTGGCGACCGACTTCCAGCGCCGGGATGCGATCCTGTCCGATGTGATCTCCAACCTCTCCGGTGTGATGGCGGGGTTGGCCAGACGAGGTGATGAATTGGAGACCCTGGTGACCCAGACCCGGGCCTTGATCGGCGGGTTGTACGAACAGGGGCAGTCGCTGCAGACCTCGACGGTGCAGATCGCCAACGCCACCAGCTCGCTGGTGGACATGGTCGGTCAGATCCAGCCGAAGCTGCAGGCCGCCCAGAACTCCACCAGCGCCGCGCTGACCCTGCTGCTCGCCAACGGCGCGAAGCTGGATCAGGCCGCGATCGACCTGCCGAACATCATCTCGGCGGCGGGCAGGCACACCGAGGAGGGCGGTTACGCCAACGCCTACCTCTGCGGCTTGGACGTCTCGCTCTACGGCGTGCTGTTCCCCCGCGGTCTGTTCTCCCAGATCGGTGGCACTTCGCACTCGGCGGTGTGCCGCCCATGATGACGAAGCTGAAGGCGAGATTCGCCGCCAACCGCTACTTCTGGCTCGGCATCCTCGGCGGTGCGCTCATCGTGGTGCTGCTGCTCGCGTCCGGCCTGGTCAAACTGATCGGCGTCGGCGAGCAGAGCATCAAGGCCGAGTTCGTGCAGGCCGCCGGGATCAAGGTCGGCGACCGGGTGAACGTGGCCGGCGTGACCAGCGGCCGGGTGGACGGCGCGAAGCTCGAGGGCGACCACGTGCTGCTGACGCTGAGCATCAACAACGGAGTGAAGCTCGGCCCGGACGCGCACGCGTCGATCAAGATGGCCACGCTGCTCGGCGCCCGCTACGTCGATCTGGACCCCGGCGACGGCTCCGGCCTCAAGGGCGGCCGGATCCCGGTGTCCAACACCGCGGTTCCGTACAACCTGGCCGACGTGGTGCAGGAGGGCACGCCGAAGTTCGAGGCGCTCGACACCAAGAAGCTGTCCGAGTCGCTGAACCTGATCAACCAGCAGATGGGCGACTCCCCGCAGCTGATGGCGCAGGCGCTGGACAGCGTCGGCGCGCTGGCCAAGGTGATGGACACCCGCAAGGCCGAGGTGGACAGCCTGCTCAAGGACCTGAACCGGGTCACCCAGATCCTCGGCGACAACCGCAACAGCGTGCTGCTGGTGATCACCCAGGGCGAGGCCATCGCCAACCGGGTGATGGAACGCCAGGGCCTGCTGCGCCAGCTGCTCGACAACGTCGCGTCGCTGACCAGGCAGCTGCAGGAGATCGGCGCGCAGAACGACAACCAGCTCGGCCCGACCATCGAGCAGCTCAACATCATGTCCGAGGGCCTGCAGAAGAACAAGGACAACCTCGATCGGCTGCTGTCGCTGATGCCGCCGACCGTGCGCTACCTGGCCAACTCCTGGGGCGGCAACGGACCGTACGGCAGCGTCGGACTGCCGTGGATCTTCCCGGACAACTGGCTGTGCTTCGCCCAAGTCATAGAGGGGTGCCAGGGATGACCTTCCCGAAGGCCGTCAAGGTACGGACCATCGCCAAAATGCTCGTGGTCAGCGCCGCGGCACTCGCCGTGGGCAGCTGCTCGCTGGTGCCGAGCTCGGTGAACAACGCGCTCGGCCGGACGATGCAGATCACCGCCGACTTCGAGAACATCGCCGGCATCTACGAGGGCAACCCGATCACCGTGCTCGGGCTCGACGTGGGCAAGGTCGACAAGATCGTGCCGAAGAGCACCTACATCGAGGTGCACATGTCGATCAACAACGACGTGAAGATCCCGAAAGACGCGATGGCCGCGATCATCTCGCCGTCCATCGTGACCGACCGGCACGTCGAGCTCACCCCCGTCTACACCAGGGGCGACACCCTGGCCGACGGCGCGCACCTGCCGCTGGCCAAGACCAAGACGCCGGTCGAACTCGACACGATGATCAAGACCATCGATCAGTTCGCCGCCGCGCTCAAGCCGGAACCGGGCAGCGAGGGCATCGGCCCGCTGTCCGGCCGGGTGCTGTACCCGATGGTGAACGGCAACGGCGAGAAGATGCGCGACACGCTCAACGCGCTGTCCGGCGCGCTGAAGGTCGGCGTGGACAACAAGGACGCGGTCTCCAACATCATCGTCAAGCTCAACGAGCTGACCACGATGCTGGCCGACAACGACCAGTCGGTGCGTGACTTCAGCAACCGGATGACCCAGATGACCGGCCTGCTCGCCGATCAGTCGCCCGGCCTGGAGGCGACGCTGAATCAGATCAACGACTTCCTGAACAACACCAGCACCACCCTCGCCCAGCATCAGGATCAGCTGGCGGGCAGCCTGGCCGGGCTGACCAACGTCACCCAGCAGCTGCGCGACAACGCCTACGGCATCACCGAAATCGTCGACGTCGCACCGATGGTCTTCCAGAACGTCGACAAGATCATGAACCGGGAGCACGGCTACGTCCGGCTGAGCGCGCTGATCGGCACCGCGCTGAGCGGTGAACTGATCGGCCTGTTCTGCGAGCGGATCCAGATGAAGGCGGACGGCTGCCGAACCGGAAACATGCAGGACTTCGGGCCCGACTACGGTCTGACCGCGGCGCTGCTCGGACTGACGAAATGACGTACCGAATGACGATCAAGGCACGCCGCGCGCTGATCGCCGTCGCGGCGGTGGCCGGTGTCGGCATCACCTCGGGCTGCGGTCTCACGGTGGAGAAACTGCCGCTGCCCAAGCCCGGCGTTTCCGGCGAAACCTACACGATCCACGCGGTTTTCGAGAACGCGCTGAACCTGCCGGATCAGGCCAAGGTGAAGATCGGCGGCTCGGATGTCGGCGTGGTCTCCAACATCAAGACCAAGAACTTCCAGGCGGTCGTCGACCTGACCATCAGCAAGGACATCGAGCTGCCCAAGGACAGCACCGCCGAGCTGCGCCAGGCCACCCCGCTCGGTGACGTGTTCGTCGCGGTGTCCAAGCCGAAGACCGAGCCGGGCGCGGCGACGCTGCACGACGGCGACACTCTCGGCCTGGACAAGACCTCGGCCGGTGCGACCGTCGAGCAGCTGCTGATCTCGATCTCCATGCTGTTCAACGGCGGTGGCGTCGCCGCGCTCAGCAAGCTGACCTCGGAGCTGGACTCGATCGTCGGCGGCCGCGGCCCCCAGCTGTCCCACCTGATCACCGAAATGACCGGCGTGGTCGGCAGTTTGAACGACAACAGCGCCAAGGTCGACGGCGTGCTGAACGAGTTCAGCGCGCTGGCCAACACCATCGAGGCCCGGCGCGGCGAGCTCGGCCAGGTCGCCGACACGCTGCCGCAGATGATCGGCGCGATCGCCGAGAACAACCGGGCCATCGGCGATCTGCTGACCAAGGTGTCGACCACCAGCGCCGCGCTCGGCGACTACGCCGACACCTCCGGCCAGCAGCTGGGCAGCCTGCTCGACAACACCCATCAGCTGATGGACGCGCTGGCCAACACCGGGGACAACCTCGGCATCCTGCTCGATCGGCTGAAGGTGATCCGGCCCAAGGTCGACGCCACCTTCCGCGGCAAGAGCTTCGCGGTCTACGCCACCGCGACCAACCTCGACCTCAGCGCGCTGACCGATCCGCAACACGGCGGGTTGCAGGATCTGCGCGACATCCAAGACCTCGCGGGCAGCCTGATCCAGGTCCTGCAGATCGTGCAGGGTCGAGTGCAGGGGGGTCACCGATGATGGCGAAACTGATGCAGCACAAGCTGGTGCTGTCGAGCATCGGCCTGGTGCTGGTGTTCCTGATCGGCGCGACCTACCTGATGATCAGCATCATGCGGGTCAATCCGCTGAAGTCCAGTTACACCGTCACGGTGAACCTGGACCGCTCGGGCGGGCTGCAGCCGGGCAACGATGTGACGCTGCGCGGCTACCGGGTCGGCAAGGTGACCTCGATCAAGCTGACCGATCGCGGGCAGGCCATCGCCGCGGCGGCGGAGATCGAGAGCAAGTACAAGATCCCGGTCGACACCGCGATCTCGGTGCAGGCGCTCTCCGGCGCGGGCGAGCAGTACATCGACTTCCGCCCGGCCAGCGAGCAGGCGCCGTTCCTCGGCGACGGCGCGGTGATCAAGTACGACGCGGCGAAGATCAAGACCCCGACCCCGATCTGGTCGGTCCTGGACAACTCCAGCGCGCTCATCGCGCAGGTCGATCCGGACAAGTTCGGCGTCATCCTGCGCGAACTGGACACCGCGCTCAGCGGCGGCCCGGATCAGTTGCGCGGCATGGTGAACGGCATCAGCCTGGCCATGGCCGGCTTCGACAGTCTGCTGCCGCAGACCACGAACCTGATCGCCAACCTGCGCACCATCGCCAACACCACGTCCAACGCCCAGCCCGATCTCGGCACGTTGACCCGTAACTCCGGCGCGCTGTTCAACCAGTTCAACAACGCCAACGCCGAACTGCAGGGCATCCTGGAGAAGGCGCCCGGCCAGTTGAGCAGCCTCGGCGCGGTGCTGGACAAGACCAGCGATCCGATCACCAGCCTGGCCACCAACTTCGCCGCGATGACCAAGGCCGCGCAGCTGCGCCTGCCCGCGTTGCGCGCGCTGTTCCCGTCGCTCGCGCTCGGCGCCGACGCGCTGGGCGTGCCCGCGCACGACGGCGAGTTCCACGCGATCATCGACATCTGGCCCCGCCCGTACTGCACGTACAACGTCACGCAGCTACGCAACGAAGTCGTCCAGGACGGCACGATTCGCAAGTGGAACTACTGCGAGAACCCGCCGCCTGGCTCGGAAATCCGTGGTGCGGCCAACGCGCCGCGCCCCGATGTGCCGAACAACGGCGCGCACATGCCGCCGGGTGTGGATCCGAACGAGCGGACCCTGCCCCCGGTGCGGTGAGTTGTACCCGGTCCCGCGGCGAAACCGTGGGTCCGGGCATACTCGCCGAGAGAACGCGTACGGTTCGCCCGAGATGCGGGCCCGTCAGTCGATCGGTGCGCCCGCGCGCCGGGAAAGTGCAGGTTTGTATCGATGTCCACCGACGACGCCGAGACCAGCAAAGAGGCCGAGAACGCTGAGGACACCAAGGTGACCGACAGCGCGCCGGCCGAGGACGCCGCGACGGCGAAACCGGAGCTGTCGAAGGCAGATCCCGAGCCGTCGAAGGCCGACAAGGTAGCGACCGACAAGGTCGACAAGGCGCCGAAGACCGAACCGGCGAAGGGCGCGGGCAGTTCCGCCGCTTCGGGCCGGTCCACCTCGGTGCCGATCATCGCCGCGTTCGTGGCGGGCGTGCTCGCGGTGGCCGCGATCACCGCGGTGGTGGTGTTCTTCCTGCAGGGCAAGGACCGCGGCGAAAAGCTCGACGCGATCCGGGATTCGACGGCGGCCGGCTGCAACTTCGGCAAGGACGTCTCGATCTACGACTACACCAAGAACCTCGACGACTACTTCACCAAGGTGAAGTCCGGCGCGAGCGGCGAATTCCTCAAGGAGTTCGACGACGCGACCAAGGCGCTCAAGGACGCCATGGTGCAGGCGCAGGTGAAGTCCTGGGTCGACGACGTGCAGTGTGGTTACCAGTCCGGGGACAAGACCGAGGCCAAGGTGCTGGTCACGCTCACCCAGTACCGGACCAACTTCACCCAGACGACGCCCGAGCGGCAGTTCGTCGTGGTGATCGCGCAGCTGACCAAGTCCGGCGACAAGTGGCTGGTCGAGAAGCTCGATTCGCCGATGCTCAAGGGCGCGGGCACCGGATTGCCCGGTGCGCCGGGCGCTCCCGCTCCCGGTGCTCCCGCGCCGGGCGCGCCTGCGCCGGGGACACCCGCGCCTGCCCCGCAGCCGGGCAACTAGCCGGACGAGTGCCTCCGGCGGTGGGCCGAGCCACCACCGCCGGAGGTCATTCAGGCAGTCGGTCTTTCTCCGGATGGATCAGAACAGCGTTAGTGTCTGCGGCGCCGACGGCGCGGCCGCCTTCCCCGCGGCCTGGTCGATCGGCGCTTCCGGCGCCGCCGGCGTTTCTTCCACAGTCACCGCGGGAATTTCCGCGGTGTTCGCCTCGGCGACGGCCGCTGTCGCGGCAGCCTTCCGAGCCGCCTCACCGGCAAGCGCGTCGGCCTGCTCGTTGAAGTAGTTGCCGACATGTCCACGGACCCAACGGAACCGGACGGGGCCGGGTCGGCTGGCGATCGACTTGTCGATCTGCCGGATGAGCTCGACGTTCTTCACGGCGCCACCGGTCGAGGTGCGCCAGCCGTTGAGCCGCCAGCTGGAGATCCACTCCGACGCGCACTTGATCGCGTAGAGCGAATCGCTTTCGATCAGTAGGGGTTCGGAGCCGGGATGGCCGAGAATCGCCTCCAGTACCGCGCGTAGCTCCGCCACCTGATTGGTGCCGGACGCCGCTCCGCCGCTCAGCGAGGAGCCCTGATGATTGACCCAAGCCCAGCCGATGGCGCCGCCGGGGTTGCGGAGGCAGGATCCGTCGGTGCTCACGATGATCATGGCTGGCACCCTACGCAATCCGACCGACAAGATCGGTACCGTGGAATTCTTCTATCTCCCTTCGCAATTGGGACTCGGTGCGGCGGAGCGCCGATTTCACGGCGGAATCCACCAAACCGACGCAGAGCCGCCCGGCCAAGCCACGCGGGGGGCTGTACTCCGCCTCGGACGTCAGCACCGACCGCCCGTATCCGAGCGGATCGAAGCGCAGCGTCAGGGTCCCGGACAAACGCCCACGCAGCGTATACCCGATCACCACGTTGCGACGATATTCGGTGACCTCGCATGTCACCGTCGGCCGCCAGACCACCAGCCGGGCGGTGGTCGTGAAGGTCGCGCCGAGGCCGGAGTCCAGTTCGCCGGTCGGCTCGAAGTCGGCGACCGCGAACATCCAGTCCGGTACGAACAGATGGTTGTCCGTGTAGGTGAAGGCGACCTCGACCGGCGCCCCGACGTCACTCGCGTACTTGATGTGGCCCATCAGGCCCTCCCTGTTCCACGACTGGCGTTAAAAGTACTACAGCTCTCCTCTTTATTGGAGGGGTTGCGCGGTATTTGGTGTGCCGGTTTTCCACATGGCTACCGGGCGGTTGCTTGGTTGCTCAGCGCCGATCAGCGGCTTATTAAGACCATTCGGTCTGTTATCGCGACTCAGAGTTGATCGACGATGTACTCCGCGATCGGCATCGCGGAGGTGGCCGCGGGGGACGGCGCGTTGAGCACGTGCACCGAGCGCGGCGTGCGTTCGATCATGAAGTCGTGCACCAGGGTCCCGTCGCGCAGCACCGCTTGCGCGCGGATGCCCGCCTCCCGCGGCTGGAGGTCGGCCAGGGTCAGTTCGGGGCAGTAGCGCCGGCACTCGGCCAGATATCCGCGCTTGAACAGGGAGTTGCGCAGTTCGCGCAGACCGGTCCGCACGTTCGCCGCGGCCACCCGGTGCACGCCGGGAAAACCGAGGATCGCCCGCGCGTCCTTGGCATCGAAACTGCCTTTGCGATAACCCTCCCTGGCCAGCCCGAGGACCGCGTTCGGTCCGACGGTCAGCGTGCCGTCGATGGTCGGGCTCAGGTGCACGCCGAGGAACGGCAGCGTGGGATCGGGGATCGGATAGATCAGCGTGCGCACCAGCCCGGCCCGTTCCGGCGGCAGCTGGTAGTACTCGCCGCGGAACGGGACGATCCGGAAGTCGTTGCGCAGTCCGGCCATTCGGGCCAGCCGATCGGCCTGCAAGCCCGCGCACGCGACCAGCGTGCGGGCCGTCCACGACCCGGACGGTCCGGTAGCGGTGACCGCCGCTTCGGTCTCGGCGAGCGCGGTGATCTCGGCGCCGAAGACCAATTGCCCACCCGCCGAACGCACCTCGCCGGCCAGCGCGGTGGTGATCGCGGTGTAGTCGACGATGCCGGTGTCCGGCACGAACAACGCGCCGACGCCGGTCACCTTCGGTTCGCGCCGACGCAGTTCGGCGGCGTCGAGCAACTCCACCGCGACGCCGTTGCTGACCGATCGCTCGTGCAACGCCAGCATCCTGGTGTGCTCGGCCGCGTCGGTGGCGACGAGCAGCTTGCCGCACACCTCGTAGGGAATCCCCTGCGCCGCAGCGAATTTCTTGGTCCAGCTCGCGCCGCGACGGCACAGCCGCGCCTTCAGGCTGTCCGGCGGGTAGTAGATGCCCGAATGGATGACGCCGCTGTTGTGCCCGGTCTGGTGGGTGGCCAGCGCGTTCGCCTTCTCCAGCAGCACGAGGGTCGCGCCGGGATGGCGGTGCAGGATTCGATGGGCCGTCGCCACGCCGACGATGCCACCGCCGATCACGCAGAAGTCGTACGTACTGTTCGGCATAGGAGAACAGTAGGCCGAGAGTTACACCGCCACCGTGGGTTTCGGGGCGCTGTGCGGGCTCGCGGCCTCCGGGTCGGTCACGGTCGGCGCGGGTGCGGCGACCGACACGCTGGTCTCCGGCGCGGGTTTCGGGTTCGGCGCGGGGTGCCGGTTGAGTCGCAGGTCGTGCTCGCCGAGCGACGGATCGGTCAGCATCAGCACCACTTCCCCGGTGCGCGTGTCGAATTCGGTGCGCAGCTGGGTCACGTTCGCGTGCTCGTCCGCCGCGCCGGACGGCTGATGTCCGATCAGTGCGGTCAAGGCGTTGGTGCCGACGGTGATCGCGATCGTGCCGGTGCGCACGGTGCCCACCTGCGCGTCGACGTAGGCGTCGCCGAGATGGAGTTTCCCGCCGACGGTGCTCGGCTGCGCCACGACCATCGAATCAAAGTGCGGAGCAACCGCTTTCGCGGGCGCGGCGACCGGCTCTTGCGGATGCCGGGTGAATACCGCGGGCAGTTCGAAGCTGCCGCCGGTCAGCACCGTCTCCGTCCAGCCGTGCTCGCTCGTCGATTCCTCGACCGACTGCGCGGGCGGCGCGGCGGCCTCGACCGGCCGGTTGAGCTCGGCCATCTGATGCACAACATAGGCGCCCGCGACCACGGTGAGGCTGAGACTGGTGGCGCCCGCGAGGACGATCGCGGCGTGCTTGGCGATCTGGACGTGCTTGTTTCTGCTCACGATGCGTTCCTTCCCGTGCCCCTGCTCCCCTGGCAAGCGCGGCCCGCATCGTCGAAAGCCGTACAGTTGTCCAGGTTACGGCGTGGCCGTAGCGGGTATCGCGTCGGGGAGATCAGAATCACAGTCCACGCGGATCCGGCCGACGAACGGCTATCGAATCCGCGGGGTCGTTTATGTTTCCAGCACCTCATGGGCGGGTAAATATTCTTCTAGCTGGCGAGCGTCATCCTCGATTGCCACATCGAGACACCCGGCCAACGGCGTCCGGCCGACACGAACGGCGCACCCAAGTGTGGCGCTCGCCCGCTCCCGAATCTTTGGATCGGGTCGGGTGGGCGACGGCCGGATGAACGCATCCGGCCGTCGCTGCCTGTTCAGGCGAACTGTCCAGCCGTCCGGCCGGATCCCGTCGGTCCCGCGAAAGCCTGTGCCAGCGTGAGCCATTGCGCCGCGTCCGGGCCGGCCGACTCGATCGCGAGATCGTCCGGGTGGCGACGCTGGGTCACCAGCAGGCAGAAATCCACGGCGGGCCCGGTCACGCGCTGCTCGGCGTCCTCGGGTCCCCAGGACCAGATCGTGCCGTCGGGCGCGGTGAGTTCGACCCGGAATTCGGCCGCGGGCGGCGTCAACCCGTGCACGGTGTAGGCGAAGTTCCTGGTCCGCACGCCGATGTGGGCCACGGTGCGCAGCCGCGCGGTGGGGGTGCGGGTGATGCCGAGGGTGTCGGCCACGTCTTGGCCGTGCGCCCAGGTTTCCATGATCCGGGCGGTGATCATCGAGGCCGCGCTCATCGGCGGGCCGAACCAGGGCAGCTTGGCGCCCGCGGGCACCGCGCGCAGCGCGTCGACGAGGGACTTGCGACCCCGGTGCCACCGGTCGAGCAGCTCGGCGGGCGGCGCGGTCGCGGCCTCCTCGGCGGCGTCGTCGACGAAGGTGAAGGCCTTGGGCCCGGCCTCGGTCACCAGCTTCTGGAAGCCCTCGGCATCGGCGGAGGCGACCGTCGCGATCTCGTCGGTCCAGGCCAGATGGCCGATCTGATGGGCGATGGTCCAGCCGGCCGCGGGGGTCGGCAGCGACCAGTCGGCCGCGTCGAGCGGGGCGACGATGCGTTCCAGATCCGCGCACTCCTCGGCGAAATCGTCGAGCAGCGCTTCGAGGTCAGCCATAGTTCCCCTGCCGATCAGTCGAACGCACACCACCGCGTGTGCCGTCGCGGTTCAGCATCGCAGCGGCCGGAGAAAAATGCAAGCACGCGTGCTTGTATTTGCGCCGACCGCCCAGCCGGGCCGATTACCAGCCGAAAATGATCAGGTGCGAGGCGCCGACCGCCAGCCCGAGCACCGCGCCGTGCAGGTAGAGCAGCCACGCGTCCTGCTCGACCGAGGCATAGAACATCTCCATGAACTCCCCCGGCGTCAGCTGCCGCAGCTTGCGCGCCGCGAACACATCGATGGTCTTGGCCTGCTCCAGGATGAATTCCTCGTCCTCGGCCAGGCTCGGCGCGAGCCCGACCGCGGCCCCGGCCGCACCGGCCTTGAGGTTGTCGAACTGGCGACGGCCCAGCGCCGCGCGGACGAACGAGGTGGTCGGGCCGAGCTGCCGGTGGATCTCGTCGGAGACCAGCCGTTCCAGCAACTGCCGGGTCTTGTCGCCATTGGGCCCGTCGAGCAGTTCCCTGGACAGGTTCGGCAGCGTGAGCACCTGGTAGGCCAGGATGTTCGCGAGATCGGTGGCCGCCTGCGGCTGCCGTTTGGCCAGCAGCGCCTGCTTCCACAGGTACTTGTACCGTGGCTGCGGATCGCCCGGCTCGAACACCATCTTCACCGCGATCACATTGACGATCACGCCGATCGCCGCCGAGGCGAGCAGCACGATCACCCAGCCCGGCACCCAGCCGAACACCGGAATGTGCTGGTGCACATGCATATACAGCGCGAGCAGCAGACCGAACGGCGCGCCCAGCAGGCCGATCCGGACCATGAAGCGCAGCTCCGGCGCGGCGATCGTGGTGGTCAGGTCCTTGAGAATCCCCGGGTTGTCCTGCAGATACCGGATGACGAAGCTCTTGATGTCGATGAGCTGATCGACATTGTCGCCGAGCGACTCGAACGCCCGCCGCGACAGCGCCGGCATTTCGCGATCCACCCGCTGATAGATGATCTGCTTGGCCGCGCGCGGCACCGTGCGCCACAGGTCCGGGTTCTCCCGGTTCATCAGCTCGTCCACCAGCGGCTGCACCTGTTTGCGCGCCAGCACCGCGACGTAATCCGCGATCCCGTCCAGGTCGAGTTCGTGGATGAAGTCGCGCGGACTGCCGATCCGCATCAGCGCTTTGTCCACGCAGATGCTGGCCATCTTCTCGGCTCGCGCCGGGATGAACCCCTGGAAGCCCAGCTGCTGGCCGTCCCCGGAGAACGTCGGCAGCACCTGCACCCGTCGCGGGAAATACGGATACAGCAGATACAGCCCTGGGATCCGGAATCCGCGAAATCGCTCCGGCCAGAACAACATCAGCACGCCGGTCCAGTTGGTCAGCCACCCGGCCAGCGCGCTGAAGATCGGAAACGTGATCAGGTCCACCACGAACTTGGACTGACCGGTGAGATCTTCCCAATCGATGAACACGCCGCCGGCGAGCGAACTCATCGATGGATCTCCCTAGGACGAACCGGCGGAACCGCCGGTATGAGGTATCAAGGCCCCAACATTGTCATTGCGTTGGAGCGAGTGTCAACGCGCCGGTGTCCTGGACCCAGTCGAGCAGAACGCGCTGCCGCTGGATCTGCTGTCGGCGGTTGTGCTGACCGCTCATCCGGTCGGCCTGCCGGGCGCGGCGCCGGCTGCGCTGCGAGATCAGCGTGCTCAGCTCTCCGGCCGGCGCGATCCCGCGCGTGACCGCCCAGCTGACCACCGCGCGGAACCATTGCCGTTCGGTGTGCACCACCCAGGTGTAGACGACGGCGAAGATCAGGAGGTACAGAACCGTCCTGGCGACGATCGATCCGATCGGAATGTTCGCCGGGCTCGGCGCGTCCCAGCCGAAATGCAGTGCGGCACCGAGCAAATAGAACAGCACGAAGACCTGCGCGCGCCGCCCGGCCGACCAGTCCGAGCGCGCCACCGCCAGCACGATGCCGATGCCGGCCAGCGCCGTGAGCATCCAGTGCGAGGTGATGCCGGTGAGCAGTCGCACGATGCCGACGACGATCGCGGTCGCCGGATTGTCCTGCGCGGACAGCAATCCGGCGTTGGCCGAGTAGGTGATGTTCTCCACCACCTGGAATCCGAGCCCGGTGCAACCGCCGAGCAGCAGTCCGTGCATCGGCCGGTTGACCATCGGACGCGCGAGCCACGCGACCGCGAACACCCCGACCCCCTTGACCGCCTCCTCGACGATCGCCGCGGAAATCGGCGCCTGCCAGTCGATGGCGAACGCGTCACCGGCCAGGTTCTGGATGATGCGCATGTTGTGGTCGTTGGCGAACATCGCGATGCCCGGCCCGGCCAGCGCACCCCAGAGGAATCCCATGAGCAGCGGCGTCCGGATCCGCTTTCGCGCCCGCAGCCGATCCAAATGCATTACCAGCCAACCGAATACGAGCAGCGTCGCGAGGGTGAACGGCAGGCCGGCCAGGATGTCGCGCCAGGTCAGCGCGGCGACCGGGGCCAGCTGGAGGATCAGCGCGGCTAGGCCGAGGAACGCGATCAGGCAGTACGTCCAGAACAGCGCCGACTTCGGCTGGAACCAGCTCATCGGCGCACCGTCAGCGTCTCCAGCACCGGCGTCAGCTCGGGCAATGTGGCGTCGTCACCGATCAGCGCCAGGGTGACCGCGAGTTTCTCGTTGCCCACGATCGCGCACACGCCGGCCCGGTCGGTGCCGCGGCAGGTCCGTCCGCTGAACCCGTTCGGCGTCTTGATCTCCCCGTCGAAGTCCGCGTCGAAACCCTGCACGCCGAGTACTTTCAGCCGCCACGCGGCCGCGTCGTCGAAGTTCGTGACGCCGTCGATCACGCTGACCGCGAGCCGCGACCCGTCCGGGGCGACCAGCACGGCGGTCGTCTGATCCCCCGTCGGTCTGCGCTGCCAGCCATCGACCCCGCCGAAGCTCACCGTATCGGGCTCCTCCCCCGGCGCGGTCACCTCGATCCGCGTGTCCGGCGCGACCGCCGTCTCTCGGGTCGGCACCAGCGCGGCAAGCACCGACGGGACCGCGATCAGCGCCGCGATCACCGCGAGCACCAGCCCGGCCGGTTTCCAGTCGGGGCCGGTGCGGGTCGGCCGACTCATTCGGATGCTCCCCTCGGCGATCTACCTGCGAGCTACCGAGAAACTGCCACCGACCAGCGGTGCAGCCCGCTCAACGATATGCCGATCGCCCTCGTTTACCCGGGAACACGCCCGTCGCCCCGGCCCTGTCGCCCCGCACGCGGCGGACCGTAAACAATCCGTAAACCGGTTCCCGCACAGTAAGGACACACCAGAACGGCGGGCCCGGAACCGGATTCGCCCCGCGAAAGGAACCCCCATGCGCAAGCTCAAGCTCCAGGTCCAAACCACCGTCGACGGCTACATGGCCGGCCCGAACGGCGAAATGGACTGGATGACCTTCCCCTGGACCGACGACGTCGGCGCCTACATCGCCACCGTGATGGAATCCGTCGACACCATCCTGCTCGGCCGCAACCTCGCCGAAGGCTTCATCCCCACCTGGGCCGCCCGCACCGAGGCCGACGGCGAAGACCAGGCCACCATCGACTGGATGAACAACACCCCCAAGGTCGTCGTCTCCTCCACCCTCACCACCTCCCCCTGGCCCAACACCACCATCGCGAACGGCGACCTCACCACCTTCATCACCGACCTGAAGTCCCAGCCCGGCGGCGACCTCATCGTCTACGGCGGCGCCACCCTCGTCTCCTCTCTCATCGCCGCCCAACTCATCGACGAACTCCACCTCTTCATCAACCCCACCGCCATAGGCACCGGCCTCCCCGTCTTCCCCACCACCTACCAACCCCTCCACACAGTCGCCGCAACCCCCTTCACCTGCGGCATAACCGCCCTCCACTACGCCCCCAAGACCTCCTGACCTCGGGTCGAGCGGATGTCCGGCCGGCGGCGCACTGCCGCTCAGTGACCTATTGCAGCCATGATTTGTGGGTTGGGTACGAGTCGAAATCGTCGGGCCAGTTGTTCGATGTCGGACCAACGGCATTCGCCATTGGCGACGCGCGCGGCGTAGGCCTGGAGTTCGGGTGAGGCGATCGGCGTTGCGGCGAGGTTCGACATGAATTCTTCGTCGACGACCGCCGGTTCGTTGAGTAATGCCTCGATGTCGGTGTGCTCGAGCCGGATCCGGGCGGTATCCAGGTCGGGTTCGCGATTGCTGGACCAGTTCGGATTCACGCGTTGTCCCAGGGCTGGGTGCCCGAACCGACCTCGTAGTCGGTCTTCGGCCGGTCGAGGGTGTGATTGAGCTGCGCGATCTCCGCCACATCCTTGGCGATAACCGCTTTCTTGGTCGCGTCGTCGATCGCACACAATGTCCGACCCTGCCCTTGGCATAGGTCTGGCAGCCCGGTTACGGTCGCGCTTCTTCGCCCACAGCGAACGCGGGGAGGTATCCGGAACAAAGGGGATGGGGGTGGGGTTGAGTTGGTATCGCTCAACTTTTGGAAGGGTCGAACACGTGACTACACCACAGAACCTGCCGGTGCTGTTCCTGACCGATCCGATCGTGCTGCCGGGCATGGTCGTGCCCATCGAACTGGACGAATCGGCGCAGGCTGCCATCGATGCCGCGCGCGCGGCCAAGACCGACGCGGTGCTGCTGGCGCCGCGGCTGACCGAGGGCTACGCCTCCTACGGCGTGGTCGCCACCATCGAACAGGTCGGCCGGATGCGCGGCGGCGCGCCGGCGGCCGTGCTGAAGGCCGAGCGGCGCGCCAAGATCGGGCACGGGGTGACCGGGCCCGGGGCCGCGCTGTGGGTCGAGGCCGAGCCGGTCGAGATCCCGACGCCGGACGGCCGGACGAAAGAGCTGGCCGCCGAATACAAGAAGCTGGTCGTCTCGGTGTTGCAGCGCCGCGAGGCCTGGCAGATCATCGACGCGGTCAATCAGCTGACCGATCCGTCGGCGATCGCCGACACCGCGGGTTACGCGCCGTACCTGACCGACGAGCAGAAGCGCGAACTGCTGGAAACCCCCGACGTCACCCAGCGGCTGAACACGCTGATCGAGTGGACCAAGGACCACATCGCCGAGGCCGAGGTCACCGAGAAGATCAGTGACGACGTGCGCGAGGGCCTGGAGAAGAGCCAGCGCGAGTTCCTGCTGCGCCAGCAGCTCAACGCCATCCGCAAGGAGCTCGGCGAGGACGAACCGGACGGCGCCGACGATTATCGCACCCGGGTCGAACAGGCCGACCTGCCCGACAATGTGCGCGCCGAGGCGCTGCGCGAGGTCGGCAGGCTGGAGCGGGCCAGCGATCAGAGCCCGGAAACCGGGTGGATCCGGACCTGGCTCGACACCGTGCTCGAGCTGCCGTGGACGGTGAAAACCACGGACAGCACCGATGTTTCGGCCGCCCGCGCGGTACTGGACGCCGATCACCACGGCCTGGACGAGGTCAAGGACCGCATGGTCGAGTACTTGGCCGTGCGTTCCCGGCGGGCCTCGCGCGGACTCGAGGTCGTCGGCGGCCGCGGCTCCGGCGCGGTGCTCGCGCTGGTCGGCCCGCCCGGTGTCGGCAAGACCTCGCTCGGTGAATCCGTGGCTCGGGCCATGGGCCGCAAGTTCGTTCGCGTCGCCCTCGGCGGCGTGCGCGACGAGGCGGAGATCCGCGGGCACCGGCGCACCTACGTCGGCGCGCTGCCCGGCCGCATCGTCCGCGCGATCAAGGAGGCGGGTTCGCTGAATCCCGTTGTCCTGCTGGACGAGATCGACAAGGTCGGCTCGGACTTCCGGGGTGACCCGGCGGCCGCGCTGCTCGAGGTGCTGGATCCGGCGCAGAACCACACGTTCCGCGATCACTACCTGGACCTGGATCTGGACCTGTCCGACGTGCTGTTCATCGCGACCGCCAATGTCATGGACACCATCCCCGGCCCGCTGCTGGACCGGATGGAACTGATCACCGTGGACGGCTACACCGAGGACGACAAGGTCGGCATCGCCCGCGACTTCCTGGTGCCCCGGCAGCTGGAACGCAACGCGCTGACCACCGACGAGGTGACCATCACCGACGCGGCCCTGCGCGAGATCGCCGCCAACTACACCCGGGAAGCCGGCGTGCGGCAGATGGAGCGCTTGATCGCGAAGGCGTTGCGCAAGGCCGCGACTCGACTGTCCGAGGATGGACTCAGTACTGCTCCAACCGATCTCGGCTACGAGGCCGAGCTGGGTTACGACGGACTGGTGAAATCCGCAGGCGGCGAGCAGAAGTCGCTGATCATCGACCTGGGTGAGCTGAAGGACTACCTGGGCCGTCCCCGCTTCACCCCCGACTCGGTGGAACGCACCGCGGTCCCGGGTGTGGCGACCGGACTGGCGGTCACCGGCCTCGGCGGCGACGTCCTCTACATCGAGGCCAACGTCGCGGAGGGCGAGCGTTCGCTGACCCTGACCGGTCAGCTCGGCGACGTGATGAAGGAGTCCGCGCAGATCGCGCTGACCTACGTGCGCTCGCACCTGGAGGAGATCGGCATCGAACCGTCGGTGCTGGATCGCAACATCCACGTGCACTTCCCGGCGGGCGCGGTCCCGAAGGACGGACCGTCGGCGGGCGTCACCATGGTCACCGCCCTGGTGTCGCTGGCCCTGGGCCGGCAGGTGCGCGCGGACGTGGGCATGACCGGCGAGGTCACGCTGAACGGACGGGTGCTGCCGATCGGCGGCGTCAAGCAGAAGCTGCTCGCCGCTCAGCGGGCCGGCCTGAAGACGGTGTTCATCCCGGCCCGCAACGAGCCGGACCTGGACGACGTCCCCGCCGAAGTGCTTGCCGCACTGGATGTCCGCCCCGTCGGCGACGTGGCCGACATCCTGGCCTACGCCATCGAGCCGGTCGCCGAACCGGCCCTGGACGGACGGACCTTCGCGGCCACCGCCTGACGTGGGTGAACGGGCCGGGCACCGGATGGTGCCCGGCCCGTTCTCGTGTAATCGGCACGCAAGGGTGGTGCAAGCGGGTGGGCGGAGCATCGGGGCATGACTTCGACGCAGCAAGTGCCCGTGCTCATCGTCGGCGGCGGCCTGGTCGGTCTGTCCGCCGCGCTCTTCCTCGAGTATCACGGGGTGCCGTTCGTGCTCGTGGAGAAGCGGACGGGTGCGTCGGTGCTGCCGCGGTCGCGCGGCGTGCATATCCGGACGGTCGAGCTGTTCCGGCAGATCGGCATCGACAAGCGGGTACAGCAGGTGGCGGCGAGCGCGTTGAAGGCGGGGCAGTTCGGTGGCGCCCGCCGCGGCGCCACGCTGATGACGTCCGAGCCGCTCGACCTCACCCATTTGCGGCAGAGCTTGGCCGATCGCGAGCCGAGCCCGTCCAGCTTCTGTTTCCTGCCGCAGGTGCAGCTCGAGCCGCTGCTGGCCGGCCTGGCCCGCGAACGCGGAGGTGACCTGCGCTTCGGGGTCGAGCTGGCCGAATTCGCGGCGGACCGTGGCGGGGTCACCGCGACCGTGCGCGATCAGGCGGGTGACGTCTCGTTCATTCGGGCCGATTATCTGATCGCCGCCGACGGCGCGGGCAGCCCGATCCGGCGGGAGCTCGGGATCACCGGCTGGGAACTGCCGCCGACCCACCACTGCATCAACGTCTTTGTGCGGACGGACCTCACCGAGGTGCTGGACGGCAGAACCTTCAGCCAGTGCGAAATCGCCAACAACTCGGTGCGTGGCTTGGTGCTGACCAAGAACAACACCGACGAATGGTCGTTCCATCTCGAATACGATGCCGAGCGGGAAAGTCCCGCCGACTACCCCGTGGCTCGCTGCGTCGAGCTGGTCCGGGCGGCCATCGGCGTGCCGGACATCGACGTCGAGGTATTGGCGAAGTCCGCCTGGGACACCGGTGTGTTCGTCGCGGACGAATACCGCCGCGGCCGGATCTTCCTGGCCGGCGATGCCGCGCACCGCCACGCACCGTGGGGCGGTTTCGGCGCCAACACCGGAATCGCGGACGCGCACAACCTGATTTGGAAACTGGCGTCGGTGCTGTCCGGCACGGCTGGACCCGAACTGCTCGACACCTACCTGCCGGAGCGCAGGCCGCGCGCGATCGTCGCCGCCGAACAGGCCCGCCTCGGCACCGATTTCAACACTCGCTACGGCGTCGAGACCCCGGATAACGCCGCCGATCGCGCCCGGCAACTGCCCCATGACACGGTGATGACCCGATACCGATACTCCTCCACCGCAATCCTCGGCGGCGGCAGCCCGGGTTCGCCGCACGTCGACGAACTGACCGGCCAGCTCGGCACCCGGGTCCCGCACGTGTGGATCGATCAGTCGCAGCAGATCTCGACCCTCGACCTGAACGGTCCCGGCTTCGCCCTGCTGGTCACCGGCACCTCGGCCGCCTGGCGCGACGCGGTCGCCGAAGCGCAGTGGGAGACCGGAATCGACATCATCGTGCACGCCCTGCCGATGGCCGAATGGGCAACGCGCACCGGGCTGCCCGAGGGCGGCGCCCTGCTGGTCCGCCCGGACGGAATCGTCGCGGGCCGCTCCGACGAGGACCTCTACCCGAGCACCCTCACCGCGGCGCTGCGCCACCTCGTCGGCGACTCTTCCAGCGGCACAAACATTCTCGACGAGACCACGACCGCGGCGGCCACCTGGTAACCGAACCCGGGCCGGACAACCCCGCTGTGCCCGGCCCGAAACGGTAACGCGGACAACCGATCACGCGTGCCCGGCCAGCTCCCGCTCGACGCTGCGCGCCGTCCCCTGCGCGACCGCGCACAGCACACTCTCGCCATCGGCATCCTCGGTATAGATCTCGCACTGCACCACGGCCTGCCGGCGGGTGGCGCCGGTGACGGTGGCCACGGCCCGCAACCGAATTCCCTTGGCGGGGCGCAGATATGTGATGGTGAAGCCGCCGGTCAGCACGTTCGCGCCGAGCGCGGTGCCCGCGGCGAAGGTGAGCGCGTTGTCGGCCGCGTAGGACAGCACACCGCCGTGCACGAAGCCGAACTGCTGGCCCAGTTCGGGACGGATCGGAATCACCAGGGTGACTGTGCCGTCCCCGAATTCGGCGATCTCGGTGCCGACCAGCTCGGCGAACGGTTGTGCGGCCAGGACCTGCTTGGCGAGGTCGATATCGATGATCATCAGCTTGTTCCCAGGGTCAGCCACGCCGCGTCGGCGAGTTCGTCGGCGATGTCGGTCGGCGCGGCAACCATGTTGCCGCCCAGCCAATGTCGGGCGTATTCCTGCGCCGGGCCGAGCCACAGCGCGTAGACGAGATCGAGCGAAAGATCGCGCACCGCACCGTATCCGGCGTGGGTGCGCCACCAGCGGGCGACGTTGCGCAGGAACTCGCGATTGCTGTCGCTCTCGCGTACCCCCGGCGGCCGCGCGGACAGCAGAACCTTTGCCCGGTACTGATTGTCGGCGACCCAGCGCAGGTGTTCGCGCACCCCCGCCGTGACCCCTTCCCTGGCATCGGAACTGTCGCCGACCGCCGACCAGAAATGCTGCTGATAGTCGGCCAGCGCGTTCGCCCACACCTGCCGGTACAGATCCGCCTTGTCCGGAAAGTGGTGATAGAGCGCGCCGACGCTGGCCCCGGCGGCCTCGCGGATCTGCGCCAGCGTCGCGTCCAGCGCCCCCCGCTCCGCGAACTGCCGCTCGGCCGCCAGCAGCAACCGATCTCGAATCTTCACAGACAGAATTTAATTCTGTTTTACGGACAACGCAATAGCCGACGCCGCCGTCCTCGGCCGATCGGGGCGGAGTTCCCGCTTCCTGTCACACCGGTGCGGTAAGACGGTGATATGGCCAGATGGCTGTTGCATGTCGATCTCGATCAGTTCCAGGCGGCGGTGGAGTTCCGCCGCCACCCGGAGCTGCGCGGCCTGCCGGTCATCGTCGGCGGCAACGGTGATCCGGCCGAGCCGCGCAAGGTGGTCACCTGCGCGTCCTATCCGGCGCGCGCGTTCGGCGTGCGGGCCGGGATGGCGCTGCGCAGCGCCCAGCGCAAATGCCCCGAGGGCGTGTTCCTGCCCCTGGACATGGTCAGTTACGAGGAGGCCTCGGACGAGGTCATGTCGCTGCTGCGCACCTTCCCCGGCCGGGTCGAGGTGTGGGGCTGGGACGAGGCGTTCCTCGCCACCGACACCGACGATCCGGAAGCGCTGGCCGGCGAAATCCGCGCCGCGATAGCACAATTGGAACTGTCCTGTTCGATCGGCATCGGCGACAACAAGCTCACCGCCAAACTCGCCACCGGCATCGCCAAATCGACCGGCAAGTCCGATGCCGGACCGGCTGACGACGCGGGCGCGGCCACCGGCGTCTTCCGGCTGACCGCCGCGAACTGGACCGAGGTGATGGCGCACCGTCCGACAAATGCGTTGTGGGGCATCGGAAGCCGGATCGCCACCCGCCTGGCCGACCTCGGCATCAGCACCGTCGCCGACCTGATGGCCGCGGACCGGCAGCGGCTCGCCGCCGAATTCGGCCCGAACACCGGCCCCTACCTCTGGGTCCTCGGCCACGGCAAGGGCGACACCGACGTCACCACCGAACCGCGAGTCCCGTTGGGCCGCAGCAAATCCGAGACCTTCCCGCACGACCTCACCGACCCCGCCGAGATCCGCGCCCAGGTGGCCCGCCTGGCCACCGAGGTGACCGAGGAAATGGCCGAGGTGGGCCGGGTCGGCACCCGGGTCTCGGTGACCGTGCGGACCAATACCTTCTACACCCGCAGCAAGCAGGAAAAACTGCCCGCGCCGACCATCGACCCCGCCGAGATCACCGAGGCCGCGCTGCGCATCATCGACCGCTTCACCCTGGACCGCCCGATCCGCCTGCTCGGCGTCCGCCTCGAACTGGTCCCGGAGTAGCCCGGCCGCGCGTGCTGCGCGGTCTGGGACAGACGCTCGTATGCTCGTCGCATGGAGTTCTGGGCGATGGTGGCGCATGAATCGGACAGCGGGATCGTTCTGACCAAGCAGGAGGTCGGGGACGATTTCCTCGGGCCTGGTGAGGTGACCATCAAGGTGCACTTCTCCAGCGCGAACTACAAGGACGGGCTGGCGATCACCCCCGGCGGCGGGGTGGTGCGGAAGTATCCGATCGTGCCCGGCATCGACATCACCGGCGAGGTGGTCTCCTCCGAGGACGACGACTTCACCCCCGGCGACCTGGTGGTCGCGCACGGCTACGACATCGGCGTCTCGCACAACGGCGGGTTCGCCGAATACGCCAGGGTGCCCGCCGACTGGGTGGTGAAGCTGGACGGCCTGAGCCCCAGGGACGCCGCCGCGCTCGGCACCGCGGGCTTCACCGCCGGCTTGAGCGTGCAGTCGCTGCTCGACCGCGGCATCACCCCGGAGACGGGCGCGGTGCTGGTCACCGGCGCGACCGGCGGCGTCGGCAGCGTGAGCATCGACATCCTGTCCGGCCTCGGCTTCGAGATCATCGCCTCCACCGGCAAGACCGACGCGAGCGATCTGCTCGGCGAACTCGGCGCCAACGAGATCATCGGCCGGCTGCCCGAGGACCCCGACGCCAAGCCGCGGCCGTTGAACAAGGCCCGCTGGGCCGCCGCGATCGACAGCGTCGGCGGCAAGTCGCTCGCCTACATCCTCAGCGCCATCGGATACGGCGGTGCGGTCGCGGTCAGCGGCCTGACCGGCGGTTCCGGCCTGCCGACCACCGTGTTGCCGTTCATCCTGCGCGGGGTGGACCTGCTCGGCATCGATTCGGTGTTCGTGCCGATCGAGAAGCGCCGCGAGCTGTGGACCCGGCTGGCCAACGAGCTGCGCCCGCAGCATCTTTCGGCACTGACCCAGTTCGCCTCGATCACTGATGCGGAGAAGGTGCTGCATTCCATCCAGGGCGGCACGCACACCGGGCGTACGGTCTTCAACGTCCTCGGCGAATTCTGAACGGGCAGAACTAATTCCATAGACCGAAGGACCGGTCCGATCAGCGATCGGGCCGGTCCTTCGGTATTCGGTTGTCCTAGTCGACGAGGGCCGCCGCTTCGACTGCCGGCGCGGTCTTGGCGTTGCGCATGACGAACAGGGCGACGATCGCCCCGGCCAGGATTCCGGCGCCACCCGCGAGGAAGCTGACCGACATGGCGTTGGTGAACGCCTCCCGCGCGGTGCCGAGCAGCGCGGTGTCCCCGGTCTGTGCCGCCAGCGCCAGCGCGTCGCCGATCGAATGCCGCGCCGCCGCGGGAGCCGAGTCCGGCATGCCGCTGGTGAAGGTGCTGGACAGGATGCTGCCGAGCACCGCGATGCCCAGCGCGGCGCCGGCCTGCTGGATGGTGTCGTTCAGCGCGGACCCGACGCCCGCCTGCTCCGGCGGCACCGCCCCCATCAGCGCGGCGATGGCGGCCGGCTGCGCGAGCCCGGCCCCGGCGCCGAGCACCACCAGCGCGCCGGCCAGCACCCCGAATCCGCTGTCCGCGGACAGACCGGCCAGCAGCCCGAGCCCGGCGGTCGAGACGAGCATGCCGGTCACCGCCAGCGTGCGGTTGCCGACCTTGTTGCCCAGACCCGCCCCGAGCCCGTTGAACACGATGGACGCGGCCATCATCGGGATGAACGCCAGCCCCGCCTCGGTCGGCGAGTAGCCGAGCACGAATTGCAGATACTGGGTAAGCACCAGCAGCAGACCACCGTTGGCCACCTGGACCAGCGTCAGCGACAGGCTGCCGCCGGCGAAGTCACGGTTGCGGAACAGCTCCAGCGGCACCATCGGATGCTCGACGCGCTTCTCCCACACCAGGAATGCCACCAGACTGGCAACCGCGACCACCAGCGTGCCCACCGTCGACGCGTGATCGAAACCGCCCTCGGGGAATTCGATGATGGTCCATACCAGCGCGGTCATCCCGATCATGGACAGCACCGCGCCGGGCACATCCGGCTCGGTCCACGGCCCCTTCGATTCCGGCATCAACACCAGCGCCGCGATGATCGCGACCGCGGCGACCGGGATATTGATCAAAAACGCGGCACCCCACCAGAAGTGCGCGATCAGCACCCCGCCGAGCACCGGTCCGCCGACCAGGCCGAGCACCGACGCGGCGCTCCAGAAGCTCATCGCCTTGCGCCGCTCCTCGGCGTCGAACACGGTGATCAGGATCGACAGCGTGCTCGGCAGTACCAGCGCGCCGCCGATGCCCATCACGGTGCGGGCCACGATCAGCTCGACCGGGCTCGACGCCAGAGTGGCCCCGAGTGACGCGACCCCGAACAGGGCGAGCCCGATGAGCATCACCCGGCGCCGGCCGAACCGGTCGGCCAGGCTGCCCGAGGTGAGCAGCAGACCCGCGAAAACGAGGATGTAGGAGTCCAGGATCCACTGGATGTCCTGGGCGCTCGCGTGCAGATCCGCGGCCAGCGCCGGCACCGCGACGGCCAGCACGAAATTGTCGATGACCAGGACCAGCGTGCTGAGGCACAGCACGATCAGAATCCACCAGCGCTTCGGGTTGCGGGTGTCCATCGCGTCCATCGGTAACTCTCTTCTCACGGTGTTGCGTACGTCGTTCTGCTATTGCGAACAATGTACGCATCATTTCTATGTGTTCGCAAGTGCGAACATCGTGCGCTACTGTGGGTGGCAACCGAAGGGAGTCGACGTGGCCGTCGAAAAGCAGGTCGGATCGGTGTGGACGCGTCCGCGCAAAGGCCGGGAGCAGCCCGCGCTGACCAGGGAGCAGATCGTCGCCGAGGCGGTCGCGCTGCTGGACGCGGAGGGTATGGAGGCGCTCACCATGCGCCAGCTGGGCGCCCGGCTCAATGCCGGCGCGACCTCCCTCTACCGGCACGTGGCCAACCGCGACGAGCTCATCGAGCTGGTCGTCGACGAGGTCTACGGCGAGATCCGGGTGCCCGAGATCGCCGACCCGGCGGCCTGGCGCACGGCCACCGCGGACTGCGCGGAAAGCCTGCGCGCGATGATCACGCGGCATCCATGGATGGCCTCGACCCTCGGCCAGGTCGGGCTGTCCTACCTGGGCCCGAACGTCATGCGGCTCAACGACGGCCTGGTGGGACTGTTCGAGGCCGGCGGCTTTCCGGCGGCGGAGACGAGCGACGCGATCAGTGCCGTGATGAGTTACGTCGTCGGGATGGGCATCGCCGAGGCGGCCTGGCTGGCGCTGCTCGCCCGGTCAGGGCAGACCGAGCAGGAGTTCGTCGCGCAACTGCGGCCTGCCGCCGAGGAGGCCGCCAAGGACTATCCCCGGTTCCAGCAGGACGAGGACTGGGATACCGACCCGGTCGAGCGGCGCGACCGGAAGTTCCGCTACGGCCTGGACCGCGTGCTGGACGGGCTCGGCGCGCGCCTGGGCTGAGGCTTCAGTGCCAGGTGTGATCGGTGATCGGGGTGCGCGGGCCGAACTTCGGCTTGAACGCCTGCCCGCTGACCTCCAGCAGGCGCACCGCCCGATAGCGGTGCGGCCGAAGGGGTTCCAGGTATTCGACCATCGTGTCGTCGTCGATCGCGTGGCCGAGCAGGGTCCAGCCGATCATCGGCGCGAGGTTGTAGTCGCCGACCGAGAGCGCGTCCGCGTCGCCGAACGCGCGCTGCGCGGTCTCGGCGGCGGTCCACACGCTGATCCCCGGGATCGATCGGAGCCTGCGGGCGGCCTCGGCGGGGTCGACGCCCGCCGCGCGTTCCAGCGAACTCGCCACCCTGGCGGCCCGCACGATCGTCTGCGCCCGCTGCGGAGTGACATTCGCGCGATGGAACGCCCAGGACGGCACCCGCCGCCAGGTGTCGGCCTCGGGCGGCAGCCGCAGGCTCTCCGGCCCCGGTCCCGGCGCGGGATCGCCGAACTGCCGCACCAGCTTTCGCCAGGAATCGCGGGCCGAGATGTTGTGCACCTTCTGCTCCATGATCGCCGGGACCAGCGCCTCGAAGACCAGGCCGGTGCGCAGCATGCGCAATCCGGGGAAGCGCCGATGCGCCTCGATGAGCTTCGGGTGGTCCGGGACGAAGCCGTGCACGTCCTCGTCCAGGCACAGCATGTGGTCGAGCCCGTCCAGGAATTCCTCGGCGCCCGGACCCCAGGCCTTGCCTTGCACCGCGGCCGGTCCGGACTGGGTGAGCCGATAGGTGACCGGGCCCGAGGTCATGCGGGAGGCGTGCCAGTGCGCGCCGTCGCGGGTCATGTGGTGGCACGGATCGCCGGCGCCGCGGCGCAGCGGGGCGATGGTGGCGGCCAGGTCGATCGGGCGGTCGGACGTCACGGTCCTGGCCAGACCGGTGGGGTCTCCTACCGGTTCGACCGTCGCGTTACGCATCGGTCCATTCTGCCCGATCGCGTATCCCTGAATGTGCGTCAGGCCACGGTCGATCGAGAAACTACTCGCGCGCAACGCAATTCGGCGCTATTCGATACCGGATATGCATGACCGCAGGTCTCCGATATTTTGTAACGCGAAGAATGGATGTGGCGATATTCGTTCCGATCGGCAAACAGCTGGCAGTCGCCACATGGAGGTATCGAATGATCACCAACTTGCTCAACTGGTTGCTCACCGCCTGGGGCGGTGTTTCCGCAGGCAGTTCGGGTTATCAGATTCCGCCCGGCACCCTGCCGTTCGGCAGCTGACCCGTATCGCGCACTCGCCGCGATAATCGTCCGGCGAGCGCGCGAAAGTCTCACTGCTCCAGCAGAAACTGGGCCAGATGGCGGCCTTGGCGTCCGGTCAGTTGCGCGGCCTGGGTCCGGCAGGAGAAGCCGTCCGCGAGCAAGATCGTTTCTTGGTCGGCGGTACGCAGCGCGGGGAGCAGGCCGTTCTCGGCCACCGCGACCGAAATGTCGTAATGGTCACGCTGCATTCCGAAGTTTCCCGCGAGGCCGCAGCATCCGGTGATTTCTGTCACATTGATTCCCATTGTGGCTAATAACTGGCGATCTGCGTCGAATCCCATAATCGCGTGCTGGTGACAATGCGGTTGCACCACAACTGTCCGGCCCTGCGATTGTGGCGGCCGCCAGTTCACCTGTCCGGCCAAGAACTCGGCGAGCGTGCGCACGGCCTGGGCCGTCGCCGTCGCGCGCGGGTCCTCCGGTAGCAATTCGGGCAGGTCCGAGCGCAACACCGCGGTGCACGACGGTTCCAGCCCGAGCACGATGCCGCCGCCGCGTACATGCTCATCGAGTGCGTCCAGCGTGGCGCGCAGACGGGCGCGTGCGCCGTCCAGCTGACCGGTGCTGATCCAGGTGAGCCCGCAGCACACGCGCCGAGCCGGAATGCGCACCCGGTAGCCGAGCGACTGCACCAATCGCGCTGCCGCCAGGGCGATCTCGGGATCGAAGGCGTCGGTGAAGGTGTCGACCCACAGCATCACCTCGGGGCGGTCCGCGCCGGCTTCGACCGCGGCGGTCGGGGTATCCACCGAATCGAGTCCTGGTACCGCGGGCGGGACGACTCCGCCGAGGTCACGCCACATCCGGCGGAAACTCCGGTCGGCCAGTCGCGGTACTTCGCGGCGCGGATCAATGCCCGCCGCGCGCAACCCGATTCGGCGCAGCACCGCGTTGTCCGCCAGCCGGTTGGCCGCGCGCGGCACGCGGGTCGCCAAGGCCAGCCAGCGCGGCAGCCAGCCGAGGGAGTAGTGGTCGACCGGTCGCGGCCGGTGCCGGTATCGGCGGTACAGCGCCTCGGCCCTGTAGGCCGCCACGTCGACGCCCGCCGGGCAGTCCGAGCGACAGGCCTTGCAGGACAGGCACAGATCCAGCGACTCGGCGACCGCGTCGGACGACCACGGCAGCGCGCCGCGCACCACCTCCTGCAACACCCTGGCCCGGCCGCGGGTGCTGTCCTTCTCGTCCTTGGTGGCCAGATAGGACGGGCACATGAACCCACCGGCGGCGCGGGTATCGGCCCGGCACTTGCCGACGCCGACGCAGCGATGCACCGCGGTACTCAGATCGCCGTGGTCGTGCGGGAACGCGAAGCCGCCCGAGGCGGGCAGCAGCGGCAGCCCGACCAGTCGCAGGTCGGCGTCGATCGGTCGCGGGTCGACGAGCACTCCCGGGTTGAGTACGTCGCCGGGATCGAAAAGCGCCTTGTACCCGGCGAATATGTCGAGCACCCGGCGGGAGTACATGAGCGAGAGCAACTCCGAGCGGGCCCGCCCGTCACCGTGTTCGCCGGACAGCGAACCGCCGTGCCGGACAACCAGTCCGGCCGCGTCGAACAGAAATCGCCGGAAGCGTCGCGGCGCGTCGGCGATCGGGAGATCCAGCCGCACATGAATGCACCCGTCGCCGATATGGCCGTACAGCAGGCCGTCCACACCGTGCTCCGCCGTCAGGTCCGCGAAATCACGCAGGTAGGCGCCGAGCCGTTCCGGCGGCACCGCCGCGTCCTCCCAGCCGGGCCAGGCCGGCTGCCCGTCCGGAGTGCGGCCGGCCAGGCCCGCACCGTCCGCGCGGATGTGCCAGAGTGCCGCCGCCGCAGCGGGATCCGTGACGATCCGGGAGTCGAGCGCGTCGACGGACCGGCGTAACTGCTCGGCGATGGCCACCGCCTCCGCGGGTGTGTCACCCGACGTTTCCACGAACAACCACCCGCCCCCGCGCGGCAGTTCCGCAACGGTGCCGCGATGGGCCCGGACCGCGTCGACCAACCGCGCATCGATCCCCTCGACCGCGGTCGGCCGGCACGCCATCACCGCGGCGACATTGTCTGCGGCGGTGGCGATATCGGGGTAACCGAGCACGGTCAACACCGCGGCCTTCGGCAGCGCGACCAGCTCGACCGTCGCGTCGAGCAGCAACCCGCAGGTCCCCTCGGACCCGACGAAGGCCTTGGCCACCGCCGAACCGCGTTCGGGCAGTAGATGTTCGAGCCCATAACCGGAGGCTTGGCGTTCGAAGCGCCCCAAATCCGTGCGCAGCACCGCAAGATTCGCCGCGGTGAACTCGGCGAGCCCCGGCAGCACCGTCAGATCGTTCGCCAGCGTCCGCTCGACCCCGTTCCCGTCGAGAATCCGCAGTTCGCGCACCGTATCCGAGGTACGTCCCCAGGCCACCGCGCGGGGCCCGCAGGCATTGTTGCCGATCATCCCGCCCAGCGTGCACCGGTTCTGGGTGGACGGATCCGGCCCGAACCGCAGCCCGTGCGGCCGCGCGGCGCGCTGCAATTCCGACAGCACGACACCGGGCTGCACCTTCGCCACCCGCGCCTGTGGGTCAACCTCCACGATCCGATTCATATGCCTGCTGAAATCCAGCACCAGGCCCGGCCCGATCGCATTGCCCGCCACCGAGGTCCCGCCGCCGCGCGCGGTCACCGAGAGCCCGTTGTCCTTGGCGACCTCCAGCGTGACGGCTACATCCTCGTCCGACCGGGGAAACACCACAGCCCGCGGCAGCACCCGATAATTGGAGGCGTCCGACGAATACTCCGCCCGCCGCCGTTCGGACGCGTCGACCACACCGTCGAGCCTGCCGCCCAGCGCCTCCACCACCCGGTCCTTGGTCACCCGGCCAGCCTAGGCGCGGGCATCGAATTTTCGCTGAGCGCGGAATCCGGCTGCGGCGGATGGACTTGCTCTCAACCTTTGTTGAGGTCTTAGTGTCGGTGCCGAGGGCTTTGATGGTGGGGAGCGAGAGGGAGAAGAACGTGAGCGAGCGACAGCGAGCGAACCAAAGACACAGCGTGCTGATGCTCGCGACGGAGCCGAGCGTTAGCGAGGCGCAGTCGTGAGTATCGAATCGGTGGCCTGGAGCCAGATGTACCGGCGGGCCAACGCGCCACAGGAGCAGCGGCAGTTCAGCCTGGCCACCGCGCGGCGCATTCTCCGATTCGCCGCGCCACACCGGCGCCGGATCGGCGTGTTCCTCCTGTTCAGCGTCCTGTCGGCGCTGCTGGCCGTCGCCACGCCGGTGCTGGCCGGCCGGGTGGTCAACAACATCGTCGGCGGGGCCGCGCCGCGGGTCGTGGTCGACCTGGCCCTGCTCATCGCCGTTCTGGCGATCTTCGATGCCGCCTTCGGTTTGGTCATCCGCTGGCTGTCCTCGCGCATCGGCGAGGGCCTGATCCTCGATCTGCGCACCGCGGTCTTCGATCACGTGCAGAAGATGCCGATCGCCTTCTTCACCCGCACCCGGACCGGCGCGCTGGTCAGCCGGTTGAACAACGACGTGATCGGCGCGCAGCGCGCGTTCAGCGACACTCTGTCCGGCGTGGTCGCCAACCTGGTCACCCTCGCGCTCACGCTCGGCGTGATGCTCAGCATCTCCTGGCAGATCACCCTGATCGCCCTGGTCCTGCTGCCGGTGTTCGTGCTGCCCGCCCGGCGGATGGGCAACCGGCTGGCCGACATGCAGCGCGAGGCGGCCAAGTTGAACGCCGCCATGAGCACCCAGATGACCGAGCGGTTCTCCGCGCCGGGCGCGACGCTGGTCAAACTGTTCGGCCGTCCGCAGCAGGAATCCAGCGAATTCGAGCTGCGCGCCCGCCGAGTGCGCGACATCGGCGTGCGGACCTCGATGCTGCAGACCATCTTCGTCACCTCGCTCACCCTGGTCTCGGCGCTGGCGGTCGCCCTGGTCTACGGCCTCGGCGGCTGGTACGCGCTGCGCGGTCAGCTGGACGCGGGCGCCGTGGTCGCCCTCTCGTTGCTGCTGACCAGGCTCTACACCCCGCTGACCGCGCTGGCCAGCGCCCGGATGGAGATCATGGCCGCGCTGGTGAGCTTCGAGCGGGTCTTCGAGGTGCTCGACGTCAAGCCGCTGATCGAGGACGCGCCCGGCGCGGCGGCCGTGCCGGACGGACCGGTCGCGGTCGAACTGGACGGCGTGACCTTCGGCTACCCGTCCGCGGACAAGGTGTCGCTGGCCTCGCTGGAGGACGTCGCGACCCTGGACACCCGCGGCGGCGTCGACGTGCTGCACGACGTGTCGCTGCGCGCCGAGCCCGGACAGCTCATCGCGCTGGTCGGTTCCTCGGGCGCCGGCAAATCCACCGTCGCCCAGCTGGTTTCCCGGCTCTACGACGTGGACGGCGGCACGGTGCGGCTGAACGGCACCGACGTGCGCGACCTGACCAGCCAGTCGATCCGGGACACCGTCGGCCTGGTCACCCAGGACGGGCACCTGTTCCACGACACCATCCGCGCGAACCTGCTGCTCGCCCGCCCCGAGGCGCAGGAGGCGGATCTGTGGGACGCGTTGCAGCGCGCCCGGTTACGCGGCCTGGTCGAATCGCTGTCGGACGGCCTGGACACCGTGGTCGGCGAACGCGGCTACCGCCTCTCCGGCGGCGAACGCCAGCGCCTCACCATCGCCCGCCTGCTGCTCAAGCAGCCGCGCGTGGTCATCCTCGACGAGGCCACCGCCTCGCTCGACTCGACCTCGGAAGCCGCGGTCCAGGAGGCACTTTCGGAGGCGCTGGAAGGCCGGACCGCCCTGGTGATCGCGCACCGGCTGTCCACCATCCGCGCGGCCGATCAGATCCTGGTCATGGAGGACGGCCGAATCATCGAGCGCGGCACGCACACTCAGCTGCTGGCCGAAGAGGGGCGCTACGCGGAGCTGTACCGCACCCAGTTCGCCGACGAACCGGCGACGGCAGCCGCCTGAGCTGGGTCTCGTCTTGTTCGCCCGCGCCCGGCCAGATTCTGGTCGGGCGCGGACGGGTGTATGCGGACAGCAGGGGCGCTTCCGCGAATTCGAAAATCGCATGGTGTCACCGATCCCGACACACCAAATAGCAATACATTGAGCTGCGGCCCCAGCTGATCCGCCCCGCGTATGTTCTTTCTGCGGTCGACGACCACGCATGCGGAACGAAAGGACGGAAATGGCGGTCCACCAGCCGAAAACGGCCGACGTCGTGATTATCGGCGGCGGCATTATCGGCATATCGACCGCGTTTCAACTGGCCAGACGAGGCCTCCGCGATGTGGTCGTAGTCGAGCGGCAACACCTCGGCGCCGGCGCCACCGGAAAATCGGGCGCACTGGTTCGCTGCCACTATACGAATGTGCCCGAGGCCCGGCTCGCTCTGGAAAGCCTGCGCATCTTCCGCGAATGGGACGACGAGGTCGGCGCGGGCTCGCCCGGCTTCGATCCGGTCGGCTTCCTGCGCCTCGTCGCGCCCCGCGACGAGGCCCGCCTGCGCGCGAATGTCGCTGCGCTACAGGCGATCGGCGTCGAGACGAGCGTCGTCACCGCGGACGAGGCGCACGCGATCGAACCGCTGATCCGCACCGACGATCTCACCGTCGCCGCCTTCGAACCGGGTTCGGGCACCGCCGACCCCAACGGCGCGCTCTACGGATTCGCCACGGCGGCAACGGCGCTCGGCGTGCTCATCCTGACCGAGACGACCGCGACGGAGATCGTGACCCGAGGCGACCGCGTCGTAGGTGTGCACACCGAAGCGGGCCGCATCGCCACGGAGACAGTCGTGCTCGCCGCGGGCGCGCGCTCCGACCAGCTCCTGCACCCGCTCGGCCTCGACCTCGGCCTGACGCCGACGCGCACCCAGGTGGTGATCTTCCGCTGGCCGCCGACCGTCGATCTCGGCCGCAGGCATCGCGTCGTCATCGATTCGATCCGCGGCTCCTGGTTCCGGCCCGAGGGCGATGCCGGGACCCTGGTCGGCCTCGGCGTGGCGGCCCGCCCGGCCAGCCCGGACGACGCCGACGAAACCATCGATGCGGCTGCGGTCGGCCGTGCCAGATCGGCTATGGCACACCGCTTCCCGGGCTTCGCCGCGGCGACTATGCGCGGCGGCTGGGCGGGCGCCTACATGTACAGCGCGGACGGCCACCCCATCATCGATCAGATACCTGCCGTCCCTGGTCTCTGGGTGATGACCGGCGACAGCGGCACCTCGTTCAAAACCGCCCCCGCGATCGGCATCTGCCTGGCCGAATGGATCACCGAGGGAACGCCGAAGCTGGTCGACCTCACAGCCTTCCGGTCGACCCGATTCGCCGAGGGCCGACCTTGGGTCGATGACGCCCCATACGCCAGACCCGATAAACTAACTGTTCAGCGCTGACAATTGATTCGCCGCGAAATGTCGCTCAAGCGCTTGGCTGATCCGCGTAACAGGTCGTGTCCTCCGCGGGCAGCGCACCCGAACCGAAGTACGTATTGATCGCGTCATTCACACACGAACTGAGCCCCGGCCGAAATGTCATGTGAATACGCACATCCTGCAACGTGACCAGCCGCGACCCGGACATATCCGCATGCAACCGAACCGCATGCGCGAGCGGAGTCCGCGGATCACCGCTCGAATTCAGGATGAGCGCGGGCACCGCGTTACGCACCACGGTCGCCGGTTCCACCGGCCCCGCCCAGAACGCGCACGGCTGAATATTGCCCGCCATCGCCCCGAACACCGGTTGACTTACTCGGGTCTCCTCGATGTTGCGCCAGTACCACCCCGGATCCCGCGGCACCCCGACATCGCCGCAGGCGATCTGCGCCAACGTCGAATCCTCGCCATCGCGCAACGCCGTGATCGTCGCGCTGAGCCACGGCGTCCGCGCCGACGTCGCCGGCCCGCCCGCGGCATCGGCGATCTCGCGCACCGTATCGGCCAGCTTCTCGTTCAGCCGGAAGTTCATCAGCATCCCGTGCAGGATGAACGGCAGCCAATGATCGTCGATGGCGAAGCCGTCCATGACGATCGGCTGCCGCGCCACCGTATGCAGCAGGTCCTCCACCGTGCCGCGCACCAGCTGCGGCGTCGCACCGAAGTGGTACGTGTCGTCCTTCGTCGCGGCCCAGGTGGCCCAGTCGTCCAGGGCGCGTCCGTCGGCCGGCCCCCAATCCTGCACCAGCCCTTCCCAATACCGGTCCGGATCGATCGCGCTGTCCAGCACGATCCGCCCGCTGCGGTCCGGGAACATCTGGGTGAACACCGCACCGAGGTAGGTGCCGTAGGACAGCCCGAAGTAGTCGATCTTCTGCTCGCCCAGCACCCCGCGCACGATGTCCATGTCCCGCGCGGTATTCCGAGTGGTGAACTGCCGCATCATCTCCGGGTCGTGCACCAGGCAGCCCGCGGCCATGCCCACCGACTGCACCGTGTCGTGCACGAAGCCGAGCGGATCCAGCCCCGCCGAACGGATCATCTCGCCGACCGGCCACCCGCAGCGCGGACTGCGCCCCGACTCCCCGACCCCGCGCGGATCCATCCCGATCAGGTCGTGCGTCGCCAGGACCTCCGGCGTCAGCACATCGCCGAGCAGATCGATACTGTCGAGTCCCTCGCCGCCGGGCCCGCCCGGATTGGCCAGCAGAATCCCTTGGCGCCGAGCCGGATCGGTGGCCTCGACCCGCGAGATCCGCACGGTCATCGTCCGCCCGTCCAGGTGTCCATAGTCGAGCGGCACCAGCACATCGGCGCATGCTCCGCCGGCCTTGTCCAGGTTCGCGATCTCGCAGGGCTGCCAGTACAGCTGCTGGCCGTAGAACCGGTCGAGGCCGGCGGGTCGCGCATCGTCGCCGGGCGCGGCATTGCTGTAGACCGGCACGGCGGCGAGCACCGACACCGCGATAACCGCCACCGACCGCCGCAACACCCGCACCACCAACAGACTCGCCTCTCACATACCGTCTCGCGCAGAGAACGGTAGCGGATCGGGCCGGTGTCGGTCGGCGGTATCTATTCCGCCGTCAGCTGTACCTGTTCCTCACAACGGCAGCGCGCGGTCGTCGAGCACGCACTTGCCCGCCTCCACCAGCGTCGCCCGCGCCCGCCGCCGCACCCGGCACCGGTCCACGGTGCAGTCCAGGTGCAATTGCATTGCCGCATGGGCTTGTTCGACGTTCAGCACGCCGGGATCGGCGCCGCAGGCCAGCATTGCGGCCACGTGCATGTTCAGGTTCGTGAGTTGCATCAGGCGACTCCCGCCGGCTGCGGGCCGACGGACCATCGATGTCGGGTCGGCGTCGGTTCCTCGGGCCAGGCGGACTGCCGCACCGCCATCCCCACCGCCTCCAGCGCGGTCAGCCCGACCTCGTCGGCCAGCTCACCGACCAGATCGAGCAGCGACGGCACCACCTCGGCAACCCGCAGTGCGGCAACGGCTTGCGCGCAGGTCAGGGTGCGGCCGGGGAGGTATGACACCACCCAGCTTCCGTGCCCTACGCTGCGCGCGCGATGCGCGGTGAGATCGCTGGTCATCAAGGACGACGCAATGACATGTACAGCCATGACTCCTCGTTCCTGCGGGCGACTCTTGCTGAGTGCCCGGAAGTTTCGAGGCGGCGACGCCGGGGAGGGCGTTCGATCCGTCCGGGCATACTTCCAGCACACCATTGCCGGGTGCGCGAAACAACGCCCGCGATGGATATCCAAAGATTTCGCGCGAATTCCCAGCACGAAAACCAGCCGGGAGGGGAGGATTCTCCATAGTGGACGAAAGAGCCCGCTGCCCAAGCGAAGTGACGGGGAACCGAGCTTGCTGGTTGCCCCCGCACAATCGCTGGTGAGCAGCAGAACACAGAACGGAGCGTGCTGTGTCAGCGAGTTCGGCAAGAACGTCAGCGAGTTCGGAGCGAGCGTCCGGGGGATTCGACAAACCGACCGGTACCGAGAGCGCCTCCTCTACTCTACCGCGCCGGCAACTGGGCCGATACCTGCGCGATTGGCGGACCCAGGCGGGGCTCACCATCGCCGAGGCCTCACGGCTGATGGAGTGGGGCGCAAGCACTTTGCAGCGGCTGGAGAAGGGGCAGGCCGATCGCATCCGCACCATCGACATCCAGGAACTGTGCCGCATCTACGGCATCCACGAGCAGCTGGCCGACGGGCTCAAGGGCCTGGCCCAGCAGGCCGCGGTGAAGAGCTGGTGGCATGCCTACGGCGATCTGATCCCCGAAAACTTCGATGTCTACGTGGGTTTGGAGGCATCGGCCCAGCAACTGAGTTCTTACCAATCGGAACTGGTGCTCGGTCTGCTGCAGACCGCGGACTACGCCCGGGCTCTGCATCGTCTCGGCTACCCGGACGATTCGGAGGCGGAATTGGAGCGCCGCGTCCAGCTGCGGTTGCAACGACAGGCGTTGATCACCCGCAAGTGCTCCCCCGCGACGGTTGCCGTGGTGTTGCACGAGTCGGTGCTGCGCCGGGTGGTCGGTGGCGCGAAGGTGATGGCGGCCCAGCTACGCCACCTCGCGGACCTGAGCACCAGCGACAACGTCTCGGTGCGCATCCTGCCGTTCGCGGCGGGCATACCGCTGGGCGATTCCACCGGGCCGTTCACCGTGCTGGAGTTCGGCACCGACAGCAAGGGACAGCCGGTGGAGCCGCCGGTGGTGTACGTGGAGGGCTTCACCGGCGATCTGTATCTCGAACGCCCGGTCGATGTGCAGCGGTACCATCGGGCGCACGAAAGCCTGCAGCGAGCCGCGCTGGATATCCAGACCAGCAGGCAACTGCTACGGCAAGTGGCTAAAGAGTTTGCGGCATGAGTATCTAACTTATTGGGGCGCAATAATTTACGTTCACAGCCGGGGTATGGCGACTATTGGCCGACCCCTGGCTCCAACAAAGGAGTTTGTCGTGAGCATCAACAATGGCGCGAATGTTGATCTTTCCGGAGCGACCTGGCGCAAGGCGGGCAACGGCGAGGGCAAGGACAGCGTCGAGGTAGCTCTGCTGGCAGACGGCCACATCGGCCTGCGCGACGGCAAGAATCCCGACGGCCCGGCCCTGGTCTTCACGCCGTCGGAGTGGGCCGCGTTCACCGCGGGCGTGCACGATGGCGAGTTCGACCGCCCCGAATAGTTTCGCTTCGATAACAATGGGGTAGCCCACTCTTTGTGGACCGTGGGCTCAAAGGTTCCCACTCCCGGTACAAGAAATTGCGACCTGGGGATTGGGTCGAATGGCTGATCGTCGCGTTGCTGTTCGCCGTGACGGCGATCGGCCTGTTCATCCTCACCGGATCGCTGCTGTCGTCGCTGGTCATAGCCCTGCTCGTCGGCGTTGTCGCCGTCGCGGTGGTGGCCATGCTGTAAATGGGTGTGCCCTCCGGCATTGCCGGAGGGCACATCGTCAGCGCTGAATCCGTCCCTCAGCGCCGAAACAGCTTGTTACCCAACCACACCAGCGGATCGTATTTGTGGTCCGCGACGCGCTCCTTCATCGGGATGAGCGCATTGTCGGTGATCTTGATGTGCTCGGGGCAGACCTCGGTGCAGCACTTGGTGATATTGCAGAGGCCGAGCCCCTGCTCGTCCTGCGCCAGGTCGCGCCGGTCGGCGACGTCGAGCGGATGCATTTCCAGCTCCGCGATCCGCATCAGGAACCGCGGCCCGGCGAACGAGGTCTTGTTCTCCTCATGATCCCGCACCACGTGACAGGTGTCCTGGCAGAGGAAACATTCGATGCACTTGCGGAACTCCTGCGAGCGCTCCACATCGATCTGCTTCATCCGGTAGTCGCCCGGCTTGAGATCCGCGGGCGGGGTGAACGACGGAATCTCGCGTGCCTTCTGATAGTTGAAGGACACGTCGGTGACCAGATCCTTGATCACCGGGAAGGTGCGCATCGGGGTGACCGTGATGACGTCGGCCTCGGTGAAGGTGGACATCCGGGTCATGCACAGCAGGCGCGGACGCCCGTTCACCTCGGCCGAGCAGGAACCGCACTTGCCCGCCTTGCAGTTCCAGCGCACCGCCAGATCGGGCGCCTGGGTGGCCTGCAACCGGTGGATGATGTCGAGCACCACCTCACCCTCGTTCACCGCGACGGTGAAATCGTGCAGTTCACCGCCGTCGAGGTCGCCGCGCCACACGCGGAATTTGGCGTCGTAACCCATCGCTACGCCTCTCGCTCAGTCGATTTCCCGGCCTGCGCCGGATGCCCGGCGATTTCCTCCGGGGTGTAGTACTTCTCCAGCTCGCCGAGGTCGAAGAGGGCGAGCAGTTCCGGCCGCATCGGGAGCTGATCCTTGGGCGTCACCGTGACGTCCGGGATGGTCTCCCCCGCCGTGCTCGGATCCACCGCGCAGACCAGCAGCTTGTGCCGCCAGCCGGGATCCATCGACGGATGATCGTCGCGGGTGTGCCCGCCGCGACTCTCGGTGCGCAGCAACGCCGCCTTCGCGACGCACTCGCTGACCAGCAGCATGTTCTCCATGTCCAGCGCGAGGTGCCAGCCCGGGTTGAACTGGCGGTGCCCCTCGACGGTGACCTGCTTGAACCGGGCGCGCAGCTCGGCCAGCTTGGTCAGCGCCTCCTGCACCTCGTGCTCCTTGCGGATGATGCCGACCAGGTCGTTCATCGTCTGCTGCAGGTCGGTGTGCAAGGTGTAGGGGTTCTCGCCCGCGCCCTCGGTGGGCGGATCGAACGGCGCCAGTGCGATTTTCGCGGCCGCGGTGATGTCGGCGTCGGTGATCGTCGGTCGCTCCGCGAGCTGCTCGACGTACGCGGCGGCGCCGAGGCCCGCCCGGCGGCCGAACACCAGCAGGTCCGACAGCGAGTTGCCGCCGAGCCGGTTGGAGCCGTGCATGCCACCGGAACACTCGCCCGCGGCGAACAAACCGGGCACCGTCGCCGCCCCGGTGTCGGGATCGACCTCGACGCCACCCATCACGTAGTGACAGGTCGGGCCGACCTCCATCGGCTCCGCCGTGATGTCCACGTCCGCCAGCTCTTTGAACTGGTGATGCATGGACGGCAGGCGGCGCTTGATCTCGTCGGCGGGCATGCGCGAGGCGATATCGAGGAAGACGCCGCCGTGCGGGGTACCGCGGCCGGCCTTGACCTCCTCGTTGATCGCGCGCGCGACCTCGTCGCGGGGCAGCAGGTCAGGGGTTCGGCGCGCGGAGTCGTTGTCGCGCAACCACTGATCGGCCTCCTCCTCGGTCTCGGCGTACTGCCCCTTGAACACCGGCGGGATGTAGTCGAACATGAACCGCTTGCCGTCGGTGTTCTTGAGCACGCCGCCGTCGCCGCGCACCCCCTCGGTGACCAGGATGCCCTTGACGCTGGGCGGCCAGACCATGCCGGTCGGGTGGAACTGCAGGAATTCCATGTTGATCAGCGTGGCCCCGGCGCGCAGCGCGAGCGCGTGGCCGTCGCCGGTGTACTCCCAGGAGTTCGAGGTCACCTTGTACGACTTGCCGATGCCGCCGGTCGCCAAAACCACTGCGGGCGTTTCGAACAGGATGAAACGGCCGGATTCGCGCCAGTAGCCGAACGCGCCGGAGATCCGGTCGCCGTCCTTGAGCAGCTCGGTGATGGTGCACTCGGAGAAGACCTTGATCCGCGACTCGTAGTCGCCGGTCGCGGCGAAATCCTCCTGCTGCAGCGAGACGATCTTCTGCTGCATGGTGCGGATGATCTCCAGGCCGGTGCGGTCACCGACGTGCGCCAGCCGCGGGTAGGTGTGGCCGCCGAAGTTGCGCTGGCTGATCCGGCCGTCGGCGGTCCGATCGAACAGTGCCCCATAGGTTTCCAGTTCCCACACCCGGTCGGGCGCCTCCTGGGCATGCAGTTCGGCCATGCGCCAGTTGTTCAGGAACTTGCCGCCACGCATCGTGTCCTTGAAATGCGTTTGCCAGTTGTCCTTTTCGTTGGCATTGCCCATCGAGGCGGCGCAACCGCCCTCGGCCATCACGGTGTGCGCCTTGCCGAACAAGGATTTGCACACCACCGCGACGGAGTGACCGTGTTCTCTGGCCTCGATCACCGCGCGCAATCCTGCGCCACCGGCCCCGATGACGACGACGTCGTACTTGTGCCGTTCCACTTCTGGCATGGCCGCGAATACTCCTGGGGTTGGGGCGGATCAGTTGATGAACCGCAAGTCCGAAATCGTCTTGCTGGCAACCAACATGACGTAGAAGTCGGTCAGCACGAGCGTGCCGAGGGTGGTCCAGGCCAGGGCCATGTGCCGGGTGTTCAGTTTGGAGACCTGGGTCCAGAACCAGTAGCGCACCGGGTGGGCGGAGAAGTGCTTGAGCCGTCCGCCCGCGATGTGCCGGCAGGAATGGCAGGACAACGTGTACGCCCACAGCAGGATCACGTTGAGCCACAGCACGAAGTTGCCGAGGCCGAGACCGAAGCCGCCGTCCTTGCCGTGGAACGCGACGGCCGCGTCGTAGGTGTTGATCACCGAAACCACAATGGCCACATAGAAGAAGTAGCGGTGCGCGTTCTGGATGATCAGCGGCAGCCGGGTCTCGCCGGTGTACTTGGCGTGCGGCTCGGCGACCGCGCAGGCCGGCGGGGAGAACCACACGGCCCGGTAGTAGGCCTTGCGGTAGTAGTAGCAGGTCAGCCGGAAGCCGAGCAGGAACGGCAGCACCACGAAGCCGAGCGGAATGATCGTGGGCAGATCGCCGAACGGCGTGCCGAAGTGGCTGGCGCCCTCGACGCACGAGGTGCTCAGGCACGGTGAGTAGAACGGCGTCAGGTAGTGGTAGTCCGGAACCCAATATGCCGTTCGCACATAGGATCTGATCGTCGCGTAGATGACGAACGCACCCAGGCCGAGCACCGTGACCAGCGGTGGAACCCACCATCGGTCGGTGCGTAGCGTGCGTTCGGAGATTCGGGCCCTGGTCTTGCTGAAGACACCGGTCCCCGTTTCCGGGGTGGTGGTCGGTGCGGCACTCACAGGTGGATGCCTCGCTGATCTGCTGTGCGGTTGGTCATCGATACCTCCGCAAATTGAATGTGATGCCCAGCACCATACGACACCCCCGCTATCGCTCGAGCGGGGTCCCGGCATACCGGGTTGGGGTGAATGCCCGTGATTTGCGCCACATTGGCTGTCGTTTCAACCGTCTCCGTCGAGCGGTGAACCGACCGCAAACTCTTCGAACTCGACTAAACCAGAACAGCATTCGAGCGCCGTCCGGCTAAACGAAACCTGAAGTCGAAATTGCGACGCGCCGGTTGTCACACGGAGGCAACATATTTGTGGTGATCTTCTCCCGAGATGTACCCGCTGACGTGCGCTGATACCCACGTCTGCGCCGGGCTTGGCCGGGGGAAGGAGCACCAAGATGAGAAGAGCCGCGATCGTTGCGCCGGTGCGTACGCCGAGTGGGATCGAAGGGGGTGCGCTGTCCGGAATGCCGCCGGAATGGATGGCTTCGACGGTGCTGTCGGCGGTGATCGAACGCTCCGGAATCGATCCGATGCGCATCGAGGACGTCGCGATGGCATGCATCGACGGCGGTCTGGCTACCGGTCCGGAGTTGAGCAGGCTGGCCGCGCGCGGTGCGGGTCTGCCGTTCGCCGTGCCCGGATTTCTGACCGATCGGCGCTGTGGCAGCGGGCTGCAGGCGGTGATCACCGCGGCCATGATGGTGCAGACCGGCGCGGCCGATGTCGTGGTGGCCGGCGGCGTGGAGTGCGCCGCGGATGCCGTTGCCTGCCACGGGGAATCGGCCAGCCGCTCCGATGTACTGAATGCCGAGGACGTTGCCCGCTATTACGGCATCAGCCGGACCGAAGCCGACGAGTTCGCCGTGGCCAGTCATCGCAAGGCCGCGCGCGCCTGGCGGCAGGGAACCTTCGCCGCCGAGGTGATTCCGGTCGGTGTGGTGGACGAGCCGGGTTGGGCCGACCCGGGTCTGGAAGGCACTGGCGGACACCGGATTCTGCGGGACGAAGGGCTGCGCGACGACGTCTCCACCTACACGTTGGCCGCGTTGCGACCGCTGCTGGTGAACGGTGTGGTCACCGCGGGCAATATGAGTGCGCATCGGCACGGCGCGTCGGCCTGCCTGGTCGTCGCGGAGGACCGGCTCGTCGATCTCGGCCTGACCCCGATGGCGTATCTGGTCGGCTGGGCCGCGGCCGGATGTGATTCGCCGACCGCGTCGCTCGGTGCGGCGCCGGCGGTGGCGAAGCTGCTCGGCCGGACCGGGATCGACCTGGACGATATCGATCTGGTCGAGATCAACGAGGGTTTCGCGGTGGAAGTGCTTGCGCTGGCCAAGGAGTGGGATTTCGATCCGAGCGACCGGCTCAATGTGAACGGCTCGGCCATCGCCCTCGGTCATCCGGTGGGCGCCACCGGCCTGCGGATCATGACCACGATGCTGCACGAGCTCGCACGGACCGGCGGCAACTACGGCCTGGAGGCGATCGCGCTCGGCCATGACCACGGCATCGCGGCGTTGTTCGAATCGGCCGGGTCGGCCCCGATCGTCGAGACTCCGCGCGGGGCGCGGTTCCACGGCGCTCGGCCGAACCGTCGGTTCGGCAAGCACCGCGCCTGACCCTCGGACAGAACTTCGCGGACCCACCGGCACGGCGCGGGCCCGCGAAGTCGGGTTTCGGGCTATTCGGTCCGCGGGCGCGAGTGGAAGCCCAGGCCCTCGTCCTGCGCACCCATCCAGGCCGCCTCGTCGGACTTGCTGTCCGGGACGTAGATGGTGTCTTGCGGACGGCGCCGGATTTCCGGCGGCGGCGACTGCTCGAGCTCGTCGGCGTCGATGACGAGCCGCTCGAGGTCGTTCTCCAGCCGCCGCACCATATTGGCGTCGCCGTAGTGGCTGCGCAGTGCGCCGATGGATTGCCGGAGCTGGCCGACCGTGTAGCGGAGTTCCGCGATTTCGCTGCGTGTCATCGATACCTCCTGTGTTCCTGGCAGACATGCGAACTCGGTGGGTAACGGGTACTTCCATGGTCTGCCTGGAAGCGCGCTGCACCAAGCCGTGTGACTCACCACACAACGTGATCTTTAACACAGTACAGAAAGAATTCAGATCTGGCTCGTCAGCTGCGAATCTTCGGCAGTTCGCCCAAGTGTTGCTCGTAGTCGGCCGGCGCGCTTGGTGTGAACCACCGATCGGTCAACTTCGGTGATCGCGCGCCGCCCAGCATTCATCCGGCGACGGCGTACTCCGGCCCTTGCCCGCGCAGTCCGGTGACGACCTGATCGACCCATCCGACGATGGACAGCGCGACCTCTTCGGCCCGTTCGAAGATCACGCTGTGCCCCGCGCCCTCGAGCGGAACCAGCCGCGAGCCGGCCAGCTGCGAGGCCAGCACCACCGAGTGCGTGAACGGCACCACGATGTCCGCGGTGCCCGCGAGCACCAGCGCCGGGATGCCGCCGAGCCGGTGCAGCGTCGCCGTCTCGTCGAAGGTGATCAGCGAGGCGAGGAAGCTCGACATGGTCAGCAGCGGGGTGTCGTTCAGCATGGCCGTGGCGACCGCGACCATGCGCGGATTCACCCGCCGGGTCCCGGAATTCGCCGCGCGCATGATCGGTTCGAAGATCCGGCGCGACATCCGCTTCGAGCCCTGCATGACCCGCGGCGCGCGAACCACCGCCACCTGCAGCGAGTTCACCGCTCGCCGCTTGAGGAACCGGCCGAGCCCCACCTCGGTGAGCCCGTTCGCGGCGCCCGCGATCAGGCCGACGCCGACCACCCGGGTGCCGATGTTCTCCGGGAACAGCCGGGAGTAGGCCAGCACCACCATCGCGCCCATCGAATGCCCGACCAGGATCACCGGCCCGGTCGGCGCGACCGTCCGCAGCACGGTGTCGAGATCGCGCCCGAGCTGGTCGATGGTGTACGTCGACGGGTCGGCCTGTCCGGATTCGCCGTGCCCGCGATGGTCGTAGAACACCATCCGGGTCTCGGCCCCCCACTGCCGCAGCAGTTGATCACGCAGGAACGACCAGGATTCGGTGCGCAGGCAATGACCGTGCACGAAAACCACGGTCAGGGACGCGGCTTCGATCCCGAACGTGCGAACCGCGATGGGGATCCCGTCCTCGGCCGACACCGTGACACGGTGACCGTCGTAATCGGCGGCGCAGCGGGCGATCGTCGTGGACATGACGTCCTCCTAGGAGGGTGCATCCTTGCGGAGCGTTCTTGCCCGGTTGTCGATATACATTTCCCCCGCGTTACCACCCCATACCTGGCGTTATGCACAAGTTGCCCAACCGATGCACGCGATGTACCCACACCCCCGCCAACCACCCTCCACCGCAGAATCTACGAATCACTAAGGCACACCCTAGATTCCGATAGAAGCCCATGATCGGTCGTCGCTTGCCGAGTATCGGGCTGTCGATCGGGTTTTCTAGAGTTCCCTAGATTTGGCTACCGAGTGGCCACTCCGCCCCGTCATGAAAATCTACGACTATCTAGTGATTCACCGATACTGTCAGATATTCACCTGACAAAGGCACCCGCCGGACGTCACGTCGGTGGTGGAGCTGTTCGGGACGTGACGTCCGGTGGGTGGCCGACTGTGTCCGGTCAGGGGGTGGAGGGGCTGCGGGTGGAGGGGAGGAAGGGGCGGAGGAGGTTTTGTTCGGTGGACGGGCCTAGTTGCCATTCGGCGATCCAGGGGCCGGTGCCTTCGCTCGGGTCGAAGACGCCTTCTTCCAGCCAGGTGTAGCGGCCGGTGAGGACGCCGCGGGAGAGGGTGCGGTCGTCGTCGTCGGTGTTGTCCCAGAGTGCGTCGAACAGTCTGCGGATCCGGACTCGGGACTGTTTGCAGAAGGCGTCCGCGAGTTCGGTCGCGGCGGTGGCCTCCGGCGCGCCCGCGGTGCGCAGGGCCTGGGCCCGCATGCAGGACGCGGACATGGCGAACAGCTCGGCGCCGATGTCGACGATCCGGCCGAGGAAGTTCTGCTTGTACTCCAAACCGGCCTGCCAGCGGCCCATCGCGTACATCAGGGACCTGGCCTGCTTGCGCGAGCTGCGTTCGACGAACCGCAGATGCTTTGCCAGCGTGCCGAATTCGGTATAGGCCGCGGGCACGGTGCCCGAGCCGACCGCGAGCTGCGGGAACCACTTGGCGTAGAAGCCGGTCGCGCCGACCGCGGCCTTCGCCTTGTCCTTGAACTCGGCATTGCGGTCGACCAGCGCGCCCGCTGCGGACATGTGCGCGTCGGCCATCTCCCTGGCGATCAGCAGCCGCATGATCTCGCTGGAACCCTCGAAGATGCGGTTGATCCGCAGATCGCGAACCAGCTGTTCGGCGCCGACCGCGCGCTCGCCACGCGCCGCGAGCGAGGCGGCCGTCTCGTAGCCGCGACCGCCGCGGATCTGCACCAGCTCGTCGGCGATGGTGCAGCTCATCTCGCTGGCCCAGAGTTTGGCCAGCGCCGCCTCGATCCGGATGTCGTTGCGCGCCTCGTCGCACATGGCGGCGGACAGGTCGAGCGCCGCCTCGAGCGCGTAAGTGGTTGCGGCGATGAAGGAGATCTTCTGGCCGACCGCCTCGTGCTCGCCGACCGGCTTGCCCCACTGCACCCGCTCGGTGCTCCACTCCCTGGCGATCTTCAGCGACCACTTCGCCGACGCCGTGCACAGCGCCGGGATGGCCAGCCGCCCCGCGTTGAGCGTGGTGAGCGCGATCTTCAGGCCGTCACCCTCGCGGCCGATGAGATTGGCCCGCGGCACCCGCACGTTGTGCATCCTGGTGACGCCGTTCTCGATGCCGCGCAGGCCCATGAACGCGTTGCGCCGCTCCACCGTGATGCCCGGCGAGTCGGCCTCGACCACGAACGCGGAGATGCCGCCGCGATGCCCCTCGCTCTTCGGCACCCTGGCCATCACCACCAGCAGCTCGGCGACCACACCGTTGGTGGTCCAGAGCTTGACGCCGTTGAGCTCGTAGGCCGTTCCGTCCTCGATCGGGGTCGCGGTGCTCGCCATCCGGGCCGGGTCGGAGCCGACGTCGGGCTCGGTGAGCAGGAACGCGCTGACCGCGCCGGCGGCACAGCGCGGCAGGAACTCCGCCTTCTGCTCGTCGGTGCCGGCCAGCTTCAGCGGTTCCGGCACGCCGATCGACTGATGCGCCGAGAGCAGCACGCCGAGACTCGGGTGGGCCGAGCCGACCAGCATCAGCGCGCGGTTGTAGCCGAACTGGGAAAGCCCCTGCCCGCCATAGGATTCCGGAATCTTCAGCCCGAAGCAGCCGAGTTCGGCCAGCCCCTTGACGTACTCGTCCGGGATCCGGCCCTCCGCCTCGATCACCCGGCCGTCGATGGATTCGCAGAACGGCCGCAGCCTGGCCAGGTAGGCCTCGGTGCGGGCGGCGTCCGCGGCCCCCGGCTGGGGGTACGGGTGGATCAGATCGAGCCGGAACCTGCCGAGAAACATCTCCTTCGCGAACGATGGTTTGGCCCAAGTGGTTTCGCGAGATTCCTCGACCAGTGCTCGGGCCTGTTCTTCGGTGGCGTCGACTTTCGCGGCTGTCGCCATGATGTCCTCCTCGGACGTGATCAGGATCACATTCGAGTGTAGGAACTTTAGTTACCCGCCGGTAGGGCCGCAGGTCGATTGATTTCTATCGATCTCTAATGATCTTGGTAGACAAGCTAATACGGGGCTACCCATCGATGTTCGTATTGCCCGGTTTTCGAGCTCAAACGCTGCGTAGGTAGCGACCGAAGTGCGGCACGGTGAATCCGATCGTGCCGCGCTCGGCCGAATAGATCAGCCCCTTCTTGATCAGCCCGTCCCGGGCCGGCGACAGCGAGGCGGGTTTGCGCCCGAGTTCGCTGGCCACCGCCGAGGTCGCCACCGGGCCATCGTCGCCGGCCAGATCGGCCATGGCGCGCATGTACTCTCGCTCGGCCGGCGTTGCCCGTTCGTAGCGGGAGCCGAAGAAGCCGACCGCCAGCTCCTCCTCCGCGGTCGGCGAGGCGACCTCGACATCCTCCGCGGAGATCGGGCTCTCCGGCGCTTGATCCCAGGCTGCTTTGCCGTAGGCCTGCACAAAGTATGGATAACCATCGGCCTTGTGGTACAGCGCATCCAGCGCTTCGTCGGTGAATTTCACCTCTTCGCGCTCGGCGGGCGCGATCAGCGCGAGGTCGGCGGATTCGCGGTCGAGCCGATCGATGCGGTGATAACTGAACAATCGCTCCGAGTAACTCTTCGACGCGGACAGCACCGCGGGCAGATGCGGCAGTCCGGCGCCGACCACGATCAGCGGCGCGGTGTCCTGGCTCAATTCGTGGCAGGCCCCGCAGATCGCGGAGACGTCGGCCGGGCTCAGATCCTGCATCTCGTCGATGAAAATCGCGATGCCGACGCCGATTTCGCTGGCCAGCGCCGCCGCCTCGACCAGAAGCTCGACCAGGTCGATCTCGATGTCGCCGGAATCCGCGCGTCCGGTGACCGCGGGCACGTCGATGCCCGGCTGCCAGCGTTCGCGCATCCCCTTGTCCGCGGTGGCGCGCAACGCGAAGGCCTTGAGGATGCCGAGGAAGTCGTCGACCCGCTCCGGGTTCCGGTGCGCCATGGCGATCGCGCGGACCGCCATGTGCAGCGCGGAGGACAGCGGACGGCGCAGTTCCTGATCCGGCCGCGCCTCGATCTTGCCGGTGCCCCAGCCGCGCGAGATGGCGGCCGAGCGAAGTTGATTGAGCAGCACCGTTTTTCCGACGCCGCGCAGGCCGGTGAGCATGACGCTGCGTTCCGGCCGGCCGCGCGCGATGCGTTCCAGCACGATGTCGAAAGCGGTGAGTTGCTTGTCGCGCCCGGCTAATTCGGGTGGGCGCTGTCCGGCTCCGGGAGCATACGGATTCCGCACGGGGTCCATGCTCTGACACCGTAGCCCGTTATGTCCGGGAAATCTGGCCGAATCTACGGCGTGTCCTAGATATTGCTAGCGGCCGGTATTGCACGATGGCTCTCGCACGGTTGAGATGGGCACGGAAGTCATTACGCTGCTGGCGTTTCCAGCGAGTATCGGAGGGTCATGTCCGACGAACCCACCCCGACCACCGCCGAGGTGGTCCAATCCTGGAACGTGCCGACGGGGGCGACGGTGGCGCACCGCATCCGCGCCAACATCCTGGCGGCGATAGGGCAGGGCTATGACGATCCGCAGCTCGTCGCGGACCTCGCGGTCGGGCCGTTGGTGATGGCGCTCGGCAAGTTGGAAGTCGGCCTCGCCGAGGCGCAGCGCCGGATCGCCGAACTCGAGCAGACGCTCGCCGAACGTGACGGCGAGGCGGCCAACGGCCGCGAATCCTGAATTCCCGAAGGACGATTCGGACATTTGCGGCCGATCGGTAACAGACACTTATTCGCCGATATCGTGTCGTGACCCAGTGGGCGTGTCGCGATTCCGGGCGATCGTCCAGGGAGTTTGCCGGGACGGGAAAACTACCAGGTCTGTGCGCTGGACAACACCGCGTCGGCATCGTAATCTCTTCGTGACTTAGTGGAGTCCTGTCGTTTCGAAAGAGAAGCGGCGCCACACAGTTACCGCCTTAGCGGCCGTCGGGGCCATCTTCCCGCCTGCCGTGCCGGGAACACCCGCAGTGTTCGACTGGGTGATTCCTTGCGGCCATTTACTGGTCGCTCACCGGTCGGCGGGAGAGTACGAAGATCGGAGACGTAGCTCGGTGGGTAAACACAGCATGCAGCGGGATTCGCGCTTGCCGAATTCCGTCAAGGGTGCCCTCGTCATGGGCGCGGTGGCCGCGACAACCGGCGCGATGCCCGCGATCCCCGCGATGGCGGCAACCATCAACCTCCCCGGACTGGGCAACTTCGATGTTCCTGTGCCACAGGAATACGAGGCGCCGGTCCAGCAACTCAACCAGCAGATCCAGCAGGCCGTGTCGGCCATGCCGAACGCGCAGGTTCCCGGCGCACCGCAGCAGCAGGCGGCGCCAGGCATCCCGAACTTCGCGCCGAACATGCCCGGCCTGTTCAACCCCGCCCCCAGTGCCAGCGATATCGCGCTCGACGCCGCCAAGACCAAGGTGGGTGCGATGTACTCCTGGGGTGCCGCAGGGCCCTCCAACTTCGACTGCTCGGGTCTGGTCCAGTGGGCCTACCGGCAGGCCGGCGTCGAACTCCCCCGCACCAGCTTCGAGCAGTCGCACGTCGGCGCTCCGGTGGCCTTCCAGAACCTGCAGCCCGGCGACATCGTCGTGACCAACGGTGGCGGCCACGTCGGCATCTACGCGGGTGACGGCAAGCTGCTCAACGCCGTTCAGTCCGGCTCGCCCGTCTCCTACACCCCGCTCCGCGCCGGCGATGTGGTCACCGCACGCCGTATCGTCTAACGAGTGACCCCCGCCGAAAACGGCATCCGTGCGAACGGAAAGAGCACCGCGACGCAGGCCCGAGTCGATTCATGGACTTGGGCCGTGCGCCTGTTCAAAACCAGATCCGCTGCCGCCGAGGCCTGCCGGGGCGGACACGTCCGCGTCAACGGCGCCGCGGCCAAGCCCGCCCAGCCGGTCAAACCCGGCGACGAGGTGCGCATCCGCCTGAGCGGCGTCGAACGCATCGTGATCGTCGAGCAGATCATCACCAAGCGGGTCAGCGCCCCGGTCGCCGCGCAATGCCTGATCGACCGCAGCCCACCGCCGCCCTCGCGCGAGATCCTCGCCGCCCTGCCGCGCCGCGACCGCGGGTCCGGTCGGCCCACCAAACGCGAACGGCGCGAGACGGATCGACTCCTCGGCCGCACCGAAGACTGATCAGGTCGAGGCCGGCTTAGCCGGTGCCTTGGCGGCCAGCCGATTCGCCGCCACCGCCGCTGCGGCGATCGTGCACAGCGCGCCGAGCATCAACGCCGCCGCCTCCCCCGGGATCAGCACGTGCAGTTCAGTGCCGACCGTGACCGCCGCGACCGGAACCCCGATCTGCGCCGCCGCCAGCGCCCCGTAGCCGACCGGCTGACCGATCACCCGCGGAATCAGGTGAACCAGCACCGCGCCCACGCCGAGCGCCAGCCCGAGGGCGATGAGCCGCGGGTGTTCGCCGAAGTCGCGCAGGTTGAGCCGAGCGCCGAGCCAGACGAAGAACAGCGGCCCGAGAAAACCGTCGTTGATCGCGAACAACTGCCGCGCCACCCGGCGCGGCTCGCCGATCGCCGCCACCGCGAGCCCAGCGGCGAAGCCTGCCAACATGATCGACACCCGAGTCTGGGTGGCCACCGCGCACAATGCGAACAGGACCGCGAGGCTCACCCGCAATTCGAGCGCGAGCTTGCGATCCTCGGACAACCGATGCGCCCGGCGCCGCGCACCCGACTGTTCCAGCCAGCGCAACACCACGAAGAGCACGACGCCGCAGGCGGCGACGGCCAGCGCACCGAGCGCCGCGCGTCCCGCATGCTCCGGATCGATCGCCAACGGCAGCGCCACCACACACGCGGTATCGGCGATCGCCACCTGCGCGGTCAACGCGAGTACCGGCTTGCCGTCGAGTCCGAGCGAGTCGATGATCGGCAGCACCAGCGCCGCCGACGAGGAGGCGAGCAGCACCGCGTACATGGCGCCGTGCCCGGTATCGAACCAGTGCGCGATGCCGAATCCCGCTGCGGCAGCCAGCAATCCGACCATGATCGCGCGGACGACGCCGACGCTCAGGGCGGACCGCACCGCCGGATCCCGCACCGGCACATGGGTTCCCGCGACGAACATGACCACCGCGAACCCCATGTCCGCGAGGAACGCGAAGATCGGATCGGCGCTGTGCAGCACGCCGAATCCGGTGGCGCCGAACACGATTCCGGCGATCACCTCGCCGAGAATCACCGGCACGTGCCACGAGCTGCGCAGCGCGAGCAGCGGCCCGAACAGGCCGAGCGCGAGGACGAGTGCGAGGGTGGAGAAGGTCACGGCATGGCGGCGATCTTCGCCGGAATGGCGATGTCCTCGTCGGCCCAGTGGATCGCGCAGACCCGGTGGTAACCGTCGGCGATCACCATCGGCGTCCCGGTGCGGAAATCGCCGCGCACCAGCAGAATCGGGGACAGCGACTTACCATTGTTGATCTTGATCAGGTCCCGCCGGACATGCGCGTTCTCCGGCGGCAGCAGCTCGAGCCCCGCCGCGCGCAGAATGTCCTTGGCCTTCTTGTGCACGATGGGACCGGCCCGCAGATCGTCCACCACGGCGCTGACCACCTTCGGCGCGGCCAGCAGCTCCAGGTAGTCGGCGGCTGCCGGATAGTCGTGCTCCTCGGGCTCGTCTTTCCACTGCACGGAGATGTTGTCGGTCGCCATGCGCCTCATCATCGCGGCCCGCGGCCCGGATCAGCGGGAACTCGACGGTGTTTCGGACCGGCTCAGATCATCGCCACCGGGTCGAGCTGCCCGGCGATATAGCGGGCCCGGCATTCCCCGCGGCGCAGCTTGCCGCTGGTGGTCTTGGGGATGCGACCTGGCTCGACCAGCATCACCGAACCGGGCATCACCTCGTGCGCGGCCGCGACCGCGGTGCGGATCCGGCGGGCGAGCACCGAGAGTTCGGCGGGCTCGGTGGCGTCGACCACACGCAGCTCGGCCACGATCACCAGATCTTCCCGGCGTCCGTCGTCGTGCCCGAACGCCGTCACGTGCCCGGGCCGGATCTCCGCGGCGCAGGCCTCGACTGTCGCCTCGATGTCGGCGGGGAAGTGGTTGCGTCCGTCGACAACGATCACGTCCTTGCGCCTGCCCGCGATGTAGAGCTGACCGTCGAACCAGAAGCCGAGGTCGCCGGTGCGCAGCCAGCCGGCCTCGCTGCCGCGCAGCGTGGCGTGGAAGGTCTCTGCGGTGGCGTCCGGCCTGCCGTAGTAGCCGTCGCACACATTCGCCCCGGCCACCCAGATCTCGCCGACCCGGCCGGTGGGCAGCTCGGCGCAGGACACCGGGTGCACGATGCGCACGTCCTGTCCGATCGGCGCGCCACAGCCGACCAGCGGTGTGCCGCCCAGTGATTGCGCGAGCTGGACCGCCCGGCCCTCGGCGAGCGCGCTGCGCTCGAAGTACTGGGCCACCGGGTCGGCGCGCCAATCGCCGATGGTCACGGTCAGCGTGGCCTCGGCCAGGCCGAAACCGGGTGTGTGCGCACGGTGGCGGAAACCGTATTCGGCGAAGGTGCGGGTGAATTCGGCGAGCGTATCGGCCCGGACCGGCTCGGAGCCGTTGAGCAGCATGTCGAGGCAGGACAGGTCCAGCCCGGCGCGTTCCTCCGGTGTGGTCGACGAAACCATCAGGCACAGACCGAAATTGGGGCCGCCGGTGATGCCCGCGCGATAATCGCTCACGGCGCGCAGCCACCGGATCGGCCGCTTCGCGAATTCCGCCGGCGACATGGTCAGGCCGGGGACGCCGCAATAGAGCGGCAGCGACAGGCCGAGGATGAGGCCCATGTCGTGGAAGAACGGCAGCCAGGTCAGGATGGGTTTGCCCGGCGTCGGTTGCAGGGCCTGGCGCAGTTGTTCCAGCGCCGTGGTCATGTTCGCGTGGGTGACCCGGACGCCTGCAGGAGACTGGGTCGAGCCCGAGGTGTACTGGAGATAGGCGAGTTCGGCGCGGATGGGATCGATGACCGGCGCGGGCGAATCTGCCAGGGGCGCAGTGATATCCGGGGCGAGTTCGACGACCGCGCCGAGGACGGGGCCGAGTATCGATGCGCGGTTCGAGTCACCGTGGGACAGCAGGGCGAGGGTCGGCCGGGCATCGGCCAGCACCGCGAGCAGTCGCTCTTTGTTGCGCGGGCCGGCGGCTGGAAACAGCGGCACCGCAATGCGATTGCTGTACAGGCAGGCGAGAAAGGCGACGGCGTAGTCGAGTCCGTGCGCGCAGAGGATGGCGACCCGGTCGCCCGGTGCGCTGCCGGCCCGGAGCCGCTCGGCGAGTTCGCCCGCGGCGGAATGCAAGCCGGCGTAGGTCATCGAGACGGGTAGCCGCTCGTGCATGCGATAGCGCAGCTCGGTGTAGGCGACCTCGTCCGGTCGGGTCTCCGCCAGCTCGGCGATCCGCGCGGCGAGGCTGTTGCAGGCTGTCACAAGACCTCGCTGGGGTGTGCGGCGAGCCGATCGACCAGGGCGGCGCCGAGGATAGTCGAAAGGCGCACCGCCACGGGGGAGGTGTCGGCGGTCGGTGCGTAATCCACTGCCGAGAGATAGGTCCCGGTGTATCGCAACAGCCCAGACAGCAGCGCGGCATCGTGGCGGGTGTCGAACGCGGCGATGCCCGCCTGCCGGACCGCCGCGTTCGAGCCGGTCGCCCATCGACCCCAGCCGACACTGAGCACACCGCGTCCCGGGTAGGTCAGCGCGAGGGAATCCATCGCGGCCTCGGCAGCGGCGTCGGCGGATCGGCCGGGTGCGCCGAATGCGCCGGTGGCGCTGGAGAACAGCAGGATGAAGTCGGTCGGGTCGGCGGCGGTGAGATCGATCAGGTTACCCGCCGCGGTCAGTTTGGCGGCGAATGCGGTGGTCAGCTGGCCGGGTGTGGTGGTGTCGAAGGTGGCCGTCGTGGTCGTGCCTGCCGCGTGCACGAGGCCGCGAATGGTCGAGCCGCATTCGCGGATGTCGTTGAGCGCGTTGGCCAGATCGCGCCGGTCGGCGGTGTCACAGCGGACCACGACGATCCGGTCCTCCAGGCCGTCGAGCAGCGGCGGCACGGGGCGGGGCGCGCGGGTGAGGATCACTACGTCGCGGGCGCCGGAATCGAGCAGCCAGCGCACCGCGACGGCGCCGATCGTGCCCAGTCCGCCGGTGACCACGTAGGTTCCGGCGGCGTCAATGGCGATCGAGGTCGATCGGAGGCGTGCGGGAGTGAAGCGGCGGATGGCGAGATCGCCTGCGGAGATGCGCAATTCGTCGGCGAATGCGGTGCCGGGCAGTTCCGCCACGGACCGGGCGAGCAGTGCCGAGTTCCGCGGGTCGGCATCGGTCCAGATCAGGCGCACCGGACGGCCGGACTCGAGTTGCAGGGAGCGGACCAGGCCGGCGATCGCCCGCGGTGCGGCCAGGACATCCGGATCGGCACGGTGCGGTTCGGCGGCCGTGAGTTCCGGCAGGACGACCGTCAAGGACGCGGTGCCGGCATCGGCGTGCACCCGTTGGAGCAGATCGAGGACGCGGCCGGTCGTGGCGACGGCACTCCGGCCGGGGCCGATGGGGTCGGAATGCGTTGCCGACGGGTCTGTTTCGGTCGGCCACACCAGGACAACCGCGGTGCGGGCAGTGCCGGAAGCACCCAGCGGCAAGTCGGTGATGAGCGGCCGCGGCGCGTCCGGCTCGCGGGGCACCCGGTCGGTAGGAAGGGTGTCCGCCAACGCATCGGCCAGCCGGATCGCGAGCTCCGAATCGCCGATCACCAAGGCGCGCTCGGCAATCCGACTATCCGGGCCGTGAAGGGCGAAGAAGTCGGGATCGACCGCCTGCCAGGTCTCCGTGCGGAAAGGCATGGCGCGATCGGTCTTTCGCGGGGTCACGGCAGAACGTGCCGGAGAATCCGCTCCCACGAACCGGATTCGCACGCCGGACAACGCGAGACACGGCACCCCGTGCTGGTCGGTCGCGATGACGTCGCCGGTGAGGCCGGTGGCCGTGCGCTCGCGAACGAACGCATGCGCCTCGAGGACCGTCCGATTCGGTTCACCGGACAACCACGCGGCGGCGACACCGACCGGCAACGGAAGCGCGTCGGCGGGCACCTCGTCGTAGACGGTCGCGGTGAGCAGTTGCAGGCAGCCGCTCAGCGTTGCGGTGCTGTGCAATTCGGCGACGTCGAACAGGCCGATCGCGCTGTCCGGTCCGGTCGCGATGCCGCGCAGCACCCGGAACCGCGGCCCGTACTCCAGCCGCAACCGGTGCAGTTCGGCATAGAACGCGGCGGGCGCGACGAGCCGCATCCGGTGCCGCCCGGCCCGGTTGGCATCCACCACCCGCATCCATGCGACGATATCCGCGGGTGTGGGGTCACCGGCGGGCCGGGCCGATGCCAGCGCTGTGGCCTGCGTGACCTCCGCCCGTACGCTTCCGTCGCCGTCCCCGCGATAGGTGACTTCCGGCAAGGCCGAGAGCGCGGTCCGTTCGTGCACCAGGACATCGGTGAGCACCGTGGCGTGCGCCAGATGCAACAGCCGGCGCAGCCAGAACGCGGTGGGCACGATCGGTTCGCCGTTGATCACGTGATCGGTGAGATCGTCAGGGGGAAAGACGGTTTCGTCGGTATCCGGCGCTGCCTGAGGCGTGATCAGCGGGAACGTGCGCTTGCGCCACGTGCGCCGTGGTGGGGTGCTGAACGGTCCCTGTGCGGACCAATCGACCGGTCGGCCCTCGAGATGGAGCTGGGCCAGGCAGGTGAGAAACGCGCCCGCCTCGTCGTCGCGCGTCGCCACCGGATGCGTCGCGTCGCGGAACTCGGGATACTCACCGACCACCGGGATCAGCACTGGATGCGGCGAAATCTCCAGCACGGTCGTGTGTCCGTCCGCGGCCGCGCGCTCCAGTGCGTCCGCGAGTTCGACTGTCCCCGAAGCATTCTCGGTCCAATAAGTGCCGTCCATCGCTGCCGTGGTGATCAGTTCGGCGCGGCGTGCGGTGGAGTACAGCGGAGTGTGCGGTGCCATCGGGGTCAGATCCGCCAGTGCTTCGCCGAATTCGGGCGGCACCGTGCTGACCGGCGGACTGTAGGCGGCCGAGTCGTCCGTGATCCGCAGCGCGGGCATATCGCGACGCTTGGCCCGCCGGACGAGCGTATCGACGTAGCGCGGGATACCGGAAACCACTACCGACCGTGGACCATTGACCGCCGCGATGCCGACCTGCGCCCGCATCGGCTCCACCAGCTTTGCCGCCTCCGAGGGCGCCGCGGCGAGCAATGCCATCGCCGTTCGATCGGCCGGTGCGGCCACGATCCGGCTGCGCCGCACCACGATCAGCGCCGCGTCGGCCAGCGACAGCGCGCCACCGACCGCGGCCGCGGCGATCTCACCGAGCCCGTGTCCCACCACCGCGTCCGGCCGAATACCCCACACCGCCAGCAATTCCGCCAGCGCCACCTGGAACGCGAAGATCGCCGGTGGCACGAGTGCGAGCGCGCGCGAACCATTTCCGTTGCCCGCTGGGGTCAGCGCGAAGCCGTGTCGCGGCGTCCAGACCCGCGGGCCGTCCGCCGCGACAATGGCGTCGGCGACCTTGGCCAGCGCAGCGGCGAACACGCTGTGCCGCGCCGCGAGCGCGCGTCCCATCGCGAGATGTTGTCCACCCTGCCCGGCGAACAGGAACAGCACCCCACCCCGACGCCGGGTCGCCGACGGGCCGATCACCGCCGCGCTCGAATCGCCTTGTGCGACAGCACGGAGCTGCTTCATCGCGTCGCCGCGGTCGCGCACCAGCACGCAGGCGCGAGTCCGCTGCGGCAGTAATCTCGCGGCGGCGGAGGCGAATTCGCGCAGCGATCCGGCACCGACCTCGATTCGGTCGGCGAACCGGCCTGCCTCGGCACTCAGCTCCGCAATATCGCGGCCGGTGACCGGGATCAGCACCGGCGGTCCGTCCCCGCGGACTGCCCGCGGCAGTTCGACTCCGCGCAGCACCGCGTGCGCGTTGGTCCCGCCGAAGCCGAAAGAGCTGACCCCCGCGCGACGTTCACCGAGCGGGACGGTGCTCCAGTCGACCGCCGCGGTCGGCACTCGCAGTCCACGCTCGGCCAGCTTCAACAGCGGGTTCTCCGTGCCGAATCCGTTCATCGGCGCGATGACGCCGTGGTGGACGGACAACGCCGCCTTGATCAACCCGATGACACCCGCGGCTGCTTCCGGGTGCCCGATGGCGGACTTGACCGAGCCGATCCAGATCGGCTCCGTGCGCGCCGAAGTGTCCGGTGCGACAACGGCGGCCAGCGCCGCGACCTCCACCGCGTCACCCAATGCCGTTCCGGTGCCGTGACATTCGAAGTACCCGGCGCTGCGCGGATCGAGCCCGGCGCGGGACCAGGCGGCGCGCACCGTCTCCTGCTGCGCCCGGCCGTTCGGCGCACGCAGCCCGTTGGAGCGCCCGTCCGAACCGACCGACGTCCCGGCGATCTCCGCGTACACCCGATTGCCCTCGCGCACCGCGTCTTCGGTGCGTTGCAGGATCACCACCGCACAGCCGTCCGCCCGCGGGTACCCGTCAGCGGTCGCGTCGAACGGTTTCGCGCGTCCGTCGGCGGCCAGGAAACCGCCGTCCGCCAAATAGTTCGAGGTGTGCGGCAGCAGCAGGAGATTGACCCCGCCGGCGATCGCGAACGGCGCCGTACCGTCGGCGACCAGCCGTACCGCCAGGTCGACGGCAGCCAGCGAGGACGAGCACGCGCTGTCCAGCACCAGGCTCGGCCCGCGCAGATCCAGCACGTAGGACAGGCGATTCGCGATGATGCCGAGCGCGGAGCCGGTGACGGCGTGGGGCGCGTCGAATCCGTCCCGGCCGAGCACGGTGACGCCGTGGTCGTAGCCGCACGCGCCGAACACCACCGCCGCACCGGAACCCCTGGTGCGGTAACCGATCCCGGCGTCGTCGAGCGCCTCGACCGCGACCTCCATGGCCAGCCGCTGCTGCGGATCCATCAGCGCGGTCTCCCGCTCGGCGAGGGCGAACCACTCGTTGTCGAACGCGTCGATGCCATCCAGATATCCGCCGCGCCGGGTGCCGGGTCGCCCGGCCGGCGGCGGCCGGGTGGCGTCGCGTCCGGCGAGCAGCATCCGCCAGAATTCGTCGCCGCCGTCGGCTCCCGGCACCCGGCAGCCGATCCCGACGATGGATACCCCGGTCATCGCATCGCGAGATACTCGACCAATTGGTCTATGTCGGGGTAGTCGTACATCGCGGTCAGCGAGACCTCGAACCCCATGGCATCCTCGAGCCGCGCGGTCAGCCGGGCCAGCTGGGTGGAGCTCAGGCCCAGATCGGCGAACGGCGCGTCGGTGCAGACGGCGGCCGCGTCGACCCCGAGCAGCTCGGCCACGGCCGTCACCGCCGTGGTCGTGAGCGCCGCACGACTGCGCACCATCGAGCTCCGATCCATCCCGAGACGCGACTACCCCCGAATCGGCGGCTCGTCTCTACCGCCCAGGTACCACCCGCGATTATGCCGAGATATCGCACTATGGAGAAGAGTCTTTTGCGTGGCCTGCACCGACGTGGCCGATCGCTTACCGTGGCGAGGTGAGCGATAACTCCGCACGCCTTGCCGATGGACGCCCCGGAACCCTCGGCACGCTGGTGCGGTGTTGCGCCGCACTGGCCGCCACCCCGGGCCGGCTACTCCGGCCGCGCCGACCCGACCAGGCGTTTCTCGCCGGTCTGGTGTCCGCGCCCGCGCCGAAGGCCACCGCGACGGTCCGGCTGATCGCGCTGCCGCAGGCCACGATGGCCGCGCCGGCCATCATCGTCGCCGAGGGTGTGCGCAGCTTGCGCGAGTTGCCGATGTCGATGGGCGCGTTTCTGGTCGAGCATCCGCAGGCGCGGTTCCTCATCGATCCAGCCATCTGCGCCGACGTGCACACGCGGGTATTGCCGGGGCATCCCTTCCCGGTCGGCAAGCTGGTGTCGCCGGACAAGCCGGTGCTCGGGTTGAGCAACGCGCTCGCGGCCCGCGACCTCGCGGCCTCCGATATCGATTTCACCCTCGCCACCCACCTGCACTGGGACCACGTCGCCGGCCTGCTCGAGCTGCCGGATTCGATCGAACTCCGCGTCCCTGCGGTCGAATATGCCTGGGCCATGCACGGCGATACCGCGCCGATCGGCGTCATCCGGGAACCGTTGCGCGGCCAGTCCATCGCGCCGGTCGAGCTCGACGGCCCACCCGTGCTGACCTTCCCGCGCAGCCACGACGTGTTCGGCGACGGCGCCGTCGTGCTGGTCGATCTGGCGGGCCACACCCCCGGCAGCATCGGCGTGCTCCTCGCGGTGGACGACGGCACCCGGGTGCTGCTGGCCGGCGACGCCGTCTGGAACACCTTGCAGGTCGAGCTGATCCGCGAGAAGGCTCCGATGCCCGGCAATCTCTTCGACGCCGACCGCGACGCCGCGTTCCGCACCATCCAGCGCCTGCACGCCCTTCCGGCCGATATCGAGGTCATCGCCAGCCACGATTACGACGCGGTCCTGGCCCGCGCGGTTCGGGCGAGCTGAGGTCAGCTGGCCCGCAGTCCGATGATCAAGCCGTCCTTGGTGCACTTGGACGGGGTGGCGGGGTCGGGCTGGGCGTTGCACTGCCAGCCTTCGATGGTCTGGGCGTCGGTATTGCTCACCGTGGTCGCGTATTTCGTGGCGACGTTGATCGCTTCCGTGCAGCCGACCCGGCCTGCCGGGGTGCCGACGGCGATGACGGTGCGGGTGCCGCCGCCCGCGTCGGTGACCGGGCCGCAGTCGACGTCGGCGACGGCGGCCGGTGAGGTGGCGATCGCCGGGGACGTGGCGCGGCCGGGAGAGGTGGCCGACGTGGGGTTGACGGCGGCGGTGGGGGCCTGCTGGACGGTCGACATGGCGTGGGCCGAGTGGTCCGTCTCGTTGTCGCCGCCGCAGCCGGCCGTGCCGGCCACTACCGCGAGGGCGGTCGCGGCGGCTGCCGTCAGGTGGAGGAATTTCACCGAGTTGGCTCCTGATCTCTAGGCGAAGCGGCCGAATCGGTGCACGTGCAGCACGATTCGGCCGTAGCTGTCATGTTGCCGATACCCATTCAAGCACGCCGCCACGCGCCCGGATCAAGATCAGCGGCGGACCAGCAGCTCGAGCGCCTGCGCGGCGGTCAGCGAACCGGCGCTGACGAGTTCGAGATTCGCCAGTGCCGCCGCGTGCGCCTCGGTGCTCGCCGCGGCGACGCAGTCGGCCACCGGATGCACGGTGAAACCCAGATCGGTCGCGTGTCTTGCGGTCTGCTCGACGGTCAGGTTGGTCGCCACGCCCGTGACGAACAGTGTGTCGATGTTCTGCTCGGTGAACCACTGTGCCAGTGCGTTACCCGCCAGCCCGGACAGCTTCTGGTTGTCGAACACCTCGCTCGCCAGTCCGTCCATCTCCGGAATGAGCTGGGCGCCTGCCGAATCCGGCCGGAACTCGGTCTGCGCCGCGCCCACCGACCGCATGAAACCGGTGTTGCGCACCAGCTCGCCCTCGCCGACCGGGATGGTGAATCGGGTGAAGACCACCGGAAATCCTTGCGCAGCGGCGGCTTTGTGGAAATCGACCGCACGCGCGACGACGCCACTGGCCGCGACCGGCTCGGCGAGCATGGGCCCGAAAAAGCCTTCGGGCTTGATCACGTTCACCTGCCAGTGCAGTGCGAGTACGGCCGCGCGGATACGGGGGATCGCCATCCCCCGACCCTACGTCAGCCCGCCGCGCTCAGGATGAATAATCTTTGCGCAGTTGAACTTTGACCACCTTGCCGCTGGCATTGCGCGGCAGCTCCGCGACCAGCACCAGATCCTTCGGATGCTTGTAGCGGGCCAGGTTCGCGTCGAGGAACGCGGTCAGCTCCTCCAGCGTCAGCTCGTCCTCGGCGGTGTTGAGCGCGACCACGGCCACCGGCACCTCGCCCCACTTCTCGTGCGCGCGCCCGATCACCGCGGCCTCGCGGATCTTCGGGTGCGCGAACAGCACGTTCTCCACCTCGGCGCAGTAGATGTTCTCCCCGCCGGAGATGATCATGTCCTTCTTCCGGTCCACCACCCAGATGAAGCCCTCCTCGTCCTGGCTGACCAGGTCGCCGGAGTGGAACCAGCCGCCGGCGAACGCCTCCGCCGTCGCCTCGGGCTTGTTCCAGTAGCCCTGCATGAGCGTCGGTCCGCGGTAGACGATCTCGCCGACCTCGCCGGGCGCGACGTCGTTCATCTCGTCGTCGACGATCCTGGCCTGGATGGTCGGGATGGGCTTGCCGACCGAGCCGAGCTTGCGCAGCGCGTCCTTGCCCTCCAGCACGCAGGTGATCGGCGACATCTCGGTCTGCCCGAACACCGCGACATTGAACGCGTTCGGGAAGCAGTCGGCCATCGCCTGCAACACCGTGTCGGAGGCGGGCGCGGCGCCCCAGCTGAGCGCGGTCAGCGCCAGTTTGCGCTCCTTCACCCGCGGTTCGGCGCAGATGGCCTGCCACTGCGCGGGCACGCAGAACGCGCTGGTGGCCTGCTCCCGCTCGACCGCGTCGAGGAACTCGGTGGGATCGAACGCGCCGAGCGGATGCAGCACGGTCTTCGCGCCGAGCAGGAAACACGGTGCGAGACTGCCGAGTCCGGCGATGTGGAACAGCGGCGAGGTGCAGAAGCCGATCGAGCTCTGTTCGGTCGCCAGGGCCCGGATCACGGTCAGCGCTTGGGAATTCATGTTCGCGTAGGACAGGATCGCGCCCTTCGGGCTGCCCGTGGTGCCCGAGGTGTACATGATCAGCGCGGGGGTGTCTTCGGGAATGTCGAGCGGGGTGTGCGGCTCGCCGCCCTCGGCGAGCACGTCGTCGAAGCCGAACACGCCGTCCGCGCTCGGGCCGCCGATCACGAAACATGCTTCTAGCGTGGCGGATTGCGCCTGCACGGCGGTGGCCAGCGGCAGCAGCACGGTGTCGGTGACGATCGCCTTCGCGCCGCTGTCGCTGACGATGTAGGCCACCTCCGGCGGGGTGAGCCGGAAGTTGACCGGTACCGCGATGGCGCCCAGCGCGTTGATGCCGAAGACGGCCTCGACGTATTCGGGGTAGTTCAGCGCGAGGATCAGCACCCGGTCGCCGAAGCCGACACCGCGGCGGGCGAGTGCGTCGGCGAACTTCAGCGAGCGTTCGTGCAGTTGCAACCAGGTGGTGTCCGCGTCCCGGAACCGCAGCGCCACCGCGTCCGGGCGCATCTGCGCGTGCACGGCGATCTGGTTGTTCCAGTGATTACGCCGAGACCTGAGCGGCTCGTCTAGCGCCTGCACACGGTTGGTCATGCCACGAACTCCTCTCGGACCGGCACGTGCGTCCGCCGGGCTGGCCGACCGCTGTGACGGGCTGAACTGAGCGCAGAATATCAACTAACTTATGCGGACGGCAAGGGGTCGTGAGATGAACCGCCGTTAATCGGACCGGATTGCCGCCGAGATCAACAAACCCGTTCTCAACTGATGTTTTGCGGATACTTCCGGTTGCTCAGGCGCAGCAACAAGACCTGCCGTGCAGCGAACAGATGCGAATGTCGGCTTACTTATGGGTTGAATACCGGTGGATCCTCGTGTCACTATTCAGGTCTTCGGGCGAACTGGCACGCCCGCGCGAGGCAGAGGAGACGCAATGCTGCGGACCAGGTTCACCGAGACCTTCGGTGTGCGACACCCGATCGTGCAGGGCGGCATGATGTGGGTCGGCCGGGCCGAGCTCGTCGCGGCCGTCGCCAACGCGGGCGGGCTCGGCTTCATCACCGCGCTCACCCAGCCGACGCCGGACGACCTGCGTCGCGAGATCGCGCGCACCAGGGAGCTGACCGACCAGCCGTTCGGCGTGAACGTCACCATCCTGCCGTCGATCAACCCGCCGCCGTACGCCGAGTACGTGCAGGCGATCATCGACAGCGGCATCAAGATCGTCGAAACGGCCGGCAGCAACCCGGAGCCGTTCTTGCCGTACTACAAGGACGCGGGCATCAAGGTGCTGCACAAGTGCACCAGCGTGCGGCATGCGCTGAAGGCCCAGCGGATCGGCGTCGACGGGGTCAGCATCGACGGCTTCGAATGCGCGGGCCACCCCGGCGAGGACGACGTGCCGGGCCTGATCCTGATCCCCGCGGCCGCCCGGGTGCTGGACATTCCGATGATCGCGTCCGGCGGATTCGCCGACGCCAGCGGCCTGGTCGCCGCGCTCGCCCTCGGCGCGGACGGCGTCAACATGGGGACCCGCTTCCTGTGCACCCAGGAGTCCGCGGTGCACCAGAAGGTCAAGGAGCAGATCGTCGCGCACACCGAGCGCGACACCCAGCTGATCTTCCGCACCATGCACAACACCGCCCGCGTGGCGGACAACGAGATCAGCCGCAAGGTCGTCGAAATAGAAAAGGCGGGCGGCACTTTCGAGGACGTGCGCGACTTGGTCGCCGGTGCGCGCGGCCGCCGCGTATTCGAGGAGGGCGATCTCGACGCGGGCATCTGGAGCGCGGGTCAGGTCCAGGGCCTCATCCACGACATCCCGACCTGCGCGGAGCTCATCACCCGCATGGTCGACGAGGCCGAAGCGCTCATCACCGCGCGGCTCGCGGAAACCGTTGTGGCTTAACTCGTTCTAGATGGCGAGGGCCGGCGGCGACGGAACTACCTGCGCCGGCGGACGATAGGTGCGCCATGCCTCGGTGAGGCGGCGGGCGGCTTCGGTGAGCGTCTCGGCCGGATGCAGGAAGTGCACGCGGATGTGGTCCGCGCTGCCGCCGGTCGAATCCAGCCCGCTGCCGGGCAGAATCGCGACACCGTGGCGCAGTGCGGCCTGGGCGAACGAGGTGCCGTCGCCGTAAGGCAAACGCACCCAAAGGGTCTGGCCGCCCGCGACCTCCGGCACGGTCCAATCGGGCAGTAGCCGAGCCAGTTCCGCGCGCAGGTGGTCGTGCCTGGCCTTCCGTTCCGGCGCGAGCCGCGCGCAGACGGCGGCCAGGCGCGGCACCAGTTCGGCCGCCGCCAACTGCGCGGGCACATCGCCGCCGAGATCGTGCACCGCGCGGATCCGGGCGAGCCGGGCGATGATCGGCGCCGCGGCCCGCACCCAGCCGATGCGCAGTCCACCCCACACCGTCTTGCTCAGTGAGCCGACGGTGAGCACGGCGTCCGAATGCGCCGCCAGCGGTGGCGGTGTGCTGAATCCGGGAAAGCCGAGCTCGGCGAGTACCTCGTCCTCGATGAGCGGAACACCCTGCGTCGCCGCGTTTTCCGCCAATCGCCTGCGGGCCAGCGGCGGGAGCACCGAGCCGGTGGGGTTCTGGAAGGTGGGAATCACATAGGCGAGCGCGGGACGATGTTCCCGCGCGGCTGCGGCGAATCCGGCCAGTCCAGGCGAAAGACCCTCGACCACAGCCGCTTCCGCGCGGAAGGCTTCGAGCGCGGGTGGGGAACTGGGCGATTCCATCAGCACCCGATCGCCGGGCTGGAGAAAGCACCGGGCCAGCAGTGAAAGCGCCTGTTGCCCACCGGTGGTGACCAGTATCTGTTCGAAAGTGGTTGGCACGCAACGATTCCGGTAGTACTCGGCGATGGCATGTCGTAAGCGAGGATGTCCGGTCGGGTAGTACCCGATATCGCTGGTGGTCGCGGCGAGCTCGGGCAGGATCCGGGCGTAGCACTCGGTCAGCTCCGCCGGCGGGGTGTCCGGCGCGGCACAGGCCAGCGGAATCACGTCGGGACGCGGCTCGAGCAGGTCGAGAAAGACCGGCGCGCTGGTGGTCTCGGCGGGGCGCGCGAGCGGATTCCCGGCCACCCGGGTCCCGCTGCCCTGGCGTCGGACGATCCTGCCCTCCGATTGCAACAGGTCATAGGCGGCGACCACGGTGCTGCGTCCCACCGCGAGCGTGTTCGCCAGCACCCGGTCCGGCGGCAGCGGTGTGCCCGCGGGCAATTCGCCGTCATCGATCAGTTGACGCAGTCGCGCCGCCAGCAGCGCGTACAGCGCGCCCCGGCCCGCGGACCAGCGGCCGAGGCGTTCGGCGACATTGATTGGCTCCATAGCCAAACCAATTCTGCCCGATTGGCCATGGTTCGGCGACCTGGACCGTTCGACGATTACTGCCATGACAGCAGCAAGAATTGCCGCCCCGGTGTCGATCCAGGACGTGGTAGCCGGGCTGCCCGGCCCCTTTCAGCAGCGCGAACTGGCCGTCGTCAACGACACCGTCGTGCGCGTCGCCCAGCTGGCCGGCGAATTCCCGTGGCACCACCACGACGAGGACGAACTGTTCCTGTGCTGGGACGGCGAGTTCCGGATCGAGCTGGACGGGCAGGATCCGGTCGTCCTGCGCCCGGGTGAACTCTTCGTGGTGCCCAAGGGCGTTCGGCACCGTCCGGTGGCCGAGCAGCCCGCGCACACCCTGTTGATCGAGCGCCCGGAGACCGCGCAATACGGAAACTGAGTCAGCTCGCGCGGACCCGGCCGGACAGGCCGGGTCCGATCAGCTGTTCCAGTCGCTGATACGCCTCGGTCGGCGGCAGCGGCGGGTCCGCGTCGGCGATCGCGCCGAGCACGCCGACCACACCCCAGGACAGGAACGTCACGGTCGAATCGAATTCGGCCTGGTCCATGTCGAGCAGCTCGGTCAGCCGTTCGGCGAGGATCTCGGCGACCATCTCCCGCGTGGTCCGCAGCAGCAGCGCGCCGCTCTTGCGACCCAGCAACGCCTGGTACACCTCGGGATTCGCGGCGGCCAGCTGGAACAGCGTGTGCACCGGGGCGAGCGGCGTTGCGTCGGCCCCGGCCTCACCGCCCGGCGCGGTCACCGCGGCGCGCAGATAGTCGGTGCTGCTCACCAGCAGCAGGTCGTCCTTGTCGCGGAAATGCGCGTAGAACGTGGACCGTCCGACATCGGCCCGGTGCAGTATGTCCCGCACCGAGATTCGGTCGTAGCCGCGCTCCAGCATGAGTTCGATCAACGCCCGATGCAGCAGGCTTTTCGTCCGCCGTACCCGGCGATCCGTGCTGCCCGTCAGTCTTTTCACTTCCGACGACAATGTGCCTCCCGTACAAATGTCGCGAATCCGTCCCGAATGGAACGGTTTCCGTGGTTTTGCCTCTGGTCGAAGTGGCGGCCCCCTCCCGACCATGAACACATGACCAAAAACGCACCCCAGTCTTCCATTCGACAGGGCCACAATGACACCGAAACCGGTGTTCTGCTTACCAAGCCTCGGAGTTACCGCGCTTTCAAGGCCCTATTTCTGCTCGGCCGCGGCGCTCGGCTCAACCTTCGCCTGGTCGCACTCAGTGGTGCGGCACCAGGCCATCGCATCGCCGACATCGGTTGCGGACCAGGCGATCTCGCCCGAAAACTGGCGGCCCGAGTAGGTCCCGACGGCAGTGTCATCGGCATCGATCCGGCCATGGAAATGATCGACTACGCGACCGAACATTCCAATACTGTGACGAATTGTCGATTCGAACTGGGCGCCGCCCAGACGCTGCCACTGCCCGATGCAACCTTCGATGTGGTTGCCTCCACCTTTGCCATGCACCATATCCCGGAGGCGCAACGGCACGCGGCCATCGCGCAGATGTTCCGGATACTGCGCCCCGGCGGCACGTTGCTGCTCGCCGATACGCATCCGACGGGTCGGATATTGCCCGCCGTGGTCCGGATCATGGCCCGCGTCGCCGCGCGCCGGGCACCCGATGAGACGGGGCCGGGCCATGCCGCGGATCCGTTGGCGGCGGTCGACATTCGCCGTTATCGGGACATGTTGCACGCGGCCGGATTCGGTGCGGTGACATTCAGCGCGGTGCGGCCTTCGACCGGAGTTCTGCTCGCCACCAAGGAAATCCGTGGCTAGATCATGTCCTTCGCGGCCATCCAGCGCATGGTGAACCAGCCGCACAGGACCGGCAGCCAGCAGGTGAGCACGCGGTAGAGCAGCACCGACGGGACCGCGATATCCAGCGGCACGTTGAACGCGCCGAGGCCGCCGATCAGCGCGGCCTCGACGGCGCCGACGCCGCCGGGGGTGGGCGCCGCCGAGGCCAGCGTGCCGCCGATCATGGTGACGATGGTGACGGTGACGAACGTGGTGCCGCCGCCGAAGGCCTCCACGCTGGCCCACAGTGCCCCGGCCATGCCGAGGGTGATCGCGGCGCAGCCGAGAATGATCACCGAGAAACGCTTCGGATCGCGCGCCAGATCGGCCAGCTCGCCGAGCACCTCCTGCAATTGCGGGCGCACCGAATTGTTCAGCCAGTGCCGCAGTTTCGGCACGAACATGAAGGTACCGATGATGCCGACGCCGACCCCGGCGATCAGATACAGCACCGTGGCATCCGGGACGAAGTGCGACAGGTCCGCGGAGGTGCCCGCCGCGACACTGAACACGGCGAGCAGGCACAGGTGGGTGATCACCTGCACCGCCTGTTGCAGCGCCACCGCCGCGGTGGCGCGCACCGTGCCGACGCCGCCCTTCTGCAGGAAGCGCACGCTGAGCGCGAGCCCGCCGACCCTGGCCGGCGTGGTGGTCGCGGCGAAGGTGTTGGCGATCTGCATGATCACCAGGTTCTTGAAACTCACCGCGCCGGACGCGCAGGCCCACAGCGCCGCGGCCGCGCCGACATAGGTCAGGCAGGAGACCGCGAGCCCGAGCAGCGCCCACCACCAGTTGGCGGTCTTGAGCTGGGTGAAGAAGGTCGGCACCGCGCTGATGAACGGGTACGCGACGTAGACCAGCGCGATCAGCAGCACCAGCTGGATGATCTGGTTACGGGTGAAGCGGGTGATCTGCTCGGCCTGGATCCGGTCCTGCCCGGTCTGCTTGCGCACCTCGTCGCGCGCCGCGGACATGGCGCCCTTCCAGTCCGGCACCGTCTTGCGCAGCCCGGCGGGCATGGCGGACTTGGTCAATCGGCTCGCGGCGGCGAGCACCGGCTGTTCGCCGAGGGTCTTGATGGCCGCGCTGACCGCGGGTTCCTTGCCGAAGATCGCGGTCGTCGACACCAGCAGCTGCGCGATGTCGGACTGCTGCTGCTTGACCGAGGCGCCGTATTCGGCGCTGGCGAAGCCGCCGAACCGGGTGGTGCCGTTGTCGATCCGGATCTCGGTCGGGCGCAGGTCCCCGTGCGAGATCTGGCCCTGGTGCAGCTCGTCGAGCGATTTCCACACCCCGGCCAGCTGCTCGACCGGCGCCTCGCTGAGCCGGGTGCCCTTGGGCATGGTGTGCGCGTGCAGCATCCAGCCGCGGTCCAGCGCGGCGACGGCCACCGGCGTGCTGCTGGCCAGGCCGAGGTCGCCGATCGCGAGGGCCATCAGCGCGCGGTGCTCGACCGCGCGATGCATGGAGCCGTGGATGGCCGCGGTTTCACTGGCGCGGAAGGTGAGCCAGCGCCACAGCTGGCGCAGCGCGCCGAAGCTGCGCTGGTTCTTGCCGTACATCTCGATGACCAGCCCGCGTTCGGGTCCGTCGATGGCGGCGGCCAGCACCAGCGGGCCGCGCCCGGCCGGATGCACCACGGTGAATCGAGTGACCGTGTGCCCGCGTTTGGCCAGCACCCGCACCGCGGCGTCGAGCGGCACCTCCAGCGCGGGCGTGCCGACCACGAGCACGATGACCGCGCCGACCAGCCAGCCGACGGCCAGTCCGAACATCGCCCGGGCCGGCACCACCGTGCTGACCACCAGGTGGATCGGCGCGAAGGCCAGCAGCAGGAACCACAGGTACCGCCGCGGGCGGTTGGGCAGCCACGGGCTGGACACCGTCAGCACGGCCGCCAGCATCGCGATCCAGCGCGGGTCGTCCAGGAATTGGGAGAGGAAGGTATCGAGTCGATCCGGCACCTGCAGATGCCATTTCGGGGCCGAGAGGCCGGTGCCGGTGATGGAGAGCAGCAGTCCCGCGGTCAGGCCGGCCGCCGCGTAGCCCGCGAGCAGTTTCCACTGTCTGCCGATGATCAGCTCGAGCAGAATGGCGAACGGCAATGCCAGGATCGCCATGCCGTAGACGAGATAGACCAGGTTCGATTGGTCGGGATTCAGGAACCCGACGATATTGGACACCGAACGTTCCAGCGCAAGCCATTCCGGCCGGGTGATCACCGACGCCGCGACGACAATCGCCACCCATACCGCGGCCAGCACGACGCGGATGATGTCACTCGTCCGCCGGAATAGCGGCTGTAGCAGGTTCCCTGTTACCGGGATATCCCGCCCGTCGACTCGCATGTTCGGCACTTTCGGATCGAGTTGGAGCTGCGTCGGCCACCCTCGCTCACCCTTTCGGTGAGTATGCAGGAGACCGGCGTGGACGATACACACCAACACGCCGCGTCCGCCTCGGCCAAATGTCGGCGGGGCCGCGGCCCTGTGCGCTATCTCACCCGCGCGCGGGTTGAATCTGACATTGGTGTCAAGTTCGAGAATCGACGGCATGGACAACGAGCTCTACGACTACAGCCCGATCACCGAACGCGCGCCGATTCAGTGGCCCGGCGGCGCGCGGGTCGCCTTCTATGTCGGCCTCAACGTCGAGCACTATCAGGTGGATCAGCCGTCGACCAGCATCTTCCCCGGCACCGCCGGCCTCGCGCCGGATCCGTTGAATTACGGCTGGCGCGATTACGGCCCGCGCGTCGGCATCTGGCGGCTGACCGAAATCCTGGACCGGCACGGCATCCGGGCCAGCGCGCTGCTCAATTCCGATGTGGTCGAGCACAATCCGCAGATCATCGCGGCGGGCCTGAAGCGGGACTGGGCCTGGCTGGCGCACGGCAAGAACAACTCGATCTTCCAGGCCGACATGTCGATCGAGCAGGAACGTGCGTACCTCACCGAAGTGGTCGAGACCATCGAGCGGGCCACCGGTCGGCGGCCGCACGGCTGGATGGGGCCGGCGCTCACCGAAACGTTCAACACCCCGGCGCTGCTGGCTGAACTCGGTCTGAGCTACGTGCTCGACTGGACCAACGACGACCAGCCGTATCCGTTGAATGTGCCGGGGATGCTGAGCGTGCCGTACACGGTCGAGCTGAACGACAACACGCTGTTCCTCGGCAAGGGCACCAACGGTCCCGACTTCGTCCAGATCGTCAAGGACCAGCTCGATCAGCTGTATGCGGAGTCGGCCGACAGCGGCCGGGTGCTCGCGCTCGCGCTGCACCCGTTCGTCATCGGGCAGGCGTTCCGGGCCAAGTATCTGGATCAGGCCCTGGAGTATGTCGTGAACCATCCCGGCGTGTGGCTGACCACCACCGACGAGATCGCCACGCACTTCGCGGCCGCCGCTGCTTGAGCACCAATATGCGCGGCCGCCTTGCCGAATCCGCCCGCGCCGAACACGATCAGGTCAGCTAGACCGACGTTTCAGGAGGCAGGATGGCTGTGCAGGCCCAGGATCTGACCGGGAAAACCGTGGTGGTGACCGGCGCGAGCTCCGGCATCGGCGCCGAGGCGGCCGCGACGTTGGTCGCGCGCGGGGCCACCGTCGCGGTGGTCGGCCGATCGCCGGAACGGACGGCGGCGGTGGCGGCCGAGGCGGGCGCCGAGCCGTTCGTCGCCGACTTCGCCCGCTTCGACGAGGTGCGCAAGCTCGCCGCTCAACTGCTCGACCGCTATCCGCGCATCGACGTGCTCGCCAACAACGCGGGTGGCTCCTGGCCCAAGCGCACCGCGACCGACGACGGCAACGAGCTGACCTTCCAGGTCAACCACCTCGCGCCGTTCCTGCTGACCACCCTGCTGCTCGACCGGCTCGTGCAGTCGCGGGCCAGGGTGATCAACACGGCGAGCACGACCTACCGGATGGCCAAGCTGAACCTGGACACCGCCAACGCGACCACGGGTTCGTTCAACCAGATGGGTGCCTACGCGGCGTCGAAGCTGGCGAACATCGTGTTCACCAGGGAACTCGCGCGCCGCACCGAGGGCACCGGATTGGTCACCGCCGCCTTCCATCCGGGTGCGGTCGCCACCCACGTGTACGACCACGCTCCGCTCGGCCTCGGCGGGCTCATCCGGTCGCCGCTGGCCAAGCCGTTCTTCCTCCGACCGGACCAGGGTTCGGAACCGTTGGTGCACTTGGCGACCACGCCGGAGGAGATCAACGGACTGTACTTCCACCGGTTCAAGCTGGAGCCGCCGAGCAACAAGCAGGCGGTGGATCCCGCTCTCGCGCAACAATTGTGGGAGCTGTCCGAGCGGGTCACCGGGTAGCTAGCGGTCGGCCTCGGCGAACCGATCGTGGTGGGCGTTGTCCGCCGCGCTCGGCTCCGGCCCGACGCCGAACACGCCGCCGGTGAAGTCGTTGCCGTCGAGCTCGACGATCGCCTGCGCCACCTGTTCGGTGGACACCAGCGCCGGAAAGCTGGTCGGCGCAATGGCATTCGCGCGCACCCCGAACTCGGCGAACTCGTCGGCGGTATTGCGGGTCAGCTGGTTGAGCGCGGCCTTCGACGCGGAGTACAGCGTCTGTCCCGGGTACACCTCCGAGCCGGAGATGCTGGAGACGTTGACGATGTTGCGGTTCGCCGCGCGATTCTGCACGCCGTTGTGCACCCAGAACCGCTGCGCCAGTCGCGCCGAAAACCGCAGCGGCACGGCGACATTCAGCGTGAAATGCGGATCGAACTGCTCCAGCGCACCGTCACCGTCGACGATGCCGCGCGGTTGCAGCTGAACGTGCGCGGCATTGTTGACCAGCAGATCGACCTTTCCGAACCGGGCCAGCGCGAGGTCGACCACCCGCTCCACCTCGCCCGGTGCGGTGAGATCGGCGCGGATCACGAAGACCCGCGAATTGTTTTCCGGCACCGGCTTTTCCGGGTCGAGCGGATCGACGAACCACTCCAGCTGCGACGGCACCGCGGGCGTGCGGGTGCGGCAGACCGCGACGATGTCGTAGTCGGTGTAGTAGGAGCGGCAGAACACGTTGCCGAGCGTTCCGCCCGCGCCCGTGATCAGGCAGACCCGGCGTTCACCAGTAGACAATGCGATCCCCTCCCCAACGCTCGAGCGCCTCGTCCTTGGTCCGGTGCGCCCACATGACCACGCTGTTGCGGTCCTTGGTGTTGCCGCCGGCGAAGGTGTGCCAGGTGCGCGGCGTCACCTCGAACATGATGAGCGAATTGTCCAGCGGCGGAACCAAGGTGAGGTCCGGCAGCTTCTCGCCCTCCGCGATGTTGTCGTAGAGCGCCGTCTCGCCGCCGTCGCCCGGCTGCCAGCCGGGGTTGCCGAAATAGAACAGCACCGCCACCGCGCGGATCGACTCGCGGGCGACCACGCCGTCGGCGCGCGCCCCGGTTTTGGTGTCCACCGTGCCGTCCGGCAGCCGGACCTCGCCGGGTCCGGGCGGGTCGCCGGGGAACCACGCGGGATTGAGATCGTTGTGCGGCCACCCGTACGGGGCGCCCGGCGCGTGATGATGCACCGAGCCCTCGATGTCGCCGGTCCCGGTGACGCCCGCGACCCCGGTGATCAGGTCGTGCCATTCGCGGGAGGTGAAGACGGAGAGCGCGGTGTCCGCCACGTCGGCGAGCCGGACGCCGACGGCGCTGTAGTTCGTCGCCACCTGCCCGAACAATTCCGGCCGGTCGCGCTGCACCCGCGCCAGGTCGTCGGTCATCCGCTGGTAGTACTCGGGCACGAACACATCCCGGGCATACACGTGCGGGAACGGCTGACTGCGGCGGATCCACCGCCGGTGGGCGAACAGGTCGGCGAACCGCTCCGGCCGCGCCTGCGCCTCCAGTACCGACTCGGTTGTCACACCACTCACTCCCTCCCGGTCGCACCTCTGGCGATCATATTGCCCGGTTACCACCCCGCACAGGTGGTGTTCGTTTTGTGCGCGGAGTGCCGGGCGGAGGTGCGAACGGTCAGGTCGGGAGGTTCGGTGTGACTACCAGCCGCTCGCTCCGGATTCTTCGGCCGGCCGGGCACCGGAGAAGCGCGCCGCGAGGAACGCGAGGTAGGCGATGAAACCGACCGAGCCGATCGGCCGGCTGCGCCGGAAGGTGATCGCCAGTCCCAGCACCATCTCGGTGAATCCGTTGCGGTAGGTCCAGCGCCGGGTGGCGCGGGGGAAGGCCCGGGCGGTCAGCGGGTCGAAGGCGCGCGGCGCGGTGAAATGGGCCGCCCCGGTTCCGGCCAGCCCGAGCCCGAATGCCCGCGCGCGCAGGCTGTCCGGGGTCCGCGCGGTGATCACTACGGGGTGCTCCGGCGGCGGGCCCGCCGCGAGCGCCCGAGTTGCCTTGCGCCGCTTGCGACGGCCGATGATTCTGCTGCGCATGGTGTCTCCTCGGTAGGCGCTAGGTGCGGACGCTCAGCCTGCGGCTGCGGAAGAACTCGGCCAGGTCCTCGTTGGTGAACGAGTCCGGCCGGACGTCCTCGATGTCGCCGGTGTAAGTGGCGGACGTGTCGCCGGCCACCTTGGTGAACGCGTAGTGGTCGAACGGGAAGTGTTTGTTGCCCCACCACATTTCGAGGTGCGTGCTCGGCCGGATGGCGGCCGGGTCGCCCTGATAGTTGACGTAGTAGGTATTGGAGCCGGCGCACGCGTCGGACAGCCACATCGTCTGCGAGCCGCGCCGCACGCACTGCCGGTAGTAGGCCTCGTGCGGCTCCTGCTTGATCTCCACCGCGGTGGCGCCGCGCTTGCGCGCCTCCTTGATCGCCCGGGCCGCGTGCCGGGTGGTGCATTCGATCATCGCGAGGTAGGAGCCCGCCGCGAATCCGTACGGACCGGTGATCAGGAACAGATTCGGGAACTTCGGCACCGTCACGCCCTGATAAGCCTGGTAGCGGTTGCGATCCCAGAACTCGCCGAGCTCGAGGCCGTCCCGGCCGTGTAACGGATACGGCGGCGTGTAGCCCTTGTCCATCACCCGGAATCCGGTGGCGCACACCAGCACATCGGCCTTGCGCAGCACGCCGTCCGCGGTGACCACGCCGGTCTTGGTCACCTTCTTGATCGGGTCGGTGACCAGCTCGACGTGCTCCCTGGTGAACGTGCGCAGGTACCGATTCGACACCGAGGGCCGCTTGCAGCCCGGCGCGTAGTCCGGCGTCAACCGTTGGGCCAGTTCGGCATTCCCCGGCAGCTGCGCCCGATACAGCGCCCCGCCGCCCCGCTGGGCGAGCTTCACCGCGCCTGGTATCTGGCTGTGGAAAACCCCGACACCGGAGATGCCGAAGTCGATGCCGAGCGTCACCGCCGCGCGCAATACCCGGCGCAGCGGACCCACATTCACCATGATGTTCTTCGCGAACGCCGGAATCCGGAAGTCCGGTTTCGGCGCGACCCAGATCGGCCGCCGCTGGAACACCGTGAGGTTCGACGCGATATCGGCCATCTCCGGAATCAGTTGCAGCGCAGTCGCACCCGTGCCGATCACCGCGATCCGCTTGCCCGCGTAGTCGTAGTCGTGGTCCCACTTCGCGGTGTGCACGATCTTGCCGCCGAACTTGTCGATGCCCTCGATATCGGGCATCTTCGGCACCTCCAGGCCGCCGACGGCGCCGACGACGAACCGCGACGTGACCTCCTGGCCGGTGTCTAGCTTGCCGCGCCAGAAGTGGTTGCGCTCGTCCCACTCGCCGCCGACCACCTTGGTGTTCAGCAGGATTCGCGGCCGCAGCCCGTACTTGTCGACCACCTGATCGGCGTACGCCTTCACCTCGGCGCCCGGCGCGAACATCCGCGACCACACCTTGGGCGGCTCGTAGGAGAAGCTGTAGTAGACCGACGGAATGTCCACCGCCACACCGGGATAGGTATTGGCCTGCCAGGTGCCGCCGATGTCGCTGTTCTTGTCGACGATCAGAAAATTGTGAATTCCGGCCTTGCGGAGTTCGACTCCCATCCCGATGCCGCCGAAGCCGGCGCCGATGACGACGACTTCGAAATCGGGCTGCTCGACCGAACGCGAGTGCGCCGCCTGCGCGGGTGCTATCGACACGGTTTACCTCCGTTGGTAGTGCTCCCAGCGACGATAGCACTGTCTGGGACAGTCTGGCCAGGGCTGTCACGCGCGGAGAAACCCGCAGGTGCGGATGGGTTCGTCGAATCAGTGGAGCCGGCGGGTCAGCCGACCGACATCTGGCGGTCCTGCTCGTCGGCCCGCCGCTTGCGCACCGCGGCCAGGTCCACCGGGCGGTTCGGATCCGGATCCTCCATGGCGCCGATCGCCTCGGCGAGCACCGGCAGCCAGCGCAGGATCTCGTCCCGGTAGGCCCCCTCGGTCTCGAGCTGGCTCAGCACGCCGACCAGCGTGAGCACGGCCCTGGCGAACGGGGTGAAGTAGGCGGGCATGGTCATCTCGCGGATCACGTTCGACAGCCGCGGGTTCGTGGTGCGCAGCACCTGCCTGCGCAGCCACGGCGTCGTCATGCGATAGGTCGAATGCTTGAACGGCTCGCTGCACGGCTCGACCGCCGCGTAGAGCGCTTCCATGTCGAAGGCGCGCCCGGAGGCCACGAAGCCGTGCCGCCGGGTCGCCGCGGCCAGCTCCGACGGGCCGCCCGCGCTGAAGAAGACCTTGCAATAGTCCAGCGCCAGTTCGTCGAAGCCCTCCGGCGGCCACGGGGAGCAGGCGCCGAAGTCGACCACGCCGAGCCGCCCATCCGGCAGCACGCGGAAGTTGCCGGGATGCGGGTCGGTGTAGAGCAGCCCGTGCAGGCCCCAGCCCGAGGTGATGAACCGGAGCATGAGCATGCCGACCCGGTCCCGCTCGGCCTGCGCGCCGGAGGCCACGATGCGGGTCAGCGGGGTGCCCTCGACCCACTCGGTGATCAGCACGTCGCCGCGCTGCGCGATCACCTGCGGAATGTAGAAGTCGGGGTCGTCGGCGTAGGCCGCGGCGAAGGTGCGCTGGTATTCGGCCTCGGCGGCGTAGTCGAGTTCCTCGCGGACGCTGTCGCAGATCGCCTCGGTGACCGCCTTGACGTCGGCGCCGGGCAGGAAGACCGTGGCCAGCAGCGAGATCCGGCGCAGCTGCTCCAGGTCGGCCTCGACCGCCTGCCGGCCACCGGGGTACATCACCTTGACCGCGACCGGCCTGCCGTCGTGCCACACCGCGCGGTGCACCTGGCCGAGCGAGGCCGCCGCGGCCCGTCGATCGTCGAATTCCTGGAAATTCGCCCGCCAGTCCTCGCCCATGCTGGCCGCGATCGCCTCGTGCACGGTGGCGGGCAGCATGATCGGCGCCGAATCCTGCAGCTGACTCAGCGCGATCCGGTAGGGCTCGGCGATCTCCGGCGGCAGCGCCAACTCGTAAATGGCAAGCAGCTGGCCGAGTTTCGCGGCGCAGCCCTTCAGCTCGCCGAGCACCTCGAACATGTGCTGCGCGGTGCGCAACTGGATCTCCCGATTGACTTCTTCGGACGATCTGCCGAGTGCCCGCTTGCCGACGCCCGCGGCCTGCCGTCCGGCGAAGGCCAGCGGCAGCGCGGCCAGCTTGGCATTGCGAACAGAGGCGCGAACTGGGGGTTTGCCGTCGGACCTCGACGCGAACAGGCGAGATCGCCTGCCCGTTGAACCCTCGTCAGAACTGTCGCCGCTGCGCCGGATAGCCATGACTCACCTCACACTGTGCGCGGACCAGTGTTGCACACGTGCAGTCTGGCACAGTAGGGCTTAGACTGTCTGGGACGTAAACTAACGTAGTCGAAAGGTGACTTCGATGGGATCCCAGACGGTAGTCGCCGACGTTGCCGATGAACTGGCACGCCGGGTTGCCGCGGGGGAGTATCAGCCGGGGGATCTCATGCCGTCCGTGCGCCAGGTAGCCGAAGAGTTCGATATGAACCGGGCGACCGCGCAGCTGACGCTGGGAAGGCTGGAAACGAACGGATTCGTCGAGGCGCGCCGCGGTAAGGGCTTCACCATCCGCGACGTCCGCGAGGCCGGTGGCGTCGACGTGTATCGGCAGCTGTTCCGCTTCTCGATTCCGATGCCGGACATCGCGATCGAGATGTTCCGCGACATCGTCGATGTCGAGCGCGGCATCGTGATGGAGACGCTGCTCGCCTACACGGGCAGCGATCAGGCGATCGATCAGGCGGTACTCAAGGCCGAGATCGACAAGCTCGAAGCCATTGCCCGCCAGGATGATCCGGACCTGCGCCAGATCCTGGCGATCGAGGTCGGTCTGGTGCGCACCTTGCTGACCGCGCTCGGCCTCACCATGCAGCGGGCGATCATGAACTCGGTCGGCGAGATGGTGCTCGAGGTGCCGGAGGCGGTCGAGGCCTTCTTCGCCGGCGCGCCGGACCTGCACGTGCTGGTCTGGCGGGCGCTGGCGGCGGTGTGGGACTCCGGTTCCGGGCCGTCCGACGCCCAGGTGGCGCTGTTCGAGGATCTGTTCGGGATGTACCACGAGCGGGTCGTGTTGCGCTTCGACGAGCTGGTCGGCGCATCCCCCGAGCAAACCGACGCCGAGCACGCCGCCACTGCCTGACGGCGCACTGCGCGTTTCCCTGTTCGACATTCGGCGCTGTCGCGCGCGCCGAATTCGGCGCGGACTGACATATCGCCCCATTGCCTCGCTGTCTCAGACAGAATAGGGTGGTTGGTACGCAGCGAAGCGAGGAAACCATGGCAGGCAGTAGGCGTAAAGGGTTGGCGCGGTCGGCGAAACTGGCCGGACTGCCGATGGGCATCATGGCCCGCCGGGTCACCGCGACCGGTCGCGCGATCATGACCGGCGCGCCGCGCGGCGAACTCGACGACGAGCTCATCGACAAGGCCGCGGATCAGATGTTCGCGGTGCTCGGCGAGCTCAAGGGCGGCGCGATGAAGCTCGGTCAGGCGCTGAGCGTGGCCGAGGCCAGTATTCCGCCGCGCTTCGCGGACCGCTATCGGGACGCGCTCACCCGGTTGCAGTCGCAGGCGCCGCCGATGCCGACCAGCTCGGTGCACCGCATGCTCGCCGAACAGCTCGGCAGCCGGTGGCGCGAGCGCTTCACCGAGTTCGACGACCAGCCGGTGGCCGCGGCGAGCATCGGGCAGGTGCACCGCGCCGTGTGGCGGGACGGTCGCACCGTCGCGGTGAAGGTGCAGTATCCCGGCGCCGATACGGCGCTCATGTCGGACCTGAAGATGCTCCAGATGTTCTCCGGCGCTTTCGGTCTCATGCTGCCGGGCGCGGACACCAAGTCGTTGATCGCCGAGTTCATCGACCGCACCGCCGACGAGCTCGACTACCGGATCGAGGCGGATCACCAGCGGCGGTTCGCCAAGGTGTTCGCCGGTGACCCCGCCTTCCACGTGCCCAAGGTGATCGCGAGCGCGCCGAAAGTTCTTGTCTCCGAATGGATGCAGGCCACCCCGCTGGCCAGGATCATCGCCGACGGCCCCAAGGCGCAGCGCGATCGGGCGGGCCGGCTGCTCGTCGAGTTCTCGCTCTCCTCGCCGGTTCGAGTCGGCTACCTGCACTGCGACCCGCATCCCGGGAACTTCCAGCTGCTCGCGGACGGGCGGCTCGGGATCATCGACTTCGGTGCGTCGATCGCGCTGCCGGGCGGGATTCCGGCGGTGATCGGCGAACTGGCTCGCTGCGCGGTGCAGGAGGATTACCAGCAGCTGGCAATCGTGCTGCGGGACAACGGGTTCGTCCGTCCCGGCCATGCGCTGGAGCTCGGGCCCATCGAACGACTGGTCGCGCCGATCGTGGCGCAGATCAACGGCGACAGTGTGCACATCAGCCGAGAACTGTTGCAGGGGCACACCGCTCGCGCGCTCGACATGAAGAACGTGTCGCTGACCAACACCAGGGCGGTGAAGGCGCCGACCGAGATTCCGGAGCTCGCCATGCTCGGCCGGGTCTTCGCCGGCGTCGTCGGGGTGTGCGCTCAGCTCGACGCCGAAGGTCCGTTCGTCGAGCTGGTCTCCCGCTGGCTACCGGGCTTCGGCGAAGACGGCGCCGCCGCCTGATCGATCAGCGGGAGGGACGAGATCGTCCCTCCCGCAACCGGATCGGCGCGCTCGGCCCGGCGTCAATGATGAACGGCGGCGGACGCGGCGATGATGAGCCCGGCCACGATCAGCACGGCAAGTACCGCGAGGACCACCAGGTCGCGGCGCGCGGGCGCGTCCGAGCGCACCAGGTTCGGGCACTCGGGGGACTCGTGTGCCGAGTCCGCACACCGACGATTCGCGCACGGGTACATGCCACCTCCGGATGAATCAGATGCGAGTGCTGAGCCCGCGCAGGCTCCATCGTGCCACCGGCCGTGCCAGTGGGGCGAACATCTGCACCGGCAGCAGCCCGCCGAGGCGCGGATGCACGGCCAGCGTCCAGGTGAGCGTGGTAGCGCCGGAATCCGTTGGGCGGACGACGTATTCCTCCGCGATCGACTTCATGACGAACGGCACCGACGATTTGGTCGCGGTCAGCGCGAGCCGATGCCCCTCCTCCCTGGCTATCACCTGTTCCTCGCCCGCGACGAGCAGACCGTCGAAAACCCGCGTCGATCCGACGCCCCGCGCCCCGTCGCGATAGCGCATGCCGTTGATCAGCGGCAGCCAGGAGAACAGCCCGTTCGTGTCGAGCGCGGCCCAGACCCGACCAGGCTCCGCATCGAACGTCTGCTCGGCAGTGACCACGAAAGCCGCCTTGTCATCGACGAATGTGCGCAACGTCCCCGCGTGGATCGGCGTCAGCGGACTCCCGCCCCCCGCGAGCAGCGCCTTGGTCCAACGACGCGTCACGATCAGCGCCACCAGCCCGGCGACACCGCCGACCACGATCACCACACCGACGATAATGAGAAAGGTTGTCATCCGGTCACTTCCATTGATTTCGCGGCGGCGCTCTCGGCTAATTGCTTGCGGCGCAGCTTGCCGGTGGTGGTTCGGGGTAGTTCGGCGACGAACACGATGTCGCGGGGGACCTTGTAGCCTGCGAGGTTTGCCTTGACGAAGGCTTGTAGCTCGCTCGCCGTAGGTTCGGCGTCCGTGGCGCGAACCACGAAAGCGACCAGACGCTGGCCGAATTCGTCGTCCGGCACGCCGATCACGCCGACGTCGGCGAGCGCGGGATGGGCGAGTAGCAGGTCCTCGACCTCGGCGGGGAAGACGTTCTCGCCGCCGGACACGATCATGTCGTCGTCGCGTCCGTCGATGAAAAGCCGTCCCGCCGAATCGAAGTGACCGACGTCGCCGGTGCTCATGAACCCGTCGACGAGCTCTTTGCCGCTGCCGTCGCTGTAGCCGAGGAAGGTGAGCGGGTTCCGGTTGAAGATCCGGCCGGTCGTTCCGCGCGGCACCTCCTGTCCCGCGTCATCCAGAATGCGCAGCTCGACCAGCCCGCGCGGCGGATACCCGACGGTGCCCGGCGCCGCGCGCAGATCGGCGGGCGTGGCCAGCGTGCACGGACCGATTTCGCTGGCGCCGTACGCGTTGTAGAGGATGTCGCCGAACTCGTCCATGAACGCGGTGGCGATCAACGGCGGCAACGGCGCCGCGCCGCACGGCACCGCCCGGAGCGTGCGGTGCCCGTAGGAAGCGCGAACTTCGCTGGGCAGGTCCATGATCCGCTTGAGCATCGTCGGCACCAGGCAGGCGACACCGACCCGGTACTGCTCGATGTCGGCCAGCGTCCGCTCCGGTTCGAAGCGCTTGTGCAGCACCACCGGCGAGGTGAGCGCGAAACCGCTGACCAGCCCGAGCAATCCGAACAGGTGATGCAGCGGCGGCGCGACCACCATCGGGCTGCCCGCCCGCGGCACCGCGCCGAAGCGCGCAACTTCACCGATGGCCAGTGCCATGCTCGGTCGCGTCCGCCGCACCACTGCCAACGCGTCGCGCAGCCCGAGCCGGCGCGGCGCACCCTTGGGCACCCCGGTAGTGCCCGCCGTGAGCAGGACCACCGACGCGTTGTAGGCGGGCCGGCGCACCCGCTTCCCGCCGACCACGATGAGCTGCTCCGAGGTCGGCGTCTCGGCATCGGAGATCAGATCCGCGCCCGGCGGACTGACCACCATCCGGGCTCCCGGATACCCCGAGTCGGCCAGACTCGACTCGAATTCCGCGTCGTAGCAGAGCAATCCGATGTTCTCCCGGGCGAGCAACTGCCCGAGCTGCGGCCCGGCGAACCCGTAGTTCAGCGGGATCACATCGGCGGAGAGCCGGGCGGCGGCGAACAGCGCCTCGACGAACCCGCGATGGTTGCGGCACAACACCCCGACCCGGCTGCCCGCACCGATCTCGAACCGATCGCGCAGCGCCGCCGCCAAAGCCTCGACCCTGCTGTGCAATTCGCCCGCGGTGATCAGGCCGTAGTCGTCGATGATCGCCGGACGCTGCGGGAATCGAGCCGCGAACAGCGCGAGCACGGTGGACAGCGCGGCGCCTCCCTGCAGCGCCGCGACGACCTGGGGCAGCCGGGTCAGCGGAAGCGTGCGATGCACGCCGCTCGCGCCGAGCTTGCCGAGCGCGGTGACCGAATCGTCGAGGAAATGCGCGATCTGCTCGGCCTGCTCTATTGCCGCGCCCATGCGTCCGTTCGGGCGGCTGGCCGGATTGGCGGCCTGCACGTACAGCGCCTTGGCGCGTTCACCTATGCCGATGTTCTCCATCGCATACATGAGCGGCACCCCGGCGCGCTCCCACCACGGCCGGATGGCGGCCGGCCGGTCCACGATCGCCCGGCAGACCATGCTCGCGGCCTCCGCCGAACTCATCGCCGGGATATAGCGGAACATCCGCGACGGCCCGAGCATCGGCGAGCGCACCAGTTGTAGATGGATGCTGGTCGAGGTGATCCCGTCGGCCCGCAGCTCCGGGCCCGCGCCGCGCAGCCAGGACAGGAACGCGGCCTTGGAGGCGACGTAGGCGGTCCACTCGATCGGCGGCAGGTGCACCGCGACCGTGCTGACATTGACGAGATGCCCGGCGCCCCTTGCCCGCATCGCCGGCAGCAGCGTCATGATCAGCCGGACCGGGCCGAGATAGTTCACCATCGTGGTGTCTTCGTAGTTGTCGAAGCGGTCGGTCGAATCCGACAGCCAGCGCCGAATCGACTTGGCCGCGTTGTGCACCAGCACGTCGACGTGTCCGTGCCGGTCGAGCACGGTGTGGCCGAGGCGTTCGCAATCGGCCAGGTCGCTCAGGTCGGCCGGATAGACGTGCGCCACGCCACCGGCATTCGTGATCTCGGTGCGCAATTCCTCGAGCAGGTCGGCCCGGCGGGCGACGACGAGCACGGTGGCGCCCGCGGCGGCCAGCCGGCGGGCGCTGGCCCGGCCGACGCCGGACGAAGCGCCCGTCACCAGGATCACCTTGTCCCGCACCGCATTCGCGAGCCGGCGGTCGCCGATGCCGGGGCTGGTCGCGCCGAGCGCGAGCCGGATGGGCCGGGGTAGTTCGGGCATGACTCAGCTCTCGACGATTTTCATGGGCTGCGGTGCGACGCCGGATTCCGGTGGCACCCAATAGGTTTGCAAGCCGCGACGGCGCGGCATGCGGTCCACCGCGCGTCTGGCGAAGTCGATGGCGGCGGGATGATCGATCACCACCCGGGCGACGCGTTCCAGCTCTGGACCGGAGACGATGCGCAGCGCGGTACGGGTCGTGCGCGGGAGCGCCCGTGCGATCCGATACCCGAGCCAGGCCTCCGGACGCAGCGTCGTGACGGCCTCGTTCGCCGCGATCGCGGCGACGATCTTGTGCCCGGCTTTGTCCGGATGCATCCCGAGCATCGACATGCCTTTGGCGACGCCTTGTTTGCCGATGTCGATCTGGTCGTCGGTCACCGACGAAACCGACGCGGTCGCCGCGAGATTCGTCGCGATCAAGCCGGGGCACACCACGGTCACGCCGATGTGCCTGCTCGCGAGCTCGGCCCGCAATGTCTCGCTGAAGTGTTTCACCGCGGCCTTGCTGATGCTGTACGGCGTGACGAACCGGACGGGCGCGAAGGCCGCCATCGACGAGACGTTCACCAGGTGCCCGCCGGTGCCGCGGGCCACCATCTGCGCGCCGAAGATCCGGCAGCCGTGGATCATCGCCATCAGATTGATGTCGATGATGCGCCGCAGGTCGTCGAGCGGAACGTCGAGAAATGCTCCGCCGACCACGATTCCGGCGTTGTTGACCACCACATCCGGTACGCCGTGGTTGTCCCTGACGTACGCGCCGAACGTCTCCAGCGCATCGGTGTCGGCGACATCGAGCGCATAGGGATACGCCACCCCGCCCGCCGAACGAATCAGCGCCACAGTCTCTTTCGCCGTCGCGAAGTTGATGTCGGCGACCATCACCTCCGCGCCCAGCTCGGCGAGCGCCTTGGCGGTGCCCCGCCCGATGCCGCTGCCCGCCCCGGTGACGACGGCGAGGCCGGGATAGAAGGCGTTGGTCATATGCGGGTCCTCCAGGCGCGATCCCTGCACGCTTCGGCAATGAGCGCGCCCATCGAAGTGTACACTGTCTCAGACAGTAGGAGCAGTCCTGCTGGCGGGCCGCGAACAAGGGAAGTCACATGGCAGGCTTCGACAACGAGATTGTCGTCATCACCGGCGCGGGCAGCGGCATCGGCCGGGCGACCGCGCAACGCTTCGCCCGCCGGGGTGCCACCGTCATCGCCGCCGACATCGACAAGGAACGCGCACTCGGCACGGTCGAATCCATCCTGGCCGAGGGCGATCGCGCGGTGCCCTATCAGGTGGACGTGTCCGACGCGGAGGCGATGGCGGACTTCGCCGATGACGTGTATGCCGTGCACGGGGTGGCGCGGGTCCTGGTCAACAACGCCGGATTCACCACGGCCGGACCGTTTCTCGAGCACACCGTCGAGGACTGGACCCGGTTGATGGGCGTGAACCTGTGGGGCCTGGTCTACGGATCGACGTTCTTCGGTAGGCAGATGATCGAGGCGGGCGTCGGCGGCCGGATCATCAACGTCACCTCGGTCGCCGCCTTCACCCCGATCCCGCTGAGCACGCCCTACTGCACGAGCAAGGCGGCGGCCCAAATGCTCACCGAGGGTTTGCGATTGGAGTTCGCGGGCACCGGCGTCGGGGTGACCGCGATCTGCCCGGCGTTCGTCGACACCGGCTTCTACGACGCCGCGCGGCCGGTCGGCCCGGACGACGTCACGGCCCGGCGCACCCGCGACATCGCGAAGTACGCTGCCAAGCTGGTCGCGCACAGTCCCGAGACGATCGCGAAAACCATTGTGCGCGTTGCGGCCCGGAACCCGGCGGTGGTGCCGACCCCGATCGAGGCGCGTGCGCTCTACCTCGCCACCAGGGTGTCACCGGGCGGCGCCCGGCTGGCCGCGCGGCTGCTGAAGGTGGACGACCTGTCGGATCTGATGAACCGGCTGGTCCCCGCGGCCGTGCTCGGCCGGATGGACCGCTTCCTGGACAAACGCCTCGGGTCGAAGCGCTAGCCGGTCGATCGGGCGGCGTACCGTTTCGGCCATGACCGTCTCATTCGAGCCGTTGCCCGCGATCCCGCTGGAAACCTGGCGACCGACCAAGGAGACACTGCACCGGTTCGCCCAGATCGTCGGCAAAGTGGCGCTGACCAAGGGCGTGCGGCGCAACCACTGGTGGCACATGACCTACCGGCTCACCGCGCGCGGCTGGACCACCGTCCCGCTCGGCTCCGCCCGCAACGGACCGGTGTTCACCTGTGCGTTCGACTTCTTCGATCACGTGCTGCGGATCGCGACGGATCAGGGCACCCAGGCCGAGATCGACCTGGTCGACCAGTCGGTGGCGACCTTCTACGGCGATGTCATGAATGGGCTGCGCGACCTCGACATCGAGGTCGTGCTCGCCCATCCGCACCCGTTCGACCTTCCCGACGCCCAGCGTCCGTTCGAGGACGACGACGAACACCGGGACTACGACCCGGATAAGGCGCGCCACGCCTTCCAGGTGCAGAGCCAGGTCGGACGGATACTCGAGGAGTTCAGCGCGACCTATTCCGGCAAGATCAGCCCGGTCCAATTGTTCTGGCACACCTTCGATATCGCGGTGCAGCGGTTCTCGCCGCGGCACATCGAAATGCCCGACACGGTGGATTCGGTGACCCGCGAGGCGTACTCCCGCGAGGTGATCAGCTCCGGATTCTGGTTCGGCGACGACAAGCTGCCCGAGCCGACCTTCTACTCCTACACCGCGCCCGAACCGGCCGGCCTGGCCGAACGCGCGCTGACCCCGGCGGCCGCGCACTGGGTCGCGTCCGGCTCGGGCCACTCGGCGTACTACGCGTACGACGCCGCCCGGCAGAGCGCCGACCCGGTGGGCGCCGCGCTCGAGTTCTTCCAGTCCGTCTACGCGAACGGCGCCGAGCTGGCCGGGTGGGACACCGACCAGCTCACCTGCTGGGGCGGCATCACCGACCCGGTGCTCAAGCGCGGGGACGCGCCGTGGCCGGGCTAGTCACAGCCCGCCGTTGAGCTTGTTGAGCCGATCGCAGGCCTCGACGTACTCCTGGATCAGCCGGTTCACCACGTCCGCGGACCGCTCGACCTTGGTCATCATGCCGACCACCTGACCGACCGGATTGAAGTTCACGTCCTTGGCCGCCTCGGGATAGCGGTGCCCGCGCTTGACGCCGTCCAGCGCGACCATCATCTGCAGCGGCATGGGCAGCGGGTCGGGGGTGTCGGCCTGCTCCCAGGCGTCGGTCCAGTCGTTGCGCAGCATCCGGCACGGCTTGCCGGTCCACGAGCGCGAGCGCACGGTGTCGTGGCTGGACGCGTCGATGTAGGTCTGCATCTGCGCGGGCGGCACATTGGCCTCCTCGACGGTCAGCCACAGCGAGCCGGTCCACGCGCCTGCCGCGCCCATCGCCATCGCGGCGGCGACCTGGCGGCCGTTGCCGACCCCGCCGGCCGCGAGCACCGGCAGGTCGCCGACCGCGTCGATCACCTGCGGCCACAGCACCAGCGACGAGATCTCGCCGCAGTGCCCGCCGCCCTCGGTGCCCTGGCAGACGACGAAGTCCAGGCCGGCGTTCTTGTGGTTGAGCGCGTGCTTCACCGAGCCGCACAGCGCGCCGATCAGCCGGCCGGAGTCCTGCACCTGCTTGATCACGTCGTCGGGCGGGGTGCCCAGGGCGTTGGCGACCAGTTTGGCCTTCGGGTGCCGCAGGATCACCTCGACCTGCGGGGCCGCGGTGGTCGCGGTCCAGCCGAGCAGCTGGTTGTGCCGCTCACCGTCGGGCAGCGCGGGCACGCCGTGGTCGGCCAGGATCTTCTCCGCGAAATCGCGGTGGCCGTGCGGAACCAGTTCCGCCAGTTTGCTTTCCAGCTCGTCCGGGGTGAGGCCGTCGATGCCCTTGCCCTCGTACTTGCTGGGGATCACCAGGTCGACGCCGTACACGCCGTGCACGTGTTCGTCGAGCCAGGTCAGCTCGACCTCGAGCTCCTCGGCGGTGAAGCCGACCGCACCGAGCACGCCGAGACCGCCGGCATTGCTGACCGCGGCCGCCACGTCGCGGCAGTGGGTGAACGCGAAGATGGGGAATTCGATCCCGAGCCGTTCGCAGATTTCGGTACGCATGGCGTGCTGGTCTCCCTCGCTGCCGCGCCGCCGCGAACGACGATCAGCAGCTTGTCCTAGAACGAGTTACATAGTTGTCCGCGGTGCGCGCCGGAGCAGGCTCGGCCCCCGACCCGTCGAATTCGCCGCGGGCCGCAGAGATCGCCATGACACGGCCGCGGCGTCCTCGACGGGTCGGTGCACCATTACTTGACAGTAACACGTTCTAGTTTTGCCCGGCAGGGGTCTTTCAGACGGCGGCTTCCTCCAGCTCGCTCAGCGCGGTTTCCAGGTGGTCGAGCAGGCGGGGAAGTTCCGGAACGCTGCGCCGGCAGCCGACCAGGCCGAAGTCGAGATTGCCCGCGTTGGTGGTCAGCGTGATGTTCACCGCCTGGCCGTCGAACGGGATGGACATCGGGTAGGTGGCGTCGAGGCGGGCGCCGTTCCAGTACATCGATTCGCGCGGGCCGGGCACGTTCGAGATGACGATGTTGAACGCCGGATTGGTCAGCGGGACCAGGCCGGGCAGCAGGCTCAGCGCGATCGGGCTGACCATCAGCGCGGACAGCGCCATAGTCTGCAGGCTGGACAGCGAGCTGTAGACGTCCTTGCTCTTGCGCATCGATTCGCTGACCACGCGTAGCCGGTCCAGCGGGTCGGCGATGTCGGTGCCGAGGTTGCACAGCACCGCGCCGACCTTCACGCCGTTGGTCTCCACGTCGTCGGCCGCGCGCAGCGACATCGGCACCATGGCGATCATCGGCTTGTCCGGCAACGCGTCTCGCTCCATGAGGTAGGAGCGCAGCGCGCCGGCCGACATGGTGAGCACCACGTCGTTGATGGTCGAGCCGGTGGCCTTCTTCACCTGCTTGATCCGTTCCAGCGGCCAGGACCGGACCACGGTGCGGCGGGCGCCGCCGATCGGCACGTTGAACATGGTGCGCGGCGCCTCGAACGGCATGGTCAGCTGCTGCTGGAGCAGCACCTGCCGGGCGGTGCGCAGCAGGGTCGGCCCGGATGCGGCCGCGGACAACAGATTTCGTGCCGCACCGCGGAGCCCGGACGGGGACTCGGGCGCGGGTTTGCGCGGCGTCCGCGGCAGGTTCCACGGGACCTTCGCCTCGGCCGCGTTCGGTTCGCTGGTCAGCGTCCGCTGCATCACGCGTTGCGCGGAGACGCCATCGATCAAGGCGTGGTGCATCTTCGAGTACACGGCGAAGCGGCCGTCAGCGAGGCCCTCGATGAGGTAGACCTCCCACAGCGGGCGGTGCCGGTCGAGCAGGTTGCTGTGCAGCCGGGACGCGAGTTCGACCAACTGGTCCATCCGGCCCGGGCGCGGTAGCGCGAGCCGGCGGACGTGGTACTCGAGTTCGACGTCGTCTTCTCTGGTCCACGCCATCTGCGGCGCACCGAACAGGGTGGCCGGGCGTTTCCGGAAGGTCGAGTCGATGTCCTTGCAGGCCAACAACTTCTCGAAGGTCTGCCCGGCGAAGTCGGGTCCGGCGTCGTCGGGCGCTTCGAACAGTTGCAGCGAGCCGACGTGCATGGGGTGTTCGCGGGATTCGGCGAGCAGGAAAACAGCATCAATGGGTGCAATGAGATCCATGGTGTGGTCGCCCCCTGACGACAGGTGGTGGTTTGTAATCGAATCGACCACGTTGTCGGGCGGGCCCGCGCGCAGCCATGAATCCTGCGCGACACCACTAAGTTACCTGGTCCGGACGGTCGCTGCGCTGTCTTTAGCGAAGCTTTGATACCAGTAAGTAGGCCTGCTGGAATCGTTCGCCCGGATCCGGCTCCCGGATCATCCGCGTGTGCACCGTGAACCCGGCGTCCCGCAACAGTGCGGCAAGCCGCTCGGGTGGCCAGCGGTAGGCACGAGTCACCTTGTGGTCGAACGCTTCTACCGTGTCGGGTGCGTCAGTCGCGAAGAAGGCCAGTAGCGCGTGCCCTTTCACATCGAGTACCCGATAGAACTCGGCCAACACATCCGGCATCCGTTCCGGGGGCAGATGGATGAACGAATACCAGGCGAGGAGCCCGCGCAGGCTGGCGTCCTCGAGCGCCAGCTGCTCCATCGAGCCCTCCGCGAAGGACAGCTCGGGATACTGCTGCCGGGCGATGGCGAGCATCGCCGGGGACAGATCGATACCGAAGGCGGGCAGGCCGAGAGTGTTCAGGTATGCGGTGAGTCTTCCTTCGCCACAACCGATATCGGCCACCCCGCCGGAGCTGCCGGCCGGCAGGAGTTCGGCGAACAGGGACAGCATGGCGCGATCCTGCGGCTGCCTGGCCAGATGGTCCTTGGCGAATTCCGCGTAGACCTCGGCGATGTCGTCGTAGGCGGTGCGGGTGATGTCCACGTCGGCGGGGGCGTTCCGATTTCCAACCACCCCAACATCATCCACAGCGCGCGGGGGCGTCGGTGGCCGGCCTCGGCACCGGCCTGCCGCAACAATTCAGCACCGCGTTACGTGTGGTCGCGGACATCGTCGACCAGGTCGAGTCCGGTCGGCGCGGCGCGATCATCTTTGTGGCCGCGGTCGATCACCTCGCGGGTGATGGTGGCCGCCTCGGGCGCCGCGGGCGTCGTGCACAGATCCTCCTCCGGCGTCTCGCGGCTGCGGGCGGTGCCGAGGATCGAGCCGAGGATGACGAGCGGGAAGCCGATCGCCATGCCCGCGGTGAGCGGTTCATCGAGGGCCGCGACGCCGAGCACGATGGCGACGGCCGGGTTGATGTAGGTGATCACGGTCGCGCGGGCCGGGCCGACCTCGGAGATGAGCGCGAAGAACAGCAGGAACGCGGCGGCCGTGCAGATCAGCGCGAGACCGAGGACCGACAGCGTGGCGTCGGCGGGATAGCTGGCCGGCCTGCGCAAGGCCGCGAACGGCGCGTAGACCACCGCGGCGATGATCAGCGACGCGGTCACCACGCCGAGCGGCGGCAGGTCGGCCAGCGCTCGGTTGATCACGATCGGGCCGACCGCGTAACCGATGGTGGTCAACGCGATGGCGCCCAGCGCCGCGGGGTTGGACAGGTCGATATCGAGGCCGACCAGCGCGGCCACCCCGGCGAACCCGACCAGCAGGCCGGTGACGCGCCTGCGGTCGAAGCGGTCCTGGCCGAGCTTGGTCACGATGACCACCGCGATCAACGGCACGGCCGCGATCAGCAACCCGACGGTCGAACTGTTCAGCGTGGTCTCGGCGAATCCGATGAACAACCACGGCCCGACGATCTCCACCACCGTGTACAACAGCAGCGGCCGCCAGCGGCGGAACACCGGCCCTAATGCCTTGGTGTACAACGCGATCGGCAACAGCACCAGCGCGCCGATCAACGTCCGGCCGAACGCGACCACCACCGGATCGAAGTCCACCACCGCGATCCGGATCATCGCGTAGGGGACGCCCCAGATCACGCCCATCGCGAGGAACAGCAACCAGCCGCGCCGCGTCATCGCACGACCGCCCGTCGGGACAGAACATTGGGGGAGGTGTGACTAACTGGCATGCTCCACTCGCTTTCGATCAAACGGGAGCTTAGACCCAAGATCCGATCATCCGACAGATCCACTTTCAGGGGCTTGGACCAGGCCACTTTCCCTCGCCCGCACGGGGACGTCGGCGATTTTCGGCCTCAGACCGAGTCGACCAGTGGGCGCATGCGGTCGGCGGCGCCCTGATGGTCGCGCCAGGTGCAGGCGAGACCGAAGGCGGCGACCCGGCCGGTGTCGACGATGCCGCGGATCGCGGCCGAGACCGAGGGCAGGCTCGGGCCGCCGGGAGCGGGGAAGAGCAGGCCCGGCAGGTCGCCCGGGTCGACGACATCGCAGTCGAGGTGCAGGTAGAGCGGACCTTCGGGCAGGTCGCCGAGGTCGTCGACCGGGCGGTGCCGGATGCGCGCCGTGCGCAGGAATTCCGCTTCCGGTGGGTCGAGATCGCGGCCGTCGACCAGGATGGCGTGCTCTTCGGGGATGTCGCGCAAGCCGATTCGATCGGCGATCAGGGGCCTGCCGTAACCGGTGAGCATGCGCAGTGGCATTCCGCCGAGGTAGCCGGAGGCGGAGGTTTCCAGGGTTTGGACGTCGCCGTGCGCGTCGAACCAGACGATCGACGGGTCGAGTCCCGCTCGTTGCAGTCCGGCGACGACACCGAGCGAGGTCGTGCAGTCGCCGGACGCGACCACCGCCGGGTGGTCGGCGCGGCGGATGGACGCCGCCACGCGCTCGGCGACCGCGTCGTACAGCACCGCCATGCGTGCCCAGGGATCATCGATATCGGGGAGTTCGGCGGTGATCACCTCGTCCGGGGTGAGCGGCGCGTCCAGTTCGGGACGGTGCTCGTCGAGGTGATAGGGCACGAGAAAACGCATGGGCCTGAGACTAATTCGGCGGCCGGCGGCGAGCACTCGATTATTCGGCAGGAACCCGTGGCCCGATTCGGTGCCCGCGCGGCGCGTTCATCCCTGGGATTTTCGAGGTCTGGATAACGAAAAGCCCTGCCGGGCAAGTAATGCCGGGCAGGGCTTTCGGGTTTTTCGGTCAGCCGACTGTGGCGGTGGTGGTGGGTGCGGCGGTCGTGGTGGTGGGTGCCGCGGATTCCGTTGTGGTCGGGGTGGTTGTGGTCGGCTTGGCGGTCTCGGTCGGTGCGACCGTGGTCGTGGCCGGTGTGGTTGTTGTCGTGCCGGTGGTGGTCGGCGACGTTGTCGTCGGCGACGGGGTGGTCGTGGTGCTGCTCGTGGTGGGGGCAGCACTGGTGGTGGTCGGGGTGGTGGTCTTGGCGGGTGACGTGGTGGTGGGGGCCGCGGCCTTGTAGACGGCGGCGAGGTCGGCCTCGGTGGGCTTGGCGGTGGTGTCGACCTTCTTGCCCTGCTGCGCCTGCTGAGCCAGGTGGGTGATCCACGCGGCGGCGTATTCGGCGGAGGTCATCGGCTTGCCGTTGGCCGGGTCGGCGTCGTGCCAGTAGTCGAAGTGGTGACCGGTGTGGTCGGGGCCGAGGGTGAGCTTGTACGGGTCGCTCATGACCACCGGGATGGTGTTCTGGTTGGTCACGATCAGGCCGATGATCTCGTTCAGGATCTTCTGCGGCAGGTAGGCCAGCGGCGACATGGTGTCGGCCGCGATCGCGTCCGCCTTCGCCACCGGCTCCTTCGGCGCCTGGCCCGGCTTGTACGCCGGATCGGACACCTTCAGCAGCACCTGGAGGAAGGTCTCGTCACTCTTGAGCCAGTTCGGGTTCGACGAGATGTCGGCGAACGCGGCGAGCGCGATCCGGCCGAGCACGACGGCGACGTCCTGTCCGGTGGCCGGGTTGAGCCCGTCGCGTTCGAGCGCGTCGACATTGATCTGCCGACCCACGTTCACCACCAGTTGCAGCAGTGAAATGTTCTGCGGCGCAGAGCAAGTCAGGTCACCGTCGGAGCAGAACGAGGCGATCTTGCCGTTCAGCTTGCCGAAATCACCGCTGGTGCCGGGCAATGCGCCCTGGCCTGGAGTCGGGTTCTTGCCGTTCTGGTAGTTCTGATCGAAGCCGTCGGGATGGCTCGGATCCTTCGCGCCGGGGAACGGTCCATCGCCCGCGGATCGACCGGCGTCGGCGAGGATGACCACGCCGACGACCTTGTCCGGATCGACGATCCCGTACCGGCCGTCCGCACCGGCTTCCTGATGTCCGACCTTCATCGCGACGCGGCGCACCACATCGGCGCCCTCGCTGTAGCCGACGATCGAGAACTTGGTGTCCGGGCACGCCTGCGCGATCTCGCGCATGACCTGCTCGGTGTTCGCCGCACCGGCGTTGACCGCGTCCTCGTAGGTGGCCATGTTCGCCGGGTAGGCGATGTAGACGGCGGCGTAGGAGCCGGGTTCGACGGCGCCGGCGGCCGGGTTGACCACCGGGTCGACCCATTCGCTGCTGTGGTCACCGGACAGCGCGGCGGGCAATTCGTTGCCGTTGGCGTCTACCAGCAGCTTTGTCGTGCCCTGCTTGGGTGTGTCGTTGCGTCCGGCGACCGAGATGCTGACCATGTCGTGGCACTCGGTCACCGAGGAGGTGAGCTGCGTATCCCTGGTCTGCGGCGACGATGTCAGCGCGAACGTGGTGGCGACGATCGCCGCGACGCCGAGCGCCGCGGGCGCGGCGACAGCGGAGGCAATACGGTGTCGGGCAAAGAACCCGCGAAAATCCATGTCCTGATCCCCATTCCAATTACCGGCATGTTGGACGGGCCTGGCCCCCCGAGGCCATGCGTCAACTGAGACGTCGGAAAAGGGGAGGTGAGCGTTACGCCGCCGAGTCCGGATGCGTCGTCCGGCGCAACCGAGTCACGCCGCGGGAGCGGCATTTGCCCCTATTAACAGGGGCATCGACCATTCCTGATCTAGATCGGGTTGAGACCGGCTTCACCAGGTGAATTACGCCGTAAAGGCAATGGCGCTTTAATATCTCGCGGAAAATCCGTTGACCTTGCCGCTGGGGCAATCACTATCGTGGTCGACCGTGACGATCACCGTGCTGGACAGCTACACCGAGATGCGCGCCACACTGAACTCGCCACTCGCCGAGCGACCCGAGCTGCTCCGCCGGATGCTCGAGCCGACGGCGGGCATGTTCCGGTACTTTCCCGGCAAGCCGGATCGCAACTCTTTAGCAAAGTTTCCGAACGGTTCCGCCGCTCCGTCGCCGCTTGCCGGAACGCCGGGTTAATCGTACGTGTCACCCGGTACCGCGATACGCTTCTGTTGCAGGCAATAGGTGTTGCACTGGTCATCTCGTGACCGCGAACGATGTTGTCCGCGTACAGGCTAACCAGATAAGCGAACTGGGCGGTCGGCTTTATTGCCGGGCGCTCTGTTCTCATGCGAGTCCTCGCCAAAGACGACAGAAAGGCTGCGATCAATGAGAATCCAGCCACGGCGCCAGATTCTGAATGTCTGGAGTTCATTGCTGGCTGCCTGCTATCAAGACGACACCTGGATCTGGGGTGGGCGGGACGGCTCGAACTCCATCAGCGACGCCGAACAACTGTTGTGCCTGCTGTACCCGGCCACCCAGATCAGCAGCTTCGCGCTGCACAACCCGGACCGGATCGCCGACGATGTCCGGACCACGCTGAAACCCCTTGGCCGCGAACGCCGCATCGGCCTGAAGATCGTCGAGGTGATGGACGAGTATCTGCGGCGCTACGAACGCGACGATCAACCGATTTTCTCCGGCGGCAGTTACCTGCGAGCCACCGGAGAGCTCGAGGCGACCGATCGGCAGCGCGCGGTCGACGTGGTCGATTCGTATTCGATGTCGCTGACGGTATGCCTGGCCGGTCTGCAATACCTTCGCGCACTGCAGGATTCGACCGGCGCCGGCGATCAGCAACGGCTGGAACGGTTGATCAAGCCGGTGCAGGCGCGGCTCAACAAGCGGCTCACCGCGGCCATGGTCGGATTGGTGCGCAGCTTCGTCGTGCAGTCGGTGGATCCCGAAACCGACACGGGCCTGGCGATGCTCAGCATGTTCAATCAGACCGGGGTGGAAAACGACGCGATCGTCGGCGGCGTGGCCAAGCGGCTCGAACGCGTCCGCAGCCGGCTGCTCCGCGATGTCACGCTGAACAAGACGCCGCAGGCCGATCTGGAGAGCCCGGCCCTGATGTTCGAGTGTGGCTGGAGCTGGGGCGTGGTCGAAGGCGCCGAGGTCATCGACTTCATCGATGTGCCGATCGCTAAGTCGGAGGGCTTCGCGGTCGCCCGGCCGTACCTGTACTTCACCATCACCGCGCTCGACGGCATCAACGACTTGACCCAGCCCCGCACCCGTGAGCTCGACCTGCTCGACGCGGACCAGCGACGGCTGGCCGACGCGCTGCAACTGCGCTGGGATCTGGCGCAACGCTACTGGTCGGCGATGGCCCGCTTCGGCGAGGGGGATTGGCCGCTGGAGGACATCCCCTGGCGGACGTCCGATGGCGAGGAATCCGACTACTTCAGCCTCTGCGTGTCCGGCCTGCTGATCCAGGACCTCATCGCCCGGGAAGCCGATGACGACGACTTGACCAGGGCCACCAGAATTTTCGACGAGCTGGCCCGCCGAGGCCGGATCACCCGCAGGCTGACCGAGCACGATTCCGCACGCGCCCTGCACATTCCAGGGGTGCTGCTGCGGCTGAACGGCACCGACGCCATCGACGACGGCCCGCTGCTGTACTGGGCGGTGTCGGACTACGCGCCGATGCTGCTGAAGCGGATATTGCAGGCGGCGCAGCTGTCGCGCACGCTGTCCACCCGCAGGCAGCTGCTGGAACTGGCGCAATCGACCATGGATCATCTGGAACAGCGTGCCTTCCAGCGCGCTCCGGGTAAGGGGCTGTGGGACGACGCGGCAAGGGTTTTCGTGGAGCCGACCGCGACCGGACAACCCGCGCAGCCGCCAGCGGACGGACCTCAAGAAGCGTCCTGGTATTTCACCGAGCGCATCATCGAATGTCTGGTCGTCGCCGAATCGACCTACCAGAATCCACCGTTCCGGTCGCCGACCTCGCTGACCCGTGCACTGGAACTGCTCGACGAGGCGGATCATCTGCTCAATCAGAAATTCCTGGAGCTCAGCGAGCGGGACAACACACCGAATCGCCGGGCCCTGGAGAACATAGAAAAGAATCTGGTGCGCGCCAGCAAATTGATCGACGAACGTCCGGCCACGGCATTCAGTCTCTGTGTCGACGCGCTGCGTGAATTGGACGGGCTCGAAGTCGCCGGCCTCGACGCCATGAGAGGTGAGTAGGTTGAGCGAGCGGATACTTGTTTTCTCCACCTCGGACAAGGGTGGCACCGGTCGTTCGGTGACCAGTTGCAATATCGCCTATCGGCTGAGCGTGGACGGCAAGAGCGTCGCCTATCTCGACTTCGATTTCGGCTCGCCGACCTCCGGCGCCTTGTTCGAGATCGAGAAGATGGATCGCGGCGTCTCCGGCAAGCAGGGTCTGCACGAATACCTGAACAACCGGATCACCATTCCGGCCCGGTGCGATATCCGGTCGGAGACCAATCGCAAAGACCTGCACGCACTTCGGCATCCCTATCAGCTCACCCTGTTTCCCGGCGACCGCGGCGGCGGGGAGTTCCCCGCGTCCGCGCAGGTGGTGAAGCAATGCGTCGAGCTGTTGATGATCTGCCAGCAGGAATTCGATGTCACGTTCGTCGATCTCAGCGCGGGCCGATCGGCGGCGCTGGAGATCGTGCTGCGCGCCACGGCCGCCGAATCGCTGCGTGAGGTCCCGGCCCGCTGGCTGGTTTTCCACCGATGGACCCGCCAGCATATTCTCGCGGCGAACGGCCTGGTGCACGGTCCGAACGGCCTGCTGGAGGCGGGGCAGAAATGCGGCCACGACGTCGGTGATCTGCTCGAGTCGGTGCGCTATATTCGCACCGCGGTGCCGCCGACGAACGAGGGATCCGGCGACAAAGACCGTGGGCCGCAATGGGCTTGGCTGCGCAAACAGAACGAGGCCTTGGAGCAGCTCGCCCTGGCCAATCAATTGGGTTCCAGTGTCAAGCTCGGTACGACGCCGATGGAGCCGGTGCTCCAGTGGCGGGAACAGTTGATCCTCGATGCCGACGTCGACGCGAAGATCGCCAACGAGGAGACGGTCACCGCCTTCAAAGAGCTGGCAGTTGAACTCATGGACGACGCGACGTGGGAGAGGCTCTTCTGACGATGAACGGTGCCAGTGTGTACAGCGAGGCGGCCGAGCAGGTCCAGGTCGCCGGGGTGAGTTTCGCGCACCTGTCCATCGAGACCGGGCATTTCTACATGAAAAGCCTGCTCGACGGCGAAGAAAAGATTCGCGCGCATTTCGAGCGGGTGGCCCGGCTGGTCGACCTGCATACCGCGGAGGCCAAAGCCGAATACGGCCCGTCCGCGCGGGTGAGCACGTGCTTCCTGATCGATGACTACTTCGGGTCGAACACCAACCCCACCGAGGTGCTGGACAAGGTGCTCGGCATCGCCGAGAAATGCGGGCTGCGCATCGACTATCTCGCGCGCGAGGCCGGCTGCTGGGAGACGCCGCTGTATGTCGACGGGCGCCTGACCGGGCAGCAGATTCCGCTGGCCGAAATGGTCGCGTCCTGGGTCGTCGCCGAGCCGTTGAAGCAGACCACCGGACGGCGTCCACCCGATGTCGAGTCCGGCTGGCTGTGCAACGGGCGGCGCTCGTCCGAACACGACTCGGAGCAGGCGATGCAGGTGACGGAGGCCTATCGCCGTCCGGAGGAGTTCGCGCGCCGGGAACACACGATCTTCCTCGACATCGAGCTGTGGAACACCCTGATCAACAAGGACGGCGAGGAGCACACCCGCTGGTCCTGCCCGTTCCTGGCCTCGATCTGGCAGCTGCTGCGGCTGGGCATGGTGCGATACGAGGGCCGGGCGGTGGTCGAGCCGCAACCCCCCGGCGAGCGCTGGCCGGCGAGCTGGTGGGAGATGCCGTCGGTGATCAAGCTGAACCCGCAGGCCGCGCCGTTCGAGGCGTATCGCGCGCTGTCCATCCTGCCGCGCGAATATCTGAAGATCGAACACGCGGTGCAGACCATCCTCGACCACATCGTGATCGATCAGGAAGTCTTGGCGAAGGCGATCAAACGCGCCGAGGGCGAAGGGATCTCGATTCCGCGGGAGGTCACCGGCCGGCTGTCGCACATGTTCGTCGACGAGGTCGCCAAGCGTCCGCGCGCCGATGGGGCATGACATGGCCGACACCGCTGCGCATTCGGACGACCCGCCGCTGGTCGTGCTCGGTGAGATACACACCTGTCTGCTGCCGTCGCAGCACGTGCTGGACGCCGCGGCGAGCATCGAGCTGCTGAGCGCCGTGCAGCGCGGTCTCACGGTGACGTCGCGGGAGCGGCCGATGCCGCTGGTGATCTCGCCGAACCGGTACGAGGGTGTCGACTGTGACCTGATTCCCTTGTCGGGCAAGCACATTCACGTGATCGGCACCGTCGCGTCGCGTACCGTGGTGATCGGCGGCCGGGTGCTGCAGGGCTCGTCCCAGACCCGGGTGATGCGGTCGCCGGAACGGCAGGCCTGGTCGTACTATCTGAGCAGGCCGGGCACCGTGGACGCGGTGAGCAGGCTCGGCAACGAGCCGGCCGGCCGGATGGCGGACGGACATCTGCGCGCGCACGGCGACGACAAGCTCGATCTGACCTCGATCAGCCAGCGGATGTCGACGTTCGCCCGGGTGGATCCCCGGCTGGATCAGAAAATGCCGTTCCGCGCGGGCACCACCCGGCTGCGCTGGGCGGTCGAGGTCGGCGCGGAGCCGACTCGGTTGCCCCGCTTCGCTTTTCATCTGGCCGGTAACACGCTGCGGACCGTGCGGCTCACCCTGGGGACCGAGGATGTCGCTGCGGCGCAGCGGTTCTGCGAGGATCTCGCGATCCACGATTGGCTGCTGACCACCATCGGCCAGGTGGCCGATCGGGCCGGGCGGAACGATCACGAGACCGACACGCTGCTGGATCAGCTGGTGCCATTGCTGGATCAGCTTGTCCCGCTGTGGATGCCGGGCGCGCACACCGCTCCGGGGCTGCGGCAGCTGTGGACAGATCTGGAAACGGACCCGGGCTTCACCCGGCAATGGACCGCGCGGGTCGGGCAACTGCGCGACCGGATGACCACCGCGACCCTCAAGGCGCTGCGCCATTCGAAGATCATCAGCCACGACTGGTGAGTCCTCAGAGCCGAAACCAGCGCCGCACCAGCAGCGCGAAGAACACCGACGTCGACAGCACCCCCGCGTACGCCTCCACCACGAACACCAGCTGATCGGTCCCCTCGAGCCCCGCGGTATCCGCCGGGCCGAGGGGGTTCAGGTAGTTCATGGCGCAGTCGTAGACGATCGACAGGGTCGAGGCGGTGGACAGCGAACGCACCACCACGATCGACAGCGCGACCTGGAGAAAGATCCACAGCAGCATCCGATACGGCCGATATCCGTAGCCGCACACCAGGTCCGAGAAGTAGCCGACGCACCGCCGCCAGCGAATCGGCTGCCCCCAGCGCCGGGCCCGCGCCAGGCTCAGGCCGCAGCGGTCCTCCGCATCGGTGTCCCCGTCCTGGCGGTACAGGCTCCACGCCCGCCGAAACGCCAGCGCCGCATGGCCGGGCAGGTCCTGTGCCAGCGTGCCGCCGATCTGCTCGTAGACCTCGGCGAGCCGCCGGCTCTGCGTGCGGCTCAACTTCAGCGGGCCCCGATACTCGACCTCGGCGGCGAACAGGGCCAGCAGAACCTCGGGGACTACCTGCGCGTCCGAGTCGGACGTCTTGCCCAGATCCGCGTAGGCGCGGGCGAACAGCAGGCTGTCGCTGCGTCGTCGAATGCCGGGTGGGTCGTATCCGGCGATGACGGCTTCGACGTGCCGGTTGAACGAATCCAGTAGATCCTGTTCCCCCTCCCGCCTGCGCTCAGGCCAGTTCTTCGCCAAGAACGGATACAGGTCGGCATCGGCGTAGGCCTTGGCGTGGCGGTCGACCCGGGTGAACATCGAGCGGGCGAAATGCGAATCCTGTTGTTGCTCATCCACTACAGCCCCACCATCGACGTCGTTCTCTCGGCGCACCGTCACGATAACGCGATACGACAATTGAGCCGACGTTCTTCCGCAGGTGCAAGACCGCCCATCGTTTGCCGTGTTCAGCGGCGCGTGCCTAGCTAGAATGTGGGGGTGCCGCACCATGCGGCGGGGTGAGACGGGGAGGCAAGCCATGGCCGACGTGTTGTTCATCGTCACGGCCGGTTCGCAGGACGCGCAAAGGCTCGACAGTTTGGCCGGAGAACTGGCCGACGAGCTAGGGGAAATCTCCGGGGTCACCGTCGGGGCGGCGACCACGGCGGCCGCGCCCGGGACCAAATCCGGTACCGCGCTGGAGATCGGGCAGTTGCTGGTGTCCGGGGGTGCGCTCAGCACCGCTGCCTGGGCAATTCGCGATATCGTCCTCCGGTTCCTGGCCCGCGGCCGGGCGGAATCCGTCACGGTGCGTCACGGTGACCGCGACATCACCATCGTCCGGCCGACCGATGGACAGGTCGACGGCGTCGTCGATCAGTTGCGGAGCCTATTCGCCGATGACTAGCCCCCGGGGACGCCGGATCGCGCTGTTCGTCGCCAACGACACCTTCTACTCGACGTCGATCTCGCAGCTCTACGCGCCGGTCTCGGATGCCAGGGAGCTGCGAAACCTGTTGCACGATCCCAGCATCGGCGCGTTCCAGCCGGCCGAGATCCTGGTCAACGAGTCGAAGACGGAGATCGAGCGCAGCATCGAGCGGCTGTTCCGCAACGCGGGGCCGGAGGACCTCGTGCTGTTCTACTACTCCGGCCACGGGTTCCGGACCAGCCGCAATCTGTATCTGGCCGCCTGCAATACCGACCCGAATCTGCCGAGCAGTTCCGCGGTGTCGTCCGCGTTCATCAAGGAGTTGATCCGCGAGTCCAGCGCCGCGGCGAAGATCATTCTGCTCGATTGCTGTTACAGCGGAGCGTTTCTCGGCAGCGACGTGATCAAGGCGGTCGGCGGCATAGACGACGGCGTCGGCGAGCACCTGGTCACCGGGGACGGGATCTGCGTGATGACGGCGTGCACCGGCGTGCAGATCGCCGAGGACGGGATCCGTTCCGCCGCCGATGATTCCGTGCCGCTGTCGATGTTCACCTCGGCGATCGTCAACGGCATCACCACCACCGGGCTGGCCGGCAACGGGACCGGGGAGATCAGTACCCACGATCTGTGGACCTACGTCAGTGATGAGGTGCGTCGCCGCACCGATCGCCAAACACCGAGCCACTACGGCTTTTTGAACGACGAGGTGTTCATCGCGCGCACGCGGCGACGGCCCGTGGGCGCCAGTGACGGCGGCGATCGCGTGCTGCTCGGCAGCCTGCTCGGTCGTCTGGAGCAGGTGGAAGACGCCGGGCTGCGGGCGGAGAGCTGGTGGGGCACCGGCAAATTGGCCGTGCCGATCGGCAGGCAACGGCGGCCGGACGGCACCATCGGCGATATCGCGCAACTCCAGTTCGCCGGGCCGGACAACGGACTGCTCGTCGTCGGACGCGCCGGTTCCGGCAAGAGCACCCTGCTGCGCACGCTGGTGGCGTCCCTGGCGCTGACCCATTCCGCGGACGAAGCGCGCGTCCATGTGCTGGAATCCAGCAATCGCCTCGGCTCGATGCGTGAGCTGCCGCACGTCGGCGACGTGGTCTGCGACGACGAGCCCGAGCAGGTCGCCGCCCTGTTGCAGCGCATGCTGGACGAGATCGGCAGCCGGAAGCGGTTGTACCGCAAGCACAATATCGACTCACCGGCCAGCCTGCGCGCGGCGCGGGGCGCGCTGCCCGAGGGGCCGGTGCCGGACCTGTTCCTGGTCCTGGACCGCTGGGACGATTTCGCCGACCTGCTGCCCAAGGCCGCGGACACGGTGCGCCGCATCGCCGGTGCCGGGCCGGAGTACGCGATCCACGTGGTGGCCACCGTGCGGGACTGGAACGAGGTGCCGGACTGGATGGCCCGGCTGCTGGCCGTGCAGATCGAGCTGCGCATGCATCAGCCGCGCGATTCGCGCATCGATCCGGAGCTCGCGGTGCGGCTGCCGGAAGGTCCGGGGTGGGGGTTGCATCAGAAGCAGCCGTTCCGGATCGCCGTGCCCGATATTCGTGAGCCACCCGTGGACCCCGCGATGGTGGACGACATGACCGACGGCGCAGCGGATTTGGTCGCCCGGCTGCGCACGCGGCACGCGGCAGCCGGGAGCGGGTCGGCCGGGCCCGATGTCGAGGCCGACTTCGCCGCGCTGCACGGCCTCGACGATGTCTCGGTGTTCGAGATCGAGCAGTGGTGGCGGCAACGGCCCGTTCGGGAGTTGCTGCGCATCCCGATCGGCGCGACGCGTCCCGGCGATCCGGTGCTGCTCGACCTCAAGCAGGGCGCGGACGGCGGGATGGGTCCGCACGGCCTGGTGGTCGGTGCGATCGGCGCCGGAAAGTCGGAGCTGCTGCGGACCATCGTGCTCGGGCTGGCCTTGCATCACGGCCCGGATCGGGTGAACTTCCTGCTCGTCGACTTCAAGAACGGCGCGACGTTCCAGCCGCTGACCAGTCTGCGGCACGTGGCCGGTCACGTCCGCGACGTGGAACAGGATCTCTACCTGCGCGAACGGCTGCAAGAGGTGCTCGACGGGGAGATCGACCGGCGGCGTCGGCAGCTCGAGGAGAGCGGGCCGTACACCACCATCGGCGAATACGAGCAGGCCCGCGCGGCCGGGGCGATGCTGCCGCCGCTGCCCGTGCTGGTGATCGTGATCGAGGAATTCGTGGAATTGCTCTCCGGGACTTCGACGTTCGTCGACGTGCTGGTCCGGATCGGGCGGCTCGGCCGCTCGCTCGGCATGCATCTGCTGCTCGGTACGCAGCGGCCGGACGAATGGCGGTTGCGCGCGCTGGACAGTTACCTCTCGTATCGCATTGCGCTGCGGACTTTTTCGCCTGCGGAGTCGCGATTGGTGCTGGGCACCACCGACGCCTATCACCTGCCGCGCATTCCCGGTTACGGGTATCTGCGGATCGGTACGGGCACCGCGACGCGGTTCCGGGCGGCGTACGCGTCGGGTCCGGGGCCGTCGGTTCCCGGGAACGGGGGTGCCGGGCCCGTCGATCGTCCGGTGTCGGAGTCGCTGGCCGTCGCCCTCGGCAGGCACGGATCTGCCGCGCACCAAGTGTGGACCGATCCCCTGAGCGACTCGCCTACGGTGGGAATGCTGCTGCGGCAGTGGAATTCATCGCCGTCGGCGGATGGGCCCGGACTGCTGCGGTTGCCGATCGGCGTCGTCGATGTGCCGCGTAAGCACTATCGCGAGGTGCTGTGCGCCGATCTGTCGGACAGTTCCGGGCATATGGCGATCGTCGGTGGGCCGCGGTCGGGGAAGTCGACCGCGCTACGCACGCTGATCGTGTCCGCCGCGGCCACCCACACGCCCGAGCAGGTGCAGTTCTATTGCCTGGATCTGGGCGGTGCGCTCGCCGGCTTGACCGAGTTCCCGCATGTGGGATCGGTTGCCGGGCGGCGTGATTCGGATCGGGTGCGGCGCACCGTCGCCGAGCTGGGCGCGCTCGTCGGCCGCCGGGAACAGCGGTTCGGCGAACTCGGCCTCACCTCGATGCACGAATTCCGGTCCCGCAAGGCGCGAGTGGACCGGCTGTCGACGGAAAAGCAAGCGGCCGATCCGATCTCGGCGGATCGGTACGGTGACGTCTTCCTGATCGTGGACGGGCTCGATGTCGTCCAGCAGGACTATCCGGCGCTGGAACAGACGATCGTCACCATCGCGACGCAGGGACCGCGCTACGGCATCCACGTCGTGGTCACGCTGCCGCCGTGGACCAGGACTCGCCTCGCCCTGCCCGACATGGTCGGCACCCTCATCGAACTGCGACTCGGCGACCCCGCGGATTCCCAGCTCGACCGCGCGGCCGCCGGAACCGTGCCGCCCGACCGCCCCGGACGTGGTCTTTCTCCGGACAAACTGCACCTGCTCATCGCGCTTCCGCGACTGGACTCCGAGACCGATCCGAAGCAGCTGCCGAGCGGTATCGCGGCGGCCGCCAAGCAGCTGCGCACGATCTACGGATCACGGCAGGCGCCCGAGGTTCGCCTGCTGCCCACCGAGATTCCCCGCGCGCACGTATTGCGATCGGCTCTGCACGCCGGCGTCACTCAGGACGCGACGCACCTGGCCGTCGGGCTCGGCGAGAACGAATTGTCGCCCCTGATACTGGATTTCGACGCCCAGCCGCATCTGATGGCGTTCGCCGATCAGGGTTGCGGCAAAACCACACTCCTGCACAACATCCTGCTCGGCATCACCGAGAACGCCGCCCCCGAACAAGCCGGAATCCTCCTCATCGACTACCGCCGCACCCTGCTGCACGCCGTCGACCCGGCCCACCTGATCGCCTACTGCGCGTCCGCGGCGACCGTGCCCGAGGCCGTCGACCACCTGTGCCGCACCCTCACCGCCCGAATCCCAGGCCCCGAAGTCGGTCCCCACCAACTACGCGACCGCACCTGGTGGACCGGCCCCGAACTCTACGTCGTAGTAGACGACCACGACCTCATCGTCACCGACGGCGACGACCCCCTCGAACCCCTCCTCGAATTCCTCCCCACCGCCCACGACATCGGCCTGCACCTCATCATCGCCCGCCGAGCCACCAACCTCACCCGAGCCCTCAACGGCACCCTCCTCGGCCGCCTCCACGAAATCTCCGCCACCACCCTCCTCATGAGCGCCCCCACCGAAGAAGGAAAACCCTTCACCCCCACCCTCCGAGCCACCCCCCTCCCCCCAGGCCGAGGCACCCTCCTAACCCGCACCCAACCCCCTCAACTGATCCAAATCGCCCACCTCCCCCCACCCCAATAGACCTCAGCCGATATCCGCCTGTGCCGGCAGTCGCACGAGTGTGGCAGTGGCCGTTCAGGCAGTGCCGCGACGGAAGCCGAGAACGGGATAGCGAGGGTCGGGCCGGTTCGGTGAACCTTGTCCGTGGCCGATGAAGGATGTCGCCGTTGTTAATTCGAGGTTGTGTTGCGCGCCGAGGGCAGTGAGGCGCGCGCAATTGTCGGCGCGAGGTTGATCTTCGAACGGCACACCCGCGGCGGTGCGGGACGCGGCGACTTTGTCTGCGGTGGTGAGGAAGTGGCCGCCCGGGCGGAGGACTCGGGCAACCTCGGCGAGAACGGGCTCGGCGTCGTCGATCAAGTGCAGCAACCACACCGCGGTTACCGCGTCGACACTGTTGGCTGCCAACGGGATTGCGGTGGCGTCCGCGCGGGCGACCCTGCCGGGTAGCCGGCGAACAGCGTGCTGCAGCATGCCGGCGGAGAGGTCGATGCCGATGACTCGGTGGCCGCGGTCGGTCAGCCGGGCGGCCACGATCGCGGTGCCGACGGCCAGGTCCAAGACCACGCCGGGCGCGGGGAGCAGCCGGTCGAGTGCGTCGGCGGCGGCCTCGGCTCGTGGCGATCCGCCCCGCGTCCGGTCGTAGTCGTCGGCTTCGGTGTCGTAGTCGAGCATCTCGCCCTATCTCGCGGTGGTGCTCACATCATGGCTGGTCGGGGTGAGGTGGCGGTGGCGGGTGGGGATGAGGAGGGTGGGGTGGGTGACGCTCCAGGCGGCGGAGGCGCAGATGAATTCTTTGATGCGGGCGCCGATTCGGCCGGTGATGACGGTGGTGGTGGGTTGGTCTGCGGGGGTCACCTTCTGGATGATGGCGTCGCGGCGGCCGAGGCTGATGCATTGGGCGGCGTAGCCGATGGGTGTTTCGGGAACCTTGCGGCCGGTCAGGCGCGCGGCGAGGGCGTCGGCGCCCTGCCAGGCCATCGGAGATGCGGTGGCGCAACCCATTCGGAGTTCCTTGCCGCCTACGCCGGTGACGAACGCGGCGTCGCCGATGGCGTATACGTCGGGGTGGGAGACCGAGCGCAGGGTGCCGTCGACGACGATTCGCCCGGTGCCGGAGACCTCGAGGGTGCTGGCGGCGGCGATCGGGTGGACCTCGAAACCTGCTGTCCAGACGGTTATTTGGGCGGCGATCGGGCCGGATGAGGTGACCACGCCGTGCGGTTCGACGCGGGTGATCTCGGCGCCTTCGCGGACGGTGATGCCGAGCCGGTCGAAGGCGGTGCGCAGGTGGCGCTGGGCCTTGTCGTCGAGCCAGTCGCCGACGCCACCGCGGGCGGCGATCGTCACCGTCAGATCCGGGCGGGCCTCGGCGATTTCGGTGGCCGCTTCGATGCCGGTCAGGCCGCCGCCGACGACCAGCACGGACGCGCCGGAGGTCAACTCGCTCAGCCGTGTTCGCAACTTCAGTGCGGCTTGCTTACCTGCGACGTTGCAGGCGTGGTCGGCGACACCGGGGACGCCGAAGTCGGCGACCGTGCTGCCCAGGGCGTAGACGAGGGTGTCGTAGCGGAGAGTCTCGGTGTCGTGCTCGCCGAGCAGATCGACGAGTTTGCGGTCGACGTCGATACCGATGACCCGCGCCACCCGGACCTGCACGCCGGTACCCGCGTAGATGTCGCGCAGCGCACGCTGCGGCAACTCCTGCCCGCTCGCGAGCTGGTGCATGCGGACCCGTTCGACGAACTCGGGCTCGGCGTTGACCACGGTGATCTCGACGTCGTCGCGATGCAGCCGCTTGGCCAGGCGCCCGGCGGCGATGCCGCCGGCGTATCCGGCTCCGAGGACGACGATGCGATGCTTCATGGTGAGCTCCTATCTGGTTGCACTCACCTCCTGAACCGGGCAGCCGCGCGATCCCTGACACCACACCTATGTGATGTGGGTCACCACGCCAGTTCGAGCGGTCGATGCGGTCCGGCGGCCGCCCACTGCCGTGTGATGCGTTGCAATTTCTCCGGATTGACCTGGATGTGGATCGCCGCGACACCGTCGGGCGTCGGGTCGAGGGCGAAGATGCCGTAGACCCGCGCACCGGTCACCACCAGCACGGCGGGCGCACCGTTGACGACGTCGGCGTAGAAGACCACCTCGTCGCCGACGAACGCGCGCCGGGCATCGGTCGGCCGGAACAGGTTCCGCACATACCGCGCGATATCGAGCGCGCCCACGACCGGGATCTTGCGCGCCGGAATCCGCCCGCCGCCGTCCGCGACGCTGACCGCGCCGTCGGTGAGCAGCCGGATCAGCGGCTCGGTCTCGCCGCTGAGCGCCGCGGCGAGGAACTGCTCGACGATCTTGCGCGCGGTGGCCGCATCGACCTCTGCACGCGCCTCCCCGGTGCTGACGTGCTGCTTGGCCCGCCGGTAGATCTGCTGGCAGTTGGACTCGGTGAGGTCGAGGATTTCCGCGATCTCCCGGTGCGCGTACCCGAACGCCTCGCGCAGCACGTACACCGCGCGCTCGTTCGGTGACAACCGCTCCATCAGCGTCAGCATCGCGAAGGAGACGGACTCGCGCTGCTCGGCGGTGTCGGCCGGGCCGAGCATCGGGTCGCCGGCCAGCACCGGCTCCGGGAGCCACTGCCCGACATAGGTCTCGCGCCGGGCCCGGGCCGAGGTGAGTTGGTTGAGGTAGAGGTTGGTGAGCACCTTGGTCAGCCACGCCACCGGCGTTTCGATCAGCGTCCGGTCGGCCGCGTGCCAGCGCAGGAACGTCTCCTGCACCGCGTCCTCGGCGTCGCCGGCCGACCCGAGCAGCCGGTAGGCGATCGCCTCCAGGCGGCCCCGATAGCTCTCGAAGAGGTCGGCTTCTTGCGTGCTGAGCGACATCACACCATGGTCGGGCATGCGCGCGAACCGCGGCCAACCGCCCTGGCCAGGGCGTCTAGGGAACGCCGACGGGACTGAGGCAGCTGGCGGGCGGGTCGACCAGGACGCAGAAGGAGGGGGCGCGGGTGGGCCGGTAGTCGTCGGGGACGCCGCCCGCGTTCACCAGCTGGGTGTACGTGCCGACCGCGTCGGTGGGTCGGCGGGTGAGGCCGGGGTCGGTGCGCACGTCGACGGTGTAGAGCCCGAATCGCGGTGTGTAACTGCCCCATTCGTAGTTGTCGGTGAGGCTCCAGTAGTTGTAGCCGATGACGTTCATGCCGTCGGCCTTGGCGCGCTGGATCCAGTAGACGGTGTCGCGCAGGTGATCGCTGCGGGAGTAGCCGTCGGCGCGGGGGCGGCCGTTGTCGGTGGGCATGCCGTTCTCCACGATGTAGAGCGGTTTACCCGGCAGGCGGCGCGAATAGTATTGCAGCGCATAGTAGATGCCCTCGGTGCGCAAGGGCAGGTCCCAGATGTTCATGCCGGGCATCGGCACCGCGGAGCCGGTGGCCCTGGTGATGGCGCTGAGCAGCGACTGCGCCGGGTCGTACCCGAAGTAGTAGTCGATGCCGACGTAGTCGAGCCGGGCCGCGACCCGGTCGATGAAGCCGCCGTTGACCTCGGCTTCGACGCCCGCGACGTAGCCGACATTGCTGGTAACCATTGCGCCGGGCTGGACTTGGTGGATGTAGTCGTGGATCTCGTTATGCGCCTGCGCGACTCGGTCCAGCATCTGGCCCGGATCGGCGCCGCCCCGGCCGACCTCCTGCGAGATATAGGCGACCGGTTCGTTCACCGTGACCCACAACGGATTACGGGACGCATAGCGATCGACTACCGCCCGCATGTTAGCCAGCCAGTCGCCGACCATGCCGGGGTTGCGCCAGCCGCCGCGGTCGACGGCCCAGCCGGGGTACACCCAGTGGTCCAGGGTGATCATCGGCCGCATCCCGGCTCGTTCGATATCTCCGATGACGGCGTCGTAGAACCGGAACGCGCCCTCGTCCCACACGCCCGGCGCGGGTTGCAGCCGGGCCCATTCGATGCCGATCCGGAACACCCGCACGCCGAGCGAAGCGGCCAGATCGATGTCGGCGGCATAGCGGCCGTAGAAGTCGACCGAATCCTGTAATCCGTCGTAGTCGGGCCGCGCGGCGATATATCGGGTCCAATTGCTGTCGGGCGCATGGCCTTCGGACTGGAATCCGGAAGCCGCGACGCCCCAGAGGAATCCCGGATCCAGCGGCGCCGCGGCGGCGACCGGCCGGATCATCGGGGCCGCGGACGACTGCGTGCATAGCAACATCGTCGACGCGGCGGCGGCGAGAACGGTCGAGGCATAACGACGAAACCGGAATCGCATCACCTCAGGGTAACTGGACGCGCGCCACAGTTGGGCGGATCGTGCGATAGCGGTCCGCGCCACCGCGTGTCCCGCGCGCGGCGGCAAATCTGACAGGGACGCAAATAGATTCGTGATCAGGCTTGCGTGGGAGCGCGCGAAGCGACACCGAGGTCGTTGATCGGAGTCGGCGGCTCGGGCATATTGGGCGCATGAAGTACGTCCTGCTGATCTGCGACGACGAGACCAATTCCCCGACCAATGCGGAGATCGCGGCGGATCCGGAATTCCAAGCGTGGGGGGTGGAGCTGAATCGGCGGGGAGCCAAACTCGGCGGGGCGCGGCTGCGGCCCGTGGCGGACGCGACGACGGTCAGGGTCCGGGGCGGTGAGACGTTGATCTCCGATGGGCCGTTCGCGGAGACAAAGGACTTCATCGGCGGGATCGACATCATCGAATGTGCCGATCTGGATGCGGCGCTCGAGATCGCGGCGAGTCATCCGTACGCGCGCCGGGGTTGCGTCGAGGTCCGTCCCGTGTGGGAATGACCGCTGCCGAACCGGTTCGGGCGGCGGTCGAGGCGGCGTATCGGGACGAGTGGGGTCAGGTGGTCGCGACCCTGATCGGGCAGACCGGGGATTGGGACCTGGCCGAGGACTGCGCGCAGGACGCGTTCGCCGCGGCGTTGGCGACCTGGTCGCGCGATGGGGTGCCGAGTCGTCCGGGGGCCTGGCTCACGACGGCGGCGCGCAACCGGGCCACCGACCGGCTGCGTCGCGATACCACCGGGGCGGCGAAGCTGCGCCAGCTCGCGGTGCTGTCCCGGACGGTGGAAGATGCTGCGCCGGAAGAGATTCCGGACGACAGATTGCGATTGATCTTCACCTGCTGTCATCCGGCGCTGCCGTTCCCGGCGCGAGTCGCCCTCACGTTGCGCACCCTGGCGGGGTTGAGTACCGCGGAGATCGCCAAAGCGTTCCTGACCGCCGAGTCCACGATGGCGCAACGGCTGGTGCGGGCCAAGCGCAAGATCGTCGAGGCGGGCATCCCGTATCGGGTGCCGCCGGCGGAGCAGTTGCCGAACCGGTTGTCGGCGGTCCTCGCGGTGCTCTATCTGATCTGCAACGAGGGCTATGACGAGGCGGACGGGCGCCGGGCGCTGACGGCCGAGGGAATTCGGCTGGCGCGGGTGCTGGTTCGGCTGCTGCCGGCCGAACCGGAACCGCGTGGGCTGCTGGCGTTGATGCTGCTGCTCGAGGCGCGGCGGGCGAGCCGGATCGAGGACGGTGTGCTGGTCACGTTGGAGGACCAGGACCGTTCGCGATGGGATGGTGCGTTGATCGCCGAAGGGGTGGCGACGCTGGAGGAAGCGCTGGCCAAGCGGCAGGTCGGGCCTTACCAGGTGCAAGCCGCGATCGCCGCTTGTCACGCCACCGCGGTTGACGCGGCATCGACAGATTGGCCGCAGATCGCGATCCTGTACGGGGAGCTCGCACGGTTGGCGCCGTCGCCGGTGGTGGACCTCAACCGTGCGGTGGCGATCGCCATGGCCGACGGCATTCCGGCCGGTTTGGCTCGGGTCGATGAGCTGGCCGAGTCCGGGAAGCTGGCGGGCTATTACCTACTGCCCGCGACTCGGGCCGACTTGCTTCGCCGGGATGGCCGGTCGATCGAAGCCGCCGCGGCTTACGAAGAAGCGCTGGTACTGGCGCCGACCGACGCCGAACGTCGCTATCTGAGCGGTCGGCTTCGCGGGCTCTGAACAATTTCGCGAAAAAGATCCGGAGCGTTGTCGATGTCGCGCGGCCTCGTTCGTCGGTGGGGCAACACCACCGAGAGAGAGGCAAGACAGATGTCGAACGACGATCACTTGACCGCCACCACCACGGTCGACCACACCCCCGACGAGGTCTTCGCGGCCATCACCAATGTGCGGGACTGGTGGAGCGAGAACCTCATCGGCGCCACCGCCGCCCTGCACGACGAGTTCGTCTTCACCGACGACTGCAAATACGCGGGGGAGACAGTCCAGGAGAAGGAAGGTATTCGCTTCGCCCGGTTCCGGCTCACCGAGGTCGTGCCGGGTCAGCGAATGGTCTGGCATGTCGTCGATTCGTTCATGACCTTCATCGATGACCAGCACGAATGGACCGGCACCGACGTCGTCTTCGACCTCGCCGCCACGCCGGAAGGGACGACGGTTCGCTTCACCCACCAGGGCCTGACCGCCGCGAAATCCGAATGCTTCGAGGCGTGTTCGCGCGGCTGGACGTTCTACATCGAGACGAGCCTGCCGCAACTGATCACCACCGGCACCGGACAGCCGATCCCGAAATACGTGTAGGGCAAGGTAACTCCCGGCCCGACGGGTCACCAGATATCGATCCAGATGGGCCGTTTGGGAATGTCGAACAACGCCGAATTCTTGCGCACCACAATGGGAACCGAGGAACCGGCACTCAGTCGCTCGGCTAATGCCCGCGCCTTGACTTCGCGGTACTTCGGATAGAGGAACTGTTTCCGCACACGGGCTTCCGTGCCTGTATCCGGGTGCGGGAACTGCGCTTCGACCTGCACTCGCCACAGGTCGAAGCTCAGCGTGCCCGACCGATGTTTGATCCCCAGATCCGACTCGACCACCACCGCGGTCAGTGCGGTTCCCTTGCGCCGCAGGTAATTCCGGCGCACCCGCCACGCGGCGGCAAGCACGAGCATCCACCCGCCCATGCCCGCCAGCAGACCTATCGGCAGAAACAGCGCCATGGCTGCTTGCGACCCGGTCCACCGAGTCGCCACCATAACGAGTTTCAGCATGCCCAACATGAAAAATACCGCCGCCACCGCGACCCCCAACGCCCACACCAGCGACATCGGGCCGATCAACTTCTGGGAGCGCCCCATACCAACCCCTCGAGTAACCGACACTGGGCCACGACTCTAACGGCACCTCGGAAAGCGAAGTCTCGACGCGCAATCCAGGACGCGGTTCAGGGGCGATCGCGGAGTAGACCGGCGTCGTTGAGGACCACGCGGACATCGTGGGCGAAACCGGCGGTGTCGTCGAGGCCGAAGGCAGCGTGTTGCAGGACGAAGCCGTGGAGCAGGGCCATTACTACGCGCGCTCCGCGGTCGGGGTTCAGTTCGGTCGGAACGGTGCCTGCGCGTTGGCCGTTGCGGAGGGCGTCGGCGATGCGTTGGCGGACTTGCTCGAAGCCCGCGTTGGCTTGTTGCCGCAGACCTTCGTGGCGTAGTAGCTCGCCCCAGGCTTGGATGGCGCAGCGCAGGAGTTCGTCGACGGGGATGGTCCGGCCGGCCGCGTCGACGGCGAGGTCGCCGCTCACCGGATCGATTGCGGCGGCGACCAGGTCGGCGACCGTCACGTTGTCGGTAGCGGTGAGTTGCTCGACGGGGGCGAACATTACGCGGAAGGCGTCGCCGGCGATCTCGACGATGATCTCCTCTTTACCGGCGAAGTAGCGGTAGGGGGCGCCGACCGAGACGCCTGCCTCGGCGGCGATGTCGGGCATCGAGGTCTGGTGGAAGCCGTCACGGGAGAAGCAGCGACGGGCGCGCTTGTCATCCTAAAGGTGAAAGGTCGTTCACGTAAGCGGCCTCCGAGGAGAGAAGTCCCTGGTATGACTGATCTGAAGCTCGACTTGGGCGTCTACCGGTACGAGCACACCGAGCCACTGTTCGACGGGCGGGTCGCGATCGCCGGCGCCGACATCACCCTGCACACCTCGCCGCTGATCTCCGATTTGTTCGAACGAATGGCCAAGGGGGAGTTGGACATCGCGGAGTACGGGCTGACCTACTTCCTGCGCTCGTTCGACCTGGACGATTCGCCGTTCCTGGCGCTGCCGATCTTCCCGAACCGCGACTTCCGGCATGCCGCGTTGTTCGTGAATGTCGACAGTGGGATCGAGGAGCCGGCGGATCTCGCGGGCAAGACAGTCGGCGAGTTCGCGCTGTGGGGCAGTGATCCGGGTGTGTGGATGAAAGGGGTGCTGGCCGACGAGTACGGGGTGACGCCGGATCAGCTGCGCTGGGTGATCGGCGGTACCGACCATCCGATCCCGGCGTTCGACTGGATTCCGCTGCCCGTTCCGGACGGTATCGAGGTCAGCCACACCGCGGGGGACCAGACCCTGGCCGCGATGCTCGAAGCGGGAGAGATCGATGCGCTGCTGTCCGTCGACGTTCCGCAGGCGCTCATCGACGGCTCGACGAAGAAGATCCGGCGGCTGTTCGTCGACTACGAGTCGGTCGAGTGTGACTACTACCGGCGCACCGGCATCTTCCCGATGATGCACGTCGTCGCGATCCGTCGTGAACTGGCCGAAGTGCCCGGGCTGCCGCAGTCCGTGTATCGAGCCTTCGACGCGGCCAAATCCATTGTGCAGGAACGCTATCGAGCGGGCGCGGCCAAACAGCACATGTCCGTGATCACCCCCTGGTTCAGCAACCTGTTCGCCGAGAACCGAGCACTGCTCGGCGAGGACTGGTGGCCTTACGGTCTGGACGCCAACCGCAAGGCCATCGACACCTTTCTGCGCTATCACCACGAGCAGGGCCTGTCCAAGCGACTGCTCACGTCCGCGGACATCTTCGCCCCCTAGGCGGGGCTGGGCGACCGTATGTTTCGGGGCCTGCCGCCAACCCGGGGAAGCGTCACAATGAGCTTGTGCGCGAGCAGGATCCGACACCCGATGAAGAGCGGCGTCGACTACGACGGGATCTCGCTCCGCGGCGGGTGGAGTCCGGCCTGCCTCAACTGGGACGACGGCGTCCGGGCCGGCGATGCGGGCATCGACACTTCGCCGCCGCAGGGCCTGCACCACGACAACATCGCCCCACTCAGGGCCGCGCAGGTCGCGGCGGAATGGTTCATCACGCACCGAGACAGGCGACGCCGGTAGCCGACTCGGATGTGCGGCGATCGAGGGACGCACCGTGCCGGGCGCAGCAAGAAGTGGGGGCTGTGGAGATCGGGCGGGCGTCGGTACCGTGATCCGGTCCCTAGACAAGGAGATTGGTGTGAGTATCAGAAACAGTGTGGCTGTGGCGATCTCGGCTGCCGCTTTTGTCCTGACGGCGTTGGTGGCTGCCCCGGCGGCGAGCGCGGATCCGGCGCCCGCTCCGAGCTCGGGCAGTTCGAACCTGCAGTGCTTGATTCAAGTTCTCATCCACGGCGAAGTGCCGGGGATCTGCTAGCGCGCCTTCGGGTTCGGTAAAGCGCTAGGCCAGAGATGCTCGACAGCGGCACCCGGATTCGGGTGCCGCTGTCGGTGTTTTCAGGTCAGAGGGTTGCCAGGTCGATCGCGTCGGCCATCGCCCGGTAGCCCGCCGCATTGGGGTGCTTGTGGTCGCCGGAATCGAAGGCCGGGTCGAGGTTTTCGGGGTCGGCCGGGTCGCGGACGGCCGCGTTGAAATCGACCACGGCGTCGTATTCGCCGCTGGTGCGCATCCACTGGTTGAACTCGCGGATCTTCGCCGCCGAGGTATCGGTGTAGTACTCGGCGCCCTTCATCGGCAGCAGGGTGGCGCCGGTGATCCGCACGCCCGCTCGATGCGCGGCGGCGATGAGCTGACGATGGCCGTCGATCAGCTGGGCCACCGAGATATTCGGATTCGGCTTGTAGGTGGGCAGGTCTACCTCGGAGAAGCCGAAGTCGTTGAGACCGCCGAGGACCAGCACGCTGGTGACGTCCGGCTTGGCGAGTACGTCACGTTCGAAACGCCGGATCGTCGCGGCGCCGAACCACGGCGAATCGTTGAGGATCAGGTTGCCGCCGATGCCGGCGTTGAGCACCGGGCGCGGGGTGCCCGCCTCGACCAGCCGCTGCGCGAGCCGGTCCGGGTAGCGGGTGTTGGTGTCGTAGGTGGATCCGTAGCCGTCGGTGATCGAGTCGCCGACCGTGACGACGGTGCCCCCCTCGTCCGCGTCGTCACCGGACACCTGGACGTCGGTCAGGTAGTACCAGGAGTGGGTGGTCTCGGTGAAGGCATCGGCTGCCGGGTCCGTCGCGTGGTTGCCCGCGGCGCGGTAGCTGCTGGCGTAGGCCTGCGAGTGGAATGTGGCCGGACCGGTCCGGCCGGCGAGGTACATGGTGACGCTGGCCGAATCCATCGACGCGAGACTCAGGTCGGCGGCATCGCTGGTCAGCGTATGGCCGGCCGGTATCTCCGCCGCGGCCTTGCCGTCGAAGGTCAACTCTCGCAACGACTTCGAGTCGATGGCGGCACCGGCGGCGGCGCGGGCGATGGTGACGTGGTCCACCCGCAGCGGAGCGGTGCCGAATAGGTTGGACAGGGTGATCCTGGCCGCGCTGCCGCCATCGGTCACCTTGACCACCTGCCGCACCGTCTGGTCGCCGAAGCCGTCCTGTGCCCAGTTCGGTTCGAAGCCGACGCTGGGTAACTGCGGGGCGGCCATCCATCCGGTGTCCCATGCCGGGTCGGGTTCGGCGGCGGTGCCGATGGCGATTCCGCCGAGCACGGCAACGGCGGCGACGGCGGTCGCGGCAAGCCGGACCCGCAAGGTGTTCTGCATCGTTCTGTCCTCTCCACTGCCCGTGCTAACGGTTCTGTGTTCCCGTTAGCGTTAGGACGACAGTACTGCACAACCGTCACTAATGAAACTGTATTCCCGTTTAAGATTCGGAGGTCAGCCGAGCCCGGATCGGGCGATGACGTTGGTGATGCTGATGTGAACTGCGGTGAAGCCTTCTCGCACAAAGGATTCGGCGATGTCCGCTGGAGATTGCATGGGGTAGTAGCGGGCGGCGATGCGGGTGGCGACTTGTTCGATCCGCGCCTGCTCGGCCGAGATGCGCGCATGTCCTTCGATGGTCACGAAGCCGTAGGGCTGCTGTTCATCGCTGACGCACACCGCGATACGCGGGTCACGCGCCAGGCGCTTGCCTTTGACGCTCCCCGGCGAGAGGGCGAAGGCGAGTTCGTCGCCGTCGAGGACGAAGCAGATCGGGGTGACGTGAGGCCGCCCGTCGGCGCGGGTGAGGGCTACGTGGGCGAGTCTTGTTCCGGCGGTGACGAAGGAGCGCCATTCGGTGTCGGTCATGGTGGTCATGCGAGTGTTCCTTTCGTGGGAAGGCTTGTTGCCGCCTGCCGTTCGCGAAGAGCGCCGGCGACGGCCTTCAACGCAGCGAAGAGCAGGAGTCCGGTGACGAGAGCGCCTGCCCCCAGCCAGATTCGATCGGTGTGCTGCAGCAGCGCCGTGCCGACCAGCGGGCCGAGGATGGTGCCGAGGCTCCAGGTGCTCGACGCGACGCCCAGGTATCCGCTGCGCAGTTCGGTCGGCGCCAGATCGGCGAACGTGGCGCTGAACTGGACCGCCATCCCGATCTGCCCGAGACCGAGCACGAGGACCGCGGTGGCATAGCCGCCTGGGCTCTGCGCCACGGCGGCCAGAACTCCGCCGATGCCGGCCAGCAGCATCGAGACGCCGAGGACCGTTCCGCGGTCGCGATGCGCCAGCACGGTGACGGCCAGCGGTTGCAGGATGACGATGGCGAGTCCGTCGACGGCGATCACCGCGCCGTACGTGCTCGGGCCGTAACCCTGCGCGGTCATCAGCAGCGGCAGCGTGGCGAACGCCTGCATATTCAGCGTGAAGTAGACGACGTGGAGCAGGGCCATGGTGATCATCAGGCGGTCGCTGAGCAGCGTCGGCAGCAGCGCGCGTCGAGAGCGGCTGGTGGTCGAATGCGTCTCCGGCACCGCGAGCACCACGATCGACGCCGCGGCCAGCATGGCGAGGGCGTTCAACCAGAACAGCAGGCCGTAGCCGTGACTGGCCAGCACCCCGGAACCTGTTGCGGCGACGGCATATCCGAGGTTCGCCGCCCAGTACAGCAGGCTGTAGGCCCGCACCCGCTGTTCGGGCGGAAGGTCCGCCACGGCCGCCGAGCCGGCCGGACGGAAGAGCCCGGCGGTGAGGCCGTAGCCGATGGCCGCGGCCCAGATGACCGGCGCCGTTTCGGCGGATCCCAAGGCGGCCAGCGCGATTGCCGTTCCGAGGAACCCCAGCAGCATCGTCTGCCGACGCCCGAACCGGTCCCCGAGCCAGCCGCCCAGCAGTTGCGATCCGAAGTCGCCGATGCCGATGGCCGCCACCACCGCGCCCGCGGCCATCGGGGTCATCCGCTGTTCCTGGGTCAGATACAGCACCAGCATCGGTTGCACGAAACCGCCGGCTCGGGTGATGAGGTGGCACGCCCCCAAACTCCACGCCAGGGCCGGTAACCCGAGTGGCTGCCGGGTGTAGTTCTTGGTGCCGGTGTCGACGATTGTTGTCATGACGTCGACGCTATGAGCTGGGAGTCATCAAGAAAAGCGATCATTTACGATCATATTCATCGTGATCTGTTATACATAGCGTATGGCCGAGTTCGACCTACGGCAACTGACCACGATGATCGCGATCGCCGAAGAGGGGACGTTCTCCCGGGCGGCGAACCGCTTGGGTTACACCCAGTCGAGCGTGAGCCAGCACATCGCAGCGCTGGAGAAGGCCGTCGGTGGCGCAGTCTTCGATCGGCCGGGCGGGCCGCGGCCGGTGCGGATAACCCCGCTCGGCGTCGTGGTGCTCGAGCAAGGCCGCGAACTGCTGTCGAAAGCCGAAGCGCTGGGACACGCGGTCGATCGATTCAAGGCCGGCGACGGCCGCATCGACATCGGCACCCTGCAGAGCGTCTCCAACGCGATCCTGCCCACCGTGCTGCGCCGCCTCCGAGACGAACAGCCCAACTGCGAGATCCGGCTCTCCGAAGCGGAACCGGACGCCGCGCAGATCGGCGAACTCGACCTGCTGTTCTACGACGGATTACTCAGCGACGCAACGGAATCCGTCCTGCTGATGAAAGACCCCTATCTGGTGGTGGCGCTTCCGGACGACCTGCCCGCCGGCCCGGTGCCCGCGCGGCTACTGGACGGAAAACCAATGGTGGCCTGGCCCGCGACCTGCGACCAGCCCAGACTCGAACAGTCCCTCGCGGACGCAGGCGCCCAGCCGCACATAGTGTTTCGCTCAGCCGGCAACGAAACGATCCTCTCCATGGTCCGCGCCGGCATGGGCCTCGCCGTCCTCCCCTGGCTGACCATCCACCACGTCATCTGCCGCTCCTGCGGCGCAATCCACGGCCCAGAAGGATGGCCGGACCTCCAGATCCACCACCTGGACCCCACCCCCACCCGCACCATCTACCTACACTCCCCACCCGGCCGCAGCACCCAATCCCCCCTCCTCGCCCGCACCCTCGAAATCGCCGTAGAAGTCGCCCACGACCTCGCCCAACAGGCACCCCGGACTCGAACCTGACTGAGCACCAGTCGTTTTCAGCGTCGACAAGTCCGCAACCGGTGCGGTGGTAATTCAGTGAACCCGAACTCGGCCTGCGGTGAAGTACGCCGCCGCCTGATCGGTGGCCGATATCGGTTGGGTGAGGACCCGCACAGCTGTCCGGAGCCCGATGGTGCCGTGGGTCTGTTTCCGCAGCGCTGCTTGTGCGTCAGGGTGGTCGAGACCGTGAACGCCGGCCGTCGAAACATCAACTCCGGGAAACAGATCGACCACCAGCAACTGCTGGCCGCGCCACCGATGTACCCGTAACCCTTGCACGGTCTCCCAGGGCAGAAAGATCGAGTCCGGCGCGCCGTCGAGACTGAGGCGAAGTCCGCTGGGGGACAACCGCATTGCGTGGGGGCAAATACCCTCGGCGGCCCACTTGTCCCGCAGGCGGCGCCGGCTTCGTATAGTCCGCTGCGCACCGAAAATGAAGGCGGCCACCACCGCGAACTGCAGGAGGCCGATCGGCCCGGCGAGCCACACCATCAACCCGGCCAGGGCCGAGATCACCACGGCTGTTATCAGTTCCACAACCACCGACGTCGTCAACAACCGAAGCGTCCGACGACGGGCCTTCTGAACCGCCACGATATCGACACCGACAACGAACTCCCCCACAGTCTCCATGCGGGCACGGTAACAGCGGCCGACGCGTTTTCGCGCGGACCACCCTGGTACCCGTCGGCCTCTCAGAGTTGTTGGCAGACAACCCTCGCCATCATCACCGGGCTCGACGAGAGGGCATTTCCTCGGCTCCAGCCTGGTCGTCGAAGCGTCTGCGGGCGCGTTCGACGTCGGGCAGGGTGGTGGTGGTCCAGCGTAGGAGTGCGTCGATGAGGTCTTGGAGGGAGTGGCCGAGGTGGGTGAGGCGGTACTCGACGGCTACTGGGCGGGTGCTGGTGACGACGCGTTCGATCATGCCGTTGCGTTCCAGGCGACGCAGGGCGGCTGTGAGCGACTTCTGGGTCACGGCGGGGATGGTTCGGCGGAGTTCGTTGAAGCGCAGAGTTCCGTGCTCGCACAGGGCGTCGAGGATCTGGAGTGACCACTTGTCGAGCACGTGGTCGAGCAGCTCGCGATGCTTATCGGTGAGCTGAGGGCTGTCCAGATGTGGGGGCGCGGTTTCCTGCATGACACCTAGTCTCGTTGAAGTGCCCTCGGGGTACCAGGTAGACATCGGATACCTACTCCGACACTGAAAGAGGCACCCATGGCAGTGCAGTTGCTGACCCCCGAGGGCATGTTCGGTCCTGTTCCGTACCACCACGTTTCGATCGGCACGGGCACCCGGCACGTGCACGTGGCCGGCCAGATCGCCCGCGACGCCGACGGCAACCCGGTCGCGACCGGCGACCTCGCCGGCCAGGTCGCCCACGCACTGCGCAACACCGCGCGCGGCCTCGCCGGAGCCGGCGCAAGCTTCGCCGACGTGGTCCGTCTCCGCTTCTTCGTCACGCACTGGACCCCGGACAAGTACCCCGAATTCGTCGAGGGCATCGAGCGCGTCGTAGCCGAGCTGGGGATACCCCAGCCGATGCCACCCGTGTCGGCAATCGGCGTCGACTACCTGTTCGAGCCGGACGTACTGGTCGAGGTCGAGGCGTACGCCGTGCTCGACTGATGTAGGGTCTCAAAACCCGTAGCCATGACGACTTCGATGACCAGTGGCTTTCCAGTTGTCTCATAATGTTTGGCATCGATGTTTGTCTCAGATCGGTGGCCATTCTTCACCGCCGGGTCTTTAAGGCGTGATTGCCAAGGTGTCGAGCTGTCGTGCCAGTTGTTGTGCGTCGCGGCCGACTCCGCGGAGTGACGCGGACGAAAGGCTTCGTTGCCACTCGAGGCCGAGGTATCCGAGTCTGCGGTGTGTGATGGACAGCCCCTTTCTGTGTTGAGGCTTTCCAGTGGCGGTTAGTGCGCCGATGTCGTTGAGGTAGGCCAGGTTTGGGGTGTATCCGGTGGCGAGGATGAGTGTGTCGACACGTTCGCGATTGCCGTTTTCCCAGATGGCGGATTGTTCATCGAGATGGGTGAACATCGGGCGCGCTTCGGGGTGGCGGTTCTCGAGAGCGCGTTTGTAGTGTCCCGTGTCGAAGACGGGTGCTGTGGGTGGTTGCTTGATGAGGTGGCCGATGGGGAGGGCATCGAGGCCGGTGATGGTGAACCAGAAGTGCATGTCCCGGCCGAGCGGGCGTTGTGGGATGAACTTGACGGGGTTGCGGCTGGCGAGGGTGACGGTGGTGTGTTCGGCGAGTTCGGCTGCGATCTGTACTGCGGAGTTTCCCGCGCCGATCACGATGACGTGTTGTCCGGCGTGCTCCTCCGGGGCCCGGTATTGGCTGGCGTGCAGGATCTTTCCAGTGAAGACGTCTTGGCCGGGCAGGTTAGGTAGGTTCGGTGTGCCGAAGCCGCCAGTGGCTGCGATCAATCGGGGCGCGGTATAGGCGTCGCCGGTGGAGCTGTGGGCGGTGAACCGTGCGCCTTCGTGGGTGACGGTGTGCACGCATGTGCCGGTGTGGATGTCGGCGTCGAGTGTCTTGGCGTAGTGCCTGAGGTAGTCGACGACTTCGTCGCGGCGGGGATAGTGGTCAGGATCGCCTGGAAACGGAAGTCCGGGTAGCGAGCTGTATTTGGCGGGCGAGAACAGGGTCAGGCTGTCGTAGTAGTGCGGCCAGGAGCCGACCGGTTCGACACCGGCTTCGAGGAGGGCAACGGAGAGTCCGCGTTTGCGGAGGTGGTGAGTGGCGGCGAGACCTGATTGTCCGCCACCGATGACGAGAGCGTCGTAGTCGGTGTGCACGGTTGTTTTCCTTGTGGGTCAGACGGTTTCGGTGTGCCGAGGTTCGGAGACGAGCGCGACTATCGCGGCGAGGGCTGCGATGGCGGCGAGGATGAGATAGGCGTGGGCGTAGCTGCCGGTCCAAGACGAGAGTGCGGTTCCGGCCCACGGTGCTAATGCTGTGACGATGACAACCGGTGCGGACATGAGTCCGCTGAGGCGGCCGTAGTGGGTTGCGCCCCACCGTTCGGTGATCGCGGTGGCCTTGATCAGTGTCATGACGCCACGGACCAGCCCGGCCCCGACCGAGACTGCGATCAGCACCGTGACGGTATCGGCGAGGCCGAGTAGCGCGGTGGAGATGGCGGTTGCTACGAAGGCTCCGACGATGCGTGTGCGGGCGGTGGTGCTGGCGGCCAGGGGCAGGTAGCCGATCCGCCCGAGAACTTGTCCAGCACCGCCTAATCCGAGGGTGAGCGCGGCCAGTGATGGTGAGAATCCTCGTTCGATCAGCAGGGGTACCAGGTTGAATACCGCTGCGAAGGCAGTGAACGTGCCCAGCGTCAGCGCAACTGTCAATGCCAGGAACGCGGGACTGCGCGACACCGCGCCGTGATCGGCGTGAAAGCTGTTGGCCGGCGCGGGTGCGTGCGGCCACGGACCGCGTAGCCCGAAAAGATGAGCCGGGACGGTGATCACCGTCAGTACGGCGTTGAGGACCAGATAGGTTGCGCGCCAATCGGTTCGCTCCACAAGCGAGGCTGTCAAGGGTGCGAACACGGTGCTGGCCAGCCCACCAGCCAGGCTCAGGATCATCAACGCTTTGACGTAGCCGATGCCGTACCAGCGGGTCAACGCGGCGAAGGCCGGCGGGTAGAGCACCGCACCCATCGCGATGCCCGCGGCGAGCCATCCACCGAAGAACACAGGCAGGTTCGGTGCGGTCGCCACCGCGATCAACGCGGGCACGGCCAGCACTGATCCCGCTGTCATGACAATGCGGGGGCCAATACGGTCGATAATTCGTCCGACCGGGATACCGGTCAGGGCGGCGGCGAACTGACTAAGGGAGAACGCGGCGGTGATAGTTGGTGCTGACCAGCCGGTGTCGTGGGTGATCGAGACCGACAGCACGGGAAAGGCGTAGTAGAGGATGCCCCAGCTGGTGATCTCGGTCAGGCACAGCACCGCCAGAACCCGCCGCAGACCGGTCGCGGAAAGGGTTCCAGTCTGCGGCTGGGTTGTTGTGTCGCTCATCGAGAGTTAGGCGTGAGCCGATGCGGCTCCGAGGGTGATCAGTTGCGGTTCCGGCGCGGCGCAGCAACCACCAGAGCTGGCGCCTTCGGCATCGTCGAAGACACCGGCACCGCCACAGACGCCGGTCTCGGGCAGGGTCAGCTCGACCCGGGCGGCGGACTCGTGATCACCGGCCAGTGATGCCGCGATGCTGCGGACCTGTTCATAGCCGGTCATCGCCAGGAATGTCGGTGCGCGCCCGTAGCTCTTCATCCCGGCCAAGAACACACCAGGCTCCGGGTGGGAAAGTTCCTTCACACCATGGGGATACACGGTGCCGCACGAGTGCACGTTCGGGTCGATCAACGGTGCCAGCTCGACCGGGGATTGCAACACGGGGTCGAGATTCAGGCGGATTTCCGACAGCCAGGACAAGTCCGGGCGGAACCCGGTCAGAACCACGACCTGGTCAACATCGTCGATGCGCTGCCCAGCGTCGGAAACAAGCATGTAGCTTGACCCGCTGGGTTCGATTGCGGCGGTGCGGAATCCGGTCACGACATTCAACAGTCCGTCGTCGAGGGCTTGTTTGGCGCGCAATCCGAGTGCGCCGCGTGCGGGCAGTTCGTCGGCGTCACCGCCACCGAAGGTGGACCCGACCTCGCCGCGGCGTAGCACCCAACTGATCCGGGTGCCCGGCGCGGTCTTGGCCAGATCGGTCAGGGCAATGATGGCGGTGAGCGCGGAGTGACCACTTCCAGCGATCACGGTGTGATTGCCGGTGTAGCGGGCACGCGCCGATTCGTCATCGAGGTCAGGGACGCGGTATTCGATCACTGTGGAAGTGGTCTCGCCGAGTGCGGGCAGACCCTCTCCGCCGAGAGGGTTCGGGGTGCCCCACGTGCCGGAGGCGTCGATGACTGCCTGAGCGAGGAGGCGGTCCTCGGTTCCGTCCGCGCGTCGGATGTGGATCGACAGGGGTTCGCTGTCGCGTCCGGCGTCGACCACTCGGTCGCGGCCACGGCGCGCGACGCCGATAACTTCGGTGTTCAACTGCACGCTTTCGCCGAGGGCGTTCGCCAGCGGGATCAGGTAGTCGCCTGCCCATTCCCGGCCGGTCGGGTAGGTGTCGTCATTCGGTGCGGTCCATCCGGTGGGCTCGAGGAGGCGGCGGGCGGCGGGATCGATCAGTTCGGCCCATCGGGAGAACACTCGCACGTGATTCCATCGCGAGACCGCTGCGCCCGCGGTGGCGCCGCGTTCGAAAACCAACGGATCGAGGCCACGTTCACGTAGCTCAGCAGCGGCGGCCAGGCCGATCGGTCCGGCTCCCACGACGACTACGGGCAACTCGCTCATAATCAACAGTCCTTTCATCGACATTCATCGATCAACTAGCCCGAACTGTATCGACAGGCGTCGATGAATGCAACCATCGATGTATGTCGATATAGTGTGAGTGTGACTGACCTGGACATGCCGGTACTGCGCAGCGAGCGAACCGACGCGTTGTCGGTCGGCGACGCGACCACCTATTCGGCGTGGTTCGCCTGCCTGGCCGATCCGACGCGGGTGCGGCTGCTGCATCAGGTCGCCTCGCATCCCGCGGGCATCACGGTCGGAGAACTTGTCGACGCACTCGATATCGGGCAGCCCACGGTGTCGCATCACGTTCGCAAGCTCGTCGACGTGGGCTTCGTCGGTGTCCACAAGAACGGAACCTCGACAGTGGTGATGGTCAACCCGGCATGCTGCACCGGCCTGCCGCACGCCGCCGATGCCGTCATGGGCGTACTCACCCCACGCCCTTGCTGCCCGGAGGATCTGCCCGCCGATGTGTCGGTGCGGGCGATGACCGACGATGACTGGGCGGCCGTGCTGCGCATCTACGGCGAAGGCATCGCCACCGGAAACGCCACCTTCGCCACCGACGTACCGGACCGGGAATCCCTTGACGGGCAATGGCTTTCCGGCCACCGATGGGTCGCCGAAATCGACGGCGCGGTCGTCGGCTGGGCCACGCTGAGCCTCGTATCGAGCCGCGACTGCTACCAGGGCGTGGCCGAGAACTCCGTTTACGTCGCCAACGGTACGCGTGGTCGTGGAGTCGGTAAATCCTTGTTGCACAAGCAGGTCATCGCCGCCGACGAAGCGGGACTCTGGACGCTGCAAACCTCGATCTTTCCTGAGAACCGCGCCAGTATCGCCCTGCATCATTCCGCGGGTTACCGCACAATAGGTGTGCGCGAACGGATCGCCCAACGCGACGGAATCTGGCGCGACACGGTTTTTCTCGAACGCCGCAGCCCGGTTCGATAGCAGGGCGCATCGCGCCAACGCGAGCCAAGGAAGGAACACGATGGGCTCTTCCCGCGAGAGCCCATCGTGGCGCAGAAAATGGTTGACTGCGTCGAGTCCGGCTACGCGGCCGGGTTATTCAGCTCCTCTTGTGCGCGACGGAATCGTCTGTTGCAGAGATCTGTACTGGCGCTGCGCCAGAACCCGAAGCCTCCGTTGGTGCCATCCGTGTACCGGAATCCGAGCGCTTCGAGAAGACCTGTCTCCAGGTCGAACCCGGTAGTGAGCATCGCTTCGAAGTCGGCGGCGCTCATCGCCTCGCGCGCCGAAGGGAGTTCCGCGTAGGCCGCGGCGCGCTGGTTCCAGTGGCCGGCAAGATAGTCGTTCCAGTTCGCTCGGGCGAAGCGGGATGCTTGCCGCAGTTGCGGACCGGCGGGATAGTAGGCAAACAGGTACGCCAAGTATTTCGACAGCCAGTCTTGTGTCCGGGCCACTGACTCCGAGAGAATTCCTGGATCCGAACTCTGTGGGTCGCGCAGAGCCTTCATGATTTCGTAGTTCAGCGTCAGCATCGACTCGTTCAGGGTCGCGACCGAGCATGCCTCGGACTCGCCGTATCCCAGCTGTGCCAGCGCCCGCTCGACTCGCAGCTCCTCGATTGCGAAGGCGCCCGTATAGAGCATCAGCTGTCGCCAATCGGTATCACCGGCGAATGCTCGGATGCCTCGGGCATCCTCGCCTCGATTGCCCAGAAGGACATGGCCGGCCTCATGGGCAAATAGACGTTCGATTGCGTCGTTGCCGCGGTTACCGATCTCCGGGGCGTTGATGACGATGACCGGGCCGTCGGTGAGTTGTATCAACTTCGCCGCGACGACACCCGCACCTCGTTCGACGCGATAGGTGCTGTCTCCGGTGAGATCGCGGACCTCGTCCACGAAATTGTCGGTGATGAAGATGGTGACCTCTGGGGCTCCCATCGCGGTCAGGCCAGTCTCGGCGGCCTCGATCTGGGCGGCGTTGAGCCCAGTACCCTCAGTGCGCACATTCATGTGCAGCTCCTCGGTTCAGGCCTCAGCCCTGGTGAAACACAAACTCTCGCGTGCACCACTTAGACACCGACCGCACCGGCCGGCACGAAGTGACCTAACATCGGAGAGGTCTCGCCAAAGACAAGTCCGAGGTCCTGCCAGAGTTCACGCTCCGGCAGGGCCTCGGCGTTTACTGCGGGGTTTCTGTCCCCGGCCACCTTGGGTTTGGTGGTCGTTGAAGTCTACATCTGGTGGGTGACAAGTCCGTGCAGCACAACACCTAGTGTCGCAGCGCTTCAGGTCGGTGTTTGCCGAACGGTCGCTATGGTCTCTAAACGAGACCAGTTATCAGGTCGGCTTTGCTGTCGGTCGGTTCTGCTCGCCTGTGTATTTCATCGGCGAAGGCTCAGTGGAGGGATGTCGACGAATGTTCATTTGCGCCTGATTTCGATATCGATCAATATAGACGAATGTCGAAGCCAGAGCTGACGATAACACCGGTCCAGGCGTGCTCGGCCGTCCCCTTGGCCAAGCAACCCCTCTCCATTGCGGACGCCGCGCAGTTGGCGAACGTGTTCAAGGCGCTGGCCGATCCCGTGCGATTGCGGCTGCTGAGTTCGATCGCGTCTCGGGCAAGCCAGGAGGCCTGTGTCTGCGATGTGTCGGACGGATTCGACATTAGCCAACCGACGATCTCCCATCACCTCAAAGTGCTGCGCGAAGCCGGGTTGCTGACCAGCGAACGGCGCGCGTCCTGGGTCTACTACAAGGTGGTTCCCGAAGCGCTGCAACGACTCTCGGAGGTCTTGCTGACCGAAAGCGGCGCGGGAGTGAACGCGTGAGCGTGGAAACCACTGCCGCCGAGCAGGGCGTCGTCGGCAAACTGTCCACTCTGGATCGGTTCCTGCCGGTGTGGATCGGCGTCGCCATGGCCGCCGGACTCTTGCTCGGCCGCCTGATTCCCGGTCTCGGTGACGCGGTCAGCGCGGTCGAGATCGACGGAATCTCGCTGCCGATCGCGATCGGGCTGCTGATCATGATGTACCCGGTGCTGGCCAAGGTCCGCTACGACCGCCTCGACACCGTCACCGGCGACCGCAAGCTGCTGATCGGTTCGCTGGTATTGAACTGGGTCCTCGGTCCCGCGCTGATGTTCGCCCTGGCGTGGCTGCTGCTACCGGATCTACCCGAGTATCGCACCGGACTGATCATCGTCGGGCTGGCGCGCTGCATCGCGATGGTGATCATCTGGAACGACCTGGCTTGCGGTGACCGCGAAGCCGCCGCAGTGCTGGTCGCGCTGAACTCGATGTTCCAGGTGATCATGTTCGCCGTGCTCGGCTGGTTCTACCTCTCGGTGCTGCCCGGCTGGCTCGGCCTGGAACAAACCACCATCGACACCTCGCCCTGGCAGATCGCGAAATCGGTGCTGATCTTCCTCGGCATACCGCTGCTCGCCGGGTATCTCACTCGCCGCTTCGGCGAACGCGCCAAAGGCCGTGACTGGTACGAAGCGACGTTCCTGCCCCGCATCGGGCCGTGGGCGCTCTACGGGCTGTTGTTCACGATCGTGATTCTGTTTGCGCTGCAAGGCAAGCAGATCACCTCCCAGCCGGTGGATGTCGTGCGCATCGCGATCCCGCTGCTGGCCTACTTCGCCATCATGTGGGGCGGCGGCTACCTGTTCGGCGCGGTCATGGGCCTGGGCTACGAACGCACCACCACGCTCGCGTTCACCGCTGCGGGCAACAACTTCGAACTCGCCATTGCCGTCGCGATCGCCACCTATGGCGCCACCTCCGGGCAAGCCCTCGCCGGTGTCGTCGGACCCCTGATCGAAGTCCCGGTTCTGGTCGGCCTGGTCTACGTGTCCCTGGCGCTACGCAAGCGGTTCCAGGCGTCCATTGCCACACCCACGGCTGCTGCCGAGGAGGACGGGGCGTCGCAATCGTGAGCGCCACTCCAGCCGTGCTGTTCGTCTGCGTCAAGAACGGTGGCAAATCCCAGATGGCCGCCGGGCTGATGCGCCACGCCGCGCACGGGCGCGTCGAAGTCAACTCCGCAGGCACGAACCCATCCGGAACGCTCAACGATCTGTCGGTGCAATCGCTGCTGGAACTCGGCATCGACATCGGCGACGAGTCACCCAAGCCCATCGATCCCGCACTGCTGCGCACGGTCGACCTGGTTGTCACCCTCGGCCGCGAAGCACACGTCGAACCTGTCGACGGTGTGCGAATCATCAACTGGGACACCGACGAACCCTCCGAACGCGGTATCGACGGCATCGAACGGATGCGCCTGGTCCGCGACGACATCGCTGGCCGCGTCGAGCAGTTGCTCACCGAACTCACCTCACCCGCTTAATCCCTACCGCCCTGCGAACAACGGAACACCCTTATGAGTGACAGCCCCCTCGCCCACGCCATCGAAGTACTCACCATCGACCAGCAACTCGCGCTCAAGACCGCGGCCACCCGCCTGCAACGCGAGTTCGACGGCACATTCGGAATCGAAACCATCGAACGATTCCTGCACTCCTCCTACGACCAATTCGCTGGCCGGGCAACGGTGGTCAACTTCCTACCGCTGCTGGCCGAACGCTTCGCCCGCCAACGCCTCAACGCCCTGGCCAAGGTCGAAGGCAAAGCCCACACCGGCAAGCCGACCGTGCTGTTCCTGTGTACCCACAACGCGGGTCGCTCGCAGATGGCGCTCGGGTTCTTCACCCACCTCGCCGCGGACAAAGCCGTCGCCTGGTCCGGCGGTTCGGAGCCCGGCGACGAAATCAACCCCGCCGCAGTCGAAGCCATGCGCGAAGTCGGCATCGACATCACCTGCGAGTTCCCCAAACCCTGGACCGAAGAGATTCTGCAAGCCGCCGACGTCATCATCACCATGGGCTGCGGTGACGCCTGCCCGCTCTACCCAGGCCGCCGCTACGAAAAGTGGGCCTTGGACGACCCCGCCGGCCAGGACGTCGCCGCGATCCGCCCGATCCGAGAAGAAATCGAAACCCGCGTCCGGCACCTGCTCGCCGAACTCGACATCCCCACCACCTGACCTTCCGTCCGATATCGAAAGGAGTGTACGGTCTCACCGCGGACTGCACTCGCCGAGCGTTTGACCTGCGGCATTCCCGTTGTCTCACAACGACTTCACCGTCCAGTCGTCCTTGCGTCCCGCTTCGTTGCCCTGCCTGGTGGCCAAGGTTCCGCCGTCGCAAGTGCTCTGACCTGCTGCGTCTCGCGAACTCTGCACAAGTGCAACGCAGTGCAATCCTCGCTGAGACAAGTGCAACGCGAGCTGAAACCCTACACTGAGATCTAGCCGCGGGCCATGTCCACGAACCGGCTGAGGTGCAGCTGGTGGGCGACGGTGATGGTGGCGGTGGGGCCGTTACGGTGTTTACCGACAATCAGGTCGGCTTCGCCGCCGCGCGGGTCGTCGCGTTCGATGGCGTCCGGGCGGTGCAGCAGGATGACCATGTCGGCGTCCTGCTCGAGCGATCCGGATTCACGAAGGTCGGACACCATGGGGCGCTTGTCGGTTCGCTGTTCGGGACCACGGTTCAGCTGACTGATCGCGATCACCGGAACCTCGAGTTCCTTGGCGAGCAGCTTCAGGCTTCGGGAGAAGTCCGAGACTTCCTGCTGCCGGGATTCGACCTTCTTACCCGAGGACATCAGCTGAAGGTAGTCCACCACAACAAGTTTCAGATCATGACGCTGTTTGAGCCGCCGCGCCTTCGCCCGAATCTCCATCATGGTCAAGTTCGGTGAGTCGTCGACGAACAGCGGCGCCTCACTGATCTCACTCATCCGCCGCGCCAGCTTGGTCCAGTCGTCATCACTCATCCGCCCCGACCGCATATCCCCGAGCTTGATCTTCGCCTCGGCCGACAACAGACGCATGACAATTTCCGTACGACTCATCTCCAGCGAGAAAATAACGCTGGGCAACCCATGCTTGATCGAGCAACTGCGCATGAAATCCATGCCGAGCGTGGAGTTGTGCGTCGGCACCATCGATCGCCCGGCCAGGTAGAGATGGTCGGCGTTGTCGACTTCCACACAGCGGACGGGCACGCTGTCGATGCGCCGGACGTCCACGATGTACCGGGAACCGGATCGTGCGGTGCTGTGGCCGGCTCGGCGTTCTTTGTGCAGCAACGCCTTCCGGTACAGACCGAATACTTCGTCGTCGGTGGCGAAGGTCATGGTGAAGGCGGTCGAAGAACTCTCGGACCGGCCACGAACCCGCTTGGTCGAGACATGGCAGCGGTATCCGAGGCTGACCACCAGCTCTTGAACGTCCCGGAACAACCGCTCGTTGGTGACCGCGAACTGGACCGAACCGCCATGCGTCAAAGTGCCATCCGTATCCAGCAGACCCGCGAGCAGCGCACGTCGCTGTGCCTCACTGGATCGCAGATACTGCGTCGGAATGTGCTTGTCGCCGAGCACACCGATCGTCCGCAGTCGAGCCTGCACACTTCCCACCGTGTTTCGGCAGGACTGGCACAGTCGCAGCCCGATAGACGGGCCACCGCAGTGCGTGCAAGTGGGTGCGGCGACCGGCGCGGAGTAGAACCGTGCCTTGCCGCCACACGAGCGGCCGCAGGTACGAACCTCGCTGGTGAACGGAACGAACTCCACACCGCACACCACGCATTCGCGCGCCGAGATCGGTTCGTCGGCAGGCAGTTGCAGCTGATATCGCAGGTGCGCGGACCGCGACGGGACGGCCACCAGCCCTTCGGCTTCGATGCGGGCGACGATCTCCGGGTCCGCCGAGGTGAGCTGCGCGGCCGCGGACGTACCGTCCCCGAGCCAGGCACCGAGGGTGTACGGCGGCACCAGCAGGTCGCGGGCCGGCAACTGTAGCGGCTGCGCGTTGGCGACGGAGTGGTTGAGCCTGCGATCGGCGGTGGTGCAGCGCAGCGTGCTCGCGATGTCGCCGGTGGTGCGGACTGCGGCGAAGATGCGCTGGCGGTAACCGGTCGCCGCCTGCCGCGCGGACCGCCGGGAGGCCCGGGTATCGGTGAGCCACTGGTGTTCCTCGTCCGCGACGAGCACTGTGCCGTCGGAGAATTCGACCTCGTAGCACGGGCGGTCGGTGAGGATGTCGGTGGCGGCTACGACGCGGGTGGGGTGGCCGTTGGCATCGAGGAGTTCGTCGCCGACACGTACCTCGCCCATGGTGGTCCAGCCGCTAGGGGTCGGCAGCGGGGTGTCGAGGGCCAGGGCTTTACCGACGCCGGGGCGGGCCGCGACGATGATCATCTGGCCGGGGTGGAGGCCGTTGGTGAGTTCGTCGAGTTCGGTGAAGCCGGTGGGGACGCCGAGGGAGATGCCGCCGCGGCTGGCGATGGAGTCGATTTCGTCCATCGTGGGCTGGAGGAGTTCCTCGAGCGGGAGGAAGTCTTCGGTGGTGCGTTTGTCGGTGACCTCGTAGATCTCGGCCTGGGCGCGGTCGACGACCTCGGCGACGTCCTGGCCGTCGGCGCCGGCGTAGCCGTACTGGACGATCCGGGTGCCTGCCTCGACGAGGCGGCGCAGGATGGCCTTCTCGGCGACGATCTCGGCGTAGAAGCTGGCGTTGGCCGCGGTGGGGACGGTCTGGGTGAGGGTGACCAGGTAGGGGGGTCCGCCGATGCGCTTGAGTTCGCCGCGGCGGTCCAGGCCGGCCGAGACGGTCACCGGGTCGGCGGGTTCGCCGCGACCGTAGAGGTCGAGGATGGTGTCGTAGATGAGCTGGTGGGCGGGGCGGTAGAAGTCGCCGGGGCGCATCACCTCGATGACGTCGGCGATCGCGTCCTTGCTCAGCAGCATGCCGCCGAGCACGGACTGCTCGGCCGCCATGTCGTGCGGTGGCTGACGCCCGAAGTCTTCACCGGGCGGCTCGGGCGGGAAGTTCGCATGCCCGCGGTCATCGACGACTGCCATGAGACTCGACCGTCCTCTCTCCACCTACCGGGCTCACCCTATTGATGATTGGTCCTACTCTCCGGCTCCGACACGTATGGCGCAGCGGCAGTGTCCGCCGCTCGCACGCCGGCCGAGGCCACCTGCGAGTTCCAGCTACCGTTGCGAGATCCATGAATTCCGGACGTTCGGGCCGCGCCTACCACGACGTAGGGACGAACCTAGGCGACCCGAGGGCGGTCAACAAACCGTACTGTGCACACAGCTGTGGATAAGTTGGGGACTGTTCACCTAACGGTGTGCACCCCCTGTGGACAACTTGGGGAAAACCCAGGTCATCCAGCCAGAACCCGCTGATAGATATCGATTTCCGCGGCTATCCACGTGTGGATGAATAAAGTCGCGGCGTGTCGACCAAGTTGAACAGCCGGGCGTGTTGGGTTAACAGCATGGGTGACGGGTATGAGCTGAATCACATTGCCACCGGTCGGTTTCCCGAGTAATCCACAGGCCCGGCACCGGGGACCCCGATGACCAGCACGGATTTGCCGAGAATGTTCCGAATGGCAGAGCTGCCCAGCGGGCAAACTATGAGTTATTCAGAGAAGTGGGCTGCAGCGCACAGCCGAAGACCACCCCCGTGCCGAACACGGGAGTGGCCTTCGAAGTGGTGCTATATCAGCTGGCAGCGACCGTCAGGTCGAACTTGGCCACCACGTCCGGGTGCAGGTGCACCACGACGCCGTGCTTGCCGGTCGACTTGATGTGCGACTTCGGCAGCTCGATGCTGCGCTTGTCGACCACGGGCCCGCCGGCGGTCTTGATGGCCGAGGCGACGTCCGCCTGGGTCACCGAGCCGAACAGCTTGCCGGTGCCCGCCGTCTTCACCGAGAGCGAGACCGCATCGAGGTTCTCGATGGCCTGCTTCAGTTCGTTGGCGTGATCCAGATCGCGCACCTTGCGGGCGTCCTGCGCCCGGCGGATGCCCGCGACCTGCTTCTCGGCGCCACGGCTGGCCACGATCGCCAGTCCGCGCGGCAGCAGGAAATTACGGCCGTAGCCGTCCTTGACCTCGACGGTGTCGCCGGGCGCACCGAGGTTGTCCACGTCAGCAGTCAGAATCAACTTCATTTGCGTGTCTCCCTTACTCAGCGAGCCGTCGACACGTAAGGAAGCAGGGCCACCTCACGCGAGTTCTTGACGGCAACCGCGATGTCACGCTGGTGCTGCACGCAGTTGCCGGTGACGCGGCGGGCGCGGATCTTGCCGCGATCGCTGACGTACTTACGCAGCAGTGCCGTGTCCTTGTAATCGATGTTGACGATTCCGGACTTGGCTTCCTTGCAGAATGCGCAGGCCTTCTTCTTGAGCACCTTTTCGCGCGCTGGCGCTTTAGGCATGGTCTTTTACTCCGTAATCAGTGATGGTCCACGCAAGGCAGACCTATGAGTTGCCGTTATCAGAACGGCGGTTCGTCATCTACGCGGCCGCCGCCCCCGAAGGAGCCGGCCGCGGGCGCACTGCCCCAAGGATCGTCCTCGGCACCGCCGGAACGACCGCCACCACCGGAGCCGGCCGGGGCGTTGCCGCCGCCGGAGCCACCGCTGCCGCCGGATCCGAAGCCGCCACCGCCGCCACCGCCGCCGCGACTGGTCTTGTTGACCTTCGCGGTGGCGTACTTCAACGAGGGGCCGACTTCGTCGACCTCGAGTTCGACGACGGTGCGCTTCTCACCCTGAGCGGTTTCGTAGGAGCGCTGCTTCAGCCGCCCGCTCACGATGACTCGGGAACCCCGGGTCAGGCTTTCGGCGACATTTTCCGCAGCCTCGCGCCAGATATTGCAGCGCAGGAACAGCGCTTCGCCGTCTTTCCATTCGTTCGAATTACGGTCGAACATCCGGGGTGTCGATGCGACGGTGAAATTAGCCACCGCCGCTCCCGCGGGCGTGAATCGAAGCTCGGGGTCGGCCGTCAAGTTTCCGATGACGGTGATGACCGTGTCGCCTGCCATGTGGTTCCTCCTGCTCGGGGTGCAGTCCGCATCTCGCTGTTGCGCTAGAGCCTAGAGTCAGGCACCGACGCAATCGAGGGTTGCTGGACTACTTGTCGTGGCGCAGAACCTTGGTGCGCAACACCGACTCGTTCAGGCCGAGCTGGCGGTCGAGTTCGCTCACGGTCGCGGGCTCCGCGGTCAGATCGACCACCGCGTAGATGCCCTCGGCCTGCTTGGCGATCTCGTAGGCCAGCCGGCGGCGGCCCCAGATATCGACCTTGTCGACCTTGCCGCCTTCGGTACGAACCACGGTGAGCATCGTCTCGAGAGACGGGGCTACGGTGCGCTCGTCCAGACTGGGATCGAGGATAACCATCACTTCGTAATGACGCACGGACCAATCACCTCCTGTGGACTAGGAAACGGCCACGGGCTCTCCGTGGCAGGAGGGTCGTTGCGTCAGCAACCCGACAAGGCTACATGAACCGCCCCTGACCACTGAAATCGATCCCATCGGCGAGGGAACGCGGGCGTGGGCGTAGCTCGCCGCTTAGGGTGGTCCACATGCCATCCGGACTCGCCGTCAGCGACCTGATCGCGCGCCGCGTGCCTCGTCGCGCGGCGCTGGCGGCGGTGGTGCTGGTGCTGTGCGGGCTCACGCTCGCGCTCGGGTATGCGAACAAAGCCCGCTGTGCGGGTGGGCCGTTCACCGCGGACGGGCGCAGCACGGTATTCGACACCAGCAAGGATTCGGATGTCTGTTATTCCGACATCCAGTTCCTCTGGCTCGGCCGCGACATCAACGAGCACGTCTTTCCGTATGTGCGGGGCGGCATCACCGAGGACGGCGCACTGGTCGGCGGCGCGGTCGAATACCCGGTGCTCAGTGGCACTTTGATGTGGCTCGGTGCGCTCGGCGCGCACAACGACGCCGACTTCTTGCGGCACTCCGCGCTGCTGCTCGCGCCGTTCGCGTTGCTGACCGCCTGGATGCTGGCCCGGCTCGCGGGACGCGCGGCGTTGCTGTGGGCGGTGGGTCCGCCGCTGGTGCTCTATGCCTTCCACAACTGGGAACTTCCGGTGGTGTGCACGGCGGTGGCCGCGGTGTATGTGGTCGCCACGCTGACCCGATATTCGTTGCGTACGAGGGGAATTCTGGCCGCTATCCTGCTCGGCCTCGGCTTCTGCCTCAAGCTTTATCCGGGGATTTTCGTGCTGCCGCTGCTGGCGTACGTGCTCACCGGCGGCGTCGAACGCGATCGGGACGAACCGGGTCTGGACGTTCGTGGCGCGCTCATGACGGCAGGCGCGGCCATCGCCACCGTGGTCGCGGTGAACCTGCCGTTCGCGCTGGCCGGCTACGAGGGCTGGCGCGCGTCGATCACCTTCCAGCAGTTGCGGCAGGCCGACATCACCACGAATTCCATTTGGTACTGGGGACTTCGGCAGCTGTTCGGGACCGACACGCAGAGCGAAGCGCTGTTCCAGCAGGTGGTGTCGATCGCCTCGCCGACGCTGATCCTGGCGGCGTTCGCGCTGGCCATGTGGCTCGGCTGGAAGCGGTATCTCGCCTCGGGCGTGTTCCCCTGGGTCGGGGTGAGCGCCGCGATGCTGTGTGGATTCCTGTTGTTCCACAAGGTGCATTCGCCGCAGTACACGTTGTGGCTGGTGCCGTTCCTGGTGCTGCTGAACGTGCCGTGGGCGGCGATCGTGGCGTACTTCGTCGCCGACGCGGCCCTCGGGATCGGCGTGTTCCGGTACTTCTACGCGCTGGGCACCGGCCGCCCGGCGGAGCAGATGGAGAAGCTCGTCCAGTTCGGCGTGTGGGGGCGGGCGGTGCTGTTGGTCGCGCTGTTCTTCCTGTTCCTGCGGGCCATGCCGCGTGGGTTTCGGCCCGTGCCGCCCGCGGTGCCGCGGTTCGCGCCGGGTGAGTTGATCCCGGTCTAGTCCCGGATTCCACCCGCGGTTCCACCCCCGGGTGGTGCCGGATAACCGGCGATTCCCCGAGGGTTATGGGCATGACCTCGAACAACTTGCTCACCGCGGTGCTGGCGATCGCGATACTCGGCTGGATCATCTATCGGCAGAACCAATGGCGGCCGTTCGATCCGGCCCGGATGTGGCGCGGGCCGCTGGTGCTCGGCATCGTCGGCGTGCTGCTCTTCACCTCCGCGGACAACGCCCCCGCGCTGCACACCGTGGATATCGCGCTGCTGGTCTTCGAGGGCGTGCTCGGGCTGGCGGTCGGCGCGCTGATGGGCGTGCTGTCGAAATTCGCCCGGACCGACGGGCAACTGATGGTGCGCACCGGCGCGTTCGCCTCGGCGCTGTGGGTGGTGTTGATCGCGGTGCGCATCGGCATCGACGTGGTCGCGGTGAACATCGGGGCACAAGCCGCGGTCTCGGCGGGCGCGATCATCGTGCTGCTCGCGGTCAACCGGCTCGGCCGGATGCTGGTCATCTCGGCGCGCGCCGAACGGCTGACCGGTTCGCGGCCGATGGTTCGGGCACACTGAGCTGATGCCGGCCGGCGCGTACATCGCCCCGACGACCCCGAACAGGCTGTTGCGCCTGGCCGGGGTCGTCGCCATGGTCGTGCTGCTCCGCGACGACCAGCTCGCGCGGCGGGGGATACCGGTCCTGGTCATGGTCGGTATCGCCGGGCTCGCGCTGCTGGTCTGGGCGGTGGGGCCGATGGGGCGGCCGTGGGTGAGCGGATCGGTGCTCGGGGTGATGGCGGTCTTCAGCGGTCTGACCGTCGCGCAGGTGGGCGGGTCGCTGGTCCCGCTGCTCGCCGCCGCGTTCGCCAGTGTCGCCGTGGTGCAGCATTCGATCGCGTTCGGGGCGTTGATCATCGGCGTCGAGGTGATCGCCGTCGGGGTGTCGTCGGTGGCGGCGCACCACACGCCCAGCGCCTACCTGGGGCTGCTTGCCGGTGTGGTGCTGGTCGCGCTGATGGGGTTGAGCCGCAGGCAGTTTCGGGTGACCGCCGAACAGAATCGGTTGCTGGTGGAGCAGAGCCGGGAGATCCGGGCGGAGCGCGATCGGGCGGCCACGCTGGCCGAACGCGGGCGGATCGCCCGCGAGGTGCACGACGTGCTCGCACACACCCTGGGCGGATTGGTGTTGCAGCTCGACGCCGCGGACGCGCTGCTGGAGGCGGGCGAGACGGAACGGGCGGCCGACAAGGTCCGGGCGTCACGGGAACTGGCCGCGTCCGGGCTCGATGACGCGCGGCAGGTCGTCGGTGCGCTGCGGGCCGAAAGGATAGACCTACCAGTCGAATTCGAACGATTGGCGACCGAGCATCGCAACGCGGGCGGTCGCGTGACCATGCATCTGTCGGGCGATGCCGAGCAACTCGGCGAGCAGGTGCGCGTCGCGCTGCTCCGCGGCGCGCAGGAGTCGCTGACCAATGCCCGCAAGCACGCGCCGGGCACGGAGGTCGAACTGCGGTTGTCGATCGATGCGGAACAGGTGGAACTGGTCGCCTCGAATCCGCTGTCCGACCGGCTCGGATTACTGTCGGCCTCGGGGATGGGCGCCGGGCTGCTCGGGATGCGCGAGCGGATCGGCGCGCTGGGTGGCACGGCCGAGGCGGGAAAGGCAGGTGACCGGTGGACAGTGCGAATGACGGTGCCGCAGCGATGATCACGGTGGTGGTGGCCGACGATCAGACCATCGTGCGGGAGGGGCTGACCACCGTGCTGTCCCTGCTGCCGGATATCCAGGTGGTCGGCGAGGCCCGTGACGGGGCGGAGGCCGTCGAGCTGGTGCACCGTTTCGCGCCGGACGTCGTGCTGATGGATCTGCGGATGCCGGTCCTCGACGGCGTCGCCGCCACGGCCGCGATCACGGCGGAGCATTCCGGGACCGCCGTTCTGGTGCTGACCACCTACGCCGACGACGAATCGATCGCGGGCGCGTTGCGGGCCGGTGCGCGTGGGTATCTGACCAAGGACGCGGGGCGCCGGGAGATCGCCACGGCCATTCGATCGGTCGCGGGTGGTCAGGCGACGTTCGCCGCCGAGGTCGGTCAGCGGCTGGTCGCCTCGTTGTCGGCCCCCGCCGCCGAACCGACGGCTCCGTCCGCGGTGTCCGAATTGGGCCTCAGTGCAAGGGAAATCGACGTACTCACACTGATTGCCAAGGGACGCAACAACTCCGAGATCGCCAAGGAATTGTTCATCGGGGTCAGCACCGTCAAGAGCCATATCAACTCGCTGTTCGCGAAACTCCACGTCCGCGATCGACCGCAAGCGATCGCCGAGGCCCACCGGCTCGGCTTGAGCTGACTCACGTCGCCGCCGCGTATTGCCGAGCAGTGGTTGATCGCGGCCTGGACCACGGTGATCCGTCGCCGCATTTTGCGCTGCGAGGTGCGTCACTACCTGCATGGACGCACTGGGTGGCGGTCACCGCCGACCGGTTGCTCGACGATTGCCATCGGCCCAGCTCGGACGCGGATGCGGTCACTGCCGCCCGTAGTGATCAGCGTCGACGGCGCACCTGCGCGGAGCATCCGTCCGCGCTGACGGGACGCCGGTCCGTTTACGCTGGTCGGGCTAGCGACGCGACGAGGCAGTGGAGAACGGATGGATCAGGCGGACGCGGGCACCCTCTCGCCCGCCGTGCTGCGATTGACGCTGCTCAACGGGGTGGAAGCGCACCTGGCCGACGCGGTCCTGCCGCTCGGTCCGCCCCAGCGGCGCGCGGTGCTGTGCGTGCTGGCGTTCCGGCGGCGGCAGTGGGTGTCGGCGGCGAGCCTGCTGGCCGCGCTGTACGACGGTGTGCCGCCGGCCAGCGGCGTCGGCGTGATCCAGACCTACGTGTCGGCCCTGCGCCGGGTGCTCGAGCCGGACCGTAAGCCGCGAACACCGCCGGCGGTGCTGCTGTCCGGGCACGGTGGATATCAGCTGCGGATCGAGGACGAGCAGACCGACCTCGGCGTGTTCGACCGGCTGGTCGGCGAGGCAGGCCGGGCGCGCGAAGCGGGTGAGTGGACACTGGCCGAGGCCCGATACGCGCAGGCCCTCGCCTTGTATTCGGGCGAACCGCTGGCCGGACTGCCCGGCCCGTTCGCGCAACGGCAACGGATGGCGCTGGCCGAACGACGGCTGGCGGTGGTCGAGGACAGCCTCGATGTCGCTGTCGCACTGGGCCGTTCCGACGAGGTGATCGATCGCCTGCGCGTGCTCACCGCGGAACATCCACTGCGCGAACGCCCCCGCGCCGTGCTGATGCGCGCGCTGTACTCCCGCGGCCGCCAGTCCGAAGCGCTGGACGTCTACCGCGAGACCCGGAATCTGCTGGTGGATCAGCTGGGTGTGGAACCGGGTGCGGAACTCCGCTCGCTGCACAAGCAGATCCTGGCCGGGGAAAGCCTGGTGCAACCGGCTCCGTCCCGAACCGGATCCGAAGGGCACCAAAGTATTTCGAGCACAAAGTCCCAGCTCGCGTCGGCATCGATGGCCGTTGCCGCGGTCGCGGGCGTGCTGCCGGACGGCGCTGCGAATCAGGAGAGCCGAACTCTTGGCGCCGAAGTGCCCGACGTGACCGAGGGAGCGTTTCACGGGACCGCCTCCGACTCGGTAGGCGAGGTGGCACACGGCCTGGTCCGGCAGTCGTCGGCCGAATCACGCTCAGCGACGGCATCGGAAGATGCTGCTGTATCCGAACTTTCGACGCCAGCGGCGGACGAGGCAGTCGGCGGTCGGCTCGGCATGGTGGCTGCGCTGTGGCCGCAGCCCGATTCGGCCGCGCCGCTGGTCTTCGAGCGTGACCACGAGCTGACCAGGATCGCGGCGTGGACGGCGAGCGCGGCCGCGGGCAACGGTGGGCTGGTGGTGATCTCGGCGCGCCCCGGTTACGGCAAGACCCAGCTGCTCGACGAGGTGGCGAGACGGGTGCCCGGTGCGCGGCGGATCGACCTGCTGCCACCATTCGACGGCGCACAGCAGACCGGCTTGATCGGGGAGCTGATGGGCTCCGCGATCTCGACTCGGGACACTGACGCTCAGGTGGCAGAAGCGTTGTGCGCCCTGCTGATCGAAGCATCGGCCACAGAACCGCTCGTCGTACTGGTGGACGGCGCGGAACAGCTGGACGAGCGCTCCGTCCGGGTACTGACTGCCGTGGCGCCGCGACTACGCAGAATGCCTGTGCTTTTCGTCCTGGCATTGGATGAAAGCTCTTGGGAGCCTTCCATTCTCGATCTACATGCCCGGCTCGAACCACTCGCAGTCGCGATACTGCGCCCCGGCGGGCTCAGCGTCGCCGCCATCGAGGCACTCTACGAACGCCGCACCGGCACGATGTGCCCGCCGGGACTGGCCGCCGACATCCAGCAGGCCACGGCCGATATCCCGCTGCTGGCCGGCGCATTGATCACCGACCTCGCCGCACTCCGCGACCATGGCCGCATTCCGGAATACCTACCCGACGGCTGCTATTCACGGTCGATCAGCCGACTGCTCGACCGGTACTCGCCGAGCGGCGCCGCAATGCTGCGCGCACTCGCCGTGCTGCAAGACCTCGCCCCGACCATCGAGGTGCTCGCGGCCGCCTGCGCCGAGCCGGTGGGCGTGGTGCGCGATCGCTGCGAATTGCTCGCCGCCAGCGGTATTCTGGCCTCGGCGGCACCGCCGGTTCTGCGTCATCCTTTGATCAGCAACACGATTCGCCGGCTCGGCGGCCGCGCCGACACCGATCGCATCCGGATCGCCGCCGCCGAACAGGCGCGCAGTGCCGGGTATTCGGCCCGGCAGGTCGCGGCCTACTTGGGTGACCTGGTGGGCGTCCAATACTCCGGCTGGACGGTCGTGCTGCTGGACGCGGCCGAGGAAGGCCTGCGCCAGGGCTTGATCGCCGAGGCCGTGCGGCAACTGGCGGCGGCCTTGCGGATCACCGCGCCGCAGGGTCGCGACGATATCCTCGTTCGCCTCGGCCAGCTCGAACTGTGGACCAACCCGGCGGCGGCCCGCGCGCATTTGGAAGAGGCGCTGCACAGCCAGCGTGAGCGCCGCGTCGCGCCGACCGCCCTCATCCCGCTGGCTTGGACGATGTCGACGCGCTGGCAGGCCACTGCGGCGATGGCACTGGTCGGCGAGGTGCTGGCCGAAACCGAGGAACGAAACCCACAGGCGGCCAGAAATATTCGATCCGCATCGTGGGCGGTGGCCGGACTCACCTCGGCGACCTGGCGCGACTTCATCGCCGGTCTGCGCGCCTCGGGATCGACCGACCAGATCACCACGGCGGTCCTCACCTGGGATGACGCCTTCGGCGTGCAACGCACCGCGCGCGAGACGATCGCCCGCTTCCCCGCCGAGCCGGATCCGGCCCGCGGCTGGGATGTGTTGCCGCGGCAGCTGATCGGCCTGCTCGCGCACCTTTCGATGTGGGCAGGCGATCTCGCGCTGGCCCGGCAGCTCAGCGAACAGCGCAACGATCATCACTTCGGCACCATCGACGTCTACCGTCTCATCCTGCGCTCGGAGGTGCTGCTGCGCTGCGGCGACTACCGCCGGGCGTTGCGCGAGGTCGCGCCGATGGTCGGCACGCTGGGCGACGAGTCCATCCGGCCGCCGCTCGCGCTGGTCGCCCAGTACGCGCACGCCCTGCTCGGTCTCGGCCGGCTGGCCGAGGCCGAGCGGTGGCTCGACAGCGTGACCGACCACGCCAACCCGGAGACCTGGGAGTGGACCGTGGTCATCCACGTCAAAGGCCTGGTCTGCGCCGCTCGCGGCGACTCCCGCCCAGCGATCGCGCACTTCATGGACTGCGGCCGTCGCGTCGCCGCGGTGGGCATCCGCAACCCGGCCCACATCCCGTGGCGCAGCTCCGCGGCCATGGAACTCGTGCGCCTCGGCGAGCGCGAACAGGCCCACGCACTCGCCGCGACGGAACTCGAACTGGCCCGCCGGTGGGATACCCCCGGAACCATCGGAAGAGCCTTGCGCGCAACGGCTTTGGCCGCACCGGGCGGTGTCGACGCCGACCAGCTCGACCAGGCCGTCGCGCTGCTGCGCCGCTACGACTCGCCGGTCGAACTGATCCCGGCCTTGCTGGAACTGGCTGCGGTCTGCCACGACAACGACGAGCTCGAGCGCGCCGCTGAACTGCGTTGCGAGGCCCGCTCGCACGCCGAAACAATCGGTGCCACAAGGTATCTCGAACTCATCGACGAACTGCTCGGCGCACCCGCCGACGGCGTGCCCAGCAGCTGACCTCCCGCGGTCTACCGCCCGGCCGCCCGCGCGATGAGATCGGCGATCGCGTCCGGCTCGGTGACCATCGACGCGTGCCCGGTGGCCAGCGACACGATGTGGTCCTCGGTCGCCACCCGATACGCCATCTTGGTCTCCAGGTCCGGCGGGATCATCGCGTCCAGCTCGGAGATCTGGTACCAGGTGTTGTCGCGCAGTTGTTCCCATGCGGGCGTCGCGGTGCCCGAACCGGTCAGGGAGAGAACGGAAGTCGGCTTCTGCGTGGCGGCGAGCAGCGCGGCCTCGCGCGGATCGGCGTCGGCGGCGAAGTCGGCGTGGTAGCGATCGCGGGCGATGATCAGATCCGGGGCGTCGTCCGCGCCGATGTTCACCAGATCCGCGCCGCTCGGCAGCCCCGGCCCGAATTCCTGGTTGATCTGGAACGCGGACTGCCCCGCGGCGGGCGCGTACGCGGCGACGTACACCAGCCCGGTGACGTCGGCCCGGCCCGAACCCGCCTGGCTGATCACCGCGCCGCCGTAGGAGTGGCCGACCAGGATGGTCGGCCCGGTCAGCGCGTCCAGGTCGCGGGTGACGACGGCGACGTCCTCGGCGAAGCCGCGCAGCGGCAGCTGACTGGCCACCACGGTGCCGAAGCCGCGGTCGAACAGCCGCTCGATCACCTTGTTCCAGCCGGACCCGTCGGCCCAGGCGCCGTGCACGAGCAGCACATTCGGGGTGGTGGTCATCGTTCCTCCAGTTCGGGTCGGATCGCCGGAACCGGTGGGCGATCGATCCCCCACAGCATCCGGAGCCGACTGAACGTGGCCTGAATGTCCACCGAACGCGCAGTTCAGCGACTTATTCGGCGTGCCTCGCGCGGAACGCGGCGCTCTTGACCCGGTTGCCGCAGATGGTCATGTCGCACCAGCGCCGGGTGCCGCCGCGCGAGGCGTCGACGTAGAGCCGAGTGCATTCGGGGCGGCCGCATTCCTTGATCGTGGCCGCGCTGCCGAGCAACTCGATGGCGGACCGGGCGATCGCGGTGAGCGCGGCGTCGGGGGTACCCGAGCGAGCGATGGTGCCGTTGAGCCGCAGACTGATTGCCGGGAGTTCGCCCTTGGCGCAGTCGTTGACCAATCGGCGATCGACCTCGGCGACCGGTTTGCCCTGGGACACCGCGATGGCCATCCGGTACGCGGCCTCACGCAAGCGGACGGCGCGGTCGAAGAGCGTCGCGTCGCAATCGGGTGCGCGGTCGAGCAATTCGGCGGCGACCAGCCAGTCCGCGAGCGCGGCCGGTGCGTCGAGCGCGTCGTCGAACGTCGTGGCACGGGCCTTGACCGTGCCCGCGAAATCCAAGGCGAGGTTGCCGCTGACGAAGGTGAACACCCTCTCATAGTAACCACCTTGACAGGTTACGCAGTCGACTGCGACGGTAGTAACCACCCAAGGCGGTTATTTCAGGAGGGTCCGTGAAGACTCAGTTCATGTCGGTGGCCGCGCAGCCGCTGTTCGTCGTGCTGTGGAGCAGCGCGTTCATCGCCGGGATCATCGGGGTCGGGGCCGCGCCTCCGATGATGGTGTTGTTCGCGCGCTACGCGATCGCCGGGGTGCTGCTCGTCGGATATGCCTTCGCGGTGCGCGCGACCTGGCCGCGCGGGCGGCAGTGGCGGCACGTCGCGGTGGCCGGATTGCTGATGCAGGCGGTGCAGTTCGGCGCGTTCTACACGGCGATGGGCGAGCACGTGTCCGGCGCGGTGATCGCGCTGGTGCAGGGTTTGAATCCGGTGGTCATCGCGTTGTTCGCCGGGGTGCTCGGCGAGACCGTCACGGCGCGGCAGTGGTTCGGCTTCGGCATCGGCGGGGTGGGTGTCGCGATGGCGGTCATGGATCAGTCGAACTTTTCCCGGATCGGCTTGCTGCTGTGCGTGATCGGGCTGCTCGGCCTGAGCATCGGCACGGTGTATCAGAAGCGCTTCGTGCCGGACGTCGATTCGCGGGCGTCCACCGCGGTGCACGTGGTGGTGAGCGCACCGGTGGCCGGCCTGCTCGCCTGGCTGACCGGTCAGATCCACGTGACCGACGTGACCAGGTTCGCCGGCTCACTCACCTGGATGGTGCTGGTGAACTCGATGGTCGCGTTCCTGCTGCTGAACTCGATGCTGCGCCGCTGGGACGCGACCAGGGTCGGCCGGCTGTTCTTCGCCACGCCCGCGGTGACCGCGCTGCTGGCCTGGGTGCTGATCGATCAGCCGTTGCGGCCGTTGACCGTTGCCGGACTCGCCGTCGGGTTGGTCGGCCTGGTCTTCGCCTCGCGTAAACCGTCGGCGGCGCCCATCGTCGCGCCACGTCCAGTGGCCGCGGTGCGGTGAGCTACTTACGGGCGCTGTGCCAGTTCATGCCCCAGCGGTACGCCTCGTCGATCTCCTTCTGCGCACCGTTGATGTAGTGCACTTCCCGGTGCACGGTGATGCCCGCGCCCTGGTTCTGCAACAGCGCGATCGCACAGGACCGGGCGCCGTCCACCGGGGAGTCGAGCCGGACCTCGATCTGCGGCCCCGCGGTCGGGAACAGCGTGACCACACCGTCGGCGGCGGCCCAGTTCGGCACGCCCTCGTAGATGAAGGCGAAGATCAGCACGCGCCGGAACAGCTCGGGCCGCGCGAGATTGATGTGCATGTTCTCGCCGCCGGCCGCGGTGCCGCTGCGGTCGTCGCCGTCGAGCTGGATGAACGGCGCGGCATCGAGCGCGCCGAAGTTGTTGCCCACCGCCTGCACCACGCCCTTGGTGCCGTCGGCCAGTTCGTAGAGGCAGCCGAGGTCGAGATCGACCGGCTTGGACCGGCGGAAGAAACCCTTCGAACCGGTGGACCAGTTCAGGTTGACCCGCATGGTCCCCTGCTGCTCACCGGGTTTGGTGAGGTTGATGCTCGGGGTCGCCTTCGACAGGGTCACCTTCGACAGGTTGACCCCACCGGCGTTGGTGTCGTTCGCCATCGGCGTGATCCCCCTCGGGCAGTGTGCGTGACACAGATATGGAAACGGCAGCGGGCTCCGCAAGGGAGTGGCCGCTGCCGCACGAGTATTCGGCTTGCTTGCCGAAAATCAGCCTACCGGGGTCGGCTCTCGTTCGCTGTCCACTTTTTCGTCGTCTTCGCGCCGGTTGCGCAGCACGCTGGTGATGAACGCCGCGCCGATGAACGCGACACCGACCAGGCCGGTGATCAGCTCGCTGATGTGCACGCCGATCGAGACGAACAGGATGACCGCCAGCGCGCCGATCGCCCAGTGCGCGCCGTGCTCGAGGTAGACGTACTCCGAGAGCGTGCCCTTGCGCACCAGGTAGACGGTGATCGAGCGGACGAACATGGCGCCGATCAGGCCGAGGCCGAGGGCGATGATGATCGGGTCGGAGGTGACCGCGAACGCGCCGATCACGCCGTCGAAGGAGAACGACGCGTCGAGCACCTCGAGGTAGAGGAACAGGAAGAACCCGGCCTTACCCGTCGCCTTGACCAGCTCCGAGGGACCGTCGCCGGAGTGCTCCTCGGTGTGGAACATCGAGCCGAGACCGTCCACCACGATGTAGGTGATCATGCCGAGCAGGCCGGCGATCAGGACGGTGGCGCGCTTGTCGTCGGCGGCGATCAGCTCCGCGGTGAGCACCAGCCCGACCGCCGCGACGACCACCGAGAGCATGTCGAGCTTGCCCAGCTTGCCCAGCGGGCGCTCCAGCCAGGACAGCCAGGTGATGTCGCGCTCTTCGAAGATGAAGTTCAAGAACAGCAGCAGCAGGAACATGCCGCCGAACGCGGCGATCTGCGGGTGCGCGTCGGTGAGCAGGGTCTCGTAGCTCGGGTCACCGTTGGGGAAGTTCGCGGCGCCGTCGGCGGGCGGGTTGAGCGCCAGATCGAAGGCCTTCACCGGGTTCAGCCCGGCGGTGACCCAGACGATCGCCAGCGGGAACACCAGGCGCATGCCGAACACGGCGATCAGCACGCCGATGGTGAGGAAGATGCGCTGCCAGAACGCGCTCATCCGCTCCAGCACCGTCGCGTTGATGACGGCATTGTCGAAGGACAACGACACTTCGAGGATGCCGAGGATCGCGGCCAGCGCCAGCGCGGTCGGTCCTCCGTAGAGCAGCGCGGCGGCGAGCGACAGCACCGTCACGATGATTGACATGCCGAAAATACGCAGGACCACGCGGGGACCTTTCGTTTGCGTCGGCCGGACGTAGACCCGTCCGAGCGCTAGTTTGATGAAACTGTTCTGACGCCGCTGTTACCAGCGTGGCCGCTGGACCGCCGGATGTCCAACGGTGTCGCCCGCCGCGGCGGCGGGCGATCTGGAGTCTTCCCGGGCTGCCCGGGCGCATGACGAGGGGGCCCGTTGCCGGGCCCCCTCCGAACCTCGAAGTGTTCCTTAGACGTTCACGCCGTAGTCGCGGGCGATACCGGCGAGCCCGGAGGCGTAGCCCTGGCCGATCGCGCGGAACTTCCACTCGGCCCCGTTGCGGTACAGCTCGCCGAACACCATGGCGGTTTCGGTCGAGGCGTCCTCGGTGAGGTCGTAGCGGGCGAGCTCGTTGTTGTTGCTGCGGTCGACCACGCGGATGTAGGCGTTGCGCACCTGGCCGAACGACTGCTGCCGGGTCTCGGCGTCGTAGATCGAGACCGGGAAGAAGATGCTCTCGATGGTCGGCGGGGTGTTGGCCAGGTCGACGTTGATGACCTCGTCGTCGCCCTCGCCCTCGCCGGTGGTGTTGTCACCCGCGTGCTCGATCGCGCCTTCCGGCGACTTCAGGTTGTTGAAGAACACGAAGTGCTGGTCCGACAGCACCTTCTTGTCCGCGCCGGTCGCGATCGCGCTGGCATCCAGGTCGAAGTCGGTACCGGTGGTGGTCCGCACATCCCACCCTAGGCCGACTGCGACGTTGGTGAGGTTAGGCGCCGCCTTGGTCAGCGAGACATTGCCGCCCTTGGACAAACTGACACCCATGCGGGATTCCCTTTCAATAGTCCGTCATTGGTTCCCAGCATGTCCGAATCGCCGGGTACGCCTTACGACAGTAGTAGGTTTCCGCGAACTTGCGTAGGAACCCGCAGAACCCCCGGTGAACACGGGAGATCTCTAAGATCGGGGCGTGGTAGGTCGTAGGCGTGGATGGTTCCGGTCCGCCGGGAACAACGAATGGATCGTCGCGGCGCGACAGTCGCTGGCCTCGGCGTTCCTCGATATGGACCAGCGCCAGAGCGCGGCCGAGGCGGCGGTGCACGCGGCCGAGCAGGTGTTCCCGGACCGCCGGATGGCGGCCGCGTGGGAGCCGGTGCGGAGTCGTTGCTACGACGCCGCGGGGGCGTATGTGGCGCTGACCGAGCAGCTCGAGCAGGTCGAACGCGACGCGACCCCGATGCCGCAGGGACCGCAGCAGGCCGAGGCGGTGACCAGACAGTTGACCGACGCGGCCCGCGCGGTCGACGAGTTCTATCGCGGCAACCAGGGGCAACTGGAGAACGCGGTCGCGGTCCTCGGTACCGTGCCGCAACTGGCCCAGCAGGTGAAGGTCGCGGCCGCGGGGGTGCGCGGGCAGGCGGCCGAGTCCGCGTACGCGAACTACCCCTCGGTGCGCGAACACGCCGCGGCCGTGGATGAGGCTCTCATCACACTGGAGGCCGCGGGTCCGGGCGCGTCGGCGGCGGTGGTCCGGGAGGGCGCGAACCGGCTGGAGGCGGCGACCAAGCGGCTGGCGGATGCGTTGGCGCAGGCCCCATCTCGGGCCGACGCGGCGAAGACCGCGATCTCCTCGGTGAGCACCCGGCTGGCCGCGGTGCGCACCAGGGCCGAGGGGCTCGCCCCGGCCTACTCGGGGTTGCTGCGCGAATTCAACGCTGCGAGTTCCGCGGATTTAGCTGACAATGAGCGGGAAAGTCAGCGAGCCATCGACGCCGCGGATGCGGCCCTTGGCCGCGCGCGTGCGGCAGCGGCGGAGAACAACCCGGAGATTGCACTTGATCTGACCACATCCGCCCGCGGGTATCTCACGGAGGCCGAGCACCAGGTCGACGCCGTCACCAAACGGCTCGCCACGTTGCGCGAGGTCAGGTCCGACCCGCAAGAGAAAGCCAAGGCCGTACGATTTCGGCTGCGGGACGCCCAAATGCTCGCGGTGAGTCGCGGGCTCGTCACCGAATGGGGCTCTGTGCTGGACGCGCAGGCCGCACGGATCGATCGAATCAGCGAAACACTGACGGGGCGGCACCCCGACTACTGGGCCTACGTGGCCGAGCTGGATACCATCACCGACTTCATCGCCGGGGTGGTGGATCGCATGAGAAAACAAGCAGGACCACGACGAGAATGAGGGTGGGATAACGATGACCGCAGGCATCGCCGTCCAGCGGGAAGTTTCCCTGCGGAAGCGAATGCCGCTGCGCCACTTCCGGCAGCTGCACGGCCCCGAGGCACGGAATTTGTTTCATCGGGCGCCGGAGCCGTTCGGCGACGACTACACCGATCGAGAGTTACTGGCTGTCGGGCTGGGCGCGACGCTGTACGCGCCGGCCACCCGGCCGGACCTGGCGCTGACCATCAGCAAACGCGCCGAGCGCGGGGTGTGCTCGATGGTGATCGATCTGGAGGACGCGGTCGCCGATCACGAGGTCGAATTCGCCAAGCGGCAGACCGTGGAAACACTGAATCTGCTTGCCGCCAATGGTGATTCGAACCCGCTGCTGTTCGTCCGGGTGCGCGACGCGGACACGATCACCGAGATCGTGGAGCAATTGGGCGCGGGCGCCTCGGTGCTGACCGGGTTCGTCTTCCCGAAGTTCGACAGCACGACCGGACCGAAGTACCTGAACGCGCTGAACGCGGCGGTGCGGCGGCTGGACCGGCCGATCTACGGGATGCCGGTGCTCGAATCGGCGGGGCTGGTGCACCGGCAGACCCGGGATCAGGAGCTGACCCAGATCGCGGAGTTGCTGTCCGAGCATCGGGAGCGGGTGCTCGCGGTGCGGGTCGGCGCGACCGACATGTGCTCGACCTTCGGCATCCGGCGCGACCGCGACCTGACCATTTACGACGTGCGGGTGGTCGCCGATGTCATCGCCGACATCGTGAACTACCTCGGGCGTGCGGACGGCACCGGTTTCGTGATCACCGGGCCGGTCTGGGAGTACTTCGCCGATCACGAGCGGATGTTCCGGCCGTTACTGCGCACCGCGCCGTTCGAGGAGTCCGACGCCGTGCCGTTCCGGCAGTACCTGGTGAGCCGGGACCTGGACGGGCTGTTGCGCGAGATCACCCTCGATCGGGCGAACGGGATCCAGGGCAAGACGGTGATCCATCCGTCGCATGTGGCGGCGGTGCACGCGCTGTCGGTGGTGACGCACGAGGAGTACTCGGATGCGCTGGACATCCTGCAGGTGGATGTCGGCGGGGTCGCGGCGTCGGGCTATCGGAACAAGATGAACGAGATGCGGCCGCACCGTAGTTGGGCGCGGCAGACGCTACTGCGGGCGCGGGTGTTCGGGGTGGCCAACAAGGGAGTTTCGTTCGTGGATCTGCTGACGGCGTTGGTGACGGTATGAGCGGCGCCGCGCTCGATGTTGTCGGAATTCCTTGGGCAACAAAAAATCTCGGTCTTCGGCTACAGCATGAAGAGTCCTACGGCGTGGCTCAACCGGGCAGTGTGCTGCCCGCGGAGCTGGCCATCGCGGAGCTGATTCAGCCCGGGCTGCGGCGTAATCCGAAGCGGGTGCATCTGCTGGTGTCCACCGTGCTCGGTAAACACCTGCCGACCGATCCCCGAGTCGTGCTAGACGGCGGCAATCGGCTCGGCGATCTGGTGCGTGAGGTGCTCGGTGGCCGTGAGGCGCTGGTGCTCGGGTTCGCCGAAACCGCCACGGGTCTCGGGCATTGCGTCGCGGCGCGGATCGACGCGGTCGGCTATCTGCATTCGACGCGGCGCGATGTCGACGCGGCGGAAACGCTGACCGGATTCGAGGAGGGGCACTCGCACGCCACCTCGCATCAGCTGCAACCCATGCCCGCCGACATCTTCGTCAACGAGCTGCCGCTGGTGCTGGTCGACGACGAGATCTCCACCGGCGCAACCGCGCTCGACGCTATTCGGGCGTTGCACGCGTTCTCGCCGCGCTCGCATTACGTGCTGGCCTCGCTGGTGGACATGCGGCTGGAGGCGGATCGGATCGCCTTCGAGCAGGCGGCGGCGGAGTTGGGGGCGAGCATCGACACCGTCTGCTTGGCCTCGGGGCACACTGTGCTGCCGGACGGACTGGTGGACGCCGTTGCGGGGCTTCCCGAACCTGCCTTGAATCCGGTTGCCGCACAGCGTGGTTCGTTCACGCGGATCGATCTGCCGTGGCCGGCCGCGGTGCCGGAAGGCGGCAGGCACGGAGTGCTGCGTTCGGATTTCACCGCGTTCGACGCGGCCGTCGGTGCGGCGAACGACGCGCTGCGGAAGCGCCTCGAAACGGAGTTCGCGGGTCGGCCCGTGATCGTGCTCGCGCACGAGGAACTGATGTATCTGCCGCTGCGGCTGGCGGCGGAGCTGGCCGATTCCGGTACGCCTACCCGGTACCAGACCACCACGCGGTCGCCGGCCTATGTGCTCGATGAACCCGGGTATCCGCTGCGTCGTGGATTCCGGTTCACCGCACCGGAATCCGGGCAGGAAGCGCCGCGCTACCTGTACAACGCGCACTGGTCGGCGGAGTTCTCCGGTCAGCCGGACGAGGCGGTTCAGCCCGCCGCGGTCGATCCGGTCCTGGTCGTCGTCATCGATCCGCCGGCCGACACCGACGAACTCGTCGCGGACGGTGGGCTCGTGGACGTGCTGACCGCCTCCGGCGCGGATGTGCTGGTCGCGGTGCTTCCCGGCGCCGATCCGCGCAAGCTGCACGCCGAGCGCAGCGCGACCACGCTGCCCGAACCGCTGCACGGTCCCGAGTTCGGATCGTATGCGGCCGAAGAGGTTTCCTGGCTGCTCAAAGACCTGTCCGACGTCGACCTGGAGGCCGACGTGGCCGTCCGGGAACGGCGCATCCAGTCCGGTGTCGCGCATTACGCGGAGTCGCTGCCGATCGAGTACCAGCCCGACGCCGCGTATCGCTCGCTGTTCGACGAGGTGCTCGCCGACAGCGCCGAGCGGTTGGCGCTGGCGGTGGCTACGGTCGCGGAACTCGTTGTCGCCGAACGCGGCGACGACATCGTGCTGGTGTCGCTGGCGCGGGCGGGCACGCCGATCGGCGTGCTCATGCGGCGGTGGCTGCAGTCCGGGCGCGGTCCCGGACAGCCGAGCCTCGACGTGCCGCACTACGCGGTGTCGATCGTGCGGGACCGCGGCATCGATGCCGTCGCTCTCGATTACCTTGCGCGGCATCATGATCCGAGCTCGATCGTGTTCGTGGACGGCTGGACCGGCAAGGGCGCCATCACGCACGAGCTCACCGACGCCCTCGACGCCTATCACGCGGCCGGCGGCGCCCGGTTCAACGGTGAGCTCGCCGTGCTCGCCGATCCCGGCCACTGCGTGCGCACCTATGGCACGCGCGACGACTTCCTCATCGCCTCGGCCTGCCTGAATTCCACCGTGTCCGGCCTGGTTTCGCGCACCGTGCTGAACGACACGTTGATCGGGCCCGGCGAGTTCCACGGGGCCAAGTTCTATCGCGAACTCGCCGACGACGATGTCTCGCTCCGGCTGCTCGACACCGTGAGTGCCGCGTTCGCGGCGGTGCGCGATCGGGTGCCCGCGGAGGTGGCGGCCGTTCGGGACAGCGACCGCACGCCGACCTGGACCGGTTGGGCGTCGGTCGAGCAGGTGCGTGCCGAATACGGCATCGCCAGCGTGAATTTCGTGAAGCCCGGGGTCGGCGAGACCACCCGGGTGCTGCTGCGGCGGATGCCGTGGCTGGTGCTGGTCCGGGAGGCCGAGGCGCCCGAACACGCGCATATCCGGCTGCTCGCCGCGGCCCGCGGCGTGCCGGTCGAGGTCGTGCCCGACCTGGCCTACTCGTGTATGGGACTGATCAAGGACGTGCAGCAGACATGATGGACCTACGCAGGCTACGAAGACACACGCTGGTCGCCACCGACCTGGATCGAACAATGATCTACTCGCGCAACGCGTTCAGCGCCAACACCGACGTGCCGACGGTCTGCGTGGAACACCTCGAAGGCGCGCCGCTGTCGTTCATGACCACGGCCGCGGCGCTGCGCATGCAGACCCTCACCCAGCCCGCCGCGGTCATCCCGACCACCACGCGGACCATCAAACAGTTCAACCGCATCCAATTGCCCGGCGCCCCATGGCGTTACGCCATCACCAGCAACGGCGGCAACATCCTGGTGGACGGCGTGCCGGATCTGCGCTGGCGCATCGACATCGACGCCAAGGTCCGCGCGGGCGGGGCGACCCTCTCCGAGGTCACCGCCGAACTCCGCTCCCGCGTCGACGATTCGTGGGTGACCAAGTTCCGCGAGGCCGACGACCTGTTCTGCTATCTCGTCGTCCGTCCCAAAGAGGTCCCGGACGGCTTCCTGGCCGAATGGGACGCCTGGTGCCGGGTCCGCGGCTGGTCCGCCTCCCAGCAGGGCCGCAAGATCTACTCGATGCCCGACGTCGTCTGCAAGAGCCACGCGGTCGCCGAGGTCCGCCGCCGCCTGCTCGACTCCGGCGAACTCGCCACCGAGGCACAAACTTTCGCGGCCGGCGACGGCGCCCTGGACGCCGAGATGCTGCGCAGCGCCGACTACGCCATCCGCCCCCGCCACGGCGAACTCGAACACCTCAACTGGACCCACCCCAACCTCACCATCACCCGCGCCACCGGCATCCTGGCCGGCGAGGAAATCATCAACTGGTTCATCAAGGGCTCACCCGAGGCCGCCGACTAGTTCGGCCTTCACGTCCGGATCGGCTGAGGTGCAGGGCCTTTGAACGTCGCCTTGAAGTCCGGGCATTCGACCAGGGGCTCATGGGTGCAGGTCGAGGCGTGCCGGAGGCTGTCGCGCATGCGGGTGAGGCGGGCGATGTCTTCGTCGAGTTCCGTAGCCTTGCGGGCCATTCCGGCACGGAGTTCGGTATCGCTGGGGGTGGCGCGGAGGAATCCGGCGATTTCGGCGATGGTGAAACCGGCGCCGCGGGCGCAGGCGACCAAGGCCAAGCGCCCGAGCACATCGGGACGGAAGGTGCGGCGCAGGCCGTTGCGACCCGCCGGGGTGATCAGACCGCGCTTTTCGTAGAACCGCAGGGCCGATGGCGCGAGCCCGGACTCCTCGGCCACCTCGGCGATGTCCAGCAGGGTATCGGTCATTGTTCTCCTTGACTTGAAGCGCGCTTCAAGTTGAAGACTACTCGGCATGAACATTCACCACCTCAATTGCGGGTCCGTGCGGCAGATCGAAGCCACCTACCCGGGGCCTGCGCCGGCGTCGGCGGTCAACCACTGCCTGCTGGTCGAAACCGATTCGGCCGGACTGGTTCTCGTCGAAACCGGGATGGGGCTCGGCGATGTCCGCGACCCGGACGGCACGCTCGGCGCGGACTGGGTCGCCATGGCGCAGCCGCTGCTCGACGAGGACGAGACGGCCATCCGCCAGGTAGCGCGCCTCGGCTATGCACCGGCGGACGTCCGCCACATCATCCTCACCCACTTGGACGTAGATCACTGTGGTGGTCTGCCCGACTTCCCACAGGCCGCGGTGCATGTCCTCGCCGCAGAGCTCGAGGCGGCGGTCGCCGAGGCGCCGAGTTTCCGCTACCGCGAAGCACATTGGGCGCACAACCCGCACTGGGTCACCTACACGCCCGAGGCCGGCGAGGACTGGTTCGGATTCACCTCGACTCCGCTGCAGGGCCTGCCGGAGGACTTCAAGCTGATCCCGCTCGGTGGCCACACCGCGGGGCACACCGGAGTGGCGGTGCGCGACGGTGATCGCTGGCTGCTGCACAGCGGTGACGCCTACTACTACCACCGGGAACTGGAACACCATCATCATCCACACCCGATCATGGACATCGTGCAGACCACCTCGGAGGTCCACCACGACTTGCGCCTCGGCACCCAGGCGCGCCTGCGCGAACTGGTTCGCGACCACGGCGACCAGGTCGCGGTGTTCAGTGCGCATGATCCGTGGGAGTTCGACCGCTACCGGTGACCGACAATGCTCGGATGCGGGTACTGGTGACGGGGGCGAACGGGTATCTCGGCGGTGTTGTCGTCGAGGCGCTCCGAGCCGGGGGTCATGAGGTGGTCGGGCTGGTGCATCGCGGGCGGACGCGGGTGCCGGATGGGGTGCCGGTTCGGGTCGCTGACCTGCTCGACGCCGAGGCGGTGAGCGTGGCGCTCTACGGGGTCGATGCGGTGTGCCATTTGGCGGGGCGCACGCGGGTTCGGGAATCGTTCGGTGATCCGCTGCGGTTCTTCGAGGTCAATGTGGGTGGGACGGTTTCGCTGCTGCGGGCGATGGCCGCGGCGGAGGTGGGCAAGCTGGTCTTCGCGTCCACGGCGTCGATCTATGGCACGCCGGAGCGGCAGCCGATGCCGGAGGAGTTGCCGGATCGTCCGCCGCATCCGTATGCGGTGAGCAAGCAGGCCGCCGAATCGGTGATCGCCGCGCAGGCGGCGACCGGGCGGTTGGCCGCGGTTGTCTTGCGGCTGTTCAATATCGCGGGTGGCGCCGATCCGGACCCGACCAGGATTGTGCCGCGGATTCTCGCGGTGGCGGCTGGGGACAGTCCGTGTTTGGCGATCAATGGTGACGGCAGCGCGGTTCGCGATTACTTGCATATCGATGATGCGGCAGCAGCTTTCGTGGCAGCGCTCGCACACCTACCACGTCCGGGGGAATGTGCCCGGTACAACATCGGCAGCGGAACTGGCACCAGCGTCATTGAACTCGTTGCCGAGGCCGTTCGAATGACCGGCCGTGCGATCCCCGTCGAGCACCTGCCCGCAGTGGCGGAGCCGCCGCGTTCGGTCAGCGACAGCGGCTTGGCGCGCCGTGAATTGCATTGGGAAGCAAAAAGTTCCGATATCGCGACGATTCTGCGCGATGGATGGTCGGCGCGATCGATTCCTTGATCAGCTGGTTCACGGCCTGCGGTCGCGGAGTTGATTGAGCCAGTCGATGCCGTCGCGCAGGCTCGGCGATCGATCGATCCTCGGCTGCTCGGCGGGCTTGCGCAGGTACTGGTCTCGATCGGGCCGGTCGCGCGGGGCCGGGTCGGTATGTCCATAGCCGTCGCGCGGCTGCGCGGTCCCCGGATGCCCTAGGTTGTTGAGAAACCGATCGAGATACGAATTATCCTCTCCGCGTTGGCCATACGCTTTGGCCCGCGCCGCGGCCGCCTTCTTGTCCGGCGCGAACGGGACACCGGTCGAGATCGCCCGCAGCCCCAGGGTGAGCATCTCACCGAGCATGCCGATGCCGATCGACAACGTGATCGGCTTGGCATCGTGATGCATCCCCATGGTGTGGCCGAGCAGACTGATCCCGAACCCCACCACGATCGAAGTTGCCCAGACGACAAGGGTTTTCACCGTATAGCGCTGCCACAGATGCCCGTCGCGATCGAACAGCACCGTGGTCGTCCCGCGCACCGCACCGAACGCGATGCCGACCACGCCGCCGATGACCAGCCAGACGATATCGATCGCACTGAGATCATCGACCTTGGTCACGCTGTACACGCCGATCCCCACCAGGATCAACGGCGTCAGAAATGTATCCCGCGCATCAACCGGTTCCCCCATGAACCGCTTCACGATCAACACGATCGCCCCGACGATGATCGCGAACATCAATCCGACACTCATGATGCCTCCCAGCAAGAAGTCCTGCCGGGAAAGCTAACGCCGCCGCTACCGCCCCTGAGTCCGTCGAACGAAGGACCCGAAGGATGATTCGAGGTCCTCAGTACCCCTGCTGCCCGCCCAGTTGCTGGGTGATGATGGCTTGCAGGCGTTGCAGCCCGCCCGGGGTGATGCCGCTCTGGATCTGGCCCTCGATGGTGCGCACCAGCATGGCGTCGCTGAGCACCTTCTCGCTGGACTGGATCAGCACGGTGCCCGCGCCGGTGAAGTCGAATTGGCGTTCCTCGCCGGAGTTCACGCCGAACCGCGCCGCGCCGGCGGCCAGGAAGCTGGAGACCCAGCGCTGGTCGTAATGGTGACTGGGGGAGGGGCAGTCGGCCCAGCCGACCAGGGCCTCCGGGTCCACCCGCAGCGGCGGCTCGGCGAACATGACCGGGCCGTTGGAGGAGGCGAGGAACTTGCCGGTGCCGATCAGGGTGAGGAAGCCGGGCACGATCGACTGGTTCAGCGACAGGCCGGGCTCGAAGGCCAGCAGGTTGGCCGCACGGATGGTGAGGTTGCCGTTGTCCTCGAGGTCATAGGAATTGATGTCGTAGCCGCGGTCGCCGATGATCAGCTTGCCGTGCCCCTCGGCCACCACGTAGTCGCCGGTGAACAGCGGGGCGGAGAACTGTTGCGACACCATGTGCAACAGCCCGCCCTGCAGGCCGTGGGTGAGCATCTGGAATCGCATGTCGCCGTAGTAGGCGATCATCGCGCCCTTGCGCATGAACCACGGCTTGTTCAGGTCGATGCAGTAGGCGTAGCTGTTTCCCGGAAGATTGTCGCTCTCGCCGAGATTCATCGGGTTCAGGATTTCCGGCATGGTCACAACTTCTCTTCCGAGGCCTGCACGTACACGACTCCCTGTCCGACACAATGCAATTGCATGGCCTCGCCGGAGCCGCGCCCTACCGCGTCGCGCCAACTGAGCGCGGTTTTGAGTTCGGTCTGCACATTGCCGTACGCGGCGACGAACGCCTGCGGGTCGACCACGATCGGATTCGGGCCGCCCACTTGCAGTTCCAGGAATCCGCCGTGCGCGAGCAGCACCGCCGCGCCCTGCCCGGACAGCTGCGTGGTGAACATGCCCTGGCCGGTCAGCGCGCCGGTCGCGGCCCCGCGCAACGCGCCCATGATGCCGCCGCCACCGCCACCCCCGCCGCCCGAACTCATCACCGAGACAATGGAACTCTGCAAGCCTGCGGTATTGGCCAGCAGCCGCGACGCCTCGACCCGCAGCACCGCGCCGGGCTGCATCTGGACCACGTGGACCTCCAGTCCCGCGTATCCGTAATGCACTTCGCCGTTGCCCTGGGCGAGCATGGTGCGCTCGTGCTCGCCCGCCATCATGCGCCCGGCCATCCGCATCAGCCCGCCACCGCCGCCCATCCCCTGGCCGCCCGGAATCTGGTGCGGCGCAAAGGAAACGTCGCCGGTATAGAACAGCATCGCGCCGGTGCGGGCGGCCACGCCACCCGCCATGCCGACATTGACCTTGACGACCTTGCCGTTGACTTTCTCGAACATCCGCTCGCCCTTACCGTTCCGCCGGCTGGATCAGTACCACGCCCTGGCCGTCCCAGCGCAGCGAGAACGCCTCGCCCGCGTCCTGACCGACGAACGTGCGCCAGGACACGTCGGTGACGAAGGACTGATTGAGGTTGCCGCGGGCCGCGACGAACGCGTCCGGGTCGACCACCAGCGGGTACTGCGGCGACACCTCGAGGTGGATCAGCGGCCCGCCCGCCGACAGCAGCGCGACCTGGCCCTGCCCGGTCACCGTGGTGGTGAACAGGCCGGCGCCGGTCGACGCGCCGCGCAGACCGGCGAACCGCACATCGGTGCGCAGGTTCCCGGCGAACGCGAGCAACTGCTGCGATTCGACCTGCAACGTTTCGTTGTTCAGGTTGACCACGGTGACGTGCTGCCCGTTCACCGCGAAGAAGACCCGGCCGTTGCCGGAGCATTCCATCAGCGCGAGTTTCTCGCCGGTGGCGCGGCGTTTGAGCCCGGCGAGCACACCGTCCCCGCCGCCGAAACCGGCCGCCTTGAACTGGACGTTGCCTTCGTAGGCGATCATCGAGCCGGAAATCGCGCGAAGGCTGGTCCCGGCGAGATGCGCCTCGATCACCTTCTTGGATTGTTCGAACAGTTGCGCCATGAGGGTGTTCTGCCTGCTGTCTCGATCGGGAACATGGAAAATCGCCACATTCCAACTGCGTGCCGACACATTAACCGATCGCCCCGGCAACTGTCGGGATCATCGGCTCGTTTACCGGAACCGTCACCCGAGCGTTTCTCGTAGAGTGGCATTCGAACGCACCGACAAGCGAAGGGTCTAACTTGTCCGCAACACTCGCCAAGGGCCAAAACGGTCCGCTGGCCACGAACGACGTGGTGGTCTCCATCCAGCTCACGGCGCCCGCGGATCTGTCCGCACTATTGGTCACCGAGCAGGGCAAGGTCCGTACCGACGCGGACTTCGTCTTCTTCAACCAGCCGAGCGGACCAGGGGTCAACCTACAGCCCGCACCCGCCGGGCAACCCGCCTCGCTTGCGGTGTCGTTGAACGCGGTGCCCGCCGATATCGCGCAGATCCGCGCGGTGATCACGCTGGACGACGCGAGCAGCAACTTCGGCCGGTTCCCCGCGCCCACCGCGATCGTGTCCGACGCGACCGGAAACCGGTTGTACGAGTACCAGATCGAGGGCTTGAGCACCGAGTCGATCGTCATCGCGCTGGAGCTCTACCGCCGCCAGGGCAGCTGGAAGGTGCGCGCCGTCGGGCAGGGCTACGCGGGCGGTTTCGCCGCTCTGGTCACCGACCACGGCGTGACCGTCGACGACTCGCCCGCCCAGGCCGCGCCCGCACCGCAGGCCGCGCCGCCGCCTCCGCCGCCCCAGCAGGCCCCGGCCTACCCGACGCAGCCCGCGCCGAACTACCCGCCGCCGACCACGCCCGCGTACCCGGCGCAGCAGGCCGCGCCGACCGGTGGCTACCCGCCGCCCGGACCCGGCTACCCGCCGCCCGGCCCGGGTTACCCGCCGCCGCCCGGACCCGGCGGCTACCCGCCGCCCCCGCAGGGCGGTTACCCGCCGGCCGGACAGCCGCCCCCGCCGCAGCAGCCGCCCGCCGAGGTCAGCCTCAGCAAGGACCGCCCGGTCAGCCTGGTCAAGGGCCAGCGGGTCACCCTGCGCAAGGAGGGCGGCGCCGCGCTGACCTTCGTCAAGATGGGTCTCGGCTGGGATCCGGTGAAGAACCGCGGCATGTTCGGCAACCGCACCGTCGACGTGGATCTCGACGCGTCGGTGGTCATGTTCGCCGACAACAACCCGGTGGACGTCGCCTATTACGGCCAGCTGACCTCGAAGGACGGCTCGATCCGGCACCAGGGCGACAACCTCACCGGCGAGGGCGAGGGCGACGACGAGGTGATCCTGGTCGATCTGACCCGCATCCCCGCGCACGTGAGCACGCTGGTGTTCATCGTGACCTCGTACAAGGGACACACCTTCGAGCAGATCCAGAATGCGTTCTGCCGCTTGGTCGACGGCACCAACAATGCCGAACTGGCCCGGTACACGCTGGCCGGTGGCATGCCGTTCACCGCGATGGCGATGGCCAAGGTGTTCCGGGTCGGCGGCGACTGGAAGCTGCAGGCGATCGGCGAGGGCTTCGCGGCCAAGCACCCCGGCGAGGCGGTGCCCCACCTCGGCCGGTTCTTGCAGCACTGATCGAGGTGGCGCGAACAGCAAGGCAGACAACGTGATTCAACTCAAGCCCGGCCAGAACACGCCACTGGCCGGTGGAGTCGTCCGATTCGGGGCGAAAGCCGAGGCGGCGCTGGATGTTTCGGCGCTCGTCGTGGCGGAGAACCTCAAGGTGTTCAGCCCGGACGATTTCGTCTTCTACAACCAGCCGAGCGCGCAGGGCGTGCGGCTGGACGGGGACCAGGTGACCATCACGCTGGCCGAGGTGCGTGGCGACGCGAAATCGGTGCTGCTGGTGGTCAGTGCCGATCCGGCGGTGCCGGGCCGGCCCGGTGGGCTCGGCACGGTCACCGCGACCCTGTCCGAAAACGACGAGGCGGCAGCGGAATTCGTGATCACGCCGTCCTCGGGCGAGGCGGCGCTGATCTGCCTGGAGGTGTACCGCCGCGGCGGTGACTGGCGGCTACGCGCCGTCGGGCAGGGCTACTCCGGCGGACTCGGCGTGCTGCTCACCGCGCACGGCGTCGAGGTCGAGGACGATCCGGCGGACCCCGCGGCGCAGACCGGTTCGGCCGCGCAGACCGGCGACGTGGCCCAGCCGATCGGTACCCAACCGCCGGGCCCCGGCGTGCACACCATGTCCGGGCCGATGGCCGGCGAGGCCCGCTCGGCCGGCGCGGCGCCGATCGAGGTCGGGCACGGGCTGGAACGCCTATGGATGATTTTCGAGGACGCCGCGCGGTCGGCGGCCGCGCTGGTCTCGGCCCGGGACTACGCGGCCAAGCGGCTCGATCACGAATTGTCCGCTGCGGTTTCCGATCCCGCGACCCGCAACACCCCGGCCGCCGACGCCGCGCGCCGGGCCGCGCAGCAACGCAACGACGAGCTGATCGCCACCGCGGAGCGCAACCACGAGCGCGACAGCGCGCAGCTCGTGCGCGAGCTCGCCGATGCCGACCTGATGTTGCCGCCCGCGCTGGCGTCCTGGGACTCGCCGGTCTGGGACAAGCCGATCACCCCGAGCGACGGCATCCGGCTGGGCGAGCTGTACGCCCGCGAACGCGGGACGTTGCGCGTGCCGTATTGCGTTCCGGTGCCGTTGAATCGGCCGCTGTGGATAGATACCGAATCCACGCGCGCGGTGGCTCCGGTGGTGGGGGCGCTGCTCGCGCGGCTGCTCACCTCGACGCCTGGTCGGCGGACGTTGGTCGACATCATCGATCTGACCGGCGCGTTCAGCGGTTTCACCGGGCTGCTCGCACCGGTGTTGAACGGTCCGCCGATCACCGATCACGGCGAGATCTCCGAGCGGTTGCAGGCGTTGGTCCAGGCCGCCGAGCTGGCGGAGCTGGCCTTCACCAGCGGCATGGGCAGCCCGCCCAAGGAGCACCGGATCCTGGTCGCGGCGGATTTCCCGCACGGCTACCAGAGTTCGGACGCGCAGCGGATCGGCTCGCTGATCATGCGGGGCGATCTGATCGGGCTGTCGACGGTGATCATCGGCAGCGACGAATCCGACTCCACCGACACCACGGTGGCCATGCTGTCCCAGTCGTGCAGGCACCTGCCGACGGTCGACGGGACACCGCTGTTCGATCCGTGGACCGGCAGCCCGTGGCAGCTGGACCTGGACCTGCTGCCCCAGGAGCCCGCGCTGCTCGCGCGTTACCTGCGCACCCACTGAGCGGCCGGCGCCACCCGGGGCCGCAAGAACTCGGGCAGCCACGCCAGCAACGGATCCGGCGCCCGATCGACGATGCCGCCGATCGGATCGTCGACGTAGTCGCGCCGCACCAGGTCCTCGCCGGGCCGGTAGATCTGCCGGACGATCAAGGCGCACAACGCGATCACCGCGAGGTCGCGCAGCACCACGGCGCCGGTGAACCATTGCTCGGGCAGGCCCTTCTTGTCCAGGCCGAGGTAGTAGAACATCCGTGGCGCCCAGACCAGTGCGTCGATCGTCATCCAGGCCAACAGGATTCGCCGGTGCGGCAGCGCGAGCACGGCGATCGGCACCAGCCACAGCGAATACTGCGGGCTCCACACCTTGTTGGTCAGCAGGAACGCGGCGATCACCAGGAAGCACAGCTGCGCGAGCCGGGGACGTTGCGGCGCGGTGAGCGCGATGTAGCCGATCACCGCGCACGCGAGCACGAACGCCAGCAGCGACACCGCGTTCAGGATGACCGGCGGCTGCTCGTGGGTGAGCACTCCGTCGAAGCCGGGCCAGCCGGTGAACGAGGTGATCACGTTGTACAGCGAGTCCGGGTCGGCGTGCCGGGAGGTGTTGAGCCGGAAGAATTCCCGCCACCCGTCCGGATAGAGCGCGGCGATCGGCAGATTCACCGCGATCCAGGTGCCGAGCGCGGCCGAGACGGTGACCGCCGCCGCGCCGAGCGGCCGGGTGCTGAGCAGGTGCACGCGGTAAGGGGTTTCGCGTATCCAGTCCAGCGCGGTGGGCCAGCTGTTGATATCGCGCAGCCGCAGCCCGAGCTGAGTGCTCGGCATCCGCTGCATCGGATCCGCGCGCAGGCACAGCACCACGATCGGGCCGAGCAGCAGCAGCGGATACAGCTTGGCGGCGCCGCCGAGACCGAGCAGCAGACCGGCCAGCACGGGTCGTCGGCGCGCCCAGGCGAGCAGGCCGGTCGCGGCCAAAGCCGTGGCCAGGGCGTCGAAATTGGTGAAGATGTGCACGATCACCAGCGGCGAGCAGGCGACCAGCGCCGCGTCCCACACCCGGCGACCGGCCAGCTGCGCGCTCGCCCAAACGGTGACCAGCCAGGCCAGCGCGAGTCCGAACGCGACGACGTTGAAATAGATCACCACCTGCAGCGCGCCGGGCAGCGGCGCGGCATCCCAGGCCTTGGCGATGCGCATCGAAAGGTATTGGTACAGACCGGATAACACCGGGTATTCCATGTACCGGGTTTCCCGGCCGCCGTCCGCGGTCTGCTCGGTCCAGTCCTTCTTGTACGGAAACGCGCCCTCGTTCAACCGCTCCGCGCCGTAGAGCGGGACCGTGTCCGAATAACACATCGCCACGTACTGGCGGCCGTTGTTCCAGTCCAGCGTGAGCGAGCCGTCCGCGGTGGTGGTCTGCTGAATGCAGCCCGCCTTGCCGAACCAGCCGAACGCGAGGAAAACCACGGTGAACGCGAGCAGCACCCGCATCGGCGTCCAGAACCGCACCCGGCCGATCAGCGCGTGCTCACCGACCGGCCCGCCGATCACCGTGGACAGCTGCGCGGTCAGTGAATCGTTGCGGCTGGGCCGATCTCGCGCGTCGGCCGACCGCAGATCCGGCGCGAGCGGGCCGGGGGCGACGTAGTACGCGCCACCGGAAGACGCCCCACCCGCTTGCGGCACGCTCCCGTTCGTTCGCTGGTCCACCAGTTCCTGATCGGTCACGGCACCCGACGCTACCTTGAGTTCGGCTATGGGCTCGGATCGCGTCGTCCCCACTCGGCTGGGCAGGGACGCCGCGCTCGGACTATCTGCTGCGCGTGGTCGGTGGGGCGCCGGTGCTCTCCGCCTGGCCGGGCCGTGGCGTGCCGGAGGTCGGCGACTCGGTCGCCATCGGCTGGCCGGGCAGCGGCGTCGGGCCCTCTTCGCGCGGTTGCTGCTGTTGCGGTTGCTGCTGTGCCTGCGGCCGCGGCTGCCCGCCCGGGATCTGGATCGGGCCGAACGGGGTGTCGATCTGCGGCGGGAGCATGATCGGCGGGATCAGCGGCGCCGGTGCGTCGGTGGTCGACGGCGGGGTGAACGGAGCCGACCACGCGGGCACGCCCGCCTGGCCCTTGATCGGTGCGGGCTTCGGGAACGTCTCGTTCTTCGTCCCCTCCAGCGCACCGTCCATGGTGGCCTTCCAGATATCCGACGGCAGGCCGGAACCGTAGATCATGCCGCCCTGGTAGTTGCGCAGCGCGGTGCTGTCGACCGCGCCCACCCACACCGCGGTGGACAGCGACGGCGTGTAGCCGACCATCCAGGCGTCCTTGTTCTCCCCGGTTTCGCCGAGCTGGGCGGTGCCGGTCTTGGTGGCCGAGTCGCGGCCGCCCGCCAGATTGTGGTTGCGCGACCACGCCGCGATCGGCTTCATCGCGTCGGTGACGTTATCGGCCACCGCGGCGTCGACCCGCTTCTCGCCGGCGACCTCACCACGATCCAGCAGCACCGAGCCGTCTGCGGCGACGACCTTTTGCACGAAGTGCGGTTTGTGATAGATGCCTGAGGACGCCAAAGTGGCATAGGCAGAGGCCATGTCGAGCGGACGGGACTGGTACTGGCCGAGCACGATGCCGTTGTTCGGGCCACTGCCGTCTTCCTCGGTCAGCGACGGGCCGACGCCGGGAATGTTGTCCGGGATGCCGAGCTTGTGTGCCATGTCCGCGATCTTCTTGGGGCCGTTGCCCATATCGATCTGCATCCGGTAGAAGCTGGTGTTCAGCGACCGCTTCAGCGCCTCGGCGATGGTGCACATGCCGCAGCCTTCACCTTCGACGTTGGTGATCTTGATGCCGTTGACCGTGAGCGGCGAGCTGTCGTAGAGCTGCGAAAGCGGAACGCCCTGTTCGAGATTCGCCGCGAGGCCGAACACCTTGAACGAGGAGCCCGGCTGCAATCCGGCGTTCGCGTAGTCCCAGCCCTGGCCGTCGTCACCGCCGTAGTAGGCGACCACGCCACCGGTCTTCGGATTGACCGAGACGACCGCGGCGCGCAGCTTCTCCGGCTCGCCCTGCATTTTCTTCTGCGCGGCGTCCACGGCGGCCTTCTGCGCCTTCGGATCGATGGTCGTGGTGATCGACAGGCCCGCGGTGTTCATCTGCTGCTCGCTGATGCCCTCGGCGGAGAGCTCCTTGAGCACCTGGGTCTTGATCAGGCCCTCCGGACCGGAGTCCAGGGTCTTGTCCTTGGAGGCCGTCGACACCGGAACCACCTGCGGGTACTGCATGCCCTGCCGCTCGGCCGCGGGCAGATTGCCGCCGGCGACCATGCCGTCGAGCACGTAGTTCCAGCGGGTCTTCGCACCCTCGGGGTTCTTTTCCGGGTCCAGGCCGGACGGCTGCTGGATGGTCGCGGCGAGCACCGCGCCCTCGGCGGCGGTCAGTTCGGTCACCGGCTTGCCGAAGTAGGCCTTGGCGGCGGCGTCGATGCCATAGGCGCCACGACCGAAGTAGATGGTGTTCAGGTACGCGGTGAGGATCTCGTCCTTGCTCCACTGGCGCGCCATCTTGGCCGAGATGACCAGCTCGCGCATCTTTCGGGTGAGCGAGCGTTCGTCACCGACCAGCGCGTTCTTCACGTACTGCTGGGTGATCGTGGAACCACCGCCGGCGCTTTCCTTGCCGAGCACGTTGTCGCGGGCGGCGCGGGCGAAGCCGGAGATGGAGAAGCCGGGGTTGGAGTAGAAGTCCCGGTCCTCGGCCGCGATCACCGCGTTGCGCACGTGCGCCGGGATCTGCTCGATCGTGACGTCGGTCCGGTTGCCTTCCGGCGGAACGACTTTGCTGACCACGGTCTCGCCGTCGGCGGCCAGGATGGTGGCCACCTGATTGGTTTTGAGGTCACCGGGCTTGGGTACCGAAACAGTCGTGTACGCGATCAGGAAGACGCCGCTGGGAATCAGGATGGCCATGGCCATCAGCACGTAGATGACCCGGCGCACGATCCGCCACGGCGATTTCTTCTTCGCGCCGGGCTTGCGCTTGCCCGGGCCGGAACCGTCGCCGCCGCTGCCGCCGTTGCGCCGCGGGGGCGGGCCGGACGGCGGGCCACCCGCGGTCTGCCTGCGTTCGCCGGTGCCGTTGCCGGGATCGCCGACGCGGCGGGCGCGTTCGGCGCTCGGGCGCGGCCCGGTGGGCGGACCGCCGCGCCGGCCGCGGTCGGCGACCACGTCGCTCAGCGAGTTGCGTTCGATCTTCTGGGTCGCCTGCGCGCCGGGCGGCGGTGCGGGGTTGGGCCGGCCCTGCGGCGGCCGCTGGTGCGGCGGCGGGGGCGGTCCGGGACGACGTTGCGGCTGCGGGCCGCGCAGCTCGCCCGGGTAAGGAGCGGGGCGCTGGGCCGGCGGCGGGCCGGGCGGCCGGGCGCCAGGCGGTGGCGGCGGCCCGGGACGGGGATTCTGATACGGATTGGGACCAGGCTGTGAACTCCGTGGAGGACGGCCGCCATGCGGTTCATCGCCGTAGGGGGAAGTCTCGTAGGGCGAATTCACTGACAAGATCTCCATAACTCGTAACGTTGCGGATGGCTCGGGGCGGTCATCTCGACCGCAGCGGACACGTGTTGGCTCCGCGAGTCATCCGACGGGCAGATGACCAGGCACTTCATTCGGCTGCGGTGCGCCGGGTCCCGGTGCGGCGCCGTGTTGGCGCCGGCGTGGTACCGAGGACGTAGGACTGCACCAGATGATTCCAGCTGCAGCTGCGGCATACCTCGACGACATGGACCGAGAACTCCTCACGAGTCTCGGCGAGGCGGGTCAGCTCCTCCGGAGTGCGGGCCGAACCCGCCACCGGCCCGAGACCGTCGCCGTAGACCCAAGATACAAGCGTGAGCTGTTCTTTCCGGCAGATCGGGCATGTGACCTCGCTCCCCCGACCGTGGAACTTCGCCGCACGCAGCAGGTAGGGATTCGCATCACATACCGAGGCGACATCGACGCGGCCCGCATACACGTCAGCCAGCAACGACCGACGCCGAAGGGCGTAGTCGACCACCTGCCGCTGGATTCGCACGAGAACCAGAGTAGCGGTGTTGCCGAAGGGCCGCCCTGGCTCAGGGGTATCAGGCACCCGGTAGATCGGTCTTTATATCGACCAGGACTGTGCACGGTTATATCGGTCCGATATAGTTTGGAGTCGCATCCATCGGTAAGGTCTGTACATCGTCAGGGAGGTGAAGCCCGGTGCTCGAGCTGGCAATCCTCGGGCTGCTCCTCGAATCGCCCATGCACGGCTACGAGCTGCGCAAGCGGCTGACCGGCCTGCTCGGCGCGTTTCGGGCCTTCTCCTACGGATCGCTCTATCCGACGCTGCGCCGCATGCAGTCGGACGGGCTGATCGCCGAGGAGATCCCGGCGGGCGTGGTCACGCGCCGAGCCCGCCGCGTCTACCAACTGACTCCGGCAGGACGCGAACGGTTCAGCGAACTGCTCGCCGACACCGGACCGCAGAACTACACCGACGACGGCTTCGGCGTTCACCTCGCCTTCTTCAGCCGCACCCCCGCCGCCGCGCGGATGCGGATTCTGGAGGGCAGGCGACGCCAGGTCGAGGAGCGCCGAGAAGGACTCCGGGAGGCGATCAAGAAGGCCAGCGGGTCGCTCGATCGCTACACCCGGCAGCTCCACCAGCTCGGACTCGAATCAAGCGAGCGCGAAGTGCGCTGGCTCAACGAGTTGATTGCGGCGGAGCAATCGACGAAGGCGGCACCACAGAAAGAGGGAAATATCGGCCATGAGTGATGACAAGAAGGCTGACAACGCCACAGAAGTTCGCGTCGCCATCGTAGGTGTGGGCAACTGCGCTTCCTCGCTGGTCCAGGGTGTGCAGTACTACAAGGACGCGGACGAGACCGCGACCGTGCCCGGGCTCATGCACGTCAAGTTCGGCAAGTACCACGTCCGGGACGTGAAGTTCGTCGCCGCGTTCGACGTCGACGCGAAGAAGGTCGGCTTCGACCTCGCCGAGGCCATCTTCGCCAGCGAGAACAACACCATCAAGATCTCCGACGTGCCGCCGAGCGACGTTGTCGTGCAGCGTGGTCCGACGCTCGACGGCATCGGCAAGTACTACGCCGAGACGATCGACCTGTCCGAGGCCGAGCCGGTCGACGTGGTCAAGGTGCTGAAGGACAACGACGTCGACGTCCTCGTCTCCTACCTGCCGGTGGGCTCGGAGGAGGCGGACAAGTTCTACGCCCAGTGCGCCATCGACGCGAACGTCGCCTTCGTCAACGCGCTGCCGGTGTTCATCGCCTCCGACCCGGTGTGGGCGGAGAAGTTCACCAAGGCAGGCGTGCCGATCGTCGGTGACGACATCAAGAGCCAGGTCGGCGCGACCATCACGCACCGCGTCATGGCCAAGCTGTTCGAGGACCGCGGCGTGCAGCTCGACCGCACCATGCAGCTCAACGTCGGCGGCAACATGGACTTCAAGAACATGCTCGAGCGCGAGCGGCTGGAGTCCAAGAAGATCTCCAAGACCCAGGCTGTCACCAGCAACCTGAAGAAGGAGCTCACCGCCAACGACGTGCACATCGGCCCGTCCGATCACGTCGGCTGGCTCGATGACCGCAAGTGGGCCTACGTCCGGCTCGAGGGCCGCGCCTTCGGCGACGTGCCGCTGAACCTGGAGTACAAGCTCGAGGTGTGGGACTCGCCGAACTCGGCGGGCATCATCATCGACGCGGTGCGCGCCGCGAAGATCGCCAAGGACCGCGGCATCGGCGGCCCGGTCATCCCGGCCTCGGCCTACCTGATGAAGTCCCCGCCCCAGCAGCTGGCCGACGACGTCGCCCGCACCCAGCTGGAAGCGTTCATCATCGGCGCCGAGTAACGCGGTAGCGCTGAAGTAGTTCTGCCAGCGAAATGAGCCGGGCCCCACGAAAATTCGTGGGGCCCGGCTCATTTGCGCCGAGGCACGGTTCAGTCCAGCGAGACGTAGACCTCGACCGAGGTCGGTCCCGTGTAGCGCTCGATCTCCGCGGTGTGTGAGCGGGTGATGGTGCCGGCGCTCTCCGCCTTGCGCACCTGTGCCCACGCGGTGCGCAGCAGGTCGTAGGGCTTGTCGGAGACGACGAACTTGGCGTAGCGGCCGTGCGGGACGCGGGTGAGCACGTCGCCGGCGTCCATGTCGTCCATCGACGCCACCTCGTAGCCGAGCACGGCGACGGCGTGGTCGTTCTGGCCGATGTAGGCGGCCACCCGGGGCACGCTCTTCTCCCGCGCCAGGTAGCGGTCCCAGGTGAAGTTCACCAGGTCGAGGTCGCGCGCGGTCACCTCGCGTCCGGCGAGCGGGACGGTCAGTCCGGCGACCAGGCTTTCGTCCAACGTGACAATCTCGAAGTCCACAGTGTTGTTCCTACCCGTCGACTTGATCGTCTGCCAGCGCTACGAAGACTTCGGCCGTGCGCGCGTCGGGATAGTGCTCCCAATCGCCGGTGTAGGCGCGCACGAACCGGCCCGCGGCCTCGGCGTCCCACACCGAGCGCCAGATGTGCACGATGGTGTCGCCCAGGTTGTCGCCGCTGGCGATGAACCGGGCGAACTTGCCCGCGGGCACCCTGGCGAGCACATCACCGGGCAATAAGTCGTCCACGCTGCGGCAGCGGTAGCCGACGATATGAGTTAAATACGAATTGATTTCCGGCGCGTGGTCGACGTACGCGGTCGTCGGCGGCCCGGGCAGCTGGCGGGCCAGGTTGCGCTTCCACGCCTCTTCGACTTTCGCGCGGCGCGGTCCTTCGACCGCGAGCGCCGGGCTGCGAAGTACTGTTCCCGCCACCAGCGTCTCGGGTTGGTCAACGACATTGAAATCCACCGGCGTAGCCCCTATGTCTCGTCTGTCTCCAATTGGCGGCGTCGTCGCTCGAGCGCATATCCTTCCGCATCGATCCCGCGGCATCGGCGTCGGCCTTGTCCGACACACTCGCTGTTCGCTCTCACTCTGGCAAACGATGCTGCCATGTCATCCGTTCCCCTGGGTGCAGGAAGGTCACAGCATCATCGCTATCCAGGCACCGGGATGGTCAGTCCGGGAAAAATTTCCACTTCCTTAGGTGTTTGCGGCGCCGGCGGGATGATGACGATCGGTTCGCGTGGCGGCCCCGGCGGTGGATTCAAGATGTCGTAGGGACCGCCGGACGGCTTGTTCGCCGCCGGCGGCGCGGCCGCGATATCCGCCGCCGCGGGCGCGGCCGGGAACTGCTCGTTCGGCGTGCCGGCCAGCGCGCCGTCCATCACCTGCTTCCAGATGTCGGCGGGCAGACCGGACCCGTAGATGTCGGTGCCGCGGGCGGTGTGGATCGGCTGCGACTGTTCGGTGCCGATCCAGACCGCGGTGGACAGCGACGGGGTGTAGCCGATCATCCAGGCGTCCTTGTTCAGCTTGGATTCGCCGAGCTGGGTGGTGCCGGTCTTGGCCGCGGACGGGCGGCCGCCGGCCAGGGCGTGGCCGTTGGAGTACGCGGCGATCGGGGTCATCGCCTGGGTGGTGTTGTCGGCGATGGCGCGCGGGATGCGCTGCTGTCCCTCCGGCAGTTGCTTGCCGGTCTGCTGCTCGGGCGCGCCGCGGTCCAGCAGCACGCGTCCGTCGCCGGTCACCACGCGCTGCACGAAATACGGCTGGTGATAGACGCCGGACGCGCCGATCGTCCCGTACGCCGAGGCCATGTCGATCGGGCGAACGAGGTACTGCCCCAGCACGATTCCGTTCAGCGGCCGCCCGCCGTCCTCGGTCAGGGTCTTGCCCGCGACGCCGGGGATCTCGTCCGGAATGCCCGCCGCGTGCGCCGCGTCGGCGATCGCCTTCGGCCCGTCGAACATGGACATGGTCAGCCGGTAGAAGCTCGTGTTGAGCGAGCGCTTGAGCGCCTCGGCCATGCTGCACCGGCCGCACGTCTCGCCGTCCACGTTGGTGATCTTGGTGCCGCGGTCGGTGACCGGGGAACTGTCCAGCATGCGATTCAACGGAATGCTCTGCTGCTGCGCGGCGATCACCGCGAACGGCTTGAACGCCGACCCGGTCTGCAGCGGCGCCTGCGCGTAGTCGTAGCCGATGCCGTCGGTGCCGCCGAAGTAGGCACGCACCGCGCCGGAGCGCGGGTCGATCGACACGATCGCGGCGCGCAGCTCGGGCGGCTGCCCGCTGAGCCGGTCGCGCACGGTGTCCAGCACCGACTGCTGCGCCTTCGCGTCGATCGTGGTGGTGATCTGCAGGGCGCCGGTGTCGAGTTCGTGGTCGCTGATGCCGGAGGAGCGCAGTTCGCGGACCACCTGGGCGCGGATCAGGCCCTCCGGGCCGCGCGCCACGTTGTCGTCCGGGATCTCGTTGAGCGGGATGATCGGCGGGAAGACCGTGGCGTCGCGGTTGCCCGGGGAGAGCACGCCCATCTCGACCATGCCGTCGAGCACGTACTTCCAGCGCGCGGTCAGGTCGGGCAGGTGCGTTTCCGGGTCCAGGATCGACGGCGTGCGCACCAGCGCGGCCAGCACCGCGCCCTCGGCCAGCGTCAGCTGGTTCACCGGCTTGTTGAAGTAGACCTTGGCCGCCGCGGCGATGCCGTAGGAGCCGCGCCCGTAGTAGATGGTGTTGAGGTACGCGGCGAGGATGTCGTCCTTGCTCCACTGCCGGGCCATCTTGGCCGAGATGATCAGCTCGCGCATCTTCCGGGTGAGCGTGCGCTCGGAGCCGAGGAAGGCGTTCTTCACGTACTGCTGGGTGATGGTGGAGCCGCCGCCCGCGTTGTCCCGGCCGAGCAGGTTGTCCCGGGCGGCACGCAGGAAGCCGGAGGTCGAGTAGCCGGGGTTGGTGTAGAAATTGCGGTCTTCGGCGGAGAGCATCGCGTCGCGGGTCGACTGCGGCACCTCGGCGAGCGAGATCGGCGTCCGATTGCCGTTGGGTGGTACGACTTTGGCGATCACCGTGCTGCCGTCCGAGGCCAGCACGGTGGCGATCTGATTGGTCTGCACCGAATCCGGACCGGGGATTTCCGCGCTCCAGTAGACGAGCACGAACAGCAGAGCGGGGACCGCGCCGAAGATGATGAACAGGGCCAGCACCAAGCGCCGGAAGCGTTCGCCGCGGGTGCGCGGCGGACGATTCGGATCGGGTGCCTGCCGGGGTGTCTTCGGCTCCCGTGTCGCGCGCGCATGCCGCTTGCGGGCGGGGACGGTCTCCAACTCGTTGAAGCCGGCGATCGAGGCGTACGGCGCGGTCTCCGGTTTGTCTCCCGAGCCGCCGCGCCGCCGCCGAGACGAGCTCACGACCGCGCCTCCCTGACGCTCGGCACCCGCGTGCGCCCAGGCGCATCGCGTCCCTGGTGGCGCTCGTTCACGATCATCTCCTCCCGGAGCGTCGGCCGAAACTCACCTGCACGAACAACGATCGGAAAAAGACCTACCCCGCGCGCCCGACTTTACTCGCGCCGTGGGTGACCCGCGATGCGGTGTTTCTAGCTCTTGACGCCACCCGCGGTGAGACCGGAGATGATCCGGCGCTGGAACAGCAGAACCATGATGACCAGCGGAATCGACACCATGACACCCGCGGCCATGATCGCGGCGTACGGCTCGACCAGCGGATTGTTGCCGGAGAACCGGGCCACCGCGACGGTCACCGGTTCAGTGCCGCCGCTGGAAAGCAGTCGGGCCAGCAGGTATTCGTTCACCGCCGCGATGAACGCGAGGATCGCCGTGGTGAACACCGCCGGCGCCGCCAGCGGCAGCATCACCAGCCGGAACGCCTGCAACTTGGTGGCGCCATCGATCCGCGCGGCTTCTTCGAGCTCCCAGGGGAGTTCGGCGAAGAACGACGCGAGGATGTAGACGGTCATCGGCAGCACGAACGAGATGTTCGGAATGATCATCGCCTGGTACTTGCCGATCCAGCCGATATTGGTGAACAGCTGGAACAGCGGGGTGACCAGCACGACCACCGGGAACATCGACGCGCTCAGGATCAGCCCGGACACGATGTACTTGCCCCGGAAGGTGAGCCGGGCCAGCGCGTACGCGGCGAGCACGCCGAGCACCAGCGCGATCACCGTGGTCACCGACCCGATGATCACGCTGTTGGCCAGCGCCTTGCCGAAGTTGTTGCCGCGGCTGGTGTCGAACGCGTTGCGGAAGTTCTCGAGGGTGAGGTGCGTCGGCCAGGGCGTGCTGTCGAAGGTGTAGTCCGGATCGCGGAACGCGGTCACGGTCATCCAGTAGAACGGCCCGAGGCCCCAGACCAGCACGATCGCCACACCGGCGTAGAGCCGCACCGACCGGAATCGTTGCAGCCACGCGACCTTCTGCGCGGCAGGCTTTTCCGCAGTCCGAACCGACATCAGTGCGCCTCCCGCTGTTCTTCCTGAGTGCGGACTGCGTTGGCGCCCAACACCTTCACCAGTACGAAGGCCACCGCGAAGATCATCAGGAAGGTGATCGTCGACAGTGCGGCGGCGCTGTTCGGACCCTGCCGGACCTGATCGACCACCAGGATCGACACCACCCGGGTGGACGGGTTGCTCAGCGTCATGATCGCGGGCAGGTCGTACATGCGCAGCGCGTCCATGGTGCGGAACAGCACCGCGACCAGCAGCGCGGGCTTCAGCAGCGGCAGCGTGATCTGAGTGAACCGCTGCCAGGCCGACGCGCCGTCGACCCGGGCCGCCTCGTACACGTCGGCCGGGATCACCTGCAGACCGGCCAGCAGCAGCAGCGCCATGAACGGCGTCGTCTTCCACACGTCGGCCGCGATCACCGCGAACCGTGCGGGCCACGCGTCCGACGTCCACAGGATGTGCGTGCCGAGAACCCGGTTCACCACCCCGTCGTACTGGAACATGAACTCCCACAACCGCGCGGTGACCGCGGTCGGGATCGCCCACGGGATCAGCACGGCGGCCCGCAGCAGCGCGCGGCCCTTGAACGTCTTGCCCATCACCATGGCGAAGCCGAGGCCGAGCGTGGCCTCCAGCGTCACCGTGATCACGGTGAAGAACAGCGTGACGCCGATCGCCACCCAGAACTGCGAACCGAGGTTGCCGGTCGGGCAGCTGACCGTCTCGCCGCCCGCCTGGCACTGCTGCAGCAGCCAGTGCGTGTAGTTGGAGATACCCGCGCTGCCGCCCTCGACGAACATGCCCGTCGCCGGGTCCAGACCCGAATCCTTCTGGAACGACATCCACAGCGCCCGGATCACCGGGTAGCCGATGACCACCGCCAGCGCCAGCAGCACTGGCGTGACGAACAGCCAGGCCTTGCCGGAGCGCCGCATTTCCAAAGCCAGGGTCTCGCCGAGGCCACGCTTGCGTGGCAGGAACTCGTCACTCGGCACAGTGCTGGCCGCTCCCGAAGGATCCGACACCGTTTCTCTCTCCTACGGGTCTCGTCGGGTCCGCTGCGCTATCCGCCTACGATCCCGCGGTCTCGATGCCCTTCTGCATCCCGATGATCGCGTCGTCGACGGACTTGTTCTGCTTGAGCGCAGCATAAGCGTTGTCCTGGATGGCTTTCGACACCGCGGGGTAGAACGGCGTGACCGGACGCGGCACCGCGCTGGCGATGGAATCCTTGAGCGCGGGCAGGTACGGCATCTTCGCGATCAGCGCCGGGTCGTCGTACATCGAGGCGCGCACCGAGGGCAGCGCGCCCGAGGCGACGATGTGCTGGGCGTCCTCGCTGATCAGGAACCGCAGGAAGTCCAGCGCGGTGGCCTTGTTCTTGGAGTACGAGCTGATCGCCGCGTTGTAGCCGCCGAGCGTGGACGCGCCGACGCCGTTCTCGCCGGGCAGCGGCGCGACGCCGAACTTGTCCTTCACCGAGGAGGCGTCGCCGCCGACGTCACCGTAGGTGGACGGCCACGACCGCAGGAACATGAGCTTGCCCTGCGCGAACGCGTTGCTGCTCTCCGGCTCCTTGAAGGTGATCGCTTCCTGCGGGATGTTGCCGTCCTTGTAGGCGTCGACCAGGACCTTGAGTCCGGCGCGCGCCTGCGGGCTGTTCACCGTCGGGGTCTTGCCGTCGGCGCCGACGAAGCTGCCGCCGTAGGCGTTGATCACCTCGGCCGCGTTCACCGTCAGGCCCTCGTACGGCGCGAACTGCCCGGCGTAGCAGCCGATGTTCTGCGCCTTGGCGACCGGGCACTGCGAGATCAGTTCGCTCCAGGTCTTGGGCGGGTTGGGCACCAGGTCCTTGCGGTAGAACAGCAAGCCGCCGTTGGTGTTGCGCGGCGCCGCGTAGAGCGTGTTGTTGTAGGTGGCGCTGGCGACCGGCGGGGAGAGCAGCGCGGAGGTGTCGATGGCGAAGGAATCCTTGAGCGGCTGGATCCAGCCCTTCGCGGCGAACTCGGCGGTCCACGGCACGTCCATGGCGATCACGTCGTAGTTGGACTGCTTGGAGCGCATGTGCTCGACCAGGTCGTCGTACTGCTGCGAGGCGTCGTTCGACTGTTCCTTGAACGTCACCTGCTCGTCCGGGTGCGACGCGTTCCAGCGCTCGATGAGCTGCTTGACCGCACCGGTCTCGGTGGTGTCCTTGCCCTCGACGTAGGTGATCGGCCCGCGCCCGCTGAGGTTCTGGCTCGTCGGACTCCCGCCGCTGTCGCTGGAGCAGGAGCTGGTGAACGTCGCCGTCAGCAGCGCGACCGAGACGGCCGCGAACACAGCCTTCGGTACGAGCGACGTACGTAGGGACGACACCTTTTTCACAGCCATCGCGGACACTCCAAGTCGATCGTGAGCATTAGCACACCCTGCCGGTTGCACAACGCAAGATACATGGTGGGGGAGTGACTCGGGGGATTGTGGCGGGAAGTCCTCGCTACTCTGGCGTGTGATGACATCGCCGAACCCGGTTCCCGAGCGGATGCTGACCCGCATCGGCGGGCTGCTGCGCCAGGCCGAATCCACCGACAACGAGCACGAGGCCGAGGCGTTCCTCGCCGCCGCCCAGCGGCTGGCGACCCGCTCGTCCATCGACCTGACGGTGGCCCGTGCGCACGTCGCGGGCCGTGAACGCAGGCCGACGCCGATCCAGCGGATCATCCCGATCGGCGAACCGGGCAAGCGCGGACTGCGCACCTACGTCCAGCTGTTCGTCGCGATCGCGCACGCCAACGATGTGCGCTGCGATGTCGCTCGCACCTCCACCCAGGTGTACGCCTACGGTTTCGATTCCGATATCGACACGTGCGAGGCGTTGTACGCGAGCCTGCTCGTGCAGATGGTGCGGGCGTCGGATCAATACATCAAGTCCGGGCAGTACCGCACCGCGACGGTGGAGAAGCTGGTCACCGAAAAGCGCTGGGGGCGCAAGGTGCAACGCAAGGTGCAGGCGCCGGTCGCCGGGGTGACGGCGCGGTTGAACTTCCAGATGGCGTTCGCGGCGCGGATCGGGCAGCGGCTGGCCGCGGTGAAGGCGGAGGTCGAGGCCGAGGTGGTGCCCGGTGACAGCTCGGCGGCCGGCACCGCGCTCGCGTTGCGCAACAAGGAGATCGAACTCACCGACTTCTACGCCAGCACCTCCGAGGCGCGCGGGACCTGGCGCGGGCCGCAGGCCTCGGCCGGGCATTCGGCGGCGGCGCGGCGGGCGGGGGATCGCGCGGGCAAGGCGGCCCGGCTGGGTAACTCGCCCGAACTCGGTGCGCCCCGTGGGCAATTGACCACGCGGAAGTCGCGCGGTTCGGGCAACGGTTCATCGTGAGCGTTCGGGATACCCAGCGCGCCAGGGTGTATGACGCCGAGCAGTTGGTGCGCGGGATGTTCGACCGGGCCGATGAGCACGGGAGCCGGACGGTCGAGCTGTACGGTTCGCACCTCACGTTGCCGATCGAGCGGCGGTTCGCCTCGGTCGAGTCGGTGCAGAACTATGCGAACAAGGTGCTCGCGCTCAATTGGGTTCGGGGACAATGGGATCGCGCCGGAACCGCGGTCCGGGTGCGTTCGCGCGCGGGGACGGCGGCCGCGCACTATGAGGCCGAGGACGCGGTCCTCGCCGTACCGTTGCATACCGGCAGCCGGGCATGGGCGTTGCGTGAGCTCGTGATCCTGCACGAATTGGCGCATCATCTGGAGTCGAACGTCGGCTCGGTCGCGCCGCACGGGCCCGAATTCTGTACGCGCTACCTGGAATTGGTCGACGGGATCATCGGGCCGGAGGCGGCGTTGGTGTTGCGGGCGACGATGCTGGGTTGCGGTGTGCGGCTGGGGTGACGCCCCGGTTCTACGCGGACAAAATCGAAGCCGTAGCGGCTATTTCGCGTGATTGCTGTGGAATTTGTCCGCTCAGACCGGCTTCTGTGACTCGACCAGTTGCAGCACGCGCGCCAATCGTTCTTCCCACCACGCGGTCCGATCGGGATCACGCTGCCGGTACTGCTCGGCGAGGGCCGGATCAGGCTGAGGTGGAGTTCGGGGCACCGGAAGGTATCCGTCGACAGGACGCAGGGAATCGACCACAACATCGCCGGTGAGCAGCGACAATGTGCCCAGCCCGCAGGCGAAGTCGAGTTCGGGAAGCGCGCCGGCGAGCGCGAGTTGCGCGGCCAGGCCGACGCTGGTTTCCAAGGCCGAGGAGACCACGCAGGGGAGACCGGCGGCCTCGGCCACCTGCAATGCGCGCCGAACTCCGCCCAGCGGAGTACATTTCAGCACCGCGATGTCGGCGGCCCCGGCGACCGCGACCCGCATCGGGTCCTCGGCACGCCGGATGGATTCGTCGGCGGCGATGCGCACATCGACGCGCCGGCGCACCGCGGCCAATTCCTCGATCGTCCGGCACGGCTGCTCGACGTACTCCAAACCGCCTGCGGCCTCATCGATTCGGTTGATGTGCGCGACGGCGGTCTCCACATCCCAGACCGCGTTGGCGTCCACCCGAACGGCCCCGCTCGGTCCGAGCGCGTCGCGCACCGCCGCCACCCTGGCGAGATCTTCGGCGAGCGAATCGGGATGATCGGCGATCTTCACCTTCGCGGTCCCGCACCCCGACCCCGCGACAATCGCGTGCGCGCGCTCCGGATCGACCGCGGGCACCGTGCAGTTGATCGGAATCCGCTCCCGCACCGGCTCCGGCCAGCCCACCGTCACCTGCTCCAGCGCGGTGGCCAGCCAGCCGGCCGCCTCCCGGTCGTCGTACTCGGTGAACGGGCAGAAGTCCCCCCACCCCAGCGGACCCCGGATCAGCATCCCCTCGCGCACGGTGATGCCACGGAATCGGGTGCGCATCGGGATCGCGTAGACGATGCTCTCAACAACGTGATCGGTCATCGCCGCCCAGCTTAACCGGCGCTACCCGGTACCGCCTGACCAGGCGTTTGCCGAATTCTCCCCATACCGGCTGAGTAGTTTTGCGGTCCTGCGCCCGCCGCTCGGCCGCGATGCTGAGTGCATGACCTACTACCCGACAGCGCAGCAGCAGTGGCAGCAGCCGCAATGGCCGCGGCCGACGCCGCAGCCACCGCAGCGGACCTGGGACCTGGTCCTCACCATCGTGCTGTACTCCTGCGCGGCGCTGCTCGGCATGCTCGCCGCCTACGCCACGATCTTCTTCGCCTTCGCCGCCGACGCCTGCGGTCCGAAGAACTGCAACGACAGCTACCTCGGCGCCGCCTTCATCGTCTCCTGGGGCGGCACCGCCGTGGCGTTGGTCGGCTCGCTCGTGATGATCGTCATCGCCGGCTTGAAGCGCTGGTACATGTGGTACTGGCCCGTCCTGGCCGCACTCCTCATCGTCGCCTCGTTCGCCGGCGGCGTGGCGCTCGCCTCCCAGGTCTACGCCACCCCCTGAAGCCTGCGGCGAAAGATAGTGCGCGCGTCGGGATGCGCCGCGTTTCCTGGCGGGTAATCCTGAGGTATGGCGTGGGAGCAACCAGATCGGTTCCCGAACCTCGTTCGCGCGGTGATCGGTTCGCTGATCACGGTCGCGTTCGCCTGGTTCATCGCGTCTTTCGTGCCGCTGTACGAGGTGGTCGCGCGCGCGGACGTGGATGGTGGGGCGTGGCGCTACCTGTCGATCGCGCAGGTGGCCGGCTGGGGCGGGATTGCGGGGTCGGTGATCTGGGCGGTCACGGTGATGGTGCGCAAGGCGCGGGCGCGCCGGCCGATCGCCTGGACGCCGCTGATCGCGGTGCCGTTGATCATCGAATCGTGGGTGGTCGGATTCCTGATCGCGCTGGTGCTGGCCGCGATCTGACGCGGTGCCCGCCGGAGCCGGGCACCGCGTCGGCGCGGATCAGAGGCGTTCGAGGATCATCGCGTTCGACAGACCGCCTGCCTCACACATGGTTTGCAGTCCGTAGCGGGCGCCGCGGTCCTGCATCGCGTGCACCAGCGTGGTGGCCAGGCGGGAGCCGGAGGCGCCGAGCGGGTGACCGATGGCGATCGCGCCGCCGTTGACGTTCACCTTGCCGAGGTCGGCCCCGGTCTCCTGGGCCCAGGCGAGCACGACCGGCGAGAACGCCTCGTTCACCTCGAACAGATCGATGTCGGAGATTTGGAGTCCCGCGCGCTGCAACACCTTTCGGGTCGCCGGAATCACGGCGGTGAGCATCAGCAGCGGGTCGTCGCCGACCACCGCGAAGCTGTGCAGCCGGGCCAGCGGCTTCAGCCCGAGTTCCTTCGCGCGCTCGCCGGTCATGATCAGCACCGCGGCGCTGCCATCGCTGACCTGGCTCGCGCTGGCCGCGGTGATCTCCCAGCCGATCTGCGGGAAGCGGGCGGCCATCGCCTCGTCGTAGTAGGCGGGGCGCAGCTTGGCCAGGGTGTCGAGGGTGCTGCCGACGCGGATGCCCTCGTCGGTGCTCAGCCCGTTGATCGGCGCGAGTTCGCCGGCGAACAGGCCGTTCTTCGTTGCCAGCGCGGCCTTTTCGTGGCTGCCGAGCGCGAACTCGTCGAGTTGCGTGCGGGTCAGCCCCCACTTGGCGGCGATCAGTTCGGCGCTGATCCCTTGCGGCACCAGGCCTTCCGGATAGCGTGCGGCGAAACCGACGCCGGAGACATCCTCGGAGCCGATCAGGTTGGCGCCCATGGGGATCCGCCCCATCGATTCGACACCGGCAGCCACGACGATGTCGTAGGCCCCGGAGATCACGCCCTGGGCGGCGAAATGGATGGCCTGCTGGCTGCTGCCGCACTGCCGGTCCACCGTGGTCGCGGGGACGGATTCGGGATACCCGGCGGCCAGGGCTGCGCGCCGGGTCATGTTCGCGCCCTGCTCGCCCACCTGGGTGACGATGCCCGCGATCACATCGTCGATGAGCACCGGATCGATGCCGCTGCGATCGACTACCTCGCGCAGGCTGTGCGCGAGCAGATCCACCGCGTTCACGTCGTGCAATGCGCCGTTCGGCTTGCCCTTGCCGATCGGGGTGCGTACCGCTTCGACAATTACCGCGTCTCTCATCGTGCTTCCTCTCGGACCGAGAACCGGGCGGCCTTGCCTGGCTCTATCAACACATAGTCAGGTTACACCTGGCAATAGTCGAGACAAGTCAGCAAGGCTATGATGTTGGTCATGGCAGCAGTGATGGAAGGACCGTTGGCCGATCTGAGCTCGTGGCAGCCCACGGATTGCTCGATCGCCAAGGCGATCGAACTCGTCGGCACCCGCTCCGCCGTGCTCATCCTGCGCGAGGCCTACTACGGCACCACCCGCTTCGACGGCTTCGCCCAGCGCGTCGGCATCACCGACGCCGCGGCCGCCACCCAGCTCCGCAAACTCACCGAAGCCGGCCTGCTCACCAAGCAGCCCTACCAGGAGCAGGGCAAACGCACCCGCAACGAATACATCCTCACCCCCATGGGCCGCGACCTACTCCCCGTAATCCTGGCCCTCATGCAATGGGGCGACACCTACCTCCAACCCGGCCCACCCCCCCTCCTCCTGACCGACCACACCACCGGCTCCCCCGTCCGAGTCCAAGTCCGCAGCGAAGCCGGCCACGAAGTCCCCCTCGACCAACTATCCATCCGCGTCAATAACGACTACCTGGCCACCCGCCGCACCCGCGAGCGCAGCACCGAACGCTGACCAGCGCTGGGCGGCGTCTGTGATCTAGATCGCGCCGCGAGTCTGTCGTTCGATGGAACCGTATCCGCTGACGCGCCGTCCAACACTATTGACGGACAACAGCTTCGGATCATCCTCGCGGAGGTGGTCGCATTCGAAGGCCGTCGAGACAGTGGGAGGACTTGTCGCCGGCAAGGGGAAAGCCTCGCCGGAGGCCGAAATAGGGGGATGACAATGACGAACACTCGACGTGTGTCGATGATTGCTGGCTTGCTTGCTGCGCCGATTATCGCAGGTATCGCAGGCGGGTCTGTGGCAACTGCCGCACCGGCACATTCGATGCAGACAGGGGCCACTGCGCTGAGTCAGCCTGTGCTGTTGGGGGTTTCGCCGGCACAGGCGGCGCCGAAGAAGATCACGGTTACCCGGCAGTGCGACAAGGTCAAGAACGGGACGCCTGCCAATGGGCACTCGGAAGAGAAGATCCGGGCGTCGGGCTCGGCCTACAACCGGAAGGACGCCGAGAAGGCGGCCGACCAGGAAGTGGACCGAATCATGCCGGACGGTTACCACAAGCGGCACTGCCGCACCCTGTAGCGAGAGGATGTTGCGAACGATGAGTAGCCATCTGGTTTTTCAGTTGTACTGCACGCCGGTGGAGGCGGAGGCGGTGTGCTCGGCGTTGACGCGGGGGATTGCCAGGTTTGCGGAGTTCGGGGATGCTCGGATCGAGATCGAGCGGCAGGCCGAGACCGACTATGAGATGCACCTGAATTGGGCTGCGCAGCATCCGGGGCAGGATCCTGGTGATCGGGCGTACTTCCTGTTGCAGGCGCAATCTGCGACCGATATTCCGGAATCGGTGCTGCGGGAGGCGGAGTCGGCTCTGTGGGAGTGGATTGATTCGACCTATCACGGCGATTCGGATGAGATCGTCGAGGTGCATGCGGCTAGTCATGCCGGTACGAAGCTCGCCGACTGAGTGAGTTGTCCGGAGGCCGCACAGGTGACTGTGCGGCCTCACTCGGGTAGGGCGCTCTGCCGAGGCGCGGTATGCGCCGTGCGGCGGGGGTTTCAGTCGTCTTCGGGGAACCAGCGGTTTGCCCAGCGGCTCAGGGCGGCGACGGCTTCTTGGAGGTCGCGGCCCATTTCGGTGAGCTGGTATTCGACGCAGACGGGGGTTTGGTCGTAGACGGTTCGGGAGATGATGCCGGCGGCCTCGAGTTCGCGCAGGCGCGCCGAGAGCATGCTGTCGGTGAGGTCGGGGATGGCTCGGCGGATTTGGACGAAATGCTTTGCGCCGAGCAGTAATTCGCGCAGGATGACGCCGTTCCAGCGTTTGCCGATCAGCTCTACGCCGCGGTGGTAGCTCGTGCAGAAGCCCGGTCGCAGGTCGGGGTGCGTCACCGTCGCTTCGTCCATTTTTCGACGGTAACACGGATCGGGTATTGACTCATGAGTTGGTAGTCACTATAAATTTCATAGTGTCTCCTCGGGTCGGGATGGATCGGAGCCGGCACAACAGAAGTCGGAGATGGACATGGATACCGTCGACCACAAGAAGAGCTTTCGCGCGGCGTGGGAGGACCCGGCGAACACGACCTACGAGCTGCCGCCGCTCGATGTCAACCAGGTGCTCGTCGATCGGTACGAACTGGCGAGCCCGCTGGTCTTCACCCGAACCATGCTGTGGGACATGGAGACTCGCAAGGCCCGCCGTCCGGACATCTACATCCCGTACGTCGTCACGGGCGGCGCGGAGTCCTGGGGCGAGGGAGATGTCTTCGTGCGGAAATCCCGCCAGCGACTGTGGCTGCGACCGGAAACGGACGGCCTGGTCCTCGAACAGACCCACCTCGACCACGCGAACCAGCTCGTCACGTTCATCGGCGCCGCCGAATTGCCCGGCCCCACCGGCGAACTCCTGCACGCGGGCACCGGACAACCGATCTTCCACGTCGAGCACGGAGCCGCGGGCACCGAGGAACGACCCCTGAACACCTGGCGGATCGTGCACCTCACCGAAACCCCCGACTCGCGCTTCGCGGCGGTCTTCGACCGGATCGCCGCGGACCCGCACCTGCCGGCCTTCTTGGAGATCTACATCCGCGACGTGCTCGGCATCGAACTCACCCGCCGCTGACCACGGCCGGATCACCACCGATGTCACAGCCACGGCGGCTGCATCGTCTTCTCTGTGACGGCGGATCACCGCGGCGCAGAAGTTGGGAGCGGAAAGTGACTATTACCATGGAAATTGCAGTCGATGATGCGGCAACCGCGCTGAGTGGGCCGACGGATCACGCCGCAGCGACAACGGCCGCCGCGCATCCGGCGAAGTGGAAGTTCTGGCTGCTGACCATGGCCGGCCTCTACCCGCTGCTGACCGCGCTGGTGACGGTGACCGGCCCACTGCTGGAATCCCTCCCGGCCCCGTTGCGCCTGGCCTGCATCCTGCCCGTGGCGGTAGCCGCCATGGTGTGGGTGATCATGCCGTTCCTCACCCGCCGCTTCGCCGGATGGCTTGCCCGCTGAAACGGAATGGCGGCCTGAAAAAGAACGAGCCCGGTCCATAGCGGACCGGGCTCGTCGATATCGGACTCAGTGCAGCCGACGCCCATCCTCGGCGGAGAAGAAGTAGGTGTGCTGCGGATCGGTGGACAGCCGGACCCGGGTGCCCTTGGCGGGCGGGTTACGCCAATCCGCCCGGGCCACAACGGTTTGCCCCTCGGCGGTGGTGCGACCGTAGATGTAGGCGTCGGAGCCGAGCTCCTCGACCACGTCCACCTCCATCTCGATGCCCGCGCCGTTACCGTTGCCGAGCTCGAAGTGCTCGGGGCGGATGCCGACCGACACCGAACCCTCGGCCGAGTCGATGACCGAGCGCGGCAGCGGCAGCACGTGCCCGCCGAGCGAGACCGAACCGTCCTCCACCGGCAGGGTGAACAGGTTCATCGCGGGCGAGCCCATGAACCCGGCCACGAACACGTTGACCGGATCCTGGTAAAGGTCGCGCGGGGTCGCACACTGTTGCAGCAGACCGTCTTTGAGCACCGCGACGCGATCGCCCATGGTCATCGCCTCGACCTGGTCGTGCGTGACGTACACGGTGGTGGTGCCGAGCCGGCGCTGCAACTGCGCGATCTGGGTGCGGGTCTGCACGCGCAGCTTGGCGTCCAGGTTGGACAGCGGCTCGTCCATGAGGAACACCTGCGGCTGGCGCACGATCGCCCGGCCCATCGCGACGCGCTGACGCTGACCGCCGGACAGCGCCTTCGGCTTGCGATCCAGGTACGGCTCCAGGTCGAGCAGTTTCGCCGCCTCGAGCACCCGCTTCTGCGTCTCCGCCTTGGCCACCTTGGCCAGCTTCAGCGCGAAGCCCATGTTCTCGGCGACGGTCATGTGCGGGTAGAGCGCGTAGTTCTGGAACACCATCGCGATGTCGCGTTCTTTGGGCTCGGCATGCGTCACGTCGTTCGAGCCGATCAGGATGCGCCCGTCGCTGACGTCTTCCAGGCCGGCCAGCATGCGCAGCGAGGTCGATTTACCGCAGCCCGAGGGGCCGACGAGAACGAGGAATTCGCCGTCTTCGATCTCCAGATTCAACTGGTCGACAGCAGGTTTGGTGGATCCCGGGTAGAGCCGGGTAGCGCGGTCGAAGGTCACCGTGGCCATGGCAAAATCACATCCCATCCCGGCAGGAACGTGCCGGACGATCCGAGTAAGGGTTGACCGGCGACATTACTATGTCTGCTCGATTCGCGCTCGAAATGCTCGAGTTCGCGCGCAAACCGGCTAGATCGGGGCGGTCGGCCACCATCGATCGTGCAGCTCCTGGCCGGTCGATGCGCCGAGCAGGCGCAGCGTGCAGAAGCTTCTGGCGGGGTTGTCGAACCGGACCTCCAGCTGACCGGCCGTGGTTCCGCTCTGCTTCGTGGTGGATCCCCAGGTCGTCCGCCCGGTCCCGGACGGCCGGGTCCAGGTCTCGTCACCGTCGTCGCCGTTGCGGCGTTCGAGGCGGGCGAACGGCGACCGGTCGGCGTTGCAGTGCACCACCATCGTGGTTACCGGGTTGTTGTCGCCCATGCACAGCAGTTCGGGCACCAGAGCCACGGTGTCGGTCGAGACGGCTTTTCCGCTGTCCGTCGGACTACAGCGCAGTCCTCGGTCACCACTCGTAGAAGGAGTGGCGGGCAACAAGCCGGGGAACGCATCAACGATGAAACCGAAAGTGCCCCAGGGTGGAACGGGCGCGGGAGTGCTCGACGGCGGCAGCGCGGTCGGAGTGACCGAAGTCCCGGATTCACCACCGAGCCTTGTGAGGATAAACGCCACGAGCGCCAAAACCGTTGCCCCGGCGGCTATCGCGATCTTGGCACGACCACGCCCCCGAGGCGTCGCCGTTAGGGCCGCTACGGCGGCCTGCGCCAGCTCACCACAGCTCTGATACCGCTCGTCCGGATTCTTGGCCATCGCCCGCGCGACAACGGCATCCAGCGCGCGCGGCACCGCGGGCTCGGCGGCGCTGGGGCGCGGTGGCGTCGCGGTCAGCTGGGCCTGCATCACCGCCGCAGGCGACTCGCGCGGGAACGGCACGGTGCCGGTGAGCAATTGGTACAGCGTGCAGCCCAGCGCGTAGACGTCGACGCGATGATCCAGTGCGACGCCGCGGATCTGCTCGGGCGCCGCGTAGGCCAGCGTGGCGAGCACCGAACCCGCCGTGGTCAGGCTCGTGGAATCGTCTGCCGCACGGGCGATCCCGAAGTCGGTGACCAGGATCCGGTCCGTGCCGTCGGCGGCCGGCTCGATCAAGATGTTGGCTGGCTTCACATCTCGATGCAGCAGCCCGGCCCGATGCGCCTCGTCCAGCCCGCTCGCCGCGCCGCTGACGATGTCGACCGCGCGTTGCGGCGACAACGCCTCCCGGCCGCGCGCGATCAGCTCCGCCGCGTCGTAGCCCGCGACGAACTGCATGGCGATCCACAGCCGGTCGTCGTCGGCGCCGCAGTCGTAGACCGCGACGATGTTCGGATGATCGAGCCGCGCGGCGATCTCGGCCTCGCGCCGGAACCGCGCCCGGAACGCCTCGCTCGCGCCATGGGTGTCGGACAGGATCTTCAACGCGTCCCGCCGGGGCAGCCGGGGATGCCGCGCCAGATAGACGCTGCCCATCCCGCCGGTGCCGAGCTTGCGCTCGATTCGATAGCCCGCGACGACGGTTCCGGGCGCCAAAGTCCGCACTAAACAGCTCTTATCGGGTCTTCACCAGCAGCGCGTACTGTGCGGCGGCCATCTGCCGAACGGTCTTCTCGTCGGGCGCATAGACGTTGGCCAGGTACCGGCCGTCCAGCACCTGGCAGTAGAAGAACTGCATCCGATTGTCCCGGCTACGAAAGCAGGTAGCGTCCGGAACCGCCTGCACCGCAGGCAAAGCCTCGTCGGCCTGCGCGAATTCCGCTGCACGAGTATCGAAATACTTCCGGGCTCGAACCGGGTCCTGCAGGCGCAGCAGCCACCGGTCGTCGACCACGGCCATCCGGTCGACCACCGGATGATCCGGCTTGGCCCCTTCAGCCGAGACCTCCCGCGTCCACTGATCGGCCCCGCTGGCCCCGTACACCACTCCGCTGGCGCCATGCACGCCGCCGTAGCCCGCGATCGTCCCCCGGTCGAGCGCGGTGATGGACGGATACGGCCAGTGCCCGGGCTGGCTCGGCAGTGCCCGCCGCAGCATGCCGTCGGTGTCGAACGGCAGCGCCGCCAGCTTGTCCGCGGGCGTGGGCACGAACCGGTCCAGCCGCGGCAGCTCGGCGTCGAGGGTGGCGGTGGCGATGGCCGTCATCGCGGGCAGGTCGGTGGTCGGATGCGTGACGAAGAGGGTGACCACGTACGGCCCGTGCGCGACGGTGACCCCGAGCGTGGGCAGCTGGGGCCGCCAATGACTCAGCGCCTTCCCGTATTTGGGGATCGGCACGCCGATATTGTCCAGACTGACGGCGAAGTCGGCGGCCTCGATCTCCATCGCCGCGGTGCGGGCCGCGGTCTCGTCGGGCAGGCGGACCACCGTGATCCGCAGCGACTTGGACTGGCCGATGATCGGCTGAAAGGACGCGTCGACGCGGTCCGCGCCGCCCACGGTGTAGCCGCTGATCATGCCGCGCGCGGTCAATACCGGACGCGCGACCTCGGCCAGGATGCCGGTGGTGTCGCCGGGCGTCGGCAGCAGCGACGGATGCCCGAACGCGAACGCCGGATCGATGTCGTACGGATTGAGCACTCCCTCGGCCATCCGCACCGATTCGACGATCCGGCCGTAGGATTCGGTGCCGTCGTGCGGCTCGGTGATCGGTTCGCCGCCGAACGCGCCGACGTCGAGCCCGGACAGATCGGGTGCCGTCGATTCCGCGGTCCCGGACACCGAATCACAGCCGGACAGCACGCCGACAAGTAGTGCGGCACTGGCGAATACCGCCGCGCCGACCGTTGTTCGCTTAGACCGGCGCATCCGGCCACCACCTCTCGTAGAGCGTCTGTCCCGACCCGGTGTAGCTGTAGGCCACCAGGTTGCAGAAGGTCCGGGCCGGGCTGTCGAAGACGAGTTGGAGCACGCCTTGGGTCCGGCCGTCCGCGTCGCGGCCGTCGCCCCAGCTCGCGCGACCGGTACCGGAGTTCCGATTCCACTGCTGCTCACCGGCTTTCGTGACGCCGGTGAGCGATACAACCGGGAACGGCAGGTGGCTGGCATTGCAGGTGAGGGTCAGCGCGGAGAGCGGGTTGCCGTCACCGTTGCAGCTCAGCGCGTCGAAGTCCGGCGCCACCGTCGCCGGCAGGTTCGTCGCGTTCACCTGGCTCTTGATGCATCGAAGGCCCCGATATCCGCTGCTGAACGGGGCATTCGGCAGCAGGTCCGGAAAGGCCGCGATGATGTAGCCGAATTCGCCCCACGGTCCCGAGTTGTCCGCGACGGGGGTGCGGGTCGCCGATGTGGTCGGCGCGACGGTGGTAGCAATCGGCTTGGTGCTCTTCGAATACGCCGTCCACGTCGCGGCTCCGACGGCGAGCGCGAGCACGAAACCCATTGCGGCGATGGCGATCAAGCGCCGGTTGCCGCGCCGCGGCACCGCGTCGGTGATCGTTTCACCGCGCAGCGCGGCGAACGCGTCCGCGGCGAGCGCACCACAGCTCGGGTATCGGTCATCCGGATCCTTCGCCATGGCCCGGGCGATCACCGTGTCGAGTTGCGGCGGCAGTGCGGGATTGGCGGCGCTCGGCCGCGGCGGCGGCTCGGCGAGGTGCGCGTACATCACCGCGGCCTGGGTGGCCCGTGGAAACGGCACCGAACCGGTGAGCAGGAAATACAGGGTGCCGCCCAGCGCGTACACGTCGCAGCGGTGATCCAGCGCGGCACCGTTGAGCTGCTCCGGCGGCGCGTAGGCCAGCGTGGCCAGCACCTCGCCCGCGGCGGTGATCGTCGCCGATTCGCCTGCCGCGCGGGCGATGCCGAAGTCGGTCACCAGCACCCGGTCGGGCGCACCGGGTTTCGGCGAGACGAGGATGTTCGCGGGCTTCACGTCCCGGTGCAGCAGGCCGGCGGCGTGTGCGGCGTCCAGCCCGCTCGCGGCCGCGCCGACGATGTGCAGTGCCCGCTCGACCGGCAGCGCTTGCGGGCCCTGCTGGGCCAATTCCGCAGCGTCGCAACCCTCCACGTACTGCATCGCGATCCAGAGACTGTCCTCGAACATGCCCCGGTCGTAGATCGCGACCACGTTGGGATGCGCCAGCCGGGAAGCCAATTCGGCCTCGCGCAGGAACCGCGCCCGGAATTCACCGTCGGCACTCGGTCCTTCGGCGAGCACCTTCAACGCGTCCCGGCGGGGCAGTCGCGGATGCTGAGCCAGGTACACCGCGCCCATGCCGCCCGCGCCGAGCTTGCGAAGCAAGCGGTAACCCGCGAACACTTCGCCCACCCGTAACGCCATGCCGAACCTCCCCGCGCCCCTGCCGATGGTGGCCCGAGGCCGCGCACGCGGGTCAGTATGCGAGCTGGGCCCGGGATTGCCAATACCCCAATTCATGCCCTGGGGCGCCGGAGCGTGGCTTTGGGATGTGTCCCAGCGAGGCGGTGCCGCCATCGTGTCGATGCTTGATCGCTGGGCTCGACGTCCGCCGCGCCGGTAGCCTCGATCAGGGGCAATCCGAACGACGAGGAGCATTTCATGACCCGAGCAGTTCGTATCGGAGTTCAGATCCAGCCGGAGCACGCGCCCGAGTACCGGCTCATCCGGGACGCCGTTCTGCGCGCCGAGGACGCGGGCGTCGACGTCGTCTTCAACTGGGACCACTTCTTCCCGCTCAACGGCGACCCCGACGGCGCCCACTTCGAATGCTGGACCATGCTCGGCGCGTTCGCCGAGCAGACCGAGCGGGTGGAGATCGGCGCGCTGGTCACCGGCGGCGGCTACCGCAATCCGGACCTGCTCGCCGACATGGCCCGCACGGTGGACCACATCAGCGGCGGCCGGCTCATCCTCGGCATCGGCGCGGGCTGGTTCGAGAAGGACTACGTCGAGTACGGCTACGAGTTCGGCACCGCGGGCTCCCGGCTGGCCCTGCTGAAGGACAACATGGCCCGGCTCACCGCCCGCCTGAAGAAACTGAACCCGCAGCCGACCCGGGAGATCCCGATCCTGATCGGCGGCGGTGGCGAGAAGAAGACGCTGCGCCTGGTCGCCGAGTACGCCGACGTGTGGCATACCTTCGCCGACCTGGACGTGCTCGCGCACAAGAACAAGGTGCTCGCCGAGCACTGTGCCGCCGTCGGCAGCGACCAGTCGCGCATCGAACGTTCGGTGCACTGGCCCGGCCTGGACCAGGCCCCGGCCTTCGTCGAGGCCGGCGTATCGCTGTTCACCATCGGCGTCAGTGGCCCGGACTACGACCTCAGCGAGGTCGAGCGGGCCATCCGCTGGCGGGACGAGGTGAATCCGGAGCCGGTCAGCGGGCTCGCCTGAACCACGGGCCGCCGGGCCGGCCCCGGATTGCGGCGCCGGTCGCGGCGGCCGGGGTCGAATTCGGATCACGCTGATCCGAACTCTGTCGGTCCTGGTCCGCATCGGCACGGGCCAGGTGACGGGGCGCACGCGGGCGGGGTAGCTGCGGGTTAACACTTGCGGCGCGGCTAGGCTTCTTCATCATGGCTGGTCTGCCCGCTGTGCGGTCTCGTGCGTTGATCGCCGTGATATTGCTTGCTGTCGGTCTCGCGGCCACGGCGTGTGGTTCCGGCTCCGATGATGCGTCCTCGGAACGCAACCTGTGTTCCCCGCCGGGGGTGAGCGCGGCCTCGGCCGCGCCGACGAACCTGGCGTCCGCGCAGTCCGCGGGGACGGACAAGTACACGACGGCGAGCACCGCGCCGGTGTCCTCGATCGACACCTCGAAGCTCGGGCTGATCACGCCGGGCAAGCTCAGCGTCGGCACCCTGTCGGACGCCCCGCCGAGCATCTGCGTGAACGGCGCGGGCAGCTTCACCGGCTTCGACAACGAGCTGTTGAAGGCGATCGCCACCAAACTCGGTCTGCAGGTGGAGTTCTCGGGCACCGAGTTCGCCGGCCTGCTCGCCCAGGTGGCGGGTAACCGCTTCGACGTCGGTTCGTCCAGCATCACCACCACCGACGCGCGCAGGCAGCTGGTCGGCTTCACCAACGGCTACGACTTCGGCTACTTCTCCCTCGTCGCGCCGAATTCCGGTGGCATCAAGGGCTTTTCCGACCTGAACAAGGGCACCCGGATCGCGGTCGTGCAGGGCACGGTGCAGGACGAGTACGTGGTCAACACGCTGCACCTGGATCCGGTGAAGTTCCCCGACTACAACACCGCCTACGCCAACCTGAAGTCCGGCCAGGTCGACGCCTGGGTCGCCCCGTCGGCGCAGGCCGAGGGCGCGATCAAGCCGGGCGACGGAACCGCGGTGGTACAGAACACCTTCAGCCTGGACAACTTCGTCGGCTGGGCGGTGTCGAAGAACAACCAGCCGCTGACCGAGGCGCTCAACAGCGGCCTGGACGCGGTCATCGCGGACGGCACCTACGCCAAGCTCTACAGCGACTGGGTGCCCCGGCAGTTGCCGCCGGGCTGGAAGCCGGGCTCCAAGGCGGCGCCGCTGCCCGAGCTGCCGGACTTCGCCGCCCTTGCCGCGGAACGCAAACCGGCCGACACCGCGGCGGTCGCGCCGAAATCCACGCTGCAACAGCTGAAGGACACGTTCTTCGACTGGTCGTTGTACCGCAAGGCCTTTCCCGACCTGTTCAAGACCGGCTTGCCGAATACCCTGATCCTGGCGGTGGTTTCGGGCGTGCTCGGCACCGTGCTGGGCATGCTGCTCGCGGTGGCCGGCATCGCCAGGACCCGCTGGCTGCGCTGGCCCGCCCGGGTCTACACCGACATCTTCCGCGGCCTTCCCGCCGTGGTGATCATCCTGCTGATCGGTCTCGGCATCGGCCCGGTGGTGCGCAACGTGACCGGCAGCAACCCGTACTGGCTCGGCGCGGTAGCGCTGGCATTGCTGGCCTCGGCCTACATCGGCGAGATCTTCCGTTCCGGCATCCAGTCCGTGGAGGCCGGTCAGCTGGAGGCGGCGCGCGCCATCGGCTTCGGCTACCGGCAGGCAATGACGCTGGTGGTGATCCCGCAGGGGGTCCGGCGGGTGCTGCCCGCGCTGATGAACCAGTTCATCGCGTTGATCAAGGACTCGTCGCTGATCTACTTCCTCGGCCTGCTCGCCACCCAGCGCGAGCTGTTCGCGGTCGGCCGCGACCTGAACGCGCAGACCGGCAACCTGTCCCCGCTGGTGGCGGCCGGCCTGGTCTACCTGCTGCTGACCATCCCGCTCACCCACCTGGTGAACTACATCGACCGGCGCATGCGCACCGGACGGCCGGACCGCCCGATCGACCCGGTCGAGGCCGCCACGATCACGGAAGGGCGCGGATAGATGAGTGCCTCCCTCACCGGTACCGGACTGCATTTGAAGCTCGGGCACAACCACGTGCTGCGCGGCATCGACATCCACGTCGACGCGGGCAAGACCACCACGGTGATCGGCCCGTCCGGCTCGGGCAAGTCGACGCTGCTGCGTGTGCTGAACCGGCTGCACGAGCCGGACCAGGGCGATGTGCTGCTCGACGGCAAATCGGTGCTCACCGAGGACCCGGACAAGCTGCGTCAGCGCATCGGCATGGTGTTCCAGCACTTCAACCTGTTCCCGCACAAGACGGTCGCGGACAACGTCTCGCTCGGCCCGCGCAAGCTGCGCGGACTGTCCAAGGACGAGGCGCGCGCAGTGGCGGCGGAACAGTTGGAGATCGTCGGGCTGTCCGACAAGCTCGACACCCGCCCCGCGAACCTGTCCGGCGGCCAGCAGCAGCGCGTCGCGATCGCCCGCGCCCTGGCGATGAAGCCGGAGGTCATGTTCTTCGACGAGGCGACCTCGGCGCTGGACCCGGAGCTGGTCAAGGGCGTGCTCGCGCTGATGGCCGACCTGGCCTCCGGCGGCATGTCGATGATCGTGGTGACCCACGAGATGGGCTTCGCCCGCACGGTGTCCGACAGCGTGGTCTTCATGGACGAGGGCCAGGTCGTGGAGACCGGCACGCCGGACGCACTGTTCGACAACGCCGAGACGCCGCGCCTGCAGCGCTTCCTTTCCCAGGTGCTGTAGCGCACCCCTGGCTAACTGCATTGATGCGCATCTGCTAATGTGTCTGCGCTCACATATCCATCTGTCCACGCTTGGAAAGAGGGAGATCTGATGACAACGGCACATATGCAGCACACCGAGCACGACCACGCGCACGGCCCGGACTGCGGGCATGCGGTGATCGAGCACGGCGATCACGTCGACTACGCACACGACGGCCACCTGCACCGCGAGCACGACGGCCACTACGACGAGTGCGAGCCGACCGGCCACACCGAGCACAGCGACCACACGCACGAGCACGGTCCGGGCTGCGGCCACGACACCGTCCAGCACGGCGATCACGTCGACTATGTGCACGACGGCCACCGCCACGCCGCACACGACGGGCACTACGACGAGCACTGAGGTCGGTGTGAGGTTCTAGAGTCGACCCCGTGATCGAGGCCATCAAGATTCCTACCGCTGCCGGTACGTTCGACGCACTGTCCAGCGGGGACGCCGGGGGACGGGAAGTCATGCTGCTGCACGGCTTTCCGGAGGCGGCCATCGAGTGGGAGTTCCAGCTGCACGCGCTCGGTGGCGGTGGGTGCCATGCGGTAGCGCCTGATCAGCGGGGTTACTCGCCCGGTGTGCGACCGGATCAGGTCGCCGATTATCGGCTCGCCGACCTGGTCGGCGATGTCGCCGCGCTGGCCGACGAATTGGGTTGGCAGCGCTTCGATCTGGTCGGACACGACTGGGGGGCCTATGTCGGGTGGGCGGCAGCGGCGGAGATGCCCGAGCGGATCCGCAGTTTGACCGCGGTGTCGCTGCCGCATCCCGCCGCGTTCCTGCGGGCGATGACCGAGGACGAGGATCAGGCCCAACGGTCGCAATACTTTTCGCTGCTGCGCAAGCCGCGGGTGGCCGAGCGCGCGTTGCTCATGGACGACGGCGCCGGGCTGCGGAAGATCTTCGAATGGAAGATCCCGGAGGAGCGCATCGACGACTACGTGCACCGGCTCTCCCAGCCGGAGGCGCTGACCGCGGCCCTGAACTGGTATCGGGCGATGCACCTGTCCGGGCCGACCGGACCGGTGACGGTGCCGACGCTGTACGTGTGGAGCACCGAGGACAGTACCGTCGGCTCCACCGCGGCCATGGCCACCGCGAAGCACGTGACCGGACCCTATCGATTCGAAATGCTCGAGGAAGTGTCGCATTGGATCCCCGAGCAGGCGCCCGAGGAATTGACCCGGCTGATCATGCAGCACCTGCTCGCGCACCGCACATAACGTCGCCGTTCCGCTGACACAGCGCCCGCCGGGGTGAATTGTGGACGACAAGGTCTACGCACCGGAGGCGAGTTCATGGACGTCAAGGAAATCAACCGCAAAACCATCGACCAATTCCGCGCGGGCGGCGAGATCGAGGGCATGCACCGGGAAAAGCTGCTGCTGCTCACCACTACCGGCCGGCATAGCGGCAAACCACATACGACGCCGATGATGTTCCACCTCGACGGCGACCGGCTGCTGGTCATCGCGTCGAACATCGGTGCACCCACGCATCCGGACTGGTATCAGAACCTGGTCAGCAATCCGGCAGTGATCGTCGAGGTGGGTGACGAGACCTTCGAGGCCCGCGCCACTCCGATCCCGGGCGCCGAACGCGACCACATGTGGACCATGTTGAAGCTGGCGTATCCGTTTTTCGCCGACCACGAAACCAAAACCGACCGGGTAATTCCGGTCGTCTCGCTAACAAGACGGTGACGGCCCGATCCGAATAGGCATACGGCTCCGAATGCGGAGCATGCCCAACACGAACACGCGCAATCTGCACGAGCTGTCGGCGGACATCACCGCCGTCGTCCGCGACGTCATAGCGACCGGCGAAGACGCCGTCATCACCGACGACGGCACCGAGGTGGCGGTCATCATGTCGATGGCCGACTACGACCGCCTGCACCTCTACGCCGAACTGGCCGACGCCGCCCGCCCGGGCTATGCGGGCGCGACCGAGTTCCGCGCCATGTCCATCTCGGAGATGCTCGACGTCCTCGGCGTGCACCCGACGGTGGACCGCGGGCTGCGCGGCTGATTCAGGTGCGCACGGTGGCGAACGCCGACCACAGCAGCGGCGAATGCTCGATGGTGCGTTCGGTGCGCCAGGCGTGCAGCCGCTCGCGCTGCCATGCGGAGAGCGCCGCGACCGGGTCCGGCTGCTCGTGCGCCGCGTCGATGGCGCAGATGGCCTGCTGTAGCGGGTGCGCCGTGGCCGGCGCGCCCGCGATGCGGTGGAAGGCGAGGTCGGTGGGCAGCGGCCAGCGGCTGGCGGTCACCAGTTCGGCGCCGCCGTTGATCATCGCCGCGGTCAGGCCGAGCGCCTCGGTGAAGCGCAGGTCGCCGCCGCTCTCGCAGGCGATCAGGGCGACCCGGCTGGGGATGGGCCAAAGGTCCTGGCCGTCAGCGGGTTCCGGGGCCAGGGTGTGCGTGCCGAGCAGGAAGTCCTTGGCGGACAACGGGCGATGGGTGCGGTGCGGGACGGCGAAGCCGAGCGCGTCCGCGGTGCAGGCGAGGTGGAGTTCGGCGGCCTCGCTCTGGCCGGATTCGGGCGGGGCGGCGGTGACGTGGCCGACGTAGATCAGGCGGCTCGCGCCGTCGCGCAATGCCTTGCTCAACCAGGTGCGGTCGATATCGGTCCGGCGGAAGGCCTCCGCCGGGTCGAGCACCGCGGGAAGCAGGCGGTGCTGCGTCGCGTAGCCGGCGATCCGCCGGGCGAGGGGCGCATCCGCGGGCATCCGGCCGAGCACCGAGCCGAGGTGTGAGTCGGCGCGGAAGCCGGGGATGCGCGGATCCAGCACGGCGACAACGGGTCCGCCGTGCGTCTCGGCCCAGGTGCGGGCGACGCGGTCCGGCGCGTGCACGATACTGGCCGGAGCCAGCAGGCTGACGTCGGCGATGTCGATCAGCCGGACTTCCGGTCCGGGAGCGAGAATCTCCCACGGCACCTGCGCGACTCGCGGCGACGGCTGGAGCCGGATGTGCGGGCGGATGCCGCGTTGATACAGCTCGTAGAGCTGGGCGGCCAAGGCTTGCGGCAGCAGCGCGCGGGAAAGCGCCTGGGCGACCAGGTACTCGGCGTGGGGTTCGGCGAACGCCCCGGTGGTCATGGCGCGTTCGAGGCCACCCGGTTCGGCGGGATGCGGCAGCGCGTCCGACAGCCGCTGCACGGCCGCCAGCACCGGTTCGCCCGGCAGCATGGCGGCGCCGCGCGGCGCGGTCTCGCCGATCCAGCGCCAGGACATGTACACATCGCCCGCGTCCGCCATGCGCACCACGACGGTCGGTTGTTCCTGCGTCATACCGTCAGCACCCGGTCGTCTCGGATCGCCCGGCCGTAGCGTTGCTCGGCGGCGGCGATGTAGGGGGCCAAGGCGATTCGGCCTTCGGCGGCCAGTTCGAGGCGGGGCGGCGGCGAAACCGGAAGTCCCGCACCGGCGGCGACCTCGGCCAGTGCCGCGCCGAGCTGGAGCGCGGTGGCGCCCGGGCGTTCGGCGAGATCGGCTGGGGGATCGAGGAGTTCGAGCGGTAACCGGACGGCGCGGCCGTCCGCCGATCTATCGATGTTCAAGGTGGTACCTGCGCACTGTGTTTCGATCAGGTCGGCGAGCAGCAGCCCGTCCCCGGCCAGGTAGGCGAAGCGGAACGCCAATCGCATGGCGGGGTCGGCGATCTGGCGGTTCCATTGATCGCGCTGGTTGCCGTTGGGGAGGGTGTAGCGCACGGCGTCGATGGCGAGCGCGGCAGGCACGGCGATGCCGACCGCCTGGGGGAGCAGCTCGGGGGAATCGGCCACGGCGCCTTCGAGCAGCGACGCGTGCCAGTAATCGAGCTGGGCACAGTGCAGGCCGAGGCCGCGTTCGGCGTACGCGCCGAACGCCTCGGCGAGCAACGTCTCGCACTCCTCGTACCGGCCGCTCTTGAACGCCACGGTGGACAGGCGCATGCGCAGGTCGGCGGCGTCCAGCACCGCTCCGGATTCGACAAAGTAGGCCAGGCTGCGACCGTAGAGATCCTGCGCCTGTACGAGATCTTCGCGGCCCTCGGCGAGGAAAGCCATTGTCTTGAGCCCGATTCCGGCGCGGTAGCCGAGCCCGGCCTGCTCGAAGTACTGCTGACTGGCGTGCAGTGGCGCTTCGGCCTCGTCGAGGCGGTCGGTGCGGACCAGCATGGTGGCGAGGTTCTGCTGGGTCTCGGCGACGGCGTTGCGGTCGCCCGCCGACTCGAACGCGGCCAGGGCCTGCTGAGCGAAGTCGACGGCGAGATCGCGGCGCCCGGTCTCGAAATACGTTGCGGCCAGGTTCATCAGCGGGTGCCCGGCCAGTTGCGGAGCGAAACGCCAAGCCGCGTCCAGGGATTCGGTGGCGAGTTCGGCGGCGTAGGCCCAGTTCTGGCGGTGCAGGGCGACGGCGGTCAAGGACAGCAGGCAGGCCACCCGCAGGACGCCCTGGTCGGTGACGTCGGCGAGCAACTCCCGGGCCTGCTCCAAAGCGGCTTGGGCTTCGTCCAATTCGCCGAGATGCTGCAAGGCCTGGGACATGTTGACCAGCGCGTTCGGCCGCAGCTTCGGCGCGTCCTCGGGCATGGCGGCGAGCGCTTCGCGGTACAGGCTCAGCGATCTGGCGTGGTCGCCGAGTTCGTCGGCCATGCTGGCCGCGTTGACGATCGCGCCGATGCGGACATCGCCGGTGGAGGTGCGGGCGGCGTCCTCGAAGATGCGCAGGGCGCCTGCGGTGTCGCCGCGGGTGTAGGCGTCGGCGCCCGCGGCGAGCAGGGCGCGGCCTTCATCAGGTGTTTCGTCGGTCATGTCAGAAATCCGAATCCGAAGCGGCGGCGGCGATTTCGGCGAGCAAGGGTGCCTCGTCGGTGGGGTCGGCGGCTTGGCGCAGGCGGGCGGCGGCCAGGTCGCGAAGCTGTTGGCGAACTGCCGGGTCGCTGCGCTCGGCGTCGCCGACACCGGGCACGTAGACCTCAACGGACACAGTGGATTCCGCGCCCTCCGGCGCGGGCACCTCGGCGGTCCATACGTCACCGTGCAGCGCCAGCGCCGCCTTGGCGGATCCCGCGGCCGTGCGCACCAGTACCTGTGGATGCAGATGGGATGGCACGCTGCGCTGTGGCATGGCGACCACCCGCACCACGACCGTTGTAATTCCCGCCCGGCGCAACACTTCCCACGACACTGATCGTTCCGATGCATCGAGCAAGCCAGGCGGGCAGCGCCGCCAATCCCAGCCGCCGGTGCCCCTGGCCAGCACCAGCGCACCCTGCGGTACCGCCGCCGCCGGTCCTGCCGCGAGCGCGTAATCCTCCGCGCGGCCACGGCTGTCCGGCAGGCCGACGGTGTACGGCGCGGCCACGTCGACGGCCTCGTCCGCGCCGTCGACGATCATCTCGCACGCCTCGGCCAGCGTGGCGATCTCATCCAGCAGCAGCCGATCATCCAGCGGCGCAATGTCATCGATGGTCGACGCGGGCCACCACCGCGCCGCCCAGTGCGCATAACCGAGTCGCCACGCACTCGCGACCAGCTCCGGCAGCCCGGGCGCGGCGACCAGCTCGCCGGTCTCGCCGCCGTCGAGCGCCAGCGCGATTTCCTCGCCGTAGACCGCCCACAGCCACTCCTGCGCGAGCTTCACGTCATCGATCACCGCGGCCGGAATCGACTGTTCGTCCAGCAGACTCCAGGTCAGATGCCCGCCCGCCGCCTCGAGCACCAGCACATCGAGCGCCGGCGCAGCATCGAGAACGGTCGGCGCGCCGTCGGGCGCGACGATCCACAGTCCGTCGGCCGCCTGCCGAATCCGCACCGTCCCGCTCATCAGCTCGCCCTCGATTCCGTCGAATCCGATTCGGCCGCACTCGCACTCAGCGCCTGTTTGACCCGCGTCCGGTGATCGAGGATGACCGAGCGCGCCACACCGTCGAGCAGGTCCCACAGTTCGTCCGGGTCGTACACCGCGAACTCCCGGACATCGCGCCCGTGCAGCCGGACCCACAGCCGCCGCAGGTACGGCCGCCAGGGTGTGCACAACTCGGCGGCGATCGCGGCCAGCGGCCCGGCCGGGGCAGACTCGGCGCCGACCTGCACCGCCAGTCGCCGGGCTTGCAGCACGTAGGCCTCACGCTGCCAGCGGCCGTTGATGACCCGGTGCGCGGTGGTCGCCGGTGTCCCCGGTAAAACTGCCACACCGAGGCCGGATCCCGGACGCCGAACCGCCGTGCCGATCGGGGAAAGTCCGTTCGCGAGCGCGACGCCCGCCGTCGCCGCCACCCGCAGCGTCTCGTCCAAAAGCGCCCACGGCGAACAACTCCGGGCGATCTCGGTGGACACCAGCTCCGGAATCGGCGGCAGCTCAGCGCGCTCGCTGGAGGCTTGCAGCGCCGTGAACACCCGCTCGTACACGGTCCGGTCGAACGGCAGGCCCAGTGTGGAGGTCGAGGCCGACGCACCGACCGCGGGTGGCTGCGGCACCGGATGCACCGTGAGGCCCAGTTCAGCTGCGGAATAACCGGTTTCGGCCCGCCACAGCCGGATGCCCGCGTGTGTCCCGGCATGTGCGCCGACCAGCTGGTCCCACGCAGCCTGTCCGTTGTCCCGCCCTTGCTCCAATCGTGCAGCGGCACAATCGTCGAGCAGTTCGGCGAACGCACCGGTGTGGTCACCGCCCACCGGCCCGGTCAACGGCCGTCGCCGCCACGCGACGTCGACCAGCGCGGCCAGCTCCGGAGTCCGTTCCGCGACATACTCCTTCAACGCCTGCGTGGTGCGCCCTGCTGCATACTCGTGCACGTCCCGCAGCGTGGCCTCCGCTACAGCTCTGTCCCGCAACGGATCCGGCATGCCCGACGTCGTCGCGAGCTCGAAGCAACGCTGGAAGTACAGATCCTGCGGATGCCCCTCGGTGATCCGCAGCGCCCGCCGCACCTGCTTGAGCACGGTGAACCAGGCCGCCGTCGCGCGCAGCACGTCCGCCGCGGCATGCACCCGGGCAGCCAGCAGCACCGCGCCGTCGGCGGTCACGATCGGCCCGGCGCACGCCGGGTGCTGGACCGGCCGGATCACCAGCGGATCCAGGATCAGCTTCACCGTGCGGCGCAACGGCCCGCCGTGCGGACCGCTGAGCGGTTCCACGCCGTCGAGCTTGCGCCACACCTCGTCGAGCACCATGGCGCGCGGTCGTCGCATTCGACCAGGTTAACGGACTTTTGTCCGATTCGACCCGGCCAAAACCTGGGATCGGTAGGACGCGAAGCGTTCCTAGGTTTCTCGTATCGGCCCAGACACCCCGGGCCAGCGAACACAGGAGAAACCATGAACACCAAGTCCGTCACCGCCGCCCTCGTCGCTTCCGCCGCCGCGGCCGCCTTCTTCGTCACCGGTTGCAGCGACAACGCGAGCAGCACCCCGCCCAAGACCTCGGCCGCCACCGCCGCCCCGCAGACCGGCTCCGCGCCGTCGGGCAAGTCCACCGCATCGGTCGACGGCAAGGCGTTCGACGCCAAGTTCACCACCACCTGCGCCAAGCAGGGCGGCACGCTGGCGCTCGCGCTGACCGACGCCGCCAACGCCGCCTACGGCAACCTCTCGGTGAGCGCGACCATCACCGGCACCGACACCGTGCAGGCCGTCGGCATCGCGGGCACCAAGGGCGGCGACGCCGGCCAGCCGTACGCGATCGGCTTCGGCAACGGGATGCCCGGCGGCTCCGCCACGCTGACCAAGGACGGCAACACCTACAAGGTCACCGGCGAGGGCGTCAGCGCGGATCTGACCAACCCGCTGGCCGGCCCGAAGTCGTCCAAGTTCGACGTCACCTTCGCCTGCTCGACCGTCGTCGGCGGCTGAACCGTCCGCGGCCCGCTCGAGTTCGCTCGAGCGGGCCGACAACGCAGGCACCACCTTTCGAAGCATCGAGGAACATCATGAAATCCGTCCGCTGGATCACCGCCGCGCTCGCCGCACTGGCCATCGGCTACTACCTCTTCCACGGCCTCACCTACGTCAGCACCAGTGAATTCGAGCCCGCCGCGATGGCCTGGGTCGGTTGGCAGATGGCGCTGCCGATCACCGCGCTCACCCTGGTGCCGATCGTCTTCGCGTTCACCGGCGAGGGCATCCTCGCGGCCTTCACCGGCCGCAACAGCGCCGAATTCCGGGACGGCCTGGTCGGTCTCGGCACCATCCGGTCCTTCACCCAGACCGGCCTGTCGGTCAACGACCAGCCGCAGGTCCGCATCGAATTCAGCGTCGAGGGGGTGGACGGGAAGAACTTCACCGCCGCCGCGAAAATGATTGTGCCGCTGACCGAACTGGCGCTGCTGCAACCCGGCGTGGTGCTGCCGGTGCGCTATCTGCCCGGCCGGACCGACAAGGTCGAGGTCGACATGTCCGGCGACCCGGCCACCGCGCAGCGGGCGCTGAACGAGTCGATGATCCGCAAGGGCATCACCACCCGGCACAAGCTCGACATCGCCGAGCGCGGAATCGCGACACAGGCTGTGGTGCAATCGCTTTCGGTGCCCGGCGAGATCCGCGACGGGTACTCCAAGATCGAGCTCGGCCTGGTCGTCACCCGCCCCGACGGGTCCACCTTCGGCACCAGGGTGGAGAAGTTCCTCACCCCGAGCAGCGTCGGGCAGGTGCAGGTCGGCCGCATCCTGCGGGTGCACTATCTGCCGGAGAACGAGCACGAGGTCGTCATCGCCCTTGCGGTGAATGCCTAGCCCCCACCGAATGCCGCGTTGATCCGAGCTTCTCGGACAGCGCGGCATTCCTGTGTGCGGAGCAGTAACTAGATCAACTGAGGGTTCCCTAATTGGTCAGCTGTTCACCTCTAAGTCGTTTCCGTATTGTCCGAATCATCTACGGTTCGGCCGTGAGCCCGAAGCCCCTCGCCCTTTTCGTGCAGCACGACGGCCGATCGGCCCGTGCCTCGGTGACCTGCGAATACAAATGCGCCAACGCCTGTTTCCACGAGGTGCCGAACACCTCGAACGGTGAATACTTCGGCGATATCGTCAGTGCCTTGAATCGGCGTGGCGTGCTCAAGGGCGGCGCGGCGGCGGTGCTCGCGGTCGGTGCCGGCAGTGTGCTGGCCGCCTGCGGCGACGACGTCGAGAACGCCGGCTCGGTCCGTCCGTCGCCCAGCGGCCCGCCCGGCACCGGCACCGAGTTCGGCGCGGTCGCGCCGAACAAAGAGGACGCCATCGTGATCCCGGACGGCTACGAGCAGTCCGTCGTGATCCGCTGGGGCGACCCGCTGTTCGCCGACGCCCCGGCCTTCGACTTCGACAAGCAGTCCGCCGCCGCGCAGGCCAAGCAGTTCGGCTTCAACAACGACTTCGCCGCGCTGCTGCCGATCGAGGGCCAGGCCAACGCGTTCCTGCTGGTGGTCAACCACGAGTACACCACGGGCCCGCACATGTTCCGCGGCTACAACAAGGCCGCGCCGACCGACGAGCAGAACGCGATCACCCAGGCCGCGCACGGTCTTTCGGTCGTCGAGGTGCACGGCGAATCCGGCACCGGCAAGCTGGTCCCCGCCTTCGGCAAGTACAACCGCCGGATCACCGCGACCACCGAGTTCAAGCTCACCGGCCCGGCCGCGGGCAGCGACTTCGTGAAGACCGCCGCGGACCCGACCGGCACCAAGGTGCTCGGCACCTTCGCCAACTGCGCGGGCGGCGTGACCCCTTGGGGCACCGTGCTTTCCGGCGAGGAGAACTTCAACGGCTACTTCGCCAACGGCGACAAGGTGACCGAATCCGTTGCCGCGGCGCGGATCAAGCGTTACGGCTTCACCGCGGGCAAGACGCCGAACCAGTGGGAGCGCACCGACAAGCGCTTCGACCTGGCCCAGGAACCCAACGAGGCCAACCGATTCGGCTACGTCGTCGAGGTCGACCCGTGGGATCCCAGCTCGACGCCGATCAAGCACACCGCGATGGGCCGGCTCAAGCACGAGGGCGCCACCATCTACGTGACCAAGGCCGGCGACGTCGTCTCCTACACCGGCGACGACGAAAAGTTCGACTACATGTACAAATTCGTGTCCGCGCGCAAGGTGCAGCCGGGCAGCGGCGCGTCGAGCATGCGGCACAACCTGACCATCCTGGACGCGGGCACGCTGTACGTGGCGAAGCTGGCCGGCGACCACGGCGACAAGATCGACGGCACCGGCGTGAAGCCGTCGGACAAGGGTTTCACCGGTACCGGGCAATGGATTCCGCTGCTGGAGACCGGCCTGGACGGCAAGGGCAAGTCGCTGGTCGACGGCATGAGCGCGGAAGAGGTCGCGGTGTTCACCCGGCTGGCCGCGGACAAGGTCGGCGCCACCAAGATGGACCGCCCGGAGGACTTCGAGGCGAACCCGTACACCGGCAAGGTGTATGTCGCGCTGACCAACAACGACAACCGCGGCGCGAGCGGCAAACAGGCCGCGGACGAGGCGAATCCGCGCAACCTGAACAAGAACGGGCAGATCCTCGAGCTCGACGACGAGCACGCGGGTACCAAGTTCACCTGGTCGCTGCTGCTGGTCTGCGGCGATCCGACCGCGGCCGACACCTACTTCGCCGGCTTCGACAAGACGAAGGTCAGCCCGATCTCCTGCCCGGACAACCTGGCCTTCGACCCCTACGGCAACCTGTGGATCTCCACCGACGGCAACGCGCTCAAGTCCAACGACGGCCTGTTCTCCGTGGTGCTGGACGGCGCGAATCGCGGTGCCACCAAACAGTTCCTGACCGTGCCGCGCGGCGCGGAGACCTGCGGCCCGGTCGTCACCGAGTCGCGCGTGCTGGTCTGTGTGCAGCATCCCGGCGAGGCCGACGACGCCACCCCGGAGAACCCGCTCTCGCACTGGCCGGACGGCGGCAGCGCGCAGCCGCGGCCGTCGGTCGCGGTGGTGTGGAAGAAGAACGGCGGCCGGATCGGCACGTAGCCGCACCGGCCGCCGAGGGCGTCACATATTGGCGAAGCGCGCGAAATCGCCTTGGGCGCCGCTGTATACGTTCAAATCCGTGTTGCCCGCGATGCCGTCGATGCCGCCGCTGTCGGTGGTCTGCCAGAACGTCCAGGTGGACCACCCGCCGGGCACCTCGGGTGCGTCGTTGCCGCGGTAGTCGGCGATCCACAGCGGGTAGCGGGTGAACTCGTTGGTGTCGGCCATCGCCGTCTTCCAGAAGTTCGGATAGGTGTAGACGATCGGGGTCCGTCCGGTGAGCGCCTGCACCGTGTTCAGGTAGCGGTGCGTCCAGTCGATCAGCGCGGCGGGCGGCAATCCGCCGGTGGTCTCCAGGTCGAGCACCGGCGGCAGATCCAGCGCGCCGTTCTGGCCGAGCACCACCGCGGCGTACATGGCTGCCTGCGGTTCCGGCAGCAGGTTCGGCCGGGCGTAGTGATAGGTGCCGCGGGCGACGCCGGCCGCACGCATCAGCAGGCTGTCCGCGACGAAGTACGGATTGATGTAGCTCACGCCCTCGGTGGCCTTGACCATGGCGAAGGCATGACCGGACCGTTTCACCGCGAACCAGTCGATCAGCCGTCCGTCGATGTGCTGCCAGGACGAGACGTCCGGCCCCGTCGGGGTGGCCTCCGCTCGCGCGGCGAGGTTAACCGCGAGGATGCCGGAAAGCGCGATCAGCGAGAGCGCCGTGCCGCGGCGACGGATGGTCGAGCTCCATCGAGAGGTGTCCATGGTGTTCGACGATAGCTATTTGATCTTCCTGTGACCAATGTTGCACAAGGTGCAGTTGCGCAATATTTACCCGAACCCCGCGCTGACCGACCTCAGCCGAGCCAATCGAGCACCGAGGCCGCCGTCCACGACTGCTGCATGCTGCCCAGCGGCTCCCCGGTGAACGGCTCGTAGTACTCGGCGAAGCTGCCGTCGCTGGCCTGGCGCAGGCCCTCCGCGCGCAGCATGAACGAGCGCTCGGCCCAGCCGCGCCGGGCGAACACCCAGGAGAACAGCCAGCTCATCACCGGCCACACCGGCCCACGCCAGTACTCCCGGGAGCGGAAGTCGCGCGACACCGGCGAGGTGGACGGCGGCAGCGCGTAGCGCAGGTCCGGATGCCCGCAGAACCGTGGCCCCTCGAACGTGCGCAGCAGGCTCCGTTCGGTATCGCGGGGCAGCCCGCCGCACAGCAGCGGCGCGAACATGGACAGCGTCTCGGTGCCGATCCAGCGCTGCAACCGCACGTCGAAGTCCCTGGCCGCACCGGTCCGGGCATCGGCCGTCGCGACCACGCCCGCCCGGAACCGATCGGCCCACGCGTACAGGTCGCGGACGTCGGCGTGCGGCTGCTTGTACTCCTCGCCGATGTTCGCGAGCACCTCGCAGGCCAGCGCGAAGATCCCGGTGACGAATACGTCCTCGACCGCGAAACTCATGGTCGAGGCCAGCTGATAGTCGTCGTAGCCGGCCCGGCGCATCTGCTCGACCAGCCACAGGTAGCGGTCGTACTCGCGGTCGCTCGGGCGCTGCGTCGGATCGGCGACCACCCGCACGTCCTCGCGGTCGTACGGCGGCAGATCGCCCGGGATCACGTTCTCGTAGGCACGGTCCCAGCGCGGCGAGTTGTCCATGCCGGATTCCCAGCCGTGATACAGCGTGATCCGCCCGGTCTCCTTGGGATCGCGGGCGTGCGCCAGCCAGCGGTGCCAGCGCACCAGGTCCGGCCAGCGGCGGTTGAGGAATTCCTCGGCGACCGCGCGGGTGCTGCGGCCGTGCCGGCGGGAGTGATCGAGGATGCGCTGCACCGCGATGGCGTGCACCGGCGGCTGGGTGATGCCCGAGGTGTCCGGGCCGTCCGGCGCGTTGGCGGCCAGCTTGCGGCATTCCCAGCGGGCCGGGCCGGGGAAGTAGCCGTCCACGCCGTTGGCGAAGACGATGTGCGGGATCATGCCGTTCTTCCACTGCGCGGACAGCAGCGTGTCCAGCTCGATCACCGCCCGTTCCACGCTCAGCGGGGCGAGCCCGACCGCGACGAACGCGGCGTCCCAGCTCCACATGTGCGGATACAGGCGCGGCGCGGCACTGGTCATCGTGCCCAGGTCGTTGCCACGCAGCAGGTAGGCGGCGCGGGCCGCGAGCTGTGTCGGAGTGAAACCCGGGTGTGCCATCCCCCTATTCTGCGATGTCACCGGCAAGTACGCCCGCTCAGCGCTGTCCGACTCGGCCGCGTCCCACCTGCCGGTGGGTGGCTCGTGCTCGGCGATTCTCACTCTCGAATGCCCCGTCCGTAATTCGCTGCCCGAGATCTTCGCATAGATGTACGCGTGCATCGCGCTGGTTGCGCAGGCTATTACGGTGGGGCGCATGACCAATGCCGTGACCAGCTCCCCGAAGCCGACCGCGCTGATCACCGGAGCCAGCCGCGGCCTCGGCGCCGCCATCGCCCGGGAGCTCGCGCCGACCCACGACCTGCTGCTCGGCGCCCGATCCGCCGACGCGCTGCGCGATATCGGCCAGGAGCTGCCCGAGGCGACCGGCTGGCCGGTCGAGCTGACCGACTACGCCGCGGTGGCCGCCGCGACCGAGCCGATCCGCCGGTTGGACGTGCTGGTGCACAACGCGGGCATCCAGGACCTGGCCTCGATCGCCGAGTCGACTGTCGATCAGTGGCGAAACACGTTGGAGGCCAACCTGATCGCGGTGGTCGAGCTGACCAGGCTGCTGCTGCCCGCGCTGCGCGCGGCCGGCGGGCATGTGGTGCTGATCAATTCGGGCGCGGGGCTGCGCGCGAACGCGGGCTGGGCGTCCTACGCGGCCAGCAAGTTCGGGCTGCGCGCGTTCGCCGACGCGCTGCGGCTGGAGGAGCCGGCGCTGCGGGTGACCTCGATCCATCCGGGCCGCATCGACACCGACATGCAGCGCGAGATCATCGCGCAGGAGGGCCGCGAATACCGGCCGGAGCAGTTCCTGCGCGCGGAGACGGTGGCCGGTGTGGTGCGCCACGCGGTCGAGACGCCGCGGGACGGGCATCCGACAGAGATCGTGCTGCGGCCCACGTCGAGCTAGCCGTCGTCGGCGGTTCAGGTTGTGGACAGATTCGATCGGTAGCCTGGCGCTGTTTGTGCACCGTCTCGCCGGGTGCGGGGACGGTTCGTTCGACCAGAGTTAAGGGTTCAGAGCAGTGGATAGACGCCGGATGTTGATGCTTGCCGCGGGCACCGCGGTCGCGCTGGCCGGATGCGCGGTCGCGGAGGGAGATCCGATCACCAGCGGATCGGCCGGTAGCGGACCGCTCGCCCCGCCGCGCCCGCCCCTGTTACCGCCGCCGCCCGGCGGGCCGAAGACGCCGATTCCGGCCGCGACCATCACCGCGCTGCCCGGGCCAGGCACCAGCATGGCGCTGACCGTGGACGACGGGGCAAGCCCCGAGGTGGTCGGCGCGTACATCAAATTCGCCAAGGACACCGGGGCCCGGTTCACCTTCTTCGTGACCGCCTACTACGACTCGTGGGCGATTCACCGGGATGCGTTGCGGCCCTTGGTCGACGCGGGACAGATCCAGCTGGCCAACCACACCTGGGATCATCCCGACCTGACCAAGCTGTCCGCCGGCGCGGTCGCCGATCAGCTGCAACGCGCGAAGGCGTACCTGCACAACAACTTCGGCGTCGACGGCGCGCCGTACTACCGGCCGCCGTTCGGCCGGCACAACGCCACCGTCGACAAGGTCGCCGCCGACCTCGGCTACACCGTGCCGGCCATGTGGTACGGCTCGCTCTCGGACTCCGGGGTGATCACCGAGGAGTACCTGATCGAGTGCGCGCACAAGTACTTCCACCCGCAGACCATCATCATCGGGCACGCCAACGCCCCCGCCGTGACGCACTGCTACGGGCAGCTGGTGGACATCATCCGAGAGCGCAACCTGTCCATGGTGACGCTCAACGACGTCCTGCTACCCCCGCGCTAGTTCGCTGAGGCGAGTCATATGGTCGCTGAAAGCCGTTGCACAGCAACCATATGACTCCGCTCGATGCGCTCAGGCGACGATGTTGATCAGCCGGCCGGGCACGACGATCAGCTTGCGCGGCGCCGCGCCGTTCAGCAGCGCGGCGATCTTCTCGTCGGCCAGCGCGGCCGCCTCGATCGCCGCGGTGTCGGCATCCGCCGGAACCTGAATTCGACTGCGCACCTTGCCGTTGACCTGAATCGGGTACTCGACCGACTCGTCCACCAGCAGCGCCGGATCGGCCACCGGGAACGGGCCGTGCGCCAGCGAAGCGGTGTGCCCCAGCCGTTCCCACAGTTCCTCTGCGATGTGCGGGGACAGCGGCGCCAGCATCAGCACCAGCGGCTCCACCACCGTGCGCGGTGCGCCGTCGGGGTAGGTCTTGGTGAGGTGGTTGGTCAGCTCGATGAGCTTCGCGCCGGCCGTGTTGTCGCGCAGCGCGGCCAGATCCTCGTCGACGCCCGCGATCGTCTTGTGCAGCAGGCGCAGCGTCTCGTCGGCCGGCGCGGCGTCGGTGACCCGCACCCCGCCGGTCTCCTCGTCCACCACCAGCCGCCAAATCCGTTGCAGGAAGCGGTGTGCGCCGACGACGTCCTTGGTCGCCCACGGCCGCGAGGTGTCCAGCGGACCCATCGACATCTCGTAGAACCGGAAGGTGTCCGCGCCGTACAGATCGCACATCTCGTCCGGCGAGATGGCGTTCTTCAGCGACTTGCCGATCTTGCCGTACTCCTGGTTCACCGGGATCTCGGTGCCGGTCGGATCGGTCCAGAAGAACTTGCCGTCGCGCTCGACCACCTCGGCCGCCGGAATGTAGGCGCCGCGCTCGTCGGTGTAGGCGTAGGCCTGGATGTAGCCCTGGTTGAACAGCCGCCGGTACGGCTCGTACCCGGACACGTCGCCCAGGTCGAAGAGCACCTTCTGCCAGAACCGCGCGTACAGCAGGTGCAGCACCGCGTGCTCGACGCCGCCGACGTACAGATCCACGCCGCCGGGATCGTTCGCGCCGTGCTCGGCCGTGCGCGGGCCGAGCCAGTACTGCTCGTTCTCCTTGGCGCAGAACGCTTCCGCGTTGGTCGGGTCGGCGTAGCGCAGCTGATACCAGGAGCTGCCCGCCCAGTTGGGCATGACGTTGGTGTCGCGCCGGTAGCGCTTCGGGCCGTCGCCGAGATCCAGTTCGACGTTCACCCAGTCGGTCGCCTTCGCCAGCGGCGGCGACGGCTCGGAGTTCGCGTCGTTCGGGTCGAAGGTCACCGGGGCGAAGTCGTCCATGTCCGGAAGCCGTACCGGCAGCATGGATTCCGGCAGCGCGTGCGGCGCGCCGTCCTCGTCGTAGACGATCGGGAACGGCTCGCCCCAGTAGCGCTGCCGGGCGAACAGCCAGTCGCGCAGCTTGTACTGGATGGTGCCCTTGCCGTGGCCGTCGGCCGCCAGCCGGGCGACGATCGTCGCCTTCGCCTCGTCGATCGAAAGCCCGTCCAGGAAACCGGAATTCACGATCGCGCCGTCGCCGGTGTAGGCCGCGGCGCTCAGGTCGCCGCCCGCCACGACCTCCTTGATCGGCAGGCCGAGCGCGGTGGCGAAGTCCCAGTCGCGCTGGTCGTGGCCGGGCACCGCCATGATCGCGCCGGTGCCGTAGCCGCTCAGCACGTAGTCGGCGATGAAGATCGGCATCGGCTCGCCGTTCGCCGGGTTGGTCGCGTAGCTGCCGAGGAAGACGCCGGACTTCTCCTTGTTCTCCTGGCGCTCCAGATCGGACTTGGCCGCGATCGACTTGCGGTAGGCCGCAACGGCATCCGCGGGGCTGGCGCCGCCCTCGTTGGTCCAGCGGGCATCCGTGCCCTCCGGCCAGGCCGCCGCGGTCAGCCGGTCGACCAGCTCGTGCTCCGGCGCGAGCACGACATACGTCGCGCCGAACAGCGTGTCCGGACGGGTCGTGAAGACCTCGATCTGCTCGCCGTTCGCATCGAACTTGACCTGCGCACCACGCGAACGACCGATCCAGTTGCGCTGCATGGCCTTCACGTTCTCCGGCCAGTCCAGGTGATCGAGATCGTCGACCAGCCGGTCGGAGTAGGCGGTGATGCGCATCATCCACTGCCACAACCGCTTCCGGAACACCGGGAAGTTGCCGCGCTCGCTGCGGCCCTCGGCGGTGACCTCCTCGTTGGACAGCACCGTGCCCAGGCCGGGGCACCAGTTGACCATCGAATCGGTCTGGTACACCAGGCGATACGAGTCGAGCACGGCCGCGCGCTCGGCGGCGGACAGCGCCGCCCAGTCCTTGCCGTCGGGGGCGGGACGCGCGCCGGTGGCGAACTGGTCCTCCAGCTCGGCGATCGGGCGGGCCCGGTTCAGCTCCTGGTCGTACCAGGCGTTGTAGATGCGCAGGAAGATCCACTGGGTCCAGCGGTAGTACTCGGGATCGGTGGTCGCGAACGAACGCCGCCGGTCGTGCCCGAGGCCGAGCCGGTCGAGCTGGCGCTGCATGGTGGCCATGTTCGACTCGGTGGTGTCGCGCGGGTGCGCGCCGGTCTGCACCGCGTACTGCTCGGCGGGCAGGCCGAACGCGTCGTAGCCCAGCGCGTGCAGCACGTTGCGGCCGTGCATCCGGTGGTAGCGGGCGAACACATCGGTGGCGATGTAGCCGAGCGGATGCCCGACGTGCAGACCGGCGCCGGACGGGTACGGGAACATGTCCTGCACGAACAGCTTGTCCGCGGGGGTGGCGCCGGCGAGCGGACCGACCGGATTCGGCGCATGGAAGGTCCCGCGCTCGCTCCACGTCTGCTGCCACCGACGTTCGATGCGGCCCGCGAGCTCCGCGGTATACCGGTGCTCGGGTACATCGCTATCGGTTGCACGAGTGTCCTGCACGGTCCTGCCTTCTTGTGATCGCCGATCCCCGACAAACTTCGTCTATCAGGGTAGAACGTGCGGACCGCAGTACCGAAAATCGGGCTGTGCTCACCTGCTCGGCGCGTCCGCGTCCGCGCCCCGGACGAAGTTACCCGCCCGTCGGGATGCGACTGCGCCGCACCGGCTTCGCGCTACTCGCGGGTTGTCGTTCCCATCTGAGCGGTCCCAACAGTGCGTTTGGTTGCTACGCCGGTCACCGGGTGCCGCGCTGTGTGGAACGCGCCTGTCCGGAGCGGTGGCGCACCGGGTGCTGAGCAGTTGCGGGTAGCTCCCGGCGGGCGGCAGACCCCGATGCGATAACCTGCATTGGTGCTCGTCGTCGCTCTCGTCCTGTTCGTGCTGGCCCTGGTGGCCATCGCAACCGGCGCTCTCGGACTGATCGGCAAGTTGCCGCGCAACCGCTTCGTCGGGGTGCACACCGAGGCCGCCCTGTCCGATGACGAGACCTTCCGCATCGCGAATCGCGTCGCCGCCCCCACCTCGCTGGCCGCCGGGGCGCTGCTGTTCGCCGGTGGTCTCGTCGCCCTCGCCGCGAGCGGCATCGTCGCCCTGATCGTCGGCGCGGGCGCGGCCATTGTCGCCCTCTTCACCCTCGGCGCGGGCGCCAACGCGGCCGCCTCGACCGCCGCCGCCATCGCCCCGCCCGCCGAGGTCGGCGGCTGCGGCAGTGCCTGCGGCGCCTGCTCGCTGCGCGACGCTTGCCAGCCCGCCACCTGATCCGCTACTCGGCGCAGTCCGGCGGGGGCACACTGCGCGACAGTGGACTCCCCACCGGATTGAGGTAGAGCACGCAGAGCTGGACCGGCACCGAGCCGGGGTTCCGTGCGACATGTGGATAACTCGGACCGCTCGGTTCCCGGAAGACGCGTCCGCGACGGTAAGTCACCGGTGCGCAGTCCGCGCCGGGATGATCGAGCGTGCCGTGCGTGACGACGACCAGCAGCGTCCCGTCGTGATAATGCCAACCGCTGCTGCCGCCGGGCTCGATGATCGTCTGCCGCAGCACGAATTCGCGACGACCGAGGGCGAACCGGAACAGCACGCGGCTCGCCGTGCCCCGTGCGGGCGCCGCATTTACCCGATACTCGCGTCGCGTCACCAGTGCATCGAACCATTCCCGTGCGCGCCGCGTAGCAATTGACGACCAGGCCTTTCCGTGTGGTGCCACGGTGTCCGGGGGGTTGAATCGGGCGAGTTACGTTTCGGGTCGAACCCTGTCGGCGGCGGTGACGGCAGTCCATACTTGGGGCGTTGCAGTACCAGCTTGATTTTCGGGGTGGAAATGAAAACGTTCGACTTTGTCGCCGCCGGTGATACGTGGGGTATATCCGGTCCCGACTTCATGGCCTGGTATTGGCCGTTCATCGGGCTCGCGCTGCTGATCGGCTTGATCATGCGGTTGCGGGTCACCCGGGGCGCCGCCGATACCCGGGGCATCGAGCGTCCGGGCCTGGATCTGTCGCTGCCCGAGATCGCCATGCTGTTCGACGACCGCCGGGCGGTGCTGACCGCGCTGGCCCGGCTGCGCAGCCACGATCTGATCGACTCGGCGGCCGCGCCTGCCCGCCCGCTGACCGACGCGGACAAGCACCGGCTCGACCCGTTCACCCGATCCATCTACGACCGGATCGCGGGCGGCGCGAAGCCGACGGTCGCCGCGCTGACCGCCAATTCGGCGGCCGCCCTCGGTCCGCTGCGCGACTCGATGATCAAGCGTGGGTACTTCCCCGACGCGGCATCCCGGCGCAAGCTGTGGGACGCGGGGATGCCGTTGCTGATCGTCGGGCTGGTCGGCGTGGTGCGCTTCGTCGCCGGGACGCTGAACCACAACCCGGTCGCGTTCCTGGTGATCGCGCTTGTGGTGCAGGCGTTCTGCTATTGGCTGGTGGTGGCCAAACCCCGGCTGACGCCGCTGGGCCGGCTGGCCCGGAAGAACGCGACGAGCAGCAATGCGCATCTGCGGCCGTCCAATTCGCCCGCCTACGCCACCTACGGCGTCGAGAGCGCGGCGCTCGCCGCCGCGATCTTCGGCGGCGCCGCGCTGATGACGCTCGACCCCGGACTCGCCAGTGCCGTTGAGCCACCGAGCTCTTCGGGTAGCGACGGCGGCAGCAGCGGTGACAGTGGCGGCGGCGGATGTGGCGGTGGTGGCGGCTGCGGCGGTGGCTGTGGCGGCTGAATCGGCGTTGCCGATGGGCGGGCCGTTGACCGACGGGTCGCTCGGGATCGGGTGGCGGCCGGAGATCTGCGGCGTGATCGCGGAGCTGGACGGCCTCGGGTTCTGCGAGGTGATCGCGGAGTCGCTGCCGGTGCGACGGCGACTGCTCGGCAGGTCGGAGGTAGTGCTGCCCGCCGAGCTGACGGCGTTGGCCGAACGTGGCGTAGCCGTTGTGCCGCACGGTATCTCGTTGTCACTCGGCGGTGCCGAACCGGTGGACGAAGGCCGGATCGAACATCTCGCCACGTGCGCCGCGGCACTGGGCGCGCCGTTGGTGAGCGAGCACGTGGCGTTCGTCCGCGCCGGTGGAGTCGAAGCGGGACATCTGCTTCCGGTGCCGCGCTCCAAGGCGTCCTTGGATGTCTTGGCCCGCAATATCTCCCGCACCCAGGCGGGACTCGACGTTCCGCTGGCGGTGGAAAACATTGCGGCACTGTTCGACTGGCCTGAGGATGAATACACCGAGGCGGAATTCCTCGCCGAACTCGTCGACCGGACCGGGGTTTACCTGCTGCTCGATATCGCCAACGTTTACGCGAACGCCCGCAACCGTTCTCGTGACCCGCTCGACGAACTCCTGCGCCTGCCCACCGAACGCGTCGCCTATTGCCACGTCGCGGGCGGCCACGAATCCGGCGGCCGCTATCACGACACGCACACCGACCCCATTCCGGCCGAAGTCCTCACCCTCGTCCGCGAATTCACCGAACGCCACCCGGTGCCGCTGATGCTGGAACGCGACGGCAACTACCCGCCCGCGGCCGAACTCCTCGATGAACTCGACGCGATTGCCGCCGCCGCGCACCGCCCGAGCCTCACCGGACGCGCACGACCGGCGCGCGCATGACGCAGCCGGAAACCGACGCGCTCGCCGAGCGGCAGGCGGCGCTGATTCGTGCCCTGGTCGCCGGGAGTCCGGTGCCGGCCGGTTTCGATACCGACTCCGTCGCCGCGGCCGCCCGCGCATTGCTGCACAAGCGCGCGGGTGCGGTCGCGCGCCGTTTCCCGCTGCTCGCGCACGCCTGCGGCGACGACTTCATCGCGCGGTTCATCGCCTGGGCCGCCGACAAGCCGAAGACGTCCACCGCCGCGGACGCAACAGCTTTCGCCGAACATGCGGGCATCGCGCTGCCCGCGAGCGGTGCGCCGGCGCGTGGCCGCCGGTCGTTTCTGCGCCGATCGCGATAGCGGACCTACCCGGCCTGCACTACCTCCTACGAAGTCTACGAACGATCGTTCGCGTTTATCTAATATGCGAAGAGGTCCTATGGTGTGACGAATTACGTACGTTCTGGTTCCATCTGGGCACACGCTCGGCGTTAGCGTGTGGTGTGCGATTCCTCAGCAAGTTCTATATCGACGGTTTCATCCTGTCGATCCTCGCTACGGTTGCCTTGGCCAGCGTGTTTCCCGCCCGGGGTAACGCGGCCGACGTAGTAAGCGTGCTGACGAAGATTGCCATCGCATTGCTATTCCTGCTGTACGGCACCCGGCTCTCGCCGAAGGAGGCCCTGGCCGGGCTCACCCACTGGCGGTTGCACACCGTGGTGCTGGCGAGCACATTCCTGCTGTTCCCGCTGCTCGGGCTGGCGGCCCATCTGCTGGTACCCAGCGTGCTGACCGACGATCTCTACACCGGTTTGCTGTTCCTGTGCCTGGTGCCGTCCACCGTGCAGTCCTCGATCGCGTTCACCTCGATCGCCAAGGGCAACGTGCCCGGCGCGATCGTCAGCGCGACCGCGTCGAACCTGATCGGCGTCTTCGTGACGCCGCTGCTGGTCATCCTGTTGATGAACACCACCGGCCAGGCCAGCGTCGACTTCTCCGCGATCGGCGACATCGTGCTGCAGCTGCTGGTGCCGTTCGCCGTAGGCCAGCTGATCCGGCCGAAGGTGCACGGCTGGCTCAGCCGCTACGCCGAGCCGACGAAGCTGGTGGACCGCGGCTCGATCCTGCTGGTCGTCTACAGCGCGTTCAGCGCGGGCATGGTCGAGGGCATCTGGCACATGCTCTCGCCGTGGCGGATCCTGGCGCTGGCGGGCGTGTGCGGTGTGCTGCTCGGGCTGGTCATCGCCGCGACCATGCTGATGGGCCGGATCTTCGGCTTCGCCGTGCCGGACCGGATCGTGATCGTGTTCTGCGGCTCCAAGAAGAGCCTGGCCACCGGGCTGCCCATGGCGACCGTGCTGTTCGCCAGCCAGCCGGTCGGGCTGATCGTGTTGCCGCTGATGATGTTCCATCAGATCCAGCTGATCACCTGCGCCGCCTTGGCCCAGCGGTGGGCCAAGCAGGCGGAGGAGCCGGGTGCGTCCGGCGAACTGCGGCCCGCCGCTTAGCGACGCCGTCGGCTAACGGAGCGTCGCCAAGGCCTCCAGGACCGCATGGTCGGCCGCCGGATCGCCGACCGAAATGCGCGCGCTCCCATCGGGATACGCCTTGGCGGCGATGCCCGCCCGCCGCAGCGCGGTCGCCACGCCGGGGCCGGGCAGGTACAGGAAGTTCGCGTGGCTGCGCGGCACCGCGATCCCGCAGCGTCGCAACGCGTCCCGCAGCGCCTCCCGCTCGGTGGTGATCCGCATGGTCCGCACGGCCAGTTCGGGTTCGGCGGCGTAGGACGCGGACACCGCGGCCACCGCCGCCGAACTCACCCCGAACGGCAATTGCAGCCTGCGCACCCTGGACATCATCTCCGGTCGGCCGAACGCGTAACCGATGCGCAGCCCGGCCAGTCCGTAGGCCTTCGAAAAGGTGCGCAGCACAATAAGATTCGGATGCCGGCTCAGCAGCGTGAGCGGGTCGAGATACTCCGCGGCCCCGAGGAACTCGACGTAGGCCTCGTCCAGAATCACCGGCACCCGGGTGGGCACGCTGTTCAGGAAGGTCTTCAGCGCGCCGGCCGAGGCCACCGTGCCGGTCGGGTTGTGCGGGCGGCACACCACCACCAGCCCGGTCCATTTGTCGACGGCCTTGGCCATCGCGGCCAGGTCCTGGTTGCCGTCGGCGTCCAACGGCACCGGGACCACCTCGACGCCGGCCATCTCGGCCATGATCGGATAACCGTCGAAAGTCGGCGTCCCGAACACCATTCCGGCGCCGGCCGTGGTCAGCGACTGGATGATCTGCATCGCCACCCCCGTCGCGCCGGAACCGACCACCACCTGATCCGGCTGCACGCCCAGGTGCCGCGCGATCAGCCTGGGCAGCCGCCGCGGCAGGAACTCCGGATAGCGATTGGCCTGGGCCAGCACGCTGTTCACCGCCCGCAACACCGAAGGCAAAGGCGGGAAGGGGTTCTCGCTGAGCGTCAGATCGAACCGCGGCGGCGTCGACGAGCTGCCCCGCCGCCGCGACGGCGTGGTCTCGTCGATGACGTGGATGCTCATCGCGCCGCGCCCCACCGGATGGCCGCGGCCCCGGCGAAGTCACCCGCGTGCGCGAACGCCGACAGCAGCACCACCGAGCCGTTGCGCAGCCTGCCCGCCCGGTTCTCCGCATCCAGGGTCACCGGAATGCCCGCGGCGAACAGGTTTCCGCACGTGTCGAAGGTGTCCGGGTGCCGCTCGGCGGGCAGTTCGAGCGCGTCGTGCCAGTTGCGCAGGAACAACCGGTTCGGCTGATTGGTGACGAAGGTATCGATGTCGCGCCCCTTCACCCCGATCCGATCACACACGGCCAGCGCCACTTCCGGCACCAGCCGGTTGCCGCGAGCGAACACCTTGGTGATCTTCGACTCGGTGAAGCTGACGCAGCCCTGGCCCTCGCCCGGCTCCCAGTACTTGCGCTCGCCGTTGGTGGAAAACTCCATGTCCCCGGCGAATTCGGGATAGGTGCGGCATTCGATGTCCAGGATCGGCGCGCTGTCGTCCTTGACCAGCAGCCCGACCCCGCACCCGTCGCCGGGCACCGGCGCCTGCGCCAGCTTGCGGATGTCGGGCTGGGTGAACACCGGGCCCGCGCAGTTCTGCGTCGCCGCGATCAGCGCGGTGCGCGCGCTGGTGGTCTGCAACACCATTCGGGCGATCGACATCATGTGCACGAAGGCCGCGCAGCCGCCGTTGTGCACGTCGTAGACGAAGGCCGGGCGCGCGCCGAGCCGCTTGGCCACCTCCGGTCCGGCGCCCAGCACCGGATTGTCCGGCAGCTGCGTGTGCGTGATCAGCACGTCGATGTCCGAAATGAACTGCGCGCCATGGCGTTCGATCAACGGCGCGACGGCGCGCTCGACCATGTCCACCGCCGTCTCGTCCCGGTCCACATGGTGGCGGCCCTTGGGCGAGCGGAACATCACGTTCTTCGCCATCCGGTCCGAGCGGGAGAACTGGGTGAAATATTCGGTGCCGACCGGCTCGCCGGGCAGGTAGCTGGCCACGTCGACCAGGCTCACCGCGGGGAGGGCGGTCGCGTCGGGGTTGGTGGGGATCATCCGGGTCTCACTTCATCCAGTCGGGCTTGATGGGCAGGCCGTTGGCCGCCCGGTACTCGCAGATCGCCTTGAGGTTGTCCATCTCCAGCTGGTGCCCCGCGGAGAACATCTCCCAGAAGTCACCGACCCACACCGGGCGCTTGGCCGGCGCGGTCTCGGGATAGGGGTTCTCGTCGTAGAACGGATGCTTGCAATTGACCCACAGCACAACCGATCCCGGTTTGTTGAACACCACCTGCGCGTCGACGACGCGGAGCAGGTAGATCATCCACAGGTGCTGCGACTGGTCCCAGGCGCAGTGATAGTCGACGGTCATCCCCTCCGGATGCGCGACGGTGCGGGTGTAGATCTCGGTCGCGTCGCCGAGCCGGTCGTAGGCCAGCCACAGGCCCGGCTCCGCGGTCGGCACGAAGCCGCGCAGGCTGTAGGTCCACTCCTCCAGCGAGCGGGTGTCGGCGAGGTACTCGTAGACCTCCCGCGGCGGCGCGGCGATATACGCCTGCACCGGGCAGTATTCGCCGAAGACCTGGTCGTGCGGATAGACCGACCGCAGCATGTCCATGATGATCGGCGTGGTCGCGTCTTTGTCGGAATTCTCGATCCGCAGCACGCCGGGCGGCAGCGCGTCCTCCGGGATATCGCTGAGTGCGGGCAGGGCGCTGGTAGTCACGATGTACTCCTGGATTGCTCGATGGTCGTCAGGAACGGAAGAAACGGCGGCACCTCGTCGGGGTCCACGTCGATCGAAATGAACGAGGGCCCTTCGGTTTCCATGCAGTGCCGCAGGGTTTCGGCCAGCTCGGCCGGTGCGCGCACGGAGAAGGCGGGCAGCTCGGGGAACATGGCGCCGATGCCGTCGCCGAGGTGCGCGGGCCGGAATCGGTTGAAGCTGTAGCGATCCCGGTAGTAGAGCTGTTCTCTGGTCACGCACATGGCGTGCGCGTTGTTGTTGAGCACGATGAAGGTGATCGGCAGCGCGTGCTCGATCGCGGTGTGTATCTCCATGCCGTGCATGAAGAACGCGCCGTCGCCGGCCACCACCACCGTGCGCCGCTCGCCGCCGGGTCCGTGCCTGCGGGCGAACGCCGAACCGATGCCCGCGCCGAACGCGTAGCCCATGCCGCCCATCCCGAGCGCCACGACGAACCGGCCACCGCGCGGCACCCGCAGGTGATGCACCACGGCCGCACCGGTATTGCCCGCGTCGGCGAAGACGTCGGTGCCGTCGGGCAGTGCCGCGTCGATGGTCTCCACCAGCTGCCGATAGCGCAGTCCAGGGCCGGACGACGGCGGAACACGTAGCGGGGTAAGCGGAGTGCCGGTGCGCCGCTCGGGCGTGACTGTGGCAGCGGCGAATTCGTCGGCCAGCTCGCCCAGGGTGCGGGCGAGGTCGGTGCTGGCGGCGTGGATGCTCGGCAGATACGGCGGCGTCACTCCGATGCTTGCCACCGTGCTGCCCGCGAGCACTTCGTCCAGGCCGGTGCGCGTGGTAACCGGCATCGGCGTGCCGACGAGCAGGCACAATGCGGCCGATCGGAGCGCCGCACCGAGTTCCGGATGGCCCATCGTGCCCGCGACCCCGCAGAAGCCCGGGTCGGTGTTGTCGTAGGTGTCCTTCGCGTCCGGCGCGACGCCGACCGCCGCATCCAGGACGGCCGCCAACCGGGCCAGTTCATCGCGTGCATCGTCCCTGGCGACCTGGTCGCCGGCGATGATCACGATCTTCCCGGTCCGCCGGGCCGTCGTGAGCGCGCTGCGCAGGCGCAGCAGTCCCGCCTCGTCCCGGCGATACACCTTGGCAGGCAACCGAATCGGCGGCGCCGCGATGCTCGACTGTTGCACGTCCTTGGGCAGCAGCAGCACCGCGGGCCCGCCACGCCGGGCGGCGCCCACCGCTCTGGCCAGTTGGTCGGGCAGCTCGGCCGCGTGCTCGACGCGCGCGCAATAGCGGGTGATCTCGTCGAACATGCGGACCGCGTCGATGGTGCCCGCGTGTCCGCTGGTGTCCTGGAAGGCGCCGTTGCCCTCCTGCGCGGTCGGCGGTTGACCGACCAGCGCGAGCACCGGAACCCGCGACGCATACGATTCGGCAAGTCCGGCAACGAGATTCATCGCGCCGCCGCCGGACGTCGCGGCCACGACGCCGAGTCCGCCGGTCGATCGGGCATACCCGTCGGCCATGGTCGCGGCGGCGAATTCGTGCTTGGCGATCACCCCGGTGACGTCGTCCGCCGCGTCGAACACGGCGTCGTAGAGGTCCTCGATGTTCGCCCCGTCGACGCCGAAGATGTGCCGGACCCCTATGGCCGAAACCGCCTGCACCAAATAATCCACGACCCGGCTCTGCATCCGGCGCTCCTTCCCGCGGTGTCCACCTGTGCGCTGGGCACACGCGAGATCACTTCCTGCGTACAGAAGTGATACGGGTCAGCGAGGAAGACGGTTCAACGGTGAACTAGTCGGCCGCCGCTCGGGGCGACTCGATCCCGAAATGCCGCATTTCGGCGGGCGTTGCCGGCCAGGCTTGCGTGTACGTATACATCTACGTATAGTCGTGTCATGCCCAACAAGACGATCTATGTTGCCGATGACGATCTGCCGCTGTTCCAGCGGGCCCAGGAACTGGTTGGCGGCAATCTGTCCGGGGCGGTGACCACGGCGCTGCGCCGGTTCATCGAATTGGAAGAGGGTCGGCAAGAAGGGTACGACGAGGTCATCGTCCGGGTCGGGCACAACGGTGTCCGGCAGGTCCGGTTCTCCGGTGCGCTGCTGTTCGAGACGAACGACGTCAACGACCACCGGATGGAACACGTCCGGGTGTTCCGCAGCCGCAAAGGCAAGTTCGTGCTGCACGCGCACTACGCCAGCTGGGACGACTATCCCCAATCCGCCAACTGGATCAAGGATTTGAAGAACTGGCGGCGCATGCTCGGCGTCGGCGAGCAGGACTGGGGCGATTTCATCCTGGAGATCGTCGACTCGATCGAGGAGTTGAAAGGCAAGCTCCCGGACAAGGTGTACGAGCGAGTGGTCGATATCGCCAAGCGTCCACAGATCGAGGACCTCGACATCTAGTCGAATCTCGTTTCCGCACAACTGAATAGCAACTGTTCGACCGGAAAGCCGCTCCCTGGGAGCGGTGTCGATCAAACATGCGCGCATGCGCATTCTTCTATGGAATTCATCGAAAGGACCGTCATGGTCAACGGCCATCGCGCACCCGCCATTTCGGCACTGGGCCTGCGCAAATCGTACGGCGAGCAGGTGGTGCTCGACGGCATCGACATCGTCGTCCCCGAGGGCACCATCTACTCGCTGCTCGGCCCGAACGGCGCGGGCAAGACCACCACGGTGCAGATCCTGAGCACACTCATCCACGCCGACGGCGGGGAGAATCGGGTCGGCGGTCACGATGTCGAGGCCGAACGCGACGCGGTGCGCGACGCGATCGGGGTCACCGGTCAGTTCTCCGCCGTCGACGAGCTGCTCACCGGCCGGGAGAACCTGATCCTGATGGGCGACCTGCATCATCTGCCCCGGCGCGAAAGCAAAAGGCTGGCAACGGATCTGCTGGCCCGCTTCGATCTGGTCGAGGCCGCCGACAAGCCCGCCTCCACCTATTCCGGCGGCATGACCCGGCGCCTGGACCTGGCCATGACCCTGGTCGGCGATCCGCGGATCATCTTCCTGGACGAGCCGACCACCGGCCTGGATCCGCGCAGCCGGCGGGCCATCTGGGAGCTCATCCGCGGTCTGGTCGACGACTACAACGTGACGGTCTTCCTCACCACCCAGTACCTGGAGGAGGCCGACCACCTGGCCGACCGCATCGCGGTGCTGGACCAGGGCCGGATCGTCGCGGAAGGCACTGCGGCGGAACTGAAGCGGCTGGTGCCCGGCGGGCACATCCGGTTGCAGTTCGCCGATCGCGGCGCCCTGTTCGCCGCCTCCGCCGCGCTCGGCGTGCCCGCGCGGACGGTCGACGAGGCCGACGACGACGCGGACCTGACCCTCGCCGTGCCGAGCGACGGCAGCGTGAAATCGCTTCGGGCCCTGCTGGATCGGCTCGACTACGAACAGATCGAGGTCGACGGGCTGGCCGTGCACACGCCCAACCTCGACGATGTCTTCCTCACCCTCACCGGCCAGCCGACCCTCGAAACGGAAACCGTCTGATGAGTACCATGTCCTACGCCCTGGCCGACTCGGCAACCATGTTGCGGCGCAACCTGACCCACGCCAAGCGATACCCGAGCATGAGCGTCGGCATCATCGTGATGCCGACGGTGCTGCTGCTGATCTTCAAGTTCGTCTTCGGCGGCGCGCTGGAGAAGTCGTCGGGCGGAAACTACATCGACTATCTCGCGCCCGGCATGCTGCTGATGGTGCCGGCCTACATCACCGCGTCGGTGGCGGTGTCCATCGCGACCGACGCGTCCAAGGGCATCGTGAATCGGTTCCGCACCATGGGGATAACCCAATCGTCGATGCTGACCGGACATGTGGTCGGCGCGCTGCTGCAAGCACTCGGCGGCATCGTGCTGATGGCGGCGGTCTCGCTGCTCATCGGCTGGCGGCCGGACGCGAACGTGGTCGAATGGCTCGCCGCGTTCGGCCTGCTCGCCTTCACCGTCTTCGGCTTGAACTGGCTCGCAGTCGCTTTGGGCCTGCTGTCATCGAACCCGGAGGGCGCGAGCAACATCGTGTTCCCGATCATCATGCTGCCCTTCCTCGGCAGCGGCCTGGTCAGCACCGACACCATGCCGGTCGGGCTGCGTCAGTTCGCCGAGTACCAGCCGTTCACGCCGATCACCGAGACCGTGCGCGGGCTGCTGATGGGCACCGAGATCGGCAACAACGGCATCCTCGCGCTGGCCTGGTGCACCGGACTCACGCTCGTCGGATTCCTGTGGGCGAACTCGATTTTCCGTCGCCAGACCAGCTGAGCACGACCACACGATGAGGGGTACCGATCCCCCCGCCGGAGAGTCCGGCGGGGGGATCGGTCTGTGCTCAGACGGTGCCGGAGAGCAGGGTCTCGCCGGTCGACGCCAACCGGATCTCGACGGCCCGGATCTGGTCCGGCGTCTTGTCGATGGTCCGATCGATGGTCAGCTCGGTGCCCGGCCCGGCCGGCCACTGATCGAGCTCGGTCTGGCTGCCGTCGGTGCCGAGCACGAACAACTTCAGATTCCAGTTGTACTGCTGGTTGCTCGGCCCATAACTGCAACTCATCACGATCCGCGTCTTGTCGTTGTCCCGCACGACCTTGAAGCTGGCCGTCACCGGGTTCGGCTTGAGCGGTTGCATACTGCGTTCCGCGACAACCTGTTCGGTGCCGGTGTTGCCCGACGAGGTCACGGTGGCGACCACCGGAACCGCGATGGCCACCGCGGCCGCAGCAGCGGCAACCGCAGCGCCGACGGACACCCACCGGCTCCGCCGCCTGCGCTTCGCCGCCGCATCGGCGAGCCTGGGCAGCAACTGCGGCACCGGCGGTCCGGCCTCGGGCGCCGCCGAGCCCGGGTGCGGCGCAACGGCTTCGGGCAGGTCGATCATCGCGAGCGCGGTCGCGGGTTCGACCATCGCGAGCATGCCGGGCATCCCGGCCAGTTCGGCCACCGCAGCCTGGCAGGCGGGGCAGCCGGCCAAATGCTCTTCGTATTCCCGGCGCTCGGTTCGCGTCAGGGAGCCGAGCACGTAGGGCGCATCCCACGTGGTGTAGTCGTCAGCGATATCGGTCATTGGTTCGTCACCCCCATCTCCTGTAGTGCCAACCGTAGGGCCCGCATGCCGTAGTGCATCCGGGATTTCACCGTGCCCGGCGGAATATCGAGTTCCGCCGCGATCTGATGCGTGGAAAGGCCCCGATAGTAGGCCCGCACGATCACCTCGCGGTGATCGGGACTGAGCCTGCCCAGCGCGTCCGCTACCACCCAGCCGTCCAAGGCGCGATCGGCCTGGTCCGGCGTCGCCTGCTCCGGCGGGGCGTCGGTGCGGAACTCGCGCCGGTTGCGGGCGCTGCGATGCTCATCCACGGCAAGATTGCGGGCCACCGTGAACAGCCACGCGCGCGCCGAAGTATCGGACTGATCCAATACGTTCGGGCGTTGCCACGCTCGCAGCAACGTTTCCTGCACGATGTCCTCGGCCCGTCCGGGGTCGCGGACCAGGCCGAGCGTGTACCGCCAGAGCGCGGCCGCGTGTTCGTCGTACAGGACCCGCAACAACTCGGTTCGGTTGTCGGGCATTGCTCACCTCCCGCTCATCCCACGATTCAGCAGGGGCAAACGGTTCAATGAGAGCGCACATCTCAATTTCGTTCGAGTTCGATCGGATGGGTGGCCAGCAGTGATAGGGGTAGCGGCTGGCGGCGCAGCACGTGCGCCCAGAGGTCGGCGCGGCCGGTGCTGATCGGGTCGGAAGGCAACGCGGACAGCACGATCCAGTCGTCGTTCTCCAGCTCGCCCTCCAGCTGCCCGAAGGTCCAGCCCGCGTAACCGGCGAAAATGCGGATGCCCTCGACCAACTGCCCGATCTCCTCGGGGTCGGCGTCCAGGTCGACCAGCACCACGCGGCCATCGATGCGGCGCAGGCCGGGGACGCCGTCGATGCTCGCGCCGACCCGGACGGTGCCCAGGCACAGCGCGGCGTCCCGCTTTACCGGGCCGCCGATGAACAGGGTGCGCGGCGCGGCCGCCACCTCGGTCCAGCGGGGGAGCACGTCGTGCACGGCCGTGTCGCTCGGCCGGTTCAGCACCACGCCGAGGCTGCCCGCCTCGTTGTGCTCGATGATGTAGACCACGGTGCGCCGGAAGGTGGGTTCGGCCAGTTCGGTCGCCGACACCAGCAGGGTGCCGGCGCGCACCACCTGCTCGCCGTGCCGGAAATCGCGCCGCTTGCGGTCGCCGTGCCCGCCGCGAGTTTTCCGATCATCCGGGTCGTCTGCGCGTGCCACTCGGACATCATCGCAGTTGTTCGGGCGATGTGCGCTTCTGCTGACCAGTTCGGTGTGCTGAATTTGTCTCGGGGGCCGATGCTGGGCGCTTGCGGGCGTCGTAGAGTCCGTGTCATGGAACCTCCCGAGGTACGCCTCGAGAACAGCGACACCGTGTACGACTTCTATCTCGATCATCGGCAGAATCGGCTGAAAGCCTGGGGTGCTTACGCCATTCTGGGACGTCGCTACTATCCCCGCATCGCCTACGCCGAGGGTGCGCGGGCCGGTATGCGGGCGGCGATCCGGCAGGGCAGGCCGCTGTTGATCTCGATCAATCATCTTTCCGAGAACGATCCGTACACGGTCGCCGCGGCGGCGTGGCGCAGCGCGTTGCGCCCGGTGATCGGCCGGGTGCGGGTGCTGGCCAAGGACGAATTGTTCGAGGAGCCCGAGCAGCGCCGCAAGATCGACATGATGGGCGGGATCCCGGTGTTCCGCGGCAAGGACCACGGGATCCGGGCCGTCAATGCGGCTGGTCAACGGATGATGGACATCTGCGCGCAGCGGATCGCGCGCGGCGACGGGGTCGCGGTGTTCCCGGAGGGCACCTGCAACGAGGTCGACCCGACCCAGGTGCAGCCGGTCGGTAGCGGCATCGGGCACATCGCGTTTCGCGCGATGAAGCTCGGCGTCGAGCCGGTGCTGGTGTCGATGGGCCTGAGCTACGGGCCGCGGGCCGACCCGACGGTGCAGCCGAACAAGGAGGAGGCCAAGTCGGCCAGCTTCTATTTCGGCGTGCCGATCACCGAATTACCGGCCAAGCCCGGCGATATCGCGCGGCTGGTGCGCACCGATCTGCAACTGGCGCTGGACGGGGCGGTCGCCGCCTACTGAGGCAGGTTCAGGCTGTCGCGCGCCCAGTGCGGCACCATCACCAGGTATTCGGGGCGGGTCTCGATGAAGTGGTGCACCATCCGGCACATCGGCAGCGCGCCGAGCTTGTCCTCGGCGGTGCTGTTCAACGCCGCCTCGACCAGCACGCGGCCGTAGCCCTGGCCCTCGTAGCGAGGGTAGATCTCGGTGTGCACGAACGCGCGTTCCGACTGGGTGTCCTGGTATTCGACGTACCCGGCGTTGTCACCGTCGACATAGAGCTCGAAGCGTTCCAGAGCGGTGTTGATACGGACCTCCGTCGACATGGCTCGACGCTACTCCCGTGCGACGTCATCCGCGCATTCCACGACACATATCGCCGAGCGCCGCCCGGGACTGGGGACGACCGCGCCGCGGTGCGCTGACCGGCGGAATCGGGCGCTCGACTTGTTTGTCGCTCGCGGCCTGCGCAGAATGCTCTTGATCGGGGTCGCACACGCACGCGTGGCGGCGGCCCGTGGAGGTACGAAACATGATGAAGGTACGGCTGTTTTCGCGGGCCGCGGCTGCCATGGCGGTGTGCCTGCTCGGCGGATCGATCGGGTCCGGCCTGGCCGATGCCGCGCCGGCCTTCGGGGCCTGCCCGGCGGGTTCGGTGGTCGCGGGGCACGGCGTGCAGTGCGCGGTCGTCGAGGTGCCGATGAATTACGCCGATCCGGACGGGCCGAAGATTCAGCTGACCGTCAGCCGGATCGCGGCGGCCGGCGAGCGGCGCGGCGCGATCTTCGCCAATCCCGGCGGGCCCGGCGCCGACGGTCTGGACTTCTGGGGACTGCGGACCGAGGTGCTGCCCGCCGAGCTGAACGCGCATTACGACCGGCTCGCGGTGCAGCCGCGCGGATTGCGCTGGGCCACCCCGCTGGATTGCGCGGCCGAGGACGGCGGACGGGTCGCGCTCGGCGGCGGCGATCGCACTGCCATCAAGAAGGCCTGCGATATCGCGCATCCCGGTTATCTGGACACCATCACCACCGAGAACACCGCCCGCGATATGGATGCGGTGCGTGCCGCGCTCGGGCTGGACCGGATCAGCTACCTCGGCACGTCTTATGGGACCTACCTCGGTGCGGTGTACGCCTCGCTGTTCCCGGACCGGGTCGAGCGAATGGTGCTGGACTCCAACGTCAATCCCGACTGGGTGTGGACCGAGGAATTCGCGCAGCAGCAGATCGCGGGCAAGCAGCGGCTCGACGATCTGTTCGCCTGGATCGCCGAGCACAGCGGCGAATACCACCTCGGCGACACCGCTTTGCAGGTCTATCAGAACTGGGTGCGCATGGCGGTCGACCAGGGCGGCGGCTGGTACGCCAACCTGACGCCGCCGCCGGCCAGTCTCGCCGACCTGCCGGGCGCGTTGCCCGAGCCGCTGGCCGAGATCGCGCGCGACGGGTACACCGGCAGCCTCGAGCAGACCGGAAAGCTGCAGAATCTGTTGCGCACGTTGATCTCTCGCGGTGCCACCACGCAAGGTCCGTTGCTCGGCGCGACCTCGGTCGCCAGCTACACCCGCACCTACTGGCCTACCTTTGCCCGGGCGATGGCCGACGCGATGGCCAATCCGTCGAACGTGCAGCGGTTGCGCACCATCGAGGGCGCGACCTCGACCGACTCCACCGGGCAGTTCGTGTTCGCGGCGATCACCTGCAACGAGAACGCGATTCCCGGGCGGCTCGAGGTGATCGGCTCGGCGATCGCGACCATCGCGTCCGGCGGCAACGCCATGGATGCGCGGGCCGATCTGGTCCGGTCCGGAATGGCCTGTGGGGCATGGAAACCCGTCACCACGCCGGTCCGGATCACCGGGGCGGGCTTGAACACTCGACCGCTGATTCTGCAGAGTCGTCACGACGCGCTCACCAAATACGAAGGGGGACCGGCGATGTCACAGGCATTGAACGGTTCCCTGATCACCGTCGAAGGTGGGGATCACGGAAACTTCGGCCGGGGGAACCAGGTCGTCGACGATGCGGTGATGACCTATCTCGACACCGGCCGGGTCACCATCACCGAGGCCGCGGAGGCTCCGCTGCCGGTGCGCTGAAACCGTTCTCGCACCGCGTGATTCAAGTCGATTTCTTCTTTTTCGGCTCGCCCGGTCTGTTTCGCGGCGGATGTCTGGTCGGGTGGACGGTAAGTTCGTCTCGGTATTGCCTGCCCAGTTGACGCGGATCACACTGCAAACCATGACCACCTGGATGCCGCTGCACGGCCACCCGTATACGCCAATTCCCTACCACCCGAACCGGATTCCGGTCGAGGAGGCGCTGGCCAAGTCGGCCGCGTTCCGCGCGCGGATGGACGAGCGCCGCACCGTGCGGATGTTCTCCACCGACCCGGTGCCGGAGCAGTTGGTGCTCGACGCGATCGCGGTGGCGAACACCGCGCCGTCCGGCGCGCACCAACAGCCGTGGACGTTCGTGCTCGTCGAGGATCCCGAGGTGCGGGCCAAGATCCGGGCGGCCGCCGAGGCGGAGGAGCAGATCTCCTACAACGGCCGGCTCGGCGAGGAGTGGCTGTCCGCGCTGCGCCCGCTCGGCACCGACGAACACAAGCCGCATCTCACCGACGCCCCCTACCTGCTGGTCGTCTTCCAGCAGCGCTTCGGCCTGCGCCCCGACGGCACCACCTACAAGCACTACTACGGTGACGAATCCGTCGGCATCGCGGTGGGCATGCTGCTGTCCGCCCTGCACATCTCCGGCCTGGCCGCGCTTACCCACACCCCGAGCCCGATGAAGTTCCTCGGCGAGGTCCTGAATCGGCCGCGCAACGAAAAGGCTTTCGCCGTGGTCCCGATCGGCTATCCCGCCGACGATTCCGTGGTCCCTGACCTCGTTCGAAAGACGATGGACCAGGTCCTCATCCGAATCTGATCGACCCTCGGCACTCGATGCCCCCGAATTTGGGGGCAGCGAATTCAGTGGGCTCCCGTAACATTCCAGCGCGCCGTACCGACAGCACACTGGAATAGGAGGAGTTCATATGAAGAAGACAATTACCGCCGCCGCCCGGGTCGCGGCCGCCGGTGTTTCGGGCCTCGCCTTCGTCGCGATTATCGGTTCCGGTAGCGCCCAGGCAGCACCCCAGGACTGCGCTGTTCAGCGCGACCTTTTCGGTGCATCCGCCGTCTGCCAGCCCGACGGTGGCAGCAATTATGTCCTGCACGTCGACTGCTTCGGTCTCTACGCCAGCGGCCCGTTCCCGATTTACGGCGTCGGCGCCTACAAAATTCTCAGCTACCCCTTCACCCCCGACGGCCAGCGCATTTCCACCGCATGCACGGGTGTCGGCCCCGGCGTAGTCGCCCTTGCCACAAACGCCTATGTAGAGATCTACCGCGGCTGATACTTCGGTGAAATCCGGTCGCGCACTCGATTCATTTCGTGAAATAGCGCGACTCGATCATGAAGGCGGCGAGTGCATTTCGGCGAGGTCTTCGGGGGCGGACAGGCGCCAGGCCTCGAAGACCAGTTCGGACAGTTCGTCGAGGTCGAGGCCGGCCAGGTGGACGACCACCCAGCCGAAACCGCCTGCGGTGAACTGTTCCTCGAAGACGTCGGGGCGTTCGGAGACCAGGGCCTTCTGTTCGGAGAGTGTTTGTTTCAGGCCTACGGTCTGGGTGCGCGGCCAGTAGTAGCCGAACAGCTTGCCGCGCACTTTGTAGGACGTGTACCGCTCACCCTTGGTGCTCTGCACATCGACGAGCCGGCCCACTATTCGAAAGAACTCGTCACTCTGTACTGCCACCGCGGACCCCTCGAAAGTTGGAGTCCGCAATATACCTGGGTCGCCGGATCGGTAACGGCCCTGGTCAGCGGGTCACAGTGGCCGAGGTGAGCACCACCGGCTGGACCGGCACGTCCTGGCCGCCGGTCTTGACCTTGCCGATCTGGTCGACGACGTCGTTGCCGCGCGAGACCTTGCCGAAAACCGCGTAGCCCCAACCGTCTTGCCCGGGGTAGTCGAGGAACGCGTTGTCGCTGGTGTTGATGAAGAACTGGGCCGAGGCCGAGTGCGGGTCGGAGGTGCGGGCCATGGCGACGCTGTAGATGACGTTCTTCAGCCCGTTCTTGGCCTCGTTCTCGACCCGGTTCGGCGCCGGCTTCTCCCGCATCGTCTGGTCCAGCCCGCCGCCCTGGATCATGAAGCCGTCGATCACGCGGTGGAAGATGGTGCCGTCGTAGTGACCACTGTTGACGTAGGTCAGGAAGTTCCGCACGGTCTTGGGCGCCTTCGTTTCATCGAGTTCGAGTTCGATGTCACCCATAGAGGTCTGGAGCAGGACCTTGATCATGATTTCCCCACTTTGTGCGACGGGCTCAGTCCCGCAGTCGCCCTGACGGACGCGTGCTCCAACCGAGCTGGACACGGACCTGTGCAGCTTACCGGGACGACTACATGGCCAGGTCGGGCAGCACCTCGCCGGTCTCCAGCAGGGACTTGAGGTTGGACAGGATGCTCGGCCAGCCACCGCTGATCCCTTCCAGGACAGCGCTGTTCGGCGGGAAGCCATCGTGCACGACGGTCAGCTTGACCACCGTGTCGCCGGCCTGCTCGAGTTCGAAGGAGACCTGGGAGCGCGGCTCGCGGGCCCAGGCGGCGACGTCGTCCGGGTTCATCTCGAACGCCGCGGCGAACGCGGGATCGAAGGTGTGCCAGGTGTAGGACAGCTTGGTGTACGGGTCCGCCTCCAGCACCACCTGCTCCGGATCCTTGCTGCTCCAATCCTGTTGGTGCCAGACCATTTCGGCGCCCGGCCGCCAGTCGGTGTCGAAGCCGGCGCCCCAGTAGCGCTTGGTGAAGGCCGAGTCGGTGAGGGCCTGCCACAGCTTCTCCGGGGTGGTCTTGATGAAGGTGGTGTAGACGAATGCGTTGTCGCTCATGGGTTCTGCCTCCAGGGCTTTCTTGAGGTCGGCGAGCACGTGCACGCGCGCCCGGTCGTAGCGGGTGATCCAGCGTTCGGTGATGGCGTTGATCGGGTCGGCGTTGAGGTAGTGCAGTTTTTCCCGGCCGCTGCGGCGAGTGGTGATCAGGTTGGCGGCCTCCAGCACGGCGAGGTGTTTGCTGACCGACTGCCGCGCCATCTCCAGCCCTGCGCACAGTTCGCGCAGGGTCTGCCCGTTGCGGGCATTGAGACTGTCCAGCAGCCGCCGCCGGTTGGGGTCGGCCAGCGCTTTGAATACCTCGTCCATGTCACCTTCTCGATTTATGCAGCCAATTGGCTGCATTTCTAGAGATTAGGCAGCCTTATGGCTGCCTGTCAATGATTAAGCCTCCCGATAAAGCATTGTCGTTGCGAAATGTAGTAGGTATGCTACGAATCGACGGGAGCACGCAACGGGGAGATCAGCATGACAGTGGGGCAGGGCGTCGCACTCGACGTCGAGAAATTGCGCATGCGCTACGGAACCACCGACGTTTTGCACGACGTGACGTTCCAGGCGCGACACGGCGAAGTGCTGGTGCTGCTCGGGCCGAACGGCGCGGGCAAGACCACCACCATCGAGATCCTGGAGGGCTTCCGCATGCGGTCGGCCGGCCGCGTCGAGGTGCTCGGCGTCGATCCGGCACACGGCGGCGAGGCATGGCGAGCGCGCATCGGCGTCGTCCTGCAATCGTGGCGTGATCACGGGAAGTGGCGGGTCCGGGAACTACTGGATTACCTGGGCGCCTTCTATGCGCCGTACAGCACCGATCGCATCCAACGGCCTTGGGACACCGACGAACTCATCAAGGCGGTGGGCCTCACCGAGCAATCGTCCAGCAAGATCAACGACCTGTCCGGCGGCCAGCGCCGCCGCATCGACGTCGCCATCGGCATCGTCGGCCGCCCGGAGGTGCTGTTCCTGGACGAGCCGACCGCGGGCTTCGACCCGGAAGCCCGGCGGGAATTCCACGACCTGGTGCACCGGCTGGCCGACGACCAGCAGACCACCATCCTGCTCACCACGCACGACCTCGACGAGGCGGAGAAGCTCGCCGACCGGATCCTGGTGCTGGCCGGCGGGCGGATCATCGCCGACGGCTCGGCCGACGAGCTCTCCCGCCGGATCGCCGGCGCGGCCGAGGTGAGCTGGACCAACGACGGGCAACGGTTCGTGCACTCGACCACCGAATCGACCGAGTTCGTCTACGACCTGTTCAAGCAGCACGGCGACGCGATCGGCGACCTGGAGGTCCGCCGCGCCTCGCTGGAGGACACGTACATGACGCTGGTGCGCCGGTTCGAATCCGGTCAGGTCGACGCCGAGGTGCACACGATCGAGGAGGTAGGGCGATGAATCCGATCGTGGTGGCGGTCCGGCAGGGCTGGGTCCGCGGCCGAATCGAGCTGCGGCAGATGGTCACCAATGGTCAAGATCTGTTCGGGCTGCTGTTCTGGCCCGTGCTCGTGCTGATCGTGCTGTTCTTCATGCGGCACGCGTCGTTCCAGTCGAGCGGATTGCTGCTCGGCTCCCTCGCCTTGCCCAGCGTGATCGGCATGCTCGTCGCGATCAACGGGATGGTCGGCATGGGCCAGCAGCTCACCATCGATCGCGAGGACGGAACGTTGTTGCGGGCCAAGGCGACCCCGAACGGCATGGTCGGCTACCTGGTCGGCAAGATCATCCAGGTGTCCGGCATGGTGCTGATCCCCGGAGCCGTCATTCTGGTGGCCGGCTCGTTCATCGTCGACGGGCTCGCGCTCGATCATGCCGGGGCGTGGCTGACCTTGATCTGGGTGATGGTGCTCGGGCTGCTCGCCACCCTGCCCGCCGGTGCGGTGTTCGGGTCGATGTTCGCCAACCCGCGCGACTTCGCGCTGATGACGTTTCCGATCATGGGGCTGGTCGCGGTGTCCGGCATCTTCTATCCGATCACCTCGATGCCCGGCTGGGTGCAGGGCGCGGCCCAGGTGTTTCCGGTGTACTGGCTCGGGCTCGGCATGCGCTCGGCGATGCTGCCGGACCAAGCGGTGGCCGCCGAACTCGGGCAGTCCTGGCGGACGCTGGAAACCGTTGGGGTGCTGAGCATCTGGGCGGTGGTCGGACTGCTCGCCGCGCCGGTGATGTTGCGCCGGATGGCGCGGCGGGAATCCGGTTCCAGCGTCGCCCTGCGCCGGGAGAAAGCGATGCAGCGTGCCTACTGAGGTCATCTACAACCGCATCGCGATGCTGCGCGCCGAGCGCGGCATCTCCCGGCGCGAGCTGGCGGAGGCGCTCGGCGTGCACTATCAGACGATCGGCTACCTCGAGCGCGGCGAGTACAGCCCGAGTTTGCATCTCGCACTGCGGATTTCGGCGTACTTCGAAGTGGCGGTGGAGGTCATCTTCGCCACCGACCCGTTCCCGCGGCTCGGCTCCGCCACCGAAACCGCCTGACTACGCCTGCGCGCCGTGCAGCAGCGCGTAGGTCGAGACCGCCGCGCCCTTCTCCTCGCTGGCGGCAACCGCCTTGCGCCACAACGACTGTGCGGTGTGCGAGAACGTCGCGTCCACGCCGACCTCCTCGCTGGCGTCGATGATGTGCTGCGCGCCCGCGTCCATCATCTTCAGACTGGCCAGCGTGGCCCAGCCGCCGTTCTGGTTGGCCACCGAGAACTCCTCCATGAAGTAGGGGAACGCGGCGGCCGAGCGCACGGCGAACGGAACGAACTGGGCGATGCTGTGCCCGGAACGGTCGATCATCGCGGTCGCCTGGTCGAACGCGAGCAGCCACGGATGGAAAATGGTCAGCAACGCCTGGTAGAAGACCTGGGCGAGCCCGTCGTCCGCGCCGAGGTACTCCTGCGGGCTCAGCGGTCGCAGCAGTTCGGCGTGCGCGTCGAAGACCTCGCGCGGTCCGCTGTAGAAGATGTATGACGCGGGATGGGTGATGTTGTCACCGGCCGACATCACGCCGCCCGAAATGAACTGCGCGCCATGGGAACGCACCCACTCCGCGCCCTTGCGCGCCTTTTCCGGGGAATCGGAGGACAGGTTGGCGATCACCTTGCCGGCCAGTTGATCGGTCGCCTGGCCGAGCACGTCGTACATGGCGGCGTAGTGGGTGAGGCTCAGCACCGTCACCTCGTTCGCGGCCAGCGCCTCCGCGACCGTCGCGGCCCGCTGGGCGCCGAGCTCGACCATCGCGTCGACCTTGTCGGTGCTGCGGTTCCACACGGTCACCTCGACGCCGGCGTCCAGGAAGGCCCGGACCATCGACTGACCCATCGGCCCGAGGCCGACGACGGAGACGGAGCGGGGGGTGGTCTGATCGGACATTGTGTGTCCCTTCGCTTCTCGATGTGTTGGTGTCGGCGCCGGGTTCAATACTCGTTGCCGCAGGTAGAGTCGGGAAGACCGAACGTCCAGGTGGGGTTGCTTACCTAGAGGTTCGAAATACGGTCAGAAGGAGTGCGGTGGACATGAGCAGTGACGCGGATCACGACGTGTGCGGCATGTCCGTGGCGATCGATGTCGTCGGCGGCAAATGGAAGCTGCACCTGATGTGGGCGCTGAGCGCCGACCCGATCCGGTTCGGCGAGCTGCGGCGATTGCTGACCGGGGTCAGCGAGAAGGTGCTCGCGGAGAACCTGCGTCAGCTCGAGGCGAGCGGCGTGGTGCACCGCGAGGTCTATCCCGAGGTTCCGCCCCGGGTCGAGTACTCCCTCACGCCGCTCGGCGCGGAGCTGGCCGTCGCGCTGCGTCCGCTCGAGGAGTGGGGCGACAAGCATCGCGGCGAACTCCTCGGCAACCTGCTCGCGTCAGCGAGCTGACGCCGTAATCGGTTGCGTCACAGTGACTTTATGGAGTCAGGTGCTGGTCTGCTAGTTGGGCGCCGACTTGCCGCAGCAGTTGGCTCGCGTTGGCGATCGAGCGGGCGGGGTCCGGCTCCAGCTCGGTGAGGGCGTAGCAGGCGGTGAAGCCCGCGGCTCGAATCTCCTGGGCGGCAAGGAGTGTGCGGCCGACGACGGCGATCACCGGGACGCCGGCCTTGCGCGCGGTCTCGCACACGCCGATGGGCGCCTTGCCGTGCAGGCTCTGGTTGTCCAGGGAGCCTTCGCCGGTGACGACGAGGCCGGCGCCGTCGAGTAGGGCGGGGAAGTCGAGGAGTTCGAGGATCACCTCGATGCCGCTGCGCACCTGTGCCCCGAGCAAGGCGAGGGCGCCGAAACCGGTTCCGCCCGCGGCACCGGCGCCGGGCTCGTTCGCGAAGCCGGGTCCGGCCAGGCGTGCCCAGCGGGTGAGGGCGGACTCCAAGGCTTCGAGATCTGCTGTGTCAGCCCCTTTCTGCGGAGCATAGACCGCGACGGCACCGGCCGGCCCGAGCAGCGGGTTGTCGACATCGCAGGCCAATGTGACAGTGGCGGAGGCGATTCCGGAGTGCAGGCCGGCCAGGTCCAGTCGGTCGGCGCGCGCCAAAATCGCACCGCCGTGCGGCAATTCGTGGCCATCGACGTCCAGAATACGTGCGCCGAGCGCCTGCGCCATGCCCGCGCCACCATCGGTGGACGCGCTGCCGCCGAGCCCGATGACGATGTCGGTGACGCCGTGGTCGAGGGCGTGCGCGATGACCACGCCCAGGCCGAAGGTGCTCGCGCCGAGTGGATCCGGTTGGCCCCCAGGGAGTTTCTCCAGTCCGACGACCGCGGCCAATTCGAGCACGGCCGTCGCTTCGTGCCGCGCGTACGACGTGTTGCCGGGCACCCCCGTCGGTCCGGGCGCGGTCAACGTGACCCGGGTCCACCCGGCCGCCACGAACGCGTCGACGGTCCCGTCACCACCATCGGCCACCGGAACCTGGCGGATCTCCACCTCCGGCACGACCCCCGCGATGCCCTCGGCAAGGGCCGCGGCCACCTGCGGTGCGGTCAGCGACCCCTTGAACTTGTCCGGGGCAAGCACAACCCGGCGAACAGCCTCGCGCGTCATCCCAACATTGTCGGGTGCGCCGCGCCCAACCGCGCGGCAGCCCTGCTGAGCTGCGTAAACATAAAAAGAGAGCAGTGCTCTTGACTTTGCGTTCGCGAAAATGGAACACTTATCACAACAGAGAGCAGTGCTCACTATGAGGAGTCAGAACATGGACCACAGCACCCGCTACATCGGCCCGGCCGGCCTGGACCCGATCATGAACCGGATCTTCAACTGGCTGCCCCGGCTCGGGATCAGCGTCATGGGTTCGCGGCTGCTCGCGGTCCGCGGGCGCAAGAGCGGGGAGTGGCGGACCACGATGGTCAACCTGATGGTCCGCGACGACGGCGCCCGTTTCCTGGTCGCCCCGCGCGGACACACTCAGTGGGTGCGCAACCTGCGCGTCGCCGGCGGCGGTGAGCTGCGCCTCGGCCGCAAGGTCGAGGAATTCACCGCCACCGAGATCGCCGACGCGGACAAGGTCCCGCTGCTGCGGCTGTACCTGCAGAAGTGGGGCTGGGAGGTCGGCAAGTTCTTCGAAGGCGTCACCAAGGATGCGACCGACGCCGAATTGGCCGCCATCGCACCGGGATTCCCGGTTTTCCAGATCGACTGACGAACCGGGCCGCCGCGATCAGGCCGAGCGAACCAGGAATTCGATCGCGGCCGCGTACCCCTGAATCCCCATCCCGGCGACCACCGCGGTCGCGATCGGGGAGATGTAGGAGTGATGCCGGAACTCCTCCCGCGCGTGCACATTGCTGATGTGCACCTCCACGATGGGGAGTTCCGGGATCACCAGCGCGTCCCGCAGGGCCACCGAGGTGTGGGTGAGCCCGCCCGGGTTGATCACGATGCCCGATTCGACGCCGCGCGCCGCGTGGATCCGGTCGATCAGCGCGCCTTCGGAATTGGACTGGAAGGCGGCGACCTCGCGGCCGTAGCGCTGCGCGGTCTGCCGGCACAGTTCGACCACGTCGTCGAGCGTCGCAGACCCGTAGACCTCCGGCTGACGGGTGCCGAGCATGTTCAGGTTCGGGCCGTTGAGAACCAGGATCGGACCGGGTGCGGACATGCCCGCAACCTTAGTACTAGAGCCCCTGCGGCCCTTCGGAGCGCAGGTCGTCGACTTTGCGCATGGCGCCGCGCAGTTCCTCCAACCAGGATTCCGCGTGCTTGCCCGCCAGTTTCACCGTCCAGGCCAGCGCGTCCGCCCGCGAGCGCGCCACGCCCGAGTCGACGAGCGTGTCCAGAACTTTTCGTTCGGGCTGCCGCAGCCGGGTCATCACCGGAACGGCCAGGTGGGTGAACAGCACTCGCTCGCCGCCCACCGACACGCCCCACGCGACGCTGCGTCCATATCGGCGCTGCGCCTCGTCCGCGATCTGCATGCGGGCCGACCGGGTCGACTCGCGGAAGCGCGAGATCGCGCCTTCCTTCGTCGCCTGCGGAACTTCCTCGGTCGGCGCGTCCGCGTCGCCTTCCGCAGGGACGTCGACCGGCGTCTTCTCCGGCTGGCCGATCGGCAGTTCGCCGACGACCACGATCTCGTCCCGATCGATCTCGATGACAGGTGGACCGGCGAACCAGTCGGCGGGCAACCTGCCCGCGAACCAGTCCGGCGCGTCCGCGGGATCCGGTAGGTCGGCCTGCTGCCAGCCGCCCGGTCGTCCGAAACCCCGTCCCCGGTGTTCGTGTCTCATGAGGGGATCACCTACTTACTTTTCAGCGTTGCTTACATTGATTACAAGATTACGACGCAATCGATGCCAATGGTTCCGCTCTGTGCGAACAGAGTTCGCCACTGGTTAACGGGGGTGATTCGCGGTTCGTAGACGCTCGCTCTGGGTACTCATTGATCCGAAACGCCGAGTAAGGCAGTAAGTGCACAACTTTGCGCGGGGCCCCGGTACGGTAGCGGCGCCGGTTGTCGCCGTAGCACTGGACAACGATCATGACGGGTCCCCCGGGACGGGAGATTTCGGGCACAATTGAGATGCTGAGCATGGGTAACGTCCTTGCGGCGTAGGCACCGCAGACAGGTCTTTTTCAGGTACGGTGGTCTTGTTACTGGAGTGACAAGAGTGAAGAGTGGGCGACATGGATGTCTGGGGATCCCGCCGCTTTCGCGTCCGGGGCGCTATGGCACTCGCGGGGGTGGCGGCGCTCGCGATCGCGATGGGATCGTGCGGCGTAACCGAGGGAAAGAATGAGGCCGAAGCCGTAGTCGAGCGCTTCACCGAGCTGTTGGACAAGCAGGACTACGTCCATGCTTCGGAGCTCACGTCCTACCCTTCGGCGGCTTCGGCAACGCTGAAGCAAATGTTTGCCGGCCTGCAACCCGGCAAGGCGGACTACAAGAAGACGCAATACATCGGCCTCGACTCCGAGGCGGCGATCTTCAGCATGGACGCCGACTGGAACTTCGGCGACGGCAAAAACTGGACCTACAGCCTGCAGGGCAACGTGCGCAAGCTGGCCATCGGCTGGCGCATCTCCTGGGATCCGGCGATCGTCATGCCGCAGCTCGACCACAACCGCACCGTGCGCCTGGTGCGCACCGAACCGGCGCCGGCCCCGCGGGTGAACGACATTGCCGGCCAGCCCTTGATGACCGAGCAGACCATCAACGTGATCAAGCTCGACCCGGCGAAGATGCCCGACCCGGTCGGCTCGGCCAACGCGCTGGCCAAGGCAATCGAACCGGTCGCCCCGCTGATCACCGGGCCGTCGCTGATGCAGCAGGTGGCCACCTCGCAGGGCAAGCCGGTGGTCGCGGTGAATCTGCGCGAGCCCGACTTCGCCATCTTGGAAAAGGACATGGCGCCGATCCCCGGCGTGGTCATGGAGAAGCAGCCCCGGCTGATCTCCGCCGACCGCCGGGTCTGGTCGCCCATGCTCGACGCGCTGAGCAAGGTGCAGCAGGAAAGCCAGCAGCAGCACTCCGGCTGGGGCGTGCAGGTTTTCGAGCAGGACGGCCGCTTCGTCGGCCAGCTGGCCGGCGTGCAGGGCCCGCCCGGCCCGGACATCGCGGGCACCATGGATCAGCGGCTGCAACGCGCGGCCGAGGACGCGGTGGTCAGCGCGGCGACCCCGGCCTCGATCGTGGCCATCCAGCCGTCCAGCGGCGCGGTGGTCGCGGTCGCGCAGAACACCCAGGCCAGTGAGCACGGACCGGTCGCCTTCACCGGCCTCTATCCGGTCGGCGGCAATATCGAGCTGTTCCGCAATATCGCGGCGGTCAGCAAAGGCAAGGCCCCGCACGAGATTTCGGCACAGGAGGCGGCCGAGGCCGCGACCACGCTCGGCGTCGGCGTCGACTTCAAGGTGCCCGGGCTCGACGAGGTGACCGGACGGCTGGCCGTGGCCGGCCGCAGCGCCGAGCAGGTCAAGCAGGGCGGCGGCTCGGATGCGGTGCTGGCCAGCCCGTTCGGCATGGCGATCGCCGCCGCCGCGATCGCGCGCGGCGAGGTGCCGCCGCCGATGATCGAGGTCGCGCGGCCGAGCACCACCGACGCCCAGCTCGGTCCGTTGTCCCCGGAGATCGCCGACCGGTTGCACGGCATGCTGCGCGATTCCACCAACGCGCCGGAGCTGGCCAGCCTGCGCGGCTACCGCGACGTCAACGGATTCAGCGCGACCGCCGGACGCGACGGCTGGCTGATCGCGATCATGGGCGACCTGGCCTTCGCCATCCACATCAACGACGTGGACAGCGGCGACGCCACCGCGCGGATGGCCGTGCGGATGCTCCAGTCGCTGGCCGCGCCGGAAACTTAAGCCGGCCTGCTCAATTCAACGCTTTGATGGCCGCGCGCCAGCCGAGCAGGAACAGCGCGAGCACCACGGTCGCGACCACGATGAAGCTGAACGCGGTGCCCTGACCGCTGACCGCACGCAGCAGCATGCCGCCGCACAGGGTGCCGAGCCAGACCAGAATCCCGGTGGGCCACAGGGCAGTTCCGTCGAACCGGGCGTCGCGCCCCGCGTCGCCGAACATCCGGCTCGCCGCGGCCACCGCGACGGTCCAGCCGATCGCCAGGCCGATCGCGAACGGCCACAGCGTGCGAAGTAGTCCGGTGAGCACCGCCTCGTCGTGACTGCGCCTGCCGATCGCACAGAACAGAATCACCAGCAGCGCATCTACCACCAACGGCACCAGTTTCTTCACCCGCGCCAGCGTAGTGGGGTGGGTGTGGGCGAATGTGAAGCGCCTGCGGCGCTGCGTGTTCGCGGTCGGGACCGGTGTGTTCGCGGTCGGGACCGGTATGTTCGCGGTCAGAACCGGCGCTGCGAGAATTCCTTCTCGAACTCGGCGTCGTCGTCCTGCGGGGTGCGGAACAGGAACAGGAACACGATCCAGCCGACGACGGCGACCAGGATGAAGCTCACCAGCCGGTAGACGAACGCGGCGGCGACCGCCTGCGCGGCGGGCAGCCCGGCGGCCGCGGTGAGGCCGTAGATGAGCGTCGCGTCGACGTAGACGATCCCGCCGGGGGCGAACGGAATCGAGCCGACCGCCTTGCCGATGGCGAACGCCAGCAGCAGCCCGGCCAGCCGCGGGTCCGCGCCGACCGCGTAGCAGGCGGCACCGAGGCAGGCCACGTCGGCGAACCGGTGCAGCACCGCCCACAGCGCGACCAGCGCGCCGTCGCGCTTGCCCAGATCCACCGACTCCAATTGCCCGAGTACGTCGGCGATCTTGGCCGCGCCCTGCTCGGCCGGACGCTTGCGTAGCCGGTTGACCAGGCCGAGTGCCTTGCGCAGCAGCGCTTCCAGCGACCCCGGATTGCGCGAGACGTAGTTGCCGCCCCACACCACCGCGACGACCGCGGCCAGCGACAGGATCAACTTGAACGGCCCGATGGTCCCGCCGGACAGCAGCGTGCCGCCCACCCCCAGCAGCGCCAGCCCGGCCGCGGCGACCACGCCGGAGAACACCAGCTGCCAGGACGCGACGATCGGGCTCGCGCCGAAGCGCCGGGTCTGCCGATAGGTGAAGGCGGTGGAAAACACCTGGCCCGCGGGCAGGGTGACGGACATGGCGGTCGCGCCGTAGACCACGGCGACGGATTTCCGCTGACTTACCTCGACACCCCCGGCGTTGAGCAGTTGTTTCTGCACCCGCCCGAATCCGCTCATCGACAAAGCCTGGAGCCAAATACAGGCGGTGACCCACCCCCAGTGAATGTCGCTGAGTTTTCGCCACGATTCGTGCAGTCGCGGCCACAGATAGATACCTTCGGCGATCAGTAATGCCAGCAAAGCGACGCCGAGCAGCCATTTGACCCACCAGAATTTGCTTCGGCTGGTGGGTGGCGCCGCAGGTTCTCCTGCCAGTTCCCCATCGGCGGTCACCAGGTCAGCCTAACGAACGGACCGTTTCGCTGTCTGCAGCATCGGGCCGGTCGGCGCTGTCTTTCGGATAGGCGAGCAGCGTTTTTCGGCGCCGTCCGCGCAGCTGTACCTCGTCGCCGGTTTCCCACTTGTCCTGCTCGCTTTCATCGGCGAAATACAGCGCGCTGCCCGAAGCCAAGGTGCGTCCGGGCTGGTCTTTGGCCAGCTCGGTCAGCCGGGAGGCCTCATTGACCGGATCGCCGATCACCGTATATTCGAAACGATTTGCCGCACCGATATTTCCGGCGACGGCCAGCCCCGCCGAGACGCCGATACCGATATCCAGTCCGGGTACTTCGCGCAGCACCTCGCGCAACTCGCGGGCCGCGGCCAGCGCGGCGGTCGGCGCGTCCGGCCGGTCCAGCGGCGCGCCGAAGATGGCCAGCGCCGCGTCGCCGACGAACTTGTTGACGAAGCCGTTGTGCCGGTCGATCACGTCGACCACGATCCGGAAGAACTCGTTGAGCAGGCTCACCACCTCGGTCGGCGGGCGCTCGGCGGCGGTCGCGGTGGACCCGACCATGTCGACGAACAGCACCGCGACGAACCGGGTTTCACCGCCGAGCTCGGTGCCGTAGTCGAGTGCGCGCTGGGCGACCTCCTCGCCGACGTGCTGACCGAACAGCTCCTGCAGCTGGCGGCGCTTGGCCGCCTCCTCCATCATCCGGTTGAATCCGACCTGCAGCAGCCCGATCTCGCTGCCGTCGAACACCTCGACCTGGACGTCGCGCGCGCCCTCCTGCACCCGGTCGATGGCCTGGCTGAGCTGGCGCACCGGGTCGGAGATGCTGGAGCCGGTGAGCATGGACAGGGCCAGCGCCTGCAGGATCACCACGCCGCAGAGCAGCAGGATGGAGATGGCCAGCGACTGGGCGGAGAACTTCACGTCCGAGGAGATCTGCGTGATACACAGCAGCACGATGGCGATGGTGGGGGCGAAAGTGCCCATGCCCCAGGTCATTGCCATCCGGGTGCCGACGCCGGGGGTCAGGGTGTGATCGAAGGTGCCCGCGGTCAACGCGGCCGCGGCGACCGGGCGCAGGATGCGTTCGCCGAGCATGTAGGTGAAGCCGAACACGATGGTGGCGGCCATGCACAGGGTGACGATGACCGCGCCCGCCAGCTTGGGTTCGTCGGTGATGATCAGCAACGCGAGGATGGCGCCGCCGATCAGCCACAGCGCCAGATGCAGAATGGCTTGACGCAGCGGGGCGTGCAGCGCGGCCATCTGCTCTTGCCTGCTCGGTGGCCCGCCGCGCATCTGCCAGCGCATCACCGGGCGCAGCATCAGCGCGGACGCGGCCATGCTGAGCAGTCCGCCGGTCAGGAAGACCAGGGCCGGGATGAGCAGGCCGGTGCTGCGGGCGCCGTCGTGTGCGCCCTCGGGCACCGGCAGGCCGTACTGGATGAAGGCCCACACCAGCACCGCTCCGAACGCGTTGGCCAGCAGCATCGAGGTCAGGTACAGCGGCCAGCGCGTTCGCATGGTCTGTTTGACCGCTTCCAAGGGCGCTGACACAACCAACAATCTAGCGTTTCGATCATGTGCGCCTCCCCGCGGCGCTGTTCAGTCCCCTGGCATTCGCCCCGCCCGGCGCAGGCCGGGGACGGACAAGACAGCCGTACGCTCGTTATGCTCGGCCAGGTGACGGACCCCAAGCCAAGCCCGAAGCGGAAAGCCTCGCTGACCCGGCCCGCCGCTGACTCGGTACATCCGATCGTGCGGGTGTCGGCCGAGTGGGGCTGGCGGCTGCTGATCCTGTTCGCGGCGACCATCGCGCTCGCCGCGATCGTGCAGAAGCTGGCGACGGTGGTCATTCCGCTGGCCATCGCGCTGCTCGCGGCCGCGCTGCTGGCGCCGCTGGTCGACTGGCTACAACGACTAGGCGTGCCCAGATCGGTCGGCGTGTTCGTCGCGTTGGTCGGGTCGCTCGGGTTGGTCGCGGGGGTGATGACGTTCGTCGTCGAGCAGTTCATCGCCGGCGTGCCGCAGCTGTCCGACGAATTCACCAACAGCATTCACAAGATCCAGGATTGGCTGATCACCGGCCCGCCGCATCTGAGCAACGATCAGATCCGCAATGTCGGCGACCAGATCATCAAGACCATCCAGTCCAATCAGGACCGGCTGACCAGCGGGGCGCTGACCACCGCGACGGTGATCGCCGAGCTGCTCACCGGCACCTTCCTGACCCTGTTCATCCTCATCTTCTTCCTCTACGGCGGGGATCAGATCTGGCGCTTCGTCACCCGGATCATCCCGACCGAGCAGCGCGAGAAGGTCCGCACCGCCGGGCAGCTCGGGTTCGGCACGCTGGTCGGGTTCGTCCGCGCCACCGTCGCCGTCGCGGCGGTGGACGCTATCGGTATCGGCACCGGGCTCGGCATTCTCGGTGTGCCGCTGGCGCTTCCGCTGGCCTCGCTGGTGTTCATCGGCGCGTTCATCCCGATCATCGGCGCGTTCGTCGCGGGGTTCGTCGCGGTGTTCATCGCGCTGGTGACCAAGGGGCTGATCACCTCGCTGATCGTGCTCGGCATCATCATCGCGGTGATGCAGCTGGAAGGGCATGTGCTGCAACCGCTGCTGCTCGGGCGCGCGGTGAGCATCCATCCGCTGGCGGTGGTGCTGGCGATCACCGCGGGCGTGGTGCTCGGCGGGATCGCCGGCGGTCTGCTCGCGGTGCCGTTCGTCGCGGTGATGAACACCGCCATCCGATCGTTGCTCGCGGACAGCCCGGAAGAGATATTCGAGGAGCTACAGACCGGCGAGGTCGAACCGGACGATCCGGAACCGGGCCGGTTCGATGTGGCGACGCTGGCCGAGAAAGAGGCCGGCGAAACCCGGATCGCCGAGCCGGAATCCGATGACGGCCCGCCGAAGGGCTGAGCCGCGGGGGAGGGGGCTCGATGGCGCGCGGGGCTGAGCAGAGTTCGGCCGATGTGGCGACCACGCCGCTGTGGCGGGCCGCGCAGGCGCTGCGGCTGGTGACGCTGCTGTACGCGGTGCTGCAACAGTTCGCGTCCGCGCCCTATTACCAGAATCAGCGGCTGAGCTGGGTGCTCATCGCGTTGATGGCGGTCTGGTCCGGTGCGTCGGCGATCATGTTGTCGCAGTGGCGGTTTCCCGATGTGCGGCGGGTGCGCGTCTGGGTGGTGCTCGGCGACCATGTCGTGGTGATCGCGCTGATGGCCGCGACCCGGCTGGTCGCCGACTACGACTGGTATCACGGGCATCAGACGTTGCCGACGACGCTGTGGGCCGCCAACGCGGTGATCGGGGCGGGGGTGCTGCGCGGGCCGGTGGCCGGGGTGCTGTCCGGTGTGCTGATCGCGTCGGTCGCGCTGACCGTGCGCGATCAGTGGGGGCAGGACGTGTGGACCGATGCCACTGTGCCGGTGCTGGTTTCGGTCGGTCTGGCCCTGGGGCTGGCCGCGAATACCGCGCGGCGCGCGCAGGATCAGCTCGAACGCGCGGTCCGGCTGACCGCGGCCACCGAAGAGCGGGAACGGCTTTCGCGCGAGGTGCACGACGGGGTCCTGCAAGTGCTCAGCTACATCAAGCGACGCGGCACCGAGATCGGCGGGCCCACCGAGGAATTGGCGCAGCGCGCCGGGGAACAGGAAGTGGCGCTGCGGGTGCTGATCACCGAGACCGCCGATCGCGGGGATTCCGGTGGGGCCGAGGTGGATCTGCGTCCGCTGCTCACGGTGCACGCGACGCCGTCGGTGTTCGTGTCCACGCCGGGTAATCCGATATTGATCGGCCGCTGGGCGGGCACGGAGATCGCCGCGGCCGTGGCGACGGCGTTGTCCAATGTCGCGTTGCACGCCGGACCCGATGCGAAAGCCTATGTGCTGCTGGAGGACACCGGCGAAGAATTGGTGATCAGCGTCCGCGACGACGGGGTCGGCATCCCGCCAGGGCGGCTGGCCGAGGCGGAAGCCGAAGGGCGGCTCGGGGTTTCCCGATCCATCATCGGACGGATCGAGGCCCTCGGCGGCACCGCCGCGGTGCTCGCCGAGGCCGACGGCGGCGTCGGCTTCGGCACCGAGTGGGAATTCCGGGTGCCGCGAACATGAAACCGATCCAGGACAGGGAGGTGCGTCGTGACCGATAGTGCTGCGACCCAGGGTGTTTCGGTGATGGTGGTGGACGACCATCCGATGTGGCGCGACGGCGTCTCGCGCGACCTCACCGAGGCCGGCTTCCACGTCGCCGCCACCGCGGACGGGGTCGGCGCGGCGACCAGGCGGGCGGCGGCGGTGCGGCCCGCGGTGGTGTTGATGGATATGCAACTGCCCGACGGGAACGGCGCACAGGCGACCGCCGAGGTGCTGCGCGTCTCGCCGGAGAGCCGGGTGCTGGTGCTCTCGGCGTCTGCGGAACGCGACGATGTGCTCGACGCGATCAAGGCGGGGGCCTCGGGGTACCTGGTGAAAAGTGCGTCGGTCGCGGAGCTGATCGAGGCGGTGCACGCGACCGCGGCCGGGCAACCGGTGTTCACCCCCGGCCTGGCCGGCCTGGTCCTCGGCGAATACCGGCGGATGGCCACGACACCGGCCGAACCCGACGAACCACACCGCCCCGCGCTGACCGATCGTGAAACCGAGGTGCTGCGGATGGTCGCAAAAGGCCTGTCCGCCAAACAGATCGCGTCGCGCCTCGGCCTGAGCCACCGGACCGTGGAAAACCACGTCCAGGCGACGCTGCGCAAACTGCAGCTGGCCAACCGGGTCGAACTCACCCGCTACGCGATCGAGCAGGGCCTCGACGAATGATCACCAGCTGAAAGTCGTACGCCGTTATCCGGGATTGCCCTGATACGCATCGGCCCTCGGGTCGGTAATCTCGAATCATGGGCGGACCCGAATCGGAATCCAATGGCGTCGGCTCCGGGGACGCGATCGGCGACCGGGATCTACGCGTGTCCGACGTCGAGCGCGAGCACGTCGGCCAGCTGCTGCAGCGCGCGGTCGGACTCGGCATGCTCTCGCTCGGCGAGTTCACCGAGCGGATGGACACGGCACTGGCCGCGAAGACGCGCGGCGAGCTGAACGCCGTGCTCATCGATCTGCCCGGTGTGCGTCTGGTGGGCCAGCCCGCCGCGCCGCCGTCGACCTTCGTGAACACCGCGCCCTCGTTCGTGAAGCAGCACCGTCCGGCGCCGTCCCCGCTCGGCGCGCCGACCGCGCCCGGCGGCGTGATCCGCTCCCGCCTGTCCGGGGTGAACCGGCGCGGGCCCTGGCACGTCGCGCCGTCGCTGCAGCTCAACAGCCTGCTCTCGGGCGTGACCCTGGATTTCACCGAGGCGATCATGTCGACCCAGGTGGTCGAGCTGACCGTCGACGACTACTGCAGCTCGCTCACCCTGATCGTCCCCGCCGAGGCGACCGTCGACCTCAACGATGTCGAGCTGATCGGCTCCAGCGTCAACAACAAGGTGCGCACCGGACCGCCGTTCGGCCCGCTGCACCTGGTGGTGCGCGGCCGCGTCCGGTTCGGCTCGATCACCGCCAAGCACACCTTCATGGCGCACTGGCGCCGGATGATGGGCCACTGATCCGCGTCACGCGGCGGTGCGCGCGCCGAGTGCGGTGGGTGCGAAGAGGTCTGCGATTGCCGTCGTGTTCGTCATGTGAGTACGGTAAAACTTCACATTGATGTCAGATTCAAGGCGAGCGGTGAAATGCGAGGTGGCGGATGCGCATCGGGGAGCTGGCCAAGCGCACCGGGGTGAGTGAGCGGTCGCTGCGGTACTACGAGGAGCAGCTGCTGCTGGCGTCGGAGCGGACACCGGGCGGGCATCGGGACTACTCGGAGCGGGCGGTGGATCGGGTCATTCACATCCAGGAACTGTTCGCCGCGGGACTGAACAGCAAGACCATCGGTCAGATCTTGCCATGCATGCGCGACGCGGACGGCGGGCCGAACGAGTCCGCGACGCCGGAACTGGTGGCCCAGTTGGCGATCGAACGCCGGCGGATCGACCGCACCATCGACGACCTCGTCCGCTCGCGTCAGGTCCTCGACGACGTGATCGACCGCGCCGCGGCGCCTTTCGCGGAGACCGGATAGTTCCGCAGACCGGTCAGGTGTTGACGCCGATGCGACGGGCGAAGGCGCGCAACGGGACTCGGCGGTCGTGGTCGAGCAACTCGGAGACGATGTGGCGGGGCAGCGACTGGTATTTGAGCCAGTCCTGGCCGCCCACTCGTTCGGCGGTGAGCAGGGTGTCGAGCGCGCGCTGATGCTGGCCGGTGCGGGTCAGCGCGACGGCGGTGTCGGTGAGGTGGCGGGCGCGCGAGGATTGCGGGAGGCCGCCGTTGACCGGCATGGCCTTGGCCGCCGCCAGTGCCTCGGGATACCGCTCGGAGGACACGTTCACATCGACCGTCTGCATGACGACTTGGGAAGGGCCGAAATAGGTTTCGTAGTCGCGCCGATCGCTGCCGATCCGCAACGCGACCTCGCCCGCGGCCTCGACCAGCGACAACGCCTCCGGCACGTTCTGCGCCCGGCCCGCCGCGGTCGCGCCGAGCAGCATCAGCGAACCGTACGAGGACAGGTGCGCCGGGGTGACCTCGCCGGCGGGCTCCAAGCTCGCCGCCGCGCGCAACGCCACGCGCCGCGATTCGTCGTAGCGGCCCTGCACGAGCAGCTGCCAGGCGACCGAGCCGCGAATGGTGCCGAGCAGCAGCGGGTCGTTGCCGTCCTCCGCCGCGGCCAGCGCCTGCCGGATGGCCAGGAACGCCGGATCGGTCTGGCCGAGATGCACCAGCGTGCAGCCGGTCACCCAGTACATCCGCGCCAGCAGCTCGTTCGCCACCGCGACCGAGCCGTTGCGCGCGGCATGCACCGTGGACCGCAGCTGCGTGAGCCCCGACGGCAGGATCGCGGTGAGCAATTCGTAGCGGCCGACCCAGTACGCGCCCCACGCGTAATCGACCGCGCGCCGGCCGTCCTCGAGGCTGATCGCCGCCTCTTCGTTCGTCTCGCCGAGCAGATCGTCGACCGGGGTCAGCGCGCGGCGGATGGCGACGATGCCCGAATCCGGATCGCTGGACGGCACGCCCGCGCGTTTACCGATCAGGTCGGCGATGTCCACATCCAGCGCGCGGGCCAGTTTCTGCAAGCTGGCGATCGAGGCCGTCTGCCGGCCGCCCTGCTCGAGCTTGCGCACCAGGTCGACGCTGACTCCGGCCTGATCCGCGAGCTGACGCTGGGTGAGCGCCTTGCCCCGGAACATTCGGATCCGAACGCCGATCGACGAATCGTCCATGTACCCAATTCCTTTTGTTACATCTGGGTTTCAGGGTACGACGCTAAGTCACCGCACTAGGCCGAAGTGGGACATTACGTACGACTCGTTTACTGCTGGATGGAATACCGTTGCCTTTCTGCAACTTTCATAGCAAAGGGCGGCGGCAAATGAACATCATGCCGAACATCTACCGCGGCGTCACCGCACGCCACCTGCAGCGCGTACACGAGCAGCACGGCCCGCTCCGTCGAACGAGAACCTCCGCGATCCGATCCGCTGTTCTCGCCGAAGGGTAAAAACCATGTTCGAGCGCTGTCACTCTCCCCTCGATATCGCCCACCTGCTCCGCGACCTGTACGGCCTGCCGGTCCAACTGCTGGCCGGTCGTCCGATGGTCACCACCGGCTCCATCCTCGGGGCCATCGTCATGCCGCCCGACCTGGGCCGCAAGGTCCTGGCCACGCTGGACCGCACGCACACCGCCCCGGTGATCGCCGACCCCGGCGAGCGCAACTGGACCTTCCTCGTCACCCCGCCGACCCCGGCCCGCCCGGTCGAGGTCCCGGTCCGCCGCTGCCTCGCCGCGCATCAGGTCACCATCGTCCCCGGCGGCCACCACATCCTGCTGCCCACCACCGACTCCACTCTCGGCTGGCACTGGGCCGGCGAACCCGCCCCCGGCGTTCTGGCCATGCCGCCGCGGCAAGCCGTGATCACCGCCGTCCACAAAGTGACCACTCTCCAAACCACCACCCCCTGACCACCCGCCGAGACCGACCCCCACCCGCCTCACCGGGGCGGGGGTCGGTCGGCGGGTCGACGAATTCACTTGGCCTATCGGGTTTTCCCGTCGACAATTGGCCGATGCAATCCCGAGGCCCTCGTCGCTTTGTCGACCGGGCGGCTTTCGCTGCCGCATCCAGCAGTGCACCTGACATCGACTTGACGATCTTTCGCACCGATCAGGACGCTGCCGTAGACACTGGCTCGGATTCGCGTGGAGTCTGGTGGCTCAGTCAGCGAGCCCGGCCTGCACCACCCACTGACTCGGTTGGCCGGTGACTGCGGCGACGATGTCGTAGTCACCGTCGTAGTGAAGGACGGTGTAGCCGTGACGTTCGGCGGTGGCGGCAATCACTAAGTCCGCCAAGGACAGCGCGCGGTGTCGACCCGCTCGAATCAGCTCGATTTGGATGTCATTGACTCGATCCCACACTTCGTCCGGTGTAGTCAGCCAGCTGAAGCCACGTAGCATTTGCCGGACCAACTCGAGTTCGGCCGATTTACGCACGCTGTAGAGAACCTCGTATTCGACGGCACCGCAGATGGCCAACGTACCGCGGGCAGACAACTCGTCCAGGACGGGCGCTACGGCCGGCTTACCCCATCGGGCCAGGGCGGATTTGTCGACGAGGTATCGCTCAGTGCTCACTGGTCTTTTGCGGCTCGTCGACGAGGCCGCCGGCCTTCACCCATGAAGCGAACTGCTCCCGCTTGCGGCGGCGCACGACGTCAGCCAAGGCTGCGTTGACAGTCGCGACCTTCTTCGATGTTCCGAGGATCTCCGCGGCCGCTGCCAACAGCTCATCATCGATATCGAGCACGGTGCGGGTCATCGGCACCTCCAAGTTTGATATCGTTTTCCACCCCATTGTATATCCTCCCCGTCGATTTCAGGCAGACAGCACGCTCTGTGTAGGCCATCTGCTGGTGTATTCGTCGCCGTCGCAGGGGTGGATCGGCTGATCGATGGTCTTGCTTGGATCCGGCCGGCTGTCAGCGTGGCGTGCGTGTCTGAAGTCGGGTAGATATCGGGTGGCCACCGGGGGTTACTACTCATGCTGTGGCGGGGTGGGGCGGACAGCATCGAATTATGACCACATCTATCGATCCGGCGCTGATTTCGCGCATCTCGGGGGAGTTCTCTGCGCTGGGAGCGCAGATGGGCGCGCTCGGGCGGGATTTGGCGTTGTTGCGGAATCAGGTGGCGGAGGATTCAGCTGGGGCGCAAGCGGTTCCGGCTGAAGGAGCCACGGCTCCGGTGGCGGGTCCGCCGGCGCAGGCGCCGTGGACGGGGGCGCAGGCTCCGGTGTACGTACCGCAGTTCGCTCCGGCTCCGCCGATGTCCGGCTGGGGTGCGCCGCCACCGGGCGCACCGATGCCGCCGAATGTCGCGGCGCAAGGCGGACAACTGCCGCCGCGTGGGCCGGTGCCGCCGATGGGAATGCCGATGCCGCAGCCAGGGGCTCCGCGGCCAGGGATGCCGCAGCCGGGGATGCGGCCGCCGGTTCCGCCGCGGCGGAAGCCGCCGGTTCCGCACACGCCGTGGTGGCAGCGGGACGGGGTGATCAGCAGGCTGCTCGCGGTGGCCGGGGTGGCGGTCACCTTGATCGGTGTGGTGATGCTGCTGGTGCTTGCCGCGCAGGCGGGGTTCTTCGGTCCGGTGCCGAGGGTGGTTGCGGGCGCGGCGTTCTCGGCAGCGCTGGTCGCGGCCGGAATGCGGGTGTTCGATCGGGTCGGCGGCCGGGTCGGCGGGATCGCGTTGGCGGCCACCGGTATTGCGGGCGCGTATCTGGATGTCGTTGCGGTGACCTCGATTTACCACTGGTTGCATCCGGTGATCGGGTTCGCGGTGGCGTTCGGCGTCGCGGCCATCGGTGTCGCGTTGGCGATGCGGTGGCAGTCGCAGCCGCTGGCGGTGCTGGTGGTGATCGGGGCGGCGGTGTTGTCGCCGGTTTTGACCACGGAGCCGGCGCTGCTGGCCTTCCTGATCGTGTTGCAGTTGGCCTGTGTGCCGGTGCAATTGATGCGGGACTGGCCGTTCCTGCATGTGGTGCGCACGTTGCCCGCGGTGCTGGCCACGTTCCTGTTCGTCGCGGGTGCGATCGTCGGCGGCTGGTCGCAGCGGCCGCTGCTGTTGCTCGCCGCCGTGGCGGTCGCGGTGGTGGGGCTGGCCGGGACGGTGCTGGTGGTTCGCCGCAGGCCGGCCGACATCACCGCCTCGCTGATGTTCGCCCTGGCGACCGTGCCGCTGCTGGCCGCGCCGGGGATGTACCAGGTCGACCGGCCCGTCGCTTCGACGATCGCGGGCCTCTTCGCGCTCGTGCTGCTCGCCGTGGCCGCGACCGTGTTGATTCCGAAACTGGCTGCGCTCGTGAAGATTCCGGCGCACACCGCGGTGGTCGCCGCGGTCGCCGGCTCGATCGCGCTGCTCGAAGTCTGTGTCGCGGTGACCGATCCGCGGACCTTGCCGATCGCGTGGTTCCTGGTGGCCCTGGGCTATCTCGGCGTGGCCGGGCAACGACGCTCCGGCGTCGCGGCCGGTATCGGCGCGGTCTTCGCGACCCTCGGCGCGTTCGCCTTCCTGAACGTGGCCGGGCCGGATGTCCTTGCTTCCCAGCACCGTTCGGCGAACAACCTGAGCGTCTCGACGGTGCTCGGCGCGGTCCTCGCGCTCGCCGTGGTCGCCACGGCGGTGTGGAGCGCGCGCAGGCTGCCGGGCATGCAGAGCACCGCCGAACTGCAGTGGATCGTCGCCAGCATCGCCGGTCTGTATTCGGTGACCGCCGCGACCGTCTCGATCGGCATCGCGACCGGCGCGCCCGACGGCTTCGTCATCGGCCACAGCGCCGCGACCATCCTGTGGATGGCCGGCGCCACCGCCGCCCTGTTCTACGGACTGCGCAATATCGGCAAGGCCACCGGGGTCGCCAAACTCGCCCTCGGCTCCGGATTGCTGGTCACCGCAGCGGCTTTGGCCAAACTGTTCCTGTTCGACCTCGCCACCCTCGACGGCCTGGTCCGGGTCGCCGCCTTCCTTGCCGTCGGCGTCCTGCTCCTCGTCGTCGGCACCCGGTACGCCCGGGCGTTCGCCGAGGCGGGCGCGAACAAACGGGAACCCGGCGAAGCACCGGCTCCGTGACCCGCCGCCGGACTACTCCCGGTCGCGCCGCCGGAGCAGTTCGTTGACGCTGACGGTGCGGCCGTCTCCACTCGAGTGCCTGCCCTCGTCCGGCTTGCCGGGACGACGGGACGAGCGGAGTCCGGCCATCCAGTCTTCGATGCTGTTGCGGTTCGGGTCGCCGGGATCGGTGTCGGCCGGTTCCGCGGGAGCCGGTTCCGGGGCGGCGGCGTGGTGCGTGGGTCGTTCCGCCGGGGGCGGAACATCTTGTCGCGGCGCGATGAATTCGGTGTACGCGGGCGGGTCCAACGGGGCCAGCGCCGGGGTCGGCTGGGTCGGCTCGAACTTGGCCTCGGGTCGCCGGGTGCCTGCGGACGGAGCCGGTCGAGGTGCCGGAGCCGCGGGCGGTTCGAAGGCCGGCGGCGCGGGCGGCTCGAAAGAGCTTGCCGCGGGGGACTCGAACGCCGAGAACGACGATCCCGGTTCGGGCCGCGCGGTACCGATGTCGAACGGCAGCGAGGGCGGGGTAGGCCGCGGCCCGGTGGGATCATGTGGGGTCGCCGGGAAGACCACGGGCGGTTGCGCATTCGGAATCCCGGTGCCCGAGGGCCCGTTCGGTCGCGGCAGGTTGAGCTCCGATCCGAAACCCGACGGCGGCGTCGGCCGCTGCCGTGTCGGATCGAGCGGCGCGGGCGCCTGCGTCCCGGGCGGCTTGGGCGCGGCGGGCGGCACCTTGTTGAGATGCTTGGTCGGCGCCTCGGCCTCGATCTCCTCCACCGTGCGCGGGCGGCGCGGCTTGCGCGGCCGATTGCCGTTGTCGATGGCGGGGATCTGCATGGTGACCGGGTCGGTGATCGGCGTGGTCTTGACCAGGTCGACCACCTCGCCGCCGCCGGGGCGTTCGTCGTCCAGGATCGGCTCGCCGAGCCCGATCTTCTGCTGGATCTTCTTCATCCAGGCGGGCGCCCACCAGCAGTCGTCGCCGAGCAGCTTCATCGTCGCCGGCACCAGCAGCATGCGCAGGATGGTGGCGTCGATGAACAGCGCGGCGATCATGCCGTACGCCAGGTACTGCATCATCACCAGATCCGAGAACGCGAACGCGCCGGTGACCACGAGCAGGATGAGCGCGGCCGCGGTGATGATCCGGCCGGTCTGCGCGGTGCCGATGCGGACCGCCTCGGTGGTCGAGGCGCCCTGGGTGCGCGCCTCCACCATGCGGGACAGCAGGAAGACCTCGTAGTCGGTGGACAGGCCGTAGATCACCGCGATGATCAGCACCAGCACCGGCGACATGATCGGCTGCGGGGTGAAGTTCAGCAGCCCGGCCCCGTGCCCGTCGACGAAGATCCAGGTCAAAATGCCGAGCGTGGAACCCAATCCGAGCGCGCTCATCAGCGCGGCCTTGATCGGCAGCACCAGCGAGCCGAAGGTCAGGAACATCAGCAGCGTGGTGACCAGCAGGACGAGCCCGATCATCAACGGCATCCGGTGCAGCAGCGCGTCGATGCTGTCCTTCTGGATCACCGGCTGCCCGCCGACGTACATGGTCACGCCGTCGGGCACGTCGATCGAGCGCAGATACTCGATGGTCGGATCGGCGTCCTCGGAGTCGGCGAGGGTCGCGCTGGTGCGATAGACCTGGTTGTTCGTGTTGGAGCGGGACGGCACGTCGAAGGTGCCGTTGAGACCGGGCGCCTGCTTGGCCTCGGCCCACGCCTTGCCGACGTCGGTGCTGCTGTCCGAGACGAACACCAGCTGGATCGGATCGGATTTGCGCAGCGGGAAGATCGAGTCGAACTTCGCCTGCGCGAGCCGGGTCGAGTTGTCCGGCGGCAGATAGCGCTCGTTGATGCCGCCGAACGCCAGGTTCTTCACCGGAATGATCAACAGCAGCAACAGGATGCAGATCGGGATCGCGATCTTGAGCGGATGCTGCATCACCCAGCGGGTGGACTTGCCCCAGAACCCGTTCTCCACCTCGTCGGCGGTCTTGGTCTTGCGGAATCGCTTGAACCCGAACATGTCCACGCGCGGACCGAGCACGCCGAGCATCGCGGGCAGGATGGTGATCGAGGTGAGCGCCGCCAGCGAGACGGTGGCGATGGACCCGTAGGCGATCGATTTCAGGAAGCCCTGCGGGAACAGCAGCATGCCGCCGAGGCTGGCGATGATCATGGTCGCGGAGAACACGACGGTGCGGCCCGCGGTCATCACCGATCGGCGCACCGCGGCGGGGGTGCTGTACCCCTCGGCGAGCTCCTCCCGGAATCTGCTCACGATGAACAGGCCGTAGTCGATCGCCAGACCGAGGCCGATCATCGAGACCACCGGCGCGACGAACGAATTCACCTCGGTGAATCGGGTGATGAACAGCACGATGCCCTGGGCGCCGATCACCGTGAGACCGCCGACGATCAGCGGCAGCCCGGCCGCGACCAGGCCGCCGAAGATGAAGAACAGCAACACCGCGACCGCGGGGATGGCCAGGATCTCCATCCGGTGCTGATCCTCGGCCATGGTGTCGTTCAGCGTGCCCGCCACCGCTTGCAGGCCGGCGACCTGCACGTCCACTCCCGGAATGGTGAAGACGTCCTTCACTTTCCGGAAGTTGTTCAGCATCTCGGTGTCGTTGTTGCCCTTGATGGCAATCGAGGCGAACGTGTACTTCTTGTCCTTGGAGCCGAACGTCTGCGGCACCGCCTGGCCGGTTTCGGTCTTCCAGTAGGCGCCGTTGACCTGGGAGATCTCCGGGTACTCGCGCGGCAGCCGGTTCAGGCTGCCGACGACCTTGTCCCGGAAATCCGGATCATCGATCGTCTTACCGTCCGGCGCGGTGTACAGCACGATGACGTCGCTGTTGTGGTCGCGCCCGAAGGCGCCGTCGGCGATCTGCGCGCCCCGCGAGGACTCCGACGTCGGATCGTCCCACCCGCTGGAGCTGAGGTGGTCTCCCAAACCGAGGCCGTACCCGCCCAGCGCTAAGAGCGCGGCCGCCACGATGCCGATGACGCCGAAGCGCAGCTTGTAGACCAGATCGCCCCAGCGTGTGAACACTTAAGCGACTCCTTGCGCTGGGCGAGAGGTGAGCAGCGCCGTGAGCGGCCGGAACGGCTGCAGCCAGGCGCCCTCGTCGGGCAGCGAGTCGAGGCTGACCCTGGGCAGCGGTTCACGGAATACGCCCGGGATGTCCTCGAGATCGATGAACTCGAGGGTATCGGATGTGACGGCCCAACTCGCGTGCTCGCGGAAGCCGAGTACCTGACAAGGGATTCCGCTGGCGGCAAGTTCCTCCAGCGGCTCACGGAACGCCTGGCCGTCGGCCGAGGCGACCATGATGCCGGCCAGTCCGGCGCCGCGGCTGCGCAGTTCGATGTGCGCGAGCATGTCCGCGTCGACGTCGGAATCCTCGTCGATCTTCGGCTTCGCGAACACCGCGTAGCCGACGTTGCGCAGCGCCTCGACCCATGGCCGCACCACGTCGGCCGTGCCGGGCGCGATGTTGGTGAACACGGTCGCTTCCGGTTCGACCCGGTGCACGCTGCCGACCGACAGCTCGGCCGTGCGGGCCAGCAGCCAGCGGCCGAGCGCGTCGAACCGGGGCCGGTAGGCCGCCGTCGGCCGACCGCCGAGAATGGCCCCGAGGCCCATGTCGAGGTTCGGGGCGTCCCACACCAGCAGGACCCGGCGCACGTCCGGCGTCGCGCCACCCAGACCTTCGGCTCCGGTTCCCTGCACCTCCCCGGCAACATCGACCACCTCGTGGGCCATCTCACTGACACTCATAATTCGATCTTCCCCCATATGAGCTCAGTAATGGCGCTACCGGCACGATGTGCCTTACCTTCGAATTTCGTGACGGGCCTTTCGAAACCGATCGGAGCGCTGTCCCGATGGTCCGCACTGACCCCGCCCGCGGCCTCATTCAGGCCTTTGAGCAGCGGTTCTTCCGCGCCTACCGCGGCAATGTGTTCCGCGTAGTCCGCGTGGTCCGTCGCGACATGCAACACACCGCCCGGTTTTAGTCGATTGGCGATCAACGCAAAAGTCGCGGGCTGCAACAGGCGTCGTTTGTGATGTCGCGCCTTCGGCCACGGATCCGGAAAGAAGACGCGGACACCGGTCAGCGATTCGGCAGCAACCATATTTTCCAGCACGTCGACGGCGTCGCCGCGCAGCAGCCGAATGTTGTCGATCTGCTCGCGCTCGATGCGCTGCACCAGCTGGGCGAGGCCGGGCCGGTACACCTCGATGCCGATCAGGTTCAGGTGCGGTTCGGCCTGTGCCATCGCGGCGGTGGCTGTGCCGGTGCCACAGCCGATTTCGACGACCAGGGGAGCTTCCCGGCCGAACCAGGCGGCGGCGTCCAGCGGTTCGTCGGCGACCTCGCGGCCGATCACCGGCCACATCCGGGCCCACGATTGCTGCTGGGTCGCGGTCAGCGCTCCCCGGCGCGACCGGAAGCTGGTTACACGTGGGTAGAGGCGAGAGCCGGTTTTGTTCCGGGGCTCACGCTCGGTCCGGGCCGAACCTGTGGACGGCGGGCCCGGAACTGACTCGGCAGTATTGTTCGCGGCGTCGTTCACGGCGTCCATTGTCCAGCATCGGCGCAGTGGTGCGGCAATCGACTGTTGCTTGCCGTCCAACGGGAGGTCAGGCGGCGCGTGCGCGGTCGATCCTGGCCACCGGCGCGCTCTCCTGCCGGAGCGGGCGGCCGAGCGCCACCTTGGCCGCGGTCACCATCATCTCGTAGAGGCCGCGGGCGCCGGTCAGCGACGCGGCGACGGACCACACGGTGCGGTCGCCCGCATCGCTCACCGGTTGCCCGGCCAGCCGGTCCGCCAGCCACTCCAGGCTGATCGGGGTGGCCAGCGGCAGCAGCGAGAAATGCTCGCTCAGCCGGTCGCGCACATAGGTCACGTGCGCGCCGCCGCGGCGGTAGCGCTCGACCTGTCCGTCGATGCCGTCCAGGTGGATGACCTGGTCGTGAATCGGCTGCACCACCAGCAGCGGGCAGGCCGGCGTCGAATTGCCGAGGCGCAGATCGTCGAACATGGCCTGGAATTCCGGCGTCGCGATCACCTCGTCGAGCGGGCGGCTCAGGAAGTCGTCCATCCGCTTGCCGGCCAGGCCGAAGATGGCGCCGAACGGCGTCGCGGTCTCCGCCCTGGCGACGAATCGGCGGCCGTCCAGGGTGAGTTCGTTCTGCAGCATCGCGCCGAGCACCGGGTAGAGCCGGCGCAGCGCCGCGATCACGATGGCGGGCAGGCCCGCGTAGCTGGTGCCGTTCAATCGGGCGAAGACCTGGCCGGGATCACCGACCGGGGCGCCGAGCACCGCGCCCACGATGTCGAGTTCCGGCGCGTAGGCCGGCGCCATCTCGACCATCCAGGCGCTGGCCATGCCGCCGCCGGAGTAACCCCACACCGCCACCCGGGTGTGCGGGCCGAGGCCGAGCGGGGTGAACCGCTGCGCCGCCCGCACGCCGTCGAGCGCGCGATAGCCGGGTTCGCGTGGCGCACCGAAGTTTCCGCGCGGGCCCTCGTGATCGGCGATGCTCACCGCCCAGCCGCGGCGCAGCGCGTTCGCGACGAGCAGCCACTCGAACTGGGTGACCGAGCCGAGCGCGCGGGCGCCGTAGCGCAAAGCATAAGAAGGAGAGCATTTCTCGGTGACCGCGTCCATCGCGGTCTGAAAGGCCAACAGCGGCCGGTCTTCTCGCGGGTCGGCGTCCGCCGGCAGCAGCACCGTGGTGATCGCCGCCTCCGGCGTCCCGTGCATGTCGCAGCTGCGGTAGAGCAGCTGCCAGGCCGAGACCTGCTGCGGCACAACGCCGAACAATGCGAGCTCGATCTTGCGGCTGCGCAGGATGGTGCCGGGCGGCTTGGCCGCGAACCCCTTGGGCGGGCGATGGAACGGGTCGTTACTCGGCAGCAGCGGTTTCCCGTCGGCTAGGACGGGCTCCGTATCGGCAGTGCCGATGACATCAGCAGTCATCGCGACCTCCTCATCAATGAGGTCGGTTGCCGTATTCGAAAAGCAAAGTTGCGCACCAACTATGGCGCCGACCACTTGAATGCAGGGTAAATGACCGGTAGCGGGTCTGGGAAGCCCGCTCGATCCGCCTCCGCCGCACTAGACTGCGCGGTATGGGCAGACCGTCAGTGTTCATCACCGGTGCCGCGGCCGGAATCGGCCAGGCGACGGCCCTGCTTTTCGCTGCGCAGGGCTACCACGTCGGCGCCTTCGACATCGACGAAGTCGGGCTGACCAGGCTCGCGGCCGAGATCACCGGCGCGGGTGGCAGCGTGCACACCGCTGTCCTCGATGTGACCAACGCCACCCAGTGGGCGGAGCGGCTCGCCGAGTTCCACGCCGCGGCCGGGCGGCTGGACATCCTGATCAACAACGCGGGCATCCTGCGTGCCGGCCCGTTCGAAGCCATCACGCTGCCCGCGCATCAGGCGATCATCGACGTCAACCTGGGCGGCGTGCTCACCGGCACGCACGCCGCGTTCAGCTATCTGCGCGACACCCCCGGCGCCCAGGTGGTGAACCTGTGCTCGGCCTCGGCGATCTACGGCCAGCCCGAGCTCGCCAGCTACGGCGCGAGCAAGGCCGCGGTCAAAAGCCTCACGGAGGCACTGGATCTCGAATGGGAACAGCACGACATCCGGGTGATCGCCATCTGGCCGCTGTTCGTCGACACCGCGATGGTCGACGGCGTGCAGACCGGGACGACCAAGTCGCTCGGCGTGCGGCTCACCGCCGAGGACGTCGCCGCGGGCATCTGGGACGCGACGCGCAAGCGTGGCCGGCTGCCGCGGGTGCACTACGAGATCGGCGCCCAGGCGAAGGCGCTGGCGGCCGCCGCCAAGTACGCGCCGAACTGGGCCGTGCGCACGGTCAACAAATACTTCAGCGGTACCTGACCGGTCGCCACCTCCCGCGGCGCGTCTTCTGCAAGAATTGCGCACCGTAAAGGGGGTGCAACATGCCGACAGCCACCGAGTCCGACGGGCCGCTGCGCGAACGCGGGGTCCCCGCGCGCGAACACGACCAGCTCGACCGGCTGCTCGCCGACCTGCGGTTCGGGACGGGGCGGGACAAGCAGATCGGCTATGCCGCGGGTAATGCCGTCAGCGCTTGGCGCACGCCGCCACGGATCCAGGTGATGGGCCGCGCGCACGCGGGGCGCACGACGGTGTCGCAGGCGCTCGCGCTGATGTCGGCGGTGGAGACCGGTCCGGTCGACGAGCCGGACATGCCCGATCCGGAGTTCGACGCGGACATCGTCATCTACGTGCTGTCCGCCGCGCCCTCGCCCGCCGATCGCCGGGTGCTCGCCACGCTGCCGCCGGAGCGCACCATCGTGGTGTTGAACAAGGCCGACGCGATCGGCGCGCGCTGGGCCGACGCGGTCGCCGCCGCCGACCAGTACGGCCGGGAGGTCGGCACCGCCGTGCTTCCGGTGGTCGCCTCGCTGGCCATGCGCACCCGTGCGGGCGCGCTGACCGACGCGGATCTCGCCTCGTTGCGCAGGCTGGCCGCGAATACCGATGCCGCGCTGATGCTTTCGCCGGATCTGTTCGTCGGCCCCGGCCCGGACCTGGCCGGTCGTGAACAGCTGTTGCAGCGCTGGGACCTGTACGGCGTGACCTGCGCGCTGGCCGCGCTCGCCCACGACCCGGAGCTCGCCCCGCAGACGTTGCTGCAAATCCTGCACGCCGCCAGCGGAATCGACGCGTTGCATCAGCTGCTGCATCGCCGCTACGAGCAGGTCTCCGCGTTGCGCGGCGGCGAACTCCTCGACGAGCTCACCCGGCTCGCGGCGCGCGCGGTTCCGGAGGAGGGTAGTACGGCCCGAGATAACTTGGAGGCCTATCTATTCGGCGACGACGCTCGCTGGCTCGGGTTGTGCGCGGGGCTGGCGCATCCCGCCGTCGCGCATCTCGCGGCCGGCTACCCGGCCCCCGCGCCGGCCGACGCCGACGACGCGATGGCCCGCGCCGCCCGCTGGCGCGCCGTGGTCTCCAGCGACATGCCACCCACCGCCCGCCGGGCCGCGCTGCGCGTGCACAACGGCTACATCCGACTATGGGAACGGATGAGCAGTGCCGGGCTCTGACTCCCCGCCCGGCCCGCCGGTCGGGGCGGACCGACCGCTCGAGCTGCCCGCCGACGCGGTCCCGCCCGGCACCGCCGATCGCTCCGCCGGTCCGCCGCCGGAGGTGGAAGCCGTTGTCGCACGGTGGAATCCGCAAGGAATCGCGCTGCTGCGCGCGGTGCAGGGCGCGGGTGCGGCCGGTGCGGTGACGTTGATCGGGCCCGCCGATGCCAACACCACCCTGCTGCGCACCGAGCTGGCCAGGTTCGAGCCGCGGATCGGCCTCGCGGACCCGGTGGCCGACGCGAACGCCGCGGTGGAGACCACCTCACCGTCGGGTAACGCGCCGTCACCGGTCGCGCTGATCCTGGTGGACGCCGGGACCACCATCGGCGCCGACACCCTGCGCATCGTGCACCGGCTGCGCTCGGACGGCACCCGGATCCTGCTCGCCATGAACGGCATTCACGCCTATCAGGATTGGCGCTCGGTGCGGGCGCGCAACCTGGAACTGCTCGCCGCACAGGGCGCGGTCGAGCTGGACGTCATGCCGGTGTCCGCGCGGCTCGCGGCGGCGGCGCGCACCGCGGGCGACGCGGGTCTGCTGGACCGGTCCGGGCTCGGTGCGCTGCACGCGGCCCTGACCGCCGCCGCGGTGGGCGCGGAAGCCGAGGGCGGCGGCCGGCTCGCGGCGGTCACCGCACGCGTGCTCGCCGATACCCGGCAGCGGGTCACCGAACAGGTGACCGCGCTGCACTCCGGCACCGAAACGGCCAGGCTGCGCGAGGAGCGCGCCGTGCTGCTGGCCGGCCGCGACGGCGGCCGGGCCACCGCCATGTCCACCCTGCGCGGCCAGCTGCACCTGGCCCGGGTCGACCTGATGACCGAGGTGGGTGCCCGGATCCGGGCGCTGCACACCGCGACCCGCGCCGACCTCGACCGCATGCGCCGCAGCGAGCTCGGCACCTACCCGGAGCGGTTGCAGCACGCCGCCACCGAGCTGACCGGCGCCGTCGATCTCGCCATCGACCAGCGCCTCGCCGAACTCACCGCGCACATCGACGGCGTCACCGCGCCCGGAAACAGCCAGCCGCTGCGCCGCCGCGACCCCGCGCCCCGGGTCGGGCCCGACCCCGATCCGCGCCACCGTGGTGTCGAAGATCACCTCATGATCGCGCTCGGCGCGTCGGCGGGTGTCGGCCTCGGCCGGCTGTTGGTTTCGCCACTTTCGCTGGTGCCCGCGCTGGATTTCGCGAGCGTGCCGGTAACCCTGCTGCTCGGCGCGGGCGCGGCCGGCTGGGTGGTCCGGGCGCGCGGGCAACTGGCCGATCGCGCGCACGTGCGCCAGTGGGTGTCCGACGCGCTGATCAATGTAAAAGCCCAGCTCGAGCAGCGGGTGGCGACCGCGCTCGTGGAAACTGAGACGGTGCTGGCCGATCGGGTCGTGCAGGTGAGTACGACCCGAATGGTCGAAACCGATCGCCGAGTAGCCGAACTCGAAGCCCGTTTACGGCGGATGGTCGCCGAACAACCGGGGCAGCTGGCGGCATGCGAACGGGATATCGCGATCCTCGATCGTTGGATCACGGGTTGATTAACTCATAAGAATGGGTACATAGTGACGAACCCGATTCAGTACCGGTCGTCACACCGCGTTAACCTCTAATCAGGAACTTGGGCGTCCGCTAAGTCCTCGTCCGCCGTCCAGCCGGGGCGCGCTTTCGACTGGTCGTAGCGGGTGCCTTCCCGCCAATGGTGGCGCTCGGTGTGTTCGCGCTGGTCAACGGGCCTTGGGGCCAGGCGGCGACGCATCGTAGGGACCGCCCATCTCAGGAGAGTTTTCATGACTTCAGCGACCATTCCTGGTCTTCGTGGATCCGACGGTAAACAGCCGACCGAACACAGCGAACTACTCGCCTGGGTACAGGAAGTCGCCGAACTCACTCAGCCGGAGCGAGTGGTCTGGGCCGACGGGTCCGACGAAGAATGGGACCGCCTGACCGCTCAGCTGGTCGATGCGGGCACCTTCAAGCAGCTCGATCCGAAGAAGAAGCCCAATTCCTTCCTCGCGCTCTCCGATCCGTCCGATGTGGCCCGGGTGGAGTCGCGCACCTACATCTGTTCCAAGAGCGAGGCCGACGCAGGCCCGACCAACAACTGGGTCGACCCCGCCGAGATGCGCGCCACCATGACCGAGCTGTACCGCGGTTCGATGAAGGGCCGCACCCTGTACGTGGTGCCGTTCTGCATGGGCCCGCTCGGCGCCGAGGACCCCAAGCTCGGCGTCGAGCTCACCGACTCCGAATACGTCGTCGTGTCGATGCGCGTGATGACCCGGATGGGCAAGGCCGCGCTGGAGAAGCTCGGCACCGATCGCCCGTTCGTGAAGGCGCTGCACTCCGTCGGCGCGCCGCTGGCCGAGGGCGAAGCCGATGTGCCGTGGCCGTGCAACGACACCAAGTACATCACCCACTTCCCGGAGGATCGCGAGATCTGGAGCTACGGCTCCGGCTACGGCGGCAACGCGCTGCTCGGCAAGAAGTGCTACTCGCTGCGCATCGCCTCGGCCATGGCGCACGACGAGGGCTGGCTGGCCGAGCACATGCTGATCCTCAAGCTGATCTCCCCGGAGAACAAGGCCTACTACATCGCCGCCGCGTTCCCCAGCGCCTGCGGCAAGACCAACCTCGCGATGATCCAGCCGACCGTCCCCGGCTGGCGCGCCGAGACCCTCGGCGACGACATCGCCTGGATGCGGTTCGGCAAGGACGGCCAGCTCTACGCGGTGAACCCGGAGTACGGTTTCTTCGGCGTCGCGCCCGGCACCAACCACAGCTCCAACCCGAATGCCATGGCCACCATGGAGGCGGGCAACACCGTCTACACCAACGTCGCGCAGACCGACAACAACGACGTGTGGTGGGAGGGCCTGGAAGGCGAGCCCGATCACCTGATCGACTGGAAGGGCAACGACTGGTTCCTGCGGGAGACCGAAACCCTTGCCGCGCACCCGAACTCGCGCTACTGCACGCCGATGTCGCAGTGCCCGACGCTGGCGCCGGAGTGGGACGACCCGCAGGGCGTGCCGATCTCGGCCATCCTGTTCGGCGGCCGCCGCAAGACCACCATCCCGCTGGTCACCGAGTCCTTCGACTGGCAGCACGGCGTGTTCATGGGCGCCACCTTGTCCTCGGAGCAGACCGCCGCGGCCGAGGGCAAGGTCGGCACCGTGCGCCGCGACCCGATGGCCATGATCCCGTTCATGGGCTACCACGTCGGTGACTACCTGAACCACTGGATCAACCTCGGCAAGAACGCCGACGCGACCAAGCTGCCGAAGATCTTCTACGTCAACTGGTTCCGGCGCGGCGCCGACGGCCGCTTCCTGTGGCCCGGATTCGGCGAGAACTCCCGCGTGCTGGAGTGGATCGTCGGCCGTGTCGAGGGTTCGGCCGAGGCCACCGCCACCGCGGTCGGCAACGTCCCCGTCGCCGCCAACCTCGTCCTCGACGGCTTGAAGGTCGACCCCGACGACGTCGACGAGGCGCTCAAGGTCGACGCCGCCGAGTGGCGCAAGGAGATCCCGCTCATCGAGGAATGGTTCGAATTCGTCGGCGACAAACTCCCCTCGGGCGTCCGCGACGAATTCGAGGCCCTGAAAGAACGCCTCGGCTGACCCCCTGAACCATCGACCGCCCGCACCGTCCCCCGACGATGCGGGCGGTTTCTTTTGCCCACCAACAACTTCCGCCGATCGCCGCACGCCCGCCGTTTGAATCGTGCCCCACCGGATATACGAACCCTGTGCCTACGGCCAACTTTGGGCACCGACGAGTGGCACATGGCGGAGTGGGCTCCTGTGACTTTGTTGCATCCATGTGCCACTCGTCCCGCCGCGGCCAGCGCGGCGCGCCGGTTCCGGCCGTGAGTACGTGAAGTACATCAAGTACTTGACGTACTCGTCTTGGCGGGTGACGATAGTGGTACCGATGGGAAGGTGCCCGATGACCGCTATCCACTACGACAGCTACACCGAAGCCCGCGCGCATCTGAAGGATCTGCTGGATGCCGCCGGTCAGGGCCGGGTGGCGACGGTACGCCGGGATGCCGGGTACGCGGCAGTCGTGGATGCGGAGCGGCTGCGTTACGCCCTCGCCAAGCTGTGCCCCGCGGGGGCCGAGGTAGTGGCCGAAGACGGTGCGTGGTCGGTGTTTCTACCGGGCCTACCGATTGCTGCTGACGGCGAGACATTCGACGAGGCCGTCGAGGAGATGATCGTCGCGCTCCGCGAATACGCCGAGGACTGGCAGAGTCGGCTGCGGAATGCCCCGAACCATCGCGAAAACTGGGGCTTGGTGCAGCTGATCGCGCTCAGTGATGATGTCCAGCTTCGTGATTGGCTGGTCGGGGCGGTCAAGTGAGCTGGCCGCAGCCGACTCGCGAGCGGCATGAACAGTTCTGCAAGGTCGAGGGTTGGGCGCGGGTTCGGGATGCGCGCGGCCGGACCGGAACCCACCATGTCACTTATGAATTCGGGCTGCCCGACGGGCGAACTCTGCGAACGAGGGTCTCGCATCCGGTAAACCGCACCACTTACGGCTCCGCCATATGGGCGCACATCCTGCGCGATCAGTTGGCGGTAGTCGAAGAATCCTTCTGGCAATGTGTGCTGGACGGCCGTCTTCCTGATCGCGGAATTCCTGAGGTACGCGGGGAATCACTACCTGCCGACCTCGTTCATTTGCTTATCAGCCGTGCAGGTCTTGCGGAGAACGAGATTGCGGCGATGACCCGAGCCGAGGCAATCGCCCGCCTCCAACAGTTCTGGACCGAAGGCTCCTGATCGAAATAGGTTGCCGGGCTAAATAATTGAGTATCTCGACTGTTGTGTCGGAATGCGCAATGGACTGGGGGTCCCAGCCTAGAAGGTGTAAGTCCCGAAGGGGAAGCCCTATTCAGCGAATGGTGCGAAGCGGATTAGTTGGAGTAGGCCGGTGTGGGTGTTCAGCCAGCGGGTTCGGCCTTGGGGCATTGCTTTGGCTTCGTTGGTCATGGCGGTGATCATGTGCTTGGTGAAGTTGTGGCGGGGGTGGAGTTCCAGCAACTCGTTTACCCAGGTGGGGTCGAGTTCGCTTATGCGGGCGCCGATTACGTCGGCGGAGGCGCCGGCGTAGATGAAGCGGCCGGGGATGCTGAGGTCGTCGTTGCCGTTGCCGGGGGTTATGTGGGTGGTGATGGCGGTGGCGATGGCCTGGGTTCGGTCGGGGGTGGCGCCGGCGGCGGAGACGAAGCGGGCGGCTCGTTCGGCGCCGGTGACGGCGAAACAGCTTCCGGGAGTGGGGTGTTCGAGATTGAGGTCGTGCAGTAGGCAGGAGACGTAGACCAGTTCGTCGTCGTAGCAGGCGCCGTCGAGGTCGGCGAGGACTCGGCCGAAGAAGTAGGTGCGGTAGGAGTGGGCGAGCACGTGGATCGACAGTGATTCGTGCGCTTCGGTTTCCGCGGCTCGGGCGAGGGTGGAATCGGGGAGGCGGAGGCCGGCGAGGTCCAGGCGGCCCGCGCCGCGGCGACCGGCGGCGAGGCGGGCGCGGTCGGCGAGCAGGGCGGGGAGGGAGCGGGTGACGGTGGCCATGAGTTGCCTGCGCTGTTTGCTCGAGAGCGCGCCGCTTGTTCTGGTTGCCCAGTCCAGATCGATGCCGGTGGTCATCCGGAGTCCTCTCGCTCGCTCATGAATCGAGTCCAGTCAAGCGCGAGTGGGCGGCGAATGGTGAGTGGCAGGGATGACAGCCACCCTCGGATTTATGCCAAACTGGTCCGATGAAGCAGGTCGTCGCGCTCGCCTTGGATGGCGTCATGACCTATGACCTCGCCTGCGCTGTGCAGGTGTTCCGGCATGGCCCAGGGAAGTTCGGCGAGCCGGTGGGATTCCAGATGGAGACCTGTGGGGTGCGTCCCGGCCCGGTGTGGACGCCGAACGGATTCGGGCTCGAGGTCGAACACGGGCTCGAGGCGTTGGCGACCGCCGACATCGTGGTGGTGCCCGGCATCGGATTGCCGACGCTGCCGCCGCCGGACGAGGCACTCGCGGCACTGCGTGCCGCGGCGGCTCGGGGCGCGACCATGGTGAGCATTTGCGTCGGCGCGTTCGTGCTCGCGCGCGCGGGGCTGTTGGACGGCCGGCCCGCCACGACACACTGGGCCTATTGCGACGAATTCGCCGATCTGTTTCCCGCCGTCGAGCTGGATCCGACCGCTCTTTATGTGGACGACGGCGACGTCCTCACCTCCGCCGGCCTGTCGGCCGGACTGGATCTGTGCCTGCACATCGCACGCCGGGAACTGGGCGCGAGCCCGGCCGCGGAATTGGCGCGATGGAACGTGACCCCACCGCATCGAGCCGGTGGCCAGGCACAATACATTCCGGATGCGTTGGCTGGCAGCGGCTTCCACGGCGCGCTGGCGGCGACCATGGCCTGGGCGACCCAGAACCCCGCTGCGGCACCGGATGTTTCAGCGCTGGCCGCACACGCGCTGATGAGCGAGCGCACCTTCATCCGCCGATTCAAAGCGGAGGTCGGCAGCACCCCGCGCCGCTGGCTCGACGCACAGCACACGGTGCGCGCCCGCGAGCTGCTCGAAACCACCGACCTGCCAATCGAAGTGGTCGCGACCCGGTCGGGCTTCGGCAGCGTGACCGCGTTGCGCACGCATCTCCGGGCGGCGACCGGTTCGACTCCGGCGGACTATCGCCGAGCATTGCGACACTGATCGGCAGGTGCATCGAACGCAGTACTCGAGCCGGCGAGAATGCCGCGGCGCACGAACTTTCACGACAACGGCCGCCAATCATGGCGTATACCAACCAGTCGCGACCACGACGCCAACCCGCCTTGCATTTCATGACGGATCATCATTCGCGGTTATGGCGTGTTTCCCGCCGCGCGAACCCGTTGTTGTGGTGCTATTGGTAATGGTCGGTGTGCACAGGTCGCGAGCACCATAGGTTTGCCGAAGCTCGATATGGGGTAGTTGCCCGGTGTGCGAGATTTGCGCACAAGTGGCTTATGCTTGCCGTGTTCTTGGTCTCATGACCTACCAGTCCGATTGCTAACTGTTTACTGATCGACTGAACTACTTCCCTATCGACATCGGGTTTCCGCGATGCTCGCGGCGAACGATGAGATCGACGCGCGAGAGGTGGTTGGAGCATGACCGATCTGGAGACCGGGGCGTCCATCACGCCCCTGGTTGCCGGCTTCGAACTGGCGACCGCTAGCACCCCGCTACGCCGCGCTGCCGGGCGTTTGCAGGCCGTCCTGCCCCCGGGCTGGCGCGTCGAGATCGTCGACGCGCCGAGCCTCACGGGCCGCGACAGCGAGCCCGTCCTGCGGGTGGTTATGCCGACCGACTGATCAGCCCGCCCAGCCCATGGGCATGAGCAGCGACTTCTGCTCGCAGAAGGAGTCGAGGCCCTCCGGGCCGTTTTCGCGGCCGAGGCCGGAATTCTTGTAGCCGCCGAACGGGGAGCTGGGATCGAACGCGTACCAGTTGATCGCGTAGGTCCCGGTCCGCACGCGCGCGGCGATCTCCGCTCCGTGCTCGACATCCGCGGTCCACACCGAGCCGGCCAGGCCGTAGACCGAATCGTTGGCGATCGCCACGGCCTCGTCCTCGGTCTCGTATGGGATCACCGACAGCACCGGGCCGAAGATCTCTTCCTGCGCGATGGTCGACTTGTTGTCCACATCGGCGAAGATCGTCGGCTCGACGTACCAGCCGCGATCGAGCCCCTCGGGACGGCCGCCGCCCAGCGCGACCCGCGCGCCTTCCGCCTTGCCCTTGGCGATGTACCCCTCGACCCGATCGCGCTGGCGCTCCGAAATCAGCGGGCCCAGTTGCACGGTCGGATCGTTGGGATCGCCGACCTTCATCGTCCGCACGTGTTCGACCAGCGCGTCGAGGATTTCGTCGTACCGGCTGCGCGGCGCGAGGATCCGGGTCTGCGCGACGCAACCCTGCCCGCTGTTCATCAAACCGGAGAACGCGAGCACCGGGATGCCCGCGATGTCCATGTCCGGCAACAGGATTGCCGCGGACTTGCCGCCGAGCTCGAGCGAGACGCTCTTGAGCTGTCCGGTGGCGATCGCGCCGATCTTCTTGCCGACCGCGGTGCTGCCGGTGAAGGTGACCTTGTCCACGCCGGGATGCGAGACCAGGTATTCGGCGGCCTCGGCCTCGGCGGGCAGCACCGAGAGCACGCCCTCGGGCAGACCGGCCTCGGTGAAGATGTCGGCGAGCATATTGGCCGTAATCGGCGTCAGCGGAGCGGGTTTCAGCACGACGGTGCAGCCGGCCAGCAACGACGGGGCGAGTTTGTTGGCCGCGAGGAACAGTGGCACGTTCCACGCGGTGACCGCCGCGACGACGCCGCGCGGTTCCCGGGTGACCCGCGAGGTGCCGAACAGTCCGGTGCGAGTTTCGTTCCACGGGAACGACTTCGCCAGTCCGGCGCACGCGTCGAGCGCGGCCACGGCGGGAATCTGGTTGAGCGTCATCGCGATCATCTGCGGAGCGCCCATTTCCGCGGTGAGCGCGGCGACCAGATCGGCCGAGCGTTCCTCGATCAGCCGGGCGGCCCGGGTGAGCACCTGGGCGCGCTCCTCCGGCGGGGTGGACGGCCATGGGCCGTGGTCGAAGGCGTGGCGGGCCGCGGCGACCGCGGCGTCGACGTCGGCGCGGGACACCGCGGGGACGCTGCCCACCGGCTCGACCGTGGCCGGCGAGATGACCTGAACGCGCTCGGCGGTGGCGGGCGCGGTCCAGCGGCCGCCGATGAACAAGCTGTCGTAATGCATGAGAACACGTTACAGTTTTGCCACCGGGTTGTCTGTAACATGTTTCAGTTTTGCCTCCCGGGCGTCCCGCTGAGCAGGACGAATCCCAACCTGTCGGTTCGCTTTTCGTAGAACGCACTATTGCGTTCTGTTGCTGGAAAGAGGATGCTGTAGCTACTGATCAGCTCGCTCGATTCCTGAACCGATACCACCATTGGGGAGCCCGAGTCATGGCGGTGCAAGTGGTCGACCGATCGTTGATGACCAGCGATCAAACCGAGCATCAAGCGAAGAGCGTTGGTGCAGGCGGATGGGTGGTCTCCTTCCTACCCGGCCGCACCCTGACCATCGAGCAAGCCACCGCGGCCATGCAGGCAGCCGAGGCCGTCGCCGTCGTCGGGGTGCTGGCCGACCAAGTCGGGTTGACCACGCTGGAAACCGTCGGACTGGCCATTCAGGAATCGCCGTGGGCCCGCCCGCTGCACGAACCGTGCGGCCGGCGCACCTGGCGCAGAGGCTGGCTGGAGCGTTAGCGCTACTTCTTGGTAGCCACCACGACGAGATTGCTCACCAGTAGCTCTCGCACGAGCGGGATGCGGACCAGCCACCAGGCCCAGCGCGGGTGATAACGCGGGAAGACCGTCCGCACGTCGGCGGAAGTGCCCGCCGCCCAGCGCAACCCGTCCGCGGCGCGCACCGCGAACAGCGACGTGCCGAACCGATTCTTCGGTTCCTTCCCCAGCTTGCGCCGGTACCGGCGCGCGGCGTACTCGCCGCCGAGGTAATGCCACGGCCCGGTCTCGTGCCCGCCGAACGGCCCGTGCCACACCGTGTAGGACAGCACGATCAGCCCGCCCGGCCTGGTCACCCGCACCATCTCGTCCGCCATCCGCCACGGCTCGGCCACGTGCTCGGCCACATTCGACGAGAAACAGACATCCACCGCGTCGTCGCGGAACGGCAACGCCATCCCCGAGCCGCGCACCGCACCCGACACCGACAACCCCGCCGCGTGCATCTCCGACGGATCGGGCTCGACCGGGATGTACCGCGCGCCGGTCTTCACGAATTCGTCCGCGAAATACCCCGGACCGCCCCCGACGTCCAGGATCGTCGCGCCGGCCAGGCCCGCGCCCGTCACGTCGGTGTAGAAATCGCCGATCATCGCCGCGCTGTCCTCGGCCAGGCCGCCGTAGAACACCGCCGGATCGGTCTGCTCGAACCGAAAACTACCGAGCAACCGCAGCGACCGGCGCAGCGTCGCCCGGCGCGCGAACCGGGGCGCGCGCGAACCATCGGCGGGCGTCTTTTCGGCTTTCAACACGGCGCCGAGTCTCGCATAACGGCGGTGGGCCGCGGTGCGCACCGGTCGGTGATCGGCTCGCGCGCGACTACTCGGGTTAGGGTGTAGCGCGATATCCGACGATCCCGACCGGGACCACCTGACCGAGAGAAGCTCGACCGTGCGCGAAGTCCTCCTGCTGTGCTGGCGAGACACCGGGCACCCGCAGGGCGGCGGCAGCGAACGATACCTCGAACAGGTCGGCGCGCAGCTCGCCGCACGCGGGGTCAAAGTCACCCTGCGCACCGCCCGCTACCCCGGGGCGCCGAAACGCGAACACCTCGACGGCATCGACATCAGCCGGGCGGGCGGGCGGTTCTCCGTCTACCCGCGGGCGCTGGGCGCGATGGCGCTCGGCCGGCTCGGCCTCGGACCGCTGCGCGGCCTGCGCCCCGACGCGGTGATCGACACCCAGAACGGCATCCCGTTCTTCGCCACGGCCGCCACCAAGGCGCCCGCCGTCGTGCTGGTGCACCACGGGCACCGGGAACAGTGGCCGGTCGCCGGCCGGTTGGTCGGCCGGATCGGCTGGTGGATCGAGTCGCGACTGTCGCCGCGGGTGCATCGGCGCAACCAATACCTGACGGTCTCGCTGCCCTCGGCCGAAGAACTCGCCACGCTCGGCGTCGACGGGTCCCGGATCGCGGTCGTCCGCAACGGCGCCGAACCGGTTCCTGCCGACGCGCCGACCGGAGCCGCCGAAACCCGCACCGAGAACCCGCGCATCGTGGTGCTGTCGCGGCTGGTGCCGCACAAGCAGATCGAGGACGCGCTGGCCGCGGTCGCGCGACTACGGACCCGCATTCCCGGCCTGCATCTCGACGTGATCGGCGACGGCTGGTGGGCCGACAACCTGAAGGCCGACGCGCACAGCCTCGACATCGCCGACGCGGTCACCTTCCACGGGCACGTCGACGAACGGCGTAAGCACGAACTGCTTTCCCGCGCTTGGGTGCACGTGCTGCCCTCGCGCAAGGAAGGCTGGGGTCTCGCGGTCATCGAAGCCGCGCAGCACGGCGTGCCGACGATCGGCTATCGCAGTTCGCGCGGACTCACCGACTCCATCGTCGACGGTGTCACCGGGCTGCTGGTCGATGACGTCGCCCAATTGTCCGACGCGGTGGGCGAATTGCTCGACGACCGTGCGGCGCGCACCGTGATGGGGGAGAAGGCGCGCTCGCGGGCGCGTGAATTCTCCTGGGAGCAAACGGGAAACGGTGTGTACGAGGTACTGGCCGCGGTTGCCCGAGGTGAGCACTCCTCCGGCTTGATCGCCCCACGTTCCGCGCACTGAGCGCGGCGTCCTGCCGACTCGAATCGCTTCGCGTCAGCGCTTGCGGCGAGTAATCGTTGCGATGAGCAGTCCGCCGACGAGCAGGACTACCCAAAGTACGTGGGCTGCAATGGCAAAGGCACGATCCGCCGACGATGCATGGTGCCGCTGGATCGTTCCGGGCACTCGGTACAGGGTCAGGTCGGCATCGCTAAATATCGGCTCGAGTTGGGCCAGTGTTGTTTTCGATTCGCCGAGGGGGCCGGGAGTGCCGCGTTCGAGCAGGACCCAGGCCACGCCGTGGCCGGCCAGTTCCTGAGCTGAACCACCGTGCAGCAGTAGCGTTTCCACCGCGCGGGCACGGGTGCCTTCGCCGGATACGGTGCGCCCGCGTACCGGAAGTTCGCCGGTTTGGAGGACATCCTGGGGCAGAAGGCGGGGAGCCGGATCCAGGACAGGCGCTTTCCCGCTGTATCGAAACTTCCGGAACATCCCGCCGGGCAGCACCGCGACGTCGCCGGAATCGTCCATCCGGTCGGCGACCTGCTGCCATCCGGCGGGGTAGTGCACAGGTCGCATCGCACCGCCGACGCCCCACGCGAGATCGAGTAGCGGCAGCACCAGCAGGGCGATGAGAATCGTTGCGACAGTGCCCGTCACAGTTGTGGATAACTTCGGCACCCGGTCAAAACCTGCGCTCGGCAAGGTCGCATCGTCGGCGACGACGGTCGTCGACGAACCGATCTCTTGTTGCGCCGGAGATTGCGGGGGCTGTGTATCAATGGTCCGCTGTGCATTGTCGGTTGCCGCGGCCATCGAGAATTGTTGGGCGAGAACCCCGCAACCCGCCGCCGCGCACAACACATAGGCGGGCATCGCCAGCGCCACATACTTCTGGGTATCCCGCAGCAAGCCCGCGCCGGGCACATGCGCGACGAGCCACTCCAGCACCTGCATGCCCCACGGCGTCGCGCCGAGAGCTGGCAGCAGAACGGCGAGCGCCGCGAGGACGACGAGTGCACGGCGAACGTATCGATCGTCGTCGTCGGAGATCACCGAGCGCACGCCCGTCGCCACGATGACGAGCAGCAGAACGGTGCCGATCAACGCGAGCAGCGTTGTGCGCGAATCGGGTACCGCGTCGCCGTTCCAGATGCCGCCGAGCCCCGCCAGACTGCCCAGCGTGCCCAGACCGGGCTCGGCGCGGGCGGCGAATGCGGCGATGCCCGCCGGATCCGACGGTTCGCCGGCCGCCCCGGACAACGCGGTGGCGGTCAACCACGGCACCGAAGCGGCGACCAGCAAGGCCAGCACACCGGCGAAATGCCGCCGCCCGGCCAGCGACAACGCGGTGACGCCGGCGAGCAGTGCGCCGGTCGGCGTGAGTCCCGCCGCGGCAAGACATCCCGCCAAACCCGCCCACGTGCCCGCAGTGCCGTCGGTCCGAATCCGGTACGCGGCCAACGCAACCCACGGCAACGCCGCGTACCCGGCGAGCAAACTCCAGTGACCCTGCAAAAGGCGCTCGGCCACATACGGATTCCACAGCGCCACCGTCGCGGCGACGAGTTGTGCACCGATCGACGCACCCAGCAGTTCGCGCGCCAGCACCGCGGCTCCGTAGCCTGCGGCCCACAGCGCAACCAGCAGAATCGCCTTGACGATCAGACCGCCATCGATGACCGGCGACAGCACCGCCAGCAACGTGTCCTGCGGCACCGCCCGCGGCGCGGCATCACCGAGCCCGAGCGCCGAATCGGTCAGATACGACCGCGGCGTACTCACCGCATCGCGCAGCAGCAGATACCCGGACCCGAGCAGCGGGCCCATGATGAGCAGCGCGAGCACCGCGCTGTACCCGGCCGGGATCCACCTCACCCACCGGTCGCGTCGTCGCTGCTCGCTCTCCGTCACGCTTGTGCACCCTACGGTCCGCCCGTCCGCGCTACCCATCCGCACACCGTGCCGCGACGGCCGGAAAATAACTCGGCATCGAGGCCACACAGCCATATCCTGGCTCGATGGCCCGGAGATCCCCGCAGGAGAAGAAGCAGCTGAGCTACGCCAAGGACTGCCGCAACACCTACGGCGAGAACGACAAGGCGTCGCGCAAGAACCTGCCGCGCAAACGAGCGCGGGTACACCGCGCCAACCGACACCGGGCGCACGCGGATCTGCACAGCGCGACCGGGCCGCTCGATGTCGAGGCGTCCGATGCCGCCGAAATCCGGCTGCGCGGCCGTCGCCCCAAGCTGTTCGACAAGCGGCCGGACCTCCCGCTCGGCGAGTACGTCCGCTGGCAGCTCAGTCGACGACCAGCTGATCGGGCCTGAACACACAGACCTTCCACAGGTAGTACGGGCACGGTGAGCCCTGGGAAGATCTGCGGGTCCGGGCCGATCGCGGCGGGGCGGACCGTAGCTGCCGACTCGCGGGTGGGACGATGGCGAGCGTGTCTGCTGTCCGTCGGTTTCCTGTGGTGGCGGATCTGACGTTGGTCACAGCGGGTGCGATGACCGCCAATGTCGCGGGTTACCTGCTGCAATTGCTGGCCGGACGATGGCTGGGGGTCTCCGGATACAGCGAGTTCGCGAGCCTGCTGGCGGTGCAATTGTTGTGCGCCGTGCCCGCGCTGGCGTTGCAGAACGTGGTGGCCCGGGAGCTGGTCCGGGGAGCGAGCGTCGTGGCGCTGCGCGGATTGCAATGGCGGTGCGCCGTGATCGTCGCGGTCGTCGTGGCGGTGCTGGTGCCGGTGGTGACCACTGCGTTGAACGTCGGTGTCGCGGCGTGCGCGGCGGCGCTCGGCGCGGCCCCCGCATTGGTGCTCCTGTCCGGAGAGCAGGGAGTTCTCCAGGGCGGCAGGCGTTTTCGGGCGCTGGGTGTCGTGCTCGGCGCGGCCGGAATCCTCCGAGTGGCACCGGCGCTCGTGGTGCTCGCCGCCGGTGGCGGCGCGGCGCCGGCGCTCTGCGCGGCCGCACTGGGCATCGCGGTCGCCGCGGTCTTCGCGCGATTCGTCGCCGGCTCGCCGCCCTCGCGGCCGCGCACCGGAACCGACGAAGACGAGGTAGTCCACGCCATCGGCGTCCTGCCGGTGCTGCGGGCGGCGCAGGTGCAGGCGGCGCTGATGGCGTTGTCGTCCACCGATTTGATCGTCGTCCGCATGGTCCTCGACGACGCGGACGCCAGCCGCTACGCGCTCGGCACCATCGCCGCGAAGATCGCGTTCTGGCTGCCGCAGGCGGTCGGCGTCGTGCTGTATCCACGGATGGCTCAGCCCACGCATTCGGCCCGCGCGATCAGGTCCGCGCTCGCGGTGTTGTCGGGCATCGGCATAGTCGCGGTCATCTGTGCCGCGATCGCCGCGCCGCTCGCTCCGCTGCTGGCCGGCCAGGATTACGCACCCATTCAAGGCTTGCTGTGGCTGTTCGCTCTGCACGGCGCGATCCTCGCGGTGCTGCAAGGCGCGATGCTCTCCGCGATCGCCGTGGACCGCACCGCGCTCGCCGCGCTGACCTGGCTCGGCCTGGCCGTCGAAGTGACACTGATGGTTTCGTTCGCCCGCTCGATCCCGGCCCTGATCACCACCGTCGCCTCCGTCGCGGCCGCCACCACTCTCGTCGTGGCGGTAATCGTCCTGCGCACGGCCGATCACGGCAGCGACCTCCACAGTCGCCAGCCCGAGCGACTGCCGTAGTTACCTGCTCGATCAGCGCCCGATCCAGGCCTGCGCGGCGTGCTGGTACGCAGTCCCGGGGCAGCGTCGTGACCACACCAGCGCAGCACTGGTACGGAGCCGCGCATACGTTTGCCCGGCGCGAACGATATCGCTGGAGAATTCCTGCGCAGCGGTCGAATTCGTACGCGCGATGCGACTGTTGCCCTTGGCGGGAGGCTGACGAGCCTACGATCGGACGCATGATCACTGCTGTACACACGCTGGTCTACGCAGAGGATTCAGACGCGGCCCGGGCGTTCTTCCGGGACGTCCTGCGCTGGCCGAATGTCGACGCGCACGAGGGCTGGCTCATCTTCGGCACCGGCCCGAGCGAACTCGGCGTGCATCCGGCCGACGGCACTGTGCGCCACGAGATCTCGCTGATGTGCGACGACCTCGAGCAGACCGTCGCCGAATTGCGCGAGCGCGGAGCGCAATTCGCCGGCGAGATCGCCGACCGCGCCTTCGGCCGCTGCATCGACCTGCGCATCCCCGGGGCGGGCACGATGCTGCTCTATCAACCCCGGCACCCGGTCGCCTATTCGCTCGGAACATAAGGGCCGAAAACGAATTCGGCCCCCGGGTCGATGACCGGGGGCCGAACTCTTCAGCTAACTCAAGGCTGCTTGGTGATCTTGATCTGCTCGGTCGGCGGATCGTTGTCCACCCGGCGCGCGCCACGACCCTGGCTCAGCGGCCCGCCGCCACCGGCCGCGGCAGGCGTCGAACCGCCACCGCGAATACCGAGGACCGCACCGACGATCAGCGCGATGACACCGAGCACGCCGAGGATGATCGGCATGATCCGGCCGTACAGCGACAGCTTGTCGATGTTCTCCTTGGCCACCGAGATCTGCGACTCGATGGTGTTCTCGTCGAACACGATGTGCGACTTCAGCGCGGTGACCTCGGGCTTGGAATCGCGGCCGTAGTACAGGTGGATCTGCTCGCCACCCTTGATCACGGTGCCGGTCTTCGGCTCGACCCACAGGTCACGGGTGTTGGTGTACCAGCGCGCCATGGTGACGTCGCCGTCGCCGGGCACGCCCCACTTCGCGGCGGGGAAGGTCAGCTTGTTGGTCGGCGCCTTCACCACGTCGTACAGATTGGTCGCCGGGATCGACTGCTGGAAGTGGTAGACCTTCATGTTGTTGATCTCGGTCTCCTCGACGAAGTTGACGTCGAAGGTCTTGCGCGCGTTGAGATCGAAGTACGGGTAGGCCTTCTTCTCGGTCCCGATCGGGAAGCGGTACTGCAGGCCGGTGTGCTGCACCGGATCCGCGACCGACTTCATTTCCTTGTCCACGGTGACCGCGATGGAGCCGTTCGGATCCTTCGAGACCGGTTCGCCGGTCTTACGGTCGATGGTGACCCGGTCGATGGTCGCGGTGAGCAGGCCGGTGTCGCCCTGCTTGTCGATGCGCCGCAACGTCTGACCCGCCTGCACCGTCATCTCGGTGGCGTCGGAGGGCTCCTCGACGGTGAGGAAGCGCTGCGAGACCAGCGGCACGTTCGAGTCGATCTTCGCGGCACCCTCCGGCGCGGTGAGCGACTTGGAGTCCAGCACCAGGCTGTCCTCGCCCGGCGCATTGGTCGCGATGGTGGTGATCTCGAGATCGAGGGGAGTCTTCGCCAGTTTGCCGACGGTGTAGGTCGGGATCAGCAGCGCGGCGACAATCAGCAACGCGCCGAGACCCACGAGCAGGCAGGCCACCGTCCTTCTGGTTCCGGCACTCAGTGCCATGCAAACTCTCCTCGTCGTAGAACAGGGTCGTTCCGGCGAGTACGGCGGGCCTCCCGCGGCACTCGTGAGCCCCGACACTAACAGTCCGGTGTCGTACCATGCGGTGCCGAGGCCGGAAACGGCCGAGAAATCGCCCGAGTTTAGCGTGGAATGTGAAACGCCGAGTTATCACCTGAGAATTGGCAAGGCAGACTGGAGCCCGATGACCGCGACAGTGTCTACTTCTGCCACCCCGGTGCCCGAATCGGTGCGGACCCGCGCCTTCCTGCCCGCGCTCGAGGGTATGCGCGGAATGGCCGCGCTCGGAGTGTTGTTGACGCACGTCGCGTTTCAGACCGGGGCCGCGGGCACGCCGGTGATCGGGCGGGTGCTCGGCCGGTTCGACATGGCGGTCGCGGTGTTCTTCGCGCTCTCCGGGTTTCTGCTCTGGCGCCCGCACGCCGCCGCGGCACGGGGTCTCGGCCGTGCGCCGTCGCTCGGTTACTACCTGCGTCATCGCGCCGCGCGCATCTTGCCCGCGTATTGGGCGGTGGTGTGCGCGGTGCTGATCCTGCTGCCCAGCGCGGCGGGCACCGCCGGGTTGCGCGTGTGGGTGTCGAATCTGGCGCTGCTGCAAGTGTTCGTGCCGTTGACGCTGACCGACGGACTGACACAGATGTGGAGTCTTTCGGTCGAGGTGGCCTTCTATCTGGTGCTGCCGCTGCTGGCGTTCGCGGTGATGTGGTTGCGCGGCAATGCCGCTCGCCTGCGGGTGCCGGTGCTGCTCGGCCTGGCGGCGGTGTCGCTGAGTTGGAACTTCATTCCGGTGCCGACGCCCGACGCGATCCATTCCGACAATTGGCTGCCCGGATATCTGCCGTGGTTCGCAATGGGAATGGTGCTCGCCGAACTGTCTTTCGATAGCGAACAGCTATCGCGCTGGCGTCGGTGGGCCGGGAATCAATGGTTGATGTGGACCATCGCACTGACCGCGTTCCTGGTCTCGTCCACCGATATCGGCGGGCCCGGCGGGCTGACGCACGCCGAGCCGTGGCAGTACGCGGCGAAGATGGCACTCGGCGCGATCATCGGTTTCGCGTTGCTCGCGCCGCTGGTGCTCGGCGACACCGGCCGGCCGCATCGCTGGCTGACATCGCGGGTGGCCGCGACCATCGGACGCTGGTCCTACGGCATCTTCCTCTGGCATCTCGCGGTGCTGTGGGTGGTGTTCCCGGTGTTCGGGATCGTGCCGTTCAGCGGAGACTTCCTCTACGTCCTGGTGCTCACGGTCGCGCTGAGCCTGCCGGTCGCGGCGGCCGGCTACGCGCTGATCGAGGAACCGATGCGGCAGTGGGCGCGCGGCCGGGACCGGGCGAAGCCGAAGCCGGAAGTCGAAGAAGAGGACCGGCTCGCGGCTCCGTGACGTTCAGGTATCCAGCTGCCGGTGCATGTCGAGCAGGTGATGCCGGAGCTCGTGCAAGGTGTGCAGCGCGAGCCAGCGCAGCGACCGCTTCTCCGGTTCCGGATAACTGAAGATCAGCGTCCGCTCCCAGTCGCCGGCGTCCAGCCGGTCGAGCACATTGGCGAACAGCAGTGCGGCGTCGCGGAGTTGGCGTCCGACATCGGAGGGCTTCTGGTCCGCGTAGCCGTCGTGCTCGACCCGCTCGTCGCGACCCATCGGTGTGGTCTCGGGGGTATCCGAGCGCCGGGCGGCCAGCACGCGCTCGCGCTGCATGAGCAGCACATCGCGCACATGGCAGGCGTATTCGAGCGGGGACCAGGTGTCGGGGCCGGGTCGCTGCCGTAATTTCGGCGAGTCCGTGAGGAGCAGATCCGCGTATTCCACCGCGTGCTCATTCGCCAGCGGCGCGACCTCGGTCGCGCGGGTCAGGTCGTAGACGAAACCGCATTCCGCACAGGTACTCACGCAGGGTCACATTATCAACGAGGTTCGTTGTGGCGCAGCCCGAATGGCCGACGAGTCGGCAGCGCGGCGACGCCGACCGCGATCACCGCGAGTACCGCGGGGAGTTGGGCCCACAGCGAACCGCCCATGTAGCCGCCGGCGGCGCGCCATGGACCGGTCGACAGGGCTGCTGCCGAGAGTGCTGTGCCGAGGCCGGCGACGATGACCAGCGCGCGTGGGGGGAACCTGGGGATGAATCGGACGGCGGCGAGTGCGGCTGCGGCGGCGACGGTTCCGACCGGGCCGGCGATGAGGGTCGCCGCGGCGATCAGGCCGATCGCGCCGAGCCAGCGGGGCGCCCAGGTTCGTAGTGTGGAATCCGGTACGGCGTCAAGGGGATTCGTCTCGGTGGTGTCGGTATCTTCCTGATCAGGCTCGGTATTCGCCTTGGCGTCAAGCTCTTTCGCGGTACGTGCGCGTCTCGGAATGGCCAGCGCGATCAATGGAAGGAGTAGCAGGAGGCCGCCGAAGATCCCGAGGCGATACCAGCGATCGGTGGGGAAGGAGACGGTGACGGGTCCTTCGGTACCGGGCGGAAGCAGCCAGGCTTGTTGCCAGCCGTCGATGACTACGGGCTCGAGCGTGCGCCCGTCGGAAGCTGTTGCGCGCCAGCCGATATTCGTGCTCAGCGGGAGCACGAGCAGGCGGGTGCCGGAAGCCGACGAGGTCGGTGCGGTGAATCCGGTGCGGTCGAGGCGGAGCCGGTCGACGAAGAACAGGTCGGTCGGCCCGACGGTGACATCGGCTCGGCCTTGCGCCAGCGCGAGGTCGCCGGAATCGGCCTGGAGCGCGTCGTCCGCGCAGAGCTGTGCGGGAACCGGTGCGCTGGAACGCAGTTGGTCGGCAGTGGCGGTGACGGACGTGCGCCGGAGTTGTCCATCGATATTGACGGTGGGCCCGATCTCGCACGGGACCGTGATTTCCCGATCCAGCGCCGCGGGCGCGGGATAGTCCGGACCGAGCACTTTGACCTCGGCCAGGCCCGGTGGTTGCGACTGCACGAAGCCGAGCGCCGTCATGTCCAGGACCGGCTTCCAGGTCCGGATGCTGAGCTCGATGCGATCGGTCACGGTGGGGTGCAGGGAAATTCGGCTCGGCTTGCCGGGCTCGCTCTCGTGCAGCTCGCGCACCTGCGGACCGTCCCCGAGATTGACCACGACCGAGGTGGGTGCGGCGGGCAGGCCGCCGAGCGACGGGGTCAGGTCCAGGCCGGTCACCAGCGCGGGCTCGGGCAGCTCGATCGTGAGGGTCGGCCTGGCCCCGGTCGGCGATCGCACCGAGTCCTCCGGTGCGGTCCAGCTGGTGCGCGGATCCCCGTCGGTGGCGGCGAACGCGGCGCCGCGCACATCGCCGACGTCGGCCTTGCCCCGGGCGATCGGCTGGTCGCGGTCGGTGAGTAAGGCCTCCAGCGCCGGGCCCTGCCTGGTCCGAACGGTCAGCCGGGGTGTCACCGACATGGGTTCGGGCACCGTCAGCGTGCGCTGGAAATTGCCGGGCTCCTCCGGCGCGAGGGCGAGGCCTTTGCTGCACCGCACCCGATTCGGCGATTCGAAACACGCACTGCGTCCGGGGAATTCCTGTCCGAGGTCCCAGCCTTCGAGCTGCGCGCCGGTCTGCGTCGGCGGCAGGACGGTCCGGTGCCGGATGTCGACGTGGACCGGCCGATCGCGGACCGAATAGTCGTCCAGGCCGAGTTCGCTGATGCCGAATTGCCCGCCGCGCTTGCCGGTTTCGGTGCGGATCGCGGTGATGGTGACCCACTGCGTCTTTCCCGCGGGCAGCGAAACCGACACGGGCGTGCCCGGTTCGGGGATGCGCGTGGTCACGGTGCCGTTGGCGGTGCGGACCTCGACCCACTTCACCGGATCGCCGATGGCGGCCGCGCTGGTGCTGAAGGTCAGCTGCCCGACCCGGATCGGCTGCTCCAGGTCGAGTCGAAGCCATTGGCCGAGGGCGTATTCGGAGCCGTTGCTGATCCAGGACGTCGCCGGATCGCCGTCGACCACGGCCGCGGTGGAGCTGCCCGGCGCGGCGCCGCCCAGCTGGGTGGCGTCGGCGGCCGAGCTGGACGCGGTGATGGTCGCGCCGGACCATTCGCCGTGCACCAGATCGGCGCCGTCCACCGGATAGTCGGGCACCAGGTTGTGCGTGCGGCGGGCGTCGTCGGGGGCGCGGACGGCGGAATTATGGTTGTCCACCCGGCCGAAGTCGGACTCCCGATCCATCGGGGTATCGGTGACGGTCAACGGTCCGCGTGGCAACCCGGCACGGGCCGCGTCGGCGGCGAGCAGGGCGGGCGTGCCGGTGGTTCCCGGATCGCGATGCAGTCGTTCGAGCACCTCGGGCCCGCCCTGCACCACGGGGACCGAGTCGAGCGGAACCGTGTACGCGCCCGGGAACGATTGCGGCGCACCGGTTCCGCTGCGCACCTCGGCCGGTGTGCCCGGCGTCGGCGTCTGCACTCGATAGATCTCGACCGCCGGGTACGCCGGCCGCAGATCACCGTCCGCGACCAGATCCTCGGCGATGACCTTGGCTTCGATCGGATCGCCGAACTCGGCCACCTTCGTCAGGCCGGGTGAACCGTCGATCGCGCTGTGCGCCAGCATCGGCCGGGTCGAGCGGGACGTCTCCGGGTCGAGATCGTTGCGCAACACCAGAATTCCGATGCCCTGCGCGGCCAGCGTCGCCGCGAGTCCGGCCGACGGCCTGCCGTCGGCGATCAGCCGCTGCACCGAGTCCATCGCGCGGATGGTGCCCGGCGGGTTCAGCGGCACCGAGTCGCGGATCGCCCACGGCGTGCTCGCCAGCGCCTGCAACGGCTCGTCGCGGGTCAGCCCCCACACCTGACTGCCGAACGGCGCACCGGGCACGACCAGCGCGCGGGTATCGGAGGCATTGTGCCGCAACCAGTCCGCGGTCTGCTGCCAGTACGCGGGTACCGCGTCGTAGGCGCCGCGCGGGGCGAGCTTGCCGGTCCACGCCAGCGAGGTGGACAGGGTGAGCGCGGTAAGGATCAGCGCGGCCACCGCGACGCGGCGATCCCGCTCCGGATGCGCGAACACGCTGCGCCACACCGGCATCGGCACCGAGGCGGGCAGCGGCACCTTGGTCAGCAGCTGAGCCAGCCCGAGCACCAACGGGATTCGGATCAGCGGCTCCAGCTTGTGCACATTGCGCAGCGGCGCGCCGCCGGAATCGAGGAACACCCGCACCGACTCCGCGAACGGTCCGCCCAGCTCACCGACGTAGCCGGCGCAGATGCCGACCAGCCCGACGCACAGGATCAGCGTCAGCCGCCCGCGATACGGCATGGACCGCATCGCCAGCCCGGCCATCCCCGCCGCCGCGAGCAACCCGGTGGCTAGCACCGCCGCGGGCTGGGTGACCAGCACCGCGCCGGCGATGCGCTCCGGCGAGACGAACGGCGTCCAGCTGTCCGTGCCGCGCAGCACCTCGGCGAGCGAGGCCCACTGCGTGGTCACCCCGGACGATTCGATGTAGTCCAGGAACGGCGGGCTCACCTTGCCGAGCAGCAGTAGCGGCACCGCCCACCAGAACGTGGCCAGCACCAGCAACGGAACCCAGGCCCTGGTGAATCGCCACCACTCCCGGTTCGGCCGATACGAGGCCCACCACAGCAGCGCGGGCAGGAATGCGGCGACCGTGGCCACCGCGTTGACCGATCCCATGAGCGCGAGTGCCAACGCGCTGCCTGCCGCGGATTCGGCGCCACCGCGCCGCGGTCGGTCGGTCCGATCTGTGTCTGTTGCCTGTCGTCTACGCCGTCGATAACGGATGCCGAGCGCCGCCGGCGCCAGCAACACCCACGGGGCCAGCATCATCGGCAGCGTCTCCGAGGAGATCGAGCCGAGCGTGGTGAGCACCCGCGGCGACAGCGCGAACGTCACCGCCGCGATGATGCGCGAACCTCGGGTGCCTATGCCGAGGGTCTCGCACAGCCGGATGATGCCCCAGAATCCGGCGAGCAGCAGCAGCGCCCACCAGATCCGCTGGGTGGCCCAGGCGGGCAGGCCGAGGATGTGGCCGAGGGAGAAGAACGCGCCGTGCGGGAAGAAGTAGCCGTAGGCCTGGTTCTGCACCTGCCCCATCGGGGCCTGGCTGCTCCACAGGTGGCTGGCGCGTTCGAGGAAACCCAGCGGGTTCTGCGCCAGGTCGTATTTGGTGTCGGCGACCGTGCGCCCTGGCGTCTGCAGGAAGGTCAGCAGGAACGCCGCGAGCACCGTCCCGATGAACCAGCGTCTACCCAGCGGCGCAGTCGAGTGCCGCCGCGCCGCCGGTTCGAGCGAGTCGGCAGGTGAAGCGGGGGTCAGCTCAGCGACTGCCGTACTCGACGTTGTTCAGCAACGAGGAGTCCTTGTCGCCACTACGGTCGATGTCCGGCCGCGAGTTCTGCTGCACCGCCACCGTGACGAGGAGCACCGCGATCACGCCGAGCACGGCGCCGCCGACAGCACTCGCAACACCAGGAACAGCAAACTTCATTGCGGCACTCCAATACATCGATGCAGGCACATTCCCGGTCAACCTAGCAGCCCGCTCCGGTATCCGGTGCGTTCAGCCCGCCGATTCCCGGCAGGTAATGCGGCTGGGGCGGCGATCACAGCGGGTCGACGCCGCTATCAGCCGGTGCTCGCTCAGTGTGCCGGGATGGCGCAGTGCAGGCTGCCGAGCAGGGTGCGGAGCTTGGTGGTGGTCTCGTCGAGCTCGGCCTTGGGATCCGAGGCGGCGACGATGCCGCCGCCCGCGTAGGCGTGCACGGTGTGCCCGTCGGCGGATAGTTCCGCGCAGCGGATGGCGACCACCCACGCGCCGTCGCCGTCGGCGTCGCACCAGCCGACCGCGCCGCCGTAGAAGCCGCGGTCCTCTTCCAGATCGGCGATGGTGTCGAGCGCGAGATCGGTTGGCGTGCCGCAGACGGCCGGCGTGGGGTGCAGCAGCAACGCGAGGTCGAGGGCGGTGGTCGAAGCGTCCCGCAGTCGCCCGGTGATGGGCGTGGCGAGATGCCAGACCTCGTGCGTGTTGATCAGTTCCGGACCGTCGGGGATGGACAGTTCGGCGCAGACCGGGGCGAGCCGGTCCCGGATCCATTCGATGACGAACGCGTGCTCGTCGCGATTCTTGGTGCTGGCCAACAGCTCTCGCGCCTGCGCCGCGTCGGCGTCCGGATCGGTGCGCCGCGGTGCGGTGCCGGCCAGCGGGCGCAGCGTGACCGTGTCGCCGTGCCGGGCGATGAGCACCTCCGGGGTGGCGCCGACCAGCGTGGCGCCGGTGCGCCCGGCCGGGGTCAGGTCGACCGCGAACACATTCGCGTGCGGATGCCGGGTGAGCAGCTGGGCCGCGACGAGTTCGGGCGCGAGCGCGTCGGCCGCCTCGGCCACCACCGACCGGGCCGCGACCACCTTGCGCAGCGGCTGCGCCGGATCGTTCAGCTGCTCGACGAGTTTCGTCACCCGCGCGATATGTTCTGCGGCACTGGGGATCTCGGTGACGAACCGGACGGCGGGCAACTCGGGCAACGCGGCGGGCCGCCACGGTCCCGCGGTGTGCTCGACCCGCTCGGGCACGCTCAACGCGGCCGGCTTGCGCGGATCGAACGGCAGCGCACCGACGACCAGCTCCGCCGTGCCGTCGCGCAGCGCGGCCACCGCCCGATCGGCCTTGTCGAAGGCGACCCGGCTGCCGAACGCCCGGACCACCCCGTCCGGCTGAGCAAGCAGGAATCCATCCATAGTCCCTCGACCCTAACCCCGCGCCCGCCGAACCAGACCCACCCGTGAGCGCGCTCACGACCGAGCTTCCGGCTAGCCGGTTCTGGCCGCGGGCTCCTTGCCGGGCGGGACCATGAGGACCGGGCGATGACAGTGCTTGAGCACCGCGTCGGCGACGCTGCTGTGCATGAGCGCGCGGATGCCGGTGGCGCCGCGGGTGCCCGCGACGATGATGTCGACGTCCAGGTCGTCGGCGCATTCGACGATGGCGTTCCAGATGGTGGTGGTGCACTCGGCGGTGCGCGCCTCGGCATTGAGCCCGGCGAGTTTGGCCAGCCGGACGCCTTCGGTGTTGATCGTGCGCGCGTCGACGTAGGCGACGTCCTCGATCTCTTCGTCGGGGACCCACTCCGGCTGCATCACCCCGGACAACCCGGACAGGCGGGCCGCCTGGCGCACCATCGGCTCCCACGCGGTCAGCACGATCGCTCGGTCCGCGCTGAGGAACCGCCCGGCGTATTCGATGGCCCGCTTGGCGTTCTCGGACCCGTCGTAGGCAATGAGCATCAGATCGCAGGGCACGATGACCTCCTGGTGGGAGACTCACGGCTGTTGATTAAGGCTACCTTGACCGAGCCCGGCCCACCTGCTGGCGCGCGGAATCCGCCGCGCCTCGGAACATCCAGACCGGGTAACCACGCGGCCGACCCCCTGGTATTGCTATACCGCGCGATCAGTACGGTTGACGTCCATGCGGAAGACGCCCCTGCTCATGCTCGCCGTGCTGGCCGCCGTCGCGACCGCCTGCTCGAGCGGCGGTGGCGGCGACTCCGCCCCGTCGTCGGTGGCCGGTCCCGCGTCGACGGCCGGATCATCCACGCGGACAACAACTTCCGTTAAACCGGATTGCACGGCCGGCTATCTCGCGCAGTTCACCCTGCGGCAGAAGCTGGCCCAGCTGCTGACCGTCGGCATCACCGGCGACGCGGACGCCGCGAATGTAGTGGGCACCGAACAGGTCGGCGGCATCTTCGTCGGCAGCTGGACCGACCTCACGCTGCTCACCTCCGGCCGGCTCGACCAGGTCAAGCAGTCGGCCAAGGTGCCGCTCATGGTGACCATCGACGAGGAGGGCGGCCGCGTCTCCCGGGTGGGGAACCTGATCGGCAAGGCGCCGTCGGCCAGGGCGACGGCCGAGACCATGACCCCCGAACAGTTCCACGACGCCACGCTGACCAGGGCCCGCGCGCTGAAGGACCTCGGGGTGACGGTGGACTTCGCGCCGGACAGCGACGTGAGCAGCCAGCCCGACGACTCGGTGATCGGCGACCGTTCCTTCTCCGACGACCCCGCGGTGGTCACCAAGTACGCCGACGCCTATATCCGGGCCATGCGTGAGGTCGGTGTCGGCACCGTGCTCAAGCACTTCCCCGGCCACGGCTCCGGCTCGGGCGATTCGCACCGCGGCGCGGTCCGCACGCCGCCGCTCGCGGACCTGCAGAACGTCGACCTCGTCCCGTTCCGCAACCTGATCAAGTCCGGCGCGGGCGTGATGGTCGGCCACCTCGACGTGCCCGGCCTCACCACCCCGGACGTGCCGGCCAGCATCAGCCCGCAGGTCATGGCGCTGCTGCGCGGCGGCAGCGGGTACGGCGCCGCGCCGTTCGACGGGCCGATCTTCACCGACGATCTCAGCGGCATGGCCGCGATCACCAGCCGGTTGTCCATCGCGGACGCGGTGGAGGCCGCGCTGGTCGCCGGCGCCGACAACGCGCTGTGGATCAGCACCGATGCCGTGTCCAGCGTGCTCGACCAACTGGAGCAGGCGGTGGCGGCCGGCCGCCTGCCCGCCGCCCAGGTGGACGCGTCCGTGCTGCGCATGGCGACCTTCAAGGGCGCGCTTCCGCGCTGCTGAGGCACTGTTTCCGCGACTGGTGAGCAAATGCGACCCACGGAACTTACCTTGGAGTAATATATGAACTTCACCATGCGGTAGGAGAGTGGATGGCGGGCGGAACGAAGCGACTTCCTCGGGCGGTTCGTGAGCAGCAGATGCTCGATGCCGCCGTCGAGGTGTTCTCGCGCAAGGGCTTCCACGATACATCGATGGATGCCATTGCCGCCGAGGCGAAGATATCCAAGCCGATGCTGTATCTGTACTACGGCTCCAAGGACGAACTGTTCCGCGCCTGCATCCAGCGCGAGGGCCTGCGCTTCATCGAATCGGTGGTGCCCGCCGGCAATCCACAGCTCTCCCCGCACGAACAGGTGCGGGTCGCGCTGGAGGGCTTCCTCGGGTTCGTCGACCGCAACCGGCGCTCCTGGCAGGTGCTCTATCGCCAGGCCATCGGCCAGCAGGCGTTCGCCTCGGAGATCGAGAACGCCCGCGAGCGGGTCATCGAACTGACCGCCAAGCTGCTGGAATCCAGCGCCAAGCACCCCGAGCCCGGCACCAACTTCGACATCGTCGCGGCCGCCGTGATCGGCGCGGGCGAGGCCATCGCGGATCGGGTGGCCAGCGGCCGCATCGAGGTCGCCGAGGCGGTCGACCTGCTCGACGATCTGGCCTGGCGCGGCCTGGCCGGACGCAAGAAAGCGGAGTAGCCGACGGCTCGGCGGGGGCGGGCTTCGGCGCGCCGTTACGGGGTGATCCGCGCGTATCGGTTGCCGCGCGGTTGACGGCCTGCCAGAGTGCGGAGATCACCAAGCACAGACCGGCTCCGACCAGGACGAGCCGGGGAGAACGGGGCGGAATTGTTCGGGTTGCTCAGGCCGTGTTCGCACGGCGCGGCGAAGTATGGAATCGATGCGGCCGAGTGGCGCACGCACATGTGCGGGCTGTGTCTGGGGTTACGCGACGGGCATGGTCAATTGGCCCGGGCGACAACGAATGTCGACGCGATCGTGCTGAGCGTGCTCACCGAGGCGCAGTCCGCGAACGCGGTCGAACGCACGCAGGCGGGGCGGTGCGCGCTGCGGGGGATGCAGCGCGCGTCGGTCGCCTCGGCGAATTCGCCCGGGGTGCGGCTGGCCGCGACGGCGTCACTGTTGCTGGCGTCGGCCAAGGTTCGCGACCATGTGGCGGACGGCGACGCCGCCGTCCTGGCCCGCACGCCGATGGCGAAGGCCGCGAGTCGATGGGCCGGACAGGCGCAGGTGAGCGCGCAGCGGATCGGCCTGGATGTGGAACCGCTCGTCGCCGCGTTGAACACGCAGACGCAGTTGGAGCAGGCCGCCGGCAACGGCCCGGACGCGCTCGCGCGACTGACCGCACCGACCCAGCTCTGCGCCGCCGAATTCTTCGCGCACACAGCGGTTTTGGCCGAGCGTCCGGACAACGTCGACGCAATGCGCACGGCGGGCCGGCAATTCGGCCGGATCGCACACCTCGCCGACGCGGTACAGGACTACGAGACGGACCTGGAGCGCGGCAGATTCAATCCGCTCGCCGCCACCGGCACCACCATGCCGCAGGCGTACGACCTGCTGCGGGAATCGGATTCGCGCCTGCGCGAAGCGGTCGCGCAAGCCGAGCTGGACACGGTGCCCACCGTCCGCTGGATGCTGCTCGACCCGTTGACGTCCGTGCTGCGCAAACTAGGCCACGGCATCGGCGCGGTGGCCGGTCACACCTGCGGGATGTCCCACGACCACGCCGACGTCCGCATGGACTCGCGGCGTACGGGTCAGCGCCCCGGTCTGGGCGAGTCCCTCACGCTCATCCTCGGCTCCTACTGCACCGGGTACGCCTGCTGCGCCGAACACACTCAGCCGTGCACCGGCGAACGCAAGCAGCCGTGGATCAACCATTGCGATTGCGGCGGCTGCGATTGCGGCTGCGACGATTGTGATTGCGGTTGCGGCGACTGCTGTGGTTGCTGCGACTGCAGCTGCTGAATTGCTTGCCGCGTAACGATTCTCGGCGAAACAACAGGAGCCGCACCCGACTCGGGGTGCGGCTCCTGTTCGTTCGATACGTCAGCGCAGCGACGCGGTGAGGTGCGGGAACCCCTTCTTCGGGTTCAGCACGGCCAGATCCCAGCCGCCCGCCACCTGATCCGCGTACACGTTCACCGTCGACGGCAGGAAGATCGGCTTGCCGAACTTCACCGAGTAGGTGGTCTTGGCCGGCACCCGGCCCTCGATCGTGCCGAGGATGTGCGCGGCCGACCACATGCCGTGCGCGATCGGCTTCGGGAAGCCCAAAGCCTTTGCGCCCAACGAGGAGATGTGGATCGGGTTGTGATCGCCCGACGCGGCGGCGTACTGGTTGATCGTCTTCTGATCGATCCGCCAGGTGCGCAGCGGCGGCGGCGCGGCCTCCTCCGGCTTGGGTTCCGGCTTCGGCCCGCCGGACAGCGAGGTGCGCTGCTGGTGCAGGAAGGTGGTGACCTGACGCCAGACCAGCTCGCGGCCGACGCTGATCTCGCTGATCGCGTCGACCAGCAGCCCCTTCGGGTGCTCGCGCAGATTCTCGATGTGCGACTTGATGTCCAGCGGCTCGCTCACCGAGATCTCGCGGGTCCGCTCGATCACGTTCTCCGCGTGCACCGCGCCGACCGCGACGAACGGAAAGTCGCGCTGCACAACGAGTTGCATCACGATCGGGAAGGTGAGGATGAACGGGTAGGTCAGCGGCAGCGCATCGCCGAACCGCAGCCCGGTCGCCCGGCAGTACGCGGCCAGATGATCCGGATCCACCCGCAGGCCGTCGAGCTGGCTCGACCGATCCGGCAGCGTCGACTTGCGCCCCGAGACCAGCGGCAGCGGGATCGCGCCCAGTGCCGCCTTCAGGTACAGCGGGCCGTTCTTCGGTGTCTCTTTGAGTGAGATCACTTGCGACATCATGCTCCGATCAGGCTCTGCCCGCAGACGCGAACGACGTTGCCGGTCACCGCGTTCGACGCCGGGCTGGCGAAGAAGGCGATGGTCTCGGCCACGTCGACGGTCTGCCCGCCCTGCAGCAGCGAGCTCATCAGCCGGCCGGCCTCGCGGGTGGTCAGCGGGATGGCGGCGGTCATCGCGGTCTCGATGAAGCCGGGCGCCACCGCGTTGATGGTGATGCCCTTCTCCGCCAGCTTCGGCGCCTCGGCGTTGACCATGCCGATGACCCCGGCCTTGGACGCGCCGTAGTTGGTCTGGCCGCGGTTGCCCGCGATGCCGGCGATGGAGGACACGTCGATCACGCGGCCGCCCTCCTTCAGCGCGCCCCGGGACACCAGGCCCTCGGTGATCCGGTGCGGCGCCGCGAGATTCACGTTGAGCACCGAGTTCCAGCGGCCCTCGTCCATGTTGGCGAGCAGCTTGTCCCGGGTGATGCCGGCGTTGTGCACGATGATGTCGATGCCGCCGAAGCGCTCGGTGGCGAACTCGGCCAGCTTCTCCGCGGCGTCGGGCGCGGTCACGTCCAGCGCGAGCGCGGTGCCGCCGACCTTGTTCGCGGTCTGCGAGAGCGCCTCACCGGCGGCCGGGATGTCGGCGACGATCACGGTCGCGCCGTCGCGGGCGAACACCTCGGCGATGGTCGCGCCGATGCCGCGCGCGGCGCCGGTGACCACGGCGATCTTGCCGTCCAGCGGGCGGTCCCAGCTGGCCGGCGCGGTGGCGTCGTCCTTGCCGACCCGGAACACCTGGCCGTCGACGAACGCCGACTTGGCCGAGAGCAGGAAGCGCAGCGTCGACTCCAGGCCGGTCGCGCCGGTCGAGGCCGCCGGGTGCAGGTAGACCAGCTGGGCGGTGGCGCCGCGCAGCAGCTCCTTGGCCACCGAGCGGGTGAAGCCCTCGAGCGCGCGCTGGGCGATCTGCTCGTCCACCGTCGAGGCGAGCTCGGGGGTCGTGCCGATCACCACGATGCGGCCGGACGCGGCGATGCTGCGCATGGCGGGCTGGAAGAACTCGTAGAGCTGCGACAGATCCTCGATCGAACCGATGCCGGTCGCGTCGAACACCAGCGCGCCGAACTTGGTTCCGGCGCCGGCCGAATCGGCGAAGGTGTAGTCGGTCAGCAGCGTGCGCAGCGGCTCGGCCACCCGGCCCTTGCCGCCGAGCAGCACCGGCCCGGGCAGCGGCGCTTCGCCCGCTTTGTAGCGACGCAGGTTCTCCGGCTGCGGCAGCCCGAGCTTGCTCGCCAGGAACTGACCCGGGGAGGAGTGTACGAACGATCCGTAGAGGTTGGGCGCACCCTTGCTCTTGCTGGCTGCCACTGTTCCTACCTTTTCTGTGTGGTCGGCGGCGTGTGCACGGTCCCTGCCGTGTGGTTACGCAAGCTACCGCCTCCGGGACTGTCGCTCACGCCGCGATGCTGTTCTCGGGTCTGCTGGTTCCCCCGGCATTTGGTCTGCTCACGCACATTTGCGGGGTACGGTGTCGACAACAAACTTACTCCAGAGTAAGTTTAATGTAAACCAACCGCGACGGGGCGCCGATCAGTGGAGACTTCCACGCGGACTCCGGAGCGCCGAACATCCCCAACGAGACCTGGAGACTCGAGTGACAACCAAATCCCGTTCGGCGAAGAGCACCGCCAAGACCGGTAAGACCACCCGCCCGGTCGCGATCGTGGGCGGCAACCGGATTCCGTTCGCTCGCTCCGACAAGGCGTACGCGCACGCCTCGAACCAGGACATGTTCACCGCCGCGCTGGACGGCCTGGTCAGCCGCTTCGGCCTGCAGGGCGAGCGGCTCGGCATGGTGGTCGGCGGCGCCGTGCTCAAGCGGGTCGGCGAGCACGGCATGATCCGCGAGAGCGTGCTCGGCAGCAAGCTCAGCCCGTACACCCCGGCCCACGATCTGCAGCTGGCCTGCGGCACCGGCCTCCAGGCCATCGTCACCGTCGGCGACGGAATTGCCCAGGGCCGCTTCGACGCCGGCATCGGCGGCGGCACCGACACCACCTCCGACGCCCCGATCGGCGTCAGCGAGGGCATGCGCGAGTGGATGCTGGACGCGAACCGGGCCAAGTCCAACAAGGACCGGCTCAAGCTGGTCGGCCAGCTGCGCCCGAGCATGCTCGGCATCGAGATCCCGCGCAACGCCGAGCCGCGCACCGGGCTGTCCATGGGTGAGCACGCCGCGATCACCGCCAAGGAATTCGGCGTGCCGCGCGAGGCGCAGGACGAGCTGGCCTACCTGTCGCACAAGAACATGGCCGCCGCCTACGATCGCGGCTTCTTCGACGACCTGATCACCCCGTTCCTCGGGCTGACCCGCGACGACAACCTGCGTCCCGGCTCCACCATCGAGAAGCTGGCCACGCTCAAGCCGGTGTTCGGGGTCAAGGCGGGCGACGCCACCATGACCGCGGGCAACTCCACCCCGCTGACCGACGGCGCCTCCGCGGTGCTGCTGTCCAGCGAGGAATGGGCCACCGAGCGCAACCTGCCGGTGCTGGCCAACCTGGTCGACAGCGAGGTCGCGTCGGTCGATTACATCCACGGCCCGGACGGCCTGCTGATGGCCCCGACCTACGCGGTGCCGCGCCTGCTCGCTCGAAACGGCTTGACCCTGCAGGACTTCGACTACTACGAGATCCACGAGGCGTTCGCCTCCGTGGTGCTCGCCACGCTGTCCGCGTGGGAGTCCGACGCGTACTGCAAGGAGCGGCTCGGCCTGGACGGCGCGCTCGGCTCGATCGACCGCAGCAAGCTCAACGTCAACGGCTCCTCGCTGGCGGCGGGTCACCCGTTCGCCGCGACCGGCGGCCGCATCGTCGCCTCGACCGCGAAGCTGCTGGCGGAGAAGGGATCCGGCCGCGCGCTGATCTCCATCTGTGCCGCGGGCGGCCAAGGCGTCGTCGCGATCGTCGAGCGTTAAGCACTGAATGAAAGGTGGCATCCGGTCGTGGATGCCACCTTTCGTCGGTCAGCGCACCAAACTGCCTCGGGCAGCGGCGAATCGGACCACGCTCGGTGCGAACCGGCCGAAGACGTACTGGAGCCTGGCTTCCGGCGTCACCGGTACGACGTCCCGGTTCTTCTGCACCGCGCGCACGATCTGCTTCGCGACCTTTTCCGGCCCGTAGCCGCGCAGACGGTACAGCCGGTCATAGAGCTGTTGCCTGCGCCGCTCCTCCTCGGCGGAGACGCCGGACATCCGCGTGTTCGCGACGATATCGGTGTGCACGATGCCGGGGCAGATGGTGCTGACACCTATTCCGCTACCGGCCAATTCGGCCCGCAGGCAGTCGGAGAACATGAACACCGCGGCCTTGCTGGTGGAGTACGCGGAGAACGCCTGCTGCGGCGTATAGGCGGCCATGCTGGACAGGTTGACGATGTGCCCGCCGAGCCCGCGCTCGGCCATGGCGCCGGCGAACGCGCGGCAGCCGTTGACCACGCCGTGCAGGTTGACCGTGAGCACCCGATCGAAATCCTCGGCCGAGGTGTCCAGGAATCGCCCGGCCTGGCCGATGCCCGCGTTGTTGATCAGCACGTCGGGCACGCCGTGCTCACGGATCACCCCGTCGGCGTGCTTGCGCATCGCGGACTCGTCGGACACGTCCAGCTCGTAGGCGTGCGCGATGCCGCCGGCCTGGGCGATCAACGCCGCGGTGGCCTCGGCCGCGATGCCGTTGACGTCGGACACCACCACCTCCGACCCCGCCCGAGCGAACGCCAGCGCGGTCTCCCGGCCGATACCGTTACCGCCGCCGGTGATCACGACGAGCTGATCCTCGAACGGCTTGCGCGGCACACCCATTCGCGCGCGGCGCAGCGCCCGCGCCGGTGGCGTGCCGGTCACCGAGTCGATCAATTCGATGGTGGCCGCGGCGAGCAGCTGCGGATGCGAGAACGGCAGCCAGTGCCCGCCTTTCACCACGCGCAGCCAGACCTGGTCGGCCCACTGATCCTCGTCGGCGTAACTCGACTGCCGCACTGCGGGATCGCGGGTGCCGATGATGATCTGGGTTGGCACCGTGGTGTATTCGTCGCGTGCGCGCAGCGGATTCGCGGCCCAGGTCGACCGGTAGATGCGTAGCCCGTTCGCCATGTCCTGCTTGAACGTCGGCGCCAGGTGAATGTCCTCCGGCGGCGCACCCTCGGCCGCGGAAAGCGCGGAGCGCCAGAGTTGTTCGCTCATCCCCACTTTGATCGCCGCCTTCGGTAATCCGGGCAGCGCGAGAAACGTCGAGTAGGCGAACGAACCGAGCTGGGCCAGCGGCAGCGCGATATTGCGCGGCGTCGGTCGCGCCAGTCGCGAGCGCGCCCACTTGCCCACGTGCGCGATGCTCGGCCCGGAGACCGAGGTGAACGACGCGATCAGGCGGGCCGAGTCAGGGCGGCAGACAACCTCCCAGGTGGCGACGCTGCCCCAATCGTGTGCGAGTACATGCACGGGCGCGCCGCCGCCGAGCGCCTCGATCACCGCGACGTAGTCGGCGGCCAGCGTCGTGGTCGAAATGGCCGCGGTGCCAGGCGGGTTGGACGACTCGCCGTGCCCGCGGTTGTCCACGCTCAACACCCGGAACCGGTCGGTCAGCTCCGGTACGACGTTGTCCCACAGGTGATGTGAGTCCGGCCAGCCGTGCAGCAGCAGGACCGTCGGCCCGTCCGGATTGCCTTGCTCATAGACGGCGAGGTCGACTTCGCCGTTGCGGACCACATGCTTCTCGGCCATGGATTCACCCCACTATCCGGGCCGCGGCGGTCGCGGTCCGTGGACGTAGCTGCCCGCCCCCATTCTGTCTGAGACGGTGGGATTCGGGTAGTCCCCGCCGCGGTGATGACCCGCCCTTGGCTGCTGTGAGCTTTCTCATGAATATCTGCTCACCTCCGCGACGCATTTCGCGACGTCTGCGGGACTATTTAGCAGCAACTAGCAGGCAACTTATGTGTTACAGGATTTCTTCGGCTGCTGAATGTCCGTCACATCGTTTCTTGCAGCGGGGCTGATCTGTGTGTTTACCTGCACGTCACCTACTGTGCTACCGGTAATCGGCAATCGTAGAGGCGTTATATCGCTGCCCTATCGACTTGCAGCTACCGACAGGACATCTCTTCGGCTTAACGAATTAATCGAATCGAGCTAGCAGAGAGGAAGGCTGAACAGCTGATGCGAATCGGTATAGCGCTGCGCGCCACCGCCCTGGCCCTCGCGGCCGCGGTCGGTCTCGGACTCGCGGCCGCGGCCCCCGCCGGAGCGGCCGGCGAGTTGGACCGCTACCTGGATCTGCCGCTGGTGAACCGGGACGCCGCGAGCGGCCCCGGCGGCGTCAACCCGGAACTGCCCTATGACGCGGCCGAGCTGCGCGGGCTGCTGGACGAGGCGCGCGCCCAAGCGGTCGCGCCGACCCGCTACGCCGCCCTGCTCTACCAGTACTGGCTGGTCGACGCGACGAACAAGGCCGGCATCGACCTGCGCGCCTGGGATCCGCGCGCGGGCGTCGAGGCCAACCGCACCAATCTGACCAGGTCCTACCGCTACTACGAGGACCTGCAACTGAACCACCGTGAGCTGCAATGGGCGGGCATGGGCGGTCAGGTCGGCGCCGACTTCGGCGGCGGGCTCATCGATTTCGAGCTGATGGGCAACATCTACGGCCTGCCCGGACTCTCCGAATCCGCGCGCGGCGTCATCGCCGCGGTCGAGCAGGCCGCCGGACCGCAGGCGGTGGCCCAGCTGCCGCGCGGCCTGCTGGCGCTGGCCGAGGCGGGCTCGCAGATTTCACCGGAGGACCTGCGCTACATCATCGGGATGATCCTGGTGATGCAGAAGAACATCTTCTCCGACCTGATGCCGATGCACGACGCCTACGTCACCGAAGGCCTTCCGGCACTGCAGGAATTCCAGGCGGCCGGGTTGTTCGGCGCGGACATCATGGATGCCTGGCGCGGGGTCGCCTCCGGCGACTACGACCGGATCGCCGCGGGCAACGGCACGCTGCTGCGCCGGGAACAAGAATGGGTGATTCGCGACCAGTGGGATTCGGTGCGTAGTTACAAGGGCAGCGTCGGCGAGGCGATCACCTACGTCAGCGGGGCCGCGGGCTCACCGTCGGTGGCCGGTGTCGCGCCGCCCCGGGAATTCAATCCGGTGCGCATGCAGGTGACCATGGCGGACGGACGTCCTGCGCTGGTGACTTTGCCACTGCCGGAATGGAATTGGTCGGAGTTCGACGCGCGCTGGGACTACATCACCACCGAGCTGCTGCCGAAATACAAGTTCCAGGTCGAAAACAACTGGCCCGCACTGGAAGCCGTGATGCGCACACCGTACGAGGTCCAGATGGAATCGCATCGCCCGCTGTTCAACATTCCGCAGCTGCTGGATTCGGCCGCCCGGCAGATCCAGGTCACTCCGATCGACACGATGGCGGTGCGCTAGATGAAACTGTTCACCGCGGCCGTCGCGACGGCCACCGCGCTGATGGTGTGCGCGGGAACCGCCGCGGCGCAAGGCGAGATGCCGACGCCCGGACTGGACCGGGTGTTCAACGGCTTCGTCGTCGGCCAGATCCAAGGCGCGCAACCGGTTCCGCCGGATCAGGCGTTCCAGGCGCTGCTCGCCGATGACCCGTTCTATCAGGAGCCGCCGCTGACCGGCGCCGAAGCGCCGGGCACGCTGTTGAAGGCCAAGCAGGTCGACGTGATGTTCCTCGGCATCACGCCGCCGGACGTAGAGGCCTACAAGCTGATGTACGTCACCACCGGCATCGACGGCGTCACCCCGGTGATCAGCACCGGCATCCTGATGATCCCGAATCACGGTGCGCCCGTGGGGGAAAAGAAGGTGATCTCCTACCAGGAGGCCAACGACAGCGTCGGCTGGTCCTGTCACCCGAGCACGCAGTGGACCGGCGGCGATCCGCTGGACGGTTCGTCGTGGTCGGCGCTCGGCCCGCTGGCACTGATGTTCGACAAGGGCTACGCGGTGATGATCTCCGACGTCGGCAACGACGGAGATCGCAAGCCGCACGGCGTATTCGCGGGCAAGTTCGCCGCGCACGCCCAGCTCGACGGTGTCCGTGCGGCATTGGCGCATCGCGAGGCCGGACTCGATCCGAAGGCGCAGATCGGCCTGTTCGGCATTGCAGGCGGCGGGGTCGGCGCGGCCTTCTCCGCCGAGCTCCAGCCCACCTACGCACCGGAGCTCGACGTGAAATCCGCGGTGCTGGAAGGGATGGTGGTGAACCCGCGCAACTTCATGCGGGTCGCCGACGGCTCGGTCGGCTCCGGTTTCGCCCTGGCCACGCTGCTCGGCCTGGAGCCCGCGTACCCGGAGATGGCGGTAAACGCGAAGCTGAACCCGGCGGGCGTCGGATTGGCCAACGCCTTCCGCACCCAGTGCCAGACGCCGGCCTACTTCGGGCTGCCGTTCCTGCCGCTCAACACCCTGTTCAACTCGGGCCTGAGCCCGGCCGACGAGCCCGCGTTCCAGCGCGCGTTCGAGGACAACATCCTCGGCCGCTCCGGCACGCCGAAGGCCAAGGTGGCCATCACCTCCTGCGTCGCCGACGACTCGCCGATGTCGCTGGTGCCCGCCAGGGACTCGCGCGAACTCGCCGACACCTATCGGGCCGGCGGTACCGACGTGACCTACCAGCCCACCGACTGCGGCATGGTCCGCATGCTCACCGATATCTACGGCTGGGGCACCGACCTGTTCGGCATGCAGACGATCGACTGGATCGACCGCAATTTCGAGTGAAAAGGATTACCCGCCATGGCATTTCTCTACGGCATCAATTATCTGTTCTGGTACGGCCCGCTGGCGGTCGCGAAGTTGATGGCACAGGCGGCCGGCTTCTGACCGGTCGCTGACCACCGCGGCTCCCGCATCATGCGGGAGCCGCGGTTTTCGTTTCACGAACCAGGAAGCTCGTTGTGCCCGCCGAACGCCTTGCGCATCGCCGACAGCATCTTGTCCGCGTAGAGCGCCTCGCCGCGCGAGGAAAACCGTTGGAACAGCGCGGAAGCCAGCACCGGGGCCGGGACTCCGGTGTCGATCGCGGCGTCGAGCGTCCACCGGCCCTCGCCGGAATCGGACACCCGGCCGCTGTAGGAATCCAGGTTCGGATCGGCGTACAGCGCGCTCGCGGTGAGGTCCAGCAACCAGGAGGCGACCACCGAGCCGCGCCGCCACACCTCGGTCACCTCGGGCACGTCGATCTCGTACCGGTAGTACTCGGGATGCTCGAGCGGCGTCTCCTCGGCGGAGAACTCGCCGTCGTGTTCGGCACCGTAGTTGGCCTTGTGCAGGATGTTCAGGCCCTCCGCGTAGGCGGCCATCGCGCCGTACTCGATGCCGTTGTGCACCATCTTGACGAAGTGCCCCGCGCCGGCCGGCCCGCAGTGCAGGTAACCCTGCTCGGCCGCCGACGGCTCGCCGGTGCGGCCCGGCGTCCGCTCGGCCGCCTCGACGCCGGGCGCGATGGACTTCAGCAGCGGATCCAGATACTTCACCTGCTCGGCCTCGCCGCCGATCATCAGGCAGAAGCCGCGCTCCAGGCCGAAGACGCCGCCCGAGGTGCCGATGTCCACGTAGTGAATGCCCCTGGGGCGCAACTGCGCGGCGCGCTTGATGTCCTCGTGGTAGCGACTGTTGCCGCCGTCGATGATGATGTCGCCGGGCTCGAGCAGCTCGGCGACCTGGTCGATGACGGCGCCGGTCGCGCCCGCCGGAATCATCACCCAGACCACCCGCGGCGCCGCCAGCGTCTGCACGAATTCGGCGAGGTCGGTGCTGCCCTGGAAGTCGTCGCCCAGCTCGTCGCGCAGGATGTCGATCTGGTGCGGGCGACGTTCGTAGCCGACGGCGGTGTGCCCGTCCTTGACGATGCGGCGCACGATGTTGGCGCCCATCCGCCCGAGGCCGATCATTCCCAGCTGCATGCCATCCATCTCCCTCGTGTGTGCGGTGGCCGGACACTCGTTCGTCCACGATTGTCCCGCCTCGGTCCGATACTGGTCTGTTCGGCGGTGTAACGCACGGTGCGCCGCACCGATAATCAGATCGGCTCCGCGTAGTTGCCAGACCCCCGACCCGGCAACTGCGCGGGGCCCTTTGCGTGTACGACCGGGTCCTTTGCACGGAATTTGCTGTAGATCGGTGCTCACCGGAGGTTGTCGGCGTCGCGCACTATCGTTGGCGGAGGCTCGCGTCGTGTGAGCCCCAACTCAACCGAACGGGGAGGACGGTTCGTGACGAGCCAGCCGAGCACCGGACGTCGTGGCCAGCAACCGGCAGGCGAGGTCGGTTTACGCCAGCTGCTCGAATCGGCCCAGGCACAAGGGGCGAACCCGGCCCAGGCATCCGCGGCGAACCCGGCCCAACCGCCCGGCCCGGCGCCCGCGCCGAAGTGGGGCGACGACTCGGCGCCCACCGTTCCCATCCAGGTCACTCAGCCCCGGCGGGCGAACCATCGGGCCCAGCCCGGCGAGCGCCCGGTGCGGCGGCCGATCTCCGGCCCCCCGCCGCAGCGGCTGAATCGCACCATGCTGAAGCGGGCGGGCCTCACCGTCGGTGCGGTGCTCGCGGTGGCCGGCGTCGGCTACGCGGTCGACTGGGTGCTGTCCGCGGGTGAGGTCCCGCGCGGCACGGTCGTCTCCGGCATCGAGGTCGGCGGGCTGGACAAGGCCGCCGCGGACGCGCGATTGCGCGCGGAACTCGCGCCGCGTGCCGACCGTGAGCTGCCGCTGCGCATCGGTGACGTGCAGACCAGGGTCGTGCCGGCCGCCGCGGGGCTGACCGTGGACTGGGACGGCACCTGGGACCGCATCGGCACCCAGCCGCTCAATCCGCTCACCCGCTTCACCTCGTTCTTCAGCGCCCGCGACGTCAAGGTGGCCAGCGTCGTCGACGACGTCGCGCTGGAGCGTCAGCTGACCGCGCTGCGCGTGCACGATCGCCCGTCGGTCGAGGGCACCATCGCCTTCGACAAGGCCAGACCGGTCGCGGTCGCCCCGGTTCCGGGCCGGGTGCTCGATATCTCCGCCGCGCGCGCCGAGCTGATCGACAACTGGATCACCGGCATCACGCTCGACCTCCCGGTGCACCCCGCGCCGCTCAACGTCCGGCCGGAGGCGGTCGACCAGGCCCTGCGCACGGTGGCCGAACCCGCGGTGCGCGCGCCGATCAGCTTCGCGGGCAAGGGCGCCTCGGCCAAGCTGGATCCCGAGCAGATCGCCACCGTGCTCTCGTTCGCGCCCGACGGCCAGGGCGGCCTCGGACTGTCCATCGATCAGAACGTCGCGGTCGGTTTGCTGGGACCCCAGCTGGTCGCTACCGAGATCGAGCCGAAGGACGCGACGTTCGCGCTGACCGGCGGTAAGCCGGCGGTGGTGCCCGCGGTGGTCGGCGACAAGATCAACTGGCCGAAGACCTTCGAGCAGCTCACCGCGCTGCTCGCCGCGCCGCAGGAGCGCACCGGCCAGGCGATCTACGAGAAGGTCGAGCCGAAGCTGACCACCGAGGCGGCGCAGGGGCTCGGCGTCGTCGAGACCATGGGCTCGTTCACCACCAACGGCTTCAGCGGTCCGTCGGGGGTGAACATCAAGGTGGTCGCCAGGAAGGTGAACGGCGCGGTGATCAAGCCGGGAGATACCTTCTCGCTCAACGACTTCACCGGTCCGCGCGGCGCCGCCGAGGGCTATGTCGAGTCCGGCATCATCGACCACGGCCGGCCCGGTACCGCCGTCGGCGGCGGTATCAGCCAGTTCGCCACCACCCTCTACAACGCCGCGTACTTCGCCGGCATGGTGGACGAGGGCCACACCGAGCACAGCTACTACATCTCCCGCTACCCGGCCGCGCGCGAGGCGACGGTCTTCGACGGCGCGATCGATCTGCGCTTCCGCAACAACGCGCCCACCGGTGTCTACATCGAGGCCGTCACCACGGATTCCGAAGTGACCGTTCGGCTTTGGGGCACCAAGACGGTCGAGGTGGAATCGGTGACCGGCGACCGGAGCAAGCCGACCGAGCCGACCACCATCAAACTGCCGAAGGGCAAGGACTGCATCGCCTCCGAGGGCGCGCCGGGCTTCACCACCTCCGACACCCGCATCATCACCGACAAGCGCACCGGCCGCGAGGTCTCCCGGCACACCCGGACGGTCAAGTACGACCCCATCCCCGTCGTGAAATGTGAGTGAGCGCAACGACTCCGGAGATCGGAGCCAACTTCTGGCTAACCCGCAGCGCGGCCCTGGTTAGCTCGGGGCGCGGCGAATCATTCTGCGGCAGGGCGACTTTGGTGAGCGACCTCCCGGCGAATGGGATATAACTACGCCAGATTCCGGGACGCCAGTCCGGTTCTGTCTCGGAGTGGGGCTCAAGGTAGAGCGAAGTGTGAAGGGGATACCGTCGTGGACCAGATCGACTCAGTCAGACCGTATGCGGCGGGGCGGGGAAACAACGCCGCAGTCACACTGGGTACGGCAATCGGAGACGAAGTCGCCCTGCGCGTTGTGCAGGGCAATGGCACGTTGTGCGACGTCGTGGTCGCCGCGTGGGCGATGGGTGTCGATCCGATCGAGGCGGTGCTGCAGTACGCCGAGGCGGCCACCGGAGTGATCGTCGACGACCTGGTGGTGGTGGACGGCGCAGATCCGCGCTGCGCGTAGGCGTTTCCGTGCGGCCTCGCGCATTCGCGGCTCGCAAGCGCTCCCTGCCGGCAGTAGGGTGCCGCACGGCTCTTTTCACGGCGCGTAGCGCCGATTTCGGGCGTGAAGTGTTGCGCCGCAACAGTTCGCCGATAGTCGTTTCGACTCGCTGTCCCGCGCAATAGCTTTCGCACCGCCACTACTACGGCGGTGTTCGGCTGTGCCGAGCTATTCCTCGGGGCGTTCGACGTCGCGCAGTGCGGCGGCGACGAACTCGCGCATCGGGATGTCGAGCGCGGTGCACAGTGCGTGCAGCTGCTGCATGTCCGGCGATCGATCGCCGTTCTCGAAGCGCTGGATCGTGCTGACCCCGAGTCCGGTCAGCGCGGCGAGTTGCGGGCGGGTCAGCGCCCGTCGTGCTCGGGCCGCTCTGAGCTCTGCCCCGACCGCGCGATTGATGTCCGAAGGTACCTTTTCCACACCCATACGGACCATTCTGAGGTCCGAATGGCTACCTGGCAAACGACATGCCGAAAAAACGCCGACGATCACCGCAGCTACCGGGCATTTCGCCCATAAAGGTCTGTCGCGAGTTGCAACAGGTCCGAACGGACCTTAATGTGCTCCGTATGGAACACCTAGGCCATATGGTTGCCGGGAAGGTGCGGCGCGCCATGTCCGATGCGGGACTCTGTCCCGAGGACTTGGCCGCGCGTTCCGGGCTGCCGGTATCCGACCTGCGCAGCCTGCTCGCCGCGCACGGCTCGTTCACCGTGGACGAGCTCGCTCGGATCGCCGCGGCGGTGGATTGCCGCGTCGTCGACCTCCTGCCCGACGACGGGGATCCGCGGTGACCGTCACCGGCGTGGGCCGGTCGCCCGGCGCGTCCTATTTCGCGAACTCGGCGTGTCGCATCAAACATTTTGTGACGCGAATCACTCTGCGGCGCAGGGTGGGTCGGCCGTGTTGAGCGATCGATCAGCTACCGCGGCGCGGAAGCCCGCACGCACCCGTCGCGCGAACCCCGCCCTCGAAATCTTCCGGCATCACATCGGCGAGCGCGTCATCTTCACCGGAACCACCATCGAACGCGGCGGCGTCGAACACGGCGTCATCGTCGACGTAGACCACCGGATGGTGTACGTCGATTACGGCTACCCCAATCCGATCAATGCCGAACTCGGCAATGCCATCGCCACCCATCCGGCGAATCTTCGACTGGAAACCACTGTCGCAGCACCGAACTCCTGCGATCACTGTGGCACCGCGGCAGAGCGCCCCGGCCCGGTCTTTCTCGCGCCGCGCTGAACCGGCGCTCCTCGATTCTCATTTCCGACCCGATCGGGTGTGGCTCCGGCCTGGGCTCATCCGGTCTCGTCGTCGACGAAAGGAAACGGCCCGTGGCCATTTTCGGCCGCCGTTTATTCGGCAAGTTGCTCGCTCCGGGCGAGGTCATCGATGTGCTGATGGTCGGAGGAACCTGGAATCCGAATGGTGATCGGGTCACCGCCGCGTTCGCCGAAGCGCTCGATCCGCAGCGTTTCGTCGTGCGAATGGTGCCCTACCCGGCGGATTACGGGCGGCACGTGGCCTTCGCCGACAGTGTCGCCGCCGGCCGGCGAGCGCTGCTCGAGGCGATCGGGGCAACGCCCAATCGTGTTCTGCTGGCGGGCTATTCGCAGGGTGCGGGCATCGCGGGTGACCTTGCCGCCGATATCGGGCGGGGCTTGTTTCCGCAGCTCGAGGTGGTTGCCTGCGCGTTGATCGCGGATCCGCTGCGTCCGGCCGGCCGGTGCCTCGGCAAGGATCCCGGCGGTTACGGCGTGGTCGGGCAGCGGAACATCACCAGGATTCCGACGTATTGGGTTGCCGCAGAAGGTGATCCGATTACCGCACTGCCCGCCGGCAATCCGCTGCGGTTGATCGCCGACCTGAGCGCGTACTTCAGCCTGTCCAGTCCCGAAGCCATGGTGCGCTGGGGACAAAGCATCATCGAGACAGCGACCGGCCGTCAGCTGCAACGCTGGTGGTCGCCGCAGAACTGGCGTTCCTGGGGCGGCGCCGTCGCCTATGCCCGCGGCTACCTGTTCGACGGGCGGCACACCGAGGACTACATCCGGCACGGCCACGCCCGGTTGCTCGCCGAGGCGATCAACCGTGAGGTGATCGTGAGGGCGGCCGCGCGCAACCGCGGCTCGCGCCCGAGCTGAGCCCGCGGCGATGCCCTGGTTCCAGGTCGACGACCAGCTCGGATTCCATCCCAAGGCGGTCGCGGCGGGCAATGCCGCGATGGGACTGTGGGTGCGCGCGGGCTCGTGGTCGATGCAGCAGCTCACCGAGGGTTTCGTCCCGGCCGCGATCGTACGCGGCCTCGGCTCGGCGGCACAGGCGAAAAAGCTTGTAGAAGTGGGCCTTTGGACTACGGCCGACGGCGGATACCGGTTTCACGACTGGGGCGAGCGGCAGATGTCCAAAGCCGAGATCGAGGACCGGCGCCGCAAACGGGCCGACGCCGGCCGCAAAGGCGGCCAGGTCTCGGGGCAGGCCCGACAGCTGCGCGCGCAAGCAAATGCTGCACCGAATGCTCGAACATCCACTGCGCCAACAGCTTCAGCAGATGCTCGGCGCGCCGTCGAACAATTGCCTGAGCACAACGCAACCCCTGTCCCTGCCCATGGCCTTGGAAATGCTTCCAGGGGAGCCCGATCCACACCACCCGATCGGCAATGCGCCATCCACCGCACGCACCCGGCGCCGCCACCCTGCGGCGCCTGCGGCGATGCCCGGCGCGCCAGGCAGCGCTGGGAAGTCGCGCACGGCAACGACCTGCGCGCCGACGCCGTGCAACGCCGCGAAGCCGCCCGGCACTGCGTGATGTGCGACGACGCCGGCTGGCGGCACCCGCCCGCCGAACTGCTCGCCGTCAATCCCGATCCGCCCGTGCTCCGCTGCGACCACCACACGGTGACCTCGCTCGACCACTGGCACACCACCGAAGAGGAAGCGACCCCATGACCGCCGAGCATCCGAATCACCTCTACCTCGACCGCGTAGAACTCCGGGCGCTCGCCGAACTGCTGCGCGAGATCCCCGACCTCGCCGAGGATCTCGCCGTCTCGCTGACCCGGCAGTCCCGGCTCAGCACCCGCGGCGACTACCGGATGAACCGCCGTCCGAGCGAGCAACCGCTGCCCTACAACCCCGCCGCCTCCCGCGCCGCCGACGAGCTGCACGCGGTGCTCGGGTCCTGGGTGCGGCTGGTCTGCGAGCAGCGTGGCCTCGACTACGCCGGGTCCCCGTCCACGCCGGGCCTGGCCCGCTGGCTCGACCGGAACCTGATCGCGCTGGCCATGACCGAGGGCGCGGACGGCGCGCCCGAGGACATCCGCACAGTCGTGCAGGCGGCGCTGTGGGTCGTCTGCCCGCCCGCCGCACCGGTGGTGCTGGACGACGGCCTGGTGGAGCAGGCGCGGCGGCATCGGCTCAATGCGTCCGGGATCGCCTCGCTGGCAAAGGAACTCGGCGAGCAGTATCGGGGACTTACCGTGCGGCGGATCCAGACACTGAGAAACGCCGGGAAAATCGCGCCACAGCCCGGGCCGTGGGCGCCGGGTTGGCCGGAGTTGTACACAGTGGGCGCGGTATTGGACGAACATCTGGCCTATCCGGCGCGACGGCGCACGCGGGCCGACGTGACAGATTCGAATTGACGTGTCTCGAAACAAGTTCCGGAGAACAATCGGAGATATCCGCCGAAAGTTACAGATGTTTCATATGAAATGAATCACAGCATAACCTCTGAATTGCTGAGTGCTCGCGTTCGAGTCGGCCGTCCGAGGATTCATGCTCCGGAGTTGCTGGACCGAGGGTCGCAGGGCTGAATCGCTTGATCGGCCGAGCATTACTGGCAGGGCGTCAACGTGCCCGTATGTCGATATAGACCCCGCTCCGGCCACCTGACCGTAGAAGTCTCGGCAAGACCGTGGATATGCGGACATTGTTACGAAACCCTCGCCGTGCATGCCCCGTTATCGATGAGCAATACGCACCGCTCGGCGGGTGTGGCTAAAAGGTCGCTGGCCGACGAACCACTGTGATAGAAAAATTCTGCTCGGCGACCAGCAGGTCGCCGATGGAGGGACCAATTCTTCAAGGGGAAGATTCCTAAATGAGCAAGATTCGCGTGTTCGGCGTTGTGTTCGCGGCTACCGCCGGCATCGTTCTGGCCGGTTCGGGCCTGGCCTCGGCGGGCGCCGGTGACGGCTCGGGCACCGGCTCGGCCAAGCCCAGCGCCACCGCGGGCGAGGGTTCGGGCACCGGCTCCGCCAAGACCGGCACCTCGGGCGAGGCGGACAGCGGTTCGGCCACCGTGCTCGTCGACCTGCTCAAGCTGCTGGCCACGGGCTCGGCCGAGTAAACCGAAAAGCGTCGATATGTCCTGACCCTCACCAGGTGACATATCCGCTCGGAGGACAGACATGATTGCCCCACCTCGTTCGGAGGTGGGGCAATCGTCGTTTCCGGGCCTCGTCAGGTCTGCCCAAAAGTAGCCATCTGCCTGCGATTTCGACCCGAATCCGTATTCAGGGGTTGACATCCGATCCGCTTTAGGTGAAGCTTTGTGCAGCGCCAGAGCTGCGCCCTCTTCCGGGAATCACCGGGAAACTTCCTTAGTACCAATCACTTTCATACTTGGCGTCGTCGCGGCCCCGTCCACTCCCGTGGGCGGGGCCGCGAACGATAAAGCCGCAGAGCGCATCCCGCCCTGCCCCGCACGTGTGGCATGCCCCCGAAACCTCTTCGAGATCGACGACAAGCGGGCACGAGCCTGCCACATACCCGCCCCGGTTTCCGCTCCCGTCTCCCGCCGACCCTCTCGCTCGCGGTCGTAGACGGAAGAAGCGACCGGGGCGTTTCGCCCCACCCCCGATACACCCCCTGATCGGGGGTGGGGCTCAACTTCCCCCCGCGGCACCGCAACCCGAGGTCTGACATGGACAACACCGTCCTGGAACTGCTCGACATGGCCGACCACGCCACCCCCGCAGCCCCCCTCACCATCGCCAAGGCCCACGAGTCGATGCGCGTGCACCGCGCCTGCTCCACCGACCACTGCCGCCGAAAAGCCCTGGCCTTCAACACCTTGATCGCCGCAGGCCGCATCGTGCCGGACTCATCCCGGCGTTATTGACCGACCGAGAGGAGGTGAACCCATGCTCACCATCGCCCTCGATCTCATCAAGCTGGCCTGCCACCTGGCCCCCCTTGTCCTCCCGGTGATTCTGCCGCTCCTCGGCCTGTGATCCCGGTCGGTTGCCGACCGTGCGTCGGTGTGTCCCTCGTCGATATCAAATCCTGATCGGAGCGCGAACTCGTGACCTACACACAGGTGAAAGTGCCATTTACCGGCCTCGATGGCACGCGTGGTGTCGACGTCGATACCGCCAGGAACACCTACGTCGCAGACCACAACCGCATCCTCAGGTTGAGTGTGGCAGGCGTCCAAACCACCCTGCCGTTCGACGGGCTCGGTGCGGTGTACGCGGTGAAGGTCGACGTGGCAGGCAATGTGCTCGCCGTCGACTACGGGAACCACCGCGTCGTCAGACTCGGTAACGACGGGGTGCAGACCACGGTGCCGTTCACCGGGCTGCGATTCCCCACCGGCGTCGACATCGATGCAGCCGGGAACATTTACGTCGTCGACGGCGGAAACAGCAGGGTGGTCCGCCTCGGTCCCGACGGCACCGAAACCACGTTGCCTTTCCAAGATTTGGATCGGCCCTTCGGTATCGCGGTGGACGGTACCGGCAACGTCACCGTGTCGAACCAGATCGAATGGCGCGGCATCGTCCGGCTGAGCCCGCAGGGCGTGCAGACCAAACTGCCCTTCACCGGTCTCGATGCCCTCGCCGGCGTCGACATCGACTCGGCGGGCAACACCTATGTGGCCAACTCGGGCCAAACCTCCAACGGCGCTCGCGTTTTGAAGCTGACCCCGGCAGGCGGGCAATCCGTCCTGCCCTTCCGGTTCCTGAGCATCCTGCGCCCGGTCGGTGTCGTAGTCGAAGCCTCGGGCAGCGTCACCGTCGCCGATTGGCAGGGTTCGGTGCAGCGCCTGGAGTACACCGCGAGCTGATTCACGCGCGTCAGCTGAGCCCGATCCTCCTGCAGGAGTGGGCTTTTCCTACCCACACTCGAAGGCAATCCATGATCGCGAGAGCGCACCGTGTCTGACAAAGAAGTCGTCGAATCCATCCAATTCGCCAATCATCAGCCTCCGCCGGAGTACCTGAAGACCGATACCGGGCAACTGGTCACGCCGGAGTTTCTCGCATTCATCCAGCAGGCGCTGAGCGGGAAGCTTGCCGAATCCGCGGACACCGCGGAGCTGGATCCGCAGGTGAAGGCGCTCGCTGAGGAGTTGTCGGTGATCCATCTGCCGCAGTGGCAGAGCAAGCAGTCACCGAAGGTGGCGGAACCGACCGTGACCGGGATCAAACAGGCGACCAGGGTCGCCGAGTATCTGGTGAAACGCGGGGTGCGAGTGCATCCCGAGTTGGAGGAGATCCGTTGGGCCGCAACGCCCGGCGGCGCTCCCGGCGCATTCGATACCGGCCTCCACGTCACCAAGGACGAGAACGGCCAGTGGCCCGTACCGGATCCCGAGTCCTTCTACGACCTCGACGACATCCAGGTCAGCCAGACCGACGACGGTCGTTGGTACGCCGTCCATCCCCGTGGCCTGTCTTTCGAGGCCGCGACCAAGACCGAAGCCTATGCGGGAGTCGTCGATCAACTGCGCCAGCGGATCGAGCAAGCCCGGCAAGAGCCATAGCCACGAAAGGGTGGTAGCGCGATGACCGAACGGATCGTGTACCCCGACATCGAAAAGACTCTGGTCGAATACCTGACCGCGCAACTCGCCGCCGCGTCCGACACCGCGAAGGTGGTGACCCGAATTCCGGACCCGCGCCCGCCGCGCATGGTCCGAGTCCTACGTAACGACCGAATACTGCGCCAGGACGTCGAAGACCGGGAGGGGCGCCGCGGCCCGGATCTGATCCTGGATCGACCGCGCGTCGTTGTCGAATGCACCGACGATTCCGGGGTGGCGGCCGATTTGGCCGCGCTGATCCGCGGCATCCTTTCGGCCGCGGCGCCGGGTTACCTGGGCACCGTGTGGTGCGAATACATCGAGGATGTCGGCCTCCAGAACGACACCGACCCGGCGACGGCCGCCCCACGGCACGCCATCATCGCCGACCTGATCGTTCGCGGCAAAGTCACCTGAAATGCCCTGCGGGGCAAGACAAATTATCGCCTGAACAAGGAGAGTTGCAGTGACTCAGCGAGAAATCGGCCTGATGAAGGACGAGACCCTGCTCGTGCGGTGGATTGCGGAGCCGTTCCGGTACGCGAGGCTGGTTCGCGTCCCGGCCAATTCGGGCCCCGCCACCTTCGTTTTCGATATCCACCCGGTCAAGCAATCGGGTAGCGACCAGTTCACGCAGGTCGAGGCCAGATTCTACTTTCCCAACTGTGTGGTCAGTTACAACACCGGCGACAACGTGCGAGGTAGCCAGGTCTTCTATCGAGACACCTGGGGCCAGAAGACCGTGAAACAGCTACTGGTCTCGATGCTCGCCGACTACGACGGCGGCTACGAGATCGTCGATTGGGGCGGCTTCGCCGTCTCCGACGATCGGCCGGCTACCCAGATCTACTGACCCGCAACGTCACAACCCGAAAGCGTGCGAGGCGTAGGCCTCGCCTGACTCCCCCTCATGGGAGCCACAACTGAATAACCACATCCCATGGGCCTGCGCAACAATCCCAAGGGAGAATCACCATGGCTTTGCCCTCTAGCAAGTACATCGGCGCCGGTACCCCGGTCTCCGTCTCCGGCGGTGTGCTGGTCGCCAACCTCGGCACCAAGCTGCCGGCCTCGGCGTCGGAGGCCCTCGACCCCGCGATCTTCAAGCCTCTCGGCTACGTCTCCGAGGACGGCATCGAGTCCAAGGGCGAGCGCAAGATCGAGCAGATCAAGGACTGGAGCGCCGACATCATCGCCAACCTGCAGACCGAGCACTCGGTCCGCTTCGGCCTCACCCTGTACGCGGTGTGGGACGAGGACGTCCTCAACGAGGTGTTCGGTAAGGCCAATGTCACCGTGACCGCGGCCACGGCCACCAGCGGCAAGCTGTACACGGTCAAGGAGACCGGCTCGGTGCTGGAGCGTCGTCTCTTCGTGTTCGACATGCTGAGCGAGAAGAAGAAGATGCGCATCGTGCTGCCGAACGCGTCGATCTCGCAGGTCCAGGAGCGCAAGTTCGTGTCGAAGGAGCTCGCGGGCTTCAACATCACCATCGAAGCCTTCAAGGACGACGCCGCCAACAAGGCGTACCGCTACCTCGACGACGGCATCATCAAGGCCGCCTGATAAAGCCCCCAGCGGTGGCGGGTTTCACACCTATGCGCAGGCCCGCCCGCCACCGCTGGGCCCTTATTTCACCAAACCCTTTTCACCAATTCTCTCCTCTGCCTGCGCACACATATGTCATGAAAGGGTCTGCGAACCAATGACTTCCCTGAAAGCACCGATCACCCTGAACCGTCCGCTCCAGGTCAAGGACGACTTCGTCTACAAGGTGGGCGATGTCGAACTACACCTGCCGTCCCTGTCCTACCTCAAGCCGGGCCTGATCCGCCGGATCCGCCGCCTCGGTGATGTCGACGCGATGTACACGCTGCTGGAGCTGACCTTGTCCGCCGAGTCGCTCGCCGTGCTGGACGAGATGGATCCGGACGCCTACCACGAGTTGCTGGATGCCTGGCGCACCCACTCGGGAGTCAACCTGGGGGAATCCTAAGCCTCGATGCTCTTCTCGAAGAGCATTGCGAGGCTATCGAATACGACCTGATCACGCTCGGCTTGCGACTGCGTCAGCTCGGCACGGAGGTGCTCGGCTGGCGCGAGCTGAAGGCGATCATCCGATGGCTGCCCGCCGAATCCGCGCTGTTCCGCGCGATGAACCCAGACTCCTACCGCTGGCAACTCGACCAATTCCTGCTCGCCGACATCACCGATTCCCTGCGCTGGCTCGTCTGGGCGAAAACCGACGACGCCAGAAACGGGCGCAACCGTCCGGAACTCGTGCCGAGGCCCGGCGTGAAGTCGAGCCGCGAACGAATCGGCACGGCGACCGGGATCGGCGAGATGAACGAGTTCCTCAATTGGGAGGAATAGTTCGCGGGCGTTGATCTGCGCAGTGGCCGAGAAAGTAGATGCGAATGTGGAGAAACAAATGAGCTCCGATGTGCGGACTCCGCCGGACTCGAGGCGCCCTTCGGCGCGCGATACCAACACTTCTCGGTCCGAACAGACACGTCCGCCGGTGATGGGGATGCCGGATATCCTGGCCATGGCCAACAGCGGTCAGCCCGCCCCGGGGCAGAAGGTTTCGTTGCCGAGCGGGGCGGTCTGGCAGGGCGGGAAAGTCACCGGCACCTCGGTCATCACCCTGCCCGGTGACGATCCGATCCTGATGGCCGGCGATACGTTGGCCTCGGCGAACGGGATCACCGGTGACTCCGGCCAGATCGGTTCGCTGGCACAGGCTTTCCAAGACGTCCTGGGCGCGGTGCCGAGGTTCTTCGCGAACTGGATCGCCACGGGTGCGCTGCACCGCTACGACCCGGACGGCGGCGCGACCAAGACCCGGACCCGGATCGTTCGGGTCAGCTCGAAGGCGACACTGTCCGGCCCGGCTCGGGACCGCAACGGCGACAACGATTCCCGCGACGAGTTCGTCGATGAATCGGGTGTGCCCGCCTCGGGAGTCGAGGGACGCACGCCGCAGCGGCTCGCGAACGGCGGCATGGTCTACGGGCCGGGTGGGCCACGGCAAGACCGGGTGCTCGCTCGGCTGTCCCCCGGTGAGTTCGTCGTCAACGCGGCGGCAACGGCGAACGCATTGCCGCTGCTGGCCGCGATCAACAACGGATGGGTACCATCGCCGACGTATCTGGGCGGCATGCTCCCTGGCTTCGCCGACGGCGGCCTGGTCGGCGGCGGGGGAGCGGCACAGTCGTGGCGCGACCTGCTGCGCAATCCCGTCGCTCCGGCGAGCCAGGACGCCGCCTTCCGTCCGCAGGATTTCGGCCTGTTCGGCATGGTGGCGGATGTGCTGGGCGGCATCGGTAATGCCGCAATCAACGCGGGCGGTGCCGCCGGTGCCGCGCTCGGCTCGATCGTCGCTCCCGCCTTCGGGCCGGGTGGCGTGCTCAGCTCGGTGCTCGGCTCCGGTGGTACGGCGAGCGCTCCTACGCAGGAGTCGGTGACCCGCTCGGACCCGCCCGATATCGGCGAACCCAATCCGCTGGGCGCCGCCATGCGGGTGCGGACGGAGGGCACGCCGGGAGCACTGGGCTTCGGTCGTGCCTACCGTGCTCCGATCGGGACGGTGCCGACCGGGAACGACGCCCCTCAGTCCGGGTCGGTACAGACCGGAACCATCAATCCCCTCGGCTCGTTGTCCGCCGCCTTGGCGAGCGGCATCGTGGGTGCGGCAACCCAGGCGGGCAGTCAGGTCGGCGCCGCGCTGGGCTCGGTGCTCGGGCCCGCCCTCGGACCCGACGGTGAACTGGCGCCGGTGATCGGTGCCCAGCTGGGCAGCCTGATCGGCGCCAAGTTCGGTGGCAGCCTGACCGCGTCGATGACCCTGTCCGGCGAAACCGGTGGCTCCGGCCTCGGCGGCGCGGCCAGCGTCGGTACCGGGGAGAACGGCGGCGGTGACGGCGGGAATTCGGTCGTGCCGCGGCAGACCGACGGGAGTGCAACCGGGGCGTCAGGTGGCGGCTCCTACTACTCCGGCGGCGGGTCGTACTCCTACGGTGGCGGCCTCTCCGCCCAGCAATCGCCGACGGGTTCGTATCTGATCCGCAACCGCCCCAGCAAAAATGGTCTGCCTGCCGGGCCGGGCGCCGAGCCGGCCACCCCCGGTACCGGGGAATCTCCGATCGACGGGACGCCCGCGGTCGGCGCGGCCGGATTCGGCGCGCAGTCGCTCGCGCTGAGCGACGAGATCTACGACCCGACGACGAGCAGCTTCAAGGACTTGCTCAATGTCGCGGGCGGCAAGCTCGGCGGGGACGCGGCCTCCGCACTCGCGCCGCTACTCGGCACCAACGGCAATCAGATTATCGAAGCCGGAGCTCAATTCGGTGCCGCGCAGGGCGACGCCCTAGGTGACCTTTACAAAAGCGTCGACCCCGAGGGCAAGTGGTCATCGAGCATCGCCGCCGTCGTCAAGGAGTACACCGGCATCGACTGGAGCCCGACGGGCACCCAGAGCCCGACTCCGCAGATGACCCGTGACCAGCAGGCCGGGCTCGCCGCCCTGCAAGGTGGCCTGAGCGGTCTACAACAGCACGGCCTGGTCGGTGGAGTCACCGGTGCGATCAAAGGTGCGGCGTCGACGATCGGCAGCACGCTAGGTACCGCTGCCGGGACTCTGGTCGCCCCGTTCCTCGGCCCGTTGGGTGCGCTGGCCCCTGCGGTCGGATCGATGATCGGTTCGATGGTCACCGGCACCGCTGCCGAGTTCGTCACCAAGCCGATCGAGCTCGTGGCCAGTGGCGTGAAAGAGGAGTTCGGATCCGGCTTCGGCCTGACCGATCTCGCCAAAGGTCCGGGCGGTCGCACCGCTCGGGGAGACATCTACAACTTCAACGGCATGGACCCCAAGAGCGCCGCCATCGCGGTGGAGCGGGTTCGCCGGCGCCGCACGGTGGCGCAACAACGCGGAGGAGGGCTCGGTCGATGACCCACCAGCTATTGAACAGCCAGCACACGAAGGTCGTCCTGTGGGACGTCAACGGCAGGGTGTGGCATCTGTCCGGGTTGAATGCCGGTCGGGAAGGCGTCCGGTTGTCCAATCAGACCGGCTACATGTTCGCTCCGGTGCAACTGCTCGTCAACGAGGGGGCCCGCCAGGACGGCGCGACCTTCCAGCGTTCGATCCGGGCGAAGAAGGAATGGGACTTCATCGCCGTGATCTCCCAGTCCGCGAAACGATCTGGTACGGACCCGGTCCGAGATTTCTACGCGGTGCACGACGCCTGGTTCCGCGGCTGGTCCACCGACAAGCCTTCTACTATCGGGTTTTTCACTCGGCATCAGGGCTGGCGGTTTCAGCAGGTGCAACTGGATGCCGCCCCGGAAGCCGTCGGCGAGATCGATCCGGCACGTAATGCGCTTGCGCTGTACAAGATGTCGGCGACGGCGATGGATCCGCTGGAGCGACACTTCGACGAAACCGCTGTGTGGACGAACACTTCGGCGCTCAACGAGGGCAAGGTTCGGGCACGGAACGCTGCCGACCAGCCGGCCTGGCCGCGGTACACGATGAATGGTCCCGGACGCTGGGCGATCCTGGATCCGACCGGTAGTGAGATCCCTCGGATGGTGCAGACGCCCAGGCTCACCGCGGGACAGACGCTACGGATCGATACGCATCCGCGGCACCGGACGGCTCGCCTGTACTCGGGGAACTCCGCGATCGCCCAGAATGTCTGGGGACAGCTTGCCGGTCGGCGTTGGCTCGCCGCGCTGCCTCCATGGAGCGCCACCGACATCGTCGTGCAGGTCGACGGCGGCAACCTGCAATCGAGCCTGGTCGTCTCGGTCACGCCGCGATCGTCGAGGCCGTTCTGATGAGCATGCCTGCCTGGGACCCGCAGAGCGAAGCCCTGCGCATGGACAAGGCGTACAAGGACGAACAGGATCAGCTACGCGATCCCGAAGTCCTGGTGCGCTATTGGGACAAATGGATGCAGGAGGTCGGCGAAGAGCACAATTACCTCTCGCTGGAGTTCACCTATCCGCGTAACGCGCCGGGTGGCCTCAAGATGATCTGCCCGCGCGACATGGTCCATTTCGACCATCTCTTCAACAATGACGATCACGAAGACGCCACCATCCCGATTACGGTGAACACCAAGGGGTTCCGCTGGGACGGCTATATCACCAAGGCGTCGATCGTCCGAGACGAGTTCGGCGTCGAAACCGTCGACATCGAGGCCATCCACTGCTGGAACCACATCGCGACGATCTGTTGCTGGGCAAGCCCTTTCGCGCCGATTCTCGCGCAGTTCCCGCGGCATATGATCCAGTTCGGCCCGGTTCGCACTATCATCACCAACTACCTGACGGCGAACCTGATGCGCTTGCAGGCACCGGGCTGGGTGCCGAAGCAGGATGCGGATAAGCCGGAGTGGGGCGGCACCGGCAACATCCTCTTCCCGATCGCCGTCGTCCCAGTGGATCCGTTGCACGACACCAGCAAATGGAGCGCGGCATCAGCGCGCTTCGACATGGCCGACAAGCTGTTCGCCCCCATGCTCGAAGACTCCGGCGTGATGCTGACCGCGCGATTCTATCTGCCTGGCGAGGACGAACAGCCCGCGCCGGAATGGTTCTACCTGGATCGGCCGACGGTCGTCCTGGAGACGGTGGACAAGTCCGGCGTGACCGGCGCGACCGGCACGCTGCTCGACGGAATCCGTTCCTGGATCGAGGAATTCAACGGCGACGGCACCACGCCCATGCGTTACCCGAACCTGGACTCCACCACCGAATACGAGGCGGTGTACGGCGAGCGCCTCAGCGCGGGCACATTCCGGAACTTCCCCTGGGTGTGGTACTTCGAAGGCGAGTACTCCGGGATCGGAAAGTCCGAGATCGCCCTGCACAAGCCCACCGCCACCGACATCATCGTCGGCGGCCGGTCGCCCGGCTGGGTGAACGCGGGCATCGAGTTCGTGATCAAGGGTTTGCTGTCGCTGATCGGGCTCGGCTGGTTGTATCGCGGTCAGCTCAACGACGTATTCCTCGCCTGGAACGTCTACCGCAACATGGAGCGGGTGCACCGGGCCGGGCCCTACGCCTTCCGCGAGCTGTATATCTCGGGCAGCGACAAGGCATTCAACCTGGACGGCCTGGTTGCCGCGCGCCAGGGCATGCATCTGACCCGCGGTTACACCAGCAAGCGGGTGACGGTCGAGGACAACGCCCCTTACATCCTGGGCAAGGACTATGGGCTCGGCGACCAGATCGGCTTCGCCCTCGACGGTCAGATCTTCACCGACTACGTGACCGAGCTGACCTTCACCGACGACCGCGAGACCGCCGCGAAGTGGCACATCGTGGTCGGCGACGGATCCGATGAAGAGGACTCGATCGTCAAGGCCTGGCAGCGGCTCGGCCGCGTGGCCGCCGCGATCAAGGATCTGGCTACCGACGTCGGCGCCGATCTCGACCTGCTCATCTTCTGAGCCTTTCGAAGAGGAGAAACCATGGCGGACATATCTTTTCCCGCCCACATCACCATCACGCGGGCGCCCGACGTGGATGGGTTACCCATCCTGACCGCGCAGGCGACCGTCTCCGACGGCTTCGCGATGCTGGACCTGCCGCCCGGCCCGCGCGGTGCGCCCGGCGGCCGGGGCCGGCCCCGCACCACGTTCCGGAAGATGGGCGAGATCGCTGACGCGGCGGCGCGGCCGACCGGGCTCGGGCCGGACGATCGCGGTTGCTGGTGGCATCGGATCGATGACAACGGCATGGACGTCTGGACCGGCACCGAGTGGCGGCATTCACCGGATGCGGTCGGACCGCGGGGGGCGGTCGCGGAACCGACCACGATCACCGTCACGGACACGGTGAGCCTGGAGAACCTGACCGAGCCCGCCGTCGAGTTCGCCGGCCCAGGGGCGAATCAGAAATTGAAGGTGACCGTCCCCTCGGGGCTGCGTGGTCCGAAGGGGCCGCCGGGTGCCTCCGGGCAGATCACCGAGTCGCCGGACTACGACAAGGTGCGGGCCCCCGGTGCCGGCAGCATCCTGGCCTACGACCGGTCCACCCGGAAGTTTCGCTCGGTTGCCACGCCGCTCGGACTCGGCCCATGGTCGTGGTTCCAAGAGGACTTCGCGGCCGAACGACAGGAGGACACCGGCCGGATCGAGGGCGCCACGTTCGCCATCCCGCCGCTGCCCTTCCGCTGGCGGCCCATCGTCTATGGGCACATCTATACCCGCGCGGACGCCGGCACCTCCGCGGAGGCGACTGTGCGGCTGCATCATTCGCAAGGCGAGATCGTCGCGACGTCGATCGCCGCCAGCGGCGATTGGATGTACCTGCCGGTCACACCGTGCTATCGCGACGGCACCACTTCGAAGGTGCTGTCGCCGACTTCGGACTTCGCCACGGTTCCCGCCGGGCAGCCCGCGAATCTGGTGGTCGCGGCCGAGAAGGTCGGTTCCGCCGGCGGCAAGATCGGGCTCTCGCCCGACCGCGCGTCGATCGTCGTCTTCGCAGAACCTATCGAGTGAGGTGAGATGTCTACTGTAAGAGAGTATTTCGAATCCACACAGATCCGTGGCATCGACGAGGGGATCGGTGTGCCCGGTGTGGTGCAGTCTATGCACGGCACACCCCGGAACGGTTCGCTCGAGCTGATGACCGGTACCCCGGGAGTGCGCGGATTGCCCGGTGAGCCCGCACGTCCGTTCCGATGGGAAGGCGACATTGCCGACCAGGCCGCCCTCGCGGCGCTGACCCCCAAGTTGACGCTGGCCCATGCGGGCAAGGCTTGGCGAATCATGTCGACCGGCACGCTCGTCTACTGGAACGGCACTGGATTCGATGAGTTCGCTGCCGCATTCGGTGCCGCAGGCCCCGACGGGCAACCGTGCACGCTCACCATCGGTACGGTGGACACCGGCCCCGTCGGGTCCGAGCTCCAGGCGACGGTGACCGGCACCGCGCCGAACCTCGTGCTGAACCTGACGGTGCCGCGCGGCAAAAAGGGGCGCAAGGGCGAGGCCGGTGGCCCTGGGCCGATCCGCAACGCGTCCGATTACGCCGACGGTCCGCATATCGATCGAACCGTGCCGGCGTGGGATCCGGCCACCGGGAAATGGAAGCCGCGGCCGTACCCGGGCCTGCGTGGCCCGTGGACCATCCTCGAGGGCCGTTCCTGGGATGGCGGTCCGGGCTTTGCCGGCTCGGAGGCCGGCATCACCGCTGTCACCAAAAACATTGCCCAGCTGAATATCCCGGCACAGGACACCGATTGGCGTCCGATGATCACCGGTGGCGTCGTCGTGCGTCCCGACGAGAATTGGAACCAATTCACCACCCGCATCGAGGCGGAGGTACGGATCGGCTCGGCGACCGGCCAGATCGTCGCACTGGGCACCGGCCTGGTGACCGGTGTCAGTACCCGGGCCCGATTCCAACCCTTCTACGGCGTGCGCGGGATGACCCCGGCCAGCACCGTGGGTGTGGTACCTGCCGGACAGCCGGTGACGCTGTATGTGCTGCTACGCCGCGCGATCGGCACCGCCAGCTACGAATACTCCATGGCCGACGCGCAGATCGTGTGCATGGCCCGACCCGTGGGGGCGCTGTGACCGACGATAACGCTGTGACCAGCGAATCGGCCGTCGTCTACGACGACGACATCATGATCACCATGCGTGGCGTTGCCGACTCGATCGGACTGCCGTACACGGTGAACCCGTTCGAGGTGGTCGATCGGGAAGCGCTGATCGAGCTCCGGGAAGGTAGCCAGGGTGCGGTCGGTCCGGAAGGCGACGCGGCATGGCCGTGGTCGTGGCAGGGCGACATCGCCGATGCGGCCGCGCTGGGCCGGCTCCCGCTCACCACCGCCGACGCACGCAAAGCATGGCGGGTTGTTTCGGACAACAGCATCTACTACTGGACCGGGATGGGGTTTGTCGCGTTCAGCGATGCGTTCCGCGCGAGCGGTCGTCGAGGCGCGCCGAACCAGCTGACCGGTGCGGCCGTCACAGGTGCCACCGGCTCGGCCGCGGCGGCCCGGATCACCGGGACCTCGCCGGCCCAGCAGTTGGAGATCACCTTCCCCCGCGGCGTGACCGGCGACGCCGGCGATCCGGGGGCGAGCGGCCGGATCCAGGAAGCCTCCGATGTCCTGATCAATGACGAGCGCCCGCTCGGTCAGGATCATGTGCTCGCCTGGGATGCCACAGCGCAGAAGTTCCGTCCGGCCCCCAGCCCGCGGCCGAACGGGCCGTGGGTGATCGGGGAGAAACAGATCTCTGCCGCACAGAACGTCACCGAAGAAACGAAAACATTTGCCGCTATCACGATTCCGGCGCAGCCCACGGCATGGCGGCCGATCGTCGAGGGTGGTGTCCAGGTGCAGACGGAACAGCCGACCCGCTGCAATATCGAGGTTCGCATCGGCAGCCCCAAGGGTGATCTCGTCGGACTCGGCTGGAGCCATCGAGTTTCGCGCATCGCGTATGTGCTCATCTCGCCTGGCTTCCAGTATCCGATGAAGCCCGACGCGACATTCGGTGTGGTACCTGCCAACCAGACGGTCACCCTGTACGTCCTCGCGCATCGAGTCGAGGGCACCGGAAGCTACAACATCTACTCCAGCTATTCGCATGTCAACGTGCGCGCGCTTCCTGTGTAGCCGGGACCGCGATTCTTACGGCTGATCAAACGGCCGCTCTCATTTTCCGCAAAACGGTATGCCGTTTCCGGCTGCCTGCTGTCCGAAAGGCATTGATCCATGGCCGATCTGCCCCCGTTGAAGTACGGCAAAGTCGTCGGGCGCTTCCTCGCGAACGTCATCGACGACGGCGACGTCGGGGACACCCCTGAGTTCCCGCCGCTGACCGGCTCGATCACTTTCGCCGCAGACGCGCCGAAGGTGCTTGTCCCAGGTGCGCAGTTGGGGCCGGCGACATACGTCCAGCTGCCGAGTCATTACGAATGCCAGTTGGACGAGTGGGGTTTCATCACCTGGCGAGGCCGGCGCGGTGTGCGGCTCGTCGCGCCGAGCGGCGCCACGAATCCATCCCAGTGGACCTGGCGGGTATCGTTCGACCTGTCCTATGACGGTGAACGTGTGCCGATGGAATCGTTCAGTTTCTCTGTGCCCGAGTATGTTCCGGGTGCGGATCCGCAGAATCCGGATGTCGGCTCGACCGGCCTGGTCGACCTGACGCTGGTTTCGCCGGTCCCCGCCTCCGCGGGCAACGCGGTCGTCATGGGACCGCGTGGGGAAGGCATCAAGATCGATGGGCAGGTCGGCACCTACGCGCAGCTGCCCGCGGCGCCCGCCGAGGGCGCCCAGTATGTGGTCAAGGCAGATGGGTTGTTGTACGTCTATCACGCGGCGACCGGCGGCTGGTTGCCGAACGGCCAGGGCGTGGTCATCCGTGGTCAGGCAGGCACCACCGATTGGGCAGGCATCACCGGTAAACCCGCGACGTTCCCGCCGGTCATCGGCAGTACTGCGACCACGGCCGTCGCCGGAGACGACCCGCGCCTGACCAATCCTCGCGCGCCGATCGCGCATACCCATCCGGCGAACCAGATCACCGATTCGACCGCGTTGGGCCGGACATTGCTCACCGCAACCGGCGCGGTGGACGTCCGTACCGCCATCGACACGATCGTCAGCACGGATGCCCGGCTGTCAGATGCCCGCACACCCACCCCGGCCGGGCAGATCTACGACATCGCGTTCAAGTCGCACAGCGGAACCCGGGCCGCCGGTGTCGGCAATGTGATGCCCGAGGGGCTGCGGATCGAGCGCAAGGTCACCGTCAGTTCGGTGACCTATAGGGGCGAGACCGCCGGCACTGGCAACCTGGTCGTCGAACTGAAGGTCAACGGCGCCGCGACCGTCACCGGCTCGTCGGCAACCATCACGCCCGCGAATCAGGCTGGCGACACGACTATTCCGCTGACATACACCTTGAATCCGGGTGACCGGTTGACCGTCTCGATCACCACGCTGGATGCCGGTGCCGGCAAGGGGCTGCAGGCCAGCATCAAGGGGGTGACCGTCTGATGTATCTCGGTTGGCCGTTATCCGCCACAAAGCAGGAAGTCAACGAGTTGCCGGTCGGCACCGGATCCGGCACGGTGCCCAAGCCGCCGGACCCGCCCATGCCCGACCCGGCGCCGACCGAGCCTGGAAGTGGCGCGGACACTTCATCTTCGGCGGGTGCGCAGTAATGGCATTCATCGTTGCGGCCGGGACGGCCGCGGCCGCGGCGCCGATGGGTATGAACAAGAACGGCGTGCAATCCGTCCCCGGTGGCACCTCGAACGTCAAACTGACCGGGTGGACCATCCGCAATGGATACGCGGACACCGTCATCAGTGCGAACCACGAACTGATCTCCAGCGGAGCGGCGACGGCGACGGTGCGGTGCCGGCTGGAGGTATCCGGCAATCTGACCGCCACTGAGCAACGCAGTTTCGACGTGATGCTCAACGACAGCCCGATCCAGACCTTTGCCAGTACGGCCGGGTCGGTAAACATTCCGGCCAAGGCGGTGACCCTGGCCCGCGGCGACCGGGTGTGGGTGCGCATGACCGGTTCGTCGTTCGGCTCGTTCGCCACCACGGTCGCGGCCGGTGTGAACAGTTACCTCTACTTCGACCTCAACTAGCGAATCACTCATCTCTTTCGGAGGATCTGATGTCGTTCGTCATCGTTGCCGGCGTCGCGGTGGTATTTCTGCCATCCGGCATGAAAAAGAGCGGTACCCAGTCGATGCCGACGGGTGACTGGGGGCAAATCACCGGCTGGGTCGCCGATACCGCCGGATATCCGGGTTCCGTAGTCGTCGGCACCACCAAGAACGGCCTGAAGGCGTTGGCCGACAAGACATCTGCCAAGGTGCTCGCGGCCATTCCGTTCACCGACGCGAACACTGGCTTCGGTGGCGCCACCCAGTTGCAGGCCCGGTTGCGGGTCAACTCGAAGATCGTCGCGACCATCGACACGCCCGTCGAGGGCCCGTCCGGAACATTGTCGGTCAGCGCGACCTTCGATATCGCTGCTGGTGACGTTGTCACCGTAGAGGCGCTCGCCTCCGTGTCGCCGGGCGGTTCGGAAGGAACCATCTCGGCCGGCGGCTACGTGCGGATCACCTGACGCACACGGACGCCGTCGCGGCCGAATCTCATTCGGAAAGTAGGACAACTATGTCGTGGACCGGTGATCCGGTATGGCTCGCGGACGTGCTTCGCGACGAGGGGCTGCGGGTGGTCGAATTCCCGGGATGGCGTGAGCGTGGCCACGGGGATTTCGGTGAGATCTGGGGCATCGTGGCCCATCACACCGGCAGCTCGCAGGCGCCGCCAACCGAAATCGCCTACGGCATAACGGCATTGGCCGGTCCGCTGTCGCAGATCCATCTCGCGCAGGACGGCACAGTCACCGTGGTCGCGGTCGGTGTGGCCTGGCATGCCGGCGCCGGTTCGTGGCCGGGGCTGCCGGAGGACAACGCCAACTTCCACACCATCGGTATCGAAGCCGCCAACAACGGCACCGAAGGGTGGTCGGACGCACAATACGACGCCTACGTCGGCTGCTGTGCGGCGATCTTGCGCAAGCTCGGCCACGGGGCCGATCGGGTGATCGGCCACAAGGAATGGGCCGGACCCAAACAGGGCAAGTGGGATCCCGGCTGCATGGACATGGACCAATTCCGCGCTGACATCGCGGAGCGATTGAAAGGCAGTGCACTGATGGCACTTTCGGATTCCGAGCAGCGCGAGCTGCTCGACAAGCTGCGCCGGGTGCACTTCGAGCTCACCTACGGCTTCCAGTCCCGGGTCGCGGACTCGGAATATCGGGACACGGTGGCGGGCTACGTGCTCAACTCCGACGCCGCCGACTACCGCACCGAGCAGCGGCTCAAGGCGCTCGAACTCAAGCTCGACCGGTTGCTTGCCGCTGCGGAGAGGCGAATCTGATGTCACCGCAGCGGATTCCCGAGCCCGCGTTGATCCGTTCGGTGCTCGTCGCCGTCACCGGAGTCATCGCCTACATCGTGGGACATCAGATCGATACCGCGTGGATCGAGGCGGTTCTCGCCGTGTACGGCCTGCTCACCCCCGTGCTCGCCGGCCTGCTCATTCGACCGGCGGTGACCCCGGTCGACCGGCAGGAAGGCAGGCTATGAATGACTCAGCACTGGATGAATCCCGAACTGGTGCAGGCCTTCGGGATCGCGGTCGCCACCGTCATCGGGGCGATCACCGCCTGGCAGGCGCGTGAGGTAGGCAAACTCCGCACCCGCGTCGACATGCTGGAAACCCAAGCGGCAGACGACAAGAAGCGCTTCCGCGAAGCGATCCGCCTGATTCGTGCGCTGCAGCAGCACATCGACGAGTTGCGTGGGTTTCTGCGCTTGCATGTTCCCGGTCAAGAGCCGCCGAAGGCCCGCTACAAAATCCCGTCCTCTCTGCAAGAGGAAATCTGAAGCAGGACAACCCGTTCACCGCGGGCAGCACAGAGAGTGAAGTAGTTATGTATGAGAGTTTTATGGTCGTCGAGGTACAGCCGACGCTGAACGGCGACACCATCCACATTCCCGGGTTCAAACGAATCCAGGCGGTCGAATGCGATGAACGGTCCAACACGGCCCGGCTGATCATTCGATATGAAATGGACAGCGTCGAGGTCCACCGGCTGCGGATCGGCGCGGGTGGGGAACAGTTCAACGGCTACTGGGAGCTGGGTGTGCAGAAGATGCGCGACGGTAGGCAGCTCATGTACTACGAGCACCACGTCTTCCGCAACGGTGCCTGGATTGCGGTAGACGCGCCGGTCACATAGCCGGTGCGAAGCCGAACGAGCTGTCGGCGAACACATCTGAACATCCCGAAACGACAAGCGGCCCGGAGTTATCCGGGTCGCTTTGTCGTCCCGCGGTCCGGTGTGGCCGTCTCAGTTGTCCAAATTCTGTCTGCGATCGAGGTCTGTTGTGGCGATTGATTCGGCATGGCCAGGACAAAGCGATGTGGCGCCGTGGGCGTCGGCGCGTACTGCTCATTTGTCCTCGTTGTCGACCGACGGCGGGACGGCTGACGGTGCCGCGAGGGCCGGTGGGGGGCGTGTTTACAACTTCCACGGCATGACCGCGGTTTCGTCCGGGCAGAAGTTGGCGCGGATATTTGCAGGGCGGGACATGGTCGAGGCTGCTCGTCCGGTGGTGAATTCGGCTTCGGCAGTGGCGGATTCGGCTCCAGGGGCGGGTGCGCCGTTTGCGTCGCCGTCGGTAGTCAAGCCAGTGAGTTTTCAGACCGGTCCGGGGGATCGGTCGATGACGCCGGAGGAGCAGGCGGCAGCCAATCAGGCGCGGCGCGACGAGCAGACGCAATTCTCGCCGGTGCCTGGAGGCAACCAGCCGGCGCAGGGAGGCAACCAGCCGGCGCAGGGAGGCAACCAGCCGGCGCAGGGTGTGCCGGCCCCACCGGCGAACAATACGGTGCCGCAACAGAATGTGCCGCAAGTACAGCCGGTTCAGAATCCGCAACCCGCACCCGGCAACCCGGCGCCGGGCACCGACAAGCCGGCTCCGGCTCCGGCTCCTGCCTTGTCGGCGGAGGGCGTGCCGTGGGAAACCAAGGCGGACAACGGCGCTGTCGCCACTAGCGTGATCGTGCCCGGGACTGGTGGGCAGACGATCGATACCACGATCCGCAATGCAGACGGCACGACCACGCAGATGCGGTCTGTCTCCAATGGACAGGGGGGCGTGACGACGTGGACGGCGAATGCCGACGGCTCATATTCGGTTCGCTATCCCGATGGCACCGAAGGTGCCGAAGGTGGACGGGCAAAGATCTATACCGTTCCGGCAGGGATGAATCCATCCGGGCCGGCACCTATGCAAGCCGATATCAGCGCGGACGGCACACGTGTCGAAACTCCGTCCTTCGATGCCGACGGTAATCGGATCGGCACCGATGTTGGGATATTGAACGAGCAAGGCCTTTACAACAACTATCACCATGACAATTACGGAAACGTGCTGATAACCCAAGCTGTATCGAATGGAAAGGGTGGGGTTGACAGTACGATTATCGGCGGAATTGATAGTGATGGAAGTAAGTGGCATCTCGACAAGGCTGGAAACCGGTGGTCCGTATCGGACGATGGCCAAGGTAACACCTATCTCAGCCGTACCGTGCAGGCGGAGGATGGCGTGCACTGGTTGCATACAAATAAGGCCGGCCTCGTTGTCGACGAATATCGCGGAAGGGGGACCGATTGGTATGCGGACACTTATAACGCCGATGGCACACGAACGAGGCGATACGCGGATAAATCTGAGACTGTATTCGACGCGGCCGGTAAAACAATCGGACACAACAAAGCGCCGGACGACCGAATGTGGTGGGAGAAAATCGGCGGGGGCGCCATCCGAGGTGGCACCGCTTTCGGTAGCGCAATAGTCGATGTTCTGGCCTACCCGTTCCGCAAGGTCGCGGACGGTATGGCAGGCATGTCGGCTATGCAGGTTACTCAAAGCGGCGTAATGGTGACTTACCAGCCGCCTGATCGGGAGGCGCGCCTGGCGGAGATCGGCGGAGCATTTGTCCGCCCCGTTGTCGGTAGTGTCGAGTACTTAGCCGGAAATTTAACCGACTTCATGGCGACGGGAAGTTCGATCCGAGTCGGGACTAACGGGATCGGCTCTACCTACCAGAGGCCAGATCGCGAAAACACGCTCGTGGGTGACCTGATCGGGGTCACGCCAAAAGAGATGAAAGAGAATCCATGGGAATCGGCTGGCCTGCTCGGTTTCAACGTGGCGATGAATGCCGGGGGCTTTAGATTCGGGCGGGGTGCTCGTGTGCCGAAGGTGGAAGAACCGATCGTTATCGATCAATGGATCGACTACCGGTGGGGTGAGTCGTGGGATGTAGAACCAGGGCCGCGCGCCGGTGCCTGGCTTTATGGAATCGATGAAGCCACCGAGTTCGGTGGCTTCAGGCCGCTCGTAGAAATGCCGCGCCTCGGCGATTTCCCAAAGTTCGGTGCAGCTCCTGGATTCGTTGGATTTGCCGACGGAGCAAGCTATTTCGGCCACCCTGTGATCGAAATCCAGCCCTTGCGGGCGGGTGAATTCTCTGGCCCGCATCGCACACGAGATTTCAACGACCTGATTGAAGACAGTGTCTTCCTGCGGGCCGAAGGGGTTGAAGATGCACGCGGTCTGCCACCGCTGCCGAAGAAGGAGCGGCGTCCGGAAGAGCGAGCCCTTACGACAGGTCGTTGGCGAAGTGACGAGTATCCTGACGCACCACGCGACCTATACAACTTCAGTGGTTGGCAGCACGACTGGTCGCCTGCGAAGGAAGCCCCTCAGCGTCCGCCAGCGGGCGAGCGCGTCTACGAAACATCCCGAGCGAGTTCGTATGATCCTGAGACCGGAACTTGGCGCGCGAGCCAGGGCAGCGATCGCAGACACGACTCGGAACCGAAGTTATTCGAGGAGTTGATCCGTGCTCAGCTGGCCCAACGGAGCGGTCTGCAGCTGTCCGAGGTGAATTCGATCATCCACGAGTCAGCTGAGCTGGTCGAGCTATTTGCTACCCATGACCCGAACCTGTCCAGCCCTGGACTGATGGGTGTGCGGGAACGTACGGCGGCTCGAATCGAGATGGCGATCTATGAGGCGAATAGCCGGGCAGCCGCCAAGTATGGTTCATCTTATAAGCCGTTTACCAGCGCAGACATCGCCGGAGACCTTCGCTTGGTCATCGACCTGCCAGCAGCGCGACAGATCAACATGCCCCCGGCATACCAAGTCTGTAGGTCTTGTGAGCAACTTATGGACGTGTATCAGGCGGTATTCCGTAATGTGCGGATCGAGGCCGTCAATCTCAAGGGCGAAAGGGTGTATCCACTATGACCAACCAGCTGAGCGGGGCAAGTGGACAAGTACGAGCAATCTTTGACGGGGTCGTCAGTGCTGGGTTGCGTCGTGGGTCGGTTGTCGGCGCCTCAGATGAGGAGATCGATCGTTTCGCTGCGGAGCAGGGCGTGGTCCGGGTTCCGGCAGCGGTACGGGAGGTCCTGCGGATCATCGGCGGCCAACCGGGATTATGGTTCGCTGGTACACATTTCGGTGTGCATGCCATTGACGCCGGCACGAAGAGCGCCGCGACCGCGACCGTCGACAATGTACCGCACGACATCCGCGATGTTCCTGGGATGCTGGTGCTCAGTGCTCATCAGGGATACGCGTACCAGATGATCGACGGGGCAGTGCTCGATCAGGATGATCCGCCGGTGTGGGATGTCAGCGAGGGCGAGGAGGCCCGTCAGGCATGGAGCAGTGTTTCGGCATGGTTTGCCGCCTCTGCACCGAACATTCCGGAGTTGTACGAGATGCTGCAGTTGAAGCGGGAAATCGGTAGGCCTGTTCCGAGTTGGGCAGCGGATATCGAAGATCCGTAAATGTTGCCCGATCAACAGGCCCTCTATCGAATGGCTGGTCTGATCAAGTATCTCTCCAAGGGAGCTGTCATATCGACCCGCATCGTATGAGTCGGATTCAGGCATAAATCAAATTTAGCTGCCAACTGAAAATGACAAGCGGTCCGGAACCTCCGGGCCGCTTTGTCGTATAGCCGTCTGCTACTTCGAGTTGAAACCGCGGCTCCTTCTCGATTTCTCGGATTCTGATTGCGATTGAGGTCTGTTATGGCGAGTGATTCGGCTTGGCCGGCACAAACCGAGGTGGCGCCGTGGGCGTCGGCGCGCACCGCGCACCTGGCCTCGTTGTCGGCCGGTGGGGCGTCGGATGATTCGACCCGAGCAGGGTCCGGCGACGGCCGTGTCCATGACTTCCATGGAATGACCGCGACCTCTTCTGGGCAGAAGCTCGCCCGGATCTTTGCGGGCAAGGATCTGGTCGAGGCTGCGCGGCCGATCGCGAATTCGCAGTCGGTAGCGGCGGATTCGGCTCCGGCCGGAGACGTGCCCGCGGTGTCGCAGTCAGTGATCAAGCCGGTAAGTTTCCAGACCGGTCCTGGTGATCGGTCGATGACGCCGGAAGAGCAGGCGGCGGCCAATCGGGCGAGATGGGAAGAGCAGCAGCAGTTTTCGCCGGTGCCCGGTGGTAATCGGCCGTCGCCGGGTGCGAATGCCCAGCCTGCCCAACCGAATCAGAATCCACAGCCGGTCCAGAACCAGCAGCCACAACAGGTTCCCGCAACCACCACCCCGGGCGCCGCTAAACCGGTCGACGCCCCGGCACCGGCGCAGCCCAACCCTGCCGACTCGACGGTGCCGGCTCCCACGCTGCCAGCTGAGGGCGTGCCGTGGGAGACCAGGTCGGACAACGGAGCTGTCGCGACGAGTGTGATCGTTCCCGGTACCGGCGGGCAAACGATCGACACCACGATCCGCAATGCTGACGGCACGACGACCCAGGTGCGTTCGGTCTCCGACGGAAACGGCGGAGTGACGACCTGGACGGCCAATGCCGACGGTTCGTTGTCGGTGCGGTACCCCGATGGAACCAACGGAGCACCACCTAACCAGGCGAAGATCTACACGGTCCCGGCCGGCCAGGACTCATCCGGCCCGGCTCCGATCTCGACCGATATCAGTGCCGATGGAAAGAACACGCATACCGAATCGGTCAATCCCGACGGAACAGTCTCGCAGGCCGATTCCAAGGTGCGTGACGACGGCACGATCCGGACCGATCACCTCAACCCGAATGGCTCGACGAGCAGCACGGTCGCTACGCCGGGCGCGAATGGTGCAATCACCACCACACTCATCAGTGATATCGACCCCAATGGTTATGGATATGACACCGATGACGCCGGCATCCGGTGGGATGTGACGCCAACCTCCAGGGAAGGCTTCGATCACAAAGCTCTTGAATTGCATGTTCAGCGGAAGGAGGGGGACAACTTCCGGGAAGAAATCTTCGACAAGTATGGACACCTGGTCAGTAGCGAGCTATATGGTCCGACTGGATCGTTAATCTACGGCAGAACTGTCAAGGACGATGTGGAAATAGTCGTCGGTCTGGCAAGTGATGTTCGAAAGAAAGCAAGCGATCAACTTGCTCGAGAATTAATGGCAGCGTACGCGAGTAGCAGGGATAAAAACAACCCGGATACCTCGAGCCCGAGCTACTTGGCGGCGCAACAACTTTCCGACATGCTCGGCAACCTACCCGGTGATGACAATGCCTTGATCAAGGCCGTATACAAGGACGGCAAGATTGTCCAGGTCAGCATAGCTGGTAAGGACGGAATCGATCATGTTGTGTCGATCGGTGAAAAACCGGGAAGAATGTCGGATCCAAATAGGTTCCTGCAGTTCGATCTCCATCCGGACGGATCCATGATCGATGGCCGCGGAAATCACTTGGTTCAGGTCGAAGGGTCGATTATTCGTTATGGGCCTGATGGTAAGCCGGTAATTCCGAACAGTAGCGAGGCTCGACAGCCCAAGATTGTCAAATACAGCATCAACGCGACTGGAAAATATGAATTCGAAGTAGAGCCGAAGCTGTTCGAATACACCGGAAACCGTCGATTCGTGCACCGCCCTGACACCGAAGTAAATGCCGAAATAACGGAAATCGTCCCCAAGCCGCCGGGTGTGGGCGCCGACAAAGTCTACAAGGTGGCCGGTGGTGGTGTGCTGATCGAAGATGCCAGTGGTATTCATTGGGCAACCGACCCCGGACATGGTCCTAGTGTCGCAGAGCAGCTCGAGGCTTTGGCATTCGAATTGGCGACCTTGGCGGTTCTCGATGGCGCGGGTCGCATCGCCTTCCGTGCCGGTGCCAAAGTTATTGCTGCCTTCAAAGCGCGCGAAGCCGCAGCCCTGGCTCGTGAAGCCGCAGCCGCTGCCGCCGCACAGAAGGCTGCACCGAGTATCGCGGCGAACACCGGCCGCGCCGGAATCCCAGATTCCACCGCCCCATTCTCCTGGGGAGGTTCGGCAGCCGCGAATCCGGTCCCGCGGGCCGGTCTGCCCACCGAGCAACCGCCGGTCTCATGGCGTGGCTCAGCAGTCTCACCTGCGTCGCCGAGAGCAGCCTTGCCCACCGAACAGCCGCCTGCTTCCTGGGGTGGTTCAGCCGCCTCGCCGTCAGTGCCGAAGGTCAGCCAGGCACCCGCACCGGCCTCGGCTCGAGTCGGACCGGCCCGGATCGAAGCCCCGGCGGCCAACCCACACACGACATTCCCCAATCATGGAGCGTCTGTCCCGAGGCAGGGCGCTGAGCCCTGGTCGGACCTGCCGCCGCGCGCAAGTTCGACTGTGCCACGAGCCGGGGTGCCGGCCCCGCGGATCGCTGAACTCGAGGTCGAGACCGAACTCGGCGTGAGCACCAGTCGCTCTCGTCCGCCGGCAGGACCGACCTCCACCGTCGGCCGCGGTGCCGAACTGACGCGCGCAGGTCACGTTGCGGCTGAACCTGTAGCCGCGGGACCGACGAGATTGATGCGGAAGGGTGGGAAGCCGCAGAAGTTTCCGAAACTGCCTCCGCTGAAGGGGGATCTGATGTTCAGTGAGGAAACGACTATCGCGATTGCGCAGAAGTATGGCATTGATATCAGCGATATTCGATTCGTGCACTATCGCGGGAGCATACGCGGACTGGGTTATGGTGAGACCACCTCACCGCATGACGTGACGCTATATCCCGAAGCATTCAGGAAGGGTGCAGAGTTCATCAAGGTTATTGCCAACGGTCACATGGATGTGATTCCGGAAACCATATATCTTACCGGCGAGGCCAGATTGGCGCGTACCTTGTATCATGAGAAGTTCCACGCTGACGAGCTCAAGCAGCTGGGTATGAAAAGGCCTCCCCGAAACGCGGAGGAGGTGCTTCAGTTCGAGATCAGGGCTTGGGCCGCCGAGAACGAATGGTGGGAGTCTGTGGGCAAGTACATACATGATGCGACAGGAAAATGATGATCGAGAATACTCCCGCTGGCGGCCGGCGGAATCGTGCTGATCGGGCTATGTGGTTGGAGGCCTTTGCCGGAATTATCAATAATCCGGAGAGTCTGCCGCAGACGCCTTGTCCGAACTGTGCGGCTGTGCCCGTCCGGGTCGCCTTCATCGGCCCTCCCGGAATGAGTGCCGGAAGCGGTCTGCTGTGGTGTGACACGTGCCTGTTCGGTATCTCGCTATCTCGAATGAACGTGCCGAGTGAATTCGACGTTATGCCCATCTCGACTCCTGTCAGCGATATATTGGCTACGGCTTCAATTCCTGATTTCGAGGTAATTTGGGAGTGAGTCACTCGGTGTCGGACGGCAGAATGGCTGCCCTTCAAGGCTGAGGATCTCTCTGGCGACCTTCGGCTGGTTGTACATCTACCATCGGCTAGGACTTCGGGTGCTCCGCCCTACTATCAGGTGTGCACCTCGGGTCAGAAGGTTATGCTTGCCTTCGAAACCGCATTTCCACGCATGCGGATGGAGGTGCTTAACTTGCCGGGGGAAAGGATATATGGCGTTGAACCAACTTCATGACGAAACAAGTGGTCCGATAAGGTCGGTTTTCGAGCAAGTGGTTCGAGAGGGGCTCGATCCCGGCTCTGTAACAGGTGCGGCGGATTCAGATATCGACCGTTTCGCTGCTGCGCAGGGTGTCGTCCATGTGCCGGAAGCGGTTCGGGAGGTGCTTCGGCTCGTCGGTGGTCGGCCAGGAATTTGGTTCGCGGGTACAGCGTTTGGTGTGGATTCCGTCGGTGCCGGGACGAAGCGTCAAGTAGTGGCGCTTTTGTCTGATGTGGGTCATGAGCTTCGTGACCCAGCGGGAATGCTGGTGCTGGCAGCGCATCAAGGCTATTCGTATCACGTAATAGATGGAGCTGACCTGGCACTGGAGGACCCCCCCGGTTTGGGAGGTGGAAGAACCGGACGAGGTCTACCAAGGCTGGAACAGCGTGTCGGCCTGGTTCGACGGAACCAAGCCTAGTGTATCTGAATACCGCGCCCACCTTGCCGCGCGAAAGATGCTCGGCCTGCGCATCCCGCCTGAGTGACAGCGTTCCGATTATCTCATTACTGCGATAACACGATATCCGGCGTCGGTGTGCAAAGGTACTGCTTCGTCGGGGATCCGATTTTCAGGCTTCCGACTCGGGTAGACGACCGCAGTCGATAGTTCAGCCCATTCCGCGGGCGTTCACAACGGTACCGGTCGTGAACCGATAGAACCGTTAATCGCGAATATAAAATTCCGAGCGAATACGCAGCCGATCGCCTTCTGATCCGCTGCGGCGCCTCGTTATATATCGCGTCGGATGCCTCGGCATTGCTGGGCAATTTCATGCGACAGCTTAGTGATGATTCTTTTGCTGCGCGAATCCAGAATAAATTGAGGAAGTGGCTATGGCCCTGCAATACAATGCTGTCTGGGCGACGGCTGGCACGCCGAATACTTTTGAGGCGCATGGCCCGGGAATTCTGCTGTACAACTCCGATAGTTCCGGTCGTACGGCCTACGTCTCGCTTTCGCCGATCGGTACCGTCGGTGGGTTTCCGATCGAGGCGGGTGAGAAGTTGAACATTCCGTTGAAGCAAGCGACGACGCTCTACTTCTGGACCAATGGTCCGGAAGGCGAAATGGTACATCTCCGGCTTTTCACCGACGATGGCAATTGAGCCGGCACTGGCGGCGCAATGCTGTAACTCGGTGAAGTTGACCTGGGCTGTTTCGCCGCGCTTGGAACAGATATATCGATCGAGGAGTGAATGATGGCCGTATATGGCCCGTCCGGCGTTGCAGTCGACGCCGCCGGTAATACCTACATCGCGAATAGTTCGGTCAGTAACTATGTCCTCAAGCAGGATCCGGACGGGCGGGAGTCCAGGCTTTCGTTCCGGTATCTCCAGGTTCCGTACGGGGTAACCGTCGATACGGCGGGGACTGTTTACGTTACCGACTACAAGTATGACAGTAAATATCAGCGTGGCTTTGTCTATCGACTGACTGTCGGTGGGGTAGAGACGCGCATCGAGATTCCTGAACTGCGGAACCCCACGGACGTTCATGTCGACGCCGCCGGCAACCTATATGTCGTCGACAGTTGGAACGATAGAATTGTTCGGGTCGCGCCGAACGGAACCCAGGAAACCATCCCGCCCGGAAATCTGGCTTTCCCGTTCGGCATCGTCGTCGATGGCGCAGGGACTATCACTGTCTCGAACAGTGAGGACCGGATCGGTATCATCAGGCTCGATGCTGCGGGGAACCGGACCACTGTGCCCTTCACCGGCCTAGATCGGTCGATGGGTCTGGATATTGATTCGGCCGGAAATATTTATGTCGTGCAGGCCGGATTTCAGAGCTCGGCCCCGCGTGTTTTGAAGATGACGCCTGATGGTGTGCAATCGGTGCTGCCCTTCGGTCCGGGAGTGCTGCACAACCCGCGGGGCGTCGCGGTGACCGATAATACCATCCTGGTGGCCGACGAGTATGGCCTGAAGAAGCTGGCGCTCTGAAATAGAACCGACGTGACGGTTCAGTCGTCGGTCCGGCGGTAATCGGTGACTCGACTAGTAATGTTACGCACATTCTGTATGTGATGAATCACAACTTAGCCGTTGGGTTGCTGGCTGAATGCGTTTCATTCGGTTGGTGAATATAGACATAAGTGATTGCATGCTAAATATTTGCTGCTGCCGTCATGGCGATGCATGCACTGTTCGATATCGAATATCTGCCACGCTGAATTACCGGCGACTACCTGCGAGTATGGTGCGTGCCCCCAACTGGTTTGTCGGTAGAAATTGGGTCATGGCCTGGCTATACGCTAGCTCACGTTTTGAAAGTCACACGAATCCCGGCATGCAATCAGCGAGCTATCAATGGCGATTGCCCGCGATGGCTGAACGGTCGCTGGATGCTGAATCTGCGTGATAGAACTGGCCTCGGTCGATACCAATGGGGTTTTCGATCAGGGAAGATTCGGTAAAGGAAACAGCTGGATGAGTAAAATGCGTGTGTTCGGGGTTGTGCTGGCGGCGGCGGCCGGTGTGGTTATCGCCGGGTCGGGGCTGGCTACGGCCGGTGCGGCGCCGAGTGTCACTGTGCAGCCGGGGATTTCGGTGCAGCCGGTGATCGGGGTCGGTGAGCCGGATCCGAATGGGACCGGGTCGAGCTCGGCGCTGGTCGATCTGATCAAGGCGCTGACGACCGGGTCGGCGGGCGCCAAGTAGCTCGCTGAAGAGATGCCGCCCGCGTACTGCGGGGGATGGACGGCGGGGTGTCCTGAATTTCGCGAAGCGGCCCGGAGCGATCCGGGCCGCTTTGTCGTTTCGCGACTCGGTCACAGCTGGGCATGAGAGACGCCTCACGATGTTTGCTGAAGGTTCACGATGCCGGTTATGTGAGGAATGTTCGAAGTAGTGGGCCTGCGGGCGGTGGCAGCGGATGCGTTCCGGGTACCGCCTTGGTCGAAAGCACAAAACATGCCTTGAGCAGGTATGACAGATGACAGTCAGTACAGCGAACCGCACCTCGTCCGCCGCTCGGATACGTGCATCCGCGCGATCCCGGTCATACACTCGACCAAGTAGCTGGTGGGATTCCGATGACGTGATCCCGCGCCTGTCGTCAGCAAGGTGAGGATTCCTCTGCACTAGGTGGTGACCGTGGCCAAAGGCGGCGCGATGTTCAGAGCTTGGTGGCGGGATCCGGCCGACTACGCGTGGCTTGCCCGGGCGCTCGACTCCTATACGGCGGTGCGCTGGCTGAAGATGGTCGTCGGGATGGGCGGCGTCTTCCTGGCGGGAATCGCCATGCTGGCCGCGTCGTCGGACGGCGGCCCGCCGCGTGGGTTCGGCTTGGCGATCGACTGGGCCACCGCCGGGTTCGCGGTGTATTGGGCGTTGCGCTGGTGGCTGCTGCCGTGGCCGTCCCGGGTCGAATCGCTGATGCTGTTCGGGGCCGCGGATGTGGCGATCACGGTGGCGAATCTGCAGGAATCGAACCGGCTGTACGGGGCGCTCGGACTGACGCTGCTGGTGATCACGGGGGGCTACCTGGCGGTGATGCACAACGCCAAAGTGCTTGCGCTGCATGCGGCGTGGACGGTGTTCTCGGTGGTGCTGCTGACCGGGCGGATGGTGGCCGGCGGCGGTGATCCGATGATCGGCGCCGTGATCGTGCTGATGACCGCGGCCTGCGGGGTGGTCATGATGCCGGCGATGCAGTTCTGCTTTTGGGTGCTGCGGCAGGACGCGGTCCGCGATCCGTTGACCACGTTGCTGAATCGGCGCGGCATGGAGCTGCACTTGGCGACGATGGCGGGCTCGGGCTGCCGCGGGCCGATGTGCGCGATCGCGGTCGATCTCGATCGGTTCAAGGCGATCAACGATCGCTTCGGTCACCGGGCGGGTGACGAGGTGCTGGCGCGCACGGCGCAGCGGCTGCTCGCGGTGCGCGGCCCGCGCATGGTGGTCGCGCGGACGGGCGGTGAAGAGTTCGTGATTTTCGGGCCGGTCAAGGACCGGACGGCTCGGGCGGCGGCCGAGCAGGTGCGGCTGGCGGTGTCCGAGCCGCAGGTGGTGCGGCGGGACGAGGACGCGCTCGCGGAGACGATCTCGGTGACCGCGAGCATCGGGGTGGTCGTGTTCGACGGGCCGTGTGAGCTGCCGCGGCCCTACTCGATGCTGGGGCGGGCCGATGAGGCGATGTACGAGGCCAAACAACTCGGCGGGAATCTGGTGGTCGTCGACGAACCGGTCGCGTCCCCGGTGACCTAGAAACGCGAAAACGGCCCGGAGCGATCCGGGCCGTTTTCGCGTATTCAGTGGATCAGAACGCCGCTTCGTCCAGCTCCATGATGTCGTTGTCCAGGTTCGACAGGATGGTGCGGACCGCGGTCAGCTCCGGCAGCATGTTGCGCGCGAAGAACTGCGCGACCGCGACCTTGCCCTGGTAGAACGACTCGTCGGCGCCGGTGGCGCCGTTGTCGAGCGCCTTGATGGCGATCTCGGCCTGACGCAGCAGCTGCCAGCCGATGAGCAGGTCGCCGACGGCGAGCAGGAACCGCACCGAACCGAGGCCGACCTTGTACAGCTCGGTCGGGTTCTCCTGGGCGCCCATCAGGTGGCCGGTGAGGGTGGCGGCCATGCCCTGCACGTCCTCGAGTGCGGTGGCGAGCAGCTTGCGCTCGCCCTTGAGCCGGCCGTTGCCCGCCTCGGTGTCGATGAACTTCTGCACCTGGCCGGCCACGTGGGCCAGCGCGACGCCGCGGTCACGGGCGATCTTGCGGAAGAAGAAGTCCTGCGCCTGGATGGCGGTGGTGCCCTCGTAGAGCGAGTCGATCTTCGCGTCGCGGATGTACTGCTCGATCGGGTAGTCCTGGAGGAAGCCGGAGCCGCCCAGGGTCTGCAGCGATTCGGTCAGGTACTGGTAGGCCCGCTCGGAACCGACACCCTTGACGATCGGCAGCAGCAGGTCGTTGACCCGGTCCGCGAGATCGGCGTCGGCGCCCGAAACCTGAAGGGCGACATCGGGATCCTGGTGCGCGGCGGTGTAGAGGTAGATCGCGCGCAGGCCCTCGGCGTAGGCCTTCTGGCTGGCCAGCGAACGACGCACGTCGGGGTGGTGGGTGATGGTGACGCGGGGCGCGGCCTTGTCGGTCATCTTGGTCAGGTCGGCACCCTGGACGCGCTCCTTGGCGTAGTCCAGTGCGTTCAGGTAACCGGTCGACAGGGTGGCGATGGCCTTGGTGCCGACCATCATGCGCGCGTTCTCGATGACGTCGAACATCTGCGCGATGCCGTTGTGCACCTCGCCGACGAGCCAGCCCTTGGCCGGAATGCCGTTGCCGCCGAAGGTGACCTCACAGGTGGCGGAGACCTTCAGGCCCATCTTGTGCTCGACGCCGGTGACGAAGACGCCGTTGCGGTCGCCGAGTTCGCCGGTCTCGTGGTCGAAGTGGAACTTCGGCACGAAGAACAGCGACAGACCCTTGGTGCCGGGGCCTGCGCCCTCGGGGCGGGCCAGCACCAGGTGGACGGTGTTCTCGAACATGTCGTCGGCATCGGCGGAGGTGATGAAGCGCTTCACGCCCTCGATGTGCCAGGTGCCGTCTTCCTGCTTGACCGCCTTGGTGCGGCCGGCGCCGACGTCGGAGCCCGCGTCGGGCTCGGTGAGCACCATGGTGGCGCCCCAATCGCGGTCGATCGCGATCTGGGCCCACTTCTTCTGCTCGTCGGTGCCGTTGTTGTAGAAGATGGTGTTGAAGCCGGGGCCTGCGGCGTACATGTAGGCGGCGGGCTGGGCGCCGAGGATCAGCTCGCTGATCGCCCAGTGCACGGTGCGCGGGACGCCGAGACCACCGAGCGCCTCCGGGATGCCGAGCTTCTCCCAGCCGCCTTCCTGCAGCGCGCGGAAGGACTTCTTGAACGATTCGGGGATCGCGACGGTGTGCGTCTCCGGATCGAAGACCGGCGGGTTGCGGTCGGCGTCGGCGAACGACTCGGCGAGGGGGCCCTCGGCGAGGCGACGTACCTCGGCGAGCATCTCCTTCACGGTGTCCGTGTCGAGGTCGCCGTAGGCGTCGCCGTCGATGATGGACCCGAGACCGAGGACCTCGAAGAGGTTGAACTCCAGGTCGCGGACGTTGCTCTTGTAGTGACCCATGTCAGTACTCACTCTCCGTTGAGTTGGTGCGGTCGGTTGGTTGACCGTTCCCGCCCGTTTCTCGTCTACCGGTTAGCCGGTTTTCCGCATGCTACTCGCGGGTAACTTACGACCTATATTACCGGTCGGTAATGGACTGGCAAAGGCTCGAGCGGGAATGTGACGCGAAAAACAGCGCCGCGCGCGGTGTCACCGGTTGACACGCCGACCCGGGTTACCGTGAAGCGTGCGAATCGAGACGAGCGCCGGACCGGCCGAAATCGAGCTCGACCGGCCGCGCAAACCCGCGTTCCTGCTGGTACTGACCCACGGCTCGGGCGGCGGGGTCGACGCGAAGGACATCCTGACCGTGCGCGATGCCGCGCTGGACCTGGGCGGTGCGGTCGCCAGGGTGATCCAGCCGTATCGGGTCGCCGGGCGACGCGCGCCGGGCTCGGCGGTGAAGCAGGACGAGGCGTGGCTGGAGATTGTGGCCGACCTGCGCAAGCGGATCAAGAAGGTGCCGCTGATCCAGGGCGGGCGCAGCAACGGGGCGCGGGTGGCCTGCCGCACGGCGATCGCGGTGCAGGCGCGCGGAGTGATCGCGCTGTCGTTCCCGCTGCACCCGCCGGGGAAGCCGGAGAAGACGCGGCGCGAGGAACTGCTCGACGCGGGCGATATCGAAGTGGTCGTTATCAACGGCGGCAGCGATCCGTTCGGCATCCCGGATGCCGCCGACGCCGCGGAGGTGCGGGTGATCCCGGGTCAGCCGCACTCGTTCCGCACCGGGTTCGACGTCATCGCCGACACGGTCACGCCCTGGTTGGAGCGTTGGAGTAGCTAGCCGATCACAGGCAGTACTTGGCGCCGTAAGAGATCGACTGCACGAGGCAGGCCAAGGACGCGGCGCTGCTGGACCCGGGCGATACGCCGATGGGGCTCGCCTCCGCGCCGACCGGATCCGCCTGGCTGCTCGGCTCCAACGGGATTCCGCTGGGCGCCGCGTTCGCCACGCCCGCTCCCGCCGTCAGGGTGATCGCCACGGCGACAACGATTTTCAGCACGGTACGGCTCATCGGACAGCTCCTCGGTTGCGGATGGATCGCCCGCAACGCTAGCCACGCCGCTTGCTGTGGACACGCCCCCAATGTCGTTGGCCGTAGCTCCAGGCCGTGCTGCTCGGTAACCGCATCCCTCGGCGGTGGTAGATCGAAAGTGCTTGTAGGACTGTGGGTCTAGGACCGCAGCCCGATGTAGGACGACGTTTCCGTCGCTAGCGTCCGAGACATGCGAATTCCTCTGATCGGCTGGTTGAACCGCAGGCCGGCGGTCCATCGGACATTTTTCCGCGGTCCGTTGCTCGTCGCGATCGCCATGGTCGCGTGCTTCGGCGCGAGCATCGGCCCGGCCGGTGCCGCTCCCGGCGACGATGCTCCGATCCAGGAAGCGGTCTCCTTCCAGAGCCACGGGTTGACGTTGCACGGCACCGTGTTCGTCCCGCGCGCCGCCGGCGGAAAGCGTCCCGGCGTCGTCCTGGTTCATGGTTCGGGGCCGGGTCCGCGGGCCAAGTACGTCCCGGAGGCGGAGGCCTTCGCGCGGGCGGGCATCGTCGCCCTGGCCTTCGACAAGCGCGCCGACGGCTACTCCCTGATGGAACGGGACTTCGACCTGTTGGCCGATGACGCGCTCGCCGGTCTGGCCGCCCTGCGGGATCGACCGGACGTGGACCCGGCGAACGTAGGACTGTGGGGATTGAGCGAGGGCGGCTGGGTCGCGCCGCTGGCCGCCGCGAAGTCGCCGGATGTCGCGTTCCTGATCACGATCGGCGCGTCCGGCTTCGACCCGCTGCGCACGCAGACCTGGAACCTGGGCAATCAGCTGCGCCACCGCGGAGTTTCCGGAGCGTTCCGGGATGCGGTCGCGCGTCCGGGGGCGCTGCTGATCTCTGAGACCGGGCTGTTCCCGGAGGCCGGTTACGACCCGGTGCCGGTGCTCGAACGGCTGCACCTGCCGGTTCTGGCGCTGTGGGGTGAGCACGACACGCTCTGCCCGCCGGCGGAGAGCGCCGCGGTGTTCCAGCGGGCGCTGGATCGAGCGGGTAACCAGCACGCCACCATCCGGTTCGTGCCGGGAGCGGGCCATGCCGGGCACGCCACCACCGATGGCTTCGACAAGGTCGGTGGTCTGGTCGTCGACGGCAAGGCGCTCGGTGCGCTCGGACCCGAATACGCCGACGTGATGACCTCGTGGGTGCAGTCGGTCGTGGCCGGTCGGGCTCCGCTGTCCAGCGTCGAACCTGTTCCCGCACAAGCGGATACCAGCGTGCCGCCGTCGAGCGGAGCTTGGTACGAGGCGGCCGCGGTGCGGTATGCCGCCTTGGCGGTGCTGCTGATCGGATTCGCCGGATACCCGTTCACCGCCTGGTTCGGGCGGCGCGAACAGTCAGGCCCGGTGCGCTGGCCCGCCCGATTGTTGTCCGCAACCGGGTTCGTGGCCGTCGTCGCAACGGTGATCTACCTGCTGTCGATCTTCGCCACCGGCGGCCAGGGGGCGACCGCCTTCGTCGCCGGCCGCACCTTGCCCTGGCTACTGCTACAGCTCTGTACCTGCGCGGTGCTGCTCGCGACCGCCGCGACCGCGCTGACCTGGTGGCGGAACCGGGCTCGAGTCGGCGGGGCGATGCGGGTCAGGCTCACGCTGCTGATCCTCGCGGGAGTCGTGTTCGTGCCCTGGGCGTTGTACTGGCAGTTACTCGGGCCGTGATCTCACGAAACCGGTTCGATCTCAGCCGATCCCGGTTCGGGACGGGTCGCGATGACCAAGGCGTCGATCGCGTCGCGGCCCTCGGTCGGACGGTGAACGCGTTCGGCCAGACGGATGCGAATGCGGTTGTCGGCAACGGACTCTTGCAGGTCGGCGACGATGTCGTCGGGGGTGAAGAGGACGGAGGCGTCTTTGGGGCCGCCGTAACCGTCGATGAGGTTGGTCGTGTCGTGGCCGAGGACGAGCAGGGTGCCGTCGGGGACGAGCAGTTCGGCGGCGCGGCGGACCACCTTGCTGCGCTGGTCGGCCGGCAGATGCAGGAAGACCATCAGGACCAGCTCGAACGGGCCGGTGATCTCGGCGGCGTCGAGGTCGGTGACGTCGGCGCACTGCCAGGTGATGCGGCTGCGCACCGAACGGGACAGGCGGGTGGCGATGGTGCGGCCCTTGTCGACGCCGACCTGCGAGTAGTCGACGGCGTGCACCTGCCAGCCGTGGGTGGCCAGCCACAGCGCGTTGCGGCCTTCGCCGCAGGCCAGGTCCAGCGCGCGCGGCAGTTCGGGCGCTTCGCCGTCGGGCGTGTCCGGCCGCAGCGGCGTGCTCCGGTCCAGCCCGAAGACGTGTTCCACCATGGTGTTGTTCGGCGGTGCGCCCCAGACCAACTCGGTTTGCGCGTAGCGCTCGTCCCATTCGGTCGCATCCATGTCCGTGAGTCTATTGATCCTCGGCGGGCAGCCAGTGGACCGGCGAGGTTTCCCGGATGTGCACCAGCACGTCGAAGGCGCCGGCCAGCGACGCGACGCTGATGTTGGCGTCGGCGTCCTTCGCCGGGTCGTAGATGCCGCTGATGACGCGGGCCTTGGCCGGGCCGTTGCGCCATTCCCGCACTTCGCCGGGTGCGTCGTCGCGCAGGTCTACGTAGTAGGCGGGCAGGTCGACCGTGCCGAGGATCGCGTCCACCAGATCGGGCAGTGGCTCGGGTGCGGTGGTCCGGCCGAGGTCGCCGTGGTGGAAGCCGAGGGCGACGGAGACGTAGCCGGCGTCGAACTCCTCGTGCAGGTAGGCGCCGATGCCGCGGAATTCCGCCGCGCCCATGGCCAATCGGAGGCTCGTGGTGTGGGCGATGCCGTCCCAGTAGACGATCTTGGCGCCCGTCGCGCGCTGCCGATCGATGACCCGCTCTCCGGAGAGCCGCTCGTCGCGGGCGAATCCGCCCTGTCCGGCGACGCTGTTCTCGTGGAAGTCGAGAATGAGCTTCGCATGGGTGCGGACCCGAGCGTATTCCGTTGTGGTCGGCAGGCTTTCGAGCACAGCGAAGGCATCGCGGGCGTCCTCGGCGAACGGACGTCCCGGATGAACTCCCTGATGCCGCTGCACGTGTTCGTCCAACTGATGCGCGGTGCGGATCGGCGTCAGGTGAGTTTCGATGGCGGCCAGCCGATCCGGCGCGACCCGGCGCACATAGTCGAGCACCACGTCGTAGTCCGCGGGCTCCGCGCTGGGCGGCTGCACCCCGAACACCTGGACCTGGTCATCGGGATGCGCCACGTTGAACGCGCGGATCCACTTCAGTGCCGCAACGGTTTCCGTCGTCCGCCACGGCAGCCACGAGCCGGCGAGCACCGACCGGGGATCGCCGACTCCGGTCCGCACGTACCGATCCCACCGCTCGCCGGAACTGGCACTGTCCTGAATTGCCAACCCACGGAACCCATGTCGCTCGACGAGTGCGCGGAAGATCCGCTCCTGCACCCCGTAGATCTGCCGGGAGAACCGCGTCGACTCGCCGAGCCCGACCACCGTGGCCGACCCGAGCCGATCGATCAGCAGATCCAGATCAGGCCCGGCGTAACCGGGATCGGTATCGATGACCGGACGCGCGTTGGCGCTGAGCCACGCACGCACGGTGGCGATCTCGGGTGCGACGGTTCCCATGGTTCCTCCTGAACGACGACGATCCAACCCGGCCAAGCCTCATACATCAAGCATTGTTGAGGTCAAGGCCGTGTCGGATCGTCGTCGTTCAGGAGCTGGAACCCTTTACAGCGGCGTGCGCATGAGCAGCACGTTGTACTGGCTGTGCACGGTCGTGAGGTAGTACAGATCACGCCCGGTCTGATACGGGAAGATCGACGGCGCGTACGCGCTCGGCAGCTCCCTGGTGTCGATCAGCACCTCGGGATCGCTCCACGGACCGGTCGGCGCCGAGGCGCGCCGCATGACCACCGAGTTGAACGGGTCGGTGGTGAGCGAGATGTATTGGCCCAGATACGCGTTGTACATCACCGACAGTTCGCCGACGCCCCACATGATCGGCGCCGCGGCGTTGACGTCACCGCGCTTCCACGCCCCGCCGTCCCAGTACTCGTACGCGCCGAGGTCGGCGATCTGAGCCTCCGGAACCCGTGCGACGAACGCCTCCTGATTGCGTCCGGCCGGGGTGCCGTACTCGTAGACGAAACCGCCGTCCTTGAGGAAGGCGTTCATCTGGAAGTTGCTGTTGCCGCCGTCGTCCGGGCGCCGGGTCGCGGGCAATTCGCCCCAGGTCTCGCCGTTGTCCCCGGACGCGGCGAGCCCGGAGTAGTTGGTGGTCCACTGCCCGACCTCGTCCCAGCTGCGCACGGACATGAGGCTCATGAATTGGACGCCACCCACCGAGATGCCCGCCGTCGGAATGCGGCTAATCTCCAGAAACGGGATTTTCGGGCTCGGAATCAGATCCCGCGCCTGACCGAAGACATCCCGGACCACGCTGTCGAAATAGATGCCGCCGGACGGGTTGTGCGTGTGGCTCCGAGTCAGGATATTGGAGCGCCACGACCACATGCTTCCGGCCAGAAGGTTCGGGAATCCGACCCCCGCGGTGTCGCCGAATGCGGTCAGCAGCTCACCGTTCCCGTTGTCCCACATGATGCCCAGATCGGTGCCGAGCACGTTGTAGGCCTGAGTGTTGTTCGGGCTGGCCATGCCGGTCATCTGGAACACGGCCTTGGTGCGCCCGACCAGGTTGGGCAGGCCGTTGCTCCCGTTGAGTACCGGAATCGGATTGATGGTGTTTGGGTCGGCGATGGCGGGGGTACTCGCGGTGATAAACAATGCCGAAGCGCCCGTCAACGCCGAAAGCAAGATGGCTGCCGTCTTGGTCAAGGTTCGTGAGCCCTCCGTGTCCTCGCCGAGAAGCAATGCGAAACACTGATTCCCGCGATACACAGACCATTCGCGGTGTGTACGCACCACAATTCGACTGGCTGGCAAATCTCTAGGAAATGCTAGCAGCGCAGTCGTCGAAAATGTGGTGCGTAGCGCAAAAGGGCTCGTTGACGGCTAGCTCCCGGTGGGCTTGCCCCGCGTCGTGGCCAGCCGAATGATCAGCGGCAACTGCGTCGCACGTTCGATGGCGAAGGTGCGGCGTGTCGAAGCCTCCCACGCCTTGTCGAACAGTCGCTTGACCCCCGCGACGGCGTGCGGCGAGCGGGTCGCGATGCGCTCGGCGAGCTTCTCCGCGGCGGCCAGCGGATCCGCGGTGACCTCGGTGACCAGGCCGATCCGTTCGGCGTAGGCGGCGTCGACCGTGTCCGCGGTCATCGCCAGCAGCAGCGCCTTGTCCACGCCGATCAGCCGGGACAGGGTGGCCGCGCCGGTCATGTCGGGCACCAGGCCGTGCTTGGCCTCCATCACCGAGAACTCCGATTCCGGCGTGGCGAAGCGGAAGTCGGCGGCCAGCGCGAGTTGCAGTCCGCCGCCGAAGCAGCGGCCGTGCACCGCGGCGATCACCGGAACCCGCAGCCTGCGCCAGGCCCAGCAGGCCTCCTGAAAGGTATTGGTGCCGCGCCACGGCAGCGGAACGAAGCTGCGCACGATGGACAGCGGGTCGCCGGTCGCCTTCGCGATATCCAGGCCGCTGCTGAAGCTCGGGCCGTTGCCGGACAGGATGACCGCGCGCACGTCGTCGCGGCCGGCGATGGTGTGCGCGGTGTCGATCAGGTCGCCGAGCATGTCGATGGTGAGGCCGTTGTGCTTGTCCGGCCGGTCGAGGGAGACGTAGGCGCGGTCGCCGTCGAAGCGCAGCGCGATGTTGGTGCCCATTCCCGGATCTTACCCGCGAGTCAGTTCAATGGCAGTGGGCCATTGCCCGGTCGTCTGGACTCTGTTCTAATCGAACTCAGGTTACCGTCAATGCTGACGGTAACTGCGTCGATGGTCGCGAGAAATCCGCGTCGACGGCCCGCGCGATCATTCGGAGGAACAATGCTGCCAGCGGGAATGGATCCCCGAACGCCGGTGCTGGTCGGTGCCGGACAGACCGTGCACCGCAGCGGCGAACCGGGTCTGCCGGGTCCGGTCGAACTCGCCGCCGAAGCGCTCCGCCGCGCGGGCGCCGACAGCGGCACCGGCGATCGGCTGCTGCGCTCCGCCGATCTGATCGCCGCCGCGGCGCCGGTCAGCAGGCCGTACCCGGACCTCGGCGCGCTGGTGGCCGGCCAACTGGGTGCGACGCCGAAGCGAACATTCCAGTCCGTGCGGTTCGGCGGCGACGCACCGCAGCGCCTGCTCAACACGGTCGCCCAGGAGATCGCCGACGGCCGCTCCGACATCGCGCTGATCACCGGCGCCGAGGCGGTCGCCGCCTGGAACACCGCCACCCGCACCGGCGCCGCGCTGGACTGGCCGGAGCAGCCGGAGGACGTGCAGCCGACCGAACTCGTCGGCTCGGACCGGGCGCCCAACTCCGACATGGAAACCGCGGCCGGCCTGTGGGGCCCGGTCTACTTCTACGCCCTGATGGAAACCGCCCTGCGCGGCCGGCTCGGCTTGACCGAGGACCAGCATCGGGCGCGCATCGGCGGCCTGTGGTCGCGGCTGTCCGAGGTGGCGGCGAACAATCCCTATGCGTGGCAGCCCACGCCGCAGCCGGCCGCCGATCTGGTGACGCCGACGCCCTCGAATCGGCTGGTGTCTACGCCGTATCCCAAGCTGCTCATCGCGAATCTTTCGGTGAATCAGGGCGCCGGGCTGATCCTGTGCAGCGCGTCCGCGGCGGCCGCGGCCGGGGTGCCGCGGGACCGCTGGGTGTTCCCGCACGGCGGCGCCACCGCGACCGACGAGTGGTTCGTCTCCGAACGCGCGGACCTGGCCGCCTCGCCGGCCATCGCCGCCGCCGGGCAGGCCGCCCTCGGCGCGGCCGGCCTCGGCATCGACGACGTCGCGCACATCGACCTGTACTCCTGTTTCCCGGTCGCCGTGCAGGTCGCGGCCGAGGCGCTCGGTCTGCCGATCGACGATCCGGCGCGGCCGCTGTCGGTCACCGGCGGGCTCACCTTCGGCGGTGGGCCCGGCAACAACTACACGACTCATTCGATCGCGACCCTGGTCGGCTTGCTGCGCGAGGATCCGGACGCCTACGGCCTGGCGACCGCGCTCGGCTGGTACATCACCAAACACGGCGTCGGCGTGTACTCGGCGAAACCGCCTGCGCAACTGTTCCATTCGATCGAAGCGGAGGTGCCCACCGCCAGGCGGGATGCCGCTCCCGGCTACACCGGCCCGGCCACCGTCGAGTCGTACACCGTCGCCTATCGCAAGGGCCCCGCGCCCGATCACGCCGACGAGCCCGAGGCCGTCGTGGTCAGCGCTCTGACTCCGGACGGTGCCCGCATACTTGTCCGGGCGTCCGATGCCGAGACGGTCGCGGCCTTCGATGACGGTGACCCGCTCGGCGCCACCGCCGACATCGCCGCTGCTGACAAGCTCACCCTGCTCGAAAGGACTGTCAAATGAATGACCTGATCTTGGTCGAACGGCGTGACGCCATCACCGTGCTGACCGTCAACCGCCCCGAGGCGCGCAACGCCATCAACCTCGCGACCGCGCAGGCCATCGAGACCGCCATCGACGAGTTCGAGGCCAATGCCACCGCCAGGGTGCTGGTGCTGACCGGCGCGGGCGGAACCTTCAGCGCGGGAATGGATCTCGTTGCCGCCTCGAAGGGCGAGATGCCGATGACCCAGCGCCGCGGACCGCTGGGGATCGCCGCGAAACCCCCGGTGAAGCCGATGATTTCGGCCGTCGAGGGTTTCGCGCTGGCCGGCGGCTTCGAGCTGGCGCTGTCCGGTGACCTCATCGTCGCCGCCGACAACGCGCAGTTCGGCATCCCCGAGGTGCGGCGCGGCCTGGTCGCCGCCGGCGGTGGCGTGCTGCGCCTGACCCAGCGCCTGCCGCGCAGCATCGCGGCCGAACTCGCGCTCACCGGCGGGCGGATCGGTGCCGACCGGCTCTACCAACTGGGCCTGGTCAACCGGATCACCGAGCCCGGCGCCGCATTGGACGTAGCCCTGGAGCTGGCCGCCGAAATCGCCGCCGCCGCACCGCTGGCGGTCGCCGCGAGCAAGCGGATCATCGACGAGTCACCGGACTGGACGGTGACCGAGGCGTTCGCCAAGCAGGGCGAAATCGCCTTGCCCGCACTGTTTTCCAAGGATGCCGCAGAGGGCGCGCTCGCCTTCGCGCAGAAGCGCGAACCCCAGTGGCAGGGTCGCTGACCGCCGCGGGCGAACGCGCCAGGGAGACCCAGGCGCAACGCCGGGCGCGGATGCGCGCCCGGCTGCTCGACGCGGCGGTGGAGAGCCTGATCGAGGTCGGTTACGCGGGCACCACCACGCTCGAGGTGCAGAAGCGGGCGGGCGTGCCGCGCGGCACGTTGCAGCATCACTTCCCGACCAAGGCCGACCTGCTCGCCGGTGCGGTCGAACATCTCGCCGCGCGCCGATTCGACCAATTGACCAGGGAATTCGCGGAGCTGCCGGAGGCGGCGGATCGGCTGGAGGCCGCCGTCGAGCTGACCATGCGGATGCTCAGCGGGCCGTCGTTCTGGGCCGCGCTGGAGATGTGGGTCGGCGCGCGCACCGACCCGGAGCTGCTGGCCGCGTTCCTGCCGCTGGAGCATCGGCTGTTCGAGTTGATGCACAACAGCATTCGGGACGTCTTCCGCGCGGAGTTCCCGGATGACCCGCGGGTGCCGACGATCACCGAGTTCACCATCGAGATCATGACCGGCCTCGCCATGCGGGTGCTGCTGACCGGCGAGGTGGATCGGAACCGAATCATCCAGCACCGCTGGCGCAATGCGGTGCGCATCCTGCTGGGGACGGCGCATCCGGACACGCTGACCGAGCCGCGTCCGCCGCGGTAACTACCGGCCGGCGGTGTCCAGCACTGCTCGCGCGCACGCGGCGGGATCGTCGTAGAACGGCGTGTGGCCGCTGCCGTGCAGGGTGACGTGTTCGGCGTGCGGCAGTTCCGCACGGGCTCGGCGGCTTTGCGTGCGATAGGTCAGCAGGATGTCGCGATTGCCCCAGGCGATGGTGACGGGAATGTCTGCCAGAGCGCCGATTTCGTGCAGTTTCGCGTCGTCGAACGAGGCGAGGGCCGGCTCGAACCCCGGTGCGTCGGCCGCGCCGTTCGCGGTGTCCACCGCGATCTGGGTGCTGACCGCCCACGGTTTGCCGAAGACCAAGCCGAGGAACACCGTTCGGCCCGCCGCGGTGCCGAGAATGGTCGGGAGGGCACGTTTCATCGGACCAACGAGCATCCGTGACTTGCCGAGCGACTGCTGACACCACACGCGACCGGCGTTGTCCCAGAACGCAATCGGCGAGAACGCGGTGACCGAGCGGGCCAGCCCGCGTGCGCCCAGGTTCAACGTGATCAGCCCGCCCATCGAGTTCCCCGCCAGGTGCGGCCGCTCGATCCCCTGTGCGGCAAGGAATTCCGCGAGCGCATCGGTGAGCGTGTCGACGGTCGTGGTGGCCAGGGGCGCGGATCCCGCGAAGCCGGGCAGATCGACGGCGATCACGTCATAGGACTCGGCGAGCGTGTCGATGATCGGCTCCCACACCTGCCACCGGCTCCCGATGCCGTGCACCAGAACCAAGGGTTCGCCGCTACCGACCCGATGATGGTTCAACATGGTCATCCCAACTCTCGCCCGGCCGTGCGCCCACAGTAACAGCAGTCACCAGCCATCAGTTGGCGATCTCCTGTGCGGAACCGGACAATTTCCGCTGGCAGCGGCCCGAAAAGTCGGTACGATAAATGGTATGGCAACGCGTAAGGTCACCCTTTCGCTGGACGAGGCCGCCTGGTCCTTCGCCGAGCAGGCCGCGGCCCGCGCGGGCATGTCGCCCTCGGCGTGGATATCGAAGGCCGCGCGGCGCGAAGCCGTGCGCACCGGCTGTGGTCCGGCACTCGATGTGACGGCTCAGGCCGCCGCCGACGCGGCCGAGATGGCCGCCGCCGAGGAGGCGATGCGTGCGGCGGGGTGAACTGTGGATCTACAACCCGCATGGTTCGCCGCGACGGCGCACAGTCGTGCTCATCAGCAGTGACGGCATCAACGAGTCGCCGAGGCCCTGGCTGATCGCCGCCGAGGTGGTCGAGGACGACCCCCAGGACATTCTCGCCGTGCCGGTAGAGCGGTACGGCTGGGTGCACGCGGGCAACATCGGCCGCATCTTCCGTGGCTGGCTCGCCGAACGCGTCGACGAGATGGAAACCGAGACGCTCGAACGCCTGGATACCGCGCTGCGCGCCGCCATGGATTTGTGAAAATCTGCTTCGTACGAAGGTTTCCGCACTGATCGGTACCATCGTGGCCGACGTCCCACAGCGTCCATTCGACGACAGTGTCCATTTCGACAGATAGGGATTCAGGTGCGGATTTCCCTGATCGCCGCGGCGCTCATCGCGCTGCCGGTGCTCGCGGCATGCGGCAACGACAAAGCGGCGGCAGCGCCCACGGTGACGCAGGCGGACCTCGCCAAGTCCCTGCAGGACAAGGGCCTCAAGAGTCAGCAGCTCGCCGACTGCGCCGCGAAACTCTTCATCGACCAGGGCATCTCGCAGGACGGTCTGCGGGTCATGGTGAGCAACGAGTACGACACCAAGGCCGCCGACCAGGAGACCCTCGGCATGAGCAAGGACGACGCGGAAAAGGCGCGCACCGCGAGCACCCGCATCGCCACCGAATGCATGACCGCTCCGCGCTGACCCACGCCCCTTCGTTCATCGGCGCGACCGCGGTATTCGTTTTATGCTGAGGTCGCGTCGATGCGTGTGTCGGCGGGGGAGATGAGGCCGGCATGCAACCGCAGTATCAGAATTCGCCGTATCCGCCCGCGCCGCAACGAATCACGCCGTCCGGCTGGTGGTTCGCGTTCGGCGGCTTGCTCATCGCGATCGGTGTGCTCGGCGGCCTCGGGCTCGGGATTTTCGGCATCACGCAGACCTCCGGCAAGATCGACGATTTTCAGCGGATCCCGGTGCCCGGCTCCGGTGATGTGCGGCTGACCGAAACCGGCGGCTACACAGTCTATTTCGAAGGTCTCGCGGGCCGGGTGAATATCGTGATCACCGATCCGGCCGGTTCGGCTGTGCCGCTGAACAAGTACGACGCGACGGTCACCTACTCGTTCGGCAAACACAGTGGCGAAGCCGCCTTTTCGTTCGAGGCGAAGCAGCCGGGCACCTATCACGTGACCACGAAGGGTGATTCCGGCGGAACCGCCGCCGTCGGCCGCGGCCTCGGTGATTCGTTCGTCTTCCAGCTGTTCGCGGCGTTCGGCATCGGCGGTGGTGGGCTGATCCTCGGCCTCGTGGTGATCATTGTCGTCGCGGTCAAGCGCAGCGGCAGCAAGCGCAGAGCGGCGCTCGCCGGTGGGGGCGGGTATCCGCCCGGCTCGCTGCAATACGGTCCGCGCGAGTACTGACCGTCTCACATGGCGACGACCAGCTCGATCCGCGCCTGCGATCCGGCGCCGAGGTCTTCGGCGGTGCGGACCGCCTTCTTCACCGGCAACACGTAGGTGGCGCGTGACTTGTCTGGAAACAGCGAGGTCGACCAGCGGCTGGTCCCGATCGTGACGTGCACCCGGACCGACCCGAACCCACCCGCGAGCTGGGCGTACCGCTCCTCGATCTCGTCGGCGATCTCCTCGGGCAACGAGATGAAATGCCACGACCCCATACCGGCGTGTTCCCACACTTCCGCCGTGAACGAGTACTGCGATCCAGCCACGTCGCGACTGTAGCGGGACCCACCGACAACTCCGGCGGACCATCATTTCGATCGCGGTGCGCGCAACCCGTGAGCCGAGCAGGGTGCTGCGCGATCGTGGGGTGATGACATCCCTCGAGGCCAAATCCGCCACAGACGCCGAACTGGATGCGGTCTTCGGACCGATCTTCGACCGCATCGCGCAGGGGGCGGTGGCGCGCGAAGTCGACCGACGCTTGCCGTTCGAGGAGGTGGGCTGGCTGCGCGAGGCGAAGTTCGGCGCACTGCGGGTGCCGGTCGAGTTCGGCGGGTACGGGGTCACCGTGCGCCAGCTGTTCCGGCTGCTGATCGAGCTGGCGGCGGCCGAATCGAACCTGCCGCAGGCGCTGCGCGTGCACTTCTCCTTCGTCGAGGATCAGCTGCTGGCCGAGCCGGGGCCGAGCCGCGAGCAGTGGCTGCGGACGGTGACCAGCACGCTGGTCGGCAATGCGATCACCGAGCCGGGGGTGGGCGCGGTCGACCGCTATCGCACCAGGCTGACCAAGGACGGCGACCGCTGGCTGCTCAACGGGGTGAAGTACTACAGCACCGGCTCGCTGTACGCCGACTACATCCTGGCGGCCGCGGACCGCGACGGCGAGCGGGTGGGCGTGCTCGTCGACGCGAACGCCGAGGGCGTGCGTCAGCACGACGACTGGGATGGCTTCGGCCAGCGCCTGACCGCCAGCGGCACAACGGAATTCACCGATGTCGTGGTCTCCGAGGAGCGCATCCTCGGTCCCGGCTATGGTGCGCCCGGCCCGACCTACGCGACCTCGTATCTCCAATTGGTCCAGCTCGCCGTGCTGGCAGGCATCGCGCAGCGCGCTGAGCTGGACGCACGGGAATGGGTGGCGGGGCGGACGCGCAGCTACTCGCACTCCGCCGCCGGTGTGCCGCGCGAGGATCCGCTGGTACAGCAGGTGATCGGCCGCCTCTCGGCCGCGGCCTTCGCCGCCAAGTCGAGCGTGCTCGCCGTCGCCGATGTCCTCGACGGCGTGCTCGCCGGCGGCGCGAAGGACGAAAAGTCCTTGGTAGCAGCAGAACTCGCCGCCGCACAGGCCCAGCTCGCGGTGATCGACCTGGTGCTGCCCGCCACCACGCTGCTTTTCGAGGTCGGCGGCGCCTCGGTCGTCTCCGAACGCCAGCGGCTGGACCGGCATTGGCGCAACGCGCGCACCATCTCGGTGCACAATCCAGCCATCCAAAAGGCCAGGGCCATCGGCGATCACCTGCTGAACGGCGCCGAACTGCCGTTCGCCTGGAGCGCGGGCGAACGCAAGCCGGCGGCGGAGGCGCAGCAGTGACCCGCCGAATCCGGTTCAACGCCTTCGACATGAACTGCGTCGCCCATCAATCACCGGGACTGTGGCGGCATCCGGACGACCAGTCGCACCGGTACAAGGAGCTGGGCTACTGGACCGAACTGGCGAAACTGTTGGAGCAGGGCCGGTTCGACGGCATCTTCATCGCCGACGTGCTCGGCACCTACGACGTCTACGGCGGCACCGACATCGCCGCGCTGCGGCAGGGCGCGCAGATCCCGGTGGCCGATCCGCTGCTGCTCGTCTCGGCCATGGCCGCGGTCACCGAACACCTCGGGTTCGGCATCACCACCGGCACCGGTTTCGAGCATCCGTTCCCGTTCGCCCGCCGGCTCTCCACCCTCGACCACCTCACCAACGGCCGCATCGGCTGGAACGTGGTCACCGGCTACTTGCCCTCGGCGGCAAGGAATTTCGGCGCGGACGACCAGCTCGACCACGACGAGCGCTACAACCAGGCCGACGAATACCTGGAGGTCCTGTACAAGCTGTGGGAAGGCTCCTGGGAGGACGACGCGGTGGTCCGCGACGCCACCGCCGGCGTCTATGTCGACCCGGCGAAGGTGCACCACATCGGCCATCAGGGCAAGCACTTCACCGTGCCCGGCATCCACCTCTCGGAGCCGTCGCCGCAGCGCACGCCGGTGATCTATCAGGCGGGCGCCTCGACCCGCGGCGTCCGGTTCGCCGCGGAGAACGCCGAGGCCATCTTCATCGCCGCGCCGTCGAAACGACTTCTCGCCCAGACGGTTTCCCGAATTCGCGGGTCGCTACGGGAGGCCGGTCGGGACCCGTACTCCGCCCGGATCTACGCCCTGGCCACCATCATCACCGACGCCACCGACGAGGCGGCACAGCGCAAGCACGAGGAGTACCTGTCCTACGCCAGCATCGAGGGCGGCCTGGTGTTCATGTCCGGCTGGATGGGGATCGACCTGTCCGGCTACGACCTGGACGACCCGATCGGGCAGGTGGAGAGCAACGCCATTCAGTCCGCGGTCGCCGCCTTCCAGGAGTTCGACGACGACGGCCGCGAGTGGACGGTGCGCGATATCGGCCGGTGGGCGGGTATCGGCGGGATGGGCCCGGTGTTCGTCGGATCGGGCGCCACCGTCGCGGACCGGCTCCAGGAGTGGGTCGAGGACACCGACTTGGACGGCTTCAACCTGGCCTACGCCATCACGCCCGGCTCGTTCGAAGATGTTGTGCGGCACGTTGTTCCGGTGCTGACCGAACGTGGCGCCTATGCCACCGACTACGTCCCCGGCACGCTGCGCAACGCACTGTTCGAAGCGGGCGATCGGCTACCCGACGAGCATCGCGGTGCCCGCTACCGCATCGGCGCACCCGGATCCACCGCACTTCCCGACGAGGTCTCGCGCCCAGGGGCGCAGGTCGCTACACCGAGTGCCTAGCTGTTTCCGGCGAGCACTTCGGTGCTCGCCGGAACATCACGAAGGGAGCGCCGCGAGGAAAGCCCGCGCGACGGATTCCAGTCCCGCCCGGTCGATGTCATCGAACCGATCCGGCTTCGGACTGTCGAGATCGAAGACGCCGACGAGTTCGCCATTGTGCACCAGCGGAATAACCACTTCCGAACGCGTCTGCGCGTCACACGCGATATGCCCGGGAAACGCGTGCACATCGGGCACCAGTTGGGTTTCCCTGGTCTGTGCCGCGGTCCCGCAGACGCCTTTCCCGATGGCGATACGAACGCACGCCGGCTGACCCTGGAACGGCCCGACGACGAGCTCGTTTCCGTCATAGAAATAGAACCCGACCCAATTCAGTTCGGGCAGCGCGTGGAATACCAGCGACGACAGGTTGGCGGCGTTGGCGACGCGGTCGTGCTCGCCCGTGACCAGCGCCTCCGCCTGCGCGACGAGCTGCTGGTATTGCTCGGTCCGGTCTCCGGTCAGATCGGCAACGGTGAACGACATGGCCCGAATGGTACGCCAGGGAAAACTTCTGTCTGCTCATTGATTCTCGCTGATCGCAACACTCACGAGGGCCACGTCACAGCCCGGATGATCCGAACATGACAACGCAGAATTCCGTTCCCCGTTCCACCCGTTCGGCCGCGGTAATCGGGGCCGGCCAAACCGGCGTCACTGCGGCACTAGGCTTGCTCGACGCCGGATTCGACGTCACCCTCTACAGCGATCGCGATCAACGCGCACTGCGCGACGACGTGCCCGCCACCGGCACCGCGCTCGAATTCGGCATCACCCAGCAGGCCGAATCCGCGCTCGGACTGGACACCTACACCGCGCGGGCGCCACGGCACTCCGGACTCAGCGTCCGCATCGCCGGACCGGATCGCGCCGAATTGATCCAATTCGACGGCAATTTCGACGGCTACGTCGGTATCGCCGTCGACACCCGCTTGAAGGCCGATGAACGGCTCACCGCTTTCCTGGAACGCGGTGGCCGGTTCGTGGTCGAGCCGGTGACCCCGGAATCCCTCGACCCGATCGCCGCCGCCAACGACCTCACGCTGGTCGCCACCGGCCGCGGCGGACTTTCGGACCTGTTCCCGATCGACGAGACGCGCACCCCGTACGACGCGCCGCAGCGTTCGCTGCTCACCGTCACGGTGACCGGAATCGGTTACGACAAGGACTTTTTCGCGCATCGCAGCCCGGCGGGCGGCGGGCACAGCGGCTTCTCCATCTTCGCCGAGCAGGGCGAGGCGTGGTGGGGTCCGTACCTGCACAAGGACGCGGGCCCGAGCTGGGCGTTCCTCGGCTGGGCCCGGCCGGGCAGCGAATGGGAAACCCGTTTCGCCGCAGCGGATTCCGCCGAATCCGCGCACCGGATCGTGCAGGACCTCTACCGCGACTTCATCGACTGGGATCTGCCCGAGGTGCTGGCCACCCAGGTGATCGCCGACGACCCGCACTCCTGGTTGAAGGGCGCGGTGCGGCCGGTGGTCCGGGCCGGTGTCGGTCGGACCGCGGGCGGTCACGTGGTGGCCTCGCTCGGCGACACCTCGGCCGCCTACGACCCGATCGCGGGTCAGGGCGCGCAGAGCGGGTTGATCCAGGCGCAGCGGCTCGTCGCGGCCGCGGCCGTGCACGACGGCCGGTTCGACGAGGCGTGGCTCAGCGAGCAGTACGCGGGCTTCCTCGCGGTGCGCGGCGATGCCGCCAACAAGGTGACCCGGCTGTTCCTCGGCGACCCCGAGCTGGCCGACATCGGCAACACGCTGTTCGCGGCCGCGGCCGTCGAGCCGAAGTTCGCCGCCGCCCTGGTCGGCCTGCTGCACCACCCGCAGCCGTTCCTCGCGGTCGACTCGGTGGCGGCGGCCAACGCCTTCATCACCAGCGTCACCGGCGAAGACGCGGAGGCACTGCTCGGCCGCTTCGCACCCGCAGGCAAGTTCGACCGATCCACCTTCGCGAACACCCTCACCCACGCCTGAGACCCGAACATTCCCGGTACCGCGATCCGATCGCACAGATTCAAACCCTCGTGCCGGTCGGGTCGCGGTGCTGGAGTGGGAGGAGATCGACGGCTACCCCCGACCCCATGGAGCACACAATGACCACGGAGCAGATTGCCGAAGAGATCAAATTCGCCTACTGGGTGCCCAATGTCAGCGGGGGACTGGTCACCAGCGATATCGAACAGCGCACCGGCTGGGATTTCGAGTACAACAAGAAACTGGCGCAGACCGCGGAGAACAACGGCTTCGACTACGCGTTGTCCCAGGTACGCTACACCGCCTCCTACGGCGCCGAGTTCCAGCACGAGTCGACCTCGTTCAGCCTCGCGCTGCTCGGCGCGACCGAGCGGCTGAAGGTGATCGCGGCCATCCACCCTGGTCTCTGGCATCCGGCGGTGCTGGCGAAGTTCGGCGCCACCGCCGATCACCTCTCCAACGGGCGCTTCGCCATCAACGTTGTATCCGGTTGGTTCGCGGGCGAATTCACCGCGCTCGGCGAGCCGTGGCTCGAGCACGACGAACGGTACCGGCGCAGCGCCGAATTCCTCGAGGTGATCCGCAAGATCTGGACCGAGGACGACGTCAACTACGGCGGCGACTTCTACCGGATCCGCGACTTCACCCTGAAGCCCAAGCCGCTCAACACCCCCGAGCGCCCGAATCCCGAACTGTTCCAAGGCGGTAACTCGACCGCGGCCCGGCGCAACGGCGGCCGCTACGCCGACTGGTACTTCTCCAACGGCAAGGACTTCGACGGCGTCACCGAGCAGCTCGACGACCTGCGCGAGATTGCCAGGGCCAACCAGCGCGAGGTGAAGTTCGGACTGAACGGCTTCATCATCGCCCGCGACACCGAGAAGGAAGCCAAGGACACCCTGCGCGAGATCGTCGACAAGGCGAACAAGCCTGCGGTGGAAGGGTTCCGGGACGCGGTGCAGCAGGCCGGGGCGTCCACCAAGGACCGCAAGGGCATGTGGGCGGACTCCTCGTTCGAGGATCTCGTGCAGTACAACGACGGGTTCCGCACCAAGCTGATCGGCACGCCGGAGCAGGTCGCCGAGCGGATCGTCGCCTACCGGCAGCTCGGCGTCGACCTGATTCTCGGTGGCTTCCTGCACTTTCAGGAGGAGGTCGAGTACTTCGGTGCGAAAGTGCTTCCGCTGGTTCGGGAACTGGAGGCCGCGCGGCGGCCGGTCGCGGCGGTCGGCTGATGACCGCGGTCGCGGCCGATCGGATTACCTCGGCCGCACAAGCGTTTTCGGTCGCGGAACATCTCGCGGCCGAGTTCGCATCGGGTGCGGCCGCCCGCGACCGTGACCGGATATTGCCGCACGCGGAGGTGGAGCGGCTCGCGGCCAGCGGGCTGCTCGCCATCACCGTGCCCGCCGAGTACGGCGGCGCGGACCTGCCGCCGAGCGCGGTGGCGGAGGTGGTGCGCATCCTCGCCGGCGCCGACCCGAATATCGCGCAGATTCCGCACAGTCACTTCGTTTACGTGAATCTGGTGCGGCTGGCCGGCACCGCCGAGCAGCGCAAGCGTTACTTCGCGCAGGTGCTCGACGGCGGGCGCATCGCCAACGCGCAGTCCGAGCGCGGCGGCGCGACGATCGCCGACATCGCCACCACGGTCCGGCCCGCAGGGAGTCAATTCCGGGTCGATGGCCGCAAGTTCTATTGCACCGGTTCGCTGTTCGCGAATCTGCTTGCCGTGCTGACCAGACTGGACGATCTCGACGGGAACAGCGGGCTGGAGCCGGGGGAGTACATCGCCTATCTGCCGGCGGATTCCGCAGGCGTGCAGATCATCGACGACTGGAACGGCGTCGGCCAGCGAACCACGGGCAGTGGCACCGTCGTGTTCGAGGAGGTGCTGGTCGAGCGGGATCAGTTGATCCGTCGTTCGGCTGCCGTGCAAGCGCCCACCGGCTACGGCGCGTTCGCGCAATTGCTGCACGCGGCCATCGATGCGGGGATCGCCCGGGGCGCGCTCGGCGCGGCAACGGAGTTCGTGCGCACGTCGAGTCGCCCGTGGTTCGAAGCCGGTGTCACCGACGCCGCCGACGACCCCCTGGTGATTCAGCGATTCGGCGAGCTGTCCGTCGCGGTGACGGCCGCCGAGGCGGCGCTCACCGCCGCCGGTGTCGCGGTGGACGCGGCCACCGTGGGTGTTTCGCAACCCCCCGAACAGGGGCTTGCCGGATTCGAATCGCGTGGCACAGTGGAAGACAGCGAACAGGAGAATGCCGCCGGTCGGGCATCGCTGGCGGTTGCCGCGGCGAAGGTGCTTGCCGACCGAGCGGCCATCGAGGTGTCAAGTGCGCTGTTCGAAGTGGGCGGAACACGCAGTGCCGCAGCGGAGCTCAATCTGCATCACTTCTGGCGCAACGCGAGGACACATACCCTGCACGATCCGATCCGATGGAAATACCAGCATCTCGGCCGTGCGCTGTTGCACGGTACCGCGCCACCGTTGCACGGCGTGATCTGACCGGGTTGCCGGTCGAAACAGCAAGTGATCGAAAAGGATACGAACAGTGACAGTGACGGTCGTAGTAGGCAATCCGAAGCCCGCCTCCCGCACCTTGACGGCGGCCACGCTGGTCGCGAAGGGGCTGCGTCCCGAGGTGGAGCCCACCGTGATCGACCTGGTCGAGTTCGGCGCCGCCCTGCTCGGCTGGGGTGATCCGGCGGTTGCCGCGGCGGTGCGCACCGTATCCGATTCGGAGCTCGTCGTTTTCGCGAGCCCGACCTTCAAGGCCACCTACACCGGGCTGTTGAAACTGTTCCTCGAGCAGTTCGACGGGGGCACCGGACTGGCCGGTGTGCTCGGTGTTCCGGTGATGCTCGGCGCGGGACCGGTGCACGCGCTGGCGCCGGACCTGCTGCTCAAGCCGGTCCTGGTCGAGCTGGGCGCCACTGCGGCGCTGCCCGGTCTGTACCTGTCGGATCGCTCCTTCCAGGAGGACGGCGTGATCGATCGCTACAGCGACCGCTGGCGTTCCGTCGCGCAGGCGCTGGCCGTCACCGCGGAGGTGCCGAATCATGCATGAGCTCTTCGAGTTTCCCGCGGACGGCAGCGGATTGCGCAGCGCCTTCGCCAATTTCCCCAGTGGCGTGGTCGCGGTGTGCGCCGAAATAGACGGCACGCCACACGGTCTCGCGGTGAGCACGTTCGTGCCGGTCTCGCTGGATCCGCCGCTGGTGTCGTTCTGCGTGCAGAATTCGTCCTCGACCTGGCCCAAGCTGGCCGCCGCCGGCCATCTCGGGCTGAGCCTGCTCGGCACCGATCAGCAGGAGGCCGCGCGGGCGCTCGGTGCGCGCAACGGTGACCGCTTCCGCGGCACCGAACTGCACCGGGGGACCGGTGAGGCGGTGTTCATCGAGGGTGCGTCCGCCTGGATCGAAGGCGTGCCGGAGGCGGAGGTGCCCGCGGGTGACCACGCGGTCGTCATCCTGCGGATCCATCGCATCGCCACCCGCACCGATGTCGATCCACTCGTGTTCCACGGCAGTCGATTCCGCCGGCTGGATGTGGAGGTCAGGGGGCTCGCCGGGTGATTCGGGGGTAATCGGCCCTGGTCGTGGCGGTTCTCGGTGGGTGTGCGAAACTTGGAACGCATCTATTCGGAAGGGTCGGTCATGACATTGGGCATGGTTCTCGGTGACGTTTCCTCGCGCACTTCGACGCGGTAGGAACACCCAGCCTTTACAACTCCTCGTCGCGGTGCACCCCGTGCCCCTGCATGCTCGATCACGAGGAGTCGCCGATGTCCATGATGACCTGGACCGAAGCCGATACTGTCCGAACCGTTCCCTGGCATTCCGAAAGCGCGACGCCGGCGCCGACCCGGATCATGGTCGCCGACGACCGGATGAATGCCGAGACCGCGTATCGCCTGGCCTGTGAAGGGACGGCGCTGCTGTGGCGCGGTGACTATCACAATGCTCGTCAGCTGCTTCAGGCGATGAGTCGCCGGGTCGATCGGAAAGCGCCTGGACCAGGGGATAGTCCGGCCGAGTCGTTCCGGTTGCAGCGCCGGGCGCGTAATCATCGTGCGCGGGTGCTCGGGAAGCTGCTGGTTCAGCTCGAGGGTGATCACGCGCTCGCGCTGCGTCGCGCGCCCGATGTCCGCCAAGCGTGTGACGACGTGTACGGACAGTCTGGCGAGCCCATGCTCATCGCGCTCACCGAGTTGCTCGGTGTGCTCGGCGCGGCCCAGTGGCGGGAAAAGGGCGTGCAGATACCTGCGCTGGACGCGACTATCTACCCGCACTACGGGGTGTTCTCGCCGATTCGCGGCGAATATGTCGATCTGGTCGCCGCCACGCCGCTTCCGGCTCTGCATCGCACCGCGTTCGACCTCGGGACCGGGACCGGAGTGCTGGCCGCGGTGCTGGCTCGGCGCGGTGTCGGTCAGGTCGTCGGTACCGATGACAGTCCGCGTGCGCTGGTCTGTGCGCGCGAGAACATCGACCAGTTGGGTCTCGCCGGAACCGTCGACATCGTCGGCCCCGCTCTCTTCCCGGAAGGTCGCGCCGACCTCGTCGTCTGTAATCCGCCGTGGTTGCCAGCCCGGCCGACGTCCGCGATCGAGCACGGCGTGTATGACCAGGACAGCGGCATGCTTCGCGGTTTCCTCGCCGGGCTCGCCGATCACCTCGAGCCGGATGGTGAAGGGTGGCTTGTGCTGTCCGATCTGGCCGAGCATCTCGGGTTGCGGACCCGGGACGACCTGCTCGCCATGATCGATTCAGCCGGGCTGCACGTCATCGATAAGACCGATACGACGCCGCGGCATCCCCGTGCGCAGGACGCCTCCGACCCGCTGCATGCCGCTCGTGCCGCGGAAGTCACCTCGCTCTGGCGGCTGGTCGTCTCGCTGTAACGACGAGTGGTGGCGGACCGCTCGCGCGTTCCGCCACCGTCCCGTGCCGACTTCGATCAGGCTGCGGGGCAGCGGGTTTGAGGGATCGTGAGGTTGATGAGGTATTGATCGGCGGCGGTCGTCGTGCACGGCGAGCGGTCGTAGATGCCGTGGCCCCAGCCTTCGTAGGTCAGCAGGGTCGAGTTCGGCGTGTTCTTCGCGACGCCTTCCGCCCACTCGTGCGGTGTCGCCGGGTCGTGCAGCGAGTTGATGATGAGCACCGGTGGGCCGTCCACGATCTGCGGGCGATGTGCCGGGTTCGCCGGCGGGATCGGCCATCCGGAGCACAAAGAGCCTGCGCCCCAGGCGAAGTGGGCGCGCAGCGGCGCGGAGTTGTCGTTCTGTTCGCGCCACAGCCGGGTCCACTGGTCCTGGTTCGCGATGTCGAACGTCCAGTCCGAGCAGACGGTGATCTCCGGCATCGGCGCGGGTTTACCTTGCAGCTGCGCCGGGGCGGGTGGCAGCGGGCTTCCGGCGGGCTGGTCGGTCAGCGCGCGCAGATCCGTTGCCAGCCGGGACCATTCGGGCCGATAGAGCCGCTGGATGAGCTGAGCGTTCAGATCGAACGCGCCGAGTGACTTGGCCGCATCGGTGGGATCGCGCAGCTCACCGCGCGCGGCCTTGGCGTACAAATCGCTGAAAACCTGATCGGCCGGTGTCCCATGCAGCGCGCATTGCGTATCCCGCGCGCACCACGCCGCGAACTCGCCGAAAGTGTCCTTGCCCGCTCGTGCTTCGCTGGCCAGGAAGGCCCGGCCGTCCAGACTGTGATCGTCCACGCTGTCCAACAGCATGGCGCGCAAGTGTTTCGGGAACAGCTCGGCGTACGCCTGCGCTGGCATCGTCCCGTAAGACCGGCTGTACGTACTGATTTGGTTCACCCCGAGCGCCAACCGCACCGCCTCGACATCACGCGCGATACTCACCGCATCGAGGTGATCCATCAGCGTCCCCGTGTACTGCCGGCAGCTGGCCGCGAGATCCCTTGCATACGAGTGCACTTCATCGATCCGCCCACCCAACTCCGGAACCAGAACGGGCCGATACTTGACCAGCCCCGCATCACACTGCACCGGATGACTCCGCTTCACCCCACGCGGATCGATGCTGACAATATCGAACCGCCCCCGCAGCTCCGCGGAAAACTTTCCACCCTTCAGGATTTCATCCACTCCCGACCCACCAGGCCCACCTGGCAACGAAACCAACGTCCCCACCTTCTCCGCTGGCCCGTCAGCCCGATCCCGCACCACAGCGACATCGATTCGCTCCCCCTCCGGCCGCGCCCAGTCGATCGGAACACTGACTGTCCCGCAATCGAATTCAGCATTCTCCGAACAGGGCTGCCACCTCAGCGAAGCACTCGGCTCGGCCTCCGACGTGCAGGCGGCCAACACTCCCGAACCAAGTACGGCGGCCAACCCCGCAACCAATACAGCGCGACCAATCAACATGCCCAGATCGTCGACCCACCGATTCCCCATCCACATCACCCCACCGAGCCACCCCAGCTCCCCCTCCGGTACTGCGCCCGCAACAGAGTTACGGCGTCGCACCTCGGAAGTGCCGCTGTTCATGCGGCGAGCGAGCACTCACGACGTGGCAGGCAGGTCGGCATCGGGGCCGGGCTGGACCAATCGGAAGGGGGAATCCGCTCGTTGCATGATCCGTCGCCGGTACCGACCTTCGATGTCGTGGTTGCCGACGGTGCCGGAGAGGAGCAGCGTGTGATCGCCGTCCAACTGGAATCGGATAGTGGTTGGCTGATCCGAAAGTCGCCGGCGGATCAGCAGCGATCCTTCTTGCAGATCCAATGCCCAGACCGTGGTGGCCCCGGCGGGGGTTTGGCTGACGAAACTCGTGTAGTCGGCGCGGTCGGTGACGGCCACGTTCGCCCACGGACCCGGCTCCAGTCCCGTCATCGTCGCGGGTACGCCGTCGACGGTGAACGACAGCGCCGTCCATTCGCCGTCGAGGGCCGAGCGCGGGGAATGCATGTTGTGAATGGCGAGGAGCGCCACGACGGCGATCAGCGTCGAATGTGCTGCCACGGTAACGAATCCGAGGGAGGTCGCACCGACTCGAACGGATTTGGACCCCGGCGCCGGCCACAGTTTCCGCGGCGCGAGCGGCACGCTGTTGGTGAGGACTCGCGCCACATTCGGCCAGTACGGGGCAGTGATGGCGATCGCGGTGGCCACCAGTGTCCCCGACAGGATCTTGACCGGCACGTCGTAACAGAGGTTGAGCAGAAAGACCTGTGCCATCGCCACAATGGCTAGCAGGCCGCCGGCCAGCCACGTTCGTTTCGACAGCAGCAGCACTCCGGCCGTGATCTCGGCCAGGCCGGTGGCGATCGAGTACATATCCGATGCGCCCATGAAGGTCCACAACGTATCTTTCAGCCCGAGGTCGCCAACCAGTGGAAGCTGGTGCGCCGGCTGCGTCATATATCCCATCTGAATGGGAATCGCTTTCGCCAATCCATACGCAATAAGATCGACCACCAGGCCTACTCGAGCAACCTCGAATAATGACCTCCCCAGACTCCGATAATTATCCCGCCGTCGATCGAGAGCAGTCCACGCGACCGTTGCCACTATCGCGACGAAGAAGCACCCCGCCAGGGCATACCAGTCTCCGAGCGTATCGCCGCTGTTCGTAGCATCCATAGCGACCTCGCGCCCGCGCAACAACACACTGCCCACCTGCGCCAAACCAGTCTTGAGCGGCATGATCAATGCATTCAGCACGACAAAACCGCCATACACGAATACAACAAGCACAGACCCGCCGACCGTAAACAAAAACCGGAACCCCAATTTCCGCAGCGGCGTCCACGAGCCTCCGGTCGAAACACTCGATAGTGCAATAGAATTCGAGCCCGGCATCGAAAAGCGCATAGTCAGGACGCTAGCAGCACCCGATACGCCACCGATATCGCCCGCATTGCCCATTCGGCATCATCCCTCCGGTGTATTGCCCGATTACCGCCGGTGATGAGCAGGCCAGCGAACCCAGCGGCAGGGCGCAACTCCGCGATGCGCCGCGACTGCCCGTCACGCGGGCGAAGCAACAGGTTCGAACCAATCGCTTTGGCATCGAGGCGCTTCGACACCCCCGAACCCGAGTGCCGCGCTCCGCGCAGCAGGTCAAGGCAACAAAAAAAGCCCTGCACCAGGGCATCTGGCCGGGGCTTCCACTACTGAGAGCCGATGACGGGAATCGAACCCGCGCTGTCTGCTTGGGAAGCAGAAGTTCTACCATTGAACTACATCGGCAGACCGGTAAAGGTACTTCCGAGACTTTAGCAGAACTGTCCCCCCACCGGGAAAAGTCCTGGCAGACACCCCTGACCTGCGCCGACTGTCGGACGTTGGGGACGGCGCCGTCTCTAGTCCGGGATCCCGCTCACCCACGGGGCGAAGGATGCATGGGTGCAGGGTAACGGTGACCCGAGGTCCGCTTGCGCCTCATCACGGCCAGTCGTAAGCTCCCCGGCGGGAGGGAGTTAGTCGCATCGCCTCACGCCCGGACTTGCACCATCCCTAGGTTTGTAGACATGCAGCATTATCGGGGAGGGATATCATGACATTTTCGGCTCGGCCGGGCGATATTTATGGGATGGGTGACCTTTCCGCAAATTTGGCGCAGACGGTACGTAATGCCACTATTCTCGCCAAGGCGCCGGTTGATTTTTCCTACAAAGGAGACGGCGCCTTCGATAACGCCGGTTTGATTGATACCGTCGGGATAGATGACGCGGTGGCAATATTCGGCTCCATGATGGCATCTCGCCTCACCAGCCGGTCGGTCGATCTGGACGCGGTGGGGTACGAGCTGAAACGAGCGTCCTGGCGCTACAGCTCCACGGATAGAACTTCGGCTGACAAGCTCGCTGATTCGCATTCGAAGATCGAAAATTATGGCGGCTATACCGGATACAACGTAGATCCAGTTAACGATGCGACCACGTTCCCGGCGGGTGATAGCCCGGACGTCGAGCTTCCGGCGCATCGGGAAAGTGATATCAGGTCGATCATCGATTCAAGTAAAGGGATCTTGACCGATATCGACAAGAACATCAAAGAGGTCACCGCTTGGCTGCATGACAACGTTGGCCTCGGTCCAGCTGGTGGATGGAGTCCGCTGGAGCAGCTCATCGGTCCATTGGCCGGCAACTGGGCCGAGTTGGAGCGAGCGGGTGAATGCTTCAGCAAGGCAGGTACCGCTGCCGAGGCCCTCGCCTCTACGTTGAAAGCCGGTAACAGCCAGCTTGCTTCGAGCTGGACCGGCAAAGCGGCGGATGCCTATCAGGATCATGGGTTGCGATTGGCCAACGCCATGGCATGGGAGGGGTCGATCGGCAGGATCGCAAAAGCCGTTCTCGACGCAACTTCTCAAGAAATCAAGGACGCCACCAAGACGCTCCTCGATTATGTCAATAAAAAAGTCAAAGAAGAGCTGATCGACAAAGGCCTGAAGGATGTCTTCGCGAAGGTGTCCACCTCGCTAATCCCTGGCGTGGGCTGGTTGTTCCGCGCCAAGGACCTGTACGACCTCGGTAAAGCGATCTGGGAAATCTATCAGCACGCGACGGAAACCCTCGATAAGATGAAGCAGGTCATCGCCGATGCGAAAGCGGTCATCGAGGCGCTGCAGAATCCGCAAGATGCGGCGGCCAAAGAACTTCAGGGCAGAATTGATAAGCTAAAGGATAGGTATAAGGTAGACGAGCGGAAGCAGCAACTCGAGCTCGGCATCGATATTATCAACGCCGCTGACGTTAGTAAGGTCACGAACGCGCCGAAGGATAAATATACCGCGCCGACCGGAACGCAAGCTTGGGAGGACTGAATCATGTGGATCGACAAGAGTGACATACCACCCGGCGCGGAAGCCGCAGTTCGGCGGTTTCAGAACTCTCTAGCGGATCTGGAGACTCAACGAAATCGGTTGCAGCGACTCGCCGAGGAAGATATGGAGCCTTTCGCCGGCATTACCGAAACCCAGCTCAACTCCATGGCCAGGGAACCTGGCGCGTCGCCGCAATTGGCCGCTTGCGAGGCCGCAATCGCTCGTGGTGAGTACACCTGGCGCGAGGTAGTGGAGGGAGGCAGGCCTCGGCCGCCGGAAGTCGCCCGCCTGATCGAACAAGGCATTCCGTTCAGCTTCGCAACCGCCGGTAGTCCGAGCAGTGGTGCGGTGATTCAAGATGATCGAACGGGCTATGACGACCCGTACGACGACGAAGAAGAACTCGGCCCACCGAAGAGTTGGTTGGTGTAGGTATGAAGCGGATTGTCTCAGGTGTGGGCATCTTGATGGTCGGTCTGGCACTGCCGGGTTGCGGTAAAGATGTTGTGGCGGAGCGCGGTTGGCGGGATGTCGATCCGTGTTCGCTGGTTGATGTGGCGCAGGTGGAGGCGATGTCTTACAACTCGAGTGGTGATGTGACTGCTCCGCAGCGTGTGGATCGGACCAAGACGGCGGCGGCGGATGTGGACAGCATCGGTTGCCGCTGGGGTGATTACGTGACGGTGAGTCTGATCGATCGCAACTATGGGTCGGGTTCGCCGGTGTCGCGGATGGAGCCTGGCATGTTGCCGTCTGTGCGCACGATGGATGTTGGTGGGAAGTCGGCAGTGGTTACTGAGGAAAAGGGAGGGATTTGCAATGTCTCCGTTTTCTACAGCGACGCCCGTTTGAGCGTGACCATTGCTCCGGCCACGTCCAAGCGGGCGGTTGAGCTGGACGACACTTCGACTGCCAGTTGTGATGCTCAGCAGACCTTGATCAAGTCGATTCTCGATCGAGTGAAACTGTCCTGATCAGGGGTGGCGTCAGGCGATTGCCTCCTGAAGAGCTGCCATCCAGGGCAACCAGCGGGGGTCGGGGCCGGCTACGTCTTCCCAGATCATGTTGGTGCAGGTGTAGCCGAGGGCGACGCTGGACTCGGGGTGGGCGAAGGTGAGGCGGCCGCCGGTGCCGATGTGGCCGAAGGAGCCGTCGCCGAGCATGGCGTGGGCGGGGCCGTTGATTTCGTAGCCGTTGGCGAAGCGGTGGGTGATCGGCAGGATGTCGAGGGGTGCGGGGCCGCGCAGGCCGTCGGTTTGGGGTTGGCGGGCTCGGTTCACGGTCTGCGGGGAGAGCAGGCGGACGCCGTCGACCTCGCCGATCGTTGCCGCGTACAGCCGGGCGAGGGAGCGGGCGTTGCCGATCGCGTTGCCTGCCGGAACCTCGGCCGCGTGTCCCTCGCGGGTGTTGAGCAGGGCAATCCCGTCTTCCCGGGTCTCGACGGTCGCGAGAAGCGTGCGAATCAAGGGTGCTTCGACATCGATCCCGATGTTGGCCAGTACCGACGCCACCTGCGCGGCGGTCGGCTGCTCCTTGCGGCTGAACTGCGGAACGACGCGGTGCTCCTCGGTTTCCGGCAGCCCGATCCACAGGCTCAATCCGAGCGGCCCGGCGATCTCGGCGGCGAGGAAATCGCCGACGCTCTTGCCGGTGACCCGGCGGATCAACTCGCCGGCCAAATAACCCCAAGTGATGGAGTGATAGTAGAACGCGGAGCCGGGCTGCCACAGCGGAGTCATCGCCGCGAGGGCGTCGGTGCACATCGACCAGTCGGTCAGCTTCTGGGCGCCGATCGCCGCCGCCGGGTCGAAACCGGGCAGCCCGGCGCGGTGCGCGAGCAGTTCGGCGACGGTGATGTCGGCCTTACCGCCGGCCGCGAACTCCGGCCAGTACTCGCGGACCGGGGCGGACAGCTCGAGCTGTCCCCGCTCGACCAGCATGTGCACGCAGGTCGCGGTCACCCCCTTGGACACCGACATCAGCACCGACGCCGATTCCCCGTCCCAGGCTTTCCCGGAAATCGGGTCCTGTCCGGCCCACAGATCGACGACAGCCCGGCCATGGCGATAGATACACAGCTGAGCGGCACCCTCGTCCTCGGCCTGCGCCTGCGCAAACGCGTCGCGAACCGCCTCGAACCCGCGCTCGACCGTCCCGTCCACCAACACCACAGCGCCTCCTCGGCGAATTCCGGCAGGGGCACGTCGACCGGCGAAACCCCCTCGCCGCCAGAACAATATGCGACGGTCCGGCATTCGACACGTCGAGCTGTCCGGCCTGGACCAAGGGCGCGGCTAGCGGATGTCTTGCGCGCGAGCAGGATCGCGGAACTCGGCTGCCGTTCGAGCTTGCCGTTGGCCGAAGTACAGGTAGCCGAGGAAGCAGACGATGACCCAGAGCGCACCGAGCGACCAGCCGCCGAGCACATCCGTCGACCAGTGGACCCCTAGGTAGATGCGGGAAAGCCCCACTGCGGCAACGAAGATGGCGGCAACGACGGCCGCGGCCCAACGAGTCGCCGGACGACGCAGCCGCGGGATCAGCAGGACGGCGAGGACGCTGATCACGACGATCGAACCGAGGCTGTGCCCGGACGGGTAGGCGAAATTCGTCTTGACCACGACGTGATCGACAATCGGCGGTCGCGGCCGGGCGATCAGGTTCTTACCGCCGTCCACCAGTACCCACGCGCCGAGGCCGGTCGCGGCGATCAGTGCGGCCTCTCGCCGATACCCGCGTAAGGCGAAGGCGAGGACGGCCACCGTCGCCAGGATGCTCATCGCGACGGTGCCACCGAGGTTGCTGACTATTTTCGCGAGCGGAGTCAGCGTGCCGTTGCGATGTGCGACGGCCCAGTCCGCGACCGGGGTGTCGATCGCGGTGAGCCCGTTCTTCCCGATGACGTTGCTGGTCAATCCGACGGCGAAAACGGCCAGCAGCGCGGCCGACACGGCGAGTGTGTGGACCAGATCCCAGCTCCGGCCCGGTGGCGAATTCGTGGTCACCCATCCCACGATCCCATCCCGACGCTGAGGATTGGCTGAGGACCGCGCCGCGCGCGTCAGAACATGCTGTAGCCGCCATCGATGAGCAGGGTGTCGCCGGTGTGGTACGAACTGGCCGGGCTGGCCAGGTACACCGCGACCGACTCGAAGTCGGTCGGCCGTCCCCAGCGCTTGGCGGGGATGCGCGGCTGCACCCGATCACGGAACCGGTCCCACCCGAAAATGCCGTCGGTCATGGGGGTTTCGACCCATCCGGGCAGCACCGAGTTGGCCCGGATGCCGTGCTTGCCGAGTTCGACGGCGATCGAGTTCATGATGGCGATCAGCCCGGCCTTGCTCGCCGCATAACCCTGCCCGCGCGGAACACCTTGGCGGGCAGCGAGACTGGCGGTGCCGACCAGGCTGCCACCGTCGCCCTGGGTCACCATCACCTTCGCGGCCTCGCGCAGCGTGACGAAGGCGGCGTCGAGGTTGATCGACGTGATCCGGCGGAACTCGGCGAGGTCCATCTCCAGGAACGGCGTGACACCTTGCGGCACTCCGGCATTGACGAAACACGAATCGATGCGGCCGAGTTCGCCGGCGGCCCTGGCGATGGTATCGATCACCTGCTGCTCGTCGCCGACGTCGCAGGACAGCGCGAGCACCCGCCCGCCGTAGGCGCGCAGGATGTCGGCGGCATCGGCATTGCGTTCGGGGTTGCGGCCGACGATGCACACGTCGGCGCCGGCCCGCGCGAGCCCGCGGGCGAAGCCGAGGCCGATGCCGGAATTGCCGCCGGTGACGACGGACACGTGGCCGGTCAGATCGAACAGTGAAGCCTCGGTCATGGGCTGATCCCTTCGGTCGCGGGCCCCAGCGCCCGAACGAATGCGAGAGTATCGGCCTCGCTGACTCGCCGCGCGCCGAAAACGCGCGCACCCGCGTAGCGCCTGCCGAGCGCGCACGAGCAGGCGCTACGCTGCTCGGCGTGCTGCTTTCCGATCGTGACATCCGTGCGGAGATCGCCGCTGGGCGTCTCGGCGTCGAGCCGCTCCTGGAGAGCCTGATCCAGCCGTCGAGCATCGACGTGCGGTTGGACGGGATGTTCCGGGTGTTCGACAACTCCCGCTACACCCACATCGATCCCGCGCAACGCCAGGACGAGCTGACCAGCCTGGTCGAGCCCGCCCCCGGCGAGCCGTTCGTGCTGCACCCCGGCGAGTTCGTGCTCGGCTCCACGCTCGAGGTGTGCTCGCTGCCGGACGATCTGGCCGGTCGGCTGGAGGGCAAGTCGAGTCTCGGCCGGCTCGGCCTGCTGACCCACTCGACCGCCGGTTTCATCGATCCCGGCTTCAGCGGTCACATCACGCTCGAGCTGTCGAACGTGGCCAATCTGCCGATCACCCTGTGGCCCGGCATGAAGATCGGCCAGCTGTGCCTGCTCCGGCTGACCAGCCCGGCCGAGCACCCGTACGGCAGCGCCATCGCGGGCTCGAAGTACCAGGGGCAACGCGGTCCGACGCCGTCGAAGTCGTACCTGAACTTCCCGCTGCCCGCCGAAGTGGTGGACGCCGCGGAGTCTCGGTAGCTCAAAAGTATCGCCGACTCGAACCGGGCGCCCACAGCAAGGTGAGCACCACGATCGAGAGCGCCCACCCGCCGAGCAGGGCCAGATGCGCACCGGCACTGGGAAACATCACCCACACCACGAACCGGCCGAGGAACTGGCCGCCGAGGAAGAACGTGATGAGAATCCGCGCCCAGTTCCTGCCGAGCAGGACCGGCCACACGAGCGCGGCATAGAGCGGCGCGTGGATGAGATGGAAGACGGTGCCGACGTTCCAGCTGAACGGCGAGAACACCAGGACGAGAACATGGTTGATCGCGTGAATGGCAATGCCGAGGGCGGCCACCCGCACGGTGATCGGTGCAGCGGACATCGTGGAGGTTCCTTCGCGGTCGAGGTGCGAGGAACGCTACGACGCACCGATCGCCGCGGTATTGGACGAATAGGACATGCTCAGCCGAGCAGCCGGCCCGGTGGCGCCCCGGCGAAGCGCTGGAAATCCCGGATCAGATGGGATTGGTCGTAGTAGCCGAAATCGCCCGCGAGACGGCACAGGTCGCGCTGCGGGTGCTGGGTCAACGCGGTGAGCGCGGCGGAGAAGCGCAGCAGTGAACCGTAGTCCTTCGGCGGCAGCCCGACCTGTTCGGCGAACCGTCGCCGGAAATGTCTTGCACTCCAGCCGCTTTCGGCCGCCAAGGTGGCAATCGGCAGTATTCCTCTCGACCGCCGCAATTCCCGGACCGCGTGCGTGATCGCCCGGTCCGCGTCGTCGTCGACAGATCGCGCCCGGAAATAGTCGGCCACCAGCGTGAATCGTTCACTCCAGGTGGGTGTCTCGGCGAGCCGTTCGGCCAAGCGCCGCACCGCCTGTCCGTGCAACTCCGCGAGTTCCACGGCCCCATTGCGCAATTCATCCATCGGTATCCCGAGCAACCGCCGCGCGGCCAGCGGATCGAGTTGCACCTGCACGCTGCGGATCCGCCCGGCGTGCCCGGCCGTCCCCGCCCGATCGTGCAACCCGATGACCAGCGCGGTGGGATCCAGACTGCGCCCCTCGAACGTGCCCTCCAACGCGAACACGATCTTCACCGTCCCGCCCGGAATCTTCCTGCGCCGCACCGGTTCCGGCTCCAGCACGTCGAACCCGAAGCAGCGCACCACATCCAGACCGGCGAAGGCGGCGGCCGACGCGGGAACGACCTGGTGCGCACGCACCTGGTACGTCCCACGCAGGTCGCTCAGCCGATCGCTCCCCATGGCACAACACTAAAGCGACTTCCTCGCCTTGGCTCGCTTCAGCGTGCGCCCGGGAATCGGGTCGGCACAGTGACACCGGCCCGAGTCCGCCCCGTCGACTGCCGAAAATAGGGGCGGACTCGGCCCGGTCCGGCACCGGGCGGCAACGGGAACCGATCGCGGCGCGTGATCAGTCCCCGCCACCCGCTCCCACCGCCAGCGCCGTCGTGATGATGACGGATAGCGGTGGCAGCGTGTCGCCGCGTCTCGGCGGGGATACCCAGAAGCACCCTTCCCGGGTCCACCGTCCGAGGCCGGTCGGCAACATCACGGCACTGCCGATGGCAGGAATGCCGATATCGAGACGATTGAGCACCTCCAATACCTGCGTTCCCGGCCGACTGTCCGGTTCGGCGAGAAAGCTCCACCGGATCTGCCTGGCCAGCATGGGCCCCCTGGTCCCTTGCTGATCCAGTGCGTCCCGCACCTTTTCGGCACGGGCGGTTGGCAAGTGGACGACGCAGACGCGGCTGGTGATCGGCAGCATGACGAACCCGCCACGCTCTGCCACCGGTAGCCCGAACTCATGCCGGTAGAACGCCACCCAATCGTCGACAGTCCTGAGTTTCTCCACATTCACGGCGAACTCCTTGCCTCCCGCCCTCAAGGGTCCAGGGCTCGGGCCCGATGCGGTATTGCCCGCACGCCCGCCTTCTGCTGCCCTTCCGCTGCCTCTGGGAAGCAGTGTCGTTTCGGATGACTCTGATACCAGCTCTATTTCGTATGTGGCCGTGCTCACAAACCCCTCGTACCCTGGGAAAGAGTTCGTTCGGAAGGGATGACATCGTGGTCCGGCAATGGTCAGGTAAAGAGGCCCGTGCCCTTCGCGATGCCAAGCGCATGAGCATCCGGCAGTTCGCGGCCCACCTCGGGGTACACGAACGCCTGGTGTCGAAGTGGGAGGCCGGCGGCGTCCGGGTCCATCCACGTCCGATCAATCAAGCCGCTCTCGATACCTCCCTGGCCAGGTCGGACGACGTTGTGCGGGCACGGTTTGCGGCAATGATCGATCAAACGACGGCCGACGGACCGACCCCGCCTGGAATCGATGCGCCCGCCGATGCGTCGGCGCGCGTCCAATATTCGAGCGACGCGGACCTTTTGGCTCTCATAGACGCCGGTGCGATGAGAGGCGATGCGTTAGCAGCGATTTCGGAGAGGGATCTGATCATGGCGGCTGCCCATGAGGCCAGCGAGCACGCCGGCCAGGCGGAGAGCACGAATGTGGGTGCGACAACGCTGGAACAGCTCGACGCCGATGTCACCCGCATCGCGAACGACTATGTGCACGTCCCCCCGGTGCCGATGATGGTCGAGATGCTGCGGGTGCGGCGACGGGTGTACCGACTGCTGGAGGGTCATCAGCGACCCGTCGACACCAGCCACCTGTACCTGCTGGCCGGCACCCTGTCGGGGCTATTGGCCAATGCGAGTACCGATCTCGGCTATTTCGACGCCGCCGGTGAACAGGCCAGAGCGGCGTGGGCATACGCCGAACTGTGCGGGCACAACGGATTACGGGCCTGGACCCGGGGCATGCACGCGCTGATCGAGTACAAGGCGGAGCGGCCGCGGCGCGGGGTGTTGCTCGCGCAGAGCGGTCATCAGTACGCGGAGTCGGCGACGGCGAAGGTGCGGCTGTTCAATATCGAGGCGCGGATCTGGTCGCGGCTGGGCAGCCCGTCCGACACCGACCGCTGCATCCGGGCCGCCGACGACGCGCGGGAGGTCTCGGCGACCGACACGCTGCACGACGAGGTCGGCGGGGTGTTCGGATTCAACGACGCGAAGGCGCAGTACTACGCGGGCGCGACCTATATCCATCTCGGTCAGGCCGAGCCCGCGCTGGCCGCGACCCGGCGCGCCATCGAGTTGTACGCGAGCGGGCCGTCGGAGCAGCGTTCCTACGGCGCGGAGTCGCTGGCCCGGGTCGACTGCGCGGCCGCGCACCTGATCAACGGCAGCCTCGACGGCGCCGCCGAGGCGTTGCGACCGGTGCTCGGGCTCGCGGAGGACAAGCGCATCGCGCAATTGGAGGAGCGACTGACCGGAGTGCGCCGGCGGATCGCCGGCCCGGACTTCCGGGACGCGGTCGAGGCGCGCTTCCTGGACGAGCGCATCGAGGAATTCTGCGGCGCGACCGCGGCGAAAGGGATACCGCCTGGCAACCCCGCTTCCTGAGGTCCTCATCACATCGGCCGATAAGACCGCCGACACGCTTGCGGCGTGCCAGTGAAATGCGGGCAATTGGTACCTGGCGGGGCTATATCCGGTTGCGACGGGTGGCACCATAGGACGGGTGAGCCCAAGTCATCTACCGCATCGCCCGCCGCGCGTTCTGGAGCAGTCCACGAAGCTGCAGAATGTCGTCTACGAGATTCGTGGACCGGTACACGCGCAGGCGGCACGGCTGGAGGCAGAGGGTCACCGGATCCTCAAGCTCAACATCGGCAACCCGGCCCCGTTCGGGTTCGAGGCCCCCGACGTGATCATGCGCGACATCATCGCGGCGCTCCCGTATGCCCAGGGTTACTCCGAATCCAAGGGCATCCTGTCCGCCCGGCGCGCGATCGTCACCCGCTACGAGCTGGTGCCCGGCTTCCCGGAACTCGACGTGGACAGCGTCTACCTGGGCAACGGCGTCTCCGAGCTGATCACCATCACCATGCAGGCGTTGCTCGACAATGGTGACGAGGTACTGATCCCCGCGCCGGACTATCCGCTGTGGACCGCCATGACGAGTTTGGCCGGCGGCACGCCGGTGCACTATCTGTGCGACGAGTCGAGCAACTGGCAGCCCGACATCGCCGATATCGAATCGAAGATCACCGACAAGACCAAGGCTCTTTTGGTGATCAATCCGAATAATCCGACCGGTGCCGTATATTCTGCGGAAATTCTCCAGCAACTCGCCGATATAGCGCGCAAGCATCAGCTGCTGCTGCTCGCCGACGAGATCTACGACAAGATCCTCTACGACGACGCCAAGCACATTTCGCTGGCCTCGGTGGCGCCAGATCTGTTGTGCCTCACGTTCAACGGGCTGTCCAAGGCGTACCGGGTGGCGGGGTATCGCGCGGGCTGGCTGGCCATCACCGGTCCGAAGGATCACGCGTCCGGCCTGCTGGAGGGCATCGATCTGCTCGCCTCGTCCAGGTTGTGCCCGAATGTGCCTGCGCAGCATGCGATTCAGGTCGCGCTCGGCGGGCATCAGAGCATCGAGGATCTGATCCTGCCCGGCGGTCGGCTGCTGGAGCAGCGCGACGTCGCGTGGGAGCGGCTGAACATGATTCCCGGTGTGTCGTGCGTGAAGCCGAAGGGCGCGCTCTACGCGTTCCCCAGGCTGGATCCGAATGTTCATGAGATCCATGACGATTCGAAGCTGATCCTGGATCTGCTGCTGCAGGAGAAGATCCTGATGGTGCAGGGGACCGGCTTCAACTGGCCCGATCATGATCATCTGCGGATCGTCACGCTGCCCTGGGCCAGGGACCTCGCGGTGGCCATCGAACGTTTCGGCAACTTCCTGTCGAGCTATCGGCAATAGTCCGCAGAACGGTCCTACCGTCTGAGTCGCCCCGCTTATAGCTCTTAAACCGACCGAATGTATGGATATATGCGAAGTTTGGAGACTAGCTAGCGCATTAGAAGTACTTTTGTGTACAGTAGGACTCGGCACTTTCGAGTGCCCGGCCGGGTTGCCTACCCCCCTGGGTTAACCTGGTCTCGGGTTCGGCCGCCTACCCCCCTGGGCCGCCGGCCTGTGGGCGGCGGAGACATCCCCCTGCTCTCCGCCGCCCCCTCCGAACCCTTTTCCGGCCTCCGCGCCGACTCCGGCCCGGCTTTCCGGCCGCCACCCCGCTTTTGAAAATGAAATCCTTTAAGCTCTGCTGCGGGCAGCCGACTCGGGCTGAACGGACAGGGTAGGAGCCCCGCGCAGCCATGACCGAGCATCACCATCACCACGACCACTCCGGTCCGATCGCGATCGGTGACAACGCCGCCCGCGTCGTCGTCGGGTTGCTCACCGTCATCGGCGTCATTGTGCTGGTCGCCGCGGTCCTGCTGTGGCCGAGCAAACAGCACATCGACATCCCGCTGCCGATGCAGAACGCCGGCGGCGGCGCGGTGCAGACCGAGGCGGGCACAGTGGTCCTGCAAGACATCGGCCCGTGCGGCAGCCCCTCGATCGGCAAGGTGTTCGCGGACAAGCCGACCGCGCCGCCGGTCAATGCCTACACCTGCCAGCGCAGCGTGATCGACATCGAGTCCGGGCCGCACAAGGGCAACCGGACCTTGCTCGAAATCCCGCCTGGCCCAGGACAACCCGATCTGCACGCGGGGGACAAGCTCCGGCTGGTGCGGCAGGCCGATCCGAGCGGCACCCCGATGTACTCGTTCGAAGATTATTCGCGCGGCCTGCCGTTGCTGCTGATCGTGGCGGTCTTCGTCGTGGTGATCGTGGTGGTAGCGCGCTGGCGCGGGCTGCGCGCGCTGCTCGGGCTGGTGTTCGCCTTCGCGGTGCTGGTGATGTTCCTGCTGCCGGCGTTGCTGGACGGCAAACCGGCGATTCCGGTCGCGCTGGTCTCGGGTGCGCTGATTCTCTATGCCGTGCTGTATCTGGCGCACGGGGTGAATCTGCGCACGAGTTCGGCCTTGCTCGGGACGTTGACCTCGATGATCGTCGCGGCCGGGTTGTCCTGGGTCGCGATCAAGATGACGCATCTGACCGGGTTGTCCGAAGAGCAGAACACCAACGTCGCCACCTACATCGAACACGTCAGCATCACCGGGCTGTTGCTGGCGGGGTTCATCATCGGCTCGCTCGGTGTGCTCAACGATGTCACCATCACGCAGGCGTCGGCCGCGTTCGAGCTGGCGGCGATCGACGAGTCGGCCACTCGGCGTGAGGTTTTCACCGCGGCCATGCGCGTCGGGCGGGACCACATCGCCAGCACCGTGTACACCCTGGTGCTCGCCTACGCCGGTGGTGCGCTGCCGCTGCTGATGTTGTTCAGCGTCGCGGGGCGGTCCATTCGCGATGTGCTGACGGGGGATGCGGTGGCGATCGAGATCGCTCGTTCGTCCGTGGGTGGTATCGCGCTCGCCCTGTCGGTTCCGCTGACCACGGCCATCGCGGTCGTCCTCGCGAAGCCGTTCGGCAAGCGGGAGCATGTCGAGCCCCAGCGTCGAGCCCGGCACGCGCGCAACTGATTCGGGGCGTGCGGGAACGCGCAGCTTATTGCGACGGACTCATGTGGCGGAGGGCACAGCGGGGATCGCGACTGTTCAACTGGCGTTCAGCGCGGCGGTGGGAAGGGGAACACCTCGGGCGGGATGGTCGGCACCACGATCGGCGGGAGGCCGGGCACGACAATGGTGTTCGGGCCGGGCGGGGGTGGCGGCGGCTCGGTGGTGGTCTGGCGGCGCGGCGGGGGCGCGGCGACCGATTCCGCGGCCGACTCGGTCGGTGTCGCGGGTGCGACGGCGATCTGCGGGGCGAGGCTGGTGGTGCGCGGCGCGGTGGTGGTCGGCGCCGACGGAGAGCCCTCGCTGTGCGAATCCCGTTGCAGCACCTGCGGGCCGTAGCCGAGGCCGAGCCCGATCGCGGCGACCACCGCGAGCGCGCTGACGGTCAGCACCGCACCGCTGATCTCGCGCTTGCGGCGCTTCGGCGGGGCGGACAACCAGGCGGGCGACAGTTCGGGGTCGAGCGACGTGGGCGCGGCCACGGGCTCCGGCAGCACCGGCCGGGCCAGCAGCGCGGCGCCGCGGGCGACGACCGTCTCCGGGCTCTCCGGCACGATCACCGGAACGCCCATCCACCGTTCGAGAACCCTGGCCACCAGCGGAATCCGGGCGCAGCCGCCGATCGCGAGCACCCCGTGCACCGGCCGATCGGAGCGGGTGATCACATCGCGCGCCATCCGCGCCGACGACTCGATCGCCAGCATGATCAGCGACTCGAAGTTCTCCTGCGCCAGCAACACCAGGCCCTGCTCGCTGGGCAGCGCGACCGCGGTGTTCGAGGAGAGTTGCTCCTTGGCCTCGCGGCACAGCCCGTCCAGCACGGCCAGGCCGGCCGCGTCCGGCGGATGCGCGATCCGGCCGGAGGCGATCTGCTGTTCGCGGATCAGCGAGTCCAGGTAGTCGCCGCTGATATCGCTGGTGCGCTCGCTGTGGCGCACCTCGCGGGTCTGGGTGTCGACCACGCTCACGGTGAGCCCGGAGCTGCCGAGGTCGTACACGACGAGCGAGGAGATGCCCCGGATATCGCCGGTGGACTGGGCGAATTCGAGCGCGGCGACGACCTCGGGGACGAGCTCGTAATTGGTCAGCTGCTGGCGCGCCATGGCCGCGCGGACCGCGCGCGCGTGCTGCTCGCTGCGGTAGGCGATGGCGGTCGCGGTGATGCCCGGGGTGGTCTCCAGCGTGACGCCGATCGCCTCGGCGGCCAGTTCCTCCACGGTCTGCTCGCCCACCGGAATGGTCTGCAGATCGAACGAATGCGCCTCGACGTGCCCGTGGGGGTTCGCGGTGTGTGGTCGCGCCATACGGACAGCGCCGGCCCCCACCGAAACTCCCAGTACCGAACTCATCAGCTGCCCATCTCGTTCACACTTCACGACATGCGAGCCAGCGCGAAGGCCCGCTCCCCGGACCATACCGTCGACGAGCGTCTGTGCATACGGCAGGACTATTCGTCCGGACGTAGACCCCGCCTTCGCGACGCAACTCTACGGCGTACCGAGTCCCGCGTACACCCATCCCGCCGCTCGCCAGTTGGCACGATTGAGACAATTCCGTCCGTCGATGATCGACTTTGCCCGAACTACCCGATTCAAATCCTCCGGCCGCAGTGCGGTGAACTCGTCCCATTCGGTGAGTACCAACACAACGTCGGCTCGCTCACACGCCTCCGCGACCGAGGTCGCGTAGTTCAGCGTCGGGAACACCCGGCGTGAATTCTCCAGCGCCTTAGGGTCATACACCGTCACTACCGCGCCGTGCAACTGGATCATGCCGGCCACATTCAGTGCGGGCGAATCGCGAACATCGTCGGATTCCGGTTTGAACGCCGCGCCGAGCACCGCGACATTCGCGCCAAGCAGTGAACCGCCGCAGGCGCGCGCGGCCATGTCCACCACCTTGGTGCGGCGGCGCATGTTGATGTTGTCGACCTCGCGCAGGAATGCCACCGCGTGATCGGCGCCGAGTTCACCGGAGCGGGCCATGAACGCCCGAATATCCTTCGGCAGGCAACCGCCGCCGAAACCCAGTCCGGCATTGAGGAATCGGCGGCCGATGCGGGCGTCATAGCCGAGTGCGTCGGCGAGCATCGTCACGTCGGCGCCGGTTGCCTCGCAGACTTCCGATACCGCGTTGATAAATGAAATCTTGGTTGCCAGAAAGGCATTCGCCGAGACTTTCACCAATTCGGCTGTGGCCAAATCAGTTAGGAGGAACGGCACCTCGTCCGCGATCAGGTCCGCGTAGACCTCGCGCACCATCTCCTCGACCCAGCCCGCGGCGGCGCGTTCCCGATCCACGCCCAGCACAAGACGATCCGGGCGCAGGGTGTCCTTCACCGCGAAACCCTCGCGCAGGAACTCGGGGTTCCAGGCGACCTCGACGTCCGTCGACGTCAGCTGCCGGGCGCGGACGCCGAGGGCGGCGGCCGTGCCCACCGGCACCGTCGATTTGCCGATGATCACCGACGGCCGCTCCAGCATCGGCGCGAGCGTGTCCACCACGGCGTGCACGTATTTCAGGTCTGCGGCGTACTCGCCCTTCTTCTGCGGCGTGCCTACCCCGAGGAAATGCACGTCGGCGTGGGCCGCTGCCTCGGCATAGGAGGTGGTGAATCGCAGCCTGCCGGTGTCGAGATTGCGCCGCAGCACATCCTCGAGCCCGGGTTCGTAGAACGGCACCACGCCATCGGACAGCTTCGCGACCTTGCCCGGGTCGACATCCACCCCGATGACGTCATGCCCGAGCTCGGCCATGCACGCCGCGTGCGTGGCCCCGAGGTACCCGGTTCCGAAGACTGTGCATCGCATGATCGATTGATAAGCCCTGCCGGTGGCCACCCCGCGTCACCGAGGCAAGGGTCACGGCAACGGTAGGTGTACATGTGGCGACATATATCGGGCCGGATGCCCTGACCTGCGCTGATCCCGCTAGCATCGATCGGATGCGACGTCGCCGATGGGGTTGGGCCGGGTTCGTCCTGGCCCTTGTGGTGTCCGTCGCGGTGACCGCGTTGTGGCCCGTTTACGTCCGTCCGCGCACCGACACTCCGGTCGCCGCCGACGCCATACTCGTGCTCGGTGGGGCGCACGACGGGCGCGAGCGGTTGGCCCTTCGGCTGGCCCACGATGGCCTCGCCCCGCGCGTCCTGGTCTCCAACCCCTACGAGCACAGCGCGCTGATCAATCGAATCTGCCACGGTGGCTACAGCTTCGAGGTGGTGTGTTTCGATCCGTCGCCGCGCACCACCCGAGGTGAGGGGCGCGAACTCGCCCGCATGGCGGAGGCCGGCGGCTGGCACCGGGTCATCGTCGTCACCTTCACCCCGCACATCTCCCGGGCGCGCTACATCCTCGGAAAGTGTTGGGATGGAGAGCTTCTCTTCGTCGATCCGAAGCCGCGACTGTCCGTTGCGCGCTGGGCCTACGACTACTTCTATCAATCCACCGGTTACATCAAGGCCGCGTTCGAGAGTTGTTAGCGGCTCACATCAGGGGTGTGCCGTTCTGTTTGAGGATGCGGATACCGCCGGGCTCGATCGCCAGCAGGGTCGGGACCAGATCCTCTTCGAGGTGATCGGCCGCGAACACCATCCGCTCGAGATCGCCCAGCCAGCTCGAGTCCGCGCGCACCACATGCAACTTGTCATGGCAGGAGATTCCGGCCACGAAGCGATCCCCGCCCAGAAGGTCGACCAGCTGTTCGTGGAAGTCCGGCGCGGCGATCGCGGCAGCGGGCATGAAGGTCGGGGTCTGCCCTTCGAAGGAGAGCAGCAGCCGCTCGGTCCCGTCCTCGGACTCGGCGACCCCGATCCGCATGCCGTCGAACAGGTTCGAGAACGCCTCCGTCAGCACCTCGTCGAAATCGACCTCGCCGCTGTCGACCTGATGGCGCATCACCCAGCTCATGCCCAATGTCCCGCGCGGGGTCGGCGCGACCCGCGCCGCCAGCAGGTACAACTGGTTCGGGATCAGCTCCCGCGACGCAGACAGCGGCGGCGGCAACTGGACCATCCGCAGCAGTGGAAGCAGCACCGGCGCATCGGTTTCCGGGTCACTGTGCGCCGAAGCGAAGGTCGCGTGCAGATCCTGCGCGGCCACATCGCGCTGCGCCACCACCGCCGCGGCCCGCTCGAACGCCGCCGGCCACCCGTCGGGCTCCGGCCGCTCGAACGTGAACGTCACCGAGGCGAGGTTCGGGAAATTTCGCGTCATGAACTCCCGATCCGCCGCCGCCGGCTCCCACTCCGCATGGATCGCCAGCACGTGCTCCGCAGGCACCCGCCGCCGCCGAAACACCTGCCCCCAAGCTTGCCGCACCCCATCCTCGAGCGTCGCCGGAACCTCGGCGACCGCCGCCTCCGCCACCCCCTCCAGCACGAACCCCACCACACTCATCTCGACGCCGTCGGCACCCATCGTTTCCCTCTCAGTCCAGAACCGACCCAATCTAGACCCCTCGAACCCCCACCGCCACAGCGAAATTCGACAGCCGACCGGCGCGTCGTACCAGGTTTCAGGTGGTGTGCAGAATAGGTCTCTTATGCGACCATTTGTGTAAATCGTCGCAGCTAGACGGGTCTGCAGGTCAGCGATATGGGCTAGGGGCGGGTCAGGGTTGCGTAGCGGGTGAGGTGGTGGTCGGCGGAGCCGAATTCGTGTTCGATGGCGGTTAGGCGCTTGAAGTAGTGGCCGATGGATAGTTCTTCGGTCATGCCCATGGCGCCGTGTAGTTGGACGGCGTTCTGGCCGAGGAAGCGGGCGGCTCGGGTGATGGTGACCTTTGCGGCGGAGACGGCGCGGGTGCGGGTCGGGGGGTCGGCTTCGAGGGAGTGGATCGCCAGGTAGACGGCGGCGATGGCCTGTTCCAGTTCCATGTACATGTCGACCATGCGGTGTTGCAGGACTTGGAAGCTGCCGATGGGCTGGCCGAATTGCTTGCGCTGCTTGACGTATTCGAGGGTGTCGGCGAGAACCTTGCGCATGCAGCCGACGGCTTCGGCGGCGATGGCCGCGATGGCTTCGTCGATGGTCGGTTCGATGGCGACCCAACCGGTGCCCTCGACGCCGAGCAATGTGTTCGCGGGCAGGTGGAAGCCGGTGAAGACGAGGTCGGCGGCGACGCGGTCGTCGATGGTCCGGTAGGCGTGCACCTCGACGCCGGCAGGTGGGTTGTCCGCGTCGAAGTCGGTGCAGAACAACGAGATACCGTGCTCGTCGCGCCGACTGCCGGAGGTGCGGGCGGTGATCAGCAGGTGAGTCGCCAGCGGCGCACTGGTCACGACGGTCTTCGTGCCGTCGATGATCCACGAATCACCTTCGCGCCGTGCCGTTGTCGATACGTCGTGCAGAGTCTGGCCCGAAGTCGGTTCCAGCGCGGCGAAAGCGGTGCGCACCTCACCGGACACGATCTGGCGCAGCAGCGCGTCGGCGCGCTCACCACCGGACCGGTTGAGCAATCCGGCGCCGACGACGACCGTGTCCACGAACGGCTCGACCACGAGTGCTCGCCCGAGTTCCTCGGCGATCACCATCAATTCGACCGGGCCACCGCCCATCCCGTCCACCCGTTCGGGCAGGATCGCGCCCAGAATGCCGAGCTCGTCGGCGAATCCGCGCCATACGGCGGGCTGCCAACCGGCGCCGATCTTGGCCGCGGTGCGACTCTTCGCCAATTCGTAGCGGGCGCCGAGGAATCCGGCGATCGCGGTGCGGAGCAGTTCCTGCTCGTCGGTAAGGGTGAAGTCCATCAGAGCCCCAATGCTGCTTTGGCGAGGATGTTTCGCTGAATCTCGTTGCTGCCCGCGTAGATCGAGCCCGCCCGGTCGTTGAAGTAGCGCAGCGGCGCGACGGCCTGCCACGGCGCACCACTGCGGTAGTCGTCGGCCGGCGGGGTGAACTCCGCGATCGGCCCACCCGGTTTCGTGGCATGCGGTTGATACACGCGTCCGCGCGGACCGGCAGCGGCCAAAGCGAGTTCGGTCAGTTTCTGGCTGAGTTCGGTCGCCAGGATCTTCAACATCGAGGAAGCGGGTCCCGGGTTGTGTCCCCGCGACATCGCCGAAATCGTGCGGTACTCCAGGATTTCGAGCACCTCGGTGCGAATCCGCGCCTCCGCCAGCCGTGCCGCGAACGCCGGATCGTCGATCAGCGAATTACCGTCCGGTCCAGGCTGTTTCGCCGCCTCGACGGCGATCTCCTGCGCCATCGCCTGGAGGAACGGCGCCATCGCGCCGCCGCGCTCGTGCACGAGCAGGTACTTCGCGACCGTCCACCCCTCGTCGATCTGCCCGAGCACGTTACTCTTCGGCACCCGGACGTTGTCGAAGAAGACCTGGTTCTGCACCTGCTCGCCCGAGGTCATCACCAGCGGCCGAATCTCGATGCCCGGCGTGTTCATGTCGATCAGCAGGAACGTGATGCCCTGCTGCTTCTTTCCCGTCCGCGACGTGCGCACCAGGCAGAAGATCCAATTCGCTTCCGTGGCATGGGTTGTCCAGATCTTGCTGCCGGTGCACACGAGGTCGTCGCCGTCCTCGACGGCGGCCATCGTCAGCGACGCCAGATCCGACCCGGCCTCCGGCTCCGAATATCCCTGGCAGAAAAAGACTTCCCCGGTCAGGATCCGCGGCAGATAGAAGGCCTTCTGCTCCGCCGTCCCGTACGCGATGATCGCGTGCGCCACCATCTTGATCCCCATCGGTGACAGCGCGGGCGCTCCCGCCAACGTCGACTCCCGATTGAAGATGTAGTGCTGGGTCAAACTCCAATCGCACCCGCCGAACTCCACCGGCCAGGCCGGCGCCGCCCACCCCCGTTCGTGCAGAATCCCCTGCCACGCCATGCTCGCCTCGTGGTCCGGATACACACTCGTGGCCAGCCGTCCCGCCTGCCGCAACTCCGGCGTCAGCTTGGCCTCGAGAAACTCCCGCACCTCATCCCGGAACGCCGAATCCAGCGCTGACCAGTCGTAATCCATCTGCCCTCCCGGAGGGTGCGCACCATTGCATCGCGTCCGGCAGGCGGCCGAAGCGAGACAGAACCAAGTCGTGTCTCTCGCACTGTATCAAAACTGATGTCAGGTGCCAGCACTTGTCGGTGACATGGACGTCGATGGCCTAGGCACGCACGCGTCCCGGGCCTCGACTGGGTCGGGGTCCGGGACGGGTGGGTCAGAGCTTTTGCCAGAGGGCCGGGGTGTTCGGGGGTTCCCAGCCGGTGCTGGCGGTGTGTGCTTGGCGGCAGAGGTAGCGGAGGCCGTCGTAGGAGACCTCGTTGCCGGCGGCGTAGGCGGTGCCTGCGGTCCAGGGGCGCGAGGTGGGTGGGGTGGTGGTCGGCGGGTTGGTGGTCGGGGGCACCGTTGTGGTGGGCGGCACCGTTGTTGTGGGGGTCGGGGTGGAGGTGGGGGGCGTGCCGCCGATGTTGAGATCTACGCAGGCGTAGAAGGCGTTGGAGGTGTCGGCGATGTTCCAGATGGCCAGGAGTTTCTGGCGACCGGTGAAGCTGCCGAAATTCACGGTGTGCGTGACGGTTTGACCGGGCTGCTGGTTATTGCCCGGAACGACGCCGACGCGGGTGTTACCGATGTAGTACTCCCAGTTGGAAGTGCTGTGCCGCGCGGTGTTGGTCCACGTGAAGGACGCGGAATTGCCGACGGTGTGCACTTTCCACGGCTTGCTGTCGTCGCTGAGTTCGGCGAATTGGGAAAGGTTGCCGTGGCAGTTGCGCAAACCTTTCGGCCCCTCGACGCTCTGCGGCTCGTACTTGATCGGTCCGCAGGACACGGTGCCTGCCGCGCATTGGGCCTGCCTGCTCGCCGGTGACGAGATGTATCCGTGCGCGCTTGCCGTACCTGCCGGGACCAGAACCGCGAGGATGGGTGCGATTCCCAGTGCGGCCCCGAGAACTGTCAGCTTTCGTTTGTTGATCATTGCGCTCCTAATAGCCTGAGCAGCAGTGGCCGGCTTACTGATCAGTATCAAACTTTTTGGCAGAGAGAACATTTCGAGCTCTAATGTGCCAAAAACGATAGGGCGCTGACCGGAATCGGGGCAAGGCGCCGAGATGCCGACGCGGTGGGCGTGTCGCAGTTTGCAGCTATTCGTGGCCGGGATCGACAGTGGCGTAAGGGAACTGGCGGCTATTGCGCTATATGCAAGGCATTCCCCAGTGCCTCCCCACACGTGTCTCGTTAAATGTAGAAGCGCGGAGCCACACAGATTCACCTGATCAGAACGCCGGTCGGCGGAATCCCCATACTCGTGGAATACGCACCCCAGTTGATCTACGGAAACAGATCGACCCGGATCCATCATGCGGATCCGGGTCGATCTGGATAACTGTGTAGTTGTGCCGATCAGCTCTTGCGGCCGGGCGCCTTCGCGCCGGACTTGAATCCGAGGCCACCCGGCTTGGCTGCCGGGGGAGCGGGCTCGGCGGCACCGTTACCGTTCGCGGGCTGATCCGAAACCGTCTCTGCCGCAGTCGAGTCCGCGGTGGATTCCGCGGTGGATTCCGCGGCCGGAGCGGGCTCCGCCGGAGTGGGATCCTCGGCGGGTTCCGCCGCGGGCTCGGCCGGAGCCGCAGGTGCGGAGCTGCCCGGCGCCTTCGCACCGGGACGCTTGAACCCGGACTTCATCGCCAGACCCTTGGCCGGAACGGTCGGCTTGGTTTCGGTGGGTTCCGAAACCGGTTCGGCGCTCGCGGTTTCCGCTTCGGTGCTGCTCTCGGCGGGAGCCGCCGGGCCGGCCGGAGCCTTCGCGCCCGGCGCTTTGGCACCGGGAGCTTTGGCCGCGCCCTTCATTCCCAATCCCTTGACGGGCTTGGGTGCCGGTGCCTCCGCGGCTTCTGCCGCAGGCGCGGATTCGGCCTCCGGAGCAGGTGTCGCCTTGGCCCCGGGTGCCTTGGCCGCACCCTTCATGCCGAGCCCGCCGCCGGGCTTCTTGCCCGGACCCTTCATGGCGAGGCCCTTGACCGGCGGTGCCTCCGGAGCCGATTCGGCTTCTGCCGCAGGCGTTTCGGCCTTGGCCCCGGGTGCCTTGGCCGCACCCTTCATGCCGAGCCCGCCGCCGGGCTTCTTGCCCGGACCCTTCATGGCGAGGCCCTTGACCGGCGGTGCCTCCGGAGCCGATTCGGCTTCTGCCGCAGGCGTTTCGGCCTTGGCCCCGGGTGCCTTGGCCGCACCCTTCATGCCGAGCCCGCCGCCGGGCTTCTTGCCCGGACCCTTCATGGCGAGGCCCTTGACCGGCGGTGCCTCCGGAGCCGATTCGGCTTCTGCCGCAGGCGTTTCGGCCTTGGCCCCGGGTGCCTTGGCCGCACCCTTCATGCCGAGCCCGCCGCCGGGCTTCTTGCCCGGACCCTTCATGGCCAGACCCTTGACCGGTGCGGCCGGCGCCTCGGCAGCCGACTCGGCTTCGGCCGCAGGCGCTTCCGCGGCCTGCGCCCCGGGCGCCTTCGCGGCCCCCTTCATGCCGAGCCCGCCGCCCGGCTTCTTGCCGGGACCCTTCATCGCGAGCCCGCCACCGGCCGGCGCCGCCTTCGCCGCGGGCGCGGCGGTCTCCGGCTCCGGTTCCGGCTCGGAAACCTCTTCGACCGCAGGAGCTTTCGGCTCCTGGATCACGGTGAGGTTCTCGGTGAGCTGCGCCGCGTCCACCCGATCGATGGCATCGAGCATCAGCTGCGCGACGTCGACGACCTCGACTCCTTCACCCTCACCCTTTTCCTGGCGAGCGGTGACACCGTCGTTGAGCATGACCCGGCAGAACGGGCAGCCGGTCGCGATCTTGCCGGGCGTGGCGCCCGGGTTCGCCGCGAGCGTGTTCAATCCCTCGTCGACCCGGTCGACGTTGATCCGCTTACCGAGCTGCTCCTCCATCCACATGCGCGCACCACCGGCGCCACAGCACATGGAACGCTCACCGTGGCGCGGCATTTCGATCAACGTGGACCCGGAGGCTTCCATCAGCTCACGCGGCGCGTTGTAGACCTTGTTGTGTCGGCCCAGGTAGCAGGGATCGTGATAGGTGACGTTCTGCGACACCGAGGCGACCGGAATCAACTGCTTCTGCCGCACCAGGCGGTTGAGCAGCTGGGTGTGGTGCACCACCTCGTAGTTGCCGCCGACCTGCGGGTACTCGTTGTTGAGCGCGTTGAAGCAGTGCGCACAGGTGACGACGATCTTCTTTTTCTTCTCCTCGACCCCGTCGAACACCGAGTTCAGCGTCTCGATGTTCTGCGCGGCGAGCTGCTGGAACAGGAACTCGTTGCCCGCGCGCCGGGCCGAGTCACCGGTGCAGGTCTCGTCCTGGCCGAGCACCATGAACTTCACGCCCGCGGTGGCGAGCAGCTCGGCGACCGCCTTGGTGGTCTTCTTCGCCCGGTCCTCGTAGGCGCCGGCGCAACCCACCCAGAACAGGTAGTCGTAGCCGTCGAAGCTGTCCGCGTCCTGCCCGAAGACCGGAACGGTGAACTCGACCTCGTTGATCCAGTTGAGCCGGTCCTTGGCGTTCTGCCCCCACGGGTTGCCCTTGTTCTCCAGGTTCTTGAACAGACCCGCGAGCTCGGACGGGAACTCCGATTCGATGAGCACCTGGTAGCGGCGCATGTCGATGATGTGGTCGACGTGTTCGATATCGACCGGGCACTGCTCCACACACGCGCCACAGGTCGTGCACGACCACAGCACCTCGGGATCGATGATGCCGCCGACGTCGGCGCCGCCGACCAGCGGACGCTCGGCCTCGGCCTTGGCCGCGTCGGAGATCTTCGCCAGCGCGGCCTCGTCCGGCTTGCCCTCGGCGTCGACCAGGCCGACCTCGTCGCCGCCCATGTCCTTGCGGCCGCCGGCCAGCAGGTAGGGCGCCTTCGCGTTGCCGTGGTCGCGCAGCGACATGATCAGCAGCTTGGGCGACAACGGCTTTCCGGTGTTCCAGGCCGGGCACTGCGACTGGCACCGGCCGCACTCGGTGCAGGTGGTGAAGTCCAGCCAGCCCTTCCAGGAGAAGTCCTCGATCCGCCCGGCGCCGAACGTGTCGGTGTCCGGATCGGCGGTCTCCATGTCGACCGGCTGACCCTTGGACATCATCGGCTTGGCCGCGCCGAGCGCGACGCCGCCGTCGTCTTCACGCTTGAAGTAGATGTTGAAGAACGCGGAGAACCGGTGCCAGGCCACGCCCCAGGTGACGTTGCGGCCGACCAGGTAGAGGAAGGCCATGCCGGACATCAGCTTCACGAACGCGAACAACGCGACCATGGTGGTGCTCGCGGGCAGCAGCTTGGCCACCTGCATGGTGAAGAAGTCGGTGTACGGGTCGGAATGTCCGTAGGCGGCGATCTTGCCCGCCTTCACGAAGATCATGCCGAGGCCCTCGATCAGCACGATGCCCTCGATCACGTACGCGGGGGCGAACTTCGAGCCGCTGAACCGGGACAGCCGCTCGGGCAGGCGCGGGTGGTTGAGCTGGCGGATGACGATCAGCGTGCCGATGCCGAGCACGGTGCCGATGCCGAGGATCTCGTCCCACAGGTGGTAGATCGGCCAGTTGCCGATGATCGGCCAGTGGAACGACGGGTCGAAGGTCTGACCGTAGGCCTCGAACCACAGGATGGCGCCGCCCATGAAGCCGATCATCACCAGCCAGTGCGCCCAGCCGACGGTGCGGAACTTGGCCATCCTGGTGTGCGCCAGGAACTCGATGACCATCTGCTTGAAGCGCGGGAAGAACGGTCGCCAGCGATCCGGTGCGGGCTGTCCGACCATGATGGCGCGGACGATGTTGCGGACGCCGCCGAAGAACGACGCCCAACACAGGAGGCTGAGCGTCGCCCCAATCGTGCCCAGCGTCACTGTCAGGGCATTCATGTCGCGACCTTTCTCTAGAGGCAACACGAGCGGGGGCGGTTCGGCCGCCCCGATTGGCTCGTATCCTAACCGGCAGTAAGTTACCCACCGGTAACATATGCTATCTGTCGTACCATTTGCAGCTGAGCTATGCCCCCTCTTGCTGGGGCTTGACGCAAAATTCGCCTGTGATGAACCTCACACCTGGTTTGCCCATCCAAGCGCGTGTTCAGGTCAATACACCGTAAACGCCGAGGCTTCCGGCCTAATCGGTAAGGACAGGCTTAGTCCTCAAGGCGCGTAATGCTTCTCGCTTATGGCTCGCCGGTGGATTACGCTCACGACGTTCTGTCTGCTGTGCCTGTCTTCACACTGCTCGGGGAGGATCCGGGGCGACCGCCCGGATTTGATGAAGAGCGCTCTCGCGTGCGGGGATCGGCGGGCAGGCAACCTGATGATGGATTGGAAACTGAATGAACCTCCGCAGAACCACCGCGGGTGCCGCGTTGGTCATCGGCGCGATGACCATCGGCCTCGGGACCGCGCATGCCGAGCCTGTCGCGGCCCCGGCTGATCTCAACTACTCCGTCAAGCTGGTCGACAAGACGGTTGTCGCGTCGCTCAAGGGGGGAACCTTCTCGATCACCGAGAAGGACGGCGCCACCGCCACCGACCCGAAGCTCTCCATCGCCAACGTGAAGGACGGCCAGGGCAACACCCTCGTCTCCTTCCCGCTCGATGTCGATGTCGACGGTCGCCTGGTGCCGGTCAAGACCGAGGTGAAGAAGGACGGGACCGTCCTCGAGGTCACCCCGCAGAAGCCCGCGGATCTGGTCGTCACCGACAAGCCGGTCGTCGCCAAGCCGTCCGTCGCGCAGGACATCGCCTCGCCGATGGAGAACCAGCGCGCGCAGAACGAGTTCGCGAGCAACTTCGGCATCGCGACCGCGATCGGTGGCTTCGTCGGCACCGCGATCGGCGCGACCATCGGTTGCATCATCACGATCCCGGCGTTCTGCCTCCCCGGCCTGGTGGCCGGCGCTGGCATCGGCGGCATCCTCGGCACCATCGCGGTCGGTGGCCCGGCCCTGATCGCCGCGGGCCTCGAGCTGATGAACACCTTCCAGGCAGCGGACGGCACCACCAAGTGGGCCGACAAGCCGCTTCCGGCGAAGTAAGCACCACGCACCGACCACTGGCCCGCTCTCCTCGGAGAGTCGGGCCAGTCGTCGTTTTCAGGCCGGCAAATCCATGGTTCCGTCGAACGACACCGTGTCCTTGCGCCGCCCGAACCGCCCGAACGACCGCTCCGCCATCTCGAACGAGCCGTCCTCGCGCACCAGCAGCACCGTGCTCACCCGGGTGCCGTGCGCGGCGTCCGCGATGAACCGGGACGACAGCCTGCGCTCCATCAGTTTCGGCACGCCGGTGCTCGGCAATTCCGCGTCCGGGGCCTTGGTGCGATCGGCCAGTAGCGCGAAATAACGCTCGACGGCACCGGGATCGGACTCGACCACGGCCCGCAGCTCGGTCAGACCGGTCCGTACTTTGGGCCAGATGGGCTGTGGGGCGGTTAAATCCGGGTTACCCGGGTTCACCCCTGCCGAACCGACGAACGTGCCGTTGGAGAGGCCGTGGAAGCCGGGCGCCAGCTCGCGCGGCGGGGTGGCGCTGCGATTGGAGTGCCACCACAGCGATTCCAGATCGGACACCACCAGGTTGTAGCCGTTGTAGTCGTCCGGCGCGGCCGCGACGTCGAGCACGTACTTTTCCGGGCCGGGGAAATCGATCCCCGGATTCCGGTCCGAGGCCCCGCGCAGGAAATCCATCAGCAGCGCGCCGCGGGAACGGGCGTCGCCGCGTTCGTCCTTCGGCGCACGCACATTGGTCACCGTCGCGAATCGATTGCGTCCCTTGTCCTCTCGGCGCAGCCCGAGCCAGGTGCCCGGTGGATCGCCGGCCGCCTTGTTCTTCGCCCCGAGATCCCGTCCGGCCAGCAGGCCCGGCACCTCGGGCCACCAGCGCATGGATTCGGTCGGCCGGGCGTAGAACTCGTCGCGGTTGGCCGCGAGGATCAACCGATAGTCCGGATGCGCCCGCCAGCCGATCAACACCAAACACATCAGTTCAGAATGCCCGAACAGGGCCCGGCGCCGCACCGCATCGGCCGGGTGCCGGGCCGCGCAAGGCCAGTGGAAACGTCCCCGGGACAGCGAAAAGGCCGACCGCGTAACGCGGCCGGCCTGTTCGACTGGTGGAACTAGTTGGTGCGAATCTTCAGCCCCGGGTTGTCCGAGAGCACCACGCTCACCGGCTGCGCGAACAGCTGCGGCGCGTTGCCGGTCAGGGCACCGATCAGGTTGGGGATCTCGCAGATCGGGTAGTCGGCCACCGACGAGGCACTGGAGATGCCCAGGGCGAGCCGGCCGGTCACGATCGGGCCGCCGCTGTCGCCGGGCAGCGCGCAGATGTTGGCCGAGAAGGCCTGGGTGAGCTCACGCTCGCCGACCTGCACGGTCTGGTCGACCGCGTTCACCACGCCACAGCTGAAGCCGGTCCGCGAACCGGACTTGCAGACCGGCGCGCCGACGACCGGAGTCGCGACGCCCTCGATGCGCACCGACGCGGCGCCGGGGACCCGGACCTCGTTGTTGCTGAACCGATCCCGCGCCTGGTCGGCGATCCGGACGACCGAGTAGTCCTGCGCACCGAGCACCGACTTCTCGAACCGGCCGAGCTCGTTGCCGAGCCGGTCGCCGTTGAGCTCGTGGATCCGCGCGGCGTTGTCGTTGCCCGCGGACGGGATGTCCGGGTTGCAGTGGCCCGCAGTGACATTGACGATGTTGCCGTTGCGGTCGGTGCCGTTGAAGCCGAGCGAGCAGCGCAGCGACATGCGGCCGGCGACCGAGGCGTAACCGTCGCCGCCGGCGAGCACGCCGTTGGCGGCGCCGGCGATCTCGGTGGCCTGCAACGTGCCCTGCTCACCGGCGACCGGCGGGGCCATCACGATGACCCGGGCCGGGTCGATGAAGTTCGGCATCGGCAGGCCGGCCTTGTCCACCCGGACCGCGATGCTGTTGTTGACCGTATCGATCACCACGCCACGCACGAGGGCCGACACCGCCTCGGGCTGCCCGTCGAGCCAGCGCTGGAACGCGGTCTTCTCCCCGCGCAGCGCGGACTCGCTCTTGGCCACGTTGCGGACCTCGAAACCCGCCGACTCCGCGGCCTTGCGGGCCTCGTCGGCGCCGGGGCCCTGGGACAGCGCGACGACCGCCTTGCCGTTGTCGTCGAGCCACGAGCCGCCGAACACCGCGGGGAACTGCCGCTGCGCGTTGGTGGCGAACGCGGCGACCTGCTGGGCCACGTCGGCGCGGTGCAGGTACTCCTCCGGGGAGATCTTCAGATCGCGGGCGAGCGCGGTCACCAGTTCGGCGGGCAGGCTCGGGGCCGGATCGGGTTGCGCTGTCGCTACTGCCGCTGTAGGTCCGAACAGCAGTATCGCCGCCGAGGCGGCGATCACTGATTTTCGGACCAGGGTCTGTCGCGCAGCTGATCGGAGAGGACCTATACGTGGCAGGAGCATGCCCAGACTATATGGGCTAGAACGCGGGATGCCTACTTATAACGAGCGCTAATTTGCCCGCGCTGTTCAGCGCGCCTTACCCGGCGTTAGGCCGGGTGCGCACCGCGATGCCGCTACCGACTCCGCCGCCGGCGGAGGCGTCGATATCGGCCAGGATCGGCCGGATCGGAATGCCCAGGCTCGCCGTGCCGCCGTACTGCGCCAACGCGATGTTCGCCTCGTTGCAATCCGGCGCCTCGGCCGCGTTCGAACCGCTGGTGATGCCGAGCGCGAGGGTGCCGGACACGATCGCGCCGCCGCTGTCGCCGCCGAGGGTGCAGGCGGAGCTGGCGAAGCCGCGCACGGTCTTGCTGACACCCTCCGCGGTGTAGAGCTGGGTCTCGACCCGGTCGGCCACCACGAAGCCACACGTGAAGGTGGACGACTGCCCCGACTTGCACACCGGCGCACCGGTGATCGGGTCGGCGGTGCCGGTGATAGCGATCGTGGTGCCGTTGGCCCCGCGCACGGTCGGCTGGTCCATGCCCGCGCGCACCGCGCGGTCGTTCAGCTTGATCACCGAGTAGTCCAGCGCGCTCTGGCCGCCGAGCTTCGCCTGGACGAACGAGCCGAGTTCCGGGCTGTTCGGGATGTCCTTGACGTTGGGGAAGTAGACGGTGGCGTCCTGGTTGCTCTTGTCGATGTTCGGATCGCAGTGGCCCGCACTGATATTCAGCGCGTTGCCCGCCGCGTCGACGCTGTTGAAGCCGAACGAGCAGACGTCGACGCCCTTGAGCGCGGCGTCGTGCAGCGGGATCGGGGCGCTGATGTAGGTGTCGCCGCCCATCGGCCTGCGCTCGATCGCGCCGCCGCTGCCGGGGGACAGGATGACCTTGATGTTGGCGATCAGGGTCGGCAGGTTCAGCAGGTGTCCCGCGGGGGTGTTGGCGACGCTGAGCACCAGCTGGCTGTTGAGGAAGTCGATGGCGACGGAGTTGATCGCGGTGGAGATCTCCTTGGGCAGGCTGGTGATCCACTGATTCAGTTGCATCAGTGAGCCTTCCAGGCCGTCCGCGGACACCGGGGCGAGCCGGGTCTGGTAGCCGTCGGACGCGGCGATCTTGGCGGCGTCGAGCGAGGTGACCGCGACGACGGGCTTGCCGTCGGTGCCGATCCACGCGCCGGCGAAGGCCTCCGGGCGTTCCGAGCGGAAGTCGCGGGCGTAGTCGCGCAGTTGCTGCGCGCGGGCCGCCCGGTCCAGGTACTCCGTCGGGGTCATCTTCAGGTCACGCGCGATCGCCTGCACCAGTTCCTGGGGCAGGGCATCGGCATTCAGCTGGGTGGGTGTCGCCGGTGCCGCCGCGGCGGTGGTCGTGCAGAGCAAGGGTGCGAGGAAAACGGTCGAAGCGAGGGCGACAGCTTTGACCGTGGCGCTACGCGCCACCAACTTGCGCATGAAATCCCTTCGTTGGCACGCACGTGCCAGCTCAATCCGCGGCAACGGGCCTGGAATCCGTTGGCTCACAGTCGTCCTCCAGCAACAGACCGGGCGCCTGCAATTCATCCGACAACACCGGTCAGCGCATCACTTTAGGGCACAAACCGGGGAAGGTCTCTACTAATCACCGACTGCCCGGTATCTGCAGGCCAGGGATCGTCGGAATCTGCGGCAGGGGGTTGTACGGCGTCGTGGTGGTGGGCCGCGGGCGCGTGGTGCTCGGCGGCGTCGTCGGCGGCTCGGTGGTCGGCGGCGGTGGGGGCGGCGGCTCCGTGGTCGGCGGCGGAGGCGGCGTTGTCGTGGTTTCCGGCGCCTCGGTGGTGGTCGGCGTCAGCGGAACCGTCGGGAAGTTGATCGGCGGGGCGGGCGGCGTCGGGCTCACCGTGACCTGATCGGACTTGGCGTCGCGCATCGGCGGCACCGGGGTCTGGCCGTCGTCGCGGAACAGCACGGCCACCGCGAAGCCGCCGAGCACGAGCCCGATCAGGGCTGCGGCGCCGATCAGCAGCGGGAGTTGCTTGCGGTCCTTGGCCGGTTCGGCTTTGCGCGCGGGTGCGTCCGGCGCCTCGGTCGCTTCTGTCGGCACCGGCTCGGCCATCGGGATGGCCGCCGAATACGCCTGCGGTGTCGGTTCGGACGCGGGCACGGCCGGGATGATGACGGTGTCCACCGTCGAGTTCTCGGCATGGGTCGGGTCCGGCGGGGTGCTGCCCGCGGGGGTGGAGAGCACCGCAGCCAGGGCCGCGCGGGCGGCGTCGTAGGCGAACGTGCTGCCCGGTTCGCCGGTCTCGGCGCTCGGCAGGTCGGCCTCGCTGACCAGCAGCACCGACCGCAGCCCCAGGTAGTCCAGCGCGTCGCGCAGGGCCTGGATGTATTCGCGCGGCCAGTCACCGGGGTGGGTCGCGTAGAACTCGGCCGGGCCGTTGAGGTGGTCCGCGGTGAGGTTGATCAGGCAGAACAGCGCCGTCGCGACCAGGTCTTCGGCCCGGTAGGCCTCGCCGTCGTCGACGGAGATGCCCGCCGGATCGCCGACCGCCAGCGCGAAGCCGGTGATGGCATGGGCGTTCTCGTCCGGCGGTGGTCCGCCGAGCGTGGCGTCACCGTCGTCGGACATGTAGAGCAGCGACTCGCGGACGATGAACAACGGTTCTTCGTCGCCGTCGGTGACGATCGCCGCCGTGCACTCGTCCTCGGCGATGCGTAGGCCCACCCCTGTGGCCATCCTCAGTACCTCGCTTCGGCTTCCCGGCGTACGAATCCGCACTCTGTCACACCAGCAGAGAGCCGTGTCCCATGGCGCGGAGCATCGACAATAACTCCGATCGGGACCGTGCACCGATCCGCCGCCTGATCCGGGCGACATGATGCTCCACCGTCTTGGCGGAAATGTACAGGCGAGCGCCGATCTCCCGATACGTCAGCCCGAGTAGCACCAGTTCGGCCACCTCGCGTTCGCGTTCGCTGAGGATCGCCGTCGGCTCGCCGACCGCCGGATCCGGGGCCGGGCGGGTGCCCGGCTGCGGCGATGTCGCGGCCGGCGGCAGGATCGGGTCCTGCGGTTTGGCGTCGGCGCGGACCGTGCGAGCCAGCTTGAGCAGCGCGGTCGCGGTCGCCGAGTCGGCCGCGGCGAGGGCGGCCTCGCTGGCCAGCCGGGCGGCGTCCCAGGTCATGCCGATCTCGCTCAGGCCGGCGACGGCCGCTTCGACCGGCGCGGCGGATACCTCGCCGCGCAGCACGAGCACCCAGGTGCGGCCCGCGTCGGCGAGCACCGCGGCGTGCCGATCGCCCGCCTCGGCCGCGGCCTTGAGCGGGCGGGCGTGCGGGAGCAGTTCCTGCGGGCTCTCGTGCAGGATCGCGGCCTGCACGCCGTACCAGTGGAAGGCGTTCGCCCAGGCGGGCGGTTCGTTCAGCCGGCGCAGCAGCGCCTGGGCCGCGTCGACGAGCGGCGCGATCCGGCCCTCGTCCCGCAATCGGATTCCGGCCAGCCACAATTCGCCGATCGGGAGCAGCGCGAGCAGGTCGGCTTCGACGTCGTCGAACATCAGGTAGGCCGCCTGCCAGGCCCGCGACAGCGCCGCGTGATCGCCGGTGCGCCTGGCCAGGCCGACCGCGACGCCGTGGGCGAGCAGGCGGTCGCGGACGTCGAGCGAATCGTGGTCGAGCGCGGCGACCGTCGCGGCGGCGGCGCGTTCGTCGCCGCCGAGCATGGCCGACCAGGCCGCGAGCACCTGGAGCTGGTGGCAGCGCAGGCCGCTGGCGGTGGCCCGGCGCAGTGCGTCGCCGGCCCGGCGGGGTTCGCCGGTGCCGAGGCAGAGCAGGGTCGCGATGGATACCGCGGTGCAGGGGAGGAAGCGGTCGACGCCGGAGTCGGCGTGCGCGGCCTGCACGAGTGCGGAGACCGACGCGGCCGTGCCGTTCGTGGATAGCGTTGGCGTGCTGTGGTTTCCGTTGGCGTGGTCACGACCGTTGAGGGAACCGGTCAGTGCCGTGGCGATCAGCCGGGCATGGGCGTTGGCCTCGGTCGGTGGCCATTGCGTCGCGGACTCGGACATCTCGGCCGCGCCGGATATGTCGCCGGCCAGCGAGAGGACCGTCGCGCCGATCGCCCAATCCGCGCCGACGCGTTGCGTGCCCAGCCACGAATACAGTTGGGCCGCACGGGCAACCAGGCCGCGCCGGGTCAGTGCCGCGGCGCAGATCCGGACCGCGTCGGCCAGGTCCGCGCTCGACACACCCGAGCGGGCCAGCACCGGCTCGGCCAGGCGCATGGCGGTTTCGCCGTCGCCGTTGCGCCCGGCCGCCTCGGCCCAGCGCAGCGCGATGAGATCGGGGTCGGCGCCGGTCGCGGCGGCGGCCGCGTAGTAGCGCACCGCCTCGCGGCCCGCCTTTTCCGCTGCGGCGGAGAGGAATTCGGCCAGCCGCGGGTCGCGGACGCCGGATTCGGCGAGCAGCAGCGCGGTGTGGTCGCGCAGCAGGCCCGCGTCCAGTCGCGCGCCGAGCAGTTTGCGCTGGACCGCGACGAACCGGCGGTCGCCGAGCAGCGTGCGCAGCGGTCCGACGGCCGGGGTGAGCAGCAGGTCGGCGTCGGTGACCAGGGCGCTGGCCCGGGCCCGATCGATGAGGTGCTGTGCGGCAACGGGTTCCACGCCGAGCACCTCGGTGAGCTCGCTGGAGTCCAGGCCCGCGCCGGTGGTGGCGACGACCAGGGTCTCCAGCAGGTCCGGTGCGAGGTCGTCCAGCAGCGAACGGGCCCAGGCGGCGACCGCCGCGTCGACCGTGCCGATGCCCGCGTCCAGCCGGGCCGAGCAGGCGGCGGTCAGCGCGGCGACCACGCCACCGCGGATGCCGTCGGTCTGCCGGTGGATGTGCTGGGACACCTGGCGCGGCACCATCATGCCGAGTTCCCGGGCGAACGGGGCGATGTCGGCCACGCCGAGCGCGCGCAACTCGACCACCCGGCCGCGCCGGGCGACCAGGTCGGCCAGGGCGCGCAGCCGGTGGTCGTGCGGGCGCGGCTGCGCCGCGATCACGACCGTGCGCTGACCGGATTCGACGGTGGCGCAGAGGTATTCGAGCTCGGCCTGGTTCAGCGTGTGGGCGTTGTCCACGATCAGCGCGGGGAGTTCGGTGACCGGCGCGACGCGGGTGCCGAATCCGTTGGTGCCGGCGTGCGCGGTTTCCCCGGCCAGGGCGTCCTGGAGCGGGATGCCGCGCGTGCGCAGGCGGTTGCGAATCTCGTTGAGCAGGGTGGATTTACCGGTCTGCGAGCGGCCACGGATGAGATAGACGACCGGCTCCTGGTCGGCGGACTCCAGTTCCCGGAGGATCTCGCGCGCCGAGGGCAGGGTGTCGAACGCGATGTCAGCCACCGTTTCCTCCGAGGATCTGGCCGGGCGCGCGCAGCACGGTGCCGACGGTGTTGCCGACGGAGTCGATCGGGTCCTTCAGGACGCCGGTCGGCAGGCTCGGGGCCTGCGGCGGAGTCGGTGGTGCGGGGTAGTTACCCGGCCCCGGTGCGGGTGCGGGCCCTGGTGCGGGGGAGGGCTGCGGGGCCGGTTGCGTCGCACCGGGTGCCGCGGGCGGCGCGGCGGGCTGGTCGCCGACGGGCTGACTGTTCACTACGGCCACCGTCGTCGCGGCGGGGGAACCGGGCTGGCCCGCTTCGGTTTTCGGCCGACCAGCGGCCGACGTGGTCGGGTCCGTCGCCGCGGCAGGCAGATTGGGATCGCCGGTTTGCCCGCCGGTGGTCGCGGCGATCTCCGCCGCGCGCGCCGGGGACGAGTGTTCGGTCGCGGCCGGGTTCGGGCCGGGCTGGGCGCCCGTGCCGATCGCCACGGTGCCGGTGGCCAGCAATCCGATGACCACCGCGGCCCCAGCGACGATGGCGGCGCGCTGCCTGCCGCTGAACCGCGGCTTGCGTGCGGTGTCGCCGCTCGGCAAGGCCGAGATCGCTACCGAGGGAAGCTCTTTGGTGGCCGGTTCGATCGGCGTCGGCGGCGCGATCGGGGTCCGGACCGACGCCAGATCCGCGGCCAGCACGGCGGCGCCGCGGGCGCTGGTGTTGGCCGGGTCGGGGGCCGCGACCACCGGCAGACCGAATTCGGTCGAGATCAGCTCGGCGACCAACGGGATCGCGCCGCCGCCACCGGTGAGCAGCACCCGGCCGATATCGCCGATGTCGAGCCCGGCCCGGTGCACGGCGTCGCGGATCAGCTCGATCGAGGTCAGCAGCGGCCCGCGCAGCAGGTCTTCCAGTTCGCCGCGGACCAGCCGGACGTTGCCGCTGTGCGTGTCCGCCGGATTCAATCGCACCGGGACGACCGTGGCGGTATTTATCGAGAGCTCTTCTTTAGCGGTGCGGCACTGCTCGCGCAATGTCGACAATTTCCGCTCGACAACCGGATCGAACGGATCGAAATCATTTGCCAGCACAGCGTTTGCCAGCACGTAGCGCATGGTCAGCAGATCGAATTCGGCACCGGCGATGTCCGTGGTCCGCAGCGGTGTGCCGAGCACGCCCGCGTGATCGCCGGTGCGCACCACCGAGACGGTGAGGCCGGTGGCGCCGAGGTCGTAGACGATCACCGCGCCGTCGCCGAGCGGGCCGTGCGCGGATTCGAGCCAGCGCACCGCGGCGGTCGGCTCGGGCACCAGGGTCACCTCGCGCAGGCCTTCGCGATCGAGCGCCGCGCGCTGGAGGTCCACGGTGTGCCGGGACCACCACGCCGGATGGCAGGCGACCGTCGAACCGGATTCCCTGGCCTGCGTGCTGATCTCGTCCATCAGGCAGGCGATGGCGGCGGAAACGAGGTCGGCGGCGGAATGTGCGCTGCCGTCCTCGGCGAGCATGTGCACCGGATCGCCGACCCTGGCCAGGAAGCCCTCCAGCAATACGTCGCTGGAATGCCGTCCGCCGGCCTGGGCGGTGGCGCCGAGGGCGGGCGGTGCGCCGGCCGCGAGGCGCAGCACGCTGGGATGCGTGACCACGTCGTCGCCGCCGTTCCCCGCTGCCGCCACGGCGACCGAATTCGACGACCCGACAGTGATGCCGAGCGCCAGACGCTCTGTCATTCGTGAACCCCGTTCGAAAACTCTGTGGTCCGATGTCGCTGCTGTGTAGTCCGAGTGCGGAAGGCGGTAGGAGCACGCCGACGCACTCGTTGTTTCGGTTGCTGGCCGTCCGCCGTTACCGCCCCCGGGGAACTTCCGGGGAAATTCCCCTAATGCGCCGGATGCCCCTAAGGGCGGGATCGGGTGAGTTGTGGGGGTCGGCCCCGTTACGCGTAACGAGTGACGCCCCTAGCGTGAAATGCATTCCAACGATGCGGATCGCGGAGGTCCGCCGGCTCTCAGGAGATTTTCTGATGACACCCAACGCGATTCTCGAGTTCATCCTCAACCTGCTGCGCGATCACGAAGCGGCGGTCGGCTACTGCGCGAATCCGACGCAGGCGCTGGTGGCGGCGGGTTTGCCCGCGGTCACGCCGGAGGACATCGCGGCCGTCGCCCCGATGGTCGCGGAGTCCGCGCTGGTCGCCGGCGGCTCGCAGCTGTCGGCGATCGTCGCCGCCGGGGCGCAGACCGGTGCGGCCGCCGTCATCGGTGCGGCGGGGACCGTCGGCGCCGCCGCGGCCGCGGATGCCGGACTCAATATCGGTGCTGACCTCGGCATCGACCTCGGTGGTCAGGTCGGGACCGGCCTCGACCTCAACGCGGGGTTGAACACCGCGATCGACACCGGGCTTCAGGTCGGTGCGGATCTCGGTGCGGGGCTGTCCGCCGGGCTCGGAACGGTCGCCGACATCGGTGCGAACCTGTCCGCCGCGGTCGGCGGCGCACTCGGTGTGGCGGGGCAGGCGGTCACCGGCATCGGCGCCGGTGTGCAGGGCGCGGTGGATGCCGGAGCGCATATCGGGACGGGGCTCGAAACGAGTATCGGCGGTGCCCTCGGCTCGATCGGTCAGGCCACGGCCGGAATTTCTACCGGCCTCGATGCGGCACTGGGCGCGGGCACGCAGGTCGGGGCTGATCTCGCCACCGGGTTGCAGGGTGGGTTGCACGCGGTGACCGGGGTGACGACCGGCGTCGATGCCGCGGTCGGTGCGGGTGCTGATCTCGGTGCCGGATTGACTGCGGGTCTGAACGCTACCGGGGCTCAGCTGGCGGGTGGCCTGTCCTCCGGGCTCAATGGCATCGCACAGGGTGCGGCCGATCTGAACGCGGACCTCTCCGCCGGACTCGGCGGTGGTTTGTCCACAACCATTGGCGGCGTGGGTAATTCGGCAGCGCAGGCCTCAGCGGGGCTGGAGGCCGGACTCGGTGCGGCGGTTGGTGCAGGCACCGGTATCGGCGGCGGGTTGTCCTCGGCGGTGAACGGCGCGGTGAATACGGGCGTGCAGGTCGGGTCGGGTCTGGAGACCGGGCTGTCGGGTACTACGGGTGCGGTTCTCGGTGCGGGCGCGCAGGTGGGTGCCGATCTCGGCACCGGGCTCGCTTCGAGTGTGGACGGCTCGATCAACGCTGGGGCGCAAGTGGGTTCGGGCTTGGAGACCGGGTTGTCCACGGGTCTCGGCGGTGCCCTCGATGCCGGTGCGCACCTCGGCGGTGCCGTAGATGCGGGTACGCATGCGGTGACCGGGCTGGAATCGGGATTGTCCACGGGGATCGGGGCTGCGGCGAACGCCGGCGCCGGTCTCGGTGGTGGACTTTCTGCCGGGCTCGACGGAGCGGCTGGTGTCGGCGCGCAGGTCGGGACGGGTCTGGAGACCGGCCTCGAGGTGGGCGGTCACGCGGCCACCGGCCTGGAGACCGGGTTGTCGACCGGGATCGGTCCGGCTGCGGGTCTCGGCGGCGATCTGTCCACCGGAATCGGTGGCGCGGTGGATGCCGGTGCGGGCCTGGGTGGTTCGCTCGGCGGCATCACTCACGGTGCGGTCGATACCGGTGCCGGGCTCGGCGGTTCGCTCAGCGGGACCACTCACGGTGCGGTCGATACCGGTGCCGGGCTCGGCGGTTCGCTCAGCGGGACCACTCACGGTGCGGTCGATACCGGTGCCGGGCTCGGCGGTTCGCTCAGCGGGACCACTCACGGTGCGGTCGATACCGGTGCCGGGCTCGGCGGTTCGCTCAGCGGGACCACTCACGGTGCGGTCGATACCGGTGCGGGTCTCGGTGGTTCGCTTGGCGGCATCACTCATGGTGCGGTCGATACCGGTGCGGGGCTGGGTGGTTCGCTTGGTGGGACCACGCATGGTGCCGTGGACACCGGTGCGACGGTCGGTGGATCGCTCGGTGGCACGACTCACGGGGCGGTGGATACTGCTGCGGGGCTTGGTGGTTCGGTGGGTAGCACGACGCACGGCGCGGTGGACACCGGTGCCGGGTTGAGTGGCGATGTCGGATCGACCGCGAATGCCTGGTCGTCGCTGGATGTTTCGAGCGCGTTCGGGTCGGGGCTGGACAGCACCGCCGGTGCGCACGGCGACGCGGGCTTGTTCGGCGACACCCATGCGGGCACGGATCTGGCCGGCAGCGCCGGCGCGGACCTGACCGGCGACGCGATGCTGCACTGATCGCGCCGCCGCCGCACTGACAATGCCCGCTCCACTGGAAGAGGTCGACACCGCGATGGGGACGCCCGCACCGAACGCCACACCACCGGCGGTACCGCTGCTGTCGGTACTCGGCGAAACCATCGCGGCGGCGCGCGCCGCGGGCCGCAATGATCTGGTCGGGCGGCTCGAGGTGGCCGCCGACCGGGTGCGGGATCCGCGGCGGCGCATTGTCATTGCGGGGCAACTAGATCAGGGCAAGAGCCGGTTCATCAACGCGCTGCTGAACCTCGAGCTCTGCCCGGTGGGCGACGACGTGACCACCACGGTCACCACGCTGCTCGCGTACGGCCCCGAGCCGAAGGCGGAACTGGTACTGACCGCGCCCGGCGGTGACCAGGGTGGTCCGGAGGCGCGAGTTCCGGTGCCGATCGACGAGATCGGCTCGATCACCGCGCGTTCCCCGCTGGCGCAGGGCCGGCGGATCCTGCGGCTGGAAATCCAGGTGCCCAACGCCTTACTGGCCGACGGCATCGTGCTGGTCGACACCCCGGGCGTCGGCGGGCACGGAAGTTCTTACGCGGCAAGCGTGCTGAATATGGTGCCGGCGGCCGACGCGGTGCTGGTGCTCTCCGATGCGTCCACCGAGCTCACCGAGCCGGAACTCGCGTTCCTGCGCCAGGTGCGCGAATTGTGCCCCACCGTAGCGCTGCTCATCACCAAGACCGACCTGTACCCGCACTGGCGGCAGGTATTCGAGGCCGATCAACGCCACCTGGACAAGGCGGGCATGGACGTGCCGATGATCGCGGTCTCCGCGTTGCTGCGCAGCCACGCCTTGCGCCTGCAAGACCAGCAACTCGGCCTCGAGTCGGGCTTCGGCGTGCTCTACCAATTCCTGCGCGATCAGGTGGTCGCCCGCGATCAGCTCGCCACTCGCGGTGCGGTGGCACGGGACATCCGTTCCGTCGCCGAGCATTTGGCGCTCGCACTGGGCAGCGAACTGGTCGCGGTGCGCGATCCGGCCCGTGGCGCGGCCGCGGTTCGCGAACTCCAGACCGCGCGCACCTCGGCCGAAGAACTGCATCGGCGCACCGCCGCCTGGCAGCAGACCCTCGCCGACGGCATCACCGACCTGGCCGGCGACGTGGACCACGATCTGCGAGATCGGTTGCGCGGCATCGCCAGAACCACCGAGGAGTGGATCGACGAGCACGACCCGGGCCGCCACTGGGACAGCATCGCCGAATACCTCACCGGCACCATCGATACCGCGATCGGCGACAACCTGCTGTGGACCCATTCGCGCGCACTGCAACTCGCGCAGCGGGTCGCCGAGCACTTCACCGAGGTCGGGGCGGCCGATCTGCCGGACGTGCGGTCGGACGCGGCGGTCGCGGGCAGTCACGTCGGCGCGGGCACCCTCGCCGATCTGGAGCCCGACATCGGCTTCGGCAGCAAGCTGCTCGTCGGCATGCGCGGCTCCTACGGCGGCGTACTGATGGTCGGCCTGGCCAGCACCTTCGCCGGGCTCGCGCTGCTCAATCCGATCTCGCTCGGCGCCGGACTCGTGGTGGGCGGCAAGGCTTTCCGGGACGACAAGCAGGCCAGGCTGGCCCGCCGGCGCAATGAGGCGAAGGTCGCCGTCCGCCGGTTCGTCGACGATGTGGCGTTCCAGACCGGCAAGGAATCCAAGGACCGGCTGCACCGCATCCATCGGGCGTTGCGCGATCACTACGCCGGGGTAGCCGAGCGGAGCCTGCGCTCGATCGACGATTCGCTGCGCGCCGCGCAGGAGGCCGCGACGATGGCCAACGCGCGCCGGGCCGAGCGGGGCACGGTGCTGGAGCGGCAGCTGCACGTGGTCGCTGAGCTGGGGCGATATGCCGAAGCCATGCAGGCCGCGCTGCCGAGCGGGCCCGCCGGTACGGTTGCCCCGTGAATCGAGAGGTCGGCGCGGCGCCGGGAATCGTGGCGGAGGCGCATCGGCTGGTGGGTGCGGCGCGGGCGGCGCTGGCGAGCGAGCCGCGGCCACGGGTGTTGCTCGCCGATTGCGCGAGGCGTTTGGATCATCCGTTGCGCATCGCGCTCGCCGGATCGTTGAAGGCCGGTAAGTCCACGCTGCTCAATTCCCTTGTCGGGCAGGACATCGCGCCGACCGATGCGACCGAGTGCACCAGGGTCGTCACCTGGTACCGCTACGGGTCCACCCCGAGCGTGACCGCGCACGCGGGCGACGGCGCCCGCGCGAACGTGGTGGTGCGCCGCGGCGGCGGCACGCACGGATTGACCTTCGATCTGGACCGACTGAACTGGAACGCGCCCGCGCCGCGCGAGGTCGATCACCTCGAGGTCGAATGGCCCGCCGCGGCGCTGGCCCACACCACGATCATCGATACGCCGGGCACGTCGTCGCTGTCGCGCGAGGTGTCGCGGCGCACAGCCCGGTTGCTGACGCCGGGCGCGGAGCAGGCCGAGCAGAACATCGCGGTCCCGGGCGCCGACGCGGTCGTGTACCTGCTGCGCAGGCTCGATGCCGCCGACGTCCGGTTCCTCGAGCAGGTCGGCGCCGGAACCGGTGCCGCGCAGGGTATTTCCGGTCCGCTCGGCGTGGTCGGCGTGGTCTCCAGGGCCGACGAGATCGGTGCCGGCCGGATCGACGCCCTGCATTCCGCGCGTGATGTCGCGACCCGCTTCGCCGGCGAACTGGAACGAACGGGCCTGTGCCAGGCGGTGATTCCGGTCGCCGGCCTGCTCGCCTTCGCCGCGGCCACGCTGCGGCAACAGGAGTACGCGGCGTTCGAGGCGCTGGCCGGAGTTCCGGTCGATGACCTGAGCACGGCACTGCTGTCCGCGGATCGTTTCGCCCGCCCCGATGTCGCGCTGCCGGTGGCGCCGGAGCTCCGGGCGCAGCTCGCGGAACGGTTCGGGCTCTTCGGCATTCGGATGGCCGTCACCCTGATCCGGCTCGGCGTGCGCGACTCCGCCACGCTGGCCGCCGAATTGACCAACCGCAGCGGCGTGGACGAACTGCGCTCGGTGCTCGACGTCCAATTCGGCCAGCGTGCCGACCAGCTCAAGGCGCACTCCGCCCTCACCGCCCTGGCCCGCGTGCTCACCGCCTACCCGGGCAGCGAGGCCGATGCCCTGCTCCCGCGCGTGCGCACCCTGCTCGCCGACGTGCACGGCTTCGCCGAACTCCGCCTGCTCGGGCGCCTGCGCACCGACGAATTGGCCTTGCCGCCAAACGATCTCGCCGAGCTGCACCGGCTCATCGGCGGCTCCGGCATCGCCCCGCACCTGCGTCTCGGTCTGCCGGTCGACGCCGCGCCCTCGGTTCAGCGGGACCAGGCCGTCGCGGCGGTGCGTAAATGGCGATCCCGCGCCCGCCACCCGCTCGCCGACCAATTCACCACCACCGCTTGCCTCACCGCCGCCCGCAGCGCGGAAGGCACCCTCGGCCTGCTTCCGGAGTAGGCCGGGCTAAGCCGTGATCCGGCGCACCGCCTCGGCCAGATCCGCGCCGGACGGCGCGTGCTCGGGGTCGACCAGATACTGCGCGGCCAGCCCGGTCAGCAGGGCCTGGTAGAAAGTGCCGATCATCCGGCCCTGCTCCGTGTCGGTCTCATCGACGTTCTCGAAGAGCCGGGCCAGGCCGGAGCGCGCCTCGGCCAGGCCGGCCGCGAGCCCATCCCTGGTCGCGGGATCGTGGCCGCCCTGCGCGATGGTGTCGAAGGTGGCCGCCCACAGCCCGCGATGACGGCGCAGCGACTCGATCACCGCCGTCCACTGCGCTGCGAAACGCTCCAGCGGCGTCGAATCCGGTTGCGCGGCATCGCTCAGCGCGCGCTCGAGTTCCATGCCCCATTCCCGATTCGCCTCGGCGAGCGCCTCGCTCAGCAGCGCCTCCTTCGAACCGAAGTGGTAGCCGATCGCGGCCATGCTGACCCCGCCCGCGGCGGTAGCGATGTCGCGCACGGTGGTGCGGGCGTAGCCCTTCTCGAACAGGCACTGCCGTGCGCCCGCGAGCAGATCCTCTCGGTTTCCCATGGTCGACATGGTAGCGCGATCGCCTGAATCATTTGTCTTGCGCAGTTGCCTAAGACAAATGTACAGTTTTTTCATGAGCAATCGACCGATGACCGTCCTCATCTCCGGCGCCAGCATCGCCGGACCCACGCTGGCCTTCTGGCTGAACCGCTACGGTTTCGCGGTGACCATCGTCGAGCGCGCCGCCGCGCTACGCGACGGCGGTCAGGCGATCGACGTGCTCGGCGCCGGAACCGAGGTGATCCGCAAGATGGGTCTGCTCGGGCAGGTGCACGAGTTCAGCACCGGCAAGCGCGGTACCTCCTATGTCGACGCCACCGGCAAGGCGCAGGCGAGCATGAGCAGCGAGGTGTTCAACGGCGTCGGCGCGAGCGGGGACTGTGAGATCCAGCGCGGCGACCTGGCCAGGGTGCTGTACGAGGCGACCCGTGACGACGTCGGATATCTCTTCGGCGACAGCATCACCACCCTCACCGAAGACGAAAAGGGCGTGCACGTCACGTTTTCCCACGCCGAGCCGCGCACCTTCGACCTGGTCATCGGTGCCGACGGCGTGCATTCCAACACGCGCAGGCTGGTTTTCGGCCCGGAGGCCGATTTCCTCCGGCACATGGGCTACTACATCAGCATCTACACCACCCCCAACCTGCTCGCGCTCGATCACTGGGAGCAGGACTACAACGTCCCCGGCAAGATCGCCGGCAGCTACAGCGCCCGCGAAAATACCCAAGCCAAGGCCGTTTTCGCGTTCGAATCGGCGCCGATCGACTACGACTACCGAAACGTCGAGCAGCAGAAGCGAATCGTCGCCGACACCTTCGCCGACGCAGGCTGGCAGGTGCCCCGCCTGCTCGAACACCTCACCGCCGCCGACGATTTCTACTTCGACGCCATGGCGCAGATCCACATGGACGACTGGTCGAAGGGCCGCGTCGCCCTGGTCGGCGACGCAGGCTACTGCGCCGCCCCGCTATCCGGCCAGGGCACCAACCTCTCCCTCGTCGGCGCCTACATCCTGGCCGGCGAACTGGCCGCCGCCCACGGCGACCACACCGTGGCCTTCCCCCGCTACCGCCAGGAACTGCTCCCATTGGTCAAGGCCGGTCAGGCCTTCGCCGAGGGCGTCGGCAAATGGTATGCGCCCCCGACCAATTGGATGATCCGCCTGCGCAACCTCAACGTCCGCCTCCTGCCCTACCTCCCGTGGCGCGGCCTCATCGGCGGCGCACCCCAAAAGGTCGCCCGCACAATCGAAATCAAGGACTATCGCCCTTACGAAACGTCCGCCCGCAAGTACTAAGGGGCGGTGACGGAACTCGTCGGGTCGATGAGGATCTTGGCGTGGTGGTCGGGGTTGGCGAGGGTGGTGAAGGCGGATTCGATGCCTTCGAGGCCTACGGTGCCGGTGATCAAGGGGGTGGGGTCTACCTTGCCGTCGGCGAGCAGGTGCAGGGTGTCGCGGAATTCGCCGGGGTCGTAGCCGAAGGCGAAGTGGAGTTCGAGTTCCTTGTTGATGGCCATGGCGGGTTGGATGCGGTCGGATTCCATGCAGACGCCGACGACGACCACCCGGGACAGCGGGGGCGCGGCGGTGATGATCTGGTCGAGAATGCCTGGGACGCCGACGCATTCGAAGATGACCGGGCCGGACGGGCCGGCGTTCAGGGTGTGCGCGAGGCGGAAGACGTACCACCAGGGGAGTTTCGGGACGCGGCGCAGGCGGTCCATGGTGTCGAAGCCGAGGCTCAGAATGTCGGTGACGCCGTTGATCCGGCCGCGCTTGGGGGCGGCGGTCCAGGGGGAGTCGGCGGCGGGGTCGACCACGATGTCCGCGCCGCACGCGGTCGCGAGTTCCCTACGGCGCGGGGAGAAGTCGCTGGCCACCACGGTGCGCACGCCCGCGGCCTTCAGCATGCTGATCACCGCGAGGCCGATGGGCCCGCAGCCGATCACGAAAGCGTTCTGTCCCTTGCCGACTCGTCCCTTGCGCACCGCGTGCCAGGCCACCGCCATGGGTTCGGTGAGCGCCGCGTGCTCGGCGGACAAGCCGTTCGGCACCGGCATGGTCATCGATTCCTGGACCACCACCTGCTCGGCGTACGCGCCGGGCGCCTCGACCGAAAGCCCGGTGAGCTGCGGCTTCGAGCCGTGCCGCACGATCGGCAGCGCCACCACCGGCGTGCCGGTCGCCCACCGCTTGCGACACCCCGGCCCGTAATCGACCACCGCGCCGCTGAATTCGTGGCCGAGCACCACGCTCTGGTCCGCCCGCATGAACGAGTCGTAGCCGGTGGTCACGGCCAGATCGGCCATCTCGTCGGCGTGGCTGCGGGCATGCAGGTCGGAACCGCAGATGCCGCAGCGGGTTACGTCGATCAGCAGTTGCCCGCGCCCGGGTACCGGGGTCGGCAGGTCGATGACCTCGAACTTCGAGTTGGTGACGACGGCGGCCCGCATAGTGAACTCCTCGAATCGGCAGTGCGTCCACGCTACTGCGCAGCGCCGCCGGCCACCGCGATCAGGCGGTGACGAGCGCTTCCGCGGCGGCGCGGCGGTCGTAGTCGTCGCGGGCCGCGGCGATTTCGTTCTGATGGCCTTCGGTCCAGGTGACGAGGGCCTTGATCGTGGTGTGCAGGCTCGCGCCGAGCGGGGTGAGCGCGTAGTCGACCCGCGGCGGGACGGTCGGGTAGACGGTGCGCGAGACCAGCCCGTCGCGTTCGAGCTGGCGCAGCGTGCGGGTGAGCATCCGCTGGCTCACGCCGTCGATCTTGCGCTTCAACTCGGTGAATCGCATGCTCTGCTGATCGAGCAGCGCGATCGCCAGCAGCGACCATTTGTCCGCGACGCGGTCGAGGATCTGGCGGACCTCGCAGTCGACTCGGGTGTCCCACTGGAGAACGTCGTAGTCGGCGGCGGTATCCCCGCAGTGCCCCGGTGACTTCAATGTGCCGTCTTCCATAGTGGTCGATTCTGCCCGAGACTTTCCCTCGGTATCAAGAGGTAACCGACCCCACTGTGGGGAACCGAGTCTGTTTGGGGAGTCGTGATGGTGAAAGTCAGAGCCGCCGAGGTATTCACGGAGATGTCCGGCCGTGCCTGGGGCGTGCTCGCGGTGTTGTGCGGCGCGATCTTCCTGGAGGGCATCGACGTGGCGATGCTCAATGTGGCGCTGCCCTCGATCCGGGCCGAGCTCGGCCTGTCCACCGGGATGCTCAGCGGCGTGGTGTCGGCGTATGTGCTCGGCTACGGCGGATTCGTGCTGCTCGGCGGGCGGGCCGCGGACCTGCTCGGCCGCCGGCGGATGTTCCTGTTCTGGCTGACCGTGTTCCTGGTCTTCTCCGGCCTCGGCGGCTTCGCCACGACCGGCTGGATGCTGCTGACCGCCCGCTTCGTGACCGGGGTGGCGGCGGCGTTCCTCGCGCCGGCCGGGCTGTCGTTGATCACCACGAACTTCGCCGAGGGGCAGGTGCGGGACAAGGCGCTGCTGTTCTACGCGGGCGTCGCGGCGGGCGGGTTCTCGCTCGGCATGGTGGTCGGCGGGTTGCTGACCGCGTTCGGCTGGCGCTGGGTGTTCTTCGTGCCGGTGCTCGTCTCGGCGGTGCTGCTGCTGGCCGCGATCGCGCTGGTCCGGGATTCCGGTGTGCCGGAACGGGTTCGGGGCGGCTTCGATCTGCTCGGCGCGTTGAGTGTGACCGGCGCGATGTTGCTGCTCGTCTACGGCGTGGTCCGGCTGGAGCATCCGGGCGACGGCCCGGCGCTGACCGCCGCGGCCTTCGCCGCGGGTGTGGCGCTGCTCGGGTTGTTCGTCGCGAACGAACGTCGCACCGCCACACCGCTGGTCCGGCTCGGCATCCTGCGCTCGGCGCCGCTGGTCCGCACCAACCTGGTCGCGGTGCTGTTCATCGGCTCGTTCATGGGCTTCCAGTTCCTCGCCACGCTGTACTTCCAGGAACTGCGCGGCTGGAGCACGGTGCAGACCGGCCTCGCGATGGCGGTGATGGGGCTGGACGCGCTGCTCGCGCCGCTGCTGACCCCGTGGCTGGTGCGCAAGTTCGGCAATGTCCGGGTGGTCTTCGGGGGCGTGGTGCTCGCGGCGCTCGCCTACGCGCTGTTCCTGCCGACCGATCTCGATCGGGCCTACATCGCGATGCTGCCGACGATGCTGCTGCTCGCCGTCGCCTTCGCGCTGGTCTATGGGCCGCTGACCATCGCGGGCACCGACGATATCGCGACCGAGGAGCACGGCCTGGCCGGTGGATTGCTCTACACCGCAATTCAATTCGGTGCGGCGCTGGGGATCTCGGTGGTGACCGCGGTGAACGTCGCGGCGGTCGACGCGGGCAAGTTCGGCATGGACGGGCTGCGGACCGCGCTGGTGGTTCCGGTGGTGGCCGCGGTGCTGGCGGGCGTGATCGCGGCCACCGGGTTGCGGCGCGGCGCGATCGCCGAGACCGGCGAACTGCCTGAGCTGGCACGCGCCTGAGCAAAGGCCGAACGGGCCGGAGTGGTGAATCCACTCCGGCCCGTTCGTATTTCACCGCCGTTCGCGCAGCGCCGGAAACACCTCCTCCTGGAGGTAGGTGTCGAGATCGCGTCCATTGCGCCGCGCCTCGATCACCGCGACTCCGTGCTGCTCCGCCTTCTGGATCAGCAGGTCCCGCGAAACCCGTTCCACCCCACCGCCGATGAGCAGTATGCCGACGGGGTCGCGGTCGAGCACCGCGAGCGCGTCCGCGTCGGCGATCACCCCGTGCGCGGTGAACCCCTGCGCCTGGATCTGCGGAATCGCCGAGTCCACGACGTTCTGACCGCGGCCGATGACCAAGATGTCCATTGTCCTCATACTCCTATCGGGGCCGGATCAACTGTGACGGTAACGTTTTCGCGCGGTTCCAGCGTGGCGTCCTTCGGCAGTGCGAAGAACCCGAGGCACATCAGTACCAGCATGCCGATGCCGTACCAGAGCGTGTAATCGAAGGTGTTGGCGAAGTTCACCGCATTGGCGTCCGCCCCGGCCGCGGTCAGCACCCGGCCGACCTCCGCGCTGCCGGTAGGCGCGGCGCAACTGTCCGGCACCACGGTCGGGTCGATCTGCGCGGATCGATCCCGCACGCAGGCCCGGAAATTGGCGAGAATCTCCTCCTGTGCGGGCGCCGGTAGTCCGGCCACGGCGAGCTCGGCTCGGATCCGCGGGGTCATCGCGTCCACCCCGCGGCCCGAATCATGGTCCAGCTGCGTGAAGAACACGACGCCGACCAGTGCCACGCCGAGCGCGGTGCCGAGTTGCTGCCCGGTATTGAGCAGTCCGGACGCCGCCCCCGCCGCGCTCGCGGGCACCTGACCGAGCAGCAGATCGATGGTCGGCGCGACCACCATGCCGAACCCGATACCGGTCACCAGCAGCGGGAAAACCATCTGCCACGAGGCGATCCCGGCCCCGTAGTGCGCGGCGAGCCAACCGTAGGAGCCGAACCCGATCGCGTTCACGACCCCGCCGGCGATCAGCACCCGCCTGCCGAACCTCGGTGCCAGCGCGCCGACCGAAATGCCCGCCCCCACACCGGCTCCCACGGCGAAGAACACCGCCGTCAGCCCGGCCCGCATCGGCGACCAGCCGAGCCCCGACTGCATGAACAGCGTCCACACCAGGAAGAACCCGCCGAGCCCGATCCAGAACAGCAGCCAGCTGCCGAGTCCGATCGCGAACGGCCGGGACCGGAACAGGCCGAGGTCGATCAGCGGCGAACCGACGGTCCGCGCCCGCCGCCGTTCGTAGGCGACGAACAACCCGAAGGTCAGTAATGCGACGATGATCAGCACGAAAGTCCAAGCGGGCCAACCTAGTCGGCGGCCCTCGGTGATCGGATAGACCAGCAGCAGCACCGCGCCGACGGCCAGCACCATGCCGGTCACATCCAGCCGCGGCGGCGCGGGCGAGCGGGAATCCCGCATCACGACCGACGCGGCGAACAGCGCGGCGATGCCCACCGGAATGTTGACCAGGAAGATCGGCCGCCAGGCGAGGTCGAACAGATCCCACTGCACGAGCAGCCCGCCGAGCGAAAGCCCGACTGCGGACGCGGACCCGCCGACACCGCTGTACAGCGCAATCGCTTTGGCGCGTTCGTGTTCCGGGAAGGTGACCCGGATGATGGCCAGAATTTGCGGCACCATCAGTCCCGCCATCGCACCCTGGACGAAGCGCGACGCGATGAGCATCGCCGGGTCGGTGCTGAGCCCGCAGGCGGCGGACGCGAGGGTGAATCCGGCCATGCCGATGAGGAATACGCGTTTGCGCCCGTAGAGGTCGCCGAGCCGGCCACCGGTGATCAGCACCGCGGCGAACGCGAGCACATAGGCCGCGACGATCCATTCGATCTGGGCGTACTGGGCTTTCAGGTCGGACTGGATGCTCGGGACGGCGACATTGACGATCGTGACGTCGAGCAGATCCATGAAGCCCGCGGCGAGTACGACCGCGAAGGCGATCCAGCGGCGCGGGTCGAGGTCTGGTGGGGTGTCGATGGGGCGGAGGTCGTGGTCCACGGCGGCTCTCTTCGATTCGTGGGGCGTGGCGACCTCTCAAACTATGCACTTCAAGTGATTATCACGCAATAGGGTAATCATCGCGGGTGCATTACCGCTATGCTGGCTGGGTGACCGACGCAGATCCGAGGTTCCCGCCGCTCTCCGACCAGCCCGGCTTCCTCCTCGGCCAGCTCGGCTCCTACACCGGCGGCCGCTTCGGCGAGCTGCTCGCGCCGCTCGGCATCAGCCCCCGGCATTTCGGCATGCTGCGATTGCTGCGCGAACACGACGGGCAAACGCAGCAGCAGTTGGGCGAGACGCTCGGCATCCATCGCAACGTGATGGTCGGGCTGGTCGACGAACTGGAGAAGCGGCAGCTCGTCGAACGCCGCAGGCATCCGACGGACCGCCGCGCCCACGCCGTCTACCTGCTGCCCGCCGCGCACGACGTGCTCACCGGCGCGCAGGAGGCGGTGGCCCGGCTCGACGGCGAGCTGTTCGCCGACATCGGTGCCGAGGATCGGGCCACGCTGCTGCGCCTGCTGCAGCGGATGGCCGCGAGCAACGGGCTACGTCCGGGGATTCATCCCGGGCTCACCCACGAGCGAATGCGTCCGTGCTGACGTAATTCACAGGAGCACACCGGGATTCAGGATGCCCGCCGGATCGAGGGCGGACTTGGCCGCGCGCAACGCGAGGGCGAACGGTTCCGGGCGTTGCTTGTCGTACCAGGGCCGGTGATCCCGGCCGACCGCGTGGTGATGGGTGATGGTGCCGCCCGCGGCCGAGAGCGCCTCGGAGACAGCGGCTTTGATCTCGTCCCACTGCGCGACCGTGCTGCCCCAGCGCCCGGCCGCGTAGATGCCGAAGTACGGTGCGGGCCCGTCCGGGTAGACGTGGGTGAAGCGGCAGGTGACCACGCCGGTCGCGCCCACCGCGCGGATCGCGTCGTTCGCCGCGGTGGTCACGGCGGCCTTCAGTTCGTCGAATCTGTCCCAGGTGCAGGCGGTTTCGAAGGTCTCGGTGATCATCGACTGTGCCGCGAGCGCGTCGCGCTGGTAGGGCATGCGCAGGAACGACGAGCGCCAGGTGTCGGCGGTGCCGCCGCCGTGGGTGTTCGTGTCCGAATCCGAATAGCGGACGGGCTCGGGCAGTTTGCCGCCGTGGTCCACGGCGATCTCGACGGCGCGTTCCATCCACGGTCGCGTCGGGTGGTCCGCGGATTCGAAGCCGAGCACCAGCACCCCGCCCGCGGTCGCCGCACCGGCATTGAGGAAGGCCTCGGCGGGATCGAGCAGGCGGCAGTTGGTCGGATACAGACCGGATTGCGCGACCGCGCGGGTGGCGGCGACGGCCTGCCCGTAGTCGTCGAAGTGCACGGAAGCCGTTGCCCGCCACCGCGGCCGGTCCTGCAGGCGCATCCAGGCCTCGGTGATCACGCCGAGCGTGCCCTCGGAGCCGAGGAACATCCGATCGGGCGCGGGCCCCGCGCCGGAACCGGGCAGCCGACGGGATTCGCTGACGCCCGCGGGCGTCACCACGCGCATCGACTCCACCAGGTCATCTATGTGGGTGTACAGCGTCGCGAAGTGCCCGCCCGCCCGGGTGGCCAGCCACCCGCCGAGCGTGGAGAACTCGAACGACTGCGGGAAATGCCGCAGCGTCAGATTCGCTTCGCGCAGTTGGTCTTCCAGCGCGGGCCCGAACACGCCGGCCTGAATCCGCGCGGCCCGGCTGGTGGGATCGATCTCGAGCACCCGGTCGAGCGCCCCGAGGTCCAGGCTCACCGCACCGGCGAAGTCGCCGTCGAGCCGCGGCTCCACGCCGCCGGCCACGGAAGTTCCACCGCCGAACGGGATTACAGCGATATTCGCCCGGCTGGCCCAGTCCAGTACATCGATGATGTCGGCCTCGGTGCGCGGCCGGATCACCAGATCGGGCGGAGTTCCCGTCTCGCCCAGCAGATTTCGCACCACATCGCGGAACGCCTGACCGTGCGCGTGCGCCGCGCGATCGGCGGGATCGACGGAGGCCAGCTCGGCCAGCGCGTCCGGCGCGGCGACCCGCGGCTCGGGCAGCGCGAGCGACTCGATGGCCGGCGGCTCGTGCGCAGTCAGATCGGCGCCCGGCAGGATCGCCGCGACCCGCTCGGTCAGCGCCGCCCGCTCCGCGCCGCCGACCGCGTCCTCGACGTTGCCCCAACCCCACCAAGACCGCGTCTTCGCCGCCACCGTGACTCCTTTCCGCCGGGCTCACGCCCGCCGCGCAGGCTATTGCACCACGGGTAGCCACGCCGGGTCCGGGGGACGAGAATCGGGAACAGCCGAAATCGATGCCGAGGTTCGGGAATGATCCTCGGCGGTTGTCCGTTGAGCTATTCGACAACGTTGAGTGTGTCGGGCTCAAGTTTGAGTTGACTCCCGGTGATAATTGGGGGCAGGATTGAGCCGACCACGCTCAGCGTTGCTGGGACCGTGCTCCGTCAGGTGCTTGGGGCGAGGTCTCGCGGCACAGGGTGACCTGGCCGTAGGGCGATCCTCGCCCGGCACCGACACCAGTAAGTACGTCAAATAGGAGGAACAACAATGGCTCGTGCGGTCGGAATCGACCTCGGGACCACGAACTCGGTCGTCGCCGTACTCGAAGGCGGAGAACCGGTCGTCGTGGCCAACTCGGAAGGATCGCGCACCACCCCGTCGATCGTCGCCTTCGCGAAGAACGGCGAGGTGCTGGTCGGCCAGCCGGCCAAGAACCAGGCCGTCACCAACGTCGACCGCACCATTCGCTCGGTCAAGCGCCACATCGGCACCGACTGGACCGTCGAGATCGATGGCAAGAAGTACACGCCGCAGGAGATCAGCGCGCGCACGCTCATGAAGCTGAAGCGCGACGCGGAGGCCTACCTCGGTGAGGAGATCACCGACGCGGTCATCACCGTGCCGGCGTACTTCGAGGACGCACAGCGCCAGGCCACCAAGGAAGCCGGCCAGATCGCCGGCCTGAACGTGCTGCGCATCGTCAACGAGCCCACCGCGGCCGCGCTGGCGTACGGCCTGGACAAGGGCGACAAGGAACAGACCATCCTGGTCTTCGACCTCGGTGGCGGCACCTTCGACGTCTCGCTGCTGGAAATCGGCGAGGGTGTCGTCGAGGTCCGCGCCACCTCCGGCGACAACCACCTCGGTGGTGACGACTGGGACGAGCGCGTGGTCACCTGGCTGGTGGACAAGTTCAAGGCCAGCGCGGGCATCGACCTGACCAAGGACAAGATGGCGCTGCAGCGGCTGCGTGAGGCCGCCGAGAAGGCGAAGATCGAGCTCAGCTCCTCGCAGAGCACCTCGATCAACCTGCCCTACATCACCGTCGACGCGGACAAGAACCCGCTGTTCCTCGACGAGCAGCTGACCCGCGCCGAGTTCCAGAAGATCACCTCGGACCTGCTCGACCGCACCCGTGCGCCGTTCCAGTCCGTGATCAAGGACGCGGGCATCAACGTCGCCGACATCGACCACGTCGTGCTCGTCGGTGGCTCCACCCGCATGCCCGCCGTCTCCGAGCTGGTCAAGGAACTGACCGGCGGCCGCGAGCCGAACAAGGGCGTGAACCCGGACGAGGTCGTCGCCGTCGGCGCCGCGCTGCAGGCCGGTGTGCTCAAGGGTGAGGTCAAGGACGTCCTGCTGCTCGATGTGACCCCGCTGTCGCTGGGCATCGAGACCAAGGGCGGGGTGATGACCAAGCTCATCGAGCGCAACACCACCATTCCGACCAAGCGCTCGGAGACCTTCACCACGGCCGACGACAACCAGCCCTCGGTGCAGATCCAGGTGTTCCAGGGTGAGCGCGAGATCGCCTCGCACAACAAGCTGCTCGGCTCGTTCGAGCTGACCGGCATCCCGCCGGCCCCGCGCGGCGTGCCGCAGATCGAGGTCACCTTCGACATCGACGCCAACGGCATCGTGCACGTGACCGCGAAGGACAAGGGCACCGGCAAGGAGAACACGATCAAGATCCAGGACGGCTCCGGCCTGTCCAAGGAGGAGATCGACCGGATGGTGAAGGACGCCGAGCAGCACGCGTCCGAGGACAAGGCCCGCCGCGAGGAGGCCGAGACCCGCAACCAGGCCGAGTCGCTGGTGCACCAGACCGAGAAGTTCATCAAGGAGAACGAGGACAAGGTCCCCGCGGAGATCAAGTCCAAGGTGGAGGCGGCCATCGCCGAGGCGAACGAGGCGCTCAAGGGCACCGACATCGCCGCGGTCAAGGCGGCCGTGGAGAAGCTGGCGACCGAGTCGCAGGCGCTCGGCCAGGCGATCTACGAGTCCTCGGCCAACGAGTCGGCCGCGTCCAGCAACGGATCCTCGGCGACCGACGCCGATGACGAGGTCGTCGACGCCGAGGTCGTGGACGAGCCGGTGGACACGGAGAAGAAGTGACCAACGGCAAGGATTCGGAGCAGCGCAACTCCGAGCAAGAGCCGGTCACCTTCGTCGACAATCGCAAGATCGACCCGGAGGAGCGGAGCCTGCGTAGCGACCAGACAGCGCAGACCGGTGACGTACGGGAGCCGGCGGCGGACTCCGCCGCCGGGTCCGGCCCGGACGCAGGCAACGGCGCCGAGTCGATCATCGGTACCGCGCAGGGCGCCGAGCTGCTGGCCGACGCCATCAGCAAGGAACTCGCCGAGCGCACCACCGACCTGCAGCGGCTGACCGCGGAGTACGCCAACTACCGGCGTCGCGTCGAGCGCGATCGCAAGACCGCGATCGATACCGCCAAGGCGGCCGTGGTCACCGAATTGCTCGGCGTGCTCGACGATCTCGATCGGGCCCGGGCGCACGGCGACCTGGACAACGGACCGCTCAAGTCGGTGGCCGACAAGCTGGCCACCGCGCTGCACAAGCAGGGCCTGGAGGAATTCGGTTCGGAGGGTGAGCCTTTCGACCCGACCCTGCACGAGGCCGTGCAGCACGAGGGTTCCGGGCACAACCCGGTGATCGGGCTGGTCATGCGCAAGGGCTATCGGTTCGGCGAACGGGTGCTTCGGCACGCGCTGGTCGGGGTTACCGATGGGGTGGCCGCAGCGGCCACAACCGATTCGACCGAGGCATCGGACGCTGATGCCGGCGCGAACAAACAGTAATAAGACGCGAGAGGAGGAGATATCCGGTGAGTCAACGGGAGTGGATCGAAAAGGACTTCTATAAGGAACTGGGTGTCTCCTCCGGCGCCTCGCAGGACGAGATCAAGAAGGCGTACCGCAAGCTCGCACGTGACCTGCATCCGGACGCCAATCCCGGTGACACCAAGGCCGAGGAGCGGTTCAAGACCGTCAGCGAAGCACACGCGGTGCTGTCGGATCCGGCCAAGCGCAAGGAGTACGACGAGACCCGCAAGCTGTTCGCGGGTGGCGGCTATCCACGCGGCGGGTTCACTCCCGGTGCGGGCGGCGGCTTTTCGCAGGACTTCAACATCGGCGACATCTTCGGCACCGCGAACGCGGGCGACGGTGGCCTCGGTGACCTGCTGGGCGGCCTGTTCAACCGGGGCGGCACCCGCACCACGAGCCGGCCGCGCCGCGGCGCCGACGTGGAGACCGAGACCACCCTCGGGTTCCGGGAGGCCGCGCAAGGCGTCACGGTTCCGCTGCGGATGACCAGTCCGTCGCCGTGTACCACCTGTCACGGCAGCGGCGCCAAGCCGGGCACCAGCCCGCGAGTCTGCCCGCACTGCAATGGGACCGGCGTCATCAGCCGCAACCAGGGTGCGTTCGGCTTCAGCGAGCCGTGCGACGACTGCCGGGGCACCGGCTCGATCATCGACGACCCGTGCGTCGACTGCCACGGCAGCGGCATCCAGAACCGCACGCGCACCATCACGGTGCGGATTCCCCCGGGAGTCAGTGACGGGCAACGGATTCGGCTGGCCGGACAGGGCGAGGCGGGCCTGCGTGGCGCGCCGTCGGGCGATTTGTTCGTCAGCGTGCACGTCAGCCAGGACAAGGTCTTCGGCCGCAACGGCGACGACCTGACCCTGGTGCTGCCGGTCAGCTACAGCGAATTGGTGCTCGGGACCACGGTTTCGGTGCCGACGCTGGAAGGGCGCGTGGGGGTCAAGGTGCCGCCCGGCACCGCGGACGGCCGCATCCTGCGGGTGCGTGGTCGTGGCGTGCCCAAGCGCGGCGGCGGCGCCGGTGACCTGCTGGTCACCGTCAAGGTCGCGGTGCCACAGAAGTTGGACGACAACGCAGCCGAAGCGCTCCGGCGCTATGCGGAGGCGGAGAAGGCAAGCGGATTCGATCCACGGGCTGGATGGGCAGGTGCTTGATGTCCCATGATCCGAAGCAGGCGTCCGGCGGGTCGCGTGCCGAGTTCTTCATGATCTCGGTGGCTGCCCAGCTGGCGGGCATGCACGCGCAGACCCTGCGCACCTATGACCGTCTGGGACTGGTTACGCCACAACGCACTTCGGGCGGCGGGCGACGCTACTCGGCCAGGGACGTCGAGCTGTTGCGCGAGGTGCAGCGGCTGTCTCAGGACGAGGGCGTCAACCTGGCGGGCATCAAACGCATCATCGAACTCACCAACCAGGTCGAGGAATTGCAGCAGCGGGTCGCCGAACTGGCGGCCGAGCTGGATCGGCTGCGGGCGGGCTATCGGCCCGATCTTTCGCCGCCGCAACGCAGTACCGCACTCGTCGTCTGGCAACCGCGAAATCGCCGGGGTATTTGAGCGAACGGAAGTCCCGCAACAATACTGAATACGGCTGGCTAACTATCGGGCCGCCGGCCTCGGAGAATTGATCGTGCTCCGAGGCCGGCGGCCCGAAGTCATGCCGCGCCGGGTTTCTGCGGGGTAGCCAACGATAAGCCGAGACTTGGTGTGCGACAGCGCATCGGGTCGGCGGTTTCCGGCCGATAGCCGACTGGTCAGTTTCATCGCGGGCCCCGGTGGCGTGGCGTGTGGCGTGAACCGACTCAGTCGGTCGATCGCCCAGTGATGTTGCCGCGCGGTCGCTCTGAGATCGCTACCGGTACGAGGGTTGCAGAACGAGTCGTGCAAATTCAGTGTATCCGTGACTGATTTCACTCGGGTTTTGCGGTCTATCAGTCGGTTTCGTGACTGTTTTGCGCTGCGCCTCCTCGTTTCCGAGGAATTACATGCTTGTTGTTTAAACGGAGGATTCCGCTGCTGGCAAACCTCGCCTACACTCCTTGGCAACGGCTGCTGACGAGTGTCCCGCAGCACCTCACTCGCCGGCACAGTTTGTGTTCGAGTGCGAAATGGGGTTGTGACACAAATGGATTCGCGGACTGTCGCTTTGATCAGAACGACGTTCAAGGCGGTTGCTGCGGAGGAAGGGGGGCCGGAGAAATTAGCGAGATCGTTCTACGCGATCCTATTCACCGACTACCCCCAAGTCCGCGATTTCTTTCCAGCAGCCATGGACGCACAGCGTGATCGCCTTGTCAAGGCGATCGCCTATGTCCTGGATCGGTTGGAGGAGCCGAACAAGCTCCTGCCGTTCCTCGCCCAGCTCGGGCGCGACCATCGCAAGTACGGTGCGCAGCCGGCGCATTACACCGCGGTCGCCGTCTCGCTGAAGACCGCGATGCGGGTGTACGCGGGCACCGAGATGTGGACCGACGAGGTCGACCAGGCCTGGGACGAAGGCCTGAAGATCATCGGCGAGACCATGATCGGCGCGGCGGAGAAGGAAACCACGCCGCCGGTCTGGACCGGCACCGTGGTGGAACGCCGAAACGTGCTGCGCAACCTGACCGTGCTGCGGTTGCAACTGGACCAGCCGATGCAATACGCCGCCGGCCAATACCTCAGCGTGCAGGTCCCGTCCCGGCCGCGGATGTGGCGCTACATGTCGCCCGCCGTGCCCGCGAATGCCAACGGGGAGATCGAATTCCACGTTCGCGGCGTGCTCGGCGGCTGGGTCAGCTCGTCCATCGTCGGCCAGACCTCGATCGGTGACCAGTGGCTGCTCGGCTCGCCGCTCGGCGGCCTCGGCATCCCGCGCAACACCAAGCGCAAGATGCTGATGGTCGGCTGCGGCACCGGGATCGCGCCGCTGCGCGCCCAGCTGATGGCGATGGCGCAGCGGCGGACCAACCCGAAGGTGCACCTGTTCGTCGGCGGTCACCATCCGTGCGACCTCTACGACCTGGACACGCTGAACAGCCTGGCCGTGGCCAACCGCTGGCTGACCGTCACCCCGGTCACCGAACACGAGGAAAACCCTTGGTGGTACACCGATTCCGGTGAACTGGCGCCCGCGTACGCGGGGCTGGAGCCGCGGCTGACCGGTCAGATCGGCAAGGTGGTCGCCAGCTTCGGCGCCTGGGCCGACCGGGACGTGCAGATCGTCGGCTCGCCGTCGATGGTGCAGACCACCAAGTTCCGCATGATGGCCGCGGGGACGCTCACCAAGAACATCCGCCACGACCCCCTGTTCTGACCGGCCGTCCGGGATTTCGACCCCTCCCGTAATCCCGGACTCAGTCGGAATCCGGTCGCGCCCAGTACCGCGGCCGGATTCCGGCTATCGGGTTATAGCCCTTCGAATTGGATGCGCTCCGCCGGAGTTCCGGTGGCGAGCAACCGATCCACCGTCGCATTGACCATGGCGGGCGAGCCGCAGACCAGCACCTGGTGGTTGTCGAACGCGCCGTGCGAACCGACCACCTCGGCGAGCGTGCCGAAGAGCATCTCGTCCGGCGGGAAGCCGATGTTCACCCGGCTGCGCTCGTACCACTCGTCCACCCAGCTGGGATCGTCCGGACTCTCGACCACGGGAATCACGGTGAGCCAAGGCAATTCGCCGGCCAGCAGGAACAGCATGTCCGAGGCGTACAGGTCGCGCGGGGTGTGGCCGCCGAAGAACAGATAGGTGTGCGGCGGTTCCGGCTCGCGGGCCAGATCCAGGATCTGCGCGCGCAGCGGAGCCAATCCGGTGCCGCCCGCGATCATCACGACTTCCTCGCCCGCCGGGTCGACCGCGAAACTGCCGAACGGGGCACGGATCTGCCACTCGTCGCCGGGGCGGGTGTCGGCCACGATGGAGCCGCTGCACCAGCCGCCGGGGACCGTGCGCACATGGAACTCGAGCTTGCCGTCCAGCGACGGCGGCAGCGCCGGGGAGAGCCGGCGCCGCATGCTCGGTTGCTGCGGCACGGTGACCTCGACCGACTGCCCCGCGAGGAACGGGACGAACTCGCCGATCAAGCGAATCACCGCCAGGTCGTGGCGGATTCGATGGTGTCCGACGACCGTGGCTGTCCACTCCGTCGGATGGTGTGCGCCATTACCGAGCGCACCGGGGTCCCCCGATGTCCTACCCACCCCGCGGACTCCGTCCGCTGCCGTCCCCCATGGGGCCTCCTTCGTCAAACCGGATCGGAGCTGATGATGTGCTCCGGAGTACCGACCGCGATCAACGCGCGCCGAGTGTCCGCGATCATCTTCGCCGACCCGGCGATCTGGATCTGCCGGTCCGCCCACGCGCCGAAGCTCGCGACCACCGCGCCCAGGTTACCGATCAGCCGCCGGTGCATGCCGTACGGCTCTTCCTGCGGCGGATGGGGGTACCACCACGGGTTGGTCTTCTGTTCGCAGACCGGGACGATGGTGAGCCACGGATTGCTCTGCGAGAGCTGCCACATGTTCTCCACGTCGTAGAGATCGCAGGGGTAGCGGCCGCCGATGAAGAAGTGCACCCGCGGGTTGATGCCGCGCTGGCCCATCTCGATCAGCTGGGCGCGCAGCGGGGCGATCCCGGTGCCCGCGCCGATCAGCAGCACATCGCGGCCGCTGTCCCGGTCGACATGCAGGCCGCCGAGCGGTCCGGCGATCTGCCAGCGGTCACCGACCCTGGTCTCGTTCACGATGGCCGGGCTGACCCAGCCGCCGCGGATCTTGCGGACGTGGAACTCGATCTCGCCGTACGGGTTCGCCGGGATGGCGGGGGAGAAGTAGCGCCACATCTTCGGCCGCTGCGGCACGGTGAGCGGCACGTACTGGCCGGCCTGATAAGGGATCGGGCTCTCGGATTGCAGCCGCACGATGGCCAGGTCCTCGAGCACCCGGCGGTGACCGACCACGGTCGCCTCCCAGTACGGCTGGGACTTGTCCGAGTTCGCGCCGATGGCCATGGACGCGGAGATCAGGATGGTGATGTCGCGCCAGCCCTCCTCCAGCCCGCGGTGCCAGGTCCCGATGCCGTTGTACGCGCGGAACGCCGAGAGCAGGGCCCGGCCCGCGGCGTCGTAATGCGCCGCGTCGACCCCGTATTTGCGATGATCGCGGGCCAATTGCTCCAGGAACTTCTGCGCCCGGCCCCAGTCCTCGAGGTGATCGAGCACGTACTGGATGGCGGTGACGATCCGCTTCGCCTGCATTTCCATCGCAGGCGGGAAGAGTTCACGCAGTTGCGGGTTCTCGGCGAACAAATGACCGTAGAACGCACTGACCAACCGCTCGGGTCCGTGCGGTGACTCGATCACCGCACGGAAGTTGGCGCGGACCAGCGCAGCCGAACGCGCATCCACGACGCGAAGCTTCCTTTCCCTCAGTCTGCCCGGGGACGTATCCGTAACCGGCGGTCCTCCGCTGATCAGTATCCCCGAAAGTGCCGAAGTCGTGTTGGTATGCACAACCTGCTCGCGACTACGTCGAGCTGACGCTCGGCTAGGCCGCGAGCCGCTGGTGTCCAATGGGCATGCTCGCCGGCGCTTCGGCCTCGTAGACAGGTTATCTGCCGGATTGCCCGTGCGGCATCGGCAGGGTGTTCGCTGAGGGCGATGCTGATTCAGCTACCACGCAGCTGCGGCTAGATGGTGAGCACCGTTTTGCCGCGGGCGCCGGTGGCGCCGAGGGCGGTGACGCCGTCGGCGAGCGGGAGGGTGGCGTCGATCGGGACGACCACGTCGCCCTCGGCGACCCGGTCCAGTAGTCGGGCCAATTCCGGTGCGCGGCCGCTGGATTCGATGTTGCCGCCGCGGATGCCGCGCGCTCGCAGGGCGTCCTCGTCGGCGGACCAGATGGTGGAGTAGACGGTGCCGCCGTCGTGCACCAGGGTGGTCAGGTCGGCGAGCACCTCGGGCGGGCTGACCAGGTCGTAGAGGACGTCGATGCCGTCGGGGTGGGCGGCGGCGATCTGGTCGCGGATCGGGCCTGCGGTGTAGTCGACGGTTTCGGCCGCGCCGAGCCGGGTCATCTGGTCGGCGACCGCGGCGCGGGCGGTGGCGATCACGTTCGCGCCCGCCATGTTGGCCAATTGCACGAGGAACGAGCCGACGCCGCCGGTGGCGCCGACGATCAGCACGGTCTGGCCGGGCTCGATCTTGGTGGCGTCCACCATGTCCTGCGCGGTGACGCCCGCGGTGGGCAGGGCCGCGGCGGCCGCGGTCGGCACGCCCTCGGGGATGTGCACCAGGGTGGCGGCTTCCGGGAGGACCGCGTATTCGGCGAAGCTGCCGTGGCCGGCCGGCGGGGTGAGGAACTTGCCGACCACTCGATCGCCGACGGCGAAGTGGGTGACGCCGGGGCCGACCGAGGCGATCACGCCCGCGCCGTCCACCCCGAGGATCATCGGAAAGTCGTGTGGCAGTTTGCCGTCCAGGATTCCGTCGGCCATCTTCGCGTCGAACGGGTTGACCCCCGCCGCCTCCAGCTGCACCCGCACCGCACCCGGCCCGGGTTCAGGGACCGGCATGTCGGTCAACTCCGGCGTGGCTCCGAACTTCCGTACGACAATCGCGCGCATCCATTCGCTCCTTGAATCGGGCTGAAGAGTGCGGCCTCGCACCCGCGTGCCGGCAAGCGCTCTTTGATGCATCAACTAACGGCAAACGTCATCGTATGCATCCATACCTCATCGACGCTGTGATTCACGGCATTGGCGCGGTGTCGCGGCGTACCGTTCAAGCGCGGTGAAAATAACTAAACTTGAGCGGAACAGACTCAACCTTTCCCACGTTGGATGTAGAAGACGGCGCCCAGCCGCGCGAGATTCGGGCGGATCAGGCTGCGGTGCCAGGACAATCGACCAGTAGGAAGGTGACTTGTGGACTCGTTCAATCCCACCACCAAGACCCAGGCGGCCCTGACCGCCGCGTTGCAGGCGGCCTCGGCCGCGGGCAATCCGGAGATTCGTCCGGCCCACTTGCTGGTGGCGTTGCTGGATCAAACCGACGGCATCGCTGCCCCGCTGCTCAAGGCGGTCGGCGTCGACCCGGCGACGGTGCGGCGCGAGGCCCAGGACATCGTGGACCGGCTGCCCAGCGCGACCGGCGCCACGACCACCCCGCAACTCGGCCGCGAGGCGCTGGCCGCGATCACCGCGGCCCAGCGCCTGGCCACCGAGCTGGGCGACGAGTATGTCTCCACCGAGCACGTCATGGTCGGCCTGGCCGCCGGCGACTCGGACGTGACCATGCTGCTGAAGAAATACGGCGCGAGCGCCGACGCGCTGCGCGAGGCGTTCACGGCCGTGCGCGGCAGCGCCAGGGTGACCAGCCCCGATCCCGAGGGCAGCTACCAGGCGCTGGAGAAGTACTCCACCAACCTCACCGAGGCCGCCCGCGCGGGCAAGCTCGATCCGGTGATCGGGCGCGACACCGAGATCCGGCGCGTGGTCCAGGTATTGAGCCGGCGTACCAAGAACAACCCGGTGCTGATCGGCGAGCCCGGCGTCGGCAAGACCGCCATCGTCGAGGGCCTGGCCCAGCGCATCGTGGCCGGCGACGTGCCGGAGTCGTTGCGCGGCAAGTCCGTGGTCTCGCTCGACCTCGGCGCGATGGTCGCGGGCGCGAAGTACCGCGGCGAGTTCGAGGAACGGCTCAAGGCCGTGCTGGAAGACATCAAAAACAGTGCGGGACAGATCATCACGTTCATCGATGAGCTGCACACCATCGTCGGCGCAGGCGCGACCGGCGAATCCGCGATGGACGCGGGCAACATGATCAAGCCCATGCTGGCCCGCGGCGAGCTGCGCCTGGTCGGCGCGACCACGCTGGAGGAGTACCGCAAGCACATCGAGAAGGACGCCGCCCTGGAGCGCCGGTTCCAGCAGGTGCTGGTCGGCGAGCCGTCGGTGGAGGACACCATCGGCATCCTGCGCGGCATCAAGGAGCGCTACGAGGTGCACCACGGCGTGCGCATCACCGACTCCGCGCTGGTCGCCGCCGCCACGCTCAGCGACCGCTACATCACCTCCCGGTTCCTGCCGGACAAGGCGATCGACCTGGTGGACGAGTCGGCCTCCCGGCTGCGGATGGAAATCGACTCGCGCCCGGTGGAAATCGACGCGGTCGAGCGCGCGGTGCGGCGACTGGAGATCGAAGAGGTCGCGCTGAGCAAGGAGACCGACGAGGCCTCCAAGCAACGCCTGGAGAAGCTGCGCTCCGAGCTCGCGGACGACCGGGAGAAGCTGAACCAGCTGATGACCCGCTGGCAGAACGAGAAGAGCGCCATCGATCAGGTCCGGGTGCTCAAGGAGGAACTGGAGTCGCTGCGCGGGGAGTCCGAACGGGCCGAGCGCGACGGCGATCTGGGCAAGGCCGCCGAGCTGCGCTACGGCAAGATCCCGGCGCTGGAGAAGCAACTCGTCGAGGCCGAAAAGGTCTCCGGCACAGCGGCGGACGGCGAGGTGATGCTCAAGGAGGAGGTCGGCCCCGACGACATCGCCGAGGTGGTCTCGGCGTGGACCGGCATCCAGGTCGGCAGGCTGCTCGAGGGCGAAAGCCAGAAGCTGCTGCGGATGGAGCAGGAACTCGGCCGCCGCGTGGTCGGCCAGACCGAGGCGGTGCAGGCGGTGTCGGACGCGGTGCGCCGGGCGCGCGCCGGAGTCGCCGACCCGAACCGGCCGACCGGCTCGTTCATGTTCGTCGGCCCGACCGGCGTCGGTAAGACGGAGCTGGCAAAGGCATTGGCGGACTTCCTGTTCGACGACGAACGCGCCATGGTCCGGATCGATATGAGCGAGTACAGCGAGAAGCACTCGGTGGCCCGCCTGGTCGGCGCCCCGCCCGGGTACGTCGGCTACGACCAGGGCGGTCAGCTGACCGAGGCGGTGCGGCGCAGGCCCTACACCGTGGTGCTGTTCGACGAGATCGAGAAGGCGCATCCGGATGTGTTCGACATCCTGCTCGCCGTGCTCGACGAGGGACGGCTCACCGACGGCCAGGGCCGCACGGTGGACTTCCGCAACACCATCCTCATCCTGACCTCCAATCTCGGTGCGGGTGGCGATCGCGAGTTCGTGCTGAACGCGGTGCGCTCGGCGTTCAAGCCGGAGTTCCTCAACCGCCTCGACGACGTGGTGATGTTCCACGCGCTGGACGAGGAGCAGCTCGAGCACATCGTCGACATCCAGCTCGACCAGCTGCAGAAGCGGCTGTCCCAGCGCAGGCTGAAGCTGGACGTGAGCGACTCGGCCCGGTTCTGGCTGGCCGTGCGCGGCTACGACCCGGTCTACGGTGCGCGTCCGCTGCGCAGGCTGATCCAGCAGTCGATCGGGGACACCCTCGCCAAAGAGCTACTGGGCGGCGAGATTACCGATGGAGACACGGTGAAGGTGACGGTCTCGCCGGACGGCGACGGGCTCATCGTCGGCCGTTAGGTACTGGCGAGTCGGCGGTCGATGCCTCGGGTATCGACCGCCGACCGACCGGAACGCTTAACCTGGAAGCCATGACCAACCCGAACGATCCGTGGGGGCAGCGGCCGGAGGATGCTCCGACCGAGCACCTGGCGGGCAAGTCCGGGTTCGAGCAGCCACTGCACACCACGGAGTATTCCGAGGCGTACGGGTCCGGCGCGCCCTCGGCGTATCCGGCGACCGAGCAGTTCGAGCCGTGGTCACCGCCCCCGCCGAACGCCACCCGCGAGTTCCCGCCGCACGACAACCAGTGGGGTGCTTACGAAAGCACCTACGGCAATCAGTGGCAGGGCGCGCCGCCGGTCGACGGCGTCCCGCCCGGGCCGGGCATGCCGCCGCCGGAACCGCCGCGGCGGCGCAACACGGGTTTGTGGATCGCGCTCGGCCTCGGGGTGGTCGCGCTGATCGCCGTGGTCGGCGTCGTCGCGGGCGTGCTGCTCGCCAACAAGGATTCGTCGTCCACCACCGCCGCGAGTACCTCGGCCTTCCCGACCGCGACCCGGCCGCTGCCGGGTTCGCCGCGGCCCACGCCGAGCGGGATTCCGAGCGTGCCCGGCCTCGGCGGCATCGACAATCTCGGTGCGACCATGGGCACCATCAACGCCAACGATGGCGGCACGCTCACCATCAGCACCCTGCTCGGCGCCACGGTCACCGTGCGCACCGACGCGAACACCCAGGTGATCTCGATGTCCGGCACCAAGGTGTCGGATCTGCCCACCGGCGACATCGTGTTGATCCAGGGTGACAAGGGCGCCGACGGATCGATTCAGGCCAAGGTGATCATCAGTACCGCGCTGCCCGGCGGCGGACGATGAACGACCCGCAGCACCGCCGCCGGGTGGCGACGGGCATTCGCCCCCCGAGCTGGATAGGCTAGACACCGATGACGGCAATGTGGTTCGGCTTGGCGGCGATCGCACTCGTGGGTGCGATCGTGCTGCTGTATTTCGATCGGATCCAGCGACAGCGGACCGGTCACGCGCGGCAGGTCTGGGCGAAATCCCAGGGCTACACGTATGTGTCGGTGGAGCCTGCGCTGCCATCGACGTGGCGTCGCGGCGCGCTGGCCAAGCTCGGCTACCTCTCCGCGGTCGATGTGGTGTCCGGTATTCGCAAGGGCGAGAAGTTCGTGCTCTTCGATCTGGAGGACTCCGCGACCCTGATCGCGGTGCGCCGGCAGATCGGCTCGGACATCGATGTCGACATGCGGCTCAAGACCGCGTCGCCGCCGAAGGACGCCGACCTGGAACTGCTCGGCGCGATCGGCGACCGGGTGGTCTTCGCGACCAACCCGGAGATCGCCAGGCACGCCGTCGATCAGCGGATGGTGGCGTTCATCGAGACGCTGCCCGACACCGTGCAGATGCTCTGGAGTGAGGGCAACTGGACGCTGGGCATGCTGTCCGTCGGCACCTCCTCGCGCGAGTGGGAGACCTCGATCGACGCGGTGCTGCGCCTGTCCGGGCTGCTGCACGTGCTGCCGCCGGTCAGCGAGCCGCGCTTCGACAACGGCGGGCACGACCCCGGCCGCCCGCGCCCGCGTGGCCGGCAGCGACCGGACGAGGCCGAGGGCGACGAGCTGGACGAACCGCTCGGCGGCGCCCGGGTGCAGCCGCCGCGGCTGCGCAAGGACGAGGAATTCGACGAGGCCCCGTTCGCCGAGCAGAGCTACGACGAGGGCCGCGCCCCGCTGTCCGCGCCGGAGGAACCCGAACCGCCGCGCCGCCCGTCGCTGGCCGTGGTGCCGGACGCCCGGACCCGGGTCCGCGAGGACCGCAGGACCGCCGACGAGTGGACGCCGGAACCGCGCGAAGAATGGTCGCCCGAGCCGCGCGAACAGACCCCCGAACCGCGCGACAAATGGGTGCCCGCCCAGCGCGACGAGCTCCCCGCCGACGACGACTGGGCCGAAGAGCCCGACCGTCGCCCGGCCGCCCGCGCGGACGACGCGGCGGCCGAACCGCCCGGCGGCCCGTTCCATCCCGGTTTCCGTCCATACCAGGGACCTGTGCCGCAGTGATCGGCTCGGCCCGCGTCCGTCTATGATCGCCGCGGCCACCGGATCGGTCGTCAACCTCGTCAGCGCGGTCGGGGTGATCCGAGGACGCGGTTCGACGTGTCCGGCGTCCACGGGCTGCCGAAAGCCCGCAGTGCACAAGGCTTGGAACCGTCGCCGGGACGATCCCGCGAACCCTGGCGGCCCGATTGAATCGCGGCTTGTTCGACACACGCGGAAGGACTTAGGAATGATCGACGAGGCAACCACTAACGAGTCGGCGCTGGGTACCGCGGCCGGTTCGGACCGAGACAGATTGGCGGGGCTCGTGCGCGAGCTCGCCGTCGTGCACGGCAGAGTCACCCTGTCCTCGGGCAAAGAGGCCGACTACTACGTCGACCTGCGGCGCGCGACGCTGCACCACAGTGCGGGACCGCTGATCGGCAAGCTGCTGCGCGAGCTGGTCGCGGACTGGGATTTCGACGCGGTCGGCGGGCTGACCATGGGCGCCGACCCGGTCGCGTTCGCGGTCATGCACGCGCCGGGCCGCCCGATCGACGCCTTCGTGGTGCGCAAGGCCGCGAAGGCGCACGGCATGCAGCGCCAGATCGAGGGCCCGGACATCGTCGGCAAGCGGGTGCTGGTCGTCGAGGACACCACGACCACCGGAAACTCCCCGCTCACCGCCGTGCGCGCGCTGCGCGACGCGGGCGCGACCGTGGTCGGCGTGGCCACCGTGGTGGACCGGGAAACCGGGGCCGACCAGGTGATCGCGGCCGAGGGCCTGGAGTATCGATCCATCCTCGGACTGAAGGATTTGGCCCTCAGCTAGCCTGGACAGCGGTCAAGTTCTTCAAAGGTGAAGGGTCATCTCCAGTGGTGAGCATTGCAATCAACAAAAATCGCGACAACGTTGCGATGCTCGGTATCGGTGCCTATCGACCGCAGCGAATCGTCAGCAACGAAGAAGTGTGCGAAGTCCTCGACTCCACCCCGCAGTGGATCTTCGAGCGCACCGGTATCCAGACCCGGCGCTGGATCAGCGGCGACGAGACCCTGCAGTCGATCGCGGCCGCGGCCGGCGAGCGGGCGATCGTCAACAGCGGCATCGATCGGTCGAAGATCGGCGCGCTGATCCTGGCCACGTCGAGCTGGCTGATGCTGACCCCGCACGGCGCCCCGTCGGTCGCGCACGACCTCGGCATCAACGGGATCCCGGCGTTCGACCTGACCTCCGGCTGCGGCGGTTTCGGGTACGGCCTCGGCGTGGCCGCGGACCTGATCCGGGCCGGCTCCGCGGAGTACGTGCTGTTGATCGGCGCGGAGACGATGACCGTCGGCCTGGACCCGACCGACCGCGGCACCGCGATGATCTTCGGTGACGGCGCGGGCGCGGTGGTGGTCGGTCCGGCCGAGGAGAACGGCATCTCCCCGACGGTGTGGGGCAGCGACGGCGAGAACGCCTCCGCGATCGCCCAGGACGTCAACTTCCTCGACTACATGGAGAAGGCGCAGGCCATGCAGGGCACCGACCCGGCGATCGAGCCGATCGGGCGGATGTCGCTGCGGATGGAGGGCCCGCGCGTCTTCCGTTGGGCTGCGGTCACTTTGCCGCGCGCGCTGTCCACCGCGCTGGAGGTGTCGGGGGTGGCGAAGGAAGACATCGAGGTCTTCATCCCGCACCAGGCCAACGCCAGGATCAACGAGCTGATGAAGAAGAACCTCGGTCTGGCCGACGACATCCCGATGGCCAACGACATCGTGCAGACCGGCAACACCTCCGCCGCGTCGATTCCGCTGGCGATGGAGGAGATGCTGGTGACCGGCAAGGCCAAGGGCGGTCAGCTGGCGCTGCTGCTCGGTTTCGGCGCCGGGCTCAGTTACGCCGGTCAGGTCGTCACGTTGCCGCCCAAGCCGGTCGAGCCGAGCTTCTGAGCGATGCGGTTGTTCCGGGCCGGGTTTCTCGCCGCGGCCGCTGCCACCGTCTTCGCCGGCGTCACCGGCCGGGAGAAGGTGCAGTGGGTCGCGAAACCCCTGATGATGCCGCTGCTGGCGGCCGATGTAGTGACCGAGGGGACCGCTGTCGCGCGCACGGATCGTGCGGTGTTGCTCGGTTCGCTCGGCGCCGCGACGCTCGGTGACATCCTGCTCATCGACCCGGACAACGATCGCCGATTGATCGCCGGGGCGTCGTCGTTCGCGGTGATGCAGGCCGGGTACTCGGCGTTGTGGTTGCGCAAGGGTGCGCGGCCGCACGCCGAGGTGGCGGTGCCGCGGCTGGGCGCTTGGCTCGGCGCGGCCGCTCTGCTCCGCGCGAAAGCGCCTACGGTGGCCGTGCCATTGACCGCTTACGGTGCGACACTGGGTACCGCGGGCGTGCTGGCCTCGGATCCTGCGCTTGCCCCCGGAGCGAAATCCATTGCGGGCGTTAACATCCCCAACGCCGACCCGCGCAGCCGGCTCGGCCTCGGCGCACTGCTGTTCACCATCTCCGACGGCCTGATCGTCTTACGCCGCCTGTTCGCGCGCACCGACCGCACCCGCCGCATAACCGAGGGCATCATCCTCGCCACCTACGCCGCCGCCCAGTTCCTGCTCGCAGACCCCGCCGCCCACGCGAAACCCACTCAGCCGCACCACTCTTGATTCCCCGCACCGAAATTCGCATGCGATTCTCGGTGCGGCACATCAAAACTGGTGCGTCCTCACCGAACTAGTGCTCGGCTGTGGCGTGGATGGCGGTTGTGTGGAGGAACAGTTCGAGCGCGGCCAGGACCGCGTCCGGCGTGTCCTCCGGTGGAAAGTGGCCCGCGTTCGGCAGTTCGATTACCGGGGCATCCGGGAAGGCCGCGCGAAACGCCGGAATGATGTAGCGCGGCAGGAGCGCGGTGTCCTGCATGCCTTCCAGCAGTATCGCCGGTTTGGCCCGTACTGCTGCCGACGCTGCCGGATCGGGTTCGGGCAGTGACGGTTTCGGACCTGGAGCGACGACCTGCTGGGGGAAGCGGATCGCGCCGAGGCATTCGGCGCGATCGGTGAAATGGCTCGCATAGGCCCGGATCCACGTCGGTGTCACGATCTCCGGCCGGGTGACGGTCTGCAACGCCAGCATTGCGTGAGTCACCGTATTACCCGCGTTACCAAGGACTTCCGTCAGCGTGCCGTCCGCCTCGGCCGCGGCCGCCCAGCGGAACCAGGCGCTGTCGGCGTGATTGCCTGCCATCAGCTCGCGGTACCCGAGCTGCCCGAGCGGCAGCACGGTGTTGATCGCGACGATGCGATCGATCCGGTCGGGGTGGCGCAGGGCGAAGGCGGCGCCGATCGGCCCGCCCCAATCGTGCAGCACGAGCGTGATCCGGTGCAGGTCGAGCACCTTGATCAGGATGGCTTCCAGATTGTCGACGTGGTCGCACGCGAGGTAGTCGGAATCGGCTGGGGTAGCGCTCTTTCCGAAGCCCATGTGGTCCGGCACAACGACGCGCCGGGTTCGGCCCAGTGGGTCGATCAGGTGACGCCACAGGTATCCCCAGGTCGGCTGACCGTGCAGCAGGACAAGGGTTTCGTCGGCATCGGCCGGGCCCTCGTCGATGTAGTGCTGCCGGAAACCGGCGGCTTCGGTGTAGCGGGCCTGGAAAGGCCAGGTGCCGTCGAAGGTTTCATCGCTCGGGATCATGGTTGCCTCTCTCGTTCGAATCGGGCTCGGCGAGGCTAACCGGGGTTCACTGCCATCTTCTGTCAGTGGAAAACTGGTTCGTGTGCGGGCGAGCAGACTGTTGTCGATCATGCTGTTGCTACAGGCGAGGGGGCGGATGACGGCGGAGCAACTGGCGCGGGAACTGGAGGTCTCGGTGCGCACGGTCTATCGAGACGTCGAATCGCTGAGCCTGGCCGGCGTCCCGCTGTACGGCGAGGCGGGTCACGACGGCGGTTACCGGCTCGTCGATGGTTATCGCACCCGGTTGACCGGCCTGACCGCCGATGAAGCCGAAGCGCTGTTCCTGGCGGGCCTGCCGGGTCCGGCAGCGGACCTGGGGCTCGGTGCCGTGCTGGCCACCGCGCAGCTCAAGCTGAAGGCGGCGCTACCGGACGAATTGAGCGAGGGCGTCGGCCGGGTCCAGCAGCGGTTCCATCTGGACACCTCGGAGTGGTACGCGGATCCGGACAGCACCGCGCAGCTGGCGGCGGTGGTCGACGCGACCTGGACGCAGCGCCGCATTCGGATCCGCTACCGGCGGTGGGCGCAGCCACGGGAGGTGGATCGTGAGGTCGCGCCCTACGGGCTCGTGCTCAAATCCGGTCGGTGGTATCTGGTCGCCGAGTCGGACAGTATCCGCACCTATCGGGTAGCGCAGATTCTTCGAATCCAACTGCTGGACAGCACGTTCGAGCGCCCTACCGGATTCGATCTGGCGACGTGCTGGGCCGACTACCTCGACGATTTCGATGCCCGCCGCTATCGGGGCACCGCCAGGATCCGGCTGACGAAGCGTGCGCTCGAGCGTCTGCCGCACCTGCTCGAGCCCGCGCTGGTCCGTGCCGCGCGGGACAGCGCCGAGCCGGCCGACAGCACCGGACGAGTCATCGTGATGATGCCGATGGAAACGATCGAGCACACCGCCGGTCTGTTGCTCCGATTCGGCGTGGACGCGGAGGTGCTCGCGCCCGCTGAGCTGCGGGACCGGATGGCCGTTATCGCCGTCGGGCTGGCCGACATCTACCGCGCGGGGTCGAAAGCCGCTGTCACAGCACCACGATGATCCGATCGCGGTTCGCCGGATCGACCCGGATCGAGATGGTCTCGCCGACCGCGAGCCGCGGTTTGTCCGCGGGCGTGACATCGAAAACGATTGTCCCCCGGTAGCTTTCCGCCCCCGGAATGGTCAACTCCAGGTCCAGCTCGGTCAGCTCGGTGTGATGATCCGTGCGCCGCAGCGGATGCACCCCGTGCACCGTCGCCCACCCCTCCAGCCCGTCGCGCCACAGCCGCCGGTCCGCCTTGGACGGCCGCCCCGCCAGCATCATTCCGATCCCCACACACGTGCCGAACACCCCGACCAACGCCACGATCTGATACGGCAACGTCCCCGGCGGCGTGTGCTGAACCACCCACCCCAGCCACACCCCGAGCACAACCAGGTACCCGGCGGTCACCGCGAGCACCGTACGCAAAATACGCCCGTGATCCATCCCAGCCTCCACCCCGACTGTCAGACCTCCAGGATAGGCCCGCAACGACCCTGACGTGGGGATATCCGTTACCAAGCGTCGGCGAGGTCCGCGTGCTGGCGGACCCAGGCGTGCATGGCGATTCCGGCCGCGACGCCCGCGTTGATGCTGCGGGTCGAGCCGAATTGCGCGATCGAAACCGTCATGGCGGCAGCGTCTTTCGCGTGATCGGTGACGCCGGGGCCCTCCTGGCCGAAGAGCAGCAGGCAGTTTCGCGGGAGGTCGGCGGTTTCGAGCGGGACCGAGCCGGGCACGTTGTCCACCGCGACCACGGTGAGTCCCGCACCGGCGGCGAATTCCAGCAGCTCGGCGATGCTCGCGTGGTGCTCGATGTGCTGGTAGCGGTCGGTGACCATGGCGCCGCGGCGGTTCCAGCGCTTGCGGCCGACGATGTGCACGGCCGCCGCGGCGAAGGCGTTGGCGGTGCGGACCACCGTGCCGATGTTGGCGTCGTGGCCGAAGTTCTCGATGGCGACGTGGAACGGGTGCCTGCGCCGGTCGATGTCGGCGACGATCGATTCACGCGTCCAATACCGGTAGGCGTCGACCACGTTGCGGCGGTCACCGGCGTCGAGCAGTTCGGCGTCGAGCCGGGGATCGTCCGGCGGCGGCTCGGCGTGCTCGGCGGCCCACGGTCCGACGCCGTGCGGGTGCTCGCCCCACTCGGTGGGCCCGGCCGGGTCCTGCTCCGCCGCGTCCGGCACTGGGTGATTCACTCCGACGATGCTAATTCCGCCCGCGGCCGAGCCGTCATGCGGCCGGACCCGCGACGGTCAGTAGCTGCTGGAGCTGCTCCAGACACCGACCAGACCGAGCACGACGAACAGCACGATGAAGATGATGCTGATGATGATCAGGGCCGAGGCGATGATCCCGCAGACGTAGCCGACCATCACGTTCGAGCGCCCGCCGAGCGCGCCGCCGGAGGCATCGATCTCGTTGAGCGCCCGCTTGCCCATGACCCAGGCGACCGGACCGATGACCTGGCAGAACACCAGGCTGAGGATGCCGAGGATCAGGATCATGGTGGCCTGCGGGTGTTCCTGCGGCGGTCCGTAGGCTGGATAACCGTACGGTGGCTGCTGCGGCGGGTAGCTCATCAGCAGGATGGTAGTTGGTGTAGCTGGCTACACCGCGTATTCGGCGGACAGCTCCATCGACCACCATCCCCGAGCCGACAACCATGGAAGCCATGACCGAGACACACGTCGAACCCACCCTGGTGCTCGACCCGACGCCCGCCAACGCCGGGCGCTCCGCCGAGCGGGTGGCCCGTGCCGTGCTCCGCGCCCCGTTCCAGGCCCGGGCCTGGAAAGAACTCGTCTATGTCTTCACCGTGTTCGTCCTCGGCTGCATCGCCCTCGCGTACATGTACGTCGGCTGGGGCGGCGGCCTGGCGATCTCCCTCACCATCATCGGGCTGCCGATCCTGGCGGTGATCCTGCTCGGTGGCCGGACCTGGGCCCGGATCTACCGGGCGCTGGCCAAGGACCTGCTCGGCGCGCAGCTGACCCCGCCGCCGCCGTTCCGGCCGGAGCCGGGCCTGATCGGCTTCGTCAAGAGCGCGTTCACCGATCGGGCCAGCTGGCGGGCCGCGCTGTACCTGCTCGCGCAGGCCGTGCTCGGCGTCGCGGTCGGCTGGTTCGTGCTGCTCGGCATCGCGATGACGGCGTTCGTCGCGCTTTCGCCGCTGGTCTGGTGGCTGTTCGATCCGATCAACGTCGATGCCCAAGGCGTGGAACATCATTCGATGGCCCAGTTCGGCGACTTCTATATCGACACCTGGCCGCGGGTGCTCGGCTTCGGCGCACTCGGCGTCCTCGGCTGCTTCCTGCTGCCCTGGCTGCTGCGCGCGGTCTGCTGGATCCACCGGCTGCTGGCGATCGTGCTGCTGACCGCGACCGCGGGCGATCGGCGGATCATCGAATTGCAGCAGGGCAGGCAGGCCGCGGTCGACGACTCGACGGCCACGCTGCGCCGGCTGGAGCGCGATCTGCACGACGGCACCCAGGCCCGGCTGGTCACCATCGCGATGGCGCTGGGCCGGGCCGAGGATCGGCTGTCCGCGGGCGGCGACCCGCGCGACCTGATCGCGGACGCGCACGCCAGCTCCAAGGAGGCGCTGACCGAACTGCGCGAGCTGGTCCGCGGAATCCATCCGCCCGCACTGGAACTCGGGCTCGGCCCGGCGCTGGAAACGCTGTCCGCGCGCAGTTCGGTTCCGGTGGAACTGCGCGTGCACCTGCCCGAACGGCCGAGTCCGGCGGTCGAGGCGATCGCCTACTTCTCGGTCGCCGAGCTGCTCACCAATGTGGTCAAGCACGCCAACGCCACCCGGGCGTGGATCTCGGTGGTGCCGACGGACTCCAAGACCATCGCGGTCACCGTGCGGGACAACGGAATCGGCGGCGTGCTCGAACCCGCCCCCGGCGAACTGGCCGCGGGCAGCGGACTTTCGGGTCTGTCCGCCCGCGCGCGCACCGTCGACGGCAGCCTCACCGTGCAGAGCCCGACCGGCGGACCCACCGTGGTGACCATCCTGCTGCCGAAGGACGGCTCGCGGTGAGCGAGTCGCTGCGCATCGTGATCGCCGAGGACAGCGCGATCCTGCGGGACGGTCTCGCGGGTCTGCTGACCGAACGCGGTCACGAGGTGGTCGCCATGATCGGCGACGCGACCACGCTGAGCGACGTGGTCGGCCTGCACAATCCCGACGTCGCCGTGGTGGACGTGCGGATGCCGCCGAGCTTCACCGACGAGGGCCTGCTGGCCGCCATCGAACTGCGCCGCAAATATCCGATGACCGGCGTGCTCGTCTTCTCCCAGTGGGTCGAAACCCGGTATGCCACCGAGCTTCTGGCCGGCGGCGCGAGCGGCGTCGGCTACCTGCTCAAGGACCGGGTGGCCGACGTCCGCGATTTCGTCGACGCCCTCCATCGGGTCGCCACCGGCGGCACCGCCCTAGACCCGGAGGTGGTGAGCCAATTGATGGGCGCATCCCGCCAGCAGGATTCCCTGACCCGCCTCACCCCGCGCGAACGCGAGGTGCTGGAACTGATGGCGCAGGGCCTGTCCAACAACGCGATCGCCACCTCGCTGACGGTCACCGAACGCGCCGTGGAAAAGCACATCGGCAACATCTTCACCAAACTCGACCTACCTCCATCGGACACCCACCACCGCCGCGTCCTCGCGGTGCTGCGGCTGAAGGGGTAGGAAGCTCCCGCTGTGCGACACTGTCAGCGGGCGACACCTTGTGGGAGGGGGAAGCGGTGACTGTCGAAATGCACTGGCCTGATCATCTGCTGACCTTGGAGGACTGGATCGCGTTGCCGGAGGACAACAGCCGTAGCTACGAGCTTGTCGAGGGGGTTCTGGTTGTGTCACCGAGGCCGTTGATCTCGACGAGCCGACGAGCCTGACCGCCTACCACTTGATCAACGGCGATTACGAGCTAGTGGGTGAGCACTCAGGTCGAGCAACAGTCGATATCGCGGGGATGCCGGTCGAGATTGATCTACCTGCGCTGACCAGTGGCCGGGTCGGCTGACGATGCCGAGGGTCCGATCCGCCTGCGTGTCCGCATCGCGGCCAAATGTATGGCATCGCGGATGATCTCCGCCGCGCTAACCCGGTGCGAGCGGCGGCTTCCTCGATTATCGCAAGATCGTTGGCGTCTGCGTAGATCGCGATCCGTTGTAGGGGCATTCGCGCAAGATAGCGCGTGTCGCGCCGCAAGCAATCTGCCGGACGGCGGCGGCTTCCGAAGCCATGCGTCACTTGCGCGTGTCCGAGGCCGCTAGCGCGAGTACAAATACACATCGCTTCTGTAACAAATCGGGCGCGGAAATCCGGGCTCGGCTGGCACCATTGACGCATGACCACGCGGAGGGCACAGGATCCGCGGCGCTCGACGCCGCGGTCGCTGGGTGAGCGCTCGGACAGCGCCGTCGCGACACCCGCACTGTGGTCCGAACGTGCCGACATGGCGGAATCGGCGATCGTGTCCCGGCATCTGCGCGCGTTGTGGGCGCTGCCGGGGACCGAGCTGGGGGTGGTCGGCTGGCCGGCCACCAAGCGGGAGCGGGCGTTCGGGTCCTGGCATTACTGGTGGCAGGCGCACCTGATCGACTGCGCGGTCGACGCGGCCAACCGGATGCCGACTCCGGTGCGGCGCAAGCGGATCGCCGCGATCGCCCGCTCGCATCGCCTGCGCAACCTCACCGGCTGGACGAACCGGTACTACGACGACATGGCCTGGCTGGCCATCGCGCTGGAACGGGCCGAGCGGACCGCGGGCGTCACCGAGGCGCGCAGCGGCCTGATCGCGCTGGAGCGGCCGCTCTACGAAGGCTTCAATCCGGTGGTCGGCGCCCTGCCCTGGCGGATCGGCTCGGACTACTACAACGCGCCCGCCAACGGCCCGGCCGCCATCGCGCTGCTGCGGCTCGGGCGGCACGGGCGCGCCCAGGAGATGGCCGACTGGCTGGACGCGACGCTGCGCGATCCGGAGACCGGGCTGATCCTCGACGGCATCCACCTGCCCGCCGGCGAGATCGAGCGCCCGGTGTTCAGTTACTGCCAGGGCGTGGTGCTCGGCGTGGAAACCGAATTGGCGATGCACACCGGCGAGCCGCGGCACGGCGAACGCGTGCACCGATTACTCGCGGCCGTCGAGGAACACCTGACCACCAAGGGCATCGTCAGCGGTGGCGGCGGTGGCGACGGCGGACTGTTCAACGGCATCCTGGCCCGCTACCTCGCGGTGGTCGCGCTGATGCTGCCCGGCGAGGACAAGGAACAGGAGAACGACCGACGCGTCGCGGCCGAGATCGTCCGCGCCTCCGCGACCGCCGCCTGGGCCAACCGGCTCGAGGTCGAGGGCGAGCCGCTGTTCGGGCACGACTGGAGCAAGCCGGCGACGCTGCCCGGCGGCATCGCCGGAGCCGGCCGGTTCACCGCGGGCGGCTCGGTGACCTCGTCCCGGGTGCCCGAACGGGACCTGTCCGTGCAGCTGTCGGGCTGGATGCTGATGGAAGCCGCGTACCTGGTCAGCGCGGCCGGCCTGTAAGCGCAAGGCCGGCTTCGCGTTCCGCTCAGTTCTCGGCGTCGCCGAGCCCGCTCGGCGAGGTCTCCAGCTCGAATTCCTCGGCGGGCTTGGCCATTTCCTGCCGGTAATGCCGGATGCCCAGCACCGTGCCGATGATCAGGCCGAGCACCAGCGTGCCGATCACGATGGGCATCAGCCACGGCACCCGATCGAGGAACCCGCCCGCGTAGTAGCCGATGAGCAACAACACCGGCGCCCAGATGATCGCGCCGATCGTGCTGGCGATGGTGAACTTGCGATGGTCCATGCCGGCCGCGCCCGCGACCGTCGGGCACAGCGTGCGCACCCACGGAATCCAGCGGGCGACCAGCACCGCGACGAACCCGTGCCGCTCCAGCAGTTCGGTGACCCGTTGCAGATTCCTGGTGTTGATATAGCGGCCGTTCTTGCGCGCCACCAGGCGATGCCCGGTCCGCGCCCCGATCACATAGCCCACCTGATTACCTGCGATGGCGGCGAGCATCGTGCCCACCGACAACGCCCACACCTGCGCTTCGCCGGAGGCGTTGGACGCCATCACGATGCCCGCGGTGATCAGCATGGAGTCGCCCGGTAGGAAGAGCCCGAGAATGACCGCGCACTCGATGAAGACAAAGGCAAGTACCACTGTCCAGACGAGTGCGGGCCCCGCTGACATCAGCGGATCGAAATTGCCCACTGCTAGGGGCGAGGACGCCGCGATCACGAGTTCAGCGGGTCGGCTCGTTCGTCGAGACGGTCAGCTCGGCATCTTGCCGGGCCGCCGGCTCCGCGCCTCGATTGAGCAGCTTCTTCGCCACCGCGAAGATGCCGGGCAGGATCGAGATCAGCACGATGAGCAGGAAGATCGCCTCGACGTGGTCGCGGATGAAGGCGACGTTGCCGAGGAAGTAGCCCAGGACGGTCACGCCGCCGCCCCACAGGATCGCGCCGACGATGTCGAACGCGACGAACTTGCGGTAGTCCATCTTGGACACCCCGGCCAGCACCGGCATGAACGTGCGCACGATCGGCACGAACCGGGCCAGGATGATGGTCTTGGGCCCGTGCTTCTCGAAGAACTCGTGCGTCTCGGTCACGTAGTGCTTCTTGAAGAACCGGGTGTCTTCCTTGTGGAACAACGCGGGCCCGATCGCCCGGCCTATCCAATAACCGCTCTGATCACCGGCGAAGGCGATCGCGATCACGGCGGGCAGCAACAGCCAGATCGACACCGGCGGATTCGCCTGCGCGGCGAGCAGGCCACCGGTGAACAGCAGCGAATCGCCGGGCAGGATCGGGAACAGCAGGCCGGTCTCGATGAAGACGATCACCAGGATGGCCGGGAGCACCGCGTTCTTGAGCCACGTTTCCGTGAGCAGGTGCATCGGGTCGAGCAACTCTTTGAGAGCGAGATTGCTCGTCACCGATTCTGTCGCTGCCAGCAGAATCACGCGGTCTCCTGTTCTGGATACGGCTGGCCTGATCGCTTGCCATCGCATCGGGAAGCTGCCAGCGTAATTACCGGGCCCACAGTACCGGGTTCAGCTGAGAAACCCCGCGCTGTGCGCGAAACTACCGAACGGTCACCCGATGGTTCCGTGCGGACAACCGGCTGGTCACTCCGGCCGACCCGGCGCTGCCCTCCCTGGATACCAGGCGAAACACCGCTGTCCTAATGTGGTGGCTGACAAAATAGGTCTTTGCCGCAACAATCACGGAGGTCTTACTGTGCCCATCGCGACTCCGGAGGTCTACGCCGAGATGCTCGGTCGGGCCAAAGCGCACTCCTTTGCTTTCCCCGCGATCAACTGCACGTCATCGGAGACGATCAACGCGGCCATCAAGGGCTTCGCCGACGCGGGCAGCGACGGCATCATCCAGTTCTCCACCGGCGGTGCGGAATTCGGCTCCGGCCTGGGCGTGAAGGACATGGTGACCGGTTCGGTCGCGCTGGCCGAGTTCGCGCATGTGATCGCCGCGAAATACGACATCACCATCGCGCTGCACACCGACCACTGCCCGAAGGACAAGCTGGACGGATTCGTCCGGCCGCTGATCGCGATTTCGCAGGAGCGGGTGACGAAGGGGCAGGCCCCGTTGTTCCAGTCGCACATGTGGGACGGTTCCGCGATTCCGATCGACGAGAACCTGGAAATCGCCAAGGAACTGCTGAAGGCGTGCGCCCAGGCGAACATCATTCTCGAGGTCGAGATCGGTGTCGTCGGCGGTGAAGAGGACGGCGTCGAGGCCGAGATCAACGACAAGCTCTACACCTCGCCCGAGGACTTCCAGAAGACCATCGACGCGCTCGGCGCGGGCGAGAACGGCAAGTACCTGCTCGCCGCGACCTTCGGCAACGTGCACGGCGTCTACAAGCCGGGCAACGTGAAGCTCAAGCCCGAGGTGCTGGCCGAGGGCCAGCGGGTGGCCGCGGCCAAGCTCGGCCTGAGCCAGGACGCGCAGCCGTTCGACTTCGTCTTCCACGGCGGTTCCGGCTCGCTGAAGTCGGAGATCGAGGATTCGCTGCGCTACGGCGTGGTGAAGATGAACGTCGACACCGACACCCAGTACGCGTTCACCCGGCCGATCACCGGGCACATGTTCACTAACTACGACGGTGTGCTGAAGATCGACGGCGAGGTCGGCAACAAGAAGGTCTACGACCCGCGCAGCTACCTGAAGAAGGCCGAAACCTCGATGGCGGCACGTGTCACCGAGGCATGCAATGATCTGAAGTCCGCGGGAAGGTCGATCAGCGCCTGACCCACTCATCAACCCACCGGGGGCTCGACAGCTCATGTGTCTGGATGTGCGCGTGCTCGGGCCCGTCCGGTTGCTCGTCGGCGGTGAGCCGGTGGCGGTCGGCGGGCCCAAGCCGCGGGCTCTGTTGGCCGCGCTCACCGTGAATCGGCGGCGCGCCGTGTCGTCGGCCGCGCTGGCCGACATGGTGTGGAACGAGGATCCGCCCGACTCCTACGCCGCCAGCCTGCAGGTATTCGTCTCGAATATCCGTAAGGCGCTGCGTAATTCGGGTGTGGATCCGGCGACGGTGTTGCGCACCGAATCTTCCGGCTATCGCCTCGAAGTGGCCGAGACCGCCTGCGATCTCGGCCGGTTCGAGGCGACCAGGGAGGCCGGTAGCCGGGCCGCCGCGATCGGCGACCACGCCGGTGCCGCACAGCTTTTCGGTGCCGCGCTGCGCGAATGGAGCGGCCGCGCGCTGGCCGATCTGAGCGGCCTGCAATTCGCCGACGGTTTCGCCACCGCGATGGACGAGGAGCGGCTCGCCGTCGCTTCCGCCCGGATCGACGCCGAAATCGCCCTGGGCCGAGCCGCATCGGTGATCGGCGAGCTGGTCGCGATGACCGGCGAGCATCCGCTGCGCGAGCCGCTGTGGGGCCAATTGATCACCGCGCTCTACCTTTCCGGCCGGCAGGCCGACGCACTGGACGCCTGCCGGCGGGTGCGGGCCGTGCTCGCCGACGAACTGGGCATCGATCCGGGCCCGGCGCTGATCGAGCTCGAACATCGGGTGCTGCGCCAGGAACCGCTCGGCGCGGCCGAACACCGGCAGGTGGAACGGATGGCCGCGGCGATGACCGAGACGGTCACCGAGGCGCCCAGCACGGTGCGCAGCGGCAAGCTGCGCATGCCGGACGGCCGGGTGGTCCCGATCGCCCAGGGCGGCTTGCGGATCGGCCGGATGACGGACAACGATCTGGTGCTCGACGACCCGAAGGCCAGCCGGTACCACGCGCACATCATGCCGAGCCGGGCCGGTCTGCTGATCAAGGACCTGCACTCGGCCAACGGCGTCTACGTCAACGACGACCCGATCGAGAACGGCGCGCTGCTCGCCGACGGCGACCAGATCCGTATCGGGGCAACGATGTTGATCTTCCTGGCCGTGCAGTAGCGCTCAGGCGTTCGACGATCAGCCGTTGCAGGCGATGCCGTCGCCGTCCTGGTCGAGGAACGAGTTGAAGCGCGGGTCGCTGCGGTAGATCGTCCCGGCGCCCTCGGCGCGGACCTGATCACAGTCGGTGTAAATCTTGGTCGATCGCTTCTTCTGATCGTCGTCGCCCTTGCCGCTGCGGTCCGGCGTCGGCCACGAATCGTTGGGGCTGCTGATGAAGGCCGCCGGGGCATCGGCGGTGGCGGTCGGCGGCACCAGGGCGAGGACGCCGACCACGAGACACGCGGCGCCGATCGCGGGGGCCACGCGGCGCATTACTGAGTTGCTCACGGTATCCATCCTGCGCCGAAATCGCGGCGCCGTGGGGTGTGGATTACCTGTGAAACCGCGAACTCAGGACAGCCGGACCTCGGCGATGGCCCGGCCGAACAACTTTCGGCCCTCCGAGGTGCCGCCGAGCACGACGGTCGCGGTGCGGGTGCCCGGGTTCAGCGACTTGATCCGGCCGGCGAAGTCCACCGTGCTCGCCGCGTTCGACGCCACCGGCACGAAGCCGGAGAACCGCACGCTGAACTTCTCGATCGCGGTCGGATCGCCGAGCCAGTCGGTGAGGTAGCCACCGGCCAGGCCCATGGTCAGCATGCCGTGCGCGACCACCGTCGGCAGGCCGACCAGCTGGGCGGCGTGGTCGCTGAAGTGGATCGGGTTGGCGTCGCCGGACACCCCGGCGTAATTGGCCAGGTCGCCGCGGGCCAGCCGGAACGAACCGGCAGGCAGCTGGTCGCCGACCGACAGCTCGTCGAAGCCGGGCAGCGTGTGCACCGGCGCGATCTCCCGATCCGCGGCCGGGGCGGGCAGGTCGCCTAGGCCGAGCGGGATCAGCGCCGAGCTGTCGTCCAAACCCTGGTCGGCCGTGGGGAATTCGACCACCTGGCCGTGCATCATGATGTTGTCGACCACGTCGGTGAGCCCCGGGTCCACCTCGGCGCCGCGGCGCGCCACGATGGTGGTGGAGCCGATCAGCGCGAGCTCGCCGTGCTGGTTGACCAGGGCGGAGCGGACCACGACGAAATCGTTGTCGCCGAACTGGCGGATCGACTCGATCAGGATCTCGCTGGTCAGCCGGTCACCGGCGAGGATCGGCCGGTAGGCCTGGAAGACCTGATCGGTCTGCAGGATCTGCGACAGGTCGTATTCGGTGAGCACCGATTCGAGCAGCGAGCGGGTGCCGGACGAGCCGATGACCGAGGCGAAGGTCGGCGGCGCGAGTACGCCGGCGTGGCCGAGCCGGTGCGCATCGGATTCCTGATGGTGCGCGCCGTGGTGGTTCTGCACCGCGCGCGCGAATTCCCGGATCTTTTCCCGGCCGACCTCGTAGTGGTCCCGGACGCGGAACCGCTGCCCGGCCAGCGTCGCCGTTTGTTGCACGTCATCAATTTGGAGCGCCATCGTCTGTTCCCTGCCCATGATGCGGCCACGCTACTAATGAACCGGACCGTTGACCAGCTGAGTGTGACCACCGCTACCGTCGATCGATATGGAATTGCTATCGAGTTTGCCTGCTTGTCATGTGCGGGCCCGAAATGCACTTTTACCGCCGAATATCGGTGATGCACATCAGCTATGAAACAGAAATAGGCTGCCCGGTGCGCGGGCAGCCTATTTCACGTTCGACGGTGTATTACTGGGCGCTGGTCGGCGGGTCGCATACCTTCCAGCCGTTGTCGGTCTGCTGGAGATCGAAGGTGCGCGCCGAGCGCTTGTTCGGATCGGCCTCGGTGTAGACGGTGGCCTGCGCGATCGCGGTCTTGTCGGTGATCCGGACCGCGTCGACCTCGTCCACCACCGGGATGGTGCGCCGGTCCATCGACAGCTGGTGCACGCCGGCGAACTGGTCCGCCGGAATGCCCTGATAGAAGTCGTGCAGTGGGCCGCAGGTGGTGCTGCGCAGGGTGTTCAGGTCACCGGTCTCGAGCGCCTGCGTGTAATCGGTGATGGCGGCGCGGACCTTGGTCTCCGGCGAATTGTCCGTCGAGTTGACCATGACCGCGACGGTGACGCCGATCAGGATGACCACGACTACGGCGGCCCCGGCCACAGCGAGCAGCCACCGCTTGGACCGGCCCGGTGCGGCCGCCGGTTCGACCCCGTCGACCGGGGCCTGCGCGGCGGGGGTGATCCGCTGCGGCGGGGCGATCGGGCGCGGCTGCGGCGGGCGCGGACCGCCGAGTTGCTGCGCGGGCATCGTCAGCTGAGTGTCCGCGGGGGAGGGCGCGGTTCCCGGCCGGGGCATGCCCGGGTGCGGCGGGGCGGACCGATCCTCGACCGGTCCGCTCGGGGGCGGCGACGAAGGTCCTTGCGCGCCCGGCTGTTTCGGACCGGCCGCGGGCCGCGGCGTGGCCGGCGGCTTGGTGATCGGCACCCGGCCCGCGCCCGGCGTCACCCGGTCGGTGCCGGCCGGCTTCGGCGCGTCGGCGGGGCGCTGGACCGGCAGCGCGACGGTCTGCGCGTCGTCCGGCTTGATCACCGGCATGGCCATGGTCACGTCTTCGGACCCGGGCGGAGCCTGTTTGGCCTGGGCCGGGTTCTGCATCTTGACGGTGTCGGCCTCGGGGGCCGCGTCCTCGACCGGCGGGGTGGGGCGCTGCTGCACCCGCATCACCGTGGTCGGTGCGTCGCCGTCGGGGATGTCGTCCTTCGGTGCGGGCTCGGCCTTCTCGTCGGTGGCGGCGGGCTGATCGGGCGCGCTGTCCTGGGCCGCATCTGGTTTCTTTCCGCCGAACCAGGCGGACTTCGCCGCCGCAGTGCCGGGTGCGCCGGTGGCGCTGTCCTCGGCGGTGCTGTCCTTCTGCGGCGCAGCCGGTTCCGTGCCTGCTGTCGCGGCCGGCGTCGTCTTCGCCGGCGCGGTCTGGCCGGAGGCCTTGGCAGCCTGGTGATCTCGCAGGCCGCGTTTGATCGCCTCGGTCCGGGCGTCGGCCGCGGCCGTGCTGCTCGGAGTTCCGCCGGCACCGGCTGCCGGAGTCGCACCAGCTGCGGGTTTGCCGGTCGCGGTGCCTGGGCGCGCGAGATCTGGCTCGGTCTTCGCGGCGTTTCCCGGGGCAGGGGTCTTCGGTTGTGCCGGAGCTTCTTTCGACTGCTCCGCGGGCGCGCTCGGGGTTTGCGGCTTCGCACTCGCCGCGGCCGCGGCGGGCTGGTCCTTGGCATCGCGTTTGATCGCCACGGTTTCCGCGGTCGCCGCGCCGCCCTTGGCGATGTCGGCCACCACGTTGACGGGCTTATCTTGTTGCTGCGCCGAGGTTTTCGGCTCGGCCGCGGCAGGCTTGTCCGATGCTGCCTCGGTGCCGGGCTTCTTCTGCTCGCCGCGCTTGATCACTTCGGTCTCGGCGTCGGCCGCAGGGCTGTCCTTGTGGGCCGCACCCGATTTCGCGCCTGGAGAAGCTTGCTTCGCCGTCACGTCGGCCGACCCGGGCCGTGCGCCGGACGGGTTCGCCGGCTGTGCGGGTGCGCTGACCTTGGGAATGGCATTGGGATCTGCCGAGCTTTGCGGTTGCCCCGCGGCCTGCCCGGAAGGTGACCCGACCGGCTTGGCGGTACCCGGCGCGGACGAGGTTGCGGCCGGGTTATTCGCGGACGCTGCACCAGCATTCGGGCTCTGAGCCGCGGCTGTGCCCGCCGCCGGTGCGGTACCCACGGTGTTCCCGGCGGCCTGGACCGAGTTCGGGGCCTTCGAGGCGGCCGAGTCCGTGCTTCCCGCCGTACCGGCGCTGCCGGACTTCTCCCCATCAGCTGCGGCCGAGTCCCGGTCCGCCGAACCCTTGGCGGCCGCGGTGCCGCTCCCCGCCGGGATGGGGCGCGTGGGTGCGGCGGGCGCGGCCCCGTCCGCATCGGCGACCGGGTTACGTTCCGTGGTGGCGTCGGGGCGTGCGTCGGCCACGGCCGGGGTCGCCGGGTCGGCGCTCTCCCGCGCCGGGTTCTTGTCGTCGTTCGGGTCGGACACGCACTACCCCTCGCTCAGGCGGAACAGTTGAACTCGACGGCCAGCTTAACGGGCACACCCGGACGAAGCCCGACATCAGAGCGCGCACGGCCGCGACGATTGTCTGCCCGTTGTCCGGAGTGAATGCGGAGGTAATCGGACATCGGTGCACAATGAAGCCCATGACCTCGTTCGGTGATCTGCTCGGCCCGCAACCGGTACTCCTCCCCGAAATCTCCGACGCGGAAGAAGCGTTGCTCGACAAGACCGATCCGGTGCGCGTCGCGGCCGACCATCCGTCGGCGTCGATCGCCTGGGCCTACCTGGCCGAGGCGGCGCTGACCAGGGGCGAAGCCCAGGATGAGCCGGTCAATCACGACATTGTCGCGGCGTACGCGTTCGCCCGCACCGGCTACCACCGCGGCCTCGACCTGTTGCGGCGCAACGGGTGGAAGGGCTTCGGCCCGGTGCCGTGGAGCCATGAACCCAATCAGGGCTTCCTGCGCAGCGTCGGCGCGCTGGCCCGTGCGGCCAAGGTGATCGGGGAGACCGAGGAGTACGCGCGTTGCCTCGATCTGTTGGAAGACTGCGACCCGCGTGCCGCGGCTGAGCTCGGGCTCGACTGAGTCGTAGTTGATCGACCTCAATATTCGGCCGCGGGTAGGAGTCGCTCGGGCGAGCAGCATGGATCGGCTGCGCGCCTCCTGGGCGCGTCTGCGGCTGTCTGCGTTACCGATCCTGCAATGCGCGGTCGGCGCGGCGCTCGCCTGGTTCATCGCGCGGGAACTGGTCGGCCACCCGCAGCCGTTCTTCGCGCCCACCGCGGCCGTGGTGTCCATCGGCATCTCGTTCGGCGCGCGGCTGCGGCGTTCGGTGGAGCTGGTGGTCGGGGTCGCGGTCGGCATCGGCATCGGCGACCTGTTCATCACCAGGGCAGGCACCGGCGTGTGGCAGATCGCGCTGGTGGTCGCGGTCGCCATGGCGGCGGCGGTGTTCCTGGACGGCGGATCGATCATCACCATGCAGGCGGCCGGTTCGGCCGTGCTGGTCGCGACGCTGCTGCCGCCCTCGGCGGGCGGTGGTTTCTCCCGGATGATCGACGCGCTGGTCGGCGGTCTGGTGGGCGTCGTTGTGGTGGCGTCGATTCCGCTGCACCCGGTGCGGCGAGCCCGCGAACAGGCGGCGGAAATCCTTGCGGTGATGAGCAAGTCGCTCACCGAGTGCGGCGACGGCCTGCTCGAACAGGATCCGGACAAGCTGCGGGCCGCGCTCGCGGCGGTCCGCGCGACGCAGCCGCAGCTGGATTCGCTGCGCGCCACGCTGGAGGGCGGCAAGGAGATCAGCCGAATCTCCCCGCTGTACTGGAACTCTCGGGCCCGGCTGGAACGGATCAAGGCTACCGCGGACCCGCTGGACAACGCGGTGCGCAACACCAGGGTGCTGCTGCGCCGCTCGCTCACCCTGGTCCAGGACGACGAGATCCTCGACCCGCGCCTGATCGACGAGGTCGAACGGCTCGGCCAGGCGAGCGAAGTGGTGCGCCGGATGATGCTCGCCGATCCGGGCGAACAGCCCGACCAGGCCGAGGCGGCCCGGGTGCTGCGCACCGTCGCCAAGGAGGCGCGACCGGAACTGGTTGAGGGCGCGGGACTTTCGGCGCACGTCGTGTTCGCCCAGACGCGCTCGATCGTGGTCGACCTGATGCAGGTCTGCGGGGTGAAGCGGATCTCCGCGATCGCGCTGCTGCCGCCGACCGTGCCCAAGCCGTTCGTCACGCCCGAGGACTGACTACTCACGTCCTTACCCGGCCGATCTTGTTGATCTTTGGGTAGTCCGCTACTCGTGTTCCGGCGGCCGCGCGCCCATAACTTGAACAGGTGACCGCGATCGAACGAGGGGTGTCGCGGGGGAGTGGAGCCGCCTGATCCGGGTTCGGTCGGGCGGCTCTACGTTCGTCAGTCGCCGGTTTCTTCCTTGCTCAGCGGGAACATCCTGGCCTGGCCCGGGCGCAGCGTGAATCGCCGCCGGTCGAAGTCCCAGAATCGGTAGATCGGCCACTGCACGGTGTGTGCCAGCCAAGCGCCGACGATCACCACCCGATGGAATGGCAGCACCAGATAACCCTGGTTGGTGATGGTGCGCAGGCCGCTCAGCTGGAACTGCCACCAGCGCCGCGGACTGGTCCGGCGGCGCCGGGCCGAGGTCTGCACCCGCATATCGATGAGCTGATCGATCGGCAGGCCGCGCTTGGTCAGGCACAGCGCCAGATCGAGGTCGTCGATCACGTCCGGCCGGGTGACCGTATCGTCGCGCACGTCCAGCCAGGCGGTGCGGCGGATGGCCATGTTCGGTCCGTGCATGTTGCCGACCCGGCCGCCGAGCTTGCCGCGCCGATCCTGCAGGTAGTAGCCGAATTTCAGCAGGAAGCCGACCGGTGAGTCGTAGTAGGTGGTGATGCCGGTGACCGCGGCGACATCGGGTTGCTCGGTCAGATGCTGCCGGATGGTCGCGCCCCAGTCGGCGGCGACCAGGCAGTCGGCGTCGGTGCGGCCGATGAAATCGCCACGCGCCTTGTCGAATCCGGTGTTGCGGGCCCGGGCGACGCCGCGCTGCGGTTCGTCGACGAGTTCTACTTTCGGGTGGTCGAGGGCGTAATCGCTGACGATTTCGCGGGTGCCGTCGTCGCTGCCGTTGTCGACCACGATCACCTCGTCGATCGAGTCCTGCGCGACGAGCCGGTCGAGGGTCTGCGTGATGCAGGCAGCCTCGTTCAACACGGGGATGACGATCGATAACACCGTCGCCCCATCGGGGGTGTGCATGAGTGGTGCCGCTCCAAATCTGGGTTCGGGCATGACTGTGTACCGCCGGGAGGGTCTGTTTCCTGCCCTGAACAGACGCGCGGCTGACAAGAGGGATGTCTGGACTCAGCCCTGAGTCCAGGAATCGGTGCTCGGCACGCGCGGGCCCGGCCCGTACCGATCGATGCTTCGACCCTAGTTGTCTTGGTACACAGACAGAATCCCCAATGCTTGGGGGCACCAACTGTCAGGTGGCGGCGATATCTCCGACCGCGGAGACCCGGGCGGGCGCCGGCCGCAGCGTGAAGCGGCGGCGGTCGAAGTCCCAGAATCGGTAGATCGGCCACTGCACGGTGTGGGTCAGCCAGGCGCCGACGATGACCGCGCGATGGAACGGCTGCACCTGATAGCCCTGATCGGTGATGGTGCGCAGGCCGGTCAGCTGGAAGTGCCACCAATCGCGCGGACCGGTCCGGCGGCGCCGGGACGAGGTCTCGGCGCGCATGTTCTTCAGCTGGTCGATCCGCAACCCGCGCTTGGTCAGGCACAACGCCAGATCCAGATCCTCGGCGACATCCGAGCGGGTGGTGGTCTCCTCCCGCACCGCGCACCAGGCGGAGCGGCGGATGGCCATGTTGGGTCCGTGCATGTTGCCGACCGGTCCGCCCAGCTTGCCGCGCCGATCCTGCAGGTACAGGCCGAATTTCAGGAAGAAGCCGATCGGCGAGTCGTGATAGGTGGTGATGCCGGTGACGGCCGCGGTGTCCGGCTGCTCGGTCAGGGTGTGCCGGATGACCGCGCCCCAGTCCGGCCCGACCAGGGTGTCCGCGTCGGTGCGGGCGAGGAAATCGCCACGCGCCCGGTCGAATCCGGCGTTGCGCGCCGCGGGGATGCCGGGTTCGGGTTCCTCGATGAGGGTGACTTCCGGGTGGTCGAGCGCGTAGTCCTGGACGACCTGCCGGGTCCCGTCCGCGCTGCCGTTGTCCACGACGATGATCTCGTCGATCGCGTCCTGGACGACGAGGCGGTCCAGGGTACGCACAATGCATTTCGCTTCGTTCAGTGCGGGAATCACGACGGACAGAACTGTCGACGGTGCGGTGTTGGTCATAGAAATCCTGCTCCAACGTCTGCTATACGACGATCGTGGTCACTACCGATCTCGTACGGCTGAATACCCCATTCCGCCCGAAACGATCATCGAGTTACCGACTCGATCGACGGAGCCGCGCGCTACGTCCAGAACCGGGTCAGGAAACTGCCGTAACGTGACCAATTGGACGGCACCCCAGATACTTCGAACAACGCGTACACCGCGTCGAAGAAGACCTGGTTGATCGCCGGGGTGAACAGCAGCGCGAACAGGATCAACATGCCGAACGGCTTGAACTGATCGAGCGCGCGGCGCGTCTGATAGCTCAGCGACGGCTCGAGAATTCCGTATCCGTCGAGTCCCGGCAGCGGAATCAGGTTCAGCAGCGCCGCGGTGATCTGCAAGAACCCCAGGAAGCTGAGCCCGAACCACAGCGCGGGATGCGAACTCGCACTGCCGAATACCCGCACGATCACCAGCAGCAGCACCGCGCACAGCGCGTTCACCGCCGGGCCCGCGCCGCTGATGATCCGCTGCGTGCGCGGCGAAAAGTTGTGCGTATGAACGTAAACCGCGCCGCCGGGCAACCCGATGCCGCCCAGCGCGATGAACACCATCGGCAGCACGATGGACAGCAGCGGATGGCTGTACTTCAACGGATTCAGCGTGAGGTACCCACGCAATTCCACCTCACGATCACCGGCCCGCCAGGCCGTGAACGCGTGCGCGAACTCGTGCAGGCACAGCGTGATGATCCAGCCGAACACCACGAGCACGAACACGCCGACCTTGGCCCGGGTGGAGTCCACCTCGGCGTCCCAGGCGAGCACGCCGCCGGCCACGGTGATGACGACCACCAGCAGGAAGATCGGGCTCGGCCGGATCGCGCGGGAGCGGCGTTCGGCGGAGAAGCGGTCGGTCATCGGACCAGCAGCCAGGGCTCGTGGTGCCGGTAGAAACTCGACCGGGGCACCGTCCGCTCGGTGCGGATGCCGTCCCTGGTCACCACCGCGCCGGGGGTGCCGAGCTGAGCGGCCCGCCCCTCGACCCAGCGGCGCTTGCGCATGCCCTTCGGCGCGGCGGCGCGCACGCCGGGCTGGTGCAGCGTCGGCGAGATCAGCATCGCGGTGACCTTGCCGGAGAACAGTTGCACGTCGTCCACGTAGGCCTCACCCTCCAGCTTCTCGTCGCCGACCCCGGTGATCCTGGCCCGGCCGACCAGTACCTGGCCGGTGTCGTCCCGGATCAGCGGCACCGGGGTGGCCTTGCCATCGATGGCCCGCTTGGCCGCGGCATTGCCGGTGCCCGTCTGATAGGCGCGGGAACCATAGGTCTTCTCGACCGGCACGTAGCCGATCTCCACGTGCAGCCGTTCGGTGCGCATCAGGTGGGTCAGCACGGTGGCGAGCGCCGCGTCGTCGCCGAGCACGATGAGCCGCGGCAGGCTGTCGGCGGCCAGCACGGGAAGCAATTCGTCGATCTCGGTGGTATCGGGGATGGCGGCCGTCGAACTGGTCGGCAGCGCCGCGAGGGCGATAGGTACCGGTGCGCCGTCGCAACGGAGAACGTGGGTACTCAAACTGCCGTACACCCTCCTCGGTTCGAGCCGACACTCCGTCGGGCCCTTCGCCAGTTCCGCCGAACCCTGCCCGGTCTCGACGGCTGCAACCATAGCCCTGCACGGCCTCGGCCACAGGGTGTCGAGCCTACGCAGAGATGCGGTCCGACGCCGCCGGCGACGCGTCTACTAGACTGTGCTCCCGGCCACCGCCTCGACACGGCAGTAGCTGCAACACGGGTGCTCATCGCGCCCCGCCGGTATGTTTCCGGCTGCCATCGCTCAGGGTGTTGCACGTCGAACCGTAGGAGATACAACCATGCCGGCAATCGTCCTGATCGGCGCCCAGTGGGGCGACGAGGGTAAGGGCAAAGCTACCGATCTGCTCGGTGGCCGGGTGCAATGGGTGGTCCGATACCAGGGTGGCAACAATGCGGGCCACACCGTGGTGCTGCCCAACGGCGACAACTTCGCGCTGCACCTCATCCCGTCCGGCATTCTCACCCCCGGCGTGACGAACGTCATCGGCAACGGCGTCGTGATCGATCCCGGCGTGCTGCTCGAAGAGCTGGCCGGGCTGGAGGATCGCGGCGTGGACACCTCGGGTCTGCTGCTGTCCGCGGACGCGCACCTGATCATGCCGTACCACGTGGCCATCGATAAGGTCACCGAACGCTTCCTCGGCAACAACAAGATCGGCACCACCGGTCGCGGCATCGGCCCCTGTTACCAGGACAAGGTCGCCCGGGTCGGCGTGCGGGTGGCCGACGTGCTGGACGAGAAGATCCTCACCCAGAAGGTCGAGGCCGCCCTGGAGTTCAAGAACCAGGTGCTGGTGAAGATCTACAACCGGCGCGCGCTCGACCCGCAGCAGGTGGTCGACGAGGTGCTGGCGCAGGCGGAGGGCTTCAAGCACCGCATCGCCGACACCAGGCTGAAGCTGAACGTCGCCCTGGAGAACGGCGAGACCGTGCTGCTGGAGGGTTCGCAGGGCACCCTGCTGGACGTCGACCACGGCACCTACCCGTACGTGACCTCGTCCAACCCGACCTCGGGCGGCGCGGCGGTCGGCGCGGGCGTCGGGCCGAACAAGATCAACGCGGTGCTCGGCATCCTCAAGTGCTACACCACCCGGGTCGGCTCGGGCCCGTTCCCGACCGAGCTGTTCGACGAGTTCGGCACCTACCTGGCCAAGACCGGCGGCGAGGTCGGCGTCACCACCGGCCGGGCCCGGCGCTGCGGCTGGTTCGACGCGGTCATCGCCCGCTACGCGACCCGGGTCAACGGCATCACCGACTACTTCCTCACCAAGCTGGACGTGCTCTCCAGCCTGGAGACGGTGCCGATCTGCGTCGCCTACGACGTAGACGGCGAGCGGGTCGAGCAGATGCCGACCACGCAGACCGGGTTCCATCACGCCAAGCCGATCTACGAGGAGATGCCGGGCTGGTGGGAGGACATCTCCGGGGCCCGCACCTTCGAGGAGCTGCCCGCCAACGCGCAGGCGTACGTGCTGCGGCTGGAGGAGCTCTCCGGCGCCCGGATCTCCTGCATCGGCGTCGGTCCGGGTCGCGATCAGACCATCGTGCGCCACGACGTGCTCGGCTGAGACCGGAAAGTTATAGCCCCGCTGAATGATTGTGGCCGTGCGTCGTTCGATGACTGGGTTCCATGATCGGTTACAACTAGAGTAAGAGCCATGGCTCGGAACTGGCCGATGGTCGAGCGCGTGACCGAGTTCGAGGCGATCCGCGCGGCCCTCACCGGCAGGGAACACGTCGGCGCGGTCCTCACCGGTGACGCCGGTGTCGGCAAGACAACGCTGGCCAGGCAGGCGACGGCCGCGGTCGGCGGCAACATTCGCTGGGTGGCGGGCACCGAATCGGCGCGCAGTATTCCGCTGGGGGTGTTCGCCCACATGGTCGGCGTCTATACGGCGCACGATCCGGTGACGTTCATGTCCGCGGCCAGGGAGGCGCTGCTCGCGGACGGGCACACCATCATCGGGGTGGACGACGCGCATCTGCTCGATCAGCTGTCCGCGACGCTGCTCTTGCAGCTGGCCATCGACAAGGCGGCGCACATCGTGGCCACCGTGCGCAGCGGGGTGCCGGTGCCCGACGCGGTGACCTCGCTGTGGAAAGACGGCCACCTGCTGCGCATCGACCTGAATCCGTTCACCCAGCGGCAGAGCGTCGACCTGGTCGAGTCGATGCTCGGCGGGCAGCTCGAGGGGTTCACCGCGAACCTGATGTGGGAGTCCTCCGGCGGAAACGCCCTGTTCCTGAGACATTTGGTGGAGGGCGCGCTGGAGGCGGGCTCGCTGCGCCAGGTGAACGGCGTCTGGCAGCTGCGCGGGCGCGCCGCGGTGACCTCGGAACTGGCTGCGCTGCTGGAAGATCGGGTCGAGCAGCTACCCGACGACGTGCTGCACGTGCTGGAACTGCTCACCTTCTGTGAACCGATCGACCTCGACGTGCTGGCCGAACTGGCCGGCGAGGAGGCGGTGGAATCCGCCGAAACCCGTGGCGTCATCCGGGTTGTCGAGAACGGGCATCAGCTGTCCGTGCGCTACAACCATCCGCTGTTCGGCGAGGTGATCCGGCGCAGGCTGGGGATCGCGTCGGCCCGCCGATTACGCGGCCGGCTGTACTCCTCGCTCAAGGAGCGGCCGATCAATTCCGCCGCCGACCGGATCCGGTTGGCCGAATTGGCTTTGGACAGTGACAAATCCGCCGATCTCGAGCTGTTCGAGGCGGCCGCCGAAGATGCCATCGGTCTGGCGAATCTGCCGCTGGGCGAACGCTTCGCGCGGGCGGCGGTGGAACGCCGCGGCGGGGTGGAATCGGCCGATCTGCTCGCCCGGGCGCTGCTGTGGCAGGGCCATCGCATCGAGGCCGAACGCACGCTGGCCAGCTTCGACCCGGATCAGCTCAACGAGGTGCAGCTGGCCCGCTGGGGCAGCACCAGGGTGGCGAATCTGCTGTGGGCCATGGGCGATGCCGACCAGGCCGACCAGGTGCTGAAACTGGTCCGCAGCAAGGTCGAGCACCCGAAGATCGCGGCCATTCTCGACGGGCTCGCCTCCGCCTGCGCGGTCAACGAGAACCAGATCGACATCGCGATCACCGAGGCGGAAAAGGTGATGGCGCTGAAAGGCGCACCGGCCTGGGCGATCTGGTGGGCCTCCTTCGGCGGCGGGCTCGCGCTGACCCTGATGGGCAAGGGCACGGCCGCGCTGGAGTACGCGGCGCGCGGGCACGAGGTGGAGAGCGAGATCGACGGGCTCAACCGGTTCATGTCGACGCATGCCGAGGTGCTCGCGCTGTTCCTGACCGGCGACCTCGAGGCCGCCCGGCGTTGTGCCACAGACTATTTCGGCTACTCGGCGCCCGGTCAGTACCTGGCGTGGGGCATGTCGAAGATCTTGCAGGGCACCGTCGATGTGGCGCAGGGGCACTTCCTGGACGCCATCGAGAATCTGGAGCAGGCGTTGGCCGCGCTCGCCGCCGAGGGGGCGGCCGCGTGGATGTTCCCCGCGAGAATCCGGTTGGCCGAGGCGTATTCGGCGCTCGGCCGGTCCACCGAGGCGGCCGAGGCCATCGCGGAGGCGACCGCGCGCGGCGGCCGGCACAGCGCGGTCTATGAGCCGCAGCTCGAGATCGCGCGGGCCTGGCATGCCGCCGCGGAGGGCACCGTCACCCCGGCCATCCGGCTGGCGATGAGTGCGGCCGATGCGGCTGCCCGGTCGAACCAGCACGCGATCGAAGCGATGGCGCTGCACGCCGCCGCTCGTTTCGGTGATCAGTCCGCGGCAGGCAGGCTCGCCGATCTCGCGGCCAGGGTGGACGGCAAGCTGGTGCAGGCGCAGGCCAAGCACGCGGTCGCGCTGGCCGCGCACGACGGGCCCGGACTCGACGCCGCCGCAGTCGAATTCGAGCGGATCGGGGCTTTGTTGTCCGCGGCCGACGCGGCCGCTCAGGCGGCGTCCGCGCACGAGCGCGCGGGTGATCGCCGCCGGCTGCTGGAGTCCGCCGCCTCGGCTAATCGCCTGGCCGCGGCCTGCGGCGGTGCCAGCACGCCCGCGCTGCGGCAAGCCGCCCAGCCGTTGCCGCTGACCGCCCGGGAGCGCGAGATCGCCAATCTCGTTGCGGCAGGGCTGTCCAATCGGCAGATCGCGGACCGGCTCACGGTCTCGGTTCGTACCGTGGAAGGCCACCTCTACCGGGCCTGCATCAAGATGGACGTCACCGATCGCGAGTCCCTCGGCGCGCTGATGCGCGGCGAGTCCTCCAGCTGAATCGTGCGGCTATTGGGCGCGCAGCTGGGGCCAGAGGGTGTCCCAGGGGACGGTTCGGTCGACCAGAAGTGTTGCCAGGTCGGGGATTACCGGCTGTGAGCTGGTGAAGGCGGCGGTCAGGAGCGGAGTCGGGGTGCCGATATACAGGATCGACGTGGCGGATTCGGGTGGAGCGCCGAAGTAGTAGTAAGCCCGGTGCGCGCTGTAGGCGCGGGGCAGGCCGGTCGAATCGCGGTGCAGGTCGACGGCGGCGGCGAACGGATAGCTCTCGGCGACGATGGCCGTGTGCGGTCGAATCTCGGCGGGGAGTTCGTGGTAGGCCGCGGCGACGGTGTCCGAGAGATCGCCGATCATGGTGTCGGACTGGGCGAATGCCTTCGCGGTCAGCATCAGGGTGGTGTCCGGGATGCGTTCCGCCCAGGAGCGCGGATACACCGGAACCGCCGCCGCCCCCATCGCGATGCCGATCACCAGCGCGACCGCGACCAGGACACGGATGACGACGTGCCTGGCCAGCGCCGCCACGACCACCGCGCCCGCGGCGATCGGCAGCGCGTACAGACCGCACGCGTAGTAGGAGCGACCCGAACTCACCAGGTACGCAAGGAAAACCAGGACCAGTGCGGCGCCGGCGAACCGGTACGTTCGAAACCGCTTGCTGATCAACAACATAGGCAGGCCGATCAGCAACAGCGGCAACCCGATCGCCAGACCGGCTCCGGCAGCGCTGTCCCACAGAAACCGGCCCACCCCCGGGAACTCCGCCGCCACGACCTCGGACATATGCGTGTACGGCCACTGATTCCGGTTCTGCCACACCAGATTCGGAATCGTCGCCACTGCGGCGACGGCCCCGCCCAGCCACAGCGCGGGCCGACCGGGCAATCGCCGCGGCCCGAACACCAACGCGCACAGCACGAGTGCCACCCACAGCGCGGGCACCAGGAACTTCGTCTGCAATGAGAACACCGTCACCAGACCCGCGTAGAGCAACAACCGATCGTCGGGCCGTTCCGCCGCGTTCAACCGGGCCCACCGGACGACGAGCCAGACGATCGCGGTCCAGAACATCGGATCCAGCGAATATGTTGCGAGCCAATGACACAGGACCACCGCCGAGGACAGCGCGTACCCGATCGCCGCCAGCACCTGCGCGCCGCGAGCACCGCCCAGCTCCCGCGCGATCAATGCGGTGAGCACCGTCCCGGCGACCGCGGCGAGGGTGGCGGGCAGCCGCAGCATGATCAGCGAGTCCGGCGCGAGGTGACTCATCGCCGAGGCCAGTGCGGGCACCAGGGCAGGTTGGTCGAAATATCCCCACGCCAGGTGATCTCGGCCCGCGACCACGAAATACGCCTCGTCGAAGAAGTATCCGTAGTTCCGGCTGGCGATCAGCAAGGCCAGCCCGACCACGCCCGCCACCGTCAGCACCGGACCCCAGGCGATCCTGGGTAGCGCCGGTTCGGGCTCGGCGAGCACCGGTTCCGCGAAACCCGACGAACCAGCCGTTGCAGTGGTCATGTCCACCCTCCGTCAGAGCTTGCCGATGTCGACCGCGAGTGCGGGCAGACCGATTCTGCAACCGGCCCCCATCGCGCCGAATCCGCCGCAGGTAGCGCTCGGACTCCCGCGAAAGGACTACGGACACTCGCCGCAGGGACGACATCCCGCGTACGTGGTGCACTGCGGCGGCGCTCCCGGCGTTGCCGTTGGCGGGCGAAACGGTGGCCGAATCTCGTTCTGGCCGAGGTGGTTAGCGGCGATGCCGTGCTCATGCCGATGTGAATAGTGATCTTTCAGCTAATCGAACTTCTGTCGCCGATAGCAGACAGTATTTGCTGCAATTCGGACAATTATCAGACATAAATCGATGGACTAAGGGAGTGTGAAGTCGATTTCTCGACTTGACAGCATCCGATCAGCAAAAGATAGGGTGCGAGCGCGCAGTACGCGGGGACGTGCTGGCTGACCCAAACCTGATGGTGGTGCTTCGACGTGGCTCGTCGGTCTCTAGAACTGAACAATCCGACGACCCGGCGCGGCCTGCGCCCGCTCGTCGGCGCGCTCCCGCTGGCCGTCGCGGTCGCCTGCGCGGGCGTGGCGGTCGCCGACCCCGGCACCCCGACCCAGCCCGGCGTCACCACCCCGAGTGCGCCGAGCGCCCCCGTCGCGCCCGAGCGTTCGCCGAGCCAGCCCGGCGTCACCAGCCCGAACCAGCAGGGCGTTACCGGCCCGAAGCCCGCGCCGGCCGACCCTGCGGACACCCAGAGCCTCAACTACGCCCGCCCGGTGCCGACGCCGGAACCGGCCCCGCCGATCCAGCCGCAGCAACTGCACGCCCCGGAGCCGGTCGAGCCCGTCGCCCCGATCGCCCCGCCGCCGCGCACCCTCCGCATCGGTGACTTCAGCGCACCGGCCCCGAACGAGGTGCCCAACGAACTGCTCGACGGCGTCAACGACACCGCCGCGGGCGTCGAGGCGGCCATCGCCACCGGCGGCCGTTCGATCGGCATCAACCCGACCCGCTCGGACAAGATCGCCGCCGCGACCGCGGCCGGCGCGGTCGGCGGAGCAGTGGCCGGCGCGGCGATCGCGGGCATCCCGGCCGCTGTCATCGGCGGAGTCGGTGGTGCGGCCATCGGCGCCGGTGTCGGCGCGGGCATCGGCTTCGCGGTCGGCGTCGCGGGTACCGCCGCAGGTGGCGCGATCGCGGCCGCTGCCGCAGGAATTCCGACGGCCGGAGCCGGCGCGCTCCCTGCCGTCGGCGCAGCCTTTGTTGCAGCCTGGCCGATCGCCGCGGCGACAACGGGTGCGGGCGCCGCTATCGGTGCGGGCGTCGGCGCCGTGGCCGGAGCGGCCATCATCGGAATCCCCGCCGCGGTAGCGGGCGGTGTCGCCGGTGGCCTGCTCGGCGCCAGCGCGGGCGCAGGCCTCGGCGCCACCGCCTGACAGCAGCCACCTCCCGCGCACGTTTCGTCCTCCCGCGCGCGAGATGGCCGGCAATTTCGCACGCGGGGCTGTGAGTTGAGCGCGGGGCTGTGAGTTGTACCGGCTGCGCGCTGACTTGCGTTTTACGCTGTGCCGGTGAGGAATTCACCGGCCGGCGGGGCGAGCAGGCCGACGTTCGGGTTGTGGCTGAGTTTGGCGATTTCCTGGAGCTCGGCATCGGGCAGGACGGCGGCGATCGCCTTCGCACCCTTGCGGAGCAGCGCATCGCTCTTGGCGCCCGCGATGACCAGGGTCTGCGCCTTGACGGCGGTCCAGTCCGCGGGGCGCAGCGGTTCGCCGCGCATGAACTCGCGCATGACGGCCCAGTCGTGCGGGGTCGAGTTCGCGGTGGCGAGCAGGTTCTTCCAGAACGGGGTGAAGCGCATGACGGAGACGAACGCGCGCGGGACGCCCATCGCCTTGGTCATGTAGAAGCGGACGGTCTCGGCGCGGCGGTCGGCGGCGACCAGGTCGTGCAGCGTCTGCTCCAGGTCGGCGGCCGGGACGAAGCCCTCGTGGTCGACCACGAACGGCGGCTCGAACGCGACCACCTTGGTGATGCCGAGCAGGCGCCCGGATCCGGCGGCGCGCAGCGCGAGCGCCGCGCCGGACGACCAGCCGAACAGCATGGCCGACCCGCCCGCGGCCTCGATCAGGGCGGCGAGGTCGTCGATCTCGCGTTCGACGTCGTAGCCGCCGGTGGCCTCGGTGCTGTCGCCGCGGCCGCGCCGGTCGTAGTTGAGAACGGTGAGGCCGTAGTGCTCGTTGAGCGCGGTGGCCAGCTCGACCATCTTGGGGAACTTGCGGTAGCCGAACGCGCCGCCGATCAGGATCACCGTTCCGGCATGGCCCTCGTGGCGGTCGTACGCGATCACCGTTCCGTCGGCGGAGGTCACGGTCTCCACAACAGTCTCACTTTCGAAGCGGGGTGTCGGCCAACGGTCGTTGGTGCCTATGCCTGTTCAGACGGTGCCGGGTGCGTGGATTCATCGGCGGCCGCGGCGGCCGGATCAGTACCCGGAAGTCTGTGATGCTGCTCACTATGCCGTTCGCGTGCGTGGTACGGCCCGGTACGTCGGTGAACGTTATTTACAGACAACCGTCCAGGAGTGGCGATCGATTCCCGTGCCGGCGGTGTGGTGTTCGGCACGCGCTGCGGGCCGCTCGCGAGAACCGTTCACTCAGAACAGGGTTGGTTCGCCGAACCCCGGTGTGCGTTCGATTTCCAGCAGGTTCTGCTTGGTGGTGACGCCGCCCGGCGCGGAGAAGCCGGTCAGCGCGTTGTCCGCGGCGAGCACCCGGTGGCACGGGATGATGAGCGGAATCGGATTGCGGCCCAAGGCTTGTCCGACCGCCTGGGCGGCGCCGGGCTGGCCGATGCGATCGGCCACCTGTCCGTAGGTGAGCGTGTGCCCGGGGTCGATGGCGCGGGTGACCTCGTAGACCGCGCGGTGGAATTCCGGAATCCCGCTGGTGTCCAAGGGGATCCAGCGCAGGTCGTCGAGTTCGCCGGCCAGGTGGGCGCGGATGCCGGTGATGGCCTCGGCGATCGCGCCGGTGGGGGTCTCTTCGCGGACCTCGTCGTCCGGCAGGCCGGTGCGGCGGCGGGTGATGCGCGCGCGGGTCGCGGCCGGGCTTGCCTCGGGGAGCTGGAACCGGATCACGGTCGCTCCGCTCCACGCGATCGCGCAGATGCCGATCGCGGTGTCGAAGAGTGTTGCCTCGGCGGACAGGCAACGGGGGTCGCTCATGCTCTCAGTGTGCACGGCGGGACCGACAAGTTTCGATATTCCAGTCCAGTTTTACTCAACTGGCCTTGATATCGAGCGTGCTCGGGTCCGTGACGAGCCGCCGGACTCCCTTGGCGGGCCGCCGCGGCGCGGTGGTACCGGGCGCGACGGTTCGCCGGGACCGCCAGGCGTACTGGTCGGACTGGGTTCCGGCGACCGGCCGGGGCGGTGCGGCGGGTGCCGGCGCGGCCGGAACCGCCTTCGGCTGCACGGTTTCCGGCTCTTCGACGGCGACCGGTTCCGGCACATCGCTGCGCCCGTAGACCGCGGCCAGATCCGAATAACGCCGCTGCTCGTCGTAGTACGAAGAGGTCCAGTCGGACATCGGGGTGCGTGGATGGAACCGCTCCAGCCGGAACGCTCGCTCGGTGCCGCGCGGTATGTAGCGATAGACCAGGTAGCCGAAGGCGGCGACGATGATCAGGGTGGCAAGTGTGGTCATGAAACAAGCCTGCGCCTCGACTGGCCTTGCTTTAAATATCCACTCCCTCAATACTGGACCTTATGGCGACGAGAGTTATCGGAGCGGGCACCTTGGCTCGTGACCTGGGCCGGTGGCGGAATGTGGACTCCGACGGCGAGATCGAGTCGACCCGGCGGTCCGCGCGCCCGGCGTATCTTGCCCTCGCCGAGGGCATTCGGTTGCTGATCCACGACGGCCGCGCCCCGCTCGGCGTCGCCCTGCCCAGCGAGCGCGACCTGGCCGGCACCCTCGGGGTCAGCCGCACGACGATCACCTCGACCTACTCCCTGCTGCGCGAGAACGGCTACCTGATCAGCCGGCAAGGATCGCGCAGCACCGTCGCCCTGCCTCGTGACGTGCAGCACGACGGCAGCAAGCCGGCCAGGAGCATCCTCGCGATGATGGCGGCCTCGGAGCTGCCGACCATCGACATGACCTATGCCGCGATGGCCGCGCCGCTGGAAATGCAGGAGGCGTATTCGGTTGCGCTGGAGGGTCTTCCGGCCTATCTCGGCACGCACGGCATGGACCCGGTCGGCGTGCTCGCGCTGCGCGAGGCGATCGCGCGCCGGTTCACCGAGCGCGGCCTGCCCACCGAGCCGGACCAGATCCTGGTCACCCTCGGCGCCCAGCACGGCCTGCGCCTGCTGCTGAACGTGCTCACCGCGCCCGCGGCCCGGGTGCTGATCGACCACCCGACCTACCCGAACGCCATCGAGGCGATCCGCGACGTCGGCGCCCGCCCGGTGCCGGTGCCGCTGCGCCCCGAATCCCCGGACAAGGGCTGGGACCTCGACGGAATCCGCAGTGCCGCACGGCAAACCGCGGCGACCCTGGCCTACCTGGTGCCCGACTTCAACAACCCGACCGGCCTGCTGCTCGACGCGGACGGCCGCGCGGAACTGGCCGCCATCGCCAGGGAAACCCGGATGACCGTGGTGATCGACGAGTCGATGGCCGATCTGCACCTGACCGGCGAGCCGCAGCAGCCGCCGGTCGCCGCGTTCGCCAAGGGCAACGAGATCGTCACCATCGGCTCGGCCTCGAAGTCGTTCTGGGGCGGCCTGCGGGTCGGCTGGATCCGGACGAACCAGCCGCTGATCACCAAGCTGCTCGGCATCCGCTCCACGGTCGACCTCGGCACCCCGGTGATGGACCAGCTGGCCACCGTCCACCTGCTGGCCAACGCGGGCACCATCCTCGACCGCCGCCGCGACCAGCTGCGGGCCCAGCGGGCCGCGTTGGTCGAGACCGTGGCCGAGGAATTGCCGGATTGGCGGCTCAGCTACGGCGCGGGTGGCATGTCCGTGTGGGCGCAGCTACCCGCCCCCGTCTCCACCGCACTGGCCGCGACCGCGCCCAACCACGGCGTATTGCTCGCTGCCGGACCGAGATTCGGCGTCCAGGGCGCGTTCGAGCGGTTCATCCGGTTGCCGTTCACCCATCAGGAACCGGAGCTCCGCCTGGCGGTCAAGGCAATCGCCGCCGCGTATGAGGCGTTGACTCCGCGTGCGGCGGATCCGCTGCAGCCGCTCACCTGCTACTGACGTAGTCGATGGCTACGGGCGGGTACCGACACCCCGGAGCAGCGTGTCGATGACGCGCCCCGCGAGGGTGTCCGGGTCGGCGGTGCCGTCCAATTCGGTGCTGCCGTGCACGGTTTCGGTGATCAGCGCGAGATAGACCCGCCGGACCCAGGTCAGGTCGGCGTCGGCCGGGATGAGCCCGTCGGTGCGCGCGCGGCCCAGCGCCGCATCGCATTTCGCGTAGACGTCCGCCTGTAGCTCGGCGACCTCGGGATCGGTGCTGTCCACCCGTTCGAGCGCGTACGCGGCCCCGTACTTGACCTCGATCACGTTGGCGGTGGCCTGATGCAGCGCGACCAGCGGCGGGGCGGTCAGCGGGCGGGCCGCGTCGACCGCGGCCGCGATCCGGCGCCAGGCGGCGACCGCCATGGTGCGCACCAGATCGTCTCGATTGGCGAAGCGCCGGTGCACGGTCGTGCGCGCGACCCCGGCGGCCTCGGCGATCTGCTCGAGCGTCGCGTTGGGGTTCTCGCTCAGCACCCGTTCCGCCGCGTCCAGGATGGCGCGGACGGTGCGCTCGGCATCGGCGCGCAGGGGGCGGGCGGACGTGGACGACATGGGTGCTCCGTTCTGTGGATCTCTCTACACACTACATATGAGCTGCGGTTTATCGACAAGTTGCTACATGAGAGTTGCATTTAATTGAGATAACGCTACTCTTATGTTGCATCAACTCGAAGGAGCTACGACATGACCCGCACTGGAAAAACCGCACTCATCACCGGCGCCTCGTCCGGGATCGGCGCCGAATTCGCGGCCGCGCTGGCCGCCCGCGGCGACGACCTCGTCCTGGTGGCCCGATCGCTATCGCGGCTGGAATCGCTTGCCGCGCAACTGAATCAGCAGCACGGTGTGCGCGTCGAGGTCATCGGCCAGGATCTCACCGCGCCCGACGCCGCAGCGCGGGTGACGGAAGAGCTTGCGGCACGCCAGCTTTCGGTCGACATCCTGATCAACAACGCGGGCTTCGGCAGCGCGGGCCGGTTCGAGGACCTCGACGCGGATCGGGAACAGGATCAGCTGATGGTCAATGTCGTTGCGCTGGCCGGGCTTACCCGCCGGCTGATCCCGGCCATGGTCGAGCGCGGCAGCGGGGAAATCGTGAATGTCGCCTCGACCGCGGCCTTCCAGCCGTCGCCGTACTTCGCGACGTACTCCTCCGGCAAGGCGTTCGTGCTGAACTTCAGCCTGTCGCTGTGGAGCGAATACCGCGGCCGCGGCATCAAGGTGCTGGCCGTGTGCCCCGGGCCGACCGAGACGGCGTTCTTCGACACCGTGGGCACCCGGGATGCCGCGCTGGGCCAAATGGGCAGTGCCGCACAGGTTGTGCGGTCTACGCTGCGTGCGCTGGAACGCAACAAGGGCTATGTCGTGCCCGGCATGCAGAACTTCGCCAGCGCGCATCTGCTGCCCCGCCGCCCGCGCACCGTGGTGGCCCGCATCGCCAAGCTCGTCACCCGTGGACTGGCCGACGGCGGCCGTCCGATCGAGGCACCGGTCGCTGCCTGACCCGGCCGGTCCTGGACACGCGAAAGGCCCCGAGGCGTGCGCCCCGGGGCCTTCGGTATCGAGAAGTCAGTCGGCCCAGACGGATTCGATCGGCGTCGCCGCGTTGGGCGGCGGCGTCGGAATGCCGTTCGGGGTACGGGAGAACCGCGGCGCGGGCGCGTGCTGGGTGATGTTGTCCACTTCGATCAACGACCCGCGGGCCGCGATGTGCTCGTTCTTCGTGGCCTCCTCGAAGGTGAGCACGGGGGAGACGCAGGCGTCGGTGCCGACGAAGATCTCCGCCCATTCGTCGCGGGTCTTGGTCAGGAAGCGTTCGGTGAACAGCTTTTTCAGCGTTTCCTGGCCGGCCGGATCGAGCTGGAAGGGCAGGCCCTCCGGGTCGATGCCGAGGCCGGCGAGCAGCTGCGCGTAGAACTGCGGCTCGATCGAGCCGACCGCCATGTACTTGCCGTCGGCGGTTTCGTAGGTGTCGTAGAACGACATTCCGGTGTCGAGCAGGTTCACACCGCGCTCGTCGGACCACGCGCCGTACCCGCGCATGCCCCAGATCATGTGCGAAAGAGCAAGCGCGCCATCGACCATCGCCGCGTCGACCACCTGGCCCTTGCCCGAGGTCTGCCGCTCGACCAGCGCGGCCAGCAGGCCGAACACCAGGAACATCGAGCCGCCGCCGAAGTCGCCGACCATGTTCAGCGGCGGTACCGGGCGCTCGCCCTTGCGGCCGATGGCGTGCAGCACGCCGGTGATGGAGATGTAGTTGATGTCGTGCCCGGCGCGATCGGCGAGCGGGCCCTCCTGGCCCCAGCCGGTCATCCGCCCGTAGATCAGGCGCGGGTTGCGCGCGAGCGCGTCGTCCGGGCCGAGCCCCATCCGTTCGGTCACGCCCGGCCGGAAGCCCTCGATGAGCACGTCCGCCTTCTCGACCAGCCCGAGCACCTTCGCGATGTCGGCCGGGTCCTTGAGGTTCGCCTCGACGATGGTCCGCCCGCGCTGCTGCGGCCGGTCGAACCCGCCGGGGATCTGCCCCGCGCGCTGGATCCGCACCACGTCGGCGCCCAGATCGGCGAGCAGCAGTGCGGCGTGCGGCCCCGGGCCGATACCGGCCAGCTCGATGACCTTGATGCCCGCCAGCGGGCCTTTAGCGGCGGTGGATGGAGTGCTCACGCCCTACCTCGGTTCGTCGTTGATCCAGCACACCGGCACTGCGGCGGCGCTTCGGAAAGCGGACCGGCCGGTGTATTGACAGTATGACAATAACGCTGCCTCATCCATCGCCGCGGTCGCCGGGGCACCCATGCTCCGGGGTCGTGCGCGGACGCACGCGGTAGGACACAATCTCAGCAGCGCACCATTCGCGGGAACGTCCGGCGAGCCCGCGCGGTGAGGTGGAGTCATGCGAGAGACCGGCGAGGCGGAGTCGTGAGCGAGCGTCAGCGAGCGAACCGAAGCCACAGCGCGCCCTCGCGAACGGCGGAGCCGAGCGCCGGCGAGGCGGAGTCGTGAGCGCCGCTGGCGAGGTCGTCGTCGGCCTGGTGATTCTGGTCGGCCTGCTCGGCATCATCGTCCCGATCCTGCCGGGCGTCATCCTGATCTTCGGCGCGATCGCGGTGTGGGCCTTCATGACCGGCGGCGCGACCGCCTGGATCGTCTTCGGCATCAGTACCGCGCTTCTGGTGCTGTCCGGCGTCATCAAATACACCTGGCCCGGCCGGAAGATGAAGGACGCGGGCGTGGCCAACCGCTCGCTGGTGCTCGGCGCGGTCCTCGGCATCGTCGGTTTCTTCGTCATCCCCGTGGTCGGCCTGTTCGTCGGCTTCGTCCTCGGCGTCTACCTCTCCGAACTCCACCGCCTGCGCATCGGCCGACAAGCTTGGCAGTCAACAGTTCACGCGCTCAAGGGCGTCGGCCTGTCCATGCTCATCGAACTCCTCGGCGCCCTGCTCGCCACCGGCGTCTGGGTGATCGGCGCGATCGCCGCCTAGCTACTCGATGACGGGGAACGGAATCGTATCCGCCACTTCGGGTTTGGGCAGGCTGTCGCGGCGGATGGGGAGCGTCGGCTGGTCGGCGTGCAGCAACGGCAGGGTGGGGGCCGGGTCGGCCGGTAGGGGGCGGAGCTTGGCGGGGAGGCGGTAGAACGCGCGGGCGTTGTCTTCCAGGACGGCGAACATGTCGGTGCCGACCACGTCGCAGATGAGGTCGACGTCGGAGTCCTGGAAGGGGCGGCCGGCCCGGGTGCCGGGCAGGTCGGTGCCGAACATCAGGGCTTCCGGGTTGACCGCGTGAATACGGCGCAGGGTGTCGGGGACGCTCATCGCGACCCGGCCGAAACCGGTCGCCTTCACCCGCGCGCCGCGATCCACCAGATCCAGCAGGTAGGGCAGGCCCTCGTCGGACATGCCGAGATGGTCGATGCAGAACACCGGCAGTTTTGAGATCACCGGCTGCAACGACGCGAGCATCTGCCCGTCGATGTAGACCTCGACATGCCAGCCGACCAGCTCGTGCGCCCGCAGCGCCTGCAAGGTCATCCCGGTGATGTCGGCGGCGGCGCGCTTGAGGTTGAACCGCAGCCCGCGCACGCCGATCCGGTCCAGTTCGATGATCTCGTCGTCGGTGGCGTCCAGGTCGAGCCGGGTGACCCCGACCCAGCCCTCGCCGAGCTCGGCGAGGGCCGCCCTCAGGTACGTCTGATCGGTGCCCTGGAAGGACCCGCTGACCACGGCTCCGCCGCCGACCTCGAAGCGGGACATGCGCTTTCGATAGTCGGCGATGGTGAACGGGCCGGGCAGGTAGCCCTCGTTCTCGAACCGCGGGAACCGCGGATCGAAGATGTGGAGATGGGCATCGAACACCTGTACAGAATGCCTCAGTGCGAGTTTTTCTGCTGTCGTGGAGGTAACAAACCGGGTCGGGCTAGACCTTGTGCGGCTCGCTGGCGCGCAGCATGTCCTCGCGCTCGACGACCTTGACCCGCTCGCGGCCCTCGGGCTCGCCGAGCGAGCGCTCGTGCGCGTCCAGGCGATACCAGCCCTGCCAGGTGGTGAACGGAATGCCCTTGCTCTCCAGGAACTCGGTGACCGCGTCCAGCTCCGGCCGCTCGGCCGGGGTGAAGTTCGCGCTGTCGTCGAGCAGGCAGGCCACGGTCTCGTTGGCGTCGCCCTTGGTGTGGCCGATGAGGCCGACCGGGCCGCGCTTGATCCAGCCGGTGACGTAGGTGGCCGGGACGTAACGGTCGGCGCCGTCGGCGTTCTCGTCGCCGATCACCCGGCCCGCCTCGTTCGGCACGGTGCCGGCCTGGTCGTCGAACGGCAGGTTGGTCAGGTTCTGCGACAGGTAGCCGACGGCGCGGTAGACCGCCTGCACGTCCCATTCCTTGAACGTGCCGGTGCCCTTGACGTTGCCGGTGCCCTTGACGTTGCCGGTGCCGTCGAGCTGGGTGCGCTCGGTGCGCAGGCCGACGACCCGGCCGTCCTCGCCGAGGATCTCCGCGGGCGACTCGAAGAAGTGCAGGAACAGCTTGTGCGGGCGGTTGCCGACGTCGCGAATCGCCCACTGCTCGAGCGTGTTCGCGATCATGTCGACCTGCTTGGAGTGCCTGCGCGCGGCCTCGGAGCCCTCGTCGTAGTCGATGTCCTCGGGATCGACGATGACCTCGATGGTCGGCGAATGATCCAGCTCGCGCAGTTCCAGCGGGGTGAACTTGGCCTGCGCCGGGCCGCGGCGGCCGAACACGTGCACCTCGAGCGCCTTGTTCGCCTTGAGGCCGGCGTAGACGTTCGGCGGGATCTCGGTCGGCAGCAGCTCGTCGCCGGTCTTGGCCAGCACGCGGGCCACGTCGAGCGCGACGTTGCCGACGCCGAGCACAGCGACCTTCTCCGCGTCCAGCGGCCAGGTGCGCGGCACGTCCGGGTGGCCGTCGTACCAGGAGACGAAGTCGGCCGCGCCGTAGGAACCGTCCAGGCCGATGCCCGGGATGCCCAGCGCGCGGTCGGCATTGGCGCCGGTGGAGAAGATGACCGCGTCGTAGAAGGTGCGCAGGTCGTCGAGGGTGATGTCGGTGCCGTAGTCGATGTTGCCGAGCAGGCGGACCTGCGGCTTGTCCAGCACCTTGTGCAGGGCGGTGATGATGCCCTTGATCCGCGGGTGGTCCGGCGCGACGCCGTAGCGGATCAGCCCGAACGGCGCGGGCATGCGCTCGAACAGGTCGATGCTCACCTCGGCGTCCGACTTCATCAGGGCGTCGGCGGCATAGATTCCCGCGGGCCCGGCGCCAACGATGGCGATGCGGAGCGGGCGGTCAGCTGCACTCTGTTCGGTCATCTTTTACGCGCACCCTTATGGTCGAGAACAAATTTAACGGCGTCTTCCTTAGCCTAGGCTAAGTTACGCGCTGGCTGGTTGCACCTGACGGCGCGGACACTGCGGTTGTCGGCTCGTGGCCACCTCAGTCGCGGCTATGACAGCAGGCCGCAGTCTCGCGATTCTATCGGTGGCGGCCGAGGCCGCCCTCGGCGGTGCGAGAACTGAACGGATGCCACCCTAGGCGTTCTGTCCGGGTTACCCGATCTCGCGGCGTCGATCCCCGCGTGGCGCACCGGCCTTCGCCGCTCGCCGTCGCACGCGCTGGGGGCGAGCGCCGGATATCCCCGCCGACCAGGGATCATCGTGGCATGAGCGATCAGGAGTCACCCGCCGAGGACGAAGTCATCACGGTCGATCAGACCGACAAGCGTTCCGTGGCACCGTTCGTCGCCGCGGCCGTCATCGCGGTCCTCGTGCTCGGCGCGATCATCATCGGCGGGGTCATGTCGCCCGCTGAGAAAAATGTCACAGATTCCGACCGGATCGCGGCCGCGGTGCGCAACTTCGTCGAGGGGTCCAACAGCACCGACCTGGTGCCCCCACCTGGTGCGGGCTGCGCGGGCTTCGACCCGAAACGCTCCCCACTCGCCGGGCGTTCCGGCGGCGGAAAGACCGTGGAAATCACGAAACTCGTCGATCCGCAGCGCGACGGCGATCGGGCGAAGGCCACGGTCACCACCAAGGTCGACGGCAATGAGCAGACTTCCACCTGGAATCTGACCCGCTCCGGCGACAAATGGTTGGTCTGTAATTGAGCATTCTCATACCGTGAGCAGCCATTTGACAGGGTGACCCTCGTCCAGGCAATCTCAGCAGAAGGTCATGAGAACCAGTGTCAAGCCCCGGCAATACTGGTCGGCAACCCTCCTCCGCGGTGGGGTGCTCCGGGTGACGACCTGGCCGCGCGTCAAACCTGAGCGTGGCAAGTGCGGATTCTAGGAGGGTCCAGATGAGTTATGCCGGTGACATCACCCCGCAGCAGGCTTGGGATCTGTTGCGCGAGAACCCGGAAGCCGTCTTGGTCGACGTGCGCACCGAGGCCGAATGGAAGTTCGTCGGCGTGCCCGACACCAGTTCGATCGAGCGCCCGACGGTACTGATCGAGTGGGTCGATTCGACCGGGACGCGCAACGGCGAGTTCACCGAACAGCTGGTCTCGGCGCTCGACGGGCACAATCCGGAGGCTCCGGTGATCTTCCTGTGTCGCTCCGGCCAGCGCTCGATCGGCGCGGCGATCGCCTCGACCCAGGCCGGGTTCGGCACCTCGTACAACGTGCTCGAGGGCTTCGAGGGCCCGGTCGACGCGGACGGACATCGCGGCGGCGCCGGCTGGCGTGCCCTCGGCCTGCCCTGGCGGCAGTCATGAGTAGCTGCTGTTCGGTGGACGCGTTGTCGCGGAGCTCTGTCGGGAGGCAGTCGTGATCACAGGTGGTGCGTTCGACAAGCCGCTGCCCGAGGGCGTCGGCCCGGCCACCCTCGGCGTGCGAGGCGGGTTGCGCCGCTCCGGTTTCGAGGAAACCTCCGAGGCGCTGTACCTGACCTCCGGCTTCGTCTACGAGAGCGCGGAGGCCGCCGAGGCCGCGTTCACCGGGGACGTGGAGCATTTCGTCTACTCCCGCTACGGCAACCCGACGGTGGCCATGTTCGAGGAGCGGATGCGGCTGCTCGACGGCGCCGAGGCGTGCTTCGCGACCGCGAGCGGAATGTCCGCGGTATTCACCGCTTTGGGCGCGCTGCTCGGCGCGGGTGATCGACTTGTGGCCGCGCGCAGCCTGTTCGGGTCCTGCTTCGTGGTGTGCAACGAGATCCTGCCGCGCTGGGGCGTGCAGACGGTCTTCGTCGACGGCGAGGATCTGGAGCAGTGGGAGCAGGCGCTGTCGGTGCCCACCCAGGCGGTGTTCTTCGAGACGCCGGCCAACCCCATGCAGACCCTCGTCGACGTGCGCCGGGTCACCGAGCTCGCGCATGCCGCGGGCGCGAAGGTGGTGCTGGACAACGTCTTTGCCACCCCATTGCTGCAACGCGGGTTCGAACTCGGTGCCGACGTGGTCGTCTACTCGGGCACCAAGCACATCGACGGCCAGGGCAGGGTGCTCGGCGGCGCGATCCTCGGCGAAAAGGACTACATCGACGGACCGGTGAAAACGCTGATGCGCCATACCGGTCCGGCGCTGAGCCCGTTCAACGCGTGGACGCTGCTCAAGGGCTTGGAGACGATGCCGCTGCGGGTGCGGCATTCGACCGAGTCCGCGTTGCGCATCGCCCGCTTCCTGGAGACCAACAACTCGGTCAGCTGGGTGAAATACCCGTTCCTGGAATCACATCCGCAGCACGACCTGGCCACCAGCCAGATGAGTGCCGGCGGCACCGTGGTCACCTTCGAGCTGAACGCGCCCGCGCACGAGGCGAAGAAGCGGGCCTTCGAGGTGCTCAACCGCCTGCGCATCATCGACATCTCGAACAATCTCGGTGACGCGAAGTCGTTGATCACCCACCCCGCCACCACGACTCATCGCGCGATGGGCCCGGAGGGGCGGGCCACCATCGGCCTCTCCGACGGCGTGGTCCGCATCTCCGTCGGCCTGGAAGATGTCGAGGATCTGCTCGCCGATCTCGACCACGCACTGAGCTGACAACGAGAAAGGCTCCGCCCGTTCGCATTCGGAACGGGCGGAGCCTTTGTCGTCGGATCAGCCGAGTGCGCGCAGGCGCGGCGCCAGGTCGCGCTGGAACAGGTCGAGGAAGCGGCGCTGGTCGTGGCCGGGGGCGTGGAAGACCAGGTGGTTGAGGCCGGCGTCGAGGTAGGGCTTGATCAGGTCGACGGCCTGGTCGGGGTCGCTGGCGACGATCCAGCGCTTGGCGATCTGCTCGATCGGGAGGGCGTCGGCGGCGGCCTCCATCTCGATCGGGTCGGTGATGCTGTGCTTCTGCTCCGGGGTCAGGCTCAGCGGGGCCCAGAAGCGGGTGTTCTCCAGTGCCAGTTCGGGATCGGTGTCGTAGGAGATCTTGATCTCGATCATCCGGTCGATGTCGTCGACGGTGCGGCCTGCCTTGGCGGCGCCCTCGGCGACGGCGGGCATCAGCTTGTCGGTGTAGAGCTCCATGCCCTTGCCGGAGGTGCAGATGAAGCCGTCACCCGCGCGGCCCGCGTAGCGCGCGACCAGCGGTCCGCCGGCCGCGACGTAGACCGGGATGCCACCCTTGGGCACGTCGTAGATGGACGCGCCGACGGTGTTGTAGTACTCGCCGGCGAAGTCGACGCGGTCGCCGGTCCACAGCGCGCGCATCAGCTCGACCGACTCGCGCAGCCGGGCGAAGCGCTCCTTGAATTCCGGCCACTCGCCCTTGTATCCGGTGGCGATCTCGTTCAGCGCCTCGCCGGAGCCGACCCCGAGCATGATCCGGTCGGGGTAGAGACAACCCATGGTGGCGAAGGCTTGCGCGATCACCGCCGGGTTGTAGCGGAACGTGGGGGTGAGCACCGAGGTGCCGAGCTGGATCCGCTTCGTCCGCTCGCCGACCGCGGCCATCCAGGCCAGCGAGAACGGCGCGTGCCCGCCCTTGTGCCGCCACGGCTGGAAGTGATCGCTGACCGACGCGCTGTCCAGACCGTGTTCCTCGGCCAGTACCGCGATCTCCACCAGTTCGCGCGGACCGAACTGTTCCGCCGACGCCTTGTATCCGAGCTTGAGCTCACCCATGTGCGCCACTCCTGTCGCTTCGCTGCACACCTGTGCGGGCATTCCCGCACACCGTTGGTCGGCCGCAGACGCGCTGCGGTCATGCTTGGCTTCAACCGGCGCGGGATCGTGAACGTTCCCGCGCCCCGGTGATCATTTGAGCACTGTCCGGCGCTTTTCGCACATACGTCATACGGCCGTCTTCGACCATAGTCAGCGGTCGTCGAGGGTGTGCGAAGGGTCGCACCCCGACGGACTTACCCCCGGAACCGTGTCTGATAGCGGACAATTGTCTGGTGACTGATGAACCGATCCTGTCCTATCTGACCGACATGGACGGTGTCCTGGTGCACGAGGACCAACTGGTGCCCGGCGCCGACGAGTTCCTCGCCGAGCTGCGCGCCAACGAGACCCCGTTCCTGGTGCTGACCAACAACTCCATCCGCACCCCGCGCGACCTGCAAGCCCGGCTGCGCCACACCGGACTCGACATTCCGGAGGAGGCGATCTGGACCTCCGCCCTGGCCACCGCCACCTTCCTGGACGAGCAGCGCCCGAACGGAACCGCCTACGTGGTCGGCGAATCCGGCCTCACCACCGCGTTGCACGAGATCGGCTATGTGCTCACCGACAGCAACCCCGACTACGTGGTGCTCGGCGAGACGCGCAACTACTCGTTCGAGGCGATCACCACCGCGATCCGCCTGATCGAGCGCGGCGCGAGCTTCATCGCGACCAACCCCGACCCGACCGGCCCGTCCCGCGACGGCTCGCTGCCCGCGACCGGCTCGGTGGCCGCGCTGATCACCCGCGCCACCGGCCGCGACCCGTACTACATCGGCAAGCCGAACCCGCTGATGATGCGTTCGGCGCTGCGCCGGATCGGCGCGCACTCGCAGTCGACGGTGATGATCGGCGACCGGATGGACACCGACGTCATCTCCGGGCTGGAGGCAGGCATGCGCACCATCCTGGTGACCACCGGCATCTCCACCCGCGCCTCGGTCGAGGCGTACCCCTACCGGCCGACGCTGGTGCTGGACTCCGTCGCCGATCTGGTCGGGCGGACGAAGGAGCCGTTCGCCGGCTGATCGTTTCTCACCGTTCCGCGGCGATCGCGTCCAACGCGGTGGACAGCATGGTGAGCATCTTCACCGTCGCCGCGAGCTGTTCGTAGCCGAGCTCGTCGACCAGGCGCTTGGCCATGATCGCGTGCTGCGGATTGATCCGCCGCACGGCCGCGAGCCCCGCCTCGGTGGCCGCGACCAGCTTCGCGCGCCGGTGCGCGGGGTTCGGCCGGTACTCGGCAAGACCCTTGTCCACCAGCAAGTCTGCGATGCGCTGCACGCTCTGCCTGGTGATGCCCATTTCCCTGGCGATGCCCGCCACCGGTAGCGGTTCGGACGTCACCGCGCCGAGCACCTGCCACCACGCCGCGGTGAGCCCGGCTGGGCCGGCCAGGTCCTCGGCGATCGCGAGGAATTGGCCGTTCAGGCGGAATGATGTGATGGCGGCCGTCGCGAACAGCTCCTGTTCGTTCCTCGTCACGTGCACCTCCTGGCGATCCGGCCGTTCGACCGGATCGCCGCATTGTTCCTCATCCGGCGTGCACCACGGACCGTTGTTCCTCGTACTCGGCGAGCACCATCCAGCCCGCCGGGTCCGAGTGGCCGTACAGCCGGTACCACCCGTCGAGCACGTGCGGCTCGTACACGCCGAGCCGGCCGAGTGCCGCGCGGGCGAATTCGAACGGCGACGTCCCGCCCGCCGTGATCAGATCGCCGTCGGTCACCGCGGCCTCCTCCACATAGTTCTCCGCGCCCGCGTATCCGCTGTACAGCAAGAACTCCCGCACATTGCTCGTGTGCGCGCGTGAATCGAGCAGACCTTCCTTCGCCAGCCCGAGCGTCGCGCCGCAGATCGCCGCGACCGGAACGCCCGCGGCCAGGAACTCGCGCGCCTTGGCCGCGAACGGCGTCAGCTCCGCGCCGTCCCACGTGTCCGCCCCGGCCAGGATCAGCATCGCGCTGTCGGCCGGCGTCAGCTCGGCGAGCGTCATGTCCGGCACGATCCGCATCCCGCCGAGCGTGGTGATCGGATCCTTGGTCAGCCCAACCGTTTTCGTCTGCCACGTGCCCGGCTCCCGCTGCCAGGTCGTCCGGTTGATGTGCGCCGTGGTGGCGCCGATCTCCCAGTCGGCGAAGGTGTCGTAGACGGCAACGTGAACTGTTTTCTTGGTCATGACAGTATCCTGTCATATTTGACAGCATGCTGTCAATGGTCCGGATATGCGCGATTAAGCTGGGCGTATGCGGATCTCGGTGGCTGCGGACGAACGCGTCGGCGTGGCACAGGAACTGATCGAGGAGCTGGCCCGGCGCGGACACGAGACGCTCCGGCACGGCGCGCTCGCGGACGGCGAACGCGACGACTGGGCCTGGGCGAGCGCGGCGGCGGCCCGCGACGTCGCGCAGGGCCGCGCCGAACAGGCGATCGTCTGCTGCTGGACCGGAACCGGCGCGTCGATCGCGGCCAACAAGGTGGCCGGCATCCGCGCGGCGCTCTGCGTCGATGCCGCGACGGCCGCGGGCGCGCGTCAGTGGAACGACGCGAATGTCCTTGCGCTGAGCCTACGTTCGACCTCCAGCGCGGAACTCCGGGAAATCCTGGACGCCTGGTTCGCCGGTCGGCCGAGCGCCGAGGCCGACGACCGGGCCAACATCGCGCACCTGTCGGCGATCGAACGCGCCGACGAGTCGTGAATTACGCCCGGTGCAGGGCGAAGATGCGCAGGTCGCGGGTGGTGCGATTCTTGTAAGCGGCGTAGGCGCCGGTGAGCTCCACGAAGCGGGCGAAGATCGTGTCCTTGGCGTCGGCGTCGACCAGACTGGCCCGTACCGGGAGCCGATGGCCCGCGATGGCGACCGTCGCGGCCGGGGTGGCGAGCAGGTTGGCGGTCCAAGCCGGGTGGCGCTCCTGGCCGAAGTTGCTGCCGATCACATACAGGACATCGCCGTCGTGCACGCAGAGCAGCGGCTGGGTGCGCGGCTGACCGGACTTGCGGCCGATGGTGGTCAGCAGGATCACCGGGGCGCCGATCGGACCGAGCACCGTGTACTTGGCATCGGTGCGTTCGAGCACGGCGCGATCCAGCGGGGTGATCTTGCGGATGAACCAGGAACCGGGCTTGGTCGCCGCGAACTTGTTTGCCAGTCGGGACAGTGCGTTGGTGCGCGAACCCCACTGCCGGTTCGGAAACTGCTCAGCCATGCCCGGACTATAGCGGCCGGACGTTTCCGAACAGCTGGTGACGACCGTCTCGCGGAGCAGCCCGGTTAGCCGCTTATTCACTAAGCTTTCGGACATGGCCGATCACGCTCCGTCCACCGTCTACATCGCCTCGCCCGAAGGCGACACCGGGAAGTCGACGGTGGCCCTCGGGGTGTTGCAGATGCTGTGCGCGACCACCGCGCGGGTCGGCGTGTTCCGGCCGATCACCCGGTCGACCACCGAACCCGACTACATCCTCGAGCTGCTGCTCGAGCACAGCACCGCCGACATCGACTACGCGCAGGCCACCGGCGTCACCTACGAGCAGGTGCACGCCGACCCGGACGCCGCGATCAGCGAGATCGTGATGCGCTTCCACGAGGTGGCGAAGGTGTGCGACGCGGTGGTGGTGGTCGGCAGCGATTACACCGATGTCGCCAGCCCCAGTGAGCTGCGTTTCAACGCCCGGATCGCGGTGAATCTCGGCGCCCCCGTGCTGCTCGTGGTGCGCGGCTCTGGCCGCACGCCCGCCGAGGTGAAGCACCTGGCCGAGCTGTGTGAGAGCGAGCTGGTCCTCGAACACGCGCAACTGGTCGCGATCATCGCCAACCGCTGCGACCCGGACCACATCGACGACGTCTCCGCCACGTTGCGGGCCTTCCAGGTGCCGACCTGGACGCTGCCGGAGGTGCCGCTGCTTATCTCGCCGACCATGGCCGAACTCTGTAGCGCCATCGACGGCGAAATGTACAGCGGCGACCAGGAATTGCTGCAACGCGAGGCGCTGAAGATCATGGTCGGCGGCATGACCGCCGAGCACATTCTGGAGCGGCTGGTCGACGGCGTCGTGGTGATCGCGCCCGGCGACCGCTCCGACGTGCTGCTCAGCGTGGTGAACGCGCATGAGGCAGAAGGCTTTCCGTCGCTGTCCGGGATCATCATGAACGGCGGCATGCTGCCCCATCCCGCGGTGGCGCGGCTGATGAGCGGGTTGAAGCCGAAGCTGCCGATCCTCACCACCGAGCTCGGCACCTACGACACCGCGAGCGCCGCCTACCGCACCCGCGGCCGCATGTCGGCCGGCAGCCCGCGCAAGGTCGACACCGCCCTCGCGCTGATGGAGGAGCACGTCGACGCGGCAGAGTTGTTGCGCCGCATCGAGGTTCCGCTGACCAGCGTGGTCACCCCGCAGATGTTCGAGTACCAGCTCATCGAACGCGCCAGGGGCGACCGCAAGCGCATCGTGCTGCCCGAGGGCGACGACGACCGCATCCTGCGCGCGGCCGGGCGGGTGCTGCAACGCAAGATCGCCGACCTGGTCATCCTCGGCGACGAGCAGTCGATCCGAGCCCGCGCCGCCGAACTCGGCGTCGACATCTCCGCCGCGCAGGTGCTCGATCCCCAAACCTCCGGCCACCTCGACGATTTCGCCAAGGAATACACCGAGATGCGCAAGCACAAGGGGATGACCGTCGAGCGTGCCCGCGAAACCATGGCCGACATCTCGTATTTCGGCACGATGATGGTCTACAAGGGGATCGCCGACGGCATGGTGTCGGGCGCCGCGCACACCACGGCGCACACCATCCGGCCGTCGTTCGAGATCATCAAGACGGTGCCCGGCGTCTCCACCGTGTCCAGCGTGTTCCTGATGTGCCTGGCCGACCGGGTGCTGGCCTATGGCGACTGCGCGGTGGTGCCCGATCCGACATCGGAGCAGCTGGCCGACATCGCCATCTCCTCGGCGGCCACCGCGGCCCGGTTCGGCATCGAGCCGCGGATCGCCATGCTGTCCTACTCGACCGGCGAGTCCGGCAGCGGCGCGGACGTGGACAAGGTGCGGGTGGCGACCAAGCTGGTCCGCGAGCGGGCGCCGCAGCTGCCGGTGGAGGGCCCGATCCAGTACGACGCGGCGATCGAGCCGACCGTCGCCACCACCAAGCTGCCCGATTCCGAAGTGGCCGGTAAGGCAACGGTATTCGTGTTCCCCGATCTCAATACCGGCAACAACACCTACAAGGCGGTGCAGCGCAGCGCCGGCGCGATCGCCATCGGCCCGGTGTTGCAGGGTCTGCGCAAGCCGGTCAACGATCTGTCCCGCGGCGCGCTGGTCGCCGACATCGTCAACACCGTGGCGATCACCGCGATCCAGGCGCAGGGCGAGTGATGGTGTCTATCGCGACACAGCCGGTTCGCGCCGCGGAACAGGTGGTCCGCGCGCGTGGTTGCTGAGGGAGTGCGGGAACACCGCCGAACACGGGAGGCGCGATGACCGAGGCTGCCGACGACCTGGTGCTGGTGATCAATTCCGGCTCGTCGTCGATCAAATACCAGCTGCTGGACCCGGAGTCGGGCGCGGTGACCGCGTCCGGCATGGTCGACCGGATCGGCGAGCACAACGCCGGGATCGAGCATCAGGCCGACGGCGCGACCACCGAGCGGCGCGGCGCCGTCGCCGATCACACCGCCGGGCTGCGGCTGATCTTCGACATGTTCGCCGAGACCGGGCACGACTTGGCCGAAGCTGGGGTTCGTGCGGTCGGGCATCGGGTGGTGCACGGCGGTGAGGTGTTCTATCGGCCTACGTTGATCGATGACGCGGTCGTCGCGGCCATCAGCGAACTGTCTTCGCTTGCCCCGCTGCATAATCCGGCGAACGTCGCAGGTATCGAGAGCGCGCGCGAGCTGCTGCCGGACGTGCCGCAGGTCGCGGTGTTCGACACCGCGTTCTTCCACGGGCTGCCCGATGCCGCCAAGACCTACGCCATCGATGCGAAAGTCGCTGCCGCACATGGAATTCGGAAGTACGGGTTCCATGGCACGTCGCATGAGTACGTGTCCGGTCAGGTCGCCGAGTTCCTCGGCCGCGATCCGGCCGACCTGAATCAGATTGTCTTCCACCTGGGTAACGGCGCCTCGGCCTCCGCGATCCGCGGCGGGTCTCCGACCGACACCACCATGGGCCTGACCCCCTTGGAGGGCTTGGTGATGGGCACCCGGTCCGGCGACCTCGACCCCGGCATCATCGCGCATCTCGTGCGTTCGGCCCATCTCGACATCGACCAGATCGACAAGCTGCTGAACCGCGACTCCGGCATCAAGGGTCTGTCCGGCGTCAACGACTTCCGCGAGCTCCAGGGCCTCATCGAAAAGGGCGACGCCGCAGCGAAACTCGCCTACGACGTTTACATCCACCGCCTGCGCCGCTACCTCGGCGCCTACCTGATCGACCTGGGCGGCGTCGACGCCATCACCTTCACCGCGGGCGTCGGCGAGAACAGCCCGCAGGTCCGCGCCGATGCGCTGGCCGGCCTGTCCCGCTTCGGCATCGAGGTGGATCCCGCCGCCAACACCGCGAAATCCCGTGTTGCCCGCCGCATTTCGCCGCCGGACGCGGAGGTGGCGGTGCTGGTCGTCCCCACGAACGAAGAACTGGCGATCGCCCGCGCCGCCCACCGAGTAGCCGAAACCGTCTAGTCGGCAACAGATCTCGTCGAACCTGGAACTGGCCTGACTTCGCGGAGAGGCGGGAGAAGCCCGGTCGGGAGGGAAAGCCGACCGGGCCGGATCCGCCGCTATAGCAGGCGCACCGGATGGTCCCGCTCGCCGCATGGCTTCCGGAGGGCAGTCCGGTGACCTACCTCGGGACCGGCGAGGGCATCGCTGTCCCGGGGCCTGCGGTGGTCCGGTGCGGGGTCTCGGTGTGACTGCGCGAACCTGATCCGAGAGAGATTCTGCCGAACCCATCGTGAGGATTTCGTGAGCGGTCTACACCCAGGTCTTGGCGCGGATCGAATTGGCCAGGTCCACCAGGGCATAGCGGTGATTGCGGCCGGGAGCACTGCGCGCGAGGGCCCGCAGGCCAGCCTCGGTCCCCTCCCGCAGACAGCGTTCGGTGAACGGCGCGCCGAACAGCGTCGCGTCGGAACGCTTCGGTGTATTGCCGGCCTGCAACCAGGCCAGCGCTGCCCCGAGCACGAGGACCCGCATCTGCACGGTCCGGCCTTCCCCGGTCGGCAGGCTCTGCACCCGGGACGCGGAGACATGCAGGGTGGACTCGTCGAGTTCGGCCACCGGGGCGGCGGTGAGCAACAGCAGCACCGCGGTCATCCGGGCGGTGGTGAAATGCCTTGACGCGGCCGGTACTTCGTCGAGCGCGTGCACCGCGTCCACCACCCGATCGACCGAGGCCAGCTGGCGGGCCAGCCCGAAGGCGGCGCTCACCACCGCGCGATCGGTACGCCAGACGGTGGCGTAGAACTTCTCCGCGTACGCCCGCCACTGTTCCGGATCGGGCGAATCCCAGTGTTGCAGCACGAGTTCCGCGGTGGCGGCCAGCGCGAGCTTGGGCCCGATCTCGCCGGGCAGCACCCGCAGCACGTCGTCGAAGCTGGCGAAGGCCTGCTCGTATTCCACGTCGAGCAGCAGGGCCAGGCCGCGATACCAGCCGACGCGCCAGTCGTTTTCGGGTAATCGCGTGAGCAGATGCAGCACCGAGGACGACTCGCCGAGGTCGAGGCGGACCTTGGCCTCGGCCAGCCGCAGCTCCAGGTCCAGGGTCTCCGGCGCGTTGCCGGGGTCGGTCTCGGCCCGTTCCATCGCGGCGCGCAGCGCCTCCAGCGACTCGGCCGGATCGGCATGCACCGTCGTGGCCAGCAGCGGCGCCGACGGGTCCGCCGAGTCGAGCAGCGGAATGGGCAGCGCCGCAACCACATCCCGCGCCTCGAGTTGCTTGCTGCGGGCCCGGCCGTCGGCGTACGCGTCGGTCTGCCGGATCAGCTCCTCGGTGCCGAAACTGCCCCGCGGCGGGCTGAACACCGTCGACAACTGCGGATGTTCGGTCGAGGTCTCCAGCGCGAGGATTTCCCGCAGCACCCCGGACAGCTGCGCGGACATGGCCCGGGCGGACGGGAATCGGCGCTCCGGGTCCGGATCGGTCGCGCACAGCAGCAGCCGGTGGAAGAACTCGTAACGCGCCAGCACGGGATGATCCGCGGGGTCCGGGATGCCGTCGAGATAGCGGCCCTGCTCCATCGGCATCTCGAGCGTGAGCACGGCCAGCGTGCGCCCGACGGTGTAGATGTCCGACGCGACGGTAGGCCCCGTCTTCGCGATCTCGGGTGCCTGAAATCCCCTGGTGCCGTAGAGATTTCCGTACGACTCGATGGTGGCGACCGCCCCGAGATCGATCAGCTTCACCTGATCCTCGGTGACCATGATGTTGTCCGGCTTGAGATCGTTGTAGGTCAGCCCGATCGAGTGTAGATACTCCAGCGCGGGCAGGATCTCCAGCAGGTAGGCGATCGCCTCGGCGACCGGCATCCGGTACGGGCGCTGATAGGAGTTGAGGATCTCGCGCAGCGAGCGCCCGCCCACGTACTCCATGACGATGTAGCCGATCGGCGCACCGTCGCGATCGGTGTGCTCGACGAAGTTGTGGATCTTGACGATGCTGGCGTGTGCCACCTCGGCGAGGAACTGGCGCTCGGCGACGGCGACCGCCTGCGCTTCCGCGTCACCGGTGTGCAGCAGGCCCTTGAGCACCACCCAGCGATCGCTGACGTTGCGGTCGATCGCCAGATAGATCCAGCCGAGCCCGCCGTGCGCGATGCAGCCCTGCACCTCGTACTGGCCGGACACGACGTCGCCCTCGTGCAGCGACGGCCGGAAATCGTAAGGGGCGCCGCAGGTATCGCAGGTGCCGGTGGTCACCGCGGGGCGGATGGCGCTGGCCCGGCCGACCGGGTTGCCACACCGCCAGCAGAACCGTTTGCCTTCGGACACAACGGGATCGATCAGCACGGCGGCCCGCGGATCGGCCGGTTCGACCGTCTGGATCGGCACCAGCCCGCCGCCGAGCCTGCGCACCGTCGGCCGGGACCGGGCCGTGCGCACGCTGCGGCCCGAGGTCCGCATCGTCGCCGCCGAGTCCGGCTCGGAGTCGGTTCGCCAAGCGCCGATGATGGTTTCGGCCGAGGCCGCCTGGCTGGGCGTCGGCCGGGTACCGCGCGCCAGCTCCGTGTGCGCCGGCTCGTCGGCCCCGTCGCTCGCCTTGCCCGACGCACGTTGACGACCTGGCGTCAGCTCGGTGCGCATCGGTTCCACGGCTCCGTCGCCTGCCTCGCTCGGCGCAGGCCGACGACCCCGGGACAGTTCGGTAGGGACCGGCTCGTCCCCGGCCACGGGCGGTGCGGCGGTGGCTTCGTCCGCGTCGGGGGTGGCGTCGTCCGCTGTGTTCATCGGCCGTCAGTCCGTATAACTCGGGGCGGGCGGACCGGGGGACGGGCCGAGCACGGACAGCCACTGGCGATAGATGCGATCCCAGGTGCCGTCGTTGCGCACGCGCTCCAGGGTGCTGTTCACGAAGCGCACCAGATCGTCGTCGCCCTTGGGGATGCCGATGCCGTACGGCTCGACGCTGATGCTGTCGCCGACCACCTGCGTGTACGGGTCCTGCGCGGCCAGCCCGGCCAGGATGGAGTCGTCGGTGCTGGCCGCGTCGACCTGGCGCTGCTGCAACACGACCAGGCAGTCGGCCCAGGTCGGCACCGTGAGAATGGTGGCGGCGGGCTGGTCGTGGCGCATGTGGTCCAGCGAGGTGGTGCCGCGCACGATGCACACCCGCTTGCCCGCGAGATCGGCGATGCCGTTGATCCCGGAGTTCTTCATCGCCAGCACCCGCTGGTTCGAGCGCAGGTAGACGGTGGAGAACGTAACCTTCTGGCGCCGTTCGCAATTGATCGTCATGGTCTTCACCACGATGTCCACTTCGCGGTTCTGCAGCGCGCGTTCCCGGTCGGCCGAGCCGAGGGTGCGATATTCGATCAGGTCCGGGCTGCCGAGCAGGTCGCGGGCGACCTCCCTGGCGATGTCCGGGTCGAAGCCGACGATGGCGCCGGAGGTCGGATCGCGGAAGCTGAACAGGTTGCTGCCCGCGTCCAGCCCGACCACCAGCCGGCCGCGGGCCCGGATCGCGTCGATGGTCGGCCCGCCGGCGGTGCTCGGGCGCAGGCTCGCCGTCGGATCGCCGCACTGCGCGGGCGCGGCCGTGGGCGTCGGCGAATCCGTCAGCACCGGAATGACTTTCGCGGGCAGCGGCGGTTCGGTGTACTTGGCCGTGCTGCTCGGCAGGGACGTCGGCGCGCCGCTGGTACAGCCGCCCACCAGCGCGACGGTGGCGAGCGCGACGGCGACCAGGCCGTGCCCGGCCCTCATCGGTACTCCCGCAGCCGGGGCCACAGGCCCAGCCCGACGCAGGCCGCGGCGACGATGCCGAGCACCAGTGCGCCAGGGCCCATGAAGGCGAGCACCTGAGCCGCCTGGGAAATCTTGTCGCGCAATGTATTCCGTGTCTTGTCGATGCCCTGCTCCAGTGCCTTGTCCAGTGCCTCCACCTGCGCCGCGACATCGGCCGCACCCGGTCCGGTGGCCACCGCCGCCGCGCCGTTGAAGTCACCGCGGGCCAGCGTGTCGTTCATCCGCTGGTGCGCGACCCGCCAACGGCTCAGTGCCGGAATGGCATTGCGCACGTCGTCGGCGGCGGGCGCGGAACTCGGGTAGCCGCCGAGCAGGTCGGCGAGGCGGGCGATGTTCGCGTCGTAGGTCCGGTCGAAGTCGCCGGTCGCGTCCCGGCTGACCAGCTTCAGCGTTTCCGCCGAACGGGCCTGCTGGGCCAGGATCCGGCTCTCGGTGAGCCGGGAGGCGGGCACCGCGCCGTCGTCGCGGCCATGGATCATCGAGGTGGCCGACACCGCACCCGCGATCACCGTCCAGGTCAACAGGATCACCACCGCCGCCGACGCGAGCAGCAGCCCGGGATTGAGCACCCGGCGCCACCGTTTGGCCAGATCGAACTGCGCCCACACCAGCGCGACCAGCGCGAGCACCACCAGCACGATGGCGGTCCACGGCGGCCGGACGTGATTGCGCTGCGCCTCGGTCACCGCCGCCTGCCGCCGGTTCTGTAGTTCCTCGGCCATCGGCAGCACGGCGGTCTGCATCTGGTTGGACGCTTCGCTGAGATAGGCGGCGCCGACCGGATATCCGCTGCGATTGTTCGCCCGGGCCGTCTCCACCACCCCGGTGTACACCGGCAGGCTGGTGGCGATCCCGGTGCGCAACTGGGTATCGGTGTTGTCGGTCCGGGTGGGCGCGGTGCCCGAGGCCCGGCCCGTCTCCGCGACCAGTTCCGCGGCGGCCTCGCCGATCGCCTGGCTGTAGCGATCGCGCACCGTCTGCGGCTCCAGGCCGCCGGAGATGAACGCGGTGCTCGCCGCGGCGTCCGCGATGGACAGCGAGGTGTAGAGGCGATGTGCGGAGTACGCGTCCGGCTCGGTGTCGTCGAGCAGCACGTTCAGGGTCTGCTGCCGGTCGCCGACGGTCGCGCCGGTCACCCAGCCTGCGGCCACACAGACCGTGATGAGCAGCAGTCCGATCGCGATCAGCCGGCCGGGTGAGGAGCTGGCGAACAGGCGCATCCGGGCCGGGTCGAACTGCTCGCGCACGAAGGCGGCTCGCAGCGCGCCTGGACTGTCCCGCGCGGCGAGCTCGGCGGTGGGCGAGGGCCGCAGTACCGCCGTCGCCTGCTCGATCCGAGCCATGTCCACCTCCCCAGTCTGGGCCGCATTCGCGGATTTCTCGACGGACCGACCGGATAAACGGTCACCCCGTGTCTGTCGTTGCGGAGTTTATTGTGGTCGTAGCGGTGCCGTGGCGTGTGAAATACCCCTGCTTGGCAGCGGGAGGCGGCCCGGCGGCGGCAGATCGAGGATGGGTAGCAGATGCGTGGTGACGGTGACGGGTGGTCGCGCGACCCCGGTGGGTTGCGGCGTTGGGGCCGGTTCGGCGCCGCCGGACTGCTGCTGCGCGCGCCGCTCGCCGACGGCGGCTCGGCCGTCCTGATGCAGCATCGCGCGCCGTGGAGTCATCAGGGCGGCACCTGGGCGCTGCCCGGCGGAGCCCGCGACAGCCACGAGACCCCGGTGCACGCCGCGGTGCGCGAGGCGTGGGAGGAGGCGGGGATCGATCCCGCCGACGTCCGGGTGCGCGGTGAGCGGGTGACCGCGTCCGCGCCGAGCGGCTGGACCTACACCACCGTGATCGCCGATGCCGTGCTGACCTTGCCGACCGTCCGGAACCGGGAGAGCTCCGAGGTCGCGTGGATTCCGGAGGCCGAGGTCGACGCCAGGCTGCTGCATCCGGGCTTCGCCGCCGCCTGGCCCGCGTTGCGCGCCGCGCCCGCCCGGGTCTGTCTCGACGAACTCGCGGAGGATCGGGACGTCGCCGCCGCGCTGCCGCGAACCGTCGACCTCGCCGATCAAGGCTTCTTCTGGCTGCATACCGATCCCGACGGACCGGGCGGCTACGCCCGCATCGTCGGCCCGGAGGCGATCGCCCCGCAGACCGAACCGGCGGCGGACAACGGCACGGCCGTCGTCTCGCTCACCCGCGGCCAAGTCCTGTCCTGACCTCGGTGTCCGCCTGATCGGATGCCCGGCCATCGGTTACCCGTTGGCGAGTAGCGCCGTCTTGAGTTGCCGCGCCGCGGCTTCTGGATCCCGCGCCTCGGTGATCGCCCGCACCACGACGATGCGGTTGGCGCCGGCCGCGAGCACGTCCGGCAGGTTGTCCGCGTCGATCCCGCCGATCGCGAACCACGGCCGGGTCGGATGCGCGTCGGAGGTGGAACGCACCAGCTCGAGCCCGGCCGCCTGCCGGCCCGGCTTGGTCGGGGTCGCGTAGACCGGCCCGGTGCAGAAGTAATCGATGTGTTCGTCGATCGCGGCCAGCCCCGCCTGCGCGCGATTGTGCGTGGATCGCCCGATCACCACGTCCTGGCCGAGGATGCGCCGCGCGTACCAGGGCGGCAGATCACCCTGCCCGAGGTGCAGCACGTCGGCGCCCGCGGCGAGTGCGATATCCGCGCGGTCGTTCACCGCGACCAGTGCGCCGTGCCTGCGGGCGGCGGCCTTCAGCTCGGCCAGCGCGCCGAGCTCGGCGCGCGCCTCGAGCGGGCCGAACTTCGCCTCGCCGGGCGAACCCTTGTCCCTGAGCTGGATGATGTCGACCCCACCCGCGAAGGCCGCTTCGGCGAACTTGGCCAGATCGCCCTTGTCCCGTCTGGCGTCGGTACAGAGATAGAGGCGAGCGGCGGCCAAGCGCTCCCGGGGCGATGCGGGTCGGGCAGGGTGGGAGGGTTGCACGTCTTCGACCGTAGCCGCGCTACCGTGGGGAAGCGAACGGCGGCGCCACGCGAACGCCGCGCATCGGAGACAGAGGCAGGTGGAAGAGGATGCGGACGCTGGCCGTCGTGGGTGGCGGCGTCATCGGGCTCGGGGTGGCCTGGCGGGCCGCCGAGGCGGGCTGGTCGGTCACGCTGTTCGACCCCGCCGTCGGCTCCGGCGCCTCGTGGGTGGCCGGTGGCATGCTCGCTCCGCTGTCCGAAGGCTGGCCGGGCGAGGACCGGGTGCTCGCGTTCGGCGCGGCCGCGCTGGCCCGCTGGCCGGAGTTCGCCGCCCGGGTCGAGACCGCCACCGGCCAATCGGTGTTCGTGGCGGACGCGACCCTGACGGTCGCGCTGGACGCCGCCGACGCCGCGGATCTGCGCACGGTCGCCGAGTGGGTCGGTGGCCGCGGCCACGAACTCCAGATCCTCGATCGCGCGGGCGTGCGCGCGCTGGAACCGAACCTCGCGCGCACGGTCCGCGCCGGACTGCACGCGCCCGCCGAACCCGCGATCGACAATCGACGCTTGGTCGCCGCGCTCCGCAAGGCCGCGACCGCCGCCGGGGTGCAGATCCGCGCCGAATCCGTCGACGCGCTGGACACGCTCACCCACGATCAGATCATCCTGTCCGCCGGCGCGGCGTCGGCCCGGTTGTGGCCCGACCTGCCGGTCCGGCCGATCAAGGGCGAGATCCTGCGCCTGCGTCACCGCCCCGGCGTCACCCCCGCGCCCCGGCGTGTGGTGCGGGCCAGGGTGCACGGCCGGGCCATGTACCTGGTCCCGCGCGCCGACGGAATCGTGGTCGGCGCAACCCAATACGAGGCAGGTTTCGACACCGCGGTGACCGTCGCGGGCGTCCGGGACCTGATCGCCGACGCCGAGGCCGTCTTCCCCGGCATCGGCGAATACGAGCTGGCCGAGGCGAGCGCGGGTTCGCGCCCGGGCACCCCGGACAACCTGCCGTTGCTCGGCAGGCTCAGCGACCGGGTCGTCGCGGCCACCGGCAACGGCCGCAACGGCATGCTGACCCTGCCGCTCACCGTGGACGCGGTCCTCGCTCAGCTCGCCGGAACACCGTTGCCCGAGGCGGAACCCGCCGACCCGCAACGCTTCACGACGGCTCACCAGCCGTCCCCTTCGTCATCCGCAGGAGGAGTTCGATGACTTCGACATCCGTCCCCATCGGCGTCAGCGTGAACGGCACAGATCACGAATTCGCCGAAACCCTCACCGTCCGAGAGCTGCTCGGCCGCCTGGAGCTGCCGACGCAGGGCATCGCGCTCGCGGTGGACGGCGCGGTGTTCCCCAAGTCCCGCTGGGACGAGCCGGTCGGTCGCGGCTGGCAGATCGAGGTGCTGACGGCGGTCCAGGGTGGCTGAGCCGTATGCGCCGCTGCGGATCGCGGACCGCGAGTTCGGTTCCCGGCTGATCATGGGCACCGGCGGCGCGGACAACCTGGCCGTGCTGGAGGAGGCGCTGGTCGCCTCGGGTACCGAACTCACCACCGTCGCCATGCGCCGGGTGGATGCCGCGGGCGGCACCGGCGTGCTGGATCTGTTGAAGCGCTTGAACATTGCCCCGCTGCCCAACACGGCCGGCTGTCGCACGGCGGCCGAGGCGGTGCTCACCGCGCAGCTGGCCCGCGAGGCGCTCGACACCAACTGGGTCAAGCTCGAGGTGGTCGCCGACGAGCGCACCCTGCTGCCCGACCCGATCGAATTGATCACCGCCGCAGAGCAACTCGTCGACGACGGCTTCATCGTGCTGCCCTACACCACCGACGACCCGATCCTCGCGCGCCGGCTGGAGGACGCGGGCTGCGTCGCGGTGATGCCGCTCGGCTCGCCGATCGGCACCGGCCTCGGCATCGGCAATCCGCACAACATCGAGATGATCGTCGCCGAGGCCAAGGTTCCGGTGATCCTGGACGCGGGCATCGGCACCGCGAGCGACGCGGCCCTGGCCATGGAACTCGGCTGCTCGGCGGTCCTGCTGGCCACCGCGGTGACCAGGGCCCGGCAACCGGAGTTGATGGCGGAGGCCATGGCTGCCGCGGTGCGCGCGGGCTATCTGGCGCGCCAGGCGGGACGCATTCCGAAACGATTCTGGGCACAGGCTTCCTCACCCGCGCTCTGAGCCGGTCGTTCCCGAAAAGTCCCGCTCAGGACGTCTATCAGGGTGGCGTCACGGGGTAGTAGGGGTAGCCGTCATCCCTGAGGATGATCGAACACGACACTTTGTAGTGACGCGCGTCGCGGCATTTTCGGGAATGCTGGTCACCATGATCGAGCTGAGAGGGCTGACCAAGCACTACGGGCAGACCGTCGCCGTTCAGGATCTATCCTTCACCGTTCGACCCGGACAGGTGACGGGGTTCCTGGGCCCGAACGGAGCCGGTAAGTCGACGACGATGCGGATGATCCTGGGGCTGGACAAGCCAACCGCAGGCACCGCACTCATCCAGGGCAAGCCATACCGCGAATTGGACCATCCGCTGCGCACCGTCGGTGCGTTGCTCGACGCCAAGTGGGTGCATCCGAATCGTTCGGCGCGCGCCCATCTCGAGTGGATGGCCGCCTCCAACGACATCGCCAAGTCCCGGGTGGAGGAGGTGCTGCGGCTGGTCGGCCTGTCCGAGGTGGCGGGCAAGACCGCGGGCGGCTTCTCCCTCGGCATGTCCCAGCGGCTGGGCCTGGCCGGCGCGCTGCTCGGCGACCCGCAGGTGCTGCTGTTCGACGAGCCGGTCAACGGCCTGGACCCGGAGGGCATCCTGTGGATCCGCCGGTTCATGCAGCGACTGGCGACCGAGGGGCGCACCGTGCTGGTCTCCAGCCACCTGCTCTCCGAAATGGCGCAGACCGCCGAACATCTCGTGGTGATCGGTCGCGGCCAGCTCATCTCCGATACCACCACACAGGAATTCATCGAGCGCGCCTCCGAACAGTCGGTGCGCGTGCGCAGCCCGCAGCTCGACCAGTTGCGCAGCGTGCTCACCTCGAACGGCATGACCGTCCGTGAGGACGGCACCGGCACCGACGGCCCCGCGCTCGTGGTGGCCGGCGTGCCCAGCGACGCGGTCGGCAAGCTGGCCGGCGCGAACGAGATCACCCTGTTCGAGCTTGCGCCGCAACGTGCTTCGCTGGAAGAGGCGTTCATGCGGATGACCGGCGGCGCCGTGCAGTACCACGGCGAAGGCATCGATCAGGCGATGGGAGGTGCGCTCTGATGGGCGTGCTGGCAGCAGAACGAATCAAGCTCACCTCGACCAGGTCGCCCTGGTGGTGCTCGGCCATCGTGGTCGCGCTCGCCCTCGGGCTGGCCGCGTTGTTCGCCCTGGTCACCAAGTCCGCGGGGGACAACCCCGCGGAGGGGACACCGACGCTGGACGTGAGCACCGCGACCGCGGGCGTCGTCGGCTTCGGCGTGATGGTCCTGATGATCATGGCCGCGTTGACCGTGACGAGTGAATACCGCTTCGGCGTCATCCGCACGACGTTCCAGGCGGTGCCCAATCGCAGCAAGGTGCTGATCACCAAGACCCTGCTGGTCGGTGTCTTCAGCGCGGTGCTCACCACGATCCTCGCCTTCCTCGCCATCGGGGTGGCCAAGGCAATCGGCGGGTCCGCCCCCGCGGCGAACCTGACCCTGGACGGGCAGTGGCGTGCGGTCTACGGCATCCCGATCTACGCGTTCCTGATGATCGCCGTGGCGATCGGTGTCGGCGTCCTGGTCCGCCAGTCCGCGGCCGCGATCTCGCTGATCGTGTTGTGGTCCTTGCTGATCGAGCCGCTGCTCGGCGCGTTCGGCAGCTTCGGCCGCAACGTGGGACCGTTCCTGCCCTTCCAGAACGCGAGCCACTTCCTGGCCGTCTCGGAGTCCGGCGCCAACTGGCACTGGGGTCCGTGGGGCAGCCTGCTCTACTTCCTCGGCTTCACCGCGATCGTCTACGGTGCCGCGCTGATCATGATCAACCAGCGCGACGCGTAGCGACCCCAGTACGACCCGAGTTGCCTTCCCTCGCCACTCGGGTTCGGGGCGCCGACCTTGTCGGGAGGTCCGCGCGCCCCGTCACCGCCCCGCCACTGCCCGGCGGACGGTGTCACCATCGGCCCGGTGCGATCCCCTTCGCGCCGGGCCGATGGGCGTTTCCGGGGCCTGCGCGCGGCCGCATTATTACCGGTCAATGGGCTATGTGAACATCCAGGAAACTGTGAAACAGGTCGCTTCATCAGTGCTGGATCCGCGAGTACAGTTCGACTCAGCAACCAGCTCGTTATCCATCGGCGGCCCCAATGTTGTGCCCGCTCCGTCCGTCGGGAGGTAGCAGGTGGCGATGATCAGTGATCCGCCGACGACAGGTCGGCTGAGATACCCTCTGGGCGTGAGCGAAACACCTTCCGGCGGTGCTGCGCCCGGGTCGGAGCCGGAAGACCGAAACGGCCTCCCACCCGAGGTGGTGATCCCGCTGGTACCCGCGGACGGGGACGGACCGATCCGTCGTCCCGGGGCAGGCCTGCGCAAGGGCCAGCTGTCCGCGTTGATGAACGCGGCGAACAACCGGACGGACTTCATCGGCGTGCTCCGCAAGGCGCGCGAGCAGCTGCCCGGTGATCCCTCGTTCGGCGACCCGCTCTCGGTCACCGGGCCGGGCGGTGCGCGCGCGGTGGCCCGCGCCGCGGACAAGCTCGTCGGCGACACCCCGAGCGCGGCCAGGGAGATCGGCTTCGGCGCACTCCAGGTCTGGCAGGCGATGCTGGAACGAGTCGGCCGCGGCAAAGGTAGCGCGGAAGTAACTGTGATGTTCACCGACCTGGTGGCCTTCTCCAGCTGGTCGCTCTCCGCGGGCGACGAGGCCACGCTGGAGCTGCTGCGCCGGGTGGCCAAGGCCATCGAGCCGCCGATCGCCGAGCGGGGCGGTCAGGTGGTCAAGCGGATGGGCGACGGCGTGATGGCCGTGTTCCCGTCGGCCGAGCGGGCGGTGCGCGCCGCGATCAACGCCAAGCGCAACCTGGCCGAGGTCAAGGTGCGCGACTACCGCCCGCAGATGCGGATCGGGCTGCACACCGGTTCACCGCGCGAGATCGGCGGCGACTGGCTCGGCGTCGACGTCACGATCGCGGCCAGGGTGATGGAGGCGGGCGGCAACGGCAACACCATGCTGTCCGAGGCGACGTTGCAGTCGCTGAAGCCCGAAACCCTCGCCGAACTGGGCCACGCGGTGAAGCCCTACCGGCGCAGCTTCTTCGCCGCGCCGCTGAGCGGGGTCCCCGAGGACCTGCGCATCTTCAAGCTCTCCGAGCTCTGAGTCAGGCGCCGACCCACCAGAACACCGCCCCCGCGATGGCGAGCGCGGCCAGCACCGCCAGCACGATCGCGAACTTGCGCGCGGTTTTCCAGGTCGAATAGACGCCGCCGAGCAAGAAGCCGGCCAGCGCGAGCAGGATGATCACAGTGACGTCGGTGGACACTGTGGCTATTCTGCTCTGCCGCATTTGCCTGGCTCGACCGGTGCCGCCAGCGGTGATCTGAGTCACTCGCGATTAACAAGCACGCGTGCTTGCTTTTTTCTGAACCGGGTGTGATGCTGGTCCTCGGAACGCGGACTTCACGGGTGCGGCACGCGGCTGTGCCCTGACGGTTCGCCGTTACAGGAGGCATTCCCGCTGATGAGTGTGCTGGCCGCCAACCCGGACGTGCTCCGGATCGGCAACTGTTCCGGTTTCTACGGTGATCGACTGAGCGCGATGCGCGAGATGCTCGAGGGCGGGCAGCTCGACGTGCTCACCGGCGACTATCTCGCCGAGCTCACCATGCTGATCCTCGGCCGCGACCGGATGAAAGATCCGAGCCTCGGCTACGCCAAGACCTTCGTGAAGCAGATCGAGGACTGCCTCGGCCTCGCGCTGGAACGCAACGTGCAGATCGTCACGAACGCGGGCGGTCTGAACCCGGCCGGGCTGGCCGAGCGCCTGCGCAAGGTGGCCGCCGACCTCGGCCTGGACGCGAAGATCGCGCACGTCGAGGGCGACGACTTGGTCGCGCGCGCAAGCGAACTCGGCCTCGGCGCACCGCTCACCGCGAACGCCTACCTCGGCGCGTGGGGCATCGTCGAATGCCTGAACGCGGGCGCGGACATCGTGGTCACCGGCCGGGTCACCGACGCGTCGGTGGTCGTCGCCCCCGCGGCGGCCCACTTCGGTTGGGGCCGCACCGATTACGACGCGCTGGCCGGCGCGGTGGTCGCGGGCCATGTGATCGAATGCAGCACCCAGGCCACCGGCGGCAACTACGCGTTCTTCACCGAGCTGCCCGATCTGGGCCGGCCGGGCTTCCCGATCGCCGAAATCCGCAGGGACGGCAGCAGTGTCATCACCAAGCACGCCGGCACCGGCGGCACGGTCACGGTCGACACCGTCGAAGCGCAGCTCATGTACGAGATCCAGGGGACCAGGTACGCCGGACCTGACGTCACCTCGCGCCTGGACTCGATCGCGCTCAGCGCGGACGGCCCGGACCGGGTGCTGATCAGCGGCGTCGTCGGCGAGGCGCCGCCGGACCGGCTGAAGGTGTCGCTGAACACCCTCGGCGGCTTCCGCAACGAGATGGAGTTCATCCTCACCGGACTCGACATCGAGGCGAAAGCCGCACTGGCGCAACGACAGCTGGAGTCCTGGCTGGCGGTGAAGCCGGCCGAACTCGACTGGACGCTCGCGCGGCTGGACCGGCCGGACGCCGACACCGAGGAGCAGGCCAGCGCGCTGCTGCGCTGCGTGGTGCGCGACCCGGACCCGAACAAGGTCGGCCGCGCGTTCTCCAGCGTGGCCGTCGAACTGGCCCTGGCCAGCTACCCGGGGTGCAGCTTTACCACGATGCCCGGCAACGGTTCTCCCTATGGCGTGTACTCGCCGGGGTATGTCGACGCCACCGAGGTGCCGCACGTCGCGGTGTTGCCGGACGGCTCCCGCGTCGACGTCGCGCCCGCCACGGAAACGCTGTCGCTGGCCGAGGTCGCCGAGCCCGAGCTGCCGGAACCGTTGTCTGCCGGCGAAACCCGCCGCGCTCCGCTCGGCGCCATCGCGTTGGCTCGCAGCGGGGACAAGGGCGGCAACGCCAATATCGGCGTTTGGGTGCGCACCGACGAGCAATGGCGTTGGCTGGCCCACACACTCACCGTGGAACGGGTCAAAGAACTACTGCCCGAGACCGCCTCGCTGACGGTCACCAGGCACGTGCTGCCCAACCTGCGGGCGGTGAACTTCATCATCGAAGGCCTACTCGGTCAGGGCGTCGCCTATCAGGCGCGCTTCGACCCGCAGGCCAAGGGGCTCGGCGAATGGCTGCGGTCCCGTCATCTCGACATCCCATTGGAGCTGTTGCCATGACCGTGAGTCCCTGGAATTCCTCTGAACGACGCGAATTGCGCGCCACCGTAAGGGGTTTCGCAGAGCGGGATGTTCTGCCCTACATGGACGAGTGGGAGCGCGACGGGGAGATCCCGCGCGAGCTACACAAGAAGGCCGGCGCGCTCGGCCTGCTCGGCATCCAATTCCCCGAAGCCGCAGGCGGTTCCGGCGGCGACGGCATCGACGCGATGATCGTCTGCGAGGAACTGCATCAGGCGGGCGCCTCCGGCGGCCTGTTCGCGTCGCTGTTCACCTGCGGCATCGCGGTGCCGCACATGATCGCCTCGGGCAACCCGGACCACATCGAGCGTTGGGTGCGTCCGACTTTGGCGGGCGAGAAGATCGGCTCGCTGGCCATCACCGAACCCGGCGGCGGCTCCGACGTCGGCCACCTCACCACCACCGCGCGCCGCGACGGCGACCACTACATCGTCAACGGCGCCAAGACCTACATCACCTCCGCCTGCCGGGCCGACTACGTGGTCACCGCGGTGCGCACGGGCGGCCCCGGCTCCGGCGGGATCTCGCTGCTCGTGGTCGAGAAGGGCACGCCCGGCTTCACGGTCAGCCGCAAGCTGGACAAGATGGGCTGGCGCGCCTCCGACACCGCCGAACTGTCCTACGTCGACGTGCGGGTGCCCGCGGAAAACCTGGTCGGCCCGGAGAATTCCGGCTTCTTCCAGATCGCGGGCGCGTTCGTCAGCGAGCGCGTCGGCCTTGCCGTGCAGGCGTATTCGAGCGCGCAGCGCTGCCTCGACCTCACCCTCGACTGGGTGCGCAGCCGGGAAACCTTCGGCCGCCCGCTGATCAGCAGGCAGGCCGTGCAGAACACGGTCACCGAGATGGCCCGCCGCATCGACGTCGCCCGCGTCTACACCCGAGATGTGGCGCAGCGCAGCGCGAATGGCGAGACCGACCTGATCGCGGAGGTCTGCTTCGCCAAGAACACCGCCGTCGAAGCCGGTGAGTGGGTGGCCAACCAGGCCGTGCAGCTGTTCGGCGGGCTCGGCTACATGCGCGAATCCGAGATCGAGCGCCAGTACCGCGACATGCGCATCCTCGGCATCGGCGGGGGCACCACCGAGATCCTCACCGGCCTGGCCGCCAAACGATTGGGGTACCAGTCATGACGACACTGCGCAGCACGCTCGACACCGCGTCGCCGGAGTACGCCGCGTCGGCCGAGGCCATGACGGCCAAGCTCACCGAGGTCGAGGGCGAGTTCGCCAAGGCGATCGCCGGCGGCGGACCGGACAAGCTGGCCCGGCATCGCAAGCGCGGCAAGCTGACCGCGCGGGAGCGGGTCGAGCTGCTGATCGACGAGGACTCGCCGTTCCTGGAGCTGTGCCCGCTGGCCGGCTGGGGCAGCGAATTCCACGTCGGCGCAAGCACTATCGCGGGCATCGGCGTCGTGGAGGGCGTCGAATGCATGATCGTCGCGCCGGATCCCACCGTGCGCGGCGGCACCTCGAACCCGTGGACGCTGCGGAAGACGTTGCGCATCAACGACATCGTCCGGGAGAACCGGCTGCCGGTGATCTCCCTGGTGGAGTCCGGCGGCGCGGATCTGCCGACGCAGAAGGAAGTCTTCGTCCCCGGCGGCCGGATGTTCCGCGACCTCACCCAGGCCTCGGCCGCGGGCATCCCGACCATCGCGCTGGTCTTCGGCAACTCGACCGCGGGCGGCGCGTACATCCCGGGCATGTCCGATCACGTGGTGATGATCAAGGAACGCTCCAAGGTGTTCCTCGGCGGCCCGCCGCTGGTCAAGATGGCCACCGGCGAGGAGTCCGACGACGAATCGCTCGGCGGCGCGGACATGCACGCCCGCGTCTCCGGCCTGGCCGACTACTACGCGCTCGACGAGCAGGACGCGATCCGCATCGGCCGCTCCATCGTGCGCCGGCTCAACTGGCGCAAGCAGGGCCCCGCGCCGCGCGCCGAGGTGATCGAGCCGCTCTACGATCCCGAGGACCTGCTCGGCATCGTCCCGAACGACCTGAAGATCCCGTTCGACCCGCGCGAGGTGATCGCGCGCATCGTCGACGGCTCCGACTTCGACGAGTTCAAGCCGCTCTACGGCGGCAGCCTGGTCACCGGATGGGCCGAGCTGCACGGGTATCCGATCGGCATCCTGGCCAACGCGCGCGGCGTGCTGTTCTCCGAGGAATCGCAGAAGGCCACCCAGTTCATCCAGCTGGCGAACAAGTCGAACACGCCATTGCTGTTCCTGCACAACACCACCGGCTACATGGTCGGCAAGGAGTACGAGCAGCGCGGCATCATCAAGCACGGCGCGATGATGATCAACGCGGTGTCCAACTCGAAGGTGCCGCACATCTCGGTGCTGATGGGCGCGTCCTACGGCGCCGGGCACTACGGCATGTGCGGCCGCGCTTTCGACCCGCGCTTCGTCTACGCCTGGCCCAGTGCGAAATCCGCCGTCATGGGCGGCGCGCAGCTGGCCGGCGTCATCTCGATCGTCGGTCGCGCGGCGGCCGAGGCCAAGGGCATGCCGTTCAACGAGGAGGCCGACGCCGGGATGCGCGCCATGATCGAGGCGCAGATCGAGGCCGAGTCGCTGGCCATGTTCATGTCCGGTCGCCTGTTCGACGACGGCGTCATCGATCCGCGCGATACCCGCACCGTGTTGGGAATGTCCTTGTCGGCCATTCACAATGCCCCGATCAAGGGCGCCGATGGCTTCGGCGTCTTCCGAATGTGAGGCCGGGGATGACTATTACGAATGTCCTAGTTGCCAATCGCGGCGAGATCGCCCGCCGGGTGTTCGCCACCTGTCGGCGAATGGGTATCGGCACCGTCGCGGTCTACTCCGATGCGGACGCCGCCGCCCCGCACGTCGCGGAAGCCGATGCGGCAGTGCTGCTTCCGGGCAATACGCCCGGTGAGACCTACCTGCGCGGTGAACTGATCATCGAGGCCGCGCTGGCCGCCGGCGCGGACGCGATCCACCCGGGCTACGGATTCCTTTCCGAGAACGCCGATTTCGCCAAGGCGGTGCTGGCCGCCGGACTGGTGTGGATCGGCCCGCCGGTCGCGGCCATCGAGCAGATGGGCTCGAAGGTCGCCTCGAAGAAGATGATGGACGCCGCCGGTGTCCCCGTGCTCGCCGAGCTCGATCCGGCCGAGGTCACCGAGGCGCACCTGCCCGTGCTGATCAAGGCCTCCGCCGGCGGTGGCGGCCGCGGCATGCGCGTGGTGCGCGAGCTGGGCGAACTCGAGCCGCAGATCGAGGCGGCGCGCCGGGAGGCCGCGTCCGCGTTCGGCGATCCCACGGTCTTCTGCGAGCGATACCTGGAAACCGGTCGCCACATCGAGGTTCAGGTGATGGCCGATACGCACGGCACCATCTGGGCGGTCGGCGAGCGCGAATGCTCCATTCAGCGCAGGCACCAGAAGGTGATCGAGGAAGCTCCCTCGCCACTGGTCGAGCGCACCGAGGGCATGCGCGAGCGCCTGTTCGAGGCGGCCCGGCTCGCCACCGGCGCGATCGGCTACACCGGCGCGGGCACGGTGGAGTTCCTGGCCGACGAGCGCGGCGAGTTCTTCTTCCTGGAGATGAATACCCGCCTCCAGGTGGAACATCCGGTCACCGAGTGCACCACCGGCCTGGATCTGGTTCGCCTGCAACTCGAGGTGGCCGCGGAGGCGAAGCTGCCTGCCGAATCCCCAGGGATGTACGGACATTCGATCGAGGTCCGGCTCTACGCCGAGGACCCGGCGCACGACTGGCAGCCGCAGAGCGGCACCGTCTACCGCCTCGACATCCCGTCGGTGGTCACCGAATTCGATCTGCTGGATCGGCCGGGGGTGCGGCTGGACACCGGTGTGGTGGACGGCTCGGCGGTCGGCGTGCACTACGACCCGATGCTGGCCAAGGTCATCTCCTACGCCGAAACCCGGAGCGAGGCAGCGCGATTGCTCGCCAACGCGCTGCACCGGGCGAAGATCCACGGCCTGGTGACCAACCGCGACCTGCTGGTCCGGGTGCTGCGGCACCCCGCCTTCCTGGCCGGCGACACCGACACCGCGTTCTTCGCCACCCACGGATTGGACACGCTGGCAGCGCCTTTGGTCTCCGAGACCGACGAGACGTTGTCCATCGTGGCCGCCGCACTGGCCGACGCGGCCGCCAATCGGGGCGCCGCGCAGGTGGGCGGCGGCCTGCCGAGCGGATGGCGCAACCTGCCGTCCCAGTCGACGCACAAGCTGTTCGAGAGCCGCACCAGCGGGACGCACGACATCGGCTACCGCTTCACCCGCGGCGTGGTCGCGGTGGACGGTCACGACGGACTCGAACTCATCGAAGCGACCCCCGACCGCGTGGTGCTCGCAGTCCCCGGCGAACGCGGCTCGGTCCGCAGGCATTTCGCCGTCGCCCGCTACCACGATCTGGTCTGCGTCGACTCGCCGCTCGGCCCGGTCAGCGTGCGCAAACTGCCCCGCTTCAGCGATCCGGCCGACCAGGTGGCCACCGGCTCGCTGCTCGCGCCCATGCCCGGCAGCGTGATCCGGCTCGGCGCCGAGGTCGGCAGCCGGGTCGAACAGGGCCAGCCCATTCTGTGGCTGGAGGCGATGAAGATGGAGCACACCATCGCCGCGCCCGCCGCCGGTGTGCTCAGCGCCGTCAATGTCACCGTCGGCCAGCAGGTCGAAGTCGGTGCCGTCCTCGCCGTAGTCGACCCTGCCGAAGGCACGGAAATCCAGGAGAGCAAATGAGTTTCATCGAAACCGAAGAGCAGACCGCGCTCCGGTCCGCGGTCGCCGCGCTGGCGGCGAAGTACAACTACCGCGACTACGTGCTGCCGAAGGCCAGGGCCAACGAGCCGCTCACCGAATTGTGGGACGAGGCAGGCAAACTCGGCTTCCTCGGGGTGAACCTGCCGGAGGAGTACGGCGGCGGCGGTGCGGGCCTGTACGAGCTGGCGCTGGTCATGGAGGAGCTCTCCGCGCAGGGCGCGGGCCTGCTGCTGATGGTCGTCTCCCCGGCCATCTGCGGCACCATCATCACCAAGTACGGCACCGACGAGCAGAAGCAGCAGTGGCTGCCCAAGCTCGGCGACGGCTCGGCCAAGATGGTCTTCGGCATCACCGAGCCGGACGCGGGCTCCAACTCCCACCAGATCACCACCACCGCGCGCCGCGACGGCGACGACTGGATCCTCAACGGGCGCAAGATCTACATCTCCGGCGTGGATCAGGCCGAAGCGGTGCTCATCGTCTCGCGCACCGAGGACCACAAGACCGGCAAGCTCAAGCCCGCCTTGTTCATCGTGCCGACCGATGCCGAGGGCTTCCACAAGACGCCTCAGGAAATGGACATCATCGAGCCGGACCACCAGTTCACGCTGTTCCTGGACGACGTGCGCCTGCCGTCGACCGCTCTGGTCGGCAAGGAGGACGCGGCGCTGATGCAGCTGTTCGCCGGCCTCAACCCGGAGCGGGTGATGGGCGCCGCGATGGCCATCGGCCTCGGCCGCTACGCCATCGACCGCGCCGTCGAATACGCCAAGGAACGCACCGTGTGGAAGACGCCGATCGGTGCGCACCAAGGCATTTCGCATCCGCTGGCCCAGGTGAAGATCGAGCTGGAGCTGGCCAAGCTGATGATGCGCAAGGCCGCGACGCTCTACGACACGGGCGACGAGATGGGCGCCGCCGAGGCCGCCAACATGGCGAAATACGCTGCGGCGGAGGCGAGTATCAAGGCGCTCGATCAGGCCATCCAGACGCACGGCGGCGCGGGCCTGACCAAGGAGTACGGCCTGGCCGCGATGCTGGCCGCCGCGCGCATCGGCCGGATCGCGCCGGTCAGCCGCGAAATGGTGCTGAACTTCGTCGCCCAGTACTCGCTGGGCCTGCCGAAGTCCTACTGAGAGGCTGTCGATGACCGAAACAGTGACCGGTCCGTTCGTCCGCTACGAGGTGGCGGACGGCTTCGCGACGCTCACGCTCGACTCGCCGCACAACCGGAACGCGTTGTCGTCCAAGCTCGTTGCCGAACTCCTCCAGGGACTCGACGACGCGGCCGCCGACGACGCGGTGCGCGGCATCGTGCTCGCGCACACCGGCAACACCTTCTGCGCGGGCGCGGACCTGTCCGAGGCGAGCAATGCCGATCCCGCGGTGGCCGCCGACGACCGCACCCGGGTGATGATCGGCGTCCTGCGCCGGCTCATCGCCACCCCGAAGCCGGTGATCGCGCAGATCGACGGCAACGTGCGCGCGGGCGGCATGGGCATCGTCGCCGCCTGCGACCTCGCGGTGGCCGGGCCGACCAGCAGCTTCGCCCTCACCGAGGTGCGAATCGGGTTGGCCCCGTTCATGATTTCGCTGACCCTGCTGCCGCGGCTCACCTCGCGCGCGGCGAGCCGGTATTTCCTGACCGGCGAGAAGTTCGGCGCCGACGTCGCCGAGCAGATCGGGCTGATCACCACCGGCGCCGCCGACCCGGTGGCCGAGGTGGCGCGGGTGCGCGCCGAGCTGCGCAAGGGCGCCCCGCAGGGGCTGGCCGAGAGCAAGCGGCTGGTCAACGCGGCCATGCTCGCGGAGTTCGACGCCTCGGCCGAAGAACTCGCGACCCGCTCGGCGAGCTTCTTCGGCACCGACGAGGTGCGCGAGGGCATGACGGCCTTCCTGCAGCGTCGTCCGGCGAGCTGGGCAGAATAACCCCATGGCCACACCCCACGAACCCAAGCAGGACCGCAGCCGAGCCACCCGGCAGCGCCTGTTGGAGGCGACCATCGACTGCCTGGCCGAAACCGGCTGGGCGGCAGCGACGGTCGCGGTCGTCGCCGAACGGGCCGGGGTGTCCAGGGGCGCGGCGCAGCATCACTTCCCGACCAGGGAGGAGCTGATCACCGCCGCGCTGGAGTACATGTTCGACAGCCGGACCCAGCAGGCCAAGGACGAGGCGATCGCGGTCGCCGCCTTGGCCGACGGGGTCGGCCGCACCGAGGCCGTGGTGGCCGGCCTGGTCGAGTCCTACACCAGCCCGCTGTTCAAGGCGGCGCTGCAGGTGTGGACGCACGCGGCCGCCGATCCGGCGCTGCGCGAACGAATTGTCCCGCTGGAAGCCAAGTTCGGCCGGATCTCGCACCGGCGCGCGGTGGAGGCGCTCGGCGTCGACGACGCCGACCCGGTCACCCACCACCTCGTGCAGGCCACCCTGGACATGGCGCGCGGTCTCGGCCTGGCCGACGTGCTCACCGACGACTCGGCGCGCCGCAAGCAGATCGTCCAGCAGTGGGCGGCCACCCTGCACGCCGCGCTGAGCGCGCCACGCAACGCCGAGTGATTTTCATCGCGGTGCACCGGTGAGTTTCCCGGTACCGGAAGTGGATCGTGCCGGTTCGATATCCCTGATCAGGCCGCCGACCGGGGCGGATGAGCGCGCCCGAAGTGTGCCCCTACGTCCACACTCGGGGCAGCACCGCCGATCGGCGCGCAACAGTCCGTACGTGCCTTAGGGTCTGCCGTATGGACCATGCGGAGTACGGCGGGCTCGAGCAGACTCTCGGCCAGCCGATTGCCGGGAGCGCGCCGGCCGAATGGGGCTTCCAGAACCGCACCGACCTGCTCACCCTCGCCGACGGCGATCGGATGGTCCTGCAGCGCTACCGCAATCCGGACGACGCCGAACGCCGTCTGCGGGTGATGCACACCCTGCTGGAACCCGCCGCCAAGCGCGGCATCGCCATTCCGCGCATCCGCCGCTTCGACCTCGACGCCGACCCGGCCTGGATCGTCTTCGACGCCCTGCCCGGCGTCCCGATTCCGGCCAGCGCCGAAATCGGCTTGGCCAGCCCGCAATTCCCGATCATCGCCCGCGAGATGGGCACGCTGCTCGCCGCGTTCCGCCGCCTGCCCACCGCCGGCCTGCAACTCGACGACCTCTGGGCCAGCCCCACCCGCCTGGTGGAGAGCGCCACCGCCTGGGCCGGCCGGCTGGACCTCGCCGCCGCGCACCGCGCCACCCTGGACCGGACCCTGAAGTCGCTGCCCACCCTCTTCGCCGACCGGCCGACGGTCCTCGCGCACGGCGATTTCGCCCCGGTCAACATCCTCACCGACGGCGAAATCATCACCGGCCTGCTCGATTTCGAATCCGTCCGGCTCGCCGACCCGCTGTTCGACCCGGCGTGGTGGGCCTGGTCGGTCAGCTTCATCGATCCGGCCACCCCGGCCTGGTCCGACTTCCTGGAGGGCGCGGGCTTCGACCCGGCCGATCCGGACCTTCCGCAGCGCGTCGAAGCCTTGCAGATCCTGCGCATGCTCGAACTGCTCACCGAAAAGCCCGACCTGACTCCCACCATCCGCGACGTCGTACACGAGCGTCTGCTCGCCACGCTCAGCTGATCCATCCCGCGCACTCATCGTTGCGCCGCGCACGATTTCGCTGGCGATTTCGCCCGCGGCAGGACAATTGGTGCGCGGCTCAGTGCGCCAGCTCGTTCCAGCTGCGGATTCGTGGTGATGTCACACTCGCCGGTGCCGCGTCGTCCTCTCTGTGAACGCGGAACACCGCACCGACGCAGAGGAGCAGGAATCATGACGACGACCAAGAAGATCGCAGTGGCCGGCGCGACCGGACGGCTGGGCAAGCACGTGGTCGATGTGCTGACCGAGCAGGGCCACGAGGTGGTGGCGTTCTCCCGGAAGAACGGCGTGGACATCGAGACCGGCGCGGGTCTGGTCGAGGCCCTGGACGGCGTGCAGGTCGTGATCGACGCCTCCAGCACGCCCTCCGCGGACCAGGACATTGCGACGGAGTTCTTCACCGCCGCCGCCCGCAACCTGCACGAGGCGGGCCAGAAGGCCGGCGTCGAGCGCCTGGTCGTGGTCTCCATCATCGGCATCGACAACGCCACCGCCGGCTACAACGCGGCCAAGCTGGCGCACGAGCAGCGGCTGCTCGACGGCCCGCTGCCGGTCCAGATCCTGCGCGCCGCCCAGTTCCACGAACTGGTCGAGGTGATGACCCAGTGGGGCACCCAGGGCGATGTCGCCTACGTCGCGAACATGCGCACCCAGCTGGTCGCCGCTCGCACCGTCGCCGAGGCCCTGGTCGACCTCGCCGTCAACCCGGCCCCCGAATCCACCGACGGTCCGTTGCCCGAAATCGCCGGCCCGCGGCCGGAGACCATGGCCGGTGCCGCGACCCTGCTGGCCGCCCACCGGGGCAGCCCCGTCCGGATCATCGAATCCAGCGACCCCGCCAACCCGGACCGCGAAGCCTTCGAGGACGGCACCCTGCTCGCCGGCCCGCACGCCACCCTCGCCGGCCCCAGCTTCGCCGAATGGGTCGAGTCCACCTACCCGGCGGCGAAGTAGCCCGGCACGCCAAAGATCCGCACCGCCTGCGTATTCGGAGGCGGTGCGGATCTTTCGGGTCAGTGGGTGGTGAGGTCGTAGAGGGTGACGCCGTCTACTTCGGTGGCGGTGAAGTTCTCCTGGACCCATTGGGCGATCTGCGAACTGTAGGAGGGTGCGGAGTCTCGGTCGCCGCCCCGGCCGCCGCGTTCGCCGCCGATGAAATAGTGGATCTTTCCTTGGGCCACATAGTCTTTGAACTGGGCGAGGGTGGGGGAGGGGTCGCTGCCGTTGAAGCCGCCGACCGGCATCACCGGGAGTTCGGTGGCCAGCTGGAAGCCCGCCGCGCTGTTGGAGCCGGTGGCCGCGGCGACCCAGGTGTAGTCGGTGCCGTTCTGCTCCAGCAGGGTGACCACCCGGTCGCTCGGCTTGCTCGCGCCGAGCAGACCGCCTGCGCCGCCCATCATTTCGCCGCCATGGCCGGTCGGCGCGCCGGGCATCGCGCCTTGCGGCGGCATCCCGGGTGGCACTGGCTGGCCGTTTCCGCCGGGCCCGCGCCCGCCGCGACCATCCGGCTGCGGAGCGCCCGGGCCGCCGGGCATGCCGTTCATTCCTTCGGCCCACGGCGGCCGCTGGCCGAACATGCCGAACCGTCCGACATTCGGTCCCGCCGACGGGATCGCGCCCGCGTGCGAGGTCGCGAGGGTGTCGACGGCATACGCGGTCGGACCGGCCAGGCCGGTGAACGCGATGGCCAGCGCGGAGACGATCGCCAGCTTCCGCGGCGCCGGAACGAGGGCCGCGATCGTGGCGAGGATGCCGACGACCAGAATCGTCCAGCGCAACCATGGCACCCAATGCACGCTGCGGGACAACAACATCCAGGCCGTCGCCGTGGTCAGGCCGACGGCGAGCGCGAGCAGCAGCCGGACCCACAGGCGATGCCGTTCCCGCCACATCTGCACCGCGCCGATCCCGACCAGCGCGGCGACCGCCGGAGCCAGCGCCACGGTGTAGTACTGGTGGAAGATTCCGGCCATGAAGCTGAACGTCAATCCGGTCACCAACAGCCAACCGCCCCAGACGATCAGCGACGCCCGCTGCCGATCGGTGCGGGCAGCTTTGCCGCGCAAGAGAATTCCGGCAACCAGGGCGACCAGCGCGGCCGGGATCAGCCAGGCGATCTGACCGCCCTGCGCCGCTTCGAACATCCGGGTGATGCCGGTGCTGCCCCACATGCCGTTGCCGCCGGCCGGCAGATCACCACCACCTGGACCGACACTGCCGCTCTCGTCACCGGTGAGCCGGCCGAGCCCGTTGTAGCCGAGGGTCAGTTCGAGGATCGAATTGTTCTGCGACCCACCGATCCACGGCCGCGACGAGGCGGGCCACAGCTCCACCGCCAGCAACCACCAGCCCGCGGCCACCACCATCGCGGCACCGGCGGCGAGCAGTTGCAGGAGCCGTTTGCCGAGCTTCGGCGGCCCCGCGATCAAGTAGGCCAGGGCCAGCGGCGGAACGACCAGCAACACCTGCAATTGCTTGGTGAGAAAGCCGAATCCGACGAACGCGCCAGTGAGCACCAGCCACCGCCAGCGGCCGTCCTCGATCGCCCGGGTCATCGCCCACGCCGCGGCGACCATCAGGAACACCAGCAGCGCGTCCGGGTTGTTGAACCGGAACATCAGCACGGCAACCGGAGTCACCGCGAGCACCAGCCCGGCGAGCAATCCGGCGGCCGGGCCGAACGGCCTGCGCACCGTCGCCCACAGCAGGGCCACGCTCGCCACGCCGAGCAGCACCTCCGGCACCAGGATGCTCCAGCTGTTCAGCCCGAACGCCCGCACCGAGAGTTCCATCAGCCACAGCGACGCGGGCGGCTTGTCCACGGTGATCGAGTTCGCCGCGTCCGACGAGCCGAAGAAGAACGCCTTCCAAGACACCGAACCCGCTTGCACCGCAGCGGAATAGAACGAATTTGCCCAGCCGTTCGAGCTGAGATTGCACAGGTAAGCGATACCGGTCCCGAGCATCAATACCGCCAATGCTGGGTATTCCCAACGGTTTTTGCGTTCGGGCGCGGGGGTCGCCGGTGCCGCGGTGGGCGGCGCCATGGTCGCGGTCATCGAGCGGCTCCTTCGGCATCGAGCGCCGCCGACTCCGACGTTTCCGTCGAATCGGACTGCACGGAGATCGCTGTCCGCCGAGCCGGATTCGGGGTATTGCGGAACACCCAGCGCAACCCGACGAACCGCAGAATCGTGGCCAGCAGATTGGCCAGCACCAGCACCAGCAACTCCAGATGCACCGACGCGTCCGGCGCCCAGTGGTGCAACGTGAACAGCGACCCACTGGTCAACGCCAGCCCGATGCCGAAAATGACCAGTCCCTGGAACTGATGCGACACCGCGCCGGTCGTCCCGCGCACGCCGAACGTGAACGCCCGGTTCGCCGCCGTATTCGCCACCGCGGTGACCAGCAGTGCCAGGAAGTTGGCCACCTGCGCATCCGTAAACGATTGCAGCACAACATAAAGCAGCAGATAGGCCAGCGTGCTCAGCACGCCGACGATGGCGAACCGGACCAGCTGCCCGACCATGCCGAGCGGCACCCCGGGCACCAGCGGCTCGCGCCCGACCGCCCTGCGCAACTCCTCCAGCGGCAGCGCCCCGGTGGCCAGCGCCCGGGTCAGCCGCCCGATGCCGAGCAGGTCCTTGCGCGCGGTGTCGACGATGTCGACCCGGCTGTCCGGATCGTCGATCCAGTCCACCGGCACCTCGTGGATGCGCAGCCCGGCCCGCTCGGCGAGCACCAGGAGCTCGGTGTCGAAGAACCATTCGCCGTCGCGTACCAGCGGCAGCAGCTGCCGCGCCACCTCGCTGCGCATCGCCTTGAACCCGCACTGCGCATCCGAAAAGCGCGCTTGCAGTGAGGCTTTCAGCAACAGGTTGTAGCAGCGGGAGATGATCTCGCGCTTCGGCCCGCGCACCACCCGCGACGACGCGCTGAGCCGGGTGCCGATCGCCAGATCGGAATGCCCGGTGATCAGCGGCGCCACCAGCGGCAGCAGCGCGTTCAGGTCGGTGGACAGGTCCACGTCCATGTAGGCGACCACCTGTGCGTCGGAGCGCTCCCACGCCGCCCGCAGCGCCCGCCCGCGGCCCTTGGCGTCCAGGTGCACCACCCGCACGCCGTCCAGCTCCTCCGCGAGCAGCTCGGCCACTTGCAGAGTGGCGTCGGTGCTGGCATTGTCGGCTACCGTGATCCGCGCCGGAAACGGGAACCCCTGGCGCAGATAGGCGTGCAACCTGCGCACGCACACGCCGAGGTCGGTCTCTTCGTTGTAGACGGGTATCACCACGTCCAGCACGGGCGTACCCGGTGTCTCGGCTAATTCCGCCGCCGCGACGGTCACAGTCTCGGTCATGAAGACCACCCTCGACGGTCCGGTTGTCACGGAGCTGGGCCTCAGCTGTGAGGTTCCTGGGGGCACGCGACCAGGGCCGATCGGTCCCGGCGTTTGCCGCCGTAGCGTCGTTTGGCGCTGACCCACCGCTGAGCGAGGCGCGTGGTCTCCTCGCTCAGCGGATTTGTTCCGCGGCCGGTTCGGCCGCACCGGAATTCGGGCAAATCAGGCGCTGACCTGAGCCTCCGCTTCGGCCGCTGTCGCCACGGGTTTGCTTCGCCGCATCAGCACCAGCACGACCGCGCTGCCGAGCAGGCCGACAACGCCGCTGACCGCGAGCGTGCCCTGGACACCCGCCGCGGCCGCCGCCCGCACTGCCTCCGCCAGCGCGGACCGTGCCTCGGCCGGAACCTGCTGCACCAGCATCGCGGACTGACCGCCCCCGACCGCCCGCGCCGTCGCCTCCGCGTCCACCACCGCACGCGCATCGAGCACCGCCGCGGCCCGTGCGGTGAAAACCGAACCCAGCGTGGCAATTCCGAGCGCGAAGCTCAGCTGCTGCGCGGTATTGACCGCGCCCGTTGCCATTCCGGCCCGCTGCCACGGAACCGCCGCCATCGCCGCCGAACTCAGCGTCGCGGTCGCCAGCCCGACGCCGAGCCCGACGGCCAGGAATCCGGGAATCAGTGCCACCCAACCGGCTTCGCCGTGCACGAGCAGCGCGCCGACCACGCCGCCGACGCCGGTCGCGAAGAGCCCGCCCGCGATGATCGGCCCGCGGTTCTCTCCGTGCAGGAACCGCCCGATGCTGCCCGACACCAGAAAAGCCATGACGGACAACGGAAGTCCCACCGCCCCGGCTTGGATCGCGGTGAGCCCGAGCACCGACTGCATCCAGATCTGGGTGTACATCAGCGCGCCGAACGCGGCGAAGAACAACGCACCCGCCGCGACGAGCACGCCGGCGAACGAGCGGTCGTGCAGCAGCGCCAGATCGAGCATCGGCTGCGCCGACGTCCGTTCGATCACCAGGAACGCCACCAGCGACACCGCGGCGACCAGCAGCAACCACCAGGTCAGCGCGTTCGACCAGCCGTGTTCGCTGGCCCGGATCAGCGCATAGGTCGCGGCCGCGGCGCTCACGGTGAACGCCGCCATGCCCGCCACATCGATCCGTCCCCGGTGCGGCCGTTCTCCCTCGGCGAGCACCCAGACGCACAGTGCGATCGCCACCGCACTGACCGGCAGGTTGACGAAGAAGATCCAGCGCCACGACGCGAGATCGGTGAGCACGCCGCCGATGATCGGCCCGATCGCACTGGACGCGCCCGCGACCGCACCCCAGACGCCGTACGCCGTGCCCTGATCGCGCCCGCGGTAGGAGTTGTTCAGCAGGGCGAAGGTGGTGCACGCCATGGTCGTCGCGCCGATGCCCTGCACCACCCTGGCCACGATGAGCACCGCCGGATTCGGCGCGATCCCGCAGACCAGCGAGGACACCGCGAACAGGACCAACCCGGCCAGATAGGTCCGCCGATGCCCGGCCAGGTCGGCGATCGAGCCGGCCCCGAGCATGAGCGCGGCCATGGCCAGGGCGTATCCGTCGACCACCCATTGCAGCGAGCTGAACGACGCGTTCAAGTCGTTGCGCATATCGGGTAGTGCGACGTTCACGATGGTGACGTCGATCAGCAGCATGAAGGTGCCGAGACACACCGTCAGCAGCGGCAGCCATTTACGCAAAGCCGTTGTCCTCTCTGGAAATTCGTGGACGGGAGACGGCGTCGAGTATCCGGAGCGGCATCGGGAACAGTCGCACAGCTTCGAACCAGGCGTAGATTTCCTCCTTGTGAGCGCCTCTGGAATAGGCAAAAACTCCATCTTGGATGGCGTCGATACGCAGATCGTGCAAGCCCTGCAGCTGGACCCCCGGGTTTCGTTCAACCGGGTCGCGGCCGAACTGGGTGTCGCGGAACAGACCGTTGCCCGCCGCTACCGGCGGTTACGCCGCGACGGTGTGGTCCGGGTGATCGGCGCGGTCGACTCCCGTGCGATCGGCGAGAACGACTGGATCATCCGGGTGCACTGCCGCCCGGACGGCGCGCGGCAGGTGGCCGAGGCGCTGGCGCGCCGCGACGACGCCGCGTGGGTCAGCATCGCGGCGGCCGGCGCCGAGGTGAACTTCTCGCTGCATCCGCGCACCCCGCAGGACCGCGACGATCTGCTGGTGCAGCGGCTGCAACGCACCGCGCCGGTGCACGACATCGCGGCGGCGATGATCCTGCATCGCTTCGTCGGGCCCACCGCGGTGGACTGGCGTGGCCGGCAGGTGGCCCGCAGGAATGCCGAGAGTGGCACGGCGGCAGCGGATTACGTCGAGTCGGATCTGGAGCTGCGCGACGAGGACGGTCTGCTGCTCGAACTGCTGGCCCGCGACGGACGTGCGAGCTTCTCGGTTCTGGCCCGCGCCACCGGTATGAGCATCGGCCGGATAGCGCGCCGGGTCGCCGCATTGCAAGCGGCGGGCATCCTCTACTTCGACCTCGACATCGCCCCTGCCGCACTGGGACCCAGCCTCGCCGCCTTCCTCTGGCTGCGGGTCGCCCCGGCGCAGCTGGACGCGGTCGGCCGCGCCATCGCCGAGCACGCCGAAACCGCCTATGCCGCAGCGGTTACCGGACCGTTCAACATCTTCGCCGTGCTGACCGCGGACACCGCCGACGACCTCTACCACTACGTGACGATCAAGATGGCCACCCTGGACGGCGTGCACAGCTTCGAGCTGACTCCCGTGCTCGAACGACTCAAGCAGGCCGGCTCGCGCACCACCGCGGGCCGGTTGAACCCACCGCCGCCGGTGCCGCCGCGCGCGGCCCGGCGACGATAGGCCTACAGCGCGATACCGAACCGCGCCGCGGCCTGCCGGCCGGCTCGATAGAGCGGGACGCCGAGGTCCTCGTAAGCCGGGCCGAGCAGGCGCGGGATCAGGTCGAAGACCCGGGCGTCGGGCCCGATCAGCACCCGCGCCTTGTTCTTCTCCACGCCGTGCAGGATGATCTTCGCCGCCGCACCCGGACTGGTCAGGGTGAGCGCGTCCCAGCCGCGGCGCAGACTCTCCAGGTCCACGTCGTCGGGCAGGCCGCGGGCGCTCACCGCGATATTCGTGGTCACCCCGCCCGGGTGCACGCAGGTGACGCCGACCGGGTGCCGGGCGATCCGCATCTCCTGCCGCAGCGCCTCGGTGAATCCGCGCACCGCGAACTTGGCTGCGTTGTAAGCACTTTGGGAGGGCACGCCGACGAGGCCGAACACCGAGGAGATGTTGACGATGTGCCCGTCGCCGGAGGCGATGAGGTCGGGCAGGAACGCCTTGGTGCCGTGTGCGACGCCCCAGAAGTTGATGTTCATCAGCCAGTCGAAGTCGTCCCACTCCATGTCTTCGACGTCGGCCCCGAGCGCGACGCCCGCGTTGTTGAAGACCAGGTTCACCCGCCCGAATTCGCCCCGCACATCGGCCGCGTGGGCGTAGACCGCCGCCCGGTGCGCGACGTCCAGCTCGTACGGAATGGCTGTCGCGCCGAGCTTTTCGCAGCGGCCCGCGGTGTCGGCGACCGCTTCGGTGTTGATGTCGGACAGCGCCAGCTGGGCGCCGCGTCTGGCCAGTTCCAGCGCCAGTCCCCGGCCGATGCCGGAGCCCGCCCCGGTGATCACGGCGACTTTGTCTTTGAAGTTCTTCACTGAACGTCCTCGGGGTTTCGGGCTGGGGCCGGTCGGCCGTTGGTCAGGGCCGTGGGAAACGTCTGGGCCGGAAGGTCTTCCAGCACCGCGGTGCGCCGGGTCGGGGAACTCGGTGCGGGACCGAAGAATTCGTACTCCGCGGGATCGAGCCGCCGGGTCTGCATCCAGTACTGCCAGGTGAATCCGGACCACAGCGTGCGGTTGTGCCCGTGCTCGTCCAGATACCAGCTCTGGCAGCCGCCGGTGTTCCACACCGAGTGCGCGAGTCCGCGTTGCAGCCGGGCGTTGAAATGATCCTGCGCGGCTCGCCGCGGCGCCAGCGCGAGCGCGCCCTGCTCACGCACCTGCCGAATCGCTTGCAGCACATAGTGGATCTGCGCCTCGATCATGAAGATCATCGAGTTGTGCCCGAGACCGGTGTTCGGGCCGACCAGGAAGAACGCGTTGGGCATGTCGGCGACGGTGATCCCGCGGTGCGCCTGCACTCCTTCGCGGTCCCAGCGCTCGGTCAGGTCGATCCCGTGCAGGCCGACCATCGGCAGATTCTTGAACGAGTCGATGACGTGAAAACCGGTGCCGTAGATGATCACATCGATCTTGCGCCCGACGCCGTCGGCGGTGACGATGCCGTCCGTGGTGAACCGGTCGATGCGCTCGGTGACCAGCTCGGTCTTCGGGTCGGCGAGCGCCGGATAGTAGGTGTCGGAGCCGAGCAGTCGTTTGCAGCCCGCCCGGTAATCCGGCGTAACCTGCGCGCGCAGAACCGGATCGGCGATCTGTCGCTCGATGTGCCGCCGGCCGACCCGCTCCAGCACCTTCAGTAGCGCGGGGCGCCAGTTCATCGCATACCCGCCGACTTCGGCGCCCCAGTAGATGCCATTGCGCAACGCGAGGCGCAGGCCGGGTATGCGGCGCAGCGCATTCCGGAAGCGCGTGGAGAACTCCACATCCGCGCGCGGCATCACCCACGGCGCGGTGCGCTGGAACACGGTGAGCGCGCCCACCTCGCCGACGATCTCCGGCACGAATTGGATTGCGCTGGCTCCGGTTCCGATCACCGCCACCCGCTTGCCCGCGAGGTCGACTCCGTGATCCCACTGCGCCGAGTGGAATGCCGCCCCGGTGAAATCCGCGCTGCCGCGGAACTCCGGAACGCTCGGAATATGCAGCGCCCCCACCGCGGACACGAGGAACTGCGCGACATACTCCTGGCCGTCCGCGCTGAACGCATGCCAGCGCCGTTCGCCTTCGTCCCAGTAGCCGTGATCCATGTGCTGGTGGAAGCGGATGTGCGGACGCAGCCGGTACTTCTCGGTGACTTCCTTCAGGTACTCGAAGATCTCCGGCTGCCCGGAGAACAACCGTCGCCAATTCGAGCGTGGCTCAAAGGAATACGAATACAGGTGGCTCGGGATATCGCAGGCGCAGCCGGGATAGGTGTTGTCCCGCCAGGTGCCGCCGATCTCGCCGGCCTTCTCCACGATGAGGTAGTCATCGAGTCCGGCCTGGTCGAGCGCGATGCCCATGCCGAGGCCGGAGAAGCCGCTCCCGACGATCAGGACTCGGGTGTGGATCGCGGACGCCATCGTCCCCACCGGCCTTCTGTGCTAAATATCCAATACCACCGGTTCCGTGTACTTTTCCGAGTGTGTCCCACGCCTCATCCGATGTCAACGCCCCGACCCGGTCATCGGTACCGCTGGTAGCAGGTAGCATCCGGAATTGTGATGCGCAGCGGGCGGAAAACAGACGAGGTGCCGCGCAAGCGCGTCGACGCACGCACGGAGCGCTGGCGTGAGCACCGGCTGAAGGTACGGGAAGAGTTCGTCGACGCAGCGTTCCGCGCGCTGGACAAGTTCGGGCCCGAGGTCAGCATGGGCGATATCGCCAAGGAGGCCGGCGCGGCGAAACCCAAGCTGTACCGGCATTTCGAGGACAAGACCGACCTCTACAACGCGATCGTCGACCGGGTCCGGGACATGCTGTGGGAGCAGTTGATCTCCGGCGTGGACCTGACCAACGACTCGGCCCGCGAACTCGTCCGCCGCGGTGCCGCGGAGTACGCGCTCGTGGTGTCGGAGCACCCCAACGTCTTCCGCTTCATGCTGCACAGTCATTTCGCGCAGCAGTCCGACGATTCCGAACGCGCGCTGCAATCGGCCCGGCAGTCGGCGAAGCGGGCCGCCGATCTGTTCGCCGAACTGGCGGCCGACACGGCGGTCGACGTGGACAGCGTGGAGCTGGTGATTTATTCGATCTTCGGCGCGGTCGGCTCGGCCACCGATTGGTGGCTCGGCGCGAACCGATTGAAGACGCAGCCGATGCCGATCGAGAAGTTCGTCGCCTATCTCGCGGAAACCATCGCCGCGCTCACCGCGGCCAACGCCCGGCTCAACGGCATCGTCATCGACACTGATCTGCCACTGCACCTAGCCTTTTCCGGCGAGTAGCGCCTTGCTCTGCCGGCCGCGGCGTAGTCGAGGCCGACGCTGAAACGGTTGTCGCATCCGCTCGAACGACGGTGTTCTGGCTCGGCCGCTTCGTCGAGGCCTACCGCGTTTGCGACACCTCTATTGTCGCAGCACCCACCGACAAGAATCGGCCCCCTAAGGGGCTTTTGAACTGGGGAATCAGCAGATTCCGGGTTCAGTCGCTGTGCAGACGCCAGAGCGGGGAAACCGGACCGTGGCCCGCGCCCAGATCGTAGGCGGCGGCCAGGCAGCGATAGGTCCAGTCCTTGGCGAACTCCACCGCCTCGGGCACCGAGTACCCGTTGGCCAGCGCGCACGCGATCGCCGCGGCGAGGGTGTCGCCGCCGCCGTGGTCGTTGGTGGTGCCGATCCGCGGCGCGGTGAACTCGAGGAACTTGTCGCCGTCGAACAGCAGGTCGGTGCTGTGCTCCGAGGAGCGCAGATGCCCGCCCTTCACGATCGCCCACTGCGGGCCGAGCTTGTGCAGCGCCTCCGCGGCCAGCCGGGCCGACGCGTCGTCGGTGACGTCGATGCCGGTGATCAGCCGGACCTCGTCCAGGTTCGGCGTCACCACCGTGGCCAGCGGGATCAGCGTGTGCCGGACCGCGTCCAGGGCCTCCTCGTGCAGCAGCGGGTCGCCGTGCATGGAGGCGGCGACCGGGTCGACGACCAGCGGAATCTGCCCGTCGCGGCCGATGCCCACCTCGCCGCACACGTCCGCGACGGCCTCGATGATGGCGGTGGAGGCCAGCATGCCGGTCTTGACCGCGCCGACGCCGATATCGGTCGCCACCACCCGCACCTGACCGGCCACGATGGCCGGCGGGATCTCGTGGAAGTCGCTGACGCCCATCGAGTTCTGCACCGTCACCGCCGCGACCGCCACGCAGGCGTGCACCCCGCACAGCGCCATGGTGCGGGTGTCGGCCTGGATTCCGGCGCCGCCGCCCGAGTCGGTTCCGGCAATGGTGAGCACCCGGACGGGGGTCTGCCCGTCGGGGGTCAATGGCAACAGCTTCACGAGACAAACCCTACGACCGTCCGCCCGCATTGCCACGCGCAACCGGCGACCCCGGGTGCTGAACACAAATGAAAACCATTATCATTAAGGAATGACCACCTCCGACCTGCTTCCCGTCACCGTGCTGTCCGGCTTTCTCGGGGCGGGCAAGACGACGCTGCTCAATCACATCCTCGCCAACCGGGAGGGCCGCCGGGTGGCGGTCATCGTCAACGACATGAGCGAGGTGAACATCGATGCGGCGCTCGTCGCGGGTCAGGGTCATCTCGATCGGACCGAGGAGAAACTGGTCGAGCTGACCAACGGCTGCATCTGCTGCACGCTGCGCGAGGACCTCATCGAGGCGGTGGGCCGGCTCGCCCGCGCGGGGCGCTTCGATCAGCTGGTCATCGAGTCGACCGGCATCTCCGAGCCGATGCCGGTGGCCGCGACCTTCGACTGGGAGTTCGAGGACGGGTTCAAGCTCGGCGACATCGCCCGGCTGGACACCATGGTGACGGTGGTCGACGCGTCCACCTTCCTGGCCGAGGTGGCCAAGGGGCAGGCGCTGGCCGAGCGGAATCTGCAAGCGGGCGAGGGTGATTCGCGCACCATCGCCGACTTGCTGGTGGATCAGGTGGAATTCGCCGACGTGCTGCTGGTGAACAAGACCGATCTGGTCGGCGCGGCGGCGGCCGGGGCGGTGGAAGCGACTGTGCGCAAACTCAATCCGCGCGCCCGGGTGTTGCGTACCACCAACGGCGTCGTCGACCTGGCCGACGTGCTCGGCACCGGTCTGTACAACCCGGTGGTCGCCGCCGAGGCGGAGGGGTGGGACGAGGAACTGGCGGGCGGGCATACGCCGGAGACCGAGGAGTACGGCATCCGCAGCCTCACCTACACCGCGGATCGGCCGTTTCATCCACAACGACTCTCCGCGGCCCTCGGTGAACTACGAGGGTTGTTGCGCAGCAAGGGTTTCTGCTGGATCGCCAGCCGGGCCTCGCTGGCGGCCATCTGGTCGCAAGCCGGGCCCAACCTCGTCTTCGAACCCGCCGCGTGGTGGTCGGCGCTGGAAGTGCCTGCGGGACAGGAGATTGTCTTCATCGGGATCAAGCTCGATCGGGACAAGGTCCGTGCGCTGCTCGATGACGCGCTGCTCACCGACGCCGAGTTCGCCGCGGGGCCGGTCGAATGGGCGGGCTATCCGGATCCGTTCCCGGCCTGGGGTGACCTGCACGAGCATGCGTGAACGACCGCGACCCACGCTGGGTGCGTGGGTCGCGGTTGGTCCGGCTCGAACGCGAGGCACGGTGCGGGCCTCAGTTGGAGATGCCCGGCGCCCGGTGCAGGTAGGTCTGGTCGTTCAGCTGCTCGAGCATGAAATCGGCGATGTCGGCGCGGGAGATCTTCAGCGACAGCCCGCGCTCGTCGGCCGGGAAGCCGCGGCGGAAACCGCGGGTGCGCGGGCCGTCGGTGAACGCGCTCGGCCGCACGATCGTCCAATCCAGCTGGCTGGCCTGGACATACAGCTCCTGCTGCACGTGGTCGGCGTAGGCCTGGCGCAGCAGCATCCCGAACATCAGGTACTTCCAGACGAAGTTCAGGTTGCCCCGGCTGTCGCCGACCCCCAGGGTGGTCTGCACGATCAACCGCTTCACCCCGGTCCGTTCCATCGCCGCGAGCACCGCGCGGGTGCCCTCGGCCCGGACCACGCCCTTGCGTCCCGCGCCGAGCGAGATCAGCACCGCGTCCTGGCCGACGACCGCCCGCTCGACCGAATTCGTATCCAGCACATCACCTTCCACGATGTGCAGCCGCTCGTGCCGCTGCTCGAGGCCGGCCGCGCTGCGGGTGAACGCGGTAACCTCGTGGCCCTCCTCGATCGCCTGCGCGACAACCAGGCGACCGACCGTGCTGGTGGCCCCGAAGACTGCGATTTTCATGGTGTTTCTCCTCTGACGAATGCTGTTGTGCTGTTGATGAATCCAGTACAACAGCGCGAAGTGAGACGAACCATGGCCGTGAGTCTCGATGCCATAAGCGACTGTCTCGATCAACCGAGCTGCGCGACGAACTCGCGGATGTCGCCGACCAGAATCTCCGGCGCCTCATGCGCGGCGTAGTGCCCGGCCGCGTCGTTCGGCCCGCCCTGAGCGGTGCCGGCCGCGTAGGAGTTCCAGCGGACGATGTTCTTGTGGTCGCGCTCGGCGAAGCGGCGGATCGACTGGAAGTCACCCTTGAACATGGCCAGCGCGGTGGGCACGGTGGTCGGTCCGGCCGGCTGCTCGGTGGCGTGCGCGTCTTCGTAGTAGAACCGGGTGGACGAGCTCGCGGTGCCGGTCAGCCAGTAGATCGCCACATTGCCGACGACGAAGTCGTGGTCCAGGCCCTCGCCCATCAGCTGCGTGTTCCAGCCGAGCAGGCCGATCGGCGAGTCGGTCAGCGCGTAGGCCAGGGTCTGCGGCTGCTGGCTGAGGAAGGTGTTGAACGCCATCTTGTTGTCATGGAACCACTGCAGGTGGCCCAGTGCCGCCATGTCCTCCCCGGACATGCCCTCGAACTCGGCCGGATCGCCGGACGGGAACGAGAACAGTTGTGTCACATGGACTCCGATCAGCTTGTTCGGCGCGAGCTTGGCCATCTCCGGCGCGATCATCGAGCCCGCGTCGTTGCCGATGCTGAGATAGCGCTGGTAGCCGAGCTGGTCCATCAGCTCCACCCACGCCTTCGCGGTGCGCACCCGGTTCCAGCCCGTGCTGCGGGTCGGGCCGGAGAAGCCGAAGCCCGGCAGCGACGGGATGACCAAGTGGAATGCGGGTGCGTCGGCCGACTCCGGTTCGGTCAGCGGCGCGATGACGTCGAGGTATTCCAGGATCGAGCCCGGCCAGCCGTGGGTCAGGATGGCCGGCACGGCGTCCGGCCGCGATGAGGTGATGTGCAGGAAGTGGATTTCCTCGCCGTCGATCTCCGCGGTGAACTGCGGGTACGAGTTCAGCTTCGCCTCCAGCGCCCGCCAGTCGAAGCTCTCCAGCCAGTACTGCGCGAGGGTCCGGACCCGATCGCCGGGCACGCCGTACGAGTCGCCGACACCCGGCAGCTCGCTCGGCCACAGTGCGCGGCGCAGCCGGTCGGCCAGATCATCGAGCTGGGCCTGAGGGACGTTGATCTGGAAGGGCTTGATGGTGCTCATGGTGTTCTCCTTGGAAACGGAATGCTTGTGCGGTTGACCCCGCAGCCCACACCGGCTGGGGTGTGGGCTGCGGAACGAAGGCGAAGGCTCAGCGGTACTGGGCGAAGAACTCGGTGATCTCGCCGGACATCAGCTCGGGCGCGACGTGGTGCAGGTAGTGGGTGTACACGTCGTGGGTCCGCCACGAGACGATGTTGCTGTGATCCCGCTCGGCGAAGCGGCGGATGCCGTGGAAGTCGCCGTTCGATCCGGACAGCGACAGCGGCACCGCGATCGGCCCGGCCGGCTGCTCGGCCTTGGCCTTCTCGAAGTAGTGCCGGATCGCGGAACCCGCTGTGCCGGTGAGCCAATGGATCGCGATATTGGTCAGTACGAAGTCGTCGTCGAGATCCGGCCCGAGCAGCTGGCCGTTCCAGCCGACCAGCCCGGCCGGCGAATCCATCAGCGCGTGCGCCAAGGTCTGCGGCTGCTGTGACTGCAAGATGTTGAAGCCCATCTTGTTCTTGACGAACCAATCGAGCGTCGCCAAGGACGACGCCTCGTCCTCGGTGAGGTCCGCCATTTCGGCCGGGTCGCCGGTCGGGAACGAGTAGATCTGCGAAACCTGCACCGCGACAACGTGGTCCGGATCGACCCGGCCGAGCTCGGGGGAGATCTGCGCGCCGCCGTCATTGCCGACCGCGCCGTACTTGTCATACCCGAGCCGGCGCATCAGTTCGGCCCAGGCCTTGGCGATCCGGGTGTCGTTCCATCCGGAGTCCGTTGTCGGACCGGAGAATCCGTAACCCGGCACCGAGGGGATCACCAGGTCGTACCCGGCCGCGGTGAGCGGCTCGATCACGCCGAGGAACTCGACGAAGGTGCCCGGCCAGCCGTGGGTCAGGATCAGCGGAAAGGCGTTGTCCTGCGCCGACCGCAGGTGCAGGAAGTGGATCCGCTGCCCGTCGATGTCGGTGGTGAACTGCGGGTAGGCGTTCAGCGTCTGCTCGACCTTGCGCCAGTCGAAACCGTCGCGCCAGTAATCCACCAGGTGCCGGACCCGATCGACGCTCACCCCGTAGGTGTCGCCCGAGCCGGGGATCTGATCGGCCCAGCGGGTGCGGGCCAGCCGCGCCTGCAGATCGTCGAGGTCGGCCTGGGGGACGTCGATGCGGAAGGGGGTGATGGTGGTCATCTGAACTCCTTGTGAAACGGAATGCTTCGTTCTGTTTGAAACCGTAGCAGAACGGATCATTCCGTTTCAAGTGTTATTCTGAAGTCATGCCGAAAACACCCGATACGCCAGCTCGGAAGGCCTTGCCCGGCCGGAAGGCGCAGGCGGCCCGCAACGACGGGCTCATCCTGGACGCCGCGCGCGCCGTGTTCCTGGCCGACGCCAACGCGCCGATCGCCGCGGTCGCCGAACGGGCGGGAGTGGGGATCAGCGCGCTGTATCGCCGCTACCCGAGCAAGGAGGTCCTGCTACGCACGCTCTGCTACGAAGGGTTGCGACGCTACAACGTGGAAGCCGATGCGGCACTGGAAGATTCGGATGGCTGGCAGGGACTCGTCGGCTTCCTGAAGCGGGTCGTCGACGCCGATGTGCACTCGCTGACCGTGCACCTGGCCGGCACCTTCACCCCCGATGAATCGATCCTGCCCGACGTCATGCACTCGGCCGAGGTGAACGACGAGCTGGTGCGCCGCGCGCAGGCCAGCGGGCGGCTGCGTCCCGGCGTCACCTCGGAGGACCTCGGCCTCATCCTGGAATCCTGCGCGGCCATCGCGATGCCCGACCCCGACCGCACCGCACAGCTGCGCCGCCGCGTGCTGGCGATGCTGGTGGACGGCCTGTCCGTGGACGGTGATCTGCCCGGCCCCCCGCCCAAGGCGGGCGAGTTCGCCTGGCGCTGGGAGCGGCGGCAGTGAGCCGTCGCCGGCGACCGGTGAGTTCCCCCGCCGCCCGCGGTCTGCACTGGTAGAAATGCTGCTGTCGCGAAAGGACCCGCCATGAACTGGACACTCGAGGTCGTGATCGTTCCGGTGTCGGACATCGACCGAGCCAAGGACTTCTATTCGCAGAAGCTGGGATTCAACGTCGATCACGACATCGTGGTCGGCGAGGGGATGCGCATCGTGCAACTCACCCCGCCCGGCTCCGGGTGCTCCATCGTGATCGGCGAGGGCGCGGTCCCGAAGATGACGCCGGGTTCGGTGCAGGGCCTGCAACTGGTGGTGCCGGACATTCGGCAAGCGCACGCCGAGCTGGTATCTCGCGGGGTGGACGTGACCGATGTGCAGATCCTCGGCGAGAACCCGAGCCCGATGCCCGACCCGCTCGACAACGTCGGCTTCGTCTTCTTCACCGACCCCGATGGCAACGGCTGGGGCGTCCAGCAGATCTCCACCCGCGCCTGAGCGCTACTGCCGGGTGGTGAGGAACAGGGTTTGCGTGCTGCGGCCCAGCGGACCCTTCTCGTCGAACAGCGCGGATTCGGCCAGGCCGATGCCGTGCGGCTGCGGGTAGGTGGCGGCATCCAAGCAGACCCATTCGCCGGCCGGCTGACGGTGCAGGGTGACCGTGAGGTCGGTATTGATGAACAGGTAACCGGCCCAGTCGAGGACGGAGCTGACGCCGTTACCGGAGTCCGCGGCGGCCAGGGTGCGTTCCAGCGGGCTCGGGTCGGTGTCCGCGACGATCGGGTACTTCAGCCGGATCCAGCAGATCGCCGGGCCCGCGTCGACGAAAGAGCCGGTGACGAAGCGGTATTCGATGCCGGTGTGGAAACCGACGGGCTGATCCGACGGGAACGGGGTCGCGCCGGGCGCGTGCTCCGGGCCGGGGCGGGCACCGGTCGGCAGGATGTGTTCGGGGAGTTGCAGTTCCGGGTCGGCGCGCTTGAAACGCCAGGCGTTGGCCTGCATTACCGGGCCGCGGTCGGTGGACAGCGTGGCCTCGATCAGTTCCACGCTGCGCCCCGCTCGCGCGACGCGGGTCCGCACGGTCAGCGGCTCCAATGGAATCGGGCCGAGGATTTCCACGGCGACGCGTCCGACCTGAAATCCTGCCCGCGGTTCGCAGCGCTCGATCGCGTGGCCGAGCAGCGCGGAGGGCGGACCGGCGTGTTGCGCGTCCGGTGACCACGGGCCCCGCGTCAGTTCGGTGGAGATGAACCGCTGCGGGTCGTTGTCGTCGGGTAGGTAGAAGGCGTCGCTCACGTCGTTGTCCGTCCGTCGGACCAGCAGCGTTGCCGGTCTGCGAAATGTTCGGTCTACGAATTCTGCAACGACGGTCGCGCAGGCCGGATTCCGGCCGGTGATCTCAGACCCGGCCGAAGGCCAGGGCCACGTTGTGGCCGCCGAAGCCGAACGAGTTGTTCAGCGCGTAGTCGATGCGCTGCTCGCGGGCCGCGCCGCTGACGATGTCCAGATCGATCTCCGGGTCGCGATTGTCGAGATTCAGTGTGGGCGGGACGATTTGGTCGCGCAGGGTCAGCATGGTGATCAGCGATTCGAGCGCGCCCACCGCGCCGATCGAGTGTCCCAGTGCGGATTTGGGCGCGTAGATGGAGGCGTCCGGCGTCACGGCGGCGATCGCGTTGGCCTCCGACGCATCGCCGATCGAGGTGGAGGTCGCGTGCGCGTTGACGTGCTGGATATCCGAAACCTGAAGCCCCGCAGTCTGTATCGCCTTGCGCATGGCCCGTGCCGCGCCGATGCCCGCCGGTTCCGAGGCGACGATGTGATAGGCGTCGGAGGTGATCCCCGCGCCGAGCACCCGGCCGTGGATCTCGGCGCCGCGGGCTCGTGCGTGCCGCTCCGATTCCAGCACCATCAGCGCGCCCGCCTCGCCGAAGACGAATCCGTCCCGATCCCGGTCGAACGGCCGCGACGCCCGCTCCGGTTCGTCGTTGCGGGTGCTCATCGCCCGCATCATGGCGAAACTCGCGATGGGCACCGCGTCGATGTGGCCCTCGACGCCGCCGGTCACCACCACGTCGGCCTCGCCGGTGCTGATCAGCCGCCAGGCCTGCGCGATCGCCTCGGAGCCGGACGAGCACGCCGACACCGGGGTGTAAATCCCGGCCCTGGCGCCGATTTCGAGGCCGACGGTGGCGGCGGGACCGTTCGGCATCACCATCGGCACCGACAGCGGCGACACCTTCCGATAGCCGCCGGCCCGCATCGCGTCGACCGCGTCGATCAGCGCGTCCCCACCGCCGAGCCCGGTGCCGATCGCGACCGCGAGCCGGTCGCCGTCCAGCTCCGGGGCACCCGCGTTGCGCCAGACCGCGCGGCCGAGCACCAGCGCCAGCTGTTCCACATAGGACAGCCGGCGCTGTTCGATCCTGGTCAGCTGCTCGGCCGGACGTGACTTCAACTTCCCGCCGATTCGAACCGGCAGGTCGTACTCGGCGACGAAGTCCTCGGTCAGCACGCCGATGCCGGTGTGCCCGGCCAGCAGCTCCGACCAGGTCGTATCCATGTCCCCGGCGAGCGAGGTGGTGGCCGCGTAGCCGGTGACGACCACCGAAGCCCGAGTTTCTGAAGCGATTGTTACAGTCACGAAGTCATGGATACCTGTAGCAATCGCTACAGTCAACTCATGGCCCGCCCCCTCGACCACGCCAAACGCGCCGAACTGCTGGCCGCCGTCGTGCGCTATATCGCCGACCACGGCCTCGCCGAGCTGTCCCTGCGGCCACTCGCGGCCGAGCTCGGCACCAGTTCGCGGATGCTGATCTACTACTTCACCACCAAGGAAGAGTTGCTGGTCCAGGCGTTGGCCACCCAGCGTCCGGATCTTGCGGCGCTGTTCTCGGAGGTCTCCGACGCCGCCGAGTTGCGTGCGCGGCTGTGGGGGTTCTGGAACGCGAACGCGGCCGGCGACGGCCGCACCAGCGTCCGGGTCATGTTGCAGGTGCTCGGCGCCGCGTGCGCCGCGGACAGTCCGTACGCCGATTACGCCAAGGCGGCCATCGCGACGTTCGTCGAATCGCTGGCCGACGGACTGCGCGGATTGCCGTCCGTCGATGATCCGGAACTCGTAGCGACACTGCTTGTTTCGGGGTTGCGCGGGATTCTGCAGGATCGCCTGATCACCGGCGACGTCCAGCGCACCGACCGTGCTGCCCGGCTGCTGATCGACCAAGCCCTCCGGTAGGCGTTCCGCTCGGTGCGCTGGGCGGATGTACGGAGAAGTCGTCCGGCGGCGCGGTTACTTGGTGTTTGCTGGAGTGCGGTGGATGCTGAGCTGGGGCGAGCGAGGAGGCGGCATGGCGGCGAGCGGGCCGGAGGCGAGCGGCGACGTATCGACGGTGGGCAGCGTGCGCTGGGTGATGCTCGCGGTGCTGTGCGCCAGCCTGCTCCTGGTGGCGATGGATGCCACGATCCTGAATGTCGCGCTGCCGTCGCTGATCGCCGATCTGCGGGTGGGGCAGCTCGAACAGCTGTGGATCATCGACGTGTACGGGCTGGTGCTCGGCGGTTTGCTGATCACCACGGGCGCGGTCGGTGACCGGGTCGGTCGGAAGTTGTTGTTCCTTACCGGTTTCGTGCTCTTCGGCCTGGCCTCGGTGGTGGCGGCGACGTCGCAGAGCGCCTGGCAGTTGATCGCGGGCCGGGTGCTGCTCGCCATCGGCGGCGCGATGGTGATGCCGTCGACGTTGTCGCTGATCCGGAACATTTTCACCGATGCGCGGGAGCGCACGTTGGCGATCGGCATCTGGGCCGCGGTGGCGGGCGCCGGCGCGACCATCGGCCCGATCGTCGGCGGTGTGATGGTGGAACACTTCGGCTGGGCGTCGGCCTTCTGGTTGAACGTGCCGGTGGTGCTGCTGACGGTGGCGGTCGGAGCCTGGTTGCTGCCGGAATACCGTGCGCCGCAATCTGGTTCGCTCGATTGGCTGGCCGCCGGGTTGTCGATTGTCGGCATCGTCGGACTGGCTTGGGGCATCAAGCATGTCGCCAAGGGGACGCCGGCCCCGGTGGACTGGGCCATCCTGATTCTCGGTGTGCTGCTGCTCGTCTGGTTCGCGCGTCGCCAGCTCGCCGCCGACGATCCGCTGCTCGACGTGCGGTTGTTCCGCAACGGCGCGTTCTCGGCCGCCGCGCTCGCCACGCTGCTCGCCATGCTCGCGATCGGCGCCGCGCTGTTCTTGATTTCGCTGTGGTTGCAGTACGTGCACGGTTACTCGCCGTCCGAGGCCGGCCTGCGCACGTTGCCGTCGGCGTTGACGCTGCTGGTGGCGTCGCTGACCACCCCGTGGTTGATGCAGCACATCGGCGTGCGGGCCGTGCTCGCCATCGGGCTCGGTGCGCTGGCCGTCGGTTTCCTCGGGCTGGCGCTGAGTCCCGAGCCGACCACGTATCCCGTTGTGGCACTGGTGCTTGCGTCGTTCGGGCTCGGCGACGGACTGGCGATCACCGCGGCCGCCGCCGTCTTGGTCTCGGCGGTGCCGCCCGAACGGGCCGGGCAGGCCGGGGCGGTGTCGGAAACCAACTACGAACTCGGCATGGGGCTCGGTGTCGCGCTGCTCGGCAGCATTCACGGGCGGATCTTCACCGAGAACATGACCGGGCTGCCGTTGCGAGGTGGAAACCTCGATGAGGCAAGGGAATCCATCGGTGGTGCGGTGGAAGTGGCGAGTCGCCTGGACAATGCGTCGCGTGAGCAGGTGCTCGAAACCGCCCGGCACGCGTTCGATGTGGCACTGACTACTACCGCCTATGTCTCGGCGGCCATCGTCGCGGTGGTGGCGGTCGTCGCGGTCTGGTTGGTGCCCAAGGGTTTTCGAGTCACCGGCGCGCACTGAGACGATTCTCGAACCTCACTGCGGGTCGGCCGATGGGTAGGCGTGGTCGAATACGCGGCGCATCAACTCGGACAGCTGGGCACGCTCCTGTGCGTTCAGCGGTGCGAGGATATCGTCGCCGACTTGACCTGCCTCTTTGCCGAGGGCGGTCAGCGCGGCCCGCCCGGTTCGGGTGATCCGCACGGTCATCCGACGCCGATCGGCCTCGTCCCGCGTCCGCTCGACCTGCCCGGCCGCCGCCAGTTCATCGACCACCTTCGCCACATCGCTCGGGTGAATGGCGAGCCGCTCGGCGAGATCACGCTGCACATGCGCCCCGAAGTCGGCCAGCGCCGCGAGTATCGCCATGTGCCACAGCCGAAGCCCCCGCTCGGCCAGCCGATCCGCGAACCGCCCCCGCGCCACCTTCCCTACCCGCGACAACAGATAGATATCCAGCCCGAGCAAGCTCGGCGGCAGCGCGCGTCCAGAGTCCATCGACCTATTATAGGTCGAGACCTATAATAGGTCTAACCCTACTAATTGGAGACCCCGTGGACGCCCTGCACCCGAGACTGCTCGTCACCCGCTTCGCCGAATGCTTCACCTTCTACGCCGCCGTCCTCCCCGACCTCATCGGCGCAGACCTGATCAAGGGCACCCCCAGCGGCCCCTACGCCAACTGGGACGTAGACGACCAAGCGGCCCTGATCCTCTTCGACCGCACCGCCATGGCTCAGGTAGTCGGAACCACCGCCCTGCCAACCCAATCCGCCCCCACCCAAGACTCAGTCATGTTCGTCTGCCGAGTCGAAGACGTAGACAAAGCCCACACCCTCTGCCTCCGCAACGGCGCAACCCCCGTCACCGCCCCCATCAACCGCCCCGACTGGGGCCCCAACCTCCGCACCGCCCACGTCCGCGACCCCGACGGCACCCTGATCGAACTCCAGTCCTACTGAACGGTTTTCGACTGGCAACTGCTCGTCAGCGCACCTAGGCCGGACATGCTGCAGAAGGCCGAGATCTATTGGCGCGGTTGGGTTTGCGCAGTCCACTGATGCCCATCGAACCAACGCAGAAGCGCCGGATTCGCGTTATCCGGGTACCACCCCGGCGCGATCTGGCCGCTCGATTGCTGCTGCCCCGCCCGCGGCCGCGATCCGGACCGCACGGCGAGAAACACAACGCCGGCGATCCCTCCCACGATCGCAAGGAGAACGAGCAGGATGAGAATGTGCCAAATGCTGAGTGCTCCCACCCGATCAGTATTCACCGGCGTTCGCTACAAAACATCGGTGCGGCGAAAGCGGGCGTCGAACTCCCACTGAGGAACTCGACGCCCGCTCCGGCGATCTGAACTGCTCGGGGCGCGCAGTCAGTCGGCGGTGCCGTCGGCCGGGACTACAGCGAAGGATTCGCCGATGGCAGGTTCCGACCCTTCGGCCTTGATACTGATGTCGCTGGTGACTTTGTCGCCGTGTTCGCCGGGGCCCAGATCGGTCTTGATGGTGACGAACGTCGGCTTCCCTGTGCATTCGAGGTTTTCGGCGGATCCGCTGCCTTTGGCGCCCGAGGTTTTATAGGTCACCTTGACGGTGATCGTCGCGCTGTCGCCTTTGGTGCAGTCATATGCGGCGATGACCGAACCGTCCTTGTGCAGGACCTTGAACACCGCGACGTTGGCGTCGCCGTCGGCGGCCTCGGCGTAGGCGACGGGCGCGACGAACACCGTGATGGCGCTCGAAAGGGCAAGCGCGCCAGCAAATCTCCGCATGGATGTCATCCTTCTCGTCGGGTTTGGTGCGTCACTGTGTCCGGTCCAGCGGACCGCGACGCCGTTCCTCTCCGCATTCGTTGCCGACGAGATTCCAGATGGGCATGGACCCTCCAGCGGTGCGGACACCGATCAGCGGAAGTTCAGGATGAAGTCGTAGGTCCCTTCCTTGCCTGCGGGCACGGTGCGGACCGTCATGAGCAGGCGGCGGTCGAAGATGGAATCGGTGTTGTTGCGTGGTTCGCCGGGGAAATACAGCTGAGTGGTGAGGATTCGCTGGTTGGGGGCCTGCACCTTGACGTGGATGTGCCGGGTGCGGCCCGGGTAGAGGCCGGGCACGATGGTCGACAGGTTGAATCGGCCGTTGGCGTCGGTGAACTGATGTCCGCGCCACTTGTAGCCGGTGTTGTCGTAGGCGCCGTCGTTATCTGCCTGCCAGAAGTCCAGCAAGGCCTGGGCCACCGGGCGGCAGGAGCGGGTGAACACGTAGCCGCTGACCGTCAGCCGGGTGCCCGGCGCGCCGGGGATCACCAGATCGCTCTTCAGGGGTGAATTCGGCTTGAAGTAGGGGCCTTCGGTCTGGGCGATGGTGGGAGCGTCTCCGTCGTGGCAGGCCGGGGTCGGCTCGAGATCTTCCGGCACGGCCTGCTGGGTCTCGCCGGGGCTGCCGGTGCTGGTCGCGGCGCCGGCGGTCAGTGCCGCGGCGGCGGGTACGGCCAGCAGGCCCAGTTGCAGGAGGCGTTTGCGGGTGATCGCCTGGGGGATCTCGTCGTCCAGAGAGTCGTTCGTAGTCATGGTTTTGATCTCCTCGTGGGAAAGGACGGGCTGGAGTTTCACATCCGGCATTCGCGGCCGACCAATAGGTGCCGCGCCACGTCGCCTGAACAGCCGGGCATGCATGCTGCTCAGAGATCAAACACCTTGTCGGCGAATGCATTTCAAGTTCGAATGTGAACAACACGATATGTCGCGCACTGAGGCCGGGCAACGGTCAGCGCCCTCGGCGCCGCATGCATGATCACTCCCGCAGCTGAAATACCCAGTGCCATAAGGTAATTCGTAACCATCGTGCGACTCGCGGTGCGAGGTCCCCAATGGCTCCCCAGTGATGACGGTCGGAAAATCACCGATGTCGCCGACGTATCCGAAATTGTTCTGCAACGGATTCATGACCGCGGCGAACGGGCCGGGAAAGAAATCTGGAAATTCATGCGCCGCGGATGTCGAGAACGTCCGAACGGCTCCGTCCCTGGGATACAAGCAGTCACAGCAGTGACCGAACCGAACCTGAGGAGTACATCATGACGATCCGCCGGATGGACCACGTCGGCATCGTGGTCGAGGATCTCGCGGCCGCTGTCGCGTTCTTCATCGAACTGGGCCTGGAACTGGAGGGTGAGGCAACCGTCGGCGGCCAATGGGCCGACGACCTCCTCGCGCTGGACGGCGTCCTGGCGGACATGGCCGTAGTGCGGACTCCGGACGGCCACGGCCGCATCGAACTCTCGACCTTCCGCTCGCCGACAACCACCGAAACCGCGCCGAAGGCCGCAGTGAACGTCCCCGGCATCCCGCGCCTGACCTTCGCCGTCGACGACGTCGACGACGCGGTCGGCCGCCTGCACACCCACGGCGGCGAACTCGTAGGCAAGGTCGCCCGCTACGACGACTACTGCCGCTACGCCTACGTCCGCGGCCCCGAGGGCATCATCATCGGCCTGGTCGAGGAACTCCACTGAGCGATGGGATGGGACTTCGGCACGGGCGCTAGGGCGCCGAGCAGACGGCAGTGTCCAAGATCCGAGAGCCTTCGTTGTAGCGGTCGTCCATCAGGTCCTGGTTGAGGGCGATGGTGACGGCGCGGCCCGTAGCGGGGGCCACGCCGTCGAAGGTCAATGCGCCGGAGGCGACCATCGCGCCGGCATCGCCGTACTGGCGGGCGCTCACAGCGGAATCCGCGCTCGCAGCACAGCAGATCGCCACCGCCGGCTGGCCGCGCAAACAGATCGCTCATGTGTGATGATTCGAATCTGTTTGTCGGCAAATCTCACGCGGACTGTTCGGTTGTCAGTTGTCAGTTGTTTCGGTGAGCCGGTTCTTGATGAATCCTCCCGTATTGCCGGTGTCTCGAAGTGGTTCCGGGTTGAGCATCATCGGTTTCGCGGCTTGCAAAGCGCCATAGAATGATTCGAAGAAATGGTCGTGTGGCATGAACTCTGCACCGTCGGGTATATCTACCGACAGGCCCCATTCGTTGCCCTTTCCTTGAATTACTGCGAAATGTCCCCTCCAGCGAAGCTCGAGATCTAGAACTCCCGACGGTAACTTAGCATATTTGAACACGATGCCTGGCCCGAATTCTTTCCGAATCATCTGATCTAATTCCTGATCGACATCGCTAATTGTCCACCGCCTGGTTTCAATAGTTTTACTTCGCCAGTGGTTTTTGCTGACGATCCCGATAGAACCGTCACGGCCAATGTTAATGTACCCGGATTGGGGTTTCTAGGCACACCGCTGGAGTCGCTGATGGAGAACATCGAGCCGTTGGTTGACGGTCAGCCTCGGGGTGAAGATCCCGGCTTGAGCCACAACCGCGGCTGGGCACATACAACTGATCCGGATCGGACCGGGGCCTAGGTTCGGGGACTCGGTCATGCCGCGCGCAATCGGTGGCCCCGGGCTGCTCTGGGACCGGTCGTCGGTAGTGGTCGGGTCATTCGTTCAGATGAACTCTGTTCGGAACGTGTGACGATTCGGTCGACCGAAGCTACGGTGACCCCATTGGCTTCATCACTTTTCAACGATTGGGATCGATTCATGAAAAAGCTAGTCCGTGCTGGTGCAGTGTTGGGGTTTACCCTGCTGGCGATGATCTCGGTGGATGCCACTGCATCTGCGGGGACGGTCACCTACGTGCACAATGGAGCATTCCGATACATGGATCCCGACGTGACTACGACGATAAATTTTTCTCCCGGACATCCTTTCTATCGCGTCCTCATCTGGTCTGAGAATGTCAATCCCGGATACCTCAACAACACAGTCAGGATGTATCAGGGAGCAACACAGGTGTGGTCCGCATCCGGGCAAAAGAACCGGGTATACGACGTTGGAAGCAATGTCTCGCGGATCGTCGTTTCACGTGACTGCGGCTGCACCGGTAGAAACGGAGTCATGCCGGGCAACGGATGATCGGCGCCGACAGTGACGGGTCAGGGGCCCCGGATCAGGGCGTGACCCGCTCCGGGGCGCCCCCTTTCACTCACGTCGAGTCCTTCTTTCCGGTCTCGACCGTTCGTTCGCGAGCTGGTTGTGCACGGAATCCGATTCCGCACACTGGCATGGACCTGTTCCGCTCTGCGATGACACGGCGTACCCGACTCGTCAGCTTCTCCGAACACGTGAGAGCGGCCGTCAGACGGAGACGTCGCCCCAACGAACGTCCGCTATTGCCTGCGGCGCGCGTTGGTCGGCCGTCCAAATCTGTTGGCCGACAGGGCTTCGCAACGTCCGCGCCTGCCGAATTGCGCGTGCTCGTCAGCAGCCAGACCCTAGGTCGGAGTCCCTCGGGAGTCGGGTGATTCTGAGACTCGGCGATGACCGAAGCTCGCCCACATCGTTGGTTCACCAGCATGTCCAATCTGGATTGCCCACGGTTTCGAATACATTGGCCGCCGGGCCGGGTGCACCTCGACGGATGGGAGACGGTATGCAGTTCGATCGTGCTGGAGTCGCTGCCCTTACTGGTGTTGCAAAGCAGTGACAGGCTGCAACTCGAGACCTCGACAGCGACAAGAAGGGGCAACAGTGGAAGGCCGAGAAACTCAGTGACGGCCGATTCAAACTCCACAACGGTGCCAGGGGCTGTCTGCAATGGGTAGTGGCGACCCAAAGCTACGAAACCACGAGTTATCGGGTTCGTGATTGTGCCAAGGCGGCGCATTTCAAGGTCGAGTCCGCACCTGAGGACACGGTGTGGTTCAAAGAGACAGACAAGGAAGACTCGACCACGTACTTGATGGTGCGGGGAAGTTCGTCGAGTCTCGACCGGGACTCCCTGTCCAACACGGACTTGAAATACAGCCGGTGGGAGATCGGCGCTCTCTGAACGTCCGCTGATCGCTCAGTCGGCGGCGGCTGCGAGACCTGGCCGAAGATCAACGGCTCCGGGACATCTCGGGGCCGTCGTCATATCCGCTCATGCCGACGTGCGTACGTTCGCTTCAGCGGATGCTGACGGCCCGATAGTCCGGTCATACGGACGGTCGGCGACCGGCGATGACTCGCTCATCCCATCCGCAGCTACCGGGTGGAACGAATACCTCGTCGTACGGTGAGGTCGCCCCGACCTTCCTTCGAGCGAACGGGTCAGCAATGCATTCGAACCTTCGTATGCCAGTCCGCGTGTTCGCCGCTGTGGCGGTCGCGGCGTGCGTGTCCGCACTTCCGATCAACCTCGCCACCGCGCAGGAGTTTGCGGCTCCTGCCCCAGATAAGAAGCTGTGTCAAGAAGCGGCAGCCGACCAGGAGACCGAGTTGGAGAAAGCCGTGCTGGAGCGGCCCGGCGGTCCGCAGGTGACGTGCATCTTCACCAATGGTTCCGAAGAGACACTTCCCCGCAAGGACGGGAGTGCCTGTTTGCTCCTCGACGACAAAAAGGGGCGGGTCGATGACGGCAACTGCAAGCCCATCGCCGCCTCGAACAGCAAATCTCGGTAGTGGCTACGAGTGCCGCCCAGCAGGGGCGGCACTCGGACGTCCGATATTGCCGCGTGGCGCGCTGTCTGGAGCAGTCACGCAGTGGCTACTGTCGGCGTAGGCGCCGGAGATAGACGGTGGGTGTGACTCCGACGACGTGCTTGAAGTCGTTCAGCAGGTGCGTCTGGCTGCTGTAGCCGGTATCAGCGGCTAGGTCGGCCCAATCCGGGCGTGCTGTTCCGGCGGTCGCGCCGATCGCCTTCAGCAGACGTTGGCGTTTCAGCAGCCATTTGGGGCCGACGCCGACATGCTCGGCGAAGGTCGCCTGGAGACTGCGTTCGCTGCGGAAGAGCTCCGCGGCAAGGGCGCTCACGGTGGTGGGGCCGTCCTCTCGCATGATGGCATCGACGGCGTCCGCGATGAGCTGTAGGTGCTGGAGGGAAGGCTGGACCGGCCTGGAGCGCAGGAGTCCGTCCAGGGCATCCGCAATCTGCTCCTCGGGCTCATGCAGGAGCTCGCTGTGCAGACGCGTGCCGGCGTCCGGGAACACAGTGCTCAGGTCGATGTGACCGCCGCGCAGTTGACTCATGGGTTTGCCCCAGTACGGCGCGAAACCGCCGGGCTTGAACGCGATCCCGGCCATGGCGCCGACACCGGCCGTGTCATAGCTGAGGGCGCCGTCGGTGATCCCATGCACGAAAGCGCCCTGTGCGGTGACGAAGGCGTGCACCGTCGGCGTGGGGAGCACCTCGACCGGTCGATAGGTCACGTTGTAGGGCAGCCGCCACCGCATGACCCAGTAGTGCGACACGCACGCTGCCAGGTCGGCGGCGGGCTCGAACGCTCGAACGGAGAAGTAGCGGTCGAACATCTCCGGCTCCAGCAGCCCGCCCTGCAGTAAGACCCGGTTGCGGTCGGGCGAGCCTGCGGATTTCTGAGATATCTCACCCACTCGTCTTTTCTACCGTAGGAGCCATCATCCGAGACGAGAGGAAACCACGATGAACGACACCAGTTCGGCTCCGGCACCCAGCCCGGTCATGCAGTCGCTGGGCCGTCTGATCGGCACCTGGCAGCTCTCCGGCGACAGCACCGGCACCGTCAAGTACGAGTGGATGGAAGGCGGCTTCTTCCTCCTCCAACATGTCGACATGCACTTGTTCGGCAGCGATGTGAAGGCACTCGAGGTCATCGGCCACCTCCAGCCCTTCGGTGAGCCGCCGAGCCCCGAGGTCCGCTCGCGCGCCTACGACACCCGGGGCAACACACTCGATTACGTATACGAAATGGACGAAGACGTCCTGACCATCTGGGGCGGCGAGCCCGGTTCTTCGTCTTACTACAAGGGCACCTTCGTCGACGAGAACACCGCGGTCGGCCAGTGGACCTTTCCCGGCGGCGGCTACACCTCGACGATGCACAGGATCGCCCGCTGAGGTGCTTTCGCTGGCCCGCTGTTCCTGACAACCGTCCTGCTCCAGGAGGCGAACCGAGTCGGGTTCGACCCGTCTCGCCAGCCGCTCAGTGCCCTTAGTCTCGGCGACTTCGGCTGGATCCACACCGCACGTCCGGTCATGCCGCCGAGCGGGACAACCGGAGTCGACGGCGATCTACCAGCAAAAGCGTGGTGACAGATTGCGTGGTCAGGTGACAGACGAGGTGGCCGGCCACAACCTGCCGGATGGGTTCGAAACTGGCCCTCCAATCTCGAACGTATGTTCGATAGAATGGAGTCCGGTAGGTACCCGACCGGGAGCGAGGGGTCATGCGGGAGTCGTCCTCGGGGTTATTGAAGTTGCTGGTCAACGAGGTTGCGGTGCGGCACGGGTATGGGTGTGAGGAGTCGGGGGGTGAGTTCGTGTTCGCCGGGCGCGGGGGTGGGCGGGTGGTGTTGCCGTGTACGCGCTTGGAGCGGCGGGTTGCGCGGGCGCCGCGGCAGCTGTGGTCGACGATCGTCGGGGATCGGCTGGATATGCAGATCACGGATCTGGCGGCCGGGCATCTCGACGTGTCGCGGCTGGAGTCGGTGCGGTCGATGCTGCGGACCCGGTTGTGTTCGGCGCGCACCAAGGGGTTGATCAATGATGTGCGGCGGTTGGTGGCGCCGGGACTGTTGCAGCGGGTGCTGATCGACTTCGGCGACATCATGGCACCGGTGACCTACGCCAACGCACAGCGTTGGGGCGCAAGGGAATCGGACCTGTTCGCGATCGCCGAGCGCAACACCCAGGCCGAGGGCGGGCTCGACCTGATGGCCGCCGATATCGATGGCATGGACGATGTCGACATCCAAATGCTCTACGGGGCATCGGATTTCGTCACCGCGCACGTGCGGTGGCTCGACGACTATCCGGTCGTCGGCCCGTGGGGCGCGCTGCTCGTCATCCCGGGTCACACCCACCTGCTGGTCCATCCGATCACCGGACCGACGGTCTTCGCGGGAACCAGCCTGCTCGCCGAACTCCTGGTCGCGGGGGAGGTCCGGTCCCGGCCGGTCAGCCGCTCGATCTACTGGTGGCGCAACCGAATCGCCATCGATATCGCCGCCACCATTCAGGGCAGCGGCGAGTCGATGGAAATCGTCCCGGCCGACCACCTCGAGTCACTGCTCGAGATCATGCGCCGGGACTGAGACGACCGGTTCCCGCACGCGGGCGTGCGGGAACCGGATGCGTTGTCGGACAGTTGAATCCGGAAACTACGTGACGATCGGCAGGTACACCGCGTTGCCACTGCCGGCGAACTCGGCGGACTTCTCCGCCATCCCGGCCTCGATCGCCTCGACATCGGTCAGCTGGTTGCGCTCCGCGTACTCACGCACGTCCGCGGAAATGCGCATCGAGCAGAACTTCGGCCCGCACATCGAGCAGAAGTGTGCGGTCTTGGCCGGCTCGGCGGGCATGGTCTCGTCGTGGTACTCCCGCGCCGTGTCCGGATCCAGCGACAGCGCGAACTGGTCGCGCCAGCGGAATTCGAAACGCGCCTTGGACAATTCGTTGTCCCGGTCCTGCGCGTGCGGGTGCCCCTTGGCCAGGTCGGCGGCGTGCGCGGCGATCTTGTAGGTGATCACGCCGACCTTGACGTCGTCCCGGTTGGGCAGCCCGAGGTGTTCCTTCGGGGTGACGTAGCAGAGCATCGCCGTGCCCGCCTGGGCGATGATCGCGGCGCCGATGGCCGAGGTGATGTGGTCGTAGGCGGGCGCGATATCGGTGGCGAGCGGGCCGAGGGTGTAGAACGGCGCCTCCTCGCACAGCTCCTCCTCGAGCCGCACGTTCTCCACGATCTTGTGCATCGGCACGTGCCCGGGACCTTCGATCATCACCTGCACGCCAAAGGATTTCGCGACCTTCGTCAGCTCGCCCAGCGTGCGCAGCTCGGCGAACTGCGCCTCGTCGTTGGCGTCGGCGATGGATCCGGGCCGTAGCCCGTCACCGAGTGAGAACGTCACGTCGTATTTCGCCAGGATCTCGCACAGGTCCGCGAAGTGCGTGTACAGGAACGACTCCTGGTGATGCGCCAAACACCAAGCGGCCATGATGGATCCGCCGCGCGAGACGATGCCGGTGACCCGCTTGGCGGTCAGCGGCACGTAGCGCAGCAGCACGCCCGCGTGCACGGTCATGTAGTCCACGCCCTGCTCGCACTGCTCGATCACGGTGTCGCGGTAGATCTCCCAGGTGAGCTTGGTCGGATCGCCGTTCACCTTCTCCAGCGCCTGATAGATCGGCACGGTGCCGACCGGGACGGGGGAGTTGCGCAGGATCCACTCGCGGGTCTCGTGGATGTTCTTGCCAGTGGACAGGTCCATGATGGTGTCGGCGCCCCAGCGGGTGGCCCAGACCATCTTCTCCACCTCCTCGGCGATCGAGGAGGAGACGGCCGAGTTGCCGATGTTCGCGTTGATCTTCACCAGGAACTTCTTGCCGATGATGGTCGGCTCGAGTTCCGGATGCTTGTGATTGGCGGGAATCACCGCGCGGCCGAGCGCGACCTCGTCGCGCACCAGCTCGGGCGTCACGCCTTCGCGGGCGGCGATGAACCGCATCTCGGGCGTGATGATGCCCTGCCGCGCCCAGGCCAGCTGGGTCGGCGGTCCTTCTACCTCGGGCTTTGCCCAGGTATCGCGCAATTTCGGCAGGCCCGACTCCAGATCGATCTGGGCTGTGTCGTCGGTGTACGGGCCGGAGGTGTCGTAGACGTCGAAATGCTCGCCGTTCGTCAGATTGACCCGGCGGACCGGAATGCGCAGCCCGTCGACCTCGGTGTAGTGCTTGACACTGCCTTCGATGGGTCCGGTGGTGACGGTGTCGATGATCTCGGATCCGTCTTTGGACGTAGCAGTAGCCATGATCGTTCCTCCCTACGCCGGCATTACCCGGTCAGGTTCATACGGTCGACGGCCCTAGCCGTCCTCTCAGCCCGCTGGTGCGAGCCCCCGTTGGCGTGTGAAATTTTCCAGCCCGAGACTACCTGCCTTCCCTGGGAGTTCGCCTCATGATCGGATGAAGAGCCAGCTCACTTGCCGTTGTAGGCGTCGCGCATCTGTTGCAGCACGATCTTCTTCATCCCGAACATCGCCTGCATCGCGCGGTTGACCGCTTCCCGGTCGCTGCTGGTGACCAGCTCGGTCGCCTCGGCCGGCCAGATCTGCCACGGCACGCCGTATTTGTCGTTCAGCCAACCGCATTCGATCTCCTGCCCGCCATCGGCCAGCAACGCCGTCCACAGCCGGTCGACCTCGTCCTGACCTTCACAGTTGACCAATAGCGACATGGCATGGGTGTAGTGGTATTCGCCGCCGCCGTTGATCGCGGTGAACTTCTGGCCGTTGAGTTCGAAGTCGACGGTGATGGCCAGATCCGTCGGCCGGTTGGTTGCCTCGGTGTGGTACTGCACGTCGGTGATCTTGGCGTCGGCGAACAGCGAACAGTAGAACTCGGCGGCTTCCTCCGCCTGGGTGTCGAACCACAGGTTGGTGACGATCTTTTGCATGACGATCCTCCTGGCCGGTGTCGGTATACCTGTGCAGACGAGGCAGGCGCCGGGAAGTCATCGCTGTGCGAACGAAAAGCCTGGCCCCCGACCGAGTTCCGGTCGAGGGCCAGGCAATACCGAGAAACTAGCGCTCGCGCGGGCCGATCGGGAACCCGAGTGCACCGAAGGTGGCGTTCAGGTTGATCTCGATCTGCGTCAGCAAGGCGTTGAAATCGGCGAGCATGGACACCACGTTGTCGGTGCGGCACCCGGCCTGATCGGGCGCGTTCGGCGCCAGCCTGCCCTTCATCCAGTTGAGCGTGCCCGCCATGCCGAGCGACGGCAGGCTCAGATGCTCGCTGAGATGATCACGCGTGTAGATGACCGACGCGCCGCCGGCGCACCACTGCTGGTTCAGCCGATCATTGGTCCACACCGGCACCGCCTCGTCGAAGACGCCCTGGTACAGGAAGATCGGCGCGGTGGGGATATTGCGGCCGAGCACCGTCTGCTCGAAGGTCTCTTTGATCTCGGGAACCTGGAGGAAGTCGGGAATCGGGATGGTCAGCAGTCGTCCGTAGTCGACGAACATCTGGGTGAGCGCGTTGCGCGGCAGGCACTGCCGCTCGGTCCGGTCCATCAGCGCCTGACCCTCGGGCGTCAGATACCGATCGGCCGCCTCCTTGAACTTCGGATAGGCCTTGCGCAGCGAGGAGATGCCGATGCCGATCAGCGAGGAGAACATCGACCCGTTGACGTGCAGCAGCGACACCACGTCCGAGGTCGGCGAGCCCATGGCGATGCCCTTGACGTTGAGTTCCGGCGCGTAGGTCGGCTGCATCTCCGCCGCCCAGCCCGAACCCATGCCGCCGCCGGAGAAGCCCCACATGGCGACCGGGGTGTTCGCGCCGTCCAGGCCGAGCGGCTGGAAACCTTCGGCGGCGCGGATGCCGTCGAGGGTCATGTAACCGGGCTCCTTCGGCACCGTGAGGTGGCCGTCGAGGCCCTCGTAGTCCGGCACCGAGATCGCCCAGCCCTGGCTGATCAGTGCGGCGATCGCGATCAGTTCGCTTTGCGAGTGGATGCCCTCGAGCCCGGCCAGTCCCGAACCCTGTTGCAGCACATACGACGGCGAGCAGTCGTTGCTAGCGCTGTCGTAATAGAACTGCAGCGAAACCAGCGGACGGGAACGGTTCGGGTCGGCGCCCGCGGGCAGGATGACCGTGGTGACGGCGACGGTGGGCTGGTCGTTGAGATCGGTGGTGCGGTAGAGCAGCTGCCAGGACCGCACATTCAGCGGCAGCAAGGTCAGGACCGCCAGGTGCACCTCCCGCGATCGGAGAATCGCGCCGGGCGCCTGATCGGCGAATCCCACGGGAGGTTGATAGAACGAATCGTCTTGCGGGAGTGGCACTGCCGCGGCCGGCGCGGGGGCGACCGCGCCGGTCAGCAGCACGGTGGCCATGGCGAACGCCATGGTCACCAACACGGCCACCGAACGAATGCCGGTGCGCGGGCGGCCGGCCGGATCACCATTGATCACTGACACGTATGCGTCCTTCCTCCTCGAGGTGACAGCGATTACAGCACGGGAACGTGTTACTAACAAGAACTCTTTCTAAACGGCATCGAGCTATGGTCGAGGGTATGACCCGCAGCAAATCCGCCGCGCGGCCTGCCGAGGGGCCGGCCCGTCGCCGGATCCGTGGACTCGACGCCGAACAGCGCAGCGCACAGCGGCGCAATCAACTTCTCGACGCGGCCACCGAACTGTTTGCCGAGCACAGCTATTCGGGAACATCGATCGAGCAGATCTGCCAGCGCGCGTATGTCGGAACCAAGGGGTTCTACGACCATTTCGACAGCAAGGAAGCGTGCTACATCGCGCTGCTCGAGCAGCTCACCGCGCAGATCCAGCAACGGGTGATCACCGGTGCCGTCGCGGCCGCCGAACTCGCCTGGCCCGAGCGGGCCGAGCCGGTGCTCGCGGCGTTCGTGCACGCCATCGCCGACGACCCGCGCCTGGCGAAGGTGACTTTCGGTGAGGCGGGCGGTATTTCGCCGACCGTCGAGCGGATCCGGCGCAGCAACCGGCGCTGGTCGGCGGCGTTCCTGGATCGGGAGTGGTCCGGCGAGCCGGACGGCGATCCGCGCGTGCAGCGAGCCCGGCTGGCCTTGGCGCTGGCCACCGTCGGCGGCATGTTCGAACTGGTCGCGGACTGGCTGCACCATCACGACGACGGTGGCACGCCGGACGGCGTGGACACGCTCATCGAGGATCTGACCGGGTTCATCGCGGTGGTGTACGCCGGCCGGGGAGCCGTTGCGGGACAATAGATTCAGCGCGAACGACGCGAGCCGGGCCGATCGATTCGGCCCGGCTCGCGGCGTAGTGTGGTCCGGCTATCCGCGCGGGTGTGCGGGGCGGATCCGGCCCCGGACTTCACCGAGACCGATGCGCCGCTCGTCCGGGCCGGGCGCGGACGCGGTGATGACCACCTCGTCGCCGTCCTCCAGGAACGTGCGCTTCTGACCGTTCACCAGGATGGGTTCGCTTCCGCCCCAGGACAGTTCGATGAACGAGCCGCGCTGATCGGGGTCCGGTCCGGAGATGGTGCCGGAGGCGTACAAGTCGCCGGTGCGGGTGCTGGCGCCGTTCGCGGTGAGATGGGCCAGCATCTGCGCGGGCGACCAATACATCCGGGAGAACGGCGGGTGCGAGACCGCCTCGCCGTTCCAGGACACCGTCAGGTCGATATCGAGCCCCCACTGGTCCGTTTCGCGCAGGTAGGGCAGGGGTTCGGGGTTCTGCTCCGGGGTGGGCACCCGCGCGGATTCCAGCGCGGCCAGCGGCGTGACCCACGGCGAGAGCGACGTCGCGAAGGACTTGCCGAGGAACGGGCCGAGCGGCTGGTACTCCCAGGCCTGGATGTCGCGGGCGGACCAGTCGTTGACCAGCGCCACCCCGAACACCCGCTCGGCGAAGTCGCCGGTCTGCACCGGATCGCCGAGTTCGGAGCCGACGCCGACCAGGAAACCGAGCTCGGCCTCGATGTCGAGTCGTCGCGAAGGTCCGAAATCCGGTGTGCCCGAGTCGGTTCGGCGTTGACCGTTGGGGCGGATCACCTCGGTGCCGGACACCACCACGGTGCCCGCCCGGCCGTGGTAGCCGACCGGCAGGTGCCGCCAGTTCGGCAGCAGCGGCTCGCTGTCCGGGCGGAACAGGCGGCCGAGGTTCGTCGCGTGGTCGAGGCTGGCGTAGAAGTCGACGTAGTCGCCGATCGGCACCGGCAGGCCGAGCCGCACATCGTTCAGCTTATGTATTGCGGCACTGTCGATTTCGTTGTCGACCAGCTCGCGGACGCGTTCGCGCACCTCGCGCCAGCGCCGCGGGCCCTGCGCCATGAGCGCGGCCAGGCTCGCTTCACCGAATTCCGGATCGCCCAGTGCGGTCGCGAGATCGATGACGGAATCACCCAATCGGGTTCCGACCCGGTAGTTCTGGCCCTCGGGGGCGAACACGCCGTAGGGCAGGTTGTCCGTACCGAACAGCGAATCGCCGGGTACTTCGACGCGAGTCCTCACGCGGGCCCCCGGCCGGACCAGGTCCACGCGTAGGCCGGATCCTCGCAGGCGAGGGCGCCTTCACCGAGTTCCAGCGGACGGAAGGTGTCGACCATGACGGCCAGTTCGTCGAAGTAGTCGAGCCCGATGCTGCGCTCGTAGGCGCCGGGCTGCGGGCCGTGCGCGTAGCCGCCCGGGTGCACCGACACCGAGCCCTGCGCGATGCCGGATCCCTTGCGCGCCTCGTAGTTTCCGCCGCAGTAGAACATGATCTCGTCGGAGTCGACGTTGGAGTGGTAGTACGGCACCGGGATCGACAGCGGGTGATAGTCGACCTTGCGCGGCACGAAATTGCAGACCACGAAGTTGGTCCCCTCGAAGGCTTGGTGAGCCGGCGGCGGCTGATGGATACGGCCGGTGATCGGTTCGAAGTCGCTGATGTTGAAGGTGATCGGGTACAGGCACCCGTCCCAGCCGACCACGTCGAACGGGTGCGTGGCGTACAGCAGCCGGGTGCCGACCACCTTGCCGCCGGGCCGGTGCTTTACCAGCACCTCCACGTCGGTGCCGGTCGCGGTCAGCGTCTCGGCCGGGCCGTGCAGATCGCGCTCGCAGTACGGTGCGTGCTCGAGCAGCTGGCCGAACTTCGACAGGTACCGCTTCGGCGGGGTGATGTGGCTGGACGCCTCGATCACGTACGCGCGCAACGGTTCCTGACCGGTGGGCAGCCAGCGGTGGGTGGTCGCGCGCGGAATGAGCACCTGGTCGCCCTGGCGCGCGGGCACCGGGCCGAAGACCGTTTCGAGCACGGCCGCACCGGATTCCACGTAGACCAGCTCGTCGCCGATCGCGTTGCGGTACAGCGGGGACACGCCCTTGGCCACGACGTAGGAGATGCGCACATCGGCATTGCCGAGGATCAGGCGTCGTCCGGTCACCGCGTCGGTGCGGGCGGGGGTGTCGTCCGGGAACAACTCGGGCAACCGCAGATGCCGGTGCCGCAGTGGATGATTCGGGGTGGTCGTCTGGTCGGGCAGCTCCCACACCGTCGAGTCGACGATCGCGGGCGGCAGCCCACGGTGGTAGAGCAGCGAGGAATCGCCGGAAAAACCCTCCTCGCCCATCAGCTCCTCGTAGTAGAGCTGTCCCTGCTCATCCCGATGTTGTGTATGCCGTTTCGGCGGCACCGCTCCTACCTGTCGATAGAACGCCATGACCGCACCTCCTGCCTGGCTTGTGGCCTGGTTCAACTGGTCACCATCGTAGTGATGGCCGGTCGGGCGCAGTGGCGGAATCCACCCCCGACGGGGCGAATTCTGCCGGAACATCGCGGCATCGGGAGGCATTTCGACTAGCTGTTCGGCAAGTAGCCGACTATTTGTCAGGACAGCGTCAGGCGTGCCGCAGCGCGCGGTAGACCGCCGCGCCGACGAAGGCGCCGAGATCCGGCGCGGTCCACTCGCCGTCGTCGGCCAGCAGGGTGCGCACCGCGCCTTCACCTGCGGAAACCCACAGCTCGACCAGCACCGGCAGCTTGCGGTCGGCGTCCTCGGTGCCCCAGGCACGCAGGGTCGGCCGCAGCAGCGCGCTGCACCGTTCGATGGCCAGGGCGCGGCCGCGGCCGAACGAATCCGCAACAGCCGGATCGGGATTGCCGTAGAGCAGCCGCCACGCGTCGGGGCGCGCGGTCGCTTTTTCCAGCAGGGCCCGGAAGCCCTCGATGAACACGGTCTCGCCCGCGTCGACGTCGCGGCGGCGCATCACCCCGAGCAGGTCGTCGACCAGGTAGCTCTCCTCGCGCTGGATGAGCGCCTCGATCAGCTCGACCCGATCGGCGAAGCAGGCGTAGACGACCGGCCTGGTCACGTTCATCCGCTCGGCGATGGCGGCCATGGTGATCGCCGCGATGCCGTGCTCGACCGCGATGGCCAGCGCGGTGTCCAGGACCTGCGGGCGGCGGCGCTCCGGGCCGAGGTGCGGCGCCCGTTGCCGCGGCTGTACGGCCGAATCGCTACCCATGGGCACCAACATAGCAGCGTGAGTTGCCGGGTTCTCGCTGGTCCGACGCCTGTAGATCAACTTCCTACATTCATGAATGTTAATGCTACAGTCGTGCATGAAGTCGGCCGGAGACGGCCGGCTGCCCTTGTCGAGCGACCTGTCCGCAGGCGCGAGCGCGATGTCACGGCCGAGGAGTCAGCGATGACCGAAACCCTGTTCAACCCGAAGACCTGCGAATTTGCCGAGTTCGACAGCGAGACCCGGCGGTTGCTGCGCGCGACCGTCGACTGGTTCGAGGCCCGCGGCAAGGCGGTGCTGAAGCAGGAGGACCGGGATCGGGTCTGGTACACCGAGTTCCTCGATTTCGTGAAGCGCGAGGGTGTCTTCGCGACCTTCCTCACCCCGGCCGCCGAGGCCGGCGGTGATCCGGACAAGCGCTGGGACACCGGGCGGATCGCGATGATGAGCAAGATCCTCGGCTTCTACTCCATGCAGTACTGGTACGTCTGGCAGGTCAGCATTCTCGGCCTCGGGCCGATCTGGCAGAGCGACAACGCGGCGGCCAAGCAGCGTGCGGCGGCGCTGCTGGATTCCGGCGAGATCTTCGCCTTCGGCCTGTCCGAGAAGGATCACGGCGCCGACGTCTACTCGACCGACATGATGGTCGAGCCGCAGCCGGGCGGCGGCTATCGGGCCACCGGCGGCAAGCACTACATCGGCAACGGCAACCAGGCCGCGCTGGTCTCGGTGTTCGGGCGGCGCTCGGACAAGCCGATCATCGACAGCTCCAAGGCGCTGGACAGCAAACCGACGCAACAGGATTACGAGGGGTACCTGTTCTTCCTCGCGGACAGCAAGCACGAGAACTACCACCTGCGCGGCAATGTGGTCGACGGCCAGATGTATGTGGCCGCTTTCGATCTCGACGGTTATCCGGTGGCCGAGGAAGACATCCTGCATCGCGGCGAGGCGGCGTTCCACGCGGCGATGAACACCGTCAACGTCGGCAAGTTCAATCTCGGCTTCGGTGCCGTCGGCGCGTGTGAACACGCCTACTACGAGGCGATTACGCACGCGGAGAACCGAATCCTGTTCGGGCACAGGGTGACCGAGTTCCCGCAGGTGCAGGCGCTGATGACCGACTCGTACGCGCGGTTGATGGCGATGAAGCTCTACAGCGAGCGGGCCATCGACTACATGCGTTCGGCCTCCCCGGAAGACCGCCGTTACCTGCTGTTCAACGCGATCGAGAAGATGACCGTCACCCGGCAGGGGCAGCGGATCATCGAGGATCTCGCGGACGTGATCGCGGCCCGCGGTTTCGAGAAGGACATGTACTTCCCGATGGCGATGCTCGGGCTGTTCGGGCTGCCCCGGCTCGAGGGCACGGTGCACGTGAACATGGCGCTGTCGCTGAAGTTCATGGCCAACTTCATGTTCCATCCCGCCGATGCCGGCCTCGCCGCGCTGCAATTCCTGCCCGGTGCGGGTTCCGCGCCGAAGGGCACGGTACGCGCGGTCTCCGGCGCGCTGAGCTGGTCGAGTCGCCGGCTCGCGCCCCGGGCCGGGGCGGCCGTGCCGAAGCTGCGTGCCGAATTCGCCGGTGCCGCATACGCTCCGGTGCCTACCCGCCGGGATGCCGCCGACGACGAGTTCCTGTTCCGGCAGGGTCCGAGCAGCGGCCTCGGCCGCATCCGGTTCACCGACTGGCGTGCGGTCTTCGAAAAGTTCACCCACGTACCGAATGTCGCGGTGTTCCTGGAGCAGGCCCTCGCCTTCCAAACCCTGCTCGCCGCAGCGGCTCCCACCGCCGCACAGCAGCGCGACGTCGACTTCCTCTTCGCCCTCGGCGAGCTGTTCACCGCCCTGCCCTACGCGCAACTCATCCTCGAACAAGCCGAGATCGAAGGCACCAGCCCAGCCCTGCTCGACCAGATCTTCGACAACTTCGTCCGCGAGTTCGCCAAGAACGCGCTGACCCTGCACACCAAGCCCGCCGCGACCAAGGCCCAGCAGACCCGCGCCCTCGACCTGATCCGCCGCCCGGTCGCCGACCGCGCCCGCTTCGAGCAGGTCTTCGCCCAGGCCAGGGCACTCGCGGGCACCTACGAGATGAACCCGTAAAAGTACCGCGTACCTGCGGTTACAGCCCCGCAGAACCCGGTGACCGTAGCTCCGCAGGAAGCGCGTCAGCACAACGGCCGCGGAAGCGGCCGACAACCCGGCGTCGCCTAAGCCATCGGACGATAAAGCCTGCTCAGTTGTCGGTCGGTGTCGTTACCGTTGCGCCATGGGAGTCCAGGCACCGCAGATGAGCACTGGCGAGTTCGAAGAACTCGCGGGAGCTGCCGATCGCATCGCTGAGGGCTTGCGATTGGAATTCATCGAGGGGAAATTGAGTGCCAAGCCGCTGCCTGATGGCAACCACGGCTGCATCATCGCGTGGTTGATACGCCTCTGCCTGCGGCACCGGCCGGAGTTGTGGTTATCGGCCAGCCAGGGACTCGTCGTCGGTGACGATCGAACCGGACGGGTGCGGCCAGATGGCGTACTGGCCGACGCTGAAGCTTTTGTAGGTCAAGGTGAATGGGCGAATGCGGATTCAGTGCTCATGGTCGTCGAAGTCACTTCACCTGAAGAGGACAACGACCGGACGCACCGAACAGGCAAAGTGCGTATCTATGCGACGACGGGTATTTCCGTTTACTTGTTCATCGATAGAGAATCCCGCGAGGTTACTGTCTACAGCGGCCTCCGTGCGGGGCACTATCAGCAGGTCGCGACAACGTCGTTCGGTGCTGAGGTGGCGCTTCCTTCGCCGGTCGAACTCGCTCTCGACACTGGGTCGCTCGAGCAGTGGGTCCGGTGACGAATCTGCTCGCCTAGACGGTGAATTCGGCGATTACCGGTGCGTGGTCGCTGGCGCCCTTGCCTTTCGTTCTTCGCGGTCGACTACGGCGTCGGTGGCGGAGAGGGCGGGGAGGCGAGGATGAAGTCGACGCGTATACCCTCTTTGCGGGGGAAGCGGAGTTGGGTGTAGTCCCAGTAGGTGTAGATGCCAGGGCCGGGACTAGCGCGCGGAGTCCTCGCGGAAGAGTGCAGTGTCGATCAGCGCCTGCGTCAGGATTCCGGCCTGCAGCGAATCCATCGGTGTGGTGTTGTCCATGTTGATGTTCGGTGTACTCCACCATGTTGCAGCATCCCAAGGGCTGGTCTTGGCCTCGATTGCCATGTTGGCGTAGGCCACGAGAGGGTTTATGCACGCATTGGTAGTGTCGAATTGAAATACCGGGAACCGGTAGGTGTTTCCGACCGGCAAACCAAGCAGTTCACTGCGTGCACGGTGATACCGCACTGCGCTGGCACGGCGTTTGGCGTTCGAACTCGCATCAATAATCAAGCCGGCGTCAGCTGTGCCGATGCACTCGAACTGTCGCAGAATTTCGCGGTGCTCGACGGTGAGCGGATCTGCTGGTGGCTGGTAGTCCGGGGACCATATGGGTTCGCGGTTCCACAGCGGCGGGCAACCGATCCGATCGGGTGACTCACCGACAGCAGCTAGGCCGGACTCGACCAATGTGGCGGTGTCGGTACGCCACGTCGACTTGGGGTCGAGTTGGCTGGTGAGGTAGGCGAGTACAGCGAGCGACGCATAGATCCGTGAGCGTTGATGCACTCCGCTCGCATGGGCGAGATCAGGAGTTCCCTCGAGCCTGCCGAGCTGATCGACGACGTTGTGATTCCACAGGCGGCCATGGTGGGCGCATGTATTGCGCAGGTAGACGAGATTGGCGATCCACTTGGTCAGTGCTGCGCCGTCACCTTCGCAATGCTCGTCGAAGATCCCGAACTCGGCCGCGATCATGTTCTTCTGTCGTTGTTTCAAGCCGGCGAGCAACGTTGCTGCGCTGCCGAAGGTCAGAAGTTCCGTGACAACCCAGACAGGCAGCGGCATTCCGTATTTGGATTTGAAGTGCCTGACGAAGTCGTGTTTCGATCGTTCCTCGTCCCGGCGGACATTCGTCAACCATTTGGCATGCTCGCTGGACAACCAAGGTGACTGGCTTGCAATGGGATTCCGGCCATCGTACTGGGTGAACGTTTCGTCCAGTGCCGCACGGTCGAGATGGGCGAACGCGTCGCCTGCGCCGAGTGTGTAGCCGAGCCGCACTCGCAAGGCTACCTCGACGCTGTCGATTGCATCCAAGATATGCAATCGGAGGCGTCGGTCGAATTCATAGAGATCCAGGACCCGATCGAAACTGGCGATGTGCATGCCGCGCTCACGGAGCAGGTCCAACTGCTGTGCGTGTGTCTTGAACGGCTTGTCGTAGGAGGTCATCGGTGTCCCCGGTGAGATCGAGGACACGCGCGTTGCGGGTTACTCATCGAAGCACCTTTGATAAGATAGGCGGACATGGCCGATCGTCCGCTCCCGCACCAGGGAGGGGCGGTCGGTTCTCTTTATCTTTGACTGATCAAATCGGCAAAGATTGCAAGATTAGAGCGAGGCCCGCAGCTCGCGTAGCGTCTTGCCTGAGCGAGTGTGAATCCAGTAGTGCCAACCGTTGATATCGGATCCGACCAACGCTTTGAGCGCTGGCGACGGCGAGCCGTAAACGCCTTCGGCTGTCTGGATCAATCCACCGTCGAGGACCGTGGCCGTGAAGACTTGACCTTTTCGGATGCGGTGGTGCTGAAGCTCGTCGCCGCTTCGGATCAAGCCACGCTCCAGCAGGATCGCTAACTGCCCGACGCGCGGCTGACCGGCCGTATCGAGGGTGCTGGGGCTGGGGGGTGGCGAACTATCGTCACCCGCGAGAAGGAGACGCCGGAGAACATCGTTCTCGCTCTCGAAATCGACCCGCGCTGCGACGAGTGCCTTGAATACCTCGTCGTCGACAACGATTTTGCGGGCCATGTGCACCTCCTCGCCAACTCCACTCTGCATCCCTCGGACTCTCAAAGATTACCAAGTGAACAGGTAGGGGTCAATGCTTGTCGCCGGCGTTCGCTCCGGCGCGAAGTCGGCGTGCTATCGGCGGTGGTCTAGACGGTGAAGTCGGCGATTACCGGGGCGTGGTCGCTGGCGCCCTTGCCTTTTCGTTCTTCGCGGTCGACTACGGCGTCGGTGGCGGTGGAGGCCAAGGCGGGGGAGGCGAGGATGAAATCGATGCGCATGCCCTCTTTGCGGGGGAAGCGGAGTTGGGTGTAGTCCCAGTAGGTGTAGATGCCGGGGCCGGGGGCGAAGGGGCGCATGACGTCGGCGAAGCCGGTGTCGAGGAAGGACTGGAAGGCGTCGCGCTCGGGTTGGGAAGTGTGGGTTTTGTTTTCGAAGAAGTCGACGGACCAGACGTCGTCGTCGGTGGGGGCGATGTTCCAGTCACCGACGAGGGCGATCTTCGCCTCGGGATCTTCGGCGAGCCAGCGGGCGCCGTTGTCGCGCAGGGCGGCAAGCCATTCCAGCTTGTAGGTGTAGTGCGGGTCGTCCAGGGCGCGGCCGTTGGGCACGTACAGGCTCCAGACCCGGACCCCGCCGCAGGTCGCGCCGAGCGCGCGGGACTCGACGACCGGCGCGCTGATCAGCGACTCACCGGCCTCCTTGTCGAAGCCGGGCTGATTCGGGAAGGCGAACTCCACATCCTTCAGTCCGACCCGGGACGCGATGGCGACCCCGTTCCACTGGTTGATGCCGAGATGGGCGACCTCGTAACCGAGTTCGTCGAACCGCTCGAACGGGAACTGGTCGTCGCGGCACTTCGTCTCCTGGATGGCCAGCACGTCGATATCCTGGCGATCCAGAAATTCCGCGACCCGGTCGAGCCGGGAGCGAATCGAATTGACGTTCCAGGTGGCGAGGCGCACAGGTGCCTTCCTTCGTTGGGCTATGACTCCGTTTTACCGGAGGTCGGCGGACCCGTGGGGGTGGTTGGTCGGAGACGCGTACCGATACATGTGATGCTCGACGAAACCCAGCTCGCGATACAGCGCCAGCGCGCCGCTGTTTCCGGCCTCGACCTGAAGGTACGCGTGCGTCGCACCGCGCCCGTGCCCCCACCGGATCAACTCGGCGCACACCAGCGAACCGAGCCCCTTGCGGCGATGCTCCGCGCCGACCGCCACACAGGTGAGGCCGACCCAGCGCCGCCCGTCCGGCGCGGTGGTGACCGCGCCGCGCCCGATCGCGATCGGCGTCGGCACGCCGAGCGAGGCGAAGCCCAGTTCGCCGTCGCGCACGGCGGTCAGCACCTCGACATCCGGTTCCCGCGACGAAGGTCGTTGCGGCGTAGGCGGTTCCCCTTCGTAGCGATTCAACTCCAGCCAGGCGTGATCCGGCGCGGTGGCGACGCGCACCATCGAAGGTCCTTGCGGGAGCACGAAATTCTCGATGTCGATGGCCAGCACGACGGTCTCCCGCCAGCTGTCCCAGCCCGGCGGGATGGGCGCGAGCCGATCGGGCAGCGCGAGCAGCAGCGGCAGCCCGTGCGCGGTGTACCACTCGCCGATGCGCTGGATCGCGTCCGGCGTCACCACCGCGGGTCCGTCGGAATCGCCCAGCGGCACAGCGGAATTGGCGCGACCGGTGTACCCGTGCCCGGCGCGCACCAGCCACCCGTCGATCCAGGTGCGCTCGATACCCGGCCAGGCGTCCGCCGCCGCCGATTCCAGCGACCGGATCTCCCTGGTCTGAATCGGCCTGGGCCCCAATGCTTTCAGTGCGACCACCCGATCCGGCGTCACCGAGACGACCTGCCCGTCGGCTCCGCGCACGGTCGGCGGATCCAGCGAAAGGAGTTCGCCGATCACGTCGGTGAGCGGTTGTGGATAACCCGCGGGCAGTCGATAACGCAGGACTACCCGGCGGCCGAGCGGAATGGACGCGCCGGTGCCGGCACCGTCAGTCGTCATGGCCGAACGGATCCGCGACCGTACCGGGGATCCAGCTGAGTCCCGGTGTGCCCCAGCCGTTGCGCTTGATCGCCTTCTTCGCCGCGCGGGCATTGCGCCCGATCAGCACGTCGACGTAGAGGAACCCGTCCAGGTGCCCGACCTCGTGCTGCAACATCCGGGCGAAGAAGTCCTTGCCCTCGATCTCGACCGGCTTGCCGTGCTCGTCGGTGCCGGTGACCTTGGCCCACTCGGCCCGGCCGGTCGGATACTGCTCGCCGGGCACCGACAGGCAACCCTCTTCGTCGTCGTCCGGATCCGGCATGGTTTCGGGGATGGCCGAGGTCTCCAGCACGGGGTTGATCACCGCGCCGCGGCGTCGGGTGGCGGTGCCGTCGGGGGCGACGTCCGGGCAGTCGTAGACGAACAACCGCAGCGGCACCCCCACCTGGTTGGCCGCGAGGCCGACGCCGTGCGCGGCGTCGAGCGTGTCGTACATGTCCGCGATGAGCTCGGCCAATTCCTCCGGCGACTGGGTGACCCGTTCGGTCGGGTTGTGCAGAACCGGGTCGCCGACGATCACGATCGGGAGGATAGCCATGGGACCAATTATTGCCGCGCCGTCCCGCCGCCGGCCGTGCGGGGGCGGCAACCTTCCCGCGACACGCCTACCGGCAGGTAGGGAACACGCCGCGCCGTAGACCCGGCGATCCCACGGTCTCGTGGTTGAATGATCCGCGACGTACAAGCACCATTTTTCGTCTGGTGGTAACTCGGCGAGGGAGCAAGATGGACGGCGCAGCGGCACGGAATCTTTCCGCGATCCAGGGCGACCCTTCCGCGAGCGACGATGTCACGGCAGCGGAATCGACCGGCGACGGCGACGGGCTGAGCCGTCGCGAACACGACATCCTGGCCTTCGAGCGCCAGTGGTGGAAGTACGCGGGGGCCAAGGAAGAAGCCATCCGGGAGCTGTTCGGCATGTCGCCCACCCGGTACTACCAGGTGCTCAATGCCGTGGTGGACCGGCAGGAAGCGCTGGCCGCCGACCCGATGCTGGTCAAGCGGCTGCGCCGGCTGCGGGCGAGCAGGCAAAAAGCCAGGGCCGCGCGACGGCTCGGTTTCCAGGTATGACCGGGCTAGGCTCGACTAGGTGAGCTACCCGAATCCCACCTCCGGTGGGCCGCCATTGCGAGCGTTGGCGATGGTGTTGATCGCACTGGCCATCGTATTCGGTGGCCTGGGAGCGATGTCGCTGTCGAAGTCCGACGCCGACCCGTCGAGTTCCGGCCCGTCGGAATCGGCCACCTCGACCACCGCCACCGCCGCGCCGCAGGTGCCCGCGAGCACCACCGTCGCGAAGACGTCGGACGCCGCGCCGTCCAGCTCCGCCGCGCCGCCCACGACGACCACCACGACGCCGCCCACCACCTCGGCGGCCGCCGCGAAGGCGGTTCCGGTGCGCGTGCTGAACAACAGCATGATCGCCGGGCTGGCCGGCAAGACCGCGAATCAGCTCACCGCCGACGGCTGGAATGTCGTCGAGACGGGCAACTACCCCGGCGTCAATATCCCGAAAACGACGGTGTACTACGGCAATTCGCCGGGCGATAAAGAGGCCGGGCAGGCCATCGCGCAGGAGCTCGGCATCACCGCGGAATCGAAGTCGAGTGGATTGGGCGAGTCCTCGCCCGGTGTAACCGTCATCGTGACGGGTAACTGACAACTGGCGACCGCGGTCGGGTCAACTGGCGACCTGCCGCTGAACGGGCCTGTCACGGCGCGACACGGCGGACGTGGCATCATCTTGTCCGGTAACGAACGTGTCCACCCAGCTTTACTCGTAAACTTCGTAAACTCGGTACTCATAAAGGAGTTCCCCGATGGCCCCGTCCACAACTCGTCGCCCGTCCTGGCGGACTGTGACCCCGGTGCTCGCGGTCGCGGTCCTCGGCCTCGCAGGCTGCACCAACAGCCAGGAGTCGAGTGACGTCAAGGGAACGACCCCGCCCGTGTGGAGCGGCGCGGCCGCCCCGCCGGCCAGTGAATCCGGCAAGCAAACCGGCAGCGCGGACTCGAACGCCGGCGTGAAGGTCGACCTGAAGGACGCCGCCGGCGCCTCGGTCGCCACCGCCAACATCGTCAAGGACGGCAACCACCTGCAGTTCACCGTCGAGGCGCACGGCCTGCGCCCCGGTTTCCACGGCCTGCACATCCACTCGATCGGTAAGTGCGAGGCCAACTCGGTCGCGCCGACCGGCGGCCCGTCCGGCGACTTCCTTTCCGCCGGTGGCCATCTGCAGGTCGGCAGCGCCAACACGCACCCGGCCAGCGGCGACCTCACTTCGCTCGAGGTCCGCTCGGACGGCAGCGCGAAGCTGGTCACCACCACCGACGCGGTGACCCTGGACGATCTGAAGAACAAGGCGTTGATGATCCACGCCGATGCCGACAACTTCGGCAACATCCCGAACCGGTACCTCCGAGCCGACGGCGTTGCCGGCCCGGACGATACGACGCTAGCGACAGGCGACGCGGGCGGCCGCGTTGCCTGCGGTGTGATCCAGTAGCGCAGGAGCCGATATGGCCGGGGCAGGCAGAGAACACGTTCCCTTCCATGGATCGCCCCGGCCCACCATAGGCATCGAGTGGGAAATCGCACTCGTCGACAAGGTGAGCCGCGATCTATCGAATACCGCTGCGGCGGTGTTCGATTCACTGGGCGATCTACACGCGCACGACGGCACCCCACAGGTGACCAAGGAGTTGTTGCGCAACACCGTCGAGCTGGTCACGGGGGTGCACGAGACCGTCGGCGACGCGGTCGAGGACCTGCACGGCACCATGACCGCGGTCCGGCGCGCCGCCGACCCGCTCGGCGTCGATCTGTTCTGCGCGGGCACGCATCCGTTCGCGCAGTGGTCGGCGCAGCAGCTGACCCGCTCGGAGCACTACGATGAGCTGATCGAGCGCACCCAGTGGTGGGGCCGCCAGATGATGATCTGGGGCGTGCACGTGCACGTCGGAGTCTCGCACCGGGACAAGGTCTTTCCGATCCTGAACGCGCTGCTGATCCACTATCCGCACCTGCTGTCGCTATCCGCGTCCTCGCCGATGTGGGCGGGCTCGGACACCGGTTACGCCAGCAACCGGACGCTGATGTTCCAGCAGCTACCCACGGCCGGCCTGCCATTCCAGTTCGAAAACTGGCGTGGCTTCGAGCATTTCGTGCACGACCAGTTCAAGACGGGGGTGTTCGAGCAGCTCGGCGGGATGCACTGGGACATCCGCCCGGCGCCGAAGTGGGGGACGATCGAAGTCCGGGTGTGTGACGGGGTGTCCACCCGCGCCGAGCTGGCCGCGATGGCCGCGCTGATCCACTGCCTGATCGTCGACCTGGACCGCAGGCTCGAGGAGGGCGAGACGCTGCCCTCGCTGCCGCCGTGGCACGTGCAGGAGAACAAGTGGCGGGCCGCCCGCTACGGCCTGGACGCGATCGTCATCGTGGACGACAAGAGCAACGAGCGGTTGGTCACCGACGACGTGACCGACCTGCTGAACCGGTTGGAGCCGACCGCGAAACGGCTCGGCTGCGCGGACGAATTGGCCTTCGTCGCGGAGATCCCGGAGCGAGGTGCGTCATACCAGCGGCAGCGCAAAGTCGCCGCCGCTGCCCAGGGCGACCTGGTCGCGGTGGTAGACGCGCTGGTCAAGGAGCTCGAGCAGTAACTGTCGCGGTGGGTACGGTTGCGCATTATTCACCCACCCCGCCGGCTTCGCCGACTGCCGTCCCCAAATGTTCAGTCGGCCAGTGGGATGGCGTTCACCCCCCGTTTACTATGGTCGAGTGCTTGTCGAAGACCCGGGACCCAGAGTAGGAAGTGCCGCTCCTCGGTTGCGTGTGCCGCCGGCCCGGGTCTGGGTCGCGGCGGGCGTCGCCGCGGTGCCGGTACTGCTGATCGCGCTGCAGATCGTGGCGATGAACGAAGGGTTCCAGGGTCCGCTGGGCAGCCTGTGGCAGGACTACGTCGGCACCCCCAAGTCGATGTCGGTGCCGTGGGCCGGTCTGGTCCTTGCGCTGGTTGGCATTTCGACCCGGCGGCGGATCATCGCGCTGAGTGCGGCCGTGACCATCGACGTGGTGTGGGCGGGGATCCGGCTGCTGGCCGGTGAGTCGTTCGCGATCGGCAACGGTCCGGTGATCGTGCTCACCGGACTCGCGGCATACGCGTGGTTGCGCTGGGACGGCACCGAACGCCGCAACGCGCTGCATGCCGCCGCGCTGGGTGCGCTACTTATTCTTGCCACCAAGGTCGGTGATGTGTGGCTGCACGTCACCATCATGAGCAGGCCGACGGTGCTCGACGAATACGTGCTGCTCGCCGATCACGCGCTGGGCGATCCGTCCTGGGTGATGGGCCGGGTGCTCGATGTGCTCGGGCCGGTCGTCTACGGGGTGCTGCACTGGGTCTACATCGAATTGCCGGTCGCGGCGATCGTGGTTGCGGTGTGGCAGCTGCGCCGGGTGGTATCGAGCGGCCGCTGGCCCACCCACTATCTGGTGCGCACGTTTCTGGTGCTCGGGCTGGTCGGCCCGATCGTCTATGTGATCTTCCCGGTGGTCGGGCCGATGTTCGCGTTCGGCGCGGACGGGCACGGACTACAGCTGGGCAACTACTGGCCGAGCGTGGTGCCGCCGCTGGACCGCAACCCGATGCCGATGCCGTTCGACTCCGCCACTCCGCGTAACTGCATGCCGTCCATGCACACCGCGTGGGCGTTGTCGGTGTTCCTGCACACCCGCCGCGATACCGACGGCGGTCCGGCGCCGAGCGTGGTGCGCTGGGGCGGCGCGTTCTGGCTGCTCGCCACGGTGACCGCGACCCTGGGCTTCGGCTACCACTACGGCGTCGACCTGGTCGCGGGCGCGGTGCTGTGCCTGACCGTCGAGTCCGCGCTGCGCGATCCGGAACGCGGCTGGGGCTGGTTCCGCGTCCGGCTGGTCGCGGGCGGCGTGCTGGTGCTCGCCGTGCTGCTGCTGTCCTACCGCTTCCTGCCGGTGCAGATGGCCGAATACCCGGTCCTGGCCGGCACGGTCGTGCTCGCGCTGCTCGCCGGACTGGCCGCGGGCTTCCACGCCACCTGGTTCGCCGGGCAGCGGCAGACCGCGGCGTCGCAGCGCGAGGTCGAAACCGCTTCGCACTGAGCGTCAGTCGATGGTGTTGCCGAGCTCGTTCACGGTGAGCAGGCCGTCGCGGTGGCTCTGTTCGCGGTAGGCGGTGCGGCTGATCAGGTGGGCGACCACCGGGGCGGTCAGCAGGGTGAACAGGCCGACCAGGACGAGGGCCCAGACGTTGCCGTGGCCGAGTAGTTCGATGCCGGCCCCGTCCAAGACCAGGATCAGGCCGATCACTTGGGGTTTGGTGGCGGCGTGCATGCGGGTGAGGGTGTCCGGAAAACGCACGATCGCGATGGACGCGGTAAGCGCGAGGGTGGCGCCGAACAGGATGAGCGCGCCGGAGATCCACTGCCACACGGTCATCGGTCGCCTCCGTCCTGGAATGCCGGTCGGCCCAGCAGCTTTGAGGTCACTGTTGTTCGTCCTTCACACGGAAGCGGGTGACGGCGGCCGAACCGAGGAAGCCGACCAAGGCCAGCGCGATGATCGCCGGGATGATCGTGGTGTCCTCGCTGTAGGCCGCCCAGACCGCCAGCCCGGAGGCGGCGATCGCCATCAGCGAGTCGATGCCGACGATCCGGTCCAGGGTGCTCGGCCCGGCCAGGATGCGATAGCTGGTGATCACGGCGGCGGCGGTCAGCAGCACGCCGGCGATGATGGCGACGACAGTCACAGCTCCCCCTCTGGCGGCCTGGATGGGGTCGAGCGCCATTCGGAGTGGCGCTCGAACGAGGAGATGAGCAGCTTCTCCAGGCGGCGGGTCGTCCGATAGAACTTGTCCACCGCCGCGTCGCTGCTCACGTCCAGCACGTGCACGTAGACGACGCAGCGCCGCCGATCGATCTCCAGCACCATGGTGCCCGGGATCAGGTTCAACAGGTCGGTGCACAGCACGAGCACCATGTCGGATTTGGTGCTCAAGTAGACGCGCAGCACCCCGGAGACCGGCGGTTTCGCGGGCCGGATGGCGAACCAGGCCACCTGCAGGCTGGACTCGATCGCGTAATACGAGGCCACCACGATCAATTCGAGCATCGACAGCGGATGCAGCCGCCCGTTGACCGGCACCCGGGGCAGCGGCAGTGCCACCATGATCAGCGCGCCCACCGCGAGCCCGGCCAGCAGATTGGCGATGCTGAGGTCGCCCCACAGCGCGATCCAGACGAGGGTGAGCCAGCCCAGCACGCCGACCCGCACGACCGTCTCGCGACTCACCCCGCTCATCGGGGGGCTCCCGTTTCGGCGGGCGAATTACCCAGCACCGCAGTGATATACACGCCCGGATCGCGCAGGTCGTCGGCCGCTCGGTCGGCAATCCGCAGGATCGGTCCGGCGAGCACGGTAAGGCTGAGTCCGACCGCGACCAATGCCGCCGTCGAACCCACCATCAGCAACGGCATCCGGCCGGGGTGGGCGCGCTCGTCGTAGAGCATGTCGGTCGAATCCTCGATCAACGAAGGCGTTCTGGCGGCGGCGAGATGTCCCTCCGGTGCCTCGACCCGCGGCCGCCAGAAAGCCTTGCTCCACACCCGCGCGATGGCATACAGGGTGAGCAGACTGGTGAGCACCGAACCCGCCACCAGCGTCCAAGCCAGCACGCTGCCGTCCTCCGCGCCCGCCTGCAACAGCGCGACCTTCCCGATGAACCCCGAAAACGGCGGAATACCACCGAGATTCAGCGCGGGAATCAGGAACAGCACGGCGAGTATCGGACTCGCGGTAGCCAGTCCGCCGAGCCGGCGCAGCGAGGTCGAACCCGCCTGCCGCTCGATCAGACCGACCACCAGGAACAGCGCGGTCTGCACCAGAATGTGGTGCGCCACATAGAAAACCGCGCCGGCCAGCCCGGCCGTGCTGGCCAGCCCGACGCCGAAGATCATGTACCCGATGTGGCTGACCAGGGTGAAAGACAGCAGCCGCCGGATGTCGCTCTGCGCGATCGCGCCGAAGATGCCGACCAGCATGGTGAGCAACCCGCAGACCAGCAGGATCGAATCGAACTCGCCGCCGGGGAACAGCAGCGAGTGCGTCCGGATGATCGCGTACACACCGACTTTCGTGAGCAGGCCGGCGAACACCGCGGTCACCGGGGCGGGCGCGGTGGGGTAGGAGTCGGGCAGCCAGTTCGACAGCGGGAACACCGCGGCCTTGATGCCGAACGCCACCAGCAGCACCGCGTAGATGGCGGTGCGGGTGCCCTCCGGCACCGCGCCGATCCGCTGGGCCAGCTGCGCCAGGTTCAGCGTGCCGGTGGCCGCGTAGGTCATGCCGATGCCGGTCAGGAAGATCAGCGACGACAGCATCGAGACCATCACATACGACACCCCCGCGCGGATGCGTTCCTCCGTGCCGCCGACGGTCAGCAGCACGAACGAGGCGGCGAGCAGGATCTCGAAGCCGACGAACAGGTTGAACAGGTCACCGGCCAGGAACGCGGCCGCGACCCCGCCGGTCAGCACCAGATACGTCGGCCGGTAGATCGAGGTCGGCTGCCGTTCGTCACCGTCGCGAATGTTCTGCCCGGAACCGTAGAGCGCCACGGCGAGCAGCACGATCGACGAGACCAGCAGCATCCCCGCGGACAGCCGATCCACCACCAGCGTGATGCCGATCGGGGTCTCCCAGTTGCCGACCTGCAACGCGGTGGTGCCGTCGCGGTCGGCCAGGAACAGCAGCAGCCCGCAGATGACGACGACCGCGGTGAGCGCGCCGAGCATGAGCGTGCGCTGGGTCCGTGGCCTGCGCCCGAAGATCAGGGTGCCCGCGGCCGCGAGCAGCGGCACCAGCACGGGCAGCGGCATGAGGATCGGCAGCAGGCCGGGGGAGAGGTTCAATCTTCCGGATCCTCTCGCTCGCGCCTGCGGGCGACATCGACGTCTTCCTGGTCGTTCTCGACATCGTCGGTGGTGGTGATGGTGAAGGAACGGTAGGCCAGCGCGAGCACGAAGGCCGCCAGGCCCATGGTGATCACGATCGCGGTGAGCACCATGGCCTGGGCGAGCGGGTCGGCGGTGTCACGATGCGTGGTGTCGGTCTGGCCCTGGATGGGTGCGCGGCCGTCCGGGCCGGCCAGGGTGATGATCAGCAGATTCACCGCGTTGCCGAACAGGATCAGGCCGAGCAGCATCTTCGACACCGCGCGTTCCAGGATCAGGTAGACCCCGCAGGCGACCAGAATGCCGATGACGACCAGTAGTGTCAGGTTGGCGGTCATTGTGCGGAACCTCCGGTCGCCGAGGTGGTTTCGCTGGTGGCCAGCTCGCTGTCCAGACGCGCGCCGAGGCTGCGCAGGACATCGAGCACCAGGCCGACCACGATCAGATAGACGCCGAGATCGAAGAACAGCGCGGTCACCAGCTTGATATGGCCGAGCAGCGGCAGCGTCACCTCGAAGATCGCCGAGGACAGCGGCGGAACGCCGAAAAACAGTGAGCCGACGGCGGTTCCGGCGGCCAGGGCCAGTCCGGCCCCGAGCAGATGGCCCGCGTCGACCGGCAGCGCCTCGCCGAGTTCGTACCGGCCACCGGCGAGATAGCGCAGCGTCAGCGCGAGCCCGGCGGTGAGTCCGCCGGCGAAACCGCCGCCCGGCGCGTTGTGGCCGGAGAAGAAGAAGTACACCGACAGCACCATGATGGTCGGGAACACCAGCCGGGTGGTGATCTGCATGACCATCGAGCGGTCCGCGCGATCGACCAGCCGTCCGGCGGGCAGCCAGCTCACCAGATCCGGGTCGTAGTTGGGCGAATCGGCCGCGCGCGGCGCGCTGCCGAAGCGGCGGCTGCGGAACACCAGCGAGGCGACGCCGGTCGCGGCGACCACCAGCACCGAGATCTCGCCGAGCGTGTCCCAGGCGCGGACGTCGACCAGCAGCACGTTGACCGCGTTCTTACCGCCGCCGAATTGGTAAGCGGCATCGGGGATCCGGTGCCAGATCGGTTCGGCGGTGCGCGCGGCCACGGCGAACGCGCCGAGCACCGTGACAGCCGCGCCGACCAGCGCGGCCAGCACCGCCCGGCGGGACTTGAACGGGGTCGCCCGGCCCGCCTCGATCTCCGCCGGGAAGGCGCGCAGCACCAGCACGAAGATGACCAAAGTCAGTGTCTCGACCAGGAATTGGGTCAGCGCCAGATCGGGCGCGCCGTGCAGCGCGAAGATCACGCCGCAGCCGTACCCGGTGACGCCGACGACGAGCACGCTGGCCAGCCGGTTGCGCAGCACCGTCGCGCCCAGCGCCATCGCGACCATGATCGCGCCGATCACCGCCTGCAACGGCGAATCCCACAGGCGCAGCTGGACTCCGGTGCGGGTGCCGAGGGCGAGCAGCACGGTCGGCAGGATGATCAGCGTGCCGAGGATGGTCGCCTGGCTCAGCGGCAGCGATCCGCGCTGCACCGCGCCGGTCATCCGCAGCGAGAGCCGGTCCATGCCGCGCAGGGTCGCGTCGTAGGCCCGGTCGGCGTTGCCGAGCCGCGGGCGAGCCGGATCGCGGAGGCGGTCGCGCAGCTGGAACAGCGCGATGCCGCCCGCGATGATCAGGACCGTCAGTCCCAGCGGGACCGTAAAGCCGTGCCACAGCGACAGATAGGCGAGCAGGTCTTCGGAAAACGTTTCGGCGTAAGGGCTCAGCAGGCGGTCGGTCCCCGGCGCCGCCAGACCCGCGGCCAGGCTGGCCACCGCGAGCACCGCGGGCGCGGCCAGGAACAACGTCCCCGGCGCATGCCAGCTGCGGTCGTCGGGTGCGTGCTCGTCGCCGAATTCCACGACCGGACCGGGGCTTTCGGCGTAGTCGGAGACCCGGCGCACCCGATGCGCGCCGTGCGCGGTCGGCCGCGCGACCCCCTGCTTGTCCGCGAAAGCGCCCCAGACGAAGCGAATGCTGTAGCCGACGGTCAGCATCGAGCCGAACACCACACCGACCGCGAGCGCCACCCGCGCGGGCCCGTTGAGGGTGTCCGCGTCCAGGATCGCGCCGAGCGCGCTCTCCTTGCCGACGAACCCGACCAGCGGCGGAATCCCGGCCATGCTCAACGCGCCCAGGATCGCGATGCCGCACAGTACCGGCGCCCGGCGGCCGAGCCCGGATAGTCGCCGCAGATCCCGGGTGCCCGCGCCGTGATCGATGATCCCGACGACCATGAACAGGCACGCCTTGAACAGCGCGTGCGCCACGATCATCGCCACCCCGGCCAGCGCCGCGTCCGGCGTGCCGATACCGACCAGCACGACCAGGAAGCCCAGCTGGCTCACCGTGCCGAAGGCGAGCACCAGCTTCAGGTCGACCACCTCGAGCGCGCGCAACCCGGCCAGCAGCATCGAGGCCACGCCGAGGGTGAGCACGAGCGGATGCCAGACCGGGTTCTCCGCGAACACCGGGGCCAGCCGCGCGATCAGGTACACACCGGCCTTGACCATGGCCGCGGCGTGCAGATACGCGCTGACCGGCGTCGGCGCGGCCATCGCGCCGGGCAGCCAGAAGTGCAGCGGCACCACGGCGGACTTGCTCAGCGCGCCGATCAGGATCAGCACCACCGCGACGTTCACCGCGAGCCCGCTCGGCGGTTGTGCCGCGGCCAGCAGGTCGGAGAGCAGGTAGCTGTGGTTGGTCTCGCCGAGGATGATCAGGCCGACCAGCATCGCCAGCCCGCCCGCGGCGGTCACCAGCAGCGCCTGGATGGCCGCGCGCCGGCTGTTCGCCTGCTCGGCATTGTGGCCGACGAGCAGGAACGACAGCACCGTCGTCACTTCCCAGAAAACGAAGAGCAACAGCATGTTGTCGCTGGTCACCAGGCCGAACATGGCCGCGGCGAAGCCGACCATCTCGGCCGCGAACAGGCCGAGGCGCGGCTCGTCGTCCTCGAAGTATCTGGCGCAGTAGCAGAGCACCAGCGCGCCGATGGCGAGCACCAGCGCGGACATGATCGCGGCGAGCGAGTCGAAGCGCAGATCGATGTTCATCTCGATGCTCGGCGCCCACTCCAGCCGAACCTGCTGTGTGCTACCCCAATTCGCGACGACCCAGCCGAGGCCGCCGAGCGGCACCAGGGCAAGCAGGTAGAAAGCGTTGCGTCCCAGCGCCCTTACCCACAGCGGTGCGACGAGCGCGGCGGCGGCGAGGGCGAGCAGGATAGCGAGCAAACTACACTCCGTCGGGTAGGGGCGGCGGGGTGGTGCGGGACAATCCTACGTGGAGCCTGGGGATTTCCGCGTCCTCCTCGGCTATGGCGTCGGGTACACGACGGCGATGGGGCTATATATCCGCTAACGCTTCGTCCGTCGCGGGGTCGGTGGACTGTGGCCGGCCGCGGGGCCGGAAGTGGTGCAGGACGGCAAGGCCGACCGCGCTGCCGAGCACGATCGCCAGCGCGGTGCGCCCCGGTGTGGTGTCGTGCGCCGCGCTGTCCGGCAGATGCCAGCTCTTGCTGTCGTCGGGCAGCACGGAGATGGCGGTCGGCAGGTAGAGGGCGGCGATGGCCAGCACGCCGCTCGGCGCGAACCGCGGCCGCGCGGACGAGCAGCAGTAGCCGGCGGTGAGGGCGAGCACCGCGCTGCCGATCGAGAAGAGGATCCAGTTCGCCTCGGGCGGCGTGAGGATGGCGAACAGCGCGATCGCCGCGAGCAACACGACAGCCAACAGCACCGAGGGCCGCCGGGCCCCGGCGATCAGGCCGATGGCGGTCAGCACGAGCAACACCCAGACGCTCCAGCCGGGCCGGCTGGCATAGCCGAAGGCGTCGGCGACCGCGGTCAGGCTGACCGCGAGATAGACGCCGTACCCGTCCCGGCCGGGCAGCAGCATGGCCGCCGCGGTCGCGGCGAACACGGTGGCCGCGGCGGTGAGCCCGATGTCGACGGCGTGATTGATCGCGGGGGCGTTGGTGTACTGCCGTTGCAGCCATTCGGTAATGGCCAGGATGACCAGGGCGAGCACCATCGCCGCCAGGATCGGCGCCACCGGCAGCTCGATCGACGAGCGCGCGGGCTCCGGCCGGTCGGCTTTGGTCCGATTGCGCAGGGCGCTCAGCACCAGCAGCACCATCGTCAGCGCGATCAGCCAGCTCGGCGGCGTCTCCAGCACGTCGAGCGGGTCGTCGTCGATGTCCAGGAAGTCCGCGAGGTCGCTGAACACGAAGAATCCGGCGCCGCCGAGCGCGAAGCCCGCGGCGAGCACCGGCTTGCGCAGCGCCGCGACGCCGAGCCCGCCGAGCAGGATCCCGGCGCACACCGCGTCCACGTAGTTCTGCGTGGTGAGCATGTCGGCGGACGAGACATGGCGTCCGGCACTGTGATTGATCAGCTGCGCGACGACGCCGAGCACCGCGACCAGCCACGCGGTCGCCGGGCGGAAGGCGGTGCCGACCAGCACCGCGACCGCGACCGCGACGATCACGCCGATGGCCGCGCCGCGCGGCACGCTGTCCCACAGGTTGGTGATCTGATACGGCGTGCTCTGCCGGATGGAGGAGAAGGTGACCGGCAGGAACAGCGTCACACCCGCGACCGCGGCGCCGAAGAAGGCCGTGACCGCGTCGAACGCATCGCCCATCCGCCGCACGTGCCGAACATACCTGCGCTCGACCGGGGAATCTGTGATTGCCCTCACTTGGCGACGGCATGTCGAAATGGGCGAAATGCCAGAATATGGCGGTTACGGTGAGTTTGCCGTCCGGACGGCGACGGTCAGAGGTAACGGCCCTCGCTGCCCGTGGACTGGCCGCGGGTCTCCGCGTAGCGGCGCAGCGACTCGACCTGCAACGCGTCCAGCGACGGGCGGACCGTGGCGCGGGCCGCCGCCACATCCGCGGCGGTGACGTCCGCGGCGTCGAGGTCGCGGCGCATGGCGGTCAGCGCGGCCTCGCGCAGCAGCGCCGCGCAGTCCGCGGCGGAGTAGCCGTCGAGCTTGCGGGCCAGCGCGGCGAGGTCGACGTCGGCGGCCAGCGGGACCGAGCGTCCGGCCGTGCGCAGGATCTCCAGCCGGGCCGCGCCGTCCGGCGGCGGCACGAAGACCAGTCGCTCCAATCGGCCCGGCCGCAGCAGCGCCGGGTCGATCAGTTCCGGGCGGTTCGTCGCGCCGAGCACCACCACGTCGCGCAGCGGCTCCACACCGTCGAGTTCGGTGAGCAGCGCGGCGACCACCCGGTCGCCGACGCCGGAGTCACCGGTCTGGCCGCGCCGCGGGGCGAGCGCGTCCACCTCGTCGAGGAAGATCAGCGAGGGCGCGGAATCGCGTGCGCGCTGGAACAATTCGCGCACCGCGCGTTCGGACGAGCCGACCCACTTGTCCATCAGCTCGGCGCCCTTGACCGTGTGCACGCTGAGCTGGCCGGTGCTGGCCAGCGCCCGCACCAGGAAGGTCTTGCCGCAGCCGGGCGGGCCGTAGAGCAGCACGCCGCGCGGCGGGTCGACGCCGAGCCGGGCGAACGAATCCGGGTGCCGCAGTGGCCATAACACCGTTTCGGTCAGCGCCTGCTTGGTCTCCACCATGTCGCCGACCTCGTCCAGGGTGAGGCTGCCGATGGCCAGCTCGTCCATGCCCGAACGTGACAGCGGCCGAATAACTTTCAGCGCGCCGAGCAGGTCCGGTTGGGTCAGTTGCGGATCCGAGTGATCCCTGCTGGCCCGCGACGCGGCGCGCAGGGCCGCCTCGCGGCAGAGTGAGGCCAGGTCGGAGACCACGAATCCCGGTGTGCGCGCGGCGATCTCGTCGAGTTTCAGTTCGCCCGTCGGTACTCGGCGCAGCAGCTGTTCCAGCAGTGACTTGCGCACCGGCGCGGTGGGCAGTGCGAGGGCGAGTTCGCGGTCGCACAAGTCGGGCGCGCGCAGCCGGGGGTCGATGCCGGCCGGGTGCGCGGTCGTCGCGAGGAAGGCGACGCACGGCTCGGCGACCGCGGCGCGCAACTGGTCCAGGATGAGCGTGGCGACCGGTTCGGCCCGCGCGGGCAGCAGCGCGTCGATATCGGTGATCAGCAGGATGCCGCCCTGCCCGGAACAGACGTCGGCCACCGCCTCGGCCACCTCGCGCAGCCGGGTGCCGCTCTCCGCGGCGCCGATGGTCGGGCCGTCCAGCTCGACCATGCGCCGCGGCGCGGTGACCGCGCGGGCCAGCGTGGCCTTGCCGACGCCGGCCGGGCCGGTGATCAGGACGCCGAGACGTGGTGTCGCGCCGAGGGTTTTGAGCAGTTCGGGCTCGTCCAGGGCGAGGCTGAGCCACTCGGTGAGCTTCGTTGCCTGACTGTGCACGCCCGCCAGATCCTTGACGGTGATCAGCGGATCGGCGTCGCGCACGGCCGCGCTCCGGCCGTTCGACGCGCCCGGCGAGCCCGCCGCACCGTCGAACGCGGCGGCCTCGATCGCGCCGCGAGCGGCCTCGCCCGGCGGGATCGGCGTCCCCGCCAGCGCCCGGTCGGCGGCGTCCCTGGCCGCGACCACCCCGGCGCCCCAGACGACCGCGGTGTTCGGCTGCACGCTGACCGGGCCGCGCAGATCGGTGGCGGTGACGGTGAGCAACTCGGTGGTCCAGGCGATGCCGAAGGTGCGCGAAAGCGCTTGGGAGGCAGCGGCGGAGCTGATCTCCGGGCCGAGATCGCGGGGCAGCAGCGAGACCGTGTCGCCGACCGTCACCACCTTGCCGAGCAGCGCCTGGCGCAGCGTCGCCGCCGGGATGGTGCGGGTGGCGTGCACCGAGCCGCTCACCGAGATCTGCTTGGCGCCGTACACGGTGACCGGCGCGACGACCACCGTCGCGTCCTCGCGCAGGCCCGCGTTGGACAGGGTCACGTCGTCGAGCAGCGCGACCCCGGCCGGGGTGTCCGCCGGGGCGACGCCGACCACGGCCGCGGTGCGGCGCGCGCCGACCAGCGCGATGCCGTCCCACTCGCGCAGCCCGAGCGCGGTCAGCGCCTCCGGATGCAGCCGCACCACCCCCCGCCGGGCATCGGCCGCGGAGGGATTCAGTCGAGCGGTGAGCGCGAGTTCTGCCACCGTGCCATTCTGCCGCGCCGGAGCGTGCTCGGGGCCGGGGATGGGCGGGACTACTTGTTCTTCGGGACGATCCCGGCGGCGACCGCGACCGGGGTTTCGGCCACGCTGCCGGACAGGCAGACCAGCTTGGCGGTGCCGAGCGCGACATTCGGGCTGCCGGTGAACGTGCTGTCCGGGTTGGCCGCGAGGATCTGCTCGATCACCGCCTTCTCCGCGTCGGTGTCCAGCTTCTTGAACTCGCCGCAGGTGGTCTTCGTCGGATCGCCGGACGCGGGCGTGCCCGGCTGCTCGGCGGTCGGCGACGCGGCCGGTGCGCCGGGACTCGGCGCGGCGGGCGGGGCCGACGGCTTCGCGGCCGGCGCGGTCGCGCTGGTGGTCGTATCGCCCTTGCGCAGCCCGTTCGCGTCGGCGGAATCGTTCGAGGACTGGCCGCAGCCTGCCAGCAGCAAAGCCACCGCCCCGGTGACCAGGACGATGGCGGAAGTTCGCTTCATACCGTGCTTTCCCCGGTGGATATGTCGTCGATCAGCACCGGCATACCCGGCACGTCCGGTGCAGCGTACCGGGTGCGCGGGGTTTCAGTGGATGTGTGCCTGCCAGTCCGCGGGCACCCGGTTGCGCGGACCCGGTGCGCTCTGGTCGGCCGGGTGGCTGTTCGGCGGGGTGAGTTCCGGTCCGTCGCCGTACATTTCCTCGGTCTGGAAGTTGTAGTACCAGTCCTCGCCCGGTTCGAAGCTCTGAATGAACGGGTGGCCGGTGTCTTTCGCGTGCAGGCTGGCGTGCTGGGCCGGCGAGGTGTCGCAACAGCCGATGTGCCCGCACTGCGCGCACCGCCGCAGATGCACCCACCAGCCTTGCGCCGCTTCGCATTCCACACAGCCGGTACCGCTGGGCGGCACCGCGGTGTCGATGCCCTCGAGCTCCTGCGTCATCGTTGACCTCCTGAAGTGGTTTCCGGTTCGCCCTGATTCTGCTCCGCCGGATCGTCGGGCACGCGGTTCAGCGGCAGCCACACGGTGAATCGCGTGTTGCCCGGCTCGGAATCGACCTGGATGTCGCCGTCGTGTTTGTTCACCACGATCCGGAACGAGATGTCCAGGCCCAGCCCGGTGCCCTCGCCCATCGGCTTGGTGGTGAAGAACGGCTCGAAGATGCGGCTGCGCACGTCCTCCGGGATGCCGGGGCCGGTGTCGCCGATTTCGATGACGGCACAGTCATTTTCGTGCCTGGTGCGCACGCTCAGCGTGCCCTGCCCGCCCATCGCGTAGACCGCGTTGTCGATCAGGTTGGTCCACACCTGGTTCAATTCCGCTGCGTAACAAGGCACCTGGGGCAGCGAGCGGTCGTACTCCTTGACCACCTCGACGCCGTCGCCGATCTTGCGGCTGAGCATCACCAGCGTGCTGTCCAGCAGATCGTGGATGTCCACCACCTGGAACGGTGCGCGGTCCATCTGCGAATACTGTTTGGCCGCATTGACCAGTGAGGAGATGCGCGTGGTCGAGTCGGCGATCTCGTTCATCATCAGCTCGGTCTCGATGGTGTAGTTCAGCCAGCGGATCGCGCCCTCGAAAACCTTTTCCGTGGCGCCCTCGAGCGTGGCGGACACCCGCTCCAGCCAGTCGACGTCGAATCCTGCCTGGACGAAGTTCGGTGCGAGACTCCAGCCGTCGATGATGTCGTGGTCCTCGAGCCACTCGCCGAGCACGTCCTCGCGATCGGCGGCCTCCATCGGGCTCAATTCGGGCGCTTTGGCCACCTGCGCCGCGGCCTCTTCTTGCAGGCGCACCAGTGCGCCGAGCGACGCGGTGTCGAACTTGCCGTCGGCCATCATGGCCAGCTTGTGCCGCATGCCCGCGACCCGTTCGCGCAGGCCGGAGGTGGCCCGCACCGCGGCGGCGGCCGGGTTGTTCAGCTCGTGGGTCAGGCCCGCCGACAGCGAGCCGAGGGCGAGCAGCCGCTCGCGCTGGCCGACCCGCGCGTTGGCGTTGCGGTTGCCGAAGAACACGCCCTCCAGCAGGTGCACCGCCATCGGGAACCATTCCTGCACCATCTGGGCGAAGATCGCGGCGTCGAGCACGAAGAACCGCGACGGCACCGTCACCTTCAGCGACCCGTTGTAGGTCTGGTCGACCTTGTCGCCGATGTAGGCCATCCACGCGCCGGAGTAGGCGCCGTGGTGCGAGGTGCGGACCAGTTCGATCTCGGTGCCGCCGGACAGCTTGGTCAGCACGACCTCGCCCTCGATCAGCACGTAGAAGCAGGTGGCCGGTTCGCCCTCGCGGAAAACCAGGCCCGGCTCGATGGTTTCGATCCGCCCGTCCCGGCACAGCCAGTCCAATTGTTCGTCATCGAGCTTCTCGAACAGGAACAGGGTGCGCAATTCCGCTGGGTCACAGACCATTCGGCTGCTGCGGTCCGCGTTTTCCGTTGAATTCATTTGCCCGCCTCCTGTTTAGGCTAGGTACCGGTGTACGAGCATGACCGCCATCGCACCCTCACCGACCGCCGACGCGACGCGCTTGGCCGAATCGGCGTGCACATCGCCCGCCACGAAAACGCCGGGCACGTTTGTTTCCAAATGATGTGGCGGCCGGGGCAATTCCCAGCCCGCGGGGCGCGCGCCGTCGACCATCAGGTCGGGCCCGGCCAGCACGTAACCGGCCTCGTCGCGCTTGACCAGGCCGTCGAGCCAGTCGGTTTGCGGTGCGGCGCCGATGAACAGGAACAGGCGCTCGGCCTCTGCCTTTTCCTCGTTGCCGGTCTCGTTGTTGCGCAACACGATCTGCTGCAGGTGCTCGTCGCCGTCGGCGGCGATCACCTCGGTATTGGTGTGCACCTTGATATTCGGCAGCTGGGCGATCTGCTGGACCAGGTAGTGCGACATCGAGTTGTCCAGCGAGCCGGAGCGCACGACCAGATGGACCGTCTTCGCGTTGCGGGACAAGAACACCGCCGCCTGGCCCGCGGAATTCGCGCCGCCGACGATGTAGACGTCGCGGTCGGCGCATTCGGAGGCTTCGGTCATCGCCGAGCCGTAATACACACCGCGCCCGGTGAAGTCGTCGACGCCACGGGCGGGATGCCTGCGGTAGTCGACGCCGGTCGCGATGATCACCGTGTGCGCGCAGAGCTTGCCGCCGTCGGCGAAGCGCACCGTGCGCGCGGAGCCGTTCACCTCCAGCGCGGTGACCTCGCGGGTGGTGATCACCTCGGCGCCGAACTTCGCCGCCTGCCGCCGCGCGCGATCGGCCAGCTGGCCGCCGGACACGCCGTCCGGAAAGCCGAGGTAGTTCTCGATGCGCGAGCTCTGCCCGGCCTGCCCGCCCGTCGCGGTGCGCTCGACCAGCACGGTGCGCAGGCCCTCCGAGGCGCCGTACACTGCGGCGCCGAGCCCGGCCGGCCCGCCGCCGACCACGATCAGGTCGTAGAAGTCGCCCGTCGCGTTGACGGTGAGCCCGACGTTCTGCGCGAGCTCGTTGTCCGACGGCTGCACCAGGGTGTCGCCGGCCGCGGTGATGATCACCGGACATCGCTCGGGATCGGCGCCGGCCGCTTCGAGCAGCCGCGCGCCCTCCGGCTCGTCGGCCAGGTACCAGCGGTAGGGCAGCTGGTTGCGGGCGAGGAACTCGCGCACCTCCGAGGACCGCGGCGACCAGCGGTTGCCGACCACCTTGGTCTCGGTGACCGGGCGGTGCTCGCTGCTGCGCCAGGCGTCGAGCAGGCCGTCCAGCACCGGGTACAGCTTCTCCTCCGGCGGGTCCCACGGCTTGAGCAGGTAGTGGTCCAGGTCGACCACGTTGATCGCGTTGATCGCGGCGCTGGTGTCGGCGTAGGCGGTCAGCAGCACGCGGCGCGCGAACGGGTGCAGGTCCATCGCCTGCTCGAGGAATTCGATGCCGTCCATGCCCGGCATCCGGTAGTCGGCGATCAAGACCGCGACCGGCTGGCCGCGCAATTTCATCTCACGCAGCGCCTCGAGCGCCTGGGCGCCCGATTCCGCGCGCAGAATCCGGTATTCGGCGCCATAGCGGCGCCGCAGGTCGCGCACGACCGCCCGGGAAACCCCGGGGTCGTCGTCGACACTCAGGATGGCCGGTTTCGTGGCAGCGGGTGAAGTCACCTAACGAGTATGAATCGTCGGTGCAAACCGTGTCGTCGGTGTTTCACTCGTGGCGGACACGACCGCGTCACAGCATGTGGTGCCGGATCAGGTCGAGCTCGTCGGTGGTGAGCAGCCGCTCGAGTTTTTCCGGGGACGGGCCGCGCCCGGGCGGGCTGCCGTCGGAGTCGTCGGCGGGCAGCAGCGGAACATGGTCCGCCTGGCGTCTGTGTAAGAAAGAGCGCAGGTTCACGGCCGATCACCTCACGTTGGCGGGAAAGCTGGAGGCAGTGTCTTTGCTTCTTCTATCCGGCATTGTGCGCTGGCCATTACGAAGATTGATGGACAACATGCGGAATGTGACCCAACTGTCTTCCCGATTAAAATGTGCCCTGACTATCAAACGTGAGCGACCGGACAACGGACTGCCGCTCGCATGAATACCGGAGGCAGCGTTGCCGAAGAATCTCGAAGCCACCATTGATATCGCCGCGCCGCCGGACAAAGTGTGGGCGGTGGTCTCGAATCTCAAGCGCATGCCCGAGTTCAGCCCGCAGTGCGTGCGGATGGTTCCGCTCGGCGCCCCGAAGACGGGCACCTGGGTGCTCAACCTGAATACCGACGGCAAGAAGTACTGGCCCACCACCGCGCGGATCGTACGGTTCGAGCCGAACCAGGCGTTCGCGTTCAAGATCAACGAGAACCGGTCGATCTGGAGCTACACGCTGGAGGCGACCGAGACCGGCACCCGGCTGGTCGAGCGCCGCGATGTGCCCAACGGCACCAGCTGGTTCTCCCGCAAGTCCATCGATGCCGCGCTCGGCGGTGAGGCGCCGTTCGAGGAGGCGCTGATCCGCGGCATGCACGAGACGCTCGGCAAGATCAAGACCGTGGTCGAGGCACACAACTAGTTCGGCGTGTTCGCGCTCGGCGGTTCGCATTCGGTGCGTAAGTTGCCGAGTATGCGAATGACGCGCTGGTCGGCGGCGGCTGCCGCACTCGCGGCGACCGCCGCACTGGCGACGGGCTGCGGCTCGTCGGATGCGGGACCCGAGCGCGAAGTCACCGTGGTCGGCAGCGGTCAGGTGCGCGGCGCCCCGGACATCCTGAACGCCGATATCGGCGTCGAGGTGACCGCGGACAACGTCTCGGCCGCGATCAGCCGGGCCAACGACCGGGCCAAGGCGATGACCGACGCGATCGTCGGCGCGGGCGCCACCCGGGAGGACGTGCGGACCACCGACGTCTCGATCCAGCCGCAATACGCGGGCGGTCCGGATGGCGGCAACACCGTCGTCGGCTACCGCGCCGACAACTCGGTCCGGGTCGTCGTGCGGGATCTGAGCAAGGCCTCCGGCGTGCTGGACAGCGCGATCAAGGCCGGCGGCAACGAAACCCGGCTGCGCTCGGTGTCTTTCGCGATCGACGACAACTCACAGCTGCTCGCCGACGCCCGGGCGCGCGCGTTCGCCGACGCCAAGGCCAGGGCGGAGCAGTACGCGGTGCTCGCCGGGGTGAAGCTGACGAAGGTCATCACCATCACCGAGGCGAACAGCCGCGACGACGACAGCGCCAAGCTGTCCGGGCGGGACGCGGCCGCGCAGTCGTCGGTTCCGCTGGAACCGGGCACCCAGACGGTGACCTTCACCGTGAAGGTCACCTGGGGCCTGGGTTAGACGGTGAGCGCGAACTTCGGCAGCGTCACGACCTGCGCCGCGTAGGACAGTCCCGCGCCGAACGCGATGAGCAGCGCGGTATCGCCCGGCTTCGACTCACCCTTGCGCAGCAGCGATTCCATCGCCAGCGGGATCGACGCGGCCGAGGTGTTGCCGGTCTCCTCGATGTCGTTGGCCAGCGCGCAGTGCTCCGGCAGCTTCAGCACCCGGGCCATGATCTCGATGATCCGGCCGTTGGCCTGGTGCGGAATCATCGCGTCCAGGTCCTCGGTGGACAGGCCGGCCCGGTCGATGGCGTCGCGGCACACCTTCTCCAACGAGTGTGCGGCCCAGCGGAATACCGCGGTGCCCTCCATCGTCAGGTAGGGGCGGACCGCGTCGGTGCCCTTCTCCTCGATCTCGCGGAAGAACTCGACCCAGTCCTTGTCCTGCCGGATCGCGTGGTGCTGGGTGCCGTCCGAACCCCACACCGTGGGCCCGATGCCGGGCTCGTCGGACGGGCCGACGATCACCGCGCCCGCGCCGTCGGCGAACAGGAAGGCGGTGGAGCGGTCGGTCGGGTTGATCGTGTCGGTCAGCTTCTCCACGCCGATCACCAGCACGTGCCCCGCGGTGCCGCCGCGGACCAGGTCCGAGGCCAGCGCGAGCGCGTGGCAGAAGCCCGCGCAACCGGCGGAGACGTCGAAGGCGGCCGAGCCGTTCATGCCGAGTTCGGTGGCGATCCGCGGGGCGGCGGCCGGGGTGAGCAGCAGGTGCGTGGACGTCGCGACGATCACGCAATCGACCTGGTCGACCGCGATCCCCGCCGATTCCAGTGCGCCCTGGGCGGCCGCGACGCTCATGCTCTGGACGGTCTCCGACTCGTCGGCGAAGCGCCGGGTCTTGATCCCCGATCGCGTCTGGATCCACTCGTCGCTCGAGTTGATCGGACCCGCCACCTCGTCGTTGGTGACGACTCGAACCGGGCGGTATACGCCGAGTCCGAGGATCGCCGTGTGCTCTGCCCCGGTGGTCTGGGCGATTCGAGCAGCCATGTGCGTCTCCTATGTACCTGCGGCACCGCCGCCGGGTTGTCCCCGAAGCCTCGAAAATGGATCCCTCATCAGCCGCCACCTACGGAGCCGTAGACATGAGGCCCCCTCATATTAGCCCGAAGCCCGGCGTTTCGCCGTGCGTATTCTCACAAACCCCGGGTATACGCCGGTTAGCATGCTGAATGCTTGGTCCAGCGTGCCCCAACTATGTGTCTGCTGTCTTTCCGCTTTGCGGACGGCAGGTGCGGATTGCGAGGACACCATGCTCGGTCTCGGGATTATCGGATGGATCATCATCGGCGGTCTTGCCGGGTGGATTGCCAGCAAGATCATGAAGACGGACGCCCAGCAGGGCATCCTGCTCAACATCGTCGTCGGCATCGTCGGCGGCCTGCTCGGCGGTTTCCTGCTGAAGCTGTTCGGCGTCGACGTCGAAGGCGGCGGCCTCTGGTTCAGCTTCTTCACCTGCATCGCCGGTGCCGTGATTCTGCTGTTCCTGGTCGGTCTGGTGACGGGCCGTCGAGTCCGAAGCTGACGACACCGTGCCACAGGCTCCTTTCCCGTAAGGTGTGAACGCTTGCGCCGGTCCGCTCGTTGACGGCGCGATCCGACTGCATCTAGCACGAAAGAGGAGCCTGTGGCCCGCCGTCCCACGCCGCCCGGAACGCCTGACCGCACCGGAGTCGGCCACGTCGCCGACCTGGTTCGCAACGCGATCCCCCCGCTGCACCCCGCCGGGCTTCCGTTCGTCGCCGCACCCCTGGCGGTCGCCGTGCTCGGCGGCAAGCGCAAGTGGGTCCGCCGGACGGGCCTGCTGGCCGCCGCCGCGTGCGCGACCTTCTTCCGGCACCCGAACCGGGTGCCGCCGAACCGGCCCGGCGCCGTGGTCGCGCCCGCCGACGGCGAGGTCGCCCTCGTCGACACCGCCGCGCCCCCTGCGGAATTGGGCCTCGGCGACCAGCCGCTGCCCCGGGTGAGCATCTTCCTGTCCGTACTCGACGTGCACGTGCAGCGCACGCCGGTCTCCGGCATCGTGCGCTCGGTCCAGCATCAGCCGGGCCAGTTCCGGTCCGCGGATCTGCCCGAGGCCAGCGCGGTGAACGAGCGCAACACCATGGTGCTGGACACCCCGGCCGGCGATCAGCTGATCGTGGTGCAGATCGCGGGCCTGCTCGCCCGGCGCATCGTGTGCGACGCCCAGGTCGGCGACGTGCTGAGCATCGGTGACACCTACGGCCTGATCCGCTTCGGCTCCCGGGTGGACACCTACTTCCCGGCGGGCACCGAGCTACTCGTCGAACCGGGACAGCGCACCATCGGCGGCGAGACCGTCCTGGCGGTGCTCGGGTCCACCCAATCCGTCGTTTCATGATGGAGGCGGCTGCTCCGACCCAGGGACGGCGGCGCCGCTCCATTCGGCTGCTGCCGAGCGTGGTGACCATCCTCGCGCTGTGCTCCGGACTGTCCGCGGTGAAGTTCGGCCTGGACAACCGGCTCGATCTCGCGCTGGCGATGATCGGCGCCGCGGCCGTGCTGGACACCCTCGACGGCCGGCTGGCCCGAATGCTGGACGCCACCAGCAAGATCGGCGCGGAGCTGGATTCGCTCTCCGACGCCATCTCGTTCGGCGTCGCGCCCGCGCTCGTGCTCTATGTGACGCTGCTGCACTCGGAGACCGCGGGCTGGATCATCGCGCTGCTGTTCGCGGTGAGCATCGTGCTGCGGCTGGCCAGGTTCAACACCCTGCTGGACGACGACACCCGGCCGGAATGGTCGCGCGAGTACTTCGTCGGGGTGCCCGCGCCCGCGGCGGCGCTCATCGCGATGGCGCCGGTCGCGTTGTTCGTGCTGTTCGGCGACGGCTGGTGGGTCGGCTTCTACGCGGTCGCCGCGTGGACCGTGCTCGCGGCCGCGCTGGCGGTCAGCACCGTGCCGACGCTGGCGATGAAGTCGGTCTCGGTGGCGCCGCAGGCGGCGGCCGGGCTGCTGGTGCTCGTCGCGCTGGCCGCGGCGCTGCTGGTCACCTATCCGACCGTGCTGCTGCTGATCTTGATCGCGCTGTACCTGGTGCACATTCCGTTCGCCTGGCATTCCCAGCGCTGGGTCGCCGCGCGCCCGGAGACCTGGACGCACAAGCCGGCCGAGCGGCGCGCGCAGCGCCGGGCGCAGCGGCGGCCGGTGATCCGCCGCCCGGCCATCCGCGGCTCCACCGCGCGACTGCGTTTGCGCAGGCCAGGCGGCAAGCGGCGGGACAGCAACGACCTGTCCCGCTGAAGCTTGTTTCCTACTGGGATTTCTTAAGGTCTTGGAAAGCCAAGGCGACAAAGCTCTCGGAGCATGGGCACTCTGGCGGCAGTGGGTGGCTTCGACTTCGGTGGGTGGGGGATCGGTGGCTTCGGCGCTACCCGATTCGGCCTGAAGCGATTGCTCGGTATCGCGGATTCCGCGCGCGATGAACATGGTCGGCTGTCCGACCGTGCGAGCGGTACGGTCATATCCGGCGGGCGGGCGCGGAAGAAGGTAGTGGTGGAGCCGGACGGGTTGGGCGTATTCGTGACGCATCGTCCCCGGCTGTTCGCACTCGCCTACCGGATGCTCGGATCGGCCGGGGAAGCCGAAGACGCCGTGCAGGAGACCTATCTGCGCTGGGCCGCCGCCGATCGGACCCGGATCCGGTCCGCCGAGGCCTGGCTGACCACCGTGCTGGTGAATCTGTGCCGCACCTGGCTGGTTTCGGCGCGGGCGCGCCGGGAGACCTATGCCGGGCCGTGGCTGCCCGAGCCGGTGTCCACCGAACGCGGCGAGCTCGGTCCGCTGGAGACCGTCGAGGAACGCGAGCTGGTGTCGTTCGCGCTGCTGACCGCGCTGGAACGACTGTCGCCGGTCGAGCGGGCGGTGTTCGTGCTGCGCGAGGCGTTCGGTTACGCGCACCGCGAGATCGCCGACATGCTCACCATCAGCGAGGCCAACTCGCAGCAGGTCTACCGCCGGGCCGGGGTGCGGGTGCGCGAAGGCCGGGCGCGCTTCGACATTCCGAGCGAGTACGCCGGCGAACTGATCAAGCGGTTTCTGAAGGCGGCACGGACCGGGGACATCGAGTCGCTGGAGCAGCTGCTGACCGCCGACGTGGTCTCGATCGCGGACGGGGGCGAGCAGGTCAACGCGGCCCGGCGCCCGGTGGTCGGGGCGAAGAAGGTCGCGCGGTACCTGTCCGGGCTGTTCCGCTGGGAGGTGCCCGGCATGGAGATCCTCATCGAGCAGGTCAACGGCGCGCCCGCCGCGGTGGCCAGGGTCGACGGCATGCCGGTCGCGGTGGTCGCGGTGGAGCTGGTCGACGGCGCGGTCGCGACGTTGCGGCTGGTCGTGAACCCGGAGAAACTGGCCTATTTCGCCAGGTCGGCGGTGCCTTCCCCGTAGCCGCGAGCAACCGTGACGTGGTTCACGGCCGCCGATTGTCAGGAATGGCGGGGCTGTTCGGTCTGAAGGGTGTCGACCGAAAAGGAGCCACATCATGACCGGACAGCATCGGATCGTCGTTCTCGGCGCCGGATACGCGGGCCTGGCGGCAGCGGGTCGCCTCGCGAGCAAGGCGCGCGGGGCCGAGATCACCGTCGTCGACGCGCGCGATCGCTTCGTCGAACGGGTACGGCTGCATCAACAGGCGGCCGGGCAGCGGATTTCGGCCTGGGATCTGCGGGAGCTGCTGGAAAGCAAGAAGATTCGCTTCGTCCGCGCTCGCGCGACGGAGATCGACACCGTGGGCAAGCGGGTATTGCTCGACACCGCAACGGATCTCGAATACGACACCCTGGTGTACGCGTTGGGCAGCGTTGCCGATCCGAACAGCGTGCCGGGCGTGGCCGAGCATGCCTACTCGGTGTCGACATCCGACGACGCGGATCGCTTCGAGTTACCCAAGGGTGCCGTCGCGATCGTCGGCGCCGGCGCGACCGGGATCGAGCTGGCCGCGGAACTCGCTGAATCGCAACCTGATTCGCGGGTGGTGCTGCTCAGTCCGGACGAGCCGGGTTCGTGGCTTTCCGGGCGGGCGCAGGCGCACATTCGCCGCGTGCTCGAGGAACTCGGTGTCGAGATCCGCGCGGATGCCAAGGTCATCGAGGTGACCGCGGATGGAGTCCGGCTGGCCGACGGTTCGCTGCTCGAGGCCGCCGCGACCGTGTGGACCGCAGGCTTTGCCGTACCGGATCTCGCTGCGCGAGCGGGCCTTTCGGTCGACGGCACGGGCCGGGTGCTGACCGACGCGTCGCTGCGATCGGTTTCGCACCCGGACGTCTACGCCGCCGGCGACAGCGCCGTGATCGCCGGTCCCGGCGGCCGGGAGCTGCGCATGGCCTGCGCGACCGCGCTACCCACCGGCAAGTACGCGGCCGACGCCGTGGCTGCCCGGCTGCGCGGCGCCGAACCAGGGGAGCTGCGGTTCCGCTATGTCCTCCAGTGCCTGAGCCTCGGCCGGCGCGATGGCCTGATTCAGGTTCTGCGCGCGGATGATTCGCCGGGACGCATCGTGCTGACCGGCCGGACCGCGGCCTGGGTGAAGGAGCTGATCGTGCGCGGCGCGGGGTGGGCGGCCCGCCCCTGACATTGCCGTCAACCCAGGGTTGACGCCGGTAAATCGTCAACCTATCGTTGACGCATGACGATTCCCTACCGCCTCGACGATCTGATCGACGGCATCAAGAAGGCCCGCCCCGACAACGTGCTCGACCAGCTGTCCGACGCAGTGGTCACCGGAAATCACCTCGGCGAACTGGCCGATCATCTGATCGGCCACTTCGTCGACCAGGCCCGCCGGGCCGGCGCCTCGTGGACCGACATCGGCGCCAGCATGGGCGTCACCAAGCAGGCCGCGCAGAAGCGGTTCGTGCCGAAGGGACCCGGCGGCGTGGCCGAAGCCGCCGTGATGGATCCCAACGCGGGCTTCGCCCGGTTCACCGACCGGGCACGGTCGGTCATCGTGGCCGCGCAGGAATCCGCGCGCACCACGAACCATCAGGAGATCAAGACCCCGCACCTGGTGCTCGGCCTGCTCGCCGAACCCAACGGCATCGGCGCGAAAGAGATCCTCACCAGCGGCATCACCCTGGACGCGGTGCGCGCCGCCGCGCTCGCCGCGCTCCCGACCGGCGAAGGTGATGTGCCCCCGCTCATTCCGTTCGATCCGGAGGCCAAGAAGGTCCTCGAACTGACCTTCCGCGAGGCACTTCGCCTGGGCCACAACTACGTCGGCACCGAGCACATCCTGCTCGCGCTGCTCGAGCAGGAGAACGGCAACGGCCTGCTCACCGGGCTCGGCATGGACAAGGCGAAGACCGAGGCGCACATCGTCGAACTGCTCGCCGCATTCGTCGCCGACAAGCAGTGATGCGTGCGCGGGTGATGTCCGTTCGCGGACGGATTCGCCGCGCGCGCTATGGATTTCGCGCGGCCAATGCCGCACGGATACGCCGGCGGCGGATGCTCCGCGCCCTGATCGGACGGCAGGCCGGGCAACGCCCGCTCGACCTGCCGCGGGCCGCCTGAACTAGGCGCGCCCGCGCAGCCCGCCACCCCAACGCGGCCACTGCGCTTGGGGTTTCGGCTCGGAGACCAACGGGGCCCGCTCGATATCGGTGACGTACAGCGGCAGCTGTGGCGCCAGTTCTTCCAGCAACGCCAGCGTCTTTCCGCCCTGCGCCGCCCGGTACTCGAGCAGAGTCAGCCCGACCAGTTGCAGGAATCGCATACTCCCGTGCGGAGTTTCGATGGTGCCGAGTTCCGGGTCGACGGTGAAGCCGACGGCCTGGATGGTGCAGTTCGGCCGGTCGGCGGCGATCGGTCCGTTCGACTTGATCGTGTGCCCGGGCTCGAACCACTTGCCGGACTGGAACACATAGCGGGCGAGATTCTGCAGAAAGTTCACCGGCCACACCGGCGGCTCGGTGTCGGCGGGCTCGCGGACCAGCCGGAAGGTGAACTCGAAGCCCCAGCCGGACTCGTCGGGGTTGTCCCACTCCTTCTCATAGAGCTCGGTCATGCCGTAACTGATGTAGTGCCAGTGCGGTACCGGCTCGGTGCGTGAGTACGCGCTGATCCCGTCGAGCGGGTCGGCCCCGCCGAGCGACCAGGGGTGATCGGTGGCCCAATGGAAAGGTTCGAGCTCGCCGTACCACGGCCGCAGCGCGTCGTCGATGGCGGTCCAGCCGGGTGCTTCACTCACCAGATCACCTTAGGCAGGTCCGGTACCCCCTCGCCGCGCGAGTCGGATTGCCTTGGCGGACAGCCGGGTCAGTCCGCCGGCACGTTGCGGGCGAGTTCGTCCAGCCAGGCCGCGGCCGACGCGTCGCTCGGTGCGCGCCAATCACCGCGCGGCGAGAGCGAGCCGCCGGAACCGACCTTCGGCGCGTTGGGCAGCGTCGAGCGTTTGAACTGGCTGGTCTGGATGAACCGGCGCAGGAACTCCGCCAGCCAGTGCTTGATCGTGGCGAGGTCGTAGGCGTTGCGCTGGTCGGCGGGAATCAGCTCCGGCCAGTCCCCGCGGCTCGGGTCCGACCACGCGTGCCTGGCCAGATAGGCGATGCGACTGGGGAGGTAGCCGAACCGCAGCAGATAGTAGAGGTGGAAATCCTGGAGTTCGTACGGCCCGACGGTGGCCTCGGAACTCTGGCTGGGCGCGGACGAATCGGTGTCCGGCACCAACTCCGGCGAGATCTCGGTGCGCAGGATCGACGCCAGCACCTCGCCCGCGGCGGGCCCGAACTGCGCGGTCTCCACCGACCAGGCGATCAGATACTTGATCAGCGTCTTCGGCACCGACGCGTTCACGCTGTAGTGCGCCATGTGGTCGCCGACGCCGAAAGTGCACCAGCCCAGGGCGAGTTCGCTGAGATCGCCGGTGCCGATGACGAGCGCGTTGTGCTGGTTGGCCAGCCGGAACAGGTGCGAGGTGCGCTCGCCCGCCTGCACGTTCTCGTAGGTGATGTCGTACTGCGGCGTGCCGTCGGCGGCCGGATGGCCGAGGTCGCGCAGCATCTGGGTGGCCGACGGGCGGATGTCGATCTCCTGCGCGCTCACCCCGAGCGCGTCCATCAGCCGGTGCGCGTCGGTGCGGGTCCTGGTGCTGGTCGCGAACCCGGGCATGGTGTACGCCAGCACATTTGCGCGCGGCAGCCCGAGCCGGTCCATCGTTTCCGCGGCGACGATCAAGGCCAGCGTGGAATCCAGCCCGCCGGAAACGCCGATGACCACCCGCTCGATCCCGGTGGCCCGCATCCGCGTGCTCAGCCCCTCCACCTGGATGTGCCGCACCTCGGCGCAACGCTCGTTGCGCACCGCGGAATCGGCGGGAACGTAAGGGAAGCGCTCGATTTCGCGCCGGAGATCGACAACGCCCGCCGGAATCGGCAGTTCCACCTCGATCCGGCGCAGCCGCGCCAGCCGATCCCGGTGGTCGTGCACATTGTCAGCAAAGCTGGTGGTGCGCAGCCGATCCGCGGCCAGCCGGCGCAGGTCGAGGTCGGCGGTGACCAGTTGCGGATGGTCGGCGAAGCGTTCGCCCTCGGCGAGCAGATCGCCGTTCTCGCAGACCAGCGCCTGTCCGTCCCAGGCCAGGTCGGTCGTCGATTCCCCGTGTCCCGCAGCCGAATACAGGTAGGCCGCGAGGTAGCGCGCCGAATGCGACGTGCACAGCGCCCGGCGATAGTCGGCCTTGCCGATGACGATATTGCTCGCCGACAGGTTGACCAGCACCGTTGCCCCGGCCAGCGCGGCATAACCGCTGGGCGGCAACGGAACCCACCCGTCCTCGCAGATCTCCAGATGGAACACGAACCCGTCGAGATTGCTCGCCGTGAACAGCAGATCGGCGCCGAACGGCACCCGCTGCCCGGCGATCGTGACGTGCGTTTCCAGGTTCTCCCTGGCCGCCGCGAACTGGCGCTTTTCGTAGAACTCCCGATAGTTCGGCAGATAGCTCTTCGGCACCGCCCCGAGCACCACGCCCCGGCAGACCGCGACGGCGCAGTTGAACAGCCGTCCCTGGGTCCGCACCGGCGCGCCGACGACCAGCACCGTATCGATATCGGCGCTCGCCGCGACCACCTGCGCCAGCGCCGTCTGCACCGCGTCGTCCAGCGCGTCCTGATGGAACAGGTCGTCGGCGGTGTAGCAGGAAAGTCCCAGTTCAGGGAACACGGTCAGGACGACCGAGTCGGCGGCTGCCTGCCGGGCGAGCAGCAGCGTCTGCTCGACGTTGTATGCCGGGTCGGCGACCCGCACGCGCGGCACGGCCACCGCCACCCGCGCGAAGTCGTGCCGGTAGAGCGAGCCGAAGGGCAGTTCACGCACTGCCGTCCCCCTTCGCCGAGGCTGCGGAGTTGATCATGATTTCCCCTCCGGAACCTACCCTCGATGGTTGCCCGCTAAGCTATAGCAATGGCGGATGAAACGGATTCCGACCTAATCGCGGGGGAACGACGCGCCGATCTGCTGCGTGCGCTTTCTTATGTGTCCACAGAGTCACAGCCGGACGGCAGCTACGTCGTCAACGGCGACCTTCCCCCCGAGGTGGCGCCCCCATTTATTCGGGCGATCATGCGGGTCGAAGCGGAGTTGTTGTTGCACGATGCCGAGCTGGTGACCGTGGAGGGCGGCGAGCCCCGATCTCCGGAGGAACGGCGGACCGACGCGTTCGTCGCATTGGTCCTGCGCGTCGACGATCGGGCCTAGGGCCGGACCTTGCACTCGGCACCCCCGAGTGCTAGAAATGGCTTTGGCACTCTGTACCTGTGAGTGCCAGGTCGGGACGGTGAGACCGGGTTCCATCGACACCCTCGGTCGTCCGTCGCGGGCACCGAACCTGGCCAGCGTAATGGGGCGATCCAACCTGCGGTCGTCCTGTGTGTCAGCCATACACATGGAGGATCTCAACAACGCCATGGCCAAGACAATTGCGTACGACGAAGAGGCCCGTCGCGGTCTCGAGCGGGGCCTCAACGCCCTCGCTGACGCGGTCAAGGTGACGCTGGGGCCGAAGGGTCGCAACGTTGTCCTGGAGAAGAAGTGGGGCGCCCCCACGATCACCAACGATGGTGTTTCCATCGCCAAGGAGATCGAGCTGGAGGACCCGTACGAGAAGATCGGCGCCGAGCTGGTCAAGGAAGTCGCCAAGAAGACGGACGACGTCGCGGGCGACGGCACCACCACCGCCACCGTGCTCGCCCAGGCGCTCGTGCGTGAGGGCCTGCGTAACGTCGCGGCCGGCGCGAACCCCCTCGGCCTGAAGCGCGGCATCGAGAAGGCCGTCGAGGCCGTCACCGCCAAGCTGCTCGACACCGCCAAGGAGATCGACACCAAGGAGCAGATCGCTGCTACCGCTGGTATCTCCGCCGGCGACTCGTCCATCGGTGAGCTCATCGCCGAGGCCATGGACAAGGTCGGCAAGGAAGGTGTCATCACCGTCGAGGAGAGCAACACCTTCGGGCTCCAGCTGGAGCTGACCGAGGGCATGCGCTTCGACAAGGGCTACATCTCGGGTTACTTCGTCACCGACCCGGAGCGTCAGGAAGCGGTCCTCGAGGATCCGTACATCCTGCTGGTCGGCTCGAAGATCTCGACCGTCAAGGACCTGCTGCCGCTGCTGGAGAAGGTCATCCAGGCCGGTAAGCCGCTGCTGATCATCGCCGAGGACGTCGAGGGCGAAGCCCTGTCGACCCTGGTGGTCAACAAGATCCGTGGCACCTTCAAGTCCGTCGCCGTCAAGGCGCCGGGCTTCGGTGACCGCCGCAAGGCGCAGCTCGCCGACATCGCCATCCTCACCGGTGGCGAGGTCATCAGCGAAGAGGTCGGCCTCTCCCTGGAGACCGCCGGTGTCGAGCTGCTCGGCCAGGCGCGCAAGGTCGTCATCACCAAGGACGAGACCACCATCGTCGAGGGCGCGGGCGACGCGGAGGCCATCAAGGGCCGCGTGCAGCAGATCCGTGCCGAGATCGAGAACTCGGACTCGGACTACGACCGGGAGAAGCTGCAGGAGCGTCTGGCCAAGCTGGCCGGCGGTGTTGCGGTGATCAAGGCCGGCGCCGCGACCGAGGTCGAGCTCAAGGAGCGCAAGCACCGCATCGAAGATGCCGTGCGTAACGCGAAGGCTGCCGTCGAAGAGGGCATCGTCGCCGGTGGTGGCGTTGCGCTGCTGCAGTCGGCGCCCGCGCTGGACGACCTGAAGCTCGAGGGTGACGAGGCGACCGGTGCCAACATCGTGCGCGTCGCGCTGTCGGCTCCGCTGAAGCAGATCGCCTTCAACGCCGGCCTCGAGCCGGGCGTTGTCGCCGAGAAGGTTTCCAACCTGCCCGCAGGCCACGGCCTCAATGCCGACTCCGGCGTGTACGAGGACCTGCTCGCGGCCGGTGTCGCCGACCCGGTGAAGGTCACCCGCTCCGCGCTGCAGAACGCGGCGTCCATCGCGGCTCTGTTCCTCACCACCGAGGCCGTCGTCGCCGACAAGCCGGAGAAGTCCGCCGCACCTGCCGGCGACCCGACCGGTGGCATGGGCGGCATGGACTTCTGAGTCCAGCCACCCGGCAACACTTCTAAAAACCGAAAGCCGGTCCACCCTCGGGTGGACCGGCTTTCGGCTGTCTGCGGAGTCCCTTCCGCTTGCTTCGAATCCGACTGTACAGGTTAGGCTAACCTATCTACAAGTCTGGTTCAGGAACGGCGCTCAGATGCCTTCGACGGCGACGATGGTGAACGGTTTCGGGGTGCCCGGTCCCATCGGCCCGCCCTTGTCGAATTGTGAAGCGACGACCAGGTTCTGGTTGTTGCTGTGCACGGAAGTGGTTGGCAGGCCCAGGGATTCGTCGGTGATGCGCTGATCCATGGTCGCGGTGACGCCGTCCTCGCCGATGCTCCAGCGGGCGATGGCGTTGTCGGTGTTCTGCACCACCCACAGGGTGTTGTCCCGCAGTTCCAGTCCGTCGCCGTGAATCAGGTTGCCGCCGTTCAGGTTCACCTTGCGGATCGGGTCGGCGGCGTTCGGGGTGAGGGCGATGCGGAACAACTCGCCCGCGTTCATGTCGACGACCAGCAGGTAGCGACCGGCGGCGTCGGCCACGATGCCGTTCAGGGTGAAGGCGTCGGCCGCGTGCGGCGCGACCACCGAGGCCAGGTCGAAGGCTGTGGTCAGCTCGGCCCGTCCGCCGTGCGCCGCGGCGTCGGCCACCTGTGCGGCGGTGACGCGGTAGACGATATTCCGGCTGGAGTCGGTCAGGTATGCGGTGCCATCCGGCGTGATGGCGATGTCGTTGACGAAGCGCGGCGCGGGGCCGGGCACCTCGAACCGGGCGATCAACGCGCGAGTCGCGATGTCGTACACCGCAACTCCGGCGGTCGAGTCGGTCACCCACAGCCGCCCCGCCGGATCGACCCGCAGGCCGTTGGCGGTCTTGCGGCCGTCGGCGCCGGCCGGCAGGAAGACCTCGGCCTGCTTGGTCCCCGGCGTCGCCCGGTAGACGGCCCCGGTGGCGTACGAGCCGACGTAGGTGTCGCCGGTCCGCGGGTCGGCGGCGATGCCCTCGGGATAGACGCCGTCGCCCGGCAGGTCGTAGGCGGTGCTGATCCGCACGGACTGCGCGGCCGGAGCCGGTTGCGCGGTGGTCTCGGTGGTGCTGCTGGCCGCGGCTGCGGTGCAGGTCAGCGCGATCGCGATGGTCGCCATGCGGCGGCGCGGTGCGTGGGACATGGTCGTGCCTCTCATCAGGTCTACCGCTTAGATGTGCTCACATCTAAGAATGAATACGAAGATAGATTAGAGTTCTAACATCAGTCAATAGTCTTACGTTCGATCGGGCAGATACCATGCGGTAATGACGTCCTTGCACTCCTCCGAGCGCGTCGGCTCGTACGTGAAGCGCGCCGAGCAGGCGCTGCAAACGGCGAAACATGCCGCGCTGAAGCCCGCGGGCGTCACCGTTCCGCAGTACGCCGCACTGCTGTTCCTCGACGAGAACCCGGGCATCTCGGCCGCCGCGCTCGCTCGCCTCTGCGGCGTGACGCCGCCGACGATGAACGCGCTGCTGACCAACCTGCAGGAGCGCGGTCTCATCGAGCGCACCCCGCACGCCTGGCACAAGAACATCCTCGAAACCCGCCTCACCGAGGCCGGCGCCGCCGTGATGCGGGACGCCGACGCCCGCGCGGTCCGGGTGGAGCAGGCGGTGGCGGAGGGGTTCACCGACGCCGAACGCGCCACGCTCGAGCAACTGCTCACCCGCTGCGCGGAGCTCTACGACGCCGTCCGTCCCGAAACCCCGGCCGCCTCAAAGAAATAAGCCGATCGTCATTTCGGTCAACCTGATCGAAATAGCGATGCCATTGCGCGGTGGGGGAAATGCCCAGTTCGGCGCCGTCGGCCCGGCGCGATAGGGGTGTAGGCCGGCCCGGATCGGTACGGAACCGCAGGTCCAGCCTGTTACGGTCTTCTCTACGGTCACGAGTATCAGCGTTGTGAGCCCCGGCTCGCTGATCGGCAACCCTCGCTCGCGGTGGGGTGCCCCGGGTGACGACCAGGCGACTATTCAGCGGAATAGCGCAAGCGCCGAAGATTGGGAAAGACACTATGCACCAGTGCTGTACGCGTAATCGTCGATAACTCTGCGCTTTGGGGGAATTCGCGCGTTCGACGATTCGGCCGTGCCACAAACGGTGTCTTCGATGTGCCGGAATGATCCGGCGGTTTTGATGTTAGGAAGCAACGAGTAATGAGTAAGTCCACGTCCCGCCGACGGCTCCTCGCGGGTGTCATCGTATTGTCCGCGACGATCGGCCTCGCCACCGCGTGCAGTGATCGGGGCGGCAGCGAATCCTCCGGCGACACCGTGTATTTCGGTGTGTCGGGCCCGCGGACCGGCACCTCCGCCGAATACGGCAGGCTGTGGCAGCAGGGCTTCGACCTGGCTCTGGATCAGATCAACGCGGCCGGCGGCATCAACGGCAAGAAGGTCGCGCTGAAGTGGGAGGATTCGCAGTCCGACCCGAAGCAGACCGTGCCGATCGCGACCAAGTTCGTGGACGACAAGTCGATCATCGCCGAGCTCGGCGACTTCTCCTCGCCCGCCTCGATCGCCGCGTCACCGATCTACAACCGGGGCAAGCTGGTTCAGTACGGCTTCACCAACTCGGCGGTGGAATTCACCAAGGGCGGCGACTATTCGTGGAGCCCGTCGATCACCCTCGACGTGTTCCAGGAGCGCAACACCGAGTGGGTGCTGAAGAAGGCCAAGAAGGTCTCCGTCGTCTACCTCGAAACCGACTGGGGCAAGCAGGCTTTCCAGTACTTCGACAAGTTCGCCAAGCAGAAGGGCATCGAGATCGCCTACTCCTCGGCGATCCTGCCCGACTCCACCGACGTCAAGCCGATCCTGATCAAGGCGCGCGAGGCGAACCCGGAGGCCGTGGTGCACCTGGGCTACGGGCCCGATGGCGCGCTGGTGGCCAAGCAGCTGCGCGACGTCGGCTTCACCGGACCGTATTTCGGCGGCCAGAACACCCCGCAGTTCATCGCGCTGGCCGGCGCCGCGGCCGACGGTGACATCGTCAACGGCATCTTCAGCCCGGCCGACCCGGACCCGAAGATCCAGGACTTCGTCGCCAAGTTCCGCGCGAAGTTCAACACCGACCCCGGCGACTTCAATGTCTACGCCTACGACGCGCTGAATGTCGTTGTGCAGGCGGCGAAGAAGGGCGGAGCCACCCGCGCCGGCGTGCTGGAAGGCTTGAAGAAGGAAACCCAGTTCTACGGAATCGGCCTCGGCACCTTCGCTTTCGACCAGCAGACCCGGCGCCCGCAGGGCGTCACCCCGCGTGAGCTGGTGCTGAAGAACGGTCAGTTCGTGCCGACCGGCAACCGCTGATGTTCGACACCTTGGTCGCGGGCCTGGTGCACGGCAACGCGTACGCGCTGCTGGCCGTGGGCATCACGCTGATCTTCGGCGTCACCAATGTGATCAACTTCGCGCACGGCGCGGTCTTCGCGCTCGGGTCGATCCTCGGCTGGTGGCTGATCGCCGAGCAGGGTGCGCCGCTGTGGCTGGCCATCGTGCTCGTCGTCGCGGTGACCAGCCTGGTGGGCATCGCCATCGACGTCATCGCGGTGCATCCGCTGCGCAAGGCGCCTGCGATCGCCGCGTTGCTGGCCACCGTGGCGGCCGGGTTGATCATCGAGAACCTGGTCCAGATCGTCTTCGGGCCGGACACCCGTCCGTTCCCACAGGTGTTGCCCACCAACAACTTCCAGCTCGGCGGCGTCCGCTTCGGCACCTCCGACCTGGTGATGTTCGCGATCACGCTGACCGTGATGCTCGGCCTGGCCGGGTTCCTGCGGTTCAGCAGATACGGCCTGGCCATCCGCGCCACCGCGCAGGACCCGGACGCCGCCGCACAGATGGGCATCGGCGTGGCGCGCATCCAGGTGCTGGCGTTCGCGATCGCGTCCGGGCTCGGTGGTCTCGCGGGAATCTTTGTGGGGCTGTACAACTCGAACATCTCCCCGACCAGCGGCACGCTCGCCGGGCTGACCGGTTTCGTGGCGGCCACCATCGGCGGCCTCGGTTCCATCCCTGGTGCGGTGATCGGCGGGCTGCTGCTCGGCCTGGTCGAGGCGTACGGCATCTACATCTTCGGCGACGGCTACCGCGACCTGATCACCTTCGGCGTGCTCGTCGCGTTCCTGGTGCTGCGGCCGGGCGGCCTGCTCGCCAAGGTGCCCTCGATCGCCGCCGAGCCGCTCACCGGGACGTTCCTGGCCGCAGGCCGGCATCTGCGAGTGCGCTGGTGGCATGCCGTCCTGGTGTTCGCCGCGGCCGGCATCGCAGTCCCGTTGGTGGCCAGCAATTACGCCATCGTGGTCGGCACCCAGATCATCGCCTACGCCATCGTCGCGGTCTCGATGACGCTGGTCGCGGGCAACGCCGGGCAGCTGGTGATCGGCCAGGCCGGTCCGATCGCGATCGGCGCGTACACCTCGGCCATCCTGACGATCAACCATGGCTGGCCGTTCCTCGCCGCCGTGCTCGCGGCCGGAGTCGTTGCCGCCGTGCTGTCGTCGATCCTGGCCGCGCCGCTGTGGAACCTGAACGGGCACTACGTCGCGATCGCCACCCTCGGCATCGGGATCGTGACGGTCGCGGTGATCCGCAACTGGGAATCGCTGACCCGCGGCAGTTACGGCATCTTCGGCATTCCGGTGCCTACCGTCTTCGGTCACGAATTCGCCGACGGCACCGAGGTTTTCCTGCTCGACCTGGTGTTCCTGGCGATCACCCTGGCGGTGGTCGTCGGCATCCAGCGCTCCCGGCTGGGCACCGCGCTGCGGGCGGTCGGCGCGGACGAGATCGCCGCGCGCTCATCGGGTGTGCCGGTGCGCGACTACAAGGCGCTGGCCTTCGCGATCAGCGCGCTGTTCTCGGGTATCGCCGGCGCGCTGCTGGCGCATCAGTACAGCTATATCGATCCGACGGTGTTCAACCTGTCCATGTCGCTGCTGATCGTGACCATCCTGGTGCTCGGCGGCACCGGCTCGCCGTACGGCGCGGTGCTCGGTTCGGTGGTGCTGATCGGGGTGCCGGAGGCGTTGCGGCTCGCGCCCGAGGCCCGAATCCTGTTGTACGGCGTGGCATTGCTGCTGATCATCCGGTTCCGGCCGCAAGGCCTTCTCGTGAGGAGCGATCGTGTCCGCGCCACCGCCTGAACCGGTGCTCTCGGTCACCGGACTGCGCAAGTCGTTCGGCGGCGTGCACGCGGTGGCCGGCCTCGACTTGTCCGTCGCCGCCGGCGAATTCGTGTCGATCATCGGGCCGAACGGTTCCGGCAAGACCACGACCGTCAACCTGATCTCCGGCGTGCTGCGCCCGGACCTGGGCGAAATCCTGGTCCGTGGTCAGAAACTCCGGCAGGGCAGTCAAGAGGCCGCGGCGGCCGCGGGTATCGCCCGCACCTTCCAGAACGGCCGGGTGTTCGGCAACCTGACGGTCCGGGAGAACGTCGAGGTCGGCCTGCACACGACGGTGCGCGCCGCGCGTCCGCTGCAACGGCTTTCGCGCTATCCGATCGTGCGCTGGCTCCCGCTGCTCGCGGAGCTGTTCCTCGCCCTGGCGCCGACACCGGCGGTGCGCGCCGAGCGGCGCCGGACCGCAGCACTGGTCGACGCCCAGCTGGCCCGATTCCCCGAACGCCTGGTCCCGCGCGCCGGCGACAACGCCTACACCCTGTCCTACGCGAACCGCCGCCGCACCGAGATCGCCAGGGCGCTGGCGCTGCGGCCGCTCGTGCTGCTGCTCGACGAACCCGCCGCCGGCATGAATCAGACCGAAACCGCCGAGGTGGGAAGGCAATTGGCCGAGTTGAAGGCGGCCGGGCAGACCATCGTGCTGGTCGAGCACAAGCTGGAGCTGGTGAACACGCTGTCCGACCGGGTACTCGTGCTCGACGAGGGCCGGATCATCGCCGAGGGCACGCCCGCCGAGGTGCAGCAGGACGAGCGGGTGATCGAGGCGTATCTCGGTCGCCGGCGCGCCCGCGCCGTGCCGGACGAAGGGAAGGTGAACGCCGGTGCCGATCGATGACACGGCCACCCCGATCCTCGAATTCGACGATGTCACCGTGCATTACGGACCGTCGAAGGCGTTAGACAAGATATCCCTCGTGGTTCGACCCGGCGAGATCGTTTCGCTGTTGGGCGGCAACGCATCCGGCAAGTCGACCACGATGAAGACCGCGCTCGGCCTGCTCCGCCCGAGTTCGGGCACGATCCGCATCGACGGCGACGACGTGACCGGTAAGCCGCCGTCCGCCCGGATCGCGGCCGGCCTGGCCTCGGTGCCGGAGGCCAGGCGGGTCTTCCCGGCCATGACCGTCGAGGAGAACCTGCACGTCGGCGGCTATATCCGCAAAGAACGCCGGGCCGTACTCGCGTCCCGCGCCGCCGAACTCTACGAGCACTTTCCACGCCTGCGCGAGCGCCGCCATCAGCACGCGGGCACGTTGTCCGGCGGCGAACAGCAGATGCTGGCCTTCGCCAGGGCGCTGATGAGCAAGCCGCGATTGATCTGCATGGACGAGCCGACCATGGGCCTCTCGCCGCTGTTCGTCGATCGGGTGCTCGACGAGATCGCCCGGCTCAACCGGGAATTGGGGCTGGCCATCCTGATCGTCGAGCAACAGGCCGAACTCGCGCTGTCGATCGCGCACACCGGAAACGTGTTGCGCGGCGGTGCGATCGTGTTGCGCGGCACCGCCGACGAACTGCTGGACAATCCGGCCGTCCGCGACGCCTACCTCGGAAAGGTGACCACATGACGAAACGTCTCGGCCTGTTCACCCGCCTGGTCCGCCACGACGACACCCAGACCGCGGCGGAGGTCTATCGAGACGCCCTCGAACAGATCGACCTCGCCGAACGGCTCGGCTACGACGTCGCCTGGGTGGCACAGCATCACGTCGATCCCGCCGAGGGCGGGCTGCCGTCGCCATTCGTGTTCCTCGCGCACGCCGCCGCGCGCGCCACCCGGATCCGGCTCGGTACCGCGATCGTGACGCTCGGCTTGGAGGACCCGATCCGGGTCGCCGAGGATGCCGCCGTGCTGGACACCCTCTCCGGCGGCCGGCTCGAATTGGGTTTCGGCAGTGGCGGTTCCAAGAGTTCGTTCGATCTGTTCGGTGTGCCCGGCGATGACCGGCAGCGGGTGTACGCCGCGAAGCTGGCCTCGGTCACCGCGGCGCTGAACGGCGACGAGCTGACCCCGGGCAGGCGACTGCATCCACCGGCCGGGCAGCTGCGCGAACGCGTCTGGCAGGCAACGTTTTCCGCTTCGGGTGCCGAGCGGGCCGGTCGAGCGGGAGCGGGTTTGCTGCTCTCCCGCACCCAACCCCGGGATCCCGCGGCCCCGCAGGCGCGCCTCGACGAGATCCAGCGCCCGCTGATCGACGCCTACCTGGACGCGCTGCCGTCCGATGTCGAACCGCGAATCGGCGCGTCCCGCAGCGTATTCGTGGCCGACGACCGCGACGAAGCGCTGCGGCACGCGCATCGCGGCGCACTGCGTTTCCTCGACCACCTGCGCGACGCGGGCATCCCCGAGGTCGCCGAAACCGTGGACGACGTGCTGCGCGACTCCTACATCGGCACCCCCGACGACGTGGCCGGGCAGCTCACCGCCGATCTCGCCGCCGCGCATGCCGACGACCTCATCGTCCAGATCCATCCCATCGATCCGGACCGGCAGGCCACCCTGCGGTCGATCGAGCTCATCGCCACAAAGGTTGCGCCGCAACTGGGTTGGCACGTCAGCGAGAGGTGAACCCCGTGACCGACGTCATCGATGCGGTGCTCGGCGGCGAACGCGCCGCCGCCGTGCGCGCCGTCCGGCAGGCCAGGCCCGCCGTGGTCGAACACACCCAGGGCGTGCACGACGCGCTGTTCGACGGCCCCGGTGGCCGGGCCTTCGGCCGGGCCCGGCTGGCGGCGATCGCGGCCGACATCGCCACCAGGTCCGACGCGAAAGAGCTTGCGGCACACTACAACGAGCTGGCGGGCGAGGCGGCGGACGCGGCGGGCGACCCGGTGCTCGCCGCCGCACTGGCGCACGCCGCGCTGCTCACCACCGCGCCGGCGACGGCCACGCACGCGCATATCGACGCGCTGTACGCGGCGGGTCTCACCGAACGGGGCGTGGTCACGGTGACGCAGCTGGTCGGTTTCGTGCACTACCAGATCCGGCTGCTGGCCGGTCTCGAGCTGATCGGAGATGCCCATGAGTGAAGTACGCGACGTCGAATCAGCCTGGCAGCCGCGCGGTTTCACGCAGGAGACGCTCGACTGGGTGCCGTGGGTGGAGCCGATCACCCTGGCCGACGCGGATGAGCGGCAGCGTCCGCTGCTGGAGGGGCAGCGCGGCGAGAGCCCCTATTTCCGGCTGCTGGCCCGCAACGCGGAGGTGCTGGCCCAGCGCAGCGCCAACGACAAGGAAATCTTCTACGGCCGCGACGGATTGTCCAGGGCCGAACGGGAACTCGCCGCCACGGTCACCTCGCGGCACAACGGCTGCGTGTACTGCGCCTCGGTGCACTCCCGGTTCACCACGCAGCTGTCCAAGCGCGGCGCGGACGTGCAGCGCCTGCTCGACGAGGGCAATGCCGTCCGGATCGACGAACGCTGGGACGCCGTCATCGATTTCGTCACCGCGCTGGCCGCTCAGCCGCCGCGGGCCGACCCGGAACACGTCGCCCGGCTGCGCGCTCTCGGCTACACCGAGACCGAGATCCACGACCTCGTGCTGTCCACCGCCTCGTTCTCCTGGGCCAACCGGATGATGCTCAGCCTCGGCGAGCCCGAACTGCCCGCGGACTGATCAACTGCGCCAAGGAAGTAGGCAGACGGCCGTCCATGTCCTTTATTCGACGGCCTATTCGCCCACTGTCCAGCGGTCCGCGAACTCCCTTGGCGGACAGGACGAATCAGACGTAACCAGCGGTCCAGTTCGGTTGAAAATTATTCTACGAATTCCCGTCAAAATCGCGTACCGGTAGTACTGTCAGTCGGTATCGTCCGTTTCGGCAAACTGTCAGTGACAATGGATTTGCCCGGTACGAACCGTAACTCGCGACGGTTTCGACCCCTATCGGTCGACCATACGAACCTGCGGTCAGCGCGATGCGAGGTAACACTCATTGCCGTTCGTCGAGTCGGTAACAACTCTGCCAACTTTCGGCAAACGCCTGGTCAGTTGCGGGTTGATACCAAGGCCCCGATCCATGTCAGGGGCTTCTCGGGCTTCTGTATTGTCTGGCCCAATGTCACAGGATGCGAATACGGGTCGAATGTATGCCGGGCAACCCGTCGAGGACCGGCAACGTCAGCGGCGTGCGCGTTTTCTGGAATCGGGCCTGACGGTCTTCGCGCGCGACGGTTACGCCAATAGTTCGGTCGGCGCCATCTGTAAGGACGCCGGTCTCTCCTCACGACAGTTCTACGAGGAGTTCACCGGCCGCGAGTCCCTACTACTAGAGCTCTACGAGCAGATCGATCGCGAGTCGCGCGACGCGGTCGCCAAAGCCCTGGAAAGCAAGGCCGAGGCGGGCGTGCTCGAGATCATCGACGCGTCCGTGCGCGCCTATGTCGAATCCATCGGATCGGATCCGCGCAAGGCGCGCGTTGCCCTGGTCGAGGTGGTCGGGGCGGGCCCGAAGGTGGAGAAGTTCCGGCTCGAGTTGCGCCGGATCTGGGGTTCGCTGCTCACCGGGGTCGCGGAGGACGCGGCCATGCAGGGCGAGATCCCGACCGGCGACTACGAGATGCGCGTGCTCGCGGTGATCGGCGCGGTCAACTATGTCGTGGATTCCTGGAGCGGATCGGACCCGCGGCCGCCACTCGACGAGGTGATCCGGGTGCTGAGCAGGGTGATCATGGGGGCGGTCGGGGCCTGACCGGCGAGCGGCCGGGGCACGGTACGCGGGCGAACGGTAGCGTGCCCAGGATGGAGACGGTTCCGATCCAGATGCCCGACGGCAGCACCGTTCCGGTGCGGCTGATCCCGGCCAGTGGCACGCATCGGCATCCGGTCACGCCGGACGCGCCGCGCCCGGTGCTGGTGATCGTGCCCGGGCTCGGCGTACCCGCCGGGTACTACGAGCTGTTCGCCACCAAGTTGGCGGCGCGCGGGTTCGATATGGCGATCGGCGAGCTGCGCGGCAACGGCGACAGCACGCCGAAACCCAGCGCCGCCAGCACCTTCGGCTACCACGAGCTGGTCTCGGTCGACTTCCCGGCGATCTTCTCGGTGGTGCGCGACCGGTTCCCGGCCAGCACGCCGTATCTGCTCGGGCACAGCATGGGCGGCCAGTTCTCCGTCATGTACGCCGCGCGCATCCGCGGCCGGCTCGGCGGGCTTATCCTGGTTGCCTCCGGAACGCCGTATTACCGTGGCTACCCGGGACTTTCGAGTCCGGGGATCCTGGTCGGCACGGCGGCCGCGTCGCTGACCGCGAGTCTGGCCGGCTTCTGGCCCGGCGACCGGATCCCGGCCGGCGGCTTCGGCCGCCAGTCCAAGGTGCTGATCGCGGACTGGGCGCGGCTGGCCCGCACCGGCCGGTTCCAGCCGGTCGGGGCGGACATCGACTACGAGGAGCGGATCTCCCGGCTCGAGTTGCCCGTCCTGTCCATCACCATGACCGCCGACGACCTGACCCCGCCCGGCTCTGCCGAACACCTACTGGAAAAGCTACCCAAGGCCGACATCACCACCTGGCATCAGCCGGAACCGTTGGGGCACAACGGCTGGATCCGCGAGCCAGGCACCACCCTCGACCAGATCGAGAAGTGGCTGCGCGACCGCTAACTGTGCCGCCCGAGGTCGAGATGCTTGCCGAAGCCGTCCAGCATCGCGTCCAGCCCGATGTCGAAATGATCTGTGTCGGTGAGCTGTTCGGGTCCGTCGGGGCGTTGCGCCGCCACCGCGGCGATGGCTTGACCGAGGATGTGCCCGATCGCGTACTCGCGCAGACAGCGGGTCAGCTGCGCCGCGACCGTCGCCGAAAAGCCCGCGCCCTGAAGGTGTTCCACCATCCAGCTACCGGTCTCGACGGCCAGCTCACTGCGCACCTGACGGGTCGCGAAGACCGGCACCGCGTTCGGGTGCTTGCGCAACGTGGAGCGCAGCCGATACGCGTAGGCGCGCATCAGATCGCGCCAAGGTTCCTGCCACGGCAGGGATTCCATGTCCAGTTCGGCGAACATCGCGGCCGCGATGCCGTCGAACAGCTCCTGCTGATCGGTGAAGTGCCGGTAGGCGGCCATCGGGTCGGCGCCGAGCGCGCCGCCGAGTTTGCGCATGGAGAATCCGTCGACACCGGTCCGATCGATGAGGCTCAGCGCTACCGCGGCGATATAGTCGCGGTTCAATGTGGTGCGATTCGTCGGCGCCGGACTCGCCCGCCGGGCGCGCCGCGCGCGCGTCACCTCGACGGTGTTGTCGGAATCCACGACGACTCTCCTCCCTGGTCCAGGTCTACGACGTAGACGATATCTACACCGTAGGCCCGGAACCCTGGAACCAGCGGTTATCCGCGCCGCTCGATCAGCATCTGGGTGAAGAACTCGTAGATCAATCCGGCCTGGAATGCCGACTGCTTGTTGTCCGCGGCGCCGCCGTGGCCGCCCTCGATGTTCTCGTGGTACCAGAACTCGTGGCCCTGCTCTTCCAGCAGCGCGGCCATCTTGCGGGCATGACCGGGGTGCACGCGGTCGTCGCGGGTGGAGGTGGTGAGCAGGATCGGCGGGTAGGCGACGTCGGCCTTCGCGTTCTGATACGGCGAGTACTTGCTGATGTACTCCCACTCTTCGGGCTTGTCCGGGTCGCCGTACTCGGCGATCCAGGACGCGCCGGCCAGCAGCAGGTGGTAGCGCTTCATGTCCAGCAGCGGCACCTGGCAGACGATGGCGCCGAACAGCTCCGGGTAGCGGGTCAGCATCACGCCCATGAGCAGGCCGCCGTTGCTGCCGCCCACCGCGCCGAGCTGATCGGCGGTGGTGATGCCGCGGGCGACCAGGTCCTTCGCGATCGCGGCGAAGTCCTCGTACACCTTGTGCCGGTTGGCCTTCTGCACCGAGGTGTGCCACTGCGGGCCGTATTCGCCGCCGCCGCGGATGTTGGTCATCACCCAGGTGCCGCCGCGTTCCAGCCAGCCCATGCCGGACGCGCCGCTGTAGGCGGGCGTGCGCGAGACCTCGAAGCCGCCGTAACCGGACATCACCGTCGGGCCGGGCGTGCCCTTGCGATCGCGATGCCGAATCACGAAGTACGGCACCAGCGTTGCGTCGTCGGAGGTGGCGAAGAACTGCTCGGTCTCGATGCCGTCGGCGTCGAAGAAGCCCGGTTCCTGCTTGAGCTGCTCGGTGTCGCCGCCGACCGAGCTGGCCAGCAGCGTGGCGGGCGTGGTGAATCCGCTTGTGGTGAGCATGAATTCGTCGCCGCCCTCGAGCGGGTCGAGGTTCATCACGCTGGTGGTGGCCATCGGCGGGGTGTCGGCCAGCGACTCGCGCCGCCAGCCGTCCGCGCTCGGCGTCACCACGTAGAGCTTGGTCTGCACGTCTTCCAGCGTGATCAGCAGCAGGTGGTTCTCGGTCCAGCCGTAGCCGTGCAGCGAGGTGTGCGCGTCCGGGGTGAAGATCACCTCGAATTCCCTTGCGCCGGAAAGGAACTTCTCGAAGTCGATGGCCAGTAGCGCGCCCGCCGGGTAGGCGTTGCCGCCGACCTCCCACGGCGACTTCAGCCGGACCAGCAGCCAATCCTTGTACCAGGACTCGCTGGCGTCGGTCGGCACGTCCAGATGCCGTAGCGTGCCGTCGGTTTCGAGCAGATAGACCTCTTCGTTGAAGAAGTCGGTGGCGCGGCCGATGTAGTGGCGCTCGTAGCCGGGGGTCCGGTCGTAGCCCGCGGAGACCGCGACGTCACCGGCCTCGCCTTCGAAAACGGTGACCGCGTCGGCCAATTCGGTGCCGCGCTGCCAGCGCTTGGCGATGCGCGGGTAACCGGAGTCGGTCAGCGAGCCGGGGCCGAAGTCGGTGCCGAGGTACACCGCATCGATGTCGATCCAGCGGATCTCGGACTTCGCCTCGGGCAGGAAGAACCCGCCGTCCGCCGGATCGATGAACTTCCTTGTCGCCATGTCGAACTCGCGCACCACCTTGGCGTCCGCACCGCCCCGGGACAGGCTGATCAGCGTGCGTGACTGGTCCGGGCGCAAGACCGCGGCGCCGCCCCACACCCAGTTCTCGTCCTCGGCGGTGGCCAGCGCGTCCAGGTCGATCAGCACGTCCCAGTCGGGGGACTCCTTGGCGTACTCGGCGAACGTGGTGCGCCGCCACAACCCGCGCGGATGCTCGGCGTCGCGCCAGAAGTTGTAGAGCCAACTGCCGCGCCGCCCGGGGTAGGCGATCTTGGTGTCGGTGTCGAGCATGTCCAGAATGCGCTGTTCGAGCTCGCGGAACCGGTCGGAGGCGGCGAATTGCTCGACGACCACGCTGTTGTGCGCGCGGGCCCAGTCGAGCGCCCGCTCGTCGGTCACTTCTTCGAGCCAGAGGTAAGGATCGGTCACATTCTGCTCAACGCCGCTCATGCTCACATTGTTGCCGACCAGCGCAAATCAGGGCGTGGGGGCTACCAGTAGTGCGCGACGTCCACCACGACGCGCGAACCGTTGCCCGGTCCGTCGAGGGTGAAGACGCGCATCGGCAACCGGCCGCGCACGCCGAGACCGACCGTGGTCTGTCCCTCGAACGATCCGGCCCAGGCGATCTGGCGGAAGGTCTGATACCCGCTGACGTCGACCAGCTCGGACCGGTTCCCCGGCTGGTAGGTCGCCTGCCCCGCGTCGTTGTACGCGGGCGCGTAAACGACGACCTGAAGGAACGCACCCCCGCGCAGCGGCACCGGCGCACCCGAAGCGTCCATCGACACCGCATCGACGTACCCGACGCGATAGCCCGCGGCCGGACCGGCGACATCGACGACCAGCCGATCGAAGCATTCGTGTTCGCCGGACCGGATACCGGTGATCGGCGCGGCGGTCATGGGCTTGCTCGTCTTGTCGAACGAACCCCACACCAATCCGCAATACGAGGGTGAAGCCGCGGCGGGCCCGGGAATGATCCAGAGGCCGGCCAGCGCGACGACGGAGGCAATGAGAACAATTACGCGACGCATGTCGCACCGCCTTCTGGCAGTAAGAATGAAGCACTTGGTGAATCGGGCGAATGGGACACGTCGTTACGGCGGAACGTGACTCGGCTCAGTAGGATCGCGGGTTCGAGGCCGATCCGACCAGGAGGTTTTCTTGCCGTCGTTTCTGTGGGAGCAGCACTGCTGTCTGCCGTTGGTGCCGTCGGCGCGGATCGCGGAGCTCACGCGTTATCCGCTCGGGTCCTATCTGTCGGTGAATGTCGGGTATTCGCCGCATTCGACCGAGGATTCGCTGAAGCTGATCCGGCAGTATCGCGCGGACGCGCTCGCCGACGGGCGATTTCGCCTGGTGCACAGCCACTCCGAGATCGGCGATCCGGAAACCATCGCGCTGGCCTTCGATTTGGAAGACTCGGGCCCGCTCGGTGGCGACCTGGACAATGTGGAGTTGTTCTACGAGTTGGGCGTTCGCTCCATGCTGCCGACCTACAACAGCGCGAACAAGGCGGGTTGCGGCTGCCTCGACGCCGACGACACCGGGCTCACCGGCTTCGGCCAGGACCTGGTGCGCAGGCTCAACGAGGTCGGCATGTTCGTCGACGGATCGCACTGCTCCCGGCGCACCGGGCTCGACCTGGCCACGCACACGCGGGTGCCGATGATCTACAGCCATTCCAATTTCGCCGCGCTGTGGGAGCATCCACGCAACATCACCGATGAACAGGCGAAAGCGTGTGCCGCCACCGGCGGGGTGGTCGGACTGAACGGCGTGGGTATCTTTTTGGGCCACAACGGAATCGATGACGCCGTCGCCCGCGTCGAGGCGATGGCGGATCATGTCGAATACGGCGCGGAGCTGGTCGGCATCGAGCACATCGGGATCGGCTCGGACTACTCGTTCGACGCCGAGGACTTCAACGGCATGCTCGCCGACCACCCGGAACTGTTCCCCGAGTCGTACACCAAATGGGGCCCGCTGCAATGGGTTCCACCGGAGGACCTGCTCGGGACGAGCCGGGTGCCCGGGCTCGACGAGGTGCTGGCGCGGCGCGGATTCAGCGCGGAGGATCGCGCCGCGGTGTTCGGCGGCAACTTCTCCCGCATCGCGCGGCAGGTCTGGCGCGACTAGCCGAGGTGTTCGGCGGCCACCCGCTTGGGCACACACATCCGCCACGCCTCGACGATCAGCTCGGTCAGCTCCGCCTCGTCGATGGCGTCCAGCCGTACTCGAACCCAGTTGTACCGCTCGTCCGCCGGCCTCGGCATCATGAACTTGTCCGGCTCGGCCTCGACCAGCGCCACCCGCTCGGCCTTGGGAAACGCGAAACCCATCCGGGTCTCGTCCGCGGACAGGGCCAGATAGACGATCCGGCCGATCCGGTATTTCACCCGGTCCCGGACCAGCGCCTCGGTCGTTCGCGGCAGGCTCATCGCGATCCGCCGCACGTCATCAGCTGTCACCACCCGCCGAGTATCGCGCGGGGGTACGACAACCGGCCGGGGCGGAAAACAGGTGTGGCGCGACCGAATCGGTCGCGCCACCCACCCGGGTCGGTTCAGCCGAGGCGGACCAGCATCTTGCCGGTGTTCGCGCCGGACAGCACGCCGAGGAACGCGGCAGGCGCCTGCTCGAGCCCCTCGTACACCGTCTCCGTGGTGCGGATCGTCCCGTCCGCCAGCCAGTCGGCCGCCTTGCCGATGTACTCGCCGAAGATCGGGAAGTAGCTGTTCACCAGCATCCCGCGCAGCGAAACCTCCCGCGTCGCGGCCTTGAACAGATCCGGGCCCGGCTCGGCGCTGTCCCCGTTGTAGCCGCTGATCGCCCCGACCAGCGCGATCCGGCCCTTCGGGCGGATGGCCTCGACCGCGACTCGCAGGTGCTCGCCGCCGACGCTGTCCAGGTAGACGTCGATGCCCGCGGGCGCGGCCGCGGCCAGCTGGCCGGCCAGGTCGCCCGCCCGGTAGTCGATGGCGGCGTCGAAGCCGAACTCGTCCAGCAGCAGCCGGGTCTTGGCCGGCCCGCCCGCCGAACCGATCACCTTCGCCGCGCCGAACGCCTTGGCCAGCTGCCCGGCGACGCTGCCAACCGCGCCTGCCGCCGCCGAAATGAACACGGTGTCACCGGGATTCACCCGCGCCACGTCGGTCAGCGCCGCGTAGGCGGTGAGGCCGGTGGTGCCGAGCGCGCCGAGGTAGTGGTGCGCCGCGGCGAGCGTGGTGTCGATCGGGGTGACCGCGGCCGCGTCGAGCACCGCGTACTCCCGCCAGCCGGCGAAATGGGAAACCGTGCTGCCGACCGCGATACCGTCCGCCCTGGACACGATCACCTCGCCGACCGCCGAACCCTCCAGCGCCTCGCCCAGCTGGAACGGCGCGATGTAGGACGGGCGATCGTCCATCCGTCCGCGCATGTACGGATCCACCGACATCCAGGTGTTGCGCACCAGGATCTGCCCGTCGGCCAGTTCCGCGAGCGGCCGCTCGACGAGGGCGAAGTGCGCGGCGGTCGGCGCGCCGGTCGGCCGCGCGGCCAGCTGGATTTCCCGCGTGGTCTGCGGCAGAACGACATTCGCGGTGGTGGTGGTCTGGATGCTCATTGCGCTGCCTCTTCTTCGGTGACTCTGCCGGACCCGGTCGATCCGGTACGGCCAACGCTATGAGCCCGAAACCCCGGTTCCCAGGTCCGCGAACGCCACCCCCCGGTCCAAACGCGACACGTCCACCCCGCCTCCGGAAGTCACCCCCCGCGCACGTTTTGGCAACCCGCGCACGGAATTTCCGGCCATTTCGAGCGCAGCCGCACATCTCGTGCGCGGCGACCGCTGCTGACGGATCAGCTGGTTCTCAGGCTGGCGGGGGAGGCGCCGGTCCAGCGGCGGACGGCTTTGCGCAGGGCGCGGTCGTCGGTGAAACCGAGGCGGTCGGCGATGGCGGCGGTGGTCAGATGCCCCTCGGTGAGAAGGGTTTTCGCCTGTTCATAGCGGACCAGGTCGTATTCGGCACGCCAGGTGGTGCCGTGTTCGGCAAGCTGTCGTTGCAGGGTGCGTGGGCTGACGGCCAGCCGGCGAGCAACGGTCGCCAGCGACGCGTCACCGCCGGCGAGTGCGGCCGCCAACGCGATGCGGAACGCCTCCAGCGGACCCGGGATCGGCTTGGCGGTGGCGAGCACCAGATCGGCGTGGCTGCGCAGCAGATCCGCCAGCATCGGATCGGCCCGGGGCAGCGCGGCGGCGGCGTCCGCGGCGGTGAAGGTGATCGTGTCGGCGGGCGCGTCGAACTCGATCCGGTCGGTCCCGAAGGCGTCGCGCAGCACGTCGTGATTGCCGGGCGCCGCACGACTGAACGCGACCCGCGCCGGGATCACCTGCCGGCCGGTGGCCTCGCGCGCACGCCGCAGGTAATACGCGAGCACGTACTCGTTGACCGCCGCCACGATCGCCGGATCGCCCGCCGTGGTCCGGAATCCGACGGTGAGCTCGTCGTCGTGCGTCAGATCGAAACCTTCGGCGGCCGCGGTGACCAACCGGTGATACGGCTGCGCACCGCGCAACGCGTCCGCCAGCGTCGGCCCGTTCGTGACGAGGTAGTCCCAGGTGGTCAGGGTCCCCAGCGGTGCGGCCTCGACTACCGCGAGCCCGGCTCCGGGCTCCGGCCGCGCCTGCGCGAGCAGACCCCACAGCTCGATCAGCGAGCTGAGCGGAACGCGGTTGAGCTCGCCGGCCAGGATCGCGTCGTCGGTCCCGTGGATCGTCGCGAGCCGATCGTCGCCGACCCCGAACCGCCGGGCGGTGTCGCGCACCAACCGGATCAGGTGCGTCGACGCGGTGTTGTCGATGGCCGCGCCGAGCCCCGCACCGCCCACCGATTCGCGCCCGACCACCGCCCAACCCTAGCCAGCCGAATTGTCTGATTCGCCACTCCGCCCGCCGCGCGAGCACCGAACTTGCGCCCAGGTGTGGCCCACGCCGCAGTGTTGTGGGGGACCGGTGGGCCAACTCGCAGCGACAGAGTTAGGCTCGGTGTCGTGACTTCCCATTACGACGTTGTCGTTCTCGGTGCCGGTCCTGGCGGTTACGTCGCCGCCATCCGTGCGGCACAGTTAGGCCTCCGTACCGCGATCGTCGAGCAAAAGTACTGGGGCGGTGTGTGCCTGAACGTCGGCTGCATCCCTTCCAAGGCGTTGCTGCGTAACGCTGAACTGGCGCACATCTTCACCAAGGAAGCCAAGACCTTCGGGATCTCGGGCGAGGTGAACTTCGACTTCGGTGTGGCGTTCGATCGCAGCCGCAAGGTGGCGGACGGCCGGGTCAAGGGCGTCCACTTCCTGATGAAGAAGAACAAGATCGACGAGTTCGACGGCAAGGGCACCTTCACCGACGCGAACACGCTGTCGGTCGAGCTGTCCAAGGGCGGCACCGAGACCGTCACCTTCGACAACGTGATCATCGCGACCGGCACCGTGACCAAGCTGCTGCCGGGCACCCAGCTCAGCGACAACGTGGTGACCTACGAGGAGCAGATCCTCACCCGCGACCTGCCCGGCTCGATCCTGATCGTCGGCGCGGGCGCCATCGGCATGGAGTTCGGCTACGTCCTGAAGAACTACGGCGTCGACGTGCGCATCGTGGAGTTCCTGGACCGGGCGCTGCCGAACGAAGACGTGGACGTCTCGAAAGAGATCACCAAGCAGTACAAGAAGCTCGGCATCACCATCTCCACCGGTGCCGCGGTGCAGTCCATCGAGGACGACGGTTCGAAGGTCACCGTCGCGATCAAGGACAACAAGTCCGGCAACGTGGAGACGGTCACCGTCGACAAGGTGCTGCAGGCCGTCGGCTTCGCGCCCCGCGTCGAGGGCTACGGCCTGGAGGCGGCCGGCGTCGAGCTCACCGACCGCGGCGCCATCGCGATCGACGACTACATGCGCACCAACGTGCCGCACATCTACGCCATCGGTGACGTCACCGCGAAGCTGCAGCTCGCGCACGTCGCGGAGGCGCAGGGCGTGGTCGCCGCCGAGACCATCGCCGGCGCGGACACGGTCACCCTGGGCGACTACCGGATGATGCCGCGCGCCACCTTCTGCCAGCCGCAGGTCGCCAGCTTCGGCCTGACCGAGCAGCAGGCCCGCGACGAAGGCTACGACGTGAAGGTCGCGACCTTCCCGTTCATGGCCAACGGCAAGGCGCACGGCCTCGGCGATCCGACCGGTTTCGTCAAGCTGGTCGCCGACGCCAAGTACGGCGAGCTGCTCGGCGGCCACCTGATCGGCCCGGACGTCTCGGAGCTGCTGCCCGAGCTCACCCTGGCGCAGAAGTGGGACCTCACCATCAACGAGCTGACCCGCAACGTGCACACCCACCCGACGCTCAGCGAAGCCCTGCAGGAGGCCTTCCACGGCCTCGCCGGGCACATGATCAACTTCTGAGCGCAGCCGCACAGCCGAACGGTGGCGCCCGGTCCGAAAGGTCCGGGCGCCACCGTTTTTCGTGGGCGGGGTCTGGTGGTCTCGCCACAGGTTTGCTAGACAGCGATGATGCGTAAGTGGCTGATCGGCGGGGCTCTGGTAGTTGTTGTGTTGCTGCTGGTGGCGGTCGGCGGGTACTACCTGATGAACTCGCGCACGTTCCAGCTGGCCGGACGGCTGGTGAACCGGGTCGACACCAGCGACAAGGTGGTGGCGCTGACCCTGGACGACGGGCCGACCGATCGCGCGCCCGGAGTGCTGAAAGTGCTTGCCGAGCAACAGATCAAGGCCACCTTCTACCTGGTCGGCAGTGATCTCGCGGCGCATCCCGAGTACGGCAGGGCGATCGCCGAGGCCGGGCACGAGATCGGCAACCACAGCTACAACCATCGCAGGATGGTCTTCAGTTCCGCGAGCACCGTCCGGGACGAGATCGAGCGCACCGACGCCGAAATCGTGAAAACCGGTTACTCGGGCCCGATTACGTTCCGCCCGCCCTACGGCAAGAAGCTCTGGTCGCTGCCCAAGTACCTGTCCGACCACGACCGCACCTCGGTGACCTGGGATGTCGAGCCCGACTCCGGCGCAACCCCGACCGCCGACGAGATCGCCGCGCAGGCGGTGCGCGAGACGCGGCCGGGCTCGATCATCCTGCTGCACGTCATGTACCAGTGGGCCGGACCCGCGCTGGCCGCCATCCCGCGCATCGTCAGCGAACTACAGGCCGAGGGCTACCGATTCGTCACCGTCTCGGAGCTGATGCGGCACTGATCAGAGCATCCCGTAGGCATGGGCCGGGGTGAGGATGGCCAAGGCGCGGCGGTCGGCGACCATGGCGCGGCGGTAGTCGTCCCAGTCCGGGTGTTCGCCGTTCGCGCTGCGGTAGTAATCGACGAGCGCTTCCACTGTTTCGTCGTGCGGATCCTCGGCCACCGGCGTGACCGACGCGATGGCCTCGATCACCGCGTAGGCGAAGAAGTCCTCGCGGGTGACATGGATGGCGGCCCACGGTTCGCGCACCAGGTTGTGGTACTTCGCGCGGTCTGCGGTGATCGAGATGCGGATGTTGCCGTCGCCGCCGATCACGTGCAGCACATTGGATTGTTGCGGGCGGCCGTTGCGGCGGATGGTGGTCAGCACGGACCGGCGATGGTCGCGGGCGAAGTCGACTGCTCGGGCGAGTTCCATGCTGCTATTCAACCGCTGGTGATCCCGGTCTCATCCCCGGGGCGGCTCACTCGCGGTGGTAGGCCGCTTGGGCTTCACGGACTTTCGGCATGTTCGTCTCGACCACCAGGACCAGGGCGTGCAGCTGGTCGGCGACCTGAGCGCCGAGTTCGGTCAGCGTGTATTCGACCCGCGGCGGGATGGTCTCGTGCACCTCGCGATGCACCATGCCGTCGCGTTCCAGGGCCTGCAGGGTCTGCGACAACATCCGCTCGCTGACGCCGTCGACCCGCCTGCGCAGTGCGCTGAACCGGTAGGACCCCTCGCGCAGCGCGACCAGGGCGAGGATGCCCCAGCGGCTGGCTATGTTCTGCAAAACCGGCCGTGACGTGCAATTTCTGGCGAAGACATCGGGCTCCAGCGACGGATCGTCCAGGTCGGGCGACGACGTGCGCTGCGTACTCATACATCCGATAGTACCCAACTTGACCAAAGTGGTGTATGAATGCATAGTACTTACTAATAGTTAGTGCTTAACGAACCGTACATACCCGTGGAGGTAGTTATGACCGTTGCCGTGACCGGTGCCAGCGGACAGCTGGGCCGTCTCGTCGTACAGGCGCTGCTGCGCGAGGGCGCCGCTCCGGTGGTCGCGATCGTGCGTGATCCGCAGAAGGTCGCCGATCTCGCCGAGCAGGGTGTGGACGTGCGTCAGGCGAGCTACGACGACGCCGAATCGCTGGATCGCGCGCTGGCCGGGGTCGACCGGGTGCTGCTGGTCTCCGGCAACGAATTCGGTGCCCGAGTGGCCCAGCACACCAACGTTATTCGCGCCGCCGAGCGTGCGGGCGTCGAATTGCTCGTCTACACCAGCATTCCGCAGGGTCCGCAGAACTCGATGATCCTGGCGCAGGAGCACATCGGCAGCGAGGCGGCGCTCGCCGATTCGACTGTGCCGCACGCGATTCTGCGCAACGGCTGGTACTGGGAGAACTACCTCGGCGGCCTCGCGCACGCCGTCGAATCCGGCGTGCTGAACGGCGCCGCGGGCGAGGGCCGGGTGGCCGGCGCGGCGCGCGCCGATTACGCCGACGCCGCCGCGAAGGTGCTCACCACCGACGGGCACGCCGGGCGGGTCTACGAACTGGGCGGCGACGAGCGCCTCACCTATGCCGAACTGGCCCAGGTGATTTCGTCGGTGGCCGGCAAGCCGGTCCGTTACCAGGACCTGCCGCAGGCCGATTACGCGGCCGCGCTCCAGCAGGCCGGACTGCCCGGCGACTACGCCAACGTGCTCGCCGACGCGGACGCCGGCATCCCGAAGGGCCTGCTCGACGTGACCAGCGGCGACCTGCAGAAGCTGCTCGGCCGTCCGTCCACCCCCGCCGCCGAGGTGTTCCGCGCGGCGTTGAGCTGAGCCGCACACCCGCTGATTTCCCGCATACCGAATCGCCGACGATTCGGTATGCGGGAAATCGGGTCCTATGCGGCTACACCCACTGCACCAGCTGCACGATGATCCCGTTCGGATCGCGCATCTGGAAGTAGCGCTCGCCCCACTCCTCGGTCTCGATCGGCGTGACGATCGGTACCCCCTCGCCTTGCAGCCGGGCGTACTGGTCGTCGATGTCCTCCACCACGAACACGACGAGCAGGCCCTCGCCCGCGCTACCTGCGGCGCTCTCCGGCTTGAACGACTTCAGCCCGGTGCGCAGGTAGATCACGTTGAGCCCGGCGTCCGGCCGGTCCAGCGAGATGAACCCGTCGGCCGACATCTTCTCGACGAAGCCCAGGTGATCGATCAGGAACTTCGCCGACGCCAGCGGATCGGGGACGTTGAGCGAGATGGCGGAAGCGGTGATGTTCATAGGCCCTCCTCGGAGCTCGGAATTAACTCTATACTTAGTACGCTGTACTTTGTAGAAGAATTCCCGGGCGGCCGCACTATGACCTGCGTCACGCCGATACGATCGGGACGACCAGGCGAGGAGGCAGGGTGGACGACGATTCGGCGCAGCGCTCCGGCGAACAGCCGGCGCAGCGACGCGACAAGCAGGACCGCAGCAGCGCAGGCGATCCCGTTCGCACACTGGAGTTGCTGTGGCGGATTCCGGGCAGCCCCGCGCGTGGACCGAAGCAGCGCAGCAGCGTGGACGCCGTGGTCGCGGCCGCCATCGAGATCGCCGACACCGACGGTATCGCCGCGCTCACCATGCGTGCGGTCGCCACCCGGCTCGGCCTGACCCCCATGGCCACCTACACCTACGTGCCGGGCAAGGCCGAACTGATCGACCTGATGGTGGACAAGGTCTACCGCGACATGGACCGCGCGGACCTGTCCGATCTACCCTGGCGCGATCGGGTCGGGCGGATCGCGGCCGAGAACCGCGCCATGCTCACCCGCCACCCGTGGGTCGCCTACCTGCCGACCACCCGCCCGCCGCTCGGGCCGGGCATGGCCGCCAAATACGACCACGAACTCCGCGCCTTCGACGAACTCGGCCTGGATGACATCACGATGGACGCGTCGCTCACCTACGTCCTCGGCTTCGTCACCTCGGTCGCCCGCATCGCCATCGACACCGCGCGCGCCGCCGCGGACAGCGCGATGTCCGATCACCAATGGTGGGAGCGTGCGGCGCCGCTGCTGGAACAGGTCTTCGACGCGGAGCGGTTCCCGGTTGCGGTCCGGGTCGGATCGGCCGCGGGCCAGACCCACGACTCCGCCTACAGCTCCGGCCACGCCTACGAATTCGGCCTGGCCCGGGTGCTCGACGGCCTGGCTCGGCTCATCGAAAAGCGCTGAGCAGCAGCCGGTCTCGCGGTGCTAGATCCCGTCGCGCTCGATCCGCAGCGCGGTGATGGTGGACGCCAGCCCCTCGTACTGATTCACCAGCAGCACGATCTCGATCAGGCTGCGCTCGTCGTAGTGCTCGGCCAGCGCCGCCCAGTGCGCGTCATCCAGGTCGCGGGTCTGCACGAGCTGATCGACCGCCGCGATCAGCGCCCGGTGTTTGTCCGTCCACCCGGGTGCCTCCGGCCCGGTGCGCAGCCGTTCGAGGATCTCCGCGGTCACCCCGGCCCGCTTGCCGAGCCGAATGTGGTGGTCCATCTCGTACTCGCAACCGCTCAGGTGCGCGACCCGGATGATGACCAGCTCCGACTCGTGCCGCGGCAGCCGGCCGCCGGGCATGAGCTTGCCCGAATAGTGCAGCCAGCCACGGAACAATCCCTTGGTGCGCCCGAGCGTGCTGAACAGATGCGCGTCATCGGTGCCCGCGGCCTTGGAAAGCACCTGCCAGACAACCCAGTTGATCGGGCCCAGCTCCCGCAGGCGTCCGGGCGAGATGCGTGGTCGCAGCGCTGAAACCATGCTTGGTCTGCTCCTCTGCGTGAGGGGGTGAGCGGCCGGGCGGTACCGGGCCGAGCCGTCAGCCTACCGGCGAGTACTTCCCGGATCGAGGGCTGTCGTCAATTGCCCGCGCACCCTGGGGATTACCCCGTTACGATCGAACTGCCCGTCCTGACGACGCGGAGAGGCGGACGAGCTCGACATGCTGGTGAGGGTCAAGCCCGGGGCACAACTCTCGGGTGCTGAACAAGAGTTCGTCGAATGCCTGCGTTCCTATCCGTCGGCGGCCCTCGCCATGATCGACGTGCCGGTCGGCGACCGGCGCATCGATGCGGTGATCTGGACGCCGCGCGGGCTGACGGTGCTCGAGGTCAAGGGCTTCCGGCGCAGGCAGAGCGGCATTCTGAGCATCGCCGCGGACGGTCCGTGGAAGATCAGCGATGCCGACGCGGACCTGGACGAGCCGTCCGGCAGCCCGTCGGATCGGCTGGAACACGGCATCTCGGCGGTGAAGACCGCGCTCGAGCGGGCGCTGATCGACCCGGGGCACGTGTGCGGCGCCGTCGCGCTGATCCCGTTCCGCGGCGCGGTGGTGCGGCCGTCGCGCACCAACCTGCGACCGGGGCTGGACGTCGTCGTCGGTAACGTCGCCGACGCCACCGAGCTGCGCATCTATCTCGAGAGCTTCTCCGCCGGACCACGGAAGTGGACCGCCGACCGGGTGATCGGGGACTGCAACGCGCTCGGCCTCGCCGAACTGACGCCGTCCCGCGCGGACCTGGTCGGCGCCGGGTTCGAGCAGGTGGCGCAGGAGTCGCCGAGCGTCATCGCGCGCCCGCCCAAACCGCGCGTCGAACCGACCCCGGGTGTCGCGACGAAGAAGCACTCGTACGCGGGGTGGGCCGTGGTCGCGCTCGCCGTCGTCGGGATGATCGCGGTGATCGGGGTGATCGCGAACTCGCTGGTGCACGACTCCTCGCATCCGACGCCGCAGCAAACCAGCACGACCAGCCCGACCCCCTCGCCGCCCGCCTACCAGCCGAAGCAGTGCTGGCCGTTCCAACAGGACTGCTGAGGTTCAATCGCGCACGGCCCGAGCCAGTTTCGTGAGTTCGAGCGCGCGCTGGGCACGGGCCAGGACATGCGCGCGGGAGATGTCGATGTGCGTGATGAGGGTGTGCAGCGCGCCTTTCACGTTGCCGGACAGGAGTTGTTCGGCGATCGCGATGTGCTCGGCGGTCATGGTGGCGATGCGATCCGGGGTCGGCACGTCCAGGGTGCGGACCGGGCGCACCCGGCTGTGCACCGCGGTAAGCGCTTCTGCCAGTGCGGTATTGCCGGCTGCGGTCAGCAAGGTCGTGTGGAACCGCTCGTCGGCGACCAGCGCGGGACCGGGTTCCGGTGGGTTGTCGCGCAAGGTGCGCCAGGTGTCCAGCTCGGCCCGGATCAGGTCGAGATCGTGTGCGGGCCGTGCTGTTTCGGGCGCATCGGTACTCACCCGCTGAATGCCTCTGGCCTCCAAGACGATTCGCAGCTCGTAGAGATGGTCGAGTTCGTCGAGTCGCGGCCGGTACGGATAGAGACCGTCGGATCGTCGCTCGATCAGCCCATCGGCCTGTAATCGAGCGAGCGCCTCGCGGACCGGGGTGCGCGACACCCCGTAGATCTCCGCGAGCCGTTCCTCGCCGAGCCGTTCGGTCGGCACGAAGATGCCGGTGGCCAGATCCCGGCGTAGCGAGTGATACACGCGCTCGCTCAACGGGATCCGCCCCCGGCGCGGCATGGTGGTCAGCTCAGATCGCCATCGCCGAGCGGACCGCGGTCTCCGCACCCGCGCCGCCCTCGCCGGTGGAGGTGACCCGGCCGGACGCCAGGATGTAATAGCGCTGCGCCGCCTGCAGCGCGAAGCCGATGTGCTGCTCCACCAACAGCACGCTCAACCCGCCGCGCTGAGTCAAATCGATGATGGTGCGCTCGATTTCGGCGACCACCGACGGCTGGATGCCCTCGGTCGGTTCGTCGAGGATGAGCAGCTTCGGCTCGGTGATCAGCGCCCGGGCGATCGCCAGTTGCTGGCGCTGCCCGCCGGAGAGCAGACCGGCCTTGCGGCCCAGCAGTTCTCGCAGCGCGGGGAACAGATCCAGGGATTCGTCGATCAGCGCCTTGCCGCGCTTGCGCCCGTCCGCCACCACCTGCAGGTTCTCCGCGGTGGTCAGCTGCGGGAAACTCTGTTGTCCCTGCGGCACATACGCGAGACCGCGCCGCACCCGCCGCGACGGCGACAGCTTGGTGATCGGCTCCCCGTCGAACTCGATCTGCCCCGACTTGGTGCCGATCAACCCGACCGCGGTGCGCAACAGCGTGGTCTTGCCCGCGCCGTTGTGCCCCATGATGGCGACCACGCTGTCGTCCGGAACCGTCACCGACACACCGTGAATCACCTCGGTGCGGCCGTAACCGGAGTGGATATCGATGAGCTCGAGCATCAGACGGACTCCTTCACGGTTGTTTCGTCTTCGAGGGCCGTGCCGATCGCCGCGGCCGTGCCGAGGTAGACCTCCTGCACCTTCGGATCCGCCTGCACCTGTTCGACGGTGCCCTCGCTCAGCACCTTGCCGCCGGCCAGCACGGTCACCGAGCTGGCGAACGAACGCATGAAGTCCATGTCGTGCTCGACCACGACGACGATGCGTTCGCCGCCGATGCGGCGCAACAGGTTTCCGGTCTCCTCGCGTTCTTCGGCGCTCATGCCGGCCACCGGCTCGTCGAGCAGCAGCACCGACGCGTTCTGCACCAGCAGCATGCCGATCTCCAGCCACTGCTTCTGGCCGTGTGCGAGCACCCCGGCGGGCTTGTCCCGCAGATCGCCGAGACCGGTGATCTCCAGCGCCTCCTCGATGCCGGGCAGCACCGATTTACGCCGGCGCAGCATGGTGAGTGCCGACCGTCCGGCACCGGCGGCGATGTCGAGATTCTGCAGGACGCTGAGCTGTTCGAAGACGCTCGCCGTCTGGAACGTGCGGCCGATGCCGAGCCGGGCGATCTGGTGCACCTTCTTGCCGAGCAGTTCGACGCCGGTCTTCTGCGCCGATCCGCTGGCCGGGACCAAGCCGGTGATCGCGTCGATGAGCGTCGTCTTCCCGGCGCCGTTCGGGCCGATCAGAAAGCGCAGATCGCCTTGCAGCACGGTGATGTCGACCTCGGTCACCGCCTTGAAGCCGTCGAAACTCACGCTGAGACCGCGCATTTCGAGGTACTCGCTCGACATTCCGGCATTGCCGCCGAGTTTCGGCTCTGGTGTGGTCGTGCTCATCGGGATTCCACCTTCTCCGGCTCGATCTCGGGCTGCGGTTCGACCACGACCGACGCGGGCGCGGTCGGCGTGGCACGACGGAATCTGCTGTCCAGGAAGCCCTTCAACATCGGCCACACGCCCGCCAGCCCGGCCGGGATGAAGCCGATCACCACGATGAACAGCACGCCTTGCAGATAGGTCCAGCCGGACGGGAACTCCTCGGAGAACGCCGTCTGCGCCCAGGCCACGCCGATCGCGCCCAGCACCGGGCCGAGCAGGGTGGTCCGGCCGCCGATCGCGACGCCGATGAGGAACGCGATGGACGGCACCACGCCGATGTCGGCGGGGGAGATGATGCCGACGATCGGGGTGAACAACGCGCCGGCGATGCCCGCGAAGAACGCCGCGACCACGTAGGCGATGATCTTGACGTTGGCCGGGTCGTACCCGAGGAAGCGCACCCGCTCCTCCTGATCCCGCACCGCCACCAGCAATTCGCCGTACCGGCTGCGCATCAGCTGGCGCACCAGCGCGACCACCACCAGCAGCGTGCCCGCCGCGATGAAGAACAGCATCTTCCGGTTCGCCGGATCGGACAGCTTGAACCCGAAGAAGGCGCGGAAGTCCGACAGCCCGGTGAAACCGCCGATGGCCTGCTGACCGGTCAGCAGGATGGCCAGCGCCGCCGCCAGCGCCTGACTGAGGATGGCGAAATAAGCGCCCTTGACCCGCCGCTTGAACACCCCGTACCCGAGCACCGCCGCGACCAGCGCGGGCAGCACCAGAATCCCGAGCAGCGCCACCGGCCCGGACGCGAAAGGCCGCCAGAACGAGGGCAATTCGCGAATCCCGGAGATCTCCATGAACTCCGGCACATCATTCCCGAGCCGCGCCGCATCGGCCATCTGCAGATGCATCGCCATGATGTAAGCGCCGATCCCGAAGAACACCCCCTGCCCCAGCGTCAGCATTCCGCCACGCCCCCAAGCCAATCCGATGCCCACCGCGACGATCGCGAAGCACAGGAACTTGGCCAGCAGGTTCAGCCGGAAGTCGCTGAGCGCGGCCGGCGCGACCGCGAACAACAGGATCGCGGCGACGCCGAAACCGCCCAGCGCGGTCAGGGTCGAGTGTGCGCGCCACCGTTCTACCAGCGTGGTCATGCCAAACTCCTTGTGCGAACGGTGAACAGGCCCTGCGGGCGAACCTGCAGGAAGATGACGATCACGACGAACACGATGACCTTCGCGATCGAGGCGGTGGTCGAGTATTCGATGTAGGAGTTGAGCAGGCCGAGCGCGAACGCCGCGATCACCGTGCCCTTGATCTGGCCGAGGCCGCCGATCACCACCACGAGGAAGGCGTCGATCAGATAGCTCTGCCCGATGGTCGGGCTGGTCGAGCCGATCAGCGTGAGCGCGACCCCGGCCACGCCGGCCAGGCCCGAGCCGATGAAGAACGTGCTGATGTCGGTGAAACGACTTGATACTCCGCTGGTTTCAGCGAGCCCCCGGTTCTGCACGACGGCCCGGATGCGCCGCCCCATGGGCGTCGTCTTCATCACCGTGGCCAGCGTGATCACCGCGGCCACCGCGAGCACCAGGATGAAGATCCGGCTCTTCGGCACCACCGCGCCCAGGATGGTGACGCCGCCGCTGAGCCATTCCGGCGCAACAACATTCTTCGCCGGTGCGCCGAAAATATCCCGGGCCAGCTGTTGCAACACCAGCCCGACACCGAAGGTGACCAGCAGGGTGTCCAGCGGCCGGTCGTACATCCAGCGGATCAACCCCATCTCCAGCGCCGCGCCGAGCAGGCCACCCACCAGGAAACCGATCAGCAACGACACCACCAGCGAGACACCCGCCGACGAAATGAACTTCTGCACAACATAAGTCGTGTAGCACCCGGCCATGATGAACTCGCCGTGCGCCATATTGATCACGCCCATCTGACCGAAGGTCAACGACAGGCCGAGCGCGGCGAGCAACAGAATTGATCCCAGACTCAACCCGGTGAAGAGCTGGCCGATCACGACGTCCATACGGACTCCTCGGATATCGGGCCGGTGTGGGGTGGCCGGGAAATCCCGGCCACCCCACACCGATCGGGCGAATTACTTGAGGCCCTTGGCCCATTCGTAGGACTTGAGGTACGGGTCCGGCGTGACCGCCTTGCCCGAGTCCCACACCGTGTAGATGAGCCCGTCCGGCCGGATCTCACCGATCCGCGCGGTCTTGGTGATGTGATGGTTCGACCCGTCGACGGTCACCAGACCCTCGGGCGCCTCGAACGTCACGCCATCGGCCGCGGCCTGAATGTCGGCCACCGCGAACGACTTTGCCTTCTCCACCGTGTTCTTCCACAGGTAGACCGAGGCGTACGCGGCCTCCATCGGATCCGAGGTCGGCTTGTCCGCGCCGAACGCGGCCTTGTAGTCGGCGACGAACTTCTTGTTCACCGGGGTGTCCACGGTCTGGTAGTAATTCCACGCGGTCAGCTGCCCGGCGATGTTCTGCGCGCCGATGCCCGCGACCTCTTCCTCCGCGATGGACACCGAAACCACCGGCATCTCAGCGGCTTTCAGGCCGGCATTGGTGTACTCACGGAAGAACGCCACGTTCGAGTCGCCGTTGAGCGTGTTGAAGACCGCGCCCGCCTTGGCGGTGCGCACCTTGTTCACGATGGTGGAGAAGTCGGTCGAGCCGAGCGGGGTGTAGTCCTCGCCCTTGATCTCGATGCCGTTGGCCTTCGCGTACGCCTTGATCTCGCGGTTGGCGGTCTGCGGGAAGACGTAGTCGGAGCCGACCAGGTAGAGGGACGTGATGCCCTTCTGCTTCAGGTAATCCAGCGCCGGAATGATCTGCTGGTTGGTGGTCGCGCCGGTGTAGAAGATGTTCTTGCTGTCCTCCAGGCCCTCGTACTGCACCGGGTAGTAGAGCAGCGAGTTCAGGCTCTCGAACTTCGGCTTCATCGCCTTGCGGCTCGACGAGGTCCAGCCGCCGAACACCGCCGCGACGCAGTCGGAGCTGATCAGCTTCTCGGCCTTCTCCGCGAAGGTCTTCGGGTCCGACGCGCCGTCCTCGAGCACCAGCTCGATCTTCTTGCCGAGCACCCCGCCCGCGGCGTTGATCTGATCGACCGCCAGCTTGGTCGAGTTGGCCACGGTGACCTCGGAAATGGCCATCGTGCCGGACAGCGAGTGCAGCGATCCGACCTTGATCGAGTCCTTCGACGTGTCCACGCAGGAGGTGGCGTTCGAGCCGGTGGTCGTTGCGTCGTCCTTGGCGCCGCAGGCGGTCAGCAACAAACCGGCGAGCGCTACTGCGGTGGGTACCGCCATCACCTTGACCATGCGCCGGGAGCGGTGTCGATGGATGGCACGGGAATCTGACATGGGGCGGGACCCTTCTCACTTCATCAGGTAATTCGGCGGCACGACGTGCACCGCGGCGAACACCTCCGCCTTTGCCCCGGTCAAAGCTGTCGACCGGGATGTATACAGGCGGTGTATTCGTGGTGCGAACGTTAGACAGAAGTTGTTGCGCCGGAATATCTCTCGGTGACGAGTCCGTTGCCTGTGTTTCGGCCGTGTGAACCTTTGCGGTTACCGGCTGGTGAACCTCGGTGAGGTGGCGGCGAGCCTACGGTTGCGTAGCGTCGCCGCGGTACGGCAGGCTGCGTTTGTACATCGTCAAAACGGCCGAAACCTGGGAGGACCGTCGTGGGTCACTACAAGGCGAACGTGCGTGACATCGAATTCAACCTCTTCGAGGTGTTCGGGCTGGACAAGCTGCTCGACACGGGCGCCTACGGTGATCTCGACTCCGATACCGTGCGCGAGATCCTGGCCGAGGTGAAGCGGCTGGCCGAGGGGCCGATCGCGGAGTCCTTCGCCGCGGCCGATCGCGATCCGGTGGCGTTCGTGCCGGACACCTTCTCGGTCACGGTGCCGGACGCGCTGCGCAAGACCATCACGGCGGTGCACGACGCCGACTGGAGCAGGCTCGGGCTGCCGGAGGGCATGGGCGGCACGCCCGCGCCCGCCGCGGTGGTGTGGGCGGTCCAGGAGATGATCATGTGCGCCAATCCGGCGGCGAGCTTCTTCAACATGGGCCCGGTGATGGCCGCGGTGCTCTACAACGTCGGCAACGAGCAGCAGAAGCACTGGGCCACCGAGGGATACGAACGCGGCTGGCAGGGCACCATGGTGCTGACCGAGCCGGACGCCGGCTCCGATGTCGGCGCAGGCCGCACCAAGGCGGTCGAACAGCCCGACGGCACCTGGCACATCGAGGGCATCAAGCGCTTCATCTCCGGCGGCGACGTCGGCGACACCGCGGAAAACATGTTCCACCTGGTGCTCGCCCGCCCCGAGGGCGCGGGCCCCGGCACCAAGGGCCTGTCGCTGTTCTACGTGCCGAAGTTCCTCTTCGATGCCGAGACGCTGGAGCTCGGCGCGCGCAACGGCGTGTTCGCGACCAATCTCGAGCACAAGATGGGCCTGAAGTCCTCGCCCACCTGTGAGCTGACCTTCGGCGGCGACGTGCCCGCGGTCGGCTGGCTGGTCGGCGACGTGCACAACGGCATCGCGCAGATGTTCCAGGTGATCGAGAACGCGCGCATGGTGGTCGGCATCAAGTCCACCGGCACGCTGTCCACCGGGTATCTGACCGCGCTCGACTACGCCAAGGAGCGGGTGCAGGGCGCCGATCTGACCCAGATGACCGACAAGGCCGCGCCGCGGGTGCCGATCACCCGGCATCCCGATGTGCGGCGCAGCCTGGCCTTGCAGAAGGCGTACGCCGAGGGCCTGCGCGCGGTGTATCTGTACACCGCGGCGCATCAGAATCCCGATGTGGCGCAGCTGGTTTCGGGTGCCGACGCCGATCTGGCGCACCGGGTCGACGATTTGCTGCTGCCGATCGTCAAGGGCGTCGGTTCGGAGCGGGCCTACGAGTACCTGACGGAATCGCTGCAAACACTGGGTGGTTCGGGTTATCTGCAGGACTACCCGATCGAGCAGTACATCCGGGACGCGAAGATCGACTCGCTGTACGAGGGCACGACCGCCATCCAGGCGCAGGACTTCTTCTTCCGCAAGATCATTCGGGACAAGGGGGTGGCGATCGGGCACGTCACCGGGCAGATCGCCGCGTTCCTGGACACCAAGAGCGGGCGCTTCGAGACCGAACGTGAGCTGCTGCGTACGGCTTTGGGCGAGGTGCAGGCCATGGCGGCGACCTTGACCGGCTATCTGATGGCGGGCCAGCAGGATCCGGCCGAGCTGTACAAGGTCGGCCTCGGTTCGGTGCGCTTCCTGCTCTCGGTCGGCGACCTGCTCATCGGCTGGCGGTTGCTGGTGCAGGCGGAGATCGCGGCCGCCGCGCTGGCCGCCGACGCACCGGCGAAGGAACGGCCGTTCTATACCGGAAAGGTCGCTGCCGCAAGCTTCTTCGCGAAGAACGTGCTGCCGCAGCTGACCGCGAACACGGCGATCATCGCCGCGATCGACAACGACATCATGAAGCTGGACGAAGCGGCTTTCTGAGCCGGGGGGAGCTAGTCGGCGAGCAGTTTGAGTACCACGGGGCGAGACAGCGTGCCCGAGACATCGCGGGCGAGCTGGTTGGCGCTGGTGCCTTCGGCGTGGGCCTCGCGCAGGGCGGCGGCGAGTTCGTCGCGGGCCGCGTCGGCTGCTGCCTGCGCGTCGCGGAGGCGTTGCGCGGCCCTGTCGACCGCGGTACCGGGGTCGACAAGCCCAGTGGTCAATGCATTGACCGGTTCGGCTGCTTGCGTCGGCGACGACCCGCGCCGCTGGTAGGCCTGCGGCAGATTCGCCATCGCCGCCTTGGCGAATTCCTGCATGAACTCGCGGGTCGCGGCCTTGTCCTCGGCGGCGTTGCCGAGCAGCAGCCGGGTGGTCTGCGGTACGGCCAGACTCCAGTTGGACATGCCGCACAGCGCGAGCAGCAATCGCCCGGCGTACTGCGCGTCGATGCCGAATTGTTCGATGGCCCGGTCGAATTTCTGCTCGTAGTGCTGGGCGCGCCAGCCGTCGATGTCGTGCGCGTCGACGCCGCGGTGCAGGCCCTCCCACAGCAGCAGGCGCAGCAGTTGCGGGTGGTTGTTGTGGTAGTCGAACAGCTTGCCGATGTAGCGGCCCGGATCGGTCTCGGTCAACGGCTGGACCACGTCCAGGAACTCGCGCATGGTGTCGATCAGGATGACGTCGAACAGCTTGTCCTTGCTGCCGAACAGGCCGTAGATGCGTTCCTTGTTCACCCCGGCGGCCTCGGCGATGCGGTCGACCCGCGCGCCGGCCAGGCCGTATTCGGCGAATTCGTCCCGCGCGGCACGCAAGAGCGCCTGCTTGGTCGCGTCGCTGCGTTTGATCGTGGCCGTCATGGTCGAGATTTTACCATCTGTTTAAACCAACTATTTGGTTGACAATCGATCTCTCCCGGTCCTACTGTCGTCCTCATGGCTACGCCGACACTTCCGCTCACGACCGGTACTCCGGCCGCCGCGCCCGCCCTGGGCGTCCCCTCGCGCGCCCACACCGCGCGTACCGTGCCCGTCTTCGTGCTGGCCGCACTGCTCGCGACCGGCCAGATGTATGTGCCGATTCCCCTGTTCGCGGCCATGAAATCGGACTGGAACGTCGGCTCGGGCGTGATGACCTGGATCATCAGCGCGTTCGCCTTCGGCTACGCGGGCGGGTTCGTGCTGTTCGGCCCGCTGTCGGACCGCTACGGACACCGCCGGGTGCTGATGACCGGCATGCTCGTCGCCGCGGTGGTCACCCTGTTGACCGGTCTGGCGTTCAGCGCGCCGATCGCGGTCGCCCTGCGGATTGTGCAGGGCCTCGTCGTCGGTTCCATTCCGCCCGCGATCATGGCCTATGTCGCCACCCGGATCACGCCCGCACACCGGGCCGTGGCGACCATGTCGGTGGCCACCTCGTTCCTGGCCGCGACGGTGATCGCGCAGATCGTCTCGCAGGCGGTGGTCGCTTCGTTCCCGTGGCGCACCATGTTCATCGGTTCCGCGATCGTCTTCGCGGTGCTCGCGGTCGTGCTGCGCCGGGTGATGCTCGAGGACGTCCCGACCGGGCGTGATCTGCCGCTGCGGCACAGCTACGCCGCGATTCCCGCGGTGCTGCGCATCCGCCCGCTGCTGCCGATGCTGGTCGCGGGTTCGATGAGCATGGCGGTCATGGTCGGCGTCTACACCGGTCTCGAACTCACCGGCGTGGTCAAGGGTTCCGGCGAACTGCTCGCCCTGCGGGCGGGCGCGCTCCCGGTGATGGTGGCGCTGCCGCTGCTGGCCATCCCGCTGGCCCGGTTGACCAAGCACTACCAGATCATGCTCGGCGTCCTGGTCGCCGCGGCGGCGATGGTGGCGGCCACCTTCGAGGGCTCGCACCTGGCGGTTCTGACCATCCTGCTCGCGGTGCTGGTCGGCGGCCTCGGCGTGATCGGTCCCGCCGTCCTGCAGAGCGCGGGCGAACTCGGCGGCGAATCCCGCGCCGCCGCAATGTCGGTCGCGATGTTCAGCTTCTACGTGGGTGCCACGGTGGGCCCGCTGGTCGCGGCAGCCGCTGCCCCGCACGGCTTCTCGGCTCTGGCCTGGACGCTGGCCGCGCTGCTGGTCCTCGCGCTGGCCATGACCCTGGTCGGTCTGCGGGTTCAGCGGCGGGCACTGGCCCTCGCGTAGCGGCCGCACCCGCTCAACGGCGAAGGCCGACATCGCGATCCGGCGATGTCGGCCTTTTGCCTGTTGTCCCGCAACAGCTTCGGGACTACTTCAGCACGTACGGCGAGACCGAGCTGCGGTGCTCGCTGATATCGAGAACCTTGCCGAGGGGCGGGAACGCCCGCTGCGGGCAGTTGAGTCGTTCGCAGACCCGGCACCCGGCCCCGATGGGCGTGGGCTGGACCTCGTCGAGATCGATACCGTCGGCGTAGATCACCCGGCCGGCGTGCCGGAGCTCGCAACCGAGGCCGATGGCGAAGGTCTTGCTCGGCTGGCCATAGCGGGTGGCGCGGCGCTCCACGGTGCGGGCGACCCACAGGTACTTGCGTCCGTCGGGCATCTGGGCGATCTGCGTCATGATCTTGCCGGGGTAGGCGAAGGTCTCGTAGACGTTCCACAGCGGACAGGTGCCGCCGCTGGCGGAGAAGTGGAAACCGGTGGCGGACTGGCGTTTCGACATGTTCCCTGCCCGGTCCACCCGGACGAAGGAGAACGGCACGCCGCGCAGCTTGGGTCGCTGCAAGGTCGAAAGCCGATGGCAGATGGTCTCGTAACTCTGGGTGAAGAATGCCGAGAGCCGCTCGATGTCGTAGCGGAAGTCCTCGGCCACCTCGTGAAAGTGCGTGTAGGGCAGCACGGTTGCCGCTGCGAAGTAGTTCGCCAGGCCGAGCATGGCCAGCTTGCGGGTGTCCTCGGAGGCGAAATTGCCCTCCTCGACCAGCTTTTCGAGCAGCTCGCCGCATTCGAAGTAGGCGAGCTCGGCGGCGAGCTTGAAGGTGCGCTGACCACCGGAGAGGTGCGGTGCGATCTCCAGTCGCTGGGTGTCCTCGTCGTAGCGGTGCAGCACGCCCTCGCCGAGGTCGATGCGCTCCACGATCCGCACGTCGTGCGCGCGCAGGATCCGCGCCACCTCGCTGTTCACGTCGCCGCCGTGGAATCGGATGCGCGCGGTGAGTTCCTCTGCGGCGGTGTCCAATTCGTGGATGTAGTTCTGCCGCTGATAGAAGAAGTCGCGCACCTCCTCGTGCGGCTTGCTGATCGCCGCGCTGCCCGAACCGTCGGCGAAGCGGTCCTCGGTGGCCGCGGCCAGCTGGGCCGAGGTGTTGCGGTAGCGGTTGTGCATGTTGACCAGCGCGCGCGCCATGCTCGGGTGCGCGGACACCATGTCCGCGATCTCCTGGGTATCGGCCTCGATGCCCAGCTCCTGGTCCATCACGACCTCTTGGAGTTCGGCGATGAGCCGGGTGTCGTCCTGGGAGGAGAAGAAGGTCGCGTCGACCCCGAACACCTCACTGATCCGCAGCAGCACCGCAACGGTGAGCGGGCGCACGTCGTGTTCGATCTGATTGAGGTAGCTCGCCGAGATCTCCAGCTTCTGGGCGAGTGAGACCTGGCTCAGCCCCCGTTCGGTCCGCAGCTGACGAAGCCGCGCCCCGACGTAAGTCTTGGCCATGCGTCCAGTTTATGGGCGTTTTCGCAACCGTGCCAATGGGTAATTAGCAGTTCTGCTGAGCTTTGTGTCACAGGTAGACGTTACCGTCGACGCGTGTTGTTCTCGCATGTCGTCCAGGCTTCGGAGACGGTTCGCGCGACCAGGTCACGCAAGACGAAGATCGCCACCTTCGCCGAGCTGTTGACCGCCGCCGCGCCGGACGAACTCGTGCCGGTCGTCGCCTGGGCATCCGGTGAGCTACGGCAGGGCCGGATCGGCGCCGGCTGGCGCACCCTCGCTGCCGTGGACACTACCCCGGCACCCGTTGCGACGCTGACGGTTTCGGCGGTCGACTCCGCACTGACCGAACTGGGCGAGACCTCCGGCACCGGTTCGACGGCCCGGCGCAAGGCGTTGCTCGCCACGCTGTGGACCGCCGCGACCGCGGACGAACAGGCCTTTCTGTTGCGTCTGCTGACCGGTGAACTGCGGCAGGGGGCGCTCACCGCGATCGTCATGGAGGCCGTCGCGGTGGCCGCCGACGTGCCCGCCGACCTGGTGCGCCGGGCCTACATGCTGTCCGGGCGGCTGCCGGTGACCGCGATCGCCGCGCTGACCGGCGGCGTCGCGGCGCTCGCCGAGTTCAGGCTGGAGGTGGGCCGGCCGATCCAGCCGATGCTCGCCTCGCCCGGCGCGACGCTGGACGAGGCGCTCACCGAGTTCGACGGGGACGTGAGCGTCGAGATCAAGATGGACGGCGCCCGGATCCAGGTGCATCGCGACGGCCCGCGGGTGTGGGTGTTCACCAGGACGCTGCGCGATATCACCGCGAGCGTGCCGGAACTGGTCGAGCTGGTCGCCGGGCTCGACTGCACCAGCGTGGTGCTCGACGGGGAAACCCTGGCGCTCACCGATGCCGGACGGCCGCGCCCGTTCCAGGAGACGATGAGCCGCTTCGCCGAGGTGAGTTCCACCCGGGAACTGTTGCTACATCCGTATTTCTTCGACTGCCTACACCTGGACGGCGTGGACCTGCTCGACGCCCCGCTGTCCGAACGCCGCGCCGCGCTCACGAAAGTGGCAGCTGCCCAGAGCATTCCGGCCCTGATCCGCCCGGACGAGGAAGCCGCCGCCGAATACTTCGACGGTGCGCTCGCCGCGGGCCACGAGGGGGTGATGATCAAGTCGCTGTCCGCGCCCTACGCGGCGGGCCGGCGCGGCCGGTCCTGGCAGAAGATCAAACCGACGCACACCCTCGACCTGCTGGTCCTCGGAGCCGAATGGGGTTACGGCCGCCGCACCGGCTACCTGTCCAACCTGCACCTCGGCGCCCGCGACCCGGAAACCGGCGAGCCGGTCATGGTCGGTAAGACCTTCAAGGGTCTCACCGACGCGCTACTGCACTGGCAGACAGCCGAATTCCCGCGCCACGAACGCGCGCGTGACGAGCAGACCGTCTACCTGTGGCCGGAACTCGTCGTCGAGATCGCCCTCGACGGCGTGCAGGTCAGCCCGCGCTACCCCGGCGGCGTCGCGCTGCGCTTCGCCCGCGTGGTCCGCTACCGGCCCGACAAGGAACCGCGCGAAGCCGACACCATCGACGCAGTCCGCGCTCTCCTCCCTTAGCCGTTCCCGAGCTTCGCCGCCGCGTCCGGTTGCCGGCGACTCGCGGCAGTCTGGGCGATGTCCAGCGGTAGCGGGCCTGCGGTGCGACGATTGTCGTGCCACTGCAAGTCAGGGCTCCTCAGGGGTGAAGGGGCGAGCCAGACTGCACTGGGTTCGGCAGGCATCTGCTTCGGGATCGGGGAAGACGGTTGGGTTCAATGGTGTGGCGGCTGCGCGCGATGGCGCTGGCCGCGGTCGTGGCGGTCAGCGCGGTGCTCGGCACCTTGGCGCACGCGAATCCGATCGACGACCTGCTCTTCCCGTCCCGCGAGATCGCCGACGCCATGCCGACGCCGCTGGGTGACCCGTTCTACACGCCGCCGGCCGGCTTCGAAACCCTGCCTCCGGGAACGGTTCTCGCCTCGCGTCCCGGCGGTACCGGCGTCACCGGGGTGCCGTTGATCTCGACCGAGCTGCTGATCCGGTCGAACGATGCCAAGGGCAAGCCCGTCCCGGTGGTCGCCACGCTGCTCATGCCGGCCACGCCGTGGACCGGTGCGGGACCGCGTCCGCTGGTGGCCTTGAATCCGGCGATCGACTCGCTCGGGAACCAGTGCGCGCCGTCCTATGAGCTGCGCATGGTGTCGAGCAAGCTGTGGATGGCGCAGATCCCGCTGACCAAGGGTTTCGCGGTGCTGGTGCCGGATCATCAAGGGCCACGTCAGGCGTACGCGGCCGGACTGATGGCGGGCCACGCGGTACTCGATTCGATTCGGGCCACTGTTCGGACCCCGGAACTCGGTTTGCAGCCCGAAGCGCCGACCGCGATCACCGGTTATTCCGGTGGCGCCATCGCCTCGGCCTGGGCCGCGCAGCTGGCGCCGCAGTACGCGCCGGAATTGAATCTCGTCGGTGTCGCCTTCGGCGGCGTGCCCGCCGATTTCGAGATGCTGCTGCACACCATGAACGGCAAGCCCTTCGCCTCCGGCATCTTTCTCGCCGCTACCTTGGGCATGGCGCGGGAGTATCCGGAGATGCTCGGCCTGATGAACGACAACGGCTGGCGGCTCGCGCGCATCGGCAAAGACTTCTGCATGGCGCACGAGGAGACCGTCGGGATCGTCGCGCCGATTCCGGTGCAGGCGCTGACCGACGTGCCCGCGCCGACCGAGCTGCCGATGATTCGGGACATTTTGGCGGAGAACCGGCTCGGTGCGCTGCCGCCGACCATCCCGGTGTTCATGTACCACGGCCTGAACGAATGGTGGGTGCCGCTGGCCGGCGCCGAGAACCTCTATCAGGACTGGTGCCGAGGCGGTACCCAGGTAGATTTTCAGGTATATCTCGGTGAACATTTCATCGTCAGCACCAGCGGAATTCCGGGTTCCTACGCCTGGATCGAAGATCGATTTGCCGGTAAACCGGTGCCGCAGGGCTGCACTCGATTCGGCTGATAGATGACCGATCCGGGCCGATAGAGGACAGGGTCCAACTTAACGCATCGGCGACGCGCGGTGAACCGCAACCACCTGGCAATCCTATTGACCTGTGCCGCACACTGGACACGTGACCGTCGAATTATTGGTTCTCCTGATCGTCATCGTCACGGCACTCGCATTCGATTTCACCAACGGCTTCCATGACACCGCGAACGCCATGGCGACCTCCATCGCCACCGGCGCGCTGCGGCCACGGGTCGCGGTGGCGCTATCGGCGGTGCTGAATCTGGTCGGCGCATTTCTCTCCGTCGCCGTGGCCGCCACCGTGGCCAAGGGCATCGTCCGGCTGGACGCGGTGCAGGGCCACGACCTGTTGATCATCGTGTTCGCCGGTCTGGTCGGCGGCATCCTCTGGAACTTGCTCACCTGGCTGTTCGGCCTGCCGTCGAGTTCCTCGCACGCACTGTTCGGCGGCCTGATCGGCGCCACCCTGGCCGCGCTCGGCTTCAGCGGCGTGATCTGGGCGGCCGGCTCGGACGGCGTGCTGACCAAGATCATCCTGCCCGCCGTGCTCGCCCCGATCGTGGCGGCGCTGGTGTCGGCGCTGGGCACCTGGCTGGTCTACCGGATCACCAAGAAGTCCGATCCGGAGAAGGTGGAGACCGGCTTCCGCTGGGGTCAGATCGGCTCGGCCTCGCTGGTCTCGCTGGCGCACGGCACCAACGACGCGCAGAAGACCATGGGCGTCATCTTCCTGGCCCTGGTCGCGCACGGCACGCTCACCAAGAACGCCGAGATGCCGATCTGGGTGATGGCCGCGTGTGCGATCGCCATCGCCGCGGGCACCTACCTCGGCGGCTGGCGGATCATCCGTACCCTCGGCAAGGGCCTGGTGGAGATCGAATCGCCGCAGGGCCTGGCGGCCGAAACCGCGTCGGCGGCCATCATTCTCAGCTCCGCGCACTTCGGGCTGCCGCTGTCCACCACGCAGACCGCGACCGGTTCCATTCTCGGCACCGGGCTCGGCAAGGGCGCCGAGGTGCGCTGGGGCGTGATGGGCCGCATGGTCGTCGCCTGGATGCTCACCCTGCCGCTCGCCGGTCTGGCCGGCGCGGCCTGCTGGGCGATCGCGCACTTCATCGGCGGTCTGCCGGGTGTGCTCGTGGTGTTCGCGATCCTGCTCGGGCTGTCCGGGCTGATGTATGCGCGGTCGCGGCGGGATCCGGTCGACACCAACAATGTCAACGAATGGCCGGACGACACGCCGGGTGGCCCGGACGCGGTTGTTAAGCCGGACAGCGCGGCGCGCGCCGATGGTGCAGAATCCGGCACACCGGACAGCGCGGGCGTGACCGCGGAGCCGGGGCAGTCGACCCGGTCGGCGCAGGTTTAGGAGGAGTAGACGTGCATACGCTCATCACGAATCTGAACGCGCTGTGGAAGGTCATGCTCGCCGGGCTGGTGCTCGGCGCCGGGCTGCCCCTGGTGTTCGCGGTCGGCGTCCGGTTCTGGTCCACGGGCGACTCCGTGACCGCGGACGGCCGCGTCACCCAGCGCAACTACCCCGCGCTCGCCGTCGCGGTATTGTGCTTCGGGCTGATCATCGCGGCGATCGTGACCGGGATCCTGTACACGGCAAAGGCTTTCATCGCCGCCAGGTTCGGCATTCACCTGTTCGGACAGTCCTGAAGGGCGCAATGTGACCGATCAAGCGAAATCCGCAGAGCTCCGGCCCAACGTCCTGGGCCGGATCATCGGCTGGCTGCGCGCCGGCTACCCGCAGGGCATCCCGCATTCGGATTATGTGGCGCTGTTCGCGGTGCTGCACCGGCACCTCACCGATTTCGAGGTGGTCGCGATCGCCGAGGAGCTGGCGGCGGAGAACCCGGACAGCGCGATCACCCGCACCGAGATCGAGGACGCCATCGCGCGGGTCGCGAAGGAGCAGCCGGCCGACACCGACGTCGCCAGGGTGGCCTCCCACCTCGCGGCCGGCGGCTGGCCACTGGCCACCCCACCGGCCGACGTCGACTAGCCCGAGACGCGTTCACCGATGCCCCCCTTCTTGAACGCCATCATCGACTGGCTGCGGGCCGGATATCCGGACGGTGTCCCGGAATCCGACTACATCCCGCTGCTCGCCCTCCTGCGCCGCCGCCTCTCCGACGACGAGGTCCGCCAAATCGCCGCCGAACTAGCCGCCACCGGCGACCTCCCCGCCGACAAAACCGACATCCAAGTAATGATCACCAAGATCACCAACGAAATGCCCTCGGAGACAGACGTTCTCCGCGTACAAACGCGCCTGGAAGCCCACGCCTGGCCCCAGGACGGCCCGTCCCCGGAAGACCCAGCAGCGGACGCCTGAACGGGACATGATTGCGCAGAAGTGCGAGTGGGCCCACCATGGTGTCCCGTTCGCTGATGGTCTGCCTCGTCGACGGGACCTGGCTGCGGCGAAAGTCGAGTGGCGGCGCTGTGGTGTCCCGTTCGGCCAGCGGTGGGTGGGTGAGCGGGACATGGTTGTGGCGAAGTGCGAGTGGCCTTTGGTGGTTTCCCGTTCGAGGAATGGTGGATGTCTGACTGGACGGTTGCCGTGATTGAGCACGGTTACATCGAAAGTACCTGGGCCCCATTGGTGTCCCGCTCGGTGATGGTCTGCCCCGACCGGTGCCGGATCGGTGACCAGCGGGACATGGTTGCGGCGAAAGTCGAGTGGCGGCGCTGTGGTGTCCCGTTCGGCCAGCGGTGGGCGGGTGGGCGGGACATGGCTGCGGTGAAGGGGCGAGCTGCCCTGGTCGATGGCTCTGTTGGTGAAAGGCGTGGGTGGGTTGTTTATGGGAGTGGGTTGTAGGTTCGGGGGTGGGTGAGGGTGGGGAGGCGGCGGAAGCCGGCGGAGACTTCGAAGGCTAGGTCGTGGTAGCCGGTGGCGAGTTCGGCGAGGCGTTCCCAGGCGTCGTGTATGGCCCATTCCGGTGTGCTGGAAAGGGATTCGTTGGCGGTGACGGAGAACTGGGCTAGTCGGTCGATCACCATGCCGACTGTCTCGGTGTGTAGGTGCGCGCTGTCGTGGGGTGGTGGGACTTCGGTGGTGACCCAGCGGTCGATGGCGAGTACCAGGCGGGCGCGGTGTGCGTCTATGTCGGCGGCTGCGCCGGGTTCGGTGTGGGCACGGCGCTCATGCAATCCGGCTAGTAGATGGGCGGATTCGAGTAGTGGGTGGCCGGTGTTCGGCGCTGTTCGGCAGGCTTCTAGGACCATGGCTTTGGGCGGAAGCGGTTCCAAGGTGGTAACCCCCTGACGTGAATATTGTTACTGGGCAACAGGTATGGATCTATTGACCTTTGCGGGATGGCTTCTCGGTCGAGTCGGCGATCACATCAGCCCGGATTCCGTTGTCTTCCATGGTCTTCGGCGAGCGACCCGCCTGATCGGCTCGAAGAGCGTCAGTTCCGCTTCTGCCGCTTGGGCGGTCGCCGTCGCTCGTTCTCGTCGGCATCCGATCGTGTAGATACGGCACCGCCAAGCATCGCCACTGACTCGTCGGGTTCGATGCACCGTCCGGTCGCTGGTCATCCAGGCCTTCTTGGCGACAGACATCGACATGCGAAACCCCCTCGCTCCCACCGTGTGAGCCCGACTCGGGTCCGCATGTGATGCGTGACGCACACGAAGTTAAGGTCATATCTATCGATAAGTCAAGTTGACCTATCGCTCGACACGACCGTGGCGTACTCTGACGGAAGTTCGGTCGACTCCACGCATTACAGAGCTGGAAGGACACCCTCGAGCTATGGCTCCACTCTCGCCTACGGTCGCTCGCTGGGAGCTCATGCTCCGAATTCGCCGCCGCCGCACCGAGTTCGATGTCAGCGCCTCGGTCGTCGCCAAGGAACTCGGCTTCACCCTCTCCTATTGGTCGAAGGTGGAGAAGGAACGAATCCTGGCCGAGGACAAGCTGAAGAAGCTGATGGCCCTATTCGAGTTCGACCAGGCCGAACGTGCAGAGATGCTGCGCTTACGCGAGATCGCCAAGCAGCGTGGATGGTGGTCGAGTTATGCGGATCTGCTAACGGACAGCCTCGTGCGGTTGTACGGCCTCGAACTCGGCGCGCAGAAGGTACGGACCTACGACAGCGTCCTGATTCCGGCCCTGTTGCAGACCGCCGACTACGCGCGTGCGTTGCTGCTCAGCGATGTTGCGCGAATCCGGCAGGTGGATATCGATCGCCTGGTGCAGGTGCGCCTCCGCCGGCAGCAGCGATTGATCGCCGAGGATCCGTTGCACCTCACGGCAGTTGTCAACGAGGCAGCGCTGACCCAGCAGATCGGTGGTCGCGAAATCCGGCAAGGGCAGCTGTGCCATCTCGCCGCCATGGTCGAGCAGCATCCGGACACGATCGATATCCGGGTCATTCCCTTCGAGGCCGCCGGCGGCGGGCTACTCGGCGGCGCAACGTTCCACCTGCTCAGCTTCGACAACACCCTCTTGCCGGACATCGCCTGGACCGAAACCCTGATCTACCAGGCCCTCATCGAAGACACGGAACCGGTGCGGCATCTCGATACCTTGTTTGCCAACACCATGGCCGACAGCGCACTGCCACAAGCAGAGTCACTCGCGCTGATCGAGCAGAAAATAGCCGCTGGGTAAGCTCCGCCGGCTACGCGCAGCGAGACGCCCCCGCACAAGCGTCCCGATCGTCCGCAAGGTTCCCAGCTGACTCCCAGCTGAAACGGGGCCACCATACAGCCACATCAACCAAGCTGAGTGCTGTCGGATTCACCCGAACACCCGACCACTCACCTGGTGGGCCACTGCCCGGCCCACCACCCCGCCGGCCGGCGGCGCCGGTCCCTCGCCCGCGCCGCCGGCCGCCCACCCCAACGCAACCGCGCCAATCTCCAATCACCCCCTCCACCATGCCCCGCTCGCCGCTGGCCCCGTCCCGAACGGGACGTGACAGAGCGGAAGTGCAAGTAATTCCGCCACCACGTCCCGTTCACCGCCCGCCCCGTACCGAGCGAAACTGGCCGCGCCGAAGCGCGAGTAGCTCCGTCACCATGTCCCGTACACCATCCAGCCCAGCGTCGAGCGGGACATGGTGGAGCGAAAGTGCGAGAAACTCCGCCGCCATGTCCCGAACACCGTCCGCCCCTGCGTCGAGTGGGACGTGGCAGAGGGGACGCGCAAGTATGTCCCGTTCGCTGTCCGGCCCCGCGTGTAGTGGGAGATGGCGGAGGGAAAGTGCGAGTAGCCCCCCGTCATGTCCCGTTTGCTGCCCGGCTTCGAGTCGAATGAGTTGTGGCGGAGGGGAGTTCGAGTAGTTCCGTCACCAATGCCCATGGGCACGTCGAGTAAGACGTGGCCAAGCGGACGTGCGAGTAACCCCTCCACCGTGTCCCGCCCACCCCCGCGTCGAGCGGGACAGAGCGGAGCGGAAGTGCGAGTAACGGCGTCACCATGTCCCGTTTGCTGCCCGGCTTCGCGTTGAGTGGGACGTGGCGGAGTGGAAGTGCGAGTAGCTCCGCCGCCATGTCCCGTTGCTGTCCGGGGGCTTCGAGCGGGACTTGGTCGGAGGGGGTCGAGTCGCTGAGGCACTGTGTCCTGTGGGAAGGGGGTTCAGAGGGGTGCGCCGTGGGCGAGGAGAGCTTGGCGGGTTCGGGTCAGGACTTTCTGTGGGTGGTCGGTGAGGAGGGTGGCGCTTACTCGGATAAGGATCCAGCCGAGGGATTCCAGGGTGGCGGTGCGGTCTATGTCCTTCGTTCGCTGGGCGGGGTCTGTCCAGTGCTGTTCTCCGTCGTATTCGACGCCGACTTGCCAACGGCGCCAACCCATGTCGAGGCGAGCCAGGCATCTGCCGCGGTGATTGCGCACCTGGATCTGCGTCTCGGGGGTGGGTAGGCCCGCGCGGTGAAGGAGCAGACGGGTGCGGCTTTCCTGGATCGATTCGGCTCCACCGTCTATGTAGGGCAGGACTTTTCGGAGACTTCGGCAGCCTCGGACACCGGGATGCCGGTCGACGAGCTGCTCGATGGATCCCACCTCCAAGCCGGTCGCGTTACAGAGCGCGTCGACCACTTCGACTGCCTCGGCAGCGTCGAGGCGGCGACCTAGATCGAATGCGGTGCGAGCTGTTGTGGTGCAACGGAAGCCGTCGATCGAGCACACCTCGGTGTCGGGGATGACGTCGCGATACACCCGCAGATTTCGAGGTGCCCGAACATGTCCAGGCAGCGTGATCTCCGCGGGCTTGCTGTCGAGCCATAGCGTGCCGTGCATCGCCGCCGCCGAGAATCCGGTCAGAATCCCCGCACCCTTCGCCCAATATCCAGCGGCATGCGCGCGCCCCTTCGCATCCAACTGGATGCCCTTGCGCTGATACACATCCGGATGCACGCGTTCGAACTCCGTGCGCAACTGCCACGGGCGCACCAGCCCGGCGCGCAACGCCCAACTGCCCGGAAACGGTTCGTCAAGTTCCCCCATGCGTGCGATCCTGCCTGCCCGCCTCCACGGCGATCCCACCCTCGACGCGAGTTATCCCCAGTTCTCCCCAGAAATCGAGTTATCCACAACCCCGGCCCGCTCAATGTCCCAGCACCCCGCTCGCATAGCTGAAGACTTGGGTCTAGACACCGGTTTCATCGGCGAGCGGGACGTGACCAAGGCAAACCCCGAGTGCCCGCTCCGCCATGTGCCGTCGGAGGCCGGGTTTCCTCACCGAGCGGGACATGGCTGAGGCAATCTCCGAGTGTCTGGTCTGCCATGTCCCGTTCGCTGTCTGGCCTCGCGTCGAGTGGGACGTGATGGAGCGGGCGGGCGAGTATTTCCGCCGCGATGTCCCGTTGCGTGGTCGGCGGCCGGGGATTCGTCGGCGAGTGGGACTTAGGTGCGGCGAACTCCGAGTGCAGGCTCCTTCATGTCCCGTTCGCGCAGCTAGACGCCGGGTTTCGTTGGCGAGCGGGACCTGACTGCGGCAAATCCCGAGTGTCTGCGCCGTCATGTCCCGTTGGCGTCGGTTGAGGCCAGGTTTTGTCGGCGAGTGGGACCTGGTTGTGGCAAACGTCGAGTGCCAGTCCGTCATGGCCCGTTCGCGTGGTCGGCAGTCGGATTTGTCGGCGACTGGGACCTGACTGCGGCGACATCGTGTAGTCGTTCTGTTCATGCCTTGTCTGGAAGACGGGTTTTGTTGTCGGGCGGGACTTGGCCGTGGCAAACGTCGAATGCTGGCTCTGTGGTGTCCCGGTCCCGTGCTCGGATGCCTGGGTTTGTTGGTGAGTGGGACGTCGCTGTGGCAAAGGTCGAGTGGATGCTCTGTCATGTCCCGTTTGTGCAGCTGGACGGCTGGGTTTGTTGGTGAGTGGGACGTGGTGGTGGCGGGTTGTGAGTGTTGGCGCGGTGATGTCCCGTCCGACGGGTGTGGTGTTTCCTAGGGGACTCTCAGGTGTTGCAGGGGGAAGTGCTCAGGTGGGGTGGGCAGGGTTGGGGGTGAGCTTTGGTGGATCGGCTGCCCCGGTTCACCCCTCCCCGCGGTCGGCGGCGTTACTCCTGGCGTCGCCGACCGCATACTTCTGTCGGGTGTGGTTAGAGCGCCAGTAGCTGGAGGAAGTGTTCGACCTCGGCTTGGATGGCGGCTCGGGCGGGGGTGAGGTATTTGCGGGGGTCGGAGAGGGTGGGGCTGGTAGCGAGGGTGGTGCGGATCGCTTCGGTCATCAAGACGTTGAGGCGGGTGGCGATGTTGACCTTGGTGATGCCGTGTTCGACCGCGGCGCGGAGGCCGTCGTCGGGAACACCGGAGGAGCCGTGCAGGACCAGCGGGACGGGGACCTTCGTGGCGAGGTGAGCGATTAGGTCGTTGTCGAGGGTGGCGGTGCGGGTGTGCATGGCGTGCGAGGAACCGACGGCCACGGCCAGCGCGTCTACGCCGGTGCCGGCGACGAATTCGACGGCTTCGTCGGGGTCCGTGCGGACACCGGGGGCGTGCGCGCCGTCCTTGCCGCCGATCTCGCCGAGTTCGGCCTCGACATGCACGTCACGCTCGTGACACCAGCGGGTGATGTCGGCGGTAGCGGCGACGTTGGCGGCGTAGTCGAGGGTGGAACCGTCGTACATGACCGAGCGAATACCGAGTTCGACTGCGGCCCGGACCAATTCGGGCGAGGTCGCATGGTCGAGATGAACGGCGATGTCGGCAGTGCTGTCCGCCGCGATGCGCAGGCAAGCCAGGGCCAGCGGCGCGAGACTGCCGTGATAAGCCGCCGTGTTCTCCGAAAGTTGCAACACGACAGGCCGTTTCGCCGACTCCGCCGCCGCCGCGATAGCTTCGGCGTGCTCCAAGGTGATCACATTGAACGCACCGAGCCCACCCGGTCGCGCAGCGGTGATCAAGTCGGAAACGGGTGTCAACGGCATAGGTACATCTCCTGAGAAATCAACACATCCGCCCCGGTGGATTCACGGGGTGGTTTCTTGGCGGGTAGGTAGGTCCAGTTGGGTGACGCGGACGGTGGGGGCGATGCGGGTGCGCAGGCAGCGGTCGATCTCGCCGGCCACGGGGATCACCACGGCGGCGGCGGAGGTGGCTACGGCGTCGGTGAGGATGGCTGGCCAGTCGGGGACTTCGTCGGCGGTGAGCGAGGCGATGACCGCGGCGGTGGCGGAATCGCCTGCGCCGGTTGGGTTTCCGGCCAGCGGCTCGGGCAGGGTGGCGTACCAGGCGCCGTCGGCGGTGACGGCGACCATGCCGTCGGCCCCGCGGGTGGCGATGACCGCGCGGACACCGCTCTCGATGAGGGGATAGGCCGCGGTGACGACCTCGTCGGCGGTGGCGGGCTTGATGCCGGTGAGGCGGTGCAGTTCGTCGCCGTTGGGCATGAGGATGATGCCGGGGATCTGGGCGGCCAGGCGCAGGGCCTCGCCGTCGACATCGCAGATGGTGGGCACGTCGGCGGCGATCGCGGTGCGGGCGATCTCGGCGGGCAGCGACGGCGCGATGCCGCCGGGCAGCGACCCGGAGATGACCAGGCCGTCGACGTCGGGCAGCATGCCCGCGACCCGGACCGCGAGCTGTTCGGCGGCGTGCGGGTTGGAGACGCGGGCGCCGGGCTCCCACAGGGCGGTCGCGGTGCCGTCCTCGGATTCGCTGATCACCACGGTGCGGCGGACCCAGGGGAGCGCGTGCACGAAGTCGACCGGCATCTCCAGCTCGGCCGCGGCCGCGAAGGCGTGATCGGAGAAACCCGTTGCCCTGGCGTACTTTCCGAGTTGATTCAGCACCCGCGTGACGTTGATGCCCTTACCGCCGATGCGTTGTTCGACCGAGCGGACCCGATGTGCCTGGCCTCGTTCGAAGTGCTCGACGCGATAGGTCATGTCGTAGGCGGGATTCATCGTCACGGTGAGGATCACGACAACCACTCTCCTCGCCTGAGCACCCGGCGCAACCGCAGGCTCTCCTCAACGATCAATAGGTCGGCGAAGTACCCCGTTCGCAGGTCACCGACCTCGGGTAGGCGCAGCGCCGCCGCGGGCGTGGACGTCGCCGCCAGGACGGCATCGGCCAGCGACACGCCGGACTCGCGCACCGCCCGCGCCACGTTGTCGAGCAGCGTGCTGACGCCGCCCGCGATCGATCCGTTCGCGATCCGGGCGACCCCGTGCCGCACCGTCACGGATTGCGGACCGAGCTGATATTCACCATCGGACAGCCCGGCCGCCTGCATCGCATCGGTGATCAGCGCGACCCGCCCCGGCGCGGCCGCGAAGACCAGCGCGGCGAAACCGGGGTCGACATGCACACCGTCCCCGATCAACTCGACCGTCGCCTGCCCAGCGGACGCGGCGACCAGACCCGCTCCGACCGGACCGGGATCGCGATGATGAAGCGGCGGCATCCCATTCGCCAGATGCGTGACCAAGGCGCCGAACCCGTTGGGCTGCAAAGCCTTCAGGAACGACGCATAGTCAGCATTGCTGTGTCCCAGCGAAACCACGACATCGTGTTCGGTAAGTCGTTGCGCGACAGCGTCATAACCGGATCGCTCCGGCGCCAGCGTCATCACCCGCAGATGTCCGCCGCCGGCCGCGAGCAGCTGTTCGGTGAGCTCGAGATCCGGATCGCGCAGGAACCGCGGATCCTGCGCCCCGCACCGCGCCTCCGACAGAAACGGCCCCTCGGCATGAATCCCGCCGATCACGCCGTCCGAAGCCAACTCTCGCAACACGGCGGTCTGCGCGACCATGTCCGCAGCGGCCGCGGTGACAATGCTCGCGACCACCGTCGTGGACCCGCTCGCATGATGAAACTCCGCCGCCGCCCGAGCTTCCGCCACATCGACGGTGTCGAACCGATGCCCGAACCCGCCGTGATTGTGAATGTCCACGAGCCCAGGCAGCAGTGTTCCGGCAAACGGCGGCTCCGGCGAATCCGGATGCGCCGCAACCCACTCCGCGAACGGCAGCACGGAGTCGATCCGATCGCCCGCGATCGTGACCACGCCGTCGTCCAACTGTGCTGCCGCCGAAACGACCCGCCCGCGGATTATCTCCGTCAGCATCCGGACACCTCCCGACGTCGAATCAGGCTGCGCTCGTGCCGATAGGGCGTCGCGTCTACGGTGTCGCGCCACGGTCGCGCGCCTTGACGCATGACCAGCGGCATCGTCAACCGACCGACCGGCGAAACAACGTACCGGTGCGGACTGCGCCGCATATTCTGTGCGGCCGTCACGTAACCGGCGCTCGACGCCGGGGACGTATTCGCCCCGGCAGCAGTCGATTCCATATCCCGCCGCACCGCGCCGGCGCGGTACCCGGCAAGCGCCGACCCGGTCATTCGAGCGCTCCCTGCCGAGCAAAGAGCGCAGCCCCGGTCAGCCCGGCGCGCGCACCGTACTCACCGAGAACCACGCGCGGAGCCGGAACCAGCCGAAGCCGGTCGGCAATGGCTTGATGCAGCGGATCGGTAAGTGCAGCACCAGCACCCGCCAGTCCACCGCCGAGAATGATCAGCTCGGGACATGCGGCGTGCACGATCCCGATGAGTCCATCGGCCAGCGCGTCGACCGCGTCCGCGAGCACCGCCTTGGCATCCGCATCGGTGTCCACCAACGCGAATACCTCAGCGGCACCATTGATTTCCCGCCCGGTACGACGGGTGTAAGCACGGGCGATCGACGCCCCGGACGCAACGGTCTCGACGCATCCGGTGTTGCCGCACGGACACGGCAGCCCATCCGCGCGAACCGGGATGTGCCCGTACTCGCCGACCTGACCGTAAGTACTACGCAACAACCGCCCGCCGACCGACAAAGTCCCGGAGATCCCGGTCCCGAGAATGACCACGCACACGTTGTCGTAACCGCGCCCGGCCCCGAACCGCCACTCGGCCCAACCCGCAACGGCCACATCATGTTCGATCAACACCGGGACACCCCAGCGATCGAGGAACCGATCACCGACCGCGAAGTCCCGCCACCCGACATTGCTGCTGAACACCGCGATCGATCGAACGGTATCCACGATGCCCGGCAGCACGACGGCGGCCCGGCCGACTCGACCCCGCTGCTCCGCGGTCAACTCGCCGAGCAACTGATCGCCGAGCGCCCCCATCACCTCGAACGCCGCCTCACCCTGCGGTGTCGCGACGGTTCCGACCGCGAGCACAGTGCCCGCGACGTCGGTGATCTCTCCTTTGATCGTGGTGCCGCCGACATCGAGCCCGAGCACCAGCGCGTCCTCGGCCAACGCGTCCGGCTGCGGCGATACCGCAGCCGAACGCGTCGCAGTGCCGCCGCGGTGAGCCGCGGCCGACCCGGCAGTCCCGGCCGCGCGGGCGGCACTCGTCGAGGACGTCTCGTTCGCCACTCCCATGCTTGGCACAGTAGTTCCCGGCGCGCCGTGCGGGGTGGCTCCAGCTTGGTCGAGTTTCACCGGGCCGGTCCGATCACTGATCGAGGACGACCGAGCGATTGAGCCCACGCGGGTGGTCGGGGTCGAGGCCGAGGTCGGCCGCGCGCAGCACACAGAGCTGGTGCACGCGGAGCAGATCGGCCATCGGGTCGATGTCGCGGTGCTCGAAGTGCGCGCCGGTGCTGGCGATGTCCCTGGCGAAGTTCGGGACCAGTGGGCCGAAGGCCCAGACCGCGCGGCCGGGGGCCGAGATGGCGACCGGACCGTGGCGGTACTCGGTGGCCAGGTACGACTCGGTCCAGGACTGGCAGGATTCGCGCAGCTTGAGGCCGGATTCCTCGGCGATCGCGGCGGCGAAGCCCATGCCGACGAAGCTGATCTCCTCGGCGTGGCGGACGTCGGCGAGCGAGACCGCCGGATCCTCGGCGAGCACCTTGCGTCCCTGCTCGATCACCGGGGCGAGGTCTTCGCCGAGGTGCCAGCGCAGGATCGCCAGGGTGGTGGTGGCGAAGCGGGTCTGCACCACCGACTCCTCGTCGACCTCGTCGATCAGGATCGGGTCGCCCAGCTCGAGCACGGGGGTGCCCGGACTGGAGCAGATGACGGTGCGCGGAATGTGTGCTGGGATGTCCCGCATGGCGTTGACCACCTCGGTGGTCGTGCCTGACCGGCATATCACCAGGTAGCGGTCATAGTCGCGGCCGTAGCGGACTTCGCTGGCGGGCCAGGCGTCGGTCAGACCGTGGCCTGCGCCCTCGCGCAGCGCCGCAATCGCTTTGGACATGAACAGGGAAGTGCCGCAACCGATCACGGCGACTCGCTCGCCCTTGTGGGGGAGGATGTCGCGATGTTCGGCAGCGATCGTTTCGGCGCGCGCCCAGTCGTCAGGCTGGGTGGCGACCTCGTTGGCCAGATGGGTGACGGGGGTGGGTTCGGCGGAGATCGGCACAACAACAGAATCCGCCCGGTGATCGTTCATGTCAAATTTACGAGCGAATCGGTCACATATGATCAAGCTTGGGTCTATGTTGATAGTCGGTCGATCAGTTCGATCCCATCATCGGCTGTCCAGTGGCGCCCGGTGTGCAAATTTGAAAGGTTCTACTCGTGAAAAGACCACTCCACGGCGTGCTTGCGGGGGTCGCGATGTTCACCGGCCTCGCGCTGGCGATCTCGTCCTGTGGGTTCGGCTCGAAAGATAACGCCGATTCCGACAACACGATCAACTTTTTAGCCCCGGCCTACAGCGACGGGGCCAACGGTACGAAGGCGCTGTGGGACGGGATCATCGCGGACTTCCAGAAGTCGAACCCGGACATCAAGGTGAACCTGCAGATCGAGTCCTGGAACTCGATCAACGACGTGGTGCGCACCAAGCTGCAGTCGAAGTCGACCACCCCGGACATCCTCAACATCGACGCCTACGCCAGCTTCGCCAGTGACGGCCAGCTGTACTCGGCCTCGGAAGTCGTGTCGCCGCAGGTGCTTTCGGACATCCAGCCCGGCTTCGCGAAGAACGCGTCGCTGAACGGCACGCAGTACGCACTGCCGCTGTTCGCCTCCACCCGCACCCTGTTCTACAACACCGACCTGTTCACCAAGGCCGGCGTCACCGCGCCGCCGAAGACGTGGGCCGAGCTCACCGACACGGCGAAGAAGATCCAGGCGCTCGGCGGCGGGGTCTCCGGTTACGGCCTGCCGCTCGGCAGCGAGGAAGCCCAGGGCGAGACCTCCATCTGGACCTTCGGCGCGGGCGGCAAGTGGGCCGACGGCGACAAGGTCACCGTCGACACCCCGGCCAACCTGGAGGGCGTGCGCGCGATGCGCGAGATCGCCGATGCCGGTGTCACCCAGCCGAATCCGGGCGCGACCGACCGCAAGGACGTGATCAACGCGTTCATCCAGGGCAAGATCGGCATGATCGAGGGCCTGCCCCCGACCATCAGCCAGATCGCCGCGAAGAACCCGGCGCTGAAGTACGCGACCGCGCCGACGCCGACCAAGTCCGGCACCCCGGTGACCCTGGGCGTGGCCGATCACCTGATGGCGTTCAAGAAGGACGGCAAGAAGACCGAGTCGATCAAGAAGTTCCTCGACTTCTTCTACGGCGCCGACGTCTACTCGAAGTTCGTCTCGACCGAGGGCTTCATCCCGATCACCAACACCGCGGCCGCCAAGCTGGCCGCCGACCCGGTGACCAAGGCGTTCGGCTCCACCCTCGCGGTGGCGCAGTTCTACCCGAGCAACAACCCGAAATGGGCTGCGGCGCAGGGCGCGATCCGGCAGCAGATGGGCACCATCGCACAGGGCACCGACCCGGCCCAGGTGCTGCAGCGCATACAGGAAGCCGCGAAATAGCGTGCGACGGAAAGGAACTCTGGCGGCGATACCGTGGATCGGGCCCTCGCTGGTCTTGATCGCGGCTATCGTCGCCTTTCCCGCCTGCTACATGCTGTGGACCAGTACCCGGGATCTCAGCGCCTACGGTCAAGACCGGGGCGCGGCCGGCCTGGAGAACTTCCGCACGCTGTTCGGGATTTCGGAGCTGGGATCCGTACTCGCGCACACGGTGATCTGGGTTGTCGCCGTCGTGCTGATCACCCTGGTGATCTCGGCGGGGCTGGCCCAGTTCCTGAACAAGGATTTCCCCGGCCGCACCGCGGTGCGGATGGCGATCCTGGTGCCGTGGGCCGCCTCGGTCGTGATGACGACGACGATCTTCTACTACATGCTCGATCCCGACGTCGGCATCGCCAACCGGTTCCTGGTCGATATCGGCCTGCTGGACCGGGGTTACGGCTTCACCAAGCAGCCGACGCCGGCCTTCCTGGTCGCGATCGGCGTCGCGGTGTTCGTCTCCATCCCGTTCACCACCTACACGATTCTGGCTGGGCTGCAATCGATTCCGGCCGAGATCAACGAGGCGGGCCGGGTCGACGGGGCCAGTGCGTGGCAGCGTTACCGCTTTCTCACGCTGCCGCAACTGCGTCCGGCCATCGCGGTGGCGACGATCATCAACATCATCAACTCGTTCAACTCGCTGCCGATTCTGCAGGTGATCACCGGCAGCATCGCGGGTTTCCAAGCCGACACCACAACCACGTTGATGTTCAAGCTGATTCGGCAGAATCAGCAGATCGACACGGCGGCGGCGATGAGCGTGCTGAACTTCGTGCTGATCATCGTCATCATCGCGATCTACGTGAAGGTGGTCCGGCCGACTCAGGAGGTCGACGGATGACCGCGGCGGATGTGACGCACATCGAGAAGGTCACGGGCGCGGTGGCGGTGGCCGATTCGGACGCGCGTCCCGGCGCCCGGGCGAAGCGGCGGCGCTGGGAACTGACCGCGGTCGGCGTCGTGCTGGCCGCGCTGTTCCTGCTGCCGTTCATCGTGATGGTGCTCGGCTCGCTGAAGAGCAGGGCCGAAATCCTGCGCATCCCACCGACATACATCCCGGAGACCTGGCATCCGGACAACTACTCCACCATGTGGGACACCCCGGAAACGCCGCTGCCGTTCAATCTGGCCAGCACGGTGATCATTTCGGTGTTCGCCACGGTGCTCGTGCTGCTGGTCGCCATCCCGGCGGCGTATTACACGGCGCGGCACAAGTTTCCGGGTCGTGCGGTGTTCCTCGGTCTGGTGCTGGTCACTCAGATGTTGCAGCCGACGGTGCTGGTCACCGGTTTGATCCGGGAGTTCTTCGCGGTCGGCATCAACGACACCTGGCTGGCGATGATCCTGGTGAACGCGGCGTTCAACCTGTCGTTCGCGGTGTGGATCCTGCACAGCTTCTTCGCCTCCATTCCGGTGGAGATCGAGGAGGCCGCGATGCTGGACGGGCTGAGCCGCTGGCAGATCCTGGTCCGGGTGAGCCTGCCGCTGGTCTGGCCGGGCATCGTGACGGCGACGATCTTCGTCATCGTCTCCTGCTGGAACGAGTTCGCGGCCAGCCTGGTGGTGCTGACCACCCCGGAGAATCAGCCGCTGTCGGTCGCGCTGACCAAGTTTGTCGGCCAGTACGACACCTCGTGGCAATACGTGTTCGCTATCTCCACGGTCGGTATCATCCCGGTCGTGATCCTGTTCGCGTTCATCGAGAAGCGCCTGGTAGCAGGGCTTACCGCGGGCAGCGTCAAGTAGTTCTGCCGAAGCGGGTGGTGCGCTGCGCCACCCGCTTTCGGCGTGTTATGAGCCGAACCACTGTCTGAGTCTGGACTTCTTGCCGGTTATCTGAAAATATCCCTTACCGGTATCGGTAACGGGAAGGCACTTCGATGAACGTGCGCAATGGTGGGCGCGTGGTAGTCCTCGGCGTCATCGCGCTGATGGCGGCGTGGGCGGCATTCGGTTCGGGGCAGGCGGCGCCGGGGGAGCGGGAGAGTGTCCGGATCGAACCGGCTCCCGCGCTCACCCTGCCGCCCGAGCTCGACGACTTCTACAAGCCGGCGGCGGGGGTGGTCGCCGCGGCACAGCCCGGCGAGATCCTGCGCGCGCGGGCGATCTTTCCGGCGTTCATGGGCATCGTGCAGCTGAATGTCGATGCGTGGCAACTGCTTTACCGCACCACCGACAGCCACGGTGAGCCGATCTCGACGGTCACCACGATCCTGAAGCCGCGCGGTCCCGCGCCGGCCGGCGGGTCCAAGCTGCTGTCGTATCAGATCGCCGAGGACAGCGTCGCGCAGTATTGCGCCCCGTCGTATGTGGCCCAATCCGGCGCCATCCCGGTCGATTACGTGAACGCGGCGGAGACGCTCATTCCGATCGCCGCGGGTCTCGGGCAGGGCTGGACGATCGCGATGCCCGACTATCAGGGGCCGAATTCGGCGTACGGCGCGTCCCGGATGAATGCGCAGGCCACGCTCGACGGAATTCGGGCCGCGGAGAACTTCGCGCCCGCGCAACTGAGCGGGCCGGAAACACCGGCGGCACTGTGGGGTTACTCGGGCGGCACGATTCCGTCCGCGTTCGTCCCGGAGATCAAAGAGAGTTACGCGCCCGAACTGAATATCGTCGGTATCGCCGCGGGCGGTGTCGCGGCCGGCGACTATGCCGGGGTGGTGCGGCACAACAACGGCGGTGTCTACGCCGGGCTCATTTCGGCCGCGATCGTCGGCATCTCGACCGAATACCCGGAAATGCAGCGCGTGATGCGCGAAAGGGTGGATCTGCTCGGGCAATTCGTCATGGCGTCGAAGAAGGTGCTGTGTCATCCGCAAGGAGCGATCCTGTTCCCCGGGTTCAACTACTTCGGCACTTTCCAGGGCGGTGATCCATTGTCCCTGCCGGAGATCCGGGAGGCGATCGCGGATAATTCACTCGGACAACAGAAGCCGAGCGTGCCGATCTACTTCTATCACGCGCAGAACGACGAACTGATTCCGATTGCCGGTACCGACTCGGCCGTGCGGAAATACTGTGCCGAGGGCGCGCCGAGCGTGACCTATGTCCGGGAATTCGCGGCCGAACATCTCTCCGGTGTGCTCTCGCATCTGCCCGGCGCTTTCTATTGGCTCAAAGACCGGCTCAACGGTGTCGCCGCGCCGCAGGGCTGCTCGATCACCAATCCGGTCAGCACCATCGGTGAACCGCAGTTCGGCCAGGCCCTGGCGGAGATTCTGCCGCCGATGGCACAGGCCCTCGTCGGATATGCCATCGGCCAGCACAACTAGTCCGCGACCCCGGCTCGGACCGATGTCCGTGCCGGGGTCGGGGCGGGTCAGCGGGTAGCATCGAACGGTGGCACGGCGGGAAGAGGAATCGAAGGACGGTCGCAGCTACGGCGGGCTGTCACGGGAACAACGAGTGGCGCAGCGGCAGACTCGTTTGATCGATGCCGCCCTCGAATTATTCGGAACCCAGGGTTACGCAGCCACTTCCATCGAGCGGCTGTGTGCGGTCGCGAATGTGTCCACGCGCAGTTTCTACGAAGATATGGGCAGTCGTGAGGCTTTGCTCATCGCGCTGGTCAATCGGACCACCTCGCACGCGGTCGAGCGGGCCTTGGAAGCGCTGGCGAAAACCGAGAATGATCCGCTCTCCACCCGGGTGGTCGAGAGTTTCCGCGCTTATCTCTCGGTGACCTGCGCCGACCATCGGTCGGCCCGGGTCTGTTATGTCGAAGTGGTCGGCGTCAGCCACAAGGTGGAGGAGTGGCGCAGGGATCAGCGGCGCCTGCTTTCTGCCTTGATCATCAGCGAGGCGGAGCGCGGGGTCGAACGCGGCGAGGCCAAGCCGCGGCGGTTCGATCTCTTCGCGCTCGCGGTGATCGGCGCGGTGAACTCGCTCGCGCAGGAATTGGTGCAGAGCACGCTGCCCGATTCGGTGCTGAGCGTGGACGAAATATGCGAGGAGATCGCGTATTTCGTGAACTCCGGGCTCGCGCTCACCTGATTTGAAACCAGTGGAACCGGTTGGTGGTTCAGTTGTAATGTTCATCTGAAAAGATGTATTGCCGAATTGACGGAAATCTCCTACAGTCGATTCGGCTCCCTTGTTCGAGGGGGCCGACGATTCTCTGGACGGAGTGTTCATGTCCTCCATCGGAAGTGCCGTTCGCGCGCTGGTGGTCAGTCTGCATTCGGTGGGCGTGCTGCAACGCGCCGGGGTGCTGAATCTGCTCGCGCCGGTCGACCTGGTGCGAGCCTCGCGGGCGGTCCGGCAGTTCGGCGGGATCGCCGGGCCGGTGCGGATGTCGGCACGGCGCGAGCCCGATCGGGTCGCGCTGATCGATGAGCTCGGTCCGCTGACCTACCGGGAGCTCGAGGCGCGCGGCAATGCGCTGGCCCGCGGGTTCACCGCGCTCGGGCTCGGGGCGGGCGATACCGTCGCGGCGCTGGTCCGGGACCGGCGCGAGCTGGTGGACACCATGCTGGGCGCGGCGAAGATCGGCGCGCGGCTGGTGCTGCTCAATACCGGGTTCGCGGGGCCGCAGCTGGCCGATGTGGTGGCGCGCGAAGGTGTGCACGTCGTGGTGCACGACCAGGAATTCGGCGAGCTGTTGCAGGTATTGCCGGCGCAGGTGCGGCGGGTGCTCGCCGTGCACGATGGCGTCGGGGTCGACGGCCTCCCGACCGTCGCCGAGCTGATCGCGGGCAACGACCCGGCCGAGCTGGCTCCGCCGCTGCGGCAGGGTGGATTCGTGCTGCTGACCGGCGGGACCACCGGGACGCCGAAGGGGGTGCCGCGTGAGATCAAGTCGCCGCTCGCCGCGTCCGCGCTACTGGAGCGGATTCCGTTGCGCCGCAATCAGACCCTGGTGCTGGCCGCCCCACTGTTCCACGGCACCGCGCTGAATCAATTCGTCCTGGCCTTGTCGCTGGCCTCGACGGTGGTGCTGCGCAGGCGATTCGACGCCGAGGCGACGCTGGCCGCCGTGGCCGATCACCAGGCGCAGGTGCTCGTGCTGGTGCCGACCATGCTGCGCCGGATCCTCGAACTCGGTCCGGAGATCTTGGCGAAGTACCACACGGAGAGTCTGCGCATCGTGTTCAGTGCGGGATCGGCTCTGCCTGCCGCGCTGGGGAATTCGGCCACCGAGGCGTTCGGTGACGTGCTCTACAACTTCTACGGATCGACCGAGGTCGGCGTGGCGGCCATCGCGACGCCCGAGGACTGGCGAGCGGCGTCCGGGACGGTCGGCAAGCCGCCGACCGCGGTGACGGTCCGGCTCTACGACGAGGACGGCAAAGTAGTTACCGAACCTGGTGTGCGCGGCACGATTTACGTGCGCAGCCGGCTGTCGTTCGCCGGGTACTCCGGTGGCGGCAACAAGGACGGCATCGATGGCTTGTTGTCCTCCGGCGATGTGGGGCACTGGGATTCGGGCGGGCGGCTGTTCATCGACGGACGCGACGACGACATGATCGTCTCCGGCGGCGAGAACGTCTTTCCCGGCGAGGTCGAGGAGCTGCTGTACGCCCATCCGGCCATTGCGGAGGCGGCGATCGTCGCGGTGCCGGACGACGAATTCGGCCAGCGGCTGGCGGCTTTCGTGGTGCGGCACCCCGATCAGGAGCTGGACGCCGATGCGGTGCGGGCGCATGTGAAGGCGAATCTGGCGCGGTTCAAGGTGCCGCGCGATGTCACCTTCCTCGCCGAGCTTCCGCGCACCAGCACCGGAAAGCTCTTGCGCCGGGATCTGACCGTTGATCACCGATGGGCTGGCGGTGATCAATGATGATGACCGATAGCCGGCCGAGGCGGCGTGGGTTCGCCACGGCCACGTCGATCGCGGCTCGAATCGCGGTGGGCATTCTCGCGGTTTCCTCGATGCTGCCGATCGCCGCGCCGTCCGCACTCGCCGATCCGTTGCCTGCCAACGGGTTTCCGAAGGCGGATGCTCGCACCGGATTGCCCGAGGGGTGGAATCCGGGACCCGAACGTTATGGCGTCGGCGAGCAGAAGAACGTCGAGCTGCCGATGGCGGACGGCGTGGTGCTGCGCGCGGACGTGCGGTACCCGACCGACGCGTCCGGCGCGCCCGCACCCGGCCCGTTCCCGATCGTGTTGACCCAGACGGCATACGGCAAGGACAGCGCAGGCTTCGTGCGGCTGCTGTCCTACGAGGGGCTCGGTCCGCTCGTGCAGAACGCACTGCCCAGCGTCATCGACGTGGCCGAGCAGATCAGCGATGCGGCGGGTTACGGCGACTACTTCGTCAAGCGCGGGTACATCAGCGTCATCGTGGATATTCGCGGCACCGGATCCTCGGGCGGGCAATGGAGCATCCTGCAACCGCAGGAGCGGACGGACTCCAAGCGGGTAATCCATTGGGCCGCAGGGCTACCCAACTCGACCGGTGAGATCGGTCTGTGGGGCCTGTCGTATCTCGGGATGAGCGAACTCTTCACCGCCGGTGTGCTGGAACCGGATTCGCCGGTCAAAGCGCTGTTTCCGCTGATGCCGGGCAACCACGCGTTCCAGGATCTGCTGGACCACGACGGGTTCTACAACATCGCCTTCCTGGCTTCGATGCTGCAATTCCCGATCACCCTGCTGCCGCAGATCGATCCGATCCTCGGGTTGTACCGGGAGCCGGACAAGCTGGCCGGCGTCTTCGTCGACCATCTGATCTCGCACTTCCGCACGGACGGCACCTGGCACTCGGTGTTCAACGCTCTGCTCGATGGTGACAAGGCATACAACAGCCCGTACTGGGAGTCGCGCGCGATCGACAACGTGGTGGAACAGATTGCAGCGAACGACATTCCGACCTACCTGATCAGCGGGCAATACGACCTGCTCCAGGACGGGACGCCGCGCACCTTCGCCGGACTACAGAACGCGTACGCGGGACGCTCGCACAACGGGCCGATGCCGGCGGACGCGCCATCGAGCGGACGCTTCCAAATGCTCACCGGCCCTTGGTTCCACATCCAGCCCGGCGAGCAACGCAACACCGACATCGACATGCACTCCCTTCAGTTGGCCTGGTTCGACCGGTGGTTGAAGAACGACCGCAACGGGATCGATGAGACGAAGACACCGCTGCACGCGATCGACGTCAACGGCAGCGTGATCGAGAGCGCTACCTATCCGATGCGGGAAACACCCACGCAGGACTTGTATTTGGCGGCCGGTGGCCGGTTGACGCCGGATCGTCCGGTGGATCGGGCAGGTTCGGACCGGGTGACCTTCAGCCCGGTCAACGGCGGCACCATCTGCAATGCCTCGTTCTCCCGGAACTTCTCCGGCGTGTACGAACTGCTCACCACGATGGCCGGTATCGATGACCCCTGTGCGCAGTTCCCCGCGCACCCGGATGTGCCTGGGCTGCTGGACAATCCGCAGTACACCACCGACGCGTTCACCGAGCCGACGGTGCTCGGCGGTCCCATCGGCGCCACCCTGTTCGCTACGTCGAGCACGCCCGCCTCGGCGTTCGGCGTGACCGTTCAGGACATCGCGCCCGACGGCACGGCGCTCGCGCTGACCGACGGCCAGCTCGCCGGCAACTTCCGCGCGCTGGACGAGGATCGGACGTGGCGTGCCCCGGACGGCAGCGTGCTCGGCGCGTTTCATCCCGGCACCCGGGAGTCGATGCTGCCGGTGATTCCCGGCCAGGTGACCGAGTACAACGTCAAGATCCGCCCGGCCGTCCACGTCTTCGAGCCGGGCCACCGTTTGCAGATCACTATCGGCTCCGGTGACGCGCCCACCCACATCGTCAACCCGAAGGATTATCCGGCGCTGCTCGGCGGCGTCTATGACGTTCAGCGCACCGAAGGCGCGGCCTCGTTCCTCACCGTGCCGCTGGCCGGCGCCTCCGCGATGCACCGCTGAGGCGGCGTCGCTTGGCATTGCCGCACCGGAATCTCTACGGTCGGCAGCGTGCCTATGGTCAGATTGTGCGCGTGCCTAGAAAAACAGCAGGTCGGGTCCGGGGTGGTGTGAGATGACCGGACCAACCGACCGCCCCCAGCGGTGGAACCGGCTGCTCGAACTGCTCGCCGAATCCGGGCGGCTGTCCGTGGAGGAGGCAGCCGAGCGACTCGGCGTGTCCTCCGCCACGGTCCGCCGCGACTTCACCGCGCTCGCCGAACAGCAGCTGGCGACCAGGACTCACGGCGGTGTCGTCGCGACCTCCGTCGCCTACGACCTGCCGGCTCGCTACCGGCAGACCGGCGGCGAGGCGAAGCAGCGGATCGCCGAACATGCTGCGTCCCTGGTGGATCCGCACAAGGTGATCGCGATGAACGGCGGCACGACCACCACCGCGGTGGCCCGGGCCCTGGCCGGCCGCACCGATCTCGGCATGACCGGCGACGAACAACTGACCCTCGTCACCAACGCGCTCAACATCGCCGGCGAAATGGTATTGCGCCCGCACATGCGCACCGTCGTCCTCGGCGGCGTGGCCCGCCGCGAGTCCTACGAACTGCACGGCCCGCTGGCCGAACGCGCCCTCGCCGAACTCCGCCTCGACGAACTGATCCTCGGCGTCAACGCCATCTCCGCCGAGGGCGGCGCCCAATGCCGCCACATCGACGAGGCCGGCGTCACCACCGAAATGGTCCGCCGCTCCCGCCACGTCATGGTCGTAGCCACCGCCGACAAACTCGAACGCACCGCCCTGGCCCGAATCTGCACCATAGAACAGGTCCAAGTCCTGGTCACCGACACCGACGCCGACCCCTCCGCCGTGGCCGCCATCCGCGCCACCGGCGTCCGAGTGGACGTCGTCTAGCCCCGACCTGTTTGAAGGTGGTTTTGGCGGGCATGTCGGTGGCCATGACCACTGAGCCCGGTACAGAGCGTTCGGATGACACTGAGGTGGACCGCGACGACGTTGATCAGCCGGATTCGACCGGGGATGCTGCGGCTACCACGGAGGATCAGGCGGCGGATATGGATTATGAGGGCGATACGCCCAACTAGGGATTCTGTTCGCGCAGCACCGATTTGTCGATGAGACTTGTTCTTTCGCGCCGCCACGCTTAGTTCCGCTTGATTGCGGGGCCGTCGATGATCCAGCCCGGTAGGCCTTGGATGGCTTGCCGGGCTGTGCTGTGTCCGGGGGAGGTGGATGGGTGGTGTTCACCCATTGACCGGGTCACGGTGTCTCACTACTCTGAGTGGGACAGCACGTCCCACGTGAGTGTGTAAGGCAAGGTGAGCCTGCTATGGCCGATGTCGAGTCCGTTGATTCCGTCGTTGATTCGACATTGCATCCACCCCGGTGGGCGCCCACGTTCATCCGCTGGCACGGCACGCCGGTGACCTGGTGGGAGTCGGTGAAACTGTCGATCGGGATCCTGCCACGGGTGCGCGATCACACGGTGCTGGATTACGTGACGAACTTCCCGGGGCAGGACGACGTGATCGTCGCCCGGGTGCCGTTCGCGAAGTTCGTCATCGTGCGGAGCCCGGAGTTGGCCCGGCATGTGCTGGTGACCAATCAGAACAACTACACGAAGAGCCCGGACTACGACATGCTCGCGGTGGCGTTCGGGCGCGGACTGGTCACCGACCTGAACGATGAACTGTGGCAGCGCAATCGGCGACTCGTGCAGCCGATCTTCGCCAAGCGCAACGTGGACGGCTTCGCGCCGGTGATGGTCGAGGCGGCGCGCGATGCCGTCGCGCGGATCCGGGAGCTGTCGGCGGGGGACGGCGTCGTCGACGTGAACGCCGAAATGAACCGGCTCACTTTGGATGTCACGTCGCGGACGATGTTCGGCACCGACATCACCGGCCCGATGTCGGAGGTGGTGCTGTATCGGCTGCTACGCTTCTTCGGCCGCGGATTCATGACGAACCTCAGCCATCCGCTGCACCACTTCGCGACCTGGCTGCACAAGCGCGGGCGCAACCGCGACGATGCCGGGAATTCGCGGCTGCCGATGCGGGTCATGCGGGCGGCGGGCTGGGTGATCGAGCCGCGCAGCATGCGCGACCTGCGGCATGCCGAGCGCGTGGTCGACGGCCTGATCGCCGACCATCGCGCGGGGCGGATCACCCGCAAGGACAACCTGCTCGCCGCCCTGATCGACGCGTCCGACCCCGAAACCGGTTACAAATACACCGATCAGGAGATCCACGACGAGCTGATGACGTTCATCGGCGCGGGCATGGAAACCACCGCGACCGCCCTGACCTGGGTCTGGCAGATGCTCGCCGAACATCCGGAGGCCCGCGACCGCCTCCGCGACGAGGTGACCTCGGTGCTCGGCTCGCGCCCCGCCACCGCCGCCGATCTCGACCGGCTCCCGTGGACCCAGGCCGTGGTCGCCGAGACCATGCGCGTGCTGCCGCCGGTGGTCGGCCTGGCCAGAACGGCGAAAGAGCAAGACTCGCTGGGCGGTTACCTGATCAAGCCGGGCACCACGGTGATCACGCTCATCCACGGATCGCACCACAACCAGCGGGTGTGGGACCGCCCGGACGAGTTCGACCCGAGCCGCTACCTGCCGGAAAACGTTGAGCGCGAACACAAGCGGGCCACGATGCCGTTCGGTGCGGGCAAAAGAATGTGTGTCGCTTCGGGATTCGCGAACATGGAGGCCTCGCTCGTGGTCGCCACCTTCGCCCAGCAGCTGCAATTCGACGCGGTGTCGGATCAGCGCGTGCGCCGGCAGATCTCGTTCACCGGCGGCCCGGACGGCCCGCTGCCGATGCGCCCCCGGTTCCTGCCGGAACTGGAGCGTGCGGACACCGCCGTATAGTCGAATCCGTGAAACCGCCCGCCCACATGCGTACCCATCGCAGGCGTTCGGGCGGACAACGCTGGGACGAGCACAACTCGACCCGGCAGGCCCAGATCCTCGAGGCGGCCGTCGCGCTGATCGAGGAGAACGGCCCCACGGCCGAGGTATCGATCCAGCAGATCGCCGAGCGAGCCGGCCTGGCCCGCTCGGTGGTCTACCGGCAGTTCGACAACCGCGAAGACCTGGACGCCCGGGTACGCGAGTACATCATGGATCATTATGTGTCCGAGGTGGAGACGCTGCTCGTGCTCGACCCGGCCAAGACCGCGGAAGAGATGTTCCACGAGGTGATCCGCCGGGTGGTGAGCTGGGCCGCGGCGCACCCCAATCTCTACCAGTTCGCGCAGAACGGCCCGGGGCGCTCGTCGGGGGAGACCAGCCTCACCATCGGCAGGCACCGGGTCGCCGAGACGCTGTGGCAACAGTTTTCGTCGTGGACCGGCATGCTCGCCATCGATGTCGAACCGTATCGCCCGCTGGCCTACGGGCTGGTCGGCTTGGTGGAGGGCATCGTCACCCAGTACCTGAGCACGCCCGCCGGAGCCGATCGGCCGGACCAGGAAACCATTGCCCGCATGCTCACGGCCTCCGCCTGGCACCTGTTCGCCGGCCACGCCGCCGATCTCGGCTACCACTTCGACCGATCCGCCAACATCGCGGAAGTCCTGGCCAAGCTCTTCGCCGACGCCGCGGCCCAGCAAGACTGAGCCGCAAGCTCTTTCGGCCCGAGGCTCAGGACGCCGAAGCCACCGGCACGGCCTTCGGTAACGCCTCCGCGCGAATGTTTCGCATCCAGACCAGGAATCCCCACGCCACGAACCCCGCGTAGACGAAGTACAGCGTCGCCGACGGGTAGTAACCGGCCTTCACCAACAGCGGGATACCGACGATGTCGACGGCGATCCAGATCAGCCAGAACTCGGCGAGACCACGCGCCATCCCATAGGTCGCCAGCACGGAACCGGTGAAGATCCAGGCTTCGGCCCACGGCCCATACGAACCGATCAGCGCGAAGAGCTGGGCAAAGGCCGCGGTTCCGACCAGCATCGCGGCGATCAGCACGAGCCGTTCGCGATTACTCGCCCAGCGCGGTTCGACGCCGCGATGCTCCAGGCCGGTCTCGTTGGCGTGCCGATGCCAGCTCCACCAGCCATAAACGCTGACCGCGATGAACATCAGCTGCCGCCCGGCCTGCCCCGCCATGTTCAGATGCTGCGGAGTGTTGAACACACCGCCGACGAAAACGGTGAACAGCAGCGCGTTCCCGGCGATGCCGATCGGCCAGGCCCACACCCGCCTGCGCATGCCGCCGAGCGCGGAGGCGAGGCCGAAACCGTTGCCGATCACCTCGCGCCAGAGAATCTCCGAGCCGGCGATGTGCAGCTTGGCGTCGAGCAGCGCGTAGATCGGGTTCACCTGTGGTGCAACCAGCGCACGCACCGATGTCATCCATCGAGCGGATATCGGCTCGCGACGATCGGAAATCCGGTGTGCACGCGGGTTCGCGTAACGATCGCGAAATCTGGGGTCGCGATTCGCAATATCTGTGCAACGGACCCCTTCTAGGGTGACTTTCATGAGCGTGGAAAGCAGTGCCGGGGGGACCGGAATTCACATCAGTGGGTTGACCAAAACCTTCAAGGTGGGGCGGAAGACGGTAGAGGCCCTCGACTCGGTCGACCTGCACACCGAACAGGGCACCTTCCTGTCGCTGCTCGGCCCGTCCGGCTGCGGCAAGTCGACCGTCCTGCGCATCCTCGCCGGACTGGAGACGCCGAGCGCGGGCAAGGCGCTGATCGATGGCCAGACGCCCGCCGAGCTGGTCCGCAGGCACGAGCTCGGCATCGCGTTCCAGGACTCGGCGCTGCTGCCGTGGCGCACGGTGGAGTCGAACATCAAGCTGCCCTTGCAGGTGGCGGGCCTCACCCCGGACCCGGCGCTGATCGCCGACCTGATCCAGCTGGTCGGCTTGGACGGCTTCGAGAAGGCCAAGCCGGCGCAGCTGTCCGGCGGCATGCGCCAGCGCGTCTCGATCGCCAGGGCGCTGGTGGTGAAGCCGACCGTGCTGCTGCTCGACGAACCGTTCGGCGCCCTGGACGACATGACCAGGCAGCGGCTCAACCTGGAACTGCTGCGGATCTGGACGGAGAAGCCGGCGACCACGCTGATGGTCACGCACGGCATCGCCGAGGCGGTGTTCCTCTCCGATGTGGTCGCGGTGATGAGCCCGCGCCCGGGCCGGGTGCTGGAACTGGTGGAGATCGACCTGCCCCGCCCGCGCACCCCGGAGATGATGCGCACCCCCGAATTCCACAAGCTGCACGACTACCTCTCGGAGCTGCTGTTCGGGAAGTCCGGCACCGGCGGCGCACTGGGCACCGACGCGGGGAAGTCGAGCACGGGCGCGGTGCAGGCATGAGCAACGACAGACAACGACCGGCGCGCTGTCAGTGGCAGGCGAGACCGGGGTGGCAGCGGGTGCGGTCGTACGGGCAGCCGATGCGGTCGGTCGCGCTGTGCGTCCGGCGTGGTCAGGGAGGCCGGGCATGAAACGGATCGGCGGATTGCTCGGCGTCGCCGGGTTGATCGGGGTGTGGTGGCTGCTCGCGGCGCTCGGTGTCGCGGGTGGCACCGTGCCCAGCCCGTGGACGGTCGTGCACACGATGTACACCGACGGATGGGGGCTCTACGGCCCGAACTTCCGGATCACCGCGCTCGGCGCGCTGAAGGGATTCGTCTGGGGCAACGGGATGGCCATCGCGCTGGCCATCCTGATCATGTTGATCCCGCAGATCGAATCGCTGGCCACGCAGCTGGCGATCCTGAGCTACTGCACGCCGCTGCTCGCGCTCGGGCCGATCATCCTGGTCGTGTTCGGCGGCCGCACCCCGACGGTGTTCCTGGCCGCGATGTACTGCTTCTTCACCACCATGGTCGGCACCGTGACCGGATTACGGTCGGCGGACCGAACGAGTCTCGACCTGGTGCGGGCCTACGGCGGCGGGCGCTGGCAGCAGCTGTACCGGGTGCAATTGATCTCGGCGTTGCCGAATACGTTCGCGGCGTTGAAGATTGCCGCACCCTCGGCGGTGCTGGGCGCGATCATCGGCGAGTATCTCGGTGGTGTGGACAGCGGCATCGGCGTCGCGCTGACCGCCGCCCAGACGGCCTACAACGTGCCCCGCACCTGGGGCATGGCCCTGGCCGCGGCGGCGCTGGCCGGCCTCGGCTACGCGATCGTCGCACTGGCCGCCCGCCTAGTCGCCCCATGGACCACCCAGGAGTCCCGATGACCACCGTGAATGCTCCCTCCCGCGCACGAATCCGCATGGTGCGCACGAATTTGCCGACGAATTCGTGCGCGGCGGCATGGGATGTGCGCGGCGGACGAGAACGTGCGTTGCGCGGTTGCGCGGAGGAGGGGCGATGAAGGTTGTGCTGCGGATCGGGAAGTTCTTGTTCCCGTTGGTCACCTCGCTGCTGTTGATGCTGGCGATCTGGTATGTCTTCCTGAAGGCGTTTCCGCAGGTCGGCCCGCGGGTGGGCAAGTCGCCGGAAGACATCTGGCGCTACCTGGTGACCTCGCGCGGCGCGAGTGCGGCGCGCGCGGTGATCATCGACGACTTGCAGATCACCTTGCGGGACGCGGCCATCGGGTTCGCGCTCGGCATGGTGGCGGCGCTGGTGGTGGCCGCGCTGTTCGTGTCGTTCGCCGCGGTGGAGCAGACCTTCCTGCCGGTGGCGATGCTGCTGCGCTCGGTGCCGCTGGTGGTGCTCGCCCCGATCATCGTGCTGGTGTTCGGCCGCGGGCTCGGCGGGGTCACGGTGCTGGCCGCGATCGTGGTGTTCTTCCCGGCGCTGGTGATGATCATGGCGGGGTTGCGCGACGCGCCGCGGCAGGCGCTGGACCTGGTGGCCGCGTACGGCGGGTCCAAATGGACCGGTTTGCGGATGGTCGCGGTGCCCGCCGCGCTGCCCTCGGTGTTCGCGGCGGCCCGGATCTCGGTGCCCGGCGCGCTGATCGGTGCGCTGCTGGGCGAATGGCTCGGCAGCGGAACGGGGTTGGGCGCCAGCCTGATCCGGGCCATTCCGACGTTCCAGTACAACCAGCTGTGGTCGTCGATCGTGATCGTCACGATCGTCTCGGTGCTGCTCTACGCGGTCGTGGGCGTCATCGAGAATCTGGTGCTGGCCCGCTTCGGCGCCGACGCCGGCCGGTCCTGAATCCCGGTGAAATTCGAGCAAATCACCGCTCGGAACGTCAAAGTAAAGAAAATGAAACGCAATCGACCTAGATTCGGCGCATGACACCCGTGCAACGCTCTTCGTTCGGGCCTTCACTGAACCGACGGTCTCTGTTTCGTTACTCCGCAATGGCCGGCGCCGCACTCGGCGGTGCGGGCCTGCTCGCCGCGTGCGGCGACAATGCCTCCGACTCCTCGGGTGGTTCCACCGCGGACGGCTCCAAATACGGCACCGTCGCGGTGCAGCTGTCCTGGCTGAAAAACATCGAATTCGCCGGCGAGTACTTCGCGGACAGCAAAGGCTATTTCAAGGAGGCCGGTTTCGGCTCGGTCAATCTCATCGCGGGCGGCGCGGCCAGCACCTCGGTGGAGGCCGGGCTGGACACCGGAAAGATCTGGCTCGGCCTGTCCGCCCCGCAGACCACCGCCAAGGCGGTGCTGGAGGGCCTGCCCGGCAAGATCATCGCGACCACCTACCAGAAGAACCCGTTCGCGATCGTCAGCTCGGCGGCCAAGCCGATCAAGACGCCAGAGGACATGCGCGGCAAGAAGATCGGCGTGCAGGACACCAACCAGCTGATCTTCAAGGCACTGCTCACCGCCAACGGCCTCAAGCCGAACGATGTCACCATCGTGCCCGCGCAGTTCGATCCGTCCCCGCTGGCCAACGGCGAGGTCGACGGCTGGGTCAGCTACGTGACCAACGAGCCGATCACCTTGACCGCCAAGGGATTCGCGAACACGCACTTCCTGTTCGCCGACTACAACCTGCCGCTGGTGGCCGAGACGCTCACGGTCAAGCAATCCACCATCGACAAGGAGCGGGAGAAGCTGAAGGCGTTCCTGGTCGCGGAGATCAAGGGCTGGAAGGACGCGGTGGCCAATCCGGCCGAATCCGCCCGGCTCGCGGTCGAGGTGTACGGCAAGGATCAGAAGCTCGACCTGGACGAGCAGACGAAAGAGGCAGTGGCGCAGAACGATCTGGTCACCTCCGCGGACGCGACCGCCAACGGGCTGCTGACCATGACCGACAAGCTGATCGAGCAGAACATCACCGCGTTGCGGGCCGCCGACCTCGATATCAAGGCCGAGGAGTTGTTCGATCTCTCGGTGCTGCGCGAGGTGTATGCGGAGAACCCGGGGCTGAAGGCTTAACTACTCAGTCCGACAGCCGCTTTCAGCGGCGACTGGGTTTGGGAGTGATCGAGCGAGTGCCGCCCGGACTGTTCGGTTCTGGCGGCAATCAGCTCGGCGGCGATCGCGACGGCCATCTCGGTGGCGGTGCGGGCGCCGAGGTCGAGTCCGGCGGGGGAATGCAGGCGGGCCAGGGTCGCTTCGGTGAAGCCGCCCGCGCGTAGGTCTTCCATGCGCTGGGTGTGCACGGTGTGCGCGCCCATGGCGCCGAGGTAGCCGAGCTCGGGTAGTCGGAGCGCGACGGTGAGCAGCGGGATCTCGAACTTCGGGTCGTGCGAGGTGACGACAATGCCGGTGCTGCTGTCGATTTCGCCCGCCGAGGACAGCGTGTTCAGGTAGCGGTGCGGCCAGTCGACGACCACCTCCGCGCCGGGGAACTTCTCCGGTTTGGCGAAGTTCTCCCTGGAGTCGCAGATGGTGACGCGGTAGCCGAGCAGCCTGGCCTGCACGGTCAGCGCGGCGGCAAAAGAGTTGGCGCCGAAGATGATCAGGCGCGGCGGCGGGGCGAACGACGCGACGAACACATCCGAATCCGGCAGCGCGAGCAGCTCGGTGCCGTGCTTCTTGTCGGTGACCAGGTGCTGACCGATCAGGTCCGCGTCGGAGTTCCACACGACGGTGAACACGGTGATCCGCCGGTGCGCGGCGATCTCCGCGGCGACGAGGGGAAACTCGGGAAAGTGCCTGCGCGAGAACGGCTCGGTGAACACATCCATCGTGCTGTCCCGGTCGGCGACGGTTGCCACGCCGTAGCGGTGCATCGCGCGCCGGCCTGTGCGGGCAGCCTGGAGCACCGCCTCGTAGGCGATCTCCTCCAACCCGCCGTCGGTCACCGCGCCGTAGACGCCACCGTCCGGATCGACCAGCATCGCGGACCCGATCGGCAACGTCGCGGAGCCCATCGTGCGCACGATGGTGGCCAGCCCGCCGGTACGCCCGGAATGCCACACCCGCAATAGGTCATCGACGATGTCCCGCATCTGCTCGCTCCGATCACCGTGCGGACGAGGCCGGGTAGTCACGATCGACGCCCGTCGCCAAATCGTCGCACGTGACGCACACCATATCTGTCTTGCGAGACAAATAGGTGCGCGCGCCTGAATCTCCTACGGCCTCCTGACATATCGAGGTCCAGTGCTTGTGCGCGAGCACAACCGGATGCCCGGGTGTGTTGTGGAACACAGCCCGCGCGAGGCCGCTCGACGAGGCGAACGCGGCGGCGGTGACCCGGGCGACGACCTCCGCGCCTACGTCCGGCGTATCCACCGGCATGATCGCGGCGTAGCGCGCCGGGGTGCGCGCGGCGGCGATCAGCCCGGCCCGGACGGACGCGCCGAGCCCGGTGGCCCAGTCCGCGGCCCAGACGTGCTGGACGCCGGCCGGAAGGTCGAGCGGGCGCGGATCGGGTCCGGTGGCGCCGAGGACCACGATCACCGGATCGCAGCCGCCGTCGCGCAGCGCGGCCACCGCGCCGCGCAGCCAGGCGCCGCCCTCGGCCAGTGCCTTCGGCCGCCCATACCGGGTTCCGGCGCCCGCGGCGAGCACGATGCCCGCGCAGACGGGCGGGGCGGCCGGGCGATCGGGTACAGCCATGGCTACGACGGTAGCCCGGAACCGCGGCGCGCGCGTGCCGGAAGAGTGCTGCTCGGGGACCTGCGGGGCCGCATTCATTGCGGCGACACGCCGAGGGTGATCTATCTCTTTCGGGTGGCGGCCGGGCGGGTCGTATTCGATGCTGTTCCGATGACAGACGACGAGGCGGGCCTCGCCGGGTTCGACGCGCTGCCCGACGGCGCCGCCACCGAGGCATTGCTCGCGTGTTGCTCTTCGCCCGAATGGGCGCGGGTGCTGGCCGCGGGGCGGCCGTATCCGAGCGTCGATGCCCTGCTCGATGCCGCGGACGCCGCGCTGGCCGGACTGCCCGAGTCCGAGATCGATCGAGCGCTGGCCGGGCACCCGCGGATCGGCGAGCGGCCGGACACGGCGGCCTCGGCGCGCGAGCAAGCGGGGGTCGCCACGGCCGCGGACGCGGTACGGTCGGCGCTCGCGGACGGGAACCGGGCCTACGAGGCGCGGTTCGGGCACATCTATCTGGTCTGTGCGAGCGGCAGATCGGGCGGTGAGCTGCTCGCGATCCTGGAGGCGCGACTGGGCAACGATGCCGAGACCGAAAGGCGGGTCATGCGAACCGAACTGGCGAAGATCAATCGAATCCGGTTGCGCGCGTTGCTGGCGGCGACCCGATGAGCTCCCTGAGTACGCACGTGCTCGACGCGATGCGCGGCGCGCCCGCGCAGGATGTCGCGGTCACGCTGTATCGCGGTGCCGAGCAGCTGGATTCGGGTACGACCGACGCGGACGGCCGGATCGGCGCGCTGGGCGGCACGCTGCCGGCGGCCATCTATCGCCTGGTGTTCGCGACCGGGCCCTATTTCGCCGGGCAACAGGTCGACACCTTTTACCCCGAGGTCTCGGTGAGCTTCGAAGTCACCGAGGAGCGGCACTACCACGTCCCGTTGTTGCTGTCGCCGTTTGCCTTTTCCACCTATCGAGGGAGCTGAACCGAGCATGGAACTGACCGGGCCGATCGAGTTGTCCGACCACCGATACGGCAAGGCGGAGAACCGGATCGTCCGGATCTGGCGGCAGCACTCCCGCCACGAGATCCGCGACGTGAACGTGTCCACCGTGCTGCGTGGCGATTTCGCCGAGGCCTACACCGCCGGTGATCAGCGCAAGGTGCTGCCGACCGATACGCAGAAGCAGACCGCCTACAGCTACGCGAAACAGCCTGGGCTACAGACGATCGAGGATTACGCGCTGGCGCTGGCGGGGCACTTCGTCGACGATGTCGAGCCGGTGACCGGCGCGCGGATCGAGGTCGACGAGTATGCCTGGCAACGGGTTTCGGTCGACGGCAAGGAACACGACTACACCTGGGTCCGGCAGGGCCCGGAGGTGCGCACCGCGGCGGTCACCGTGGCGGGCAAGGGCACGGACCGGCAGGCCTGGGTGATCGGCGGGGTGAAGGATCTGACCATCCTGAAGTCGACCGGTTCGGAGTTCGCCGACTTCCTGACCGACGAGTTCACCGTGCTCGCGCCGACGCACGACCGGATGCTGGCGACGTCGCTGGTCGTGGAGTGGCGCTTCGCGGGGACCACCGGCATCGCCTGGGACGAGGTGTACGCGGGCATCCGGGCGCGCTTGGTCGAGACGTTCGCGACCCAGCATTCGAAGGCATTGCAGCAGACGCTGTTCGAGATGGGCAAGGCCGCACTCGAGGCGTATCCCGTGCTGGCCGAGATCCGGCTGGCCGCGCCGAATAAGCACCACTTCGATTACGACCTGCAACGCTTCGGCATCGAGAACAACGGCGAGGTTTACCATGCCGCTGATCGTCCCTACGGTCTGATCCACGCGACTGTGCAGCGGGCCGACGCACCAGAGGCAGGACCTGCATGGACCCAGTGACAGTCATCGAGGGTTGCGCCATCGCTACCGTCGACGCGGCCGGCACCGAATACCGCGACGGCTATGTGGTGTTGCGCGGCAACCGGATCGAGGCCGTCGGCGCGGGCGCGGCGCCCGCGCCGGACGAGGAGGCGCTGCGCATCGATGGCCGCGGCTGCCTGCTGACGCCCGGTCTGGTGAACACGCACCACCATCTCTATCAGTGGATCACCCGCGGCCTCGCCGCGGACAACACGCTGTTCGAGTGGCTCACCACGCTCTATCCGATCTGGGCGGGCATCGATGAGGAAGCGGTGCGGATCGCGGCGACCGGTGGGCTCGCGTCGCTGGCCCGGACCGGTTGTACCACCACGACGGATCATCACTACGTGTTCCCGCGCGCGGGCGGGGATCTGCTCGGCGCCGAGATCGACGCGGCGGCCGAGGTGGGCCTGCGCTTCCATCCGTGCCGAGGCTCGATGGATCTGGGCGCGAGCTCCGGTGGCCTGCCGCCCGATCACGTGGTGCAGACGCTGGACGCCATCCTGGCCGACAGCACGGTGGCTATTGCCCGCCACCATGATTCGTCGTTCGACTCGATGCTGCGCATCGCGCTCGCCCCGTGCTCGCCGTTCTCGGTGACGCCCGACCTGCTGCGCGAATCGGCGGTGCTGGCGCGCGAGGCCGGGGTGCGGTTGCACACCCACGTCGCGGAGACGATCGACGAACAGGACTATTGCGCCGAAACATTCGGCTGTACGCCCGCGCAGTACATGGAGCAGCTCGGCTGGGTGGGCGCTGATGTCTGGTGGGCGCACGCGATCCACCTGGACGACTCGGCGATCGAGACGATGGCGAAAACCGGCACCGGAGTGGCGCATTGCCCCACCTCGAACGCGCGCATCGGCGCGGGCATCGCCCGCACCGCCGATCTGGTGCGGGCCGGGGTGCCGGTCGGTCTCGGGGTGGACGGCGCGGCGAGCAACGAGTCCAGCTCGATGATCGAGGAGCCGCGCAACGCGCTGTTCTTCGCCCGCAACAAGGGCGGCCCGCGCGCGATGACCGTGCGAACGTCGTTGGCGCTGGCCACGATCGGCGGTGCCCGGGTGCTCGGCCGGGATGCCGAGATCGGCTCGATCGAACGGGGCAAGCTGGCCGATCTGGCGCTGTGGCGGCTGGACACCCCGGCGCACGCGGGCATCGACGATCCGGTGACCGCGCTCGTGCTCGGCTCGGCGCCACCCCTCGCGGCGCTGATCGTGAACGGTCGCGAGGTCGTCCGCGACGGCAGGCTGCGCACCGTCGAGGAGGAGACCGTCGGACGCCAAGTGGCCAGGGCGCAAGCCGCTTTGGTGGCCAAAGCGGGTTAGGGCCCTACGCGGCGAAGCACCGCATGCCGTGCATCAGCGCCGCCGCCGATCGCGCCCGGTCATCGGCCGGGCACCAGTCCGCGTCCGGCTCCGGAGATTCGGCGGGTGCCCGTAACGCGAGCAGGCTCATGATGTCGTGCAGGGTGCTGCCGAGTTCGGCCGCATGCAGTTGCGCGACTTCATGATTCAATCCGGCCGGGTACAGGCCGCCGAGCACGATCATCTCCGCCAGCACCATGCCGGCCATCGCCTGGTTCTTGCTGAGCCGCCGGTTGGTCGGCAGGTAGGACAAGATCCAGCTGCCCCGGTCCTGCTCGGGCAGATCGACCCGGAACGCTGCCTCGTGCGCGACATCGCTGGTGATGAGCCAGTCAGTGGCTTTGATCGTCATCGCGGGACCCCCTTTCGTCCGCCTTCGTCACATTGTCCAGGTGACGTCCTTCAGGGTGCCAGTTCTTTTCGGCGCGCCGCGATCCCAGCGGGCGCGGCGTTTTATCGGGTAGGCCCAATTACTTGACCTGGGAAAACGGCACTGCTACCAAGGAATTAATCACAATCAGCGTCTCGATTCTCCGGTTCCGGCGCACCCTGCCGGACCCATCGCGCGCGGGAGGGTGGCGGGATGGATCGATCCGGCCGAACCGAACGATGGCGTCCCGGCGGTAATTTGACCGCCGAGCAGCGGCGGCGGCTGCGGGATCGGCTGGCCGATCTCGGTCTGACCGAGGTGCAACTGCTCGAACCGCTGGCGGCGGAGCTGCGCCAGCGCGGCTATCGGCCGCGGGCGGCCTGGCGCTATGCCAACGGACTGACCCAGGCCGCGGTCGCCGAGCGCTACAACGAGGTGACCGACAGCGCCCGGGCGGCGATGAAGGCCAGCCGGATCTCCGAATACGAGGCGTGGCCGTTCGCCAGGGACGGCGCGGATCCGGACGACGAACAGCACCGGCCCAGCGGCGCCCGCCCGACCATCCGGGTGCTGAAAAACCTTGCCGCCATTTACGGTACGGCCTGGGACCAGTTGGTCGACGTCGCGGATCTGGCGTACATGCCGCATACCGAACGGATGGAATATCACGAGGCGGTGGCCAGGCGATCCATCGGCCGTCAGCCGGTGCGGGCCGGCCGTGACCTGCCTGCGGAGGTGCCGCATTTCACCGGCCGGGAAGGGCCGAAAGCGCAACTGCGCGAACGAGTTACCGCGCACCTGAGCAGCGGGGCGGTGGCCGCGCACGTCATCGTCGGGCTCACCGGGATCGGCAAGACCGCGCTGGCCAGATACGCGGTCGCGGTATTCGGCAAGCACTATCCCGACGGCACCCTCTGGATCGACCTGCACGGCTACACCCTCGGCCGCGAGCCCCGCGAACCGGTCGACGTGCTCGAACAGCTGCTGCTCCAGATCGGCGTGCCGCGCGAGACCATCGAAACGGACCTGGCCGGGCGGGCCAACCGCTGGCGCACGGCGACCCGCCAGCGCCGGATGCTGATCGTGTTCGACAACGCGCTCGACAGCGCGCAGGTGAAACATCTACTGCCCCAGGCGCCCGGCTGCTTCGTGCTGATCACCAGCCGCAGCAAGCTCACCGGGCTGGCCGAGGCCGTTCCGCTGCGCCTGGATGTGATGGAGTGGGCCGAGGCCGAGGAACTGCTGGTCAAACTCGGCAACCTGCGCGCAGGGTACGACCGGGACGCGGTGCGCCAGATCCTGCACACCGCAGGACGATTGCCCCTGGCGATCCGGCTGATCGGCGGGCAGATCGCGCATCACGGCGAGGCCATGCTGGCCGACAGCGCGGCCGATATCGCGCAGCTGACCGAACGGATCAAGCGCGCGCCGGCGGACCGCACGGACGGCTCCGCGGCCGAGCATCTGCTGGATCGGTTCACGGCCGAGGACGAATCGCTGCGGGCGGCGTTCGAGCTGTCCTACCAGCGGCTGCCGGATGCCGGGCAGCAGCGCGCCGTCCGGCTGCTCGGCTGGTTTCCCGGCCCGGAGATCACCGCCGAGGCGATGTCGACCATGGCCGCGGTGCCGCTGCGGGACGGGAAGATGTTGGTGCGCAGGCTGTTCGAGGCGGGATTCCTCGATCCGTCGCCCGGTGGCCCCGGCGGGCCGCGTTATCGGATGCACGACCTCACCCGGCTGTGTGCGCGCCTGCATGCGGAGCGGGAGGACTCGACGGTGGAGTACGCCGCCGTCATCGATCGCCTGGTCGGTGACAGCCTCGAGGTGGCCCGCCGGGCCAACACCAACCAGGTCTTCGATCCGGCGGGCAGCGAACACCTTTCGAATCCGTCGGCGGACGCGGCCCGCGCGCGGGCCTGGCTCACCAGGGAGCGCGAAATGCTCGTCGGCTGCCTGCGCGACGCCGAACCGAGTGCGGCGGCAGCGGAATTGGCTACCCGGCTGGCCTCGCATCTGTCCGGCGTCGGTCACTGGTCGCTCGCATTGCGGCTCTACGCAAGGGCATTGGATATCGCGACCAAGGTCGGCGACCGGCGCGCGCAGGCCTGGGTGCTGGTTGGCAAGGGCCGAGTCGATCGGCTGATCGGTCAGCATGAGCAGGCGTGCACCGGCTTTCGGCAGGCGCGCAAGATCGCCGTCGAGCTCGGCGACCGGCAATGCCAGGCGGCCGTGCTCTGCGAGCTGGGGCAGACGGCACGGGTCACCGGCGACCATGCGGCGGCGCGGGGCTATTTCAGCGAAGCCCTCGGCATCGCGCGGGACATCGACGATCAGCCGACCGAATGCGATGCGCTGGACGGGCTCGCGCATGTCGAGCGCGCCTCGTCCGAATACCGTGCGGCCTGGAACTGTTCGGCGCAGGCGCTGGCCATCGCGGAGGCCATCGACGATCCGGTGCGGGTGGCCAGCGCGCAGTGGGGATTCGCAGAGGTGATCCGGCGGCTCGGCGATCCGGAGGGCGCCGAGCGCAGGTACGCCGAGGCGCTGGAGATCGCCAGGGGGCTGAATCATCAGAAGCTGGAGGGCGATGCGCTGCGCGGGCTCGGGCACATCGAACGGCTGGTCGGCGATCACGAGACCGCGCGCCGCTACTTCGACGACGCGCTGGAGATCGCCCGCCGCATCCGCGATCGCTACGGCGAGGGCTGGACCCTGTGGGGGCTGGGCAATCTCGCGCGCAAGGCGGGGGATCACGCCGAAGCGCTCGGCCTGTTCCAGCTGGCGTACAAGATCGCGGTGGAGATCAACGATCCGCTCGGGCAGGTCGATGCGCTGCGCGGGCTGGGGCACATCGACCGGCAGTTCGGCCGATTCGATGCCGCGCGTAAGTATTACGTCGAGTCGATGGACGTCGCGCATCGGATCTGTGACCCGCTCGGGCAGGCGGACGCGCTGCGCAGCCTGGCCGGCCTCGAGACGGCGACGGGTTCCGGAGCGCAGGCCGATGCGCTGCTGACGCAGGCGCTCGCGCTGTACGACGGCATCGGGTTACAGCTCGCGGCCCAGGTGCGAGCGGAACTACGCAGCAGGGGCCGGTGAGTGGTCACCCGCAGCGGCGTGCCGCCAACAGGGCGAGAGTGTCTGTGCAGGCACGCATTTCGCTGATCAGGACGTGGTGTTCGGTGTCTGGGGTATCGCCGCGCGGCCCGAACAGGCAGCATTCGATGCCTGCCCGGCTCAGGTGCGTGGTGTCGTTGCCGCAGTAGGAGTAGGGCAGTGCCAGCCCGGTCTCCTCGACCTGGAAATCCGAGACCTGCGGCAGTAATTCGGCGATATCGCGGACCACCGAGCAGTCGGCCGGCATGTCCATCGGCGGCATATCGGTGCCGCCGACCCGGAACTGCGGATCGACCGGATGCTCCATGGTGATCTGCGCTTGCGGGAAGGTGTCGCGGGCGTGCTCCAGCACGGCGTCGATGGCTTTGCCGACATGGTGCGGCTCGTAGGGCGGCGGATAGCGCAGATCGATCAGCGCGGTGGCCTTGTCCGAGCAGTAGCTCACGCCGGACAGGTCGTGGCCTTCGCCACGTCCCGCGATCAGGCTGGCCACCTGAAGCCTTGGCAGCGGCGGGAATTCGTGGTTGTGCAGGCCGAGGTCGGCGGTGTCGAGCAGATCGAGCACGCGGCGCAGGATCGCGACCGCGTCGACGCCCTCGTGGTGCCTGCTGGTGTGCGCGGTGGTGCCGCGCACGACTACGGCGAACTTGTGCACCCCGGCGGTGCGGGTGATCACCCGGCGGACCGAATACGGTTCGGGGACCACGGCGGCGTCCGCGGTGAGGCCGCTGCGCAGGGCGTGCCGGGTGCCGACCCCGCCCTGTAGCTCGCCGACGACGAACTCGAGCAGTAACGGCCGGTGCAGCGCAATGCCGCTGCGGCGCAACGCGATAGCCGCTCCGAGTATCGCCGCCAGGCCGCTCTTCATGTTGTGCAGACCCGCGCCGTAGAGCCGATCGCCGTCGCGCCGGGCGGCGAACGGCTCGCCCGGGAAGTCCCGGCCGAGCGGATCCATGTCGAGGTGACCGTTCAGCAGCAGTGCGGGGGTGCCGTGTTCGGGGCCGAGGCGTGCGATGGTCTGCAATCGGCCCGGCGCCACCTCCTGGTGGTAGGAATGAATGTCGTTGCGGGCAAGGGTGTTCCGGACATGGAAGGCCAGCGGCGTCTCCTGCCCGGTGAAGGAGGGGACCGCGGTGAGCCCGGCGGCGAGCTGGACGAGTTCGTCGTCGGGCAGCAGCCGGGGCAACTGGTCGACGAAGGTCGTTGTGGAGCTATTCACGCTTTCTGAATCCGATCAGCAGGACATCGCGTAACCCGGCGCCCTCGGCGGGATCGGTCACCGTGATTGTCGTCGTGTAGTGCAGTACCCGCTCGTCGTCGAACACGTAGGAGTCGAGTGGTTGCTCGAGCACGAACTTACCTAGTTCCCGCTCCGGTTCGTAACGGTCGTAGAGGGCGGAGATGCCGCCGGTGATGTTGGTCCGCTGGATCAGGTGCGCGGAGCCGGCGATGAGGCCGTCGCGGTGCTTGCCCTCGGGGGCTGGGTGGCCCGGTGCGATCAGCCGCATGTAGTGGGCGTCGACCAGGCAGTGCGGGGTGGTGTCCGCGGACAGCACGCCGTTGGCCGCGAGCAGCCGGGCCACCGCGGCGGCGATCTGCCGGGTCGGCTCGGTCGCCGGGTGGTCGGGCGCGATCAGCTTGAAGGCGCGTTCGATACCGCCGGCCACCGGATTGACCTGCTCGGACTGCACGTAGGGCGGCGGGTCGCCGATCGCGGTGAGCGCGTTCGCGCCGTCCTCGGCCAAGCAGGCCAACGCGAGGTCGAAGCACTGGTAGGCCCGCCGCCGGTACTGCTCGCCGCCGGGCAGCCAGTGGTCGAGCTCGGTGTAGTCGCGGAACGTGCGGCGTAGGACGTGCAGGTCGCGGTCGGTGAGGGGGAAGTCGGCCGCCGACATCATCCAGGAGGACGGCTCGTCCGCGGAGCGGGGCGCTGGCAACTCGTGGTCGGCCGTCGCCGCCCGCTGGTTGGCGTTTATCGGTGGCCCTTCCGCGTCGGGACATGGGCTGCCGACAGCGGGGCCGTCGGTGGCACACATCAGTAAGGGGACGGCCCGCGTATGCGTGGGAAATGTCACACAGACCGGGCCGCGATGGACATTAATCCGGCAACCGCCCGGTTGTCGAGTGTGGGACGTGCTCGATCTCGCGTGTCGACAGCGCGCCGCGGACCGGGGGCTCGGTGTGTTGCGCCGAGGTGGCGTCCCAGGCGGGTGTTCGCGCCGATTCCGTCGCCTGCGCAGGGGACCAAGATAAATAGACCGGCAGGTATTGAATCGGCATTGGGCCAGTTCAGGGCACATGCGGGATACTGGAACAGTGGTGTCTCTGACTGTCAGGGGCGCACGGAACGGACGTCGAGTGTCGCGGGGCGCGCGGACGATCCGCGGGAGTGGAATAGGCCGGTCGGACGCCGGCCAGGTAACGGCCGCGCAATCTGGGCGGGAGTTGCGCAACATCGCGGCAACTCCCCGCTCCTAGGGTGGCCGGAACACGGCAGTGGAGTGAGGTGAGACGTGGACCTGGACACGATCCGGGAGGTGGTGCCGGCGCGGGAACGAGCGGACCTGAGTGCGATCGGCGGTTCGTGCGCGGTGCTCGCGGGCGGAACCTTCCTTTTCTCCGAGCCGCAGAACCACCTTGACCGGCTGGTCGACATCACCGCGCTGGGCTGGTCCGCGTTCACCGCGGTGCCGGACGGACTGGAGATCGCGGCGACCTGCACGCTGGCCGAATTCGCCGGGTCGATGCCCGGACGTGAACTCGGTGCGCCGGTGTTGCGCGAAGAGTGGCCGGGCACAAAGTTGTTCGCACAGGGTTGCCGGGCATTGCTTGCCTCGCACAAGATCTGGCGGACCGCGACGGTCGGCGGCAACATCTGCTTGTCCCTGCCCGCCGGTGGGGTGCTCGCCGCGCTGACCGCGCTCGACGGGGTCGCGCTGGTGTGGAGTGCGGACGGCGCGGATCGACGAATTCCGTTGCGGGAGTTCGTGCTCGGACCCGGTCGCAATGTTTTGTTGCCCGGCGAGGTGCTGCGGTCGATCACCGTGCCGACGTCGAGTCTGCTGGCGTGCACCAGTTTCCGGAAGATCGCGCTGGCGCCGCTCGGACGGTCTGGATCCGTGGTGCTGGGGCGGCGCGATCCGGACGGTCGATGCGCGGTCACCGTCACCGCCGCCACCGAGCGGCCCGTTGTGCTGGATTTCGGTGCCGCGCCGAGTGATGCGGAGATCGCGGCAATGCTCGGCGGGATCGATCCGTCGCTGTGGTTCGACGATCCGCACGGTACGCCCGACTGGCGTCGTCATGTCACCGGTGTTCTCGCTCGTGAAGTGGCCGCGGAGCTACGGGGCGCGGATCGGGAGCGACTATGAAGTTCGAGGTCGACGGCAGGCCCGTGGAAGCCGACCCGCGCCCAGGGCAATGCTTACGCACGCTGCTGCGCGAGCAAGGCACGCTCTCTGTCAAAAAGGGTTGTGACACAGGGGATTGCGGCGCTTGCTCCGTGCAGGTCGATGGAATGACCGTGCACTCCTGCCTGATTCCCGCCCATCGCGCTGCCGATCGGGCGATCACCACCGCCGCCGGCCTCGGCACCGCCGAGGAGCCGCATCCGGTGCAGCGCCGATTCGTCGAGAACGCGGCCTTCCAATGTGGGTTCTGTACAGCGGGAATGGTCGTGACCGCGGCCGGACTCGGCTGCGGGGGATCCGCGAACGGACCAGCGGCTGCGCCTTGCGGCGATGCCGGTGCAGGCGCGCAGCTATCGGGCGAAGCCACCGCGGCGCCCGATGATGTGGTGAAGCCGGATCGTTCCGACGCCGAGCTGGCCGAGCTGATGAAGGGAAACCTGTGCCGTTGCACCGGGTATCGGTCGATCGCCGAGGCGCTGGCCGGTGGACGAGCTGACGGAGCCGATCGACGCGGCGCGGCATCCGCGGGCAGTGGCGGATCGGGTGATGCGATCGCCGGTCGAGCCGGTAGCGGGGTAGGTGCGCCCGCCGGGCCGCGGATCGTGCGTGGGATGGAGCCGTTCACCTTCGACATTCGGCCGGGTGCAGGTGCAGGTGCGATCGCGGCGGACGCGAGTTCGCCTGGCGAACCGGAGGTTTCGCCGCCCACCGCACCGCTGCACCTCGCGGTGCTGCCGAGTCCGCACGCGCACGCCCGCATCGTGTCCATCGACGCGACCGCTGCCGAGGCCCTGCCCGGAGTGCACGCGGTGCTCACCTATGCGGACGCCCCTGACGTAGCGTTTTCCACCGCACGACACGAATTGCGCGCCGACGACCCGGACGACACCTACGTGCTCGATCGCACGATGCGCTTCGTCGGACAACGAGTCGCGGCAGTGGTCGCGGACAGTTCGGCGGCCGCCCGCGCGGGCTGCCGCGCCTTGCGCGTCGAGTACGACGTGCTGCCCGCCGTGTTCGATCCGGCCGAGGCATTGACGCCGGCGGCACCGAAACTGCATGGCGAGAAACCGGATTCGGCACGGATCGCCGACGCCGGACGCAATCTGATCGCCGAAGTGCACGGCGAGGTCGGCGACGTGACCGCCGGTCTCGCCGTGGCGGCGAAAGTGGTACGCGGCGTGTGGCATTCGCCGCGCGGACAGCACGTGCACCTGGAGACCCACGGCGGCATCGGCTGGCTCGACGCGGACGACCGACTGGTCATCCGGTGCAGCACCCAGGTCCCGTTCCTGGTGCGCGACGAGCTGTGCCAGGTGTTCGGGCTGCGACGCGAACAGGTGCGGGTGTTCGCCACCCGGGTCGGCGGCGGGTTCGGCGCCAAGCAGGAGATGCTGGCCGAGGACCTGATCGCGCTGGCGGTGCTGCGGACCGGGCGTCCGGTGCAGTACGAGTTCACCCGGGCCGACGAATTCGCCTCGGCCACTTGCCGGCACCCGATGCGGGTCGAGGTGACCGCCGGGGCCGACGCGGACGGCGTGCTGACCGCGCTGGCGGTCGACGTGCTCGCCGACGCGGGCGCGTACGGAAACCACAGTGCCGGCGTGATGTTCCACGGTGTCGGGGAATCGGTCGGCGTCTATCGCTGCGCCAACAAGCGGGTGGACGCGCAAGCGGTCTACACCAACAACATTCCGTCGGGCGCGTTCCGCGGCTACGGCCTCGGCCAGGTCATCTTCGGGATCGAATCCGCGCTGGACGATCTGGCCCGCGCGCTCGGCGTCGACCCGTTCGAGTTCCGGCGGCGCAACGTGGTGGTGCCCGGCGACGAGTTCGTCGGCGCCGAGGTGGACGAGAGCGACCTGTCGTTCGGCAGTTACGGCCTGGACCAGTGCATCGACCTGGCCGAACGAGCACTGTTGCGCGGCAACGAGATCCCGAGCCCCGGCTCAGAATGGCGGGTCGGCACCGGCATGGCGGTGGCGATGATCGCGACCATCCCGCCGCGCGGGCACGCCGCGGACGCGACGATCACTCTCCTGCCCGACGGGCGGTACGAACTCCGGGTCGGCACCGCCGAATTCGGCAACGGCACCACCACCGTGCACGCTCAGCTCGCGGCCTCCGCGCTGGAGACCGACGCGGCGCGCATCGTGGTCCGGCAGTCCGACACCGACCTGATCGGCCACGACACGGGCGCGTTCGGTTCCACCGGAATCGTGGTGGCGGGCAAGGCGACCTATGCGGCCGCGCTCGAACTGCGCAGACTGCTGCTGGCCCGGGCGGCGAAGCTGGCCGGACTGCCCGAGCGGGACGGCGTGCTCCAGTCGGACGGAGTTCGTTGCGGCGACCAGGTATTCGGCGTCACCGAGCTACTGGCCGACGGTGATCTGATCGCGCACGGCGAGCACTCGGGCACGCCGCGCTCGGTAAGCTTCAACGTGCACGCCTTCCGGGTCGCCGTGCACCTCGACACCGGCGCGATCCGCATCCTCCAGTCGATCCAGGCCGCCGACGCCGGGACCGTGCTCAATCCGGTGCAGTGCCGCGGGCAGGTGGAGGGCGGCGTCGCGCAGGCCCTCGGGACGGCGCTCTACGAGGACATGCGCAGCGAAGCGGGCGTGATCACCACGCAGTCGCTGCGGCACTATCACATTCCGCAGTTCGCCGACGTCCCGCACACCGAGGTGTACTTCGCCGACACCGCCGACGCGTTCGGCCCGCTCGGCGCCAAGTCGATGAGTGAATCCCCGTACAACCCGGTCGCCCCCGCGCTGGCGAACGCGATACGGGATGCTGTCGGGGTGCGGCCGGATCGGCTGCCGATGACCGCCGACAGGATCTGGCGGGCCATGCAGGAAGGAGACACCAGGTGACCCAGCGTCGTGAGCCTCAGGACCGGAGGAGGCAGCTTGCGTAACCACGGAGGTCCGGCGAACGACGCTCATCGGACGCAGCTGCCGGAGAATGTCCGGGCTGGCATCGACGCCATGCTCGACACCGTCGACGCTCAGTTGCGCGCGAACTACCCGGGGCCGGACGGACGAGCACAGCCGATTCACACCGCGTATGTGCCCGCCGACCGCATTGCCGAGGACACCCCCGAGGTCTGGGGCACCGCCGCGATCGAACTGCTGGACCGGCACGCCGGCCTGCTCGCCGAGCTGGACACCACCGGATCGCTGCCCGACGTGCGCAGGCGACTGGAGCGCGACCCGATCCAGGATCTGCGGATCGACTTCGAGGACGGTTACGGCTTCCGCTCCGACGCGGAGGAGGACGCGGCCGCCAGCGCGGCCGGCGCCGTGCTGGCGACCTGGGCGTACACGCCGTACCGCCCGCAGAGCTATGGCATCCGGACGAAGGGGCTGGCGGTCAGCGAGCGGAACCGCACGCTGCGCACCCTCGAACTGGTGCTGGCCGCGATGGTCGACGTGCCACCGGGTTTCGTCTTCACCGTGCCGAAGATCCGTGCGGCCGAGCAGGTTCCGCCGCTGGTCGCGCTGTGCGAAGGACTGGAGAACGGTTACGGTCTCGCCGCGGGCACACTGCGCTTCGAATTGCAGATCGAGAGCCCGCAGGCGATCATCGCCGCCGACGGCACCGCGCCGATCGCGCGGATGATCGGCCTGGCCGACGGCCGTTGCAGCGCTTTGCATTTCGGCACCTACGACTACACCGCCGCGTGCGGTGTCGCCGCGCCGGATCAGGCCCTCGATCATCCGGCCGCGGATTACGCGAAGGCGGTCATGCAGGTCGCCGCGGCGCAGACCGGCGTGTGGGTGTGCGACGGCTCGACCCAGATCGTGCCCGACACCGATCCGGAAGCGGCGCTGCGCAATCACCATCGCCTGGTCAGCCGGTCGCTGCAACGCGGCTACTACCAGGGCTGGGACATGCACCCCGGTCATCTGATCACCCGCTGGCTGGCGACCTACGACTTCTTCCGGCAGGCGATCGACGTGGCCGTGCCGCGCTTGCAGGCCTACCTCGACCGTCGCTCGGGCGGCGTCATGGACGAACCCGCCACCGCGGAAGCCTTGGCGGCCACCGTTTTACGCGGCGTCGAGTGCGGCGCGCGCACCGCCGAGGACCTCGCCGCCCGCGCGCCCGAATTGTCACCGGCGGTCTTGCGGGCACTGGTCACCCGTTCGCCGATTCCCCAGGAGGTGCGGTCGTGATCGACCGGGAAGAGTTCACCCTGCTGCCCGATCTCGCAGTCCGCCCGCTCGGCGGCTCGGTGATCTGGGCCAACGACGAATTCTTCGCGGAGAAGGAGAATTTGATCAACCCGGGTCCGGCCGAATATCAGCCGTCGACCTTCGGGCACAAGGGCCAGGTCTACGACGGCTGGGAAACCCGCAGGCACCGTGGCCGGCCCGGCGACGACTCGGCCATCGTGCGGCTCGGCGTGCCCGGCGTGATCCGCGGCGTCGTGGTCGATACCGCGTGGTTCAAGGGCAACTACCCGCCCGCGGTGTCCATCGCCGCGCTGGAGATCGACGACTATCCGACGGCGGAAAGCATTGCCGCACGCGATGACTGGGAGGTGCTGGTCGATCGGGCGCCGGTCGAAGGGGACAGCGGCAATCCGTTCGCCGTGGCGAGCGAACGCCGGTGGACCCACGTCAAACTCACCATGCATCCCGACGGCGGCGTGGCCCGGCTGCGGGTGCACGGCGAGGGCAGCCCCGATCCGCGCCTGCTCGGCCTCGGACCGCTCGACCTGGCGGCGCTGGAAAACGGTGCGCTGGTGATCGATTGCTCCAACCGCTTCTACAGCTCGCCGAATCAGCTGCTGTACCCCGGACTGGCCAGGAAGATGGGCGACGGCTGGGAGACCGCCCGCCGCCGCGACGACGGCAACGACTGGGTGCAGATCCGGCTCGCCGGACCCGGCCTGATCCGGCTCGCCGAGATCGACACCTCCTACTTCCTCGGCAACAGCCCCGGCGCGGCCCGGCTCACCGGCCGAACCAACGACGGCACCGAACTCGAATTGCTGCCGCGCACCGAGCTTTTGCCCGATACCAGGCATCAATTCGCGATCGCGCCGATGGCGGCCTCGGTCGAGGAGGTGCGCCTGGACATCTATCCGGACGGCGGTCTGGCCCGGCTGCGCCTCTACGGAGAACTCGGCGGATGAGCGAACCCTACGAGCCCGCCCGCGAATTCATCGGCTACGGCCGCACGCCGCCCGACCCGCAGTGGCCGGGCGGCGCGCGGATCGCCGTGCAGTTCGTGCTGAACTACGAGGAGGGCGGCGAGAACAACGTCCTCGACGGCGACCCGTCCTCGGAGACCTTCCTCTCGGAAATGACGCCGGCCGAGGCCTTTCCGAACCGGCACATGAGCATGGAGTCGCTCTACGAGTACGGCTCCCGGGCCGGGCTGTGGCGCGTGCTGCGCGCCTTCGAACGCCGCGGCCTGCCGCTGACCATCTTCGCCGTCGCGCACGCGATGCAGCGAAACCCGGAGGCGGTGGCGGCTTTTCGTGAACTCGGCCACGAGATCGCCAGCCACGGCCTGCGCTGGAAGTCCTACCAGCTGACCGATCGCGACACCGAGCGCGCGGACATGGCCGAGGCGGTGCGCCTGCTCACCGAGCTCACCGGCGCCGCCCCACTCGGCTGGTACACCGGCCGCGACTCCCCGAATACCCGCGAGTTGGTGGTCGAGCACGGCGGTTTCGTCTACGACTCCGACTCCTACGCCGACGACCTGCCGTACTGGGTCACCGTGCAGGGCCACGACCACCTGGTGGTGCCCTACACCCTGGACACCAACGACATGCGCTTCGCGTCGTCGGCCGGATTCCCCACCGGCGAGCAGTTCTTCGCGCATCTGCGTGACGCCTTCGACGTGCTGTATCGCGAAGGCGCGGAGGGCAGTCCGAAGATGCTGTCGATCGGCCTGCACTGCCGCATCGTCGGCCGCCCGGCCAGAATCGCCGCGCTGGAACGGTTCCTGGACCACGTCCAGTCCCACGATCAGGTCTGGATCACCCGCCGCATCGACATCGCCGAACACTGGCGCCGGGCCCATCCGGTGAAGAGCTGCTGAATCTCCGTCTACTCGATTGAGAGACAACACAATTCGGGTCATGCACTACACGTGCGCGCCGACTATGTTCGGCCGACGGGCATGACGCGGCCGGTTATTCGGGGATCGGCCGCGCCGGGGGCAGCGGAAATCATGTCCGGCGCAACAACCGCCACAAACCATATGAGGAGTTTCCGGATGTCCGTATTACGTGGAATCGTCGTCGGCGCTGTCATCGGCGCGGCAACCCTGATCGGCGCGGGCGCCGCCACCGCTGCGCCGCTTACGCTCGAGCCCGCAGCTCCGGCAGCTGAGCCGGTCGCCAAGGATTGCACCGGGGTGATCCACCCCCTCGCTCAACTGACCTGCACCCTCAGCAGCCTGTCCGGCTAGCGCTATGACGGCGCGGCCGGCCGGCGAGGGCCGGCCGCGCACGCCAGGGCGATCAGCTGAACAAATTACGCACGAACGGCACCGAGTCCGGCAGTGACGCGTTCACCGTGCCGCTGTGGTCCTCGGGGTAGGTGTGCAGCTGCACCGGCTGCCCGTTCGCCTTCAGCACCGCGGCGAACCGCAGCGTCTCCGGCGTGATCACGTCGGTGTCGCGCAGCCCCTGGCCGAGGAACAGCGGCTTGTCGTAGCCGGACTCCGGCAGCCCGAGGTAGCGGCTCAGCAGCCCGTGCAGATCGGGGATCTGGCTGAGCGGCTTGGTGAACAGATTGCCGACGACCACGCCCTGCGCCGCGAGCTCGTCGCCCAGCGGAACCAGGCACTGCTCCCGCGCCGTCGCCAGCCACGCGCGGCCCGCGTCGGTCAGGTAGGAGTCGATGTTCAGTTCGGGATACGTGGTGCGCAGTCCATTGAGGATGTAGAGCACGTAGCCGGTCGTGTGCGGGCTCAGCTTGATCGGCGGCACGCCCGGACCGAGCGGCACCAGGATGTCCTCGATATAGGCCGGTGTGCCGGTGCCGACCGCGCCGCGATAGTCGAGTGCCGAACCACCGAACTCGGTGGCGTAGCGCGCCGTGAAGACCGCGGCCCCCGCGCCCTGTGACTGCCCGACGACCGCCCACTTCTTCGACAACGACGAATACTGCTCGGTGGCCGCCTTGACCGCGTCGACGACGTTGTGCGCCTCCACGACACCGTTCAGGTACGGATGCTCACCCGGTGTGCCGAGCCCGGCGTAATCGGCGGCCACGATCGCATAGCCCTGCTGTAACCAGGTGCCGAGATAGGCCCAGTCCCGCTCGACCGCGCCCGGCCCGGCGATGCTGTACGCGCAGTCGTCGCCCAGGCCGACGGTGCCGTGTGCCCAGGCGATGACCGGCCAGCCGCCCGCGGGCGGCGCGCCCGGCGGGAAATAAACCGCCGCGCTGGCCGTGGTCGGCACGTCGTTGGCGGTGGTCGAGCTGTACAGAATGCGCGACGAATTCACCGAGCCGGGCAGCGTCGCGGCCGGGGCCAGCGGCGCGACCGACACGATCGTGCCGGTGGGCGCGCCCGAGGCGACGGGCAGATTCAGCAGGCCGGCGGTGCAGGCGAGAGTGAACGCGGCGGCGATGACCGATTTCCGCATGGGTGGATCTCCTGTCCGGGGTGCGCGTGGCGCCGGATGCTTCCCCAGCGGAAGCCGGACGCCCGTCCAAGTTCGGATTCGACCCAGTCTGCCCGAACCACTGTCCGCCGCCCACGTGCGGGTGGCGTGGCCCACACAGTCGGCACCCGCCCGTACTTGTGAACGTCCTCACAACCCGGAATGGATGGCGGAGTCGATGGCCGGCACGCGGCGGATGTCTAACAGTACGGGCGTTACGCTAAAACCGCATGTCAGGGCTACTTGCCGGTAGGTTCCATCTTTGCAATTTGCTCGCAAATTTCGCAGAGTTAGCAAACGGGGATCGAAACCTAGCTTAGATTCACATTAGCAACAGGTAGACGGCCATTTCGCATTGTGCAATCGTGTGGAAGTACACCCCATGGGCCTAGCAAGCCTGCAAATTGCCGCTCCAGCAGTTCGAGCTGTTTCACCGCTCGGCCGTGGGGCAATCGACTTAAAACGAGGAAGTGGAGTCAGAGATGTCGAACGCCGGCACCCCGAAGACCGCTGCGGAAATCCAGCAGGACTGGGACACCAACCCCCGCTGGAAGGGCGTCACCCGTAACTACACCGCCGAGCAGGTGTCGAAGCTCCAGGGCACCGTCGTCGAAGAGGCCACTCTTGCTCGCCGCGGTTCGGAGATCCTCTGGGATCTCGTGAACAACGAGGACTACATCAACTCCCTGGGCGCCCTCACCGGCAACCAGGCGGTCCAGCAGGTCCGCGCCGGCCTGAAGGCCATCTACCTGTCCGGTTGGCAGGTCGCCGGTGACGCGAACCTGTCCGGCCACACCTACCCGGACCAGAGCCTCTACCCGGCCAACTCGGTCCCGTCCGTCGTGCGTCGCATCAACAACGCGCTGCTGCGCGCCGACGAGATCGCCAAGGTCGAGGGTGACGACTCGGTCAAGAACTGGCTCGCCCCGATCGTCGCCGACGCCGAGGCCGGCTTCGGTGGCGCGCTGAACGCCTACGAGCTGCAGAAGGCCATGATCGCGGCCGGCGCCGCGGGCGTGCACTGGGAAGACCAGCTCGCCTCGGAGAAGAAGTGCGGCCACCTCGGTGGCAAGGTGCTGATCCCGACCCAGCAGCACATCCGCACGCTGACCTCCGCGCGCCTGGCCGCCGACGTCGCCGACGTGCCGTCGGTGATCATCGCCCGCACCGACGCCGAGGCCGCCACCCTCATCACCTCCGATGTGGACGAGCGCGACCGTGAGTTCCTTGACGGCACTCGCACCGCGGAAGGCTTCTTCGGCACCAAGAACGGCATCGATCCCTGCATCGCGCGCGCCAAGGCCTACGCCCCCTACGCCGACCTCATCTGGATGGAGACCGGCGTCCCGGACCTCGAGGTCGCGCGCAAGTTCTCCGAGGCCGTCCGCAGCGAGTTCCCGGACCAGCTGCTGGCCTACAACTGCTCGCCCTCCTTCAACTGGAAGGCCCACCTGGACGACGCGACCATCGCGAAGTTCCAGCGTGAGCTCGGCGCGATGGGCTTCAAGTTCCAGTTCATCACCCTGGCCGGCTTCCACTCGCTCAACTACGGCATGTTCGACCTGGCCTACGGCTACGCCCGCGAGGGCATGACCGCCTTCGTCGACCTGCAGGAGCGCGAGTTCAAGGCCGCTTCCGAGCGTGGCTTCACCGCGGTCAAGCACCAGCGTGAGGTCGGTGCCGGCTACTTCGACACCATCGCCACCACCGTTGACCCGAACACGTCCACCGCGGCGCTGAAGGGCTCGACCGAAGAAGGCCAGTTCCACTGAGCCACTCGTGATTCGCCAAGGGAATGAGGTTCCCGACGTGAATACCGATAGCCCCCAGTAGGGGTGTACCGCCCTCCCCGCTGAACAGCCCCAGCGGGGAGGGCATCCCTATACCTTGGACCACCGAGGGGCCGCTCACACCAGAGCACACCCCCTCCAGCCACCGACTAGCCAGACCAACAGCAGGAGCGGGACGTGAGCAGCGAGAAGATTCAACGCGTCGGCATCATCGGTGCCGGACAGATGGGTGCCGGAATCGCGGAGGTGTGTGCGCGAGCGCACGTCGACGTGCTCGTCTTCGAACAGACCAGGGAATTGGCCGCCGCGGGTCGCTCGCGCATCCTGCGTTCGCTCGACCGCGGCGTCAGCAGCGGCAAGATCACCGAGCGGGAACGCGAGCAGGCCGCCTGGCGACTGCGGTTCACCTCCGACCTCAACGACTTCGCCGACCGCCAGCTGGTGGTCGAGGCGGTGCTCGAGGACGAGAAGGTGAAGACCGCCATCTTCGCCGAGCTGGACAAGGTCGTCACCGACCCCGAGGCCGTGCTGGCCTCCAACACCTCCTCCATCCCGATCATGAAGATCGCGGTCGCCACCACCCAGCCCGAGCGCGTGGTCGGCATGCACTTCTTCAACCCGGTGCCGGTGCTGCCGCTGGTCGAGCTGGTCACCACGCTGAAGACCAGCGAGGCCGTGTCCAAGCGGGCCGAGGCGTTCGCCGGCGACGTGCTGGACAAGCAGGTCGTCCGGTCGGCCGACCGCTCCGGGTTCGTGGTCAACGCGCTGCTGGTGCCGTACCTGCTCTCGGCCATCCGGATGGTCGAGTCCGGCTTCGCCACCAAGGACGACGTCGACAAGGCGATGGTCCTGGGCTGCGCGCACCCGATGGGTCCGCTCGCGCTCACCGACCTGGTCGGCCTGGACACGGTGAAGTCGATCGCCGACTCGATGTACCAGGAGTTCAAGGAGCCGCTGTACTCCGCTCCGCCGCTGCTCATGCGTATGGTCGAAGCCGGGTTGCTGGGCAAGAAGACCGGCGCGGGTTTCTACCAGTACAACCGGGCCTGAGCTCGTTTCGATTCAACCCAGGCGCTATAGCGTGCGGCGTCCATTGTTTCCGGTGGGCGCCGCACAGCCATCGAAGGGAGCAGCGCGCTCATGGTGAACGTGACCGACGGCTACGGGTCGAGCATCCTCGGCTACCCGCGGATCGGGCCGCATCGAGAACTCAAGCGGGCCCTCGAGGCCTACTGGCGCGGTGCGATTCCCCGCGCCGAATTGCTCGCGGTGGGCCGTGACATTCAAGACCGGCAGTTCAACGAACTCGCCGCCACCGGGTTGACCCAGGTCCCCGGCAATACCTTCTCCTTCTACGACCACGTGCTCGACAACGCGCTGCTGTTCGGCGCGGTGCCCAAGCGGTTCGAGCAGTATCGGGACGAGCTGGATCCACTCGACTTCTATTTCCTGATGGCGCGCGGCAATCCGGACGTGCCGCCGCTGGAGCTGGTGCGGTTCTTCGGCACCAACTATCACTACCGGCAGCCGGAATTGGACGCCGACACCGAATTCTCGCTGCATCCCGAGGCGCTGCTGGCCGAATTCGACCGGGCCAAGGAACGCGGCATCGAACTGCGCCCGGTGGTGCTCGGTCCGCTCTCGCTGCTGCTGCTCTCCAAGGCGGGGCAGATTCCCGGTCAGGACGAGTTCGACACGCTGAAGCTGCTGGACAAGCTGCTCCCCGCGTATGAGCAGCTGTTCGAGATCCTGGCCAAGCGCGGCTCGACCTGTGTGCAGTTGGATGAGCCCGCGTTCACCAGCGAGCGCTCGCCGGCTGAGCTGGCCGCGTTCGAGGCTGCCTACCAACGACTTTCGAAGGCGCCGCTGCGGCCGCGGATGCTCGTCACGGGTCAGTACGGCGATTTCGGTGAGGCGCTGCGGATCCTGGCGGCCAGCAATGTGGAGGCCATCGGCCTCGACCTGGCCAGTTACCGGATCTCGCCGGAGGACCTGGCGGAGATCCCGGGGATTCGCCGCAAGCGGCTCTACGCCGGCGTGATCAGCGGCCAGAACGTCTGGCGGGCCGACCGGCACGTCACGCTGGAGTACCTGAACCGGCTCGCGCAGGTGTGCCCGGACCTGGTCGTCTCGACCGGCACCACGCTGCTGCACGTGCCCTACGACCTGCTCATCGAGTACGACATCCCGGGCAACGTGGCCGACCGGCTCGCCTTCGCGAAACAGAAGGTGGGCGAGGTGGTTTCGCTCGCCAAGGCGCTCACCGACGGCCCGTCGGAGAGCTGGCGCAAGCGGCCGACCGAGGTGCACTTCAAGCAGAAGCACGCAGTGCGGCAACGGGTTTACGCGGTCACGCCGCAAATGCGGGAGCGCGAACCGTATTCGGTGCGCCGCACGGCGCAGCAGGCCAAGCTGAACCTGCCGCCGGTCCCCGCGACGACGCTCGGTTCGTTCCCGCAGACCGGCAAGATCCGGCAGGCGCGCTACGAGCTCGGCCAGGGACGGCTGTCCTTCGACGACTACAAGAAGCGCATCGAAGCCGAGATCGAGGCGACCATCCGGTTGCAAGAGGACATCGGCCTCGACGTGCTGGTGCACGGCGAGCACGAGCGCAACGACATGATCCAGTACTTCGCCGAGCTGCTGGACGGCTTCGCGACCACGCACTTCGGCTGGGTGCAGGTGTACGGGTCGCGGTGCGTGCGGCCGCCGATCATCTACGGCGACGTGTCCCGGCCCGCGCCGATGTCGGTGGAGTGGATCAGTTACGCCCAGTCGCTGACCGACAAGCCGGTCAAGGGCATGGTCACCGGGCCGGTCACCATGCTGGCCCGCTCGTTCGTCCGCCAGGATCAGCCGCTGCACGAGACCGCGGACCAGGTGGCCCTGGCCATCCGCGACGAGCTGACCGACCTGGAGAAGGCGGGCATCGCGATCATCCAGGTCGACGAGCCCGCGCTGCGGGAGATGCTGCCGCTGCGGCCCGCGGGCCGGGCGGAGTACCTGCGCTGGGCGGTCGGCGCATTCCGGCTGGCCACCTCGGGGGTCAAGCCGGAGACCCAGATCCACACGCACATCGGGTATTCCGGGCGGGCGGAAGTGGTCGAGGCGATCGAGGAGCTGGACTGCGACGTCACCGCGATCGTGGCGACCCGCTCGATCGAATGGGTGGTGAAGGCGCTCGCGGCGGACAGCGGCACCGATCACGGACTCACCCACGGCGTCGGCCCCGGCGTGTACGAGAGCCGCTCGGCGCGTATCCCGGACATCGACGAGCTGGACGAATTGCTCACCGCCGCAGCCGAAGCCATCACCCCGGAACGACTATGGGCGAATCCGGACGGTGGTTTGAAGACGCGGCACTACTGGCAGCTGGAGCCGTCGTTGCGCAATCTGGTCGCCGCGGCGCGCCGGGTGCGCAGGCGCGCGCTGGCCGGCGAGTAGCCGAACTACGTTGGCCGCCCCCTGTTTTCGCAGGGGGCGGCTCTCGTTGGGCATGGGCCGGCGCGCCGGTGGGTTATGCCCGGTTCGGCGCGCCGTGACGTAACCCACTACAGACCTCGCGGTCCGAAGGCGAGGAATACGCGAGGTTGCGGTAGAGTTACCAAAGGCAAGCGTTGATCTTCACGCTCCCTCTCGATCCGTCGTGGATGTCTTACCTTTCGCGTCGGCGCCTCAGCTGGGTGTCATAACACCGAACGCACGGACCTGCAATCCTGCGCAGCGCTGGGGTACACCCCGATGCCTGGAAGGCACACCCACCAAATATGACCACCCCCGTTTCGAGCCCTGCCCCCACCACGTCGTTCGCCGCCCTCGGCGTCGGCGCGAAGCTGGTCGGCGCCCTCACCGCGAGCGGCATCACGGCTCCGTTCCCCATCCAGGCGGCCACGCTGCCCGACACCCTCGCCGGTCGCGACGTGCTCGCCCGCGGCAAGACGGGTAGCGGCAAGACGCTCGCCTTCTCCATCCCCATGGTCGACCGCCTGGCCGGCGGCGATCAGCGCCCCGGCCGCAGGCCACGCGGCCTGATCCTCGCGCCGACTCGTGAGCTGGCCACCCAGATCGCCACCGCGCTGGAGCCGATGGCCACCGCCGCCGGGCTGAAGGTGACCACCATCATGGGTGGCGTCTCCCAGCACCGGCAGGCCAAGGCCTTCGCCGCCGGCGTCGACATCGTCGTCGCCTGCCCCGGCCGGCTCGAGGACCTGATGCGTCAGCGCGTGGTTTCGCTGCAAGACGTGCAGATCACCGTGCTGGACGAGGCCGACCACATGGCCGACCTCGGCTTCCTGCCCGCGGTGACCCGCATCCTCGCGGCCACCCCGGGCGGCGGCCAGCGGCTGCTGTTCTCGGCGACGCTGGACAACGGCGTCAACAAGCTGGTCAAGCAGTTCATGCGCAACGCGGCGACGCACTCCGTGGACACCGCGGACTCGCCGGTGGCCGCGATGACCCACCACGTCTTCGAGGTCGGCGGCGTCGAGGCCAAGCGGGTGCTGGTGGAGACCCTGGCCGCCGGATCCGGCCGCCGCATCCTGTTCATGCGCACCAAGCACCAGGCGCGCAAGCTGGCCAAGCAGCTGACCACCGCGGGCATTCCCGCAACGGACCTGCACGGCAACCTGTCCCAGGTCGCTCGCGACCGCAACCTGGCCGCGTTCAGCAACGGCACGGCCCGGGTGCTCGTGGCGACCGATATCGCGGCGCGCGGTGTGCACGTCGACGACGTCGAGCTGGTCGTGCACGTCGACCCGCCGGCCGAGCACAAGGCGTACCTGCATCGTTCCGGTCGGACCGCGCGTGCGGGCAGCGCCGGTGATGTCGTCACCGTCGTGCTGCCCGAGCAGCGGCGCGATGTCGCGGCCCTGCTGCGCAAGGCGAACATCAATGTCGCGTCCCAGCGGGTGACCGCCGATTCGGCGCCGGTGACGGCGTTGGTCGGCACCATCGCACCGCGGGTCGCGCCGAGCGCGCTGCCCGTGGCGTCGAACTCCGACGGCCAGGGCAACCGGAATCGGCGCGGCGGCGGCGATCGCCGGTACAGCGCGCCCGCCGGTCAGGCGCGCAGCCGTGGCGAGCGTGGACCGCGTGACGGTGCCGCTGCCGGTGGCCAGCCGCGTACCCGCAGTGCGCGGGGCACGGATGACGCGTCGCGCGGTGCGACCGGTGGTCAGCCGCGTCGTGGCGGACGTGGCGCCGGTGACGTTGCCGGTGGTCAGCCGCGCAGTCGTAATGGCCGTGGCGCCAACGGTTCCGCCGCGCACAGCTTCGATGCGGCGGGTCGTACCGCGACTCGCTCCGCGCGTGGCGGTGCGCCGCGCACCCGCGCGACCCGTGAGCAGGCGCCTGCCGCTCGGGCCGGGCGTTCCTGAGTTCAATAGCTGAAAGATGAAGGCCGTCTTCCTTTACGGGAGGGCGGCCTTTATCGCTGCGCGGAAGACGTCCATCGGGTCGTTCCAGTCGCCGTTGGTGTGGGTCACCACGATGCGTGTGCCGTCTCGGGTGCCCATGGCCCAGGTCCAGGAGCCCATGGTGGCTCCGGCCAGTCCGTAAACCGTTGGGCCGCATGGTATTTCCTGCTCGAAGACGCCTAAGCCGTAGCGGGTGTGCTCGACCCATTCCGCGCCGTCGGTCGAGACGGTGGTCCACATCTCGCGCTGCTGATCGGGTGGGAGTAGTCGTCCGGTCAGCAGGGCGTGCAGGAACACCTGTAGATCGCCGGTGGTCGAGACCATGTCTCCGGAAGCGCCCGACCAGGTTTGGTCGGAGTCGGTGATGTCGTAGATCTCCGCGTCGGGGGCCGGGTTGAACATGGTCGTGTAGTGCCGCGGGTGCGGACCGGCAATCACCGTTTCGATGCCTGCCGGATAGGTCGCGGTCAGGCCGAGCGGCTTGCTGATTCGTTCCGAGATCTCCTGGGCGAGTGGGTTTTCGGTCACCCGTTCGATCAGCATTCCGGCGATCACATAGTTGGTGTTGGAGTACCGGAAGCCCGCGCCGGGCGCGAAGTACGGTGGGTGGGTCATCGCGAGCCGCACGAGTTGTTCGGGGCGCCAGCCGGTTCCGGCGCGTACCTGGTCGTCGTCGGTGTGGGTGAACAGTCCGCTGGTGTGGTTGAGCAGTTGGCGGACGGTGATCGCGGTGCCGCCGTCGCTGGTGATCAGTCCGGGCAGCCACTTGTCCACCGAGTCGTCGAGGCTCAGCTCACCCTCGGCGACCAGTTGCAGCACTACGGTCGCCGTGAATGCTTTTGTGGCGCTGCCGATTCGGAACTGTTCCTGCGCAGCACGGGCGCGGCCGGCCGCGGTGTCGGACACGCCCGCGGAGCCGAACCAGCGACCGTGCTCGTCGCGGATCTCGCTGACGATGCCGGGCAGACCGCGCTCGCGTACCGCCTCGTCCAGCACGTGTTGCACCTCAGGGTGATCCGTCATCACGCTTCCTCGAGCGCGTGCTGAACCCGGGTCCGGAGATCGGTTCGATCCACCCCGGCCAGGGCGAGCGCGCGCGGCACGGTTCCGACGTCGGCGCGCAGAATGCCGAGGAGCACATGCGCGGGGCGTAGATCTCGTTTGCGGGGAACGGAATCGAAGCCGCGCTCCAGCGCGAGCTTCATCGATGCCCCGACATTCGGGGAGCCGTTGCGGAAGCCCTGTGTGCGCGGCATGTTCAGCTCGCCGAGCGACACCCCGGCCGCGCTCAGGCTGTGCTCGAACTCGCGGTGCAGTGCGTCGCGAATCGCCTGATGGTCGAGGCCGACCGAGGCCAGTACCCGCTGCGGCGCGGTGCCGATCTGTGCGGCGATCGCCAGCAGCAGGTGTTGCGCCTCGACGGTCGGCGACCCGTCGCGCTGCGCCTCGCTGCTGCCCTCGGTGATGACCGTGTGCAGGTATTCGTCGAATGGGGTCATGGTCAGCGCCTCCTCAGGCTGACGCCGGCGGCGATGAGCCGCTTGGCGTGTTTCTTGTGCACCGCTTGCCGGGTGACGCCGAGCGCCTCGGCGACCTGCGGCCAGCTCCAGCCCGTCCGCATCGCCTCCTCGACGGCGCTGTCCTCCAGCTGATCGGCCAAGCGACGCAACGCGACCACGGCCGCGAGCCGGTCCGCGGGACCGCCGGAGTCGGGGATTTCGGGGGTGAGCATACAAGCAACTTTAGTTGACTAAATTCGAGATAGTCAACCCTGGTTGCTAATCGGTCGGTCGTATCGTCGGAATGTGGAAGCAGACAGTGGCGCATGGCCGGTGGCGCAGGTGCGGATCGCCCGGCCGACGGATCGGCTCGATGAGGTGGTGCGGTTCTATGTCGAGGGGCTCGGGTTGCGCGAGCTCTTCCGGTTCACGAACCACGACGGCTACGACGGGGTGATGGTCGGGCTGCCGGGGACCGGCTACCACCTGGAGTTCACGACGCATGTGGACGGCAGCCCCGGTGCCGCGCCGAGCGCGGAAAACCTGCTGGTGCTGTACTTCTCGGCGGCCGCGCAGATGTCCGCGGCGGCGCGGCGGCTCACGGAGTTCGGCGCCGAACCGGTCGAGGCGGAGAACCCCTACTGGACTGCCAACGGCGGCTTGACCTTTCCTGATCCGGACGGCTGGCGGGTGGTGTTGATGCCGCGGCCGGTGTTCTGACCGGTCAGTGGTTGAGCGCGGCCACGCCGAGCATGAGGCCCGCGCCCGCCACGGTACAGGCGAGGGTGAGGCGGGACGGGTGCACGGCGTGTGCCTCGGGGAGGATGTCGGCGGTCGCCAGATAGAGCAGGAAGCCGGCGAAGTAGCCGAGGTAGAGGCCGACGACGCCGTGTGGCACGTGGATCAGCGAGCCGAGTATCGCGCCGATGACGGGGGCGACGGCGTCGAGCGCGAGCAGGGTCAGCGCGCGTTTGCGCGCGTTGCCGTAGAGCGTCGAGATGGTGAAAGTGTTGAAGCCGTCGGCGAAGTCGTGCGAGATGACCGCGATGGCGACCGCGGCGCCGACGGTGGCGCCGGCCTGGTAGCCGAGTCCGATACCGAAGCCGTCCAGGAGGCTGTGGAAGATCAAGCCCGCCGCGGCGAGTAGCCCGACGGATTCGAAACCGTGTGTGTGCGTGCCGAATTCCTGCTCGTGCCCGGTGTGGATGGCGACCGCGCGCTCGATCACGTGGATGGTCAGGAATCCGCCGACCGCGGCGATCAGCGCGGCGGGCACGCCGAGCACGTGCTGGCTGGATTGCTCCAGCGCCTCCGGCAGCAGATCGAAGAAGACGACGCCGAGCATCACGCCCGCGGCCAGGCCGAGCACCAGGTGTTTGCGGTCGCCGATGCGCACCGCGACGAGCCCGCCGACCAGCGTGGCGCACATCGACGCCAGCCCCAGCAGAATCGCCATCGTTCCAGCATGGGTGATCGGCACGGGCGGGAACGTTAGCACGGGCCGGTGAGTTCGCCGGACGGTCGCCCGGTGCCGGTCAGGCCGGGCGCGCGACCTCGCCCAGCGTGCGCAGGCCGGCGGTCAGGGTCTCGGCCGTCGGCGCGTTGTCCGGATCGACCAGCCATTGGATGAGCAGTCCGCCGATCATGGTCTGCAACACGGCGCCGACGGCCGGGTCGGCCGAGTCGTCGTCGAAGAAGTGCGAAAGACCTTCCCGCGCTTGGGCTTGCGCGATGCCGAACTCGGTGCGCAGCTCGGGGGAGTGCAGCGCCTGGGCGAAGCTCTCGGCGTTGGCCGACCACAGCGGCCGGTCCGCGGTGAACGAGTCGATCAGGCGTTGCAGGAAGGCGTGCAGCCGGATGGCCGGGTCGGCGGGATCGCCGGCGGGCGGCGAGTCGAGGATCTGCTGCACCGCGCTCGCGGTCGTCTCCATCATCGCCTGGGTGAGCAGCTTGTCCCGGGTGCCGAAGTGGTAGTTGATCGCCGCGAGGTTGGTGCCGGAGGCGGCCACGATGTCGCGCACGGTGGTGCGCGCGTAGCCGCGTTCGGCCAGGCATTGCTTGGCCGCGGCGAGTAGATCGTCTCGGGTTCCCACCTCCGCACGATAGCAGCCCGGCATACGTGTGTTTGTGACGAATGTTTCAAACGATCGTCTGTGACAAGTGTTTGAAACGTGCGTATGGTCGGGACCATGACCGCACAGCGACCCATTTCCCCCTTCGAGACCACGTTCTTCGGCACGGACACCAAGCTCGGCAGCGTCCCCACCGGCGGCATGCCGCTGTTCATCGGCTCGACCGTGCACGGTGCGCTCGAGCCCGAGATCCTGCATCGCGTACTCGGCGAGCTGGCCGCCGCCCACCCCTTGTTGCGCAGCACGGTGGTGACCGCGGCCGACGGCACGCTGCACCTGCGTCGCGACGACGACTATCGCCCGCGCCTGGACGTCGCCGACGGTGACGAGGTCGACTACCTGCGGCTGGTGAACGGCCCGCGGGACTGGACCGGCGGGTTGTTCCGCGCACAGTTGTTCCGGGCCGGGACACGTCAGCAGCTCGTGCTGGTGATCCATCACGGAATCTCCGACGGCCGTTCGGCTTTCGCGCTGCTGGCCGAGCTGTGGCAGCGCTACACCGCGCATGTCGCGGGAGGCCCGCTGCCGGTGGACGATTCGGATCAGTCCTTGCCCGAGGCGATGGATACCCGGCTCGCGGAGGTCTTTTCCGATGCCGAGGTGGCCGAGTTCCTGGAACTCGTGGCCGCGGGCGTGACGATGATCGATCCGGCGGCGGCGCCGCGTCGGCTGCCCTACGACGGTGTGGCCGACGATCCGCGCGGGCGATTCGCGGTGCGGCGCATCGAATTGGACACGGTCGAGACCGCCGCGCTGGTCGATTCCGCTCGGGCGCACGGCATCTCGGTCAACAGCCTGCTCGCCGGCGCCGCGCTGGTCGCGTTCCGCTCGCAGCTCGAGCCGGATACCGGTGCGCTGCCGATGATCTGCGGGCACGCCGTGGACGTGCGCGGTGAGCTGGTGCCGCCGCTGCCCGCGCGCACGATGCTGAACGTCGCGTCCGGCGTCGGCACCGCCGCCGAGGTCGAGCCGGACCACAGCCCGATCGACCTCGGCCTGCTGGTGGCGGCGGGCATGCGGGCCGCCGCCGAACGCCACGACGCGGGCCGGTTCCCGCTGGCCGCCCAGCGCGCGACGGACCCGGCGACGGTCGCCGCGTTCGCCGCGCCGCCCACCCTCGCGATGTCCAATATCGGCCGCTTGCCCGCACATTCGACCCCCGCGGGCGTCCAGCACATCCGCGACGACGTCTTCGCGATGGGTCCGGGCATGCCGCCGAAGCTCACCGTGTTCACCGTCGGCGACCGGCTCACCATCCAGGTCGAGCACGACACAGCGGAGCACAGTCGCGCGCAAATGGGGAAGATCGCGCAGGAGCTGCTCGAGCAGATCCGGCGGAGCGCGGCTACTTCGGCCGGTCGGCTCCGGTGAACCGAATGGTCAACTGCCGAGCCCACTTTCGATGCGGCTTCGGCGGCGCGGGCGGCAACGGCGCGTCGTGGTCGACGTCGGTCTGCACCTCGTAGCGCCGAATGTAGGCTCCGGCGAACGCCTGCACGGTCGCGGTGACCGGAATCGCCAGCAGCGCACCGGTCGCGCCGAGCAGGGCCGCGCCCGCCAAGACCGCGCCGAACGCGACGGCCGGGTGCATGTCCAGGGTGGTCGCGGTGATGCGCGGTTGCAGCACATAGTTTTCGAACTGCTGGTACACCACGATGAAGCCGAGCACCCACAGCGCGTCCGACGGGCTGTGCACCAGCGCGACGATGATCGGCAGCGCACCCGCCAGGTAGGTGCCGACGGTCGGGATGAACTGGGAGACAACGCCGACCCACAGCGCGAGCGCGAAGGCCGACGGCACATCGAGCACGCGCAACGCGACATAGTGCGCCACCGTCGAGGCCAGCGCGAGCAATCCGCGCGAATAGATGTAGCCGCCGGTCTTCTCCACCGCGATATCCCAGGCGCGCAACACATGTCGCTGCCTGCGCGGCGGCAGCAGCGAGCACACGGCGTTGCGGAAGCGCGGCCCGTCGGCGGCGAAGTAGTAGGTGAACAGCAGCACGCCGAGGGACTGGAAGACCACGCCGACCGTCCGCGTGCCGATGTCCCAGGCGTTGCCCGCCGCGCCCTCGAGGTACTTGCTCCAGCCGCTGGTGTACTTCTCGATATCGGTACCGGACAGGTTCGCGTCGAAGGTGCGGTTGATCCAGTCGATGCCCTGGTCGGCGTAGTCCGGCGCGTTGTTCACCAGGGTGGTGACCTGATCGATCAGCAACGCCCCGAGCGTCCAGAAGAACCCGACCACGACCGCGGTCAGCACGAGAAAGACTACGCCCGTGGCGAGTCCGCGCTTCATCCCGCGGCGGGCGAGCGCGTTCACCGCCGGCTCGATGGCGAACGCCAGGAACAGCGAGACCAGCAGGATGGTGAGCAACCCCTGTAACCGGGTCAGCACCCAGAAGCCCGCGAACAGCCCGGCCACCGTCGCCGCGGCGAGCAGGAACGCCCGCAGCAGCCACGGCGGCGGGCCGGTCGTCATCTCCGCGGTGACCACCGTCTCACCGGCGGCGACCGGGGTCGCGGCGGGAGGCGTCGTTTCGTCGTCCGCGGGCACAACGCCAACGTACCCACGATCGCGTACGCCCGCGCCCGCAACATGCGGGCGCGGGCGTACCCGCCTGATCAGATCTCGATCGAACCGGCGGCCGGCATCGGGGTGCGCCACAGCGTGCCGATGAAATCGAGCATGCGCTGGCGGACATCGTTGCCGTAGGACGGGTTGTTCCCCGCGATCGCGATCGCGACGAAGTAGGCCGACCCGCGACCGGTGCCGCGCAGCACCGGAGCGCTGCTCGACATCGGCAGGTAGTGCTTGCCGGCCAGGTTGTTGTGGCCGCGGATGGCCACCGCCTGGATGGTGATGGTGGCGAACAGCGCGTCCCAGTCGGCGTTGCTCGACGCGGTGGCGAAGTCGTCGTCGCTGGTCAGGGTGACGCCCTGGGCGGCAAGGGTGGTCGCCAGATTCGTCCACCGGTCCTTGACCGCGGTGATCCGGGCGTCGTCGCCCGCGTAGCCGCGGACGAAGTTCACGATCGGCAGGTAGGCGACCCGGCCGGTGGACTGGATGGCGCCGCGGCCGCGGAACTTGTAGAAGTCCGCTTCCTGCAGGAACGCGGTCGAGCTGTCGATCGAGGTCGGCACCCCGGCCGGCCAGGTCGTGCCCTTCCACTCGGTGCGGTCGCGCACCGCCTGCGCGGTCGGTGCGAGCGTGCCGAACGCGGCCAGATAGATCGGGTCGTGGAAGCAGGCGAACGCGGTGTGATTGCCGTTGCCGGTGTTGTAGGACGACTTGGTGAAGGCCGCCTCGCCGGGGCGCTGGATCAGGAACGAGTCGAACGCGTAGGACAGACCCGGATGACCGTATCCGCCAACGGTTTCCGCGCCGCGGAATTGCAGCTTGCCACCCGTCTCGTGCAGGAACTTGGCCATCAGCGTGGCGAACTCGGGCAGCGAGATCCCGGGCACGCCGACCCCGCGATCGGTACCGACGAGGGGCGGGAAGGCGTTCCAGGTCTCGGTGAAGCGGTTGAGCGTGTCGGCGTCCACCGACATCGACAGCGGGCCCCAGCTGCCGCGCCCGGCCAGCGTCGAGGTGAACCAGCCGGCGAAGGTCTTCCCGGTGACATCGAGGAAGTAGTTGTCGATGTCGGTCGCGTTGAAGAACTCGACGGCCGCCGCCTGGCCGAGCTGTGCGTCGGTGGCCGCGGTAATCGGCACGGCGACAGGCGGTTTCCCGGTCGAGGCGTTCACGTAGTTGGGGTCGTAGGCGCCCTGCAGGGCCCTGGCGTACGCCTCCTTCGCGGCCTCGGCGGTGATCAGGTTCTTCGCCTGCGCGTTGCCGAGGACATGTTGCAGGTCTTGCAGATCCTGGGTGGTGGTGGAGGATCGGTCGCTCGGCGAGGTCCGGCCCGACCCGAGCCCGGTGGCCGGTGGTTCCGCCGACCCGCCGCCGCCGGCGCCCGCGCCCGGGCTGCCGTACTTGGCTTGGATCTCGCGTGCCCGGTTCGCGGCCTCGGCGATCGAAATCGTGTTGTCGGACAGCTTCTTCAGCAGATCGGCGACCTCCGCGCGGCCGGACATGTCCCGGAAGATCCCCGGCGTGCCGAGCAGTTGCAGAGCCGCGGCCAAGCCCACCGGATCCGGTGCGGGGCTGGGCGATACGACGTTGACCAGCGACTGCGGGAACGGGGTCGGCGTCGGGTTGGTCGGGACCGGCGTCGGCGTGGTCGGCACGACCGGCGCGATCTCCGGTGCCTGGATGGGGATCGGGTGCTCCTCCCACTTCCAGAAGCGGGTGTTGTCGATCTCCTCCGCGACATTGCAGTGGCCCAGTTTGCCTTCGGCGAAGACGCCGCGGGTCGGCATCGTGATCAGCCGCTCCGTCTGGGCCTGCGGTGGCGGATCCATGACGACGGTCCCGGCGGCCGTCAACGGGTAGGCGACGTGATTGCCGAACACCTCGAGCGGCGTCGGCACGGCGACGTCGGCGAGGGTTTTGCCGTCGGCCCACGGCATCGTCTCGAACGCGACGCTGATGTCCGCGGTGCGGGTGGCGAGCATGACCGCGCGGTTGTAGTAGGCATTGTTGGTGTTCACGTGGTCGATGAGGCGCTGGGCGTTCTGATATTCCTCCGGCGTCAGCGATTTGGCCGGCGACCAGTTCGGCGGCAGATCGGCGGGCCGGGGTCCGGGACGCCGGATGAAGGTGACGGTGTTGGAGGACCCGTTCTGCCGGAAGAACAGATCCACGTCCACGTTGTCCAGCAGCGCGATGGCCCCGCCGGGATGGAAGGCGTTGATCGCCAGGCGATCCGCCCGCCAGTTGTTGTCCTCGTGCAGCACGAACTCGAAGCCGACCAGGTTGCGCCACGGGACCGGCTGATCCGGCTTGGAGATGAAGCTGGCCGTCGCCGTATCGTTCAGCCGCTCAGCGGTATTGACGTTGCGGGTCAGGTCGCCCTTCTCCCATTCGAGCAGCAGCGGGCGGTTGACCACGTTCTGGCCGTCCAGCAGGATCAGGTTCAGCATCACCTGCTGGTCGGTGGTGTCGCCGCCGCCGTCGGAGGGCTTGACGTAGAACTCGAACAGGCCGAATTCCAGATCACCCTCCCAGAACTGGCGAATCGGCTTGTCCAGGCTGCCGGGGTCGACGCCGTGCAGACTCTGGTTCTTGGCCACCTGATCCTGCTTGGCCAGCGCCGCGAAGCCGGGCGCGAGGGCCGGGTCGAGCAGCACCGGTTCCAGCACGGCCCGCCGGCGCAGCAATTCGGCCATATCGAAATTCGCGATCGGCGCCGGATGCTGGACGAGCACCGCCGGACGGCGGCGCACCCACTGCACCGCGAGCCGATAGTGCCGCAGCACTTCGTAATACAGGATGGTCAGCGTGTGCGCGTGGTTGTAGTTGGAGAAGGTGCGGGTCTGGATCGACTCGTGCTCCTCCTGCCTGGCCTGCACCACGACCGTCGAATTGATCTCGCGCTGTGACGAACTCGCCTGGCTGAAGCTGTCGCTGAGCCGCTGCACGTTCTCCGCGGTCAGATCGCGGCTGCCCTCGCTGGTCGCGGTGCTGCCGCCCATGCTCCACGCATCGCCGACCGCCGCGCCGAGACCGACCACCCCGACGTTCGCGCTGCCGCTGCCGCCGCCGGAATGCGCGACGCCGCCCATGAAGTTGGAGCCGTGCTGCATCTCGCGCAGGCCCGCCTGCACGGTCTCGCTGATCGTGCGGTCCCGGTGGGTCTGGTGCAGGACGTCCTCGGTGAGCTTGGTGTGCTCGTCGCGCCGGGTGAGGCTGTCCCAGGACCAGTCGAGGATGGCGAGTTTCACCGATTCGCCGGGCGCGAGCGGGAGGCTGTAGAGGATCTCGCCGAGCGAATGGCCCAGCGCGCTCCAGGTGACCTTGTACTCGTCGATGTAGGCCGCGCGATAGGGCGCCGGGATGGTGATGCCGGGCGGGTCGTCGCTGAGCCGCACGACCTGGCGGGTGGTGAATTCGTGCAGCGACAGGGTTGCCGGATAGAGGTTCTCGCAGCCGTTCTCGCCGACCAGCTGATTGGGGTTGGTGGCGAACGAGGACGGGGACAGCTCCCAGTCGGTGAGGTTCGGATTCTGCATGGTCGCCATGCCGCCCTCGTAGTGCGGCGGGGCGATGCCGGTGGGCGGCAGGACGATTCGGCCGACCACCGCGCCCGCGGTGAACCGGCTCTGGTCGAGCACGTCCACCCATTCGGCGGCGCCGTAGGCGAGGGCGCGGATGGTCATCGTCTGCTCGTCGTCGTGCTCGCCGTCCCCGTCGACGGCCGCCGCCGGGCCGTAGCGGCGCACGTTGACCGTGTTGTCCAGCCGCCGGCTGACCGGCGCGGGCAACCGGGTCAGGTCGAACGACACGTACCCGACGTGGTCGGTCCACAGCACGCCGAGCGGCGCGGCCCATTCGATGTCGGACTCCGACTCGGAGTCCGACATCGAATCGGTTTCCGCGCTTTCGAGCGTGTGCGACCCGCCGCCGCAGCGGGTGACCACCACCTCGGCATAAACCGGATGCCGGGCGATCGGTGCGCCCGATTCCTTATCGATGAGGAAGAGCCCGAGATTTGTGTGCGATCGCACCGTGTCCATGACAGATCCATTTCTTCCGAGTTCATGACTGGAAAATTGTTTGGATCCGGACGGTAGCTGCGGAAATATATCGTCGTCTTGGGTAGGGAACTACCCGAGACCGCAACGTTTTCGGTTTCGGGCGCCTGCGGGTGGTTCGGTGAACGGACCCGATCCGAGTAGTCCTGGGACTACTCGGACATCACATGGTCGATACGTCGATGACGAAGCGGTAGCGCACGTCGCTGGCGACCACGCGGTCGTAGGCGCCGTCGATCTCGTCCGCGGAGATCACCTCGATCTCCGCGCCGATGCCGTGCTGGGCGCAGAAGTTCAGCATCTCCTGGGTCTGGGCGATGCCGCCGATCATCGAGCCGGCCAGCGAGCGCCGGTAGCCGGCGATGGTGAACGGCTTGATCGCCATCGGGTTCTCCGGCAGGCCGAGGATCACCAGGGTGCCGTCGAGGTTCAGCAGCTTCAGGTAGTCGTCGATCGGCAGGTCCGCCGAGACGGTGTTGAGGATGAGGTCGAACTTGCCGCGCAGCTCGCGGAAGGTCTGCCGGTCGCTGGTGGCGTAGTAGTGGCTCGCGCCGAACAGCTTGCCGTCCTCCTGCTTGCTCAGCGAGTGGCTGAGCACGGTGACCTCGGCGCCGAGCGCGGCCGCGATCTTCACCCCGACGTGCCCGAGCCCGCCCATGCCGATGATCGCGACCTTCTTGCCCGGCCCGGCGTTCCAGTGCCGCAGCGGGGAGAACAGGGTGACGCCCGCGCACAGCAGCGGCGCGGCCTGGTCGAGCCCGATGCCCTCCGGGATGCCGACGACGAAGTGCTCGGTGACCACGATCTGGGTCGAGTAGCCGCCCATCGTGTAGCCGTCGGCCTGGACCGCCGGATCGACCTGGGTGTTGTAGGTCATGGTCGCGCCGCGGTTGCAGAACTGCTCCTCGTTGGCCAGGCACGGCCCGCACTTGCCGCAGGAATTCACCATGCAGCCGACGCCGACCCGGTCGCCGACCTGGTACTTGCTCACCTCGGACCCGACCGCGGCGACCAGGCCCGCGATCTCGTGACCGGGCACCACGGGGTATTTGGTGCCGCCCCACTCGTTGCGGGCGGTGTGAATGTCGGAATGGCAGATGCCCGCGTATTTGATATCGATCAGCACATCGCGGGGACCGAGGTCCCTGCGCTCGATCGTCACCTTCTCGAATGCGCCATCGGATGCGGATAGGGCGTACGCGGCAGCAGTTGTCATGCATACATGCCTACCGCCGCATGCGCCTACATGCCAAACGCGACACAAATCGGGCAGGCCTGAAATAGCGACACGCGGGTATATCGCGGAGACCAACGACCGACCGCGCCATTTTCTGATCTACGGTGAAGATCTCCGGCCACAATGGAATTCGCAGGTATCGAGGCGGAGAAACGATGAATGAGCAACGGTTCGGCGGCCGCGCGCTGGCGATGATCGTCGCCGCGCTGCTAGCCGTGGCCGCGTTCCTCGGTTATCGGGGCGAGCTGCCCAGCTGGTCCAGCGGCGCCACCGAGGCCGCCGCGCCGATCCTCGCGCCGCCTCCGCCGCCCCTGGATCCGCTGGCCGTCGCGGCGGTGGTGGACCCGGCACTGGTCGATATCACCGCCTCGACCAGGCCGTTCGGGCTCGGCGCGGCCGGGTCGGGCATCGTGCTCACCGCGGACGGTCAGGTGCTGACCAGCCATCACGTGGTCAAGGGCGCGGACACGGTCACCGTCACCGATGTCGGCAACGGGCGCGAGTACGACGCCGTGGTGCTCGGCTACGACTCCGACGCCGATATCGCGCTGCTCGGGCTGACCGGGGCGGCCGGACTGCCGACCGCGCGGATCGGCAACTCGGCCGACGTCCGGGTGCGCGACGAGGTACTGGCGATCGGCAACGCGGGCGGCGTCGGCGGCACCCCGACCGCGATCCAGGGCGTGCTCACCGATCTGGACAGCACCATCGTCGCGCTGAATTCCGCCGACCTGTCCCGCAAACCGCTCACCGGCATGCTCGAGGTCGCCGCCGCGGTCACCTCCGGGCAGTCCGGCGGCGCGCTCGCCGACCGGGAGGGCACGGTGATCGGGGTGATCGCCGCCGCGTCCGGCGATCCGGCGCGCGCGGTGAGCCGGCCGCCGAACGGCTACGCGGTGCCGATCGATACCGCGATGCGGGTGGTCCGGCAGATCCGCTCCGGCACGCCCACCGACACCGTGCACGTCGGGCCGACCGCGACGCTCGGCGTGCTGAGCACCGACGCGAAACCCAGCGGCGCCCGCATCGACCTGGCGCTCTACGGGCTACCCGCCTACATGGCCGGGCTGACGCACGGCGAGGTGATCGTCGCCGTGGACGGTCGCGAGATCACCTCGGCCCGCACCCTGCACGCGGCGATCAACGTGCACAAGCCCGGCGACTCGATCCAGCTCGACATCCTGGACACCGCCGGCGTCCGGCGCACGGTCGCCCTGGTACTGGCGCTCGGCACGCCGAACTAGACCAGCGACAGCCAGTAGTCCTGGAACCGCAGGAAGATCAGCACCAGCACCACCGCGTAGAACAGCGCGACGATGGTCCAGCGCCACTCCGCGAGGATGCGCAGCGGGCCGCGCGACCCGCCCCAGAGCTGATCGGTGACCACCGCGAGCAGCGGGGTGATGATCGCCCACACCACCATGCAGTACGGGCACAGCGCGTTGATCCGGTACAGGCTCTGGAAGATCAGCCAGCCGATGAACCCGACGCCGAGCAGCAGGCCGAGCCAGAGCCCGCCCCAGATCCATTTCGGCAACCCCACCCCGGCCACCGACAGCACCGCGAGGGTGACCAGCACGGAGAAGCCGACGATGCCGATGATCGGATTCGGGAATCCGAACACCGCGGCCTGCTTGGTCACCATCACCGATCCGCAGGACAGGATCGGATTGATGCTGCACGAGGGGGTGTAACCCGGGTCGGTGAACAGCTTGAACCGTTCGATGGTCAGCACCACCGCGGCCAGCCAGCCGGCCAGCCCGCCCAGCAGGAGGATCCAGGCGGCCCGGGGTGGGGCGGTGATCACTGCGCCGCGGCGGCAGCGATCGCCGGTGCGAGGCCGCCGGGGCCCATCAGCTCCTGGCTCGACTGGATCTGCTTGCCGTTGACGAAGACCGACGGGGTCGACTGGATGCCGCTCTTGAGCACCTCATCGGTGCGGGCCTGGATGTACTTGTCGTACTTCACATCCGTGATGCAGGTGGCCACCGAGTCCGGGTACCCGGCGTCCTTGGCGATCTGGACCAGCTTGTCGTTCGGCAGGCCGGCGCCGCCCTCGGCGGGCTGCTGGGCGAACATCGAGGTCAGCCAGGCCATGTACTTCGACGGATCCGCCTCGGCGACGCAGTACGAGGCGTTCGCCGCGCGGGTCGAGTAGCGGGTGCTGGACGCCTTGTCCAGGAACGCGATCACGTTGTATTCGACCGCGATGGTGCCGTTCTTCACGTTGTCGTCGAGCACCTGGGAGTTGGCCGCCTCGAAGCCCTTGCACGCGGGGCACTGCAGGTCGGCGACGACCCGGACGGTGACCTTCGCGCCGGGCTTGCCGATGCGGATCGCGCCCTTGTCGGTGATCGTGCCGGTGATGCCCGCCGGGTCCGCGTTGGCCGACGCCGCGATGGCCGGGCTCGGCCCGGGGTCGTCCTTGCGTGCCTTCTTCACCGCGACGCCGATACCGATCGCCGCGATGAGCGCGATCAGGACAGCGGCCACGCCCACTTGGATGAAGATCTTGCGGTTGCGGTCGCTGCGATCCGCCGCCAGCAACGGGTTCTTCTTCCCACCCGGGTTCTTGCTCACCGTGCGTTCACCACGCCTTTCGCTCGAGACTGCCGGTACCTGCCGCCATGATGGTAGAGCCGGAAACTCATCCCCGTGTGGTCGGCCACGGCCACATCATCATCGGTGAACCTGAGAGATTCCGAAATATCGGGCGCCGACGCGGCGATGGGTATCCCGCGGTTGTCATACCCGCCGGGTAGGAATTGTCAGATGACAGTCCTCGGTGCGGTATTTCGTCCACAGAATCCACCGGAGCGATTGCGGGCGGTGGCCCGAGTCGCCGAGGAGTCGGGGCTCGAGCAGCTGTGGCTCTGGGAAGACTGCTTCCTGGAGAGCGGAATAGCCAGTGCCGCAGCGGTATTGGGCTGGACCGAGCGGCTGCGCGTCGGCATCGGGCTGCTGCCGGTGCCGCTGCGCAACGTGGCGCTCACCGCGATGGAGGCCGCCACGCTCGACCGGCTGTTCCCCGATCGGGTGCTGCTCGGGGTCGGTCACGGCGTGCAGGACTGGATGGGGCAGGTCGGGGCGCGGGTCGAATCCCCAGTTACGTTGCTCGGTGAGTACCTGGACGCGTTGCGCGCGTTGCTGGCCGGCGAGCGGGTCACCACCTCCGGTCGCTACGTGCACCTCGACGACGTGGCGCTCGACTGGCCGCCGAACGCGGCGCCGAAGATCTACGCCGGTGCGCGGGGGCCGCGTTCGATCCGGCTGTGCGGCTCGCATGCCGATGGGACGCTGCTGGATTCGATCACCGACGCCGAGGGAGTCCGGGCCGCGCGGACGTTGATCGATGAGGGGCGTGCGGCGGCGGGGCGCACCGACCCGCATCCGGTCGTCGCGAGCCTGCTCGCGGTCACCGGTCCGGATGCCGAGGCCCGGCTGGCCGCCGAACGGACGCCGAAGCATGCGCCGGGCGCGGGCGTCGCGGGTGGCGCGCAGGTCGTGGCCGACGCGGTGCATCGGTTGGTCGAAGCCGGCGCGGACACCGTGATCATCCAGCCGACCGCGGACGAGCCGGATCCCGAAGCCTTCATTCGCTTCGTCGCGGAGGAAGTCCGCCCGCTGGTCTGAACGCTTGCGCCGAATCGGTGGCGGCACGCACCGCCACCGATTCGAACCTCAGGCGTCGGCGAGTCGGCGCTTCTGTTCCTCGACATCGAACTTCGCCGGGGGCCATTGGAGGTCGAGGCGTTCGAGCGCGTCGATGAGCAGCTCGGTGATCGCCAGGCGGGAGAACCACTTTCGGTCGGCCGGAATCACGTGCCATGGGGCGTAGTCGGTATCGGTGCGGTCCAGCATGGCCTGATAGGCCTCCTGGTAGGCGGGCCAGTAGGCGCGCTCATCGATGTCGGACGGGTTGAACTTCCAGTACTTGTCCGGTCGTTCGAGGCGCTCCATCAGCCGCTTCTTCTGCTCGTCGAGCGAGACGAACATGGCCACCTTCACCACCGTGGTGCCCTCGTCCACGAGTTCGCGCTCGAACGCGTTGATCTCGTCGTAGCGCGGTTCCCACTCCTTCTTCGGGACCAGGTCGTGCACCCGCACGACCAGCACGTCCTCGTAGTGTGAGCGGTCGAAGACGCCGAGCTGACCGCCGCGCGGCAGCGCCTTGCGGATGCGCCACAGGTAGTGGTGGCGCTTCTCCTCCTCGGTGGGCACGCCGAACGCGTGATGGTCGACGCCCTGCGGATCGACGGAACCGATCACGTGCCGGACGATGCCGCCCTTGCCCGCGGTGTCCATGCCCTGCAACACCAGCAGCACGCTGCGCGAATCACCGGACCGGCCGTTGGCATAGAGCCGCTCCTGCAACGCCGAGAGCACCTCGGTGCGCTCGGCCTGGAGCTCCTGGCCTGCCGCCTTGTCACCCTTGAATCCGGGCGTGCCGTTGGTGTCGAGGTCAGCGATCCGCAATCCATCGGCTTTCAGGGCCTCGGTGGCCGGAACGGACCACTGCTTCTTCGCCATCTCCCACAACTACCACAGCGGAGGCCCGGCTCAGCGGATGTGCGCGAGACCGATCAGCTGGGCCGCGAAGTCCTCGTCGGAGACCGGGGTGAGGATGAGGTCCTGCGACGTGGTCAGCAGATAGCGTCCGTCGCCGGTGAAATCGAGCCAGGTGCGGTGCCGGGTGGGCGGCGACATCGGGTTGTCCGGCTCCACGGTGACGGTGAGGAAGCCGCGTCCGTCGACCGGTTTGCGCAGCGTCTGGCGGAACCGGGCGGCGGCGCGATGCCCGTTGGTGAGGAACTGCTCGTCCCGGTCCGGGCCGAGCACCGCGTCCTGCGGTTCGCGCATGGTGCCGAGCTTGCCCGGCTGGGCCGGGCCGATGATCTGTACCAGGCGCTCGCCGACCTGACGCGCGTGGCACATCAGCACGGTCACCTTGTCCGGGGTGGCGACCAGGATGCCCGCGTGGTTGTGCACCACCGCGGCGAAGGCGAGGATGCGCTCGGTGTCCGCGCCGCTGCCGTTGCGCGGGGGCGTGCTGCGCTCGCCGGAGACGGTGATGGTGGTCGCGTCGGTGCGTCCGCAGAGCATGAGCGCCGCGGCCAGATCCGGGTCGGCCTGGCGGGCGAAGCGCTGCGGCAAACGCAGTGCGGCGTACTCGGATTCGGTGCGCACGGTGGCCGCGGGCACCATGTTGACCGGGTACGGCCTGCGGTCGAGGCTGGTTTCGTTTTCCCAGACGTGTGAGAACTCGTCCGGGGTGAGCACCCATTTCACCGCGCGGCGCCCCCGTCGCCCGCCGGTCGTGGTCCGTCGGGAGGTGGGATGAAGCGGGGCACGTGGTTGCCGGAGGCGGGCATGGTCGGCGCGTAGACGTAGGTCATCGTGTCCCGCACATCGGCCTCGACATCGGCGGCCGCGCTGTCGTGCGCCATCCGCCGCTGGCCGCCGTAGACCGCCTCGGCCGCCGGGTCGTCCAGCGGCCGATACGGCAGCGGCGCCGGGATCGCGCCCCGGATGGTTTGCGCGGCATCGCAATTCAACTCCATCAGGCGCGCGACGGCGCGGCACACGTCGTGCGCCGCGGCGCCGGCCAGGATGAACTCCCTGGTGGCCCGCGAGGCGGCGTCGGCGGCGCGGCCCGACCAGCGGGCGAACTCCCGGTTGGCGGTATCGGAGAAGATCTGGAACGCCTCGGCGAGCGCGTCCGCGTTCGCCTGCCACGCGGCCGAGGCCTGGCCGAGCGCGGCCGGGTCGAGCGCCTCGTGCACGAGGTCCCAGATCTCCTGGTGGCTATAGGAACCGAAGCGCTCGCGGTCCGGGGCGTAGGCGGGATCGGTTGCACCGGTAGATAATCCGGCCAGTTCCCGGCGGATGGTCTCGGCGGCGGCGCGGGCGGCGGAATCTGCCATGGCCGCCTCAGCCTGCTCGGTGCGTGGTCATCGGGCCTCTAGGTGCTCGGCGACCAGATCGATGGCCGCCTTGTTCGCGGCTTCGGCATCGGCGAACATCTTGCCCGCCGCCAGATACGCGGCCTTGAACAGCAGCGCGGTCTCCTGGAAAGCGGCGAGGGTGTCCAGGTATTGCCTGCCCTTGTCGCCGAAGCCGCGGGTAAGTCCTTGTCCGCTCGGCAGATTCGGAAAGCCGGTCACATCGGTGACGAGATGTCCGTTCGCCATGGCGTGGTGTAGGTCCTCGACCAGCTTGTCGCAAGCGGCAGCGAGGTTTTCGGCGACGTCGGGCGCCAACTCGAACGGCTGACCGGTGCCTGCCCCGGTGGCCGCCGCGTAGAGTTGTCTTGCCGTCCCCTGCCCGGTGTCCGGTACCGCCATCTGGGAAACCCCCTCTGTTGGTCCACTCCGTAGCGCCGTACTTGATCGGGCACTCTACCGGGCGGTAACGCCCGCCGGGACCTGCTTGGCCGCGCGGTCCCGCTGTGATGTGGGGCACGATTGTTAGACTCGCCAGTGGCCTGAGGCGGTGTGCGCAGAAAGGCGACCGGTGCCCGAATTCGACGAAGTACTGCCGAAGTACCTACGGATTTCGGGGTACCTGCGCGATCGAATCGAGCGCGGTGAACTCGCGCCCGGCGCCGAGGTTCCGTCCGAGCGCGAACTCGCCGCGCACTGGAAAGTTGCTCGGCCGACCGCGGCAAAAGCGCTGAATACGTTGCGGCAGCAGGGAATTGTGGAATCGCGGCGTGGGTCCGGAACCTATGTGTCCGACGGTCCGGTCGTGCGTGAGCGGGCGCCGCACTATGGCTCGGCCTACGCGGAGGGCGCGACCGAGACGGTGCTCGAGGCCGCGGTCGTCACCGCGCCCGATCATGTCGCCGAAACGCTCGGGGTGCCACGGGGGAGCGCGGTACTCATGCGGAAACGGTTGACCGGCAACGAAACTCGCGCGGGCGAGCTGGCCACGTCCTGGTTCGGCAGCGAACTCGCCGAGCTCGCGCCGCGGCTGCTGCGCGCCGAGCGGCTGGCCGGCGGCACGCTGCGCTACCTCGAATCGGTTACCGCCCTTCGGGTTTCCTACCTCCGCGACCGGGTCGCCGCCCGGCTCGCCACCGCCGACGAGCGCAGGCACCTCGGGCTGGCCCGGCCGGCCGCCGTGCTGGTGTACCAGCTGACGCTGCACGCCGCCGGCGGCGCCGTGATCCAGCTCGACGAGATGGTCCATCCGCCCGCGAAATGGATGTTCCAAAAGGAATATTCCAGCAGGTCATAGGCACTTTTTCCGGATTGACACCCGAGTGTGACGGATGGCATAGTCGCGGATATCGGAAGTGGCATAGGCCAAAGGGTGGGAGGTGCGATGTTCGATCAGTTGACCGTCGGTAGCTGGGTGATCGTCAGTGAGGGCTGCTCGGTCCGGCGTACGCCGATGCAGATGGACCCGCTCCTGACCTACGTCTTCGACAGCGGCGGAAACGAATTCGAACTCGCGCTGGCGCCGGGGATACTACGACGCATGGTGGAACTCAGCGCCGAGCCCCCGCCCGAGGACGACGATCCGGACTGAGTCGCGGAAATCCCGGCCGCCGCGCGCCTTCTCGCTGTCCGCCGGAATGCACGGCGAGAAGGCCTTTCTCTCACCGGGATCTCAGCTGCACGTCGATATGCTGGGCAAATGAGCACACTCCCGGACACGTTGGTGACGGTGGTCGAGGATCTGGACTCGGTGACCACGATCGGCGCCGAGGACGATCCGGCGGCGGCCGGGTTGGCGGCGGGCGCGGTCGACGCGCTGTGGGAGTCGGTGCTGGCGTGGTATCGGCTCGGGACGACCCCGGCCATCCAGGTGTGTGTGCGGCGCAACCGGAAGATCGTGCTGAACCGGGCCATCGGACACGGCTGGGGCAACGCGCCCGGCGACGCCGCGGACGCGACGAAGGTGCCGGCCACGCCGGAGACTCCGTTCTGCGGATTCTCCACGGCGAAAGGGGTTTCCGCGGCGCTCATGTGCATGCTGATCGAACAGGGCGCGTTCGCGTTCGACGATCCGGTGTGCCGCTACATTCCGGAATTCGCGGCCAATGGCAAGGAACGGATCACCATCGGTCACGTGCTCACCCATTCTGCGGGCGTGCCATTCGTGACACCGCCGTACAAAGGGTTCGAATTGGTGGTCGACGAGGAATTGGCGGTGCGCGGTCTGGCCGATTTGGTACCCAGTTGGCCGCCGGGCCGGTTCCGTATTTATCACGCGATGACCAGCGGACTGATTCAACGGCTGCTGGTGCAGCGGGCGACCGGGAAACGGATGCGCGAACACCTCGCCGAACAGGTACTCACGCCACTGGGGTTCCGCTGGAACAACTTCGGGGTCCGGGCCCAGGACGTCGACCGGGTCGTGGCCGGGGTGAAGACCGGGCCCGGACCGTCGCGCATCTCGAAATACCTGGCGCGCAAGGCGCTCGGCGGCGGGCTGGGCGGCGCGGTCTCCGACGCCGCGACCCGGGCCTTCCTCACCGCGGAACTCCCGTCGGGCAATCTCGTCACCACCGCGGCCGAACTGTCCCGCTTCTACGAAATCCTCACCCACGGTGGGGAACTGGACGGCGTGCGGATCATGCGACCCGACACGCTGCGCACCGCGATACAACCGGCGCCGTGGCTGCCGGGCCTGGCCGGGCGGGTCAGCCGCGCCGGCTTCGAATTGGGCGGGCGCCGATCGAAGTTCGGGCGCGACACCCGGTCCCACTTCGGCCGCAGCGGGCTGACCACCCAGTACGGCTGGGCCGACCCGGCCCGCGGCCTGTCCGGTGCGATCCTGACCAGCGGCAAGGCGACCACCGACACGCAGCGGCCGACCCAGCTCGTCGCGCAGATCTCCGCGACCGTCGATCAACTAGGCGACGGCAACAAGCCGTCTTGGCTATGAATATTCGGCGTCGGTAAATTCAAGCCCCGTAAATGAGGGGCACGCACGAACAATATGTACGCAAAATCACTGCGGTGTATCGGATTCGGACATTCTGCCGATACGCCGGTCGGAGCGTGGTGCACGCGCTCCGGTCGAGATGGAGATCGAACATGTCGCAGTCGAACACCCGTGGACACAGAGCGCGGAAGGCAATCCTGCTATCCGCCGCGGCCGGCGCATTGGTACTCGCACCCGCGGCGCTCATCGTGCCCGCCTTTGCCTTCCCCGATACCTCCGCCGCACCCACCGATACCCCCACCGCCGCCCCGGTGACCACCGCACCGCCCGTGACCGTCCCGCCGGCCACCACGGCGCCCCCGGTGACCACGGCACCGCCGGTGACGACGACCCCGCCGGTGACGACCACACCCCCGGTCACCACCACCCCGCCGGTGACCACCCCGCCGATCATCACGCCGCCGGAAACAACCGTGTTCCCGCAACCCAGTGCGCCGGACGACCCCTACAACCACGACGGCTTCGATGACTGGGGCTACGACCGATTCGGTTATGACCGAGCCGGATACGACAAATGGGGCTACGACCGCCAAGGCTATGACCGTCAGGGCTACACCGCCCAAGGCTGCGCCCGCACCGGCGACGACCGCCCCGACGCCGACCACGCAGCCTGCGAACTCCGCCGAGCCCGCCCCGCCACCGGCAGTGCAGGCCGCTGATCCAGCTGTTCAGCCGAGGCAGAGCGCCGCATCGGCGACGGCGCTCATGTCGGCCTGATGCATCACCGTCGTGATCGGGTCCGGGAGTTGGTTCATGCTGATGGTGACCGCGCGGCCGGGGGTGGCGGCGTTGATGACGACGAAGCCGTTCATGGCGCCGCCGTGGCTCCAGATGTCGAGGCCGCAGGCGTTGGTGCGGTGGAAGAGGCCGAGGCCGAAATCGTCGCCGCGTAAGGGGTCACCGGAGGGGACGACGTGTTGCATGTCGGCTAGTTGGGCCGGTGGGAGCAGTTCGCCGGACAGCAGGGCCATGAAGAATCGATTCAGGTCGGCGCCGGTGGACACCATGGCACCGTCGGACAGGCCCCAGCCCGGATCGATGTCGGTGATGTCGATCAGCGTGCCGTCGAATTCGTGGTAGCCGCGCGGGTGCGGTAGCCGAATGATGTTCTCCAGCGGGAACAACGGCCAATAGGTGTCGCGCAGGCCGAGCGGGAGGATGATCCGGCGGGTGACCTCCAGGCCGACCGGCTGACCCGTGACCCGCTGGACCAACTCTCCGGCCAGCAGGAAGTCGGTATTGGAATAGCCGGTACTGGTTCCGGGGGCGAATTCGGCGGGTTGATCGAGACCGAGGCGGATCAATTCCGTTGCCGGACGCGGGCTCCGCAGATCGGCGACGGAGGCGAGATTCAGCCGCGCCAGGTAGTCGGGTATTCCGCTGGTGTGCTGCAACAGATTTCGCACGGTTATCCGGTTCCCGTCGCCGCCCGGGCCGTTGACCACGCCGGGAAGGTAGTGCTCGACCGGGGCATCCAGGTCGATGCGCTGCTCCGCGGCCAGCTGCAAGACGACCGTTGCCACGAAAGTCTTGGTGTTGCTGGCGATCCGGACCTGGGCGTTGTCCGGGAACGCGCCGCCGGTGCCGAGATCACCGACACCGCTGTCGAGTTGGGCGTTCAGCCCGTCCCCGGCGACCACCAGCTGCGCGCCGGGCACGCCGACGCGCTGCACCAACTGATCGAGATAGGTTTGCAGCTGCGCTGTGGGGGACTCGGGTTCGGCGACCGCAGCGCCGGGCGGGACAGAAAACGCCGCTGCGCCGACAAGAACCGCACTCATCAGGAATCGCCGCACCGGTTCTCCATGGTCGTCTGACTGGGCCAGTGGGGTTATCCCTGGCCAGACGAAGATCGTTTCCGATTCCGGTTATTCGGGCCGGGTCGCGCTCACGTACTGCAACAGCCGGTGCACGTCCTGCTCGATATCGACCAGGCCCGCCGCGGCGAACAGATCGGGGAACGTCCGGGTATCGAAGACCCGCAGCCCGCTCCACCCGCCGACCACCCGGCTGACATCGCCGAACGGATTGTCCGCCCGGTAGCTGGTGGTGATGGCGATCCGCCCGCCGGGCGCGAGCACGCGCAGCATTTCGCGGGTCGCGCCGATCGGGTCGGGGATCAGATAGAGCGCGCCGAAACAGCACACCGCGTCGAAGGTGCCGTCCGCGAACGGCAGCACGCGGGCATCGCCGCGCAGATATCCGACGCGCGGGCCCGCGTTGTCCGCGACCGCGCGGGCGAGCATCGGTTCGGAGTAATCGAGGCCGATGGCAAAGCCGTCACCGGTCAACGCGGTACTCAGGTGACGAGTGAAATTGCCCGGCCCGCAAGCGATATCGAGTACCTTCTGCGCGCCGCCGAGTCGCAGCGTGCTGATCGCGTCGCGGCGATCCGACTCCGTCGTGCGCCCGCTGGCCAGATAGAACAGCGCGGGCCGCCACGCCCGCTCGTACACCGCGGCCAGCGCCGGATGGTTCATCGTGCGTCGCGCCAGGTTCATCGGGTACTCCTCGTTCCTCTTGCGCGCGGGCGGTATTCGGTCGTAACCACCGAATACCGCCCGCCGCAACGTCTTTCAGACTCGCGCGACTTCGATGGTCATGCCCGCCGCGCGCAGCCGCTCGGTGAGCGCGTCACCCATCGCCGCGCCGGGGGTGAGGATGCCGGCCAGCTCGGGCTGCTTGCCGGTGTCGAAGGCCAGCGACAGGCCGCTCTCGCCGAGCAGCACCGCGGTCGCCTTGTAGCCGGGATCGCCCTTGCCGGAGAAGGTGGCCACGTACTTGGCGCCCGAGGAGGTGCGGGTGAACGTCTTCATCGCGAACCACCCACTGTCGCGCGCCTTTTCGCTCGGCCCGGTGCCCGGCTTGGGCAGCACCCGATCGAGCAGCTTGCGCCCGGCCGACACCCGCGACAGCAGCGCACCGGCCGCCAGGCCCGCGACGATGCCGCCCGCCATGCCCGCGGCCACCAGCGGTGCGGCCGGCGACTTGCCGGCGCTCATCACCTCGCGGTAGCGGAAGTTCTTGCCGTACACCCAGCCGAGCAGGCCGTTGGTCCGGCGCACGATCTTGGTGTTGTGCGCGGCCATCACGAACGTGCTCACCCAGCCGTCCAGGCTCGGGTCGATGGTGCTGGCCCGGGACAACGCCTGATCCGACTGACGCCCGACGGCCGGGTCCATCGACTTGTCCGGGCTCAGCGAATACGGGTGCGACAGCACCGATCCCTTGCTCGGATCGGCGGCGATCGCCTCCATTATCGCCCGGCCGGAGTCGATGGTGCCGCCGCTGATGCCACCCTTCAGCGACGCGACCAGCGTGGTCTCCTCCAACTCGCCGGTGTTGTCCTCCAGCGAACGCTTGTACAGCTGATACACGCTCAGATCCGACGGAATCGAGTCGTAGCCGGCCGAATTCACGATCTTGGCGCCGGACGCGACCGCCTGCTCGTGGTACCGGTCGATCGCGTCGCGGATGAACAGCGGCTCACCGGTGAGGTCGGCGTAGTGCGTCCCCGCCTGCGCACAGGCGGCGACCAGCGGCAGGCCGTAGCGCAGGTACGGGCCGACCGTGGTGACCACGACCTTGGTCCGCGCGGCGAGCGACGCGAGCGCGGCCTCGTCGGTGGAGTCGGCCACCACGAGCCCCCAGTCGGCGGCGGCCGGGCCGAGCTCGGCGCGGACCTTGGTGAGCTTGTCCAGCGAGCGCCCGGCCAGCGCGATCCGCGCGGACTCCGGCGCGGCGGTGAGCAGGTACTCGGCGGTCAGCTTGCCGACGAAACCCGTTGCACCGAAAAGGACTAGGTCGAACTCGCGATTGTCTGCCATGGTCTTCCGTTTCTGCGGTTACGCTTCGGTGCTCGGTTTGGGGACCTTCTTGGCCCGCACGCGCGGCTTCTTCGGCGCGACGGGCGGATGCTCGGCCAGCCACGCGTGGTGGACCTTGCCGAGCTCGGTGACGGGCGGCTCGCTGTAGAGCCATTCGCGGGAGATCTGATGCCAGTTCGCGGTGCAGCCGAGCTGACCGAGCATGCCGAAGGTGAGGAAGTCGGCGCGGCGGGAGAACAGGTGCTCCGGCGGCAGGTTCTGCTGCTTCATGCCGGTGAATTCGCTGGCCCGCGGGTCGACCGCGAGCAGGAACGCGCCGCTGGCCAGTTCGGGAGTGATGGTCAGATCCTCGTCGATCAGACACCATTCGGACGCGGCCAGCACGTACTCCAGGCACTCCTCGGCGCCGATCTCCTCCGGCGAATCGATCACGCCGCGCTGGATCATCAACTCGCGCAGGTCTTCCGCGCGGTCCTCGGCGGCCGCGCGCAGGCAGGTCAGCTCGAACTGCACGTGGTCCGGATCCATCCGGTTGAACAGCCCGAAGTCGAGGAAGGCGACCTTGCCGTCGTCGGCGAGCAGCACGTTGCCCGGATGCGGGTCGCCGCAGAACTCGTTGAAGGTGAACAGCGAACCGACGTAGAAGCGATAGATGATCTCGCCGATCCGGTCGCGCTCGGCGTCGGGCAGCTGGCGGATCTCCTCGAAACCCTTGCCCGGCACGTACTCACTGACCAGCACCCGGGTGGTGCTCAGCTCGGGCATCGACCGGGGCACCACGATGAACGGATGCCCGGCGTAGAGCTCGGCGATCTGTAGCTGGGTGTTGGCCTCGGCCTGGTAGTCGAGTTCGCTTTCCATGTTGAGCCGCAGCTCGTCCAGCACGGCGGGGGTCACCCAGGGCATCGCCGATTGCAGCACCCGGCGAAACATGGCCAGGTTCTTCAGATCCGCGCGCACCGCGGCGTCGATGCCCGGGTACTGCACCTTGACCGCGACCCGCCGACCGTCGTGCAGCGTGCCCCGGTAGACCTGCCCGATGGAGGCGGCCGCGATCGGCTCGGCCTCGAATTCGGCGAAGATCGCGCCGAGCGGCTGGCCGAAATCGTCCTCGATCACCTGGCGCATCGACTCGAACGACACCGACGGCGCGGCATTGCGCAACACCGCCAGCCGCTTCTGGAATCGCTCCCGGTGCGCCTCCGGCACCAGATCCATGTCCAGCACGGACATCATCTGCCCGAGCTTCATGGCCACGCCCTTCATGGTGCCGAGCACCATCACCACCTGCTCGGTGGTGCGAATCATGGACTCCTCGGCCATCTTCGCGCGGACCGCCTCGGACCGGCCCCGCATCGACAGGCGCGCGCGTTGCGTGCGGATAACCGAGCTGGCCGCCACGGCACCGAGCTTGGTGCCACGAGCAAGCCGGGAGGTCGGTACTTGCTTCGCCATCGAGGTACCTCCATTGGTGCCAGTGCGCGGGGCGGTGACGCAGCCCACTCGGGCGCACCGCTCGGGTTCAGAGTAGCCAACCGCGCGGCAAAGTCGAGCCCCTCGTCACACTTTTGCTAGCACCCCAGCTAGCACCCGGGGAGTCGGGCGATTGATCAGTTAGCCGAGTTCGCGCCGGGTGCGGGCAGCACATGCGGCTGCGCGTTGAACACCTCGGCCGAGCCGTTAGCACGCGCCATCCCGTCGATCGCGCTCCAGGCCATCATGGTCAGGTAGTCGATCACTTCTTCACGGGACATGGTCTTGTTCGTGGTCCACCAGTGCGTGGCCAACTGGATTCCGCCGACCAGGACGTAGGACCACAGCATGGCGCCGTCGGTCTGGATGCCCTTCTCGGTCGCGCGGTCGATGATGACCGCGGCCACCACCTCGGCGAACAGCTTCTCGAATTCGGCCAGCGAGGACTGGTCGGCCGAGCCGTTGCCCATGATGAAGCGATAGACCTCGGGGTCCTCGTCGACCGTGCCGACATATTCGGCCAGCGCCGAGCGGACCAGCTGATATTCGTCCGCGTCCAGGCTGATCGCGCCGTAGACCCGGGGCATCAGGGTGGTCTCGATGAACCGCTGCATGGTCGCGTGGACCAGGTCGTTCTTATCGGAGAAGTACCGGTAGAGGACGGTTTTGGAGACGCCGATCTCGGCGGCGATCTCGTCCATCCCGGCGTTGGAGCCACGGGCTCGGACAGCGGCGAGCGTGCCGTCGACGAGTTCCTCACGGCGGTCGATCTTGTGCTGGCGCCAACGGCGTTTGCGGCCATCCGTTCGGCCGGTGCGCACCGCCGCCGGTCGGTCGGCGAGCTCGCCGACGTCGACAAGGTCATCGGTGGACAGCGTGGGCTCCTTAGTTGGTCGGTTTCTCCTCGGACCACCAGCTTAGGTCCCTGTCGCTGGTGATATGCGCGTTTGGGCAGGGATGCGACGGGTTGCACATCTTCCGCGCCTCAGGCGGGCAGACCCTCCGGCACAGCAGAATGGAGGGCATGGAGAAAGCTCCCGGCAACATCGCGGTCCTGGAAACGCCCCCGGCGCCCGCGGCCGCCGCGCCCCTCGGCTTCGCCGCCGTGCTCGACGAGGAAAGCAAGCGCCGCGACCTCTGGCGAATGAAGGCGCTGGCCACCGGGCTACTCGCGGTGGCAACGGCGATCTATCTGTTCTGTCGCTGGCTGGAATCGCGCGGCAGCGGCGGTGGCTGGGTGGACTACGTGCGCGCGGCGTCGGAGGCCGGCATGGTCGGCGCGCTGGCCGACTGGTTCGCCGTCACCGCGCTGTTCCGGCATCCGCTCGGCCTGCCGATTCCGCACACCGCGATCATCCGGAAGAAGAAGGATCAGCTCGGCGAGAGTCTCGGCACCTTCGTCGGCACCAACTTCCTTTCCCCCGAGGTGGTTTCGGCGAAGGTGACCTCGGCGCAGATCTCCTGGCGGGTCGGCAAGTGGATGGCCGACCCCGGTCATGCCGCGCGGGTGGCCGAGGAGAGTTCGACGCTGCTGCGCGCGGTGGTGGATGTGCTGCGCGACGAGGACGTCGAGCAGATCATCGACCAGACGATCGTCAAACGGATCGCCGAACCGCTCTGGGGCCCGCCGATCGGGCGGGTGCTCTCGGAGTTGCTCGCCGACAACCGGCAGCTGGTGCTGCTGGACCTGCTCGCCGAGCGGGCGCACCAGTGGGCGCTCGGTTCGCAGGAGACGATCGACCGGATCGTCCTGCGCGACGCACCGCAATGGGCGCCGAAATTCGTCAACATTCTGCTTTCCGAGCGGATCTATCGCGAACTCGTCGAGTTCACCTGGAAGGTGCGGTCGAACCCCGAGCACGAGGTGCGGCTGGCCGCGAATCGCTTTCTCGAGGAATTCGCCGACGATCTGCAACACGACGACGCCATGATCAAGAAGGCGGAGCGGATCAAGGCGCAGATCATGGGCCGCGACGAAATCACCGGCATGGCCTCGGCGACCTGGCGCGCGGCCAAACGATTGATCTTGGAATCGGCCGACGATCCGAACAGCACATTGCGGCGTAAGGTCGGCGAGAACGTGCAGCAACTCGGCGAGCGGTTACGCGACGACGCGGATATGCGCGCGAAGGTGGACGGCTGGATCGACCGGGGGGCAAGGTATCTCGTCGGGAACTACGCCGGGGAGATCAGCACGCTGGTCACCGATACGGTTGCCAGGTGGGATGCGGACGAGGCAAGCAAGAAGATCGAATTGCAGGTCGGGCGTGACCTGCAATTCATCCGCATCAACGGAACGGTCGTCGGTTCGCTTGCGGGCCTGGTGATTTACACAATTTCGCAACTGATGTTCGGTGGCTGAGCAGTAGCGCGCCGGATGTTTGCCGAGAGGGTGCTAGCAGACTGCTTGCAATAGTTAGCACCCTGCCCTAGAATTGAACTCGTACAACCGCCAGAAGGTGAGTGATGGCAGACCAGCCCGAGGTTTCCGCCGAGTACACCGATAGTTCGGCCGAGCAATCGACCGGCGTCGGAGAAAAAGCGGCCCGCGTGTTAGATGCGGCGCACGACATCGGAGGCTTCATCAGGGCACAGCGAGAGGCCGCGCAAGTCTCGCTGCGCCAGCTCGCCACCCTTGCGGGAGTGAGCAATCCGTACCTCAGCCAGATCGAGCGCGGATTGCGCAATCCGTCCGCCGAGGTACTCGCGCAGATCGCCAAGGCACTGCGGGTGTCGTCGGAGGTGTTGTACGTCCGGGCCGGCTATCTCGAACAACGGCCACACAGCCCGGTGCGGGATGCCCTGCTCGCCGATACGTCTGTCAGCGAACGGCAGAAGCAGGTGCTGCTCGAAATCTATGAATCGTTTCGCCGGGAAAACGGAGGGAACGAGCCCGGGGGGGATGGGGACAGCGTCGTTCCGCGCACCACAACCGAAACTCCGCCACGCCAGGAGAACGAAATACCATGACCGAGAAGACCAACCCGACCGTGACCAAGCCGCTGCTCGCGACCGTCGGCGCCGGCGATGCCATCTACGCCGCCGTGACCGATGTCGTCACCCAGGTGCGTGAGCGCGCCGCTGCCACCGACGTTTCCGCCCGGGTCGAAGAGGCCCGTGAGCGCTTCGCCAACGTGCCCGCCGATGTGCAGGCCCAGTTCGAGACGCTGCGCGAGCGGCTGGCCGGACTGCCCTCGGAACTGCCGGAGGACCTCGCCGAGCTGCGCGAGAAGTTCACCCCCGAGGAACTGCGCACGCTGGCCGACAAGTACTACCACCAGGTGCTCGACATCTACGCCGATCTCGCCGTGCGCGGCGAGGAGACGGTGGAGCGGCTGCGCGCCAACCACCTCGTCGAGGGCCAGATCGAGCGCGTCGAGGGCCTGTACAAGGACGCCGCGACCCGCGCCGAAGACGTGCTGGGCCGGGTCAACGGCCTGCTCGGCCGCCCGGCCAAGGTCGAGGACGAGACCGTCGTCGCGCCGGTCGTCGATGCCGAGGTCGTCACGGTGACCACCGAGACCACGCCCGCCCCCGAGGCCAACGGCGCCCCGGTCGAGGATGTCGCGCCGGCCCCGAAGAAGGCCCCGGCCAAGAAGGCTCCGGCCAAGAAGGCCGCGCCGAAGAAGGCTTGATCCGCCCGATTCGCCGGCCGGCCCGAGCGCTGATTTCGCAAGGGCCGCACCGATATCGGAGTTCTACCCGGCAACGCCCCTGCGCACCCTGGTGTGCAGGGGCGTTGCTCGTATGATGGGACAGGTGAATATGGTGCACGGATTGACCGGGATGATCCTGCTCGTGCTGTGGCTGGCGGCGCTCGGCGCGACGATCTTCGCGCTGATCCACGCCGTGCGGCAGCGTCCGGACGCGTTCACCGCGGTGGACAAGCTGACCAAGCAGATCTGGCTGGCCATCCTCGGGGTCGCGGTCGTGCTGTTGCTGCTCTCGCCGGCCGGTCTCGGGCTGCTCTCGTTCATCGCCATCATCGCCACCGGCATCTATCTGGCCGACGTGCGGCCGAAGGTGGACGAGATTCAGCGGGGTCCGCGCTGGTAGGGAGCAGCGGACGACGAATACTCGATAACTTTTCGAGTGCTGGCACTAGCTAGCAGCGCGCATCGGAGTTACTGTATCTAGCAGTAACACAAAGGAGTGTCCGATGCGTGCCCTGCTGCCGACTGCGTTGGTGAACTTCCCGGAACAGCTTCGCGGGAAGCTCGACGCCCACCGCGCGAACCTGCGCTCGCGTACCTACGCGACCACCGCGTTCAACCCGCCCGCGATCGCGCCCGAGGTGATCCCGGTGGTCACCAAGGACGGCACCCGGCTGCGCGTGCACGCCTACGGCCCCGCCGACCGGCCGGTGATCGTGCTGGTGCACGGCTGGAGCTGCTGCATCGAATACTGGAACGCGCAGATCAACGCCTTCGCCGGCGAGTATCGCGTGGTCGCCTACGACCAGCGCGGCCACGGCGAGAGCGAGCGCGGCGAGAGCCCGCTGAGCATGGATCTGCTCGCCGACGACCTGGCCGCCGTGCTCGACGCGACGCTGCGCCCCGGCAAGCGGGCCGTCCTGGTCGGCCACAGCCTCGGCGGCATGACCTTGCAGGCGTGGGCCGGACGCTATCCCGACCGCGTCGCCAAGCAGGCGCTCGCGGTCCTGCTGACCAACACCGCGCCCGATCGCCTGGTCTTCGAGACCACCGTGATCCCGCTGCTGAACCGGCCGATGCGGCTGCTCGAGCTGAAGGTTCCGCTGCCGTTCCTGTTCGGCCGCTTCGGACTCGGCGCGCCGCTGGTCTTCCCGCCCATCGCGCCGATGCGCTGGCTGTTCGCCCGCTCGATCATGACCACGAAGGCCAAGGGCGACCTGCTCGACTACAGCATGGCCATCGTGCGCTCGTGTCCAGCGGTGGTGCGGGCCAGGTTCGGCCGGCTGCTCGCCGACATGAACGTGGGCGAGTCCGCGCGCAACCTGGTGGTGCCGACCACGGTGATCGCCGGCGAGTTCGACGACATGACGCCCGTGGTGCATTCCGAGCGAATCGCCCAAATGCTCAGGGAGACCGGCAGTCTGGCGCGGTTCACCACGCTCCCGACCGGACACCTCGGCAATACCGAGGCGTTCGAGCAGTTCAACGAGGAGCTGGGCCACGTGCTCGAATCGGTGCGACTACGCACCGAGATCGCGGGCTGACATTCGGCTCAGGTGAACACGACCGTCCGGCGGCCGTGCACGAGCACCCGCCCTTCCAGGTGCCAGCGCAGGCCGCGGGCCAGGACGACGCGTTCGATATCGCGGCCCTGGCGGACCATGTCGCGCACGTCGTCGGCGTGGTCGATGCGGCTCACGTCCTGCTCGATGATCGGGCCGGCATCCAATTCCGCCGTGACGTAGTGGCAGGTCGCGCCGATCAGCTTCACGCCGCGGGCGAAGGCCTGGTGATACGGGCGGGCGCCGACGAACGACGGCAGGAAGCTGTGGTGGATGTTGATCGCCCGGCCGGTCCAGTGCGCGCACAGTTCCGGCGGCAGCACCTGCATGAATCGGGCGAGCACCACCGCATCCGGGTTGTGCGCGTCGACCAGCGAACGGACCTCGTCGAACGCGGGACCGCGCTCGGCCGGGTCCTTCGGGAACCGCACGTGATGGAACTTCACCCCGTGCGCCTCGGTCATCTCGGCCAGATCGGGATGATTGCCGATCACCGCCTCGATGGTCGCGGGCAACTCTCCGCTGGCCGCGCGCCCGAGCAGATCGTGCAGGCAGTGCCCGTCCTTGCTGACCAGCAGCACCGCCCGGCGGCGTGCGCCGGAATCGAGCAGCTGCCATTCGGTCTCCGGCCCCAGCTCGGCGGCCACGCCGGCGAATCGGTCGCGTAGTTCGGTGAGCCCGAACGGCACGGTCGAGGCCTTGATCGCCTGCCGGGTGAAGAACCAGCCGCTGTCCGCGTCGGAGTGATAACCCGCCTCCACGATCGAGCCGCCGAATTCGGCGATGAACGAGGTGATCCGGGCGATGATGCCCGGCCGGTCGGGACAGCCGAGGGTCAGCACGAAACGGCGGTCGTCCAGGGCGGGTAGAGCGGCACTCATGAAGCTCATCCTTCCAGGTCACCCTGGACGATTGAGCTCCGCCTGAAGTCTCGAAGCGGCGGCGGGACCTCAGAGTTCGTAAAACGGTTCGGGGTAGCGGAATTCGCCGGTGATGCGCGGGTCGTAGGCGCTGAGCGAGCGGACCTGGAAGTGCGACACCCAGGCCGGGTCGTCCGGGGTGATGCCGAGGCGCGCGGCCGGGACGAAGCCGAACTGGGGGTAGTAGTCGAGGTGGCCGAGCAGGCAGACCAGCGGCTCGTCGAGCGCGTCGGCCGCGCCGAGGACGGCGTGCATGAGCGCCGAGCCGACGCCGGTGCCCTGGTGTTCGGCGAGCACGCCGATCGGGCCGAGCGCCAGCACCGGGAACGGGCCGATGCTTCCCCTGGTCAGGCACACGTGGCCGATCACCGTCTGATACTCCACCGCGACCATCGACAGGGTCGGGATCCAGCCCGGATCGCTGCGCAACCGGGCGACCAGATCGACCTCCGGCGGATCGGCGCCGTCGTCGGCCGGCGGTTCACCGGTGAGCTCGGTCAGGTCGCCGTCGGCGTGGTGCGGACCGAACGCGCTGCGATGCACCGCCGCGATCCCGGCGATGTCGTCGGCGCGTTCGCGACGGATCAGCACGGTGTCGTCTCCTCCCGAACCAAGTAGGGGTCCATCCGGCACACGTTAATCAGTCGACCGCTTCGTCACTACCGGCGATCCGGCATCAGGTACGAGTGTGCGGGAAGGGTCACCAGGCGCGCAACGGAATTCGCCACCGGTGTGCCAGACTCTCGGCTCATGGCAAGTTTCGCGTCACCGACCAGGGCCGAAGTGGCCGCCATGATCGATCACACACTGCTGGCGCCGGGGGCGACCCCCGACGACGTCGCCGCGCTGATCTACGAAGCCCGCGAACTGGGGGTGCTGGCCGTCTGCGTCTCGCCGTCGATGCTGCCGGTGCAGGCGCCGGGGCTGGTGGTGGCGACGGTCGCCGGATTCCCGTCCGGCAAACATCATTCGCTCGTCAAGGGCGCCGAGGCGCGGCTCGCGGTGGACCAGGGCGCGGCCGAGGTGGACATGGTCATCGACGTCGGCGCGGCGCTCGCGGGCGACTACAACGCGGTGCTCGCCGACATCGTGACGGTGCGCGAGGCGATGGGGGATCGCGCCGTGCTCAAGGTGATCATCGAGGCGGCCGCGCTGCCGGACGCGGCGATCGTCGAGGTCTGCCGGGTCGCCGAGCGCGCGGGCGCGAATTTCGTGAAGACCTCCACCGGTTTTCACCCCGCGGGCGGGGCGAGCGTGCACGCGGTCGAGCTGATGGCCGCGACGGTCGGCGGGCGGCTCGGGGTCAAGGCCAGCGGCGGCATCCGTACCGCCGAGGCCGCGGCGGCGCTGATCGCGGCGGGCGCGACGCGGCTCGGATTGTCGAAGTCGCGAGAGGTGCTCGACGGGTTCTCCGCCTGACCTTCCGGAAAGGATTGAACCCCGGCTGGTTTCGCGCAGCAATGAGCGAAACCAGCCGGGGTTCAGTGTGTTTCGGGGTTATGAGCAGGTAGCGCTTGCGTTCTGCTCGGCGGCAGGCAGTTCGGAGCGGCTGCCCGCCAGTTTGACCGCGATCCCGTCATCGGTGACCTTCACGTCGGTCGGCTGCATGTTGTACGGGTAGCCCTGCAGGCTCTTGGTGAACACCTCGACGATGCCCTGCACCAGGTCGGTGGGCAGGCCCACGCCGAGCAGCTGCGCCGACATGGTCTCCACCTCGATGACGCCGCCCTTGATCACCGGCTTCACCTGCAACTGTGCCAGGCCGCCGAGCACGTCCAGGCTCAGCATGTTCGAGCTCGCGGACGATTTCACGCCGCTGACCAGGCCGCCGAGCGTCTGCCGGATGCCGTCGTTGTTCCAGGCGACGTCGGCCGAGGAACTGCCGATCACGCCGCCGCCACGCCCGTTGTCGGTGACCTCGACGTCGTGGAACTCGGCGTGCACCACCATGCCGACCGCGGGACCGAACTTGGTGTCGTCGCTGTCCACCTTCACCGTCGGCACCTTGCCGTCGAACCAGGTGATCAGCATCGGCTTGGCGCCGAAACTCACGTCGATCTTCGAACCCATTTCCTTCTCGAATTGCGTACTGATGCAGCGCGACACGGTGTGCCGGGCGTACGCCTCGCCGCCGACCAAGGCCGTGGCGAGCAATATCGCTACCACGATCAGGGCGATCAGCAGGGCCCGCCGGTTGATCGTCATGGTGGACGGAGGCTTCGTACTCATACGGCTGATTCTTCCCCACGTTTCTGTGCCGTCTCTGAGGGGCCATTGAGGGGTTCGAATGTGACGTCTGACACAAGAATCGAGCGTAGCCTGATCATCATGGCTGGCGATGCGGCGGGCCGCGCCCTCGGTTCCGCGGACCACGGATGGCGCGTGCTGCGCCGATTGGCCGGTCGCCACGCCGGTTTCTTCACCACCCGGCAGGTCTTGCGCACCCACTGCGAGGCGCGGGTGCGGATCGCGCTCGGCGACGGCTCGGTGACCAGGGCCGGGGTCGGCCTGCTGCGACTATCGGAGTGGCCGGCCGGTCCGCTCGACGAATATGCCATGTGGGCCGCCTGGTTCGACGGCGCCGCCGCGGTCTCGCACCACAGCGCGGCCGAGTTACACGGCATCGGCCGGCTACGCCCCCGATTCCTGCACCTATCCGTGGGTTCCGGCCGTCCGCCCGTGACCCCGCGACTAGTGGTCCTGCGCCGCTCACTGATCGGCACCGAGATCGAATCGGCCGGCCCGTTCCTGGTGACGACACCGCTACGCACCGTGCTCGACCTGGCCGAGGGCGACATCGGCCAGTCCGCGCTGGACGAGGTGGTCGCCGACGCGCTCGCCATCAACCGCTGCACCAGCGACGAAATCCGCACCGCCGCAGGCACTCTCACCCCCCGCGCGGCCTCCCGGATCTACCGCGCACTGACCGGCGCATAAGCCGTCGAACTCGGAAGCGGCGGCGCATCAATGGATGCGCGGCCGCAAGAGTAACGATCATAGATCTCATGCGTCATGTGGGACGAGTCTCGCTCCTGCACAGTCATCTTCGTCTAGTCTGCCGAGGTGACTGCCGAGCGCGAGGCTCCGAACGGGCCTGGATCGAAGATCCGGTTGCACATGTCGGTCGACGCCCGCATCGAAGACGTGGATCAGTTGATCGGTGCTGCCATCGAATCTATAAAGTCCACTGACTTCAGTGATCACGCTGAGCAGCAGACCTACCTTGAGTTGGTAAAATCTGATCCCGGCGCAGCGCTTGTCTGGCTGGCTGTTCCGGATACGATATTTGGTGTACCTGGAGTGTCAATCGATTCTGCTTCGTGGTGGCAAGATCGAGAACTTGAAGTTATGCCCAGTCCGGATTTCGAGCATCTATTTCCGCCGTGTGACTGTGAAAGCGACTGGGATCCCGCTTCTGCCGTTGACTACAACGATGACGACGACACGCCGCCATGCGAGGAGTGTGGTGGGTGGAGCCTTACTCCGAACACGGTTGCGTGTATACACGCTGGTCTCGACCTAATTCTTGATATGCTGCGAGATGATCTGGAACAACTCGGCGATGAGCCGATAACTAACGAAACTCGCTGGAAGGTGCTCGGTTTCGATCGACTGCCGCGAACTAGTTGGGGAATGGACCGCCACTGGCGAGAGCGGTTCATCCAGGCTTGCCTCGATCTCCAGACGGACCTCGCTGCAGGTCGGCGGCCGGAGCCACGGTGTAACGCAGAGGAGATCGCCCTTCATCTGGCTATCGAAGATGCGCAAGTCGTGGAAGAGTCCGGTTTTGCATCTTCATATAAGGTCCGTCGTGACGATTACGAATGGTACATGTGTTCCAGCTCATTGTTTCAGGACCACGACGTTCTCATGATTGATAGTATTTATACTCCAGGAATCGATGATCCTGACGACCTGGCTAACAAGTTCGGTGGCGTCGGTGACCTGTCGCCGGGAAACTGGTTCACATGGTTCAATAATGTCGAGCCACGCAGCCCAAAGCGTCTGTTGTCGTCTCGAATCGGCGAGCCGAGTGGCCTGGAATAGTGCTGACTCAATCCCGCTTGGCGGGCATCCTCGGAGTAGTGACAGTTATTCTTCTCGGTTCACTCCTGGGTGCCCTCACTAAAGTCGGCATCGCATGGCTGGCGGCGATTTCCATGGCTATCGCAGTGCCGGTCTCGGCGCTCATATCGGTACGATTGGCACCCTGGGCGGAACGAGCCAAGCGTCGCGCAGAACGGCGGCGTCTTATGCGGGAAAGTTTTCGGCTATCTCTGGATGGGCGACTGCCCATCGTCTCCGCTGTACTGGATAGTTCGGGGCTGGGCGTACATAAATCCTTGCCTTCTCGACGTCATGCGGCTCCTGAAATGCCGCCGTACGTTGGCAGGGATATTGATACGGAGCTTAAAGAAGCAATGAATGAAACCAATGCGGTGCTCATTCTAGGCGATTCTGCCGCCGGCAAAACGCGATGTGCATTCGAGTTCATTCATAAGCTTTATCCGAGCCGTAAACTGCTCTGCCCTCTTAATATCAAAGCGCTCAGATGGGCGTACTCGGAGGGCGTCGAACTCGAAGGTCTCGTAATATTTCTGGATGATCTAGAACAGTTCATTGGTTCCGATGGGCTCGATCAGCCAATGCTGGATGGAATCGTCGACTTACAGAAGCGTGGAGTCTCCTTAGTTGCCACCATGCGAACTGCAGAACACTCCCGATTGACTCAGGGTGTCAAGGTATCGAATCAATCCAGTGATCCTGATGCCCGGATCGTACGTCAAGGCCGCGAGGTGCTCGACCATCCTGCGCTGCGGACAGTGAGGTTGCCGCGTCGGCTGAGCGCAACAGAGATATCGCGGGCAAAATGCTTATCCGATGATCGAATCGAGACAGCGATAGAGAAATTCCCAACAATGGGCTTGGGTGAGTATCTTGCAGGTGGTCCGCAACTGATCAGCCGCTGGTTGGCAGCACAGTCTGTCGACGGCACGCCGTGGGGACACGCGATTGTTGCCGCTGCGGTTGATCTGGCACGAGTGGGTTGGACTCGACCTGCAAGCGCGCTCGAGCTCTGGGCGCTTGCAAAAGCGTATGTCGACGTAGAATTGCTGATTTATGCCAGATCGTCCGATATGGAAAAGGCAATCGAATGGGCGACTGTCACGATAAATGCTACGACCTCCCTGCTTTTGCCTCTCGATGATGGGTTCAAAGTTCCAGACTATCTTATCGACTATGCGCATCGAGAGAAACTTCCGCCTCCCCCATCGGAATTGTTTTCATATCTGCTCGAGCGGGCGGATAGGGCGGAATCGCTTGTAATCGGAGTTTCTGCCTATGAGCTTTCAAATCATCTAACTACGATGCGTTTTCTTATGCGGGCCGCAACCAGTGAAAACACAGATACAGCTGGCACTGCGGCGGCGAACATCGGTACCCTTTATGAGGATAAGGGAAACCTGACCGCTGCCGCGCGGTGGTGGGAACGAGCCGCCCGAGCGGGAGACACACTCGGTGCGGCTCGTTTGGGAATCCTTCGGCAGAAGTCGGACCCGGCTTTTGCGCGGCAAATGCTGGCGTTTGCCGCTCTGAAAGGGCATGTGCTATCCGGTCGACTGCTCGGAGCGCACTACCTTTCAGCGGGGCGATTGGTTACCGCTGCGCGCTTTCTTCGGAGTTCCGCCAGCTATGGGGATATTCCGGCAACCCGCATGCTCGGAAATGCATTTGCGAGGTCGGGGCAGTTTGTCCGTGCTCGCACTTACTGGCAGATCGCCTCAGAACGCGGTGAAAGCCACTTGGCCGAGCTCAATATCGCAGTGCTCGACGCGATGACCGGTGACGTAGAGAAGGCTGAGGTTGCTTGGCACGACCTGATGACACGTAGTAGTACACCTTCTATACAGCGATGCATCGGGGCGTTGGCTCTTCGTTCAGGAGACGTTACAAGAGCTCGAGTCTTCCTCGAGGCGGCGACATCGGACACCGACTGGAGGTCAGCGGTACTTCTCGCACATACGTACGCCCTCGAAAATAACTTCCGTGAAGCTGCCGATTGGGTGCGCATAGCGCGGCGTATGGGTATGCGGAGCTTTCCTGTAGGTAGGCAGTACCTGCGTGACGCCTTAAATGGCGACTGGCTCGCGATTGCCGGTGGCTGGCATGGATAGCGGCCGTCATAGTTGCGGGGTGACGGTGTCCCATGGAACCGACAGCACGCAGTCGCGCATGCGGCGGCGGTAGGGGCGGAGCGGGAAGCCTTCCTGGCGTAGGGATTCGGCGGCGGCGCGCCAGCGGACGCGCGGGCCGAAAGGGGCGAGGGGGGCGGCGCGGGCCCAGGCCCGGTCGGCGGCGGTGAGCAGGGCGTGGATGGGTTCGCCCGGAATGTTGCGGTGGATCAGGGCTTTCGGTAGTCGTTCGGCGATGTCGGAGGGCTGCTCGACGGTGAACGGGTCCCAGGCGAGGGTGAGTGAGCGCGGGCCGGAGCGGTCGAGCAGGACCCAGGCGCAGCGGCGGCCGAGTTCGTCGCAGGTGCCGTCGATCAGCAGGCCGTCCGGTGCCAGGCCGGACAGGATGGTCGACCAGGCTTCGGGGACCGCGGATTCCGGGTACTGGCGCAGGACGTTGAACGCGCGCACCAAAACCGGTCGCAGGCCGGCCAATTCGAATCCGCCGCGGGCGAAGGTTACGCCGTCCCGGCCGGGCACCACGCGTTCCGGATCGATCTCCAACCCGACGACGCGTACGTCCGGGCGCACGGTGCGCAGCCGTCCCGCCAATTCCAGGGTCGTCCACGGGCTCGCGCCGTAACCGAGATCGACGACCAGCGGGTCGGTGGCCGCCCGCAGCCGCCCGGCCACCAGTTCGTCGTGGATCAGCCAGCGATCACTGCGCCGTAGCCGATTGACCCCGGTGGTACCGCGGGTGATGGTGCCGACCGGTTTGGTCAGCTGGTCGGGTGGTGGTCGTCGAGCCACTGCACCGTGAATTCCGCTTCGGCCCGGAACAGATCGACCAGGTTCACCAGCATCAGCTGCTCCAGCCGGGGACCGACCATCGGGATGAACACCTTGGCCTCGGAGGAGAAGCGCATGGTGCAGCCGGTGTCGGTGGGGAACAGGCGGATGGTGCCGCCGAGGCTGCCCGGCCCGGCCGGGATCGCGGCCGAGTACTTGCCGGTGATCTCCTCCGCGCCGAACGGCCCGTAGGTCTCCTTGCGGGTGATGATCATGTCCTTGCGCATCACGGCCTGCGCGATCTCGGGCAGCATCTCCCGCGGCAGCACGTGGTGCAGCTCGACCTCGATGCCGCCGTCGCCGGCCTCCAGGTGCGCGACCTCGTTACCCGGCGAGTACTTCCGCATCTCGGCCATCCGCGCGTCCCAGTAGTCGCGGCTCGACAGCGCCGAGTACAGCTCTTTGGTGGTGTGCAGCGGGTAGCGCGCGGAGTAATCGAGTCGACGGGCCATGAGTCGAGAGATTACTGGGTGGGATCGCCCCGGCCGCGCTCGGCGGTGTGGTCCACAAAAAGAAAGAGCGGGAAGTGTGCTGCCGCAACAACTTCCCGCCCGGTTCCGCGTGTCAGTGCGAGTCGAGCCAGGTATTGGTGAACTCTTCCTCGTTCTTCAGCACCTCGGTCAGGTGTTCGGCGATCGCCGACTCGATCTTGCCGCCGAACAGCGGGATCTTCACCTCGATGGTGCCGTTGGCCGCGGCGGAGGAGCCCGCGCCCTCGTCGGTTAGCGTGATCGTGCCGCGCACCTCGGCGGGCGCGCCGTCGACGGTCGCCTGGAAGGTGGCCGAGTCGCCGTCCCAGGTCTCCACCCGGGGGATGATCAGGTCGCCGGGGCGCACCGCGGTGATCGCGGCGGGCAGCAGCTCGGCGGCGATGGCCTGCACGAGCTGGACCCGGATCTGGTTGCCGTCGACCCGGACCGACTCGAGCCGGGCGTTCGGGCCACCGACCTCGGCGACGCGGTCTTTCCAGTACTGATCATTCGCGAACGCCGCGCGCACGGCGGCAGCGGGATGCGAGTAGCGGGCCGTGTACGCCAGCGGTGTAGCCATGGTCGGACACGCTACCGTCTGCCTGTGCGAACTTCACGTGTGGTGCCGTCGGATGTGCTGGCCGCCACCGGCGCCCGGATCCGCGAATCGGTGCCGCTGGCCGAGCTGACCACGCTGCGGGTCGGCGGACCCGCCACGGTCGCCGAGTGCACCACCACCGAATCGCTGGTGGCGACGGTGCGCGCGCTGGACGCGGCGGGCCTTCCGGTGCTGCTCATCGCGGGCGGTTCCAACCTGCTGATCAGCGACGACGGCTTCGACGGCGTGGTGGTCCGGGTGGCGACCGGCGGCGTCGAGCTCGGCGCGGACGGCGTGCTGGCCGAGGCCGGCGCGAACTGGGACGCGGTCGTCGCGGCGACGGTCTCGGCGGGCCTCGGCGGGCTCGAATGCCTGTCCGGAATCCCGGGTTCGGCCGGGGCGACGCCGGTGCAGAACGTCGGCGCGTACGGCGCGGAGGTGGCGAACCTGCTGCGGCGGGTGCGACTGCTCGATCGGCACACCGGGGAGATCCGCTGGGCCGAGCCCGGCGAGCTCGGTTTCGGCTACCGCACCAGCGTGCTCAAGCATCGCGACGACGCCCTGGTGCTCGCCGTCGAGTTCGCCCTCGACCCGACCGGCGCGAGCGCGCCGCTGCGCTACGGCGAACTCGCCACCACGCTCGGCGCCGCGGACGGCGAATCCCGGCCGGCCGCCGAGGTCCGCGACGCGGTGCTGCGGCTGCGCGCGGGCAAGGGCATGGTGCTCGATCCGGCCGACCACGACACCTGGAGCGCGGGCTCCTTCTTCACCAACCCGGTGGTGCCCGAGGATCGAGTGCCCGAGGTGCGCGCCGCGATCGCCGCATATGTGGGCGATGTCACGGTGCCGACCTATCCGGCGCCGGACGGGGTCAAATTCTCCGCGGGCTGGCTGATCGAACGGGCCGGCTTCGCCAAAGGTTTTCCGGGCCCGGACGCCCCGGCGCGATTGTCCACGAAACACACCCTTGCGCTCACGAATCGTGGTGCCGCGACCGCCGCGGATCTGGCGGATCTGGCCAGGACGGTGCGCGATGGGGTGGCCGCGCGATTCGGCATCCGGCTCGAGCCCGAACCCGTCACGGTTGATGTGCCGGTGTAACCGGATGAAATGGACACCACACCTTTCGCTAGCCAACCGAACGAGTTTGCCCGCGTAAATTCGATGACGTGAGCAACCGTCCAGGGATCCGCAGACCGGTCGCCGCTGTATCGGCCGTGCTACTCGTCGTGGTCGCCGTGGTGGCCGGCTGTAGTTCCGGCAGCGGTGGCAACAACAGCACTCCGCGCGATCCCGGCCCGGTCGCCAAGGTGACCTTGGCACCGGAGAACAATGCCACGAAGGTCAACCCGGCCGCGCCGGTCTCGGTCACCGTCGCGGACGGCACCATCGATCAGGTCGCGCTGACCAACGCCGCGGGCAAGCAGGTGGCCGGCGAATTCAGCCCGGACAAGCGCAGTTACAGGATCAGCGAGGCGCTCGGCTACGACGCCACCTACACCTGGTCGGGCACCGCGATCGGCACCGATCACAAGCCGGTCCCGATCGACGGCAAGTTCAGCACGCTCGCGCCGAAGAACACCGTCCCGGCGACCATCAACATCGCGGACAACCAGGAGGTCGGCATCGCCGCGCCGATCATCCTGCAGTTCAAGGCTGCCGTGCAGAACAAGGCCGCGGTGGAGAAGGCGCTCACCATCACCACCGACCCGCCCACCGAGGGCGCGTGGGCCTGGTTCCCGGACGACAACGGCTCCCGATTGCATTGGCGCCCCAAGGATTACTGGGTTCCGGGCACCACCGTGCACGTCTCGGCCAAGCTCTACGGACTCGACCTCGGCGGCGCCAACTACGGATACACCGACCTCACCACGGATTTCCGGATCGGCCGCAGCCAGATCGTGAAGGCCAACGCGCCGAGCCACCGGATGCAGGTGGTCCGGGACGGCAAGACCGTCTTCGATTTCGCGGTCAGCTACGGCGAGGGCAACGAGCCGCGCAACGTGACCCGCTCCGGGCTGCACGTGGTCACCGAGAAGTACGAAGACTTCCTGATGTCGAATCCGCCGTTCTACACCAACGTTCGCGAGCGCTGGGCCGTACGCATCTCCAACAACGGCGAATTCATCCACGCGAACCCGGAATCCGTGGGCGCCCAAGGGTCTTCGAACGTCACCAACGGCTGCATCAACCTCTCGCCCAGCGACGCCCAGGCGTACTTCCCGACCGCGCTCTACGGCGATCCGGTGGAAGTCACCGGCACCTCCATCCCGCTGTCCGCCGCCGACGGCGACCTCTACGACTGGACCATCGACTGGGCCACCTGGAAGACCATGTCCGCCGAGGACGGCTCCACCTCGGTCGTTTCCGCGACCCCGGTCGCACCCGGCCCGCCCCGCTAGGCTCGAGCTCGATCGAGATCGCGGTGTGAGGTTCGGAGGGTGACAGGGTGAGTGGGCGTGCAGTGGTGCTCGGTCCCGGTGGGGTGGTCGGCACCGCCTGGTTGCTCGGCGCCGCGGAAGGGTTGCGCCGCAACCGCATCGAACTCGCGGACGCCGATCTGCTCATCGGCACCTCGGCCGGCGCCATCGCCGCGGCGGGGCTGGCCGACGGCCGGGATCTGAACGCCTACGCCGAACTTCCCCCGGATACCGGCGCCCCGCTGATCGTGGATCCCGCGGTGACGGCGGAGGTGCTCGAGGTGCTGCGCGGCACGGGCAGTGCGCCGCGAAAACTGCTTCGCATCGGCAAGCTCGCGTTGCGCGCGCACACCAGTCCGGAGCAGGCGCGCGTCGAGCGCATGAAAGTTCTGGTGGGCGAAGGCGATTGGCCGCATCCCAACCTGCTCATCCCGACCGTCGACATAGATTCCGGTGAACCGAAGGTCTGGCGAGCATCCGACGGCGTACCGGTGCACCAGGTGGTCACGGCGAGTACCGCGATGCCGGGCCTGGCCGCGCCGGTCACCATCGGCGCGCACCGGCACATCGACGGCGCGCTCCGCAACGGCTCGAATGCCGATCTGGCCGAAGGCAATTCGACACTGATCCTGATCGAACCACTGGCGCACATGTTCTCCACGACGGTGCCGTCGAGCGCGCAGCGGGTCGCCAGGATCGTCCCGGACCCCGCCGCACTGCGCGCCTTCGGCCCGGACCTCGACGACCGGTCGAGCTGGCCCGCGGTGTTCGCTGCCGGGCTGCGCCAGGGCAAGGCCGCGGCCGACGAGGTGCGCGCGGTCTGGCGCTGACTAGCGCCGCAGCGAGGTGTCGAGGTCGGGGTCGTTCTCGACCTCGCGGTCGGCCGCGCGCTGGGCGCGCACCGCGTCGTGCCGCTCGGCCAGCAGGTCGCGGATCTCGATGAGCAGCTCGGTCTCGGTCGGCTCGGCCGCCTTGGTGGTGCCGAACCGATTCTTGATCGTCTTCATCGGCAGCATCAGCACGAAATACAGCACGGCGGCGACCACGAAGAAGTTGATGAACGCGGTGAGGATCGGGCCGATCTGGATGAAGGTCGCGGGTTTGTCCGCGATCAGCTGAACGCCGAGGCCCAGTTCGTTCTGGCTGCCGAACACCGCCAGCAGGGGATTGACCACGCCCTTGGTCACCGAGGTGACCACCGCGGTGAACGCGGTGCCCATCACGACGGCGACGGCCAGGTCGATCACATTCCCGCGCATCAGGAACTCTTTGAAGCCCTTGAACATGAGCAGAAAACCCCAATCTGATGTAGACGACGTCAAAGCATCAGATGCTAACGGCCGGAGGTAGCCGGGGAAGATTCGGCAAATCCTCCGCTAACCCTCGGTCGGCGGTGAGTAATTCGGTTCGGCTATCAGTGTTCAGCTACGCCGGGCGAAGCGTCCGGCGTCGGCCTGATCGCGCGGCTTGACGATGATCTGGTCCAGGTTCACGTGCGCCGGCCGGGACGCGACGAAGCCGATGATCTCCGCGATGTCCTGCGCCACCAGCGGGTCGATGCCCTCGTACACCTTGGCCGCGCGCTCCTCGTCGCCGTCGAAGCGGACCAGCGAGAACTCGGTTTCCACTGCGCCGGGCGCGATTTCGGTGAGCCGCACCGGCTGGCCGAGCAGCTCGCCGCGCAGCGTGCGGTGCAGCACGGCCTGGGCGTGCTTGGCCGTGGTGTAGCCCGCGCCGTTGTCGTAGGCGACGAAGGCGGCGACCGAGGTGATGGTGACGATGAGGCCGTCGCCGGAGGCAATCAGCTTGGGCAGCAACGCCTTCGTGAGCCGCAGCGTGCCGAGCACGTTGGTCTCCCACATCCAGCGCCAGTCGTCCAGGTCGGCGTCGGCGACAGTGGCCAGGCCCTTGGCCCCGCCCGCGTTGTTGACCAGCACGTCGGCCCGCGCGATCGCGGCGGTGAAGGCGGCCACCGACTCGTCCGAGGTGACATCGAGTTCCAGTGCGGTGCCGCCGATCTCGTCGGCGACGCGCTGCAAGCGGTCGAGCCTGCGGGCGCCGACATAGACGTGATAGCCCTGTTTGGCCAGTTCGCGGGCGGTGGCCTCGCCGATGCCGGAGCTGGCTCCGGTGACGACAGCGGTGCGAGTGCTCATAACGGTGATCCTAGGTGTCCTGCGTTTACCGGCAGGAGCGCTGTTGCGGGGATCACCGTTAGCCTGATCGGTATGGCTATTCGGGACGCGGTGAGCGCGGACGGCACCAACATCGTCTACCGAGTGAGCGGCCCGGCCGGCGCGCGTCCACTGGTGCTGTTGCACGGCTGGGCGGGGAACCTGCGCTGCTGGGGACGGGCCGCCGACGACCTCGCCGCCCGGTTCCGGGTGCTCGCCGTCGACCTGCGCGGCCACGGCTATTCCGACGCACCCGCCGCGGGCTACGACGACGCGAAGAACTGGGCCGCCGACGTAGCGGCGGTGCTGGCGGGGGAGGGCATCGAGTCCGGCGCGATTCTGCTGGGCTGGTCCTACGGCGGCATCGTGCTCAGTGACTACCTGACCGCGTACGGCACCGACGCGATCGCGGGCGTCGTCTTCAGCGGTTCGCAGGCCAATATCGGCCGCGGCGTGCCCGGCGCGGCGACGGGTTCGGCCATGCAGGCCGCGATGCCCGGCGTCTTCGAGGAGAGTGCGGGCCGCGCGGTGCGGGCGTTCGGCGCCTTCGGCAACGCCAACACCGGCCCCGGCGCGGACAAGGGCGCCGATGCGCAGCGCCTGTTCGGCACGAGCCTCGCCACCTTGCCGTCGGTGCGCAAGGCGCTGTTCTATCGCACCACCGATAACACCGAAACCCTTCGCACACTGGATATTCCGGCGCTGGTGCTGCACGGCACCGACGACCCGGTGGTGCCGATCGAGAACGGCCGCTACGTCTACGAGGCGGTCCCGGATGCGCGCGCGTCGTTCTGGGAGGGCAGCCAGCACGGGCTGTTCATCGAAGACCCGGCGCGCTTCGCCGGCGAGATCGCCATGTTTGCCGACAGCCTCTGATTTCCGGTCGCGCGCGCTCTTTCTCCTGGGCATTCCGGAAAATAGGGCGTTTGCCGCCTGTGAGGGAGTTCACTCGACGCCTGTGATAGCTCTCACTCGAGCGCGTGACGGTGTGGAGGCCGGGAATCCAACGTGCACTATGGATAGTGTGAGTCAACGCCCGGACCTACGGCCGAACCGTGTCGCCGTGCTATCGGTGCACACCTCACCACTGGCTCAACCGGGCACCGGCGACGCGGGCGGCATGAACGTCTATGTGCTGCAAACCGCGCTCCAGCTGGCCCGGCGCGGCACCGAGGTGGAGATCTTCACCCGGGCCACCGCCTCCAATCTGCCGCCCGTGCAAGAAGCGGGCCCCGGCGTGCTGGTGCGCAACGTGGTCGCCGGCCCGTTCGAGGGGCTCGACAAGCACGATCTGCCCACCCAGCTCTGCCCGTTCACCGCGGAAGTGCTGCGCCAGGAGGCGCGCCATCTGCCCGGGTACTACGACCTCGTGCACTCGCACTACTGGCTGTCCGGCCAGGTCGGCTGGCTGGCCCGGGATCGCTGGCGGGTGCCGTTGGTGCACACCGCGCACACGCTGGCCGCGGTGAAGAACGCCGCGCTCGCCGACGGTGACTGTCCGGAGCCGCTGACTCGCGAGATCGGCGAGAAGCAGGTGATCGGCGAGGCGGATCGGCTGGTCGCCAATACCGCGGACGAGGCCCGTCAGCTGGTCGAGCTGTACAGCGCCGAGCCCGAACGCATCGACGTGGTGCCGCCCGGCGCGGACCTGACCCGGTATCAGCCGGGCGACAAGGCCGCGGCCCGCGCCGCGCTCGGCCTGGCCGCCGACGAACAGGTCGTCGCGTTCGTCGGCCGGATCCAGCCGTTGAAGGCGCCGGACGTGCTGGTGCGCGCCGCGGCCGAGGTGCTGCGCGCCGACCCGGCCCACAAACTTCGCGTGCTGATCGTCGGCGGTCCGTCCGGCACCGGCCTGGAACGCCCGGACGCGCTGATCGAGCTGGCCGCCGCCCTCGGCATCGCCGACCGCGTCACCTTTATGCCGCCGCAACCGCCGGACCGGCTCGTATTGGTCTATCGCGCAGCCGATCTGGTCGCGGTGCCCAGCTACAACGAATCCTTCGGCCTGGTCGCGATCGAGGCCCAGGCCAGCGGCACCCCGGTGCTCGCCGCCGACGTCGGCGGCCTCGGCACGGCGGTCCGGCACGGCGAAACCGGCCTGCTGGTGCCTGGTCACCGGACGCCGGATTGGGCCGGCGCCCTCGGCTATCTGCTCGACGATCCCGACCGGCTGCGCCGGATGAGCGGGCGCGCGGTCGAGCACGCCGCCAACTTCTCCTGGGAGCACACCGCCGACGGATTGCTCGCCAGCTATTCCGCCGCACTCACCGATTTCCGCGCCGAACGCTCCGCCCTCGGCGCCGGTCGGATGAGCGGCACGCTGCGTGACGACGTGCGCGAACGGGTACCCGGTGAACGCATTAGCCTGGAATCCAGTCAGGCCAGGTCGCGGGCGCTGTGGCGGCGTCGGATGGGAGCACGCCGGTGAACGAGGTACAGGCAAGCGCTCAGCTGATCGATGAGACCCTGCGGGACCGGGAGATCGAGTACGACCGCTCCGGCGCGGAGACGTTCGTCGTCATCCTGCCCGGCGAGCGCAAGCTGAAGACCAGCGTGATGCTCACCGTCGGCAAGCACGGGGTGCGCATCGAATCGTTCGTCTGCCGCAAGCCGGACGAGAACTTCGAGGGCGTCTACAAATTCCTGCTCCGCCGCAACCGCAGGCTCTACGGCGTGGCCTACACGCTGGACCGGGTCGGCGACATCTACCTGGTCGGCCAGATCGCCACGCATGCCCTCACCGCCGACGAACTCGACCGGGTCTTCGGGCAGATTCTCGAGGCCGTCGACGCGGACTTCAACGTGCTGCTCGAGCTCGGCTTCGCCGAATCCATTCGCAAGGAATGGAAATGGCGGGTGTCGCGCGGGGAATCGCTGAAGAACCTGCGTGCCTTCGAACACCTGGTAGACGCGGCCGACAAGCCGTAAATTCACTTCGATGACGGTTCTTGCGCTGGACATCGGCGCGTCGAAGTTCGCGGCCGGCCTGGTGCACGACGGCACGAACGTGCACGCCGTGCGGCAGATCGTGGTGCCGCCCGAGGCGGTCTGGGAAGCCTGCCGCGACCTGTTGCTCGAGGTCGCCGGGGACGAGCCGATCACCGCGATCGGCATCGGCTCGGCCGGACCGGTCGACGTGCGCACCGGGGTCACCGCCCCGCTGAACATCCCCGAGTGGAAGTCCGGCTTCGAGATCGTCGCCGCCGTGCAGAAGCTGTTCCCCACGGCGACCATCAGTTTCGCGATCGACGGCGCCTGCCTGGCGCTGGCCGAGCATCACGTCGGCGCGCTGCGCGGAATCCCGAACGGGTTGGCGATGACCGTCTCGTCCGGGATCGGCGGCGGGATCATCGCGGACGGCCGGGTCGTCGTCGGACGCACCGGTAATGCCGGGCACATCGGTCATATCGTGGTGCCCGGCTGGGACACGCCCTGCCTGTGTGGCGGCGTCGGCTGCGTCGAGGCGGTGGCCAGCGGCATGTCCTCGGTGCGCTGGGCGACCCAGCAGGGCTGGCAGGGCACCACCGGCAAGGAGCTGTCCGAGGCCGCGCACGCCGGCGACGAGATCGCCCTCGCCGCGCTGCACCGGGCCGGCACCGCGCTGGGTCAGGCGATCGCCTCGGCCGCCGCGCTGCTCGACGTGGACATCTGCGTCATCGGCGGCGGTTTCGCGCAATCCGGTGAGCCACTGTGGAAACCGATGCGCGCCGCGCTGGACAAGCACGCCCGCCTCGACTTCACCCGCGACCTGCGGGTCGAACTGTCCCGGATCAGCAACGGCGCCACCCTGGTCGGCGCGGGTGTGCTCGCCACGGGCCAGGCCACCGCCGACGCGATCGGCTGAGACCTGAATGGAACAATGGCCCGCATGACCTACACCCTCGTGCTGCTGCGCCACGGCGAGAGCGAATGGAATGCCCTGAATCTGTTCACCGGCTGGGTGGACGTGCATCTGACCGACAAGGGCATCGCCGAGGGCAAGCGCGCGGGGGAGCTGCTCGCCGAGCACGGCATCCTGCCCGACGTCGTCTATACCTCGCTGCTGCGCCGCGCGATCAGCACCGCCAACCTCGCGCTGGACGCGGCCGACCGGCACTGGATCCCGGTGATCCGGGACTGGCGGCTCAACGAGCGCCACTACGGCGCGTTGCAGGGCAAGAACAAGGCGCAGGTGCGGGACAAGTACGGCGACGACCAGTTCATGCTGTGGCGGCGCAGCTACGACACCCCGCCGCCGGCCATCGATCCGGGCGACGAGTACAGCCAGGAGGGCGACCCGCGCTACGCCGGCATCGAGGTGCCGAAGTCCGAGTGCCTGCTCGACGTGGTCAAGCGGATGGTCCCGTATTGGGAGGACACCATCTCCAAGGATCTGCTGACCGGCAAGACCGTGCTGGTCGCCGCGCACGGCAACTCGCTGCGCGCGCTGGTCAAGCACCTCGACCAGATCTCCGACGAGGACATCGCGAGCCTGAACATCCCGACCGGCATCCCGCTGCGCTACGAGCTGGACGAGAACCTGCGTCCGGTTCGGCCGCGCGAGTACCTCGATCCGGAAGCGGCCGCGGCCGGTGCCGCCGCTGTCGCGAATCAGGGTGGCAAGTAACCTTTTTCGACTGAATCAACGCGCCGTGCTCTGAATTGGGCACGGCGCGTTGGTGTTTCGTGCAGGTCGAGCGGGTGTAGCCGCAGGTCTGCTACCGGGTTGCCCGTGTTCCCTCGGTATGGCGGGATCCGTGCTGGTCAGACGTGTTCTCCGACACATCGGCGGCTGAGTGCCAGTGGTGAATGGCGAGTTCGGGCGAGTGCACAGTGAGCGCTGGTTCTCCTGGTGGCATACCGGCTGAATCCCGGTTACCAGGGCTTTAGGCGTGGCATGATCTCCCCGGTTGCTGTATGTGAACCTCTATTCGAAATAAGTACGTGTTACCCCTTGTCATTACCGACAAGTAGGTATGTACACTTTGGGCGTTCGACCAGTCCGAGAGGAAGATCACGCCTGATGAAGCACGTGTTGCGCGCAACGGTCGCGGCAGTTGCCGCCGCGATGCTCGTCCCGTTCCTCACCAGCGGCGCCTCCGCCGCGCCTGCCCCGACCGGTCCCGATGGCGGAGCCGCCGGCGCGGCCTGGCAGGCGACCCAGGATGGTCCGCAGCAGTACCCGAACATCAACATCCAGTGGGATGTCCCGATCACGATGAGCGACGGAACTGTCCTGAAGGGCAACGTCTATCGCCCCGCGGACGCGTCCGGCCGCCCGATCGATACGCCGACGCCGACCGTCGTGAACCTCACGCCGTATACCAAGCTGGTGTCCAACCTGGCCGACCACGCGCAGTCCATCCCCGGCCTGTCCGACGCGTTGCTCGGGTTGCTCCGGGAGATCGATCTGAGCGGCACCCCGCTGTCCGGGCTCACCGACATGACCAAGGCGTTCGGCGGCGGCGAGCTGCGCAACTTCACCGTGGACCGCCAGCTGATCAAGAGCGGCTACTCACAGGTGGTCGTCGACGTGCGCGGAACCGGCTTCTCCCAGGGTGTCTGGGACATGCTGCGCCAGCGCGAGCAGCAGGACACCGTCGAGGTGATCGACTGGGCGTCGCGTCAGCCGTGGTCCAACGGACGAATCGGCATGAACGGCATCTCCTACTCCGGCATCAATCAGGTGCAGGCCGCGCAGCAGAACCCGCCCGCACTGAAGGCGATCTTCCCCGTGGTGCCCGGCAGCGACCTGATGAACGACGTGCTGGCGCCCGGCGGCGGCTTCGGTCTCACCTTCATTCCGCTGTGGCTGACCGCGGTCAACGGGCTCAAGCTGGTGCCCGACCTGGCCTCGGTGATCAACGGGCAGTTCGACACCCAATGGCTCGCCGATCGGGTGAAAGATCCGCTGACGTTCATGGACGTTCTGCTGAACGTCTACACCACCGCCCGCATCGATGACCTGGACCCACGGGCGAAGGAACTGCTGACCGGCAATTCCACGCCGCGTCAGGGCTGGCTGAGCGATCCGTCCAAGATCCAGGTGCCGACCTTCGTCACCGGCGGCTGGCACGACCTGTTCACCTACTCGGAATCGAAGATCTACAACGAGATTCCGCTGCCCGCCGGGCAGAAGCAGCTGCTGATGGGCAACACCTACCACGTCAACTCCGGCAACGAGTACGCCAAGCCCGGCCTGCCGCCGCGCCTGGACGTGTTGCAGCGGGCGTGGTTCGACAAGTGGCTCAAGGGAATCGACAACGGCATCGATCGATACGGCCCGATCACGTTGCGGCAGCAGGGCGGTGGCTGGATCACCACCGACTCCTTCGCCGAGCCGACCGAGAACACGGGTTCGCAGGATCCGGAGTATCGCCGGATGTATCTGTCCGCCAACCGAAGTGGCACCGCGAACAGTGCCTACGACGGATCGCTCACCGCGGCCGCCAACGGCGACACCGCGCGCCTGACCATCGCGCCCGGCCTGACCACGATGTGCTCCAACGACGCCGCGCAGGGCAGTGCCGGTGTGCTGTCGATCATCGACGGTTGCGGGAAGGACTCCCGGATCGCGGAAACGAACGGCCTGACCTTCACCAGCAACCCGGTCGCCGAGCCGACCACCGTCTCCGGCCGGATCGCGGTGCGGCTCAACACTGTCCAGGACGCGCCGGACGGCTACTGGGTGGCCACGGTGAACGATGTCGCGCCCGACGGGCAATCCACGGTGCTGTCCTCCGGGCAGCTGATGGCGTCGCTGCGCGAGGTCGACGAGGCCAACAGCAGCAAGTCCGCCAACGGCGACTACACCGACCCGCGGCCGTTCACCTCGCTGGACACCCGGCAGCCGACGGTGCCGGGCGAGGCGACGACCCTGGATATCGCGCTGCCCGCCACCGAGGCGATCCTGCAACCGGGGCATCGGCTGCGCGTGGATGTCTACGCGGGCAACTTCCCGAAGGGCCTGCCGATCCTGCCGATGCTGATCGACACCGGCCTCAAACCGCAACACGTGCAACTGGATCCGAACCGGCCGAGCTTCGTGAATGTGCCGGTGCGCGGAAATCCCGGTTGGTGATTCCGGGCTGAATATCCGAAAGGGCACCTTCATCTCGAGAGATTCGAGCGAAGGCGCCCTTTCGCAGTTGTGGCGTTGAATCGGTTCCGCGCTGGGAACTTTGTGAACCTGCACGATTTTTCGCTGTTCTGCCACGAATCTGAGACAGTTCCTGGTTCCCTCCCTACGGTTAGAGAGCATCTGTTCCCGAAGAGAGTGGATCCAATGAGGTATGCGCTCCGGAGCGCGGCGCTGTGCGTCGCGGCGGTCGCTTTGTCCCCCTTCCTTTCACCCTCCGCCGGCGCGACCCCGGTCGGCCCGGACGGCGCCGCCAGCGGCGCGGCCTGGGCCGCCACCGAGGACGGCCCGCAGCAGTACCCGAACGTCTTCATCGAATGGGACGTGCCGATCACCATGAGCGACGGCACCGTGCTCAAGGGGAACGTCTATCACCCGGCCGACGCCGCGGGACAACCGATTTCGGCGCCGACGCCGACCATCGTGAACATGACGCCCTACACCAAGCTCGGCTCGATGATCGCGGACAGCCTGATCTCGGTCCCGTGGCTGTCCGACGCGGTCATGCAGGTGGCGCGCGACGTCGACCTGTCCGGCACCCCGTTCTCCGGCATCACCGATCTCACCAAGGCGCTCGGCGGCGGCCTGCTGCGCAACTTCACCGTGGACCGGCAGCTGATCAAGAGCGGCTACACCCAGGTCGTCGTCGATGTCCGGGGAACCGGTTTCTCCCAGGGGGATTGGGATCTGCTGCGCTATCGGGAACAGCAGGACACCGTCGAGGTGATCGACTGGACCGCGCACCAGCCGTGGTCGACCGGGAACATCGGGATGAACGGCGTCTCCTATTCGGGCCTGAACCAATTGCAGGTCGCCGCGAAGAATCCGCCCGCGTTGAAGGCGATCTTCCCGGTGGTGCCGAGCCGGAATCCGTTCCGCGACTTGGTCGCACCGGGCGGCGCCATCGGCGTCACCTTCATGCCCGCCTGGCTGCTCGCGGTGAACGGCGCGAAACTGATGCCCGATCTCACGGCGCTGGCCCGGGGGCAGTTCGACATGCAGTGGCTGAAGGATCGGCTCGCCGACCCGTTCACTTTTGTCGACGCGCTGCTGAACGTGCTCGTCACGCCGGAGATCGATCAGCTCGATCCCAAGGTGCAGGCGTTGCTGCAAGCCGACAGCCCGTTCCGGCAGTCGTGGGAGACCGATCCGAGCCGAATCACCGTGCCCACCTTCGTGACCGGCGGCTGGCACGACGTGTTCGTCAACTCGCAGGCCGACGTCTACCGGCAGATTCCGTTGCCGCCGGGGCAGAAACAGCTCTTCGTCGGCGACGGCTACCACATCAGCAACGGCAACGAGTCCGGCCGTCCCGGCCTGCCGCCGCGGATGGACGTGTTGCAGCGCGCCTGGTTCGACAAGTGGCTCAAGGGAATCGACAACGGCATCGACGAGTACGGCCCGGTGACCTTGCGCCAGCAGGGCGGCGGCTGGATCAGTTCGCCGTCCTTCCCGCAGCCTGGCGTCGACTATCGGCGGATGTACCTGTCCGCCGCGCCGAGCGGGACCGCGACCAGCGTGCACGACGGTTCGCTGTTCGGCGCGCCGAGCCCGGCCCTGGACCAGCTCACCGTCGCGCCGGGTCTGACCGGGCTGTGCTCCCGGGACATGGCGCAGGAGTCGGCGGGCGCCACCTCGATCATCGACGGGTGCAGCAAGGACGCGCGCATCCAGGAACTCGGCGGGCTGACCTTCACCAGCGCGCCGGTGCCCGAGCCGACCACCATCTCCGGCCCGATCGCGGTGCGGCTCAACACCGTCCACGACGCCACCGACGGCTACTGGACGGTCACGGTGAACGACGTCGCGCCGGACGGGCGATCGTCGGTGCTGTCCTCGGGCCAGCTGGTCTCCTCGCTGCGCGCCATCGACGAGAGCCGCAGCACCCGCCTGCCGAACGGCGACTACACCGAGCCCGTGCCGGATCTGTCGCTGGACAGCAGGCAGCCCATGGTGCCGGGACAGCCGACGGCGCTGGACATTTCGGTGCCCGGGATCGAGGCGGTGCTGCAACCAGGACACCGGTTGCGGGTCGATGTCTACGCCGGCAACTTCCCCCGGGGTCTGCCGCCGATGCCGCTGCTCGTGGACAGTGGGCTGCGTCCGCAGCACCTGTTGCTCGACCAGAACCAGCCAAGTTTCGTGAATATCCCGGTGCGCGGGAACTCGGGCTGGTAAACCGTAACCCGGTCTGAGCGTGCACTTATCGCGCATCAAAGCTCGAACTCGCGGGGTATGAGCGAATAGTGCATGCTCAGGCCGGATTCCAGGGTCAGTCGGCGACGGCGAACGCCGCGTCCAGCGGCGGGAAGATCGCGCGGGCGTCCTGCCCGGCGAACCACAGCCCGACGGTGAATACCGACACCGCCTCCAGATACTTGGCTCGGTGCAGTCCACCGGCCGAAAGCGGTTGCAGCTTCAGGTCTTCCACCAGGGTGGCGACTCGCTGCACGGCCGCCGGGTCATCGCCGCACAACGGCACCGCCAGCCTGCGTCCCTCGAACACGCGCGTCTCCGACTCCCACACCTCGGCCGCGCACACGTTGAACGCCTTCACCACGTGAGCTCCCGATGCCGCCGCAATACGTTCGGCGACAGCGTCTTCCGAAAGCACGAACGCCGTCACGCCTTCGGGTGCTGCGGCATCCGGTGCGAAGGCGTTGGTGCAATCGATGACCGTCCGCCCGGCGAGTAACCCGTCTGCCGTCCGCAAGACCTCGTCCAGGGCATCCACCGGCAGCGCGAGCAACACCACGTCACCGAAACCGGCAGCGTCCCGGATGCTTCCGGCCCGCCCGCCGATCGCCGCCGCCAATTCCCCTGCCGCGGTGGCGGATCTGGCCCCGACGAGGACCTCGTGCCCCGCCGCGGCCCACCCGTCACCCAGCGCCCGCGCCATCGCGCCCGCCCCGATGATTCCGATTCGCATGTCGACTCCTAGCTCGAAAGGTCTCCGGCACAAACGCTAGGCAGACCGATAGGCACCTGCGGGTGCGCAACGGCGCTGGCATGCTGGAACGCATGACCGCCGGGCACGAGCCGATCACCGCCGACCCGGTCGAGTTCGCGCCCTACGGCGAATTCGAATCCGACTGCCCGGCCCGGATGGGGGTGGACATCTTCGGCAACTCCTGGCTACCGGTCGTCGTCTATATGCTGCGCGACGGCCCGATGCGCCCGAGCGACCTGCGCGCCACCATCGGCGGGATCAGCCAGAAGATGCTGACCCAGACCCTGCGCCGGATGGAACAGATGACCCTGATCGAACGGCGTCGCTACGCCGAAGCCCCGCCGCGCGTCGAATACGAGCTGACCGAAGCCGGCCGCGACTTGCTCATCCCCATCTACGCGCTCGGCGACTGGGTGGACAGGCACGGTCGCGCCGTCGGCGCGGGCCTGACGGGCCCGGATCCCGAAGACGACTGAAATTCGGCCTCCACCAGCACACACAACAATGCGGCTGAGACATACCGAACGGCACGTAAACGGTCGGCTAACAGCGTCAGAAGTGGCCATGACCTGCGCGAAACATCGTGTACCCGGAGTTGGATACGTCCTACGCGACCGTACGATTCAAGTGTGAGTGTTCCGCAAGCCGTCCTACTGGCAGTCCTTGCGGCTGTCGTAGGTCTGGCAGTCGGCGGGCTACTTATCCCCTATATGAATGCCAGGCAGCAGGCCCGCAGGCAAGCGGATTCCGGCCTGACCATGTCGCAGGTGCTCGACCTGATCGTGCTCGCCTCCGAGAGCGGCATCGCGGTGGTCGACGAATACCGCGACGTGGTGCTGGTCAATCCACGCGCCGAGGAACTCGGCCTGGTCCGCAACCGGCTGCTGGACGAGCGCGCCTGGGCCGCGGTGGAGAAGGTGCTGGCCACCGGCGAATCCGCCGAATTCGACCTGACCGCGAAGAACCCGGTGCCCGGCCGCGGCCGGATCGCGGTGCGCGGCGTGGCCCGCCAGCTATCCCGCGAGGACACCAACTTCACCGTCCTGTTCGCCGACGACGACTCCGAGCAGGCCCGGATGGAGGCCACCCGGCGCGACTTCGTCGCCAACGTCAGCCACGAGCTCAAGACGCCGGTCGGCGCGATGAGCCTGCTGGCCGAGGCAATGCTCGAATCCGCGGAAGATCCCGAAGCGGTGCGACATTTCGGACAGCGCGTGCTGGGCGAATCGCGGCGGCTCGGCAAAATGGTGACTGAACTCATTGCGCTGTCCCGGCTGCAGGGCGCGGAGAAGCTACCCGAGCTCGAGGTGGTCGACGTGGACACCGTCGTGATGCAGGCGGTCGACCGGTCGCGCACCGCCGCCGAGGCCGCCGGAATCACCGTCAGCACCGACCGCCCCAGCGGCCTTGAAGTGCTCGGCGATGAAACCTTGCTGGTCACAGCCCTATCAAATCTGGTGGAGAACGCGATAGCGTACTCACCGGCCGGCTCCCATGTGTCGGTCAGCCGGTCATTACGTGGCGACCATGTCGCGATGGCCGTGACCGATCGCGGAATCGGCATCGCCAAAGAAGACCAAGAGCGGGTGTTCGAACGCTTCTTCCGATCGGACAAGGCCCGCTCGCGCGCCACCGGCGGTACCGGGCTCGGCCTGGCTATCGTCAAGCACGTGGCCGCCAACCACAACGGTGAGATCACCCTGTGGAGCAAGTTGGGCACCGGTTCGACGTTCACCCTGCGAATACCTGCCCACCACGAGGCCGACGGAGAAGAGGATTCCGCCGGCCCGACGGTGAGCTCGAGAGAAACAAGCCCGCGCCCCTCAGGGGCGGGCCGACCAAATGGTGTGGAGGCACGCAGATGACGAGTGTGTTGATCGTCGAGGATGAGGAGTCGCTGGCCGATCCGCTCGCGTTCCTGCTGCGCAAGGAGGGTTTCGAGGTCACCGTTGTCGGTGACGGGCCATCCGCGCTCGCCGAGTTCGATCGGTCCGGTGCGGACATCGTGCTGCTCGATCTCATGCTTCCGGGCATGAGCGGCACGGACGTGTGCAAGCAGTTGCGCACCCGCAGCGGCGTGCCGGTGATCATGGTGACGGCAAGGGACAGCGAGATCGACAAGGTGGTCGGGCTGGAGCTCGGCGCCGACGACTACGTGACGAAGCCGTACTCCGCGCGCGAGCTGATCGCGCGCATCCGGGCCGTGCTGCGCCGCGGCGCGGGCGACGAGCTGGACGGCACCAACGAGAGCGGCGTGCTGGAAGCCGGCCCCGTCCGGATGGACGTGGACCGGCACACCGTGCTGGTGAACGGCAAGCCGGTGACGTTGCCGCTCAAGGAATTCGACCTGCTCGAGTACCTGCTGCGCAATTCCGGCCGGGTGCTCACCCGTGGCCAGCTGATCGATCGCGTCTGGGGCGCCGACTACGTCGGTGACACCAAAACCCTTGACGTGCACGTGAAGCGGCTGCGCTCGAAGATCGAGGCGGACCCGGCCAAGCCGGAGCATCTGGTCACGGTCCGCGGGCTGGGCTACAAACTGGAGGCGTAAACCTCAGCGGGCCAACGGCTGCCGGCCACGGGTCGGCAGCCGAGTGCTGCCTGGGTACGCCAATTCCATTGTCGGGCAAAAAGAAACGGCCGAGGGCGCTGCGATGCCCTCGGCCGTGACTCAGTTGTCTGCTACTCAGGGCAGGTAGGTCCACGTCGGGCCGACGCCCGGAACGTCGATCTTGCGCAACGAGATCCAGCCCAGGTCGTCTTCCTGCATGCAGTCGTACACGTCCGCCGCGCTGGTGCCGCGGCACGCGATGGTGCGCGAGGTGCCGTACGGGCTCATGATCAGGTTCTTGCCTGCCGCCGCGGCGCCGGGCGCCTCGGGGGTGTTGGCGGGCAGGAAGTCCGCGGTGAAGTCGGCGTACTTGGCGGGGTCACCGTTCGGTTCGGCGTTGGCGACTGCGGGCAGGCAGAGTGCGGCGCCGAGCGCGACGGCGGCCAGGGTCAAAACTTTTTTGGACATGACCGCACATCAAACCGCAAACGGGTGAAGATCGCATGCCTTCGAGGTGAACGGGGTGCAAGCTCGCATTCCGAGGGCCTCACGCGGACGCGGTGCCGGCATCGTCGCGCATCCGGTCCGCGTGCACCGTGGCCGGGTGGATCGCGATCAGCCCGAGCCCCTGCCTGCGCTTGCAGTGCCTGGACAGTTCCTCGTAGGCCGGCCCGCCGAGCAGCTCCTTCAGCTCGGGACCGTAGGACTGCCAGACCGGGCGGGTGCCGACATGCGCGTCCGGCGAGCCGGAGCAGTACCAGTCCAGGTCCTCGCCGCCGGGACCCCAGCCGCGCCGGTCGTATTCGGTGACCGTGGTGCGCAGGATCTGCACGCCGTCGGGCCGGTCCACCCACTCCTGGGTGCGCCGGATCGGCAGCTGCCAGCACACGTCCGGCTTCACCTCCAGCGGCTCGATGCCGCGGCGCAACGCCATGCTGTGCAGCGAACAGCCCACGCCGCCTTCGAAACCGGGCCGGTTCAGGAAGATGCAGGCTCCGTCGAAGCGCCGGGTGCGCAGGGCGGGCTCGTCCTCGAGTTCGTCGAGCTCCAGGTAGCCCTTCTTGGTCACCTTGCCCGCCGCGTCCGTCGCCTCACCCATGAGCTGCCAGTCCTCGGGTGTGAGCATTTTCACAGCGTTCTGCAGCCGCTTGCGATCGTCCTTGTCGGACAGGAACGCGCCGTGCGAACAGCAGCCGTCATCGGGTCGTTCGGCGATGATGCCCTGGCAGGCCGGCGTGCCGAACACGCAGGTCCAGCTGGACAGTAGCCAGGTCAGATCGGCGACGATCAGATGCTCGTCGTTTGCTGGATCGACGAACTCGATCCATTCGCGGGGGAAATCCATGTCGACCTCGGGACTCGGATCGATCTTCCCCGCTGGTCGGGGCCGGGTCTGGCCGCTGGTTGATGCGCCTACCGTCACACCTCGGAACGCTAACAGTTCAGTCGCTTAACCTATAGGACCGGATCACCCAGTACCGTGTTCATGTGCGGCTTGGGGTACTCGATGTCGGAAGCAATACCGTTCACCTGCTGGTGGTGGACGCGCATCGGGGTGGTCACCCCATGCCGATGAGCTCGACCAAGGCCACTTTACGGCTGTCGGAAAACATCGATGACGAGGGCAGAATCACCGAGGCGGGCGCGCAGCGGCTGATCGCCACGGTCGCCGAATTCGCCAGCATCGCCGAGACTTCCAAGTGCGTCGAGCTGATGCCGTTCGCCACCTCCGCGCTGCGCGAGGCGACCAATTCCGAGGACGTGCTCGCGCGTGTCCGCGCCCAGACCGGCGTGGCGCTGCAGGTGCTGTCCGGGGTCGACGAGGCCCGGCTGACCTTCCTCGCGGTGCGCCGCTGGTTCGGCTGGAGCGCGGGCCGCATCCTCAATCTGGACATCGGCGGCGGTTCGCTGGAAATGACCAGCGGTGGCGACGAGGAACCCGATCTCGCGCTGTCGTTGCAACTCGGCGCCGGACGGTTGACCAGGGAGTGGCTGAAGGAGGACCCGCCGGGCAAGCGCCGGGTCAACGTGCTGCGCGACTGGCTCGACGCGGAGCTCGCGTTGCCCGCGAAACAGCTGCTGGACACGGGTAAACCAGATCTGGCCGTTGGCACCTCGAAGACCTTCCGCTCGCTGGCCCGGCTGACCGGAGCGGCACCCTCGGCGGCGGGCCCGCGGGTGCGTCGTACACTCACCAGCTCAGGTCTGCGCCAACTGATTGCGTTCATCTCGCGGATGACGGCGGCCGACCGTGCAGAATTAGAAGGCGTAAGTTCCGATCGGTCACAGCAATTGGTGGCTGGCGCATTGGTCGCGGAGGCGAGTATGCGGGCACTATCGCTGGAATCCTTGGAGATTTGTCCCTGGGCGCTGCGGGAAGGTCTGATCCTGCGCAAACTGGATACCGATATGAATGGCGGACCCCGAGCGACACCCTTACCGGGCCCCGCGGCCACTAGCGGCCGCGCGGTGCCAGGTGATGCCGCGCTACCGGGGCCGATAGGAACGGTGTCGTCATGAGAGAGCGCAGCGAACGAATCGTGTCACAGCGTGCTTCGCGCGTGACGGAGCCGAGCGCTAGCGAGGTGGAGTCATGAGCGAGGACTCTAAACAGCTATCGGTCGCCGAGCTGCTGGCCCGGAACGGGCAGCAGAGTGGCTCGTCCGGTGGTGGCCGGCGCCGCCGCGGCGGCCGCGGGATCTCGGTGGCCGAGCTGACCGGAGACATGCCCGCCATCGGCAGCGGGCAGTCCTCGCATGCCGCGCCGGACGCCGAGCCCGAGCCGGTATACGAACCGCCGGCCTACGAACCGCCCGCGCCGGAACCTGTCGCATACACGCCACCCGCGCCGGACCCGTCGGCGTATTCGCCGATGTCCGGCCCGATCTCGATGTACGACCCGCTGGCCGCGTACGCCCAGCCCGAGCAGGCCGACCCGCTGCCCGGCCGATCGAACCGGGTGATGCCGGGCCGGGAGATGCCCGGCCGGGAGATGCCGCGGCACGACCCGCTCGTGGATCCGCTGCCGTCGCACCCGCCGGCCGCCGACCTGTACGCCCCGTCGCCGAACCCGTACGCGCCTTCGCCGAATCCCTACGCTCCGTCGCCGAACCCGTACGCGAGCGACCCGCTGCCGGACGAGACCCCGCGCTCCGGCCGGCGGCGCAGACACGACGACCACGACGACGCCACCACCGAGGTGCGGCCACTGCGCGGGGGAGCGAGCGCCGCGCCACCGGAGCGCAACGGCCGCAACGGAGTGACCGGCGGCCGGGCCGCCCGGCGCCGCGCCGCGGAGGCCGAAGCCGAGGACCTCGCCCCGTCGACCGCGGCCTGGTCGCCGACGGCCGCCGACTACGACCCCGAACCCGCGCCGCCGCTGCCGGAGTCCAGAGCCACCGCGCCCTGGGCCCCGACGCCCGAACCGCCGCCGCGCGCCCCGCACCGCAACGGTTCGCCCGAGGGCGCCCTGCCCGCCTGGTCGGCCCGAAGACGCAAACCCGATGCGCCGCAACGCAACGACCCACCGCCGGACGAGGGCATCTCGACCGCCGCCTGGTCGCTGGCCAGTCAGGACCAGCAACTCGTGTCCGGCCAGACCGTGGCCGGCGACCTGCTCCGGGACGGGGTCGAGCGCGCCGAACGCGCGGACGCCGAACGGGCGGCAGGCCGGGGCAAGCGTGGCCGTTCGAAAGACCGCGCCCCGGTCGACGAGCTCGACCTGTACGACGGCAAGACCGATTTCTTCGAGCCCGTCGACCTGGACGACGAGCACGACGAGCTCGATGATTTCGACGAGGACGAGCAGACCGGCCGCGCGGCATCGCCGCGCCGCTCCGCGCGCAAGGCCAGAAAGGCCGAAGACGACGCCAACCGTCGCCAGTGGATGATCCTGGGCGGTCAGAGCACCGGCGCGGCCGTCGCGGGCATGTTGCTGTTCAAGGGTTTCGAGCGGATGTGGGAGATGCTCCCCTGGGTGGCGCTGGCCCTGGCGATGATCGTGATCCTCGGCCTGGTGGCGCTCGTGCGGATCCTGCGCCGGACCGACGACGTGCTCAGCACGGTGATCGCGGTGGTCGTGGGCGTCTTCGTCACGCTGGGACCGCTAGCCTTTCTGCTCAGTACGAACTGAGGCAGGGAGCGGCAGTGGGGAAAATCGGACAGACGGACGAGACCCGGCGACAGATCCTGGTCGGACTCTCCACCGCGTCGGTGTATCCGCAGAACACCGAGGCGGCGTTCCGGTACGCGGCCGAACTCGGTTACGACGGCATCGAATTGATGGTCTGGGCCGAACCGGCCAGCCAGAGCATCGCCACGGTGCAGTCCTATTCGCGCAAGTACGACGTGCCGGTGATCGCGATCCACGCGCCGTGCCTGCTGATCTCGCAGCGGGTCTGGGGCGCGGACCCGGCGGCGAAGCTGGAGCGCAGCGTGCGCACCGCCGAGGCGCTCGGCGCGACCACCGTCGTCGTGCATCCGCCGTTCCGCTGGCAGCGCCGCTATGCCGAGAACTTCGCCGAGCAGGTCGGCGAGCTGGAGGAGCACAGCCCGGTCATCGTCGCGGTGGAGAACATGTTCCCGATGCGGGCGGACACGTTGTTCGGGCGCGGCGAGCGTTCGGTGAAGCGGCTCGAGCGCCGCGGCGGGCCGGGGATCGGGCTCACCGCGTTCAGCCCGTCCTACGACCCGACCGACACCGGGTTCGAGCACTACACCCTCGATCTGTCGCACACCGCGACCGCGGGCGCGGATCCGTTGGCGCTGGCCGCGCGAATGGGTCAGGGCCTGGCGCACCTGCATCTGGCCGACGGCCGCGGTGCCGCGCACGACGAGCACCTCGTTCCCGGGGAAGGCACCCAGCCGTGCGTCGAGGTGTGTGACACGTTGGTCCGCAATGGTTTCGCCGGTCAGGCGGTGGCCGAGATCAACACCCAGAACGCCCGTACCACCCAGGATCGCGCGGCCATGCTGCATCGAACGCTGGCGTTCGCCCGGCTGCACCTGAACGGGCAGACCGCTCCCGCGCCAACTCCGGCACATCAGTCTTGACGTGAAAGTTCCTGTGCCGCAATCGCATTGGTAACTGAAGTTCGAAAAGCTCTCCATCGCAATCGCTTTGCAGTCGTACATCCGCATTCATCGAGACGAGGCAGCGCGACGGACTCGTCGCGCCCCGATGTGATGCGTATCGCGTTCATCCGACCGACGGGAATGTGCCCACCGAGCCGCCTCGTTCTACGCTGTACGAACGCCGCGTACCAGCAACCCTGATCGCCGACGCGCGGCCGGTGGACGACAGGAGCGACTATGACGACGGAGCTGGACCTAGCGGCGGTCACCGAGACCGATGCGCCCTTCAGCCGGGTGCTCGCCTTGACCGAGCTGCCCGCGACCACCCCCGACACCGGTCGCTACCTGGGCACTATCGGCAAGACCTGGACCATCGGCAAGAAGGTGCACGGCGGCACCATGGTCGCGGCCAGCGCGGCCGCGGGCCTGAAGTGGCTGCGCGCCGCCGATCCGGCCCTGGCCGGCATGGCGCCGATCGCCGCGAGCTCCGACTTCCTCGGCGCACCCGACCCCGGCGAGGTCGAATACGAGGTGCACATCCGCAAGGTCGGCCGCCAGATCTGCCTGGCCGACGCGAACCTGATCCAGAACGGCCGCACCCTGGTCCGCACCGCGCTCACCTTCGGCCACCTCGACGATACCGAGCCGCGGTTCGCCCGCGAGCACGGCGACATGCCCGTCGAACCGCCCGCCGACGCGGTCGGCTACGACGCCGGCTCGCCGATGGGCCGGGTGGTGCACGTCGGGCAGGCCGCCGAGGTCTACATCGATCGCGAATGGGCCCGCTTCCTCGACGGCCAGACCGCCGAGCCGCGGCTGCGCCTGTGGATGCGCCCGCGCGCCGCCGATCAGCAGGACCCCGAGGTCGCCATGTTCTTCGCCATGATGAGCGCGGACATGAGCCCGCCGGTCCCGTACAACCTGGGCCATTTCGGCTGGTCACCCACCGTCCAGATGACCACCTTCCTGCGCCGCAAGCCTGCCCCCGGCTGGTTGCGCATCATCGCGACCACGCACGAGGTCGGCGCCCGGCTCTTCGACGAGGACCAGCTCATCCTCGATTCCACCGGCGCGGTCGTCGCGCAGAGCCGCCAGCTGGCGCTGATTCCGCAGGGATGAGCGCCGTCTAGGCTTTTCCCCCATGACGAGAATTGCGGTAATCGGTGGCGGGCGCATCGGGGAGGCGCTGATCGCGGGCTTACTCGAGTCCGGGCGGCTGGCGAAGGACCTGGTTGTCGTCGAGACGTTCGCGGAGCGGGCGGCGCAGATCGCCGAGCGATTCGGTGTGCGGGTGACCGACTCGGTGGCCGATGCCGCGGTCGGCGCGGACCTGCTGGTGGTCGCGGTCAAGCCCGCCGATGTCGACGCGGTGATGACCGCGCTGGGCAAGGCCGCGCTGAGCGACAACGCGAGTGTCGACGCCGATCGCGACCAGATCCTGGTGTCGCTGGCGGCGGGCGTGCCCACCGCGCGGCTGGAGGCGAAGCTGCCCGCCGGTTTCCCGGTGGTGCGGGTGATGCCGAACACGCCGATGCTGGTCGGCCAGGGCATGAGCGTGATCGCGCCGGGCAGGCACGCGCGCCCGCCGCAGCTGGAACTGGTGACCGAGGTGCTCGGCGCCGTCGGCAAGGTGGTCACCGTCGCGGAGGCGCAGATGGACGCGGCCACCGCGGTCTCCGGCTCCGGGCCCGCCTACTTCTTCCTGATCGTGGAGGCCATGGTGGACGGCGGCGTCGGTCTCGGCCTGACCCGCGAGGTGGCCACCCAGCTGGTGGTGCAGACCATGGTCGGCGCGGCCGCCCTGCTCGACGAGTCCGATCAGGGCGCGGCCGAGCTGCGCGCCGCGGTCACCTCGCCGGCCGGCACCACCGCCGCCGCGGTGCGCGAGCTCGAGCGCGGCGGGGTCCGTTCCGCCTTCCTGGAGGCGCTGCACGCGGCCAAGCAACGCTCCGCCGAGGTAGGCGGCACAAGCGACGGACCGGGCGTCGGCAGCGCGATGTGAGTCTGCCGGTCACCGTCTGTTCGCAAGCAAGCAACCGGTCGGTTCCCAATGGGAAAAGCTGATTTCTCACTCCCGTCGCAGTAACACCACTGGTCCCGCTAAGCTTCAAGCAGCACGTGCGTGTCTGTTCCGCCGGTGGGGAAGCCGGCGGCGCGGGCGTGCCGGAGGTCAATGGTGCAATGATGTCTAACAAGATGTCTGCAAGTAGCTCAGGAAGTTCGAGTGGCCCAGGTCCCTCAGGCGCCCGGGCTGGTTCCCGGACGCAAGGTGGTTCCGGGTCGCAGGGTCAACCCATGCTCGGCGGCACTCAGTTCCTCACGGTCGCCGAGGTGGCGAGCCTGATGCGAGTGTCCAAGATGACGGTGTACCGGCTGGTGCATTCCGGTGAGCTGCCCGCGGTGCGGGTGGGTCGTTCGTTCCGGGTGCACGCCAAAGCGGTGCACGACTATCTGGAGACGTCCTACTTCGACGCCGGATGAGCGCCTGATCCATCCGTGGCCCACGGGCCGCGGGACGCCGACGGACCTGGTCCGGCGGCGTTGGATCAGGCGGTTTCGAAGCTAGCCGGACGTGCCGGTACGATGGACCCTCGGTTCGTGTTCGCCCGCCGGTGGCATCACTTGTGGTGTCCGGTGGTACCCGGCGGCGCGGACACTGGACGTGAGGCTTGCCGAACGACCGGTCAGTTGGCGTACGTGTGTAGCGTGCGCGCCGAGTAGAGAGAACGCGAGGAACAACCCTATGGGTTCTGTGATCAAGAAGCGCCGCAAGCGCATGTCGAAGAAGAAGCACCGCAAGCTGCTTCGCCGCACACGTGTGCAGCGGCGCAAACTCGGCAAGTAAGCGCTGCGCGTCAGCTCGAAGACCCGTCACCGTGAGGTGGCGGGTCTTTTTGTTTGAAATACCGAATTTTAAAACCACGGCGTGTTTCAGGTGACTGAAGTCATCGTTAGAACCTGGTAAATACCAACAGAACCCGTGAACGCAGCGGCTACCCTAGGAACCGGGGAATAAGTGAAATGGGGGCTTGCCAAGGTGGGATGCGGTGCCGGTGGCTTCTGACACTCGAGACGGACACACGCCGAAAGTCGTGTTGGTGACCGGCGCGAGTCGCTTCTTCGGCGGCAACGTGGTCGCTCGTCTCGCCCAGGATCCCGACATCGAGCGCATCATCGCGGTCGACACCATGACCCCGAGCCGGGAGTTGCAGCGGCGCATGGGCCGCGCCGAGTTCGTCCGCGCGGATATCCGAAATCCGTTGATCCGTAAGGTGATCGATGGTTGCGCGGTGGACACCGTGGTGCACGCCGCGATGCTGGCCAAGCCGCCGGCCGGGGCCGATCGCGCGGTGATGAAGGACCTCAACGTGCTCGGCGCGATGCAGTTGTTCGCGGTGTGCCAGAAGGCGCCGACGGTGCGCCGGGTGGTCGTGCGCTCCACCTCCGCGGTCTACGGATGCAGCGCGAAGGACCCGGCGAAATTCACCGAAGAAATGAGTGCGCGCACTCCGCCCCGCGGTGAGTTCGCGCGCGACATGATCGACATCGAAGGTTTCGTGCGCGGGCTCGCACGGCGGCGACCAGATATTGCAACCGCCATTCTGCGTTTGGCACCAATTGTCGGACCGCGGTTGGCCGGCCGGGGTGTGCAGTATCTCCGTTCGCCGATCACGCCGACCGTCTTCGGCCGCGACGCGCGCATCCAGCTGCTGCATCAGGAGGACGCGGTCGCCGCGCTCGCGCACGCCGCGCTGACCGCCCGAGGCGGCACCTACAACATCGCCGGCGACGGTGCGCTCGCGCTGTCCCAAGCGGTGCGGCGGGCGGGCCGGATCGAACTGCCGGTGCCGTTCGCGCTGTTCCGGACGGCGGGCCGGGTGCTGATGGGCCCGGTCATGCGTGAATTCTCCGGCGAACAGCTCGACTACTTCCATTTCGGCTGCGGCCTGGACACCACCCGGATGCGGGCCGAACTCGGATTCGTCCCGCGCTGGACCACGGTGCAGGCCTTCGACGACTTCATCGGGGGCGCAGCGTTGCGGCCCGTAATCGATCCCGCGTGGATCGATGCCGCAGAAAACAAACTGCTCGGCCTGCTCGGGGCCGGTACGGGAGCACAGCAATGAACGACGTAGCGAAAGTCATCCAACTCCACGACCTGCAGGACGACGCGCGCCCGCGCCCGAGCGCCCGGCGCTGGCCGGAGCATGCGCGGGGCGAGGCGCCCAGCCCGGTGACCTCGCTGACCGATCGGCTGGCCGCCACCGAACCCGCTGCGCCGCAATCGTTGTCGGACCTGGTGCGCGGCGCGCTGGGTAAGCAGATCGGCAAGACCGCCGATTTCGCCCGCCGCCGGATCACCGGCGACTACCAGGTGGACGAGTTCGGTTTCGACGAGCACCTGCTCGAGTCGGTCATCCTGCCCGCGCTGCGCCCGATGTCGGACCTGTGGTTCCGGGTCCAGGTCAGCGGGATGGCGAACATCCCGGAGGTCGGCGGCGCGCTGATCGTGGCCAACCATGCCGGCACCATTCCGCTGGACGGGCTGATGCTGCAACTGGCCATCCACGACCGGCACCCGAAGCAACGCGCGCTGCGCCTGCTGGCCGCCGACCTGATCTTCGAGACGCCGGTGCTCGGCGCGCTGGCCCGCAAGGCCGGGCACACCCTGGCCTGCCGCGAGGACGCCGAACGCCTGCTGCGCTCCGGCGAACTCACCGGCGTCTTCCCGGAGGGTTTCAAGGGCGTCGGCAAGCAGTACTCCGACCGCTACAAGCTGCAACGCTTCGGCCGCGGCGGATTCGTGGCCGCGGCGGTGCGCACCGGTGTGCCGATCATCCCGTGCTCCATCGTGGGTTCGGAGGAGATCTATCCGAAGCTGGCCGACCTGCAACCGCTCGCCCGGCTGCTCGGCCTGCCGTACTTCCCGGTGACGCCGCTGTTCCCGCTGCTCGGCCCGCTCGGCGCGCTGCCGCTGCCGTCGAAGTGGTACATCGAATTCGGCGCCCCGATCCCCACCACCGGCTACGAGCCGGAGGCCGCCGACGACCCGATGACCATGTTCGAGGTCACCGACCAGGTGCGCGAGACCATCCAGTCGACGCTCTACAAACTGCTCACCAAGCGCCGCAACCCGTTCACCGGGTAGTGGCCCGATCGCCGGGCACCAGTCGGTAAACCCCTCGGCCGCACTGGTTTCCGGCGCTCGTGCGCAGTGCTCAGTGATCCCGCTTGCGGGTCACCGCGGCGGCCACCGCGCCGCCCGCGGCGCCGAGCGCCAGCGCGGTCGGCACGCCGATCTTCGCCGCCTTGCGCCCGGTGCGGAAGTCACGGATCTCCCAGCCTCGGTTCTTCGCCACCTCGCGCAGATCCGAATCCGGGTTGATCGCGACCGCGGTGCCGACCAGCGAGAGCATCGGCACGTCGTTGTGACTGTCCGAGTACGCGGTACAACGCTTGAGGTTCAACCCTTCCCGGATCGCCAGCGTGCGCACCGCGTGCGCCTTGCCGAGGCCGTGCAGGATGTCGCCGACCAGCCGTCCGGTGAACTTGCCGTCCACGCTCTCGGCCACCGTGCCGAGCGCGCCGGTGAGCCCGAGCCGCTTGGCGATCACCTGGGCCAGCTCGACCGGCGTCGCGGTGACCAGCCAGACCTGCTGGCCCGCGTCCAGGTGCATCTGCGCGAGAGCCCTTGTGCCCGGCCAGATCTTGTCCGCGATGATCTCGTCGTAGATCTCCTCGCCGAGCTCGGCCAGCTCGGCGGTGGGGCGTCCGGCGATGAACGCCAGCGCCTTCTCCTTGCCGCTGACCATGTCGGAGCTGTTCTCCCGCCCGGTAACCCGGAACTTGACCTGCTTCCAGGCCACGTCGACCAGGTCGGAGGTCTTGAAGTACTTGCGCGCGGCCAGACCTCGGGCGAAGTGCACGATCGACGCGCCCTGCACCATGGTGTTGTCCACGTCGAAGAACGCCGCCGCGGTCAGATCGCGCGGCACCTCCGGGGAGGTGTCATCGGGCTCGGCGAGCGCCAATTCCGCGTCGTGCAAGGACAATGCGGCGTTCGCGCTGGCCTCGCCGGCCAGGTTGGCCCGCAGCTCTTCCTCGCTGGGGCCGAAGGGGCTGCGCGGGATGCGGGCCAGCTGATCCTGCAGACCCTCGCCGATCGCGCCCAGATTCCACCGCGCCGGAAACTCGCCGAATCGTCCCGCGATGAATCCGGCCCTTGCCACCTTCGATCGTTCCGGCACCGATACCTCCGCCCGTCGCGCGAACCACGTCCACAGTAACCGGGCGGGCCGACAGTCATCGCAGTACCTGGCAGACCGATTCGGGCGTGGCGAGGGGATTTAATATCCGCCATGACCAATCCCACACATTCGGTGACCCTGTTGACCAGATCCGGCTGTGGTCTGTGCGTAACCGCGCTGGACCAGCTGCGCACGATCTGCGCCGAGTTCGGCATCGAGCCCGCGACGCTGGATGTGGACGAGGCCGCGGCCACCGATCCCGGCCTGCGCGCGGAGTTCGGCGATCGTTTGCCAGTCGTGCTGCTCAACGGTCGTGAGCACAGCTATTTCGACGTCGACGAGGCCCGATTGCGGGCGGACTTGAGCCGCTGACCGGTAGCGATGACTGTCCGTTTCGGCCGCAGCGCTGGTCGCGACGGAAAATGAGGCCAATTTCACCGACTTTGTGAAGGGCTGCACAAGCAGTTACGGTGGTGGCACGCGGACCCGCTTGCCGAGGCTGCGGGCCCACCGCGTAAAGACACCCAGCATTCCGACACTTCGACCATGGCACCGGACCGTCCCGGGCCAGAGGTCCAGCGACGAACCGGAACCCGATCGGGCCGGAACGAGGAGCCGACGACGTGACAGAGCAGCATGAGGCGCCGGGCGGCGTCTCCGGCAGGGCTCTGCAGAAGGACATCCCGCAGGCCACCGTCGCGCGTCTGGCGACCTATCTCCGGGTCCTCGCCACGTTGGCCGACGAGGGTGTTGCCATCGTATCGAGTGAGGAACTCGCTGTCGCGGCGGGTGTCAATTCGGCGAAGTTGCGCAAGGACCTTTCCTTCCTCGGACCCAATGGCGTACGGGGTGTCGGCTATGACGTAGCCAGGCTGAGGACAAGGATCGAGGATGTGCTCGGCCTGTCGCAGGGACACCGCGTGGTGCTCGTCGGCGCCGGGAATCTCGGCCGGGCCCTGGTCGGTTACGGCGGATTCCAGCGGCGTGGCTTCACCGTGGTCGGCATCTTCGACAACCATCCCGAGGTGATCGGCCTTTCGGTCGCCGGTTTGGTGGTGCGCGACGTCGCCGGGCTGGCCGAGGCGGTCGCCGCGCTCGACCCGACCATCGCGGTGATCACCGTGCCCGACGATGCCGCGCAGCAAGCCTGCGACGGGTTGGTCGCGGCCGGGCTGCAATCCATCCTGAGCTTCGCGCCCGTCGAACTGATCGCGCCGGCCACGGTCGAACTGCGCCGGGTCGACCTCGCGGTCGAGCTGCAGATGCTGTCGTTCGAGCGAGTGCGCAACGCGGACAACGCATCCGAGCCCGCGGCCAAGGCGCCCGAGGTGGCGCGGCCGAGCCGGATCAGCCACCGCGCGCCCACCGCGCACACCTCGGCCGTGCATCAGGCCCTCAAGCATTCGGCAGCCGCGCATACGGCGTCCTCGCACACGGCAACGGAGCCAAGCAGCAAGGGATCGGTGGTTACTCCATGAGCGTTCTTCTGGTCGGGATTTCGCACAGGAGTGCGCCCGTCTCGGTGCTGGAGAAGGTGGCCATCGCCGACGCCGACCGCCCCAAGCTGATCGACCGCATGCTCACCTCGAGCCACGTCTCCGAGGCGATGATCGTCTCGACCTGCAACCGGGTCGAGGTGTACGCCGTAGTCGACGCGTTCCACGGCGGTCTCGCCGAGGTCGGCGACCTGCTCACCAAGCATTCCGGGCTGCCGCTGCCGGACCTGACCAAACACGCCTACGTGCGCTACAGCGAGGCCGCCGCCGAGCACCTGTTCGCGGTGGCCAGCGGGCTGGACTCGATGGTGATCGGCGAGCAGCAGGTGCTCAGCCAGATCCGCGGCGCCTACGCCTCCGCCGATGCGCAGCAGGCGGTCGGGCGGACCCTGCACGAGCTGGCCCAGCACGCGCTGCGGGTCGGCAAGCGGGTGCACTCGGAGACCGGAATCGACCGGGCCGGAGCGTCGGTCGTGTCCGTCGCGCTCGATCGCGCGCAGCACGTGCTCGGCCCGCTGGCCGGGCGGACCGCCGTCGTGGTCGGCGCCGGCGCGATGGGCAGCCTTGCGGTGGCGCATCTTTCGCGGGCCGGCATCGGCCGGATCATCGTGGTGAACCGCACCATCGGCCGGGCCGCGCGGCTGGCCGAGACCGCGGGCAGCTACGGCGTGGCCGCCGAGGCACTGGAACTGTCCCGGCTGCCCGAGGCGATGGCCGCGGCCGACGTGGTCATCACCTGTACCGGCGCGGTCGGCAACGTGGTGACGCTGGCCGACACGCACCGGGCGCTGACCGAGCGCGAGCGCGGCACCGAATTCGCCACCACCGAACGGCCGTTGGTGTTCTGCGACCTCGGCCTGCCCCGCGACGTAGAGCACGCCGTCGCCGGCCTGCCCGGCGTGACGGTCATCGACATCGAGACCTTGCAGCGCGACCCCGCGGCGGGCGCGGCCGCCGACGACACCGCCGCCGCCCGCGCGATCGTCGCCGACGAGCTGGCCAAATACCTGACCGGCCAGCGGATGGCCGAGGTCACCCCGACCGTGGCCGCGCTGCGCCAGCGCGCCGCCGAGGTGGTGGAAGCCGAACTGCTGCGGCTGGATTCGCGGCTGCCCAGCCTGGCCGATCCGGAGCGGGACGAGGTGGCCCGCACGGTGCGCCGGGTGGTGGACAAGCTGCTGCACGCGCCGACGGTGCGGGTCAAGCAGCTGGCCTCCACGCCGGGCGGCGACAGCTACGCCGAGGCGCTGCGCGAGCTGTTCGAACTGAAACCGGGTGCGGCGCAGGCGGTTGCCACTCCGATGGAGATCAGCGCGATCGGCGAGCACGCCGGCCTGGTGCTCACCGACGCCGACATCGCCCTGGCCGACGACTTCACCGCCGGTCAACCCGGCGACGAACAGGGGCAGCCCGCATGACGGCGCCCGGGAACGGCACGGCCCGCGAGGTGCGGGCATGACACTCGTGCAGGAAGAGGACAACGTGACGGCAGGCAGCACGCCCACGCCGTGGCGGATCGGCACGCGCGGCAGCTTGCTCGCGCTCACCCAGTCGGGCACCATCCGCGACGCGCTGGTCGCCGCGGGGCACGAGGCCGAGCTGGTGGTGGTCAAGACCCTCGGCGATCTGTCCTCTGAGCCGGTGCAGCAGATCGGTGTCGGCGTGTTCACCTCCGCACTGCGCGACGAACTGGCCGCGGGCAATATCGACATCGCGGTGCACTCCTACAAGGACCTGCCGACCGCACAGGACCCGCGCTTCACCATCGCCGCCATCCCGCCCCGGCAGGATCCGCGCGACGCGCTCGTCGCCCGCGACGGACTGGTGCTCGGCGAGCTACCCGCGGGCGCCAAGGTCGGCACCTCGGCGCCGCGCCGCGCCTCCCAGCTGCGCGCGCTCGGCCTCGGCCTGGACATCGTCCCACTGCGCGGCAACCTGGACACCCGCCTGCGCAAGGTCAGTGACGGCGATCTCGACGCGGTCGTGGTCGCCCGGGCCGGCCTGGCCAGAATCGACCGGCTCGACGCGGTGACCGAGGCCTTGGAGCCGGTGCAGATGCTCCCGGCTCCTGGTCAGGGTGCGCTGGCCGTCGAATGCCGCAGCGAGGACGCCGAACTCATCGAGGTGCTCGCCGCGCTGGACGACGCCGCGACGCGCGCGTCGATCATCGCGGAGCGGGCGCTGCTCGCCGAACTCGAGGCGGGCTGTACCGCGCCGATCGGCGCGCTCGCCGAGGTGGTCGAGTCGATCGACGAGGACGGCCGGATCTTCGACGAGCTCTCGCTGCGTGGTTGCGCGGCGGCCGTCGACGGCTCCGACGTGGTCCGGGCCTCGATCGTCGGTGCGCCGGCGAACGCGGACGAGCTCGGCCGGGCACTGGCCCGCGAACTCCTCGACATGGGCGCGCGCGAACTACTCAGCGTCGTCGAACCAGGGCCCAGCGGCCCCGAACCGGATTCCGGTTCGAATACCCAGGCGGTGAATGCGCCCGCCACAGACTTCACCCAACCCAGCCCAATGGAGAACAACCAATGAGCGGACGAGCTATCAAGAAGCAGCCAGGTCGGATCCTTTTTGTCGGGTCAGGGCCCGGCGACCCGGCTTTGCTCACCGTGCGCGCTCGTGAGGTGATCGGTCGCGCGACGCTGGCGTTCACCGATCCCGATGTCGACAAGGGTGTGCTCGCCCTGATCGGGACCGCGGTCGAGCCCGGCGAGGACGGTGAGCGTCCGGTGGACGTGCGGCCCGCGCTCGGCGAGCCCGCCGAGGTGGCCAAGACGCTGATCGCCGAGGCCCGCAACGGCCACGACGTGGTCCGCGTCGTCGCCGGCGACCCGTTGACCACCGACTCGGTGATCGCCGAGGTCAACGCGGTCACCCGCTCGCACATGGTGTTCGAGGTGCTGCCGGGCCTGCCCAACGGGTCGGCCGTGCCGAGCTACGCGGGCATCGCGCTCGGCTCCGGGCACACCGAGGCCGACGTGCGCGGCGAGGTCGACTGGGCCGCGCTGGCCGCCGCCCCGGGACCGCTGGTACTGCACGCCACCTCCGGCCACCTGGCCGAAACCGCAAGCGCCCTGGTCGAACACGGCATGGCGCCGCAGACCCCGGTCGCGGTGACCGTGCGCGGCACCACCCGGCAGCAGCGCACCATCGAGGCCACCCTGGCCACGCTGAACAGCGCCGCCTCCGAGCTGGTCGGGCCGCTGGTGGTGACCATCGGCAAGGTGGTCGCGTCGCGCTCGAAGATGTCCTGGTGGGAGTCGCGCGCGCTGTACGGCTGGACCGTGCTGGTGCCGCGCACCAAGGACCAGGCCGGCGAGATGAGCGAGCGGCTGGTCACGCACGGCGCCATCCCGATGGAGGTGCCGACGATCGCGGTCGAGCCGCCGCGCAGCCCTGCGCAGATGGAGCGCGCGGTCAAGGGTCTGGTCGACGGCCGCTACCAGTGGGTGGTGTTCACCTCCACCAACGCGGTGCGCGCGGTGTGGGAGAAGTTCGCCGAATTCGGTTTGGACGCACGGGCTTTCTCCGGCGTGAAGATCGCCTGCGTCGGCGAGGCCACCGCGGACCGGGTCCGCTCGTTCGGCATCAATCCCGAGCTGGTGCCCAGCGGTGAACAGTCCTCCGAGGGCCTGCTCGCCGACTTCCCGCCCTACGACGACGTTTTCGACCCGGTCAACCGGGTGCTGTTGCCGCGCGCCGACATCGCCACCGAGACGCTGGCCGAGGGCCTGCGCGACCGCGGCTGGGAAATCGACGACGTCACCGCCTACCGCACGGTGCGCGCCTCGCCGCCGCCGGCCGAGACCCGCGAGATGATCAAGACCGGCGGTTTCGACGCGGTCCTGTTCACCTCGTCCTCCACGGTGCGCAACCTGGTCGGCATCGCGGGTAAGCCGCACGCACGCACCATCGTCGCGTGCATCGGCCCGAAGACCGCCGAGACGGCGATCGAATTCGGTCTGCGCGTCGATGTGCAGCCCGAGGTGGCGCAGGTCGGTCCGTTGGTCGAGGCGCTGGCCGAGCATGCGGCCCGGCTGCGGGCCGAGGGACTGCTGCCGCCGCCGCGGAAGAAGAGTCGCCGCAGCCGCTGATTTTCGTTCCATCACACTGCCCGTACCGAGTTCGGTACGGGCAGTGTGCATTTCGTTCACGGTTTGGTGATTGCATCGATATCTGTTGTGCAGCAACGGATTCCGTACCGTGTTGCCGACTGTGCCCATAGAACTATGGGCATCTCACCTCTTTTGGTCGGGGCTAGTTTGGCCTGGCGTGTTAGCGCGATCACAAGAGAGAGTTGGTTTTGATGAAACGATCGATAGTGCACGTCGGCGCGGCAACGTTCGCCACCCTGGTCATCGTATTGTCCGGCGGCGCTTCGGCTTTCGCGGCGCCCGCGCCGGCTGCCGCACCTGCCTACATCGATGGGTCGACGGGCAGTTCGACCGGTTCGGTGCAGGGTTTGCCCGCGATCGGTCGCGGGTTCGTCTGCCTGCTCAAGACGATGTCCGGCGGAGTCGGCAGCATCTGCACCGTTTAGCGCACATTACGACCAGGGGCCGACGGCGTCCGCCGCCGGCCCCTGCCTTTATCTCGTTGCCTCAGTACCGCTTTCGCATCAGCGTGCGCACCATCGTGCAGGTGAGATCGGACGGCGGACGAATGCCGATCACCTCTGCGGTGTGCCGGATGCACTTGTTGTTCGCCGCACTCGGGTTGTACACCCCCGAATCCAGCAGCGCGATGGTCAGCCGCATCGCCTTGAGTTTCCGATTGTGGCGGACATACCACGACCGCGGCCGCCCCGCAGGCAGCCGCTGCTTCTCCAGCGGTGTGTAGGGACGATCGATGAGGACGGTCTTCGTCGCGGGCACAGGCTTCCCTCCCGTTGCGATCGGGGATTCGGCGAACCCCCTCGAACACTGTTTCGATTATACCGCCGCCCACCGACAAAAACCCAGGCCGGAAGGGGTTGTGACGACAGCTCATATCTGTCACCGATCACAGCTCGGTTCTGTCAGCGAGACCGGCCGCAGTGCGCCCGGTCCGCTATGGCCGAGTAGTGGATGGTGCGGGTGTCGAAATGTGGTGCGGAGAACCGGGTTACTGCGGCTGACAGTGATTGCCGGTGACGATCATTTCGGTCGTGCAGGTGATCATGGCGTCCAGTTCGCTGCGAGTGCGGATCAGATCGCTGATCTGGCGATCGATTCGATCACGTTCGGCGACAAACCTTTCCGCGAGCTCCGGGGTTGCCGCACCGGTAGCCATGCACGGCAGGATTTCGAGGATCGACTTGCTGGACAGGCCGGCCGAGTACATGCGCTGGATCATTTCGACGCGGACGATCGCATGGTTGGGATAGTGACGTTGACCGCTGGGGCTGCGGGTGGCGCGGAGTAGGTGGTGCTCCTCGTAGTAGCGCAGAGCGCGGACGCTGACTCCGGTTTTGGCGGCCAACTCGCCGATTCGCATGCTGTCTCCTGGTGATCCGGCTCACTGTCGCTTGCCTCTGACGTCAGCGTCAGGTTTTAGCGTAGCGGTGTCCGATCCAAGCTTCCACCGACACCGAGGATATGACCGTGACCAGCTTGTTCGCCAGTTACCGACGCGGCTCCCTTCGACTGCCCAATCGTGTGGTGATGGCGCCGATGTCGCGTGTGCGGGCCACTGTGGACGGATTGCCGACCGCATCGATGGCGACCTATTACGCGCAGCGGGCCACCGCCGGGTTGATCGTCAGCGAGGGGGTTTATCCGAGCCTGCAAGGGAAATCGAATCCGGGCGGGCCCGGGCTGCACACCGATGCCCAAGTGGTCGCGTGGCGGCCGGTGACCGACGCTGTGCATGCCAATGGCGGCCGTATCTTCGCCCAGCTCATGCACGCCGGGCGGGTCGGGCACCCAGACGTTGCCGGTTATCAGCCGGTCGGCCCGTCCGCGGTCGCGATGCGGGCCGAAGTGTTCACCGGCGCAGAAGGTTTGCAACCCGCGCCCGTCCCCCGGGCACTCGAGTTGGCCGAAATCCCGGGTGAAGCAAAGGTTTACGCCGATGCCGCGCGCCGCGCGATCGATGCGGGATTCGACGGCGTCGAGCTACACGGCGCAAACGGGTATCTGATCTCGCAGTTCCTGTCCACCGGGGCGAATCAGCGCACGGACGCCTACGGTGGATCCATCACCGGCCGAATCCGTTTCGCCGTCGAGGCGGCCGCGGCCACCGCCGACGCGATCGGTGCCGACCGAGTCGGTATCCGGCTCTCACCCGGCGGCACCGTGTGGGACACGGTCGAAGAGGAGGTGCCGGAACTATACGGCGCCCTGTTCACCGAACTCGCCCGACTCGACCTCGCCTACGTCCATGTGCTGGCCGGAGCCGCGGAGGACCTGCTCGTCGCCTTGCGCAAGACCTGGCCGAACACCTTCATCCTCAACCCCGGCGGGCAGATCGCCCCCACTCCGACCGACCGAGCCGACGGCGAGCACTGGCTGGCCCAGGGCGCGGACCTGATCGGCTACGGCCGCGCCTATCTCGCCAATCCCGATCTGGTCGAACGACTTCGGACCGGTCTGCCACTGCGCGAAAGCGATAAGGACACCTGGTACCAGGGCGGCGACACCGGTTACCTCGACTACCCGAGTCACCAATACTGAGGCTTGGCCGGAAAGGGCCACCTTTCAGGAAAACTCGCGGAGGGTGGCGCTGGACCTACCGCATGAGTGGGCGATCATCTGTGCGCTACTGCTGAGACAATTCCAGTTCGCCTGCGACAAGCAGATGCCTGCCAAGCGTGGATCGTGGCGAATCCTGCTGATCGAGAAAGTACAAGCTTTCGTCCTGCGGATGAAAGCGGACTTCTACGGATACAGGGCCGGGGTAATGGCCGGTCCGGCCCGCGCAGAGGCGTCCGGCAACGCATCCCACTGGTACGGGAACTCTGGCGAGACGGTGCCGCAGGGGTCGAGTCGCAGGGCTGAGCCGCGCCCGATCGATAGCTATTGGGCCGCTGCCGATCTCACCAGAACTCAGATGTCGTGCAGCAGTTTCAGTGACTGTGGATGGCCGAGGGCGGCAGCGCGTTCGAGCAGGTGCCTGGCTTCTTGCTGGGCGGGTGTGCGGCCGGTGGCGATCGCTGCTGCGGCGCGCAGGATGCCGGGTTCGGATACGTCGCCGATGAACGGATAGGCGTCTTGTTCGCGCAGGAACAGGGCCAGGTGGAACATCGAGTCGGGGTCGCCTGCTTCGGCGCCGCGGCGGAGCCAGTGTTCGCCTGCTTCGGTGTCGCCGTGGTCGAGGTGCAGGGAGCCGAGGATTGCCATGGCGTCGGTGCGGCCGCGGCGGACGGCCTCGGTGAGCAGCTGGACGGCTCGGTCGATATCGCCGCGGCGGGCGACGTAGAGGCCCAGAGTTCGCATGGCGGTGGGGTTTCCGGCGGTGGCCGCGCGTTCGTACCATTCTTCGGCCTCGTCGTTGCTGCCGCGCCGATTGGCGACAACGCCCATGTTGCACAACGCTTCCGGGGATCCGGCCTCGGCCGCGGGGCGCAGCCAGCGTTCGGCTTCATCGATGTTGCCGCGCTCGAGATGCAGCAATCCGAGTTGCAGGTCCGCGCCGGCGCAGCCCGCGGCGATCGCGGACTCCAGCCAGTGGACCGCGTCGGCGATCCGCCCGTGCGTGCCGAGCAGCAGGCCGAGATCGGCCATCGCGGTCGCGCTGCCGCGTTCGGCGGCCCGGCGGAACCAGTGCTCGGCCTCGGTCAGCTCGTGCGCGTCGCGCAGCAGGTGGGCGAGCTGCTCCATCGCGCCGAGGTCGCCGCGCTCGGCGATCGCGCGCAGGGTGGCTCGTCTGCGCTCCTGTGCGGTCGGCGTGGGGTCCGGTCGCGGGTCGCGGAACAATTGCAGGCCGGACGGGTCCACCGGATGATCGTCGTCGGGCAGCTCGCCGCGCTCCCGGCTGGCGATCGACGCGCTCCACTCGGCGAACCGGTCGTCCTCGGGCCCGATCTCGACCATCCCGTTGGCGATGGTCCCGTCCGGCTGCTTGCCCTGCCACGGAATCAACAGCCGCCCGTCGGACAGCCGACGGGCACCCGAGGCGGGATCTGTCATCGCGGACCTTTCAGGCCGGGTCAGGTGTGCCGTGCCGATAGCCGTGGGTGTCGGCGTATTCGGCCAGTTGTGATTCATAGCTGCTCAAGCTGTCGAGCAACCAGGTATCTCCAGTGTCCTTCACGACCACGATCGGCCCCTTGGTACCCGGCGAAAGGGCCGGCGCGGTGCCGTCGGTGTACCAAGACGTGGTCGACCACGGAAAAACGAACGCCCACCCGACATCGGAGACGTGCCCCTGCGGGCCGAGCTGGAACGGATCGACCGGAACGGCGAACCGCGCGCTGTGCTGATCGAGCAGATGCCGGGCGCTGTTGCGCGCGACCCGGATATCCAACGGCCCGGTCGCGGTGTTCGGGAACGGCAGCGTCGCGTCCGGCAGCGCGCTCAGTTGCCGCCCCGCGGCCACCGAGACCTGGCACGGCCTGCTCTGTAACCGCAGGAAGATGGTGTGCGCGGTATCGGAGAAACGCAGCTGCACGGTGGCGTCCTCGGTGTGCCCGACGAGATGCCGGCCCAGGCTCTGGGTCATCTCGCGTTCGTCCGGCGTCATGCCCAGGTCGTCGAACGCGCGCCGGGCCACCGTCATCAGCTCCGGCTCGGCCAGCTGCCGCGCGATGAACTCGACGCGGAAGATCTGCCCGCTGCCGTCGGCGGCCCGCCACGCGCGCAGCGTCGTCGCCGGCGCGGTGAGCCCGCCGGTGAGCACCGGCCACCAGTCCGAAAGTAGTACCGCGACCCACGACTCGAAGTCGGCGGCTCGAGCCAGCGAAATTTCGGTGTGCGGTTCGGTCATGCTGTCCCCCAGGGGGTCTCGCCCTCCTGTCGGAGTATGCGCCATCGGCCTGCACGACAGGTGTGATTTCGCACACCGTTACTCGCGATCCAGGGTCGATCGGTCCATTTTGTGCATGCTGTCCCCGCGCGCCGGACTAGTGTCGTGGCGAAACGTCCAGCTCCGGCGCGGCGGTGCCGAAGCACCCCGCCGGCCGGGCGGCGGGTGCTCGCGACAGCTCCCGGCGCCGGGCGTATCGTGCGGTTATGACCGGATTGGACCGCCCGCGGCGGTTGCGCCGTACCCCCGCGCTGCGTCGTCTCGTAGCCGAAACCACGCTCGAGCCACGGCAATTGGTGTTGCCGATGTTCGTGGCCGACGGCCTGGACGAGGCGCGGGAGATCAGCTCGATGCCCGGCGTCTACCAGCATTCGATGGACTCGCTACGCAAGGCGGCCGTCGAAGCGGTGACCGCGGGTGTCGGCGGCCTGATGCTCTTCGGCGTGCCGCGGCACGAGGACAAGGACGCCACCGGCAGCCAGGCCAGCGACCCGGACGGCATCCTGAACCGCGGCCTGCGCGCGCTGGCCGACGAGGTCGGCGAGTCGACCGTGATCATGGCCGACACCTGTCTCGACGAATTCACCGATCACGGCCACTGCGGCGTGCTCGCCGCCGACGGCTCGGTGGACAACGACGCCACCCTGCACCGCTACGTCGAGATGGCGCTGGCCCAGGCCGCCTCCGGCGCGGATCTGCTCGGCACCAGCGGCATGATGGACGGCCAGGTCGGCGCGATCCGGCGCGGCCTGGACGCGGTCGGCCGCACCGACACCGGCATCCTGGCCTACGCGGCCAAGTACGCCTCGGCGTTCTACGGCCCGTTCCGCGAGGCCGTCGCCTCCTCGCTGGAGGGCGACCGGCGCACCTATCAGCAGGACCCGGCGAACCGCCGCGAGGCGATCCGCGAACTCGAGCTGGACCTGGCCGAGGGCGCGGACATCGTGATGGTGAAGCCGGCCATGTCCTACCTGGACATCCTGCGCGACGTCGCGGACCGCTCGCCGGTCCCGGTCGCGGCCTACCAGATCTCCGGTGAGTACTCGATGATCACCGCGGCCGCCGAGCGCGGCTGGATCGATCGCCGCGGCGCCATCCTCGAATCGCTTATGGGCATCCGGCGGGCGGGCGCGGATTTCGTGCTCACCTACTGGGCGACCGAAGCCGCACACTGGTTGTCGTGACGAACCTGCCGGGACCGATCGGCGCCGCGCCCGCCCCCGCGCCGATGCCGGTGGACGTCGGCACCGCGCGGCAATTGTGGTGGGGTGTGGTCGGATTCGGCGTGGTGCAGCTGATCGCGTCGGTGGTGGCGGCGCTGTCGCAGCGGCACACCTTCGCCAAGGAGGTCTTCGACCAGGCCAGGGAAAAGGATCCGCAGGTCACCCTGGCCAGCGCCGAATTGATGGTCGCGCTGGTCTACGTCGTCGTGGTGTTCATCGGGCTCGGCGTCGCCGCGCTCGCGCTGCTGATCGTGCATCAGTTCGCCCGCGGCAAGCTGTGGGCGCGCACCATGCTGACCATCGCCGGGGTGTGGCTCGTGGTGATCGGTGTCGGCGCGCTGTTCGCGTTCGGCGCGGTGACCGGCGCCGCCTCGCTGGTGGCCGGCGGCGCCGCGATCGTGCAGGCGGTGCTCGCGGGCGGCGCGATCTATCTGTCGCACCGGCCGGAATCGACTGCTTATTTCCAGGTGAGCCGGCGGTGAACGGTTGGTGCCCGAATTTGTCGGGGCAACGCCGGCATGTATCGTGAGGGTTGTCACAGTGGACATGGGAACCGGTAGTTGTTTGTCAGACGTTGTCACACATCGCGTGCGGGAATTCGTCAAATGGCTCCGGGGAATCGGAGGCATCAATGCGAGTGGTGATCCAACAGCCGCAGAGCATTCGGCGGGAATTGGCCGTGTTGAGCCTGCTGATCCTGTTCGGCGTCGTCACCGTCGCCGTGTTGCTGTTGCCCGGTCTCACTCGCTGATTCCGCACTCCGCCTTGCCGATTCGCGACGCCGTGGGCGTCGCATGAGCGAGCGGCCGGAGGATTCCGGCATCTTGTTCGCCGAGCCGGGTGCGCGCTGGCGCACCGTCGCCTACGGGCCCATTCTGTGCCTGATCATCTTCGTCGTGGAACTGACCACCGGTAGTTCCGTGCACTGGTTCGCGCTGCTGTTCTGCGGCTCGCTGATCGCCATGTTCGTTGTGCTGCAGGTGATCGCGGGCCAACGCCACGTCAGCGTCGAACTCACCGCCGACACGCTGCGCGACGGCACCGAGACGCTCCCGCTCAGCTCGATCGACGCCGTGCTGCCCGAACGCGACGAAGACGCCTGGGACGACGAGGACTGGGAAGAAGCCCGCGCGCTCGGCGAACTGAGCGGCGTGCCCCGCCGGCGCACCGGCATCGGCCTGCGCCTGACCGACGGCAGCCTGGTGCAGGCCTGGGCGAAAGACCATCGCGGCCTGCGCGCCGCATTGACCACGGCGATCGGCCGGCCGCCGGAACCGGCGGCCGCGGACGATCCGGCGACCGAGACCGACGACAAGCACAGCGAGAACGGAGTCGACCGATGAGGGGATCGATCACGGTGGCCGCCACCGAACTCGGCGTGGTGGTGCTCGGGCTCGTCGCCGCGGTGCTGAGCTGGCAGCAGGGCATCCAGAAGACCACCTTCGCCGCCATCGGCCAGGCGCCGGAATTCGTCGCGACCCGCTACGTCACGCCGTGGCTGCTGCTCGCCGCGGTCCTGGTCGCGATCGCGGGTCTGTGCGCCATCGACGCGGTCGGCCGCGTCGTGCGGGTGCGCCAACACCGCTGACGCCGCACCTGTTTCGCCCCGCGGATCGCGGGAATATCGGATCCATGAAACCGACAGTCACGCTCCAGCGCACGCTTCTCGGTGCCGCAGCCGTCGGCCTGATCGGCGCGGCAACGGTGGCCCCGGCGGTCGCCGCGCCCGCCGAGGTTTCCCCGGCGCCACCGGCCGCGGTGGTGCCCGTCCTGGTTCAGGCGCCACCGTCGCCGCTGCTACACGCGCTACCCGCTCCGCTGGCCTGCCTGGTGACCACCGGGTTCGCCCTCTGGTGTATCGGCATCACTTAAGAAATCGGTTGTTGCGGAGCAGGTTCGGGCCGGCGTCGACTAGCGTGCAGGGGCGCCGGGCGGCCTGCTCGCGGCCACCCGTGCGTTGTCAGCAGTATCTCTGTGGCCGTTAGTATTTCGGCCGTATTCGTGCCTCGACCCAAGGAATAGGGATTGATGAACCGGCTTGCTGTGAAAGTCTGTGCCGCACTGGCGATATCCGCCGCGATCGGGATCGGTGCCGCGCCAGCGGGTGCGAGCCCCGGACTTCCGCTCGAGCCCGCGGGCGCGGTCGACGTATCGACCGGCCAGGTCGACGCGCCGGTGCTGGTGCCCGACTCCGGTTCCGCGGGCCCGTACAACGCGTTCATGTGCTACCTGCACACCATTTCGGCCCAGGCGCCGTGCATGTACAGCTGAGCCCGGCTCAGCTCCAGTTCTGATACATGTCGAGCACGCGGCCGTTGCGGGTGCCAGGGGCGTTGACGAAGAGGGTGATCGTTCCGTCGGAATGATTGGCCGCTTCCATGATCGCCTGCCGCAGCGACGCGTGCACGCCGCCGTTCTCGTCCTTGTAGATCCCGGTGTCGGCCTCGAGGCCGACACCGATCCGGTTGAGCGGCACGAACATGGTGACGATGGCCGGAATCGGCCCGTCGGCGATCGTCTTGGTCTCCTCATGACTCAGTTGCAGGCCGATCCGGTCGGGCTGCGCGACCGGTTCCACCGCGGCGGCCGGACCCGCGCCGAACGCGACGGCCGCACCGACGAGCGCGGTGGAAACAGCAGCACTGAACATGGCAAACCGCATAAAAATCCTCCGGGGCAGATGAATGGTGACGCCCGAGATTACGCATCAGCAATCTCACGGCGATCGAATACGGCGTAAATAGTGCCCCGGCGTGTTGCGGTCTGCGTCACGCCCACTACACCCTGTCGTCGACCTGGTTCAGCGGGGCTGAGACACTGGAGGTCGTGAGTTCTTCTCCGCGCGTGACCAGCGCATCGGTGCCGGTTTCCGCTCAGCTCTTCGACCGGGCTTGTTCGGCGATTCCGGGGGGTGTCAACTCTCCGGTCCGGGCCTTCAACTCCGTCGGCGGCACACCGCGATTCATCGCGTCCGCCCACGGCTACACCCTCGTCGACGCCGACGGCAACGAGTACGTCGACCTGGTGTGTTCGTGGGGCCCGATGATTCTCGGGCACGCGCATCCCGCGGTGGTCGACGCGGTGCAGCGCGCCGCGGTCGGCGGCCTGTCCTTCGGCGCCCCGACCGAGGCGGAGATCGAACTCGCCGAGGCCATCATCGAACGGGTCGCTCCGGTCGAGCGGGTGCGGCTGGTGAACTCGGGCACCGAGGCCACCATGAGCGCGGTGCGGCTGGCCCGCGGCTACACCGGCCGGGCCAAGATCATCAAGTTTTCCGGCTGCTATCACGGCCATGTCGACGCGCTGCTGGCCGACGCGGGCTCGGGCGTGGCAACCCTCGGGCTGCCGACCTCGCCCGGCGTCACCGGCGCGCAGGCGGCCGACACCATCGTGCTGCCCTACAACGACCTCGAGGCCGTCGCGGCCGCGTTCGCCGCGCATCCGGACTCGATCGCCTGCGTGATCACCGAGGCCGCCGCGGGCAACATGGGCACGGTCGCGCCGTTGCCCGGCTTCAACGAGGGACTGCGCACGCTGACCGCCGACCACGGCGCGCTGCTCATCATGGACGAGGTGATGACCGGCTTCCGGGTGAGCCACGCGGGCTGGTTCGGCCACGCGGGCGTCACCGCGGATCTGTACACGTTCGGCAAGGTGATGAGCGGCGGGCTGCCCGCCGCCGCGTTCGGCGGCCGCACCGAGATCATGAATCACCTGGCTCCGCTCGGCCCGGTCTACCAGGCCGGGACGCTCTCCGGTAACCCCGTGGCGGTCGCCGCCGGCCTGGCCACGCTGCGCGCCGCCGACGACGCGGTGTACGCCGCGCTGGACCGCAACGCGCAGCGCCTGGGCGCACTGTTCGGCGAATCGCTCAGTGCCGCAGGCGTCGAGCACCAGGTTCAGTTCGCAGGCAATATGGTGAGCGTGTTCTTCGCCGAACGCCCGGTCACCGACTACGCCACCGCCAAGGCCAGCCAGACCTGGCGCTACCCCGCGTTCTTCCATGCCCTGCTCGACGGTGGCGTGTACGCGCCGCCGAGCGCGTTCGAGACCTGGTTCGTCTCCGCGGCACTCGACGAGGACGCGTTCGACCGCATCGCCGCCGCCCTGCCCGCCGCCGCACACGCGGCCGCGGCCGCCACTCCCGAAGGATCCCGCGCGTGAGCTCCGATCACGATCAGCCCGAGGCCGACCCGCGCGAGCTAGCGCAGCCCGCCACCGATTCCGCCGTCATCGACGCGGGCGCGCAGTTCGCCGCCGCCGCGCCGGGTCCGGCCGAGCAGATCCCCGCGGTCGACGAGAACGCCGGTGCGGCAACGGTTTCGGAGCCGAAGCCGAGGCCGGCGCAGGACGGCGACCCGGTCGAGACGATCGTGCACGTGCTGCGTCACGGCGAGGTGCACAACCCGAACGGGATCCTCTACGGCAGGCTCCCCGGCTTCAGCCTGTCGGTGACCGGCCGCTCGCAGGCCGGCGCGGTCGCGCGGGCGCTGGCCGATCACGACATCGCCGTGGTCATCGCCTCGCCGCTGCAGCGGGCGCAGGAGACCGCGGAACCGATTGCGGCCCAGCATCAGCTGATCGTGCGCACGGACGAGAACCTGATCGAGGCCGGCAACACCTTCGAGGGCCTGCGGGTTTCCGTCGGCGACGGCGCGCTGCGCAAGCCGCGGCACTGGTGGAAGCTGCGCGACCCGTTCACCCCGTCCTGGGGCGAGCCGTACCTGCAGATCGCGCACCGGATGCTGGCCGCGGTGAACAAGGCCAGGGTCGAGGCGGCCGGGCGCGAGGCCGTGCTGGTCTCGCATCAACTGCCGGTCTGGACGTTGCGCCGGTTCCTGCAGGGCCAGCGGCTCTGGCACGACCCGCGCCATCGGCAGTGCTCGCTCGCGTCGCTGACCTCGCTGGTCTACCACGGCGACACGCTCGTCGACATCGTGTACTCCGAGCCCGCGGGCGGTTCGGACCCCTCGGTACACGGCGCATGATCCATCGCACCGCGTCCGATGTCCCGCCTGCCGCCTCGGCCAGGCGGGCCGCCGCCGTTCTGCTCGCCTGTGCCGGCCTGGTCGCCGCGCTGGCCGGCTGCTCGGGCGGTACCGACGCGGTGGCTTCCGGCGGCACCTTCGAATTCGTCTCGCCCGGCGGCAAAACCGAGATCTTCTACGACCCGCCGAGCGCGCGCGGCACCATCGGCAAGCTGTCCGGGCCGGATCTGATGACCAAGGGCAAAACCACCTCGGTGGAGGATTACCCGGGCAAGGTCGTGGTAATCAACCTGTGGGGGCAGTGGTGCGGACCCTGCCGCGCGGAGTCGCCCGCGCTCGAAAAGGTTTATGCGGCAACGAAAGACAACGGCGTCGCCTTTCTCGGCATCAACGTCCGTGACCCGCAGCAGGACAAGGCGCAGGACTTCGTCGTAGACAACAAGGTCGAATATCCGTCCATCTACGACCCGTCCATGCGCACCCTGCTCGCCCTCGGTGGAAATTTCCCGACCAGTGTCATTCCCACCACCCTGATCTTGGATCGTCAGCACCGCGTCGCCGCGGTGTACCTGCGCCCCCTGCTGGCCGACGATCTGCAACCGATTGTTCAAAAAATCGCCTCGGAGGAAGCACAGTGAATCGCGATCGTCGTACCCGTAGCCTGCGTGCCTGTCGCCACCGGCAGGGCGCCCGCCGAATCGGTGGGGCCTGGGCCGTGGACGACCGATGGAAGGGCATAGCCACCGTGCCGCGCAGCGTCGCGGCGGACTCGCTGCTCGACTTCGGCGTGCTGTTCGACCCGGCGGAGGAGACCACCGAACAGCGCGTCGTGCTGCGCGGCGACACCGACCCGGCCGAGGAGACGCCGGAGGGGGAGGGCGTGTGAATCCCCGCGTGATCGCGGTGGCCGCGTGATGGTGCTGGCCGCCGTAGGGGATTCGTTCCAGCAGACCGCCGCCACCGGACCGTTACTGCTCGCGCTGGGCGCCTGCCTGCTCGCCGGGCTGGTGTCCTTCGCCTCGCCGTGCGTGGTGCCGTTGGTGCCGGGCTATCTGTCCTACCTGGCCGGGCTCGTCGGCGCGGAGGCGCCGCCCGCCACGGTCGCGCAAGCCCAAGGCGCGCAGCCAAGTTCGGTCGCCGTTGTGTCGGCCGAGCAGGCCGCGCGGGCCGGGCGGATGCGGGTGGCCGGGGCGGCGGGATTGTTCGTCGCCGGGTTCACCGTCGTGTTCGTGCTCGCCACCGCGACGGTGTTCGGCGTCATCCAGACCTTGAACGTGAATCGTGAACTGCTGCAGCGCATCGGCGGCGTGGTCACCATCCTGATGGGCCTGGTCTTCATCGGCCTGATCCCCGCGTTGCAACGCGACACCAGGATGGAACCGCGCAGGCTGACCAGCATCGCGGGCGCGCCGCTGCTCGGCGGGGTGTTCGCGCTCGGCTGGACGCCGTGCCTCGGGCCCACGCTGTCCGGCGTGATGGCGGTGGCCGCGGGCACCGACGGGACCACCGCGGCGCGCGGCGTCGCGCTCATCGTCGCCTACTGCCTTGGCCTCGGCCTGCCGTTCGTCATCCTCGCGTTCGGCTCGGCCAGCGCGCTGCGCGGCGTCGGCTGGCTGCGCCGCAACTCGCGCACCATCCAGATCATCGGCGGCCTGCTGCTCGTCGCGGTCGGCATCGCGCTGGTCACCGGGGTGTGGGATCAGTTCGTCGGCTGGGTGCGCGACGGTTTCGTGTCCGAGGTGACGCTGCCGATATGAGTATGAACAGCATTGATTCGATGAGGGGTGGCGGTCGGGCGACGGGTGGGCCCGAAAAACCGATGACCGCACCTGCCCCACCGCCCCGGCAATCGCCGATCGGTAAGGCGTGGGCCTTCGTGCGCAACACCTGGCGCGGGCTGACCAGCATGCGCACCGCGCTGGTGCTGCTGTTCCTGCTCGCGCTGGGCGCGATTCCCGGCGCGCTGCTGCCGCAGCGCAGCTTGAACGCGCAGAAGGTCGATCAGTACATCCAGAACCGGCCGACGCTCGGCCCGTGGATGGACCGGTTCGAGCTGTTCGACGTGTTCGGCAGTTTCTGGTTCACCGCCATCTATGTGCTGCTGTTCATTTCGCTGGTCGGCTGCATCCTGCCGCGCTGCCTCGACCACTATCGCGCGCTGCGCACCCCGCCGGTGAAGGCGCCGCGCAACCTCACCCGGCTGTCGCACCACTACACCGGCAGCGCGGAGCAGACGCCCGACGAGGTCATCGCCGGCGTCCGTAAAGAGTTGCGCGGCTGGCGAACCGAGGTCCGGCCGGGCGCCCGCGACGGCGAGATCACCCTCGCCGCAGAGAAGGGTTACACCCGCGAGCTCGGCAACCTCGTCTTCCACCTCGCCCTGGTCTGCCTGCTGGTCGCGATCGCGGTCGGCAAGCTGTTCGGCTACGAGGGCAACGTCATCGTCATCGCGAACGACGGCCCCGGCTTCTGCACCACCTCGCCCGCGGTCTTCGACTCGTTCAAGGCGGGCAACGTCAACGACGGCACCGGCATGGCGCCGATCTGCGTGCGGGTCAAGGACTTCAAGGGCGATTATCTGGAGAACGGTCAGGCGGAGATGTTCACCTCGAACATCGAATACCAGTCCGGCGCCGATCTGCAGAGCAATACCTGGCGCTCGACCCGGATCCAGGTGAACCATCCGTTGCGGGTGGCCGGCGACCGCATCTATCTGCAGGGCCACGGCTACGCGCCGACCTTCACCGTCACCTTCCCGAACGGGCAGACCCGCACCGAGTCGCTGCAGTGGCGGCCCGAGGACGCGCGGACCTTCCTGTCCAGCGGCGTGCTGCGGATCGACCCGCCGGGCGGCATGTACGCCACCGACGAGGAGCGGCGGAAGAACCAGATCGCCATCGAGGGCCTGTTCGCGCCGACCGCGCTGTTCCACGGCAGCCTGCTGACCTCGTCGTTCCCCACGATGAAGGATCCGGCCGTCGCGGTCGACATCTATCGCGGCGACACCGGGCTCGACACCGGCAAGCCGCAGTCGCTGTTCGCGCTGGATCCCGAGCAGGTCAAGCAGGGTCGGCTGAGCAAGGAGGCCAGGGTGAACCTGCGTCCAGGCGAGTCGACCAGCCTGCCCAACGGCACCAAGGTGACCTTCGACGGCGCACAGGAATTCGCCAATCTGCAGGTGTCGCACGATCCGGCGCAGCAGTGGGTGCTGGTGAGCGCGGTGACCATGATGCTCGGCCTGCTGGTGTCGCTGCTGATCAAGCGGCGCCGGATCTGGGTCCGGGTCTACCCCGCCGAGGACGCAGCCGGTACCTTGGATCAACGACGCACCGTAGTAGAAATGGGCGGGCTGGCTCGGACAGATCAGGCGGGCTGGGGCAGTGAGTTCGATCGGCTACGCGCGCGCCTGCTCGACGTGCGGCCCGACTCGGCGGCCGACACGAAGACCACGGGAGAGTAGAGATGCCGATCAACGAGACCATCGCGCGCTACAGCGATTTCTCGTTCAAGACCGCGATCGTGGTCTACGCGCTGGTGCTCGTGCTGCTGATCTGGCAGTACGCCACCGCGCGCAGCCGTCAGGTCGCGGAGCGCGAACTCGTCTCGGTCGGCGGTCCCAGCGATCCCGCGCTGCCGGGGCGGGTGGTCGGGCCGCCGGAGAAGCCGCTGTCCGAACGGCTCGGCAACATGGCGTTCTCGGTGCTGGTCGTGGCGATCGTGCTGCACATCGGCTCGATCGTGCTGCGCGGCTTCGCCACCCATCGCTTCCCGCTCGGCAACATGTACGAGTTCGTCACCATGGCCACCGCGGCCGCGGTGCTGATGGGCGCGCTGTTCCTGCGCGAGCAGAAGTACCGCGCGATGTGGGTCTTCCTGCTCGTGCCGGTGCTCATCCTGCTGTTCCTCGCGGGCACCATCCTCTACGCCGACGCCGCCCCCGTGGTGCCCGCGCTGAAGTCGTTCTGGCTGCCCATCCACGTCACCATCGTCAGCATCGGCAGCGGCGTGTTCCTCTTCGCCGGCGTCTCCAGCCTGCTGTTCCTCTACCGCCTGCGCCAGCCCGAAGGCGAGGAGTCGAGCAACATCCTCGGCATCATCGCCCGCCGCCTGCCCGACGCCCGCACCCTCGACCGCCTCGCCTACAAGGCCACCATCATCGGCTTCCCGCTCTTCGGCGCCGGCGTCATCCTCGGCGCCATCTGGGCCGAGGCCGCCTGGGGCCGCTTCTGGGGCTGGGACCCCAAGGAAACCTGCTCCTTCATCGCCTGGGTCCTCTACGCCGCCTACCTGCACGCCCGCGCCACCTCCGGCTGGCGCGACACCAAGGCCGCCTGGATCAACGTAGCCGGTTTCGTAGCAATGCTTTTCAACCTCTTCATCATCAACATGGTGATCAGCGGCCTGCACTCCTACGCGGGACTCAACTAGGCCCGTCTACCTGCGGATTGCGGGAATTATCTGGGACGCTGGTACCTGAATCTTCCGACTCGGTACGCAGCGGGTACGCAGTGGTCGCAAGTCGTTCCTTGAGGACGGCTCCGACTGCGGCCCGCGTGGTCTCGTCCGCGTCAGGCCACAGATGGGCGTAGTACCGCAGGGTGGTGACCGCGCTGCCGTGACGGACGCGAGTCTGCACGGTCTTGATGTCGGCTCCTCGCCTGATCAGCAATGAGGCGTAGTAGTGGCGTAGATCTTGGAAGCTGAATTTTGATGGCAGACTGGGAATTCCGGCTTTGGCCGCACGGAAATGGCGGGCGAGCGTCCATGGTGAGACAGGCTTGCACAGCTCGTCACAGACCATGTTCCTGCCAGGCCGTGCGTCTACTGACGCCTTCAGCATGTCGGTCAACTCCTGTGGCATCGGCACCGGAATGTCGCTGGCTTTGGTTTTCAATGGGCGGTTCGGCCATTGGCGTTGCGGAAATACCACTCCATCGGTCAGGTCGACGTCTTCCGTCCAGAGGCCGGCAGCCTCCGAGATGCGCAAGCCGACGAAGGCGCCCAGCAAGACGGCGACCTGAAGGTGCTCGGGCATCTTGTCGTGCAGCGCCCAGACCTGCTCGGTGGTCGCGACGTAGAGCTTGGGCTTGCCCGCGTCCGGAGAAGTCTTCCGTGAACAGGGATTCCGTGCCAACAGTTTGTCATGCACAGCGTCACCGAGAATCTGCGACAGCCGACTATGGAGCGAGTAGACGTAGCTGTCGGCCAGTCCTTCGGCCTTCAGTTTCACCATCCACGTCTTGACCGAGGAAGGACGGACCGCGGTCAGTCTCAGCTTGCCGAACTCCGCCTTGATCCTTCGAATGTGCCACTTGGCCAAGGTGACCGTGTTCTCGCGTTTGGCGTAGCCCCCCAACCATTCGTCGCACCACTGCGCGACTGTCAGTTGTGCATCGCGCGGTGCGATATGCGTGCCGTGCACCAGTGAAGCCAGCTGATCGTCAAGCCACTTCTGCGCATCGGTCTTTCGCGCGAACCGCCTGGAGTGTTCGCCGTCGGCGTCGTCGACGTAGCGGGCGCGCCAGCGCTTGCCCTTGCCGTGCAGTTTCGACGGAACCCGCCGGACGGTGCCGTCGGCGTCGCGTTCTTCCTTGGTCCAGAGGTCTTCGACTCCGGCTCGGCGGTTCCGTCGTGTCGCCATGGTTACGCCGCTCCTCCGGTCTTGGCTTCCTGTTCGGCGATCCAGGCTTCGATGACGCTGAGTCGCCAGACGCGTCGGCGGCCGAGTTTGAAGCTGCGGGTGCCGATGTCGGAGCCGATGTGTGCCCAGTAGCGCCAGGTGGCGGCGGGGATGCCGGTGAGGGCTTCGCAGTCGGTTGCTTGCAGGTAACGGTCAGTGCTCATGGTCGTGTCCTTCGTGGTGTGTGGTGCGCATGCTGGTGCGCTGGGGTTCGGGGTGGTGCACGTCGGTACACCGGCTGTCTCGTGGTGGGACAGGGCTGTCACAGGTGGTGCACTGGCTGTCTCACGTGGTGCACACCCTGAGACGGGTGGTGCATACTCCGGTGCGCCGCTGTCCCACGGTGAGACAGTCCTGTCGGATGTCGCGTCAACGACCGTGCGGTTGGTGCGCATGCTGGTGCACGGGTTCGGGTGTTCGGGTGTGGTGTCCATGGCGGGGCTTATCCGACGAGCCGGAGCCGTTGACCGGCTGGTATGGGTCGGGTGGAGGTGTGCTCGTTGCCGATCAGATCGGCCAGAGTCGCGATGGTGACGGTCAGTGAGACAGGTAGTGGTGCACGTGTCACGGCGGTGTGCACCGCTGTCTCGTCGGCTGGTGCGTGGTGCGTAAGCCGGTGCACGACAAGTAGTCCGCTGCATCCGTCGTCGGCGGCGGTGCGGCCCGCGCGGGTGATCACGTCGGCCAGGTCGGCGACGGCGGTATCGCGTGCACCGAGGACTAGCACCGCTCGTGAGACACCGCCGGTGGTGGTGGTGCGTCCGTCGTAGGGGTAGCGGTGCGGATACTGGGCGCGGTAGGCGAGTTCGCGTTCGGATTCCCACGCGTCGAATGCGGTCGCCCCGAGAGCGAGGCGGGCGCGGGTGATCGCGCGACCGCGAACTGACCACAAAGGTGAGGGTCGCCAGTCCGGACGTGAGGTGCCGAAGAACTGGGTCACCGCGGTTCGGGTGGGGACGATCCATTTCGGGCCGGGGCCGACCCGCATGAGCGTGTGGACGAGGCCGGCGGATTCGAGATCGGCGCGGAGTTCGTAGACGTGGTTGGCGCCGGTGTTCAGGAGTTGGGCGAGCAGGTCGACCTGGATGGCGCGGTGCTGCACGAGCGCGTACATGGCGCGTGCTTCGCGGTCGGTGCGCGCCGACCGGTGTCCAGTTTTCTGGACAGGATCGCGGCGGCGGGTCATGACAGATCCTCGGCGTCGGTACCGGTGAAGTCGGCCCACATCGCAGGCAGGGCGGTGATCGGGAACCGGAATCCGGCGCAGCGCCCGATCTCCAGGCCGGCGAACTCGTCGTCGGGGAGCACGTGAGGGTGGTCCACGACCCAGGCGTGGCGGTGGTGGCTGTCGCGCAGGAAGGGATAGACGTCGAACCATTGCCCGCCGTCGAGGACGGCCACGCCGTCGCCGCCGCGGTACAGGTGCGGGATGCCGCGCACGTGCAGTTCGGCGCGCAGCAACCACAGCCGCAGGCGCATCAGGTGCGTCAGCGTGTAGCGGATTCGGGGGAAGAAGGTGAAGGTGGTCATCGGGGATCGTCCTTGGGGGATTGGCCGCGTCGGGGGCGGCGGTGGTTCGGGTTCGGTGTGCGGGTCGCGGCGCGCATCTGCTTGCGGGTGCTGAGGAATTCGGCCCATTCCTCGTCGATGTCGCCGTCGACGAACTCAAGCCCGGTACGGAACCCGGCTGGTAGCCGTTCGAGTGCGGCGTCGAGGGTGCGGCGCACGTCGCGGCCGCGGTAGAGGTAGACCAGCCCGATCATCGGTTCGGGTTCGGCATCGCGGGCTGCGGACAAGGCTCCGCGCAGGGCTTTGTCCATGTTCTTGGCGGATTTGGCGGTGAGTTCGACTTCCAGTGCCCACCAGCCGTAGGTGCCGCTCACCTTGCCCAGGAACCGGCCGTCATGGATATGACCGATCTCGCGTGAGCTCCGCTTGCGGGCTCGTGCCGCGACCGCGGCGTCGTGGCGGAGCTGGCGCTCGGAGATCCATGCTCCGGGTTCGGCGCCGACAAGCATCACCCGCGCCATCGCGACCGCCCGGTAATGCTCGGCGTCCTTGATCGGTGGCTTCCACAAAGTGGTCGGCATCCACCCCAGGTAGCTGCCTGCCGTCTCCTTCGTGGGGACCAGCCATTTCTCGCCGGGCTGGACCTGGATCAGTTTCGGCAGCATCACCGCATCAGTGCGCAGCTGCCGCGCCAAGGACCGGGCGTGGGTGATGTCGATGCCGAGAAGTGCTGCGAGCACGTCGATTTGAAGCCCGTACATCTCCACCACCAACCCCGCCGCCGTGTGCGACCGCGCGTTCACCCGCGACTCACGCTTGTCGCTGAGCAGACGGCGCACCGTCGTGCGAGGCAGCCCGACCAGCTCGACGATCTCACCGTGCGTGCGGCCCTGTTCGTGCAGGGTGGCGACTTCACCGAGGACGGATTCGACTGTGCGCGCGGTGATTTCGAGCGTCTCGCGGATCTGGTCGTAGGTCGCGCCCTCGGCGCGCAGAGCGGTGACCCTCCGCTCCAGGCCAGCCGCGCGGGTCCTCTTCTTGTGGTCCTTGCGTGGACCGGCCGAGGTGTCGTGTTCTCGTGTTGTGGTCATTGGCTGTACCTGCTTCCTGCGTGTAGCGGCGAACTGTGTTGCCGGTCAATGGAACTGGAACCTCCCGGACGGTGGTAGGGCACAGGCGACCAACTCGGGACGTCTGCGCGACGCGGGAGAGGTACCGTGAGATCCCTCATCGGCCGCGCCGCCGATCGGCCCGCACGGGCCGAAGATTGCGGTCGGCGGTCGGCTCCTCTGCCGCGACGAGGGTGTAGGAACTAGGCTTCCTGTCCCAGCTCACGTGGTAGTCGTGCCAGCCGCTCGACCAGTGCCCCTCGTCCATGACGGCTAAGCCGGGCACAACCTCTCGCCTCCGCTGGATCTTCGGCGCGACCAACGCCAGGCCGTAGGCACAGTCACAGCCGCGATGCTGCCCGCCCTTGCACAGTTCGCCGGTTCCGTCGCAACCACGGCAGACATCCCACTGCGACTGCTCATGCAAACTGGCGCAATCGCTGGACTGGCAACCACGTTCACCACACCACAAGCACGAACCCGCGAACGTCAGCCGCGGCGGCCGCAACGGGTCAGCCCCTCGGCCGGGAAACTCGACAACCTCCCCCGTATGCGATTCCGGCGCCGGCCACCGGTCTGCCGCTGCGGCGGTCACCGCGACCGCCGCCTATCGACCGGCAGGCCCCGATCATCAATCTCTACCGCATTACGAAACTCCGCCCGGCGCCGTGCCTTTCGGGCGGCGTCGTCCTCGCTGACGACGTACTCGGTCTCGCGGTCTGCGTGCTGACGTAGGTCACGCTCTTTGAGCGGCGCAGTAGCGTCGACGCGAGCCAGAATCTCGGATAAATCGCGAGAATCATTGCTAGACAACCACTTTGCGACGGATACACGCTTGGCGAAGCCCGGCTCTCCCCGACGAGGCGCATTACGATGCGCGGTAGGCCACTGATCCGGGTTCGTATAGGCGTCGCCGCCGAGGCCGGTACCGGCCCATGGATTTACACTGGACATGCTTCGGGACTCCGTTCCTGAAGTGCGGAAATTGCTGAAGCAGCTACGAACTGCTTTGGTGCTGGCTCCCCGGTGGCTCCAACCGCCGGGGAGCTTTCGTTGTCCGATTCGGTATAGCCCCCCTAAACGTGGCGGGCCACGTTGGCGAGCGCTGTTTAGTGGGTATAAACGCCGAGGGTACGGCGGTGGCGCTGGTGGAGTCAATACCCCCTAAACTCACTGCCATGACCGAACGAGACGAGTTCGATGCTGTGCGATCCGACCCGGACCCCCTCCGGCGTGGTCGTCGTGCCGCTGAACTGATCACGGTCTACCAGCAGCGAGCCGCGGAATTGGCCCGGCTACGGCGCGCGGCTATTGACGAAGCTCATCAGACGCTTGGGCTCAACTACACGGACATTGCCGCACAGCTGGGGATCACTAAGGGCCGCGTCACTCAGATCAGGACCAGTGCACCCCCTCAAGAGCGAGCATTCTTTGGTGTTGGTCCCGTGTCTGTTGGCATACCGCGCAGATACGGCATGGAGGAGGGGCGTAATCGACCCTTCTTCGACGCAGTCGACATGACCTCGCAGGCGACCGTCGAGGATGTTCTGGGTCGGTTGGCGATCGCAGCAGTACCGCTCGCGATCGAACCCACGACTGACGCAGTCCCGGAAGGTGACGCGGTCCTAATCTGCGGTCCGAAGTCCGCGCCGGTTGCACGCGTCTTGCTGGCTAGTGATCCGTACCTCGACTTTGAGCAAGTTGGCGGCGGGCAGTGGTGGATTCGTGGGAAAGCCCCCGGCACACGCGAGTGGTTCGACTCACCCTACCGACGCGTTGATCAGGAGCGATCTGACGTCGGCTACTTCGCTAGACATGTGTCACCGCGGGGTGTAACCGTTCACATCGCCGGGATCACGAGCGTCGGCTCCCTGGGCGTGATCCACTGGTTGGCGAAAAACTTGCGGATGCTGTTCCTCGACAACGAAGACAGCTCGATGTGCGGGGTGGTGCGATGCGATTTCGACGAGAAGTTCGCTGTCGAGTCGAGCAGCCTCCTCGCAGGTCCGTACACTTGGTAACCCCCCGCCGATGATCCCCGCAAGGCGTATACGTGCGGCACAAAACGCAGCGCGATCCGATGAGGACTGCTTTTTCATCGCGAAGCATGGGGTAGCAGTCCTCGACGGCGCGACATCACATCGCGCTTCGACCGGGCCGAGCGGTGGAGACTACGCGATGGTGCTTGGCGGCATCCTCGCAGAAGCCTTGGACAAAACGGCCGATCAACTCTCGTTGGTCGAGATCCTAGAGCAGGCGATTGCTCAGGCTGTCGAAGTGCTTTCACTTGGGAGGGGCGCCCGGGATTCAGCGTCGTGCACGGTTGCCCTTGCTCGGTTTGGAGAAACCGACACCGCCGACCTCTTAGTCCTCGGTGATTCCACTATCGCTGTCGGCGGGGCCGGCGGTTCAGTGGAACTCATAACCGACACGCGACTAGACCAGCTCGATCTGCCGGAGGCCGACGCGTATAAGGCGCGGCTCCGCGAAGGTTTCGGATATGACGAGACGCATCGGCGTACCTTGTCGGACCTTCAGAAGAGGCAGCAGTACTGGCGCAATCGACCTGGTGGGTACTGGATCGCGTCGACCGAGCCCGCGGCTGCGCGTCACGCGCTGACCATGAGGCGGTCGGCGGCGGAATGGTTTGTGTTGGCTACCGATGGTGCGTCCGATTGTCTCGAAGCAGCGGGCATATCGTGGCAAGCCCTTGCTCAGGCCGATGATGCAGAGTTGGCGAATCTTCTTCGTCGGTGCCAGGCGTGGGAAGCTGCCGTCGACCCCCACGGAATACAGCTCTCGCGCGCCAAACGTCACGACGACAAGACCGTCGTGACCGTTCGCCGAACGCAGCCAAGGAAACAGCTCTCGTGACGTTTTCATGAACTTCGTTGTCAGGCAACCGCACTTCGGTGGACGTAGCCGAAGGGTCGCTACCGACGTTCTGCCGCACTCGATCAGTGCCCGGTAAAGCCGTGTCGGCATGCTCGAAATCGGTGTGGGTGGCCGCCCAAGTGGCCGAACAGTGGCCGAACAGTGGCCGAACAAGTTTAGTCCCGTGTTTTCGCAAAATGGCCACACGAAAATAGGGTCTGAGCTGCGCCTTCGGCGCAGGGCTCTCGCTCTCACTGTTCCCGATTCTCTATGGCTTCGCTGTTCATAGAGAATCGGGAACAGTGAGAGCGAGAGCCAGGAGTGGTTGGGTCTGTGGATGTAATGGTGAGTTGAGATGTGGTGGAGAGGACCAAAAGTAGTAGTAGGTGGGTGGTTGCGTCAGGTGCGGATGCTGCGGTTTAGGGCGTCGTTGGGTTGGTTGTGTGCGTAATCGGCGGTTTAGGGCACGTGAGTCAGAGGGTTGGACTAGACGTAGTGGCGCGCGTGGCCGCCAGGCATGAGACGATGGATGTGAGGGGTTCGACGCTGAGCAGAGTTAGCTCCAGGGGGCGAGTTTCCTCTTACGCGGTGAAGTCTCTCCGAGTAACTTTGTCGCATGCCGAGGCGAACGAATCCGTTCCAGGAACTGGTGGCGATCCTCACGGCTCACATGAGCGCGGGCGCCGTCGTCACCGAGTCCAAGATGCTGCTTGACCTGGATACCGGCCAGGAACGCGAAGTGGACATCTGCGTTGAACAGACCGTTGCAGGGCATCTTGTTCGCGTCTGCATCGAGTGCTCTAGTCACGGGCGGCCTCGTGATGTGACCTGGGTTGAGAACATGCACGGGAAGCATCTGCGGTTGCCGACGAATCTCCTCGTTCTGGCATCAGAGTCTGGGTTTACTGGGCCGGCACTTCGAAAGGCGGAGTCGTTTCGGATTGAGACAGTCGTTCCAGGTCGCCTTCCCGAGTCCTTCGGGGCAGATGTAGTGGGCAAGCTTGAGCAACTGGTCATAAAGACGTTGGATCTGGTTCCCGAAAAAATACGTTTCACGATGGAGGCAACTGAAGAGTCTCCGGAGGAGATCGTTATAGCGCTCGATGATCAGGCGATTTTCTGGTCGGATGGTTCGTTCTTTATGGATGCGCTGTCCTTCGCTCGTGGACTCGTGAACCATAAAGTCGTTGCGGAGGAAGCCTTGCCCGATGCGGCGGGGGATGAGCGGTCCTTCATGGTCGGAATGGACCCTGTTGAGCTTCCTGACCCTGAAACCGGCCAGATGCATGCGTTGTTCCTGCGCAAGGAAGATCCCACCGGCGATTATTTGCGCCGTATCGCCCGAGTCGTGGTGACTGGTCCGGCGGCAGTGGGCGTTACGCCAGTCCCTCTGACTCACGGCGAGCTGCGAGGAGCTGGCTACTCGACCGGTTCAGCGGTGATCAGGGACCACCGTGCAATGTTCGTTGTCACTGAAACCAACGACGGCCAACACATGGTCACAACGCGGTTCACGCCCGAGGGGAACCCCCGGGCGGGTACGCAGCGGGTACGCAGCGGCTCCGACCATACCCAACCGCCGTCCACAACGACCAACGTTGAATCTGCAGGTCGGTGAGTCGAATGCGCGTTGTCAACGTTGGCAAACGTCCAGGTAGGAGTCCGAGCTGTACTACGACGTGTAAGCCTGGCCTGCGCCTTTACCTCTGATTCGTCCGTATCTGGCCCAAGATGGCTGTGGGTGCGGAGCAAAGTAAACGAGTGTCGATGGTGGGTTCGCCTCCTTGGGCGTCGCTCAGAAAGTCTCGCCCCTTATGAGGTCAAGACCGCTGGTGCGTAGGCCTCATCGTTAGAGTGGCTGCCAGTTATCCCACCAGTCGGTCCAATCCATCTCTACCTTCACGCGCTCAACGGTTGCCGTGGCCGCTCGAAAGTCATCAGCTCGCCCCCACCAGTCCGCGATCGTGAACTCCTGGTCGAACACCGAGAGATAGTATTCCGGCGCAATCTGCTGTCCGGCGTTCTCCGGCGCGAAGACCGCGACACCCAGCAGCCCGATAATCGTGAGATTTGAGAGGGCGATCTTTCCTTCTTCGAACACGATCTTCGACAACGAGGCTGTGCCAAGAGGTTCGGCTTCGATTAGTTCGAAGCCGGCGGGCAGCTCGTCCCCGTGGCCATGGGTACACCGGTGGATCCCGTAGATGACATCAGCGATATCTGGCCGCTTGCCGGGGAGATTCGATTTGGCGGGTACGGGAAACCGGGTCTTCTCAAGGTCAATCCCCGGTACACCTAAAAGGTGAAGGATGTCGAGGTCGTCGCGCAGTACCTGCTTGAACCGGTGGGTCACGCTCTGTGCCGGATAGCGCTTCTTGCCGGTGCCGTCAACCGCGTTGCAGGCGTGGAGCATGGCAGCATCCCAGTCAGCTAGAGCCCATTGATCGAGGGAATGCTGCACAGATTTGCCAACGTTCATACTTCGATATCTTGTCAATGATCAGGGCTGTTGTCCGCCATATTGCGGGCGAGTATTGGGCATTGAGGTGTTTGTTCCGGTGACTGTTGTCACCAAGGAACCGTCACCGGCACGAAGTGGCCGGGACAAGGTCGCCGCGGACCCCCAATCGAAGGCGCGGCGGCCCTCACTCGGCCCTACGGTAGATCCTTGCGAGGAGCTGATAGATCATCGGCGATGGTGCCGGAGCGACCCAATAACGCGCTTTCGATCGCTGCGCGAAGGGAATCGAGCGATTCACGGCCGAGGAAGTCGAGCACCTCGGCGGCGGTCTTGGTGTCGGGGTAGTAGCGGGGGTCGGTGCTGATGGTCTGCGCAAGCGTCTCCACGAACATGCCCGCAACCGCATGGGGAGGAAGGCTACTTATCGCCGATACCCGCTGGAGTGCGTCAAGAACTTCATCGAACCGCTGCGGCTTCCGATCGGGGCACTGCGCGGCCGGCGCCGCGGGGACCAGGTTGAGCTTCATGTTCCATCCGCGCATCCTCTCGGCAAGTTCGCCAGCGTACTTGGCCGCCTCCTCGTGTAAAAACGCCGATCCGGGTTCGCCGAGCCATGCGGCGATGCCAGCGCTGAGGAAATCGCAGGTCACGACGCTAGTGAGTCGATCGCATGAGTAGTCGTCCCCGCGATAGCGCTCAAGTTCGCTGAAGTATGCAACCAGATTCGGAGCGCGACCGGCTGTGCTGACCTGGGAGTCGGAACCGAGGTCGAGGTTGGGGACCGTGGGATCCTCGAATACGTCGAAGTCGTGCCCCGGTATGTCCTGGGGCTGATGCTCCGGCTCCTTCTCGCTCGCACTCATGGGGGTCTGCCCCTCCTAGCCGAATCGTTTCGAGTCCCGCTCCGGGTGGAGCCGGTCGACTGAACACGATACGTGCCTCGGTTCACACTGAACCAACTGGACTCGCACGGAACCGCTCGGATGCGGCCACTAGGCGACACGTTCCCGCGACTCGCCGATGAACCTCCAAAAATCTGTTCTTCCCAGGCGGTGCCATCCAACTACACTAGGTTCGTGTGAAGTCGCTATGATGCGCGAGTTCGCACACGCTACTCAAAAAGTGAACACGTCTGAGTGTGTATTCGGAAGGGCCAAAGGGCCGCGCCAGGCGGGTTGACGAGCCGTTTCCTTGGCCGGAGAGTGCTCGCAGTCCGCTTGAGCAGAGATAAGAGGGGTATATATGGCAAACATGACCTTCACCGTGCGGATCAGTCCGCGCGACCATGAGCTACTGACGAGCCTAGCGGCCATACGCAACCAGAGCGTTGCGGAGCTCTCCCGTGAACTGCTTGCCGATGGAATCAGACGACTTCTCGATCCTGAAGAGATCGAGCGGCGCCTTGACCGCGAGCGGAGCAGGTTGCTGGCGGCGGCGGCCGAGCTCGGCCGGGCCGACAGTGACCAGGCCGCTACGCAGCAAACGCCCTAATGGCGGACCTGATGATCGCCACTGTGACGTGCCTGGCGATCGCTATAACGGTCACACTATTGATTAAGTTCGACAGGCACCTGCTCGACTCGGAAGCGGTCCGTGGCCTACTTGGGTTGCTGAGACTGCGCCGCTCTGCACCACTACGAAGGTCCCGGCGATTCGCCCCGCTGTAGTAACCCGCCCCTAGCTAGGAAGCCACCGGTTACCTGCCGGTGGCTTTCTTCATCTCGGCGGACGTGTGCACACGTTCGAACACGTTCGCACTCATCGAGATGGAAGCAGACGTCTCAAAGAACGCCCCCGCCGTGCTGTGCGCCTTCTTGAGGTACAGTGGCCATCGATCATCCGTCGGTGATCAACCGGTAATACCGAAAGGACTTGCCAGGCATGACCGATACAACCGGTACGTCGGATCCCACCCTCGCCGCGTCGCCGGAGCCCGCCGTGATGACCGAGCCGGAGCCCGCCGCGGTGACCGAGCCGGAGCCCGCCGCGGTGACCGAGCCGGAGCCCGCCGCAGTGACCGAGCCGGAGCCCGCCGCGATGACCGAGTCAAAGGCTGATCGCGCCGCCGCCGAAGGGCGGAAGACCTTTCTCGGTGCTATGGGCGGTAACGTCGTCGGGAAGGTTCTCGGCGAGGCGATCGTCGAGTGGCTTGAACGCATCGGCGTACTCTGACGCGGCGCCCACCCGGCGGCGGCGGAGTGCCCCTAGCTCGTGAACTCATGCCGAAAGGGTCTGCACCATCAGGTGCAGACCCTTTCGGCGTATTACGGTCGATGTGTGCCGGACGCCGACGCAGGCGTACAGCTACGGCTAGCCACCACGAGGCGCACGCACGGTACGCAGAAAGTACGCAGCAGCGTTGATGCTGCCCAACAGGATCAACGTTCGCAACGGGTACATGCGCTGGTCGGCGCCGTCTCCGTCCGCAGCCGTCGACAGCAAACGCCGAGAACCATTTTCATCATCAACATGGTGATCAGCGGCCTGCACAGCTACGCCGGCCTGAACTGATTCAGCCTGCCCATCCCGAAAGCTTTTCCCGGGCAATGGAAAGCATGGCCGGGGCAGGGGCGCGCCATTCGCAACCGAAGACGGCAGCCGCGCGTCGCGATCGAGAGCGGTTGCGGGGCTGCCGAATTCGGGCGCTGGTGCCACCCAGGCGATGGCACGCGGCGCCGACGGGTCAGACCTCTAGGTCTTCTTCGATGCCCTTGAGGCGGTGCCGGGCGAGGGCGAGGTTGGCGCGGTTGCGGTCCAAGGCGAGGTAGAGGAACAGGCCCTTGGCTTTTCGGCCGGTCATCGGGCGGATGATGTGGTACTGGCCGGACAGGGTGATGAGGATGTCCTCGATGGTGTCGGTGAGCCCGAGCTGTTCGATGGTGCGCATTTTGGCGCGCACGACCTCGGTGTTGCCCGCGCCGGCGACCTGGAGGTCCAGCGCCTTGGAACTGCCGAGGGTGCCGAGCGCCATGCCGCTGTTGTAGTCGACGACGGCGGCGCCGAGTGCGCCGTCGATCACCATCATGTCCTTCAGTGACAGATCCAGGTTGGACATGTCTGTTCCTTTCATTCGGATTTCGTTGCCTGGTCGTTGCCGCGGTGGGCGATGCTCGCCATCTGATCGGCGATCGTGCGGGCCACCGGCCGGGATTCCAGATGCAGGCGGCCGACGTTCACCTCGGGGCCGGCCAGGACGGTCAGCGAGGTCCAGCCCGCGGCGTAGACGACCACGTGCCCCTCGGTGCCGTGCACCACGACCTCGTGGAATCCGCCGCCGTTCGCGGTGCTCACCAGCCGGTAGGACAGCGAGAGCTGCGCGGCGGCCAGCGCGGCCATGCCTGCGGGTTCGATATGCGCGGGCAGGTCGTGCGCGACGAGCAGTCCGTCGCCGGAGGCCACCAGCGTGCCGGTCAGCCGGGGGACGCGCTCGCGTAGCGCCTTGAGCTCCGCGAGCACCGCCGCGTTCGGTTCAGGTGCGGATATCGACACCTTGGTCAACCTTCCCATCAGTTCGCCGAGCAGTTTCTTCCGCGCGGTCACGCATCCTCCAAAGCCGCCCGTAGGCGAACGAGTAAGTCGGCGTCGGGTTTCCAGCGGTCCGCGTCCGGCGCCGGGGCGGGCGGTCGCGGCCGGCGTCGACGGGGCGGACCGGCCGTCACCGGGGCGGGTGGCGGCTCGGCGGGCACGGCCGGGGCAGGCGGTTCGATGAGCCCGGCCGCGGTCAGTTCGCGCACCGCGACCAGGCACCCATAGGTGGTCCGGCCGAGATGGTCGCCGATTCCGGTGACGCTGCGCCGGGTGTCGGCGGCGGCGAGCACCTCGGCTTGGCCGCCGGTGAGGACGACGCGCCGCCGCCTGCCCCGGCGCACCGGCACGACGGGTGCGCGATCGACCAATTGCGCTGGCCAGGGCGTGGACTCGGGATCGCCGCGCCGCGCGCACTCCTGCACGAGTACATGCGGGGTGACCCGGCAGATCGCGGCGAGCCAATGCGGTGGCGCGGGCCGGAATTCGGGGACCGCCGGGGACGCGAGCAGGAAGTAGGCGGCATCGAAAACCGAAAGCAGCGCAAGGGTTTCCAGCTGGGGTGAAGCCAGCAGGCGGTCGGCCTCGCCGGCCTCGGCGCGCCGCCAGTCCGCCTCGGTGGCCACGCCGGCCTCCAGGACGAGCCGGGCCAGGCCGCTGGTGCGCAGGCAGTCCGCCGAGGTGATCGTTCCCTCGGTGAGCTGGAACGCGCCGTCGCCGAGAAACAGTACGCCGGTACGCTTCTCGATTTCGAGTCGTGAAAGTTCTTCCGTCAGTTCACCGCTCATGACCTGGCCCGACGAATTCGGCGAGAATTCCACGGAGCTGGAATCGCGCCATCGCCAAATTCCCGGCGGCGTCGTCGAATAGGACATGAATGAAAAGCCGGCCGTCGAAGTCGCCGGGCAACGGATTCAGTAGATGAAATCCGTTGGTACCGCAGACGATCAGCTCGGTGAGGTCCTCGTCGTCGCGGCCGGTGGTCAGCGCGGGGCAGTCGAGCACCGCGCGCATCACGTCGGTGGTGGCGGCCGCGCCCTCGTGCTGGTCGACCACGTCGTGCCGGCCCGCCGCGGCGATCGCCAGCCCGCTCGCGCCATCCACCAGGATCGCGCTGCGCGCGCCGGGGATGTTCATGATGCGTTCCAGACAGCCGTCAACACCGATCACCGCGTCACCACTTGTCATATCCGGGGCTCAAGAATTCCCGAGGCTACACAGTGCCGGTGCGTGACGCGCGGTAAATGCCGCAAAACTTTGCTCTAAAATACCTTCTGGTTTCGATTATTCGGGGCGGACCGGTCGGAATTATCCAGGGCGTCAACGGGTTCGGCTCGGATCCGGCGGGTGGTCGTTCGCGATCGATCGGCCTGGGCTTTGCCGGTGACGACGAAGCAACCATGGCCGGCCGCAAACTGATAGTTAGCTCGGCTAACGCCTTGTCGGCGGCAGCGGAGCGTACCGCCGGGTGGAACCCGCTGCCCGCGTGAGATGTTCAGCGTGGCTGCACCGGAATAAGTTCGGCTCAATAGCCCTTTCGGGAAAAAGTAACCGGCGTCACTTTGCCTCTCGGGCGATAGCGAGATTCACAAAAGTGGTGCAGATCACGCACCATGCGGCGTGCCGTTCGGCGAAACGCCGTGTCCTGTCTATATGCGATGCGTCTATCCGGCGCACAAACGGTTGAGGAGACGGGCTCTTGGATTCCGATTACTTCACCTATCTCCCGGCTGCGGTGGTCGACGCGGACGGGAGTTTGGTCGAGCAGTTGAACGACAGCGGATTGCGCAAGCTGGTGCAGGCGGCCGCCGGGCTCTCCGTGGAGGCGCAGCACTATCTGGCGATGCTCGCGAATCGACTGCGCGCGAGCGAGGGTCTGCACGCGCGCAACTACGCCGATGGTGAGATGTGAGCCGCAGGAGCGGGATCCGGGCCGGGCGCTCAGCGCTCGGTGGAGTCGGAGTCTCCGTTGCGGTGCTGGCGGGATAGCCGCCAGAGGAACTCGGGGTCGTCGTCGGGTCCGACGACGCGCTTGCGTTGCGGTGATCGCGTGCGGGTAGCGGTCGGTCCGGCAGTTCTCTCGGGGCCGAACGCCTTCCAGCACAGCACCGCGACTGCCACGACCGCGATGAGTGCCAACAAGTACGTCACGTCGCTCACCTCCTGGTTACGAGGGTAGTCCCGTGCGTAGCTCGCGCACACCGCTGACGTGAAATCGGTACGCCGGGTGGGCGCGGGCCCCGGCACGATGGGCCCGCGCGGCCCGCAGTCAGCGTGCGGTCGCCTCGGTGGTGAGCGACTTGAGCAGCTGCATTACCTCTGATTCGCGGAACCGGCGGTGTCCGCCCGGTGTGCGCAACGACCCGAGACGTCCGGCATGGGCCCAGCGGGTGACCGTCTTGGGATCGACGTGGAACATGGCAGCAACCTGCCCTGGTGTCAGCAGGGTGTCCTGGCCGCCGACGGTGATCGCACTCATAGCAAACCTCTCCGTTCTCGACAGTTCCCTCATCAGATGGCGACATCGTTGCACTGAAACCCCTAGGTACTCGAACCACCTACTGTTGGTAAAGGGGAAGTAATAGACAAATCGGATATGCTCCCGACCTCGGCAACGGGCGCGCGCCGAGGGCGGGCAACAGCTTCGCATAGGCTGAGCGGCGTGAGTGACGCAACTCCACCAGATGGTGTTCCTGGACAGCAAACCGCTGGCGCGGGCCGCCGGCTCGCCCGCAACCTCGGTCTGTACACCGTGGCCAGGTTGGTCCTGGTCGTGCTGATCACCGTGCTGATCGTGCTGGTCGCGCGGCTGGTGAAAGTGGACATTCCGCTGGTGGTGGCCGCTTTGTTCGCACTGATCATCGCCATGCCGCTCTCGCTGACGCTGTTCAAGCGCCTGCGCGTGCGGGTCAACGAGGACATCGCGGTGGTGGACGAACGCCGCAGGCACGACAAGGCCCAATTGCGGGCCCGGCTGCGCGGCGAGACGCCTGGGGACAATCAGGGGGCATCGTGAAGTCCTGTGATCGCAGCACCCCGCGCGACTGGGTCGATAACGCGGTGCGCTTGATCGACGCCGACGCCCAGCGCAGCGCCGACACCCACCTGATCCGGTACCCGCTGCCCGTCGCGTGGAACGTCCAGCTCTATCTGAAGGACGAATCCACCCACATCACCGGCAGCCTCAAGCACCGGCTGGCCCGGTCGCTGTTCCTGTACGCGATCTGCAACGGCTGGGTCACCGAGGGCACCACGGTGGTGGAGGCGTCGTCCGGCTCGACCGCGGTCAGCGAGGCGTATTTCGCCAAGCTGCTCGGCCTGGATTTCGTCGCGGTGATGCCGGCCAGCACCTCGCCGCAGAAGATCGCGCTGATCGAAGCGCAGGGCGGCCGTTGTCATTTCGTGCGGCGCCCACCCGAGATGTACACCGAGGCGGCCCGGCTGGCCGCCGAGTGCGGCGGGCACTACATGGATCAGTTCACCCATGCCGAGCGCGCCACCGACTGGCGCGGCAACAACAACATCGCCGAATCCATCTTCGAGCAAATGACTTTGGAGACGCACCCGGTGCCGGAGTGGGTGGTGGTCGGCGCGGGCACCGGCGGCACCAGTGCGACCATCGGGCGCTACATCCGATACCGCAGGCACGCAACGAAATTGGCCGTGGTGGACCCGGAGAACTCGGCGTTCTACGGCGGCTACGAGACCGCCGACTCCGGCTACGAGACCGGAATGTCTTCGCGCATCGAAGGAATCGGCCGCCCGCGGGTGGAGCCGTCGTTCGTCGGCCAGGTGGTCGATCGGATGATCGGCGTGCCGGACGCGGGATCCATTGCGGCAGCACGGTATGCGAGCAAGGTCCTCGGCCGCCGGGTGGGCGGTTCCACCGGCACCAATCTGTGGGGCGTGTTCGCGATCATCGCCGAGATGCTCGCCGCGGGTCGCGGCGGCAGCGTGGTGACGCTGCTGTGTGACGGCGGAGATCGTTATGCCGGAACGTATTTCGACGATGCCTGGGTCGAATTGCAGGGGATGAGCCTGGTCGAGCCGACCGCGATCCTGGACAAGTTCGTCGCCACCGGCGAGTGGACGGGCTGACCGCACCCCGCCGCCTGACCGATCGAAGGCCACCTTCATCCGGGACCTAGCACCCGGGCGAAGGTGGCCTTCGTGCTTCTTCGCCGAGCGCGAACAACGCCGTCGTCAATTTCTGTTGACAACTACCCGTCGCGTCAATCAAAATTGACGGCATGACAGAAGCAACCACTCTGGCGGCCGCCGCGGGCAGCCCCGACCCCAAGGTCGGGTTGCGCGCGGTACTCGCCCTGCGGCGGCTGCTCGAACGGCTGGAAGCGATCCAGGTGGCCAATGCCCGCGAACAGGGCTGGTCATGGCAGCAGATCGCCGAAGCACTCGAGGTCAGCAAGCAGGCAGCCCACCAGAAGCACAATCAGAGAGGCAGGAACCGCTGATGTTCGAACGGTTCACCAAGACGGCGCGCAAGGCCATCGTGCTGGCCCAGGAGGACGCGCGGGAACTGCGGTCGTCGACCATCGAGGTCGAGCACGTGCTGCTCGGCCTGCTGTCGCAGAGCGAGGACGAGCTGAAGGCGCTGCTGGCCGACGCGGGCGTCACTCACGCGGGCGTGATGAGCACGCTGGCGGCACAGCGGAAAGGCGATGCCCTGGGCAGCGAACCGCTGGGGGAGGAGGACGCCGAGGCGTTGCGCTCGATCGGCATCGATCTCGACGCCGTGCGCGAGTCGCTGGAGGCGAGCTTCGGCGAGGACGCGCTCGATCGCGCGATTCCGGAGGGCAGGCGCAGCCCGTTCGGCTGGGGGCGGGGCGGCAATTACGGCCACATCCCGTTCACCAATGACTCGAAGAAGGTGCTCGAGCTGTCCCTGCGGGAAGCCCTGGCCCGCAAGGACAAGACCATCGAATCCGGGCACGTGCTGCTCGGCATCCTGCGCGCGCCCAATCAGACCACCGTGCGCCTGCTCGGCGGCTCGCAGTCGGTCCACGACCTGCGGCCCAAGGTGCACGCGCTGCTCGATCGCGCGGCTTGAGCCGGTGGACATGGGTCGGCGGGGCGGTCGCGAATCGCGTTTCGAGTCGACACATGTCCGCCTCACCGCCTTAGCATGGGCGCATGCAGCTTCTGATTCGGTTGATCATCAACGGGGTGGCCATCTGGCTGGCCGCCGCCTGGGTCGACAAGATCGACATCATCAGTCCGGCGGACAACGGCAATGTCGGCAAGGTGCTCGTCGTGCTTGCCGTCGCCGCGGTGTTCACCGTGGTGAACGCGCTGGTCAAGCCGATCGTCAAGCTGCTCTCGCTGCCGCTGGTGATCGTCACCCTCGGCCTGTTCCTGCTGGTGATCAACGCGCTCATGCTGTGGCTGACCGCGAAGATCACCGAGACCACCGACTACGGCCTGCGGGTCGACGGCTTCTGGGCCGCGGTGATCGGCGGCCTGATCGTCTCGATCGTCAACTGGGTCCTCGGCATCCTGGTCCCGGACGGCGACGACTAGCTCGCGCGGCCGGCTCAGACGAAGCTGATGGCCAACGCGGTGAGCGCCGACCAGGCGAGCATCGCGAGGCCGGAGTCGCGCAGCGCCGGAATGAGTTCCAGGCCGCCCTTACCGGCGCGGACCGGCGCGTTGGCCCGCACCGCGAGCGGAATGGCCAGCAGGCCGACCAGCGCGAACGGGGTGCGGGCCACCAGCAGCAGGGTGCCGATGAACGGGACCGCGAGCAGCGCGAGTTGCAGCGTCCTGGTCCGCGGGTCGCCCAGTTTGACGGCCAGGGTGACCTTTCCGGACTGCGAGTCGGTCGGGATGTCGCGCAGGTTGTTCGCCACCAGCACCGCGCTGGAGAACGCGCCGACCGAGACGGCCAGCACCACACCGGCCCAGTCGATCTGCTCCGCCTGCACGAACTCGGTGCCGAGCACGCCGACCAGGCCGAAGAACACGAACACCGCGATCTCGCCGAAGCCGCTGTAGCCGTAGGGCTTACTGCCGCCGGTGTAGAACCAGGCGCCGGCCAGGCAGGCCACGCCGACCAGCAGCAACCACCAGGCCGTCGTCGCGGCCAGCACCAGGCCGACCACCGCGGCGATGCCCAGGCTCGCGATCGCGGCATTGCGCACCGCGGCGGCCGAGGCCAGCTTCTGCCCGACCAACCGCACCGGGCCGACCCGTACGTCGTCGGTGCCGCGAATGCCGTCGGAGTAGTCGTTGGCGAAGTTGACGCCGATGATCAGGGCCAGCGAAACCAGCAGCGCGAGAACGGCTTTCCACCACACGGCGCCGTCGAGCGAGGCGGCGGCGCCGGTGCCCGCGAGGACAGGGGCGATTGCGTTCGGCAGGGTGCGTGGACGTGCGCCCTCGATCCATTGCGCTGCTGTAGCCATCCCCGCAGCATAGTGTCGCGGCCGGACATCGGCCGCTCAGCGCCCGTCGGCCTCCGCGACCGCCTTCAACCGAGCCAGGCCCTTCTCGAAGTCCTTGCCGACCAGCTTGTCGGTCGGCAGGATCTTGGACAGCACCTTCATCAGGCCCTGCTGTTCCCCGGTCATCCGCCAGACCACCTCGGTGGCGCCGGACTCGGTCGGATTCAGCTCGAACAGCACCTGATTGGTGGCCTTCCACGGCTTCTCGAAGACCAGCTCGATGCCGATCTCGCGATCGGCGCTGGCGACGACCTCCATGCTGCCCGCACCGGCCTTACGGTTGCCGACCCAGGCGTATTTGGCGCCGATGCCGGCGTCCGGGCCCGTGTAGGTGCGCTGCAACTGCGGGTCGAGGTCCTCCCAGGGGGACCATTTCGTCCACTCGTGCAGGTTGTCGATCAACCCGTGGATACGCGACGGCTCGGCCGAGATCACGGCCTGCCGGACCACTTCGAACTCAGCCATGCGGACAGCGTAGGCGACCGACCACCGGAAATGGGGTAAAAAACCATGTCGGCTCGACCAGCCCTGCTCGCATACGATTACCGCGGGATGTTGTCGGAACAAGGCGGCCCGAACGGTCGCGGTCAAGTGGTGCGGGCGCCCGCAGGTGAACCGGTCGTGGTCGCCCTGCTGGGCGAGATCGCGCTGCGCCGAGACGGCGCGCTGACCGCGCTGCCCGGCGCCCGGTCCAGGCTACTGCTCGCCGCCTTGGCCCTGCATCCCGGCCGCAGCCGCAGCGCGCAGTCGCTGATCGATGACGTGTGGGGCGAGCAGCCGCCGCGTGCGCCGATGAACGCGCTGCACACCCAGGTGTCCCGGCTACGGTCCGCGCTGCCGGACGGCGCGCTGGAGATCGGCCCGGCCGGTTACCGCCTGACCCTGCCCGCCGAGCGGGTGGATCTGATGCTCGTCGCCGGCCTGGTCCGCCAAGCCCGCGAGTGCCAGACCGCCGGCGATAACGCGCACTGCCTGGACACGATCGCGCGGGCGCGGGCGCTGTGGCGCGGCGAGCCCGGCGCGGATCTGCCGCCGGGCGAAGTGGCCGACGCGCTGAACACGACGGCCACCGGCCTGCTCGCCGAACTGGACGCACTCGAACTCGCGGCCCGCGAGGCGACCGGCGACCTCGACGGCGCACTGCGGATCGCCCGATTCCAGGCCGGTTCGAACCCGCTGGACGAGCCCGCTCAGCACACCCTGATGCGGTTGCTCGCCCTGGCCGGGCGGCCCAACGAGGCGCTGGAGTCGTTCGCCGCCTTCCGATCTCGGCTGGCCGATCAGCTCGGCGCGGATCCCGGTCCGGCGCTGGTCGAGTTGAATACCGCGATCCTGCGCGGAGAACCGCTCGACCGGATGGCGGCTGCCGCGGCTGCGCAGGCCAGCGGTGCGGCCATCCCGGCCGGTCACGGCGACGCCGAAAGGCTCAGCGCGAAAACGGATTTCGCCCTGCCTGCGGCGATCGGGCTGCGCGCCGCGCCCAACGCGCTACTGGGCCGCGAGGGCGACCTGACCGCGCTCGACGAGCTGCTGCGCACCTCGCGGGTGGTCACGGTGCTCGGCCCCGGCGGGTCCGGCAAGACGCGGATCGCCAACGAGGTCGGTGCGCGGCTGGCCCGCACCCGCTCGGTGGTGCTGGTGGAGCTGGCATCGATCCGCGCGGAGGACAACGACATCGTCGTCGAGATCGAGGCCGCGATCAGCGCGGTGCTCGGCCTGAGCGACACGTCGTCGCTAGGGGCGGCGTCCGCTCTGCGCAATCGCGAGGTCGTGGCGGCCGGCCGGCAGCGCCTGCGCAACGCCGTCGCCTCGCGTCCGATGACGCTCGTCCTGGACAACTGTGAGCACCTGATCGACGCCGTCGCGGTCGTGGTCGCCGATCTGATCGGCGTTGCCGATCTGCTGACCGTGCTGACCACCAGCCGAGCGCCGCTGATGATCACCGCCGAGGCGGTATATCCGTTGCCGCCGTTGACCATCGACGCCGCGGGGTCGCCCGCGACTGAACTGTTCGCAACGCGGGCCAGATCGGTACGCCCCGGTGTCCGGCTCGATCCCGAGACCGTCGCTCAGCTGTGTCACACCCTCGACGGCTTGCCCTTGGCCATCGAACTCGCCGCCGCGCGGGTCCGGGTGATGAGCGTCGAGGAGATCAATCTGCGGTTGACGGATCGGTTCGCGCTGCTGCGCCACGGTGATCGTAGTTCGCCGGAACGGCACCGCACCCTGCACGCGGTGATCGACTGGAGCTGGAATCTGCTGGACGCCCCGCAGCAGGTGGCCTTGCGCCGATTGTGCCGATTCCCAGCGGGTTTCACGCTGTCCGCCGCCGAGGCGGTGGTCAGCGGGCCGGAGGTCACCGACGTCGCGGCGGCGGTCGACGGTCTGGTGAACCAGTCGCTGCTCACCCTGCTCGACGACGAGGTCCTCGGCACCCGCTACCGCATGCTGGAGACGGTGCGCGAATACGGCGACGAACAGCTGGCCGCCTGCCCGGCCGAGTCCGACCTGATGGCCGAGCGATTGATGTTGTGGGCCAAGAACTATTGCGGCGCCGCGGCGGCCCGCTACCTCACCGGTGATCAGGTGGAGCTGGCCCTGTCGGTGGCCACCGAGCTGGACAATCTGCTCGCGGCACTGCGCCATGCGCTCGAACGCCGCGACGCCGATACCGCGTACACGGTGTTCCCGGTGATCAGCATGCTGTGGGTGCTGCGCGGTTCACACCTGGAGGTGATCGCCTGGGCGCCCCGGATCGCCGAACTCCACCCGGCCGACACCGGACCGGACGCGCCACCCGGCGACCTGGTGTTGATGAGCTATCAGACAATGTTCATGCACCTGGTCTTCAGCCGGGCGGACCCGCGTGACCTCGCGCGGCTGCGCACCAGGGTTCGCCGATTGCTGCGCAGCAGAACCGATCTCAGCGAAGCCAACCGCTTCGTCGGCCATATCGTGCTGACCCGCTCCGACGGCCGGGGGCTCGCGCGCTACATCGCGCATTCGGTCCGGGCGAAGGATCCCGAAACCCGTTCCACCGCATTGCTGTTGCGGGCGAATATCAAGGAGAACCTCGGCGACGTGCGGGGTTCGACGGTGGACGCGGTGCACGCGCTGGACATTCTCGGCGGGGACAATGTCTGGAGTGTGGCCATGGTGTGCAGGCATCTCGGCCAGGTGTACGGCCAGATCGCCGAATACGAGCGAGCCGTCGTCCACTACCGCCGCGCACTCGGCATGCTGCAACGGCTGGGCGCCTACGAGGACACCGTCGAGACCCGGGCCATGCTGGTCGCGTCGCTGCTCGGTGCCGGGCGCCTGAGCGAGGCCCGCCGCGAATTGGCGCTCGCGTTCGAATCGTCGCACCTCGACGGCGTGGTGGGCGGGAAGAATCATCTGCTGGCCACGATCATGCAGAGTTCCGCCGAGGCCTCGCTCGCCGAGGGGGATATCGAGGGCGGGCTCGACCGCTACCAACGAGCCCTGGAGCTGTCCGGCTGGCCGGACGACGACGCGAACCCCGGGCCGAGCGGGCTGATGCTCGGTGCCGCCGTATTGTCCGCGCGCGTGCTGCACGATGCGTTGGATACCACCGACGACCTGGCCAAGAACCTGGTCGAGCTCGTGCTGCCGACGATGGCGCAGTTCCAGGATCTGCCGCAGGTCGGCGCCGTCGCCGCCACGGTCGGGCTGTATCTGATCGCTACCGGACAGCAGCTGGGCCGCGGCCTGGAGCTGTTCGCATTGGCGCCGAATGCCTTCTGCCGTCAGGACTTTCCGTCGATGCGCTGGTCTACCCAGGCCGAGGTGGTCGACCGGCGGCTCGGCGCAGGCCCGTTGGCCGAGGTCAGGGCGAAGGTGGGGCGGACGCGCCGGAGGGATTCGGTCGATCGGATCATGCAGATCCTGGGCGAGTTGCGCGACGAACTCTGACAGGCACACAGCAACGCCGGTCGACCCATCGGCCGACCGGCGTCGCGTTGTCCCTCATCGGTATTCGGTGCTCACGCCCGGCGCATGTACGCCTTCACCCCGAGCGGGGCGAAGACCGCGATCACCACGGCCGAACCGATCAACGACCAGGCCAGGTTGCTGCCGTAGATGTTGCTGTTCATCAGGTCCTGGGCCGCGTTCACCATGTAGTAGACCGGGTTCACGTGGTTCAGGCCCTGCAGCCAGCCCGGCATCTTGCTGACCGGGGCCAGCGCGCCGGACATGAAGGTCAGCGGGAACATGATCATCATCGAAATGCCCTGCACGCCAGAGGCACTCTTGCCGGTGACGCCGACCAGCGCCCAGATCCAGCTGACCGCGAACGAGCACACGATGATCACCAGTCCGGCGACCACGACGCCGGCGAAGCCGCCGCCGGGCCGGTAGCCGAGGCACAGGCCGACCACCACGGTGAGCACCGTGGCGATGGTGTAGCGCACCATGTCGGCGATCAGCGCGCCGGCCAGCGCCGAAATGCGGGCGATCGGCAGGGATTTGAACCGGTCGAAGACGCCCTTGTCCATGTCCTCGCGCAACTGGGTGCCGGTGACGACCGAGGTCAGGATCACCGTCTGCACCAGGATGCCGGGAATCAGGGTCGGCAGGTAGTCGTGCACGGACCCGCCGATCGATCCGCCGAAGATGAAGGCGAACAACGCGGTGAACAGGATCGGCTGCACGGTGACGTCGAACAGCTGCTCCGGGTTGTGCTTGATCTTCAGCAGGCCGCGGTAGGCCATGGTGAACGAGGTCTCGATCGACCTGCGCAGGCTGATGTGGTTGCTGACCTCGGGAATGTTGACGGGCGCGGCCCTGCGGGCGGGGGCGGGGGCGGTGATCGTGGTCATGCCGCGCTCCTTTCGGTGTCGGTGTCGTCGGCCGGGCGACCGGTGATGGTGAGGAAGACCTCGTCGAGACTCGGCTTGCTGACGGTGATCTCGTCGAGGCCGATCCGCCGCTCGCGCAGGCGAATCAGCAGGTCGGCGGTCAGGTCGGCATCCTGCAGCGGTGCGGTGAGCCGGCCGGCCTCGGGCGTGATCACGGCCTCGGCATCGAGGAACTCGCTGACGATGCGGCGGGCCTCGTCGAGCTGATCCCGGTCGACCAGGGTCAGGTGCAGCGAGGAGCCGCCGACCGAGGCCTTGAGTTCGTCGGCGGTGCCGTCGGCGATCACCTTGCCGTGGTCGATCACCGCGATCCGGTCGGCGAGCTGGTCGGCCTCGTCCAGGTACTGCGTGGTGAGCAGCACCGTGGCGCCCTCGCGGACCAGCCTGCGGATGGTCTCCCACATCTGGGCGCGGGTGCGCGGGTCCAGGCCGGTGGTCGGCTCGTCGAGGAACAGCAGCGGCGGGGTCGCGATCAGGCTGGCGGCCAGATCGAGCCGGCGCCGCATGCCGCCGGAGAAGTTCTTGAGCGGCTTGGTCGCCGCCTCGGTCAGGTCGAATTCCTCGAGCAGTTCGACCGACTTGCGCCGGGCGTCGGTGCGGCTGAGGCCGAGCAGGCGGGAGAACAGGATCAGGTTCTCGGTGGCGGACAGGTCCTCGTCGACCGAGGCGTACTGCCCGGTGACGCCGACCAGCGACCGCACGGCCGTCGGTTCGGCGACCACGTCGTGGCCGAAGATGCGGGCACTGCCGCCGTCCAGGCGAAGCAGGGTGGCGAGCATCTTGATGGTCGTGGTCTTGCCCGCGCCGTTCGGTCCGAGCACGCCGTACACCGAGCCTTGCGGCACCGCCAGGCTCACACCATCGACGGCGCGCTGTTCCCCGAACACCTTGACCAGCCCGTCCGCCTCTACGGCGAGTGCTGAAGTGGGTGTGAAAGAAGTCATGGGGATGACTGTGCGGCACGCTTCTTGCACGGTCCTTGCACGACGATGACGCCGTCGCCGACCGGCGTCAGTGCGTCGAATCGGCGAGCAGGTTCTCCCGGAGCTTGGTGCGGTCGGGCTTGCCCGGGCCGCGCATGGGGATCTCGTCGACCAGGGTGAGTTCGCGCGGGGCGGCGATCGAATCCAGTTCGGCGACTACGTGTTCGCGCAGTTCGTCGAGGGTGGGGGTGGCGCCGGGGGCGGGGACCACCACGACCGCGACGCGCTGGCCGAGGCGTTCGTCCGGCAGGCCGAGCACCACGCATTCGCGGATGGCCGGGTGGTTCATCAGCACGGCCTCGACGACCTGCGGGATCACCAGCAGACCGCCGGTCATGATGGCCTCGTCGAGCCGGCCGGTGATGCTGAGCCTGCCGTCGGTGAAGGTGCCGGCGTCCTCGGTGCGGAACCAGCCGGGCTCGGCGAAGGCGGGGTTGTCCGGTTGGCCGCGGTAGCCGGAGGCGATCATCGCGCCGCCGAGCAGCACCCGGCCGTCCTCGATGCGGATCTGCGTGCCGTCCAGCGGGATGCCGTCGTAGACGCAGCCGCCGCAGGTCTCGCTCATGCCGTAGGTGCGAACGACGTTGATACCGGCCGCTTTCGCGCGTTCGTAGACCGGCAGCGGGGTGGCCGCACCGCCGACCAGGACGCCGTCCAGCTGGGCCAGCGCCGCCGCGGCGACGGGCGCGTCGAGCGCCTTGATCAGCTGGGTCGGCACCAGCGCGGTGTAGCGCCGCTCGCCGCGCATGCCGGAGACCGCGCCGGCCAGCGCCTCGGGCAGGAAGCCGCCGGAGACGTCGAGGATGGTGGGCTGGGTGCCGGCCAGGATGCTGCGCAGCAGCACCTGAATGCCCGCGATGTGGTGCGTCGGCAGGGCGAGCAGCCAGCTGCCCGGTCCGCCGAGCCGGTCGTGGGTGGCGGTGCCGCTGGCCCGCAGCGCGGCGGCGCTCAGCATCGCGCCCTTGGGCACGCCGGTGGTGCCGGAGGTGGTCACCACGAGGGCGACGTCGTCATCGATGGTCTCGCCGGGGGCGAGGGCGTCGCTGAGGCGCCGGGCCTCGCGCCGGTCGCTGGTCGGGATCGGCAGCCACGCGGGGCCGTTGCCCTCCAGCGCTTCGCGCAGGTGCGGAAGTACCTCGCCGGCACCGGAACCGGTCGGCATAGGCAACGTACGAAGAGTGCGACTCACGACTCCACCTCGCTGGCGCTCGGTTCCGTCGTTCCTCGGGACGCTGTGCCCTTGGTTCGCTCGCTGCGCTCCCTCACGATCTCACCCCGGTGCCGACCCCCGCCACTCGCGGAACAGTCACGACTCCACCTCGCCGTTCGGCCCCATCGTTCCCAGAGGCGCTGTGCCTACGGCTCGCCCACTGCGCTTGCTCACGGTAGCGATCGTGTCATGGCCGCGTCGCCGAACGCGGAACGGGTGGTCGGTTTGCTGGGGTGGCGCGAGACAGGTACGGCCACCCCCGGGAAATGGGGCTCAGGTACGCCAGGCATCGAGACTGCGATTCACTCGTCGGACGGGTTACGCACGGTGGCCGGGCCGGACATCGGCGGTCGGGGGCCATCCGAGCGCTATCGTCCTCGCCGTGGCCGCCCTTGGCAACTCGGCTCCGCCGCCCGGTTGCCGGGGCGAAGCCGATGTCAGTCTTTCGACCTGCGGGTATCGCGCCGGATCGGGTGATCCGACGGCACCTCGACGACCACGATCGGCACCCCGTCCGGGTCGCGAACCCACATTTCGATCAGTCCCCACGGCTCCTGCACCGGCGTCCGATCGATGCGGATGCCCTGCAAGGCGAGCTCCGCCGCCGCGTCCGCGACGTCGCGGACCTGGAGCCAGATGGCGCCGTCGAACGTGGACGGCGTGCCCGATCCGCCGTGCGCGGCGACCTCGATCAGCGACTGTCCAGCGAAGAAAACGGTGCCGCCCGGATACTCCCGCGCGATGGCCAAGCCGAGCCCGTCGCGATAGAAACCGAGCGTCCGCTCGTAGTCGGCCGGGCGCAGAATGATCCGGCTGCTGAGAATGTCCATGTCAGAAATACCAGGGGTAGGGGGTCCAGTCGGGCTTGCGCTTCTCCAGGAACGAATCCCGGCCCTCGACGGCCTCGTCGGTCATGTAGGCCATCCGGGTCGCCTCGCCGGCGAAGAGCTGCTGGCCGACCAGTCCGTCGTCGAGCAGGTTGAACGCGTACTTCAACATGCGTTGGGCCTGTGGGGATTTGCCGTTGATGTCGGCGGTCCATTCCAGCGCGACGTTTTCCAGTTCGGCGTGATCGACGACTTTGTTCACCGCGCCCATCTGGTGCATCTCCTCGGCGGTGTACGGGCGGCCGAGGAAGAAGATCTCGCGGGCGAACTTCTGGCCCACCATCTTCGCCAGGTAGGCGCTGCCGTAGCCGCCGTCGAAGCTGCCCACGTCGGCGTCGGTCTGCTTGAACCGGGCGTGCTCGCGGCTGGCCAGGGTGAGGTCGCAGACCACGTGCAGGCTGTGCCCGCCGCCCGCGGCCCAGCCGTTCACCAGCGCGATGACCACCTTGGGCATGAACCGGATCAGCCGCTGCACCTCGAGGATGTGCAGCCGGCCCGCGCGGGCCTGGTCGACGGTGTCCGCGGTGTCACCGCTGGCGTACTGGTAGCCGTTGCGGCCGCGGATGCGCTGGTCGCCGCCGGAGCAGAAGGCCCAGCCGCCGTCCTTCTCGCTCGGGCCGTTGCCGGTGATGAGCACCGCGCCGACGTCCGAGGTCATCCGTGCGTGGTCCAGGGCCCGATAGAGTTCGTCGACCGTATGCGGGCGAAACGCATTGCGCACCTCGGGACGATCGAAAGCGACACGGACCGTGCCCTGTTCGATGTGCCGGTGGTAGGTGATGTCGGTCAGGTTCTCGAACCCGGGGACGGGTCGCCACAACTTCGGATTGAACGTCACCCCAGTGATTATTGCCCTCGGCTCTGACTCGGCTCGAGCTGCGTGCGGAAACGTTGCCACTTGACGGTGTAAAATAACGCGTTACCGTGCATATATGAGTGATCGAGTGAAACCGGTTATCGACCGCAGTGCGGTGGACGAGTCCCGGTATGAACGGCACGGGGGCTTTCCTAAGGCGTCCCGCGCGAAGATCGGACCGAACTTCGGGCCGTTCGTCGAGGCGATGCGGACCCTGCAAGATCTCGCGGTCTCCGTGGACGCGCCGGACGAGGTCTTCGGCGCCGCGCTCGCTCAGGCCGAACAACTCATCGCGCTGCTCGAGCCGCACCGCGCACCCGAACTCCAGGGCCCGGCCGGGCGCGCGGTCGAATTGCCCGGCCGCGGAAGCCTTCTGCTGCCGCCGTGGCAACTGGCCGAGGCGGGTCCGGACGGCATCCGGATGACCGGCGAGTTCCGCCGATACCACCTCGGCGGCAACGGCGCGGTGCACGGCGGCGTGCTGCCGCTGCTGTTCGACGAACTGCTCGGCATGATCGTGCACTACGCCGGCCGGCCGATCAGCCGCACCGCGTTCCTGCATGTGAACTACCGCAAGATCACTCCGCTGGAAACGCCGCTGACGGTGCGCGGTCGTGTCGATCGGATCGAGGGGCGCAAGACCTTCATCACCGGCGAATTGCTCGATGAGCAGGGCAATCTGCTCGCAGATTGTGAAGGATTGATGGTGCAATTGCTGCCCTGGCAGCCTTGAGCCGGTGAGTGCCGCGACCAGTCGCGCGGGGATGCGTATAGTTGCGCCTGCTCGTTCATCGAAACCTATTCCGGAGGACCTGAAAGTGGTTGCAGCACTGTCTGAATCCCTGCTCGACGACGCCAAGCGCCCGGCTTTCCTTGCCGATGCCGTCGAGGTTCTTGATGCCGAGGTCTCGGACAAGGGTGGTGCGTCCGGCCTGGCAGTGAAGGGTGGCTACGCGGCGGTCAAGAAGATCAGCCCGTCGATCGTGCCCGACGGCCTGGAGTCGTTGGCGCCCAAACTCGTTGCGCAGCTGGACCCGTTCTGGCAGGAATTCACCGCAGCGGGAGCGTCGGGCAAGTTCGGCGATCTGCTGGTCGCCAAGTCCGACCAGGTCGCCGAGGCACTCCTGTCGGTCACCGACGCCCGCGCCGAAGCCTCCACCCGGCCGGCGCTGAAGAAGGTCTACTCGTCGATGCGTTCGTCGGCGAAGAAGAATGTCATCGAGGCGCTGCCGCGCGTCGGCGACCTGATTCAGAAGCACGCCAACTGAATTAAATCTCGTGCACGTCGAACGCGTCGCACATCGACCGGCCGCCCGCGGCCGGGCTTTCCGATGTGCGGCGCGTTCTGCTATCCGGCCGGCCCGGTTCGACCCGCCCGGTGTGAGCAGGGCGACGAAGACGTGGGGCCCACTGTCTGAGAGGCTGGAGACGTGAACCCGTCTACAGCACAAGCGCAGGTCGTGGTGGACGAACTCGCGCGCGGCGGGGTGCGGGATGTCGTCCTGTGCCCCGGCTCGCGCAACGCCCCGCTGGCCTTCGCGCTGCAGGCCGCCGACGCCGCAGGGCGGATCCGGCTGCACATGCGCATCGACGAACGGACCGCGGGCTTCCTCGCCATCGGTTTGTCGGTGGCCAGCCGCCTGCCGGTGCCCGTCGTGATGACCTCGGGTACCGCGGTGGCCAATCTCGGCCCGGCCGTGCTGGAGGCCAACTACGCCCGCATTCCGCTGGTCGTGCTCAGCGCCAACCGGCCGTACGAGATGCTCGGTTCCGGCGCCAATCAGACGGTGGAACAGCTCGGGCTGTTCGGCAGCCAGGTCCGCGCCACCATCAGCCTCGGGCTGGCCGAGGAAGAAGCCGTGACCGCCGACTGCGCGGCCTACGGGCAGCAGAACAGCCAGTGGCGCTCGGCCGTGTGCCGGGTCCTCGCGGCGGCCCGCGGCACCCGTTCCGGCAACGCGGGTCCGGTGCACTTCGACATCCCGCTGCGCGAACCGCTGGTGCCCAACCTCGCGCCCGGCGAGTTCACCCCGGACGGCCGCACGGACGATCAGGCGTGGACCAAGACCCAGTACGCCACGCTGGACGTGCCGCTCGATCTCGATCTCACCCCCGACACTGTCGTGATCTCCGGGCACGGCGCCGGGCTGCGGCCGGAACTGGCCGACCTGCCCACGGTCGCCGAACCCACCGCGCCCATGCACGGCCCCGCGCTGCATCCGCTCGCGCTGCCGCTGCTGCGGCCGCGCCAGGCGATCATCACCGGGCGGCCGACGCTGCACCGTCAGGTGTCCAAAGTTCTTGCCGATCCGGCGGTTCGGGTCTACGCGCTCACCACCGGGCCGCGCTGGCCCGATGTCTCCGGCAATGTGCTCGGCACCGGAACCCGTGCTGTCACCTCGGGCGCTCCGCGTCCGGAGTGGCTGGCGTACTGCCGGGAGCTGAACGCGAAGGCGCAGCAGGTGGTGCGCGAGGAGCTCGACGCGCACCCGAAGCCGACCGGGCTGCACGTGGCCGCGGTCGTGATGAACGCGCTGCGCGACGGCGACCAGTTGCTGCTCGGCGCGTCCAATCCGGTGCGGGACGCGGCCCTGGTGTCGCATCCGCGGCCGGGCATCCGGGTGCTGTCCAACCGCGGGGTCGCGGGGATCGACGGCACGGTGTCCACCGCGGTCGGGGCCGCGCTGCGGCACGAGGGCCGGACCGTCGCGCTGATCGGCGACCTGACCTTCCTGCACGACGCGTCCGGGCTGCTGATCGGTCCCGGCGAGCCGCGGCCCGCCGACCTGACCATCGTGGTCGCCAATGACGACGGGGGCGGCATCTTCGAGCTGCTCGAGCAGGGCGATCCGCAGTACGCGGGCGTCTTCGAGCGGGTCTTCGGCACGCCGCACGGGATGGATCTGGCCGCGTTGTGCGCGGCCTATCGGATTCCGCACAAGCAGGTCGATCCCGCGCAGCTGGCGGTCGAGCTGGGCGGCAACGCGCACGGGACGCGGGTACTCGAGGTGGCTACCGAGCGATCCAGCCTGCGCGAGTTGCACGCGACGGTGCGGGCGAAGATCGCGCCCTGACAAGATCTTTCGCTGAGTTCAGGCGTGGTCCGCTTCGTCGTCGAAGGGGACCGTGATCGATTGTTCGATCACGTCTGCCGCGTCGGCGTTCCAGGTTTCGGCTATTTCCGGGTCGTCCTGGTCTGATCGATCGTCCGCGTACTCGGTGTCGCTCGGGTAGGCGGGGATCGACTGCTCGGCGAGGTCGGCTTCCGGAACCGCGTACAGGTCGTCGGACGTGCTGCGATCGGTCATTGTGCGCTCCTCTCGGCAGTGGGCCTCGGTCGAGGGCGTACCCCGCGGCGGCACGCCGTAATCAAGGCGGACAAAGGTCCAGCACGTCGAGCATGCGCCTCGTGTGATGCGTGAGCAACCCGGTGGCGTCGAATTACTCGCCGGCGCGCGCTCCGTTTCCGTCGGCCGGGAATTCGACCAGCGCCAGTGTGCGGCCGGCCATGAACCGCGCGGTCCGCACAGGTGTCCCGGTTCGGGTCACCTCGGTTACTTCCACGACTCCGCGCGCGATGCGCACTTCGACTCGCCGCCCGGCTCGGGTAGCGACCACTTCGTAATTGCGAGACCCGTCGCCGAAGTCGACGACGATCTCCACTCGATCACCCTTCATCTACCAATTGTCCTCTTTTCCAGCGCTTTTCGCTGTCACGAGTTGGTCGCGGTGCGGTCGCGCGGGCGGCGTCGGACGGCCGTGGCAGGCCGGTGAATTCGCTCGGCGGAGCGCGCGCGGGGAGCGCCGAGATTCGCACCGATGAATCCCGCTGCACCGCGCCGTCAGTACAACCAGAGACGTCCAGCGTGCCCTCAGGAGAACCGATGAATCAGGATTTCGATTTCGAACCGGCCGCCACCGCACTCGAGACGGTGGTCTGCCGCATCGCCGACGATCAGCTCGACGCGCAGTCGCCGTGCGCCGACACCACGGTGCGTGATCTGCTCGCGCATGTCGTGGACCTGACCGAGGCGTTCCGGCAGGCCGCGACCAAGGAGGCGGTCGGCGGGTCGGTCGCGCCGTCCATCGGGGCGGAACGCGCGCTGGCCGGCGATTGGCGCACACGCATTCCGGCGCAGCTGAAGGCCCTCGTCGGCGCCTGGCGCGAGCCGAGCGCGTGGGACGGCGTGACCGAGGCGGGCGGGGTCAGTGAGGCGGCGCCGGTGATGGCCAGGATCGCGTTGGACGAACTGGTGGTGCACGGATGGGACCTGGCCAAGGCGACCGGGCAGCCGTTCAGCGCGACCGCGGATGATCTCGCCACGCTGCTCGACATGCTCAACGGTGTTCCGCCCGAGGGCACTCCGGGGCTCTTCGGTCCGGTGGTTCCGGTTCCGGCCGAGGCGTCCGCGCTCGACCGCGTGCTCGCGTTCACCGGTCGCAGCGCCGACTGGACCGCGTAGGCGCAACGGCCGCACGCCTTTTGATCGGGCGCACCCGGAATCGCCTGCGAATCCCGGTGCGGGACATCAGGAGGCGTGCGTCGATTCCGCTGTGGCGAACGTACCTGCGGTGACGGCATCGACGGCGGCGCGGGCGGCCGAGATCGCGGCGTGGTCATCGATCGGATCGCCGCTGGCCAGCAGGCGGTAGTACAGCGGGGCGGACACCGCCGACAGCACGGCGCGCGCATCGGTGCCCGCCGGCGCTTCGCCGCGTTCGATGGCGCGGTCGACGCAGGGCGACCATTCGGTGAGCCGGACATCGTAGAACCGGCGTAGCGCGGCGGCGGCCGACTCGTCGCAGGTGGCGGCGGCGATGACGGCCTGAAAGAGCTTGCCCTGCCGCGGATCCGTCAGCGTCTTCGCGACCAGGCGGGCATTGGCGGTGAGATCGCCGAGCAGCGATCCGGTGTCGGCATGCGCCACCGATTGCTCGGCCATGTCGACCAGTAGATCGGTGACCAAGCCGGTCGGAGTGCGCCAGCGGCGGTAGACGGTGGTCTTGCCGACCTCGGCGGCGGCGGCGACCTCGGCGAGATCCAGATGAGCGAAGCCGCGCTCGGCGAGCAGATCCCCGGCCACTTGCAACACGGCCTCGCGGACGCGCGCCGTGCGTCCACCTGGGCGGACCGAGCCGGGAGCGGCGTCGTCTTCAGTCATAATGGGTCTCCAGTTTCATTTAGCGCCGAGAGGGTGTACCGTTCGACGAGTTAACGGAACTATAGACCCTTTAGGAGTCAAGATGGACTACCGGCGGCTCGGCGCATCAGGTCTGCTCGTCCCGGCCCTCAGCTTCGGCGCGGGCACGTTCGGCGGACGGGGAGAACTGTTCAGCGCCTGGGGCGACACCGATGCCGAGCAGGCCCGGCGGTTGGTCGACATCAGCCTGGAGGCGGGTGTCACGATGTTCGACACCGCCGACGTCTACTCCGACGGCGCCTCCGAGGAGGTGCTCGGTGCGGCCATCAAGGGCCGGCGCGATCAGCTGCTCATCTCCACCAAGGCCTCGCTGCCCACCGGTCCCGGCCCGTCACAGTCCGGTTCCGGGCGGGCCCGGCTGATCGGCGCGGTCGAGGCCTCGCTGCGCCGGCTCGGCACCGACTACCTCGATCTGTTCCAGCTGCACGCCTTCGACGCGGGCACCCCCGTCGAGGAAGTCGTTGCCGCACTGGACGATCTGGTCCGGGCGGGCAAGATCCGCTACCTCGGCGCCTCCAACTTCGCCGGCTGGCAGCTGATGAAATCCCTTGCCGCGGCGGACAAGCACGGCCTGACCCGCTACGTCGCCCACCAGGTGTACTACTCCCTGGTCGGCCGCGACTACGAATGGGAACTCATGCCGCTCGGCCAGGACCAGGGGGTCGGCGCCGTCGTCTGGAGCCCCCTCGGCTGGGGCCGCCTCACCGGCAAAATCCGTCGCGGCCAACCCATTCCCGCCGGTAGCCGCCTGCACCGAACCGCCGAAGCCGGCCCCCCGGTCGACGACGAAAAGCTCTACGACGTAGTCGACGTCCTCGACGACCTGGCCGCCGAAACCGGCAAAACCGTCCCCCAAATCGCCCTCAACTGGCTCCTGCGCCGCCCCACCGTCTCCACCGTCATAGTCGGCGCCCGCAACGAGGCCCAACTCCGCCAAAACCTAGGCGCCATCGGCTGGGAACTAACCACCGACCAAATAGCCCGCCTGGACAAAGCCGGCACCACCACCCCGCCCTACCCCTACTACCCGTACCACCGCCTCCCCGACTTCGCCCGCCTCAACCCCCCTGCGGTGTAGCGGAAATCGTCCAGGACTGGTCAGTAGACGTCGCGGACGTAGCGTTTTTGGGTGATGAGTTGTTTGCGGAAGGCGAGGGCGCCGGGTTCGTCCAGGTTGCCGTGGACTCGGGCGATGCGGAGGAGGGCGTCGTCTACGTCCTTGGCCATTCTGGTTGCGTCGCCGCAGATGTAGAGGTGGGCGCCGTCGGCCAGCCAGGACCAGAGTTCGGCGCCGTGCTCGATCATGCGGTGCTGCACGTAGATTCGTTCGCGTTGGTCGCGGGAGAAGGCCAGGTCCAGGCGGGTGAGGAAGCCGGAGCGGAACATGTCTTCGAGTTCGGTGCGGTAGTAGAAGTTCCGGGCGGCGTGCTGTTCGCCGAAGAACAGCCAGTTGCGGCCGGTGCAGCCGAGTTCCCGGCGTTCCTGGAGGAAGCCGCGGAACGGGGCGATGCCGGTGCCGGGGCCGACCATGATCATCGGTGCGGCCGGGTCGGCGGGCGGGCGGAAGTGCGGGGCGCGTTGCAGGAAGATCGGCACGGAGCCGGGATCGGTGCCCGCTCGGTCGGCCAGGAAAGTCGAGCAGACCCCGCCGCGCCGGGCGGCCGAGCCGGTGGCGGCGGGATCGCCGTAGCGCACGATGCCGACGGTCAGCTGCACCTCGTCGGGGCTGACCAGCGGGCTGGACGAGATCGAATACTGGCGCGGTTGCAGCTTTTTCAGTGTGCCCAGCCAGTCCACCAGATCGGCGCGCACCGGGAAGTCGCGCAGCACGTCGACGGCCTGCCGGTCCCACAGGTAGTTGTCGAGCTCGTTGCGATTGTTCTGCCGCAACAGCTTCGCCAGCCGGATGTTCGAATTGCGTTCCGCGATAAAGGTGAGCAGGTCGTTGCTCACCTTGCTGATGTCGTAGTGCGTGCGCAGCGCCTCGCCCAGCGACAGTTCCCGATCGTCGACCTCGATGATCCGGCGGCCGTCGAGGCCGGTGGTGGCGAGCCATTCGTCCACCAGCACCGCGTCGTTGGTGGGCCAGACGCCGAGCGAATCGCCGACCTCGTAATCGGCTTCCACGCCGCGCAGATCGAAACCGAACTGCCGCACCTCTTTCGCGGATCCGTCGAGGGTGAGCGATTCGTTGCGCACCAGGGGCGCGGGCACCGGCGCCTGCCGGGTGAACGGCGCGATCTCCCGTCGGATCCGCCCCGGCGCGGGAGCGGCGGCCCGGGTGAGCCCCGCCGTCATGGTGGTGCCGCGGGTACGAGCCGTCCGGTCCGGCGGCACCGGCTGCGGATCATCGTCCGGCGCAACACCTTCCATCGACTCGCCGAGCACGCCCACGATCGAGTCGAGCCAGCGCTCGGCGGGCTCCTGGAAATCGGGTTCGCTGTCGACCCGCGCAAGCAGCCGCGTCGCACCGTATTCGGCGAACTTCTCGTCCAATTTGCGCCCGTGCCCGCAGAAGTCGTCGTAGGAGGAGTCGCCGAGCGCGAACACCGCGTAGCGCACGCCGGTGAGCTGAATCGCGCTGCCGTCGAGCCGGTTCCAGAAGTCGGTGCCGTTGTCCGGCGGCCCGCCGTCGCCGAACGTGCTGCTGATCACCAGCACGTCCCCGGCCAGCGCGTCCACCGCACACGAATCCATGTCGAGCAGCCGTGGCGCGAAACCACATTCGGCCAGCCGCGCGCCGACCGTCGCGGCGAGTTCCTCCGCGGACCCGGTCTGCGACGCCCACAGCACGGTCACCGGATGCGCGGGCGCGGCATCGGGAGCAGTGGCGGCGCGGGAATACATGCCCGCAAGCACCCCATCGATCCACAACCTGCTCTGCGCCGACATCGGCGCGGCGGCAGGCAGCACCGGCAGCCCGGTCACCGGAATCGCCTGTAGCGCCGCGAGATACCCGCTGAGGTAGATCCGCTCGGCCTCGGTGAGCATCGGCGTCGCGGCCGCGTCCAACCCGAACGCGGCGGCCAGCGGATGCGCGGCCGCCATCGAAGGCGTCGGCACGGCAGGCGATTCCGGCGCCTCGGGCTCCGGCACCGCCACCCGGCGCAACGACACCGCGCACGCCTTGAACTCCGGCTGCAACGACGCGGGATCGACCGCGTCGTTGGTGACCGCGTTGATCGTCAGATACTCACCGTGCTCGTCGTTCCAATGGAACGGCGCGAAGCAATCACCCGGCCGCACCCGATCGCTGATCCGCACCGGCAGCACAGCCCGCCCACGCCGCGAGGCGATTTCGAGCTGATCACCCGCGCGCATCCCGAGCCGCTCGGCGTCGGCCGGATGCACCTCGACGAACGGCTGCCCGTTCAACTTGTTCAGCTTGCCGATCTTGCCGGTCTTGGTCATGGTGTGCCATTGATGTTGCAACCGGCCGGTATTGAGCAGAAACGGAAAGTCGTCGTCGGGCATTTCGGCCGGCGGCAGATGCGGACGCGGCCAGAACACGGCCCGCCGGCTGGGCGTGGCGAACGCCAGCCGCGGCTGCTGCCCGTCCGCGTCGACGTGCAGGTGCTGGCTGACCCCGTCGTTGACGTACCGAATCGGATTGCGCGAGCGCGTACCGTCCGGGCAGGGCCACTGCATCGGCCCGTCGCGCAATCGCTCGAAATCCATGCCGCGCAGGTCATATCCGGTGGCCGGATTGGCGAACTGCTTGATCTCGGCGAAAACCTCGGCGCTGGAGGCGAATTCGAACCCGGCGAAACCCATCGCCGTCGCGACCTGAGCGATCAGCTGCCAATCCGGACGGGCAGCACCGACCGGATCGACCGAACGCTGCAACAGGGTGACGTTGCGCTCCGAATTCACCATCACCGCATCGGCTTCGGCCCACAGCGTGGCGGGCAACAGCAGATCGGCATAGGCATTCGTAGCGGTCTCGGTGTAGGCGTCCTGGGCGATCACCAGCTCGGCCGCCTCCAACCCGTCCAGCACCGTCTTGCGATTGGCCACGGTGGCAACGGGATTCGTGCAGATGATCCACGCGGCCTTGATCTTGCTCGCGGCCAGTCCGCGAAACATCTCGACGGTGCCCGGCCCCACCTCGGCCCGCACGGTCCCGGGCTGCAGCCCCCACGCGGTCTCGACGAACGTGCGATCGGCGGGGGAGAGCACGCTGCGCTGGCCGGGCAGTCCGGGCCCCATGTAGCCCATTTCCCGCCCGCCCATCGCATTCGGCTGCCCGGTGAGCGAGAACGGCCCGCTGCCTGGCCGGCTGATCGCGCCGGTGGCCAGGTGCAGATTGCAGATCGCGTTGGTGTTCCAGGTGCCGTGCGTGGACTGGTTGAGCCCCATCGTCCACAGCGACATCCACTCGCCCGCCTCGCCGATCCACTGTGCGGCCGTACGGATATCGGCCTCGGCGAGCCCGGTGATCGCGGCGACCCGCGCGGGCGGATAGTCGCCGAGGAACTCGGCCATCCCGTCCCAGCCCTCGGTGTGCTCGGCGATGAAATCCCGGTCTATGTCACCGTTTTCGACGAGCAGATGCAGCAGGCCGTTCAACAGCGCGAGATCGGTGCCGGGTGCGATTTGCAGGAACAGGTCGGCCCGCGTCGCGGTGCCGGTGCGCCGCGGGTCGACGACGATCAGTTTCGCGCCGGCCTTGAGCCGATCGGCCATGCGCAAGTACAGGATCGGGTGGCAGTCGGCCATATTCGCGCCGATCACGAAGAACAGGTCGGCGTGCTCGAAGTCGTCGTAGGAGCCGGGCGGTCCGTCCGCGCCGAGCGACTGCTTGTACCCGGTGCCCGCGCTCGCCATGCACAGCCGCGAGTTGGCCTCGATGTGCACGGTCCGCAGATAACCCTTGGCCAGCTTGGTGGCCAGATATTGCGCCTCGAGCGACATCTGCCCGGAGACATACAACGCGATCGCGTCGGGTCCGTGCTCGTCCAGGATCGCGCGCAACCGGTCGGCCGCCTCGCGCACCGCGTCGTCGACCGGCACCGGCACGGGTTCCTGACCGCGCTCGGGCCGCCGGTACGCGGTCTCCATCCGGCCGGGCGTGCGCATCAGCTCCAGGTGGGTGGCGCCCTTGGTGCACAGCCTGCCCGCGTTCGCCGGGTGCAGCTTGTCCCCGCTGACCTTGGCGATGGCCGGCGCTCCGTCGGCGCCCGCGCGGGTCTGCACCGTGATGCCGCAACCGACGCCACAGTACGAGCATGCCGTCCGCGCGGTGCCGACCGCGGTTTTCGTGCCTGCGTCCACCATGCTCCCGATCATGGCCATCGCCGATTGCGGCGGCTTTACCGCGCGTTATCGACAGGTGACAATGACCCTCACCAGCGGAAAAGCTGTCGGTGAGGTGTGATGCAGATCGCTGCTCAGCCGAGCTTGTACGCCCGATGTAGCGCGACGATCCCGCCGGTGAGATTACGCCACTTCACCGCGGACCACCCGGTGTCGGCGATCCGCAGCGCCAGTTGGCGCTGATTCGGCCAGGCCCGAATCGATTCGGCGAGATAGACATACGCGTCCGGATTGCTGCTGACCGCGCGCGCCACCTTCGGCAGCGCCTTCATCAGGTATTCCATGTACACCGTGCGGAAACCCGGCACGATCGGCGTGGAGAACTCGGCGATGACCAGCCGGCCGCCCGGCTTGGTGACGCGCAGCATCTCGCGCAGCGCGGCGTCGGGATCGGCGACATTGCGCAGGCCGTAGGAGATGGTCACCGCGTCGAACGATTCGTCGACGAACGGCAGCGCCATCGCATCGGCCGCCACCATCGGCACCTTGCGGTGCTTACCGGCCGCGAGCATGCCCTGGGAGAAGTCGGCGGCCAGGCACCAGGCACCCGACTTCGCCAGGTCGGCCGTGGACACCCCGGTGCCTGCGGCGAGGTCGAGCACGCGTTCGCCCGGCCGTGGCGCGAGCGCCTTGCGCACCGCCCAGCGCCAGTAGCGATCCTGACCACCGGAGATCACCGTGTTGGTCAGGTCGTACCGACGTGCGACACCGTCGAACATGGTCGCGACCTCGTGCGGCTGCTTATCCAACGAAGCCCTGGTCGTTTCTGTTTTCGCCACGCCTGACCCTAACGCTCGCGGTACGCCGTGCCGAGGCTGGTCCGGGGAATTCTCGGTCACATCGAAGCGCGGGCAGGCCGCGTCCTTTATGCCGTATGGGGTAACCGCATTCGGGTACCGGTCACGTCCGCGTAGTGCCCCATCAGCTCGGTGCAGATCGCCGGCCAGGTGCGGTGCAGCACCGATTTGCGTGCGGCACCGGCGAATCGGGCGCGCAGTACCGGATCGTGCAGTGCGGCAACGGCACTCGGCAGCAGTTCGGAGAACCGGTCGACCGGGAGCAGATATCCGTTGCGACAGTGCGCGATCAGGTCGCGCGGGCCGCCCGCGTCGGGCCCGATCACCGGGATGCCGGAGGCGAGCGCCTCTTGCACCCCCTGACAGAAGGTTTCGTGCTCGCCCGCGTGCACCATCACGTCCAGGCTGGCGTACGCCTCGGCCAGGGTGTCGCCGCCGAGCTCGCCGGTGAAGACCGCGCTCGGCATCATGCGCGCGAGCCGATCCCGTTCCGGCCCGTCGCCGACGATCACCAGCTGGATGTCCGGGTCGCCGTCGAGCACCGCGAGCCGCTCGACGTGCTTCTCCGGCGCGAGCCGACCGACGAAGCCGACCACCAGCTTGTCCTCGGCCCGCCAGGCGTCGCGCAGTTCGGTGCGGCGCGCGGCCGGGTTGAACCGGGCGATGTCCACCCCACGACCCCAGCGGTGTACGCGTGGAATACCGTGCTGGGCCAGGTCTTCCGCGGCGGCGGTGGACGGCGCGAGCGTCCTGGTCGCGCCCTCGTGGATGCGCCGGGTCCAGGCCCAGGCGGCCCGGCTGGCCAGCGCGAGCCCGTAACTCTTGGCGAACCCGGCGACATCGGTCTGATAGATCGCCACCGTCGGCAGATCCAGCCGCATCGCCGCCCCGAGGCCACCCGCCCCGAGCAGGAACGGTGAGGCCAGATGCACCACGTCCGCGTCGAAGTTCTCGATCGCCGCGACGATCCCCGGCTGCGGCAACCCCACCGGCAGCGAACTGATCTTCGGCACCATCACCGCGGGCACCCGGTGCACCCGGAAACGCTCGTGCCAGCGCGCGGCCGGCGGCAGTCCCCGCGGGGTGTCCGGCGCGATGATCAACGCGTCGTGGCCGTGCCGGTCCAGGTGTTCGACCACCCGCAGCACGGAGTTGACGACGCCGTTCATATTCGGCAGAAACGACTCCGCAACGATCGCTACACGCACCCCCTCAGGGTGACGCCCGCAGCGCGCCGGGTCGCCACACAAGCGTGAAGGACACCTAAAGATCGAGCGAACTCCTCGGGCCGGACGGCGTTTCACATGCCGAACGCGTGGAAGCGCGGATCGGCCACGCCCTCCTCGGTGGCGATCGCGCCGAGCAGGGTGCGCAGCACCGCGACGGACTCGGCGCCGTGCGCACGGATCAGTCGTTGTTCGTAGCGGCGATGGAACTTCTTCGCGGTGTCGAGCAGCGCATTGCCGCGCTCGGTCGGATACAGCAGCTTGGCCCGTCGATCGTTCGGGTCGTCGCGCCGTTCGAGGTAGCCGCGCCGCTGCATGTCGTCGACGATCTGGGCCGCGCCCTGCTTGGTGATCTCCAGGCGTTCGGCCAGCTCGCTGATGTTCATCGGCCGGTGCGCCAGCGAGCGCAGCACGTACCCGTCGGAGCGCCCGGTATCGGCGAAACCCTGCGCCGACACGGTTTCTCGAAGCTCACGCACGAATTGCTGATAGCCCAAGCCGAGCAGGATGCCGAAATCCAGGGCTTGCGAGGGTGCCGTCATACCGCCATGATAGACAAGCAAACTTGAACAAGCTTACTTGTCTATTTGGGAGTGCACATGCTCGTCATCAAAGCCGCCGACGCACCGCGTTTCGAGGTGCCCGGCGCGCAGTTCACCGCCATGGCTTCGCCGAGCAGGGGCTCGGCCGAGGTCTGTACCTGGCGGCTCACCGTCGCGCCACGGCATCAGCCGGACGGGGCGCACGTGCTCGATCGTGACGAAGTCTTCATGGTGGTCGCCGGGAAACTCGACGTCAGCGGTCAGATTCTGGAGTCGGGGGATGTCGTGGTCGTGCCGGCCGGCAGCCCGATCGCGGTCGGCAATCCCGGCGACGAACCCGCCGAGGCGTTCATCGCGATCGCGGCGGGCTTCGAGGCGGTCATGCCCGACGGCAGCCGGATGTCCCCGCCGTGGGCGCAGTAGCTCAGCTCGATTTCGGCCTGCGCCGGCTGAGCCGGGCCAGCAGGTACAGGGTCGGCAGCGCGACCAGCCACACCACGACGATCACCGACAACGCGGGTGGAATGGCAACGCGCACATCGCGTCCCTCCACCCGCACCAGATCGGGATCCGCGCGGTTGTATTCGACCCGGATGCGCTCGCCCGCGGTGAGATTGGTCGGGTACAGCACGCCGACCTTCGGATTGTGCGTCTCCCCGTCCGGGGTCACGTACATGACCGCCGAGCGCAGCCGCCCGGCGGAGAGCACCTCGGCGCTGGTCACGCCCTTGTCCGAGCTGATCAGGTAGTCGTTGCGCCAGGCGGCGAAGACCAGCAGCACGACCAGCACACTGATCACTGTCGCAGCCGTGAGCACGCCGATTCTGGCCCGCCGCAGGCGGATAGACCGCCGATCAGACTGCGTGGTTTCCAACACCGCAACAAGCCTACTGACCGTCTCGGATACGGTGTCGCGCATGTCCCGAAAATTCAGCTTCACCGTGCCTTATGCCGTCCCGGTCGAAGATCTTCACCGGGCACTTACCGACGACAAGGTCTGGCAGGCGCGTTTCGCCGACGCCGAGACCGCAACCCTGGATCTTTCGCACCCCGAGGGCGAAGGCACCATCCGCATCCATATGACCGAAAAGGCCTCGGAAGACAAGATTCCCAGCGTGGTGAGCAAGGTGCTCAAGAGCCAGCTCACGCTCGCCCGCACGGACAACTGGCAGGCCCTGGTCGGCGAGGTCGCCAAGGGCACCTTCGAGGGCGAGACCACCGGCATCGGCACCGAGATGTCGGGCACCTACGAGATGCGCTCGACCGCGGAGGGCTCCGAGATCGAGGTGGTCGGCACCGTGCAGGTCAAGGTGCCGGTGGTCGGCGGCGCCATCGAGCCGCTGGCCGAGCAGCTGCATCACCGGGTGCTCAACAGCGAGCGCACGTTCGTCGAGGAGTGGGTCGCCGCGCAGGCGACTGCCTGATCCCCGTCCCGCCCCGTCGTTCCGGTATCCGCCGGAACGACGGGGGCCTCGGCTAGGCGAAATCCGCGGGGGAGTATTCCTTCTGCTCCACCAGCACCAGCCAGTTCCCGGAGTTGTCCCGGATGATCGCCTCGGTGCCGTAGGGCCGTTCCGCGGGCGGCTGAATGAATTCCACGCCCTTCGCGGTGAGCTCCTCGAAGGTCTTCTGGCAGTTCTCCGTGCGCAGGCCGAGCGCGCCGTGCGTGCCGTTGGCGAGCGCGCGGCGGATGGCGTCGGCCAGGTTGTCGTCCAGCGGCGGGCCGGGCACCATCAGCGTCACCTCGAGCTCGGGGTGGTCCGGGTGCGCGACGGTCAGCCAGCGGAACCCGTTGTCGCCCATGATGTCGGAGACCTCGACGAACCCCAGCTTGTCCAGGTACCACTGCTTCGATTCGTCCTGGTCGGTGACGTACACGGTGACCAGGGAGACGTTCGTGATCGATGTCATGCGACCAGGCTATGGGCGGTTGCCGCCGGGTGGCTTCTCCGAAATTGCGGGATCCGATCAGCCGTCCCGCTTGCGATCGCTGAGTCCGTGCATGAACACGTAACACCCCGGAATGCGCGGCGCCCCATCGGCGAATTTGGCCTGATACTCCGACGGCGTGACGCCGACCAACTGCCGGAATTTACTGCTGAACGAGCCGAGACTGCTGTAGCCGACCAGCACGCACACCTCGGTGACCGTGACATTGGACGAGCGCAGCAGATCCTGCGCCCGCTCGATCCGCCGTTCGGCCAGATACGCGGCCGGCGTCAGCCCGTAGACCGCGGCGAACGCGCGCAGGAAGTGATACTTGGAAACGCCTGCGGCAGTGGCCAATTCATCGAGACGCAGCGGATCGGCATAGCGTCGATCCGCGAGATCCCGCGCCCGCCGCAGATGCGGCAGCAAGTACAACGCGGGCAATCCACCTGCTGGTTGTCCGCCCATGGCGATCACCTGTTCCTCGCGCGGGCAAGGGCCTCAGCGTACCGCTCGAGCGCAGGAAACCGCAGGTCCGAGCCCTCAGGCGAAGGGTGCGAGCTGGTCTGCGCGCATCGACACCCGCCCGGCCGCCCGCCAGGCGCGCGCGGTCAGGTCGACGTCCTCGTCGGTGACCAGATTCCCCATCACCCGAACCGCCGTGCGCTGTAAGTACTTCGACCGCATCACCGGCGGCCCGCCGATCGGCACCATCCGCGGATGGGTGGCCAGCCCGGCGATCCGCCGCGCCACCGAGAAGGTGCGGCCGTACTTCGCCCGCAACAGCTCGGGCCAGATGCGCGAGAGGTCCGGCTCGTCCAGGAGCCCGGCCAGCATGTGCCCGCCCTCCAGGCCGTAGTCGATGCCCTCGCCGTTCAACGGATTCACGCAGCCCGCGGCATCGCCGACCAGCACCCAGTTGCGCCCGGCCACGTTCGACACCGCGCCGCCCATCGGCAATAGCGCCGAGGCCACCGCGCGCAGCGAACCCTCGAACTCCCACTCGTCGAACCGCTGCTTCGTGTAGTGCTCCAGCAGCGGCTTCAGCGCGATGTGTGACGGGCGCTGCTCGGTGGCCAGCGAGCCGACCCCGATATTGACCTCGCCGTTGCCCAGCGGGAACACCCAGCCGTAGCCGGGGACCAGCTCGCCGTCGGCGTCGCGCAGCTCCAGATGCGAGGTGATCCACTGATCGTCGCTGCGGCCGGACTTGATGTAGGCGCGCGCGGCCGTGCCGTACGCGTACCGCCGATGCCAGGTGCGGCCGAGCAGCCGGCCGATCGGCGAGCGCACCCCGTCGGCGACGATCAGCGTCGCGCACTCGATGGTGTGGTTTCCGCTCGCTGTCCGCACGATCACACCGGTGATCCGGTCGCCGTCGCGGGTGACATCGACCACCTTGGCGCCGTCGATCATCCGCGCGCCGGACTTCATCGCGGTCTCGCGCAGCTTGTCGTCGAGTTCGGTTCGCGGGACGGCACTTCCATAGGTCGGGAAGGAACCGGCGGGCCACGGCAACAGCGCCTCCCGGCCGAAGCCGGTCATCCGCAGGCCGTGATTGACCGTGTGCGCGCGCAGCCACTCGCCGAGACCGAGGTGTTCCAGCTCGGCCGTCGCGCGCGGGGTCAGCCCATCGCCGCAGGTCTTGTCCCTGGGGAAGACGGCGGAGTCGAGCAGCGCCACATCGCGGCCCGCCCGCGCGGCCCAGGCCGCGGACGCCGAACCGGCCGGGCCCGCGCCGACGACCAGCACCTCGGCCCTGGCGGGCAGCGCGTCCCCGCCCGCGGGGGTGACATCCGGTGAACCCATGCGCTCAATACTTGCAGGGCAATCTTGTTCGTGTCGACGGCGGGCGACGTGGGCGCGCCGAGGCACGCGGGCGATGGTGTGCAAAAGTGTCTGATACACCGCATAGTGATGGTGTTCATGGGCCATCGGCTGGGGACACGCTAGGTTCTCTATCGTGGGGTCGGACGGATCGGTGGGAGAAGAAATGAGCACATCGGCTGTGAAGGACGAGAGCACGGTGGTGGCCGGGGTCGACCTCGTCGACACCGAACTCGCGGCGACCGTGCGCAACGGCCTGGAAGAGGTCGAGAAGCTCCTGGTCACCGAGCTGTCCGACGGCGAGGAATTCCTGCAGGAGGCGGCGCTGCACCTGGCCAAGGCCGGCGGCAAGCGGTTCCGTCCGCTGTTCACCATTCTCACCGGCCAGCTCGGCCCGAACCCGACCGATCCCGCGTTGATCACCGCTGGCACCGTGGTCGAGCTCGTGCACCTGGCGACGCTGTATCACGACGACGTGATGGACGAGGCGACCATGCGCCGCGGCGCCCCGAGCGTGAATTCGCGCTGGGGCAACAACATCGCGATCCTGGCCGGGGACTACCTGTTCGCGCACGCCTCCCGGCTCACCTCGACCCTCGGCCCGGACGCCGTGCGGATCATCGCCGAAACCTTCGCCGAGCTGGTCACCGGCCAGATGCGCGAGACCATGGGCGCGCGCGAATCCCAGGACCCGGTCGAGCACTACCTGCGCGTGGTCTGGGAGAAGACCGGCTCGCTGATCGCCGCGTCCGGCCGCTTCGGCGGCACCTTCTCCGGCGCGGACACCGAGCACGTCGAGCGGCTGGCCCGGCTCGGCGACGCGGTCGGCACCGCCTTCCAGATCTCCGACGACATCATCGACATCTCCTCGGCGGCCGAGCAGTCCGGCAAGACGCCCGGCACCGACCTGCGCGAGGGCGTGCACACGCTGCCGGTGCTCTACGCGCTGCGCGAGGACGGCGCCGAGGGCGACCGCCTGCGCAAACTGCTCGCGCACCCGCTGCAGACCGACGCGGAGGTGGACGAGGCCCTGGACCTGCTCGCCCGTTCCCGCGGCATGGTGCTGGCCAAGGAGAAGCTGCAGGGCTACGCCGACATCGCCTACGCCGAGCTGTCGAAGCTGCCCGCGGGCCCGGCCAACGACGCCCTCGAACACCTGGTTCGCTACACGATCGAGCGTGTCGGCTGAGTTGAGCAGGAACTTTGGTTCGTGCTCCGATCGTTGACCTGTTGTCAACACTCAACGATCGGGGAGTGGGCAAAGGAGACCTATGCACGGGCACGGGTATGCGAACGGGCTCAAGACGTTCGGTCTGATGGTCGGCATGTCGGCGTTGATCGTGGTCGCGGGCGCGTTGTTCCGCAGCCCGACCATCCTGATCATCGCCATCGTGCTGGCCGTCGGCATGAACGCCTACGCGTACTTCAACAGCGACAAGCTCGCGTTGAAGGCCATGCACGCGCAGCCGGTCAGCGAGCTGGAAGCGCCGGTCATCTACCGGATCGTGCGTGAACTGGCGACCACCGCCCGCCAGCCCATGCCGCGGCTCTACATCAGCCCGACCAACGCGCCCAACGCCTTCGCCACCGGCCGCAGTCCACGGCACGCCGCGGTCTGCTGTACCAGCGGCATCCTGCAGATCCTCGACGAACGCGAGCTACGCGCGGTGCTCGGCCATGAGCTATCGCACGTCTACAACCGCGACATCCTGATCTCCTCGGTGGCCGGCGCGCTCGCCGCGGTCATCTCCGGCCTGGCCAACCTCGCCTACTTCGCCTCCGCGTTCGGCGGCAACCGCAACGGCGGGGGGCCGAACATCATCGGCGTGCTGCTCGTCTCGCTGCTCGGCCCGATCGCCGCGAGCCTGATCAAGCTGGCCGTCTCCCGCTCCCGCGAATTCCAGGCGGACCAGTCCGGCGCCGAGCTCACCGGCGACCCGCTCGCCCTCGCCTCGGCCCTGCGCAAGCTGGAGCGCGGCGTGCAAGCCGCCCCCTTGCCCCCTGAGCCGCAATTGACCGCTCAGTCACACCTGATGATCGCCAACCCGTTTCGCGTGGGTGAGCGCGCCGCTCGCTGGTTCTCCACGCATCCGCCGATGGCCGAGCGCATCGCCCGGCTGGAGGAAATGGCCGGCGGCCGAAGGGATTACTGAGGGTCTTCGCCCGCGAGTTCGGCCTCGTACGCCCGGAAGGTGTCGACGAACAACCGACGGTGTTCCGGGGTCAGCGGTTCGAGCACCCTGCGCCACGCGCGGGCGCTGCCGCCGAGCCATTCGTTGACCGAATCTGTATGTGCCGCAGCGATTCCCACGAACGTGCGGCGACGATCGTGCTCGTCCGCGGTGCGCTCGAGCAGCCCGCTGCGACTGAGTTCGCCGACCATCAGGCTCACCGTCGTCGGCGCCACCTCCAGCCGCGCGGCGAGATCGTTCACCGTCTTCGGTCCCTCGAAGACCAGGATCGCCAGCAGCGACAGGTGCCGGGGCGCGAGCGAGAACTCCCGGAGCTCGTCCGGAACCCGTAATCGCTTGGCGCGCCCGACCACCCGGGGCATGAGCAGCAGCAGGGTGCGGATCCCCTCGTCGACGCCGAGCCCGGCCCGCTGCTGTTCGGTCGACATCGCCGGAACTCGCGCTCGCTATCGGTAGTTGACGAACTGCAGCGCGATGCCGAAATCCTCGCCCTTCAGCAGCGAGATGACGGCCTGCAGGTCGTCGCGCTTCTTGCTGCTCACCCGCAGTTCCTCACCCTGGATCTGCGCCTTCACGCCCTTCGGGCCCTCGTCGCGGATCTTCTTGGTGATCTTCTTCGCGTGCTCGGTGTCGATGCCCTGCACCAGCGTTCCGGTGATCTTGTAGGTCTTGCCGGACGCCACCGGATCGCCGGCGTCGAACGCCTTGAGCGAGATGTCGCGGCGAATCAGCTTCTCCTTGAACACATCCAGCGCCGCCTTGACCCGCTCCTCGGCCTCGGCGGTCAGCACGATCTTGTCCTCGCCGGACCACTCGATGGACGCGCCGGTGTTGCGGAAGTCGTAGCGGGTGGTCAGCTCCTTCTCCGCCTGATGCAGCGCGTTGTCGACCTCCTGACGTTCGACCTTGCTGACGACATCGAATGACGAATCGGCCACACTTCGCTCCTGTCCTGGCGGTCCAACTGCTCGCTCGACCGGTTGATCGGTCACCGTTAGTTGTACCCCGGAGCGCGACGGTAGTCCCGCCGCACGGCCGATGGCCAGCCGGTTTGCATTCAGGGTGCAGGTGCGATGTATTCTGCTCTCCGCACTCAGTGCACGGCAGATTGCCCGAGCGGCCAATGGGAGCGGACTGTAAATCCGTCGGCGAAAGCCTACGTAGGTTCGAATCCTACATCTGCCACCGAAAGCCCCCGTGGATCGAAGTTCTGATCCGCGGGGGTTTTTCGTTGCAGGCCTGCGGTCCGCGGCTCCGGCGTGCGCCGAGTGCCGGATCACCCGCCGAAAAAGGCTTCTGACCACCCGGTTTGGAGCTCTGACCCTAGAGTGTGTAACCTCGTTCAAGACTTCGCCGCGCCGGGGTCGGGTGTTCGGAGCCTGGTGCGGAAGTAGTCATGCCCCCTTAGCTCAGTCGGCAGAGCGTTTCCATGGTAAGGAAAAGGTCAACGGTTCGATTCCGTTAGGGGGCTCGCCGGATTGCCGGTGGTGACCGACTCGGCATCGCATATAGTTCCCACTCCGGTGGGGCCGGGCGCGGCACTACAGCAATGCGTCCCCGTGGCGGTGTAGCTCAGTCGGTAGAGCAAACGACTCATAATCGTTGTGTCGCCGGTTCAAGTCCGGCCATCGCTACCAAACCGATCAGACCAACTGGTTGACCCGAAAGAAGGAATATCGTGGCCGCGAAGTCCACCGATGTCCGGCCAAAGATCACCTTGGCCTGCGAAGAGTGCAAGCACCGCAACTACATCACCAAGAAGAACCGGCGCAACGACCCGGATCGGCTGGAACTCAAGAAGTTCTGCCCGAACTGCGGCACGCACCGGGGACACAAAGAATCCCGCTAGTCCGCCACGCGTGATGCTGCCGCGTGGATCGGCGTCGAGAGCCTAGATCGCTTTCGGCAATCTGGATCGTGACAGTGCGAGGGCCGGACGATTGTCCGGCCCTGACGCATTTCACGGTCGAGTGGCGCGGTAGGTGAGGGAGCGTAGCGAGCGAACCATGGATACAGCCGCCCCAGCGGTTACGGCGGAGCCGAGCGTCAGCGAGGCGTAGTCGTAGACGCTCCGCCGACTCCGGGCCTCGGGGTCAGATAGGTACAGTCCTCCCGTGACAATCAACACCGGTACAGACGAAGCGGTTCAGGCGGTCGAGTCCTTCGACCCCGCAGCACACGCGGCCTCGATGGTGGGTCACCACTACCGCGTCGACGACTACTACGAGGTCGGCCGCGAGAAGGTGCGCGAATACGCGCGCGCTGTGCAGGACTACCACCCGGTGCACTGGGACGAGGACCTGGCGCAGGAGTACGGCTACGACGGCCTGCTCGCGCCGCTGACCTTCATCTCCCTGGTCGGCATTCTGGCCCAGCGCAAGCTCTTCGAGCAGATTGTCACCGGCTACGACCTCAGCCAGATCCTGCAGACCGACCAGATCCTGGAATTCCACCGGCCGATCAAGGTCGGCGACCAGCTGGTCTGCGACGTCTACCTGCACTCGTTCCGGCAGGCGTTCGGCGGCGACATCATCGTCACCAAGAACATCGTCACCGCGCAGAACGACGAGCTGGTACTCACCACCTACACCACGCTGATCGGCCGCAGCGGCGGCGACATCGACCCGAACCTCAACGACGTCGTGCGCAACGTGCTCATGCACGGCATCGGCGAGGACGCCCCGGACCACCGCCCGCGCGCCAACGTGCCCGCCCCCGTGGTCGCGGCCAAGGTGCCCGAGGTCGCGCCGAGCAAGCGCGCGCGCAGCTTCGACGACATCGCGGCCGGCGACGAACTCCCCAGTCGGATCATCCGGCTCACCCGCGGCGACCTGGTGAACTACGCCGGCGTCTCCGGCGACGCCAACCCGATCCACTGGAGCGACGAGGTGGTCAAGCTGGTCGACCTCGAGGACGTGGTCGCGCACGGCATGCTCACCATGGGCCTGGGCGGCGGCTTCGTCACCTCCTGGCTCGGCGACCCCGGTGCGGTCAAGGAATACAACGTCCGCTTCACCAGCCCGGTCTATGTGGGGACGGATGAGGCCGCCGAGATCGAGTACACCGGTAAGGTGAAGTCCGTGGATCCGGAGACGCGGACCGCGGTCATCGCCATCGTGGCGAAGTCGGCGGGGCGCAAGATCTTCGGGCGCGCGACGGCTACCGTCCAACTGGCCTGACCTGGTCGCTTGACCCTGATTGGCAAACGACGCGGACGGTAACGTACACTCAGATTTCTGGGGTCACCAGCCGTTGCGCGCTGCTCTGTAGAGCCGGTTCCGGGCGAGTTCGTAAGGATTCGTCGAAGGAATCGGCAACTGCCAAGCAGCGCGCGTGTTATGTGACACCAGAAGAACAACTGAATACCGAACAGTGGTTGGACGGCCGACACGGATCCAACCGAAGGGGCGTAGCTCAACTGGCAGAGCAGCGGTCTCCAAAACCGCAGGTTGCAGGTTCAAGTCCTGTCGCCCCTGCCCTGGATGCCAGCGACGAAAGGATCGACGTGAGCGAGCGGGAAGATCGCCTGGGCGCACATGCGACCGACGACGGCGATGACACCGCCGGGGTAGCTCGTCCGAGTGGTAAGCGAACCGCACGGCGAACCCGCAGCGCGTCATCCGACACCGGTTCGATCGCCACTCTGGATCGACCCACGTCGCGCAAGGCAGCCAAGACCGATCGGGCCGAACGCGGAACGCGTAATCCGTTCAAGCGTTTGATCAAGTTCCTGCGTGAAGTAATCGCGGAACTGCGCAAGGTGATCTGGCCCAACCGGAAGCAGATGGTCACCTATACGAGCGTTGTTCTGGTGTTCGTGATTTTCATGGTCGCGTTCATCAGCGGGTTGGATGTGGCGTTCATCAAGGGTGTCAACTGGCTGTTCGGCTAGCAGAACGGCCCGACGCCGGCCGATCTCCGGGGCGGACCCGGGCGGAGTGATTCCGCCGCGCGCCCGGCCCCGGCACGCAGAGGATGTACGTGACGACACAGGAAGCGAGTGCCCCAGTGAGCACCCCGGAGAACGACACAAACGAAGAGTTCCCGGTCGAGGACGCGGTGGTGGATCCCACGACCGAAGACGCCGCGACCGTCGAAGACTCCGAGGACGTGGACTCCGAGGGCTCCGTCGACTCCGAGTCGGAGACCGACGAGGCGCAAGCCGCTGCCGAGGCCGCCCCGATCGACGCCGAACCCGCCGATCCGGTCGCCGAGATGAAGTCCGCGCTGCGTCGCGCCCCCGGTGACTGGTACGTCATCCACTCTTACGCCGGCTACGAGAACAAGGTGAAGGCCAACCTCGAGACCCGCGTGCAGAACCTCGACCTCGAGGAGTACATCTTCCAGGTCGAGGTGCCGACCGAAGAGGTCACCGAGATCAAGAACGGCCAGCGCAAGAACGTCAACCGCAAGGTGCTGCCCGGCTACATCCTGGTCCGGATGGAACTCAACGACGAGTCGTGGGGCGCGGTGCGCAACACCCCCGGTGTCACCGGTTTCGTCGGCGCCACCTCGCGCCCGTCGCCGCTGTCCATCGACGACGTGGTGAAGTTCCTCGTCCCCGCCGCCCAGCAGAAGAAGGCTCCGGCCGCCGCTGGTGCAGGCTCGTCCGAGTCGTCCAGCGAGTCGGTGTCCAAGCCGGCCATCGAGGTCGACTTCGAGGTCGGCGAGTCGGTGACCGTGATGGACGGCCCCTTCGCGACGCTGCCCGCCAGCATCTCCGAGGTCAACGCCGAGCAGCAGAAGCTCAAGGTGCTCGTGTCGATCTTCGGTCGCGAGACCCCGGTGGAGCTCGGCTTCACCCAGGTCGCGAAGATCTAAGACGTTCCGTCCCCGACGGAATGAATCGGCCCGGGTCACGGGTTGATTCACCAGGACTTGCAAAGAGCAAGGAAAACAGACACCTAGGAAAGAAAGATGCCCCCCAAGAAGAAGAAGCTCGCCGGGATCATCAAGCTTCAGATCCAGGCCGGCCAGGCGAACCCCGCCCCCCCGGTGGGTCCCGCGCTCGGTCAGCACGGCGTGAACATCATGGAGTTCTGCAAGGCGTACAACGCCGCGACCGAGTCGCAGCGTGGCAACGTCATCCCGGTCGAGATCTCGGTCTACGAAGACCGCTCGTTCGACTTCAAGCTGAAGACCCCGCCCGCCGCTCGGCTGCTGCTCAAGGCCGCCGGTGTGCAGAAGGGTTCGGCTGAGCCGCACAAGACCAAGGTCGCGAAGATCACCATGGACCAGGTCCGGGAGATCGCCAAGACCAAGGCCGAAGATCTGAACGCCAAGGACATCGACCAGGCGGCGAAGATCATCGCGGGTACCGCGCGTTCGATGGGTATCACCGTCGAAGGCTGAGCGACCTCGCTCCAGGTGGGAGGGCCGGCCAGGCCCGATAACCACGGCTGAAACCAGAAACTAAGGACAGAGAATCATGGCAAAACGAAGCAAGGCGTATCTCGCCGCGGCCGAGAAGGTCGATCGCGACACGCTGTACTCCCCGCTCGCCGCGGCGCGGCTGGCCAAGGAGACCGCGACCACCAAGACCGACGCGACCGTCGAGGTCGCCGTTCGTCTCGGCGTCGATCCCCGCAAGGCGGACCAGATGGTTCGTGGCACGGTCAACCTGCCGCACGGCACCGGTAAGACCGCTCGCGTCATCGTGTTCGCGGCCGGCGAGAAGGCCGCCGAGGCCGAGGCCGCCGGTGCGGACGCCGTCGGCGCCGAGGACCTGATCGAGCGGATCCAGGGCGGCTGGCTCGATTTCGACGCCGCGATCGCCACCCCGGACCAGATGGCCAAGGTCGGCCGGATCGCGCGTGTCCTCGGACCGCGTGGCCTGATGCCGAACCCGAAGACGGGCACGGTCACCAACGACGTGACCAAGGCCGTCAACGAGATCAAGGGCGGAAAGATCAACTTCCGCGTCGACAAGCAGGCCAACCTGCACTTCGTCATCGGCAAGGCCTCCTTCGCCGATGCCGCGCTGGTGGAGAACTACGGCGCCGCGCTGGAGGAGATCCTCCGCGTGAAGCCGTCGACCGCCAAGGGCCGCTACGTCAAGAAGGTGACGGTTTCGACGAACACCGGACCGGGCATCCCGGTGGACCCGAACCGCACCCGCAACCTCCTCGACGAGGACGCGTCTTAAGTAGCACCTAGCACGCCGATAAGGGCGGGAACGCGAATCGCGTTCCCGCCCTTACGCGTTCGCGGGGGCGGACTAATTCCGGGCGCGGCGTCGTTGGCCCTCACGTGACGGTTGTCCTGCTCATCTCCGGGAGCACGCGCAGTGCTTCGACCAATTCCGCCGCCTTGCGCACGGTGCAGGCGCTCGCCGCCGACGGCGTGGACGCGCGCTGGTTCGACGGCCTCGCCGCACTGCCCGCGTTCAACCCGGACGACGACGGCACCGGGCATCCGTCGGTTCTCGCGCTGCGCGAACAGCTTTCGCAGGCCGACGCGGTGCTGTTCTGCACCCCGGAGTACGCGGGCACGCTGCCGGGCAGCCTGAAGAACCTGCTCGACTGGACCGTCGGCAATGCCGATCTGTACGAGAAGCCGACCGCCTGGATCAATGTGGCCGCGGCCGGTCGTGGTGAAGGCGCCGCCGCGACGCTGGCCCTGGTCCTGGGTTATGTAGGGGCGGACATGGTCCCCGACGAGTGCGCCCGGCTGCCGGTCGGCCGCGACGAGGTCGGACCGGACGGACTGGTCGCCACCGCCGAATTCCGTAGCGGTGCCGCGGAAGCACTCAACCGGCTGGTCACCCGGGCGACTGCCTGAGCACGGCAAGGCCGGGACCCGACTGGATCCCGGCCTCCGATGCGGCAATCGACCTCAGTCGACCGAATCCTCCTGCGGTTGCGCCTCTTTCCGCCAGGCGAGCAGCACCGACTCACCCTCCGGCGCGCCCCACGGCAGGAAAATCGCCACCACGACCGCGCACACCACCACCGCGGCCGCCGCGACCAGCGATGCGGTGTGCGAGCCCTGCAGCGCGGCCGTCTTCATGGCGACGATGAGGTTCTCCCGCTGGCTCTCGAAGAACTGGGGGAGTGGGCGCTTGCGGATCTCCAGCACGCTGAGCGGGCTGGACTTCACCAGTCCCTTCTCGTTCTCACTCATCAGGTTGGCCGGCAGCGCGTCGATGCGCGGGGCGATCCTGGTCGTGTAGTACGACGCCACGATCGAGCCGAGCACCGCGACGCCGAGGGTGCCGCCGATCTCGCGGGTGGTGTCGTTCACCGCGGAGCCGGCGCCCGCCTCGTTCAGCGGCAGCGATCCCATGATCGATTCGGTGGCCGGTCCCTGCACGATGCCGACGCCGAGCGCCATGAACACCATGGCGGGCAGCACGTCGGTGAGATACGGACTGTCCACCGTCACCTGACCGCCCAGATACAACCCGAGCCCGGTGCTCAACAGGCCGGTCACGATGACCGGAGTCGGCCCGAATCGCTGCGCGAGCAGAGTGGCGATCGGTGCGCCGATCGCCACCGAGAACGCGAAAGGCAGTGAGGCGATACCGAATTCGAGCGGCGTGTATTCGCGCACCCCTTGGAAATACTGGGTGATGAGGAAAAGGAATCCGAACATCGAGAAGTAGCAGATCGCAATCGACAAGGCGGGCATCGAGAATCGCCGATTGCGGAACAGTGTCATATCGAGAATCGGTGCGGGAGTTCGCAATTCCCAGATAACGAAGGCGACGAGCAGAATAAGCCCGAGTGCGCCGGTGCCCACCGTGGTGGTGGACAGCCAGCCGAATCGCGGCGCCTCGATGATCGACCAGACCACCAGCGTGATGCCCGCGATGGACAACCCGATGCCGGGCAGATCGAGCCGGCCGACGTGGGTGGAGCGCGATTCCGGTACCCAGAGCAGCGTCGCCACCAAAGCGACCAGGGCCAGTGGCACGTTGATCCAGAAGACCGAGTGCCAGGTGAAGTGCTCGAGCAGCCAGCCGCCGGAGATCGGGCCGATCGCGATGGCGAAGCCGGCCATCGCGGTCCAGGCGGCAATGGCCAGGGCCCGTTCGCGTTTGTCGTGGAAGATGTTGATGATCAGCGCCAGCGTCGCCGGGAACACAGCCGCGGCGAACACGCCCATCGCGGCGCGCGCGGCGATCACCCCGCCCATCGAGCCGGACAGCGCGCCGGCCACCGACATGGCGCCGACGCCGACCAGGCCGACCATCATCACCCGGCGGCGGCCGAGCCGATCGCCGAGATTGCCGAACGCGAGCAACAGGCCCGCGAAGGTGAGGGTGTAGGCGTCGACGACCCATTGCAGGCCGCTGACGCCGGTGCGCAGCTGCACTCCGATGGAGGGCAGTGCCACGTTGACGATGGTGTTGTCCAGGACGACTAGCAGCTCGGCGAGGCAGATCACGGCCAAGGCGAGAAAGCGCTGGTTACGTCGTTCCAGCAGCACCGGTGGATCGACTATGGAGGTTGCCATAGTTGAGCAGTCAAACAGTAACTGTCACTCTTGGTAACACCTTCAGGCGGCGATGTCGGCCACATCGGGCAGTGATATGTGATGCACGGCACATCAATTCGGCCGCCGAATGGTCCCAATTCGCCTCTGGGGCACCCCGTTTTGGCAGTTGGGGGGTGGTCCGGGTACATTGGACATCAGTTATCGACTAGTTCGATTCCTACCCAATCCGTTCTACCGAAGACCGTTGGTCGTCGAGCCCGCATGGGTTCGGTCGAAGGTCCGGCGACATTGCCGGCGGCCCACGCAGGGAGAACCGAGGCCGTCATGTATTTGTGCGCCCCGGAACGCCTTGCGTCCGGGGCGTTTTTTGTCGCCGTCCCCTGATCGGTAGTCCGTTTCGAACCGACCATCAGAGAGGAGGCGAAGTATGGCAAAACCCGAGAAGGTCACTGCGGTCGAGGAGATCGCGGAGCAGTTCAAGAGCTCCACTGCCACCGTGGTCACGGAATACCGTGGACTGTCGGTCGGCAAGCTCACCGAGCTGCGCCGCGCGCTGGGCGCCGAAGCCACGTACTCCGTCGCCAAGAACACCCTGGTCAAGCGCGCTGCTGCCGAAGCTGGCGTGGAAGGCCTCGACGATCTGTTCGTCGGACCGACCGCGATCACCTTCATCAGCGGCGAGCCTGTCACCGCGGCGAAGGCCCTCAAGACCTTCGCGAAGGACAACAAGGCGCTCATCATCAAGGGCGGCTACATGGACGGCGCACCGCTGTCCGTGTCCGAGGTCGAGAAGATCGCCGACCTGGAGTCCCGCGAGGTCCTGCTGGCCAAGCTGGCCGGTGCGATGAAGGGCAACATGGCGAAGGCCGCCGGTCTGTTCAACGCTCCCGCATCGCAGGTGGCTCGCCTTGCCGCCGCGCTCGTGGAGAAGAAGCAGGCCGAAGCCGGTGGCGAAACCGCTGCCGCTGAATAACCCACGCGGCCTGAGCGTCAGGCCCGGAGGCGGCAGCGCCAGCGTAACCACGCAGGGCCAGTGAAGGCCGCCAATGAAACACAGTGGGTGATTCGCGTGCGCGTCGCCCTCATAGCGAATAACTACCGAAAGGAACAACATCATGGCCAACGTTGACGAACTGCTGGAGACCTTCGGCAGCATGACCCTGCTCGAGCTGTCGGACTTCGTCAAGAAGTTCGAAGAGAAGTTCGAGGTCACCGCCGCTGCTCCGGTCGCCGTCGCCGGTCCGGCCGGCCCGGGCGCCGTTGCGGACGCCGTCGAGGAGCAGGACGAGTTCGACGTCATCCTCGAGGGTGCGGGCGACAAGAAGATCCAGGTCATCAAGGTGGTCCGCGAGATCGTCTCCGGCCTGGGCCTGAAGGAAGCCAAGGACCTCGTCGAGGGCGCGCCGAAGGCCATCCTGGAGAAGGTTGCCAAGGATGCCGCCGAGACTGCCAAGGCGAAGCTGGAAGATGCCGGCGCCAAGGTCTCGGTCAAGTAATTCCGGACCGAATCGCCGACGGGCGGTCCCCTCTTCGGGGGCCGCCCGTTTGCTATTTCTGGCGACCTGCACCAACAATGCGGAAATAGCGAATGAAACGGGGTTACTCTTCAGTCAGGTTGGGGTGTGCCCCGTCTCGCTCTTGAGATACAGTGGCCCGACCCACTGTGACGTGACACACCGCGAGACCGAGCACGCGGTTAGCTGGTGGGCAGCTCGCTGAGAAATTGTGGAGGTTGGCGTGGGCGTCGAGGTCAGAACCGAAGGTATTACGAAGTCCTTCGGATCCCAGCGAATTTGGCAGGATGTCTCCCTGACCTTGCCGACCGGTGAGGTCAGCGCTCTGCTGGGCCCGTCGGGTACCGGCAAGTCGGTCTTTCTGAAGTCGCTGATCGGCCTGCTGCGCCCGGAGCGCGGCTCGATCTTCGTCGGCGACACCGATATCACCACCTGCTCGAACAAGGATCTCTACGAGATCCGCAAGCTCTTCGGCGTGCTGTTCCAGGACGGCGCGCTGTTCGGCTCGATGAACCTCTTCGACAATGTCGCGTTCCCGCTTCGTGAACACACGAAGAAGTCGGAATCCGAGATTCGCAAGATCGTCATGGAGAAGCTGGAGCTGACCGGTCTGCTCGGGGCCGAAGGCAAGCTGCCCGGTGAGATCTCCGGCGGTATGCGCAAGCGCGCCGGGCTGGCCCGCGCCCTCGTGCTGGACCCGCAGATCATCCTCGTCGACGAGCCGGACTCCGGCCTCGACCCGGTGCGCACCGCCTACATCAGCCAGCTGCTGATCGATATCAACGCGCAGATCGACGCCACCATCCTGATCGTCACGCACAACATCAACCTGGCCCGCACCGTGCCGGACAACATCGGCATGATGTTCCGCCGCCAGCTGGTCATGTTCGGCCCGCGCGAGGTCCTGCTGACCTCCGACGAGCCCGTGGTGAAGCAGTTCCTCAACGGACGCATGCAGGGCCCGATCGGCATGTCCGAGGAGAAGGACGAGGCCCAGATGGCGCGCGAGCAAGCGATGTTCGACGGCGGCCATCACCACGGCGGCGCCGAAGAGGTCGAGGGCATCATCCCGCAGATGCAGGCGACCCCCGGCATGCCGGTTCGCCAAGCAGTCAACCGCCGCAAGGAGCGGGTCCGCGAGATCATGCACACTCTGCCGCACGCTGCGCAGACCGCGATTCGCGAATCACTTGATCAGAACGATGAGACGCAGGTGCTCGCGTACAACAACAGCGACCTGGGTGGTTACCAGGGCGGCGCGTACGAGACCACCACTCGACACAACACAACTAACGGGTAACATCTGCGATCGTGAATTCCTCCCTGGCGCGATTGCGGACTCCACTGGAGTCGGGGTTTGGCCAGGCCGGCAACATCTTTGCGCTGTTCGTGGACGTGCTGCGCAAGACGTTTCGCCGGCCGTTCGAGTGGCGGGAGTTCATCGAGCAGTCGTGGTTCATCGCGAGTGTCTCGATCCTGCCCAGCGCACTCGTCGCTATTCCCTTCGGCGCGGTCGTCGCGCTGCAGACCGGCTCGCTCATCAAACAGCTCGGTGCCGAATCCTTCACCGGCGCAACAAGTGTGCTCGCCACCGTGCAGCAGGCGGCGCCGATCGTCACGGCGCTGATCATCGCGGGCGCGGCCGGTTCGGCGGTCGCCGCCGACCTCGGCTCGCGCACCATCCGTGAGGAGATCGACGCGCTGGAAGTGCTCGGCGTCGATCCGGTGCACAAGCTCGTCGTGCCGCGCGTGCTCGGCATGACCGTGGTGGCGCTGCTGCTCAACGGCCTGGTGTCGGTGGTCGGCATCGCGGGCGGTTACTTCTTCAACGTGCTGCTGCAAGGCGGCACGCCCGGCGCGTACCTCGCCTCGTTCTCCGCGCTGGCGCAGCTGCCGGACCTGTGGATCGGTGAGTTCAAGGCGCTGGTGTTCGGTCTGATAGCCGGTGTGATCGCCGCATACAAGGGCTTGCACCCCAAGGGTGGCCCGAAGGGAGTAGGTGAAGCGGTGAACCAATCCGTGGTGATCACGTTCTTGGTGCTGTTCTTCGTGAACCTCATTCTCACCCTGGTGTACCTGCAGGTCGTCCCGGCCAAGGGCGCCTGACCGGTGGCCACCCAGTACCGCAACCCCGCTCTCGCCAAATCGCTTCGCCGGGCGGGCAGTATCGCCCGTTCACCGCTGAAGGTGATCGATCGGGCCGGCGAGCAGATGTCGTTCTACACGCGCGCCATCGCCTGGATCCCGCGCACCGCCGTGCATTACCGCAAGGAGGTCATGCGGCTGCTCGCCGAGGTGACCTTCGGCAGCGGCGCGCTCGCGGTGATCGGCGGCACCATCGGCGTCATCGTGTTCATGTCCGGGTCGGTCGGCGTCGTGGTCGGCCTGCAGGGCTTCAAGGCGCTGGACGCGCTCGGCAGCTCGGTGCTGACCGGCTTCCTCACCGCCTACATCAACACCCGCGAGATCGCCCCGCTGGTCGCGGCTTTGGCGTTGTCGGCGACGGTGGGCTGTGGCTTCACCGCGCAGCTCGGCGCCATGCGGATCTCCGAGGAGATCGACGCGCTCGAGGTGATGGCGGTGCCCGGCGTGCCGTTCCTGGTCACCACCAGGGTGATCGCCGGCTTCCTCGCGGTGATCCCGCTCTACATCGTCGGCCTGCTCGGCACGTTCCTGGCCTCGCGGATGATCAGCATCTGGTTCAACGGGCAGTCCAGCGGGTCCTACGACCACTACTTCAGCCTGTTCCTACCACCTGAAGACGTGCTCTATTCGTTCGTCAAGGTGCTGGTGTTCGCGTTCGTGATCATCATGGTGCACTGCTACTACGGCTTCCACGCCACCGGCGGACCGGCCGGCGTCGGCGTCGCGGTGGGTCGCGCGGTGCGCGCGGCCATCGTGCTGGTCAACGTGCTCGATTTCTTCCTCAGCCTGGCTATTTGGGGAACGACCACGACGGTGCGGGTGGCCGGATGAGCCGCGGTGTGCAGGCTTGGCGGTCCACCGAGAAGCTGCGCGTGCGGCTGCTCGGCCTCGCGTTCTTCGTGGTGGTCGCGCTGTTTCTCGCGACCACCATCGCGATCTACAACAAGCAGTTCGTGAAGACGGTCGACGTCGACCTGGTCACCGACAGTGTGGGCAACGCGCTCACCAAGAACGCGGACGTGAAGGTCCGCGGCATCACCGTCGGCGATGTGCGGTCGAGCAACTCCGAGAACGGCAAGGTGACACTGCATCTCGCCATCCACCCGGACAAGGCCGATCAGATCCCCGCCAACGCGACCGCGCGGCTGCTGCCGAAGACGCTGTTCGGCGAGCGGTACGTGGACCTGATGATCCCCGCCGACCGCAGCGCGAACCACCTGACCAACGGGGTGACCCTGCAACAGGACAAGAGCGGCAACGCGATCGAGCTGAGCAAGCTGCTCGACGACCTGATGCCGCTGCTGCAGGCGATCCCGCCGCAGGACCTCGCCGCCACCCTCGGCGCGCTGTCGCAGGCGCTGTCCGGTCAGGGTCTGGCGCTCGGCGAGAGCGTGGACAAGCTGGACAACATCTTCCGTCAGGTCAACGGCGTGCTGCCGGACCTGCAGCAGGACCTGCGCAGCTTCGCCGAGGTGGCCGCCACCTACGCCGACGCCGCGCCGCAGCTGGTGAACGCGCTGGACAACCTGCGCACCACCAACGCGACCATCGTGCAACGGCGCTTCGACATCGACTCGCTCTACGCCGTGCTGACCCCCGCCTCCTCGAACAGCGCCGATTTCCTGGTGGCCAACCGGGACAACATCATCGACCTGTCCGCCGACTCCCGCCCGCTGCTCGAACAGCTCGCCACCTACTCGCCGACCTTCCCGTGCGTGATGGCGAACTTCGCTCAGCTCAAGCCGCGCATCGACGACATCCTCGGCAAGGGCACCAAGAATCCGGGCACCCGGGTGAGCATCGAGCTGACCAACCCGCGCGGCAAGTACCTGCCGAATCAGGACGAGCCGCGCTGGCTCGACGACCGTGGCCCGTGGTGTATTCCGGAGAAGCCGCTCGGCGTCGATCCCGGCCAGTACACCGGCGGCGCGAACAACGACGGTTCCTACGCGGTGCCCAGCCGCAACACCGGCGATCTGGAGACCGGCAAGATGTCGCCCCCGCAGTTCGGCGTCTACCCGGCCGGTCGGGTGCCGACCATCGCCGGTTCGCCGGTCGAGCAGCAGTCGCTCGGCGCGATCTACGGTGCCGCCAATGGTGTTGCGCCGGACCAGGTGCCGAGCTGGGTGACCAGGGCAGGCGCGCCCGCGTTCCGGGGTAGCGAGGTGAGCGTTCGATGAAGCAGAAACTCCGCGGCCTCGGTGGCCCGCTCACCAAGCTGATCATCTTCGTCGTCGTGACGGTGTTCGCGACCACGGTGCTCGCGCTGTCCATCGCCAACTACAGCGGCGACGGCACCAAGTTCAAGGCGCGGTTCACCGATGTCACCTCGCTGAACAAGGGTGACGAGGTGCGCGTCGCGGGTGTCCGGATCGGCAAGGTCACCAATATCGCGATCGTGGACAAGCGCCTGGCCGAGGTGAGTTTCGAACTCACCGACCGCAATTGGCTGCCCGCCTCGACCACCGCGAGTATCCGCTACCGCAACCTGGTCGGCCAGCGCTACATCGCGCTGGAGCAGGGCACCGGCGAGCAGGGCCGGAAGCTCAACGAGGGCGGCACCATTCCGCTGGAGCGCACCAACCCCGCGCTCAACCTCACCACGCTGTTCAACGGCTTCCGTCCGCTGTTCCGCACGCTGACCGCCGACGACGTGAACAAGCTCTCCTTCGAGATCATCCAGGTGTTCCAGGGCGAACAAGGCACCATCCACGACCTGGTCGCCACCACCGCGAACCTGACCAACAAGATCGCCGACAAGGACGCGGTGATCGGTGAACTGGTGCGCAACCTGACCGCGGTGCTCGACACGGTCAACCAGCGCGACGATCAGTTCGACAAGCTCATCGTCAACACCGAGGCGTTGGTCAGCGGCCTGTCCGCGGAACGCGACACGATCGGCCGCTCGGTCACCTCGCTGGGCAACCTGGCCTCGGCCACCGCCGACCTGCTCGTCCCGGTGCGCCCGACGCTGCAAGGCTCGATCGCCGGGCTCAGCCAGCTGGCCGGCACCATCAACGATCGGCAGGACGACGTGAACGACGTGCTGCGCAACCTGCCGATCAAGATGGAAAAGCTCGGCCGGGTGGGCAGTTACGGCTCCTGGTTCCAGTTCTATCTGTGCGGTATCGACATCGTGGTCGGGCCGGGCACGGCGGACGCCCCGAACCTGAACCTGCCGGCCGGACTGCCGACGATCAACCAGCCCATTTACACCAATGCCGCGCCGCGCTGCTCCGGGAAGGCCCGCTGATGGACGACCGGATTCTGCTCGGACGCCGCAGCCCCGTCTTCATGGGCGTGCTCGGCCTGGCCATGGTGCTGCTGGTGACGGTGTCCGCGTTCTTCCTGGACCGGCTGCCGATCATCGGCGCGGGCACCAAGTACACCGCCGAATTCTCCGAGGCCGCGGGCCTGAAGAAGGGCAACGAGGTCCGCATCGCGGGCGTGAAGGTCGGCTCGGTCTCCGACGTGCGCCTCGACGGGCCCAAGGTGCTCGTCGACTTCCGCACCCAGGACGCCTGGATCGGCAGCGAGACCACCGCCTCGATTCAGATCAAGACCGTACTCGGCCAGAAGTACCTGGCGCTGGACCCGAAGGGCTCCCGCGCGGCCGATCCGGCGAGCCGGATTCCGTTGTCCCGCACCGTCGCTCCGTACGACGTGGTGGACGCGTTCACCGACGCGGCGAAGAACATCGACCAGATCGACACCGCCCAGCTGGCCACCAGCATGCGGGTGCTCTCCGACGCGTTCGCCACCACGCCGCCGGAGCTGCGCGGCTCGATCGACGGCGTCGCCCGGCTGTCGGAGACGCTGGCCAAGCGGGACGAGGAGCTGAAGAAGCTGTTCGCCGCGACCAGGAAGACCACCCAGGTGCTGGCCGACCGCAACGCGGAGTTCGAGCGACTGCTGGCCAACGGCGGGCAGCTGCTGGCCGAGCTCAACATTCGTCAGCAGTCGATCGCGCAGTTGCTCTCCGGCGCCAAGACGGTGTCCGCGGAGCTCACCGCGCTGGTGCACGACAACGAGGAGCAGATCGGCCCGGCGCTGAAGAACCTGCGCGGCTCGATCGATCTGCTGAATGCCAACCAGCAGAACATCTCCAAGACCTTGGAGCTGGCGGCCCCGTTCTACGGGATCTACGCCAACGTGCTCGGCACCGGCCGCTGGTTCGACGCGGTGATCGTCAACCTGATCCCGCCCGCGCTGCCGGAGATCCCCGGCGCCCGTCCGCCGATCCGCAACATGGGAGGTAACTGACATGGCGGACCGGTTGCAGGCGCTGCGCAATTCGGGGCGCGGCACCAAGATCACCATCGCGCTCGTCCTGGTGGTGGCGATCGTCGCCGCCGGCGTGCTGTGGTGGACGGTCGATCGGCTGACCACCACCAAGATCACCGCGTACTTCGATCGCTCGGTCGGCATCTACGAGGGCTCGGACGTGCGGGTGCTCGGCGTGCCGGTCGGCAAGGTGGATTCGGTTGAGCCGCAAGGCGATCAGGTCAAGATCGTGATGAGCGTCGATCGCTCCTTCGACATCCCGGCCGACGCCAGGGCCGCGCAGATCACGCCGTCGATCGTGTCCGACCGCTACATCCAGCTCACCCCGGTCTACACCGGCGGGGACAAGATGCCGCGCACCGCCACGATTCCGCGCGACCACACGGTCACCCCGGTCGAGGTGGACCAGCTCTACAAGAGCATCACCGAGCTCTCGGACGCGCTGGGCCCCAACGGCGCCAACAAGGACGGCGCGGTCAACGAGCTGGTGCGCACCGGCGCGGCGAACCTGGACGGCAACGGCGAGGCGCTCGCCAACAGCCTCACCCAGCTGTCCAAGGCGGCCAAGTACCTGTCCGACGCGCGCGGCGACATCTTCGACACGGTCAAGAACCTGCAGAACTTCGTCACCATGCTGGCCAACAACGACGCGCAGGTGCGCCAGTTCAACGTCCAACTGGCCGACCTGTCCAGCTTCCTGGCCAGCGAACGCAGCGATCTCGGCGCCGCGCTGAACCTGCTCTCGGTCGCGCTCGGCGACGTCGCCCGGTTCATCGACAACAACCGTGACTTGATCGCCAGCAATGCCGAGGGCCTGGTCACGCTGACCAAGACGCTGTCGGATCAGCGCGACGACCTGGCCGCCGCGCTGCCGGTGCTGCCGCTGGCGCTGAGCAACCTGATCAACATCCACAACGCCGAGTCCGGCACCCTCGACATGCGCGCCAACTTCACCGATCTGCAAGACCCGTTCGGAGTGATGTGCAAGCTGATCGACGTGTCCAAGCTGCGGCCGGGCGATCCGCAGTTCGAGGCGCTGGGCCGGCAGATGCGCCCGATCCTCGATCACTGCAAGGAGATCTCCGACCAGATCACCGCCGGCGTGCAGACGCCGACGCTGATCCTGCCGTTCGGCGTGCTGAGCGGGGAGAACGAGCAGCGCGCTCCGGTGCCGGGCACGGTGCCCGGCATCCCGTCCGACCGGCTTCCGCCGTCGCAGGGAGGTGAGCGGTGAGTAGCCGAATCCGTTCCGTCACACGCGGTCTCGGTGCCGCGCTGGCCATCGGGGTGACCGCGGCCCTGGTCACCTCGTGCGCGTCCGACGGCATCTACAGCGTGCCGCTGCCCGGTGGCGCCGATGTCGGCGACCATCCGATGTACATCGATATCCAGTTCGACGACGTGCTCGACCTGGTGCCACAGTCGGCGGTGAAGGTCGAGGGCCTGCCGGTGGGCCGGGTCGAGGACATCAAGATCGGCAAGGACCAGTGGACCGCCACCGTGCGGGCCGTGGTGAACTCCTCGGTCGACCTGCCCGCGAACGCGCGGGCCGAGGTGCGTCAGTCGAATCTGCTCGGCGAGAAGTTCATCGAGCTGTCCAAGCCGGCCGCCGAGCCGGAGGCCAAGAAGCTGACCGACGGCTCGGTGATCCCGGTCGATCACACCCGGCACGCCACCGAGATCGAGCAGGTGCTCGGCGCGATGTCGTTGCTGCTCAACGGCGGTGGCGTCGCCCAGCTGCAACCGATCGTGACCGAGCTGAACAAGACCATCGGCGGGCGCGAGGATCGGGTGCGTTCGCTGCTCGATCAGGCGAACATCCTGATCAAGGGCCTCGATGACCAGGTCGACGACATCACCAGGGCGCTGGACGGTCTCGATGTCCTGAGCAGCCGGGTGAGCAGGCAGACCGATCAGATCGGCAAGATCCTCGACGAGCTGCCGCAGGGCGTGAAGATCCTGGAGGAGCAGCGCCCGCAGCTGATCGGGCTGCTCACCCAGCTGGATCGGGTGGGGCAGGCCGGTTTCGACGTGCTCGACCACTCCAAGGACGACCTGATCCGGGATCTCACCTCGCTGCGCCCGACGCTGCAGGAACTGGGCAAGTCCGCACCGGACCTGATCACCGCGCTGCCGCTGATCCCGACTTATCCGTTCCCCGACTCCACACTGGAGTCCACCTTCGGCGGGTCGGTCAACACCTGGCTGTCGGTGGATCAGCAGATCGGCGTCACGCTGAGCAATCTCGGTGTGGGCAAACCGGATCCGGTGTACACCCCGCCGATCGGACCGCCGGTGCCGGTGAATCCGACCAACCCGTACTACAACGGCAACGGACCGCGGCCGGGCTGGCCGACCGTGTCGATCCTGCCGCTGCCGCCGAACATGGCGCAGCCGCCCGCGCCGGGCGTGCCGCCCAACCCGGTCGGGGCGATTCTGGAGCAACTGGGAGTGGGTGGAACCCGATGACCAAGTTGGTCCGTTGGCAATTGATCGCGTTCGTGATCGTCGCGGTGGTCGGCGTTGTTTTTGTCGGTGCCAAGTACATTCGGCTCGATCACATGGTCGGCCTCGGTCAGTACGAGGTGAAGGTGCAGGCCGCGCAGACCGGCGGCATCTACAAGGGCGCCGAGGTGACCTACCGCGGCGTGCCGGTCGGCCGGGTCGGCGAGCTGGAACTCACCGGCGACGGCGTGGTGCTGCACCTGATCGTCGATTCGAGCTCGCCGAAGATTCCGGCGAGCGCGAAGGCCGTGGTGGCCAACCGTTCCGCGATCGGCGAGCAATACGTCGACCTGCAGCCGGACCGCGACGGCTCGCCGTACCTGAAAGACGGTTCGGTGATCACCTCGGCGACCACGCCGGTGCCGGTGGAGCAGCTGGTCGCCAGCGTCGACACCTTCACCCGCTCGGTCGATCTCGCGGCGCTGAACACCACCGTGCGCGAGCTCGGCAAGGCATTCGACGGCAAGGGCGACGACCTGCAGGTCTTCGTCGATTCGCTGAACAAGTTCACCACCACGTTCAACGAGACGCTGCCGCAGACCCTGCAGCTGATCCGGGACAGCAAGATCGCGCTCGGCACCCAGGCCGAGCAGTCCGGCGCCATCCGCGAGTTCAGCGACGGCCTGGACAAGCTCACCGCGCAGCTGCGCTCCAGCGACCCGGACATCCGCAGGCTGATCGGCACCGGCAACGACGCGGGCCAGCAGATCGACGCGCTGCTGCACGAGAGCGGCGGCGCGCTCACCCAGGACCTCGGCAACCTGCGCCAGCTGCTGCTGGCCATCTCGCCGAAGTTCTACGCGATCCGCCCGCTGCTGCAGTTCCTGCCGCAGTTGTCCATCGGCGGCTCGTCCACCGCCCCGGGCGACGGCACCACGCACTTCGGTCTCGTGCTGGAGGCCAACAATCCGCCGGCCTGTACCGTCGGCTACGAGGGAACGCAGCGGATCCTCGAGCAGATGAAGGCGCAGAATCCGGATTTCGACGACACCCGCGACGAGTTCCCGTTCAACAAGGACGCGAAGTGCACTGTGCCGCAAGGTAACCCGACCACGGTGCGCGGCGGTGCGAAGGCCGAACTGGCCGATCCGAATGTCGTGCAGCCCTGGGATTCCAACCCCAAGACCGATCCGGATCGATTGAACCTGAATCCGATCGCCGTGCAGATGGCAACCCTGATGGGAGTTACGCCGAAGCGGTGACCAGGAACGACGACGTTAGGGTGTCTGGCGTGACCTCAGATTTGACCAAGCAGCTCGATTCGACCGAGCCGCAGGAATCACCGGACCCCGCAGACGGCGTGGCGGCCTCCGACGTGGTTGCTGACGCTCCGGCCGACCGCGCGGTCGAGGCACCCGGCTCGGACCGCAGCGGGCTCGTCCGCACGGTCGCGCTGGTCGGCTCGGCGGGCCTGCTCGTCGTCGCCCTGGTCGCGGCGATCTGGTTCGGTACCGGCTGGGTCCGCTCGGCGGTCAGCGACGCCCCGCGCGCCGATGCCCGCGACACCGCGCTCGACGCCGCCCGCCAGGCCGCGCTCAACATGACCTCGATGAACCTCGACGACGTCCCCGGCTCGCTCGCGCTGGCCCGCTCCTCGATGACCGGCGCGCTGCTCGACTCGGCGAACAAGAACAAGGACCAGGCCGAGACGCTGGCCAAGCAGACCGGCACGGGCATGACGTCGAAGGTGCTCGGCTCCGCGCTCACCACGCTGAACAGCGAGAAGGACAAGGCGTCCGCGTTGGTCGTGCTGCAGGTGACCGAGCTGGCCAAGGACAAGCCGCCGGCCGAGTACCGCTACAGCTGGAACGTCGACGTGACCAAGACCGGCGACGTCTGGAAGGCCGAGCAGATCTCCTCGCTGAGCCAGCCGGTGCTGCTGAGCGGCGGCCAGGGCCAGTCGCCGCAGGCGCCGCCCGCCGACCAGCCGCCCGCCGCGCCCAAGCCGGGATCGTAGGAGAACCAGCCATGACCTCTCGTAAGCCGATCAACCGGGTCACCTCCAAGCGCCGCCCGTCCGGCGAGCAGCCGGCCCGCGCCGCCGCCGCGCCGCGCAGCACGCCGGCCCGCAAGCCGCGGGTGCCGGGCGCCACCCGGCCCGCCGCGTCGCGTCCGGCCCGGGAGGAGCAGCGTCCCGAACAGAAGAAGACAGCCGGCCGCAAGAAGGTCTCCCGCGGTTCCGGGACCCCGAAATCGGGCCGCTCGTTCTGGTCGCTGGTCGCCGCCATGCTGATCGCCGCGCTGCTGCTCGGCGGATTCGCGGCCGTCGCCGCGTCCCGTCCGGGCGTCGACGACTCGAACAAGGCCTACGTCGACAACAAGGCCACCGAGGAGGTGCGCGCGGCCGCCGATCACGCGTTGAAGACCGTCTACGCCTACGACGTGAAGAACATCGACAGCTACCGCGACACCGCCAAACAGGTCCTCACCGGCAAGATGCTGGCCGATCTGGACAAGTACGCCGACACCACCATCTCGGCGGTAAAACAGGCCCAGACCAGCGCCGATGCCAAGGCTGATCCGATCGCTGTGACCTTGCTCACCGACGATCGGGCCGAGTTGCTGGTCAATCTGGTGGTCAGTGCCACCAAGAACGGCGCGGCGCAGCAGAGCGTCGCCGGTCCGATCGTGCTGCACATGCAGAAGGTGGACGATCGCTGGCTCGCCAGCGACATCGTCGACCAGTGATCTTGCAGCGGCCCAGGGGATCTCAGTGTGCCCTGGTCGGGCCCGCAGGGAGCGCTTGCGAGCGCGAATGCGCGAGGCCGCCTACTTGACGAGTTTCGCTGGAGCCGTCACGCTATTCACAACAGCGGCAGCTGTCACAGTGGCTCCATTACGCCCCGTCGTCCTCGACGCAGCCAGCGATTCGGACACGGCGCGCCAGCCACGTGAATGTGCGCACGGATGGTAGGTTGACACCCCCGTGACGGTTGGTGTACGGTTGGACGTTGCGCTGGCTGCCTCCTGTCCATACCTCGATTTGCACACGTAAGTTCCACCTTCCGGTGTTACTTCCGTTGTTGCCTGTTCGGGTTTCGTTCGGGTTGTAACCAGCGGAATTCGTAGCAGACAAGCGACGGTCGCGGACCACCACGCGGCGCGCGTGAGGTGCTGGAAGGACGCATCTTGGCAGTCTCCACCCAGACCAAGGCAGTTGCCGGAATCCCCGGAGCCCCATTGCGGGTGTCTTTCGCGAAGATCCGTGAACCCTTGGAGGTGCCCGGACTTCTCGATCTACAGACGGACTCATTTGCATGGTTGATCGGTTCGCCGTCATGGCGTGAAAAGGTCGCCCTTCGCGGCGATGTCGGGCTAGTCGGGGGACTCGAGGAGGTGCTCGAGGAGCTTTCGCCGATCGAGGACTTCTCCGGCTCGATGTCCCTGTCTTTCTCTGACCCTCGGTTCGAAGAGGTCAAGGCCTCGATCGACGAGTGCAAAGACAAGGACATGACCTACGCGGCGCCGTTGTTCGTCACCGCGGAGTTCATCAACAACAACACCGGTGAGATCAAGAGCCAGACGGTCTTCATGGGAGATTTCCCGATGATGACCGACAAGGGCACGTTCATCATCAACGGCACCGAGCGCGTCGTCGTCTCGCAGCTGGTTCGTTCGCCGGGTGTCTACTTCGACCACTCCGTCGACAAGACCACCGAGAAGGACCTGCACAGCGTGCGCGTCATTCCGTCGCGTGGTGCTTGGCTGGAGTTCGACATCGACAAGCGCGACACCGTTGGTGTCCGCATCGACCGCAAGCGTCGCCAGCCGGTCACCGTGCTGCTGAAGGCGCTCGGTTGGACGAACGAGGAGATCGTCGAGCGTTTCGGCTTCTCCGAGATCATGATGTCGACCCTGGAGAAGGACAACACCGCCGGTCAGGACGAGGCGCTGCTGGACATCTACCGCAAGTTGCGTCCGGGCGAGCCGCCGACCAAGGAGTCCGCGCAGACCCTGCTGGAGAACCTGTTCTTCAAGGAGAAGCGCTACGACCTGGCGCGCGTCGGTCGCTACAAGATCAACAAGAAGCTGGGCATCCACCTCGGCGAGCAGGTCACCGGATCGGTGCTCACCAAGGAAGACATCGTCTCCACGATCGAGTACCTGGTGCGCCTGCACGCGGGTGACCGTGTGATGACCGCGCCCGGCGGCGAAGAGGTCCCGGTCGACGTCGACGACATCGACCACTTCGGTAACCGTCGCCTGCGCACCGTCGGCGAGCTGATCCAGAACCAGATCCGGGTCGGCCTGTCCCGCATGGAGCGCGTGGTCCGCGAGCGGATGACGACTCAGGACGTCGAGGCGATCACGCCGCAGACCCTGATCAACATCCGCCCGGTGGTCGCCGCGATCAAGGAGTTCTTCGGAACTTCGCAGCTGTCGCAGTTCATGGACCAGAACAACCCGCTCTCGGGTCTGACCCACAAGCGCCGCCTGTCGGCCCTTGGTCCGGGTGGTCTGTCCCGTGAGCGCGCCGGCCTGGAAGTGCGCGACGTGCACACCTCGCACTACGGCCGCATGTGCCCGATCGAGACCCCGGAAGGCCCGAACATCGGCCTGATCGGTTCGCTGTCGGTGTACGCGCGGGTCAACCCGTTCGGCTTCATCGAGACGCCGTACCGCAAGGTCGTCGACGGCCGGGTCACCGATGAGGTCAAGTACCTCACCGCCGACGAGGAGGACCGCCACGTTCGTGCGCAGGCCAACTCGCCGGTCGACGCCGACGGTCGCTTCCTCGAGGATCGGGTGCTCTGCCGCCGGGGCAACGAGGAAAACGAGCTCGTCGCCGCCGACGAGGTCGACTACATGGATGTCTCGCCGCGCCAGATGGTGTCGGTCGCGACGGCCATGATCCCGTTCCTCGAGCACGACGACGCCAACCGTGCCCTCATGGGTGCGAACATGCAGCGTCAGGCCGTGCCGCTGATCCGTTCCGAGGCCCCCGTCGTGGGCACCGGCATGGAGCTGCGCGCCGCCGTCGACGCCGGTGACGTCGTGGTGAACGAGAAGGCCGGCGTGGTCGAAGAGGTCTCCGCCGACTACGTCACCGTGATGGCCGACGACGGCACCCGCAAGAGCTACCGGATGCGCAAGTTCGCCCGCTCCAACCAGGGCACCTGCGCGAACCAGCGGCCGATCGTGGACGAGAGCCAGCGGGTCGAGGTCGGCCAGGTGCTGGCCGACGGTCCGTGCACCGAGAACGGCGAGATGGCGCTGGGCAAGAACCTGCTCGTCGCGATCATGCCGTGGGAAGGCCACAACTACGAGGACGCGATCATCCTGTCGCAGCGCCTCGTGGAAGAGGACGTTCTCACCTCGATCCACATCGAAGAGCACGAGATCGACGCCCGCGACACCAAGCTCGGCGCCGAGGAGATCACCCGGGACATCCCGAACGTCTCCGACGAGGTCCTCGCCGACCTCGACGAGCGGGGCATCGTGCGCATCGGCGCCGAGGTCCGGGACGGCGACATCCTGGTCGGCAAGGTCACCCCGAAGGGCGAGACCGAGCTGACCCCGGAAGAGCGCTTGCTGCGCGCGATCTTCGGGGAGAAGGCGCGCGAAGTGCGCGACACCTCGCTGAAGGTGCCGCACGGTGAGTCCGGCAAGGTCATCGGCATTCGCGTGTTCTCGCGCGAGGACGACGACGATCTGCCTCCCGGTGTGAACGAGCTGGTGCGCGTGTACGTGGCGCAGAAGCGCAAGATCCAGGACGGCGACAAGCTCGCCGGTCGCCACGGCAACAAGGGTGTTATCGGCAAGATCCTGCCGACCGAGGACATGCCGTTCATGCCGGACGGCACCCCGGTCGACATCATCCTGAACACCCACGGTGTGCCGCGTCGTATGAACATCGGCCAGATCTTGGAGACCCACCTCGGGTGGATCGGCAAGGCTGGCTGGGATGTCGGCGTAGGCGCGGACGGTTCCCGTCCCGACTGGGCGAAGGCGCTGCCGGAGGAGATGCTGGCGGCACCGTCCGACTCGAACATCGCCACCCCGGTGTTCGACGGCGCCCGCGAGGAGGAGCTGACCGGTCTGCTCGCCTCGACCCTGCCGAACCGTGACGGTGAGCGCATGGTCGACGACAACGGCAAGGCGACGCTGCTCGACGGCCGCTCCGGCGAGCCGTTCCCGTACCCGGTCGCGGTCGGCTACATGTACATCCTGAAGCTGCACCACTTGGTCGACGACAAGATCCACGCCCGTTCGACCGGTCCGTACTCGATGATCACCCAGCAGCCGCTCGGCGGTAAGGCCCAGTTCGGTGGCCAGCGCTTCGGTGAAATGGAGTGCTGGGCCATGCAGGCCTACGGCGCGGCGTACACGCTGCAGGAGCTGCTGACGATCAAGTCCGACGATGTCGTCGGTCGCGTCAAGGTTTACGAGGCGATCGTCAAGGGCGAGAACATTCCGGAGCCGGGCATTCCGGAGTCGTTCAAGGTGCTCCTCAAGGAACTCCAGTCGCTGTGCCTTAACGTCGAGGTGCTGTCTTCCGACGGCGCCGCGATCGAGATGCGCGACGGCGACGACGAGGATCTGGAGCGCGCCGCGGCGAACCTGGGCATCAACCTGTCCAGGAACGAAGCGGCCACCGTCGACGATCTGGCGAACTAGGCGGTCGGCCGGATGTCGTTGGCTGCCAACGACATCCGGCCCCGCGTTCCACCAACTAGTGAACTTTTTGCTCGAATTCGACCCGAATAGGGGAAAGGAAGTTACGTGCTAGACGTCAACTTCTTCGATGAACTCCGGATCGGCCTGGCCACCGCGGACGACATCCGCCAGTGGTCCTTCGGCGAGGTGAAAAAGCCGGAGACCATCAACTACCGCACGCTCAAGCCGGAGAAGGACGGGCTCTTCTGCGAGAAGATCTTCGGTCCCACCCGGGACTGGGAGTGCTACTGCGGCAAGTACAAGCGTGTCCGGTTCAAGGGCATCATCTGTGAGCGCTGTGGCGTCGAGGTGACTCGCGCCAAGGTGCGCCGTGAGCGGATGGGCCACATCGAGCTGGCCGCACCCGTCACCCACATCTGGTACTTCAAGGGCGTGCCTTCGCGCCTCGGGTACCTGCTCGACCTGGCGCCGAAGGATCTGGAAAAGATCATCTACTTCGCCGCCTACGTGATCGTCGCGGTCGACGACGAGCTGCGCCACAACGAGCTCAGCACGCTCGAGGCCGAGATGGAGGTCGAGAAGAAGGCGGTCGCCGATCAGCGCGACGCCGACCTCGAGGCCCGCGCCCAGAAGCTCGAGGCCGACCTGGCCGAGCTCGAGGCCGAGGGTGCCAAGTCCGACGTCCGCCGCAAGGTCAAGGACGGCGGCGAGCGCGAGATGCGTCAGCTGCGCGATCGGTCCCAGCGCGAGCTGGACCGGCTCGACGAGATCTGGACCACCTTCACCAAGCTGGCGCCCAAGCAGCTCATCGTCGATGAGGTGCTCTACCGCGAGCTGATCGACCGCTACGGTGAGTACTTCACCGGCGCCATGGGTGCGGAGTCCATCCAGAAGCTGATGGAGAACTTCGACATCGACGCCGAGGCCGAGAACCTGCGGGAGACCATCCGCAGCGGTAAGGGCCAGAAGAAGCTGCGCGCGCTCAAGCGGCTCAAGGTCGTCGCGGCCTTCCAGACCAACGGCAACTCGCCGATGGGCATGGTGCTCGACGCTGTTCCGGTGATCCCGCCGGAGCTGCGCCCGATGGTTCAGCTCGACGGTGGCCGCTTCGCCACCTCCGACCTGAACGACCTGTACCGCCGCGTGATCAACCGCAACAACCGCCTCAAGCGACTGATCGATCTGGGTGCGCCCGAGATCATCGTCAACAACGAGAAGCGGATGCTGCAGGAGTCCGTCGACGCACTGTTCGACAACGGCCGTCGCGGCCGTCCGGTCACCGGACCGGGTAACCGCCCGCTGAAGTCGCTGAGCGATCTGCTCAAGGGCAAGCAGGGCCGGTTCCGGCAGAACCTGCTCGGCAAGCGCGTCGACTACTCGGGCCGTTCGGTCATCGTGGTCGGCCCGCAGCTCAAGCTGCACCAGTGTGGTCTGCCCAAGCTGATGGCGCTGGAGCTGTTCAAGCCGTTCGTGATGAAGCGCCTGGTCGACCTGAACCACGCGCAGAACATCAAGTCCGCCAAGCGGATGGTCGAGCGTCAGCGTCCCCAGGTGTGGGATGTCCTCGAAGAGGTCATCGCCGAGCACCCGGTGCTGCTGAACCGCGCGCCCACCCTGCACCGCCTCGGCATCCAGGCGTTCGAGCCGCAGCTCGTCGAGGGTAAGGCGATCCAGCTGCACCCGCTCGTCTGTGAGGCGTTCAACGCCGACTTCGACGGTGACCAGATGGCCGTGCACCTTCCGCTGTCCGCGGAGGCGCAGGCCGAGGCCCGCATCCTGATGCTGTCCTCGAACAACATCCTGTCGCCGGCCTCCGGCCGACCGCTCGCCATGCCGCGTCTGGACATGGTGACCGGCCTGTACTACCTGACCCGCCTCGAAGAGGGCGCGAAGGGCGAGTACAAGGCCGCAGGCAAGGACAAGGCCGAGTTCGCCGTCTACTCCTCGCCCGCCGAGGCGCAGATGGCGGTGGACCGCGGTGAGCTCACCGTGCGTTCGCTGATCAAGGTCCGGCTCACCCACCAGCGTCCGCCGAAGGACATCGAGGCGAAGCTGTTCCCGGAGGGCTGGAACCGCGGCGACGCGTGGCTGGCCGAGACCACCCTCGGTCGCGTGCTGTTCAACGAGCTGCTCCCGGCGGACTACGCCTTCATCAACGAGCAGATGCCGAAGAAGCGTCAGGCGACGATCATCAACGATCTGGCCGAGCGCTACCCGATGATCGTGGTCGCGCAGACCGTCGACAAGCTGAAGGACGCGGGCTTCTACTGGGCCACCCGTTCCGGCGTGACGGTCTCCATGTCCGACGTGCTCGTGCCGCCGGAGAAGACCGAGATCATGGAGCGCTACGAGGCGCTGGCCGATCAGATCGAGAAGAAGTACCAGCGTGGTGCGCTCGATCACCAGGAGCGCAACAACGCCCTGGTCAAGATCTGGCAGGAAGCGACCGAAGAGGTCGGTACGGCACTGCGTGCGCACTACCCGCCGGACAACCCGATCATCACGATCGTCGAGTCGGGCGCCACGGGTAACTTCACCCAGACTCGTACCCTCGCCGGTATGAAGGGTCTGGTGACGAACCCGAAGGGTGAGTTCATCCCGCGCCCGATCAAGTCCTCGTTCCGTGAGGGCCTGACCGTGCTCGAGTACTTCATCAACACCCACGGTGCGCGTAAGGGTCTGGCCGATACCGCGCTGCGTACCGCCGACTCGGGTTACCTGACCCGTCGTCTGGTGGACGTCTCGCAGGACGTGATCGTGCGCGAGCACGATTGCGCCACCGAGCGCGGCATCATCGTGCACATCGCCGACAAGCAGGCGGATGGCTCGCTCATCCGCGACGCGCACGTGGAAACTTCCGCGTACGCTCGCACGCTCGCTTCGGACGCGGTGGACGCCAAGGGCAACCTCGTCATCGGTAAGGGCGCCGACCTCGGCGACCCGGCGATCGACGCGCTGCTCGGGGCAGGCATCACCGAGGTTCGGGTCCGCTCCGTGCTGACCTGCACCACCGGCACCGGTGTCTGCGCCACCTGCTACGGCCGTTCGATGGCCACCGGCAAGCTCGTCGACATCGGTGAGGCCGTCGGCATCGTCGCCGCGCAGTCCATCGGTGAGCCCGGTACCCAGCTGACCATGCGTACCTTCCACCAGGGTGGTGTCGCGGGCGATGACATCACCGGCGGTCTGCCGCGGGTGCAGGAGCTGTTCGAGGCCCGCGTGCCGAAGGGCAAGGCTCCGATCGCCGAGGTCAGTGGTCGCGTGCGGATGGAAGACGACGACCGCTTCTACAAGATCACCATCATCCCGGATGACGGTGGTGAAGAGGTTGTCTACGACAAGCTCTCGAAGCGTCAGCGTCTGCGTGTCTTCAAGCACGACGACGGCACCGAGCGTCTGCTCTCCGACGGTGACCATGTCGAGGTCGGCCAGCAGCTGCTGGAAGGCGCGGCGGATCCGCACGAGGTGCTGCGCATCATGGGTCCCCGTCAGGTGCAGATCCACCTGGTCCACGAGGTCCAGGAGGTCTACCGCTCGCAGGGTGTGTCGATCCACGACAAGCACATCGAGGTCATCGTGCGCCAGATGCTGCGTCGCGTGACGATCATCGATTCGGGTGCCACGGAGTTCCTGCCCGGCTCGCTCACCGAGCGGTCCGAGTTCGAGGCCTCCAACCGTCGCGTCGTCGCCGAGGGCAATGAGCCCGCGGCGGGTCGCCCGGTGCTGATGGGTATCACGAAGGCGTCGCTCGCGACGGATTCGTGGCTGTCGGCGGCGTCCTTCCAGGAGACCACTCGAGTCCTGACGGACGCGGCGATCAACTGCCGCTCCGACAAGCTCATCGGTCTCAAGGAGAACGTGATCATCGGCAAGCTGATCCCGGCCGGTACCGGTATCAACCGCTACCGCAACATCACGGTGCAGCCGACCGAAGAAGCCCGTGCCGCCGCGTACGCGGTGCCGTCCTACGACGACACCTACTACAGCCCGGACAGCTTCGGCCAAACCACCGGCGCCGCAGTCCCGCTCGACGACTACGGTTTCAGCGACTACCGCTGACCCGGTACCGCGCAAGCACATCCGGCCCCCGCTCCCTCCGGAGCGGGGGCCGTTTGCGTTGATTCATGGGTGGACAGTGCCGCCCGGTCGCTGATCAGCCGAGGAACGGGTGCTCCAGGTCTTCGGCGTGATGTCGCAGGCGCAGCCTGACTGTGTCGTGGATCGGCTGGTTGTCGAGCTCGCCGAGCATGAGGTAGCGAACGGCGGTGGACTCGTCACTTACCGCCAGCTCGCCCCCGATCACCCTTCCGTAGTAGGTGATGTTGAATTGCTGCCGCACCTCTCCATCGGAGTACGCGATGATGTGCTCGGGGTCGGTGTAAATGCCGAGCAGTCCGGTGATTTCGATGTCGAGCCCGGTCTCTTCCTTGGTCTCGCGAATCACGCACTGCTCCAGCGTCTCCCCGATCTCCATCGCCCCACCCGGCAGCGACCAGTTCCCCGAATCGGCCCTCCGCTGCATCAAAATCGCCCCACGCTCATCGACAACGAGCGCGGAACCACCGGGCACCAGGCTATTTGCCCTCGGTGCGTTGGGGTCTCGGTAGTAGTCGCGCCGGTTGCTCATGCTTGCTCCTGGCCTGAGTACGGAGTTACGGACTCCCAGATTTGTTCGAACTGGTCGGCATACGAAGAGAAGATCCCGTGAGGCGAGAGTTGCCGCAGGTGTAGTGCAGGGTGCTGGTAGCCGCGGGCTCGGACGAGATATGGGGTCACTATCATCTGCTTGTCGAATCAGAAGACCGAGTTGTACAGGTGCGTGGCGTGCAGCCCTACGGCGCATTCAGCTGCACGGGACAAAGGACCAAGCATGTTGAGCGCGTTGCGGATTCGCCCGGGAAGAGTCCCGCCCATTTGTTCCAGGTTGTCGCGTTCGGCGACGTGAGCACAGTCCGGGTCGGCGAAGGCCAGACGCATCCGCGCACCGCGCCGGCACTTGTCGGCAAGGTGGTCGGCGGCGTCGGGCAGCAGCTCGAGAATGAACGGATACGCGTATCCGACTATGTCGATCTGCTCGGTGGCGCTATGTAGCAACGACACCCACACGTCACGGGGGATATCAGCCCGATGGGCGTACGCGGTGACCACCTCGGCGGTGGCCGGCGTCCCGGCGCTGAGATCTGGCCGGACCTGCGGCCACAGATTGGCTTCGGACTCGCCCAACACGGTCGCTACCGCAAGGCGCGTGCGCCGGTGCGGCACTCGTCCGGCGAGCCAGCGGTTCACCGTCTTCACGTCGACCGCGACAGCCGTCGCCAGCTCGGTTGTATCGAGCTGGGCCCGCAGCATTGCCGACCGAAGGCGCTGGCTCATTTGCCCACCGTAGCGGACATTCGGGGGACGTTTTGAGGCATTCGAAATGTCCCGCGAAGTGTCCCGTCGGCAGTTCCGGCGTCCGTCCACCGCTCGTAGCGTCGTTGTCGTAGTTGCTCGAAACATGCGGAGCGCGTAGGCGTTCCGTTTGGCTCCGAGGTGGTGTCCATCTCCTGCACCGGAGCGCTGAGCGGCGGGTACGCGCTGTCATGACGGTGCCCGCCGCTCTGTCCAGACCATGATTCAAGGAGGGGCATGGCTTACATCCTTGCGGTGGCGCTTGGACTGCTGCTGATCGTCGGCATTGTCGCCTCGGTGGCGTGGGACGACCTGCGCGACAGGAGTGAGGGCGATGAGCGGGTGCGCGATGACGGCGATCGGTGAGTGCCCCAGCCGATCGGCTGGAGTGGCGAAAGAGTGATGGGAAATTTACTTTTGGGGGAATATTTTCTGTCAGAATATTTTCAATTGAAGGGGTTTGGTTGGTGGGTGGTGCGTGAGCGCGGCGGCGGCCTGCTGAATCCTGTTCCGCCCGTTGCGAAAGCGAGTCGCTTCATGCCCGAGCACCACCAGATCTTCGATCTCGGTGACTTCACCACGCAGCATGGCGCCACCTTGCGTGGCGCCTTCCTGGCGTATGCCACGTACGGCGAGCTCAATGCCGACAAGAGCAATGCGATCGTCTATCCGACGTGGTATTCGGGGCGACATTGGGACAACGAGTGGTTGATCGGCGCGGGTATGGCGCTGGATCCGGCCGAGTATTTCATCATCGTGCCGAACATGCTCGGCAACGGCCTGTCCAGTTCGCCGAGCAACACCCTGCAGCCCTACGATCGCGCGCGCTTCCCCGACATCACCGTCTACGACCAGGTGGCCGCGCAATACCGTTTGGTGACAGAGCTTTTCGGCATCGAACGGCTCGCGCTGGTCACCGGCTGGTCGATGGGTGCGGGCCAGACGTATCAGTGGGCGGTGAGCCATCCGGAGATGGTCGAACGCATCGCCCCGTTCTGCGGCTCGTCCCGGACGAGCGTGCACAACAAGGTCTTCCTGGAGGGCGTGAAGGCGGCACTGACCGCCGACTCCGCGTTCGCCGGCGGCTGGTACGGCGAGAACTGGCCGACGATCGGATTGCGCGCTCTGGCAAGGGTTTACGCGGGCTGGGGCCTCTCTCAAGCGTTCTATTGGGAGAAGGAGTACGAGAAGCTCGGCTACACCTCGCTCGAGGACTTCCTCATCGGCTTCTGGGAAGGTTTCTTCCTCGACGACCGCGACCCCAACAACCTGCTCGCGATGCTGTGGACCTGGCAGAACGCCGACGTCGGCCGCACCCCCGGCTTCGGCGGCGACACCGAAGCGGCCCTCGCCTCGATCAAGGCGACCACTCTCGTCCTGCCTGCCGAGAAGGACCTCTACTTCCCGCCGGAAGACGAAGCCTGGGCGGTCTCACACATCCCCAACGCCGAACTCCGGGTGATCCCCGGTATCTGGGGCCACTTCGCCGGTCACGGCAAAAACCCCGAAGACACCCGGTTCATCGATACCGCGCTAACCGACCTACTAGGTAAACCCGGTGGCCTGGCCTGATTCCGGGCCGTGCATTACACACTCGCGGTCGCGCTCGGCGCACTGCTACTCATCGGCATCGTCGTGCTCGCGGCCTGGGACGACCTCCGCGACCGCGGCGACGAGCGCACCCGGCCACCCCTGGACGAGCACATTGACATCAAGCGTCATTGAGGTTGCAGGCTGATCCTCGAAGGTTGATCGAGCTCTGACCAGAGGAGACGCTGTGCGCGCCGTAGTCCTGCATACATTTGGCCCCGCGGAAAACCTGCGATACGAGACGGTTCCGGACCCGGCGCCGGGTCCGGGCCAGGTGCGCATCGCCGTCAAGGCGGCCGGCGTGCACCTGATCGAAACGGCGATGCGCGCGGGCCTGCCGATCGGCCCACCGCTGCCGGAGCTGCCGGCGATCTTCGGCGGTGAGGTCGCCGGGATCATCGATTCCGTTGGCCCGGAGGTCGATCCGTCGTGGATCGGCGTCGCCGTCGTGACGCCGCGCAGCATCTCCGGTGGATACGCGGAACTGGCCGTCGCCGAATTGCCTGTACTGCACCGGATTCCGGAAGGGCTGGACTACACGACGGCTGTCGCCATGATCGTCACCGGCACCACCACCGTCGAAGTGCTCGATATCGCGAATCCGACCGCCGACGACGTGATCCTGGTGAATTCGGCCGCGGGCGGCGTCGGCCGACTGATTGTCCAGCACGCTCGCACCATCGGTGCCCGGGTCATCGGCGCCGCCGGTGGACCGGCCAAAGTCGCCGCGGTCGACACCCTCGGCGCAGACCTGGCAGTCGACTACAACGAACCCGGCTGGACCGACCGGGTCCGGCAGGCGTTCGGCGACCGCCCGGTGACGGTCGTGCTCGACGGCGTCATGGGCGAAAAAGGCCGGGCAGCAATGAGTTTGCTCACCGAGAGCGGGCGGTACGTCACCTACGGGAACGCGTCGCGTGAAAGTTTTCGACCGGACGCGAAAAAGCTTCAGGAACAGGGCATTACGGTAATCGACGCGCTGTCCCTGATGTTGAGCAAGCCGCGCGAGGTGCGCAACGAGGAGTCCCGCGCCCTGGCCGCGGCCGCCGCGGGCACCATGGTGCCGACCGTCCAGACGTTCCCGCTCGACCAAGCTGCGCACGCGCACGCCGCACTCGAGCAACGTGCGACCACCGGCAAGGTAGTGCTGGTTCCGTAGGGGTTCACCCAAGCGTCATCACGACGTCGGCAGCACCCGTCACAATGGAGGCATGCGTCGAACGTATGCGGTGGGCGTCGCGACGATTCTGCTGACCGGTGCCCTGAACGTGGGTACGGCGTCGGCGGACGACCCGTCCGCGCCCTTCGATCTCCAGGCGCATCGCGGTGGGGCAGCGCTCGTGGTGGAGAACACGCTGCCCGCCTTCGCGAATGCCCTGGAGCTCGGCGTCAGCACGCTGGAACTGGACGTGCAGATCACCGAGGACGGGTACGCGGTGGTCACCCATGACCGCGATCCGAGTCCGGACAAGTGCGTCGACACGCTGCCCGCCTTCCTCGGCGATCCGAAATTCCCGTATGTGCCCGGTACCAGGTTCATTCGAGATCTGACGTTGGCGCAGGTGCGCACCATCGATTGCGGATCGAAGCGATTGGCCGCTTTTCCGGAGCAGCGGACGGTACCGGGTGCCCGAATGCCGTTGCTGTCCGAGGTTTTCGACCTCGTGCACGCCTACCGGGCCGATGAGATCAAGCTGAATGTCGAGTCCAAGGTCGAAGCCGGAGCGCCGGAACAAACCGCGCCGCGCGAACAATTCGTCCAAGTGATCGCCGCGGAAGTGCACCGCGCACACCTCGAAAACCAAGTCACCATCCAAAGTTTCGACTGGGGCTCGCTGATGCGCATGCGCGAGGTGGCGCCGGAATTGCCGCTCGTCGCATTGACCAACGGACAGCAATTCCTCCAGGAAGGCCAGCCCGGCGCTTCCCCATGGCTCGGCGGCATCGACATCGATGACTTCCCGGGCTCGCTGCAACAGAAATTCGTCAGCGCGGCAGCATCTTTCGGTGCCGACGCGGTGTCTCCGGTGCACGGCGACCCGCAAGCCGGCAGCATCGAAGACCCCGGCTACCAACCCTTCACGACCAGCGCCCTGGTCCAGGCCGCCCACCAGCACGGCATGCGCGTAGTGCCATGGACCGTCGACGACCGGCCGACCATGACGGCGCTGCTGGGCCTCGGCGTAGACGGCCTCATCACCAACCGCCCAGACCTGTTGCGCACCATCCTCGCCGAACGCGGCTACCAGCTGCCGAAGGCCTATCGCCGACCTTGATCATGGCCCGGAAATAATCGGTTTCCTCGATCGGAAGCCGGTGTTACCGTCGACTAATCGAGAACGACGAAAGGTAACGGGCATGCTCAGCCACCTCGAATCATCGCTGACACAGCGTGAATTCGCGATGGCCGAGGAATCCGGTTACCGGTCGACGGATGAACGTCCTGATCAATGAGTAAGGCGTAACGCCGAACCATACGGGCCGCATCCGGGAAAATTCCACGGAGCGGCCCTTTTTCGTTCCTCCCATAATCCAGGCGCAGTTGCTCTGTTGGCACGGGCACCCTGACTTTCACTCAGGAGCCACGTCGGTTCGATTCCGACCTGCGTCACGCACATCCAGGCCTCGTGCTCCGCTGGCAGGGCACCGTGACTCTCGATCACGGCTACGCGGGTTCGATTCCCGTCGAGGTCACCGAAGAAAGGCGGTCAGTGGACAACGCACCCTCTGCACGGTATGAAAATAGAACACGTTTCAGTTACCCGGTGGGAGATGCAGTGGACACAGCGGCCATGGGCGAGTTGGTGATGGCGGGGTTCCAGAAGCTGGGGTTCATCCAGTACACCGGGATCGAAGGCGTGGAGTTCGACGCCGGCCGGAACGTGGTGCGGATGGCGCCGCGGGCCGAGCACCTGAACCACAACGGTGACCTGCACGCGGCGGTGCTGTTCGGCCTGGCCGAAACCGCGGCGATGGGCGCGTCGGTCTCGGGCATCGTCGACCTGATGGGGGAGACCTTCATCGTGGCCAGGGACGGGCGAATCGAATACCGGGCGCGCGCCAAAGGCGATGCGGGACCGTATCTTGCGACATCCGAGCTATCCGGCGCGGTCCTTCAACAGGTACGGGCGGATATCGCGGCACAGACACCGATCGAACTGGAAGTCCCGGTGAACATCACCGACAACACCGGAAAGTCGGTCGCCGCAGCGACATTCACCGCGGTCATCCGCCCACGCCGGTAGCGGGGGTGCGCTCGACGACCGAGCGCACCCACCACTCAGCGCTCGCTGTCGAGCATCGCCATCTGCTCCGAGGCATACCGCTCACCTGCGATCTGATCGCTGGGCACCGCCGCCTCGATAGTGGCCAGCTCATCCGCGGTCAGCGAGATATCCAGCGCACCAGCGGCTTCGGCCCACCGCTCGCGCCGCCGCGCGCCGACGATCGGCACGATGTCCGCGCCGCGGGTCAGCACCCACGCGATGGCCAGCTGAGCGACCGAAACATCCTTGCCCGCAGCGATTTCGGCCAGCGCGTCGACCAGCTTCAGATTCTGGCTGAGGTTCTCCCCCTGGAAGCGCGGGCTGTGCGCACGGAAATCATTGGCGGCGAAGGTGGTTCCCGCCTGCACCGAGCTGCTGAGCAGTCCACGCGACAGCACGCCGTAGGCGGTGATGCCGATGCCGAGCTCCCGGCACAGCGGCAGGATCTCCGCCTCGATACCGCGCGAGATCAGCGAGTACTCGATCTGCAGATCGGCGATCGGATGCACCGCCGCGGCCCGCCGGATGGTGTCCGCGCCGACCTCGGACAGCCCGACGTGCCGGACATACCCCGCCTCGATCAGCTCGGCGATCGCGCCGACCGTGTCCTCGATCGGGACATTCGGATCGAGCCGGGCCGGCCGGTAGACATCGACATAGTCCACCCCGAGCCGCTGCATGCTGTAGACGAGGAAGTTGCGCAGGGCCTCGGGCCGGTTGTCCACGCCACCCCAGGCCCCGCCGGGTCCGCGCAGCGCGCCGAACTTCACGCTGAGCACCACATCCTCGCGCGCCCGCTCGGCGATCGCGTTGCCGATCAGTAGCTCGTTGTGCCCGGCGCCGTAGAAATCGCCGGTATCGATCAGGTTCGCCCCGGAATCGAGCGCGGCGTGGATGGTGGCGGTGGATTCGGCGTCGTCCGCGGCGCCGTACATGCCGGACATGCCCATCGCGCCGAGCCCGATCCGGCTCACCGTCGGCCCGGTCTTACCGAGCTGAACTGTGGAGATCTTCGATGTCGTCATAGGACCAGCCTGAACCTCCGGCGGCGGATCCGGCAGAGATCGCCGATCGGGGGATTGCCGATCCCTGGCTGAGCGGCCCGATCCGGGGGACAGTAGAGGCATGGACCGAACCGAGCTCGCCGACTTCCTCCGTCGCCGCCGGGAGCAGCTGACCCCGGCCGACGTGGGTTTGCCGCCCGGTGTCCGGCGACGCACTCCCGGCCTGCGCCGGGACGAGGTGGCGCTGCTTGCGGGCATGTCCACGGACTACTACACCCGCCTGGAGCAATCCCGCGGTCCGCGACCGTCCACCCAGGTGCTCGCGTCGCTGGCCCGCGCCCTGCGCTTCAGCAGCGACGAACGCGATCACCTCTATCACCTGTGCGACCACGCGGCGCCGGTCCGCGAGCTTTCCGACAAGCACGTCGGTCCCGGCCTGATGCACCTGCTGGCCAAACTGGACGACACCGCCGCCACCGTGATCACCGACCTCGGTGAGGTGCTGGTGCAGAACCGCATGCACACCCTGCTGCTCGGCGACCTCGCGAACCGGCGCGGCTGGGAACGCTTCTATGCTTACCGCTGGTTCACCGACGTCGAGTCGCGCGCGGTCTTCCCCGAGGAAGACTGGGATCGATTGGGCCGCAAGCACGTCGCTGATCTGCGGGCGACCGCCGCGCGCCGGGCGGGCGATGCGGACGTCACCGAATTCATCGCGAAATTGCGTTCGGTCAGTACGGAATTCGACGTGTTCTGGGACGAACACGAAGTGGCGGTACGCCTTTCGGACACCAAGCGAATCCAGCATCCCGAGGTCGGCCTGATCGACACGATCTGCGAAACGCTGCTCACCCCCAACGCCGCCCAGCGCCTGCTCGTCTACCTGCCGCAGCCCGGCACGGACGCCGCCGAAAAACTGGATCTGTTGCGCGTCATCGGAACTCAGACCCTGAGCACCGCCGACCATATCGAGACTCAGGCGCGCCGCCCCTGACCGGACACCGGCCTCGCGGTGCCCCTATCGAATCCGGCGCGTCAGGCTGTCTTGATCGCGCCTCGTCGATCGCGTAATCGGCTCAGTCGCCGGCGGGGCGCTTCCGGATCAGGGTGCGCCGGAGACGTAATCGAGCGCCGCGTCGATCGCCGGCTGGCCACCGGACATCGCGAGTCCGGCCGCAGCCCCGATCGCCGCGCCCAGCACTGTGGTGATCGGCACCGTGATGAAGTCGATGACGAACAGCCCGAGCGGGAACCCGACCACGAAGCCGATCGCGGCGCCGATTCCCGCGCCCGCCAACACGATCGGCATGGCCTTCTCGACCTCGGCGAAGAAGCGTTCCTGGCTGCTCACGTCGCGCAGCGGCGCCTGCGACATGTGGTCGGGCACGAGGGTGAGCCGATGACCGGCCTCCTCGATGACCGGATTCAGCGCCACCCGCTTGTCGCCGACCCGCAATGCCATCGGTAAGGCGGCGACGACGCTGCCGTCGCGATCGGTCAGCGTGACCACCCGGCCGTCGTGGATCAGGTCGAAGCGGCCGTCCTGGATCGTCGTCACCGCGGCGCGCCGATCCTCGGATGCGGCCACCTGGTAGGCGATTTCGGCGAAGGACCCGTGCACGTCGAGTGCGGTGTCGGGTGTGGTGGGATCCGCGTGCGTGGCGCTCGTGCTGATGACGGTGGCCGCCAAGGCCAGCAGTGCGGTCGCGGTGATTCTGGAGAAGCTCATCGTGCTCTTTCGGTAGCGCTGCCCCCTGCGCAGTGTGTTCGTCGGCGACAGTATCAGGCGCAGGCGAGTACGGCTCGTCGTTCGGGCGCAAGAGAACTCGGCTCAGAGCTCGAGTTCGTTACTCAATCGACGCAGATATCCGGCGAATCGCTGCCGATCGGCGTCGTCCCAGTCGGCGGTGAGCTCGGTGAAGACCTGGCGTTGCCAGTCGCGGGCCTCGGCGAGCAGCCGCTCGCCGCTGGCGGTCAGCGCCAATGCCGTTCGGCGCCGGTCGTGTTCGGATTCCGCGCGGGACAGAAACCCCGCTGCCGTGGCATCGCGCACCATCCGGCTCGCCCCCGAATGGTCCAGTCCCAGTTGATGTGACACCGAGGTGATGGTGGCCTCGGCGTCCTGCTCGACGGTGGCCGCCACCGCCTCGACCACCTGGACGTGCTGGGCGTGCCGTAGCTCGTCGGGCAGGTCCGCCGAGGTCCGGTTGATCCAGCGCCGTGACCAGAACCGAACCAGCCGAAACAGCGCCGGTCCGCCGTCGGCGGCGGTTCCAGGCCTGGCGGCCGCCCGTCTGCTCATGGTGTCAGCCTAACCCGCCACTGGCAATCGCATGCGATACGCATGTATATTTATATGTGAACCGCACGCATCTAGGAGGTAAGCGTGACCATCGTCTTGAATCACACGATCGTGCCCGCGACGGACCGGCACGCCGCCGCAACGTTTTTCGCCGAATTGCTGGGCCTCACCGTGGGTGCGCCCAGCGACCCGTTCGCGCCGGTGCAGGTCAATGCCGACCTCACCCTCGACTTCGACGACCGCGGCCGGGTGGAACCGGGCCACTACGGATTTCTCGTCGACGACGAGACCTTCGACGCGGTGCTCGAGCGGCTGACCCGGTGGCCCGCGGTCGACTACGGGTCCGGTCCGCAACATGGGTGGGACCGGGCGATCAACCGTCTAGGTGGCGGCCGCGGCGTCTACGTCCACGCACCCGACGGCCACAGCTACGAGCTGTTCACCGCGGTCGCCTGACGCCACGTCCGAATCAGGTTCTGGCCGGGCCGATCCGGCGTTTGCGCGGCTTGAGATGCAGGCCGGGCAGCGGCGGGGCTGGGATGCGCTGCTCGGGCGGGTGTCCCGCGATGTCCGCGAAGCGGCCGAGATCGTGGTTCTCCCAATCGTTTCGGGCCGCCACGATCTCTTCGTGGCTGCGGCCGACGAAGTTCCACCACATCACCAGTTCCTCGCCGAACGGCTCGCCGCCGATCAGCGCGAAATGCGCTCCGGCAGCGCTGCTCAGCGAGATCTCGTCGCGATCGGTGCCGAGGTAGAGCAGCGGGCCCGCGGTCAGCGGCGTGCCGTCGACCGTCACCTCGCCCTCGATCACCATCAGCGCGTGCTCGAATCCACGCTCCAGCGGCAGGGTGGCCGCGCCCGGCTCCAGCCGCACGTCCGCGCCGACGATCGGCGTGTATGCGGTTGCGGGCGAGGCGATCCCGGCCAGCGTGCCGATCAGCACGATGGCGCGCAGGCCCGGCGCCTGATAGACCGGCAGCTCACGATGCTGCTCGAAGTGCGGATCGATCCCGGTCCGGTTGCCGGGCAAGGCGATCCACAACTGCAAGCCGTGTCCCGCGTGCGCGCCCGCCACGCCGTACTCGGAATGCGCGATGCCGCGCCCCGAGGTCATCAGATTCAGCTGCCCCGGCTCGATCTCCACATCGGAGCCGACCGAGTCGCGATGCCGGATCCGCCCGTCGAACGGCCAGGTCACCGTTTGCAGGCCGATGTGCGGGTGCGGATCGATATCCGGGGACGCCCCGGTATCAGTGACCGTCGGCGACCCGAAGTGATCGAGGAAGCACCACGCCCCGACGGTCGGCAGATCCCGTTGCGGCAGAACCCGTTCCACGAAGACGCCGCGCACACCGCCGAGCGGCACCTCCCGTGACGGGTACAGCTCCGCCACCGGACCCGGACCGGGCGCCGGCTCGCACAACGCCTCCGCCGGATGCGAATCCAGGTCGCTCACCGAGTGATGCCCTTACCGATCACATGCGCGTCGTACTGCGGGTGCTTGTCCAGGTAAGCCCGGATGAACGGGCACAGCGGCCGGATCGCCCGGTTCCGCTCGACCGCGTCCTCGACGGCGTGCTTGGCCAGCGTGCTGCCGAGTCCCTTGCCGGAGAACGCGCCGTCGATCTCGGTGTGGGTGAACACCGTCTCGTCGTCGCGCTCCTCGTACTCGGCGAACCCGGCCAGGTCGCCGCCGTAGAACACCTCGTACCGGTGCTTCTCGTCGTTGCGGACAACCTTGGATTCCGAGGCGGGTGTAGTCATGGTCGACTTCTCCTTCGATGCGCGTACCGGATGTCTGCTGAGGATCGACACGCGATTGAACGCGCCGATCGTGGTGGCGGCCCAGACGACGACCGAGAGCTGATCGTCGGTCAGAACTTTGCGCGCGAGCGCGTACTCACGCTCCAGCGTGTGCTCGTCCGGCAGCGTCGCGGTGGCCTCGGCCAGCCCGAGCGCGGCCTGCTCCAGCGGTGAATACAGCTCGGTGCGCCGCCACGCGGGCAGCACGGCGATTTCCTGCTCGGTGTTCCCCGCGGCGAGCGCGGCGCGCTGGTGCGTGTCCAGGCAGAAGGCGCAGCCGCTGATCTGCGAGACCCGCAGGTTGACCAGCTCGATGAGCTTGCGGTCCAGGCCGGCCTCGGCCGCTGCGGCATGTACTTCGTTCGCGACCCGGATGAGGGCGCGGAACGCGGCGGGCGTCTGTTTGTCGATCCAGACGCGATCGTGCGGGACATCGGGCTTCACTCCATTGGATGGTAGTAGCCCGCGCGGCCGGGCATCCGGTGGGGTCCGGTTCAAACGGACCGGGGTCCGAGTTCATTTACACCGGCGTACAGAACTCGTAGAGATCGTCCGCGACCACTGTCCCGGCCCCGCTCACGGGACAAATATGGAGGTCCATCGAAGGAGAAAACGTCATGAGGTTCCGCAACCGCACCGCCCCCACCTTGGTCGCCGCCTGCCGCCGCAGCGCGCACCGCATCTGGGCCAGGCAGGATCTCACCCCGCAGGAGCGCGCGAATTTCATGGTCGGCTGGACGCCGCCGGCCATCATCAGCGCCTCGCTGGGTGGGCGCACGTTCCACTGAAACGCCGCGGCCCCGGCGATCCGAACTCGGGTCGCCGGAGCCGCGTGCTCGTCCCTAGATCTCGGCGAATCGCCGGAGATTGAACGGCTCGACCAGGATCTGGTCCAGGGCCGCCGCGCACCGCTTCAGATGCGGGGTCTCGAAGTGCGCCGCCAACGCCTCGGCGTCCACCCATTCCTCGAGCAGCACCACCCGGCTCGGATCGGTCGGGTGCAGATACAGCTCGTAGGCGAGGCAGCCGCTCTCGGCGAGGGTCGGCTCGATCATGTCCTGCAACACCTCGCGCAGCTCGGCCTCGTGGCCTTGCTTGGCGGTGAAGCGGACATTGAGCGTCAGCGTGGACACGGTGGAACTCCTGATCTGTTGTGGTGCTTGCTATTCCCGGCCGGCGGTCGGTTCGATGCCACTGCCACCCAGTGTGGTGGCCGGCAATGTTCCGGTCACGCGTTGATCCCTTCGCTGTCCCGCACGGTGATCGTGGCCGGCCGGGCCAGTTGGGCTTTGCCCTCGTAGATATCGATCTTGTAGTCCAATACGGCCACGGTCTGTTGCAGTTCATCGATCTTGGCGAGCACCTCGGCGCGGGTTTTGCGGAACATCGCCAGCCGCTCGGGGAATGTGGATTCCCCTTCGCGCACCAGCTCGGCATAGCGGACCATGTCCGCCACCGACATCCCCGTGGTTCGCAATCGTCCGATCAGCGCGAGCCATTCCAGGTCTCGATTGCTGAACCGCCGCTTCCCCGCGTGATCGCGCCCGATGTAGTCCATCAGCCCGATCCGCTCATACCAGCGCAGCGTGTCCCGGCTCAGCCCCGACCGCTCGGCCACCTCGCCGATCGAATACCGAGGCTGCTCCCACTCCCCACCCCGCTCGTTCAATGCGGCTTCACCCACGACACTCGCCCTTCCCGTAGAACCCTGACGACGCTACCCACCTGGAGTGCACTCCAAGCAACTCCAATGTACGCAAACGCCGGATTGCCGCACCTCGGCGCGTATATGTTGCGTGCCGGAACCGAGTCGGATTCGTGGGGAGGTAAGGAACGTGGCAGGACTTCCAGCGCCAGGGCGGCCCTTGACGGTCGACGGATACATCGCGCTCGGCGAGGACGACGAGTATCGCTGGGAGTTGCAGGAGGGATTGCTCGCCATGATGCCGTCGCCGACACCGGATCACATGGTCGCCGTCATGCAGCTCTATGCCCGTCTGAAGGAGGATCTGCCGCCAGATCTCGTCGTCGTGCCCAGCGTGGATGTAGATCTTCAGCTTGCTGCTTCCGATGAGCCCGCAACAGTCCGCAGGCCGGATCTTGTTGTCGTCGATCGAACCGAGTACGACCGATGCAAGGGCGGCGACGCGATCCTGCGTGCATGCGGCGCTCGCCTAGTTGTCGAAATCGTCTCGACGGGCTCCCGGCGGATGGACTATCTGACGAAGCGTGCGGAGTACGCCGAGGCCGGGATTCCGCACTATTGGATTTTCGACCTGGAGCCGACAGTGCAGCTGCTTGCTTTGCGGCGTGCGAAGGAACGCACCTATGACGGTGACGAGGTGACCGGTACCTTCAAGGCCACCTCGCCGTGCTCGGTGACTATCCAGCTGGATCAGCTGGGCCGGTCCTGACCGGCTCTTCGGTCGATAGGTAACAACGATCGTCTCGATGATGGGAGCGAATGTCCGCGCTCAGTCCTTCTTCGGCAATTCCTGCACGGCCCACTGATTCCCATCGGGGTCGGCGAAGTAGGTGAAGCTGCCCCAGCTCAAGGTTTCCACCGGCTTCGCGTCCACCCCGGCGGCGACCAACTGCTGGTACGCCTCTTCCGCGTTGGAGACCACGATCTGCATGCCCCGCACGCTGCCGGGCGCGGCTTCGGTGATCCCTTCGCCGATGCAGATCGAGCACCCCGATCCGGGCGGCGTGAGCTGGACGAAACGCAGGTTCTCGTTCACCCGGTGATCGTGGTCGGCGTTGAATCCGATCTTGGTGTAGAAGTCCTTCGCGCGGTCCACGTCGGTGACGGGGATCGCGATGAGCTCGATTTTCCAATCCATCGCCCGAGCATCTCACCGGTCGCCGACAAAGTCCCGAGTTCCGGCTTACCCTGGGGACATGCCTGGTAAGGACGTCAACCGGATCAGGGCCCGCTCGGCCCTGGCAACGGTCAAGGAAAGCCCGGTGATCACCGCCATCGCGGTGGCGCCGGTGGTACTCGCACTCGCCGTCGTGTGGTGGCTGCTCGGCGGTTTCGCCGCGTTCGTGCTGCTGGTCGTGCTCGGCGCGGTCGTGGTGGTCGGCGGCAAGCTGCTGCGCTGACCGCGCATTCAGCGGGGGATGTGGAAACGCACCAGCTCACCGGTTCCCGGATCGACCTGTGCCCACGGCCGGTCGAATTCGAGCACGGCCAGCGCCGAGGTCGGGAACTTGCGACTGAGCTCGATCGCGGGCGTCGAACTTCGATTGCTCGCCAATTCCCATGCCGTCCATGGCATTCCGGGCGCGTGCCCGATCACCAGCAGCGTCGCCACGTCGTCGTCGCTGAGCTGGACCAGCTCGATGAGGCTCTGCGGGGAGGCCTCGTAGATGCCCGCCTCGTAGACCACCGGGGCGTCGATCCCGGTGGCCGCCAGGGTTTCTCTCGTGCGCGTCGCGGTGGAGCACCGCACCGCGTCGATCGTCGGTTGCGTCGTTCGCAACCACTCGCCCGCCAGCCCGGCTTCGCGTTGCCCGCGCGGCGCGAGCGGGCGTTCGTGGTCGCCGACACCGTCGGGATAGGCCGACTTGCCGTGCCGCATGAGGATCAGAGTCCGCACCATGGAGATACCGTAAGGCCTCCGGTCGCATGGCCTCGAACACACTCGAGGCAAACTGAAAGCGGCGTCACATCGCGGTGGTTCCGCGTCGTGCCGTTTTTGTCCACCTCTGCCCACCGGGTGGCCTACAGCCCACGTACATCTTCGAGGATCTGCACAATATGGCCTACGTAATCACGCAGCGTTGTTGCAACGACGCCAGCTGCGTTTCCGAGTGCCCTGTCGATTGCATCCGTCCGACTCCGGATCAACCGGAGTTCGCGACGACCGAGATGCTCTACATCGACCCCGACACCTGTATCGACTGCGGTGCGTGCGTCGATGCGTGCCCGGTCGAGGCGATCTTCTCCGAAGACGACCTGACCGCATCGCTGGCCAGATACCGCGAGATCAATGCCGCCTATTTCGAACGGCATCCGCTCGAGTCGAACTTCGACCCGATCGTCACCCCGCCCCGGCCGCCGAAGGAGCTCGGCACCCTGCGGGTCGCGATCGTCGGGGCCGGCCCGGCGGCCTGCTACGCCGCCGACGAGCTGCTGCGCCGGGCGGACGTGGAGATCGAGATGTTCGACCGGGTGCCGACCCCGTGGGGTCTGGTCCGGGCGGGCGTGGCCCCCGATCACCCCGGCACGAAGACGGTGTCGAGCCTGTTCGAGTCCGCGTTCCGGCGCGAGACCTTGCAGTACTACCTGAATGTCGAGATCGGCACGCACATCTCGCACGAGGAGCTGCTGAAGCACCACCACGCGGTGATCTACGCGGTCGGCGCGTCGACCGACCGTCGCCTCGATGTGCCGGGCGAGGATCTGCCGGGCAGCCACTCGGCCACCGAGTTCGTCGCCTGGTACAACGGCCATCCCGACTTCGCGGACCGGCAGTTCGACCTGTCCGGCGAGCGGGCGGTGATCGTCGGCAACGGCAACGTCGCCCTGGACGTCGCCCGCGTGCTGACCGTCGACCCGGACGAGCTGGCCAAGACCGACATCGCCGACCACGCCCTGGACGCCCTGCGGCGCAGCAATATTCGCGAGGTGGTCGTGCTCGGCCGCCGCGGCCCGCTGCAGGCGGCGTACACGTCGTCGGAGTTCCTGGCGCTGGCCCACCTCAGGGGCATCGACGTCGTGGTCGACGAGTCCGATCTGGCGCTCGATCACGCCAGCCAGTCGCTGCTCGACGACCCGGACATCGAACCGTCGCTGAAGCTCAAGTACACCCTCGCCGAGGAGTACGCCGGCGCGCCGCGCGACCCGAGCCACAAGCGGATCATCTTCCGCTACCTGGCCTCGCCGACCGCGCTCACCGGCACCGACCACGTCGAGGCGATCGAGTTCGTGCACAACGAATTGTTCGAGGACAACGGCCAATTGGTGGCGCGGGCGACCGAGCGCACCGAGCGGATCGAGGCCTCGCTGGTGCTGCGTTCCATCGGCTACCGCGGTTCGGCCGTCGCCGACCTGCCGTTCGACGAGCGGCGCGGCGTGCTGCCGAACGAACACGGCCGGGTGCTCGACACCGACGGCACCCCGCTGTCCGGCGTGTACGCGAGCGGCTGGATCAAGCGCGGCCCGCGCGGCGTCATCGGCTCGAACCGGACCGATGCCGAGGAAACGGTGGAGAACCTGATCGCCGACTTCACCAGCGGCAAACTCGGTGCGCCCGAGGCGAATCGAGCGGCGCTGAAGGCGTTGCTCAATGAGCGGCAGGCCGATCTGGTGGATCGGGACGGCTGGCGGGCGATCGATCAGGCGGAGAAGGCCGCGGGCAAGTCCGCGGGCCGGCCGCGGGTCAAGTTCACCACCCGCGAGGATCTGCTGAAGGCCGCACGCGGCTGACGGAGCCGGCCGACCGGATCCGTCAGGTTCCGGTCGGCCACTGCCTATTCGGGCGGCAGCGGCATGATGCGGACGACCGTGGTGGTCGTCCCGCCGACCACGAACCACAGGCGAAGCACCGGCCGCCCCGTGCGATCGCCCGGTTCGAACCGGCTGCGCACGGTCACGTGCTGACGCGCGAGCACCGGCGCGACATATTCGATGACCGCGCGATGCGGACCGGCGAGCAGCTTCGGGTACTCGACCATGAACTGTTCCACCGCCTGCCAGTAACAGGCGTTGTTGACGTGGTTGTACTGGTCGATGTCGGTCGCGCGCACCGGAAACGGCATGTCGGTGTCCGACTCGGACGGCGAGGTGTCGGTCAGGTACGGCCGCCAGCGCAGCCGATGCTCCTGCGTGGTCTGCGCGAGATAGGCCAGGCCCTCGTCGCTGATCCGCGCGGGCATCCCGGTCGACTCGCTGATGTTGATCCAGAAGCCCTCGGTCTCGATCAGCCCACCGTTCGAGCTGGTCACCCGCACCCGCATGTTCGTCCAGCGGGTCGACATCGCCGAGCACCAGCGCAGCAGCTGCACCTCGTCCGGCCACAGGATCGGCCGGATCACGTCGATCACCGTGCGCCGCACGATCCAGTTCGGATCGCTGCGGCTCAGGAACGTCTTGTGCAGGTTTTCCCAGGCGATGTCCTGCAGGTAGCGGGCGACGGCGTCGAAGCGCAGCCGATCGTAAGGGTCCACATCGCCAGCCCGGATGGGCCACGCCGAAGCAAAGCCCATGCCCTCCTGGGGAAGCGGGGCGAGTGGCTGATCGAGTGACACTGGTGCTCCTCGCGCTGCACGGTGTGCCGCGTTCTTCGTGTGGTGCTGTTGTGAGACGACTTTACGGGTCGTACGTCACACCATCGCGTCGAGTGCGTAGGTAGCCGCCGGTGTGCTCGCGAACAACGCCTCTACCAGGCATCATGGACGCCATGAGCGATTCGGATCTGCCTGGCCAACTCGGCAAACCCGCTGAACGCGCCTTGGCCGCGGCCGGAATCCGCGACCTCGACGACCTCACCTCCTGGACCGAGCGCGATCTCGCCGCGCTGCACGGGGTCGGCCCGACCGCGGTCACCAAACTCCGCGCCGCCCTCGCCGCGCGCAACCAAACCTTCGCCTGACGGCCACACCGGAATTCCGGTCACCACCAAGACGTGTCACATGTGCCCCGGTACGATCCCCGGAACAGGCACGACAGGGGAGGAACACGGGTGAAGGCGCTCGGCCGGCACGACCCGCGCGCGGCAGGCCGGCACCAGCCGATCGCGGTCGAGATGATTCCCCGTCACCCGGCCGGGAATCCGGAGTTCCGGGCCCGCTTCCGGCTGGAAGTTCAAGCCGCCCAACGTGTTACCGGTGTGCACACCACGGAGAGGAAACGCGTCGATCTGGTCCCGGAATATGCCGGATTCTCGGTGAACGGCAGCCCACTTGATGACTTACCCACGGTCCGCCGTATAGATTCCGACGGCACGTGTGCGACCTACCATCCGGTGCGGCCGACCATCGAGGATCGAGGAGAACAGATCGCCGTGACCGAGCGACCGACCGGACCCGGCGCTGCCGAGGCAGTCTGTGCCGCTACCGAATCAGTCCTCGGCGGTGTCGTGGCTCGCCTGCGGAGCCGGTGATGGTGACCCCGCTCGCACGCGACGAGCCCACCCAGATCGGCAGATACCGGCTGCTCGGCGAGCTCGGCTCCGGCGGCCTGGGACGGGTTCTGCTCGGCGTCGGACCGGACGGCCGCCTGGTCGCGATCAAGCAGGTGCATCGGCACCTGGTGGCCGAGCCGGACTTCCTGCCTCGGTTCCGTCGCGAGGTACGCACCTCCGTGCAGGTCTCGGGCGCCTTCACCGCCGCCGTGGTCGACTTCGATGTCGAAGCCGAAGTACCTTGGCTCGCTTCGGTTTTCGTGCCGGGGGTGCCGTTGGACAAAGCCGTCGAGAACTACGGCCCGCTCACCTCGGACGAATTACACAAGCTGGCAATCGGACTCGCCTCGGCCTTGCAGGCTATCCACGGCGTCGGGCTCATCCACCGAGATCTCGTGCCCGCCAACGTGATTCTGGCCGAGGACGGCCCCCGGGTCATCGATTTCGGGATCACGCGCGCGGCCGAGGGCGGCTCCGAGCACACCGGCCCGATCGCGGGCTCGCCCGCGTTCATGTCTCCGGAACAGGCGCAATCGCTGCCGCTGACGCCGGCCGGCGACATGTTCTCCCTGGGCGCCGTGCTCGCGATGGCCGCGGGCGGCGCGAGTCCGTTCGCCGGATCGTCGCCGCGCCACACCCTCCACAACATTGTGCACACCGAACCCGACCTGAGCGGATTACCGCCCGAAGTAAGAGAATTGGTTTCCCCATGCCTGAGCAAGGACCCACAGGAGCGTCCGACGCCCGCCCAGCTCCTCGACTTTCTCGGACCGCTGCCGCCGCAGCATCGACCCTGGTCGGCGCAGGTGCATAAGGAAATCCGGGAACAGGAGGCCGAGCTGTCGGCGCTCCGCGCCGATCCGAACGCCACGCAGGCCACCGGCGCGGATCCGGCCCGCTATCCGGAGGCCTCCAGTGTCGACGCCTTCGAGCAGCGCTTGCAGGCGCTCGTCGAGATCCAGCGGGCGAGCTCGCTGCGCCGGCGCCGGAAGCGGGCACTGATCGGGGCCGCGGCCGTGGTCGCCCTGCTCGTCGTCGTGTTCGCGGGCACGGCCCTGTTCGGTGGTGACGACGAGGGACCGGCCGAACCGGCGGTGAATCCGCTTGCGGCGCTGAATCTTACGAAGCTCCGGTCGATCGATCTGTGTGCCGCGGTGAAGGATCCGCTGGTCTCGTCGCTGGGGGCGTGGACGAAAGCGCCGAGCTCCACGCAATGGGGCACGTGCGCGGGGGAGTCGGGCGGCTATCAGTTCGACTTCGATATCAAGCGCGTCGAGGGTTACCGGGACAACGGTAAAACCGTCGCGGGAGTCCCGGTGCTGGAGGACGCGACCGGCGGAACCGACAGCTGCGGCCGGGCCTTGTTCCCCGCGAAAACCGATCCGCAATTCGGCATCGCGGTACGGGTGAAGGGCGCGAAGTCCGACACCCTGTGCGGGGTCGCGGACGAGGCGGCCACCGAACTCGCCCATCGGATATCCGAAGGGCCACCGCAACTTCCGAACATTCGCAACTCGCTCGCCCGGCAAGACCCGTGCGCGCTGGTCGATTCGGTCGTGGTGAAGCTGAATATCGGCGATCAAGTGCGCGGCGCTCCGGATCAGCTGCACACCTGCAAATGGACGTCGACCGGCACGGTCACGCTCGCCCTCGAACGCTCGAAGGCGTTGACGCCGACCGAAAAGCCGATCCCGTTCGACCTCGGCGGCGGCAATTTCGTCTTCTTGGACGAGGCGGAATTGGGCTCGCCGACCTGCGTGCGGCGCGGACAGTACCGGGCCATCGACGGCGGCGACGCCGAGGTGGTGTCGGTGCAGGTCGACAATCCCACCCTCGCCGAACATCCCGAATTCAGGTGTCTGGCAGCACAACAGGTGCTGCAGAACGTCCTGGACAACCTCCCACAGGTGAGTTGATGAACTGGAATACCCGAGTCGCCACGGCGCTCCTCGTCGTCCTCGCCACCGCCGCAGCGGGCGGCTGCGCAGCGGAAGTGCAGGGAACCAGCGTGTCCAGCGAGATCGATGTGCGCGCGCTGGACACCGGCAAGTTTCCGACCACGCCACCCAAGATCGCGAGCCGCCTGGACGATCTCGGCTACGCGCGATTGGAGGCGGCGCGCCTGGCCGATGCGGTCCTGAGTCCTCATGAGGTGGACCCGAAGTACTCCGTCGGTGCGTCGGCGCGCGTGCACACCGACGCCCAGTCGGTGGCGCAGTACCTCGCGGAGCCGGCCATCCCGGTGCTGCAGAATCACGGTTTCGTACTCGGGTTCTCCACCGGTTCGGCCGAGGACGTGCCGCCGCTCACCGATCCCGCGGCCGGCGTTCGCCAGCGCGACGGCCTGACCGTGACGGTGTCGCGTTTCCCGGACGCCGCGGCCGCGAAGGCGGCGGCGGCCGAACTCGACGCCGTCGACCTCGGCCTCAACCCGGAGAACGCGCCGGTCGGTCTGCCCAAATACCCGGACGCGCGGGCACACTGGCGTCCGGCGTTTCCGACGCTCGGCAGCACGACCCCGCACGGGAACTATGTGATCAGTGTGCTGGCGGAGGCGCGGACCGCGGATATCGATCGGCTGGTCGACGCGACCCAGAAGTATCTCGCCGCGGAGGTCGCCGAACTGGACAAGTTCAGCGCGACACCGATCGGGAAATTCAACACGCTGCACCAAGATCCGGATGGCTTGCTGGTCCGGGTCATCCAGGACAAGGGTGTTGTCCCGGCGCCGGACGGACAGGGTGAGGTCGTCTTGACCCTGCGCGGCTATCTGAACTACGTGCAGGATCAGGCGGGCCGCCTGCCGGTGCTGCGGAAAGCGGGGGTCGATCGGATCGCGGTGACGCCCAATGCGTTCGGGTTCCGGGCGACCGATGACGCGGCCGCGGCGCGCTTCGTCACCGAGTCCGCCGAACTCGGTAATGCGGCGGACCGCCGTGCGGTCGATCCGCCGGTGGATGTGCCCAGCGCGGCGTGCGTGCAGGACTATGTCGCGCCGAAGGAAGCGCAGTTCAGGTGCTTCGTGTCCTATCGGCGGTACGCGGCCCTGGTGCTCGGCGGCCGCCTGTGGGAAACCCAGCAGCGCGCGGCCGCGCAGTACGCGTTGTTAGCGAACGAAAGCGGTGAGCGTTAGTAGCCCTGGTACGCGCCACCGGAATTGACCGCGACCACGCCGGGCACGTTGTTGACCGATCCATACCTGTCGATCGAATAGCGAACGCCCGCAATAATATTGTCCACCGGGTTCCAGATGTCGTCGTGCCCCGGCGCCTTGTAGGAGTTGAAGGTGCTGTCGATCGTCTGCATCAGCCCCTTCGACGGGTGCCCGGCGACCCAGTTACTGTCCCACTGGTTTTCCGCGTACGGGTTACCTGCCGATTCGTGCTCGATGATCATGGCGATGGCGCGCTCATCGATGTCCTTGGGGTCGTACCCCATTTCGATGAGTTTCTGTTTCGCCTCCGCGATCCATTTCGCCATATCGCCGCTCGGCATCGGCCCGGTAGGCGCGGACGAACTGGGACTGCCGGAACCGCTGTAACTTCCGCTGTTGTACGGGGTGCCCGATCCGGAGTTGTGGTTCCCCATCGCGTAATTGGGCTTGCTCGACGACGGGCTGCCGTTACCGTTGTTCACCGCGGCGGGCGAACTGACGGCGGCCGGCACCGTGCTGGCCGGCGGCGCCACGTTCGCGCTCGGGTCGCCGAGCCCGTTGAACGCCTGCTCCAACTTGCCGACCGCCGTGTCCACCTGTGTCTTCGCCTGGCCGGCCACGGTTTCCGCGGTCTTGAGCGCATTGGTCAGTTCCCAGGTGCGCGACGCGGCCAGCAGCGACTCCTGGAAAACGAGCCCCTCCACGTCCGTCTTGTCCGAGTGTTCGCGCAGCGCCGCGATCCGGGTGGTGGCGTTGACCTTGCCGTTGTCCTCCACGTCGAACGGCGGCTTCTGGTTGATCGCGTCGTCGCGCAGCTGGATCACCTTGTTCTTCGCCTCGACCAGGTTCTGCGTCTGGGAGGTGAAGGCGGTCTTCAGTTCCAGCAGCGCGGCACTCACCGCGGAGGAACGGGTCTTCTCGGTGTCCATCCGCGCGTTCGCGGCGGCGCCCGCCGTTCCGGACCACTTGTGCCCGTCGTCGAGCGACTTCGTCTCGGTGGAGCCCTTGCCGACGGCGGTGTCGAGGCCCTGCGACATCGTCCCGGCCTGTTCGCCTGCGGCGGTGAGCTGTTCGGGCTTCCAGTTCTCCACGTCCGAGATGCTGAGCGTCATGCGGTCAATCCGATCGCGCGGAGTTTCGCGGCGAAATCGTCCTCGGCCAGTTCGTATTTGCCCGCGGCATTGTGCAGATTGTCGGCGATCGTGGTGAGCCGGCCGCCGATCCGTTGCAGGCAGCGGTTGACCACATCGTTGGCCTGGTTTGCCGCCGTGCCGAATTCGGTACCTGGTAGCGCGCCCGCCGCGGCGGATAACGCTCCCCCCGCGTTCAGCCCGGTCACCTCCCCGGCCTCGGTGCCGAGAGTTTGCGCGAACGATCGCAGTGCGCCCGGATCTACCTGCACACTTGTCGACGCCGGTTGATTTTGCTCGACCATGAGTCCCCCTTCACGCCCGACCATAGGTCGCGGTCAGCATAGCAAAACGGGGGCTGCCGGACAGGGGCCTCGGGCCGGTCTGGCAGTGCGGGCAAACGTAGACAGGGTGCGCACGCCGAATCGATGCGGGTTACGTTGATCACGGCGGCGTCGGCGTGGAGAAAAGCCGGTGCCACGACAGAGAGGTCGGCAGATGCGCGCAGCCCAGGTCAGCAAGCTGGAGGGACCGGAGTCGGTCGAGATCGTCGACATTCCGGAGCCCGAGGGATACCCCGGGGGCGTGGTGATCGACGTGCACGCGGCCGGTGTCGCCTTCCCGGACGTGCTGATGACCCGCGGGCTCTACCAGATGAAGCCGGAACTGCCCTTCGTCGTCGGCGGCGAGGTGGCCGGCATCGTGCGCGAGGCCCCGGCGGACGCGCACGTCAAGGCGGGCGACCGGGTCGTCGCGCTGACGCTGCTCGGCAATGCCATGGCAGAAGTGGCAGTCGTGCCGACCCAGATGGTGTTCAAACTGCCGGACAACGTCTCCCTCGAGGCCGGCGCCGGCATCCTGTTCAACGACCTGACCGTGCAGTTCTGCCTGCGCAAGCGCGGCAGGCTGGCCGAGGGCGAGACCGTCCTGGTGCACGGCGCCGCGGGCGGCATCGGCACCTCCACGCTGCGGATGGCGGCCGCGCTCGGCGCGGGCCGGGTGATCGCGGTGGTCAGCACCGAGGCGAAGGCCGAGGTGGCGCGCGCCAACGGCGCGACCGACGTGGTGCTCGCCGACGGCTGGCTCGCGGCGGTGAAGGAACTGACCGGCGGCCGCGGCGTGGACATCGTGCTCGACCCGGTCGGCGGCGACCGGTTCACCGACAGCGTCCGTTCGCTCGCGTCCGCGGGCCGCCTGCTGGTGGTGGGCTTCACCGCGGGCGAGATCCCGACCGTGAAGGTCAACCGGCTGCTGCTGAAGAACGTCGAGGTGATCGGCGCGGCCTGGGGCGAATGGGTGATGACGCACCCCGGCTACCTGACCGAGCAGTGGGACGAGGTGGCGCCGCTGCTGGCCGCGGGCAAGATCGAGGCGCCGAAACCGGTGCTGTACCCGCTCGACCGGGCCGCCGAGGCGATTGCCTCGCTGGACAACCGCACCGCGACCGGCAAAGTCGTGGTCACCCTCCGCTGACCGAAACATGCTGCTCTCCAATCGAACTCTGAACCGGACGCTGCTGGCGCGCCAGCACCTGCTGGAGCGTTCGCAGCTGACGGTGCACGAGATGTGCGACCACCTCGTCGGCCTGCAAGCCCAGGACTCACCGCCGCCGTTCGTCGCATTGTGGAGCCGCATAACGGATTTCGATCCGGCGACGGTGTCGGACGCGCTGGTGGATCGTTCGCTGGTCCGGATCACCTTGATGCGCGGCACCATTCACCTGGTCACCCCGCCGGACGCGCTACGGATCGCGCCGCACATCCAGCCGGAGCTCGAAAAGATCCCCTTCCGTAAGGGTTTCAACTACGGCGCGATGGTCGGCCTCGACGCCGACGAGGTGCGTGGGCACGGCGAGCGGGTGCTCGGCGACGAGCCGATGTCCGCCGCCGAGCTGCGCGAGCGCGCCGCCGAGATCTACCCCGACCGCAATCCGGGCATGGTCGTGCAGACCTGGCTCTACCAGCTGCCCGTGCTGCAAACTCCGCCGCGCGGCCAGTGGAAGGACAGCAGCAGGCCGATCTGGTCCCGGGTCGAGCCGTGGCTCGGCGCACCGCTCGACCCGTCGTATCCGTTGAGCGAGTTGCTCCTTCGCTATCTGCGCGCGTTCGGTCCGGCCTCCACCATGGACATGCAGACCTGGTCGAAGCTGCTCGGCATGAAGCAGGCGATCGAGCAGCTCGGCGACCGCGTGCGCACCTACACCGACGAGCGCGGCCGCACCCTCTACGACGCCGCCGACGCGGAATTGGCCGATCCGGACCTCCCGGCCCCGGTCCGTCTGCTCGGCTGGTACGACAATGCCGTTCTCTCGCACCAGGATCGAACCCGGATCGTGCCGGAGGGCAACGCCCCGCACCTGCGCGCGTTCGCCGCCGCGGTCGCCCCGGTGCTGGTCGACGGCTATCTCGCCGGCCTCTACAAGATCTTCCCGGAAGCCGGTGTCGCGCGCCTGCGGATCAGCCCGACCCGCACGTGGACGAAGGCAGAGCGCACCGCCGTGGAAGCCGAATCGCAGGCCCTGCTCGGTTTCATGGAGGCGGCGAAGGAACCTCGCGTAGAGATCCTGGAGGTCGGCGCCGACCTGCGTCCGTGAGGCTTAACCGCGTCGAAATACGGGCTCGGTAGGCTGCCCGCACGTCGCTCATGGCTGCAACGGGCGACGCGAGCCGCCGGATCGAGCGGGCGAACCAGCCGCATTTCCCAGGAGGAATGCCGCGTGTTCGAGAATCGACCTCATTCCGTCGTCATCGGTGCTGCCACCGTCTATACCCGAGGTGCGTGGCAGACCGGCCACGATGTCGTCGTCCAGGACGGCGCTGTCATCGCGATAGGTCCGAACGCGCGCGCGGATTACCGTGCGCTTCCGTTCGTCGACGGCAGCGGCGGCTATCTGATCCCCGGCTTCGTCAACACCCACACACACCTGCAACAGGCGGTGCTGCGCGGGATCGGCGAGGGCCTGCCGCTGCTCGAATGGCTGCGGTGCGTGGGGGAGCGCACGGTCGCCGCGACGCCGGAACAGACCTACCTGTCCGCGCTGGCCGGCGGACTCGAACTGCTGCGCAGCGGCGTGACCACGGTCGTCGAGCACATGTGGCCGAACCGCTCGGAAGCCGTGCACGACGCCATGCTTCGCGCGCTGGCCGAGCTCGGCATCCGCGTGGTCCTCGGCCGCGGCATCGCCGACCGCGCCGATCCCACCCGGCGCTGGGGTCTCGATCCGCGATTGATGCAGCCGCTGCCGGACGCGTTCGCGCACATCGATGCCTTGGACGCACAGCTGGCCGGTTCGCGGATCGGCACCGCCCTGGCCGTGCCGAATCCGCGCTGCCTCACCCCGGACGGCATGGCCGCCGCGCGCGAGTACGCCGGGCGGACCGGCAAAACGGTGTCGATACATGTACTCGAGACCTCGACCGACGAGGAAATGTGCCGATTGCATGCAGGCCGCGGCGCGGTCGATTATCTCGACGCCGGCGGACTGCTCTGGGATCGCACCCTGGCGGTGCACTGCTGTCACCTCGACAGTGCCGGCCGTTCGGTCTTCGCCGCTCGTGGCGTATCCGTCTCCTATAACCCGCTGAGCAATATGCGCCTGGGCAGTGGCGTCGCGCCCGTGCTGGAAATGCTGGCGGCCGGGATCGACGTCGGACTCGGAGTGGACGGCGCCGCCAGCAACGACACCCAGGACATGCTGCTGACCTTGCGCATGGGCTCCTACTTGCAGCGCGCCACTCGAAAACGCGCTGACCTCTTGGGATTCGACGAGATGCTGCGCATGGCGACCCGGGGCGCGGACCGGGTCCTCGGCCGGCCGACCGCGGCGCCGGGTGTCGCGATCGGCGATCGTGGCGACCTCACCCTGCTCCGGTTCGATCGGGACTTCGCCTGCCTGCCGGTTCTCGACCCGGGCGCGACGCTGCTGACCACGGGCTCGCCCCGGGTGGTGGACACGGTGTGGGTCGACGGCGAGGCCGTCATCCGGGCCGGCCGCAGTACCCGGGTCGACGCCGAGCTGCTCGCGCGTCGACTGAACAACATGCGATGAAGTTAATCAGACGGAAATCAATCGGCGATTGCATGTAATCACTCTCGATAAGACTGATGTTGTGCACGAGTTGCACGCAATATCGAGAGAAGGTGCGAACATGACGCGCTACGCGGAGACACTGCCGGAAGCCGGTGCGGGGACGCAGCTCTCGGGCCCGGCGGTCTCGTTCGTCAACGTGCACAAGCGATTCGGCGGCCCGACGGGAACCGAGGCGCTGGCCGACATCGGGCTCGAGCTACGCACGGGCGAGTTCGTCGCCGTGGTCGGGCCGTCCGGCTGCGGCAAGTCCACCTTGCTGCGGCTCGCCGCGGGACTGGAGCGGGCCACCTCGGGAGCCGTTGCTGTGCAAGCGGATTCGATCGGCTTCATCTTCCAGGAGGCCACCCTGTTGCCGTGGCGCAAGGTGCTGCGCAATGTGGAGCTGTCCGCCGAACTGCGCGGCATCGACCGAAAGACCAGGCGGCAGCGCGCACTTCGGGCGCTGGCCGCGGTCGGCCTCGCGGACGTCGCGAACAGCCTGCCCAGCCAGCTGTCCGGCGGCATGCGGATGCGGGTGTCGCTGGCCAGATCCCTCTCGCTCGAGCCGCAACTGCTGCTGCTCGACGAACCTTTCGGCGCGCTCGACGAGCTGACCAGGCTGAACATGCAGGAGGAGTTGCTCCGGCTGTATCGGGACAACGCCTTCACCGCGCTGTTCATCACGCACTCGGTGTCGGAGGCGGTGTTCCTCGCCTCCCGCGTCGTCGTCATGTCCGCGCGGCCGGGCCGGGTGCACGAGGTGATCGACGTGGACCTGCCCTACCCGCGCGACCGCGAACTGCGCTTCGATCCGGCGTTCACCGAGTTGGTCTCGCGCGCTTCGCATTCCCTGAAGGAGGCCTGCTGATGGTCAGTATCGCGGCACCCGTAACCCTGGTCCGGCCGATTCGGCGGATCGTTGTCCGTCCCCGCGCCGCGGTCACCAAACTCCTTCCGCCCGTGGTGTCCTTCGGGTTGGCGATCGGTGCGTGGTACCTGGTCTCGATGGTGCTGCTCGGTCCGAGCCGCCGCTTCCTGCTACCGCCGCCGCACGCGGTTTTCGCCGAGTCGCTGGCGAATCCGATCAAGCTCGAGGTGATGCTGCGCGCGCTCGCGGTCACCGCGAAGGTGGCGGTGAGCGGGCTCGCGGTGTCGGCGGTGCTGGGCGTCGCGATCGCGGTCCTGATGAGTCAGGCCAAGCCGATCGAGCGCGTGGTATATCCCTATGCGGTTGTGCTTCAGGCGATTCCAGTGCTCGCCGTGGTTCCGCTGATCGGGCTGTGGTTCGGTTACGGCACCGCCGCGCGGACCATCGTCTGCGTGCTGATCGCCATCCATCCGATCATTGCCATGACCCTATTCGGCATCCAGTCCGTCGACCGGAACCTCCAGGAACTCTTCACCCTTGGGCGCGCGAGCCGCTGGCGCAGGCTCTGGGCGCTGCAACTGCCCGCCGCGCTGCCGTCGATCATGACCAGCCTGCGCACCGCCGCCGGACTGGCCGTCACCGGCGCGATCATCGGCGACATGTTCTTCGCGCAGGGACGGCCGGGCATCGGCACCCTGCTCGACAACTACCGCGCGCGACTGCAATCCGAGGATCTGATCGCCGCGCTATTGCTGGCCGCGCTGTTCGGCGTGCTCGTCTTCGCCCTCTTCACCGCCGCCCAGAAGCTCACCGTCGGCCGCTGGCACGCGTCCGGTCGCTAGTCCTTGGAGAATCTCATGAGAACACCCCTTCGCCGGCTCGGCATAGCCGCCCTCGCGACCCTTGCCGTCGTGTCTGGAGCAGCCTGCTCCAGTAGCGAATCCGACACCGCCGCAGTGGATCTCCCCGCGGCGCCGGCCGAGCAGCAGCTGTCCGGCATCTGCCCGGGCACCGTCGTGGTGCAGTTGCAGTGGGAACCGGAGACCGATTCCGGTCCGATCTTCGGCCTGCTCGGTCCCGGCTACCGGGTCGATTCCGACCACAACAAGGTCACCGGTCCGCTGGTGACCGACGGCAAAGACACCGGGGTGAAGCTGGAGATTCGAGCGGGCGGGCCCGCCATCGGATTCCAGACGGTGCCGTCGCAGATGTACGTCGACCAGAGCATCACCCTCGGCCTGGCGCACTCCGAACACGCCATCGCCGCCGCGGGGGCGCAGCCGATCGTCGCCGTGACGACCTTGCTGCGCAACAGTCCCCAGCTGCTCATGTGGGATCCGAAGACGCACCCGGACTGGCACGGCATCGCCGATATCGGGAAATCCGGTGCGCCGATAGTAGTTTCGCAAGGTCAGCTCTACCCGGACTGGCTGGTGTCGCGCGGCCTGGTCGACGCGAAGCAGATCGACAACTCCTACGACAACGCCCCGTCGCGCTTCGTCGCCGGGCCGTCCTTCGCGCAGCAGGGCTTCCTGAATTCCGAACCGTACGTCTACGAGCACGAGGTCCGCGCCTGGGGCAAGCCGGTGGCTTACCAACTGCTGCGCGACGTCGGCTACGAGGGTTACGCGCGCACCGTGAACGTCCGGGCCGACCGGCTGGCCGAGCTGCGCCCCTGCCTGCAACGGCTCGTCCCGATGATCCAAAGGGCGACAGCGCAATTCCGGGCCGATCCCGGCCACATCGATGACACCGTCGTCGACATCGTTGCCAAGAGCGCCAATTTCAGCCCGTACAGCGCCGAACTGGCCGCCTACGGATCCAAGGCGCTGATCGACGGCGGCCTGATCGGCAACGACACCGACGGTGTGCTCGGCAGTTTCGACGAGGCCAGGGTGCAGCGCGTCATCGACGAGTTCGCCCCCATCCTGCGCCGCGGCGGTGCCGCGGTGCCCGCCGGACTGACCGCGCGCGACCTGATCACCAAAGAGTTCCTGAACCCGGCGATCAGCGTCGCCGGATGAATCACCCACGCAGACAAGGACGGACATCATGACCGCCAGCTACGACCTGTCCGAGGTTTCCCGCGAGCAGCAGATGGGCGGCCTCGGCCGGGAGACCGACCGGGAGATCCGGGTGATCGACCTGACCGATTTCACCGGCCGCCGCGCCGAGATCACCGACGAATTGTGGTCGGCCGCCACCGAGATCGGCTTCTTCCAGCTCGCCGGCCACGGCATTCCGCAGGACCGGATCGACACCGTATTCGAGCTCACCGCAAAGTTTTTCGCCCTCCCCGAACCGGTGAAGGCCAAATACCCACTGGTCAAAGCGAACAACGCGGGCTGGGAGAGCCTGAGCCAGGTGCGCCCGTCCATCGGCGTCCCGGATCAGAAGGAGTCCTACCAGGTCACCCGCCCGCACATGGCCGAGCTGTGGCCGAGCGAGCAGGAACTCGCCGGATTCCGCAGCGCCATCCTGGATTTCGAGCACCAGGCCTGGTCGGTCGCGATGCAGGTGCTCTCCTGCTTCGCCGATCGGCTCGCCTTCGACCGGGATCACTTCACCAGGGCGCACGACCCGAGTTCCGCGCAGTATCAGAGCACGCTGCGGCTGCTGCACTATTTCGCGGTGCCCGCGGAACTACGCGGCGTCGAAGGCCGTTGGCGGGCCGGCGCGCACACCGACTTCGACTGTCTGACATTGCTTTTCCAGCGTGACGGGCAGGGCGGCTTGCAGGTGTGCCCCGGCAAGGAGATGGCCGAGCAGGAATGGACCTCGATCACCCCGTCGTCCAGCCTGATCACCTGCAACATCGGCGACATGCTCACCCGGTGGAGCGACGACCTGCTGCCGTCGAACTTCCATCGCGTGCGCAGCCCGGGCGCGGGCGAATACCAGGGCGACCGCTACAGCATCGCCTACTTCGCGCAGGCCGACCGCGACGCCGTCATCCAGGGACCGCAGGGCAAGTACCCGCCGGTGACCGCGGCCGACTTCCTCACCCAGCGGGTACAGGCCAACTACCGCCCGCAGGGGTAACTTCACCTCCGGACACGGAAAGGACCCACGCGATGACCGACGACGACGCGACGAGCTCCGCCCTGCTCGGCGAGTCCGTGCACCGCCAGGTCAGGCAGCTGGTTCTCACCGGCGAACTCGAGCCGGGGCACCCGCTCAGCGTGCCCGCGCTGGCGGCCCGGCTCGGGGTCAGTCGCAGCCCGGTCCGCGAGGCCGTCCAGCAGCTCATCTACGAGGGGCTGGCGGTCAATGTGCGGCATGCGGGGGCCCGGGTCGCCGCGATCGGCGACGAGCAGGTGCGCGACGTCCTCGCGGTCCGGGCCGTGCTGGACGGGCTGGCCGCCGCGGCGGCGGCGACCCGGCTGTCCGAGACCGACCTCGCCGAGTTGGCGACCATCCTGGCCACGCAGGAGGAGAACTTGCGCGCCGGCCCGGACACCGCGCGCGACACCGAGCTCGACGTCGAGTTCCATACCTTCATCCGTGAGCGGGCGGGCAATCGCCCGCTCGCCGACGAGCTGGCCCGCCTCGAGGCCCAGACTCACCTCTACCGGGGTGACCTGTGGCGCTCCGACCTCAACCGCCGGGTCGCGCTGCGCGAGCACCGGCACATCGTCGAGGCGCTCGAGTCAGGCCACGCCGAGGCCGCACGTGCCGCCGCGCAGGCGCACGTGCACGGACTGGTCACCCGCATCGGCAGGCAATGACCCGGTTACCGCTCGTGCGCCCGATAGGCCGGCGCCTTCGTGTTCCCCGCCGGATCGAGCGTGCGCAGCAACGGCAGCGTGCGGAACGGCACCACGGTCGACAGCACGATCACGCTGTGCGACCGCACCACCGACGAGGTCCGATCGATGCTCAGCAGCACCGACTGCAATCCGGCGTGCGAGTCCGCGCCGATCCGGCACCACACGTCGCCGGTGCCGGTGGTCGCGTACGCCTCCAAAACCCCTGGGATCGTTTCCAGTTCGGCCGCGACCGCGTCCAGCGCACCCTGCGCGATCTCCAGCGTGACAAAGGCCTGCACATCGAAACCCGCTGCGGTGACGTCGATCTGCGGATCGTAGGAGGCGATGACGCCGGACTCCTCCATCCGGCCGATCCTGGACTGCACCGTGGCTCTGGCCACTCGCGTCCGGCGGGACAGTTCGAGAATGCCCGCCTTCTGGTATTCGTGCATCGCGGTCAGGATCGCGAGATCGAGTTCGTCAAGTTTCGCCGGCGTTCGTGACATGGCGGCCTCCGTTCCGAGCACAGGCTGGGATTCCAGCCATGGATAGCACCAGCCAGCTGATGCTATTCAAATTGTCCAGCATTCAAGGGCACTTCCTAGCCGAATTCGCCAGAGTGTCTATCGAAAATCGCCGCTGTTGCCTAACCGCCGACCCTGACGATTACTTGGTGCATGACCATCGAGCAGATGCCGAATGCCCGGTCCAGCACGGCGCCCAGTACCGCCCCCACCGACACTGAGCTGCGCAAGCTCGTCGGTCTCGTGGACCATGACACCAGCGTCGACAATTTCCCGGTGACCGGTTGGGACGCCCTCGTCTGGGTCGTCGGCAACGCCACCCAGACCGCGCATTTCCTGGAGTCCGCCTTCGGCATGCGCCTCGAGGCCTACTCCGGTCCCGAGACCGGCAACCGCGACCACAAGTCCTACGTGTTGCGCAGCGGCGGTGCCCGATTCGTGGTCAAGGGCGCGGTCGACCCGGACAGCCCGCTGGTCGCGCACCACGATCGGCACGGCGACGGCGTCATCGACATCGCGCTCGAGGTGCCCGATGTGGACCGCTGCATCGAATGGGCGCGCACGCACGGCGCGACCGTCGTCGTCGAACCCCACGACGAGACAGACGAATTCGGCACCGTGCGCTCCGCCGCCATCGCCACCTACGGCGAGACCCGGCACACCCTGGTCGACCGTTCCCGCTACAACGGGCCGTACCTGCCCGGCTACATCACCCGCAGCGCCGGCTACCAGCCGCGCGAGGGCGCGCCGGTCCGGCTGTTCCAGGCGATCGACCATGTCGTCGGCAATGTGGAGCTCGGCCAGATGGACGAGTGGGTCGAGTTCTACCGCCGCGTCATGGGTTTCACCAATATGGCCGAGTTCGTCGGCGACGACATCGCCACCGAGTACTCCGCGCTGATGAGCAAGGTCGTCGCCAACGGCAACCACCGGGTGAAGTTCCCGCTCAACGAGCCCGCGGTCAGCAAGAAGAAGTCGCAGATCGACGAGTATCTCGAGTTCTACCGCGGTCCCGGCGTGCAGCACATCGCGCTCGCCACCGGCGACATCCTGACCTGTGTCGACGCGCTGCGCCGGGAAGGCATCGAGTTCCTCGACGCCCCCGACTCCTACTACGAGGACCCGGAACTGCGCGCCCGGATCGGCCACGTCCGCGTGCCGGTCGAGGAACTGCAGAGCCGCGGCATCCTGGTCGACCGCGACGAGGACGGCTATCTGCTGCAGATCTTCACCAAGCCGATCACCGACCGCCCCACCGTGTTCTTCGAGCTCATCGAGCGCCACGGCTCGCTCGGCTTCGGCAAGGGCAACTTCAAGGCCCTCTTCGAGGCGATCGAGCGTGAGCAGGAGGCCCGCGGCAATCTGTGATCGGTTGTGGCCCTGAGTATCCGGCAGTACGCTGCTTGGGATTCGCCGGATGCTTAGGGGACTGTCGCAGTGCTCGAGAGATCTGCCGCCACCTTCGCACTGGCCGTCGCGCTCGCCCTCCCGCTGAGCGCGACGACCCGAGCCGACCCCCCACCCACCTATTACCCCACCCTCGACGCCTGCCTGGTCGCCATGTCGAAATACAAAACCGGCCCCGCCCAGTGCACCTATATCGACGCGATCGGCGGCTACGAATTACGGGTCCAGAGTGGCTGACCGGGCCCCGGTGCGGCCCGCGTCGTCCGGGCTGGCCCACCGTGCGCGTGGGTAGAGTGCAGGCTATGCGGATAGGGGCGTTGGTCGGCTGCGCGGCAGTGCTGTCGTTGGTGCTGACCGGGTGCGGTTCCGGGAACGACTCGGACAACACCAGCACCCCGCTCCGGCCGCCGCCGAAAGTGGCCGCGCTCGGACCGTTCGTCGGCGAGTGCGGAAATGTCACCGACGACGAGGTGCGCACCCTGACCGGAATCGGTCAGACCTCCCAGGTGCTGAAGAATTCGGTCGGCTGCAATTGGCAGACCGCCGGATTGGGCTCGCCCACCGTCACCTTCGCGTCCTACCGGGGCAGTCCGATCGCCCGCGAGAAGGCCTGGGTGACCACGCAGGGTCGCCCCACCCAGACGATCGACGTCGGCGGCCGCGCCGGCTGGCAGGCGCTCGAGCCGGACAGCCGGATCTGCGACCTCGCCGTGCAACTCGACGACGACTTCTTCGAATGGTCCATGTCCTTCGGGCTCTTCGCCCCGCCCACCGCCAACCCGTGCGACCTGATGCACAAGCTGGCGGAGCTGACCGTGCAGCGGCTGAAGTGAAGGGGACGACGACCATGCAGCTTCGCGGAATAGCCGTGGCCGCCGCCGTGTTGACCATCACAGCTACCGTGTCCGCCTGCGGTCAGACGGTCAGTGGGTCCGCCCACCCCGCCGGCTCGGGGACCGGGGACACCGTCAACACCAACTTCGACAAGTTGCTGCGCGAGTGCGAAATCGTCACGCCCGAGCAGATCGCCGATGCGGTCGGGGTCAAGGGAACCGCGGCGCAGCCGTCGTTCTACGGCGCGGTCTGCATGTGGGACGTGCAAGGCGCGCTGGTCACCCTGAACTGGTACGAGATCGGCTCGCTGAACAACGAGAAGGCCAATAACGACAAGCTGGGGTACTCGACGAACAACATCACCGTGCAGGGCCGGCGTGGGTTGGAGACGCGGCGGCCGAACGATCCGGACTCCTGCGGGGTCAGCGCGGGCGCGGCGGATCAAGGCGTGATCGGGTTCTGGATCAACTATCGGCAGGGATCCGGGCATCCGGATCCGTGCGCGGGCGCGAAGAAACTCGTAGAGTTGACCCTGAACCTGGCCAGGTAGCGGGGTCGGTAGCGACCCCGCTTTGACCCTGTGTCGCGACCACGAGTATCGTGGATCGCTGTGCCCGGAAGCATACGGGCAAGTTCGTGCGTGACCGTAGGCCAGCGAAAGCGGCTGACACCTCCAGCGTGCCCGCAATTCGGGCCCTACACCACGCGCGACACGCCCGACCTCGGGGCACGTAAAACGTGGCCGGACGTGCGAGTGAAAGCTCGATGACCAAGACATGAAGTTTCAGACACCGCGTAACTAATAAGGAAAGCCGGTCTATGCCAACCATCAACCAGCTGGTCCGCAAGGGTCGCCGCGACAAGGTCTCCAAGACGAAGACCGCGGCGCTCAAGGGCAGCCCGCAGCGTCGTGGCGTGTGCACTCGCGTGTACACCACGACTCCGAAGAAGCCGAACTCCGCGCTGCGTAAGGTCGCGCGCGTTCGCCTGACCAGCGCGGTCGAGGTCACGGCGTACATCCCCGGCGAGGGCCACAACCTGCAGGAGCACTCGATGGTGCTCGTCCGCGGCGGCCGTGTGAAGGACCTTCCCGGTGTCCGCTACAAGATCATCCGTGGCTCGCTCGACACCCAGGGTGTGAAGAACCGCAAGCAGGCCCGCAGCCGTTACGGCGCCAAGAAGGAGAAGAGCTGATATGCCACGCAAGGGCCCCGCACCCAAGCGTCCGCTGATCAACGACCCGGTCTACGGGTCCCCGCTGGTCACTCAGCTGGTCAACAAGATCCTGCTGGACGGCAAGAAGTCCACCGCCGAGCGCATCGTCTACGGCGCGCTGGAGCAGGCGCGCGACAAGACCGGCACCGATCCGGTCGTCACCCTGAAGCGCGCGCTGGACAACGTCAAGCCTGCCCTCGAGGTGAAGCCCCGCCGCGTCGGTGGCGCCACCTACCAGGTGCCCGTCGAGGTTCGGCCGGGCCGTTCCAACACGCTGGCCCTGCGCTGGCTGGTCAACTACTCCCGCGCTCGCCGCGAGAAGACCATGGTCGAGCGTCTCGCCAACGAGCTGCTCGATGCCAGCAATGGTCTCGGCGCCTCGGTGAAGCGTCGTGAGGACACCCACAAGATGGCCGAGTCGAACCGGGCCTTCGCGCACTACCGCTGGTGACGTCTGCCCGGCCCGTAGTTTCGGGTCGGGAGGCACAGCCGGCCGCGGCACCAACCTGCCGCAGCCGGCGTTGAACAGAGACGACCACAGGGTCGTCCCCGAAAATCCCATCTAGCTACGAGCGGGGAAGATTTCCGTGGCACAGGACGTGCTCACCGACCTGAACAAGGTCCGCAACATCGGCATCATGGCCCACATTGATGCGGGCAAGACGACCACAACTGAACGCATCCTCTTCTACACCGGCATCACCTACAAGATCGGTGAAGTCCACGATGGTGCAGCCACCATGGACTGGATGGAGCAGGAGCAGGAGCGTGGTATCACCATCACCTCCGCGGCTACCACGTGCTTCTGGAAAGACAACCAGATCAACATCATCGACACCCCCGGGCACGTCGACTTCACCGTTGAGGTGGAGCGGTCGCTGCGCGTGCTCGACGGCGCCGTTGCGGTGTTCGACGGCAAGGAAGGCGTCGAGCCGCAGTCCGAGCAGGTGTGGCGTCAGGCCGACAAGTACGACGTGCCGCGAATCTGCTTCGTCAACAAGATGGACAAGCTCGGCGCGGACTTCTACTTCACCGTGCAGACCATCAAGGATCGTCTCGGGGCCAAGCCGCTGGTCATCCAGCTGCCGATCGGCGCCGAGAACGACTTCGAGGGCATCGTCGACCTGGTCGAGATGAACGCGAAGGTCTGGAAGGGCGAGACCAAGCTCGGCGAAGAGTACGAGGTCGTCGAGATCCCGGCCGATCTCAAGGACCGCGCGGAGCAGTACCGCCAGGAACTGCTGGAGACCGTCGCCGAGTCGGACGAGGCGCTGCTGGAGAAGTTCTTCGGCGGCGAGGAGCTCTCGATCGAGGAGATCAAGGGCGCCATCCGCAAGATGACGGTCAACTCCGAGCTCTACCCGGTGCTCTGTGGTTCCGCGTTCAAGAACAAGGGCGTTCAGCCCATGCTCGACGCGGTCATCGACTACCTGCCCTCGCCGCTGGACGTGGAGGCCGCCACCGGCCACGTTCCCGGCAAGGAAGACGAGCTGCTGACCCGCAAGCCGAGCGTCGACGAGCCGTTCGCGGCGCTGGCGTTCAAGATCGCTGTGCACCCGTTCTTCGGTGAGCTCACCTACGTGCGCGTGTACTCGGGTCAGGTCGCCTCCGGCGCCCAGGTCGTCAACTCGACCAAGGGCAAGAAGGAGCGTCTGGGCAAGCTGTTCCAGATGCACTCCAACAAGGAGATGCCGGTCGCGACCGCGTCTGCCGGTCACATCTACGCCGTGATCGGGCTGAAGGACACCACCACCGGTGACACCCTCAGTGACGCGCAGAACCAGGTCGTGCTCGAGTCCATGACCTTCCCGGACCCGGTCATCGAGGTCTCGATCGAGCCGAAGACCAAGTCCGACCAGGAGAAGCTCGGCACCGCGATCCAGAAGCTGGCCCGCGAAGACCCGACGTTCTCGGTCAAGCTCGACCAGGAGACCGGCCAGACCGTCATCGGCGGCATGGGCGAGCTCCACCTCGACATCCTTGTCGACCGCATGAAGCGCGAGTTCAAGGTCGAGGCGAACGTCGGCAAGCCGCAGGTGGCCTACCGCGAGACGATCACCAAGAAGGTCGAGAAGCTCGAGTTCACCCACAAGAAGCAGACGGGTGGCTCCGGCCAGTTCGCGAAGGTCATCATCGCCATCGAGCCGTTCGTCGGCGAAGACGGCGCGACCTACGAGTTCGAGAACAAGGTCTCGGGTGGCCGCGTTCCGCGCGAGTACATCCCTTCGGTGGACGCCGGTGCGCAGGATGCCATGCAGTACGGTGTGCTCGCGGGCTACCCGCTGGTGAACCTGAAGCTGATCCTGCTCGACGGCGCCTACCACGACGTCGACTCGTCGGAAATGGCGTTCAAGATCGCCGGTTCCCAGGCACTGAAGGAAGCGGCCCGTAAGGCCGGTCCGGTGATCCTCGAGCCGCTCATGGCGGTCGAGGTCATCACGCCCGAGGACTACATGGGCGATGTGATCGGCGACCTGAACTCCCGCCGTGGCCAGATTCAGGCCATGGAGGAACGCAGTGGTGCCCGTGTCGTCAAGGCGCTGGTTCCGCTCTCGGAGATGTTCGGCTACATCGGTGACCTGCGGTCGAAGACCCAGGGCCGGGCGAACTACTCCATGGTGTTCAACTCGTACGCGGAGGTTCCGGCCAACGTGTCGAAGGAGATCATCGCCAAGGCGACCGGCGAGTAGGTGCCCTCGGGCGCTACGCAGGCTCCGCGCCTGCACGATGTCGGGGCAGGTGTAAGACTTGCCCCACATCCGCCGGGAGTCAGCACGACCCCAGTAATAACCGCACTGCTGCAACTGCACGCACCAACAAGTCCAGGAGGACACCACAGTGGCGAAGGCGAAGTTCGAGCGGACGAAGCCGCACGTCAACATCGGCACCATCGGTCACGTCGACCACGGCAAGACCACGCTGACTGCAGCGATCACCAAGGTGCTGGCTGACAAGTACCCGGATCTGAACGCGGCGTTCGCGTTCGATCAGATCGACAAGGCGCCGGAGGAGAAGGCTCGTGGTATCACGATCAACATCTCCCACGTCGAGTACCAGACGGAGAAGCGCCACTACGCGCACGTCGACGCCCCGGGTCACGCGGACTACATCAAGAACATGATCACCGGTGCGGCGCAGATGGACGGTGCCATCCTCGTGGTCGCCGCGACCGACGGCCCGATGCCGCAGACCCGCGAGCACGTGCTGCTCGCCCGTCAGGTCGGCGTGCCCTACATCCTGGTCGCGCTGAACAAGTCGGACATGGTCGACGACGAGGAAATCCTCGAGCTCGTCGAGATGGAGGTCCGCGAACTGCTGGCCGCCCAGGAGTTCGACGAGGACGCGCCGGTCGTGCGTGTCTCCGGTCTGAAGGCGCTCGAGGGCGACCCGAAGTGGACCGAGTCCATCGTCGAGCTGATGAACGCTGTCGACGAGTCGATCCCGGACCCGGTCCGCGACACCGAGAAGCCGTTCCTGATGCCGGTCGAGGACGTGTTCACGATCACCGGTCGTGGCACCGTCGTCACCGGTCGCGTCGAGCGCGGCATCGTCAACGTGAACGAGGAAGTCGAGATCGTCGGCATCAAGCCGACCTCGACCAAGACCACGGTCACCGGTATCGAGATGTTCCGCAAGCTGCTCGACCAGGGCCAGGCCGGCGACAACGTCGGTCTGCTGGTTCGTGGCATCAAGCGCGAAGATGTCGAGCGTGGCCAGGTCATCGTGAAGCCGGGCACCACCACCCCGCACACCGAGTTCGAGGGCCAGGCCTACATCCTGTCCAAGGACGAGGGCGGCCGGCACACGCCGTTCTTCAACAACTACCGTCCCCAGTTCTACTTCCGTACGACTGACGTGACGGGCGTTGTGACCCTCCCCGAGGGCACCGAGATGGTCATGCCGGGCGACAACACCGAAATGTCGGTCGTGCTGATCCAGCCGATCGCCATGGAAGAGGGCCTGCGTTTCGCGATCCGTGAAGGTGGCCGCACCGTCGGCGCCGGTCGCGTCACGAAGATCATCAAGTGATTCCCTGAATCACTGAACTGAACGGCGCCGCTCCGAAAGGAGCGGCGCCGTTTGGCATTTCCGGGGCCGAGCGCAGAGATAGCAGGAGACCATTCCAGACATCCAAGGTAGTGTGGATGTCATGAGTGCAGCCTATGACGTAGTTCCGTTCAGCGACCTGCTACATCGGCCTGCGGTTACCGCCGGGCTCCTCGATCAGGTGCGTGCTGTCCGCCTGCGCCGCCGTGATGCGGGCGATCTCGCATTGATGCGTATCGAGCAGCTGGATGCCGAAGGCGTGGTGGTCGATTTCACCGCACGCCTGCTCGCCGGGCTGGTCCGGCGTATCGGTTCGGAAGCTGTGCGCGAAGTGCTGCCCGATGCGGTTCCCTGGGTCACGTTCCTCCCCGCGGCAGACGTCGACAAGTTTCTGACCGAGCTCGTTGCAGTGGCACAGGGTGCGGCCGCATTGGAGAATCTGGCCCCGTTGGCCGGCTTGCTCACGCAATGGCAGCACACCGCAGAGGTCTACGCCGACCCGGTGTTGCTGGAACTGGTCACGAATGAACCGGAGGGTGATTTCGGACCTGCCCCGATGCCCGATCCGACCGAGCACGACCGATGAGCCCGAAGCGTGGCGACCGCGCCGCGCCTCCCGCAGTCGTCGGCGAATTCGAAATCCGCTTGGCCACCAGCGAATCCTGTGTCGGATGGGAGCAATTGGCAGCTGGCAATACGAAGTCACCGGCAGTGGCCGAATCTGGTACCTCATCGATGATGATCAGCGGACGGTGTGGATTGTCTATGCAGGCACGGGGCATCCGAAAGCCACCGACTGATCAGGCAACTCCTTGACGGGTGGTCGCTGGGTCGCCGCGTTGTTCATCGATGAGGTCGCTAACGGTGCCATGTGTTCGGACTGGTTCGGGTGCGGGTTGTTTCGGGCTCTGCGGGGGTTCAGTGCACCCGTCTTTTCGGAGCTGCTCCAGCTTCGGCACCGTCTAGATCTCCTTGCCGGGCTTGATGTAGTCGACGTGCAGGAGGAGGTAGGCGGGTTTTGTGCAGGCTTCTGCGGTGAAGGGTTGGGGGATGGGGGTGGGTTGGTTCGGGGGGTTGATCAGGAGGAATTGGGCGGGGGTGCGTTCGCAGTCGTAGTTGCCGGCCTGGGAGTAGCGGAGGGCGGCGTGGGCTGCTTGGGTGGGGGCGAGGGTGACCGGTTGGGGAGTGGCCGAGGCGGTGTCGGGTTCGGCGGGTGGGCCCAGCGGGGTGGGTGGGGTGCCGGCGGCCAGGGAGACGCCGGGGTAGCCGGAGAGGGTGCAGGGGGCGGGGGCGGTGCTGGTGAAGACGATGGGGACGTAGATGGAGCCTGCTGCTCCGCTGTTCTGGCCCAGGGAAATCGTGAGATCACCTGGGGCGCAGGTGGGTACGCCGTCAGGGGCGGCGGCCGCCGGGGTGGTCGGCGGGCCGGTGAGCGTCGGCGTTCGCTGGGACAGCGATGCCGCCGTGGGCGGGGTGGTGGCCATGGTCGAGGGGTCCCGCGTGGAGGTGCCGCATGCGGTCAGGGGTAGTGCCGCAGCGAGGAGGACCAATGCAGTGCCGCGCATGTGGCAACACTAGACCCGCGTGCGGGGTTTGCGCCGGGTTCGGCCCAGTGTCGCTCAGCAGCTGAAAGCCCGGCCGACGGACGGCTCACGCTTCGCTTCGGACAGTTCCCGGAGACAGCCGAACGGGACGATGCCGTCGTCGCTCATCTGCACGCCGGTGCGGCTGGCCGGGTTGACGCAGGTGAGGCCGCTGGTCGCGATGCGGCAGACGTAGTCGCCGAAGGTCAGCTTGCTGTCGTACGGCAGGGTCTGCCCGTCGCCGTGAATGAAAAGACCTGGGTCGCCACGGAATTGGCCGACCATCAGATTCTGTCCGGAGTAGTTGACGAACCCGCCGTCCCAGTTGCCGAAGCCCTCGCCGGGCTTCGGGATCGGGTTCTTCAGTTTGACCGTGCAGCTGAATCCGTCGATGTGGTACTCGGTTCCGGTGATGCAGCTGATCTTTCCGGACGGGCTGGTGAAGGCGATGTCGCCCTTCAGATCGGCGGCGGCCCCCGTGCCGGTGCTCGCGGAGTGATAGCGGTTCACGTCGACCGCGGTGCCGGACTGTGCCCAGGCGATCCGGTCCTTCAGCTGGCTTTCCGGGGTCTGCGAGGTGGTGGCCGGGGCGGTCGAGGTCGTCGTCGCCCGCGGTTGGTCCGCGCTGGGCTGGGGACGACCGGAGGTGGATTGGGAGCAGGCGCTCAGCGCCAGGATTAAGGCAGCGAGTGCCGCGATTCGCATGATCACAACACTAGTCTTTGTGTCGCAACGCAATCCGGCGGTGCTTGGCCCGCGAGGTGATTCGATGACCTCCGAGGTTATCGCGCCGGAGCGGACCGCTCCGTTAGCGTCGGAAACGAGAACGCGACCAGACGATGCGGAGAACATATGCGGAAGTCCACCCTCGCCACCGAGCTCGACGTCACCGCCGGCGCACTGCGCCACGGGATGCCCTACCTGGCGATGGGTGCCGGCCGCCCGCTGGTGTTCTTGCGCTGGTTCACCCCGGATCACGCGAATCCGCGCGGCTGGATGCGCGACTCGGAGATCAAGATGCTGGCGCCGTTGGCCCGGCACTTCCGGGTCTACGCGGTCAACCGCGCGCCGGGGATGGCCGAGGGCACCACGATGGCCGATATCGCCGCCGAGCACGCCGACGCGCTGCTCGCCGAGTTCGGCGAACCGGTGGACGTGCTCGGCGTCTCCTCGGGCGGCTCGGTCGCCTTGCAGCTCGCGGCCGATCATCCGGCCGCGGTCCGCCGCGTGGTGATCGCCTCGTCCGGCTACCGATTGGATCCGCTGGCCAAGGAGAGCCAGATCCGCTACGGCGAAGCGGCATTCGCAGGCCGCCGCGCACTGCACTACATGGCCTCGACCACCGTCTCGTCGCCGCTGCTGGCCCGCGTGGCCGGCACCGCGATGTGGCTGATCGATCCGCTCGCCCACCCGCTGATCACCGTCGCACGTCTTCGCACACCTACTTATTTCCTCGCAGCTCCATCGGACTGTTGTTTGCTGTGTCAAAGGTGAACCGGCTGTGCGAAGTTCAGATGGGCGCTGTCGGCGTCCAGCAACCGATGCGGTGGGTATGTGCTGCGGCTGCGGCGGCAGCGCGGATGCGTCGGATCAGCTGGTCTGGGTAGTCCAGGTCGCTCCAGGTCCAACGGACCACCATCCAGCCCAGCGCACGCAGCTTGTCTTCGCGGATCTTTTCCGCGATCACCACCTGCTCGGGCATACGCGCGCCTCGTAATTCACTCTGATACTTCACTTTTCCATCGAATTCGCCGATTACCCCGAATTCGGCGAACAGGAAGTCGACCCGCCCCACACAGATTCCGTTGTCGGTGAAAACGCGGGCTTGCAGTTCTGCCGGGGGCAACCCGCCACGACGAATGGCTATCCGGCTCCGGGATTCGCCAACACTTTCACTGCGGCCATCCGCGAAGCCGACAACGTCGGCGGCTTTCCGACACCCCGGCCGGTACCGCGCCCTCAGCAGGTGTGCGCGCAATTCGTCGGCGGTGGTCAGCCCTTGGCGAAGGAACGCATCAGCGACGGCGACCGATTGCTCGAAGCTTTCCGAGCGTGCGATATCGATGACCGTCCGGGCCGGGGTGGTGACCCGAATTCCGTTGACGATGGTGATTTCATCAGGTTCTATCTGCGCCGAGTGGACGACGAGTTGCCTGCCTTTGCGCCCGCCGTTTACTCTGTCACGCGTCATATGCACGCGGTCCAGTGGTAGCGCCCAGGTCGGCGCGCCATGGATCACCACCGCCGAACAATGGCTCGCCACTGCTGCATCGGACATCGCCTCGCCGGTCGCAAGGACAAGCATCAGATGACGACCCTCCGGAGTCAGCTCGGATAGCGGCGATCGCAAATACTGCCCCGCCCGCACCCGCTCCCACCCACCGCTATGGCACAACCTGCGCAAATCCGTATCCGACATCCCACAGGCCAACGCCTGGCGACGCGAAATCAGCTCCGATCCATCCATCCCCCGATCGTCACCACCCACCGCCCCCACCACCACCCCCACCCCGCCAAATGTGGACAACACGCCGCCTGTGGATAACTTTCGCCCGCATCTTTGCAGACCGTGGTCGCCTTTCACATACGCCTCGACTGCCAAATGGGTGTGCGAAGAACCAATGTGGTGTGCGAAGAACGCAAGCCCTATGCGAAGCAGTTAGCCGAGGTGAGTCATGCCTGCGGCGACCACCTGCGCGACATTGAGCAGGTCCTCGGCCGTCGGTATCGGCACACCGTCCAGCGCGTGCAGGCGATCGGTGCTCGCGATGGCGAACATGGCGGACACCCACGCGGCCGCGCAGGCCCGCAGCGTTCCCGGCCGCACCGGCACCGTCGCACTCGCCTGCAACACCCGCGCCGTCACGTCCAGCAATTGATCACGCAGCTGCCGCAATTGGCGCCGCACATCGGGATGGGTATCGGCCTCGCGCCACATGATCACCCGCAACACCGAGGAATGATGATCGCGCAGATTGAGCGCCGCATCCAGCGCCACCAGACTGGCCGCCGGATCACCGGGAGCGACCACGGTATCGATGTCATCGATCGGATGCGCGGGCACCCGTTCGTCCATCAATGCCGACAGGATCGAATCCTTGGTCGGGAAGTAATAGAAGACAAGGCCTTTCGGCACCTCCGCTGCGCCGGCGATGGCGGCCGTCGCGGTGGCGTCGAATCCCTGTGCCGCGAACAGCCTTTCGGCGGCGTCCAGGATGAGTTGCCGGGCGTCGCCGTCCACCTTCGCGCTGCGCCGGCGCCCGGCCCTCGGCTCCTTCCCCGGTCGCTTGGCGGCTGCCCGGCGACCGGGTTTCGGCATCTGCATCAGTGGTGTGTCGCCGCGCCGTGCAGACGTCCCGACACCGTCGGCAGCGCCGCTACCGCGACCACCGCCGTCACTACCCCGACTACCCATGCGGTCCAGGATGCGCCGCGGTAATCGGTGAAGTCCATCGCCCAGGGCGAAATGAACAGCAACACGCCGAACAGGCCCATCGCGTAGTCGGCGTTCGCCCCGAGGGCCGGCCGGTACATCTGCGCCAGGCCGGTGAGCGCGATGAGCACGCCGAGCACGACCAGTGACCACATCGCTTTGTCGGTGGTCTCCAACCACAGGGGTGAGAGCGCGGCGAAGATTCCGAGCACTACGGCCAGGAAATCCTGTGCGCGACTTTCGGTGAACATGGTGTGCCTCCTATGGGCTCAGGAATATGTCCTGTCTTCGGTATAGACCTGATTGACCGCCCGATCAATATTGGAACGGCCACGATTGCACCGCCATTGCCGAGTGATCGGGTTCACTCGAGTACTGAACCAAGCAGACGTTAGGGTGAGCTGCGTGGCACCTTCAGCAACAGATTCCGCGCCGATCGTGATCGTCGGAGCCGGGCTGGCCGGCCTGCGCACCGCCGAGGAATTGCGCCGCGCCGGCTACGCGGGCGAACTGATCCTGCTCGGCGACGAAGGCCGGTTGCCATACGACCGGCCGCCGCTGTCCAAGCAGTTCGTCCGCGGCGAAACCGACGACACCACCTTGCGGCCCGCGGAGTTCTTCGCCGAGAAGCAGATCGACCTGCGCCTCGACACCGCGGCGACCGGCGTCGACACCGGCGCGCGCCAGGTCCGCCTCGCCGACGGCTCGACCCTCGGCTACGACCAGCTGATCCTCGCGACGGGCCTGCGCCCGCGCCGGCTGCCCGGCCTGCCCGAGCTGTCGGGCGTGCACGTGCTGCGCGGCCACGCCGACGCCGCCGCGTTGCGCGCCGAATTGGCCGAGGCCACAACGGCGCTCGTGGTCGGCGCGGGTTTCATCGGCTGCGAGCTCGCGGCCAGCTTCCGCGCCCGCGGCGTCGAGGTGGTGCTGGTCGAGCCGCAGCCGACGCCGCTCGCCTCGGTCCTCGGCGAACAGGTCGGTGCGCTGGTGGCCGAGCTGCACCGTGACGAGGGCGTCGACCTGCGCTGCGGCACCGGTCTCGACACCCTGCTCGCCGACGGTGACCGGGTCCGCGGCGCGCTCCTGTCCGACGGCACCGAGGTCGCCGCCGACCTGGTGGTGATCGGCATCGGCTCGCGCCCGGTGACCGAATGGCTCGCCGATTCCGGCATCGCCCTCGCCGACCCGGCGCAGGGCGGCGGGGTGGTGGCCGACGAGGTGGGTCGCACCTCGGCCGACCGGGTCTGGGTGGTCGGCGACGTCGCCGCCTGGCTGCACGAGACCGGCCACCGCAAGCGAGTCGAACACTGGACCAACGCCGGCGAGCAGGCCCGCCTGGTGGCCTGCGCCCTGCTCGGCGCGGCCCCGCCGACCGCGGCCAGGGTCCCGTACTTCTGGAGCGACCAGTACGACGTGAAGATCCAGGCGCTCGGCACGCCGACCGCCACAGACGACGTCCACCTCGTCGTGCAGGACGGCCACAAGTTCCTCGCCTACTACGCCCAGGACGGCAAGCTCACCGGCGTCGTCGGCGCGGGCCTGACCGCCCAGGTGATGAAGACCAGAGCCAAGATCGCCGCGGGCGTCCCGGTCGCGGAACTGCTCACGCCCAGCTGAGTTCGGCCGCCGGACCGCAATTCCCGGCCGCCCGGAGACCGGATCGAGCCTGGTCGGCCGGTGGCCCAGGGCCACGCGCCTGCCGCTCGAACCGCTGCCGCGCAATTCGCGTCGGGGCACTGTAATACGGTTGACCCTGTGATCGTCGCGCTCATCGATTCGGGTCTCGGGCTGCTGCCCACATCCGCTTGGCTGCGCAAGCTGCGGCCGGACGTGGATCTGCTGCTGCAATTGGACCCGGACGGCGCACCGTGGGGACCCAAGCCGGATCAGTGGACGATCGACCGCGTGGTCGAAACCGCCCGCACCTCGATCGAGTTGGGCGCGGAGGTGATCGTGATCCCGTGCAACACCGCGAGCGTCACCGCCTTGGAACATGTGCGCGTGGAGGTCGGTCCCGACGTGCCGGTCGTCGGCACCGTGCCCGCGATCAAGCCTGCGGCCGCCGTCTGCCGCTCGGTGGCGGTCTGGGCGACCGCGGCGACCACCGCCAGCCGGTACCAGGCGGATCTGATCGCCAAGTTCGGCGGCGACGCGGACGTGGTCGGCGTGGCCTGCCACGGCCTCGCGGACTCGATCGATCGGGGCGACCTGGTCGCGGCCCGCGAATCCATTGCCCGCGCCGCCGAGCAGACCCCGGACGACGTCGAGGGCGTCGTGCTGGGCTGTACCCACTACCCCCTGGTGATCGACTCGATCGTCGCCGCACTGCCCGACGGCGTCCGGCTCTTCGACAGCGCGCAAGCCGTTGCCGCGCAAACCATTCGGCGGATGGACGCGCTCGGCCGCCCGACGCCGGGCAACGGCGAGGTGATCGTGCGCAACAGCGGACGGCCCGGCGAATTGCCCGCCAGCGCCGCCAGTTTCGAATCCGGCCGAATCCTGGGTGCCCAGGGGTGAATCACCGCGTCCGAAGGGAGTTCGCCAGATGACCGCAGCGGACGTGCGGGCCGCATTGCGCGCGGCGGCGAACCCGGCGGACGCGATCCATCTCCAGCGGTTCTTCAAGACCGGTCCGGGGGAGTACGGCGCGGGCGACGTCTTCATCGGCGTGCGCGTGCCGGCCAGCCGCGGCATCGCGAAACGCTTTGCGGCACTGTCGCTCGACGAGATCGACGTGCTGCTGGACAGCGCCGTGCACGAGGACCGGTTCGCCGGGCTGATCATCCTCAACGCCAAATTCGCCAAGGCGTCCAAGCCGAGCACCTTCGACGACGCGGCCCGCGCGGAGCTGGTGGATCGCTATCTGGCCGCCGTGCGCCGCGGCCGGGTGAACAACTGGGACCTGGTCGACGCGTCCGCCGAAAACATCGTCGGCCCATGGCTGTTGGACAAACCCCGCGATCTGCTCTTCGAACTGGCGGACGCGGATTCGCTGTGGGAGCGCCGGGTTGCCCTGCTCGCCACCTTCGCGTTCATCAAATCCGGGGACGCCACAACCACTTTCGAGTTGTCCGAGCGCCTGCTAGACGACCGCCGCGACCTCATCCAGAAGGCGCTCGGCTGGATGCTGCGCGAGATCGGCAAACGCATCGATCAGCAACTGCTGACCGGCTTCCTGGACAAACACGCGGCGAACCTGGGCCGCACCGCCCTGAGCTACGCCACCGAACACCTCGACGCCGGACTGCGCGCCGACTATCGCGCGCGATAACCCGGTTCAGAACTGGATCTTCAGGTGATCCGTCACCGGATGTGCCTGGCAGCCCAGGATATAACCGTTCTCGATGTCCTCCGGGTCGAGGATCTCGGCGTTGTCCATCTCGACCTTGCCCTCGAGCACCGTGCACGCGCACGACCCGCATTCGCCCTCCTGGCAGGAATACGGCACGTCGAGACCCTTGGCCAGCATGATGTCCACCAGCGTCTGCTTGCGCGGCCACTTCAGCTCGTGCACCTCGCCGTCGAGTTCCACCTCGACCGTCGCCGCACCGGCGGCCTCCTCGTCGGACACCTCGACCGGCGCCTGATCCGCGAACGGGTCTCCGGCAAGGGAATTGAACACCTCGGCATGCGTGCGCGAGCGCGGCATCCCGAGCTGGCCGAGCGCGTCGTGCACCCGGTCCATGAACGGCTTCGGTCCGCACATGAACGCCTCGTACGCCTGATACGGCGCGACCAGGGTGGCCAGCGCGTCGGCGGTCGGCAGGCCCTGGAGGTATTCGAGCCAGTGGATCACGGTGAGCCGCTGCGGATGCTTGTCCGCCAGCTCGCGCAGCTCGGCGGCGAAGATCACCGACTCGTGGTCACGATTGGCGTACACCAGCACGATTCGGCCGTTGCCGCGCGCGAGCGCCGACTTGAGGATCGACATCACCGGCGTGATCCCGCTGCCCGCGCCGAACAGCAGCAGATCCGCGTCGAGATCCTTGGGCGTGAAAACGCCTGAGGGCGGCAGGACTTCGAGCGAGTCGCCCGCTTTCAGGTTGTCGCACAACCAGTTCGAGCCGTACCCTTCGACTGTTCGCTTGACGGTGACCTTCGGCCGATCGTCGGTGTACGGCGAGCTGGCCAGCGAATAGCAGCGCGCCACCGAGCCGGTCCGGTCGCTGGGGATGCGCAGGGTGAGGAACTGGCCGGGCTGGTAGCGGAAACGCTCGGTCATCTCGTCCGGGATGTCGAAGACCAGTGAGCAGGTATCGACCGTCTCGGTGATGACCGCGGCTACCCGCAGTACGACCGATCGCGAGCCGTGTGGAACCTCGACTGTGGGCCCACCCGTCGCCCGACCGCCACCCCTCATCGGATCGCTACGCGATTCTGCGTCCATCTTGTCCTCTCGAACCTGGTACCGGCGCTGCGCGCGGGCAAAACTAGAACGTGTTGCAGTTTTATCGTACGTCGGACTCCGGCTGCCGGACAAGCTGAGCCTCCAGACCGGAGATCAGCACCTCCATGCCGAAGTCGTAGGCGTACTTACCGCGCAGGTCGGCCATGTACTTGGTGGCGCGCTCGACCGCCTCGGGCAGCGCGACGTCCGACAGCGGCGCGCGATCGCGCGGATTCACCCGGCTGCGGCCGAACAGGTAGGTGTGGATCGTCGCGTACGCGGCCAGCACGTTGCGATCGGTGAAACCCGCCTCGAACAGGATCTCCATGATGGCCGCGATCAGGTCGAGCTGCTTGCCGAGCATCTGCTCGATCAGCACGTCGCCGAGGCCGGGATGCTTGCGCAGCTTGTCGTCGATCTGGTCGATCAGGTCGCGCAGCCGGCGCTGCCACGGGCCGGATTCCGCTGGTGGCGTGCGTACTCCGGTCAGTGCGGCGGTAGCGACCAGGTCGAGCAGTTCGCGCTTGTCCGCGACGTAGTAGTACGGCGCCATCGGCGAGACCCCGAGTTCCCGGGAGAGCCGTCGCATCGACAACTTCTCCACGCCGTCTTCGCGGACCACCCGCAGCGCGGCCTCGACGATCTCGGATTCCGACAGGGTATTGCCGCCTCCGCTCGCCTGCATTCGTCCGACTCCCATGCCACCTCTACCACCGCGGGCGCGTGTCGCCCGTCACGTCCTGTTCAGCTGCTTTCCATCCGAAGTCTAGAGGGCGCGGCTGCCGCGGGTTCGGTGTGCGTACGACTGGGCGGAACCACGGACCAGGGAGATCTGTCCAGATCTAGTCCCAGTTGGTAGAACAGGTTCCATTTTGTCATCGAATGACGTTATCGTGTGACGGCGGCCACCAGCTGGCGGCCGCAGGCACGGATCGCTCGCTCGGAGGTAGAGATGCCGGAATACGGATCCAACGGACACACCGACACCGACCACTCGGGAACGGTCGGCACGGTCGAGGCACACGAGGACGCGGCACCGCTGATCGAGGAGACCCTCATCGAAGAGGTGTCCATCGACGGCATGTGCGGCGTGTACTGACGAAGGCGGTGGAGACCATGCTCGATCTCGATACCCGATGGCAGCTGCATCCGCGGGTGGCCCTGCGGCCGGAACCGTTCGGTGCGCTGCTCTACCACTTCGGCACCCGCAAGCTCTCCTTCCTGAAGAGTCCGCGGATCGTCGAGATCGTGCGGTCGCTGCCGGAGCACACCTCGGCCCGCACGGCCATGCGCGCGGCGGGCGTCACCGACGCGAATTCCGCGCAATACGTGAAAGCGCTGACCCAGCTGGTCGATTCGGACATGATCGTCGGTGCGCCCGCGGACGCTCCGCAGGCGCCCGCCGCGGTGCGTTCGGTCGCGGCGTCGTCGGCGGCGGGGGTGGTCCCGTCGTCCGACAAGGCGGTGCGCCTGATCGATCGGTTCGAAACCGGTCTGGCCGCACCGATTTGCCTGACCTGGGAACTGACCTACGCCTGCAACCTGTCGTGCGTGCACTGCCTGTCCTCGTCCGGCCGCCGCGATCCGCGGGAGCTGAGCACCGAACAGTGCAAGGCGCTGATCGACGAGTTCGAGCGCATGCAGATCTTCTACGTGAACATCGGCGGCGGCGAACCGACTGTGCGCCCGGACTTCTGGGAGCTGGTCGACTACGCGACCGAGCACCATGTCGGAGTGAAGTTCTCCACCAACGGAGTTCGGATCACCCCGGAGGTCGCCGCCCGGCTGGCCGCGAGCGACTATGTCGACGTACAGATCTCACTCGACGGCGCCGACGCCGCGGTGAACGACGCGGTGCGCGGACCCGGCTCCTACGACATGGCCATCCGCGCGCTGGAAAACCTTGCGGCGGCGGGCTTCCAGGACGCGAAGCTGTCCGTCGTGGCGACCAGGCACAACATCGGTCAGCTCGACGAGTTCCGGGCGATCGCCGAAAAGTACGGCGCCACCTTGCGATTGACCCGGCTGCGCCCGTCCGGTCGCGGCGCGGACGTCTGGGACGAGCTGCATCCGACCCAGGAGCAGCAGCGGGTGCTCTACGACTGGCTGGTGCGCAACGGCGAGGGCGTGCTCACCGGCGACTCGTTCTTCCACCTGTCCGCGTTCGGCGAGGCGCTGCCCGGATTGAACATGTGCGGCGCCGGCCGGGTGGTCTGCCTGGTCGATCCGCTCGGCGACGTGTACGCCTGCCCGTTCACCATCCACGACCGGTTCCATGCCGGAAATGTGGTGTCCGACGGTGGTTTTCGCACGGTCTGGCACGAGTCGGCGCTCTTCGCCGAGCTGCGCGAGCCGAGCGGTGGCGGAGCGTGCGCGTCGTGCAGTCACTACGACTCGTGCCGCGGCGGCTGCATGGCGGCCAAGTTCTTCACCGGCCTGCCCGCCGACGGGCCGGACCCGGAATGCGTCCAGGGTTACGGCGAGGCCGCGCTGGCCGACACCGCGCGGTTGATCCCGCGCTCGTCGGTCGATCACTCCCGGCGGGTGACGCCGAGGGCGGGCGCGCGTAAACCCGCGCCGGTTCCGCTGACCCTGTCCGTGACGCGCCCGAGCGTATTTCCGCCTGAACGTCCGCCGGCGCGCGCCTGCGACGAGAGTCCGCTGGCCTGATGCACGGCAGTAGCCAGTCGTATGCTGCCGTCCGCGCGGCGGGGGTCTTCCGGTCACGACCGGCCGATTGCCGCCGCGTTGCCGGATGCTGGAATCGAGCGGAAGTCGGCGCTTCATCGTCCGCCGCAACGACTGTCGCGGGGCTCGGCGTGCCGGATTCGTGCGGAATTCTGTCCTTTAAACCGGACGGATGATGCTTGTGCGCGAATCTCCGCCTAGCATGCCAGGAATGCGCCATGATCGCCTGCCCGACGGATTCGGGGTGCGGATTGATCCACGGGTACGCGCATACTCCGGAGGGCGGGTGCTGATCGGCGGCTCGCCCGCTCGGTTGCTGCGACTTGCCCCGGAGGCCGCCGAGATGATCGGCGACGGGTACCTCGAGGTGACCGGCCCGAAGTCCGCGACCGTTGCCAGACGGCTGCTCGACTCCGGAGTTGCCAACCCGCGTCCCCGGCTGCTCCCGTCCCCCGAGGACGTCACCGTCATCGTGCCGCTGCACAACAACCCCGACGGACTGGCCAGGTTGCTCGCCGCACTGCGCGGGCACAACGTCATCGTCGTCGACGACGGCTCGGACCAGCCGGTGCAGATCCCGCGCGACCGGGGCACCCGCTGCCGGGTGACCGTGCTGCGCCACGACGAGAAGCAGGGCCCCGCCGCCGCGCGCAACGCCGGATTGAAGGCCGCGACAACCGACTTCGTCGCGTTCCTCGATTCCGACGTGGTGCCGCGCAGCGGCTGGCTCGAGGTGATGCTCGGGCATTTCAGCGACCCGGAGGTGGCGCTGGTCGCCCCCAGGATCGTCGCGCTGGATCCGGAGTCCAATGCCCTCGCCCGCTACGAGCACACCCGCTCCTCGTTGGACCTGGGCCGGCGCGAGGCCGCCGTACAGTCGCACGGCCTGGTCTCCTACGTGCCGAGTGCCGCGCTGCTGGTGCGCCGCCGGGCGCTGCTGGCGCAGGACGGCTTCGACGAGTCGATGCTGGTCGCCGAGGACGTCGACCTGTGCTGGCGGCTCGAGCAGGCCGGTTGGCGGCTGCGCTACGAGCCGGCCGCACACGTCGCGCACGACCACCGGGTCTCCTTCCGCGCCTGGTTCGGCCGAAAGATGTTCTACGGCACGGGCGCTGCGCCGCTCGGCGAGCGCCATCCCGGGATGGTCTCACCGTTGTCGCTGCCCTCCTGGACGATGCTGGCCGCGTTCCTGTTCGCCACGCTGTCGAAGTGGGGACTGATCGGCGGGGTGATCACCTTGGTCACCGCGCTGGTCCGACTACGCCGGGTCTTCGCCGAGCTGGACAACCCGACGCGGATCGCCGCGATCTACCTGTCCCGCGGTTTCTTCGCCGGGCTGTGGCGGCTGGCCTCGGCGATGTGCAGGCACTACTGGCCGGTGACCCTGCTGGCAATGCTTGCCTCGCGGCGCATTCGGCGGATCGCGATCACCATGGCCGTCGCGGACGGCCTCGCCGACTGGTTCACCCATCGCGATGCCGGTGGCCTCGATCCGGTGCGTTACGTGGCGTACAAGCGGCTCGACGACATCGCCTACGGCACCGGCCTCTGGGTGGGCGCGTTCCGCGCGCGCAGCCCGGAATCGCTGAAACCTACTGCGCCGTCACACTGATCGGCGCGGTCACACTGATCGGACAGGGTTCGGATGACCGACACGCTCATCGTCGGAGGCGGAACCGCGGGCTGCGTGCTCGCGGCGCGGCTGAGTGAGAATCCGGACCACACCGTTCGACTGCTGGAGGCCGGGCCGATGTGGCGCGCGCCGGCCGGATTCCCGGCGGAGCTGCTCGATGCCGCCCGCCTGCCGGTCGGCGCGGACGCGCCATGGCTGTGGCGCTATCCGGTCACGCTGGCCGACGACGGCGTCGCGGTCACCGCAAACATCGTGCGCGGCAAGGTGATCGGCGGGTCCGGCGCGGTCAACGGCAGCTACTTCGTGCGGGCCACCGCCGCGGACTTCGAGGCGTGGAGCGGTGCGCTCGGGCCGTCGAAGCTGTGGTCGTTCGATTCGGTGCTGCTCGCGTACTGCCGTTCGGAGCGCGACCTCGACTTCGGTGATCGCCCGTGGCACGGACGGTCCGGCCCGATTCCGGTGCGCCGCAGCGCGAATCCGGTCGCGTCGAGCGAACGGTTCGCGACTGCCTGTGCGGCACTGGGTTTTCCGGCGATACCCGATCTGAACGAAGCGCACGGCGCTGTCGATGGCGTCGGCGCGGTGCCGTGCAATATCGAGGACGGTAAACGGGTCAGCGCGGCATCCGGATATCTCTTGCCCGCGTTGTCCCGGCCGAACCTCACGGTTCAGGGCGCAACGTCGGTGCTGCGCATCCGCTTTCGTGGCGCTCATGCGGTCGGTATCGATGTCGTGCAGGAGAACCGATCCGAGACCATCTGGGCCGACCGCATCGTGCTCAGCGCGGGCGCGATCGAATCCGCCGCGCTGCTCCTGCGTTCCGGCATCGGCGCCGCCGAACACCTCCGGGCCCTGGATATCCCGGTCGTGCAGGACGCCCCGGTCGGCGCCTGGTTCACCGACCACCCGGAGATCGGCCTCGAATACCGGCTCGGCGCCGACGAACAGGCAACCGTCCCACTGGAATACGTGCTGGAGCAGGACGACATCGAAATCCGGCCGTACACGACCGCTTTCAGCGCCGGCGTTCGACGCCTCGGCGTCGCCCTCATGCGCCCGCAGTCCGCAGGCGTGCTGCGGTTGCGCTCGGCCGACCCGGCAGTGCCGCCGGTGATCGAGCACCGGTATCTCGCGGCCGAGCACGATCGGACCCGGCTGCGCGCCGCGGTCGCGACGGCCGCGGAGGTGCTGCACGGGATGTCCGCGCAACCGGTCACCGACCCGCTGCCGCAGCCCTCGAAAGCCGCCGATGCGTGGCTGCACGCGAATCTGGCTACCTCGCAACACCTGTCCGGAACCTGCCGAATGGGACCCGCCACCGACGATCGGGCGGTGGTGGACGAGTTGTGCCGAGTGCACGGAGTGACCGGTTTGTCGGTGGTCGATCTCTCCGTCGTCCCGGTGCCGCTGAGCCGCGGCCCGCAGGCGAGCACGGTGATGATCGCGGAAAACGTCGCGGACTACCTCGGGCGGTGATGTGGAAGACGGATAGGTCACATTTGTAAGGGGTACAAACACGGTGTGACCTGGCGGACAAACCCAGGCATCCGCCCTTGCCGCGGTATCACCGCCGGTACAGTTTGGGTCGGAAAGAAAGGCAAATGGTCAGCAACATTGCAGGTGGGCGGCCCCCACAGCACGGCGTCGAGCCCGGCACGCAACTCGGCGCGCTCGAGGCCTATGCCGCGCAGGCCCACGGATACCTTAGCGCGGGTGGCGATCAGCTTACCCAGCTTGCCGGATTGTTGCGCCCTGCCGTGCTCGAATCCTGGCTGCGCAGCGTGCGCGGCGGCGTCGATCCGCTGGATCCGCTGGACGGGCGCGGTCTGCGCGGCGCCGATCTGCAGCGCTATCGCGAGGCGCACCCGATCGCCACGCTGATGCCGCTGATCGACAAACTGCTCGTACAGGACACGGCCAGAACGGGTTTGATCGTCGTGGTCGCCGATCAGTTCGGCCGGGTGCTCTCCGTGCACGGCAATCCGGATCAGGTCGGCGCGGCCGCCGAGATCGGGCTGCGGGCCGGCGACGATCTGAGCGAGCGCCGCATCGGCACGAACGCGGTCGGCCTGGTGGTGCGCACCGGCCGGGCCGCTTGGATCCACGGCCCCGAACACTTCCTGCACCGGATGCATCAGATCACCGGAGCCGCTGCGCCGGTGCATGATCCGGACGGCAGGCTGGTCGGCGTGCTGATGATCGCCGGCGGCGTGCGGGTCGCCCAGCCGGAGATCCTCGCCCTGGTCAAGGCCGCCGCGACCGCCGCGGAAATGGATCTGCTGCTGGCCGCGATGCGCTCGACCCGGCACGGTTCCCCGGGCGGCCAGGCGCTCGACGCGCCGACGTCGGGCCGGCTGGGTCTGGAGGTGCTCGGTCTCGGGCAGCCGCAATTGAGCGTCGCGGGCGACCGGGTCCCGTTGTCGCAACGGCACGCCGAGATCCTGCTGCTGCTCACCGAACACCTGGAGGGCCTCGGCGCCGATCACCTCGCGCTGCTGCTCGACGACACGGATCTGGACAACGGCACCATCCGCGCCGCGGTGTCCCGCTTGCGCAGCGTGGTCGGCCCGACCGTATTCGGTTCGCGCCCTTACCGTTTGCGCGTCCATATCGCAACCGATGTGGAGGCGCTGCGGGCCGCGCTCGACTCCGGTGATGTCGATGCGGCATTGCGGCTCTATGCCGGACCGGTCCTGCCGCGCTCGACCGCGCCGGGGATTATCGACATTCGCGACGAACTGCGGGTGCGACTGCGCACCGCCGTCCTGAGTTCGGGTGATTCCGGCGTGCTGCGCCGCTGGACCGCGGGCGCCGAGGGCCGCGACGACGCCGCCGCGTGGGCCGCCTACCGGGCGACAGTCGATCGTGATTCGCCCCTGTATGCGCAGATCGAGGCCAAGATCCGGGTGCTCGATCGGCGGCTCGGCGCCGATGCAACGTGGATGCAACGTTCCGGCTCATAGTCTGCACTTCCGAACGTGTGGTAGCTCACAAACGTGACCTTGATGTGGTCGCGCACACACTTCTGTCTGGCCGCGTCGGCCCTGGTAGTGGTCCTGGACAAGTGACCAGAAGTTTTTGAGGGAAAAAGTTCCTTTTTATTAACCGAACGCCTAGTGTTCGCAATGCACGGATCAGCTCCGTGTGATGTAGCCGACATGGCCGCGACGCCCGCCGAGCGGCAGTGAAGTTGGAGGATCGAGCAAGAGTTGGGCCGACGGCGGGAAATCTGTCGGATCTCGCGGTGACGCTTCGCGTTACGCGCATTCACCGAATCGCCTGTGCTGGTCGACGCCATGCATGCGGGCTCAGCCCGTCCCTGCCATGGCTTATTCGCGCTGCCCAAAACCATTCGGCCAGCTGTTGTTTCGCAAATCTAGGAGGCTCTGGTGCACGGTACGGAGTTGGGCCGGTTCAGTGTGCGGCCGCCGGCGGCCGCGGTCCCCGCGTCGTTTCCGCTCGCCCCCGCGCAGCTCGGCGTCTGGTACGCGCAGCTGCTCGATCCGGATGTGCCGATCAATATCGCGCAGTACGTCGATGTCCGTGGCGAGCTGGATGCCGCCCTGCTGCAACAGGTCTCGACCGAGGCGGGCCGGGAGTTCGAATCGGTGCTGGTGCGGCTCGGCGAATCCGGCGGTGTGCCTTACCAATGCGTCGACCCGGCGCTCTCGATCGACATCCCGCTGATCGACCTGCGCACCCAACCCGACCCCGAGGCCGCCGCGCACGAATGGATGCGCACCGACGCGAGCACGCCGGTCGACCTGCTGACCGATCGGCTGTTCGCGGGCGCGGTGCTGCGGATCGCCGAGCACAGATACTTCTGGTACCTGCGGGTGCATCACATCGTGCTGGACGGGTACGGCGCGCTGACCAACATGATGCGGATCGCCGAGCTCTATACCGCCCGGCTGCGCGGCACCGAACCCACGCCGGTGCGACCGAGCACGATGGCGGACCTGGTCGCCGGCGAGCTCGACTACCGGGACAGCGCCCGCCAGGCGACCGACCGCACGCACTGGGCCGAACGAGTCGCCGGGCTGGACGGCGCGACCAGCCTCGACGGACGCACCGCGACGCGCGCGGCGAGCAACCTGATCGCCGGACGACCGCTGTCGGCGGCCCAGGTGGCGCGACTGAATTTGCTTGCCGAGAGCCAGGATTCGACGCCCGCGGTAGTACTGCTCGCCGCGTTCGCCGGGTACCTCGCCCGGCTGGCCGACCGTGACGAGGCGGTGCTCAGCCTCCCGGTCACCGCGCGCACCACGGCGGCGCTGCGGCGCTCGGCGGGCATGCTGTCCAACATCGTGCCGCTGCGGCTCCCGATCGGCGAGACCACCTGGGGCGCGCTGCTGCGCGCGACGAGGGTCGAGGTGACCGGCGCGCTGCGCCACCAGCGCTACCGCCACGAGGACATCCGCCGCGATGCCGAGCACGCCGGCGGCTCCACACGCCGCGCGCTGTTCGGGCCGCTGGCAAACATCATGCTGTTCCGTAACGACCTGGCCCTCGGCGATACGGTCGGCTACTACCGCGTGCTCTCCACCGGTCCGGTCGAAGATCTCAGCCTGAACGTCTACTACGGCGAACGCGACGGCGTGCACGTGGATTTCGAGGCCAACCCGAATCTCTACACCGCCGACGACATCGCCAGGCACCACGCCCGTTTCCTCCGCTACCTCGAGCGTTTACTCGGCACCGACGCGAGCACACCGATGAGCGAGGTGCCGGTCGCGACCGAGCTGGAGCTCGAGGTCAGTACCCGGATCTGGAACGCCACCGCCTTCGATGTGAACACGGTGCTGACCGATCGATGCTCGGGCGCCGCGCCCAGGGCCACCTTGGTCGCGATGTTCGAGGCGCAGGCCACGCGCACCCCGGACGCGGTCGCCGTGCGATACCCGGGCGCGGCGGACCTGACCTACGCCGAATTGTCCGCGCGCAGTAACCAGCTGGCACGGCATCTGATCGCGCGCGGCGCCGGGCCGGAGACCCTGGTCGCGCTGCATATCAGGCGTTCACCCGAACTCGTGGTCGCGATCTACGCGATCCTCGCGGCCGGCGCCGCCTACGTGCCCCTGGACCCGGACCATCCGGCCGAGCGCACCGCGCACATCCTGGAGCTCGCGCGCCCGATGTGTGTGCTGATCACCGAGGACGACGTGGTCTCCGCGACGCCGGTGCTGCGGCTGAACGACCTCGAGGCGACCTATTCCGTGGGCCGCGTGTGGGATCGCGAGCGCACCGCCGCGCTGCGTTCGGAACACCCCGCGTATGTGATCTTCACCTCGGGCTCCACCGGCCTGCCGAAGGGCGTGGCGATCACCCATCAGGCGATCGTGAACCGGCTCGTCTGGATGCAGAGCGCCTACCGGCTGAGCACCGAAGATGTTGTGTTGCAGAAGACTCCGGCGACCTTCGACGTCTCGGTCTGGGAGTTCTTCTGGCCGTTGCAGATCGGCGCGACGCTGGTGCTCGCGCATCCCGACGGGCATCGCGACCCGGCCTACCTCCGCGAGGTGATCGCCGAGTACGGCGTCACCACAGCGCATTTCGTGCCGTCCATGCTCGAGGCGTTCCTGGCGAACCACGACTTCGCCCGCCGGACCACGTTGCGCTCGGTGTTCGCCTCCGGTGAGGCGCTGCCCGCCGCGCTCGCCCAGCGGCTGCGGGTATCGACCGGCGCCCGGCTGCACAACCTGTACGGTCCGACCGAGGCCGCGGTCGACGTGACCTTTCACGAAGTGATCGACACCGATACCCTCTCGGTGCCGATCGGCGCGCCGGTATTCAATACCAGGCTCTATGTCCTCGATTCGCGGCTGCGGCCGGTTCCGGTCGGGGCGCCGGGTGAGCTGTATCTGTCGGGGGTACAGCTCGCCCGGGGTTACGTGGCGCAGCCGGGACTGACCGCGGCGCGGTTCGTCGCGGATCCGTTCGGCGGGCCCGCGACCGGCAATCGGATGTACCGCACCGGCGATCTGGTCCGCTGGACCACTCGCGGCCAGCTCGAATACCTGGGCCGCACCGACTTCCAGGTGAAGCTGCGCGGGCTGCGGATCGAGCTCGGCGAGATCGAATCCGTGCTCGGCGCGGTCGATTCGGTGGTCCGCGCGGTCGTCGTGGTGCGTGACGACGCCGGAATCGGCGAGCAGCTCGTCGCCTACGTCGTCGAATCCGAGCCCGGGACCGTGCATTCCGCGCAGCTGCGCGCCGCCGCGGCACGTGCGCTACCCGGCTACATGGTGCCGGCGACCTACATGGTGCTCGACACGCTGCCGGTCAACGCCTCCGGCAAGCTGGACCGATCGGCGCTGCCTGCCCCGGTCCGGCCGAGCGCGGAGTATCACGCGCCGACGACGCCCACCGAGCAGGCGGTGGCCCGCGTATTCGGCGAGGTGCTCGGCCGCGCACCGGTCGGCCGCACCGACGACTTCTTCGCCCTCGGTGGCAACAGCTTGGTCGCGACCCAGGTCGCCGCCCGGCTCGGCACCGACCTCGGCTGCCTGCTCGGAGTTCGCGAGGTGTTCACCGCCCCAACGGTGTCCGGCCTCGCCGAACTGATCGAGCGGGCGGGTGGATCCGGCGGCGCGCCCGTGGTCGCGCAGCTGCGGGCACGGCCACGGCCGCCGCTGGTTCCGCTCTCACCCGCACAGCAGCGGATCTGGTTCCTGAACCGATTCGAGCGGGCGGGCGCGGCTTACAACATGCCGTTCGTGGTCCGGCTGCGCGGCGCGGTCGATATCGCGGCGCTGCGCCGCGCGCTCGATGATGTCGTGGCCCGGCACGAGGTGCTGCGCACCATCTTCCCCGCGCTGCTGCCCGGTGATGCCACCGGCGCGGCGGCGCGGCAGGTGGTGTTGTCGGTCGCCGCGGTGAGCGACGCGCCGGAATCGATCGGCGCGGACGAACTCGACGCCGAGCTGGCCGAGTTCGCGGCGCGCGGCTTCGATGTGGAACGCGAGATCCCGATCCGGGCGCGGGTGTTCGTGCTGGACGACGGCAGCTGCGCCTTGGCGCTGGTGCTGCATCACATTGCCGCCGACGGCCTTTCGCTGCGGGTGCTGGCCCGCGACGTGATGATCGCCTACGGCGCCCGGCAGGGCGGTGCCGCGCCCGACTGGGCGCCGCTGCCGGTGCAGTACGCGGACTACAGCCTCTGGCAGCGGGAGCTGCTCGAATCATCGGCCTATCCCGACCAGTTGGCGTTCTGGACCGAGACGCTGGCCGGCGCTCCCGATCAGCTCGATCTGCCCGCCGACCGGCCGCGGCCCGCGGTGAGTTCCGGGCGTGGCGCGGTGTTCGGCTTCGAACTGCCCGGCCCGGTGCACGCCGGGATCGCAGACCGCGCACGCGCTCACGGTGTTTCGACGTTCATGGTGCTGCACGCCGCGCTGGCGGCGTTGCTGGCGCGGTTGTCCGGCAACACCGACATCGTGATCGGCACCCCGGTCGCGGGACGCGGCGACCGGGCGCTGGACGACCTCGTCGGGATGTTCGTCAACACGCTGGTGCTGCGGACCACGATCGACTTCGCAGACCCCGTCGCGACCCTGCTCGCCCGGGTCCGGGAGGCCGACCTCGCCGCCCTCGGACACGCCGAACTCCCGTTCGAGCAGCTAGTCGAGGCCATCAACCCGGCACGCTCGCAAGCACGGCATCCGCTGTTTCAGGTAATGCTCGCCTTCGACAATGCGGAGGCAATCGCGTTCGAACTGCCCGACATGTCGGTGCTGACCAGTACCCTGGACACCGGAGTGACCAAGTTCGACCTCCTGCTGACGGTGACCGAGCACGCGACGGTGACCGGAAGCTCGGAGGTTGCCGCAAGCTCGGCGGTCACGGAAGGCTTCGCCGGTGCCGGACTCAGGGAAGGTTCGGCACCGGCGGGGATCCGGGCGGAATTCACCTACGCCACGGATCTATTCGACGAATCCACCATCGCCGACTACGCGCAGTGGTTCGTGCGATTTCTGCGGGCGATCATCGACGACGCCGACACCGCGGTGGGCGATCTGCCGCTGCTCGACGCCGCGGGTGCCCGCAGGGCCATCGAATGTGGGCGGGATGCTCGGCAGGCTGGTGCGGGGACCTTGCTCACCGCCTTCGAGGCGCAGGTGCGGCGGACGCCGGACGCGATCGCGGTGGTCGAGGGCGATCGTGCGCTGACGTACGCGGAGTTGGCGGCGGACGTCAACCGGCTCGCGCGGGTGCTGATCGAGGCGGGGGTCGGGCCGGAAGCACTTGTGGTGCTGGGTATGCGCCGGTCTGTCGAGTTGGTGGTCGCGGTGTACGCGGTGCTGACCGCGGGCGGCGCGTACGTTCCGGTCGATCCGGATCAGCCGAGGGCGCGGATCGAGCATGTTGTCGCTTCGGCTCGTCCGGTCTGCGTTCTGACCCGATCCGGTGATGGGTGGGCGGGGGACGCCATCGCCGTCGATGTCCTCGACTACGCCAGGTATTCGAATGCGCCGGTGACCGATGCGGATCGGCCGGCGCCGCTCCGGTCGGCGAACACCGCGTATGTCATCTTCACCTCCGGGTCCACTGGGCGGCCGAAAGGTGTGGCGGTTCAGCACTCTTCGGCGGTGAACCAGATCACCTGGATCGCGGGCGAGTACGGCATCGGGCCGTGTGACGTCGTGTTGTTCAAGACCCCGGCGACGTTCGACGTGTCGGTGTGGGAGTTGTTCGCTCCGTTGGCTCGGGGTGCTCGGGTGGTGGTCGCGGAGCACGACGGGCATCGGGACAGCGCCTATCTCGCGGAGGTCATTGCCACCCACAGGGTCACGATGACGTCGTTCGTGCCGTCGATGTTGACCGTATTCGCCGATGCCGTATCGGCAACTGCGCTCGGGTCGCTACGCATTGTGCTGGTTGCCGGTGAAGCGATGACCGGCGAAGCTGCCGCGACGTTCGGCGCGGTCAGTTCCGCGAGGTTGTACAACCTGTACGGCCCTACGGAATTCACCGTGCACGCGACGCACGCGCCGGTCGACCCCGCAGCGTCCGGGCCGGTGCCGATCGGTGGTCCGGTACTCGACAGCCATGTGCTGGTCCTCGATACGCGGCTGCGTCCGGTGCCCGGCAACGTGATCGGTGAGCTATATCTGTCGGGTGTTCAGGTGGCGCGCGGTTACCACGGGCGCGCGGACCTGAGTGCTGAACGGTTCGTGGCGAATCCGTACGGGCCGGCCGGGGCGCGCATGTATCGCACTGGCGATCTGGTCCGGCGGAACCGAGCGGGTGCGCTGGAGTATCTGGGGCGCAGTGATTTTCAGGTGAAGCTGCGTGGGCAGCGGATCGAACTGGGCGAGATCGAGGCCGCGCTGCTGGCATCGGCCGAGGTGCGTGCCGCGGCGGTGCGGGTATTCGCCCACCCGGCAGGCGAATTGCTCGTCGCGTACGTGGTGACAGAGGTTGATGCGCCGGCGCTCGAAGCACGGTTGCGGGCCGCACTGCCCTCGTACATGGTGCCGACCGCGTACGTGTCGTTGCCGGCCATGCCGTTGAGTGCTTCGGGCAAGTTGGATCGTCAGGCGCTGCCGGATCCGGTCATTGCCGCCAAGGCGTTTCGAGCGCCGGTCACGGCCGCCGAGCGGGTCGTCGCCGCGATCTTCGGGCAGGTGCTGGGACTCGATCTGGTGGGGCTGGACGACGACTTCTTCGCGCTCGGCGGGAACTCGTTGGTCGCCACGCAGATCGCGGCCCGGATCGCCGCGGAGCTGAATGTCGATGCGCCGGTGCGGATGCTGTTCGAGTACCCGGTCGTCGGAGCGCTGGCCGCCCACCTGGCCGCATCCAGTTCGGTGCGAGCACGGCGCGAGCTGACTACATCGGAACGTCCGGAGCACGTGCCGTTGTCCTATGCGCAGCAACGGATGTGGTTTCTGCACCAGTTCGACGCCGACTCGGTGGCGAACAATCTGGTCGCCGCGGTTCGGCTACGTGGCGCGCTCGAATACGCGGAATTCGCGGCGGCGGTCACCGACGTGTTCGCCAGGCATGAGGCGTTGCGCACCAGTTATCCAGCAGCCGAGGGTATTCCGCACCAAGAGATCTCGGCGGTCGACGAGTTATCTGTCGTCCTGGAGCCTCAGGAGATCGATGCAGCCGATCTTGCCGGGCACCTCGATGCCGCCGCGGTGGCACCGTTTCAGGTGGATCGGGAGCCGCCGGTTCGACTGACCCTGCTGCGCAACGGTTCCGACGAACATGTGCTGATCGTCGCGATGCACCACCTCAGTGCGGACGGCTGGTCCATCGCGGTGTTGACCCGCGATCTCATGCGCGCCTACGCGGCTCGTCGTGCCGGTAGGGAACCGGACTGGTCACCGCTGCCGGTGCAGTACGCCGACTACACGCTGTGGCAGCGGGAGACATTGGGATCCGAGGACGATCCGGAGTCCGTGCTGGCCGGGCAGATCCGGTACTGGTCGACCGCGCTCGACGGATTGCCGGACGCGCTGACCTTGCCGACCGACCGCCCGCGTCCGGCGCTCGCTTCGGGTCGTGGTGCCCGTCATGCCTTCACCATCGACGCGGCGACGCACCGGCGGTTGCGGGGGATCGCCGAGGCGGCGAATGCGTCGCTGTTCATGGTGGTGCATGCTGCGTTCGCGACGCTGCTGACGAAACTGTCTGGTCAGCACGATATCGCGATCGGTACGCCGGTGGCCGGACGTGGCGCGCGAGCGCTGGACGACCTGGTCGGCATGTTCGTCAACACGCTGGTGCTACGAGCCCAGGTACCGCCGGAGCTGTCGTTCACGGCACTGCTCGCCGCCATTCGCGATGACGACCTGGCCGCATTCGCGCACGCCGACGTCCCGTTCGAGCGACTGGTGGAGGTCCTGCGGCCGCAACGCTCTGCGGCACGGCACCCGCTGTTCCAAGTAATGCTCGACTTCCAGAACACCGCGCAAGAGTCCATCGAATTGGCCGGGCTCGCGGCGTCGCGGATCGAGATCGACACGAACACAGCGAAGTTCGATCTACAGCTGACTGTGACAGAAGCCGGCCCGGGTGGGCTTGCCGCGGTACTCGAGTACGCGACCGATCTGTTCGATGCGGCAACGGTCGAGATGATCGCGACTCGTCTGCGGCTGGTGCTCGACGCGGTCGTCGCGGACCCGACGACGGTCGTCGGCGATATCGATCTGCTGATCGACGGCGAGCGGGCCTCGCTGAGCGCCTGGAATGCCACCGCGTATGCGGTGGATGAGTCGGCGACGTTGGTGTCGATGTTCGAGGCGCAGGTCGCTCGGACGCCGGATGCCACCGCTTTGACGTTCGAGGGGACGAGTCTGTCCTATGCCGAGTTCTCGGCGCGGGTGAATCGTCTTGCGCGTCATCTGATCTCGCTGGGTGTGGGCCCGGACTCGATGGTCGCTCTCGGTATGCGCCGGTCGATCGATCTGGTTGTCGGTATGTACGCGGTGAGCGTCGCGGGTGGTGCTTATGTGCCGTTGGATCCGGATCATC